>NZ_CP104006.1:0-4901396 GCF_025133195.1 Yersinia alsatica
GTGTCACTTTCGCTTTGGCAGCAGTGTCTTGCCCGATTGCAGGATGAGTTACCTGCCACAGAATTTAGTATGTGGATACGCCCCCTACAGGCGGAACTGAGTGACAATACTCTGGCGCTTTACGCACCTAATCGTTTTGTACTGGACTGGGTCCGTGATAAGTACTTAAACAATATCAATGGCTTGCTTAATGATTTTTGTGGCACCGAGGTTCCTTTACTCCGTTTTGAAGTTGGGAGTAAACCTGCGGTAAGAGCACACAGTCATCCAGTTACAGCCAGTGTTAGCGCGCCTGTTGCTCCGGTTACCCGCAGCGCACCCGTGCGTCCGAGTTGGGACAGTTCGCCTGCTCAGCCTGAACTTTCTTATCGTTCGAATGTAAACCCTAAGCACACATTTGATAACTTTGTGGAAGGTAAATCTAACCAACTGGCCCGTGCTGCAGCGCGTCAGGTTGCTGATAATCCGGGTGGTGCATATAACCCTCTATTCCTTTATGGCGGAACAGGCTTGGGTAAAACTCACCTGTTACATGCTGTGGGGAATGGCATCATGGCCCGTAAGGCCAATGCCAAAGTGGTTTACATGCATTCGGAGCGTTTTGTGCAAGACATGGTTAAAGCCTTGCAAAACAACGCAATAGAAGAATTTAAGCGCTATTATCGTTCGGTTGATGCATTATTAATCGATGATATTCAGTTCTTTGCCAATAAAGAGCGTTCTCAGGAAGAGTTTTTCCACACCTTTAATGCCTTGCTGGAAGGCAATCAGCAGATCATTTTGACCTCAGATCGCTATCCAAAAGAGATCAATGGGGTAGAAGATCGTCTGAAATCGCGTTTTGGCTGGGGCCTGACGGTGGCAATTGAGCCTCCAGAGCTGGAAACCCGCGTCGCGATACTGATGAAAAAAGCGGATGAAAATGATATTCGCTTGCCGGGTGAGGTTGCGTTCTTTATTGCCAAGCGTCTGCGTTCCAACGTTCGTGAGCTGGAAGGGGCATTGAATCGTGTGATCGCCAATGCCAATTTTACAGGGCGGGCAATCACCATTGATTTTGTTCGTGAAGCTCTGCGTGACTTACTGGCATTGCAGGAAAAGCTGGTTACTATCGATAATATTCAAAAGACGGTTGCTGAATATTATAAAATTAAGGTCGCTGACCTGCTCTCCAAACGGCGTTCCCGTTCGGTAGCCCGTCCACGCCAAATGGCGATGGCACTGGCGAAAGAGTTAACCAACCACAGCCTGCCTGAAATCGGCGATGCGTTTGGTGGCCGCGACCATACTACGGTGTTGCATGCTTGCCGCAAGATTGAGCAATTGCGTGAAGAAAGTCACGACATCAAAGAAGATTTCTCTAACTTAATCAGAACATTATCCTCCTAGCGCTATGAAATTTATCATTGAACGTGAGCATCTGCTAAAACCGCTGCAACAGGTCAGTAGCCCGCTGGGTGGACGTCCTACGTTGCCAATTTTGGGCAACTTGTTGCTGCAAGTCACGGAAGGCTCTTTGCTGCTGACCGGTACCGATCTGGAAATGGAGATGGTTGCGCGCGTGGCGCTGTCTCAGCCCCATACTCAGGGCGCAACTACCGTGCCTGCACGGAAGTTTTTTGATATCTGGCGTGGTTTGCCGGAAGGTGCAGAAATTACCGTTGCGTTGGATGGTGATCGCCTACTGGTGCGTTCAGGCCGTAGCCGTTTCTCACTATCCACCCTACCTGCGGCAGATTTCCCGAATCTGGATGACTGGCAGAGTGAAGTTGAATTCACTTTACCGCAAGCAACATTGAAACGTCTGATTGAGTCTACCCAGTTCTCAATGGCCCATCAGGATGTGCGCTATTACTTGAACGGCATGCTGTTTGAGACTGAAGGCGAAGAGCTGCGTACTGTCGCAACTGATGGTCACCGTTTGGCGGTTTGTTCGATGCCAGTGGGCCAGACGTTACCTTCACATTCGGTGATCGTGCCGCGTAAAGGTGTGATGGAGTTGGTTCGGTTGCTGGATGGTGGTGATACGCCACTGCGTCTGCAAATTGGCAGTAACAATATCCGCGCACACGTCGGTGATTTCATTTTCACCTCTAAGCTGGTTGATGGTCGCTTCCCGGATTATCGCCGTGTATTGCCGAAGAACCCCGACAAAACACTGAAAGCAAGTTGCGATTTGCTGAAACAAGCCTTTGCTCGAGCAGCCATTTTGTCTAACGAGAAGTTTCGTGGTGTTCGGCTGTATGTTAGCCAAAACCAGCTTAAGATCACCGCTAATAACCCGGAACAGGAAGAAGCGGAAGAGATTCTCGATGTTAGCTACGATGGGGCGGAAATGGAGATCGGTTTCAACGTCAGCTACGTGCTTGATGTGCTCAATGCGCTCAAGTGTGAAGATGTTAGCCTGTTACTGACTGACTCGGTCTCTAGTGTGCAGATTGAGGATGGTAATAGTCAGGCAGCGGCCTATGTTGTCATGCCAATGCGTCTGTGATCTATAGCGGGCTATTTTACTTGCCAGCTTGGGATTGGGCAGTACTCGCTATCCTCACGTACTGAAGTACGCTCCGGTGGCTGTGCGCTGTCCGCACCCAATCTGTCTGCGACAATTACGCCCGAGGTCAGGGATACAAGAATAAGAAGCAGTTTCATGGCTTTGACGCGTTTACTGATAAAAGATTTCC
Organism: Yersinia alsatica; assembly: GCF_025133195.1. Classification (NCBI taxonomy): domain Bacteria; kingdom Pseudomonadati; phylum Pseudomonadota; class Gammaproteobacteria; order Enterobacterales; family Yersiniaceae; genus Yersinia; species Yersinia alsatica. Next base: position 2,685 of record NZ_CP104006.1, read on the forward strand.
GCAATATTGAATCGGCAGACTTAGCGCTGGCGTCGGGTTTTAATTTTTTAGTCGGCCCCAACGGCAGTGGTAAAACCAGTGTGCTGGAGGCGATTTATACCCTGGGTCATGGCCGCGCTTTTCGCAGTTTGCAGGCTGGCCGCGTGATACGTCACGAATGTGCTGAGTTTGTGTTACATGGCCGGGTCGATGCTAATGAGCGCGAATCGTCCGTGGGGTTGAGCAAAAGTCGGCAGGGTGATACCAAAGTGCGCATTGATGGCACTGATGGTCATAAAGTAGCTGAATTGGCGCAAATGCTGCCGATGCAACTGATTACTCCTGAAGGATTTACCTTATTGAATGGTGGGCCGAAGTTTCGGCGTGCTTTTTTAGACTGGGGTTGCTTTCATAACGAACCCGGTTTTTTTACGGCCTGGAGCAATCTGAAAAGATTACTTAAGCAGCGCAACGCCGCGCTGCGCCAGGTTAGTCACTATACGCAAATCCGGGCCTGGGATCAGGAAATTATCCCGCTGGCTGAGCGTATTAGTGAGTGGCGGGCGGCATACAGTGACGCAATTGCGGCAGATATTTCAGCCACATGCGCCCTGTTCCTGCCAGAGTTCGCCTTGAGTTTCTCTTTCCAGCGCGGCTGGGATAAAGAGAGTGACTATGGTGAGTTGCTGGAACGCCAGTTTGAGCGTGACAGAGCGCTAACCTATACCGCTGTCGGGCCACATAAAGCGGACTTCCGCATTCGGGCCGATGGTACGCCGGTAGAAGATTTGCTATCGCGTGGTCAGTTGAAGTTGCTGATGTGCGCACTGCGGTTAGCGCAGGGTGAGTTTCTCACCCGACAGAGCGGGCGGCGTTGCCTGTATCTGCTTGACGATTTTGCTTCCGAATTAGACACCGGCCGTCGTCGATTATTGGCCGAGCGTTTGAAAGCTACCCAGGCACAGGTTTTTGTCAGCGCAGTGAGTGCTGAACAAGTGACTGACATGGTAGGCGAAAAGGGCAAGATGTTCCGCGTGGAACATGGCAAAATAGAGGTTCAACCACAGGATTAAAAATGAGCGAGAAACGTTGATGTCGAATACTTATGACTCCTCAAGTATCAAGGTATTAAAAGGGCTGGATGCGGTTCGTAAGCGTCCGGGCATGTATATCGGTGATACTGATGACGGTACCGGTCTGCACCACATGGTATTCGAGGTTGTGGACAACGCTATCGACGAAGCCCTCGCTGGCCACTGTAAAGAAATTGTGGTGACCATCCATTCGGATAACTCCGTTTCCGTACAGGATGATGGTCGTGGTATCCCTACCGGTATGCATGACGAGGAAGGGGTATCGGCCGCTGAGGTCATCATGACCGTGTTGCATGCTGGCGGTAAATTTGACGATAACTCGTACAAAGTTTCTGGCGGTTTGCACGGCGTGGGTGTGTCAGTTGTTAACGCTCTGTCTGAAAAACTGGAGCTGGTGATCCGCCGTGAAGGTAAAGTTCACGAGCAGACTTACAGAATGGGTGTGCCGCAGGCACCACTGAAAGTGGTGGGTGAAACCGATCAAACCGGGACTACCGTGCGCTTCTGGCCAAGTTTCCAGACTTTCACCAATAACACCGAATTCCAATATGAAATCCTGGCTAAGCGTCTGCGCGAGCTGTCGTTCCTGAACTCCGGGGTTTCAATCAAACTGAAAGACAAACGTAACGACAAAGAAGACCACTTCCATTATGAAGGCGGTATCAAGGCGTTTGTTGAGTATCTGAACAAAAACAAAAACCCGATCCACCCCAAAGTGTTCTATTTCTCCACCATGAAAGATGATATCGGTGTAGAAGTGGCCTTGCAGTGGAACGACGGTTTCCAGGAAAATATTTACTGTTTCACCAACAACATTCCGCAGCGTGATGGGGGGACTCACTTAGTGGGCTTCCGTACGGCAATGACCCGTACCCTGAACAGCTACATGGATAAAGAAGGCTACAGTAAAAAAGCGAAAATCAGTGCGACGGGTGACGATGCTCGTGAAGGCCTGATTGCCGTGGTTTCCGTGAAAGTGCCAGACCCTAAATTCTCCTCACAGACTAAAGATAAATTGGTTTCTTCTGAGGTGAAAACTGCGGTTGAAACGCTGATGAACGAGAAGCTGGTTGAGTATTTGCTGGAAAACCCAACTGACGCCAAAATCGTGGTCGGTAAAATTATCGATGCGGCCCGTGCCCGTGAAGCGGCGCGTAAAGCCCGTGAAATGACACGCCGTAAAGGGGCGCTGGACTTAGGCGGCTTGCCAGGCAAGCTGGCTGACTGCCAAGAACGTGACCCTGCACTGTCTGAACTCTACTTAGTGGAAGGGGACTCCGCGGGCGGCTCTGCTAAGCAAGGTCGTAACCGTAAGAACCAGGCGATTTTGCCGCTGAAAGGTAAAATTCTGAACGTCGAGAAAGCGCGTTTTGACAAAATGCTTTCTTCACAAGAAGTCGCCACTCTGATTACTGCGCTGGGCTGCGGTATTGGTCGGGATGAATATAACCCGGACAAACTGCGCTATCACAGTATCATTATCATGACCGATGCCGACGTGGATGGTTCTCACATCCGCACCTTGCTGCTGACCTTCTTCTACCGCCAGATGCCGGAAATTATTGAGCGTGGCCATGTTTATATCGCTCAGCCGCCATTGTATAAAGTGAAGAAAGGCAAGCAAGAGCAATACATCAAAGATGATGATGCTATGGAACAGTACCAGATGACATTGGCATTGGATGGGGCAGCACTGCACATCAATGAACATGCGCCTGCACTGTCCGGTGAGCCATTAGAGCGACTGGTTGCTGAACATTACAGCGTACAGAAAACCATCGCGCGTATGGAACGCCGTTACCCGCGTGCTTTGCTGAATAACCTGATTTATCAGCCGACGCTGCAAGAAGAAGAGCTAAGCAATAAAGAAGTTGTGACGCAGTGGATTGAGTCGCTGGTGGCCTTGCTGAATGAAAAAGAGCAACACGGCAGCAGTTACAGCGCAGTAGTGCGTGAAAACCGTGAGCGTCAATTGTTCGAGCCAATATTACGTATCCGTACCCATGGTGTAGATACTGATTATGAGCTGGACTTTGATTTCATCCACGGTGGCGAATACCGCAAAATCTGCCTGCTTGGTGACAAACTGCGTGGCCTGATTGAAGAGGGTGCCTTTGTTGAACGTGGCGATCGCCGTGTGCCGGTTTCCAGCTTTGAAGGTGCGCTAGATTGGTTAGTGAAAGAGTCTCGTCGTGGCCTGGCAATCCAGCGCTATAAAGGTTTGGGTGAAATGAACCCAGAACAATTGTGGGAAACCACGATGGATCCAGAAGGTCGCCGTATGTTGCGTGTGATGGTTAAAGATGCCATTGCCGCTGACCAACTATTCACTACCCTGATGGGTGATGCGGTTGAACCTCGTCGTGCCTTTATCGAAGAGAATGCGCTGCGTGCAGCGAACATCGATATCTAATTGATCAGGCTGATTATTGTCTGACAAAAAGCCCAGAGCAGAAAACTGCATCTGGGCTTTTTTTTGCTTGAATGGGGTGCTATTCAAGATTTCGCTCTCTGTGATACTGATACGGCGCACAGACTCACTAGAATCTGATCGCTGAATCGCGTTAGCATGGAGTATTGGCTAAATAAATGTGAGGACCTATGGCTATTGAATTGATCGCTATTGATATGGATGGCACGTTGCTGAATCCACAGCATGAAGTTACTCCTCGGGTAAAACAGGCGGTTGCCGCTGCCCGTGAGAAAGGGGTTTGTGTGGTTTTGGCAACTGGTCGTCCTTATATCGGTGTCCAACGTTATTTGCGCGAACTCAATATGGAAGGCAATAGCGATTATTGCATTACTAACAATGGTGCATTGGTACAAAAAGCCGCGACCGGCGAGTGTATTTTGCAGGAAACGATCAGCTTTGAAGATTATCGCTATTTTGAAGCTTTATCGCGCAAAATGGGCGTGAGTTTTCAGGCTTTTGATTTTGATACTTTATATACCGCGAACAAAGACATCAGCAAATATACTCTGCACGAAGTGCTGTTAACGGGCATTCCGTTAAAATATCGGGCGATAGAAGAGATGGACCCAACATTGCGTTTCCCGAAAGTGATGATGATTGATGAGCCAGAAAAACTGGACCGTGCTTTAGAGATGATGCCAGCCGAGGCTTTTGAGCGTTTCACCATCATGAAGAGTGCGCCTTTTTACTTGGAGATCTTGAGTAAGCGGGTTGATAAGGGGACAGGCGTGAAAATGCTGGCGGAGCATTTAGGTATCGAACAGGCGAATATTATGGCGTTGGGTGATCAGGGCAATGATATCGCAATGGTTAATTACGCCGGTATGGGGGTGGCGATGGGCAATGCAATTCCTGAGCTGAAAGAGATAGCGCAGTTTGTTACAGGCACCAATACTGAAGATGGCGTAGCCATGGCAATTGAAAAATATGTTCTGTAGCTAAGAAGATAAAACCCCAGTGCATTTTGCGTTGGGGCTAATAATCTTAATGCGTATTTTTCAATGCAGCGACTTCACGACGTAATTTAATGATTTCTACGGCCAGTTCCTGACAAAGCATGGCATTCATTAAATGGTCCTGAGCATGAACCATAATCAAATTGACTGGGATTTTACCGCAGCCTTCATCAGCCCCAATAAGCTGAGTCTGTATATGATGGGCTTCTCGCGCTGCATTGGTTGCCGCCACGAGTAACTCATCTGCTTTGTCCCATTCCCCCTGGCGAGCATGACGTAATGCTTCCATTGAATTTGAACGTGATTCTCCAGCATGAATAATCAGTTCCATTACTGTTAGTTCCAGATCCATATTTGCCTCTAAGATATTTTTGATAAAGTATGAAATCAGGGGCCACCCGCAGACCCCTGATGTTTTAATATTTACTTGGCCAAGTGCGGTTTACCACCAAACTTCAGCTTGTACACCAAAGGATAATTGGTCTTTCTTCTCATCATTGAATGTCCAATGATCGATTTCGCTATCCAACACTTTTAAATAAGTGCTGTAAAAACGAATTTCTGGGCGAGAATTTAGCAAACTGGTGCCCACTTTAAAGGTATGGAACAAGGTGGTTTTATAACCGGACTCATGATAACGGTTATTTTGTGCTTTATTGACTTGATCAAAATAAGCCAGTTCAACACCCGTTTGGTTATATTCGCTCCAAATGTAGGATGGGCGCACTACCGCGCGAATACTGTGGAAATCAGTATCTGCCAGAGTGTTGTAGTCATACAGATTATTACCTTGGCTATACACCACAGTATTTGCCATGATCACATTAGGCAATAGATAGGCTTCACCCTGTGAGATAAGACGGAAGGCTGTGCCGCCATCATAATCACCGTAGTAATATTTCCCACGACCAAAGTCTGGATTGGCATCGGAGATATTCATAAAGCCTGATGCGATAGAGTTATTCGCAATCTGGAAAGCAAAATCATTAAATGCACCACGATCAAAGTTCTGGCGCAGTACCGCAGTTGCCAGCCATGCATCTTTTACGTCGAAGAAATCATTATCTCTTTCGTTACGCTTGTTATCACTGGTCTTATTAGCCAGATTATAACGACCACGGAAGGTCAGATTGGCTTTATCCCACAGCGGAATATCATGATAGTTAAAATCAACCGAGTTGGTATTCACATCATCGGTCAGATTACAATTTGCTGAGCCGTCAGTATTACGCGCGCAGTTTCTCAGATCCTGACGATTAAGCGAGACATCCAATTTCCCGGTGCCGAGAGGGATATTCTCCAGACCGACGCCGCTGGCGGTATTTTCTTTATGTGCTTTCCAATCGAGCATTTGCAACTCGTACTGCTGCAATGCATGGCGACCGACCCATAAGTTTGTATCCGGTAAACCCGGAACAAATCCGGTGGTCGTTAGATACATGTCAGAGAATTTTAATAAATCATCGCCGCCGTCATTAAACCAACTATCATTGTTACGCTGCCCAACATTACCATCCAACGTCACAACGGCTTTCGCTGTTTTGCCATTGTTGTTGTATACCCTTTGGCTGAGTGTTAAGTCGAACCATCCGCTGTGTTCGTTACCAAAGCGCCCTAAAGAGCCAATGGCCCAGGATTTTGGCCCACCGCGCGGGGTTGTTGCCCAACCAGAGCGGAAATAACCTGAGTAGTTGAAACCAAAGTCATCTTTAATATATTTGCTGATTTCATCTAATGTTAATGCCGAATTCTGGACAACAGGTTGTCCATTAGCTGACCCTGCTGTCGCGGGGACTTGTTGCTGAACCAGCACTCGGTCATTCTTGGTGACCGGTTTTGCAGAAACTTCAGCAGCATTATTGGCTTTATATTGCTGTAATTCAGACCGTGTTTTTTGTAATTCTTGTTCATTATCACTGAGCTTTTTTTCTAATAACGCGAGGCGTTGTTCAACAGATAATGGTGCAGCCACAGTAGAATAAGATAAACAGGCGGCAATAATACCAATGGCAATCTTATTTTTTGAATAATAGCAGGGCATGTCATTCTCCAGACACAGTGTTTTAAGGTTGTATTAACACAACCTTAAAAAGTAATTTAAATTAGGGTTCTATTAGTTATTGTTATTTTATTTTTTGTATTTAGTTGCCATCCTTCAATAATATGCAGCGTTAATTAATAAAATTATTGGGCTTGGTGTATTTGATGAAAATGATACACTGCGCCTAATAAACCTGAATGGTTCTTATATGTTGCAATATCAATAACAGTATCTTTGATATCAAACCAATTAAGCTGCGCATTCAGTTCATCTAAGAATGTTTCTCTTTCCGTAATTCCGCCACCAATAAAAATATGCGTTGGATCGAAAAGATGAACCAAGTTATAAATGCCAGCACAAATATCATTATAAAAAGTATCAACAAGACGTCGGCAGATAAGATCGCCATTGTCGTAGCCAGTAAAAATCTCTTCGCCTGTTACTGATTCAATTGGCCGATTGACCTTGGTGGCAAAGCGCCGGCGCAAGACCAACAAAGTAGAAACTTCATTCATCGTATAGCTGCCAGGGCGCTCTGCTCCAGGTTGTGAGCTGAACATATAGCCAAATTCACCAGCCCGGTAATGTCCACCACGAACCAGATTGCCATTAGCAAAGATGCCGCCGCCAATGCCGGTTCCAATGGTCAGACAGAGAAAATCGTCTAGTTGACGTGCTTTTCCCAGCCATTTTTCTGCCAGTAATACGCAATTTGCATCATTCTCGATACTTACAGGCAAGCCACAGCGCTGCTCCAACCAAATCTTAAGGTTGAAGTCATCGAATCTACGAATAGCTCCGCCCATGGATATCAATCCACTGAACGGATTGACGTGCCCAGGGGCGCTGATAGCAATACCTTCATAACCATGCTGAAGGTCGAGCCAGCGCTGAATTTCATGCAGAATTTGATCGCCATTGCTCTCCTGTATCGCGGCCTTACCCTGCGCTAAGATTTTGCCTTCCGATGAGACAATCCCCATTTTTAGCGAGGTTCCGCCAATATCGAATGCAGCTATTTTCATTGTGCTCTCTCCTGATATCTGTCGAGATTATGTATTCTCTACGTTTTTCATCTGGACTTTATTAGAAGCAATAACGAATGGCAGATAAATTAACGTCGAGACTATCAGACAGAATATACCGACACCGAGCGCTAGCCAATTCCCTCCTGTACCCAAGAAAGGAATCAGCGGTCCGGGGGTTGTCCACGGAAGGGCATAAGCCACCGGAGGAATGATATTCATTGATACAAAGAAATAACCAATTAATGAGTTAATCGCAGGGACTAAAATAAACGGAATAATTAATACTGGGTTAAGGACGATAGGTAAGCCGAAAATAATAGGCTCATTAATATTAAATAACCCAGGGACAATAGATAACTTAGCAATGTCACGATATTCTGGACGGCGCGAGGCAATGAAGATGGCAAAAATTAAGCCAAGCGTCATACCTGAGCCACCATAGTTGGCAAAGGTATCGTAAATACTTCCCCAAGTCGTTGGGTAAGGTGCGCCCCACGTTGTGCCGTGCGATGCGGCGTAAGACAGGTTTTCCAGATTGGCTTCCGAGAAGATAGCTTCGCGGATTGCGGCCACGGTATTAGGGCCGTGAATACCGAGAACCCACAAGAAGTTAGAGACTAAACCAATAATTACAACAGCAAAGATATTGGTGCCCATATGCTTGAGAGGCGCTTGAATCAAGGTGTATATCAGGTCGTTGATCCCAAGAGGCGATATCAGAGCAATCAGATAGCTCAATACTGAGAAGAAAATCATAACAAAGAAAACAGGAATTAAAACTTTAAACGATCGAGCAACGGCCGGTGGCACCTGTGCTGGCATCGTAATGGTTGCACGGGGTGACCTTGCTAATCGGCAGAAGATCTCTCCGGTAATTAGCGCCACAATAATAGCGACAAATAGTCCTTGTGCGCCCATAAACTTCATTGTGATATAAGCTTGGCCATTAATGACTTCGTAAGGCGTATATACAATAAAGAAAGCCCCAATCGCCGTTAGGCCACATAACAGATCGTCTTGTTTAAAACTAATAGCAATATTCCTTGCTACTAAAAAGACAATCAGTATTGCCATTATATTCACCGATCCTTGCATTACCGGTGAGAATACAGCTTGGGCACTGGCAATGTTAGGGAATATTTTCCCCAGGAAAAGCATTTTGGCAATAAAGCCATCAGGTGAAAGAATAGCGAAGTTAATCAATATAATAAATGAACTTGCCATGACTAATGGGAAAGATAAAATAAATGCATCACGAATAGCAGCAATATGCCGTTGTGAATTTAATTTTATCGCAACAGGAACGAGAATTTTCTCCATTCCTCTTTCGAAGGATGTCATAAAACTCATTATTATGCCTTATTAGTATAGAGTAGAGGCGCAGATAGTATTATCCGCGCACAATTATTAGACTGAATTTAGGAAAATAATTTATTGCTGAATGGCATTAAGCGCAGTTTCTAATACGGCTTTGCCATTCATCGAACCATAGTCTTTCATGTCGATAACTAACACTGGAACTCTGCCATTAACAACCTCTTCGACCTCAGCTTTTTGATAACGTACCTGTGGCCCAAGCATAACAATATCAATACTATCAACTTTATCTTTGGCATCGGAAATTGATAACGCCTCGATATCAACTTCTAAACCAATTGATTTGGCATGATCTTGCATTCTTTTAACGAGCATGCTGGTTGACATTCCAGCTGCGCAAACGAGTAATATCTTTTTCATAATTATTCTCTAAAATAATGATGAGCTGATGAAACAGCGATTAAGTAATTGGACGAATTAACCTTTCGATAAAATCTCACCGTTGCTGGCAATGACTTCTTTATACCAATAGAAACTTTTCTTCTTATAGCGCGTTAATGATTTTTCATTTTGCTCATCGCGATCAATATAAACAAAGCCATAGCGTTTTTGATAACCATTTAACCAACTCAGAAGATCAGTAAAGCTCCAGGTGCAATACCCAATGACATCAACGCCATCAGTAATAGCCTGTTGTATCGCTAGTGCATGGTCGTGCAAATAGGCAATGCGGTGATCGTCATTCACTTCACCGCTATCGGTCAAAGTATCATATTCACCCAAACCATTTTCGGTGATCATCACCGGGAGTTGGTAACGGCTGGCGATACGGCGCAAGCCAATACGTAAGCCTGTCGGGTCGATATCCCAGTCCCAGTTGGTTTTTTCAAGGAATTCATTACATACGTGCCTATAAACACCCGGTTCGCCAGAATATTTCGCACTGTCCTTTTTCCCGTTGGTATTCATTGCTTGTATACCAACACCATCTAGCGGATTAAAGGCATTTGTCATGCTGCGATAATAATTAACGCCCATAAAATCCGGTCTGCCTTGTTTTAGCAGTTCAGTATCTTCTGGATGAGTTTCCGGGGCCAGGCCTCGTTCTTCTAACCAGTTCCACACCAATGGAGGATATTCGCCGCGTACATAGACATCCATCCAGAAGTGGGCACCGAATTCTTCAGCATTTTCAGCCGCTAACACATTTTTTGGATCGGCATTAATGGCATAGTTAGGGCCATAAGCAAAACTTGGTCCGATTTTCCCCGGAATACCAAGTGCTCTAAACGCGCTGATAGCGGCGGCATTGGCTAAGTTAGCGTGGTGGTTAGCTTGGTACATCCGTTTTTCATCAGCCACACCTGGTGGGTGCAGTGCTGTTTTATAACCATGCCCAATAAAGACATTTTGCTCATTCAGGGTAACCCAATATTGCACGCGATCACCGTAATGCTTAAAGACGGTTTCAGCATAATGGGTGAAATCTGCCACAACTTTTCTAGATTCCCAGCCACCATATGCATCTTGTAGCGCTTGAGGAATATCCCAGTGATAAAGCGTGACGACGGGTTTGATATTGTGCTTAATGAGCTCATTGATTAAATTGTCATAGAATTGCAGACCGGCTTGGTTAATAGCCCCACTACCATTAGGGAAAATACGGCTCCAGGCAATGGAGAAACGATAAGCCGTTAGGCCCTGTTCCGCCATTAGAGCAACATCTTCTTTGTAACGATGGTAATGATCAACGGCAGTATCACCAGTGGTATTTTCAAATGTTTTACCCGGAATACGGACAAATTTATCCCAAACTGAAGCACCTTTACCGTCCAGATCCCATGCCCCTTCAACCTGATAAGCTGCAGATGCTGAGCCCCACAGGAAATTATTGGGAAAAGACTTTAATTTCTTATGCTCCATTATTTAATACCTTTTGGTTAGTCATTTGGGTACTACAGAATGAAGGTTAAATTACTTGGATGTTATTTCCAAAACCGTTAACTTGATCACTTTATTTTATCTATTACTGTGTTCACTTATTCGCTTAAAAAAGAACAACCTTGCTAGTCTCATTTTTAAGTAAATAATTAAGTCTCTGTTATAAAATGAAAAAAACCCACATCAACGATAAATAAAGAGGTGCATAAGTGGTTTATGCTGAAGTAGTTAAGTGCCTTAGGGACCGTGTTAATTCGCTGGATTATAAGGTTGGTGATATTTTCCCATCTGAGCAGAAATTAGCACTTACATTGAATATTTCGCGAAATACATTGCGTAAAGCGATGACTGTTCTGGTTGATGAAGGGCTACTTGAAAAGCGGCATGGCTCTGGCACTTATATAAGAAATAAAAATATTCAACCTAATATTAGTGCATTAAAAAGTTTTTCAGAAAATGCGCAACAAGCGGGTAAAAATTGTACCAGTAAAGTGCTTAAATTTATGGTGATAAAGTCAAATGCAGATATTGCTTCTCAATTGAGAATAAAGCCTGGTGATCAAGTCTATTATATTCGTAGGCTACGTTTTATTGATGATAAACCGGTACAATTAGAAGACACTTGGATGTCTGTCGCACTGTTCCCTGATTTATCTTTACGGGATATGGTTAATTCCAAGTTTGCTTATATAGAGCTAAATTGTGGGATGACGATTGCCGGATGCTACGAAACTTTTATGCCGGTTATTCCAGATAAAGAAATTGCCAATTTACTCAAAATCAGTCTTCGGGAACCTGCTTTACAGTTAACAACTCAAGCCATTGATATTAATGGTGTTCATCTTGATTATTCATTATTAACATCTAATGTCCATGAGTTTAGAGTGAAGTATTTCTGGCCACGTCAACGGCCTGATCATCCTCAGCACTAATTTTGTCGCGATGGATTATTATATTGAAATATGATGGATATAAAACGAGGCCGATAATAGAATTTATCGGCCTAAAATAAAGCAATTAGCTAGAATAATAGTCGCGAGCTATTTCAGAATGCCTTTCACTATTTGTACATCTTGAATGCCTAAGCCAGTTAAATCCGCTAAGGTTATCTGCTGCTCATTTTCTCTGAAAGGCACCTGTTGAGTTAATGCTTCCCCGATTTCGGTCAAGGTATGCTGCGCCAAAAGCCCTTGTTGGAATGACTGTGAAACTTCACCAAATTCAGTGCATTGCGCCCATGAGTCCACTAAAATCTTATCGGCTTTTGCCACTAATTCAGCAGTCAGCTCGTGCTTACCCACTCCATCGGCACCGACGGCAGTAATGTGAGTGCCGGGTTGAATATCCACAGCATTCAAAATAGCTTCCCGGCTGGGGGTGGTGGTAACAATAAACTGGCTGTGACGGGCGAGCTCCGTGGCATCTAACGTGGTTTTGACCTCAAAACCTTCGGTCTGAGCATATTGTCGGTATTCTTCTAATGCTGTTTCGCAGCGCCCCCAGACCCATAACTGGCGACATGAAATGACACTTTTCAAGTACATCAGTTGCAATCGTGCCTGCATGCCGGTGCCGACCATACCGATGGCGCTAATCTGCTGTGGCGCACAAAGTTCAGCCACAATGCGCCCGGCCAGGGCTGTACGCAGCGCCGTTAGCCAGCCTTCATCCAAGAGTAGGGCTTGTGGCTCGCCAGTTTGTGCAGAAAACGCCATCATCAGCCCTTGATTACTGGCAAGACCCTGAGCGGGGTTATGATAAAACCCCCCTGAGACTTTCACCACGAATAGGCTGTCGCCCTGCAAATAACCACTTTTAATACAGCAATCGCCATTAGCTTGCTCAAACAGCAAATGCTGCACTGGGGGCATTTGTACCTGTTTTTGGCTAAAAGCAATAAACCCTTCTTTTAGCAGTAACGTGATGGCATCGGCATCGAACTTGTCGAGAATCTGTTGTTTATTGAGGATAATCATGCGCTGATTGCCCCCAAATATTTTTCCAACACGATATTCTTGCCACACAACACCACCGCCACTTTCTTGCCCTGCCACTGTGGTGCTAATTTCAGCGCTGCGGCTAAGGCCACACCTGCGGCACCCTCAATCATCCAGCGGTCAGTGCGGGCAATCAAGCGCATGGCATCTTTGATTTCCTGCTCACTCACCAACACTTTTTGGTCGATTAACTGCTGGCAAAGGGCGAAGGTTATGGCCTCTGGCTCAACTCCGCCAGCGGTGCCATCAGACAGTGTTTCTTGCTCAGCCACTTCCTGAATCTGCCCCTTCTCCAGGCAGGTATACATGCTGGTTGCATTGGCTGGCCAACAACCAATTACCTGTGTTTTATCAGAGAGTTTCTTCAGCACCGTCGCAATACCGGAAATTAGACCACCGCCACCTACTGCAACAAAAACAGCATCAAGATCAGGTTGTTGTTCAACCATCTCCATGCCACAGGTGCCTTGCCCGGCAATGACTTGCTTGTCGTTATAGGGGGAAATATAGATTTTACCCTGCTGCTGTGCGGCCTGAGCCGCAGCCAGTTCCGCGTTTAGTGCATCACCGGGCACCAGTTCAATGTCGCCACCCAAGGCACGGATAGCTTCCAACTTGATGGCGGCGGCCTGCTCGGGGGCATAAATAGTGGACTTCACCCCGGCCAACTTCCCAGCCAGCGCCATGGCTTGCCCATGGTTGCCGGTAGAGGCGGTGATTACGCCCAGTTGGCGCTGTTCGTCAGTGAGTAAACGCAGTTTATTGCTGGCACCACGAAATTTAAAAGAACCGGTGTGTTGTAGATGCTCACATTTGAGATAAATTTCACAGCCACTGTGCTGGGACAGCAGCGGGCTATATTCCAATGGCGTCACTCTCACTTGCGGACGTAATACCTGGTGGGCTTCTTTGATGGCATCGAATAGCGTATTCATGTCGGTTCCTTTAAATTTTTTCAGCTGTTTTTGATATTTTTCAGCTGGTTGTAAACGGTCGCCCGGCCAATGTTAAGAATTTTTGCAACGTAGCCTGCGGCATTTTTGCCGTTAAATGCTCCCTGCTGGTAAAGCGCCTCAATGAGCTTACGGCGGCTGGCACTGTCTAGCGTGACCAATGTGAGTTGCTGCTGTTGTAGCCAGTGATGGGTGTAGGTATTGATCCGCTCCTGCCAATCATCTTGGAACAGAACATCCGGTTGTGGCTGCAATTGATGGCCTGATAGGAATAAATCCAGCGCCGCTTTAGCGCTTTCAAAAACGCTAATATCCAGATTGATACACAGTAGGCCGATAGGCTGTTTATCGTCCCCCCGCAATACGCTGCTGATAGAGCGCAACTGCCGACCATCCCAGTTACGTTTTTGGTATGGCCCAATGACCTGCGAGTGTTGATCAAATTGCAGGTCACTGAGATTGGAGTCTTCCCCTAATTCCCGCTGTGAATAGTTATTAGCGATATAAACCAGCTTCTGACTGGCTAAGTCGTGAATGGCAACTTCCGCATAGGGAGAGAAAAGGGTGGCAATCGCATCAGCAATTGGCTGGTATCGGCTAAGCATAGGCGGTTTTTGTTTGGAATAAAAAATCTATATTAGACTATTTATTCTAAAAAAATAGCGATAATGCAGTATTTTTCCTTCGCTTTGTGACGCATTGCTTATTTTGCGATCTAGATTGTAGTACAGATTAATTAAATGGCTCTACAATCTGTTTGAGGTTGAGTGACGTGATTTGAAAATTGTGCGGCGCTGTGGGGACGGTTAACCAAGAGATGCGTAAAGTAAGCCAACCACTATTGGTTTATCTGAAACAGCCGGAGCGAACATGACAAAAGAACAACTCAGTAAAACAGACCGCATCATTTTGGTTATTGGTCAGCAGATTGTTGAAGGTAAATACCCACCAGGGTCACCGTTACCTGCTGAAGCTGAGATTTGTGAGGAATTTCAAACGTCTCGCAACATGATTCGTGAAGTTTTCCGGGCGTTGATGGCAAAACGCTTGATTGAAGTGAAGCGCTTTCGTGGTGCTTTTGTGCGGCCCCGCAACCAGTGGAATTATCTGGATACCGATGTATTGCAATGGGTACTAGCCAGTGATTATGACCCGCGTTTAATTGGCGCTATGAGTGAAGTGCGTAATCTGGTGGAGCCGACTATTGCGCGTTGGGCCGCAGAGCGAGCGACCTCGAAGGAGCTCGCGGTTATTGAAACTGCGCTCAATGAAATGATTGCCAATCATCAGGACAGAGATGCATTTAATGAAGCAGATATCCGTTATCACGAGGCGGTGTTGGCTTCGGTACATAACCCAGTTTTACAACAACTTAGCGTAGCAATTAGTTCACTGCAACGGGCTGTATTTGAACGAACTTATATGCCCGATGAGGAAAATATGCCGCGCACCTTGAAAGAGCATCAAGATCTTTATGATGCCATCCGTCATCAGGATGCTGATGCAGCAGAAAGGGCGGCGCTGACAATGATTGCCAGCTCTGCTAAACGGTTAAAGGACATTACATGAGTGAGCAGAGTGATGGATAAAAGCTATATTGCCATTGATTGGGGTTCCACCAACTTACGTGCCTGGCTCTATTTACATGGTCAATGTGTGGATACATTGCGTTCCGAAGCGGGGGTCACTCGCTTTAACGGGCAAAGTGCGCAGCAAGTGTTCCAGCAAGTGATCGCACCTTGGCGGGACCAGCAACAACAGCATAATCTGCCGGTAGTAATGGCGGGCATGATTGGCAGCAATGCTGGTTGGATCTCAGTGCCCTATCTCTCTTGCCCGACTCACCTGACTCAGGTTTCCCACCAACTCACGGCTGTGGCAGAGGCTGAGCCAGTTCGGGCATGGATCATTCCTGGTTTATGTGTGGATAAACCAGATAACCGCAATGTGATGCGCGGTGAAGAAACTCAGCTGATTGGTGCCTATGCCGAATTGCCGTCATCTGTGTATTTGATGCCCGGCACCCACAGTAAATGGGTGCAAATGCAGGGTGATCAGGTAATGGATTTTCGCACCATGATGACCGGCGAGTTACACCATCTTCTGTTAAATAATTCTTTGGTGGGGGCTGGCTTAGCTGAGCAATTACCTGATAGTGCCACGTTCACCCAAGGGTTAGCACAAGGCTTTAACGACAGCAATATCATGCGTTGTCTGTTTGAAACCCGAGCCGCTCATGTATTGGGTCGATTGAAACGAAGCTCGGTTAGCGAATGGCTATCGGGTCTGCTGATTGGCAATGAAGTGGCACAAATGCAGCAGCAGTATCCACTGGCTGCCGGCGAACGCATTACGGTGATTGGCAATCCCAAACTGGTCGCACGTTATACCCAGGCATTAGAAATGGCGGCAATGCCTTATCAGGTGCTGGATGGCGACCATGCTTTTCAATCTGGAATCAGGAGTATCGTGAATGAAATGGAATACTAATGTGCCATTGATTGGCATATTGCGAGGTATCACGCCCACCGAAGTCCACGACCATGTGGCGGCGTTGCTGAATGCTGGGTTTGATGCAGTGGAAATCCCACTGAATTCCCCACAATGGGAAGTCAGTATTTCCCAGGCAGTGGCGGAATTCGGACATCGCGCATTAATTGGTGCGGGTACGGTATTAAAACCAGAGCAATTAGAGGTATTGGCTGGCATGGGGAGTAAATTGGTGGTCACGCCAAATACCCAACCCGCCGTCATTCGCCGGGCTGTTGAGTTAGGTATGACGGTCTGCGCAGGGTGCGCCACCGCTTCAGAAGCTTTCACCGCCATAGATGCCGGTGCACACGCATTGAAGATTTTCCCTTCGGTCTCTTTTGGCCCCGACTACATCAAAGCATTGAAAGCCGTATTGCCACCAGAGGTTCCGGTATTTGCCGTCGGCGGGATCACGCCAGAGAATCTACATATTTATTTAGCGGCGGGTTGTGCGGGTGCCGGTCTGGGCGGTGATCTTTATCGCGCCGGTCAATCGGTATCCCAGACGGCGCAACAGGCGGCTGCATTTATTCAAGCCTATAAGGATGCCACAAAATGAAAATTACCAAGCTAACCACTTATCGATTACCCCCGCGTTGGATGTTTTTGAAAATCGAAACTGATGAAGGCATTGTTGGTTGGGGTGAACCAGTGATTGAAGGACGCGCTCGTAGCGTTGAGGCCGCCGTACATGAGTTATCCGAATATGTTATTGGGCAAGATCCGGCTCGTATCAATGATATCTGGCAAACTTTGTATCGCGGTAGTTTCTATCGTGGTGGCCCGATCCTAATGAGTGCCATTGCCGGTATTGATCAGGCGCTGTGGGATATTAAAGGTAAAGCATTGGGTGTGCCGGTTTATCAATTATTAGGTGGTTTAGTTCGCGATAAAATCAAAGCTTACAGCTGGGTTGGCGGTGATCGCCCGTCTGATGTGATTAGTGGTATTAATAAACTAACTGAAATTGGTTTTGATACCTTTAAGCTTAACGGCTGCGAAGAAATGGGGCTTATTGATAACGCGCGCAAAGTTGATGCCGCCGTCGAGGTAGTGGCACAAATTCGGGAAGCGTTTGGTAATAGCATTGAATTCGGTTTGGATTTTCATGGTCGGGTTAATGCACCGATGGCAAAAATCCTAATTAAAGAATTGGAACCTTACCGACCTCTGTTTATTGAGGAACCGGTCTTGGCGGAACAAGCAGAATATTACCCACGGCTGGCAGCGCAAACCCATATCCCGATTGCCGCAGGTGAGCGTATGTTCTCCCGCTTTGAGTTTAAGCGAGTATTAGCTGATGGTGGATTAGCCATTATTCAGCCCGATCTTTCTCATGCTGGTGGCCTGACTGAATGCTTTAAAATAGCCGCAATGGCAGAGTCTTACGATGTTGCGTTGGCACCTCATTGTCCATTAGGGCCAATTGCATTGGCATCTTGTTTACATCTTGATTTTGTCGCCCGCAATGCAGTATTGCAGGAACAAAGCATGGGGATTCATTACAACCAAGGTGCTGAATTATTAGATTACGTCATTAATAAAGACGACTTCAAAATGACTGACGGCCATTTCTATCCGCTGAATAAACCCGGCCTAGGGGTGGAAATTAATGAAGAGTTAGTGATTGAACGCAGTAAAAATGCTCCTGACTGGCGTAACCCGGTATGGCGTTATCCTGACGGTGCTGTGGCTGAATGGTAATTACCACTTTATTATCTAGCAAGATAATTGAAGGAATACCCCTACTTAATAAATATAATTTATATAAATAGTTTAAAAATGCTATCCCACTCCTGCTAAATAACGCGGGTCGAAGAATAGTGAAATTATTAAATAACGATTTTTTGCGAACCTACCCGCAGGGGCACCCTTGCGCCTAAAAGTCGGTAATGCGACAGTATTACCAATATAAAGGCAGGGTGCTCCGGCGGATATTAATCCGAATAATAATGGGATCATTACCATGGAAATGACCTTATCTACTGCCCCGAGTAAAAGGCGTTATCTGACACTGTTTATGATATTTGTGACAGTCGTCATTTGTTATGTTGATAGAGCAAACCTTGCTGTCGCATCGGCCCATATTCAAGAAGAGTTTGGTATTACTAAAACTCAGATGGGTTACATTTTCTCGGCTTTCGCCTGGACTTATACGATATGCCAAATCCCCGGCGGCTGGTTCCTTGATCGTGTCGGCTCTAAAATGACCTATTTTATTGCCATTATGGGCTGGTCAGTGGCAACACTATTACAAGGTTTTGCTAACGGGCTAGGGACACTTATTGGCCTGCGAGCCATTACCGGTTTATTTGAAGCTCCGGCTTTCCCGACCAATAACCGTATTGTAACCAGTTGGTTCCCGGAAAGAGAGCGGGCCTCTGCTGTGGGTTTTTATACCTCAGGTCAGTTTGTTGGTTTGGCTTTCTTAACGCCATTACTTATTTGGGTACAGGAAGTATTAAGCTGGCATTGGGTATTTATTATCACGGGTGGTATCGGCATTATATGGGCACTGATTTGGCATTTTGTTTATCAGCCGCCGCGTAAATCCAAAGGTATTAATCAAGCAGAACTCGATTATATCCAGTCCGGTGGTGGAATTGTTGATGGTGATGCTGCGACCGAGAAAAAAGCACGTACTCCTATCACTGCTGCTGAGTGGAAACTGGTATTTAATCGTAAATTGGTTGGGGTGTATATCGGGCAATTTGCCATTACCTCAACCCTGTGGTTCTTCCTGACCTGGTTCCCAAACTATCTCACCCAGGAAAAGCACATCAGCGCCTTAACTGCTGGTTTCATGACGACAGTCCCCTTTTTAGCTGCGTTCTTCGGGGTGTTACTATCCGGCTTAGTGGCTGACCGTATGGTGCGCAAAGGGAAGTCCATTGGCTTTGCCCGCAAGACGCCAATTATTTGTGGTTTATTACTCTCTACTTGCATCATGGGTGCTAATTACACCAACGATCCCTTCTGGATTATGGTCTTGATGGGGCTGGCATTCTTTGGCAATGGTTTTGCTTCCATTACCTGGTCACTGGTGTCTTCATTGGCTCCAGTAAGATTGATTGGTTTAACCGGCGGCGTATTTAACTTTGTCGGTGGATTGGGCGGCATCACGGTACCATTGGTCGTAGGTTATCTGGCGCAGGACTATGGTTTTGCACCGTCGTTAACTTACATTGCTGCGGTGGCATTGATTGGCGCGCTCTCTTATATCTTCTTGGTCGGGGATGTTGAGCGGGTAGGATAATCTCGAGTCTGCATGCCGTAGATGACAGCGGCATGCAGCGGATGGGTTGGTGATATAATTTAGCTAAATTATTTGGCTTGTTGCATCACCGGAGACCGGATGACCAATCAGAAAGAGATTTTCTTTCACCAACAGCAGCTCACCTTTGCTCCCAGAGGTCATCAGCTCACTAACATCAATGTCTGGACGCCGGACAGTCAATGGCTGGCATATGATGTGCGGCCCAATGGCAGTACATTTAGTGGGTTAACCATTGAGCGGGTTAATTGTATAACCCGTGAGATTGAAGTTATCTATCGTGCTCAGCATGGTGCCCATGTTGGTGTGGTGACGGTGAGCCCTGACGAGCCTGCGCGCTATGTATTTATCCACGGCCCCGAACATCCGGATAGCCACTGGCATTATGATTTTCATCACCGCCGTGGTGTGATTGTCACTGAACCGGACAGGGAACTGGCGGTAACACTGGATGCTATGGATATCAGCGCACCTTATACTGCCGGAGCATTACGCGGCGGCAGCCATGTACATGTTTTCAGCCCCGATGGCAGCCGCTTAAGCTTCACCTATAACGACCATGTATTACATGAGCGAGATCCAGCTCTGGATTGCCGCAATGTTGGCGTGGCCGTGCCTTTGCATGGTGTTAATCCTCCCAAACAACATCCTCGTGAATATGATGGCAGTCATTTCTGTGTGTTAGTCACTCGCACTACACCTACGCCACAGGCGGGCAGTGACCAGATAAACCGTGCTTATGAAGAGGGATGGGTGGGAACCCAGGGTTATGTGAAAGCAGATGGCAGCCGCCAGCGTTGGGCGTTGGCATTTATTGGCGATACACTTTCGGCTCAGGGCGAGAAAATCCCGGAAATCTATCTTGTTGATTTACCTGAGCATGATAGGGATTATGCCCGAGCTGGCGCGCAACCTCTGGAGGGGACGAAAACCACTTTACCAGGCCCACCTATCGGGGTCAGTCAGCGGCGAATAACCTTTACTGCCGAGCGGCGCTTCCCCGGCCTTGCCACTAGCCCACGTCACTGGCTGCGCGCATCACCCGACGGCAGTGCCATTGCTTGTCTGATGAAAGATGATAGCGGCATAGTGCAGATGTGGTTGGTTTCACCCAATGGGGGGGAACCACGGCAGCTAACATTTACTGAGCAGGGGATTCAATCGGCTTTTAGTTGGCATCCACAAGGTCATTGTTTGGCATTTGTTAGTGATAACACGGTGATGCTGTGTGATAGCACAACCGGGCAATTACAGCGGTTAACTGCGCGAAGTGCTGTGGCACCATTGGCGGATGCAGTGGTATTTTCACCGGATGGAACTCAAATTGCATTCATGCGGGAAATAGACGGATTTACTCAAATCTTTACCGTAAATGTGCCTGAGTGAGCAGCTAGCGCTTTTACACCGGTAAGAGCGCTGCGAATTTAACTGAGAAGGGCATGGGTTATTGTGGTGGAGCCGTTGCCGTCTGATTTTCAGCTTCAGATTGGCGAACGCGCTCACGCGGTGAATTGGCCATTTTGTCGTCACTGTCAGACCGCAAATAATCATACGGCAACAGCAAGGTATCCATCACCGCAGAGAAAGGCAGGTCTACCGCCAGCAGAGGGCGCAGAGCCCAGCCGGTATTGTCATCTTTAAGCATAGCCACATTAGCTTCAGTACCCGAGTAATAACCCTGGCTGCTGCTGGTGTGCGTCATAATACTGGAGCACCCGCTGGATAAAAGCAGCGAGCAGCCGGTAACAAAAGGGATAACTGTATTTTTCATTATTTTATTCAGCTCTCATCATACCGGTTGATTTTCACGCGATTGGGCCAATATTGATAAACAGGTTACACAGGTTAATACGCCACCAATATCAGGTTTTGACATGGTTTTTTACACTACCTTACAGACAGTTCCTATGGTTAAAGATTCAATCTTGTGGCGTAAATCGTCTTAAGTGTAAGTTATAGCAAAGCATTTATCGAATAATTAGATTAATAAACGTCTGATTGAGATTTTTCCCGCAAAAATTTTTTTGATTTTGCTCTTGAAAAGAAGAAGACCGGTCCCATTTTATTAGTAGGTCAGAGAGAATACGCCGACAGGGTATTCAGACCACGAGCCTGTCCATGGTGGAAGGCTTAATAGAAAATATGATAACACCCTTGCTAATATATTTAGGAGGCAGTTTTATGCGTAATTCCGAGCTTGCACCACTATATCGTTCAGCTATCGGTTTCGACCGGTTGTTCAATCTATTAGAATCCGGCCAGAACCAAAGCAATGGCGGTTATCCTCCCTATAACGTCGAATTAGTCGACGAAAACAACTACCGCATTGCTATCGCGGTGGCAGGCTTTGCAGAGCAGGAACTGGAAATCGTAACACAAGATAACCTGTTGATTGTTCGTGGTTCTCATACCAGTGAGCCGGCACAGAAAACCTATTTATATCAAGGTATCGCTGAACGCAATTTCGAGCGGAAATTCCAGTTGGCGGAGCACATTAAAATCAAAGGTGCCAACTTAGTGAATGGTTTACTGTATATCGATCTTGAGCGGTTAGTACCTGAAAGTTTAAAACCACGTCGTATTGAAATTAAGTAATTTACTTAATAGTGTGAGTTATTTGCATTATTAACACAGAGTTCGGCCTGCCGTAGTCGGGGGCCGACCGGTCGCGAATCGATAGTGAGAAATAATATAACGTCAGTATTTTGCGTTAGGGTTATTTATATCGAAAATTCGTGACTGTTTATTATGTTATGCCTAATAGATTTCAAGATGTGGGAAGACAGTCAACACTCCGCAACTTGAAAGATAACGGCAATATCTCGCTTCAAAGAAGGAGTTATATATGCGTAATTATGATTTGTCACCTTTGCTTCGTCAGTGGATTGGTTTTGATAAATTAGCTAGCTCAATGCAAGGCGGTCAGGATTCTCAGGGGTTCCCTCCATACAATATTGAGAAAACTGACGATAACCACTATCGCATCTCATTGGCATTGGCTGGTTTTAAACAGAGCGAACTGGATATTGAAGTTGAAGGCCCGCGTTTGACTGTTCGCGGCAAGCCAACACCAGTGGAAAAACAGGTTGAATACCTGCATCAAGGTCTGGTTCGCAAAGAGTTCTCATTGACCTTTACTCTGGCTGAGCATCTGAATGTCGATAATGCTCAATTTGAAAATGGCCTGCTGCACATTGATCTGTTGCGCCAGGTGCCAGAAGCGCTGCAACCACAGCGCATTAGTATCGGCAGTGCTGCACCTCAAGAGCACCAGGTATTAGAAAACCAGGCTGCAACTGAACAGCAGTAATTATGATGACCGGCACCTCTCACCGGGGTGTCGGTCGGTATTACCCTCTCCTTGTTGTGTCCTTTAGCATCATGCTTTTTATCTGTTATTTTTTTCACCGGAGAGATTCCCCGCTCTCCGGTGCGTTTTGTGGTGCATCCCACATTCAATTGCCCCCCCTTCTGACAGAATCCTTACTAATTGTAAGAATTTAAGGCTGTGTGTGACATGGGTGATATTCCACATGGCCGACCGGTTTTTAAACTTAGGCAAGGAAGTGATTTATGAGTGCTATCGCCCTTACCGTCAGTATGTTGGCGCTAGTCGCCGTATTGGGGTTATGGATCGGTAATTGGAAAGTTTATGGCGTGGGGTTAGGTATCGGCGGGGTGCTCTTTGGCGGCATTATTGTTGGCCATTTTGCACAAACCTATCAGTTGGTTCTCAACGGGGACATGCTGCATTTCATTCAGGAATTTGGTCTGATTCTGTTTGTTTACACTATCGGTATTCAGGTGGGGCCGGGGTTCTTCTCCTCACTGCGGGTATCGGGGCTGCGACTTAACTGCTTTGCTATTTTGATGGTGATTGTTGGCGGGTTAGTGACAGCGATTATCCATAAACTGTTTGCCGTACCGCTGCCCATCATTCTGGGAGTATTCTCAGGGGCGGTCACCAACACCCCGGCACTCGGGGCGGCACAGCAAATCCTCACTGATTTAGGCTCGCCACCACAGCTGGTCAGCCAAATGGGTATGGGCTATGCCATGGCTTACCCATTCGGTATTTGCGGTATTTTGCTGGTGATGTGGCTGATCCGTTTATTCTTTAAAATCAACGTCGATCGTGAAGCGAAAGATTTTGATAGCAGCCACGGGCAAAATCGTGAGTTGCTCCAGACCATGAACGTGGCAGTGCGTAACCCCAACCTACACGGCTTATCAGTACAGGATGTGCCATTGCTTAACAGTGATGAAGTCGTCTGCTCTCGCTTGAAACGAGGTGATTTGCTGATGGTGCCGCTGTCCGCCACGGTGATTGAGCTGGGGGATTATCTGCATTTAGTGGGCCAGCGCGAAGCCTTGGAAAAAGTACGGCTGGTGGTGGGGGAAGAGGTGGATGTCACATTGTCTACCGCTGGCACGGCATTGCAAACAGCTCGCGTGGTCGTGACCAACGAGGCGGTGTTGGGTAAGAAAATCCGTGACCTTAATCTGAAACAGAAATATGACGTGGCTATCACCCGCTTAAACCGTGCCGGTATTGAGCTGGTTGCCAGTAACAGCGCCAGTCTGCAATTCGGTGACATCCTTAATTTGGTGGGACGCCCAGAGGCTATCGAGGCGGTCTCTGCGGTTGTGGGTAACGCACAACAGAAACTGCAACAAGTGCAAATGTTACCGGTTTTCATCGGTGTCGGATTGGGGGTGTTGTTAGGGTCAATACCTCTGTTTATTCCGGGGTTCCCTGCGGCATTGCGTTTAGGCTTGGCTGGTGGCCCGCTAGTGGTGGCTCTCATCCTTGGCCGTATCGGCAGCATCGGGAAGCTGTATTGGTTTATGCCACCGAGCGCCAACCTGGCTTTGCGTGAACTGGGGATTGTGCTGTTCTTGTCGGTGGTCGGGCTGAAGTCTGGCGGTGACTTTATCAATACACTGGTTAATGGCGATGGGCTGGCATGGATTGGCTACGGTGCGATGATAACCGGGATTCCGTTGCTGACGGTGGGGATTCTGGCGCGCATGTTGGTCAAGATGAACTACCTGACCTTGTGTGGCATGCTCGCCGGTTCAATGACTGATCCACCGGCGCTGGCCTTTGCTAATGGTCTGCACCCGACCAGCGGTGCGGCAGCGTTGTCTTATGCCACGGTGTACCCGCTGGCGATGTTCTTACGCATAATGTCGCCGCAGATTTTGGCGGTGCTGTTTTGGACCACTATGTAACTCATGCTCTTCGTACTTGAAGTTGCAGGGGGTTAGCTGCGCTCACTTACCCGAATCACTTACTTGAGTAAGCTCATCGGGATGCGTTAGCTGGCTGCCTACCTGCAACTCCAATTACTTTGAGTATGTTCTGATCATTTCCCAGAAATTACTTCGCTTCCTGAAACGCCAGCTCAATCTCTTCAGCCAGAATCGCCACGCCTTTTTCTATTTGCTCGGGTTCCGGCACATAGTTCATCCGCATACATTGATGGGTATGTGGCCAGTCATATCCCAGACCGGGGAAGAAGTAGTGGCCTGGCACCATCAACACGCCGCGTTTTTTCAGGCGCTGATAGAGCAGTTCAGTGCTAATGGGCAAATCTTTAAACCATAACCACAGGAAGATGGCCCCCTCTGGCTTGTGGATCAGGCAACGCTCCGGCGGCAG
The DNA here is from genome assembly GCF_025133195.1 of Yersinia alsatica. Lineage (NCBI taxonomy): Bacteria > Pseudomonadati > Pseudomonadota > Gammaproteobacteria > Enterobacterales > Yersiniaceae > Yersinia > Yersinia alsatica. Next base: position 27,935 of record NZ_CP104006.1, read on the forward strand.
ATATTTGCGTAAAATGGCGATAGTCTGCTGTACTCGTTCAAAATAGAACGGCCGGATAACCTCGTTAGATAGACGTAATAAATCACCACGCTCAATCATTTCGGCGGCGATAGCTGGCCCCATACTGCCCGGCGACAAACTAATAATACCGTTCATATTGGTGATGGCTGAAATCACTTTTTCATCGGCTATCACAATCCCGCAGCGCGAGCCCGGTAGGCCAAGTTTCGACAAACTCATGCACAGGATAATATTCGGGTTCCACAGCGGAGTTGCATCGGTGAAGATGATACCGGGGAAAGGCACACCATAAGCGTTATCAATCAATAGCGGAATATCTCGCTGTTGAGCAATAGCATCAAGGCGGATTAACTCTTCGTCAGTAATGACATTACCGGTCGGGTTGGTCGGCCGGGAAACGCAGATCAGACCAATATCGTCGGTAATATTGAGGTGCTCAAAATCGACGTGATATTTGAATTGGCCTTCCGGCAGCAACTCAATATTAGGTTTGGCAGAGACAAATAAATCCTCATCCAGACCTGCATCGGCGTAACCGAGATACTCTGGAGCCAGTGGGAACAATACCCGACGGCGGCTACCATCTGCATAGCGACCAGCGAATAAATTAAATAAGTAGAAAAATGCACTTTGACTGCCATTTGTCAGTGCAATGTTCTGTGGCTCAATTTGCCAACCCAGCTCATCACGCAGCATTTTTGCCAGCGCTTTTAGCAGCAAATCTTTGCCCTGCGGCCCGTCATAATTGCACAACGCCTCGGTCAACTGCCCGCGCTCCAGCATCTCCTGACACAGTTGTTGGAAGTAAGCATCCATCTCTGGGATATGTGCCGGATTACCGCCGCCGAGCATGATAGAACCGGGGGTTCTCAGGCCGTCATTGAGGTCGTCCATCAGTCTGGTAATGCCCGCGTAGCGGGTAAATTTGTCGCCGAAAAGTGAAAACTTCATAGATGAAAATTTATTGTTATCCGTAAGTGAACAAGTACCATACTCGCAGATAAAAGCGGGTGCAATGCGGAAAGATTTCTTCCCGCCGCGTAAAAATATCGGCAGGAAGAGTTATTACGGAATAATACACTAGATTACTCTTTTTTGTCTCCGACCCAAACGACCAACACTTTATCGCCCTGATGTTGACGACTAAAGGCATAGTAATCAGCAGTTTGTTGAGATTGTTGCACTCCAGCCCCAATGGCGGGATGACGAGCTCGGAACTGGCTGACTTTTTGCCAATGTGCCAATAACTCGCCTTTGGCGCCTGACAGCTCATTCCAGTTCATATCTGAACGCGTACCTTGCAATGGGTCTGAGCCGGTCGGGCCAAATTCTCGCCCACTTTCATCACCATAGAAGATTTGCACGGCTCCCGGAGCCAATAGCAGCAGATCACCCGCTCGCTGCTGCTTCACTAAAGACTCTTGTGCATCATCTTTAAAAAACAGCCGAGTGTCATGAGATGAAATGTAGCTCAACACATTGAAACCTTGCAGTTTATCTGCCATTTGCTGATAAGTGCCGTCAATGGATGAGAAGCATTTTAGCGCCTGTTTTGCTTGATCCTGAAAATCAAAGTTAATCATGGCATCGAAGCCATTTTGGTAGTAATCACTCTTCATTACCCCATGGCCCCAAGCCTCTCCGGTCATCCAGAACGGTAAGTTATCCAGTGCCTGATCAGGGTGAGCGGCTTTCCAGGCGGCCAGTGCGGCGGTGGATTGCTGCTTAAGTTGTTGCCAGGCGGGTTTCTCGACATGTTTGGCGGTATCAACCCGAAAACCGTCAATACCATAATCGCGAACCCATTGACTTAACCACTGTGTGAGGTAATCACGCGGTGTCGCGCCGGGGATCTCCCGTGCCGCAGTATCCGGCTTATTGCGATAAAACACCGGCAATCCACTGGGTTGGGTTGATTCTGTTTTAATGTCAGGCAGGAAAGCCAGTGACATGGTCAGATCGTCATAACCGGGAGCGTCATAATCGCCAATATCGGTGCGGATCCACTTCTTGCCCCACCAGTTGTCCCATGCTGCTTTATCACCAAAATTAATATAATCATTGAAACTATGCCAAGTCTGCCCTTTGCCCGGCGTCCAGTCGGTCCAGTTTTTACCCAGTGTTTTTTCTAATTGATCGCCCTGTAGATAAAGTGCGCCAAACTGATCACTCTGCATATCAGCCAGAGTGGCGTATCCGACATGATTCATTACGACATCAAATAGAATGCGGATACCGCGTTTATGGGCCTGTTCAACCAGCTTATGCAGATCTTGCTCGGTGCCCATATTGGCATCCAGGCGCGTCCAATCCAGCCCGTAATAGCCGTGGTAAGCATAATGGGGGAAATCACCTTTGGTGCCGCCGCCCACCCAGCCGTGAATTTGCTCCAGCGGCGAGCTTATCCACAGCGCATTGACGCCAAGCTGTTGCAGATAATCAAGTTTTTCAGTCAGACCGGCGAGATCACCACCATGGAAAGTGCCGATTTCTTGCATTCCATCACCATGGCGGCCATAGCTGTGGTCATTCGCCGGGTTACCATTTTTGAAGCGATCAGTCAGTGCGAAATAGACCGTGGCATTCTGCCAACTGAATGGGGCCGCTTGCTGGGTTTGCGCTGATTCCAGCATCAGTAAGCCACCACTCTCCGGGTTGGGTTGGAGCGTGATTTTACCGAGGGAAACTTTGGTTATTTGGCCGGAATAGAAATCCCGCACCATTTCACCTTCAGCGAAGGTTTTGCTCACATCAATCGTCACGGGTTTGCCATCCCAGCGCTGACAACTGTGTGTCACGACACTGACGGCTTCGGCGACCGGCTCTTTGATATTTAAGGTGAGTGTTGGGGTGCCGCTGCGAGTATCAATCCGCGCCTGATATTGCCCATCACGAAACAGTCGCCATTGAATGTCGGCCTGATTCTGACAAGGTTGTAGTGAAAATGTCTGATTCAGTTTCACGGGGCCGGTGGGCTGCCAGCACTGTTTACCTTGATAAAACTTGAGGGGATATTCACCTTTAGTGAGGGCGCTGCTGCTAACAAAAACCCCGCTGTCTTGCTCGGTAAATGCCGGGAAATGCTGTAGTGACCAGCTCGCCATGGCTGCTGGTGGTATCAGGAGTAGCAAAGGGAGCCCAAAATATTTCATGGCGCATCTTCCTTGGGTCTGAGAACAGATAAAGTTTTATCAGTAGCAGTGTGCCGATTGGCGAATAAATAGCCTCCTCCCTGAGCAATTTTTGCAGGGAGGAGGTGGGTGGAGGAGGAGAATTTGGCCTGTTTGCAGGCCAGTAGGCGGATTTCTTTAGCTTATTGCTTCTTTAACTTATTGTTTCTTTAACACCTGCGGATTGACACAGTTTTCTGTCACCGTGCCGGTCAGTGCCGCAATCAAGTTATCCACGGCGCAAGCGGCCATGTTGTAGCGAGTTTCGGTGGTGGCGGAACCAATATGTGGCACGGCAACCACATTGCGTAACTTGAGTAATGGCGAATCCACCGGCAGTGGTTCTTGCTCAAATACATCGAGCCCAGCAGCATGAATGGTGCCATCTTGCAGGGCGGCAATCAGCGCTTGCTCATCCACTACCGGCCCACGGCCTGCATTGATCAGGATGGCGCTGGACTTCATTTTAGCCAGTTGCTCGCGGCTAATCATATGATAAGTCTGCTCGGTCATCGGCAAGGTAATGCAGAGGAAATCAACCTCCGCCAGTAACTCATCCAGCGAACAGCGGCGAGCACCAAAGCGCTTTTCAGCTTCTTCATGTGGGCGGCGGCTGGTGTACAACACCGGCATACTAAAACCAAAGTGTGCGCGCTGGGCCAGAGCCATGCCAATACGGCCCATACCAAGGATACCAATCGTTTTGTGATGAACATCAACGCCATACCAGTCATCACCCACACTGTCTTGCCACTCACCGGCTTTCACTCGCTCTGCCAGCTCAACCACGCGACGTGCGCTAGACAACACCAACGCCATCATGGTGTCAGCGACGGTTTCGGTGAGCACTGTAGGGGTGTGCATCAATGCAATCCCTCGTTGATTCAGGGCATCCACATCAAAATTATCATAGCCAACAGAAATGGTTGAGGCCGCGCGTAAGTGTGGCGCTAATTGCAAAAAATCCGAGTCAATCTTGCCGCCAGAACCGATAAGACCCTCAGCCTGTTGCAGAGCAGATAAGAGTTCGGGCTGATTGTCCGGCGTTAAACCATCAAAACTGTTTACGGTAAAATGTTGCGCTAAACGTTGGTGCAGATCGGTGGGAATACTTTTGTACAGTACAATGGAAGGTTTCATCACAAGTTACATCTCCAGATAGGTGAGATCTGAAGCCAGCATAACAGTGATCACCACGGTGTGATCAAGCGCTAATCACCCTCATAATGTTACAGCTAATGAAAGCACCAACTTGCTCTCACAGGTTGGTGCTTTAGTTTTACTGAGTTTTATTGCTCTAATTCGCAGTATTAACCGACAGAGCCTGAGACCGAATCGCCGCGCAACGTAGCGCCGTGATAATCGCCAGTGCTGGTGCAATGGCATACAGAGTGAAGAGCCAGTGCGCCGTATTTTCTGCGCCGGCGACACCCCCGGGTTCATTGAGGCCGGAGAGGTTCGCCACCATACCGGCGATCGCCGCACCCACTGCGGTAGCAAACATCTGCACTGTGGTAATGGAAGCCCCGGCAATATCTTTATCTTCTTCGGCGGCAACTTGCAGAATACGGGTTAGCAGGTGTGGCCAGCCAAAACCAATACCAAAGCCAACCATGGTAAGTGCAATGGCAATCGGTGCCATCTGCTGCCAGCTACCCAGTGAGCTGATTGGCATCAGAATAGACAGCGCCACGATCCCCGCCAGCACAATAATTGGGCCGCTGATAATCGCCCAGCGAATACCTGACTTTTTCCAACCCGCACTCATGACTTCTGAAATCGTCCAGCCTGCCGCCATAGTGGCCGCAATATACCCTGAAATCAGTGGCGACTGACCATGCAGCGTTTGCAGGAAATAGGGGACGAAAATCTCGCAAGTAATGCCGATCGCCAGTAAAGAAACGGTGATATAGAGTGCCGCCAAGGGCGAGTTAAGCCGTAATGCTCCTCTGGGCAGTAACCGCGACGTGGCCCGAGATTCAATGCGTAATAACAGCACCAGCAGCAAGATGGCTAACACCATTCCTACCAAATTCGTCAGGCCGCTACTGGCAATGCTGCTGGCGGAAATGGTCAGTACAATCGCGGTTAATAGCACGAGTTGGGTCACCGGCAAGGCTGAGGTGACGGCGGTGCTGGATCTGCCTGCTGGCAGGATACGCCAAGTAAAAATGGCATAAATCAGGGTGACTGGCAGTAATGTCCAAAAAGCAAAACGCCAGGCGTTCATTTCAGCGAAGATACCGCCAATTGCCGGGCCAATGAGGGTTGCCACACCCCACATCCCCGAAATAAGCGCCATCGCCCTGGGCCATAGTGATTGCGGAAATACCAGATTAATCATGGCATAAGAGAGGGCGAACAGAAAACCGCCCCCCAAACCTTGCACCGTGCGGCCAACTAACATCAATGGCATATTCGGTGCCATGGCGCAGAGAGCACTGCCCAGCATAAAGGTCAGTGAGGCAAATAAATATGCGCTGCGAGCACCGTAACCACTGAGTAATCGAGCTGAAAGTGCTGAACCAAGGATTGAAGCGGTAACGAACAGGGTGGTATTCCAGGCGTACAGATTCAGGCCATTAATCTCTAGCACCACGGAGGGCAAAATGGTGGTGGCGATATAGATATTGATGGCATGTAACACCACACCACCCGATAGGGCTATAGCAAAAGCCGCATTTTTACCGGAGAACAAATCACTCCATCGGCTTGCATCATTCATTATCACGTTTCCATCCTGCCAGAAATCTGGTTATTGAGTTGAGATTGTTGTTACGGTAAAGTTAAACAAGTAAATTCTTGGAATAAGTTAGGCCAGTTACCAACAATAAGTCAAGTATATGCTTGTTAAATGTTATGCTAGCAATAATTCATCGGAAATATAAAAACGCACTAACGACACTGGGGAAGGTATGAATATCGATCATTCAACCAGTCAGCCGCAATCTGTTGCTGAACGGCTGCTTCTGTTACTGAAAACTCGCGGCCCATTGCAGGCCACAGATGCGGGTAAGATTCTGGGGACAACAGGGGAGGCTGCACGCCAACAATTTGTAAAATTAGCCAAAGAAGGGTTAGTTATTGCGGTTGCACAGGCGAAAGGTGTGGGGCGACCGATCCAACTTTGGCAGCTAACCGATAGCGCATATAGCCGTTTTCCTGATGCTCATGGCGAGTTAACGGTTCAGTTATTGCGTATGGTCCGTAGCAAATTAGGTGAAGCAGCACTGAATATGCTGATCGACACCCGTGAGCATGAAACTCGCGAGCAATATTGTTTAGCAATGGAAGGCGCTAAGAGTATTGATGAACGGGTGAAGAGGCTGGTGGCTATTCGGTCGCAAGAGGGCTATATGGCAGAGAGCCACACTCAGACCGATGGGTCGATATTACTGATAGAGAATCATTGCCCCATTTGTGCCGCCGCCACAACCTGCCAAGGTTTTTGTCGAGCAGAATTGGATGTCTTTCGTCAGGTATTACAGGCACCGGTTGAGCGAACTGAGCATATACTTTCTGGCTCCCGGCGTTGTGTATATCGGGTGTCAGTAGAATAAAGAAAGCCATGTATAAGAATTCATCTAGATACATGGCTGGATTGTGAGTTTAAGGTTCATCTTTATATAAAAAACCAAGCTTGAGCTTTACCCTGGCTGATGGTTGAGTGATAACTTCAGAAAATAGCTTTGTTTTTCCTTTTTCTTTCAAATGTCGTGCTAAAGCCATAAAAGCAGCGGTGCTGGCTCCCCTTATTGTTCCTTCTCTTTCCGGGTTAAGTACATAATTGGGTGTGGTTAATGACGCTGCAATTTCAACAGAGCCTGCGCCATAGTCGCTACTTTCGTCATAATCACTATCAGCCATTAATAAGCTAATAATCTGGTGGTTGTAACGCACAATGACCCAGTGATTGTTTGGCTCAATGGGCAGATTTTCAAGGTCAGCCAGCATGCTATAACTCAGTGAAATCCCTGCATGGATAATTTCATCTCTCGGCGTAAGGCACAGTGATGCAGTACTACATCCCGCCTGAGAAGCGCTATCTCGCTCTCTATTGCTTTCTATACGATGTGTTCTATAGATATGATTCCACTCCTCTAATGTTGTGTGTAAATAAGCATGGGCCTCGGCTGTTATAGTACTAATATCGTCAATGATTTGTATTTCAAACTCGCTATCGGATGTTATCCATTCCCCGTTATGTAATACGCGAGGAAAAACTTCTTGATAGACAAAATGAGTTAATAACAATTCATAGTGACCCAGTGGTAATGATTGAGCTTGAGTGGGTGAGGCTACCGGGCGAGTGCTGCTGCTCTGCAACAGATAATTGGCAGCATTCATTTGGGTGCGATTAAAAGCTTGGATGAGTGGTCGGATAATATGGGAGGTATCCTCTTGGGTAATATTCTGTGATTGAATATTGGTTATTAAACGTTCGACTACATCAGGGTACTGCTCTATGGCGGTAGTGGCTATTTGCTGATAATGGGCATCAAATGCAGGAAGTTCAATATTTCCGCTATTGAGAATACCGGTGACCATCTGACGGAAATAATCGGTTGTCCAGACGCGGAGTTGTGAACCAAATAACAGTACAAAATCGGCCATAACCTCGGAAACCCAACGGCCACAATGTAATTTTGATGGCTGTGTTTGGCGTGGATAGCGAGCGGCAAGGATATTTTCTATTGAGGTTTTACAGGCTTTTGCCGCCGCCGGTAAGGTGAGTGCCTGATTATGCAGGTTTGTATCAAGATGGGTTAATACCAAGCTCGGTGGAGGGCGACTCTCTAATGGGGGTCTGGGATTGTGTTCAGGAATGGATAATGGGGTTGCTGTCCCTGCGATAACCAGTGTTTTCCCTACACCATCGTGGTGGGAAAATTCGTTTATTCCCACCAGTTTATCGAGCTGATTACAGCGTCCATGAACCACATAATTATAGATTGCCAGCAGAGGGATACCGATGCAGCCAGCGATCCCCAATGCTCCTCGCTTGTCGCGATGAGAGTGTTTATTGATAGCCATTATCGTTTTATTCAATATTAAAGGGGAGATGTCTTCTGGTGGTAGGCCTTGCTCATTATCGGAAATTCCATTGGTAATATATAACTCTGCGGAATCTTCAGATGAATACTTAGTATTAATCCAAAATGGGGTATTGAGTGGTCTAGTACCCTTAGCTTCAAGATATTGAAGTTGTACTTTATTATTATCTACTTTAAATACTAAAGATAAATTATCCGTATTGTCATTTAATCTCATGTTAATAGGGTTATCATTCTTTGTGATATAAATAAATAGATCTTTCCCAATCACAACAACCTGTGGTGAAGTAATAAACCCTACACTAAAATTACTTTCATTATTGATATCAAAATTCATTAATACAATGTTATTTACATTGCCAAATATAGCAGGGTATTGACTAAAAAAATCCGTTAGCACAATTTTGTTTTCTTTCATGACAACACAGTGTTGCTCACAAAAACTAGGGGAATCAAGAGCCTCGATTGAGCTAATACTTCCGAGCATGTTTATTTTTTCTAGTCCTGCTAAATTGATTGATTCTGTTAAATTATAATGAGGTGAATTAAAGTTGTCGTTTTTATAAATGGTGACTTGTACTCTATTGGGGATACTGATTGAAGCGATTGTATCATTAAAGTGTTTATCCTCTATATTGTAGAGATCTATTTTTTCCGGCGCAAGTAAACAAAAATATTCACCTTGAAAATTATCTTCAGAGTAGAAACATGCCGGAAGGTGCTTTTTTCCTGATAAATGGATTAGTTCCTCTATTGATCTATTAGATAAGTCTACAATAGCATTGATGTTTGCTGAGTATATTATAGTGAATAAAGATAATAATAATTTATTCATATTAACTCCATAATGTATTTAAATATAACTATTTAAAGCTCATCATGTTCAAAGCCCAGTTTTGCTTTCACTCTGGCAGAAGGGTGAGAGATGACATCAGAATGTATGTATTTAACTCCTTTACTTTTAAGATAACTGGCTAACCCATGAACTGCCGCAGTGCCAGCACCACGAATACTCCCTTCCGCCTCAGTATCTATAATAAATTGAGGTTTGGTAAGAAAATTTGCCAGATAATAATGACCTTCTTGCTCTTCATCATTAACTGTATATTTTACCGCCTCTAACATATGGATAATCTCGCCATCAACTTTAACAATGACAAATAAAAAACTAGGCGTTTTATTTTCAAGATGTGTTTTCAGTGAGTCGCTAGCAATGCGCGCAGCATAAATTATTCTGTCACTGGCGGTAATCGGTATTCTGGTTTCTTTATGAGTTTGTTCATCCTGAATTAACATTGCACCATAGGATAGAGAGTAATATTTTTCGTACCATTCATTAATAACGTCAAGGGATGCTGCGTGCAGTTCCCTTTGTTGATCTTCCCCGAAAATAATCTCAACCTGAAAGGCTAATGTGTTAGATGTTTCCCATTCGCCATTTCTACGAATACGCACAGGTTCGGTGCTGGGAATATAGCTATCAAGGGACAGCACATAGTGCCCTAAAGGCAAGTTTTGAGCCGCCGAGGGGGGAGTATTTTCGCCATGGGTGCGTAGATAATAGTGGGCGAGTGCACTCTCTGCATAATGGAATGAACCCGTTATTTGATTGATGGCCTCTGTTCGCCCAAGTTCTCGCACACCTCTTCTAATACCTTGAAGCAAACGGCGCTCGGTTGCCGTATCAATAACTGCATACCCTGTGTTATCTGAATCAATAGCGCTATCCAGCACTCGACGTAAGTGTTCCATGGACCAGTCACGCAAACTGCCGCCAAACAATAAAGTGAAGTCAGCTAATAAACGTGATAGCCAAGAACCGCAGGCCGGCCCATCTACCTGACGAGGAAAGCGGCTGCTAATTAAATTATCCAATGGGATATGACAAGTATTGGCAACCGCGGGGAGGGTTAAGCTTTGTTGGTGCAAGGACGGCAAATCTAACTGGGTTAATACCCATGTATTAGCCGGTTTTTCTGTGAGCGGCTTGGGTTTTAAGGCAGTTGCTGAACCTGCAACCAACTGCATTTTTGCTTTATCTTCACCACTGAAAAATGACTTAATACTGGCCCAGGCTGATTCCACCTGATTACACCGCCCATGTACCACAACATTATAAAGAGCTAAAGGGCCGGACAATAGGCAACCGATGATACCCGCAGTACCCCGTTTTGTTCTATGGTCAGCGCTCATCCTGACCATTAGATGATGGCTCATTATTAAAGGCCCATTGAGAATATTATTATAAATAACCAGATTGGGAAGTGTATTTAGATTTCTGGTTCGTTCTGAGTGGAGAGTAATGGTAGCTGATGGTGTGCCTTTTTGGTGTTGGTTGCTTTCCATATAATTGATTTTTAATTCAGAATTTGACATCTCAAAAATAAATGAAATAGATGTGGTATCTGGATGGAGCGGGTGACTAATTTGTTGACTATCGATGCCACTACTAAGAATATGTATTTCATTATCATCAATAGTAATATCTGCATTGTTCTCTAAATTTAAATTAAACGTGGAGTTACTGTCTATTTCAAAGCTAAACAAGGCTACTTTATTCTGTCGCTCAACATCAATATCCGACGTGTGAAAAATGTCATCTAAAGGAATAACCATTTTACTTAATATTACGCACGATCCTTCACAATTAAGCGAATTATTATTTTTTGCGATAACATCCATTTTGTCGTGATTAATATTAGGATCTATATTATTGACTTGGTATGGGAAAAATTCTTCATCAAAAAATTCTGAATAATTATATGAATGAGAATAATTATTATTTATTGGTGGCGTGATGTAATTAAAACTTCCTTCTGTTTCAGAAAAGGCCAATGATGATGGTAATAAATGTAAAATAGACAATAGTAGAATGAGTTTATTATGCATGATAACCTCGCGTTATATAGGCGACCCTCAGTTAAGGTGAATTTGAGCATCAGTCATTTGATTCCTACTATAGAGAATAGAAAGGAGATAAGTTCTTTAATCAGCCTTTTATTTGTTTTTTATTCTTTTGTAGGATTGATGAGATATATTTTATGAAAGGGATATTAAAATATTTACAGCATAGCTAATAAACCAGAGGAGGAATTAAATCGGACGTAGCCACTGCATAGTTAAAATAAAATTGTTAGTTTCTGCATTATAGCTTCGCTCGACAACGACAAAACCTTGCTTACGATAGAAGTGATAAGCACGGAGGTTTCGTTGATAAACCTCCAGTGTCAGCGCCTTATAATGCTGTTGAGCATGATTCATCAAGAGTTTGCCCACTTCTTTGCCGTGGAAAGAGGGTTCAACAAACAAGGCTCCCACCAGTTGTTCTTCAAGAATACTGATAAACCCAACGATAGCATTATCCGCAGGGGTGGTTGCCGGTGGTTCATTCTGTTGTAAATAAACCCAAGTGCGCGCCGCCGGAAGATAGGTATTCCGCACCAATGGGGCGCTTTCGCGCCAGTATTGTTCAGTAATAAAAGGATGTGCCGCAATCGTGCTAGCCAGCCATAATGGCATTAGTGCTTCCAAATCTTCCGGCTGGGCTGGGCGAATCATTTATCGGCGTTATCCGGATGACAGAAGCAATTGCACATATGGTCATTCACCAGCCCGGTCGCTTGCATAAAGGCGTAGCAAATAGTGGAGCCGATAAATTTAAACCCTTTTTTCTTCAATGCCTTAGACATAGCGTCTGATATCGGTGTTGTCGCAGGGGCTTCGGCCAGACTCCACCAATGATTTACCTTTGGCGTGCCCTCAACAAAGCTCCAGATAAACTCGGAAAAATCTTCACCATTAGCCTCCATAGCCAGATAGGCTTGGGCATTCGTGATGATGGCCTGAATTTTACCGCGATGCCGGATAATCCCGCTGTCCAACACCAGAGTTTCTACCTCTTTAGGTCCCATTTTTGCCACACGTACCGGATCAAAATTATGGAAACACTTGCGGTAGTTTTCGCGTTTTTTCAACACGGTTATCCATGAAAGCCCGGCTTGTTGCCCCTCCAGGCAAAGCATCTCAAACAGCGCCTGATTATCTCTCTGCGGGATGCCCCATTCTTTATCGTGATAAGCAATATAGAGTGGATCTGATGTGACCCAGCCACAACGTTCTATAGCCATCTGACTCATTCCTTTATGCGATGCATGGCATGGGATAATCGCTGTTCGGACGGTGATAAGCAACCGACTCATTCTATATTTGGACAGAAACTTGACGCAGATAATAACTGGTCAATAATTGATCGAATTAGCACGGTTATCTGAATTTATCGAGTTATCTGTTTATATGGGAGTGTATATTATGCAAACTAAGCAAAAAATTCTGCGATATCCCTTAATCTGTGTATTCGGTCTGGGCATCTACCTTGGCTGTGCTCACATTGCCATGGCAGCTCCCCCCATCATCTGGGGCTGTTGGATTGGTTGTCCGAGTCCTTGAATAATATCGGGGAATAACCGTGAAAGGGCATATTGTCGTTAGCAGAATCAGGGCGCATTTCATCAGGTTTTGCTGAAAATATGCTTATTCTCCTTTGATGAGTGCGGTTCTGGTTCTCCCATTTTCGCCCTTTATCAACCCGATTAATCAACAAATTCACTCTGATTCATACATCTTGCCGGATTCTGGCTGTATATCTTACGGTCAACGGGTATACTGACCCATTCCATTTTAATCCACTTGTATCGCGTGCGAATCCAACATGCAAAAGTTTGATACCAAGACCTTTCAGGGCCTGATCCTGACGTTACAGGACTATTGGGCGCGCCAAGGCTGCACCATTGTTCAACCACTGGACATGGAAGTCGGCGCGGGTACCTCCCACCCAATGACCTGCCTGCGCGCACTTGGCCCAGAGCCAATCGCTGCCGCTTATGTACAACCTTCACGTCGTCCGACCGATGGTCGCTACGGTGAGAATCCGAACCGCTTGCAACACTATTATCAGTTCCAAGTGATCATCAAGCCTTCGCCAGACAACATTCAGGAACTGTATTTAGGTTCATTGAAAGAGCTGGGTCTGGACCCAACGATTCACGACATTCGTTTTGTCGAAGATAACTGGGAAAACCCAACATTGGGTGCCTGGGGTCTGGGTTGGGAAGTGTGGCTCAATGGGATGGAAGTGACTCAGTTCACTTACTTCCAGCAAGTGGGCGGTTTGGAATGTAAACCGGTCACCGGCGAGATCACTTATGGTCTGGAACGTTTGGCGATGTACATTCAGGGCGTAGACAGTGTTTATGACCTGATCTGGTGCGACGGCCCACTGGGTAAAACCACCTACGGCGATATTTATCATCAGAATGAAGTGGAGCAATCCACCTATAACTTCGAATATGCCGATGTGGACTTCCTGTTCTCCTGCTTTGAGCAGTATGAGAAAGAAGCTCAGTCGCTACTGGCACTGGAAGTCCCACTGCCGCTGCCAGCTTATGAACGCATTCTGAAAGCGGGCCATACGTTTAACCTGCTGGACGCCCGTAAAGCCATCTCGGTGACCGAGCGTCAGCGCTATATTCTGCGCATTCGTACGCTGACCAAAGCTGTCGCCGAGGCCTATTATGCCTCTCGCGAGGCGCTGGGCTTCCCTATGTGCAAAAAGAATCAGAACTAAGAGGCTGTCATGACTCAACAGACTTTCCTGGTGGAAATCGGCACAGAAGAGTTGCCGCCGAAGGCTCTTCGTTCTCTGGCCGAATCTTTTGCTGCCAACTTCACCGCTGAATTGGATAACGCCAATCTGCCCCATGGTGAGGTGATTTGGTATGCCGCACCACGTCGTTTAGCATTAAAAGTGATGAATTTAAGCGCCGCTCAGGCTGACCGTGAAGTTGAAAAACGCGGCCCGGCGATTGCACAAGCATTTGATGCTGAAGGCAAACCAAGCAAAGCGGCCGAAGGTTGGGCGCGGGGTTGTGGTATTACGGTGGAGCAGGCCGAGCGTCTGGTCACTGATAAAGGTGAATGGCTGCTGTATCGCGCCCATGTAAAAGGGCAATCAGCACAACTTCTACTGGCAGGGATGGTCAATGCTGCACTCAGCAAGCTGCCAATTCCAAAACTGATGCGTTGGGGTGATAAAGAAACCCAATTTGTTCGTCCGGTTCATACCGTGACCCTGTTGCTGGGGAGCGAATTGATTCCTGGCACGGTGCTGGGTATCGATTCAGACCGCGTTATTCGTGGTCACCGCTTTATGGGCGAAGCCGAATTCACTCTCGATAATGCCGATCAGTACCCGCAGGTGTTGCTGGAGCGCGGCAAAGTTATCGCTGATTATGAATTGCGTAAATCCATCATAAAACGTGATGCGGAACTGGCGGCACAGAAGATTGGCGGTATTGCTGATCTGAGTGAAAGCTTACTGGAAGAAGTGGCTTCACTGGTTGAGTGGCCGGTAGTGTTGACGGCTAAGTTTGAAGAGAAATTCCTGGCCGTTCCTGCGGAAGCGCTGGTGTACACCATGAAGGGTGACCAGAAGTATTTCCCGGTTTACGACGCGGCGGGTAATTTGCTGCCCAACTTTATTTTCGTTACCAATATCGAGTCGAAAGATCCTCAGCAGATTATTTCGGGCAATGAGAAGGTTGTGCGCCCACGTCTGGCGGATGCCGAGTTCTTCTTTAACACTGACCGCAAAAAACGTCTGGAAGATAATTTACCGCGTTTGGAAACCGTGCTGTTCCAACAGCAACTGGGCACCCTGCGTGATAAAACTGATCGTATCCAAGCGCTGGCCGGTTGGGTTGCTGCACAAATTGGTGCTGATGTTAACCATGCCACTCGTGCAGGTTTACTCTCCAAGTGCGACCTGATGACCAATATGGTGTTCGAATTCACCGACACCCAAGGTGTGATGGGGATGCACTATGCCCGTCACGATGGTGAAGCTGAAGACGTTGCGGTGGCGCTGAATGAGCAATATCAGCCACGTTTTGCTGGCGATGACTTGCCATCTAATCCGGTGGCCTGTGCATTGGCGATTGCCGATAAAATGGACACGCTGGCAGGCATTTTTGGTATCGGCCAACATCCGAAAGGCGATAAAGACCCATTTGCTCTGCGCCGTGCGGCGTTGGGTGTGCTGCGTATTATCGTCGAGAAGAACTTGCCGCTTGATCTGCAAACGTTGACCGAAGAAGCTGTGCGCCTGTACGGGGCTAAGCTGACTAACGCCAAAGTCGTCGATGAAGTGATTGAGTTCATGCTCGGCCGCTTCCGCGCCTGGTATCAGGATGAAGGTCATAGTGTCGATACTATTCAGGCGGTACTGGCTCGTCGTCCCACTAAACCGGCTGATTTTGATGCCCGGGTGAAAGCGGTGACGTATTTCCGCACCCTGGATGCTGCCGCGGCATTGGCTGCGGCAAACAAACGTGTGTCGAATATTCTGGCTAAATCCACTGATACGCTGAATGATCATGTTCATGCTTCGGTGTTAAAAGAGCCGGCAGAACTGAAATTGGCCACACATTTGGTGGTACTGCGCGATAAGCTGGAACCGGTATTTGCTGCGGGTCAATATCAGGAAGCTCTGGTGGAACTGGCGGCGTTGCGTGAAACAATCGATGAGTTCTTTGAAAGCGTAATGGTAATGGCTGAAGACGATGCTGTGCGGATAAACCGCCTCACATTGTTGAGCAAGTTACGCGAGCTGTTCTTGCAGGTTGCTGATATTTCGCTGTTGCAGTAATCCTGTATTCGGCTAGTCACAGGGGAGCGTATATCGCTCCCCTTAGCTATTCTTATCACTCACACCCAGTGATAAGAATGGGATTTTGTGAAAATAAGTACTTATTACAGGAGTAGCTTCACATGACTTTTGCACTGAATACGACCCGATATTCACGTTGGTTGGCGCCATTACTGGCGTTACTGGTGGTGTTCCAATTGACCGCCTGCGGGGATAAAGAGCCAGAACAACGTAAGGCTTTTATTGATTATCTGCAAAACACAGTGATGCGCAGTGGGATGAAACTGCCAACACTGAGTGAAGATCAAAAGCAGAAGTTTGGCCCTTATGTTAGCGATTACGCGATTTTAGTGACTTTTTCACAGCAACTCGGTAAATCTGTGGATGCCAGCCTGACGCCAGCAATTGCACAAATCAATGAGATTCGTGTGGCGCAAGATTATCTTAATAAGCGCGATGCTTTACAGCAGTCAGCAGGTGCATTGAACCTATTAGTGCAGCAGATTCGTACCGCTAAAACACAGGCCGATACCGCAGTGGCCGCGTTGAAGCAACCCGATGACTTGAAAGTCGTGTTTAATAAAGTCTTCGATAATGTGGTGACTCAGCCGACCAATGTATTGATCCCGGCAGTTCCGGTGGTTTCTGCCTTTGTGCAGGACTTGGCGCAGGTTGGAGATTTCCTGCAACAGCAGGGCACTCAGGTCACCTTCAATAATGGTGGCGTTCAATTCCAGACCGCACAGCAAGCTGCACAATATAACGCGATGATGGCAAACCTAGTCGCCAAGTATCCGGCGATGATGGCAGCACAGAAAAGTGTCATGAGTGTTATGCAGTAATTTGTTTACACTCTGAGTACGATGTTTTGATGATGGGGGCCTATTGGGCCCCTTTTGCTATCTGGCGTTTGTGCTGGTATCACTTACCCGCCCTATGACCTACCGCTATGATGCCCCTCGGCTACTTATATGATGCCCCTCGGCTACTTAAATGTGCTTTTATTAGCAAAACTCTGCCTTAAAACCAAGAAATCGAGTGTTTCATTTACCATTGTTGTTTTATTACACATTTGCCAAGTGACTTGCCCAGTCGTAGACATTAGGTCGATGAATGTCTCATATCCCCTCTGCGAGCAAAAATAACTTGTGACTTATGTCACATTTTAAAAACAAACTTACCACCTAAAAATGTGATATCAATCACGTTAAATGCGGTTTTTAGCTTAAAAATTATCCTCTGTGGCTTTCTTACACTTCAATAGTGTGATCTTCGTCAACAAATCCACCCCTATGGTGGGGGTTTTAATGTGATATGTATCACATTGAAGGGGTGAGCTACGCGTGAGTAAAAGAGCATGCTAAAGTTTGTTTTGCATACAGCGTGTTTGTATTCGATAACACCGGCGGGTTTTGCAGAACTGCCTCAACAAAACAATTATATCGCGCTCTTATTGCTAGCGCGTACCAATAGGGGTGTTTTATGTTTTCACCAGACGCAAAGGTCAGAATTCAAAATTTTGGCCGATTCCTCAGTAACATGGTTATGCCCAATATCGGCGCGTTTATCGCCTGGGGTATTATTACCGCACTGTTTATTCCAACGGGTTGGCTGCCAAATGAAACGCTAGCCAAGCTGGTTGGCCCGATGATCACTTACCTGCTTCCACTACTGATCGGTTTTACCGGTGGTCGTTTAGTCGGTGGCGATCGTGGTGGTGTGGTGGGTGCTATCACCACCATGGGGGTTATCGTTGGTGCGGATATGCCAATGTTCCTCGGTGCGATGATTGCAGGCCCATTAGGTGGCTGGGCAATCAAGCGCTTTGACCGTTGGGTTGACGGTAAAATCAAAAGCGGCTTTGAGATGCTGGTTAACAACTTCTCAGCCGGCATTATCGGTATGCTGTTGGCGATTTTGGCCTTTATGGCGATTGGCCCATTGGTAGAAGTGCTGTCTAAAGTGTTGGCCGCTGGCGTGCATGTCATGGTGCGGAATAACCTGCTGCCATTGACGTCTATCTTTGTTGAACCGGCTAAAATCCTGTTCCTGAATAACGCCATTAACCACGGTATCTTCTCACCTCTGGGTATCCAGCAGGCGACAGAAACCGGTAAGTCTATCTTCTTCCTGATCGAAGCTAACCCAGGTCCAGGTTTGGGCGTGTTGATGGCTTATATGTTCTTCGGCCGAGGCAACGCCAAGCAGTCTGCTGGCGGCGCGGCTATCATCCACTTCTTCGGTGGTATCCACGAAATCTATTTCCCATACGTTCTGATGAACCCACGCTTATTGCTGGCGGTCATTCTGGGCGGTATGACTGGCGTGTTCACACTGACTGTGCTGAATGGCGGTCTGGTATCTCCAGCTTCTCCTGGTTCTATCTTGGCAGTATTGGCGATGACACCTAAAGGTGCCTATTTCGCTAACATTGCTGCTGTTGCCGCAGCCTTTGCCGTGTCCTTCGTGGTGTCAGCTATCTTGCTGAAAACCTCTAAAGTCAAAGACGAAGATGAAGATAACCTGGAAGACGCAACTCGTCGTATGCAGGATATGAAAGCGCAATCTAAAGGCGCACAAGCCGCCAATGCCGCAGCTGCTGCTGGCGACTTGAGCACGGTGCGTAAAATTATCGTTGCTTGTGATGCGGGCATGGGTTCCAGCGCAATGGGTGCCGGTGTGTTGCGCAAGAAAGTACAAGATGCGGGTCTGAAGTATATCTCGGTCACTAACTGTGCCATTAACAACTTGCCGGAAGATGTCGACTTAGTTATCACGCACCGTGATTTAACTGAGCGAGCGATGCGCCATGCACCGCAGGCACAGCATATCTCACTGACTAACTTCCTCGACAGTCAGCTGTATAGCAACCTGACGGCACGTCTGGTTGAAGCTAGCGATGCTGCGACGAAAGCTCAGAAAGTGATTGAAAAATTGGATGATAGCTTTGAACCCTCAGAAGCCAATCTATTCCGACTGGGCGCCGAGAATATCTTCCTCAATCAACATGCTACAGCCAAAGAGCAAGCTATTCGCTTTGCGGGTGAGCAGTTGGTGAAAGGGGGCTATGTCGAGCCAGAATATGTTGAAGCGATGTTAGAACGTGAAAAACTGACCTCCACTTATTTGGGCGAATCTATTGCTGTACCCCATGGTACGATTGAAGCGAAAGACCGCGTGCTGAAAACCGGTGTTGTGTTCTGCCAATACCCAGACGGCGTGCGCTTTGGCGAAGAAGAAGACGAAGTGGCGCGTTTGGTTATTGGTATTGCCGCCCGTAATAATGAGCACATTCAGGTCATTACTAGCCTGACAAATGCGCTGGATGATGACTCTGTCATTGAACGTTTAAGTAAAACAACCAGCGTACAAGAAGTTCTGGATTTACTGGGCGGTAAAAAGTCATAACTGAATAGCGAAATGTGTTATCCGGTGCTGCCGGATAACCACCGCAACCTGAATAGGGCCGTTGGGAGTAAACGGCCCTTTTACAGCAAAAGGTAACGAATATGAAAGCATTGCATTTTGGCGCAGGTAATATTGGCCGGGGATTCATTGGTAAACTTCTTGCTGATGCCGGTGCGCAACTGACTTTCGCCGATGTTAACCAACCCCTGTTGGATGAGCTAAACAAGCGTAAGAGTTATCCGGTTAATATTGTTGGCGAACAAGCGCGTGTTGAAGAAGTGAAGAATGTTAGCGCCGTCAACAGTGGTAGCCCGGAAGTGATCGAGCTGATTGCGCAAGCGGATATTGTCACCACCGCCGTTGGCCCACAAATTCTGGCCCGCATCGCCGGTACTGTGGCACAAGGTCTGATTGCCCGCCATCAACAAGGCAACACCCGCCCACTGAATATTATTGCTTGTGAGAATATGGTGCGTGGCACCAGCCAGTTGAAACAGCATGTTTTTGCCGCTTTACCCGAAAGCGAACAGGCGTGGGTTGAGCAACATGTTGGTTTTGTTGATTCTGCAGTAGACCGCATTGTGCCGCCGTCAGAAGCAGGCAGCACCGATATTCTGGCCGTAACGGTAGAAACCTTCAGCGAGTGGATTGTCGATGGCACCCAGTTTAAAGGGCTGCCACCAGAAATCGCCGGTATGGAACTCACGGACAACTTGATGGCCTTCGTGGAGCGCAAACTCTTCACATTGAACACTGGCCATGCCATTACAGCCTATTTGGGTCAGCTTGCCGGTCATCAGACCATTCGTGACGCTATTCTGGATCCTGCTATACGCCAGGTTGTGAAAGGCGCAATGGAAGAAAGTGGTGCGGTGCTGATTAAACGTTATGCTTTTGAACCACAAAAACATGCCGCTTATATCAATAAAATCCTCTCCCGCTTTGAAAACCCTTACCTACACGATGATGTGGAGCGCGTTGGCCGTCAGCCACTGCGTAAACTGAGTGCCGGTGACCGTTTGATCAAACCGCTGTTAGGGACACTGGAATATCAGTTACCACACGATAATTTGGTCACAGGTATTGCCGCCGCGATGAGTTATCGTAGTGAACAGGACCCACAAGCACAGGAACTGGTTGAATTGTTGGCAAAGTTAGGGCCGAAAGCTGCGTTAGCGCAAATTTCAGGTCTGCCTGCTGATAGTGAGGTTGTCGAACAGGCGGTGAGTGTGTATAACGCCATGCAGGACAAGCTGACGCACTGATTCCGTTAAGAACCAAGCCGGTTGCGTTAGGTGATAAATACCGTGCCACATTGCACGGTATTTATCCTTTAGTAGCCTCATATCCAGTGACAAACGATGATTGAAAAAACACAGGCCTTTGAGAATCGGGTACTAGAACATCTGAACGCGGGTAAGACCGTTCGGAGTTTCTTGATGGCTGCTGTCGAATTATTGGCAGAAGCGCTCAATATTCTCGTAGTGCAGGTTTTTCGTAAAGATGACTACGCGGTGAAATATGCTGTGGAGCCATTGCTGGTCGGGGATGGGCCGCTAGGGGAATTATCCGTCAGGTTGAAGCTGGTTTATGCCCTCGGCGTTATTACCCGGCATGAATATGAAGATGCGGAGCTACTGATGGCGCTGCGCGAAGAGCTGAACCATGATGGCACCGAGTATCGCTTTACTGATGACGAAATCCTCGGGCCATTTGGCGAATTACATTGTGTTGCTGAGCTGCCACCAGTGCCGACATTCTTGCGTCCAGATGAAGCCGATGCTTCGCTGATTGCCATGCAACGCCAGCGTTATCAGCAAATGGTGCGCTCAACTATGGTGCTCTCGATTACTGAATTGCTCTCCCGCATCAGTCAAAAACAAGTTTCTAAGCTCTCACCCCTTGGTCACGCCTGATTTAAGCAAGTAAGACACTTAGCCATTCGTCCACTAGCAGCCACAATGCGGTGATTGCCATCAAGCCGCCCATCACGCCATTGAATAACCGCAACTTCCAATTAACGCGCAGTGCATGACGCAATTGGTCGCCCATCACCGCCCAAACCGCGACACAAGGCAAATTCAATAAGGCAAAGCCAGTCATAATCAGCAAGGTATGGCTCAGTGTTGCCCCTTCACGTGGTGTGAATAAAATGGCGACATTCATTGCCATCAGCCAGGCTTTTGGGTTAACCGCTTGAAATAATGCCCCCTGAATAAATCCCATTGGTCGCTCGCTATCTCGCGCATTGGGGGTGCCAGAATTAAAAATCTTCCAAGATAACCACAATAAATAGCCCCCCCCCAGCGTCACCAGAGGGAGGCGAATAATACCCACCCAACTAAGAATCAATGCCAGCAGTGTGGTGGTTAGTGCGCACTGTAATGCACAACCAAAGGTAATCCCCAACATCATCGGCAAGGTTCGGCGCAAACCAAAATTGACGCCGGAGGCGGCTAACAGCAGGTTATTCGGGCCGGGAGTGATCGACATAACGGTGACGTAACTGATAAAAGCACTGTCCAGCATGGGGAATTCCTCTGTACCCTTCGTTCTTGAAACCGCAGGGGTGTTAGCTACACTCACTTACCCGCATCACTTACTTGAATAAGCTCATCGGGATTTGTTCGTTTGCTGCCTACCTGCAATTCCAATGACTTTGGGTAAATAATTATATTACGAAGAGATTCAGCATAAACAGCAATCGGCTATAGCGTCAGAAGCAGAAGTTATCTATTGTTATGGGTACAGTTTGCATCAGCCGAAACTGTACCCATTGATCCTGCGGAGAACTGTCACCATGTCCCTGGTTATGAATGAAATCCGCTACTTGCAAGTGGCTGACAATTTGGCGCAGGCCATTAAAAATGGCAGTTTGCTGGCGGGCAGTCGCCTGCCATCGGTACGCAGCTGTGCGCAAAGCCATCAAGTGAGTATCAATACCGTGGTGGCGGCTTATCGTACACTGGAAGACCGCGGCTTGATTGAGGCTCGCCCACAGTCAGGTTTTTACGTCTGTAGCCCATCGACAGCCGTGGTGCCAACTGCCACGGTGGGCAAGCCAGTGGATGAAGTGCTGGATTTGATTGATACCGTATTTGCCGCGCAGCAAAACCCGCGATTTACCAATATTTCGCTCGCCTGCCCGCAAACCGGGGATTTTTATCCCAGTGCTAAACTGGGGCGCATTATGGCATCACTGCTGCGCCGTGAGCCCCAGCTAATCAGCCAATATTCCTTGCCACCTGGCAGCCAGCGGTTGCGGCAACAAATCGCTCGCCGTGCCATGACGCTGGGGATGCTGGCCAGTCCTGCTGATATCACCATTACCCACGGTTGTATGGAGGCGCTGCAATTGGCTCTGCGCGTGACGACCAAACCGGGGGATTGCGTCGGGCTGGAGTCGCCAACCTATTTCTATCTGATGCCATTGCTGGCCAGCCTGGGCCTGAAAGCGGTGGAGATTCCCACGGATCCGCAGCAGGGTTTATCATTGGATGTGTTGGAATTACTGCTTGAAGAAGGGCGATTAAATGCACTGATTGCTATGCCAACGGTACAGAATCCATTGGGTTACACCATGCCACTGGCGGCGAAAAAACGGCTGGCACAGTTGATGAACGATCATCAGGTGCCATTGATTGAAGATGGTTTATACGCCGAAATTCAATTTGGTTCGACGTTATCGCCAGCGGTCAAAGCATTTGATCGTGATGGTTGGGTACTGTTTTGCTCCAGTTTTACCAAAACACTGGCGCCGGATTTCCGTATCGGTTGGATTGATGGTGGGCGCTTTGCAGAAGCACTCCATAAGCTAAAAGCGGTTTCTTCGATGGCGGAACCCATGTTGCTCTCAGAAACGCTGGCACTGTTTCTTGAGTCGGGTGGCTATGACCACCACTTGCGCAGTTTGCGCCGCCGCTATGCGCAACAGGTCCAGCTTGCCCAACAATTGATTACTCGCAGCTTTCCACGTGGCACCAAAGTAACCCAACCCGCGGGTGGCTTTGTGTTCTGGGTCGAGTTCCCTGACAGTGTCGATACTGTCGCGCTGTTCCATCAATTATTGCAGGAACAAATTTGCCTGACCCCCGGCACGCTTTATTCACCCAGTGGTCGTTATCGTCATGCCTTCCGTCTATCGTGCTGTTATCCATTCAACAGCCGCTATACCGAAGCATTAGAGCGGTTGGGGGCGGCTGCATGTGAAATGAGTGGTGAACCGGCCGGAATGCAGTGGCAGCCGTTACAGGAGGCTGCTGCCGAAAGGCGTGCATCCTGATACACTATCCATCTTGATGCACAATCAGTGCTATCCTATCTCCAACTTTAGCGAAATATCGTGCCCATCAGCGGCATGTACGGGCAAATACTATGAAAGAACATGCAGAAATCAAACGTCTAAGCGATATGCTGGATGCGCTGAACCATAAAGATCCTACTGTTATTCAGCAGGGGAATGTGGATTTAATTGCGCAACATATGAAAGAAAAAGAGAAGCTGGCAGCTGAAATTCAGCGTTTGAAGGAAGTGCGGGTCAAAAACCTCAGTGCTGAAGCTCAGAAATTGGCTCAACTGCCATTCAGTCGCCCAATTACTAAGAAAGAGCAGGCTGATATGGGCTCTTTGAAAAAAGCGGCACGCGGTATTGTGGTAGTGCATCCAATGACTGCATTAGGCCGTGAAATGGGCCTGAAAGAAGTGACCGGTTACGCCAAAAAAGCCTTCTAATTACCACTTCTGATAAACCTGGGTGCGCGGTATCAGCCGCCACCCGGTTTGTTTTTGTCGGCTCATCACTCAAAGAGTTCAGCGTGTGTCCCTGTTCGGACAAAAACAATCTGGCTGGTCTTGCTGTGATTGCTTAATTTGTAGATGAGTAAGAAATCCCCGCCAACATGACATTCTCGGAAGTCTTGCCAATCTCCTTTAAGAGAGTGATCTAACCATTCAGCACCTAGAGGCATATCATTTGAAATCAGTAGCAACATTGCCTGTTTCAGTCGGTGCATATCATAACGGCCACTGCGGGACAGCTTTTCCCAGTCTTTAAGGAAGTCTTTCGTATAGTCTGCCGTCCTTGGCATTGTCGTTCGCTTACTTACTGTTGCCTTTTTCAAGTTCAATAAATAACTCATCAGAAGTGGTAAAGCGTGCGTCGCGAGTGCGAACAATCTCTTCTGCTTCCTGCATAGCCGCACGTGTTTGTGTGTTAGGTACTTTCAATTCAAATGGAAATGCCTGATCAGCGACGACGCGATTTAAAAATAAACGGACAGCGTCGGAAACAGAAAGGCCCATCGCATTGAGTGCCGTGGTTGCTTGTTTCTTAATGTCATCATCAATACGGACATGCAACATTGTGGTGTGTGTAGCCATTTTAGCCTCCTCATCAATAAATCTATTTTGTATCTCAATTGAGATGCAGTCAAATTTATCGAAGGACTTGGTGATGTTTAACTGTTAACCACCTCTTGATATCTCGCTATTTCCCCGCAAGCGCCGATTAAAATCCTCGATTTTTCCTTCAGCAATGCGCGTCAGCATGGTTTTGCTCCAACTGGCGGATAACCCTGAGACGCCCAATAGGCGGCGGTACTGTTCTTCATCGAATGGCATATGCCAGGCGATGGCGATGGCCTCAGACACTGAAATATCGCTGGTTCGTGCGAGTAACGTTAATGGATGGCTGTCGCTGACTTTACCGGGCGAAATCACGCGATACAGCCAGCCGCAGTAGCCGGTTTGTTGCATCAATACCGACATATCTTCGATAGCAAAATGGAAGTTGAGTTTGTAGCAAGGTGAGCGCGGTTGGGTTACCTGAATAATGGCACCGCCCCAGCGATAGATATCTCCCATATACACATTTTTTTCGGTCATACCGAGGGTGGATAGATTCTCACCGTAAGCGGGAGGCGAGAAAATATCGGCCTGTGTCGGAAATTGCTGCACCCAGTGCTGGTAATGTTCACGTGGGTAATGGCATAAAGCGCGATCCGGGCCGCCGTGGAAGCGGGTTTCAGCTTGTTCATCCCCTTCTAACCCTAGAGAGGTGAGCATAATGCCGCCCTGTACCTGGCGTTTGCCAATAGCACTTGGGGAACTGCCGCTATAAGGTTCGATTTTACCGATATAAACCTGTGGATATTTCATCTGCTCTCCTTGTCTGCGTCTGAAAGGGAGTGTCAGAATACCCTGCCCGACGGCAGGGTTCCAAGGTTTAGCCAACAATCAGAACGTTTCCCAGTTATCTTGCGCAGCACTATTACGCGTCTCGGGGGCTGGGCGAGGTGTTGAGGTATTTTTAGGTGCAGATGGCGCGCTATGACTTTGGCTGGTTTCAGCCTCTGATTCAGACAGCCGGAACACCGCGACCGCTTGTGCCAGTAAGATAGCTTGCTCGGCCAGTGAATCAGCGGCGGCGGCAGACTCTTCCACTAACGCGGCATTCTGTTGTGTGGTGCTGTCCATTTCAGAAATAGCTTGGCTCACTTGCGTGATGCCGCGGCTTTGCTCATCAGACGCTGAGGCAATTTCGGCCATAATATCGCGCACATGGGTCACGGAGCGGACGATATCTTCCATGGTTTGACCCGCATTTTGTACCAATGATGTACCCGCATTCACTTGTGATACCGACTCGCCAATCAGCCCTTCAATTTCTTTTGCCGCCTGCGCACTGCGTTGTGCCAGATTGCGAACTTCGCTCGCGACCACAGCAAAACCACGGCCTTGCTCACCGGCGCGAGCAGCTTCGACCGCGGCGTTCAGTGCCAAAATATTGGTCTGGAATGCAATGCTGTTAATCACCGAGGTGATTTCAGAAATACGTTTAGAGCTGCCAGAGATATCGTTCATGGTGCGCACCACATCATTGACCAGCTTGCCACCTTGTTGGGCGGTTTGTGATGCCTCGGTTGCCAGTTGATTGGCGTGGTGGGCATTGTCGGCATTCTGTTTAACCGTGGCATTCAACTGTTCCATGCTGGCGGCAGTTTCCTCTACAGCAGCGGCTTGTTGCTCGGTACGGGATGATAAATCAGTGTTACCGGCCGCAATCTCGCCGGAAGCATGAGAGACTTGGCTGACGCCAATGCGGATTTCATCAATCATGGCGCGCAGATTTTCATTCATTCGGGCAACGGCATTCATCAGCAGGCCCAGTTCATCAGTACGATTTGATGTGGTCGCCGCAGTTAAATCCCCGGTGGCGATACGTTCAGCCATTGCCAGAGTGGTGCGCAGTGGCACCGTAATTTGGCGGGTCATACGCCACGAGATCAACAAGCCGAACAGCAGGGCGGCAATGGCCGCGATGGCTAATTGCAATTGTGCATTATTAATTTCGTCGTGAGTGCCTTGCAACTCTTGGGTGAATAGATGAGTCGCGAGTTTATTCAGCTCATTGGCATTGGCTTCCATCACTTTTCCCACTTCCAGCTCTTGCTGATAAGCCGGTAGATAGGCCAGCACATTGTCTTTATAGGCACTGAGGCTAGAGATGACAGGGAGCAATAGCTTTTGTTGGTCGGCTGATAATACCGGCATAAAAGCATTCGCCGCACTGTTGGCAATATTGATTGAGGTAATCAGCGATGATTCTGCCTCCTGGTTGCGATCCAGCAATAAACCGCGCGCGTTATAGCGCACGGTCATTAATTTCTGATTCATCTCTGCCAGTAAAATCTGGGTGTTGGTATCCGCCCCTTCATTGAGCAAGCTTTGTTGTAACTCGTTGAGGTTCTTCTGGGTTTCAGAGATATTCCAACTTTTTCGCACATCATCTTTATGGGTCACGGCATTCACGAAATTGCTTTGTTGTTGCAGATATTCCTCAACCACATCGGCAATACCGCCAATAATTTTACGATTCTCTGCCGACCAACTCAGCTCTTCGCTTTGGGTTAAAAGATTTTTTATATTATTGATATGTTGCGAATTTTCTTTGATGTATTGCAGGTCATAGGTCCGTTCATAGAGCGCACGGTTATATTTTGCCTGATTGGCTTCATCATTTATTTTGTAACTTAGATCGACTTTATAAGCATGTTCTTCAATGACGGAGAAATGATAAGCGGTGGTACCAGCGATGATCCCAACTAACAACAACATCAGAAAAAAGCTTAATCCCAGCTTTTTACCAACCTTCATGTTTTCAAAGTTACCAAAAACTTTGCTAAATGCTGCCATGTTCTTCTCCGTTATGCGGTGTTTGTGCTGCAAATCAATCAGCGTAGGTGAGTTTTGGGGAGTCTAATTATTAGAGGAATGAAGGGGACTGGATGAACGTGGAACAGCCTTGGCAAGAGTACTTTTCCCAAACGTTTTTGTGACAACATTCATAGACTCATGCCATAAATGCCAGCAACCTTCTTGTACAATCTATCGGCAGGAATTGGCTAAACTTTAACAATAAAAAATGCCAGCAAGGAGGCCTTGCTGGCACGATTAAAGATACGTTTGCGAGTTTTCGCTAATTACTTGGCTTGAGCGAAACGCGCTGCTGCTTCGTCCCAGTTAACCACGTTCCAGAATGCTTTGATGTAGTCTGGGCGACGGTTTTGGAATTTCAGGTAGTAAGCATGTTCCCACACATCCAGGCCCACAATTGGGAAGCCAGATGCACCAGAAACAGCTTCACCCATCAGCGGGCTGTCTTGGTTAGCAGTAGAAACAACCGCCAGTTTGCCGTCGTCTTTCAGCACCAGCCAGGCCCAGCCTGAACCGAAGCGAGTGGCCGCAGCTTGTTCAAATTTCTCTTTGAAGCTGTCAACGCTGCCGAAGTCGCGTTCGATAGCTGCTTTCAGGTCACCAGTCAGGGTCGTGCCTAATTTCAGGCCTTTCCAGAACAGGCTGTGGTTAGCATGGCCACCGGCATTGTTACGCATGAAAGTGCGTTTTTCAGCAGGAACTTTGTCCAGATCTTTGATCAGATCTTCAACACTCAGTTTAGCCAGCTCAGGGAAGCTCTCCAACACCGTGTTCGCATTGTTAACATAGGTTTGGTGGTGTTTGGTGTGATGGATTTCCATCGTCTGCTTATCGAAGTGTGGTTCCAGGGCATCATAAGCATAAGGCAGGGATGGCAGTGAGTAACTCATAATCATCGTCTCCGTAGGTGTAGGGCGGCGCAAAAAAAGTAAGCACCGCGTAAGCATTCGGATCATTATAGTTAATTAAATGATATTGAAAATGATTATCAATGCCGTACAGTTTGTATGGTTTTTGAGGTTGAATCAACGAGCAAGCGTTTATGCGTGGGATCTTAGAACATTAATATCACGCTAATTTTTTAGATTTTTCTTTCCGTTTAAGGAAATCATCTAATGTGATTACCCGACTCAGCTCTTCTTGAATTCGGTTGTCATTTTGTACTTCCCAAATATCAACATTGGCCTGAAGATTTATCCAAAACTCTTCAGAAGTATCAAATGCTTTAGCTAATCTAAATGCCATATCTGTGGTCAGTTTGCGGTTATTGTTAACCAAGGCGCTGATGGTATTCCTATGCACCTGAAGCATTTCCGCCAGATCATTAATTTTTATGCCTGTCGGCTCAATATATTCATACAACAAGACGTCACCAACAGAGGTTGGCTTGCGCTGTGCTTGGACCATATTATTTTCCTCAAACTATTTTCTTCAGCCCTAAATGGCACTGAGATGACTATCTGTGCTTCTTGTAACCATGCGCATCAAGGTATAAATCGTTGGCCTTGCCATTCGCCCACACAAAAATAAGTCGGTACTGATCATTAATACGAATAGAAGAGTAGCCTTCTAATGGCGGATTCAGCTCCTCATAACGATTGGCGGGGGGTGAGCGTAAATCTTTATAACTTATTGCGGCGTTTATAATATCCAGCTTTCTGGCAAGCACATTTTCTATACTTGCGGGTATTTTTCGGTGCCTGCCGCCGTGCTCGAAGAAACCCTCAAGCCACGTATCGCGAAAACTGCCGATACTTCTCTTTTTATGCTTATCCATTCTCAGCCTCATCCGTTAGGCAGTTGAATAATCATACGGGAAAAATGCACTCTTGCACAGTGCTTAAGTGCGCTTTTAACTGATGCGCTGCGGATGGGTATATACCGTGGCTCTGCCGGGTTTACTGAAGCCGACTAGGGTTAAATTACAGCGGTTTGCCACTTCAACCGCTAAGGTTGTTGCAGCAGAAACAGCAAATAAAATTTCGGCACCGCACATGGCGGTTTTCTGCACCATCTCATAGCTGGCACGGCTGGAAACCAATACCGCACCTTGCTGCCAGGGCTGTTTGGCCCGAATTCCTAGCAGCTTATCCAGTGCTACATGGCGGCCGACATCTTCACACCCTCCCAATAATTCCCCTTGTGGAGTAATCCAGGCCGCTGCATGAGTACAACCCGTCAGTTGCCCTACAGTTTGTACGTGCTTGAGTTGTGAAAGCGCGCGGTCCAATTGATTTAAATTAAAGGTTTGTGTGAAAGGCAGTGGTTCGATGGGGCGGAAAATATCGTCCAACTGCTCAATACCGCAGACACCACATCCCGTGCGGCCCGCCATCGCGCGACGGCGTTCTTTTAGGCCAGCAAAACGGCGGCTGGATAACTCGATATTAACTTCGATGCCGTTACAACTGGGAGTGACATCAATGGCATAGATTTCGTTTGGTGCAGAAATAATGCCTTCCGAGAGCGAAAACCCGAGAGCGAAAGCTTCTAAATCTTTGGGGGTCGCCATCATCACCACATGAGAAATACCGTTATACACCAGCGCTACCGGCACTTCTTCCGCCAGCCAATCCAGTTGTGGCTCTGTCATTTGATGACGCTGTAGCACGTTAAGTTGTTTGGCACCGCAAATTTCGGTGGAAAGGTCATTTTCTGAAGGTTTGATCTGGCTCACTATGCGGTCCTGAAAGTTATAACCCATAATCACAATGTGGTAACATTCACATCAAGAATAGTGTGGCTATATTCTGTTATCAGAAATGTATCCCACACTGAAAAGCTGGATATCGCGTAAGCGATTTTAACGCCTCCCATTTCGTTGAGGGAAGCGTGGACTGAATTTTAAATTCATACCCAAAATAATTCGAGTTGCATGAAGGTGGCAAGCGAATGAGTCCCAATGAGCTTAGTTAAGTAAGTGATTTGGGTGAGCGACAGCAGCCAACGCACATATCGCTCGAAGTATGAAGGGTAAAACACTGTAACAATCGTGAGATGAAGGAGAGACCCATGCAGGTCAGCAGAAGGCAGTTCTTTAAGATCTGCGCTGGCGGTATGGCGGGAACCACGGTCGCGGCACTCGGCTTTACGCCGTCAGTGGCGCTAGCGGAAACGCGCAATTATAAATTGCTGCGCGCCCGTGAAACGCGGAATACCTGCACATATTGCTCTGTCGGTTGCGGGCTTTTGATGTATAGCCTCGGCGACGGCGCGAAAAACGCCAAAGAGAGTATTTTCCACATTGAAGGGGACCCGGATCACCCGGTAAACCGTGGGGCACTTTGTCCAAAAGGTGCCGGCCTGGTGGACTTTATCCATAGCGAAAGCCGCCTGAAATATCCCGAATACCGCGCGCCGGGTTCTGATAAATGGCAGAGAATCACTTGGGATGATGCTTTTACCCGCATTGCCAAGCTGATGAAAGAAGACCGGGACGCTAACTTCATTAAGACCAACGACGCCGGTGTTACCGTCAACCGTTGGCTGAGTACCGGTATGCTGTGTGCCTCGGCATCCAGTAATGAAACGGGTTATTTGACCCAGAAATTTAGTCGCGCTCTCGGCATGCTTGCCGTAGACAACCAAGCACGTGTCTGACACGGACCAACGGTAGCAAGTCTTGCTCCAACATTTGGTCGCGGTGCGATGACCAACCACTGGGTTGATATCAAGAACGCGAATTTAATTATCGTCATGGGCGGTAATGCGGCAGAAGCGCATCCGGTGGGATTCCGCTGGGCGATGGAAGCCAAGATCCACAACAATGCCAAGCTGATCGTGATAGATCCGCGCTTTACCCGTACTGCGTCGGTGGCCGATTTCTATACGCCAATCCGCTCCGGTACCGATATTGCGTTCCTGTCCGGCGTATTGTTGTACCTGATCACCAACGAAAAAATTAACCGCGAATACGTCGAAGCCTATACCAACGCCAGCTTGCTGGTGCGGGAAGATTTTACCTTCGATGATGGCCTGTTCAGTGGCTATGACGCCGAAAACCGCAAATACGACAAAACCACCTGGAACTACCAGTTGGATGAAAACGGCTTTGCGAAACGCGATGTCACGCTGGAAGACCCGCGCTGTGTGTGGAACCTACTGAAAGAGCATATCAGCCGCTACACGCCGGATGTGGTCTCCAATATTTGTGGTACGCCGAAAGAAGATTTCCTGACGGTATGTGAATATATCGCTGAAACCAGTGCTGCCGATAAAACGGCTTCATTCCTGTACGCCTTGGGCTGGACGCAACACTCCGTGGGTGCGCAGAACATTCGTACCATGGCGATGATTCAGTTACTGCTGGGTAATATGGGCATGGCGGGCGGCGGCGTGAACGCCTTGCGCGGTCACTCTAATATTCAGGGTCTGACTGACCTCGGTTTGCTGTCGCAAAGCCTGCCGGGTTATATGAACCTGCCGTCAGAAAAACAGCCAGATATTGAAACTTACCTCAAAGCCAACACGCCGAAAACCCTGTTGCCGGGCCAGGTAAACTACTGGAGCAATTAT
Source organism: Yersinia alsatica (assembly GCF_025133195.1). Taxonomy (NCBI): domain Bacteria; kingdom Pseudomonadati; phylum Pseudomonadota; class Gammaproteobacteria; order Enterobacterales; family Yersiniaceae; genus Yersinia; species Yersinia alsatica. The sequence continues at coordinate 60,019 of NZ_CP104006.1, forward strand.
CCGAAATTCTTTGTCAGTATGATGAAGAGCTTCTATGGCGATAAAGCCCAGAAAGAAAATAGCTGGGGCTACGACTGGTTGCCGAAGTGGGATAAAGGCTACGACGTCTTGCAGTATTTCGAGATGATGTCGCAGGGCAAAGTGAATGGCTATCTGTGCCAAGGCTTTAACCCGGTTGCTTCATTCCCGAACAAAAACAAAGTGGTAGGGGCGCTGTCGAAACTGAAGTTCTTGGTCACTATTGACCCACTCAATACTGAGACGGCGAACTTCTGGCAAAACCACGGTGAATTTAACGACGTCGATCCGTCGAAAATTCAGACCGAAGTGTTCCGTTTACCATCAAGTTGCTTTGCTGAAGAAAATGGCTCCATTGTTAACTCGGGCCGCTGGCTGCAATGGCACTGGAAAGGTGCTGATGCCCCAGGAGAAGCGCTGAACGACGGTGAAATTCTGGCGGGCATCTTTATGCGTATGCGCGAGATGTATCGCCGGGAAGGCGGTGCGGTGCCAGAACAGGTGCTTAATATGACCTGGGATTACCTGACCCCAGAAAATCCAGCGCCAGAAGAAGTGGCAATGGAGAGCAACGGTAAGGCGCTGGCAGATATCACCGATGCCGATGGCAAGATCTTAGTCAAAAAAGGCGAGCAGCTTAGTACGTTCGCTCACTTGCGTGATGACGGTACCACCGCCAGTGGTTGCTGGATATTTGCGGGTAGCTGGACGCCAGCGGGTAACCAGATGGCGCGGCGTGATAACGCAGACCCATCCGGCCTTGGCAATACGCTAGGCTGGGCATGGGCATGGCCGCTTAACCGCCGCATTCTGTATAACCGTGCTTCTGCCGACCCACAGGGTAAACCTTGGGATCCGAAACGCCAGTTGCTGGAGTGGGATGGTGCTAAATGGACCGGGATTGATATTCCTGACTACAGCGCGGCTGCGCCGGGCAGTGATGTTGGGCCATTCATTATGCAGCCTGAAGGGATGGGGCGTCTGTTTGCCATCGACAAAATGGCCGAAGGGCCATTCCCTGAGCATTATGAGCCATTCGAAACGCCGTTGGGTACCAACCCACTGCATCCGAATGTGATATCTAACCCGGCCGCCCGTGTATTTAAAGACGATTTGGCCGCGATGGGTTCTCATGAGCAATTCCCGTATGTCGGTACCACTTATCGTCTGACCGAGCATTTCCACTACTGGACTAAGCACGCGTTGCTCAACGCTATCGCGCAGCCGGAACAGTTTGTGGAAATTGGCGAAAAACTGGCAGCGAAAAAGGGCATCAAACAGGGCGATACCGTAAAAGTCAGCTCCAACCGTGGCTATATCAAGGCCAAGGCGGTGGTGACCAAACGTATTCGCACACTGAATGTCCATGGACAGGAAGTGGACACCATTGGTATTCCGATTCACTGGGGATACGAAGGGGTGGCGAGAAAAGGCTTCCTGGCCAATACCCTAACGCCGTTTGTCGGTGACGCTAATACGCAAACGCCAGAGTTTAAGGCGTTCCTGGTCAACGTGGAAAAGGTGTAACGGAGAGAACCTATGTCACTGCAAACTCAAGACATTATCCGGCGCTCCGGCACCAACTCCCTTACGCCGCCGCCACAGGATCGTAACCATCAGGAAGAGGTGGCCAAGCTTATCGACGTCACCACCTGTATTGGCTGTAAAGCTTGTCAGGTGGCGTGTTCGGAGTGGAACGATATTCGTGATGAAGTGGGTCATAACGTCGGGGTGTACGATAACCCCGCTGATTTGACGGCTAAATCATGGACGGTGATGCGCTTCTCTGAAGTTGAAGATGAAGAGAGCGGCAAGCTGGAATGGCTGATCCGTAAGGATGGCTGCATGCATTGTGCTGACCCGGGCTGCCTGAAGGCTTGCCCGTCGGAAGGGGCAATCATTCAGTACGCTAATGGCATCGTTGATTTCCAGTCAGAGCACTGTATCGGTTGTGGTTATTGCATCGCCGGTTGCCCGTTTGATGTGCCGCGCATGAACAAAGACGATAATCGGGTGTACAAATGTACCTTGTGTGTCGATCGCGTGGGTGTCGGCCAGGAACCTGCTTGTGTGAAAACCTGCCCGACCGGGGCGATTCACTTTGGTACTAAAGAGTCGATGAAGGAAGTGGCTGCTGGCCGAGTGGCGGAGCTGAAAACCCGTGGCTTTGATAACGCTGGGTTATATGACCCGGCGGGTGTTGGCGGTACCCACGTGATGTATGTGCTGCATCATGCGGATAAACCTCAGCTTTATCATGGTTTGCCGGAGAACCCGACCATCAGCCCGACAGTGACCTTCTGGAAAGGTATCTGGAAACCACTGGCGGCGGTTGGCTTTGCAGCCACCTTTGCCGCCAGTATCTTCCATTACGTTGGTGTCGGCCCGAACCGGGTTGAAGAAGAAGAGGACGAAGAGCATAAGCCGGATGCCACACCTTCTGATACTGCGCCTAAGGAACCAGAGCAGACCACCGCTGAGCACTCAGACGACGGGGAGACGCGGAAATGAAAAAAGAAAAGCGGATCCAGCGCTACAGTGCGCCGGAGCGAATCAACCACTGGATAGTTGCCTTCTGTTTCATGCTGGCGGCTATCAGTGGTTTGGGGTTCTTCTTCCCGTCATTTAACTGGTTGATGAATATTTTTGGTACTCCCCAGCTAGCGCGCATCCTTCACCCCTTCGCTGGGGTGATTATGTTCGCAGCCTTCCTGATCATGTTTTTCCGTTACTGGAAACATAACTTGATTAACAAGGAAGACCTGGAATGGGCTAAAAATATCCACAAAATTGCCATGAATGAGGAAGTGGGCGACACTGGACGCTATAATTTTGGTCAGAAGTGCGTATTCTGGGCTGCTATTATCAGTCTGGTGCTGCTACTGGCCAGTGGCGTGGTGATTTGGCGGCCTTACTTTGCGCCTTCTTTCCCGATTCCGCTGATTCGCCTGGCACTGTTAGTGCACTCACTGGCGGCGGTGGGATTGATTATCGTGATTATGGTGCATATCTATGCCGCCCTATGGGTGAAAGGCACGATTACCGCGATGGTGGAAGGTTGGGTACCGGCAGCATGGGCTAAAAAGCACCATCCACGTTGGTATCGTGAGGTCAACGCCAAACGGCAGCTTCAGAAAAAACAGGAAGAGAAACCCTGATGAGTATTCGCATTGTTCCTAAAGATCAATTAGGAAAACAGAGCGAAAAAGGTACAACGGCGGGGAATATCCCGCCGTTACTTTTCGCGAATTTAAAAAGTCTGTATACCCGGCGCACTGAACGTTTGCAGCAGTTAGCGCTGGATAACCCATTAGCTGACTATCTGGACTTTGCGGCTAAAATTACGCAAGCCCAGCAAAAAGCGCTGCATGACCATCCGCTGGTGCTGGATATGCAAGCCGAGTTGGCGCAATCCGCGGCGAGCGGTAAACCACCGCTGGATTTGAGTGTTTTTCCGCGTACTGAACATTGGCGCAAGCTACTGTCAGCGCTGATCGCCGAGCTACGCCCAGATGCCCCCGACCATATTCAGGCGGTATTGGATAATCTGGATAAGGCCTCGGTGCATGAGCTGGAACTGTACGCCGATGCGCTGTTAAACCGCGAGTTTGCACAGATTGGTAGCGAAAAATCGCCATTTATTTGGGCTGCGTTGTCACTGTATTGGGCACAAATGGCCAGCCAGATTCCTGGCAAAGCCCGTGCAGAGTATGGTGAACACCGTCAGTTCTGCCCGGTATGTGGCAGTATTCCGGTATCCAGTGTGGTACATATTGGCACCAACAATGGTTTGCGCTATTTGCACTGTAACTTGTGTGAGAGTGAGTGGCATGTGGTGCGGATTAAATGCAGTAACTGCGAACAGACGCGAGATCTAAACTACTGGTCATTGGACAGCGAGTTGGCGGCAGTGAAAGCCGAAAGCTGTGGTGATTGCGGCACTTACCTGAAAATTTTGTATCAGGAAAAAGACCCTCAAGTGGAAGCTGTTGCCGATGATTTGGCCTCGCTGATTCTCGATGCCAAGATGGAAGGCGAAGGTTTTGCCCGCAGCAGTATCAATCCGTTTTTGTTTCCCGGTGAATAATACTTAATGCTAGCGTCAATACTGTTTAATCCACCCGCAGAGTGACGAATATCTGAGTGACTATGAGCGCAGAATCACATTTGTTATACCGTCAGTTACCGGCAATTGATCGCCTGCTGCGTGAGCCTGAAATGGCACCATTGCTGGCAGAATATGGCTCTGTTCTATTGGCTGAAACCTTACGCCAGATGCAGTTAGAGGCCAGAGAGCATATTCGTCAATTTGATAGGTTGGCTGATTGGTGTATCGACTGGCCTGCTGCTCTACGTCACCGGTTAAGCCAACGTCAGCCCGCATTAAAACCCGTCTTTAACCTGTCCGGTACCGTCCTGCATACCAATTTAGGCCGCGCGCTGTTGGCCGAATCTGCCATTTCCGCGGTGAATGACGCCATGCGCGGGGCCGTGACTCTGGAATATTCTCTGAGTGGCGCGCGTCGTGGTCATCGTGACCGGGCGGTCGCGGATTTACTCTGTGAATTGACCGGGGCTGAGGATGCTTGCATCGTCAATAACAATGCTGCGGCAGTGTTCCTGATGTTAACCGTGATGGCGGCCGGGAAACAGGTGGTGGTTTCTCGTGGCGAATTGGTCGAGATTGGCGGTGCTTTTCGCATTCCCGATGTGATGCGCCAGGCTGGTTGTGAATTAGTTGAAGTGGGGACTACCAACCGCACGCATCTGAAAGATTATCGTCAGGCTATCAATGAACATACCGGCCTGTTGATGAAGGTCCATACCAGCAATTACAGCATCGAAGGCTTTACTGCATCGGTTGCCGAGCAGCAACTGGCCACTTTGGGGCGTGAGTTTGCCATCCCTACCGCCACCGATCTGGGAAGCGGTTCGCTTATCGATATGTCTAGCTATGGTTTACCTGCCGAGCCTATGCCACAGCAATTGATAGCGGCGGGTGTCGATTTGGTCACTTTCTCGGGTGATAAGCTGCTGGGTGGCCCTCAGGCAGGGATAATTCTGGGTAAAAAACAGTGGATTGACCAGTTGCAGCAGCATCCACTCAAGCGGGTGTTACGGGCCGATAAAATGACGCTGGCTGCGCTGGATGCGACTTTGCGCCTCTATCAGCAGCCAGACCGGTTGACCGAGCTATTACCGACCATGCGATTACTGACCCGCCCGGCAGAAGCTATCGCCGAGAGTGCCCAGCGGGTACGGGCTGCGTTGGCCGACCATTATGCTCATTTTACCCTGGCAGTAGAGCCATGCTGGTCGCAGATTGGTAGCGGCTCGTTACCGGTAGATAGATTACCCAGTTGGGCGGTGACGTTTGCCCCCAAAGATGGCAGCGGCAGTGCTTTGGAAGCGCTAACCGAGCGCTGGCGCAGTTTGGCTAAACCTGTGATTGGCCGCGTCGCTGATGGGCGCTTATGGCTGGATTTACGCTGTCTCGAGGATGAAGCAACCTTGCTCAGGGAATTGGCACCATGATTATTGCAACCGCGGGTCATGTTGACCACGGCAAAACCACACTTTTACAGGCTATTACTGGCGTGAATGCCGATCGTCTACCCGAAGAAAAACAGCGCGGGATGACGATTGATCTGGGCTATGCCTATTGGCCGCAACCTGACGGCACTATTATCGGGTTTATAGACGTGCCCGGCCATGAAAAGTTTTTAGCCAATATGCTCGCTGGCATAGGCGGTATCGACCATGCTCTGCTGGTGGTGTCCTGCGATGACGGCGTAATGGCACAAACCCGTGAGCATTTGGCCATTTTACGGTTGAGTGGGCATCCGACACTGACGGTCGCGCTAACCAAAGCCGATCGAGTTGATGACGAGCGCATTAGCCAAGTGCGCCAGCAGGTGATGGCTGAAGTGGCGGCACAGGGCTGGCAAGCAGAGCAAGTGACGCTATTTGTTACCGCGGCGACCACCTCTCTGGGTATCAGTGAATTACGCGAACATTTGGCGCACTGTTATTCGCCAGATGAAAATAACAGCCGGTTGCAACGGCGTTTTCGTCTGGCTATTGACCGCGCATTCAGTGTGAAAGGTGCCGGTCTAGTGGTGACTGGCACGGCATTGGCAGGCAAGGTCGCGGTGGGCGATACATTGTGGCTCACCGGTGGTGATTGCCCGGTTCGAGTTCGTGGTATCCATGCCCAAAACCAAGATACTCAGCAGGCGCAAGCCGGTCAACGTATTGCCCTGAATATCAGCGGCGATATTAGCAAGCAACAGATTAATCGCGGGGACTGGCTCTTAGCGCAACAGCCGCCAGAGGCGCTAGATCGCGTGCTGGTTGTCGTTGATGCAGACGCGCCGATACAGCATTGGCAACCGCTGCATTTGCACCATGCGGCCAGCCATATCACCGGGCGTTTTTCGCTGCTCAGCAGCCCACAACCCGCTGATGATAAACCTCAATTGATATTGGCCGAGCTGTTACTGGATAACCCTCTTTGGCTGGCTGAGAATGATCGTTTAATCCTGCGAGACATTGCCGCGAAGAAGACCTTGGGCGGTGCGCGGGTCATTCATTTGGCGGTCCCTAAACGGGGCAAACGGCAGCCAGCATTCTTGACTTGGTTAACCGAGTTGGCGCAGGCAACCAGTGATCGTGAAGTCTTGGATTTGCATTTGACGCAAGGGCCGGTCTCGATACATAAGTTCAGTTGGGCGCGCCAGCTTAAAGACGCTGATACCGCCGCGTTGCTGGCGAGCACGAATAGCATTGTGGCCGGTGATATCGCGTTGTCACCCCCACATGCTCAGCAGGCGCAGCAGACACTATTACATGTTTTATGCTTATATCATCAGCAACATGGCGATCAATTGGGGCTAGGCCGTGCACGTTTGCGGCGTATGGCATTGCCGACATTAGATGAGGGTTTGGTATTTCGCCTGATTGATAACTTGCTGGTGCAAGGGGCGCTAAAAAATACCCGTGGCTGGTTGCATCTACCGCAGCATGGGTTGGCATTTACCGAGCAGGAGCAGGAGTTATGGCAGCAAGTCGCTCCCTACTTTGTTGATTCTCCGTGGTGGGTACGTGATTTGGCCGTCACACTGCCAATAGATGAAGATGAGATGCGTAGCCTGCTACGAAAAGCGGCGCAACTGGGCCATATCACCGCAATAGTTCCGGACCGCTACTATCTGAGTCAGTGTATTGAGCAGTTTGCTGATTTAGTTCGTGAGCTGGATGCCAGTCAAGGTAGCACCAGCGCCGCAGATTTTCGCGATCGGCTGGGCATTGGCCGCAAGCTGGCCATTCAGATTCTCGAATTCTTTGACCGCAGCGGATTTACCCGACGCCGGGGTAACGACCACTTCTTGCGCGACCGAGGATTGTTTTCTCCTCCTCTGCCATCATCCTAAACATCTCTTTAGATGTTTTATTCATTAAATACATCGAATTTAATGTAAATTGAATCAAATACATAATATAAGATGTATTTAATCTCTGACACATACTTATTGATGTTTTTCGTGTTTTACACATCTTATCGTATGTTTTATCTCTCAATTACATCTCTTTAGATGTGCTAGTCTTAGCGTACATCATAATTAATGTCATGAGGGCCGAATGAGAACACTCAATGATGTGGCGACACAGCTGAAAGAGATCCGCCAACAGAAAAAACTGAAACAATCAGATATGCGCTTAGTCAACGGCATGACGCAGCAGCAGGTTTCCAAATTTGAAAAAGGGGGGGATATTCAGCTCTCCACCTTTTTACGCATTTTGGCTGGTTTCGATCTGGAAATACTGTTAGTGACCAGAGAACAGGCACAGGAAATTCGCGCGGGCAGGATGACGACAAACACAGTAATAGATGATGAAAACATCACAGCACAGAATGATCCCTGGCAAACAAAATATAAAAATCTGGAGGACTAGCTGATGGCGCAGCAAGTTGAGCAAGTAGAGGGGCTGGCGCTTTATTTAGGTGATATCCGCATTGGCGTTTTGGTTCACTATACCGGTGGGCGCAATGCTTTATCGTTTGATCCTGATTATATCGCGATGCCAGAAATACGGCGGCCAATTTTTACCTTAACTCAGCAAGTTGACCCAGATTATTTACGGAAAGTACAAATTAATAAGCAAAGATTACCACCAGTATTATCTAATTTATTACCTGAAGGCGCGCTACGGAAGATGATGACAACGCAGTTAAAAACTCATGAAGATAATGAGTTTCCGCTATTAGCGCGGGCTGGTGAGAATCTTGCTGGCGCTTTAGTTGCCCGCCCGCTGCTCAGAGGTAGTATTCCACAATGGGCACTGTCCGCTCACAATAAAATAGAAGCAGTACAGATAGATATAAAAAATATAGCGGATAAATTTTCTTTGGCGGGTATACAGATGAAGTTTTCATCTCGTTATCAAGATGGGCGATACTTGATAACCACCGAAGTGGGTGAGGATGACTGGATTGTTAAAACACCGTCAACAGTGCATAAAAATGTTCCCGAAAATGAATACTCAGTGATGCGCCTGGCGCAAGCCATTGGCATTGAGATCCCCGAAATAAATTTGGTTTCACTAGACGAGATCGATAATTTACCTGATATCCAACTCCCCACAGGTGAGCATGCTTATCTTATCCGCCGTTTTGATCGTTCTGCAAAAGGAACAGGGCGAATACACACGGAGGATTTTGCACAAATTTTTAATTTGTATCCCAGCAAAAAATACGCAGACAAAAATTATGAACAAATTGCTGCTGTTTTATATAACGATGCTGGTGGTTTAGCCGATCTGCAACAAATGGCTCGTCGCCTATTAGGCAATATCTTATTAGCCAATGGGGATGCCCATTTGAAAAATTGGACGGTGACTTACCCTGATGGGCGTCATGCAAAGTTATCCCCTGCATATGACATTGTATGCACTAAAGTGTATATGACAAATGAGTCCGAACTTGCATTGAGAATGGCAAAAGAGAAACAGTGGTATTTAATCAATTTTTCCACGTTCAAAAAATGGTGTGAGAGAATAGATGCGCCTTATCTGGCTATTAAGGCCCATTTAGATGATGCAATGGAAATTGCCCGTCAAACATGGCCTGATATGTTAGCCTTATTACCTATGAATGAAGCCCATAAAAAAATATTAAGGGCCCATTGGTTGCAACTACACACCGATTTTCGGCTGTAAATCATCGTTATTAAATGCTGAAGAAGAGATTCCTTCAGCATTTAATAACATTACTCTGCTGTTGTCTCCGGCTGACGGCGGATAAATATCACCACCAAGCCTAGCCACAGCAAGCCGCTGATCAGATTAAACAGGTTGAAGACGCCGCTATTGCCCCACAGGTAAGCCACTTTGGCAAACTCGATTCCTAGGGTGAAGACCATCATGCTGATCATCCCCATGGCGGCGGATACCGTCCCTTTACTGATATCACTGGAGAACAGTGTCAGTCGTACCAAACCGGCGTTTGCCAGACCAATACCAAAGGCATAAAGGCTCAGCCCAGCGGTCATCCACAGATAGGCGTGGGATGAATAGAGTGTTGAGCCAGCGGCAACCATCAGGCCAATAATCATCGGGCCTGCGCCATAGCGAATAAGCTGTGGAACGCTGGTTTTGCCACTCAACTTTGCCAGTGTCAGATTACCAATAATCAGTGCGCCGAAGATAGGAACCTGCAAGATACCGTATTCAACCGTCGAGAGCTGCTCACCACTAATCAGAATGACCGGCGATTGAGCAATCCACGCCAGCAGGGGCAGGCTGGCAAAGCCTAATGCCAGCGAACCGCACAGGAAGCGGCGGTTAGCAAGCACCAGCTTATAGTCGTGCCACATTGCACCGACTGACAGTTTCTCACCTTTGCGCGAGGCGGTTTCCGGCATAGCGCGCCACAAGCCAACAAATGAAATGGCTCCCAGCACGGCAAATAGCACAAACATAGTCTGCCACGGGGCCACATGAATCAGGGCAGCACCGGCCAATGGTCCAAGCAATGGAGCAATGAGTGCCACATTTGCCATCAGTGCGGTGATTTTAATACAGACCGCTTCTTCAAATGATTCCTGAATGGTGGCGTAACCCACCGCGCCAATAAAGCACAAGCCAATGCCTTGCAGGAAACGCATGGCAATAAACTGTTCAATGGTATTGACCAGTAAAATAGCAAGACAGGTCACGACAAAGAATGCCACGCCAGCTAGCATCACCGGGCGTCGCCCACGACGGTCCGATAAGGGGCCAAGTAGCCATTGCAGGAACATACCGCCCGCTAGATAAGCGGTCATGGAAGTCGGAACCCACTCTACGCTGGCGTTAAAATCTGCCACCACCGCCAGCATACCTGGCTGAATCATATCGTTGGCGATATAGGCGGCAAATTCGAACAATACCAAACACAGAGGAAATAAAAGCGCCCGTCGACCTAAACGCGTCGCGGGTGAAAATGAAGTTTGCATAGATTAAGCTATTAATAGTAAACATAAAAAAATGAGACCGCTCAAGCAGGATGTACAATCAGAGCATGTCGGGACGGCTATTTTGCCGTCAATATAACCTTATAGCAACAATTACCCATCGTCCTTGGCTCCGCCTGGTTTATTGGCTGACTGGAATGCTAATGACTTTAGGTATTTACTTTGTGTATATATTCAAATTTACGTTATTGTTTGCCACCTGATTATTTGAGTTCTAAATAGATAAGCACTTTTATGTCGGTAACAGTAAGACGGGTGATAGAGAGTATGCATGACCAATAAGATTGGCTGGATTGATAATCTGCGGGCTGTGGCCTGCATTATGGTGGTCATGATCCATGCCACCACCTATTACGTCACCAGCGGTGCGCAGGTGGGAGAAGCAAACTGGGACATTGCCAATCTACTGAATTCGGCGTCTCGGGCATGTGTGCCACTGTTCTTTATGATCTCCGGCTATCTGTTTTTTGGTGAAAAAAGCGCGCAGCCAAAGCACTTTACCCGTATCGGGCTGTGTCTGTTGTTCTACAGCTTGGTGGCGCTGATTTATATTTCGACCCTGACCTCCATCAATGGTTGGGCTGCATTGATGAATATCCTGCAAAAGCCGGTGTTTTATCATTTGTGGTTTTTCTACGCCATTATCGTGGTTTATCTGGTTTCCCCGCTGATTAACGTCAAGCCGGTATCGGGCCGTTATTTGGCCGTTATCATCCTGCTGTTGGCCGTGCTGGCTAATCCACAGGCCAGTAAATATTCGATTGGCGGCTTCCATTTACTGCCGATAAACCTCTATATCTATGGCGATACTTTCTATTATCTGCTGTATGCCCTGCTGGGGCGGGCAATTGGCATGCTGGAAACTCAAGGGCGGGCCATCAGTTGGGGGGCGGCATTGCTGTTTATCGTGAGTGTCATATTGATTGCCATCTCGACGGAGAAACAGACCCGAATCAATGGTAGCTTCGCCGATACTTTTTATATGTATTGCGGCCCGCTGGTCTTTGTTGCTGCCGTGTCACTGCTGGTGTGGTTTAAAAACTGCCTTAACCAGCCGATTGCCTGGTTGAGTTGGCTTGCCGGGCATTCACTGGCGATTTACGGTTTCCACGCGCTGATTATTCATTTTATCCGCACCCATCATTATGATTTTACTGCTTATCCGATACTGGATATTTTCTATGTCTTCGCCTTGGCTCTGATACTGAGCACGTTATTATCGATGGGGCTACAGCGCATTGACCGGCGGCGCTTGGTCAGTTAACCACGGCGAGCCCACGTTGTTGCGCGCGACGTAGCTGGCGTCCGGAGGAAAATCCGGCTGCCAGTGCCGCTTTCTCCAGATTAAGCCCTTCCTGCAAACGGACTTCAGCCACTGCCACCCGTAATTGCTCGTGAAACTCACGCACACTGATACCGACATGTTCGCGAAATAGTCGGGTCAAATGGCGGCTGCTGACATGTGCTTTTTGCGCAACCTGTCGCAGCGACCACTCTGCTTGCGGTTCTGCGGACATCACATCTTGGGCGCGATGAACTGCTGGATGAAGGTGATTGCGATAACGTAGCCAAGGTGAAAGCTGTGGGTCATCACCGGAGCGGCGGAAGTAAACCACCATCTCTCGCGCCACCTCCAATGCAGTTTGTGGGCTGCAATAGCGGCTAATCAGATGCAAAGACAGGTCAATACCCGCCGTAATTCCAGCACTGGTATACACCCCACGGTCTTCAACAAATATCCGGTTCTCTTTGGTTTGCGCGCGCGGTGCTTGTTGGCGCAACCGCTCCAATACGTGGTGATGAGTGGTGCATTGATAACCATCGAGTAATCCGGCTTGGGCCGCCAGCAGTGCGCCAGAACAAACACAAACTAAGATGATTTTTTGCTGCGCAATGGCGGCTTTCTGCTGCTGTAACCACTGACGGGCGATGGCTGCTGTTTCGGTCGCAAAGAAGTGGCGCGAATCACTCACTCCCGGCACCACCAACAAGCTGCCTTCTGGCAAATTATCGGGCAGTGGCTGTAACTGGCCCAACATCATCTCGGTGGAGGACATCACCTCGGGTAATGGGCTGATATAGGAAAGTTTAAACGACCCCGCCAGCCGTAAAGTTTCCGCCGGGCCAGTTAAATCCAGCGACAACACGTCGGGCAGCAAGAGAAAGTAGACATTTCGTTGCATAATTAATCCACAGTTACCGTCAGAGTGCGGTTCATATAAGCCGGAATATCCGGAGCATGCTGTAGCAAAGTATCAACAAAAGCATCGCGCTCAAAGGCGATTACCTGCAAATCCCACACACAGAAAGATTCATCTCGTGCCGCGCGCCAAACTCCCTGTTCCTGTACCCAGACTTTCACCCGCAATTCATTTTCATTATCCCACCACCCGACAATCAAGTAATTCAGTGTCTTACCTTGATGCTCGATCACCAACCCTACCCCGGGGCGATTTACCGTTTCAGCTTCATTAGGTAACCACTGCCTAACGAGTTGATAAGCCGGAGTGTAATCGGGAGCCGCCCCTTGAGCCTGCGAATAACGAATTACATAGCGTTTCAACTGCCAGCGGCTCAGGTTTTTGATACCGCAGGGCGTGATGGATCGAGGTAAATAAGGTTGTGGTTGCCAGCTGAGGTTTTTTTCAGTGACAGTGACGGGCGGTTGTGAATCCAATGCATCCAGAGCTTGTGCCACAGTTTTGATGGCGGCAAAACGCTCAACCAGCACGGTTTCAGTGCGCAGCTTGAGTTCCGCACTGCTGAGTAGCACGCCATTGGGTTGGGTCATCGGGAAGGTGAGTGTCGCCTCGGTGACAAATGTTACCTGATAACCCAGATCTGACGCCACGCGAGCGGTGGTTTCGCAGCATTGCTCCGTGCGCATCCCGGCAATAATCAGGTGATTGATGTGCCGCTCCTTGAGCCATTGATCCAGCCCCGAGTCAGTCAGTGCATTATGCACCCGCTTTTGCACGGTAACATCTGCTTGATGGGACACTAGCGACATAGGTTTAACATAGCCAGAAGCCAGTGAAAACGGCCCTTCAGCGGCCACATGGAAGACATCCACCAGAGCCACGCCCCGCTGCTTGCAGCCCGTTATTAGCTGGCTTAATGCCGCAGAAAATGCCGGTAAATCTTGCGGCTGCCAAAAATCTTTATGCTCGAACGATTGTTGGACATCAATAATCAGTAATGCGCTGTTAGTCATTTCCGGCCCTCCGCTGTATGGGTAGAGGGCCATCATCACCGCGTTTTACGTTAAGTGGAATGCCAAATCCGGCCATCATAGGGAACAAAAGAGACCAGATCAGCGCGCTGATTTACATTAAGGGCAATAATTGCTGATAAAGCTGTTTAAAGGTGCCGCGACGAGCAGCGTAATACTCATGCTGTTGAGCATCAGGATAATGGGTCTGTTCCAGCGGCAGTGCGGGCAGTAAATCTGCCAATGGAATATCCGGATTCAGAGCAATTTGTGCCAATCGAGCCGCACCCAGTGCTGGGCCGACATCCCCTCCGGTGCGATATTCTAGTGTTTGGCCGCTGATATCCGCCAGCATTTGCCGCCAATAGGGGCTGCGTGCGCCACCGCCAATCAATGTGACCGATTTAGGCTGCAACCCGCTGGCATGCAGGGCATCCATCCCATCGGCTAATGCGAATCCCACTCCTTCCAGCACCGCACGCGCTAAATCTGCCTGACCATGTTGGTGAGTAAAGCCCCAGAAAGCCCCTTTAGCATTTGGGTTATTGTGAGGCGTGCGCTCGCCAGAGAGATAGGGCAGGAACCACACCGGCGTGTCTGCTGGTGGCGTATTTTCCACGGTTTTAATGAGTGCGGGAACACTCTCGGCTCCGGTGAGTTGGCAAGCCCAATCAAGACAGGATGCGGCGCTCAGCATGACGGACATCAGGTGCCAGGTATTCGGTAATGCATGGCAAAAACTGTGAACTGCACTGGCGGGATTGCTAAGGAAGCCGTCACTGACCGCAAAATAGACACCGGAAGTGCCCAGCGATAACATCGCTTGCCCGGTTTGATACAGACCAACGCCGATGGCTCCGGCAGCATTATCACCACCGCCAGCCACTACCGGCACTGGTTTTATTCCCCAGCGGCTTGCAATATCAGCGCTGACATGACCGGTAATCTGGCTGCCTTCGAACAGGGCTGGCATGTGCTGGCGATTCAAACCACAGGCCGCCAACATTTCATCGCTCCAGTCACGTTTGGCGACATCCAGCCACATTGTTCCGGCGGCATCTGACATATCAGAGGCGAAATCACCACTGATAAGAAAACGAAGATAATCTTTTGGTAACAGCACTTTATCGACCCGGCTGAAAATATCTGGCTCATGTTCTGCCACCCATTTCAGTTTCGGCGCGGTAAAGCCCGGCATCATCAAGTTACCGGTAATCTGACGTGATTCCGGCACTGCTTGTTCCAGCGCCAGACACTGGGAGTAACTGCGGCCATCATTCCATAAAATGGCTGGACGTAGCACTTGACGCTGATTGTCCAGTAAGGTTGCGCCGTGCATCTGCCCGGTCAACCCAAGGGCTTTGACCTGCTGTAAATCATTTTTTGCGGCAAGGGCTTGCATGGCTTGATCAGTTGCCTGCCACCAATCGGCAGGGTTTTGTTCTGACCATAAAGGATGTAGACGAGAGACGGATAACGCAGCACCTTGGCTGGCAATCACTTGCCCGTTTTCAGCCAGCAGAATAGCTTTAACGCCGGAGGTGCCCAGATCGATGCCAATGTACATATGTTTTCCTTAATATATAGGCTATCTCACTTGCCATTTTGAGCCTGAGCAGTGCTCAGAATCCTCACGTACTAGGTGTACGCTCCGGCTCCTGTGCGCTGTCCAGGCCCAAACTGCCTGCGCCAATTATGCCTATTAACTATTTGGGAATATCTAAACCTCTATCTATTCGCTGGGTCTATCAGCCGAAGATATAGCGATTCACCAGATTTTCCAGTTGTTCTTGATGCCCACTCTGGTGCTGCGGGTTCAGGTTATGTTGGCCGGCATAGCGCGCCAAATCTTCTAGCGACATTTTGCCTTTCAGGATTTGCTGACCCAATTCAGTATTCCAACCGGCATAGCGTTTTGCGACGCGTTGATCCAATTGACCATCTTCAATCATTTTGGCCGCAATTTTCAGGGCTAACGCCATGGTGTCCATCGCCCCAATATGGCCATAAAACAGGTCATATTTGTCGGTGCTTTGGCGGCGTACTTTGGCATCAAAATTCAGGCCACCGGTGGTAAAACCGCCCGCTTTAAGGATCTCAAACATCACCAGCGCATTCTCTTCCACACTGTTCGGGAACTGGTCAGTATCCCAACCGAGTTGCGGATCTCCGCGGTTTGCATCTACCGAGCCAAAAATGCCTAAAGCAATGGCGCTAGCAATTTCATGATGGAATGAGTGGCCAGCCAGAGTGGCATGGTTGGCTTCAATATTCACTTTAATCTCTTTTTCCAGCCCAAACTGCTTGAGGAAGCCATAAACAGTCGCAACATCATAATCATATTGATGCTTAGTCGGTTCTTGTGGTTTTGGCTCAATAAGTAAGGTGCCCTGGAAACCGGTTTTGTGTTTATGCTCGACGACCATCTGCATAAAGCGGCCAATTTGCTCGCGCTCTTGGCGTAAATCAGTGTTTAACAGTGTCTCGTAGCCTTCACGCCCGCCCCATAACACATAGTTTTCGCCGCCAAGTTTTTGGGTGGCATTCATGGCAGTGAAGACTTGAGTCGCCGCCCAGCTAAAGACTTCCGGGTCTGGATTGGTTGCAGCTCCGGCCCCGTAGCGCGGATGAGTGAAGCAGTTGGCAGTACCCCATAACAGTTTTACGCCGCTGCTCTCTTGTTTCTCGGCCAATACATCGGTCATTACTGCGAAGTTATTCAGATATTCTTTAAGAGATGCCCCTTCTGGAGAAACATCGATATCGTGGAAGCAGTAATAAGGCACATTCAGTTTGTGGAAGAACTCAAAAGCGACATCAGCTTTACGTTTCGCCAAGGTGATTGCATCACCCGGTTGTTGCCATGGGCGGTTAAAGGCATTGCTACCGAACATATCGGCACCGGCCCAGCAGAATGTGTGCCAGTAACAAGCGGCGAAGCGCAGATGGTCAGCCATCCGCTTACCAAGGATAATTTCATCCGGATTGTAGTGATGAAATGCCAGCGGATTATCGCTCTGGCTGCCTTCGTAACGCACTTGTTCTAATTCATCAAAATAAGATTGCATGCAATACTCCTTGGAAGCTGGCCCGCATCGCCGGGCTGGTGAGCTTTTATCTTCGGAGTTGTTGGCCATTCTCTCAATTACGTTATTTCACACTTAAATTCAGAGAATTATTAATTGTGGCGTAGATCTCATAAATAACCGATTAATTATAGAAACACCTTAATATTCATTGCGCTGATAACATCTTTGGCTGGAATTATGTATTTTGTAGGAAAGAAAACATGATCGTTATCATAAAATTAACATTAAACCAAAAAACATAATTGGTGGATAAAAATCTGTAATTGCCGATGGACAAATAAGCGTCAACAATCCCTATTGCAGTTGATGTTTACCGTTTCTCTTACCCTGCTTGCACAATAAGAAAGGTACCGAAAGATGAAATTTAAGAACATTTTACTCTCCGCTTGCGCCGCACTGGTAATGATTAGCCAGCCCGGATTCAGTAAAGAAATTAAAATCGGTATGGCGATAGACGATCTCCGTCTTGAACGCTGGCAGAAAGACCGCGATATTTTTGTTAACAAAGCTGAGTCTCTCGGCGCTAAAGTATTTGTCCAATCAGCAAATGGCAATGAAGAAACTCAAATGTCGCAAATTGAAAATATGATTAATCGCGGCGTTGATGTGTTGGTTATTATTCCCTACAACGGACAAGTATTAAGTAATGTTATTGCTGAAGCAAAACGAGAAGGGATAAAAGTTTTAGCTTATGACCGCATGATAAATAATGCTGATATTGATTTTTATATCTCCTTTGATAATGAAAAAGTCGGTGAATTACAAGCTAAAAGTTTGGTTGAAAGAGTACCACAGGGTAATTATTTCCTGATGGGTGGCTCCCCAGTCGATAATAACGCCAAATTGTTCCGTCAGGGGCAAATGAATGTCCTTAATCCTTTGATAAAAGACGGGAAAATAAAGATTGTGGGCGACCAGTGGGTTGATGCCTGGCTACCGGAAAATGCGTTAAAAATCATGGAGAATGCGTTAACAGCGAACAATAACAATATTGATGCTGTTGTCGCCTCTAATGATGCCACTGCAGGGGGTGCTATTCAGGCATTGGCAGCACAAGGGTTGGCAGGCAAAGTGGCTATCTCCGGGCAGGATGCTGATTTGGCAGCAATAAAACGTATTGTTGCTGGCACCCAAACCATGACGGTATATAAGCCAATCAGTAAATTAGCGAATGATGCTGCAGAAATTGCCGTGACCTTAGGTAAAGGCGAACAACCGCAATCAAACAGCAAATTAAATAATGGCATTAAGGATGTCCCCGCTTATTTATTAACGCCAATTTCTGTGGATAAAAACAATATCGATAGTACAGTTATTGCCGATGGGTTCCACAAAAAAGCAGATATTAATTAATTTACTGCCGGGGTTTTATCTGGCTTATTAAATTAACTGTTATTTCATATATGCCAAAGTGCTTGAGGTTGTGGCTAACACTTTACAGCCTCAAGTACGAAGGTTATATGGGGGAATTATGCCCTACCTGCTAGAAATGAAAGAAATAACCAAGCAATTCGGCGTTGTTAAAGCTGTCGATAATATCAGCCTGACACTTGAGGCTGGACAAGTATTATCTTTGTGCGGGGAAAACGGTTCTGGAAAATCCACACTAATGAAAGTGTTATGTGGTATTTACCCTATAGGCTCCTTTCAAGGGGAAATAATTTTTGCAGGTGAAACGCTTCAGGCCAAAAATATTCGTGATACAGAGCAAAAAGGCATTGCCATAATTCATCAGGAATTGGCATTAGTGAAGCAAATGTCAGTGTTAGAAAATATGTTCCTCGGCTCCGAATGGGGGCGTTTCGGCATTATGGACTACGATGCCATGTATTTGCGCTGCCAGCGGATGCTGGCACAGGTAAAACTGGTGGTAGACCCTCACACGGCGGTGGGTGAGTTGGGGTTAGGGCAGCAGCAATTGGTTGAAATCGCGAAAGCGCTAAACAAACAAGTGCGACTGCTGGTGCTGGATGAGCCAACGGCTTCTCTCACTGAGAGCGAAACCGCTATTTTACTGGATATTATTCGTGACCTACGTAATCACGGTATTGCCTGCATCTATATTTCGCACAAGCTAAATGAAGTGAAAGCTATATCGGACCATATCTGTGTGATTCGCGATGGTCGCCATATTGGTACTCGCCCGGCGGCAACTATGAGTGAGGATGACATCATCGCCATGATGGTGGGGCGCGAACTAAAAGAGCTCTATCCCCACGAAGCTCATCATATTGGTGAAGAAATTCTCCGTATAGAAAATCTCTGCGCCTGGCACCCGGTAAATCGCCATATCCGTCGAGTGGATGAGGTATCTTTCTCCTTGAAACGCGGCGAGATTCTTGGCGTTGCCGGGCTGGTGGGTTCTGGCCGGACAGAAACAGTGCAATGCTTGTTTGGTGTCTACCCAGGCCGTTGGCAGGGGGATATTTTTATTGATGGTCAGGCGGTAACCATCACTAATTGTCAGCAGGCCATGAAACTGGGCATTGCGATGGTGCCGGAAGATCGTAAAAAAGATGGCATCGTGCCGGTTATGGGGGTGGGGGCCAATATCACACTGGCTGCATTAGATGATTTTACCGGTGCTTTTAGCATGCTGGATGACGCTAAAGAGCAATCAACTATCGTGCAGTCCCTCGCCCGCTTAAAAGTGAAAACGTCCTCTTCGGAACTGGCAATTGCTCGCCTGAGTGGGGGCAATCAGCAAAAAGCGATTCTTGCCAAATGCTTACTGTTGAACCCACGAATTTTGATTCTCGATGAACCGACTCGCGGCATCGACATCGGTGCAAAATATGAAATTTATAAGCTTATCAATCAATTGGTCCAGCAGGGGATAGCGGTTATTGTGATTTCCTCTGAATTGCCGGAGGTATTGGGATTAAGTGATCGTGTGCTGGTCATGCATCAAGGGCGCATTAAAGCTGATCTCATTAACCATAACCTGACTCAAGAAAAGGTCATGGAAGCCGCACTCAGGAGTGAAACCCATGTCGCAAGCTAATCAAACTGAAGCAAACACACCAGAAAATGGCAATAAAAAGCCATTATTTCGGCTAAAATCGCTTAATTTACAGGTTTTTGTCATGCTGGCGGCCATTGCCGTTATTATGCTTTTTTTCACTTTTACCACCGAAGGGGCGTATCTCAGCGCCAGAAATATCTCGAATTTACTGCGGCAAACCGCCATTACCGGCATTTTGGCTGTGGGGATGGTTTTCGTCATTATTTCGGCAGAAATTGATTTGTCGGTTGGCTCAATGATGGGGTTGTTGGGCGGTATCGCGGCAATTTTTGACGTGTGGCTCGGCTGGCCATTGCCGCTCACTATCGTGGTGACATTGGGATTGGGCCTGCTGCTCGGCGCTTGGAACGGGTGGTGGGTTGCTTATCGCAAAGTGCCCTCGTTCATTGTCACACTCGCTGGGATGCTCGCTTTTCGCGGCATCTTGATTGGTATCACCAACGGCACCACGGTGTCACCAACCAGTAGTGCCATGTCACAAATTGGTCAAAGTTATCTGCCGAATGGACTCGGATTTGGTATTGGTGCCATTGGTCTGATGCTGTTTGTTGCCTGGCAGTGGCGTCGGCGCAGTCACCGCATCCGGTTGGGCCTACCCGTAGCGGCTCCACAGGGGGATGTGACCCGCCAATCTATTACCGCGGTTATTGTTCTTGGTGCCATCTATTTATTGAATGATTATCGTGGTGTTCCTACTCCGGTATTAATTCTTACGGCATTGATGCTGGCTGGGATATTTATGGCGACCCGCACCGCGTTTGGCCGTCGGATCTATGCCATTGGTGGCAATATTGATGCTGCTCGCTTGTCTGGGGTGAACGTTGAACGCACTAAATTAGCGGTATTTGCGATTAACGGCCTGATGGTCGCCATGGCAGGCTTGATTCTCAGCTCACGTCTGGGGGCGGGTTCACCTTCTGCGGGGAACATTGCCGAACTGGATGCTATTGCCGCCTGTGTTATTGGCGGCACCAGTCTTGCCGGTGGGATAGGCAGCGTTGCCGGGGCAGTCATGGGGGCATTTATTATGGCTTCTCTCGACAATGGGATGAGCATGCTAGATGTGCCGACTTTCTGGCAGTACATTGTCAAAGGTGCCATTTTACTGTTGGCTGTGTGGATGGATTCCGCCACAAAACGGCGGGTGTAACCCCATCCCACGGCAAAGAGATCAATGCGATATTGCATTGATCTCTTTGCTACTCAATTCCTCTATTCCACTCATTTCAGGAGCTATTCCATGTTTGAGAAACGCTACCGGATAACCTTGCTATTTAATGCTAACAAAGTGTACGACCGGCAAGTGGTGGAAGGTGTCGGCGAATATCTGCAAGCATCACAATGTGATTGGGATATCTTTATTGAAGAGGATTTTCGTTGCCGCATTGATAATATCAAGGATTGGTTAGGTGATGGTGTCATTGCAGATTTTGATGATCGGCAGATAGAGCAATTGTTGGCGAATGTTGATGTCCCGATTGTTGGTGTGGGAGGCTCTTACCATCAAGCAGAAGATTATCCGCCAGTAGATTATATTGCGACTGACAATGCGGCTTTAGTAGAGGCTGCTTTTATGCATTTGAAAGAGAAGGGATTAAATCGTTTTGCCTTCTACGGATTACCTGCCAGCAGTGATAAGCGCTGGGCGCAGGAGCGGGAATATGCTTTTCGACAATTAGTGGCAGCAGAGCAATATCAGGGCGTGGTTTATCAGGGGATGGCGACGGCGCCCGCTAATTGGCAATACACGCAAAACCGGTTGTCAGATTGGGTACAGACGTTGCCGCATCAGACGGGCATTATTGCTGTCACTGATGCTAGAGCGCGCCATTTATTACAAGTGTGTGAGCATTTGGATATTGCAGTGCCAGAGAAATTGAGTGTCATTGGCATTGATAATGAAGAGTTAACCCGCTATTTATCGCGAGTGGCACTGTCGTCGGTAGTGCAAGGCACCCGGCAGATGGGATATCGGGCAGCCAAGATGCTGCATCAACGCCTTAACCAGCGCCAGAAACAGCAAGAATCCCCGCCATTGCAGCGCATTCTGGTACCACCCGTTAAAGTGATGGCGCGGCGCTCCACTGATTTCCGCTCATTACGTGATCCGGCAGTGATTCAGGCCATGCATTATATTCGTCATCATGCTTGTAAGGGGATTAAGGTCGAGCAGGTGCTGGATGCTGTGGGAATGTCGCGATCGAATTTGGAAAAGCGCTTTAAAGATGACATTGGGCAGACTATTCATGGTGTTATTCATGAAGAAAAACTCGATCGGGCGCGCAATTTACTGTCGGCGACATCATTGCCTATCAATGAAATCTCGCAAATGTGTGGTTATCCATCACTGCAATATTTCTATTCGGTATTCAAAAAAGGCTATTCGATTACCCCGAAAGAACACCGTGATAAATATGGCGAAGTCAGCTATTAGCCATTTCCGTGCCGATGATGATAATTTTACCCGCCGTCTGGTCGGGTGATTTATTCATGATACTTATCTAATGGATAGCACCATACAATAAACACGCTATAATCCCCCCCTTACCATCTTTCCTTATGGAAGATCATCGTCCCCGGTGGGGCGGCTGGACTTCAAATCCAGATGGGGCCGCCAGCGGTCCTTGGCAGGTTCAACTCCTGTGATCTTCCGCCAAAAGCTTATCTTCACTTTTTCAGCATTTACATAATCATCTGCTCTGCCCGGCATTTATAAATCGCCGCTAACTTCTCTCTGGTTTTCTTCTGTGGACGAGAATCTACTGCTTCCCACTGTGATACAGCGGATTGAGTGGTACCAAGTAATTCTGCGATTTCATATTGTGAAAAGCCACGGTAGATACGCCAGGCAGCCAGCAAACTGACACCATCATTTACCATAATTTGTACAACTTCATTCGGTATCGTCTGGTCATCATTGTGATCAGCGATATAGGGAATATCCTCATACTTCGCATTAGAGATAAGCTGTTGATAATCGGCAATGGGTAAGACCACAAACTGAGGCTTTCCTGCTTCATCATGAATATATTGTAGTTTTGCCATCTGATTCACCTTAGTTTAGAGAAACAACGCCATGCCTTTGAGGGAAAAACGTATACCTAATCTAATAGGTTGTCGTGGTTCGACGCTTAACCTCTTGGATTGTGCATATCACCGGTGTCCCCTCTACAATCAGAAAAATTACTCTGTAATTCCCTACACGCATCCGATATTGATTATCACCAACTTGTAACTTTTTGATATCCAAATCAATAGCAGGAAAATTCGTTAGTTTATTAACTTTTTCACTGATAGCTTTTCGATATCTAATATCTATTGAAAGTAATTGCTTAACCGCTTTCTTCGACCAGTCAACCTTGACCATCGGTTCCTCACTTTTATAAGTGATCACATCCGCTGTTAAGGTTAGATAGTAGGGCTGCAGGCATGTATGGTCAACAAAAAATCTAATTATTAACTAATTTAAATCTTATTAAATGATTTATGGTTGAGTTTTAATACTGATGTGTTACACACACACTCCTGCCACAAACGCGGCCTCTCTCGCATTAACTATCAAGATCTCAACGAGCCTCTAGAAACTGCGGCATAACCGCCAAAATACAAAAAGGCATCGTGGGATACCTTTAAAGATTAAGAATCACGCCACCTCACGTCACTTAAGCATTTAACGTACCAATCTCTTGATAGATAACAGGATAGATATACTCATTGTTAATCTTATCTATGATCTTTTGTCAAAACGCTTCCGTACCACTCTTCTCAAAACCCATAGTTTTCATGGGAAAATTTTTTTGCTTCCATAAAACAGTGCGGCAAGGTCTTTGTGTATTTTTTGTCCTAAAGCCGATGATGGAAGTTATTTTAAATCAATAAATCGCTATAAATTTTGCAATAGTACTGATAATAAAGACATGTGCTTAAAAACAGTATTGACATCTCATCTATAACACGTAGATTGGAATTCAACACCGGTGCAATTAGTAGCAAACTTTTATTTAGCCGGTGTCCATGTAGCAGATTTAAATAATGCGATAAAGGTCACGAAATATTTTTTTATGTGAGATTCGCTATGAGTTTTCCTATAATTGACTCATGCGATGATGCTTTAAGGTCACGCAGTAAATCTTCATAATCGCATTTTGTGGACGATACGCGATGAGTTAAGGCTTTGTTGTTAATAGTAATGTTCGCGATTTGTGTACATCAGTATGAGATCGAGAATATCGCGACGAAAGTAAAGCCACGTAACAAAGAGTATATATCGCGAGGGTGGTGTACTAATTTAGCTAGCGTTATCAAAAACATGGCTAAATTAAATTAGACTGGGAATGTTACCATTCAGTTAATATATTGGAGGGCATAGTTAGTTACCAACGAAAATATTCCTGTAAATCATGTACATCTTTATAAACAGTACGAAAGTCAGTATCACGTTATTAAGTTGATTAATGTTTAATTTTAAATGTGTAGTACCTTAAAAGCCCTGACTAAATCTAGTCGGGGCTTTTATCATTTTGGGGCCAGCTATTATTTACAATGGAGTTATAGCGAATAAAAACAGGAGGATGTATGCAAGCCAGGTTAGCGTCACCTGATGAAGCAGAGCAGCTTTGGTGGGTGAGAAATCAAGCCATTAGGCATGGGTGTAGAGATGTTTATGATGGCAAAACATTGGCGGCATGGACCCCGGATTTGATGCCTGAAGGATACCGGCAAGCGGTGGCGAATAATCCATTCTTCGTGGTTGATGATCCAAACAGTCAAGTTCCTGTTGCGACGGGGTTTCTGGATTTATCGTCAGGTAGTGTGGAGGCTATTTTCACCTTACCGGAATTTGAAGGTCGGGGTATGGCTACTCTGATTCTGGATGCTATCAAGCATGAAGCCAGAGTGCGGGGCTTCACAACACTGTTGCTTGCTTCAACACCTAATGCCTCTGCATTTTATGAAAAGAATGGTTTTACACTAATCAGTGAAAGCTTTTATCCATCGCAGTTAGCACAAACCAACCTTAGATGCATGGATATGACTTGTCGTTTATAGGTATTGGACTGGCTTTATTCCTATCATAAGTCATTTATAAAATGTTGAAGCCACCAAGCAGGCATGAATTCTGTTGGTGGCATGGGGACTGAATAGAATACTCAGCTACAAACTATGAATATTCTCGCTATGGCGTTGGATTTAAGGGCATCGCTTTAAGCTGGCTGATGCTTTGTGCATGCAGTTTTGTCCAAAATATTCCATACAATCCAATAATAACGAAGCACCCTAGTGGCATGATAAATCCTAGCGCCATTGAATAGGCATCCGCAATGCCGCCCATGAGCATCGGCATCACGGCTCCACCCACAATCGACATAACAATATAGGACGAGGCTTTTTTCGTTTGCTCACCTAGCCCAAAAATACCCAGGGCAAAGATGGTCGGGAACATAATGGACATGAAATAGAAACTAAGAATCAGTGATGTTACTGCCAACCAGCCTTCAGCAAACATAATGATAACCATCAATACACAGTCAATTGCGGCAAAGATCCACAGCAGTTTGTGAGCTGAAATCTTGCTCAATAGCAGACCGCCAGTGAATCGTCCGATCATAAATAACCCAAAGCCACCAAATGCCAATAACTGTGAGGCACCTCGTTCAGTGAATTTCCAACCATCAGGTGATTGCCAGCTCCAGCTATCGGGTAAAAATGCTGCGACAACTTGGCTAAATAGAGGGGAATGGTCGACAACATAGTTGATAAAGAAGCTAAATACACCGGTTTGCCCCGCCACATATAAGAACTGGGCAATAATGGCTAACACAAAGTGAGGGCGCTGCCATAAAGAAGGGGTGTTCTGGGCATATCCTTCTTGCGGAATATCCGATTCGGGGGTGATATCTGGAATTTTTGTGAAGAAAAAAACCAGTGCCAGTATGGCGACTGCCAAACCAATGCCCATATACGGAATGAATAGAGCATCATTACTGGTATTTACATCGCCGGTGGCCGATAAAATAAAGTGTCCGCCGATCAGTGGGCCAAATATCAAGCCAATGCCGGTACAGGATTGCGATAAGTTCAGACGTGCCGCGCCCTGTTCAGGTGAACCCATCACAGTAGCAAAAGGATTAGCAATCGTCTCAATGCAGGTTAGGCCGGTTGCCAGAATAAATAGTCCGACCAAAAAGGCCCAATATTCCCCGATGCTGGCAGCAGAAATAAACCAGAATGCTCCCAGTGCGATTAATGCTAAACCAATAAAAATACCGCCTTTATATCCATAACGTCGAGCCAGTATCCCCGCGGGGATTGCCATGACGAAATAACCGATATAGTTAGCAAATTGTACTAATGCAGAGCCAGCTTTAGAAACCTGCAAGGTATTTTGAAAATGTTTATTCAGAATATCAATTAACCCGGTACTGAAACCTAATACTAAAAAAAGACAGGTAAGAAGAAAGAATGTAAACCCGTGGTTTTTTCCATCAGGCGTGGTGAACATATTTTTCATGCTCATAATATTACCCCATGATTTTTTGTTTTCAGATAAAAGTGGCCCTACCCATGGAAGGGCATATCTTTTATCTGTAAGAGGGTGAATAATTACATCAATTTATTTATTTCATCTGCTGTTGGCGGATTAGCCCCTTTATTACAACAGTTTAATGCCGCTGCGATACTGCCGGTTTTCAGTGCCCGTAATAGCATACTGTCATTCAGTTTCGCCAAGGTTTTACCTTCAATCCCCTCCACCAGAACTGACAATAATCCCGCAGTAAATGTATCGCCAGCCCCAATGGTATCAGCCACTTCCACTGGTGTGACGGGTTGGTATTGCTTCGATTGTGGGGTATAAACCCAAGCACCATCACTGCCACTGGTAATGGCCACCATCAAAATGCCTTGTGCAAACATTCGAGCGACAAAATGCTCAACAGCTTCATTAGGTGCAAGCCATTGAAGGTCAGAAAGACTGAGGCGTAATAATTGTATTTTCCGGGTGATGCGATTAAATCGGTCAAGATAAACCTGGCGTTCAGGAATTAAACTTGAGCGAATGTTAGGATCAAAAGAAATAAAACCATCAAGTTGTGTTAAATAATGTTCCCAGGTTGTTCCACAGGGTTCTTGCATCAAAGAAATAGACCCGAAATGATGTAATTTTGCATCAATTGGTGCGGGGAGATCTTCTGGTTGAATAATAACATCTGCGGCCTGACGGGAATAAAATGCATATTCGGGTTCAGTCTCCGGATGAGTTAATACAAATGCCAATGTTGAAGGTGCTGGGCTACGGCTAATGGTGGTGGTGCCCACATGATTGAGCTGTAAATGCTGCAATAGCATATTGCCGAACATATCGGTACTGAGTTGCGTGCAATAATCTACCTGTGAGCCCAGGCGACCAAGTGCAATAGCCACGTTATAGGGTGAGCCGCCGGGGTGAGGAATAAAAGCATGACCGTCATGAGTAAAGTCGATCAAACTCTCGCCATAACAAATAATCCGTTTCATTTTCGCTCCTGATATTCCGGTTGGCTAATAGGATACGGACCGAGATCAACGACTTCGATATCTGGCCCCGAATCTTTACCTGACAGCAGCATATAGGTTGCTGGTTGTCCTAATGCAAAGGGAGCGAAATGCCAAGTATCACGGTAAAGAATTAATCCAAACGATCCATCCATATAAACTGCGACCAGTTTTTGCGGATCAAGCTCACCGGGAGCGCCAAGTACCATCACACTGTCTCCCTTTAAGGGGATAAAAGCTTCTTCCATTAAGCGATGCCGCTCTATTTGCTCCATTAATAACGGACGTGGATAACAAATCAGGTAGCTGGCGACCGGATGCTCATTGAAATCATTGGCATCACAAATGTTGTGATAACAATCGATATCGCCTCTTGCCAATGTGGGAGAGGTTGTGGGTTGACCGACCCAACGGGCAAAGGGGGCAAGGTTCTCCGCAGTTGGCTCAATTAATGGGATGGTATGTAAGGCTATAGTCATCATTTATCCTCTAATAATTCCCTGGTATTGGTTTAAAAAAACAAAAAAAGCGGGCCTCAATAAGGCCGTGCTGTTGATGCGCGTACAATGAGTTGTGGATCAAAACGTTCTGAAACAGCAGCTCCGCTGATATTGCCTCGTAGGCGTTCTATTAATAACTCAGCCGCATGTTTCCCCATGTCATATACCGGCTGGCGAATTGTTGTGAGTGGGCATGGGAAGAAGCTGGCCCAATCCGGATCGTCAAAGGCGACCACTGAGACTTCATCAGGCATTCTGATATTGCGCTGATAAATGGCATGCACTACACCCGCGGCGATATCGTTATTTGCTGCAATAATTGCCGTTGGGCGCTGGGCGGCGGGTTTGGACATCAACAGATGAGTTTGTTCGCAGGCATCGGCAAACAGTGATGTTGTTGCTGGAATTTCAATCACATCGGTATTGGCCTGTTCGGGACAAGATTGGCGAAAACCCGCCAAACGTTCAGCAAAAGTGATGGTCTGTGTACTACCACCAATATAAGCAATACGGGAATGCTGTAAGTCCAGCAGGTGACGGGCTGCCATATTCACCCCGAGGATATTATTCAGCAATACAGTATCGCTACCGGCATGGCCTGAAATTCGGTCTATTTCTACCACCGGAATATTGGTAAAACGCTGTAAGTTATCGCGTGTGTTATGTGTTGGAGTGATTATTAGGCCTTGTAGCATATGGCTACGCAGCTGTGTCATCAGTTGCTCTTCACGTAGCGAGTCTTCATCAGTACTGCCGACAATCAGGGTATAACCTGCTTTATAAGCAACGTCCTGTACCGCTTTCACAATGGTAGCGTGGAAAGTGTTGAGAATATCGGACACCACCAAACCAATGACTTGTGAGCCGCCTTGGCGAAGATTACGGGCAAAGATATTGGCTTCATAGCCCAGTTCATCGATGGCTTTCATCACGCGTTCACGCGTTGCTGCCGCGACCTTCTCGGGCCGGGTCAAGGTGCGTGACACGGTTGAGGCAGAAAGACCTGTTTTCTTCGCAATATCAATTATATTGGCCATGCATTACCTTAATGACAACGTTTGCATAAATGATTAAAAAAATAATCTCATACAAAACAAATTAATAGATATAAACACTAAGGCTGTCACAGAGAATAATGACAACGTTTGCATTTAATAATGTCCAAATAATAGTTCAGGTGAGTAAATAATAATCAGCAGTGGATCACATTTCGCTATGAAGATAGGTATGGAGTTGGGGCTATGTGAGGTAGTGAATTGCAGCGTCAGCTAAAAATGAGCACTATAAAGTTTCGAACTATTTGATTACATTGCCGATATCGTCATAACGAATGCAGTTCATTAGCACTGGCTTAGTTGCTAATAACTTGGCTATAGCGAACTGACTTTAGAAGCAAAACCGTGCTGTTCTGAAGACCCGACTGGCAGGAGTAACCCTATGATCGCAGTCATCTTTGAAGTAGAACCCGCAGAGGGTGAATACAATGCATATTTAGACTACGCCGCAGCATTAAAACCCTTGTTAGAACAAATGGATGGCTTTATTTCGGTGGAGCGTTTTCAAAGTTTGAGCCACCCACAAAAATTACTGTCGCTGTCATTCTGGCGTGATGAAGATGCGGTTAAGCAATGGCGAAATATTGAACAGCATCGAATGGCTCAAGAGGCTGGGCGTGATGGCGTCTTCGCCGGTTATCGTCTGCGGGTTGCGACGGTAGTGCGGGACTATGGTTTAACGGAACGAGAGCAGGCGCCCGTTGATAGCCAGGCTCATCACAAATAAATAGGTTGGCAGGGGTTACTAGGGCAAACCGCAACTCTAATCGACCCTTTCTGCTATCTCTTTGCTACTGACCTTCTTAAGTTAAGTGGCAAATATCCCTCAATTGTCACGCGAGGCATCCCGCATTTCTGATGATGTAATGTAAAATTCGTGTGAAATATATGTGACTTCGTGCGCAAAAACAAACCAATTTTATGCTGCTTTGGTTGCTGAAATCATGTCAAAAATCCTCCCGCTTGGTCTTAATACAGAATGGGATTTTATATAACCAACTAATTTTAAAGGTGATTATAGTCCCTATTTTTTTGAGTTACAGCGAGCTTCCATCATTTTTTTGCTGCTTGATTGTACTTGTCTATACGAGTATATGTTAATAAATACTCAAGCTAAGTAATGTCGTCGATACCTGAAAAACTGGTTGAAGGAAATTGCCGTGACTGCCCAAAACAGATTCCGTGATAATGAGATTCGAGCCTCGCGTGGCACAAAACTTACTGCCAAAAGTTGGCTGACTGAAGCTCCGCTACGTATGTTGATGAATAATCTTGACCCTGAAGTCGCTGAGAATCCCAAAGAATTAGTGGTTTACGGCGGTATTGGCCGTGCAGCCCGCAACTGGGAATGTTATGACAAGATTGTGGAAAGTCTGACTCATCTGAATGATGACGAGACTTTGCTGATCCAGTCAGGCAAGCCGGTGGGAGTATTTAAAACTCACAGTAATGCACCTAGAGTATTGATTGCTAACTCGAATCTGGTGCCTCATTGGGCTAATTGGGAACATTTTAACGAATTAGATGCTAAAGGGCTGGCTATGTATGGCCAGATGACTGCGGGCAGTTGGATCTATATCGGCAGCCAAGGCATTGTGCAGGGCACCTATGAAACTTTCGTGGAAGCCGGTCGACAGCACTTTGGCGGTAGTCTGAAAGGGCGCTGGGTATTGACGGCAGGATTGGGTGGCATGGGGGGAGCACAGCCGCTGGCAGCAACCTTGGCTGGCGCTTGTTCTCTCAATATTGAGTGCCAGCAGAGTCGCATCGATTTTCGCCTGAAAACTCGTTATGTTGATGAACAAGCCATTGATCTGGATGACGCATTAGCTCGAATCAAAAAATACACCGCGGCGGGTGATGCTGTTTCTATCGCCTTGTGTGGCAATGCGGCCGAGATTTTACCTGAACTGGTACGTCGCGGGGTTCGCCCGGACATGGTGACCGACCAAACCAGTGCTCATGATCCACTAAATGGTTATTTACCAAAAGGCTGGAGCTGGGAAGAGTATCGTCAACGTGCTGAAAGTGAGCCAGCGCTGGTGGTTAACGCAGCGAAAACCTCTATGGCTGAACATGTTGAAGCGATGCTGGCCTTTCACAATATGGGCATCCCGACCTTTGATTACGGCAATAATATCC
This sequence comes from Yersinia alsatica, assembly GCF_025133195.1. Classification (NCBI taxonomy): domain Bacteria; kingdom Pseudomonadati; phylum Pseudomonadota; class Gammaproteobacteria; order Enterobacterales; family Yersiniaceae; genus Yersinia; species Yersinia alsatica. The sequence goes on from NZ_CP104006.1 coordinate 91,106, forward strand.
GCCAAATGGCACAAGATATGGGCGTGATCCATGCTTTTGATTTCCCTGGTTTTGTTCCTGCTTACATTCGCCCACTCTTCTGCCGTGGCATTGGTCCATTCCGCTGGGTCGCACTCTCTGGTAGCCCGGATGACATTTATAAAACGGATGCTAAGGTTAAAGAACTTATCCCTGATGATGAGCACTTGCATCACTGGTTAGATATGGCGCGTGAGCGTATTAGCTTCCAAGGGCTACCGGCTCGTATTTGCTGGGTCGGTTTAGGTCAGCGCGCTAAATTAGGCTTGGCCTTCAATGAGATGGTACGTACCGGTGAATTATCGGCTCCGATTGTGATTGGTCGTGATCATCTGGACTCTGGCTCAGTGGCCAGCCCTAACCGTGAAACCGAAGCGATGCAGGATGGCTCTGATGCCGTCTCTGACTGGCCGCTGCTTAACGCATTACTAAATACTGCCAGTGGTGCAACTTGGGTGTCACTGCATCATGGTGGCGGTGTGGGGATGGGCTTCTCACAACATTCAGGCATGGTGGTGGTATGTGATGGCAGTGACGAGGCCGCAGAACGTATCGCCCGAGTATTACATAACGATCCGGCGACTGGCGTGATGCGCCATGCTGACGCGGGTTATGACATCGCTATTCATTGCGCACAAGAGCAGGGGTTGAACCTGCCAATGGTTGCCGCGACTCAAGGTAAAAAATAATGAAAACAACCCTCGAAACCATGACCCTGCGCCCCGGCCAGATGACTCTGGCTGACTTGCGGCATATTTATCAACATCCAATTCATATCACTCTGGATGAAAATGCTTACGCGGCTATTCAACAAAGTGTGGATTGTGTGCAGGCCATATTGGCAGAGAAGCGCACAGCTTATGGTATCAATACCGGCTTTGGCCTACTGGCATCGACCCGTATTGCGACCGAAGATTTAGAAAACCTGCAACGCTCAATTGTTCTATCCCATGCGGCAGGTGTTGGCGAACCAAATGATGATGCTATTGTGCGCCTGATTATGGTGTTAAAAATCAATAGCCTGGCTCGTGGTTTCTCCGGCATTCGTCTAGAAGTTATTCAAGCATTAATCACCTTGGTTAATGCGCAAGTTTACCCGCATATTCCATTAAAAGGCTCGGTGGGGGCTTCTGGTGATCTGGCTCCGCTGGCTCACATGAGCTTGTTATTGCTCGGTGAAGGTAAAGCTCGTTATCAAGGGGAGTGGCTGGATGCCCGCGCCGCATTGGCTAAAGCGGGCTTGCAACCTCTGACTCTCGCGGCAAAAGAGGGGCTGGCACTGCTTAATGGCACACAGGTTTCTACCGCTTATGCATTGCGCGGTTTATTTGAAGCAGAAGATCTGTATGCTGCGGCCTCGGTCTTTGGCAGCTTGACGGTGGAAGCGGCATTAGGCTCTCGCAGCCCATTTGATGCGCGTATTCATGCAGTGAGAGGCCAGCGTGGGCAAATTGATGCCGCGAGCACTTATCGTCATTTACTTGGCGAACGTAGCGAAGTCTCTGAATCTCATCGAAATTGTGACAAAGTGCAAGATCCATACTCTTTGCGTTGCCAACCACAGGTCATGGGTGCCTGCCTGACCCAAATGCGTCAGGCAGCAGAAGTGCTGGCAATTGAGTCAAACGCAGTGTCAGATAACCCATTGGTGTTTGCTGAGCAAGGCGACGTGTTATCTGGTGGTAACTTCCATGCAGAGCCGGTGGCTATGGCGGCGGACAATCTGGCACTGGCATTGGCGGAAATTGGCTCGTTATCCGAGCGGCGTATTTCGCTATTGATGGATAAACATATGTCGCAGTTACCGCCATTCTTGGTGGAAAACGGCGGTGTAAACTCTGGCTTTATGATTGCTCAGGTCACGGCCGCGGCCCTCACTAGTGAGAACAAAGGGCTGGCGTTCCCTTCGAGTGTCGATAGCATCCCAACTTCAGCCAATCAGGAAGATCATGTTTCTATGGCTCCACGAGCAGGTAAACGCTTATGGGAGATGGCTGAGAACGTGCGCGGTATTTTGGCTGTCGAGTGGCTGGCGGCGTGTCAGGGGCTGAATTTGCGTAAAGGCTTGAAAACATCAGATGCACTGGAACCCGCGCGCCACTTGTTACGTAAGCATGTTGCCTACTACGAAAAAGATCGTTTCTTTGCCCCCGATATTGAAGCTGCAAGTCAACTTATTGCTCAGCATCATATGAATGAATTGATGCCTCCGCATCTACTACCAAGTCTTTAATAACTAATCGAATAATAAGCAGTCGTTATATTGACCTATAGGTGATCCCGGTAACCGGGATCACCCTCTCTGAACCCCTGCCTGAAAGGGCACAAATCTTGCGAGAATGTACCATGAAGAATGATTCATCCACGCTGAAACGCGGCCTTAGTGCCCGGCATATCCGGTTCATGGCGTTAGGTTCCGCTATTGGTACCGGCTTATTTTATGGTTCTGCCGAGGCAATTCGTCTGGCAGGGCCGGCAGTATTACTGGCTTACCTGATTGGTGGCGCTGCAGTGTTTATGGTGATGCGAGCACTGGGCGAAATGGCCGTACATGATCCGGTTGCAGGCTCTTTCGGTCACTATGCCAGCCGCTATCTGGGGCCACTGGCCGGTTTTCTGACCGGTTGGACGTATACCTTTGAGATGATTATTGTGGCGCTGGCCGATGTCACGGCGTTTGGGATTTATATGGGCCTGTGGTTCCCTGATGCCCCGCAGTGGGTTTGGGTTTTGAGCATTATTTTCTTTATTGGCGCGCTAAATCTCTGTTCAGTCAAAGTTTTTGGTGAGATGGAGTTTTGGTTATCTCTGCTAAAAGTGACCGCGATTATCGCCATGATCGCAGCAGGACTGGGGATTATGATGTTTGGCTTTGGTGCGGGTCATGAGAGTACCGGGGTCAGCAATTTATGGTCTCATCAAGGGTTTATGCCCAATGGCATTTCGGGCGTAATTGCTTCATTTGCCGTAGTGATGTTTGCTTTTGGCGGTATTGAAATTATTGGGGTAACCGCCAGTGAGGCGAAGAATCCCGAGAAAGTATTGCCCCGCGCTATCAATACAGTTCCGGTACGTATTCTGTTGTTCTATGTTTTGACCCTATTTGTTCTGATGGCCATCTATCCATGGAATAGTATTGGGCAAAATGGCAGTCCTTTTGTGGAAATTTTCAGTAGCTTGGGTATTAGCTCCGCAGCCAATATTCTGAATTTAGTGGTGATCACTGCGGCAATTTCAGCGATCAACAGCGACATCTATGGTGCGGGCCGTATGATGTATGGCATGGCACAGGAAGGATTAGCACCTAAGTGCTTTAGCCGCCTGACGCGCAATGGTGTGCCATGGATGACTATTTTGGTGATGGCAATTGCGCTGTTATGTGGCGTGGTGTTGAACTATCTGATTCCGAAAAATGTATTCCTGATTATTGCTTCAATTGCGACTTTTGCGACGGTCTGGGTGTGGTTAATGATTCTGATATCACAGGTGGCGATGCGCCGCTCGATGAGCAAAGAAAATGTTGCCCGTCTGGCCTTCCCTGTTCCCTTCTGGCCAGCAGCACCGATTCTGACCATTATCTTTATGGTATTTATTATTGCGGTTCTGGGGTATTTCCCTGACACCCGAATTGCCATGTATGTCGGCCTGGCTTGGGTGGCATTAATGACACTTGCCTGGTGGATTTGGTTGCGCAAAGCGCCACCACGTATCATTCAAGAACCGGTAGAAAGTCGCGAAGCGTAGCCGCGATAACACTGTTTCGGGCCACAATCATAGGGTGAGTGGCCCGATTTATTTTCAGACATGCGGCGGAGTGGGGGGATTGAGCACCAATTTCTGGTGTAACTCCAGTGCCATGCTCTCAAGGCGAGTTGTTAATTGGTTAGTCAGGGCCGTTAATTCGGTATTCTGCCGCAGTAATTCCAACATTACCTCCGTATTTTGTGCCGCTATTTTTTGGCGTTCTTCATTGGCGATGGCCAGCGCTTCACGGTGTTGTGCATCGGCGTCGGCGTTGGCTTTATCACGCTCGGCTTGACGAGTCTGTGCCAGTAAAATGAGTGGGGCAGCATAGGCCGCCTGCAAGCTGAAAGCTAAATTCAGCAAAATAAAGGGATAAACGTCAAACTTGACGACGCCAATTACATTCAGGCCAATCCATACCACCACAATTAATGTCTGTGCGCCGAGAAAAACCGGTGTGCCAAAAAAGCGTGCGAAAGCTTCAGCTTTTAGGGCAAACCAGCCATTACCGAAAGGATTAGATAAATGCTCATGTGGGCGATGGAAACGAAAGTAATCTACTTTCCGCTGGCGGGTTGGTTGCTGTTCGGTCACCGATTCAGTCGTTTTCATAGTTGGCAATCCTAGCAAGTGAGCGGTTTTGATATGAAATTACCGCAATAAAGCTAAACAAGGTTATTTAATACTATAGTGAAATGAGATGAATAACGGGAAATTAAGCTGTTTAAGACGGTTTCTTTGACAGTAATAACTACATACTAATTTTATTAATAGCGCACTATATACCAAGATAATGTTTTGCGTTTAAAGTAGCGGCGTAGATAGAGGGTGATAAACTGACCTCAATTGTGAAAAATTATATAGATACGGAGTAACGGCCCATGCCTGCCATAGCCATTAAGCGGTGGATTAAACGGATTGTTCTGGTTTTGGTGGTAATGTCCGTTACCATACTGGCAATACGAATTTACGATACACAACGAGGTCCGAAGCTTGAGCTTTGGCATACGTTTGTTCCTCACGATATGCGCGCCGCTGAAATTGATAAAGCCAATTGGGCGGATTACATCAAAGCCGAAAATAATCTTTTTGATGAAGTTCGGATTAATGTTACCGAAAAATTGGAACCAAGAACCCAGGTTCCATTAAATCGTTATTATTCTGGTAGCGCGATTTATCCACCTCATTTTAAAAATGATTGGAACCGTTCTTATATTCTGCAACCCGAAGGTAAACCTAAAGGTGCGGTCGTATTACTGCATGGCTTAACTGATACCCCTTACAGCTTGCGCCATATTGCAGAGAACTATCGTCAGCGTGGCTATGTTGCCGTGGGTATTCGTTTGCCTGCTCATGGCACTGTGCCAGCGGGCCTGACCGATGTTGAGTGGCAAGATTGGCTCGCGGCAACACGGCTGGCAGTTCGTGAAGCTAAAGCATTGAGTGGCCCAGATTTACCACTGCATGTTGTTGGTTTTTCTAATGGCGGCGCGTTGGCAATGAAATACACGTTGGACTCAATGGATGATCCAACACTGGCAAAACCCGCGCGGGTCATATTGATATCTCCAATGATTGGCGTAACAAGCTTTGCGCGTTTTGCGGGTATTGCCGGTTGGCCAGCTATTTTCCCTGCCTTTGCCAAAGCGGCTTGGCTGGGGATAGTGCCAGAGTTTAATCCTTTCAAATACAACTCATTCCCGGTTAATGCTGCTCGTCAGTCGTATTTACTGACTTCTGTGTTGCAACAGCAAATTGCGCGCGATGCCAGAAACAATAAGATGGAAGAGTTACCGCCAATCCTGACTTTCCAGTCATTAATGGACTCGACGGTTAGTACCCGAGCAGTAGTGACCGCGCTTTATAACCACTTGCCGAAAAATGGCAGCGAAGTGGTGCTGTTCGACTTGAACCGTGCGGCTAGCTTCGGCCCGTTATTGAGAACTTCTTCTTATACTGCTTTGGCGCGCTTGTTACCGCCACCACCACGTAATTACAGTGCCACGGTGATCACCAACGTTTCGCCGCAAAGTAATGAAACTGTAGCGCTGACTACTCTGGCGGGTGAGACTAACGAGACGTCCGTGCCGACTGGGCTGATTTATCCACCGGATATCTTCTCGTTATCTCATGTGGCATTGCCATTCCCAATGAGTGATTCGTTATATGGTCGTTATCCCGATCCACGTGACCAATACGGTATCAGCTTGGGGACGTTTGCTGCTCGTGGTGAGCGTGCAGTTCTGGTGGTTGGATTAGATTCACTGATGCGAATTTCATCAAACCCATTCTATCCGTATATGTTGCAGCGCATAGACGACAAGATAGATACACCGGCTAAATAAGATTGCTTCTGAAGCCCCCAAATTGGGGGCTTTTTTATAGCCCGCATTTCATGATTAGCCGTTCATAAAAAACACGCTTGCTATTATATCGTGCGCTATCTATATTGAGTGTATTGATCCACCACGCAGTGAGTTTCAGGTGAAAAATCCGTTATTGCTGGACCAGCAGATGTGCTTTGCCCTGTATTCAGCCAATCTGGCCTTGCATAAGGTTTACCGTAAGTTGCTGAATCAGTTGGGCCTAACCTATCCGCAATATCTGGTCATGTTGGTGTTATGGGAAGGGGATGAATTAACGGTTTCTGATATTGGTCAGCGGTTGTTTCTGGATTCCGCCACATTGACGCCCTTGCTGAAACGTATGGAAAGTGCTGGTTTATTAATTCGCTCACGCGCCATGGATGATGAACGTCAGGTCATCATTCGTCTGACTGAGCAGGGCAGAAACTTACGTGAACAGGCGCAGTCAATTCCTGCAGCAATTATGTGTGCAAGCGAGTGCGATGTTGATCAGTTAATTGATATTAAACAGCAACTTGAATCCTTACGTGGCAAGCTGTTACAGCACGGCTAAATATTATTGATTAGTTGAATGATGTCGCTGGGTTGGATAGAAATAACCGTTACCAACCCAGATGCATTACTTGGCCTGCAGAGGCTAAGTATGGGATATGTTCTACACTTATTAGTATGCAACTAATTAAGTAGTGTGCGATTTAATCGCAAGTTATTTAACTGGTTGTATCATAAGCCTATACCCCGATATGCAGGGTATATTCATATTTAATGACCCTTAAAGGAAAGCACTATGTCTATTGAAAAAGTCGTATACCGTGCCAAAGCTAAAGCCACTGGTGGCCGCGACGGTCGGGCAACATCCTCTGATGGCGTGCTGGATGTGAAATTGGGTGTTCCTAAAGAAATGGGGGGCGCAGGTGGTGCGGTGACTAACCCAGAACAGCTGTTTGCTGCCGGTTACTCTGCTTGCTTCCTCGGGGCACTGAAGTTTGTTGCATCAAAAGAAAAGATAAAAGTACCTGATGATGCCAGCATCGAAGGTACCGTTGGTATCGGGGCGATCCCAACAGGTTTTGGCATTGAAGTTCAGTTGGATATCAGTTTGCCGGGAATTGAACGCAGCGTAGCAGAAGATTTAGTGAAGAAAGCACATGTTGTCTGCCCATACTCTAATGCCACACGTGGCAATATCGACGTCACTCTGAATATCAAGTAACTCAATAATTCGCCTCAGAATCTCATGAGAATTATCTTGTGGGGTTCTGAGTGTTACGTGATTCTCTTACATTTTCTTATCCCCTGTTTTCAAACAAATAGACGAATATATACTCCTCGTATTAAGCGCTGGCTCGCGGATTTGTTCACTAAGAATGATTAAGATAATTCTTGTAATTAAAATCAATAGCACGCTTATCTTTTCTGCACTGAACCTGAGGAGGGGTTCACTGTCTGATTGATTCAAGCCGCAAATAGTGTCTTTGGAGACCTTGCGTTATATGGACAGAGTTAAATCTTTATCGCAGCAAAGCATCTCTTTGTTGTTGGCAGTTTATATTGGTATTTTCCTGAATATTTCTGTCTTTTATCGTCGTTTTGACACCTTTAGCCAAGGTATTCAAGGCATAAAAGTCGTGTCAGCTATCACTGAAGTGATAGCCATTATTCTGTTTACCTTCTTTGTCATGCGGGTTATCTCCCTTGGTGGGCGGTGGTTTTACCGCGTGGTTGCCACCCTGCTGGTATTAATTTCAGTCGCCGCCAGTTATTACATGACTTTTTTCAATGTCGTGATTGGTTATGGCATCGTTATTTCCGTATTGACCACGGATACCGACCTCTCTAAAGAGGTCATTGGCCTCCATTTTGTCATTTGGATGGCGCTGGTCAGCGCATTGCCTCTACTGCTTATCTGGAAAAATACCCTGCACTTAACTTTGTTGGAGCAATTGCGCACGCCGGGCCAACGTATTAAACCGGTCTTATTGATGCTGGTTACCGTCGCCTTGGTTTGGTTGCCTATTCGCTATCTGGATAAAGTGCAGCATGCTGATGAACAGCTAAAAACGGTAGATTTACCCAGCTATGGTGGTGTGGTTGCTCACTCCTACTTGCCTTCTAACTGGTTGGCGGCATTGGGTTTATACGTTTATACCCAATACGATGAACAGTATGACGCGGCAACTTTGTACAACCCCGCAGAGCACCACACTTATGTTGCACCTGCTGGTATTGATGACACTTATGTTGTGTTTATCATTGGTGAAACAACTCGCTGGGACCATATGGGCTTGCTGGGATATCCACGAGATACCACCCCTCGTCTCAGTAAAGAAAAGAATTTAGTCGCTTTTCGTGGCACATCCTGTGACACCTCGACCAAACTTTCACTGCGCTGTATGTTTGTGCGGGAGGGCGGCACAGAAGATAACCCTCAGCGCACGCTGAAAGAGCAAAATGTGTTCGCGGTGATGAAGTCGCTGGGCTTCACCTCCGAGTTGTTCGCGATGCAGAGCGAGATGTGGTTCTACAATAATGCGAATACCGATAACTATTCATTCCGAGAATTGATCGCTTCCGAGAAGCGCAATGATGATAAGCCGGTAGATGACATGTTGCTGGTGGATGAGTTGAAAGAGTCACTGGCGCGTTATCCTGCGGGCAAGCATCTGGTGGTGCTCCACACCAAAGGCTCCCATTATCTTTATTCTCAGCGCTATCCCCGCAGCTATGCCCGCTATCAACCGGAATGTATGGGCGTAGATGATTTTTGCAGCAAACAGCAGTTGGTTAATGCTTTTGATAACAGCGTGTTATATACCGATTCATTTATCGCTAATGTGATTGACCAAATGCGAGATAAAAAAGCCTTAGTGTTCTATGCCGCCGACCATGGCGAATCTATTGACGATAACTCTCACTTCCACGGCACCCCACGAGAAATGGCACCACCGGAGCAGTTTAGAGTGCCATTGATGGTCTGGGCATCAGATAAATTTCTGGCACAACCGGAGCACCTCACTGCTTTCGAACAGCTCCAGGCAGAGCAGCGGGTCGGCAAAACTCACCGTCAGGTTGAACTGTTTGACTCAATTCTGGGTTGCTTAGGTTATACCTCACCGGATGGTGGAATTAATGCAGAGAATAACTGGTGCCGCGCACCTGACCGGCAGGCTCAGCCTGCAATATAGCCAATTGATGTAGGTAACATCTGATATGGCGTAAACCTTGATACCAATTCACATCGCAATTATAAGGTTGCGGTATACTTCAGCTCATATCCCTTCCCGGCTGGAGTCTGCCATGACCTACCGTGTTGCTTTTATTGATGATCATGACATTGTGCGCTCCGGTTTTGCCCAGCTTCTCTCTCTGGAAGATGATATTCAGGTGGTAGGAGAATTCAGCTCGGCAAAACAGGCGCGTGCCGGATTACCGGGCTTGCAGGCGAATATCTGTATTTGTGATATTTCTATGCCTGATGAAAGTGGCTTGGATTTATTGAAAGATCTCCCGTCGGGAATGGGCGTCATTATGTTGTCGATGCATGATAGCCCGGCTTTAGTCGAAATGGCTTTAGAGCGCGGTGCGCGCGGCTTTCTCACCAAACGTTGTAAACCGGAAGATTTGGTTTCTGCCGTCCGAACCGTGGGCAGTGGAGGGGTGTATCTGATGCCCGAAATTGCACAAAAACTCGCCCGTATTGCAGTCGATCCCTTGACCCGCCGTGAGCGTGAGGTCGCCATATTATTGGCGCAAGGTAGAGAAGTGCGCGAAATTGCCGAGTTACTTGGGCTATCTCCCAAAACCGTCCATGTCCATCGCGCTAACTTATTTGCCAAGCTCGGTGTTAATAACAATGTTGAACTGGCGAAGCAGGTGCTGAATCTATGATGCAGCGGTTGGTCATGGTGTTGGCACTGTTCTTTATCTATACCACTGCAGCTTTTTGTTTATGGTCAGTCGGCACCCAGCTTGTTGACCGCCCTTTACAGGCATTGCTGTTGTTCCCCTTTGGCTTGCGTATTGGGATTTTATTGCAAAGCCCGCGTCAGTACTGGCCGGGAATTCTGCTCGGGGATGCCTTGCTATGGTGGTTGCTGACTGACCAGTTTGGCTATGTAGATCTGCTGTGGTGCGCTATTCCACTGCTATTGGCGACGACGTTGCTGGCCTTTTTTGCCTCCCCTTGGTTATTACGCCATCAGAAAAATCAGAACGAATGGCAATGGCCCTTAATGCAAGGTGCAGTGATTGTTGGGGCGGTATTGATACAGGCTTTGGGATGGCAAATTGCCAGTGGTCAAGGGGCAATGGCCTTATTACTGGGGTTAGTCGGTGGCTTCACCATTGCGCCGACGTGCTTGTTATTGTGGCACTATCTGGCACGCCAGATTTGGCTACCTTTAGAGCCGGGGCTAATTCATAAGCCTATTAATCTGCGTTTGCACCATATCATGTGGTATCTGTTGCTCTTTGCCTTGAGTATCTGGCTACAGAATCAAGTCACTGAATCAGATTTATACCTGTTTGCCCCATTCTGTTTGGCGATACCTATTGTTTTCATGGCTTATCGTTATGGTTGGCAGGGGGCATCTGTCGCAACATTACTGAATGGCGTGGTGTTATTAATCAATACTCCTTTGCAATTAGATTCTCACCGCGACCTGCTGTTATCACTGTTGGCACAAAGCCTGACGGGGTTATTACTGGGAGCGGGAATTCAGCGGCAGCGGGAGCTGAACCAGCAATTGCAAATACGGCTGAATGAAAATCGCGAGCTAGCCAAAGCATTGGTGGTAGCAGAGGAACACGCCCGGCGTGATGTGGCGCGTGAACTGCATGATGAGGTCGGGCAGACAGTGACGGTTATCCGCACTCAGGCCAGTGTTATTAAGCGCTTAACTACACAGCAGTCGGTGTTGACCAGTGCGGAAATGATAGAGACACAGGCATTGCGGGTCTATGACGGTGTCCATGATGTATTAGCTAAATTATGGCCGGCGGCATTAAATAATTTACCACTGTCGGCGGCCATTGCGGCACTAATGCGTGAGCTTATTCCGCAAGATCAATCTGTTGTCGGTGTATTACACTGGCAGCTTGATGATAATCCTATCGATGAAACACTCAAAATTACGCTATACCGGATTTGTCAGGAAGGGGTGACCAATGCCTATCGGCATGGTGCCGCCAGTCGGATTGAGATTAATGCGAGGCAGGATAGCCAGCAGATATATCTGACGATTCGGGATAATGGAAAAGGTATAGATTTGGCTACACTAACGCCGGGTTATGGGCTACGTGGCATGCAATCGCGGGTGAGCGCGCTGGGGGGAAGTTTTAACTTGAGTGTGGATCAGGGCACTTGTTTAAATGTGATCCTACCCACAGTTTCCTAACCCATTGATGGAAACTAAGAAATATTCTCGTATGCAGCGGGAATTTCCCTAATTAGTTTCGCGCGCGTGCGCAGCATGATGACTGCACTTGTAAAATATTCTGAGGTTCAACATGTGGTCTTTCCTCAAAAGTCGCGATAGCGAAGTGGTGGTAACGAATCAAGAGCAGATTGATTCATCCTATAAATATTGGCGCATTCAATTAATGTGGACGATGTATATCGGCTACGCGGCTTTTTATTTCACTCGCAAAAGCTTTAACTTCATTATGCCAGCCATGCTCAGCGACTTGGGCTTGACGATGTCAGATGTTGGGATTTTAGGTACATTGTTTTATATCACTTATGGGTGTTCAAAATTTATTTCGGGGATGATTAGCGACCGCTCAAATCCCCGTTATTTTATGGGCATTGGCCTGGTCATGACCGGGGTTATCAATATCCTGTTTGGTATGAGTTCCTCACTGTTAGTGTTCGGTAGCTTGTGGATTATCAATGCTTTCTTTCAGGGCTGGGGCTGGCCGCCATGTTCCAAAATACTCACTAGTTGGTATTCTCGCTCAGAACGCGGTAGCTGGTGGGCCATCTGGAATACGTCGCATAATTTTGGTGGCGCATTGATTCCATTGTTAGTTGGTTTTATTTCTCTGCACTTTAGCTGGCGTTACGGCATGATTATCCCCGGTATTATTGGTGTGGTCATTGGTTTGCTGATGTGTTGGCGTCTGCGAGACAAGCCCAGCACCATGGGGCTGCCAAGTGTGGGTAAGTGGCGCAATGATGCCATGGAACTGGTGCAGGAGTCTGAAGGTCAGGGGCTATCGAACAAAGAGATTGTGAAGCGCTATGTGTTAACCAATAAATATATCTGGTTGCTGGCGGTGTCCTATGTGTTGGTTTATATCGTTCGCACGGCAATTAATGACTGGGGTAATCTCTATCTAACTCAAGAGAAAGGCTATTCATTAATGACCGCTAACTCTGCCATTTCATTATTTGAAGTGGGTGGATTTATCGGCTCTCTGGTCGCGGGTTGGGGGTCAGATAAATGGTTCCGTGGTAATCGTGGCCCAATGAATCTGATATTCGCCATCGGTATTTTCCTTTCTGTCGCATCACTGTGGGTGATGCCCGGTATCAGCTATGTGTTGCAGGCGGGATGTTTCTTTGCCATTGGGTTCTTTATTTTTGGCCCTCAGATGCTGATTGGTATGGCTGCCGCAGAATGTTCGCATAAGGATGCAGCTGGGGCTGCGACGGGCTTTGTTGGGTTATTTGCATACTTGGGTGCCGCGCTTTCGGGTTATCCGATTGCCCGTGTGATGGAGGTTTGGCACTGGAATGGTTTCTTTGTGGTGATTTCAGTTGCTGCTTGTTTATCTGCCTTCTTCTTACTGCCATTCCTGCGGGCGCAATCACCTCAACTAAAAACCGCCGAAGCTCAGGTATAGCCCGAGTGATTCAGTTTTAACCGCTGGTGATGCTTTTAACAACAGTCGCCAGCGGGTTGTTAAAAAGTGATTGACGGCCCAAATGTGTAGCAGTAAGATGCGGCCCAATTCGGCGAGTAGCGCAGCTTGGTAGCGCAACTGGTTTGGGACCAGTGGGTCGGAGGTTCGAATCCTCTCTCGCCGACCAAATTTAAGAACCCTGACGGAAACGTCAGGGTTTTTTTGTGTTTTTTTCTTAATTAGCTCAGATAGAATTTAATCTAACCTCATTTTTTCTCAATCCTCACTGCTATAAACCCTCTTTGTTTTCACAATGATCTCTTTTTATCTTATATATATTACTAATTTTAAAACCTATATTTATCATTCTTATAATATATTTTATATACTTTGCTGCATTGACTTTGTTTTATAAAAAACCGCTAATTAATCGTCGTTTTTAATCGGCAATATAAACAATATTATAAGCGAACCAATTAATATATAAGGTGATTATATGAATTCAGTTCATGAAAACAATAAAATAAAGCTATCAGTCTTGCCTCTTTCTATATTCCTTTCACTTTGTGGTGTTTCTGCCTCTTATGCGGCTGATGTCATGGTTGACAAGGGTGCACCTGAGCATCAACAACCAGATATAAAAGAAGCTCCCATTCTTCATCACAATAGTTATAGTAGCTCAAGCACAAATGTAAATAAAACAATTGTTAACATTCAATCACCAGATGACAATGGTTTATCACATAATAAATATACTAAATTTAATACCCCGGGTACTTCTGACGTAATCACTCTGAATAATAAATTATTTAGTGAAAAAAATGGTAATCCACATTTAAAAGGCGCACCGGCTAAAGTTATTTTAAATGAAGTAAATTCTTATCAAAAAAGTCAATTAACTGGCAGTGTGACTGTTGCCGGACAGAGGGCTCATGTAATTATTGCTAACCCAGCGGGTATTGATTGTAATGGGTGTTTAGGTTCAGGAATGACTAATGTGACTTTAACCACGGGTAATCCATTATTTAAGCATGGAAAGCTTGAAGGGTTCAACGTTATGGGAGGGAATATCAATATTCATGGAGCTAGCCAAGGAAGTGACTCCGCATATTTAAAAATGTATTCCTATGATCTAAAAGCCAGTGGTGATTTTTATATAGATAAGATTGATATGCTGATCGGCGGCCATCAAATAAAAGTAGATTCCGATGGGAATCCGAGCGGGTTTAAGAAAATATCTGAACGTTTGGATAATGTGAATAAATACACGAGTGTTGATATTAGTAAAGTTGGGGGGATGCATGCTAATAGGGTACGTATTGTTTCAGATGCTAATGTGATAAAGAATCCGAATATGAAAGTAGCAGATGGTAAGCTATATATCAGTACTAAGGGTGATATCTATAACTCTGATAAAAAGATGACAATAAAAGATAAAGGTATACATCGTAGTGGTTATGACACTGTGTATGTTGAGAATATAAAGGTTAAATATAATTAAGACGATGTTACATAAACGAGAGGAAATTAAGTTCTAATAGAAAAATCTCATAGTAAATAAACCATAAGTATATATCTATCAAAACAGTTAGCTATATCTGTGGCTAACTGTTTTCAAAATTTAATTGAAATGGAGTTTATGGCATGAAGCTGCTAGCAGTAAGTGAGGGTGTTCCACGTGGCTATAATAAAAAATGGATAACAGTAATCTTATTGTCTTTACGGAGTTTTATATTTTTTTTCCCCTTAATCACTTATGCCGATGTCAATTCAACTCAAGCAGTTATGTTAGAACAACAGCAGCGAGAGTTAAAAAATAGCCTCACGCCGCCATTATCACATACTCAAATGAAGAGTGAATCAGCTGCGCTGGAGGGTGTTATCTCTTCAGATGAAATATCCTGTTTGGTTATTGACCGCGTCGAGCTGCTTAATATGAGTGCCTTTCCCAATGCTGCCCGGTTAGCGCAATGGGCAAAACAAGCTCAGGGACACTGTTTGGGTGAGAAAGGGCTATCAGCATTGCAGAATAATCTTCAGTGGAAACTGGTGGATGACGGCTATATCACTTCACAGGTAACTTTCACGGAAGACAGCTATGCCGACGGGGTACTGTCTCTGACTTTAATTCCTGGTCGAGTGAATGGCATTGAGCATCATGAAAATAGTGATAGTTATGCACAGCTCAATACATTATTCCCGAGCAAGGCCGGTGACTTGGCAAATTTGCGCGATATTGAACAAGGGCTGGAGAATCTGCAACGCCTGCCGTCGGTAGATGCCACTATGGAAATTCAATTAAATCAGGAGGATTTAACTAGCCAGATTGTGGTGAATCGGCAACAGTCCCGTTTCTGGCGTATCAATACTTTTCTTGATAATGCGGGCTATGATGCCGTCGGTCGCTATCGTGCTGGAGCGACGTTATTTCTGGATAATCCCTTATCGTTAAGTGACTTGGTTTATCTGTCTGCTAGCCGGGAGTTGGACAATCATCATGATAAGGGGAGTGGTTACCTTTCGCTACATTACTCCGTCCCCTTTGGGAATTGGTTGTGGAGTATTACGGGTAGTCAGGGGACTTACTATCAAACATTACTGATAGCCGATACTGCCTTTGAATATCGTACCTATTGGCAATCCCTGGATATACAAATTCAACGGCTGTTAATGCGAGGCCATAACTATAAAACGGTGGGCTACACTGGCGCATTAATTCGTAAATCCAATCGTTTTTTTGCTGATATTGAACTGGAAATTCAGCGACAGGATACTGTCGATTGGCAACTCGGTTTTCGACATCTTCACTATACCCACTGGGCCACGATAACTGGGGGGATTAATTATCAGCAAGGCACTCAATGGTTTGGCTCCGGCTCTTCGGCAGGCACAACCGCATTCCAGGCAACTAGGCTGGTTAATGTCACCGCGGCGCTGGATATCCCTTTTATGCTGGGTGAACAGCGGTTTCATTTTCAACCTGAATTTAGCCATCAATACTCACGGTCCAATCTTAAGATGCAGGACCAATTCTCTATTGGAGGGCGTAATTCAGTACGCGGCTTCTCGACCGGCAATGTGCTAACCGGTTCTCAAGGGTGGTTTTTGAAAAATGACCTTGTATGGGTAAATCAACATATTGGTAGCCAGCTCTATATGGGGATGGATTATGGTCAAGTGAGTGAAAAAGGGGAGCAATTCTTACTTGGTGACACTTTAGTTGGTGCTGTTGCAGGTATTCGCGGTGGCTATCATCGATTTGGTTATGATTTGAATGTTGGCATTCCGCTCTATAAACCGGCTAATTTTCAAACTGATGCCTTAGTTTTGGGTTTTATGATTAATTGGCAATACTAGCTAATGATCCTTATATAAGTAGGGCATATCATAATTAATATATATACTTTGTATTTTTAAGCTTGTGGTCATTGGCTGATTATTTGAGTATGTAACTCACTACAATTATATTTTTATAAAAGCAGTGAGGTAAAATAATGGGCATATACTGCTATGTAGTAGAAAAATATAAAATTTTCATTCATAAATTATTCTTGATTATTTACTGTCTATTAGCAACCATGAGCTTTTACTCATTTGCCAATATTATTGCCGACACTCAAGCACCCAAAGATCAGCAACCAGAAATACATCATTATATTGAGAATAAAAAATTATGTATGACTCAAAATGCTCATTGTCAGGGGGCTATATTTACGACTATAAATATAGTAACACCAAATGAACAAGGGATTTCACATAATAAGTACGATGAACTCAGTTTGACGTTTGGTCCAGGGCATAATAAATTATTTTTTAATAACCAGAAAATTGATGCTCCTGGCTTTGTTGGTAACCCTAATTTAGTCGATAAAACAGCAAAGGTTATTTTAAATGAAGTAACATCAAATAAGCCAAGTCTGTTGCATGGAGATTTGGCCGTTATTGGTTCTCAAGCCCATGTTATTATTGCTAACCCATCAGGGATTTATTGCAATAACTGTCAATTTAGTAATATGGGCCATGTCACTCTTACTACCGGGGTGCCTGTATTTAATTCTGATATTTTAATGGGTTATGATATTCAGCAAGGCGCGGTGAGTATTGGCCGAAATGGGCTAAAACACCATGATGGCTCAGATACCTTTCTCAATTTATTTTCTACTTCACTCACTGTGGAAGGAGAAGTCAGAGCGGAGGATATCTTGGCGGTGATAGGGAAAAGCCATATTAGTTTTACTGATATTGGTGAAAAATTTGATATTAAACCGAGAGATAATTGCCCTTATAATAGTGCTAATGTTGCCATTGATGTGACTAAGTTGGGCGGGATGTATACTAATAAAATATTCCTTTATGCCAATAGTGGTGGTGTCCAGAATAAAGGAATGATAGATGCTAAAACGGTGGCTAATTTAGTTTCAACATCATTTATTAAAAATAGCAGTGGTAGGATATACGCCCCTAAGTTAAAACTCAGAAGTGTAGGCGATATTGATAATATAGATGGGAAGATTAAAAGTGAGCGGCACGGCTTGGACTATCAGGCTAATGAGAAGTTCGGTATTAGGATTTCAGGGCGGAATGTTAATAACCGAGCTGGGAGCATCTATGCTAACAGTGGATACACGTCGATTAAAGCTAAGGGGTTTTTTAATAATTGGGATGGTGTCATTAAATCAAATGCGCTTTCTGGGCCTGCTGACATCAGAATAAAGGCTAAAATAATAACCAACGATTATGGCCAAATAGTGACATCTCAGAATATACAGATTGATGCCTCTGAGTTAAGAAATAATAAAGGTAGGATTATCAGCGCGTTTAAAAACGTGGATCTGGGTTATAAAACACTAATCAGCGAGGAGGGGATTATACACGCAGGTATTGAAGTCAATCGAACGATTAAGCCCTAAGCCATCAATGTAGCCATCCTCATGCTCAATGCTGCAATTCGGTGTTGCCATTGCGACGCCATTGTCTTGGCAATGTCGGTAAACCTTACCGCTTCTATTACCAGGTAAAATGCCATGCACTGGTTTGGGGCACCAATATTGTGCGTCGGGTCGGTGTGTTATAGCGGCTGTTGGCTATAATCTATTGCCGAGTGAATATTTCGCTTTTTTAGCAGCACGCAGGATGTGCGTGATTCCGGTTGTATGTGACAACATTCACGTCACTTATCGGCTGCGGCAACAGCATTTCCATCTATTTTCTGTCGATATTACAAAAAAATCTGAACAGATAGACATCAATTCGCAACAAAGTTTTTTTGTTTGTCAGTGGATGTTGCAACTGCTTTATTTAATCTAGCCAGTTAATCCCTCTAGTTAATTGCTAATAGCATAAATTTTAATGCTGATAATGTTAACAAGAAGTTTTTTTTATGTTTGCATGCTGTTTCTCATTGTCTTGATAAATCCTTTCAGACCGTATTGACGTTGCCATCAACTGTTGCCAAATTGGTACCCTCAGGGGTAGTAATCGAGAGCAGTTTGGCTGATTCCACTCATTCAAAATTGTCGTCGCGATAGCATTTATCCGGCATCTCAATCCCGCATCCCTGCTATTAATGGGCAAAAACGGCACAGTCCGCGGACTAAAAAATTATAGGGCCTGGCCGTACACACAACACACATCACCATAATGGAGCACAAGCGATGACGATTTCCTTGGGAAAAACAGGGATACTGAAATTCGGTATTGGGCTGATTGCACTGACTGTCGCGGCCAGTGTACAAGCGAAAACATTGGTTTATTGTTCTGAGGGTTCTCCGGAAGGTTTCAACCCGCAGCTTTTCACCTCTGGCACGACATATGATGCAAGCTCGGTACCTATCTACAACCGTCTGGTTGAATTCAAACTCGGGACGACCGAAATTGAACCCGGTCTGGCTGAGAAATGGGAAATCAGTGAAGACGGCAAAACCTACACTTTCCATCTGCGTAAAGGTGTGAAGTGGCAAGATAATAAAGACTTCAAACCCACCCGCGATTTCAATGCTGATGACGTGATCTACTCCTTCATGCGTCAGAAAGATGATAAACATCCGTACCATAAAGTGTCTGGCGGCAGCTATGAATACTTCCAGGGTATGGGTATGGGTGATTTGATCACCAATATTGTTAAAGTTGACGATAATACGGTTCGCTTCGAGCTGGCTCGTCCAGAGTCGCCATTCCTGGCTGACTTGGCGATGGACTTCGCGTCAATTCTGTCTGCTGAATATGCTGACGGCATGCTGAAAGCCGGCACGCCAGAAAAAGTCGATTTGAACCCAATCGGCACTGGCCCGTTCCAGTTACAGCAATATCAAAAAGATTCTCGCATCCTGTACAAAGCCTTTGATGGCTACTGGGGCACCAAACCGAAAATTGATCGTCTGGTCTTCTCGATTACACCAGATGCCTCTGTTCGTTATGCGAAATTGCAGAAAAATGAATGTCAGGTTATGCCATACCCTAACCCGGCTGACATTGCTCGCATGAAAGAAGACAAAACCATCAGCCTGATGGAGCAACCGGGCCTGAACGTTGGTTACCTCTCCTTCAACGTTGAGAAAAAACCACTGGATAACGTGAAAGTTCGCCAAGCGTTGACCATGGCGGTTAATAAACAAGCCATTATCGATGCGGTTTATCAGGGCGCGGGCCAAGCGGCCAAGAACCTGATCCCACCAACTATGTGGGGCTACAACGATGAGGTGAAAGATTACCCATATGATCCGGCTAAAGCGAAAGAGTTGCTGAAAGAAGCGGGTCTGCCAGATGGTTTCGCCATCGACCTGTGGGCTATGCCAGTTCAACGCCCTTATAACCCAAATGCTCGTCGTATGGCTGAAATGATCCAGTCTGACTGGGCGAAAGTTGGCGTGAAAGCCAAAATCGTGACTTACGAGTGGGGCGAGTACCTCAAACGTGCTAAAGATGGCGAACATGAAACTGTGATGATGGGGTGGACCGGGGACAATGGGGACCCAGACAACTTCTTCGCCACTCTGTTCAGCTGTGATGCCGCCAAACAAGGCTCCAACTACTCCCGCTGGTGTTATAAGCCGTTTGAAGACGTGATCCAGCCAGCGCGTGCTGAGTCTGACCACGACAAACGTGTCGCTCTTTACAAACAAGCTCAGGTTGTCATGCATGATCAAGCGCCAGCGCTAATTATTGCTCACTCAACCGTGTACGAGCCAGTGCGTAAAGAAGTGAAAGGCTATGTTGTTGATCCGTTGGGTAAACACCATTTCGAGAACGTGTCCCTGGATTAATTTTAATCTAGAAAGTAGAGCCGGTGGGCGTGCATAGCATGTGCACCGGCTTCTTCATTTAGGTTAAGACAGATACAGATGTGAGCCATATAACCTCGCCCAATGAGTGTCATTGCCGCAGAAATTTTGAGCATGGACAGCGCGCAAACACTGGAGCGTACACGCAGTACGTGACGGTGGTGAGCACTGCCCTAGGTCAAAATGGCAAGTAAAATAACTTATTGGGAGGTTTAATAAGCTTGGTTGCCCACGAGCAGCTCGGCATTCTACACAGAGAGTTCGGGATATGTTGCAGTTCATACTCCGACGTTTGGGGTTAGTTATCCCAACGTTTATCGGCATTACTTTGCTGACCTTTGCTTTTGTTCATATGATCCCGGGCGACCCGGTGACCATCATGGCTGGGGAACGCGGTATCTCCGCTGAGCGCCATGCTCAAATCATGGCGGAAATGGGGCTAGACAAGCCTCTCTACCAACAATACTTCCATTATGTGAATGGCGTATTACATGGTGACCTCGGCATTTCGCTGAAAAGCCGTATTGCTGTCTGGGAAGAGTTTGTTCCCCGCTTTAAAGCGACCCTGGAACTGGGGATCTGCGCGATGCTGTTTGCTATCGCGGTGGGTATTCCTGTCGGGGTGCTGGCGGCAGTCAAACGCGGTTCAATATTCGATCACACCGCCGTTGGGATCTCCCTGACCGGTTACTCGATGCCTATCTTCTGGTGGGGCATCATGTTGATCATGCTGGTTTCGGTGCAATGGAACCTCACCCCGGTTTCGGGGCGGGTTAGCGATACTGTGTTCCTTGATGACAGTCTGCCGCTGACCGGTTTTATGCTGATTGACACCCTTATCTGGGGTGAACCCGGCGACTTTAAAGACGCCGTAATGCATATGATTTTGCCCGCCATTGTATTAGGTACCATCCCCCTCGCCGTTATCGTGCGCATGACCCGCTCCTCAATGTTGGAAGTATTGGGTGAAGACTATATCCGTACGGCGCGTGCCAAAGGCCTGAGCCGGATGCGCGTGATTGTGGTCCATGCCCTGCGCAATGCTTTATTGCCGGTAGTCACGGTGATTGGCTTGCAGGTCGGTACCATGCTGGCAGGTGCCATTCTGACGGAAACCATCTTCTCCTGGCCGGGATTAGGCCGCTGGTTGATGGATGCATTGCAACGTCGAGATTACCCGGTGGTAC
Source organism: Yersinia alsatica (assembly GCF_025133195.1). Lineage (NCBI taxonomy): Bacteria > Pseudomonadati > Pseudomonadota > Gammaproteobacteria > Enterobacterales > Yersiniaceae > Yersinia > Yersinia alsatica. The sequence goes on from NZ_CP104006.1 coordinate 112,547, forward strand.
AGGGTGGGGTATTGCTGGTCGCGATCATGATTATTTTAGTTAACTTGCTGGTAGATGTGCTCTATGGCGTAGTTAACCCGCGTATTCGTCACAAGAAATAAGGGGCGCAAAATGTCTCAACTTACTGAGTCGACAGTAAAAAGTGCGCCGAAGCCGATGACTCCTTTGCAGGAGTTTTGGCACTATTTCAAGCGCAATAAAGGGGCTGTTATCGGCCTGTTTTACATCATTCTTATGCTGCTGATTGCCGCAGGCGCAACCTGGATTGCCCCGCACGGCCCGGCAGAGCAATTCCGTGATGCATTATTAAAACCGCCGGTCTGGGAAGAGGGTGGTAGCTGGAAGTTTATTCTCGGTACTGATGATGTGGGCCGCGATGTCTTGTCCCGCCTGATGTATGGCGCTCGCCTCTCGCTGTTGGTTGGCTGTCTGGTAGTGGTGCTGTCGCTAGTCATGGGCGTCATTTTCGGCTTATTGGCCGGTTATTTTGGCGGTATCGTCGATGCCATCATTATGCGTGTTGTCGATATCATGCTGGCACTGCCAAGCTTGCTGCTGGCATTAGTCTTGGTGGCGGTATTCGGGCCTTCGATTGTGAATGCCTCTTTGGCGCTAACCTTTGTTGCCTTGCCGCACTATGTGCGGTTGACACGGGCCGCGGTGCTGGTTGAGGTCAATCGCGACTATGTGACGGCCTCCAGAGTGGCTGGCGCGGGTTCGATGCGTCAGATGTTTATCAATATTTTGCCAAACTGCCTTGCGCCGTTAATCGTGCAGGCTTCTCTCGGCTTCTCTAACGCCATTCTGGATATGGCGGCTCTTGGCTTCCTCGGTATGGGTGCACAACCGCCAACACCAGAATGGGGCACCATGCTCTCTGATGTGTTGCAGTTCGCACAAAGCGCCTGGTGGGTCGTGACCTTCCCCGGTGTGGCGATTCTGCTGACGGTTCTGGCGTTTAACCTGATGGGGGACGGCCTGCGTGATGCTCTCGACCCCAAACTCAAGCAGTAACAGAGGTAGAGAGAGATGGCACTTTTAAATGTAGACAAATTGTCGGTGCACTTCGGTGACGAAGGCGCGCCGTTCAAAGCAGTAGATCGTATCAGTTACAGTATTGATCAAGGTCAGGTGGTTGGGATCGTCGGTGAATCCGGCTCCGGTAAATCAGTCAGCTCACTGGCAATCATGGGGCTGATTGATTACCCCGGCAAAGTGATGGCCGATAAGCTGGAGTTTAATGGCCGCGACCTGACGAAGATTTCGGAAAAAGAGCGGCGTCAGCTGGTGGGTTCGGAAGTCGCGATGATTTTCCAAGACCCGATGACCAGTCTTAACCCGTGTTACACCGTCGGCTTCCAGATCATGGAAGCGCTGAAGGTGCATCAGGGGGGCAACCGCAAAACCCGTCATCAGCGAGCAGTCGATTTGCTGACACTGGTGGGAATCCCTGATCCGGCCTCGCGGCTGGACGTGTACCCGCACCAACTGTCGGGTGGGATGAGCCAGCGCGTGATGATTGCGATGGCCATTGCTTGTCGGCCTAAGTTGCTGATTGCCGATGAACCGACGACGGCTCTGGATGTGACTATTCAGGCGCAGATTATTGAATTGCTGCTGGAATTACAGCAGCGAGAAAATATGGCGCTATTGCTGATTACCCATGACTTGGCACTGGTTGCCGAGGCAGCTCATCATATTATTGTGATGTATGCCGGTCAGGTGGTCGAAACCGGCAAGTCATCCGAAATTTTCCGTGCGCCACGTCATCCCTACACCCAGGCATTATTGCGGGCGCTCCCGGAGTTTGCCCAGGATAAAGCGCGGTTGGCATCATTACCGGGTGTGGTTCCGGGCAAATATGACCGGCCTGAAGGTTGTCTGCTTAATCCACGTTGCCCGTATGCTAATGATCGTTGCCGCCGTGAAGAACCCGAATTACTGGGGCCGGCGGGGCGTCAGGTTAAATGCCATACACCGCTCGATGATGCGGGGAGGCCGACCTTATGAGCCAATCAACTGAAATGAAAAATGAATCACAGGCATCAAAGCCTCTGTTGCAAGCCATCGATTTAAAAAAATATTATCCGGTCAAAAAAGGGTTCTTTGCGCCGGAGCGCTTGGTTAAGGCGCTGGATGGGGTTTCGTTCACCTTGGAACGGGGCAAAACATTGGCAGTGGTTGGGGAGTCTGGCTGTGGTAAATCCACACTGGGCCGTTTACTGACCATGATAGAAATTCCGACCGGCGGTGAGCTTTACTACCAAGGTCAGGATTTACTCAAGCCAGATGAAAGTGCTGAAAAGCTACGACGTCAGAAAATCCAGATTGTGTTCCAGAACCCGTATGGTTCTTTGAACCCGCGTAAGAAAGTGGGGCAGATTCTGGAAGAGCCGCTGCAAATCAATACCCAGCTCAATCGCCAAGAACGTCGCGAAAAAACATTGGCGATGATGGCAAAGGTTGGTCTGAAAACTGAGCACTATGATCGCTATCCGCATATGTTCTCGGGCGGGCAACGCCAGCGAATCGCCATTGCCCGGGGTTTGATGTTGAATCCTGATGTGGTGATTGCCGATGAGCCGGTTTCTGCACTGGATGTGTCAGTGCGGGCGCAGGTATTGAACTTGATGATGGATTTACAGCAGGAGTTGGGGCTGTCGTATGTCTTTATCTCCCATGACCTGTCTGTGGTGGAACATATTGCTGACGAAGTGATGGTGATGTATTTGGGGCGTTGTGTTGAGAAAGGCAGCAAAGAGGCCATTTTTAATAACCCACGCCACCCTTATACTCAGGCGCTGTTATCGGCGACACCACGGCTGAATCCAGATATGCGTCGTGAGCGTATTAAATTGACGGGTGAGTTGCCCAGCCCAATGAGCCCACCGCCAGGTTGTGCCTTTAATGCGCGTTGCCGCCGAGCATTCGGGACTTGTACTCAGCTGCAACCGCAACTAAAGCAGTACGGTGACCAAATGGTAGCCTGTTTTGCTGTTGATCAGGATGAAGCAGAGAAAAGTAGCTAAAGCCGCCACCACATACTGCCAGACAGTGTGGCTATATCTATAATAAAAACGCCGGAAATCCGGCGTTTTTTTATAAAGAAATAAAAATACTGCCATTCAGGTTATAAAAAAATCAGTCAAATAGTTGCCTGTAAATATATTTATTTGTCATGTAAATAAATAATTACGGAATAATAAATTAAGCGGTCATTGGTAGGTGAAATAATGCCGTAGACTATATCTATGATTAAATCTGTAAGATTTGGCTTAGAATGAAATTGATCGCATTTTCGGCTAAATAAAATGGCATTTTATTCTTAGCTGCTACCCATATTATCTTGCTTGATTCATTTCTTATTCAATAGTGAATAAAAAGGGTGCAATAAATGCACCCTTAGAAAAGCCAATTACGCCATAAATAAACTGATATTTATTGTGGGTAAGGTACCCAGTCACCGCCATTAAGCCGAATATAGGGTTTACCCTGATATTGCATCACGATGGCATTATCATTTTCTGATACTACCGCAGTTTCTGGCAGCCCTTGTGTCAGCGTTTGCCAATCAATACTCGGTGCGGTGAAGACCTTGCCATCAACCATCCGCGACACTAATTCAGAGATTGCCAGATAGCTGCTTGGTGCACTAACCACTACTGGGCTGGCAGGCTGTGGAGCCTTTATCCCAATCAGTTTAATCCCCACAGGAATGTGAGTGATGCTAGGGCTTGGGATATCCCGCAGACCAGACATCTGCATTTTATCGCCAACCAAGGCGGCACCATGCTCAGGCACCACGACGACCATCACTTTCCGACCTGATTGCTCCAGCTCATTAAGGAAAGTATCCAGTTGGTCAAATAGAGTTTGGGCGCGAGTACGATAATCAGCCGTTTTGTTGGTGCCGACGAAACGGTTGCCATCATGTAATGGAATGATATTCATAAAGGTTGCGCTGCGGGCATCGCCCCCTTTCTTTTGCTGTTCCAGCCAGCGGTTAAGCAGCTCCAGATCATTGTAAATCGGCTCACCATCAAAGGAGGCCAATTGGTTACTGATACCCTTCTGCGACATCAGTGGCGCCCGCATATTGCCGTCATCCTGAATGTTTTGCAGATAGCTGGCAAAGACACCGGAGTGATCCATCATCAGCTGGGAGGTGAAACCTAGTTTTGCTAAGTTATCAAACAGATAGCATTGTTGGTCTTGTGGCTGATACAGATCTTTGTGAGATGACTGGCCGCAACTGGCGCGCAGCAAGCGGATAGAGGCTGGGCCACTGTAGGCGGTGGCGGAGTTAAAATTCTTAAACAGAATATCGAACTGTTTCCACAACGGATGTTTATCCAACTGAGTCGCTTCAATATCTGACCATGAGAGTGAGCAGATATTAATAACTAATAAGTCAAAAGGTTGCGCGTCGCCTGGCAGTGATGCCGGGAAGGTCGTGTGACGCGTTTTCTCTTGCTCATAAAATGCATTCAGATAAGCCGTTAAATTTGCATCTGTTGGCGGACCACTGGCAACGACCGGGCTGCTACCGGAGGCGGTTTGCCCTGTGTCGGCTGTCGTCGAGGTTGCTGGTGCGGAGGTTGTCGCGGTTTCACCGGCAGGTGTCAGTGAAAACGCCGGCCCAGCAATGCTAACTATATTCAGCCAAATCATGGCCGCCACAATAAAAACAGTGACTCGAATCCACTGTGAGATAAACAGGTAGCCGACCAGAATGACAAAGGCGGCACCGATCATCGACCAGTTAATAAAACGGTTAAATAATTCAATTAGATAGCTAAGACTAAAGCCGGTCACCTGTGAGCCTTGGCTCATAATGCTGTTGATGCCCGGTAGCCAAGTATCGTGATAGAGCAGGCCGATACCAATAGGGACCGCAATCCAATGACGCCAGCGATGGACTCTATACGCAGGGATCGGGAATAGCAGGAAGGCCAGAAACACCAGATTAGCCAATGGATGGAAGTTAAGATAACCAAACCACAATAGGGCAAACTTTAGCAGGAAATAGTAGTTCCACGCGCCCAGACCGCGCCAATAGCGCCATGGGCTCTGCGACTCTTGCTGTTTATTTTTTGCGTTCATGGTTATTTCTTAGTCTGTGAAGAGGAGCCATCACGCAACCAGATCCCTTCTGATTTTAAATAGCGCGCGGATAAGAATAAATGTTGTTTTTTCTCCCACCATTGCGGGAATCGGCGGCACGCCATATAACCGAGCGGGAAAAAAATCACCGCACCGAGCAACAGGATTTGCCAAATATCGTTGAGATTCATTGAGCATTCTCCTTGTGATGACCGGTAGCCAGTGTCAGTGGCACGGGAATACGTTGGATGACTTCAGATTGCTCAGGCCGGCTTGTTTCATGGGTATAGGCTTTCTTATCACCAGTGGCCGACTGGCTGTTGGGAGAGTTCATCCGGTTCATTTCAGAGATAATTTCCTGATCTTGATACCACACCAGCCGGTTGCTGAATGCTTCGGCCACCGGTAAGCGGAAAATATGGCTCAGTGCGGTATCCAAGTCATTGACTCGGCAAGTAGACAGGAACAAAACCAGACGATTATCAGATACCGTCACCACATCACCATAGCGGCGCAAATGACACAGTGTCAGCGCCTGACGCGCCTGTAGCCCAGGAACGGCCCGCAATGCTACCAATACGCCCTTGCCATTTTCTGGCAGCAAGGTGTTGTTCATCAGTTGTAAGACCGACTGACTGAACTCCACGGACGGCAGATAGCCTTTAAGCTGTAGCGGGCGCAATGCCTCCAATAACGCATTGATATCTTCAGGAACATGGCGCGAAAACCGCTGCCCCTGAATGCCCTCCAACATGGTCAGAAAACGTGATAGTGGCGCAACGTGAGGCACAATCAGATTGGCTCCACAGGCCAGCAATAAGCGCTCATCGCTATAACGTAGGCTGGCGTTCATCTCACGCACAACAATTTTTACAGCATTACCCCGCTGGCGGCGCATGTTATGGATTTGATGAGCCATTTCGTCAATGTGTTCGCTTTGGTTCAAGGCGAAAATCACTGTCGCGGCGTGGGCACTCATGGCCCGCTGAGATAGCGCTGCATTGCTCTCGAACAATTGCCAGTTGGTGGACAGCGGTGGTGCGCCTTCCAGAATGCTGGTTTCAGCTAGATACAGATGTTCATCATTACGTGATTGCGGCAGCGCTTGCTGGACTTCATCCGCCATGATCCAGCCTTGTTCGTCGGCTTCCAGCAACACCAGTTGATTGGCCGTCACCCCTTTTTCAGTACTCCACCAAGAAACCACATACTGCGCATTATCCTGCTGCCATTGTAGGCTCGCCAAACCTTGCAGATAGCGGTGCTGGCTGACCAGCTGATTCTTGATTTTATTGATGCCCGCGCTGTGGCACAGCACGAGTAACGTGCAGTTCTGGGCATCCAACCATTGCTGGATATGCTGTAACCATTGCTGCATCTCTTCACTAGTAAATGTTTGCCACAAACTCGCGGGTGCAAACAGGATGAAAAGCCGTTGCTGTGGGCGTAGCGCGCGCATTAAGTCATTGGTCAAATGCTGTAAGGCTTTTTTTTGCGCCGGTAATGTAAACAGTGGTAATTTTTGAGGGCCAGAATGATCGATGTTCGTTAATAGTTTTTCGGGTTTTAGTCCCGAGCAAATCAAAGCTGCACGGGTATTTTCAGACTGGCTACGAATAAGTTGCTGACAAAATAAATTGGCATCAATTTGACGTTCAATATTGACCCAATAGAATCCAGGAGCCTGCATTACGGCTAATTCATCCCAGATTTTTCGGACACCTAATGAGAAAGATCGTGACATAGATTCTTTATCTGCTTTCGTTAAAGTGCTATTGGGCCAATCGCTGGATAAATTCAAAGAACAATTGTAACATTGCAATAAGTATTAACCAATGTCCTGACCTTGATATTAATCTAAGACTCGTCTTACTGGGGCAAAGTATACTCCTATCCTTGTTATACTTAATTACCATAGCCTATTTTCTGAAGGCGGATAAATGCAGACTATAATAAATCGATTTCATGAGAAAACTTCACTTGAGGCTCAGGATGATCTACTAGCATTAAGTCAGGCTTTTTCGTTACCCACATTAAGTTATATCGATATTGTCCGTCAGGAACGATTAACACAAATGATGGCGCGCTGGCCATTGCTAGCCGAACTGGCACAATCTACTCGGAGTAAATAGTTTATGCCGGTACTGGCGTTACAAGGAGTAAGAGGTGGCATTGGTACCACATCGGTTACCGCCGCTCTTGCTTGGGCGTTACAGCAACTGGATGAGTCCGTTCTGGTTATTGATTTTTCACCGGACAATTTACTGCGATTGCATTTTAACATGCATTTCGAGCAATCCCGTGGTTGGGCTAAAGCTGAGCTTGGCGGTGAAGGCTGGCAGCAAGGAGCGATGCGCTATACCGAAAAGCTGGATTTCTTGCCGTTCGGCCAATTAACTCGCACGGAAAATGAGCAACTCGTCACATTGTTACAGCAACAGCCGCATCAGTGGCAGAATAATCTGTCCGAGTTACAGGCTAGCAATAACTACAGCTGGATTTTATTGGATATTCCAGCCGGTGATAGCGAGTTAACTCGTCAGGCCTTGGCGCTGGCTGATCTGGTGCTCATTCTGATTCATGCCGATGCCAGTTGTCACCTTCGTCTGCATCAGCAAGATTTACCTGCTGGGTGCCATTTCCTACTTAACCAATTCTCTGCCGGCAGTCGTTTACAGCAGGATTTGCATCAGCTTTGGCTACAAAGTCTTGGTCGCTTATTACCAACATTTATTCATCGTGATGAAGCGATGGCGGAAGCATTGGCAGCCAAACAGCCTTTGGGTGAATACAGTGCGCAAAGTCTGGCCGCTGAAGAGGTCATGACGCTGGCGAATTGGTGCCTGATTAATGCTGCGGAAAGTAGCCTATGAATCGCCTGATGCGGATGTTATTCCTCACCCCGGTTTATCAGGGGATGCGCCGCCGCTATCATCAATATATGCAGCAAGGCTGCACAGTATTCACTGCGTTCCTGACCACCGTGGCTGTTCCATTGTGTTGGGTGTTTTTGCGCCTTGAATCTCCCAGTTGGCAGAGTGTGATACAACATCGCACTTACTGGTTCCCACAGATTTCACCTCATCGCCCACGTCTGGGTGATGGTTTGCGCTATCTGCTGCAAGGAATTTGGTTATTATTAACCCGTCCCGCCTCAGTTCATGAGAAGCGGCGTCGGCCTGCTGCTGCTAGCAAAGGTTGGGTCAAAAACAAAAGACAGGGTTACATCAGCTGGCTGGGAAGTGTCCCTGAGCGTTTTGAGCTGCAGCGGATAGAGCAATCGGTCGCGACGCGGCTAAGCCAGCTCTCAAGGCGAACCCGCCGTATCTTATTTATTATTCTGGGTATCTTCACCGGCATCTTGGCTTTGCTGTGTATCTCGCAGCCGTTCGGCATGGTCGCACAGTTTGTCTTTGTTCTGCTGCTTTGGGCGATTGCCATGGTGGTGCGGCGTGTGCCGGGCCGTTTGCCGACTCTGATGCTGATTGTGCTGTCATTGACGGTTTCCTGCCGCTACCTGTGGTGGCGTTATACCGAAACCCTTAACTGGGATGATCCGGTCAGTTTAGTGTGCGGTTTATTGCTGCTGTTAGCCGAAACTTATGCTTGGGTCGTGCTGGTGTTGGGTTATTTCCAGACTATCTGGCCGCTCAATCGTCAGCCGGTTCCTATGCCGGATGATATGAATAGCTGGCCCACCATTGATTTGATGGTTCCGACATACAACGAAGATCTCGGCGTGGTGAAACCGACGATTTATGCTGCTCTGGGGATTGATTGGCCGAAAGACAAAATCAATATCTATATTTTGGATGACGGTAACCGGCCAGCGTTTAAAGCGTTCGCTGCCGAAGTGGGGGTGCACTACATTGCCCGGCCGACTCATGAACACGCCAAAGCGGGTAATATCAATAATGCCCTGAAGCAGGCTAGCGGTGAGTTTGTTGCTATCTTTGACTGCGACCATGTGCCGACGCGCTCTTTCCTGCAATTAACCGTTGGCTGGTTCTTTAAAGATAAAAAGCTGGGCATGATTCAAACGCCACACCACTTTTTCTCCCCCGATCCTTTTGAGCGCAATTTAGGGCGTTTTCGTCAAACACCAAATGAAGGCACGCTGTTCTATGGTTTGGTGCAAGACGGGAATGATATGTGGGATGCCACTTTCTTCTGCGGCTCCTGTGCGGTTCTGCGCCGCAGCGCTTTAGATGAAGTGGGTGGGATTGCAGTAGAAACGGTCACGGAAGATGCCCATACCTCATTGCGGCTGCATCGCAAAGGCTACACATCCGCATATATCCGCATTCCGCAGGCTGCAGGGTTGGCAACCGAGAGTTTATCCGCCCACATTGGGCAACGTATTCGCTGGGCGCGGGGCATGGTGCAAATCTTCCGGCTGGATAACCCCCTGCTTGGCAAAGGACTGAAATTGGTCCAGCGCTTATGTTATGCCAATGCCATGCTGCACTTTTTATCCGGTATTCCGCGGCTGATCTTCCTGACTGCGCCGTTGGCTTTCCTGCTGTTGCATGCATACATTATTTTTGCCCCCGCACTGGCGATTGCGCTCTATGTTTTACCCCATATGATCCACGCCAGCCTGACCAACTCCCGCCTGCAAGGGAAATACCGCCATTCGTTCTGGAGTGAAATCTATGAAACGGTGCTGGCTTGGTATATCGCCCGCCCAACCACCGTGGCGCTGCTTAACCCACATAAAGGGACGTTTAATGTCACGTCCAAAGGTGGTTTGGTTGAAGAGCAGCATGTGGACTGGGTGATTACCCGCCCGTATATGACGCTGGTGCTGCTTAATCTGGCAGGTCTGATTGCCGGTTTATGGCGTTTGGGCAATGGCCCGAGTACTGAAATCATGACGGTGGTTATCAGCCTGGTGTGGGTTATCTACAATATGACGATTTTAGGCGGCGCGGTGGCGGTGGCGGTTGAAGCTAAGCAAGTGCGTCAGTCACATCGAGTAGAAATTGCCATGCCTGCTGCCGTAGCACGTGCTGATGGGCACTTATTCTCTTGTACCTTGCGCGACTATTCTGATGGCGGGGTGGGGATTGAGATGCGCGAAGCCGGGTTATTGAAAGATGGCGAAGCGGTGCAATTGCTACTGAAACGAGGGGCGCAAGAGTATACCTTCCCCTGCGAAGTCACCCGTGCTTTCGGTAGCAAAGTCGGGATGCGGATGCATCAGCTGACAGTGGCACAACATATTGATTTTATACAGTGTACCTTTGCCCGCGCTGATACGTGGGCGCTGTGGCAGGATAGCTTCCCGGAAGATAAACCGATTGAGAGCTTGCGCGATGTGCTGGCGCTCGGCTTTAGAGGTTATGTCCGTATGGCCAGCTATGCACCACCGGTAATTCGAAATGCATTGGTAGGATTTACCTCCCTGATTGCCTGGATTGCATCATTTGTACCCCATGGCGTGGATAAAAATCAGGCTCCGAGTAGCCAGGGCCAGACAGTGGCTCAACATTGATGATGATATGATGACGAGAAAAATAACCTGGTTTACCGCACTGGCTTTGGGATTGACGCCATTCACCCATGCACAAACGCCGGCCACACCGTCGCCTCAATCGGCGCTTTCAACTCTTGGCTCAGATCCAACGGCAGAGTTGGCACCAGTTGCTCCGGCGGCACTTGCCGATGTGCCGGTTCGCGATGTGGCCTACACCTTTGCAAAAATTGCCCCGCCGCCGGGGACATTCTCATTGCGCGGCACCAATCCGGAAGGGGTGATTGAGTTCGGCGTGCGCAGTGATGAAGTGGTCACCGATGCGATGTTGAATTTGGAGTTCACCCCATCACCTTCGCTGATCCCGGTAGAGTCGCAGGTAAAAGTCTTCCTTAATGATGAACTGATGGGCGTCACGGCCATCACCCAAGAGCAACTGGGTAAGCCGACTAAAATCCAGATACCGATTGATGCGCGCTATATCAGTGATTTCAACCGGTTGCGATTAGTGTTTGTCGGCCATTATCAAAATATTTGTGAGAATCCGGCCAGCAATACGCTGTGGTTGGATATCAGTAAGTCCAGTTCATTGGATTTACGTTATCAATCCCTGGCCGTCAAAAATGATTTATCCCATTTCCCTGAACCATTCTTGGATACCAGAGATACTCGCCCGCTAACATTGCCGGTGGTCTTTGCCGCCTCGCCTGATGTGTCGCAACAGCGCGCCGCCTCTATTTTGGCGTCATGGTTTGGTGATAAAGCGCAATGGCGTGGGCAGAATTTCCCGGTTTTGTATAACCAGCTCCCCACTCAGCATGCTGTGGTGTTCGCGACCAATGCGCAGCGCCCTGATTTTCTAAAAGATTATCCGCCGGTTAAAGCACCGACAGTCGAGATAATCAGTCACCCGGATAACCCGTATGTGAAGCTGTTGCTGATTTTGGGTCGCGATGATAATGATTTGATTACGGCGGCACAGGGGATCGCGCAAGGCAACATCTTGTTCCGTGGGCAGAATGTGACTGTGGATAAGGTGGATCAACTGGCTCCGCGCCTGCCTTATGATGCCCCTAACTGGGTGCGAACCGATCGCCCGATGACATTTGCCGAGTTGCAGCAATATCCGGATCAACTGCAAACCACGGGGTTGTTACCGCCGCCAATTTCATTATCCATGAATTTACCGCCGGACTTGTTCCTGATCCGCAGCGCCGGTATCGATATGCGCTTGAAATATCGCTATACCTCAACGCGCCTGATGGATGGTTCTCGCTTAAGTATCAGCCTGAATAATCAGTTTGTGCAGGACTACCCACTGTCGCCTAATACTCCGGACGACAGTAAAATCCTGCGGCTGCCGTTGCTGCAAGGCTTACAAGATGCGGCGAAGCGGCTAACCATTCCGGCATTAAAATTGGGAGCGACTAACCAACTCCGCTTTGATTTTGATTACAGCACCTTGCTGGCGAGTGGCGCAGAAGGACGGTGTGAAACCTACTCTAGCGCACCGAACCACGCGGTGATTGATGGTAATTCGACTATCGACTTCTCCGGCTACCGCCACTTTATGGAAATGCCTGATTTGCGGGCGTTTGCCAATGCCGGTTTCCCGTTTAGCCGCATGGCCGACCTCTCCGAAACACTGGTGTTGGTGCCACCAAAACCGGCTCCGTCACAACTGACCACATTGTTAAATACGGTGGGGAATATCGGGGCACAGGTAGGGTATCCGGCTGTGGGTATCAATATCACTGATGATTGGTCACAGGCGAAAGACCAAGATGTCGACGTGCTGATTATCGGCACCATCCCGCCGGAGTTGCGCAATGACCAGAAGATTAACTTGCTGGTGGATCAAACGCAGAGCTGGGTAAAAATGCCCAACCGGCAGACAGGGTTGCCAGACATGATGTCACCTGCGTCAGACTGGGTTGCCGACAGCAAGGCGACAGTGAGCTCTGAAGGGGCGATGTCGGCCATTATCGGCGTGCAGTCACCTAACTTCCCGCAACGCAGCATTGTGGCGCTATTGGCTGATAGCCCTCGTGGCTATAACTTGCTGAATGATGCCTTGCTGGATACCGGTAAACGTGAGGCCGTATTTGGCTCGGTTGCGGTTATTCGTGAGTCGGGCGTCAATAGTTTGCGTGTTGGCGATACCTATAATGTCGGTCATTTACCATGGTGGGAGCGCGTTTGGCACGCCTTATCTACCCATCCGGTACTGCTGGCTGGTGTGGCGGTGTTGGTGGTCGTTGTGGCTGCAATGATGGCCTGGCGCTTGTTACGCTTGATCAGTCGTCGTCGGCTATCCCCTGATGAGAGAGATTAATTTTGATGGTCGTGATAGTTAAACGACTGGTATGCACCCTGCTGTTGCTGGCCAGTTTTGCTTCGATGGCTGCCTGTGATTGGCCTGAGTGGCAGCAGTTTAAACAATACTATATCAGTGATGGTGGGCGGGTTATCGACCCCAGCAGCCCAAGGCAGATAACCACTTCCGAGGGGCAGAGTTATGGGTTGTTCTTTGCGCTGGTGGCTGATGATCGAGAGACATTCGAGCGTTTACTCAGTTGGACTGAGAATAACCTGTCGGCGGGCGATTTAACTGCTCGCCTGCCTGCATGGTTATGGGGGCAACACCAGCAGCATAATTGGGGCATTCTGGACCCAAATTCGGCTTCTGATGCCGATTTATGGATTGCTTACAGCTTACTGGAAGCCGGACGCTTATGGGATGTGCGCCGCTACCAGACCATGGGCACTTTGCTGTTACAGCGCATTGCCAAGGAAGAAGTGGTCGATATTCCAGGGCTGGGTAAGATGCTATTGCCGGGCAAAATTGGTTTTAGTGATGACGATCGCTGGCGGCTCAATCCCAGTTATTTGCCACCCCAGTTGTTGGCGCGTTTTTCTTCTTTGACCGGGCCATGGAAAGAGATGATTAAAGTCAACCAGCGGTTATGGCTGGAAACAGCACCGCATGGTTTCAGCCCCGACTGGGTGGTGTGGCAAGAAGGGAAAGGCTGGCAGCCGGATGAAACACATCCCAACGTGGGTAGTTACGATGCCATTCGTACCTATCTGTGGGCTGGTTTGCTGTCCAATAATAGCCCGCAAAAAGCCGCACTTATTCAGCATTTTCAGCCTATGGCCGCCGTTACCGAACAACAGGGCGTGCCACCAGAGAAAACCGATACCAGTAATGGCAAAACCAGTGGTGATGGGCCGATAGGGTTTTCAGCTGCATTACTGCCTTTTTTAGCCAGTAGTCCAGCTCCGTTTAATAAACAGACATTTAGCCAGCAACAAAAACGAGTGCAAGATTCACCTCCGGGCCCAGATGCCTACTACAGTGCGGTGTTGACACTATTTGGTCAGGGATGGGCGCAACAGCGTTATCGTTTTAATCGGCAGGGGGAGCTTCAACCCTCATGGAACAGTCAATGCGCAACATTAAAATAAACTGGCTGTTAAGCTTGGCGCTGTTGCCTCAAGCTTTTATCGGTGCTGCTGTCGGGGCAGAATCTGTCTCGCCGACTCAGTTTTTGTTGGAACAGGTGCGGTTAGGGGAAGCAACCAACAAAGATGAATTGGTTAAGCAATCACTGTATCGCCTGAACATGATGGATCCGAATAACCCTGATGTTGTGGCGGCGGGAATGCGTCAGGCTTTGCGGCAAGGTAATCTGGCTGCGGCACAAACACAGCTCGATAAACTGCAACAATTGGCACCGGATTCCGACGTCTATCGGCGGGCGAAGCTGTTGTTGGCGCTGACCAAACCGGAAGTGCGCCAACAGTTGCAAGAGGCACGTCTGCTAGCAACTGCCGGGCGAGTCGATGAAGCCAAAGCGAAATACGACCAGCTGCTGCAAGGCAACCCGCCAACACTGGATCTCGCCGTGGAGTATTGGCGGCTGGTGGCGCGCTTACCGGGCCAGGAAGCACTTGCCACCCAGAAGCTTGCTGCACTTGATCAACAATCTCCCGGCAACGTTGCACTGCGTATGGCACTGGCGCGCATGTATTTCAACCAACAGAAAGCCGATCTTGGCTATGCCATGTTGGCAAAAGTGGCCGCCGATCCTGCGGGGGCGTCAGATGCTGCCGATTTGTGGATGGACACCATTAAAGCGATGACGGTCAGCCCACAAAGTGTGGCTGCATTGACTCACTTCCTTGATATCTTTTCTACCGGCCCACAGGCAGATTCTGCGCGAAAAGAGCTGGCTAATCAGCAAGCTATGTTGGCTGATCCAACTTATCGGGCACGTTTAAGTGGCTTGGCAAAAGTAGACAGTGGCGCAGGAACAACTGCAATCCCGGCGTTGAAACAAGCGCTGACTGCTTCGCCTAATGACCCTGAGCTGCTGGGGGCGCTAGGTTTGGCGTATGCCCGTGGTGGCGATCGAGCACAAGCATTGCGTCTGTTTGAGCAGGCACAAAAAGTCGATACCGATGGCCTGAAAAGTGATAAATGGATCAGTTTGATCAAGACTAATCGCTACTGGTTACTCAATGATCAAGGCGATCAGGCACTGAAAGCCGGTGATACCGCGTTGGCCCAACAAAGATACCAGCAGGCGAGACAAATCGATGGCAGCGACAGCTATGCATTGATTGGTTTGGGTGATGTGGCTGTTGCCCGCCATGATGATAAGAGTGCAGAACAGCACTATCAGCAGGCGCTACGACTGGAGCCGACCAACAGCAGTGCCGTGCGCGGATTAGCCAATATTTACCAACGCGAATCACCACAAAAAGCGCTGAACTACCTGAATAACTTGCCACGTAGCCAACAAGTTAAACTGCGTGACACAGTAGATAGCCTGCAATTGGATATGTTGAAACAGCAGGCTGAGGCTTTGGCAGCACGGCAACAGTGGCATCTGGCGGCAGAGAAATATCTGGCAGCGCAACAGAGAGCACCAGATGATGTCTGGATAACCTACCGACTGGCGCAAGCATTGGAGCAAGATGGTCATTTGGCGCAAGCCGATGCTCAATTCCATCAACTGGCAAGCCGTAAGCCGGGAGATCCTGAGCAGGTCTACGCCTATGCACTTTATCTCTCCAGCACTGAGCGCGACAGTCAGGCACTGGCGCATTTGGACACCCTGCCAAGAGCACAATGGAACGATAATATCCGTGAATTAGACCAGCGCTTGAAATTAGATCAAGTGCTGACATTGGCTCGCCAGTTGCGGGACAATGGCGATGAAGCCGGAGCAATTGCAGCACTGCGCCAGCAACCGGCCAACACGCAAATTGACCTGACACTCGCCGATTGGGCGCTGGAGCGCGGTGATTACAGTGAAGCGCTGGCGGGCTATCAGCGTGTTCGTGCCCGTGAGCCGGAAAACCCTGATGCACGTTTGGGTGAGATAGAGGCTTATATCGCAGAAGGCCATCTCAGTGATGCGCGTCAGCAGTTACAAAGTGAGTCACTGACCGGTGAAGGGGCAACCTTAAATACCCAACGTCGGTTAGCCAATGCCTGGAGTGGGGTTGGGGAGCCACAAAAGGCGGCAGATATCTTCCAGCGCTTGAAACCCGCAGCGGCTAAAGCGCCGTCACAAGATAACGCGCTGGTATTTCGTGACTCGGCGCACTTGGCTCAATTGCAAGGGCAACCCGCGGATGCGCACGATGATTTCAAACACGCCATGGTTGCCAGTGGTATCACGCCAACACTTCCGGCAGATAATGATAGCTACACCTTACTGACGCGTAATCAGGTTACTGATGATTGGCTCAAGCGGGGCATTCGTGCTGATGCCGCTGACCTTTATCGCCAGCAGGATACCCGCGTCACACTGGATCATGATTATCTGCACTCCAGTGGCACCGAGGGGATTTCTGATCTCAGTGCGCATAACACTATGCTGCAAGTGGATACTTCACTGGCTGATGGTCGGGCGTTCTTCCGAACCGATACCATTCAGATGGATGCCGGTACCTTTGATAAAAACACACGATATGAAGCCGGTACTTGTTATCAAACGCTAGTTCCTTGCCAGGCGAATATGCATCAGCGGGCAACCGGCACCAGTGTGGCGGCGGGTTGGCAGAATGATCACTGGGCTACAGATATCGGTACCACCCCGATGGGGTTTGAGGTTGTCGATGTGGTGGGCGGGCTGGCATACAGCAATAGCTGGAACCATATCGGTTGGACGGCCACGGCCTCGCGGCGGCCAATATCCAGCTCATTACTGGCTTTTGCCGGTTCGGTAGATCCGAATACCAATGTCACTTGGGGCGGCGTTCGTGCCAGCGGGGTCAGCTTGGGAACCAGTTATGACCGCGGTGAAGCTAACGGGGTCTGGAGTGACTTAAGCTATCATTATCTGACCGGGCAAAACGTGGCTGATAACCAGCGGCTGCGCTTTATGACGGGTTATTACTACAAGCTGATAAATGAAAGTAATCGCCGTTTTACCGTCGGCTTGAATGGCATGTGGTGGCATTATCAAAAAGATCTCAGCGGCTATACTCTGGGGCAAGGGGGCTACTACAGCCCGCAAAAATATCTGTCATTGGCCATCCCGGTAAACTATCGGCAGCGAACTGATAATTGGTCGTGGGAGCTTGGCGGTTCAGTGTCAGTTTCACATTCCGCAACCAATGATCGGGCGCGTTATCCACTGCAAAATCTGCTGGAAAATAGCCTCCAGACTATTCCCGATCGTGGTAAATCTGATTTTGGGGACAGTAGTAATGGCGTCGGTTACACGCTGCGAGCTTTGATTGAGCGCCGCTTGAGTTCGCACTGGACACTGGGTGCCGGGGTGGATATCCAGCAAGCTAAGGACTATACCCCAAGTCACGCCCTGATCTATTTGCGCTACTCAATGGCGGGATGGCAGGGTGATTTGGATATGCCGCCACAGCCATTAGTGCCATACGCAGACTTTAAATAATGAGCTGCCAGCGCTGATTTGCATTAAAAAAGCAACGTCAGAGAGAGAAATCCCTCTCTGGCGCTGCTTTCTCGGTAGGAAAAGACCGAAACCCACGGTATTCTTGCCCTCCGGTTTGTTATCACCGATAAAATCTGAAAGCGATCGAGTATACTCAGACCGAATCGACAAGTAGCCACCAATCTGTGGCAACCACTTTATTTTATTCAGTCGGAATTGGCGGAGAGCGAGTTTGCGGGTAAGGCGTTCATTAACGATTAAGCAAATGGCGGCAGTGGCAGTTGTGGCACTGGTTACCATCTGCATTTTTATCGTCCTTCAGTTATTCCACTTTGTGCAGCAGCGCAAAGATGATTACGCCAAGCAGTTGGAGAGTATCGCTTATTCAGTTCGCCAGCCGCTGTCCGAAGCAATCTTGAGCGTTGATGTCCCACAAGCTAAGAAAATCCTCAACAGTTTGTTACCCATTGGTATTCTCAGCCGTGCTGAAGTGATATTACCGAACCAAATTCAGGTGTTGCACGCCAATTTCCCCACCGAGCGGCCAGTACCCCGCTGGGCGAAGCGCATTTTTTCCCTACCCGTACAGATAACAGTACCGCTCTATTCACTCGAGCGAGTCTCTGCTAATCCGCAGCCACTGGCGCACTTAGTGTTACGGGCGGATTCATTCCGCATGTATCAGTTTATTCTCAGCGCATTGTCGGCGATGCTCTCGACCTATTTATTGCTGGCGTTAGTTTTGTCGGTCTCTATTGCCTGGTGTATTAATCGCCTGATTATTCACCCATTACGCGCAATGGCAAAAGAGCTGGAAAAGATAGGTAATCAAGGGGTGTTGCATCATCAGCTGACGTTACCTGCTCATCATCAAGATGATGAACTGGGTGTGTTGGTGCATAATTATAATCGTAACCAACAACTGTTAGCTGAGGCTTATACGGATATGAGTCGTATCAATGGCATGGAGTCGCCTGCGCGGCATAAAGCGCAACAGCAACTGATGCGGGAACATAACATTTTACAGGCGATTGAAAATCGCGAGTTCGTCCTGTTTTTACAGCCGCAATGGGATATGCAAGAGCCGCGAGTTATTGGTGCAGAAGCATTATTGCGCTGGCGTCAGGCAGATGGTAGCTATCTCTTGCCTTCAGAATTTGTCCCGGATGCAGAAGAAAACGGCGCGATGATCCCGCTGGGCAGTTGGGTGCTGGAAGAGGCCTGCCGCATTCTGGCTGATTGGAAGACTCAAGGCATTACCCTATCACTGGCAGTCAATATTTCCGGCTTGCAAGTACAATGTGACCGTATACTGACGCATCTAACAGCCATCATCAGCCGCTATAGTATTGATCCGCGCCAATTGGTGCTGGAAATTACTGAGACGGCCCGCATTAATAATCTTGATGAGGCACTGAGGTTACTGCGCGAATTACGCGCGCTTGGTTTGTCTATCGCTTTGGATGACTTTGGTACCGGGTACTCAAGCCTACAGTATCTTAATCATCTGAAAGGCCTGCCAATCGATATGATTAAGCTGGATAAAATTTTTGTGAAGCATTTGCCAGAAGATGATGCAATGGCGCGCATCATTGGCACTATTTCTGACGTCTTGCAGCTACGAGTCATGGCGGAAGGCGTTGAGACCGACGAACAGCGCCAGTGGTTGCTGGAACATGGTATTCATTGTGGGCAGGGCTTTTTGTTTTCAGAACCATTGCCACGGGAGGAGTTTGAAACTCGCTATACCCCTCAGCATTAATAGGGCGATATGCTGCATGGTTATGACCCATTCGAATCGCTGACTTGCGTTAGCAACTCTTACACATACTGTCGCCATCTCATCGCGATTCACTCTTTTTCCTTATTTTTATGGATTTTTCTGCCTCAACCACTGCAATAGGCTTGGATATCAGTGTTTTCATCTAAGTAGGCATATTCAAAGCATTATATTTCCTTATATTAAATGTAGATTATTTAACATCCCAAATACCCCGAATATATCTATTCTGAGCAGTATATTTATGGCTTATTTTTATCGGAAATAGAGAGAATATTCTCTATTATATAACAGTCATTAAAATTGATAATAATAACGACAAGAAAATATTAGATTAACATCAATACCGCTAGTTAATACTGGCCCTACAATATTATCCTCAA
Source organism: Yersinia alsatica (assembly GCF_025133195.1). Classification (NCBI taxonomy): domain Bacteria; kingdom Pseudomonadati; phylum Pseudomonadota; class Gammaproteobacteria; order Enterobacterales; family Yersiniaceae; genus Yersinia; species Yersinia alsatica. Next base: position 132,218 of record NZ_CP104006.1, read on the forward strand.
CTCGTCAAGACTATTTATTTCACAGAATACCCTGTTGGAAATAAGCTCAATCCATTGCCACACCTACGATATAACAGAAATATTACAAAGATAAGACATTAGTTAAAACTATTTACTTTGAACCTTGTCACATAAATGGATATTTGTTTTATTAATTTCGAACTATTGGTTATGGATCTCGGAACTTAATATCAAAATAAATAGAATAACGTTTCATTGTTGTTTTTGTACTTATCATAATAATTAATGCCCTTTATTAAAATAAGGTAACTGTAATGAAATTTAAATTATTATCTCTGGCAGTGGCATCACTTATCAGTATCAATGCAATGGCTGTGACTATTGACTATCGTCATGAAACACAAGACCAAAGTGGTAACAATCACAAAGACCGTTTATTAATGTCTCACCGCTTTGCTAATGGTTTTGGTTTATCTCTTGAAGGTAAGTGGAAAAGCGGTAGTGACAAAGATAAGCCATTCCATGAAGGTGTGAGTAATGGCACTGAAGTGGTGGCCAGTTATGTCTATAAAATTGATAACACATTCTCTATTGAACCTGGCTTTTCATTAGATTCAAGCTCTACTGCTAACAGCTATCGTCCTTATCTGCGTGGCAAGGCAAATATCATTGACGATCTCTCTATTTCATTACGTTATCGTCCTTATTATAAACGCACCAGCGCCAATATTAATACCAAGAAAGACACCTCTGAACACGGTTATAACCTGACGAGTGTTCTCAGCTATAAAATCAACAAAGATTTCCAATTAGACTATGAATTGGATTACAAACAAGCCAATAAAGCCGGTGTCGTCTTATCGGATAACGAGAATTACGATTTGAGCCATGATTTTAAATTAACTTATAAATGGGATAAGAATTGGTCCCCTTATATGGCTATCGGTAATGTTTCCGGCAGTAAAACAACTGACGAGCGCCAAACCCGTTATCGCGTAGGGGTTAAGTACAGCTTCTAATCGACTTGAAGTAATAAAACTCTGACCTCAGGGGTCACACCTCGCTATAACGATTTTTGACAGGTAACAACGTAATGAAAAAAAGAGCGTTATTTTTGAGTATGGCGGCGCTGGCAGCGCTGTATATACCCGCCGGACAGGCCGCGGATACTGACCGCCTCACTGTGGTAAAGCAGTATGTCGATAATGTGCTCAATAAGGCATCAGATACTTACCACGGTGATAAGCCCAGCCCGCTATTGGCGGATGGTGTTGACCCCCGTACCGGGCAGCAATTGGAGTGGATATTCCCCGATGGCCGCCGGGCAGTATTATCGAACTTCTCTGCTCAACAAAATCTGATGCGCGTGATGAGTGGCTTAAGCCAGTTGAGTGGCGATGAGCGTTATCAGAAACGGGCTGAAGATATTGTTCGTTATCATTTCCAAAACTATCAAGATCCAAGTGGTTTACTTTATTGGGGCGGCCACCGATTTGTTGATTTAAAAACACTGCAACCCGAAGGGCCAAGTGAAAAAGAGATGGTGCATGAGCTGAAAAATGCCTATCCCTACTATGACCTGATGTTCAGTGTCGACAGTGACGCCACCGCTCGGTTTATTCGCGGCTTTTGGAATGCCCATGTTTATGACTGGCGCATTCTTGAAACCAGCCGCCACGGCGAGTATGGCAAGCCGATGGGGGAGTTGTGGAAAAGTCAGTTTGAGCAGCAACCGCCGTTCTTCGCCACTAAAGGCCTGAGTTTTCTGAATGCGGGTAATGACCTGATTTATTCGGCGTCCTTACTCTACAAGCACCAGCAAGACCAGGGCGCACTGGTATGGGCTAAGCGTTTGGCCGATCAATATGTATTGCCGCGCGATGCCAAAACCGGCTTGGGGGTGTATCAGTTTACTCAAGCTCTGAAACGTGAAGAGCCAACCGATGACGCCGACACCCATTCCAAGTTTGGTGATCGTGCTCAGCGCCAATTTGGGCCCGAGTTTGGCCCGGCAGCACTGGAAGGCAATATGATGCTCAAAGGGCGCACCAGTACCCTTTATTCTGAAAATGCCTTGATGCAGTTGCAGTTGGGTAAAGATTTAGGGCCGCAGGGGCAGGACTTACTGAAGTGGACGGTGGATGGCCTGAAAGCTTTTGCTAAATATGCTTATAACGATCAGGACAATACTTTCCGCCCAATGATCGCTGACGGGCAGGATCTATCGAATTACACCCTCCCGCGTGATGGTTATTACGGTAAAAAAGGTGCGGTACTCAAGCCGTACAAAGCTGGCAATGAATTCCTGATTTCCTATGCGCGTGCTTACGCCATCGATAATGACCCATTACTGTGGAAAGTCGCTCGCGGTATTGCCAACGACCAGGGGCTGGGTGATATCGGTACTGCACCGGGTAAAGATGTGAAGGTCAAGTTGGACACCACCAACAGTGACCCATACGCGGTGTTCGCTTTGCTCGATCTCTATAGTGCCAGTCAGGTCGCTGATTACCGGCTATTGGCAGAGAAAATCGGCGATAACATCATTAAAACTCGCTATATCGATGGCTTCTTTATGGCATCTCCCGATCGTCAATATGCCGATGTTGACGCGATAGAACCTTACGCTTTACTGGCACTAGAGGCCTCACTACGTAATAAACCACAGGCAGTTGCACCTTTCCTTAATGGTGCTGGATTTACCGAAGGTGCTTACCGAATGGACGATGGTTCAGCACGGATCTCAACCCGTGATAATGAACTGTTCTTGCTCAATGTGGGTGAGAAGCTGCAACCGAACGGCCGTAAATAGTCCCGACAGCGGCCCGTGCTGGGGCCGCTGTTAGTAAAAAGTGCCGAGCAGCGGCTTCCCAGGGTCGCATGCCCGGCGCTTTTACCCACGGGTTCTCATTGTCGTGATAAAAAGGATAGGTTGATGAAAAAACAGGTTTTAGCCACATTTCTGCTCGGTTCGCTGTTCTGCGCATCTGGCTATGCTGCACAGATTATTGCTGTGACGGCATCCGGTTATGACAGCGAAAAAGGCCATGTGCCAGCCAATATCGCCGATGGCGATGTTAAAACACGTTGGGCAGCATCCGGTGAAAGTTGGGTCCAACTAGAGCTGGATAAAGAGCAATCCATTGAAAATATTCTCATCGTCCCTTTCAAACCAACAGAGCGTAAGTTGAAGTTCTCCATCGCCTATTCCAGTGATGGTAAGAGCTGGCACCCGCTGGCTGAAGGATTGGAAACCTCTACTGCCGATAAGAATGGTGAAAAACTGACTTTTGCCCCTATTACGGCCAAATACATCAAACTGGATACCTTCGGTACTGATGTCAATAAGTGGAGCGCAATTAACGAAATCGCCATTAATAGTGCCGCCGCTGTACCTAGCCGGGCCATTAAGTAACGCCGATCTGCCCCCTTTCCTCAGGCTAAAAAGGGGGCTACTGCTGGCAAAATATTCCGCTCAAGAATCCATCTACTGCCCTCTGATTCCCACTCCCACTGATTACTCCTTTTCTCTCTTGTTCCGCCGTTAACCATTTTGGGTTAATTGTCTGGTTGATCTGACTGTATTCCCGCTATTGCTTGCGCTTGAAGCGTTTCAGTTCTTAATTTCGCATTTAGGGTGCAATCCAGTGCAACTAATAATTTCCATATTGTTATGAGGGTGTTATTTTCCGCGCAAGCACGGATAAAAAGAAGTGTCATTCAATTATCACTGAGATCAAAGCGACAGGCTGCCGTGCATTTCTCCAAAAGGACATAGGTTATGAAAGCTTCAATATTTAAAAGTCTTTATTTTCAGGTGTTAACGGCGATTACACTGGGCGTTCTATTGGGCCATTTTTACCCTGATCTCGGCGCTCAAATGAAACCTCTGGGTGATGGATTTGTTAAACTAATTAAAATGATTATCGCACCCGTGATTTTCTGTACCGTCGTAACCGGCATTGCGGGTATGGAGAGTATGAAAGCGGTTGGCCGGACTGGCGCGATAGCACTGCTCTATTTTGAGATTGTCAGTACCATTGCGTTACTGATTGGCTTGGTCATTGTTAACGTGGTGCAACCCGGTGCGGGCATGAATATCGACCCGGCGACACTGGATGCTAAAGCGGTTGCACTTTATGCCGAACAAGCCTCGCAACAAGGAATAGTACCCTTCCTGCTGGACATCATTCCTGGCAGCGTAGTGGGTGCCTTTGCTAGCGGAAATATTCTGCAAGTGTTGCTGTTCGCAGTGCTGTTTGGTTTTGCCCTGCATCGTCTGGGTGAGAAAGGCCAGCTTATTTTTAATGTTATCGAGAGCTTCTCACGGGTTATCTTCGGCATCATTAATATGATTATGCGCCTGGCTCCGATTGGTGCCTTTGGTGCGATGGCCTTTACTATCGGCAAATACGGTGTGGGCAGCTTGGTGCAACTGGGCCAGTTGATTATCTGCTTCTATGCAACTTGTATCCTGTTTGTGGTGGTGGTGCTTGGCTCTATCGCGAGATTCAATGGCTTCAACATCTTCAAATTTATCCGCTATATAAAAGAAGAGTTGCTGATCGTGTTAGGGACATCCTCTTCGGAGTCTGTGTTGCCGCGCATGCTGGACAAGATGGAGAAAGCCGGGTGTAAGAAATCAGTGGTAGGTTTGGTTATCCCGACCGGCTACTCATTTAACCTGGACGGTACCTCGATTTACCTGACTATGGCGGCAGTATTTATCGCGCAGGCGACCAATACCCACATGGACGTTATTCACCAGGTTACCTTGCTGGTGGTGCTGTTGCTGTCTTCGAAAGGGGCAGCAGGGGTGACGGGTAGTGGCTTTATCGTGTTGGCGGCCACCATTTCTGCCGTGGGTCATTTGCCATTAGCAGGGCTGGCGTTGATTCTGGGTATTGACCGCTTTATGTCTGAAGCCCGCGCTTTGACCAATCTGGTCGGGAATGGCGTTGCAACCATCGTGGTCGCTAAATGGTGCAACCAGTTGGATAACGACCAGCTGCAAGCGGTACTATCAAATAAAACCCCGCCTCATAGTGAGGTAAAACCTGGTGTTTCATCTTCTTGAAAACCGTAACAAAGAATGAAGTTTTTTGTCGGGTCACACCACGATTACTCCTAAAATAACGATTAGTTCTCAAATGAATACCGGTGGCTTAGGTCACCGGTAGCCCCCTGCCAGAACGCTCCGCGATACTATTTCTTGTGTAAATTACCATTTAGATACTATTTTTTACTCTGATGAGTGACATCGGCAAAAGCATGCGGTCTAACAGAATGGTACACTCCCACCTCACGAGTGACTTACGCAAAATTGTATCGTTTATACCCAAAGTTATAAGGGTTAAGATTGGATAGTTTATTAAGTAGGGGTTCACATGCAGGGCACCAGAATTCGTCTTATAGTTGGTGGATTATTGTTGGCCGCCGCCAGCAGTAATGTGCAGGCTGAAGCACTACAACCCGACCCTGCTTGGCAGCAGGGGAAATTAGAAAACGGGTTTTCATGGCAGTTGCTGGCGACGCCGCAGCGCCCTAGCGATCGGATCGAATTACGTCTGGTGGTTAATGCAGGCTCATTATCTGAAAGCGCACAACAAGTTGGCTTTGCCCATCTGTTACCTCGCTTGGCATTAATGAGCAGCGCGAGTTTTACTCCTGCCCAACTTCAGTCGCTGTGGCAGCAAGGGGTCGATAGCGAACGCCCTTTGCCACCGGCGATTACATCTTATGATTTCACTTTATATAGCTTGAGCTTGCCCAATAATCGCCCTGATTTGCTGAAAGAAGCATTAGCGTGGCTATCCGATACCAGTGGCAAGCTGGCCATCAGTGAACAGACCGTGAATGCGGCATTAAATAGCGCGACCGATCCTATCGCTACATTCCCGCAAAATATTCAGGAGCCTTGGTGGCGCTACCGGCTTAAAGGCTCCTCTTTGATTGGGCATGATCCGGGCCAACCGGTAGCAAGGCCAGTCGATGTCGAGAAGCTGAAACAGTTTTATCAGCAATGGTATACCCCTGATGCCATGACACTTTATGTGGTTGGCAATGTAGATAGCCGCAGTATTGCGGCGCAAATCAGCAAAACTTTCGCCGAGCTGAAAGGGAAACGTACTACGCCAGCATCCATCGCGATGTTAGCGCCACTGCCACCAGAGCCCGTGAGCTTGATGAGTGAGCAGGCGACCCAAGATACGTTATCGCTGACATGGGATACTCCATGGCATCCTATTCAGGACTCAGTGGCACTAAGCCGTTACTGGCGTAGTGATTTGGCCCGTGAGGCGCTGTTCTGGCATATCCAGCAAGTGTTGGATAAAAGTGATCAGAAGAACCTGAAACTGGGCTTTGATTGCCGAGTGCAATATCAACGTGCTCAATGTGCTATTCACTTGAATACGCCGACTGAAAATCTGACACCGGGCATGAGTTTCGTTGCCCGTGAATTGGCTAACCTGCGGACAAATGGGCTGAGTCAGGCTGAGTTTGATGCGTTAATGGTGCAAAAAAATGACCAACTCAGTAAGTTGTTTGCTACCTATGCCCGTACAGATACCGATATTCTGATGAGCCAACGTCTGCGTTCTCAGCAAAGTGGGGTGGTGGATATTGCTCCAGAACAGTATCAGAAACTTCGGCAAGCATTCTTATCCGGCCTGACGTTGACCGAACTGAACCAAGAGTTGAAGCAGCAGTTATCGCAAGATACTACGCTGATTCTGACGCAGCCCAAAGGCGAGCCGGAAGTGAATGTGAAGGCGCTGCAAGATGCGTATAACGCGATTATGGCACCTCACACCGTGGTGGCAGAAGATGCGGCTCCTGCGGTCAGTGCTGCGGAGGCTGTACCGCCAACACCAACCACGGCGCAATAAATTTCTGAGCGGCTACTGCACATTGCCTTTTTAGGATGGGCAGTAGCTGCTATCAGATGACGTTTAATCAGACTGCGGGCATTGCTGCCAGTGGGATGATGGCACCACGATATTGAATGACAGTGCTGGCAGTTAAATGGCCCCGCACTGCTGCGTCGTGGGCACTGCCGCCAGTCAGACGAACCGCCAGATAACCGGCGCTGAAAGAGTCCCCAGCCGCTGTTGTATCGACCACTTTCTCTTTCGGTAGTTTCACTGCCGGCACATCATATTGGTGAGCTTCAAAACCCTCTTTCACCCAGACGATGCAAGAGTCCGCGCCGCGCTTGATAATAATCTCACTTACACCTAAATCCTGAGTCCGAGCGATGACCTGCTCCAGTGGCTGCTCGCCCCACAGCATGTCTTCATCATCCAATGTCAGGAATGCGATATCAGTGCAGGCCAACATGTCGCGGTAAGCTTCCTGCGTCTCTTCTTTGCTTTGCCACAGGCGCGGGCGATAGTTGTTATCAAAGATAACTTTGCCGCCATTAGCACGACAGGCACGAAGCAATTTCAGCAAACGCTGGCGTGAAGCGCTATCGAGAATCGCCAGGCTGATGCCACTGAGATATAAATAATCAAATTTTTCCAGACGTTGGCAGATTTCATCAGCCTCTGGGCTGGTCAGCCAAAAACGCGCGGCAGCATCATTACGCCAGTAATAGAAAGTGCGCTCGCCGGTGCTGTCGGTTTCGATGAAATACAACCCGGGCAATTTATTATCCATGCGCTGAATAAGGTCAGTGTGGATTTTTTCCTGCTGCCAGGCGGCCAGCATCTCTTCGCTAAAGCTGTCGGTACCCAATGCGGTCACATAATGCACATTCAGGGCTTGCTGTGACACCTGACGGGCAACATACACCGCTGTATTCAGCGTATCACCGCCAAAGCCCCGGCTAAGGTCGGTACCTTTTTGTGACAGTTCAATCATGCATTCGCCGATAACGGCAATATTTTTGCTGGTCATGGAAAGCTGGCCTATTCCTGAATTGTGAATCAGTGGTGGGAACGAAATAGGGTTAGTCTCACTGCTGGCTTAGTCAGAGTCAATAGTATTAAAACGACGTTTTAAATTTTTTATGATATAGGTCGGGAAACTGGCAAGTTTCCCGTGATTCAGACGCGCATTATGACGATTTTCGTAGGTCGGTCACGCTGTGTCCACCAATACCCCAGTTATCCGTATCCACCTCATCAATCACGACGACGGTGGTCGCTGGATTTTTCCCCAGAGTATCGACTAAAAGTTGGGTCACTCCGGCGATCAGCTGTTTTTTCTGTTCCGCAGTTGCCCCTTCGCGAGTAATTTTAATATTTACATAAGGCATGTTCATCTCCATTAACACTAATGGCATTATTGAGTTAACTACTGTAGATGGCTTTAATGTGCCGCGCCAGCACGCTTGGGAGCAATAATCTGTTATGACGCTATATAAAGTTCTGGTCGCGCGAGTCGATAACATCTCCAGAAGGAAAACCGTTTATAACAGGATGTCATCAGGCCGTCGGCAATGTAGATTGTCACAACTGTCTGGTGCCCTGAAACATGGCGACTAAACTGATGATGACCAATAAAGTATCAGGTTTACTTGCGCCATCCTTTGCCGCTATTGATCGTAATAAAGGACAGAGCTTCTGGCGGCAATGTCAGCGTCGGTACACTTTTCAACCTATCTATCGTACCTCTGGTGCGCTGCTGGCGATCGAGTTGCTGACGGCTGTTTTCCATCCTTCATCGCCGGATACCCGTTTGAATCCGGAAGATTACTTTAATGCTATCAGTATCCGCGCCCGGCTGGATGTGGTGCTGGAGCAACTGAATATGGTTAAGCAGTGGCACGCGATATTTGTCCATCACTCGGTATTGGTGTCTATCAATATTGATGGTCAGGCGCTGATGGCGATGCAGGATGACCGGCAGGCCAAGTTGTTAATCGATGCCATGCCATACATTCGTTTTGAATTGCTTGAACATGTTGATACCTCCCTCGATACCCCCTTTGCCCGCATTGCTGAAGCTGACCGATTGTGGCTGGATGATTTTGGCAGTGGACTGGCGAATTTCACTTCATTCATTAGCTGGCGCTATGAGTACATCAAAGTTGCCAGAGATCTGTTTATCGTGCTGCAAGAAAGTGATGTCGGGAACCAACTGTTTTTCACTTTGGTCACCTTAATGGACCGCTATAGCAAAGGGGTGATTGTGGAAGGGGTGGAAACCTCACAAGAGTGGGCCATGGTGCAACGCTCTGATGCAGCAGCGGCACAAGGTTATTATCTCTCCCGACCGACACCATTTGATCGATTACAAACACTCCCAATGCTGTTTTGTGGTTAATATTTCCTGAGAAACAGCTCATCTACTATAGTTAACGTTGTCTTCTGAATCTGCACTCATAATCGGTTAACCCTTTTTCTAACCGATTTTTCAATTAAAATACCGTGAACTGACTCTGACCTGAACACCTCTTTGGTGTGGATTTAGCTTTATACATCATGAGTACTGGCATGGAGCTGTTATGACCAAAACCGGAAAAGTGCTGACTGTCGTTGGCGGGATTATTGTGCTGTTAGTGGCAGCAGCGATAGTGTTTGTTATGACTTTTGACTGGAACCGTCTGAAGCCGACGATTAACGAAAAAGTCTCCGCCGAGCTGCAACGACCCTTTGCTATTCGCGGTAATCTGGGCGTGGATTGGTCACGCAAAGGTGATGAACCTGGCTGGCGTGGCTGGATACCCTGGCCGAATATCCATGCTGAAGATTTAGTGTTGGGCAACCCACCGGATCTTGTCAGTGATAAAGCCGCCAAAACCGTAGAAGACAAGCGCGAATCCACCGCATTCCCCACTGGCGAAATGGTGACTCTAAAACGGGTAGACGCCAGCATTGCGCCGTTGGCATTACTGGGTAAGGAAGTATTGATACCCCGTATTTGGCTGACACAACCTAATGCCACCTTGCAGCGTCTGGCTAATGGCAAGAATAACTGGACGTTTAATCTGGCCAATAGCCCGACTGACGGCGAGACTCCGACTTCATCTTGGTCGGTGAATATCCATGATATCGTTTTCGATAGTGGCGAGATAAACCTGAAGGATGCGATTTTAAAAGCTGACCTTCATGCGGTCATCGACCCATTAGGCAAGCCGCTGCCCTTTGCTGAGGTGACGGGGGCGCGTAATGAGAAAAAAGATAAACAGGCAGCTGATAAAGTTAACAGCACGCCGGATTATATTTTTGGCTGGAAAATTGACGGTAAGTATCAGGGCCAGCCATTAACCGGCAGTGGTAAAATTGGCGGCATGTTGTCGATGAGTGATGCGTCCGTGCCATTCCCATTACAGGCCGATGTGCGCTCAGGCACGACGCGGGTCGCGGTGGTGGGTACATTAACTGATCCCGGTAATTTGGCAGGGTTGGATCTGGGGTTGAAATTCTCCGGTGCCAGTCTGGATAACCTTTACCCACTGATTGGCGTGCTACTGCCAGCCACCCCTCCTTACAACACTGATGGCCGCTTAATTGCGAGCCTTAAACAAGCCGGTGGTGCCATTTATCGCTATGAAAACTTTAATGGCAAAATTGGTGACAGCGATATTCATGGCAATCTGACCTATACCGCCAGTAAGCCGCGGCCGAAATTAGTCGGCAAGCTGTCATCAGATAAATTGCGCTTTGCTGATTTGGCACCCTTGATTGGTGCAGACTCCAATCAGGAAAAAGCCAATCGTGGTGAACGAAGCCGACAGCCTGCGAATAAGGTGTTACCAACTGAGAAGTTTGATACCAAAAGCTGGGGGGTGATGGACGCCGATGTCACCTATGCCGCCAAACGTATCGATCGGGATAAATCATTACCATTAACGGATCTGTCTACCCATGTGGTGCTGAATAAGGGCGAGCTGCTGCTGGATCCATTGCGGTTCGGTATGGCGGGGGGAAATCTCAATGCCACGTTGCGCCTAAACGGCAACCAAGATCCAATGCATGGCAAGGTGGATTTACATGCTCGCCGCTTACAATTGAAAGCCTTGTTACCTGAGGTTCAGGCGATGCGTAACAGTCTGGGGCAACTGAATGGCGATGCGTCATTTACTGCTACCGGTAACTCGGTGGCTGCCCTGCTGGCAACCAGTAATGGCAACCTGCGCCTGTTGCTGAATCAGGGGCTCATTAGCCGCAGCTTGATGGAGTTACTTGGCCTGAATGTGGGTAACTATATTGTGGCTAAGTTGTTTGGTGACGATGAGGTGAAAATTAACTGTGCGGTGGCTGATATTCAGTTGCGAAATGGCTTAGCGACCCCGCGCCTGTTTGTCATTGATACCGAAAATGCCATTATCAACATTACCGGCAATATCAACTTCGCCACTGAGCGGCTGGATTTATCCATCGATCCAGAAAGTAAGGGGCTGCGTATTCTGACCTTACGTTCTCCACTCTACGTCAAAGGCACCTTTAAGACGCCGGATGCCGGTGTCAAAGCTGGGCCATTGATTGCTCGTGGTGCTGTTGCTGCCGTATTGGGTGTGGCGTTAACACCGGCGGCAGCATTACTGGCACTGATTTCCCCCAGTGAAGCTGAAGAAAATCAGTGCACCCCCTTCCTGCAAAAAATGAAGCAAAAGAAATAACCGATTAAGGTACCGGTGGTTGGGGAAGCAGCTTACAACTGTGATCCTGCAACTCCTCCACCGAGGCAGGATGCAATTTCAATGGATTGACTTTGCTGGCTAACAGTAAGAACTCCCCGTCTGGCAAAGCAGTCATTGCCAGACCATAACGGCCCATCTCCTCTTTTGCTGCGGGTACTTCATCGGCTAGCAGGCGAAACGCCCCAGATTGCTGTAATTCCGCTGCGGTGGTGCGCCGTACTAAATAATCATGTCCCAGTAAGCCCCCAGGCAGTGGCTGCCACTGTTGTCGAAAATTCGCTTCCTGCGCCGCCAAGGTGGTTTTTACTTGTGGTTTTAGACAAGAAATATGGATATGGAGTTGATCCTGACTGCGCCCGTATTTTGAGTTTATCGCCAGCGAGATATCAGCATCATTAATCGGTGCGCCATATTTATCGGCCATAAAGTGGCGAGCTTGCCAGGCGGCAAAAAAATAGTTGGGGCTGGTGGGCGTCAATAATTTGGGGCTTTCAATACCGCTGATTTTGGCGGTTGGCATTAACAGGTACTGCAATGGCCCGTGCATGTCTTTGTACACCACAAAACCAGCTTGGGTATCGACTTCAATACAGGGCTGTGGATTATGTTCTGCTTCCATATGGGGAACACATTGTTGGTTAACAATATTCCACAATGCATCGGCATTACTGAAGCGCATTTTATATCCGACAGCAAGCAGGACTATGGCCAGTAGAGTCAGTAAAAACCAAGGCTTTTTTATATAACGTGGCATGGGCTTCCCTTCACTTTCAATGACGAGCCATCAGTGTAGTGAGAAATCAGTGGGCTGAGCAAACCCCATAATGCTTATTTATCATTATGGGGTGTTGACCTGATCGAGCGGGATTTACAGAGAGATATGGCGAGTTTCTTTGGAAAATAGCAATGCTATCAAGGTGATTGTTGCCATAGAGGCCAAATAGACACCGACATAGAATAGGCCATAGTGAGTTGCCAGCCAGGTTGAGATATAGGGTGCAACCGATGCCCCAAGAATTGACGCGACATTATAGGAAAATGATGCGCCGGTGTAGCGGACTTCGGTCGGGAATAGCTCCGGTAGCAAGGCACCCATTGGCCCGAAAGTCAGCCCCATGATGATGAAACCGCAGGCGAGGAAAGCCATTACCAGCGCCGGTTGACCGGAACCCAACATGCTCGGGAATATCAGTGCAAAAGCAATTAACAGCAGGGTGATGCAAATCATGGTCTTGCGGCGGCCAAAACTGTCGGCCATTTGCCCGGCAATCGGCACCATCACACCAAAACCGACGACACCAATCATCAGCATCAAGAGGAAGTCATTGCGTGAATAACCCAGCCCCAGTGGTTCCGCGGTAGTGCCAAAGGTTAATGAATAGACTGTCATGATGTAGAACAGTGTATAAGTGGCAAGCATGATGAATGTCCCCAAAATAGTGGCTTTCATATGCTGACTAAACAGTGTCCCGATAGGGATGCGGACTTGCTTACCGGCTTTCGCGACTTTGGCAAATACCGGTGTCTCGTGTAACGACACCCGAACATACAAGCCAATCAACACCAATACCGCAGACAGCAAGAATGGCACCCGCCAGCCCCAGCTGAGGAACTGTTCATCTGTCAGTAAGTAAGATAGCGCCAGGAACATGGCATTGGCAAAGAAGAAGCCGATTGGCGCCCCCAACTGTGGGAAGGAGCCATAAAGCGCACGTTTTTTCGGTGGTGCATTCTCTGTCGCCAGCAATGCCGCACCTCCCCATTCACCGCCTAGCCCCAAACCCTGACCAAAACGAGCCAGAGCCAGCAATAGCGGCGCAAATACGCCAATAGTGGCATAGCCCGGCAGTAAGCCGATGAGCACGGTGGAGACTCCCATCGTCAACAGTGAGGCGACCAAGGTCACTTTGCGGCCTACACGATCACCAAAGTGCCCAAACAGCGCAGAGCCAATAGGCCGGGCAATAAAGGCGATGGCAAAGGTCGCTAACGATTGCAGGGTTGCCGCCGTCGGATCGCCCTGTGGGAAGAAGATATGGGGGAAAACAATGACGGCTGCGGTGGCGTAAATATAGAAATCAAAAAACTCAATTGCTGTTCCAATCAGTGAGGCAACAATGACTTTTGATCGCGAATTTACGGGAGTTGGCAGACTGTCTGATTCGATGGTTTGTGCGATGCTTGACGGCATATTATTTCTTACTTGTTAATTTTAGCGAAAAGTTATCTTAGTCACAGAAATTGGCATTTTCAACGGATAGAAAATGAACAATTCGGCCTCTGATAGCTAAATAAGAACAATCTGTTTACAACAGTAATTTCGGCGCTAAATAGCACCACATAAGAAATAAAATGCAGATTTTATTGCTGATAATGTGATAAATAAAAAAATTAGCATTAGTGAGTTATGCTGGTTTTTAGCATTAAGAAGTTTCTTGATTGGTTTTTAATTCTAATTTGTTGTTGATTACAAAGAATAATATGCCAGTAATTAGATTTTAACTGGCATATTTAAGTTATTGTGGCGCCTTATTGTCTGCCTCTTGGGGTAGGGTTCCATCTTCGGCGTAGCGGGCAGTGGCTATCCAGGCGGCGCAAAATAGAGTGAGGCGCGCGAAGAAGTAGAAAAAGGCCATCAAGCCAATCACGGAACCAAAGGCAGCACCAGACGGAGAGCTGGCAAGACGTGGCAGCATCATGGTCATGATAAATTTGATGATTTCAAACCCGATGGCCGCAATGAGGGTGCCACGCAGCAGCGCTTTTTTCTTTGGTTTATGACGCGGTAGAATCCAGAATATCCATAAAAATAATAGATAGTTAGCGGCTATAGATATCGACAGTGCAATAAGTGTCATTACTGGCCTTAACCACTCGATACCGCCCAGACCTAATGCATTAACAATTGCAGATTGTGCAGCGCCGGCGATAGACGTCAGCGAAAGAGTAATAATCAACGCGATAACTAACCCGGTGAGTGAGATAAAGTCGCGGGCATAGCGATAATAGAATTTTTCCTGATCCTGTGGGTTGCGCTCCCATACATCGCGGGACTGCGCGCGGATAGCTTCACGCAGATTCCCCATCCAACTGATACCGGAATAAAGCGCAATGACTAACCCGGTCAACCCGACAGTGGTGCGCTGCTGAATGGCGGTATTAACGGTATTTTTAAGGGTGGCAGCTAAGCTTGGGTCACTGATGGTATTAACGATTTTATTAATTAATTCAGCTAATAAGTCAGGGTTAGATGCCAATACAAAACCGGCAGCGGCAAAAGAAACCATCAAAATAGGGATCAGCGACAAAAACGAAAAATAAGTAATAGCCGCACCAAATTGGCTGCCAAGTCGATCATTAAAACGATCTGTAGCACGGATAATATGGGCAACAGCAGGGAACGCTTTAACACGATCACTTATCCGCGCCATGTAAGAAATGGCTTTTTTACCCGTTTCAATTCCCGCAGTCAGTGGGGCTGAGTTATCTCGCGGTGCGCTCGGCATAATTCTCCTCAATTGCGTTAATCCATGCCTTATGCAGATGATTATTCTACAGAATATGACACAAAACGATGACTAATCTGTTGATAATAGCAGACTCGACGCCCATCACAACCGTGCTTGTTACATTCCAGTGGTTTGCAGCGACAAGAATATTCTTAATAATATTTATGATTAATCCCACCTTAACTGATTGATTATATCCTGCATTTATATTTAGTAGGAAATTGCCTACAAATCATAAGGCTCAATCCCATATTAAATATTTTCACTAATACTTATATTGTTAATAAGTTGGGTCGTTTATTTTTTAAAAATTAAGCCTGGCGTCTAAATATAAATAAGACAAAGAAATAAATTATTAACTAATAAGTTAAAGCTTTCCCCATTTGTATCATTTTTGTAAAACTCCAGGCTATCATCATGAAAATAAACAGAACAGTCATCGCTCCCCGTTTTCGTAAGACATTGCTAGCCAGCTTACTCATTCCCCTGTTCAGCCCTATTTATAGCTGGGCCGCACAAACCGTCAATGTCACTGACGGCACCACGGTGTCTATTTCTGGTGAATATGGTACCGACGGTGAGAACCAGCCCGCAGTGGTTGTGCAAGGTGCCGGTAGCACCGTCACCGGCGATGAAAATCTCAGTATTGAGACCACGGCACGCGGCGCAAATGGCGTGGCTATAACCAACGGCGGTTCATTAAATCTGGACGGTTCCTCCATTAAAACCAATGGTGTCATTGCTTATGGCATCAATAATAGTAAAGGTTCGGTGATATTAAATGGTGGAACAATTACCACCACGGGCCAGCAGGGAAATGGTGTTTACTCCACTGGTTTAGGCAGCAATGCAAATATTAATGGTACTGAAATAACCACCAGTGGCGGATCTGCTTACACGGTATCAGGCACCGCAGGTGCAGCATTAACATTGAACAATACCATATTGAATAGCAGCGGTGGCGGGAGCTATGGTGTTTATCTGAGTGGCCTCGGCAGTACATTAACCGGTGCAAATAATGTTATTAATAATACCGCTGTTGGCGGTGGTACGGGTATTTATATTGGCTCTGGTGGTTTAAATGCCAACTTGGATAACACCACGATTAATATGACCAACGGTTATGCGGGGGTCAGCGTGGGGCTAGGGTCTTCTATTACCATGGATGGCCTCACTGCCACGGGGACTATTGCTCAGGTTTTTGATGTTACAGGTGCGGTGACTGTCACTAATGCAGATATTGACCTTGCCTCTGGCGGGGTATTACGCGCCATGGGGAACAGTTCGACCAATAAAGCAGTGATTATATTCAATAACGTCAATGCGGTTTCCCACGGCGGTAATGCAACCATGGTTGACGTTAATATGAATGCTGATGTCACCCTCAATGGCGGCTCCTACCATTCTAAAGGTACCTACGCCACGGGCATTTGGGTGCCGGATACGACCTCATCGGTAAAAGTCTATAATTCTGAAATCATTACTGAGGGTGATGGTGCTACGGCTATTGATAACCGGGGGACTGCTATTGTCGATGATACTCGGGTTGTCACCATGGGTAATAGTTCCCATGGCATCTATTCACAGTCGATGTTTGATGCCACAAATATGACTATCTCGACTGCCGGTGTTAACAGTTTTGGTGCTAGCGCTGCGCGTGGGGGCCAGTTGAATGTGGATGGCGCGAGCATTAATACCACCGGGGACTCTGGTATGGTGCTTGGTACGTTCGCCAGTTCATCAATCAATGCTAAAAATATTATCGGGACGTCCTCCGGTGCCAGTGCTTATGCTTTGTGGCTACAAACAAAAAGCATCATTTCACTGGCAAATAGCCAAGTAACGACCACTGGCACCAATGCCGGGGGTATTTATGCCACCAGCTCGACGACAGATTACAGCCAGGCCACGTTAGATAACAGCCAGATTATCAGTGAGCAGGGAGCGGGTATTCGAGCCTATGGTGCCAGCATTAATGTTGATGTGATCAACGGCTCGCAACTGACCGGCGGTAATGGGTTACTGGTGAATGCTTCGACCAATACCGGCACGTCATCACCCCTTGTCAGTAACGTCAATCTGAATGCCGATAACCACTCGGTGCTGGTGGGGGATATTCAGGCGGATGAAAACAACAATGTTAACCTAACACTGAAAAACGGCTCAGTTTGGAACGGGGCTGCTCGTAACGCCAAAAGTGTTGATGTTGATGCCAGCAGTATTTGGAATTTAACCGGAGATGCTGATGTTGAGTCTATGAAGATATTGGGCCAGCTGAACTTTATTTCAGCTGGCAATAATCCTTATGCACGCACACCGGGTAACAGCTTCAGTACCTTAACCATAAATGGCAATTTAACCGGCAGTGGCCTGCTGAGCTTTAATGCCCAATTAGGTGATGACAGCTCACCAGCAGATAAACTGCATGTGACCGGGGATGCAGATGGCAGCCATACTGTTCAGGTGACTAATCAGGGCGGGCTGGGGGCATTGACGACCGGAACCGGCATTAACCTGATTACTGTTGACGGGAATAGCAATACCAGCAGCTTCACGATGAACGGCTCTGTTGTTGCAGGGGCTTATGAGTATTTTCTATATCAGCTAGATGAGCACAGCTGGAATTTACAATCTAATCTGGCTGCGGTTATCCCCCCAACGCCGATAATTCCAGATCCAACAGATCCAACAGATCCGGGTGAGATTATTTCGGTTACTCCAGTGAGGCCAGTCCCGGAAACGGCTTACCGTCGTGAAGTGCCGGGCTATATTGCCGCACCTTGGTTAAATGCCTTCTATGGTTTCACGACTCTGGGGAGCTTGCATGAGCGCCAGGGCGACGTAAAAGGGGCCGCGAATGGCTTTAATGAGGGCTCTTGGGGGCGAATCAGTGGGCAACATAATAAATTTGAGGCCGGGCGTTTTAGTTACGATTCGGATATCTGGTTTGCGCAATTAGGCCATGACCTCTATCAGGCTGAAAATGCGGCCGGAACTCAGGCGACAGCCGGTGTGATGGTTACGCTGGGTAAGCAGGAAACTGATGCTCAAGATAAAGCTCGGGCCGTGCGTGCGGATCTCTCCGTCGATACCGGCAAAATTAAGACCGATGCCTATGGTCTGGGGGGCTACTACACACTGAAAACGCAGCAAGGCGGCTATGTTGATATTGTCGGGCAGGGGACGTTGTACCGCAATAACTACCAAAGTCAGCATGATGCCAAACAGAATGGTTATGGTGTGGCAATCTCTGCCGAAGTGGGCCAGTCATATCCCCTCATCGGAAACTGGAAAATAGAACCTCAAGGGCAACTGAAATATCAATATCTGAATCTGAGTAGTTTCAGCGATGATGTTTCTGGGGTGAGCGGGACGTCATATTCTGTCGGGCAGGCTCGTGCTGGGATGCGGGTATTTAGCGAAACTAGCCAGCAGCAGGTTATTAAGCCTTATTTCTCTGCTGATGTTGTCCATCAATTGGGTCAGAATCCGCAGGTTACCATTGATACTGCTAGCCTCCGCCCAGAGTTTACTAAAACCTACTGGCAAGGTGGGGCTGGTGTCACTGCTAAAGTGAATAATAACGTTGATATCTATGGCGATATTAAATACCAACGTGCTTTTGACGGGAAAATGGACGGTTACACTGGAAACCTAGGGGTGAAGATCGGTTTCTAAGTCAGCGTATCGAGTTGACGATAAAAAAGGCTATAAACCCTGCGGTTTATAGCCTTTATCGATCGGTTGGTTAGACCTTAGCGCATCGTCACAAATTCTTCCGCGGCAGTTGGGTGGATAGCGACTGTGTTGTCGAAGTCTTTCTTAGTTGCGCCCATCTTCACGGCAACGGCGAACCCTTGCAGGATTTCATCCATCCCGAAGCCAATCCCATGAATGCCGACAATCTTCTCTTCCGCACCCACACAGACTAACTTCATCCGGCATGGTTGACGGTGCTGAGTCACCGCGCTGTACATGGCGGTGAATGAAGATTTGTACACTTTCACCTGATCGTCGCCAAACTTCTCGCGCGCTTGTGGCTCAGTCAGACCAATAGTGCCGATTGGCGGATGGCTGAATACCACGGTCGGGATATTGCTGTAATCCAGATGTTCATCCGGCTTGTTATTGAACAAGCGCTCAGACAAACGACGACCTGCTGCCACCGCTACTGGGGTCAGTTCAACTGCGCCAGTATTATCGCCAACGGCATAAATACCTTTGACGTTAGTATTCTGGAACTTATCAACCTCGATATAGCCTTTTTCATTGGTTTTGACACCACTGGCAGGCAGATTGAGGTTATCTGTTGCCGGTTCACGGCCGATAGCCCAAATCAGTTGGTCGACAGTCACTTCAGTGCCGTTTTCCAGTTGCAGTGTCAGGCTACCATCGGCGTTTTTGATGACCGCTTTTGGCACTGATTCGGTATGCAGTTTCGGCCCTTCGGTATTCATGACTTCCAGCAGGGTTTCAACAATCAATGGATCAAAGGTGCGCAGTGGGGCGTGTTTGCGCACAAACAGATGCGTTTCTGTCCCTAACCCATTGAGCACACCCGCGATTTCAACCGCGATATAACCGGCGCCCACCACGGCAACCCGTTTTGGCATCTCGTCTAATTCAAAGAAACCATCAGAGTCGATACCGTATTCAGCACCCGGAATATCTGGATGACTTGGGCGGCCACCGGTGGCAATCAGGATGTGATCTGCGGTGATTTTCTCGCCGTTAACTTCCACAGTATGAGCATCAACAAAACGCGCAAAACCATGGATAACATCAACTTTATTATTACCTAAGCCGCGTTCATAAGACTGATGGATACGATCGATGTAAGCAGTACGATTGGCAATCAGCTTTTTCCAATCGAACTTATTTACTGTGGTGTCAAAGCCGTAATCCGGGCCATATAAATGAATAGCTTCCGCGATTTGTGCGGCATGCCACATCACTTTTTTCGGCACACAACCCACATTCACGCAGGTACCACCAAGCTGTTTAGCTTCGATCAGGGCACATTTCTTGCCATACATGGCTGCCCGGTTGATCGACGCAATCCCGCCACTGCCACCGCCAATTGCTAGATAATCGTAATGTTTAGTCATCAGGGTCGTTTCCATCAAGAATCGTTTAAAAATTGCCTAAGAGTTTACCCCTTGCTCGAGTTTTGTCGCAAAGGTTGCATCAATTGCTCTGATTCACGTGACCAATTGATTTATACCCATCATCTTTCAAGTCGCAGAATTGTTGGCTAACATCATGCACCCAAGTCATTGAGTTTATTTAGTTGTCGCCTATCTGCAACTCGAAATCTATTGGGCATAGGCACCGCACCATTTATTCAGGGACTACCCACTTCACTAATGTATGACCATGGCCTGAAGGCACCAATGCTTTATGTAGCCATGGCAGCAGGGTGTTCATTTGCTGTTCCAGTTTCCACGGCGGATTGATAACAATCATGCCAGAGGCGGTCATACCATGCTGGTCGCTGTCTGGGCGTACTGCTAATTCAATTTGTAAAATACGGCGGATGCCAGTGGCTTCCAGATCACGCAATAAGCGTTTGACCTGTTGGCGTAATACCACCGGATACCATAATGCATATGTACCGGTTGCAAAGCGCTTATAACCTTCCTGAATGCCTTTCACCACATCTTGATAATCGGTTTTCATTTCATAAGGCGGGTCAATCAGAATAAGCCCACGGCGCGATGGCGGCGGTAACTGCGACTTAAGTTGCTGATAACCATCAGCTCGTTGCACTTTAGCTCGCTCATCTTTGGCGAACTCATTGCGCAATAGCGGGTAATCGCTTGGGTGCAGTTCCGTCAGATGAATTTTGTCGTATTCACGCAGTAAATGGCGTGCAATCAAAGGTGAGCCAGGGTAATAACGCAACTTATCACCACGGTTAAAGTAATTGATAACACTCATATACGGGGCTAAGTCAGCAGGTAAGTCATCGCGTTGCCACAGCTGGCCGATACCTTCGAGGTATTCACCGGTACGTTCAGCATGCTCACCACTTAACTGGTAGCGACCGGCACCGGCATGAGTATCCAGATAAAGTAAGGGTTTCTCTTTTTCTTTCAAAGACTCAATAATCAGACTTTGAACCGTGTGTTTAAGAACGTCGGCATGGTTGCCGGCGTGAAAGCTATGGCGGTAACTTAACATTTTATTTTAACCAATTGATATTCTAATATAAATCAGTGATTTAGTGAGAATATATACTGTAGATTGTGGCAGCGCTTTCTCTCTGTGGATGTCATAAACACCCTGGTCAGAGACTGCAGTCAGCACATTATGGCAACTAGTATAAACTGTCTGGTGGATAAAAAGTGAAAAGCATTAATTTGTAGCGAATACTTCACCTTGCTGCCATGGGTATAAAAAAGAATGGATAAAATAATGAATAAAAAGACTCTCGCCGAACGCTACCCTGACGCCCTGCATTGGTCATTTGGCGATAGCCCTGAAATGGCGGATGAACTGGCACAACTGGTGATCCGTGGGGTTAAAACGGCCTCATGTTGCTCGTATCATGCTTATAAGTCTGAGGTTTCGCCGAGCATTGGCGATTACAACGTCATTCTCAATGGCCGAAATGAGCCGGTTTGCGTGATCAGGACGGTCAGCTTAACACTGATTCGTTATTGCGATGTCAGCGCCGAGATGGCCGCCAAAGAAGGCGAGGGCGATAAAAGTCTGGCGTACTGGCAGCAAGGGCATCAGGAGTTTTTTGAACGTGCAGGGGATTTTTCCCCTGATATGTTGCTGGTGTTTGAGCAATTTAAGCTGGTTGAGGTGCTTGATTAAGCCGTCAGCCATTGATTTTCATGCTGACAGACCTCATGTTAATTGTTCATACATTATTTATTCTCTGCGGCCGGATCTGTTCTGGCGCTGATATTCACAACGTGAATGAAATTTAAAAATAATCAGGACAACTCTATGACAAACCCGCTGTTGACCCCGTTCTCCCTGCCGCCATTTTCTGCTATTCGCCCTGAAGATATCGTGCCGGCGGTGAAATCCGCTCTGGATGAATGCCGTCAAGCGGTGGAGCGGGTTGTTGCCCAGCCAGGCCCTTTTACCTGGGATAACCTGTGCCAGCCGTTGGCTGAGTCCGATGACCGCTTATCGCGCATTTGGTCGCCCGTCGGCCATTTGAACTCGGTGAAGAACAGCCCGGAGTTACGTGCGGCTTATGAGCAAAGTCTGCCGCTGTTGTCGGAGTACGGCACGTGGGTGGGCCAACACAAAGGCCTGTATCAGGCTTATGTCAGTCTAAAAGAGGGGCCGGGATTTGATGCCTTGACGGCTCCACAACGCAAAGCGGTAGAAAATGCGCTGCGTGATTTCCAGTTATCCGGTATTGGTCTGGAACCCGAGCAGCAAAAACGTTATGGCGAAATTGTTGCCCGTCTCTCTGAATTGGGTTCGACGTACAGCAATAACGTGCTCGACGCCACTATGGGTTGGAGCAAGCTGATTACGGATGTTGAGCAACTTAAAGGGTTGCCGGAAAGCGCATTGGCCGCCGCCAAAGCCATGGCAGAGGCCAAAGAGCAGGATGGCTGGCTGCTGACGCTGGATATGCCAAGTTATCTTCCGGTGCTGACGTATGCCGATAATGCTCAATTGCGCGAAGAGATGTACCGCGCTTTTGCGACTCGCGCCTCTGATCAGGGGCCGAATGCCGGCAAATGGGATAACAGCGAAATCATGGCTGAGATTCTGACGTTACGTCATGAATTGGCTCAGTTACTGGGTTTTAACAGCTATGCGGATAAATCACTGGCAACCAAGATGGCCGAAAGCCCGCAACAGGTGCTGGGTTTCTTGAATGATTTAGCGAAACGCGCTCGCCCGCAAGCAGAAGAAGAGCTGGCCCAATTACGTGCTTTTGCTGAAAAACATTATGGCGTCAGTGAGTTGGCTGCTTGGGATATCACTTATTACTCCGAGAAACAAAAACAGCATCTGTTCTCGATTAGTGATGAACAATTGCGACCTTATTTCCCTGAGCAGCGCGTAGTCGAAGGGCTGTTCGAGGTAGTGAAACGTATTTATGGCATTACCGCCAAAGAGCGCCACGATGTAGATACCTGGCATCCAGATGTGCGTTTCTTCGAGCTATTTGATGCTAATGGTGAACTGCGCGGCAGCTTCTATCTAGACTTATACGCCCGTGAACACAAACGTGGCGGAGCCTGGATGGATGATTGTGTCGGGAGTTTGCGTCTGGCAAATGGTCAATTGCAGAAGCCGGTAGCTTACTTAACCTGTAACTTTAATGGACCGGTCGGCGGTAAACCGGCGCTGTTTACCCATAATGAAGTCACCACCTTATTCCATGAGTTTGGCCACGGTTTGCATCATATGCTGACCAAAATTGATACTGCGGGAGTCTCTGGTATCAATGGTGTGCCGTGGGATGCAGTCGAGTTACCAAGCCAGTTTATGGAGAACTGGTGCTGGGAGCCAGAGGCGCTAGCTTTCATTTCGGGCCATTACGAAACCAATGAGCCATTGCCGCAGGAGATGCTGGATAAATTACTGGCAGCGAAAAACTATCAGGCAGCACTGTTTATTCTGCGCCAACTGGAGTTTGGTCTGTTCGATTTCCGCATGCATTATGAGTTCGACCCGCTGACGGGGGCGCAAATTCTACCTATCTTGTATGAAGTCAAAAAACAAGTCGCAGTGGTGCCGTCACCAACATGGGGCCGCTTCCCACATGCCTTTAGCCATATCTTTGCCGGTGGCTATGCGGCAGGCTATTACAGCTACCTGTGGGCAGAAGTTCTCTCGGCTGATGCCTTCTCGCGCTTTGAAGAAGAAGGGATTTTCAATGCGGCGACCGGCCAATCCTTCCTCGATAATATTCTGTCCCGTGGCGGTTCCGAGGAACCAATGACCCTGTTCAAGCGCTTCCGTGGTCGTGAGCCGCAGTTAGATGCTATGCTGCGCCATTACGGTATTAAGGGCTAGAATGTGTCACAGGTAAGTATTTGTTTATTGTCTGAAGCAGGCGCCGATCCCGGCGCCTTGTCTATTCTGGCTGAGCGCTGGGGTTTGCTGTCTGACGAGCAGGCGATCATGGCGTTGGTACTGACACCTGAACGTCTCGAACTGCGCAAGCGGGATGAGCCAAAACTCGGCGGCATCTATGTTGATTTTGTTTCTGGCACGCAAGCTCATCGTCGCAAATTTGGTGGTGGGCGCGGTGAGGCGGTAGCAAAAGCGGTGGGCATCAAAAAAGGCTATCTGCCACGGGTTGTCGATGCGACCGCAGGTTTAGGGCGAGATGCTTTTGTGCTAGCTGCACTGGGCTGTCATGTGCAAATGTTGGAACGTAATCCGGTGGTCGCCGCATTGCTGGATGATGGTTTGCGCCGAGGTTATCAGGATGCTGAAATTGGCCCTTGGCTGCGCGAAAGATTAACTTTATTGCATGCTTCCAGCTTAACGGCACTGGCCGAGATTGAACCCCGGCCTGACGTGGTTTATCTCGACCCCATGTATCCGCATCGGCAAAAAAGTGCGCTGGTTAAAAAGGAAATGCGGGTGTTCCAGTCATTGGTGGGTGCTGATGACGATGCCGATGGCTTACTGGCACCAGCCCGCGCTTTGGCCACCAAGCGCGTGGTGGTTAAACGCCCTGATTATGCCGAACCACTGGCGGGAGTAGCAACACAGGCTGCTGTCACGACGAAAAGTCACCGTTTTGATATATATCCTTCATCCTTGAAATTGTAGGGAAGCGGGCTGGTTTATTGCTGGTAGGAATGAGTTAGTTCATAACCTACCAGCAATACCAATGATTTTGAATTTAGTGGTCTAAAGTATAAAAAAGATAAAAATCATGCCACGAGTGGTTGGCTGACAATAAAGTTATTTAATGAAAGTTGATGTCTGCCGGTAAGTTGTATCAACATATCTTCGTGTCCATAGGTTTCATTATTAAATTCAATTATCAAATATGTAATGTCGTCTATATCATCATATGACTGAATTATTTCCGTCTGTTTGCCATTGCTGAACTGATCAACCAGTTTAATACCAAGACCATCAGATAGGATATGGGAGAGATCGATTTTATCTTTACTTGATATAAAGTCGTGAATAGTATCGGCAGCTGTCACTAACGAATCGCTAATCCTGCGGTAGCCAAAGGTATTATTACCGCCATCTCCCCAAAGCTGGTCGGCACCACCACCACCAATGAGTGTATTATTTGCACTGTTGCCCCATATTTTATCATCGCCACTACCGCCAATGGCATTTTCAATACAAACCCCCAGTGCAATTGAGATATTGCCAGTTAATCCGCCAACATCAGAAAAGCTGCCTTCATTCAGGTTGATATTTTGATTTTGCCCATAGCCAGAGAAATCAAGTGTATCAATGCCACCAGCATCCCAAATGCAGAATATTAATATATCACTGGCTTCTTTTGCGCGGAAAGTCGCCCGCTTAAGAGTGGTGTTGAAACCGTAGGTCGTATTACAGGTGCGAGTCTTCATATTAGCACCATAGATTTGTTGGAGTGCTGCTATGTCAAGCATTTGCAATGATGATGCATAGTATCTACCATAATCTGCGCCAGACTTTTTCTCAGACAAATAACTCATAATACTGGTTTGTTGTGTATGGCCATGGTCATGTGTATGCTGCAGCCCTAAAGCATGACCAATTTCGTGAAGGATAGTTTTTCCATTATATTTTATGGCTTTTTCAGAGTTGTCAGTAGCGTAATTAATCCATATCGGACTAAATTTATTTTTATTTGGATAATATGCATAACCGCTAATGCTTATATTATCATCTTCGAAGTTTGAAAATAATAGGTTAGTCGTCTTATCGTCAGTGGCCTCTTTGAACCGGATATTGGCGACATCCGAAACGCATCTCATTGAATGTTTGGTTTGACGCCTTTGCTTTTTGGTGAAGAAAAATGTTGAGGCACCTTGTTGATATTCTTTATCTGCTTTCCATAATGAATATTCTTGGTCAAATGAATAGTATAATATTGTCTTTCCTTTCTTATTGTTGACGTTTTTATATGTGTAGGATGTGGTTATTTTTTCAATAGTCTCACTTTTTATGTCATGATTATTTCTTTCTTTAGTCATAATGGCTTCTTATAAATTAATTAATTTTAATGTTGTTGATATAACCTGTGTATTACATATTGCGTTCACACTCTTAGTCTTTATTCATCAATGTTATGGTGAGTTTAATAAACATATAGAGTGAGATTATATGGGTGAGAACTCTGTAGTTGATGTGTGTGAAGTATAATAATCATGCGATAGCTTGTGGGCTAAAAATAAAATTATTTAATGAAAGCTGATGTTTGCCGGTAAATTGTATCAACATGTCACTTTCATATTGGTTATTATCAAAGTCAATCATCAAATGGGTAATGTTTCTCACGGAATCATATTTCTGCATTATTTCTGTTCCGCTATTTTTACTGAATTTATTCACTAGCCTGGTTTTATTTTTGTCTAATCCTAAAGCAGATAAATCGATGCTATCTTTATTGGCTTTAAAATCGTGAATGGTATCCGCCGAGGTTGTTAAAGAGTCACTAACACTGTAATAGACAAAGGTATTACTGCCTCCTCGCCCCCAAAGCTGGTCAGCTCCAAGCCCACCGGCTATCCTATTATTTGCACTGTTGCCCAAAATGTTATCATCACCACTGCCACCGATGGCATTTTCAATACAAACTCCAGCAGCAATTGAGATATTTCCTGTTAATCCACCAACATCAGAGAAGCTCAGCTCCTCCAGATTAATATTTTGATTTTGCCCATAGCCGGAGAAATTAAACGTATCAATACCGCCAGCATCCCATACACAGCATATTAATATATCGCTGGCTTTCTTTGCAGTGAAATACGGGCGGTTGCTATTGGAATTGAAGCCGTAGGTAGTATCGCCAGTACGGGTGCTGATATTGGCACCATAAAGGTTTTGGAGTGCCGCTATATCAAGTAGTTGCGGTGTTGATGGATAGTTTCCGCCATAATCTGCCCCAGAGTTTTGCTCAGATAAATAACTCATGACGCTGATTTGCCGTGTGTGCCCATGGGAATGAGTATGCATCAAGCCCAGAGCATGGCCGAGTTCGTGAATGACAGCATACCCGCCAAAATTTACTTGGGTTGGATTTTGAATATCCTGTGTCACGTAATTAATCCATATTGGGCTGAACCCCCCTTGGTTTGGATAATAGGCATATCCAGCATCACCGGTATCTCGCTGGTCGTAGTTTAAAAATAGTAGGTTAGCGGAGCTATCTTGAGAGGCTTGAATAAATCGGATATTCGCGACATCTGCAATGCTTTGCATTGCAATATTGCTTTGACGAATTTGTTCTTGATTGAATGCAAATATTGGCGCACCTTGCTGCTTTTCGATATCAGTGCTCCAGAGTAAATAGCTTTGATTAAATGAATAAAATAAAATGGTGGTATCGTTATTATTGCTTTCTCTCCATGTAGCGTCAGAGGTTGCTGTATCAATCTCTTCATTTTTTAACTTATGTTTAGATATTATATTATTCTTTTTATATATGGGTGAGGGGGCTTTTCTGAGCGATTCGGTGGCCATCATTACCTCTTAATGAATGAAAATTATTCACTTTTAAAGTTATTAATATGAGGCGGATGATTTTACTGATGGCGCTTATTATTTAAATGAGTATTTTCTTAAATAATACAGTGGATTTTTTATGATATTTTATTAATCATATTTAATCTAAATGAATTAAACATCCCATATTCTTTTTATTACTTTCTCAAAGAATATGGGAGTGGGTATTTATTTACAGCACGCCTTGAGCCAGCATAGCATCCGCCACTTTGACAAAGGCCGCAATATTTGCGCCGTGTACATAGTGGGTTTGCTTACCTTCACCGCCATATTCAACACAGGATTGGTGAATATCCAGCATAATGTGGTGCAAGCGCACATCAACTTTTTCTGACTTCCAGCTCAGTCGAGCCGCATTCTGTGCCATTTCCAGGCCAGATGTGGCAACACCGCCGGCATTGGCTGCTTTGCCCGGAGCGAATAGCACGCCAGCTTCCAGGAAAGCATCGGTGGCTTGGATCGTCGTCGGCATATTCGCGCCTTCGGCAACCGCTTTAACCCCATTAGCAATCAGCTGGCGAGCGGCAGGTAAATCCAGCTCGTTCTGGGTTGCACAAGGTAAAGCGATATCAACCGGCACGCTCCACGGCTGTTGATCAGCTAAATAGACCAGATTACGTTCACGGGCATAATCTTCAATGCGACCATAACGTTTGTTTTTAATCTCAGCCAGATGAGCTAATTTTTCTGGTGTGAAACCGGCCTCATCCACCACGGTACCGCCTGAGTCGGAAGCCGTAATCACGCGAGCACCCAGTTCCATGGCTTTTTCGATAGTATATTGAGCAACGTTACCGGCACCGGAAACAGAGACTTTTCTACCTTCAAAACCTAAACCATGACGTTTTAGCATGGCATCAGTGAAATAAACCAAACCGTAACCGGTTGCTTCTGGGCGAATCAAACTGCCGCCGAAAGAAAGCCCTTTGCCAGTGAAAACACAGGCGGTGTTATTGGACAATTTCTTCATCATACCGGACATAAAGGCCACTTCACGGCCGCCAACACCAATATCACCCGCAGGAACATCAGTATCTGGGCCAAGATGACGGAAAAGTTCGGTCATCAGTGCCTGGCAAAAACGCATCACTTCAGCCTGGCTTTTTCCTTTCGGATTAAAATCAGAGCCGCCTTTGCCGCCACCCATTGGCAATGTGGTCA
Organism: Yersinia alsatica; assembly: GCF_025133195.1. NCBI lineage: Bacteria > Pseudomonadati > Pseudomonadota > Gammaproteobacteria > Enterobacterales > Yersiniaceae > Yersinia > Yersinia alsatica. The sequence continues at coordinate 161,120 of NZ_CP104006.1, forward strand.
GGGCATTTTTGAATGTCTGTTCAAAACCCAGGAACTTAAGAATTGATAAGTTTACTGAAGGGTGGAAACGCATCCCGCCCTTATAAGGGCCGATCGCCGAGTTAAATTGAACACGCCAAGCACGGTTAACCTGAACTTTACCTTGATCATCAGTCCAGGCCACACGGAATTGAATGACGCGCTCTGGCTCGACTAAACGCTCCAGCAGGCTTTGTTCACGGTAATGCGGGTTTTGCTCCAGAAAGGGCCAAAGTGACGTAAATACTTCACGGACGGCTTGGAGATATTCTGGTTGGTTGGCATCACGTTGTTGTAAAGATTCTAAAAACGACTCCAGAGAGGTTAAACCATTCATCACTAATAATTCCTTGTACCAATTAAGACTCTCCTGACGAATTATTATTATTAAAACTGTGAGGAGACGATGTTGTGCATCCTTGACTATATCATTGGTTTATATTCACACAGCAAGGGATTTTGACAAAAAACTTAGCAGGGTTATCAATGAGTGGTTAGCTGCGGTGGGCGGGGCTTTACTCTAAAACATGCAAAAAAAAACGCCCGCAAAAGGCGGGCGCGAGGGGGATGACGTTATTGATGCTTAATCGTCTTCACCATTTTCATCATCGCGCAGTGGCACGATGAGCATATCAACATGGACGGTATTGATCAGTTGGCGTGCTGAAGACATCAACTTGCTCCAGAAATCCTGATGATGACCGCATAATACCAAGTCCATATCATATTTCTTAATTGCATCAACCAATACCTGACCCAAATCGCCACTACCACTCAGGGTTTGCTCGATCGGATAGCCTGCATTTTGCGAAAGTTCGGTCAATGCATGGTGAGTTTCTTCAGAAATGCGTTTTTGCATATCGCCAAGATTAACGTCGATCAGACCGGTATAGAGATCTGAGTAGTTAACATCAACATGGATCAGGGAAACTTTGGCATTGTACGGTTTGGCCATGGAGACCGCTTTTTCCACCAACACCTTACTTTCCGGAGATAGGTCAACCGCAATCAGAATGTGTTTGTAAGCCATAAGTAAACTCCTTCCATAATGTTAATTAATGGGTAAGCAAACATTCAACCTGTTGAACGGGTGCTAACGCGATATCTACATAGTAGCATTATGACCCTTAACTGAAGTGTTTCACGGATCACAACACACTGTTTTGATGATGATCACTAAAGTAGGCGTATGTCTTTTTACACCAAGCGGTGACTAAATTCTACCGCTGATTACCTTGGCACATTGCTATATTGATTGAATTTAAAGCAGATCATTACGTCAAGTATAGCGCCGAAAAAGCATCCTGAGGGACGGAATTTCATATTTGTGATGCAAATGTAGCTTACGAATATCAGAGGTGAAATTCAGATAATTTAGTTAAGAAAGATTAATATTTAGGCAAGGTTTGTGCGGACTAATTGTATTCTCTAGCCAGAAAAATTCGATATAAGTTAATACTAATCGATACTTAACAAAGGCCAAAATTGGCTTAATTTAGCGATTATCAGGCTATTTTTCATTTCATTTCCTACACTCATTAAGGGAGTCCTACACGTTCGGATCGTGTGTCGTGCGAAAATGCATCGAACCACAGTCAAAAAGCGAACGATAGGGGGTGGCTTTTGAGGCCCTGGGGGTGTTTATATCGGCTAGAGTGAGCGATGGCGTAGCAGGTTCAGGTCACTGACCTAATGCGTGTGATATCGCTGGGAGGATGATTATGATCAGTACCGTCGCGCTTTTTTGGGCTCTGTGTGTGGTATGTGTGATTAATATGGCACGTTATTATTCATCACTACGTGCTTTGTTGGTGGTATTGCGTGGTTGCGACCCGTTGCTGTATCAATATGTTGATGGCGGTGGATTTTTTACCTCCCATGGCCAGCCGAGCAAACAGATTAGATTAGTCGGTTATATCTTTGCTCAACGCTATCTTGATCACCATGATCCGGAGTTTATCCGCCGCTGTGAGAGATTACGTGGGCAATTTATACTGACCAGTGCACTTTGTGGTTTGGTCGTGGTCAGTCTGGTGGGACTAATGTTGTGGTATTAGTATGAAATCTTGGCATAACAGTATTTAAAAAGGCGACCTAATAAGGCCGCCTTTTATTTACCATTACTGCACGGTGCTATTACCGTTCAGTATCATCACAGTTTCGCGCTAAGGCGCACTATGACAGTAATACATTCGCTGGATTTAGATAAACTTCAATGCAATCCAATACAACCCGCCGGAGAGAAGAATAGAGATTGGCAAGGTTAACACCCACGCCAACATAATGTTCTTCACCGTCTTACTCTGTACACCACCACCATCAACCAACATGGTACCGGCAACAGCGGAAGAGAGCACTTGGGTTGTCGACACTGGCATACCGGTGTAACTGGCAATACCAATCGAGACCGCAGCAGTCATCTGGGCAGAAACCCCTTGGGCATAGGTCATGCCTTTCTTACCGATTTTCTCACCGATGGTCACTGCAACACGTTTCCAGCCAACCATGGTACCCAAAGAGAGGGCCAGAGCGACGGCAACGATAATCCAGGTTGGTGCATATTCCACTGTTTCCAACAAATCTGTGCGTAGATTGTTGAGGAAACGACGGTCTTGAGCACTGGTTTCTGGCAGTTTAGCCACAATTCCTGCGGTTTCGGCGACACACATCAGCAAGCGACGCATATGGCTGCGTTGGTCAACCGTCAGGTCGTCATAGCTTTGCAGATTAGCCAGCAGTGTTTGTGCTTGGTCAATGGCTATCATGGCGCGTGAGCTATCACAGTGGAACTGTGCTGGTGTATTCGGCAATGTTTCTGGTGTCGGTACCAATGGCTTCAGCGCGACAGCATGAGGTAAGGCCTCAATATGCTGCTGATAATATTGTTGCAGATGAGTCACTGCATCGCGGGTGCGGGCAATATCATAGCCGGTAGCACTCATATTCACGACAAACCCAGCCGGAGCCACACCGATTAATACCAGCATGATCAAGCCAATCCCTTTCTGACCATCGTTAGCGCCGTGAGAGAAACTCACGCCAATAGCCGATAAGATCAGTGCAGTACGGGTCCAGAATGGCGGTTTACGTTTACCGTCTTTCTTTTCACGTTCAGCGGGAGTCAGGTGAATACGTTGCTGCTTCTTGGTTCCGTTCCAGTAACGACGTAGCAGGAACACCATCAACCCAGCAATAACCAGACCCACAATCGGGGACAGGATTAATGACAGGAAGATTTGAATCATCTTAGGAACGTTCAGCGCATCTACTACAGATGTACTGGTCATTAATGCATTGGTTAAACCAATACCGATGATTGCACCAATCAGCGTATGTGAACTGGACGCTGGGATACCAAAATACCAAGTGCCCAAATTCCAGATAATCGCGGCCAGCAGCATAGAGAAGACCATGGCCAACCCATGTGCCGAACTGACGTTTAACAGCAGATCAGTAGGCAATAGGTGAACAATGGCATACGCCACGCTCAAACCGCCCAGCATCACGCCGAGGAAGTTAAACACCCCTGCCATCACGACAGCCACCTGGGAACGCATGGCACGGGTATAAATTACGGTCGCGACCGCATTGGCTGTATCATGAAAACCATTGATGGCTTCGTAAAACAGCACGAACAACAAAGCAAGAACTAACATTAGGCCGGTATGGAAATCCAGGCCAGCGAAAAGATGTAGCATAAGCGTTACGCCAGTTTGTGGACATGAACGCGGCGCATTATCAGTGACAATGGGGGGTGGGGAAAAGGAAAATATGACCTTTTTTTGACATGACCGCGGACTAGATCGTCCTTTTGCACAACATATGCATGTTATATCAGCAGGTTACTTAGTTTTACCGTATGAGACATTTTCTTACTATGGCTTCCTGTCGGTGGGCGACTTACAATCTCTCGCCGCAAATTTGTCGGTCGAATGAACTCAATAATACGCAAACCGACTAAAAGCGGACGATTTTGCAGCAATGATTTTCTGACTCAATGAGGCTCAGTGTGGAACAGTTTGATGTGGTAGTGATAGGTGCAGGTGCCGCGGGGCTATTCTGTGCGGCTCAGGCCGGGCAAGCAGGATGCCGGGTGCTATTAGTGGATAACGGTAAAAAAGCTGGGCGCAAGATTCTGATGTCTGGCGGTGGCCGCTGTAATTTTACTAATATGTTTGTAGAACCCGCCGCCTATCTTTCACAAAACCCTCATTTCTGTAAATCTGCTTTGGCGCGTTATACCCAATGGGATTTTATCGACCTGATGAATCGCTATGGTATCGCCTGGCATGAAAAAACATTAGGGCAGCTATTTTGCGACGACTCGGCACAACAAGTGGTTGAGTTGCTGCTGAAAGAGTGTGAATTGGGGCAAGTGACCATTCGACTGCGCAGTGATGTTCTGTCGGTCGAGAAAAACGAGAGTGGCTTCCTGCTCCATATCAACGATATGAAAGTGAGCGCTAACTCACTTGTTGTGGCTTCTGGTGGGCTGTCTATGCCTGGTTTGGGCGCATCGCCATTCGGCTATAAGCTGGCCGAACAGTTTGGCTTGAAAGTGTTGCCGACCCGCGCGGCTTTGGTGCCTTTTACCTTGCACAAACCTTTATTGGAGCATCTGCAAACTCTCTCCGGTGTTTCAGTGCCCGCAGTGGTCACGGCAGAGAATGGTACCAGTTTCCGGGAAAGTATTTTATTCACTCATCGTGGACTTTCTGGCCCGGCAATTTTGCAACTTTCAAGCTACTGGCAGGCTGGCGAGTATGTGAGCATTAACTTACTTCCTGATGCCGATTTAGATGCATTTTTGAACAATGAGCGGCAGGCGCATCCGAATCAGACATTGAAAAATACCTTGGCTCAACTGCTGCCGAAGCGGTTAGTAGAGTGTCTCCAGACTCTGGAGCAGCTACCAGATGTGACCCTAAAGCAATTAAATGCTCCGCAGCAAGCCACGTTAGTGGCGAACTTGCAGCAGTGGCGTGTACAGCCCAATGGAACTGAAGGTTATCGCACCGCTGAAGTCACTATCGGTGGTGTAGACACTCAAGAGCTCTCCTCTAAGACAATGGAGGCCCAAAAAGTGCCGGGATTGTACTTTATTGGCGAAGTTGTTGATGTTACTGGCTGGTTAGGTGGCTATAACTTCCAATGGGCCTGGAGCTCGGCCTGGGCTTGTGCGCAGGCATTGGCCGCGAAGCAGGCACAATGAAATTAGCCCGCTAAAACCACTGCGATGGTGCAATAAAGCCTCTTCGCCCGGTATATCCGAGCAAGAGGCAATAAAGAAATCAGTGCGGAATGACCCTTAACGCAGTGCCTGAAGAATATTATAGGCTGCCTGCACGCGGACAGGATTCGGGTAGTTTTTGTTAGCTAACATCACTATGCCGATCTTCTCCTCTGGGATGAAGACGATATAGGCGCCAAAGCCATTGGTCGCGCCAGTTTTATGCACCCAGGATGCCGGTGTTGCCAGCTGTGGTGGCAGCAATTCCTCGGCTTTACGTGGTTTCAAGGCGATATCATTGCCACTGTCGGCAATGACTGTTTGTGGATTGATAGGCCAGTTATACATTTCCCAACCCAATCCTTGGAACAAGTCTCCAGCCTGAAAATAGCGAGATTGAGCTGCGACTATCGCTTTCTTTAACTTATCGTTTTCGACCGATAGATTGTTTGGCTCCATATTGGCCTGCATAAATCTCACCATATCTTTCGTGGTGGATTTTACCCCATAGGCTTCCTCACCCAGCATGCCCAAGGTTACGCGTACCGGCTGACCATCCTTATATCCCCAAGCATAGTTTGACTGCATAGATTCAGGGACAGTGATAAAAGTATGTGTCAGTTTTAATGGCTGGAACACAGACTCTTTCATGTAGTTTTCGAAGGTTAATGGGCTATTTTTCACCGCTAACGCCCCGAATAAACCAATGCTGGCATTAGAGTAATTTCGCATTACACCAGGCGCCCACTCTGGCTGCCACTGCTGATAATATTGCCACAGTGATTTTTGGTCTGTAACCGAATCAGGCAGCTGCAGAGGAAGCCCACCTGCAGTGTAGGTCGCCAGATGCAGCATTTTCACACCTTGCCACTGACGTCCTGTTAGCTCAGGTGCGTATTTAGTCACTGGATCATTAAGATTCATGATGCCGGTTTGCGCGGCATATTCCCCAGCTATTCCGGTAAAGGTCTTACTGACCGAGCCCAGTTCAAACAGCGTATTTTCAGTCACCGGAATACCGGCTTTTATATCCGCTACACCATAGTTAAAAAATTGCGGCTTGCCGTCATAAAATACGGCGACGGCCATACCGGGAATTTCCTGTTGTTCGATCAATGGCTTAAGAGTTTTATTGACGATAGCCGCAACCTGCTGTTCCGTCAGTATGGTTTGTGCCGAGGTATAAAGTGGGGAAGCTGCGATAGCGGTAAAGACCAAAGTATTGATAATAGACTTTTTTAACATGGGGATATCTTCCATAAATTATAATAAGCGATAAGCAGTGTGGCTCCTTTTGCGCTGCCGATTCTGCGATGATTGACTATGGATAACAATCGATTATATTTGATACTTAATAATAGAAAAACTAACAGATAAATCTATGGTACGCAGTTATATTCCCTTAAATTCACTTCGTGCCTTCGAAGCCGCCGCCCGACAGTTAAGTTTTACTAAGGCTGCTATCGAATTAAATGTTACCCATGCAGCCATAAGCCAGCAGGTCAAAGCGCTGGAACAACGCCTTAATTGTCGGCTCTTTATTCGGATTTCTCGTGGATTAGTGTTAACAACCGAAGGCGAAAATCTGCTACCAATTCTTAATGATTCCTTTGATCGTATCGCAGACACACTCGACCGTTTTTCCGCTGGGGTGATGCGCGAAAAAGTCAGAGTTGGTGTTGTTGGAACCTTTGCAACCGGCTATCTATTGTCGCGTATGAAGAGTTTTCAACAGCGCTATCCACATGTCGATATTTTACTTTCAACGCACAACAATCGTGTTGATGTCGTGGCTGAAGGGCTGGATTACGCTATTCGTTATGGCAATGGAGCTTGGCATGATACCGAGTCGCAATTTTTGTGCGATGCGCCACTGGCTCCACTGTGTGCTCCTACATTGGCGGGGAGTTTACGCCACCCTAATGACCTGCAAAAATTTACCTTACTGCGTTCTTATCGGCGTGATGAATGGTCGGCATGGTTTGCTGCTGCTGGAGGATGTGTGCCTTCACCCTCCCAGCAAATAATGATGTTCGACTCGTCGGTAAGTATGCTGGAAGCGGCACAAGCAGAGATAGGTATTGCGCTGGCTCCACCGTCGATGTTTGCACACCTGTTACTAAGCGAACGTATTATCCAACCTTTTAGCACGGCGATTAACTTGGGCGGATATTGGTTAACTCGTCTGCAATCCCGCACAGAAACAGTGGCTATGCGGGATTTTTCACTATGGTTATTGTCTGAGATGAAATCTGAGAAAGTAGAGATGTAGCCTCAGTCTTAGTGGTTTCATCATTAAGTGGGTGGTTAACTTCTACTTAAGTTAAGGCTTACCCTCGTTGACGGTGAAAGAACTTAGGGTGTTATTATCTGCAAACCTCAGATCCAGAGTGCGTTGAGTTCCACGATTCATCACAATTGGTATGGGGAATAGCAAGGTGGAGGTTTTTTCATTCCAGCTATAGTGCCAAGTGAATGCAAGACTAAAATTGCTGGGTTCCTTCGGCGGCCCTAGGCGTGTTAGGACGTCCTTCTTTGTTGTCTTGCCTGGCACTAACCAATGTTTCAGCGCCGCCTGGTCGTAATTTCCCAGAGCCTGCTCATGGGAGCGTTCCTCACCGAAGAGACATCCCTGGAGTAAAGGCAAGATAATAACTAAGAAGGCAGCCCGCTTATTCAAAAGGATTTTCAACAAAAGTAGATACCTTTTTAAATTGGACTGGTTTTAGAATCGCCACACTGGTCGAAGGATCGGTTACAATTTGATTTAAATGAAAAATACACTTCCCAATTCGTTCTCCTGTATCAAAATTTACGTCGTAATCCTTGCCTGCTTCTGGGGTGAACAATACCGACATTTGGCACTGGCCCCGAAAGGTTGCATCAGTTGTGATCGAGATGATTATTGGCTGGGTTTTGACGCGAACTTCAAAATAATAACTTTTATAATCCTGCTGGCGATAACTCAGCTTGGGCATGCTTATATCGCGGGTATCGTTATAAAACCCCAGTGCAGTATGCGGGACTAGTTCTCGATCGATGTTGTCTTCTTTTGCCTTGATTGATGTGCCAGTCACGTTACTGACAAAGCGAATGCGGGCGATATTATTCCCTTCTCCCACGGGGTCTTGATATACCGGGGCTGAATGAAAAGGAGAAGTGCAGCCCGTAGAAATTAACGTCGTACCGAGCAGTGTAAAGGCCAAAATTTTATGCATAGAAATACGTCCAGTAGGAAATTTACTGGTTACTATCGGCTTGAAATTACTACACTTTAGTGATTTTTATTCAACGTGCGAACCCTGACACTATTTATTACGCATTATCTTAACAGGGAGCATTTGGCCCCTGATTCATCTGAATATGACCGTTACCTTGGTGTACTTCTAGATTTCTTACTCGGAAGTTGTGTTCCCGCCAGACTTGGCATGGCTTGGCGCATGATATCGAGAAACGCGCGCAATCTGGCCGGGTAAAAACTGGCGTGGGGGTAAACTAAATAGATGGGTAAAGGTAATCCGTGCCAGTCTGGTGCCAGATGGACTAATCGTCCTTGTGCCAGGTCGTCGCTGATTACCCATGTTGATGCAATCCCTGCTCCTAATCCTGCCAGTGCAGCGTTACGTAATGCATACAGGCTGTCGGTACTCAACTGTGGTTCAATGGAAAAACGCTGGATTTCGCCATTAGTTTTATGACTAAGAACGACTTCATTACGGTAAAACGAATTTAATGCTATCCAATGAAAATCCAGCAATTGTTCGGGATGTGTGGGCAGCGGTTTGTTGTTTAATAACTCCGGTGCGGCCACGACGATGCGCGGTACTTCCGCGAGAAGAATGGCGACAACCGAAGGGTCGGTTACTGCCCCAACTTGAATGGCACAATCAATACCTTCAGCAATAAAATCTGGGCGACGGTCGTTTAGCGTCCATTCAACCGACATTTTCGGGTAACGATATAGATAGTCTTTAAGTGGTTTGATTAACTGATCTTGCCCAAAAGCGTGCGGAACCAATACACGCAATAAGCCCCTAGGTTCATCTGTCGCGGCACGTAGGTCATCCTCCATGGCATTCCAGCTTGCAACTAATTCTTTGGCGTGGGAATAACAACGCTCGCCATCATCAGTCAACTTCATAATATGCGTGGTACGTTGCAATAACTTCAAACCCAGCAAACGTTCCAGTGTTTGCAAGCGGCGGCTAATTGTTGGTTGGCTTGTGCCCAGACGTGCTGCTGCCCCGGACAAACTTCCCGCCTCGACAATGCGAATAAATGTTTGCATCAACTCTATACGGTCAATGCCAGATAAATTAGTTTCAGTCATACGTACAGCGTATAACAGTTTTACTCTTCGGGCGACTACCACGATGTGTCTGTGCAGGCAAAAATATAGCCTCAATCACATTACAGGTAGCCATCATGTCAGTCATTCAAACCACATCAAGCCCCACAGAAAGCATTGAGCAAAGCCTATCCGGACGGACAGTTCTTATGTTGGCAACCGGCGCAGGTCTTAGCGTTGCATCAATTTATTATAGCCAGCCATTATTGGGCGTTATGGGTAGTGATTTGCATGCCAGCGTAGGTGCGGTAGGGATGGTGCCGACATTGACACAAATTGGTTATGCCTTGGGCATTTTATTACTGGCCCCCTTGGGGGATCGCCATGATCGTCGGATTATCATTTTGTTGAAAGGTATTCTGCTGACTATGGCATTGTTATTTAGCGGCTTTGCCCCAGGTATCAGTGGGTTACTTGTCACCAGTTTTGTTATCGGTATTGCGGCAACTATGGCGCAGGACATTGTTCCGGCTTCCGCTAGCTTAGTCTCGGCGGCCCAACGCGGAAAAACAGTCGGAACAGTTATGACGGGTTTGCTGCTGGGCATTTTGTTGTCACGGGTATTGAGTGGTTTTGTCGCTGAATACTTCGGTTGGCGGTCACTGTATATGGGCGCCGCACTGTCAGTAATTTTAATCACTCTGGTGATCTGGCGCGGTTTACCACGGTTGCCAGCAACCTCAACACTGAGTTATCCGGCTCTGTTCACCTCAATGAGCCATTTGTGGCTACAGTTTAAAGAGTTACGTCGGGCTGCATTATCACAAGGACTATTATCTGTAGGATTCAGCGCATTTTGGTCAACTTTAGCAGTGATGCTACAGGATACTTATCACCTTGGTAGCGCAGTGGCAGGGGCGTTTGGCCTTGCCGGTGCTGCGGGTGCGCTGGCTGCTCCATTAGCGGGATCATTGGCTGATCGCCGAGGACCACAAGTGGTTACTTTAATTGGCGCAGGCCTGGCAACATTATCGTTTGCCGCGCTGTTTCTTTTGCCTTTGTTGCCATTCCAGCTTCAGATAGGGCTTATTGTCGTCAGCGCCGTTGGTTTTGATTTTGGTGTTCAGGCCACATTAGTCGCGCATCAAACCATTATTTATAGCCTTGAACCCGCAGCCCGTAGCCGACTCAATGCACTGTTATTTACCGGCGTGTTTGTTGGGATGGCTGCCGGCTCCGCCTTGGGCAGCCTGATGCTGGAAAAAATGGGCTGGGCCGGTGTTGTTGCCCTGATTACACTAGCGGGCGCCGCAAGTCTGGCTGTTCGATGGCGCGGTCGAAGTATCCAATAACAGGATTTTTAGCGGTAATACATAGAGAAACGTTACCCAGTATATTTCGGGATGCCTAACAACCAGGCACCCCGATGTCACATTTTCAATTCCCATACAGAACACTAAATTTGGCCGTTGATATTTGCTATCGAGACTACCTTTGCCTGTTAGTTTTGTAGGTAAGCAATGCTGTGGCGAATCTCTCTTTCAATATCAGCCTCTGACCAGGTATTTAACTGTGATGAGAATGGTTCAAAAGCATATATTCCCTGATAGCCTAGCCGCTCAAGATTGATGACTTGCTGTTTACTGTTGAGCTTATCCTGTTCACTTAGCATGATGCGGTCTTCATCAGTGAGTGTGGATTTTAGCCGTGTTTCTTCGACACCAGAAAGATGCACCAGACCAATAGTATTGACGTCAATGTGTGCATCAAACTCGGCTTGAGCAATATCACTCAAATAGTAATGGAAGGTATCTAGCACCATTTTGTAAGGGGCTGCCGATTTACCAATGATGGATTGTGTGAGTAGATGAGAGCGTAATGAACTGATACCAAAGCCCAAAGGCTCCACTAGCCCAGTGACCTGATATTTTTTAAAGAGTGGGGCGAGCAACAACAAGGCATCTAGTGTGTCTTGCTCTTTTTGCCCGGCTGAACGCCGGTCACTGGCGCTACAATTTGGGCATAGAATAACGCCATGGCAATGAATTGCTTGCGCTTGTTTTAGCATGCTTTCTGCCTCTTGCAGCAGCGCAGAACGGTACTCTGGCAAATTAAAGTATTGCAACGCGTTGATAGTAACAATTTCAATTTCATATTCGTTGGCCAGTGCATTCAACTGTTCTGTCGTTAACTCATCAGTGACTTTGCCACTTGCCATGTCATTACGCAGTTCAACCTTATTTAACCCGCACTTCTTAACCAGCCGGAAAAAGTTCTCAATACTTAAGTTGGGGGCTATTTTGCGATTAATACAGAAACGATTTTGTGCAATAGACATGTTATTTGCTCCTGCCGGAAATCACCGGTACTGCTGTTGATAGAGGTTGTTTCGATCTTTTTGCCAGCATCGCTTCTTCCATGTGTTCCAATGCCACCCCTTTGGTTTCAGGTACAAAGCGGCAGATAAACCAATAACTGAACAAGCAGCAGATAGCGAAAATCCACATTGGGAAGGCACCGTGGAATTGAGATGAAAGGTAAGGCTGGTCATTCATCATTGGGAAGCTTTGTGAGACAGCGAAGTTAGCGACCCACATGCAGCCAACAGCAATACTCATGCCTTGCGCCCGCATCCGGTTGGGGAATATTTCAGAAATTAGCACCCAAGTCCCAACACCCCATGAAAGAGCGTAGAAGATCATAAAGAACAACATGCCAAACAGTGCCAGATAGCCAGTCGACTGGTTGTAGAGGGCGAAGGATGTGATCAATAACCCGAGAATGGTGCCAATGGTACCAAAGCGCATCAGTGGTAAACGGCCCATACGATCCATCAATATTGCACCAATAACCGAGCCAACCAGTTGAAGTACACCAAGCCAGATCGTTTGGAATAGTGCCTCTTGCATATTACCGGTGACCACTTTCAACACCACCGGGGCGTAATACATCATGACGTTGACGCCAGTTACCTGTTGCAGCATTGCCAGCATGCAACCGACAAAAATAATAAAACGTACTCTGTAATCACCATAGTTCAACCGATTCTTATGTTGTTGCCTATCTTGTGCCAGCGAGGCTTTTATCTCGCTCAATACATTTTGAGCATGGTTGGCATTAGAAACCTTGGTGAGCATAGCCAATGCCTGGTCTTCTCGGCCGACCATGACACTCCAGCGCGGAGATTCAGGAATAAAGAAAACAAAGATGCAAAATAGCGCGCAGGGAATAACTGCCGAGCCAATCATCCAGCGCCAACCATATTCAATGAGCCACAGCTCTGTGGCCTGACTGGCAATTTTATAGTTAACGTAAAAGATGACAATTTGCCCAAATACAATGGCAAACTGCTGCATACTCAGTGCTCGCCCACGCATATCTTTGGGCGAAACTTCAGACATATACATTGGGGAAACCGTCGAAGCCAATCCAACGGCTAATCCACCGATAATTCGATAGATAACAAAGACGGTGAACGTCGTCGCCAGTGCTGCTCCAATGGCAGAAATAGTGAAGAGAGCGGCTGCCAGCATAAGAGCTTTTTTGCGCCCCCAGCGACCAGCAATTGGGCCAGAGATAAACGCACCAATGACACAACCGATAACAACATTAGAAACTGCCCAACCCGTTTCTGCCGGGCTAAGGTTGAAGTAACTTTTCAGTGAATCTATTGCACCTGAAATGACTGCGGTGTCATAGCCGAATAAGATGCCACCGAGAGCGGCAATGCCGCAGATCCGCAACACATAACCGGTATTCCTTTTTTGTTGATATGCCATAAAAACTCCGTTTAGTGTCCCTTGTCGCCAACCTGCTGCATTAACCTGTTGAGAGAAATAAGCAGGGCAAGAGTTGGATTGAAGTAACGTGCATACTGATTTTAATAAGAACATCCATTTCATTTTTATTAAATAACGAAACATTAATTTTTCGATCCAGCTCAAATATCAAGCAGTAAAAAATCTTGTAATAGCTATTTAAGGCGACGGAAAGGCACCTGAACACACTGGTTTTTTTTACATTAACAGCTTTTATAGGATGTAAAATCCAGAAAATGCAGATGGATGAGTATATTGCGTAGATGTTCTGAGTATTTTTATGTCCGTGTTAGCCGCTTGCAGGAACTTGCGATGCATCGCACAAAACAAAATTTCTAAAGAAAGTTATTTGAAACTTTTTTTTCAATAGCATAGAGTCTGCATATCGGCTGGTTTTTCGCCTTTTTGGCGGCTGGTCGCCTTGCGGGCTATCTTGGCTCTACCACAAGATAACCCTTACTGATTGAGCGCATGTTCCGTTAGGTGTCTGGCATAGAGCCATTTTCAATGACCCTTGCGATAGCCGCTATTAAGAAGAGGGTGAGACATGAAAATTGTGAGTAACTTTATTGGCGGGAAGAATTGTCTGAGTTCTAGCCACCAGACAGCCGATATTCATAATCCAGCCAACGGTAAAGTTGAAGGCCAGGTTACGCAAAGTACCGCTGAGGAAGTGCATCAGGCTATCGGTGTAGCACATGAGGCGTTTGCCGCCTGGTCACGTACTACCCCTCTGCGCCGTGCCCGCATTATGTTCAACTTCAAGGCGCTGATTGAACAGCACCGGGATGAATTGGCAGAGTTAATTGTTCGTGAGCACGGTAAAGTCTATTCCGATGCATTGGGTGAAATCACTCGTGGCCTAGAGGTCGTCGAGTTTGCTTGTGGTATTCCACACTTATTAAAAGGTGAATATTCCGCAGATGTCGGCACCGGTGTTGATAGCTTCTCGATGATGCAACCTTTGGGGGTTGTGGCTGGAATAACACCGTTTAACTTCCCAGCAATGGTACCAATGTGGATGTTCCCAGTTGCATTAACTTGCGGCAACACCTTTATTCTGAAGCCGCCAGCCCTAGACCCTTCTGCTTCTGTGCGCCTAGCCGAATTACTGACCGAAGCTGGGCTGCCTGATGGTGTATTCAATGTTATTCACTGCTCAAATGAAAGTGCTGCCCAACTTTGCACTGATCCACGAATTCAAGCGGTAAGTTTTGTTGGTTCTTCTACTGTTGCCGAACATATTTATACCACTGCCAGTGCCCATGGTAAGCGCGTTCAAGCTTTCGGGGCGGCAAAAAATCAAGCAATTATTATGCCTGATGCCGATCTTGATGCGACTGTAAATGCCCTAATGGGCGGAGCATTTGGGTCTGCGGGTGAACGTTGCATGGCACTGCCAATTGCTGTAGTTGTCGGCGATAGCACGGCAGATAAACTCATTGAAAAGCTAAAGCCTCTTATTGCTCGCTTACGTGTCGGCCCTGGCATGCAGCAAGGCGGGGAAGAAAATGAAATGGGGCCATTAATTTCAGCAGCTCATCAGAAAAAAGTCCTTGGGTATATTGATCAAGGCGTTAAAGAAGGTGCGACGTTAATCACAGATGGCCGCAATTATAAGGTTGCAGGTCATGAGCAGGGATACTATGTCGGCGGTACGCTGTTTGATCATGTCACCCCAGATATGAAGATTTACCGGGAAGAGATCTTTGGGCCAGTGCTGGGAATAGTCAGAGTTTCTGATTATCAAACGGCAATTAATACCGTGAATAGCCATGAATTTGGTAATGGGAGTGCAATTTTCACGAGTAGTGGCCACTTTGCTCGGCAGTTTGTGCATGAAGTTCAGGCTGGGATGGTCGGTGTCAATGTGCCGGTTCCGGTCCCTATGGCTTTTCATAGTTTTGGTGGTTGGAAGCGCTCTGTATTCGGGGCATTGAATGTTCATGGCACGGATGGTGTGCGTTTTTATACGCGGATGAAAACAACAACTGCCCGCTGGCCAACAGGTCAGCAGACAGTTTCTGAATATAGTATGCCAACACTGGGCTAATGTTGCTTGCGGTGTTCACTAGCATAATTTCATGTTGTTAACAGGAGAGTCATTATGTCTTCACTGCTTGCCAAATGTCAGTCACCGGATGCGGATGGGCGTATTCAGCATATTTCGCCAGAGAATGCGGGTTGGCGTTTTGTTGGGTTTGATGTCTATCGCCTTGCCGCTGGAAAAACGCTGAATCTGGACAGTGCCAATAATGAACTCTGTCTGGTATTAGTTGCCGGGATTGCTTCAATTTCAACGCAACGCGCTGAATATCCTAATGTTGGCAAACGCATGAGCCCATTTGAACGAACACCGCCATACTCTGTTTATGTCCCACACCATGATCATGTCAACGTTGTGGCAGAAACTGATTTAGAACTGGCCGTCTGTCGTGCTCCTGGTCATGGTCATCTGCCTTCTCGTCTTATTACTCCAGCAGATGTCGGTGTGGAACGGCGAGGTAAGGGTCGTAACCAGCGCTTGGTACATAATATTTTGCCTGATAATGAACCAGCAGACAGTTTGCTGGTGGTTGAAGTGTATACCGATGAAGGGAATACCAGTTCATACCCAAGCCACAAGCATGATCAGGAAAATGCAACCGATGAAACTTATTTGGAAGAAACCTATTATCACCGGCTGAACCCAGAGCAAGGTTTCTGTATGCAGCGAGTCTATACCGACGATCGTTCACTGGATGAATGTATGCCAGTCTATAACCGTGACGTGGTAAAAGTCCCTAAGGGTTACCATCCAGTGGCAACATTGGCAGGTTATGACAGCTATTACTTAAATGTTATGGCGGGGCCAGTGCGGCTATGGAAGTTTACTTGGGAAAAAGATCATGCGTGGATTAACAGTGATCAATACCCAGTAGTGGTAGGCAAAAAGTAAGAGTAAGTCACTTTTTGAGAGTAATGATTAGATTATGAATTAAATGGGTAGGTTGGATCCTACCCATTTAATAGATTCTCGAGGTTGATGCCCGAAAGACTTATCTGAAGTTTTACTCTTTTGCGTTATTCAGTGCTAAAGAGACGGCAAGAGTTTGCGCCAGGCACATAGAAGCAACCTGTGAACGGAATCCATCAACTTGGGCTTCGCGCACCACAAAACACACATCACTAAACGCTGCTAATGGGCTGACCTGGCTATCCGTAATCGCAATCTGTTGAGCTCCACTTTTCGCACCTAACTCCACCAGTTCTAAAGCTTCTTGTGCATAAGGCGAGTAGCTGATGGCGATAACCACATCTTTAGGTTTCACCATACTCAATTGTTCCGCAAACATTCCTCCCAGCCCATCAATCAGGAAAGCCCGGCGTTCCAGATGACGCAATGCATAAGTCAGGTAGGAAGCCACGCTGAAAGAGCGGCGTAGGCCAATCACATAGATATTTTCTGCGTTGTTCAATAACTCAACGGCTCTGTCTAATTGCTCGGCACTGGTTTGCACGGCCAACTGTTGCAAAGCTTGTGCATTGACCATGGTAAATACATTCAGTATTTCAGCCGGTTTTTCTGGGGCAGTATTGCCATCGGTTGAGGTTTGGCGGAATAACCGTGCCCGTTCGGTATAGTTGACGGTCTCTTCCATCAAGTGCTGACGGAATACCTGTTTCATTTCATTGAAGCCACTGAAACCAAAGGCATTGGCAAACCGAATTAAGGTTGATGGTGGCACACTGGCTTGAGCCGCAATGGAAGCAACCGTATCAAAGGCAATGCTATTACTGTTATCCAATATATAACGAGCAACTTGTTTTAAGCGCTTGCTTAGCGTCTCATAGCGATGACGAATTTGGTCTTGTAACAATGAAAGTTGAGTCGGGTTATTCATCCATTAAGGCCCACGGCAGAGGAAAATTCGGGTTATCCCCTTCGTACTTGAAGTCACAACAGTGTCAGCTACATTTCACTCGCCAACTTACTTACCTGAGTAAGTTCATCGGAATGAGTTTGTTTGCTACTTATCTGCAACGCCAAGTTCTTTGGGTATGTCTATCAAGTATTCTAACAGGTGGTTGGAAAATTTCATTTACTGATATTGGCATTTGTTTTTATTTCATTGCAACTTGAATCAGCCCACCAAGGCATATTAAAGGAAATGCCTATAACCTAAAGATATTACTTTATTAAGTTTGACAAAAATCAGGATTTTTTCAGGCTAATGAGGAATAAACAGCGCAGATGGCAGCACAATGGCACCGATATGTTCCTACACCAGCGCCATTGAGACTGTTTTATCGTTAGGCTACCGGACGATAGTCTCGCCAATAACCTATCAGCGTTTGATAATTTTGTTTCACTTGTGAGATGAGCTCAGCATCATTTAACTCACCTTGCAGCCAATGGCGTGATGCCTGACCGAAGATAGTTCGACCAACGGCAAAACCTTTAACCCAGGGAGCTTGTGCTGCCGCGGCAAAACCCGCTTTTAATATGGCTTCAGGAGAATCCAACCCCAGAATTAATACGCCTCGGCAATAAGGATCCTGAGTTTCAATCAACTTACCAACTTGTTGCCAGTTTTCAGCACTAAGAGGTGGCAACTTCCACCAATCTGGCTGAATACCCAACTGATAGAAATGAGCCATATTTTCAATATAATAGCGTTCATCTTTATCTTTATTGTCTTCAGGTAAAATGACTTCTAACAGCAGTTCATGCCCTGATTTGCAGCATCCATGGTAAACATCCAGGATCAGTTCATCTTGCTGTTGGCGCAACTCTGCGCTGTCTTTGGGATGATAAAAAACCAAACACTTTACAACATGTTCTAGCGGCCAATCGATAAGTTGGGACCCAATATTGCCATGCTCGAGCCGTAATGGTCTTGAACTTGGCTGTTCAATTGGGCGGCCTATCCACCATCCTTGACCTGTAATGGTATTGAGGGCTTCCTGCCCGTATGTCGTATCTGCCAGAATGCCACTTTTATGCTCCAGCCCAGACTCTTGGGCTGCCTGCTGAGCTGCTTGCAGCAACAATGTTTTAAGTTTGGGAATGCGCTCTTCACTAACACCCGCATCACGAGCCATATCGGCCAGCTGTTTCCGGTGATCAAAAGCAAACACACAAAGCTCCGGCCACTGCTGTTTACGAGTGGTCACCCGGTGTAAATGGTTAAGGTGGGCATCACGATCAGGGCGTGGAACTGCATGCTCGCGGCTGAGATAGTCATCTAATTCAATTTTAGTTGGCATCGCCGGTGCACAGCCATGACGTGAAACAACCAGCGCGCCACAAGCATTGGCATAGCGGCAAGCTTGCTCCCAGCCCTCATCATTAAGGTAACCGCGCAGCAAACCAGACATGAATGCATCACCCGCCCCCAGTACATTGAGAACTTCAACACGAACGCCAGAATGTAATTTGACCTGCTCCCAACTGTTGGGAATCTCTGCTTCAAATACTGAGCAGCCCTGTGCGCCGCGCTTACAGACCAGTGTCGCCGGTGTCGCTTTGCGTACATTTTGCAAAGCAGTCAGTGTATCGGTACTACCACCGGCAATATGGAATTCTTCTTCGGTACCGACAATCAAATTGAAATGATGCAGAACTTCCTGCAATTCCTGAGTCACTTTTTCTGATTCAATGAAACGTGTTTCACCGTCACCCAGAGAGGTTAAGCCCCATAATACTGGGCGATAATCAATGTCCAGGGCTGTTCGCAGACCATGCTTATGAGCATATTCCAATGCTTTTAGCACTGCGGCGCGCGTATTTGGATGAGAAAGATGTGTACCGGTGATAGCCAGCGCGCGTGATGACGCAATATAAGACTCATCAATATCATCTGGCGTAAGCGCCATATCTGCGCAGTTTTCACGGTAGAAGATCAGGGGGAATGTCTCTTGATCTTTAATACCCAGAATAACCAGAGCGGTTAGGCGCTGTTTATCTGTAATAAGAAAACGGGTATCGGCCCCAACACGCTGTAATTCCTCGCGCAGGAAGCGGCCCATATGTTCATCACCGACACGTGCCAACATCCCTGATTTCAAGCCTTGGATTGCCGTTCCATAGGCAACATTACCTGATGACCCGCCCAAATATTTGGCAAATGTGCTGGTATCTTCCAGCCGGGATCCAATCTGTTGTCCATAAAAATCAACGGCAATTCGCCCGATACATATGACGTCCAGCACTTTGTGTTGTGTACCCATCCCCATTTCCTTCTGTATTAATTCAAACCCCGACAATGACCGATGAAATGTATCTGTAATAACGTTTCTGAAATCAGTATGAGGAATAAATATTTCAATTTCAAGATTAAATGAAATTTATTCCCCGGTTATGTGACACGGCTAAAAGCCTTATATCACGCATGAAAATAGGACTTACACCAATGAATTAAGTCGGTTATTGATAACTTTTTTAGGGGGTATGGCCGATATTTATTATCAATTTAATATAATTATATCAATAAATTATATGTATATTTTGTCAGATGAAATTGGCGCCAATTCAGCCCGCTCGACAAGCTTTTTATTGTTTCACTGTTTGCCTGATTATTTGATCTTCATCGCAGAATGAAATGTTTCTTCTGTAATGTGATTTTATGAAAAAAATATTTGTTTATAATCCCAGCTATGTTTCACCTAACTGTCGTCAGCATCGCGGAAGCTAACAAGCCAGCCTCTTCGCTCCGACAACCGTATCCCGAGGGCTGAAAGTACCTCAGTCACCATGGTGTCGCACAAACCAAGCAAAGGATGGATAAATGAATAAGATTCGGCTAACCACGGCACAGGCATTAGTCCGGTTTTTGGACAATCAATACCTGCAAGTTGATGGTCAGGAAATCAAATTTATCAAAGGGATTTTTGCTATTTTTGGCCATGGTAATGTGCTGGGTATCGGGCAGGCATTGGAACAAGATTGTGGTGGGTTAGTGGTCCATCAGGGGCGAAATGAGCAAGGAATGGCTCATGCTGCCACCGGATTTGCTAAACAGAAATTGCGTCAGCAAATTTATGCTTGTACATCATCTGTAGGGCCTGGCAGCGCCAACATGATTACTGCCGCAGCAACTGCAACAGCCAACCGTATCCCGCTACTGCTCCTTCCTGGCGATGTGTTTGCATCACGTCAACCGGACCCAGTATTACAGCAAATTGAACAATCTCACGACCTGAGTATCAGTACCAATGATGCATTCAAACCGGTGAGTAAATATTGGGATCGTATTACTCGGCCGGAACAACTGATGAGTGCGTGCATTAATGCGATGCGAGTACTGACCGATCCTGCAGAGACTGGCGCAGTGACACTTTGTTTACCGCAAGATGTCCAGGCTGAAGCTTATGATTATCCTGATTACTTCTTCCAAAAACGAATTCATCGCCTTGATCGGCGGCCTGCCAGTGCCGTAATGCTAGCAGATGCTATTGCTTTGCTAACTTCAAAGCATAGACCGATTTTAGTGTGTGGTGGCGGGGTAAAATACTCGCAAGCAGGTCAGGCATTGCAACGATTTGCTGAGTGTTTTGGTTTGCCATGGGTAGAAACACAAGCTGGCAAAGGGACTATCAGCTCCGAGCATGAATTGAATCTTGGCGGTATTGGCGAAACCGGTTGTTTGGCGGCTAACACATTGGCAAAGCAGGCTGACTTAGTCATTGGCGTCGGCACCCGTTATACCGATTTTACCACATCATCTAAATGGCTATTCCAGAACCCAGATGTCTCATTCCTCAATATTAATGTCAGTGCTTTTGATGCGGGTAAACTGGATGGTCTGCAATTATTGGCTGATGCACGGGAAGCATTGTCAGCATTACATCAGCAACTCGGCAATACAGGCTATCAGGCCAACTGGGGCGGTGAAATTGCCCGGATGCGTGCTGAACAGTTAGCTGAGACTCAGCGAGTCTATCAAGTGGAATACAATGCTGATGATTTCACTCCTGAAATTAATGACCATTTAAATCGTGAACAAGTCTTCGCTGAATTTATCAATAAAACCGGCTCTTTCCTGACGCAAAGCCAAGTGTTGGGAGTGCTTAATAATCAGTTACCTCAAGATGCTGTCATTGTTGCAGCTGCGGGCAGCTTACCGGGTGATTTGCAGCGGGTGTGGCGGACCAAAGGGAGTAATGGCTACCACGTTGAATATGGCTACTCATGTATGGGTTATGAAGTCAGTGCTGCACTAGGTGTGAAACTGGCTGAACCTGAACGTGAAGTTTATTCATTGGTTGGTGACGGTGCTTTTATGATGTTGCACTCCGAGTTGGTCACATCTATCCAGGAGCGCTGCAAAATTAACGTCGTATTGTTCGATAACATGACCAATGGCTGCATTAATAATCTCCAGATGGAACATGGCATGGACAGCTATGCCACTGAGTTCCGTTTCCGTAATCAAGAAACCGGCCAACTAGACGGTGATTTTGTCCCGGTTGATTTTGCTATGTTAGCAGCCGCCTATGGCTGTAAGACATACCGTGTTTCCACTGAGCAGCAACTTATCGATGCATTGGCAGATGCCCGCTTGCAGACGATTTCAACCTTGATCGACATAAAAGTCCTGCCAAAAACTATGGTGCATAAGTACCTGAGTTGGTGGCGAGTTGGGGTTGCTCAGGTGTCTGAAAGTGAAAGGACGGACGCGGTGGTTCGGGTGCTGGAGCAAAATATCGCTAAAGCCCGTGATTACTAGCACTCATTGCATTTGATCTGGATGTGAAGTCGTAAAACGAGCAGGTATTGCCTGCAAACCGAAACTTCATGAGGGAAATAATATGTCGTTAAATATTGGCGTGATCGGAACGGGTGCTATTGGTCAGGATCATATTCGCCGCTGTAGCAAGGTGTTACAGGGCAGCCGGGTCGTCGCCGTAACCGATATCAATCGCGAACACGCCACCAAAGTTATTCGCGACCTTGGTATCGAAGCAAATGTTTATGCTGATGGCTATGAAGTCATTAATGCGAAAGAAGTGGATGCAGTGTTAGTCACCTCTTGGGGACCAAGCCACGAAGAGTTTGTTCTGGCTGCAGTCGCTGCGGGTAAATATGTTTTTTGTGAAAAACCGTTAGCCGTAACCGCTGAAGGCTGTAAACGCATTGTAGAAGCCGAGGCTGCGCAAGGTAAACGATTGGTTCAAGTCGGGTTTATGCGCCCTTATGATCAAGGCTATCGCGCGCTGAAAGATGTCATTACCAGTGGGAAAATTGGTGATCCATTAATGTTGCATTGCGCTCACCGTAATCCAAGAGTCGGTGAAAACTACACGACAAGCATGGCTATCACGGACACCTTAATTCATGAAATCGATGTACTACGCTGGCTATTGGATGATGATTACGTTTCCGTACAAGTTGTTTTCCCGCGCAAAGCTAAGCATGCCAAGGCCCATCTGAGAGACCCACAAGTCGTGTTATTTGAAACGGTGAAAGGGACTCGCATTGATGTAGAGATCTTTGTAAATTGCCAATATGGCTATGACATTCAATGTGAGGTGGTCGGGGATATTGGCATAGCAAAATTACCTGAGCCATCTTCAGTATTACTGCGCAGTGAAGCGCGGCTATCACATGAAATTCTTACCGACTGGAAAGATCGCTTTATTGATGCCTACGACGTTGAGTTGCAAGCCTTTATCAACGATGTTCTGGCTGAAAAACTCACCGGGCCTTCTGCATGGGATGGCTTTGCTGCTGCGGTTACTGCTGATGCCTGTATTGCGGCGCAAGAAAATGGCGAGATTGTTCCTGTTAGTTTGCCGCAACGACCTGCTTTTTATAACAAATAACATTGGGCTTTGCTTCCTGTGCGCCAGTTATCAAGCTGTCGCATAGCCCTATTTTCTGTTGCCAATCGGGCTGGCCCGCATCTCACGTAAAACCGGGAGCGCTATGAAGATTGCATTTGATGTTGATGTCATTAAAGACTTGGGTATCACTAATATGGTTCGCCAAGTTGCGGAATGGGGATATGACTATATTGAGCAGTCACCGCATCCACAGCTTAACCCGTTTTATAAACATCCCAAGGCGGGCCGTGAAGTTGTTGCTGAATATAAGAAAGCACTAAAAGAAACCGGGGTCGAAATATCATCTTTCATTGTGGTATATCGCTGGGCTGGGCCACTGGAAGCTCGGCGACAGGCAGCAGTAACCAATTGGAAGAGAATGATTGAAATTGCAGTCGAAATGGGCGTTTCCGTAATCAATACCGAGCTTTCTGGCGATCCAAATGAACCTGAGGTTTGTGAAGAGATGTGGTATCGCTCCATGGAAGAATTATTGCCAATTATTGAGCGGGAAGGTATTCGGGTAGAGATTCAATCTCATCCATGGGATTTTTGCGAAGAGAATAATGAAACCGCAGATTTAGTGAAATCACTGCGCAGTGATAATGTGAAATACCTGTATAGCGTGCCCCATACCTTTTTCTACGATAAAGGCAAAGGGGATGTGGCTGGAATGTTGAAATATGCTGGCGACGATCTTTCACATGTATTGATTGCCGATACGATGAATCACACTAAACATTGCCGATATATTGTGAACCCGCCGGGGGTCGATGCCGTTATTCATCAACATGTGGGTATCGGGGAAGGAGAAGTCGATTTCTCGGCACTGTTTCAAACATTACGCGATATGGATTTTGCTAATCGCACATTTAAAGTCGGCGGTGAATCGATTATTGCGACTTCTCTTTTTGGTTATCCAGAAAAAATGGTGCATCAGGCTGTTGCGACTCGTGAACGCATTGAACGCGAGTTGCTGAGTCAATAACGCAACATAATGACCTGAGCATTAAGCACTATTTAAAATAAATATTATTTAGATAAAGGCTATTTCTTGTATTAAAGGACGGGCAATTAATCACCTTTTAATTGTATTCATCTGTATAAATTGGATGTATCGCAGAGGTTTATTATGAATAAAGATCGTGTGAAGTTGGCAATCGCTCCTATTGGTTGGACGAATGACGATATGCCAGATTTAGGCAAAGAAAATACTTTCCAACAATGTATCAGTGAAATGGCACTGGCTGGATTTACCGGCAGTGAAGTTGGCAGTAAATATCCACGAGATCCTAACATACTGAAACCTATGCTTGAACTGCGTGGTATACAAATTTGTAATGCTTGGTTCAGCACATTCTTTGCCGATGACCAGCGCGCAAAAACCATTGATGAATTCACTAATCATATGAATTTCCTCCATGCAATGGGTGCAAAAGTGATTGGTTGCTCCGAACAAAGTAAAAGTATTCAGGGAACGACAAAAGCGGTATTTGAAGAGAAACCTTACTTTACTGACATTGAATGGCAGCGTGTTGCCGATGGCTATAATGAGTTAGCCAAAATCGCGGCCACGAAAGGGATGCAGGTGTGCTTACATCACCATATGGGAACAGGTATCCAAACCAGCGAAGAAATTGATCGCTACATGAGTATGGTTAATGATGATGTTTACCTACTATTTGATACTGGTCATGCCTATTACTCCGAGGGTAGCCAAGAAGCCATGCTAGCTATTCTAGAGAAATACTTACCGCGTATTAATCATGTCCATCTGAAAGATGTGCGCGATGAGGTTGTCGCAGAAGTTAAGGCCAAAAGGCTTAGTTTCCTTGATGGCGTGAAGAAGGGGACGTTTACCGTGCCCGGTGATGGCGTTATTGACTTCAAGCCGGTGTTTAAGCTGCTGGATGAAAGAGGTTATCAAGGTTGGATGGTGGTCGAAGCAGAGCAAGACCCAGCGATTGCTAACCCATTTGAATATGCAGTGAAAGCTCGGCGTTATATCAAAGAAACGGCGGGTATTTAACTATCCTCATTCTTGAGACTGCTAGGTGCTAGGTGCTAGGTGCTAGGTGCTAGGTGCTAGGTGCTTTTATTGGCTATCAACCTGCTTACTGAGATATCCCAATAACAGTGGGGGTAGCACTTGTATGCTATCCCCTACTGATTAACTTGATATTTTGATTCGGCCCATATGGTATGCATCAACAAACTGGCCGTCTCGGAAAGCAAAATGTGGGCTGGTACCTTCGATTTCAAAGCCAAATTTACGATACAGAGAGATAGCCGCAGTATTATCGACAAAAACGGTTAGCTCAATACGTTGTATATTCAGCCAGTTATCACATAAATCGATCATGGCTGCCATTAATGCACTACCAACACCTTTCCCACAACAATGCGCATCCACAGCAATACCAAAAGTCGCTACATGGCGGCGGCGAGCCCGCTGATTGGCTTCAACAGTTAGCTGACCGACAATTTTCTCATCAATACATGCCACCAGATTATGCATGCCTGCAGGCATCTCTTTGATCTTTTTGGCCCACATCTCTTGTGATGGCAGGGGGAGCTGTAATGTGTCGCGATAAACCTGTGGATGAGAAAATAGCTGCTGTAAGGCTGGATAATCAGAGGTTTCCACATGACGTATCTGCACATTTTTCATAAACATAACCTTACTCTTACTGTTTGAATTACCTAATAAAATATCAATTTATTTACCGGAGTCAATAATATTGCAAGTGGCTAAAAAAAACACTTTACAAGTGAGAGTGATAATGATTATCATTGTCGTGCTTTCCGATGAGGCATCAAAGTTTAGGTGTTCGCATTATGAAGGCACGACATTGCTCACATTGCTTCCAGTGTTTACTTAGCCAGCCGGGTGCTGGCTTTTTTTTTGCCTATTCTTCATGATTTACCTTGTCAGGCTTTTGCTTGAAGGCACGTATCTCTCAGAACTCATCATGTTTTCTCTCTCTAATGACTTCAAATTCAAATCATTTGTCTTTTAACTTATCAATTAGTCGAATTTTTTGAACAGAGGAGTGAGTTTTTTGCGCTTTCATATTCTCCAGCGATATCTAGACTAAAGAAAACGTTGAGGAGAACTGAACATGATCTATTTACGCAAAGCAGAAGAACGTGGCCATGCTAATCACGGCTGGCTGGATAGCTGGCATACTTTCTCATTCGCTGATTATTATGACCCTGAATTTATGGGGTTCTCCGCGCTGCGGGTGATTAACGAAGATGTTATCGACGCAGGCCAGGGTTTTGGTACCCATCCACATAAAGATATGGAAATCCTGACTTATGTATTGTCTGGTACTGTTGAGCATCAAGACAGTATGGGTAACAAAGAACAGATTCATGCGGGTGAATTCCAGATCATGAGTGCGGGCACTGGTATCCGCCACTCAGAATATAATGGTCGTGATGATCAGCCGCTGCATCTGTACCAGATTTGGATTATCCCGAATAAGACGGGTTTGGAACCACGCTACGAGCAGCAGATGTTTGATATCCCGCAAGGGCGACAACTTGTGCTATCACCCGATGCTCGTGATGGGTCACTGAAAGTGTTCCAGGACATGACTTTATGGCGCTGGGCACTGAAACGTGAAGAGCAGTCAATTTATCAGATTCAGGCAGAGCGCCGCATCTGGATACAAGTTGTGCGCGGCAATGTGTCTATCAATGGCCACCGTGCAGGCACCAGCGATGCCTTTGCTATCTGGGATGAAGCTGCGCTTTCTATTCATGCAGATGAAGACAGTGAAATCTTGTTGTTTGATTTACCGCCAGTTTAAGTTTGATCGACCTCAGTAAAAAGGGTATGCGCGTCGCGTAATACCCTTTTCTTTGCTAGAATAGCCCATCGTTTACTCTGCCTCAGTTCATTGATAATGAAGAAAAAAAGGCCAGTGCTACAAGATGTTGCCGATATGGTTGGCGTCACTAAAATGACTGTCAGCCGCTATTTGCGCAATCCGGAGCAAGTTTCTGCACTTTTGCAGGAAAAAATTGCACTGGCGTTAGATGAACTTGGCTATATTCCCAATCGTGCTCCCGATATCCTCTCCAATGCGACCAGCCATGCTATTGGCGTCTTATTACCGTCATTAACTAATCAGGTTTTCGCCGAAGTGTTGCGCGGCATTGAGAGTGTGACAGATGCTCATGGTTATCAGACGATGTTGGCGCATTACGGCTATCAGAAAGAGCGCGAAGAGCAGCGTTTGACCTCGTTACTCTCTTACAATATTGATGGCTTGATCCTCTCCGAACGCCACCACACGGCCCGCACATTAAAAATGATTGAGGTCGCGGGTATTCCTGTTATTGAGCTGATGGATTGCACTTCACCTTGCATTGATTTGGCAGTGGGTTTTAACAACTTCGAAGCGGCGCGGCAGATGACTCAACAAATTATCGCCAAAGGCCATCGATACGTGGTGTATTTTGGCGCGCGTCAGGATGAGCGTACGGTGATTAAGCAGCAAGGTTATGAGCAGGCAATGCGTGAGTCCGGTTTGGAACCCATGAGTGTGATGACCAGCCGCTCCTCATCCTATTCCGCAGGTGCCGAGCTATTGCGCGCGGCACAGGTCAGTTATCCGCAGATCGACAGTATTTTCTGTACCAATGATGACTTGGCAATTGGCGCGGTATTTGAATGTCAGCGTCAGGGGCTATCTATTCCACAGGATATGGCGATAGCCGGTTTCCATGGTCATGATATTGGCCAGTCGATGGTGCCGAAACTGGCCAGTGTGCTGACCCCACGCGAGAGAATGGGGCAAATTGGTGCTGAGCGCTTGCTGGCTCGGTTGCGCGGAGAGGTGGTAACACCCAAGATGGTTGACGTCGGTTTCACCATCCTCCCCGGCGGCAGTATTTAAATCACCGTCGCTAACAGCAAGCAGCCAACTAAGCCGCAGACTGAAATGATGGTTTCCAACACTGACCATGACTTAAAGGTTTCGACAATCGTCAGGTTGAAATACTCCTTGAACAGCCAGAAACCCGGATCGTTGACGTGAGAGAAAATCACGCTACCGGAACCCACGGCAATAACCATCAACTCAGGGCTGGCTCCTGTGGTGGCGATTAACGGTGCGACAATACCGCCGGCAGTAATGGCGGCAACTGTCGCCGAACCCAGAGCGATACGTAACACGGCTGCAATTGACCATGCCATCAGAATTGGTGATAGACCGCTGCTATTCATCATGCTGGCAATGTAGTGGTCAACGCCACTGTCGACTAATACCTGCTTGAAAGCACCGCCACCACCGATAACCAACAGCATCATCGCGATGATTTTTATGGAGTCGGTCACGGTATCCATGACAGATTCCATTGAACGGCCACGGTTTAAGCCAAAGGTGAAAATGGCAATTAACACTGCAATCAGGGTCGCAATTACCGGGTCGCCGAAGAACTCGGCATAAGAGAGAATCGGGTGGCCTTTGGGCAGAATCATTTCCGCCACTGCTCGCAATGCCATCAAAATAACGGGCACCAACGCAGTGCTGACACTGACCCCAAAGCTCGGCATCTCTTCATCGGTGAAAGTTTTTGGGTTGTACAGCCCTTCAGGGACTGGCTTATCAATTCCTTTCAGGAAATGAGCAAATACCGGGCCTGCCAGAATAACTGTCGGGATGGCTAACAACGTCCCATACAGCAAGGTCTTGCCCATATCGGCGTGGAAAATAGTCGCGATAGCGGTTGGGCCGGGGTGAGGTGGCAGGAAACCGTGGGTGACAGACAGCGCGGCGGCCATCGGAACACCCACATACAGTAATGGAATGCGGGCTGAAGCGGCGATGCTGAATACCAGCGGCAACAACAGCACGAAGCCAACTTCATAGAACAGGGCAAAACCGACAGTAAAACCGGTCAGTACCACTGCCCACTGGATGTGTTTTTTACCAAATTTATCAATTAAGGTGGTGGCAATACGTTGTGCGCCACCGCAGTCAGCCAGTAATTTACCGAGCATGGCACCGAAGCCCATAATCAGCGCCAGGCTACCTAGCGTGCCACCAACCCCCGCTTTGATTGAGCCGACCACTTTATCGACAGGCATTCCTTGCATGACACCGACCGCCAGCGCGACCAGTATCAGGGAAATAAATCCGTTGAGTTTGAAACGAATCATCAGTAACAGCAGCATGGCAACGCCAACCGCGACAATGACTAATGGCATAGTATTTCTCCGCTTACTTAGGGTACCCCTGCGCCCTTGAAGCCGTAGGGGGGCATATCGCTTTTAGTTATAGTTTGCAGTCAGCCTTTTCCGGCCAGCGTGATTGCGCGATTGAGTTCTATAATGATGTTCTATCCTTTGTGATAAAAGTCACATCTCTATTTGTTACCGGTATCATGATACCGGTAACATGGTAAAATACGGAACCATAGCGAACAGTAAAATTCCCATTCTGAGATAGAGATCAAAATTATGGCAGGACGTAGCATTATCGTGATGGGTGTATCAGGTAGCGGTAAAACCACTGTAGGAGAAGCAGTGGCTCGGCGAATCCATGCCAAATTTATTGATGGTGATGACCTGCATCCCCGCGCCAATATTCAGAAGATGGGCAGTGGGCATCCGCTAAATGATGAAGATCGGATGCCGTGGCTGGAGCGCCTGAGCGATGCGGCTTATAGCCTGAATCATAAGAATGAAACCGGCATTATTGTCTGTTCTGCGCTGAAACGCCGCTATCGCGACCGCCTGCGGGAAGGCAATCCAGAAATGGTATTTTTATATCTGAAAGGCAGTTTCGATGTGATCATGGGGAGGCTAAAAGCCCGCTCCGGTCATTTCATGCCTACCGACCTATTGAAAAGCCAGTTTGAAGCTCTTGAAGAGCCGGGAGCAGAAGAACCGGATGTTATCTGTGTGGATATTGATGCAGATATTGATGAGGTGGTCGCGCGGTGTGTTTCGGCATTGGGGAAATAATATTCATTTAGTGATCACTCGTTTCCCGCAGCCTTATATGTTAATCAGCAAAGAGTGCATGCCCGCACTCTTTGTCGGTTAAGGCATTGGAGGTGAAGTCATTGCCAATCTCATGTCAGTCGAACGGCTCAATAATGCACTAAATGCCCTCGTGAAAATCACTTCATTAAATATGCCCGCACGCCATCCAAAAACATCTGCGTTGATAGCATCACCAAAATTAATCCCATCAGCCGTTCTAATGCGCTGACCCCTTTACTGCCAAGCAAACGCAGGAACAGATTCGACATCAATAAAATGGCGGCAGATAAGCCCCAGGCAATCATCAATGCCAGCACCAAGTGGCTGAGCTGATTAGGATACTGATGCGATAGTAGCATCAGGGTGGCCAGAATCGAGGGGCCAGCCACTAATGGAATAGCCAACGGAACCAAGAACGGCTCTTCTCCTGCCGATAACCCGGTCACATTACTTTCAGGGGAGGGGAAAATCATCTTAATAGCGATTAAGAACAAAATGATACCGCCCGATATCGACACGGTTTCCGTGCGGAGATTGAGGAATGCCAGAATCTTTTCCCCGGCGAACAGGAAAATTAGCATCAATATTAGGGCAATAAGCAATTCGCGGATCAATACCACCCGCCGCCGTTTAGGTTCCAGATGCTTGAGCACCGACATGAAAATCGGTAAGTTTCCTAACGGGTCCATAATCAAAAACAGCAACACAGTTGCCGCAATCATCTCTGTCATTTTTACCTCAAAAAGGGTCTAAACGACTGGCGTTTCCGGCCAGTCAAAGTCACATATTAGGAAGATTGCTTTGAATCATTCTGGTATCGAATAATTTAACTTGCCACTTTGTCCATATTTTGTAAGGTGGTATCAGGTCTGTGTTCGTCAGCTTGCCGTCTATAACGTGCAGCGATGCAAGATAGACATCCATTAATCGGTGTCACCTTCCAAGGCAGGGCAGTAAACATGAAAAACGTTGGTTTTATCGGCTGGCGCGGTATGGTCGGCTCAGTCCTCATGCAGCGCATGATTGAAGAACGCGACTTTGACGGCATCCGCCCAGTCTTTTTCTCTACCTCTCAGCATGGTCAAGCTGCTCCGGCTTTCACGGGCCAGCAAGGCACATTACAAGATGCTTATGATATTGATGCGCTGAGTGCATTAGATATTATCATCACTTGCCAAGGGGGAGATTATACCAACGAAATTTATCCAAAGCTGCGAGAAACTGGCTGGCAAGGTTACTGGATTGACGCCGCTTCTTCTCTGCGTATGCGGGATGACGCGATTATTATTCTGGACCCAGTTAACCACAGCGTTATTCAGCAGGGGCTAGATAAAGGTATTAAGACTTTCGCCGGTGGTAACTGTACCGTTAGCCTGATGCTGATGTCACTGGGTGGTTTGTTTGCCAATGATTTGGTTGAATGGGCATCTGTTGCGACCTATCAAGCGGCATCCGGTGGCGGCGCGCGCCATATGCGTGAGTTGCTGACCCAAATGGGCATGCTGCATGCGGGGGTGGCTAAAGAGTTGCAAGACCCGGCTTCTGCCATTCTGGATATCGAACGTAAAGTGACGGCGGCGACCCGCAGCGGCACGTTACCGACTGACAATTTTGGTGTGCCACTGGCCGGCAGCTTGATCCCATGGATCGACAAGGCGCTGGATAACGGCCAGAGCCGTGAAGAATGGAAAGGTCAGGCCGAGACTAATAAAATTCTGAATTCTGGCACGGTGATCCCGGTTGATGGCCTGTGTGTCCGTATCGGCGCACTGCGTTGTCATAGCCAGGCTTTCACGCTGAAGCTGAAAAAAGACGTACCATTGCCAGAAATCGAGCAATTACTGGCAACTCACAATGACTGGGTACGTGTTATTCCAAATGATCGCGAGCTGAGCATGCGTGAACTGACGCCAGCGGCAGTCACCGGAACCTTAAATACCCCTGTGGGCCGCTTGCGTAAGCTGAATATGGGGCCAGAATATCTCTCCGCCTTTACCGTGGGTGACCAGCTGCTGTGGGGCGCGGCAGAACCACTGCGCCGTATGCTGCGGATCCTGATGTAATCAGTAATCCAAACCGTGATGATAAAGCCTTGATCTTGTGGTCAGGGCTTTTTTTATTTCATCCATTTACAGCAACTGACTGATATTCAGCTCTTCCATCAAACGATGATTGTCTGAATAGTCCACTGGGATGGCGATGACAGCCGGGCCTTGCACATCCATCGCCAGATGTAATTTATGGGTGAGTTCATCGGCGGACTCCACGGCAAAACCGGCTGCGCCAAAGGATTCTGCATACATTTTAAAATCGATGGGGCCAAAGTTGACTCCTGATGGCCGGTGATATTTCTTCTGCTCTTGAATTTCCACCATGTTGTAGCCGTTATCGACCCAAATGATATGCAGCAAATTACTTTTCAGTCGCACTGCGGTCTCCAGCTCCATGCTTGATTGCATAAAGCCCCCATCCCCAGAGATAGAAACCACTTTTTGCTGTGGATTGACCAGTGCCGCCGCAATGGCCCAGGGCAGCGCCACCCCCATAGTCTGCTGACCATTGGACATCAAAATTTGACGGCTACGGAAGCTGTAAAGATAGCGGGCAATCCAGATATGAAAACTCCCCATATCAACACAAAGAGTGACGTCGCTGTTGACGATATCCTGCATGGCTCGTACCAGACGCAGGGGATGAATAGCAAAGCCGCTCATATGGCTGGCCCGGTTAGCCAAATCTCGCCGTTGGCGTGCGCGATCGGCCAGTATCACCTGGGTTTGTGAGGTCAAAATTATCGGGCCGCTTATCAACTCATTGAGGGCATCCACGGTGGCAGCAATATCGCCCAGCAGTTCTTTTTCTGGCTGATAAGCTGCATCTATCTCGGCGGGTAAAATATCCATATGTATTAAGGTTGCATGGCCGTTATTCCACAGTGCCGGGTCGTACTCCACCGGGCTGTAGCCGATGGTCATAATCAAATCGGCTTGCTGTAGCAGCTTATCGCCCGCCTGATTATTAAATAATCCTACCCGACCGGCAAAATGGTCGAAATGTGCTTGGTCAACCACCCCTGCGGCTTGATA
Source organism: Yersinia alsatica (assembly GCF_025133195.1). Classification (NCBI taxonomy): domain Bacteria; kingdom Pseudomonadati; phylum Pseudomonadota; class Gammaproteobacteria; order Enterobacterales; family Yersiniaceae; genus Yersinia; species Yersinia alsatica. Next base: position 194,370 of record NZ_CP104006.1, read on the forward strand.
GGTGCTGGTCACCGGGATTTTACTGTGGCGAAGTAGGCGGCGTATGGCTTGTGCATTTGCCGGTTGGCTTGCCATCAAACCGAGTAGCAAAATGGGGTTTTTAGCTTGATTGAGTAAATTGGCGGCAGCAATGATTTCATCGCGCGGTGCACTGCCACTTTGCGGGCATATTTGACGAATCAGCGCATGGCTGGTGATAGGTTTATTGAGAATATCTTGCGGCAGGCTAACAAAGGCGGCCCCTGGTCGACCAAATTCAGCGGTTCTAAACGCATTGCCCAGCACCTCAGAAAGCGCTGCTGAGGCGGTGACTTCGGCACTAAACTTAGTGACCGGGCGGAAAATACTCACGGTATCCATGCTTTGGTGGGTTATTTTCAGGCTATCAGCTCGTTTGACTGCACCCCCTAATGCCACCACTGGGTCTCCCTCAGAGGTGGCCGTGGCCAGCCCCGTCACCAGATTGGCACAACCTGGGCCAGATGTGACCAGCGCGACACCAGCTTTACCGGTCAGACGGCCCACGGCACCAGCCATAAAGGCAGCATTGGCTTCGTGACGCACCACGATGGTCTTGATGCTGGAATCTTCCAGTGAATCAAAGACTCGATCGATTTTAGCGCCCGGAATGCCGAAGACCTGCTTCACACCTTGCTGTTCTAAATGATTTACCACCAGATCGGCACCGCATTTCCAGGCCAGAATATTGGGCTCATTCTTCATGATTTTGTGTCCTTTGTATTATCAGATTAACCATAAGTTATTGTTTATTTAATAATTACAGCTCGTTAGCTCTCTACGGCACGGATGGCATTGTTGAGATTCAGAGGGGAGAGGTTGGCTTGGAGAAAATCAGGCTCTTGTGGCAGATCGATAACTAATTTGGCGACGGTACCAAATGTCAGAATGCCGTTTTCCAATTGGAAATCCAGCACATGGCCGCCGCCACTGCGGTCGTCAGTAATAAAATGTTCGTGATAGCCCGCCACATTAATACCTTGGGTGTAGTTCGGGCTACGAAAACCGATAATGGTGCCATTGCAGTGTTCAAACTCGAATGTGGGTTGCTGCGCAATAGCTTCAAGCATCGGCTTATAAGGGCGCTGCTGGCAGGGAACAGTGCGAGTTTCAACATGGCTGAACTTGCCATCAATGCGCAGTGCGCAAAACAGATTGTCTGATTCGGCGACGTCATTAATCACGCGGTGAAGTTGTTCGCGACTCATTTTGTGTTCGAAATTGCGTGTTTCTGTCGGCTGGAAAAATGTCATTACTGCAAACGGTGTTTTCTGCTCCGGCTGTGCCGCACGGGCGCTACCATCAGATCGTAATTGATAAATTTTGCTGTTTAATGCAACCAGCTCACCATCAAGATTGTTAAATGTTCCTAATCCAAAGTCGCCATGCTTAAGCAACTCGGCCATAGTGATATGGCCTTCGTAAACGCCACTAATTAGCGCGCTCATGAGTGATGTTTGATAAATTATGCACTCAGGATGTGTTTCTTTATACGCAATAAAGCTTTCTGCAACCTCTTGAGTACATGAGCAATGTGGTGTGATTGATTGAGACATATCCTTCTCCGTTTACCCGTAACATAAATTATATTTATATATAAGGTTGACGCTGAAAGAACATAAGTACCAATATAGGTATCTCACTTTATTGATATCAAAAATATATGGAATTACGTTATCTTCGATACTTTGTCGCAGTAGCATCTGCTCGGCACTTTACCCGGGCGGCTGAAAAGTTGGGTATCTCTCAGCCGCCGCTCAGTCAGCAAATTCAAAAACTGGAACGAGAAATAGGGGCGCCGCTGCTGCGCCGACTCACTCGCGGTGTTGAACTGACAGAAGCAGGGAAGGCTTTCTATGCCGATGCCTGTCATATATTGACCCTCACGGACGAAGCGACAGAGCGGGCAAAAAGTATTGCGCGAGGAGAAACGGGTCGGTTGCGAGTGGGGTTTGCCAGTTCGACGGCTTTTCAGCCCCTGGTACTGCGGTTACTTCATGCTTATCGGGACAAATATCCAGAGGTGATATTGTCACCCAGTGAAGAGACGATGCCGGTATTAATGAGTGATTTGCATAATGAGCACATTGATGTGGCTTTTATCCGCCAGCCCTGTGATGCCAGTAATGAATTTACCTGCAAGGTGCTGGTGGAGGAAGATATGTTGCTGGTACTACCACATAACCATCCTTTACAGGGTAGCCCGGTCATTAACCTGCAAGCGCTACAGCATGAAAAACTGATTATTTTCCCGCGAGAAGTGGGCCCCGGATTGTTTGATGCCATTATTGGTGCCTGTTATCGCGCAGGATTTCAGCCTACTTTGGGGCAACAATCGCCTCAGATGGTCTCGGCAATTGGGATGGTTTCTGCCGGATTTGGCTTCACTCTGGTTCCTCGCTCCTTGACGGCGATTCAGGCCAATAATGTGACTTATCATGAAATTGACGACAGCCTGTTAAAAACCAAAATTACCTTGGCATGGCGGCGACATGAGCGGTCATCCGCGGTGTTGAATATGGTGAGTATCGCCCGCCGCGGTCAGCCTAGTCTCTGAATGTTAACTCTCACTGGCGGTAATAAAAGGTAATTTAATGATTATGCGGGTGAATTCCTCGGCCTTACTTATCACCGTCACGCCATATTCATGGCCATAGCGCACTTTAATCCGCCGATCCACCAGATTCATACCCAGCCCATCGCCATTGGGGCGTGGCTGATATAACCCGGCGTTGTCCTCAACCTCCAGCACCAGCACATTGTCATCTAGCTTGCCATGCAACGTAATTTGTCCATTGCTGAACATCTGCGATATGCCATGTTTTATGGCATTTTCGACCACCGGCTGCAGGGAAAAAGCCGGTAACCGTGCATCCATTAACTCATCGGGCAATGAAATATCGACACTCAGGCGATCAGCAAAACGCGCTTTTTCTATTTCCAGATAAGCATTTACATGCTCAATTTCATCACTCAGCGTGACGACATCGTTGCTGCGTTTGAGGTTTTTGCGGAAGAATGTTGACAGAGAAAGCACCAGTTTACGGGCATGGTCAGGGTTGCGTCGGATCACCACGGATAGCGTATTCAGGGCATTAAACAGGAAATGGGGATTAACCTGCGCGTGGAGTAATTTGATTTCAGATTGTGCCAGTAGCTGCTTTTGTTGTTCAAACTCACCGGCCAAAATCTGGGCCGACAGTAGGTGAGCAATACCTTCACCCAATGTGCGGTTAATACTGGAAAACAATTTACTTTTGGGTTCATACAATTTGATGCTGCCAATCACCCGATGCTCTTCGCCACGTAATGGAATAACCAAGGTCGAACCCAGCTTACAAGTGGGGGAAATTGAGCAGGTATAGGGCACGGCATTGCCGTCGGCGTAGACCACTTGATTGAGTTCAATCGCCCGGTGGGTGTGCTCTGAGGTAATTGCGCTGCCCACCCGATGGTGGTCAGAACCGGTGCCGATAAAGGCGAGCAGCTTCTCGCGGTCAGTAATGGCGACGGCACCAACGCCCAGTTCTTCATACAAGATACGCGCTACCCGCATGCTGTTTTGCTGGTCAAAACCGTACCGAAGTAGCCCCTCCGCTCGTGCAGCAATTTGCAATGCTTTTGCCGAGAATGCGGTGGTGTACTTTTCGAAAATAGCTCGCCGGTCTAATAAAATTCGCATAAACATGGCAGCACCGATGGTGTTAGTGATCATCATCGGCAAGGCAATGTTTTCTACCAGTTCGACAGCCTCGGTGAATGGGCGGGCGACGGCCAGGATAATCAGCATTTGCAGGACTTCAGCCACCAAGGTAATTCCCGCGACAACCAGCGGCTGGAACAACAGATCGAGGCGGTTTCTACGAATCAAATAGCTGTGGAGAAAACCGCCCAATAGCCCTTCAGCCACGGTAGATAACATACAGGCGGTGGCCGTCATTCCGCCCATTGAATAGCGATGTAACCCGCCGGTCAGCCCTACCAAAAAACCAACGGATGGGCCACCTAGCACGCCACCCAGCACTGCACCTATGGCGCGGGTATTCGCGATGGAATCTTCAATGTGCAGACCAAAATAGGTACCCATGATACAAAACATGGAAAACGTGAGGTAGCACACCAGTTTATGGGGCAACCTAATGGTAACCTGCATTAAGGGGATAAAAAGCGGTGTTTTACTCAACAGATAAGCAATAACCAGATACACACACATCTGTTGTAAAAGGGAAAAAATCAGTTCGACCTGGCTAACGCCCATGTTGATAACCACCAGTGCTCATTCTTGCCGCTATTGTACCTACATTCTGTCGCGGAAAATTTTAACTGCCGCCCCTTTTAAGTAAAAAAGGCATGGAGATGGCAAACAGCGGCTCAGTTCCCTATTTTGAGCATTTTTCTCATCATTGATGTAATCGACCCTGGTTTTAGGTTTCGACCAAGGGTTTTTCCGCCATTCACGTCCTTTTTGTGCACTATAAATGCCTTTTTTTCTCTGAATCCACGCGAGAAAAAATTTCATTAATCATAAGCCAATTTTTTTGTCACCCATTGACTATGCTTATAGTTTGGATGAGAAAAGTTTGAAGACTACGCGCTATTACCAGAAAAACGGGTTAAGGCATTAGATCCATTTATTGACCTTGATCATGTCTCGTACATTAAATGGATTGCATGATTAAATGTCGAATTTTGATACTTTTGTTCAAATTTTGTCATAAAATTGTGTTATTAATCAAAGGAAGAAGATATGTCAGTACTTCCCGACCGTCAGGTGATTAATCAAATTATTTCCGGCCATTACGCCGATCCTTTCTCCGTTTTGGGGATGCACCAAACTGCTCAGGGATTGCAAGTCTGTGCACTGCTACCAGATGCCAAAGAGGTCTGGTTGGTCGACAGCAAAACCGGGCGTCATCTGGCTCAATTTACTTGTGAGGATCCGCGTGGCTTTTTTATTGCCAAACTTCCTCGCCGTAAAAACCTATTTCGTTATCAATTAGCCGTTACCTGGCCTGAAAGCACCCAACTTATTGATGATCCTTACCGATTCGGTACGTTGTTGCAGGATATTGATACTTGGTTACTGGCCGAAGGTACTCATTTACGTCCTTATGAACGTTTAGGCGCACATTTGATGAGCCTTGATGATGTTCCGGGCGTGAGTTTTGCCGTTTGGGCCCCGAATGCCCAGCGGGTTTCCGTGGTCGGTGAATTCAACTTTTGGGATGGTCGCCGCCATCCGATGCGATTACGGCGTGAAAATGGTATTTGGGAGCTTTTCTTGCCCGGAGTTCAGGCGGGGCAATTGTATAAGTTTGAAATAATTGACAGCAATGGCCATGTGCGGTTAAAAGCCGACCCTTATGCCTTTGAAGCTCAGATGCGGCCAGAAACGGCATCATTGGTTAGCCCGTTGCCCGATGTGGTGGAAAATACCCCTAAACGGCAAAAAGCCAATGACTTGCGCTCGCCGGTTTCTATCTATGAAGTGCACCTTGGCTCATGGCGTCGTCATACCGAGAATAACTTCTGGCTCAGTTACAGTGAATTAGCCGACCAACTGGTTGAATATGTTAAATACATGGGCTTTACCCATGTGGAATTACTGCCGATTAACGAGCATCCGTTTGATGGCAGTTGGGGTTACCAGCCGCTGGGGCTATATGCACCGACCCGCCGTTTTGGGACACCGCAGGATTTCAAAGAGTTCGTTGCCAAATTCCATGACGCAGGGATTAACGTCATTCTTGACTGGGTTCCCGGTCATTTCCCTAGTGATGAGCATGGTTTATCGACTTTCGACGGCACTGCTTTGTATGAATATGCTGATCCGCGCGAAGGCTACCATCAAGACTGGAATACCCTGATTTACAACTATGGCCGCAATGAAGTTCGTAACTATTTGGCGGGCAATGCCTTCTATTGGATGGAGCGTTTTGGTATCGATGCTTTGCGCATTGATGCTGTCGCCTCAATGATTTACCGCGATTACAGCCGTGCCGAAGGGCAATGGGTGCCGAACTACTACGGCGGGCGAGAAAATCTGGAGGCTATCGCCTTCTTGCGCTACACCAACCATACCATCGGTGTTGAGCGGCCCGGCGGTGTGACCATGGCTGAGGAGTCTACTGATTTCCCAGGGGTGACATTGCCACCAGATGCTGGCGGATTGGGCTTTAACTACAAATGGAATATGGGCTGGATGCATGACACGCTCAATTACATGCAATGCGACCCCGTTCACCGCAAATATCATCATAATTTAATGACTTTCGGTATGTTGTACGCCTATACCGAAAACTTTATTCTGCCTATTTCTCACGATGAAGTGGTCCATGGTAAGCGCTCGGTACTCGACCGCATGCCGGGAGACGCATGGCAGAAATTTGCTAATTTACGTGCTTATTACGCCTTTATGTGGGCGCATCCGGGTAAGAAATTGCTGTTTATGGGATGTGAATTTGCCCAGGGGCGTGAGTGGAACTTCGATAGCAGTTTGGATTGGCATCTGCTGGATGATGAGAATGGTTGGCACAAAGGGGTACAGCGGCTGGTGCGTGACCTTAACCATTGCTATCAGAAACATGCGCCATTATACGAGCTGGATTACCAACCTGAAGGCTTTGAGTGGCTGGTGGTTGATGACCATGAAAACTCGGTCTTTGCCTTCCTGCGCCGTGATGCAAAAGGTAACGAGTTGATTGCTATCAGTAATTTCACGCCAGTCCCTCGTTATAACTACCGTGTGGGTATTCCACATGGCGGGCATTATCGTGAAGTTCTGAACTCTGATTCAGAGTTTTATCGTGGCAGTAATCTGGGCAACCAAGGCGGAATTCAGAGCCATCCTGTCGGCAGCCATAATCACGCTCACTCCTTGCTGCTGACCCTACCGCCGCTGGCGACTATTTACTTGTTGCGGGAGGGGTAGGATGACCCGTTTGACCAGTGGCTCCCCGACACCACCCGGTGCTCACTTTGATGGGGCCGGGATAAATTTTACGCTATTTTCGGCTAATGCTGAGCAGGTCGAACTGTGCTTGTTTGATGACAACAACCAAGAGTTGCGCATCCCATTACCCGCCCGTAACGGGGATATCTGGCACGGTTATCTGCCGGGAGGAAAACCGGGGCAGCGCTATGGTTACCGAGTTAGCGGGCCATTTGATCCGCAAAAAGGGCATCGTTTTAATCCTAATAAATTACTGATCGATCCCTGCGCTCACGCGTTAGATCGTAAAGTGAGGGATGACCCAAGTTTGAATGGTGGGGTTAACCAACCCGATGAGCAGGATACTGCTGCCATCGTCCCTAAATGTATTGTGGTGCACGAACAATACGACTGGCAGGGTGATCGTTCACCCGCCATTCCTTGGGGAAATACTGTTATTTATGAAGCTCATGTCCGCGGCTTAACCCAATTACACCCAGATATTCCAGCTGACTTGCGCGGTACTTATGCGGCTCTGGCCCACCCGGTGATGATCAGCTATTTGAAAAAACTGGGTATTACCACGCTGGAACTGTTGCCGGTGCAATTTCATGTTGATGAGCCGCGGTTGCAGAAGATGGGATTGAGTAATTACTGGGGCTATAACGTGTTGGCCCCTTATGCCGTAGATCCGGATTATGCCTCTGGTCGTGAGGGCGTCTCTCCCTTACGAGAATTGCGCGATGCAGTTAAGGCGCTGCATAAAGCGGGTATTGAGGTGATTCTGGATGTGGTGTTCAACCACAGTGCCGAGCTGGATGTTTTTGGCCCGACGCTGTGCCAGCGTGGGATCGACAATGCCAGTTACTACTGGCTTACCCCTGAAGGTGAATACGACAACATGACCGGCTGCGGTAATGCGCTGCGGCTCAGTCAGCCCTATGTGATGCAGTGGGTCATTGAATGCTTACGGCATTGGGTGGATAGCTGCCACATTGATGGTTTCCGTTTTGATTTGGGCACGGTTCTGGGCCGCACTCCGGCTTTTGATCAACATGCGCCCTTTTTTGCCGCACTCGCTGCTGATGAGCGGCTCAGTACTTGCAAAATGATTGCGGAGCCTTGGGATATTGGTTTGGGGGGCTACCAACTGGGTAATTTCCCTACCGGTTTCAGTGAGTGGAATGACCAATATCGCGATGCGATGCGCCGTTTTTGGCTGCGGGATGATTTACGGCTGGGGCAATTCGCCCAGCATTTTGCGGCATCAAGCGGCCTGTTTGAACAACGGGATCGTTCTCCTTCTGCCAGCATCAATCAAATTACCGCCCACGATGGTTTTACTTTGCTCGATTTGCTGTGTTTTAACCAAAAACACAATCAAATCAATGGCGAAGAAAATCGTGATGGCAGCGATAACAATCTTAGTAATAATTTTGGTAGTGAAGGTTTGGTGGCGAATGAAGCTATCTGGCAGCGGCGCAAAGCTTGCCAGCGGGCATTATTAACCACCTTGTTACTCTCACAGGGAACGCCGATGTTACTGGCTGGTGACGAGCATGGTCATAGCCAGCAAGGCAACAACAATGCGTATTGTCAAAATAACATCCTCACCTGGCTTGATTGGGGGAGCGCGGATACTTCATTGATGGCATTTACTGCCGAATTGATTCGGTTACGCCAGCAAATCCCCGCCCTGATTAAAGACACATGGTGGCGGGAAGGTGATGGCAATGTGCAGTGGCTAGATTGTCAGGGGCAAGCGCTGAGTGATACAGCTTGGGAGCAGGGCTGTCAGAAACAACTACAAATCCTGTTATCTCAGCGCTGGTTGGTCGTCATTAATGCGACTGACCAAAGGTGTGAAATGCATTTACCTGTGGGGGAATGGGTGGTGGTTCCTCCTTTTGAGCCGTCAGAGCATACGGAACCGTTAACTGTATGGAACGGATCTGCCTATGCCGTTTGCGTGCTTGCACAGAAATCTTAAGGAGTATTCATGGTTAAGTATGAAAATAAAGACCCGCTGATGTTAGCCAGACTATTACCGAATCAATCTGTAGCTCTGATTTTGGCGGGAGGGCGCGGTACACGACTGAAAGATCTGACCGATAAGCGGGCTAAACCTGCGGTACATTTTGGCGGTAAATACCGCATTATCGATTTTGCCCTGTCTAATAGCCTGAATTCCGGTATCCGTCGTATCGGTGTTATTACTCAGTATCAATCCCATACTCTGGTTCAGCATATTCAACGTGGCTGGTCATTCCTCAATGAGGAGATGAACGAGTTTGTTGATTTACTGCCCGCCCAGCAACGCAGTAGTTCTGAGCAGTGGTATAGAGGCACGGCGGATGCGGTTTATCAGAATCTGGACATTATTCGCCGCTATAACGCCAAATATATTGTCATTCTGGCCGGTGATCACATTTACAAAATGGATTACTCGCGCATGTTAATTGACCATGTGGAGAAGGGGGGAGAATGTACCGTCGCTTGTATTCCGGTGCCAATTAAAGAAGCCAATGAGTTTGGGGTCATGGAAGTGGATGAGAATTATCAGATAACCGAGTTCTTTGAAAAGCCACAGGCTCCTCCGGCGATGCCGGGCCGTCCGGATATGGCTTTAGCGAGTATGGGCATCTATATTTTCAATGCCGACTATCTGTTTAAATTATTAGAAGAAGACCGGAATACACCGGAATCCAGCCATGATTTTGGTAAAGATTTAATACCAAAGCTCACTGAGCAAAGAGTCGCTTACGCGCATCCGTTTGATCTTTCCTGTGTGACATCCAATCATGAATTGCCGCCTTATTGGCGTGATGTTGGGACGTTAGACGCCTATTGGCGCGCTAACCTTGATTTAGCTTCGGTGACCCCTGAACTGGATATGTATGACCGCGACTGGCCAATTCGCACTCATATGGAGCCGCTGCCTCCCGCCAAATTTGTGCAAGACCGCTCTGGTAGTCATGGCATGACCATGAACTCGCTGGTGTCTGGTGGCTGCATTGTTTCAGGTTCGGTAGTGGTGCATTCAGTGCTATTCCCGAGGGTTCGGGTGAATTCGTTCTGTACTATTGATTCCTCGGTGTTGTTGCCAGATGTTCATATTGGGCGCTCATGTCGTTTACGCCGTTGCATTATTGACCGAGCCTGTCATATTCCTGAAGGGATGGTTATTGGGGAGAATGCGGATGAAGACAGCGCCCGTTTTTACCGTTCAGAGGGCGGAGTGGTGTTAGTGACCCGCGATATGCTGGCGAAATTAGCAGCAAAATAGAGCTATTTCATTTATCAGATTAGTTTTTTATACCCCAAGCCATTGGAGTGGCAGGTAGGCAGCAAGTGAACGAATCCCGATGAGCTTACACAGGTAACGGGTGAGCGAACGAAGCTAACAACCCTGCCACTTCAATTAAGCAGGGTATAATTAGGAGTGATAATGCGGGTCTTACATGTATGTTCCGAGCTGTTCCCCTTATTGAAAACCGGTGGATTGGCTGACGTTGTTGGTGCTTTACCTGCCGCCCAAATTGCTGAAGGGGCTGATGTTAGGGTCATGCTGCCCGGTTTCCCTGATTTGCGCCGCGGTATTCCTGACACCGTGTTAGTCAGGGAGATTGATACCTTTGCTGGCCGTGTCTCTTTACGTTATGGGCATTACCAGGGGATTGGTATTTATCTGATTGATGCTCCGGGCCTTTATGATCGAGCCGGTAGCCCTTATCACGACCAATCTTTGCACTCTTACGCCGATAATTATCGTCGTTTTGCACTACTGGGGTGGATGGCTTGTGAACTGGCTTGTGGGCTTGATGGTTACTGGCGTCCCGAGGTTGTACATGCCCACGATTGGCATGCTGGGCTAGCCTGTGCTTATCTTGCCGCCCGTGGCCGCCCTGCACGATCCGTATTTACCGTCCATAATTTGGCTTATCAGGGGCTGTTTTCTGGCAAGCATCTGGCCGAGTTACAACTGCCCGCCGCATTCTTTCAAATGTACGGATTAGAGTTTTATGGCCAAATTTCCTATCTGAAAGCCGGGTTGTTCTTTGCTGACCATGTCACCACGGTCAGCCCGACTTATGCCAAGGAAATTACTCAACCCGCTTTTGGCTATGGTATGGAAGGGTTACTGCAAGAACGAGCGAGCCAAGGGCGGTTGACGGGTATCCTCAATGGTGTCGATAGTGACATTTGGGACCCGCAGACTGACGCCTTGTTGCATGCCCGCTATGACGCAGAAAACCTGCAAAAGAAAGCGGTAAATAAAGTGCATCTGCAAACCACGATGGGGTTGGAGGTGACAGAGAAGAAACCTGTTTTTGCTGTTGTCAGCAGGTTAACGGCGCAAAAAGGGTTGGATTTAGTGCTAGAGGCTTTGCCAGATTTATTGAAATTGGGCGGGCAACTGGCCGTGCTGGGAGCTGGAGATGCCATTCTACAAGAGGAGTTTTTGGCAGCAGCGGCAGATTACTCCGGTCAGGTTGGGGTACAAATTGGCTATCACGAGGCATTTTCTCACCGAATTATTGCCGGTGCCGATGTGATTCTGGTACCTAGCCGTTTTGAGCCTTGTGGGTTAACACAGTTGTATGGTTTGAAATATGGCACTTTGCCACTGGTCCGGCGTACGGGCGGGTTGGCAGATACCGTGGTGGATTGCGCGCTAGAAAATCTGGCAGATGGCAGCGCCTCGGGGTTTGTGTTTGATGAATGCGATGCCCAGGCATTAGTGCAGGCGATACGCCGTGCTTTTGTGCTGTGGAGCCGGCCAAAACATTGGCGCCATGTTCAGCGCCACGCGATGGGATTGGACTTTGGTTGGCAAGTAGCAGCGGCAGAATATCTGTCACTTTATCGGCGTCTTTAATTGCTGGTTGGTTAGAAATACGATGGCTTGTAACCACGAATTGGGAAAACCGCTATGACATCACCGTTCAGTTATACCTCACCCGTAGTCAGTGTGGATGCGCTGAAACACTCTATTGCTTACAAATTGATGTTTATTGTTGGCAAAGATCCTTCTATTGCGACTCAGCATGATTGGCTGAATGCGACGCTATTTGCTGTGCGTGACCGGATGGTCGAACGCTGGCTGCGCTCTAATCGCGCGCAATTATCACAAGATGTCCGGCAGGTTTATTATCTGTCGATGGAATTCTTATTGGGGAGAACTCTCTCTAATGCACTGTTATCGATGGGGATTTATGAAGATATCGAGCAAGCATTGGATGAGATGGGCCTTAATCTATCTGAATTGCTACAAGAGGAAAACGATCCCGGCTTAGGCAATGGTGGGTTAGGGCGTCTGGCGGCCTGTTTCCTGGATTCTCTGGCAACCTTGGCCCTGCCGGGTCGTGGCTATGGTATCCGCTACGAATATGGCATGTTCAGCCAGAAAATAGTTAATGGGCAACAGATGGAGTCGCCGGATAACTGGCTGGAATATGGCAATGCCTGGGAATTCCCACGGCACAATACTCGTTATAAAGTGCGTTTTGGTGGGCGTATTCAGCAGGAGGGCAGTAAAACCCGCTGGCTGGAAACCGAAGAAATTCTCGCCTGTGCCTATGATCAAATCATTCCTGGTTTTGATACAGACGCGACTAATACATTGCGCTTATGGTCTGCGCAGGCCAGTAATGAAATCAATCTGGGTAAATTTAATCAGGGCGATTACTTTGCTGCGGTTGAAGATAAAAACCATTCAGAAAACGTATCGCGGGTGCTATACCCCGATGACTCGACTTACTCCGGGCGCGAATTGCGTTTACGGCAAGAGTACTTTTTAGTTTCCGCGACGGTGCAGGATATCCTCAGCCGCCATTGGACGATGCACCAGACATTCGACAATCTGGCCGATAAGATTGCTATTCACCTGAATGATACTCACCCGGTGCTCTCTATCCCTGAAATGATGCGCTTGTTGATTGACGAGCATAAGTTTAGCTGGATGGATGCTTGGGATGTGGTGCAGCAAGTTTTCTCTTACACCAACCACACGCTAATGAGCGAAGCCCTGGAAACGTGGCCAATCGATATGATCGGCAAAATCCTGCCACGGCATCTACAAATTATCTTTGATATCAATGACCATTTCCTCAAGCTGGTGCAGGAACAGTATCCAAACGAACCTGGCCTGCTGTCGCGGGTGTCGATCATTGATGAGAGTAATGGCCGACGGGTACGCATGGCGTGGCTCGCGGTGATTGCCAGCCATAAAGTTAACGGCGTTTCTGCCCTACACTCCGAATTGATGGTGCAGTCGTTATTTGCTGATTTTGCCCGCATCTTCCCTAACCGTTTCTGTAATAAAACCAACGGGGTAACGCCGCGGCGCTGGTTAGGGCTGGCTAACCGACCATTGGCGACGGTATTGGATGAGACTATCGGCCATAACTGGCGAACTGATTTGGACCAACTGAGTGAATTGACGAAGAATCTCGACTACCCGAGCTTCTTACAGGCGCTGCAAAAAGCCAAGTTGGAGAATAAAAAACGGTTGGCGACCTATATTGCTGAAAAGCTAAATATTGTGGTGAACCCAGCGGCGCTATTTGATGTGCAAATCAAACGTATCCATGAGTACAAACGGCAACTGCTGAATGTGCTGCATGTCATCACCCGCTATAACCGCATTCTTGAAGCACCAGATGAAAAATGGGTGCCAAGAGTGGTAATTTTTGCCGGTAAAGCGGCTTCTGCTTATTACAATGCTAAACAAATCATTCGGCTGATCAATGATGTAGCCAAGGTGATCAACAATGATCCGCGGATTAATAATCTGCTGAAAGTGGTGTTTATCCCAAACTACAGTGTCAGTTTGGCGCAGTTGATCATTCCAGCGGCGGATCTCTCTGAACAGATCTCGCTGGCGGGTACCGAGGCTTCGGGTACCAGTAATATGAAGTTTGCACTCAATGGGGCGCTCACTATTGGTACCTTGGATGGGGCCAATGTCGAGATCCTTGAGCATGTGGGCGAGGATAATATCTTTATCTTCGGTAACACCACCGAGCAGGTCGAGGCGCTGCGGAAGAGTGGTTATAACCCACGGAAATATTACGATGACGACCCAGAATTGCATCTGGCATTGACACAGATTGCGACCGGAGCTTTCAGCCCGGAAGAGCCTAATCGCTATACCAGTCTGTTTGATTCACTGGTCAATCTGGGGGATCACTATCAATTGCTGGCTGATTATCGCAGCTATGTGGATACTCAAGAGAAAGTCGATGCGCTTTATCGCCACCCTGATGAATGGACGCGCAAAACGTTGCTCAACATTGCCAATATGGGGTATTTCTCTTCAGACCGGACCATCGAAGAGTATGCCGATGAGATTTGGCATATTAAGCCTATCCGACTGTAATTAAGATAAGTATTGAGCCAAGAAAACCCCCTCTAAGAGGGGGTTTTTAGTTGAAGGGTAAAACGCAGTGTTATCAGGAAACCAGCGAAAGAGTTTGCTGTTTCTCTGCTTGCGCGGCTGCCAGCCACTGAGCAACACGCTGTTTTTGCGCCTCATCCAAGGTCATGCCCAGTTTGGTACGACGCCAGATTGCATCATCGAGCTCGACAACCCACTCTTTTTCGACCAAATAGCGTAATTCAGCTTCATATAAGCCATGACCGAAGTGCTCACCCAAGCTCTCAATGCTGGTGGCATCAGCTAGAATAAGCTCACTGTGGCTGCCATAAGTGCGGGTATAGCGACGTGCCAGAGCTTCTGGTAACCAGTTATAACGATGGCGCAACTGCACGGTATAGTTGTCACGGTTGCCACCAATATCCCCACCCGGTAGCGAGCCGGTTTTCGTCCACGCAGGGCCGACATTTGGGTAATAACCAGACAGTTTTTCCAAGGCGTGTTCCGCCAGCTTGCGATAGGTGGTCAGCTTGCCGCCAAACACGGACAGCAGTGGCGCTTTGCCGCCTTCATCAGCGACATCCAGTGTGTAGTCGCGGGTAACTGCTTGCGGTGAATCTGACTCATCATCACACAGCGGACGGACACCCGAGTATGTCCAGACAATATCGTCACGGCCCAGCTGCTTTTTAAAGTGGTCGTTATACACTTTAAGCAGATAATCAATTTCCTGGTCGTCAATTTTCACCTCTTTCGGGTCGCCGTGATATTCCACGTCGGTGGTGCCGATGATGGAATACTCATCCAACCATGGAATGACGAAGACAATGCGGTGATCTTCATTTTGTAAAATATAAGCTTGCGGCTGATTGTGAACCCGTGGGACGACAATATGGCTGCCTTTAATCAGGCGAATGCCATACGGCGATTTCAGCTTCAGGCCGTCATCAAAGAACTGTTTGACCCATGGGCCGGTGGCATTGACCAAGCCTTTGGCCCGCCAAGTAAAGGTCTTGCCGGTATTCACATCAATGGCTTCAACCATCCACAGGCCTTGTTCACGCCAGGCGCGGGTCACTTTGGTGCGAGTACGGACTTCTCCACCGCGCTCAACCACTTCTTGCGCATTCAATACCACTAAGCGGGCATCATCTACCCAGCAGTCAGAATATTCGAAACCGCGCACCAGTTCTGGCTTCAATACTGATTCTGGCCCAAAACGCAGCCCTTTACTGGCTGGCAGGCTGGTACGTTTGCCGAGATGATCGTACAAGAATAAACCGGTACGAATCATCCACGCCGGGCGCAGATGGGGCTGATGAGGTAGGCGAAAGCGCATTGGGAAGGCGATATGCGGAGCCAGTTTCAGCAAGACTTCACGTTCAGCCAGCGCTTCACTCACCAGACGGAATTCATAATGTTCCAGATAGCGTAAGCCACCGTGGATAAGTTTAGAGCTAGCGGAAGACGTAGCACAGGCCAAGTCTTGCGCTTCCAGCAGCAGAACGGACAGGCCACGCCCTGCAGCATCCGCTGCGATGCCAGCACCGTTAATACCGCCACCGATCACGATCAAGTCTTTGGTTTCCATGCTTACTCCCTCCGGATGTTCGAAACAGCTCTTTAATGTTCGTTTTCGCTCACGATTGTAATCAAAAACCAACAAACAAGCCAAGAGTTAACCAAAAAAAAACATTCCCCCGTGATGGAGGTAACAGTTTTGTTATCAAGATGTGGGGGGATTGGAATTGGAATTGAGATTAGTGAACGGTTCGGTTGTTAAAGCTTCATGGTCCACTTAATCTCCGCCGCCTCAACCGGTCAAGGGTGTGTGAGCGCACACCCTTAACAATCCCGCGCCTACGCACGTATCGCTAGCCCACTTCGTGGGTGCCCTCGATTCATCATTTCTCTGGCGGGACGGCTTTATTCGCATCCCTGCTCACGACGCCTCAACCCGCCGTCCATGGCGGGTTGCCCTAGTTACATTCTTCACTCGGCTGCTCAAATGTGCTTTTAAATATTAAGGTCAAAACCCTGGTTTTTGGATTTTGATATTGAGCGCAATCAGGAATATTGCCGACAAGGATGGAGGGTAGAGTGAGCGGGCATGGACGCCCGCGAAAAGCGCGCTTGAGCATGGATGCGAATCGCGCTGGCTCGTTAGCCCGAAAGACGCAGAAGGTTTACCCGTAGGGCAATATTTCGCGCAAGCCGCAGGTGCAGGAGGGCCGGCTTGCCCTCCTGCTCGGTTGAGGTGATGAAAGTAAGATGACCACTGAACGATTATCAACCGAAACAATAATCTGAACTTTACTAATATGAAAACTAAAGCTTCAGCAAAGTTCTAATTGAACTTCATGCTGCTCAATAATCTTCATCACACTGGCGGGTGGCAATTGATCAGTAAACAGATAGTCGATCAAATTCATATTCCCCAGATTCACCATCGCATTACGGCCAAACTTGGAATGGTCGGTTACCAGCATCACACAGCGGGAGTTTTCGATAATCGCCCGTTTGGTCCGCACTTCATGGTAATCAAACTCTAGCAGGGAGCCGTCCATGTCGATACCGCTGATACCGAGGATGCCGTAATCAAGACGGAATTGAGAAATGAAATCCAGTGTGGCTTCGCCGATAATCCCACCATCGCGGGTACGGACTTCACCACCGGCTAAAATCAGCCGGAAATCCTCTTTTGCTGTGAGCAAGGTGGCAACATTCAGATTGTTAGTGACCACTCGCAGACCCTTATGATTCATTAGGGCATGAGCGACCGCCTCTGGCGTGGTACCGATATCAATAAATAATGTCGCGCCATCGGGGATCTGGCTGGCAACGCGCTGGGCAATACGCGCTTTTTCTTCCGACCACATCACTTTACGATCGTTATAAGCCGCATTGACTGAGCTGGAAGGTAGTGCCGCCCCACCATGATGGCGGTGAATTTTGTTTTGATCTGCCAAATCATTCAAATCGCGTCGGATGGTTTGCGGGCTAACGGCAAAATGTTCCACTAGCTCTTCAGTGCTGACGTAACCCTGCTGGCGTACCAATTCAATAATCGCATCATGTCGCTGCGTTTGCTTCACGGTAATCCCCTAATGCGCCTGGTTGTTCCAGGCAGTTATTGTGCGGTTTTCGCGCTATTACGCGTATCCCAAAATGCCATCAGTAGCCCAATAATCAGACCTGAAACATGCGCTGCATTGGCAATCGACAGACCTAAAATATCGAAATATCCGGCAACCAGCCAGAGAACAGAGAAAGCCATCAAACCACGCGGCAGTGAGATACCGCGCTCGGGTGCGCGTTCGCCGGTCAGCCAGACATAGCCCATTAAGGCATAGACCACCCCAGAAAGACCGCCGAAATTCACACCACTAAACAGTGATTGCCCCCAACCACTAAATAAGGCAGAAACAATAGTTAATACCAGCAACTTGCCGGTGCCAAGTCGTTTTTCCATCTGCCCGGCGAGATACCACCACCACATCAGATTAAACAGGATATGCAGCAGTGAAAAGTGCAATAAAGCATGGCTGACCCAACGCCAGATTTGCAGATATTGACTGCTATCGCGTGGCCACGCCAACCAAGACATCACTGCGGCATCACCGACCATTTGCATCAGAATATAGATGGCAATACACAGCACCATGACACTCAGAGTTAATGGCCCGGCCTGGCTACGAATAGTTTGGAGATAGGAAAAGCGCTGGTAAGGCAAATTAGAGTGCAGATTGCCCGATTGCCAACTGGCCGCCTGATAGCGCGGATTGAGAGGGTCCAGTAAAAACTGCTCTAATTCGTGTTGCACCAAGGACAATTGCTCGTCGTCAGCGAGCCAAATTTCAGCTCCCTGAGTATCGGGCCGAACTTCCAGTGCCACATTACGGGTGGCCATATAGTCAACAAAAGCCTGCGCCAGACGTAGATTAGATATTGCGATTACACGAATCATATTTTATTACCGCCTATGCCCATCATCTTTCAAGTTGCAGCTGTATTGGCTGGTCTCGGTTACTCTAATCACTGACTTGCTACCTTCCCGCAACTGCAATGACTTTGGGTATAGATATTCTGAATACGACCAAAGTACTTAAAAATATCATAATTTGTTTGTTCGTTGCGAATAGCTGCGCATAAACGAACAATAAAGATCAGGCATTTTCACGAATGATTTCTTGCGGATAGTTTTTGGCCCAAGCTTCAAACCCACCATCAATGCTATAAACTGCCTCAAAGCCTTGCTGGAGTAGATACTGAGCCGCGCCTTTGCTGCTGTTTCCGTGATAACACATCACCATCACCGGTTGTTCAAAGTCGGTTTGCTGCATAAAGGTATGTAAACTGCTGTTGGTCAGATGGAATGCTTCTGGTGCGTGGCCTGCCTCGTAACTTTGTGGATCGCGGATATCAACTAAAACGACCTGGTTTTCTTTCAAACGGGTATGCGCTTGCTCAACGCTAATTGTTTCAAACTGCTCCATTTTTTTGCCCTAATGCAGATGAGTCATATTTATACGTCATTGTAAGCGATTTTTGGTTAATAAAAACCAACAAGTTATATAGGGTTATGTTTATCACACTCTATGTTTCTATTTTATAAATTAAGCGAGTTTACAAAAGAATTTTTAGATGTGAAGGGTAGTCTTATCTGAAATAGATTCAGAGGCACTTATTATGGGTGATATAACAACCGGGTATTTTGCTAACCACAAGTTAAATATTAATGACATAAATTCCCTTCAAAATAGTCCAGAGACGTTTAAACCTCAATTGACGATTAAAGAGGCGATTATAGATTTCGTAAGGAAATTATTATTTCTTGATACAAAAAGTCATGCACTATCTGACCTGAATAGGCACCTATATGAAAATCATCTAACATATAGCCCAATGGAAATATTAACTATTTTTGATAAAATATTGCCAGCTGAGTTGAAAAGCAATATGAGTTTTTTCATTCATTACGAAAACAATGATAAGAAGATAAAAAGCCTGGAGATCGTTTGTAGCGGTAAGTTTTTAAGAATAGAACCTGAACAGTATTGGCTCACAATAGCGGATGAAGAGATAA
The DNA here is from genome assembly GCF_025133195.1 of Yersinia alsatica. NCBI lineage: Bacteria > Pseudomonadati > Pseudomonadota > Gammaproteobacteria > Enterobacterales > Yersiniaceae > Yersinia > Yersinia alsatica. The sequence goes on from NZ_CP104006.1 coordinate 213,783, forward strand.
TAAAAAACTCAGCATTTAATATTTATGAAGTGACTGATAAAGTAAACAATGGTAATTCTACCTCTGAAAATTGTAAAGCATATAGCGAAATAACTAAAGAAGCTTTCATTAAGAATGAATTAATTAAACTTTTTGATGAGTGGTCAGTTGCTAATGAATATGATAAGAAAAGTTATAATGCTACTCTGATGACTAACCTCTACACCAGTGAGATTGAACGGTTTATTTTTCGAGTTGATGGTCATTGTCGATTAGATATATCCCTAAAAGAGGTTGGTCATCAATTAATAATGAATGCCCGTGCTGAATATGGTGCACAAATAAATGCAAGTGCTAGTAACTTCAAGATTAATAGTCACTTTACCCTTTGTCCATATTCTGAACTCACTAAAGCAATGACAAATATTGATAATAAATTAAATACTATCCTAAAAGGGGACTACCCGCATTATGATCGACAGGATCGGCGTATTTATATTGAACCAATATTAACAGAGATAAAAAAATTAAATCTATTAATTCAATGTGACAACATCATAAGAATGATGGCGGTTGAAATAACCTCAGGTGAGGGAAGTACAGCATCCACGTCTCAACATTTAAGCGATATGTTGAAGAATGCAGAGTTACTTTATCATAATGAAATTGATATTGCATTTGATCAGGAACAGGTTATTTTAATTTCTAATGATTTAGATGCTATCAAAAGAAATATAATTACTAAAATACACGATCCTAATAATCCAGAAAAAAGAATAAAATATATTGATTTGATTGTTAATGCATTGAGGGAAGAAGGGAATTATTTTGTGGGTAGGGAAGCGAAAATAGAAAGCGAAAGAATTAATAGAGAGATAAGTAATATTAATATTCTTCGTGAATATTGTGAAAAGATCATTGATATGAGCGAAAATATCCTAACCTAGAGAGCCAGCTCATCATTATAGAACAGATAAAAAGCAGGGCGTATTCGCCCTGCAACTTAAACATACCCCATCATTTGTAATAATCGCTGTGCTTGCTGCACGGCTTCCTGCCGATGGGCGACCCCCAGTTTTTGATACAAATTACGTATGTGTGTTTTTATGGTGGTGGCCGCCACCTCTAGCTCACCCGCGATTTGATCATTACTGTAGCCAGAGTAAATCAGCCCCAGCACCTGCCATTCGCGTTGGGTTAGCGGGCTGGTGCGGATAAGCTCTGGCACTTGTGGGTGAGTCAGCAACTTATCGACGAAGATCTCATCAAAATGGGCGAACTTGTGCCGATGATGCTGATTAATGTCTTTTAGGATGCGCTGGGCACGATGCTGTTCCAGCTCGGGCAATGCATTTAGCTGAATCAGTTGCCGCAGCTGTTGTGCCATTGCTTCACCTTCAATCACAAAGTGGCTAATAAAACCGGTGCGATTGGCTAATGACAGTGACTCAATCAGCGCTTTTTGTGCTTCACTTTTACGTTCGGTTTGCCAGTAAAGAATGTTACTTAACAATAGATTACGATTAAGGTCACTGGTTAAACGCAAGCGGCGGGCATTTTCATTCAGTTCTTCCAGCACCACTTCTGCTTCATTATATCGGCCCAACATAATCTGTATCCGGGCAATATTGCGCCACTGGCCCTGCAAAAAGTGGTTATCAGCCATGCCGGGTTTTTCTGCCTGACGTAGCCAGTTGGCTGCGGCGACTTTATCTCCGGTCATTTGCCAGTGAATAACCCGTGGTTTATCAGCATTGGTTATCCAGTCGAGATGATACTGGCTGCCATGTTGCAATGCTTCGCAGCGCTGAATATACATATTGGCATTATCCAGATCCCCTCGGGCCAGCGAACATTTTGCCAGCATCGCCAGACACTGTAATTGCTGCTGTGGCTGGTAGTTGACCAGAATTTCGATACCTTTACGTGCCGCTTCTTCGGCCTCATCTAGTCGCGACCACGACCATAAAATTTGAGAGCGAATACGCAGTAAGAATTCATGCATTGGCAACTGCTCAAGATGCTGTTCATGAATCAAATCAAAGGCTTTATCTTGTGTTTCATAGGCGGCTTGCAGGAACCCTTGCGCAATAAGAATCTCGCTTTGTTGCAATAACGCCCATAAAGCATAGTGATAGGCTTCGTGCCGACGGGCCATTTGCTCAGTTTGTTGCATCATCGGCAGCGCCCGGCTGAGTTCCCCTTTGCAATGGTGAACTTCCCCAGTCACCGAGGTGGCAACAATCCGGCTGTAAAAATTCGCCATCGGCAGGTACTTCAGGGCATCCGTTGCCAGCTTTTCAGCTTCATCCGGCTTACCGGCATTGATAGCGACTTGGGCGCGTAGCGCATCAAACTCTGCACGTAAAATCTCATCGATAGGAATTTTTCGTTCCTGCATGGCTGATTCTGCGCGCTCTAGCAGTGTATTGACCTCGCCATAGCGGTGCTGGCTCTGTGCCAGCCAAGCCTGTAGCAAGGCCAGTTCAGGGTTTTGCACCAATAGCGAATAGGGCAGGGCGACCAGACATTGCTCCAGTAGTGCCAACTCACTGTGATTAAATAGCGTCCAGGCATGTTGCAGTAAAATATCACGCAGCATGCCGACATCGCCCGCGGCCAGTGCATGATGGATAGCTTCAGCCGGATAACCCAGCGCCATCCAACCCTCAGCTGCCGCATGGTGTAAATCCGGCAGTTCCAGTGCCAATTCCCATTGGCAGCGCTGGCGCAGGAAAGTGGCAAATAATGGATGGAAACAGAACCATTCACCACTGTCATCCATGCGGTGAATAAATAGCCCTTGGCGCTCTAACTCTTCCAGCCGCTGTTGACCATTATCTTCACCGGTCAGGCGTACAATCAGAGCATCATTCATAGAACGCAATACTGAGCAGCGCAGTAGGAAGGCGCGGTAATCACTATCAACCTGATCCAACACTTCATCGACCAGATAATCCGACAAATGGCTGGCATTCAGTCCGGCCAGACGTTTTGCCGATTTTTGCGCCGAGGAGTTGGGCTGACGCGAGGAGAGCGCAATCAGTTGCAGGGCGGTCGCCCAGCCTTCAACTTCATCACACAGGCGGCTGCTATCCCCTTGCTCCAGTGGCACAGGCAGACGGCAGTCAAAAAATTGTTGCGCTTCCTGATGATTAAATGCCAGTTGCTGCATCCCCAACTCTAACAGTTGGTCGCGCACCCGCAGGTTAGCAATACCCAATGGTGGCAAGGTGCGGGACAGCAAGATCAGCGTTAAATTTTCCGGCTGATGGCGCAGGAAGAAACGCATAGCTTCATGAATGGCATCATTGGTGATCAGATGAAAATCATCAATGACCAGATAAAGCGGGCCATGCCAATCGGAAAGCTCGATAAATAGTTGTGCAAACAGCGCAGAAAGGCTGGCGTATTGATGTTTTTGGCTGAGTGCTTCACTTTTACTGCAATGGCCGCCGGTCGCCAATTGTATGGCGGCGATCAGGTAGGTTGCGAAACGCTCTGGCTGATTGTCGCTTTCATCCAGAGAATACCAACCGAGATTTGATTGATCTGCGGCCCACTGAGCGATTAAGGTTGTTTTGCCGTACCCAGCCGGGCAATTTATTAATGTCAGACGATAGTTTGCGACACCTGATAACTTAACCAACAAGCGGTCGCGTATCACGGTATTTTGCAGCCGTACCGGGCGGCTCAGTTTCGATGGAATCAGCATGCTGTGTCCGGTTTAAAAGAGATCCGGTGAGAAGACGTCCTGACGATTGATATGTCCATTTGTAGTGAAATGTTACAGGCATTCATAAGAGTAATTATTTTTAGCCTCGTAATTAATCAGCACTGCTAAGGTCTGATAACGGCCATATTATTGCAATAGAGTTAATGTTTCCTATGGCTGTAAGTTGCACCGGATCACAATTTTAGCTACGCCCTGCGACTCATCCCCAGCTAATCCCCTAGCAGGATGATGCTCTTGTCCGTTCTCATTGGCAGGATAAGGGTAAAATTACCCCACTCACAGGATAGAGACTTCCCTATGTCACAGCCTATGCTTAAAAAGGACGATTTTCTGGCCGCACTGACCCGCCAGTGGCAGCGCTTTGGCTTAACCTCCGCTCAGCAAATGACCCAACACCAATGGTGGGAAGCTGTCAGCGCAGCCTTAGCCGAACAATTGTCGGCTCAGCCAGCACCAGGTAAAGCCAAAAAAATACAGCGCCATGTTAACTACATTTCGATGGAGTTTTTAATTGGTCGTTTAACGGCAAATAACCTGATTAACCTGGGATGGTATGACCAAGTGGAGGCTCTGCTAGCGGAGCAGCAAGTTAATCTCAGTGACCTGCTGGAGCAGGAAACTGACCCGGCATTGGGCAATGGTGGCTTGGGGCGTCTTGCGGCTTGTTTCCTTGATTCAATGGCGACGGTTGAGCAGCCGGCTACCGGTTATGGCCTGAATTATCAATACGGCCTGTTCCGCCAATCTTTCAGTGAATGTAAACAGCAAGAAGCGCCAGACAACTGGCAGCGCGAGAGCTACCCGTGGTTCCGGCACAATGCTGCACTGGCTGTTGATGTCGGTTTTGGTGGCAAGCTGGAGAAACAAGCTGATGGCCGCCAGTTATGGCGTCCAGATTTTACTATTCGCGGTGAAGCTTGGGATTTACCGGTATTGGGCTTTCGCAATGGTGTCACGCAACCTCTGCGTTTATGGCAAGCCACCCATCAACATCCATTTGATTTAACTAACTTTAATGACGGTAAATTCCTGCTTGCAGAGAAAAATGGTGTTGAAGCAGAAAAGCTGACCAAAGTGTTGTATCCGAATGACAACCATCTGGCCGGTAAGCGCCTGCGCCTGATGCAGCAATATTTCCAGTGTGCTTGTTCTGTTGCCGACATCTTGCGTAAGCATCATCTGGCGGGCCGTAAGCTGGCTGAGTTGCCAGACTACGAAGTGATTCAGCTGAATGATACTCACCCAACTATCGCTATCCCTGAAATGTTGCGGGTGCTGCTGGATGAGCATCAACTGGATTGGGATGCCGCTTGGGCCATTACCAGCAAAACCTTCGCCTATACTAACCATACCCTGATGCCAGAAGCCCTTGAGTGCTGGGATGAGAGACTGGTCCGCAGCCTGTTGCCTCGCCATTTTGTCATCATCAAGCAGATCAATGTGCAGTTTAAAAAGTTGGTCGATAAGCAATGGCCGGGAAATGACGAGGTGTGGGCTAAGCTGGCAGTACACCATAACAAGCAAGTGCGCATGGCCAATCTGTGTGTGGTCAGCGGCTTTGCTGTCAACGGTGTCGCACAGCTGCACTCAGATCTGGTTATCAAAGATCTGTTCCCGGAATACTATCAATTATGGCCAAATAAATTCCACAATGTTACTAATGGTATTACCCCGCGCCGCTGGTTGAAGCAATGTAACCCCGCACTTTCTACTTTGATTGATGACACTTTAAAAGTGGAATGGGCGAATAATTTAGATGCATTAGCCGGGCTTGAGTCTTTTGCTGAAGATAAGGATTTTTGCCAACGCTATCAGCAGATTAAATATGACAACAAAGTTAAGCTCGCTGAATATATTCAACGTGTTATGGGGATCACCATTAACCCGAATGCCATCTTTGATGTGCAGATTAAGCGGTTGCATGAATATAAGCGTCAGCATTTGAATCTGTTGCATATTCTTTCGCTGTATCGTCAAATTCGTGACAATCCGCAGTTGGATATTGCACCGCGCGTATTCCTGTTTGGTGCGAAAGCAGCGCCGGGTTACTATTTAGCCAAGAACATTATTTATGCTATTAATCAGGCGGCTGAGAAGATCAATAACGATCCGATCGTGAAAGATCGTCTGAAGGTGGTCTTTATCCCTGACTACCGGGTTTCAGTCGCAGAATTGATGATCCCAGCGGCCGATGTGTCCGAGCAGATTTCGACCGCCGGTAAAGAAGCCTCTGGTACTGGTAACATGAAATTGGCACTGAATGGCGCATTGACGGTGGGTACCTTAGACGGTGCCAACGTAGAAATTGCTGAGCAGGTGGGTGACGAGAATATCTTTATTTTCGGCAACACGGTTGAGCAAGTAAAAGCTATTCTGGCGAAAGGTTATAAGCCGCAAAAATACCTGAAAACTGATGCACACCTGAAAAGCATTCTGGATGAGTTAGCCAGTGGGGCGTTCAGCGATGGTGATAAACATGCCTTTGACATGATGTTGCATAGCTTGCTGGAAGGGGGTGACCCTTATCTGGTACTGGCTGATTTTGCTTCATATTGTCAGGCGCAGAAACAAATCGATGCCCTGTACCGCGATAAAGACGAATGGACCCGCCGTACCATTCTTAACACTGCACGGGTAGGAATGTTCAGTTCTGACCGTTCAATTCGTGATTACCAACAGCGAATCTGGCAAGCCAAACGTTAAGGAGAAGACTGCATGGATCGTAAATCGCTCGATCAAGCAGCGACACTGGCAGGGATATCCGCCAGCTATATTAATGCGCATGGTAAGCCGCAAGCTATTTTGCCGGAAACTAAGCAGCAATTATTGGCGGCGATGGGGCGCTTGAATGTGCCCCATGATACTCAGACAGAAAAAGCACCATTACCGGTAGTGAAAGTCTTTACTTTTGGCAGCCCGATGCAGTTACCAATGGCGGGTTCGGGTGATTATCACTGGCAGTTGCAGACTGAAAAAGGTGATTTACATCAAGGGCGTATCAGTGCGAAAAAAACACTGACACTGCCAGCATCCTTACCACAAGGTTATCACCGTTTAGTGTTGGAGCAGGGCTTACAACAGTGGCAGTGTTCGGTTATCGTCGCCCCGAAACGTTGCTATGAGCCAGATGCACTGCTGGCAGGGAAAAAGCTGTGGGGAGCTTGCGTGCAGCTCTATACCCTGCGCTCAGAACACAACTGGGGTATTGGTGACTTTGGCGACTTAAACCAGATGCTGGAACAGGTCGGAGAGCGTGGCGGTGCTTTTATCGGGCTTAACCCGATTCACGCGTTGTATCCGGCCAATCCACAAAGTGCCAGCCCTTATAGCCCGTCATCAAGGCGCTGGCTGAATGTGATTTATATCGACGTAAATAGTGTGGATGAATTTCAACACAGTGAAGCCGCGCAGCTCTGGTGGCATCAGCCTGAGACTCAAGGTGTGCTGGCCAACATTCGGGCCAGTGACTGGGTCGATTATCCGCAGGTTATGCAACTCAAATTAACGGCTTTACGTTTGGCATTCCCGCTGTTTACCGCCCGTAAAGCAAAAGATGCACGGGTGCTGGCATTTCATAAGTTTGTTGAGCAAGGGGGCACGAGCCTGCATCAACAAGCCGCTTTTGATGCCTTGCATGCTCATTTGAGCAAAAATGACCCGATGATGTGGGGCTGGCCGGTGTGGCCGGAAAAATATCGTGACGGGCATAGCAGTGCAGTGGCTGAATTTTGCCGTGAATATGCTGATGAAGTGAATTTCTATCTGTGGTTGCAGTGGCTGGCCGCCAGCCAGTTTGATGATTGCTTCCGCGCCAGTCAGGCACGAAAAATGCCACTGGGTTTGTATCGTGATTTGGCGGTGGGTGTGGCGGAAGGTGGCGCTGAAACCTGGTGTGACCGCGAGCTGTATTGCCTTAAAGCGTCCGTGGGTGCGCCGCCTGATATTTTAGGGCCGCTGGGCCAGAACTGGGGCTTGCCACCGATGGACCCTCACGTCATGGTCGCTCGTGCTTATCAGCCTTTCATTGATTTGCTGCGCGCCAACATGACCAGTTGCGGAGCTCTGCGCATTGACCATGTGATGGCGGTATTGCGCTTATGGTGGATTCCCTATGGGCAAACTGCCGACCAGGGAGCCTATGTCAAATATCCGGTGGATGATTTGCTGGCAATACTGGCTTTGGAGAGTCAGCGTCATCACTGCATGGTGATTGGCGAAGATTTGGGCACGGTTCCGGTAGAGATTGTTGGCAAGTTGCGCGACAGCGGGGTGTATTCCTACAAGGTGCTCTATTTCGAGCATGACAGTGAGAATACCTTCCGTGCACCGCAATCTTATCCGGTACAGGCGATGGCAACCATCACCACCCATGACCTGCCGACACTGCGCGGTTATTGGCAAAGTGATGATTTGACGTTGGGGAATAAGCTGGGGTTATATCCAGACCAACAGATATTGAAGCAGCTTTATCTTGATAGAGAACGGGCGAAGCAAGGCTTGCTGGAAGGGCTGCATCATTATGATTGCGTGCCGAAGAAAGTGGGCCATAAGGCGTCGTTGCTGGCAATGAGCCCGGTTCTTAACCGCGGATTGCAACGTTATGTTGCAGATAGCGCCAGCGCACTACTGGGCTTGCAGCCGGAAGATTGGCTGGACATGGCAGCGCCGGTCAATATTCCCGGAACCAGTGATGAATACCCAAACTGGCGGCGTAAGCTGACGGCAACATTGGAAGAGATGTTTGCTGACAGCCAGGTTAATCGCTTATTGAAAGATTTGGATAAGCGGCGCAAGAACGTTTCGGCTGGGTAATATTGGCCTAATTTTTTGATTAACAAGTGAAAGGGCAATCGCACTTAGCGGCGCTTCCCCTTTGTTTTGCATATCATCTTGTCAGCCAAAAGAGATTAGCCAAAATCATTGGTGTTACAGCAAGGCAGCAAACGAACAAATCCCGATGAGCTGACACAGGTCAGTGATTCGGGTGCGTGAGTGCAGCTAACACCGCTGTTGCCAAGTCAGAAGAAAGAGATTAGCCAAAGTCATTGGTGTTACAGCAAGGCAGCCAGCGAACAAATCCCGATGAGCTGACACAGGTCAGTGATTCGGGTGCGCGAGTGCAGTTAACACCGCTGTCGCCAAGTCAGAAGAAAGAGATTAGCCAAAGTCATTGGTGTTACAGCAAGGCAGCCAGCGAACAAATCCCGATGAGCTGACACAGGTCAGTGATTCGGGTGCGCGAGTGCAGCTAACACCGCTGTCGCCAGATCAGAAGAAAGAGATTAGCCAAAGTCATTGGTGTTACAGCAAGGCAGCCAGCGAACACATCCCGATGAGCTGACACAGGTCAGTGATTCGGGTGCGTGAGTGCAGCTAACACCGCTGTAACGCCAAGGACGAAGGCTAATAATTAGTAGTAAGAGTGCTCGCCACGCTGATGCTCGGTCAAATCTCTCACGCCCTTCAATTCTGGGAATTTCTGCAACAGCTCTTTCTCGATGCCTTCTTTCAGGGTCACATCGACCATGGAGCAACCGTTACAACCGCCACCAAATTGCAGGATAGCCAACGCATCCGGCGTGATTTCCATCAAGGTGACACGACCACCGTGACCCGCCAATTGTGGGTTAATCTGCGATTGCAGAACATACTCAACCCGCTCCATCAGCGGCGCATTGTCGTCCACTTTGCGCATTTTGGCATTCGGGGCTTTCAGGGTGAGCTGAGAACCTAGCTGGTCAGTCACGAAGTCAATTTCAGCGTCTTCCAGATAAGGGACACTGAGTTCATCGACATAGGCCGACAACTGCTCAAACTTCAGTTCGGTATCTGTTGCTTCAACAGCATCCGGTGGGCAATAAGACACACCGCATTCAGCGGTTGGCGTACCGGGGTTGATAACAAATACGCGGATTTGGGTGCCTTCTTCTTGGTTTGCCAACAGTTTGGCAAAATGAGATTGTGCTGCGTCTGTTATTGTGATCATGGCATCTGCTCAATAGTTGACTATTCTTGTCGGTTATAATACGCCCATTGTTAGGGTGACTACAAGGTTCGGCAGATACACCAAACCTGTAATGAGGCAATCCCCTGAGCCCATAGTAGCTTGGCGATCTCATTCAGTGTACTGCCAGTGGTCACGACATCATCTAGCAGAGCAATATGTTGGCCGCGAACGGTCTCCATACAGCGAAAAGCTCCACGCATATTTTTACGTCGTGCGGCGGCAGTCAATTGCTGCTGAGCGGGTGTTGCACGAATGCGCTGTAAGGTCATATTGCTATAGTGACAGCCAAGCCAGTGTGCCAGTGGCCGAGCTAACAGATCTGTCTGGTTATAGCCACGCCGCCAGCAACGCCAGCGGTGGAGCGGCACACTGATGATTCTGTCCGGTTTGATGACCTTGCCCATGCGCCAGTTATCGAGCCAGCGCAGTAATAATAAACGTGCCAGTACCGGTGCCAGTGGGGCTACGCCGCTAAATTTTAACCGTTTTATCAACTGATTCAATGGGGGCGCGTAATCGCTAACAAAAGTGATGCTACTCCAAGGCGGTGGGTTGCCAAGGCAGCGGCCACAAAGCAAAACACGGTTATGACTCGGCAAGCCGCAGCAAGGACAGCAGGGCGGCAATGAGGGCAGATGGCGGCGGCAGTAGCAACAAATACCGTGCTTTGGGTGATATAACGGCTGCTGGCATAGCCAACACTGGCTGGCGATTGTTAGCATAGACATCTTCCTTGATGAAGGGCTAAGGCGACAGGATACTAACGCATGAAACAACTTTATTGGAACATCTGCGGCGAAGGTAGTCGCGATCTTGTGTTGCTGCACGGATGGGGGCTGAATGCGGGGGTATGGCATTGCATAATTGACAGACTTGCGCCGCATTTTCGCCTGCACTTAGTCGACCTCCCCGGCTATGGGCGCAGTAAAGGCTTCTCTGCGATGTCGTTGACTGACATGGCCGACATCGTATTACAGCAAGCGCCACCACAGGCTTTGTGGCTGGGCTGGTCGATGGGCGGGTTAGTGGCCAGTCAGATAGCCTTAAGTCACCCAGAACGTGTTCAGGGGCTGATAACGGTCTCTTCTTCTCCGTGTTTTACTGCTCATGCTGAGTGGCCGGGGATTCGGCCAGAAGTGTTGGCTGGGTTCGAGCAACAACTCAGTGAGGATTTCCAGCGCACGGTAGAGCGTTTTTTGGCATTACAAACGCTGGGCACCGAAAGCGCACGTCAGGATGCTCGCCTGTTGAAAGCCGTGGTGCTGCAACATCAAATGCCGGAAGTCGATGTCTTGACCGGCGGGCTGGAAATTTTGCGCACGGCTGATTTACGCCAGGGTCTGGCAATATGCACAGTCCCCTTCTTGCGAATTTATGGTTATCTGGATGGGTTAGTCCCGCGCAAAGTAGCTTCATTGTTAGACAGTGCATGGCCAGAGACTCAGTCCGTCGTGATGAAAGGCGCGGCCCATGCTCCCTTTGTTTCCCATCCGGATGATTTTTCAAAATTAATTTTAGATTTCTCGCAACAGAATCAAGCCTGATACCTGCTGTTCAGTATTTTCTGGGGTGTGTACCAAAAGTAAGAAAACGCTGAAAAAGATAAAGTGGATGAATTTAATCGGCTATTAAATGGCTAATTATTAAATTTGTTTAATAATTAAGATGGCTTTACACACATTATCCATTTATTTGAGAGGTACTTGGCATGACTTTATTAAAAAATCTGGCAGTCGCTCTGGTGGTGTCGGGCGTTTCTTTTGGCGCAATGGCGGCAAAAGAAATTACCAAAGAAGAAGCAAAAAACTATGAAAAAATTGGCACAATAACGACTTCAGGTGAAGCTACATCGCCAATGGACGTGAAAGAAGAGCTATCAAAAATGGCGGATGAAAAAGGCGGTAAGTATTATGTAATTATCGCTGAGCGTGAGAAGAAGAAATTTGATGCCGATGCGGATGTCTATAAATAAGCATTCGTTTTTACCTAGCGTGGCTAGGGTCACGCCAATGATAAGTAAGATAAATATAAAGAGATGCTCAACGCATCTCTTTTCCGTTTTAATGAGGCTATTTCAGTTGGTAAACCACGGTACTGCAATGATTCTGTCCCTCTGGGCAGCTCTTACAACTGCCGGTAAGACATCCGCTATTATCCTGCTCAATGCGTTCAATCTTACCCATAGCTGTCAGCCGTTCTAACATGGCCTCAACCAGAGGCAGTGGCATCGCTAATTGATGACTAAGCTGAGTTGCGTCAGCACTGCCACTGAGGGCGATTGCATCACGCAATTGCAGTAGGCTTGCCATGTAGCTCCTCCTATTGATCACTCTGCCAAGGGTATTTAGCCATTAGTGGCAGTCACCGCTCGAGCTTTGACAACAGCTGGCGGGCGCACTGTTTTGTAATCTCACAGTGACCCGGCTACGTGCGCGGCGTAAGCCAAACAAGATCACCGCATTGATGATAATCACCAACGCGATAATGCCTAAACTCTGCTGCGGGTGGTCACGGAAAGTGGCGGCTTGATAGAACAAGGTCGCCAGCGAATAAGCCACATTCAACCCCCACAGTATCGAGAACGTCATCCAGCCACGGCTGGTTTCGCGCGCAATTGCCCCCATGACCGAGACACAGGGCACATACAACAGCACGAAAATAAGATAGCTATAGGCCGAAATACTGGAACCGAACTTGCTGCTCATCATCCCCATTGAACCCGCCGCCATTTCGCCATCCCCTTTACTGGCTTCAATCGGGTTAGAGAGCACACTGAGGCTAAAGGTATCTTTTAATCCCTGCCAGGTTTTATCAACCGCACCGGCTAATTCACCCAGTAAATTGAAGCTCTCGGCATCAAAGGGTTCATTTTTAATCTGCTCAGCGGTATAGAGGGTATTCAGTGTCCCCACCACCACTTCTTTGGCCATGGCACCGGTGACTAACCCCACCGTCGCTTGCCAGTTATCCTCATGAACCCCCATTGGGGTCAGTAACGGGGTGAGCACTTTACTGACAGAGGCGAGTGCCGAGTCATTGATGCTATCGACCGCTTTGCCACTGAAAGAGAAACTATTTAGGCCACCAATGAAAATACTGGCGATGACAATGACTTTCCCCGCCCGTAGAACAAAGCCTTTCAGTCGCTGCCAGGTTTGCAGTAACAAGCTCTTCAGATGTGGCACATGGTAAACCGGCAATTCCATCACAAAAGGAGAGGCTTCACCGCGCATGATGGTGTATTTCAGTACCAAGCCGGTGAGGATTGCCACGGCAATACCGAGTAAATAGAGTGAGAAAACGATGCTGGCTCCGTCCTGGCCGAAGAATGCCGCAGCAAATACCGCGAAAATGGCCAGCCGTGCACCACAGGACATAAAGGGGGCCATCATGATAGTAATCAGCCGTTCGCGTTGGGCATCCAAGGTGCGCGCCCCCATAATCGAAGGCACATTGCAGCCGAAGCCAACAATCAGTGGCACAAATGATTTACCCGGCAACCCTAACGCCTGCATCAGCCGGTCCATCACGAATGCCGCACGGGCCATATAGCCGGAGTCCTCCAAAAAGGAGAGGAACAGGTACATCATGCCAATTTGCGGCACCAGTGGCAGCACGGTGTTAATACCGCCCCCAACACCTTGGGCGAGGAAGATAGTCAGCCACTGCGGGAAATGCAGGGTATAACCGACCCATTGCAGCCCTTGGATAAAGATAGCGGCAGAGCCAATATCAAATATAGGTTGCAGTGCGCCACCAATGTTGATGGCCAATACGAACATTAAATACATAACAAACAGGAAAATCGGCACCCCTAACCAGCGGTTCAGAATTACTTTATCCAGTGCTTGGGTCAGGCGGTTTGGCTCTGCTTGCTGTGAGTTGCCGACGATATCGCAGATACGGGCGATGCTTTGATAGCGAGCATCGGCGATCACCAATTCGGGATCTTCGTGCTGATTTTGTCGCAGATTCTCACGCGCCAACTCAACCTGTGACGGCGCTATACCAGCGCGCGCCAGACTGTAGATATCTCCTTCCAGAATTTGCAGTGCCAGCCAGCGGCGCTGCTGGATAGGCCAAGAATCCGGCATGTTCTGTACCAGTTTATCCACTTCATGCAGCAGCACTGGCGGGTAGTTAACCAGCGCTTTAAAGGTCACGGGCTGAAACTCATCGATACTGGCTTTTAATTCATTGATACCCTGTCCACGGGTAGAAACCAGCGGAATTACTGGGCAACCTAGCTGTTGAGAGAGGGCCGCGATATCAATATCAATATGCTGGCTTTTAGCAATATCCAGCATGTTGAGTGCCACAATGCAGGGGATACCTAGCTCGATGAGTTGCAGTGTCAGGTAGAGATTGCGCTCCAGATTGGCGGCATCAATCACGTTAATCAGCAGGTCAGCCTCGCCACTCAAAATATAGTGGCAGGCAATTTGCTCATCCAGCGACGTTTGCTCAGAAATCGTCGTCAGCGAGTAAGTCCCCGGCAAGTCAACTAAGGTCACCTGATGCTGCGGGGTATTAAAATGACCTTCTTTGCGCTCAACCGTGACTCCGGCCCAATTCCCAACGCGTTGACGAGCGCCAGTTAACTGGTTGAAAAGAGTGGTTTTACCCGCATTGGGGTTGCCGATAAGGCCGATTGTGAGTGCTTTCATGATCCAACGTGATATCAATAAATTAAAATCAGACGGTGCGGGGCGATTTTTATCCATCACCCGGCAGCCAGAATAAGAAATTGACCTGTCGTGTTAGGGTTGCAGGTCGAGGGTCAGCAGATCTAAATCTTTTTTACGTACCACCAGGCTGACCCGACGGGCTTCTATCTGAATGGGGTCACCTAATGGCGCAAGGCGAACCACATTAAATGAAGAGCCGGGTAACATACCCAGAGATAATAATTTCTGCCGATAAGCCGGGCTAATTTCAGGTGAGAAACCAATAATTTTGTAGGAACGCTGTGGAATAAGATGCATAAAAGCCTCTTGAAAATTACCCTTTACACTTTAAATTTCAGGGTGTTGGTTAATGGCGTACCAGAATTCAGAATAATGTTATGCTAAGACGTAATGAGTGAAATAATAATAGTAAGAACCATTTTCATATTCAACTGGGGTCAAATACTCAAAAGTAAGTATTCATTACGGTTTAATTTTTATAATTAATGAGTCTGATTTCTATTTACGCTTGTTTTACCACCAAATTGGCGTGATCGCAAATGAGAATGATGAGTTAAATCAGTTAACTGGATGTTTCTTTTAAATCGGTCATCTTTAAGACTACCGGAGTGTGGGTGACTATCACTAATCCAAGTCATTGAGTTATCTCAACTCCTTGGGTTCCTGCTGTTGCGGACTATCTGCAACTCGAAGTCTATTGGGTATAACTCGATGTATTTATTGTAAAATACCGATTATTAACATAATCACTTCACTATGATTTGAATCAAATAACATTCAGGTTTTAATTAATCCACGGCCGATTATCGTAATTATTTATAAACTAACAGTAATAACAAACTCAATAAGTCGTCATGTTAAATATAATGTTAAATGAGTCAAGATTATTGCTTGTTTTGCCTGAGACATCGGAGAAGAAAAGAATCTCGTGCTAATTAATTTAAAAAATAATTTTACAATTTTATAGAAGAAAAAAATATGAGAAAAGCGGGCAGTTTAATAAAGAAAGGGCCACAGCATGTGGCCCTAAGCTAAGTTATCAGCGTTTTTTAAACGCCGCAGCCAGCGCGTCACTCATGGCGCTGTTCCCGCCTGAGTTGCTGTCCACCCGCCCTTTGGCTGGTGGGCGGTTATTGGCGTCATTGTTAGCGTTATTCCGTGGGCGGCTGGCGCCACGATTATCATTATTGGCACTGGCGCGGTTCTCGCCGCCATTACCCCGCCGCGAACCCCCTTCACCCGGTTGTTCATCCAGGCGCATGGTCAGCGCAATACGTTTGCGCTGTAAATCCACTTCCATCACTTTAACTTTGACGATATCACCGGCTTTCACCACCTTGTGTGGGTCATCGACAAACTTATCTGCCAGTGACGAGATATGCACCAGACCATCCTGATGGACGCCAATATCCACAAAAGCCCCAAAGTTCGTCACGTTTGTGACCGAGCCTTCGAGGATCATCCCCGGCGTCAGGTCATTCAGTGTTTCAACGCCTTCGGCAAAGGTGGCAGTTTTAAATTCAGGACGTGGGTCGCGGCCCGGTTTTTCCAGCTCACGCAAGATATCGGTGACGGTTGGCACACCAAAACGCTCGGTGGTGAAGTCACGTGCATTAAGGTTGCGTAAGGCCGCAGCATTGCCCATTAAGTCCTGCAAAGCTTGCTCAGTTGCCGCCAAAATGCGCTCGACGACCGGATAGGCTTCTGGATGCACCGTGGATGCGTCTAGTGGATTATCCCCGTGATTGATACGTAAGAAACCGGCACACTGCTCGAAGGCTTTTGGCCCCAGACGGCTGACTTTCAGTAATTGCTCGCGGTTATGGAAACGACCATTCTCATCACGCCAGTTAACAATATTCTGCGCCATCATGCGGGTTAAACCGGCCACTCGAGTCAACAAAGGGACGGACGCCGTATTTAAATCCACGCCCACGGCGTTCACGCAGTCTTCTACCACGGCATCGAGCTTTTTCGCCAATTGGCTTTGGCTGACATCATGTTGATATTGGCCGACCCCAATGGATTTTGGATCGATTTTAACCAGCTCAGCCAGAGGATCTTGCAACCGACGGGCAATAGAAACTGCACCACGGATAGAAACATCCAGATCTGGGAACTCTAGCGCGGCTAGCTCCGAAGCGGAGTAAACCGACGCCCCGGCTTCACTGACAATCACTTTTTGCGCCGTCACCGCCGGATACTGCTGTTGCAGTTCGGCAAAGAAACGCTCGGTTTCCCGCGATGCCGTGCCGTTACCGATAGCCACCAATTCAACCTGATGCTTGATGCACAGGGCGGCCACTACGGCTGCGGCCTTGGCTGCCTGCCCGGTATGAGGGTAGATGGTATCGAAGGCAACCAGCTTGCCGGTAGCGTCAACCACCGCCACTTTCACCCCAGTACGTAGGCCGGGATCGAGGCCCATGGTTGCGCGCATCCCTGCCGGTGCTGCCATCAGCAAATCTTGCATATTACGGGCGAACACATTGATTGCTTCATCTTCAGCCCGCTCACGCAGGGTGCTCATTAGCTCGGTTTCCAGATGCAGCAGTACTTTGATCCGCCATGTCCAGTTGACCACCGCTTTACGCCAAGTGTCTGCTGGTGCGTTATTCAACCGCAAATCCAGATGATTAATAATGATCTGTTCGCCCTGACTTTCACGAGGCGGCTCGTCAAACTGCGGATCAGGATTCAGCGCCAGTTGCAGCACACCTTCATTGCGGCCACGGAACATTGCTAAGGCGCGGTGAGAAGGGACTTGGGCGATAGGTTCATGGTGGTCAAAGTAATCGCGGAATTTAGCGCCTTCCTGCTCTTTGCCTTCCACCACTTTTGCTACCAGATGAGCATTTTTCCACAAGTACTGGCGCACTTTCGCCAGCAAAGTGGCGTCTTCAGCAAAACGCTCCATCAAGATATAGCGCGCACCATCCAGTGCCGCTTTGGTATCGGCCACGCCTTTATCAGCATCAATATAGGCCTGGGCCACCTGTTCTGGGTCTTGCTGCGGGTCATTCCATAGGCTGTCAGCCAAAGGTTCCAGACCTGCTTCAATAGCAATCTGCCCACGGGTGCGGCGCTTGGGCTTATAAGGAAGGTATAAATCTTCCAGCTCAGTTTTACTCATGGTGCCATTAATCGCACCGGCCAGCTGCTCGGTGAGCTTGCCCTGATCTTCAATTGATTTAAGAATGGTTTGGCGGCGGTCTTCCAGTTCGCGCAGGTACCCCAAACGGCTTTCCAACTGGCGCAGCTGGGTATCATCCAACCCGCCGGTAACTTCCTTACGATACCGTGAAATAAAGGGCACGGTATTACCTTCATCCAGCAGACGTATTGCGGAGGCAACTTGCTCCGGTCGCGCCTGTAGTTCGCTTGCAATAATGCGGCTCAGTTGTTCATTCATAAGTCTGATATCAATTAGTGAGTAGGAAAAATGGCAGAGGATAGTTATACGGATTGCCCGGATAAATTGCCAGTAGAGCGCTCATTGGGCTTGAGCTAACCTGAACTTATCGGTAAAAACATAGGGTATAGTAGAGGCATCTATCCGAAAGGGATAACTGGATAATTTTATGGCTAAAAGCAACTACATTACCCGCGAAGGCTGGCAGGCGCTGGATCGTGAGCTGCATTATCTGTGGCGTGAAGAGCGGCCAGTGGTGACTCAAGCGGTCTCTGAAGCGGCAGCAATGGGCGACCGTTCGGAAAATGCCGAATATATCTATGGTAAGAAGCGCCTGCGGGAAATTGATCGCCGGGTGCGCTTTCTGACCAAACGTCTTGAAGTGCTGAAAATCGTTGACCCAGACCCGCGTCAGGAAGGGAAAGTCTATTTCGGCGCTTGGGTGCGGGTAGAAAATGAAGTAGAAGAGCAGCGCATCTTCCGCTTGGTCGGCCCAGATGAGTTCGATCCGGCAAAAAAATGGATTTCTATCGATTCACCGGTGGCCCGTGCCTTAATTGGCAAACAGGTGGATGATGAGGTGACGGTTCAGACGCCAAATGGTGAAGCGACCTACTGGATTTTAGAGATTCGCTACCGTCCATTTGACGAAAGTGTTGATAATTAGGCACAACAATAAGCTTTGTAACAATTTCGACTAGAATATATACCATAAATAGCTGTCTGTTAGAGTGAGTTTTTCTAACAATGTGCAGATTCGGGCAATACGGCCTTTGGGAGTAATAAAATGCAAGAGAATCACAAGATTCTGGTCGTTGATGACGATATGCGCCTGCGTGCGCTGTTGGAACGTTACCTGACAGAGCAAGGTTTCCAGGTGCGCAGTGTTGCCAATGCTGAACAGATGGATCGCTTGTTAACCCGTGAGTCTTTCCACCTGATGGTGCTCGACCTCATGTTGCCGGGTGAAGATGGTTTGTCTATCTGTCGCCGCCTGCGCAGTCAAAGTAACCCTATGCCTATCATTATGGTGACGGCGAAAGGGGAAGAAGTAGACCGCATTGTTGGGTTGGAAATTGGTGCAGACGATTATATTCCTAAGCCATTTAACCCTCGCGAACTGCTGGCTCGTATCCGCGCCGTGTTACGCCGTCAGGCTAATGAACTGCCGGGCGCACCTTCACAAGAAGAAGCCGTGATTGCTTTTGGCAAGTTCAAACTGAACCTCGGTACCCGTGAAATGTTCCGTGAAGACGAACCTATGCCATTGACCAGTGGTGAATTTGCGGTGTTGAAAGCGCTGGTTAGTCACCCGCGTGAGCCATTATCCCGCGATAAGCTGATGAATCTGGCGCGTGGTCGTGAATACAGTGCAATGGAGCGTTCTATCGACGTGCAGATTTCACGTCTGCGCCGCATGGTAGAAGAAGATCCGGCACATCCGCGCTATATCCAGACCGTTTGGGGCTTGGGCTACGTATTTGTACCGGACGGCAGTAAAGCATGAGGCGATGGCGCTTTTCTCCACGTAGCTCATTTGCCCGAACCTTATTATTGATTGTGACCTTGCTGTTTGTCAGCTTGGTCACTACGTATTTGGTGGTGCTGAATTTCGCCATTTTGCCCAGCTTGCAGCAGTTCAACAAAGTGTTGGCGTATGAAGTTCGTATGCTGATGACTGACCGGCTGCAACTGGAAGATGGCACGCTGCTTGAAGTCCCGCCGGCGTTTCGGCGTGAGATTTACCGTGAATTGGGGATTTCGCTATATACCAATGCTGCGGCAGAGGAAAGTGGCCTGCGTTGGGCACAGCATTACAAATTTCTCAGTGACCAAATGGCCCAGCAGTTAGGTGGGCCAACGGATGTTCGTGTCGAAGTTAATAAAAACTCGCCGGTTGTCTGGCTAAAGACGTGGTTGTCGCCGGATATCTGGGTACGAGTACCATTAACTGAAATTCATCAGGGCGATTTCTCGCCCCTGTTCCGCTATACCCTAGCCATTATGCTGCTGGCCGTTGGCGGTGCCTGGCTGTTTATCCGTATTCAGAATCGGCCCTTGGTGGAGCTGGAACATGCAGCTTTGCAGGTCGGGAAGGGCATTATTCCGCCGCCATTGCGAGAATATGGTGCTTCGGAGGTACGTTCGGTCACCCGGGCATTTAACCAAATGGCGGCTGGCGTGAAGCTGCTGGCAGATGACCGAACCCTGCTTATGGCCGGGGTCAGCCATGACTTGCGTACCCCATTGACCCGTATCCGTCTGGCGACTGAAATGATGAGTGAAGCCGACGGTTATCTGTCCGAATCTATCAATAAAGACATTGAAGAGTGCAATGCCATTATTGAGCAGTTTATTGATTATCTACGCACTGGGCAGGAGATGCCGACCGAACCGAGTGATCTTAATGCGGTGTTGGGTGAGGTGATTGCTGCCGAAAGTGGCTATGAGCGGGTGATTGAAACCGATCTATGCGAAGGTGAAGTCATAGTAGATATTCATCCGCTATCGATTAAGCGCGCCTTGGCGAATATGGTGGTGAATGCCGCGCGTTACGGTAATGGCTGGATAAAAGTGAGCAGTGGCACCGAGCTTCAGCGGGCTTGGTTCCAGGTTGAAGATGATGGCCCCGGTATTAAGCCGGAAGATTTGAAGCATCTGTTCCAGCCTTTTGTCCGTGGCGATAGCGCACGTAGCACCAGTGGTACCGGGCTGGGGCTGGCGATTGTACAGCGAATTATCGATGCACACGCCGGTTCGTTGGATATTGGTACCAGTGAGCGCGGTGGGTTACGGATCCGGGCATATATTCCATTGCCGTTAGATGTGAAGCCGAGATTGCCTGCGGTAGTGGGGAATGGGTGATATTTAGTTTGTGGTTAGTTCGGTTGTTAAGGCATCGGTGTTTGCTGAGCTTCATGAGTCTCAACCGGTCAAGGGTGTGTGAGCGCACACCCTTGACCGGTTGAGACAGCGGAGAGAAGGTTGTTGCCAATCTTATGTCAACCGAATCAGGCTACCGAACTAATCCCCAATCCCCCCCCCTCATCACCAAAATACTAAATCGACTTCCGCAGAAAAAACAAAAGGGGCACAACTGTGCCCCTCGCAATATAACCAACCTCAATCTAACTTAGATCTTCGGCCCTGCACTGACCAGCGCAGCCCCTGCTGGGGTATCGGTATATTTATCAAAGTTAGTGGTAAAACGCTTCGCCAAATCTTCGGCCTTCTCTTGCCACTGCGCGACATCGGCATAAGTGTCACGTGGGTCGAGGATATCTGGGTTCACGCCCGGTAATGATGTTGGCACGGCCAGATCAAAGATTGGTAAGGTGAAGGTTTCTGCTTTATCAATCTCGCCATTCAGAATGGCGTCGATAATGCCACGGGTATCCTTGATGGAAATACGTTTGCCAGTTCCATTCCAGCCAGTGTTGACCAGATAGGCCTGTGCGCCGACCGCTTGCATACGTTTAACCAGCACTTCTGCATATTGCGTTGGGTGCAGCGACAAGAATGCTGCGCCAAAACAGGCAGAGAATGTAGGTGTTGGCTCGGTGACACCGCGCTCAGTACCGGCGAGTTTGGCGGTAAAGCCAGACAGGAAGTGATACTGGGTTTGATTGGCCGTCAGGCGTGATACTGGCGGCAATACGCCAAAGGCATCGGCAGTCAGGAAAATAACCTTGGTGGCATGGCCTGCTTTAGAGACCGGCTTAACGATATTTTCGATGTGGTAAATCGGATAAGAAACACGGGTGTTTTCAGTTTTAGAACCGTCGTTGAAATCAACAGTGCCATCGGCTAGCACTACCACGTTTTCCAACAGAGCATCACGTTTAATTGCATGATAAATGTCGGGTTCTGCTTCTTCGGATAACTTGATGGTTTTGGCGTAGCAGCCGCCTTCAAAGTTAAATACCCCGTCATCATCCCAGCCGTGTTCGTCATCACCGATCAATTTACGTTTCGGATCTGTGGACAAGGTGGTTTTACCGGTACCGGACAAGCCGAAGAAGATAGCGACATCGCCTTTTTCACCGACGTTGGCGGAGCAGTGCATAGATGCAATGCCTTTCAGCGGCAGCAGGTAGTTCATCATTGAGAACATACCTTTCTTCATTTCGCCGCCATACCATGTGCCGCCAATCAGCTGCATACGTTCTGTCAGGTTAAAGGCCACAAAGTTCTCTGAATTCAGACCTTGCTCTTTCCAGTTCGGGTTAGTGCATTTAGCGCCATTCATGACGATAAAATCGGGCTCGAAATGGGCCAGTTCTTCATCTGATGGGCGGATAAACATGTTTTTAACGAAATGCGCTTGCCAAGCGACTTCAGTGACGAAGCGGACTTGTAGACGTGTATCGGCATTAGCACCGCAGAATGTATCAACAACAAACAGACGTTTGCCTGACAGTTGCTCGGTGACCAACCCTTTCAGGTGGTTCCAAGTCTCTTGGCTCAGAGGTTTGTTATCATTCTTGCCTTTGCCCTGATCAGCCCACCACACGGTATCTCGGGTGATATCATCACGGACAATATATTTATCTTTTGGTGAGCGGCCGGTAAAGATACCGGTATCGACCGCTATTGCTCCTGTGGTGGTGAGGGTTCCGCGCTCGTATCCTTCCAGCGTGGGTTTGGTCTCTTCCTGGAACAGTAAATCATAGCTAGGGTTGTAAACAATCTCGCTGACGTTATGGATGCCATAGGCGGCGAGCTCCTGCGGGGTAATTCCTTTAACACTCATGTCATAACTCCTGGATCGTCAATTTTCTACCAGCGATTGTAAATCCTCATCCCTGATTAACAGCGATAGCTATCAAAGATTTTAATATATGGCCTATTTTTCGCTAAGTTATGAGAGATAGAACACGGATTGTAGCAAGAGTGAAACGCGAGAAGGAATGGCTGGGCACGTGTCAGCACCCAACCATGTATTACAGGAATTAATGGATTTGTTCTGAAGAAGAACTATTACCGCTTTTTAAAGTGGCGATATCGACGGCATCAAACAGGTAGTGATTGCCGCAATACTCACAATGCATGTCAATGTTGCCATCCTGCTCGAGCATTTCTTTAATGTCATCTTCAGATAACGTTACTAATGCATCAGCACAACGCTCACGAGAACAGGTGCAACGGAAGCTGACATTCTGCGGCTCATATAACGTGACTTCTTCTTGATGGTATAAACGATACAGCACTTCATTGGCTGGCAGCGTAAATAGCTCTTCGGCCTTAATGGTGGTGGTCAGCTGCGCCAGATGATCAAATTCATCTTCATTGCGCTCCTGCGCTGGCAGAACTTGCAGCAGCATACCGGCTGCCGCTGCTTTGCCTTCTACACTGCCGGTGCGGATAAACAGGCGGGTAGGCAGCTGTTCAGATTGCATGAAGTAGTTTTCCAGGCAAGCAGCGATGGTGTCACCTTCTAAGGCGACAACACCCTGATAGCGCTCACCTTTTGCCGGTGTAATGGTTATCACCAGATAGCCATTGCCCACCATCTCTTTCAATGTGCTTTCAGCGCTGATTTCGCCTTTATAGCGGGCGACACCGCGCATTTCTTGTTGGTTATTGCCGTTAATCACTGCCAGTGAGACTGGACCGTCACCGCCCTGCAATTGCACAGTGATATCACCATCAAATTTAAGGGTGGCGGTCAACAGACTGGTCGCGACCAACATTTCGCCCAACAGTTTTTGTACCGCGGGTGGGTAATCATGGTTGGCTAATACCTGCTGGTAGGTTTCATTGACTGAAACCAGTTCACCGCGCACAGCATGATTAGTAAACACATAGCGGTGTAATTGGTCGTGATTAGACATAGTTTTCTCTCATATTGGCCGCCGTTTAAACCCGCCATACTGGGTTTATTCTGGCTCGCCTTGTTTAAATTTGATCAGGTTGCGACGCTCTTTTTTATCCGGTCGCCTATCCGGATGTGGCATGGTCAGGGCATTCAATTTACGTGCCTGCGCCACTTTCTCGCGGTTAGCAATGCTGGTCGCGGTCTCTTCATATAATGCTTGTGCTTCATTGGCTCCACGGCGCTGGCTATTTAGCGCCAAGACCCGCACGGTGCGCTCGTCATTGCCCTGACGTAGACGAATTTCAGCATTCAGCTCAACCAGTTTGCTCGGTTTACCGCGCTGGCCGTTGTAATGAACTTTACCGCCATCCACCATTTCCCGCGCTATCGCTCTGGTTTTATAAAACCGGGCAGCCCAAAGCCATTTGTCCAGCCGAACCGATTCGTCAGGGGGGGTTTTATCCTTCATAAACATTCTCGCTGTTTCATCCACGTCACTTCATTCTTATCGTAACTGTAATGCAGGCAACAGCTTACGATAGTCATTGATTGCAGGATGGCTGTGAAATGCTTTATCAGCACAGCTGGAGTCTGGGTTTTCTATCCCCAGACAATAGCGGATACCAAAGGTGCGCGCGGCATCCAGAATCTTCTCACTGTCATCGACAAATAAGGTTCTGGCAGGATTCAGCCCGGTATGCTGCGTGACAGCTTGCCACAGTCGTTGATCTTCCTTCGGATAACCAAATGTATGGGTGGAAAGTAATAAATCAAGGTGCTGGTCGAGGGCCGTATGCTCAATTTTTACCGCCAGACTATGTGGGTGGGCATTAGTGAGCAAAATTGTTTGCAGGCCACGCTCGCGTAAACTGGCTAAAAATGGCTTAGTATCCTGACGCAAGCGAACCCGGCTACCTGCTTGGGTGGTCATGGCATAAATATCCAAATCCAGCCGTTCACTCCAGTAATCGAAGCAATACCAATTTAAGGTATGTTGCACGGCGAGATATTCATCATGAATAATCTTATGTGCCTGATCCAGCGGGATCCCCCGATGTTGGCTAAGTGTTTCCGGCACCTGCTTTAACCAGAAATGGCTGTCGAACTCTAAATCCAGCAGAGTGCCATCCATATCCAGCAGCACGGTATCAATTTCTTGCCAATTAAATTCAGGGGGCATAGCGACTCCACAATCACAATATTAAATAATGCTGATGACACAGAATGCGGGCAACAAATCAGCAGTGATACCTGATAAGCACCCATCTATCACGTTAGCCTAGCATAGCAAAGTTACAGTGCGCATACCCGAAGGTGTGGGCATGGTGTATGACTGGCAGAAAATGAAAGAGTGCTAACGCAGGAAAGGCGCAGGAGTGATGGTTTGGTTAAAGCAAGTATCATAATAGCGTTGAATATTATCCATACGGCTACGATTTTTCAGTATGCGCTGAATTAACAATGTGGTGTTCACCACTAAACAGACAATCAGTACCAACAGCAATAAGCTGGTACCCAGATAACGGCCAAGGGTGACGATATCGGGCTCACTGTGTAACGCGATGTGGCGCGTGCCGTTAGCATCAGTGGTGATATTGGTGATGATGCCCTCGGCTTTAAAGGGGGTATTGAGCAGCAGGCCAGAGAGTCGCTGTAATTCTCGCCATTGCTCCAGAGCACTGTAATCAAACAGTGGAACCGCAGGCACAGGGTGGTTTACAAGCTGTTTGCCTTCGTCGCTGGTTATCAAAAAACCACCTGGTGGCGGGCTGTTTAATGCTTCAGTCGCCAAATGCGTTTCACGGTAAACAAATGAAGAGGTTGCCGTTTTTACCAGATTTTCCAGCGTATCAGCACTCACTGGGCGTAGCAGTACATTCATGCCTTTCAATGTGCCAGATTGTGCCCGTTTGACCAGCCCAGACCAATTCTTGGCATTCCCCAGATTAACCAGCGCATTTTTTAGCCGGACGCAGTCACTATCACTACCGCATAAATCTTGTGTTTTCAGCACGATATCGGCGAAATTATCCAACAGAATCATCCCGGATTTCTCAATGGCGGTCGCCAGTTGTGGGTTGACGTTGGTATCAGTACCTTGTGGATGCAACTGCTGATTGACGGTAGCAACCAGTGCCGCGGCCTTTTCAATGGTTTCTGACTCGGGTTGCGGCAGCGGGGCAGCATTGTTCCAATAGATACCGGAACAATCAAAAGGCGTAAAAACAAAGCTGTGCGGGTTTTGGCTATTCGGCGGGACATAGCACATACCGGTGCCTTGCGCTTTCAGCATATCCCCAATGCGTAATGGCATTTTTTCCAAAGCTTCAACACTGGTGACCTGTTGGCTTTGCGCTCCTTGTAGCCACGCGACACTTAATTTCAGTGGCAGGCCAAGTGGCACATAAATCAGTAATAGCGCCATCACCAGCAGCGAGCCAGCAATGAGCGTCAGGTTTTTGCCCCAACGCTGCAATGGAAAATGCTTCATTTCGTCATGCAGCGACAGGAACGGCCCCTGACGGACCACCTGACGATTGAGGTAGATATCAATATTGGTTTTTTTGCCCAGGTCATGAGCAAAGTAGGGCCCCCAATGGGCAGGATAAATGAGGTCAACAATCCCGAGCGAGATATTGTTCATCTGACTCTGATTCGACTCCCCGAATAATCCCCAGCGCTTTGGTGTGCCGCTTAAACAGTGGACTTCGCGCAAATCTTTTTCAGACAGCGGGCTGAACATATTCCAGCAGGCCCAACCCGTTAACGTGGCCGCCACAATGATTAGCCAAGGGAGCGTGACCGCCGGGCCAGTCAGGGCGAAAAAGAGTAATAACAGCGCCAAACAGATTGCGCCGGCCTCTTTTAAACCATTCGAACCATGCAAAGCATACTCTTCCGGTGTTTCTTTTCGGATATTCAGTAGTTCGATGTGTTCGCTATCTGCTTTGCGAATTGACGCATTTTGTACGACAGAAGGCAAAATAGGCTGGTAGACATTCTCAGACTGGTGATTTTTAAGGGTATGCCCGTTAAGGGAGATAACTAGCGGGATAGTCTGAGTTTGGATAAGTTCTACATCATTATCCTGAGTAATATATTGTTCCCATGACGCGGGGAGGTGGACTTCAATGGAGTCCAGATAATAGCGCCATTTATTGGGTTCATCACTGGCCACGCCATAGCGGGTTATGGCACGAGTCACCGAGTAAACGTTGTCGCTTTGTGGCGTCAGAATGAGCTTTGTTGGTGTAAACGAGCTGTTTGTCAGCGTGCGGCTATCAAAATTAGACTGAGGTTTGAACCCAAGTTTGTCTTGCTGATTTAGCAGGTAATTTTCAATATTAACCCGCTCTTCTGGGGTTAGCTTGCGGTGAGTAGGTTTTGCGAACAGCAGAGTTGCGGTTACGGGAGCAGTGCGGCGGAATCGGAACCACCACAGCAAGCCTACTGCGATCAGACTGGTCAACAGTAAGGCCAATATTAAGACTATTGTGCTCATCCCATCCCCATCCGAGCGCCCCTGACTTACGTCAACTCTATGAAAGAATGCATCATTTTATGCATAAACACAGTACAGAGGCATATAGCAGAGTTATTGAGTGAATTAGCCTGTCGCCGCTATTATTCATCACATAACCTAATACAAGTGCTCTTAAACTGCCCGTAGACCGATAAGGATAGCAAGGCTAAAACATCGGTAATATCAGCATAATCCTATTTTCAAACACAACTTTTAACGTGCATTGAGCTGGGATGGAGTGAAAATTAACCGGTTGAATCTTGACTAAACTCGCCGCCATGTTAAAAACAGGTAAATTATATCTAACTGACATTGCGATAAAGGTTCTCATTAACGCACAATGTGATCAAGTTCTAATAAATTCCAGTATAAAGTTTCGGGTTAATACACACAGGTAAAAAATGGCTTATTAAGTGACCATAATATGAGCCTGATTATCCTGATGTGCGTCCGGTAGGCGGTGAGTTTTTAATTTGGGGCTATCATGAAACACCTGCAAAAACCTAAAATACTTAAAATAGATACGGTTGCCCACTCCCGTTTATTTACTGTCGAAGCGGTGGATCTGGAGTTCAGCAATGGCGTGCGGCGAGTTTATGAGCGCATGCGGCCATCGAATCGCGAAGCCGTCATGATTGTGCCGATAATCGGCAATGACTTATTGCTCATCCGTGAATATGCCGTTGGCATCGAAGAGTATGAGCTGGGCTTCCCTAAAGGGCTGATTGACCCCGGTGAAGGTGTGTTAGAAGCGGCAAATCGTGAATTGATGGAAGAAGTTGGCTTTGGTGCTGAGCGTTTTGATTATCTCAGGAAGTTGACAATGGCACCGTCCTATTTTTCCAGCAAGATGAATATTGTTATCGCGCAGAACCTCTATCCACAAAGCCTGGAGGGTGATGAACCCGAGCCGTTGCCACAAGTGCGCTGGCCTATTGCGAATATGATGGCCTTGCTTGATGAGCCCGGTTTTAGTGAGGCTCGTAATGTCAGTGCGCTGTTTCTGGCACAGGCATTTTTTAATGAAACAGGCATCACTTGATATTGAGCTGGCCCATATAAAAAAGCCGGGAGAATTTTATTATCTCCCGGCTTTTTATTTTGCTGCTAGTGACGATTAAGCCATTAGCAGCCACTCAACATTATTATCAGAACAGTTCGTGCGTCTGGCCGTTATCCATGAGGGTGGTTCCGGCCTCATGGACCGAATACTCGGTGGGCTGTGTCCCCTCGATAAAGTATTCAGAACGACTGCCAGGCCCCCCAGTGGAGAGTTTGCCGGTCTGTTTATCAATCACGACACTGACAATCCCTGGTGGTGGCGGAACTTGTTTTTCCGGCAACCCTTCCAGAGCCACTTTCATAAAGTCATCCCATGCTGGCTGGGCAGTCTTCGCACCCCCCTCAGCACCAGAAATCTGATCTGATATTGCCCCTGATGCGGTGCTGCGCCCTAAGTCACGGCGATGATCATCAAAGCCAATCCAGACGGACGTCACGGTATCCGGGCCATAGCCAGAGAACCAGGCATCTTTCGAATTGTTGGTGGTACCGGTTTTACCGCCGATATCTTTGCGTTTCAAATCGCGCCCTGCGCGCCAGCCTGTTCCCATCCAACCCGGTTCCCCGAAGATGTTAGAGTTCAATGCATCGCGTATCAGGAATGCCAGCGGGGTGCTGATCACGTGTGGTGCATATTGCCCATCACTATTCATCTTCGCTTGCGCTGGCGTGACTTGTTCCAGCTCTGGCATTGGGACGTTACTGGCATTATTGGTCTGCGAAGTTGCAACGTTCTCCGTATTATCGTCGGACAACACGACAGAACGCTGGGTATCACCGTAAATGACCGGCAAGTTACACTCTTCACAGACAATCTTCGGCTTCTCTTCAAACAGCACATTGCCGACATCATCTGTGATTTTGGTAATGAAATACGGGTCAACCAAATAGCCGCCGTTTGCCAGTACCGCATAACCACGAACCAGCTGCAATGGGGTGAATGAAGCAGAACCCAATGCCAGTGATTCCGAATGCACAATATTTTGTGCCGGGAAACCAAAGCGTTGCAGGTACTCAGCGGCGTAATCCACACCCATAGCACGCATGGCTCGCACCATAACCACGTTCTTCGATTGACCTAAACCTTGGCGTAAACGAATCGGGCCGTCATAAGTTGGTGGTGAGTTCTTTGGCCGCCAGTCTGTGCCCGCACCCGCATCCCAACGAGTGATTGGTAGGTCGTTGAGGATAGTTGCCAACGTCAGGCCTTTATCCATCGCCGCGGTATACAGGAATGGTTTGATATTCGAACCGACCTGACGCAATGCTTGTGTTGCACGGTTAAATTTACTTTGGTTAAAGTCAAAACCGCCAACCAGCGCTTTAATTGCACCATTGTTTGGATCGATAGAAACCAAGGCCGAGTTGACGTCTGGCACTTGCGCCAACCACCAACTGTCATCCACTTTTCGCACCCAAATCTGCTGACCCGGCTGAACCACATCCGTGACTTTCTTCGGTGTCGGCCCTTGAGCATTATCCGATTTAAATGGACGCGCCCAACGCATCCCGGCCATTGGTAGCGCTACGCTACTGCCATCCGCCAAGATAGCCGTGGCTTGGTCGGGAGTCGCTGCGGTGACTACCGCAGGTAACAGCGGGCCATAGACCGGTAAGGTTTTAAGCGAATCAATAATTTGCTCATTGCTCCAGGCATTCTCACCCACTTTCCATAACACATTAGATGGGCCGCGATAGCCGTGGCGCATGTCATAAGCCAGCACATTGGCGCGTAAGGAATCAACGGCCGCTAACTGGAGTTTTCTGGTAATAGTGGTATAGACCTGATAACCGTCGGTATAGGCATTTTCACCGTAACGCTTAATCATCTCCTGACGCACCATTTCAGACAGATACGGCGCGGAGAAGGCAATTTGCGGGGCATGGTAGTTGGCGACCAGTTCTTCACTGCGGGCCTGATCATATTGGGCCCGAGTGATATATTTTTCATCCAGCATGCGCGACAGCACGACATTACGACGCGCAACCGCCCGGTCGTGTGAATAGAGCGGATTGAATGTCGACGGTGCTTTTGGCAACCCGGCAATCATCGCCATCTGGCTGAGCGTCAATTCGTTAACATCTTTACCGAAATAAACCTGTGCCGCAGCACCAACACCATAGGCGCGATAACCCAGATAAATCTTGTTCAGATACAGCTCAAGAATCTCATCTTTAGTGAGTAATTGTTCAATGCGAATAGCCAGGAAAGCTTCCTTGATTTTACGCATCAAGGTCCGCTCCGGGCTTAAGAAAAAGTTTCGAGCCAATTGCTGGGTAATGGTACTGGCCCCTTGAGAGGCACGACCAGAAACCATGGCAATAGAGGCCGCACGTAGGATACCCACAGGGTCCACACCGTGATGCTCATAGAATCGGCTATCTTCTGTAGCAATAAATGCATGCACCATTTCTGGTGGGATTTGTTTCAATGTCAACGGGATACGGCGTTTTTCACCGTATTGGGCGATCAATTCGCCTTCGGCGCTATACACCAACATAGGTGTTTGCAGCCGGACATCTTTCAGCGTGGCAACATCGGGTAGCTGAGGCTCAATATATTTGTACAGACCAAATATCGAGGCTGCTCCCAGTAAAATGCAACACACCGCAAGGATTAAAAGATACTTTACGAACTTCACCTGAGATTTCCCATTCAATGTCAATTGGGCAGTTTATAAACAACCGCGCCGTAGTATAAAGGCAAGCCCGGAACATGGATACGTTCTTTTATTCTCTCTCGACACGGAGGTCGACAAAGGTGTACTCACAATATTGGCAGGTTGGGCTAGATATTCAAATGGAGGCTATACGCGCACTGGCTGTTGTCAGACGCCGCTATGGCTGGCAACTGCGCTATTGGTGGTCGCAAAACTTACCTTCTGGCGTTTTGCGTGAAGGTATTTTACAACAGCCAGACGTGGTTAGCGACAAACTCAAATTATTACGTAAACAATTACCGCGACATATTTCATTACGTATTGCATTGCCCGCACAGCGCATATTGCAACAATCACTTCCTGCCCCGGACCGACGGCTGCGTGAACCTGAGCGAGAGGGGTATATTAATGCGGCGGCAAGTCGATTATTTCCAGTGAATAGTCAGGAACTGGCACTGGACTATCGGGCCGGAGCCACACCTAATGGTGACTTATTAATCACAGCCGCTCGGCGATCAGAAATCCAGCAATGGCAAACATGTTTACATCGCGCCAATTTACCATCACACATCATTGATATCACACCTTGTGCCTTGCGCTATATGGCTACAGCCGCAGGTTTATCAGGGCAATATTGCTTAGTTTATCGCTTGGCAAATGAGTGGTTGTGGGTTACATCCAGTGATATGCCGTTTGACTTTGGTGTGGTGGCTATTGATTCGGATGAATATGGAGTAGGAGGGGGTCAGTCTAAGGACAGTGATCCATTAACTGCCTTATTGGCACAACTTCATGCTCGTTATGCCCAACAAAGCAGCGCGCTTGCGACTATTTATTACAGCAGCACGATAGATGAACCGCCACCTGAAAATACCATCGGCTGGTCGCCCTTTACTGCATTTACCCAGTATCAACCTCCGCTACCTCCCTTACCCGCGGCATTTACTCTGGCTGGGGGGCTGGCATTACGCCCGGCAGACTACTGATGTATCAGGTGAATTTTTCATTATGGCGTGCCGGGCACCAGTTAAGGCGTTATCGATTTTGGCGTAATACGGGGTTGTGCCAATGTGCTCTCCTGGCCCTTATGGTGGGAGGGTTATTAATGCAATCCCATACAGTAAAAATTAGTCAGCAGGGCAATCTGGCTGGGCTTTTGCAGCAGCAAGCCGCATTAAATCAGCACCATAAAGAGGTGCAGCAAACTATGGCCCGGTTACAGCACGCAGAGCGGCGCTTACAGCTTTACCAACAAGTGCATCAGCCCGCGCAACGATATTCAACACTATTGCAGCAGTTATCACAGCAAATACCGGATAGCTGCTGGTTAGTCAGTGTCATACCACAAGGCGATAAGCTGGTTTTTGAGGCGATCAGCCAAGACTATGCCGCCATTAATACCTTTTTGGTGAAGTTAGCTCGCTTGCCGCTGTTGGCAAATGTGCATTTACACCGGATTACTCAGCAGGATGACGGTAATTTCCGCTTTGTGGCACAAGCTGACTGGCAGGGTGGGGACAATAATAATGATGAATAAGCAACTCCAGCGCTGGATAGATAGACCGGGTTGGCAGCTTTGCTTATGCCAATGGGGGTTACTGTCGTTGCTCGGTGTGGTGGTTTATAGCGTGATTTTGCGGCCTGAATGGCAACAACAGCAGCTTACCGCCGGTGAAATTACTCAGCATCAACAACAGGTTGAACAACAGCAATCAGTATTGGCGCGGTTGCCATCCCTGTTCCTCTTACGCCAGCAAATAACAGCATTAAGCACCGCACAAGCATCACCGCAGCAACACTCCATAGCCCATTTAGTAGGTAAATGGATTGCACCATATGGCGGGTTGGTTATTGGCTGGCAGCGGCAAGCTGAGCAAGGAAGCGAAGCGGTAGTGGATTCTGTTGGATATCAGCAGTGGCACGCCACCTTGCGCGTTAATTTTTATGGGCTGCTCCATCTATTGCGCCAGTTATCGTTAATCTCATCTCCGGTTCAGGTTCAACAAATTGCAATTATGCGTGATCGCCATGTACTCACAGTGAAACTCAATCTAAAGGAGTATCTCGCAGGGAGTGAAAATGAGTAACTGCAAAGGAGGATGGCTCACGGGGCCATTGCTGGTGGTGGTCACACAAGCTTCAATTGTGTGGGCGGAGCCATCATTGGTTGAAAATGGGCGCAACCCCTTTCAGCAAGTTACTGCGGAGTCTTGTGATGATGGTCGCAAAGAGCTGGTTAATTGGCAATTACAGGGCACGGTTCGCGGCATCAATTACTCTTCTGCTTGGGTGCAACCGCCAGATGGCAGTTGGCAAATGTTGAGGGTAGAGACCATGTTACTACTGCATTGGCGGGTTACTCACATAGGTCCGCGGCAGGTGAGCCTACAGTATGTCAATCCAGATAAGCCTTGCTCAGGCTTAGCTGACGCCGTGGTGTTATCAATGCGGTGAGTTA
Source organism: Yersinia alsatica (assembly GCF_025133195.1). Lineage (NCBI taxonomy): Bacteria > Pseudomonadati > Pseudomonadota > Gammaproteobacteria > Enterobacterales > Yersiniaceae > Yersinia > Yersinia alsatica. Next base: position 247,126 of record NZ_CP104006.1, read on the forward strand.
ACTGTTTCTCTAATAATCAGAATTAAAAGGAATTGGTCTGATGGATATTCATACAATCAACCCTAAGGGCTGGCTGGCTGCTGTTCTTAATGTTGGGTACTCACAACTGCCTATTTTATTGCTCTTTTGCCTATTACTGATCAGTAGCGTCTCACATAGCGCAAAAGGCGGAGCTCCCGTCACATTGGAGTTTCAGGACGCCCCGGTTTCTATGGTGCTGCAAGCGCTGGCTGATTATCAGCAATTGAATTTAGTCATTGCAGCAGAGGTCGGTGGCAATCTTAGTTTGAGATTAGTCGACATCCCTTGGGAGCAAGCGCTGGCCACCGTTTTGCGCATGAGCCGCCTGACCGTTGAGCGCGATGGGGCGGTGATGATGGTTTTTACTGAAGAGGATATTGAGCAAAGGCAGCAACAAGCAAAACAGAAAGCAGCACCAGAATCTCTGAGTAATCTGACACTTGCTTTGCAATATGCGGATGCCGAGGAGGTGGCAGACAGCTTGAATCTTGCCGAGGGAGGGCTGCTATCCCCGCTGGGGAGCGTGGTGGTAGATAAACGTACAAATACATTATTAATTCGCGACACTCCTGCCTCATTAGCATTATTGAAAAGCTGGCTGGCAGAGATGGATTTGCCTCTACAGCAAGTGCAGTTAGCTGCCCATATAGTAACAATCAGTCGGGAAAACCTACACGAACTTGGCGTGCGCTGGGGAATGGGGGAAGGGAAGCCAAATACTTCACTCAAAATGAGCGATTTTAATGTCAATTTGCCACTGCCAAATAGCGCAGTTAGTGCAGGATTCAATGTTGCCCGTATTGGCGGACGGCTGTTAGAACTGGAGTTAAGCGCGCTGGAACAAGAAAACCAGGTCGATATTATTGCTAGTCCACGGCTGGTCACTTCACACCAGCAAACAGCCAGTATCAAGCAGGGCTCTGATATCCCTTATACTGTCTCTGGAGGTAAAAAAGGGGCCACGACTATCGAATTTAAAGAAGCGGTGTTAGGGATGGAGGTCACACCGAAAATACTGCGTAATGGCAAAATTACTTTAAACTTGAAAATCAGCCAAAATATGCCCGGGATGGCAATGAAACGTGGTGATAGTGAAACATTACTAATAGATAAGCAGGAAATAAAAACCCAAATAACCGTAAATGATGGTGAAACTATCGTCTTAGGGGGGATTTTCCAGCAGAAAAACAGTCAGGGGGTTAATAAAGTGCCAATACTGGCCGATATTCCTTGGCTGGGAGGGCTGTTCAAACAAGATACTCAACAGCAAAATCGGCGGGAGTTAGTAATTTTCATTACGCCAAGGTTAATCAGCGCTTGAGCCTCATGAGATGCTGTTTGATGAAAACAGGTCAATCTTGGTGACTTTCTGCAACTTTTTGTGTGATAGGAGGCTTCTAAATTTGACGCTGCGTCAGATTTAGCTTACAAGGGTTACCGAATTGAGCTCCGAGGTTTTTAATAACGTTGATACGCCGATAAAAACGTATGGTTTCCCTCCCACGACGTGTACAACGATTTATTCGGTTGCCAAACTACCAGAAGTGCTGAGATAATTTTCCGTCTGATCTCGCACTATCGCTCATGAGGTTTCAGTTTAGGTCCCGTCGCTAATTTGATTGGCGGGGCGGGTTATCATTAACGAATAGTCTTAGTAATACCAAAAACATGGCAGAGAAACGCAATATCTTTCTGGTTGGGCCTATGGGTGCCGGCAAAAGCACTATTGGTCGTCAGTTAGCTCAGCAACTCAATATGGAGTTTTTCGACTCTGATCAAGAAATTGAGCGACGTACCGGAGCTGACGTGGGCTGGGTATTCGACGTGGAAGGCGAAGAAGGTTTCCGCGATCGTGAAGAAAAAGTTATTAATGAACTGACGGAAAAACAAGGCATTGTTCTGGCAACCGGTGGTGGCTCTGTTAAATCTAGAGAAACCCGTAACCGTTTGTCAGCCCGTGGCGTGGTGGTGTATTTAGAAACCACTATCGAGAAGCAGTTAGCCCGTACACAACGTGACAAAAAGCGTCCGTTGTTGCAGGTTGATTCGCCTCCGCGTGAAGTGTTAGAAGCACTGGCAAGAGAACGTAATCCGTTGTACGAAGAAATTGCAGATGTCACCATCCGCACTGACGATCAAAGCGCGAAAGTTGTTGCTAACCAGATTATCAACATGCTGGAAAGTAACTGATTTTAGCATTTTACTAATGCCCGCGGGCGTAAGTTAAGAAGGTTACTGGGCGCGACATGGAGAAGATTACTGTCACGTTAGGGGAGCGTAGCTACCCGATTACGATCGCTGCTGGATTGTTTAATGATCCGGCCTCTTTTAAGCCGCTAAAGGCGGGTGACCAGGTAATGCTGGTGACTAACCAAACGCTGGCTCCTCTCTATCTGGATTCGCTCCGGGCAGTGTTGGAACAAAGCGGCATTAAAGTCGATCAGGTGATTTTACCTGATGGTGAACAGTATAAATCTCTCAGCGTTCTGGAGCAGGTATTTTCTGCCCTTCTGGAAAAACCGCACGGTCGTGATACTACGCTTGTCGCCTTAGGTGGCGGTGTAGTAGGCGACCTGACCGGTTTTGCTGCTGCTTGTTATCAGCGCGGCGTTCGCTTTATTCAAGTTCCTACCACTTTACTTTCTCAAGTGGATTCTTCTGTCGGTGGTAAAACCGCAGTGAATCATCCATTGGGCAAGAACATGATTGGTGCTTTCTACCAGCCAGCAGCGGTGGTGGTTGACCTTAATTGTCTCAAAACCCTCCCTCCACGTGAGCTTGCTTCCGGGCTGGCTGAAGTTATCAAATACGGCATTATTCTTGATGCAGCTTTCTTCGATTGGTTAGAAGCCAATATCGACGCCTTACTCGCACTGGATATGTCAGCTTTGGCTTACTGCATCCGTCGTTGTTGCGAATTAAAAGCCGATGTTGTTGCCGCCGATGAACGTGAAGAGAGCGGGATGCGCGCTTTACTCAATTTGGGTCATACTTATGGCCATGCCATAGAGGCTGAAATGGGTTATGGCGTCTGGCTACACGGCGAAGCCGTTGCTGCTGGCATGATGATGGCGGCACAGACTTCTTACCGGTTGGGCCAGTTCTCAGCCAGTGATGTTGAGCGTATCAAAAAGCTACTTTTACGTGCTGGTCTGCCAGTCTGCGGGCCACAGGAAATGACGCCAGAGTCCTATCTGCCGCACATGATGCGAGATAAAAAAGTGTTGGCAGGTGAGCTTCGTTTGGTGCTGCCAACCGCTATAGGTAAGTCTGAAATCCGTAGCGGCATTGCACATGATATGGTGCTGGCGTCGATCGCTGATTGCCAGTGATAGGAAATGGCATAAGTACGATACTCGTAAATCTGTGTTTATAAATCCATGTTTATAAATCTTTGTTTATAAGTTCTATGCTCATAAGTTCTATGATGTTGTATCATAAGAATATCATATTCCTTTGCTGCGGGCGGTATCGCCTGTTTGCAGTCAGTAAAATCAATCAGCCGGATCGCAATGATAAATGCGGTAGGCTTTTGCCTCTAGTTGGAGGGTTTAGATGGATGATTTAAAGCCGGAAGACGATCTGAAACCAGATAGCAGTGACCGTCGTCCTACTCGTGCCCGTAAGTCTTCGACCGGGCCTAAGCTTGCTGTTTCGCGCCAACATATGATGATTGGTATCGGTATTTTGGTGCTGCTGCTGATTATTATTGCTATCGGTTCAGCCCTAAAAGCACCGACCGAGCATGAAGCATCTCAACAGAATCCTAATGTTGATGCGGCGAGAAATATTAATCTGTCAGATTCAGCTTCGCTCACCAGCGGCAATAACACGCAACCCGGTGTGGCAAACAACGCCAGCGACGGTCATGATGCCAATGGGGTGAAAAATACCGCTCAGCCACAAGATATCAGTGTTCCGCCAATATCTCCGACGCCGACCGAGGCCGCACCGCAGGCTTCTGCCAACAGCCCAACTCAGCGTGTCGAATTGCCGGGCAACATGTCTGATGCACTCTCTCAAACACAAGGACAGGTTGATACTCTGTCTCAGAACATGAATGACGGCCAGATATCAACCTTACCGACAGCGCCAGCCACTGTTTCGACCTCGAAAGGAGCTAAAGTGCCAGCAGCGCGGGAAACGATTACCCATCCAGCGCAGAAACAGGCTACAGCGGCGGCTAAGCAACCCGCAGTGAGCCACAAAGGGCCAACTACGGCAGTTTCTCCTGCAGCATCGGCAGTGGCTAAATCAGGTACTACTGGTAGCAGCAGCACGTTGAAAAATGCACCGAGCAGCCATTTCACGATACAGCTGAGCAGCGCATCCCGTTCAGACACGTTGAATGCCTATGCCAAGCAGCAAAAATTAACTGACTATCATGTCTATGAAACTAAACGTGATGGCAAGCCTTGGTACATCTTGGTGAGTGGCAACTATGCCTCTTCTGCTGATGCAAAAAGGGCTATTGCGACACTACCAGCCGATGTTCAGGCGAAAAAACCGTGGGTTAAACCTGTACAACAAGTACAGCAAGACCTTAAAAAATAAATCATTCTTATTTGTGCGCTGATGTGCTGTCTGAAACAGAGTACAATCTGCGGCTCTGAATTATTAAGTAGCTAACTGACGGCATGAAGAAAAACCGCGCTTTTTTAAAATGGGCTGGTGGGAAATATCCGCTGGTTGATGACATACGACGCCATCTTCCAGCGGGAGACTGCTTGATAGAGCCATTCGTCGGTGCGGGTTCGGTGTTTCTTAACACCGAGTATGAGTCTTACATACTGGCCGATATCAACAGCGATCTTATCAACCTCTACAATATCGTGAAGGACCGCACCGATGACTTCGTGCGGGATGCTCGCGTTTTATTCACCGGCGATTTCAATAATTCCGAGCAGTTTTACCTACTGCGTCAAGAGTTTAACGCCAGCACCAATGCCTATCGCCGTGCATTATTGTTTCTCTATTTGAATCGCCATTGTTATAACGGCCTGTGTCGTTATAATTTGAGCGGTGAATTCAATGTGCCTTTTGGTCGTTACAAAAAACCTTACTTCCCGGAAGCCGAGTTATATTGGTTTGCTGAAAAATCGCAAAATGCTGTTTTTGTTTGTGAGCACTATCAGGAAACCTTATTAAAAGCTGTGCATGGGGCGGTAGTTTATTGCGATCCTCCGTATGCGCCATTATCCGCAACGGCTAATTTTACGGCATATCACACCAATAATTTTGGTCTTGCGGATCAACAGAATCTGGCTCGTCTTGCTTACCAGCTATCAGCAGAAAACAAGATCCCGGTTCTGATTTCTAATCACGACACAGAATTGACGCGCGATTGGTATCATCAGGCGTCACTGCATGTGGTAAAAGCGCGCCGCACTATCAGCCGTAATATCCTTGGCCGTAGTAAAGTGAATGAGCTTTTGGCGCTGTATAGCTGAGCGGAAACAGCCGCTTGGTAAAGATTCAAACCCAGCGATTTATGAAATAGGAAGCCTAACGTTGATGTTTATCAATCAGAGGGTTAGCGTTAAGGCTGATATTTCATAAAGCAAAGAGACAAGTTTGGAGAAGCGGATGAAAAAGTTTTTAATTGCCCCGTCGATTCTGTCAGCTGATTTTGCCCGTCTGGGTGAAGACACCGCGAAGGTACTGGCCGCCGGCGCTGATGTAGTACATTTTGATGTGATGGACAATCATTACGTTCCTAACCTGACCATCGGGCCGATGGTGTGCAAGGCTCTGCGTGATTATGGTATTACCGCGCCGATTGATGTGCACTTGATGGTGAAGCCGGTTGACCGCATTGTCCCGGATTTCGCTAAAGCAGGTGCCACCTATATTTCATTCCATCCTGAAGCTTCTGAACATGTTGACCGTACTTTGCAGCTCATCAAAGAGAGTGGCTGCAAGGCGGGCTTGGTGTTCAATCCGGCTACTCCGTTGAGCTATCTTGACTACGTGATGGATAAGCTGGATGTCATTTTGTTGATGTCAGTAAATCCCGGTTTTGGCGGGCAGTCGTTCATTCCCGAAACACTGAACAAATTGCGCCAAGTGCGCAAACTCATCGATGACAGCGGTTATGACATTCGTTTGGAAGTCGATGGCGGGGTGAAAGTAGACAATATTCGCCAGATAGCTGCGGCGGGTGCGGATATGTTTGTCGCGGGCTCGGCTATTTTCAATCAGCCAGATTATGCCGCGGTCATTGATGCGATGCGCAGTGAATTGGCGATGTCTACCAATGACTAAATTTGATGCTATCCGCGGTGTGGCTTTCGATCTGGATGGCACATTAGTTGATAGTGCTCCGGGGCTGGCCAGCGCGATTGATATGGCGTTGCAGCACCAAGGTTTACCGGCTGCCGGTACCGACTTGGTGTCGACCTGGATTGGCAATGGTGCCGATGTTTTAGTTGAGCGCGCTTTGCGTTGGGCGGGCCGTGAGCCTGATACACAGGCGGTTGCCCATACACGCGAGCTGTTTGACCATTATTATGCCAAGACGGTCGAGCAGGGGAGCCAGCTATTCCCACAAGTGAAAGCGACCTTGGCGCAATTGGCTGCTCAAGGGCTGCCTATGGGGCTGATTACCAATAAGCCCTCGCCATTTGTGGCTCCATTGCTGGTGTCTCTGGGGATTGCCGATTATTTCTCCGTCATCATTGGCGGCGATGATGTGGTTGTGAAGAAACCTCATCCGGCACCACTGTATTTGTTGCTGGCTAAACTCGGCTTGCATGCCCGTGAAATGCTGTTTGTTGGTGATTCGCGTAATGACATTATGGCCGCGCAGGCGGCGGGTTGCCCAAGTATTGGGTTAACCTATGGATATAACTACGGCGAAGCTATTGCCACCAGTCATCCAGACTGTGTGCTGGAGCACTTTGCCGATTTGTTGCCCGCCATCGGGCTGCCATCTTTAAAAGATCAGGAAGTATAAAATGAGTAAACCCACTGAATCAGCTATATCCGATAAATCAATAAAGCCTATCGTATTTAGCGGCGCGCAGCCGTCCGGCGAATTAACCATTGGCAATTACATGGGTGCACTGCGTCAGTGGGTACAGATGCAAGATGATTATGATTGCATCTATTGCATCGTTGACCTGCATGCCATCACTGCTCGTCAGGATCCTACTCTGCTGAGAAAGAGAACGCTGGACACTCTAGCGCTCTATCTGGCGTGCGGTATTGATCCGAAGAAAAGTACCATTTTTGTGCAATCTCATGTGCCAGAGCACACCCAACTGAGCTGGGCGCTGAACTGCTATACCTATTTTGGCGAACTGAGCCGCATGACCCAGTTTAAAGATAAGTCAGCGCGCTATGCCGAAAACATCAACGCCGGTCTATTCGATTATCCGGTATTGATGGCGGCAGATATCTTGCTGTATCAGACCAATCAGGTGCCAGTGGGCGAAGACCAGAAACAGCATCTGGAACTGAGCCGTGATATCGCGGGCCGCTTTAATAATCTGTATGGCGATATCTTTAAAATCCCTGAGCCGTTTATTCCTAAAGCGGGTGCGCGGGTGATGTCGTTGCAGGATCCCACCAAAAAGATGTCAAAATCTGATGACAACCGTAATAACGTCATCGAATTGCTGGAAGATCCTAAATCAGTCGTGAAAAAGATTAAGCGCGCAATGACCGACTCTGACGAGCCTGCGGTTATTCGTTATGACACCGAGAAGAAAGCCGGCGTTTCTAACTTGTTGGATATCCTGTCTGGCGTGACAGGTCAGTCTATCCCTGAGCTGGAAGCACAGTTTGAAGGCCAAATGTATGGTCATTTGAAAGGTGCGGTTGCTGATGCCGTTTCTGGCATGCTGAGCGAGTTACAGGCGCGTTACAATACTTATCGTGAAGATGAGGCTTTCTTGCAGGAAGTGATGCGTGAAGGGGCGGCGAAGGCGCGTGCCCGAGCTCAAGATACTTTGGCGAAAGTGTACGAAGCTATTGGTTTTGTTGCTCATCCATAAGTAGATTTCGGTTGTAATAGAATAAATTATTTGAAGGGGGAGCTCTCCCCCTTCTTCGTTAACTCAGCTTACCCCACACTTTCAACCGCTTCTTTTAACTCTGTTTTGCCATGTTCAGCACTGGAAAACCAATTCAGTTTTTCACGTAAACTGACTACGCTGCCGACAATAATCAGGCTTGGGCTGCTCACCTGCTGGGAAAGTAAGGCCAGTTGGCTCAGTTCGCCGCTGACCACCCGCTGATGCCGCGAAGTGCCATTCTCAACCAGAGCAACCGGGGTGGTGGCTAGCATGCCGTGCTGAATCAATTGCTGTTGAATCTCGCCAGCTTGCGATAGCCCCATATAGAACACCAATGTCTGTTTTTCGGCGGCTAAATTAGCCCAATCCAACTGACTGTCTTTTTTGGCATGACCGGTAATCAGCCGTACACTTTGTGCGTGATCTCGGTGCGTGAGGGGAATACCGCTGTAGGCTGAGCAACCAGAAGCCGCGGTAATGCCCGGCACTACGGAAAATGGAATATTGTCGTCTGCCAGTGTCTCCAGCTCTTCGCCGCCACGGCCAAAAATAAATGGATCGCCGCCTTTTAAACGCACCACACGTTTCCCTTGCCGCGCTTGCTGCAACAGGATTTGATTGATTTGCTCCTGAGGTACAGTGTGGCGGCCTGAGGCTTTACCGACAAAAATACGCTCGGCATCACGGCGCACCAGATTCATCACTTCATCGGAGACCAGCCGGTCATACACCACCACATCGGCTTGCTGAATCTGCTGCAAACCTTTCAAGGTCAGCAACCCGGCATCACCCGGCCCGGCCCCGACTAACACCACTTCTCCGCGCGAGCTTAGCGGGGCATTGAACAATTGCTCGATGTGTTTCTCGACTTGTACTTGGTCCGCATTCGCCAGGGATTGCGCGAGACGGTCATGAGTCAGCAGTTTTTCCCAAAAACGACGGCGGTCAACCATGGCGGCAAAATGCTGTTTCACTCGCTGACGTAAATTGCCCGCCAGTTGCGCCAGTTGCCCCAAATGTTGTGGCAGTATGGCTTCAAGTTTTTCACGCAGCAGCCGGGCCAATACCGGTGCTTTGCCGCCGGATGAGATAGCGACCATGATAGGAGAGCGGTCAATGATTGACGGCATGATAAAACTAGTGCGTTTGGGGTCATCAACCACATTGCAAAACACCCGCTGTTGGTTGGCGCTTTGATAGACTAATGCATTGACTGCCACTTGGTCAGTGGCCGCAATCACCAGCCACTTCTCTGCCAACAGTTCTGGGACAAACTCGCCGCAGACCAATGAAAGCCGCCCCTCATCTGCCCAATCGTGAAACTGTGGCGTAAATTCGCAAGCATTGACGGTGACGACTGCGCCGGCATCCAGCAGCAGGCGGGCTTTACGTTCGGCAACTTCACCACCACCGACCAGCAGGCAGGCTTTGTGTTGCAGTTGGCAGAAAATCGGGAAGTAGTCCATCGGCAATCCTTCAAGTTAAGGCCGCTGTGTGGCAAAACCAGCTCCTGCGGGCTGGCGATATCTCAGAACGTGTGGATAATTACTGCTTCACCGCTTGTGGCGCGCTGACTGCCGCAGGCTGTGGACGTTGGTCGCGTGGGGTGGCATACCAGTAGCCAAGGCCCATAAATACCGCGCCAGACAGGATATTACCCAGTGTCACCCACAACAGGTTGTGACCAATGCCGCTTAAAGTGTAAGCCTCACTATGGTGACCAAACCAAGACAGTGCGAACAGCGTCATATTGGCGACGGAGTGTTCGTAACCTGAGGCAATAAAGGCCAGCAAGCACCACCAGATAGCAATAAATTTCGCGGCACCTTCAACGCGGATTGCCATCCAGATCGCCAGACAAACCAGCCAGTTACATAATACACCTTTGAAGAATAAGGTCATAGCAGGCGCCGAGGTTTTTGCCAGCGCGGCGCTATGGACCAAACTGGTGTCAACCGACAGTAGACTGCCACCGGCGTAGTAATAGAGCAGGGCGACAAAAATAGAACCCAACAGATTTCCCAGCCAGGTTTGTGGTAAAACGGCCCACATCTGGCTGGATTTGATGGTGCCCGCTTTGACGCCAAAAGTCAGGAACATGGTGTGGCCGGTAAATAGCTCAGAACCGGCGATAATCACCAACGTCAGTGCCAGGCCAAAGGTCGCGCCCATCACTAATGGGCGATAAGCTGGGTCGATCAAATTACCCAGGGTGAAAATCAAAATAATACCGAGGCCAACATAGGCCCCGGCCATGGCGGAGCCAATCCAAAAGCCTAACGGACTTTCTTTGGCCAGTTTGACGATGCGGGCCGCATTGGCTGCACATTTATTGATGGTGTCTGTATACATACTCTATCCCAGTCCCCCTTGCTCTTGACGCCGCAGCGGTGTTCGCTGCTCTCACTAACCCGAATCACTGACTTATGTAAGCTCATCAGGATTAGCTCGTTGGCTGCCTTGCTGCAACGCCAATATCTTTGGGGATAATTGATGTTATTTTTTTTAAGGATCCAGATTGACCGAATCCTCCCATTATTTATCAAGCTTTAACTTGCACAATGCCGTCGCGGACTCGCACGTCATAATGGGCAACTGAGCGAGTTTCATCTTCCATACATAGGCCATCGTGCAGCCGGAAATGCTGTTTTTTCAATGGGCTGGCAACCCACAGGTCACCTTGATGCTCGGCAATCAATCCGCGCGATAACACACTGGCCTGCGCAAAGGGATCGATATTGCTGATGGCGAAGACTTGTTCGTCGGCATAAGGGCGGAAAACCGCGACTTGATGCTCGCCAATCAGGCCGCATACACCGCTACCGGGCAAAATGTCGTTTAATGGGCAAAGTGGAATCCACTGACTCATTGGTTGTCCTCCAGTTCCAGTACCCGGACAGGGATGCGTTCATCCGGGCGTGCTGGGCGATGTTGTTCACGTTCACGAACCACTTGTACATTCGGGTCGCGCAGCGGGCTGTTAATAAAGTGGGCGAAACGAACTTGCGCCGCCGGGTTCTCGACGGTGACTTTCCATTCGCAGGTGACTTTGTCGCGCAGGCGGGCAATATCGGTTTCTAACTGCTCGTTGATGCCCAGTTTGTCGTCGATAATCACGGCACGCAGGTAGTTAATGCCGCCTTCGAGGCTTTCCAACCAAACCGAGGTGCGTTGCAGCTTATCGGCGGTGCGGATGTAGAACATCATAAAGCGGTCGAGATAGCGCATCAGAGTCTCTTCATCCAGATCCGCTGCCAGTAAATCGGCATGACGTGGTTTCATACCGCCGTTGCCGCAGACATACAGGTTCCAGCCATTCTCGGTGGCAATGATTCCCACATCTTTACCCTGTGCTTCAGAACATTCACGGGTACAGCCGGAGACACCAAATTTCATTTTGTGCGGGGTACGAATGCCTTTGAAGCGGTGTTCCAGCGCAACACCAAAGCCAACGCTGTCACCCACACCAAAGCGGCACCAAGTGCTGCCGACGCAGGTTTTCGCCATACGCAGTGCCTTGGCATAGGCATGCCCGGTCTCAAATCCCGCTTCAATCAGTTGCGCCCAGATAGCCGGTAGGTCATCTTTTTGTGCGCCAAACATCCCCACTCGCTGCGAGCCGGTCAGCTTGGTATACAAGTTATATTGTTTGGCGATACGGCCAATGGCCAGCAGACCGTCAGGCGTGATTTCGCCACCCGGAGAGCGTGGGATAACCGAGTAGGTGCCGTCTTTTTGAATATTGCCGAGGAAGTTGTCGTTGGTGTCCTGCAATGGTGTATGTTGCGGCGCTAAAATATAGTCATTCCAGCATGATGCCAGCAGTGAACCTACCGTCGGTTTACACACTTCACAGCCGTAGCCTTTACCATATTTCGCCAACAAAGCATCGAAGGTTTTAATCCCTTCGACGCGAATCAGGTGATACAGTTCTTGGCGAGAATAAGCAAAGTGTTCACATAAATGGTGATTAACTTCAATGCCTTGCTTACTTAGTTCGGCATTCAGGACTTGGGTCACTAATGGGATACAGCCACCGCAGCCAGTGCCGGCTTTAGTGGCCGATTTCAGCGCCGCCACGGTATGACAGCCTTGGCCGACAGCTTGAATAATGTCGCCTTTAGTGACGTCAAAACAGGAGCAAATTTGGGCGCTATCCGGTAGGGAGTCGACCCCCATCGCCGGTTTGCTGCCCGCATGAGCAGGTAAAATCAGACTGTCCGGATTTTCTGGCAGCTCGATATTGTTCAGTGCCAGCTGTAGCAGATTGCCGTAATCGCTGGTATCACCCACCAGCACGGCTCCCAGCAAGGTTTTGTTGTCGGCACTGACCACCAGACGTTTGTAAATCTCTTTACTTTCATCCAGATAGACATAACTTCGAGCACCTTCAGTGCGACCATGCGCATCACCAATCCCGCCGACATCAACGCCCAGCAGTTTCAGTTTGGCGCTCATATCCGCCCCTCGGAAAGCATTCTCGCGCCCCAGCAAGTGGTCAGCCGCGACCTGCGCCATTTTGTATCCCGGAGCCACCAGCCCGAAAGTGCGCTCCTGCCATGAGGCGCATTCGCCAATGGCGTAGACATCTGGGTCAGAAGTCTGGCAATAATCATTAATAGCAATACCGCCACGGCGCGCTGTGGCTAGACCGCATTGGTGGGCCAGCTTGTCTTGTGGGCGAATCCCGGTGGAGAAGACGATAAAATCCACTTCCAGTTGTGTGCCGTCGGCAAACAACATGGTTTTACGGCTGTTTTGGCCAGAATGAACAATCTCTTGGGTGTTTTTGCCGGTGTGAACTTTCACACCCATGCGCTCAATCTTCTGGCGCAGTTGGTCGCCGCCCATCGGATCAAGCTGCTCTGCCATTAAGACCGGAGCAAATTCAATAACATGAGTTTCAACTCCCAGGCTTTTCAGCGCCCCAGCGGCTTCTAATCCCAATAACCCACCGCCAATCACTGCCCCGCGTTTACTACGACGGGTGCAAGCTTCGATAGCATTCAGGTCTTCAATGGTGCGATAAACAAAACAGTCTTGTCCTTCGCTCCCCTTAATGGGCGGGATCCACGGGTAAGAACCGGTCGCCATAATCAGTTTGTCGTAATACAGCGTCCGCCCACTGTTAGAGTGAATCACTTTCTCAGTGCGATTGATGGTAATGGCGCGTTCGCCTACCAGCACTTTGACACCGTGTTTTTCATAAAAGCCTTCGCGAACCAGCGACAGTTCTTCAGCAGTATGATGGGAGAAGTAAGAAGAAAGATGTACCCGGTCATAGGCGATGCGTGGCTCTTCGCAAAATACGGTTATCTCAAATTGGTCTTTATCTGCTTTATCCAGTAAGTCTTCAATAAAGCGGTGGCCGACCATACCGTTGCCGATGATGGCAAGTTTGACTTTGCTCATTTTTGCCTCAATTTTTAGTTTTCTACCCTCACCTTAATCTTCCGTACAGCGCACTTATTGATGTAAATCAATTAGCTTTCCATATACCTCTAAGGAGGTATATGGCTGATTTGTAACGTTTTTTATAAGTGGCGGATTTTATTCATCTTTAAGCTGAAAGGTTTCAGTTATGGAATGATGTTTTATTAAAAGAAAATCGGGCGAGTTGCTGTAGGTCGGGTAAGCTAAAGCCAATCACTCATCTATGGCGGGGCAATGTTTAATGAACCATTTATTAACCACTATCAATAATGCGCGTCTTGCCGGGCAAGCTGGGTTTTGGCAGCTAACCATTGCCGATGGCAAAATTACGGCGATTACGCCGCAGCCAGAGCAAGTTACTGCTGGCGCGGGCATATTGGATGCCCAGGGTGGGCTGGCATTACCGCCGTTTATTGAACCGCACATTCATCTGGATACCACTCAAACCGCGGGTCAGCCAAGCTGGAACCAGTCCGGTACCCTGTTTGAGGGTATTGAGCGCTGGGCCGAGCGCAAAGCTCTGCTGACCCGTGAAGATGTTAAACAGCGCGCATGGCAAACACTGAAATGGCAAATAGCCAATGGGATCCAGCATGTCCGTACTCATGTTGATGTTTCTGATCCCAGTTTGACGGCGCTGAGTGCCATGTTGGAAGTGAAAGAAGAGGTTAGCCCATGGGTCGATATGCAGATTGTCGCCTTCCCACAAGAGGGGATTCTTTCCTATCCTGATGGCGCAGCACTGTTGGAAGAAGCTCTACGGCTAGGGGCTGATGTGGTCGGTGCCATTCCTCACTTCGAATTTACCCGCGAATATGGCGTTGAATCACTGCATATTGCTTTTGCTCTGGCACAGAAATACCAGCGGCTGGTGGATGTGCATTGCGATGAAATTGATGATGAGCAGTCGCGTTTTGTTGAAACCGTGGCGGCATTAGCACACCGGGAAAATATGGGCGCGCGGGTAACTGCCAGCCACACTACGGCGATGCACTCTTATAATGGCGCTTATGCCTCTCGGCTATTTCGCTTGCTGAAAATGTCCGGCATTAATTTTGTTGCCAATCCGCTGGTCAATATTCATCTGCAAGGGCGCTTTGACACCTATCCAAAACGCCGTGGTATTACGCGGGTTAAAGAGATGCTGGCTGCGGATATTAATGTCTGTTTTGGTCATGACGATGTGTTTGACCCGTGGTATCCACTGGGCACTGCCAATATGCTGCAGGTATTGCATATGGGATTACATATTTGCCAACTGATGGGATATAGCCAAATCAATGACGGGCTGAATTTAATAACCACCCACAGTGCCAGAACACTGAATTTATCAGACTATGGTTTGCAGCCCGGCAACAGTGCGAACTTGGTTATTCTGCCCGCTGACAGTGGCTTTGATGCGGTACGGCGGCAGGTGCCAGTGCATTACTCTATTCGTCACGGAGTGGTGATCGCCAAGACGCAACCAGCAGAGAGCCGGATATATTTGGGGCAAGAGGAAGTTATTAACTTCAAATAGTAGTTAGCTTCAAATAGATATTAACTTTGGATAACCGTGTAGCATGCCCTGTAACCGCGAGGGTCACAGGGCAATAAAACCATTAAATCAGTGAGTCACATGGCCGTGGCTGCGGTGCTTGGTGAAGAAGCCCAAAATCAGGCACATCACAAATACCGCCAGATACAGACCGTTGGCGGTGGCAAGTGCCGCATGAACACCACTGTTAGCCACAATTGGGCCGGTAACCACGAAAGTCAGCATGGTCCCAACGGTGCCGCAGGTCAGAATGAAGTTCACCAGCTTGGGTGAAGACACTTTGGTTTGCAGTGAACCCAAGGTAATTAATGTGGTGTAAATGGCACTGGAGACAAAACCTAACGCCAGAATGTAGTAGCTCAGGTGCTCTGGGTTATTGGTGGAGACAAACATGTACATCGCCAGTGTCGCCATAGCAGCCAGCACCGTCACGATGCGTTGCAGGTCGAAGAAGCGCAGAATAAAGCTGAATACCCACATGCCAATCATGTAAGAGATCCAGAAATTACTGACCAATTGACCCGCTTGGTTGATATCCATATTGAAGGTTTTGGTGGCGTATTCCGGCACCCATTGGATGAAGCCGAGCTGCCCAAGGATATAGCACAGTGCGGCAATCGACAGGAACAGCACGCCAACACCCCATTTCTCTTTCACCACCGGCTTGCTCTGGTCGGTACCTTTATGGCCCAGTACCGGGAACTCAGAGCACAGTGTCAGCACGAAAATACCCACATACAGCAGGCCGATGCAGGCATAGACCCAGTACCATTCAATATGGCGAGCCAGCAACATGGCGGCAACCACTGGGAAAATCATCCCAGCCATACTGAAGAATGAGTCAGTGAACAGCAGGCGTGACCCGCGCTGCCGCCCTTCGTAGATATGGGTAACCAGGAAGGTGCCTATCGACATGGTGATCCCGCTGACCACCCCGAGGATGAACATGCTGATTGAGAAGACCATTAAATTATGGCCGACCATTAATCCGGCAATGGCAATTAACATCAGAATAAAGCCAAACACCAACTGACGTTTTAATGGAATGATTTCCATCAACCAGGCATTAAGGAAAATAGAGATCAAAATGCCCGCGTTAAGGAAAGTAAATGTGTTACTCATACTGGCAATAGGCAGATTGAAATACTCTGCGATATTTCCCATCACCATCCCGGTGACAATAACTAACGCACCTGTCAGGGCGTAAGAAAAGTAACTGATCCAAGTTAGTCGAATGCGGTTGCTGTTATTCATAGATGGGGCCTGTGTCAGCATAATGTTAAGACGATAATAGTAAGAACAAACATAAAAATGGTTCAAACCAGTTCAGTACTAAGGCCGCGGATCCTAGCACAGGCATAGTGAGTTTTTGTGACTTACATTCAACTTTTAATGTAATGAATGAAATGTGATGGTGAATAATAGTGAGGCGTCACAAATTACCACTTCATGCAAATGATAAAGATTCTTAATTCTATTAAATTAACGCCCGTGTTAAGGTTGCTTCCAGTATAAGTCTCACTGCGGGTGGATGAGCCAGAATCTATAAAAACTGTTAATAAAACAGCGAGTAACAAACCCTCTTATTTATTTTTTCATCGAGATACAGGGAACCTATCGTGATGAGAAGTACGATTATCGTGCAGATACCATTGGCGCACGGATGTCGTTAAGCCAAACTCTTTATCAAAGAAGGCACTATTCGGCTTGGCTGGGGATAGCGGCTATTCTCATGTTATTCATTGCTCCGGTGGTTTCCGTCTCACTGGCACTCTCCTATGACCAAAATCCTCCTTCAGTGATGTTAGCTGAAGCGACTATGGATGATGGCTTTATGGGGGATGGTTGTATGGGTGATGGTGCTATGGAGATGACGCACCACAGTGACGGCGAAACCGCACACCAAGGTACTCAAGCCAGCCATGCTACCCAGCACGGGGCCAGTCATGACGGCATGATGATGGATCATGCCGCTTGTGGATACTGCGTATTACTGACTCACCTGCCATTGCTCAATACCGCATTCAAAGCTGATATTCGCAGTGCGCAGCTGCTCGCCGAGCTATCCCCGCCATTATTTATTTCTTCACCGATTATTGAAGACACCTATTCAGAAAGCCAACCGCGCGCGCCCCCTGCTTTTTATTCCTGATACTCCGATAACAAATAAAAACCATTTTTCTGGTGTGGATAAATACCCGCCGGAGTGATTTGTATTGCCCAAGGAATAATTATGTCTGGCAAGAATAAAATCTATAAAAAAACATTATTAGCGTGCGCAGTAACTTCTGCACTTTCTGTATTTGTCCTTAATGCCTTTGCGGCGGAACATCAGCATTTAGTGACTAATAATCTGGCGACGAATAATTCGAGTAATAATAGCAATGACAAAAAACTGAATGATGCTGACGTGATTACCGTTACTGCCCCTCAGCATTCGCCACTGGTTATCGTCACATCGCCCAAAACCCCTCGTCAGCCAGTCCCTGCCAGTGATGGCGCGGACTATCTGAAGACTATCCCCGGTTTTTCACAAATCCGTAATGGTGGGACCAATGGTGATGTTGTTTTCCGTGGCATGTTTGGTTCGCGCATCAAAATTCTAACCGACGGTGCCGAGACATTAGGGGCATGCCCATCAAGGATGGATGCGCCGACATCCTATATTTCACCCGAAAGCTTTGATCTGCTCACCGTGGTGAAAGGGCCGCAATCTGTGCTGTGGGGGCCGGGAGCCTCTGCTGGTACTATCTTGTTTGAGCGGGAACAACCCCATTTTGACCAAGAAAATCTCAAGGGAAATGCCAGCTTGCTGGTGGGTTCCAATGGCCGGTGGGATAAAAACCTCGATGTCAGCTTGGGTAACGAGCAAGGTTATTTACGCATGCTGGGCAACCAATCCCAAGCCGGTAATTATAAAGATGGCAATGGTACGCGAGTGCCATCGAAGTGGGATAAATGGAATGCCGATGTGGCATTGGGCTGGACACCGGACGCCGATACCTTGCTTGAACTGACTGCGGGTAAGGGAGATGGCGAGGCCAGCTATGCCGGCCGTGGCATGGACGGTTCCCAGTTCTTGCGGGAAAGCTTGGGAGCGCGGTTTGAAAAATCCAATATTGGGGACGTGCTGGATAAAATTGAAGCTAAAGTTTACTACAATTATGTCAATCATATTATGGATAACAATACGTTACGCACCCCACCGATGATGGCGATGTTCAGCAATCTGGACCGGCGCACCATGGGGGGCCGGGTGATGGGGACTTGGTTGTGGCAAGACTTGAAGCTGGAAGCTGGCACTGACCTACAAACCAACACCCATCGTAAGAACAACAAAGGCAATTGGAATAAAGATGCTCGCTTTGATAACTATGGCGCATTTGGCGAACTGACCTGGGCTGCTAGCGAGCAAGATAAAATGATTACCGGCATGCGCCTTGATCACCACCAAGTCACCCATTATACCCACGCTAATGAACCTACGCGCTCGGCCACTCTACCTGCCGGCTTCATGCGCTATGAGCATCATCTGTCTGATGTACCGGTGATGTGGTATGTCGGTGTCGGCCATACTGAACGTTTTCCCGACTATTGGGAGCTGTTTTCTCCGACCTATGGGCCAGCGGGCTCCAGCAGTGCTTTTGACGGGGTAAAAAGTGAAAAAACCACTCAGCTTGATATCGGTGCTCAATATAACGGCGAGCAGTTAAACGGCTGGGTCTCGGCTTATCTGGGCCGGGTCAATGATTTTATCCTGTTTAAGTATGATCCAAATAACCTGCGTATCAGTCAGGCGGACAATATCAATGCGACCATTATGGGCGGTGAAATGGGCGCCGGATATGCTTTCAATGATCACTGGAAGGCGGATGTCAGTCTGGCTTATGCCTGGGGGGAAAATACCAGTGATAACCGCCCATTGCCGCAAATACCGCCACTCGAAGCACGGCTAGGACTGACGTTCGAAACCGGAGACTGGAGCAGCACTGCATTGTGGCGCTTGGTCAGTAGCCAACATCGGGTTGCGATTAATGAAGGGAATGTGGTTGGTAAAGATTTTGCCGATAGCGCAGGGTTTGGTGTGCTGTCAGCGAATGTGGCCTACAAGGTCACTCAGCAAGTGAAGGTCAGTGCGGGTATCGATAACTTTCTAAACAAAACCTATAGCGAGCACCTCAATCTGGCGGGTAACAGCGGATTTGGTTATTCCGTCAATACCCCCCTGAATGAGCCGGGTCGTACTCTTTGGGCCAAAATGAATGTCACGTTCTGATATAACAAATTGAATTGAAAGATAACTTTTATGGCAGGCACTGCTTGCCACTTTCCCTAAACCGGCGTGACCTTAATTATCCGTTTTGGGCGGGGCCACTGAATCGCGCAGGATAATGGCGGGCGGGAAATTAGCCGTGGGGATCAGCGGATTAATCAGCAATTGCGTGGCATATTGCGCCATTTCAACAATAGGAAAATGCAGACTGGTTAATGCTGGGCTGACGAAAGGGGCGCGCTCGCCGCTGTCATAGCAAAGCAATGAAATATCCTGCGGCACCTGCAAGTGATTCTTATTGATAGCCAGCAAAGCCCCAATGGCCATTTCTTCGTTACAGCAATAGATGGCTGTCGGTAGCTGTGGTTGATTGAGGATCTCATCGGCGCGCTGATAGCCACTTTCCAGATCGTAAACTCCCTCCACGCAGGCGACGGGCTCTAAACCTGCCAGTTGCATCGCATCAATAAAACCCTGACGGCGCAGTTCACTGGAGTGGCGCTGTGCAGAACCACTGATACATGCAATGCGACGATGGCCAGCATCAATAAGTACCTGAGTTGCCATTTGGCTGGCGCGGCGATGATCGAAAGTGACACAGCGAGCTTCAAGGCCGGGAACCAGTCTATCCAATAATACGAATGACCTACCTGCCGCGGCAAGCTGATGCAGTCTTTCATCACTGAGAAAACGGACATGCAAAATTAAGCCGTCGCAGCGTAAGTTATACAGGCGCTGAATAGCTTGCCACTCCTTCTCGGCATTATCCCGTCCTTGAGTGACTAATAGCTGCTTACCTTGGGATTCAGCTTCGGTTTGCACGAAGTCCATCAGCGCACCAAAAAATCCTCCTCGATATGAGGTGGTGACCAATCCGAGTGTATTACTTTGGCTGGAGGCCAGTGCGCGCGCGGCCGGGTTTGGGCTGTATCCCAATACCGCCACCGCCTGTTCTACTTTTTCGCGAGTCAGAGCTTTGACATTGGTATCACCGTTGACCACGCGGGAAACCGTAGCGCGGGAAACTCCGGCTAATACCGCGACGTCTTCCAGTGTGACCATTTTTTACTCCCAACTTGAAAAGTAGGCGACCATGAAAATCCAAAGGTCGCCACAATAATTAATTTATCGCTACAGATCTGTGAACTGAGGCAAGTAAGGTTTATTTACCTGTAACACATCGTCCAGTAACGGCTGAGCAATGCTGGCGTTAGCAATCAGTGGATTAGTCACTAACGCTAACAAAGCACTACGACGGCAGCCATGTACCGCTGCTTCAATTGTCAGGCGCTCATAAGCTTTTACTTGCTGGGTTAGCCCGTGCATAGCAACCGGTAAAGGACCGAAAGTGAGTGGGTGGGCACCCTGTGCATCAACGATACAGTTAGTCTCTACTACTGAGCTATCAGATAAACCACGGATTGCACCGCGGTTGGTCGTATTCACAACTAGTTGCGTACCTAAATTATTATGAATTGCACGAATAAGTTCCAGTGCGACTTCAGAATAAAATGATCCGCCACGGAAGCTGAGTTGTTCAGGTTTGCTGTCCAGATGTGGGTCAGCGTACAGATCAAACAGCTCTTTTTCTACCTGCATCACTTGTTCTGCGCGGGTACCACGCTCAGCGGCAGCGGCCATCTCTTCCGCCAGCATATCTTGTGTTTGGTAAAAATAGCGATGGTATGGACAAGGGATAGCCCCCATTGCACGCAGGAATTCTGGCGGCCATGGTGCTTCCTTAATATTATTCATGGTCAGCGAAGCACCGTCGCACAGCATATCCAGTACATCTGCGGTGACATCTTTACCCTGTTGCAGGACTTCGTGCACCCATACCATATGGTTTAGCCCGGCAAAGCGCAGTTGGATATCTTCATAAGGTGCTTTCAGCAAATTAGCAATCATATGATGCATGCTGATTGGAACATTACACAGGCCGATAATTTTCGCTTTGCTATAGCGGGTTACCGCCTCAGTGACGATCCCGGCTGGGTTGGTGAAGTTAATTATCCAGGCATCCGGGGCCAGTTTTTCCACTCGAGCCGCAATATCCAGCATCACCGGAATCGTCCGTAATGCTTTGGCAAAACCCCCCACGCCAGTGGTTTCCTGACCCAGCAAATTATATTTCAGCCCGAGGCGCTCATCGGCGGCGCGCGCAGGAAGTTGACCGACACGGAATTGGGTCAAAACAAAACTGGCACCTTCAATGGCAGTATCGAGCGAGAAGTGAACACTGACTTTAACCTGTTCCAGGCCATGGCGATCCAGCATTCTTCGGGTCAGCGCCGCAATGATTTCCACTTTTTGACGGCCCAGTTCGACATCAGCCAAAGCCAGCTCAGTGACCGGCAATTGGTCAATACGTTGAATTAATCCATCAACTAGCTCTGGGGTATAGCTGCTACCGCCACCAACAATGGCAATTTTAAAGGTTTTCATATTTGGCATCCAAATGAGTAAAGTAGAAATGAGAGCGCTCTCATTTGGGGAAAGACTAACGATTAACCAAAAACAAAATGCGATGCTTCTCGCAAAAATGGCAGGTAGCAAATAAGAAAATAGGCAAGACGTGATCTTGGTAGCAGAATTTAACTGTTGTCTGGAATTAGCAGTATGGTTTAATTTGGCTAATTAATCGCCATGGTGCTGTTTATCTGCAGAAGCGGTAGGTTTTCAGTGAAAATGCGCATTCTGTTACGTAAATATCCGTAAATGGGTGGCATTGAGCGGGTCAGCTCTCTAGAATCAAAGCGCTTTTCCGTTGTTCGCATCCCACAGAAAGGAACCGTTAATGTTCAAACGTACTTTAGTGACCTTCGTCGCCCTTTGTTCCCTAAGCGCCGTGGCGCCCGCAGCTTTAGCCGCCGGTGAGCCTCATGTGTTGTTAACAACGTCGGCTGGGAATATTGAGTTAGAGCTCAATAGCCAGAAGGCACCGGTTTCAACACAAAATTTCGTTGATTACGTCAACAACGGCTATTACAACAACACTATTTTCCACCGTGTTATTCCCGGTTTTATGATTCAGGGCGGGGGGTTTACTGCCGATTTCAAACAGAAAACCGCTAAAACGCCAATTAAAAATGAAGCGGATAATGGCCTGCGTAACTTGCGTGGCACTATCTCAATGGCCCGCACTGCAGATAAAGACAGCGCCACCAGCCAGTTTTTCATTAACGTGGCAGACAATGCTTTCCTCGATCATGGTCAACGTGACTTTGGTTATGCCGTGTTTGGTAAAGTGGTTAAGGGGATGGATGTGGTAGAGAAAATCTCCCAGGTTCCAACCGAAAACGCCGGCCCGTATCAGAATGTGCCGGTTAAGCCGATCACGATTATATCGGCAAAACTATTACCTTAAATTACCTTTCGTCCTTGACGTTGCAGGGGTGTTAGCTACGCTCACTTATCCAAATAACTTACTTCAGTAAGCTCATCGGGATAAGTTCACTTGCTGCCTACCTGCAACGCCAATGGCTTTGGGTAAATATTCGATCCCCGCCAAAAATTAGCTCGTCTACCCAAATAGGTTGCTTATAATCAAATATCTGACTCAGCTTGGGGTAGAACCATGAGTGAAGTACTGCTTATCGCGAAGGCGCAGCCAGCAAAGGATTTAGTCATTTTATCGGCACTGGCAAACCGCCATGGTTTAATTACTGGGGCGACCGGTACCGGTAAAACCGTCACCCTACAAAAAATGGCTGAGCAATTTTCTCGCATTGGTGTGCCGGTATTTCTGGCCGATGTAAAAGGCGATTTATCGGGCATTGGCGCTGAGGGGGTTGAGTTAGAAAAGCTACTGGCGCGGCTAGCCGCGATGGGTATCACTGACTGGCAACCACAAGCATGCCCCATTGTGCCTTGGGATATTTTTGCTGAAAAAGGCCACCCTATCCGCGCCACCATTTCTGATCTTGGCCCACTGTTGTTGGGGCGCTTGCTTGATCTTAATGAGGTGCAAAGCGGTGTCTTGCAATTGGTCTTTAAGATTGCTGACGACAACGGCTTGCTACTGCTGGATATGAAAGACTTGCGTGCCATCGTGCAGTTCGTGGGCGACAACGCGAAACAGTTCCGCACGCAATACGGCAATATTACTCCAGCCTCAATTGGTGCAATTCAGCGCGGTTTACTGACTCTGGAAGAGCAGGGTGCTAATCAATTCTTTGGCGAGCCGATGCTGGATATTCACGATTTAATGCAGACCGACAGCAATGGGCAGGGGGTTATTAATCTGCTGGCGGCTGATCGGCTGATTAATCAGCCCAAGTTATACGCCATTTTCTTGCTGTGGTTACTGGCCGAGCTTTTCGAGCAATTGCCGGAAGTGGGGGATGTCGAGAAGCCCAAACTGGTCTTTTTCTTTGATGAGGCTCATTTGTTGTTCACCGACGCTCCGACGGCGCTGGTGGATAAAGTTGAGCAAGTGGTGCGGCTGATTCGCTCCAAAGGTGTCGGCATCTATTTTGTGACACAAAATCCATTGGATATTCCAGATAAGATCCTCGGCCAACTGGGCAATCGGGTGCAGCATGCGCTGCGTGCTTTTACTCCACGGGATCAAAAAGCAGTGAAAGCGGCGGCACAAACCATGCGAGCAAACCCGGCATTCAGTGCTGAGCAGGTGATTACCGAGCTGGGTGTCGGCGAGGCACTCATTTCTTTCCTTGATGAGAAAGGGCGGCCCAATATTGTTGAGCGCGCTATGGTTATTGCTCCGCAATCCAAAATGGGCGCACTGGATGCCGCCGCACGTAATCACGCCATCAATCATTCGCCGCTTTATGGCCGCTACGAAGAGATGGTTGACCGCGAATCGGCGTATGAGAAATTATCTGCTGGTGGGTTCTCGACCTTAGGCGACTCGGCGGCAGGAGAAGCTCCTGCCTCTTCGCAATCTGCACCTAAGGGCGGCGGATTGATGGATGGGTTGAATGATTTGCTGTTTGGCTCAACAGGCCCGCGTGGCGGGAAACGTGATGGTATTGTTCAGACCGCGGCTAAAAGTATGGCGCGTGATTTGGGCCGACAAATTTTGCGTGGTGTTCTGGGGTCAATTACGGGTGGGCGTAAGCGTTAACCTGATTTTTTGGATATGAAATGCTGTTATTGATCGATAATTACGACTCATTTACCTACAACCTGTACCAATATTTTTGTGAATTGGGTGCAGAGGTAGTCGTTAAACGTAATGATAAAGTGCAATTAACTGATATTGAAGAACTCTCGCCTTCACATTTGGTGATTTCTCCCGGCCCCTGTACCCCCAATGAGGCCGGGATCTCGTTAGCGGCCATTCATCATTTTGCCGGTAAGCTGCCGATATTGGGAGTCTGTCTGGGCCATCAGGCGCTGGGGCAGGCCTTTGGTGCGCGCATTGTGCGGGCACGGCAAGTGATGCACGGTAAAACCACGGCAATTTGCCATAATGGTCAAGGGGTTTTCCGTGGCTTGAATCAGCCGCTGACGGTGACCCGTTATCACTCTCTAGTTATTGCCCCCGATTCATTGCCTGACTGTTTTGAAGTAACGGCCTGGACGGAGCAAGACGGGGTTATGGATGAGATTATGGGCATTCGCCATCGTACATTGCCCTTGGAGGGGGTACAGTTCCATCCTGAAAGCATTCTCAGCGAGCAAGGTCACCAATTATTGGATAATTTCCTTAAAAATTAGTTGGTTGATTTAGAATGGCTAATTAAGTGATTTTTTTGTTTGCCTGATTGTGATTTTTTATGCATATTTTGTGATTATATTTTCACATGCCAATAATTGGCAGCTATGCCCAATAGATTTCGAGTTGCAGGCAGCCAACAACCCTGCCGCTTGAAAGATGAAGGGTTTATCAGGGTGGACAGCGTAATGGCAGATAAATTAGCAGTAGACCGCAGTACATTCGATCAGGTGATTTTGCCTGTTTATGCACCAGCGCAGTTTATCCCAGTAAAAGGGAAAGGCAGCCGTGTATGGGACCAGCAAGGTACCGAATACATTGATTTTTCAGGTGGAATTGCGGTAACTGCCCTCGGTCATTGTCATCCTAAACTGGTTGAAGCTTTACACCAGCAGGGGGAAACGCTCTGGCATACCAGCAATGTCTTCACCAATGAACCAGCATTGCGCTTAGCGAAAAAACTGATTGATGCCACCTTCGCTGATCGGGTTTTCTTTGCCAATTCCGGTGGTGAGGCAAACGAAGCGGCCTTCAAGCTGGCGCGGCACTATGCCATTGAGCGCCATAGCCCTTATAAAACCAAAATCATTGCGTTCCACAATGCCTTCCATGGGCGCACTTTCTTCACGGTTTCTGTCGGCGGTCAGCCAAAGTATTCTGATGGTTTTGGCCCAAAACCGGCGGATATTGTCCATGTGCCATTCAATGATCTGGCGGCGGTAAAAGCAGTTATGGATGACCACACTTGTGCCGTGGTACTTGAGCCAATTCAAGGTGAAGGGGGCATAACCTCGGCCACTCCAGAATTTCTGCAAGGCGTACGTGCGCTGTGCGATCAGCATAAAGCTCTGCTGGTGTTTGACGAAGTGCAAAGTGGTATGGGTCGTAGCGGTAAGCTGTTTACCTATATGTATTATGGTGTGACGCCAGATATTCTCACCACAGCCAAAGCACTGGGGGGCGGTTTCCCTATCAGCGCGATGCTCACCACAGAAGAGATTGCCTCAGTCATGGCTGTTGGTACCCACGGTACCACCTATGGTGGCAATCCGCTGGCCTGTGCGGTCGCAGAGGCTGCGCTAGATGTGATTAATACCCCTGAGGTACTTGATGGCATTGAACAGCGCCACGGCCTGTTTGTGCAAGCTCTACAAGACATCAATAGCCGCTATCATGTGTTCAGTGACATTCGTGGCATGGGGCTATTGATTGGTGCAGAATTAACGCCGCAATACCGTGGCCGCGCCCGCGAGTTCCTGACAGCAGCAGCAGCGAATGGTTTGATGATCCTTAATGCCGGGCCGGATGTGTTGCGCTTAGCGCCTTCGCTGGTGGTTGAGCTGGAGGATATCGAGCAGGGGATGGTGCGTTTGGCAACAGCCATCGCCAGTTTGGTTAATGCGCACTGAGTTACGGCGCAAGAAATCGTAATAAAGAGAGGCGCTTAGCCTCTCTTTTTGTTTTTAAACCTGATTAACTCTTTAGAATCTTATAACTTCCGGCTGCGCCAAATACCGTGGTGGGGCTGTTGCTGCCAGGCCAACGATGAAACCGTGTGCATCACACTGAGGTGCGACAAGATTCGACGTAAATTACGTTCCAGCTCAGAGAGTTGGGTATCAGCATCGACATCGGGCATTTGGACAAAATCGTTATTCCCCTCACTGTTATCCGACTCCAGCCGCTGCTGACATTGCTGAATGGCAATCTCACATAACTGCAAGTAATCCTGCGCCTGTTTAATGCTCATCTGGCTATGACCATGTTCAGCCGTGGTGGTTGCTTCTGTTAACGGATGTTCTCGCGTCAGGATCGTCATTTCATTGATATGTCCGACAACAAGTTCGCTATGAGTGGCCCAAAGCCGCATATCAGCCAAGTATTTGGAGTTAAATCCCGGTTCTTGCATGGCCTGGTTCAGTGAACTTAGCACCGCATTACTGGCTTTATTGACCTGAAGCCGTTCATAGGCCAGTTGCCCAATATTCGGGTCAGGGGTCAGCAACAATTGTAGGATTTTCTGGTATTTCTCCAATGCCTGATGGGCATTTTTACGCAGCAGGCCGCTTTGCCACTGAGGCCACAACCACAGGGCGCTGGCAAAGGCCAAAGCACAGCCTATCAAGGTGTCGAGCAAACGCGGAACTAAGAAGTCAGCCCCTTCGCCGGTCAATAACTGCAAGATATACACCGCAGTAATCGTTCTGCCGATTACGGATAAACCGTAGTTTTTGCGCTGTACCAGACTGGCGAGCAAAGTGATGAGCAACATAATGCTCAATGTCGTCCCTTCCGGCATCTGTAAGTGCAATAAACCCGCCGCCAATATCAGCCCAATTAAAGTCCCCATGGCACGGTGATGAATACGTATCTTGGTGGCGTTATACCCGTTTTGCGTGACCAGCATCACGGTGAGTAAGATCCAGTAAGGTTTAGGTAAGTGGATCAGAGTACCGATGTAGCTCCCTGCGGCCAACGTCACCCCCATGCGGGCGGCATCGCGCAATGGACTGGATTTAAACGATAAATAGCTGACGAATGCTGGCCAGAGAGGTTGGGATAACTGACTGGCCATCAAGTCGCGGTCATATTGCGGACGGCGGTCACTCAGGATCTGGGTAACATGGCTGATGTGGTAATAGCAGAATTGCGCAACCGAATTGTCTGGATGCTGTTGGGCAATTTCTTCGAGTTCGACGAGTGCATCGCCAGCACTGAAATGTTCTTTCGCGCGGTGGTGGTAGAGAATATCGTCGGCAATGGTGCGCATCTGGGCCGAGATATTATCCATATTGCGGTGAAGCACCGTAATTATCGGGCTCTGGTCAATCAGCTCTTGCACTTTTTCTGGCTGATTGAGTGCCGCAGTAATGTGCTCCTGCAAATCGAGTGCCATCTGGAACAAGCCCACTAGCCGCTTTTGCTCAGTTTTAGTGGCATTCGATAACAAGTTAAATTGTTGATAAAGCTGATTAATTTTATCCATTATAGCTTGTTGCCTGTCGAGCAATGGCGGCATGGCTTTTTCTGGCTCAAGATGCTGGTCAAACAAACTGTATTTAGCATCGCAATAATCAGCCAGTAAACGATAAAGCTGGCTCAGAGGCTCGCGGATGGGTTGGTCTTTACAGAGCCGGAACCAGATCCAGGTAAAACCACCGTACCAGAGGGTCCCCACCGCACACATCAATGGTGCCTGCCAAATAGGTGCGCGCCCTACCATGCTGAGGCTGAATATGGCGGCGATCAGTGCGGCAGGTAACATGCGGCCATTGAGCGGGCTAATAGCACCAGAGACTCCGAGAGTGAGCGCCAACCCCAACATCACCCAAGGTAACGGAATATCCCACATCAGCAACTGCTGGGTTAGGAAGCTACTCAGGGTAAAAATGGTGCCGCCAATAATCAGGCGTCGGAAAAAATGTTGGTGTGGAGTATCTAGCGCGGCAATATTGCAGCATGCGGGTATCAGGGAGAACATTAATCCCAGCCGCAAATCGCCAATGGCAAAGCCCAATGCTGCGGGCAGGCAGAGAACCAATGTTTGGCGGAGTGCATAGTTAACTTCAGGATGATAAATAAGCCGTTGCCACTTCATGTAGGCCCCAGAAATTTATTAATCACACAAGCGAAGAAAACCAGTGCCGAGGGTAATCGGCACTGGTTTATGGGGAATTAACGGGTGCCGTAAACGACAATCGTTTTACCGTGTGCGGAGATCAGGTTTTGATCTTCCAGCATTTTTAGTATGCGCCCCACAGTTTCGCGGGAGCAGCCAACTATTTGACCAATTTCCTGGCGGGTAATTTTAATCTGCATCCCATCTGGGTGGGTCATGGCATCAGGTTGTTTTGCCAGATTAAGCAGCGTTTGTGCAATGCGCCCAGTTACATCAAGGAAGGCGAGGTTACCCACTTTCTCTGATGTAATTTGTAGGCGGCTCGCCATTTGTGAAGACAGGCGCATCAAGATATCTGGATTTACCTGAATCAGCTGACGGAATTTTTTGTAAGAAATTTCAGCCACTTCACAGGCGGTTTTTGCTCTGACCCAGGCACTACGTTCTTGGCCTTCTTCAAATAATCCAAGCTCGCCGATGAAATCCCCTTGGTTTAGATAGGAGAGAATCATCTCTTTACCTTCTTCATCTTTGATAAGCACCGCAACGGAGCCTTTCACGATGTAGTAAAGCGTTTCGGCCTTTTCACCTTGGTGAATTAGCGTACTCTTCGATGGATATTTGTGGATATGGCAATGAGACAGGAACCATTCGAGAGTCGGGTCTGTTTGTGGCTTGCCGAGAACCATTCGCTGTTATCCTCTGTTGTTATCGCTGCCTAACTTAACAGGGCTCAGAGTTCCCTGCACGGCGTGCTTATAAAATACACTTTCTCTTAGCATATTAATTTGCTCAACTGCCGAAAGGTATAGCCAAGATACGTACCGGATAGAAACCCTTCACTGAGTATTGATCACTACCCCATTTAATTCTAGAAACAACACTTTCGGTTCTGTTTGTAGCACAGGATGAAGCTACTGTCTTGTGTTGTATCGCTTCAGCATGATGAACATCGGGTTACATTGCCAGTTTGTAAATGAAAGGGTAGTCTGAATCAGAAAATTTAACCGGGAGCAAGAGTTATGCAGGCACGTGTAAAGTGGGTTGAAGGACTGACATTTTTGGGTGAATCCGCATCAGGTCATCAAGTTTTGATGGATGGTAATGCCGGAGACAAAGCACCAAGCCCAATGGAAATGCTATTAATGTCAGCAGGCGGCTGTAGTGCCATTGATGTCGTGTCTATTTTGCAAAAAGGGCGTAACGATGTGCGCGATTGCGAAGTGACGTTAACTTCACAGCGCCGGGAAGAGGCTCCGCGCTTGTTTACGCAAATCAACCTGCACTTTATTGTCAGTGGCAAAGGTTTGACCGACAAAATTGTTGAGCGGGCGGTTGAGCTGTCAGCTGAAAAATATTGCTCGGTTTCTTTGATGTTGGGGAAAGCGGCCAAGATTACCCACAGTTTTGAAATCCGCGAAATCGCGTAAGCAAACTCTACGTACTTGAAGCTGCGGAGATATTGGTTGCCACTTCAAGTACGTAGAAGATTAAATAATTTTCTTACCTTCCAACAGTTGCTGAACCAGCGGAGCCATGATCAGCTCCATTGCCAGCCCCATCTTGCCGCCGGGCACCACCAACGTATTGATATTTGATATAAACGACCCTTGCAGCATTGCCAGCAAGTAAGGGAAATCGATTTGATCCAAGCCTCTAAAATGAATAACAACGAAGCTTTCATCCAGCGATGGGATTGCTTTGGCGGCAAAAGGGTTGGAAGTGTCGACAGTGGGCACGCGCTGGAAGTTAATATGGGTACGCGAGAATTGGGGCGTAATGTAATTGATATAGTCGTCCATGGAGCGCACCACCGAATCCATCACCGCCTCACGAGAATGACCACGTTCGCCAGTATCCCGCACCAGTTTTTGAATCCACTCCAGATTGACTATTGGCACCACGCCGACCAGTAAATCCACATGTTTCGCCACATCATGATGCTCGGTCACGACACCGCCGTGCAGACCTTCATAAAACAGCACGTCGGTGGGTTCTGGCAGGGCCTCCCACGGGGTGAAAGTGCCGGGAATCTGGTTATAGGGCACCGCTTCATCATAGGTGTGCAAATACTTACGTGAGCGTCCGGTACCCAACGCGCCATATTGCGAAACACTCTCTTCTAACTGACCAAAATCATTGGCCTCTGGGCCAAAATAGCTAATATGCCGACCTTGATCCCGGGCCTTACGGATAGCGGCATCCATTTCGGGGCGGGTGTAGCGATGGAAGCTGTCACCTTCAATTTGCGCCGCGCGGATATTCAATTGCTGAAAAATCTTGCGAAACGCCAGGCTGGTGGTTGTCGTCCCTGCGCCACTTGAGCCGGTAACGGCTATAACCGGATGTTTAGTTGACATATTAGCTGTAACTCCATGGGGTTAGTTAACTCAGTGGACGGGCTGAAATTGCCTGTTTTTTTATGGTTAATGGTTATTTTTAGGGCAAAGTCTCCGGCTTGTCACTCTGATTTTACTTAAAGGCTCGCGTGACAAGGCAAGGGCTATTGGGACTCTTCTGCTCCAGCACGAAATGCGCCGCGCGGCATAATATTGATGGTTTCGTGTAACTCAGACCACACTAATACCGCTTCACCACTGACCAACTGGCGGCGAACATCTTCGACTTTCTGCGCCAATGAGCGCTCGTGTTCACCGTAGTCAGTACCTTCACGTAGGACAAAAGCTTCCAGCAAACTGTCCAGTGTTTCACTGTCGATTTGCTGCCAAGGGATCATCATGACTGCTGCTCCAGATAAGGGGAAAGCCAGGCTGGAATACGTTGTTCCAGCCACATTTGTGGGTGTTTTAATGAGCCGCCGACAAAACCGACATGGCCGCCATGCTCGGTTAACTGATAATCAATATTGGCCGGTAATTCGCGGAGATTGGGGATAACCTCGGCCGTCATGAATGGGTCATCTTTGGCGTGAATGATCAGTAATGGGGTGGTAATTTGCGGCAATAACGGCAGCGCGCTGCAACGGCGATAGTAATCCACTGCATCATTAAAACCATGTATTTTAGCTGTAATGACATCATCGAAATCTCTGATTCGCCGCAATCCTTTTAACTGCGCCAGATCCAGCGGCAAACTGCCAGGGTAATGTAACAGCTTACGCGTAGCGTTTAATTTCAACTGGTTCAATAGGTAGCGCTGATAGACGCGAGAGAATCCTTGCTCCATACGGTTGGCACAAGGTTCAAGCATGAGCGGCGCGGAAACCACAACTGCGGCCTGTAACAGGCTATCTTGCCGCTGTTCAGCTAAATAAAAGGCCAGCATATTGCCACCTAAAGAGAAGCCGACGGCAGCGGTAGGCACCTGACCATAGCTTTGCCGTAACCAACGCAGGAAGAAGCGCGCATCTTCTGTTTCACCGGAATGATAGATACGAGACTTACGATTTGGCTCGCCGCTACACCCACGAAAATGCATTACTACACCCAGCCAGCCTTTGGCCTGAGATGCGCGCAGCAAACCGTGGGCATAGGGGCTGTAAAAGTTTCCTTCCAGACCGTGGAATAACACCAATCTGGGCTTATCGCGCGCCAGCTCAGGGTTTTCACTCCAGGCCAGGTCAACAAAATCCCCATCGGGTAATTCCAGCCGCTGCCAAAAAGGTTGCAGTTGTACGCGCCGCCTGACCAGCCGTGGCAGCAGTGTTTGTAGGTGTGGATTACTGGCGCCGACCAGCGGGCGGAATGTTTCATGCATATGGTGAATGAAAATCATGTAGTTGCTCTTGTGTGATCAATAGCACACTGTTAGCTTCATGGGTATATCGCGCATCATTTTGGGTGAGAGGCACCCGTCTCATGGAACTGAGTTTATTTCTTTCAATGATAGGTTTTCTTTGGGTTGCAGCTATTACCCCCGGTCCGAACAATATGTTACTGACCTCTGCCGGGGCCAATTTTGGCTTTATGCGCTCTATCTGGTTGATGCTGGGCATTATGTTGGGTATGCAGAGCATGCTGTTGTTGGTGGCGTTTGGGGTCGGCGGGCTGATTCTTATCTATCCATCCATTCACTTAATACTCAAAATTCTGGGTAGCCTCTATCTGTTGTGGTTGGCATGGAAAATTGCCACTTCGGCCTACGAAAAGTTGGAAACCAACGTCGCCCCGTCAAAACCGTTGCGTTTGTATCAAGGCTGGTTATTGCAATTCCTCAATCCAAAAGCCTGGCTGATGGGATTAGGTTCGGTCGCCAGTTTCAGTATGGCGGGAGCGGCCTATAATCATTCTATCGTCATGATAAGTCTTGGCATGTTTATGGTGAATTTGGTCGCTGGGATTATTTGGCTGGGGTTCGGCACCTTAATTGGCCGCCTGTTACGTAGCCGCCGCGCCTGGTTTACCTTTAATATTTCGATGGGCTTGCTGACGGCAGCCTGTGTGTTATTGATTTGGCATTAGTCGACCACTGGGGCTAAGTGATGGCTTATAACTATTTTCATGTTGATGCTTTTATCGGCGCAGGACTATCTGGCAATCCCGCTGGGGTCTATTTGCTGAAAAAACCACTCTCAACAGCAGAGATGCAACGTATTGCCGCTGAGATTAATTTGCCGGAAACCAGTTTTGTGTGGGATGAAGGGGATAAATCGGCGATCCGTTGGTTTACCCCAGAACGTGAAGTGGATTTATGTGGCCACGGCACCTTGGCGGCGGCACATGTGATGTTCAGTCTGGTTAACCCCGCTTTGCATGATATCTGTTTTCGCAGTGCCAGTGGTGATTTGCATGTCAAGCGTGATGACAATGTTTTTGGCCGATTGTCGCTAGATTTCCCTTCATTACCTCCCGAGCAGATAGCTATTCCAACGCAGTTAGCAGCGCTACTCGGTGTGGACATTGAGCAGCTTTGGCAAGCCAAATCCCTGCTGGTAGTGCTGGCGAATGAGCAACAGGTTCAGCAATTACAGCCCGATATTGTCGCGCTGATTGCCTACACCGGCCGAGGGGTGATTGTGACGGCTCCCGGTCATCCCGATGATAAGGTTGATTTTGTCTCGCGCTACTTTAGCTTGGGTAGTAACGAAGATCCGGTGACGGGTTCTGCACATTGCACATTGATGCCCTATTGGGTGGCTCGCTTGGGAAGAACGTCACTGCATGCCCGCCAGATATCTGCGCGCGGAGGCGAATTATTCTGCACGTTAGCCGGTGATCGCACCTTGATTGCCGGAGATGCCCGCATATTTTTAAAAGGCGAAATCTCCCTCTAACTTGACGTTGTAGACTATCCATTCAGATTTTTCTTATCACATAAGGGAATAAAGAATATTTTTTTATTCCTTTTGTCATATTGCTCCTTCAGGTATCACTGTCATCTCAGAGCGCCGGGTGCGCTCAGGGTCGCACTAATAGCGAATGACCGAGTTAAATGAGCGGAGTGAACCATGGCGATAACCTTTTCTTCTACCGCAACTCGCGGTCTCTTACGATCTGGCGGTGTACTCTTGGCTCTGTCACTGGTGGTGACCAGTGCGCATGCGGTTGATGTTACAGTGGCTTACCAGACGTCCGCCGAGCCGGCAAAAGTGGCTCAGGCGGATAACAGCTTTGCCAAGCTTTCTGGGGCCAACGTAGATTGGCGCAAGTTTGATAGCGGCTCCAGTGTGGTCAGAGCATTAGCTTCGGGTGATGTGCAGATTGGCAATATTGGTTCCAGCCCACTGGCGGTGGCCGCCAGCCAAAATGTTCCGATTGAAGTTTTCCTGCTGGCCTCACAGCTAGGCAGCTCTGAAGCGCTGGTGGTCAAAAAAGAGATCAAAAACCCGCAGGATTTGATTGGTAAACGGATTGCCGTGCCGTTTATCTCGACCACCCATTACAGCTTACTGGCAGCCCTGAAACATTGGGGTATCAAGCCGGATCAGGTCACTATCCTCAATTTACAACCCCCAGCTATCGCCGCTGCCTGGCAACGGGGAGACATTGATGGTGCCTATGTTTGGGCTCCAGCCGTGAATGAATTAGCCAAAACCGGCACGGTCTTGACCGATTCGGCCCAAGTGGGTCAGTGGGGCGCACCAACACTGGATGTTTGGGTCGTTCGTAAAGACTTCGCCAAAGCACATCCTGAAGTAGTGACCGCCTTTGCCCGCAGTGCATTGGCCGCTCAAGGGGCTTATTTGGCGCAACCAGAACAATGGCTCAAAAACGCAGAACATCTGGGCCAACTGGCGCGCTTAAGTGGTGTTCCTGCCGAACAAGTGCCGGAATTGGTGAAAGGCAATACTTACCTACCGGTGGCGCAACAGATAACACAGTTGGGCCAGCCAGTGGATCAGGCTATCCGTGATACTGCCGCGTTCTTGAAAGAGCAAGGCAAAATCCCGCAGGTTGCCAGTGATTATCGCGATTTCGTCACCGACCGCTTTGTGAAACAAGTTCAGGCAACACCGCAGTCTTAGGAGCCATCATGCTAAACGTGCACGGCCTGTGGGCCGAATATCAGGGCAAACCTGCCTTACAGGATGTGTCATTACAAATCGCATCCGGACAGTTGGTCGTGGTATTGGGGCCATCAGGCTGTGGCAAAACCACATTATTGAATTTGATTGCCGGGTTTATGGAGCCTTCAGCTGGCAGCATCACTCTGGATAATATTCTGGTTCACGGCCCAAGTGCCGAGCGGGGAGTGGTGTTCCAGCATGAGGGTTTACTGCCGTGGCGCGATGTGGTCAGTAATGTCGAATTTGGCCTGCAACTGGCTGGCTTAAGCAAGCAGCAGCGGCGAGAAACCGCGCTAAAAATGCTGCATCGGGTGGGATTAGCCGGGTTTGAACATCACTATATTTGGCAACTCTCTGGCGGGATGCGCCAGCGGGTGGGGATAGCACGAGCTTTGGCGGTTGACCCGCGCTTATTACTGCTGGATGAGCCTTTTGGTGCGCTGGATGCTTTCACCCGCGAGCAGATGCAAGAACTGCTGCTGACTATTTGGCGCGATAGCGGCAAACAAATTCTGCTGATTACCCACGATATTGAAGAAGCGGTATTTCTGGCCAGTGAACTGTTGTTGCTCTCACCGGGGCCGGGCCGCGTGGTCGAGCGGCTGTCTCTGAACTTTGGTCAGCGCTATGCCGAGGGCGAAGCTTGCCGCAGCATCAAATCTGACCCAGAATTTATTGCTCGTCGCGAATATGTGCTGGGCAAAGTCTTCCAACAGCGGGAGGCGATGATATGAGCCTGCACGGTACGATACGCGACGGTGCGTTGCATCCTCAAGCTGGGTTGGATACACCGCGCTTAGCACCGACTGACCGCCAAAAAACCTCTCGCCGTTTGCCGGCAGCCAAAGGTTTTTGGCTCAGTATCGCCACACTGGCTAGCGTCATATTGCTGTGGTGGACAGTCACGGCATTACAGCTGATCAGCCCACTATTTTTGCCCGCTCCGCAGCAGGTGCTGCATCAGCTACTAGTGATCGCTAGCCCGCAGGGGTTTATGGATGCCACGCTATGGCAGCATCTGGCGGCCAGTTTAGGGCGCATCCTGATCGCATTATTAGCCGCCGTGGCGCTCGGAGTTCCTACCGGGATTGCCATGGGGCTGAGCAGCACGGTGCGCGGCGTGCTGGACCCGCTCATTGAGATTTATCGCCCAGTGCCGCCTTTGGCCTATTTGCCACTGATGGTTATCTGGTTTGGTATCGGTGAAACCTCAAAAATCCTGCTGATTTATCTGGCGATATTTGCCCCCATTACTTTGGCCGCCGTTGCGGGGGTACGTAGTGTGGCGCAGGTTCGGGTCAGAGCCGCGCGCGCATTGGGCGCTAGCCGCTGGCAGGTCTTATGGTTTGTGATACTCCCCAGCGCATTACCGGAAATCTTAACGGGTATTCGGATTGGGCTGGGTGTCGGTTGGTCGACGCTGGTGGCTGCAGAGTTAATTGCCGCCACGCGAGGATTGGGCTTTATGGTGCAATCCGCTGGCGAGTTTCTCGCCACTGATGTGGTGATTGCCGGGATCAGTGTGATTGCCATTATTGCTTTTGGCATGGAATTAAGTTTGCGGGCGATCCAACGCCGATTAACGCCTTGGTATGGAGCACAACAATGAATGAACGTCTGGTAGTGACACCACTGGGGCCGCATATCGGCGCTTTGGTTGAGAATATTAATATCGCTCGTCCGTTGGGAGACGGCCAGTTTGAGCAGCTCTATCATGCTTTACTCAAGCATCAGGTGCTGTTTTTCCGCAATCAGCCGATTACACCGATACAGCAGCGTTTGCTGGCTAGCCGTTTTGGCGACTTACATATTCATCCGGTCTATCCACATAGCAAAGAGTGTGAAGAAATTATCGTATTGGATACCCACGACAATAATCCGCCAGATAATGATAACTGGCACACTGATGTGACCTTCATCGAAAATCCGCCATTGGGTGCCATTCTGGCCGCCAAGCAGTTACCCCCCACTGGCGGGGATACCGTATGGAGCAGTGGGATAGCCGCGTATGAAGCACTTTCTGCGCCATTTAAACAGCTATTGGCGGGGTTACGGGCTGAGCATGATTTCGCCCACTCTTTCCCCGAGCATAAACATCGTGCAACGCCAGAAGAGCATCAGCGCTGGCTGTTAGCCAAAGAGAAAAATCCGCCGCTGCTGCATCCGGTGGTACGTACCCACCCGGTGAGTGGGCGTCAGGCATTGTTCGTCAATGAAGGATTCACCACTAGAATTGTTGAGCTGAGTGATAAAGAGAGTGATGCACTGCTGCGTTTTCTCTTTGCTCATACCACCAAACCTGAATTCCAGGTGCGCTGGCGCTGGCAGCAAGATGACGTCGCGATTTGGGATAACCGCGTCACTCAACACTATGCTAATGCTGATTATCTGCCGCAGCGGCGCATTATGCACCGTGCGACTATTTTGGGGGATCGGCCAGTCTATCGGCCTTAATGGGCTATTTTATTGGTTATTTTGAACTTGAGCAGTGCTCAAAATCCTCACGTACTGTCGGTACGCTGCGGTTTTTTGCGCGCTGTCTGCATCCAAACTAACGGCAACAATAACGCCCATTACTCGCTGTTTCTGACCGCGATTTTATTGGTTATCCAGTAGGGTGCGGGCAGCAGTTTCGACGGCATCGACGGTGATGTCTTCAACTTGCGGCCCGGCATGCAATAACACATGGCGCACTAATGGATACCAGCGCAGATACTTTTCTGGCCGCGACTCAAACAAGGCGACGACGGGTATCTGTAATGCAGAACTGATATGAACCGGCGCACTGTCGGCTGAAATAACCACATCCAATTGGCTTATCGCCGCAACAAACTCATCGACAGAAGGTGTTAACAAATAGCGCCCTTTTATGGTCGCCAGTTGCTGTTCACTCGGCGGCTCTTTGGGGTCATACAACACCACGATATCGGCCTGCTCGCTAAGATTCAGAGCTAATTGTTGCCACTTTGGCCAACTCCAGCGCCGTTGCGGGGACTTATTAGAGACGAATAACCCAACACGTGGCCGGACTTTTTCGCCTAATTCTGCCTGCCATTTTGCTTGCAATGAGGGTTCGGGGTAGATGAACAATCTGAGTTTATTGATATCCACTGACCCTAGCTCGGGCAGCAGTGCAAAACCGGAGAGTGCCTCATGGCGAATTGGCCGGTTGGCAACATGCTCAGGATTGCGGTCATCAAACTCGGTAGCAAGGGTGTGCCAGCGGCTATCGACCACATTCAATTGTTTGGCGAACTGAATGCTGTTTTTGTTCATACCGCCGTTCGGGATCACGAGTAAGTCAAAGCGCAAACGTCGCAATTGCCAAATCAGTGCCAGCCGGTCAAAAATGGCCTGAACCCTTCCTGCCTTTTGATTTCGTTCACATTGTTTACTGTAAACATAAGTGTGGACGACACTGACATCGGGGTTACGTGACAGTGCTTCCCGATTGTATTTATTGGCCAATACGTGAATTTCAGCCAAAGGCCAACGCTGTTTCAGTGCATGTAAGAAAGCAGTGGTGCATATCATATCGCCAAGGAAATCAATTCGGATGACCAAAATGCGCTGCATTTATACTTCTTCCCAGAAATAGTTTTATGCCTTATTAAACATTAAAACCTTCTGAGTAATAACAAAAATAAGCGTTAATTTAATATCTATTTAGGTAATGAATGTTTTTGCCGCGCATAGCGCAAGATAATCAGTGAACAACGCAGTGCTAGCCAGAGCTCATGTATATTGCCAATGCCGCGGAACAGGGCGGAGTGCAGTCCTAAATGACCGAACTTGGCAGCCAACGCGCTGCGAGCCGATGATACTTGCAGCCGTTTACGCATCAATCCTAAAAAATGACGACTTTCCTGATTAGCATGACGAAACAGTGCGTGGCGCAAGGTTGGCTCTACTGTTTCGGCAATATCAACCAGCCCTTTGATAATATGAATATAGCTATTGGCGCGGTGGAGCAGAGCTTGAGTGGCTGGCGAGTGAGTGATTGACTCAGGATTGGTGCGGTAGCCATAAAATGGATTGGCGCAATAACCGACACGCTGAGCGGCTAATGCCAGTTGAGCAGTCCACAGAATATCTTCATGTAACATTCCCGGAATGAATGCCAACTGGTGGGTATTGAGTAAATCACGGCGAATCAGTTGTAACCAGGCATAATGTGGCCATTCATGGTGTTCGACACTGCGGATAATCCATTGTTTACCACTGAGTACCTGATTCCACGGTTGTTTGTGTAACAGCGGGCTGCGCTTTGCCTGCTGAGGGGCGGCATTGAATGCATAGCCGTTGCCAATCAGTACGTCGAGTTGCTGCTGTTGAGCTTGATCCAGCCAGGTAGATAAGGCATTGGGAGCCAGCCAATCATCCCCATCGGCGAATGCCACCCAGGTTCCACTCGCGCGAGCTATTCCGGTGTTACGGGCCACGGAAAGCCCCTGATTATGCTGATTCACTATGATTATCCGCCGGTCGCGGCGGGCAATATTTTCTAATATCGAAAGGCTGTTATCAGTCGAACCATCATTAACGGCAATGATTTCTAATGATGGACCTGACTGATTGCGTAGCGAATTGAGTAGCTCCGCAAGGTACGCCATACAGTTAAATATGGGTACCACGACGGAGATGTCCTTTTTGCTCATGACTTTATTATCCTTAATAAAGTGATACTTTTTGTCTTTCAAGCCGTAGGGGTGAAGGCGGCTAGTTACTCCGCTTCAAATATCTTGGTGATATTCTCCAACTGCTCTTGTGCGTCCAACCACTGCATTTCGGTCTCTTCCAGTTTGGATTTTACCTGCGTCTGCTGCTGTAGACATTGGGTTAAATCCGCCTTACGGGCAATATCGTATAAGGCAGAGTCAGCCAATTGCTCTTCGATGGCAGTCAGTTCTGTACTGAGTTTATCCATCTGTTTTTCCAGCGTCATAATCTGCTTACGCAGTGGCTGGGTCTGACTACGAAACTCGGCATCACGGCGTTTTTGATCTTTACGTTGCTGCGCACTGTTGCCAGATAACTCCTTGGTTGGGTTATCTTGCTGGCTTTGCTGACGCTGCAGATCCACCAGAAACTGTTGATAATCTTCTAGATCACCGTCGAA
Source organism: Yersinia alsatica (assembly GCF_025133195.1). NCBI lineage: Bacteria > Pseudomonadati > Pseudomonadota > Gammaproteobacteria > Enterobacterales > Yersiniaceae > Yersinia > Yersinia alsatica. The sequence continues at coordinate 287,295 of NZ_CP104006.1, forward strand.
CTGCTCCACTTTGCCATCGTGCACCAGATAAAGGTCGTCGGTGGTGGAACGCAATAAATGACGATCATGAGAGACCACCACCAATGCGCCCTCGAAATCAATTAATGCTTCGGTCAGAGCCTGGCGCATATCAAGGTCAAGGTGGTTGGTCGGTTCATCCAGCAGCAACAGATTAGGGCGCTGCCAGATAATCAGCGCCAGCACCAGACGTGCTTTCTCTCCGCCAGAGAAGCGGGCGGTCGGGTCAGTAACCTGATCGCCCTGAAAACCGTAGCCTCCCAGATAATCACGCAGTTGCTGTTCCGGCTCCTTAGGCGCCAGGCGGCTCATATGCTGTAGCGGTGATTCATCAGCGCGTAAGAATTCAAGCTGATGTTGGGCGAAATAACCCAGCTTAATCCCTTTGGACAGGCCAATTTCACCACTTTGTGGCTCTAAAGTCCCTGCTAACAGCTTAATTAGCGTTGATTTACCGGCACCATTACGGCCTAACAAACCAATACGCGAGCCCGGCACCAGATTGAGTTTGATGGACTCTAAAATGGTGCGGTCGCCATAACCGGCACTGACTTTATCCATGCGTAGCAGCGGGTCAGGCAGGCTCTCGGGAGTGCGGAAACTGAAGTGGAATGGATTATCCACATGAGCGGGCGCAATCAGCTCCATGCGCTCCAGCATTTTAATTCGACTTTGGGCCTGCTTGGCTTTGGTGGCCTGCGCTCGGAAACGGTCAATGTAACTTTGCAGATGCGCCACTTTCTCTTGTTGATGCTGATACATCGACTGTTGCTGTGCCAGTTTGGTCGCCCGCTGGCGTTCGAAGGATGAATAGTTACCGGTATATTCATTCAGCGTCTGCTGTTCAATATGTAAAATCTTATCAATAATAGGATCAAGGAAATCGCGGTCATGGGAAATCAGCACCAATGTACCGGAGTAGTTTTTCAGCCACTTCTCCAGCCAGATTACGGCATCCAAATCCAAGTGGTTGGTGGGTTCATCCAGCAGCAGTAAATCGGAGCGACAAATCAACGCCTGCGCCAGATTAAGGCGCATCCGCCAGCCGCCAGAAAACGAGCGCACCGGCTGTTGTAATTGATCTTGAGAAAAGCCCAGTCCGTGTAGCAAACTGGCGGCACGCGACTGAATGGTCCAGGCATGGATGGCATCCAGCTTGCCATGCACCGTCGCAATGGCATGGCCGTCATTTTTTTCGTTGGCGGCCTGAAGTTCGGCCTCCAACTGGCGATATTCGCGGTCACCGTCGATAACATACTCTATCGCCGGTACATCCAGTGCCGGGGTCTCTTGGTTAACCCAAGCCAGCGCCCAGTTACTGGGAAAAGTGGCATTGCCTCCATCGGCGCTCAATTCGCCTTTGAGCAACGCCAGCAGAGTGGATTTACCACAGCCGTTTTTGCCGACCAGCCCGACCTTTTGGCCAGGATTAATCGTTGCTGTTGCATTGTCCAGCAAGACGCGAGTACCACGTCGAATTTGTAACGAGGAAAAAACAATCATAGAGTGCCGTATGTTTAGAGTATGTTAATAGGGTATATACTCGTCATACTTTAAGCCACAGGGGTGTTGGCTGCGCGTTCTCGCCCCAGTCACTTACTCAAGTAAGCCCCGGGGGATTCGCACTCTTGCCACCTACCTGTAACTCGAATTATTTAGAGTAATAGAGTACCCATTTCAGTCTTTTTTAGTCTTTGCGGAGCATGGTAACGGAAAAACCGGACCCTGACGACGCTTTGGAGGGGAATGATGTCGCAGCTGCCGAAGGTTTTGCTGTTGTATGCCCATCCGGAATCACAGGACTCGGTGGCAAACCGAGTTTTACTGCAACCGGTGCAGCAATTAGAACATGTCACTGTGCACGATCTCTATGCACATTATCCGGATTTCTTTATTGATATTCACCACGAGCAGCAATTGCTACGTGAACATCAAATTATTGTATTTCAACACCCTCTTTATACCTACAGTTGCCCGGCATTGCTGAAAGAATGGCTGGATCGTGTGCTGGCGCGTGGCTTTGCCAATGGTGTCGGTGGGCATGCCCTGACGGGGAAATATTGGCGTTCGGTGATTACCACCGGCGAGCCGGAAGGCGCTTATCGGACGGGGGGATATAATCGCTACCCGATGGAGGATATTCTGCGGCCTTTCGAATTGACGGCAGCTATGTGCCATATGCATTGGATGAATCCGATGATTATTTACTGGGCGCGGCGTCAAAAGCCGGAAGTCTTAGCCAGCCATGCGCAAGCTTATGCGCAGTGGTTGCAGTCACCGCTGCCGACGGGAGGGCACTGATATATGGAAGGCTCGCCGCTACTCACCGCTATCTTGTTATTTCTCTTTGCCGCTGTGGTGGCTGTTCCTATTGCTCAACGCCTCGGTATCGGCGCGGTATTGGGCTACCTGATTGCCGGCATCGCCATCGGCCCGTGGGGGCTAGGTTTTATTCGTGATGTTGACGAAATCCTCCACTTCTCCGAGCTCGGTGTGGTCTTCCTGATGTTTATCATTGGGTTAGAATTGAACCCAGCTAAACTCTGGCAGTTGCGGCGCTCTATTTTTGGTGTGGGTGCCGGTCAGGTAGTGATAACGGCCGCAGTGCTGGGGGCATTACTCTATTTCACCCAATTCGCCTGGCAGGCCGCACTTATCGGCGGTGTCGGTTTGGCTATGTCCTCCACCGCAATGGCCTTGCAGCTAATGCGGGAAAAAGGGATGAACCGCAATGAAGGCGGGCAGCTAGGGTTCTCGGTGTTACTGTTCCAGGACATGGCAGTTATCCCAGCATTGGCGCTGATTCCTATCCTGGCGGGTGGGGGCGGGGCAGCCAATGACTGGGTGAAAATTGGTATCAAAGTTGCTGCTTTCGCTGGCATGCTGATAGGTGGCCGTTATCTGCTGCGCCCTCTGTTCCGCTACATTGTGGCCTCTGGCGTGCGGGAAGTTTTCACGGCCGCCGCCCTGCTAGTGGTGCTGGGGTCTGCGCTGTTTATGGATGCATTGGGCCTATCGATGGCGTTAGGGACATTCATCGCGGGTATTTTACTGGCTGAAAGTGAATTCCAACACGAACTGGAAATTGCTATTGAACCCTTTAAAGGGTTGCTGCTCGGGCTATTTTTCATCTCGGTTGGTATGGCGCTGAATCTTGGCGTGCTCTTCACGCATCTGCTGGATGTTTTGTTGGGTGTGGTCGCATTAGTGTTTATCAAAGGCACGGTGCTGTATGGGCTGGCCCGGACATTTGGCTTACGCCGCTCGGTACGCCTGCAATTTGCCGGGGTATTGAGTCAGGGCGGTGAATTTGCTTTCGTCTTATTCTCCGCCGCCTTCTCTCAGCATGTTTTGAATGCCGAACAACTGGCCTTGCTGCTGGTCGTGGTAACACTGTCAATGATGACGACACCACTGCTGATGCAGCTTATCGACCGCATTCTGGTGCGCCGCTACAACGCGCAAGAAGAGAGTGATGAGAAGCCGTTTGTTGAAGATAATGATCCGCAGGTGATTATTGTTGGCTTCGGGCGATTTGGTCAGGTGATTGGTCGTTTACTGATGGCGAACAAAATGCGCATTACTGTTCTGGAGCGCGACGTCAGTGCTGTCAGTGTGATGCGCAAATATGGCTATAAAGTCTATTATGGGGATGCCACCGAGCTGGAGCTGCTGCGGGCCGCCGGGGCAGAGAAAGCCAAAGCCATTGTGATTACCTGTAATGAGCCGGAAGACACCATGACGTTGGTGCATCTGTGCCAACAGCATTTCCCCAATTTGCACATTCTGGCCCGTGCCCGAGGGCGTGTTGAAGCGCATGAATTGCTGCAAAACGGGGTCAAAGACTTTACCCGCGAGACCTTCTCCAGTGCGCTGGAATTGGGGCGAAAAACATTGCTGGAATTAGGCATGCATCCGCATCAGGCCTATCGGGCGCAACAACATTTTCGTCGTCTTGATATGCGCATGTTACGTGAATTGGTGCCACAGCATCATGGCGATGTGGCGCAAATTTCCAGAATTAAAGAAGCCCGTCGTGAGCTGGAAGATATTTTCCAACGAGAAATGCTGCATGAAAGTCGGCAATTAGATGGGTGGGATGAATACGAATAATGGCGGAGAAAACGATAAAATGACCTCAAATAGCCAGACGAAGACACGCAAAAGATTTATTGCCGGAGCGGTTTGTCCTCAATGTAAGGCATTGGATACCCTGGCTTTATGGCGTGAAGATCAGGTTGAAGTGGTGGAGTGTGTGAAGTGCGGTCACCATCAGCGTCAGACGGATGAACAAGTCAGTCAACATGTTCGCGCCAATGAACAAGTGATCGGTATTTTCCATCCGGAGTAGCGTTATCCTGCGCGATTTTTTATGCTGGAGGGTACAGCGGTGCATATTTCCGCTACAATCTGTGCCAATTTTTGTTCCAAGGGTAGGAGATATCATGAAAGTAGCAAAAGACTTGGTGGTCAGCCTGGCTTACCAGGTACGTACAGAAGACGGTGTTTTAGTTGATGAGTCTCCGGTGAGCGCGCCGTTGGACTACCTGCACGGACACGGTTCCCTGATCGCTGGTTTGGAAAAAGCGCTCGAAGGCCACGAAGCTGGTGACAGCTTTGATGTGCGTGTTAACGCAGACGAAGGTTACGGCAGCTATGATGAAAATCTGGTGCAGCGTGTACCGAAAGACGTCTTCATGGGTGTTGACGAGTTGGAAGTTGGCATGCGTTTCCTGGCTGATACCGATCAAGGTCCAGTACCAGTAGAAATCACTGCTGTTGAAGACGAGCACGTAGTGGTTGATGGTAACCACATGTTGGCGGGTCAGGATTTGAACTTCCACGTTGAAGTGGTTGCTATCCGCGAAGCAACAGAAGAAGAGCTGCAACATGGTCACGTACATGGTGAGCATGATCATCACCACGAACATGGTGACGGTTGCTGCGGCGGCCATGGCCATGATGAAGGTGAGCACGGTCATGAGCACGGCAAAGGCGGTTGTGGTAAAGGCGGCGGCTGCGGCTGCCACTAAAATCTGACCGGGTTAGTTAACCGGACTCAGTCAAAAGCCAGCCTTGCGGCTGGCTTTTTGCTATTAGCGCGACGGGATTTTTCTGTCAGCGCCACTTACTGCCAATATGATGCTACCAATATGATGCTAATAGTGCGGAGGCGGTGTTTCATCCGATTCTGCTACCAGCATTGAAGGCTGGGATGCCCGCAGTTTATCGGTCAATAGACGCAAATGCTCCCGCAGTTTACTCATTTCCATCTGATGCTCCGTCACGATCAAATTGAGTTCATCAATCGTCACTTCCTGAAATGCCAGACGGCTTTCCAGCATTTCCAGCCGTTGTTCAAACAGGGATTGTTCCATCTTAATTACCTCTCATGACTGCAAATCAGACCCTTCGGCCGCTTTCCGCCCGATGGTCATCGGGAAATTGGTAAGGGAGGGCAGATTCTACCTGTAAAACCCCATGATTGCTCTGCGAGGGTCAAGATATCGATAAAACGAAACTTCTTGTAGTAAAAAAAGTCTCAATATCACTTAATAGCATGAGCATAGAGATTGTTTTGTGTTCGCACAGACAGTTATAGTACAAGTTACACTTATAATCGTTGCTTGGGGTAAGTGTCCTTAAGCCAATGGAGAAATGGATGAAATCACTGTTTAAAGTAACGCTACTGGCTACCACCATGGCGCTGACCCTTAATACCTCTGCGACCTTTGCTGCAGAAACAGCTAAAGCCGCTGATGCAGCAGCAACGACCAATAGCGCATTTAAGAATGATGACCAGCAAGCTGCGTATGCATTAGGTGCTTCATTAGGGCGTTACATGGATAACTCCCTGAAAGAGCAAGAAAAGCTGGGTATTAAACTGGATAAAGACCAGTTGATCGCCGGTGTACAAGATGCTTTTGCTAGCAAAAGTAAACTGACCGACGAAGAAATTGAAAAAACCCTGCAAGGTTTTGAAGCGCGTGTAAAAGCTTCTGCTCAAGCAAAAATGGAGCAAGATGCTAAAGAAAACGCTGATAAAGGCGCCAAATATCGCGAAACCTTTGCTAAAGATAAAGATGTGAAGAAAACCGCATCTGGCCTGCTGTACAAAGTAGAGAAAGCCGGTACCGGTGATGCACCAAAAGACAGCGATACCGTTGTAGTTAACTACAAAGGGACTCTGACCGATGGTACTGAGTTCGATAACTCCTACAAACGTGGTGAGCCACTGTCCTTCCGTCTGGACGGTGTTATCCCAGGCTGGACCGAAGGCCTGAAGCAAATCAAGAAAGGCGGCAAGATCACTCTGGTTATCCCACCAGAACTGGCTTACGGCAAAACTGGCGTCCCTGGCATCCCAGCTAACTCTACTTTAGTATTCGATGTAGAACTGCTGGATGTAAAAGCTGCGCCTAAAGCCGATGCTTCTGAAGAACAACCTGCTGCCGCTGCGGACGCAAAAGCTAAGAAATAATTTAGCTTAGTTACCCGGTTATACTGATAACCGCCGCGATATTTGTCGTGGCGGTTTTTTTTCGCGGTATATCTAGCAATTTGCACATCTGTTCGTTGATAACTTGACGATTTATAGCTTGTGGGCTTAACGTCAATATCACGCGCAAACGCAAGGATTTTATCTCGGCATATTTGCTAGACTTAAAATCTAAGATATTGAGTTATTAGTCTGCCAACGATATTGAGACAGGCTTTACGTAGAGGATGGTGTCTTCGATGTCTAATTCGCTTCTCAGTAGCGAAACCAGTGAACTGGATTTACTGGATGAACGTCCGTTCAGTCAGACGGACCATGAAATACTAAAATCATACGAAGCTATCGTTGATGGCTTGGCTATGCTTATTGGCAGCCACTGTGAAATTGTCCTGCATTCACTGGAAGACCTGAAAAGCTCTGCGGTAAGAATTGCTAATGGCGAACATACAGGAAGGCAGATTGGTTCACCTATAACCGACTTAGCTCTGCGGATGCTGCACGATATGGCTGGTGCCGACAGCAGTGTTTCAAGGGCTTATTTCACGCGCGCCAAAAGCGGGGTGTTGATGAAGTCGGTCACTATTGCTATCCGTAATCGTGATCAGCGGGTGATTGGTTTGCTATGCATTAACATGAATCTGGATGTGCCTTTCTCGCAAATCATTCAGACTTTCATGCCGCCAGAAACACAAGAAGTCCCTTCCTCAGTAAACTTTGCTTCATCGGTTGATGACCTGGTGGCTCAGACACTGGAGTTCACCATCGAGGAAGTGAATGCCGATCGCAATGTTTCCAATAATGCGAAGAACCGTCAGGTGGTTCTAAATCTTTACGAAAAAGGGATTTTTGATATCAAAGATGCCATTAATCAGGTGGCAGAGCGGCTCAATATCTCTAAGCACACGGTTTATCTCTACATTCGCCAGTTTAAAAGCGGTGATCTCGTCGGGCACGACCGTTAATGTCCGAGGTAAATGTCGCGAAATATTGCCTGATGGTTACCGGGCCTGCATATGGCACCCAGCAATCAAGCAGTGCCTATCAGTTTGCGCAAGCTCTTATCCAGGCCGGTCATACTTTAACCAGCGTATTCTTCTACCGTGAAGGTGTGCTGAATGCCAACCAACTGACCGCGCCGGCGAATGATGAGTTTGATTTGGTGCGTGCATGGCAAAAACTGGCCGCTGAACATGCAGTTACGCTGAATGTTTGTGTGGCGGCAGCATTGCGCCGAGGTGTGACAGACCAGCATGAAGCAGAACAACTCAATCTGGCAGCCGCTAATCTGCAGCCAGGATTTACCCTGAGTGGCTTGGGATCATTGGCTGAAGCTGCATTAACCTGCGACCGCATGGTGCAATTCTAATGGCCAAGTTAATGGAAAAGAAAAAACGGATTGCTTTTGTTTTCACCCAAGGCCCTCACGGCAACTCTGCAGGCCGAGAAGGGCTAGATGCCTTACTGGCGACGTCGGCACTGAGTGAAGATTTAGGTGTATTCTTCATTTCCGATGGTGTTTTACAACTGCTACCCCAGCAGCAACCAGAAAAAATTCTCGCCAGAAACTATATTGCCACTTTCGGTGTCCTACCCCTGTACGATGTCGAGAATTGTTATATCTGCGAAGCCTCATTGCAGCAACGCGGATTGAGCAAAATGACGGATTGGGTACTTGATGTTGAGGTATTATCTCCGGTAAATTTGCGCAACCAATTGGCAATTTATGATGTTGTGCTGACTTTTTAATGGGATTTGGGTAGCCATAATGCTGTATACCGTCAGTCATTCTCCTTATCACTGCGATTTATCTGCATTGCTGAGATTAGTCACATCCGAAGATGAGATTCTATTTCTGCAAGATGGCGTCATGGCGGTTTTAAAAAACAGTGAAAGTCTTAAGCTATTGTTAAATAACCCAGCTTCGCTATTTGTATTGGAAGATGACGTTATTGCGCGCGGCTTGTCTGGTCAAATTTCAGACAAAATCTCGCTAATCGGCTATACTCACTTCGTGGATTTGACCCTAAAACATCAGCAACAACTGGCATGGTAATGCAGTCAATGCTGTATATTTCTTGACACCTTAGATAGTCAGCCATAAAATTCTGCGTCCTCGTTCTCTGCCAGTAGTGCAAACGAGGGGGATTTATCACGTGTTTACGAAGCAAAAAACCAGGAGCTTTTTTAATAATGGCAACGATTAACCAGCTGGTTCGCAAGCCACGCAGCATGAAGGTTGCTAAAAGCAACGTTCCTGCGCTGGAAGCATGCCCGCAGAAACGTGGTGTATGTACCCGCGTATATACAACCACCCCGAAAAAACCTAACTCCGCACTGCGTAAAGTTTGTCGTGTGCGTTTAACTAACGGTTTTGAAGTCACCTCCTACATCGGCGGTGAAGGTCATAACCTACAGGAACACTCCGTGATCCTGATCCGTGGCGGTCGTGTTAAAGACTTGCCAGGTGTGCGTTACCACACCGTTCGCGGCGCGCTTGACTGCTCAGGTGTTAAAGACCGTAAGCAATCACGTTCTAAGTACGGCGTGAAGAAGCCAAAGGCTTAATGGTTCTCCGTTAAGTAAGGCCAAACATTTTCACATTAATGTCAAAATAAACTCTTAGAGTTTTGGACAACCCTGAATTAACAACGGAGTATTTCCATGCCACGTCGTCGTGTAATTGGCCAACGTAAAATTTTACCAGATCCTAAGTTCGGATCTGAACTGTTGGCTAAATTTGTAAATATCCTGATGGTAGATGGTAAGAAATCTACTGCAGAAGCAATCGTCTATACCGCGCTGGAGACCCTGGCTCAGCGTTCTGGTAAAGATTTTCTGGAAGCTTTCGAAGTAGCTCTGGATAACGTGCGCCCGACTGTCGAAGTTAAGTCTCGCCGCGTTGGTGGTTCTACTTATCAGGTGCCAGTTGAAGTTCGTCCGGTTCGTCGTAATGCCTTGGCAATGCGTTGGATCGTTGATGCTGCTCGTAAACGCGGTGATAAATCCATGGCTTTGCGCTTGGCGAATGAACTGTCTGACGCAGCAGAGAACAAAGGTTCTGCTGTTAAGAAACGTGAAGACGTTCACCGTATGGCCGAAGCTAACAAGGCGTTCGCCCACTACCGCTGGTAATTACCACGTAGTAGTTTGTGTATTCCTGTTTTTTCGACAGGACCAGGCGAATGCCAACGAGCAGCTACGAGACGGTACATCAGTACGGCGAGTAGCCGCACAGCGCAGACGCCAATCTTGGCTAAACGAAAAAATGGGAATAACCATGCGGGCGCTCAACAGCCAACCCGCATGGGTTAACCGAATGAACGCCCTAGGAATAGAGGAATCAAATGGCTCGTAAAACACCCATTGAGCGCTATCGTAATATCGGTATCAGCGCTCACATCGACGCCGGTAAGACAACCACTACCGAACGTATCCTGTTTTACACCGGTGTAAACCATAAAATCGGTGAAGTTCATGACGGCGCAGCCACCATGGACTGGATGGAACAGGAGCAGGAGCGTGGTATTACCATTACTTCTGCAGCTACTACCTGCTTCTGGTCTGGTATGGCTAAACAGTTCGAACCACATCACGTCAATATCATTGACACCCCTGGGCACGTTGACTTCACTATCGAAGTAGAACGTTCCATGCGTGTTCTTGACGGCGCGGTAATGGTTTACTGTGCAGTTGGTGGTGTTCAGCCACAGTCTGAGACCGTATGGCGTCAGGCTAACAAGTATAAAGTTCCACGTATCGCGTTCGTTAACAAAATGGACCGTATGGGTGCGAATTTCCTGAAAGTTGTTGGTCAGATTAAATCTCGTCTGGGCGCGAATCCAGTTCCATTGCAACTGGCTATCGGCGCGGAAGAGAAATTTACCGGTATTATCGACCTGGTAAAAATGAAAGCGATCAACTGGAACGAAGCTGATCAGGGCGTGACCTTCGAATACGAAGAGATCCCGGCTGATATGGTTGAGCTGGCTGCTGAATGGCACCAGAATCTGGTTGAATCTGCTGCTGAAGCGTCAGATGAGCTGATGGACAAATATTTGGGCGGCGAAGAGCTGACCGAAGAAGAAATCAAGAAAGCTCTGCGTCAACGCGTTCTGCGCAACGAAATCATCCTGGTTACCTGTGGTTCTGCGTTTAAAAACAAAGGCGTACAGGCAATGCTGGATGCGGTTATCGAATACCTGCCAGCACCAACTGATGTTGAAGCTATCAACGGTATTCTGGATGACGGTAAAGATACTCCGGCAGTTCGTCACTCTGACGACAACGAGCCGTTCTCTGCACTGGCATTCAAAATTGCTACCGACCCGTTTGTAGGTAACTTGACGTTCTTCCGCGTGTACTCTGGTGTTGTAAACTCCGGTGACACCGTGCTGAACTCAGTGCGTTCACAGCGTGAGCGTCTGGGCCGTATCGTACAGATGCACGCTAACAAACGTGAAGAGATCAAAGAAGTTCGTGCCGGCGACATCGCAGCAGCGATTGGTCTGAAAGACGTGACGACTGGTGACACTCTGTGTGACCCAGCTAATCCGATCATCTTGGAACGTATGGAGTTCCCAGAGCCAGTAATCTCTGTTGCCGTTGAACCAAAAACCAAAGCCGACCAAGAAAAAATGGGTATGGCTCTGGGTCGTCTGGCAAAAGAAGATCCATCATTCCGCGTTTGGACTGACGAAGAATCTGGTCAGACTATCATCGCTGGTATGGGTGAGTTGCACTTGGATATCCTGGTTGACCGTATGCGCCGCGAATTTAACGTGGAAGCAAACGTCGGTAAACCTCAGGTTGCATACCGTGAAACTATCCGCGATACAGTTAAGGACGTGGAAGGTAAGCACGCTAAGCAATCAGGCGGTCGTGGTCAGTACGGTCATGTTGTTATCGACATGTCTCCGTTGCCACCGGGTGGCGTTGGGTATGAATTCGTCAACGAAATCGTTGGTGGTTCTATTCCTAAAGAGTTCATCCCTGCTGTTGATAAAGGCATCCAGGAACAACTGAAAGCCGGTCCTCTGGCTGGTTATCCGGTTGTTGACGTTAAAATTCGTCTGCATTACGGTTCTTACCATGACGTTGACTCCTCAGAATTGGCGTTTAAATTAGCCGGTTCTATCGCCTTTAAAGAAGGTTTCAAACGAGCTAAACCAGTTCTGCTTGAGCCAATCATGAAGGTCGAAGTCGAAACCCCTGAAGATTACATGGGTGACGTAATGGGCGACCTTAACCGTCGTCGCGGTATCATCGAAGGTATGGAAGATACTGCTACCGGTAAAACCGTTCGCGTCAAGGTTCCGTTGTCTGAAATGTTCGGTTATGCTACTGACCTGCGTTCTCAGACTCAGGGCCGTGCTTCTTACTCTATGGAATTCCTGGAGTATGCAGAAGCACCTAGTAACGTCGCTAAAGCCGTTATCGAAGCCCGTGGCAAATAAGCTTTCGGGTTTAAAACAATGATCCAGTGCTCTCTCATCAGTGGGAGAGCACAAGAGTAAGGAATATAGTCGTGTCTAAAGAAAAATTTGAACGTAACAAACCCCATGTAAACGTCGGTACTATCGGCCACGTTGACCATGGTAAAACTACCCTGACAGCTGCAATTACCACCGTACTGGCTAAAACCTACGGCGGTAGTGCTCGTGCCTTCGATCAGATCGATAACGCACCAGAAGAAAAAGCACGTGGTATCACCATCAACACTTCTCACGTTGAATATGACACCCCGACTCGTCACTATGCGCACGTTGACTGCCCAGGGCATGCCGACTACGTTAAAAACATGATCACCGGTGCTGCTCAGATGGACGGCGCGATCCTGGTTGTTGCTGCAACTGATGGCCCTATGCCACAGACTCGTGAGCACATCCTGTTGGGCCGTCAGGTTGGCGTTCCATACATGATCGTATTCATGAACAAATGTGACATGGTTGATGATGAAGAGTTGTTGGAATTGGTAGAAATGGAAGTTCGTGAACTTCTTTCTGCTTACGATTTCCCAGGCGACGACATCCCAGTAATCAAAGGTTCAGCGCTGAAAGCACTGGAAGGCGTTCCTGAGTGGGAAGCTAAAATCATTGAACTGGCTGAAGCACTGGATAGCTACATTCCACTGCCAGAACGTGCTATCGATAAGCCATTCTTGCTGCCTATCGAAGACGTATTCTCTATCTCAGGCCGTGGTACTGTTGTAACTGGTCGTGTAGAGCGCGGTATCGTTAAAGTTGGTGAAGAAGTAGAGATCGTTGGTATCAAAGATACTGTTAAATCTACTTGTACTGGCGTTGAAATGTTCCGCAAACTGTTGGACGAAGGTCGTGCAGGCGAGAACGTTGGTGTTCTGCTGCGTGGTATCAAACGTGAAGACATCGAACGTGGTCAAGTTCTGGCTAAACCAGGCTCAATCAAACCACACACTACCTTTGATTCAGAAGTTTATATTCTGAGCAAAGAAGAAGGCGGTCGTCATACTCCGTTCTTCAAAGGCTACCGTCCACAGTTCTACTTCCGTACAACTGACGTGACCGGTACCATCGAACTGCCAGAAGGCATCGAAATGGTAATGCCTGGTGACAACGTGAACATGGTTGTGACTCTGATCCACCCAATCGCAATGGACGACGGCCTGCGTTTCGCAATCCGTGAAGGCGGCCGTACTGTTGGCGCTGGTGTTGTTGCTAAAGTTATCGCTTAATTGTTTTATTGATTAAGTTGAAAGGGCGCTTCGGCGCCCTTTTTTATTGTCTAAAACACATAATCTTAATTGAAATAACTCGCATTCTTATTTACACTAGAAATATTGGTTAAGAAGTGAGTCATTCTATGTATGTTTGCCTGTGTAATGCGATATCTGACAAAGTTATTCGCAAAGTCGTACGTCAGCACCATCCACATACCATTCAACAATTGCGTCAACTTGTACCCATAGGTACAGATTGCGGGAAGTGCATTCGACAGGCTAGAGAGATCTTGATCGAGGAGCGCGCTAACATCCCAGAAATGAATGATGTTGCCTAATAGTTAGCAGGGATAAGTTTTCCCCACACTTTGCCATCTGGTACTACACTTTTAGTACTGGAAGCGGAGGGTATTTCTATGAAAGGCGATAAAAAGATAATTGCACATCTCAATAAACTACTCGGAAACGAACTGGTTGCTATCAATCAATATTTTCTCCATGCCCGCATGTTTAAAAACTGGGGACTGATGCGCCTTAATGATAAGGAGTATCACGAATCCATTGATGAAATGAAGCATGCAGATAAGTATATCGAACGTATTTTATTCCTCGAAGGCATCCCTAACTTGCAAGATCTGGGTAAACTGAACATTGGTGAAGATGTTGAGGAAATCCTGAAATCTGATTTAGCTCTTGAACTTGCTGGCGCGAAGGATCTGCGTGAAGGTATTGCCTATGCGGACTCTATCCATGACTACGTTAGCCGTGATTTATTGAAAGAGATTCTGGCTGAAGAAGAAGGGCACATTGACTGGCTTGAAACCGAGCTTAGCCTGATTACCCGCCTGGGTATACAGAATTACTCTCAGGCCCAGTTGGCAAAAGATTGACCCCATAAGCCTATTCAGCGATAACGTATCTGGTCAAAGGAGTGAGAGCTATATTGGTCTCACTCTTTCTCATTGTTCCTCACTAAAACCCTCACGATTAGCTTTATTCTCCCCCAATTAAATTATCTGGTAAGTTTTCGCATAGATTTTCAACACCAGCTTGCTTCCTGCTGGTATTTACGTATAATGCGCGGGCCTACCTAATCTTGATAGGTCAGATTGAAACTAATCTGTCGGTTACAGCCTAGTGTTGTGACTGAACAATACTCCCGATATGGGGGTTATATGTTGAACGATTACACTCCCCCATCAATCGAAATGGGTGCGAGGAGTAATCATTTACGTTTATAAATAATTGGAGCTCTGGTCTCATGCAGAACCAAAGAATCCGTATCCGCCTGAAAGCGTTTGATCATCGTTTGATCGATCAATCAACTGCGGAAATCGTCGAGACTGCCAAGCGCACTGGTGCGCAGGTACGTGGTCCGATCCCGCTGCCAACTCGCAAAGAGCGCTTTACCGTTCTGATCTCTCCGCACGTCAATAAAGATGCGCGTGATCAGTACGAGATTCGCACTCACAAGCGTCTGGTTGACATCGTTGAGCCAACCGAGAAAACCGTTGATGCTCTGATGCGTCTGGATCTGGCTGCCGGTGTAGACGTGCAGATCAGCCTGGGTTAATCAGGTCATTGAGCGATTGAGAGGTTGAAACAATGATTGGTTTAGTCGGTAAAAAAGTGGGCATGACTCGTATCTTCACTGAAGATGGCGTTTCAATCCCAGTAACTGTTATCGAAATTGAAGCGAACCGCGTAACTCAGGTCAAAAGCCTGGAGAACGACGGATACCGTGCTGTACAAGTAACTACCGGTGCTAAAAAAGCTAACCGCGTTACCAAACCAGAAGCGGGTCATTTCGCTAAAGCTGGCGTAGAAGCTGGCCGTGGTCTGTGGGAATTCCGCCTTCCAGAAGGTCAAGAATTTACTGCTGGTCAAGAAATTAGCGTCGAAATTTTTGCAGACGTTAAGAAAGTCGACGTTACAGGTACGTCTAAAGGTAAAGGTTTTGCCGGTACTGTTAAGCGCTGGAACTTCCGTACCCAAGATGCTACCCATGGTAACTCCTTGTCTCACCGTGTTCCGGGTTCTATCGGTCAAAACCAGACTCCGGGCAAAGTGTTCAAAGGCAAGAAAATGGCTGGCCACCTGGGTGACGAACGTGTAACTGTTCAAAGCCTGGACGTAGTACGTGTTGACGCTGAGCGCAACCTGCTGTTGGTTAAGGGTGCTGTACCGGGCGCTACCGGTGGCAACCTGATCGTTAAACCAGCTGTGAAGGCGTAAGGGGATAGCAATGGAATTAGTATTGAAAGACGCGCAAGGCGCGCTGACTGTTTCCGAAACTACCTTCGGTCGTGATTTCAACGAAGCGCTGGTACATCAGGTTGTTGTTGCTTATGCAGCAGGTGCCCGTCAAGGTACTCGTGCTCAGAAGACCCGCGCTGAAGTAACTGGTTCCGGTAAAAAACCGTGGCGCCAGAAAGGTACTGGCCGTGCGCGAGCAGGTTCTGTAAAGAGCCCGATCTGGCGTTCAGGTGGTGTGACCTTTGCTGCGAAGCCTCAGGACCACAGTCAGAAAGTAAATAAAAAGATGTACCGCGGCGCGCTGAAAAGCATTCTGTCCGAATTGGTACGTCAAGATCGTCTGATCATTGTCGAAAAATTCTCTGTTGAAGCACCTAAAACTAAGTTGCTGGCGCAGAAATTGAAAGATATGGCTCTGGAAGATGTGCTGATCGTAACGAGTGAACTGGACGAGAACTTGTTCTTGGCAGCTCGCAACCTGTACAAGGTTGACGTTCGCGATGTAGCCGGTATCGACCCAGTTAGCTTGATCGCCTTCGACAAAGTGGTTATGACTGCTGATGCTGTGAAGCAAGTTGAGGAGATGCTGGCATGATTCGTGAAGAACGTCTGCTGAAAGTACTGCGCGCGCCGCATGTATCTGAAAAAGCGTCCGCTGCGATGGAAAAGAATAACACCATCGTTCTCAAAGTTGCCAAAGACGCGACCAAAGCAGAAATTAAAGCTGCAGTGCAGAAACTGTTTGAAGTCGAAGTCGAAGACGTTAACACCTTGCTGGTTAAAGGCAAGAGTAAGCGTCACGGTCAGCGTGTTGGTCGTCGTAGCGACTGGAAAAAAGCTTACGTCACCCTGAAAGAAGGCCAGAATCTGGACTTCATCGGCGGCGCAGAGTAAGTCGGAGGAGTAAACAATGGCAATTGTTAAATGTAAACCTACATCTCCGGGTCGTCGCCACGTTGTTAAAGTGGTTAACCAGGAGTTGCATAAGGGTAAGCCTTATGCCCCGTTGCTTGAGAAATTAAGCAAAAGCGGTGGCCGTAACAACAATGGCCGTATCACTACCCGTCATATCGGTGGTGGCCACAAGCAACATTATCGTCTGGTTGACTTCAAACGCAACAAAGATGGTATCCCTGCTGTGGTAGAGCGTCTGGAGTACGATCCGAACCGTTCCGCGAATATCGCGCTGGTTCTGTACAAAGACGGCGAACGCCGTTATATCCTAGCGCCTAAAGGCCTGAAAGCTGGTGACCAGATTCAATCTGGCGTTGATGCTGCAATTAAAGCAGGTAACACCCTGCCTATGCGTAACATCCCAGTTGGTTCAACGGTTCATAACGTAGAAATGAAACCAGGTAAGGGCGGCCAATTGGCTCGTTCTGCTGGTGCATACGTTCAGATCGTTGCTCGTGACGGTTCCTACGTTACTCTGCGTCTGCGCTCCGGCGAAATGCGCAAGGTTCTGGCTGATTGCCGCGCCACCTTAGGTGAAGTCGGTAACGCTGAACACATGCTGCGTGTCCTGGGTAAAGCAGGTGCCAGTCGTTGGCGTGGTATTCGTCCTACCGTTCGCGGTACGGCGATGAACCCAGTAGATCACCCGCACGGTGGTGGTGAAGGTCGTAACTTTGGTAAGCACCCGGTAACCCCGTGGGGCGTTCAGACCAAAGGTAAGAAGACCCGTAGCAACAAGCGTACTGATAAGTTCATCGTACGTCGCCGTAGTAAAAAATAATTAGAGGATAAGCCATGCCACGTTCTCTCAAGAAAGGTCCCTTCATTGACCTGCACTTGCTGAAGAAGGTAGAGAAAGCGGTGGAAAGCGGAGACAAGAAGCCAATTCGGACTTGGTCCCGTCGTTCAACGGTCTTTCCAAATATGATCGGTTTGACCATCGCTGTCCATAATGGTCGTCAGCACGTTCCAGTATTCGTTTCCGATGAAATGGTCGGTCACAAACTGGGTGAATTCGCGCCGACCCGTACTTATCGCGGCCATGCGGCCGATAAAAAGGCTAAAAAGCGCTAAGGTAGGAGGAAGAGATGGAAACTATCGCTAAACATCGCCACGCTCGTTCTTCTGCTCAGAAGGTTCGCTTGGTAGCGGACCTGATTCGCGGTAAGAAAGTGTCGCAAGCTCTGGAAACTCTAACCTACACCAACAAGAAAGCTGCTGGTTTGGTTAAGAAGGTACTAGAGTCTGCCATTGCTAACGCAGAACACAACGATGGCGCTGACATCGATGATCTGAAAGTCACGAAGATCTTCGTAGACGAAGGCCCTAGCATGAAGCGCATTATGCCGCGTGCGAAAGGTCGTGCAGATCGCATCCTGAAGCGCACCAGCCACATTACTGTGGTTGTGTCCGATCGCTGAGACTCTGGAGACTAGCAATGGGTCAGAAAGTACATCCTAATGGTATTCGACTAGGTATTGTCAAAGCTTGGAACTCTACCTGGTACGCAAATACCAAAGAATTCGCTGACAACCTGGACAGCGACTTTAAAGTTCGCCAATTCCTGACTAAGGAATTAGCGAAAGCTTCCGTTTCTCGCATCGTTATCGAGCGTCCAGCGAAGAGCATCCGTGTGACTATTCACACCGCTCGTCCTGGCATCGTTATCGGTAAGAAAGGTGAAGATGTCGAAAAACTGCGTAAGGTCGTAGCGGATATCGCTGGCGTTCCTGCACAGATTAACATCGCCGAAGTCCGTAAACCGGAACTGGACGCAAAATTGGTTGCTGACAGCATCACTTCACAGCTGGAACGTCGCGTTATGTTCCGTCGGGCTATGAAGCGTGCAGTACAGAACGCAATGCGTCTTGGCGCTAAAGGTATCAAAGTTGAAGTAAGCGGCCGCCTTGGCGGTGCTGAAATCGCGCGTACCGAATGGTACCGTGAAGGTCGTGTTCCGTTGCATACATTGCGTGCGGATATCGATTACAACACATCTGAAGCGCACACCACTTATGGTGTAATCGGCGTTAAGGTATGGATCTTCAAAGGTGAGATCTTGGGTGGTATGGCTGCTGTTGAACAACCGGAACCGGCTGCTCAACCTAAAAAGCAGCAGCGTAAAGGCCGCAAGTAAGGAGAATCGCTGATGTTACAACCAAAGCGTACAAAATTCCGTAAGATGCACAAAGGCCGTAACCGTGGCCTTGCGCAAGGTACGGATGTTAGCTTCGGTGAGTTCGGCCTGAAAGCTTGTGGCCGTTGCCGCCTGACGGCTCGTCAAATCGAAGCAGCCCGTCGTGCGATGACACGTGCAATTAAGCGTCAAGGTAAGGTCTGGATCCGTGTATTCCCGGACAAACCGATCACCGAGAAGCCGCTCGAAGTACGTATGGGTAAAGGTAAGGGTAACGTAGAGTATTGGGTTGCCCTGATCCAGCCAGGAAAAGTTTTATTTGAAATGGCTGGTGTGCCGGAAGAAACTGCTCGCGAAGCATTTAAGCTCGCTGCAGCGAAACTGCCTGTAGGAACCACCTTTGTAACTAAGACGGTGATGTAATGAAAGCACAAGAGCTGCGTGAAAAAAGCGTTGAAGAGCTGAACACTGAGCTGCTCAACCTGCTGCGTGAGCAATTTAATTTGCGCATGCAGGCGGCTAGTGGCCAGCTGCAACAAACTCACCTGTCGAAACAAGTGCGTCGTAATATCGCACGTGTTAAGACTTTACTGACTGAAAAGGCGGGTGCGTAATGACTGACCAAATCCGTACTCTGCAAGGTCGCGTAGTTAGTGACAAAATGGAGAAATCCATGGTTGTTGCTATCGAACGTGTGGTGAAGCACCCGATTTACGGGAAATTCATCCGTCGTACGACGAAATTGCATGTACATGACGAGAACAATGAATGTGGAATCGGTGACGTGGTTGAAATCCGCGAATGCCGTCCATTGTCAAAGACTAAGTCTTGGACACTTGTTCGCGTTGTAGAGAAAGCGATTCTGTAATAGAGTAGCCAACTCGAACATAATAAACGGCTCAGAAAGTGAGCCGTTTATTTTTTCTACCCATAATCTGGAAGCGGTGTTATAATGCTGCGCCCTCATTCTTGGGGCTTTTAAACGACCTATTCTGGGTCCTAAAGTAGTAGTTGACATTAGCGGAGCACTAACATGATCCAAGAACAGACTATGCTGAACGTGGCCGACAACTCCGGTGCACGTCGCGTAATGTGTATCAAGGTTCTAGGTGGCTCGCACCGTCGCTACGCAGGCATCGGCGACATCATCAAGATCACCATCAAGGAAGCAATTCCTCGTGGCAAGGTGAAGAAAGGCGATGTTCTGAAGGCGGTAGTGGTGCGCACCAAGAAGGGTGTACGTCGCCCGGACGGTTCTGTCATTCGCTTCGATGGTAACGCTTGTGTTATTTTAAATAATAACAGCGAGCAGCCAATCGGCACGCGTATTTTTGGGCCGGTAACTCGTGAACTGCGTAATGAGAAGTTCATGAAAATTATCTCTCTGGCACCAGAAGTACTCTAAGGAGCGAACCATGGCAGCGAAAATCCGTCGTGATGACGAAGTTATCGTGCTAACCGGGAAAGACAAAGGTAAGCGCGGTAAAGTAAAGAATGTCCTGTCTGCTGGTAAGGTCATTGTTGAAGGTATCAACCTGGTTAAAAAACATCAGAAGCCGGTTCCGGCCCTGAACCAACCAGGCGGCATTGTTGAAAAAGAAGCTGCAATTCAAGTTTCCAACATTGCGCTGTTCAACGCGACAACCGGTAAGGCTGACCGTGTAGGCTTTAGATTCGAAGACGGCAAAAAAGTCCGTTTCTTTAAATCTAATAGCGAAACTATCAAGTAATTTGGAGTAATACGATGGCGAAACTGCATGATTACTACAAAGACGAGGTGGTCAAACAACTGATGTCTCAGTTTGGCTACAACTCTGTCATGCAAGTCCCTCGGGTCGAGAAGATCACCCTGAACATGGGTGTTGGTGAAGCGATCGCTGACAAGAAACTGCTGGACAATGCAGCAGCTGACTTGGCAGCAATCTCCGGTCAAAAGCCGTTTATCACCAAAGCACGCAAATCTGTTGCAGGCTTCAAAATCCGTCAGGGCTATCCGATCGGCTGTAAAGTAACCCTGCGTGGCGAACGCATGTGGGAATTCTTTGAGCGTCTGATTTCCATTGCTGTACCTCGTATCCGTGACTTCCGTGGCTTGTCCGCTAAGTCATTCGATGGTCGTGGTAACTACAGCATGGGTGTGCGCGAGCAGATCATCTTCCCGGAAATCGACTACGATAAAGTCGATCGTGTACGTGGTTTGGATATTACCATTACCACTACTGCGAAATCCGATGATGAAGGCCGTGCATTGTTGGCTGCTTTTAAATTCCCATTCCGCAAGTAAGGTAGGGTTACTGATGGCTAAGCAATCAATGAAAGCACGCGAAGTCGTTCGCGTGAAACTAGCTAACAAATACCGCGCTCAACGCGAGGAATTAAAAGCTATTATCTCTGGTGTGAACTCATCCGACGAAGATCGTTGGAATGCTGTTCTGAAGCTGCAGTCTCTGCCGCGTGATTCCAGCCCGTCCCGTCAGCGTAACCGCTGCAACCAAACTGGTCGTCCGCATGGTTTCCTGCGGAAGTTCGGGTTGAGCCGTATTAAAGTCCGTGAAACCGCAATGCGCGGTGAAATCCCGGGCCTTAAAAAGGCTAGCTGGTAATTGTCACCAATTGAATCACGGGAGTAAAGACAGATGAGCATGCAAGATCCGATCGCGGATATGCTGACCCGTATCCGTAACGGTCAAGCCGCAAACAAAGTTGCGGTCACCATGCCTTCCTCCAAGCTGAAAGTGGCAATTGCCAACGTTCTGAAGGAAGAAGGTTTTATTGAAGATTTTAAAGTCGAAGGCGACACCAAGCCTGTACTGGAATTAGCACTTAAGTATTTCCAGGGCAAGGCAGTGGTAGAAAGCATTCAACGTATCAGCCGTCCAGGTCTGCGCATCTATAAGAAAAAAGATGAGCTGCCAAAAGTTATGGCCGGTTTGGGTATCGCTGTTATTTCTACCTCTAAAGGTGTTATGACCGATCGTGCAGCTCGCCAAGCTGGTCTTGGTGGCGAGATTATCTGCTACGTAGCTTAATTCGGGAGGAAAGAATGTCTCGTGTTGCAAAAGCACCCGTCGTCATTCCTGCCGGCGTAGAGGTAAAACTCAACGGTCAGGTTATTTCGATAAAGGGTAAGAACGGCGAGCTGACTCGTACCGTCCATAGCGCTGTTGAAGTTAAGCAAGAAGAAAATACACTGACTTTCGCTCCACGCGAAGGCGCTGTAGACGGTTGGGCCCAAGCGGGTACCACTCGTGCACTGCTTAATGCAATGGTCGTTGGTGTTACCGAAGGCTTCACTAAGAAGCTTCAATTGGTAGGTGTAGGTTACCGTGCCGCAGTTAAAGGCAACGTAGTGAATTTAGCTTTAGGCTTCTCTCACCCCGTTGACCACGAATTGCCGGCTGGCATCACTGCCGAATGCCCGACCCAAACTGAAATCGTGCTGAAAGGCGCTGATAAGCAGGTGATTGGTCAGGTTGCAGCAGATTTGCGTGCCTACCGTCGTCCTGAGCCTTATAAAGGCAAGGGTGTCCGTTACGCCGACGAAGTCGTGCGTACCAAAGAGGCTAAGAAGAAGTAAGGTAACACTATGGATAAGAAAGCAGCTCGTATCCGTCGTGCGACCCGCGCACGCCGCAAGCTCAAAGAACTGGGTGCGACTCGCCTGGTGGTACATCGTACCCCACGCCATATTTACGCGCAGGTTATCGCACCAAACGGTTCTGAAATTTTGGTAGCAGCTTCTACTTTAGAAAAAGCTATCAATGAGCAATTGAAGTACGCCGGCAACAAAGATGCCGCAGCAGCTGTAGGCAAAACTATTGCTGAGCGCGCATTGGAAAAAGGGATCACGAAAGTATCCTTTGACCGTTCCGGTTTCCAATATCATGGTCGAGTCCAGGCACTGGCAGATGCTGCCCGTGAAGCTGGCCTTCAGTTCTAAGGTAGAGGTGTAAGATGTCTCACATCGAAAAACAAGCTGGCGAACTGCAGGAAAAGCTGATCGCGGTAAACCGCGTATCTAAAACCGTAAAAGGTGGCCGTATTTTCAGCTTTACCGCACTGACAGTAGTTGGTGATGGTAACGGTCGCGTTGGTTTTGGCTACGGCAAAGCACGCGAAGTTCCGGCAGCGATCCAGAAAGCGATGGAAAAAGCCCGTCGCGCTATGATTAATGTTGCTTTGGATAACGGCACCCTGCAGCACCCAGTAAAAGGTGCTCACACAGGTTCCCGTGTATTCATGCAACCAGCTTCTGAAGGTACCGGTATCATCGCCGGTGGTGCAATGCGCGCCGTCTTGGAAGTTGCAGGGGTTCATAACGTATTAGCTAAAGCATATGGTTCTACTAACCCGATCAACGTGGTTCGTGCAACTATCGCTGCTTTAGAAGATATGAAATCCCCAGAAATGGTCGCTGCTAAGCGTGGTAAATCCGTCGAAGAAATTCTAGGGAAATAACCATGGCAAAGACTATTAAAGTAACTCAAACAAAAAGCAGTATCGGTCGTTTGCCAAAACATAAGGCAACCCTGATCGGTTTAGGTCTGCGTCGTATTGGTCATACTGTAGAGCGTGAGGATACTCCTGCTGTGCGTGGTATGGTCAACTTGGTTTCCTACATGGTTAAAGTTGAGGAGTAACAGATGCGTTTAAATACTCTGTCTCCGGCTGATGGTGCCAAGCATGCGCCGAAGCGTGTAGGTCGTGGTATCGGTTCTGGCCTGGGTAAAACTGCTGGTCGTGGTCACAAAGGTCAGAACTCACGTTCTGGTGGTGGCGTACGTCGTGGTTTTGAAGGCGGTCAGATGCCTTTATATCGTCGTTTGCCGAAATTCGGCTTCACCTCTCGCAAAGCTATGATCACGGCAGAAGTTCGTCTGTCTGAACTGGCTTTAGTGGAAGGCGACGTAATCGACCTGAACACGCTGAAAGCCGCTAACGTTGTTGGTACCCAGATTGAGTTCGCGAAAGTTATGCTTTCAGGCGAAATCACTCGTGCGGTAACTCTTCGTGGTCTGCGTGTCACCAAAGGCGCTCGTGCTGCTATCGAAGCTGCTGGCGGTAAAATTGAGGAATAAGTAGCAGATGGCTAAGCAACCAGGATTAGATTTTCAAAGTGCTAAAGGCGGATTAGGCGAACTGAAGCGCAGACTTTTGTTTGTTATCGGTGCGCTTATTGTTTTCCGTATCGGCTCTTTTATTCCGATTCCTGGTATCGATGCCACTGTGCTTGCTAAATTGCTCGAGCAGCAGAGAGGGACCATCATTGAAATGTTTAACATGTTCTCTGGTGGTGCTCTCAGTCGTGCCTCTATCTTTGCCTTGGGTATCATGCCGTATATTTCGGCATCTATTATTATCCAACTGTTAACGGTGGTTCATCCAGCGCTGGCAGAAATAAAGAAAGAGGGGGAGGCTGGCCGTCGTAAGATTAGTCAGTATACCCGCTATGGCACGTTGGTACTGGCGATATTCCAGTCGATTGGTATTGCTACCGGTCTACCGAATATGCCTGGGATGCAAGGTCTGGTAATCAATCCAGGCTTTGCCTTCTATTTTACCGCTGTTGTTAGCTTGGTCACCGGGACAATGTTCCTGATGTGGCTTGGCGAACAGATTACTGAACGGGGTATCGGTAACGGTATTTCAATCATAATCTTTGCTGGTATTGTTGCGGGTCTTCCACCTGCAATAGCCCATACCATCGAGCAAGCTCGGCAAGGCGACCTGCACTTCCTCCTGTTGCTGTTGGTTGCAGTATTAGTGTTTGCAGTAACCTTCTTCGTTGTTTTCATTGAACGTGGTCAGCGTCGTATCGTCGTTAACTATGCTAAACGTCAACAAGGGCGTCGTGTTTATGCAGCACAGAGCACACACTTACCGTTGAAAGTGAATATGGCCGGGGTAATCCCAGCAATCTTCGCTTCCAGCATAATTCTGTTCCCTGCCACGATTGCATCATGGTTTGGGGGCGGGACAGGTTGGAACTGGCTGACGACTATTTCGATGTATTTGCAGCCGGGACAGCCGCTTTATGTGTTACTCTATGCGTCTGCAATCATCTTCTTCTGTTTCTTCTACACGGCGTTGGTATTTAACCCGCGTGAAACAGCAGATAACCTGAAGAAGTCCGGTGCATTCGTGCCAGGAATTCGTCCGGGAGAGCAAACGGCGAAGTACATCGATAAAGTAATGACGCGTCTAACCTTAATTGGTGCGATGTATATTACTTTCATCTGCCTGATCCCGGAGTTCATGCGTGACGCGATGAAAGTACCATTTTACTTTGGTGGTACCTCCCTACTTATCGTAGTGGTGGTCATCATGGACTTTATGGCTCAAGTGCAAACTCTGATGATGTCAAGTCAGTACGAGTCTGCATTGAAGAAAGCAAACCTGAAAGGCTATAACCGCTAATTCAGGGATGTTTGAGAAGTTACGGAGAGTAAAAATGAAAGTTCGTGCTTCCGTCAAGAAATTATGTCGTAACTGCAAAATTGTTAAGCGTAACGGTGTCGTTCGCGTAATCTGCAGTGCCGAACCAAAGCATAAACAGCGTCAAGGCTGATTATCTTGCATATTTTTCTTGCAAAGTTGGGTTGAGCTGGCTAGATTAGCCAGCCAATCTTTTGTATGTGACTGCAATGCTATTTGAGTATCCTGAAAACGGGCTTTTCAGAATGGTATTGCTGTATAAAATAGTAGGAGTGCATAGTGGCCCGTATAGCAGGCATTAACATTCCTGATCAGAAACATACCGTTATCGCTTTGACTGCGATCTACGGCATCGGTAAAACCCGTTCACAGGCTATCTGTGTTGCGGCGGGTATTGCTGAAAATGTTAAGATCAGTGAGCTGTCTGAAGAGCAAATCGAGAAGCTGCGTGACGAAGTTGCCAAGTACGTTGTAGAAGGTGATCTGCGTCGTGAGGTGACCCTGAGCATCAAGCGTCTGATGGACCTTGGGACTTATCGTGGTTTGCGTCATCGTCGTGGTCTACCAGTTCGCGGTCAGCGTACTAAGACCAACGCACGTACCCGTAAGGGTCCGCGTAAACCGATCAAGAAATAATCGGGGTGATTGAATAATGGCAAAGGCACCTATTCGTGCACGCAAGCGTGTAAGAAAGACAGTCTCTGACGGTGTGGCTCATATCCATGCTTCTTTCAACAACACCATCGTTACCATTACAGATCGTCAAGGTAACGCATTGGGTTGGGCAACAGCAGGTGGTTCCGGTTTCCGTGGATCTCGTAAGTCTACTCCGTTTGCAGCGCAAGTTGCAGCAGAGCGCTGCGCTGACGCAGTGAAAGAATACGGTATCAAGAATCTGGAAGTTATGGTTAAAGGACCTGGTCCGGGCCGTGAGTCTACTATCCGTGCGTTAAACGCGGCTGGTTTTCGCATCACTAATATTACTGATGTGACTCCGATCCCTCATAACGGTTGTCGTCCGCCGAAAAAGCGCCGCGTATAACGCTGCTTTTAGGTTTGTTGGAGAGAGAAAATGGCAAGATATTTGGGTCCTAAGCTCAAGCTGAGCCGTCGTGAGGGCACAGACCTGTTCCTTAAGTCTGGCGTTCGCGCGATTGACACCAAGTGTAAGATTGAACAACCACCTGGCCAGCACGGTGCGCGTAAACCGCGTCTGTCTGACTACGGTGTGCAGTTACGTGAGAAACAAAAAGTTCGCCGTATCTATGGTGTTCTAGAACGTCAATTCCGTAACTACTATAAAGAAGCAGCACGTCTGAAAGGCAACACCGGTGCAAACCTGTTGCAATTGCTGGAAGGCCGTCTGGATAACGTAGTTTACCGTATGGGCTTTGGCGCAACTCGTGCTGAATCACGTCAGCTGGTTAGTCATAAAGCTATCATGGTAAATGGTCGCGTTGTTAACATCGCTTCTTATCAGGTATCTCCGAATGACGTAGTCAGCATCCGTGAGAAAGCTAAAAAGCAGTCTCGTGTTAAGGCAGCTTTGGAGCTGGCTGAGCAGCGTGAAAAGCCGACTTGGCTGGAAGTTGATGCTGTCAAGATGGAAGGTGTGTTCAAACGTATTCCTGAACGTACTGATCTGTCTGCGGACATTAACGAACACCTGATCGTCGAGCTTTACTCCAAGTAAAGCTTAGTACCAAAGAGAGGACACAATGCAGGGTTCTGTGACAGAGTTTCTAAAACCGCGCCTGGTAGATATCGAGCAAGTCAGTTCGACGCACGCCAAGGTGACCCTTGAGCCGTTAGAGCGTGGCTTTGGCCATACTCTCGGCAACGCACTGCGCCGTATTCTGCTTTCATCTATGCCGGGTTGCGCGGTGACCGAGGTTGAGATTGATGGTGTACTGCATGAGTACAGCACCAAAGAAGGCGTACAGGAAGATATCCTGGAGATCCTGCTCAACCTGAAAGGGCTGGCGGTGAGAGTTCAGGGTAAAGATGAAGTTATTCTTACCCTGAATAAGTCTGGCATTGGCCCTGTGACTGCAGCCGATATCACCCATGATGGTGATGTCGAAATCGTCAAGCCGCAGCACGTTATCTGCCACCTGACCGATGAAAACGCATCTATTAGCATGCGTATCAAAGTTCAACGTGGTCGTGGTTATGTGCCGGCTTCTGCCCGAATTCATTCGGAAGAAGATGAGCGCCCGATTGGTCGTCTGTTAGTAGACGCATGCTATAGCCCTGTAGAGCGTATTGCCTACAATGTTGAAGCAGCGCGTGTAGAACAGCGTACCGACCTGGACAAGTTGGTTATCGAGATGGAAACCAATGGTACGATCGATCCTGAAGAGGCGATCCGCCGTGCGGCAACTATCTTGGCTGAACAGCTTGAAGCTTTCGTTGACCTACGTGATGTACGTCAGCCGGAAGTTAAAGAAGAGAAGCCAGAGTTTGATCCGATCCTGCTGCGCCCTGTTGACGATCTGGAATTGACTGTCCGCTCTGCTAACTGCCTCAAGGCAGAAGCTATCCACTACATCGGTGATCTGGTACAGCGTACCGAAGTTGAGCTGTTGAAAACGCCGAACTTGGGTAAAAAATCTCTTACTGAGATTAAAGACGTGCTCGCATCACGTGGTCTTTCTTTAGGCATGCGCCTAGAAAATTGGCCACCGGCTAGCATTGCTGACAACGAGTAACCGGATCACAGGTTAAGGTTTTACTGAGAAGGATAAGGTCATGCGCCATCGTAAGAGTGGTCGTCAACTGAACCGTAACAGCAGCCATCGCCAGGCTATGTTCCGTAACATGGCCGGCTCTTTGGTTCGTCATGAGATAATCAAGACGACCCTGCCGAAAGCGAAAGAGCTGCGTCGCGTTGTTGAGCCGCTGATTACTCTTGCCAAGACCGACAGCGTAGCTAATCGTCGTCTGGCATTCGCCCGTACTCGTGATAACGAGATCGTGGCAAAACTGTTTAACGAGCTAGGCCCGCGTTTCGCGAGCCGCGCCGGTGGTTACACTCGCATTCTGAAGTGTGGCTTCCGTGCAGGCGACAACGCACCGATGGCTTACATCGAGTTAGTTGATCGTGCTGCATCGCAAGCAGAAGTAGTTGCTGCAGAGTAATCTGTAAACGCGTAAAAAAACCGGGCTTGCCCGGTTTTTTTACGTCCATAATTCAGTAACATGAGTTTCGATCCTCCGTATCTTTCTTTTATCCCCTTATTTTTCATCTATCAATCCATTAATCTTAACTATTAACCCATTTTATGGGTTCAGAACCTTAGGGAACAATATGGGACTAATTGATGAATGGGCTGAAAGGCATATCATTAAGGCTCAGGAGAGAGGCGAACTCGATAACCTGCCGGGAAATGGCAGACCATTGCTGCTTGATGATGATACCTTTATTCCCGTTGATTTGAGAGTAAGCTATAGATTGTTGAAGAATGCAGGTTACCTTCCTCCTGAATTACAGGATAGGCAGGAGGCGCTCACGATTGCAGATTTACTCTCACAACTAGATGAACAACATGATGATTATGCCAATTTACATAAGCGTCTAGCTTTGTTGCAATTGAGATTGAAGCAAGCGGGACTTAGTACCGAGTTTCTGCACAGAGAGTATCAATACAAATTGGCAGATAAGCTGTCGAAAGAGAGTGACTAAATGTTAAAAATTGGACAGCTTGCAAAACTCGCTGATGTTACGCCAGATACGATTCGTTATTACGAAAAACAAGGAATGATGGATCATGGCGAGCGAACAGAGGGAGGCTATAGGCTTTATAGTGAGCAGGATTTGCAGCGTTTAAGGTTTATCCGTTATGCGAAACAGCTTGGTTTTACATTAGAAACTATCGCTGAATTACTATCGATCCGTGTCGATCCTGAACATCATACTTGCCAGGAATCAAAGGCAATCGTAGATTCTCGTTTGCATGATGTAGAAAGCAAGATTACTGAGCTAAAAAAGATGCGCGAATCATTGAAACGGCTGAGTAATGCATGTTGCGGGAGTACTCATGCCACGACTTATTGCTCGATTTTAGAGGCGTTGGAGCAGGGGGCGGCTGAAGAATTAGCCAAAGATTAAATTTTTTAGATGGGTAGTTTTAATCAGCTCAAACAAGCAGTATTATTCGTGGGATTTTTAATCAATACATTCATAAATGAGGCAATACTATGACGAAATATCGGCATACCAAAGGGAAAATTAAAGACAACGCGCTAGAAGCTCTGCTTCATGACCCACTCTTCAGACAGCGTATTGAGAAGAATATTAAAGGTAAAGGGAGTTATCAGCGTAAAGAAAAACATGCAAAAGGGGGTAACTGGGAGGCCAGTGGTAAGCAATCAATCGATTCTTTACCACTGGTCTTCTGATTTTAGCTTAATAAAAAAGCCATCAAATTGATGGCTTTTAACATTCCGTCAAAGCGAAATTATTTTGATTGCTGTGCTTTTAGTAAATCACGGATTTCTGCCAATAAGGTTTCTTCTGCTGTTGGTGCCGGTGGTGCTGCGGATTCTTCCGCTTTTTCACGGCGTAGTTTGTTCATCAGCTTAACTGCAGAGAAAATAGCGAGAGCTACGATAACGAAATCAAAAATGCTCTGAAGAAATATACCGTAATTCATTACAACCGCAGGTATCGTTCCTTCGGCTGCCCGTAATACAAAATGGAATTGTTTAAAGTCGACCCCACCGAGTAATAAACCTAATGGTGGCATGATGATATCGGCGACAAGTGAAGAAACAATTCTACCGAATGCAGCCCCAATAATGACCCCGACCGCTAAGTCGACAACGTTGCCACGCATGGCAAATTCACGAAATTCCTTCATAAAACTCATAACCAACGCTCCATTTAAAAATGAACTACTTAATCTTAGCTAAATAAAACTCGATACAACCAGAATTATAGGAGAATTTTTCCTATTACCCATGGGAATAGTTTTAATTGATAACTTTGGTAAGTTAATTTAATAGTTATTGATTACAAGAAGAATGGACTGGGTTGGAACAAGCGCTCCACATCAGGAACAAATTTCTTGTGGGTAATAAACATCACCACATGATCGCCCTGTTTAATGATTGAATTGCCATTGGCGATAATAACTTCATCACCGCGAACAATAGCGCCAATGGTTGTACCAGGCGGCAGTTTGATATCTTCTACCATTCGACCGACAACTTTTGACGTGCTTTCATCACCATGAGCAATAGCTTCGATTGCTTCTGCTACACCACGTCTCAATGAGGAAACACTCACAATATCAGCTTTGCGTACATGGCCTAATAATGCAGAAATAGTGGCTTGCTGTGGTGATATGACAATATCAATAACACTTCCCTGAACCAGATCGACATAGGCGCTGCGCTGTATTAATACCATCGCTTTTTTCGCACCCATGCGTTTTGCCAACATAGCCGACATAATATTTGCTTCATCGTCATTGGTAATGGCAATAAAGACATCAACCTGCTCAATATGCTCTTCTGCTAGTAATTCTTGGTCTGATGCATCGCCATAAAATACGATGGTGTCATGCAGCATTTCAGCTAATTCAGCCGCGCGTTGCTGGTCACGTTCAATTAATTTTACGCTGTAATCTTTTTCTAATCGCAGAGCCAAACCCGCTCCGACATTACCCCCACCGACAATCATAATGCGCTTATAGGGTTTTTCCAGACGCTGCAATTCACTCATTACAGCCCGAATATGTTGTGAGGCGGCAACAAAGAATACTTCATCACCAGCTTCTATGATTGTTGAACCTTGCGGACGAATCGGCCTATCTTGGCGGAATATCGCGGCTACGCGGGTATCAATGTGTGGCATATGTTCGCGCAAAGATGATAATGCATTGCCGACCAATGGCCCGCCATAATAGGCTTTGACCGCGGCAATACTCACTTTTCCCTCGGCAAAGTTGACCACCTGTAAAGCGCCCGGATATTCGATTAATTTATAGATGTAATCGATAACTAGCTGTTCTGGCGAGATTAAATGGTCAATAGGCACAGCTTCTGGCAGGAAGAGCTTATCAGCCTCACGAATATATTCAGCTGAACGGATACGCGCGATACGATTTGGGGTATTAAAGAGCGAGTAAGCAATTTGGCAGGCAACCATATTGGTTTCGTCGGAATTTGTTACTGCAACCAACATATCCGCATCTTCGGCCCCGGCCTCCCGCAAAACTCGAGGATGCGAACCGTGCCCTTGTACCACTCGAAGGTCAAATTTATCTTGTAGCTGACGTAGCCGGCCAGAGTCGACATCAACGACGGTAATGTCGTTGTTCTCGCCCACCAGATTTTCTGCCAGGGTTCCGCCAACTTGCCCCGCCCCAAGAATAATTATTTTCATAGCGTTCTCTGTTTCACACTGAAATTAGGTTTTGAGGCAGCAAAGCCACGACTATCTTTTGATCAACTTCGCATAGAAGAAACCATCGCCATCCTCAGGGTGCGGCAGATTTTGTCTACCTGGTGCTGAGAGCGTACCGGTTTCAACCAACTCAGCTTCACCATGCCGCTGCAGGAAAGCTGCAATCTGCTGCTGATTCTCTTCGGGCAATATAGAGCAGGTAGCATAAACCATTACGCCACCTTTTTTCAGTTTAGGCCAGATAGCTTCTATTATCTCAGATTGCAGTTGGGCCAACTCGGCAATATCACTGTCTCGACGCAACCATTTGATATCAGGATGTCGACGAATGACACCAGTTGCGGAGCAGGGCGCATCTAACAATATCCGATCAAACTGTTGATCGCCGCACCATGCATCTGGAGTTCGCCCATCACCGACTCGTACAACGGCATTTAATTTCAGGCGCTGTAAGTTTTCTTTAACCCGGCTAAGACGCTGCTCATCAATATCAACTGCCAATACGTGGGCCTTTGGTGCAGCTTCCAGGATATGAGTTGTTTTGCCGCCAGGGGCTGCACAGAGATCAAGGATCTGCTCACCATTTTGCGGATCGAGCAGATCAACACAACCTTGTGCCGACGCATCTTGCACTGTTACCCAGCCAAGTTCAAAGCCGGGAAGATCATTAACCGCGCAAGGTGTAATCAGGCGAACGGCATCAGGATAAACGTCATGGGGTAGGGCATCGATATTGGCTTTTTTTAACAGATCTAGATATTCATTACGCGAATGATGTAACCGACTTACCCGCAGCCACATTGGTGGCTTCTGGTTATTCGCATCCAAAATCTGCTGCCATTGGTCTGGATAAGCCTGTTTAATCCGTGCTAATAACCAGCTTGGATGCAGATAGCGGCTATCGTTATTTGCTACTCGTTCTAGTAACTCAACTTGTTGACGCTGGAACTGGCGCAGTACTCCGTTGATTAACCCTTTCAATTGTGGGCGCTTCAGCGCCGTAGCGCCTTCCACCGTCTCGGCCAAAGCTGCATGCGGAGGAATGCGTGTGTATATCAGCTGATAAAGCCCCACCATAATCAGATAATGGAAAACCCGTTGTTTTCCGGTCATCGGGCGCGCCATTAGCTGCTGGATACACCACTCAAGTTGCGGCAGGACACGCAAAGTGCCAAAACACAACTCCTGCAGCAATGCGCGATCTTTGTCGGAAATACTTTTATGTAGCCCAGGCAGAACAGTACTGAGCGATTGCCCCTGATCCAATACCTGGCTAATTGCTTTAGCAGCGATGCTGCGGAGATTGTATGTGTTTTTCATAACCAAAAAAGCCGACAAACGTCAGCAAATAAAGGGAAAGTGGCCCGATGATGAAGTATCGGGCGATGAAATCTATCTGTTAGACCTGGGCTATTATGCTAGTTGGCTACCCGGTGTAAACCATTCGCGTCGTGAATTTAATAAGTCTGCTGCTGACATGGCTTTTTTCCCGGCGGGTTGCAGTTGGGTGATATTCAAAACCCCCTCAGCAGTGGCAACTTGAATGCCATGTTTATCCGCATGGATGATAGTTCCGGGTGCCATATTATCAACCGCAGCAAGCACTTGCGCTTGCCAGACTTTGACCGGCTGTTCATCAACGACAAAATAGCTGACTGGCCAAGGATTAAAGGCACGAATGCAACGTTCTAACTGAACAGCAGAAAGTGACCAATCTAATTTGGCTTCCTCTTTACTGAGTTTTTCTGCATAGGTAACTTGTGCTTCATCTTGTACTTCAGGCTGGGCGCAGCCCTCAGCTAGCTGTTGCAGTGTGACTAATAAGCCCTGGGGACCAAGCTGCGCCAATTTATCGTACAGTGTGGCGCTGGTATCTTCTGGCTGAATGTCACATTCAATTTTATGCAGCATATCGCCGGTATCGAGCCCAACATCCATCTGCATGATGGTTACACCGGTTTTTGCGTCGCCAGCCCATAATGAACGTTGGATGGGTGCTGCGCCGCGCCAGCGTGGTAACAGAGAACCATGAACATTAATACAGCCTAGCCGCGGCATTGCCAAAACTGAGGCTGGCAGAATCAAGCCATAGGCAACCACGACCATGATATCGGCTTTAAGATCAGCAACTAAATGTTGGTTTTCTTCCGGCCGTAATGATTTTGGCTGAAACACAGGAATGCCGTGTTGTTCTGCAAGTACCTTAACCGGGCTTGGAGTCAGTTTATTGCCTCGGCCAGCCGGGCGATCAGGCTGAGTGAAAACACCCACAATCTGATGTTGAGAAGACAACAACGCGCCTAAATGGCGCGCTGCAAAGTCAGGAGTTCCGGCAAAAATAATCCGCAAAGAATCAGACACGTTGGTTTCCTGCATTAGAAGGGGTTAGTTGGCACGAGCATTCAACTTGGCCATTTTCTCCAGCTTTTGGCGGATACGCTGGCGTTTCAGCGGTGACAAATAGTCGACAAACAGTTTACCCACCAAGTGATCCATTTCATGCTGGATACAAATTGCTAATAAATCATCGGCTTCCAGTTCGAAGGGCTTACCGTCTCGATCCAGTGCTCTGATTTTTACTTTTTCAGCCCGAGGAACTAAGGCACGTTGCTCAGGAATTGATAGGCAACCTTCTTCAATGCCGGTTTCACCGCTTTTTTCCAACAGTTCTGGGTTAATTAGTACCAGACGTTGGTCACGATTTTCCGAAACATCGATGACGATAATTTGCAGGTGAACATCCACTTGTGTTGCAGCAAGACCAATGCCTTCCTCTGCGTACATGGTTTCGAACATGTCGTCCACGATACGCTGGATTTCACCATTGACTTCTTTTACCGGCGCAGCAATTTTGCGCAGCCGGTCATCTGGGTAATGTAATACTTGTAATACTGACATAAATATCTAGATCTGCGTCCGAGTAGTGAATGATATTCAATCTCTATTGTAGACATTTCCGGCCCTGATTGACAGCATCGGCTACCAATTGAACAAATCGGTATCAGCTTAGAAAGCAAGTCAGGGAGACGATATGCTAGCGGCAGAAATATGGCTCAGGATGAGCAAAGTCAAGGGGCTGGGCACAATAAAAAGCAGTGCATTGGTCAAGCGGCTGCTTGCCCGTGGTGATATCCATCCCGGGAGGTTAGCGGCTTACGGATTAAACTCACAACAATGTCAGCAATTTTTCCAAGCTAATCCCCATGATATTGAGGCCACTCTGAGATGGCTGGACTCCCCTTCCCACCACTTACTGGCCTATGGTGAAACTGACTATCCACCTCGCTTAATTCATATTTCAGCTGCGCCACTCGTGATTTTTGCCTCTGGTGAACTTGATGCCCTTTATCACCCTCAGGTTGCCATGGTTGGAAGTCGCCACTTTAGCCATTATGGCGAGCAATGGGGGCGGCATTTTGCTTCAGAACTGGCTCTCATGGGGCTGGCTATTACTAGTGGCTTGGCTATGGGGATTGACGGAATATGCCATAGGGCGGCCTTGGATGTGAAAGGAAAGACTATCGCTGTATTGGGGAGTGGTTTAGAGAATATTTACCCACGTCGCCATCACCATTTAGCCCGAGAAATTGAGTCTCAAGGTGGTGTTTTAGTCTCAGAGTTTTTGACGACAGCATTACCTATCGCGGCTCATTTCCCCAGAAGAAACCGTATAATTAGCGGGCTAAGTTCGGCCGTATTAGTTGTTGAAGCAACGTTGAAAAGTGGCTCTTTAATTACTGCCCGCTATGCTATGGAACAAGGCCGAGATGTTTTTGCTTTGCCAGGGCCTTTAGGCAGTGCAACCAGTGAAGGTGTTCATTGGTTAATTCAGCAGGGCGCTTACTTGGCAAGGTCTGCCCGCGAGGTCGCTGAACAGGTGGGCGGTGCATTACAATGGATACCATTGCCCGAGAAAGTAATTATTTCTTCATCCGAGGGGCAAGTTGAATTGCCATTTGTCGATGTGTTGGCTAACGTAGGAGATGAGGTGACACCCGTTGATGTCGTCGCCGAACGCGCCGGCCAACCTGTGCCAGATATCGTTAGCAAATTGCTCGAGCTGGAGTTAGCAGGGTGGATCGCAGCTGTACCCGGCGGCTATGTCCGATTAAGGAGGGCAGGCCATGTTCGACGTTCTAATTTACTTATTTGAAACTTATATGCATAACGAGTCGGATATGCTTGTTGATCAAGACAAAATTACCGACGATCTTGCTGAAGCTGGTTTCTATCGTGAGGATATCAACAACGCCCTGAACTGGTTAGAGGCTCTCGCTGACCTGCAAGAAGGGCAGAAAGCACCTTATCTCTATGCTGCTGATCCGCAAGCATTGCGTATCTATACTGCTGAAGAGTCCCAACGTCTGGATGTTACTTGCCGTGGTTTTATCCTATTTCTTGAACAAATTCAGGTATTACATCTTGATACGCGTGAGATGGTTATCGATCGTATTATGGCGTTGGATTCGAATGAGATTGATCTGGAGGATCTCAAGTGGGTGGTGTTGATGGTGCTATTTAACATACCGGGTTATGAAAGCGCTTATCAGCAGATGGAAGAGTTACTTTTTGAAGTCAATGAAGGTTATTTGCACTAAGTGGTAGTATCACGGGCTAATAACTTTATATAGAAGGCGTTATGACGAAAACAGTTACTGCCAAGGATAATGGGTCGTGTCCGGAATGTGGATCGGCGTTAGTCATTCGCAGCGGCGGTCATGGCCCATTCCTTGGTTGTTCACATTATCCAGACTGCCAATATATGCGCCCACTGAAAGCGCAATCTGATGGCCATATCGTGAAAGTTCTGGAAGGGCAACATTGTCCTGAATGTGGTTCAGAGATGGTGTTGCGGCAAGGGCGCTTTGGTATGTTTATTGGCTGTAGCCAATATCCACAATGTGATCATACCGAAGTCATTGATAAACCGGATGAGACATCGATTGATTGTCCGCAATGTGGGCAGGGGAAGTTGCTACAGCGCAAATCTAGGTTTGGGAAGATTTTCCATGCCTGTAATCGTTATCCTGATTGTCAGTTTACGATTAATCAGCAACCCATTGCCGGAGAGTGCGCTTATTGCCACTATCCATTGCTAATGGAAAAGAAAACGGCGCAAGGTGTAAAACGTTTTTGTGCCAGCAAGCTATGTGGGAAGGCAGTCGTCAGTGAGTAATAACAACGTGAGTGGACAAGAAAATAGTACTGTTTTTGCCGATGTGTTGCAGGCATTACAACAAGAAGCCGTTATCGCCTATCCGACAGAAGCTGTTTTTGGTTTAGGTTGTGACCCTGATAGTGAAAAAGCAGTAAACGCCTTATTAGCGTTAAAGCAGCGTCCATGGCAGAAAGGTTTGATCCTAATTGCAGCCAATTATGAGCAGCTAAAACCTTATGTAGATGATGCGGCATTAAGTGATGAGCAGCGAGCAACGATTTTCTCCTGTTGGCCAGGGCCGGTCACTTGGGTCATTCCTGCCAATCCTAAGACACCAAGTTGGTTAACAGGTAGTTTTGATTCATTGGCGGTAAGAGTGAGTAATCATCCACTGGTACAGCAACTTTGCTTGCGATATGGCAAGCCGTTGGTTTCAACCAGTGCCAATTTAAGTGGGCAAGAGCCTTGTCGTACGGTTGAAGAGGTCAGAATGCAATTTGGCCCTTCATTACCGGTACTTGTCGGCCAAGTTGGTGGTCGCTTGAATCCATCAGAAATCAGAGATGCCTTAACCGGTAAGCAATTTCGTCAAGGGTAGGAAATAGCATGGTTCAGAAGTTCGCAGTGTTTGGTAACCCCATTGAGCACAGTAAGTCACCGAGGATCCATGCACTTTTTGCCGAGCAAACAGGCATTGACCATCAATACGGTAAAGTATTGGCTCCTCATGAAACCTTTGAGGAGGTATTAACGTCTTTTTTTGCTGATGGGGCGATAGGCGCGAACATCACTACCCCGTTCAAAGAGCGAGCTTATGCCAAGTGCGACGAGCTGACTGAGCGCGCGTCACTGGCGGGTGCAGTCAATACTATCAAGCGATTAGAAGATGGGCGCTTATTAGGCGACAATACAGACGGTATTGGTTTGCTCAGTGATCTGCAACAACGGCATTTGATCCAAACCACTGATCGTATTTTATTAGTGGGGGCTGGTGGTGCGGCCCGTGGGGTAATTCTCCCCCTGCTTTCATATGGCTGCAAAGTTGTTATCACTAATCGGACTTATGCGCGAGCACAGCAACTTGCTGAGGTATTCCATCATTTGGGCGAGATCGATGCTGTAG
Source organism: Yersinia alsatica (assembly GCF_025133195.1). NCBI lineage: Bacteria > Pseudomonadati > Pseudomonadota > Gammaproteobacteria > Enterobacterales > Yersiniaceae > Yersinia > Yersinia alsatica. The sequence goes on from NZ_CP104006.1 coordinate 324,981, forward strand.
AAATGCAGGATCTTAGTGGTCAGCAATTTGATTTAATCATCAATGCGACAGCCTCAGGGATTCATGGTGAAATGCCAAACTTACCGACTGATATTATCAGTCCACAAGCTCGTTGTTACGATATGTTCTACCAAGCAGAGATTACCGCGTTTTTAGCCTGGAGCAGGCAGTTAGGCGCGACAAACTATACTGATGGTTTGGGTATGCTGGTGGGGCAAGCAGCACATGCTTTTCAGCTATGGCATGGTGTGATGCCTGAGATCTCGCCGGTGCTGAATCAGCTTCGTGATGAATTAGGTAGATAGGCGGGTATTAAATCCAGGCAAGCAGCCTGCAATGCAGGGAGGGCATGAGCTATTCCCTGCATCAGATATCACTCTCTATTGCGTCTCTGTCAGATAGTCATCTTTCCAGCGCACATAGTTACTCGCAGAATAGCGTAGACCTTCCACTTCCGCTGGAGTCAAAGGGCGGACTTGTTTGGCAGGGCTACCCATATAGAGGTGACCGCTAACCAAGCGTTTTCCAGGAGACACTAAACTACCTGCGCCAATCATCACATCATCTTCTACTACCGCCCCATCTAATATAATGGAGCCCATTCCCACTAATACCCGGTTACCGATAGTGCAACCGTGCAGCATGGCTTTATGGCCGACAGTCACATCTTCGCCAATAATCAGCGGATATCCCTCAGGGTTATACTCAGACTGATGGGTAACATGTAATACGCTGCCATCCTGAATATTTGAGCGGGCACCAATGATAACCTCATGAACATCACCACGAATGGCAACTAACGGCCAGACACTGACATCATCACCCAAAGTAACCTTACCAATGATCACACTGGATCTATCGACCATGACGCGTTCACCTAGTGTGGGTAGATGATGAAGATAGGGGCGAATAGCATCGGACATAGTAATAGCCTCTTTATAAGAAAGTACTTTACCGGCAATACTAGCCTTTGCTGATGGAATTACAACCAATCAGGCGGTGGGATCGCCGTGAAAATGCAACGGATCGACCAAGATCTGCACGTAAGGAGTGAAAAGTATTCAAACAGTAGAAAAAGGCGAAAAAAGAGTTGTGCAAAAAATTCGACTCCCTATAATGCGCATCCATCGAGACGGCACACAACGAATCAAGTAGTTAAGTGACCGGCAAAGAGAACAGAGAAATTCAACGAAATTAGTAGTTGACTCTGAATGAGGAAAGCGTAATATGCGCACCTCGCGTTACCAACCACGGGTTGCTAACGCACTGCTCTTTAACAATTTATCAGACAATCTGTGTGGGCACTCGCAAGACGATATCGAAGCCTGTTTCGGCAGGCAGAAGAAATATCAAAGTCTTGAAGAGTGACCAAAGCAGTACACATTTGAACTTCGGTTCGAATGCATATTTGCAGAAAGTAATCTTTGAGCATCGCTGCTTTTATTAGCAGCAAATCAAACAAATCTTAAATTGAAGAGTTTGATCATGGCTCAGATTGAACGCTGGCGGCAGGCCTAACACATGCAAGTCGAGCGGCAGCGGAAAGTAGCTTGCTACTTTGCCGGCGAGCGGCGGACGGGTGAGTAATGTCTGGGAAACTGCCTGATGGAGGGGGATAACTACTGGAAACGGTAGCTAATACCGCATGACCTCGCAAGAGCAAAGTGGGGGACCTTCGGGCCTCACGCCATCGGATGTGCCCAGATGGGATTAGCTAGTAGGTGGGGTAATGGCTCACCTAGGCGACGATCCCTAGCTGGTCTGAGAGGATGACCAGCCACACTGGAACTGAGACACGGTCCAGACTCCTACGGGAGGCAGCAGTGGGGAATATTGCACAATGGGCGCAAGCCTGATGCAGCCATGCCGCGTGTGTGAAGAAGGCCTTCGGGTTGTAAAGCACTTTCAGCGAGGAGGAAGGGGTTGAGTTTAATACGCTCAATCATTGACGTTACTCGCAGAAGAAGCACCGGCTAACTCCGTGCCAGCAGCCGCGGTAATACGGAGGGTGCAAGCGTTAATCGGAATTACTGGGCGTAAAGCGCACGCAGGCGGTTTGTTAAGTCAGATGTGAAATCCCCGCGCTTAACGTGGGAACTGCATTTGAAACTGGCAAGCTAGAGTCTTGTAGAGGGGGGTAGAATTCCAGGTGTAGCGGTGAAATGCGTAGAGATCTGGAGGAATACCGGTGGCGAAGGCGGCCCCCTGGACAAAGACTGACGCTCAGGTGCGAAAGCGTGGGGAGCAAACAGGATTAGATACCCTGGTAGTCCACGCTGTAAACGATGTCGACTTGGAGGTTGTGCCCTTGAGGCGTGGCTTCCGGAGCTAACGCGTTAAGTCGACCGCCTGGGGAGTACGGCCGCAAGGTTAAAACTCAAATGAATTGACGGGGGCCCGCACAAGCGGTGGAGCATGTGGTTTAATTCGATGCAACGCGAAGAACCTTACCTACTCTTGACATCCACAGAACTTAGCAGAGATGCTTAGGTGCCTTCGGGAACTGTGAGACAGGTGCTGCATGGCTGTCGTCAGCTCGTGTTGTGAAATGTTGGGTTAAGTCCCGCAACGAGCGCAACCCTTATCCTTTGTTGCCAGCACGTCATGGTGGGAACTCAAAGGAGACTGCCGGTGATAAACCGGAGGAAGGTGGGGATGACGTCAAGTCATCATGGCCCTTACGAGTAGGGCTACACACGTGCTACAATGGCAGATACAAAGTGAAGCGAACTCGCGAGAGCAAGCGGACCACATAAAGTCTGTCGTAGTCCGGATTGGAGTCTGCAACTCGACTCCATGAAGTCGGAATCGCTAGTAATCGTAGATCAGAATGCTACGGTGAATACGTTCCCGGGCCTTGTACACACCGCCCGTCACACCATGGGAGTGGGTTGCAAAAGAAGTAGGTAGCTTAACCTTCGGGAGGGCGCTTACCACTTTGTGATTCATGACTGGGGTGAAGTCGTAACAAGGTAACCGTAGGGGAACCTGCGGTTGGATCACCTCCTTACCTAACGATACGCATTGCGCAGTGTCCACACAGATTGTCTGATAGAAAGTAACGAGCAAATAAGGCCGGGCTGAGAAATTAGTCGGGCTTTAGTACCTTGTTGGGTCTGTAGCTCAGGTGGTTAGAGCGCACCCCTGATAAGGGTGAGGTCGGTGGTTCAAGTCCACTCAGACCCACCAACTCTACTTATCCTTGTCGCTTTTAATCGTTGCGTTACTCATGTGCGTTTGCACACTGCGTGACTCACGTTAAAACCGCCTGCGGCTAAGCGAATTGGAACACAAGGTAAACTGCTTTTTATATGGGGCTATAGCTCAGCTGGGAGAGCGCCTGCCTTGCACGCAGGAGGTCAGCGGTTCGATCCCGCTTAGCTCCACCATATAAAAAACTATTTCAAAACGTACTGCGGTCGCAAGACGCAGTGGGTTGTGAAATATTGCTCTTTAACAATCTGGAACAAGCTGAAAATTGAAACAATACAGCTGAAACTTATCTCTCCGTAGATGTACTGAGATAACGAGTAACCTGTATTAGAGTCTCTCAAATAATCACAACGCAAGTTGTCGAAAGACACCTTCGGGTTGTGAGGTTAAGCGACTAAGCGTACACGGTGGATGCCTAGGCAGTCAGAGGCGATGAAGGGCGTGCTAATCTGCGAAAAGCGTCGGTAAGCTGATATGAAGCGTTACAACCGACGATACCCGAATGGGGAAACCCAGTGCAATTCGTTGCACTATTGCATGGTGAATACATAGCCATGCAAGGCGAACCGGGGGAACTGAAACATCTAAGTACCCCGAGGAAAAGAAATCAACCGAGATTCCCCCAGTAGCGGCGAGCGAACGGGGAGGAGCCCAGAGTCTGAATCAGTTTGTGTGTTAGTGGAAGCGTCTGGAAAGTCGCACGGTACAGGGTGATAGTCCCGTACACAAAAATACACTTGCTGTGAACTCGATGAGTAGGGCGGGACACGTGACATCCTGTCTGAATATGGGGGGACCATCCTCCAAGGCTAAATACTCCTGACTGACCGATAGTGAACCAGTACCGTGAGGGAAAGGCGAAAAGAACCCCGGCGAGGGGAGTGAAATAGAACCTGAAACCGTGTACGTACAAGCAGTGGGAGCACCTTCGTGGTGTGACTGCGTACCTTTTGTATAATGGGTCAGCGACTTATATTTTGTAGCAAGGTTAACCGAATAGGGGAGCCGTAGGGAAACCGAGTCTTAACTGGGCGTCTAGTTGCAAGGTATAGACCCGAAACCCGGTGATCTAGCCATGGGCAGGTTGAAGGTTGGGTAACACTAACTGGAGGACCGAACCGACTAATGTTGAAAAATTAGCGGATGACTTGTGGCTGGGGGTGAAAGGCCAATCAAACCGGGAGATAGCTGGTTCTCCCCGAAAGCTATTTAGGTAGCGCCTCGTGAACTCATCTTCGGGGGTAGAGCACTGTTTCGGCTAGGGGGTCATCCCGACTTACCAAACCGATGCAAACTCCGAATACCGAAGAATGTTATCACGGGAGACACACGGCGGGTGCTAACGTCCGTCGTGAAGAGGGAAACAACCCAGACCGCCAGCTAAGGTCCCAAAGTCATGGTTAAGTGGGAAACGATGTGGGAAGGCATAGACAGCCAGGATGTTGGCTTAGAAGCAGCCATCATTTAAAGAAAGCGTAATAGCTCACTGGTCGAGTCGGCCTGCGCGGAAGATGTAACGGGGCTAAACCATGCACCGAAGCTGCGGCAGCGACACTTAGGTGTTGTTGGGTAGGGGAGCGTTCTGTAAGCCGTTGAAGGTGGACTGTGAGGTCTGCTGGAGGTATCAGAAGTGCGAATGCTGACATAAGTAACGATAATGCGGGTGAAAAGCCCGCACGCCGGAAGACCAAGGGTTCCTGTCCAACGTTAATCGGGGCAGGGTGAGTCGACCCCTAAGGCGAGGCTGAAAAGCGTAGTCGATGGGAAACAGGTTAATATTCCTGTACTCGGTGTTACTGCGAAGGGGGGACGGAGAAGGCTAGGCTAGCCGGGCGACGGTTGTCCCGGTTTAAGCATGTAGGCGGAGTGACCTGGTAAATCCGGTTGCTTATCAACGCTGAGGTGTGATGACGATGCACTACGGTGCAGAAGTAGTTGATGCCAAGCTTCCAGGAAAAGCCTCTAAGCATCAGGTAACATTGAATCGTACCCCAAACCGACACAGGTGGTCAGGTAGAGAATACTCAGGCGCTTGAGAGAACTCGGGTGAAGGAACTAGGCAAAATGGTGCCGTAACTTCGGGAGAAGGCACGCTGGCATTAGGTAAAGAGACTTGCTCTCGTAGCCGAAGCCAGTCGCAGATACCAGCTGGCTGCAACTGTTTAATAAAAACACAGCACTGTGCAAACACGAAAGTGGACGTATACGGTGTGACGCCTGCCCGGTGCTGGAAGGTTAATTGATGGGGTCAGCCGCAAGGCGAAGCTCTTGATCGAAGCCCCAGTAAACGGCGGCCGTAACTATAACGGTCCTAAGGTAGCGAAATTCCTTGTCGGGTAAGTTCCGACCTGCACGAATGGCGTAATGATGGCCAGGCTGTCTCCACCCGAGACTCAGTGAAATTGAACTCGCTGTGAAGATGCAGTGTACCCGCGGCAAGACGGAAAGACCCCGTGAACCTTTACTATAGCTTGACACTGAACATTGAGCCTTGATGTGTAGGATAGGTGGGAGGCATCGAAGCGTGGACGCCAGTCTGCGTGGAGCCAACCTTGAAATACCACCCTTTAATGTTTGATGTTCTAACTCGGCCCCGTAATCCGGGGTGAGGACAGTGTCTGGTGGGTAGTTTGACTGGGGCGGTCTCCTCCCAAAGAGTAACGGAGGAGCACGAAGGTTAGCTAATCACGGTCGGACATCGTGAGGTTAGTGCAAAGGCATAAGCTAGCTTGACTGCGAGAGTGACGGCTCGAGCAGGTACGAAAGTAGGTCTTAGTGATCCGGTGGTTCTGAATGGAAGGGCCATCGCTCAACGGATAAAAGGTACTCCGGGGATAACAGGCTGATACCGCCCAAGAGTTCATATCGACGGCGGTGTTTGGCACCTCGATGTCGGCTCATCACATCCTGGGGCTGAAGTAGGTCCCAAGGGTATGGCTGTTCGCCATTTAAAGTGGTACGCGAGCTGGGTTTAGAACGTCGTGAGACAGTTCGGTCCCTATCTGCCGTGGGCGTTGGAAGATTGAGAGGGGCTGCTCCTAGTACGAGAGGACCGGAGTGGACGAATCACTGGTGTTCGGGTTGTCATGCCAATGGCATTGCCCGGTAGCTAAATTCGGAAGAGATAACCGCTGAAAGCATCTAAGCGGGAAACTTGCCTCGAGATGAGTCTTCCCTGGGGCTTTAAGCCCCCTGAAGGAACGTTAAAGACTATGACGTTGATAGGCTGGGTGTGTAAGTGCAGCGATGCATTGAGCTAACCAGTACTAATGATCCGTGAGGCTTAACCTTACAACACCGAAGGTGTTTTGGTTATTTGAGAGTATATTTTAATTTTCAGCGACGTTTACAGATTGAATTGGCTGGCTGCATGGGAGTTATAGTGTAGCGGGTTGATTAAAACAGAATTTGCCTGGCGGCCATAGCGCGGTGGGACCACCTGAACCCATGCCGAACTCAGAAGTGAAACGCCGTAGCGCCGATGGTAGTGTGGGGTCTCCCCATGCGAGAGTAGGACACTGCCAGGCATCAAATTTAGAGTGCTGATATGGCTCAGTTGGTAGAGCGCACCCTTGGTAAGGGTGAGGTCCCCAGTTCGACTCTGGGTATCAGCACCAGTTACATGGGTTAAAGTTCGGTAGTTGTAGAAAAGAATTTACCTGGCGGCAATAGCGCGGTGGTCCCACCTGACCCCATGCCGAACTCAGAAGTGAAACGCCGTAGCGCCGATGGTAGTGTGGGGTCTCCCCATGCGAGAGTAGGACACTGCCAGGTATCAAATCAAGCCGAGACCCCATGCCAAAAGCGTGGGGTTTTTGCTATGTGGGATTTGGGATACCAGAGAAAGCCTTCTGCTGCACAGAGGGTTTTTTTTATGTCTGCAATTTGGTGGTAAATTTAACGAAAGATGAATTGCATCTGGTCAAATAGACTTTGTTATCGTATTAAATCTTTCTGCCATTTTTATAATCTCAGCCACAGAAAAAAAACGTTATTCCCTTAAAATCATGACTCTTAAATTGAAACGATGTTTTGATTATGAGGTTTAAATGAATGCTGGTCGATTTGCATATACAGCAGTATTGGTTGCAATGCTTAGCTGCACAGCAGTCCAGGCAAGTTCAGTGACATATCAAAAAGAAGCCATTACTGAAAACAACTTACCGGTATTTTATCCGCAACTTAAGCAGCAAATGACTTACCAAAGCTCATGGTTGGCTGGAAAGTATACTGATTTCGCGCTGTGGAAGAGTGACACCAGAAAAATCCTCAGGCAGGCATTACTCACTCCCGACTCAACAATTGCATTCTCTGCAGAAAACTTGGATCAGCAAGATCGCGGAAGCTATGTTGCAGAAAAAATAGCCTTGAATATCACTGATGAAAGTCGGGTGCAGGGGTTGCTATTAACACCTAAAACCAAAGGACCTCATCCCGCGATTGTTTTATTGCATGACCATGGCTCCAAATTTGATATTGGCAAAGAGAAAATGATTCGCCCATGGGGAGATAGTGCGCAGCTTGCCTCGGCGCAGGCATGGTCGGACAAATTCTTCAGCGGTAAGTTTATCGGCGATGAATTAGCAAAGCGTGGTTATGTGGTGCTATCCATAGATGCTATTGGCTGGGGTGATAGAGGGCCGATGAGCTATGAGCAGCAGCAAGCTTTGGCCAGTAATTTCTTTAATTTGGGCCGTTCATTAGCTGGCACTATGGCTTATGAGGATATGCGAACTGTTGATTTCCTAGCAACATTGCCATCAGTTGACCAGAAGCGCATTGGTGTTCTGGGCTTTTCTATGGGGGCATATCGCGCTTGGCAACTGGCCGCACTGTCAGACAAGGTGGCAGCAACCGCGGCTATCTCGTGGTTTGGTAACTATCAAGGTTTGATGACTCCGGGCAATAATGTGCTCCGCGGGCAATCCGCTTTTTATATGCTCCATCCCGGCATTGCCAATAAGTTGGATTTTCCTGATATCGCCAGCTTAGCAGCACCAAAACCGATGCTGCTTTTTAATGGTGGCAAAGATAAGTTATTTCCGTCGGATGCGGTAGAACAGGCATATAACAAAGTGCATGCCATTTGGCGTTCGCAGAATGCCGAGTCCCGCTTGGTGACACGCAATTGGCCTGCATTGGGGCATGTTTTTTATCAAGAGCAGCAAGCGGTGGTTTTCCCGTGGTTAGATCACTGGTTAAAACCATAAAAAAAGGCCCCAAGGGGCCTTTGATAGAGCGAATGCGATTAGTGAGAACTGCTTTGAGAAATGCCCAAGCCGGTTTGTGAACGAACAAACTGTGCTTTAAAGCGTAAGCGTTCTTGCTGGCCTTCTTCTGAGTTATCAGTAATGGAGAAGAACCATATCCCGACGAAGGCCACTATCATTGAGAACAATGCAGGGTATTCGTACGGATAGATGGGTTTTGCATGTCCTAATATAGTAACCCAGATGGTTGGGCCCAGAATCATCAGGATAACGGCGGTTAATAGCCCCAGCCAGCCACCAATCATTGCTCCACGAGTGGTCAGTTTTGACCAATACATCGAGATGAAAATGATGGGGAAGTTACAGCTGGCAGCAATGGAGAATGCCAAACCTACCATGAAGGCAATATTTTGTTTTTCAAACAGAATACCTAAGCCAATAGCAACGAATCCTAACACGATAACTGTAATTTTAGAGACTCTCAGTTCATCGCGCTCATGAGCTTTGCCCTTCTTAATCACACTGGCATAAAGGTCATGAGAAACCGCAGATGCACCGGCCAATGTCAGGCCTGCGACGACGGCGAGGATAGTTGCAAAGGCCACTGCTGAGATAAAGCCAAGGAAGAAGCTTCCCCCTACTGCATCAGCCAGATGGACTGCCGCCATATTGTTGCCGCCGAGTAACGCGCCAGCCGCATCTTTAAAGGCAGGGTTCGGGCCAACCAACAGGATCGCGCCAAATCCAATAATAAAGGTCAATATGTAGAAGTAACCGATAAAGCCAGTGGCATAGAACACACTTTTTCGCGCTTCTTTAGCATCACTAACAGTGAAGAATCGCATCAGAATATGTGGCAAACCGGCAGTACCAAACATCAATGCCAGACCAAGAGACAGTGCGGATATGGGGTCTGATACCAATCCCCCAGGGCTCATGATAGACAGGCCTTTAGGATGAACTTTGACGGCTTCGCTAAATAGTGTGTTGAAGTTGAAGTTAACCGACTTCATGACCATGATGGCCATAAAGGATGCACCGGCCAGCAGCAATACCGCCTTGATTATTTGTACCCATGTAGTGGCCAACATACCGCCAAACAACACGTAGAGCACCATCAGGATACCAACTAATACCACGGCGACGTGATAGTTCAGACCGAATAATAACTGGATTAATTTACCAGCACCGACCATTTGTGCGATCAGATACAGGGCCACAACCACTAATGAGCCACAGGCTGATAAGGTACGGATAGGTCTTTGTTTCAACCGGTAGGATGCTACATCGGCAAAAGTATAGCGGCCCAGATTACGCAAGCGTTCGGCGATTAAGAATAGAATGATTGGCCACCCGATAAGGAATCCGATGGAGTAAATCAAGCCATCGTAACCGGAGGTATAGACCAATGCGGAAATACCGAGGAATGATGCCGCAGACATAAAGTCACCGGCGATCGCCAAACCATTTTGGAAGCCTGTAATACGCCCGCCAGCAGTATAATAGTCTTGTCGGGAGCGGGTACGTTTTGATGCCCAATAGGTAATATATAATGTTGCGCCAACAAACAAAACGAACATAACGATCGCCTGAATATTGAGCGGCTGGCGATGAACTTCGCCGGTAATTGCATCTGCCTGTGACAGCGCAGGCAGAGCCAATAAGGAGAGTACGGACCAATGGCGAGTCTTCATTGCTTCACCTCACGAAGAATTTCTGCCGTCAGACGGTCAAACTCGCCATTAGCACGAATAACGTAAATACCGGTAAGAACAAAAGAAATAACAATCAGCCCCACACCGACGGGAATACCGCGAGTAATGCTGGACCCTGCATAGAGCGGGGTGCCGAGCCATTGTGGTTCGAAAGCAATAAGGAAAATGAAACCGACATATAACGCGAGGGTAATTAGCGACAGTAGCCAGGCAAAGCGACTACGCTTTTGCACCAGCTCTTTGAAGCGCGGGTTATTTTCAATCTCTTGATAAATGCTGTCATTCATCAGAGTCTCTCCTTTGAGGCATTAATTAAGGTTGCCGCCCGCAGGCGGCACAATTTACGACGGTGCTTGCATTGATTGTTTTTCTTCCAGTAATTTGTCTACGACACCCGGATCGGCGAGTGTTGAGGTATCCCCTAAGTTGCTGGTATCGCCAGCGGCGATTTTGCGCAGGATCCGGCGCATAATCTTGCCCGAACGCGTTTTTGGCAGTGAATCAGTCCAGTGCAGAATATCTGGTGTCGCGATTGGGCCGATTTCTTTACGTACCCAATTACGCACTTCGGTATACAACTCTGGTGTTGGCTCTTCGCCATGATTCAGGGTGATATAGGCATAGATTGCCTGCCCTTTAATATTGTGAGGCACCCCAACTACCGCAGCTTCTGCAATTTTCGGGTGTGCGACTAATGCAGATTCAATTTCAGCCGTCCCTAAACGGTGCCCTGAAACGTTCAACACATCATCAACTCGACCGGTTATCCAGTAGTAGCCATCTTCATCACGGCGCGCGCCATCACCACTGAAATACATCCCTTTAAAGGTAGAGAAGTAGGTTTGCTCAAAGCGGTCATGATCACCAAACAGTGTTCTGGCCTGACCCGGCCACGAGTCGGTTATGACCAGGTTACCTTCCGCCGCACCTTCTTGTGGGTTACCCAAGTTATCAACTAACGCAGGTTGAACACCAAAGAATGGGCGTGTGGCGGAACCCGCTTTCAGCTCTGTGGCTCCAGGCAGTGGGGTAATCATGAAACCACCGGTTTCCGTCTGCCACCAGGTATCAACAATTGGGCACTTACTGTTACCGATTTTGTTGTAATACCATTCCCATGCTTCCGGGTTGATTGGCTCACCGACTGATCCCATGATGCGCAGCGAAGTGCGTTTGGTTCCTTCGATGGCTTTATCACCTTCGGCCATTAACGCGCGGATAGCCGTCGGCGCGGTATACAGAATATTGACCTGATGTTTATCAATAACCTGACCCAAACGATTGACGCCCGGATAGTTGGGCACACCTTCAAACATCAGCGTAATCGCACCGCAAGCCAGTGGGCCATACAGCAGATAGCTGTGTCCGGTAACCCAGCCAACATCGGCGGTACACCAGTAAATATCACCTGGGTGGTAATCAAAAACGTATTTAAAGGTCAGTGCGGCATACACCAGATAACCGCCGGTGGTATGCAATACCCCTTTGGGTTTACCGGTAGAGCCGGAGGTATAAAGGATGAATAGCGGGTCTTCTGCATTCATTTCTTCTGGAGGACAATCAGCTGAAGCTTCTTTAGTCAGGTCATGCCACCACAAGTCCCGTCCATCTTTCCAATAACTGGCATTGCCGGTACGTTGGAATACGACGACATTCTTGATACTGGTAATTGCTGGGTTTTTCAGGGCTTCATCGACATTTTTTTTCAGTGGAATTGCACGACCAGCACGAATGCCTTCATCGGCAGTAATCACCAATTTTGAGTTAGAGTCGATAATACGGCCAGCCACTGCATCGGGTGAGAACCCACCGAAAATCACAGAGTGAACAGCACCAATACGTGCACACGCCAGCATGGCAACGGCCGCTTCTGGCACCATTGGCATATAAATAGCAACAACATCACCTTTCTTGATACCGAGCTTTTTCAGAACGTTGGCAAACTGACATACATCATGATGAAGCTGTTTATAGGTGACAGTTTTGGATTGGTTTGGGTCATCGCCTTCCCAGATAATCGCGGTTTGATCACCACGTTCTGCTAGGTGGCGGTCAAGGCAGTTGGCCGCCAGATTCAGTGTGCCATCTTCAAACCAGCGAATACTGACATGCCCGGGGTCAAAAGAGGTATTTTTCACTGTTTTATACGGTTTAATCCAATCAATAATCTTGCCATGTTCACCCCAAAACTCATCTGGGTTCTGCACAGATTGTTGATAGTATTGATTATATTGTTCTGGGTTGATCAGGGCATGCTCTGCAATTGCAGCTGGAATAGGGTGTTTATGTATTTGGCTCATAATAGTTCTCCTTGAGATTGTTAATAATATGTCAATCAAAAGTTAATTATAGTGTGAGAGGCCGTTTTGTTTCTTTTTTGGGCGACAGATCACGCATAAAAGATGTTGATTTAGTGACTTACTTAATGCGTTGCGTGGTGAATCGATATCTTAATGATAGGAGAGACGCGATGTGGTTATGCAATAAAGGAAAGAAATGTGCTCATCAGCTCATTTTCCGTGTGAAAAGGGGATATTGGTAGGCCTTAGTAATGAAAAGTATTAACTTTAGGTGATTAATGCAATTCAATATAAGTTGTTAGCCAAAAAATAATATATCAATTTACAACTGTAGTGAGAGTATTATTTTAATATCTCACGGTAATTAAAAATGTGTATATATTCCAACTTGAAATATTCATATTAAAATAAAAAATGCTAATGGCATAAATATGCATTTTAATGTTTTTACTTTTTTAATCTGTGGTCTGATTTTTTCTCTAAAAAATAGGCTTTGGTTGCAGAATATCCAAAATAAGAGGAGAATTGTGACAGTTTGAATTAACAGAATGAATACATAATGCATCAAAAAATAAAACATAATAAAAATTTATACGGCAATTTAATTTAGCTCATTTTCTATACTTTTCACTTCGAATTCTATTTGTTACGGATATATTTTACTGTTTTAATAACAAATGTTTACTGCGGATTAACGGTTTTTGGGGGCTGATATTGTCCATTGCGGTTATGTAGGCTGAGTGTAAACAAGGGTTGCAGAACAGTGCCTGGAAGTGATACTGATTTAAAACGTGGACGGCTGGCGGGAGGCTGGACCATAAGTTTTATCAACTATAGCCCCGTATTTAATGATTAAGTATTCTATTTGAGATGCTTGGTAACTTGCATTTTATGGAATGCTTTGAGGAATTTTTAGGGTATGAAAAGTGTAAAAATAGGTCTGGCCTGGCAAATTCTCATTGCGCTGGTACTTGGTATTTTGGTTGGTGCGGTTTTACATAACCACATTGAATCAAGAGAATGGTTAGTGAGTAATATTTTAAGTCCGGCGGGTGATATCTTTATCCGCTTAATTAAAATGATTGTTGTGCCGATTGTTATTTCAACTTTGATCGTCGGTATTGCGGGTGTTGGTGATGCTAAGAAATTGGGCCGAATTGGCTTGAAAACCATCATCTATTTTGAAGTTATCACCACAGTCGCGATTATCGTCGGGATTACCTTGGCGAATGTATTCCAGCCAGGGCACGGCATTGATATGTCGGCACTGACTGTCGTCGATATCTCTCAGTATGAAAAAACCACCGAACAAGTACAAAGTGGTAGCCACAGTTTGGTGAGCACCATCTTGTCGTTGATTCCTGCCAACGTCTTTGCCTCAATGGCGAAAGGCGACATGTTGCCGATTATTTTCTTCTCAGTGTTGTTTGGTTTAGGGCTGTCTTCATTGCCAAAAGAAACCAAAGAACCACTGTTGAATGTATTTAAAGCCGTCTCTGAAAGCATGTTCAAAGTTACACACATGATTATGCGTTATGCGCCTATCGGGGTGTTTGGCTTGATCTCGGTGACTGTCGCCAATTTTGGTTTTGCATCTCTTATCCCGCTCGCCAAGTTGGTTATTCTGGTGTACGCCGCGATTATTTTCTTTGCCTTAGTGGTTATGGGCACAGTAGCAAGATTGTGTAAATTGCGAATTTGGACATTGATTCGAATTCTCAAAGATGAGCTTATTCTGGCCTATTCTACGGCTAGCTCTGAAACAGTATTACCACGAATCATTGAAAAGATGGAGGCCTACGGCGCGCCTAAATCCATTACCAGTTTTGTTGTTCCGACAGGCTATTCATTTAATCTTGATGGCTCCACGCTATATCAAAGTATCGCAGCCATATTTATTGCCCAGCTATACGGTATTGAACTGTCCATCGGGCAAGAGATTATTCTGGTCCTGACTTTAATGGTCACGTCGAAAGGTATTGCCGGTGTTCCGGGCGTCTCTTTTGTTGTCTTGTTGGCAACATTAGGCAGTGTGGGGATTCCGCTAGAGGGCTTAGCCTTTATTGCGGGTGTAGACCGTATTTTGGATATGGCGCGTACTGCACTCAATGTGGTGGGAAATGCATTAGCGGTGTTGGTTATTGCCAAGTGGGAACATCAATTCGATCATAAAAAAGCTAAGGCTTATGAGAAAGCGCTGTTTGCACCGAAACAGACACCAGTTGAAAACTAGTCGTTAACTTATCTATCCACCAAAACCCCCTGTTGGCGTAATACTAACAGGGGGTATTTATTTTTAAGTGTCATAAAGAATAAGTGCGAAGGTGATTGGCTGACATTGTTAATTTAAGCCTAGGCGATATGACCAGTGAATCAGCTCGGCAACTTTGTGTACATCCAGTTTTTTCATCATATTAAGACGATGGGTTTCAACCGTTTTTTGGCTGATGGACAGCTGGTCAGCAATAATACGGTTACAAGAGCCCTCAGTGATCAGTTTTAAAACTTGGCGCTCCCGCGGCGTTAATACGGGTTGATGAGCATCAGTACCTTGGGCCAGTTTATTCATCAGATCACTATTGAGTGCTGGGTCAATATAGCGCTTGCCTGCGGATACCGTTTGAATTGCGGCCATCAGAATCTGCTGTGGGCTTTTCTTTAGCACATAACCGAGAGCACCATTGTTTAATGTTCTGCTGGCATAGTGCTCTTCATGACGAGCAGTTAATGCCAGTATCTTCATGGTTGGCCAGCGGCGAAGAAGCTGAATAATCACATCCAGACCATCCATCCCCGGTAGACCCAAATCAATGATGACAATGTCTGGCTCGGTCTGACGGCATAAGTTATAAACATCCAGCCCATTTTCCACCTGACCAACAATTTGATAACGGGGGTAAGTCATGAGCATATTTTTAATCCCATTAATAATTAGCTCATGATCGTCGACAATCAATAATCTAGTATTCATAAAGTTATTCCTTTACCTGATGATTTAAATGGAGTCGGGAAGACTCCAGGGCTGAAACAGCCTATGGATTATCTCGTCGAGGCGAGTGATATCTTGTTGTGTAATGGTTTCCTGAGCTTCTATCGCTATTTCCAGTTGAATAGTAGCGTCTTGTAATTCGATGAGTCCGGCTTGGCCGGCACAGCCTTTTAGTGTGTGGAGGTGGTCTAATAATGTGGGAATACTCTCTAGAGAGTCTCTAGCTTGTTGCAGTAACAAGTGCAGTGATTGTAATAATTTAAGGCGGAGTGAAGTATCAGCCATATCTAATAATGGTTTATGCATGGACATCTGTGGGGTGAGATTAATCCCACGTTCGAGCTGAAATTGTGCCGCCAGATCCAATATTTCAGCCAACTGACAGAAAGTGACGGGTTTCGAGAGATAATGATTCATCCCCGCCTGATAAGCTTTTATTTTTTCGTCTGGATTAGCATTTGCGCTCAGCGCCGTTATCATGCAGCAATTATCGCTATTAGCCACATCATCGCGCCAATATCGAGTCGTTGTCAGTCCATCCATCCCCGGCATGCGTATATCCATCAGCACCAGATCGAAACGCTGAGTCTGACCAATACTCAATGCGACTTCACCACTTTCTGCCAATGTGACCTGATGACCTAATTCCCGTAGCATCATGCCAACAATGTCACGATTAGTTTCTGCATCGTCGACCAATAATATAGTCATCTGCCATGGCTGTGGCGGTAAGCAGTGTTTTATCTCTTGCTGATGCAATACTGGCTGATTTTTAAGATCTAGGTATTTTTTGACTTTGGTATATAAACGGCCAGGCAGATAGTTTAATTCGTTATCAGCCAGGAGTACCTGTTGCATACCTAACGATTGATCACTCTCTGGTAGGCAGGTAATTCCCCAGGCAGATAATTGGAGATGTAAGGGGAGTGGTGCATAACATTCACCCTGAAAAGGTACCGTTGCCACTATTCCACTATAGGGTAGGATTAATACGAAACGACTACCACAGTTAGGTTGGCTGTGCAGTGTTATATGCCCTCCCATCATTCTTGCCAGATTATCTGCGATAGTGAGCCCTAAACCGGTTCCTTGCCCATGGTCACAGGTTTGGACAAAGGGGCGGAATATCTTGCGTTGATGCTCTAAATCAATACCGCAGCCGGTATCTTCCACGGTAAAGCAGAGTTGATTGTCTTCACGTTCAACATTGAGATGAATATGACCCTGCTGGGTAAATTTAACGGCATTACCCAATAAATTAATCAAAATCTGTTTGAGCCGCTGGCCATCCAGTATCAGTTTCAGTGGAACCTCTGGACTGACGTAGGTCGCAAGAGTAATAGGTTTACTCAAGGCTTGGCTGTGAATAGCTAACATTGCCTGATCCAATAAAGGCAATAATGCAGCTTTCTCTTGGGCCAATTCTAATTGGCCTGATTCAATACGAGAGAAATCCAAAAGATTATTGATGATTGCCAATAAAGAGTGTGAACACTGGCGAGCGGTTTCTGCTAAACGATTTTGCGCTGATGTCAGAGGCGTATTTTGTAATAGTTCAATTGCTCCCAAAGCCCCATTGAGTGGAGTGCGGATTTCATGGCTTATGGTTGTCAGATGCTCACTCTTACGATGATTGGCCTGTTCTGCGGCTTGTTTTGATTTTGCCAGTGCCAGTGTGCGTTCTTTTACTTTCATTTCTAATGTGTCGTACTGCTCATTTAATTTATCCAGTAACTTGTTGTAAGCACATGCAATATGCCCTAATTCGTCCATACGCTTAATGGGTAAACGTGGCTCCATAGCTTGTGGGCCGGTAGCCCCAATAATATTGACGAAGTTGCGTAAAGGAATGGCCAGGTAATATCGTAGTAATAAGAAGAGTATGAGGGTAAGCAACAGCAAAATAGCCAGCGCAAATGGGAGTTGATGCAAGGCGGGCTTTGCTGCTTCCCAGGCAAAACCTACTCGCGGATAAATAACTAATTGCTGCCAGCCCGGACCTTTTAGCTGAGTCCGCAATACCAGATAATCAGGTGTTTGTTGCCAACCATCATGTAACTTACTATTTTTTAGTTGTTCAAGAATTTCATATAACTGATTTGACGGTATATTTTTTTTAGAGATCGGCAGCAACTCACCATATTGATCTAACCATAAATTAATATCTCGCCGCCCTATCGGTTGATTGTCTGAGACTAATTCATTCAGTTTTAATGAAAATCCTGCTAATGCACCCGCTTTATTGCATGTCGCAACTGAGACATGCCAGCCATTTTGTGGCGTATAAGTTGGCATACCCCAGAAGACATTATCGTGGGTTGGGAATATGGGGAGTAATAGCAATTCTTTCCGTCGCTGCTGCAAATAATCATTGGATACTTCTCGCGGCTTGAAGATTGTAATTCCCTCTTCTCTATTAATTGTAAAACTATCAAGGTAATAGGTTTGTCCAACAGTACCGTAAGCTTGTGTTATCGGAAGGTCGTACTTAGATTGAGGGGTATTGCAGGTTATTGAGTTAATAAGAGTATTGCTATTAGCATCATTATGTTGGAAGAGTATGGGAAGCCGCCAGCCAACTTGATAGCTTGCCTGGTTATTGATAAGTGAAGTTGCATCCCGTTCCGCCCCTTCAAATTGATAGTTACTTAAATCTGCGCGTAAGGAGGCCATTTGTGTTAATTCATTCACTAATCTCTGGCGCGTATTCTCATATGAAAAGAATGCTGTCGTTGCAGTCGAAATTAGCCAAATAGCCATCAAAGCTATGCCCAGTAATAGTGTCAATCGAGTGACGAGTGATGATGATTTTTCCATAATAGTCACCTGACTGTTTTTTTCAGTACGCCACAGTCAAAACTTGATATCAAGAATTACACTAATTTGATTACTACTCGTTTTAGATTCATTTAATTCTAGAAAGAGAGTAAATCAGGTTTTTGCTCTATAACGAATGTTTAATTACGAAGGATAATTGGTATGTGATATTTCAGGAGTAACCGCTAATGCTGGAAATATTGAAAATGCAGTCTTTAGTCAGAGATATTGATTTCTCAGATAAAAATACTGTGAGCTTTACATTAAATGAGATTCCAGCCAGAGCTGTAGATTATAACCATTCTATTTGCGTGGGAATTTTTTTTATAGAGAAAAAAATGATATCAGATTCAGTTATCCGCTATATCACGCTTATGCTGGTGGCTCTTGATGATACGCAAGATTTCGCTTTACAGCTTAAAGATGGTTATTGGTGGTTTTGGTGCCGATATACTATTGATGATAGAGATAATATAAAAAATACGCGTCATGATTTTTCAGTAAAATTAGAGAAAATTTATGCTGTTGTTCAGCATTTTAATTCAATGACTGTCTCCATAAATTCTTCTAAATCAAATATCTTAAGTGAGAATGAAAATAATCTTGGTAAGGTTATATCATGAAAGAAATTACTGGCTTGATCTTACTGCTTTCTATGCCACTGGCCTATGGGCAAACCATCCCATGGCAAGGTGAGCCTTTCTTCATCTATAGCCGTGGTATGACCGTATCAAATTTATTAGAAGACTTAGGGACGAATTATGGTGTCTCTGTCATCGTTAGCCCTGAAATAAATGAAAAATTTAGTGGAAAAATCTTGGATAAAACACCCGATCAAATACTGACAGAGTTAGCAGGGTTATACAATATTACGTGGTACTACGATGGTGAGATACTCTACTTCTACAAAACACAATCAATCAGAAAGGAGTTTGTATCGCCTGATGGAATATCAACGACCACTTTAATCAAATATTTACAGCGTAGTAACGTGTCTGCGGGTAAGAATTGCGCGGTAAAGGCAATCTCTCGTCTTGGTACAATTGAAGTTACTGGCGTGCCTATATGCATTGAGCGGGTAACGACACTGAGCAAAATGCTATCTTCACAAGTTCGTAAACAGAGCCAAAATAAAGAAACGGTAAAAGTATTCCAGCTTAAATATGCCTCTGCAGCTGACTCTAGCTATCAATATCGCGATCAATTAGTCAAACTCCCTGGCTTGGTTAGTGTGCTGCGCGAAATGAGTGCTGGCAATAGTTTGCCCTTAGCGGGTGGCAAAGAACAAGGTGAAGCTCCTGTCAGTATGCCACTTTTCTCTGCTGATCCCCGGCAAAACGCCGTTATTATCCGTGATCGCCAAGTTAATATGCCACTTTATAGTAGTTTGATTACACAATTGGATCAGCGGCCTGTTCAAATCGAAATTTCGGTAACTATTATTGATGTTGATGCGGGAGATATCAGCCAACTCGGTATCGATTGGTCGGCATCTACCTCTATTGGTGGCACGGGTATCTCATTTAATAGTGGCTCGACCAAAAACAACACTGATGGATTCTCGACTGTCATTGGTGACACTGGAAACTTTATGGTCCGCCTAAGTGCATTGCAGCAGAACTCTCGAGCCAGAGTTTTATCCCGTCCTTCTGTTGTTACCTTAAACAATATTCAAGCGGTATTAGATAAGAATGTAACGTTCTATACCAAGCTGCAAGGTGATAAGGTGGCAAAACTGGAGTCAATAACATCGGGTTCATTATTGCGAGTGACGCCTAGAGTTATTAATGCAGATGGCGTAAAAGAGGTCCTACTTAATCTTAATATTCAAGATGGTCAACAGCAAGCATCGACTAATAGCAATGAACCGTTACCTGAAGTACAAAACTCTGATATTTCGACACAAGCTACGTTACGTGTTGGACAAAGTCTACTCTTGGGCGGGTTCATTCAAGATAAGCAAATTGAATCACAAAACAAAATTCCATTATTGGGTGATATTCCTTTATTAGGCGGATTGTTTCGCAGTACCAATAAACAATCTCATAGTGTTGTCCGGCTATTTCTAATCAAAGCCGTACCGGTTAACACAGGGGGATAATATGGCGGTCAGATTCAAACTGCGTTTGCTGAGTGGCGAGCTGAATGGGCGTGAATTGAGCTTACCAGAGGGAGAATTTACTCTGGGAGAGCAGGGGTGTGATGTGCTCTTGCCATTATCTCAAGGACAAGTACTGACCTTGATAATAAGCAAAAATCAAATAATGCTACAGGTGTCTGGGACTGTGTGGGTTAATGGTTTCAAACACGATTTGCAGGTTCCAATTCCTTTGCGCCAAGTGATTGAAGCTGCTGGATTAGCATTGATCCTCGGTGAGGAAACGGATGTTCTCAGTGAGATAAAAATACCTCGCCGCTCAGGAGCACGTTTATTGCTATGGTTATCCATGGTGACATTTGTACTATTGTTTCTGTTTGTTATGCTTATATTCTGGTTTACACAGCAATCTAGCCGATTGTTTTCTTACCTTCCCCCCGATATTCCAACTCAATTATCAACGCAATTGAAACAGCCAGCTTTAGAGGGAATAAAAGCAGGTTGGTTATCAGATGGCAGCGTCATGCTGAGTGGGCACTGTACGTCATCGTCAGCGGTCATTCAGCTGCAAAACTTCTTAGTTCGAAATCAGATAATCTTTCGCAATAAGTTAGTTTGTGATGATCATCTTACGGCCAGTGTTAGTGATGTATTACATCAATATGGCTATCAGAATATTGAGGTTCGTACCGGAAAAACGGCAGGGAATGTTATTCTTTATGGCGCAATTGAGATGGGAGGGCAATGGTTAAAAGTCCAGGAAACACTGGCAACCGTTGCCGGGTTAAAAGGCTGGACGGTGGTTAATTCCCATAATGGACAAATTCCACGATTAGTTGAGCACCTGAGAGCGTTGGGATTATTAGGTTACCTGAGCATGACACAAAGTCCTAAAGACATTGTTATTAGTGGGGTGCTATCACCTGAGCAACAGCAGCAACTTAAACAGATGCTGGCAACATTAGCTGGGCCGCAATCTGACGAATTACCCGTGAGATATCAGAATATCCCCGCCTCAGATCAAACGACCCAACTTCTTCCTGCGGCGATTGCCAGCTATGGCGGGAATAACCATGCAAAATTTGTACAACTGGCTAATGGAACTCGTTTGCAGCAAGGAACGGTGCTGCAAAATGGCTATAAAATCATTTTTATCTCAGAGCTGGGGCTTTCACTATTAAAAGAGAATAGCTTAATACAAATACCAATGAACTTTTAACGACAGGTAAATAAGCAATGCGACATATTACTGAGCTGGAAGACGGTATTAAGTATCAAACTATATCAATCCAACAGAAAAAAACTTTATTGATAAAAGAAAAAATATTAATAATCCACCAATTGTCTATCCAGCAAACACCTGATGATTATAAAAAACTAAATAGTTTAATGCTGGCATTGGACAGTGCAGAAACGATCATAGAAACATTGATTGTTCGCTATGAAAAATAAATTCATGCTCGGTGCTATTTCTTAAAATTACAATATAAATATAAAAGAAAATAATTAACTATTAAGCCAGAATAAATTTTAAGGCCCATGAATAGATAAGGAAGTGTTATATGAATGATAATAACCCCATGCAATCTATATTAGGTGACTTACAGTGGCGATATCAGAAGTTAGAATCTGATCTAAAAAAACTTAATAATTTTCAAAAGGATATTGAGACGCTCAAAGATCGTGCGAGTCAGGACGATAAGGCAAGAGAAGCATTGTTACGACTGAACTCGGCCTTTCCAAATGGTTTTAAACAAGAAAAAGCTAAGCTGATGATCTGTATTTCACAGATGAAGCTCCAGTTTAAACAAATGGAAACGCAACTTAAAAATATCAATTCTAACGAGAGTTAATAGTTACATTCTTCCGTAAAACTCATTTCGCCAGAAATGCAGGAGTATCTATATGTCAACTAATACCCAGATCAATTTACCTGAGCATTTTTCAACCTATGCCGCTAAGCCATCAGGCAAGGACACCATAAATAATGCTGCGCCAGATGCTGTTCATGATGCTGATGATATTTTCAGTATAGGACTTCAGGTTTTATATTCTTTTCTTGATGTGCTTTCTAATCTGGCTAGTGCAAATTTTAAAGGTATGCAGGCGCGTTCAAAATATGCCAATGATACACAGAATATCTCTAATCAAGTTGATGAGATTATTGCAAAAGCTGCGAAGGGGGATGACAAAACTAAAGAACCACTCCCTGACTCAGTCATCGATTTTATGCGGAAGAACGGTATTACCGTTGATGGAATGAGCATTGATCAATATTTAAAAAAGAATGGGCCAGAGTTAGATAAAGGCCAATTACAGGCAGTAAAAGCGTCACTCGATAATGAGAAAAACCGCGCCACAGATACCATGAGCCAGGATCAATTACAGCTACAGAAAATGATGCAGAGTTATAACGTTTGCGCCAATAACATCAGCACATTGCAGTCAGGTTTAAAAGATTTACTGATGACGATTGCCCGCAATCTTTGCTAATCCAGTCACGATAGTAAGGTCGGTGTGAGATGAATATTCAACCGAATGAAGAAGTTATTAACTTTATGCGCCGGGGTGGCTCCCTGCGTATGTTAGCCAAAATGGATCCGCAAGATTTGGCTCTGGTATATGAATATACCGTGCAATTGTGCCAAGGCGGAGAGTATGACAGTGCCAAACGTCTGTTAAATCTATTAGTGAGATTGGATCATTGGAATTTCTCTTATTGGCTGACCTTAGGGTTGTGTTATCAACAGACCGCAGATTTTCATCAGGCAATATATTGCTTTAGTCGAGCGGGACAAATTCAGATAGATGATCCTCGCCCATCTTGCTCGGCAGCTGAGTGCTATATGGCTTGTGGTAATACAGATTATGCGGAAAAAGCTTTTCGCATGGCATTGAATTGGTGCAATTCACATTCTGAATGGGCTCAAGTACAACACCAAGCCGAGCGTGGGTTAGCGGCTTTATTATTGGAGGTACGACATGTCTGATGCCATCGGAATTAAAGTAACAGCTCAAAATGATTGGGCACTGCTAATGGCGGATAAAACTCCGGCGCCATCATCAATAAAAATGTCAGATTGGCGGGGTATTGCTGGGTTACCTCCCATGATGGCTGCCAATATAAGTTCCTCCAGAGTCACCCAGCAAGATGCGCAGGGAGCACTCGATCGCTTGCTAACCTCTTTACCGCGCACTGATGCCAAAGAACAGGGCAGAAACCACATATCTCTTGATCGGTTGGGCAGCACGGATATGCAGCTCATCATGTCGATGGCCGGTAATCTGAGCCTTGGGGTGTTCTCCAACTTGTGCCAGTCGATTGGCAAGCAGATGGAACGGGCGACAGATGTTCAGACTTTTCTGCGGGATAAGCGTGTTACTGAATACCAACAACAAATTGATAAAGCGATTGAACAGGCCGATAAAGCCAAAAAAGCCGGCATTTTCAATGCTGTATTTGATTGGATTATCGGTGCAGTCGAAGTGGTCTATGGAGCATTTAAAGTCGCCGAAGGTGTGCTGACGGGGGATCCAGTCGCGATGGCATCAGGTGTTGCTTATTTGGCGGCAGGCACCGCAGGTTTAGTCAAAGCGGCAGCAGAAACCGCCATGTTATTGGGGGCATCGAAGGATAAATGTCAGCAAGTTATTGATGTAGCATCTAAAGTTCAATTGTCTTTCGAATGCTTTGCCATGGTAATTGACCTGTTTCAGGCGGCACGGGCGATCAATGCGGCGCGAGCTGTGACCAAAGGCGCTGGCGATGTACTGAAAGCGGGGAGCAGCGAAGTGCTGACCGATGTCGTCAAGCGCGGTGCCAGCGAAGAAGTTGGCAAGTTAGCAGAACAGTTTGGTAAGGATGTCAGCCAGCAGATTAGTCGCGATATCTCAATGAAAGCGATGGAAATCGAGATGGTAGAAGCCAGTGAGATGGCTTCTGCCGCCGCTAAACAGGCAATTCAGGCGGAAATGACGTTGGTCAATAACATCACCAAGTCTTTTACCCAGGCTGGAATAGAAAAAATGGTCACCGAAGTGACGAAAAATGTCCTTAAGGAAGCAATCAAAAAAGGTGTCACCCTGACGGCAGAAGAATTAAGTAAACAATGTACTAAAGCTATTATGAAAAAATCTATTACGACTATTTTAAAGGATATTTTCACTTCGCCATTAATGATCATGCAGAAATGCAGTAATGCAGCGGTGTTAATTAATAGTGGTCAACTTAAAATACAAAATTCACATTTACAAAAAGAGATCGAAAAGTTAATTCTTGATCAGGATTTTACTCAGTTTATGGATGAATGGGTTGAGAGAAATAAGCAACACCAACTTAAACAACTCAAAGAAACGTCACAGGATGCACAAAACCTATTGACAAAATTAAGCGATAACATCCATCAGAACAGTATGTTGCAGGTGAAAATTGCTGGTTCACTAGTATAGCGAGGTTATTATGAATATGACAGTCAATGATAAGATAGTAATGTCAGGGCAAGATGCCATTTCTCCACAAGGAAAAGTCGACGTTGGCAATAATGCTGAAAATATCATGTCAGATTTATCAGATATTATTTTCCAAATGACCCTTCTATTTAAAAAAATGCGGGACTTACTTAATACGTATAATCAAAAACAGCAAGTATTAGGTTGGGATATTCAAGTCAATTCAATGAATAATAAGCGTGAGGCGATCGACAAAACCGCTTCCGGGGCTATTACCAGTGGTGTCTGTTCTATCCTTTCTGGTGTTGTTAGTGGTGTTGGAGCCGTAGCCAGTATTAAGGTCGGTGATATTGCATCACATGGTAGTGCAGCCTTTGGGCTATTTAGTTCCGGCAGTAGTAAATGGGTTGAGGCAGATATGACTAGAAGTGCGGACTTGCTTCGCATGACCAGTGATCTGCAAAGCAGTGGCGCACAAACATATAATAAAAATATTAGCGAGTTATTAGATAAGCTAAGCGAATCTCGACAAAATATGAAGGATTTGGGGAATACCATTAATAATATGATGGGGCAAATCTCCATGGCTGTGAAATTATGATCTATGAGTGCTAATCCTCTTGATGTAACACGGTATCTGACGAATAGAGGCCATACAGTCAAAATTGCCTATTTTGAAAAGAGCAAAATAAAGATAGGCAATGAATTTTCTCTTTATGGCTATCTAATTGTTTATCGCATAGAGAACAATGAATTTATTATTTGTTCTCTGGAAGTCAGTGATAGTCGCGCTCTGCCCGGTGATTTTTTAAGGCTTTTTAATTTTCTGCGCAGTTTAGGGCGCGATATTACTGAGTTGTCCACTGTCAGAATGTTGATTATTGATAATATTGCTAGTCCGATGCTGCAATCAATGCGGCATCGGTTAATTAAATTACTCATTGCAAAAGGCGCATTCAGTAAAAATATTGATGGTGATGATTGGCTGCTATTTGATGTTAGCTCTGGCAAGTCGAACAAGGGATGAAATGAGTCATTATAGTTTCAATGATATGCAGGCTGCTTTCGCTAAAATAGATAATGAATTAAAAGGCCAGAGGGGTATTCGCCCACAAAGGGTGAGTGACCATCAGCAAGTGACGGCTTTAGAGATACAGACTCGGTATGCTCAAGGTTATCAGGCATGGTTAGCGGATGATTATGCCGCTGCTATGGCTGATTTCTCTTGGCTTACATCATGTTGCCCATTAGAACCACGATTCCACTTAGCTCTGGCAGCAGTCATGCAAATGCAGCAGGAATTTAGGCTGGCGCTGGAGGCTTATGCTTGCGCACTGCTTTTGGATGCGAAAGATCCTGAGCCACTTTATCAGATGGCTATTTGTTTGTTAGCACTGGATAAAGGCGCTGATGCCAGAGAGGCATTACAGACCGCTATCGAAATGAGTTATTTTAATACCGAATATGCAACGACGGCTAAAAAAGCCAATCAATTGTTAGACAGCATCTGCAACAGATAACCAATTTTATGTGAGTAATTTTTAAGGTGGATAACTATGAGCCTAATAGCCGAATGTCAAACCTCCCCTCCTGAATGTTCTCCCTATATAATAGAGCCTGCTCAAATCGTTAAAAGTGAAAAGCCTATATTATGGCCGCCTGAATCTATCACTAAAGATATTGAAGACATACAGGTTGCAGTTAATAAACTTTGCGATGACCAGGATAATGAATTAGATGAATTACACCATGTCAGAGTTAAGTTAGCCAAAAAACAATTTTTCATTAATATTGTTGAATTGACGGTCTCTCTGGCGTCATTTGCCGTCAGTGTTGGAATTAGTATCTGTAGCGGGGGAGCCACTACACCGATTGCGGTAATAACTGGGCTGAACCTGATGTTATCTGTATCTAATCTTGCCTGCGCCTATCATAACTGGAATTGTGTCAGTAAAAATAAAGATGAACTGATAATGGGCAGTGATGCCATGCAGCAGGCGGTTTATACTTTAGCCCGGTATTATCAGGCCTCACCCGAGAGTGCAAAAAAAATCGCGCGTTTTACATCATATTTCGTCCGTGTGGGGATGGTGGTTTCTTTAGGGACTCTTGGCGTGATTATTCACCCTACTGTGTATAATAGTTTATGTGTGCTCGCAAAAAATTATGCGCCAATATTTTCATCGATGCTGAGTGTGATTACTTCTGGTGCTTTAGGTATTTGGATTAATAATCATAATGATGAAAAAGAGGTTGCTGAGGAAAAATTAACTACAAATGAGAAAGGGATTATCAAAGAGTTAGCTAAATTTGATATAATTTGTGACTTGCTCACTAAATGGAATAATTCAACAATATCGCCTGAGGAAGAATCACTGAAATTGTCTTAATAGGATTTAAGGTTTAAACCGGATATCGCCTTACTGTGTTATTTGTCAATCTTACAGAAGGATCGTGACACTGGAAGGAATATTATGAAATCAATACAGTTTATTCTATTTCGGCAAGATGGGATATTACGTAGTGAAGGGGTATGTCACAGTGTGCCAGCGGGGAATTTAGTGGTTACCAACGAGCAGGCCAGTGTCTCTTCATTTTCACAGAGTACTTTTATCTCAGTTTTGTGTCATTCCATAGATCTTTTACCTATATATCAGGATTTAGCCAGCAAGATGGTGCAATCGAATAAATTCCGCTTGCCGTATCAGATATATGACCGTTATAAAATATTACCCGTAAGCGATGATATTATTTGTGCCACTGAACAGCTGGCTGATATTGAAAGAAATGCATCATTACGATTTCTTTATCTCTATTGTTTAGGATTGGACCCAACTTATTTCTCTAGATTACTGGAATCAATGGTTGGCACGAATAACGAATTGCTGGAATTTTTTGAGAAGAATCGCCTTAATCCATGGACTGTTTCGCGTTATGCCGATGAGTTGGGGATTTCGACGCGTAAATTAAACTTTCTGTTCTATGAGAAATTCGGAATGTCTGCAAAACAGTGGCTACTGGATCAACGTTTGAAAAAAGGCTGTGAGCTGCTGCTATCTACCCGGTTACGGGTGGCTGATATTGCCATGGAGTGTGGCTTTAGTAATCACGCTCATTTCTCCGATAGTTTTCGTCGCCGTTTTCAGCAGTGCCCGTCACACATGCGGTCGCTGATGGAGTAGGGGGTCTGATGGATATAAGTGCATTAATGAATGAGCTGACACAAAGTATCAGCAAGATGGGGCAGGACTTTCAGAGTCAGATGGTGTCCGGTAATCCTACTGATCCCGAACATATGCTAAAAATGCAATTCGCTATGCAGCAGTATTCCTCATATATCAATTTCAGTAGTGCCTTGATGAAAAATATTAAGGATATGACCAGTGGGATTATTGCCAAAATATGATTTTACTTTCAAAACAGTGCCGCCAATTAGTCGTTGAGGCGGCCTTGGCGGGAGTCAACCACAGTGTGCTGAAAGAAGCACGCGATATTCTTAATGCTCTACCCCAATTAGTCCCAGACCCACAGCCGCGCTTGATTCTTGAGGCTATGCTGCGGTTTGGGCTGAATGAGCAGGATAGAGCGTTGGCATTATTGGCGGCCTCGCCGTCAACCGAGGCGCAGACCATGCTGGCGTTGCTGCAACAAGGAATGTCTTCAACGGATGAAGAGGTAACTCCGCAGCCGCAGAACAGAGTTAATTGATCCAATTTATTGATAAGGGAGCATTCGATGGATATTGATGCCATTAAGGCCACTGCCGCGCAGTTTACATCATTTAAACCCCCAGTTGACGCCCAGCAAGTCGCTAACTTTGCTCAGTTAATGCAGCAGACAGAGCCGATGACAACCATGATGCCCCCAGAGCAATTGCTCACTATGCAGTCTGAATGGATGCATGCCTCATTGGGCATAGATTTAACTGCGAAAGTTGCTGGAGTGGTCGGTCAGAACATCAATAAACTGGTTAATATGCAATGAAAAAAATGCAGCGCGCGATAGCGCTCTTACTGGTCGTCTTCTCCCTGTCAGGTTGCGGTATGGAGCTGTATTCCGGGCTCTCGGAGGGGGAGGCTAATCAGATGTTGGCGTTATTGATGTTGCATCAAATCAAAGCGGAAAAGCAGTCAGAAAAGGGCGGGACGGTTGGGCTAAGTGTCGATAAAAGCCAGTTTATCAATGCGGTGGAGCTGTTGCGCCAACATGGTTTTCCTCGTCAACGATTTACCTCGGTAGATGAATTATTTCCGCCAAATCAGTTGGTAACGTCGCCCGGGCAGGAACAAGCCAAGATGGTCTATTTGAAAGAGCAGCAACTAGAAAGCATGCTGAGCCATATGGACGGGGTGATTCGGGCTGATGTGACTATTGCCATGCCCGCGCCTACCGATGGGAAAAGCACTGTTCCTCATGCCGCTTCAGTGTTTATCAAATATTCCCCTGAGGTCAACTTGCTGAGCTATCAATCACAAATCAAGAATTTGATCCGCGATGGGATCCCCGGCATCGATTATTCACAAATCAGTGTGGTGATGCAGCCCGCCAATTATCGGTTCAGTGCCTCAGCACCACAGCAGCCAAACCATGCTGAAGCTAGTTTGCAGTGGTTATTACGCCATGCCAAAACAGTACAGATAGCATTGGGTCTGCTGCTGGTGCTGTTAGTCGGGTTATCAATGGCTTGTTTGCTACGGTATTTGCGGCGATAAATCGCGGTGAGGAGAGCAGGATGATATTACCTCTAACCGCCGATATCCGCTATTTGCATCAGTTAGCCTGGCGGCCTGCGCAATTTGCTCATCCATTATGGTTGGCGGCGGTCGGCGTCAGAACAGACAATTACCGCTATGGTCGCCACCGCGAGCTGGATTTGGTGCTAGATAGTGCGCTCAATCGGCTGAGAAATTTTCCCCAGCAAGCATTACCCGCCGTGCTGGATAAGAGACAACAGTGCCAAATAGTCGGGGCCGAGCGCTTATCCGCCCGCTGCGTGGCGCTGGGGCTGGTTTATTTGCAATGTGATGATTATCTGCGCCTTCGCTGTTACCGACAGGGACTTTCACCGTTATTGAGTGAAGACGACATTCAGCAACTGATGGGGATGGGATATCGGGGTCAGTTCTCCGCAAAGTTAAGTCCACAGTCGCTGCCCGATGTAGCTTTACGACTGGGGCATAGCCTTGCTCATCAGGTTCGTTCTAACTGCATGATTTGGCGTGCGCTATCTATTTCTTTACCTCCCCAGCCACGCGCGTTGCCTCTGTCGTCGGCGCTATCAATTTCGGTTGATAGTTGGTTAACCCGCCTGGAGCATTTGCTATGAATCCTTTTCATATTCGGGTGGAAAAATTCGATTATTCGCTGTCAGGAGGCAGGATTATCCCTGCGGCTCAGTTGCAGGCCATGGTACAAGGTCGGGATCTGCTGTCTGATGCCAGACAGCAGGCGGCTGAAATTGTCCATGCTGCGGCAGCTGAAAGAGATGCGCTATTGGCTCTGGCGCAACAGCAAGCTGACAAACTAATACATCAGGCTCGCCATGATATGGAAACTGCGGTATTGGCACAGCATGTGGCGTGGTTGGTGGCCGCGGAGCGCGTGGAATCCTCATTGGTCGCCCAAGCCCGGGAGCATATTCTGGCTGCCATTACATCGGTAGTGACCACTTGGGCTGGCCAGCAATCAGTGAGCCAAATTCTGATTGACCGTCTGGGGGCGCAGGTAGAAAAAATGGCGCACCATAATGAGTTGGTTTTACGGGTTCATCCGCAACATTTGCCCGCGGTGGTTTCTGCTTTGGGGGCGCGCGTGCAGTGCGTGGCTGATGAGAGCATGGCGCAAGATCAGGCACAATTAGCTTCCCCGCTGCTTCAGCTCACACTCTCCCTTCAGCAGCACTTATCGCAACTTATCCTTTGGCTGCAAGAGCCGCCACCGCATCCGGAAGTCACTTATGATCAATACCAATAATATATCTGATGTTGTTGCCGTTCATGGCGATCTTCTGGAGGGGGCGAGGCAGCAAGGCGAAATAACCCCCGCACATTCGGTCATGCAGTTAGCCAGTTTGGAATTGGAGGAAGTGAGGCAAACCGCGCTGGAAGAGACCATGGAGGGAATTGGTCTTAGCTTGGGCTCCCGTTTAAGAGATCAAAAGTCCATTGAAGCCGAAAAGCGAAACCAACGCCGTCAGCAGTTGTTGGTGAAACTAATCACCCAGTTATCCGGTGGCTCAGACCACTTGTTGCAACCCAATATTCCGTTGGATCTGGATATCTCTTTGCTGGCCAGCAAGCTACGCCAGGGGGATTTATCGGCAGGGCAGCAAATCTTGTTATTAGCCGCAATGATGGCGCACACCACAGGTAATCCATTACGTCGCCGCAGCCTAGCGCAATTAATGGCGCCACTACTGGAAGACGCCGGTTGGGAAATCGAACTATTTGGTTTGCTGGAGTTGGGTACCCAAAAAAGTGGCGAGCTGAGTGCCGTCAAGCAACTGTTTACACAAAGTATTTATCAAGATGAGTTTTCTATCGTTGAGTGGTTCACTCGCGTCAGCCGCTGGCCAGAACGCCAACAGCGTGTTCGGGTGCTGATGCGCGCGATAGCGTTTGAATTGTCTTGTCTACCGCCCCCGAAGCACGGCGAGCGTTTGTCGGCCACGCTTTATCAACTGCGCCGCTTACTGATGTTTCTGGGCTTAGAAGACCACTGTAACCGGATGGGGAAGGCTTGTGGCGTGGCGGGGGATACCATCCTCAGTGAAGTCCTGGCGGTGATTGGCCAGCACTGGTTGTTTAGTGGTTGGTTGCAACCACGTATCGAGGCCATTGTGGGTTCGGACGTCAGCGCACGCCGCAACTTTATTCGCCGGTTCTATGAGTTATTCAATCTTATGCCTATTGATTGTTTCGATGATCAGGAGCAGCAGGGGCAAATTCTGGCGACCTTGCTCGAAATATAAATTGCTGAAAATATAAATTGTTAGCGAGATAAATCTTGGTAGAAACCCATGGTTGGCGATTTAGCTCGCGGGTTCAGGCCAACGCCTGATAGTGGCTGGCGGGCGGATTCCTTACTATTCCCTTTGTTTGCTTATCAATTAGTCATATCAAGGGGGGGCTATGGAAATGGATTTAGTGGTCACCCGTAACCTACAGTTGTTTATCCGCATGGCAGAATTACCCTGCACCCAATTAGCCGCCCGCATGCAGTGGCAAATGGGAGCGCAACTGGTTTTTCTTGAGTGGCACAATGCAAGATTGCTGCTGACATGCGGGGTTCAGCATCGTCATTATCATCAGGATGACGTCGTACAGCTCCAGAAGTGTTGGCAGCTCGAACGTTTTAATGGCGTACCTCAGCGCATCTATTTGCTCAAAATGGGCATGATGGTCAGTTGCTCACCTCCGGCATCGTCCGATGCCGAATTCTGGTTTCAGCTTTATCAGCAACAACGTGCTTTGCTGCGCCGCTTACCGGGAGAATACTGATGAGAGGCTCGGCATTTTCGCGTGCTTTGATGTTGATCACCGCGCGGCAAGATATCTTTTTAGCGATCATGCTGCTGGTGGCGATCTTTATGATGATCTTGCCACTGCCCACGGTGATGGTGGATGTGCTGATCGCGATCAATCTGGCATTCTCCGTCATCCTGTTGATGATCTCGATTTACTTGCGCGATCCGCTCGAATTCTCAGTCTTCCCGTCGTTATTACTTATCACCACACTTTATCGGTTGGCGCTGACTATCAGTACCACGCGCTTAGTGCTGCTACAGCATGATGCTGGCGAGATTGTCGAGGCTTTCGGCCAGTTTGTGGTCGGGGGCAATCTGGCGGTGGGGTTGATTATTTTTACCATTATCACTGTGGTGCAATTTATCGTCATTACCAAAGGTTCGGAACGGGTCGCCGAAGTGAGCGCGCGCTTTTCACTGGATGGTATGCCCGGCAAGCAGATGAGCATTGACGGCGATATGCGCGCGGGGGTAATTGACTCAGCCGAAGCGGGCCGATTGCGCGAGCGGGTGCAGAAAGAGAGCCGTCTATTTGGTGCCATGGACGGGGCAATGAAGTTTGTTAAAGGGGATGCCATAGCCGGGATAATTGTCATTCTGGTGAATATTATTGGCGGCATTACTATCGGCGTGCTGCAACATAATATGTCCGCCGAGCAAGCAATGACCACTTATGCGGTGCTCTCCGTCGGTGATGGGCTATGTGCTCAAATCCCGTCGTTACTGATCTCAATTACGGCTGGGATTATTGTGACCCGCGTTCCCGGCAGTGATAAACAGAGTTTGGCTAAAGACTTGGTGATGCAGGTGGGACGTCAGCCTGATGCCTTGTGGCTGGCGGCAGGTATTCTGACTGTTTTTGCCCTATTACCTGGTTTCCCTTTCCTGATTTTTATCACGTTGGCGGCACTGGTTGCCGCTCCTGCATTTCTACTTTATCGCAAAAAGAAGTACAGCGCCGGAGCCAGCAGCAGCGGCGAAAATATATCGTCCTCCGCCAATACCATGACCCCCGGAGCAGTGCCGTTAATCCTGTATTGCGCCCCCAATTTACATTATCCCCACTTGGGCCGCGATATTGATGGCTTGCGCTGGCGCTGGTTTGAATATCTGGGGGTGCCATTGCCAGAGGTGGTGGTTCGCAGCGATCCGGCATTGGCTGAGAACACGTTATCGATTCGAGTCTACCAAGAGCAGGTCTTGCAACTGACATTGCCCCCGGACGATCTGTTGCTGATTCAGCCCAGCGCTCAACTGGAAACACGCAGTCAATCTCTGGGGGTGAAAATGGGCACCTTTGAGTGGTTGTCCGCGGAACAGGGCAGCCATGCCAGTACTTTGGGCCTTCCTTATGCGCAAGGGCAGCAGCGAATCATTCACTGTTTAACTAGAGTGCTTGAGCGGCATACCGCCGAGTTTATCGGTGTACAGGAAACGCGCTATCTGATGGATGCAATGGAAGGGCGCTACGGTGAGCTGGTGAAAGAGCTACAGCGCCAGATGCCGGTCGGTAAAGTGGCGGAAATACTGCAACGGCTGGTGGAGGAGGATGTCTCTATCCGCGATTTACGCGCCATTTTTGGCGCGCTGGTGGCCTGGGCACCCAAAGAGAAAGACTGTGTGATGTTGACTGAATATGTGCGAATCGCCCTGCGCCGCCATGTGTGCGGCCGATTCAGTAAAAACAAAGCTTGGCTGCCGGTATTGCGGCTAGGGGAAGGGGCTGAAAACTTGATTCGTGAATCTATTCGCCAGACATCGGCGGGGACTTATTCGGCCTTGGGGGATAGGCACTCGCAGCTGATCCTCGGCAAAATCAAAAGCGCTTATGCTGAAAACAGTGATGCTGTCCTGCTGACCGCCATCGATGTGCGGCGCTTTCTGCGCAAAATTATTGAGCGGGATATTTTTGCGCTGCCGGTGCTGTCATGGCAGGAACTGGGGGATGAAATGAACATTAAAGTGGCTGGCACCATTGAGCTTATTGGAGATGAGCTTGATGAAGCTGCCTGATGTCGCGACACTTGGCCCTCTGTTACAGCAGCAATTGTGCTTAACCTCCTCGCCGCCAGAGGGTGTGGAGTCTCGCGGACAGATTTTGGATATTGGTCCGACACTGCTGCGCGCCCACTTGCCCGGTATTGCACTCGGGGAGTTATGCCGTATCGCCTCAGCGAATATGTTGGCGGAGGTGGTTGCCATTGAGCAGCAAACGGCACTGCTATCCCCATTTGCGTCTTCTGCCGGTTTGCGATGTGGGCAATGGGTATCGCCGCTTGGACATGCCCACCGCGTCAGAGTTGGTCCTGATTTGGCAGGAAGGGTACTGGATGGTTTAGGGGTGCCCATCGATGACGGCCCCCCCCTTGCTGGGTATTGGCGTGAGCTGGATTCCGCACCTCCAAACCCCTTAACCCGTCAGCCGGTACAGCAATTCTTAACCACTGGTATTCGTGCCATTGATGGCCTATTGAGTTGTGGCGAGGGGCAGCGCATCGGTATTTTTGCTGCCGCCGGTGTGGGGAAAAGTAGCTTGCTGAGCATGTTATGTGCGGGCTGTAGCGCAGATATCACCGTGTTGGCCTTGATTGGCGAACGCGGGCGCGAAGTGCGGGAATTTCTTGAACAGGTACTCACGCCGCAAGCCCGCGCCCGCACCGTGGTGGTGGTGGCAACCTCGGATCGTCCGGCGCTGGAGCGACTCAAAGGTATTTATACCGCCACTACCGTAGCGGAGTATTTCCGCGAACGTGGGCTAAAAGTGTTGCTGATGGCCGACTCTCTGACGCGCTATGCCAGAGCAGCGCGCGAAATTGGCCTGGCGGCAGGTGAGATACCGGCGATGGGCAGTTTCCCCGCCAGTGTCTTTGCGGCATTGCCTCGATTGTTGGAGCGGGCGGGCAACAGTGACAGTGGCAGCATCACCGCTTTTTACACGGTTTTGGTTGAAGGCGATGACATGAATGAGCCGGTAGCCGACGAAGCCCGCTCGCTGTTGGATGGGCACATTGTGTTATCCAGGCAACTGGCGGGAGCCGGGCACTATCCGGCCATTGATATTGCCGCCAGTGTCAGCCGTATCATGCCGCAAATTGTCAGTTCAGCGCATCTGGCTTTGGCACAAAAACTGCGCCAAATGCAGGCCTGTTATCAGGAGATCGAATTGCTGGTGCGGGTGGGGGAGTATCAGGAAGGGCAAGACTTACACGCTGATGAAGCGCTGCAACGCTACCCGGCCATCTGTGCCTTCTTGCAACAGGAGAATTCATCATTGTGCACAACCCCCGCCGACCTCGGTCATACATTGGCACAACTCGCGCAAGTACTCGGGGCGTCAACCGAGCACTAGATATGCTGCCGCGCTTGTTGATATTGCGGCAACGCAAAGAGCGCCGGTTGCGTCGGCAATTGATGGAACTGCGCCGGATATATCAGCAACAGCAACAACAAATGATCGATTTTCGCCAACAACGTCAGCAGTTATGTCTGCAATTACAACAGATTACAGACTGGCGCGGTAAGTTACTTCCTGATCAGGCCAATGAGCAAAGAGCTTTGCAGCATAAGGTTTATCAGGCGGAGCGAGAACTGAAAAAGTCACTCTGTGAATTGGCAGAGCAGCAGTTGCAACAGCAGGTAGCCATTGAATCACAACAGACGCTGTTAAGGATTAATCAGCGGGAACAGGAAAAAATACGGATGCTAATAAAAAATGAGACGAATCGATATTGAGGGAGCATTACCGCCGCTAGGCGAGCGCTACTTTAAGGAGAGTCAGCCGCAATACTTAGGTAATGAAAAGCAAAAACAGCAGTTTGCTCGCTACCTGACGGCTCATTCATCTGCGATGCCGGAGGCGGCCGGTGCCGTTGCCAGTACCGGTGGCGATGGCTTGATGCAGGCGGAATATCACCTGGTCAGTGGGCCGTTACGCGGGGCTAAGATCCATGTCAGTTTAGCCGCCAATGGCTTGCATATTGTGCTCAGTCATACCAGCCGTGAACTGATCGACCGTGTGCAGCGGATGCAAGCGCGCTGGCAGCGGCAACTACATCAATTGGGTTTTCCTTGTTTACTGGAGGTGACTCATGTTGGGGATGTTATCGGCTGAGCTACGCCAACTCAGTACAGTGATAGGTTCCGGGCGAAATAATGCCGATATTTCAGTCACATTGATGCAGGTTGATGGGGCGGGTGTTTATTTACCATTGCACTATAGGGCACCGGGAAACACCGCCACAGAGTGCGGTTTTTGGTTGTCCCAATCTTGTTGGAATAACTGGCTGACATCTTCATTGGCCACCGATGACCGCCATTTTCTGGCCCCCGAATTGGTGACCGCCATGGCCCATTGGGCCGCCAGCCCACTATTAACCGTGCTACCGGAACTGACCATTGACGACCCCGCACCCCGGGCCATGACGCTATTGAATCAATGGGCGGTGGTGCTGACTTTCGAGCTGGAGGGGCAGCAACTCCGCGGCGTGTTGTTTGGCTGGCCACTGACGGCATTAGCCGAAACTTTGTCTCACTGGTGCAGCGAGCCAGCTCCCGAGCATAACTTACTGTGGCAAGCTGGTTTAGTGGTGGGGTGGAGCCGTTTGTCTCTACATCAGTTGCAGCAAATCAGGCCGGGGGATGGGGTCCGAATCAGTTCAGCGGCTGAATTAGACCAACAGCGCTGTTGGCTATGGCAAATGGCGTCACCACAGATTTACATCAAGTTAGAGGATGGAAATAAAATGACAATTCAACAAGTTAATGACGATATTGATCAACTGTTGGAACTGGATGTGGCTGCTAGGCCTCAAGCATCACAGGTAGTGAGGCTTGAGGATTTACCGCAAACATTGGTGATGGAAATTGGTCGTCTAACTCTGCCCCTGAGAGATATTAAACAGCTTGCCGTCGGCCAAACATTGACCTGCCAAACTCACTGCTACGGCGAAGTGAATATTCGGTTGCAGGGGCAACCAGTAGGGAGTGGCAGTTTGTTGAACTGTGATGGGGAGTTGGTGGTGAGGATAGAACAGTGGTTTAGCCATACCCCATGACTTTGGGTCAAGACTCAAAATCTGTTTCCTTAATTTTTGAAAGATAACGGGTATTGATGTTATTGGGGTCATGACCCGATAGCGGAAAAGGATGAGTGGATAAATACTATCGATATTCTTTTTACTAAACAGGCCGGCCTTTTGCGGAACCGCTTATGGAGCTATTGAACTCGTCCTCTCAATTGATTGTCCTGCTTTTCTTTCTGTCACTCCTGCCGCTGCTGATGGTAATGGGAACATCATTTCTCAAGCTATCGATTGTCTTTTC
This sequence comes from Yersinia alsatica, assembly GCF_025133195.1. Classification (NCBI taxonomy): domain Bacteria; kingdom Pseudomonadati; phylum Pseudomonadota; class Gammaproteobacteria; order Enterobacterales; family Yersiniaceae; genus Yersinia; species Yersinia alsatica. The sequence continues at coordinate 362,619 of NZ_CP104006.1, forward strand.
ATTACTGCGCAATGCGCTGGGTATTCAACAGGTTCCCCCCAATATTGCCATTTACGGTTTGGCGTTAGTATTGACCATTTTTATCATGGCTCCGGTCGGATTGGATGTGCATGCCCGGCTTCAGGATGAGCCACTACCGACTGAAATCGGCCCTTTACTACACCATATTGATGAGCATGCTTTGGGGCCATATCGTGATTTTTTACAACGTAATACCGATGCCGAACAGGCCAGTTTTTTCAACGATATAGTCCAAACCAAATGGCCTGAGCGCTACCGAGATACCATCAAATCAAATTCACTGCTGATATTAATGCCTGCGTTTACCCTGAGCCAACTGACAGAAGCCTTTAAAATCGGCTTGCTGCTCTATCTGCCTTTTGTGGCAATTGATTTGATTGTTTCTAATATTTTGCTGGCTATGGGCATGATGATGGTCTCCCCCATTACTATTTCGCTACCATTTAAGTTATTAATTTTTATATTGATTGATGGCTGGGGATTGCTACTGGGGCAACTGGTGGGATCTTATTTATGAATCATCATCAGAGGGCACATCAATGAGTAATGCCATTGTTGTTCATCTGGCGACCCAACTTTTGTGGATTGTTTTGCTGCTATCAATGCCAGTGGTGCTGGTGGCATCGGTAGTCGGGTTAGTCGTCAGTTTGTTGCAGGCACTGACCCAAATACAAGATCAGACATTGCAGTTTTTGATTAAATTGCTGGCGGTATCAGCCACGTTATTGGTGACTTATCACTGGATGGGCTCGACATTGCTGAATTACACCCAGCAGACCTTTTTACAAATCACCAGTATGCGGTCTTGATATGCATGATTCTCTGCATTGGTTAGGTGCTTTGGCGCTGGCGATGATGCGCCCATATGGCATGTTATTGATATTGCCTCTGTTTACCGCCCGCAGCTTGGGCAGCGGCCTATTACGAAATAGCCTGGTTTTTGCCATTGCTCTGCCCGTCACACCGCTGTTTTTCAGTGCTTCATTGATGCCCCAAGATAGTCTCACCACATGGTTCTGGTTACTTTGCATGGAGTTATTGATTGGAGTGATGATTGGCTTTGTCGCCGCATTACCTTTTTGGGCCATTGATATGGCGGGCTTCCTGATTGACACCTTGCGCGGTGCCACGATGTCCACCCTGTTTAACCCCAGTATGGGGATGGAATCCTCGATTTTTGGTGTGTTGTTTACCCAACTCCTTACGGTACTGTTTCTGATCTCTGGCGGGTTCAATCTGGTACTGGCAGCACTCTACGGCTCTTATAGCATTTTGCCCGCAGGCAGTGGCATTCAGCCCTCACCAGCAATGCTGCATTTTCTACAAAGTGAATGGCAACTGATGTATGAGCTGTGCCTAAATTTTGCATTACCCGCGCTATTGGTGATGGTGCTAGCGGATTTAGCTTTAGGATTAATCAATCGCTCGTCCCAACAACTGAATGTTTTCTTTCTGGCGATGCCGATTAAAAGTGCATTGGCGCTGTTTCTACTCGTGATTAGTTTGCCCTACGCCCTACACCACTATTTGGTCGGCATTAATCAGACCGAACAGAAGATAAGTGCCCTTATCCCACTGATAAATGAGGTTGCTGATGAGCGGAGAGAGCAGTGAAAAGAATGAAAAGCCTACCGCTAAACGCCTCAAGGAAGCTCGGGAAAAAGGGCAGGTAATCAAGAGTGTGGAGATAACCTCTGGGATACAGTTGCTGGTACTGGTGGCTTACTTCCTCCTGACGGGCTATACGCTAATTGATCAGGCATCAGCACTCATTCGTAGTTCCATTGCTCAATTACAACAACCCATTGTCATGGCATTAGCGCGGATTGGCACACAGTGTATGGCGGTATTTATCCATATTATGGGGATTCTGGGAGGGGCGCTGGTTTTAATGACTATTCTTTCCGGTATTGCGCAGGTCGGGCCATTATTAGCCACCAAAGCCGTGGAGTTTAAAGGCGAGCACATTAATCCAATCAATAATGCCAAGCAGCTTTTTTCACTACACAGTTTATTTGAACTGAGTAAATCTTTACTGAAAGTAGGGGTGTTAACCCTGATTTTTGGCTATTTATTAATACATTACGCCCCTTCTTTTGGTTATTTGGCTTATTGCGGCAGTAGTTGTGCTATCCCGGTATTTACCACATTAATGAGTTGGATTTTGGGGGCATTGATTGCCTGTTATGTGGTTTTTTCTCTGATGGATTATAGCTTTCAGCGCTATAACACCATGAAACAATTAAAAATGTCTCATGAAGAAGTCAAAAGGGAGCATAAAGACAGCGATGGCGATCCGCATATCAAACAGAAACGGCGGCAGTTGCAGCAGGAGGTGCAAAGTGGCAGCTTCGCTAAAAATGTCCAACGTTCCACTGCCGTGGTGCGTAATCCCACCCATTTTGCAGTTTGCCTGTTTTATCATCCTGACGATGCGCCCCTGCCGATAGTGATTGAAAAAGGTAAAGGAGAGCGGGCCGCATTGATTGTTAAATTGGCGGAGCAGCAGGGTATTCCGGTGGTTGAAAATATTACGCTGGCGCGTGCATTACACCGCGATGTGGATTGCGGCAATACCATCCCAGAACCTTTATTTGAGCCCGTTGCTGCCATCTTGCGCATGGCAATGGCGCTGGATTATCAAGCATCAGATGATGATGAACCCTCATGATAGGCGACAAAGCGCTATCCGCAGTAAATTCGGCCCTCCTTGGTTAACTTTTGATTAACACATTTCGCGCCATTGAATAGATAATTGGCTTATTATAATTAGGCCTATTTCCCCGTCGCCGCGCAAACCCCGGTATCGCACGTGACAACACACATTTTGGAGGTGTCAGTGTGAGCTGGCAGATGTTTAAGTCGCAATATTTGATACGCTTTTGGGCCCCGCTGCCCGCGGTCATTGCCGCCGGTATTTTATCGACCTATTACTTTGGTTTGACCGGCACTTTTTGGGCTGTTACTGGTGAGTTTACTCGCTGGGGTGGTCATTTGATGCAGCTGTTTGGCGCGCATCCGCAGGAGTGGGGTTACTTTAAAGTTATCGGGCTGGAAGGAACGCCATTGGATCGCATCGACGGCATGATGATCATTGGCATGTTTGCTGGATGCATTGCTGCTGCGCTGTGGGCCAACAATGTGAAGCTGCGTAAACCCCAGCACGGTATTCGCATCGCCCAAGCACTGGTTGGCGGTATTATTGCCGGTTTTGGTGCTCGGCTGGCAATGGGGTGTAATTTGGCGGCCTTCTTTACGGGGATTCCGCAATTTTCACTGCATGCATGGTTCTTCGCATTGGCGACAGCTGTGGGCTCCTACTTTGGCGCCAAATTTACCCTGTTACCGCTGTTTCGTATCCCGGTGAAATTACAAAAAGTGACAGCGGCTTCGCCTTTGACACAGCATCCCGCCAGGGCGGCGCGTCGTTTTCGTCTCGGCATGGTGGTATTTGTTCTGGCGCTGAGCTGGTCACTGATTGAGTTATTCCGCCATCCAAAACTGGGCATTGCCATGCTGTGCGGCATTGGTTTTGGCGTGCTGATTGAGCGGGCACAGATTTGCTTTACCTCCGCGTTCCGTGACCTGTGGATAACCGGGCGCACTCATATGGCCAAGGCCATTATTCTGGGGATGGCGGTCAGTGCGATTGGCATTTTCAGTTATGTTCAACTGGGCGTGGCACCTAAGATTTTATGGGCTGGGCCAAATGCGGTCATTGGTGGTTTGCTGTTTGGTTTTGGGATTGTGCTGGCGGGGGGCTGTGAAACCGGCTGGATGTACCGCGCGGTGGAAGGGCAAATTCACTATTGGTGGGTAGGGTTGGGTAACATTATTGGTGCGACCCTGCTGGCATATTACTGGGATGATTTTGCCCCAACGCTGGCGACCCATTATGACAAGGTTAATCTGTTGGAAACCTTCGGGCCAATGGGGGGGGTGTTAGTGACTTACCTGATGCTAGCTATCGCCTTTGCTGCCATGTTGTGGTGGGAAAAGCACTTCTTCCGCAAACAGAAAGCAACCGCATCAACACTGGCTAAGGAGCCATCATGAGCAACATTTCATCGACTAATCATTCGCCAGCTGGCACTGCTATTGTGCCTGATTACCGGTTGGATATGGTGGGCGAACCTTGCCCATACCCTGCGGTGGCGACACTGGAAGCGATGCCGCAATTGAAACCCGGTGAAATTCTGGAAGTGATCAGTGATTGCCCACAATCCATCAATAATATCCCGCTGGATGCCCGAAATTACGGCTATACCGTGCTCGATATTCAGCAGGATGGCCCGACGATCCGCTATCTGATTCAGCGCTAAAATGGATAGGGCGTAACCCTAAGATGTTTAGTTCGAGTTCAACCAAATAAATAATACCGGAGCCATTAGCGTTATCTTCCGGATAATACTGATGGCCCACTCAAGTCTAGTTTGCCGTCGTCGTGGCTCGGGCCGGTGCTGCGGTGGCCAGTGAAACGCCCGATGCGCGGAGGCGTTTTAAGATACTGTATAACAACGAACTTTTGGTGTTGCTGACCATGCGTGGACTTGGCACCAAACCGGTGACACTGAGCACAATACCATCCGGGCTTAACTGGCTGAATTTCACCGACGGTTCTGGCGTCTCCAATATTGACTCATGCTCTTTATAAGCCTCTATCAGCAGCGATTGCGCCAGTTCAATATCTAAATCCAGCGGGAAGGTTAGGGCAATGGTCACCACCCCTTGGGCATTGGCCATGGTGGCGTTGCGCACATTCTGAGAAATTAATTGAGAGTTCGGCACAATGACTGTCGAGCGGTCACTGAGCTGAATTTCGGTTGCGCGAACATTTATGCGGCGAATATCTCCCTCAACACCACTGATACTGATCAAATCCCCCACTTTGACTGGCCGCTCGGTCAGTAAAATAATGCCGGAAATAAAGTTCTTCACAATCTCTTGTAAGCCAAAACCGATACCCACCGACAGCGCACTGACAATCCAGGCTAATTTATTCCACTGAATACCCAGCACCGATAAGGTCAACAGAATGACCAACACATAGCCGATATTACTGAATAGCGTTACCGCCGAAGTTTTTATGCCAGAATCCATCTGGGTTTTTGGCAGGAATTCATGACTTAGCCAACGGCGCGCCGCTTTCAGCACATATAATCCGACCAGCAAACAAATCACTGAATTCAGTAAATTGGCTGGAACAATATTCAATTCTTCCAGCCCTTCACCACTTAATAGCCCGACGGCCTTTTGTAGCAGTGAAATGGGGGTGGTAGAGCCAAAAGTGCCATCAAGCAGAGCAAGAATGGCCAGCGATATCAGCAATACTTTACTGGTGGCAGATAATAATGTGGCGGCTTGTGACAAATGACGATCGTCAATATTCAGTGACTGTTTAATCGCCTTACCGGCACGGCTGGTGGGTGAAAAAATACTCTCGGCTAAATCAACACACAGGTGGGTCAGTAAATACAAACAGGAGAGAACCAAACAGCTCCATACCAGTTTATAACTCAAGAATTTTGCCAGTGAGATATAGCCCATCAACAGTGACACTAATATGGCGAGTGCCGTCATGCCGATAGCGAAATGAATCAACCCGGCTAGTGTGGAATAGGCCTCGGGTTTTTCACCATTTGCCACCAAATTACGCCGTATTCGGTTGGCCCGTAAGGGAATAATGGCCGCAGTGAGTGCCATTAACATTGCCGATATACCGTTACCAAAAATGGTTCCTGACACGCTGACATTGATCATATTGTTCATCTGATCAATCGCACCAAAAATCATAATGCAGCTGGCTAATAGCGGTGGAAATAATTTCAGTGAGGCAGCGACTTCATCAGCAATAGCGGGCAATCGCCATGAGGGGCGCTGATTCGATAAAAATGCTCGCCCAAGACCGGCCACCAGTGCAGAGAAAAACATTAACTGAACAAAAACCTGCGAAAAGTTCATCACTACCGGTGATGTATCCGGCATGCGGGTGAAAGTCTGAGTGATGCACTGAGCCACTGTGACAGTAATCAACACGGTATAAAGCGTGGTTGCCGAAGCCATAAAACTGCGGCGCAATGGGCCGGGCGGCAGACATTTGGTACAGAACCAGGCGGTCAGGCTGTCGAGGAACTTAAAGCCAAAGACACTGATAGACAGCGCCAGTAGCAGATATACTGTGGTGCCAAAACGCCACTCTGGCTCCCAGGCAGCACTCCAGGCATCACTCAGTTCTTGAATAAAATCTTTCAGCCGCCGATCGTCATCTGGATTGGGATTAATGATGGGGGCCCAGAAATTGGCACCCAGAATACTGCCGGAGTTTAGGGCGATTTGGGTCTTTAATGCCGAATGGCGCAAGGCGATAATTTGCGTTGCCAGATTCTCTGCATTGGTCTTGATGGCCTGAGCTTGGTCATTCTGACCATCCAACTGGACTTTACGGGTATTCAATACTCGGCGCTGTTGCGCCACTACCGGGGTTTCAGCCAATGATCCAGCCGCAGGCGGCGGGCCTAAAACATCCAACTGGGTTTGCAGTTGCTCTCGCTTGGGTTTCAGATCCCCAAGCAGTATATCGGCATCCCGAACCAGTGCCAACGATGTCTCTTTTAATGCATTCAACTCGTTATCAGATGTACTGACAGAAACATTCTGCTTTAGTTTATCTAATTGTTTTTGCAGGGTAATTAATTGTACTGACACCGCAGGTTTTGCTGGTGCGTCACTGTTTTCTGTCGCGGAATCTGAGGCGGTCGCCGCAAAAACAGCGCCCGTTGTTGAGGCAAAAATAAGTGTGATTAGCAGAAATGTTAGCCGCAGAGATGCTCGTATCGGGCATGTTCGTAGCAAAAACTGTAGGGGATCATATCGCCGTGAAACCAAGTACCCATTCTTTTCCATAAAACCTATCAGCCCCAAAGTGAGTGCCACAATAAACCCGTTAATAAGTAGAGGTATGCCGTTAAGCCTAGCAGAAAGCTATTGTGGCACAGACGCTGAGCGACGGAATAATCTTACTCTGATAATTACTATCTTAAATTTAATAAGAAAGATAATAATTATCATTGTAATTAACACTCTCATTTAATAAATTGTGCGCTGCACTTATGGACCCACGATATGTGGCTCGCAGACAACAGAATTTGCGCTGCGGAAATAGCATGGACGCTGATTAATCACCATCTATTTTATATGCCTATACCCTTCTTACTTGCCGCCAACCAATAACGGCACGTTCTTTGGGGATAATTATCTGGGGAAGATAACTATGTTCTCGGCTTTTTTAATAAAGCGTTCTGCTGTTTTGTGCTCACTGGCTATTTTTATTCCATTCGCTTCAATGGCTGACGATACGATAGAAGTCACGGCCAAAGCCGGTCAGGCAGCTGATTTACCCACTTCGGGCTACACCGCCAAAACTACCAAAGGGGCAACCAAAACTGACCAGCCGTTAATTCTGACAGCGCAGTCGGTGTCGGTAATTACCCGTCAGCAAATGGATGATCAAAATGTGGCGACGGTTAACCAGGCGCTGAATTATACGCCCGGTGTTTTCACTGGTTTTTCTGGTGGCGCAACCCGTTATGACACTGTTGCTTTGCGCGGTTTCCATGGCGGGGATGTGAACAATACCTTCCTTGATGGCCTGCGGCTGCTCAGTGATGGCGGCAGTTATAATGTGTTACAGGTCGATCCGTGGTTTCTTGAGCGCATTGACGTGATCAAAGGCCCGTCCTCGGCATTGTATGGTCAAAGTATCCCCGGTGGCGTAGTGATGATGACATCCAAGCGCCCGCAATTTGCCTCTGAAGGCCACTTCCGTCTGACGGCGGGTAATCACAATACGCAAGATGTCGCCTTTGATTATACCGATGCGATTTCCGAGCATTGGGCATTTCGCCTGACCGGTATCACGCGCAACAGTGACACCATGTATGACCATCAGCGTGAAGAGCGCTATGCGATTGCTCCGTCATTGTTGTGGCAGCCAGATGAAAATACCTCATTATTATTACGCGCAAATTTGCAAAAAGACCCCTCTGGTGGTTATCACAGTGCGGTTCCTGCGGATGGCAGTATTTATGGGCAGAAGTTAAGTCGCGGTTTCTTTGATGGCGAAACTAACCACAATGTGTTTAAACGTTGGCAGCAAATCTACAGTTCTGAATTTGCGCACCAGTTCGATGAAGTCTGGTCTTTCCGGCAAAATGCCAGCTATACCCACTCTAATAGTCAGTTAGAACAGGTTTATCAGGGGGGCTGGAATAGCGATCGCACGCTGATGAACCGCTATTACTCTGGTGAAGATTCCTCACTCAATGCATTTGCGGTGGATAACCAATTGCAGGCCAATTTTGCGACGGCGGCAGTCGAGCATAAGGTGATGTTGGGGGGCGACTTCCAGAAGTTCCGCAATAATCTGCGTAGCGACAGCGCATTTGCCACCACATTGAATCCTTACACAGGTATTTCTGGCGGCAGTACGCTGTACCGCGATTATCTGCTGACAACCCCTGGCATCAATTCATCCTATTTAAGTCGCCGTTATGAGCAGAGTGGCATTTATTTGCAAGATGAAATGAAGTGGGATAATTGGCATCTGAATTTGTCCGGTCGTTATGATCGGATGAAAACGGAAAATATTAATAAGACTGCCAATACCCGTGATGAGCGTACGGATAAACATGCCAGTGGGCGCGCTTCATTACTGTATAGCTTCGATAGCGGCATTTCACCCTACGTCAGTTACAGCCAAGCCATCACGCCAAGTTTATTCCCAGATGCACAGCAAAAACTGCTGAAACCGATGACCAGCGAGCAGTATGAAGTGGGTATCAAGTATCAGCCGCCGGGCAGTTCTTCACTCTATTCCGCCGCGTTATACGACCTGACACAGAATGATGTGGCAAACCGTGCCGTTCCGGCGACCTATTATGTGCCAGCAGGTAAGGTGAATTCACAGGGGCTGGAGTTGGAAGCGCGCAGCCAGATTAACGACCGTTTAAGTGTGATTGCGGGCTACACCTATAACCGCGTGAAATTCAAAGATGCTATTGATGGTAATGATGGCAATACGCCGGTGTTAGCGCCGTCAAATACGGCGTCACTGTGGGCGCAATATGAGGCGGGCTACGGTATCAATGTTGGTGCAGGTATCCGTTATATTGGCAAGCAGTGGGCCGATGATGCCAATACCTTACGTGTGCCTTCTTATACGCTGGGCGATGCTTTGGTTCGCGCCGATTTGGGCACTTGGGCAGCATCACTGAAGGGGGCATTCGTCCAATTGAATGTAAATAATATTACCGATAAGAAATACGTTGCGGCCTGTTACAGCACTTCTTACTGCTACTGGGGGGCAGAGCGCTCGGTACAGGCGACAGTAGGTTATGACTTCTAATGCATTAGTATCAAAACATTAATTACCCAACCCGCTTATATAGCGGGTTTATTATTTAAACAATCATTATCTATATTAAATAATATAGTTGGTGATGGTTTTTATTTTATTTTTTATTTAAATAAAAAATAAAATAAAAACATACTAATTAAAAAATGAACACTATAATTGGAATCATTATAAGATGATTCTGTACCTATAAATTAATTAATATCAAGCTAGCATTTTTACAATGAATAATAATTCACATCCATTGGAGAGGACAGATTTTCGTGAAAATATTAAAGCAGATTTACAATATTGAGGTGTCTTATGGTAAATACTCAAATAGATGGGGGGATATTGGATGTTGATGCTATTTATAGACAGTTTCCCATTCTCAAACAACAGTTAAATGGTCATCCATTAGTTTATTTAGATAATGCATCTTCCTGTCCAAAACCACAGGCGGTCATTGATGCAATAACAAAATATTATAGCGAATACTATGCAAATACGCATCGGGGAGACGATACGATCTCACCGCCCGTATCCGCAGCGTTAGAACAAGTTAGAGAACAAGTCCGTGGGTTTCTCAATGCTCAGTCGGTAGATGAAATAGTTTTTACTCAAGGAACAACAGAGGCTATTAATTTAGTGGCGGCAAGTTGGGGGAAGGCATATTTGCATGCAGGTGATGAAATCTTGATTTCGGCTCTTGAGCCTCACAGTAATATTATCCCGTGGCAACAGCTATGCCGAGAGATTGGCGCACAGCTAAAAATTCTGCCGGTAGATAACAATGGGATATTACAGACCGGTTTTCTTGAACAATTACTGAGTCATCGCACGCGGATTTTAGCACTTTCTCATGTCTCAAATGTGCTGGGTACCATCAATCCAGTAGTGGCTATTATTCAAGCAGTAAGGGCATACGACAAAAGGCATTGGGGCAAAAAAGAAGAAACATAGTACTGATTGATGGTGCCCAGGCAGTGCCTCATATCGCCATTGATGTGCAAGAGCTAGATTCAGATTTTTATGTCTTCTCTGGCCATAAAGTTTATGGGCCTACGGGTATTGGCGTGTTGTATGGTCGCAGCAATATTCTGCGGAATATGCCGCCATGGCAATGTGGTGGTGGAATGGTGGCAGATGTTAACTTTGAACAATCTACTTTTGTTGACCCTCCACGGCGCTTTGAGGCTGGCACTGCAAATATTGCTGGAATCATCGGATTGGGGGCCGCTATTACCTGGCTGCAAGAGCTTGGGATTAAAGCTATTGCCCAGCATGAACAAAAATTACTAGATTATCTTACGCAGCAGCTTTCCTTATTGCCTGCTATTTATATTTTAGGTCAATCACCGATAAAAGCCGCAGTTGTCAGTTTTATTGCCGAAGGTATTCCCGCGCGAGTTATTGGCCTGGCACTCGATAAGGCCGGAATTGCCGTTCAGGTCGGTCGTCATTGTGCTCAGCCATTAATGGCTTTCTTTGGCGTCAATGAAACCGTCAGAGTTTCATTTGCGGTGTATAACACTCTGGACGATATTGATTTCTTTATATCCGCGCTAAATAAGATAGTGAAGCAATATTAATTTGTGCTCACTATTTCCACTCTCAGATCTAGTTGATAAGAAAAAAATTGAACCTTATTAGAGCCAACTTCCTCAGTAGCACCATATTGGCAAGCTAATGAGGAATAATAGTCTTAAAACTGAGCTGCCCGCTCTAAGGATAAAGTAATAACACGAGACTCTTTATTTGAATGGGCAGCCCGTTTTTGTCCATCAAGTCACATTTAGCGCCAAAATGGGCGGCTGTAATCTCGTTTGATGTCATCACGGCTTAGGCCAATGTCCTTTAGTTGAGCTGAACTCAATCGCTCCAGTGTATAGGCTGTTTTACGCCGTTCATTCCATTGATATGCACATCTGTATGCTTTTCCCCACAATCGAATAAAAATATTGCGGCGTTTTTTTACAGCCTGCATGGCTGATGAACAGCATTCATCTATTTGATTTTCAATTATATTATTCATTATGACTCCTCGTCAGTCGCTGAGTCATTAGAATGAAGCTTTGGCGTAAAACATTACAGATGCAAATTAGGACTATTATTTCCATACAGATGTGAGATATATGAACTGAATGGTGCAAATTAATGCCATCTGTACTGGTTACTACTGATTAGGTGATATCAATGACTCGTTACCAACAACTGGCTGACATTCTTAGTCAGCGTATTAAAGAAGGGCTGTATAGCGCCGGTGAACGACTCCCTTCCGTCAGAGTGTTGAGTGACGAACATGGTGTCAGCATCAGTACTGTCCAGCAGGCTTATCGACAATTGGAAGAGCGCCTGCTTATCGAAGCGCGAGCGAAATCAGGTTATTTCGTCCGTTGCTGCTCAAACCTACCTTCTTTACCTGCGACATGCACCCATGCACAGCGGCCAGTAGAAATCTCTCAGTGGGAAAATACCTTGGCTTTCCTGCAAAGAAGTGTGCAGGAAAATATTATTTATCTGGGGGCTGGCTCGCCGGATCTTTCTGCTCCGGGGCTTAAAATACTGAGTCGCTTGTTAAGCCGCGTTAGCCTCCATCAGAGTGAAGAAGTGCTGGAGTATGGCAATATTTATGGCTCCTTGGTATTGCGTGAGCAAATAGCTCGCTTGATGCTGGACAGTGGTAATCATCAATCGGCTGAGAATATCATTATTACATCTGGCTGCCATGGCGCATTGGCTGTGGCACTGGGTGCAGTCTGCCAACCCGGTGATATTGTTGCTGTTGACTCCCCAAGCTTTCATGGTGCGATGCAAACCTTGAAAGGAATGGGTATGAAAGTCATTGAGATCCCTACTGATCCAGTGGTCGGAATCAGTTTGGAAGCGTTGGAAATGGCTTTGGATCAATGGCCAATTAAGGCGGTTCAGCTTACACCGACATGTAATAATCCGCTGGGTTACAATATGCCAGATGAGCGCAAAAAAGCGCTGCTGATACTCGCCCAGCGCTATGACATCGCGATTATCGAAGATGATGTTTATGGTGCTTTGGCGTATCAATATCCGCGCCCTCCCACGATAGCTTCATTTGATGATGATGGGCGTGTATTGCTGTGCAGCTCCTTTTCTAAAACTGTCGCCCCCGGTTTGCGTATCGGTTGGATTGCCCCTGGGCGCTATTTAGATAAAGCGCTGCATATGAAATATATTTCTGCCGGGCGGGTCGCCTCTCTGCCTCAATTAGCAATGGCTGAATTTATCAAGCAAGGGCATTACATGCAGCACTTGCGCCGGATGCGCCGCCAATACCAACGTAATCGGGACATTATGACCAGTTGGGTGATGAAATATTTCCCACCGAATACTTGCCTGAGCAGGCCGCAGGGGAGTTTTATGTTATGGGTTGAATTGCCGCACGGATTTGATAGCCAGCGACTCAATCGCTGCTTGTTACCGCTGGGTGTGCAGGTTGCCGCCGGGCTTATTAGTTCGGCCTCGGGAAAATACCGTAATTGTTTGCGCTTAAGCTACAGTAAGCCGATGACGATAGAAATTGAGCGGGCAGTGCAAAAAGTGGGTAAAACGATTTATGAACTGTTGGCAGAGATTGAATCGCCGCAAGTGCTGGAAAAGCAGAACCAACCATAGGCTGGCTCTGGGCATCATTTAATTTGACGCAGATTTATTGGCGCAAATAAATCTGTGGCAGGGCAGTTTCAGGGTGGCGTGAAATGCCCAAATCGGCCTGATACCAGCGGGTTAGTGTTTCGGCGTTGAGCACTTCTTCTGGTGTGCCGCAGGCAACGAGTTCACCCTGTGCCAGCAACAAAATACGATCGGCATACAGTGCCGCCAGATTCAGATCATGCAGTACACAGCACACCGCCAAAGGTTCTTGGAGAGTGAGCTGACGCAGTAGACGCAACGTATGTTGTTGATGATACAAATCTAATGCGGATGTCGGTTCGTCAAGGAACAACCAACGCGGCGTTGGTTCGGGTTGCCACAATTGTGCTAATACCCGCGCAAGTTGTACTCGTTGCTGCTCACCACCGGACAGTGCGCGATAGTCACGCTGTGCCAGCGCTAAACAGTCCGTCTGTGCCATCACTTCTTGTAATGCATGCCGGTTTTGCGCCGCCCCATAAGGCGCACGTCCCATCTGAATCACTTCACTGACACTAAATGGAAACGCCAAATCACTGTATTGGCGCATCACCGCACGGGTGCGGGCCAATGCTTGTGGCTGCCAGCTATTGAGGTTTTTCCCCAGCAACTGACACTCGCCATCTGACGGCGTCAGATAGCCGGTTAACAAACGCAGTAATGTGGATTTCCCTGCACCGTTTGGCCCGATAATCGCCACCATTTCACCGCTGGCAATTTGTAGTGAAACGTTATTAATCAGCTTTTGCCCCTGTACTTGGTAGGACAGCTGATTTGCTTCTAATAACGCCGTCGATGTTATTGCCGCGCTATTCATTCCTGCCATATCAACCACTGCGTTGCTCCCGCTGACGTAAAATCAGCCACAGAAAATAAGGCCCACCCAATAGACTGGTTATCAACCCGACAGGCATTTCAGCCGGAGCAACTAAAGTTCGCGCCAATGTATCCGCAGTCAATAATAAGCAAGCTCCGCCTAGTGCAGCACCGGGTAACAGCCAGCGGTGATCAGCGCCAATCCGCATGCGGATAAGATGTGGGACAACCAGGCCGATAAAACCGATAACGCCACTGACCGCCACTGCCGCACCAATCAATATTGCGCTGAGTAACAGCAAGCGCAGCTTAGCTTGCCGCACATTGACGCCAAGGTAATGCGCTTCTTCATCCCCTAACTGCAATAAATTCAACTGGCGCGCCTGTAATAAACCGAGCACACAAGCGGGCAGGATTAACGATGCGGCGACCAGAAGTGTCGACCATTGTGCTTGACCCAAGCTCCCCATGCTCCATAAGGAGAATTGGCGTAACTGCTGGTCATCACTGATATAAGTCAGCACCCCGACTGCGGCACCGCACAACGCATTGATCGCGATACCCGCCAACAGCAGGCGCGATAAATTGCCATGCCCCCAGCGGCTGAGGGTAAAGATAATGGCAGAAATGGCCAGACTGCCGATAAAGGCTCCCACCATATGGCTATAAAGTGCCAACAGTGGCGGCAGACTAAATGGCATGACAATAATCAGCCCGACACACAAGGCCGCGCCGCTGCTAATACCCAATAGGCCTGGGTCGGCCAGCGGGTTGCGGAATAACCCCTGCATGATGGCGCCAGAAACCGCCAGCGCGCAACCCACAACCACAGCTAATAGCACGCGGGGCAGACGAATATTTAGCCAGATATGCCACATGGCATCATCTAATGATGCATGCCATAACGTGCGAAACGAGAGGGTTAATGCCCCCATATTGGCCGAGCCGAGCGCTAATAGAATCAGAATCATCAGCAAGATACCGAGCATCAGGCGTGGATGGACACGGCAATTCATTGCGCTTGTTCCATGCCTTTGCGCAGTTGCGCCAGCACTTGCGGTGTTTCCAGACCAAAGCCGAGCAATGCCATATCATCGACAACTAACAGGCGTTTATTTTTGCCTGCGGGTGTTAAAGCCATGCCCGGTAATTTCCAGATACCGTCACTGCCACCCAGTGCTTTCACGCCGTCACTGGTGATCAGCAATAAATCGGGCGCGCTGGCAATAACACCTTCTTGCGATAATGGACGATAGCGGCTGAAGCCTTGCATTGCATTATTGCCCCCCGCAGCACGGATCATGGCATCGGCGGCGGTATTTTGGCCAGCGGCCATTGGCGTTAAGCCGCCGTGGCTCATGACGAACAGCACTTTGACTGGCAGCGGCGTATTGCTCACTGCGCCCAAACGTTGCTGATAGTCCTTAATCAATTCTTGCCCTTTTTCCTGCTGATGCAGTGCCGCGGCAACTGCATTTATCTTCACCGCCACACTTTCCGGCGTTGTTTGGCCGGGGACGGTGACGACGTTCACACCACTGTCAGCAACTTGTTTGAGCACCAGTGAAGGTTGCGCAAGTTCGCTAACCAGCAGCATGGTGGGCTTCATTGCCAGAATCCCTTCGGCATTGAGCATGCGCATATAGCCGACATCAGGCAGCTTTTGCACCGCCTGAGGTTGTAGACTGGTACTGTCACGGGCCACAATCTCGCCACCGGCACCCAGTGCATAGGCGATTTCTGTTACATCGCCACCAATGGTGACAATACGTTCTGCGGCTAATGTATTCAGCGGCAGAAGATAGGCACTCAGTGACAGAATGAAAGGGAGTGACAGCAACCTTAGTCTCATGCGGCGATATCCTTATTGTTTAGGCGAGCAATCTGCTCACGCCATTGGTTTTGTTCTGGTTGGCCTTCAGTACGCTGACCATAAAGTTGAGCCAACTGGGTGCCATCGGCAGCAAACAGCTCCAGGCTGGTGACAAATCCGTCTTTGGTCGGCTTGCGGGTAATCCAGCTTTCAGCAATGGCTGTTTCGATCAGATGTAGCGTAAAACGCTGGTTGAAAACGTTAATCCAGTCTTGATGTGGAGTGACTTTTTCAATCATGCCAGTGAAAATTTGCACACAACCGCGGTTACCGACGAAAATCATGATTTCGTTCTGCTCTTGCTGTGCGATATGCAGCAGTTGCGTCAGTGAGCTGTTATCAACCTGATAAGCCAGATCATCGCCGACGGCACGGAAGGCTTGTTGGCGAGTCAGATTATTGCGCTTGAGCAACTGGAAGAACTGGTGCACATCAGTCATGGCACGCCATTCAGCATCGACAGCATCATCTGTGGCAGTCGGTTCGGTAACCTCAGTGGCACGCAGTGGCTCTAACTGTAATTCTGGGTTTTCTGCACTGATAAACTTCGCCAGCAGTGCATCCCAAGCGGCCATGTCAGTTTTTTCCGTGACATACACTTTATGTAAAGCATCACCCTGATGGTCGAAGAACTGAATGCTATGGCGCACGCCGTGGCGCGTTTCTTCTGTCAAAGTAAAGGCGCTGGCCCACTGATTGAGGAACAAACGTAAATCCAGGTTACGCGGGTTGAGGATCAATCCGGCATGGCCATTCAGGTGTTGATTCTCGTAGCAGCCCATTTGCTCATGTACTGCATAAGTGTTGCGGGTGATCGCTTTGACTTCACCCACTGCTTCCAAGGCCGCCAGCAGAGTGCGAGCATCAGCATGCAAACGTTTAGCATCATGGCCAACCCGGCTGTGGGTCAGTTCCGCTTCTGAAATCTCCATCAGGGTGGCTAAATCGCGCGCATATTTGCCCGGATTATCTGCTTTGGCTTGGACGTACTGCTCATATATTGACTTGCTCATAATGACTTCCTCGTTCTATTGATTTTTTATATGCAGGTGACAGTGTTAAATGATAATCCGGTAATCCACAGATTGGATTACCGGATGCGATATTTCAGACTATCTTTTTTCTCTGGACTACCACTGATAACTCACGAAAAACTTAGCGTTGCGCCCATCTTGAGGCACGCCCTGTGGCGCGTAATACTCTTTATCAAATGCGTTACCCAGTACCACGGTGGTGGTCACACCTTTCATCTGTTCCTGGCCTTTATAGCTGACATAGAAGTCATTGAGGCCATAGCCTGCCTGACGCTTACCGGTGCTTAACGGCTGAGAACGGTCAGCAAAGGTGGCAATCCAGCCGACCGCAAAACCGCTATTGGCCACCGGAACATCTACAGTGCTGGTGACGGTATCCGGGTTAATGGATTCGAGCCAGGCATTGGTATTCTGGTTTTTTCCGCGGGTACGGTTATAGGCCAGATCCCAACTAAACACGCTGGTCTGGTAAGTCATGGTGGCATCCCAACCCCAGATTTTTGCTCGATCGATATTTACCGAGGTGGTGGTCATGGCTGCCATGTTCACCTTGGTATCGATATAGTCTTTAGCATTGGTATCGAAGTAACTGGCTTTGAATTGCAGGTCATCATCGGCCATCAACAGATTGCTAAAGCGCAAACCAAAACCATATTCTTGCGTTTCGTTGGTTTCTGGCTTCAGATTGGGATTTGGCACCCAATAGTTGGTCCTCATCGGGCCCATAGAGAAGTGTTTCGAATCGTTATACATCTCACCCATGGTCGGTGCGCGGAATGCTTGGGCGTAGGAGCCAAACAGCATCAACCAGTCAGTCGGCATAATGCTAACCGCACCGCGTGATGACCATTTATCCGCATCGACATCAGCGTAGCCGTCACTGCTACCGCGATAGTTGTCATAGCGAGTCCCGGCTAAAATGGACACCGGCAGATCGCGCAGAGTGATTTCATCTTGTAGCCAACCAGAACCAAAACGAATGTCTGCTTGTGGGAAGCTTTCAGTGGCTCCGCCCGGCGTCTGTTCCTGTTTATAGGCTTCAGTACCGTAAGTCAGTAAATGTGAGGCAAAACTGTCAGTGAACAGGCGGGTACGGTTTTCCAGCTTCCCGCCTTTCGTTGTCTGCTTGCGCCCCTCTTCAAGGGAACCTTGTGGGCGTGCATTGATTTCTACTTCGGAGTAATAAACCCGCGCCGTAGCATTCAACCATTCTTGATCGAGAGGTTTAAGGTGGTAGCTGAGTTGTGCATCGCGCTGGATAGTTGAGCGGTTTGTCAGAACATTGCTGCTAGACGCCGCGCTGGTTTGCGGGTTCTTTGGCTCTATCGCATTGTTGTTGTAGTAGCGCAGATTTGCGCTCAATGACTGCACCTGATCAATGCGCCAGGTACCTTTTGCCAGAACATTGCTGATGGTTTCATCATTGGGTGCATTGAAACCGTCACTCTGGCGGATGTTGCCGATATCGCGGGTACCAAAGGAGATAACGCCATCAACATCATCAGTGCGACCAAACGCGCTGGCACCCAGACCGAAGCTGTGGTCGCCCGTGGCGGCGGAGCTATATACGCGATAACCGGTATTTTGGCCCGGTGATAGCAAATCCGCAGCATCGACCGTCTCATAAGAAATAACCCCACCCAATGCGCCGCTGCCATAGAGCAGTGCGGATGGGCCACGAACCACTTCGACACGTTTGACTAGCGCGGGATCGAGGAACGTCGAGTTCAAATGGCCGGTATCAGTGCCTTGACGGATCCCATCAACCAACGTCAATACGCCTTGCTTGCCATAGCCGCGCAAGGTCACATCCTGGCCATTAACACGGCCACTTCCGGTAACGGTCAGTCCCGGTATTTTGCGTAGCATGTCTGCGGCAGAAGTGGCGGTTTCGCTGGTCGGTGAGTTTGCCTCGACCACTGTCACCATCATCGGCGCTTCAAAGCTACTGCGCTCATTGCCCGTAGCAGTGACTACCATCGTGTCGGTGGCATGTTTTTTGCTGCTGGTGGTAGTATCCGCGGCTTGAACAGCAAGGGGCAGGGCGCAAGCGATTGCCAAACTGAGTGGCGACCAGCGGAAACGGTCAGAAGTGGAACGAGGCATGTCGGCAATTCTCCATATTTTTCTATGCAAAAATTAATATGCAAAAACAAATAGATAGGTTGCTGGCTGCCTTGATTATAGAATCTGGGTGGCTTGCATTGAGCATCATCCCCTCGCCTTGATGCGCTGTTTACGGCAACATCAATCACTCAGGTTTAGATGCGTATTATTTAGTCAGTATCAGTTTCCCGGCCTTAGTTTGACGCAGTTGATAACACTCGCCCTGATGGACGATAAAGGCCACACCATGCCCTCTCAGCAACTGTTCGCTGGTGACAGACAAAGGTTTACTTGCCGTCGGATACTCGACAGCAGGTTCGTCGTTCAATATTGGCGTCTTATTCAACTGTTTATCCATATAACCAGTAATGATAATCTCTATCAATATGATAAGTATTATCAATCATGACTCAATGTTACATCAAGACATATTTATTGTTAATTTGCTTTTAATTAACGAGCTAATCCCGGCTCAATTAACGCGTAAATTTGGTGATATGTTGTAGGGTCTTCAATCATTTGACTGATATGACGTGCTACATCTTCCCGAGTGATCATGCCATGAGCCTCAGCTTGCAGACGGATGGCATTACCCGTCGCGGGCTTATCCAGTAAACCGCCGGGGCGAATCAGGGTATAAATCAGGCTACTGGTCTGTAACCAACTCTCGGCCAGCGATTTTTCACGCACCGCCTGACCGAAAGCAGCCCGGGCCGCAGGAGAGAGTGTCGGCCAACTATCACCGCAGCCAATTGACGTCACCAAAAGCATGCGTTTCAGGCCAAGTTTCTCGGCGGTATCTATGATCAGCCGATTGCCTTGATAGTCGGCACTGCGGCTACCCAATGTCGAAATAATCGCGGCTTCCGGGCCGGCTAATTTACAGGCCTCAAGCACCGCGTCCGGATCGCAAGCATCGCCACAGACTACCGTCAGACCCTGACTGCGCAGCACTTCAGCGTGCTGCGGATGACGTATCAATAGGGTGACGGGACGAGGATTCAGTGGCGCATTGGCATGTTGATTTGCCAGTGCCAGCAAATGCGCCCCTACGCCATGACCGGCGCCGAATATCAGCCAAGGTTTCATGGTGTTTCCTCGGCTGTTTTTGCGGCGACTTGTTGCTCTGTTTGAAGCTGTTGCGCCAATTGATGAAATGCGGCAAGTCCATCAGCGCGTAGCTGACGATGTTCATCACGGCCGACATACACTTTCAGCATGACTTCGCCCTTCTGATTGAAGAACTGGACCGATGCGGTTGCCATCCCCATAAATGGGCGCTCCAGCAAGGCAATTGCCTGACAATTTTGTGCTCTGATATGGCCGCTGAGGCCTTGCTTATCACGCAGGTTGAAATAGCCATGGCGGTGAAAACCACTCGGCAATGGGCCTTTGTGTTCCAGAATAATGTCGGCGGTATGCACCAATGTGGTGACATCCCCCCACTCCGTCATGCTGTCCCAGACGCGATCAAACTGCTCTGCTCCAGCCAATATCCGTTCCGGTAATGCGCGCACCACATCCAATGGGCTCACCTGATAATCCTGTGCAATTTGCTCAAGAGTGCCGTCCGGTTGAGTGGCAAGGAACTCGGCGAGTGGCAATTTATTATTTGGTGATTGGCTATTCATGAGTGGTTTTCCACGGTGATAAGTGAAGGAATAAGGTGTTGCAGTGCCTGCATCATATTGCTGGCCCAAAAACGCCCACTATCCGTGAGGCGCAAGCAAAAACTGTTATCTTTCAGCAGGTGGCACTGGTGCCACTGCGCGATCAGTGGCATCAAAGGATTCGGGTTCGCCACTAATTCGCTCAGATCTAAACGACCCACTTCAATGCCACTTTGTAATTTGGCGCACCACGGATGCTCGCCGCTGGCTTGCGTCATCATCATCAGGGGCTTTTGCCCGCTATCGATTAATCGGTAGTAGTTATCTAAGCTGCGATGCTGCATATAGGCATGCCCTTGCAAAGACCCACCGGCACCGCTACCCAGTGCGAGGCAATCAGCACCTTGCTTAATCAACAAGTTATATAGGTTGCGCTCACGGGTAGTGCGCGCCCAGTGGCTGTTACTCAACTGATGCCAACCCGCCTGTGCAAGGCTATCGGCACCGCTACAGTAAAAATCACATTGTTGTGCCAATGTCGGCAGCTCCACCCGGTTATTCTCCACTGACTTGGCAAGAGGAGTGGTTGGCAACAAGTTGAGGGCATACAGGTCAACGCCATCCAGCGGCAACTGACGCACAATGGCTAAATCTTCCTGCCAGGTTTCCGGGGTTTGATGAGGTAAACCAAACATCAGGTCACAGACGACGGCTGCGCGATCACGGCTCGCTAAATCAGTCAGAAAGCGAATGGCCTGGTCACGATCTGCTTTACGCCCCATTCGTTGACGGATTCGAGTATTAAAGGTTTGAACTCCAATGGAAAAACGGTTAGCGCCAGCTTCCAGACAAGCATCAATTCGTTCATTGTCAAAATTAAAGATTCGCCCTTCAACGGTGATTTCACAATCGGGTGCTAAGGGAAAGGCTTTACGCAACTGGCTGATAATTCGATGTAATTGTTGTGCAGACAGTGCGCTTGGTGTTCCGCCTCCGAAATAGATTGCGTGAATCGGTCCACTTTGCAGCAGTGGGCTGTCGGCCTCCATGCTCAGCTCTCGCAACAGATAATCTGTATAGCGCTCTGTACTGTCAGGTTTTAGCGGGTTTTGGTAAAAACCGCAGAAAGTACAGTGAGTAGCGCAGAACGGAATATGTAAGTAAAGCAAACGTTTATTGCGAGGAAGTGCGTTTTGTAGCAAAGCCTGCCAGCTATCATGGAGTGACTCCGCAGGGAGTGGTCGGCTGTCGCGCCACGGCATCGTTGCCCAGCGCTTGGGAAAAGGCAGCGGCCCTAGTCGGGCATGGTACGGCATCAGATCAATATTCATAGTCGGCTCATTAAGCTGTAGTTGATAGATTAAATGATAATAATAATCATTTGATCAACAGCTAAAATGAGAGATTTTGATCCGCATCAGTAAATGAGAATGAAAAACATTCAAATCTGACAAGTTTGGCGATTATTGGATAGTTTTCTGTAGAATTTTATCGTCCGATAAGTGGAATTATCTTCATTTAATATTGAAAATACTGACTGCGGCAGAAAGGCGAGCTAACGCCATGAGATTGACACTAGCTCAGCCCAACTCATGTTTAGGCCAAATAATGCTGGAACCAGGCTATTGTGCGCTCCCAAGCAAGGTCAGCAGCGGCTTTGTCATAGCGCGGCGTTGAATCGTTGTGAAAACCGTGATTTACCCCCGGATAAATATAGGCTTCATAGGTTTTACCCGCCGCTTTAAGGGCTTCTTCATAAGCGGGCCAACCGGCATTAATGTTGGTATCCAATTCGGCGTAATGCAGTAATAGCGGGGCTTTGATGCGGGGAACATCTTCTGATTTCGCCTGACGCCCATAGAAAGGCACTGCGGCGGCAAGCTCGGGATAAGCCACTGCGGCGGCATTGGCAACACCGCCACCATAACAAAAGCCTGTAATCCCGACCTTACCGGTGGTTTCTTTACTCGCCATCAGAAACTCTATTGCCGCAAAAAAATCATTCATCAGTTTGGTTGGGTCGATCTGTTGCTGCAATTCACGGCCTTTATCATCATTACCGGGATAGCCACCTACAGAACTGAGCCCATCAGGGGCGAGTGCAATAAAGCCAGCTTTCGCTACGCGGCGGGCTACATCTTCAATATACGGATTTAACCCACGATTTTCGTGGACAACGACCACCGCAGGAAGAGGGCCAGTTGCCTTGGCGGGACGCACCAAATAGCCCCGTACTTCACCGTGCCCGTTGGGTGAGGGGTAGGTAATATACGAAGGAATGATATCTGGATCAGTGAACTCAACTTGCTGAGCCAGCGCATAATTTGGACTGAGTTGGCCCAGAATTGTTATGGCTGTCAGGCCACCGACGGCGTATTTTGCCGCGAGTTCAAGGAACTGCCGCTTGGTAATCCTGCCGTGGGCATAATAGTCATAGAGTTCGAGCAATTCAGGGGCGAAATCTTTTGCGGTAAGACGGGACATCGGCATGCTCCTTCCTGTGGGCGTAAAATGATAACTTAGCAGATAGTCGGGCGGCTGCTGAACATTTTTTAACCATGAAGGGGTAGGCGGCTAAACGTAAAAAACCAGCCAATGGCTGGTTTTTATCACAACATGATCTGATGCGATCTGAATTATCTGAACACTAAACCGCCGTCGATTAATGGCGCTTGTCCCGTCATATAGTCAGAATCCGGCCCGGCGAGGTATGAAACAAAGGCTGCGACATCCTCCGGCGTTTCTGCACGACCAAGTGCAATACCATCCACATATTTTTTATAGGTTGCGCCAATTGGTGCGCCGGTTTCTTCGGCCATTCTTTTATCGATCTCCACCCACATATCGGTCCCGACCACTCCGGGACAATAGGCATTGACGGTAATGCCGAAGCTGGCCAACTCTTTTGCCGCTGCTTGAGTGAGTGCTCGTACACTGAATTTGGTAGCAGAATAAATACCTAGCAGGGCAAAGCCTTCATGACCGGCAATTGATGAGGCATTGATAATTTTGCCTTTCTGCTGGCGAGCTTTGAATTTTGTCGCTGCTGCCTGAATACCCCAAAGGGTACCTTGAACGTTGATTTTAAATATATTCTCGACTTCTTCCTGCGTAACACTCAGCAGGTTTTTAGTTTGGCTGATACCGGCGTTATTCACCATGATATCAAAGCCACCGAGCTCTTTCTCTGCGTAGTCAACTGCGGCAAAAACTTCATCACGTACACTAATATCGGCTTTAAAAGTCACGCTTTTGCGCCCTAGCGCGCGAATTTCATCCGCGACTGCTTTGATTTTTTCATCTTTTAAATCAACCAATGCAATGTCAGCACCATCACGTGCCAATCGAAGCGCAATCCCTCTACCGATCCCTTGTCCAGCACCTGTCACCAGCGCCACTTTACCATTTAAAGACATGTTATCGCTCCTCTAGATGGAAATGATTCTCATCTACAGTTTTAGTCCAATAGGTTAATAGCGTGCTTGTGTAAAAGTGCTACTTATTGATTTTTTTTAAGAGTAGTTCAACATTCAAACAAAATGGTGATGGGGAGCGAAAGTAAATTTCACTTACATGAAGCGAGAAAATCCAAGCTGATGGGCACGCTGCGGCTATTGGTATCAGGGGTGGAGGAAACACATCCATACCGAAAAGGTATCACATAAATGGTATTGGATGAGTATTTTGGACAAAACATATACTTCAGTCATCAAAAACTGAAGGAGTGAATCCATGAATAACGAACGATATACCCGAGGGTTAGCAAAGCTCAAAGAGATAGATGGTCAGGCTGGAGAGGGCGTGATTAACAGTCTGAAAGACATCGCCCCTGATTTTGCACAGTTGCTCATTGAGTTTCCGTTTGGTGATATTTATTCAAGGCCAGGGCTCGACCTCAAAACCCGAGAGCTTGCGGTGGTAGCTGCTTTGACTGCAATGGGGAATGCTACGCCACAGCTTAAAGTCCATCTTCATGGCGCTCGCAATGTTGGTTGCTCCCAGCAAGAAATAATTGAAGTTATTATCCAAATGGCTGTTTATGCGGGTTTTCCTGCCGCGCTCAACGGTTTGTTCGCAGCAAAAGAAGTTTTCTCCCATGAGGCGAGCCTATGAAGACGTCTCTCTATTCTGTGTGGTTTGCTCTCATTATGGCGTGTTCCTTAACTCCGTCTGCTATTGCTGAGCCGCCCCGTGAGTTTGGCATTGGCACCGGATGGCAACTTGATGGTAGCGACATGGGGAGCGAATGCTGTGCTCCAGATTCGCCACCCCTGACCAGGCATGTTCGATGAAGAGTCCAAACGTCAGAAAGCAAAAAACCAGCTGTTAGGCTGGTCTCTCTAAATAGGATGCCCGGACTCGGACAACCCACGCAGCGGGATTGAACGTCGCTGGCGACGGCCCCGCAGGGGTGAGAGCTGCTTGCAGAGCGAATAATCGAACCAAGGACACGGGGATTTTCAATCCCTGCGTAATTTTTTGAGACATATTTGATCACCAGATAAATGACTTTTCGTACTGAGTCGTCAGTCGGGAACACTTTGCTTTTCTTTATCGCCTGCCGGATCACGCTGTTCAGCGACTCGATGGCATTCGTGGTGTAGATATCTGGGCGGGTAAACGCTGGGCTTATTTGGCCGTTGTGCTTGAGCGGTTTTCTCGTACACCGGTTGGCTGGGCAATGTCATTTTTCCCGGATTCTGCACTGACCGCGAAAGCGCTGTCCATGGTCTGGGAGGCGCGAGGAAAACCGACATTATTACTGTCCGAGTGATGCAGTAAATTAGCTGGCTTCAAGTTTGAACTCAGGGCTAAAATTACGTCTATTACTTCTGTTCATTGTGTCACCTGTTTCGACTATGAGGCGATGATATCACCTCTATTCAGGTGGCCAAATTCAGTAAACCACTTCAACCTTTTATATATTTTAATTTCCATCATAAAATAATAATATATAATCAAATCGTTTCATTTATTATATAAAATTAATAATTATCACTATTATTATAAACAGCAAAATTATATTTTTAACAGAAGCATTAAATACCTCACATAACTACGTTTATTATTTGAATTTATAGGTGAAATTATATTTTTTAAAAAAAGATGCAATAAGTTAAGGTATAAATATAAGGAAAATAATAATGCTGATTTATTTTTACTATCTATAATTAAATTTCAGTGCTTTTAATTAACTGTAAATCTAACTATTACTTGCTAACTAACCTTTGAATAATACCATCACCGTATTATATCAACACTATACATTGCTCATGGGAGGTTAAACCATGGTTGCGAAGAGAGAACCTATTGCTATTGTCGGAATCGGATGCCGAATGCCGGGTAACACTAAAAATCACAGAGAGTTATGGGAGATGTTATTAACCGGCGTAGATGGTATTACTGAAGTTCCTCCCGAACGTTGGAATAAAGATAAATTTTACGATCCAGATACCAATAAAACTGGCAAAACAAAAACTGCTCGCGGTGGATTTATCAACGGGATTGATAAATTTGATAATGAGTTTTTTAATATTTTTCCTAAGGAAGCGGAGAATATCGATCCGCAGCAACGTTTGTTATTACAGACGACTTTTGAGGCACTAGAGGATTCTGGCGATCGGTTGGATACATTCCGTGGTTCAAAAACTGCGGTTTATGTTGGTTTATTCGGCAACGATTATCGAGATATTCTTGCCGATCCGGATAACCGTTACCGCATTAGTCCACAGTCGGCGATGGGGGCGTCGTTGACTTCTCTTGCAAACCGTATCTCCTATTTCTATGACCTGAAAGGCCCAAGCATATCGTTAGATACTGCCTGCTCGGCCTCTCTGGTTGCCATCCATCTGGCTTGCCAGAGTATTTGGCATCAGGAAGCCGATCAGGCCATTGCTGGCGGGGTTAACCTTCATATCAATCCAGCACTGACCTTGATGCTGTCAAAAGGCAACTTCCTCAGCTCAGACGGAACCTGTAAAAGCTTTGATGAAAGTGGTAACGGCTATGTTCGTGGCGAAGGTGTCGGTCTGGTTTATTTGAAACCCTTATCCCAAGCCTTAGCTGACAACAACAAAATCTACGCTTTGGTTCGTGGGACTGCCTGTAACTCTGACGGTTTCACTCCTGCAGGCTTTACAGTACCTAATCCAGATGCCCAAACCTCGATGTTGCAGACCGCCTATCAACAGGCTGGAATAGCTGCGCAACGGGTGCAATATATCGAGGCTCATGGCACCGGTACCTCCGTTGGTGACCCGTTGGAAGCCCAAGCCTTTGCTAATATGTTTAGCCAACGCCCAACGGAACAACCGTTACTTATCGGCTCAATAAAAAGTAATATTGGGCACCTTGAGGGGGCCGCAGGTGTCGCCGGTTTTATCAAGCTGGCGCTGAGTCTGTATCATAAGCAGATCCCGGCAAACCTGCATTTTAGCAAGCCTAATCCTAAAATCGATTTTGAAAACTGGCGCCTTAAAGTGGTGGATTGCAACCAATGTTGGCCTGCACCAACAAACGGCCACCCGCGCGTAGGTGGTGTGAACTCCTTTGGCGCTGGCGGTACTAATGCCCACGTGGTTATGGAAGAGTACGTACCTGATACCGGGATTATTCTGGGGCTGGGGCAGGCGGAAGATATTCAGCCGGAGGTCAACCTGTTTACCTGTAGCGCTCAAACGGAAGAAGCGCTGAAAGCGCAGTTACAGGTCTACCTGGATTATTTGTCCGGCACTTATGCCAGTTTGAACGATATTTGTTTCAACGCCGGTCAACACCGTTCCAGCTTACGCCATCGGATTGCCATTGCTACTCGTAGCATAGAGGATTTGAGCGATAAGATTACCGCTTATCTGAACGGTGAATTACTGTCCGGCGTAGTTTACGGACAACCTCAGGACAACAAACCACGCCTGGCCTTTGTCTTTACCGGCCAGGGGCCTCAATGGTATGCCATGGGGCGTCAATTGATCGACACCGAGCCGGTATTCCGTCATGTCATTACCACTATCGATAAACTTTTTGTCGATATCGCTGGCTGGTCGCTGTTAGAAGAAATGAGCCGATCTGAAGCTGAATCGAACATCAGCGATACGCGTATTGCCCAACCGGCGATCATTGCGGTGCAAATTGCCTTGGTCGAACTATGGAAGCACAACGGGGTTGAGCCTGAAGGGGTTATCGGTCACTCCATTGGCGAAGTGGCAGCAGCCTATACCGCCGGGGCGCTGACCCTCGAACAGGCCGTGAAGGTCATCTTCCACCGCAGCCGTGGGCAACATGCTGCATCGGGTAAAGGTGTCATGCTGGCCGTGGGCGTTGATTTGCCGACGGCAGAAAAATTAATCGCAGAGGTTTCGGAGCAAGTTTCTATTGCGGCGATTAACGGTCCGGAAAGTATCACGCTTTCTGGCGATAAAGAACCTCTTGAGGCGATTGCAGAGAAGCTGGGGCAACAGGATATTTTCCATCGATTCCTGAAGGTAGATGTACCTTTCCACTCCCATCATATGGCACCGCTTAAAGAAGAGTTAATTGCCTCGCTGAACGCTTTGGAGCCTACATCAGCACAGATTTCTCTTTATTCTACCGTTAGCGGCAAGCAGGAGGATGGATTCCATTTGGTGAGCGATTACTGGTACCAAAACGTCCGCGATCCCGTTTATTTCTCACCGGCACTCCAACGTATGATCGAAGATGGTTTCGATACTTTCATCGAAATTGGGCCACACCCTGCTCTGAGCGGCGGTGCGCAGGAGTTGTTCACCAAACTGAATTCTAATGCGAAAATTTTCCCGTCTATTCGCCGAAAAGAAGATGAAGCGCTACGCCTGAAACAAACATTGGGTGCCTTGCAGGTTGCCGGTTATCCGATGAACTGGTATAAAATTTGTCCAGGTGCGGGGCTTCGATCTACCAAACTATGTCTGGCAGGAAAAAAGCTTCTGGAATGAGAGTCGAGCGCATAGGGAACATCGGCTTCAGTCCTATATCCACCCTAATATTATCCGCCACCATACCTCTAGCCTCAATCCAAACTGGCATGCCTTTAAGGTATTCCTGGATACTCAAGCTGACCCGTATCTCACCGAGCATCGGATGGACGATTTAGTTCTTTTCCCTGGTGCTGGCATGTTGGAACTGGCTCTTGCCGCGGGCCATAAAGCATTTGGTGATTCCTTTGGCTATCTGAGAGATATCCGGTTTGAGAGGGGATTGTTCCTACCGGAGGAGGGTGAATCTTTATCAATCAGTCTGGAAATGGATGCTACGAATGGACGCTATTGGCTGGTAAGCCAAGATAATAAAGCTAATGCTGAATGGGTCAGACACTCCATCGGAGTGATGAATTATCTGGATAAAAAGCCTGATGCACCGGCGATTTTACTGGCGGATCTACAGCGGGATATCACCGATCGCCTGCCTGTGCAGCCAATGTATAACAATGCGAAACGCGGTGGGTTGAACTACGGTCCAGCCTTTAAAACTGTCCAAAATATTTGGACGGCTCCTGGCCAATTATTGGCAAAAATTGTCATTCCTGAAATGCTTAAGTTCGGCCTCGATCGTTACTATGTGCATCCTGCAATGATGGATACTGTAGTTCATACCATTTTTGCCGCTCGACGTTTAGAAGGGGATGAAGAAATGGGCGTTTATTTACCGGTGGGTATTGACCGCTATTATTTCTTCCAGAAAGCACAGGGCGAGGTTGTATGGAGCTACCTGAACATTCATCAAGCTGATGAAAAATATTTGCAATGTGACGTGGTGCTGTTTGATGAGGCGGGTAGTATTGTCGCACAAATTATTGGGCTTAAATTAAAATATATAGCTGGCTCTCGGCGTAATGAAGAAGATATGGCCTACGGTGGTTGTTATGAATACCGCTGGCAGCCAGTTGAATCGGTTAGTACTCCGGCATTGGTCGGTGCTGAAGTTCTGCTGATTGCCGATGGTCAGGATCATTATCGTGCGTTCGCCGATGAGCTGAAACGGTGCGGAGCCAAAGTTATTACGCTAGGTGAAAATCCGACGTTCGACTGGCCAGTGGATTTGCATGAACGGCTGGCGGTGCTTAATGCGTTTGGTGAAATTAAAGCTCGCTACCCTTCATTGAAACGCATCGTTAACCTATTGCCGCAGAGCCAGTCGGGTGAAGAAGATCTAGCTATCCGAATTGAGTCGCTAGTTTGGAAAAGTGTCAATATCAATCATGCCATCATTGAGCACGAGTTACAGCCAACGCTCTGGACCATCAACCGTGGTTCCGAATGGGTTACTCCGCAAGACCCACCGGTCAATCTTGTACAGGCGCCGATCTTTGGTGTGAGCCGTACCCTGAACAACGAATATCCGCTCGCTGTCTGTAAAGTGGTGGATTTGGGAGAAGTTACCGAAGGTGAGTTACGCATTCTTGCCAAGATGATCACTGCTGCGGATAACGGCGGCCATGAAACCGAGTTGGCTATTCGTGGGGAAAAACTGTTTGGCCGCAGGTTGGAGCATGTCGAAGCCGAACAGGCTCAGGCTAAGGCAACTCAATCGCTGCCAGGCAGCGGCGGGCATTATCAGGCAATGTTAAGTGTTCCTGGCGTTATCAGTTCACTTACAATACGGCGTTTTACTCCTCCAGCTTTACAGGATCATGATGTTGAAATCGCTATCAAGGCGGCGGCCTTAAGCCATCGTGAGTCGATAGTACATTCGCTGAGTCAGGAATGCAGCGGAGTTATTACCCGAGTAGGCTCGGCCGTCAGTCGCTTTAAGGCAGGTGATGAGGTGATGGCACTGACGTCAAATGGCGTAGCTGGCGTTACCGTGGTTGCCGAGCATTACGTGACGCGTAAACCTGTAGCGTTATCATTCGAACAAGCGGCATTAGTTCCGCTGGCCAGCTTAACCGCATGGTACGCCTTAATGACTTTGGCACGGGTTGAAACTGGTGAGCGGGTACTGATCCATTCAGCCGATACGCCAACAGGTTTGGCTTGTATTCATCTTGCCAAGCGGGCAAAAGCCGAGATCTATGCCAGCGCCAGCACAGAGGTTGGGCGAGCTCAATTACGCACCATCGGTATCCAGCATATTTATGACAGCAGTACGCTAGGCTTCTATCAGCAAATTATGGCTGATACGCAGGAGCTAGGCGTCGATATTGTGCTGAACAATCTGAGTGGCAAAGGTGCGATACAAAGTCTGAGATGCCTGCAATCTACAGGTCGTTTTGTCCAGTTAAATTACCAACACGAAGGGGAAAATGAGGCGCTGACTATCAGTTGCCAAAAATCGAACCTGAGCTATTTTGCTGTGGATATCCAGGCATTTGTCAGTCAGCGCCCGAATGAAGCCGCAGAAATCTTTGCTGAGACCACTCATTTGATCAACGAGACGGCGTTGCCGATCTATTCTGCCATTCCGATCGCCGAACTTTCTGCAGCGTTGGAGGAAAACAGCGCACTGGAAAATACCGTTGTGACAATGGAAGGTGTCAGAGTTGATGCGCTACCTGCTCTGCAATTACAACTGGCTCCGGAGAAAATCTATTTGATCACCGGTGGTGCCAGCGGGTTGGGGATTGTGCTGGCGAAATGGCTGGCAGATCACGGGGCACGGAAGCTGGCATTGGCTAGCCGCAGCGGTCCGAAAACCAAAGAAGATCGGCTGGCTATCGAACAACTGCGTGAACAAGGTGTTGAGGTGGTATTACCGGAGGTGGATCTCTCCTCCGCCCAAGCCGTCAGCGATATGGTCGAACACGTCAGGCAGTTTGCGCCTTTGGGGGGCGTTATTCACGGTGCGGCGGTAATGCAAAACGGGCTGATCGGTAATCTAAAGCGTGACGAACTGATGCCAGCCTTCTCGGCGAAAGCCTTGGGTGGTTGGAATCTACACCAAGCGTTGCAGCATGATGAACTGGAGTTCTTCCTGTCGTTGTCTTCCATTGCTGGCGTGTTTGGCTTTGGCGGTCAGACCTGTTATTCCGCAGCGAATAACTTTGTCGATAAATTGACACATTACCGTCAAATGCAGGGGCTCACCGCCCAGGCCATCGATATTGGGGTGTTGGGCCACTTTGCAGGCTTGACGAAAGATGCCGATTCCCTGTTGAACCTGCTGGAGAAACAGGGATGGGTACCGATGAGTGTGAAGCAGATCACGACGAAAATTGAGCAAATCCTGCTGGATGGCAATGTGGTTCGCATGGCAGCCAATATTGACTGGGTTCGCTTCCGCGACCATTTCGATCACCTGCGCGATGACCTGCGTTTCGCACATCTATTGTCTAATGAGACGCTGCAAATAAAAGGTCAAAGCGATGGTCATGCCGGTTTACGAGAAAGAATTCAGGAAATGCCGGAAGGTGAGGCAGTGCAGGAGCTGAAGCAACTTCTCACTGAAGCACTGGCACGAATTCTAGGTACCACTGTAGATAAGGTGACGCCGGATAAATCACTGTCAGCCATGGGGTTGGATTCACTGATGCTCAACCAGTTACGTCACTGGATCCAGCAGAAGCTGGAAATTAACTACCCGCTGATGCGGATGGTGAAAGGGCCTAGCCTGCTGGAACTGGCGCAACAGCTGCGACACGAGCTGGTAAAAGGCGACTCAATGCAGCAGTCATCCGGTGATATTTCTGGTATCACCTCCGAGAAGGATATTGAGGTGATCCATGAATGGTTCGTCCGTTTGAAACGCGATCGCGGGGGAAAACCGAAGAAAACCAAGTTGTTTATGATGCACCCAATGGGGGCAGGGGCTTCGATGTTTGCTCACTTCCTGTATAACGCGCCAACGGATTGTGAGGTATATGCGATTCAATCCCCTGGCCGTGAAAACCGGTTGGAAGAACCAAATCATACCCATCTGACGCCGTTGCTCACTGGACTGGAAGACGCTTTCGATCGTCTGATGGTTGATGAGCGGCAGCAGGACTGGGATGGTGATATCGCCTTCTACGGCCACAGTTTCGGTGGGATAGTGATGTTTGAGCTTTATCGTTCACTGCGAGCTCACAACAAACAGTTGCCAGTGCATTTCTTCTGTTCTGCAACTATGGCACCGCAGTTAACCTGTACCTGGAAAAACCGTGACTCTTTACGAGAAAGTGGTATTGCCTCAAACTCTGAGCAAAAAATCCTCGGTTTGCTGACTTACATTGACGACCTAGAATTCGTCAAGCAGATCCTACCAGGTCTGCGTCGGGATATGCCGCTGTTGGAAAGCTATGAATATAAGGATGGAGAGCCTCTGGCTTGTCCGATTAGCGTCTTCTCTGCAATTGAGGATGAGGTGACGTTAGTCGAAGAAATGACCGCTTGGCAAGAGCAAACCACTTCGACATTCCAGCAGTTCCTGGTACATGGGGATCACTGGTTTGTGAGTCGAAATAAAGAGTTTATTGAAGAAAAAATAGAAGAGTGCCTGGCTGGAACCCCTATTAATCTTCAGAAGTAAAGCCTGTACCTGGATGACATGGAATAATTCATTCAGTAGTGCTTGAATGGATTATCACGCGGGCGGTCAGATAATTCGCCGTCCGCGTATTTTCTGTTAAGAACTCAAGTCATGATAAAAATGGATCAAGAATATGAAACCTAAAAAAATACTCTGCTCACGTAAACTGGTGTCGGGAATCAGTGTCAGAACACAAAACAGTGAAGAATTCGAACCAAAAACGGCAAAAATTGGTGAGTTATGGAACACTTTCTTTACAAGGAATTTGGCTAATAATATTCCGGGACGTTTGGCTGATACGCCACTGGTTGGCGTTTATTCAAACTATGCCTCTGACGTGAATGATTATTATGATGCTACTGCGGGAGTGCTGGTAAGTGGACCTAACGCCGACTTTAGTTGTGTGGTTCTACATCCCGGCTTATATCTGGTTTTTGAAGCCAGAGGGGAAATGCCTGAAGCCATTATGGAAGCTTGGGATGGAGTGTGGAAATATTTTGAACAGCATAGCGAAATTACCCGCAGCTATCTATCAGACTATGAGCTGTACACAGGCCCGAATGAAGTACAGATTTATGTCGGTGTAGAAGACTAAACTATAGATCAGAATCGAGAATTTCATCAGTTGAGCCGTGGCTCAACTGGCAGCAGAACCGTGAGTTTGGCATTGGCACCGGATGGCAACTTGATGGTAGCGACATGGGGAGCGAATGCAGCGTTCCAGATTCGCCACCCTTGACCACGCATGTTCGATGAAGAGTCCAAACGTCAGAAAGCAAAAAACCAGCTGTTAGGCTGGTTTCTCTGAATGTGGTGCCCGGACTCGGAATCGAACCAAGGACACGGGGATTTTCAATCCCCTGCTCTACCGACTGAGCTATCCGGGCAACGGGGCGCATTAAACCGTATTGGCCGCTGATCGTCAACGGATTTATAGCTTAAAACCACTAAAACTGTGCTGATCGCTCTCTTTTCAGGCAAAAAAAGAAAAAATGCCGAGGAATTGTCATAAAACTCTGTTCAGCACAGCCTAGCTTAGCGCACCATTTTTACGGCACTGGGCAACGTCCAAAACATCTTCAGCCAAGCGTTTGGCGACTTCAACATCCGCCAATTGGCGCTTAACCAGCAGCTTACTCAGGCAACCTTCCAGAATCAGCTCCATCTGCTGTGCCACCATGCTGGCGTCATCAGCATCCATCTCTTGCAACAGCTCCTCAGTATAGTGCAATGAAGCGAGTTTTTGTTGCTCCGCTAACTGGTGAATGGGGTGATCATCATCAGGATAGAAACTGCACGCAGCAATGAACAGGCAGCCGGGATAGCGCTGATTTTGCACTTGCTCACTCAGTGTTTGATAGCGCGCTAGCAACTTCTGTTTGGGCGATAATGTCTCGTCCAACTGCAACTGACGCCGCCAGGTATCGATTTGCTGACCATGATAGCGCAGGCAATCATACAATAATGCTTCGCGGTCAGGCCAAAATCGGGCCAGATCACTGACTTCGACCGAGACTTCTTTTGCCAGCATCTCCAGCGTGGTATTTGCCAGCCCTTGCTGCTCTAACAGATTGAGCGCACTGCTTAAAACTTGTTCACGTTGCACGTTGCTCTCCTCCAACTTCTTATCTGGCAAGTGTGGTTGACCACAGCCTATTGTGCAAATAGCTCAAAACACATCAGCACTCTCCACAGCACTCTCCACCTGCTGACTCTGTACCTTATCACTACTGTGGCGAGATTTTGTGAACTCTTTGCCATTACTCCTTTGCTCATCCAGAGCGCCGAATGAGTGATGCCATTACGAGCATGACACAGTCTGTGAAGCAGGGCGCATTTTATTGTGCATTTGCCTATAACGATAAGTTAATAACTCATTATTCCTGTCCTTTTGCCCGATGGTTTATTGGAACGCGGTTTCTATAATGATTATCGTGAATCGTAGAATAAGGATTGAAAATGAGTCTCCAAAATTATCCTAATCAGTTCCGCCGCAACCTACAACAAGGGCAAACCTTGATTGGTTGCTGGAGCGCGCTGGCAAATCATATTTCCGCCGAGGTATTAGGTCTGGCGGGTTTCGATTGGTTAGTGTTGGATGGTGAACATGCCCCGAACGACGTCACGACATTTATCCCACAGTTAATGGCGCTGAAAGGCAGCAATAGCGCGCCAGTTGTCCGCGCACCCTGTAATGAACCCATTATTATCAAGCGGTTGCTGGATATCGGTTTCTACAATTTCCTGATTCCTTTTGTCGAAAGTGAAGAAGAGGCTATTCGTGCGGTTGCCTCAACCCGCTATCCGCCAGCAGGTATTCGCGGTGTTTCGGTCTCTCATCGTGGCAATAATTACGGCACTGTGCCGGATTACTTCGCCACCATTAACGACAACATTACTGTACTGGTGCAAATCGAAAGTCAGCAAGGGGTGGATAATCTGGATGCTATTGCTGCCGTTGATGGTGTGGATGGCATTTTTGTCGGCCCGGGCGACCTCTCTGCTGCGCTGGGTTATTTGGGGCAGCCAAACCATCCTGAAGTGCAAAAAGTAATTCGCCATATATTCGACCGCGCTAAAGCACAGGGTAAGCCGAGCGGCATTCTGGCACCGGTAGAAGCTGATGCTCGCCGTTATCTGGAATGGGGCGCAACTTTTGTGGCGGTCGGAAGCGACTTGGGGGTATTTCGCAGTGCCACCCAGGCATTGTGCGACAAATTTAAAAAATAATGTTCGGCCTGTTTTAACTATTCAGTGCCGCCGCATTGACGGCCTGGCGACTTAATTGAGGAGTGACAAATGAAAATCGGCTTTATTGGTTTAGGAATTATGGGAAAACCAATGAGTAAGAATCTGCTGAAAGCGGGCTACTCGTTAACTGTCCTTGATCGGAATGCGGCGGTATTGGATGAGCTGCTCAGTGCTGGTGCCAGCACGGCGGCCACGCCAAAAGCTCTGGCAGCAGAGTGCGATATCATTATTACCATGCTGCCTAACTCGCCTCATGTGAAGGAGGTGGTATTGGGTGAGAATGGCGTGATTGAAGGCGCGAAGCCAGGTACGGTGCTGATTGACATGAGTTCGATTGCGCCGCTGGTCAGCCGCGAAATCAGCGAAGCGCTGGCAGCAAAGCAGATTGCGATGCTGGATGCGCCCGTCAGTGGTGGTGAGCCGAAAGCGATCGATGGCACTTTGTCGGTGATGGTGGGTGGCGATAAAGCGGTTTTCGACCAGTGTTTTGCGGTGATGAAAGCCATGGGCGGCTCAGTCGTTCATACTGGTGATATTGGTGCGGGTAATGTGACTAAACTGGCTAATCAGGTGGTGGTGGCGCTGAATATTGCCGCGATGTCTGAAGCCTTGGTGCTGGCGACCAAAGCCGGTGTCAATCCGGATCTGGTGTTCCAGGCCATCCGTGGTGGCCTGGCGGGCAGTACCGTGCTGGAAGCCAAAGCGCCGATGGTGATGGATCGTAACTTCAAACCGGGTTTTCGCATTGATTTGCATATTAAAGATTTGGCTAACGCCCTGGATACCTCGCACGGTGTCGGCGCACAATTGCCGTTAACTGCCGCAGTCATGGAGATGATGCAAGCATTGAAAGCCGATGGGCTGGGAACCGCAGACCACAGTGCATTGGCTTGCTATTACGAGAAATTGGCTAAAGTTGAAGTGACACGTTAATCAGTGGTGCCGGTGCCCGTGCGGCATCGGATAGCTCATGAGATTAAATCATTTATGAAAATAGTCATCGCTCCGGACTCTTATAAAGAAAGTTTATCCGCGTTGGACGTTGCGGTGCAGATTGAAGCGGGTTTTCGTACCCAGTTTCCTGATGCGCAATATATCAAGTTGCCGGTCGCTGATGGCGGCGAAGGCACAGTAGAAGCTATGGTTGCCGCCACTGCCGGGCGGATCATTAAGGTCAATGTAACCGGCCCGTTAGGGGAAGAAGTTGATGCCTTTTACGGGATATCCGGTGATGAAAAATCTGCATTTATTGAAATGGCTGCGGCCAGTGGACTGGAGCTGGTCCCGCCAGAGTTACGCAACCCACTGAAAACCACCTCTTATGGCACGGGTGAACTGATTTGTAATGCGCTGAATCAGGGTGTGAAACATATCATTATCGGAATCGGTGGCAGTGCGACCAATGATGGTGGCGCGGGGATGGTGCAGGCGCTGGGTGTCAAATTATTAGACAAGCATGGCAAGCAGATGGGTTTCGGCGGCGGGAAGCTATCTGAACTAGATTCAATTGATATTTCCGGGCTGGATCCGCGGATTAAACAGTGCCAAATCGATGTTGCCTGTGATGTCACTAATCCACTGACCGGCAGTGAAGGGGCTTCGGCTATTTTCGGGCGGCAGAAGGGGGCCACCCCGGCGATGGTGACTCAACTGGATGAAGGATTGCTGCATTACGCGAGTGTTATTAAGCGCTATCTGGATATTGATGTTGATCAGGTTGAAGGTGCGGGAGCGGCTGGGGGCTTAGGTGCGGCGTTGCTGGCTTTCTGCGGGGCGACGTTAAGTCCGGGGATTGATATTGTGACCGATGCCCTTGGTCTGGATGCATTAGTCCGCGATGCCACTTTCGTGATTACTGGCGAAGGGCGGATTGATAGCCAAACCATTCACGGCAAGGTGCCTATCGGTGTCGCCAGAGTAGCCAAACGTTATAACAAACCGGTGATTGGGATTGCAGGTAGTCTGACTGCCGATGTGGATGTGGTGTATGAACATGGTCTGGATGCCGTATTTAGTGTGATTTACAGTATTTGTACCTTGGAGCAGGCGTTGGATAATGCTGCCGACAATGTATTCATGACGGCGCGCAATATTGCTGCCACATTGGCAATTGGTATGGCTGCCGCTAAATCATAATCATTTATTTATAACCGTCATTTATCCATCAGGGCTAACACTGGCTGGCCCTGATCCCTTTATCGGTAGTTTGCGGATAATGCCCGCCAGTTATCACTCTTTCCCCGCTATTCTCATCCTGATTTATCATTTTTGTGAGCATCGCCTCAACTCTCTCTCTTGCACTACAAAATTGGGCGGTTGTCCAATGTAATCCCACTACAGACCACATATGCTGGTGCATTAGCCTAAACTGAGGTCTTACTCATGAGCGTCTATAATCTCGACCCCCGGCTAGCCCAGGATATTGTCACTCGTACCATGAAGATCATTGATACCAACATTAATGTGATGGATGGCAAAGGGCGGATTATTGGCAGCGGTGATGAAGAGCGCCTCGGTGAGCTACATGAGGGCGCGCTGTTGTCACTGTCTCATGGCCGGATTGTTGACATTGACGAAGCTGTCGCGCGCCAATTACACGGCGTGAAGCCCGGTATCAATCTGCCATTGCGCCTTGAGGGTGAAATTGTCGGAGTGATTGGTCTGACGGGGAATCCAGGCCAGTTACGTCAGTATGGCGAGCTGGTGTGTATGGCGGCGGAAATGATGATGGAACAGGCGCGCTTGGTGCACTTGTTGGCGCAAGATAGCCGCTTGCGCGAAGAGCTAGTCTTGAACCTAATCCGCACCGAAGAGATATCACCGGCGCTGATTGAATGGGCGCAGCGTCTTGGGGTGGATATCAATGAGCCCCGCGTTGTGGCGGTGGTGGACGTAGACAGCGGTCAGCTCAGTGTCGACAGCGCCATGTCGGAATTGCAAGAGCTGCAAACTTTGTTGACCACGCCAGAGCGCAACAATCTGATTGCGATTGTCTCCCTGACTGAAATGGTGGTGCTGAAACCGGCACTGAATAGCCATGGCCGTTGGGATGCCGTCGATCATCGGCGGCGCATGGAGTCGCTGCTTTCGCGTATGACGGAGCGAGGTCGCCTGCGGGTGCGCCTCTCTTTGGGTAATTTTTTCACCGGCCCCGGCAGCATCGCTCGCTCATATCGCACCGCCCGTACCACGATGGCGGTGGGGAAACAGCGAATGCCGGAGCAGCGCAGTTACTATTATCAGGATCTGGTTTTACCGGTTTTGCTCGATAGTTTACGCGGCGGTTGGCAAGCCAATGAACTGGCACTGCCCTTAGCCAAATTGCGGGCGATGGACAGCAATGGTTTGCTGCGCCGCACCTTGGCCTGTTGGTTCCGTAATAATGTGCAGCCCACCGCTACGGCAAAAGCACTGTTTATTCATCGCAATACCTTGGAATATCGGCTAAATCGTATTTCTGAGCTGACAGGGTTGGATTTGGCAAACTTTGACGATCGCTTGTTGCTATATGTGGCTTTGCAGTTAGGTGAGCAGGAATAGCACGGGTGATGTCGCAGAGAAGAAAAATAGGCCGGTAGATTACCGGCCTGATAATCATGCAGAATAATTTAGGTCACGGGTGCCGGGTTAAACACTGCCAGCGCATTGCGTAGCCCCCATTGATCAGACCAGGTCCGTTTGCGGTCACTGGCAATATCCAGAATAAATTCAAATAATTGCTGACCGACTTCTTCGATAGTGGCATCGCCAGTGGCAATCGTCCCAGCATCAATATCCATCAAATCATGCCAGCGATTCGCCAGATCAGTGCGTGTTGCCATTTTGATGACCGGCACTGCCGCCAGACCATAAGGTGTGCCGCGCCCAGTGGTAAATACCTGCACGGTAATGCCGGAGGCCAGTTGTTGGGTGCCACACACAAAATCACTGGCCGGTGTCGCGGCGAAAATTAACCCGCGCTTGGTGGGGCGTTGGCCCGGTGACAACACTTCAACAATGGCGCTGCGACCTGATTTGGCAATTGAGCCCAGCGCTTTTTCCACCACATTAGCCAGCCCGCCTTTTTTGTTGCCCGGCGAAGGGTTGGCACTGCGGTCAGTCTTGCCGGTTTCGAGATAGTCATCGTACCATTTCATCTCTTCCAGCAGCCTTCTGCCCACGTCCTCATTAATGGCGCGTGGGGTTAACAGGTGGATGGCATCACGCACTTCGGTGACTTCCGAGAACATGACAGTGGCACCGCAGCGCACCAGTAAGTCAGAGGCATAGCCCACCGCAGGATTAGCCGTCACGCCAGAGAAAGCATCGCTGCCGCCACATTGCATTCCGACCACCAATTCTGAGGCCGGGCAGGTTTCACGCTGGCGAAGATTTAGGCGTTGTAAATGCTTTTCAGCCACTTGCAGAATATCTTCTACCATGGAGCGGAAGCCGACGTGTTTCTCATCCTGTAAGCGCACAATATTGCTCTCATCCAGTGAGATAACTTGTACGTCTGGGGTGCCTTCCAGCAGCCGCTCGGGTTGCAGTTTTTCACAACCGAGGCCGACCACCATCACTTCACCGCCAAAATTGGGGTTGAGTGCCAGATTATGGATGGTGCGAATGGGCACCACTGCCGCCGGTGCATTGATGGCCACCCCACAGCCATATAAGTGATTCAGGGCGACCACACCATCAACATTGGGGTATTTGGGTAGCAGGGTGCGCTCAATAATATTGACCACATAATCCACCACACCAGCGACACAATGCACGCTGGTGGTAATCGCGAGTAGATTTTTGGTGCCGACACTGCCATCGGCATTGCGATAGCCCTCGAAAGTATAGCCTGCCAGTGGTGGTAGGGGCTCAGGGACCGCCGTGGCAAGAGGGAGGGTTTCCAGCGCCGGAGCTGCGGGCAGTTCGACTAATGACTCATCAATCCAGCCGCCACGAGCAATATCGCGAACCGCTAGCCCGATAACTTCGGCATAGCGAATGATGGCGCCACCTTTAGGGATATCAAC
Organism: Yersinia alsatica; assembly: GCF_025133195.1. Taxonomy (NCBI): domain Bacteria; kingdom Pseudomonadati; phylum Pseudomonadota; class Gammaproteobacteria; order Enterobacterales; family Yersiniaceae; genus Yersinia; species Yersinia alsatica. The sequence goes on from NZ_CP104006.1 coordinate 403,358, forward strand.
CAAGGCGACTTTATGGCCTTGCGGCACATGCTCAATAAGTTCAAGACCGCATTTAAACCGGGTGCCGGCACACAGCCCATTATTATTAACCACAATGGCAACGTTATCCGCATCCTGCACTTTAATATAAAGCGGATTTTCTACCGGACTATGACCCATGCTCATAATATTACCCTTATAATATTTATCTTATACATTCTAAATAACAAGTGCCCCATCAGAGGCACCTGTTTTTGTTCTATTAAACTGTTTTCAATTCCAAGCGCTTGATATCGCCGACAACAAATAAGTAGCAGAACATCGCCATAATGGCCGAGCAACCGACAAAGATAAGTGCGGCATTAAAGGAGTGTAATTCTTTCACCAGATAGCCGATGACCAATGGGGTTACGATGGAGGCCACGTTACCAAATACGTTGAACAAGCCACCACACAGACCGACGATCTCTTTTGGCGCGGTATCGGCAATGACCGGCCAGCCCAAGGCACCAAAGCCTTTACCAAAGAAGGCTAATGCCATCAGCGCAACCACCACCACATCACTATCGACGTAGTTACACAGAATAATACTTGATGCCAATAACATGCCTAACACGATAGGGACTTTACGTGCGAAAGTCAGTGAGTGGCCTCGTTTAATTAATGAATCAGAGAATACGCCCCCTAACACCCCACCGGCGAATCCGCACAATGCTGGAATAGATGCCACCATCCCAACTTTTAAAATAGACATCCCTTTATCTTGTACTAAATAAATGGGGAACCAGGTCAGGAAGAACCAAGTGATGGTATTAATAAAGTATTGGCCGAAAAACACGCCCAACATCATTCGACTGGCTAGCAATTGCTTAAGATAATCTAATTTAGGACCACTTTTATGACCCTCTGCTTTCTTGTGGTCCATATCAACAACTGCACCACCTTGTTTGATATATTCCAGTTCAGATGCTGACATATCTGGATGATCTGTCGGGTTATGAATAAATTTGACCCAAGCAATGGTTAATACAAAACCTAACCCACCCATGACAGTAAATACATGCTGCCAGCCCCAGGCAAAGGTTAAATAACCTAATAATGGAGAGAAGATAGCCAGCGAGAAATATTGGGCCGAGTTAAAGATTGCCGATGCCGTTCCTCTCTCTTTGGTTGGGAACCAGGCGGCAACAATTCTGGCGTTAGCCGGGAAGGAGGGCGCTTCAGCGAAACCTAACATAAAGCGCATGATAAACATGGAGATAGCGGCATAAGCTATCGGGAACATGTCAACAAAGCCTTGGGTAAAGGTAAAGAGCGACCAGAAGAACAGGCTATAGGTATAAACGCGTTTTGAGCCGTAACGGTCTAACAACCAGCCGCCGGGTATTTGCATTAATAGGTAAGCCCAACCAAAAGCAGAGAAAATATATCCCATTGCAACTGCATCTAATTGCAGCTCTTTTGCCACTTCAGTGCCTGCAATTGATAATGTTGCCCGGTCAGCATAGTTAATTGCAGTTACAATAAAGATAATTAATAATATTATATATCGGACATGGGTCCGTTTTTCGGTCACAGCGGCATCCAGACTCATTTTTATACCCTCTATAAATCATTTTTTAGGTTGCCGCATTTAAATTCCTTATGAATAAGATGCAATAACCTATTTTTTATTTGGTGTTATATAAATACAAAAGTTAATTCTCATTAATGTCTTTGTTAGCGCTGTATCCATTATATGGAGTGGGGAAATAATTCGCATTGTGCATCGGCCCAAAAAAATGCGGGGAAATTATCTAATTGTTGTGTTGCTGTACAGCAAAGTGGGGCTATCATCACAAATACCCAGCATTCCTGGTGCGATAGCCTGGTTCGCTTCTCTCAGATATTCGCATCTCTGGCTTGCGTCAGTTCGCTGGAGTTTATTCGCGTGCTGCCTGATTGTTACACCCATGGCTTTGGTTATTTTCTAAAGAAATTGTTTTGGATTTTAATATCAAACTGATCTGGATCAATTTTGTATCGAATGATTGTATTGGTGAAATCAACTTTTAATTAACACTGCGCCAAGTAATTCCCTTTATTGTTGGCATTAATAAAAATAATCCCCTGTGCTTAATCGATTCTTCCCGTTATTTATTATGATGCTCTCGTGCATTTGCCAATTTAATTAGTCATAAATATCAACAAAAGCACGATTCTTTTGCATTAAAAATTAATTGTAATAATAAAATATCATAGCCACTATGTTTGTAAGGTTAATGATTTTGTAGAGTTGTGAATGGTTGTTGAAAATAATAATTATTTATCGGCAATGATATGACTTCTGGGAAGAAATAATATGAATCCATTTATTGTTGCAGATGCCGAAAGCTGTATTGGTTGCCGCAGCTGTGAAGTTGCCTGTGTTGTCGCGCATCATGAGGGTCGGTTCCCTGATAAACCAGACTATTTCACGCCCCGCGTTAAAGTGTTTAAAAATAATGACAGTGCGACAGCGGTCTTTTGCCACCATTGTGAAGATGCTCCTTGTGCCAGCACCTGCCCGAATGGGGCCATTGTTGAAATGAATAATAGCATTCAGGTTATTCAGGAAAAATGTATCGGCTGCAAAACCTGCATGATTGCCTGCCCATTCGGCATGATGACTGTGGTGACCGAAACTGTACAACCCGCCAGTCATCGTTTGGCAGATGCCTATCAACGTACTGAAGCGCAAAAATGCGACTTATGTATTGACCAACCTGATGGCCCAGCCTGCATCAAAACGTGTCCCACTCAAGCGCTGACTCTGGTTGATCAGAATTATTTACTGAATCAACAGCGACAAAAGCGTCAGCGTTCGGCATTGAATGACCACAATGGCCGCTTATTTAGCACCACCACCGCTGCCGGGGTTTCTCACTCTTTTAGCCCGCTAAGCAAAAATATCCGTGATGCCGCTCCCGTCAATTTATTGCTACGGCCACGTACGCCAAGGTTGGAAGCGAAAAAAATCCCACTGGAAGAGCGTAAAACCAGTTTTGCTGAAATCTATCTGCCTTTCACCGAAGGCCAGATTCTTGAACAGGCGGAGCGCTGTCTGAATTGTGGTGATAAAACCATTTGTCAGTGGACTTGCCCGCTACATAACGCCATTCCGCAATGGATCTCGTTGGCGCATCAAGGGCGCATCCATGAGGCGGCGGAGCTGTCACATCAAACCAGCAGTTTGCCGGAAATCTGTGGCCGGGTATGCCCGCAAGACCGCTTGTGTGAACAAGCTTGTACCTTGAATGACCACGATGGCGCAGTCACTATCGGCCAGATTGAGCGGCATATTACTGAAACAGCACTGGCGACAGGTTGGCGGCCCGATATGTCCGACGTTAAGCCGACGGGCAAGCGCGTGGCTATTATCGGCGCAGGCCCAGCGGGTCTGGGCTGCGCGGATATTCTGGTTCGCAACGGTATCACGCCCGTGGTATTTGACCGTTATCCCGAAATCGGTGGCTTGCTGACCTTTGGTATTCCGGCCTTCAAGCTGGAAAAAGGGGTGATGACCCGCCGCCGCGAGATCTTTAGCGAGATGGGTGTCGAGTTTTGCCTGAATACCGAAATTGGCCGCGATATCACCATGGAAAGTCTGCTTGGTGAGTTTGATGCCCTTTTCCTCGGCGTTGGGACATACCGTTCGATGCGCTCCGGATTGGAAAATGAAGATGCTCCCGGTGTGTTTGATGCCTTGCCATTCCTGATTGGTAATACCCAACATTTGATGGGGTATAGCGCCAGTGGTGCTCATCCTTATACCAGTATGGAAAATCAGCGGGTAGTGGTGCTGGGCGGTGGGGATACGGCGATGGATTGTGTTCGTACCTCGCTGCGCCATGGTGCTGCCAATGTGATTTGTGCTTATCGCCGTGATGAAAAGAATATGCCCGGCTCCAAACGTGAAGTGAAAAATGCTCGTGAGGAAGGTGCTGAATTTATGTTTAACCTGCAACCGCAGCGAATTGAAGTTGATGAACAGGGGCAGGTTACCGGCATCAAAATGATACGAACTGAAATGGGCCAGGCAGATGCCAAAGGGCGGCGGCAGGCGCGGCCTATCCCCGGTTCTGAACACATTATTCCCGCCGATGCGGTCATTATGGCCTTTGGTTTTAGCCCACACCGGATGTCGTGGCTGGCTGAACACAATGTGGTGCTGGATAAACAGGGGCGAGTGGTTGCCCCGACGATCTCCGGTTATCCATATCAAACCAGTAACCCCAAAATCTTTGCCGGTGGCGACATTGTGCGTGGTGCTGACTTAATCGTCACCGCCATTGCCGAAGGGCGTAAAGCGGCGGAAAGCATTGCTTATTATCTTGATGTTTTATAACGCCAGCGGTCAGGAGAAAAGATGAACCGATTTGTTATCGCTGATATGACTCAGTGTATTGGTTGCCGCACCTGCGAAATCGCCTGCGTGGTGGCGCATAGCACAGATAATAAGGTCAGCAGCATTACGGCGGATCAGTTTCACCCGCGTCTGAGTGTGATGAAAAGTTTTGCGGTTAGTGCGCCAATCCTCTGCCATCAATGTGAAGATGCGCCCTGTGAAAACTCTTGCCCAAATGGGGCGATTGTCACCGGCGATCATGGTGTGCAGGTGATGGCATCTCGTTGTATTGGTTGCAAAACCTGCATGTTGGTCTGCCCGTTTGGCGCGATGAATATGGTTGAGCAGATTAGCCATAACACCACGGTGAGCGCGCAGGCGCATAAATGTGATTTATGTCATCAGCGTGAAGCAGGCCCGGCCTGTATTGAGGTCTGCCCAACGAAGGCACTGAAATTGGTGACGCCGATGGCGTTGGAAACTCTACAGCGGGACAGACAATTGCGCGCTGCTCGTGGCGCTGTGCCGGGTATTGCTCGGTAACGTCGGTGGTCATAAGGATAGAAAAATGGAAAAGATCCTCACGGTCTGCCCCTATTGTGGCTCCGGATGCAAATTAAATTTACTGGTTGAAGACGGCGAAATTGTAGGCGCACAGCCAGCCAATGGTGTCACCAACCAAGGGGAGCTGTGCCTAAAAGGTTACTATGGCTGGGACTTTCTCAATGATACCCGCCTGCTTACCCCTCGGCTGACGACCCCACTATTGCGTCGCAAACGGGGCGAGCCATTTGAGAGTGTGAGCTGGCAAGAAGCTATTGCTTTCATCACTACTAAATTCAAAGCTATTAAAAAACGCCATGGGCCGGATGCCATCATGATGACCGGCTCCTCTCGTGGGCCGGGTAATGAAGCCAATTATGTGATGCAAAAGTTTGCTCGCGCCGCGATTGGCACTAACAATATCGATTGCTGCGCCCGCTTGTGCCATGGCCCGTCGGTGGCTGGTTTACAGCAGACTCTGGGCAATGGCGCGATGAGTAATTCCATCGGCGAACTTGAGAATACCGATTGCATCTTGGTGTTTGGCTATAACGCCGCTGATTCCCACCCGATTGTCGCCAGACGAATTATCAAAGCCAAAAACAAAGGTGCCAAACTGATTGTCTGCGATCCTCGGCACATTGAAACTGCGCGCATTGCTGACCAATGGCTGGCATTGAAAAATGGCGCAAACATGGCGTTGGTGAATGCCTTTATTTATGTATTGATTGAAGAAAAACTCTTTGATGATAATTATGTGCGCGCACATACCCGTGGCTTTGATGAACTGAAAGCGGGAGTTGCAGATTATCGCCCGGAGGATGTCGAGCACATTACTGGCTTGCCTGCGCAAGCTGTTCGTCAGGCGATGCGTACCTATGCCGCAGCACCGGCGGCGACGATTCTGTGGGGGATGGGCGTCACCCAATGGGGGCAGGCCGTGGATGTGGTGAAAGGGCTGTCTTCGTTGGCTCTGTTAACCGGTAATCTTGGGCGGCCCAATGTCGGCGTCGGCCCAGTTCGTGGTCAGAACAATGTTCAGGGCGCTTGTGATATGGGGGTGCTGCCCAACACCTTCCCCGGCTATGAGAAAGTGACGGATAATGAGGCCAGAGGCCGCTTCGCCGCTGCCTGGGGAGTCCCTGAATTGCCGGCTCATGTGGGGTACTCGATTACCGATGTTCCACATAAAGTAGCCGAAGGAAAACTTAAAGCCTATTACGTGTTTGGTGAAGACCCGATCCAAACCGAGCCAGATTTAGCCGCAATGCGCGCCGCGTTTGAAGCACTGGAGCTGGTGGTGGTGCAGGATATCTTTATGACCAAAACCGCCGCGCTGGCGGATGTAGTTCTCCCGGCCACGTCTTGGGGGGAGCATGAAGGGGTATATACCAGCGCCGATCGCGGCTTCCAGCACTTTAATAAAGCCATTGAGCCAAAGGGCGATGTGAAGCCCGATTGGGAGATAATCAGCCTGATATCCACGGCGATGGGTTATCCGATGGCTTACCAAAATACCCAACAAATATGGGATGAAATGCGCGGCTTGTGCCCACCCTTCTTTGGCGCAACCTATGAAAAAATGGCGGGGTTGGGTTATGTGCAGTGGCCCTGCCCAAGTGAAGATCACCCCGGCACTCCTTACCTGTATACCGGTAATCAATTTGCTACCGAGGATGGCAAAGGTTTGCTCAGTTGTGCGCCGTGGCAGCCGCCTCATGAACAGACTAACAGTGAGTATCCGCTGGCGCTCTGTACGGTGCGTGAAGTGGGGCACTACAGCTGCCGCTCAATGACCGGCAACTGTACCACATTGAAAATTCTGGCAGATGAGCCAGGTTATGTACAAATTCACCCGCAAGATGCCGGTGAGCTAAGGGTTGTCGATCAAGCGCTGATCTGGATTTCTTCCCGGCGCGGTAAAGTGATTGCTCGCGCCAGTGTTACTGAGCGGGCAAATCTTGGCGCGGTATATATGACTTATCAGTGGTGGATTGGTGCTTGTAATGAGCTGACGGTGGATCATGTCGATCCGGTGTCAAAAACACCGGAATTCAAGCATTGTGCGGTCAAAGTAGAGGCCATTAGTGACCAACGCGCGGCAGAGCAATATGTTGAGCAACAATATTACCAACTGAAAAAACGGCTGTCAGATGCCGCCGTCCAGTAGCCATCAGTCTGTTCATTGCGGTAGGCCACCAAGGTGGTTTACCGCGTCTTATTCTGTAAATGCTGCAAGAACTCGGTGGCATTCATAAAGCCGGTAACTCTGGCATCGCTAACTTCATTGCCCTGAGCATCGAAAAACAGGATGGTCGGCAAGCCCAACACATTTAACTGCTTCAATAGTGCCGCATGTTCTGCGTTATTCGCTGTCACGTCAGCTTGCAGCAGCACGGTATTGGCTAACTGGCGCTGAACCTGCTCATCGCTGAAGGTATATTTCTCAAACTCTTTGCAGGCGACACACCAGTCAGCGTACAGATCCAGCATCACTGGCTTACCCCGTGCTTGAGCTAATGCCGCTTGCAACTGTGGTAAATCAGCCACCTGTTTAAAGGCTAAATGCTTAATTTCACTCTGTTGTGTGTTACTGCCAAAAGCCCAGTCTTGTAGTGGGCGGGCGGCAATCAGCAGGGCGGCCAGCAGTAATAGCTGGCAAACCCGCGCCCAGCCGGAGTGCGCTTTCAGACTTAATACAAATGCCCAGCCGAAGAAGGCAATCGCCAGTAAGCTCCATAAACGTAAACCCCAGACATCGCCCAGCACTCTTTCTAGCAAGAACACCGGCAGTGCCAGAATAACAAAACCAAAAGCTTCTTTGACGTACTGCATCCACGGGCCACTGCGCGGGAGGAGCTTATTGCCAAACAACGTCACAATCACCAATGGGATGCCCATCCCTAAGGCATATAGATACAACGTACCACCGCCGGCCAGCATGTTACCGCTTTGGGCGATATACAGCAGAATGGCGCTGAGTGGGGCGGTGGTGCAAGGTGAGCAAATCAGCCCCGCCAGTGCGCCCATGGCAAAGACGCCAGCCAGTGAGCCTCCGCGTTGAGTACTGCTCCACTGCACCAACCGGGTTTGCAGTGAGGACGGTAATTGCAAGGAATACAGGCCGAACATGGATAACGCCAGCAGCACAAACAAGATGGATAACCCAATCAAGACATAAGGGTGTTGTAATGCCGCCTGAAATTGTAAACCTGCGGCGGCAACCACCAGGCCAAGTAAGGTGTAGGTCAGTGCCATCCCTTGCACATACACCACCGCCAACAGCAATATCCGCCGCTGACTATGGGGCTTTTCGCGCCCGAGGATAATGGCTGAAATCAGCGGATACATCGGCAACACGCAAGGGGTGAAGGCGATACCGATACCAATGAGCAGCGCCCAGAGGGGTGAAAACGGCAGTTCCGCAGGCACTGGGGCCACATTATTGGCCGCAGGAGAAACCACAGCTTCTGTACCCGTCGCCGCGGATGACCCAGCGATCACGGCGGAGAGCGGAACGACACGGGTTTCTGGCGGGTAACAGAAACCGGCCTCAGCGCAGCCCTGATAAGTCACACTGACACTGGCTTGTTCACCGGCCTGCATAATGGGGATTTTCAGTGTGAGCTGTTGCTTGAAAATCGCGACTTCACCATAAAATTCATCATGATGAGCAATGCCTTCTGGCAGCGTAAATGTACCCAGAGAAGCATTCTGCGGCACGATTTTGATTTGTTGGCGATACAGATAATAGTCGGGATGAATCTGCCAGCTTAGGGTGAGCTGGTCACCTTGCTGACGAAAATCAAAGGCAAACGCCTGATCGACAGGGATAAACCGGCTCTGGCTGCTTTGCTGGCCAAAAGAGGATTTTTCACCAAACAGTGAAGCCTGTGCGCTGTGCGGTGCGAGTAAAACGCTGCACAGCAGCAGAATCAGAGTAATGAAGCGTTGAGCCATGACAGGTAATCTTTATCTCCATCCCTTACCGGCAGCACCAGTAATTCCGGTGTCTGGTAGGGGTGATGTTGTTTGATATAGCTGAGAAGCGCCTGCTGATGATCCGTATTGCTTTTGAACAATAACTGGACTTCATACTCTTGCTGAAGCTTACCTTCCCAGTAGTAAATCGAGGTCGCACCTGGCAACAGGGTAGCGCAGGCGGCCAATTTCTCCCCTAAAACCTGCGCGGCTAAGTCTTGTGCGCTGGCTTCATCGGGAGCGGTGCACAATACCACAATTGCATCACAGTCAGTTGTATCACAATCAGACATTTTAACCTCGTAGGTCGCGTGGCTTATATGACGATAAGTTACATGGATAGCAAAAGTACTATAACGCGAAGCTTGGCTGGGTCAGAAGATGATTTGTGTAACGATGGGATATAGCTGAGGAAATAGGGCGCATGATGCGCCCCAATCCGATGAAATTACTTAAGTGATTACAACACCAAACCGCCCATCACAAAGCCGAAGCAAACAGCCAGTGCCACCCCGATGGTGCCAGGGATGAAGAACGGATGGTTGAACACGAAGCGACCAATACGGGTGGTGCCGGTGTCATCCATTTGTACTGCCGCAACCAGTGTTGGGTAGGTAGGCAGAATGAACAGACCAGAAACCGCTGCGAAAGAAGCAATCGCGGCCAGTGGTGATACGTTCAGTGCCATTGCCATTGGCATCAATGCCTTGGCAGTTGCCGCCTGAGAGTACAACAGGGCTGAACAGAAGAAGAAGATAACAGCCAGCAACCATGAGTGAGCCTGAATCAAGCTACCCGCAGTTTCTTTAATCCACTCCAGATTGTGTTGTACAAAGGTATCACCCAACCAAGCTACACCGAGGATACAGATACAAGCACTCATACCCGCTTTAAAAGTGCTGGAGTTCAGGATTGAGTCGGTATCAACCGAACACACCATAGTGGTGATAGTCGCCACACTCAGCATGATGATCAAAATAGCATTGGTGGTATTCATCAGCGGTGTTGCCACCAGACCGACACTTGGGCTGTTGATGATGGCATAAGCCACAACACACAATACACCTGCCAGGAACAGCAATACTGAGGTTTTAGCCCGTGGTTTAATCACTTTTACCGTGTCACCACGTAGTGTTACCAAACCTTCTTCTAAACGTTTCAGATAGATTGGGTCATCGGAAAGTTTGGAGTTAAAGCACCAAGAGACGATCAGTGACATCACAAACACCGCAAGTAGGGTGGATGGGATAACTATCATCAGTAAATGTAAGTAGCTGACGCCGTGGCCTTCCATGACAGAAGACATATAGACAACTGCCGCAGAAATAGGTGAGGCGGTGATAGCAATCTGCGCGGAGACAACTGCGGTTGACAGAGGGCGGCAAGGTTTGATGCCTTGTTCTTTCGCCACTTCAGCAATAACCGGCAGGGCTGACAGAGAAATATTACCTGTCCCGGCAAAGATGGTCAGAAAATAGGTGACCAGCGGAGCAAGGATGGTGATGTGTTTTGGATTCTTACGCAGCAATTTTTCAGTCTGCTGCACCAGATAATCCATACCGCCCGCCACCTGCATTGCAGAGATTGCGGCGATAACAGCCATGATGATTGAAATAACGTCAAAGGGAATGCTGCCTGGTTTGACGCCAATGATCGCCAACACCAAAACACCAATCCCGCCCGCAAATCCGATACCGATACCGCCTAATCTGGCCCCTAAAAAAATGGCCAGCAGAACGATGACTAATTCTACGGCTATCATAGCTTTACCCCTTGTTTATAATTTGAAACAACTTGTTTAAATTGAACTTTAAACGTTAAATAATTGTGTTTACCAGAAACTAAAAAGGCACGTTGTCCAGAGGAGCATACGTGCCTTATAGGGCTACCGGATGATTATTTTATTGTTCATTTTCATCGGTATAACGTTTCGCCTTATAGGCAGGATGCATCAGGTTCTCGACAGAGAAAATATCGTCTAACTCGGCTTCAGTGAGCAAACCGCGTTCCAGAACCACTTCCCGCACATTCTTACCGGTTTCCGCACAGATCTTACCGACAATGTCACCATTATGGTGGCCAATGAATGGGTTAAGATAGGTAACGATACCGATAGAGTTAAAGACGTAACGCTCGCAGACCTCTTTGTTGGCCGTAATGCCATTAATGCATTTTTCCAACAGGTTATAGCAAGCATTTGTCAGGATATGAATGGACTCAAACATAGCCTGGCCAATCACTGGCTCCATGACGTTCAACTGGAGCTGGCCTGCTTCGGCCGCCATAGTAATGCAAGTGTCGTTGCCGATCACCTTAAAACAAACCTGGTTAACAACTTCAGGAATAACCGGGTTAACTTTGGCTGGCATGATTGAGGAACCGGCCTGCAATTCTGGCAGGTTGATTTCATTCAGACCAGTACGCGGGCCAGAGGAGAGCAAACGTAAGTCATTACAGATTTTCGACATCTTAACTGCCAGACGTTTCAGCGCACTGTGCACCATTACGTAAGCCCCACAGTCAGATGTTGCTTCAATCAAGTCTTCTGCTGGTACACATGCCAGCCCACTGATTTCAGCTAGTTTTTGAACAGCCAGTTGCTGATAACCTTCTGGTGTGTTCAAGGCAGTACCGATAGCCGTTGCACCCAGGTTAACTTCCAGCAGTAACTCTGCGGTACGTTGCAGGTTTTTGGTTTCTTCGTTCAACAATACCTGGAAGGCACGGAATTCCTGCCCCAGAGTCATTGGAACTGCATCCTGTAGCTGGGTACGACCCATTTTCAGAATTTTTTCGAATTCTTTGGATTTTCTACCGAAACCTTCGCCCAATTCGTTGATCGCGTCGATCAATTTCATAATGGAGGCGTAGACCGCAATGCGGAAGCCGGTTGGGTAGGCATCGTTGGTGGATTGGCACTTGTTTAGATGGTCATTAGGGTTGAGATATTGATATTCCCCTTTTTGGTGCCCCATCAGTTCCAGACCGATATTGGCCAGAACTTCGTTGGTATTCATGTTTAAAGAGGTACCGGCGCCGCCTTGGAACACGTCAACCGGGAACTGATCCATGCATTTGCCTTTATCCAGAACTTCATCACATGCCTGAATAATGATGTCTGCAATTTTGCGTGGAATAGTGTGTAGCTCTTTGTTCGCCATTGCCGCCGCTTTTTTTACCATAACCATGCCGCGTACAAATTCGGGAACATCACTGATCTTGCTGTTGCTGATATAGAAGTTTTCAATCGCACGCAGGGTATGAACACCGTAGTAAGCCTCTGCGGGGACTTCTCGTGTACCTAACAGGTCTTCTTCAATACGAATGTTATTTGACATGAGAACCTTCTCTAATGTGCTGTCTTGTTTTGTATTTGTTAACTAAATTATGTCGCCGTGGGCAACATTGATGCCGCTATGAACCTTTAGTGCGGAAAGATTAACCATTCATCATGTTGCTAACAGGATCATATGCTGCTTAGCGAGAAAAAGCCTTGAACTAGGATCACTATATGGTCGGAATTAATTAAGAGGATCTGATATCTGTGATTTCTCTCACAGTTGCACAAATGAGTAATAAAAGTATGCCCTCAACTTGAAAAGTACTTCGACCACCACCACTTTATGATTGTCGACCCACGTCGAAGAGGGGAGCTGACGCCGAAATCTAGATATATACCCCAAATAATTCGAGTTGCAGGAAGGCGGCAAGCGAATGAGTCCAATGAGCTTACTTGAGTAAGTGATTCGGGTGATTGAATGCAGCCAACGCATATGCAGTTTGAAGTATGAGGGGAAAAGGTCGTGTCAGCGCCAACTGGGTCAAGGTTTTCATGGTATCTGTCAGGCAGGTTTAACCTGATGAGGGATATTGAATGATTGAAATAAGGAGAATGCGGTGCGTTGGTTACCGTTAGCGCTGATATTTTTATTGGCATATATAGAAATATCGATATTTATCAAGGTCGCAGCCGTACTGGGTGTGCTGGTTACCCTGCTGCTAGTGATCCTGAGCTCCTGTGTGGGGATCTCTCTGGTGCGTAACCAGGGCATCAAAACCTTTATGCAGATGCAGCAAAAACTGGCTGCGGGTGAAAGCCCGGCGGCAGAAATGGTCAAAAGTGTCTCGCTGGTATTGGCGGGTTTCTTGCTGTTGATCCCGGGCTTTTTCACCGACTTCCTCGGTTTGCTGCTGCTCTTACCCCCGATTCAAAAGTCATTAACATTAAAGTTGATGCCACATTTGCACATTTACCGTGGCGGTAGTTTTGGCACCGGTAGCGGCCCAATGGGCGGCGGAAATACTTTTGACGGTGAGTTTCAGCGCAAAGCTGATGAGAGCTTCATTGTCGAGCATCGTCCGGATGAGGATGATAAATCGACAGATAATCGTTTTAAAGATGATAAGTAAACCGAAGGTTCACTCTAATAGCCTGTTTATTAATCATAAATTTATAAAGTAAATCACAGTGTTTTCTTTTCACTGTGGGCGGTGAGGTGGCTCAAAACAGCCATCTTAGGACGAGAAAAAAATGAATTTTTTTTTGTCGTCTCCCTTGAAGGGATGAGAAGCCGCCCCCATTAAGGAAGGCACGGTATCGGTTATGAAGGCATGCCGATATTAATCCTAAATCTGATACGGACCTTCTCATAGGAGAGCTATCAATGAAAATTCGTCCATTGCATGACCGCGTTATCGTCAAGCGCAAAGAAGTTGAATCCAAGTCTGCTGGCGGCATCGTTCTGACTGGCACTGCAGCGGGTAAATCTACCCGTGGTGAAGTTCTGGCTGTCGGCAATGGTCGCATCCTGGATAACGGTGAAATTAAGCCGCTGGATGTGAAAGTTGGCGACGTCGTTATTTTCAACGATGGTTACGGCGTGAAGTCAGAGAAGATCGACCATGAAGAAGTGTTGATCATGTCCGAAAGCGACATTCTGGCAATTGTTGAAGCGTAATCACGCTCTCTAATCTTCTGAACTGAACGAGTTAAGGGAAATACCAATGGCAGCTAAAGACGTAAAATTCGGTAACGACGCACGCATCAAAATGCTACGCGGCGTAAACATCCTTGCTGATGCAGTGAAAGTGACCCTAGGCCCGAAAGGCCGTAACGTAGTTCTGGACAAGTCTTTCGGCTCTCCAACTATCACCAAAGATGGTGTATCTGTTGCACGTGAGATCGAACTGGAAGACAAGTTTGAGAACATGGGTGCACAGATGGTTAAAGAAGTTGCCTCTAAAGCGAATGACGCGGCAGGTGACGGTACTACCACTGCAACTGTTCTGGCTCAATCCATCATCACTGAAGGCCTGAAAGCTGTAGCGGCCGGCATGAACCCAATGGATCTGAAACGCGGTATCGATAAAGCTGTTATCGCTGCGGTTGAAGAACTGAAAAAACTGTCTGTGCCTTGCTCTGATTCTAAAGCTATCGCCCAGGTAGGTACCATCTCTGCAAACTCAGACTCAACTGTTGGTGAGCTGATTGCACAAGCGATGGAAAAAGTCGGTAAAGAAGGCGTTATCACCGTTGAAGAAGGTTCAGGCCTGCAAGACGAGCTGGACGTTGTAGAAGGTATGCAGTTCGACCGTGGCTACCTGTCTCCTTACTTCATCAATAAACCAGAAACTGGTTCAATTGAACTTGAAAGCCCATTCATCCTGTTGGCTGACAAGAAAATCTCTAACATCCGTGAAATGCTGCCAGTTCTGGAAGCAGTAGCGAAAGCCGGTAAACCACTGCTGATCATCGCAGAAGACGTTGAAGGCGAAGCGCTGGCAACTCTGGTGGTTAACACCATGCGCGGCATTGTTAAAGTGGCTGCAGTTAAAGCACCTGGTTTCGGCGATCGTCGTAAAGCCATGCTGCAAGACATCGCGACTCTGACTTCTGGTACTGTTATTTCTGAAGAAATCGGTCTGGAACTGGAAAAAACCACTCTGGAAGATCTGGGTCAGGCAAAACGTGTTGTTATCAACAAAGACACCACTATCATCATCGATGGTGTAGGTGACGAAGCTGCAATCCAGGGCCGTGTTACTCAGATCCGTCAGCAAATTGAAGATGCGACTTCTGACTACGACAAAGAAAAACTGCAAGAGCGTGTTGCTAAACTGGCTGGCGGCGTTGCCGTTATCAAAGTTGGCGCCGCAACTGAAGTTGAAATGAAAGAGAAGAAAGCTCGCGTTGAAGATGCTCTGCACGCAACTCGTGCTGCGGTAGAAGAAGGCGTGGTTGCTGGTGGTGGTGTTGCACTGATTCGTGCTGCATCTGCTATCACTGCTTCTGGCCTGAAAGGCGACAACGAAGACCAGAACGTGGGTATCAAAGTTGCTCTGCGTGCGATGGAATCTCCACTGCGTCAGATCGTAGTTAACGCCGGTGAAGAAGCCTCTGTTATCGCGAACAACGTTAAAGCGGGTTCAGGTAGCTACGGTTACAACGCATACAGCGAAGAATACGGCGACATGATCGCGATGGGTATCCTGGATCCAACTAAAGTGACTCGTTCTGCTCTGCAGTACGCAGCCTCTATTGCTGGCCTAATGATCACCACCGAGTGCATGATCACTGACCTGCCACGTGATGACAAAGGTGCTGATATGGGCGCTGGCGGCATGGGTGGTATGGGCGGCATGGGCGGCATGATGTAATGCTGCCAACCCTTTGAGCGACCATAAGTTTGGTAGCCTAAGGGACAAGCTGTTGATGAAAGCGAGTGGGGAAACCTGCTCGCTTTTATTTTTGGTGAGATTCACTCTTATTTTTTATGAAAAGAAAAACCGGCAATAAATCAAACCTGTCATAACCTCGCCCCAACAAAGCCTTATACTTGGCCTTATCTGGAAACAAGATTTTCTCTGACTCATATTTTGCAACTCGGTGCTGTAAAAGTGGCTTTATTTTGCCAGAGTGATGATTGCCGGACTTTTTATTATCTTAGTTTCTGATTTAATGTGTAAACTGTTACTCATTAACCATCAGTCTCGAAATCGGGTACCTGGATAATTTCGGCAACGGATGCCTAAGCGGCGGCGGTGCTTTCTGGTAATCTTTAGCGTGATTCTCAACTTCGAATGGGGAAAAAAATGCGGATTAAAGTGTTACTTGGTCTTTCAGCAGCGCTGTTGCTGGCAGGTTGTAGCTCCACTAATCAATTGAGTGCGGCGGGCGAGCAAGTGAAGTTCTCCGATACAAAACCGGGTAGTGAATGCCAGTTGGTGGGTCAGGTCACCGGTACTCAGAGCAATTGGATATCTGGCGGCGGCGGTGAAAGCAGCTCGATGCGCGGTGCGGCAAATGACCTGCGCAACAAAGCAGCAGCCATGGGCGGCAATGTTATCTATGGTGCAACCAGCCCAAGCGAAACCTTCTTATCAAGCTTCGCGCCACTCGACAGCAAAATGGTCGGTGAAGTTTACAAGTGCCCTTAATAGTTTAAGCGCCAATGTAAATAAGTCAGGGGCGCGTCGTATCCCCTGACTTGCCCTTATTCGCTCTGCATTAATCGAAGATCCAGCGGTGTTTTGCTGGGCTGCCCCCCAATTTCTCGTGCCAAACGGGGTACCAAATAGCCTGATACCCGACTCAGTAACCCTTTCATTAATTGCCGAGCTTCATCATCATCAACCATAAAGTGGGCCGCGCCTTGCACTTTATCCAGCACATGGATGTAATAAGGCAGAATTCCAGCATCAAACAAAGCATTACTTAATGTCGCCAATACGTCTGCATCATCATTGACCCCACGTAGCAACACACTCTGGTTTAACAGTGTGACTCCCGCCCGTTTCAACTGTGCCATACTGTCACGGAAAGATGAGTCGATTTCATTGGCATGGTTTATATGTGTAACCATCAATACCTGTAATCGTGAATCACCTAGCAACTGACACAGTGTTGGAGTAATACGAGCGGGGATCACCACCGGCAAGCGGCTATGGATACGCAACCGTTTGATGTGGGGGATATTTTCTAATTCACCCACTAACCAACTGAGTTCACTGTCCTTTGCCATTAATGGGTCGCCGCCCGAGAAAATAATCTCGTCCAGTTCAGGATGCTGGCGGATATAATCCAGTGCTTGCTGCCAATTGGCTTTGTTGCCTTGGTTATCCTGATAAGGAAAATGGCGGCGGAAACAGTAGCGGCAATTGACGGCGCAGCCGCCTTTGACCAGCAATAATGCGCGGTTGCGGTATTTGTGTAACAATCCGGGGACAACACTGCGCTGCTCATCGAGTGGATCGTTGGTAAAGCCGGGGGCCGCGATAAATTCTTCGCGTGCAGTGAGCACTTGCAGCAGTAAAGGGTCTGATGGATTTCCCGGTTGCATACGTGCGACAAATGCACGGGGCACTCTTAAGGGAAATAAACGACGCGCTGCGGTGCCTTGTTGCAGGTTAGGGTGTTCATTTAAGAACAAAATTCTTAGCAATTCGTCCGGATCTGTAATTACATCGGCGAGTTGTTGCAACCAATCTTCTCTAATTGGCATGTTTCGGGTTACAATACTTGCCATTTTTTAGGCTTACTACCAGTTTCTTGAGGACCATAATGGCCAGTTATTATAGCAACGATTTTCGTCCCGGTCTTAAAATCATGTTCGAGGGCGAGCCTTATGCAGTTGAGTCCAGCGAATTCGTAAAACCCGGCAAAGGTCAGGCTTTTGCTCGTGTTAAGATGCGCCGCCTGTTGACCGGCTCACGTGTTGAAAAGACCTTCAAATCAACCGATTCTCTGGAAGGTGCGGACGTTAACGATCTGAACCTGACTTACCTGTATAACGACGGTGAGTTCTGGCACTTCATGAATAACGAGACTTACGAACAGCTGCAAGCTGATGCTAAAGCGATTGGCGATAATGCTAAATGGCTGATTGATCAGGCAGAATGCATCGTAACTCTGTGGAATGGTCAGCCTATCGCTGTCACTCCACCAAACTTTATTGAACTCGAAATTGTTGACACTGACCCAGGTCTGAAAGGTGATACTGCTGGTACTGGTGGTAAGCCTGCAACTCTGAGCACCGGTGCAGTGGTCAAAGTGCCACTATTCGTACAGGTTGGCGAAGTCATCAAAGTTGACACCCGCTCTGGCGAATACGTTTCTCGCGTGAAGTAAGTCGGTTACGCTGAGAACGAAAGAAAACCGCTGAATTGGCGGTTTTCTGCTATCTGGGCTTGGCCTACTGCTGGCATTTCAAGTCGGAAAAAGTGCAATGTTGTTTTTTTGACTATCCTTATAGGGCGAACCTACTCACGCACTATAAGGAATTTTTATAATGTTGAAGAAAAGCATCGCAGTTATTTTCTCATTGTTAGTTATCTCTTCGTTGAGCGCCTGCAATACCACCAAAGGTGTTGGCAAAGATGTTCAAAGCGCTGGTAGTGCCATTGAACGTAGCGCGGAATAACCCTCTGTTTGTATTGTTAGCGGCGGCATTGGCCGCCGGATTTATTTTTGGTTGCTTATGATATTGCTGCTTATTATCTAGCGTGCTAACGTATCATTCTTATCTATCTGCTGCTTGGGACGACCCAGCACGCATCGGTTTTCTCGGGGACGACCCCGCCTGAGCGAGGTGGTTACCATGGCTTGGATTATTCTGGTTATTGCAGGTCTGTTAGAAGTCATTTGGGCTATTGGCCTGAAGTATTCCCATGGTTTTACACGACTGACACCCAGTATTGTGACTTTGGTGGCGATGGCAGCCAGTGTTTTTCTATTGGCCTATGCCATGAAAACATTACCGGCGGGCACGGCGTATGCCGTCTGGACCGGCATTGGTGCCGTGGGAACGGCCATTCTAGGTATTATGTTGCTCGGGGAGTCAGCCAGCTTGGCGCGAGTATTTAGCCTAGGGCTGATTTTAGCGGGAATTATTGGCTTGAAATTGGCCTCATAAATCATCAGGGGGGGATATCCCCCCTGAGTCAATAGCCGAATGTCACTCTTCACGCGATCATTGGCGTAAACTCATCTCTCCCTGCTCAACCCAGATCAACTTATCCACTGGGAAACCATAATGTTGCGCTACGGCAACCAGCCGCTGTTGGGTCTGAGTATCAATCGTCGGTGTGCGGGATAGAATCCACAGGTAATCTCGATTCGGGCCAGCAATCAGGGCATGCTGATATTCATCATCTAAATCAATAACGTTATAGCCACCATAGAAAGGCCCAAAGAATGAAACCTTCAGTGAAGCTTGCTGTGGCGAACCGATGAAATAAGCCTTCCCAACACTCTCCTGCCATTGTTGCTTCTTCACGTTATAACCACGATTAACCACTTTTACACCGCCATCATCACGGAGTGAGTAATTGGCTGTAACATGATCTAATCCGCGCTCAAAGGAGTGATCCAACCGGGCGATTTCATACCAGGTGCCAAGATAGCGGGGTAGTTGGAAGTTATCGACGATCTTTACGTCTTTTGGCGGCGTAACTCCACAGGCAACAGAGAGCAAGGTCGCTGTTAATACGGATAATTTTGACCACAGGCGCATCTGCATTCCTTAGTATTTCAATGATTAGTCTTTAATTGAGAATAGCTATCATCTAGGCAAGAGGCAAATGGAACAATCTGAGTTATTGATAGAATGTATTAGCGGAAGAGCAAAAAAATGGCCCGCAGAGGCGCAGGCCGTTGATAGAGTCTGGCAACGATAATCTACAGTGTCAGTACACCAATGATGGTGACCACACTCAGAATGGCAGCCAAACCATAGAATACCCATTTCCCTGCAGGGACATGGATTTTCAAATCATGCATTGCGTGATGGATACGGTGTAAAGCACACCACAGTGGCAAAATAATCATCAGCAGCAAGAAGATGCGGCCAATGAAACTCTGACAAAATGCCAAAACACGTTCATAGCTCAATGCATCACCAGGGAAAGCACCCAGTGGGAGCAAAATAGCGACCAGCAGAATAACGGCAGGTGCAATAATGGCACTCCACATACCACCGGCACCAAACAGACCCCAGAAGATAGGTTCATCGGAGCGCTTAGGGACTTGATTCATCTTGTTCTCCTCCGGGTTAGAGTAAGGCGACAGCCAGAATGATCGCGGTAGCCACGACAGTCACAACCCACAGGGCCTTAATAATTGGCCCTGGACCCATTTTTTCACTATTAACGATAATATTGGCGGCCTTCGGTGCCAGTTCAAACCATGTTTTGGTATGTAACACGGCGGCCAATAACGTAATGATATTAATCAATAACACCAGTGGGTTTTGCAGGAACCCGACGAAACTTTCCCACCCAGCTGGGCCGCTTTTCAGTGCGAACACACCGTAAATTAGCAGAATACTGAACCACAGAGTGGGTACGGATGTACCTTCACGCAACATATAAAAGCGATAGAAACCGAGCTGTTGCCACCAGTTCGGGGCCATGGTACGGACGTAAGCTTTACGTTTAGTAGTCATTACTGTTCCCCTCCCTTATTGTGGTTTCAGCATGGCGATCATGAAGTCTTTAGCACTTTCAACCTTGCCTTGCTGGATAGCAGCAGCCGGGTCAACATGCTTAGGACAAACTTCAGAACAGTAGCCAACAAAGGTACAGCTCCAGACGCCATTTTTCCCGTTAAGTTGAGGCATACGCTCTTTCTTACCGTGGTCGCGAGTGTCCAGATTGTAGCGATGCGCGAGAGTGATAGCTGCCGGGCCAATAAACTCAGGGTTTAGGCCAAACTGTGGGCAGGCGGCGTAGCACAGACCGCAGTTAATACAGCCGGAGAACTGATGGTATTTCGCCATCTGAGCTGGAGTTTGCTTCGTTGGGCCGTCTTTCGCTTTGCGCTCATTACCAATGATATAAGGCTTAATGGCTTCCAGACTCTCAATAAAGTGAGTCATATCAACCACGAGGTCGCGCTCGATTGGGAAGTTACCCAGCGCCTCAACCTTCATACCCGCTGTATATTCGCGCAGGAAAGTCTTACAGGCCAGCTTCGGCACCTTGTTAACCATCATGCCGCACGAGCCGCAAATGGCCATCCGGCAAGACCAGCGATAAGAGAGGTCTGGTGCCAGGTTATCTTTGATATAGCCCAGAGCATCAAGCAGAGAAGTTTGCTCATCGTAAGGCACTTCAAAGGTTTCGAAGTGGGGTTCGCTATCACGTTCCGGGTTATAGCGCATGACTTCCATTTTCAGGACTTTCATATCAGTCATTCGCCTGCTCCTTATCCTTTAAATCTTTCGCATCTTGTGCATCTTTCGCGTCTTGTGCGGTAGCTTCACCACCATAAACACGTTTTGCCGGTGCCAGCTTGGTAATTTTCACATCGCTGTATTCAAGACGTGGTGCGCCGCCCGGATTATGGAAGGCCAGAGTGTGTTTGAGGAAGTTAACATCATCACGCTCGGTACAGCCTTCATCCAGACGCTGATGTGCGCCGCGGGACTCTTTACGATTCAGTGCAGAGTGAGCCATACATTCAGCCACATCCAAACCATAGCCAAGCTCGATGGTGTACAGCAGATCCGTATTGAAGACACTGGAGTTATCGGTGATTTTCACGCGTTTGAAGCGCTCTTTCAGCTCGGCCAGTTTATCCACGGTTTTCTGCATCAGTTCCGGTGTACGGTAAATACCGCAACCTTCTTCCATTGACAGGCCCATCTCATCGCGAATCTTAGCCCAGTTTTCAGTCCCTTCCTGCTTCATCAGGTTACTTAGGCGGGTCTCCACATCACGGGTCTGTGCATCCAGTGCACTGCCGTTGGCCGGATTGCTTTCCATGGCGCGCAGTGCCGCTTGTTCACCGGCAACACGGCCAAAGACCACCAGTTCAGCCAGTGAGTTGGAACCTAAACGGTTGGCACCATGCAGGCCAACAGACGAACATTCGCCGACGGCGAACAGCCCTTTGATGCGAGTTTCACACTGTTGGTTGGTTTCGATACCGCCCATGGTGTAATGCGCGGTTGGACGTACTGGAATAGGTTCTTTAACTGGGTCAACACCGACATAGGCTTTTGCCAGTTCACAGATGAACGGCAGGCGCTCAAGCAGTTTCTTTTCACCCAAATGGCGCAAGTCCAGATAGACCACATCACCACGCGGCGTTGCAACCGTGCGGCCAGCGCGCCATTCATGCCAGAAGGCTTGCGAGACTTTATCGCGTGGGCCTAATTCCATGTATTTGTTTTTTGGCTCACCGAGCGGGGTTTCTGGCCCCATGCCGTAATCTTGCAAATAGCGGTAGCCATCTTTGTTGACCAGAATACCGCCTTCACCACGACAACCTTCGGTCATCAAGATACCAGAGCCCGGTAAACCGGTAGGGTGGTATTGCACAAATTCCATATCCCGCAGCGGAACGCCGTGGTGGAATGCCATCCCCATACCATCACCGGTAACAATACCGCCGTTGGTGTTATAACGATAAACTCGGCCTGCACCGCCGGTCGCCATGACCACGGCATTCGCCCGAATTTGTACTCGGGTGCCTTCCATCATATTCATGGCGACAACACCGCGCGCCTGACCATCATCGACTAGAATATCTAGCACGAAATGTTCATCAAATCTTTGAATTTGCGGATATTTTAAAGAGGTTTGGAACAGAGTGTGCAGCATGTGGAAGCCGGTTTTATCGGCGGCGAACCACGTACGTTCGATTTTCATCCCGCCGAAGCGACGAACGTTAACTGAACCATCAGGTTTACGGCTCCATGGGCAGCCCCAGATTTCCAACTGTGCCATTTCTTCCGGGCAACTGTGGACAAAATGGTCAACAACATCTTGTTCGCATAACCAGTCACCACCGGCGACAGTATCGTGGAAATGGTAGTCAAAGGTATCGTGGTCCTGTGTGACAGCTGCTGATCCCCCTTCGGCGGCCACAGTATGGCTTCGCATCGGGTATACTTTCGAGATCAGAGCAATCTTCAGCTGAGGGTTGGCTTCCGCTGCGGCTATTGCTGCACGTAAACCAGCGCCTCCGGCCCCGATAATGGCAAGATCGGCGTTAAAGGTTTGCACTGCGCTTCTCCATTGTTCAAGTGAAAATCTTATATCCTTAGTATTGAAGCTACAGGGGGATTGTTTGTTTGGTTTACCTGCAACTCCATGACTTTGGCTATATAAAGTGAATCTCTACTCTTAATATGTTTTTTAATATTATTATTTGGCTAACCTATTAGCCGTTAACGAGAATAATGGTATTAAGAATAGCTATTTCTTACTTTTTGTATGGAAATAATTATACCTAATGCTAAGTGGCAGAAATTTGATGTGATCGATTGTTTTGTTTTATTTGAACCGTCTCAAGGGCATTACTGACGAAAACGTGATCCCAAACAGGATATGCTGGGCAAAAGTCTCTTTCACAGAGTGAAATGCTGAATTAAAGGGGAAAATCTGCGGAATGGATGACAGATTTGTCTGAGTGGGGAGATGCGAGTAGACTGCACCCCCTGTTTGATTTCGGAGTTAACCACCATGAGCGAAACGGCAAGCTGGCAGCCGAGTGCACCTATCGCCAATTTGTTGAAGCGCGCAGCAATAATGGCAGAGATCCGGCGTTTTTTCACCGATCGTGGCGTATTAGAAGTTGAAACGCCAACCATGAGCCAAGCGACAGTAACGGACATTCATTTGGTCCCCTTCCAAACCCGGTTTATTGGCCCGGGCGCTGCCGATGGCTTGACGCTGTACATGATGACTAGCCCGGAATATCACATGAAGCGCCTGCTGGCGGCGGGTAGCGGCTCTATTTATCAATTAGGGCGCAGTTTCCGCAATGAAGAAGCTGGCCGCCATCACAATCCTGAATTCACCATGCTGGAATGGTATCGCCCACATTATGATATGTATCGCTTAATGAATGAGGTTGATGACCTGCTACAGCAAATACTGGATTGCAATAGCGCAGAAACCTTGTCTTATCAGCAGGCATTCTTGCGCCATCTGGATATCGATCCATTGTCAGCAGACAAAGCGCAGTTGCGTGAAGCCGCAGCCAAGCTGGATCTCAGTAATATCGCTGACATCGAAGAAGATCGCGATACACTGTTGCAATTGCTGTTCACTGTCGGCGTTGAACCTCACATTGGCCGCGATAAACCTGCTTTTGTGTATCACTTCCCGGCATCTCAGGCTTCCTTAGCCGTCATTAGCACGGAAGATCATCGGGTAGCAGAACGTTTTGAGGTTTACTTCAAAGGTATTGAGCTGGCGAATGGTTTCCATGAGCTCACTGACGGTGATGAACAACTGCAACGTTTCGAGCAAGATAACCGTAGCCGTGCTAAACGTGGTTTGCCAGAACACCCCATCGATATGAACCTGATTGCCGCCTTGAAGCATGGGCTACCGGATTGCTCTGGTGTCGCGCTAGGGGTTGATCGTCTGGTGATGCTAGCGTTGGGTGCAGAGAAGTTGAGTGATGTTATTGCGTTTCCTGTCGATATCGCCTAGTTATCTTTTTATCCTTCGTCCTTGGCGCCGCAGCAGTGTTGGCCGCACTCACTCACCCGAATCACTTACTGATGTAAGCTCATCGGGATGAGTTCGCTAGCCGCCTTGCTGCAACGCCAATGACTTTGGATAATATCTTGTATCTTACAAACTGCCCGGTGTGCGGCTACGGTTTGAAGATACCACCCGCCCACGGCCCAATGTTTCCAGACGCGCTTGGAATGGTGGGAATGGCAGAGTAATACCGTGTTCGCGGTAACCGGCCAGAATCAGCTGGTGGATCTCATGGCGCAGCGGCATACGATGACCCATCTCAGCGGCATAAATACGCAATTCAAAAATCTGAATCCCTTGCTGAAGGTCAACCAAATAGACTTCTGGTGGCGGGTTATCCAACACCAGCGTACAGCGGCGCGCGGCGGTCAGTAATACTTCGGTCACTTCTTCACTGCTGGTTTCAGCCGGTGCTGGCACGGTCAGCACCACACGGGTAATTGAATCCGACAGTGACCAGTTAATAAATTGCTCAGTAATAAAGGCCTTATTTGGCACGATAATTTCTTTGCGGTCCCAGTCTGAGATGGTGGTGGCTCGAGTATTGATTTTGGTCACGCTACCGGTGAGATCACGGATAGTCACGGTATCGCCAATCCGGATCGGTTTTTCGAACAAGATGATCAGGCCAGAGACGAAGTTGGCAAAAATCTCCTGCAAACCAAAGCCCAAACCTAAACCGAGGGCGGCTACCAACCACTGGAATTTCGCCCATTCGATCCCCAGCATGGAGAAACCGAGCAAGCCACCAAACAGGATCAATAGATATTTGGTGATGGTGGAGATGGCATAACCTGTTCCCGGCGTTAGATCCAAGTGCTGTAACAGCGCCAGCTCCAACAGGGCGGGCAAGTTTCTCACCAGTTGAGTGGTCACGATCATCACCAGAATGGCGATCAGCAATGATCCCATGGTGATCGCCTGTACCGACTCAATACCGTTAATGGTGGATGACACATCCCACAGACGAATGTTTTCCAGGAAACCGAACGCTGAGTGAATCTCAGACCACAAGGCGATCACTGAAACTAGCGCGATCATGGTCAAAATTGATCGTACCAGCCGCAGAGATTGTGCACTGATTACATCAAGATCAATGACCGGCTCTTCCACATCAATCGACCCTTCGGTGCTGTTATTGTGCGGCGTATCCTCTTCGCCACGGGCACGTTGCGCCAAAATATCGGCTCGTCGCTGTTTGGCACGGTCAAAGGCAATACGGCGGCGCTGAATCAGCATCCAGCGGCGGATAATATGATAAACCACTAACAGGAAGAACCAAATGGCGACCGAGGTTTCCAGCCGCGCCAACAGTGCCTGTGAGGTAGTGAGATAACCCAGTGCAGAGGCTAAGGCCGCAATCAATGGTGCGGACAGCAGCAGCCCCCATAGCGCCACGTTAACGATATTCTCACCAGAGCCTTTCTTATCCAGATAGAGCGGGATACCGGCCCGTTTCAGGCTGTTGGTCACCAGACTCAGGGCAATACACAGTAAAATAAAGCACAGGCGGCCAAGTGTTCCGGCAAATTCACGGTCGTTATAGTTCTCGAAGGTAATCAGCGCCATCATCAGCGGGATAATCAGCCACACTGACATTCGATAAAAACGCATTGCCCGGCCAACTTGCGCCGGTGACCAGCGGAAGTGAGTGATAAACAGGCCATGCGGATGGGCAAATGCGGCGCTTATCATAAACACCCATAGCACCGGCACCGTTGCAGTGACGGCATTACCAATCGCGATAGCCATCGGGAATGACCAGGCATTTTGCAGCCCATAACCGACTGCTGACCATAAGACCGGGAGCGGAAGCGCTATCAAAATTGACCAGAACACGGTACGTAACGTTAGGGAGAAATGGTCCTGCGTGACTTTGCCAACCCGGCTGCTGGCGCGCTCCAGAAAAGCATGATAGTGGCGGCGGGAGCTAATACTGAAACCGACAAACAGCAGCGCGCCAATAATTGGCAGCAATGTTTCTTGGCTGGTCATCATCATAGCGAACGCTTTACTGAGCTGCGAGAGAGTATCTAGCGACAGTAACTGGGTAAGATCATGGGCGACGTTAATCGGATAAGAGAGTGATATCGGGCTAACATCCGCCACCCAAAACAGGTAACGGTGAGTGGCTTCACGAACTTCGCTCAGTGCATCCACTAACTGGCTATTCGCCACTTTCAGCTTGGTTAACTCAAGAATCTGGGTGTCATAACCTGATAGCAGTGAGTTAAGCAGCTCGCGCTGTGTACGCCACTGGGCATCGAGAATGCGCTGTTGTTCCGTGGTGAGTGGCGTGCCATCGTCTTGGGTTAATTTGACGTTTTGCTGCTGCAACTTCTCCAGCATGTCTTCATATTGCAGGCGCTGTACCCGCAGTTGGGCCATATCGCGATCCAACTGCTGGGATTTGGGCACCTCGGGCAATCTGGCAACCTGCGCTCGCAGCGCTTCCCCCAATGCGGTGGACACCCCCAGCCATTGCGCCTGTTCACGAATAGTACTGAGTGCCTGCCGAACTTGCTGAGTCTGCGCTACCGCCTGACGTTGCTGAGAAGAAATGAGGTCAATGCGCTGTGCTTGCTGATTTAGAGCCAAAGACAGGTCACGGTTAATTTGCAACTGCTGAGTAATGGATTCAGGTAAATCCCCACCTTGCTCAGCCAGTAACTCTGTGCGTTCAAGTGCCTGTTCTGCGGCCTGCTGGCGCTGATTATTCAGGTTGTTACGCAAGGTCTGGAGTTGGGCATCGACCCGTT
This sequence comes from Yersinia alsatica, assembly GCF_025133195.1. Classification (NCBI taxonomy): domain Bacteria; kingdom Pseudomonadati; phylum Pseudomonadota; class Gammaproteobacteria; order Enterobacterales; family Yersiniaceae; genus Yersinia; species Yersinia alsatica. The sequence goes on from NZ_CP104006.1 coordinate 430,484, forward strand.
CCTGACGCTTTTTGTATAGCTCGGCACGTAACCGTGACAGTTCCTGCCGGTTATTGGCTGACAGTTGGGAAAGCTCTAATTCATTGGCTTTTGCTTTACGAGCCACGGCTTCTGCTTGCAATAACGCTAGCTGAGCTTGTGCTGCTGGGGTGGTAGGGCTGCTTTGTGCTTGAAGCCGGGTGCTGATTTCGGTCAGAATTCGCCGCGCTTCTGATTGCTGCTGTGGCAACTGATTGAGGGATTCACTGATTTCCCGCGCGCGATCCTGCTCTTGCTGCGACAGGCGGCTTAACTCTAACAGCTGGCTGCTAATTTGCAGCACTTGCTGTTCAAGTTCGGACGTCGACATATTGCTGGGTACAGGCAGGGGTTTATCCCCTTCCTGCGCCAGTTGTTGACGTAGTTCGCGGGTGAGTTTGGGGAAGTCATCAATCGCTTTTTGATACTGTTGGGCACGGATATCGGACTCTTTAGCATCCGCTAACCAGCTAAGAGCCCCTTGCAGCGCTTGAACAATCTCTGCCTGGTTTGTCATCCCTTTATTGGCTTCAGCCTGTTTCAACTCTTGTCTGAGCTGATCTTCATTAGGCTGAGTTGCCGCCTGTAGCGGCAGGGATAACAGCAGGGTCAATGACACTAATAGAGCAAAAGATAGCCGCTTGCTCAAAGACAGTAACGTGCCAAAAGGTCGGGAAATAATTGGGCGCAAGTCAGGGCTCCTTAAGCATCAATTACGTCGTAAGCCAAAGGCTAGCACGGCGGAGTCGCAGGGACGGCTTCAGCAAGCACTTCACCCATGCGGGTCACAGAGCCACTGTTTAACTGTGGCGCTAAATACACTTTACCTTCAGCAAACAGGTTAATCACCGTGGAGCCCAATTTAAAGCGGCCCATTTCTTGCCCTTTCTCCAGTGTTATTGCCCCTTCAGTTCCCGCTTGCGGGTAAGTCCAGCGGCGAATCACACCTTCCCGTGGCGGGGTAATGGTGCCAGCCCAGACAGTCTCTATACTACCAACGATCGTGGCACCCACCAGAATTTGTGCCATTGGGCCAACTGGGGTGTCGAAGATACAAATGACGCGCTCATTACGGGCGAATAAGTTAGGTACATTGGCGGCGGTCAGTGGGTTGACGGAGAATAAATCGCCAGGAACATAAATCATTTCGCGCAAAGTACCCTCACAAGGCATATGCACCCGGTGGTAGTCGCGGGGAGCCAAATAGGTGGTAACGAACTGACCATTTTTGAACTCTTCTGCCAGCATATAGTTACCCGCCAGCAAAGCTTCCAGAGTGTAATGGTGGCCTTTCGCCTGCAAGATTTGTTGCTCATGAATGGTGCCTAACTGACTGATAGCACCATCAGCCGGTTGGGCTAATAGATTTTCTTCAACCACGATTGGTCGAGCGCCGGCACGCAGCGGGCGTACAAAAAACTCATTAAATGTACGATAAGCAGAGAATTCAGGATCCTGCGCTTCTTTCATATCGACATGGTAATAGCGGGCGAACGCCTTGATAACCAGCTGTGTTAACCAGCCACCTTGCTTATCTGCACCCCAGCCAGCCAAACGGGTCAGGCCAAGTTTTGGGAGTAAATACTGTAATCTGATTTTGATACTGTCCAGCACGTAGACCTCTTGGGTAAACGGTAAAATTAAGGGGCGCATTATACCCCCGTCATCTTTCAAGTTGTTGGCTGCCATCTCTGAGCCAAGTGATTGAGTTATCTCAACTCCTTGGGGGTATCCAGGTGCCGCCTACCTGCAACTCGAATCTATGGGGTATAACTTTATGCGCCCACAAGTGAATTTGGGTATGGCATTTGCCATTAAGACATCATTTCTCGTCGCTATCTGATGTCTTACGCGGTTTTGCCTGTTCCATACTTTCCAGAATCCGGTGGTAATTATCAAAACGCTCTTCAGCAATTTTGCCTTGCTCCACGGCTTCGCGCAGTGCACAACCGGGATCATTGGTATGGCTGCAATCACGGAATTTGCAATGACCGAGGTAATCACGGAATTCGACAAATCCTTGCGTAATTTGTTCCGGAGCCAGATGCCAGAGGCCGAATTCACGTACCCCAGGTGAGTCAATAACATCGCCGCCATGCTGGAAATGATACAAACGAGCCGCGGTGGTGGTGTGTTGGCCCAAGCCCGAGTTATCGGAAACAGTATTGACCAGAATCTCATTGTCTGTTGGTGGTAACAGGGCATTCAACAGACTGGATTTACCTACGCCAGATTGACCAGCAAAGATACTGATTCTTCCGGCAAGTGCCTGTTCAAAGGCTTCCATCCCTTCGCGGGTTTGGCTGGAGACCTCCAATACGTTGTAGCCAATACGACGGTAAATATCCATCATGCCATCAACGAATTTACGGCCATCGGCATCCAGTAAATCGATTTTATTCAGTACGATTAATGGCTCGACATCCAGTGTTTCACAGGCCACCAGATAGCGGTCGATAATATTAAGAGAAAGTTCGGGTAAGATCGCCGATACGATGACGATCTGGTTGATATTAGCGGCGATCGGTTTTACGCCATCATAAAGATCAGGGCGCGTTAGAACGGAGGTCCGCTCATGAACGGCCTCGACAATACCTTTAACCCGAACACCTTCCTGCGCTTGCAGGCCGGGACGCCAAACCACACGATCACCGGTCACGAGTGACTTGATGGTACGGCGGATATTACAACGGTGCTGAACACCATCAGTGGCTTCGACATCGGCATGCTGGCCGAACCGGCTGATAACGATACCTTCTTGCGCATCGCCAAGCTGAGAGTCATCTAACTCAGGTTTTCTATCAGTACGTAGCCGACGCTGATGGTTAGCTTGCACACGTCGTTGTTGACCTTTGGACAGTTTATTCTTGCTCACTGCGCCTCACTTGAATCTTACATTTTACCCTTCGTACTCACGTTGCAAAGGTGTTGGCTGCGCTTGAGTAAGCTCATCGGCAACCGCCTACCTGCAACCCTAATGACTCCGGGCATACCTTTCGGACTTGATGTTGCTGGGAGGTTAGCGATATTCGCTGCAACACCGAGTTCTTTGTGTATATCGCTCGTTGCGACCAAAAAGGCTATGATACACATTATTTTATCAATTAACCGTTTGTTCGGTAGTCTCCCCAGCTAACAGGCAGGAAATATCATGGCAGAGAATCAAAATAATCTGATCTGGATCGATCTGGAAATGACCGGTCTTGATCCTGAGCGGGATCGGATCATCGAGATCGCCACTCTGGTCACCGATGCGAATCTTAATATCCTGGCAGAAGGCCCAGTATTGGCGGTTCATCAGTCCGATGAGCAGCTCGCACTAATGGATGAGTGGAATGTGCGAACTCATACTGGCAGTGGCTTGGTGGAGCGGGTTAAAGCCAGCACCATTAATGATCATGATGCTGAATTACAAACCATTGAATTTCTGAAGCAATGGGTTCCGGCGGGTATTTCCCCTATTTGTGGCAACAGCGTAGGTCAGGACCGGCGCTTTTTGTTCCGCTATATGCCAGAACTGGAAGCCTACTTCCACTACCGTTATCTGGATGTCAGTACCTTAAAAGAGCTAGCCCGCCGCTGGAAACCTGAAATCCTGCCCGGCTTCAAAAAGCAGAATACCCATCAAGCCTTGGATGATATTCGCGAGTCAGTTGCTGAGCTTGCTTATTATCGTGAGCATTTTATTCAGTCTTAATCCCCTTCATCCTTGAAACCACAGGGGCGTTAGCTGCGCACACTCACCCGAATCACTTACTGCGTTAGCTGCGCACACTCACCCGAATCACTTACTGGTAGTTGTTTTTACTTGAAAAGGCTCATCGGGATTTGCGTGTTTGCTGCCTACCTGTGATTCCAAGGATTTTGGGAAGTCTCTTCATCCTTGAAACCACAGGGGCGTTAGCTACGCACACTCACCCGAATCACTTACTGGTAGTTGTTTTTACTTGAAAAGGCTCATCGGGATTCGTGTGTTTGCTGCACATCTGCGGTTCCAAGGATTTTTGGGTATATACTGTATTTTTCCTATGAAATTATGCCCTGCTTAATAAATTAGTCTCGATGATGTTTTAATTTATTGGCAGTGCTGGCAAAATGCTCATATTGCCGATTTAATCGGCACTTAAACCGAAAAATGATTTTTTTGCTTTCAGGGGCTTGCGGCAAAACGGATTTCTCGTATAATGCGCACCCCGTACCGATGAAGAATTCGCAAGCTTGCGCAAACCGATTTAGTACTGGAAAGTAGAGCACCAGAGCGGGAATAGCTCAGTTGGTAGAGCACGACCTTGCCAAGGTCGGGGTCGCGAGTTCGAGTCTCGTTTCCCGCTCCAAATTTTTAAACGTAGTGGCAGAAGCTAACAGTATCGGTGAGCACTCACTAATACATGTGATGCGGGAATAGCTCAGTTGGTAGAGCACGACCTTGCCAAGGTCGGGGTCGCGAGTTCGAGTCTCGTTTCCCGCTCCAATCTTCAGCCATGAATACCAAATGCCGTCAGATGACTGCAGGGTGTATTAGCATCTCAATGCGGGAATAGCTCAGTTGGTAGAGCACGACCTTGCCAAGGTCGGGGTCGCGAGTTCGAGTCTCGTTTCCCGCTCCAAATTTTTTCATTCAATTCAGTTTTAATTATCCACAGCCAAGTTACGCGCTGCACCCCGTTTCACATACATTGTATTAACTTCTTCAACAGAGTTATCCACAGATTCTGTTCTTTTTGTGTTCAGTTCGTAATTTGACCAGTTTAATTTCTTGTTTTATATCCATTTGATTTAATTGCATATATTTTTATGTGAAAACGTTATGCCGATCACTTGTGCTTTTTTTTGCACTTGATTGACAAGGTGTTTTTATTTTTATGCACAGGAAAACTCTGAGTTCATTCATTACAAAAATAGTTTAAAAAACCGCACCAAAAGTCATTCGACTTCAGGTAAAAGTGGGGCTAGGCGTCTCGCGGCAGACCTTTTTCAATGGCTCTCACCAGCCGTTTTTTCTGCGGCGTTTGCACGTCCACAATCAGTGTAGACCGTCTTTTCAATTGTTGTGATATTGCCCATTCAATATGTTCATCCAGCATGGGATTAATACCTTTGCGAGCTTCCAGCGCTAATACAATGCGGTCAAGATAGGGCGCATTACCCAGTGCGACCGATATATTGCGCAACCAGCGCAGATGACCAATACGCCGAATGGCAGAACCTTCCGTTACCCGTAAAAATTTCTCTTCATTCCAGGCAAATAAATCCAATAACTGTGGTGTGTGCAGCACTGCCCGCGGGCTGAAATCTTCTTCATCGGTTAATTGTGAGAAGCGGTTCCACGGACAAATTAGCTGGCAATCATCACAACCATAAATCCGATTACCCATTAATGGTCGGAATTCTTCGGGTATTGCGCCCTCCAACTCAATAGTCAGATAAGAGATACAGCGGCGCGCATCAACAGTGTAGGGGGCGACAATCGCCCCGGTCGGGCAGGTGGTGATACAGGCGACACAGCGCCCGCATTGCTCTTCTTGTGGTTTATCGACAGGGAGTGGCAGGTCAATGAGCAACTCGCCAAGAAAGAACCAGGAACCTGCATCGCGATTCAAAATCAGTGAGTGCTTACCAACCCAGCCAATCCCGGCTTTTGCTGCCAGTGAGCGCTCCATTATCGGGGCCGAGTCCACAAACGGGCGAAAATTAACTTCACTGCCCGCCCCTGACTCCTGCTGCTCAAGACAATAGCTTTGGATTTGATCGCCTAATTTTTTCAGACGCTGGCGCAATAACTTATGATAATCACGGCCCAATGCATAACGGCTGACATAACCTAGTGCTGAATTTTTTAAGGTGCTGGCAAAGGCCGCCTTGGCTGGCAGATAATTCATGCGCACGCTGATCACCCGCAACGTTCCCGGTAAGAGTTCATGGGGACGCGCGCGCAGCATACCGTGGCGGGCCATCCAGGCCATTTCGCCATGATATTGTTTATCAAGCCAAGCTTGTAACCGCGGTTCTTCCGTAGACAAATCCGTATCGCAGATACCGACTTGCTGGAAACCTAGCGATTGCCCCCATTGCTTGATATGTTGGGCTAATTGATTCAGATCGAGGGGGTGTGCCATGACGGACCATAGTAAGAAACAAATCGGTGTTAGTTTACCACACTCTGTTTTTTCTGCGGATTGGGTGCGTCAGAATGAGGCCATCGCTGCCGCACATTTCTCCCTGACCCTATTTGATTTGATGGTCAGAGCAGGAAATGCTGCATTTGACCTGGCACGCAAGCAATACCCCGCGGCACGTCACTGGCTGATTTTGTGCGGTCACGGCAATAATGGGGGTGATGGCTATATCGTTGCCCGCCGGGCATTAGCGGCGGGTCTGAATGTTACACTGATCGCCTGTCCGGGCAACCGCCCACTCCCCGCAGAAGCTCATCAGGCCCAAGCCCAATGGTTGGCGGCGGGTGGTATTATTCATCAGCCAGATATTCCGTGGCCACAGCATGTTGATTTGATTATTGATGGCTTACTGGGTATTGGCCTACGCGCCGCGCCACAAGGTGTTTATGCCACGCTGATTGATACCGCGAACCGCCATCGGGCAGCTAAGATTGCGTTGGATATTCCTTCTGGCTTGAGTGCCGACAGCGGTGCTGCATCTGGCTCAGTGATTCGCGCCGACCACACCCTGACTTTTGTCACCTTAAAACCCGGCTTACTCACGGGGCAGGCGCGTGACTGGGTGGGGCATTTGCACTGCAATGATTTGGGACTCACGCCATGGTTAGCTGCTCAACCGGTGCAAATTGAACGCATGACTGCGGCACATCTACCGCAGTGGCTAAAACCCCGTCGGCCTTGTGCGCACAAAGGTGAACACGGGCGTTTATTGCTGGTTGGCGGCGATAAAGGGCTGGGAGGCGCTATTCGAATGGCAGGGGAAGCCGCTTTGCGCACCGGCGCGGGATTGGTGCGAGTACTCACTCACATTGAGCATGTCGCGCCGATTCTGGCCGCGCGTCCAGAGCTGATGGTGCAGGAATTAACCGATGAAACGCTCGAGCAAAGTATTCGTTGGGCTGATGTATTGGTGGTTGGGCCGGGGTTAGGTCAGTCCGACTGGAGCCGGAATGCTCTGAATTTATTGCAACAAAGTGATAAACCAGCATTATGGGATGCAGATGCACTCAACTTACTGGCATTAAATCCGCATAGGCGTCAGAATCGAGTATTGACTCCTCATCCTGGCGAGGCTGCTCGTCTGCTCGGTTGCAGCGTCGCTGATATTGAGAGTGACCGCTTACTTTCCGCCCGTAACATTGTTAAACAATATGGTGGTGTGGTGGTATTGAAAGGGGCTGGTACCCTTATAGCCAGTGAACAGGGCGAGATGGCGATTGCTGATGTAGGTAATGCTGGTATGGCCTCTGGCGGTATGGGGGATATTCTGTCCGGCATTATTGGTAGTTTGATAGCACAAAAGCTGGTGCTGTATGATGCTGCCTGCGCGGGTTGTGTTGTGCATGGCGTTGCCGCAGACAAACTGGCTGAAGTTCAAGGCACCCGGGGTTTACTGGCGACAGATTTACTGCCGGTTATTCCGAAGTACGTTAATCCTGAGTTAGCAAGATAGATATCATAGAATGAAAGAACTCGTTTTACCTCTGCCTGATGAGGCAGCGACAGTTGCATTAGGGGCCGCTTTGGCCCATGCCTTCAATGGTGCCAGCGTGATTTATCTGTTCGGCGATTTAGGTGCCGGAAAAACGACTTTCAGCCGCGGCTTTCTTCAAGCCCTCGGCCATTCAGGGCATGTTAAAAGCCCCACTTATACTTTGGTTGAGCCCTATGCGCTGACGCCAAGGCCGGTTTACCATTTTGACCTGTATCGTCTGGCTGATCCTGAGGAGCTGGAGTTTATGGGTATTCGTGATTATTTTGATAAGCAGGCAATCTGTCTGGTGGAGTGGCCGCAACAAGGGGCTGGATTCTTGCCTCAGGCGGACGTAGAGCTGCATTTGGCTTATCAGGACGAGGGGCGTGAAGCTCGCCTGATGGCTATTTCTGATGCGGGTGCTGATGTGTTGCGCCGTTTAGCTGCTGTGCAAGGATAATTTGATAATGACGCATAGCTTGACGCGAATAAGAATAAATTGTTTAACGCAAAAAATGCGCTGGAAACGAACATTGACCACGGTAATGCTGGTGCTAGTGAGTTTATTCACTCTGCCTGCTGCATTTGCCATGAAACTCACCGATATCAAGGTCAACAATGGCCCGACCGAAAGTCGGGTTACGCTCAGTTTTGATGGGCAACCGATTTACGCCTTCTTCTCTTTAAACGCCCCAGAAAGGGTAGTATTGGATGTACGTCAGAGCGGCAACCTCTCGGGATTGCCGCTAGAGTTTAGTGGACAAAATCTGCTGAAAAGAATTCGTTCCAGTACTCCAAAAGATGAGCAAAGCACCCGGCTGGTGCTAGAACTGACGCAAAAAGTGAAAACCCGCGCTGTCACACAGCAGTCGGGTAATAATTACACGGTGGTGATTACCATGACCGCCGTGGGTGGCGCTCCAGTTCGTCAGGTTCAATCTACGCCAAGTCCGAACAGTACATCATTAGCCCAAAATAATACGCCACTCAGCCAAACCAATACGCCGAGCCCTAATGCTGGGCGGCTGGCATCACAGGCGGCAAGTGCAAATACCGAGTCGCGGGTGACCAGCGTTAATACGGCGTCAGTGGCTAAAAATCCGTTTAACAACAAGCCAACTGTGGTGATGAGTAGCGAAAGCACCACCACGAATACCGCTCGTCCGATTAAAACTACCCGCGTGGCAAATAGTGATCGCGTCGTGGTCGCCATCGATGCTGGGCACGGTGGTCAGGACCCAGGGGCTATTGGGCAAAATGGTCTGCAAGAGAAGAGTGTCACTATTGCTGTGGCCCGTCGGCTTGAGGCTCTACTTAACAGTGACCCGATGTTTAAACCGGTGTTGACCCGTAATGGCGATTACTTCATTTCAGTCATGGGCCGTTCTGATGTGGCGCGTAAGCAGGGTGCAAACGTGTTGGTTTCCATCCATGCTGATGCCGCGCCGAACCGCAGCGCGACGGGGGCGTCGGTCTGGGTGTTATCAAATCGTCGCGCCAACAGTGAAATGGGTAACTGGTTAGAGCAGCATGAGAAGCAATCTGAACTACTCGGTGGTGCGGGGGATGTGCTGGCAAACACGGCATCAGACCCTTATTTGAGTCAGGCAGTGCTAGACTTGCAATTTGGTCATTCGCAGCGCGTGGGCTATGACGTGGCAACTAAAGTGCTGAATGAGCTGCAATCAATCGGGGACATTCATAAACGTCGCCCTGAACACGCCAGTCTTGGGGTGTTACGTTCACCGGATATTCCCTCGTTGTTAGTGGAAACCGGTTTTATCAGTAATAGTACGGAGGAGCGGCTGCTTGGCAGTAGCGCGTATCAGGAGAAAATTGCGAATGCCATTTATAAAGGCTTACGCAGTTATTTCCTGGCGCATCCGCTACAAGCCGACCCAAAGGTCGAAAACCGCCCGCTCATTGAAACAGCGGCGGTTGATTCTTCTTCACGGCGATCTAGTGTTAATCAGCCAGAGCCGGTTGTTAGTAACGCACAAAGCGGCAGGTCAACTGCCGCCAAGCCAGTCGCTACGGGAAAAACCCAGATCCATAAAGTGCAGCGTGGCGAAACCTTATCCGGCATTGCCAGCCAATACGGTGTCAGCATGGCGGTATTGCGGCAAAATAACACCCTGAAAAATGATGTGGTCTGGGTTGGTCAGCGGTTAAAAGTTCCGGCATCGGGCAGCGCAGTCGCCGTTAGTGCACCCAAAGCAGTCGCGAAGGCCAAACCGGTGAAACATCAGGTAAAACGCGGTGATACGTTGTCGGCCATTGCTGCCAGATATGGCGTGTCGATGAGTGAGATTGAGCGGGCGAATAAGATAAAGTCAGGTAATGTCCAACTGGGGCAAACCCTCACGATCCCACAGTCATAAGCGAAAGGAACTGCTATGCCAATTCAGATTCTGCCACCACAGCTTGCCAACCAAATTGCCGCCGGTGAAGTGGTAGAGCGGCCTGCGTCGGTAGTGAAAGAGTTGGTGGAAAATAGTCTGGATGCGGGTGCCACACGGATTGATATTGACATCGAACGTGGTGGGGCGAAATTGATTCGCATCCGTGATAATGGCTGTGGCATTAGTAAAGACGAGCTGACATTGGCATTGGCGCGCCATGCCACCAGCAAGATAAGCTCGTTAGAAGATCTGGAAGCTATCCTCAGTATGGGGTTTCGCGGCGAAGCCTTAGCCAGTATCAGTTCCGTCTCTCGGTTGATGCTGACGTCGCGCACCGCGCAGCAGAATGAGGCCTGGCAAGCTTATGCCGAAGGCCGCGATATGGCCGTGACCATTAAGCCCGCGGCCCATCCAGTGGGTAGCACTCTTGAAGTGCTGGATCTGTTTTATAATACCCCTGCTCGCCGCAAATTTATGCGCACTGAAAAAACTGAGTTTGGTCATATTGATGAAGTGGTGCGGCGCATTGCGCTGGCGCGCTTTGATGTGGCGATTAATCTCAGTCATAACGGTAAGTTAATGCGCCAATATCGCGCAGCACCAGACCCTTCCCAGCATGAGCGCCGTCTGGCCAGTATCTGTGGTCCGGCGTTTTTGCAGCATGCATTAGCCATTTCCTGGCAACATGGCGATTTGACCATCCGAGGTTGGGTGGCCGATCCTGCCGCCAGCCGAACACTCAGTGAAATGCAATATTGCTACGTCAATAACCGCATGATGCGTGACCGGCTGATAAACCACGCAATCCGTCAGGCTTATCAGGATTTACTCAAAGACGACCAACAACCGGCTTATGTTTTGTATCTGGATATCGATCCACATCAGGTTGATGTTAATGTTCACCCAGCAAAACATGAGGTGCGCTTCCATCAGGCACGGCTGGTGCATGATTTTATTTATCAGGCAGTGACCACTGTCTTGCAGCAAGCTGCCACTCCGGCATTAAATATTAATGAAGATGGCGAAGAGATAGAGGCTCCGCGCTGGCAGCCGGAAAATCGTGTTGCGGCGGGAGTTAATAAATATGCTCAACCAGAACCGGCAACAGTAGAGCGAGCATCATCGTTACCAGCACGGCCTTCGCAAACAGGTTCTTCAGAACGGGCACCTACTGCGGGGCAGTCAATAACAACTGGGCGCTCCTCTGCTCGCGAACCTATTCCGGCCTATCAACCGGGCCAGCCTTATCAAAAGCAGCAAGGCGAATTATATCGTCAACTGGTGCAACCGGCGACTGAGAGTAAACCGGTTGGCACAGCCACTCCGGCCCCAGTTGCGCGTCAGATACCAGCGGAAGAGCCACTTCATGGTGATAGCTACAGCTTTGGCCGAGTATTAACGGTATTTCCCCCTTCCTATGCTTTGATTGAATATAAGCAAGGTTTGGCATTACTGGCACTGACAGTTGCCGAACGCTGGTTGAAACAAGCTCAACTGAACCCGCCAGCCGAAGGACTGCGTCCTCAACCCTTATTAATCCCACTAAAACTGACATTAGATAAAAATGAGGCCGCCGCATGTCAGCGCCATCAGAAATTGTTAGCAACCATGGGGATAGAATTGGCGGTTGAACACGCAAGAGCGACCTTACGTGCAGTATCTTTACCATTACGCCAACAAAATTTACAAAAACTGATACCGGAACTGTTAGGCTATCTGTCGCAACATGAAGAGATATCGCCAGATGCTCTGGCCACATGGATTTCTCGCCATCTTGGCAGTGAACATGAGGTATGGAATGTGTCTCAAGCGATACAGTTATTGACGGATGTTGAACGTCTTTGTCCACAGTTGGTAAAATCACCGCCTGCTGGGCTATTACAACCTATTGATATAAAGGCTGCATTGGCAACCCTGAAACATGAATGACATTGAAAATCTAGACCGGCCACCGGCAATCTTTATTATGGGGCCAACCGCCTCGGGTAAAACAGCGCTCTCCATTGCGCTGAGACAGCGGCTACCTGTTGAACTTATTAGCGTCGACTCAGCCCTGATCTACCGTGGCATGGATATCGGCACGGCGAAGCCTAGCGCTGAAGAGCTGGCATTAGCACCGCACCGGCTGATTGATATCCGTGATCCTGCGCAATCCTACTCCGCAGCCGATTTCCGTAAAGATGCATTAAAAGAGATGGCCGAGATTACCGCCGCCGGGCGCATTCCGCTGCTGGTGGGGGGCACTATGTTGTATTTTAAAGCCTTATTAGACGGGCTATCGCCGTTGCCGTCGGCTGATCCTCAAGTGCGCGAGCACATTGAGCAGCAGGCAGCAGAACTGGGTTGGGAAGCATTGCATCAGCAGTTGGCCGAAATAGATCCGGTCGCAGCGGCGCGAATTCATCCTAATGATCCCCAACGGCTCTCCAGAGCACTGGAAGTTTTTTTGATTTCAGGTAAAACTCTAACAGAACTGACTAAAATCTCAGGTGAAACCTTACCTTACCGGGTTCACCAATTTGCGATTGCGCCTGTTAGCCGGGAACTCTTGCACCAGCGGATTGAATTACGTTTTCATCAGATGCTGGATGCCGGGTTTGAAGCAGAGGCTAGGGCGCTTTTTGACCGTGGTGATTTGCATACGGATATGCCTGCCATTCGTTGTGTGGGATACCGGCAGATGTGGTCTTATCTGGCTGGTGAGATTGATTACAACGAAATGGTTTACCGCGGAATTTGTGCGACACGTCAACTGGCAAAGCGCCAAATGACCTGGTTGCGGGGCTGGGGCTCAGTCCAGTGGCTCGACAGTGATAAGCCGGGAGAGGCTTTAGACTCTGTAATACAGGTTGTTAGTGCATAGGTTGAATGATTGTGTACAATTGATTAGTACTCAACGCGCGGATTTTTTTTACGCAGTTTATTTTCGAGCCGATAGGTTCTTAGTTAATAACAACAAGCAAATAAGGAAAATATAGAATGGCTAAGGGGCAATCTTTGCAAGATCCGTTCCTGAACGCATTGCGTCGTGAACGGGTTCCGGTTTCTATTTATTTAGTGAATGGCATTAAACTGCAGGGCCAAGTTGAGTCTTTTGATCAGTTTGTCATTCTGTTAAAGAATACAGTTAGTCAGATGGTTTATAAGCATGCCATTTCTACTGTAGTGCCTTCTCGCCCGGTTTCGCATCACAGCAATAATCCGAGTGGTAGCACCAATAATTATCATGGTAGTAATCCATCTGCGCCGCAACAGCCGCAGCAGGATAGCGATGACGCTGAATAAAGCGCATTGCTGGTCAACCATGACGGGGAACATAGGCAACGGATTCGGGCTTATGTTCTCCGCACTAGCGGTTTTGATCCGTTTGAGAGGTTGCACGTTTGTTTGACCGTTATGAAGCCGGTGAGCAGGCCGTACTGGTTCATATCTATTTCTCACAAGATAAAAACACAGAAGATCTGCGTGAATTTGAAGCGCTGGTATCTTCTGCGGGCGTAGAGGCTTTGCAAATTGTGACGGGTAGTCGCAAAGCTCCGCACCCTAAGTATTTTGTTGGTGAGGGAAAGGCCGAAGAAATTGCTGACGCGGTGAAAGCCAGTGGCGCGTCTGTTGTCTTGTTTGATCATGCCCTTTCTGCGGCGCAAGAGCGAAATCTCGAGCGTTTATGCGAATGCCGGGTTATTGATCGTACCGGACTTATTTTAGATATTTTTGCCCAACGAGCCCGTACCCATGAAGGTAAATTACAGGTCGAATTAGCGCAATTGCGCCATATTGCGACCCGTTTAGTACGCGGCTGGACGCATCTTGAGCGTCAAAAAGGGGGGATTGGCCTAAGAGGGCCAGGTGAAACCCAGTTGGAGACTGACCGTCGTTTGTTACGTGACCGAATCAGCTTGATTTTAAGCCGGTTGGAGCGAGTAGCAAAGCAGCGAGAGCAAGGGCGGCGTGCGCGTACCCGTGCTGATATTCCGACAGTATCTTTGGTGGGTTATACCAACGCCGGTAAATCCAGCCTGTTTAACAAAATTACGGCAGCTGATGTTTATGCAGCTGACCAATTATTTGCCACCCTGGACCCTACTTTACGCCGTATCAACGTGGCTGATGTGGGCGATACAGTGTTGGCGGATACGGTAGGCTTTATCCGGCATTTGCCGCACGATCTGGTTGCTGCTTTTAAAGCGACATTACAAGAAACGCGGCAAGCCTCATTACTGTTACACATTATTGATGCAGCTGATCCTCGGGTAGCCGAGAATATGGCCGCAGTCGATTCTGTATTGGCAGAAATCGAGGCGGATGAAATTCCTACATTATTAGTAATGAATAAAATTGATTTGTTGGATGACTTTGTCCCGCGAATTGATCGCAACGAAGAAAATCTGCCAGTCAGAGTTTGGCTTTCAGCCCAAACCGGCGCAGGTATCCCGTTGCTCTTTCAAGCGTTGACGGAGCGCCTTTCAGGTGAGATCGCACACTTTGAATTGCGTTTGCCACCTCAGGCAGGCCGTTTGCGTAGCCGTTTTTACCAGCTTCAGGCAATTGAAAAAGAGTGGATAGACGAGGACGGGAACGTCGGTATGGTGATAAGAATGCCTATCGTTGATTGGCGTCGTCTCTGTAAACAAGAGCAGGAGTTGATCAGTTATATTATTAATTAATCCGTTGTGGCTAATTAATTGATTATTCCCAAAGAGTTTGGGGTTGCAGGTCGGCAGCAAGTGAATAAATCCCGATGAGTTTACACAAGTAAATGATTCAGGTGAATGAACGGTGCTAAGACCTCTGCAATTTCAAATGCGAAGGGAATATCTGATCTTTCTTGTGAGATTGAGAGCCAGCTTCTTTGGCATGTGCTCTTGGCCTGAAGAAAACCAATCATAGAAGAATGGAGCTAAAACATGGCGTGGAATCAGCCCGGTAATAACGGACAGGACCGCGATCCGTGGGGGAGCAGCAATAATAATGGCGGCAACTCTGGCGGAAATAACAATAATAAAGGTGGTCGTGACCAAGGGCCGCCTGATCTGGATGATATCTTCCGTAAACTGAGCAAAAAGCTGAGTAGCCTCGGTGGCAAAGGTGGCGGAAACGGCAATGATAATGGTGGTACCACAAGAGGCCCTGGTTTCAGTGGTCGTATTGTTGGCATCGCCGTGGTTGCGGTTGTGGTTATCTGGGCAGCAAGTGGTTTCTATACAATTAAAGAAGCTGAGCGCGGTGTTGTTACACGCTTGGGTAAATTAAGCCACATCGTGCAACCTGGTTTGAACTGGAAACCGACCTTTATCGATGAAGTGACTCCGGTGAACGTCGAATCCGTACGTGAATTGGCCGCTTCAGGTGTCATGCTGACCTCTGATGAGAACGTCGTTCGCATCGAAATGAACGTTCAGTATCGCGTGACTGACCCGGCCGCTTATCTGTTTAGCGTGACGAATCCGGATGACAGCCTGCGTCAGGCAACTGACAGCGCAGTACGTGGTGTTATTGGTAAATACACCATGGATAAAATCCTGACCGAAGGCCGTACCATCGTTCGTAGCGATACTCAGCGTGTACTGGAAGAAACTATTCGTCCATACAAAATGGGTATTACTCTGCTGGACGTTAACTTCCAGGCAGCACGACCGCCTGAAGAAGTTAAAGCGGCATTTGATGATGCGATTGCTGCTCGTGAAAACGAACAACAATATATCCGTGAAGCAGAAGCCTACACCAATGAAGTTCAGCCACGTGCTAATGGTCAGGCGCAGCGTCTGTTAGAAGATGCTCGTGCTTATGCCGCACGTAAAGTGTTGGAAGCACAAGGTGAGGTTGCCGGTTTTGCCAAGTTGCTGCCTGAGTATAAGGCTGCACCGGAAATTACCCGTGAACGTCTGTACATCGAAACCATGGAGAAGGTCCTCGGTCATACCCGCAAAGTGCTGGCTAATGACAAAGGCAACAGTCTGATGGTGTTACCGCTGGATCAACTGATGCGCGGACAAGGCACAGATAAAGCGGATGGCAGCAAAGACACAAGTCTGATTCGTTTGAATCCGCCTTCCTCTGCTAATAGCAGCCAAGAGTCTAGTGCCAGTAACTCAAGCACCGGCTCAACTAGTGGCTCTATCATGGATCAGCGCCGGGCGAATGCTCAGCGTGATACTTCCACTCGCGTAGGGAGAGAATAACCAATGCGTAAGTCTTTTTTACTTATCGTCGTTGTGGTGTTGGTAGCACTCTACGCTTCGCTGTTTGTGGTACAAGAAGGTGAGCGCGGCATCGTGCTGCGCTTTGGTAAGGTATTGCGTGATAGTGATAACAAGCCATTGGTGTATGCACCAGGCCTGCACTTCAAGATACCGTTTATCGAAACAGTGAAGACCTTGGATGCCCGTATTCAAACTATGGACAACCAAGCTGACCGTTTTGTGACCAACGAGAAGAAAGACCTGATTGTTGACTCATACTTGAAATGGCGTATCAGCGATTTCAGCCGTTACTATCTGGCCACCGGTGGTGGTGATGTTTCTCAGGCTGAAGTGTTGTTGAAACGTAAATTCAGTGACCGTTTGCGTTCTGAAATTGGTCGCCTGAATGTTCGCGATATCGTCACTGACTCCCGTGGTCGTTTGACTTCAGATGTTCGTGATGCGCTGAACACCGGTAGTGTGGGTGATGGTGAGGAAGCCGTGACGACTGAAGCTGATGATGCTATTGCTTCTGCGGCAGCGCGTGTTGAACAGGAAACCCGTGGCAAACAGCCAGCGGTTAACCCAAACAGCATGGCGGCACTCGGGATTGAAGTGGTTGACGTTCGAATCAAGCAAATCAACTTACCGGCTGAAGTTTCTGACGCTATCTTCCAGCGTATGCGTGCTGAACGTGAAGCGGTAGCCCGTCGTCACCGTTCACAAGGTCAGGAAGAAGCCGAGAAGTTGCGTGCAACTGCTGACTATGAAGTGACACGTACACTGGCAGAAGCAGAACGTCAGGCGCGTATTACTCGCGGTGGCGGCGATGCAGAAGCGGCTCGTCTGTTTGCTGATGCATTCAGTAAAGATCCAGACTTCTATGCTTTCATTCGTAGCCTGCGTGCTTATGAAAACAGTTTCAGCAGCGGCAATGATGTGATGGTTCTGAGCCCGGATAGTGATTTCTTCCGCTACATGAGATCGCCGGATAACTCTAGCAAACGCCCATAACGGTGATTGTGACAGCCCATTTTTGACCGTAACAGTAAGGCCCGTTCACGCGGGCCTTTTTTATTTGAGGCAGCCTTTTCCCGCTGAGATAAACAATGAATTCGACTATCTTGTTAGCATTGGGTTTGGTTTTGGTGCTCGAAGGGCTTGGCCCGATGCTTTATCCCAAAGCCTGGCGCAAAATGATTCAAGCGATGACTCAATTACCTGATGCCACTTTGCGCCGTTTGGGTGGAGGATTAGTGGTTGCTGGCGTGGTTATCTACTACATGTTGCGTAGCCGCATGGGTGGCTAAATGTAAGCACAAAAATTGTGCAGTTATGTGTTAAAAAGTACTGAAAGCAGCCGAATGAGATGTTAGAATCCTTTTTTAAGCAACCTGGTGATTTTTGAGATGGGTAAGAACGTCGTCGTACTGGGCACCCAATGGGGTGACGAAGGTAAGGGCAAGGTCGTTGACCTGCTGACTGAACGGGCTAAATATGTTGTGCGCTATCAAGGTGGTCACAACGCTGGCCATACTTTGGTTATCAACGGTGAGAAAACCGTTCTTCATTTAATTCCCTCAGGTATTCTGCGTGAAAACGTAACCAGCATCATCGGTAACGGTGTGGTACTGGCGCCTGACGCTTTAATGAAAGAGATGACAGAACTTGAAGCGCGCGGTGTGCCTGTACGTGAGCGACTGTTACTCTCCGAAGCGTGCCCATTAATCCTGCCTTATCATGTGGCTCTGGATAATGCGCGTGAGAAAGCACGTGGTGCAAAAGCAATCGGTACTACCGGTCGTGGTATCGGTCCTGCCTATGAAGACAAAGTTGCCCGCCGCGGTCTGCGTGTAGGTGATTTGTTCAACAAAGAAACCTTCGCTATCAAACTGAAAGAAATCGTGGATTACCACAACTTCCAGTTGGTGCATTACTACAAAGAAGATGCAGTTGACTATCAAACCGTGCTGGATGAAGTATTGGCTATCGCCGATATTCTGACCGCTATGGTAGTTGATGTTTCTGAATTGCTGGATAATGCTCGTAAGCAAGGTGAATTCATCATGTTCGAAGGCGCCCAAGGCACCTTGCTGGACATCGACCACGGTACTTATCCGTATGTCACTTCATCTAACACCACCGCTGGTGGCGTAGCAACAGGTTCAGGCCTGGGCCCACGTTATGTTGATTATGTGCTGGGTATCGTAAAAGCGTATTCTACTCGTGTTGGTGCAGGTCCATTCCCGACTGAACTGAACGACGAAACAGGCGAATTCCTGCGTAAGCAAGGTAACGAATATGGCGCGACCACTGGCCGTAGCCGTCGTACTGGCTGGTTGGATGCTGTTGCTGTGCGCCGTGCTGTGCAAATCAACTCCTTGTCTGGCTTCTGCATGACCAAATTGGACGTGCTGGATGGCCTGAAAGAAGTGAAGATTTGTGTGGGCTACCGCATGCCTGATGGCCGTGAAGTTGATACCACACCACTGGCTGCAGAAGGCTGGGAAGGTATTGAGCCAATTTACGAAGTTATGCCGGGCTGGTCAGAAACGACCTTTGGCGTGAAAGAACACAGTAAGTTGCCACAGGCAGCTCTGAACTACATCAAACGTGTAGAAGAGCTGACAGGTGTTCCGGTTGATATTATCTCTACCGGCCCTGATCGTGAAGAAACCATGATCCTGCGCGACCCATTTGATGCGTAATTGACAGCATTATCGTCAAATCTACGTTATCAAAACATCCAAACCGGGCTAATGCCCGGTTTGTTGTTCCTTCGGTAAGCTGTTTTTACATCAAAAGACCTACCCTTCACCTAAATGATTAGCCGCAAGCTTTGTGGCTGGTTTATCATTCAAAGTATAAGTTTTCTAAATAGCACTTAGAATCGCACTTATAACCTATCCAAAACGTGTCATCTTAGATGGGTTTAAGCCGGGTAAACTGATACTCAGGGGTATACGTGCAGTTAACAAGTTTTACTGATTATGGTTTGCGGGCGCTTACTTATATGGCCTCGCTACCTGAAGGCCAAATGACCAGCATTTCTCAGGTGACTGAAGTCTATGGCGTGTCTCGCAATCATATGGTTAAAATAATCAATCAGTTGAGCCGCGTAGGGTTGGTCACTGCTGTAAGAGGGAAAAATGGCGGGATACGGCTGGGTAAACCGGCTGATCAGATTCGGATTGGCGATGTGGTACGCCAGTTGGAACCTCTTTCTCTGGTGAATTGCAGTAGTGATTTTTGCCATATAACACCCGCTTGCCGTCTGAAACAAGTGCTTAATCAGGCGGTACAAAGTTTCCTAAACGAGTTGGATAACTATACTTTGGCCGATATGGTTCAAGATAATACTCCGCTCTATAAGCTATTATTTATTGAGTAATTTTTTTCTTAATCAAAGAAATATATACCCAAAGAACTTGGGGTTGCAGGTAGACAGCCCGCAAACGAATCCTGATGAGCTTACACCAGCAAGTGATTCGGGTGAGAGCGCGCAGCTAACACCCTTGTAACTTCAAGTACGCAGGGTAAAGACCTGCTGATGACAACGGAGGAACCGCAATGTCACAAGATCCATTCTTGGAACGAGAAGCAGAGAAATATGAGTCGCCGATCCCTAGCCGGGAATTCATTTTGGCTCATCTCGCGAAGCGCGAAACACCTGCCAGCCGTGAAGAGCTGGCCAATGAACTTAATTTATCCGGTGAAGAGGCTTTAGAAGCGCTGCGCCGTCGCCTGCGCGCAATGGAGCGCGATGGGCAGTTAGTCTTCACCCGTCGTCAGTGCTATGCCTTGCCGGAGCGGCTGGACCTATTACGCGGTACTGTTATTGGTCACCGTGATGGTTTTGGTTTCTTGCGGGTAGAGGGAAGTAAAGAAGATCTGTACCTTTCTGCCGAGCAGATGAAAATGGCCATCCACGGTGACGTGGTGCTGGCCCAAGCCATGGGGGCTGATCGTAAAGGCCGCCGTGAAGCGCGAATTGTGCGGGTCTTGGTACCGAAAACCAGCCAAATTGTCGGTCGCTACTTTACCGATGCTGGCGTGGGTTTCGTGGTGCCGGATGACAGCCGTCTGAGCTTTGACATTCTGATCCCACCAGAATTTATCAGCGGTGCTCGTATGGGCTACGTGGTGGTGGTTGAACTGACACAGCGCCCGACCCGCCGTACGAAAGCGGTTGGTAAAATAGTGGAAGTGCTCGGTGAGAACATGGGCACCAGTATGGCCGTGGATATCGCGCTGCGTACCCATGAAATTCCACATACCTGGCCGCCACAAGTTGAAAAACAAGTGGCAGACTTGAAAGAACAGGTGCCGGAAGAGGCGAAAAAAGGCCGGGTAGATTTACGTAATTTGCCATTGGTCACCATTGATGGTGAAGATGCCCGCGACTTTGATGATGCGGTGTATTGCGAGAAAAAACGCGGCGGTGGCTGGCGTTTATGGGTTGCCATTGCGGATGTCAGCTATTATGTGCGCCCGCGTACAGCACTGGACGATGAAGCCCGCAGCCGTGGTAACTCGGTCTACTTCCCATCGCAAGTGGTTCCTATGCTGCCGGAAGTGCTGTCAAACGGCCTTTGCTCTCTGAATCCGCAGGTAGACCGCCTGTGTATGGTGTGCGAGATGACTATCTCCTCACAGGGCAAGCTTTCGTCTTATAAGTTCTATGAAGCAGTAATGAGCTCTCATGCTCGTCTGACTTACACCAAAGTCTGGCGCATCATCGATGGTGAAGAATCACTGCGTGAACAATATAAGCCGCTAGTGCCGCATTTGTTAGAACTTCATGCGATGTACAAAGTACTGGATCAGGCGCGTGCGGAACGTGGTGGTATTGCCTTCGAAACAGAAGAAGCCAAGTTTATCTTTAATGCTGAACGCCGCATTGAACGCATTGAACCAACTATGCGCAATGATGCGCACAAGCTGATTGAAGAGTGCATGATTCTGGCGAACATTGCTGCCGCGCGGTTTGTGGAAAAACACAATGAGCCAGCGTTGTTCCGTGTGCATGACCGCCCAAGTGACGACCATATCTCAGCGCTGCGCACGGTGCTCAGCGAGTTGGGGCTGACGTTAGGCGGCGGTCTGAAGCCTGAGCCGAAAGATTATGCGGTGTTAATGGATGAAGTTGCCGATCGTCCGGATCATGAAATGCTGCAAACGATGTTGCTGCGCTCCATGAAACAAGCGATTTACGATCCAGAAAACCGTGGTCACTTTGGTCTGGCATTAGCCTCTTATGGACATTTCACCTCGCCAATTCGTCGTTATCCAGACTTGGCAATGCACCGCGCTATCAAATATCAGTTAGCGAAAGAGCACGGCAATGTTAAAGAGCGCTGGACACCTACCGGTGGCTGGCACAGTGAATACGAAGACATGCTGCAATTGGGCGAACACTGCTCAATGACCGAACGTCGCGCCGATGAAGCCACCCGTAATGTGGCCGATTGGCTGAAGTGTGACTTTATGCAGGATCAGGTGGGCAAGGTCTTCACCGGTATTATCGCCAGTGTCACCGGCTTTGGTTTCTTCGTGCGGCTGGATGACCTGTTTATTGACGGTCTGGTGCATGTTTCCAGCCTGGACAATGACTATTACCGTTACGACAACATTGGTCAGCGGCTTATCGGCGAATCTTCGGGCCAGGTTTACCGCTTGGGCGACACCGTCGAGATCCGGGTGGAAGCGGTACATATGGACGAGCGCAAAATTGACTTTGCACTGGTTTCCAGTACCCGCAAGCCACGGGGTGAAGGTAAAACGGCGCGTGATAAAGCCAAGAAAGCTGATGGTCAACGAACTATGCGCGATACTTCCACTGGCCGTGGTGGTCGTAGCAACTCATCGAGTTCGCCGCGTCGTGATAGTGCGCCAGCAGGGAGCGGGCAAAAACGCCCTCGTCGCGCTAAAAAACCAGCGAACTTTGAGCCAGACAGTGCTTTCCGCCCCGCGGATGCCGCTGCCCAGTTAGATGAGAAAGCGCAGGCCGAGAAAAAGGCCAAAGCCAAGGCGAAAAGAGCCTCAGCCAAGACCAAGAAAATTGCCGCCGCCACTAAGGCTAAGCGCGCGAAGAAAAAAACCAGCAGCGACCAGTAATGGCCCACTGCATGATTTGACTACTGAATTGTCGGGTGGCCCCGGTCGCCCGCATTAATTTAATCATTGGCAAGCAAATTATTTTGTCTGCCGACACATGTAAAAGAGCATCATGAGCGAAATTATTTACGGCATTCACTCCGTCAAAGCCTTGTTAGACAATGATCCACAACGTTTTCTGGAAGTTTTTATTCTGAAAGGTCGTGACGATCGTCGCCTACAGCCGTTGATTGCCGAATTGGAAGCTGCCGGTTTGGTGATTCAGGTTGCCAGCCGCCAGTGGTTGGATTCACAGGTTGAGGGCGGAGTCCATCAGGGTATCGTGGCGCGAGTCCGTGAAGGGCGTCAGTATCAGGAAAATGATTTACCGGCGTTGCTGGAAAGCGTGGAAACGCCGTTCTTGCTGGTGCTGGATGGAGTCACTGACCCGCACAATTTAGGTGCCTGCTTACGTAGCGCCGATGCCGCTGGTGTTCACGCGGTCATCGTGCCACGGGATCGCTCTGCACAGCTTAATGCGATTGCCAAGAAAGTGGCCAGTGGTGCTGCTGAAAATGTGCCATTGATTAAAGTCACTAATCTGGCGCGGACTTTGCGCGTGTTGCAAGAGCACAATGTATGGATTGTCGGGACGGCCGGTGAAGCAGACCATACGCTGTATCAGAGCAAGATGACGGGCCCAATGGCATTAGTGATGGGAGCCGAAGGCGAGGGTATGCGCCGCTTAACCCGCGAACACTGTGATGAGCTGATCAGTATTCCAATGGCCGGCAGTGTTTCCTCACTGAATGTGTCAGTCGCGACGGGCGTCTGTTTATTTGAAGCGGTACGTCAGCGATCACTGAAAGCCTAATATTCCCGTCGCCCTTCAAAATGCAGGGGTGTTGGCTGCCTTCACTCATCCCAGTCACTTACTGGTGTAAGCTGCTGGGACTTGCTCATTTGCCGCCTACCTGTACCTCGAAATAACTTGGGTATATGCATTTCATTCCTGCATTTCAAAAAGGCCACATTTTCGGATGTTGGCTTTTTTTTCGGATAGAGGAATTTTTCACCACTATCAGTCATATAGAGTAGATTAATCTCTATTTGTGATAAGCCCGCCAGCAAAAAGCTTCGTCTGCACCATACTTAACCCTGATTTATGGATACTGGTTTCGTAATGAGTACCGAAATGGAGGAAGGTATGGAGTGGCAGACTCACTTGGTTTTCAATCAGCCAGAGCCTTTATCGAACAGTAATTTATTTCTGTCTGATACCGCCTTGCGGGAAGCAGTGATGCGGGAACATGCTGGCTGGGATGGCGAGGATCTCTCGCGGATTGGACTACAACTAGGTTCGCAAGAATCACTTGAGTTAGGGCGGCTGGCGAACGCCAATCCTCCAGAGTTATTACGTTACGATGCTGCAGGGCAGCGCTTGGACCAAGTGCGCTTTCATCCCGCCTGGTATGTGTTGATGCAAGAGCTGGTCAATCACCGGGTACATAATTTGCCTTGGCAGGAAGATGCCCGGATAGGTTCTTTTGTGGCACGCGCAGCCCGGTTTATTTTGCATGCACAGGTAGAAGCGGGCTCGTTATGCCCAATCACCATGACATTTGGCGCGATTCCACTGCTGCAACAAACCCTTCCCTCTCAATTCCGTAGTTGGTTACCGCCACTGCTTTCAGACCGCTATGACTCTCATCAAGTTACGGCCAGCCAGAAACGGGGTTTGCTGATTGGCATGGGCATGACAGAAAAACAGGGAGGATCTGATGTGCTCAGCAACACCACCAAGGCAGAACCGCTGGAGGTGCGCGGCAATGGCGAGGCTTATCGACTGGTGGGGCATAAATGGTTTTTCTCCGTGCCGCAAAGTGATGCGCACCTTGTTTTGGCGCAGGCTGAGGGCGGGTTATCCTGTTTCTTCCTACCTAAAATATTGCCGGATGGCAGCTATAATGCTGTTCGATTAGAGCGCTTAAAAGAGAAACTCGGCAACCGCTCCAATGCCAGCAGTGAGGTTGAGTTCGATAATGCCACCGCCTGGCTATTGGGCGAGGAGGGCGACGGTATTCGCCAAATTCTGAAAATGGGCGGATATACCCGTTTTGATTGCGCTTTGGGCAGCCACGGCTTGATGAGACGCGCTTTCTCAGTGGCGCTGTATCACGCCTGGCAGCGGCAGGCCTTTGGTAAGGCACTGGTAGAGCAACCTTTGATGCGACAAGTGCTAAGCCGCATGGCATTGCGTTTAGAGGGCCATACTGCATTGCTGATGCGCTTAGCCAGTGCATGGGGAAAAACTGGCGACCCTCAGGAGCAGATATTCAGTCGGTTACTGACCCCGGCGGCTAAATATCGGGTCTGTGGATTGGGCAGCGCCTTTGTTGCGGAGGCGATGGAAGTGCTGGGGGGCATTGGGTATTGCGAGCAAAGTGAGTTGCCGCGGCTCTATCGTGAAATGCCGGTAAACAGTATTTGGGAAGGCTCCGGCAATATTATGTGCCTGGATGTGTTGCGCACATTGCGTAAGCTGCCCGCCGCGCTAGAAATACTGCAGCAAGAGTTTTACCCCGTACGTGGGCAAAATCGGCTATTTGATCGTGCATGGCGGCAGTTGCAGCAGCGGCTAAAAAATCCAAAGGAAGAGCAGGGGCGGGCGCTAACCCAGCAACTGTTTGATTTGTGCTGCGCGGCGCAATTATTGCGTTTTGCTTCGCCGCCATTAGCCGATGCCTGGTGTCGTATGACGCTGGACCACCGTGACCAGTACATGCTGCCAGAAGCGGTTTGTTCATTGCTACTGAGCCGGGCATCCGGCTCACGTTAACAATATTGCTCTCTGTTGCGAGGGCCAATTACTTATACAGCAGGGCATTGGCATACCAGATACCGGGGTAAACACTGTCGGACATCATGATAATCAAATAATAAGGCGCACCGCTGGCATTAGCTTTGCGCTTAATTTCTGCTTCGATATCCATCGGGCTGCCAAATACCTGAGCCGAAATTGTGCCTACTTTTTGTAAGTTAACACTTTGGGCTCGGGTGATTTCTTGCGCATAAGGCTGAACCGAGGGAGGAGGAACCGGGGTAACGTAAAAAACACTGCAAGCCGAGAGTCCGAGAGTGATCAGTAAGAATATCATCGCACGCTTTATATTCATTTTTGCCTCTTTATCCGTAGGGCTGTCGCTACCAAGCCCATTATTGCTCAAGTGTAACTCTGCCACTGCCCGTCTGTGGGTAATATCTTGGAAGAAATTGATTTAAGACTTTATATCTTGGTTTTGGCACACTGAATTTATGCGGTATAAATCGGTTTTTCCTGTTTATGCTCGGCCTAATAAACAAAGGGTTTTCGCCATGATTGAGATGTCGCTGGAAAATATTAATGGTATTGAGGTCATCCATGCGGCCCCAGCGGGTAAGCGCCAGCAGCCGTTACCGACTATTTTCTTTTATCACGGCTATACCTCGTCAAAAGAGGTTTACTCCTACTTTGCCTATGCTTTTGCCCAAGCTGGTTTTCGTACCATAGCGCCAGATGCGGATATGCATGGCGCACGGTTTAACGGCAATGAAACTCAACGGTTATCCCATTTCTGGGAGATCTTAAAATCAAATATTGATGAGTTGCCAGCCCTTAAACAACATTATCAGCAGGCGGGATTAATTGAGGGCGAGCGTATTGGCGTCGCGGGCGCGTCGATGGGGGGAATGACCACTCTGGGCGCTTTTACCCGCTATCCATGGGTCAGTGCTGCTGCTGATTTTATGGGGTCCGGCTATTTTACCTCGCTAGCACAGATACTGTTTCCGCCATTAGAGGCGGGGCACGAGGTTAGCCCGGCGGAGTTTGGGCGCCGCTTGTCTCCTTTGGCTGATTACGAACTCTCCCATCAGTTGGGCAAAATCACTGACCGCCCATTATTGGTGTGGCATGGCGAAGCTGATGATGTCGTGCCAGCAGCAGAGAGTGCGCGGTTGGTACAGGAACTGAGAGCGATCGGAGGGGATAAGAACCTGACATATCTTACCGAAGTGGGCATTGGCCATAAAATCACCCCAAGCGCCTTGGCTGCCGGGACACGGTTTTTCAGTCAGTATTTATAAAAAAAGCCCCCGACAGGCGGGGGAAATTGAGTATGGGCTTTCTTTTTTGTCGGTATTTCTCTGGTGTTGTATTTGTCTATTGAATCTTAGCGATACAGAACTGCATTAACGTGTATAGAACTATTGTCGCCGGGTTCATGCATAGCGATTATCTGATAAGAACTTGCCCCGCGTTCATCCGCTAATTTACTGACTTGTGCCGTGGCATCATCAGGGGAAACGACATTGTGGCCCAGTGACAGAGCACCAATACTGACGCGCTGTTGCTGCATAGCTTGCTGGGCGGTTATTTCATTAGCAGCGAACGCACTGGTTGATAATACCAAGCCGAGTGCAGCTGCGATGGCGAGTGTATGTTTCATAGGTGACTCCAGAATCTTATTTATATACTTTGAATAAGTTATCTATCTGCTGCGCCGCTTGTTTTGCGGTGGATGTAAATAATTCTAGTCGCTTTTGTTAATTTAAAAATACCTGGCAATTGATTCACTTTGTCAAAAAAAATGAACAACATTTATGCTGAGCTAATGATTTTATTGAAAGATTTATCAGACTAATGGATCTACATCCATTGGTTGCCTAATGAACAAAAAGTGCGGTTTTAGCTGAGTAATGGTTAGAACCAGAATAAATCCCCGCCAGTCCTTGAGTTTCCAAGCGCCCGCAAGTATAGTTACGCGTCATTTTTCAGCCGCACACAAATACGTTCCTTGCCTCCATGGGCCGCGGTTGACCCTATCAGGAGGCTGAATAATCCGTAAGGAGCAATAATCGATGCGTCATTACGAAATCGTTTTTATGGTCCATCCTGACCAAAGCGAACAGGTTCCGGGCATGATCGAGCGCTATAGTGCAACTATCACTAATGCTGCTGGTACGATCCACCGTCTGGAAGACTGGGGCCGCCGTCAACTGGCTTACCCGATCAACAAACTGCACAAAGCTCACTACGTTCTGCTGAACGTTGAAGCTCCGCAGGAAGCGATCGATGAGCTGGAAACAAACTTCCGCTTCAACGACGCCGTTATCCGTAGCATGGTTATGCGCGTTAAACACGCGGTAACTGAAGCATCACCAATGGTTAAAGCGAAAGACGAACGCCGTGAGCGTCACGACTTCGCGTCAGAAGCCAATGATGATTCTGAAGCTGGGGATTCTGAAGAGTAATTGCCGTGGTGACCACTAATCGTCTGGTACTCTCTGGCACTGTGTGCAAGACACCGGTTCGAAAAGTAAGTCCTTCTGGAATTCCGCATTGTCAATTTGTGCTTGAGCACCGATCAACACAGCAGGAAGCCGGATTTAGCCGACAAACATGGTGCAGAATGCCCATCATCGTCAGCGGGCAAAAGTCACAAGCATTAACTCACAGTATAACGGTCGGCAGTCAGTTAACCGTTGAAGGCTTCATTAGCTGCCATCAAGGCCGCAATGGGCTAAACAAATTGGTTCTGCATGCCGAGCAGATTGAATTTATAGATTCTGGAGACTAGCCAAATGGCACGTTATTTCCGTCGTCGCAAGTTCTGCCGTTTTACCGCGGAAGGCGTTGTAGAGATTGATTATAAAGATATCGCTACGCTGAAAAACTATATCACTGAAAGTGGTAAAATTGTCCCGAGCCGTATTACCGGTACTCGCGCAAAATACCAGCGTCAGCTCGCCCGTTGTATCAAGCGCGCACGCTACCTGTCTTTGTTGCCGTACACTGATCGTCATCAGTAATCGGCCACTGTCCATTAACGACTTTGAGAGGATAAGGTAATGCAAGTTATTCTGCTTGATAAAGTAGCAAACCTGGGCAGCCTGGGTGACCAAGTGAATGTTAAAGCGGGCTACGCTCGTAACTTCCTGGTTCCACAAGGTAAAGCTGTTCCGGCAACTAAGAAAAACGTAGAGTTCTTTGAAGCACGCCGTGCAGAATTGGAAGCCAAATTGGCTGGCGTTCTGGCTGCTGCTGAAGCTCGCGCAGCTAAAATTAACGAACTGGGCAGCGTCACCATCGCATCTAAATCTGGCGATGAAGGCAAACTGTTCGGCTCTATTGGTACTCGCGACATCGCTGATGCTGTAACTGCAGCTGGCGTTGAAGTGGCCAAGAGCGAAGTTCGTCTGCCGAATGGCGTTCTGCGTACCACAGGTGATCATGAAGTTCACTTCCAGGTACACAGCGACGTGTTCGCGCAACTGAACGTGATCGTGGTTGCAGAAGCGTAAGTTACGCGGCTGTTAACCTGCTAAAACGCCAGCCTCGTGCTGGCGTTTTGCTTTCTGGCGCCAAGGGAAATAGCCGTCGGAGCACTGAGTTAGACAGTACTAAAGAAGAGAATTGGTCGATAAAAGCGGGCGATGGGATATAGCGCTTAACGATCGCGGCGATAGCTGCCATCACTTTGTCGAGTAAACAGCACTTGCGCATTACTGGTGGTTTCAATAGCCAGTGCAGCCACCACACCCTGCGCATCCAGCATGATTTTAACTTCCTGCCCGGCCTTGAGATTACTCAGCGGCTTATCGTTACCCTCAACTTGTGCCATCGCAAACACTTCGTTTACCGGTAAGTTATTATCACGGAACAGTTGCGCCAGTGTTTTCCCTGATTGAATCTGATAACTCTGCCAATTTCCCTGTACTGGGGGAGTGGCTTCAGGTGTCACGGAAGGCGCCACCGTAGGAAGTGGCGGAGCATCAAGATTGTTTTGTAAATGAAGGTCGCTTTGTAATTGGGCCTGTAGTGGCACCTCAGTTGACGGCGCGCTAACCGGGAATGAATTATTAGTGTTATCGCGTGATACTGGCCACAGCAGTGCTAGCAGCAATACCGTCGTCGCAATGATAATCCAGCGACGGTGGAAGAAAGGTAATGGCTCCATCCACTGAAAATTGTCCGGCAAGTGCCAGATTTTCAGCAACAGTCCTTTAATACCTGTTTCCTGAGCCGGCGTAGCCGCAGATTCAGGGGAAACATGACTTTCAGTAGAGGCAATATCCTCAGCAGGAGCAATGTGTTCAGATGCGCTGACTTCAGACATCAGATTTTGCTCCTCCGTCGTTTTAGCATCCGGCAAAATCCGCTGCCTGATATTCAGCCAGGTATGCAGCAGTGGCTGATAAACCCGGGTACTTTTCCTTCTCCTGGGCGCGATTCTGCCCATGGTGACCTCTCTTCAACGACGTAAAACTACATAAATAATAAAATGGTAATGCACTAGTAGGCTTCTAAGTATAACTCTTCTTACTTGAAGTTGGGCTGACTGGCTAACTGATTGATGCCAAAAGGCAGAACATTATAATACTTAAACAGGGAATTTCCCCGTTAGCCTGCTGCCATTGTTTCTTTTTCTTCGACAAAAGTCATCATTAGCGAAGCAAGATTTTACCGCGCTCCCCTGCTGCTGTTATGCTTGCGGCTTCGACATGATTAGCGACTAAAGGAAAATCCATGACAACCCCTTCTTTTGAAAGCGTTGAAGCGCAAGCAAGCTACGGAATTGGTTTACAAATCGGGCAACAATTGCAAGAGTCCGGGCTGGAAGGTTTATTGCCAGAAGCATTATTGGCAGGTTTGCGTGACGCGATGGAAGGGAATACACCGACCGTTCCTGTTGATGTTGTGCACCGTGCATTGCGTGAAGTTCACGAGCGTGCTGATAAAGTCCGTGTTGAACGCCAGCAGGCTTTGGTTGAAGAAGGGAAAACTTTCCTGGAAGAGAATGCCAAGCGTGATGACGTTACCACGACTGAGTCTGGCTTGCAGTTCTCCGTGTTGCAGGCAGGTGACGGCCCGATTCCATCCCGCCAAGACCGCGTACGTGTGCATTACACCGGTCGCTTGGTTGACGGCACCGTATTTGACAGCTCAGTTGAGCGCGGCCAACCCGCAGAGTTCCCGGTTAGCGGCGTCATTCCCGGCTGGATTGAAGCTCTGTCTATGATGCCAGTGGGCTCTAAGTGGAAGTTGTACATCCCACACAACCTGGCTTATGGCGAGCGTGGTGCCGGTGCAACTATTCCACCATTCAGTGCGTTGATGTTTGAAGTGGAACTGCTGGAAATTCTGTAATATCCCCGGCAGTGATATGAGAAAGGGCGACATAATGTCGCCCTTTTTGCATTTATAGCACTGACTTAGATTATTTCTGCTGTAAATCGATTTGGTAAACTTCAAAACCGATGTCGTCAGTTCCCATCGCTTTCATCGGATATTGTGCTTTTTGCTTAATAAACTCAGCCGCTTTAGCACTTGGCGAGGTTTCAAAGCGGATATCCAGCGGTTGTTTGCTCTCAAGAGTTGCCAGACGCCAGTTATTGTCGGCTTGTGGAGTGACTTGCCCATGCTTTTTGGTTTCAGCGCTGATATAAGCCGATAAAACGGCCCGGTTCTCATCCGGGGAGGCGAAAGCAATATGGCTGTCACCAGTGCCTGCAAATTTACCGCTGTAGGCGCGGTAGTTATTGGTAGCAATCAGGAACGTCGCTGTTGGATCGATAGGTTTGCCGTTAAATGTCAGGTTTTTAATCCGCTCAGCTTTATCGTTAATCAATGCACATTCACCATCGTAGCGCGCCGGTTGGCTCACATCGATTTCGTAATTAACCCCATCAATAACATCGAAATTATAAGTACGGAAACCATCCCAATTAATGAGCGATTGCGGCTTGCTGCTGTTCACATCGATTTGATTAAATTGCGCAGCAGAGCATTCGAGCCACTGCTTAACCTCTGCACCGCTGGCTTTTACCACCACCAACGTGTTCGGGTAAAGGTACAGGTCAGCGGCATTACGGAAGGTCAGCTCACCTTTCTCTACCTCGACAAAACTGGCCGGGTCATTTTTACGTCCGCCTGCTTTAAACGGCGCGGCGGCAGAAAGCACCGGCAAGTCAGCTAAATCAGGATCGCCCTGAATAAAGTGTTCGGTATAGGCGCGCTGGGCGTTATTCACGATTTGTACGGTTGGGTCATCTTGGATCAGCGCCAGATAGCTGTACATATTATCTGATGCTTTGCCGATGGGTTGGCTGACAAAATCACGGGTGCCCTGATGATCAGCGGCCAGCACTTTCACTAATTTTGCATCTTCGGCAGCCAGCGATTTTTGCGCGGCTTTATCAAAGATAGGGCGCGCTTCGGCCTTGGCTTGAGTCACCTGCCATGGGCCTTGGTCATTATTCAGGACAAAATCTACCACACCCAGATGGTCGCCCCACTGGCCCGGCATCACCGCAGGAATACCATTCAATGTCCCCTGTGCAATATCCGCGCCTTTGATAGTGGCAAAATCTTTGCTTGGGAAGACGGCATGGGCATGACCGAACATGATGGCATCGATACCCGGCACTTGGCTGAGGTAATAAACCGAGTTTTCAGCCATGGTTTTATAAGGGTCACTGGAGAGGCCGGAGTGGGGGATAGCCACCACTAAATCAGCGCCTTGTTTGCGCATTTCCGGTACCCATTTTTGAGCGGTTTCGGTGATGTCGTTAACGGTGACTTTGCCGCTCAGGTTGGCTTTGTCCCATATCATCACTTGTGGCGGCACAAAACCAATGTAGCCGATCCGTAGATTGTGTGTTTTCCCCTCGCGATCTTTTACCGGAGTGTCGACAATTAAATAAGGCTGAAACAGTGGCTTACCCGTTTTGACATCAATGACGTTGGCATTTACATAGGGGAATTTGGCCCCTGCCAGCGATTTTTTCAGATAATCCAGACCATAATTAAACTCATGGTTGCCGATATTACCCACGGCATAGTCCAGGGTATTCATTGCCTTATAGACCGGATGAATTTCCCCGGCTTTGAGTCCTTTAGCTGCCATATAATCACCCAGCGGGCTGCCCTGAATCAGGTCTCCGTTATCCACCAGCACACTGTTGGTTGCTTGTTGGCGGGCGGCTTCAATTAGGCTGGCCGTACGCACCATACCGAACTTCTCGGTAGGCTTATCTTTGTAGTAATCGAAATCCATCATGTTGCTGTGTAAATCGGTGGTTTCCAGTACTCGCAAGTCAACGGTAGCGGCTTGTGTTGTGAACACAGACATTGATGTCGTGACAGCAATCAGGCTGGCAAGCAGGGATAACGTCAGCGGACGCTTAGACATGGCTTTCTCCATCGTGGCTTTTCCATTAAGAAAACAATTCGACATGTATCGCAAAAGAATATGTAAATTTAATAAATTGTCATAATAAAGTGTGAAGTTTGGCAGAAAACGCATTGAGATAACGCGCAGGTGCTCACAGTTGCAGCAGGTTGATACCACTGATTTTATTGAAAGTTAGATGACAAAGGTGGCTATTTGGCAGGGAAATTATTAGTCTGCCCAACCGGGGATAAGCATTGTGATGATTAATTTTTATTTTAGCTTTGCGTTCTAAAATGAATGTAGAGTGGACAAAATGTCTTGAGGCCATTTCCGATCAACTGAGATCAATCAGATGCATTCTGACTATCAATATTAGACATGACTCATAATACCAAGGGGTGGATGATGTTAGAGCAAATTTGCCAGTTAGCCCGCGAGGCAGGCGTGGCGATTATGGCGGTCTATCAGGGTGATAAGCCCCTTGATGTGGCCCATAAAAAAGATGATTCACCAGTCACTGCGGCTGATCTTGCGGCTCACCAAATTATCAAAGCTGGATTGGCGGCATTGACCCCCGATATTCCCCTGTTATCTGAAGAAGATCCGCCGACTTGGGCGGTGCGCCAGCATTGGCAGCGCTATTGGTTGGTTGACCCACTGGATGGCACCAAAGAATTTTTGAACCGCAATGGTGAATTCACCGTCAATATTGCCCTGATTGACCAAGGGGTACCGGTGTTGGGGGTGGTCTACACCCCAGTGACTGAAGTGATGTACAGCGCCGAAGATGGCAAGGCGTGGAAGGAAGAGGGGGGCAGGCGTATGCAAATTCAAGTGCGCGATGCGCTGCCACCGCTGGTAGTCGTAAGCCGCTCTCACAGTGATGCCGAGTTGGAAGATTATTTGTCGCAACTGGGTGAGCATCAGACGGTCTCGGTCGGCTCATCACTCAAGTTTTGTTTGGTGGCGGAGGGGAAAGCGCAATTGTACCCGCGCTTCGGGCCAACCAATGTGTGGGATACCGCAGCCGGGCATGCTGTCGCCATTGCTGCCGGGGCACTGGTTCATGATTGGCAGGGTAAGCCACTTTCTTATACCCCGCGTGAATCTTTCCTGAACCCCGGCTTTAGAGTGTCGCTGTTTTAAGGCTTCAGTAATTGGTGCAGTTGGGCAATGACCTGCTGCACCTCTTCCGGCGTCAGTGCGCCATCTTTGACAAATTTAACGTTTCCTTGCTGATCCAGCACCACAATTGCCGAACCTTTCGCCGCCAGATCCCAGGCCTTTTGAACATTCCCGTTACTGTCTACCACAAACTGTGACCAAGGGAATTCACGTTTATTACTTTCAATGCTGCTGCGCACAAACATGGCAGTGCCAATGATTGCATCATCGGTGTTGACGATTGTCGTCGTTTGGTAACGATCGTGTGGCAAATTAGCGTGCTTGATGGCTTCTACTAGCGGCGCATTCAACTCCTTTGCCGAGGTGCGGCCAGCAATATGCTGGATGACTCTCACTTTGCCGGGCAATTGCGAGCTATTCCAGTTTTTATAGCTAAACTGATCAGTAGCCTTATCATAATTTAATTCGCCTTTATCGCTGACCCCCACCGGCGGTACACGCTGGTCAAGTTGGAGTGTATGAGCACTGGCGATGACGGGGGTGAACAGCAGCGATAGGATAAGCAGGCTATTTTTTATCATGGAATGTCCTTTAGGATCTTATGAGTCATGTTGGGCACTTATTCCTGTACCTTGGAAATTATTGGGTATCAGTTTTCCAATAATAGGTGCAGATCGGAGGTCTGTCCTGTTTGTTGAAAATAATTATTTCTGACATTTACTAGATGGTTATTCTGTCTAGATCTCTCATTTTCTCTGCGTGACTCTGTAATTTTATGTAAATCCAGCATCAATGACTGATTTTGGGGGAACTTAAGCCCATACTCTAGGTCTATTACTCTGCAATTATCTTACGCTACCTGTGATCTTGGTCGCTAAGCCGCCAAAAGGTACGTATTGGTGCTATGGGAGGAAAGTAAAACAATGAGGATCTTCCAACGTTACAACCCGACAAAAATCGCGATGTATGTCAAAACGTTATTCCGTGGTCGGTTGTATATCAAAGACATGGGGGCTTTTGAGTTTGATAAAGGCAAGATTTTAATCCCGAAAGTTAGGGATAAACGCCACTTTGAGGTGATGTCAGAAGTTAATCGGCAGGTGATGCGTTTGCAAGCTGAGATGGGCTGATACTCTGCGTATTTGGAGTTGCAGCGTTGTTAGCCGCGAATCACTGACTTGAGTTAGTTCATCGGGATTCAGCCTAGCTGCAACATCAATGACTTTGGGTCATACCCTAGACTAATTTAATTGCGGCCCCTTAATCGGGGCCGCTAATGTTTCAAACTACTATTAATTCAATCTATTAGGATGCATTATCTATGCATCACTGCTTTCATGCGGGGCTTTTGGCAGTATCGGCGCAGGTTGGTCACTGAGCCGGGTTACCAATAACTGATCGATTTTGTAGCTATCGATATCCACCACTTCAAACTTATAACCGGCATATTTGACGAAATCGGTGCGCTTTGGAATTTTGCGCAGCATATACATCATAAAGCCGCCGATGGTTTCATAATTGCCGGACTGCGGGAATTCATCGATATGCAGCACGCGCATCACGTCTTCAATCGGCGTACCGCCCTCAATCAACCATGAGTTTTCATCACGGGCCACAATTTGCTCTTCTTGCCCCTGACCGACTAAATCCCCCATCAGGGTGGTCATTACGTCATTCAGGGTAATTATCCCAACGACCAAAGCATATTCGTTAAGGATAACGGCAAAGTCTTCACCCGCCGTCTTAAAGCTCTCAAGCGCCTCAGACAGTGTCAGAGTATCCGGCACAATCAAGGCCGAGCGGATTTGCACACCGCTGCTCAGTACCAGGCTCTGGTTGCCCAAAACCCGATTCAATAAGTCTTTGGAGTCAACATAACCCACCACTTGATCGATATGACCATCACAAACCAGGAACTTCGAATGCGGATGCGTCGAAATCTTCTCTTTGATGCTGTCTTCACTTTCCCGCAGATCGAAATAAATCACACTTTCGCGTGATGTCATTGAAGATGGAACCGTGCGTGATTCCAACTCAAATACGTTTTCAATCAATTCATGCTCTTGCTTGCGCAGCACCCCAGCCAATGCGCCCGCTTCCACCACGGCGTAGATATCGTCCGAAGTTATATCGTCATTTCGAACCATTGGTAGCTTAAATAAGCGGAAGATCAGATTGGCCATGCCATTGAAGAACCAAACTAATGGGCGACAAATCATCAGGCAGAAGCGCATCGGGTTGACGATTCGCACGGCAACCGCTTCAGGTGAAATCATACCGATGCGTTTCGGGGTTAAGTCGGCAAACAGAATAAATAAGCTGGTGACCAGAACGAATGAGCAAATAAAGCTCACTTGATCGGCAAGCTCAGGTGACATAAAGCGTTCGAATACCACTCTGAAGGACGGAGAGAATGCCGCATCACCGACAATACCACCGAGAATGGCAACGGCATTCAGCCCAATCTGGACCACGGTGAAGAAAATCCCCGGAGTCTCTTGTAGTTTAAGTACCCGTAAGGCGTTGATATCGCCTTCATCTGCCAGAAGTTTTAATTTAATTTTGCGTGATGCGGCCAGCGAAATCTCGGATAACGAGAAAAAGGCACTCACTGCAATTAAAAAAAGAATCAGTAAAATACTGTTTAACATAATCTATCCGTGTCGTACCGACGATAGCGTCGGCGATCTTAAGGAAGGCCATACCGGTCATCTTTCAAGTTACAGATGCTTTGACTGCTCAACTCACCCAAATGACTGACTCGCGCAAGCTCATCGGAGGCTCTTGCTTGCCGCCTGCCTGCACCTTGAAATATATAGGGTATATAGTTCATGTTGAGTTTTAAGACAACGGAAGAAAACCGTTATCGGGCTGAGTGAACAGCCCGGCTAGTATAGCAGCAGCGATGAGAGCGCCGCCAGCCTTACAAATTGGGTGGCATACAAACCCCAATCCCGCCTAAGCCACAATATCCATGTGGATTTTTGTATAAATATTGCTGGTGGTCATCTTCGGCGTAATAAAACGGCAGCGCGGGAGCGATTTCGCTGGTAATCGTCCGGCGGTCGCCCGCTTGTTCCATGGCTTGCTGGAACTGTACTTTACTCGCTTGAGCCTGTGCTTCCTGCTCTGGCGTCAAGACGTAAATAGCTGAACGATATTGTGTTCCAACATCGCCCCCTTGACGCATTCCCTGTGCTGGGTCGTGATTTTCCCAGAAAATCTGCAATAGTTGCTTATAGCTGATGACCCTTGGGTCAAAAACCACACGAACCACTTCGGCATGGGCGGTACGCCCACTGCACACTTCATGGTAGGTTGGGTTTGGTGTATAGCCACCGCTGTAGCCCGCGGCGGTGCTGTAGACCCCCGGTTGCTGCCAAAACAGGCGCTCGACGCCCCAGAAACAGCCCATGGCGAAGATAGCTACTTCCATACCTTCAGGGACATGCGTCATGGAGTACCCATTCACGACATGCAGAGTTGCGACCGGCATCGGTGTCAGTCGCCCCGGCAAAGCATTCGCCGCATCAATGACGGCGGTTTTATCAAAATTTTGCACCACAATAGACTCCGATGTTGACAGTGAATTTTAAGTTTACAGCAAATGACTAACAAGATGTTTACAGTGAATCGCGACAGACAGTTGTATCTGATTGCGAGTTTGCACACAATAAGACCCATTCTGCGTTAATGTAGCGGCTTAAGGTGGAGTTTTAGGAGTAATAGGCTTAAATCAGTCTTTGAATGCGGAATGATAGTGTGAGTATTGCCACTGAATTTTTGATCGTCCGCGAGGCCGTTTTACAGGAAAGTATAATTAATAAGCTAGGAGTACGCGTGCCACGATACCCTATTCTTTGTTTTTTGTGTGTATTGCTCGCTACACCTATTGCCTATGCTGCCAATGTTCGGTTGCAGGTTGAGGGTCTTAGCGGGGATTTAGAGCGAAACGTCAGGGCGCGTTTATCAACAATTGGTACTGATGAAGTCACCGCCGACGGGCGTTTCCGCTCAAGGGTGGATGAAGCGATTCGTCAGGGGCTGCGGGCTTTGGGTTATTACGACCCCACCATTACCTTTGATTTACAAGAGCGTCCGGCTCCGGCCCGCTCGGTTTTAATCGCCAAGGTGGTGCCCGGAGAACCGGTTTTGATTGCCGGTGTGGATATCGTGCTACAAGGCGGGGCGAAAACTGATCCCGATTATCTGGCGCTGGTGCGCCGCGATACGCCAAAAATTGGCTCAGTCCTAAATCATGGCGATTTTGACAACTTCAAAAGCTCACTGACGGGGCTGGCTTTGCGTCGTGGTTATTTTGACGCCAATATGATCAAAAGCCAGTTAGGTGTAGCAGCCGAACTGCGCCAGGCTTTTTGGGATATTGATTTCGACAGCGGCGAGCGCTACCGCTTCGGTAAAGTTATCTTCCAGGGTTCACAAATCCGTGAGGATTTCCTGCAAAATCTGGTGCCTTTTCATGATGGGCAGCTGTATTCGGCTGATGATCTGGCCGAACTGAACCGCCGTTTGTCTGCCACTAACTGGTTTAACTCAGTGGTGGTTTCGCCGGATTTCCGCGATGCCAAAAAGACCAAAATTTTGCCGCTCGATGCGGTTGTCACGCCACGCACCGAAAATACTGTTGAGTTGGGGGGCGGTTATGCGACTGATGTCGGCCCGCGCCTGACCGCCAGTTGGCGTAAGCCTTGGATGAACTCCTATGGCCACAGTCTGACGACCAGCACCACACTGTCGGCACCTGAGCAAACACTGGATTTCAGTTATCGCATTCCCCTGTTAAAAAATCCTCTTGAGCAGTATTACCTGTTGCAGGGCGGGTTTAAACGCACTGACCTCAATGACACCAAATCAGATACCACCACACTTAACGTCGCTCGCTTCTGGGATCTCTCCAGTGGTTGGCAGCGGGCGATAAACCTGCGCTGGAGTCTGGATCACTTTACTCAGGGCAGTGTGACCGACACCACCATGTTGCTGTATCCGGGGGTGAGTATTAACCGTACCCGCCAGCGCGGTGGGGCTATGCCGGTCTGGGGCGACAGTCAGCGTTACTCGATTGATGTGTCGGATACCACGTGGGGCTCTGATGTTGATTTCGGCATTTTCCAGGCGCAAAACGTGTGGATACGCACCTTGGGTGAGAAAAACCGCTTTGTGGTGCGTGGCAACCTAGGCTGGATTGAAACCAATAATTTTGACCGTGTCCCGCCATCACTGCGCTTCTTCGCCGGCGGGGACCGCAGTATTCGCGGCTATAAATTCCGTGATGTTTCTCCGCGTGATAGCGAAGGTAAGTTAACCGGTGCCTCTAAATTGGCGACTGGCTCTGTGGAATATCAATATAACGTCACTGGCCGTTGGTGGGGGGCGGTATTCGTCGATACCGGTGAAGCGGTAAATGATATTCGCAAGAGTGATTTAAAAACCGGTGCCGGGTTTGGGGTGCGCTGGGCTTCCCCTGTTGGCCCGATTAAGCTGGATATCGCGAAACCTATTGGTGACAACGAAGCACGTGGCGTGCAATTTTATATCGGTTTGGGGCCTGAGCTATGACGCAAATAGAGGAACAGATGCCGGTAAAAAAACCGATGCCGGTAAAGAAACTAAGGTGGGTAAAGAGACTCAGTATTGCGTTTCTGCTCATTATCCTACTGTTGGTAGGAACTGTGGTGGGCTTACTCGGCACCACCAGCGGTTTGCATTTTGTCATCAACAGCGCCGCACGCTGGGTGCCCGGCTTGGATATTGCCAGTGTCAGCGGTGGCTGGCGTGATCTGACACTCAAGGGTATTCAGTACCAAATGCCGGGTGTGACGGTCAAAGCGGGGCAATTTCATCTGTCATTGCAGCTCTCTTGCCTAAAACGCAGCGAATTATGTGTTAATGCTCTGACAGCCCAGGATGTCGATGTGGTGGTGGATACCAAGGCCATGCCACCTGCGGCTCCGGCACCAGCCAGCACCGAGCCGATGGGCGAGCTGAGCACCCCGTATCCCATTACTTTGCGCCTGTTGTCGCTCAATAATGTCAAAGTCACTATTGATGATACCGCAATTTCGCTGGATGAATTCCGAACTGGCGCACATTGGCAACAGCGTGCGCTGGACTTAATGCCAACTAAAATCAGCGGGTTACTGATAGCGTTGCCGAAAACGGTACCGGCTATTGTCCCTGATGCGGCGAAACCGGCGGTTGAAACCGCGATTGCCGCCAAACAAGCTATTGAGCAACAGGCCGCAGCCCCGGCCGAGCCAGAAACTCCTCTGGGAGAGACGCTAAAAGAGCTGTTCGCCAAACCTCTACTGCCGGACTTACCTGATTTTCGTTTGCCACTGGATTTGAATATTAAGGAGATTTCAGGGCAACAACTGCGGCTTACTGGCGATACCGATGTCCTTATCAGCAGTCTTTTGCTGCGTGCCAGTACCCTGGATAACCGGGTCACTCTGGATACGCTGGATGTTAAATCGCCACAGGGTGGGTTGTCTGCCCATGGTGAGGCACAACTTGCTGATAAGTGGCCGCTCAGTATGGTGGTTAACAGTGCGTTGAACATCGAACCACTGAAAGGCGAGAAAGTAAAACTGACGGTTGGCGGCGCATTGCGTGAGCAGCTCAAAGTCGATCTCAATTTATCTGGCCCGGTCAGTGCACAGCTAGCCGCAGAAACTGCGCTGGCTCAGGCGGGATTGCCTCTGGCATTAACCTTGCAAAGCAAACAGTTGCGTTGGCCATTGAGTGGCGAACCTCAGTTTCAGCTCGATAATCTCAGAATGCGTTTTAACGGGCAGGCGACAGATTACGCACTCTCAATTCGCTCTGATTTTAAAGGCACCGATTTGCCGCCAGCGGTATTCACTTTGGATGGTAAAGGCAATGTCGAGCAATTCAATCTGACGCGTTTGCGTCTGGCGGCACTGCAAGGTAACACTGACCTTACCGGTGTGGTGGATTGGAGCAAAGCCATTAGCTGGAACTCGGTGTTAACGCTGTCAGGTATTAATACCGCGAAGCA
Organism: Yersinia alsatica; assembly: GCF_025133195.1. Classification (NCBI taxonomy): domain Bacteria; kingdom Pseudomonadati; phylum Pseudomonadota; class Gammaproteobacteria; order Enterobacterales; family Yersiniaceae; genus Yersinia; species Yersinia alsatica. The sequence continues at coordinate 471,210 of NZ_CP104006.1, forward strand.
GTGGCCGGAGTGGCCAGCAAAACTGGATGGCAAGATGGTGACTCGCGGCAGTATCCATGGCGGTAGCTGGCAATTACAGGTACCAGAGCTGACGCTGGACGGCAATGTGAAGCAAAATCGCGTAACCGCACGTGGCTCTTTGACCGGGAATGCGGCGGGTCAGTGGCATATTCCCGGCATCAAGCTGGCGTTAGGGCGCAATAATTTGGATGTGAAAGGCGACCTTGGCGATAACTGGCAGCTCGATGCCAATGTTGACGCCCCGCAGCTTGATGGCGCGTTACCGGGGTTGGGCGGCGTGGTGAACGGAACACTGAAATTACGCGGCAACCTTAAAGCGCCACAACTGTTGGCCGATCTCACGGCGAGCCGCCTGCAATGGCAAGAATTGACCATTAATCGGGTTAAAATTGACGGTGACGTGCGTTCGACCGACCAAATCCAAGGCCAGTTAGCCATCAGGGTCGAGCAACTTAAACAAGCTGACTTGCTGATTAGCTTATTGACGTTGGAGGCGCGTGGCAGTGAAAGGCAGCATCAGTTGCGCCTGAATATGCAAGGTGAGCCGGTGTCTGGTCAGTTGGCACTGGAGGGGAGCTTCGACCGGCAGCAAGAACGCTGGCGCGGTACCCTCAATAATACGCGCTTTGACACACCGGTTGGTGAATGGCGTATCAGCCGTGCCATTGCATTGGATTACCAAAATACCCTACAGCAGGTCACTATTGGGCCACACTGTTGGCTTAACCCCAATGCGGAACTGTGTGTGCCGCGTGCAATAGAAGCCGGCCCGAGTGGGCAGGCGAGTGTGGTACTCAATCGCTTTGATCTCGCCATGATTAAACCTTTCCTTGGCCCAGATACCACCATGAGCGGGGTATTCACTGGGCGCGCGGATGTCAGCTGGAGAGCGGGCGGCGCTTTGCCGGATGTGCGGGTTTCACTCAGTGGCAATGGTGTCAAAGTGCAGCAAATGGTGCAGGGTAATCCGCTGCCGATAGCCTTTGAAACATTGAATTTGAATGGCGGCTTGACCAATGGCCAAGTGCGTGCGGACTGGTTGGTTAAGCTGGTCAATAATGGCCAGTTCTCCGGGCAGGTGCAGGTTGCTGATCCAGAAGGGCGGCGTAATCTATCCGGTAACATTGCTATCAGTAACTTCTCGCTGGCCATGATTAACCCGATTCTGAGTGATGGCGAAAAAGCGGCGGGTACTTTAAATGCTAATCTGCGTTTGGGGGGGAATGCGAAAAGCCCACTGGTCTTTGGCCGCCTGGCGCTGGATAACGTAGATGTTGACGGCAGTTGGATGCCATTTGATATCACCGAAGGGCGTCTGGTGATGAATTTTGACGGAATGACCTCAACATTAGAGGGCTTAATCCGCACTTCTCAAGGGCAACTCAATCTTTCTGGTGATGCTGACTGGCGTGATATCAATGCCTGGCGTGCCCGGATTGCCGCCAAAGGTAACAAGCTGCGGGTGACGGTTCCGCCAATGGTGCGGATAGATGTGTCCCCGGACATTGTCTTTGAAGCCACGCCACAGCTGTTTACTCTGAATGGCTCAGTCGATATTCCCTGGGCGCGTATTACCGTGCAGGAAGTGCCAGAAAGTGCCGTGGGGGTTTCACCTGATGAAGTGATGCTAAATAACGATCTGAAACCTATTTCACCGCGCTCTACCAGTATCCCAATTAACAGTAATCTGGTGATTCACGTTGGTAATGATGTTCGCCTGAATGCATTTGGCCTTAAAGCGCGCTTACAGGGCGACTTGAAAATGGTGCAGGACCAGCGCGGCTTAGGTTTGAATGGGCAGATTAATATTCCGTCTGGTAGTTTCCGTGCTTATGGTCAGGATTTAATTGTTAACAAAGGGGTATTGCTGTTCTCCGGCCCACCGGATCAGCCGCTACTCAATATCGAAGCCATTCGAAATCCTGATGCTACTGCCGACGGTGTGACGGCTGGCGTGCGGGTGACGGGAATGGCGGACTCACCACGGCTGGAGATCTTCTCGGATCCGGCGATGTCCCAGCAAGAAGCATTATCTTATCTGCTACGTGGGCAGGGACTGGGCAATTCTGGGGCTGACAGCGGCTTGATGACGTCCATGCTGGTCGGTATGGGGGTTGCACAAAGTGGTAAACTTGTGGGTAAAATTGGCGAGGCATTTGGTGTAAGCAACCTGGCACTGGATACTCAGGGGGTTGGCGATAGCTCACAAGTGGTCGTCAGTGGATATGTCACTAAAGATCTGCAAGTAAAATACGGTGTGGGTATATTTGACTCGCTGGCTACGTTAACATTACGTTATCGGTTGATGCCCAGGTTGTATCTGGAAGCGGTGTCTGGTATTGATCAGGCATTAGATGTGCTTTATCAGTTTGAGTTCTAACAATGCGAATTATTGTCTACGGTAGTTTACGACGCAAGCAAGGTAATAGTCATTGGATGACGGACGCCCAGTTATTGGGTGAACATGACCTGGAAGGTTTTGATATGTACGATTTAGGTCATTATCCGGCAGTTGTGCCCGGAGACGGCACCGTGCATTGTGAAGTTTATCGTATTAACTCGTCTATTATGAATGAGTTAGATGAGCTGAAAAGTAATACCAAAGATTATCGGCGTGAGTTGATCCAGACGCCTTATGGCAGTGCGTGGATATACCTTTATCGTCTACCGATTGAAGGGCTACCGCGTATCTACAGTGGCGATTGGTTAAAGCGCCATGAAGAAAATAATAAGCTGTAAAGTTAAATAGCCATAAAAAAAACACCGCTCAAGGGCGGTGTTTTTTATGACGTCCGCGACAAAGAATTACTTCTTCGCACGTTCGAAAGAGGACAGGATCTCGGCTTTAGCAGCTGCGGCATCTTCCCAACCGTCAACTTTCACCCACTTGCCAGTTTCCAGATCTTTGTAATGCTCAAAGAAGTGTTTGATCTGTGCTTTCAGCAGCTCTGGTAGGTCTTGCACGTCTTTAATGTGGTCATATTCTTTGGTCAGTTTGCTGTGTGGAACAGCCACCAACTTGGCATCTTCACCCGCTTCATCGGTCATTTTCAGCACGCCAACTGGGCGGCAACGAATAACTGAGCCTGGCTGTAACGGATACGGCGTTGGCACCAACACATCAACTGGGTCGCCATCTAATGACAAGGTGTTATTGATGTAGCCGTAGTTGCACGGATAGAACATTGCAGTAGACATGAAACGGTCTACAAACAGAGAACCGGTTTCTTTGTCGATTTCATATTTGATTGGATCGGCGTTGGCAGGGATTTCGATCACAACATAAATATCTTCTGGCAGGTCTTTACCTGCGGGTACTTGGTTCAAGCTCATGTCGGTTTCCTTTTATCAAACCAGAAATGGAGTGCCGGCTATTATAGCCAAGTCTTATGTGAATTCCTGTCCTTTTCACTGCTTGATGGTGGTGAGATTGCCTGAATCAAGGCTATTCCATTGAGATAAAATACCGTCATTATCTAAATGTATCTATTTTAAGCTGTTTTTCCGGCGATGGTTCAAGACGACATTATTACAGCCGATAACTAAATCAAACAATAAGACTGTCCGCTGTAATGCTAACGCTTTGTAATCTTAACCATTTGCACATAACCGGAAAAAACCGATGTTAAAAAAGATTACCATTAAAAATGGGCTTATTGCTCAACTAAGCCTTATGTCTTTGATTCTATTAATTGTCAGTGTGATTGGAATAAATTCAATCCAGGAGAGTTCGCGCTCGCTACAAATAATAAATCAAATCCAGGGGGAGGAACTGGGATCGTTATCGAATAGCTTTAATGCCACCTTAAGTGCCAGAACTGAAGCGGCACTAGCCATCCATCAATTAGAGATAGGGCTGATTGATGAATCTTTGCAAACGGTAAAGCAGGCCGAGGATTCGCTGGCATTATCACAAACAGAAATGGCACGTTTTGTCAGCGCAGTATCTGATCGGGGAGACGGGCAGGAACTGGCAACTAACATCCAGAAAAGTTATAAAAATTATGTTGATAAGGGCGTAGTTCCCATGCTGGCCGCCATCAAGGCGGGCTATGCCGATGAGTATTATGAGGTGCTGGAAAAGAGCATCACCGATATCAGCAAAGCATTTAACAATGATGTCGCTACTTTTCGCAGCTATGCACTGGATGCGGGACAACTGCAAATTGATAAAGCCACCAGTGCAGCCAACATCAAATTGGCCATCATTGTTGCGGCGGGGCTGATTACGCTGATTTCTGCGGTGCTGGCGTGGTTCGCGCTTAAGTACATTATTTTGCAGCCATTGGAGCAATCAATTCATCAGCTTGAATATATAGCCGATGGTGATTTAACTCATAACATTAACAGTGACGGCAATACGGAATTGGCGCGGCTGGCAAGAGCCTTGCAAACCATGCAGCAGTCGCTGGTGGAATCGGTCAGTAATGTACGTGATGTTGGCGGGCAAATTGGTGTCGGTTCGCGGGAGTTAGCTGCGGGTAACAGTCATTTGGCGGCACGTACTGAAGAGTCGGCCTCTTCATTGGAGCAGACGGCGGCCAGTATGGAACAGTTGACCGCGACGGTAAAAATGAATGCTGAAAACTCGGATCAGGCCAATCGTCTGGCGATGAGTGTGTCGGATTTTGCCAATAAAGGGAGTGAGGCTGTCAGTCATGTGGTGGATAAGATGCAGGCGATCACCACCAGTTCGCGGCGTATCTCCGATATCATTAGCGTGATTGACGGCATTGCGTTTCAGACGAATATTCTGGCGCTTAACGCAGCGGTAGAGGCGGCCAGGGCCGGTGAACAGGGGCGTGGTTTTGCTGTGGTGGCGGGCGAAGTGCGCAATCTGGCACAGCGCAGTGCGCAGTCAGCCAAAGAGATTAAAGACTTGATTGTTGAATCACAACATCGGGTACGTGAAGGGGCGGATATGGCTGAATCCGCAGGGAAAACCATGTTTGAGATTGCGGGTGAAGTCAGTCGCGTGACCGCATTGATGCGCGAAATCTCCGCTGCGACTTATGAACAAAGTAGCGGAATTGAGCAAGTGAATGTGGCTATTGCTCAAATGGATCAGGTTGCCCAGCAGAATGCGACTTTGGTTGAACAGGCCGCAGCCGCGACGCGTTCATTAGAGGAACAAGCCGATGCATTGTCCGCCAGCATGGCGGTATTTAAATTACAGGGCGATAAACTGGCTGTCGCATAAAAAAAACAGCGGCTTAGGGCCGCTGCTCTCTGGTCTTTGCCGTAAACATCCAGCCACCAAACCAATCGGTGGCTTTTTTACGGCACTCGCGCCATTTACTTCGCTTCTTCATCATCCGGGAATTTAGCAATAAAGCCTTCTGCATCTTCAACCATGGATTTTGTGCCGACGAAGAAAGGTGCGCGCTGATGCAATTTCTCCGGCACGATATCCAGAATGCGGTTAACCCCATCAGTTGCCTTACCACCGGCTTGTTCTGCTAGGAATGCCATCGGGTTGCATTCGTACAGCAAACGCAGTTTCCCTTGTGGATGGCTGGCAGTACTTGGGTAAATATAAATGCCGCCTTTCAATAGATTACGATGGAAGTCGGCTACCAGTGAGCCAATATAGCGCGAAGTATATGGGCGCTTGGTGGCTTCATCCTGCTCTTGGCAATACTTGATGTATTTCTTCACACCCAGTGGGAATTTAATGTAATTCCCTTCGTTGATGGAATACATGCAACCGGTTGCGGGATAGCGAACTTTTTCATGGGATAAACAGAAAACACCCAGTGAAGGATCGTAAGTGAAAGTATGGACACCATAACCGGTGGTATATACCAGCATGGTTGAAGAACCGTAAACCACATAACCTGCCGCAACTTGCTTGGTGCCCGGTTGCAGGAAGTCGGCTTCGGTAATTGGGGTGCCAAATGGGGTAATACGACGATAGATGGAGAAAATAGTACCGACGGACACATTCACGTCAATATTTGAAGAACCATCCAGCGGATCCATCAGAACCACATATTTGGCATTTTCTGCTCGCCCGCCATCAAAGATAACAATGTCATCTTCTTCTTCGGAGGCGATACCAGCAACTTCGCCACGGGCTTTGAGGGCAGCTTTCAATTTTTCATTGGCAAACAGATCCAGTTTCATCTGGTCTTCGCCCTGAATATTAGAAACACCGCTGGCACCTAAAATATCAACCAGTCCTGCTTTATTGATATCGCGATGAATGATTTTTGCGCCGAGTTTGATTGCTGAAAGTAATGCAGTTAATTCGCCGGTGGCGTGAGAGAAGTCTAGCTGTTTCTCAACGATGAATTCGCCTAACGTTTTCATGACACAATCCCTGAATCTACGGTTAAATATCGATTTATTAACGAACAACTCACCCAATGGCAGCAGTGTAGCCCAAAGGTGAGAATGATTCATAGGCAATTCCATTTCTTCTCTTTGATTCTGAGCGGTAGAATGGCTACAAATTCGAAGCTTATTAATACGGAAAATTTATGCGCATTCACATATTAGGTATCTGCGGCACTTTTATGGGCGGCCTGGCAATGCTCGCCCGTTCATTAGGGCATGAAGTGACGGGATCGGATGCTAACGTGTATCCGCCGATGAGCACCCTGCTGGAGAATCAAGGGATCGACTTGATCCAAGGGTATGATCCCGCTCAACTGAATCCGGCCCCAGATTTAGTCATCATCGGTAATGCCATGACCCGCGGTAATCCGTGCGTTGAAGCAGTATTAGAACAAGGCATCCCGTATGTTTCCGGCCCACAATGGTTACATGACCATGTGTTGCCAGAGCGCTGGGTATTAGCTGTTGCCGGGACCCACGGTAAAACCACCACTGCCGGGATGGTTGCCTGGATTTTGCAAGCTTGCGGTTATGAACCCGGCTTTGTGATTGGCGGTGTGCCGGGGAATTTTGAGGTTTCAGCCCGGTTAGGCAATAGCCCATTCTTTGTGATTGAAGCTGATGAATATGATTGCGCCTTCTTTGATAAGCGCTCCAAATTTGTTCATTACAGTCCAAGAACCTTGATCATGAATAATCTTGAGTTTGATCATGCTGATATTTTTGACGATCTCAAAGCGATCCAGAAGCAATTCCACCATCTGGTTCGCATCGTCCCAGGGCAAGGCAAAATCATTGTTCCGGATAATGACAATCATCTCAAGCAAGTGATGGCGATGGGGTGCTGGAGTGAGCAAGAGCTGGTTGGTGAAACCGGCAGTTGGTTTGCTCGTAAAGTGTCAATTGATGCTAGTGTCTATGAAGTGTTTCTCGATAATGAATTAGTGGGTGAGGTCAGTTGGTCACTGGTGGGTGAACATAATATGCATAATGGCTTGATGGCCATTGCTGCTGCCCGCCATGTGGGGGTCTTGCCAGCCGATGCTTGTCGGGTTTTGGGTGATTTTATTAACGCCCGCCGTCGGCTAGAACTTCGTGGTGAAGCTCATGGGGTGACTGTTTATGATGATTTTGCTCATCATCCAACCGCTATCCTTGCCACGCTGGCGGCACTGCGCAGCAAAGTGGGAGGAACGGCACGAATCTTGGCGGTGCTGGAGCCTCGCTCTAACACCATGAAACTGGGATTGTGCAAAAACGAGTTGGCACCGTCATTAGGTCGTGCCGATGAAGTGTTCCTGTTCCAGCCTCAACACATTCCTTGGCAGGTGGTGGAAGTCGCAGAGGCTTGTATTCAGCCTGCACATTGGAGTGCCGATATTGATACGCTGGTTGATATGGTCGTGAAAACAGCTCAACCCGGTGATCATATTCTGGTGATGAGTAACGGCGGTTTTGGTGGGATTCACGATAAGCTATTGAGTGCCCTAACTAAAAAATCCGAGCAAGACGCCCAATCTCAGGACTAAGCTGGATAAAAAAAGCCCCCGCAGAGTGGGGGTAAAAGGGTTCGTCGGATAGACGACGAGGGATTATTCTGTCGTGGTGCTGACGTGCCCCAAGGGGTCCATCAAGACCTTGTTTCTATCAATACTCTATTCAATATGCTGAAAATTAATGTTTCAACCGATTGGATAAACCATCGTGTTCGAAAGTATGCCCCTTTAAATGGGGCATTTACTTTCATGCTTATTGCTTAGCTTATTTGTAAATCTTCGCAGTGGCATGCCAGCCATTATCATCATTTATACCAATGATTTTGTAAGCGGTAGCGCCTTTGCTGTCTGCTTTATCTGCGATGGCTTGTTCAATATCAGAAGGGGCACCAGTAATGCCGCTAACACTGATAGCACCTAAGTCAGTCATTTTGCTGGCTTGCGCAGCATCAATTGATTGTGCTGCTTGAGCACCGAAAGCAACAACAGAAAGTAGGCTAAGAGCCGTCAGAGTCGTTTTGATTTTCATGATTTTTCCTCAATAGTTCACAACAACCCAAAAGTGCTTATCATGGATTTTGATACTTTCAGTTTGTTGTTTTTACTGGTTATTTAATTCGAATTTCGATGTTGTCTTACACATCTATTGCCAATAGTGGCGAGCAAAGACTTACTGGTAAATCTCGGCGGTGGCGTGCCAGTTATTATCTGCGCGTGCTTCGATAACTTTATACGCTTTTGCACCCATAGCATCGGCTTTATCAGACAGAGCCTGACGAATATCAGAGGGTGCGCCGTTGATACCACTCACAGTAATAGTGCCCATGGGTTTCAAATTAGCGGCTTGATTATCGCTGATGGAATCTGCTGCAAAAACGCCAAATGATAGTGCAGATAGAATGCTAATGGTTGCGATAGTAGTTTTAACGTTCATGTTTATGCCTCTAGTTATTCTTTTATCACTTCACAAGAAGTGTGATTTACGTCACGAAAATGAGTATACATCTAGTAACTGAGAATATTAATAGCGGGCTAATAATATTAGATGTCACTTTATCGTTAGTTACTACTTTTTTAGAACGAAAAGGAATAAAAAGTGGTTAAAAAACAGCAGATTTTAGTAAAAGTATAATATTTTCAAGGTGATAAGTGTTTTTGACTAAAAGTGCGAAATAGAATGGCAGCTTTGACCATCTATCGGGGAAAGGCAGTGTTATCTAATGGTTTTAAAAGTAAGAAGCAGTGATATTTCCTGTTTCTTAGGTTGGTGCTGTGGGTTTGAGAGAGCAAATGCGGCATATCATATAGAGATATAGCCGCATCTTTAGATCAGATAGCAAGGTGCGGAGATTAAAGCTCTTGCTCAAATAGCCCGAGGATAGCCTCATGCAACTGCTTAACGGTAAAACCTCTGGCAGGTGTGGTGAAGATAGTATCGTCACCAGCAATGCTACCCAGAATACCTTCTGCTTTACCTAATGAATCCAACAGACGAGCGATCAACTGGGCTGCACCTGGACTGGTATTAATGACAACCACCGAATCATTATAATCAACATCTAATACCAGATTCTTCAGCGGACTGCTGGTCGTCGGCACACCCAGCTCAGCAGGTAAGCAATAAACCATCTCCATTTTTGCATTGCGCGTTCTGACCGCTCCGAATTTGGTCAACATGCGCGAAACTTTGGATTGGTTGATATTTTCAAAGCCTTCTTCCTGCAAGGCCAAAACGATCTCACCTTGAGAACTGAATTTCTCTTCTTTCAATAACGCTTTAAACGCCTTGATAAGATCTTCTTGTTTTGCGGGGTTACGCATTTTTTATGCCCTGAGCAGTCAATAGTAAATGGGATTATTATGCATTTAAATGAATTTTTATTCAACATGACTATGGAGTATTGGCGATAAAAGCCCTGATATCAAGGTGTATTGGAATTTTAACATCACCTTACTGTTACGATTATGCTAAATCAGCCTTTTATTAGTATTCGGAATTGGTAACCAAAATGTTATTAAAATGATGTTGTTCTGATGTAACAGAAGGGTGTAATGTAACCGCCGATTAACCTGTCATGAATACTTCAGTAAATTTTAGAATAATGTGCGCTATATCATTAATGAATAAGCGATTTACTCTAAAATACATGCGCATTATGCGCCTTTTTGATGCGTGATATCTCAATCTGACTGTTAATAGATTGTGTTTAAAATCGCAATAAATTAAGGTGCGTAAATAGATGAATTCACGGCAAATTTAAATTAAATATAATAAGGAGTATAGGATGAAAGTTGCAGTTCTCGGTGCTGCTGGTGGTATCGGCCAGGCCCTCGCTCTTCTACTCAAGACCCAGCTTCCTTCAGGTTCAGACCTCTCATTATATGATATCGCGCCAGTGACTCCAGGTGTCGCGGTTGATCTGAGCCATATCCCTACTGCTGTTAATATTAAAGGTTTCAGCGGCGAAGATGCTACTCCAGCACTGCAAGGAGCAGATATTGTTCTGATTTCTGCTGGTGTTGCACGTAAGCCAGGCATGGATCGTTCAGACCTGTTCAATGTGAATGCGGGTATTGTCCGTAATCTGGTTGAGCAAATCGCGCGCACTTGCCCGAAAGCGCTAATCGGTATCATTACTAACCCGGTCAATACCACTGTTGCTATTGCCGCAGAAGTACTGAAAAAAGCCGGTGTTTACGATAAGAACAAATTATTCGGTATCACCACACTGGATACCATTCGCTCAAACACCTTTGTTGCTGAACTGAAAGGGAAGCAACCTCAGGATATCGAAGTGCCAGTTATTGGCGGTCACTCTGGCGTTACTATCTTGCCATTGTTGTCGCAAGTCCCAGGTATCAGCTTCACTGAGCAAGAAGTGGCCGATTTAACTAAACGTATCCAGAATGCGGGTACTGAAGTTGTTGAAGCAAAAGCCGGTGGCGGGTCTGCGACTCTGTCCATGGGGCAGGCTGCGGCACGTTTTGGTCTTTCTTTGGTTCGCGCTCTGCAAGGCGAAAGCAATGTTGTTGAGTGTTCTTACGTTGAAGGCGATGGCAAATATGCCCGCTTCTTTGCTCAGCCAATCCTGTTGGGTAAAAACGGTGTTGCTGAACGTAAAGACATTGGCAAACTGAGTGCTTTTGAACAGCAGGCACTGGACAGCATGCTTGATGTGTTACATAACGATATCAAGTTGGGCGAAGAGTTCGTCAAATAACACCTATATCTGAGTTGTTTGATGTCGCAGTGGCTTTTGTTCACCTGAATCACTGACCAAGGTTAATGATTCAGGTGTCTGCCATAGCGCTAATGACTTGGGCATAGAAAGTGATAATAGAGAGTATGGCCATTACAGAAGGCGAAAGTGACCTCTGAATATGGCCTCATCAACCGCCGACATTATTCATCGGCGGTTTTTTTATGCCGGTACATTGGCCTGACGTATCCTTACTTTTCGGTCAAGAAGAACCCCTGTCTTTGCATCAAAATAGCGTGTTGGCCAGATTTCAGAAGGATGAATGTCCAGGCACTCAGCAATCAACCATTCCCCTTTTGGCCAAGGGCGTGTTAACGCATTGGCAAGTGTAGATGAACTTAAGCCCGCTTTTCGAGAGAGGGCCGCCAGTGTGGTGTCTTTTTTACGTAGTGCCGCAATGATGTCGGCTGGATGCCAATCAGATTTCCTTAAAATCATCTTTAATCCTTTTTTTTTCTAAGCAGCTGACGTGTTAGTGATATAAATAACGGTACATTGTTAATCGTACTGTGAACATAAAGTAATCATTTAGAAGCATAGTAACATTTATTTTCTGAAAAATTTTAAATGTTTTCTAAATATTCCTGTTTTGTGTCACAACGCATATTAGGAAGCAACGCCATGAAAAAAGAGTGGTTTGCCGCTAAGGAATTGGCAGGTCTTGATGGGCTACCGTCATCACCACAAGGAGTAAACCTCATGGCTAAACGTGAGGGATGGGAACAGCGCCGCCGCCGTGGTGTGCAGGGAAAGGCTGTTGAGTATCATATTGAGAGTTTACCCACTACGATACTGAATTCATTACAGTTAAGGGAAGATCCCGCCAAGTATACGCCGACGCGGCAAGACCCGCTGTCTCTATGGGTTGAAGCCTATTATCGTTTTACCGAGGCAGAAAGGGAGCAGGTCATTACTTTTATATTTCGCGAGGGTGCTAAAAGTCTTATAGAGCGACTGAAGACGGATTAGTGCGAGTCAGTGGGGGCAATAATCAGCTCTCACCTTTATCAGCTAAAGTCGGCAATAAGCTATAAAATGGCTTAGATATGAAGGGGTTGGCAGGATGGACTGTGTTTGGTTTGTTAGCGAGAAGGAAAACTCGGGCAGTTATGCCAGAGTTTCCTAATGATTTCTTAAAACGAGCGTTGCACGGCAATATGCGCTAACCCTTCCAGGGCTTGACGATAATGGCTTTCAGGTAAAATCTGTAATGAAGCAATCGCTTTATCTGCCTCTGCCTCAGCACGTTGGCGGGTATAGTCCAGAGAGCCGCACTGTTGCATGGCCTGCAAGACAGGCTCAAGTAAATGACGGCCATTACCCTGTTCAATTGCTTGTCGGATCATCGCTGTTTGCTCTGGTGTGCCATTATGCATTGCATGCAGCAACGGCAGGGTCGGTTTGCCTTCGTTTAGGTCATCACCGGTATTTTTACCCAAAGTGGTGCCATCAGAGCTGTAATCCAGCAAGTCATCAATAAGCTGGAAGGCAGTGCCGAGATAACGCCCATAATTCTGTAATGCCAGTTCTTGTTCTTCACTGGCATCTGCCAGCACGGCCGCAGACTGTGATGCTGCTTCGAACAGGCGAGCGGTTTTGCTATAGATGACCTGCATGTAATTTTCTTCAGTGATGTCAGGGTTATTGCAGTTCATGAGCTGCAAAACTTCGCCTTCAGCAATAACGTTAGTTGCTGCTGACATCAATGTAAGAACCCGCAGTGATTCAAGGCTGGTCATCATTTGGAATGAACGTGTATAGATGTAGTCGCCCACCAATACACTGGCAGCATTGCCAAATGCAGCATTCGCTGTGGCTTTACCACGACGCATATCTGATTCATCGACAACATCATCGTGCAGCAGAGTCGCTGTATGGATAAATTCAATCAATGCTGCGACCGTGATATGTTTGTTGCCCTGATAATTCAGCGCTCGGGCTACCAAAACAGCAATCATTGGACGGATTCGTTTTCCACCGCCACTGATGATGTAATGGCCCAACTGATTGATAAGGACAACATCAGAGTTCAACTGGTCGAGAATTGTTGTGTTTACTGCCGCCATATCTGGCGCGGTTAACTCGATAATCTTTTCTAGGTTCATTGTTATATTCAGCTGTTTTTCTCTTTAACTGCGATGAGATTACCGCCCACATTATTACATGACGTTCCCTGAGACTATGATTGTACTTGAAAAATCTATCAAATAAACGAGATGTAAGAAACTGTGCTTTTTTTCTTCTCTTGTGCTGATTATATACTTGTCATTCACTACATTTTTGCGTAGAATTCGCGCCCTATTGTGAATATTTATAGTGCGCTCTGGACTACAAAAGTGGAGTGCACGGAAAGCGGAGTTTTATATGTACGCGGTTTTCCAAAGTGGTGGTAAACAACACCGAGTAAGCGAAGGTCAAACCATTCGCCTGGAAAAGCTGGACATCGCAACTGGTGAAACTGTTGAGTTTGACCAAGTTCTGATGATTGCTAACGGTGAAGAAATCAATATCGGCGCTCCTTTAGTCGATGGTGGCAAGATCAAGGCTGAGGTAGTTGCTCACGGTCGTGGCGAGAAGATTAAGATTGTTAAATTCCGTCGTCGTAAGCATTACCGTAAGCAGCAAGGTCATCGTCAGTGGTTCACTGATGTTAAAATCACCGGCATCAGCGCTTAAGATTTAGGAGAGCGGATAAATGGCACATAAAAAGGCTGGTGGCTCGACTCGTAACGGTCGTGACTCCGAAAGTAAACGTCTTGGCGTAAAACGTTTTGGCGGCGAAGCAGTACTGGCAGGCAGCATCATCGTTCGTCAGCGTGGCACTAAGTTCCATGCAGGCATCAACGTAGGTTGCGGCAAAGACCATACTCTGTTTGCTTTGGCTGACGGTAAAGTCAAGTTCGAAGTTAAAGGCCCGAAAAACCGTAAATTTATCAGCATCGAAGCTGAATAAGTTTTTCGCGTCCTGTAAATAGATGTAAGCCCTGCAATTTCGTTGCGGGGCTTTTTACATTTCTGGGTTAACCCCCCTGGTAAAAAATGGATACGAAGCAGCAAGCTGGTTTAGGTATTTTTTTGGCACTAACCACTGCCGTATTCTGGGGTGCCTTGCCGATTGCAATGAAGCAAGTGCTCGAAGTTATGGAGCCTTATACCATTGTTTGGTATCGCTTTATGATGGCAGCTATCGGCTTGGGGATTATTCTGGCTTCGCGTCGTCAGTTGCCCTCTCTTAAACTTTTTCGCCAACGTCGCTGGTTGGTATTACTGATTATTGCGACCTGTGGCTTGCTGGGGAATTTCATCTTCTTCAGCTCATCATTACAATATCTTAGTCCGACGACATCTCAGGTTATCGGGCAGCTTTCACCGGTTGGGATGATGGTTGCCAGTGTCCTGATTTTAAAGGAGCGGATGCGCATCAGCCAAGTTATTGGCGCGGGTATGTTGATTTGCGGCCTGTTGTTATTTTTTAACACCAGTCTGCATGAAATCTTTACTCGGCTGACGGATTACACTCTTGGTGTGGTATTAGGCATCTGTGCGGCGGTGGTCTGGGTCAGCTATGGTGTCGCTCAGAAGGTGCTATTAAGGCGTATGGCATCGCAACAAATCTTATTATTGTTGTACACTTTATGTGCAATAGCACTGTTCCCATTAGCGAAGCCAGCCGTTATTTTGCAGCTAAATGGGTGGCAACTTGCCTGTTTACTGTTCTGTGGGGTTAACACCCTGGTTGGCTACGGCGCTTTGGCTGAAGCCATGGCGCGCTGGCAGGCAGCGCAGGTAAGCGCTCTCGTCACTTTGACGCCGCTGTTTACCTTGTTTTTTTCAATTTTATTGGCGCTGGCCTGGCCAGATATGTTTGCCGCACCTTCCCTCAACTTTGTGGGATACGTCGGCGCATTCGTGGTAGTGGCAGGTGCAATGTTTTCCGCAATTGGGCACCGTTGGTGGCCACGTCGGACAGAAATAAATCAGGTTGCTCGGTAAAAATAGCAGCTTGATGAATGAGTTACGGAGAAAGTAAATGAAGTTTGTAGATGAAGCTACGATTCTGGTTGTAGCCGGCGACGGTGGGAACGGTTGTGTCAGTTTCCGTCGCGAAAAATATATTCCTAATGGCGGCCCTGACGGTGGTGATGGTGGCGACGGCGGTGATATTTACCTGCTGGCTGATGAAAACCTCAATACCTTGATCGACTACCGTTTTGTGAAATCTTTCCGCGCTGAGCGTGGGCAGAATGGTCAGAGCCGTGACTGTACCGGGAGACGTGGCCAAGATATCACCATTAAAGTTCCGGTCGGTACTCGTGTACTGGACCAAGGAACCGGCGAGATTTTGGGTGATATGACCCGTCACGGTCAGCGCCTGATGGTCGCGAAAGGGGGTTTCCACGGCTTAGGTAACACCCGTTTCAAATCTTCAGTAAACCGTGCTCCACGTCAGAAAACCATGGGCACCGAAGGCGAGACACGCGATCTGACGTTAGAGCTGCTGTTGCTGGCTGATGTCGGTATGTTGGGGCTGCCTAATGCCGGTAAGTCGACCTTTATCCGTGCCGTTTCTGCCGCGAAACCAAAAGTGGCTGATTATCCATTTACCACCCTGATCCCAAGTCTGGGTGTGGTACGTATGGATCACGAGCAGAGCTTTGTGGTGGCCGATATTCCAGGGCTGATTGAAGGCGCTTCAGAAGGTGCTGGCCTGGGTATTCGCTTCCTGAAACATCTGGAACGTTGCCGCGTATTGTTGCATTTAGTGGATTTAGCACCGATTGATGAATCTGATCCGGTCGAAAATGCCAAAATCATTATTAATGAGTTGCAGCAGTACAGTGAGAACCTTGCTGAGAAGCCACGCTGGCTTGTTTTCAACAAGATCGACCTGGTAGACCCGGAAGAAGCTGAAGCACGCGCTAAAGCGATCGTAGAAGCTCTGGGATGGGAAGATAAGTATTATATGATCTCGGCGGCGAATCGCGAAAATGTGAATGCGTTATGCTGGGATGTAATGAACTTCCTTAACTCGCAACCCAAAGCGATGGCTATTACTGAAAGCGCGCCAGAAAAAGTTGAATTCATGTGGGATGATTATCACCGTGAACAACTGGCTGAAGTGGAAGCCGAAGCGGAAGCCGAAGACGATGATGATTGGGATGAAGAAGATGATGACGGCGTAGAGTTTATCTACGAGCGTTAAGTCCCACAGCAGTGATTGGTTAATAGCGTCAGATGTGAACAAGGGCTGCCATTCGTGGTGGCCCTTTTGTTTAATCTACGGAGAGTTAACGATGAGTCGTTGTCGGTATCCAGCATTGTGCCACTAACCCGGAGCGGTCAAGGCGGTTCTCCAGTGTCAGCCGGCCTTGGTGCAATTGGGCAATGCGGATAACAATATTTAGCCCTAAGCCACTGCCACCATAGCGTTGGTCCATACGGCGAAATGCTTGTGTCAGTTCACCTGCTTGTTCCGGTTTTATTCCCGGACCTTCATCAATGACTTGCAATACTGTGCCCTGTGCATCAGCGGCAATATTGACGGATATTTGGCTACCAACCGGGCTATAGCGATGGGCATTTTCGACCAAATTACGCAGCATCAAACGTAGTAGTGTGGCGTCGCCCTGAGTTTGAGCATGGGGAGGAATTTTCCACTGCAAGGTCTGTTGGCGAAGCGCACACATTTCTGTGAGCTCCTCTTGCAATGGTTGCACCACATTTTCAACCCAGTCCAATGTCTGATAAAGCCCGCTGGCAAAATTTTGCCCAGCTCTGGACAGCATCAGCAATTGCTCAATGGTATGTATTAATAAATCAATGCGGCTGATGAGCGGCTTACTTTCAGCAATACCTTGCTGCTCCATCAACTCAAGATGCAACCGAATACCGGCAAGAGGAGTGCGTAGCTCATGTGCCGCATCGGCAGTAAACAGGCGTTCCTGCTGGATGGTATTGGCGAGCCGGGATAACAGTTGATTGAGTGTTGAGGTGACAGAGACTATTTCTTGCATGTCACTGTTTACAACAACCGGGGTGAGATTATCAGCCGAACGCTCAGCTAATTTCTGCTGTAATTGATCCAGTGGCCGAATGATCCAACTGATCGCCCAGAACGAGAGCAATAGGGTGATGGCCATCATGATAAGTGACGGCGCAAGCAGTGAAGCAATAGCCTCGGCTATTTCGGTATCCACTCGCTCATTGCGCACTTTTGCACTGAGAGTTTCATCAACCAGGAAGCTAATTTGTTCTTGGCTTTCATGCCAGAGCCAGAATGCACTGATCAACTGAGTAACCAGTAATATTAACGCCAACATTAAAATAAGACGACGGCGCATACTGATCATCATAGAATTTCCAGTCGATAGCCGATGCCGCGCACCGTCCGGATACGATCTTTGCCCAATTTACGTCGTAGGTTATGAATATGCACTTCCAGCGTGTTGGAACCGAGATCATCATTCCAGGTATAAAGATCCTGTTGCAGCATTTCACGATTGACGGTTTGACCGGCTCGCATAATTAACCGTGAGAGAATGGCAAACTCCTTGGGAGTCACTTCCAACGGTTGGCCCTGCAAACAGACCTGCTGCGTTGATAAGTTAAGACTCAGGTCATCTTGCTGCACCAGATTGTCACTCTGCCCTTGATAGCGGCGGATCAGCGCCCGGACGCGCGCCAGTAACTCGGCTAACGCGAAAGGTTTTATCAGATAATCATCAGCGCCAGCATCTAACCCATCAACCCGGTCTTCAAGTGCATCGCGAGCAGTGAGGATCAGGACCGGCAGCGTGATATGTTGGCGACGCCATTGGCGCAATAATACGGTACCATCCTGATCCGGCAATCCGAGGTCGAGGATTACCATGCTGTACTGACTGGTTAGCAATAAACTGTGCGCCTCGGCTGCGGTACCGGCACAATCGCAGGCGTAACCCCCGTTGGTCAGTGCCATCGCTATCCCTTGCTGCAGCAGTTCGTCATCTTCAACAATCAGTAGTTTCATGGTTCTCAGTTATTCTGATAAATGTCTTTATACAGGCGACTTTCGAAACGAACCAAAGGTGCCCGGCGATTTTTTTGATCTTCGGGAGGCACTGCATAGCCCGACAAGAATTGGACAAATGCCATACGTTGCCCACTGGCGGTAGTAATAAATCCAGCCAGATTATATACGCCTTGTAATGCCCCAGTTTTAGCCGAAACCTTACCATCTACCCCCGCTTCGTGTAGCCCACCGCGATAACGTAATGTGCCGTCATAGCCTGATAATGGCAGCATTGAGATAAAGTTAAGCTCTTGGTCATGCTGAGCAATATATTGCAGTGCCTGCATCATGGTTGCCGGTGAAATCAGGTTATGGCGTGATAATCCCGAACCATCCACGACAATACTGTTCCCCAGATCCACACCCGCTTTTTGGCGTAAAACCTGACGGACAGCATCAGCGCCGGCACGCCATGTACCCGGCACCCCAAAACGCTGATGGCCAATCGTTCTGAACACGGTATCGGCAATCATATTGTCAGATTTTTTCAACATGATTTTTAGCAAGTCATGTAGCGGCGCGGATTGTGCTTGTGCTAGCACGGTTCCTGCTGCATTTGGCGTAGTTTGGCGGCGCAAACTGCCGTCAATTTGGATCTCTGCTCTCTTCAGTTCATCTTTCAAAATAGCCCCGGCATAGCTGGCACCATTTTGTACCGCAAAGGCCAATGGCAGCGGTTCGCTACGTTGTGTCAGGCAACCGGTAAGTGTGAAGCGGTTTAATTCACCTGGAACAACGTCTAACTCGCAATATTGTGCATCTGGCGAGCCTTTGGCTAAGGTACGAACTTCACTGAACATCTGCACTGGGTAATAGGAGGCAACACGAATAAATGCCATATCACCGGGATTGGGGGCGCTATAGAGAGAGACAGAAAAACAGTTACGGTCGACAATAGCCGCCGCTGGTGGGGCACTAAAGCATTGCGTCATGTCATTCCACGGCCAACCAGGGGCTTTGTCATGACTGGCAAAAACCGACGTATCAATGATCAAATCGCCTGCTATTTGCTTCACACCTGCTTTTCTTAGTGTCGCTACCATATTACGCAACTGCTGACGTGTTAAGGTGGGGTCGCCATCAAAACGCGCAATTAAATTGCCACGTAATACCCCATCGGTGATCGTACCGTGGCTTTCTAATGTGGTATTGAAGCGAAAATCAGGGCCAAGCTGTAATAGCGCGGCCAGCGCCGTCAGGACTTTTTGTGTACTGGCGGGCAGGGCCATTTGCTGGGCGTGATAGTCTATTGCCGGGGTGGTAGCCCCGATTTTTTGTACTACTAACGCAAGATTTGCCCCATCAGGCAGATATTGTGTGTAATTCTCAACCTGAGCCGCATTGGCGTTAGATATGCTGATATTGAGCGCAATAGCACAGGCCAATCCACTGACAATTCGTGAAAAATGCATAATTTCGGTATAACTGCTGAATAACGTGTTGCCATACTACGGTGCAACGAGGGCGAAAGTAAACGATGACCCTAAAGGAACTCTACGTTAAAATGCATATCAAAATGCAAAATTGATCCTGACTTGGGGTTTTGGCTCCGGGGGTGATTTTTTTTGTTTATCGCCTGGAGGCGGGTAGGGCATCAGGCTAGCCGCATTTTCATTCGAAAACGTTAGGATGACGGCTTTTTGAACAGGATAGATTTAGAGGTATTTAAAAGATGAAACAGATTCCGATGACGGTACGTGGCGCAGATAAATTGCGTGAAGAACTGGATTATTTAAAGGGCGTGCGTCGGCCTAAAATTATTTCTGATATTGCTGATGCCCGTGAGCATGGCGATTTAAAAGAAAATGCGGAATATCATGCAGCCCGCGAGCAGCAAGGGTTCTGTGAAGGCCGTATTCAAGAAATTGAAGCCAAGCTTTCTAATGCGCAGGTTATTGATATCACCAAAATGCCAAATAACGGCCGCGTTATTTTTGGCGCGACGGTGCGTGTATTAAATGTAGATAGCGAAGAAGAGCAGCAATACCGGATTGTGGGTGATGACGAAGCTGATTTTAAACAAAATCTTATTTCAGTTAACTCACCTATTGCTCGTGGCCTGATTGGTAAAGAAGTCGATGATGTGGTTGTTATTCGTACTCCAGGCGGCGAAGTAGAATATGAAATTCTTCATGTAGATTATGTGTAATACTTGTCCATCTGAATAGTAAGTACACATTTTTTATAAGAAATGAAGTTGTAAAGAAAAGTAAAAGGCCGCTCGCGGCCTTTTATCAGAACAAAGTGCATGGCACCTTTTCTATAAAACAGGCGTCATTAACGCGGTAAAATAATCTTGCGCTCTTTTGCTGGGCGATAGAGCACTAAAATATTACCGATGATTTGGACGTTAACGGCACCGGTCTCACGCACGATGGCATCAGCAATTAGGGCTTTGGTTTCACGCTCTTCAGCAGTGATCTTCACCTTAATAAGTTCATGATGTTCCAGCGTTTGTTCGATTTCAGCCAGCACCCCTTCGGTTAGCCCGTTATTGCCCAGCATTACTACTGGTTTTAACGGATGGGCCAAGCTTTTCAGGTGCTGTTTTTGTTTGTTATTCAGATTCATCGTCTTTTTTGCTTAAGTTGGGATTGAAAACGGTTCATTCTACCGCCATCTCATGTGTATCACCAAATCGGTCTACGTCGATTGGGGAGTTTACGCGAGCTAAGCAATAGATGCGCGGGCTCTTAATTAAGATAGTTGGAAAAAGAGATGTCTAATAAAAAGCGTTCGGCTAGCTCCAGTCGCTGGTTACAAGAACACTTTAGCGATAAATATGTAATTCAGGCGCAGAAAAAGGGGCTACGCTCCCGCGCCTGGTTTAAACTTGATGAAATACAACAGAGCGATAAGATTTTTAAACCGGGTATGACAGTCGTGGATTTAGGTGCTGCGCCTGGTGGTTGGTCCCAATATGTTGTAACCCAGATCGGTGGTAAAGGGCGGATCATCGCATGTGATCTTCTACCAATGGATCCTATCGTTGGTGTCGATTTCCTTCAGGGCGATTTTCGTGATGAACTGGTCCTGAAAGCTTTGCTTGAGCGTGTTGGGGATAAAAAAGTTCAGGTGGTCATGTCTGATATGGCCCCGAATATGAGTGGTACTCCGGCAGTCGATATACCTAAATCAATGTATCTGGTTGAATTAGCATTGGAAATGTGTCGTGATGTACTTGCACCAGGCGGAAGTTTCCTGGTGAAGGTGTTCCAGGGAGATGGCTTTGATGAATACCTACGGGAAATTCGCTCCCTGTTTACGAAAGTTAAGATTCGTAAGCCAGACGCTTCTCGTGCGCGATCGCGTGAAGTGTACATTGTAGCGACAGGGCGGAAACTGTAGTACCCTAACGCTGTTTGTTAACACAGTTGTAATATGAGGTTAATCCCTTGAGTGACATGGCGAAAAACCTAATTCTCTGGTTAGTTATTGCAGTCGTATTGATGTCTGTATTCCAGAGCTTTGGACCCAGCGAATCGAATGGCCGTAGAGTGGATTACTCTACTTTCATGTCCGATGTAACCCAAGACCAGGTTCGTGAAGCACGTATCAATGGACGTGAAATTAACGTCAGTAAGAAAGATAACAGCAAATATACGACTTTCATTCCGGTCAACGATCCAAAGCTGTTAGATGTCTTATTGACTAAAAATGTGAAAGTTGTTGGCGAGCCACCGGAAGAGCCGAGCTTGCTGGCCTCTATCTTTATTTCCTGGTTCCCAATGCTGTTGCTGATTGGGGTCTGGATCTTCTTTATGCGTCAAATGC
This sequence comes from Yersinia alsatica, assembly GCF_025133195.1. Taxonomy (NCBI): domain Bacteria; kingdom Pseudomonadati; phylum Pseudomonadota; class Gammaproteobacteria; order Enterobacterales; family Yersiniaceae; genus Yersinia; species Yersinia alsatica. The sequence continues at coordinate 493,151 of NZ_CP104006.1, forward strand.
AGGGCGGTGGCGGCAAAGGGGCGATGTCCTTTGGCAAGAGCAAAGCTCGCATGCTGACAGAAGATCAGATAAAAACCTCTTTTGCTGATGTCGCCGGTTGTGATGAAGCAAAAGAAGAAGTCAGTGAATTAGTTGAATACCTGCGTGAGCCAAGCCGCTTCCAGAAACTGGGCGGTAAGATTCCGAAAGGCGTGTTGATGGTCGGGCCTCCGGGTACCGGTAAAACCTTGCTGGCGAAAGCCATTGCAGGTGAGGCTAAAGTGCCATTCTTCACTATTTCCGGTTCTGACTTCGTAGAAATGTTCGTCGGTGTGGGTGCATCCCGTGTCCGTGACATGTTTGAACAGGCTAAGAAAGCCGCGCCTTGTATCATCTTTATCGATGAGATTGATGCGGTAGGCCGTCAGCGTGGTGCAGGTCTGGGTGGTGGTCATGACGAACGTGAACAGACGCTGAACCAAATGTTGGTTGAGATGGATGGCTTTGAAGGTAATGAAGGCATCATCGTCATCGCGGCAACTAACCGTCCAGACGTTCTTGACCCAGCGTTACTGCGTCCAGGCCGTTTCGACCGTCAGGTTGTGGTTGGCTTACCAGACGTCCGTGGCCGTGAACAGATTCTGAAAGTTCATATGCGTCGCGTGCCATTAGATATCGATATTGATGCTTCAGTTATCGCTCGTGGTACACCAGGTTTCTCTGGTGCCGACTTGGCTAACTTGGTAAACGAAGCTGCGCTGTTTGCTGCTCGCGGTAACAAGCGCGTCGTTTCGATGGTTGAGTTCGAGAAAGCGAAAGACAAAATTATGATGGGTGCGGAACGTCGCTCCATGGTAATGACAGAAGCGCAGAAAGAATCGACGGCATATCATGAAGCAGGGCATGCGATCATTGGTCGTTTGGTACCTGAACATGACCCAGTACATAAAGTGACCATCATTCCACGTGGTCGTGCATTGGGTGTGACATTCTTCCTGCCGGAAGGTGATGCTATCAGTGCCAGCCGCCAGAAACTGGAAAGCCAGATTTCTACTTTGTATGGTGGTCGTCTTGCTGAAGAAATCATTTATGGTCCGGAAAAAGTTTCTACCGGCGCATCAAATGATATCAAAGTGGCTACGTCTATTGCGCGTAACATGGTGACACAGTGGGGCTTCTCCGAGAAACTGGGGCCATTGCTGTATGCTGAAGAAGAGGGCGAAGTGTTCCTTGGTCGCTCTATGGCGAAACCTAAGCATATGTCCGATGAAACCGCGCGTATTATCGATCAGGAAGTTAAAGTACTTATCGAGCGTAACTACGAGCGTGCACATAAATTGCTTTTAGAAAACATGGATGTATTGCACTCCATGAAAGATGCGCTGATGAAGTATGAAACCATTGATGCACCACAGATTGATGATTTGATGAATCGCAAAGAAGTCCGTCCGCCAGCCGGTTGGGATGATGCGAACAAAAATAAATCAACTGACAATGATAGTACGCCAAAGGCTCCTACGCCGGTTGATGAACCGCGTACCCCAACGCCAGGCAATACAATGTCAGAGCAGTTGGGCGATAAGTAAGTCTACTGTTGGCATCTAAAAGCGTTGTGATTAATATAAACCCCGAGCTTGCTCGGGGTTTTTCTTTTTCTGTTGTATAGAATCAAAGTGAATTGCCACTTTAAGGCGCTATTGCATGAAATTAATTGCCAGAGATCGGGTTTTGGATCTCACTCATCCGCAGGTTATGGGTATCCTGAATGTCACCCCGGATTCATTTTCGGATGGCGGGCATCACAATAATCTTGATAAAGCGCTGCAACATGCTCAACTGATGTTATCAGCAGGTGCTACGCTGATTGATATTGGTGGTGAATCTACCCGCCCCGGGGCTGCTGAAGTCAGTGAACAAGAAGAACTTGACCGAGTGGTGCCTGTGGTAGAAGCGTTGGCAAAACGTTTTGATGTCTGGCTATCGGTTGATACATCTAAAGCGGCTGTTATCACCGAATCGGCTGGTGTTGGTGCTCACTTAATTAATGATATTCGTTCATTACAAGAACCCGGCGCGCTTGATGCCGCCGCAAAAACCGGGTTGCCGGTATGCCTGATGCATATGCAAGGGCAACCACAAAGTATGCAGCAATCTCCCCATTACGATGACTTAATGGCCGATGTAAATCAGTTCTTTGAGCACCATATCGAGCGTTGTGTTGCGGCCGGTATCGCAAAAAGTAAATTGTTACTCGACCCAGGCTTCGGTTTCGGTAAAAATCTGGCGCATAATTACCAGCTATTGGCACATCTGGCTGAACTTAACCATTTTGGATTGCCACTGTTGGTGGGGATGTCACGGAAATCGATGGTAGGTCAGCTGTTGAATGTCCCGCCACAACAGCGGGTCATCGGGAGTGTCGCTTGCGCTGTTATTGCAGCAATGCAAGGCGCGCAGATTGTCAGAGTGCATGATGTCAAAGAAACTGTCGAGGCGATGCGTATCGTCGAGGCAACACTTTCAGCGAAGGGATAAACAAAAATTATGAGTAACCGTAAATACTTTGGTACAGATGGCATTCGCGGCAAAGTGGGTGACAGCCCGATTACGCCAGATTTTGTATTAAAGCTCGGCTGGGCCGCCGGTAAGGTGCTGGCTCGACATGGTTCTCGTAAAATTATCATTGGGAAGGATACGCGTATTTCTGGCTATATGCTGGAGTCCGCACTTGAAGCTGGCCTGGCTGCCGCTGGGTTATCTGCCTCATTTACTGGCCCAATGCCGACACCTGCAGTGGCTTATTTGACCCGAACTTTCCGCGCGGAAGCCGGTATCGTTATTTCGGCATCTCATAATCCTTTCTACGACAACGGCATTAAATTCTTCTCAATTGACGGCACTAAACTGCCGGATGATGTGGAAGAAGCCATTGAAGCCGAAATGGAAAAACCCTTAACCTGCGTAGAGTCCGCAGAGTTGGGTAAAGCAAACCGCATTGTGGATGCCGCGGGGCGTTACATTGAGTTTTGCAAAGGGACATTCCCCAGTGAACTCAGCTTAAATGAGCTGAAAATTGTGGTCGATTGCGCCAATGGCGCCACTTACCACATCGCGCCAAGTGTCTTGCGTGAATTGGGCGCAACCGTGATTACCATTGGTTGTGAGCCTGATGGTATGAACATCAACGAAGAATGTGGCGCTACAGATGTTCGTTTGCTGCAACAGCGAGTGCTTGCCGAAGGTGCCCATGTTGGTTTGGCATTTGACGGTGACGGCGACCGGTTGATGATGGTCGATCACTTGGGTAACAAGGTTGATGGCGACCAGATCCTCTATATTATTGCGCGAGAAGGGCTGCGTCAGGGGCAACTGAAAGGTGGGGCGGTAGGCACACTGATGAGCAATATGGGGCTGCAATTGGCGCTGAAAGAACTAGGCATTCCTTTTGTTCGTGCCAAAGTCGGCGACCGCTACGTTCTGGAAGCTATGCAAGAAAAAGGCTGGCGTATTGGTGCTGAAAACTCAGGCCATGTCATCCTGTTGGATAAAACCACAACCGGTGATGGCATTGTGGCTGGCTTACAGGTACTTACTGCGATGGTGCGTAACCATATGAGTCTGCACGATCTGTGTAGCGGCATGAAGTTATTGCCACAAATTTTAGTGAATGTGCGTTTCTCGGGCGAACATAACCCACTGAAATCAGAGAAAGTTGAAGAAGTGACTCGCCAGGTTGAAAAAGAGCTGGGTGATCGTGGCAGGGTTCTGTTGCGTAAATCAGGTACTGAGCCATTAATCCGAGTCATGGTTGAAGGTGATGCGGAAGAATCACTGATTGCTGAAATGGCGAATCGAATTGCTGATGCAGTGAAAGCCGCAGGTTAACCATTTTTGCGGGGGAAGGGAGTCACTCTTCCCCTCTAAATTATGCTGAAGTTGAATAACTTGACGCTTTTTTCCGCAAATGAACCTCTGTTGTGAAATTGCCCTTGCGTGTACTAGACGCTTTGGTTAGTATTCACACCCGCTTAAGTGGGTGAATAAGTCCCCGCTTGATGGGTGAGAAGCATTTGGCATGCGGTGAACCCGCAAGGATACAGGTACAAATATGTACGAAGCTCTTCTGGTTATTTTCTTGCTGATTTCGATTGGGCTAGTAGCTCTGATCATGTTACAGCAAGGCAAAGGCGCGGATATGGGAGCCTCATTCGGAGCAGGTGCTTCTGCAACTCTGTTCGGTTCGAATGGTTCCGGTAACTTTATGACCCGTATGACGGCTGTATTGGCGACGCTGTTTTTCGTCATTAGCTTGATTTTGGGAAATATGAGCACCAACCAGGGCAATAAAGGTAGCGAATGGGAAAACTTGGGTCAGCCAGCAAAAACTGAGCAGACTACAGCGCCTGTAGCTCCGACTAAGCCGAGTAGTGATATCCCGCAGTAATGTTTCAAAAGCAGTAAAATAGAAAGAAAGATAGAAAGTTTTAAAATGGTTGTGATGACTTAAACAGTAAAAACAACCATTTGAATCAGTGCCGGGGTGGTGGAATTGGTAGACACGCTACCTTGAGGTGGTAGTGCCCGATTGGGCTTACGGGTTCAAGTCCCGTCCTCGGTACCAAATCAGACAGATAACTTGCTTTTTTGTCGTTATCAACGTAATATTTGCCACGTTTTCGGACGCGGGGTGGAGCAGCCTGGTAGCTCGTCGGGCTCATAACCCGAAGGTCGTCGGTTCAAATCCGGCCCCCGCAACCACTTTCCTAAAGTGTTTTTTTTCAAATGTTGTATTCGGTAGACCTCAGATACTTTCGATTTCAATTTGAAAAAAATACTTGTCAGAAAGTTGTACCGAAGCCGCTTTGCGGCAAACAGGGTCCAGTTGCATAAAGCCCCGAATTTCGGGGTTTTTTGTTATTTGACAGCAGAATCACTGGGCTATTAGGCCCTTTTTTTATGTCTTGGGGGTGGGCTTGTCCACATTAGAACAAAAGTTAACAGAGATAATTTCAGCACCGGTTGAGGCCTTAGGCTATGAATTAGTCGGCATCGAGTTCATCCGGGGGCGCCAATCGACGCTACGAATCTATATTGATAGTGACGACGGAATCACTGTTGATGCTTGTGCTGATGTCAGCCACCAGGTCAGCGCTGTATTGGACGTAGAAGATCCAATTACGGTCGCTTACAACTTAGAAGTTTCCTCTCCGGGCCTTGATCGCCCAATGTTCACTGCTGAACACTATACTCGTTACCTTGGTGAAGAAGTCACTTTGGTGCTGCGTATGGCAATGCAGAACCGCCGTAAATGGCAGGGCATTATCAAAGCCGTTGATGGTGAAATGATCACGGTTACTGTGGATGGAAAAGATGAAGTGTTCGCGCTGAGCAACATCCAGAAAGCGAACCTGGTACCCCACTTTTAAAGTTTGGATGAGGCAACTAGGATGAACAAAGAGATTCTGGCTGTTGTAGAAGCAGTTTCCAATGAGAAATCCCTTCCGCGCGAGAAGATTTTTGAGGCGTTGGAAACCGCTCTAGCGACAGCGACCAAGAAAAAATACGAACAAGAAATTGAAGTTCGCGTCAGCATCGACCGTAAAACCGGTGATTTCGACACCTTCCGTCGTTGGGTTGCTGTTGACGAAGTCACGATGCCAACACGTGAAATCACAATAGAGGCAGCTCAGTTTGAAGATCCTTCGCTCCAGTTGGGCGATTATGTTGAAGATCAAATTGAATCTGTCACTTTTGACCGCATTACCACTCAAACCGCCAAGCAAGTTATCGTACAAAAAGTACGTGAAGCTGAACGCGCTATGGTGGTTGAACAGTTCCGCCAATACTTGGGCGAAATTGTTACCGGTACAGTGAAAAAAGTTAACCGCGACAGTATTGCCCTAGATTTGGGTAATAATGCCGAAGCAGTTATTGGCCGCGAAGACATGCTACCGCGTGAAAACTTCCGTCCAGGCGACCGTATCCGTGGTGTTCTGTATGATGTGCGTCCAGAAGCTCGCGGCGCTCAGCTGTTTGTGAGCCGCTCACGCCCTGAAATGCTGGTTGAACTGTTCCGTATTGAAGTGCCAGAAATTGGCGAAGAATTGATCGAAATTAAAGCAGCTGCTCGTGATCCGGGTTCGCGTGCTAAAATTGCGGTTAAAACCAACGACAAACGTATCGATCCTGTCGGTGCTTGTGTTGGTATGCGTGGTGCCCGTGTTCAAGCTGTTTCCAGCGAACTTGGCGGCGAGCGCATTGATATTGTATTGTGGGATGATAATCCAGCCCAGTTTGTTATTAATGCCATGGCGCCAGCTGATGTTGCGTCAATTGTGGTTGATGAAGACAAACACACGATGGATGTTGCCGTTGAAGCCAGTAACCTGGCACAGGCAATCGGCCGTAATGGCCAGAATGTGCGTTTAGCTGCACAGCTGAGTGGCTGGGAACTGAACGTAATGACGGCGGACGATCTTCAGGCGAAGCATCAGGCCGAGGCTCATGCCGCTATTGATACCTTCACCAAATATCTTGATATCGATGAGGACTTTGCCACCGTTCTGGTAGAGGAAGGTTTCTCTTCTCTGGAAGAATTGGCTTACGTGCCAATGAAAGAACTTCTGGAAATCGATGGTCTTGACGAAGATACGGTTGAAGCGCTGCGTGACCGCGCCAAAGCTGCATTGACCACGCTGGCCCTGGCACAAGAAGAAAGTCTTGGCGACCAAAAACCCGCTGATGATCTGCTGAATTTAGCGGGTCTGGAACGTAGCATGGCATTCAAATTGGCTGCGCGCGGTGTGTGTACGCTGGAAGATCTTGCCGAGCAGGGTATCGACGATCTGGCAGATATTGAAGGGCTTAGCGATGAGCAAGCCGGCGAGCTGATTATGGCTGCACGTAATATCTGTTGGTTTGGCGATAACGCGTAATAAACTGTAGCAGGAAGGAACAGCATGACAGATGTAACCGTAAAATCGCTGGCAGCTGAGATTCAGACCCCAGTTGATCGCCTGGTACAGCAATTTGCTGATGCAGGGATCAAGAAGTCTGAAGTAGACTCAGTTACCCAGCAAGAAAAAGAGACACTGCTGGCACACTTAAACCGTGAACACGGTAGTGCGCCTAACAAACTCACGCTGCAACGCAAAACGCGTAGCACCTTGAATATTCCGAGCACCGGCGGAAAAAGTAAATCGGTGCAAATCGAGGTCCGCAAGAAACGCACTTATGTAAATACGCCGGAAGCTGAACAAGCGAAAGCGGAAGAGCAGGCACAGCGTGAAGCGGAAGAGCAGGCACAACGTGAAGCGGAAGCAGCAGCGCAGAAAATCGCTGAAGAAAAAGCTAAACGAGCGGCCGAAGAACAAGCCAAACGTGAGGCCGCTGAAAAAGCTAAACGCCAAGCAGCGGAAAAAGAAAAAGTGACGAATCAACAAACCGACGAAAAAACCAAGCCAGCTCAGACTGATAAAGCACGCCGTGAAGCTGAAGCTGCCGAGCTGAAACGCTCTGTAGAAGAAGAAACACGCCGTAAGGTCGAAGAAGACGCTAAACGCGTTGCTGAGGAAGCCCGTAAAATGGCAGCCGAAAACGAAGGTAAATGGCCAGAACCTGTGGCAGAGCAGACTGAATCTGCTGATTACCATGTGACCACTTCACAACATGCGCGCGCCGCGGAAGATGAAAACGACGCCAAAGTTGAAGGTGATCGCCGTAGCCGCACTCGTGGTGGTAAAGCAACTAAGCAGAAGAAAGGCAATAAACTCTCCGAGTCTAAAGCTGATCGCGAAGAAGCACGTGCTGTTGGCCGTAAAGGCAAACGTAAACCAAGCACCTTGCAGCAGAGCTTCAACAAGCCTGTTGTGGCAGTTAACCGCGACGTCGTCATTGGCGAGACAGTAACTGTTGCTGAATTGGCAAACAAAATGGCTGTTAAAGGCTCTCAGGTCATCAAAGCAATGATGAAACTGGGCGCAATGGCAACCATTAACCAGGTTATCGATCAGGAAACAGCCCAGCTGGTTGCTGAAGAGATGGGCCACAAAGTGATTCTGCGTCGTGAAAACGAACTGGAAGAAGCACTGATGAGCGACCGTGATACTGGCGCTGAAGCCGCTGCCGAGCATCGCGCTCCGGTTGTGACCATCATGGGCCACGTTGACCACGGTAAAACCTCTCTGCTGGATTACATCCGTTCCACGAAAGTGGCATCAGGTGAAGCCGGTGGTATTACTCAGCACATCGGTGCTTATCACGTTGAAACTGAAAACGGCATGATCACCTTCCTGGATACTCCAGGACACGCCGCATTTACTTCAATGCGTGCTCGTGGTGCTCAAGCGACTGATATCGTAGTGCTGGTTGTTGCAGCCGACGATGGCGTGATGCCACAGACTATCGAAGCTATTCAGCATGCCAAAGCGGCGAACGTGCCGGTTGTGGTAGCAGTGAACAAAATCGATAAGCCAGCCGCTGATCCAAACCGTGTTAAAACTGAATTGATTCAACACGGTATCATATCCGAAGATTTTGGCGGCGATGTTCCATTCATCGAGGTATCTGCGAAAGTCGGTACGGGTATTGATAACTTGCTACAAGCAATTCTGCTGCAAGCAGAAGTCATGGAACTGAAAGCAGTTCGTACTGGCATGGCAAGCGGTGTGGTTATCGAATCCTTCTTGGATAAAGGCCGTGGCCCAGTTGCTACCGTGCTGGTTCAACAAGGTACTCTGAACAAAGGCGATATCGTACTGTGTGGCTTTGAGTATGGCCGCGTGCGTGCGATGCGTGACGAGCTGGGCCGTGATATCACGTCTGCGGGTCCGTCTATTCCAGTTGAAATCCTGGGTCTGTCCAGTGTTCCGGCTGCTGGTGACGAAGTTACCGTAGTGCGTGACGAGAAAAAAGCGCGTGAAGTTGCACTGTATCGTCAGGGCAAATTCCGTGAAGTTAAGCTGGCTCGTCAGCAGAAATCCAAGCTGGAAAACATGTTTGCTAACATGACCGAAGGCGAAGTTTCTGAACTGAATATCGTCATCAAGTCTGACGTACAGGGTTCTTGTGAAGCTATCTGTGATTCACTGGAAAAACTGTCTACCGATGAAGTGAAAGTCCGCATTGTTGGTTCAGGCGTTGGTGGTATCACCGAAACTGATGCAACATTGGCAGCAGCTTCTGGCGCAATCATCCTTGGCTTTAACGTCCGTGCTGATGCTTCAGCGCGTCGTGTCGTTGAAACTGAAGGCTTGGATCTGCGTTACTACTCAGTTATTTATAGCCTGATCGACGAAGTTAAGCAGGCGATGAGTGGTATGCTGGCACCTGAATACAAACAGCAAATCATTGGTTTGGCTGAAGTTCGTGATGTATTTAAATCACCGAAATTTGGCGCCATTGCTGGTTGTATGGTGACTGAAGGTGTGATTAAGCGTAACAATCCAATCCGTGTTCTGCGCGACAACGTGGTTATCTATGAAGGCGAGCTGGAGTCCCTGCGCCGCTTCAAAGATGACGTTAACGAAGTTCGTAATGGTATGGAATGTGGTATCGGCGTTAAGAACTACAATGACGTCCGTGCTGGTGATGTGATCGAAGTATTCGAAATTATCGAAATCAAACGTACCATCGCTTAACCACCTCTGATTTGCTTATATCCATTTGGGGGGCCTTGGCCCCCCAAATTGTCTGGAGAATCCAAATGGCAAAAGAATTCAGCCGTTCTCAGCGCGTTTCACAGGAAATGCAAAAAGAGATCGCTCTCATCCTACAGCGTGAAATCAAAGACCCTCGTGTTGGCATGGCTACCGTGTCTGGCATCGAACTGTCCCGCGATTTGGCGTACGCTAAAGTCTTTGTGACCTTCCTGAATGTGTTAACCGATAACGCTGATCCGGATACGGTTAAAAATGGCATTAAAGCACTGCAAGATGCTTCCGGCTATATCCGTACTCTGCTGGGTAAAGCGATGCGTTTGCGTATCGTGCCAGAATTGACCTTTGCTTATGATAACTCTCTGATTGAAGGGATGCGGATGTCTAACCTGGTGACTAACGTCATCAAAAATGATGTAGAACGTCAGGTTAATCCAGGTAGCGACGAGGAGAAGTAATGGGTCGTCCACGTCGTCGCGGCCGTGACATTAACGGCGTTCTGTTATTGGATAAGCCGCTGGGCCTCTCCTCTAATGACGTTTTGCAAAAAGTAAAACGTCTCTTTAGTGCTAACCGTGCAGGTCATACCGGTGCGCTTGACCCACTGGCAACCGGTATGCTGCCTATTTGCCTGGGTGAAGCAACCAAGTTTTCCCAATTTTTGCTCGATTCAGATAAACGCTATCGGGTTGTTGCTCGTTTAGGGCAGCGCACTGATACTTCGGATGCCGAAGGCGCGTTAATCAGCGAGCGGGAAGTCAAAGTGACTCAGGCGCAGATGGATGCCGCTCTGGACAGCTTCCGTGGCGATAGCCAGCAAGTGCCGTCCATGTATTCTGCACTGAAGCATCAGGGTAAGCCGTTGTATGAATATGCCCGTCAGGGGATTGAAGTAGAACGTGAAGCTCGCAGTATTACGGTTTACGAATTGCAGTTTATCCGCTGGGAAGGCAACGACCTTGAGCTGGAAATTCATTGCTCTAAAGGAACTTACATTCGCACAATCATTGATGATCTGGGCGAATTGTTAGGTTGCGGTGCTCATGTGAGTTATCTGCGTCGATTGCAAGTGGCCACTTACCCCAGTGATCGCATGGTAACTTTAGAGCAATTGACGGCCATGGTTGAAACCGCACAGGCAGAAGGGCGTTCACCTAATCCTGAGCTAGATTTGCTGTTATTGCCGATGGACAGCGCAGTCTCAAACTTCCCTGAAGTCAATCTGTTACCCGCGGTTGCTGCGTATGTTAAGCAAGGGCAACCGGTGCATGTATCAGGTGCTCCTGGTGAAGGTATGGTGCGCATCACTGAAGGCGAAGAGCATAATTTCATTGGTATTGGCACCATTGCAGAAGATGGCCGTGTCGCTCCGAAGCGTTTGGTTGTGGAATACGCGGAGTAAGCCCAAGCGGCCTTTCTTGCGATCCCGCAGTTCAAAGAGTAGAATAGTGCGGCTTACATATTGGGTTGCTGAATTAGAGATCGGCGCCTGTCTTAATTTATCTATATATTTGGAGTTGTATCATGTCTCTAAGTGTTGAAGCGAAAGCTAAAATCGTTGCTGACTTCGGTCGCGGTGCCAATGACACCGGTTCAAGCGAAGTTCAGGTTGCTCTGTTGACTGCTCAAATTAACCATTTGCAAGGTCACTTCTCCGAGCACAAAAAAGATCACCACAGTCGTCGTGGTCTGCTGCGTATGGTATCCACGCGTCGTAAGCTGCTGGACTACTTGAAGCGTGAAGATGTAGCGCGTTATGCTTCCCTGATCGAGCGTCTGGGTCTGCGTCGCTAAGTCTGCGAGTTTCGGGAGAAAGGGGCCAAATTGGCCCCTTTTTTCTAAGAGCAATGATAAAATACGCTAGTATATTATTGTTGTTGTTTTATATTTTTATAAAATAGGATCTTCCGGTGCAGAGGTTCGCGCGGCTAATGAGAGACTTTAACTCAATCAGAGTTAAGGATTGTCATTAGTCGCGAGGATGCAGTGTGAAGGTATTAGTAACAGGTGGATGAGATCGTCAATACGATCCGGCACCGCATATAGTATAAGGATACTACTTTGCTGACTCCGATTATTCGTAAATTCCAGTACGGCCAACATACCGTCACTATTGAAACTGGCATGATGGCTCGCCAGGCAACTGCTGCTGTAATGGTAAGCATGGATGACACCGCAGTATTCGTTACTGTTGTTGGCCAAAAGAAAGCTAAACCAGGCCAGAGCTTCTTCCCTCTGACTGTTAACTATCAGGAGCGTACTTACGCTGCTGGCCGTATCCCAGGCAGCTTCTTCCGTCGTGAAGGCCGCCCAAGTGAAGGCGAAACACTGACTTCACGTCTGATTGACCGCCCGATTCGTCCACTGTTCCCAGACAGCTTCCTGAACGAAGTTCAGGTTATTGCGACCGTTGTTTCTGTTAACCCACAAGTTAACCCAGACATCGTGGCACTGATTGGTGCATCAGCTGCGCTGAGCCTGTCAGGCATTCCATTCAACGGCCCTATCGGTGCTGCTCGCGTTGGTTTCATCAACGACCAGTACGTACTGAACCCAACCACTGACGAGCTGAAAGAAAGCCGTCTGGACTTGGTTGTTGCCGGTACTGCTGCTGCGGTATTGATGGTTGAATCTGAAGCAGACATCTTGTCCGAAGATCAAATGTTGGGCGCGGTTGTCTTCGGCCACGAACAACAGCAAGTTGTGATTGAAAACATCAATGCACTGGTTGCCGAAGCAGGTAAACCTAAGTGGGATTGGCAGCCAGAAGTTGTTAACGAAGAGCTGCATGCGCGTGTTGCTGTATTGGCTGCAACTCGTCTGGGTGATGCCTATCGCATTACTGAGAAACAAGAGCGTTACGAACAAGTCAATGCTATCAAAGCTGACGTCACTGACACACTTTTGGCGCAAGACGATACTTTAGATGCTGCGGAAATTCAGGATATCCTGGGCAGCGTTGAGAAAGATGTTGTTCGTAGCCGTGTATTACGTGGCGAACCACGTATCGATGGTCGCGAAAAAGACATGATCCGTGGCCTGGATGTGCGTACTGGTGTCTTGCCTCGTACCCATGGTTCTGCGTTGTTCACCCGTGGTGAAACTCAGGCATTGGTTACCGCAACACTGGGTACGGCTCGTGATGCGCAAAATATTGATGAGCTGATGGGTGAGCGTACTGACTCATTCCTGCTACACTATAATTTCCCTCCATATTCTGTTGGTGAAACAGGTATGGTTGGTTCACCGAAGCGTCGTGAGATTGGCCATGGCCGTCTGGCGAAACGCGGTGTGATGGCAGTGATGCCAAGCCCGAGCGAATTCCCTTACACTGTACGTGTGGTTTCTGAAATCACCGAGTCTAACGGTTCTTCCTCAATGGCTTCTGTCTGTGGCGCTTCTCTGGCCCTGATGGATGCAGGTGTGCCAATTAAAGCCGCTGTTGCAGGTATCGCAATGGGTCTGGTTAAAGATGAAGAAAACTTTGTGGTTCTGTCTGACATTCTGGGTGACGAAGATCACTTGGGCGACATGGACTTTAAAGTGGCCGGTAGCCGTGACGGTATCACCGCACTGCAAATGGACATTAAAATTGAAGGTATCACCCGCGAAATCATGCAGGTGGCTCTGAACCAGGCTAAGGGTGCGCGTCTGCACATTCTGGGTGTTATGGAACAGGCTATCAGCACACCTCGTGGCGATATCTCTGAGTTTGCTCCACGTATCTACACCATGAAAATCAATCCTGAGAAAATCAAGGATGTGATCGGTAAAGGTGGTTCTGTGATTCGTGCACTGACTGATGAAACTGGCACCACGATTGAAATCGAAGATGATGGTACCATTAAGATTGCAGCAACAGACGGCGATAAAGCGAAACACGCTATCCGTCGTATTGAAGAAATTACTGCTGAAATCGAAGTGGGCCGTATCTATGCGGGTAAAGTTACTCGTATCGTTGATTTCGGTGCATTTGTTGCTATCGGCGGCGGTAAAGAAGGTCTGGTTCACATTTCCCAAATCGCTGATAAGCGCGTAGAGAAAGTGACTGACTATCTGCAAATGGGCCAAGAAGTGCCAGTGAAAGTAATGGAAGTTGATCGTCAGGGCCGTATCCGCCTGAGCATCAAAGAAGCCACTACTCCTGACGCAGAAGCACCGGCACCAGAAGCAGCAGAGTAATTTAGTATTCCACAGCTCCTTACTCATTAGTGGGGAGCTGTGTTATCTCGAGGGCAGGATGCTCTTGTGTTAAACAAATGGATGAAAGGATATTTATCCAATGTTTGTCTTCGGGAGTAGGAAATGAAGCCTTTCTTGCGCTGGTGTTACGTTGTGACAGCACTCATGCTGGCAGGATGCAGCAACCATGATTGGCGTAAAGACGAGGTATTGGCAATCCCGTTGCAACCTACGTTGCAGCAGGAAGTGATTCTGGCTCGCATGGAACAAATCCTTGCAAGTCGGGCACTTACGGATGATGAGCGCGCACAGCTTTTATATGAGCGCGGAGTGCTGTATGATAGCCTCGGGCTACGGGCACTAGCGCGAAATGATTTTTCGCAAGCGTTAGCTATTCGTCCTGATATGCCAGAAGTTTTCAACTATCTGGGCATTTATTTAACGCAGGCAGGCAATTTTGATGCTGCCTATGAAGCGTTTGATTCTGTACTAGAGCTTGATCCAACTTACAATTACGCGCGTTTAAATCGGGGTATCGCTCTGTATTATGGCGGTCGACTCCCGTTGGCGCAGGATGATCTGCAGGCGTTTTATCAAGACGATCCAAATGATCCCTTCCGTTCGTTATGGCTGTATCTGGTGGAAAGAGAAATCGATCCCAAGGCAGCTGCAGTAGCGTTACAACAGCGCTATGAAAAATCGGACAGAGGGCAATGGGGATGGAATATTGTCGAATTCTACTTGGGCACGATCAGCGAAAAAACGCTGATGGAAAGGCTCAAGGCAGATGCAACGGATAACACTTCGCTCGCTGAGCATCTCAGTGAAACTGACTTCTATTTAGGTAAACATTACCTAAGTCTGGGGGACAAGGACACCGCTTCGGCGCTGTTCAAACTGACGGTAGCTAACAACGTTCATAACTTTGTTGAGCACCGCTATGCATTGTTGGAATTGGCGCTTTTGGGCCAAGAACAAGACGACCTATCGGAATCGGACCAGCAATAGCTGACGAACAACTATTAGCCTGATATACCTTGGTTTTTTACCAATGTTTATCACCTTAACGGGTGATGGCCTTTTTGTTCGTTTTATAATCTAATTTGAGCCGGTTCACACTTTTCAATGAAAATGACTGAAAATTTTCTCGACGAGTTATGTAGACTGGCTGCCATTATTAATGAGGCACGTGTACATGACTACTGAGCTTGAAACCTCTTTTGCTGATTTGGGGCTGTCTGCTCCTATTCTTTCCGCCCTTACTGCTTTGGGTTACGAAAAACCATCTCCAATTCAATTGGAATGTATTCCACACCTGTTGAACGGTCGCGATGTTCTTGGTATGGCGCAAACCGGTAGTGGTAAAACTGCTGCTTTCGGGCTTCCGCTGTTGCACAACATTGACCCAGAACTGAAAGCGCCACAGGTGCTGGTACTGGCTCCAACCCGTGAGTTGGCGATTCAGGTTGCTGAAGCATTAACTAGCTTCTCTAAAGATATTAAAGGCGTTAACGTTGTGGCCCTGTACGGCGGCCAACGTTATGACGTTCAATTACGCGCTTTGCGCCAGGGGCCACAAGTTGTTGTTGGCACCCCAGGTCGTCTGTTAGACCACCTGAAACGCGGTACCCTTAATCTGTCCAACCTGAAAGGTTTAGTGCTGGACGAAGCAGATGAAATGCTGCGCATGGGCTTTATCGAAGACGTCGAAAATATTTTGGCTCAGATCCCAGCTGAACATCAGACTGCGCTGTTCTCTGCGACTATGCCTGAAGCGATTCGCCGTATTACCCGTCGCTTTATGAAAGAGCCACAGGAAGTACGTATTCAGTCTAGCGTGACGACTCGCCCTGACATTAGCCAAGTTTATTGGAAAGTGGGCGGTGGCTATCGTAAAAACGAAGCACTGGTTCGTTTCCTTGAAGCTGAAGATTTTGATGCGGCGATCATTTTCGTCCGTACTAAAAACGCCACTCTGGAAGTTGCAGAAGCCCTTGAGCGTAGCGGTTATAGCAGCGCTGCACTGAACGGCGACATGAACCAGGCCCTGCGTGAGCAGACTCTGGAACGTCTGAAAGATGGTCGTTTGGATATCCTGATTGCAACTGACGTTGCTGCACGTGGCTTGGACGTTGAGCGCATCAGTCTGGTTGTAAACTATGATATCCCTATGGATTCAGAGTCTTACGTTCACCGTATCGGCCGTACCGGTCGTGCAGGTCGTGCTGGCCGTGCGTTACTGTTCGTTGAGAACCGTGAACGTCGTCTGTTGCAGAACATTGAACGTACCATGAAACTGACTATCCCTGAAGTTGAGCTGCCAAATGCACAACTGCTGAGCGAGCGTCGTTTAGCTAAGTTTGCTGCTAAAGTTAGCCAACAGCTGGAAAGTAGTGACTTGGATATGTACCGTGCATTGCTGGCTAAATTGCAACCAGAAGAAGAGTTTGATATCGAAACTCTGGCTGCTGCACTGCTGAAAATGGCACAGGGCGAACGTCCGCTGATCTTGCCACCAGAAGCTCCACGTCGTCCACAGCGCGAATTCAATTCTCGCGATGATCGTGGTAGCGATCGTGGCCGTGACCGTGATCGTGGTGACAGCCGTCGTGACAGCCGCCCTGACAGCCGTGATGGTGGCGAGCGCCCAGCACGTCGTGAACGTCGTGATGTTGGCGAAATGGAACTGTACCGCATTGAAGTGGGCCGTGATGATGGTGTTGAAGTTCGTCATATCGTTGGCGCTATCGCTAACGAAGGTGATATCAGCAGCCGTTATATCGGTAACATCAAGCTGTTTGCTTCCCACTCAACTATCGAGCTGCCAAAAGGCATGCCGGGTGAAATGTTATCTCACTTCACCCGTACCCGTATCCTGAACAAGCCGCTGAACATGCAGCTGTTGGGTGATGCACAGCCACATGAGCGCCGTGAGCGTCCAGCTGGCGGTAACGGTGGTGAGCGTCGTGGCGGTGGCCGTTCATTCGGTGGCGAACGTCGTGATGGTGCCGGTGCTCCTCCTCGTCGTTCATTCGGCAGCGATCGTGCTCCAGCCGCTGGTGGCGAGCGTCGTCCACCACGTGATGCTCAACGTTCATCTGCACCACGTCGTGATGATGCCGCAGCACCTGCTGCTCCAGCACCAGCGCGTCGTCGTTTCGGTGATGCATAAGTCTTAGTCATCTCTGATGATTAAACATAAAAACCAGCCTTCGGGCTGGTTTTTTTATGTCTGAGACATCCAATTCAACAACAGATTACAGGCGTTCAGCTGATTGCAAATCTGGTTGCAAACTGGCGACAATCTCAAATGAATGCAAGCGAGCTTGATGGTCAAAAATCTGGCCATTTACCATCAGTTCATCAGCCTGGGTTTCTCGCAATAATGACTGAAGGCCGTGCCGGACTTTGCTTTTGTCACCAATGATGGATAGGCGCAGCGCCTGATCAACACCAAACTGTTCGGCTGGCGAACAGATGGTCTCCATATCTTCAACTGGTGGTGGTAGCTGGCCCGGTGTCCCACGGCGCAGGTTAACAAACTGCTGCTGCATCGAGGTGAATAGGAAGCGGGCGTCACGTTCGCTGTCTGCGGCCACAACATTCACGCAGACAATGGCATAAGGCTTGGACAACTGGGCTGATGGCTTGAAGTTTTCCCGGTACAATTTCAGCGCCTGGAACAACATGTCTGGAGCAAAATGCGAAGCAAAAGCAAAGGGCAGGCCCATGGCTGCAGCCAGTTGCGCGCTATACAGGCTAGATCCCAGTAACCATAGTGGAACATGCAAACCTTGGCCGGGGACAGCTTGCACCGCTTGTCCGGGTTGCACTTCTGCAAAGTAAGCTTGCAGTTCACGAACATCTGATGGGAAGTTATCTACCTCGCCGGATAGATGGCGACGCAAAGCCATCATCGTGCGCTGATCACTGCCGGGAGCCCGGCCAAGGCCGAGGTCGATGCGATCAGGATAGAGCGAGGCGAGGGTACCAAACTGTTCGGCAATGACCAATGGCGAATGGTTAGGCAGCATAACTCCACCGGACCCCACTCGAATGGTGCTGGTGCCACCGGCAATATAGCCAATCAGTACTGACGTCGCGGCACTGGCAATGCCGGTCATATTATGATGTTCAGCCAGCCAGTAGCGGTGATATCCCCACTTTTCAGCATGTTGAGCCAGATCCAGCGAGGCATGAAATGCATCTCGCGGAGTTTTACCCTCGGCTATGGGGGATAAATCGAGTACAGAAAGCGGTACAGGCTTGTTATTAGCCACAGATACATTGTTATCAGTCATAGAATCGTCCATCTTAATCTCATGTCGAGTCGCTTGAAGGGCGAACACATTAATTTACAAACATATTTTTGAAGCTATATTGGGTTATAACCGCATTTATTCGCGTACAAAAAATGACATAAAATGCAAAGCTATTACCTATAGCAGCATAATATAAATAGTGAGTGCCGAAGGGGTAATAAATGCGGCGATTAAAGGACTATTAAACCTATGAAGAAAAAAACGTTATTTACCCTGCTGTTAGTGGTCGTGGTGATCTCCATGGCGGTGCTATTCCGGGCCCATAACCAAAACCTGTTATTGCAGGGCGAAGTGGATGCACCGGAAGTTATTGTGTCGTCAAAAGCCAAAGGCCGGGTGATTGAACGCCATGTGGAACGTGGTGATGACGTTAAAGCCGGGCAATTACTGATCACGTTAGAAAGCCCGGAACTGATGGCCCAATTAGCTGGGTTGGAAGCGGCTCGTGATCAAGCGCAAGCGCAGTTGGATGAATCGCTGCATGGCACACGGGAAGAGAGCATCCGCAATTTAAGGGCCAGTTTGGCACAGGCGCAGGCGGAGTATGAGAATGCGCTCCATACTTATAACCGCAATAATAGTGTGGCGGCTAAAGGGTTTATTTCTGCCTCTGAATTGGAAGATTCACGCCGCGCCAAAGATACTGCCTATCAGCAGGTTCAGGCCGCTAAGGCTAATTTGGATGAAGGTTTGCATGGCGACCGCGTTGAGTTACGCGATAAATACGCTGCTGCTGTTCGTCAGGCCGAAGAAGATTTAGCGCAATTGAAAGCACAAACCGACGATTTACAGGTGCGTGCCCCGGTCGCCGGTGAAGTTGGCTCGATTCCGGCGGAAGTTGGTGAATTGCTCAATGCCTCCAGCCCGTTACTCACATTAATTCGCCTGCCGCAGGCTTATTTTGTCTTTAACTTGCGTGAAGATATTCTGGCTGATGTACGTAAAGGGGATAAAATTTCACTGCGCGTACCGGCACTGAAAGATAAAGAAATTATGGCGGAAGTGCGCTATATCGCCCCGTTGGGGGACTATGCCACCAAACGCGCAACCCGTGCCACTGGCGATTTTGATCTGAAAACCTTTGAAGTTCGCCTCTATCCTGCGGAACCTGTTGAGGGTCTGCGACCAGGAATGAGCGCGCTCTGGCAGTGGAAAGAGTAAGTGGCAAAGATCAGAGGCAGAGTCATCGACAGAATACAGGCTGGCTGGCGCTGTTTTAGTCGCTATTTTGGTCAGGAAACCCGTTCGGCATTTCGCAGCCCGGTGTTTCACTGGCTCAGTTGGTGCTTCCCACTGTTGCTGTTTATCTTAATCAGTAGCAATTTTTCTGAAGGGACTTTGCTGGATTTACCGGTTTCAGTGGTCGATAACGACCATTCGCCGCTATCCAGATCATTGATTCGCAAGCTGGATGCTGGTTCTCACGCGCATGTCGTGACCTATGAGGGCGGATTAAATGAAGCCCTGCGCCGTCTGCGTAGCGCACAAGATTATGCCTTACTTTATATTCCAACTGATTTTGAAGCTGATGCTCTGGCAGGCCGTCAGCCCAGTATCGTGCTGTATTACAATGCACTATTCTATGGGGCTGGTTTATATTCCACGCAGGACTTCAGTGGTTTGATAACCGAAGCCAATACCACTTTCCGCACTATTATTGCTGGCGAAATGGGGGAAACCTTACCGCCGCTGGCCAATGTGACGCTCTCTTATGGCAGTTTGTTCAATGCCAGTGGCAGTTATATCTATTATCAGCAGTTTGCCGCCACTATCCATTTATTGCAGCTATTCGTGATCACCTGGATGATTTATGTTTTGGCTCGCAGTAAAGCATTATTGACCGCCAAACCTTTCAGCTTGGCGCTGCTGGGCAAATTGGCACCTTATACTCTGTTTTTTACCACGTTATTGATGGTAGAGATTGCGATGCTGGTGGGGTTCTTTGGGGCTAGAGTCAGTGGCAATCCGCTATTTATGCCCCTGATTGGCTTCTTTTATGTCATGGCTGCCCAGAGCATTGGGGTGTTGCTCTTCACTTTTACCAGTAGCGCAATTACCGCCTACAGCTTGATTGGGATTATCGTCAGTATCGCGTTAACCTTTTCTGGTATGGCGGTGCCTGAGCTGTCGATGCCATTACCCGCTCGTATTATTTCCAATATTGAACCACTGACCCATGCGCTCTATGCCATGTTTGATGTGTTTCTGCGCCAGGTACCGGCCAGTGCTATTTTCAGCGTCTGTGCCATTTTGCTGGTTTACCCGCTGGTCATTTCTCTGCTGGTACGTAATCGCCTGCTGATCCGGCTGCAAAAGCAGGAGACTATCTGATGAACAGTGGCTTAAAGAGCTATTGGCAGACATTCAGCCGGGTGTTGATGGGGATGTTGGAAAAGCCTATGTGGCTGATGCTGTTGGTATCACTGTGCGTGATGAGTATGGTATATGCCAATCGTACGGTGTGGGATCTGCCGGTGGCGGTAGTGGATCAAGACCATAGCACCGCCAGCCGCCAGTTGATTCGCCAGTTAGATGCCACCTCGAAAATTTCCATCAAAACTTATGACAATTTGCCGGATGCTCAGCGGGATCTGGCGTGGCGGAAATTATTTGCAGTGATCATTATGCCGACGGATCTGGAGAAAAAGATCCTCAATGGCGAAAGTATTGTGATCCCGGTTTATGGCGATGCCACTAACCGCCTGGCTAACGGGCAGATCCAGCAGGATGTGGTCGCCGCTTATCAACAATTATTGAATGAATATAACAGCGGTTTGTTATTACGCAGTGGCTTTACTCCCGGTCAGGCGGAAGTGCTGTTAACCCCGATTCGCGGGCAGATTCTGGCGGTGTTTAACCCCGGAATCAGCTTTGCCGCCATCATTTTCCCCGGCCTGTTGGTCATGTTGTTGCAACACTCATTATTGATTGCCTGTGTGCGCGTCAGTATCGCCATGAAGAGTGCACCGTCGGGGAAACCGTCGATTCCCGTTTATCTGGGCGGGCTTTCTGCACTGCTCCCTATCTGGTTATTTTTATCGATTGTGTTGTTTGTGCTGTGGCCGTGGCTATTGGGCTATCGCCAGACAGCATCAATTCCCGAGGTGCTGCTGTTGACCTTCCCATTCTTGCTGGCGGTGCTGGGGTTGGGCAAGCTGGTGACTGAGTGTCTGCGCAGTGTTGAAATGATCTATCTGACACTTTCATTTGTCACCATGCCGATTTTTTACATCTCTGGCACGATTTGGCCGCTACAGGCGATGCCGGGGTGGGTGCGGGCTATCTCTTCCATGCTCCCCTCAACTTGGGCGACTAAAGCTATTGCTGGAGTCAATCAGATGGGGCTGTCCCTGCGAGATGTGGTGGGCGATATGCTGATTTTATTATTGTTAGGCGCAATTTATACCTTGATCGGGATTAGCGTGGGAGTATTACGTAACCGTGTGGAGTTGCGGGCATTGCTGCGGCGGAAATCGGTGGTCAAATAATTAAAAACCGGGCGAGATACTGCGCCCGGTAACGTGCTAGGAAACTAACTCTAATCCGGCAAGCCGTCGCCAGTAGCCGTTGCAATCTGCTTTATCCGCCAGAGTCAGCGGGTTCAATCCCAACTCATTCGCCCGGAATTGGTCAATCACTGCCAGCGTCTCGATGCTTTGCGGTGAAAGACGAACAATATCTACTAAGCCTTGCATGGAAATCAGAGAGTTACCGAGGTTATAGCAGTAGCCACTTTGGGTCTGAATGCCATTAAGAATGAAGACTTGCTGGTCTTCTTGCGAGAGCACCGGCCGCCCTTGCGGATACTTAATGCAGCAGGTTTCACATTCATCTTTGGCCCGATCTTCTGAACGCGCAGTAAAACAGCGGGCAGAATAAGCTAGCGGGAGATGGCCATAGCCCATCACTTCCACCTCAAACTGATTGCGGAAACCCAACTCTTCACACTGTTGCAGCACATTCGCCAGCCAGTCGCGGGAGAGTTCAACCGGCATACACCAACGCATCATGCCCTGACGGTGTAAAATGCGCAGGGTATAGGCGTTGTAGCAATTCAGGGCATGACCCGCGACAAACGGCAAACCGCGCTCCGCAGCCATATTCACTGCACCCAAATCGTTAGCTTCCAGCAAGAATTCGCCATTTTCCACATAGCGCTTGAGCTCATTTAACTCTGATGGTGCTTGCAGCAGCGCCAAGGTGGAAATCACCACTTGCTTACCGCTGGCGGCAACTTCTTTGGCGAGAGCCAGCCAATCACCAACCTTCATTTCGCGGCGTTTAGTACAAACATTCTCACCAAGATAAATAATATCGGCGCTGCTGTCGGCTGCGGCCTGATAAAAAGCTTCAATATCGGTTTTTGGCCAGTAATAGAGTACTGCGCCTAAGGCGTACTTCATGTTTCCTCCGGCTACTGCCACTTACGATGATAAGCGCCCAGGGTGGTTTGGGTGCCTTCGGACATTGCGCCCAGTTGTTCCATCCATTCCGCTTTGGCGGAAAATTGCGCTGGATTAGCCAGATAGCGGTCAATCGCCTGCCGCCAGACTTTAGCAACTTGACTGACATAAGCGGGGCTGCGCTGGCGTCCTTCAATTTTCACCGAGGCAATATTGGCGGCAAATAATTCAGGCAACAGCTCTAAGGTGTTTAAGCTGGTTGGCTCCTCCAGTGCGTGATAGCGCTGACCATCCACTAGATAGCGGCCTTTGCACAGTGTCGGATATCCGGCGTTTTCGTTATCTTCATAACGGTCGATTAATACTTCATTGAGGCGGGATTCCATCCCTTGCGGGGTTTGCTGCCAGCGTACAAAGCGCGCCGGTGAACAAGCACCCACGGTATTGGGTGATTCACCGGTCAAATAGGATGAAAGATAACAGCGGCCTTCGGCCATAATGCATAAGCTACCAAAAGCAAAAACTTCCAATGGAACCGGGCTGGTACGCGAAAGTTGCTTTACCTGATGCATCGAGAGCACGCGCGGTAAAACTACCCGAGCTACATCAAAGTGGCGCTGATAGAAGCGGATGGCTTCATCGTTGGTGGCCGAGGCTTGTACCGAAACATGGCGCTCAACTTCAGGGTAACGCTCGGCGGCATATTCCAGCATGGCCAAATCAGCCAAAATCAGAGCATCAGCACCCAGTTGCGCCGCCATATCTACCGCCCGTTGCCAACGGGAATAGCCGTCAGGGTGAGCAAAAGTATTAATGGCAATATGTAATTTACGCTTGCGACTGTGAACGTAATTTACCGCTTCCTGTAGCTTTTTATCAGTGAAATTAAGCCCGGCAAAATGGCGAGCATTGGTATCATCTTTCAAGCCGATATAAACCGCGTCGGCACCATTATCGATTGCGGCCTTTAATGCGGGTAAATTGCCGGCAGGACAAAGCAGCTCCATAGAATTTTCCTGAATGAGTCAGTAGCCACCTTACTGGCAGTACTACTGGCAATAGAATGTTCCCCATCCGAAGATGATACTCATATTTATCGAGTGGCGATTTTAGTTAACCTGCCGAGCACTGACCTTGATTTAAGGCAGTTTCTTTCGCATTGGTGGCTTTCTTCTAAGATTTAGCAAAGATCTGATGCAAAATTTATTGATATAACCCGCTTTCCTATTTCACCAATGTGGCAAAATGCTGTTATTCAATATCACTTTTAATTAAAGGGGGCATCGCCTGTGTTGGAACAACTACGAGCACACCTCGTGCGTCAAGGGCCAGCGCTACTGCGGGGGCCACTAAAACTGACCCCGTTCGCCATACAACGCCAGATATTGGAGCAGGTGCTGAGCTGGCAATTCCGGCAAGCACTGCTGGATGGTGATCTGGAGTTTCTGGAGTCCCGCTGGTTAAAAATTGAAGTGCGTGATCTCGCATTGCAATGGTTTATGACGGTAGAAAACGGTAGGCTGGTGGTAAGCCAACAGGCTGAAGCCGATGTTAGCTTTAGTGGTGATGCCAACGATCTGATTTTGATCGCTGCCCGTAAAGAAGATCCGGACACGCTGTTTTTCCAGCGCCGGTTACGAATTGAAGGGGATACCGAATTGGGCCTGTATGTGAAAAATCTGATGGATGCCATTGAGTTGGAATCTATGCCGACGCTACTGAGAGTTGGTCTGCAACAATTGGCTGAGTTTATTGAAGCCGGTCAGCAAGAGGGTGCGGCCAGTACTTCCCGTACATTAGCATCGTGCTGATTCGGGTTGAAATTCCGGTGGATGCGCCGGGGATCGACGCGCTTTTGCGCCAGGCTTTCAAGCGAGATGACGAAGCAGAACTGGTGCAGCAATTACGTGAAGACGGCTTACTGACGCTAGGTATTGTGGCGACGGATGATGAAGGCGGTGTCGTCGGTTATGTGGCATTTAGCCCGGTAGATGTTGGCGGTGAAGACCGTCAATGGGTCGCCCTTGCTCCGCTAGCGGTGGAAGAGAGCTTGCGTCGGCAAGGTTTGGCGGAGAAGCTGGTATATGAAGGCCTCGATTCCCTGAATGAGTTCGGTTATGCCGCAGTCGTGGTGCTAGGTGACCCTGCTTATTATCAGCGTTTTGGCTTTGTTCCAGCTGCTGGTCATCAATTGACGTGCCGTTGGCCGGGTACCGAACAGGCTTTTCAGGTTTACGCGCTGGCGGAAGATGCACTGGAGAATGCCGATGGCGAAGTGGTGTTTTCTGACCCATTCAATCGGTTTTAATCAGTAATGTTGCCAATGAAGAAGGCTGGTTCATCACCAGCTTTTCTTTTTGCTGCTTACTGAGTTGCTTCACTCGATATTCCAGTTTCAACGCAGTCGAACGATCCCCTGCTTCACAGTGAAATACCAGCGATAGCTCCCCTTTGCCTCGTAGCGCTTTTGCGCCTTTTCCTGCCTGATGTTGCGTCAATCGACGTGTGACATCCGTCGTAATACCGGTATACAGCATGCCAGTGGCGGTGCGCAGCAGATAGAGATGCCAAAGGCTATCCGACATAATCTTATTCCAGTCCGGGGGTAGCGGTTCGGAACATTATTACCGGAATTCCATCTTGCATCCTGTCTTTTTTTATCTGCTGGCACCTGAACTGATTAAATCGACCCTATTTTACTTACTTAGTCTTGGCTGCAAATTCAAAACGTGGTGAAACCAGGCCGTACAGTGTCCAACCGAGGAAGGTCACAATAGCACCCCAAGTCATAGCTTCCTGACCTGAACTGTAAAGCGCATAGAAGCTATACATTGCACCGATAAAGGCAATGATATTGGCTTTACGCGCTTTTGCTGGCGCCACATTGGCGGTTTTCTGAATAATCACCAGTGCTGCCATCGACAGAATATAAGGGATGATATTGGTTACTACCGCCAAATTGACCAGCACATTGAACTGTTTATTCAGTGACGGACTAATCGTCATCAGGGACAGCACGCTCTGGATGACAACAATGGTCAACATCCCTTTAATTGGCGCGTCGGCTTTGCTGACTTTGGAGAAAATTTTCGGGAAGAAGCCTTCATCCGCAGAAGATTTAAAGACTTGGGCGATGGTGAACTGCCAGCCGAGCAATGAACCCACACAGGACATAATCATCAATGCCATGATGATTTTACCTACCGCTGGAGTGAACATATAAGCGAATGCCAGACCAAATGGCGCAGTTGAGTTAGCCAAATCCATATTTGGCACGATACCGGCAATCACGTTGGTGGAAATGATATAGATAACCGCTGCACCTAAAGTCCCACCCAAGACGGCGATCGGAACATTACGTTCAGGGTTTTCTACCGCATCGGTATTCGCACAGGCAGATTCCAGACCGAGGAAAGCCCACAACGTCATTGAGATAGAGGAACCAATAGCTTCAAAGGTTGGCACGCCATGTGGGTTCCATGCTGCGACATAGGCTGAACCACTAAACCAGAACCAGCCAACAATAGAGATGCCTACCACCGGGATAATAACCCCCCAAATGGTAACGCTACTGATTTGCCCGGTGATACGTGCGCCGCCGAAGTTAGCCACGGTTGCTAGCCACAGTACGCCGATGGTGGCAATGCAGATCCCCAATGGGGTTAAGGTGGCCCCCAGTAATTCGGTACCGTACCCGACCGCCGATATGGCAATGGCGATGTTGGCGATTAACAGTGATGCGCCATAGGTATAGTTGGCCATAAAGTTGCCAGATTTGCCGAAAGCATATTCTGCATAACCGCCCATCCCGCCTGATTTACGGCTGAACATACCGCATTGGGCGAATGCATAAGCTAATGCCATGGAACCGACTGCGGTGACTAACCATGAAACGATAGAAATCGTCCCAACTTCGGCGAGTTTGGTTGGCAGCATAATTATGCCTGATCCCATCATATTGACGGCGGTCAGAATAGTCAGCTGTACGACTCCCATCTTATTATTTGTTTTACTCATTTTTATTATCTCTTTTTAAATTTCAGAGACTGCGGGAATAATTTACTCCCGCAGGTTTGAGCTAAGGTTGGTGTTGTCAAATCCCCTGATTATTTAAAATTACAGCATGGTTTTCTGCCGGGCTGTGTTTCTAAATATCTTGGAGATGAAATTATCTATTCTATTAATTATTTCATCATATAGCCGTATGCGCGGTTCCATCCATCTTCATCGACTTGTAAATAAACACCTTGTAATTCAGGTGCAAAGCCTGGCAATAAGTTAATACTTTCTTCAAGTGCCAGGAAATAACGTTGAGCAGCTCCGCCCCATACTTCACCAGGGACAACACACAATACTCCCGGTGGATAAGGCAGTGCGCCTTCAGCGGCAATTCGACCTTCTGCTTTACACAATGGAACTAATTCAGCATGCCCACGGACGAATTCAATATTAGCATCTTGAGGATTCATCATAACTTTAGGGAAATACTGTTTGCGGAACATCTCTTTTTGCAGCTGTTTAACATCGTAGCTGACATAAAGGTCATGCATTTCCTGACATAATTTACCGATGGTATAACCTTTGTAGCGAGTTTCGTTATTACGGTAAACCGTCGGTAATACATCGCTTAGCAGTGCATCTTCTTCAATGAAACGTTCAAATCGGGCAATTTGCGCTACCAAATGTTGCATTTTCGCCAAGTCTTCTGCCGGCGTTAATAAGAACAGGATGGAGTTAAGGTCACATTTCTCTGGCACAATCCCATTCTCGCGCAGGAAATTAGCCAGAATAGTTGCTGGAATACCGGATGCAGTATATTCGCCAGTATTGGTATCAATGCCTGGGGTGGTTAATAACAGTTTGCATGGGTCAACAAAATATTGTGACTCTTCATAACCTTCAAAAGCATGCCATTTTTCGCCGGGAATGAAATTAAAGAAGCGCAAGTCTTGCGCCATAGCATCAGTGTCATATTGTTGCCATGGTTTGCCATCAACTTCTACCGGAACAAAAGGCTTAATCATGCTACAGGTATTTAAAATCATTTTACGGGCTTCAATACCGGTTTTAACACAATCTAACCACATGCGTTGACCACTTTTGCCTTCATGCATTTTCGCATTAACATCTAATGCAGCAAATAATGGATAGAATGGGCTGGTGGATGCGTGCAGCATAAAGGCATTATTAAAGCGTTTATGATTGCAGTAACGATCCTGACCTTTAATATGTTTATCTTTCTTATGAATCTGCGAAGTTTGTGAAAAACCAGCTTGTTGTTTATGCACTGATTGAGTAACGATAATGCCCGGATCGTTTTCATTCAGTTCAAGTAATAATGGTGAACAATCTTTCATCATTGGAATAAATTGCTCGTAACCCACCCACGCTGAGTCAAACAGAATATAGTCACAGAGGTGGCCAATCTTATCCACTACCTGACGGGCATTATAAATTGTGCCGTCATAAGTCCCCAACTGGATGATTGCCAGACGGAATGGGCGCGCTTCATTAGCACGGTCAGGAGCTACGCTACGTATTTGTTCACGCAGGTATTTTTCTTCAAAACAGTGAGCGTCGATACCCCCGATGAAGCCAAATGGATTGCGGGCAGTCTCCAGATATACTGGGGTTGCGCCAGCTTGAATTAGTGCGCCATGGTGGTTAGATTTATGGTTATTACGGTCAAACAACACCAAGTCGCCACGGGCTAATAGTGCATTGGTTGCCACTTTATTTGAGGCAGATGTGCCGTTCAGTACGAAATAGGTTTTATCGGCATTAAATACTTTCGCCGCATGTTTTTGAGCATCGCAAGGCGCACCTTCGTGAATGAGCAAGTCACCTAATTTTACGTCAGCATTACACATATCCGAGCGGAAAATAGTTTCGCCGTAGAAGTCAAAAAATTGACGACCAGCCGGATGCTTACGGAAGAATTGACCACCCTGATGCCCTGGGCAAGCAAAGGTTGAATTCCCCATTTCTACATATTTTTTTAATGTACTAAAGAAGGGGGGCAGCAACTCTTTTTCATATTTTTCAGCTGCTGATTCCAGTTGTTTACCGTAAAAGTCAGTATTGTCACCGCACAGTTCAAATACCCCGTTTAAAGACGGTAATACATCGGTATTTAATTCTTCTTCACAACAAACAGCCGCGAAAATTGGAATTTCAAGACCTAATGAATGGATGCTATCAATCACACCATTATTAATGTCCTGAACAGAAAGTACGACGGCAGCAACATCAGTAAAATCCGTGTGTAAAACATCCACTACTTCTCGCTGTGATTCAAAGCAAGTTATAGCTGATGTACTTGCCGCGATATTTAATTTTTTCATTATAAATTCTCGTTTATTTTAAGAGGCTATTGCGCCTGCATTATTTGTTGGTTTATTTAAGTTTATTTCTATCAAATTTTATGTATAGCAGTCCGTATCAATGAAATAGAATTCATTAATAAAGAGTCTACTTTTTCTGCGCAACACTATGGCTGAATTTTAGGCATAGTATTCCCTATGTCATTTAACAAGAATGACATAGGCGACATTGTTCTTTTTACCGGATAGCTATGTTTCTGCTGGAAGACAAAAAACACTTGGCCGATGTTGATTGATTGATTAGTAAATCGCAATCATCAAATAGGCGTAAAAATATAACTGAGTGTTAAGTTCTTCGGAGAAAGCAGACAATAGTTAACATCACGCAAAGGCAGTAAGCACTTTTCGTATCTGTTAAAAATTGCGCATAGACAATGACTATCCAATAAAAACGGATGTCATCGCAGGAAGGATTTTATCTAAAATGGAAATAGGAAAAGTTAAAATAACTACGGTGTGCCGGCATCATTAAATGCGTTGTCCGCCTTATATGCGCCATTTTCTTGTTGTTATTTTCCATTTGCGTAAGGTCTCTATTTTTTTAAACAAATTTTGGTTTTAAACAAGGTTTTCGTTTTAAACAGTAATTTATAAAAACGAACTGATGGCGGCTATTTTAGTCATAACACTTATTCATTCTGTGACTGACATCATGTTTTTCGCCGATTTTAAAATGTGTTTTGACTAAAGTATGAATAAATTACTCTATTTATTCATTTTAAACGGTATTTATTCAAAACTGTACTGTATGTTATGCAAAACACTAAGGTTATATTTAACACGGCGGATACATCGGCTGGTCTATTATTATGCAATATAAGCAATGAGAGCGGGTTCTTAATAAAATTTGTATTTTATTTGTTAATCCCAAATTATTTGTTACATCCTCATTTATACGAAAATTATGCATATAAATTCATATTTATCTTCTGCGGTAAATGCTAGCTAAATCACGTTATATGGCACTTTTTCACCAAAAACCACATTATTAGGGAGGATGTGCTGAGATTGCTCGCTGGATCAGCGATAAGTGCGGGGAAAGAGGGGCAACGACTGCCCCAACATGAATAAACTTAACTGAATAGCGGAAGGCTACTGCGGGTTAAGGGGATTTTTACCTGCACAATCTGCTGTTGACGCGTCAATTCGATAGATAATATCTCGCCATCATTCTCCACTTGTACCAATGAAAGTGGGTCGTTGTTGTTCATATCAAATACCGCTGTGACATGCGCCTCTGGTTGGCGATGACGCAAAATCAGATAACTAATATCTCGCACTGATGGATTGGCGGGCGCTAATCCTTGGAAGAGCGTGGCATCGGCGGCTAACCATAGAGATAGTGGGCGCGCTGCGGTCTGATAACAACATTGGGTAACCCCTTGCAGTTGCCGGGCGGTAACCTGATGTAGATATTGCATCGGCCCGTGGTCACAGAAGGTGGCGTCTTCACCCACGACCTCGGTGGCGACCCCGTCGATATGCAGTGTCCAATCCCACTGTTGTTGATGTGGATTGATAATGCTGCTGATATCGATGATGGCATCTTCCAGCCATAAAATACGGCGGCGGAATTTAACGTCACGGTAAGCTTCGCTATCCCATTGCACTCGGGTATGGCTATCCAGTTTCGGCGCTTCTTGGCTCCAATCCACCTCTGTATCCAGCCAACTGAAGTTGGCAGATTGATGCCAGTTATGAATCACTGGCACCGCTGGCGGCTGATTAGTTTGGTTAATACTGAGTGTGTTGTGAGTGGCACTGTTTTTGTAATAGCCGTAATGGAGTTGCGCACCATAGCCGGTAGTGCCTAAATCCGGCAGGATCTCTTGCTTTTGCTCGAACAGAATTAAATTCAGCCGATCATAATGATCATGTTCACCCCCATAGGGGCTATGTTTTATCAGCAAGGCTCGGCCAGATTGTGGCTGACGCAAAATAGTCAAACCGCAGTCTGGGGCATGCAACGTATCTGTTGGAATGACATCCACCATTGGTGGTGGCAATTCTTCAACGCCGTACAGTAGCGCATCCAGATTGAGGCGTGGCTGCTGGCGATAAATATGGTGCAGGGCGGCGGCATATTCATCATTGCCATAGGTTTTAAACGCAAACTCATACAAATGTGCATGATTGAGCTGCTCTTGCCCGGCGGTGCAATCATTGATACGCGGGAATGTGCCATCTGGCATCAGCAGTTTGAGGGGGAAGCTGAGCATATCGCGATAATAGGGCAAAGCCAGTAAACTATAGCGGCTGTCTGCCGCCAACTTTTCAAATGACCAAAAGCCTTGCAGAGCATAAAAGTGATAATGCACCGAGCCTTCAAACCACAATCCTTCATTGAACAGCCCATGCTCTAATTGATAGCGCAGGCCATAATCGGCATTAACTGCAAACTCAATATAGTGATCTTCAGCCAGGATCAGGCCGATCACGGCAATCGCGCTACTGATTTTGACTTCATGGTTATGCAACTGACGGGTGCGGTGCTGCATCAGAAAATCAGCCCCTTCACGCAATAAGCGCCCGGCAATACAGTCGCGTTGTTCTTGGCTGAGTGCATCGGCGATAAAATCATAACCCAGCGCAAAATCGAGCAGGCAATTGGCTTCACACAGAGTCTGAGCATTTGCCTTGCCCGGCCCGTTGTACGGGATGCCACCATGAACTTGGTAATCAGGATAATAGCGGGCATAGTTGATCAGAATATCCCGCACTTTATTGAAGTAAATTATCTCGCCGGTCAATTGCCACAGTAGCCCCAATTGATTACAGGCTTTGGCATTCAGACCATTGAGTGCCCGCCACCAGGCACCGTCATAGGGCTCACCACTAAACAACTGAGAGTCCACCGGACAACGGTGCTGGGTAGGGGAATGACGATCCCACTCCAGTTGCACACCGTGGTCGGGACAATAATAGTAATGGTTCCAGGTCGCGATACCGGTGGCAGGGACCCGTGTTTCTGAATCCAAAACCACCCGATTATCCGCAATCAGCGTGGCAATAATCTCCGGATGCTGTACAACTCGCTGGCGGATTTTAACCATCTGCCTGTCTGTAAACTGCTTCATATCTGGTGCTTCCTCGGCTATACCCTGGGTATTTGAAGCTGCAGGATTGTGAGCTGCGCGCTATTACTCGCCTCTTCGAGGCCGCTGCAAGCCGTGTTCAAATCTGCTCCCGACAGATTTGTCACCCGAATCACTGACTTGAGTAAGTGATTCGGGATGAGTTTGCTTGCCGCCGACCTGTAGCTCCTATGTCTTTGGGTATTGGCTTATTTTTGTGTTATCGGGTAGAGCAGGATTTCAACGGCATCCGGGTATTTTGCTATCAGGTATTGCGCTTTCTGTTGGAAATCAGGGTCTGCCGGATAGGCACGCGCGGCAGTAATCATATTGACCAGCGCTTTTTTATCTTGCACACCATCCAAGTCTTTATACGGCCATGCTTGGTCGGTATTGATAAAACCAGCCACATATTGATAGCCTTTTTTCAGACTGTGTTCGTCCAGGCTAAAGTTCCAGATATCTTTGTCGGCAACTTCACCAAGGCGACCCAGCTTGTTGTAGGCTTCCAGATGGAAATTGCTGTAATGCCACGGGCGAGTACGTTCCAGTTCAGCATTTTGACGGCCTTGCATATCAAAATGCGACGGAATTCGGCGTAATTGAGTGATTTCCAAGCGCTTTTGCGCTGCCGCTTTTTGGTCACTGAACAGAGCAAAAGAGGCCGCCTGCACATCAAAGTAGGTGCCGTGGTTATTGTGCCAGTTATCTTCTTCGAAGCCATTTTGGCTGGTTGTCATCCATTGATAGAAATCTTTGTACCAAACTTTGATCGCCTGATAGTCAGCTTCAGTAAGTACATTGGCCGGCCTTATCAATTCAACTGCATCAATAACATCCACCAGCGCCCGGCTATCAATCAAACCAATCCCACGGCCTTCATTGATACCGGGTATTGCTTGAGCATATTGTAAATTCGGATTCATTCGGGTGTTTGGATTGACGAACCAGTTGACCAATTGATCTCGTGCTTTTTCGGCATACTCCGGCTTGCCGGTAAAGCGGTAAGCCAATGCCAGATAATAGACATCTTCACTGAAGCTATTCATGCGTTTCTTATCAGTTGCGTCGCTATTGGCATCTGGATTTGTTTCGCCATCTTTACGCAAATAAGGCATACCATCTTTCTTACTTGGGTCTGGCCACCAATAAGGTGGGAAGCTGTAATAGTCGTGCTTATCGCCACTGGCAGCCAACAGACTTTTATCCATGACGGAATAGAGTGGTTTTTTCAGCGCTTTATCTGCCTTAGTTATCAGATTTTTATAGGATTTCTCGTATAGCGGGTTGCTTTGCTTAACCTGGTCAATGCTATAGTTTATATCATCCACTTTTAATAATATTGGATGACTTTCCGCCGCATAAATAAAGGGTGATGACCCTAGAAGAATAGCCAGCAATAGGTTTCTTTTACCCAGAAATTTCATCATTACTTTCCTTATTCTTTATGGTTTACATGATTAAAAATAAAGTAATTTGGTTAATTTAATTAATAACTCATTTTTTATGGAATATATTTCTTACCCTTGTAAAAACAAGGTTATTAAATATTCTTCTGCTATTTTTATAAAAAAGAACACTGTTCCATTTCAGATGGATTTGAATTCTAGGGCAAAGTTTTTGGACTTTTGTGATCCAGATCCATCTTATAAATTATCTGTAAATAAATGATTTAAACTGTGATTGATATCAAATTAAATCTTCGGATTAGACGTTTTTTAGCCAATTTAAATAATTATGTGATTTTTTTAGTTCTTAAAATGAAGATTTTAATTCGCTGTTTTATATGATTAATTCTGTTTTTATTGATTTTTATGTCATTTTACAAATGTGATCTTAAGCAGAAATTTATAAATGGAATTAAGTTTTATTTTTTATGGTGTAGTTTTTTGTTTTTCTCTGGGTTCTAATGTTATCGAGTGTTTCGTGATTTTATTCTGTTATTTAAACTTCTGGGTAAATTCAAAAAAATTAGATATCAACGAGGACGCTAAGATGAAGACAAAAATGATAATGTCAAAAGTAAAAATAAAATCTTTGCTGTTATTAACTTATTTAGCCATGGGTATTCCTTCTCTTCACGCAGCAGAAACCTTGCAAGTGTGGATCCGTGCTAGTAATGATTCCAAGAATATTTATAAAACTGAAGCCGAGACGTTTGAGAAGAAAACCGGCATTAAGATTGAATATTTCAATGCCACAACCGATTTTGAACAGCGTCTGGCGCGAGCTGCTGCGGGTAACGCGCTGCCAGATTTGATTTTCAATGATGCCGTGGCAATTGGGCAGTTTGTGCAACTGGGCATTGTTGAACCGATAGAGCCGAAAAATATCATTGGCGGAGAGAATATCTTCGATACCGCTTGGAAGAGTGCCCAATATATTGATGGCAAATATTATGGTGTGCCCACTTCAGCACAAACTTTCGCTTTGTTTATACGCAAAGACTGGCGGGAAAAACTGGGGTTAGAGCAACCGAAAAACTGGCAAGACATCAGTACGTTAGCAAAAGCATTTACTTTTAATGACCCCGATGGCAATGGCAAAAACGACACCTACGGCTTTATTCTGCCAGCGTCAACCACTCGCGGTTATGCCAGCTGGTTTATCAGCTCTTATCTCTGGCAAGCAGGCGGTGATTTTATTCGCCCAGCCGGTGAGGGCAAGTTTAAAGGTTCTCTGGAAGAGCCAGCAGCGGCTGAAACCTTGAGTTTCATGCGTGGCATGGTGTGTGACAAAACCGTCCAGCCGGGGGCGATTAACGCCACGACGGCAGATGCCATCCCTTCATTCCGATCTGGCCAAAGCGGCATGTTCTTCTCCGGCCCATATCACATTGCTTTATTTGATAAAGACCCCGGTAAAGAGGCTTTCGAAGTGATCCCGCCACCAGCAGGGCCAAAAGGGCAGGCAACACTGGCTGAAGGCACCACGGTGTTTATGATGAAGAGCAGCAAGCAAAAAGAAGCCGCTCAGAAATTCATCGAATTCATGATTTCACCTGAAGGGCAGCAAATCGGCATGGGAATGGGGAGCAACAATATGCCGGTAGTGCGGTTGTCGATTAATAAACTGGTTGATACCAAAGCGGTTTACAACGACCCGCGCTGGGCAATGTTTGCTGATTTGTACGCCGAACATGGCCGCTATATCCCGCAAGTGCCTAACTGGACGCCGATTCGCCAAGTGACGTCTGAAGGTTTCAACCGCATCTTAGCCAACTGTGCCAGTGATATCCCTGCTGAATTAAAAGCAGTGAATCAGAAAGTTAATGATGAGTTGGCTAAACAGAATGTCTTAGGGCAGTGAGTAAATCATGATAACGCTAACCCCCCGACTAAAACGTAATCTGGTCCCGTGGCTGTTCCTGGCCCCGGCACTGGTCATCTTCACCTGGTTTAAATTCATCCCGATGCTGCAAGGGCTGGTGATGAGTTTTTACAAGGTTAACTTTAACCAGCCAAATGAGTGGGTCGGGTTTGATAACTTTTCCCGCGCTATGGGTGATGAAGCACTGCATTCTGCCGTCTTCAACACGCTGTTATATGTGGTGGTCACCATGGTGGTGGCCGCCTTTATCTCCTTCTTCTTAGCCATGCTATTGGAAGGACCGGCTCGGCATCTGCGTTTTATCCGTACTGCTATCTTCTTGCCAGCGGTAACCAGTGCGGCGATCGTCGCCGAAATGTGGCGGATTCTATTTAACCCAACCAGTAACGGCGTAGTGAACCACATCTTGTCGTGGTTCAGCATTGAAGCGCAGGGTTTTCTGGCAGATACCGATCAGGCGCTGTGGACAGTGATGATGCTGCATATCTGGAAAGCCGTGCCTTACAACATGGTTATCTTTATTGCTGGGTTAGCGGGTATTAACCGCGATTTATATGACGCCTCGAATGTTGATGGTGCCAACTGGTGGAATCGCCTGCGCTACGTCACGTTGCCGGGCATGATTCCCGCGCTTTCTGTGGTGCTGATGCTGTCGTTTATTCGTGGTTTCCGTGTGTTCGCTGAAGTTTATGCCACCACTGGCGGCGGCCCATCTAATGCGACGGAAATGATCATGACCCATATCTACAAACTGGGCTTTGAGCAGTTTGATTATGGCTATGCATCCGCGGTGTCCTTCCTGTTATTCGCCTTCACTGTGGTATTGACGATTTGTCATCTCACATTGAAAAAGCGCATCGCCCGTTACTAACCTGAGCCGGAGACTGGTAATGAAAAGTAAAACTTGGAACAGTATCGGCCGCTGGATTATTTATGGTCTGCTGCTGGTGGTCTTTGTTGGCCCGTATTGGGGCATTATCGCCACCGCCTTCAGTGGTGCGCCAGTAAAACCCGGTGAGCTGCTGGCCTGGCCAAATCAGTTCTCGTGGGAGAACTTTATCTTTGCCTGGATGGATATCGGCGTCTGGCAATACCTGCTGAACTCCATCGTCGTGGTGTTCTTCGGCACGGTTTTGCAGGTGTCAGTCAGTGCGTTGGCGGCTTATGCCCTGGCACGTAAAAAGTTTGTCGGGGTTTCTCTGACCAGCTTGATCATTCTCTCAACCATGATGCTGCCGGAAGAAGTGATCGCCATTCCTCTCTATATGATCATCAACTGGCGACTGCCGGTGATCGATGCTTCGCTGTACAACAGCTATCTGGGCATGATCTTGCCGGTTGTCGGCTGGGCTTTCTCTATCTTTGTTCTGACCGAGTTTATGGCGGCCATCCCGAAAGAGCTGGAAGAGGCGGCACGTATTGATGGTGCCAGTGAATGGCAAATCTTCTTCCATGTCATCCTGCCACTGGTTAAACCGGCATTGGGCACGGTGGTGACCTTCGGCTTTATCATGATTTGGGACCAATACCTGTTACCACTGATTGTGGTGAACCAGGACAGTCTGAATACCATTCCGGTGATCCTCGGCACCTTACGTACTGACGAGAGCATCACACCAAATATCTTTATTGCCATCACTCTGTTGGCGATGTTGCCAAGCATCATCGTGTATCTGGGTCTGCAAAAACATTTCAATCGCGGGATCATGTCTGGCGCGGTTAAAGGCTAGGGAGAAACAAAATGGGATCGGTTGTACTTAAAAATGTCTGTAAATCTTACGGTGACACCCATGTGATCCGCGATGTATCGCTGGAAATTCCTGATGGTGAGTTCTGCGTGTTGGTTGGTCCAAGTGGCTGCGGAAAATCCACCTTATTGCGCATGATTGCCGGGCTGGAGGAGATCTCCGGCGGCACGGTGGGTATCAATGATAAAGATGTCACTGACGTCGAACCTAAGATGCGTGACATCGCCATGGTGTTCCAAAGCTATGCCCTTTATCCGCAGATGACAGTGCGTGAGAACATGGGTTTTGCGCTGAAAATGGCCAAAATGTCTAAAGCCGACATCAGTAAAAAAGTCGAAACTACGGCAGAGTTATTGGGCTTGCAGGCATTGTTGGAGCGGCTACCAAAAGATTTATCTGGCGGACAGCGCCAACGTGTCGCAATGGGGCGGGCAATTGTGCGTAATCCACAGGTATTTTTGTTCGATGAGCCTTTGTCGAATCTGGATGCCAAATTGCGTACTCAGGTGCGTGGTGAGATCCGCGAATTGCACCAGCGGCTGAAAACAACCTCGGTCTATGTGACCCATGATCAGATAGAAGCGATGACCATGGGGCAGATGATCGTGGTGCTGCGTGAAGGGCGGATTGAGCAAGTCGGCACGCCATTAGATCTTTATGATCGTCCGGCCAATCTGTTTGTGGCGGGTTTTATCGGATCACCCGAGATCAATCAGTTGAAAGGGACAGTGGTGCAACAGGGGGCAGAGTTCCTGCTGCGGCTAGAAGATGGCTCCTTACTGACACTGCCTGTGGGTTTGCAAGTGACCGAAGGGCAAAACGTGGTGTACGCCATTCGTCCAGAGCAGGTCAATGTGGTGGATGAGACTCACAGCGCCAGCGCGCTCAAAGCCACCATTACGGCGATTGAAAATACGGGCTCGGATATGCAGCTGTTTTGCAGCACCGGCGGCGGGCGTTTTACCTCGGTGTTTAAACAGCGCCTGGCGGTGAATGCAGGGGAAACGGTCTATTTGCAACCTAAGCTTGCCGGTATCCACATTTTTGATGCTGACACCGGCGTGCGGGTTGCCTGCCAGGCTGCATAAGGAAGCAATCCCATGACGCCAATAAAAACCGCTGCGACACCGATGAAATTGTACACCTTGGATACGGACTGTTTAATTAAGGCCAAGGCGGTATTGCAGCAGCCATTTTCACCTTTACAGCCGGCGTTACGCCGGTTATTAAGTGAAGCCGATGCTCTACGGGACCAGCCGCCGGAGAGTGTGACGCACAAAACACTGCTGCCGGTGAGTGGTGATGTTCACGATTACTACAGTTTTGGGACTTACTGGTGGCCGAATCCGCGCAAGCCCGATGGACTACCTTATGTGCGGCGTGATGGTCATACTAATCCGCAAAGCCAAAATGACGATACTGATACCCAGCGCATTGAGCGCATGTGTGACCGCTGCCTGACACTGGGGCTGGCCTACTATTTTACCGGCAACAGCCGCTATGCGCAGGTGGCAGCAGAACAGATTCGTTGCTGGTTTTTAGATGCCAAAACCCGCATGAATCCGCATCTGAATTATGGTCAGGCCATTCCCGGTATTGTCTCTGGGCGAGGCACCGGGCTGATTGATACCCGGTTGATGTGGATGGTGATTGATACTATCGGTTTGATATTGCCCGCCAAGTTGCTGGATACCGAGGATACGGCGGTCTTGCAGCAATGGTTCCGCGACTTTAACCACTGGATGTTCCACAGTGAAGTGGGCCACTCGGAATATGTCTGGCACAACAATCACGGCACTTGGTATGACGTACAGCGCGCAGCTAATGCCATGTTTTATGGTGATCGCGGGCTGGTCTCTACCATTATTAGGCAAGGAATAACGCAGCGGCTGGCTGCGCAAATTGCACAAGATGGCAAGCAATGGATGGAGCTGGAGCGAACCGTGCCGTTCCACTACTCCCTGTTCAATCTGGAGGCGCATTTACTGCTGTGTCGCTACGGCGAACATGTCGAAATTGATCGCTGGGAGTGGGTGCAGGATGGCCGTAATGTGCAGCAGGGAATCGACTATCTACTGCCATTTATTGCTGAACCTGAATTGTGGCCCTACCGTGATTTACGCGGCATCGATTATGACAGCGCATTGCGGCTGTTATTACAGGCGGCCAGAGGTTACCCCAAAGATGCCCCACGTTATCAGGCAGCTCTCGCTACTTTACCGCCAGAGACCCTGACATCCCGTGATCGTCTGTTGTGGCAGAGTTAGTAGAAAGGCAAAGGTGATGTACACTCAGGGCTGTTTTTCAGCCAGTGAGTGATGTCAATAATGAGTGACGTGAATAATCCTGATGACCTGTCGATCATTACCCGCTTCCTGCGCCGGCAACATGTGCTGACGCTGTGCGCTGGCAGCGGTATGGATATGTGGTGTGCCAACTGTTTTTATGTGTTTGATGAAGCACCAATGGCGCTTTATCTGATGACAGAAAAGCATACCCGTCACGGCGAACTGATGCAGATTAACCCGCAGGTTGTCGGCACTATCGCCACCGCGCCGCGCACCGTGGCCTTGATAAAAGGCATTCAATATCGCGGTGAAATAACGCCATTACAGGGCGAGGCTGAGCAGGCTGCCCGCCAACGCTATTGCCGCCGCTTCCCCGTCGCAAAAATAGCTTCCGCCCCTCTCTGGCAGCTGACGCTGCTGGAAATCAAGATGACCAATAATACCCTCGGTTTTGGCAAGAAATTGCACTGGAATGCCCCTCGTCCTTGAGATTGCAGCAGTGTTAATTGTTCTCATTATTTGGCCCATTTATGGGCCTGGCTTTTGTGAGTTTGCCGCAGATATCGCTCAAATAACAGACAATAAAGCTATCCCTTGAGGCATTATTAGACCATTGCAGTCTATATTGAGTATTTATTGCTTTTTTTGAGTTATATATAGCTCGTAAGAGACTATAATGATTCGTATGTGAGTCATTATTAAGTTTTAAGTGAAAATATAATCATATTAATTTGACTTATATATGAATCGTAATGGTAGTTAACGTTTTACATATGAATCATTAAGGCTGGGCTTATGCCGAAATCTATTGTAAGAACCTATTCAAGATATACCGAGGAAGCACTGCAGCTGCTTGCAACCTCTGTTCGGGCCGCCAGACTGGAGAAAAAACTGACAG
Source organism: Yersinia alsatica (assembly GCF_025133195.1). Taxonomy (NCBI): domain Bacteria; kingdom Pseudomonadati; phylum Pseudomonadota; class Gammaproteobacteria; order Enterobacterales; family Yersiniaceae; genus Yersinia; species Yersinia alsatica. Next base: position 533,414 of record NZ_CP104006.1, read on the forward strand.
CTGAGGAAGTCGCCGAGCGAGCAGGTATTTCCAGAAGCTTACTACAGCGGATTGAGAAAGCAGATCCTCGCTGCGGAATTGGTGTTGTATTTGAAGTGGCTAAGATAGTAGGTGTTAGTTTGTTTGAGGAAGAAGCAGATATGAGTACGATGATTATTCACCGCAAACGAATTGAAGAAAAGCTTAGCCTTCTTCCGCGTCGTTCAAGGAAAATAACAAGGAAAGTGAATGATGACTTCTGACAGTGAATATAAAGAAGCTTACGCATGGATTTGGTTGCCTGGTGAAACTAAACCTATCGTTGCAGGGTTACTCAGTTTAGAGGGGAAAAGCATCGTTTTTAACTATGGTAAAAGCTACCTGGAACGCATAAACGATGAACCTCGTGCAATTCCTATCTATGAACCTGAATTACCCTTAAAGGCAGGAATACTTCCTCTTTTGCCAAGTCTGAGTATGCCGGGATGCCTCCGGGATAGTGCTCCCGATGCGTGGGGGCGCAGAGTTATTATCAACCGCAAGCTCGGAAAGAAAGCCGCGGATATGGATACGGCAATTTTTGACGAGCTGACTTATCTTCTTGAGTCGGGTTCTGACCGGATCGGTGCTCTGGATTATCAGCGTTCTCCCACAGTTTATGAACCCCGCTCGGCGAATAATGTCTCTATCGAAGAGTTAATGAATTCTGTAGAACGTGTTGAAAATGGCATACCACTCACTCCTGAACTTGACCAAGCTCTTTATCATGGGAGTTCAATTGGTGGGGCTCGCCCGAAGGCTCTAATTGAAGAATATGGTGAGAAGTATATAGCAAAATTTTCAGCTAGTTCAGACCTCTACAGTGTCGTGAAGGCTGAGTATATCGCCATGCGATTGGCTGCATTGGCCGGGTTGAATGTTGCCCCGGTTCGATTACTCAAAGCGGCAGGAAAGGATGTACTCCTCATTAAACGATTTGACAGAGACTATACCCAGCAGGGATGGACGCGCAGGTTGATGGTATCAGCGCTTACCTTGTTTGAGCTAGATGACATGTTTGCGAGATATGCCAGTTACGAAGTACTGGCAGAGATCATCCGTACACGCTTTCAGCATCCTAAGGAGACACTTAAAGAATTATTTTCTCGCTTGTGTTTCAATGTGTTATGCGGAAATACAGATGATCATGCTAGAAACCATGCAGCATTTTGGGATGGGAATAGCCTGGTACTTACACCCGCTTATGATATTTGTCCGCAAGGCCGGAGCGGAAATGAGGCATCCCAGGCAATGTTAATTGTTGGCAATGAACGACTCAGTACACGGAGCAATTGCCTTGCCGCGGCACCCGCTTTTCTTCTGACAGCACAGGAGGCGAAAGATATTTTTGAGCAACAGAAAACAGTCATTGAGGACAATTGGCAAAGTATCTGTGATGAGGCTGAGCTTTCAGAGATTGATCGGAAATTATTCTGGCATCGGCAATTTTTAAACCCTTTTTCAATATGATGAGATCTGCAGTAGAACGTCGAATTTACCACATTTTTTGATGGGGTAAGTTTGCAAACCAGTGTAAATACTGTTCACATCAGTTCCCGATTGATTAGTAGCTCGCTTGCCGCCTACCTGCAACGCCAATGACTTTGGGCATAGTCTCTTGGTTCTGATTATAACTGGCTGTTTTCCGGTGTTATGTCATAGTGTTTCTGGTATGTATTATCAGTAACAATTGATTTAATGATTGTCTCCATACTGTGGTGGCGCGGGCATTTTTATCGGGAGGTCAAATGGCAAAGGTATTATTGCTGGGAGCGAGTGGCTTGGTCGGGGGCGAACTGCTGCGCTTGCTACGTTTGGATGCCAGAGTAACATCCATTATTGCGCCAACTCGTAAGCCATTACCTGCCTCGAATAAACTGATTAATCCGCAGGGCGAGAATATCGCCGAGTTGCTGAAAACCTTGGTTGAACCGGTGGATTTGGTCTTCTGTTGCCTGGGTACCACGCGCAAGCAAGCGGGCAGTCAGGCGGCATTTCGTCAGGTAGATTATCGCCTAGTGTTGGCAGCCGGTGAAACGGGGTTACGGCTGGGGGCACGGCATTTCTTGTTGGTAAGCGCGATGGGCGCTAACCCCAACTCTTGGCTATTCTATAACCGCACCAAAGGTGAAGCTGAGCGGGATTTACAAATCCAAGGTTGGCCGCAACTGACATTTGCCCGCCCATCAATGCTGGCAGGCAAGCGCGCAGCCCCACGTCTGATGGAAAGTCTCAGTGCGCCACTGTTTGCCTTACTACCTGATAAATGGCGCTTAATTAAAGCCAAGAATGTCGCGCAGGCGCTGTTGGATGAGGCTTTTGCCCCGCCACAAGAGGGCGTTAAAATTTTGACCTCTGCCCAGATGCAGCGCACATCATAATAAGGATATTGTCTGATTATCTCGGGCAATGATCACCTCGGCCGGGAGTGTATTGTCGCGCGCCCATGCATCCAACTGGTGGCTGATGTGTGTCAGCCAGGTTGCTTTTGGCTGCAATAAATCACTGATGGCGAGTGCCAATGTGACGTCATTATGGTTGCGCGGTGGCGGCGATTGTGGCGGATGGCTGCAATCGACCACCAGTAAATCAATCTCTTTACTGGCCAAAAATAGCGCGCTGTCAGCAGGTAGCCCAATCGTGTCCGTCAGATAGGCGATGGCCCGATTAGGGCTTTGCAGCAAATAGCCGAAGGTGATTTTGGAGTGATTTAAGGGCACTGGAGTCACTCGTAAATCGCCAAATAGGATAGGTTTAAATGGGCTCAAGGGCGGCTGAAATGCCAGTATTCCCGGGTGCTTATACAGATCGTCGCAACCGTCTGGGTCCGCTGGGCCATAAACCGGAATGGAATTTCCACACCCCCAGCGCAACGGAAATAACCCCTGAACATGATCCATGTGGTAATGTGTAAGCAAAAAACGCTGAATTTGCCCCGCCGTAAACTGACTTTCCAGTGTTGGTAGCCCCGCATCAATCAATGTGGTTTCCCCCTGATAACGCAGCATGGCACTACAAGGTTGGCGACGTAGTGCGGGTTGTCGTCTGGCGGTTGCACAAACCACACAGTCACAACCAAACACTGGCACCTGTTGGGCACCTCCAGTTCCGAGTAATGTCAGTTCCATATTTGACTCCCCATTTCGTTATTTATACCCATCATTAATTCGAGTCATTGAGTTCATTTTGTTGCCGTCTACCTGCAACTCGAAATCTATCGGGGTAAAGGGATGTTCTCTGCCAGTAATTGCTGAAACTGCTCTAGTGTGTGCTGTAACTCACCATCATTACACAGCCGCAGGCAATTGATGGGCAGCTGCTGCTGATAATGTTGCGCCCGCAGTAAGCGCTCACTGATTTGCTCGCTGTTTTCCCGCCCGCGCTGTTGTAGGCGCTGCGCCAGAATCGCCGGGGAAACCGTCAAACACAGTGGCAATAATTGGTGGTGATAGCGCTGCTCAACTTGGGGTAAATAGGCTCTGGAGCCATTCACCACCACATCCAACCCATGTTGCAGCCAGATATCTATCTCAATGCCGACCCCATAATGGTGCTGATGCGCCTGCCAATAGAGGGCAAATAACCCCTGTTTGGCCCGCAATAAAAATTCCTGCTCACTTAACGCAATATGATTTTCAGCACCGGCATGGGCCGCGCGGGTAATATAGCGGTGCGCCACCATCATATTGGCGGGCATGGCCGCCCGCAGAGCAGACAGCAGGCAATCCTTGCCTGCACCGGAAGCCCCCATCAGGTAGATTAAGCGTGCCATCAGAACACCTGTATTCCCTGACGCCAGACGTTTTGCACGTAAATATGTTTACTCTGCGAACCGTCATGAGCGCGGGCCAGTATCAAATCTGCCCGTTTACCTTCTGCAATCACGCCGCGATCCTCTAGCCCCAAGGCTTTGGCCGGGTTGCGGGTGACCAAATTGACCGCCTGCGGTAAGGTGAAACTGTTGGCTTCATCCTGCGCGATACGAAATGCGGCATCCAACAGACTGGCCGGGTAATAGTCAGAAGATAAAATATCCAATACCCCCAACGATGCCAGCTGGTGGGCTGCGACATTGCCGGAGTGGGAGCCACCACGGACGATATTTGGCGCGCCCATCAACACCTGTAACCCGTGTTGATGTGAGGCTCTGGCTGCCACTTCAGTGGTGGGGAACTCTGCAATTACACTGCCCAGCGCTTGGGACTCCGCCACATGTTCGGCGGTAGCATCATCGTGGCTGGCGAGTGCAATTCCCCGCTGGCGGCAGTGACTGGCAATCGCCGCTCTATTTGGCCCTGACCAGCGAGCGGAAAGAGTGATTTGTTCCTCTTCAAATTCCACCATTTGCTGATCATTAAGGTGATATTTACCCTGATAATACTCACGATATTTCTCCCGCGAGGCGAACTGGCGCTGTCCTGGTGAGTGATCCATCAGCGACACCAATGAAAGTTCAGGCTGCATCATCAGCTTTTCAAACAGGGGTAGGGTGCTGTCATGGGGTAATTCACAGCGTAAATGAATCCGATGCTCGGCTCGATTCAATCCCGCCCGCTGGCTATCCACCACTGCATTGATCATTTTTTGCAGGTTATCCAGCCGATGGCCGCCATCGCGCACATCACCGACGGCTACGGCATCCAAAACCGTGGTGATTCCGCAGGCAACCATCAGGGCATCATGGCTGCTCATTGCTGAATGGGCTGGCCAATCGACCTTGGGACGCGGCGTAAAAAACTTGTCCAGATTATCGGTATGCAGCTCGATCAATCCCGGTAATAGCCAGCTATTTTGTCCATCAATAGCGGCTGAAAGTTGGGTCGGGCGATCGCTGTAGCTATGGATCACACCATGTTGGATTTCCAGTGATCCGCTGACCACCTGATCTTCAAGAATAAGATTCACGTTATTGAGGATCATGCGGGGATCTCCGTGCTGACATAAGAGGGCGGTGGCGTCATCGCCAGTAAGCGGTCACTAACGCGGTTACGTATATTTTCATCATGGAAAATACCGACAATAGCAGCCCCGCGTTGCTTGGCTTCATCAATCAAGCCGACCACCGCCGCGCTATTGGCGCTATCCAATGATGCCGTCGGTTCATCCAATAGCAAAATGGGATAATCCACGATAAAACCACGGGCGATATTGACCCGCTGCTGCTCGCCGCCGGAGAAGGTCGATGGCGCCAAATCCCACAGCCGTGGCGGAACATTGAGGCGAGTTAACAGATCCTGAGCGCGCTGCTGGCACTGGTCGCGGTCAACCCCCAGCTCCAGCAAAGGTTGCATGACCACATTTAGGGCACTGATCCGTGGGATCACCCGTAAGAACTGACTGACCCAGCCCACAGTGTGGTGGCGCACCGCCATAATTTGTCGGGCTTCGGCGGTGACGATATCCAGCCACTCCCCCTGATGTTTGACCCAGATATGGCCGCTGTCAGGTAAATAGTTGGCATATAAAGAGCGTAGCAGAGTGGATTTGCCGCTGCCGGAATGACCGTGCAGCACCACACATTCACCCCCGCTGACCTCCAGAGAGGTTTGATGCAGTACCGGCAGGCGAATACCGTGCTGGTGGTGCAGCACGAAGGTTTTACTGAGATTTTCAACTCTGAGTTGCAGGTGGTTCATAGTGAGTTCTCGTTAGCCGACTTGCGGATTAAGGTCGAAAGCTAAAAATCAGTTTTGCAGCACCGATGAAACCAAGAGCTGGGTGTAAGGATGATGTGGGTCGTCCAGTACCCGGTCAGTTAGGCCACTTTCAATCACTCGGCCCTCCTTCATCACCAGCAGGCGGTTAGCCAGTAGACGGGCGACGCCGAGGTCATGGGTAACAATCACCACCGCCAACTGCATTTCCACCACCAGATTGCGCAGTAAATCCAGTAATCGTGCTTGCACGGAGACATCCAGCCCACCAGTGGGTTCGTCCATAAATACCAGCTTCGGATGGGTGACCAGATTGCGGGCAATTTGGAGCCGCTGCTGCATACCGCCAGAGAAGGTAGTGGGCAGGTCGTCCAGGCGGGATAATGGGATCTCGACATCTTCTAGCCAGCGGCCTGCTTGTTGGCGTATTTCGCCATAATGGCGCTGGCCGATAGCCATTAAGCGCTCGCCGATATTGCCCCCGGCCGAAACCTGTGGCCGCAGACCATCCAGCGGATGCTGATGAACCACACCCCATTCAGTGCGCAGCAAACGGCGGCGCTGGCTTTCAGCCATTTGATATAAATCAACGGGTTGCTGTGCTTCAGGGCGGTAAATAATATGCCCATGTTGCGGGGTCAGACGGGCTGAAATAGCCTTCAGCAGTGTGGTTTTACCTGAGCCGGATTCGCCGACAATGCCCAAGACTTCACCGGGATACAGCTGAAAAGAGACATCGCTAAATCCTTTGCCCGGCGCATACAGGTGGGTGAGGTTTTCCACCGATAGCAGCGGATGGGCGATGGGTTGTGCTGGTGCTGTAATCATTGGATATTTCCCTCGCGTGCCGCACTATTCTGTGCGGCGGCCTGCGCCAGTTGTTGCTGACAAAAATCGGTATCCGAGCAGACAAACATCCGGCTGCCCTTATCATCCATCACCACTTCATCAAGATAACTGTGGCGCGAGCCGCACAGGGCGCAGGGTTCATCCCATTGCTGCACCGTAAATGGGTGGTCGTCGAAATCCAGACTTTCCACTTTGGTAAAAGGCGGCAGGGCATAAAGACGTTTTTCGCGCCCAGCGCCAAACAGTTGTAGGGCGGGCATCATATGCATCTTGGGGTTATCAAATTTTGGGATCGGTGACGGGTCCATCACATAGCGATCGTTAACTTTCACCGGGTAGGCATAGGTGGTGGCGATATGGCCGTAGCGGGCGATATCTTCATACAGTTTCACCTGCATCACGCCATACTCCTCCAGTGCATGCATTTTTCGAGTCTCGGTTTCGCGCGGTTCAATAAACCGCAGCGGCTCGGGGATCGGCACTTGATAGATAAGGATTTGATCCTCGCTCAGGGGTGTCTCGGGGATGCGATGTCGGGTCTGGATCAAGGTGGCATCCGTGGTTTTTTCCGTGGTGGCGACCCCGCTGACTCGCTGGAAAAAGCGGCGGATCGATACCGCGTTGGTGGTGTCATCAGCCCCTTGGTCAATCACTTTCAAGACATCATGGCGGCCAATCAGACAGGCGGTTAGCTGGATGCCGCCCGTCCCCCAACCATATGGCATGGGCATCTCTCGCCCACCAAACGGCACCTGATAACCGGGGATTGCCACGGCTTTCAGCAGGGCGCGGCGCAGCGTTCTTTTGGTCTGTTCATCCAGATAACCCAGGTTGTAACCGGCGAGAACCTCAGTCATGGTGTGGCTCCTGTTGTTCATGGGATGGCGGCATCGAGGGTGACAAATACTCACGGCGCAGGCGTTTCAGCAGCTCTAATTCGGCTTGAAAATCGACGTAATGGGGCAATTTGAGATGAGAGACAAAACCGGCGGCCTCGACGTTATCGGCATGGGCTAAGACAAACTCCTCATCCTGTGCCGGGCTGGTGACATTTTCGTCATATTCACGGCTCTGTAGCGCGCGATCCATTAACGCCATCGACATGGCTTTGCGCTCACCACGACCAAAGACCAGCCCATAGCCGCGAGTAAAATGCGGCGCTGCGGATTCCGGGCTGACAAAACCATTCACCATTTCACACTCGGTCAGTAAGATTTCACCAATATCGATAGCAAATCCCAGCTCTTCTGGCTGAATAGAAATAGTGAGATAGCCGGTACGGATTTCGGCAGCGAATGGGTGGGTGCGGCCATAACCGCGCTGAGTGGAGTAACTCAGCGCGAGCAGAAAACCTTCATCGCCGCGCACCAGTTGTTGCAGCCGTGCCGAGCGGTTGCAGGGGTAAACTGGTGGGTTACGGGTGATATCTTCCGGTTGTGTGCCGTCATCAAGCTCTGCTTGAGCCAGTTGCTCTTGAGTCAGTAAATCAAAGACATGAGCACAGTTATGCGGTGATAATTCGGCCTCCCTGCCTTTGGGCGCAAGTGGAGCATCACCAGAGGCCAGTAAGGTGAAATCCAGTAACCGATGGGTGTAATCGTAGGTCGGGCCGAGCACTTGCCCGCCGGGTAAGTCTTTATAAATCGCTGAAATGCGCCGCTCGAGTCGCATATTCTCAGTTGCCAGCGGCTGACTGATAGCCAGGCGAGGTAGAGTGGTACGATAGGCGCGCAGCAGGAAAATGGCTTCCACCAGATCACCACTGGCTTGTTTGATCGCCAATGCCGCCAGTTCGCGATCATAGATGCCGCCTTCGGTCATCACCCGATCAACCGCCAGACCTAACTGTTGCTCGATCTGTTCGCAATCGATCGCCGGGATCTGTGGATCACCGCGCCGCTGGTGTTCCAGCAATTGATGGGCTGCCGCAATGGCTTTTTCGCCCCCTTTGACTGCAACGTACATCAGCACACCTCCACATGGGTGGTTCGTGGGATAGCCATTAAATTCCCACCACAGGTGAGTAGGAAATCGATACCGGCCGGGAATGCCACAGGCCGATTGAGCAGATAGTTCAGCACCACGGTGGGTAGCAGTGGGGCGATGGCGCGATAGTGTTCAATTCCCGGCCCGCGTAGGCGCAGCGGCGTGCCTTGGTGCAGGCTATCGGCCTGAATAATCACGGTTGCTGAGTGCTCCGGTGACAATTCATTGCCTGCCGGGCAGTCTGCCAGCTGTTTTTCTGTTATCTGAGGACTGAATAGAGCAAAGCAGGCCTTGCTAGTGCTGGCTGTCAGCGGCGCTCCGGTGTGGAAACGCACATTCTGTTGTGCAGTGTCACTGTTGATCAATGGGTCCAGATAGAGTGGCGTTTCCTGGTCCGCCAATGTCAGCAGGAGACTGGTGCTGGCGGGGTTCAGCGGCTGCCAGCCAGTGCTATGCGGCAGGGCAACTAACACTCCGGGTTCACTTAATGCCTTGATAATATGCCGAAAGGCCTGTTGGGCATCCTCTACCGGATGGTCGAAATGGCTTAATAAACTCATTAATCTTCTCCCCGCACCAGTGTGAAGAAATCAACCTTGCTGGTGGCAATAGCGCGGGCGCGTAACTCCCGCCGTTCCTGTTGTGCGGCGGCCAGCGGGTGAATAACAGTATTAAGCAGTAACTCGTTTAACCCCGCCGATTTGCTACCCAGGGTAGAGAGTTGCAGCAACGCATCGAGCAGAGCGCAAAGTTCAGCATGGGGCTTATTGCGCCCAACAATGTAGCTGTAACCGTAAACATCTGCGTGGTCGTCCAACTTGATCACTGCGCGGGTGATGGTCATATCGCCGAGAATAAACCGGCGGCCTGTGCCCCCCATGCGGGCCTGCAATTGGTTTAAGCCGATCTCCGGCGCGCGGATAACCTGATAGCACGGTGCAAGATTTAAGGGTTGCCAGTAGGTGAGCAGTTCATCCGGTTGGCTATGGGCCAACACGGACATCCAGCTCTGTCGGGCAGTCAAGGCGCTTTCCATCTAGTGCTCCATCGTCAGTTCAATCATGTCGGCACGGGTCAGGCTGACGGAGTACTCCGCCACCTGTTGGCTATCAACACAGATATTCAGCGTCCGCACACACAGCAGTGGGGCATGAGTGGCAATTTCCAGTAAACGGCTCTCTTTGGCCTGAGCACGGCGCGCACTGATTCGGGTCTGACTACGGCTCAGCGGTTGTTGCAAATTCTGGCTGATAAATTGATGCAGTGAACCGGAGTTAAAATGTTGCAGAGCGGGCCACCAATTTAGGTCGGGCAGGTAGTGATCGATAACACAGACTGGCACGCCATTGACGCGCCGTAATGTGCGCAAATGGATAACGGTCGTTCCTTCAGTCAGTGATAGCGCTTTTGCGACATGCTCAATACACGGGCGTAAAACTGCTAGTAAGCGCTCACTGGTGGGGTCACTTCCTTGGTCGAGCAAGTTCTGGCTGAAGCGAGCATTGGCATGCAGCGGGTAGTCATAAGGGCGCATCAGTACCAAAATGCCAATGCCTTGACGGCGCTGCAACCAACCGCGCTCAACCAATTCATCTACAGCCCGGCGCAGGGTATGGCGGTTAACTTGATAGCGATCAGCCAGTTGCTGCTCAGAAGGCAAGTAATCGCCACAGCGATATGCGCCGCGTAGCTCCTGCTCTAGTTGGGCCGCAATTTGTTGATAGCGGGTGGGATAACTGGTCGGTGGTCTAGATAAGTGCATGGCGGATATACCCTCTCTCAGTATTATCACCACTGACTGTTATCCACGATGAAATGGCAAAAGGACGAATATGGACTGGCAAGTGGTGGCGTGTCATGGCGATAACCAGTAAGTGATCTCATCGCTATGCTGGCGGTTTTTAATGACAGTTGGGTTAAGCTCAGATGGCGATACGATGAAGTTTATTTGCGGTTATCGGCGAGCGTTTTTATCTAGTAAATCGACCTGCTTATAGTAAAAAGATTTATCGCATTATCAATCTGATACATATCCTCACCTAAAAATCCCACATTAAACAAAAAATAAACATTATCTTAACTTGAGAGAAGCATAAGTGTCTCTTATAGTTATTTTTACGTCGTTGTGACGTTCTCTGTGGGGGGTCATACCATGTGCCCTGATAAAATCAGCCGTCTGAGCAAAATAAGTCTGGCAATATTACTGGCCTGCTCGCTTGCGGCATGTAGTGGAAGTGGCGGCGGTTCTCACAATACTGCGAAGAATAGTGCCGGCCAGACAACCGGTGGAACGGGTTCCGGCAGTGATGGCAGTGGCAGCGGAAGCGATGGTAGTGGCGGGGATGGCAGCGGTGGTAGTGGCTCTGGGGGCGGAACCGGCGGTGGCACGGATAATGGTGGTGGCTCCACAGCGAATAATTCTGCGGTCGGTAATGTGGTCAGTGGTGTCGGGACTGCCGTGGATGGCGTCGGCAATACTGTCAGTGGTGTTGTTAGCCAAACCCCGGTTGGCAGCTTACCCGTTGTAGGGAGCGGTTTGGTCACCGTGGTTGATAGCGCGGGCAATGCCGTGAGTGACGTAGGAACCGGTTTACAGAACGGCGTGGGTCAATTGGGAAATAATCCTAATGCATTGGGCACTACAGCTGCTGGCGTACCGAAAGCCGTAGCGGATGTTGGAACCGGTGTTTCAGGATTAGGTGGCACAGTTTCAGGTATCGCCGCTAATACCCCATTGGGCAGTGTGACTGGCACGGCGGGTGGATTAGTTTCTCAGACTGGTGGGGCGGTAACTTCCATCGGTAATGGGTTGGCGCAAGACCTGCAAACCGGGTCGACCAGCAAGTTAACCACTGCGGCGACCGGCATAGTGACGCCAGTAGTCGGCCAGGTACAAGATATTACTCAGACCGTGGGGACGACCACCGGCATTGGTGCTCCGGTTAACAATTTACTGACTGCCGTAGGCGGCACTGTTGCCACAACCGGTACTCAAGTTGCTACCAATGCACCGGCTTTGGCTGGGGTGGGGCAGGTGCTGCAAGGTACCGGACAGGCGGTTGAGAAAACCGGTGGCTTAGTTACTCCACCAACCTCTGCAGGTGGCTCGAATGGCTTGCTGGCAGGAGTGAGTAATTCTGTCGGCGGTGTCACCGGTGGATTAAGTGCCGATGTCTCTGCTAACGCCAATGCTAGCGCCGGTGGTGGGTTATTGGGTGGCGTTGGCGGATTATTGAAGCCAAAAACAACTCATTAACTCGATACCCTTTGTCGTTGAAGTTGTTGGGATACTCGCTGCGCTTATTTGCAGCCTGGTTGCAACTCCAATGACCTAGCCTGACTCCTTCTTTATTGAGGGAGTCAGGCCATATAAATAATAAAAAATATCACAACTATAATTTAATGTGCGCAAAGGAAGTCTCCTATGAATAATAGAGTGTGGCTATTGTTTTTATTTGGTGCAGGCAGCGCATGGCAATACAGTGCTTCAGCTAATACCGTCCCCATGCTGATTGATCAGAATAACCCGTCCAGAATATCGCGTGAGATTACTAAACCACAAGCCACACGGACAGTGCCGCCAACAATTTCCACTCCGACGCCACATTCTAAATTAACCTTGGATACCTTAATTGAAGTGAAACATATTCAATTTATTGGTGGTACTCGATATAACATTAATGTCCTCAGTGAACCCTTTGCCGCTTATATTGGTAAAAAGGTGCCATTAAAGAATTTATTAGTTGCCACCCAGTCTATTACTAAATTGTATCAGCAAGATGGCTATATTCTTTCTTATGCTTATTTGCCAACGGATAACTTTACCCATGGGACGTTGAAAATAGGTTTGGTGGAAGGCTATATCGCCAATACTCGCATTCAAAGTGAAAATGCGGCAATAGGGCGCTGGCTGACCAAGCTGTCCCAGCGCATTATGGCAGAGAAGCCACTGACGCAAGATACCTTTGAGCGTTACAGTATTTTAATGAGCCGGACGCCAGATGCCAAGGTAATCGCCACAGCTAAAAACCCGGATAATATTTATGGCGCGACATTGCTGGATGTTAAAGTTGACTATCCACGTCACTGGAATGTCACTACCGCATTGGATAGCCGCAAAGGGGTTTATAGCGGGGTACTGAATGCAACCTTAAGTGGCTTTACGCCTTATGCTGAACAGTTTGGTGTGGCGACATTATTACCATTAGACAGCAAGAATCGAGACCAATATCTGGGTTTAAATTATCAGCAATATTTAGGCAGTAACGGTTTATCATTACAAACTCGTGGCAGTTATTATAAACAAGAACCCAAAGATTATACCGATGTACTGACACTGTATCCGCAGGATATTACCTTATCCAGCCGCACTGAACAGACGCAATATTCAGGCGGGGTGGTATTAAGTTATCCGTTGCAATTAACACGTAAGCGGCAATGGACAGTGAGTGGCGGTGTAGATTATCTGGAAAAAAGTTATAATTTAAAAAGCCGCGCTCGTTTTAATACACTTAATAATGCCTTGCTCGATTTAGAGGATCAAAATCAGCGAATGCGTTATCCCGCGGCGGAATTGGCACTGACGGGTTATCAAGAATATACCCAATCTTATTGGAGCACGCGTGCCAGTGTGCGCAAGGGAATAAACGGGGCTTTGGCATCCAGTTCAGTTCCATGGGGGGATTTGGGCTTTACTCGCTGGAAACTTACTGGGGATGCGGCGTATTTAATGGCAGAAAAGTGGCGGTTAAGTGCTTCGGCTGAAGGGGATTGGTCTGACAATGATCTACCGGAAGCGGAACATGTCACTTTTGGTGGGCTGCGGTTTGGACGCGGTTATCCTGACAGCGAAGCTACCGGTGACTATGGCTATGGTGGGCAAGTAGAAATGCGCTATATGCATAATCGGGAAAAGGGCGACTGGCTTAAAACCATCCAACCTTATGCTGTGCTGGATACTGCTCATACTTGGTATAACTCGCCGATATTCCGTGCACAAAAATTGGCTTCTTATGCCGTGGGCGTCACCTTGAGTGATAACAAACACTATTCGCTATCACTGGAAGGGGCGAGGCCAATTGGTGACCTGCCCAGTGATAGTTCGCGCCGTGATTGGCGGTTTAATGCCACGTTGACTTATAACTTTGCAAATTAAATCAGGGTGTTATTAGCGCAGATAATGGATGACTTGATTACCGCTGCCGCGCCAGATAAGTGACGGATCTTTCAGATCTTGCACGAATTTGCCATCGACCAGCACATTAATTAAATCAACTACTTGCTGTTGTTCTTCACTCAGTTCAGAGAGCGTGTAACCCGTCCAAAGCCAGATATCTTTGCCGTCGCACTCTTGGCGTACACGAGTCACCAGTTGCAGGATAGCGGACAAATTTTGCGGATGTAGCGGATCGCCGCCGGAGAGGGATAGCCCTTGCCGACGGATACGGGAATCATTCAGATCCGCAATGATCTGATCTTCCATTTCATCGGTAAATGGCTTACCCGAATTCAGCCGCCAGGTACTTTTGTTATAACAACCCACACACTCGTGTACACAACCAGAAACGAATAGCGTACAGCGAGTGCCGGGGCCATTAATAACATCGACTGGGTAGTATTGATGGTAATTTATGATAAATGCCTCCCTCGTACTTGAAGTCGCAGGAGTGTTGGCTACATTCACTCACCCGAATCACTTACTCATGTAAGCTCATCGGGATGAGTTTCTTTGCCGCCTACCTGCAACTCCAATTACTTTGGGTAATCGTTTTTAGTCATCAGCCCAATTGCCCATTAGCCAAGTGTTTTACCCGCCGTTTGACTTCTTCTTGCTTGCCAGCATTGAACGGCCGCGCATCCGGGCTACCCAGATAGCCACATACCCGACGGGTTACCGACACTTTTGACGGCTCATGATTACCGCATTTCGGGCAGGTGAAGCCTTTGCTGGTACAAGAAAACTCCCCGGTGAAACCACATTCGTAGCACTCATCAATCGGCGTGTTGGTGCCGTAATAAGGGACTCGGCTGTAGCTATAATCCCAGACATCTTCCAATGCTCTAAGGTTATGTTGCAAGTTGGGATATTCGCCGTAACAGATGAAACCGCCGTTAGCCAATGGTGGATAAGGGGCTTCGAAATCCAGCTTATCGTAGGGGTTAACTTTCTTTTCAACGTCTAAATGGAAGCTGTTGGTGTAATAGCCTTTATCAGTCACGCCCTCTACCACGCCAAACTCGGCAGTATCCAGACGGCAGAAACGGTCACACAGGTTTTCGCTCGGCGTGCTGTACAAGCTAAAGGCATAGCCGGTTTCATTTTTCCAGGCATCTGTTGCTTGTCGCATGCGTTCGACGATTGCCACGCCTTTTTCGCGTAACTTTTCGTTGTCAAAGACATGGGTCTGATTGCCGAACAGGGCATTAACAGTTTCATGGATGCCGATAAAGCCCAGAGAGATAGATGCGCGGCCATTTTTAAAGATTTCAGAGATATTATCATCCGCTTGTAAGCGCACACCGCAAGCACCTTCCATATACAGGATCGGCGCGACACGTGCTTTGATTCCTTCCAGACGGGCAATGCGGGTCATTAACGCTTTTTTAGCTAACAGCAGGCGCTCATCCAGCAATTGCCAGAATTTCTCTTCATCACCTTTGGCTTCCAGTGCGATACGCGGCAAGTTAAGGCTGATAACCCCCAGATTATTGCGACCATCGTGGATCTGCTTGCCATCTTCTTCATACACCCCCAAGAAACTGCGGCAACCCATTGGGGTTTTGAAGGAGCCGGTGACTTTAACCACTTGATCGTAATTCAGAATATCGGGGTACATGCGTTTGGTGGCGCACTCTAGCGCTAGCTGTTTGATATCGTAATTAGCATCGCCAAATTTATGGTTCAGGCCATCACGGATAGCAAAGACCAGTTTCGGGAATACCGCGGTTTTACGATTTTTGCCTAAACCGGCAATGCGATTACGCAGAATGGCTTGCTGAATCATGCGTGATTGCCAACTGGTGCCTAGCCCAAAGCCGAAGGTGACAAAGGGGGTTTGACCATTGGCGGTGTGCAGTGTATTGACTTCATATTCCAGTGATTGGAAAGCGTCGTAGCACTCTTTTTCGGTGCGTGACATAGCATAAGCAGAGGCGTCAGGGATTTGCCACTCTTCAGCGACAGCTTTATGTTTGTTAAAACTTTCAGTGACAAATGGCGCCAGAATTTCATCAATGCGGTTAATGGTTGTTCCGCCATAAATATGGCTGGCAACCTGCGCGATAATCTGTGCCGTCACCGCGGTGGCGGTCGAAATGGATTTTGGCGGCTCGATTTCCGCGTTACCCATTTTAAAGCCTTGAGTCAGCATGCCATCAAGGTCAATCAGCATGCAGTTGAACATAGGGAAGAATGGCGCGTAATCCAGATCATGATAGTGAATCTCGCCGCGCTCATGAGCCAATACCACGTCCCGTGGCAATATATGTTGCTTGGCGTAGTGCTTGGCAACAATGCCGGCCAGCAGATCACGCTGAGTCGGGATAACTTTGCTGTCTTTGTTTGCATTTTCGTTCAGCAGCGCTTTGTTACTTTGCTCTACCAAACCCCGGATTTCCTGATTCAGGCGACCACGCAGTTCCCGCGAGATATCCCGGTCATGGCGATACTCGATATAAGCTCGGGCAAGCTGCTTGTATTGACCGGCCATCAGTTGGTTTTCTACCGCGGTTTGGATATCGCGGATATCAACCTTCGGCTGGTTTTCCATCGTCTGAGCGACCACACGGGCAACAGTTGCACAATAATCTGCATCCACAACGCCAACAGCCAAGGCTGCGCGCTCGACAGCTTCCTTGATTCGCACCTCATCAAAAGGTACCTGACAACCGTCCCGTTTAATCACTACTGTTTTCACAATGTCGCTCCTGTATCCTGCCGCGTAGGGTTATCCACAAGACAACCCGCAGCACATAAGGGCTGCGAGAGAGTGTGTGGATGGCTTTGTGGATAACTACTACATATAGATGTCTGAATTCCTGCAAACACTATATATAGGTGATGGCAAACAAGTTTGACTTAGGACAAGGAAATCGGCGTTAGGTTTATTCCTGTTCAACGTCCGCCCAAATGGGCATTTTATGCTGTGGATTAGAGCGCCTATGGACGGAAATGTTCTAGTAAAAAATCAACCCATACGCGCACCCGTGGCGGCAAATCGGCTGAAGCATAATAGAGCCACAGTGGCACCGGTGCAGGCCAGTGATTGGCTAACACCGGCAGCAGAGTGCCGTCAGCAAAATGGGGTTCTGCATGCCACTGTGCCACATAGGTTATTCCCATATCAGCCAGTGCCGCGCTCAATAATACTTCGGGCTGTGAGATTACCAGGCGGCCAGATAATTCGAGAGATTGCACCTCATTATTGTGTTGCAGTAACCATTTGACTATCCGCCCAGTGGATGGGTTTCGGTGCAATAAACACTGATGCTGATAGAGATCGGCCGGAGTGTTCGGCGAACCATAACGCGCCAGATAAACGGGAGTGGCGGCCAGTACCATCTGCATAGGGTAAAACTGACGAGCAATCAATCGGCTATCGGGGTCAATACGAGTGCCGATGCCAACATCAAATCCTTCTCCGACCAGATTAACCACTCTGGGCTCCAGTGAAAGATCGAGGTCAATCAATGGGTAGCGCGCCATAAACGCTGGGATCAGTGGCATTAATAGTTGGCGACCAAAACCGGGGATCAAACTGACTCGCACCGTGCCACTGGGATGTTGCTCATCATGACGCGCGGTATCCAGAGTCTGTGACAGCGCCTGCCACAGTGGTGCGACCCGCGCCAATAATGCTTTGCCTTCATCAGTCAGCATCACGCTATGGGTATTGCGTTGAAACAGGCGCACTGCCAGTCTCTGTTCCAACACGCGGATATTTTTACTGATCGCGGCGGGGGTCACCCCCAACTGACGTGCGGCGGCAGAAAAGTTCTCATTTTGCGCGGCACTGAGAAAAGCCGGTAACAAACGGTGAATATCAAAAGGCAGCGACATATTGGTTGATACCTTGAGTTGAAATTGATGTGACTGATAGCAGTCTACTCGGCCAGGACAGAAAATGAAAAAATAGCGTTATCAAACCTGTTGGAGAGTGAATTATGTCGCGTATTTTAGTGTTAACTGCCCACCGTAACCCAGATGAGTCCCGTATCAACCGCCAGTTAATAGAGGCAGTTAGTCTCATACCGAATGTCACCGTGCACGAATTGATGCGTGAGTATCCAGATTTTCAGATTGATGTTGCTCGCGAGCAACAGTTGCTGGAGTCGCATGATGTGATTGTGATGATGTTTCCTTTTTACTGGTACAGCTCGCCAGCGATTTTAAGTGAATGGCAGGATGCGGTTTTAACTTATGGTTTCGCCTATGGCAGCAGCGGGGATCGGCTGCGGGGCAAACCTTTGCAGTTGGTGGTGTCTACCGGGGGGAAAGCCCAGGATTATAGCCCGCAAGGTTATAACCGTTACCCGGCGTTAGATTTGTTATTACCTTTCCACGCCATGGCTAATATGACCGGGATGGATTTTTTACCGCCGTTTTTGGTGCAGGGGGCCAATGCCATGGAGGAGGATACTTTGCAGGAGTATATTCAGGGAGTGATGAGGATGATGGAGGGTTTTTAGTTTTTAGTGATCGGTTCAGATGCTAGTGGGAGATCCGATCATGATTTTGGTTTAGGTGCTTAGATTCGGTTGTTACAGCTTCACGGCTCACTTAACCCTTGTCGCCTCAACCGGTCAAGGGTGTGTTGGCGCACACCCTTAACAATCCCGCGCCTACGCACGTATCGCTAGCCCACTTCGTGGGTGGCCCTCGATTCATCGTTTCGCTGACGGGACGGTGTGATTCGCATCCCTGCTCAGGCACACCTCAACCCGCCGTCCATGGCGGGTTGCCCTTGCTACATTCTTCACTCGGCTGCTCAAATGTGCTTTTAACATCAAAACCCCAAACCCAGGTTTTGAATTTATCTTTTGACGTTGAGCGCAATCAGGAATATTGCCGACAAAGATTGCAAGCCGAATGAGCCGCATGGACGCGGCGAAAGGGGCTGTCGAGCTGGGAGCGAGTCGGCCCCGGTTCGATTAGCTGGCAAGCTGTAGGAGGGGATGGCGTAGCCACAATATTTCGCGCCAGCGCGGGATTCCACAAGGGTGCGCGCCCGCACCCTTTGGCGGTTGGTTCATCGGAGGTTAAGTCAGCTCAGAGCTTTAGCAACCGAACTAATCACCTGAAACCTAAACCCAACTTATCCCATAAAATGCTCAGCCAACTCCAAATCCCGTCGGCTAAACTCCCTCACTATCTTGCCACTCTCCATCATTGCGGCGCGCTCGGACATATGCGCGACTACATCACTATCATGACTGACCAACAAATAAGTCATGCCGTGCTCGCGTTTCAGGTGATTGAGTAGATTGAGAATTTCGGCCTGAACAGACATATCTAATGCCGACGTCGGCTCATCCAGCAGCAACAATTTGGGGCGCAATAACAGGGCGCGGGCGATGGCAATCCGCTGGCGTTGGCCCCCGGAGAATTGATGGGGATAGCGCTGCGCCGCGGAGGCGGGCAGGCCCACTTGCTCAAGTGCCTGATCAATTCTTTGCTGAATATTCTGCTCGCCGTGGATCTTTAATGGCTCCCCCAGTGTGCGCTGAATATTATGTTGCGGATGCAGCGAGGCATAAGGGTCTTGAAACACCATCTGCACCTCTTTACGCAACTGACCGGTAAAACGTTGCCCCGGTTGTAGCGGCTGGCCCAGCAAGGTTATCTCGCCTTGCCACTCCCGCTGCAAACCGGCCAATGTGCGCAACACCGTCGATTTACCACAGCCAGAAGCCCCGATCAGGCTGAAAGTTTCGCCCTCTTCAACGGCAAAACTGACCGACTCAACCGCCATTTTTACCTGATTTTTCTGGGCAAAACTGACCTGTAGATTGTTAACTTCAATCAGTGCCACGCTGACCTCCAGAGAAATCGGCATTGCGATCCAGCACCGGCAGGTCAGTGCCATAGGTGCTGGCGTTCGGACGACAAGCCCAAAGTGTATGGGTATAAGGATGAGTAGAATGCGGCAACTCAGCCGCCAGCCCTTGATCCACTAATTTTCCCTGATACATTACCAATACCCGGTGGCAATGTTCGGCGACTAACGGCAGGTCGTGGCTGATCAGTAACAGGCTCATATTACGCTGCTCAGTTTGCTCGACGATCAGCTCAAGGATCTGATTGCGCAGCTTGGCATCTAATGCTGAAGTGGGTTCGTCGGCGATTAATACTCTAGGGTTATTCACCAAAGCAATAGCTAACATCGCCCGCTGCCCCATACCGCCCGATAGCTGGCCGGGGTAGCTGTGATAAGCACTTTCATTCAATCCAACCGAGGCCAGCGCATTTAACACGCGCTCGCGCGTATCTGCGCCGGAAAGGGAGTTATGCAACAGCAGGGATTCTTCAACTTGCTTTCCAACAGTGCGTACCGGATTCAGTGCATAGCGCGGGTCTTGCAGCACCATGGCAATTTCACTGCCGCGCAATGCGCCCCATTGTTTAGGTTTCAGGCGAGTTAAATCATGTTCGATAACCTGACCGGCATTGCCCTGCTCGTCGGTATTATCCGCATAATAACTCAGCTTTTTGGCACTGACTTTCCCCGGCGCACGAACTAGCCCCATCAAGGCTCTGGCGGTAATCGACTTGCCAGAACCCGATTCACCTACCAGTGCCACTCGCTCATGCCCGAGGTGGAACGAGATATTATCCACCACCCGTTGTTGCTGAAAATCGACGCACAAGTTGTCGACGGCGAAAATTTTATCAGTCATGGTGAGGGTCCAAAATATCGCGCAGGCCGTCGCCTAACAGGTTAAATGCCATGCTGCTGAGTAAGATAGCGCAGCCCGGGATCGCGGCAATCCACCATTGGTCAAAAATAACCTGCATGCCGTCGGCAACCATCGAACCCCATTCAGACATGGGTGGGCGAGCCCCCAGCCCGAGGAAACCTAATCCGGCAGCCGCCAAAATAATCCCGGCCAAATCGAGCGCCAGACGCACCACCGCAGAAGGGAGACACATAGGTAAAATGTGGCCCCACAGCAAGCGCAGCCCTTTGATACCCATCATTTCAGCGGCTGCCAGATAATCACTTTTGCGTAATAGCTGAATTTCGGCTCGGGCCTGACGGGCATAAGCTGGCCAGGTGGTCAGGGCCAAAGCCAGTGCGCCATTAATTAAACCGGGGCCAAGCATAGCCACGAAAGCAAAAGCCAAAATCAGCCGTGGCATCGACATCACCACATCAGTGACGCGCATCAAAATACGTTCGAGCCAGCCGCCGTAATAGCCGGAAAGCACCCCGACCAGCAACCCCAAAGGCAGCGTTATTACGGTAACCAGCAGCACCAGCCCCAAGGTGGGGCGAGTGCCATAAATCAGGCGCGACAGCATATCGCGCCCATAGCTATCAGTACCCAACCAATGGCGTCCACCTGGGGGGAGCAGCCGGTCAGCCGCGTTTTGCCAGTTAGGATCTTGTGGGGCCAGCCAAGGGGCGAAAATCGCGATGATGACCAGCAAAGAGAGAATAAACAGCCCGATGCTGGTGGAAGGGGAGCGTTTCAGCGCATGGCAGATTTTTATCATTGACATATCAGCGCGTTCTCGGGTCCAGCAGACGAACCAGCAGATCCGTCACATTGTTAATCAAAATAAAGCACATGCCGAGCAGCAAAGTGCCGCCCATGATGGCGGTGGTATCGCCGGCAAACAGTGCGCTGGTCAGATAGCGGCCAATGCCCGGCCAGGCAAAGACGGTTTCTGTTAATACTGCGCCTTCCAACATGCTGGTATAGGCCAATGCAATCACTGTCAGTAATGTGCCACGGATATTCGGCAGCACATGCATCAGCAGAATTCGCATCTCACCCGCGCCTTTGGCCCGTGCTAGCGTGATGTACTCTTTATTCAGTTCACTCAGGCAAGCGGAGCGGGTCAGGCGGGTAATACTGGCCAAGGCATAGTAGGAGAGTAGGGCCACCGGCAGTATTAAATGGGCGACAGCATTACCAAAGGCACCGGCATCACCGGAACGCCAAGTGTCGATCAGGGCGAAGCCGGTTTTCGCTTCCACAGTATATTGATAGATATCATCAAGGCGACCGGGGCCGGGGCTCCATTGCAGGCGAGCATAAAACAGTAACAGCATCAGCAGGCCAAGCCAGAAGATGGGCACCGAGTTACCCAGCAAGGTAATGAAGCGAATCGTGGCATCCAGCTTGCTTCCCGCCCAACGAGCACATAACAAACCGAGGATAACCCCCAGTGATGCGCCGATGATGAGAGATAACGTCGCCAACTCTAATGTTGCAGGGAATACGGTGAGCAGATCGTGTAAAACCGGCTGACCACTGGCGCTGGCAAGCCCCAAATCACCATGAGCAAGGCGCTCGAGATAATGCCAGAACTGTACGGGTAATGGCTGGTCTAGCCCAAGTTGGTGTTTAACTTGCTGATAAGTAGCTTCACTGGCGTGATCGCCCACAATTTGCAGCACCCGATCCACTGGCGACAACGCCGAGAGGAAAAAGGTGATAACCAGTAAGCCGAATAAGGTTAGGGCCAGGGTAAATAGTCCCTGTAAAAACCCCCAAAAACGACGCCGGGATTGGATTCCCGGCGTATTATTTAATGCTACAGACATCGACGTGCTCGCGTTAAATATACTTTATTGATAAGTCAGCGCGGCCATTCTCAAAGTCATTGGTGTTGCAGGTAGGCAGCGAGCGATTCAATCCCGAATCCCAATGAGCTTACATTGGTAAGTGATTCGGGCGAGTTCACGTAGCTAACCACCCTGCAACTTCAAGTACGCAGGGAATAGATTATTTGCTGACACGGTCATAGTAGACCATATCTGCATTCAGACCTTGTTGGTAGCCTTTTACATTATCCCGCAATACAACTTGTGCCTTGGCTTGATCGATAAAGATATAAGGCGAGTTTTGTTGTAGTTCTTGCTGCATTTTGGTGTAGAGAGCGATGCGCTTGGCTGGATCGGCCTCTGCCACCGCGGCCAGTGTCTGTTTATTCAACTCAGGGATAACCCAGCCGTTTAAACCGGCAACCGTACTGCTCTTGCCGTCGTTATAGGCAAAGGCGCTGGCGTTGGAGTGCGCATCGAAGTAATCAGGTATCCACAGGCGGATAGCTGACTGATGCTGTTTAGCACGTACGCGGCCATAAACCTGGCTACCGGCGGCAGGCAGTAAGACCAATTTCACCCCACCTTGGGCAAAGCTGGCTTGCAGTGACTGCGCAATGGTAATAAATGGCGGTTTGTTCTCAACATCCAGTGTCAGTGTGGCGTCTTTGATACCTGCTTTAGTCAGAATCTCTTTGGCTTTAGCGGGATCAAAGGTAAATGGATTGCTCTCCAATGCGCCCGGTAAACCGACTGGCAGGAAGCTTTGATGCACGAAATACTGACCTTTCAGCAAGTCTTTGGTAATACCTTGATAATCAACCAAATAACGAGCAGCTTGCCAGAATTCTGGTTTGCTCAGAATGGGGTTGGCTGGATTGGCGGTGTTAAAGACCAAATAGTTTTGTTCCGCCGAAGGGATCTCAACCACTTTAACGCCAGCTTGTGTTTTCAATGCTGCGGTCTGGTCCGGCCCTAATTCACGCGCGATATCGGCATCACCTTGCTGAATCAGCAGGCGGCGAGCACTTGGATCGGGCACGTTCTTGATAATGATATTTTTAATCAGTGGCTTATCACCCGGCGATGTTGTGTTTGCATCCAGTACGATAGCTTGGTGCGGCTGATAAACACGCATTTTGAATGGGCCACTGCCCGCTGAATGCATTTTCAACCAGGCATTGCCATAGTCGTCTTCTTTCACATTGGCAGTAACGGCTTTTTTATCCACAATCGAAGCAATTGGCGTTGATAAAATATTCAGGGCAACGGCCGGGCTGACATCAGCGCTCCAGCTCAGTTGCACCGTATTGTTATCAATCTTCTTCAGATGCTGTTCGATGTTACTCGGATCCCAGCCCAATACATTAAGGATAAAGGCCGGTGAGCGATTCATTTTGACCGCCCGGGTGAAAGAGAAAATCACGTCGTCGGCTTGCACCGGATTACCGGTGGAGAACACGGCTTGCGGGCGCAATTTTACTGTGAGGGTTTTGGCGGCGGCATCGCCTTGCCAGCTTTCCGCAAGCACCGGTATCACTTGTGCCGGATTATCACGATCGGCCTGTACCAGACGTTGGTAGAGACTTGGAACTGTTTGAATACTGGACAGTTCATTACTTTCAGCCGGGTCAAGGCTAACAATATCATCCAGGGATTGCACCACGACCAGAGTATCTGGAGGCGTTGCTGCCAGTGCACTACCAGATAATGCTGTCAAAACCAATAATGACAGAATTTTAGCTTTCATTGAAACTCCCTGAAAATGGATTAACGTCATTATGCTGTTAATAGATATTGCGGGTGATAGATAGTTACACCAATAGGAAATTATTGTTTTTTCGACTATTTCATCGCAGTTTCTCACGATAGTGGCTTTGCTGTCTGTGGTCAAAGTCTCAACAGTTATTTGTTATAACAATTTGTGATAAAGAAATATTACAAAAAAGTAATGAATCTGAGCAGCCATAAAATGTTACTGACCTCCCACTAATGCAGGATGAAATGGTTATAATGGAACGTTATTTCATTTTATTTGTGCAAAAGGGAAAACCATGATCACCGGAAATATTCATCATTTGGAATTGCTGCCTTATCTGCCTACTCCATTGAAAGCAGCTATTGAATACGTCAAAAAACATATCACCGCAGAAACCCCGTTGGGCAAGCATGATATTGATGGCAACAATCTGTTTGTACTGATTTCCAATGACAGCACCGACTATCTGGAAAATCGTCGGGCGGAATATCATGCTAAGTATCTGGATATCCAGATTGTGCTGGCAGGGGTTGAGGGGATGACGTTCAGTAATCTACCGGCCGGTAAACCTGATACCGACTGGCTAGCGGATAAAGATATTGCCTTTTTACCCGCAGGCGTTGATGAAAAACAGTTTGTGATGCAAACCGGTGATTTCGTGGTGTTCTACCCAGGAGAAGTGCATAAACCGCTATGTGCGGTGGGTGAGCCCGCCAATGTGCGTAAGGCGGTTGTTAAAATGGCTGTGAAATAGCCTATTTGGTCGGAAAAAGGCCAAACAGTGACTGTATTGGCCTTTTGCTATGCTAACTATTTTTATGCATTACACAGGGTGGCGACCATCACGGCTTTGATGGTGTGCAGGCGGTTTTCTGCCTGATCAAACACAATGCTGTGGGCGGATTCAAAGACTTCCTCCGTCACTTCGATGCCATTCGGTAAGTCATAAAGCTCTGCCATCTGTTTGCCGACCGTGGTCTGGTCATCGTGGAATGCCGGTAGGCAGTGCAGGAATTTAACCTGTGGATTGCCGGTCAGTTTCACCACATTCATATTGACCTGATAAGGTTTCAACAGAGCTACACGCTCCTGCCATACCTCTTTCGGTTCACCCATTGAGACCCAAACATCGGTGTACAGGAAGTCTGCGCCTTTTACCCCCTCAGCAATATCTTCTGTCAGAGTGATCTTGCCGCCCGTTTTTTGCGCCTGTGCCTGACAAGCTGCTACTAGCTTGGCCTCGGGCCAGCAGGCTTTTGGCGCGACCAAACGTAAATCCATACCAACCAGAGCCGCGGCTTCCAGCATGGTGTTGCCCATGTTATTGCGAGCATCACCAAGATAAGCAAATTTCATCTCACTCAGTGGTTTACCCGGTAAATGCTCTTGCATGGTCAGCAAGTCGGCCAGCAATTGAGTCGGGTGGAATTCATTCGTCAGGCCATTCCATACCGGCACACCGGCAAATTCGGCCAGTGTTTCGACTACCTGTTGGCCGTGACCACGATACTGAATACCGTCATACATGCGGCCCAAGACTCTGGCAGTATCTTTAATGGACTCTTTATGCCCTATTTGGCTCCCGCCCGGGCCGAGGTAAGTCACCCGCGCACCTTGATCATATGCGGCAACTTCGAAAGAGCATCGAGTACGAGTCGAGTCTTTTTCGAAGATGAGCGCGATATTCTTACCTACCAGTTTTTGCTGTTCATGGCCGGATTTCTTGGCTTGCTTCAACTCAGCAGCTAACTCCAACAGGGCTGTTATCTCGGCGGGGGTAAAATCCAGTAACCTCAGAAAGTGACGTTTATAGAACTGACTCATCTGTTCATCTCCTTGTGGCCCAACATATTTGATGCTTAGCGCCAACATCAATCATTTCGGGTTTAATTGAACTTCAATATGAATTTAAATTCAATTTATACGTATAAATATTCAATTACAACCCCAATCAACAAATCTTTCTCGTTTGTAGTGGAGGCAACCGCGTGGGTGTGGGAAAATAGCGCAATACAAAGCCCATTGACTGAGGATAAAGGCATGGCAAACCGCGAAATGCTAGACGAACAACGTGACGAGACCCGCCTGATCATCGAAGAACTGCTGGAAGATGGCAGCGATCCGGATGCGCTGTACACCATTGAACACCACCTTTCAGCCGAGAAGTTCGAAGTGCTGGAAAAAGCTGCCGTTGAAGCATTCAAGCTGGGTTATGAAGTAACCGATGCTGAAGAGCTGGAAGTAGAAGATGGCTCGGTGGTGATGTGCTGTGATGTGATCAGCGAAGTTGCTCTGAATGCCGAAATCATTGATGCCCAGGTTGAACAGCTGATTGCACTCGCTGAAACCTGTGGCGTGAATTACGACGGTTGGGGCACTTACTACGAAGATCCTAACGGCGAAGATGATGATGAAGATGGCGAGTTGGACGACGAAGAGTTAGTGGATGAAGATGACGACGGTAAACGCCACTAATCCGAATATCTGATTACATGATTCTATCAGTGAAACCCGTACTTTATTCAGTGCGGGTTTTTTATTTGTGTCTATGTTGGTAAACCATAATCAAAAGTTGATACTACGGGCGATATCTTTGAGGGCAATAAATTTTCGACAGGTTAAGTTTTTCTCAGTTTCTGCGAGTTGTTCGAGAAAAAGCCGGTTCAAGTGATCAAGCGTTGGGTGGTCAAAGCTGTACCAAGTATCATATAAATGTTCGGTACTCTGTGGTGGGCCGAAATACATAGTGAAACAGAGTCTATTGCGTAATGTATCATCGAAATTAACAACTTTTCGGTGATTGAGGGGGGGAATAGATTTACTGGCCGGTGGCGGCACACGGAGACGTAATGGAAAAATATTCTGCTGACATTGCCCGAGGGAACCGTGATCAGCAGAATGGGCAACAGAGACATCCCAGATAAATGCGGTAATGGCTCTGGCTAAGTTATCCTCCTGCTTAATCTTCTGACTATCGGGAAAGCCGGGAACCCAAGCGGAAATAGCATCACTCCAATAGGCAATAATAGGGTCGCTGGCAGACATATGGCGAACCACTCCGCTGACAAAATCAAATATTACTGCATAATAAGCGTTAAGAAAATCGTCGAGATCTGTCCAGACTTTTTCGGGCTGCATGGGATATTTATATTCTGGATAACTTTTATTTCCGTCTATTCCACAGAATGCATCTTCTAGCTGGCCTGGCCACCCCATACTTTTATGAATCATCGGTATATTTCCCCAGCCAGGAAATGGTGTATAAGGGAGGTACTGGTTATTATGGCCAACTGAATAAGGAAGAAGAATAACAGCTTGATTTATTGCCAACTGGATACGGGTATGTGGAGTAAGTAATTTATATAATAGATGCTGGGTAGGTAGGCTACTTAATGTTATCGCACTAATGGCATCCATGGGAAAATGAAGTTGAGGGTGTTTAGCCTGAACACTTATAATAAGTGCACCCTGTAAAACAAAGTATTTAGCTAACACCCAAGCATCGCCATCTTTGGGGGTAAGAATTAAGCCATTTATTTTTATTGCCAATGGAATGCCGGTTTTTTTGTCTATTCGTTGAAATACTGTTACAGTCGGTGCTGAGTAAATTCCAAATAATGGAATGACTTTATTCATGCTAAGTGTGTCTATTTTTAAATATCGAGGTTCTCCTTTCTCATCAAACATATTATTTGGATTAATAATACCATCAAAATCTACATAGTCCTGTTGATTAAATTCAGCTATCAGTAGCTTGCTAATCATACCAAAGAAAAGGTTATAAGAAAATATCTCATCACTAGCGGGTTGGAGCCGACGATCCCCCGCGAGCATTTTTAAAATAATTTTAATTCTACCTGACTTTAATACTTTTCGATAATGAGACACGACATTGATTCTAAAATCATCTAATTGTTCTTGCGGTATATTTTCAATTACCGGTGGGAGTTCTGCGATCAATGTATTGATCTTTGGCCATGGGCCTTTATCACCATAACGATAATTATCCAGTGTGTAGCCAGGGGCAGGACCTACCCATTTATCATAAGGATGTGTCGCCATAATTATTTCCTAACTTACTAATTTATTAATAAGTTTAGTTTATATATTTATTTTTGTTATTCATTATATGTTTTGTTTATTTAAATCCTATTACTTTAAGTAAATATATTTATATTTATATTTTTTAAAATTATTAATAAAATTTTTATATTTAAATGAAAGAGCGCAACAGTGCGCCCTTTCAAAACATGAGATTAAAGCGTTTTCAGCATAGTCACTTCACAATCCACATGACCGGTATTGCCCATCGAACGGTCGATATGCTCAAAACCTAATTTTTCATATAAACCAATGGCACTGGTTAGGCTGGCGGTGGTTTCTAAATAGCAGTGGCCAAATCCCTGTTGACGAGCAAACTCCAGTGCTTGCAATGCCAATTGCTTGGCTAGCCCCTTGCCGCGCAATATCGGCAGGAAGTACATTTTCTGCAATTCACAAAGGGAAGCTTCACCACCAGACAGCGGTGCTACACCACCACCTCCGGCAATTCGACCATCCACCTCTATAACCCAATATGCGCTACGTGGCTGGCTATACAGCTCATACAAATGATCCAAATTAGGGTCAGACACGGTATAGCCTTTATCGGCGGTTAAGCCGAACTCAGCCGAAACTTCGCGGATGACATTGGCGATAGCGAAATTGTCTGCGGCGAGGATGGGGCGCATCAACAGGCGAATAGGTGTAGCTGTGGTCATGGCGTATTACTCTATAAATCGAATGGTAATAACTTAGTAATAATCTGTAATACCATTGAATGACGCAAAGAGGCAATGATAAAAAAACAGCGGGTATAATGAATATCCCGCTGTTTCAGCTTTGTCAGTCTCAGATTAATTACAGTGCGGCGATAACTGCCTGCTGTTCAATTAATTTCTGCTTAGCTTCAGCACAGGCTGTCATTCTTTCGCGCTCTTTGGCAACGACAGCTTCTGGCGCGCGCGCCACAAAACCTTCGTTACTCAATTTGCCTTCGATGCGCTCAATTTCAGCTTCCAGTTTCGCCACTTCTTTTGCCAGGCGATCCAGTTCGGTCGCTTTATCAATCAGACCAGCCATTGGGATCAACACTTCAGCACCCTCAACCAATTTGGTCACGGATACCGGGCCTTTATCACCTTCAGCTAACAAGGTTAGAGAGGAGAGGCGCGCTAATGACTGGATGAAGCTCTGGTTTTCCAGCACGCGACGCTGAGCTTCGGCACTGGCACCACGCAGCATGACGTCCAGTGGTTTACCCGGCGCAATGTTCATTTCTGCCCGGATATTACGCACGGCAATAATTGTCTGCTTGATCCATTCCAAATCACTCAGCGCTTTCTCATCCACCTGACTGGCGTCATATTCTGGGAAAGGCTGCAACATAATGGTGTCCGCAGTAATGCCTTTCAGGGTCTTAACCCGCTGCCAGATAGTTTCAGTGATGTAAGGAATGATTGGATGTGCCAGACGCAACAGCGCTTCCAATACTTCAATCAGAGTGTGGCGAGTCCCGCGCAATTCAGCTTCAGAACCACTGTTCATCACCGGTTTGGTCAGTTCCAGATACCAGTCGCAGAACTGATTCCAAGTGAACTCATACAAAATACCGGCCGCCAGATCGAAGCGGTAAGTGTCCATTGCTTCGCGGTAGGCTTTAATGGTCTGATTGAATTCTGCCAGAATCCAGCGGTCAGCCAGTGACAGCACCATCTCGCCACCATTCTGCCCACAATCCTGTCCTTCGGTGTTCATCAGCACGAAACGGCTGGCGTTCCACAGCTTATTACAGAAGTTGCGATAACCTTCCAGGCGCTTCATGTCCCAGTTGATATCACGGCCGGTGGAGGCCAATGCTGCCAAGGTAAAGCGTAGGGCATCAGTACCGTGCGGTTCAATGCCGTTCGGGAATTGCTTCTCGGTACGTTTGCGGATTTTCTCAGCCAACTGCGGCTGCATCATGTTTCCAGTACGTTTTTCCAGCAGCTCTTCCAGCGAAATACCATCAACCATATCCAGCGGGTCAATAACGTTCCCTTTAGACTTGGACATTTTCTGCCCTTCGTCATCGCGGATAAGGCCAGTCATATACACGGTTTTAAACGGCACTTGCGGCTTGCCATTCTCATCTTTCATAAAGTGCATGGTCAGCATGATCATGCGGGCAATCCAGAAGAAAATAATATCGAAGCCACTGACTACCACACTGGTCGGATGGAAGGTTTTCAGCGCTTCAGTCTGCTCAGGCCAGCCCAGTGTGGAGAAGGTCCACAGACCGGATGAGAACCAGGTGTCCAGCACGTCTTCATCTTGACGCAAGGCGACATCGGCCCCCAAATTATTCTCACGGCGCACTTCCGCCTCATCGCGGCCGACGTACACTTTACCCTGCTCGTCATACCAAGCCGGGATCCGGTGGCCCCACCATAGCTGACGGGAGATACACCAGTCTTGGATATCACGCATCCACGAGTAATACATATTTTCGTACTGCTTAGGTACGAATTGGATCTCGCCGTTTTCGACTGCTTCAATGGCGACTTTAGCCAGTGGGGCTGTGCGCACATACCATTGGTCGGTCAGCATCGGTTCAATCACCACGCCGCCACGGTCACCATAAGGAACCGTCAGGTCATGGGGTTTAATCTCTTCCAACAGGCCGAGTTTATCGAATTCAGCTACCACCGCTTTACGGGCAGCAAAACGCTCCAGACCTTGGAACTGTGCTGGAATGGCGCTGCTGCAAGCATCGGTAGCTTCGCCGTTGGTATCAAACACTTCAGCTTCTGCGCGGATATCACCGTCGAAAGTCAAAATGTTGATCATAGGCAGGGCGTGGCGCTTACCGACTTCATAGTCATTAAAGTCGTGGGCGGGGGTGATTTTCACGCAACCGGTGCCTTTCTCCATATCGGCGTGTTCATCACCGAGGATCGGAATACGGCGACCAACCAGCGGCAAGATCACTTCTTTGCCGATCAGATCCTTGTAACGCGGATCTTCTGGATTCACCGCAACACCTGTATCACCCAGCACGGTTTCTGGGCGGGTGGTGGCGACAACCAGATAATCTTTACCTTCAGCGGTTTTAGCGCCATCAGCCAGCGGGTAGCGCAAATGCCACATTGAGCCTTTGGATTCGCGGTTTTCTACTTCCAAATCAGAGATAGCAGTACGCAGCTTAGGATCCCAGTTCACCAGGCGTTTGCCACGGTAAATCAAATCTTCTTTATGCAAACGGACAAACACTTCTTTAACCGCGTTGGACAGGCCTTCGTCCATGGTGAAACGCTCACGTTCCCAATCCACGGAGTTACCTAAGCGGCGCATTTGGCGAGTAATAGTGCCGCCTGATTCACCTTTCCATTCCCAAATTTTATCGATAAACGCATCACGGCCGTAATCGTGGCGGGTTTTGCCTTCTTCTGCGGCAATCTTGCGCTCAACAACCATTTGGGTTGCGATACCGGCGTGGTCTGTACCGGCTTGCCACAAGGTATTTTTACCTTGCATGCGCTGATAGCGAATCAAGGTATCCATGATGGTTTGCTGGAATGCATGTCCCATATGCAAACTGCCGGTCACATTCGGCGGCGGGATCATAATGCAGTAGCTTTCTTTGCTGGTATCGCCGTTCGGCTTGAAATAACCCTGCTTTTCCCAATGCTCATACAGCGGTTGCTCGATCTCTTGCGGGCTGTATGTCTTATCGAGGGATGGCTCAGCTTTGTCGATATTAGAAGGAGTGTTTTCCATTTTCTTTTTTAGTTCAATTAGTTGGCGGCGTTGCCGTAGTCAATTGGAAGCCGACGCTGCGATAAGACTTATATCGGTCGCGCGCCAACTGTTTCAAATTTTCTTCGTAAGGGACGAAGTCTACCACTTCATGGAAAGCAGTGGCAAAACCTGCGAACTCTGGCAGCAGGCTAATAAGTAGGTCGCGAGGGGAATTTCCGCGTCGCTCTGGCCATGACAGTTCGACCGGTGCGCCATATTTTGGCCCTTCACCCGCCAAATTATGTGGCACAAATTGTTCAGGTGCACGTTGCCACAGGGCTTCATCCAGCCGTTGGGCTTGCTCCTGACTTTCACAGGCGATCAGCACCCGTTTGCCTGCCCGCCAACGAGCAGCGGCAACCTCGCAGGCCAACGCTTCATGAGCACGCAGCTCACCAACGGGCGTGTCGTGTTCGAGCAGATAAAAGGTGGCGTTCTTCATAGGTTCTCAGCACCCTTCGTCCTTGACGCCGCAGGGGTGTTGGCTGCCCTCACTCACCCGAATCACTTACTGATGTAAGCTCATCGGGATGAGTTCGTTTGCCGTCTACCTGCAACCCCAATGACCTTGGGTGTATATCAAATGGAATATATCGAACCTTCATAGGTTCTCAGCACCCTTCGTCCTTGACGCCGCAGGGGGGTTGGCTACTCTCACTCACCCGAATCACTTACTTGTTGTTGATTTTACGTAAGTAAGCTCATCGGGATGAGTTCGTTTGCCGTCTACCTGCAACCCCAATGACCTTGGGCGTATATCAAATAGATATACATCAAACAGTTAATCGTCGCCGTTTAGCCCAGCACGGTTAAGCAGGAACTGAGACAATAACGCGACCGGTCGGCCTGTTGCGCCTTTGTTCTTGCCTGAACGCCATGCAGTGCCCGCGATATCTAAATGCGCCCAACTGTATTTACGGGTAAAACGTGACAGGAAGCAGCCAGCGGTAATAGCGCCACCCGCACGACCACCAATATTTGCCATATCAGCAAAATTGGAATCCAGTTGCTCGTAGAACTCATCACCGAGTGGCAAGCGCCATGCACGGTCACCGGCTTGCTCAGAGGCCCCGATCAGCTCATGAGCCAATGGATTGTGGTTCGACATCAAACCGGTGATGTGATGCCCCAGTGCCACGACGCACGCGCCGGTCAGTGTGGCAATATCAATCACCAGCTCTGGGTCGAAACGCTCAACGTATGTCAGCGCATCACACAATACCAGTCGCCCTTCAGCATCAGTATTCAATACTTCAACTGTCTGGCCTGACATGGTGGTTAAAATATCGCCTGGACGATAAGCTCGGCCACCTGGCATGTTTTCACAGCCTGCCAGCACGCCAATCACGTTCAGCGGCAATTGTAGCTCAGCCACCACCCGCATCACGCCATAAACTGTTGCGGCACCGCACATGTCGTATTTCATTTCATCCATGCCTTCGGCAGGTTTAATCGAAATACCACCGGAGTCGAAGGTTAGCCCTTTGCCCACCAGCACAATTGGCTTAGCGTCAGGGTTCGGATTGCCCTTATATTCTATCACCGACATCAATGATTCATTCTGCGAACCATGGCCAACAGCCAGATAAGAGTGCATTCCCAGCTCTTTCATTTGCTGCTCGCCAATCACGCGAGTGACGATATTGGTGCTAAATGCATCGGCCAATTGGCGCGCCTGAGACGCCAGATACGCGGCGTTACAAATGTTTGGCGGCATATTGCCCAGATCTTTCGCAGCCTTAATACCGGATGCCACAGCCAGTCCGTGTTGGATTGCACGCTCACCGCTGGTCAGTTCGCGGCGAGTTGGCACATTGAACACCATTTTACGCAACGGACGGCGAGGCTCGGTTTTATTGCTTTTAAGTTGATCGAAGGTGTAAAGCGTTTCTTTGGCAGTTTCTACTGCCTGACGCACCTTCCAGTAAGTGTTGCGGCCTTTGACATGCAGCTCGGTCAGGAAGCAGACCGCCTCCATTGAGCCGGTGTCATTTAGGGTATTGATGGTCTTTTGGATCACTTGCTTGTATTGACGTTCATCGAGCTCACGCTCTTTGCCACAGCCAATTAACAAGATGCGCTCGGAGAGAATATTCGGCACATGGTGCAGTAATAGCGTCTGCCCGACTTTGCCTTCAAGTTCACCACGGCGCAATAAAGCGCTGATGTAGCCATCACTAATTTTGTCGAGTTGTTCGGCAATGGGAGATAGACGGCGAGGTTCGAAAACGCCGACTACAATACAGGCACTGCGCTGTTTTTCCGGGCTGCCGCTCTTTACACTGAACTCCATGCACTCTCCTGAATCTTAAAGACAAAGGCGGGAGCTACGGCTAGAATGTAGCACTCCGCAACGATCTCTCTCCGTTGTGTTAACGACGTGTGTTAACCTTAACGGCATAAGTTGTTTTGTTTTGGCGACTATAAGCATGTTCCTATAGGACACCTAAACGCTAGATGCTGTAATACTATTTTAGCTGTGAAGGTTGCCATATGATGAGAATAAATGGCGGATTAACGATGAAACTATCGATTTTCCTGCAAAAAGACAAGTTTTCACAGGCGTATTAGCGTGATCATCATTAGATATCTGGTACGGGAAACACTTAAGAGCCAAATTGCGATTCTGTTCATCCTGCTATTAATCTTCTTTAGTCAGAAGTTAGTTCGGATATTAGGCGCTGCGGTTGATGGTGAAATCCCGACAAACCTGGTTTTATCCCTTTTAGGGCTTGGCGTGCCAGAAATGGCGCAACTTATCCTGCCATTGAGCTTATTCCTTGGCTTGCTGATGACTTTGGGCCGATTGTATACGGAGAGTGAAATCACCGTGATGCATGCCTGCGGCATGGGTAAGAAGTCCTTGATTATGGCTGCATTAATTTTGGCGCTGATCACTTCGGCGCTTGCAGCAGTTAACACTATTTGGCTGGGGCCTTGGTCGTCTAAACATCAAGATGAAGTCTTGAGTGATGCCAGAGCGAACCCAAGCTTGGCGGCTTTAGCTGGCGGGCAGTTCAAATCTTCAACTGATGGCTATTCAGCCTTATTTATCGGTAATGTGTCGGGTAAAGAGTTTAACCGTGTATTTTTGGCACAATTGCGGCCAAACGGTAATCAGCGTCCCTCGGTTGTCGTGGCTGACAGTGGTCATATGACTGAACGGCCCGATGGCTCACAAGTGGTTATCTTGAACAAAGGTACCCGCTATGAAGGCACGGCGTTATTACGTGACTTCCGCATCACTGATTTTGTCGACTATCAGACAATCATTGGTCATCAGGACGTTCAGCAAGATAACTCCGTGGCGGAACAGATGACAATGCGCCAGTTGTGGCACGCCACTGAGCCTGATGCTCGTGCTGAGTTCCACTGGCGTCTGACACTGATTGTATCGGTAGTGATTATGGCATTGCTGGTGGTGCCGTTGAGCGTGGTCAACCCACGTCAGGGCCGAGTATTAAGCATGTTACCGGCCATG
Source organism: Yersinia alsatica (assembly GCF_025133195.1). Classification (NCBI taxonomy): domain Bacteria; kingdom Pseudomonadati; phylum Pseudomonadota; class Gammaproteobacteria; order Enterobacterales; family Yersiniaceae; genus Yersinia; species Yersinia alsatica. The sequence continues at coordinate 568,751 of NZ_CP104006.1, forward strand.
TTGCTGTATCTGATTTTCTTCCTACTGCAAACCTCGCTGCGCTCCAATGCCGGTAAAGGCAAATTGGACCCGCTAGTATGGCTATGGGTAGTGAACGGTGCTTATTTGGCTCTGGCCGTGTTGTTAAACCTGTGGGACAGTCTGGCTGCCCGTAAGTTACGCGCCCGTTTGAGAGGTATTTTCTGATGTTTGGCGTATTAGACCGTTATATCGGGCGGACTATCCTCAATACTATCTTGATGACCTTATTCATGCTGGTGTCGTTATCCGGCATCATCAAGTTTGTCGAACAGCTGCGTAGAGTCGGGCAGGGGGATTATTCGGCCGCTTCGGCGGGGATGTTTACCCTACTGACGGTGCCAAAAGATATTGAGATTTTCTTCCCGATGGCTGCACTGTTAGGGGCGCTGTTGGGCTTAGGGTCACTGGCTACCCGTAGTGAATTGGTGGTGATGCAAGCCTCTGGTTTTACTCGGATGCAGATTGCCGCCTCGGTGATGAAAACTGCTATTCCGCTGGTATTGCTCACCATGGCAATCGGCGAGTGGGTTGCACCGCAAGGCGAGCAAATGGCGCGTAACTTCCGTGCACAGCAAATGTACGGCGGTTCATTGTTGTCGACGCAATCTGGCTTGTGGGCGAAAGACGGCTCCGACTTTATTTATATCCAGCGCGTGTCGGGCGACAAAGAGCTCACGGGGGTCAATATTTATCATTTTGATAAACAGGATCGTTTGCTCTCGGTTCGCTATGCGGCAACCGCCACTTTTGAAGACAATCTGTGGCGTTTATCGCAAGTTGATGAATCTGACCTAAGTAATCCTAATCGGGTGACTGGCTCACAGACATTAACCGGTGAATGGAAAACGAACCTGACACCTGAGAAGCTGGGGGTGGTTGCCATGAATCCAGATTCACTCTCTATCAGTGGATTACACGACTACAGTAAATATCTGCGACAAAGTGGCCAGGAATCGAACCGCTACGAACTGAACATGTGGGGCAAGATATTTGCGCCATTCTCGGTTGCGGTGATGATGCTGATGGCGCTGTCATTTATATTTGGCCCGTTACGCAGTGTGCCAATGGGGGTTCGGGTCGTCACCGGTATCTTCTTTGGCTTTGTTTTCTACGTATTGGATCAAATTTTTGGCCCGCTGAGTCTGGTTTACAACATCCCGCCGGTCATTGGTGCGTTGTTACCGAGTATACTTTTCCTCCTAATCAGTGTTTATTTGCTACTAAAACGTCGTTGATGGCGGTTTTTTCAACACTTAGACTAAACATGATGGGATAACAGTTGCATGCGGATCTCAGGTAAGTATAATTCACCTCGTTCTCCGCATACTACTTCAGTGCCGAAGTGGCGAAATCGGTAGACGCAGTTGACTCAAAATCAACCGCCGCGAGGCATGCCGGTTCGATTCCGGCCTTCGGCACCAAAATCAATTAAATCCTTATTTTGTAAGGATTTTTTTGTTTTTGAACTTCAATATCGCGTAGCCCTCCTACAAAAGGGTATACGAGCGATGTCCCAGCGTAAAAACCTCTATCGTCGAAGCAGCGGCATTTATGTCGTGCGCATTACCGTTCCTCAACGTTTTCGTCGATATGCAGGGCAGTGTGAGATTCACACTTCAACAGGCACACACGATCTTCATAAAGCAAAGCAGAAGTCCGCGCTCCTGTTGGCGGTCTGGTATCAGACCTTACAAGAGTATGAACAATTGGATTATCGAACTTTAAGTGACTGCGCCCCGCTGCTTGCTAGTGAGGGTATGATCTCGTTTTCAAACTTTGCTCAGTCAATCGAGCTGCCTGTTGCTCAGTTAATCCAGGCGGTGATGAACCGCAATCTGCCCGTGTTCTGGCTGTCGACGGGGCAGGCTGGCTTTTATGTTGCAGCTCTCTCTGAGGCTGAGCTAGACCCGCTTGATGGCAGTTACGTTCTTAATTATGGCGAAAAGCAGGGTATCGAGGGGGTTGCTAAAGGCTATCTGCAACTCACTGCGCAACCAGCGCATTTACGTAACATTATAAGCGACGGGTATTCAGAAGCTTCGGTGTTCAAAACTGTTGGAAGCGAAGCTAAAGGCGGTTGGTTTTTCACCTCCAGTTGCCCGGTAATTAAACCCGATACGCTGTTGATCAATAAAGTCCATGCAGAAAGTCTCAGACTTGATTGGCTGGCTAAGAGCACACCACCAGCGATTAGCGTTTCTCACGCTGCGCCTTTTACTGCTCCCGCTATTACTAACGAGTATGTTCACCGTAAACATTACGCCAAGAACCTTTCGTGGTTATGTTCTGAGTATGTAAAACATCGAAGTAAGGGCAAAGTGTCGGAGTCAGCGATTAGTGATATCCGCAACTACTTTGCCTTTATGATTGAAACGATGGGTGATATTCAGCTTGAAAAGCTTGATCGTGACTTCTTTCGGGCTTACGAGAGCAAGTTGCGCACAATCCCGGCAAACCGCAATTTGGTGAAAGCTAAATATGGGGTGAAAACGTTGGATGAGTTAATCGTTAAGGCGGCGGAATGTGGCGATAAGTTGATGACTGAGGAATCCGTCAGGAAGTATATCAACGGTCTCTATGGCGCAATGAAGTGGGCTGTTGATGATGGGAAGCTACTGAAATCGCCATGCGAAAACTTTTTCCCCCGTGACGATAAAGACGAGCGAGACCAGGATCACACTGACGTTTTCGAATCGCATGAGATTCAGGCGGTTTTCTCGTTACCTTGGTTTGTTGCTGGGACTGGAGAACGTAATGCGCAAAGGCGATTCCATCAATATTGCCCGTTTCATTACTGGGCACCTTTGCTGGGTTTGATTACGGGCGCGCGAGTTAATGAAATCGCTCAGTTACTGTTGGATGATGTTCTGGCAGACGATGGCGTCTATTATTTGAACCTTGAAAGCGATAGCGAAAGCGGAAAGAAACTAAAAAATGCTAATGCTCGCCGCAAGATTCCGATCCATTCCAAACTGATTAGTCTCGGTTTTATCGACTACGTTAAGGCCCTAAAAAATGCCGGGTATATCCGTCTCTTCCCCGAGCTTAAGCCGCATAAAACCAAAGGCTATGGCAGGCCAGTTTCCGCATGGTTCAATGAATCGCTACTGGCGCGTCGATTGAAAATTGAGAGGAACAGAGCCAAGTCTTTTCACTCGTTCCGCCACTCCGTCTCAACCTTACTTAAAGAGAAGGGCGTCAGCCCGGAACTACGTGCGCAGCTAGTCGGGCATGTGCGCGGCGAAACGGAAACGGAAGTGCGATATAGCAAAGACCTCAAACCGATCCATATGATTGAAGTCGTGGAGAAAATTGATTTTTTGTTGCCTGAGATAGCTAAATTCAACATTCCTGATGGGTTGGATGCTGTTAGAGATGCGCTACGAAGAAAGAGAGGTCAACAATCGGAATAAGCCTGTGACTATTCATTCGAGTGATGCTTAAACGCACCAGAAAGCCTTCTGCCGCGTTTAGTGTCAATAGTAGTAATAATATTGTGCGAAATTTGTGGCGTTTTCATAGAGCGGCTGGCGAAGTTTTACGAGATGAGCATATTTAACCGTGTATTCCTCATCAGCATAGTGACATCAAGTTCGAACAGGCATTGGAGGATGCATGAAGCATAAACAGTGGATCAGCACGCAAAAACATAAACAGCTCTATTTGGCTCGTATTGAGTTTGAGGAGTGGTGGATGGAGAGAGAGTGGGCGCATCCTTTTTCCCGCTTTATTCTCAAGACATCTGGATTTGTTATGCTGATCGTTCTGTGTGTTGCCTCTCTGTTTTTTGGTATTGGTTCACATAAAAAAGCCTTCCCAGAATTTCATCCTGAAGATAAACAATGCAGATAACAAATGGTGGTCCATCCTTACTATAAGGATGGGTTTGCCGAAGCCAAAGCTTTTAAACGCAATGCTTGAGAGGGAGGCTTTCAATCCTAGGAGATTGACTTTTTTACGTCCAAAAATTCTGGTGAGACAGAGAACCGGTATAGCAAAGATCATCCACCAGCAGCTCTCTATGCTGTTCTTGAGAGCGTTACGCTAGGGCTACCGGAAGTTGCTCCATTTGTTTGCGAAGATGGTGTAGATGCGGTAGCAGATGCACTACGGATTAAGCAGGGCAACATGTCGCCGAAAGGATAAGTAGCACGAAGGCCATCTTTCATATCGAACAGTTGGGAACCCTCTTTTTATCTCTGATTCGTAGTTTTGTGCTTCATTGATAGTCTGCACGGAATGCCTAAGATTGAATAAAGAATGTAAGATTATGTGATAAAAATCTTTAGTTCCCACAACCGAATTTTATATATAACTATATGATTTTAATTAGTTAATGTGTTTAAATGACAGTTTTTTGGGGGTTAACAGGAGACTATATAAAGGTTATAGTGGCAAGATTCGTTACTGTTTGAGATTTTGCTTATTGCAAATTTTAAACTGCTTGCTTCTGGGCTGCTTTGTGTATGTCTTTTTTAAGGATTAAATGATGACCGAAGATGAACTTATCGAACTCTCCTCTCAGCCTGAATCGCCAGTATTGGAGTTCAAAAGACAATGGTATTGGGATGATTCCACCTCAGCAGCAGAGATGCAAATAAAGTGGGGAGAGTTTCTAAAAGATTTAATCGCAATATCAAATAGTTATATCGGTCATTGTGGCCTCAAACGTCATATGATAATAGGTTTGGATGAGTCGGATAAAACATTCCATCATGTTGATATTTCTAATATTAAGCAGCTTAAAAATCTGGCTACTTTCAAATCCAGCATAATGGAAAAGACTGAACGTTTATTGAAACTCAATGTTTTGGATTTTAAAGTTAATATTGTTGATGTTGATTCAAAACAAATATTAGTTTTTGAAGTTAACGCGCCAAAACATTTAATTGAACTGAAATCATCATTACAAACAAAAACCAGAGCATTTGATGAAGGTGCTGTTCTTATACGAAAAGGACAAAGTAATGATGAAGTCAGAATGGCTACCTTTGAAGAAATGTCGCTGTTAAAAACTGAGTTCAAAGATGCAGTCAATAATAACGCGCCCGCTTATTCGACTCCTGTTGTCAAGAAGGATAGGAGCATTGGAAATACAATTGAGTTATTTATAAGCAAGAATTCAAATTATTCTTTAGATATAGATAGTTTAAAGACGCACAAGGATTGGGAACAAAATATAATATTTGAGCACTATCAGTTGAATGATATCTTTAATAATACAATTAGGTTTATTTACATTCATGAAGATGCGAGCCAAGCAAAAACCTATAGATATTTGAGACAGCATGGCATCATCACAAATGATAACATTAATAACATAATGATATTAACTGAAAGGCCGACAAATATCAGTCCTAGCAAACGAAAAGAAAATTTAATCGGGACTTTTAAGATCGATAGAATACTTTTTATAGATGAGTTTGGTTATCAATATCTTTATAAAAACTGCCTTGAAGAATTTAACAAATTTAGCCTCCCTATATATATTGAAAGTCTAGTTGATAACGGCGAAGGAGAGGTTGAATCTGCTCATTCTGTATTAAAAACATGGTATAAAAGAGGGAATGATCCACTCTTTGTAGTAAAAGGCCATGGGGGAATTGGCAAGACAACATTAGCGAAACAATTTTTAGATTATGTGCATACTGAAAATCCAGAGTCTGGAATTCTTTTTATAGATTCTAACGATATTATAAATGAGTTGTCACGGTTGAGTGATAGTTCAGGGAAAATTGACGATGTATTTGATTTTTATCTTGCGCAGTATGGTTATTATGAATCAAGCCAGGATAAGTTTTCGAAAGATTTGTTAAAATTATCATTAGATAATGGCAGCCTAATTATTGTTCTAGATGGTCTGGATGAGGTTATTGCCCGACTGGGCGAAAAGTTTAAAGTTAGTTCCTTTATTGAATCTATTTACGACTCTAAACTTTCGAGTATAGAGCGTAGTAAGATTTTGATAACATGCCGTGAGCATTTTTGGGATAGTTCGAGTGAAAATGAAAGGAAAATACCTGAAATAACTTTGAAGCCTTTTAGTAAAGAACTAGCTATTGATTTCTTTTCTCAAGCGTTAAATCAAGATAAAGGCAAAGTAGATAAGGCCATGGAGTTGGCGGGTAAAATAGCAATTCAACAAAATAATGATGATTCTCAAATTGATTACTATGTTCCATATGTTCTTGATTTAATTGTCTATCTGGTCAAGCAGGATGCTGATGTTTCTTTGAAAGGCAAACTTGATAGCACTATTTTAAATTTGGATTTTCAGAATGATTTCATTGTTGGTAGTGTTTGTAATCGTGAGATCAAAAAACTCGAAGCGCTTAATATTGATGCACAAATAAGACTATTGACTTATATCGCTCTTTCTGAGGATAGTTCGATTAGTATATACGATATAAAAGCGATACTTAAGAGTGAAATCGGTATTAGTGCAGATGATTATTTAGTTGAGAAGATAAAAGGCCATCCATTACTTACTTTATCATCAAATGGGAAAAAGGTGATCTTTAGATATGATTTCTTCAATATTTACTTCAAGTCACTCTATTTATCTATCTTCCTTAAAAATAAAAACATTTCAAGTTTTGATGGGGGGGTTAAGGAGCTTGTCAGTGGCTATGTGCGGTATAACAATGACTTTACGCGAGGGATATGTGAAAGGTTATGTATTGATGAGGATGTAAAACTATTCTTAATTGAATGTGTGGAAACTATCTCTACTAATGAAATGACCAATGATAATAAATCTCTCATTTCTTCACTATTCACAATTCCTTTGACATATTTGGTTGTTTCGAATGCAACAAATGCTAATGTGGAAGTTAGAAGCTCATTAATGAAGGATTTTTTCCAAAAACAAAATTCCATATTGGGATTTAGAGTAATAAACTTATTCGGTTATGAAAAAAACAAACCAAACTTTGACTTTCGAAATTTAACATTCATTGATTGTTCTTTTGATAATTATGAGTATTTTTGGGATTGTTATATTGATGAGGGAACAAGGTTTTATTCATCAGAATTCAAAAATATTAATCCAAGGGAGGGGGTTAAGCCAGTATTCTTTGATGAGACGTTTAGTTCTGATTGTGATATTAGCGACATAAAAAGCACACTTGAAGTTAGAAAAATTGAAGTTGATAATAAAAATAAAGACATTAGAGATGAATTGATTTCTTTCTTCAAAATATTCCACGAGCGTGGTAATTTTTATCCTAAAAAACAGCAGCATGTAAAATCTAAATTATATGCATCAAAATTACTCCCTACTTTGCTTAAAAATAGAGTGGTTGAACTTTATACAGATAAGCATAAATCATCCATGCAACAATATAAAATTGCAGAGTATTATCGGCCAATAGTTGGTTTTTTAGAGCAGGGTGGAACTAGCTCTTATTTAGACGAGGTTGTGTCGTTATTCATAAAGTGATTTTTCCTCGATATTTTACTTGGCCCCGGAGCGGGGCCATTTTGCATGTGGAATGGACACAATGCCCTGCAAAAGTAGTAAAACGAACACTTGTTGTTACTTTTAAGTAAAAAATATATTGATGAAGTCAAGCGGCTTCCTTTTGCGTTTATGCCAAAAAATGACCGTTTTCCGGCACCATTCCGTGGGTCGTTTTTAGACTGTTGAAAAATTAGCCTTGGCATTTATTGGCAGGTGTCCTATTGTTGACACCGTTTTCTGACAGGTATGACGAGGTATTGATAATGGCGACTTTTGGCTATGGGCGTGTTTCTACAATACTGCAAGAAACTGAAAATCAGAGATTAGAGCTTGAGCAAGCGGGGTGGATGTTTGACTACTGGTTTGCCGATGTTGTCAGCGGGAAAGTTCCAGCTATGCAACGTAAAGCGTTCGCTGAAATGCTGGGTAAGATCCGAACAGGAGAAACGTTGGTAGTGGCAAAACTCGACCGCCTCGGTCGTGATGCTATTGATGTTCTCCAGACTGTCAGGATGCTAGCTGATCGCGGCATCACGGTCATCGTCCACCAGCTTGGCAAGACCGATCTCACATCCGTTGCAGGTAAGCTGTTGCTCTCCATGCTGGCGGCCGTAGCTGAGATGGAACGTGATCTGTTGATCGAGCGCACTCATGCGGGATTGTCGCGGGCTAAAGCCGAAGGTAAGAAGCTAGGGAGGCCTTCTAAAATCGCCTCAGAAGACCGTAGAGCGATTGTTGAAAAAAGGAATAATGGAACCAGTGTCAGTGCGTTAGCGCGTGAATACGGTGTTTCCAGAGCGACGGTATCTGCGTTGCTTTAAACTCCACTGGACGTTTATCGCAATTACTAAGTTCTAAGGGTGGAAATTGACTCTGGCCATAAATGCCCCCACTTATAAACTTGGGGGGCTTATGGTCGTTATTCAAAAGAAGCCGCAATGACTTCCCCAGTGTTAGCGTTGAAAATACAAAAGTATTGAAGTGGGATTAGCATATCTAAAGAGTTTATTGCATTAGCTTGATGACCGAATGCTTGTATCGTCTTTTGCTTCTCATCGTGCCAAAGATAGCTTTCAAATACTGGCTGTGCTTCGTTTTCCTTCCATACATGGCGAAACGTCGCTTTCTTCTCCATAACCTGTTTGCATGCCTTGATAGGGTTGTGGTGTGATGTTGCATAACATTTCGGGCTGCCACCTAAACATTTAATACCTTGTTTAGTTGCAGGGGGTTCTGAGCCAGCAGCGGAGAACGTGAACAGGCTAAATAACAAGAATAAATAGCCCATCGTCGCCCAAGAAATTGCGCGTAAGGTGCTTACCTGCTGCCTTGAAGCAACATAAAACACAATGTTATAGCTTGTCCAACTCACCGCGGCACCTATCGCCATTGGTAATAAAAACCCAGTTCCCGCCATGCTTCCCTCATTTGCCAAGTCACATCACGCGTTGTAGCGCGCTCTGGAGATACCTTAACGATAACGATCATCATACTTTATTGGCTTGAATTGTCACTAACAGTGCTCATTTTGAATGTTTAAAGTTGCAAGGATATGAGTAGTTGATGAGGCTAAGTGTATTCACAAATAGCCATTATTGATTCGAAATGTCACAAATGGAGCGTGGCCTTACAGTGGTCTAAAATGCACATTCAGTGCATGAAAAAATCTTTGAGAACACTGTTTGGTGAGCGAGTTAAAGAACTCCGTATTGCCACCGGAATGAGCCAGGAGGCGTTTGCTGATCGGTGTGGGTTCGCCCGTAGCTATATGAGTCGCATAGAACGAGGTGGTTCTAATGCGTCGCTTGATGCGATTGAGGTGCTGGCGAATGCTTTGAACGTAGAGCCATCGCAGTTATTGGTGTCTGACTCACCCGAAGATAGATCCTTGGATTTATTGGTTCCGTATGCAGCCGATGGCACATGCTTTCACCCTGGTTTAGCTAGTTCCTGTGATGGTTCGTTTGCAGTAGGCGAAAAAACCGCTCAGAAGCGTTTTGGCACGTTTTTAGAAGCTCTCGAATACCTTCATAGCATGAAGACTGCAAAATGGCGTAGGCCAAACCACAGTGGCAATTGGGGCATAGTTTCGGCGGTGAAATGGGACAAGTTGAACAAGTAGTGCCGGTATAAGGATTAAAATGCGGAGGGTCGGATTAATGATCAGTATACCCAAGAAAGGGGGGGCCAGTCCTAAGACTTCCTTTCTTTCTAGGGGGCAGGTAAAAACTTAAAATATGGGTGCGTTACATAGGCGTTACATATCAAAAAAAACTATTTTTCTTATTAAATTCAAAGAGGAATCTAGTTTTAATATAAGCTCAAAATGAACCTGTAGCCGGAACTTTTGCATTTGTTTATTTATATTTTCACGGGGTGTTTCATCCCGAGTATTTAAGAAAATAGTGAATATATAGTAGTGAAGGCTGCGGTAGCAGCCAGTCGCGGCATTATCGCGACCAGATATTTAAGTTACTGAAGTTAAATAGCTATAAAGCTAAGCGTTACCTAGTTGGTAATTAATCCATTACTACACTTGGATTTTAGGTCAAAAGAGGGGGGGTAAATACAGAGGCGTAACCCCTCCCAATAACTCACCCAACAACTATTCGGAGGGGTAAACATTCGTTTGATTGTTATCAATATCTACCGGCGCTTATATGAATCTAGTCGCTTTAATATGGAGGTTAATGATTTCTTAAGTTGTTTCTCTTCAGACATCTCTCCGGTGATTAATTTCATTATTTGTGCTAATCCCATGTCTGAATGGTCAGAGATACGAGAGGCAAGCCAAACATTAACCCAGAGGGTAACATGCATTGCGAGATGTTTTTGTTTGGTAACGGAGCATTCAAGTCTTTCTGTGACTTGATCTATACCCAATACATGACACTTACCATCTTTGAATGCGCCTTGCTGCAATTTCTGCCAAGTATCGCGATGAGATTTGGATTGATACTGGGCTAGCCCCCACTGAAGGTTCCGGTTTAGTAACAATGCAGCGATTTTTGCGTCGGTTCTCCATTTTTCGAGTGCAAATTTCTCCGCTAATGACCAATCAAATTCTTCGTTTATGAATAAGTCTTCATAAACTTCAGACCTCACTTTTTTACGGTGCCCACTTATCCATGCCCAATGTATATCGATAAGTTGTCGATCTATGCTCAGCTGGTTTGGCATATCGTCCAAAGTTGTTTTAACTGAAGGGGGGAGTGCTCGAAATCGAGGTGCAATGTATTCGGTCAGATTCAGTGCAATCGATAACTCAACCGCATCATTTCGGCGGAGAAAATAATCTTTCTTTGTCTGCAAGAGCATTTGAAGTTTTGCTGCTAAATCAGCAGAACTACTGGTTTGTGCTAACTTTTCAGCATTAGCTACAAGTTCAGAAAATGGCTTAAATATTGTAGTCACCCGCTCTGGTTCTTCAGATGAAATATGCACCTTTGATATTGATGGTGTATGCAGGTCATCATTCACTAGCATATCAGGTCCATTAGCCTCATCTAGACGGGCTAGGAGGGCGTCTAATTCTATTGTTTTCTCTTCTAAGTGTTTGTTTTCACCGCGACATTTCTCATTATTGCTATCTGCTGAAGTCATTAGATTTCTCATTTCTCGCTTTTGATTAGTGTGACGATATTTTCTGGACTTAGGCTTTACAATGCTTCAGGTAGGCTATTTTTAAATAAAAATGTAACAAATTGATTTTTATTGATTTATTTTTTTGAATAAATGATCGAGATATTTATAGATGGCGCTAGCTCCTCCTACAAAATCATCCTACAATGAGTTTTTACCACTAGATGTTAATCATTAGGTTACGCGAATAGCAGGTTCAAAAAGCCGACATATTTAAATTGAGAAAACATCGGTGAAAGGTATAATTCACCTCGTTCTCCGCATACTACTTCAGTGCCGAAGTGGCGAAATCGGTAGACGCAGTTGACTCAAAATCAACCGCCGCGAGGCATGCCGGTTCGATTCCGGCCTTCGGCACCATTAGTATGTAAAGAGACCTCAACTGAGGTCTTTTTTTATGTCTAAAATCCAGTCCCCGCAAGGCTTTCCCTCTCTTTTCAGTCAACCGACGTCAATCTGAGTTACCCCACATCAACCTGCTTGTGAGTATACAAGTGAGTATATATGCTGGTTCGATAACGTTTATATACTCACGGCGGCATATGGAAGGATTACCATCATGGCCCTGACTGATACTAAGGTTCGCGCTGCAAAGCCTGAAGCAAATGATTATTCGCTTGTCGATGGTGACGGCATGTCCTTGCTGATAAAACCTAACGGTTCAAAGTACTGGCGCTTTCGCTTCCGTTTTGGCGGCAAGCAACACCTAATGGCCTTCGGGGTTTACCCCGAGACATCTTTGGCCGATGCCAGACAAAAAAGAGAAGCAGCCAGAAAGCTTGTTGCTGCGGGCATAGATCCCCGTGAACATAAGCGTACTGAGAAAGAAGAGTTGGCTAAAGAAGTTATCACCTTTGAGGTGGTCGCTAGAGAGTGGCATGCCAGCAATAAAAAGTGGTCAGAAGCGCATAGCGCTCGTGTGTTGCAAAGTCTGGAAGATAAGCTGTTTGGTGCTATTGGTAAACGTGCTATCAGTGAACTTAAGACCCCTGATTTGCTTGCACCAATTAAAGCCGTAGAGATGGCTGGACGTCTTGAAGTGGCTTCCCGCCTGCAACAACGAACCACAGCGATAATGCGCTATGCCGTACAAAGCGGTTTAATTGATTACAACCCCGCGCAGGAGATGGCGGGCGCTGTTGCTACCGGTAAAAGAAAGCACCGTGCTGCACTTGAGTTAAACCGTGTTTCAGAGTTACTTCATCGTATCGACTACTACAGTGGCAGACCACTCACTCGGTTAGCGGTAGAATTGACTTTATTGGTCTTTATCCGTTCCAGTGAATTACGTTTTGCTCGCTGGTCAGAAGTGGATTTTGAAACCGCCATGTGGACCATTCCGGGTGAGCGTGAACCGCTGGAAGGTGTCAAACACTCTCAGCGCGGCTCTAAGATGAAGACCCCCCATCTTGTCCCCTTATCCCGCCAGGCTCTCGCCATTCTGGAAAAGATCAAAAGCATGAGTGGAAACCGTGAGCTGATCTTTATCGGTGATCACGACCCACGTAAACCGATGAGTGAAAACACGGTAAACAAAGCCCTACGCGTGATGGGCTATGACACGAAGGTTGAAGTCTGCGGCCACGGCTTCAGAACCATGGCTTGTAGTTCATTGATTGAGTCGGGATTGTGGTCGAGGGATGCGGTAGAACGGCAGATGAGTCACCAGGAACGTAACTCTGTGCGTGCGGCTTATATTCATAAAGCCGAGCACTTAGATGAGCGCAGACTGATGATCCAGTGGTGGGCGGATTATCTGGATGCGAATAGGGAGAAGGGGGTTAGTCCGTTTGATTTTGCTAAGTTGAGCACGGGCTGATTAAAAGGGATTCTGGAAGGCATGCATCTGGCATGCCTTATTTTTTTGCTAATTTTGATATTTGCAGGCGCATAACTCAGCCCAGACAATTCTATTAATTGCTCGAGCAATCTGTGAGGGCTAAGATACTTTCATCATTGTTTTCTAACAGATTGACTTAACTGCTTTGCTTCTCGTGAGACTGAGCAGAACATGGAAGGCGCATGAATAAATCCAACTTCGATTTCCTGAAAGGCGTTAATGACTTTATTTACGCTATTGCCTGCGCAGCAGAAAATAACTACCCAGACGACCCCAACACCACTCTTATAAAAATGCGCATGTTCGGAGAAGCTACAGCCAAACATCTGGGTATGTTATTGGATATTCCTCCTTGCGAGAATCAGCATGATCTACTGCGTGAGCTGGGTAAGATTCCTTTCGTTGATGACAGCATACTCTCAATTTTCCATAAGCTACGCCGCATCGGTAATCAGGCAGTCCATGAATACCATAATGATCTGGATGATGCTCAGATGTGCTTGCGGCTTGGTTTTCGTTTGAGCGTTTGGTACTACCGCCTGGTAACTAAAGATTATGACTTCGCGCTGCCAATATTTGTTCTGCCTGAAAGGGGTGAGAGCCTCTATCATCAGGAGGTTTTAGCACTCAAGCAGCAACTGGAACAACAGGCAAAAGAAAAAGTACAAAGCCAGGCCGAGATAGATGCTCAGCAGCAAAAAATGATCGCGCTGAACGGTTATATTGCCATTCTGGAAGGCAAACAGCATGAAACAGAGGAGCAGTCGAAAGCGCGTGTTTCTGCCCTGGAGGCACAGTTAGCAGCAAAAGATGCAGAACTGGCGAAACAGACTGAGCAGGAGCGTAAGGCCTATCATAAAGAGATCACCAACCAGGCAACAAAACGCACACTGGATCTGAGTGAAGAAGAAAGCCGTTTCCTGATAGACGCTCAACTGCGCAAAGCTAAATGGCAGGCTGACAGTAAAACATTACGCTTTTCTAAAGGTGCTCGCCCCGAGCCAGGTTTGAACAAAGCGATTGCTGAATGGCCAACCGGTAAAGATGAAAATGGTAATCCAGGCTTTGCAGATTATGTATTGTTTGTGGGTCTCAAACCCATTGCCGTCATTGAAGCCAAACGTAAAAATACAGATGTTTCTGGCAAACTTCCTGAGTCATATCGCTACAGTAAATACTTTGATAATGCCTACCTGCGTGAAATGCTGCTTGAGCACAATTCACCTGATGAGGTTAATGAAGCCGTTCCAGAATATGAGGTTAGTTGGAAGGACACCAGCGGCAGCCAGCAATTCAAAATTCCCTTCTGTTATTCGACTAATGGGCGTGAATACAGGGCGGCGATAAAAACAAAAAGTGGTATTTGGTATCGTGATGTTCGTCACACTGCGAATATGCCAAAAGCTCTGCCAGAGTGGCATCAGCCGGAAGAGCTCGTGGCTATGTTAGGCTGCGATCCCCAGAAGCAAAATCAATGGTTTGCTGATAATCCGAGTATGAGCGAATTGGGGCTTCGCTACTATCAGGAGGATGCCGTTCGCGCAGTAGAGAACGCGATTGTTGCAGGCAAGCAAGAAATTTTACTGGCCATGGCGACCGGTACCGGGAAAACCCGTACTGCTATCGCATTAATGTTTCGCCTGATCCAGTCCCAGCGCTTTAATCGTGTGTTGTTCCTTGTTGACCGTCGCTCACTTGGTGAACAGGCTCTGGGGGCGTTTGAAGATACACGTATCAACGGGGATACTTTTAACAGTATTTTCGACATAAAAGGTCTGACGGATAAATTCCCGGAAGACAGCACCAAAATTCACGTTGCTACAGTCCAGTCACTGGTTAAACGTACCCTACAGTCAGATGAACCAATGCCGGTGGGCCGTTATGATTGCATCGTGGTGGACGAAGCGCATCGTGGCTACATTCTCGATAAAGAGCAGACCGAAGGTGAACTACAGTTCCGCAGCCAGCTGGATTATGTTTCGGCATACCGTCGTATTCTCGATCATTTCGATGCGGTAAAAATTGCCCTTACCGCCACTCCTGCCATACATACAATCGATATCTTCGGCGAACCGATTTATCGCTATACCTACCGTACTGCAGTGATCGACGGTTATCTCATCGATCAGGATCCACCGATTAAAATCACTACCCACAATGCTCAGGATGGCGTGTATTTGGCGAAAGGTGAACAAGTGGAACGTCTGAACCCGCAAGGTGAAGTGATCAACGACACACTGGCAGACGATCAGGATTTTGAAGTTGCAGATTTTAACCGGGGTCTGGTTATCCCTGCTTTTAACCGTGCAGTTTGCGGTGAGTTGGCTAAATACCTGGACCCGACGGGTCAACAAAAAACACTGGTCTTCTGTGTCACCAACAGCCACGCAGATATGGTTGTAGAAGAGCTACGTGCAGCATTTAAAGAACAGCACCCACAGCTGGAACATGACTCAATCATCAAGATCACTGGCGACGCCGACAAGGACGCGAAGAAAGTGCAGACGATGATCACACGCTTCAATAAAGAGCGGTTGCCGAATATTGTAGTCACAGTGGATCTGCTGAGTACTGGCGTAGATATCCCGTCTATCTGCAATATCGTGTTTCTGCGCAAGGTAAAAAGCCGCATCCTTTACGAGCAAATGAAAGGCCGCGCTACTCGTCTTTGCCCGGCGGTGGGTAAAACCAGCTTCAAGATTTTCGACTGCGTGGACATCTACAGCACTCTGGAAAGTGTAGACACTATGCGCCCGGTGGTGATTCGCCCGAAGGTGGAACTGAAAACGCTGGTCAACGAAATCACCGACTCCGAAACGTACAAAATCACCGAAGCGGACGGTCGCAGCTACGCCGAGCACAGCCATGAGCAGTTGGTTGCCAAACTGCAGCGTATTATCAGCCTGGCAATGTATAACCGAGACCGCAGCGAATCAGTGGATAAGCAGATACGCCGCTTGGATGAACTTTGTCAGGATGCTGCTGGCGTTGGTTTCGGCAGTCTGGCAATGCGCTTGCGTGAAAAAGGGCCGCAGTGGAGCGCGGAAATATTCAACAAGTTGCCAGGATTTATCGCCCGATTGGAAAAATTGAAGGCTGATATTAATGCCCTGCGCGATGCGCCCATCTTCCTCGATATTGATGACGAGGTGATCAGCGTGAAATCCTTGTACGGTGATTACGACACGCCGCAGGATTTCCTGGAGGCCTTTGACGAACTGGTAAAACGAGCCCCTAATGCCCAGCCTGCACTCCAGGCCGTAATCAATCATCCACGGGATCTCACTCGTAAAGGTCTCGTTGAGCTACAAGAATGGTTTGACCGCCAGCACTTTGAAGAGTCATCGTTGCGCAGCGCGTGGAAAGAGACACGTAACGAGGACATCGCCGCAAGACTTATCGGCCATATCCGTCGTGCAGCTGTCGGTGATGCGTTAAAGCCTTTTGATGAACGCGTGGATCACGCCCTGGAACGGATTAAAGGCGAAAACGATTGGAACAGCGAGCAGCAGGCCTGGCTCGATCGTTTAGCTACAGCACTGAAAGAAAAAGTCGTGCTCGATGACGATGTGTTCAAAACCGGTAATTTCCATCGTCGCGGCGGTAAGGTGATGCTGCAACGCACCTTTGATGATGGTCTTGATAGCGTGCTGGATAAATTCAGCGATTACATTTGGGACCAACTAGCCTGACGCGTTATCATTCGCGGCAATTATATCTTCTGCGGCCCTAAATGAGGGCCGCTGCTTTTCAGGAAATCAGAAATGAACAATAACGATCTGGTCGCTAAGTTATGGAAACTTTGTGACAACCTGCGCGATGGCGGCGTCTCTTATCAAAACTATGTCAATGAACTCGCCTCGCTGCTGTTTTTGAAAATGTGCAAAGAAACCGGTCAGGAAGCGGAATATCTGCCAGAGGGCTACCGCTGGGACGACCTGAAATCCCGTATCGGTCAGGAGCAATTACAGTTCTACCGTAACCTGCTGGTGCATTTGGGGGCGGACGAACAGAAGCTCGTGCAAGCGGTTTTCCAGAACGTTAACACCACCATCACTCAGCCAAAACAGTTGACTGAACTGGTCAGCAATATGGACTCGCTCGACTGGTACAACGGAAGTGATGGAAAATCTCGCGATGACTTTGGCGATATGTACGAAGGGCTGTTGCAGAAAAACGCCAACGAAACCAAATCCGGCGCAGGTCAGTACTTCACCCCACGCCCGTTGATTAAAACTATCGTTCATCTGCTGAAGCCACAGCCGCGTGAAATCGTTCAGGATCCGGCAGCGGGCACGGCAGGTTTTTTGATTGAAGCTGACCGCTACGTAAAATCGCAAACCAACGATCTGGACGATCTTGACGGCGACACTCAGGATTTCCAGATCCACCGTGCCTTTATCGGCCTTGAATTGGTACCAGGCACCCGTCGTCTGGCATTGATGAACTGCCTGTTACACGATATTGAAGGCAACCTCGATCATGGCGGTGCAATCCGTTTGGGTAACACGCTGGGTAGCGATGGTGAAAACCTGCCGCAGGCTCATGTGGTGATGACCAACCCACCGTTCGGTAGTGCTGCAGGGACTAACATTACCCGTACCTTTGTTCACCCAACCAGCAACAAACAGCTGTGCTTTATGCAGCACATTATCGAGACGCTGCGTCCTGGTGGTCGTGCTGCAGTAGTGGTACCGGATAACGTGTTGTTCGAAGGCGGGAAGGGAACTGATATCCGTCGCGATCTGATGGACAAGTGCCATCTACACACCATTCTGCGTCTGCCGACTGGCATCTTTTATGCTCAGGGCGTAAAAACCAATGTACTGTTCTTTACTAAAGGCACGGTGGCAAATCCTAACCAGGATAAGAACTGTACTGACGATGTCTGGGTGTATGATCTGCGCACCAATATGCCAAGCTTTGGCAAGCGTACACCGTTTACCGAACAGCATCTTCAGCCGTTTGAAAAAGTCTACGGCAAAGATCCGCACGGTCTTAGCCAACGCCCCCAAGGTGAGTGGAGCTTTAACGCTGAGGAAGCTGAAGTTGCTGATAGCGAAGAGAACAAAAACATCGACCAGCACCAGGCCACCAGCCGCTGGCGTAAATTCAGCCGCGAGTGGATCCGCAACGCCAAATCTGATTCGCTGGATATCTCCTGGCTGAAAGATAAGGACAGCATCGACGCCGATAACCTGCCTGAGCCGGATGTGTTAGCGGCAGAAGCGATGACCGAAATGGTGCAAGCATTGGGCGAGCTTGATGCTTTGATGCGTGAGTTGGGGGCGGACGATGTGGCCGATGCTCAGCGACAGTTGCTGAATGAAGCATTTGGTGAGGTGAAGGAATGAGTGGGTTAAAGTTTCATATCCCTGATTCATGGAAGTTGTCTAAATTACCTGATATTGCAGAAATTAATATGGGGCAATCACCTTCAAGTTCGGATGTTAATGAACATGGTGAGGGAATGGTTTTTTTCCAGGGAAAAGCAGAATTTGGAAAACTTTACCCAATCCCAAGAAAATATTGCACGAAGCCAACAAAGACAGCATCCGCTGGAAGTATTTTACTGTCTGTAAGAGCCCCTGTAGGACCAACAAATATTGCAACTCAGACAACTGCGATAGGTCGAGGTTTAGCAGCTATAAGTGCTTGCGATGGATTAACTGACCCTAAATATCTTCTTTACTACTTTAGATATATTGAGCCATGGTTGAGTACGCAAGGAACAGGTTCAACCTTTAAGGCTATTTCAGGGACGTTTATTAAGGAGTTAGTAGCCCCGACCACATCTTTTTACGAACAAAAAATCCTTGCTGAAAAACTCGATACGCTGTTGGCACAGGTAGACAGCACCAAAGCTCGTCTTGAGCAAATTCCAAAAATCCTGAAACGTTTTCGTCAGGCTGTGCTTGCAAATGCGTTAAGAGGTAAATTGACAAGTAAGTGGCGGATAGATAACAAAAATTTACAAAACATATCTTCTTTCAAGGCTTCGGTTAAAAGGTATCGTTTTGAAAAATGGGTAAAAGAGCAAGAAGAAAAATTCACAAGAAAGGGAAAACAACCGAAGAACGATAACTGGAAGAAAAAATACAAAGAGGCAATTATTAGCCAAGATATATCTGACAAGGATATCCCTGACGGCTGGTTGTTTGAGCCGTTAGATGGCTTAGTTTATATTTCTGCAAGAATTGGGTGGAAAGGGCTTAAAGCATCAGAGTATACAGCGGGGGGACCTCTTTTTCTTTCCGTTCATTCGCTAAACTATGGTAAAGAAGTAAATCTCTCGCAAGCCTATCACATATCAGAACATAGATATGATGAAAGCCCTGAAATAAAGTTACAAAATGATGATGTCCTATTATGCAAGGACGGAGCAGGCATAGGGAAACTAGCTATTGTTAGAAATCTTAATGAGCCAGCAACAATTAATTCATCGCTGTTGTTAATTAGAGCTGGAGATTTTTTCATTCCTGAATATTTGTTCTATTTCTTATCTGGACCGGAGATGCAAAATTTAGTAAAAGAAAGAATGACGGGCTCGGCAGTTCCACATCTTTTCCAACGAGATGTTAAAGAGTTTGTTCTGGAAGTTCCGCCGCTAAATGAACAACACGAAATCGTCCGCCGCGTCGAACAACTCTTCGGCTACGCTGACACCATCGAAAAACAGGTCAACAACGCGTTAGTCCGCGTCAACAACCTTACCCAATCAATCCTTGCGAAAGCGTTTCGTGGTGAGCTGACCGCCCAATGGCGAGCAGAAAACCCAGATCTGATCAGCGGTGAAAATAGCGCGGCTGCCTTACTGGAGAAAATTAAGGCCGAACGCGCTGCTACCGGTAGTAAAAAAGCCCCACGTAAAAAGACATAAAAGACAAACGCTCCCGACAACGCGTCGGGAGCGATAATCCCTTAAGGTTCCATCACTTCAACTACCACATCCGTTGACCAGTTTTCCTCTCCGTTAATCACTTTTCCTTCCATACAAGCTTTCGCCATTTTGTGGAGCTGAGAAGTAACATCATCATTGAAGTCAAAGCTGCGCCAGACATATGGGAAGTCGATACGCCAGTAGCCCATCCCCTGATCAAAGCGGATCTTCAGCACCTGGCCATTATCAAAGTTCACTGTCAACTTACGGTGATGTGGAATATCTCGTGAGTAGTCGAACACAGTTATGTCAGCCGCCTTACCTATTGATGCAGCAAACCACTGGTCAGCAAAATCCTGAAAATCAGCTTCACTCATCCAATCGTGGGAAGGTCGATTTCCTGGACGATCTTTGTTTTTGAATAAGGTATCAATCACCACTTCCGCATCTTTGGTCATTAAGGTTTTCAGCGGCTTAAGTAAAGCACTCAGCAGCGCCAGCGCAACCGGGTTTTGCAGATAGCGATCGGTATAGTGAATATGGGTAATCCGATTTGTCTTCATCAGGTTTTGTGCTTTTTCATGGCCGTTAGAAAGTACATCCCAGAAGCGTTGACCAAACTGTGAAAACGGGCCATTCAACTCTTTATGGATTTGAATGTCTTTCACCAGCTCACTATAGTTCACTGTCGTGGCTGGTAGTTCAAACCCACGCAGAGCAACAGGGCGATAGTATTGGCTGCGAACCACCAGCTCGTCATTCTGATGCCAGTGCGGCCCAGGCACCGTGGCTTGCTGGCTGCGTGATACCAGCGTTATGACACGATCGGCGAAAGCGATCTGCGCCACAATAGGGAATGACACTTCCTGTTCGGCATGGCACAACCGCACGCCAATAGCCGCAAACTGCGCCAGTTCGTGCAACACCTCCGGATCGTCAATACTAGCGGGAATGACAATCTCAACCGCGACACTGTCTTTAAGCCGGTAGTTCTGGATTGCCGCGCGGAACTGTCGGGCATATAAATCCCATTCGTTGAGCGGCCCATTCATCCACAGCGTAAGTTTATCGGCCCCTTCGTTAATTGCGCGACGGACTGCATCCTCAATTGTACCAGGGCAATACTGCGCATCGGGTAGCGAGAATTTCTCCTCGTCTGGCAAACCAATATAGTGGCTGAAATCATCCCCTAGCCAGGCCAGTGCGGCTTTGCGATCCAGATGGTCATGATCGTGACGCGTTTGCGAATCGAGTAAACAATCGCTACAGGCGGTATCGCAGTGGGCGCATCCTAGCTGTTTGACCATTCCCTGCAGTATCGCTTCGATATGCAATGGTGCACTGGAAGCGAACCCCGCACCGCCGCTGATGACGTCGTAAAGCTGAACTGCCAGTACTGATTCCTCACTCTCCAGCCTGACCGGGCGCACCGCATAGCCCAACTCCGCAGCAGAAACACCCAGTACACCCGCAAGCGCCCGACGCAGCGCAACAGCCAGCGTCATAGCAACAATACGCCCTTCTTCTGAGCTATCAGGGATATACTCGCCGTCCTGTGGACGACGTAAAATCAGTTCAAATACATCGGTACGCGCTAACGCTCCAAGGGTGACTTTGGTATTTAACGCGGTAGAGCCTGGGCAAATAATTCGCTGATTCTGGCTGTCACGGTCGGCTTTTCCTGGACGTGGCGGATAATGCGCCTCCATTGATTTTGGCGCGTCTTTTTCGCTTATCATCGACTCCGCGCGACCGCAGCTCAGGCACAGTGCATAACCATGTCCACCTTCACCCATACTTTGTTGGAATACATGACCATTAGCGCCTGAAGCCATAAAGCCCATCTCTGGGTTTGGCAGTGGTAAACGCTCCGCCTTAACAAATACCCATGCCGGAACTACCGGGATAAACTTCATCGTTTCAATGTTATTCGTTACCGGGTCATAAGCATCTGTGACAAACCCGGCTGGCTGCAGCACTTGACGAGTGTTGTCACGAGTAATTCGCTCACCGCAGTCACGGTTGGTGCAGAATAATTCTACAGAGCTACCAATACCTTCTTCATAGCCTAACGTACCGCATTTCTGGCAACGCCAAGCGCGGTCCAACCGTTGGGCTTCATTGGTATCAGCATTGAGATTGTGCCAGTGCAGTGATACGCCAGCTGAACGGAACACACGTCCGTCCAGAATGATCTCAGCTCCTGGGGCATATTCACGAATGGCAACAGACAGGTTGCGTGAAGGCAGTCCTTTATAACGTGAAACGTTATCTTCACGGTCGCTCTTATTACGGCTTTTATGCGTTTTCTCACGGACATAGTCTTCCATGGTGAAGTTATCAAAGTTCACAACATCCGTCGGGAAACCATAGCCAGGCAGGAACGTTCGCGCTGCAAGGTCGCGCAATAGGTATTCATCACAATGCCGTTTTTTCTCCAGTTCCAGGCGCTTACGATACGGAGTATTTGGCTGTGATTCATGTTCTTGTTTCACGAGATCGTGGAAAATCCCCTGCCAACGTTTTTGTAAGCCAGTAATCGCACGGAAAGTCTTTTCCCGCAAAAATTCCGGTCTTGCAGCATTTAACGCGGTACCCTTTACCAGAAGCTCAAGCGCGTCATCAATTATCAGGGCGGGGCGTTCAAGCCAAATCTTAAAGCTGTTACATACAGACTGCCCAAACTCTTCACCAAAGAACCACGCGCTATTCAGATTGGTTTTCTCTTTCTTAGTTTCTCCCACCACATGGCACAAGTATTCTGAAAGTAGTAGCGAATTAACGTGGCGTTGTACCAATCGTTCTGAGTTCATTGCCACCATCGGTGCTGGAATCACGGTCTCAAATGGCCAGAGAGGATTGGCGAAAACCTGCTGATCGTGAGGGTTTCCTTTACACAGCGTGTAGGAGATTGCGCGGGATTCTTTACTACGTCCGGCCCGCCCCGCACGCTGTAAATAGTTTGCAGGATGAGGAGGGACGTTATTCATTATTACGGCGGAAATACCGCCAATGTCCACGCCCATTTCCATGGTGGTGGAACAGTTAAGGACGTTAAGCTGCCCGTTTTTAAACATCTTTTCGTAGCTTTGCAGACGATCCGCTGATTGCTGTGCTGAATGCTCAGCAGTACGATAGTAAAAGCCTCCCTCCACTACGCGGTCGTTAATATCCGTCCAGACGTTTTGCGAGCGTAAATGAGCTACTAGCGGATCTTGTGATACCCATTCCCGGGTTTGCGCCAACCCTTCGACATAATCCAACTGTGAATGATCGTGTTCCCAGACTTCAGGTAGTGTTACTTCCTGTGCCATATAGGCGCTATATTGCGTATTTGTCAGGCGTTCAAACTGTATATGTCTGGGTAAGTAAGGAGTGAGTCCTTTGAAAGTGGTATCCAATAATTTATTGGTAACAGGGCAAATACTCGCCTTTTGAATCAAGGAGAATGTCAGATGTTCTTTCGGCAAGTAAAAACGGTTACCGTCTGGCTTTAACACAGCCAGAGGGCCGGTTAATTCGAGCCAGGCTTCTTTCAACCATGCGTTAACTATATCGATGGTAACAGTGTTTACGGTGCTGAATTTTGCCCCGAGTATTAGTAGCTTAACCAAGCGATGGGTAACATTGCCATGACGAATTTGGGGCCAACGTTTGACTTGGTTATCGTCAGGGTCTTTTGATTCAGGGTTGCGTACAAATTTCGAAGAGAAACGGCTGCCAATCCAGTTCTTCAGTTCTAAATCCAGTTGAATGAAGTTGTTTTCTCTGACATAAAAATCCAGTGTGACTTTTAGAAAATCACGCCAATCATCCAGAGTAAGCCCTTGTTCATGCCAGTGAACAGGGGTTTTATGTAGCTTCTCCAACCCTTGGTAGCCAACCTGTACCAGTCCTTGTGTTTCAAGGCTGTTGGTTCGTTTCGGTCGACGCATAAATTCACGAAATAGAAGCATCTCTGAAAGCTTCAGAGGTCCACTGTTCTCAGTAAAAATCTCAGGTTTAAGATAGTGGTTGTACTGCAGAATCGAGCCTTTGATATCTGCCTTATCTTTAAGCTCATTAATCATCTCCTGCCAGGTCAGCGAAGTTAAAACGATATTAACTTTTCCACCTGTTGCTTTTTGTATAGCCTGTTCAATACGTTCTGCTTTTTCTTCTGAGAGAATTGCCTCTTCCGGCATACCCCAGTCACGCAGGTTTTTCGCCTCATCTCTGGCTTGTTTAGCCATCTCAACCAGTTTCGTTACATCGGCCAGTGCATTAGGAGTATTTACAGCCTGTTTTCTCTGATGCCAGGAAAGTAACTCCACCACACTACCGCGCAAACGACTACGCTCAGCTTCTTGCTGCATCCTTACTGCCATCCGTGCCGTTCCCTGGCGGCTATCGGTAAAGGTAATTAGTCGTCGTCCTCGCCCCGGCAATGATAGTGGGCCTACGCCCTCTTTACCTTCATCATTGGCGAAATCCTGGCAGTATTCCAACACCGTGGGCACAATATTCGTGACATAAAAAGGACCTCCCAGCAAAGCGCGTCTAAAGGGGGACTGACCTTTCCCGCCTTTATAGCCACAATTGCTGGCGCTGCAAATCTGTTCGTTTTCGTTAATTGCCAGAGGGATGGCGTCTTTATGAACAACGCCAATGCTGCGGGTATTACGATCGAGCCGCTGGATTATATATCCGGCCTCAGTATTGCATTCCGGCGCAATAATTTGCGGAGCCTGGAATACATGTTCTTTTTGAACTTTCTCCCCCGATGTTTCAAAGTCATCTGGGATGTCATCATGCAGCGAGAATTCATCCCCACCTTTATTGTCCCACTGTACGAGCTTACCTTTTTTATCCTTCGCCAACAGGTGCGGTTCGTTGCACTCATTACAGAACGCAAGCTCAAAAACAGGGCTACCACAATGGCAATTTTGTCGCTGATTCACATACACGTAACCAAAAGGCCAGTTTTTTTCCAGTGCCGTGTTGTGCTTCGCTGAACAATGCTTATCTGCGCAGGCCCATATCCCTTGGGTATTACGTTGGAAAATATGCGCTCTTACTTTAAGGAAAGCCGGATCTTGTGCGTTTAAACTTGTGCCTGTACAGAGATCTATCCAGCGTAAAATTTCTTGTTGCGTGTAATGATTCTTTGTCAGCTCGTTTAAGCGTTTCGTCATTACATCAAGTTTCACTGGGCGTGGTTGGCTAACCAGCATCTCTCGTAAATAGCGTGCTTCCGGTGAGTGTGTTAATGCACTATAACGCTCAAAGCTAATTCCTTCGTTACCTGAGTCTGGTATATGCTCAAGCTCATCAAGTGTGACGAGATAATTTTTGCATGCATCAAGTTCTGGAATAACACGATTGCCTCCCAAAACATCAATACGTTCCTGTGGTACTCCTGACAGTTCCGATAAGAATTTTTTTAGCTGCTTTTCTGAGTCACTTCCTGCAATGGTTGCTGACGTTGCAACAAAACGAACATCATCAGGCGTGACACCGAAAGCAGTCATTACACGACGAAGTTGTAGGGCAAGCTCGGCTGCTTGAGACCCTACATAGGTATGCGCTTCATCCAGAACTATCCAGCGTAATGATTTTTCTGCTTTCGATTGCTGAATTATTGGAGCATCAACCTGACGAACCATCATGTATTCCAGCATGGTACCGTTCGTCACTAGTATTGGTGCTGGCTCTTCTCGCATTTTCTCACGTGATAAAACTTCATTAGGCTTGTTTGCCTGCTCGCTTTTTACCGAGGCATGCAATTCTTCTGTGTTGCCGTTATATAGGCAGTACCGAATCCCTGAACTAAATCCACGAGTCCATGCATCCAGGCGTTCACGCTGCGAATTAATCAGAGCATTAAGTGGGTAGAGGAATAATGCTCTTACTCCCACTAGCGGTTGATTGCCGCTATCGCGTAATTCACGATAAAGATCCTCGAGTACTGGCACCATGAAGCATTCTGTTTTACCTGAACCTGTCCCGCTGGTAACAACAACCGAATGTTTTTTCTCGAGTAATGATTCCCAGCTAGCCAACTGGTGGGTAAACGGTTTCCAGTTAGCGCCAAAGCGATAGCGGCCATTTTGTTCACTATCCAGAGAGTCAATTACCTTTTTGCTAAGCAATGTTTTCTCCGTTGCCAGCATTTTCATGGTGTATTTTGATTCTTCCCAGCCAAATGTCTGTTCAAATACTGGAGACGCAAGGAAAGAACCTGCTTTGCCACAATCTGCCCTCATTTGAAGGGCAAGATGTTCTCTGAGCTGAGGATTCGTAACACCCATGATGCTAAGCGTTGCTTCTGTTGAGCGAGAGAGTGATTGTTCAATGAGTGAAGAAAAGTAGCGTGTAGTCATTCTTGTCCCTTTTTATTTTTCGGCAACATTACGCAATAAGCTGTACTGGAAAATCGAATTAAACCAACGTGAATCAAAATCTCTGACTTGTCTTAAGAAAAATAAGGTGCCTGGCTCATGGCCAAAAATACTTTCAAATGTCGTTTTGCCGCTGGCAACCGCTGCAGCAAATACGGGTAACCAAGCAACGGAGTAGCGATCTCTTGTTTCAGGAGAAACATCAACTACAGAATCTTGTTGTGACAAAATCCAGTGATAAAGCTGAGAGCCACCATATTCAGGCCAGCTTGATTCACTATGCTCACGCAGAAGATCCTGATACCAATTTTGTATAATTTCTCTCATCATCGAATGAGGTATTGGACGTGGTTGTAAATCTAAACTTAACCACTCTTGGACTTCATTGGCATAGGTCGGAAAAATAGTTCCCAATTGCTGATACATTTTATTCAGCAATCTTTTCTGCATTTCTTCTGGTGCACCTTTATGGGTTAGGAAAGTACAAAACCTATTCGCTGCCCCTTTTATTTCAAAAATTGGTAAAAACTCCCAGAAAATAGGAAATTCATTTTCAATGCGGCTGAGATATTCAACAGACATTTCAAATTTAAACAATGACATTGCCAACGCTTGCGGATGTTGAACAAGTGCTCGCCATACTTCGAAAGTGGCCAGAGGTAAATATCCGTATTGCTCGTACAAGCTTCGCAAGAACTGCCAGCCTGAATGCGAGGGGCTACTTGCCATTTGATCGAGAACCAAGGTGATTGTATTCACATCTGACCGAGGGTTAAAAAGCTGTGTCGCTTTTTGCATTGATTGGATGGCGTGAACTTCAGTTGGTAATGGTGGTTCACCGCGAATAAAACATGGCCTAAAAGCGGCTTCTTCACCTTTTCCAGGAACTACCAGCCAGGGGCCATTCTTCTGTATTACAGAGCTCAGCTCAAATTCACCAACTGGTACACCTTCGCTCATTCGCGAAGTGATAGAAACAGGCTTTCTTTCAGGTTCGCTTAGCAACATGATTACTGGCGAAGGAATCTGCCCGGAGTGAGTATTCACTGAGTTGCTAAAAAGAACCTGCCTTTCATAGTCGTAGTTAAGGCTGTATTTGTATCGTCGAATTTGCCAGGTAAGTACGCTCCCTGCGCCATCTATACGCATTTCCACAATCTGGTCAATGCCGGTCTCCAGAGAGAGCAAGTTCTCAATATGTTCTCTTAGACTATACAAATTGAGTTCAACTGGACGTTCGCCTGCGGTATAACGCCATTCATACCACACCTGCAGTCTCGCTCTGGACATTAGGCGCAGTTCAAGGCGGAATCTGGCTGGCTCGCCATTTTTTCCAAAGAGAAATGCTCTGGT
This sequence comes from Yersinia alsatica, assembly GCF_025133195.1. Lineage (NCBI taxonomy): Bacteria > Pseudomonadati > Pseudomonadota > Gammaproteobacteria > Enterobacterales > Yersiniaceae > Yersinia > Yersinia alsatica. The sequence continues at coordinate 596,329 of NZ_CP104006.1, forward strand.
CCCCAACAGATCATTAATTGTTATATTCTTGCGTAGGTGTTGGCCATTAACATCAAGTACCAAACAACCCTTTGTTGGGAAAGGCAGAATAATATCGATGGGATTACCAGCAAGATTAGGGGTTACCTGCAATACAACGGAAGTAGGTGGCACTCCCTCCGCTTTAATCATTATTTCCGTTTTATTTGCTGATTTGCTACGTCCAACTTCGAGCGTTTTATCCTTTAATCTATATAAACAAGGATGTTGAGTGGAAATAATTATCACCCCCTCGTTTGCTTGTTCTCTGTTTTTAATTTCTAGCTGAAAATCCGAAGGTAGAATCCCTACTTTTCGGCGTAATAATGTTTCATTATCTTCATTTCGAATCGAAATGTAATGTGCCCCCATTGTTTCATGTAAATCACATTTATCAATACTTTTGCCGCTTAGGAAACGTTCGTATTCAATTCTCTGTGCTGTGGCAAACTTGTGAATGACTCTGGGTATTCCAGCAAATGTTTCATAGGGGCTGCATAACCAAGCTAACTGATTTCCCTGTAAAGCTAAATCAGGATATTTTACCTGCTCACGACCTGTTCGAATTCTATACGTTTCGTTACCTTCAAAAATGACGTCCTGTCGCCCTTTTATAGACAAAACAGGGTGTTCCAGCGCCCGAATATCAGAAGAACAATCTTCATGTTTCGAAGCCAGACGGCCTTCCGTAGGAAGAATGATGAGTACATCACTGCTATGCACGCTACAGGAAGCCTGGCCTTGTAATAACCAGCGATCCTCGTCACGCACAAACGTCAAAGGAACATCTCCAACTGCAATTTCTCCTCTATCTAGCTTGATAGAACCGACAATGATGCCACCCGCTCGAGCGACCAACGATAGGCTTGCGGTTGTTTGTTGTCTTACAAATCTCACTTCACTTTTACGGAGCCTGACGATCGCCTGCGTTTTATCAAGCCTGGCATACGCGGGCCCCAGACTGGCGACTTCTTCACCATCTTCATAAACAGCAAGTTCGAAACGAGTCGTTGATGGCTCACTGGAAATAGCAAACGTTAATTCATTTGGAAGGAGAATATGTGCTTGAATCTCATCAGGATGTTGTTCTGACCAATAGAAATTACAGCCAGTTGTTTTGCTTTTTTTTTGTAATCGAGGTTTAGTTTCAACAGTGGCTGTGCGCAAAAGGCCATTAAGGAAACTGGTGCCAGTTTCATCATCTAAGGGCATTGGGAAACTATCCCGCCATTTAGGATGAACACGGTCAAGTTCGTTGACGGGTTCTGAATGATTACTGAGGTCGTAAGTCTGAACAAGTGAAATAAGCTGATCAGCCATACGACCAATAAGCTCAACTGACGTATCTTCCTTAAACACAGTTGGAAGCGGCGACTTTTCGACAACCGCTTGTACTAAAGCTAAAACTGAATAACCTAACGATAGAGATTGGTCGTATTGATTAAGAATTCTAGAAAAAACAGACTGAAAACGGCTATCCGATTCTTTCAATAGCTTGAATGGCAGGCCGCCTTCACTGAACAAAGATCCTAAAAAGTTGCGTCGTTCTGAGTCGTAAAAGCGAACTGGGCGTCTCCAGTAATCTTCAAGACCTTTCGGTACAATAAGACTCAGTTCCGGGGCGGATAGAGATATATCCAGAGTTTTATAGATAGGCTCCCAACTCCAGCCATGAATTCGCTCATAATCCCTTCGGTACCATTCGGCGCTAAATAACGTAAAACACGCTGCGTAACCTTTATCGTTTTTAAGTCCTTCAGCCTGCCCTACATCGCGGAGTAACCGTTTTAGTTCTTCATACTCATCACTGGTTGCATGGTACTCAAATAACGGTCGGCTATCTGTAACCTTCAATCCACGGTGGGTTAGAAATTTAGTTAGCCAAGAAGTACACTTAATTAGATAAATGTATTCTGATCGACTCACAACAAACCTCTCGTTAATTAGAATTTTGTATAAAGTTTAGAAGCGCAACTATATGTAATTTATAATAAAAATTAAGTCGTAATAAATTAACACAACAAGTAAAGGGTGCAGTGGAATAAATCAGATTTTTGCTCATTATCAGGGTCAGATCACCATGTCTGTGGTGAAGGGTTGCGTTTGGCGAGATTACCTACCTGATAATTTGTTCACTAGCTCAAAAGTCCTGGCGGGAGGCGGGGAGAAGTTTCTGCTCGTAGAGCACACCCCCCGCCCACATCATCCTTGCGCCGGGCTTTGCTGTTATCTGGTATGGCACAACCCATAATTTTAGGGTTTCTGAAAAAGCAAAGTGCTGCGGTATCGGTTGGCTAAAGTCATCATGCGCAGGGTAAATCAGATACATTTCGCCGCTCCCATCAAGATATTTTTGGCCGTAGGCAAACATTTGATAGAAGTCAGCTTGCGCCAGTCCATATAGTGATTTTGTTTGCTGGCTGCTATTCACCAGCTTCCATTTCGTATCCATCACCATTTTGGTTTGAACAGGTTGGCGTGATTGAATCAACAAGTCTGGGCGAAGCTTAAAGCAATCGTTAAGTCCATGCTTAACAAGGGAATAAGTGGCAGCCTGCGATTTAACTTTGAAGTGAGAGGGCAATTCGTCGGGAAGAGTTTGAGCAACAAAGGACTCAAATACCGCTTCCATAGGGAACAAGAGAGACATGGCTTTGGCGTTTCCTTGCAAGGCACTCGGGCTCATTCCCCTCAGAATCAACTGCGCCCAAGCCATTGGCTCGGTGTAATGAGCCATACCACGCTCCAGGCGTAAGCTGCTTATATCTCTTTCAATATCCCGACTAAGTGGAATACCGTCAAACGCAAAACGCAGCTCATAAAGCCAGCGTTGATTCTCAGATGAAAGCTTCAGGCTAAGTAGCTTATCCAGCGCTGAGTGTAAGAGCCGATTGGCTGCGCAATCAGACATATAGTCATCATAATCGACACAAAACTTATGACGACTCACCACGTTATGCCGCAACTGCGCGGAAAGCATTAGTTTACCCTTCATAAAAGACAGGTTACCTTGCTCGCTCATATAGTTGGATCGTAAACCTTGTTTAAGTAATTGGCTGACGCTATGCAAAAACTGACTGATAAAAATTTCAAGCAAAGGCATGCGCTGAGCCTGGAGAGTGGCTTGCTGGGTTTGAATATGTCGAAACCCAGGCAGATGGCTTAGCATTGTCAGCAATGTTTCACGTGCATTCACAGCTGTGAGATTTTTACCAACCTTGGGCAGTATCTCAAGCTGGAAACCGTGAGGTGTGGAAAGCATCCCCGCGTAGTTTTGCACCTGCAGCAATTTGAAACCTGAGCGTGAGGTGAGTTTGAGAAACTGGCTTCCTTGAGTACTGGTTAGGCTAAGCTCTTCTAAATAATCAAAGACCTGTTGAGGAATTGGCTTTGCGCCAATTGATGCCGCTTTTCCGCTTCCTAACAGATCATATTCAAAAACAGAGATCACTTCACTCATGGTTTACTGCCCGCTCATTAAGAGTGGTCTGCTGGGGTTGGTAAATAGCACGGTAAGCTTGTGGCATATTCCAGATCTCTTCATCAAATGCTTCGAGCTCGTAAGCTGTCGATTGCTGATCATGGCGTCGTAAAGCATGATTGTTACCAAAAAGCGTATCTAGATCGTCGGTTTTCTCAATCACGAATTGTAGGCTGTCGTCTTGCTTTTGGTTGTCTGCCAGCACCAGCCGGATCTTGTTCCAGTCATCGAAGAAGTATTCCTGCAACAGCGGAATGATCTTTTTCTGGAATGCGATCTTCAGTTGTTTAAATGCAGCCTCTTCATCACCGGCATTGAGTGCATTTTTAACCGGCATAAAGAACGCATGCCCTAGCGTATGTTCTCGATCGTAAAGTGCTTCGATGCGGCTGTTGATTTTCTCTAACAACGACTCGAGTTCTATGCCTTTCACCTTAGTTCCACTCAGCAACGAGAGATCTGGCATCATCTCGACAAAGTCAAAGCGACGGCGCAAAGCTGTGTCCATCAGAGCTAAAGAACGGTCTGCTGTATTCATAGCTCCAATAATGTCGACATTGGCGGGTACGCTGAAGTGATCACCGCTATAAGACAGTTGCAGGCTCATTGCATTGGACATACCTGCACGCTTGTCTACTTCAATGAGAGAGATCAATTCGCCAAAGATCTTGGAGATGTTGCCACGATTGATCTCATCAATGAAAATGGCGTAGCGATGTGCTGGATCGGCATTGGCACGCTGACACAGGCGCATAAAGATCCCCGGCTCAATAGGGTAAGAGATATTGCCACTTTCGTCAGAGCGCGCGCGGATACCTTCAATAAATTCTTCATAGCCGTAAGATTGGTGGAAAGTAACCACTGCAAAACGCTGGATGGCTTCGGCAGATTTAGGACCTTGCTTTAACTCTGCATAAAGAGAAAACAGCTCATCCACTTGCTCTAACTGAGATTCAACCAAGAACCATTCACTATCCGCAGTTTTGTCAAAGATTGCAGGTTCACGACGACCTTTGTAAGCAACAGTAGTTGACCCTGGTATGGTGAAGGATTGCAACGTCGCCCAAGCAGTTTGCGAAAAGTTGCTACTACGGCCATTCAGCAGCGCTTTACGTTGGAACCACTGGTGTTCCGTCATTTGGCGAACTTTTGCTCGTTTACCAAGATCGAGCAACACCAGTGCTATAACCTGCATCCAACTCAACGATTCAAGGCGAGAATCCAGCCAGGCATCACGATCGGCTGGTACAGCATGAGAGGTATACTCTTTCATCTTTTGCTGCAATGTGAAGGTCTTGCCAGTGCCTGGTGGACCAAAGTAGATCACGTTAGTTGGGGAATGCGAAGGGGGTTTAACATCCGTCAACTCATTGTCGGATGTGGATATATTGCTGGAGGCTTTCTCCTGTCTCTGTTCATTATCGCGTTCACGGAGCAATTCATAGAAATGCCAAATAGCCATATTTACGTAATAAGGATCTGCATTGGGAGATTGGGCATGTATGGCTTGTTTCAATGCATGATTTTTCTGTAACCAATTTCCGGTCAGTACCAAACCGAGGTGGAATTGCTTATTTAGGAATTCTGCCGCTTTATTAAAAGCATTCTCATCCACAGTACTGGTGCAGGTTTCAGGCGAAAACGCGGCAAAAACACGATTTCTCAAACTCCAATACATACGCTTCAGGAGTCCGGTCTCTTTAGCCTGCTGTAGAGCATCGCCAACATATTGGTAAGTTGCTTCATCCGGCTGCTGGCGAATACGCTCGGTTAATTCTCTGAGCAGTGGTAGGCTTTGCTGATATTCCGCCAAAGACGGAACACCCTGACGAATGCTGGCGATACCGTTATCACGTTCATACCAAAGTCGTTTGACTAAATCATCCGTTTCAGGCCCCATGAATGTAGGGGCTTGCTGTAGCAGCGCCGTAAATTCACGATATCGCTGATTCCACTTGGATGTTTCATAACTTTCATCTTCGGCTAGGGTATCAATCAATTCACTGAGTGTCAGTTTGCCTGCTTCAATACTATCCACAAGATCCATCGTGATGTTTCCTCTGCTCTGATATCACTTATTCTTTGACTAATGTGATGGGTTCCAACTGTATTGAGCTAATCAAAGGGTTAGATTAACATCAGCAGCTTACATACTTCCCTAAGACTCTTTCTCGATAGGGTATCTGAATTCGTAGTGTTTCTTTCGCGGTGGGAAGGTCGGTATTTCTTCACTCCTCCGATCCCTTACAGCGTCCCATGACCACCAGGAGTCACCAAATTCCTGCTGATACCATTCTTCTTTAACTGCTTTATGCTGTAAATAATCCTCAGTGTCGCGCCCCCAAACTTCAAGTGGAACGAAGTCTGAACCATTAACATCCGTGAGTATGAAATCGGGATGATACTGATCTTCCGCAGAATCATAAATCAATGGCTTGATAAACTGGCGTCGTTCCTTAGCTAGCTTTTCTTCAATAAGCCCTTCGTAAGATGAATCGAGTGGGATCCACCGTTCACTCACCATCATTAAAACAACCTGACGAACACTTGCGGAAAAATATACCCTGTTAGACTTCGCAGATTTTCTCTCTTCTGGCACGTCTGTAACTGCAATTGCGATAATTTTACCACCACGTCGCCACCATGCTACATCACGTGGAAATCTGGCTAAGGAACTTTCCCAACGGGAGTAATCGATGGTTAGATATGGCATCCCGACAGGGGGGCCGTTCTTCGTTGTTCCTGCCAGAGGCAGATTATTACCAACATTCAGAGCTGAAGACCACTCATTCAGTTCTGAGATGACGATCAGACGGCGACTTTTCGTGCAGGCGTAATTGACAGCCTTCTTATTGCCATGCTCGTTTCCTTGTAACAACAGAACATTGGCCAGAACTGTGCGGCCTTGTTTAATGTTGCTGGCTTCCTTATACAAACGGCTCATTACTGTTGTAAGCCTTCTATTACCTTCCAGCCAGGGTGCCCATTCGTTAAGCCCCGTATTTTCCCAAAGCAAATGAAGAAGACCTAGCATTTTCATTTTCCTAAGGCGTTTGACTTGCTTTCTTTCCCTTGGGGGATGCACTGCAGCCGGAGCTGCGCGTTCAGGGGCAGCCGCTGATACGTATAACGAAAAATCCAGCCCGATGCGCAGAGTCCCGTCCTCCTCTTCCCTGACAGCCGATGATGAATATGCTTTTGCACCACCATCAGTATTTACACGAGAGTGATATGAGCAGGACGGTTTGTGCCTGGGGCCGGTGTTTGGGTTACGGCAGAGAGTAAATGGACCGGAGCCTTTGTGGCTTCTGATATAAAGCTTAAGTTCCTGAGCCGGATCACAGCAGCAGGTCGCAATGTAATCGCGATTATCCCAAGCTAGCTTTAACGTATGCTGGAAAAAGGAATCTGGAGTAGATTTTTGTTGCTCTGGTGGAAAGTAATAGGGTTTTTCTTTTTCAAGACGATGTACGCAGACCTCGGACTGTTGCTTCCTTTCCATTGACCTCACCTTTGTGATTCTTTCCCAATCAATGTTTTATCGCAATCGCTATGATTGTTCAAATTTCCCACATTTAAATAATGGGTTATAGGTCTGCAAGTCGCAGCTCTATAACTCCGATGGTAAGAGCTACGGTATTAGTTGACCGTTACATCCTTGTTACCTCTATTATGATTTAAACAAATCATGGAAATTAGCTTATCCGATAGGAGCCATCATGCATCTGCGCACCATCAGTTTCAGCATCTCTTTCAAACATCATTCGAATACTAATTTCCAGAACATCTCCATTTGCCTTACTTTGTTCCTTTTTCAAGGCCACTTGCAGTTGCGAGATGTCACCTGCGCTGTCGCCCATTGGCCAGAGTGCAGCACGTGCTAAGTTTCTCTTTCGTGACATTAGTCCTTGAAGCAAACAGTCAAAAGAATGCTCCTGATAACCTGCATGGATGGCCATAGGCATATGGATTTGAACTGGATACTTTTGTCCGATGCGGTGAACGCGGTCATTACATTGCTCTTCAACAGCCGGATTCCACCAGCGAGACAAGTGAATAACGTGAGTGGCGGCAGTTAATGTCAGGCCTGTTCCTGCCGCTTTGGGACCGAGAACTAATAAGTCAAAGCCACCATCCTGTTCAAGATGACACTGGAATCGACGTACAATAGTCTGACGCTTTTGGATAGGCGTATCGCCATTAATGTGATCAATTTTCTCAAGGCCAAATTCTTGTCGTGCTAACTCCATAAAACGGAATTGCATCTTTCGATGCTCAATGAAAACCAGAACACGTTCACCTTTTGCCTTAATGTGATGCAGAATTTTGAAGCATGCATTCAGGCGAGCAGAAGCATCGATAAAACTCTGACTGTTTCCACTCATCTCCATCGCCGGGTGAACTGAAACGCCACGTATATGCTGTAGCATTTTCAGTGCGGCGCCAGGACCACCTTGCGAAAGTTTGAGCCGGGCGGTTTCGTAGGCAATTGCCTGCCCTTCAGGCATTAAACGAGGATGCAGAAAACGTGTTTTAGAGGGCAGCTCTTTCGCAACGTCTTCTTTTAAACGACGAAACGCTAAAGGCGGTAGCTGATTGCGAGGCTCAAAAACCAGCTGATACAGTTGAAGCATATTCTGTTCATCAGGTTCGCTGTACAGGCTATTGAAATTACGTAACGTATCGAGAGACCCGGGGGCCAGTTGATCCATGACCGCCCATAGGTCACTTGTTGTATTCTCAATAGGTGTGCCTGTAAGGCCAATTCGATAGTCAGCATTGATGGCTCGAGCTGCACGGGCGCGAAGCGAGTCAGGATTTTTTATTGCCTGAATCTCATCAAAGACAACGGCTGAGAAATGAATTTTCGCAAGGGAATGCTGATAATTGGTGAGCGTTGTGTAAGTTGTTAATATCCAGAAGCGATGGCCTTTGCCCTCCTCGATCGCTTCATGTAGCTGCCGAAAATTCAGTAAGTGAGTACCATCTTTTGTCTCGACACCTTTAGCATCGAAATTTTTATACTGACTTAATGATGAACCATATAGGCGGAGCAAATGGCCGAGCCCTTCGCCATCAGTATGCTGTACTACCTCTGCATTCCAATTTTCCAGGAGGGATGTGGGCGCCACAATTAATATCGGTCCGCATTCTTTATTGCTGGCAGTATTGACGCGGTTGTTCTCTTTTAACCAGCGAAGAAATGCAATGGTTTGAAGCGTCTTACCCAATCCTTGTTCATCTGCGTTCAAGATGCCAGGCATTCCTGACTTCCACGAAGAAAGTTGCAGGCTAAAGCTCTCTAGTTGATGCGATCGCAATGCGGTTTTAACGCCTGTAGGCAGTTGCTCGTCGATAAATACAGGACGTTCTGTAAGGTCCGGCCTCCAAGATATTTCTTCAAAATTATCTTTGGTATCAAGGATAACCGTAGCAGCATGTGGATTATCAACTGTGGGCTTATCTTTCTTTTCTGTTATTTCTGTCGCGGCCTCGATCTGTTTAAGATCAGCCAGTCGCTTTTCAAGTGCGCCTAACGTGTCTTCGGTGGCTTTAATTGGATAAGAAGCGACTTCAACTCCCTGTTGCGATGCATCTATGGCATTACGTATCTGCTCGCAGACATTTGCCAGCGCGTGGCTATCCATCGCATCAATAATTTTGGCTAGAGCGTCGGGAATTACCTCTGGTAACCAGACCGTTTCGCCAGTCATGTGCGCTGAAACAGCACCTTTTCGGTAATGCAAAATACCTTTAACGCGTTCGGAATACTCAACGGTTTCGATAAAAGCGGGACCTGAAATGGCTTCAATTGCTTCTTCCTCGCCGACCTCATCGAGCCCATCCAGCTTACCTGATTGCCTCAGGTATTTTTCAACAGCATCGGTAATTGCAGGTCGTGGGTTTTCGATAAAAGCGCGTCGCTCTTCAGGTGCAGACTTTTGCTTCTGTACCATGATGTCAAGAATAGGGCGTGCGCTTCGGTCAATGACCAGATAATTGCCTTCGCCAACACGATAAGCGGAAAGAGCCCCTTGAGTTCTGACACGTTGCTGGAAACGACGCAAAGTTTGTTCACGTAGCTCACCTGCAGCTTCGCTGACAGCTTTTCCGTTATTTTCTAGCTCTTCTATGTTCCTGCCAGAGAAAGGGACTATTTCGAAATCATCAGAGCCATTTGAGCTGGTGGAAATAGAAAAACGATCCGCAATACAGACTTCTAAACCTTGCATAAAATCGGTCATCGATACCCGAACGGCATTGAACTCATTGCCCATCTGGACGCCGGGATCGAGAGACTGCCTGAAACGAGCCAGCGATTCCCAGTCGGATGCTTCACCGCCGCCCGGTGTAAATTTTTCTGCGACTTCAATGGCCTCCATCATCCATAATGGCAACCGGCGTAAACCCTGAGATGTGGCTAAAATTGCCCCTGTTCGTTGTGGTATTTGGCGAACACCGTTGCGTAGCCATTCATATTGTAAACGAAAAGTATCGCTACCTAATGAACCTTCAATGTCGGTTTTTAATGTCAAATCGACAAGAGGAGGTAAGCACAGATTCTGTGCTGTTTCTGAGTCAAGTAGGCCAGTCAACCGGTGACTCATTTCTATAGAATCATGACTTATGTGCAAATGTTCTTCAAATTCTTCCGCCAGGGCTTTCAGATCGGCTATAGCGAAAGCTAAGGCGCGATCGTTATGCGTGAGACCAGATAATGTTGCGGATTGCTGCCGTTTAAACAGACGGTTGATTAAACTCTGTTTTTCTTCAGCAATATTCAGAGTGATCGTTTCTGCATTATGATCGAAGGTAAATGTCATGACAGATACTCAATTTGTTCACGCACTTTATCCTGCCAGCCGCTGAAATGTGGAATAGCAACAGGATTCGGTAGCATACGGATTTGTTCGCAATTGTATTTTAATTGGTACAGTTCTGGGCTGCGTTTATTATCATTTCTGAAAATATGAACTTTATAACTGTGTGAACCTTCAATTACGATGCATTTCCCAATTTGTAAAATGAGCAATGAGGTTTTATCACGATTACCAAGAGCCGTTTGAATTCCGAAGTTCAGCGTTGAAGAGTCCCTCATAGAACCTTTCATTTCTTTTGCTTTTTGGGAGGCAATGCTGCTAAACGCTACCCACGCTGCAGTGATTTTTCCTTGGTTATAAAGCCCTAACCAAAATTCACGCCGTGGTTCCCACATATGGCTGTCTTCCACTTTCGAGACCACATCCAGGAAGAACAAAATGTTCTCACGCGTGAGCCAGTTAATGATGAGATTACGGCATTCTTCATCCACGCTGCCCCATACGCCCCCGCGACTCAGGCGTGGATCTTCGTAAAAAGCTACAAGTGTTTCAGTCAGAAAACGTGAGAGCCCCTCGTCGGGGTGCTTATACAGCCAATGTGACAACAACGCATTGATGGCCTCAGAAGCACCACTCATTAACGCGTTACTTTTGCCATCGGGTTTCAACCAGGCAAATAGTTTCTTAATGGTTGCTTTTTCATTTAATTCAGGCCTAAGCAACGCGATATATGCTAGATGAGCATGCGACATTAAACCCGGCTCGTGCGGGTGTGTGATGCCAAACTGTTTGAGCCCTTTCCATGGTGAGTCCATCATCACCATTTTTTCGGCCAACGCTTGATGTGCCTGATTAGCGTCAAAGAATTCAGGTAATTGATCGATAACATCTTTCCATTTATCGCTCATGTGCTCGCTGGAGATATCAAGACAGTTTTTAATTTTGGTTGTGTGCGCTGAACCAGGTTCGTAACTGCGAATGTATGCCGAAATCATTGCGGAAATAAAGGATGATGAGTCCGTAACAATGGTTTCCCGCAGATAAAACTCTTGCAGCGCGGCAAAGTCGTCCTGAGTTCTGAATTCTTTATCAAAAACAATCGGTGCCCCAGAGCAGATGAATGACATTTTCACCTCATCCCATTGCCAGCTTTCTACATACCCGAGCAGCTTGCGTAAAACCTTTTCACGATCGCGTTCGGCAATCTCTCTAACTACATCTGGCCAGCGCTCATGAATGGCTTGAATCTTGGCCGATAAACCTTTTGATACCGCTATTGCTGGCTTGAAAAGTGCGACTGGCTTCAGAAAGATATCGCTCAATTTCATGGCATGCTCTTCTTCAACGGTTCAATCAGACGCTGGCGAATGTCTTCAATTTCTGCAGCATTGGCTGGTGTATGCATAATAATGCGAAGATCGATGCGGCGATTCATTGCCATATTCTGTTGTGTGTCATTAGGGCGAACAGGACGCATTTTACCGTAGCCCGCAACCGAAAGAACCGGCTGATGCCGCATATTGAAATGTGCGACCAAATCCGGTGCAGCCGCAAGCATGCTGGTAAATGTCGTTATTGCACGGTTAGTCGAAAGATTCAGGTTATAAACACCATCACCTTTCGAGTCAGTATGGCCTTCAATCTGAACAGCCTCAATGATGGCGAATGAAGGATTACAGCTTTTGTTCCAACCCGTATTCTGGTTAAAGGTATAGCAGGGCAGGAGTGAGTCGAGGGTTTTTGCCAGCGCTTCGACAATCTTTCGCTTGTCATCGTTTAAGGCAAAACTATTGCTGATAAATAGCCCTTCGCCTTGGAAACGCAGAGTTCCTTCCTCAGGAATCACATCAACTGGCAACAATGGAAAAGACTGTTTGAGATTATCGCGTAGCTGATAAAGTAGGTTAAGGCGAGCTGTTGCTGCGCGAGACATATACTGTTCCAAAGGATCAACTCGCTTCAATGCTGCTATTTCAGAGCGGAGATCTTCAATCGTTTTATCGCGTGATTGAACAGCTTGTTCATATTCGTCACGGGGAACAGTATTTTTATCGTTATACCGGCTGGCAAAGAATGCGAGCAGCACCATAACGATAAACAGGAAGCTCACCGTCATGTCCGTCATTGAAACAAAGACGGATTCTTCTTCCTCTTCATTTGAACGCTTGCGATTGGCGTTCCCTCTCACGACATGCGTCCCTGTTTAGGCGCAAAGTTTTCGGCCTGGTGGACAATACCCTGCATTGTATCCAGTGCTGGCATTAACGCGGACTGCATAGTTTTAACGTGATCAAACAGTGTTTCTACAGACGTTGCAACTTGCTCCTGATAAGAGTCGAACGCCTTGCCGAGCTTCTCATCAATACTATCCAGCCGTTCACCCTGACCACGTAATGCAGTGATCAGAGACTGAAGGTTAGTCAGAGTGGATTCAACCGCACGCTGCTGTCCACCCAATGTCTCTTGCGCTGCCGACAGTGTCATAGCGGATTGCTCAGCATTCGTTTTCGCTGCGTTGGCAATAGCTGAAAGGCTATTCTCGCTGCTTTCACGTAGTTGACGCGTGCTGATTTCAATACGCTCCATCACCGAGCGGATCGGGTTAGCTGCGTCAGTGAGTGATTGAGCCGACGAGCGGAAGCTACCTGATGCATTTTCAGAGGCAATGGCTCCCTCTTTAATACCATCTGAAGCACGACGTAAAGCGGTACTTGTTTCGTCAAGCATACCCATGACGCCTTCCAGTTTTTCCGCAATAGTAGAAAGAGGGGAAAGAAGTTGGCTGCTGGCGTTCTGAGTCATCGTTTCTGTCACTTTGGTGATCTCTCCGGCGGTATTATCAAATGCGCTCAGTATGTTTGTCGCAGCCTGGCCGATAGCATCACTCGCTTGTGAGGCAGATTCTGACATGCGAGCTTGTGCGGCTTCTGCGCCCTGTTTTGCTGCGGTTTCCATTTCTGTTCGGATCCCCAGGGCGGCGGCTTTCATATCTGCAGCTGCTTCGCCCATTGCTCTTGCGCCATCACCCGTATTGTCTTTAATGCCTTGTAGCGTTGAGTTCATGGTTGCCAGCAGATTTTCGGCACCTTGATTAAATGCAGACGTTGCCGTTTCAGCTGTTTGTGACATACCTTCCCGCAGTGTTTCAACCGCCAGACCTAAGCGCCCAATAGCGCTTTCCATTTCGTTGCCCATTTTCCCTGAGCTTTGATCCATTCTTTCCGCAAGCAATTTGATTTGATCGCCTGCCAGCGAAATACGCTCACTGGCTTGTGTTAAGGCCCGGCCAACATCTTCAGAAAAACGCGAGGAGAGACTTTGTACCATTTCGCCGACACCATCATTACCTAAGCGGCTAACTTGTTCTATGACTGGGGTAATTGCTGAGCTGATGGATTCCGAAATCGCTCTTGGCAGATCTTCGCGAAGTGGGCGACCAATTTCTGCCACCATCTCAAGTCCCAGCTTTCGGAAATGTTCTCGACTTTCAATCGTAGCTTTTAGCTGACGAATGGATAAATCTTCCAGACTGATAAATGTCAGGCGTTTTTCAATCAAACTATTGAGGCTATGAACTGTTTTTTCCAGCTGTGAGGTGCCGCTACGCAAGCCTATGGTAAAAACTATTGAGCAGAAAAGGCCCGTGAGCGACATGATGAACTTCGCTGAGGCGATGGTAAGTAAACCTTCTAATGCCGCGCTACCGCCATCGTCCAGAGAGGTACTCATCGAATTAAGCGCAGAAATCAAGCCGAGGAAGGTCAGAGAAAGACCAATAGTTACAAACAATCCCGGAACGATGCGCCAGAATCCCTGTGTGAAATGCAAATCATCCAAATTAAAAAACTGACTAGGGCGAACAGCATTGCGAACGACAAGCTTACCGTCCTGATCGTCGACAATATGGGTTTCCCGATATTCCTTCCATGCCTCGGCCACATTTTGCTGTTCTTCTGTCATATTTAAGGCAGCGATACTGGCATCGACGTTAGTTACATGCTGGCTAAATTCATCTTCCGGGGTTTTGGCAATAATGGCATGGATGCTGCCAAGTGCAGTAAGACGGCGCTTAACCAGCTTTCGCCAGCGTACTACGATAATACAAAGAGCGGCGACTAATAGAATAGTCACATAGCCGGGAGCCGCATCATTTTTCAATATTGAAGCAATATGCAAAATGCCATTACGCACCAGCACGCCAGGGGCCAGCAAGATGTCCATCTTTTACACCATAAGTAACGAGGAGGGCGGTATTTTTTATAAGATTACTCTAATTGATTTCTAGGATCTTATCTATCCTTCAGCATCGGTGGCACAGCTAGGCTTGTGTAAGTAATTTAAGCTATAAAAATTATAAGGTTGAGTATTTTTAGATGTTATCCAAGAATATTTGGTCAATACAACTCATTATATTTCTAGATGTTAATGTCATTTTGGCAGTTACTAGTCGTCACCAGTTCACGCAAAGCGGCTTAAGGCCAACGCTCATCACGCAGGTAACGCGTACAACCAATTTTGGCACTTGGGGCACTGCTTGGTCCCGTGCCAGTGATGATTGCACCAGCAGCATTTCCAGCGTCGTTTGAGGGTATTACAGGGAAGTCGACGGGGTTTGATTATCCCCCACTCGGTTTCCTGGGAATTTCCCTCAGCTTTCGATTTCTGACGGTCATTTGCAGAACTGAAGCGACAGGTAACCAGCCGCTTTACACCGTCCAAACTGCCAGGTGTATGAACAAAACTTTTCATACCGGTAAGCTCATCAATAACAACGCTTATTTTCAGTCTGCAATATTCACAAAACAGAATATCGTAATCTTCCTGCGCTGCGGTTAAGGGGGTAACCCATTCTCCGTGGCGCGTGATGGCGTGTGGCGCAAATACAAATTCAGACATGATGAACTCCGTCATTGAATGAAAAATGCCCACGAGAACCGCAGGCATCATGTTGGTATGTGGGGGGGTGTGGTCTGTAGAGGTATTACGAAGATTGAGCACGCTTCCTGCCGGGCCTGGTAGTTTTGTTGAGTGCTTTCACTTCACCTCTGCCAAAGGTTCGCATGTTGCTAGGTAATGCCAGACGAGCGAACGTATCTATCTTGGTCAGATATCCCACTGCGCGCTGTAGTCCTTCCTGCTTATCAATATCGTCATGCTTCACCATCCCTGTGCCTGGCTTCACATAACGTTCAGGCTGCGCATTACAGTTGAAGTAGGTGCCTTTGCCTTCTGTAATAACCGACGTCCAATACTCACCAAACTGTTTACAGATACTGATATCTTGCCGAGCTTTATTACCATCAAGGAAGAACAGGGTGTGATAATGGAAACCTCTGTCTGGCCCATATTCCAGTTTCCATACCATTCCCAGTACATTTTTGAATAATCGCTTTCTTTTCATATTGCGAAGCAACTGCTGACGTTGTTGCTTTGCTATTTCTGGCGTAATACTGCCTGAATGTATTTTTGCCCATGACAGATCCAGACGAATAACCAGCAACCGTGCATGTTGATTAAAAAGATGCTGAATATAATTCGTTACTCCCTTCAGATTCTTAATTGAATTTCTCTGGTATTTCCTGAGATCTTGCCTGAAAGCAGACTTACTCACTTCATCACGATATTCGGTTACCAGCTTATTCAGCATGATAGCGGTATTAGTCGTATCTGAATTGATCATCACGCCATTGTAAACTCTGCAATAAAAATCATACTGTTTACGTACTTGTTGGAAACAGGTGATTAATGGATGAAGTTTACGAAACTGCAGGAACGTATCAGGTATCTGGTCAAGCAGGCGCATAACATCCAATACATCGATAGCATGATTGGTTTTTTTATAATTCGAGTTATTAAGCAATATTTTAAAGGGCAACGTCTTCTTACGTATTATCGTTTTTAGTAACGTATATACGTGATGGAGCTTTTCAATGTTAATGCTGTTATCTGTTAAGGAGACTACCGTTGAGTTTTTTTCATTATGGAACTCAGAGCAGTTTAGGAATATATCTTTTGATTTACTCATGCTTTTTATATCCGTGATATAGCCACAATACACCTGGGTGATTGTGGTAAGGATTATACGTATTTATACACACTTGCATCTTTATATTGTTTTGCTGGTAATTTAACTGAACGGTTAAGTAACGATTGAACTAATAGGTTAATCGCTATTGCCACTATGAAATAAATAGTGATAACAATAGTAATGTGTAATTATAATCCTACTATGATGTCAATTATGAATAATGATAATACCAATAAAATAAGAGCCTCAATTGAAATAAGGTATTTATCCCGGAAGAGAAAGGCTTGAGAGACTAAAAGGTATGTATAAAGTTAGTGACTATTACTGCAGGATATAAAGAGTAAGTTTATTCAACACGGGATTCGTTAATTCTTTCTTTAAACCAGTTTACTACTTCACTTTCCAGCCAGCGAGAACTACGCCCCATTTTAATAGGTGCAGGGAACTTGCTATCCTGGATGAGTTTATAAAACCACTTATCAGACATGCCAGTGAAGTTAACGATAAAAGCCATGTCGACCATTTTGTCGTTATGAATATCAATCATGCTCATGAGAGGTCCCCAGTGTAATTCAGGAGGACGCCGACGGCATCCTTTCATGTCATGGGTTGAATATGTTTAGTTTTACATTTATATTGAACTGAGGAATAAATGAAGCAACGGGCAGGCGGTGGGTTTGAGTGCATATGTCCGGATTGTTCGTTTCGAAAAGTTGGTTTCCGCTTCAACATTTCATGTACTACAGATGCTGATTCAGTGAGTACTTCTTGAGAGGTATTTTCCTGTAAAAAGTCAGAAATTATGGTGTGCATAGGTGTTTTTATCCCTACGATTTACCCTACGAATATTGCTACGCTGGTCACTATGATTTACTCTACACCTTAACTCGCGTGCTGTGGTCATGGCAGGGTGATTGGGTAATAAAGCAGGTCTCACCTAAATGGGGGTAAATAATGAAGGAAAAGGCCATAATAGAATTAAAAACAGAAAGAGATATCAGACTGTTTTTATGGTTAAATAAAGATGACGCTGCAACTTTAAATTTCCAGACAATCTCTTTGGTAAGGAATTATAATGCTAATCAAATGTATGGTGGAGATATTAATGTTACTACGCATGCAATAAATGAAGCATTTTTCGAGCTGTACAATCCAGATATTTTAAATTCCTATATGTTCAGAATGAAAAGGAAAAAAGAGTGTTTTTTACCTTCAAGGGAATTTAGCTGGTTCAAAAAGTGTCAGGAAAGTTGCTATTTCACCTGGACATTCGTGAGATGTTTCAGTAAGAGAAATAGAGCGTTGCTAAATCCAATTATTCCTAACGAACCTGTAATAAACACGAATACCCCTTATAATTATTTTGACCTTCCTCTTTATCCTGTCAGTCATCAGGAACGAGTGCAGTCTATTGTTGATTTTTTTGACAGGATTGATATTCCTCTCATCAATAAAATAAACTTAATGTCTTTTATCCGGAATGAGTGGTACGCTCGATCCTATTTCAGGAACAATCTTCCTTTGACTGAAAAGGATAAGAAAAAATGCGACTGGGCATGGGATTATATCAATAAAGATAAAAGAAAGGTTGTAGAAGGAACGAAGAAAAGAATAGATAAGCGTGTGGCAGAAGAAGCGGAGAAAAATGAAGTCAATAGCAATGAATCTTTAAATAATATTAACGCCAAAGAGGATGCTTTAGAATTATCTAATTTTCGCCCTACGGCACTGTCACAAATTGTAGCGTCAGTCGTTATATCCCCCATGCAATTTGGAGTGCAAGTCACTACACCCCTTTCGCAAATTGGAGCATCAGTCGCTATATCCCCTTTGCCGCTGAGAGATGCGCCGATGTATTCCCCCTCATTCCTGAGTCTTTTCAGACCTGTTAATACTACTGAAAAATATCTGACGCTAAACTGCATCTATATTTTCTTGTACCATAAAGACCCAAATTTTCTCGCAAGATTCACAAAAGCATGGGAGTCATTATCCCATCGAAAATCTGTCAAGAAAAATAAGAATAAAACAAAAAATATTTTAAAAGAAAAAATCATTACATCAGATGTTGAAGAGGTAATTTCTTCTGAACCAGAAAAACAGACTAGCGAGCAGGATGAGAAAATAACACAGGCCAAAGAAATTATAACGAAAGTTGCTGAGCGAGATGATTCTATTTCGTCAGAAAAGGAGCTTATTGATGCTAACCTTGAACCTAAAGGTTATATCTCCTGGTTTTGATAGATAAGCAAGAGAGGAGTAATGGATCTATTACTCCTCTTTTTTATTCAGTTTCTTCAATGCACTTCTCTGCTCTGGATATATTTTCTTCTTTTAACCTATCCCATTAATTTTCAGACCTATATCACTAAGTTGAAAGTATTCCTCTTAGATATTTCACATCGTCATTCTGAAATTATTGATCTGCCACACCGATCGAAACACCCCAATTAATAGGTATTAACAATCAATAAAAATAAATCGATCGTCAATATCGATAGATTATAACGATCGGTTTCAGCTTATTGATCTGCACTAACGATTATCCCATCTCCCGAAAAATGAATACGATTGCACAGAAGCATTCTCTGTATCTATCAAAAGAATACTCTGATTTTCATTACATTAGGCCATCGAGCCTATCGACAACATGCTCCCATTAAATGGGGTTTTAAGGAGACTCAATGACTAAAACTATACTCACCGGGCTGCTATTGGCAGGGATGACGCTCTTTAGCGCAACAACACAAGCCGTCGTCGGGGAGCAGCAGTGGGGGAAATGGTACGGCAATATCGATGTCATGGAGTTTGCGTTGAACACGAACAATAAAGCAGGAGAAACCCTGACGCTGCGTTGCAGTGATAGTCAATTGGCAGTGACTTATGAAGATACGAAAGGACATTACCGTGTCAATAGCGAAGGCCTTAATGATGTCCAATTGCTAATAGGCAAGAAGGCGTACAGCCTGAACAGTTCAGCCTTTTCCGCACTCAAATACAGCAGTGCAAAAGACAATATCACTTTCTCCTCGCGTCAGAGCGGAGAATCAGCCCCCTTCAGTGCTCAGGGCCTGAAAGAGGCTCTGCAGGACATCACCTGGCAGGATTGCACCAGCCATTAATTAATTAATTGAAAGGAAATCTCATGCGTAGATTCATTATGTTATCACTCAGCAGCGTAACGTTGCTTATTCCAGCCGTATCTTCAGCGCTGGATGTCTATGGGGAAATTCATCCTGAACGCTATACCTTTTTTCTCAATGATAAAGGCGGTGACAATTTAAAGCGTTTAAATAATAAGATGGTCAGCGCTATTGGCAAGGTTCGTCCTGGTAATATGCAGGATGCCCTGAACATGAGTAATTTGCAGAAAGAAGGATATGACTCGGTCGGAATTGCATCGTTTGTCCCTGAGAGTATCCAGAAATCGACGGTACGTGACGACGATCAACCTGTAAAAGCAGTGACTTGTCTGATGTCCACTGTCACGGTCCCACACGCTAGCCGTCATATCACAATGGAAAGAACCTGGTGTAAGGATGAAGTGGGTGCCGAATACATTGGCTTCAACGGGTGGCCGTTGCGCAGTGCAATAGCCAAGTCTTGCCGTGTGGGTGACAATGATTGCCCTGTCTATCTGACTCTGCAGAACGACGATCCCACTGTGCGAGATGATTCTGTTAATTTCGTTCCAGTACATCCGCCAAAACCACAAGCTCTTCCCGAACCGGCACCAAAGGAAACTGATCCGGCAATTGTGAGCAAAGTCGTTGCTGACCTGAAAGCCAATGGCTGCGCAATCATCAACAAATATAAGCAATCTCCTCCTCAATGTGGCTCAGTGATTGAAGTGGTTACAGGGAAAGGTATGGATCGCGAGGGTATCAGATCTTATGAAATTGATTATGCGGAAGCAGGTACTGGCTGGCGAGTGCAATGGCCTGCCACGCTGACCTATCGCGGTACGACTTTAATTCGTTTTAAAGGTGGCGATAGTTTTGATGCCGTGGACATTGAGGATCCCACTAATAATCAGCCTTCCATCACATCGACACAAAGTAGTGCCTGGAAAATGGCCCGCAATGAAAGCTCAATAATATTCACGACAGAAAATGAATCCGGTACACAACTTGAATTAGCCTGTGGTGAAAATGGTGATTTTGCAGTCCGATATGGAACAGAAGGTCACTGGACGTCTTCAGGTCCTATGTCACCGCTGAGTCTGAAGGTCGGAGCAGATGAATTTAGCCCGGACCAGATATTCTTTGAATCACTCAGCCACCTTCCACCCAGCAGTAAAATCGTTGTATTACAAATGGGTCATGAATACGGGAGTTTTTCCAGTCATGGCTTATCTGAACTGTTAAAGGGGATCTCCTGGAAACAATGCCTCAATCCGCAGAGCAGTATATAGAAAGGAACTCTTTATGCCGAAAGACACCTGCAAACCTGAAATGCCGGATGTTACCTGGCCTGTTGTGTTGGTCGTTACAGGGATCACTTTAATGCGCAGCGACTCTATAACAATCAAAAGTATGGGGGCAGCGCTCACGACGTTACACCTAATCCGGATTGTCAAAAAACTTGCCACGCTTACCTGAACACCCGACCTGCTGGCCTGGAGGATAATAGTCATATGCCTGAAAATACCAAAGGGAAACTCGGCAGGCTGAAAGATAAATTAAGCTTTGCCCGAAAGACGTCTCCTGTCGATATACCAATTGAAACAGTTGAAGAGCCTGCGCTGGACAGCTCTGTTGAACAGTCGGTTTCTCGCTTATCAAAATATAAACCGTTGCTTGAAAATATCGTTATCAATGGGCTGTTGAATATCGCTGAAGATAAGTTAAACGACGATACTTTCGTTGAATCTGTTTTCAGCAAAGCCTATGAGCTTTTACCCGCAGCGGTGAGAATGGTAGTGAAGCGGGAATGGTGTTTGAGCTACCTGCAGTCGCGTAAGACACCGCTTCTGGTGAAACTGCAGCTTTATCGGGATGAAAGAAGCCGGGCTGAAGAGCCCGCAGCGTTGCCTGATAAGGAACACATTGCCCAACCGGTTTTACCTCCCGCGATACCGTAAACAATTTTGTCATTCAATCAGGGCCATCCTTCGGGGTGGCTTTTTTATGCCCACTTTTTGTTAAGGAATGAATCATGACCCGTTTAGCGTCCCGCTTTGGCCGGGTGAACTCCGTTCGCCGCGACCGCCCCCTGACCCATGATGAACTGGCCTACTATGTCCCCAGTGTATTTGGCGAAGACAAGCATGCCTCCCGCAGTGCGCGGTCGGGTAAGGACACGGTGTTACCACCGCATCCTCCCCTAAGAACCGTGCTTGCGAGTTTCCCCGCACACGGCTCAAGCCTTTCAAAGCCCCATTGAAGGAGCCGGTTTCACAACTTTGAATCTACGAGCGCGTGCTATCTGGTAGCAGTCCGGATGCAACATCATCAGATTACTGTTGGTATCTCGCCCACCGTTGATCTTTCGTTCCACGTGGTAGAGACGCCATCCAGTAGATTCTCCGATCATCTGTCGGCAGACAGGGCAATTTCGTTCCTGAGCCAACCATATTCGAATCAGCCGGGTTCGCCCCTTGATTGACCTCTGCATTGCAAGGGTCAATCGCTCTTCGAAGTAGATTTCCCATTTAGGATCAAATGGATTGGCATCAGAACGGATTTTCCTGTGCCGCCTGATCGGCGTACTGTCAATGTTGTAAAGCTCCAGAAGCTCGGGGACTCCAGTTTGGAGTATTCTGCCGGTTTCCGTGGCAAAGACCCAGTGCCGGGATCCAATGATTCGGAAGTACTTCCTCCTAATCCATCCAGTTCCCTTGTGGGGATGCCGACGTTTTACCCAGCGCCACAGGCTATGCCATATCGCGCAACTGACCTTACTTAATGTTTGTTTCGCCACAACATGCCGATAGTAATTTGCCCATCCACGTAAAATCGGGTTGAGTTTCTTTATCAGTGTGTCGTGTCGCACCATTGCATTACCCTTAATCACTCCCCTTACTTTGCGCAGAAAACGTTGGACACTTACAGGAGCTGGCTTGATTAACAGTTTGCCCCCATATTTGCGTACGTTCATGCCGAGGAAGTCGAATCCATCGCTGATATGTGTGAGCCTGGTCTTTTCTGGCGACATCGAGAGACCTCGCTCCGCCAAAAACTGCTCGACCATAGGGATAACTTCTTCTGCCAGCATTTCACGTGTCACACCGGTTATGATGAAGTCGTCCGCATATCGAACGATATTGACCTTCGACGGATTGCGGGTACTCCTGCGATATTTAAGTCGCAGCAAGTGTTCTAATCCATCAAGAGTCATATTCATCAACGTTGGCGATATGATCCCCCCTTGGGGTGTGCCCGCCGCTGTTGGATAAAGGACATTATGGTGAAAGTAGCCAGCTTTCAGCCACATTCGCAAGATCGCCTTGTCCATCGGGATATTGGCGACCAGCCAGTCGTGCGATATTTCGTCAAAGCAGCTACGGATGTCAGCTTCAAGGATCCATTCCGCACAATCGGTGTGTGAAAGAGCCTTGAAGCACTGTTCAATTGCATCAGCCGTTGATCGGACAGACCTGAACCCATATGAGTTCGGGTCTGCGGTTGTTTCGGCTATCGGTTCCAAAGCGAGCAAATGCAGTGCCTGCTGCGCCCGGTCGATCATGCAGGGAATGCCCAGTGCACGCTGCTTCCCGTTGGCTTTTGGGATGTAAATCCGCCTCAGTGGCTGAGGACAATAGCCCCTTCGCCTGAGTGATAATACTGCTTTGAGCTTGATCTTCGGCGTAGACCACGTAATCCCATCCACGCCAGAAGTTCGTTTGCCGCGATTCTCTGTCACTCGCTTAACGGCGAGAGCTTTGCCGCTGAACGAGTGGGTGAGCAGCCATTGCAGTGCTTTCACTCTGCCATGTCTGCCTTCCTGTGTTGCCTTCACGATACGTGCCTGAAGCCTTCTGACCTCGCGGTGGCATCTTGCCCAGTCAATACTGTGCCAGTGCGTCGCCTGATCGGAGAGTGCACCAGAGCTATTTAGCTGCACCGTCATTTGCTTTCCCTCCTTTAAAGGTTCGCCAGACTCTCTCGTGATGAAAGACCAGACTGAAGTTTGCCCGCTTTCGCGTGAGGTAATGTTGCCTATCGACGCAACCTCTATCCATTCCATTACAGAATGGCCTTCGCTTTCTCAGTCCTCCTCTATCCGCACCACCAACGGTTTCCCTTACGAGGCCCCTGCCCAACCGGGCGGCGATACGGATTTACCATGTTCCGTTCGAAGAACATGATGGGTTAGGTTCTGCTTCTCCGCCGGTAGCTCTGTTGTCCGCGTATCCCCAGTATAAAAAGGAATATCCAGCTACTGTGCCTTTTGGCTACAGCCTTTCAGTACCTTTGGCTGCTTAATGTTGACGACGTTTATCAGCAGTTCACTTGTGTTAACCGTACCATCAAGCCTAGCGCCTGAGCCGCATTGGTACTTGCAGCCCCTGCTACATTGTCCCGATCGCTTCAGACCCAACAGTTACCCATCGAGCCTGGATCAGTAGGCTACCGCTGACGGAACAGCGGGCTTTATCACCGCGATACTTTGCGGGTAGAGTAATTCTTCGAACGACTTCATGTCGCACGTATACCTATATTCCCACTATTACCTTGTTGGATAAATTGCGCGAAGAAGGATTTGTGCCGTTCTTTGCCTGCCAAACCCGAGTACGCGATCTGGATAAACGTGAGCATACCAAGCATATGGTGCGGTTACGCCGAACAGGGCAAATCACGCAGAGAGAAGTGCAGGAGATTGTTCTGCTCAACAGCCATGATGGCTCCAGTAGTTATCAAATGCTGCCGGGTATGTTCCGTGAAATTTGTAGCAACGGACTGGTTTGTGGTCAGAGTTTTGGCGAAATTCGTGTACCGCATAAAGGGGATGTGGTGGAAAAGGTGATTGAAGGTGCCTACGAAGTACTGGGGATATTTGACCAGATAGAAGAAAGTCGTGAAAGCATGCAGTCATTAACGCTGTCAGCGGAGCACCAACATGCACTGGCCCATGCTGCATTGACCTACCGTTACGGCGAAGAACACCATCCAGTCACGGAGTCGCAAATCCTGATTCCTCGTCGCTGGGAAGATAAGAAAGATGACCTCTGGACAACATTTCAGCGTGTGCAGGAGAATCTGACCAAAGGCGGGCTATTGGGTAAGAGCACCGGAGGAAAACGCGCCCGAACCCGTGCTATCAGTGGTATTGATGGTGACATCAAACTCAATCGGGCACTGTGGGTCATGGCTGAACAGCTTAAGCAGGCTGTGCTCTGATGTTGTTTCACACCTCCAGTGACGATCGATTTCAACGATCGGTTTCGTGTTATTGATCTGCACAACCCATTATCTTTTCTCTTTACCCATCGATAAAATTGATAGGGTTACCTGTCAGCAAAATGTATTCAAAACAGCAGTCAGGGACAGGCGTTATGCCAATGTTCAGGGAAAACCACCGCCCGTTATCCCGACGATAACGGGTTTTTAATCTAAGAGGTCCTGCCTCTCACCGCGTCCTATCTTCACTCACGACTTTAAATATTGAATCAAATTCTTAACCCATTAAATAAACAGGCTCCCCGGTTTTCCCGGAGGGCCTGTTTTGCTATTTATCTTTATTAAAGAAGGACATTACTCATGAATATCCCAACGACAACTCAGATGGACACACTAACCGCCACGCCGGTTACCGATTCTCAGCGTATTCAATTCTGGCCTGACCATTTTGGTGAGATACCGCAATGGATTTTGATTGAACCACAGGTGTTTGGTTGGCTGGACCGATTGTGTGACGACTATCGCGGCGACTTCTGGGACTACTATACGCTCAGCGACGGCGGCGCATTTATTGTGCCGGGTACGGAGCAAGACTACGCATTGTTTAACGAACTCAATGGCAACGGGGCCACCGTCAGTCGTGAAGCAGCCGGAATCATCGCCTGCCTGATGACCTACAGTCACTATGCCTGCCGTACTGAAAATGAGTTTATGACCGAACACTTCTATCGGTTGCGTGCTTACGCGCTGCATCATCCAGAAAGTCATGCCATTTTTGCATTAATCGATTGATATAAGGTGATGCTCCATTCAACCAAACGATTTGGTAACCCTTAGCATCTTCCTGACTTAATCCCAAATTATCCACATTGAGAACATCCCCATGAAACCAAACCCCACAACAGCGGGTGCATTACCCGTGCCTGCTATTTATCAACAACTGCTCGCTTTCCTGCTGGAGCACCACTACGGCCTGAGCCTCAACGATACGCCCTATCACGATGAACAGGCGATTGCACAACAGATTGAACAAGGGATTTCAGTGGGCGATACCATTAATGCATTGGTTGATAAATATGTATTAGTGCGAATTGGTCGTAACGGGTTCAGCGCACTGGCGCAAGACCCGATGTTAAGCAAAGGCGATATCGTGCGGGCTCGCCAGGCTTCGGGCTTGTGGCGTGCTCATTTTCCGCCCACGTTGCTGTACCCAACCGAATCCCTCAATCCTATTCCACAGAGACCGTTAACATGAATAACCACATGACTACTTCCCCAACATGGGGCCTGAAACGTGACATTACGCCACGTTTGGGAGCCAGACTGGTGCAGGAAGGAACGCATCTGCATTTTCTGAGCGACAGAGCCAATATTGTCGGCACCTTTTCCCCTCAAGCCACTCAGGCTCTTGATGCGGTATTCCCCGCGCTGATAACCAAACTAGAATCGCAGCTGCTGTCCGGGGCGCTGGATCCACGCCGTCAGCAAGGCATTACGGTTCGGCATGGCGAATTTGTCTGTGACGCCGATACGCTGGGCAGTCACGGTTATGTCTATATTGCGATTTATCAGGAACTGTCTGCGTTATTTTCAGAAGGAGGAGGGCCACCTGACGTTTAAGCCCCCAGAGGTGATACAACATTATTGAGAAGCACTATCGGGTATGTTGGTAAGGTTCATCTGAGCTGCTGTTCCTCAACCTATTTTTCTTTAGTAAATTCACTTAAAATTGTAAAATCTATCTTCTTTTAACTCATTGATATATTGACGTTATCAATCAAAATTTATTGAGTATATAAGTGAGTATATAAAGTAGAGTGATCATAATTTATATATTTATAATTCAATAAATTAGAGTTGATTGGCGAGTCCGGCCTTCGCACCGTATAGTATGTAAATAGACGTATATGGACGCCTTTTTTTGCCTAAAACTCGCTCTCGCAAGACTCCCCTCGTTTTTCCATCTGATTCAATCTTCATCAATTGAGTACAGGGTGAAGGTTCGTACGGCTAAGTCTGAGGCAAAAGCTTATAAGTTTGAAGATAGTGATGGCTACCCTATTGTTTAGGGGGCAAGAAAAGATGCTGGCGTTGGGGAAATATCCTGAGGCTCTACTGACAACTCCTGAATCGCTAGGTAGTCAGCCTTGCACAAAAGGGGCGTTAGCCCCTAATATTTAGCCAAAACAGTATTTATTTACGTTCTTTATTCGCTTGTGCTAATACAGAAGCTGCTAACTGCTTGGTTAATTCACTGGAATGTGGGTTATCAAGTGCAGCAGATGCTTTATGTTCCATTTCTCCACTTGTCTGATTTGGTGTCCCTCGTTGAGAGAGAGCAGAACCAGCAAGGCTTTTCTGGATTGCAGAAGAGTTAGGATCATTTAAAGTTTTCGCAGCAACGGAAGCTACCTTGCCAGATGTTTGTTTCGTATTTTTACTCATGGGCTAAATCCTTTTAATAGAAGTATTGATATGGTATATATTGTGCTTAAATATCTAAAAAGCACAACATATAGTGCCAATCCTAATATTTAGTAGTCACTCTTTCAATAGTCACTCAGACTTTTACTGGACTAAATTACAGTTAGTTGCTTATCCGGTATTTTATGTTGTTAATTTAACCTAAAATGATGTTATTTAGATGTTTTAACTACTGTTTGTCTGCTAACGATCGGTTTTGCACTATTAATCTGCATAATCCATTCTCTTTTCTGTTTACTGATAAAAAGAATCGATATAGTTACTTACCATACATATCTAAAATAACGGTTATATATCAAAATTTAGAGGAAATATTAAAAATTTGAGCAATAATTGCTTTTACTAAATTAGATAAATAACTTTAATAATATTGTGCTGATGGGATGTGGGCAATTTTAGCGTAATAGGCTAAAGGATGGCTTTTATGTACCGTAAAACTAAACGATTTCTCGAACAAATTGGCTTGATAAAAATCAGGGAGTAGTAATAAATCAGAGTTAATTGCTATATTTAAAATCCTGTTTTCTATTTGTGAAAATAATCTTTTTCTCGTTCTGCTAGTTTTACGCCGTAATACATTCTGATAAATAAGCTGTGTTTAAATAACTGACTCAATTGAGATATGAGATCCTTATCGTGACATTAACCTGAAAGCCCTCGGCCAAGATGCTGTTTGTCTAAATATTGATGCAACCCAGGCTGGTCATACATTAACTAACGAAGAATTAGCAAAACTTGATTCTTCAGATAGTTTTGGCGATATCGCTCTGTTTTACAAACTTTTGACAACTTTATACAGCAAACAGACAACTCGACGCATGATAAGATGAATAATCGCTGCACTACTCCCTGAGTCCTGCACAAGAGGTTTTATCATGTTAATAAAACAGGTCGTGAGAATAAAACAGGCAGCAACTTTATTTGTATTGTTTCTGCTTCCGCTGTTTGTTATGGCCAAGGCGGCAACCCCCGCCGTTACTGTTAAATCAGAACTTTCTGCGCCAGTCATGTTGGCCAACAGTGAAGATAAAAATTACCTAAAAATATCTCTGACTGGCTTTAATCTTGACAGCAAACGTCGTAGTCCAATTAATCTGGCATTGGTGATTGACCGCTCTACTTCAATGACCGGTGATCGTATCGAGAAGGCCCGAGAGGCTGCAATTCTGGCGGTGAATATGCTTGATGCTGGCGATACGCTTTCGGTGGTGGCCTATGACAACAACGCTGAAGTCATTATTCCGGCAACTAAAGTCAATAATAAGCCAGCGCTGATTGCCAAGATTCAACAGCATATCCACCCGATGGGAATGACGGCCTTATTTGCCGGCGTCAGTAAGGGCATTGGTCAGGTGGATAAAAACCTGAGTCCTGAGCAAGTGAACCGCATCATTCTGCTGTCTGATGGTCAGGCAAATACTGGCCCAACTTCCATCAGTGAGCTCTCCGATCTGGCTCGAATGGCTGCAAAGAAGGGGATTGCTATCACCACTATCGGTCTGGGTGAGGACTATAA
Source organism: Yersinia alsatica (assembly GCF_025133195.1). Lineage (NCBI taxonomy): Bacteria > Pseudomonadati > Pseudomonadota > Gammaproteobacteria > Enterobacterales > Yersiniaceae > Yersinia > Yersinia alsatica. The sequence goes on from NZ_CP104006.1 coordinate 625,019, forward strand.
CGAAGACCTGATGACGGCTATTGCTGGCTACAGTGACGGTAATCACTCTTTCGTGGCCAATTCCGCCGATCTGGAGAGTGCTTTTACCAAAGAGTTTCAGGATGTGATGTCAGTGGTGGCACAAGATGTCATCGTCCAGATTAAAACTAACAATCAAGTGAAACCGGTCCGGCTGCTAGGCCGTGACGGCGATATCTCTGGTAATACGGTTAACGTGAAGCTAAACCAGCTTTACTCCAATCAGGAGAAATACATTCTGCTGGAGGTGATACCAGAGAAAGGGAGTGATAATCAGAAAAAAAATCTGGCCGACGTCAGTGTTAGTTATCTTAACCTCAGCAGCAAGCGGCAAGATAACGTCAATGAGCGGGTTATCGTCAGCTATAGCAAGTCGGTAGCTAAGGTGAGTGATGCCGTTTTGGAAGAAGTTTTGGCGGAATCAGAGATTCAAAAAACGGCTCTGGCCAATGACGAAGCTATCAGGCTTATTGATGCAGGGAATAAGGAAGAGGCGAAGAAAGTATTAGAATCCAATGCTGCTGCATTAGGTTCTATGTCATTCTCTAGCCCTGTCGCCGAGAGAAAAGTGAGAGAGAGCACCACTAAGCAGCTCAAGCTGGCGGAGGATATTGACAGTAAAGATGCTGCCACCTACCGTAAGGAATTAAAAGAACAGAACTACAATGTCAAACAGCAGCAGAAGTAACAGTTAACTTTAATGCTGAGTCAGTAGGTTGGCTCAGCGTTTCCATGGGATGGAACATGAAATCGTCGAGAAGTCTGTTTCTTTTTACGTTTATCACCTTAGTGATTTTTTCCGCGATTGCCTATTTTGGCTATCGTACGCTGACCCATGAATCGCTGTTACGGCACTACCAAAACCAACGTTTAGCCCAGAGCCATACTGAGCAAGTCAGTACGGTTATTTTGGACCTATTGAATCAAAATGCAGTGCGCCTTAGCTCGATTGCTTCCTATATTAATTTGGACAGCGAAACTCTCAATGCATTGGTCGCGCAGGAGAGCAGTGTTGATGCTCTGTTCGTGCTGAAGAAAAATCAGCTTTTGTTCCCCAATACCGAGCTTGCGCTGACGGAGAAAGAAAAAAGCTGGGTGCAGGCCATCACTCCCATCATGCAGGACCCGAGCATACTCTACAGCCATCATTTTACCGACGAACAGACCCAGCCAACCTCCGGCTGGTATCTTAGCCGTGACGCTAGCGATCCATTGCTTATTTATTGGCAGCAGCAGGGCAGCCATGTTATTGGTTTTAAGGTTTCCTACGTCAAACTACTGTCTGATGTGATTAACTCGCTGGATTTTGACTATGCGCCGAATACATTGCAGGTGCTGGATGATGGGCGCTTACTCTACCAAAGTGATCATCAGACGTTGGCCAGTGATCGGGTTGCATTGAACTCCCAACACCTGCCTTACCCACTGAGCGCCTGGCAGATAGACTATTATGCCAAAGCAGTGAACAGCACTCCTCTTTACCTCTGGGGCGGGCTGATGTTGGGGCTTCTGATGGTGATTATCGGGTTGGCAATGTTGTATCTGTACCGCGAGTACACCCGCCAGTTGCGGCTCGCACAGCAGCAGGTCAGTTTTGTGGGACAGGTATCCCACGAGCTAAAAACGCCGCTAACCAATATCACTCTGTATGCCGAAATGCTTCAGGAATTACAGCCGGAAGAGAGCCCGCCCTCTAGCCCCAGCCAGCGCTATCTTGCGGTGATCCTCAATGAGAGTCAGCGGCTATCTCGCCTTATTCAAAATATCCTCAGTTTTACCAATACGCCAAAAGTACACTGGCAGCCTGTAATCTTGCGCCCATTACTAAACAATATTTACCACGCTTTTACGCCCGCTTTTGCCGCGAAAGATATGGAATTGGTGCTGATAGTTAATGGCGATATTCACCTCACAACTGATGTCGATCGGCTGACGCAAATTATCAGTAATTTTCTCAGCAACGCCGAGAAATATGCGGCGCAGGGAAAGCGGGTGGAGTTGATTGCCGAGCAGTCCGACAACAGGGTGCTGATTCGGGTACAAGACTACGGCAGCGGTATGGCAGCCAAAGAACTGAAAGCCATTTTCCAACCTTTCTACCGAGTGAAAAGCCACATTACCGAGGGTGTATCAGGCACCGGTATCGGGCTCACCATTGCCAGACAACTGGCGACAAGTTTGCAGGGCGAAATTTTAGTCAGCAGTGGCCCAACGGGTAGCTGTTTTACCCTTAAACTGCCCATCACCCCGGATGAAAAAGCCAACATAGGCAAGGAGCCATCAAAGTGAAAATATTAATTGCCGAAGATAATGCCCATATTCGCAATGGCCTGATGGAGGTTTTGGCGCATGAAGGCTATCACCCTATCGCGGCAGAAAATGGTGTTCAGGCACTGGCGCTATATCGTCAACAACAGCCGGATTTTATTATTCTCGATATCATGATGCCGGAACTTGATGGCTACAAAGTCTGTCGAGAGATCCGCAAACACAATTGGCAGATACCCATCGTTTTTCTGTCAGCCAAGGATGAAGAGATTGATCGGGTGATTGGATTAGAACTGGGGGCGGATGATTACATCAGTAAGCCCTTTGGTATTCATGAGATGCGCGCCAGAATCAAGACTATTGCCCGCCGTTGCCTACGAGAGGCGCCGCTCTCGGAAGAAGATGCTGGCTTTCCGTTTGGGGATCTGACGGTGATTCCTAATGAGTTGTGTGCGACCCGCGCTGAGCAGCGCGTTGAGTTGTCACTGCGCGAAGTCAATATTCTGCGCTATCTTTATCAGCACAAAAATCGCGTTGTTACTCGGGATATGCTATTTGATGCAGTGTGGGGATATGACCATTTACCGCAGAGCCGGACACTGGATCAGCACATTTCCAAGCTGCGCAAAACTATTGAGCTCGACCCCGTTAATCCTGTATTGATTCGCACTGTGCATGGTATTGGTTATCGATATCAAGGCGGTGAGTGCAATCATCCCACATAATTATCTACTCGCTATTCAGCCTGGCTGAAGCACCAGGCTGATAAAGTTGTTAATCGCTGACCTGAGTCAGTAAGGCAAACAGTTTTCCTTCAAATGTCTTACTCACCGGCCATGCGGTAATATCGACCCGCTGTGGCAGATGAAAACCGCACTCGGTCAGCAGTTGTTGATACTCAGCATCTCGCCATGCCGTCATTTGATTACCAAACCGCGTGACAGCACCATTTTCTTCTATTGCCCAGAATAATGTTGAACTGGTCTGTGCCTGTTCATCCCAAATATTCTCCGTCAGCAATAGGTGTGGAGTGGCAAGAAACAGCCCCTGTGGGCAACGCTGCCAACTTGGTTCTGCCAGACCCTGACGTTTTATCTCATCAAAATCATGCACTTCTACTAGCAATTTTCCTCCCGGAGCCAGCCACTGTGCGCAGCGGCGCAGCAGATCCCGGGCTTCTGTGGCACTGAAAACATTGATTTCACCGAAAGTCATCATAATGAAATCGAATGGTTGAGCCGGGGAATATTCCCGGACGTCCTGCTGTTGATATTCGATGTTGAGTCCTGCTGCCAGCGACTGTTGGCGGGCATACTCGATAGAGGCTGGCGAGAAATCCACCCCAGTACAGTGAAAGCCGCGTTGTGCCAGTAACTGGCTATAGAACCCCGGACCACAGCCGAGATCGAGAACCCGCTCGTTAGCGGAAAGTTGCTGGGCAATCCAGTCTACCTGCTGCTCGATGATCACGAGCTTCCGGCTAGCCCAGTCATGCTCCTGCGACAGGTGATTATCCAGCATGCGCTGGCTAAAGTCGGGGGCATCCCAAGGGATTTTACTTTCATCTGCCGACAGTTTTATCGGTTGATTAATAAGAATGATATCGCTGATATCCATAGATACTCCTTGTGCCCCCATCCTCAGACAGGGGCATTATTTTATTTGTTGATGCTGCGAGCCATTCTAGTGAAATCAAACCAGCACCCACTTTCAGTCTTCACTATGTTCTGAGAAAACAAAGTGTTCATCGCTAACGTCTTAGCAATTATCCAACTGGGCACGAACGTTATTTAGCCCGGTGGTGTTGATGCGGTATGGCTGACCATTGACGGACTTAATCAGTTTCTTGGTTTTGAGTTTTCTGAAGACGGCAAGTGTGCAGTCGCTGAGCAGCAGCCCTTCGCGGCTATAGCATTCAACTGATGTGACGCGCCCGGAGGTATCACGGATGTGCGCAATACGTCCACCTTTGGCGAGAACGTGTAAGGTACGTTGTTCCTGACGGGATAAATTCATACTGGAAACCTATTAATCATCATGTGCAAAACGTGCAAACACACAGCGGTGTCCGCATTCGATTTCGGCGCATTGATAACCAGTCCGGCCTGAAAAGGTCGGCAAGCTGATTATCGGATGATTACATTCTCCAGCATCAAGCCTCGGTATGAGTTGAAAGGGATTTACATCGTGAATAATAACACGCGATTTTTATGTGGGAATAGCGGCATCCCAAAAATGTGATCCACAAAGAGAAAACCAACGCACTGTGGCTATCTCCTTATCGCTGGAGAGTCGTTCGCCAAGATTGGTTCCGCCTTGACCAATGACAAGGCGGCTTGGGTATTCGCCACTTTATAATCAGGGCCGTTTTTCTTCTTACTGGTATGAAAGCATGGCTTATCAACTGAATCTTAATTGGCCCGAATTTTTAGAGAAATACTGGCAAAAACAGCCTGTTGTATTGAAAAATGCCTTCCCAAACTTTGTTGATCCTATTACGCCGGATGAATTGGCGGGTTTAGCGATGGAGGCTGAAGTCGATAGCCGTCTGGTCAGCCATAACAATGGTCAGTGGCAGGCCAGTAATGGGCCATTTGAGCATTTTGATAATCTGGGTGAAACTGGCTGGTCGTTATTGGCACAGGCAGTTAACCACTGGCATGCCCCGTCAGCCGAACTGGTGCGCCCATTTCGGGTGTTACCGGATTGGCGCTTAGACGACCTGATGATCTCCTTTTCTGTTCCGGGCGGCGGTGTCGGACCCCATATCGACCAGTACGATGTCTTTATCATTCAGGGGATGGGCAGCCGGCGTTGGCGCGTTGGTGATAAGTTGCCTCTGAAGCAGTTTTGCCCGCACCCAGCCCTGTTGCACGTCGAACCTTTCACGCCAATCATTGATGAAGACTTGGCGCCGGGTGATATCTTATATATTCCGCCGGGCTTCCCACACGACGGTTTTACCCATGAAACAGCCTTTAACTATTCAGTCGGTTTTCGTGGGCCGAACGGGAGGGATTTAATCAGCAGTTTCGCTGATTACGTGTTAGAGAACGATCTTGGCGGTGAGCACTACAGCGACCCAGATTTAACATGCCGGGAGCATCCGGGGCGAGTGGAAGATTATGAGCTCGACCGCTTGCGCAAGATGATGCTCGACATGATTAATCAGCCGGAAGATTTTAAACAGTGGTTTGGCCGTTTCGCGACAACACCGCGCCATGAGCTGGATATTGCCCCGGCAGAGCCGCCTTACGAGCAAGATGAGATTGCCGACGCCTTGAAACAAGGGGCGGTTTTGACGCGCTTGAGTGGGCTACGAGTTCTACGAGTTGCTGACAGCTTCTTCATCAACAATGAGCGTCTGGATACTGTCGATCCTAAAGCCGCTGATGCACTGTGCCGCTACACCACTATTGGGAAAAAAGAGCTAGGTGAAGCCTTAAATAATCCGGCGTTTATCACTGAGTTAACCGACTTGGTTAATCAAGGTTATTGGTTCTTCGACGAGTAATCCAGCTATTCATCGTGGCTTCCGGCAGCGTATATTGCGACGCACTGTGGAAGCCGCTCCCTCAATACTCCCTGCTATCGCCAAATATCCTATTCCCAGTCTTATAAATATTAAGTAGTAGGGTTTATGGATCGTTATCTCGAAGAGCGGCTCCTCCCTCTGGCAAGTTATTCTTGCTCTACGGGTGGAGCCGTGAATTATGGATGAACTTCCCCGATGAGGCCCTGGTGAGGCGATATCAGCATTTGCAGACAGAGCTTGAAAAAAGCAGATTACCCATACAAATTGTATTGATATATTTTGGCTCTGTCCCAATAAATATAAACACTTAATACGATGGCGGGAACGGGTGAAAACCACTCTTGTAACACTTTAAGGAAAATGATATTACAGGTGGTTGGAATGAATGAATTTGATTATAATTATTAACACAGGAAGGTATGTTGCGAAAATGAATATCAACGTTACGGATACGCCAAACCCAGAAGACGAGGAGTATGTCATCAATGGTCTTTGGGCTCACAATAATAAAACGGAAATCGTAGACATTCACCCATTGTTCGTCACCGTTACCGACGACAACGGTAAAATTGTTGCAGGATTAGTTGCCAGGACATGGTGGGGCGGGCTTGAGGTTCAATACCTTTGGGTCAGCGATGAATATCGTAAAAGCGGTTATGGTCGCCAGTTAATGGAAAAGGCGGAAGAAGAAGCGATTAAGCGTGGATGTCATATGGCTTATGTGGACACTTTCGATTTTCAGGCCAGAGGCTTCTATGAAAAATTAGGTTACAGCGTATATGGCAATTTAGGCGGATATGCTAAAAAGCATACTAGATTCTACTTGGCGAAAGACTTTTAACCCATTTTTGATCGGCGAGGTCGCCATGGATTTGCCCGATAAAAATAATGAAATTTATTTCAAGGGCCTTATTGCCATGATGGAACACTTAAGTGAACCATGGGGCATTAAAGATCTAAATTCTCGCCATATCTATATGAATAAGGCTGCTTATCTCTATACCAATACGCCATTGAGTTTTGATATAGAAGGGAAGATGGATGATGAGTTTCCAGCGCATTGGGCTGAATTTTCCCCTGAGTTTATTGAACATGATAAAAGGACTGGAGAGACTCAAGACCGCGTTACCGTAATAGAAACACATTATTGGTATGGTAAAGAGACTTTGACACCCTTTATCAGTGAAAAACTGCCTATTTATAATGATAGAAAAGAAGTTATCGGTGTTATGTGGAGCGCCAAACCACTTAATACTTTATCCCCTCTAAAATATATCAATCAACAAAAACCCAGTATTCTGACAACTGAAATTAATAACAGTACATTTACTCGGGCTGAGCTTGACGTTATATTTTTAATGCTGCAAAGATTTTCCGTTAAAGAAATAGCCAAGATATATAACATCAGTACTAAAACGATAGAAAATAGAATATATACTATTTATCAAAAATCTGATGTCCACACGTTGCAACAATTTGAGGAGTTTTGCAAATTTGCAAATTTGGATAATTATATTCCGGATCGACTGGTGGCAAAAGGGATCCAGTTTATCTGACAACTAAGGGTACACCTTATCGTGATCAAAATTGAAGATTATCCATTGAGCCGAGTGCCACAGGATAAAAGGGTTTCATTTTTAAGTGTCGCCATCGTACATATGGGGATGTTAACCGCGCTGGATCAATTCATGCTGGGTGCGGTACTCGGTAACTCCATGACTTTGGTTGATGCATTCACTGCAATCCTCATTGGCAGCATAATATTTGGTGTGGTGACTTACGGTCTGGGTCTTGCGGGGATGCGTGAAGGGATTTCCGGCAGTTTGCTAGCCCGTTGGTGTGGTTTTGGTCGCTTAGGATCGGTACTTATCGGGATTGTCGTTGCCGTCAGTTTGCTCGGTTGGTTTGGCATTCAAAACGCTATTTTTGCTAAATCTCTGGATTTTGCACTGGGTCATAAACTTGGGTTTGGGTTTGCTGCAGCCTTATCGGGTAGCTTGCTAACTATCTTGGTCGCCTTTGGTTTTAAAGCACTGCGTATTGCCGCCCGCATCGCGGTGCCAATGTTTATTTTGCTGGTAGCTTATATCTCTATAACTACCTTGTCAGGCCATAATATTCACGAAATCATCCAGTTAGTTCCACCGGGTGACCCTCTGCCGATCAGCGCGGGTATTACTATTGTTGTTGGGGGAGCCATTGTGGCGAGTCTGATGACCCCTGACCTGACACGTTATTCCAAAAATGGTAAGCATGTTCTTGGTGTGACGATTTTCACCATTATTGCCGGGGAGTTCATCGTCAATGGCTTGGCTATCCTGATTGCTAAAACTCTCGGCACGGCAGATGTCGTGACTATCATGTCCCAAGCGGCTGGTGGCGCGGGTCTGCTGGTTGTGGTGTTCTCTACATTAAGGGTTAATGACCTCAATTTGTACTCTTCATCACTCGGCATTGTTAACGCAGTTGAAGGTTTAACCGGTAAAAAGCTGAAATATACCTTCACCACCTTAGTTATTGGTGTATTGGGTACCACGCTGTCTGTATTGGGAATATTGGACCGTTTTGTCGATTTCCTAACAGTTCTGGGGGTCGTATTCCCGCCAATTATCGGCATTATGCTGGTGGACTATTATATTTTGCGATCTCATCGCAAAATTCTGGATAAAAGCCGCCAGGAAGGGAAACTGCCTGATGATAATCAAACACCGGCCATCGGCTGGGTGGCAATAATTGCCAGTATTGCCGGCAGTGTGGTGGGGCTAGTGACTGAGTGGGGGATTCCGACCATTAACTCATTGGTTGCTGCCAGCGTTATCTACTGGGTATTCAAAGTTGCCATCAGTCGCAATCAAAACCCAGTAGAATCAGAAAAAGCGGTTTAATACAATTTGTGAGTCATATAAATACTCCCCAAAGTATGGGGAGTATTTAAAGCTGGCAATAAAAAGCGCAGCCATAAGCCGCGCTTTGCTATTTCTGATTCTATTAATTCAACAAGAACGATTTACCTTGTTTTAGCACTAAATCACAGGCTTTGGTTTTGATTTTTTCTGTAATTTGCTCGCTACCAAGATCGTTCAGATTCAAACTCTTCCCTTCACCCGTTTTCAGTAACCCACCTAAACCTTCCTGATAATCCTGGCTCTTGGCATTTTCAGTGCTGGTGATCCCTAGCTTACTCATCAGTTGGTCTTTAATGGCGGTGGTACCATTGGCGGATAGCACATTATTTTGTACGCAATATTGCAATATACCGGCGGCATTGGTCATGGAACTGGCACTCAGTCCCTTATCGCCACCATTAAGTAAACCCGTTAGCGACGACAGTGAAGATGAACTGTCGCCGGATTTACTGTACTGATCTGCGGCACTCTTTACTGAGTCCAATAAGCTATTAGCGTTAACTGAACCCGCTAGCAGTATGGTGGATAAAGCCAAAGCCAGTGTCAGGCGATGAGTGATAGTCATAGAAACTCCTGTTTACAGTGGAGAGCACAGCATATAGAGCGCGATATCGCAGAAAGGCTGCCAATCATTATCTTCGGCGCTAAGAATAACGCACAAGAGGCATTTTGCTGATAGGCGTTATCTGATAACCGGGGTATTTATTATCATAAGTCGGTTGAGCACGATAACCCGCTCAGTGAAATGCTGTCAGCTTCATGCTACTGTTTTATTAGCATTTATCTTAACTGACGCTTCTCTATTTTAAAGGACTATCATGCGTAATTTATCTTTGCTGCTTTTGCTTCCTATCTCATTATTTTCCACCGCAATTTTTGCTATGGATTGCAGTAAAGCGACCACAGTGACAGAGAAGAATATCTGTTCCAGCAGCCAGTTACAGCAATTAGATGCGGTACTGAATAAAGATTATCAGGCCTATATTAAGCAGCAGGATAAAGCGGTGGCGAAACAGCAACAGTTGGCCTGGTTGAAAGAGCGTGACCTGTGTCAGGATGATGTCTGCCTGAGTAATAGCATGATAAACCGCATTAAAGCACTTTCTGGTAGCGGTAATGTTTCTGTTATTAAAGGCGCTTCCGAGCAGTGGGACTTTATTCTCAGTGTGGCAGGGTGCAATGATAATAAATCCTACTCGACCTGCGAAGGGGTGGGTACCTTAGATATTTTCAAGAAAGATCGTGGTGAACTATTCCAGCGTATTGCAATGGAAAATATTTTTATTGAGCTGGACACCAAAGGTAAAGCTACAACCAATTTGATAGAGATGTATGGCGATAATAATAGCGGATTGGTTATCGAAGATATTAACTTTGATAATTATGACGATATTGCGCTACGTAATGGTAATAGCGGCGCCTACGGTGGGCCATCTTATGATATTTATCTGTTCGATGTTACCAAACAACAGTTCCGTATTAATGCTAGTTTGACGGAACTGGCCAGCACTAATCTGGGATTATTTGGGGTCGACAAAAAAACGAAAACCATTACTACTTTCACCAAAAGTGGTTGCTGCTGGCATCAATCCTCAACTTATCAGCTTGCCAATGATAAACCGGTGCTGATCGAAGAAGTGACCGAAGGTTATACTGCTGATGGTGAGTCCGTGGTATTGACGACCCGCGAGTGGGTTAACGGAAAATGGAAAGTTACCGAGAAAACGGAAAAGGCTGAATAAAATAGGAGAGTCGATAGTTCGGAGCCTGCAATGCCACTAGCGGTGATAGAACTCTTATCACCTTAGCTAGAAAGCGTTTGTTACCAGCTAATTAAGTATAAGTAGAAAAAAGAATGTTTGCTAAACAAGACATGAGTAACTTGAATGCCCGTGTTTCGACTATTCAGAAATGGGAAAATGGTGCAAAACATCCCAACGGTTTATCACTTAAATTGCTGTCAATTGTACAAAAACAGGGCATTAACATTTTGATGTAGTTTATGCAGAATATAAGTTCTCAAGAATAATGAAAGCATATCTCTAATTCTTGTATTAGAGATATTAATATCCATATTTGACCCGCAAAATTTCTGAGACTTACTTCTGTGTCCTAAACTTGCCATGTTGCTCAAACCAGGCAAATTGCTCAGCAGCATACGCTGACATTTTACTGCCACTGTGACCCACACCCGGCAAGATAGAAAATTGCCAGTTAAACGGCACGTTATCTTGCTGGGCTTGCTGCCTGGCTGTTAGAAAATAAGTTTTCGCCCGCGCTAATCGGCTATTGCCTTGGGCCATTGCTTCGCTGGAGCGGCGCAACAGTGGATGGTTAGGATTATTATCTTTACTGCCCACGGTAATTAGCACCGGCAAAGCAAAATAATCAGCTAATTGTTGCTGGCTTACGGCTATCGGGGCGTTAGCTAAACCATACGGCCACAGCACTTTATTACTTGGCATTGTCCACCAACCCGCAGCGGCACAGATAGCCGCTTTGATTTTTGGCTCGGGTAATAATGTCAGCATGCGGTGGACAAACTGGCAACCAGCGCTATTTCCGAATATATAATAGTGTGTTTGTTGGGTAATACCCTGATGTTGCATATCAGCAAACAGAGAATCGATGACAGTAAATGCCCATGCTCCTTTTGGATTTAATTTACCGCTCTGGGCATCCATTAGATTACCCAGATTATAGCTATCACTGCCGGGATAATCTTGCTTACTGAAATGCGGAGCCATAACCGTCAGTTTATTTTTTCTGGCATTTTCTACCCAAGCATCGCGATATTTATCGGCATCGCGATTTAGCCCCGACAGGACGAATACGATGGGCGTTTGAGTGGTGGCCTCTGGTGGTTGATAGCTAAAAACCTCTATTTTTTTGCTAGTTTGCGGTATGACAAAATCAAAACTATTGCTGCCGGTAGGGAGCCCACTAGCATCAACAGCTCCGCAACTGAAGAATAAGACGCTCAACAGCGTGATGGTATTTTTCATGCTTAACTCCCGGTGTAATGATGAAAAATCATAGTGTAAACCCGCCTCTTATTCAGCAAGGTGCCAGAGCCAAGGTTTTCAATATAGCTTTTTCGCGGGAGCTTACCGAGGGAGAAATTACAGCAGAGAATGTGGGCAGCATAAAAACTCTACTGCCCGTATCGATTAAGGCATCAGACCAACAAACACGGTTTTCTTACGTGGACCGGTCATTAACCCTTCCAACTCTTCGACACATTTTAGGTAATGCGGCGTTTTCTTATGGGCAGCTACCGCGTTTTCATCGGCATAAGCTTCATAAATATAAAAGCGGGTGGGAATGGTTTCGTCTCGCAGCACATCAAAACGTAAATTTCCGGGCTCGCGAATAGAACCTAAATGGTTGGCACGGAAAACCTCAATAAACTGCTCAACTTTGTCATCTTTTACATTAATTTCGACGAGGGTGACATGCATGGCTTTCTCCTTGTCATCGCTTGCCAGCCAAGGGCTGGCAGCCATTTATATTCAACCTTTTTCATGTAGGAACAGCTTATAAGCCGTTTCCGCATTCTCATTTTTATGTACCACGGCATGCACGGCTTTCAGCATGGCAATTGGGGCTTCTGACTGGAAGATATTTCGGCCCATATCCACGCCAGACGCGCCCTGATCTATGGCCTGATAGCACATTTCCAGCGCGTCCCGCTCAGGCAATTTTTTACCGCCCGCAATGACAATCGGCACCGGACAACCGGCGGCAATGCGCTCAAAACCACTGTCGACATAATAGGTTTTAATCACCTGCGCGCCCATTTCGGCGGCAATACGTGTCGCCAAAGAGAAGTAGCGCTGGTCACGGGCCATGTCTTTACCGACGCCGGTTACCGCCATGGTCGGCATACCGTAGCGCAAGCCTTGGTCAACTAACTGGATAATATTCTTAATTGACTGATGCTCATGCTCGGTTCCGATGTAAACCTGTGCCGCAACGGCGCAGGAGTTGAGCCGCAAAGCATCTTCCATCGCCACTGCCACGGCTTCGTTGGATAAGTCGGTCAAAATTGAGTTAGCCCCAGATGCACGCAGCACCACTGGGCGGTTAGCGGCCGCAGGAACGATACTGCGCAAAATACCACGGGTACACATTAAGACATCGGCATAGTCAAACAGCGGGGCGATATTGATATCAATCCGCTCCAAACCGGTGGTTGGCCCCTGAAAATAGCCGTGATCGAATGCCAGCATCACGGTGCGGTTGGTTTTCGGATTGAAAATCCGCGCCAGACGAGATTGCATTCCCCAATCGAGCGAGCCGCAGCCTTTTAGCGTAAATGCAGGATTTTTCTGCGGCACGCCAATTCCGAAGTCTTTACCGTCTTTGATATCGTCTAAATCAGCCATCTGTAATTACTCCAACCGGAGGTGAGAAATAATAGTGTGGCCCGCCGCCACCATGCAGCGGGCCGCCGAGATTAGAAATCGTATTTGTCGATGTTCTCTTTGGTGAAAATGACCCGCTGCGGCAGTAACACAATGCCGTTGCCTTTGGCTTCATGGGCATAACCTTGAACACTGTTTGGTACCACTTCGACTACACCAATGTTCGGGATATTAATTTTATCGCCAACATTCAGGTCGCCTTTTTTCAGCATCTCATTGGCCACATAAACTGAGATTTTGCCTTGGTTTACCACATCCCACAGGCCGAACTCTTTGACCGTGCCGCGTTCAACATAAGGGCGCATCACATTCGGGGTACTGAAGCCGACAATCGCCACATTGTCGCGTTTCAGGTTTTCTGCGGCCTGAGCCGCGGCGGGCAGGGCGTTAGCATCAGGGGCAATAATGGCATCGAGATCGCCATACGCTTTCAAAATGCCTTCTGCGGTTTGCAATGATTTGGTGGCGTCGTTATAGCCAAACTGTGTGGTTACCACCTCCCAGCCGGGGTGTTCCTGCTGGATTTTTTTCTTCGCTTCATTCACCCATTGGTTCTGGTCGGTCACTGTCGGGCTGGAATAGAAAAATGCCACTTTGGCTTGGTCTTTTTTCACCTGATTGGCGGCCATATCAACCAGCATTGACCCCAATTGATTAGGTGTCCCTTGGTTAATATAAATCGAACGACATTCTGGTTTGGTATCAGAGTCCCAAGTCAGAATTTTGACGCCTCGCTGCATGGCGCGTTTTAATGCCGGGCACAGGCCATCAGGTGAAACCGCAGAAACCACAATGGCGTTATAGCCTTGGTTGACGAAGTTGTTGATCAACTGAACCTGGCCCGAAACACTGGGCTCTGTCGGGCCATCATAGGTGACATCCACACCCAGCTCTTTGCCCGCATCGACGGCACCTTTACCACCACTGGTGAAGAAACCAACCCCGACCAATTTCGGGATAAATGCGATGCGTTCTGCCGCTTGCACGGCATTGATTGCGCTAAAAGTGATACAGGTAAATCCGAGGGCACAAACCAGCGCCAGCTTTTTTAATCTTGGTGTTTTCATTGCATTCTCCGAATTACTGTTCTGTAAGGGGTAGAGAGGTGTTGGCATTTCGTTACAATAATTTCTTTTTAAATTAGAGTGTTAACCTAGGGTGTGTCTGCTGCGACGACGTTGCAGCCATTCATAAATCAAATGCCGATGTAGGCTAATAGAGCGGCCAACCACCACCAGAATCAGTAATGCACCGGACAGTGCGCTGGATATCTGGTTTGGCGTGCCAATCATTTGCAGGCCTTGTTGCAAGTAACCCACCAGTAATACCGCCAGTGCTGTACCAAGGATGGAGCCAGAACCGCCATAGATATTGGCGCCACCCAAGACGACGGCAGTGATAGCCGGCATCAGGAATGATGCCCCTAAATCAGAGCGCGCAGAGCCGAAGTAAGAAACCAGTAAGACGGCGGCAATGGCAGAGGCCACGCCGGTCAGGGCATACAGGATGCATAGGGTGCGCGCGACGGGCAGAGCGCTGTAACGTGCCACGCGGCTGTTTTGCCCAATAAGGAAAACGTTACGGCCACTGTGGGTGCAGTGCATGAGCAGCCAGAACAGCAACACACAGACCATAAAGATAACCAGTGGTACTGGCAGGCCGAAGAGGGTTTGGTTGGCAAAATCGGTAAAGGCGGTTGGGAAGCCGCCAATTCCTTCATAGCCGGTAGCACCGGACATACCCGATAACAGCAGCGCGCTGCCGCCGAACAGATACATAGTACCGAGGGTAATCACCAACGGGTTGACGCCGGTATACAGAATCAGCCCGGCGTTAATCAAACCGCACAATGCGCCAACCAAAAATGTCAGTGGGATGGCGATACTCATCGGGACACCCGCCTGGAACATCACGCCCAAGAATATTGAGCACAATCCAATTGTGGAGCCAAATGAGATGTCGATGCCGCCACTGACAATCACCATCGTCAGTGGCAGGGCCACTATGCCGATACAGATAAAATCACTGGTACTAAACAGCAGCACATTGATATCCAACATGCGCGAATTCGATAAACCAAACAGCAGGATTTCCAGCACCAACAACGTCGCCAGAGCCAGTTCCCATCCGTAACGCCGGTATAAACTCATGGTGCCACCTCTTTTTTATACCCTTTGGGTAGAGTAGATTTCTTTTTCTTCTTATCAGCCCTGACTGGCCGGGTATTGAATCTGGCATATTTCTGTTGGCGGATATTACGTTCTACTGCGCAGCGCAGGCGGCCATCGAACACCAGCACCCCGAGCAATACCAAACCGGCGATAAAGTCATTCCACCAGGCCGGGAGGCGCAGCAGGACTAGCACACTGTCGATTTGTGTTAGTAGATAAGCCCCGAGGATCGCGCCAATAATTGTGCCGGTGCCGCCCAACAGACTGATCCCACCCAGTACACAGGCGGCGATGGCTTTCATCTCCAAGCCACTGCCGGTCTGATTTGGGATAAAACCAATTTGTGAAGCAAAGACGATCCCGGCCAGCGCCGCCATCACGCCATTCATTGAGAAAGCAAAAATACGAATGCTGTCGGTGCGGATCCCCAATTGGCGAGCGCCCTGCAAGTTATCGCCAGTGGCGTAGAAGCTGCGACCAAAGGCGGTTTTCCCCAGTAATAAGGCCATGGCGATAATCAGCAACATAATCAGCCAGCCAATCGGTGAGATAGAAAACAGAATGGGGGTTGATAAGCTTTTGAGAGTAGCTGGCAACCCTTCGATCCATTTACCGCCAGTGAGCAACAGCATCAGACCGCGATATAACCCCAACGTACCCAGGGTGGCGACAATCGCCGGGATCCTCAGCCAGGTCACCAAAATGCCATTAAAGAAGCCGGTCAGCATGCCAACCAGCAGCGCAAACAGGCAAGAGAGTGCCAAACCAAAACCAGCATTGAGTGCCATACCTACTGTTACCGCACACAAACCGGTAATGGAGCCGACCGACACATCAATATTGCGGGTTAGCATCACCATGGTGGCACCGATCGCCAGTAGGATCAGGATCTGCGCGCTGCTGAAGATCATGGTGAAAGTTTGTAAGTTGAAATAGTTACGGTCGATCACGCCGAGTAGGGCAAAGAGGGCGAGAATCGCCAATAGTGCGGTACCTTCGCGGTTATTTTGGATAAATTTCAACATGATGCGCCCTCATTTTCAGCGGACTGATGGGCGTCGGTATGATGTTCACCGAAAGCCAAATGCATAATGGTATCGACGTTCATGGCACTGCCATCCAGTGCGCCACTGATCTCTCCTTGGTGCATCACCAACACGCGATCCGCCATCTGCACCACTTCTTCTAGATCTGACGAGATAAAAATGATCGCGACATGCTGCTCGGCAATACTGCGGATCAATTGATAGATATCACTGCGGGCTGACACATCCACGCCACGAGTGGGTTCATCAATAATCAGTAAGAGCGGATTGGCCTCCAGACACTTGGCTATCAGCAGTTTTTGCTGGTTGCCCCCGGATAAGGTGCGCACCGGTTGCTCGAGGTGATTGAATTTGATGTTCAGCGCCCGACGATAACGTTCCAGAATGGCAGCTTCCTGTGCCGGATGAGTCCATAATCCTTGATTACGCTGAGTCAGTGAGCACACATTCCAGCTCAGTGGGGCATCCAGATAGAGGCCGGACGCCTGCCGGTCTTCTGGCAGATAAACCAGACCAGTTGCCAGACGATTGACGGTTTTCATCGCGGTGATGTCGATATCTTCCAGTAACACGCGGCCACCACTGGCGGGGCGTAAGCCATACAGGGTTTCGGCCAATTCAGTTCTGCCCGCACCGACGACGCCCGCTAACCCCAGAATTTCACCGGCGCGAACCTCAAAAGAGATATGAGCAAAACCTTCGCCACTCAGATCACTCACTTGTATCACCGGCTGATTTGACTGAGCGCGAGCTTGCGAACGGCGGTTGCCAGGCAGTTCTAACCATAACTTTTGGGTATCAGATAACTCGCTATTTTTAGCCTGTGGAGTAATAGCCTGAATAATAGTGTCGGTTGAGAAATCAGTGGTTGCCCCACTCAGGGCGATACCGCCATCGCGCATGACACTGACCCAATCGGCTAACTGACGAATCTCCGGCAGTTTGTGGGAGATAAAAACCACGCCGACACCTTGCTGCAATAACATTTTGATCTGACTGAATAAGCGATTGGTTTCTGCTGGTGTTAGCGAAGCCGTAGGTTCATCAAGAATTAAAATACGTGAGTCACGCATCAAGCCGCGCATGATCTCCACTAATT
Organism: Yersinia alsatica; assembly: GCF_025133195.1. Lineage (NCBI taxonomy): Bacteria > Pseudomonadati > Pseudomonadota > Gammaproteobacteria > Enterobacterales > Yersiniaceae > Yersinia > Yersinia alsatica. Next base: position 642,489 of record NZ_CP104006.1, read on the forward strand.
GTTGGTCAGCGACATCCAGTGAACCGGCGCTGGCCGATAAATCCAGATGACAGCCCAAGCTTTGCAGCAACTGCGCCATTTTCTTCTTATCAGCTTGGTGTTTCGGTAACCGGAACAGGATATTTTCCTGCACGGATAGGTTGGCAAATAGCATTGGCTCTTGCGGCACCAGATAAATACCTAACTGATGAGCTTTGGCTGGAGTGAGGTTAAGGCAGGGTTGCCCATTGATCTCAATGGTGCCGCTGTCTGGTGGTAGCACGCCTGCAATGATTTTCATCAATGTCGATTTACCTGCACCATTCCCCCCCAATAGGGCATGGACCTGACCCGGTTGCAGAGTAAAGTCGATACTTTTCAATACCACTACACCAGAAAACTGTTTGCTGATACCACGTACTTGGAGCAGCGGTGGCGGGGTGGTGATAGTCTGCGGCATCGTGGCTCCAAGTGAACAAAAATAATTTAAAATTAAAAGTGTTCAAAAAAGATAGCTGTATAATCCCATTTATGGCGTAATCAAGATCACATTTTCGTGAATAAAAAAATTTAAATTAAAATATGTTCAAATATGTTGTTTAAGCTGTTAGCGTAGTTATCAATTGATATTTAACATTCGTGGCTCTGGGATTGAGCTGATGAATGATGAGTAAAGCCAGAAGAGAAATGTCGGGAATGATGAAAGAAAAAGCGGTAATGAAAGAAAAACCCATGTCGTCCAATGATGAATACAAATATCCGGGTAATAGCATGAGTGAAGAGGAACTGCTCGCTCGCATTGCGTGGTTTTATTATCACGATGGCTTAACACAAGGGGATATTGGCGAACTGCTGGGGCTGACCAGGTTGAAGGTCTCCAGATTACTGGAGAAAGGCCGTCAGTCCGGGGTAATCCGGGTACAGATTAATTCGCGTTATGAAGGTTGTCTGGAACTGGAAAACCAACTGCAACAGCATTTTGGCCTCAAGCATATCCGCATTCTGCCTTCTCTGGCTGATCTCAGCATCAGTAGCCGGTTGGGTATTGGTGCCGCGCATTTATTGATGGCATTAATACAACCACAGCAACTGCTGGCGGTGGGATTTGGCGAAACCACCATGTGCGCACTGCAGCATTTGAGTGGTTTTATCGCCTCACAGCAAGTTCGCTTAGTGACACTGTCTGGCGGAGTTGGCTCTTATATGACCGGGATTGGCCAGCTAGATGCTGCTTGTCAGGTCAGTATTATTCCTGCGCCGTTGCGTGCATCCAGTGCCAAAGTGGCCGAAACATTCCGTCAGGAAAACAGTGTGCGCGATGTGATGTTGGCAGCACGAGCGGCGGATGTAGCCGTGGTTGGTATTGGCTCGGTGAATCAGCAAAAAGAAGCCACTATTTTGCGCTCCGGTTATATCGGTGAAGGTGAACAGCTGATGTTCAGCCGCAAAGGGGCGGTCGGCGATATCCTTGGCTACTTTATGCAGGCCGATGGCGCATTGGTGCCAGATATGCAAATCCACCAAGAATTGATCGGCATTTCACTGGCAGAACTGACCAATATCCCGACGGTTATTGGTGTGGCGGGTGGCATTGAGAAATCAGAGGCGATTGTTGCTGCGCTGCAAGGCAAGTATGTCAATGCTTTAGTCACTGATGAGCTAACTGCGCGTTCTATTATTAAACTGATTTAATTGGCTATTTTAGTTGCCAGCTTAGGCTTGTGTATTACTCACATAAATGACGCCAATAGTTTTTGCTTCTTAATACAAAAATTTATTCATGGCAGTAGAGGACTGGTTTATTCATAAATCCATATAAAACAGAGGGTAGCGCAATGAGTCAACTCTGTACGACCACCACATCGGGTGAATATCTGATGGCTCTGGATGCCGGCACTGGCAGTGTTCGGGCTGTAATATTTGATCTCAATGGTAATCAGATAGCAGCCGGGCAGGCTGAATGGCTACATCTTCCAGTACCTGATGTCCCGGGGTCGATGGAGTTTGATTTAACCACCAACTGGAAATTGACCTGCCAGTGCATTCGTCAGGCACTGCATCAGGCCAAACTGCCGGCTAGCGCTATCCGTGCAGTTGCGGCTTGCTCAATGCGCGAAGGGATTGTGCTCTATGACCGCAGCGGCAAGCCAATCTGGGCCTGCGCCAATGTGGATGCGCGTGCCAGCCGTGAAGTGAGTGAACTGAAAGAGCTGCATAATCATGGGTTTGAGCTTGAGGTCTATCAATGTTCCGGCCAGACACTGGCACTGAGTGCGATGCCACGGCTACTGTGGCTGGCGCATTATCGGCCAGATATTTATCGTCAGGCGGGGACGTTAACCATGATAAGCGACTGGCTGGCGAATATGCTCAGTGGCGAATTGGCGGTTGACCCTTCCAATGCGGGCACTACCGGAATGTTGGATTTAGTCACTCGTAACTGGCAGCCACACTTGCTGGAGATGGCCGGATTGCGCGCCGATATTTTATCGCCGGTTAAAGAGACCGGCACCTTACTCGGTCATGTCACGGCCCAAGCGGCACAAGAGTGTGGCTTGCTGGCAGGTACGCCAGTCGTGATGGGCGGTGGTGATGTGCAACTTGGCTGCCTGGGGCTTGGGGTGGTACAACCGGGACAAACAGCGGTATTGGGCGGTACTTTCTGGCAGCAGGTGGTCAACTTGCCTAAGCCAATCACCGATCCCAATATGAATACACGCATCAATCCCCATGTTATTCCCGGTATGGTGCAAGCAGAATCCATCAGCTTCTTTACCGGCCTGACGATGCGCTGGTTCCGTGATGCATTTTGTGCCGAAGAGAAATTGCTGGCACAGCGGCTGGGCATCGACACTTACAGTTTGTTAGAAGATATGGCGGCGCGCGTCCCCGCAGGGGCTTACGGGGTGATGCCTATTTTCTCCGATGTGATGCGTTTTAAATCTTGGTATCACGCCGCACCTTCATTTATCAACCTTTCACTCGACCCTGAAAAGTGCAACAAAGCGACTTTATTCCGCGCGTTGGAAGAGAACGCCGCCATAGTCTCGGCCTGTAATCTGGCTCAAATTGCCGAATTCTCTGGCGTCAAAGCTTCTTCCGTCGTCTTTGCGGGCGGAGGATCAAAAGGCAAATTGTGGAGCCAAATCTTGGCGGATGTCACCGGAATTCCAGTGCGTGTGCCGGTTGTCAAAGAGGCCACCGCGTTAGGTTGTGCCATTGCGGCAGGAGTTGGTGTCGGGCTTTATGAGGCGCTGGATAAAACCGGTGAGCGGCTAGTGCGCTGGGAGCGAGAATATACGCCAAATACTGAGCATAAAGCACTTTATCAAGCAGCCAAAACAAACTGGCAAGCGGTGTATACCGACCAGTTGACGCTGGTGGACAGTGGGTTGACGACGTCTTTATGGAAGGCTCCGGGCCTGTGAAATTGACGATTAAAATTAACTACCTTGTTTGCCAGCTTGAGCTTCGGGGCAGTGCTCATCACCGTCACATACTGATGTATGATCCGGTTCTTGCGCGCTGTCCGCACTCAATCTACCGGCACCGATAACGTCAATTGGTTTCGTGGGGTAAATCGACAACACAAATATGAAACGATGGGGAAGCGTGCCGTGGGGGGCGTAGCGGCATAAGCCGCCGAAGTGCCCCTAGGTGCGTTAAACTCATCGGCCACAGTTATGTAATGGCTAGCAATATAGCCAAAAATAAGTGATTGCTATGTTGCAAGTGCTTGGATAGCATTATTGCCCCCTTTTGTTGCCGATGATGCCACATCCGATGATGAATACATCAAATAAGACAGAATCACCAGCTGGGCAACTTAACCTGCCAAACATATTGCGGGAGAAGGACAGTGTTCAGCGCATTTTGGTCATTAAATTGCGCCATTTCGGCGATGTTCTCCTCACCACTCCTTTACTGAATACACTAAAAGCGAACTATCCGCAGGCCAAAATTGACGTTCTATTATATGGCGGCACGCAGGATATGCTGCGCGAGAACAACACCGTCAATCACGCCTTTATTGTGGACCGTGGCCTCAAACATGCAGGTTTAACAGCCCAAATCAGTGGCGAAAAAGCACTATTTAATGCATTGAAAGAGCACCATTATGATCTGATTCTTAATCTATCTGATCAATGGCGTGCGGCGGCCTATTGCCGCTTATTAAAGCCCGGTTTTAGCATTGGTTTCCACTACCCAAAACGCGACACTTGGCTATGGCACTACTGCCATTCTACTTTGGTGGATATTCCCAACGCGGCTGAACGGCACACCGTGCTGAATAATCTGGATATCCTCGAGCCGTTACAGCTGACTGAGATCAACACCGACGTCACTATGTCTTATAGTGCGCAGGATGTTGAGCGGGTAAAACAACTGTGCCAGCAATACGGCATGGGGGATTACCCTGTTCATCACTATATCGTGATTCAGCCTTCTGCCCGCTGGAAGTTTAAAACCTGGGCCAGTGAATCATTCAGCCAACTGATAAACCACCTCACTGAACAGGGCGAAACTGTGCTGCTGACAGGGGGCAAAGATCAAGCTGAGCTAGACTATATTGCTGAAATCATTGCCGGTTGTACGCAGACAGAAAAAGTTATCAATTTATCTGGCCAGTTGGCGCTGCCGGAACTGGCAGTATTGATCGATAACGCTAAGCTATTTGTTGGTGTAGATTCAGTTGCAATGCATATGGCCGCGGCCCTACAGACTCCGTCAGTGGTGCTATTTGGCCCGAGCAACCTTAATCAATGGCATCCCTGGCAGGCTCCGCACACCCTGTTATGGGCGGGTCACTACCGAACGTTGCCACACCCGAATGAGATAGACACTGACACCACCGATCGTTATTTGAATGCTATTCCGGTGAGTGATGTCATAGCGGCTGTTGATACTTGGCGCGCTCAAAGCCAGTAATATGCAATAGCGGTTGAGAGTGTGTAAAAATGGTTTTATATCAGTAACCTTATTGTCTTCTAACCCGCTCAAGCTGAGAGAATTATGATAACCCCATCGACTTCTTCGCCGGTCACTGCACCGGCTAACCGTCGTAGCGAAATGCTGAGCGGTATAACAGCATTGCTGCTAGGTATTTCTTTACCGTCATCCAGCTCCCTTATCAATATATCGCTGGTTTTAGTCCTAATCTGTCTGATTATTAATCGTAAATCATTACAGTTCAAACCTTTACTGACAAATCCGCTGATCTACCTACCTGCGGCCATGTTTGCGTTATTGGCATTGTCATTGCTGTTCCATCACAACAGTTATGGCCCGGATATGGTGGGTAAGGATAAGAAATTTCTTTATGTTTTGCCGCTGGCCCTTTTCTTTATTAACCAACCTCGGTTGATAAAACTATTTTGTATCGGGTTCTTAACAGCCAACGCCGTGGCATTGGTCGGCACGCTGGCCGTTGGGGTGTTACACATCCCGATTGGTCATGTGGATCCCACCAATCCAACCATTTTTAAACTGCAAATTACCCAAAACTTCTTTATGGCTTTGGCAGCTACGCTGTGGCTCGCGCTGGCGGTGAAAAGTCAGGGCTGGAAACGCTGGGGCTACGGCCTGCTTGTGGTGGCGGCCAGTTACAGTATTCTGTTCTTGGTCTTGGGACGAACCGGTTATGTCGCATTAGTGGTTGGATTAGGTGTGTGGCTGTTCTTCTCACTGAGCAATCGTCAACGTGGGCTATTGGTGGTGTTGGGCGCAATTGCATTCGCCGCATTACTGTTTATTCCCAATAAAGCAACGCAGCGTATCACTCAGGGTGTTGATGAGATAAAAGTCTGTATGGCTGCGTCAGCAGACAATGTAAACGATGCCTGTCGAACTTCCATGGGGCAACGTTCGGCATTTGCTATAGAGGCAGTGCGGTTAATTAAAGAGTCACCGATTCTTGGTCATGGTGCTGGTGGCTTCTATTACGAGAATCCAGAAATAAATTACAAAATTAATAATCCACATAACCAATATCTGCTGGAAACCATTCAATCAGGTGTGGTTGGGTTGATTATCTTCCTGGCGTGGATTGTTTGTTGTTATCGGGTTATCTGGCAACAAACACCGGCCTTGCGCAATATCCTGCTGGCGGTATTGACCAGTTATATGGCCTGTAACTTCTTCAACTCATTCTTGTTGGATTCATCTGAAGGCCATTTATTTATGACTTTCGTGGCTATTTTGGCAGGCTATTCAGTGACGGGCTCTCCGCCAGCTTTGGGCCAGCGGCAGAGAGAATAACCGCCGATTCTACAATATGACTGGCTATGTAACGGCTCCCAATGGGGGCCGTTTTTCGTTGTGTTGTTCTATTTGTCACTGCAGTGTTTTTAGCTGAATAAAGTGGGATGTTATCTCCCACTCGGCAATGGTATTGAATGCCCTAAAATTAAAACGATAGCTTTAATAAGAAGGCCAATATGTATATCTGAATGGAGAGTTATTTAATGGGATGTGAGTTTTTATACTAAATTCACCCGTTTTATTTACGTCGTTATCTATATAGGACTAATTCTAAGTTAGAATAACAGGACAATTCCTACGCTATTTCATCGTAATAGTCTTACCCTTCGCCAGACGTTTCGACAGAAAACATCAGTCTTTCTAATGCGACTATGAGGAATAATAGATATTTTCTTTATTTAAATTAATTTGTTGCGTTAGTTTTTTATGCTGCCGATGTTGATTTTAATGAAATAAAGAACTGATAATTAATTTGATTGCGGTGCGAGTAAGTGATGGTTTGCCTTAGGGCGAATGTAACGATGGTTCCTTAACTTTATGATAACAAATGTAAATGAATTCTAAATAAAAGCTAAGTAATGCTTGTTCTATTATCCGATTTATTGATTCTTCGGACAAAAGTGACTAAGCGAACAGGATATAAAGACAGCACCGCACTCCTTTTTATAAAAAATGAAACACAGTCTAAAACCATGCTAATCACCGGATGGTTACTGGCTATAAGGGGAGCAATATAAGGTGTTTGAGGTAAAGAAATAGATAGTTTTTATAAGATATGGACTATTTTTATTTGTAGTACTTATAAATTACAATGCATTGAATTTAAAGGATAAATTGTTTTGTTTTTTACTGGTGTAATCTTTAATACTAGACCATAGGATTATGGTGTGCAAGTGAGCATATGTTCTTATTCATTCCTGCTTTATTGAATGAGCTCACATACTGTAATTACCTTAAATGTCCTATTTAAGAAAAACAGATTTCTATGCTAACTGGGTGACTTTTAAGTAGTGAATTAAACTGGCAAATAGTTCGTTGAATATAGTAAATGATGATATCGATCACTATTACAAAATTCTGATGTATGTGATAATTTTTGCAACAATTTACACATTGTAAGATTTGGTCTACTTTCCCGACATTATGCAATAGTTTTAAAGGAAGCTATCATAACTATGTATTTATATTGATAAGTGGGTCCAGGTGAATCTGTTTGTAGGATAAGCAGAATCTACATTCAACTTAATTTATCCAATGTCATTGAGAACATCATGGCCAATTCATCTACGAATAAATTATCTTTACCGGCCCTAACGTCATTAGTGGTCGGTTCAATGATCGGGGCCGGTATATTTTCATTACCAGCAACTTTCGGGCGGGCAACAGGTGGCTTTGGTGCACTTATTGCCTGGTGTATTGCTGGGGGTGGGATGTTAATGCTGGCTTTTGTTTTCCAAACATTAGCTCAGCGCAAACCTAATCTTGATTCCGGTGTATTCATTTACGCAAAAGAAGGCTTCGGGGATTATCTTGGTTTCGCTTCTGCATTAGGTTTCTGGGCCGGTACTTGTATTGGTAACGTCTCTTACTTTGTGCTTATCAAATCAACACTAGGGGCATTCTTCCCAATATTTGGTGACGGTAATACCATTCCCGCGGTATTAGTGGCCTCCGTTATTTTATGGGGATTCCATATCCTGATATTGCGGGGCGTTAAAGAGGCGGCAGCGATTAATACTATTGCCACCTTCGCTAAAATCATTCCCATTTTTATTTTCGTCATTGTGCTGATTTTTGCCTTTAAAGGTGATGTATTTGCACTGAACTTCTGGGGTACGCCAGATGTCGTTAAAAGCGTCGATTTATCCCACTTGAATGATTATGGCTATGTCGGTCATGCGGCGGCAGTTATGGCCCCGGTGGTGGAGCCCGAGTCCTTATTCTCTCAAGTACGAAGCACGATGCTGGTCACCGTATTTGTGTTCTTAGGGATTGAAGGGGCGAGTGTTTATTCACGTTATGCCAAAGAACGTAGCCATGTTGGTATTGCGACTGTCCTCGGCTTTATTGGGGTTCTATGTCTGTTAGTGCTGATCACCATGCTGTCTTACGGTGTGCTGTTGCGCCCAGATCTGGCGGCATTACGCCAACCATCAATGGCCGGTGTCTTGGAAGCTATCGTCGGGCGTTGGGGCGCAATCTTCATCAGCATAGGTCTAATTATTTCGGTATTAGGGGCTTATTTATCTTGGTCACTGCTGGCAGCGGAAGTGCTGTTCTCGGCGGCTAAGAGTAAAAGCATGCCGAGAGTATTCGCCACTGAGAACAGCAATGCTGTGCCTTCAGCTGCGGTATGGCTGACCAATATCTTTATTCAAGTGTTCTTAATTCTGACACTGTTTACTGATTATGCTTTCCAATTGGCATTGGAATTAACCAGCTCGTTAACCTTGATCCCTTATTTGTTAGTTGGGGCTTACGGATTAAAACTGGCCTGGACCGGTGAGACTTACGAAACCAATGCACGTGGTCACCGTAAAGATCTTATTTTTGCCCTTATTGCGACTTTCTATTCCGCACTGATGATTTACGCGGGCGGTCTGAAATACTTGCTGCTGTCGGCCATTATCTATGGTCCCGGCACCATCTTGTACTTGATTGCCAAACGTGAACAGCATCAAAAAGCCTTTAATACCTACGAAAGAATACTGTTTATCGTGCTTATTGTGGCGGCGGTTATTGCGCTTTACAGCATCTTCACCGGAATTATCACCATATAATTTATTGGAGTTCTTATGTCAGATAAAGCTAAGAAAACTCACGCCAAAACTAAGTTTGGTGTTCACTCTGAAGTCGGGAAGTTGCATAAAGTGATGGTTTGCGCCCCCGGTCGCGCCCATAACCGCCTGACCCCAAGTAATTGCGATGAATTATTATTTGATGATGTTCTGTGGGTAGAAAGAGCAAAACGCGACCATTTTGATTTTATGACCAAAATGCGTGAGCGCGGTGTGGATGTGGTTGAAATGCATAATTTGCTGGCGGAAACACTGGATAATCCAGTGGCGAAAAAGTGGATTCTGGACCAGCAAATAGTGCCTAACGAAGTGTCATTAGGTATTTTGCACGAAACACGTAGTTATCTCGAAAGCCTGACATCACGCGTATTGGCTGAAGTACTGATCGGTGGGTTGTCTACCACTGAACTGCATAAAGACGGTAAATGTGACAAAGAAGAACTGAAGCTGATCCGCGAAGCGGTTGGCATCACGGAATATCTGTTGCCACCACTGCCGAATACCCTTTATACCCGCGATACCACTTGCTGGATTTATGGCGGTGTGACACTGAATCCACTGTATTGGCCAGCCCGTCATGAAGAGACCATCCTGACGACCGCCATCTATAAATTCCACCCAGATTTTGGCGATGCGAATGTGAAAGTGTGGTGGGGTGACCCAACACAGCACCACGGCACTGCGACACTGGAAGGCGGTGACGTCATGCCGATTGGCAATAAAACGGTGTTAATTGGCATGAGTGAGCGCACCTCTCATCAGGCCATTACTCAGTTGGCTCAATCACTGTTTAAAAATAGTGAAGGACAAGTTGAGCGCGTCATGATTGCCGCAATGCCAAAACTGCGTGCCGCAATGCACTTGGACACGGTATTTACTTTCTGCGACCGCGATGTCGTCACTCTCTACCCGGCGATTGTGAATCAAATCCAAACCTTCTCATTGCGTCCAGATAAAGGCCCAACCGGCATTAAATTAAGTCGCGATAAAGGTACTTTTGTTGAAGCCGTCGCTGGGGCGTTGAACCTGAAAAAACTGCGTGTGGTTGAGACCGAAGGCAATGATTACGATACGGAACGCCAGCAATGGGACAGCGGTAATAACATGGTCGCCCTGTCACCTGGTGTGGTAATGGCTTATGATCGCAATACCAAAACTAACACCCAGTTGCGTAAAGAAGGGGTGGAAGTAATTGAAATTGTTGGCAGTGAATTAGGCCGTGGGCGCGGGGGCGGTCACTGCATGACATGCCCGATTACCCGAGATGCCGTTGACTACTAATCCCCTCTGTACTTGAAGCCGCAGGGAGTTAGTTCGCTACCTGCCGCTCCAATGACTCTGAGGATAGATAGAGTTGCTCTTAAAAAAATAGCCGATAGTGAATAGCAAAGTAACGCTATTTTACTATCGGCTATCTGTGTCTATCCCCTAGGTAATGGGTGGCGAGGGATGGTTGAAACAGGACGTTAACTTATTTTATTAATACTGAAATGTGGTGTGCTGAGATGAAAAGGACTGTCGAGTGAAATACGTTTATGCGGTGTGCTTCGTGCTTATTGTGGTTCTGACCACACTGTTTGCGTTCCAAAATAGTGGTGCGGTGAACTTATCTCTACTTTTCACGCAAATAACACTACCCATTTCTGTACTAATTGTGCTGATCTATTTTTTAGGGATGTTTACAGGGGGATTATTAGTCACACTGATAAGAGCGCTGTTGCGCCGTATGTCACAGAAAACAGATAACAAAGTGTGAATAACTAATCTGCAATAATTTTTGAAAATCTGACTCAACGAGATCTTATAGTGAAGATAAAAACAGTAATCACTCTGCTATTAACGTTTCTTCTCGCTGCTTGCGACAGAACTCCCCCAGAAGTCGTGGAAAGTGTGCGTCCGGTAAAAATATTTACCGTCGAAGACGGTGGGCAAAATGGAACTCGTTATTTCCCGGCCCGGCTGCAAGCTGGCGATGAAACCCAGCTCTCCTTTAAACGCAGCGGGCAACTACAACAGTTGCTGGTTCGCGAAGGTGAGCAGGTCAAAAAAGGCCAGAGAATTGCCATGCTCAATGATACTGATCTGAATTTGCGGGTCAGGGATCGCCAGTCGAGCTTTAATCTGGCGCGGGATCAGTTTAACCGCTTCAATACATTGCAAGGGCAAAGAGCCGTTTCTCGTGCCGAGCTAGACGTGCGCCGCGCTGAGATGGAGTCTGCCCGTGCAGCGTTAGAAATTGCCCAAAAAGAACTCAGTGATGCCACCATTACCGCGCCTTTTGACGGCATTATTGCCAATGTTAATGTGCGTAACCATCAGGTTATGGCCCCAGGTCAGCCGGTGGCAACCTTGAGCGCATTGGATACGCTGGATGTGGTATTCAGTGTGCCAGAGCGTCTGTTTACAACTTTGGACATCAGCAATCGTAATTACAAGCCAACGGTATTACTTAACCATCTGCCGGGGCGTGAATTTATTGCGGAATATAAAGAACATACCACGTCAACAACCTCTGCTTCCCAGACCTTCCAGGTGACGTTGACCATGAAACGCCCACCGGATATGCCATTACTTTCAGGTATCAGTGGGCGGGTAAGAATCAATTCCGGCAATCTGTCTGGCACTGACCACCCGACCATCGTGGTGCCTGTGGAAGCGGTATTCAATCCTGACAGTACCCAGTTGAATGATGCACGGGTTTGGGTCATTAAAAATGATGATGGCCAGATGCATGTAGAAGAACGCAGCGTTCAGGTTGGTCAGCTCACCGCAAACGGCATTCAAATCACTTCCGGGTTGGCTGATGGCGAACAAATCGTCTCCGCAGGTACCGGCGAGCTTCGCCCAAATCAAGTCGTTCGGGCTTGGGTACGTGAGCGGGGTCTCTAATGAAGCTGACTGATAATTTCATCAATAATAATACCCGTATCTGGCTAACGATTCTGTTGCTGGGTATTGGTGGCATTATTGCCTATCTCAATATAGGCAGGCTGGAAGACCCGGCCTTTACCATCAAAACGGCGGTGGTTGTTACCCGCTATGATGGTGCTTCGGCGCAGCAAGTTGAGGAGGAAGTGACGTTACCCCTGGAAAATGCCATTCAGGAGCTCTCTTCTGTTGATGATGTCACTTCAATTTCCAGCGCCGGTTTATCGCAAATAACCATTAATATCCGCGCGCAGTATGGCGCGAATGAGTTACCGCAAATTTGGGATGAATTGCGGCGCAAGATAAATGACAACAGTGTGCGTCTGCCACCTGGAGCCAGTGCTCCGATGGTCAATGACGACTTTGGTGATGTGTACGGCTTCTTCTTCTCACTGACCGGTGATGGCTACAGTAATCAGGATTTACGTAATTTCGCCGAGCAACTGCGGCGTGAATTGGTTCTGGTGCCTGGGGTCGGTAAAGTGGGGATTGTCGGTATTCTGCCAGAAGAAGTTCAGGTAGAAATTTCCCGCGCTCAGATGACGGCAGCGGGTATTACGCCGCAACAGCTATCTGATTTGCTTAGCCGCCAGAATGTCGTGTCCGATGCCGGTCAGCTACAGGTGGGCAGTGAGTCGATTCGTTTGCATCCCACCGGCGAATTCCAAAGCGTACAAGAGCTGGGGAACTTACTGGTTAGCCAGCCCGGTAGCCCAAAAAGTGTCTATCTTCGTGATATCGCGACGGTGACACAAGGTTTTGGTCATTCTCCCACCAATATTTATCGCGCTAATGGTAAGCCTGCACTGGCTCTGGGCATCTCCTTCGCCCCGAACGTCAACGTTGTTAATGTGGGTAATGCCATAAAAGCCCGGCTGGCACAGCTGGACGGTGAGCGCCCGTCAGGCATGCATATCAATGTGTTCTATGACCAGTCCCATGAAGTTGAAGGGGCGGTAAATGGCTTTATTCTTAACTTCCTGCTGGCATTGCTCATTGTTGTTGTCACCCTGCTGATTTTTATGGGGGTACGCAGCGGTGTGGTGATTGCCATCTCGCTGGCACTTAACGTCCTCGGCACCTTGCTGATTATGTGGCTATTTAATATCGAGCTACAGCGAGTGTCATTAGGGGCATTAATTATTGCGCTCAGTATGTTGGTGGATAACGCCATTGTGGTGGTGGAAGGGATAGTTGTGGGCCGCCAGCGCGGCGAAAGCATCTTTACTGCTATCAGCAATGTGGTGAAGCGCTCAATGATGCCACTATTGGGTGCCACTGTTATTGCCATTCTGGCCTTTGCACCTATCGGTCTGTCCAATGATGCTACTGGCGAATACTGTAAATCATTATTCCAGGTGTTATTGATCTCGCTGATGCTGAGTTGGTTTACAGCATTGACGCTAACGCCCGTCTTTGCCAAGTGGGCATTCCAGAGCCAGAAACCCGCGCAGGAAGAGGCTGATAAGCCCGTCAAACAACCTTATGATGGTTGGCTGTTCCGCTATTATCGTGTGATTCTGAATAAGTTACTGCAACACCGCACTGTTACTTTGGTGCTGTTGGCGGCGTTGTTGGCGGCATCGGTAGTTGGGTTTGGCAATGTGCGCCAAAGCTTCTTCCCGCCATCCAACACGCCAATCTTCTTTGTTGATATCTGGCTGCCCTATGGTACGGACATTGGCTATACCGAAGAGGTGGCGAACAAAGTTGAGCAGTATATCAAGCAGCAAAAAGGGGTGGCTGACACCATGGCGACGATTGGTCAGGGCGCGATGCGCTTTATGCTGACCTACAATGCCCAGCGTCACTATCCTAACTATGCGCAGGTTATGGTTCGTACCGATCAACTCGACCAAATACCGGGTTTGATTGATGAAATTGAATCCTATATGCATGACGAATACCCACAAGTTGATGCGCAGATAAAACGCATCATGTTTGGGCCGTCAAACAACAGTTCCATTGAGGCCCGCTTTGTTGGCCCAGACCCAGAGGTTCTGCGCTCACTGGCTGCGCAAGCGGAGAAAGCGATCATTGCAGATCCCATGGCTGATGGTGCAAGGCATGACTGGCAGGATCGTAGCAAAATGATCCGGCCACAATTCTCCGACTATCTGGGCCGCGAGCTGGGGGTAGATAAACGCGAGGTTGATGGCACGTTGCGCATGAGCTTTGGTGGCTTGCCGGTGGGGCTATACCGTGATGGTACCCGCTTGATACCGATTGTGCTGCGAACGCCTGATTCCGAGCGACTCAATGCTGAACGACTCAATGATGTGATGGTGTGGAGCCAGGCTCGTCAGGCATTTATCCCAATTGATAACGTCGTCACCAGCTTTGAAACCGAGTGGGAAGATCCGTTGATTATGCGCCTGGATCGCAAGCGCACATTGACAGTACAAACTGATCCGACCCAACAGGGCGGAGAGACGTCGGCGGAGCTATTGCAGCGCATCAGACCGGGGGTCGAGGCGGTTAAGTTGCCGCGTGGCTATGAACTTGAATGGGGCGGCGACTACGAAAGTACCAAGGAAGCTCAACGTGGGATCTTCATCAGTTTACCTATCGCATTCTTGATTATGTTTGTGGTGACGGTATTGATGTTCAGCTCCGTGCGTAATGCGCTGGCGATCTGGCTGACAGTCCCCTTGGCATTGATTGGTGTGACCGTGGGCTTCTTGCTTACCGGTATTCCATTCGGTTTTATGGCCTTGTTGGGGCTATTAAGTTTGAGTGGGATGTTGATTCGTAACGGTATTGTATTGGTAGAAGAGATCGGCTTGCAGCGGCAGGAAAAACCGCTGCGCGAGGCGATTATTGATGCATCTACCGCACGTCTGCGGCCAATCATGCTGACAGCATTTACCACTGTACTGGGGCTGGCACCGCTGCTGAGTGATGCCTTCTTCCAGAGTATGGCGGTGGTTATTATGTTCGGCCTGGGCTTTGCAACCGTGCTGACATTGCTGGTGTTGCCAGTGATTTACAGCAGTATGAACCCAGAACCTAAAGAAAAAGTACATGATGAGCCGGTGAGTGAATAACTCGCTCATCGTATCACTCAGTTTGCCGTGATCTCAGCAGCCCCAATTCTCGGGGCTGCTTTTTTATTTGTGCTGCCGACAACGCCGTATGAAATAAAGCACTTTGCGAAAACTTAAAACAGTAAAACCATTCTGTGCGTCACTTCTCTTCCTGCCCCTGAGAGTCAGTCTTATCGTTCCAATATGAAACTTCATTCCGTCATTTATGTTTCATTATGGAACGTTTTCGCTACCCATTTTCAGCTTGTTTTTTGCGCTTATAGTGGTTCCAGTTTCATCAAATTGACCCTAAAAATTATTCATTAGCACGTTATCTCTTACGCTACAGGAGCAAGGTATGCTGAAAGTCATTCAATCTCCGTCTAAATATATTCAAGGTGCCAATGCACTACAGTCCATTGGCGAATTTTCTAAGTTACTGGCTAATAACTATTTTATCATCGCTGATGATTTTGTGATGAAGTTAACGGCTGATACCGTAGGCTCAAGTCTGCAAGCCAGTGGGCTGGAAAGTCATTTCAGCCGCTTCAACGGTGAATGTTCTCGTCAGGAGATCGAGCGCCTGACCGTGGAGCTGAAAAAACACCATTGTAATGGGGTGGTGGGTATTGGTGGCGGCAAAACCCTCGATACAGCCAAAGCAATTGCTCACTATCAGCACATCCCCGTGGTGGTGGTTCCGACGATTGCCTCGACTGATGCGCCAACCAGCGCACTGTCAGTGATTTATACCGAACAGGGCGAATTTGCCGAATATCTGATTTACCCGAAAAACCCAGATATCGTGCTGATGGATACTGCCATTATTGCTAAAGCACCGGTGCGTTTACTGATTGCCGGTATGGGTGATGCGCTCTCGACTTATTTTGAAGCACAGGCCTGTTTTGATGCTAAAGCCATCAGCATGGCGGGTGGCGCATCAACTTTGGCGGCGGTCACTTTGGCGCGTTTATGCTACGAAACCTTGCTGGCAGAGGGTTATAAAGCCAAGCTGGCAGTAGAAGCCGGTGTGGTCACCGAAGCAGTTGAACGCATCATTGAAGCCAATACTTATCTAAGTGGTATTGGTTTTGAAAGTAGTGGTTTGGCGGCGGCTCATGCCATCCACAACGGCTTTACAGTTTTGGAAGAGTGCCATCACTTGTACCACGGTGAGAAGGTGGCCTTCGGCACCTTGACACAATTAGTTCTACAAAACAGCAGCATGGAAGAGATTGAAACGGTGCTCTCATTCTGCCAGCAATTAGGTTTACCAATTACATTGGCAGAAATGGGTGTCTCGCAGGATATCGAACGTAAAATTCGCGCGGTAGCCGAGGCCAGTTGCGCGGAAGGTGAAACCATCCACAACATGCCATTCACCGTCACACCAGACAGTGTTTATGCTGCAATTATTGTGGCTGACAGTTTAGGGCGGGCTTTCCTTAACTAATCTCGATAACAGACAAGCTGAGTGATAGATAAACTAACTGACTGAGCTTGCCGGTGCCCCTCATCATCGGCAGCTCTATTTTTCCGGCATTCCCGTTCGCGGAGCATAAAATGAAAAAATTAATTAACAGCGTTGAGAGTGTATTACAGGAACAAATTCAGGGGCTAGTTGAGGCCCATCCTGAGCTGGTATTGCATCAGGAACCGCTTTTTATCACTCGGATAGATGCTCCAGTGCAAGGCAAAGTGGCATTAATGTCTGGTGGCGGCAGTGGTCACGAGCCAATGCATTGCGGCTTTATCGGAGCAGGTATGCTGGACGGTGCTTGTCCCGGCGAGATTTTTACGTCACCAACCCCAGATCAAATGTATGAATGCGGCCAAGCCATTGATGGCGGGCAAGGGGTGCTGATGCTAATTAAGAATTACACCGGTGACATTCTTAATTTTGAAACGGCCGCAGAATTGCTGCATGCCGATGGCACGGCTGTTGCAACCTTAGTCATTGACGATGATGTTGCCGTCAAAGATAGCCTATATACCGCCGGGCGGCGTGGGGTGGCGAATACCGTCATTATCGAAAAATTGCTGGGTGCCGCTGCGGCTCGGGGTGATTCACTGGATGAATGCGTCGCATTGGGCCAAAAAATTAATAATCAGGGGCATTCTATCGGCATCGCGTTGGGCGCTTGTACTGTGCCTGCGGCGGGCAAACCGTCATTTGTGCTGGCGGAAAATGAGATGGAGTTTGGCGTGGGGATTCATGGTGAACCGGGCATCGAACGCCGTCCATTTACCTCGTTGAATGACACTGTCGATGCGATGTTCCAGACTCTGATTGAGCACGGTAGCTATCAGCGCACTTTACGCCATTGGGACCGACAAGCAGGAGATTGGCGCGAAACGCGCCAAGCTAAGCAACCACTGGCAAAAGGTGATCGAGTGATTGTGCTGGTCAATAATTTGGGGGCGACGCCTCTGTCGGAGCTTTATGGTGTTTGGCACCGCCTGGCAGTCTGCTGCGCCGAGTTTGGTTTAACCATTGAACGCAAATTAATTGGCTCCTATTGCACCTCGCTGGATATGCAAGGCATGTCTATTACGATGCTAAAAGTGGATGATGAGCTGTTGTCGCTGTGGGATGCGCCAGTCAATACTCCGGCATTACGCTGGGGTTGCTAATACGCTGAATTTTTCAAATTACAGGTGTATTGGCGGCTGTTGCTGACCCGACTCACTGATTTTTGTCAGTTTATTGCGGTAGGCTGATTTACCGTCTTCCTGTCGTTTGAAATCTATTGGGTATGAATGAATTGGCTGTAACACAATAGATTACTTATAAAAAATAATGTGCCTGGAGAAAACCATGGGACTTACCAAACAACAAATTGTCAGTTGGTTACAACTCTGCGCTGAGGTTTTCAGCGAACAACGCGATTTTCTAACGCAGTTGGATACCGAAATCGGCGATGGCGACCACGGCCTGAATATGAATCGCGGTTTTAATAAAGTGGTCGAGAAATTACCTTCATTTGCGGATAAAGACATCGGCTTCATCCTGAAAAATACCGGCATGACCCTGCTTTCAAGTGTTGGGGGGGCCAGCGGTCCTTTATTCGGCACATTCTTTATTCGTGCGGCGCAGAGCACCAATGCTAAGCAGAGCCTGGATTTACCCGCAGTTTGTCAGATGTTTAAAGATGGTGTTGAGGGCGTGGTGATGCGCGGCAAAGCGGAACCGGGCGATAAAACCATGTGTGATGTGTGGTGGGCGGTTGTCGCGCAGCTTGAACAAGCTAATCAACAGGGCGTTGCGCTGGTGGATGCTTTACAGCAAACCGTCGAACGCGCCCAACAGGCACTGGCTGCGACTATCACTATGCAAGCCCGCAAAGGCCGCGCCAGTTATCTTGGCGAGCGCAGCATTGGCCATCAAGACCCAGGAGCGACATCCGCGATGTTGATGATGCAAGCTCTATGGCAGGTTGCCAGCCGCTAATACGGCTGAACCGACAAGATTATCAGGAGGAAAGATGGTCAATCTGGTGGTAGTTTCTCATAGCGCGCTGCTGGCTCAGGGTGTGGCCGAACTGGCTCAGCAGATGGCACAAGGGGGCTGCCAGTTGGCGGTAGCCGCCGGTGTAGACGACCTGGATCATCCTATCGGCACGGATGCTATTAAAGTGATGGAAGCCATTGAGTCGGTTTATTCCCCATCAGGCGTACTGGTGTTGATGGATTTAGGCAGCGCTTTGCTTAGCGCCGAAACTGCGCTGGAGTTGCTGGATCCAGAAATGGCGCAAAACGTACAACTCAGTGCCGCGCCGCTGGTCGAAGGGACTCTGGCGGCGGTGGTGGCGGCATCCTCGGGGGCGTCACTGGCTGAGGTCAGTGCTGAGGCGATGGGGGCCATGGCGGCTAAAGCAGCTCAGCTAGGGGTTAGCACTGCAACCCCAGCACCCCATGATGCTGAGGCCGCTAAAGTTGCGCCAGATGCACAGAGTGTCAGTTGGGTGGTGCGCAACCCTAACGGGCTGCATGTCCGGCCAGCGGCCAAATTGGTTGAAGTTTTGGCACCTTTTGCGGCCGATTTAATGCTGGAAAAAAATGGTCAGTGCGTCAATCCACGCAGCTTGAATCAGTTAGCGATTCTACAAGTACGTAAGGGCGATACTATTCGCCTGCTAGCCAGTGGCGCGCAAGCTGGTGAGGCGTTGGATGCCTTTATGCAACTGGCTCATCAGCATTTTGGCGAATCAGTCACAACCACCAGTGACAGTGGATTTACTGGCGTAATGGTGCCACGCGGAGCTATTAGTGCTCCGGTATTACAGTGGTTGCCTGCGGTCCCGGTTTTTTTACCGCAAACCATTCACGCCGAGCAAATTGCAAGTCAGCAACAGCGGCTACATCAGGCTCTGGCGCAAACTATGGCTGATTTACAGCAATTGGCACAGCAGGCAGAACAGCAAATTAGCGCTGAGGCGGCGGCTATTTTCAATGCACATGCAATGCTGATCGATGATGAAGAGCTACATCTGGCGATGGATAAACGGATAGAGCAGCAGCTGGTTGGAGCCGAATCCGCATTACAAGATGAGCTGATGGCTATGGTGGCGGATTATCAGGCACTGGATGATGATTACTTGCGTGTCCGGGAGCTGGATATTCGCGATATTCTTAATCGCACATTAGGCCATTTGACGGGGTTGCCTCCTGTCCCGCTGTCAGTCAGCAGTGAGATTTTATTATTAGCTGAGGAATTATTCCCTTCACAGATGGTTGGACTGAATCCTCAGCAAGTAAAAGGCATCTGTTTAAGCAAAGGGCATATTATGTCTCACAGTGCCATTTTGGCGAAAGAGTTGGATATTCCGATGCTAGTGGGGGCTGTTGGTTGTCTTGAGGCCAGCCGTAATGGGCAAAAAGCGCTATTAGATACCGCAATCGGTATTCTTAAACTTCAGTGAAACTCATGGAAATAGCAGCCTAACGCAGGGCTGCTATTTGCGGAACTAAATAACCCAGTGGCGTCAAAATTTGGTTTTTCCAGTTATATTGTTCTTTGATTAATGTGGCGCTGGCTTGCCTGATCTTATCTATTTCAAATGGGGTTAACTGGCACACTTGATGTATGACCTGCGCTAAATTAGCGGCATCCCCCGGATTATGCCGGAATCCATTAATACCATGCTCAACTTGCTCACTGAAACCACCTGAGTCGGCAACAACTAATAGTGCTCCCTGCTTTCTAGCCAACCAGCGTGACTCCATAGGAATCAATCCATTCGGCTCATTCTCAGCTGAAAGAACACATACCCGCGTATTACGCCATTGAATCAGGCATGCCATCAGTTCGCTATCAAACGAATGTACGATTGAGGATGGTATGTCGAGCAGGTCAGCTAATGCCGATAATTCCGGTAAAATAGGTTCACTCATAATGACGGGATGGATTTCGCCATTCAGATAACTGCTAGCCTTAAGTAATAAGTCATGGCGTTTATAGCGCACTCCTCTTCCGAGCGTGACGGCCAGAGGATATTCCAGTGGTATTCCATGAGATGACAATGTGCGACTGATCTCGTGATCACTGCGTATTCGGAACCAAGGATCATTGATATCGATTCCCGCAGGAACCGGTATCAATGTTTGTGGGGCCGCTCCGTATTGTGCCACTAAATGGTTGGCGAGAAAGTGGCTGATATGACCAATTTTAATAGTCGAATCAATCTTAGCCCAGTGGATGGGTAATGATTCCGCCATAAGACGTTCTGGATTAGGTAATGGCATTTCATGATTAAATGCAGTGCCATGAGAAATATAGACAATCTTTAAATTAACCCCTTCAAGAGCGGCGTGTAAGCTAGCAATTAAAGGGGTGAACGCGAATGACGGTTCATGACAGAATACTAAGGTAATATCATAGTTATCACTGATATCAATGACCTTTGCGGCCGCTGCAGCAGAGGATATTTTCCAATTTTGTAAGTCGCCAAGAAAAGTATCACCATATGGCCATAAATATCCCGCTCCTTTACCCAGAGTCATGTTTGGCACAGTGGAAAAGGTTCCCCGCATATGATGAATTTTATCTATATAACGAGCACGGCTGATCTTATCGAAGAATTCACTGTATTTACTGCATGCAATTTCAATAAAGTGGGGTTCTAATTGAATGTTGTTATTAGATAAAAATTTAATCACTTCGGGTAAAACCTGAATTTGGCCTCTTATATAAGAGCCCACGCCACCGACAAAAATTTGAATGCCTTCGGTGGCTAAATGAATAATACCAATTTTTAGGCTGTTCCTACGGTGGTACTTAACTTTACGTCTTGGCATAAAAACCTCGGTATTAACCAGAAAGTAAAATGATTATTGACTCAGATTATTACCTGTCATTTCTTAGAGATCTTATAGTTATTGATGAATAAGTAGTCTAAACCACAATTCAAAAATAAATGAATTGCATCAGCGGGTGTTTCCACTATTGGCATTCCTTTCGTATTCAACGACGTATTCAGTAATATCGGTATGCTGGTTTTCTCAAAGAAAGCAGTAATTAATGTATGGAATCTCTTATTGAGGTGTTGTTTAACGGTTTGAACCCGAGCACTGCCATCGACATGAACAATTGAAGGAAGGTCAGCCCGGTATTGTTCTTTTACATAAGCAATAAAGAGCATGTAATCACTGTCATGAGTTAGATTGAAATAGTCATGTGCTTCTTCATGTAAAACCGCGGGTGCAAATGGGCGAAAATCTTCCCGGAACTTAACATTAGTATTAATGTGATCTTTCATCTGGGGGTTACGAGGGTCAGCAAGAATGCTTCTATTGCCTAAAGCTCGTGGCCCAAATTCAGATTCTCCCTGAAACCAGGCAATAACGTGACCTGCCGCAATGGATTCTGCTGCCATGGTTTCAATATCATCATGATGGCTGTACTCAATCTTATCCTCATGCTTTTCAAGTTCTGTTAGTACGCTGATATCATTATAATTTTTACCAAAGAATGTGGAGCCACAATGTCGAACCCGTTCTTTTTTAAGAACTTCCAGCCAGCCATAATAACAACAGCCGATAGAAAGCCCATTGTCGCCTGCCGCAGGCTGAATATAGAGGTGCTCAAACTCGCAACTATTAATGAGTTTCTCGTTAGCTGTTGCATTTAAGGCTACACCGCCCGCGTAAGCAAAATTCTTCATAGGATGAAGTTGGTAGTAATAGTTAAATAGATAGAATAGGGCTTCCTCAAGCTTGGTTTGTGCCCAGCAAGCCAGATCTGCATAGTATTGGAAGTTATCGCGAAAATGTGTCGGACGGCTATTCAGTAGTGGATCGATATTTATCCACCAGTCATTACGCAATATCACTTTACCTGAATTGAAATAGAATGGTTGCCAGTCAATAATATTAGGCCTGCCATAGGGCGCTAGCCCCATTAATTTACCGGCGCAATCAAGCTCACCAAAAATATACAGCGCAATTCCTTCATAAAATTCGCCAATAGAGTTTTCTATTTCCCATGTTGCTGCGGGGTATTCTTTCCTATTTTTACGGTTAACCCAGCGGGAAAAATCTTTAAATATCGGTGTCATCCGGCCATTTTGATAAACGTAATAACTGCATGTCTCCCAGTAGCGATAGCGATTATTGATGTGGATATTGTTGGAGCCATGGATGTTCTCACTCAGGTCATTGCAGTTATCCAAGCTGCCGCCATGCCCATCAATAACTACCACCCCCATATCATCAAAGGGTGATGTTCCTATTGCACTATAGGCATGTGCTAAATGATGGGAGAGTGTTACCACAGGAATCATGGGTGGCAATGTTCTATTCTTTCGATACTCTAATTGCTCACTAAATAATGGGCTATGCGAGTTTTGCTCGACGACCAGAGTGAGATCATTGTACTTAATACCTGCCGCATCTAAACAATACTGAATAGTCGTATGATCATTAAATCCATCATGCTTTATTCTTGATATTCTTTCTTTTTCTACAGCGAATATAATCTCTCCATCTTTCATTAAACACGTTGAACCATCATGAGAGAGTGCTGTGCCAAGAATATAAATAGGTTTTTGCATAATTAATATCCTTATTAATTTAGACTAAACTCAATTGAGTAGGTATGCGAGTCGGCGTGACAGCGCGAGTGTTGTTAGTGATGGATTAGCCGCGCCTGGCCGTGGGAAGGTACTCGGACCAACAGCAAATAGATTACTTATATGAGTAAACTCTTGGTTTTCGTCTAATATCTCACCCAGCGGCAGAGTACTGCTTTCGTGGTTTTCAGTACCAAGAGGACTTATCCATGTGATCGGTACATTATAATTGACTATCCTTGATGAAGATCGAAACTGATTATGTACATCTCCCATGGTGCGGGCATGTGCAGTAAATTTAGTTTCAAAGGGCAAAGGTTCAAAAAGAATGTTGGTATCATTACAAATTTCGCACCAAAATATATTTAACTCATCTTTTTCTTTTTGTATTAATGTGTCTTCGGCATTACCTAAATCGCAAGAGATAGATAATGGCATGGTTTTATTGTCGACTTCTGTGCTGATACAGCCATGAGCCGAAGGGATTTGTTCCCCCATGGTCCATACTTCTAATTCAATACCAAAATCTGATGTGCTAATAGTAAAAAATAAATTAAATCGCTCACCACAAAGGCTGGGGCTAAAGAAGATAGCATCGGGTTTCGCTTCAATGAGCTCTCTAAACTTACTGGGGATTTTATCTCGCTCAAAAGTTACATTAAATCCCTGCACAATATGGTCAACCAGGCCGGTTAATTTTTTTGCTATCAAATGCCCAGTATCGTGGAGTACTTGAGTGGCTAAACGTGAGTTTTCAATAGTACCTAGGGCAAGAACGCATTTATCAGCCCACACATGATATATCTCATTAGTGCCCATATTTTTAAGTTTGGCACCAACGCATTTGCCATTCCTGATAATAAGCGCGATAGCTTCATATCCAGAAATGATGAGAGGGGGCATCCTCATTTGATTATTCTGTTTCCAGTAAGATAAAGGGGAGTAGGCTTCCCAGCGGCCCGATGAACCAATCATTCTGGTGACTTGAGGTGTAAGCTTAAATTCGAAATTAGCAAATTTAAAAGAATAGTCAGTTTCATGGCTCTTTCCTGCCCATGCCAACATTTCAGCCTGCACTCGAGTATAAAGTGCCGGGCCTCCCAACCAACTTTCGGTGAGATCACGGACAACGTTGGTGGGCCAGTATTTAAGAATGCTTGTTTCTATTGGCAGGATCACTCCATGCCAATAAAGTGAGCGGCCACCCACCCTGCGGCGTAGGCAGGTTCCTTTCGAAAAATGAGGCTCACTTAGTGAACGCCATGAGCGATAGGCATATTGATCGGTACTTTCATTTTTCCAAAATTCATCGGCGTGCAGGTAATCTTCTCCTGCATTAATATGATTGAAATCGTTAGCAGGACCGGCTTCAATAACAACAATATCTTCAACGTCTCTATTATTTAAATGCTTAGCTAACTCCAAACCTGACATTCCGCCCCCTAATATAAGAACATTAATTTTGGCGGGGATATCGGGTGCTGTTTTTTGTATACAAGAATATCTGATATTCATTCTATATCCTCTAATGGAAAATATTTAATTTAAAAAGATATTATTTAAAATTTTAATCATATCATCCGTGTTGCAGTCGATGTGTAAACTCCTCCCAGGGTTCCTGAGGAAATTTAGATTGAACAAGTCGTTTATTGCTGGCTAATCGGATTTTTATCTCTGCTTCTCCTGATGCATGCATTCGTATCCATTCAAATAGCTGCTGGGCCGCTTCTGTAGGACAATCTGGAACCACTTTTATATGGTAATATTCTGATCCATAAAACTCGGTGAAAGCGGAATACTCTGTTACTGCACACGGAACTCCTGCAATAGCCGCCAGAGCTGGCCCTAAACCGACACTTTCCACATTTTCTACATTTGGGGTAAATAAAACTGCACCTGATAATGTATGGCAGATAATGAGCAAATCAATTTCATCTAAATACCATTTATTATTTTTATTCTTATATGTCTGAAGTGGGACTTCATCCAAAAATATGATGTCCTCATTAAGGCCCAGTAAGTCAACCTGTTCTTTTAGATAATAGGCATATTCGGGATCTTCATTCACATTACCAAATATAAGTAGTTTGGGGAGGGCTAAGTTATGCTCTTTATAAATAATTAATAACGAATTAAATACACTAATTGATATCTCGATACCTTTGACTCTAAATATCCTGACCGGAACTATAATAATAGATGAATTTGTAGAGATATTATGTTGCTTTAAAAAATTAATATGAATGTTACTAAAATTTGAAACATCTACATCAGGTAATATATTCGGGATCACATCTGCCGTCAGTTTTGTTGGATAATTCTTGCTTTCATTGGCGAGTGCCTCTGACGCGACTATCCATTTAGTGTAGATATTATCCTGTGGTATTGGTGTTAAAATATTTGGGATTTCAGGGTACAATCTTTCCGCTTGTTCATAGATAGCATAGCTACTAAAGAGGTCGTGATCCCAGAAAATGACACCACCATAGCCTTTTCCATCCCAGTATTTTCTGGCTGCATTATGGATGGCCAAATTGACCGGCACAGCATCCGAGAGTGTCATGTTTAAACAGAACAGCCAATCAATGGCATTGTCTTCAAGCCAGTGAGTGAAATAATTTTGGTAGCACTCAGAAATTGAATCGATCTCTTTTTTAATCACGTTGATTTCTATTTTACTTAAGGTGTCATATTTTGCTACTTTACTTCTGATATTAATAAATTGGGCATTGAAATTTTCACTGTATGTTGAGTATTGGTGAATTGAATTTACTTTCATCCATGTTGGATAATGTGAATCTTGGCTACCATAAGGGAAAAAATTGACTTTATCTGGTCGCCATGAAAAGCCTAAATCTGTCGGTATCTGATCAAAGATAATATTTTTTCTCATGGCTATTTCAACCACGTTTCTGAATATGGTTAGTAGGCCACTGGTAGGGAGACCATCTCCTGATATAAGAGCCCACTTCATTTTCTTCATTATATATCTCCTAAGGTCCATTATTTAATTTAATCAATTTTGATGATAATATATTTGTCAGCATTAGCATTACTAGGCAACTGATAAATATGGCTAAAAATGAAATTCTTAAAGATGTTTTATCTGCTAGCATACCTATTAATGGCGGTGCGACTAGCAGGCCAACTCGTGACATCCAAGTGGCGAAGGTGATCCCACTGGTTGCATTTATATTTGGTAGTTGGCCAATAAATGATATTGCTAACGGAAATACTACCGATATCCCTAAGCCAATTAACGAAAATCCCAGTATGGTAGAAACAAATGAGTTGATAGCTATGATTAACATTACACCTAGAGCTGATAATGTAATCCCACATTTTAGAATGGTTATTCTGCCAAATCTATTAGTAAAATAATCACCAAAAATACGGCCAACAACCATTAATATTTGACATGCAAGATACGGTAAACCTGAAACGGCAGATGAAACATCATATGAGTCCTTCATGTATATTGCTCCCCAGATACTTGCTGTTTCTTCTATTGCACATGTAAATACAAGTATAATCAAAGCGAGAGTAAATAGTTGTTTTTCTAGTCTTTTTATATCTTGCTGTGTATTTCTCTGTGGAATAAATTTATTATCTATCTTTGTACTGCGGAAATATATTATATAAATAATAAGCATGATTAAATTAATAGATAATACAGCAAGACTAAATTTTTCCATTGAAAGACCAAAACCAATAGCGGATACCGCGATGAGCCCTCCCCATATAGTTCCAATACTGCCTGCACCATGGAGGCGATTGATCAAACTTCGCCCATATAGCTTTTGTATATTGATGGCCTGTACATTGATGCAGGTATCACCCCAGGAGTCAAAAATACCGAATAGAAAAAGTAATAATACAATGGCATACCATGATGACGAAAATGAAACTATTGATGTGCTAATAATTAAGCATAGAAAACTAATGCTAGTCGCCCAATATAATCCGATAAAATTAATAAATCTTTTAGAAAGTAATCCAAAAGTAATTGATCCAGCAGGTATTGCTGATACCATTACGCCAACCATATAATTATTAAGATTAAATTTTTCCTTTATGTCTGGAATCCATGGAACCAAACTAGCATATACAACCCCATGAATAAAAAAGAGTATTGCTAAAGTAAGGCTTTTTTTTCTTTGTGTTTTTATCGTCATTATGATTTTTTTTCGTTATTTTTATAGTTAGGATATAAAGTTGAAATCGAAACCTAATATATTTCTATAGCCTATGCCTAAAGATATATTTTTTAATTTTATTGGGGTCACCTTATGCCATATAGTTGAGTGCTTATCTATATGAAATAATCCCTCGCCGCGCTCTAAAGTATGTGATTTAATGATTTCTTTTTTTTCAACACAATAGAGTTCGCTGGTGCCGCCTTCAATATTGTATTTATCAATAACTAATGCGGACACAATATAGTTGCTCCCATCTTGATGCAGACCTTCGGGTGAGTTACACACTGAAGGTATTGAGCTATCAATAATTAAAGACATTTGATGGCAAGTCACTTCTATTTTTTTTAGTTTTACCTGAGGTTCGCATTCACAAAGCATTTCTATACATTTTTTAATAAGAATTCTCAGCAGAATTGACTGGGTTGTTGTCTTGTCCATCGGTGGAAATCTACGTATTAATTTCCGCAAATCTAACGGATGGTCTTCACGTTGAGCAAAATCTGTTAGTTCTGGGAGGGTAACATGATTGACTTCCCATTGTTTGTTGACGTATTCAACCATAAATTGGCTAATACCTCTTTTTCTAAAGGGTTTATAGGCGTGAAATTTC
Source organism: Yersinia alsatica (assembly GCF_025133195.1). Lineage (NCBI taxonomy): Bacteria > Pseudomonadati > Pseudomonadota > Gammaproteobacteria > Enterobacterales > Yersiniaceae > Yersinia > Yersinia alsatica. The sequence goes on from NZ_CP104006.1 coordinate 670,359, forward strand.
CGCTGATCTTCTATGGACAAGCTTGATATTAATTCTTGAATGCTATTGGGGACTATTCTCCCGTCAAGAAAACATTGAGCCTCTTGTAAAATTACTTTTTTATCATTGATATATTTAGTTATCAAGAATCTCAACTGAGACAGTTTTATGTCATTTTTATCCCATCCTAATGATTTAAATGATATCTCTTTTTTTAATTCAATTATATTTACGCCAAATTCATTTATATTAAATTGAATTATTTTATATTTAATACCCATGATTAAAATATCCTATTTTACTAAGAGTTATTGATTTTTTATATTGATATAAATAAAACATACAAATTTAATTATATTAAAACGCTCAATTTCTGAGTTATGTTTTAATCTTTTTTTAATTTCTTTATTTTTATATATCAAAGATTGTCCTGCGGCAAGTTTTATAAAAACACATTTATATGTATATTTTTCAAATTATATTTAACGAATTTGTTTTTATTTACTGTTTTGTATGAGTCTATTTTTCTTATTATTTTTATAAATAATTTATTCAGGTAACTCTTTTTCGTTACTTCTTTATTCTACAGTGTGAGATTTTTTTCATTTAAAGTGGAATGAATAAAATCTCATATGATCGGGTCTGGAGATAATGTTAGAAATGTGATCTGCATAAGTGGAATGGCGTTTCATTTTGTGTATTGTGTATTTTCACTACTAAAGTCATCCTTCAATTAATCAATAATAACGTAAGGTGAGTTTAATCTGGCGAGTATTAGTCACTAAGGAATATGAGATGCCAATTAATTTTCTGGGTAAAACACTATTGTTAGGGTTAATGTCATTTGCTGTATTGGGTGAGGTAAGTGCACAGTACAATGCTGTGGTTTCTATGGCCCCTCAGGGAAATGAGTTTTCCTCGATTAATGCAGCGTTGCAGTCAGCTCCAGTGGATACCTCTCCTTTTGTTATTTTCCTTAAAAATGGCGTTTATACCGAAAGGCTTGAGATAGTGCGGGCGAATGTTACGTTGAAGGGAGAAAGCCGGGATAGCACGGTGATTGGTGCTGATACTGCCGCGGGTATGCTTAATCCACAAGGTGAAAAATGGGGGACTTCAGGCAGCAGCACGGTATTCGTGAATGCACCAAACTTTACCGCTGAAGATCTCACCATTCGTAATGATTTTGATTTTCCAGCCAATAAGAAAAAAGCCGATACCGACCCGACAAAATTAAAAGATACCCAAGCCGTGGCACTATTATTGGCTGAAAAAAGTGATAAAGCACGTTTCAAGAAAGTGAAACTTGAGGGCTATCAGGATACGCTTTATAGCAAAACAGGTAGCCGAAGCTATTTCACTGATTGTGAAATCAGTGGTCATGTTGATTTTATTTTTGGCTCTGGTGTCACCGTATTTGATAATTACGATATTGTGGCCCGCGATCGCAGTGATATTGAGCCACCTTATGGCTATATCACGGCTCCCAGCACATTAAAAACGTCGCCCTATGGTTTGATATTTATGAATAGCCGTTTGACGAAAGAACCTGGCGTCCCAGCCAAAAGTTTTGCTTTGGGCCGTCCATGGCATCCAACCACCACCTTCGATGATGGTCGTTATGCCGATCCGGCGGCTATTGGTCAGGCTGTATTTATAAATACGACGATGGATGACCATATTTATGGTTGGGATAAAATGTCCGGTAAAGATAAGCAAGGTGAGAAAATTTGGTTCTATCCGCAAGATTCGCGCTTCTTTGAGGCAAACAGTCGGGGTGCAGGGGCTGAAATCAATGCAGAGCGCCGCCAGCTATCAACCGAACAGCTAAAAGCTTTTACTTTGCCTATGATTTTCCCTGACTGGATTGTTTATTAAGGATAAATGCTGATTAAGGATCAATGTTTATTAAGGGCAAGTAATTATTGAGTCTAAACAGGCAGTGATTCGCCACCTTTAAACTGATGGATATCCAGCCGGTGGAGTTTCACTTTTCGCCATAATGTGGTGCGGCCTATACCTAATAAGGCCGCCATTTCATTCAACTGGCCTTGGCATACCAGTGCCGCGCGAATAATAGCCTGCCGTTCTAATTCTTGTAGTGATAGAACTGGTTGGGGTTGCGGCATATCGGGCTCCAGCAGTAATTTCTCCCCCAATAAATGTTCCGGTAGATCATTGAGATTAATACGATTATTACGGCACGCCATGGCGGCGCGCTCTACCACACTTTTCAGTTCCTGATCATTGCCCGGCCAAGGGTATTGGCATAACTGGCGGATGACACTTTCATCTGGCTGATACTGGCAGTGGAAATGTTGCCCCAAGCTGGCCAATGTATGCTGAACCAGCAGTGGGATATCTTGTTGGCGCTGGCGCAGTGGGGGAATATGCAGCTCGAAAGATTGCAGGGTATAGAACAGTTGGCGGCGAAAACGCCCCTGTTTCACCAGCAGTGGCAGGTCTGCACCGGTGGCGGTAATAATCCGCACATCCACCGGGATCACCCGATTAGAGTTCACCCGCATCACCATACCGGTTTTGACGATTTGCAGTAGCGCCGACTGCATCTCTGGCGACAGGTATTCAACTTGCTCCAGATAGAGCGTACCGCCATTAGCCAACTCAAATTTGCTGGGTTGGCCGGATTCCCCCTCGCTGGCGTCGCTACCCAGAAACTCTCGCGCCATGAGATTTTGCGGTAATGCTTGGCAATTCAACACGATATATGGGCCATCGGCGCGGGTACTGGCATTATGAATGGCTTGCCCTAATTGCTGCTTACCGACGCCTTCTTCCCCGTGTAATAAAATGGGGTGTCGGCCTTTTGCCGCCTGTTTGCCATAACGCACCAGACGGCGCATCTCCAGAGATGCCACGGGCATATCGTCAAAAGTATAACTGGCTCGCCCTAATTGGTTGTGAACCATTTGGCGCAGTAATTCTTGTGGATGCAGCAATGCAATAAAACCACAGCGATCGCCATCAGGAATCGGCTTAAGGGTTAATAGCGCGGGGATAAATTGCTGTTGATTTTCAAAGGTCACTTCCACATGGCTGAGGGAATTACGCTGCAAAATAGCCTGGGTCAGTAAAGCGGGCAGGGTGAGCAAATCCGTGACTGGCTTGCCAAGGCTACTGGTTTCATCGAGTTGCAAAATAGCCGCAGCACGACGATTAAGATACAACAGACAGCCACGTTGATCCCACGCCATGACACCATCTTCCACCCCATCAAGCAGGGCATTTAACTCATTGAGATGGCGGTTAGTTTCCGCCAATAAGGTATCGGCATGGAGATAATTGCCAATTTCACGGGCAATCGCCAGTGTTAGTGGCAAATCACTGGCGGCGTTATCGGCCAGTAAACTACCCAAGACAATGACCGCGCGCTGGCGGCCACTGTTGTCATACACCGGAGTGGCGCAAAAACGCCATGGATGCAGAGCTTGCTTGAAATGCTGCTTGCCGCTGACTTGTACCGGATGCCCTTCAGCGATTGCCAGAGCCGGGGCATTAGTCCCAATTAATCCCTCGGTCCAATAGCTGCCACAATCAATGCCTAACTCTCGTAACTGGCCCATGGTTTGCGGATGGCCGCATTGCCACAAGGTGCAGCCGCTTTCATCGAGAATTAATAGCACGCAGTGGCGTGATTCCATGTATTCGTAAGCATCTTCCAATGCCGCCTGGCCTAACACCAATAAGTCATTCTTTCGCTGACAAATTGATTGGAACGTTGCTCCGGCGGCGCGGTGTGGCACCCGCCATTGCTGAGCTTGCATCAGCTTTTGGCAGCGCAGCCATGAACCAATCAGCGCGGGTGTCGCGGCCGGCTCAGTGTGACTCATTGAGCGCCTTAGATCCCGGATGACGCCAATGAATCTGGCCCGGCAGAATCAGCTGATTTTGCGCCAGCGGCGTTTCGGCAATTAGTGCGGTGATCATCTCAAAACTATGGCGCGCCAGCCCTTGGCAATCCTGCGCAATGGTGTCAATTTTTAGCGGCAAGCAATCAAAAAGATAGTGATCATCAAAGCTGCAAAGATGAATATCGCTATCCATTAACTGATGCTGATTGAGATAGCGCAGCACCCCTTCGAGCAAGCCACAAGCCGCAGTAAATACCGCTTTGGGCGGGCGACCTAATTGTGCGCACAGTTGGGCAATCATTTCATAGCCCGAGCTGGGCAGGTAATGCCCATTAAGCAGCCATTCCGGGCGGTATTCGACTCCAGCTTGCTGTAACCCTTGCTGAAAACCGGCTAAACGATCGCGGGTTGGCGAGATACGTGGCTGACCGCCGAGGAAGTAAAATTCATCTGGATGTTGGCGGGCGACATTTTCAACCAGTGCGGCGGTCGAGGTCACGGAATCAGTAATCACCAGCGGCAAATCTGACTCGCCAATTAATCTGTCCATCTGCACCACCGGCAGACGAGCATTAATTTTTTGGTATTCACCATCATTGAGCTGGCTGGAGGCCACGATCAAGCCATCAACCTGGCGCTGCACCAGACTGTTGACGGCCATCATTTCCTGACCGGGATTTTCATCGGTACAGGCGATAAGCAGCTGTAACCCTGCTTCGCGGCATAACATTTCCAACTCACGAGAAATCAGTGCAAAACCGTGGTTGGTCATCTCCGGCACCACTAGCCCTATGGTATGGCTGCGGGTTGAGCGCAGTGAGCGGGCGTGAAAACTGGGTTGATAGTTATGTTCGCTGGCCAAGGCAATAATACGATCCCGCGTTTCATCCGAAACACGATATTCCTTGCTGCGTCCATTGAGCACCAGACTGGTGGTCGACTTCGACACACCCGCCATCTTGGCGATATCGTTGATGGTAATACGTTTGTTATTTTTCACCGGTTATTGTTTTTCACTGAGTGAATCTGTCGCCTTGAAAGATAACTCATTCTAACATGGGCGAAGACAACAGCCAGTGTTGCAGGCACAGTTCGGCACTTCCATTGAAGATTGCCTGCGCTGGCTCTGCCGGGAAGTAGCTCGAGGTCATGACGGCTTCCCCTTGATTAATAAAAATTTCTATACTGCAACGGTCGCAAAGCAACTGTAATTGATGCAGTTGACCCCGCCAGTAACGGAACTCCCGCAACCCGGTGCGCAGGTTATTGCGACTCAATGTTATGCGCGCGCCATCCCATTCCAGCATCAGTTTATGACCCAATTCGAGAGTAAAAGGCACACTGACGTCGATGATCATTTCAGCGCTGCTGATGGGAAAATGCGGCGCGTCTTGAGCTCGACCTTGCCACTGGCGCTGTTCGCGGCGTAGTGCGGTTAACTCGCGGGCGGGTTGCTGAATCAGTCGGTCTCCCTGCAAGCTCAATTCACGCGGGCAGGTCATGGTGTGGATCCAGCCATAGGCGACAGTTGGCTGATACAGCTCATCTTCATCGGGAATTCCCATCCAGCCAAATAGCAGCCGACGGCCATCAGCGGCTGCTGTAGTTTGTGGCGCATAGAATTCAAAACCGGCATCCAGCTCATGGAAATCCTGATGGCTGAAGCTCGCGTCGGTATAATCCAATTGACCGAGCAAATAGCCAGCTTGGAAAGTATTACGATAACGTTCGGTTTCAGCAGGGATACCCTGTGGGCAGAAAATTAAAATATCCTGCTCGGCTAACCTAAATAAGTCCGGGCACTCCCACATATAACCAAAAGGCCCAAGCCCGCCGAGGTTCGAGCCAGCAATCTCACCTAAATTCTGCCATTGGTGCAAATCATCTGAACGTAACAGCAGAACTTTGCCTTGCAGTTGTAGGTCTTGCGCCCCTAGCACCATGTACCACTGGCCATGGTGCTGCCAGACTTTTGGGTCACGTACATGGCCGGTATAGCCCGCCGGCAGTGGGAGTACTGGCCCCAGTTTATCGAACTCCCCTCGGTCATTCTCCTGCGCCAGACATTGGAAAGCGGTGCGCGAACCATCAGGATATTTCACATTGCCAGTATAAATCAGGGTGATAAGGTCATCAGCAATGACGGCAGAACCCGAGTAACAGCCATGACTTTCGTAGGCCTCACTGGGCACCAAGGCCACCGGTTGATGTTCCCAATGAACCAGATCAGTGCTGCGCCAGTGGCCCCAATATTTACTGCCGTGGCGGCAATCCAGCGGATTCCATTGATAGAACAGATGATAATAGCCAGCATGGTAAATAAACCCATTGGGATCATTCAGCAACCCGACACAGGGGGCCAGATGCCAGCCCGGCCGGTGTGGGTCTTGCGATGCGCGGATCTGACCGCGCATCACTGCCAGCGTAAGATGTTTGAGTAAACTGGCTTCTTGCATTATTCGCTGTCCGTTTTGTATTTAAGGAGCAAAGAAATAACAAAGGCGGCACCAAAGGCAATCACCAAACCAATCAGATAGTTAACAATGGAGTTACCTTGCACAATGGCAATGCCCGGAATACCGGTTAAGCCGACAGCCGTCATATTGACATGATTAGCTACCACCCATGCGCCACCTAATGCTCCGCCTGCCAGTGCAGCTAAAAACGGCTTAATAAAGCGCAGGTTAATCCCGAAAATGGCGGCTTCGGTAATCCCTAGCATGGCGGAAAATGCTGATGGAATGGCAATCGCCTTAATCTTGGCATCACGGGTTTTAAAGTAGACCGCCAGACAAGCCCCACCTTGGGCAACGTTCGCCATCGACCAGATAGGCAGCAGGAAGTTAACGCCAATATTCGGGTTACCCAGCAAACCCGCTTCGATAGCATGGAAACTATGATGGATACCGGTTATCACGATTACTGAATAAAGCCCGCCAAACAGCAACCCAGCCAACCAACCGGCATGCGTAATTAATGTGCTGAGTACCAGCGAAATCCCATCCCCCAGCACTCGCCCGGCAGGGCCGATAAACAGCAAGGCGACGAAACCGGTAATAATCACGGTGAGGAATGGCGTAAGGATCAAATCCAGCGCATCCGGGATCACTTTGCGCAGGCGTTTTTCCAGCATGCTCATAAACCACACGGCCAGCAGCACCGGGAATACCGTGCCCTGATAGCCAATCATCGCCACCTCCATACCAAAGAAATTCATGGTATGGAATCCGCCCGCAACCCCCCAGGCATTGGTGAGTGCCGGGTGGGTTAAAATACCGCCTAAGGTTGCCCCCAGATAGGGGTTGCCACCAAACTCTTTCGCCGCAGTGAAACCAATCAAAATAGGCAGAATGATAAAGGCGGCGGAGCTGAACATATCCAGCATGATGAACAGTGCGCTGTTGGCATCAGCCCAGCCATAGGTTTTCACCATACCGAGCAGGCCCATTAACAGGCCAGAGGCGACAATCGCTGGAATGATGGGCACAAAAATATTGGATAGCAGGCGAGCAATACGTTGGAACGGGTTCAACTTGCGGGCGGCGGCATCGGCGGCTTCAGATTTACTGGATTCGTTAACGCCCGCGACTTTGATAAATTCGGCATAAACTTTATTCACCAGCCCGGTGCCGAAAATAATCTGTAACTGCCCGGCATTACTAAAACAGCCTTTAACCCCCTCGAGCTTTTCTACGGCGGATTTCTGTACCAAAGTGTCATCAGCCAACACCAAACGCAGGCGGGTAGCGCAATGTGCCGCACTCACAATATTTTCTTTGCCGCCAAGCAATGGGAGCAGAGCCTTTGCGGTCTCATTAATATTCATTATATCCCTCGCATATCCATTCCGAATGTTGTGCCGCGGCTTATCAATGCTAGCAGCGTATCGTCATGGATGGTCATAAAATAGGTTCCCGCCGCCGCAGCCAATCCCCTGCACGGCGGGGGATTATCAGAACCAGGTTTCCATCTGGATACCAAAGTTCCATTGACCACCGGCAGCAAAATCATTCTTACCGAAGGCATCATCCTTGGCGTAGTTATCCAGGTCTTGGCTCCAATCCATATAGGTGGCAAAGACGCGTATTTCTGGGCGGCTAAAGAAATTACTGATATCACCGGCCTTGAAGGTCGGGGCGAAGGTCAGTTTATAGAAGCCGCCACTGACTTTGTGGTAATCCTTATAACCTTGTGGGTCCAGATTCATATACTGGTAACTGCCCTCATAAGCCAGAGCAAAGTTCTCAGTAATTTCTTGAATCAGACGGGCATTAAATGTCACCCATTTATAGCTATCGCCCTCGACATAGCGATCTTGACTTTGCTGAGCCAAAATGGCCGGAGCCAGGCTCCAAGTCTTGCTCAGCGCCGTGGTGCCGTAGGACGCCAAGCGCCAAGTATTGGCACCGCTGGTCAAATTGCCATCAGAGCCAATGGATTTCACCTCGGCACCTAAGCCATGGCCATAGAGCAATGCGGTTTTCGAGGTACCCTCGCGCAAGCCATAGAAACTGTCACCGTGATAGGCCAGCATGGTGTGAACGCCTTTATCCGCGGCATTCGTATTGACGGTTTCGCCGCTATTGAGGCGTGCTTCATTATCTTTGGCGCGCAGGCCGCTCAACATCCATTGGAATGAGCCGCTGTTATTGATGGCAATATAGTTATTGGCGGTGAAAATGTAGCTCTGAATATCACTATTAACATTTTCGATTTCGCCATAATTTCGGCCATATAACGAGAAGTTACTCTTCAGATTATCGGTCCACTTGATGTCATAAATACCGCCACCGGTCCCGGCAAGGAAGACCACGTCGGAATCAAGCCAATGAATATCAAAGTTATCGCGGTCAAAACGCTTACCGGCCCACAAGGTACTGTTTTTGAAGATGCCATTGAAGGTCGGTAAGGTGCCCAACTCGACAAATGCCTGGCGGACATTAAGGTCACTACTGTCGGCGGTCCAGTCGTTATAGCTACGTTGACCATCGGCCAACATCACTTTGTAGCGAGTGGTCGCGCCGTTATCTAGCTGCTGTTTTTTCTCAAGATTAACTTCAACATAGGTATCAGGTTCATTGCCTAGGCGGCCAATGGCACCACCAGTGCTGCCAGCAGGTGAAACATAGGGACCACCTTGTGTGCCGGTGCCGGAACTGTTCATCAACAAACCGGAGCGAGCATAACCGTGGAACTCAAAGCCATTGTCACTCTGTGTTTTGCTTTCTAACTTCTCGGTGCGTTTAGCGACCTGAACCGTTTTTTCTTCGGCTGCAAGTGTGCGAGTTTCTAGTTTTTGTGCTTGTTTTTCTGCGATTTCGGCACGTGTCTCTGCATTTTTGGCGCGAAGTTCAGCTTGTTGTAGTCGCTGTTCTAAAGCATTAAGGCGGGCTTCGATATCCCTATCCGAAGAAGAAGCTGCTGAGGTGGTGGTCGCTGCACAAGAAAGGATAAGTCCTATTGATACAGCAAGATAGCTTGGTTTTATCATCATTTTTATATCACTCGGTATGTGATTGATTGTATTTATGCTAAACAGCTAAACCGGTTTTTCATGGCTAACATAAAGGCGAACCTTGGGGATTAGCAAAACATTTTGCTAACCCGATTCAGCTATTGTGATCTGGGCTGCAAATCGAGGGATATGACGTGAGAAATAAGGCGATGAAAGGGGGATAGAGCGCATCAGAAATCGTACGTAGGGGGAAAACCGGATGCTTACGCGGGCATCCGGTGGCTCTTTAAAAGGTTAGTGATGGTGCTGTAGAAACTGTGCCAGTTCCTGCGCATTCGGTAAGGCGGTCATAGCACCTTTGGCGCTGGTGGCTAAAGCACCACAAGCTTGCGCTTGGTCGATAGCGGCTGTCAGATCTGTACCAAGGTACCAATCTGGCTTTTGTGCCAGTGCTGCCAGTAACCCGGCAACAAAGGCATCTCCTGCTCCGGTGGTGTCTATTGGTGTGATTTTCCGGCTTGGATACTTTTGTAAACCGCGGCGGTTATGCACCCAAACTCCCTCCGCCCCCAATGTCACTAGCAGTAATTTGCAGGAGTAGTCAGCCATCAGCTGCTCCATGGCGGTAGCGATATCTTGCTGTGGGTAGATAAAATGCAGCTCTTCCAATGACAGTTTCACCACATCAGCCAACTGCAATGCCTGTTGTAAGCAGGGCAGTAATTCTTGCGGCTGTCGCCAGATATCGGCCCGAATATTAGGATCAAAACTGACCCAGCCACCATCAGTTTTAATACGGCGCATGGCTTCAAATGCGGTACTGCGGCTGGGTTCCTGACTTAGAGCGATGGAGCACAAATGCAGCCATTGATTCGGTTTAAATTCAGGTAAGTCAGCAGGTTGCAGGAACAGATCGGCGCTGGGGGTCACCATAAAAGTGAAGGTACGCTCGCCATGCTCATCTAAATCTACCACTACCGTCGAGGTGTGGTGCTCTGGATCCAGTTTCATTGCGCGCGTATCAACATTTTCCTGCTGCAATACCTGCTGCATAAAGCGGCCAAAGCTGTCTTGCCCAACTCGACCAATAAACGCACTTTTACTCCCCAATCTGGCGATACCGACAGCAACATTGGCCGGTGCCCCACCGGGGCACTTAAGGTAACTATTTGAATTTTCAGGGACTAGATCAATAGCTGCATCGCCTAAAACCCAAATGGTATTTTCCATGATAAACCTCTATTTTCTTCAATTCTATTTGTAGCTAAAAGTAGAAGAATCGGTTTAGCAAAGCAACAAAATAATCTGTAATAGAGAAAAACAGCCAATAACGCTATTAAAAAGAATTTATCGCCACACCGCAGACAATGATTCAAGTTCTGAAACGATATGGATTATCATTCAACCCGCCCTATTTCAAAATGCAGGGTTGTTGGTGGACGTCATTAAGCCAACTTATTGAGTTATCTCAACTCATGGGTTCACTCAGTTGCTATCTACCCGCAACTCGAAATCTATTGGGTAAAGCATTTAATTTTTCAAAGGACATTTCATGCTCGGTCATACTGTCAGCCGGTTTTTACTATCAGTCGTTATGTTTTTCACGATAACGGCCTCATTTTCTGTTTTAGCCGCGCCCATTGTGGTGACCGATGTTGCAGGTCGACAGGTGACATTAGCTCAACCCGCCTCGCGAGTGATCCTGGCGGATGCCAGGGCATTGATGGCGCTGAATATTCTGCACCCTCAAACCCCCTTAAAAGGCATTATTGCCTGGGATAATTCACTGAAAGTGAAAGCCGCTGACTTGGTCGAGGCTTATGCCAAAAAATTCCCCGAAGTGAATGACATTCCGATGTTTGATAACCCTTACGTGACTGATTTCAGTGTCGAAAGGGCCGTCTCATTGCAACCCGATCTCATCATTTTTGATACCGGACTGCTGGCAAAACTTAAAGCCAGTGGTGTATTGGCGCAGTTGGATAAATCTGCGATCCCGGTGCTGTTCATTGATTTTCGTCAGCAGCCATTGACCAATACAGTTCCCAGTATGCAGCTGCTTGGCAAAGTGTTTGGTGAGGAAAAGAATGCTGAGGATTTCGTGCAATTCTACCAGCAACGTCTTGATTTGATTCGCCAACGGGTCGCAACCCTTAAGCCAGAACAGCGGCCAAGTGTTTTCATTGAGCGCCATGCGGGTATGACGGGCGAAGAGTGTTGCTCTACTTTCGGTAAAGGCAGTTTTGGCCAATTTATTGCTGAAGCGGGGGGGAATAATATCGGTAGCGAGTTGTTCCCAGAAATGGGCGGTGAGATTAACGTCGAGCAACTGATTGCCAGCAACCCAGATTTCTATCTGATGACCGGGGCTGACTGGAGCCGTGGTCACAAAGGTTCGGTCGCTGTGCCTCTGGGCTATAACACCGATGCCGCAACAACACAGAAAAGATTGGCGCATTTGATGGGGCGCACTGGGGTCAGTGTATTGAAATCAGTGCAGGATAAGAAAGTCATGGCGGTTTATCACCAGTTCTATGACAGCCCACTCAATGTGGTTGCCGTGGAGGCAATCGCTAAATTCCTCCATCCACAACTGTTCGCTGATCTGGACCCACAGGCGGATTTGGAAATGATTCACCAGAAATATACCGCGATTGATTACTCCGGTGTATTTTGGGTGGCCTCTCATCCTTAAGGGCAAGTTTAACCATTTTCATATCTGTGACGGTCCGCAATCTATAACCATTTAATTTTTAATGGTTATTACTTTTGGTCGTCATCTTAGGATGGCGACAAATAATCTTCCTATCGGCGACAAAATTGATTTACTTGGTAAGAGTAATCATTAAGATTAGCGTTTCCAAAAAAAACAATTAGACACAGTTCCTTTCGCAATAGGCTCAAAATGTTAACGTTTGCCCGTCTGTCCCTGCTGGCCGCCTCTGTCGCGCTGGCATTACCTGTTTTTGCCGCAGAGAAGTCCTCCCAACCAGTGACTGCTCAACCCTCTGAATCCCAAACAGATAAAAACGACCAGCTATCAGTAGTTGGTAACTGGCTGGATAATACTGATAACAGCACGGTTGTTCTGAATCACCCGGGAGCCCGTACTATCGTTACCCAGCAACGCATTCACGAAAAGGGGGCTCAAACGGTTGGCGATTCATTACGTGGTATTCCCGGAGTACAGGTGCGCGAAAGCAATGGTACTGGTGGCAGCGACATTTCACTCAATGTTGGAGTGCGTGGGTTGACCTCTCGTTTGTCGCCTCGCTCGACCATTTTGATGGATGGCATCCCACTGGCGGTCGCTCCTTATGGCCAGCCGCAGCTCTCTATGGCCCCATTGTCGATTGGTAATTTACAGTCGATTGATGTGATTCGCGGTGGCGGCGCAGTGCGCTATGGGCCGCAAAATGTGGGCGGGATCATCAACTTTAATACCAAAGCTATTCCGCAAGATTTCAGTGGTGCGGTGAGTGCACAGACGCAGGGTGCCAATCACGGTGGGTTAAAAACGCTGAGCAGCGCCTCATTAGGCGGTACCGCAGATAATGGCTTTGGCGCGGCATTGCTCTATTCTGGCCTGCATGGTCAGGGGTATCGTGATAATAACGACAATACTGATATCGATGACTTTATGCTGAAAACGCGTTATCAGTTAACTGAACATGACGTGTTGCAGGCAAACTTCCACTATTACGAAGCGCATGCTGGCATGCCGGGCGGGCTGACCAGCGCGCAATATGCCGAGAATCCTTTCCAGTCTACCCGACCTTATGATCAGTTTGATGGCCGTCGCCGTGATATGTCATTCAAATATACTCATCAGGAAGATGATAAACAGTTTGAATTGCTGACCTATTTCACCAAAAGTTTCCGTGGCAGTAATATTGAATCTGAAGGCACAGGGGCCAGCCTTGGTCAGAAACGGATGGTGGCTTACCCACGTAATTACACCACCTATGCGATTGAACCGAGTTATTCACAGTTATTCAGAATGGGCAGCAGTTCCCATGAGGTGACTCTGGGTTATCGCTACCTAAATGAAACCATGGATGAGAAAGCCTACCGCTCCCCTTGGTATAACCCGGCCACCGTAACGTCAACACCCGCCACACCACAATATTATCAGCACACTTCGGGCGGCACTGAAGCCCATGCAGTGTATATCGATGATGCTATCAATATCTCCGACTGGACGATCACACCGGGTCTGCGCTATGAGAATATCCGCACCAATGTGGATGACTCTTTTGCTAATACCCGACGAGAAAAGCAATACAGCGAGCCGCTACCATCACTTAACGTGATGTACCATGTGTCTGATGAATGGAAATTGTTCGCCAATGCCAACACTTCATTCGGCAGCATGCAGTATTTCCAGCTCAGTAAAGGCGGAAATGGTAATGCACCCGCTCCGGGGCTGACGGCAGAAAAAGCCCATAGTTATGAAATTGGTACCCGCTTCGATGACACGGTCATGACCGGTGAATTGACTCTGTTCTACATCGATTTTGATAATCAGCTGCAATACATCAGCAATGATATCGGCTGGACAAATCTGGGGGCGACTTCTCACGAAGGCGTGGAGCTGGCATTTAGCTATGATTTGAGCGAATTTAATCCGCTACTGAATGGGGTTAGTGTTTACTCCAGCTACACCTACACCAAAGCAACCACCAAAAGCGGTGATTTCGCCGGTAAAGATTTGCCGTTCTATTCACGCGAGGTCTATACCCTAGGCACTCGTTATGAAACCGGTAACTGGGTTTGGAATCTGGATAGCTATGCACAATCTCAGCAGCAATCCCCTGGGTCTGGCCCACAATATATTACGGCCGAAAGTGCTGATGGTCAGTTTGGCCGAATTCCCGGATATATGGTGTGGAATACCCGTGCTGAATATAATTTCGGACCAGCTTGGTCTAATTTGACGGTGGGTGCAGGGGTGAAAAACCTGTTTGATCAGCGCTATTTTACACGCTCCAATGATAATAACTCCGGCAAGTATGTTGGCGAGCCAAGAACCTTCTTTGTCCAAGGGTCGGTTGCTTTCTGATAGTAGCGCCGTCAGCGGTTGTTGATAGATTCGCTGACGGTAAGCCCGGTGGGTTAAACATCTGCTGGGCTTATGTATTTTTCTCGTGCTACCACCGTATCCCCCTTCCTGTCTGAATTGTCTCTTTTAATATAAATGAGAATCATTATTCTGATTTACATAATATGAATATTATTCACGCCATGAATTGGTGCATAACGCTGCATTATCTGGCCGCTAGGTGGGAATTTAAATGGGAATAATAGAGCATATTATGATTTAAGAACTAATAATGTTCTGATCTACGGGCGTAGAATGACTGGCTTAAGTAGAATGATTAACTTAAATAGATGCTATCTACCAACAGATTAACCAGCGATTTATTTTTTTATATGTGATGACACGGTTTAATAACGGAGTGAAAGAGAAATATAATAGTATTAAACTCAACTATTCGGCGCTCAAATAATAGTTGAGCATTATGTTCAGTGATTTTATCAAGGCGAAGGCTCGGCACTTGATAGTTTTTCCTCGGCAAAGGCAACGTTATTACGGCCATTTTTCTTGGCGCGATAAAGTGCTTCATCTGCGGCCTTGAGCGAAGAGGCCAGATCATAGGATTGTAATGGGGAAATCCCTGCACTCAAGGTAACAGTCGTGGAGACTTTATGATTAAAAACATGTGGAATATCAAGCCCTAAAACACGTTGGCGCACTCGTTCAGCTAACTGACTGGCGTACTCTTCACTCACATGTGTCAATAACACCAAAAACTCTTCACCACCATAGCGCACCACGATGTCCCGCGAACGTACGGCATCACGAATAGCAGCCGCAACTCGCACCAATGCTTGATCTCCCATGGTATGACCATAGTTATCGTTGTAGGCCTTAAAATGGTCGATATCGAGCAGCAGCACATAGTGATTGCCGGGGGACTGGGCTAAGAGGGTTTCGAGTTTATTCTCCAATCCACGGCGGTTATATAAGCCGGTTAAAGGGTCTATCATACTTAAATCACTGAATTTTTCTCGCTCATTGTACAGATGGGCTACAAGTTTTCGGGTGAATTCATCACTGCGCCGCATCAGCAAATGATGTAAAGAAAAACCAATCAGAGGCAGCATTAATGTGAATATAATGCGGAAAATATTCTGGAAATCATCCAGCCAAATAACGGTGAATGCAGAGGGGGCGGTATGCAAACAAAAGGCGAGAAAGTTATCAGACAGCGCAATAGTGCTGATGAAGAAAATGGTAAACAAACTGAGTAATAAGTAATTATTTTCATTAGTACCCAGATATTCGTATTTAAGAATGATTTGCCAGGCCCAGAGCAGCCCCATCATAATTGAAAATAAATTCAATTTATCGACATAATTCTTCGAAATAAAAATCAAATAAGCGGCCGCACTGAGACTTATAACCGTGATCATAACAATCGGCAATGTCACCGCTGGCGTTTCAGGTGATGGTAATATCATACTGAAAATAGCTGACGCTGCATTAAGAAATAGAAAAAGCAGTAAAGAGAGCCGATGCTTACTTTTCAGTAGCTGATCGTAGGAATGGCTATTCATATTCAATTCACTCTGCATAATGGCGCGCTGTCAGTAGACAAATAAACAATATCCTCATGAGGCCATTTTATTCAGGCATCACGATAAATGGTTCTTCTAAGTGATTATTTTTGTTTGAAGCTTTTTATATTGTTTTAGGAATTTTCTTAATCAAAATTACCATTTTTGTTTCGACCTGTCATCATGATGTCGATCAACTAATCAATTTACTCCTCTAAATCTTATCTTTAGGCTGCATCAACCAAGCTATTCCTGGCAAATCAGTCGTTTTCTACCAACAACTTCCTAGTGCAGATTTTTCTGTAGTGATATATGATATTGGTTATCATTATCACTTAGGCGGCCGTCATTATGATTACAGCCAGACTAGCAGCTTACCGTTCATGGGGGATAAGTGGCTTATTGAGTCGGACGATGTCCAGCGGGTGGGGAATTTTACTGCCTTTTGCTTTGCTACCGGTGTTGGGCTGGGCTGATATCACGGTGGGTGAGTTACGAGTGCTGATCATCGTTGCGATGCTGGCAACCGTCAGCATGCTGTATCATGCTCGATTGCGGCATTTCCTGTTATTACCATCTTGTCTGGCACTATTAGGCGGCATGGCTGCAATACTGATGCATAACGGAATACATTGATAGATAGGATTTTTTGCCTGAAATGGCGGTGGAATTTGATTATTACAGTGAATAATAATTTATGGTGGCAATAACTATAGCGGCAACAATAACTGAAATCATCGTGGTGCGAAGGGAGGGACTTGAACCCTCACGTCCGTAAGAACACTAACACCTGAAGCTAGCGCGTCTACCAATTCCGCCACCATCGCCCAAATGATTTCTTACTGTCTATCTTGCAGAGAATAAAACTTAGGATTTATATCACCAGCTTGGTGCGAAGGGAGGGACTTGAACCCTCACGTCCGTAAGAACACTAACACCTGAAGCTAGCGCGTCTACCAATTCCGCCACCATCGCATGTGCTGTGCAATATAAATCTTTACTGCTGAAGTTGCTCATTGAGAAAGAAATGTTTGGTGCGAAGGGAGGGACTTGAACCCTCACGTCCGTAAGAACACTAACACCTGAAGCTAGCGCGTCTACCAATTCCGCCACCATCGCGTACCGGAAACATGACTTTTTTGATGCAACCACGGGGGCGAATTCTAGAGATTTTCACGTTCAGGTCAATACTTATTTCCCCTAAGCGGGACGTTTGCTGTAAAAAGCATCATATGTTGAGCAATTGCTTTGATTACTCAAGTATTTGAAATTTTAAGCTCTGTTCTCTGTCTCGGGGGATTCAAGTGGGTAATGGGCAAATAACTCGATTAGCCAATCAATTAGGACTCTGACTCTGGGGGCCAAAAAACGCCCTGGCGGGAACATAATAAACAGTGGCATTGCCGGTGGCGGCATAGCGGGTAATACCTCAATCAGCTCACCTTGTGCTAATTGGTGGTGAATTCCAGGTGTGGGTGCTTGAATCAGCCCTAAGCCCGCCACACCGGCCGCGATATAGGCATCTGCGCCACTGACACTCAAAATACTGGGCAATACGCGGTTTTCAATTTTCCCCTGATAAACAAATTCCAATGGGTAATCGCGGCTATTTAACTGTGAGAAATAGCCCACAGCCTGATGGCCCGTCAAATCGTCGAGTGAGGTCGGGACGCCATATTTGGCGAGATAAGCTGGAGAGGCACAGGTTATTTGTGGCTGTTGGCCAATATTACGCGCCGCGAGTTGTTCATCATGGGGCAGCCAAGCCCGCAACACACAATCCACGCCTTCACGCAGCAAATCAATGGTGCTGTCATTTGCTCCGAGAATCAGTGTGATATGCGGATAGCGCTGATAAAAATCACTCAGTGCCGGGATAACCACATTGCGCGCTAGCGAATGGGGCATATCAATACGCACTTTTCCTTCCGGTTGCAGCCGCTGATGGCTAAATAGCGAGTCGGCCTCTTCAAAGGCTGACAGTAATTGCAGGCAGCGCTGGTAATAGAGGGTGCCTTCGGCGGTAATATTCACCTGACGGGTGGTGCGAATCAGCAGGCGGACGCCCAACCGGTGTTCAAGCCGCTTTAGCGTATGGCTGACGGTGGCGCGAGGCAATTGCAGTTTTTCTGAGGCACGACTGAAACTGCCCAACTCAACAATGCGGACAAAAATCCGCATGGCTTGTATCTGGTCCATAACTATACCTGCTTATTAACTATACCTGCCCATTGTTGGCGTTTTTTGAACAGTGGTGAGCTATCTGCATTATTTATCTTTCTCAGCGAAACAACCACACTTTATTCCGACATCACTAATGGGGAATATCACAATGCAACAACGTCAATTAGGCTCAAATGGTCCGCTGGTTTCTGCTCTCGGTCTTGGTTGCATGGGAATGAGTGATTTTTACTCCACCAATCAAGACGCCAATGAATCCATCGCCACCTTGCATCGTGCGCTGGAACTGGGCGTCACTCTGCTGGATACTGCTGATATGTATGGTCCATTTACCAATGAAGAGTTGGTGGGACGGGCAATTAAGGGAAAACGTGATCAAGTCTTCTTAGCTACTAAGTTTGGTATTGTACGTGACCCGGCAAATCCGGCCGTTCGGGGAGTGAGCAGTCATCCCGATTATATCCGTAAATCTATTGATGGCAGCCTGAAGCGACTGGGGGTCGATGTTATTGACCTTTATTACCAGCATCGTGGTGACCCAAGTGTGCCAGTGGAAGAGGTTATTGGTACGTTGGCTGATTTGGTCACTGCCGGAAAAATTCGCTATATCGGCCTGAGTGAAGTCTCAGCGGCAACATTAGAAAAAGCCCATCAGATACACCCGATTACCGCAGTACAGAGTGAATACTCACTATGGACGCGCGATGTCGAAACATCGGTCTTGGCAACCTGTGAACGTTTAGGTGTCGGGTTTGTGGCCTATAGTCCATTGGGGCGGGGTTTCCTCACTGGGGCGATTCGTAGCCCGGATGATTTGGCTGCTGATGATTTTCGCCGTAATAATCCACGTTTTCAGGGAGACAACTTTGCCCTGAATCTGACATTGGCCGATACAGTGACGAGAATGGCGCAAGAGAAAGGTATTAAACCGTCGCAATTGGCATTGGCTTGGGTGCTGGCGCAGAGAAGTTTCATTGTGCCAATTCCTGGAACCAAACGCCGAACTTATTTGGAAGAGAATTTAGCCGCAGTTGATGTGGTGCTCAGCCCGCAAGAGTTGGCGGCGCTTGATGCAGTATTCCCCTTCCATGCCGCAGCGGGTGAGCGCTACGGCGCAGAAGGGATGGTCTATCTTAACGCCTAATTATTAACGTTTTTTCTTAGGGTCACGTGGCGGGCGCCCGACAGTTGCCTGATACACCTTAAACCGGCCATTCTGTGCCAATACTTCATGGCTGCCAAATGCGGCATCCAGCAGCGCAGGATAAGGCAAGAAGGAGTTCGCCACGATACGTAATTTACCGCCCACATGCAGGTGTGCGGTCGCCCCGCGGATCAGCATTTCAGCCGCAGTCAGGCTGGTTTGAATCCCATCATGGAACGGCGGATTTGAAATAATCATCTCGAAACGGCCTTTAATGTCAGAGTAGACATTGCTGGCAATCACTTGCGCTTCAATATTATTCGCCGCCAATGTAGCTCGGCTGGATTCAATGGCTGCTGCGCTCACATCACTTAGTGTCCATTTGATTTTGGGTGATTGCTGCGCCAGAACCGATGCTAATACCCCGGCACCACACCCGACATCCAACACGCTGCCTTTAAACGGCTCGCTGAATGTTGACAGCAGCAGGTGACTACCCGAATCCAGTGAATCGCGGCTGAATACCCCGGGCAATGTTTTCACTGTCACATCACCGACCTGATAACTCTCCCACCAGGCATCGGCATCAAATTCTGGCTGTTTATCCAGGCGGCCATGATAAAGACCACAACGCCGAGCACTGTCAATCTTGGTCAGTTGTGCGAAATCGGACAGCATTTCTTCTGCGCTGCGCACGCCACTGCGGTTCTCACCCACCACAAAAATATCACTGCCGACTGGCAATAAAGAGAGCAGGTTAGCCAGTTGGAACTGGGCTTCTTGTTTGCTTTTTGGCCAGTAATAAACCAGCGTGTCGCAGGTGGCGACGGTTTCAGCTGTCGCCAAAAGACCGAATTGAACATTCTCTTCCAGCGTATTGCTCAGTAATTGCCAGTGGTGATATTGATTGGTGTGAACCCGTACCCCGGCGGCATCAAATTGCGCTGGCAGCGCATCCTGTAAATCACCGGCAAACAACACGTGGCGGGCTATAAATTCATCACTATGGCGCAGTATCACTTCACTGGCTGGGGTTAATGCTGACATCAGTCTTTGGCTCCTCAATAATATAATCGGGGATTATAGAGGTTTGTTGGCCCAACCTCTATTTTTGTATTTTTTAGACTCATAACTGATAGCTTGATTGCGACAATTTGTTGCATTTTGTGGACTGTTGTCGCATTATCTGGTGGTGTGTAATCTGTTCGCTAAGCAGGGCGTTTTACACCACGAAAAGTGCAGCTACGCACGTTAAAAATTGCGCAAAGAGGAGTAAAGCAATGGCCATCAGTATTCGTCTTGATGAGAATTTTGTCGCTGACGTTAAAATTCACGCAGAAGCATCGAGCCGCAGCGTGCCAAAGCAGATCGAGCACTGGGCAAAGATTGGTCGTATCGCTGAGGATAATCCTGATTTGCCTTACAGCTTTATTCTGGAGACCTTACTGGCAAAAAGCGAAATCGAAAATAAGAAGGTGTCACGTTATGTCAGAAGAACCAAGCGGGCAGACGATTGATGTTTATGAAAGTGGCCGTTTCGCTAAAGCGTTGAGTCGGCTGTCTGAACAGCAACTGACTGTTGTTGAAGATCAAATCGAGCGAATTATTGCTAACCCGGAAATGGGGGAGCTAAAGAAAGGCGACCTGAGCTACCTTCGCGTGCATAAGTTTCAACTCAATCATCAGTTGACGCTGTTGGGCTACAGTTGGGTTGAACAGAAAATTGAATTGTATCTTTTAAGTCTCAGTTCCCATGAGAATTTTTATCAGGAACAAAAGCGCTTACGTAAAACAGATCTGAAACTGATTAGCTAAATATGACCTGCTGATATCCCTTAACTAGAGGTTTGTTGGCGCATGTTCGATGGGTTTGCTAGCATAGCGTCGAAATAGGGGGTTGCTTTGACAGGAAAGGGCATGGCATCAAGACGAGACTTACTGTTACAACAGCTTGGCATCACGCAGTGGACATTGCGCCGCCCAGCCGTCTTGCAGGGTGAAATTGCGATACACTTACCCGAAGATACCCGCCTGTTAATTGTGGCAGACCCGCTTCCTGAACGCGATGACCCGCTGTTGTGCGATGTGTTGCGCAGCTTGGGGCTTACTCCAGGTCAGGCTTATGTGCTGACACTGGACCAGGTGGCGATGTTACCCGAAAGAACACAGTGTAATAGTTGGCGATTGGGCATCAGTGAACCACTTACCGTTGCAGGTGCACAATTACACAGCCCGGCACTGGCAGGACTTTATCAAGACGCGAGCGCTAAGCGCGCACTTTGGCAGCAGATTTGTCATCATGAAGCAGATTTCTATCCTGACGCCAGCCGATCTGGCCACAGCGTATCAAATTGAGCAAGCCAGCCACGCTTTTCCGTGGACGGAAAAAACCTTAGCCAGTAATCAAGGTGAGCGCTATCTCAATTTCAAGTTGACTGTTGATCAGCACATGGTCGGCTTCGCTATTACCCAAATGGTATTGGATGAAGCCACGCTGTTTAATATTGCCATTGACCCACAGCATCAGCGCCAGGGTTATGGTCGTTTGCTGCTTGAACATGTGATTGCGCAGTTGGAAACACGTAATATCTTCACACTTTGGCTTGAAGTTCGGGCCTCAAATGCAGGCGCGATAGCCTTGTATGAAAGCCTCGGGTTTAACGAGGTTTCCGTGCGCCGCAACTATTATCCCAGTGTCAATGGGCGCGAAGATGCCATTATGATGGCGTTACCTATGGGGTAGCGCCGTTTTACGGATAATAAATTGTCTATCCCGGTTAAATCAGGGAAAATACCGCGCTATAACACCGATTCCCGCTTTCCTGAATCACGCATTACACCCGATGTAATGCCAGAGCAGGGCGGCCTAAAAGTAGAAAATTCAAACTATGTCTCCAAGTGAATATGCACAGGAAGTCGCGAAAAGACGTACTTTCGCGATCATTTCTCACCCCGATGCCGGTAAAACCACTATTACCGAAAAAGTGTTGCTGTTCGGAAACGCCATTCAGACCGCCGGTACGGTAAAAGGCCGTGGCTCAAGCCATCATGCCAAATCTGACTGGATGGAAATGGAAAAGCAACGTGGTATCTCCATCACGACTTCCGTGATGCAGTTTCCGTATGGCGGCTGTCTGGTTAACTTGCTTGATACCCCGGGGCATGAAGACTTCTCCGAAGATACTTATCGTACCTTGACCGCAGTTGACTGCTGTCTGATGGTGATTGATGCGGCGAAAGGGGTAGAAGACCGGACCCGTAAGCTGATGGAAGTTACCCGTCTGCGCGATACGCCAATCCTGACTTTTATGAACAAATTGGACCGCGATATCCGTGATCCAATGGAAGTGTTGGATGAAGTCGAACGTGAACTGAAGATTGCCTGTTCACCGATAACCTGGCCGATTGGCTGCGGTAAGTTATTTAAAGGGGTTTACCACCTTTATAAAGATGAAACTTACCTGTATCAGACCGGTAAAGGCCACACCATCCAAGAAGTGCGCATTGTTAAAGGGCTGAATAACCCGGATCTGGATGTTGCGGTGGGTGAAGACTTGGCTAAACAGTTCCGTCAGGAGCTGGAGCTGGTTCAGGGCGCATCTCATGAATTTGATCATGAAGCTTTCCTGTCTGGTGACTTAACACCGGTCTTCTTTGGTACGGCACTGGGTAACTTTGGTGTTGACCATATGTTGGATGGCTTGGTTGAGTGGGCCCCCGCGCCAATGCCACGTAAAACAGACACGCGCGAAGTGGTGGCGGCTGAAGAGAAATTTACCGGTTTTGTCTTCAAAATTCAGGCCAATATGGACCCGAAACACCGTGACCGTGTTGCTTTCTTGCGCGTGGTTTCCGGTCGTTTTGAAAAAGGCATGAAACTGCGTCAGGTTCGCACCAAAAAAGACGTAGTGATTTCCGATGCTCTGACCTTTATGGCGGGCGACCGTTCGCACCTTGAAGAAGCTTATGCTGGCGACATTATCGGTTTGCATAACCACGGTACCATTCAGATTGGTGATACCTTCACTCAAGGTGAAGATATGAAGTTCACCGGTATTCCGAACTTTGCCCCTGAGTTGTTCCGTCGTATTCGCCTGCGTGATCCATTGAAACAGAAGCAATTGCTGAAAGGATTGGTGCAGTTGTCCGAAGAGGGCGCGGTGCAAGTCTTCCGTCCACTGACCAACAACGATCTGATTGTTGGGGCCGTTGGTGTCTTGCAGTTTGAAGTGGTTTCTTCACGACTGAAAAGCGAATACAACGTGGAAGCGGTGTATGAGTCGGTTAACGTTTCAACTGCTCGCTGGGTTGAATGTGATGATGTGAAGAAATTCGAAGAGTTTAAACGTAAGAATGAGGTTAATCTGGCATTAGATGGCGGTGATAATTTGAGCTATATTGCCCCAACTATGGTTAATCTTAATATTACGCAAGAACGTTATCCGGAAGTTCGTTTCCGTAAAACTCGCGAGCATTAATCGAGCCGTAAGCCGCATTCTATCGGGGTACTCAGTACCCCGAATCATTAATTTCCCTCACTATTTTCTCTCTAAGATAACTCTCACTTAGTGATAAAAATCTGACTTTAGTCCGATTCCGACTGTATTTCTTCCGAGATGCTCTATCTTTATAGGTACCGGCAGGATTGACTTGCATCAAATTAAGGTCGGTTAACCTGCAGTAATCGTAAAGTATTCATCAAATGCCCACCCACATAAGGTGGCGTAAGAATTCGCAAATTGGGGTGTTATATCCGATTTGGAATTCAAAACAAAAAAGGAAGAAATCGATGACAAACACAAAATTTGCCCGTTCAGTGATGGCTGTTGTTTTAGGTACTGCGCTTATGAGTGGTAGCGTGTTCGCCGAAGACACTATGCTAAATAAAGCCTCCAACGCTGTGGACAGTACCGGTGCTAAACTCGATAGTTCCATGAAGAAAGTTGATAATTACATGGGGGACAGCGCGGCAACAGCAAAAGTGAAAAGTGCGTTGCTGGAAGAAAAGTCCCTTAAAAGCACTGATATCTCAGTCGAAACTAACCATGGTGTTGTCACACTCACTGGTTTCGTGACTTCTCAGGCTGAAGCTGAAACCGCGGTTGAAATCGCCGGTAATGTTGAAGGTGTTAAATCCGTTAGCGATAAGCTACATGTGAAAGATCAGAAAACACAATCTGTCAGCGAATATGCGGGTGATGCGGCAACAACCAGCTCAATCAAAGCCAAATTACTGGCAGACGACATCGTACCGTCACGTAAAGTAACAGTAGAGACGACGGATGGCGTGGTGCAGTTGTCCGGTAATGTCGAGAATAAAGCGCAGTCCGAGCGCGCAGAAAGCATTGCTAAAGCCGTTAAAGGCGTGAAAAGCGTTAAAAACGACCTTAGCATCAAGCCTTAATTATTATCTGGCTGATGGGTATTTCGTGGGCAGCAATATTATCCACGAAATACCTTTTAATAAGCCCATCAGCCCAATAATTCATCCAATAAACCCAACTAATACGACTTCTGTTATATGCGCTACTGTTAAATAGACAGAGGTGATTAAAGAATGATTTTTGAACGAGAGTTTATGAAGTCATTTTTCAAATGGTAAGGAGAAGCTTATGTTTCGCTGGGGCATTATATTTCTGGTCATTGCGTTAATCGCTGCGGCATTAGGTTTTGGTGGGCTAGCCGGTACGGCAGCCTGGGCCGCAAAAGTTGTCTTCGTCGTGGGTATTATCCTATTCCTCATCAGTTTGTTTACAGGACGTAAGCGGCTTTAGTTAGGCGTGAGGGTTACAGCAAAGGTAAGAAGAGGTATTCTCAACGCCTGTTGTAACGGAATTAAGGATGGATGGTGGGATACAGAATACCTATCACGCTCGGTAATATTGAGCCACTCGCCTATAAGCCATACCAGCCCGGTAAAATGGCGCTGGTGTGCGAGGGCGGCGGGCAGCGGGGAATTTTTACAGCCGGTGTGCTGGATGAATTCCAGCGCGCCCGCTTTAACCCTTTTGATCTGATGATTGGTACTTCTGCGGGGGCGCAAAACCTCTCGGCTTTTATCTGCGGCCAACCCGGCTATGCTCGCCGCGTGATTACCCGCTACACCACCACGGCTAACTTCTTCAATCCGCTGCGTTTTGTGCGTGGTGGTCACTTAATTGATCTGGACTGGCTGGTGGATATCACCTCCCAGCAGCTACCTTTGGCAATAGAAAGTGCCGAGCAGCATCTCCAAAATGGTCGTGAATTTCTCATGTGCGCTTGCCGCAGCGATGATTTCGAACCCACCTATATATCCCCAACCCGAGAAAGCTGGTTACCCGCTATCAAGGCATCCAGTGCCATTCCAGGACTGTATCGCCAAGGCGTTGATTTAGATGGCGTAAGTTATCAAGATGGCGGTATCAGTGACGCTATTCCCGTCGAAGAAGCTTATCGACGTGGAGCGGATACCATTGTGGTTATCCGCACTGTTCCTTCTCAGGCTTATTATACGCCGCAATGGATGAAGCGGATGGAACACTGGCTGAGTGAAAGTAGCTTGCAGCAACTGGTGCGCATTATGCAGCAACATGAGCAGAGCTATCATCGCATTCAGCAATTTATTGAGAAGCCACCGGGTGATCTACGTATTTTCGAAATTTTCCCTCCTAAGCCCCTCGCCAGTAATGCGTTGGGTAGCCGGGTTGCGGCACTAAATCGTGATTATCATCTAGGTCGCCGTTGTGGCCGCTATTTCCTGGCAACGGTCGGTCACTGGTTACTGCCAAAGGATTCGTTGGAACTCTCTGATATCAGAGGTGAGAAAAGCACAATTTCTCTCTCTCGCCGATTGATCCAACCACAAGATATTAATCAGCCAGACGATATGGCCGACTTAATTGATGCCGATGATTCTTCTTTTGATATCAATCAATCGCCAGATATCATCACACCGGTTGATGCAGTAAAGGCTGCGGAAAGTCACCTTCCCCCTCAGATGACTGTGGCAGACAGCGGGCTGATTATTCCGGCATCGACACGGGGCAAAAAGAAATCGCTGCCAGGAGAGATTATCTTGCCTGCGGGGGCGGAGAAAACTAAAGGCGATACGGCATAATGGTACAGACTTGTGGGCAGATGCCGTGTTTTTCCGACTCACTCTATTTTGTTGATACGCATTGTCATTTTGATTTCCCGCCATTCAGTGGCGCGGAAACTGCCAGTTTAGCGCGTGCGGCACAGGCGAATGTCCGGCAAATTATTGTGCCAGCGGTCAGTGCCGATTACTTTCCTCGCATTGTTGATTTGGCGGCAAATTATCCGCAGCTCTTTGCCGCACTTGGCCTGCATCCGCTCTATATTGCGCAACATCAAACCGCTGACTTAGCCATATTGGCCGCATCGTTGGCGGATAAAACTGACAAACTGATTGCTGTGGGGGAGATTGGTCTGGATCTCTATATGGATGAGCCGCAGCTATCACGCCAACTTGCTTTATTGCACGCCCAATTGAAGCTCGCTAGGCAACATGACCTGCCAGTTATATTGCATTCACGCCGCTCACACGATCAACTGGCCGCCGCATTGCGTAAAGCCGCGTTGCCACGCACCGGCGTGGTACATGGTTTTGCCGGGAGTTTAGCGCAAGCGCAGGCATTCATTCGCTTGGGTTATTACATCGGCGTGGGTGGAACCATCACTTATCAGCGGGCGCAGAAAACCCGAAATGTGATGGCGACATTGCCGTTATCAGCATTATTACTCGAAACAGATGCTCCAGATATGCCACTTGCCGGTTTTCAGGGCCAACCCAATCGGCCTGAGCGGGCGGCAAATGTGTTTGATGTACTCTGCGAATTACGTCCTGAAGCGCCACAGGAGATTGCGGCTCAGTTATTAGAAAATAGCCAGCGCTTATTCCGACTACCTCCGGTCAAGAAATTCACCTCGTAGATCCTAAGCCACAATATACAAAACAGGCTAATAGTTAGCTTGCTTCCACTTTGCCTCTCGCTTTAATGTGACTGCCATCACATTAACTGTCTTACAGTTGCTTCCAGTTGTGTTTATTTGTGACAGAGATTGTTTGATAGCGAGATCATGCCGGTATAATCCCCCCCACAAACATTATTTAAATATAAATCATTAACAGGATTATCGACATGCTCATGAGTTTAGTCGGGATGGCAGTACTGATATTAATAGCCGTACTTCTTTCCAGTAATTTTAGGGCGATCAATATCCGCACTGTGGCTGGGGCCTTTATTCTCCAGGTGGGGGTTGGCGCACTGGTATTATATGTGCCAATTGGCCGTCGTATTCTGGGTGGTATGTCTCAAGGGGTAGCGAACGTTATTGCTTATGGTAATGACGGTATTTCATTTATGTTTGGCGGTTTAGTTTCCGACAAAATGTTTGAAGTCTTTGGCGGCGGTGGTTTTGTATTTGCGCTGCGAGTCTTGCCCGT
The DNA here is from genome assembly GCF_025133195.1 of Yersinia alsatica. Classification (NCBI taxonomy): domain Bacteria; kingdom Pseudomonadati; phylum Pseudomonadota; class Gammaproteobacteria; order Enterobacterales; family Yersiniaceae; genus Yersinia; species Yersinia alsatica. The sequence goes on from NZ_CP104006.1 coordinate 698,060, forward strand.
CATCGTATTTTTCTCTTCATTAATTGCCGTTTTATATTACCTCGGCGTGATGCAGCTGGTTATTCGGGTATTAGGCGGCGGGCTGCAAAAGCTGTTGGGGACATCGCGTACCGAATCCCTCTCTGCAACTGCCAATATCTTTGTTGGGCAAACAGAGGCTCCATTGGTGGTGCGTCCTTATATCGCTACCATGACCCAATCTGAATTGTTCGCTGTCATGTGTGGTGGTTTAGCCTCGGTTGCCGGTTCAGTATTGGCCGGTTATGCGCAGATGGGCGTACCGCTGGAGTACCTGATTGCGGCTTCCTTTATGGCGGCACCCGGTGGGTTACTGTTCGCTAAATTGATGGTGCCAGAGACTGAAAAAACCCATGATACCGTCGATGCTACCACTCTGATTGCTGAAGATGAGCGCCCGGCTAACGTTATTGATGCAGCGGCATCTGGCGCGGCGTCCGGTATGCAACTGGCGTTGAATGTCGGGGCGATGTTATTAGCCTTTATCGCATTGATTGCATTGCTCAATGGTATTCTGGGTGGTATTGGCGGCTGGTTCGATTACCCACAACTCTCGATGGAACTGATTCTGGGCTGGGTGTTCTCACCTATTGCTTATCTGATCGGCATTCCATGGAGTGAGGCGATGGTGGCAGGTTCCTTTATCGGCCAGAAAATCATCGTGAACGAATTTGTGGCATTTATGAACTTCGGTCAGTATCTCCAGTCCGAAGAGCTAGTTAGAGCGGCTGGTTTGCAGGTGCTATCTGAACATTCTAAAGCCATAATCTCCTTCGCATTGTGTGGCTTTGCCAACTTGTCGTCTGTTGCCATTTTGTTGGGTGGACTCGGCAGTATGGCGCCTGGTCGGCGCCATGACATCGCGCGCTTTGGTCTGAAAGCGGTGGCCGCAGGGACATTATCGAATTTGATGAGCGCCACTATTGCCGGCTTCTTCTTGGCTCTCTGATTAGACTAATTTACTGGATATTATTCATTAATAAGTAGGGACGTTGGGCAGTGCTCATCACCGTCACATACTGTGTGTATGCTGCGGTTCTGGTGCGCTGCCCGCCCCAAACTATCGGCGCGACTAACGCCTAATTGTCTTGTGGCTCATGCCAATAATCAGGTGGATTCCTGCCTATAAGCTATTCTTGATGCGAGTGGGCATTTATTGTCAGTAGGGCATAAATCAGGTTATTTTGTGACTTTAATCACATATAATTTAGTCTCGTTACAAGTTACTATTGATTAGTGTGAATCTGAACACATCTCATGGCTGTGTAACGTGTTCAAATAGAGTTATGAGTTAGTGCGGTGAGATGGATCTCAATTGCTACCCAGGGTGTTATCCGTGGGGCTATCTTCAAGGAACCAAGTCCGCTCGCCAACGTATTGAGCTTAATTACCAGAGAGACCAAGCCGGTCTCTTTGCCCGCTCATAAATAAATGCTCAGTTTTGGCAATGTGCCGAAGCTGAAAAGTGTTGGAGAGTTTTATGACCGATTTAACCGCCTGCGCGAATCTGAATGATTATGCCAAACGCGCGCTGAGTTTAATGGATTTAACTACCCTGAATGACGATGATACCGACGATAAAGTCATCGCTTTGTGTCATCAGGCTAAAAGTCCTGCTGGCAATACTGCGGCAGTCTGTATTTATCCTCGCTTTATTCCTATTGCTCGTAAGACATTACGTGAGCAGGGGACACCTGAGATCCGTATTGCAACGGTGACCAACTTCCCACATGGCAATGATGATATTGCTATTGCACTGGCTGAAACCCGTGCGGCGATTGCTTATGGTGCCGACGAAGTGGATGTGGTTTTCCCTTATCGCGCCTTAATGGCTGGTAACGATAAAGTGGGCTTCGAATTAGTGAAAGTGTGCAAAGAAGCCTGCGCTGCCGCGAATGTGTTATTGAAAGTGATTATTGAATCGGGTGAATTAAAACAAGAACATTTAATTCGTCAGGCTTCCGAGATTGCTATCAAAGCGGGGGCTGATTTCATTAAAACCTCTACCGGTAAAGTGCCGGTCAATGCCACGCTGGAAAGTGCCGACATCATGATGCGCACTATTCGTGACTTAGGTGTGGAGAAAACCGTCGGCTTCAAACCGGCGGGGGGCGTACGCACCGCTGAAGATGCCGCACAGTTCTTGCAACTGGCCGATAAACTGATGGGTGAAGGCTGGGCTGATGCTTGCCATTTCCGTTTTGGTGCCTCCAGTCTGTTAGGCAGCTTGTTGACAACACTGGGTCATCAAAGCGACAGCAAAACCAGCGGCTACTAATCGTTTTCACAGTGATTGCACTGAGCAGATGCACTGCGGGCTAGGTTGCCGCAGTGCAGCTTTTTCCATATTGACGTCAAGCAGGGGGATGCCTTGTTTCTGGCACAAGAAATTATCCGTAAAAAACGCGACGGTCAGCCACTGAGCGAAGAAGAAATTCGGTTCTTTATCAATGGTATTCGCGACAATGTGGTTTCCGAAGGGCAGATTGCTGCTTTGGCAATGACCATCTATTTCCACGACATGACGATGCCTGAACGCGTGGCGCTCACCATGGCAATGCGCGATTCCGGCACGGTACTGAACTGGAAGAGCCTCAACCTCAACGGCCCAATTGTGGATAAACACTCCACCGGCGGTGTCGGCGACGTAACTTCTCTGATGCTTGGCCCGATGGTTGCCGCTTGCGGTGGCTATGTGCCAATGATTTCAGGCCGTGGTTTGGGACATACTGGCGGAACATTGGACAAACTGGAAGCTATCCCCGGTTTTGATATTTTCCCTGATGACAGTGCATTTCGCAAAATCATTCAGGATGTCGGTGTGGCTATTATTGGTCAAACCAGCTCACTGGCACCGGCGGATAAACGCTTCTATGCCACCCGTGATATTACCGCCACAGTGGATTCCATCCCACTGATCACCGCTTCTATTCTGGCGAAGAAACTGGCTGAAGGTCTGGATGCGCTGGTGATGGATGTTAAAGTTGGCTCAGGTGCTTTTATGCCGACTTATCAGTTATCTGAAGACTTAGCACAGGCTATCGTGAGTGTGGCAAATGGTGCGGGTTGTAAAACCACTGCGCTGTTGACCGACATGAATCAGGTATTGGCTTCCAGTGCCGGTAATGCGGTTGAAGTGCGCGAAGCGGTGCGCTTCCTGACCGGAGAGTACCGTAACCCACGCTTGCTGGAAGTGACAATGGCACTCTGTGTCGAAATGCTGCTATCAGGTGGTTTGGCGCAAGATGCTGCTGATGCCAGAGCCAAACTGCAAGCGGTATTGGATAACGGCAAAGCGGCGGAAGTCTTTGGTCGCATGGTTGCGGCACAAAAAGGCCCGAGCGATTTTGTTGAACGCTATGACAGCTATTTACCTGCCGCCATGTTGAGCAAACCCGTATTTGCCGAGCGGCCGGGTATTATCACTGCCATGGATACCCGCGCCCTAGGTATGGCTGTGGTTTCCCTTGGCGGAGGCCGTCGTCGGGCAACTGATTCTATTGATTACAGTGTTGGTCTTACCGACATGGCCCGTCTGGGTGCCCGTGTTGACAGCCAACAGCCATTAACCGTGATTCATGCCAATAATGAAGATGATTGGCAACTGGCGGCAGATGCGGTTCGCGCAGCAATTACTTTGGGTGATAAAGCGCCGGAAGAAACCCCTGTGGTTTATCGCCGTATTACTGAATAAACGCCATACTTTAAGGGGAGCCGCTAAGCGTGCGAACCTATGCAGGAGAAAATGATGAAACGTACATTTATTATGGTATTAGACTCATTTGGTATTGGCGCTAGCGCTGATGCTAAGAAATTTGGCGACGAAGGGGCCGATACTTTGGGCCACATCGCTGAGGCCTGCGCCCGTGGTGAAGCCGATATTGGTCGTAGCGGCCCGTTAAAATTACCTAACCTGAGCCGTTTAGGCTTGGGTAAAGCAGCCGAAGAATCTACCGGCAAATTCCCGGTAGGGCTGGATAAGAACGCAGACATCATTGGTGCCTATGGTTATGCCAGCGAGTTATCTTCCGGCAAAGACACCCCATCAGGTCACTGGGAAATTGCTGGTGTGCCGGTATTGTTCGACTGGGGCTATTTCAGTGATGTGGAAAACAGTTTCCCCCAAGAATTACTGGATAAACTGGTCAAACGCGCCAACTTACCGGGCTATTTGGGTAACTGCCACTCTTCAGGTACGGTTATCCTTGATCAACTGGGCGAAGAGCATATGAAAACCGGGAAGCCGATTTTCTACACTTCGGCTGACTCGGTGTTCCAAATTGCCTGCCATGAAGAGACTTTTGGTCTGGACCGTTTGTATGAGCTGTGTGAGATAGCCCGCGAAGAGCTGACTGAAGGCGGCTACAATATTGGCCGTGTGATTGCGCGTCCGTTTATTGGCGACAAACCGGGTAACTTCCAGCGTACCGGTAACCGCCACGATCTGGCTGTTGAACCGCCAGCGCCAACCATGTTGAAAAAACTGGTGGAAGAGAAACAGGGTGAAGTGGTTTCAATCGGTAAAATTGCCGACATTTATGCCCATGTAGGGATCACCCAAAAAGTGAAAGCCACGGGGTTGGATGCGCTGTTTGATGCCACTATAGAAGAGATGAAAAAAGCCGGTGACAACACTATTGTGTTCACTAACTTTGTTGATTTTGACTCTTCTTACGGCCACCGCCGCGATGTTGCAGGTTATGCTGCGGCATTGGAATTATTTGACCGTCGCCTGCCAGAATTGATGGCATTGGTGAAAGAAGACGACATTCTGATCCTGACGGCTGACCATGGTTGTGACCCAACCTGGCCGGGCACCGACCATACCCGTGAGCATATTCCGGTCTTGGTTTACGGCCCGAAAGTTAAGCCGGGCTCACTTGGACATCGTGAAACCTTTGCCGATATTGGCCAGACAGTTGCCAAGTATTTTGATTTGTCACCAATGGATTACGGTAAGAATATGCTTTAAGTCACTCATCTATGCGGGTGATGGCTGATTTTATCCAAACTGTGCAAAGCAGCTCAAACTCAAAGACGGTTTGGTCATATAAATTTTAATTCTCTGATTTTTTTAAGGAAAGTGATTATGGCAACGCCACATATTAATGCTGAAATGGGTGATTTCGCTGACGTTGTACTGATGCCAGGGGATCCGCTGCGTGCGAAGTTTATCGCCGAAACCTTCCTGAAAGATGTGCGCGAAGTGAACAATGTGCGTGGCATGTTGGGCTTCACCGGTACTTATAAAGGGCGTCCAATTTCAGTGATGGGCCACGGCATGGGTATCCCATCCTGCTCTATCTACACCAAAGAGCTGATCACAGATTTCGGCGTGAAGAAAATCATTCGTGTGGGTTCCTGTGGTGCGGTGCGTGCTGATGTTAAACTGCGCGATGTAGTTATCGGCATGGGCGCTTGTACCGACTCCAAAGTCAACCGCCTGCGTTTTAAAGACCACGATTACGCGGCAATTGCTGATTTTGAAATGACACGTAATGCAGTGGATGCCGCCAAAGCAAAAGGGATTGATGTCCGTGTGGGCAATCTTTTCTCGGCTGACCTGTTCTATACGCCAGATCCGCAAATGTTTGATGTAATGGAAAAATACGGCATTCTGGGTGTAGAAATGGAAGCCGCAGGTATCTATGGCGTTGCCGCAGAATTCGGTGCTAAAGCGCTGACTATCTGTACCGTGTCTGACCATATCCGTACCGGTGAACAAACCACCGCCGCCGAGCGCCAGACCACTTTCAATGACATGATTGAGATTGCATTGGAATCTGTGTTGCTGGGTGACAAAGCGTAATTTCGTTAACCTAACAGAATCGAACCACAGTATTTCGGTTCTGTTAGGCGTTATTTTAATCTTCAATAATCTATTCATCTATCCTCTTGATTTTCACCTCCTTCCTTTACATATCATATTATTAGCGATATAAATCTATTCACAGTTCTATTCATTTGTCTATTCATGGAGCTATTCAAATGCCTTCCTTGGAAATGTTATTACGACAAGGCCCCGCTACGGCAAGCTCCTTGGCACAGGCTTTGGCCATTAGCCAGCCGACCGTATCTCGTCTAATCAATGGGTTAAAAAGTCGAGTGCTAAAGATCGGGAAAGGAAAATCGACCCGTTATGCTTTACTTCGGCTGGTTACAGGCATTAGTGAATTCCCACTCTACAGAATTGACCGCTTCGGGAATGCCAGCCATTTTGCCAATTTATACCCGATCTATCCGGCAGAAATGTGTTGTGTCCATCAATTGGATGACAATACATGGCAACAATTTGACAGCCTCCCTTGGTATCTGGCAGATATGCGGCCACAGGGATTTCTTGGCCGAATTTGGGGCAAGTCTGTTGCTGAACATTTGCAGCTTAATAAGGATATTCGTGGGTGGAATGAAGATAATATCCTGCTCGCGCTATCTCGCATGGCGGATGACAGTAACGGCAATATTTTGCTCGGGCAGGAAAGCTATCAACATTGGCTCGTTAAGCCCGATGCTGTTCCCATTCCACCATCAGACAAGCTGCAACGTTATAATGAATTGTCTCTAATGGCGCTTGCGGGGGAAATGGTAGGTTCCTCAGCTGGTGGGGAGCAACCTAAATTTACTTGTTATGCCGGATATGAGGAAGAGCCTCCGTCATATGTTATCGTCAAATTTACTGCTGCGCAGGATAACCCTAACGCGCAGCGTTGGGCGGATTTACTTATTGCCGAGTCTTTGGCGTTAAATACCTTAAGAAATGCAGGATATTGCGCAGCTGTCAGCCACATATTGCAATATCAGGATAGACAAACTTTTCTGGAAGTTGAGCGTTTTGACCGTTTTGGTCAGCGTGGCCGTATTGGCATGGTGTCTTTGGAGGCAGTAAATGCCGAGTTTATCGGCATACCTGTAGCCAGTTGGCCGAAAGTATGTCGAGAATTAGCAGATATAGGTTTACTGAGTATGGCTGACCTTGAGCAAGTCAGACTGTTTTGGGCTTTCGGGGTGTTAATTGCGAATACTGATATGCACCATGGAAATCTATCTTTCCTGCATCCGGAAAATCGTCCCCTATCACTTGCGCCTATCTATGACATGTTACCTATGGCTTTTGCTCCATCGGGCACGGGGAATATGCGACAAATGGTGCCGGATATCACATTATCGGCTGATGTTGGTCGTGAACATTGGCAGCAGGCAAAACAACTGGCCGAACAATTTTGGGGTACTGTTAGTACCCATCCGAATATCAGTGTGAACTTTAAAGTTATAGCTAGTCAGATGCAGGAGAAGATAGCGTCATTGTCACCTATCATTGAGCGCATGGCGTAATTCTCTGTTCCCGACACCATCTCGCTATTTATCATCCGGTTTTTTGTCGACTTCTGGCGCAGCAGCTGATGCATCTGCTGCGTCATCTTCATTATCATCTTCTTTAACTGGCGTATTGGCGGTCAGCAGATAAGGCGATTGTTGCCAACGGCTGCGACGGCCTTGTAGCAGAGTGCGGGCTAGGATAATGCCAACCGCGAGCGCGACCAGTATCATCAGCCGCAACAAATTGGTGGTATTATCCACTTGCTTGGATTCTGTTGCCAACACGTGGGTGTCTAGCGTCATGCGCAAAAATCCACTAGGCCCGCTTTTGCCGGGGATCAGTTCGACAATCTGGTGATTGAAATAACTGCCGGGGCGCTTACCATCTAAGGCCAGCCGGTCACGTACTTTTACGTTTTCACCGGCGGCAGCAACCAGTGTCCCGTCAATCTGGTATACGCTGGCATCCAATATGCGGCTTGATTGGGTTAATTGCTGGAGGATAGCATCGACTTTCTGGCTATCAATATCATCATCACCGGTATCCATAATGGGTGACAGGCTGAAAGTGACTTGTTTTGCCAGCGTTTTTGCCAGTTCTTCAACCTGTTCCGAACGGGCCAGTTGATGGCTGAGGCTGAAATAGGATGCACCTTGCATTAGCAGCACCAATAATGCCAGACAGATCAGCACAATAGCTGTACGGTGCAATCGAAATTTTAATTTGGCCTTGGCCATGCAGGTTCCTTGCCGTATTTGGTGACTTTATGTTGCCAGAAGTTATTACGATAGGATAGTTTGATGCGTTATTTCTACTCTGCATATTTCACATTGCTGCGGTGTTGGCTTCCTTCACTTACCCCAGCCACTGAGTGAACTAAGCTGTTGGGGATTGACTCCGTTGCTGTCTTGTCGCAACGCACAATCTACCGGGTAGCATATTGCCGAGTTTCGTTTTCTACAGGAGCAGTTCATGTCTAATAGTCTGACCTATTGCGATCTCCCAGCGGAGATCTATCAATGGCCGGGTTTGCCACTTTCACTCAGTGGTGATGAAGTAATGCCGCTGGATTATCGTGCCGGTCATACAGGTTGGCTATTGTATGGCAGAAAACTGGATAAAAAGCGCATCACCGATTTCCAGCGTCACTTGGGCGCGGCAATGGTGATTGTTTCCGCTTGGTGTGTGGAAGATTATCAAGTCATTCGCCTGGCGGGCAGTTTGACTCCGCGTATTAAAACGCTGGCTGACGAGAGCGGGCTGGATGTTGCGCCACTGGGCGCTATTCCACACTTGCGCACGCCGGGCCTCTTGGTGATGGATATGGATTCCACCGCCATCCAAATTGAGTGTATCGATGAGATTGCCAAGTTGGCAGGTGTAGGGGAAGAAGTGGCGGCTGTCACTGAGCGCGCTATGCAAGGTGAGCTAGATTTCTCGGCCAGTTTGCGCCAACGCGTGGCTACCTTGAAAGGGGCTGATGCCAATATTCTCAAACAGGTTCGTGACGGATTGCCTTTGATGCCGGGGCTGACCAGCTTGGTACGCAAACTTCAGGCGCTGGACTGGCATGTGGCGATTGCATCCGGCGGCTTTACCTATTATGCCGAGTACCTGCGCGACAAATTACGCTTGGTGGACGTGGCTGCCAATGAGCTGGAAATCAAAGACGGCAAACTGACGGGCAAAGTGCTCGGGCCAATTGTCGACGCGCAATACAAAGCCGACACGCTGCTTAAACTGGCTGAAAAGCTGAATATCCCCATTGCTCAAACTGTGGCAATCGGCGATGGCGCTAACGACCTGAAAATGATGCAAGCCGCCGGTCTGGGTCTGGCTTTCCATGCCAAACCGAAAGTTTACGCTAAAGCAAAAGTGGCGATTCGTCATGGCGATTTGCTGAGTGTGTTGTGCATTCTGACCGGTAGTCTTAAGCACGAAGAGCGCTGAAATAGGCTATTTTATTTACCATTTTGAATTTGGGCAGTGCTCTAAATCCTCACGTACTCTGTGTACGCTCCGGTTTTTGCGCCCTGTCCGCATCCAAACTGTCTGCAACAATTACGCCTATTTGAGTTGATGACCAAGTTATCCCAGTAGACGTTGAACGATAAAATGGGTGTGTCTGCATTGGGTCATCAACTCACTGTTAGGCTGTCATATTGAGGTGAACCGTGGCTAAAGCACCAAAACGGGCATTTGTCTGTAATGAATGTGGGGCTGATTATCCGCGCTGGCAAGGGCAGTGCAGCGCCTGCAATGCCTGGAATACTATTACCGAAATTCGTCTGGCGGCGGCTGCGACGTCATCATCTCGTAATGAGCGTTTTGGTGGCTATGCGGGTGATGCCGGTATTAGTCGGGTACAAAAGTTATCTGATATCAGTCTGGAAGAATTGCCGCGTTTCTCTACCGGCTTTCTTGAGTTTGACCGAGTGCTGGGCGGTGGTGTGGTGCCGGGCAGCGCTATTTTGATTGGTGGTAATCCGGGGGCCGGCAAGAGTACTTTACTGCTGCAAACCCTCTGCAAATTGTCCGAAAACATGAAAACCCTGTATGTCACCGGGGAAGAGTCGCTGCAACAGGTTGCCATGCGGGCGCATCGCTTAGGGTTACCCACCGCCGGCCTGAATATGTTGTCGGAAACCAGCATTGAACAGATTTGCCTGATTGCTGAACAAGAACAGCCGCGCTTGATGGTTATCGACTCCATTCAAGTGATGCATATGGCGGATATTCAATCATCGCCGGGCAGTGTGGCGCAAGTGCGTGAAACCGCAGCCTATCTCACGCGTTTTGCTAAAACCCGTGGCGTCGCCATTGTGATGGTGGGCCATGTGACCAAAGATGGTTCGCTGGCTGGGCCAAAAGTCTTGGAACACTGCATTGACTGCTCAGTGATGCTCGATGGCGACGGTGACTCACGTTTTCGTACTCTGCGTAGCCACAAAAACCGCTTTGGTGCCGTCAATGAACTGGGTGTTTTCGCCATGACCGAGCAAGGTCTGCGCGAGGTCAGTAACCCGTCAGCTATCTTCCTCAGCCGGGGCGATGAAGTCACGGCGGGCAGTTCGGTGATGGTGGTGTGGGAAGGGACGCGCCCGCTGTTGGTTGAGATTCAGGCGCTGGTGGATCACTCCATGATGTCGAATCCGCGCCGGGTGGCGGTCGGGCTGGAACAAAACCGACTAGCCATTTTACTGGCCGTTTTGCACCGTCATGGTGGTTTGCAGATGTCCGACCAAGACGTATTCGTCAATGTGGTGGGTGGTGTGAAGGTCACCGAAACCAGTGCTGATCTGGCGTTGCTGATGTCGCTGGTCTCTAGTCTACGTGATCGCCCGCTGCCACAGGATTTAGTGGTATTTGGCGAGGTCGGTTTGGCCGGTGAGATTCGGCCAGTACCCAGTGGTCAGGAACGTATTTCAGAGGCAGCCAAGCACGGTTTTAAACGCGCTATCGTACCTTACGCCAATATGCCGAAGAAGCCACTGCCCAATATGCAGGTTTTCGGGGTGAAAAAACTGGCCGATGCATTGGCGGTGCTGGAAGATTTGTAACGCCATAGCGCACATTTAGTCGTGTCAATCGCGCAGCATACTGTGTTATTTTTGTTTAGTGCACTAAACAAGGAGGCAGCATGCTGCAGTTCGACTATCTCAAAACAGCGATTAAGCAAAAAGGCTGTACTTTACAGCAGGTGGCCGATGCCAGTGGCATGACCAAAGGTTACTTAAGCCAGTTACTCAATGACAAAATCAAAAGCCCCAGTGCACAAAAGCTAGAAGCCCTGCACCGTTACCTTGAGCTGGAATTCCCGCGTCGTGAGAAAAAAGTCGGCGTGGTGTTTGGTAAATTTTACCCGCTACATACCGGCCATATCTATCTTATCCAACGTGCTTGTAGCCAGGTTGATGAGCTGCATATCATTCTTTGCTTCGATGAACCCCGTGACCGCGAGCTGTTCGAAAACAGTTCTATGTCGCAGCAACCGACGGTCAGTGACCGCTTGCGCTGGTTATTACAAACCTTTAAATATCAGAAAAATATCCATATTCATTCATTTGATGAGCACGGTATTGAGCCATACCCTCATGGCTGGGATGTCTGGAGCCATGGCGTCAAAAAATTCATGGCAGAAAAGGGGATTGTCCCAAACTTTATTTACTCCAGCGAAAGTCAGGATGCGCCGCATTATCATGAGCAATTTGGTATTGAAACCATCCTGATCGACCCGCAGCGCTCATTTATGAATATCAGTGGCCGCCAGATCCGCCGTGATCCTTTCCGCTACTGGGATTATATCCCGACCGAAGTGAAGCCCTTCTTTGTGCGCACTGTGGCGATATTGGGGGGCGAATCCAGTGGAAAATCTACGTTGGTCAATAAGTTAGCCAATATTTTCAATACCACCAGTGCGTGGGAATATGGTCGTGACTATGTTTTCTCTCATCTGGGGGGCGATGAGATGGCATTGCAATATTCCGATTATGACAAGATTGCACTGGGACAGGCGCAATATGTTGATTTTGCGGTGAAATATGCCAATAAAGTGGCCTTTATTGATACCGATTTTGTTACCACGCAGGCATTTTGTAAGAAATATGAAGGGCGAGAGCACCCATTTGTGCAGGCGCTGATTGATGAATATCGCTTTGATTTGGTTATTTTGCTGGAGAATAACACGCCGTGGGTTGCCGATGGTTTGCGCAGCCTCGGTAGTGATCGTGACCGCAAATCTTTCCAGAAATTACTGGAGCAGATGCTGCGCAGCAATAATATTGAGTACGTCCATGTGGAGTCGGCGGACTACGACGAGCGCTTCCTGCGCTGTGTCGAGCTGGTTCAACAATTACTGGCCGCCGATCTGCAAAGGCTAGCCCGCCCATCAGTATTAAGTGAAATACCGCAAGAAGATTGATGTGAATTTAGTATTCAAGGGCGTAATTGTTGCAGCCCTTTTAATTAATAACTAATCACAACCTTGCCGCGCATATGCCCACCAGCTACTTGGCTGTGGGCTGTTTGCAGATTTTCGATCGTCAGCCCATGCAGCGTTTCACTGAGAGTGCCTTGCAGTTTGCCCTCATCAACCAACTGACTGATTTGTTTTAGAATCTCACCCTGTTGGGCGATATCTGGTGTAGAGAACATGCTGCGGGTGAACATAAATTCCCAATGTAGGGCGGCACTTTTCAGTTTCAACTGATTCTGATCCAGCGGTTTTTCATTCTCAACAATGGTGCAGATTTGCCCTAAGGGTGCAATAAGCTCGCTGATAGCGGGCCAATGACCGTCGGTATCATTCAAGCAAAGAATATAATCAACTTTATCAATGCCTTCTTTCTGCAACTGTGCTTTCAGGTCGCGGTAATCGACGGTTAAGTCAGCCCCACGTTCGCGGCACCAAGCCGCTGACTCTGGGCGTGAGGCGGTCGCAATCACTTTTACCGGGCTACGTAACGCAGCTAAAGGGATCGCCAGTGATCCCACGCCACCGGCACCACCAATGATGAGCAAACTCTTATCGGCACTGGCCTGCTGAATTTTCAGATGTTCAAACAGTGCTTCCCACGCGGTGATGGCCGTTAATGGTAGGGCCGCGGCTTGCGCCCAGTTGAGTGAACTTGGCTTGTGGGCGGCGATACGAGCATCAACCAACTGTTGAGTGGCATTGCTGCCGGGGCGAGTGATATCGCCGGCATACCAAACCTCATCACCCGCACGAAAACCTGTCACTTTCTCACCGACACTGACGACCACGCCAGCAGCATCCCAGCCCAGAATCCGCGGCTGTTGCAGGCCATTTTTCTTCAGGCCGTGGTGTACCTTGGTATCAACCGGATTAATCGAGGCGGCTTTGACATTTACCAGCAAATCAAAAGGGCCGGGGGTGAGTGTATCTAGGGTGATTTCAATAAAATCAGCGGGTTGTTGCGGATTTACGGCAATGGCTTTAATGGACATGATGATATTCCTGCTCCTGTTTAGCATATCAACTGAGTCTAGACCACTCTGATGACAGTGATAAGATGGACAATCACTAACGCAGTGTTCGTCTGGGGTAAACAATTATGCGTGAGAAACCTAGCTATGTTTAAGCAACTTCAGGATATGGCTCTGTTCGCCAAGGTCGCAGAGTGCGGCAGTTTCACCCGTGCGGCTACTATGGCGGGCTTACCTAAATCTAGCGTTAGCCAGCGGATTAGCCAGTTGGAGCAAAATCTGGGGATTCGATTGCTCAACAGAACCACGCGCCAACTGAATCTGACGTTTGCCGGAGAGCGCTATCTGGTGCATTGTCAGGAGATGCTACAAGCCGCCGAGCGTGCCGATTTGGCACTCCAACGGCTGAAGGATAACCCCAGTGGGCGCTTGCGCATTTCCACACCCGCTGGGTTAGGGGCCACGTTACTGGCCCGGCTGGCGGCAGACTTTCAGCGGCAATATCCTGATGTGCTGCTGGAGGTTTTGGTGTCGGATAGCATGGTGGATTTGGTCGAAGATGGCTTCGATGTGGCGCTGCGTACTGGTAAACCACAGGATTCGTCACTGATTGGTCGGCGGCTGGGATATGCTCCGCGCTACCTGCTGGCTTCCCCTGCTTATTTGGCCCAACACCCGCCATTACTCCATCCGCGCCAATTGGATACTCATCGCTGCATTGCCCATCGTGCCTGGCAGGCGCTGATTTTGCGCCGCGATGAGGAATTCTATCGCTGGCAGGTGCCCGCGCTACATATTACCGATAACCTGTTATATGCCCGTGAATGTGCGCTGAACCATGGCGGCATCACGCTACTTCCGGCCTTCTTAAGCCGTGAAGTGGTGGCAAATCGGCAGTTAATTGAAGTATTGCCGCAATGGCAGGCTGAGGGAAATGAGCTGTATTTGGTCTATCCGAGCCGCAAGCTGAACTCTCCCGCCCTGAGCTGTTTTATTGATGTAGTGATTGGGCATCCGGTATTTGAGGATTATGTGCAGGGGTTGAGTAAGTTGTAAGCGCAGTGGAGTGCGGGGCTACCGACTCCACTTTGGGCTATCTATTCCAGATAATACACTTCATTCCAGATAAAACACTTCGCGCAGGGATTGGCTCACTGGGCTGTTATCTGGGTTGCTTGGCATGACATCGGCCATATGTTGCCACCAGCGTTGACACACGTTGGTTTGCGCCACTGCATTCCAGCGCTCTTCTGATTCAATTTCGACAAAACCAAACAGCAAATTGCGCGCTTCATCGAGGAAAATAGCATAGTGGTGAGCGCCATGGGCTTTCAGCACAGCTTGCAGTTCCGGCCAAATTGGTGAGTGTCGGCGCTGATATTCAGCATGGGAGTCAGGGTTGACCTGCATAACAAACGCTTTGCGTATCATGATGTTGTCTCCGCTCACAGTGCCTGCAAGTACAAGGTTCGGATTTGTTCACGACTCGCTGGACGTGGGTTACAAGGCGCGCAAGGGTCGGCCAGCGCTTTATCTAACCAGCCCTCAATATCATTTTCCTCAATACCTAAGGCGGAGAACCCGGCAGGAATGCCGACTTGCAACGACAACTGACGAATAGCCGCTATCGCCTGATGGCTGGCTTGCTCATCACTCATTTCCTGAGTGTTTACCCCCATTGCCTGCGCAATGCGAGCGAAGCGACTGACTGCTTGTGGGCGATTATATTCTTCAACTACCGGCAGTAAGATAGCATTGCACACGCCGTGAGGCAGGTTATGTGTGGCCCCCGGCTGATGGGCCAGTGCGTGAACCAAACCTAGCCCAGCACTGTTAAACGCCATGCCCGCCAGATACTGCCCACATGCCATCATTTCGCGAGCATGCAGGTTTTTGCCGTCTGCCACCGCTAATGGCAGCCACTGGCTAATAAGACGGATTGATTCGAGCGCTGAATGGTCAGTCAATGTATGCGCGCCAAGTGAAACATAAGCTTCAATCGCATGGGTGAGGGCATCCATTCCGGTTGCGGCGGTGACACTGGCGGGAATATTGAGCATTACTGACGGGTCGTCCACCGCAATATCAGGAATGATATTGGTATCGATGATGACTTCCTTCACTTGCCGCTGACTATCAATAATGACGGCATTGCTGGTCAATTCTGCCGCCGTTCCTGCCGTGGTATTGATGGCGATGAGCGGCACCCCGGCTTGTTTGACTTTACCCACACCGGAATAAGCCGTGGATGGTCCCGGATTGGCGGTTAGTATCTTAATGGCTTTGGCGGTATCAATGGGGCTGCCACCACCGAAGGCCACCAAATAGTCGCATTGATGCTGTGTGAAGGCGCTAAAACCTGCCTGTACTAACTCTTCTGTTGGGTTAGGAAATACCTGTGCAAACAGCGCATAAGGTAACTGATGCTGCTTCATCGCCGTGAGTAAGCTATCCAACAAACCCAGTTCGACCAGTTGCCCATCCGTAACAATCAGTGCTTTTCCCCACTGTTTGTCGCTGAGCAATTTAACCATATCGCCAATAGCCCCGGTGCCGTGCAAGCTGATTTTCGGCAGTGCCAACATGAAACTCATACTGTACTCCTCAAATAACGCATAAGTGATGATTCGCCCCGATGTCATCCGTCGGGGCTGTGGTCGAGGGCTTAGACGTCCAGTGCAGCGGCCAGCGGCGTGACATCAAAACGTGCCGCCAGCGCAATCAATTGCTCGCGTGAAATAGTCTGTTTCTTGCCGCCCATCGACAGCACCTTCACCATGATTTCGGCTGATTTCTCGGCGGTATCAATCAGGCCAAAGGCGTCATCCAGTGTGGGCCCACTGCCGAAAATGCCATGGAAAGGCCAAAGTACCAGACTGTGTTCACGCATCTGTTCCGCCGTCTGTGCACCAATCCCATCGGTGCCCGGCACCATCCACGGCACAATGCCAATCCCATCAGGGAACACCACCAGACATTCGGTACTGCCTTCCCACAACAGACGGGTGAAGCTGGCGTTATCCAGTTTTTGCACATAGCTCAGGGCAATTAGATTGGTAGCATGGCAATGCATAATCACTCGGTTGCTGCCGCCGCTGACTTGCATCCGCACAATGTGGGATTGGAAGTGTGCCGCCAGCTCAGAGGTGGGTAGCCCTCCTTGAGTCAAGCCCCAGTGAATGTGATAAGCCATGCCATCATTGCTGACTTGCAGCAACACCAGATTTTCAGCAGGATTTAATTCAACATTGCGGAAAAATTTGCCGGAACCGGTGACAAGAAACCAGCTGTTTGCCAGTTCGGGAGCCGGTTGCGTGAGCTCCACGTTACGCGGTTGGGGGTAAAAATCGCGCCGATAAGGTTCCACTTCTTCAGCCAGCAGTCGCAAACTGATATTGCCACCGTTACGTTCGTCCCACCCTTTGCGCCACATATCGCTGGTGGCTTTAATCATTCCCTCAATAAACCAGGAAGATAGAATCGCTTGCATCATCATGAGTCCTTAACGTTGGCTGAGAATCTGTTGTTCATATTCACGTACTGCATCGAGCCAGCGGGCATCGACCGGTACGTCATTGCGTTGGCAGTAACCTTCCCAAACGGCTTGCCATGGCAGGGATTTCTGCTCTTCCAGCAGCGCCAATCGTGCGGTGTAATCACCGCGCAGTTCCAGTTGGCGTAGCATCTCGGTAGGTTCCAGTAAGGCGCGTAATAAAGCTTTCTTCATGTTGCGGGTGCCAATGACCCAAGCGGCAATGCGGTTAATCGAGGCATCAAAGAAGTCCAGACCGATATGAACCCGATCAAACAGGTTGTGGCGGATGATTTCACTGGCAATAGCCTGTGTTTCATCATCCAGCAACACCACGTGGTCACTGTCCCAACGAACTGGGCGGCTGACATGCAACAGTAGGCGCGGGACATACAGCATGGCGCTGGATATTTTGTCGGAAATGACTTCAGTGGGATGGAAGTGACCGGCATCCAGGCACAGTGCCGTTTGGCGGCTGGCGGCATAGCCCATATAAAACTCGTTGGAACCGACGGTGTAGCTTTCAGCACCAATACCAAATAATTTGCTCTCCACCGCATCAATGTGATGAGCCGGATTTAACTTTTCACTGATGACTTCATCCAGAGCTGACAGCAGGCGCTGGCGGGGCGCAAGGCGATCAATGGGGGTGTCTTTCATGCCATCAGGGATCCAGATGTTCATGACGGACGCGGTACCTAATTGCTCACCAAAATAGGCGGAAACCCGGCGGCTAGCCTGACAGTGCTCAATCCAGAACTGACGGATTTTTGGGTCGGTATGTGACAGGGTAAAACCGTCAGCACTCAATGGGTGAGAGAAACAAGAGGGGTTAAAATCGAGCCCTAAATGGTGTTTTTTAGCCCATTCAACCCAGTGGTTAAAGTGGCGTGGCTCGATTTTATTGCGCGCTACCGGCGTATCGGATTCCAGATAAATGGCATGTAAATTTAGCCGTTTAGGCCCAGGAATTAATGTCAGCGCCAGTTCCAGGTCAGAGCGTAGCTCGGCAGCATTACGTGCTTTTCCGGGGTAGTTTCCGGTTGCTTGGATCCCCCCGGTCAATACAGCATCTGGATTCTCAAAACCGGTGACATCATCACCTTGCCAGCAATGCATGGAGACCGGTAGCGTATCAAGACGAGTAAGTGCGGCATCAACATCAACGCCGACAGCAGCAAAGCGCTGCTTAGCCAGCTCCCAGGCCTGTTCAATAGAGTTCGTCATATGCAAAGTTCCTTAGGTAATTGACTCAGCGACTGGAATTGCGGCCAATGGGCAGCAAAGTCAGTGTTGTCGTGAGGGGATAAATGGTGGAGTGGGAAGTTATTCGCCACGATGCGGCGGTAATGAGTGACATCAGCCACCTCGCCCAGCGAAATCAATTGGCTACCAATATTGCCAAGTGTAGAAGCCTCAACCGGCCCCATGCTCACATGCAAGCCGCAAGCATTGGCGCAGAGTTGATTGAGAAATTGGTTTTGGCTGCCGCCGCCGACAATATGCAAATGGCTGATGGGGCGTCCGCGCAGTTCTGCTAACTCTTGAGCCACTTGCCGGTACAACATGGCGAGGCTATCAAAGATGCAGCGGGCCAATTGGGCAGCCGTAATTGGAACTGGCAGGCCATGCTCGCGGCAGGCATCTTGGATCTCGCGGCACATATTGGCCGGGTTGATAAAACGGTTATCATTGGGGTTGATCAGCGAGCGACAAGCGGGCTGCCGCGCTGCTTGTTCAATCAATTGCGGCAAATCGTCAATCTGCAATTCATCGGTGGCGCGTTGCAGTAGCCACAAACCCATAATATTTTTCAGTACCCGATAGCGGCCTTCAGCGCCTCCTTCATTGGTGATATTGCTGCACTGCGCTTGATGATGAGTCAGCGGTGTAGCACTCTCAAAGCCCATCAGTGACCAGGTTCCAGAGCTAAGATAGGCGGCATCAGCATCAATCAGAGGGGCGGCAAGAACCGCGCTGGCCGTATCGTGGGTGGCAACGGCCACCACTGGAACCTCTTGACCACGGGCACTGCGCCAATAACCGATGGTATTACCGGGTTTACTGGGTTTGGCAAACCAGTGCGCGGGTACCCCCGCATAAGCCAGTAAGTCGCCATCCCAGTCATTGGTGTCAATATTGAGTAACTGAGTGGTACTGGCGTTGGTATATTCCCAGTTAAGT
Source organism: Yersinia alsatica (assembly GCF_025133195.1). Lineage (NCBI taxonomy): Bacteria > Pseudomonadati > Pseudomonadota > Gammaproteobacteria > Enterobacterales > Yersiniaceae > Yersinia > Yersinia alsatica. Next base: position 717,058 of record NZ_CP104006.1, read on the forward strand.
TGGCCGGTCAGGCGGTAATGCAAGTAGTCCGGGATCAGGAGGAGATGGGCGACATCGGCAAGTAAATGGGGCTGCTGTTCACTCAATGCGCGTAATTGATACAGGGTATTGAATGGCAAGAATTGAATGCCGGTGCGGCGATAAATCGCTTTGCTACCCAGTTTCTGCTGCGCCTGTTCCATCACCCCTTGAGTGCGGCTATCGCGATAAGATACCGGCAGCCCGACCCGTTTTCCCTGCTTATCAAGCAACACAAAATCCACGCCCCAGCTATCAATACCAATGCTGTCCAGCGCGATCCCTTCACTGTCGAGCTGATTTAGGCCCTGACGAATAGATTGCTCAATGGCATCAATATCCCAGACATCTGAGCCGTCAATGGATTTAATCTGGTTGGTAAAGCGGTAGACTTCACGCAATTTAAGCTGTTGCTGGGCGGGATAATAGCTTGCCAGCATCACTCGCCCGCTAGAGGCTCCAAGGTCAATAGCGACCATGTGCCGTGGGGCATTGGGGGGTGTGACGGTTGATGATGAAAATGTGGATTGTGTGGGCATGATAAGCGGCCTGTCGTTTCTCGATGTCCAACAGTGTAGAAATTTGCCTGATCTACGACCTTCTCATCACTGCCAGCCGCTATGGCTTGCTGGCAGAATGACGAAAGTGAAAGTGAAATAGCTCACAGTTTCGTATTTATGCGCAACCTTCCCCACCTGTGACCTCGCGCATATTTTTCAACATTGCTGCGTCTATCTAAAAAAAATCGCCGCCAAAGTGCTTTTTAGTGTCAAAAATTGAAGGTTTAGTCACCGCTGCTGCTTTTACTATCGAGAGCTGAAGCAGGGCGATTTCGCCGTGCCTGTCGAAAGGGGGCAAAAGATGACTGTATTGCACAGTATTGATTTTTTCTCTTCCAGCTCGTCGCCCGTGGCTATTGAAGCGCGTGCGCCACAACCCGAATTTCCCGAGCATCATCATGATTTTTATGAAATCGTTATTGTTGAAGAAGGGGCGGGCGTGCATGTTTTTAATGGCAACCCATACACATTAAGCAGTGGCTGTGTCTGTTTTGTTCGTGACCATGACCGCCATTTGTTTGAATCAACAGATGATTTGTTTCTCACCAATGTCTTATTTCGTGCACCTGATGCTTTTCGCTTTTTATCCGGTGTCGGGCACTTCCTTCCCCAAGAGTGTGATGGTGTATATCCCTCTCATTGGCGGGTGAATGGCCAGGTTTTACAGCAGGTAAAATGCTTAATTGCTTGTCTTGAACACGCCCCGCAAAGTGATCAGGTGGAAGATATCGCCCTGCATGAGAGTGTTTTTATGCAGTTATTGGTGAAGTTGTGGCAGGGATGCCGGGCGCAAGTGGGGGATGATCAGGAAGGGCGGTTATGCCAACTGCTGGATTGGCTACAGAGCAACTATAGCGAGACGATTGAGTGGTCAGAGCTGGCCGACCGCTTTGCCTTGCCGCTACGGACTCTACATCGCCAGTTAAAAAACCAAACCGGGATGACACCCCAACGTTATCTGACGCGGCTGCGCTTACTGCAAGCGCGCCATCAGTTGTGCTACAGCGACCACAGTGTCACTGATATTGCTTATCAATGTGGTTTCGGCGACAGCAACCACTTTTCGACCCTATTTAAGCGCGAGTTTTCACAATCTCCCCGTGATTTGCGCAGCCAGCTTTAGCGCCTTACCGCGCTAACCAACGAGGGCGTGAATGACATCACGGTAAAAATCGGCAGTTTCAAGATAATGATCTGCTTATTAATTAACCTATAACAATAAGGCTGCATGCATGCGGGCACCACTGCTGTTAGAAAGCCGGGATTATTTGCCATCGGAACAGATGCCGGTGGCGGTAACCAACCGATATCCGCAGGAAGTCTTCGCAGAGCACACTCACCAATTTTGCGAAATCGTGATTGTCTGGCGGGGTAATGGTTTACATGTCCTGAATGATCACCCTTATCGCATTACTTGCGGGGATGTTTTCTATATTCAAGCCGCAGATCTTCATAGCTACGAATCGGTACATGATTTGGTACTAGATAATATTATTTATTGCCCCGAGCGGCTGCGTCTAAATGCTCAATGGCACAAGTTACTGCCACCTTTTGGACATGAACAGAATCAAGGGTATTGGCGGCTAACGACACAAGGCATGGCGCAGGCGCGGCCTATCATTCAGCAGTTAGCGCAGGAGTCGCGCAAGACAGACTCCTGGTCGATACAGTTGACCGAGGCACTGTTGCTGCAACTCGCTATTGTACTGAAACGCCATCGCTATCGAGCTGAACAGGCCCACTTACTGCCCGATGGTGAGCAGCTTGATTTAATTATGTCGGCGTTGCAGCAAAGTTTGGCAACTCACTTTGATATGGCTGATTTCTGTCATAAAAATCAGCTGGTTGAACGTTCTCTTAAGCAATTATTTCGCCAGCAGACGGGTATGAGTATCAGCCATTATCTGCGCCAGATTCGCCTCTGCCATGCGAAGAGTTTATTGCGGTGCAGTGAGCATCGTATCAGTGATATTGCCGCGCGCTGTGGGTTTGAAGACAGCAACTATTTCTCGGCTGTTTTTACTCGTGAAGCTGGTATGACTCCGCGAGATTATCGCCAGCGCTTTGTCCGCTCCCCAGCATCACCGGCTAAAAATGGCAGTGAGCACTGTCGGGTTCTCATTTAGCGCTATTCTTCACAACGATTATCCATAAAATAACGGGCAGGTTTTTCAACTCTGCCCGTCAATCGAATCATTTTTAATAATGGGTATTACGCCGCCATACCCAAGCCAACAATATTGGCTGCCAGAATAATCACCAGACAACCAATACACAGCACGGTTACTGGTTTCCTAGTTGAGCATTTCCACTCTTTGAGTAACAGACCAACAATGCCGCCGCACAACACATAGAAGCTCATATGCAGCATCCAGCTCATATAATCATATTGTTGTGGGATTTTGGCATGACCCCAGGCATAGAAGAAGAATTGCAGATACCACATCAAACCGGCTAAAGCTGAGAACAGAATGTTGGTGATCAGCAATGGCTTAGCAATTGAGAAATCAGCTTTGACTGACAGATTTTTGAGGGTTGCCAGGCGGATAAAGCAATAACTCAAGTTAATGAGTGCGCCACCACCCATAATGATGACGTAACTGGGTAGCGCCACATAGAGTGGGTTGATGCCTAATGCGCTGGCGGCTTCATGCATTGGTTTGGCGGCATCCATAGCAAATGACATACCGGCGGAGAAAATACCGCACATCACCGCCAGTATGAGCCCTTTTTTCAGGTTAAATTCTTCTGCCTGAATTCCCATGGCCCGCTCTTTCAGTAACCCGGCATAACTGACGGTGGCAACACCTATCAGGGCCACAAATACCCCTAACAAGGTCATACGCCCGCCCGCGGTACCGAATAGCACATCAAAACGCCCTTGCAGAATAGGTGTCATTAATGTGCCGATAATCAGCGTGATACCTATGGCAATCCCTATTCCCATCGACATACCGAGATAGCGCATGGTCAGGCCGTAGTTGATATTCCCAATCCCCCACATGGCACCGAACAGAAATACCGGCAGCAGGGTAGCGAAGCTAAAAGAGCCGTAATATTGCCAAAAATCGGGTAATAACAGATAGCTAACTGTCCATGGCAGGATAAGCCATGAGACCAGGCCGCCAATGGACCACATGGTTTCCCATGACCATTTTTTAACTTGTTTAAACGGCGCGTAGAAACACGCCGCACTGGCAGCGCCTACCAGATGCCAAATTATCCCCAATATAATTGCATTGTTCATCTTATTATCCTTCGTTGTGATGGTGCGGGGAGGCGCGGAATAGGAAGGGCGCACAAACCGCTGATGACGAAGGAGTCTAAATAGTGTGCAGTCTTGTCACCTTCGGCTGACTGCCTTAGGACAAGGAAAACTGGCAAAATTCAGTAGGTAACAATGATGATGATCACAGAATAGAATTCTGCTGACAGAAGGCTTAATGGTGGAGGCGATGGCCGCCGAAATTCAGCGCGCCATAGTGGTTAATAGGCCGGTTTTAGCCATTAAAAAGGCCTGCAAGCGCAGGCCCTTGATATCACTCAGTCATTTTCTTCCGGCCTTAGCCAGCAAGAGAATTACTTGGTCATTTTCTTATACTTGATACGATGTGGTTCCAGTGCCTCGGCACCCAGAGTGCGTTTTTTCCACTCTTCGTATTCAGTAAAGTTACCTTCAAAGAACACCACTTTACCTTCATCTTGATAGTCGATGATGTGGGTGGCAATACGGTCAAGGAACCAACGGTCATGGGAAATAACCATGGCACAGCCCGGGAACTCCAGTAAGGCGTTCTCCAGTGCGCGTAGCGTTTCGATGTCCAGATCGTTGGTCGGTTCATCGAGCAGCAACATGTTGCCGCCAACCTGTAGCAACTTGGCCAGATGGATACGACCGCGTTCACCACCAGATAGCTCGCCAACTCGCTTGCCCTGATCAATCCCTTTAAAGTTGAAGCGGCCAACATAAGCGCGGCTTGGGATTTCAAAGTTGCCGATCTTCATGATGTCCTGACCGCCGGAAACTTCTTCCCAAACGGTTTTGCTGTCATCCATGTTGTCACGGAACTGATCAACCGAGGCCAGCTGCACGGTATCACCCAGTGAAATCGTGCCGGAATCAGGCTGTTCCTGACCCGATAACATGCGGAACAGCGTTGATTTACCTGCGCCGTTCGGCCCGATGATCCCAACGATGGCCCCTTTGGGCAGTGCGAAAGTCAGGTCGTCAATCAGTACACGGTCACCGTAAGACTTGCTCAGATGCTCAACTTCCAGCACTTTGTCGCCTAAACGTGGGCCAGGTGGAATGAATAACTCGCTGGTTTCATTGCGTTTTTGATATTCAACACTGTTAAGTTCTTCAAAGCGAGCCAGACGTGCTTTACCTTTCGCCTGACGGCCTTTTGGATTCTGACGAACCCACTCCAGTTCTTTCTCGATAGATTTACGACGTGCGGCTTCGGAAGAGGCTTCCAACGCCAGACGGGCATCTTTCTGTTCCAGCCATGAGGAGTAGTTACCTTCCCATGGAATACCCTCGCCACGGTCAAGCTCCAGAATCCAACCCGCCACGTTATCAAGGAAGTAACGGTCATGGGTGATGGCGACGACAGTGCCTTCGTAGTCATGCAGGAAGCGCTCCAGCCAAGCCACGGATTCAGCATCCAAGTGGTTGGTCGGTTCATCCAGCAGCAGCATGTCAGGTTTTTCTAGCAGCAGGCGGCAGATGGCGACACGGCGGCGCTCACCACCGGACAAGTTGGCAATTTTTGCATCCCAAGGTGGCAGGCGTAAAGCATCCGCAGCGCGTTCCAGTTGGTTATCCAGATTGTGGCCGTCGTGGGATTGGATAATCGCTTCCAGCTCGCCTTGCTCTTTCGCCAGCTTGTCGAAATCAGCATCAGGATCAGCATACAGCGCATAAACCTCATCCAAACGGGTCAGCGCGCGTTTAACTTCGCCCACCGCTTCTTCAACCGACTCACGCACGGTTTGCTCAAGATTTAGCTTAGGCTCCTGCGGCAGGTAACCAATTTTGATCCCTGGCTGCGGGCGAGCTTCACCTTCAATGTCGGTATCGATGCCAGCCATGATGCGCAACAGGGTCGATTTACCTGAGCCGTTAAGGCCCAGCACACCAATTTTGGCCCCAGGGAAGAAACTTAAGGAGATGTTTTTCAAAATATGTCGTTTCGGCGGAACTACTTTGCCGACGCGATGCATGGAATAGACGTATTGAGCCACGTTGCGTCTGCCTCTCTATATATCAGTTTTTATAGGATGTCTGGTGCGGAGTGTAGCCCGTTTTACTATACCCGTCATCTTTCAAGTCGCCGGTGTATAAGTTGCTTCCGCTTAGGGTCTGTCAGCGAATGAGCTTCCCACATGAAGCTCATTCGCTAGACCGGCATAAAAAGGTTATGGCGCGGTCACTATCATTGCTACCCGGCGGTTTTCTGCCCGGCCTTTTGCCGTACGGTTATCCGCCACCGGCTCTAATTTACCTTGACCACGAACATCAATATTGGCTCTTGGAATACCAATGGTTGCCAGTGAATCCGCCACTGCGGCCGCGCGCTCGTAAGAGAGCTTCTGGTTATAGTTGTCTTCACCCGTTGCGTCAGTGTGACCATCAACTCGCAAATGATTGATGCCGACATTGTGTAATGCCCGGCCAATATTTTGCACAGTTTGCGCGCCAGACGAGTTTAACTTTCTAACGTCACTGTCGAATAACACTTTATTGGTGAGTCCAAACTCCCAGCCATTATCCGTTAATTTAAAGCCTTGATCCTGTAATGCGGCGATTTGTTCCGCTGTCAGCCCTTGTGGTTTGGCCTGACAGCCTGCTAACACCAACAGACAAATAGCAAAAAAACTGATCCAAATGGGATTTCTCTGACGACGACTTTTTAAATCCAGCATGTCACCTATCCTAAGCTTTCTGTTTGAGAATCTTCTGTGTGAGTCAAGCCCGACTGGTGAACTATGCCCCGTTCACTCGGCCGGAAACCTTTCTTTGCCTGATACATTGCTTCATCTGCTCTTTGTAATAACTCTTCCGGCGTTTGTGCATGATCAGGATAAACAGCAATACCAATACTGAGAGAGGTGGTGATTTCACTGCCATCCACCAGTACTATTGGTTGGGTCATACTTTCGATGATATTGTCAGCAATGTTGAGTACATCATCTGTGTCATGAATGGGGGCCAGTAATACGGCGAATTCATCACCGCCCAGACGCGCCACTAAATCAGACTCACGCAATAGTGCACGAATACGGTCAGCAATGGTCGTCAGCACCACATCGCCTGCCGCATGGCCATAGCTGTCATTGATCTCTTTAAAACGGTCGCCATCAAGGAACAAAACAGCGACGTGTTCGTTGGTTTTACAATCCTTAAGTGTTCGGCTTAAGCGGCCTTCAAAGAAAGCACGGTTGGCCAAACCGGTCAGGCTATCATGGGCAGCCCGGTGTGCGAGTGAGTCATTTTCTTGAGTTAAGTGTTTTTGCCAAACCTCAAGCTCTTCCAACAAGCCATTGAAATCATGGCTTAACTCATTTAACTCGGCGATTTTCGCCGAAGGCACTCGCTGACCAAAGCTACGGTTGCGACTGACATTATGAGCCACTTCAGTAATGCGGTTTAGTGAGCCGATAATGCCAAACAGCATGCGGCGTGACAGGAATAGTGCCACCGCGGTACTGAGCACCAGACAGATAAGCAGCCCGGCTAATCCTTGCAGCAGAAAACGCAGCAGGCTGCCGCCATGACCCACAATCACTATTTTGCCGATTTCATTACCTGCATGAATCATCGGCACCACTACCGGCTCTGGCAGCGCCCAACGGGCAACACTTTGCTCGATATAATGTATTGGGCCGTGATCAGGTATCGTCCAACTGGCTATCTCCCGGCCATTAACATCTAAAATCTTGGCCTGCGCGACTTCTTCATTGGCCGCAATCAGTGATAGCGCTTCGTTAGCAACGATTTTGTCGCCGAAAACAACTGCTGCTTCAGTGGTATAGCTGATGGAGCGGGCGATCAAATGCAGGTTATGGTCAGCATAAACCCGTAATGCAAACAGGGCCGCTAATGTCAGGAAAATACCTGCCGTCGCGACGGAGATTATTGCCACTGTTAAATGTATTTTCCCCAAGACACGGCCAAGTGTGGGGAGCTTTGCTGCATTAGTTTTATTTTTTATCTGACCAGCAGATTTTTTCTTTGTTGAACTCATAATGCGTCAGCCTTTTTACGGGCAAGTTGCAACACGCTGGGATGAACTCGAACCCCACCGCGTGCTAATGCATCCATATTGACTTTGAAAGAGGCTTGCTTATCTTCCAGTAGCAGACAAAATGCACTGCCCAAGGTGCATTCGTCATAATTTTCACTGATGGTAAGAATCGAGTGTCCGGCGAGTTGGATGGTCAGTTCCTGGCGCTGCTGCTCCCCAATAAGCCCCAGATAGACCACATCACAATCAGTTGCTATTGAGGCGTCGGGCAGTGAATAGCGCTGCGTTTTAATCGGATGTGCCGTTTCCATTAATGCCGGGTTAAATAGCCCTTCTGCGTAATTTGTGGGGGCGACAACACATAGACGGGTGACTGGCAGTGGTGTTGGCCAACGCGAATAGCTGATAATACCCAGCACCATTTTTGTGGCCGCATCACTGCGCTCATGTAGCAATTCTTCACTGATATTATTTGCCGCCATTAAAGGCATTGAAGCAAATAAAATAGTGAACAGGAATAAACCGCAGACACAGGCCCGCCACGCATGCCGTGGCGTAATCAGTTTTCGCGGATAATAGCGTTTATCATTACTGACGCCGCTAATTGCGCAAGGTGCAGTATTCATTTTTGCGCTTCCTGTTAGGCGACGTGAGTTGCAGCGGTCAAATAGTTAATCGCCGCTATCCTATTATAAGATGTTATTGATGCAATAATAGTCATGGTATCGGCAATCTGTGATTTATCTTAAGTCTGATATCAGGCTGATTGGCGATAAATAAAAAGCCCGGCTGATTAGCCGGGCTTTTGTCGTAATAACTAATTGATATTAGATAGGATTCGAGCCGCGTTTGAAGCGCCCGATGACCCATTTTTCTACTTCGACGATCAGGAAGATCGCGATAGAAACCAGCAATGTTACGCCCCAGTAATAAGCCGGTAATGGCTCAGTACCGAAAGCAGTATTCATAAATGGCAGATAAATAATGGCTAACTGCAATACGATCAGTACGCCAGAAACCAACCACAGCCCTTTGTTAACAAAGATTTCTTTGTTCAGTGGGAATCTGTCCATGACGCGGCAGTTAAACATATAAATCCACTGCGCGGTCACCAATGTTTGCATCAACACGGTACGGATAAATTCAGTGCTGTAACCGCGTGGTTCCATATAGGCTTCCAGGGCGAATGCACTGCAAGCAATCAAGGTGCCGACAAACGCGATACGCCAGATGGCATGGCCGTCTAGCACGTGTTTTGATGGGTCACGCGGATTACGGCGCATAATGCCTCTTTCTGCCGGTTCAAAGGCCAAACCGAAGGAAAGCGTGGTGGAGGTTGCCATGTTTATCCAGAGGATTTGCAATGGCGTCAGCGGGATCACGGCACCGACCAGGATAGCAAAGATAATTAACAACCCTTGCGCCAAGTTGGTCGGCAACACAAACAGAATGGTTTTCTTCAGGTTATCGTAAACACGACGGCCTTCTTCAACCGCACTGGCGATGGTCGCGAAGTTATCATCAGACAGCACCATATCGGCAGCTTCTTTGGTGACTTCGGTACCCTTGATACCCATGGCGATACCGACATCAGCCTGTTTCAGCGCCGGTGCATCGTTGACGCCATCGCCGGTCATCCCGACAATTTCGCCTTTCTCTTGTAAGGCTTTTACCAGACGCAGCTTATGCTCTGGGCTGGTACGGGCAAAAATATCATAACGAACGGCAGCTTCAGCCAGTTCTTTATCATCCATATGCTCCAACTGACCACCGGTAATGGAATCTTTCCCATTGCCTATCCCCAGCATGGCACCAATCGCCATGGCTGTTTCTTGGTGGTCGCCAGTTATCATCTTCACGCGAATACCAGCCTGCTGGCAGGTTGCAATCGCATCGATAGCTTCGGGGCGTGGTGGGTCCATCATGCCGGCGATGCCGACAAACACCATGCCTTGCTGGATATCACTGTGGTCTAACTCGCTGATCGCTTGTTCTACTGGGCGGAAGGCGGCAGCTACCATGCGCAAGCCTTGCTTGGCATAGCGCGCCATCTCGGCTTCCCAGTAATCACGGCGGAATGGCGCAACACCACTGTCCGTCAGTTCTTGCTGGCAGAAGGTAAACAGCACGTCAGGAGCGCCCGTCAGGAAGATACTATTTTCTGACTGAACCTGATGGCTGGTGGCCATGTATTTATAGGCAGAATCGAAAGGAATTTTACCGTGTTGAGTGACCTGACCCAGTTCAATGCCGGATTTGGCAGCCAACACCTTCAGTGCGCCTTCAGTTGGGCCGCCAGTAATCGTCCAGTGACCTTGGTCATTCTTTTGAATCTGGCTGTCATTACATAGATTCACCGCAGTGATAAATGTTTTTAACGGCCCGGCAAGAGTGGCTTGCTGATCGCTGCCCTCAGGATAGATATTACCGACCGGTTCGTAGCTTTCGCCTTCCACTCGGTAACAATGCTCAGCCAGAATCACCGCTTTGACGGTCATCTCATTCATGGTTAATGTCCCGGTTTTATCGGAACAGACGACGGTCATCGCACCTAAGGTTTCTACCGTTGGCAGCTTGCGGATAATCGCGCGGTTGCGCGCCATCGCTTGCACACCCAAGGACAGAATAATTGAAATAATGGCAGGCAGCCCTTCAGGAACCGATGCCACGGCCAGACTGATCAAGGCCAACAGCAGTTCATTGACTGGCAAGTCGCGTAAGATAAAGGCGAAGACGAACAGGAAAGCCATCATGACCAGAATCAGAATAAAGATGGCTTTACCCAACCGGTCCATCTGTTGCAACAGTGGCGTTCGGGTGGATTCGACCGTCGACATCATCTGGTTGATATGACCGAGCTCAGTGTCACCGCCACTGGCAATGACCATACCTTTCGCGGTACCGGCACTGATAGTGGTACCAGAGAACAGCAGGTTTTTGCGGTCGCCAATCACTGATTCGTTTTCAATTACCCCGATTTGCTTCTCAACGACGGTTGATTCACCGGTCAGGATAGCTTCTTCAATCTGGAGATTGTGAGCTTCGAGCAAGCGCAAGTCGGCTGGAATTTTATCCCCTGGTTTCAATGTAACAATATCGCCGGGCACTAAATTCTGCGCATCAATAGTTTGCGCATTACCATTTCGTATTACCACAGCTTTGCTGGAAAGCATATTCTGAATGCTTTTCAGAGATTTCTCGGCTTTATTTTCTTGAACGTAACCAATTAATGCGTTAATGACCGCAACGCAAAGGATAATAATGGTGTCAACAGAGTGGCCCATTAGACCTTTAACTAACGCCGCAGCTAATAGAATGTAAATCAGGACATCATTAAAATGCGCTAAAAACTGAAGTAAAGGATGCTTACTTTTTTTGGCCGGTAACGCATTAGGGCCGTATTGTTTAAGACGTTCTTCCGCCTCTTGTTGGGTTAAACCTTCTTCGCGGCTATTTAAATGCTGCAAAGATTCTTCCGCAGTAAGCTGATACCAGGCCTTTCCCTCTGGGGGTTTCGCTCCGGACGTATGGTTTGATGAGTTTTGCATTGAAAGAACCTTCTTAAAAATTAATAAATCTGAAATCTATCTATCCATTTGATTGAATCATCGGACTATTTCATTAACTCGGGGCAGAGAGTCACCTTCTTTCTTCCATGAAAATATCCTGCTCCTTAATTATTTGATTTTTATTAAAAGACAAAAAAATGATTCTGAATGATATATTTACAACAACATAGTTATATTAAGCAAGGATAGTAGATTTTTATCAAAATAGCGTCTTGATCTGAGATAATAAAGTCGAAACATTTCACTATAAATAGCCGCTAACATGGTGAATAATAAGTCATTACATGATGAACTATCCTGCCTGTTATCTTCTTCAACTTCCCTTAATTTAATCAATCGCCCGAAAAGATTAAGTTTCCCTATCTATTCGTGAGTGTAATCGCTGGCTATCAGGTGAAACTCTTAGTTAGTATGTCCTGCTGCCGGAACTAATTATGACTATGCTAATCAGAAGTTGCGGTAAGCAAAATGCAGTGGCCAACAACCAGTGAGGAAACAGTAAGTATGGACAAGTGGCGATATCTGGCGATTGGCGTGTGTCTGGTGACGACTTCAGGAGTGGCATTCGCAGACTCCATTGATGCCCAACGGCAGCGCTATCAACAAGTTAAACAAGCTTGGGACAGCAATCAGATGGATACCGTGACGCAACTGATGCCAACGTTGCGCGACTATCCTCTGTACCCGTATCTGGAATACCGCCAGTTAACACAAGATTTGAGTCAGGTGAGTGCGGCTCAAGTGAACGATTTCCTGACGCGTAACCCGACATTGCCGCCAGCACGTTCGCTGTCATCGCGTTTTGTTAATGAGCTGGCACGTCGCGAGGATTGGCGTGGGTTATTAGCGTTCAGCCCGCAAGCTCCGCAACCGGTCGCAGCCCGCTGTAATTACTACTATGCCAAATGGGCAACAGGCGAGCAGCAAGTGGCGTGGGATGGGGCGAGTGAAATCTGGCTTAATGGTCAGGCGCTACCCGGTAGTTGCGATAAATTATTCAGTGTCTGGCAGCAAGCCGGGCATCAAACACCATTGGCCACATTGGCCCGTATGAAATTAGCCCTGAAAGAGGGCAATGCCAGTCTGGTGAGTTACTTACTCAAGCAGTTGCCAGCCGATTATCAGACCATGGGGACGGCACTGGCGAAATTGCAAAGTGACCCAGCCAGTGTTGAAAGTTTTGCCCGTACAGTTGGGCCGACCGATTTTACTCGCTCAGCCACGATTATTGCCTTTACTCGATTGGCTCGTCAGGACGTAGAAAATGCGCGGGCGATGATCCCAACGTTGGCACGGCTACAAAAAATGAGTGACAGCGAAAAACTGGAGCTGGAAGAAGCAGTAGCCTGGCGTTTGATGGGCAATGATGCAACTTACGACCAAGCCAAATGGCGCGATCAAGTCACCTTACGCAGTCATTCAACCCCATTGCTGGAGCGCCGTATCCGCATGTCTCTGGGCAGTGGCGACCGCCAAGGACTCGCGACTTGGATGGCTCGGTTACCGACTGAGGCGCAAAACAAAGATGAGTGGCGTTACTGGCGTGCTTCGTTGCTGCTGGAACAAGGTAAGAAAGCCGAGGGCGAAGCTATTTTGCGCAGCCTGATGCAGGAACGTGGTTTTTATCCGATGGTGGCCGCCCAAAAACTGGGGGTTCCTTACCCTATCAATGTTGAGGTTGCCACCAAACCCGATGCTTCGCTGGCACAACGGCCAGAGATCGCCCGGGTGCGTGAGCTAATGTATTGGAATATGGATAATCTGGCGCGCAACGAGTGGAGCTATCTGGTTGCCAGCCGCAGTAAACCTGAGCAGGAAGCATTAGCGCGTTATGCATTTAACCAAAAGTGGGCGGATCTGAGTGTTCAGGCGACCATCGTGGCTAAATTATGGGACCATCTGGAAGAGCGCTTCCCACTGGCATGGCCGAAAGAATTCCGTCAGGCCACTGAAGGTAAAGGCATAACGCCAAGTTATGCCATGGCGATTGCCCGTCAGGAAAGTGCCTGGAACCCGAAAGCACAATCCCCGGTGGGAGCAGCAGGTCTGATGCAGGTGATGCCACGAACCGCAGAACACACGGTCAAACTGAATAATATTCCAGGCTATGTTAATAGCAGCCAGTTGCTCGACCCCATCACCAACATAGAGATAGGAACCAGCTATCTGGAAGAGGTCTATCAGCAATTTGGTCGCAACCGGATTTTATCCAGCGCGGCCTATAATGCTGGCCCATCAAGGGTTAATACCTGGCTGGGGAATAGTGGCGGGCAGGTGGATGCCGTGGCATTCATCGAAAGTATTCCGTTCTCAGAAACCCGTGGCTACGTGAAAAACGTATTGGCTTACGATGCATTCTATCGCCACTTTATGAATCGCCCAGCGAAGGTGCTGAGTGATGCCGAGTGGCAGCGGCGCTACTAATCCCCTTCGCTCTTGAAGCCACAGGGGTGTTAGCGGCGCGCACTTACCCGAATCACTTACCTGAGTAAGCTCATCGGGATGCGTTTGCTTGCTGCCTACCTGTGGCTCCAATGGCTTTGGGGATATGTGAGGTTATGGTATGCTGCTGTACTAGTTAAATAGTATGGCTGCATATCATGACAAAACTACGATTGACCGATCCGAATCTGTCGACTGAGGATAATCAGCACTGGCTGACTTTCATTGCACTGTTGCAAGACGCCATTGCGCAAGACCTCCATTTACCCCTGTTGCAATTGATGCTGACTCCAGATGAGCGCACCGCGCTGGGAACTCGAGTGCGTATCATTGAGGAGTTAATGCGTGGTGAGTTGAGCCAGCGTGAACTGAAAAATCAATTGGGTGCTGGTATTGCGACCATCACCCGTGGTTCAAATAGTCTGAAAGCAGCGCCGCCAGAGTTGAAAAGCTGGCTCGAAGCGCAGTTATTGACAGATAAAAACTAATTACGATGCAGGGCGCTGGTAAATTTCATTGTGAAACGGCACCAGTGCCAGCAGCAGAGCTTGATGATAAACACTGGTACGAGTCAATTTACCGTCGGTAAAAATACCAATCGCGCCACCCTGTTGTTTAACATTCGATATCCCGGTTAAATCTGCCATTTCGTCGCCCAGCTCACGGCCTTGGCGAATCCCCTGTAATATAATCTCCGGCAGCATCAAGCTGGCAGAGCGGGATTCCCCCATGAGCTGCGAGCGTTCAATTACCATCCATGCAAAGGTCATATTATCTTCAATACCGGCTTCAACCCCGACCCAAAAATCAGCCTCAGGGCGCATCTGACGTGCATTACTCACTCGTTGTCTGGCACCGGAGCGTGTTTCAGTGTTGCCTATGGGTTGCAGGGGAACACCGCTATCAACATTAACCCCTTCAATGTGATACTCGCCGGGGCCATAGACATCATCAAACGCGAGGCTAATAGCCTTAATCTTTGCAGGGTTGGTAGTTGCGGCAACAACATGGTACATAATAAGTCTCAGAATAGATTTAAATAGATTTGGTGTATATTTCACGCAGTATAACGGAAAAATGACATGTTACAGGTATATCTCGTGCGCCACGGCGAAACCGTGTGGAACGCATCGCGCCAGATTCAGGGCCAATCAGACAGCCCTCTGACTGATGTTGGTCTGCGTCAGGCACACTTGGTTGCGCAACGAGTTCGCAGCCAGGGCATCACCCATATTATCACCAGCGACCTTGGGCGCACACAGCAAACGGCAAAAATCATTGCTGATGCTTGTGGGCTAAAAATGGTGACAGACCCGCGTTTACGCGAGCTGAATATGGGGGTGTTGGAAACACGTCCGATTGAAAGCTTAACCCCCGAAGAAGAGCAATGGCGCAAGCAGATGGTCAACGGAACTGAAGGTGGGCGGATTCCTCAAGGGGAGTCGATGACGGAGTTAGCGCATCGGATGCGTGCGGCGCTGGATAGCTGCCTAGAGCTTCCTGCTGGCAGTAAGCCGCTATTAGTTAGCCACGGTATGGCGCTAGGGTGCTTATTGAGTACCTTGCTTGGTTTACCCGCTTATGCTGAACGGCGGTTACGTTTGCGTAACTGTTCGCTATCGCGTGTTGATTATCAGGAAAGCCCTTGGCTGGCTTCTGGATGGGTCATTGAAAGTGCTGGCGATACCGCTCACTTGGATATGCCAGCACTTGACGAACTACAGCGTTAACGCCTGATTGGAATGAGATATTCGCACTTCAACGTGGACGGAGGCCCATCTTTTGGCCTCCCCTGCGGGAAGAATCGCTCGATATCGTAGCCACTCCTACGCGTTAATTCTAACTGTGGCACGCAGGTGCCATAGAGTGTCAGAATGAAATTCTGTAACCCTTCCAGTGGCCCGTCATAGCTAAACTGCACATACTCGCCACCTTGCAAGATAATCGGTTGCCCCTCCTGCACATTACCCGGCACATGCTGTGGTTCGATGGCCGTCGTGTAGAAAACCTCTTGCTCGTCATCTTTCTCCTGATTAGGTCGGGAGTGATGTAAGCCATACAGCACCGGCGGCACTTGATCGGCACCACCAAGATACTGTTGCCAGAAATGAGTCCGTAATTCAGTGCGGTGCGTCGATATCTGCTCAAGTGTGCAAGAATAGCTTTGCGTCAGCCCCACCAAGTGCTGCTCAGGTAAGGTAATGAATTCAGGCTGAGGTAGAGTATATGACCCTAGTCGGATAGGCGGACATATTCCCGCTGAATTCCAATCTTCCGCCCGGCGGTATAACGCAGGCGTTTGCGCAAACTGTTTCTTAAAGGCACGGGTGAAAGTTTGCTGCGAATCAAAACGATATTGCAGGGCAATATCCAGAATAGGACGGCTGGTTAATCGTAATGCGACAGCGGCTTTAGAAAGCCTTCTGGCACGGATATAAGCACCGATAGCATTCCCGGTGACATCCTTGAACATTCGCTGTAAATGCCATTTTGAATAGCCTGCTTTGGCAGCGACATTGTCCAATGCTAAAGGCTGGTCTAAATGACTTTCTAGCCAGCTAAGCAAATCACGAATGATACTGGCTTGATCCATAGATCTTCCTCGTAAAGCGGCCTAAATTTAGGGTATTAGTAATATCAAAAGAATAGCTCTGGCGCATAGTAGCAACTTTTTATGTTCTCGACTGCTTAAGAATTTACTGGCCTTGTGTGTTAAAAAAGTACCTAAGATTTATAAAATGACTTTTTAACCAATTGTTTTATTATCAGCAATAAATATTTAACGTTGAATAACGTTATTCAATGACATGGAGTAAGTGTATGAAAAAAAATTGGATATTCCTTGGTTGTGCACTTTCTTTGGGGGCAATAACCGCCCATGCGGAGGAGATTGGCTCCGTCGATACGGTATTTAAATTGCTGGGACCTGACCATAAAATTGTGGTTGAAGCCTTCGATGATCCTGATGTTAAAAATGTAACTTGTTATATCAGTCGGGCAAAAACCGGTGGTATCAAGGGGGGATTAGGATTAGCGGAAGATACTTCTGATGCTGCCATTTCTTGCCAGCAAGTCGGGCCAATCGAGTTAAGTGACAAAATTAAGAATAGGAAATCTGAAGGTTCGGTGGTTTTCCAGAAGCGGACATCATTGGTCTTTAAAAAGCTACAGGTGGTTCGTTTCTATGACCCGAAACGTAATGCTTTAGTTTATCTCACTTACTCAGACAGGATTGTCGATGGCTCACCGAAAAACGCGATAAGTGCGGTGCCAATCATACCTTGGCGTTAATGCTAGAAAAGCAAAAAGCCAGCATTTGCCGCTGGCTTTTTTATTGTAGACGGCAGGCAGAGGTTTACTCTTCCAGGTCACCACAGAAACGATAACCTTCGCCGTGAATAGTAGCGATGATTTCTGGGGTGTCCGGCGTAGATTCGAAATGCTTACGAATACGACGGATAGTGACGTCAACCGTACGGTCGTGCGGCTTCAGCTCGCGACCGGTCATTTTCTTCAGCAATTCACCACGAGATTGAATCTTGCCCGGGTTTTCACAGAAGTGCAGCATGGCGCGGAACTCACTGCGTGGCAGCTTATAGTGCTCGCCAGCAGGGCTTATCAGTGAGCGGCTATTGATATCCAGCTCCCAGCCATTGAATTTATAGCTCTCAACCAAGCGGCGCTCTTCGCCTACGCTACCCAAATTCATGGTGCGTGACAGCAAGTTACGTGCCCGAATGGTTAATTCGCGCGGATTGAAAGGTTTGGTGATGTAATCATCAGCACCAATTTCCAAGCCAAGGATCTTGTCAACTTCGTTATCACGGCCTGTCAGGAACATTAGGGCAACACTTGCTTGTTCACGAAGTTCTCGTGCTAGCAACAGGCCATTTTTGCCCGGCAGATTGATGTCCATGATAACTAAGTTGATATCATTCTCAGACAGAATGTGGTGCATTTCTGCGCCATCATTAGCCTCATGAACAACATAGCCTTCCGCCTCGAAAATGCTCTTCAGGGTGTTACGAGTAACGATCTCGTCTTCTACGATCAGAATGTGCGGGGTCTGCATGTTTGCTACCTAAAATTGCCAACAAAATAGAAATAGGAAGTACAGAAGTCTTTGTTATATTAGGATTTTTATTGACTGGTTACTCGTCATCCCGTTCATCACATGACTAAAGTACGTAAACGCGTTCTTGATGCACTTTCCATCAACGTCAACAACATCACTAGCTTGGTCGGGGTGTTACTCCCTACAGCCCCAAAGGTGACAAAAGCGGCGCATATCCTAACCCTATTAACAGCAATATAACAGTGTGAGCCGAATGTACCACCCAACAAAACTACGCTTTGTTGACATATATCAAATTCAATTGTAGCACGTTAACACTTTTGTGAAAAAGACTTACAAGAATACCAGCTTAAGCGATAGTTGGTTAAATTATGTGATCGATTCAGTGTTATTAATATTAAAAATTGGAAGACAGACGTAACAAAAAAATGAAATTTCTAATCTGTTGATTTTTATTGTTTAAAATCAATATTCTTTCGACATAAAGCCAATTAAGCCTTTTTCCTTGTCAGCGGTCTATTTCATCCAGAAGCATAAGAAGAATTATCACCAATGTTAGTCAAATGTAAAGTGAAGTGACAAAGTTTTCATTTTTGTTGCGTTTAAAACCATTTGAACCGATAACCAGCCTATTTTTGCCCCTTCAATTAGATTTTATCCTGTAGAACGCCTCAATTGCCTGTCAGGGTATTTCATATCATTAAGGTGAAAAAAAATAGCAAAGTTCATTATAGCGACCAAAGCTAATTCAACGGTTTTATTGTCTGGTGTTTGCCGGGGTATTTTATTTGTATCCGCTGATAATGTTTCCAGAGTTAGACGATTAGCCATTATGCGGCAGTTAATTTCTTGCTGGCGGCGGATGAAAAAATTTGACTTGAGGGGACGATTGCTTTAACCAATAGAGGGAGAACTTATTTTATGAGACAGACAGACGACATGCGATACATCAGCCTGAACACAACAATTATTACCACCACCGAAACCACAGGTTACGGGGCGGGCTGACGCGTAAAGGAAACAACAAAAAAAAGCCCGCACCTAGACAGTGCGGGCTTTTTTTTTCAATCAAATTTTTGCAAAAAAGTTTGCGATAAAAATAGCGCGAAAGCGGGAGAGAACCAGAAATGCGAGTGCTGAAATTTGGCGGGACATCAGTAGCAAATGCAGAACGCTTTATGCGTGTTGCCGATATCATTGAAAATAATGTGCGTCAAGGGCAAGTGGCTACGGTGTTATCCGCTCCCGCTAAAATTACCAATCATCTGGTGGCGATGATCGACAAAATGGTTGCCGGGCAAGATATCTCGCCGAATATCAGTGATGCAGAGCGGATTTTCTCCGAACTATTGCGTGGATTGGCTGATGCGCAACCCGGTTTTGACTATGAGCGCCTGAAAGCACTGGTGGCCCATGAGTTTGCGCAACTCAAACATGTTCTGCACGGCATCTCTTTGCTGGGACAATGCCCGGATAGTATCAATGCCTCAATCATCTGCCGTGGCGAAAAACTCTCCATTGCTATCATGGAAGCGGTATTCCAAGCCAAAGGTTATCAAGTTAGCGTGATTGATCCGGTGGAGAAATTGCTGGCTCATGGCCACTATCTTGAATCCACAGTTGATATCACTGAATCTACTCACCGTATTGGTTCCAGTGCTATTCCTGCTGATCACATCATCCTGATGGCAGGTTTCACCGCCGGTAATGACAAAGGCGAACTGGTAGTGTTGGGCCGTAATGGCTCCGACTATTCTGCTGCGGCGCTGGCGGCGTGTTTACGTGCTGACTGTTGCGAAATCTGGACTGACGTCGACGGGGTATATACTTGTGACCCGCGTGTTGTTCCTGATGCGCGATTGTTGAAATCGATGTCATATCAAGAGGCTATGGAACTTTCCTACTTTGGTGCCTCAGTTCTCCATCCTCGCACTATTGCTCCTATCGCCCAGTTCCAAATTCCTTGCCTGATTAAAAACACCTCGAATCCACAAGCTCCCGGCACCCTGATTGGTGGTGAGAGCAGCTACGATGGCTTCCCGGTTAAAGGCATCACCAACCTGAATAATATGGCGATGATTAACGTTTCAGGCCCAGGTATGAAAGGGATGATCGGCATGGCCGCCCGTGTCTTTGCGGTAATGTCCCGCAGCGGCATTTCAGTGGTGCTGATTACTCAGTCATCTTCGGAATACAGCATCAGTTTCTGTGTCCCGCAGTCAGAGCTAGCTCGCGCCCGCAGAGCATTGGAAGAAGAGTTCTATCTGGAACTGAAAGACGGGCTGCTGGAGCCACTGGATGTCATGGAGCATCTGGCGATTATCTCAGTGGTCGGCGATGGCATGCGCACGCTGCGCGGGATTTCGGCCCGTTTCTTCTCGGCGCTGGCCCGTGCCAATATCAATATCATCGCGATTGCTCAAGGCTCATCTGAGCGCTCTATTTCAGTGGTGGTCAGCAATGATGCAGCCACTACCGGGGTGCGTGTTTGCCACCAGATGCTGTTCAATACTGACCAAGTCATTGAAGTGTTTGTCATTGGTGTTGGTGGCGTCGGTGGAGCATTGATCGAGCAAATCTATCGTCAACAACCTTGGCTGAAACAGCGCCATATCGATTTGCGCGTATGCGGTATTGCCAACTCCAAAGCTATGCTGACCAATGTGCACGGTATCGAGCTGGATAACTGGCGTCATGAGCTGGCTGAAGTGAAAGAGCCGTTTAACTTGAGCCGTCTGATTCGTCTGGTGAAAGAGTACCATTTGCTCAATCCGGTGATTGTTGATTGTACCTCCAGTCAGGCTGTGGCTGACCAATATGCTGATTTCCTGGCGGATGGTTTCCATGTTGTGACGCCGAATAAGAAAGCCAATACATCATCAATGAATTATTACCGTCAGATGCGTGCGGCGGCGGCGAAATCCTGCCGTAAATTCTTGTATGACACTAACGTAGGTGCTGGCTTACCAGTAATCGAAAACTTACAGAATTTGCTGAATGCTGGTGACGAGCTGATGCGTTTCTCTGGCATTCTGTCTGGCTCACTCTCCTTTATCTTCGGTAAGCTCGACGAAGGGATGACATTGTCGGAGGCGACGTTGCAGGCCAAGGCAATGGGGTATACCGAGCCGGACCCACGTGACGACCTTTCCGGGATGGACGTCGCGCGTAAATTGTTGATTTTGGCCCGTGAAGCAGGGTACAAACTTGAACTGACGGATATCGAGGTTGAGTCAGTTCTGCCAGCAAGTTTTGATGCTTCAGGTGATGTCGACAGCTTCCTCGCGCGCTTGCCATCATTGGATGCCGAGTTTACTCGTCTGGTGGCGGATGCCAGCGAGCAGGGCAAAGTGCTGCGTTATGTTGGAGTTATCGAAGAAGGGCGTTGTATTGTCCGGATGGATGCTGTTGACGGTAACGATCCGCTGTATAAAGTTAAAAATGGTGAGAATGCGTTGGCCTTCTATACCCACTATTATCAGCCAATTCCGTTGGTACTTCGCGGATATGGCGCGGGTAATGACGTGACTGCTGCTGGGGTGTTCGCCGATCTTTTACGCACATTATCATGGAAGTTGGGAGTTTAAATATGGTTAAAATCTATGCTCCGGCATCGATTGGCAATGTCAGCGTCGGGTTTGATGTGCTAGGTGCGGCGGTCTCACCGATTGACGGCAGCTTGCTGGGTGACTGTGTCAGTGTGGTTGCGGCAGAGCGTTTCAGCCTGCGCAATGAAGGCCGCTTTGTCAGTAAACTGCCTGACGACCCAAAACAGAATATTGTTTATCAATGCTGGGAGCGTTTTTGTCAGGAAATTGGCCAAGAGATCCCGGTGGCGATGGTACTGGAAAAGAACATGCCGATTGGCTCAGGGCTGGGATCTAGCGCCTGTTCAGTCGTCGCTGGTTTGATGGCTATGAACGAATTCTGTGGCAAGCCGCTGGACAAAGTTACCTTGCTTGGCCTGATGGGTGAACTGGAAGGGCGGGTATCCGGCAGCGTTCATTTT
This sequence comes from Yersinia alsatica, assembly GCF_025133195.1. Lineage (NCBI taxonomy): Bacteria > Pseudomonadati > Pseudomonadota > Gammaproteobacteria > Enterobacterales > Yersiniaceae > Yersinia > Yersinia alsatica. The sequence goes on from NZ_CP104006.1 coordinate 738,981, forward strand.
GATAATGTTGCGCCGTGCTATTTGGGCGGGATGCAGCTGATTCTTGAACAAGATGGCTATATTAGCCAAGACGTGCCCGGCTTCGATGACTGGCTGTGGGTGATGGCATATCCGGGTATTAAAGTCTCAACCGCTGAAGCGCGGGCGATTTTACCGGCGCAGTATCGCCGTCAGGACTGCATCACCCATGGGCGCAATGTCGCCGGGTTCATTCACGCCTGCCACACTCAGCAGCCAGATTTGGCGGCTAAAATGATGAAAGACGTTATTGCCGAACCTTATCGCACCCAATTGCTGCCGGGCTTTGCGGCAGCGCGGCAAGCTGCGCATGATATTGGCGCATTAGCCTGTGGTATTTCCGGCTCCGGCCCGACCCTGTTTGCCGTCTGTGACGACGCAGACACCGCGCAGCGTATGGCGGGCTGGCTACAAAATCATTACCTGCAAAACGACGAAGGTTTTGTTCATATTTGCCGTCTGGATACCGCAGGCGCACGACTACTGGGATAACGCATGAAACTGTATAACCTTAAAGATCACAACGAGCAGGTCAGCTTCGCGCAAGCGATCAAGCAGGGTTTGGGCAAGCAGCAGGGGCTTTTCTTCCCGCTGGAACTCCCCGAGTTTGAGCTGACTGAAATTGATAAATTGCTGGATCTGGATTTTGTAACACGCAGCAGCCGCATTTTGTCTGCATTTATTGGCAGTGAAATTGCTCCCGAAGTTTTAACCAAACGTGTGCAGGCGGCTTTTGAGTTCCCGGCACCGGTAGCGCAGGTTGAGAATGATATCGCAGTTCTGGAGCTGTTCCACGGCCCGACATTGGCATTCAAAGATTTTGGCGCACGTTTTATGGCGCAAATGCTGGCTGAAGTGGCTGGCGATCAGCCAGTAACTATCTTAACGGCGACCTCTGGCGACACCGGTGCCGCAGTGGCCCATGCTTTTTATGGCCTGAAAAACGTGCGGGTAGTTATCCTCTACCCACGTGGCAAAATCAGCCCACTGCAAGAAAAACTGTTCTGTACGCTGGGGGGCAATATCCACACGGTGGCCATTGATGGCGATTTTGATGCTTGTCAGGCACTGGTGAAACAAGCCTTTGATGACGAAGAGTTAAAGCAGGAATTGAGCCTTAATTCTGCTAACTCAATCAACATCAGCCGTTTATTGGCGCAAATTTGCTATTACTTTGAAGCGGTAGCCCAACTGCCACAAGAAGCGCGTAATCAACTGGTTATCTCTGTACCAAGTGGTAATTTTGGTGATTTGACTGCTGGCCTGCTGGCTAAATCCTTGGGGTTGCCGGTTAAGCGCTTTATCGCTGCCACCAATGCCAATGATACCGTGCCGCGTTTCTTGGTTAATGGCCAGTGGCAGCCAAAACCCACTGTGGCGACGTTATCGAATGCCATGGATGTCAGCCAGCCAAATAACTGGCCACGGGTTGAAGAACTCTATCGCCGTAAAATCTGGCAGTTGAAGGATTTGGGCCACGGGGCGGTCAGTGATGACATCACCAAAGACACCATGCGCGAGCTGGCGGGTTTGGGTTATATCTCAGAACCTCATGCTGCCATTGCTTACCGTGTTCTGCGTGACCAATTGCAAGATGGTGAATTTGGGTTGTTCATTGGTACGGCACATCCGGCGAAATTCAAAGAGAGTGTAGAAGAGATACTGGGGCAAGAGTTACCGTTGCCAAAACCATTGGCGGTGCGGGCACAGTTACCTTTGCTATCCCATGATTTATTGGCAGATTTTGCAGAGTTACGTGGTTTCTTGATGGCTTTGCCGAAGTAGCGTCTATCCGTTTTTTGTTAAAATAGTAGGTTATGGTTCGGTTGTTAAGTATGGGGTCACTGTTATCGGTTGCTCACCGTTCAGTGTTCATCTTACTTTTGTGAACTCAACCGAGCAGGAGGGTAAACCAGCCCTCCTGCGCCTACGGCTTGCGAGAAATATTACCTGTTAACTCCACCCTACAAACCCGGCCCCCAAACAACTGAATGACAAAACCTAGCTTTCACTCCGTTTAAATACCAACTCATTTTTCGCCGATAACCCGGCATCAAACTCATAGCCTTCCAGATTAAAATCAACCAGTTGCTCTGGTTTGGTCAATTTGTTCTGAATGATAAAGCGGCTCATAAGACCTCGGGCTTTTTTGGCGTAGAAACTGATGATTTTATATTTACCGTTTTTCTCATCCAAAAACACCGGCTTAATCAGTGAACCGGCTAATTTGGCTGGTTTTACTGCCTTAAAGTACTCATCAGAGGCCAGATTAATCAGCACGTTATCACCTTGCTGCTCCAGCGCCTGATTCAGTTTTTCGGTTATCTGATCACCCCAGAAAGAATAGAGATCTTTGCCGCGCGGGTTTGCCAGTTTAATTCCCATTTCTAGCCGATAAGGCTGCATCAGATCGAGTGGGCGTAGCACACCGTATAGGCCAGAGAGCATGCGCAAGTGTTGTTGGGCAAAATCAAAATCAGCCGCACTGAAATCTTGTGCCTGCATCCCGGTGTAGACATCACCTTTAAAGGCCAGAATAGCTTGACGCGCATTGTCCGGCGTGAAATCTGGCTGCCATTCGCTAAAGCGGGCAGCATTTAACCCCGCCAGTTTGTCGCTAATCCCCATCAGACTGCTGATTTGCGCCGGCGTCAGCTCACGGCAAATCTCGATAAGTTGTTGTGACTTATCCAACATTTCAGGCTGAGTAAACTTCTTGGTTGCTAGCGGACTTTGAAAATCAAGGGTTTTGGCTGGGGAAATAATAATAAGCATAACGACATCCTGTTTATCCAGATAACACACTGTAGCAAAAAGCGCCCGTCAGCTAAAAGAAGATTGGACGATTGCTAAGATAGGTAGGCGGTCTTTCCGATAACGGATATAGTTTTTACAGCTTTGGTATCCAATGATGAAAAACTTTGTTTAGCTAAATCGTCTCAGCACCACAAGAATGGACGAAGTTGCTAATAACCTGCCGGTTTCCGGCTGTTTTAAAAGGCGAAAACGGTTGCGAACCGAATAGTGCTGGTTTGCGCCTTTTTTAATCAGTTTAACTGCCTTGCACCGAGGCTTACGCATGTTATTATCAAGACAAGGCACAGTGTCGAAATAGCCAATTGTGAGAAATGGCTAACATCAGCAAAGAGATGACTAGTTGTTTCGACAGAGATGAAAAGCAGCGACATGCCAAAAGTTCATGCACAAACGATGAGAAACGACAACATGACCGATAAACTTACTTCCCTACGTCAAATCACCACTGTAGTAGCAGATACTGGGGATATCGCGGCAATGAAACTGTATCAGCCGCAAGATGCAACCACCAACCCATCACTGATTCTGAATGCTGCGCAAATTCCTGAATACCGCAAGCTGATTGATGAGGCTGTTGCTTGGGCTCGTGAACAAAGTAGCGACCATGCTCAGCAAATCGTTGATGCGACAGACAAACTGGCTGTTAATATTGGTTTGGAAATTCTGAAGCTGATCCCGGGCCGTATTTCTACTGAAGTTGACGCTCGTCTGTCTTATGACACTGTTGCCAGTGTGGCAAAAGCCAAGCGCCTGATCAAAATGTATAACGAAGCTGGCATCAGCAATGATCGTATTTTGATCAAACTGGCTTCTACCTGGCAGGGTATCCGTGCTGCGGAACAGCTGGAAAAAGAAGGTATCAACTGTAACCTGACTCTGTTGTTCTCCTTCGCTCAGGCGCGTGCTTGTGCTGAAGCGGGTGTGTTCCTGATTTCACCATTTGTTGGTCGTATTCTTGACTGGTACAAGGCCAATGGCGATAAAAAAGAGTTCGCACCAAACGAAGATCCAGGTGTTGTTTCCGTCACCGAGATTTACCAGTATTACAAAAAACACGGTTATAAGACTGTGGTTATGGGCGCAAGCTTCCGTAATCTGGGCGAAATCATCGAGTTGGCAGGTTGTGACCGCCTGACTATCGCGCCATCTCTGCTGAAAGAACTGGCAGAAAGTGAAGGCCCGGTAGAGCGTAAATTGTCTTATACCGGTGAAGTACAGGCTAAACCAGCGCCACTGACTGAAGCTGAGTTCTACTGGCAGCACAATCAGGACCCAATGGCGATTGATAAACTGGCTGATGGCATCCGTAAATTTGCTATCGACCAAGGCAAACTTGAGAAAATGATCTCAGACCTGCTGTAATTTCTATAGCTTGCGGTAATTGATTATCCGCAGTTATCTGACGAAAAGGTGGCGTAAGCCGCCTTTTTTATTGCCTGCCACTTGCGTCTGAGAGCAGTTCCAATGACGTGGGATATGCTATTATTCGCCACAGATAAAGGCTTTTCGTCGAGGTAGTCACATGAATACATTACGTATCGGTTTAGTTTCCGTCTCAGATCGCGCGTCGAGTGGGGTATATCAGGATAAAGGCATTCCAGCATTGGAAGAGTGGCTGGCCAGTGCATTGACCACCCCTTTTGAAATCGAAACCCGTCTTATCCCCGATGAACAAACACTGATTGAACAAACCCTGTGTGAGCTAGTCGATGAAATGGGCTGCCATTTGGTGCTGACCACAGGCGGAACTGGCCCTGCAAGACGTGACGTTACCCCTGATGCCACCTTGGCTATTGCCGATCGCCAAATGCCGGGCTTTGGCGAACAAATGCGTCAAATCAGCCTTCATTTCGTTCCTACCGCGATATTATCCCGTCAGGTGGGGGTTATCCGTAAGCAAGCATTGATTATTAATTTGCCTGGGCAGCCTAAATCCATCAAAGAAACCCTTGAAGGAGTGAAAGATGCTCAATCAAAGGTTGTTGTCGCCGGGATTTTCGCCAGTGTGCCTTATTGCATCCAATTACTGGACGGACCTTACGTCGAAACTAACAGTGAAGTGGTAGCGTCTTTTCGTCCTAAGAGTGCCATTATTGGTGCAAAAGACTAAATTAGAATTTTTTATAGCATAAAACTCCGTTGTAAGCGTGTGGGGAATTTTGTACGGTATAGTCATGTTTACTTTACAAAAAGTTGGAAATATTTTTCTTCCCCTACTCTGGTTTACTACGGTGTCATATGCCTCAAGAACACAACTCAACTCAAAATGACTTATCCCAGTCTCATGCTAGCCAACAGCATAATCATAATCGCCGGTTGAATAAGCAAGATTACAAAACACTCACGCTGGCCGCACTTGGCGGGGCGCTAGAGTTTTATGATTTCATTATCTTTGTCTTCTTTGCGGCGGTTATTGGCGACCTATTCTTCCCGACAGATATGCCGGAGTGGCTGCGTCAGGTCCAGACATTCGGTATTTTTGCCGCCGGTTATCTGGCTCGTCCACTGGGCGGCATCATCATGGCGCACTTTGGTGATTTGGTCGGCCGCAAAAAAATGTTCACTTTGAGTATTTTGTTGATGGCATTGCCAACACTGGCGATTGGTATGCTGCCAACTTATGCCTCTATCGGTATCGCGGCACCATTACTGCTGTTGCTGATGCGGGTATTACAAGGTGCGGCAATCGGTGGTGAAGTTCCCGGTGCCTGGGTCTTTGTGGCTGAACACGTACCACGCCGGCGCATTGGTATCGCCTGCGGCACCTTAACCGCAGGTTTAACCGCTGGGATCTTGTTAGGTTCACTGGTTGCGACCGCGATGAACACCATGCTGAGTCATCAAGCTATTTTAGATGGCGGCTGGCGTGTGCCGTTCTTCCTTGGTGGGATCTTCGGCTTGTTCGCGATGTATTTACGCCGCTGGTTGCAGGAAACTCCTATCTTCAAAGAGATGCAGGCCCGCAAAACCTTGGCAGATGAATTGCCATTGAAATCTGTCGTGGTTAATCATAAGAAAGAAGTGTTTGTTTCCATGCTGCTGACTTGGTTGCTCTCAGCCGGTATTGTGGTTGTTATCCTGATGACGCCGACTTATTTACAGAAACAGTTTGATGTCTTACCGGCGCTAGCATTGCAAGCAAACAGCTTGGCAATTGTTGCATTGGTATTTGGCTGTGTAGTCGCAGGGCTGGCGATTGATCGTTTTGGTGCCAGTAAGACCTTTATTATTGGTAGCCTGATGCTGGCTGTGTCCACATGGTCGTTTTATCACACTAATTTGACTGATCCGACCCAACTGTTTAGCCACTATATGATGGCTGGATTCTGTGTGGGCATTGTTGGCGCAGTACCTTATGTGATGGTTCGTGCATTCCCTGCGGAAGTTCGCTTCACCGGTATTTCCTTCTCTTACAACGTGGCATATGCCATTTTTGGTGGGTTGACACCGATTGTGGTGACCTTATTGATGAAGGTGACCCCAATGGCTCCCGCGTATTACATGTTGTTGTTATCACTGGTGGGGTTGTTGTTAGGGATTTATCTGCGTAATGATATTAACAGTGACGTGAAAGTTCAGATAACCAAGAAAGTAATGGGCTGAACCACGATATCGCCAAATAAACTTCTACTCTAATAGCCCATAAATTTATGGGCTATTTTTTTGCTAATTGAGCTTAAAATTCCGTTTTGAAATTAAAGCCGAGCTTCTGTTTGACTCGCGCTGAGGGCTGAGAAATGACTTCAGAAAATAATGTTCTGGCTCCTTGTCGTTGTAAATAGCGGGCGAGTTCACTCACTGCGGCGGTTCCAGCCCCACGAACAGTTCCTTCACGTTCCGGGGATAATACATAATCTGGCAGGGTTGCTGAGGCGACCAGCTCAACTTCATTTTGGCTGTTAAAACGGTCAGCCAGAACAATCGCTATAATTCTGCCATGTAGCTTGATAACCACATAAATTTCACCGGGGCGGCGAATAATTAATCTCCGATGGATTATTCCGGTAACAATATGTCCTGCATGTAGGATTTTACTGAGTACGGCCTCTTTGCCATCTACAGTAGGATCTGATCCCATATGCGCGCCTTGATACTGTTGCCCCCATTGCGCAATAGTTTCGCTGAGTCTTCTTCGCATGGCTTGAGCGTTCTGAATTTCAGCATCCGAAAGTTTTTCCTCCTCTTCAGGGGGGAGTGTAGTCAGTATTTCCACTTCAAAATTCAAGTCATGTTGCATAACAAGTTCATTTTGCACCATGAAGCTGGGGTGGATTGGTCGGTATTCAAATGTATCTAATAATAACTCATAGACTCCTAGAGGTAATAATTCCACTCGTAAGGGCGGCTCATCCGATAAATAACGAAAGTTGTACCCTAAATAGCTAAGCTGAGCATAGTCAAAGGCGGTTCTGACATGATGGAGAGGATCTTCTTCACTTCGCTCCGTTACTTTTTCTTTTACCGTATTGATTAATCGCTTTTCCACCTCTGGGTCTGCTACTTCGACTCCAGTGCTTCCGGTTCTAATAATAGAGTCTATAATTTGGCCAAAAAATACAGCATTCCATGTTTCCAGACTATGGCCGAATAATAAGGTGAAATCAGTCATGATTTCTAATGTCCAATCAATACAATGAGGCTTTATTTGACGTACCTGACGTGAATTGAATAAAGAATAGATAGAAACCATGCAGGCTTTAGCGACAGCCGGTAAACTTAGTGATTGGTTATGCTTAGTACTGTCAATATAAGTTAATAGCACGTAGCTATTAAAACCATTTATATCGGCTGGCTCTGTTCTTGCCAGTGATTCTTTCTTTAGTGGACGACTGTTGCCTGCAATATGTAATGTTTTTCCTTCCGTGCTATTATTAAAGTATTTCTCTGCGCTAAATATAATACTATCTAATTGCTGGCATTTACCATGTGTAATGTAATTATAAATATTTAGGAACGGAGTAAAGGCACATATTATTTTGCTTGTGTTTATTACTTGATTTACATCTCTTTTTCTTTCTGTTTTAATGCCAGTGTCTGCCGTCAATATAGCTTTGGTTAGAATTAACGGTTTTTCTATGTTGTAGTTTATAATTTCTATTTCTGGGCTGTCGTTCATTATGTTATCCCATTCAAATAATATGATGGGTGATATGTCGACTAAGTTATTATTTAATGTCTGGATATACTGAGTTTTTACGATGCTATCTTCTACTTGTATAATAAATGACAATCTGTCTATTTCTTCATAGAGGTTAAAATAGAACTTGCTAACCATACTGAGATCGGAAAATATGATGTTGCCTTTATTCAAGCTAATGGTCGGTCCGTTAAATAATTTAATATCATAAGTGGCGTTTCTGTATATTCCATCGCTGTTGAAAACAAGAAGTAATTGTTTGTTTTTTAATAGAGAGTTATCCCAGTAACTACCGAATGCATCAGCTAACTTTATTCTGCGATGTCCTATAATGATGCATTGTTGGTCACAGCTAAATTCTTTTTTTTCTGATGCTTTGATACTGGTTATTTCATTATCCATTCCTAATGATTTCAAACCATTTACAGCAATATCTTCGGTTAATTCAAAAAAAGGTGCATTGAAATTGTCATTCTTATAAATTGTCGCCATCATCCCATTAGGGATTGTGATTGATTTTATACTATCATTATGAATAAGCACTGAATTTCGGTTAGAATTAATTATTCCTTGGCTATCATGATATAAATCTATTTGTTGATTTGAAGCTAGGCAGGTGCTGTCACCTTGATAATTGTCTTCAGTATAAAAGCAGATTGCCGGTGCTATTTGATAGGATTTTATTTCTTTATATAATCCTAATGATATTAACTCTTGCTGGTTAATATCATTTTTTAATTTTTTATTAGTGCCAGAGAAATTAATACCATCATAAATAGTGATAATCATTCCTGGCGGAACTGAAATAGAGGCTATTCCATGATCAAAGTGTTCATCATAAATATAGGTGGCTCTTTCCTCACTTTCTGCGGCACAGAACGATTCTCCTTTAAAATCAGCTAATTCATAAAAACAGATTTTTGCCTGCTCTGACCAAGCTGATTGCGATATTATTAATATAACGCTAGCTAATAGCTTTGTGACTATTTTCATCGGCGGCCCTTGGGTTTATTTTACTCATCAATATTATCAACGGTATTGATATGTTATATGACGAGCTATTTGTTTTCTTTATCTATTTAAATTATTCTATTTAACTATTTTATAGTGTTAATAAATAGATGTGTTTTTATATATAATGATTGGTGATATATAAGGGCTGCCAATAGCGGTGTTACGATAAGTAAGTATAAAAAAGCCCCCTGAATATAAATACTCAGGGGGCAGTCAAATATAAGCTTTCTAAACAGACTGTAATTAAACTACAGCTTGTACTTGTAACTTTTGGCTCGGTTCGCCAATTGGCAGCACAGTGCGGCCATATTGCTCATTGAGTACTTCTGCCATTGCCAGGTAAATTGCGCTGGCACCACAAATAATGCCTTCGAAACCAGCGAAAACCAGCAGTGAATGGTTACCGGTGAAGTTACCGACTGCCAGCAGAGCAAACAGCAGCGTCAGGCTACCGAAAACAAACTGCAAAGCACGGTTGGCTGGCAGGGTGCCGAAGAACATAAACAGCGTGAAGATACCCCATAGGCCCAAATAAACGCCAAGGAATTGCGCATCAGTTGCTTCCGCCATACCCATTTTAGGCAACATCAGCAAACCGACCAGGCTCAACCAAAATGCACCATAAGAGGTAAACGCCGTAGCGGCAAAAGTGTTGCCTTTCTTATATTCCAGCATACCCGCCAGAATTTGTGCCAGACCGCCGTAAAAAATCCCCATGCTCAAAATAACAGAGGTCAGGGGAAAGAAGCCTGCGTTGTGCAGGTTGAGCAAGACGGTGGTCATCCCAAAGCCCATCAGGCCTAATGGGCCAGGATTCGCCAACTTGGTGGTGTTCATAAGTCCTCTGCAAGTAACAGAATGCTAATAAAAAAAGGATAATTATCCGAATAAGTATAAAGCGCCTGAATGACCAAAAAGTCGTCAATTCCCTCAGTGCGCGCGGCATCATAATGATCCGCGCGATTGGAAACAATGATCTTGAGGGTGATAAAAAGTAATTTTTTTTCATCTCCCCCCTTGATGCTGCGTTTCGTGGCCCCATCTTATTCCCAACCGCAGGGACTAATCGTGGATCAGCGGAAACATACGCCAGTAGAATGCTGGGTATGAAAACATTGATTGTAAGAATTTGGGCAGTTGAAAAAAAACAATCCGCCCACATATAGATTAGTAACTTGACCGAATATGACTTTTTAGTGGAGGCGTTCTAGATGGGTAAAATTATTGGTATCGACTTGGGTACTACCAACTCTTGTGTAGCAATTATGGATGGCACAACTGCGCGCGTGCTGGAAAACGCCGAAGGCGATCGCACAACGCCTTCTATTATCGCGTATACCCAAGATGGTGAGATTCTGGTTGGTCAACCAGCTAAACGTCAGGCTGTCACTAACGCAGAAAACACACTGTTTGCTATCAAGCGTTTGATTGGCCGTCGTTTCCAGGACGAAGAAGCACAGCGTGATAAGAGCATCATGCCGTACAAAATCGTTGCTGCTGATAATGGTGACGCTTGGCTGGAAGTAAGAGGCCAAAAAATTGCACCACCGCAGATTTCTGCTGAAGTGCTGAAGAAAATGAAGAAAACGGCTGAAGATTATCTGGGTGAGCCAGTGACTGAAGCGGTTATCACTGTACCTGCATACTTTAACGATGCTCAGCGTCAGGCAACCAAAGATGCTGGCCGTATCGCAGGTCTAGAAGTAAAACGTATCATCAACGAGCCAACCGCAGCAGCATTGGCCTACGGTCTGGATAAAGAAGTCGGCAACCGTACTATCGCGGTTTATGACCTTGGTGGTGGTACTTTCGATATCTCAATTATCGAAATCGACGAAGTTGATGGCGAAAAAACCTTTGAAGTTCTGGCAACCAACGGTGATACCCACCTGGGTGGTGAAGACTTCGATAGCCGTCTGATTAACTACTTGGTTGATGAATTCAAGAAAGATCAGGGCATGGATCTGCGTACCGATCCACTGGCAATGCAGCGTCTGAAAGAAGCCGCTGAAAAAGCGAAAATTGAGCTGTCTTCAGCTCAGCAGACTGACGTCAACCTGCCGTACATCACGGCTGATGGCAATGGTCCAAAACACATGAACATCAAAGTGACTCGCGCTAAATTGGAGTCACTGGTTGAAGATTTGGTCAACCGTTCTATTGAACCACTGAAAGTGGCTCTGCAGGATGCTGGCCTGTCTGTTTCCGACATCCAGGACGTTATCCTGGTGGGTGGTCAGACTCGTATGCCAATGGTTCAGAAGAAAGTTGCTGATTTCTTCGGTAAAGAGCCACGTAAAGACGTTAACCCAGATGAAGCTGTAGCTATTGGTGCGGCAGTGCAGGGTGGTGTTCTGTCTGGTGAAGTGAAAGACGTTCTGTTGCTGGACGTTACCCCACTGTCACTGGGTATTGAAACCATGGGTGGTGTGATGACTCCGCTTATCACTAAAAACACCACTATCCCAACTAAGCACAGCCAGGTGTTCTCTACTGCGGAAGACAACCAGTCTGCAGTAACCATCCATGTGCTGCAGGGTGAACGTAAACGTGCTCAGGATAACAAGTCTCTGGGTCAGTTCAATCTGGACGGTATCCAGGCGGCACCTCGCGGCATGGCGCAAATCGAAGTGACCTTCGATATCGACGCCGATGGTATTTTGCATGTGTCTGCTAAAGACAAAAATACCGGTCGTGAGCAGAAGATCACCATCAAGGCATCTTCTGGTTTGAATGAGGAAGAGATCCAGAAAATGGTACGCGATGCTGAAGCTAACGCTGAAGCAGACCGTAAGTTTGAAGAGCTGGTACAGACCCGTAACCAAGCTGACCATCTGATTCACGGTACTCGTAAACAGTTGGAAGAAGCCGGTGACAAACTGCCAGCTGAAGACAAAACTGCCATCGAAGACGCGGTGAAAGCTCTGGAAGCCGCTCTGAAAGGCGAAGACAAAGCTGAAATCGAAGCGAAAACTCAGGCTCTGGTGCAGGTTTCTGGCAAGTTGCTGGAAATGGCTCAACAGCAGCAAGCTGCCGCAGGCGGTGATGCTGGTGATACCAGTGCCAAGAAAGAAGACGACGTCGTAGACGCCGAATTCGAAGAAGTGAAAGATAAAAAATAATCGCCCTTAAGCGGGCACAGCAGTAGTAGGCCTTACTGTTGCTGGAAACCAGCACGGGCGTCGAGGAAACTCTACGCCCGTGCACGCATGTTAAGGGTAGGAAAAAAAGAGAATGGCGAAGAGAGATTATTACGAGGTTTTAGGCGTCAAAAAGGACGCCGATGAACGTGAAATCAAAAAGGCCTATAAACGCCTGGCGGTAAAGTATCATCCGGATCGTAATCAGGACGAGAACGATACCGGCGAAAATTTCAAAGAAGTTAAGGAAGCTTACGAAATTCTGACCGACCCACAAAAGCGCGCAGCTTATGATCAATATGGTCATGCAGCCTTTGAACAAGGTGGTATGGGCGGTGGCGGTTTTGGTGGCGGTGGTGCAGACTTTAGCGACATTTTTGGTGATGTTTTCGGTGATATCTTTGGTGGTGGCCGTCGTCAACGAGCCTCCCGTGGTTCAGATCTGCGCTACAACATGGATCTGACACTGGAAGAAGCTGTCCGGGGTGTGACCAAAGAAATCCGTATTCCGACGCTAAATGAGTGTGATGTTTGCCACGGTAGCGGTGCTAAGCCAGGCAGTTCTCCGGTGACTTGTTCGACTTGCCGTGGGGCAGGTCAGGTACATATGCGCCAAGGGTTCTTCACCGTACAGCAGGCGTGTCCGACTTGTCATGGCAGCGGTCAAATTATTAAAGACCCGTGCAATAAATGTCATGGACATGGTCGTGTTGAGAAATCAAAAACGCTGTCGGTTAAGATCCCGGCGGGCGTGGATACCGGTGACCGCATTCGTTTAAGCGGTGAAGGTGAAGCCGGTGAACACGGCGCACCAGCGGGTGATTTGTACGTTCAGGTTCAGGTCAAAGCGCACCCAATCTTCGAGCGCGAAGGCAATAACCTCTATTGCGAAGTTCCAATTAACTTTGCAATGGCAGCCTTGGGCGGCGAGATTGAAGTTCCGACGTTGGATGGCCGAGTTAAGCTGAAAGTACCTGCGGAAACGCAAACGGGCAAACTGTTCCGTATGCGTGGCAAAGGGGTTAAATCTGTTCGCGGTGGTAGTCAAGGCGACTTGCTGTGCCGTGTTGTGGTTGAGACTCCGGTCCATCTGAACGAAAAACAGAAACAACTGTTGCGTGAACTGGAAGAAAGCTTTGTTGGTGCCGCGGGCGAGAAAAACAGCCCACGTTCTAAAAGCTTTTTAGATGGCGTTAAGAAATTCTTTGATGACCTGACCCGCTAGTTGCGATTTAGCTGCTAACAAGCTAATAAAGCAGATGAAAATTAAAATCCTCGATAACCATCGGGGATTTTTTTCATCGTCATCGCGAAATATCTGTGACGTACATCAGTAATGGATCGGTTTTATCGAGCATTCAATGCTATAAAAACGACTTTTTTCGAATTGAGGATTATCCTAAAATTTATGAATTGATTTGCCGAGCACCAGCTCACTGTCCGATGTAAGGAGTCATTCATTGTGACAAACATAATTCGTCAATTTTTACGCCAAGAGGCTGCAGGCGGCTTAATTTTAATTTTTGCCGCGCTTGTGGCCTTATTTATGGCTAACAGCCCACTCCAAGGGCTGTATCTATCATTTCTTGATGTGCCGGTATCAGTAAAGATAGCGTCGCTGGATATTAGTAAGCCGCTGCTGTTATGGGTTAACGATGGCTTAATGGCCGTGTTCTTCCTGGTTGTCGGGCTGGAAGTGAAGCGCGAACTGATGGAAGGGTCATTGGCAGGGCGCGATAAAGCTGTGTTCCCGGCTATTGCAGCATTGGGTGGTATGTTGGCTCCCGCCCTGATTTACTTACTGTTTAATGGGGCGGATGATGTCACCCGCCAAGGTTGGGCAATTCCAGCCGCTACTGATATTGCTTTTGCATTGGGTGTCATGGCATTGCTGGGGAACCGAGTTCCAACCAGCTTGAAGGTCTTTTTACTGGCATTAGCCATTATTGATGACTTGGGTGTCATAATTATCATTGCATTGTTCTATACCCATGAAGTTTCAGTGCCAGCCTTGGGGGTTGCCGCCGCGGCTATTGCGCTATTGGGCTATATGAACTGGCGGGGTGTCGGAAAAACATCAGCCTATTTACTGGTGGGATTAGTTCTGTGGGTCTGTATTCTTAAATCTGGCGTGCACGCGACGTTAGCCGGGGTGATTGTGGGCTTTATGATCCCACTGCACACTAAAGATAAGCGCTCACCTTCAGAATCGCTGGAGCATGGCTTGCACCCGTGGGTGGCTTATTTGATTTTACCGTTATTCGCTTTTGCCAATGCAGGCGTTTCATTGCAAGGTGTCTCTCTCTCAGGATTGACATCGCTACTGCCTCTTGGGATTGCAAGCGGTCTGTTTATTGGTAAGCCGCTGGGGATTTTCTTATTTAGTTGGCTAGCGGTTAAGTTAGGGATTGCTAAACTGCCAGATGCGATAAACTTTAAGCAGATTTTTGCCGTATCAGTGCTATGCGGTATCGGCTTCACCATGTCGATATTTATCGCGTCACTGGCCTTTGAAGGCGGCGATATTGCCCTGACGACCTATTCTAAACTGGGTATATTGCTAGGTTCGACCTCCGCAGCAGTTGTGGGCTATTGTTTATTACGGTTAGCCTTGCCTGCAAACAGAAAAGCGGCTCACTAATTCAGAACTAAATGGCCAGTGCTGCAGGTTGCGGCACTGGCGTTTTACTTGATGGATTTCCTGGCTTTCATTTTGTGAAGTCTCGGAACAGGGAATGTTTAGTCGTGCATGGAGCCCTCTATTCGGCTCGGCGATATGTTAAGGAGATAACAACATGCGAATGTCACATATCAATTTTAATCATCTGTATTATTTCTGGCAGGTCTGTAAGGAAGGCTCAGTCGTTGGCGCTGCTGAAGCTTTATTTCTAACGCCACAGACCATTACCGGGCAAATTAAAGCCTTGGAAGAACGTATGGGCGGCAAATTATTCAAACGCCAAGGGCGAGGGCTGGTGCCATCAGAGCTGGGTCAGCTGGTTTTTCGCTATGCCGATAAAATGTTTATGCTCAGCCATGAAATGCTGGATATCGTTAATTATCGTAAAGAAGCTAATTTGCTCTTTGATGTCGGTGTTGCTGATGCATTATCCAAGCGGCTGGTTAGCCAAGTATTAGAGACTGCCGTGGCAGATCATGAAAAAATTCATCTGCGCTGTTTTGAATCGACCCATGAAATGTTATTGGAGCAATTGAGCCAGCATAAACTGGATATGATTTTGTCTGACTGTCCCGTCGATTCCAGCCAACAAGAAGGGTTATTCTCGGTGAAACTTGGGGAGTGCAGTGTCAGTTTTTACTGTCGTCAGCCCATTCCGGAGTTGCCGTTCCCGGCTTGTTTACAGCAAAAGCGTTTGTTGATCCCTGGTCGCCGTTCCATGCTGGGGCGTAAATTACTGAACTGGATTAACAGCAAAGGGCTCAAAGTAGAGATTCTGGGGGAGTTTGATGACGCGGCATTGATGAATGCCTTTGCTCTCTATAACAATGCTATTTTTGTTGCGCCGACAATATATGCAGCTGATACCTATGCTAAAGATGACAAAATTGTAGAAATTGGTCGCTTAGATAATGTACAGGAAGAGTATTACGTTATTTTTGCTGAGCGTATGATCCAGCATCCGGCGGTACAGCGGGTATGTAACAAAGATTTTTCTGCACTCTTTAGTGGCTAAAATTAGTGGCTAAAATTTGCAGATTAAAAAGAGTCTGTGGGTTTGAAGAATGCATAAAAAAACCGGCCTAGGCCGGTCTTTTTACTAAGCAGTCGACGTAATGCAATTACTGCATTGCGTTGATTTGCGCTACTAAGTTTGACTTATGGCGCGCTGCTTTGTTTTTGTGGATCAGACCTTTACAGGACTGACGATCCACGATTGGTTGCATTTCATTAAATGCTTTTTGCGCTGCGTCTTTATCGCCAGCTGCAATTGCCGCATAAACCTTCTTAATGAAGGTACGCACCATTGAGCGACGGCTAGCGTTATGCTTGCGGCGTTTCTCAGACTGTACGGCGCGTTTCTTAGCTGATTTGATATTAGCCAAGGTCCAACTCCCAAATATATTCTATTGAGGACGATTCAAAGGCCGAGGAATATGCCCTTTTCGCCTTCGATTGTCAATGGATTTGTGCAAATAAGCGCCGTTTGTACGGGCGGCACTTGCTACGTTGTGATGGAGCGGGATTTTACCAGCTTCGCGCTGTGGAATACAGTCTTTCGAAAGAAAATTCCACAGTTCACTGCCTCGAAAGGATTCGACAGTGATTCTTGCAGACAGTGATTCTTGCAAAAACCTCAACCAGCTTCTGTATTCAACGGCGAACGTATTCTACAGGATAAAGTCAGTAAAAGGGATTTTACCTGCAGATTATTGGCAAAATGGCATGACTTTCGGTTAAAGGTGCCAATCGCGGGTTAACCTTAACCGCTGTACAAGGTATAATCCGGCGATTTCCACTGTTTTGAGCCAGCTATGGAGCTAATTCGCGGTATACATAATATCCGGGCACGCCACCATGGTTGCGTGCTAACTATCGGTAACTTTGATGGTGTCCATCGCGGACATCAGGCCTTATTGGAGCAGCTAAAGCGCGAAGGTCGGCGCTTGGGGCTGCCCGTAATGGTAATGATATTTGAACCGCAACCATTGGAATTGTTTGCAGCAGATAAAGCACCAGCACGGCTGACGCGCTTGCGTGATAAAGCCAAATATCTGGCCGAGGCCGGTGTTGACTATTTATTGTGCGTTAAGTTTGATCCGCGTTTTGCTGCTAATACTGCGCAAGCTTTTGTTGCTCAGTTGCTGGTAGAGAAGTTGGGTGTTAAGTTTTTAACCGTTGGTGATGATTTCCGCTTTGGCGCAGGGCGTCAGGGGGATTTTCAGCTATTACAGCAAGCCGGGGCTGAGTTTGGTTTTGATGTGATCAGCACCGACAGCTTTTGTGATGCTGGGCTGCGTATCAGCAGCACCGCGATTCGTCAGGCACTTAATGACGACGACTTGGTGTTGGCCGAGACACTGCTAGGCCACCCATACAGTATTTCTGGTCGCGTGGTTCACGGTGACGAACTGGGGCGCACAATAGGCTTCCCAACGGCGAATTTGCCGTTAAAACGTTTAGTTGCTCCGGTAAAAGGAGTGTATGCGGTTGATGTTTATGGCTTGGGTCCAAAGCCATTGCCCGGTGTTGCCAATATTGGCACTCGGCCTACCGTTGCTGGCATTCGCCAGCAGCTAGAGGTTCATCTGCTTGATGTAACTATGGATCTTTATGGGCGCCATATCGATGTGGTGCTCCGCGCGAAACTGCGCAACGAACAGCGTTTTGCTTCGCTCGATGCGTTGAAGCAGCAAATCGCCAATGATGTGGTGACGGCCCGAACATTTTTCGGGCTAAAGACACCGGTTTAATATTTCTAGCCGAAACGGAACCGAGAATCTAATGAGTGACTACAAGAATACCCTGAATTTGCCTGAAACAGGGTTCCCGATGCGCGGCGATCTGGCTAAGCGTGAACCTGACATGCTGAAACGTTGGTATGAGCAGGATCTGTACGGGATTATTCGTACGGCCAAGAAGGGTAAAAAGACCTTTATTTTGCACGATGGCCCTCCATATGCGAACGGCAACATTCACATTGGTCACTCTGTTAACAAAATTCTCAAAGATATTATTATTAAATCGAAAGGAATGGCTGGCTACGACTCACCTTATATTCCAGGTTGGGACTGCCACGGTCTGCCGATCGAGTTAAAAGTTGAACAGTTAATTGGTAAGCCGGGCGAGAAGGTCAGTGCCGCGGAGTTCCGTGCTGCCTGCCGTAAATACGCGGCTGAACAAGTTGAAGGCCAGAAAGCCGACTTTATCCGTCTGGGCGTGCTGGGCGATTGGGACCATCCTTACCTGACGATGGATTTCAAGACCGAAGCCAATATCATTCGTGCATTAAGCAAAATCATTGATAACGGGCACTTGCACAAAGGCGCGAAGCCAGTGCATTGGTGCACCGACTGCGGTTCGTCACTGGCTGAAGCTGAAGTCGAATATTACGATAAAACATCGCCATCCATTGATGTGCGTTTCAACGCCGTCGATGCCGCCGCGGTGAGCGCAAAATTTGGCGTAACTCAGGTCAATGGCCCGATCTCGCTGGTTATCTGGACTACCACCCCGTGGACTTTACCTGCTAACCGCGCGATTTCACTGAATGCTGAATATGTTTATCAGTTGGTACAGGTTGAAGCTGAATGCCTGATTTTAGCCGCTGATTTGGTTGAAAGTGTCATGAAGCGCGTGGGTATCACCCAGTGGACGGTATTGGGCGAATGTAAAGGTGCAGATCTTGAACTGCTGCGCTTTGCTCATCCGTTTATGGGCTTTGATGTCCCGGCGATTTTAGGTGACCACGTGACTCTGGATGCCGGTACCGGCGCTGTTCATACCGCACCAGGCCACGGCCCGGATGACTTTGTTATCGGCCAGAAATACGGTTTGGAAGTTGCCAATCCGGTGGGGCCGAACGGCTGCTATCTGGCGGGGACTTATCCAACGCTAGACGGCCTGTTTGTGTTTAAAGCCAACGATGTGATTGTGGAGCTGTTGCGTGAAAAAGGCGCATTGCTGAAAGTAGAAAAACTGGTCCACAGCTACCCGTGCTGCTGGCGTCACAAAACGCCAATCATCTTCCGTGCTACCCCGCAATGGTTCATCAGCATGGATCAAAAAGGTCTGCGTAAGCAGTCTTTGGAAGAGATTAAAGGCGTGCAGTGGATCCCTGATTGGGGCCAGGCGCGTATCGAAACCATGGTGGCAAACCGCCCAGATTGGTGTATCTCGCGTCAGCGCACTTGGGGCGTGCCTATGTCTCTGTTTGTCCATAAAGAGACCGAAGTGCTTCACCCACGTAGCACTGAGCTGATGGAAGAAGTCGCCAAGCGCGTAGAGCAAGATGGTATTCAGGCGTGGTGGGATCTGGATCCTGCTGAAATCTTGGGTGCTGATGCTGCAGATTATGTCAAAGTTCCCGACACTCTGGACGTCTGGTTTGACTCCGGCTCAACCCACTCTTCAGTGGTTGATGTGCGCCCAGAGTTTAATGGCCATAGCCCAGATATGTATCTGGAAGGCTCTGACCAACACCGCGGCTGGTTTATGTCGTCATTGATGATTGCGACCGCGATGAAAGGCAAAGCGCCATATCGCCAGGTGCTGACTCATGGTTTCACTGTTGATGGTCAAGGGCGCAAAATGTCCAAATCCATCGGCAACACCATCAGCCCGCAAGACGTCATGAACAAACTGGGTGGCGACATCCTGCGTTTATGGGTGGCATCAACGGATTACACCGGTGAAATCGCTGTTTCTGATGAAATTTTGAAACGTTCCGCTGATTCATATCGTCGTATCCGTAACACCGCGCGCTTCTTGCTGGCAAACCTTAATGGTTTCGATCCCGCACAGCATCAGGTGAAACCGGAAGATATGGTGGTGGTTGACCGTTGGGCTGTTGGCCGCGCACAGGCCGCTCAAGCCGAAATTATGGCCGCGTATGAAAGTTACGATTTCCACTTGGTGGTACAGCGTTTGATGCAGTTCTGCTCGGTTGAGATGGGTTCTTTCTATCTCGATATCATTAAAGACCGTCAGTACACGGCAAAAGGCGACAGTGTTGCCCGCCGTAGCTGTCAGACTGCGCTGTTCCATATCGCAGAAGCATTGGTTCGCTGGATGGCACCTATCATGTCCTTCACAGCAGATGAAATCTGGAATCAATTACCGGGTCAACGTCCGCAGTATGTCTTCACTGAAGAGTGGTATGAAGGGCTGTTCGGGTTGGCAGGTGACGAAAGTATGAACGATACTTTCTGGGCTGAGCTGTTGAAAGTCCGTGGCGAAGTCAACAAAGTGCTGGAACAGGCTCGTAGCGACAAGCGTATCGGGGGTTCTCTGGAAGCAGCCGTAACCTTGTATGCCACGCCAGAACTGGCTGAGCGCTTGAACAGCTTGCAAGATGAGCTGCGTTTCGTGCTGTTGACCTCCGGTGCGAAAGTTGCCGATTATGCCGATGCAGGTGATGATGCGCAGCAGAGCGAACTGATTGCTGGGCTGAAGATTACCTTTAATAAAGCTGATGGTGAGAAGTGCCCACGTTGCTGGCATTACACTCAAGATATCGGTTTGGTAGCGGAACATGCTGAGCTGTGCGGCCGCTGTGTCACTAACGTCGCCGGAGACGGTGAAGAGCGTAAGTACGCCTAATGAGTAAACCTATTTGTTCGACCGGATTGCGCTGGTTATGGCTGGCAGTACTGGTGGTGATTTTGGATCTCGGTAGCAAACAGTGGGTCATGACCCACTTTGCTCTGTATGAATCTGTGCCACTGATTCCTTTTTTCAACCTGACCTATGCCCAGAATTTTGGTGCAGCATTTAGCTTCCTTGCGGATAAAAGTGGTTGGCAGCGTTGGTTCTTTGCGGGGATAGCTATCGGTATTTCAGTCATATTGATGGTGCTGATGTATCGCTCTACCGCCAAACAACGTCTGCTTAATTGCGCTTATGCTCTGATTATCGGTGGGGCATTGGGTAACTTGTTTGATCGTATGGTGCATGGCGCAGTAATTGATTTTATCGATTTCCACGTCAACAACTGGCATTTCCCCACCTTTAACATCGCCGATACAGCCATCTGTATCGGGGCTGCGTTGGTGATATTTGAAGGCTTCTTAAGCCCAGCTGAAAAAACGGCAATGAATAAAGGTGAGTGAGATGTCCGAGCATGTACAAGGCAATCAAGTACAAGAGAACAGCGCTGTATTGGTGCATTTCACACTGAAGCTGGAAGATGGCTCAACGGCAGAATCAACCCATATTCACGGGAAACCTGCACTGTTCCGCTTAGGTGATAATAGCCTTTCTGATGAGCTGGAACAGCAGTTGATTGGTTTGAAAGCTGGCGATAAGCACGCTTTTACCTTGCAACCTGAAGATGCCTTTGGTTTGGAAAGTCCTGATTTGATTCAGTACTTCACTCAGCGCGACTTTGCACAAACCGGTGTGCCGGATGCAGGGACCATCATGCTGTTTACTTCTCGTGATGGCAGTGAAATGCCAGGGGTAGTGCGCGAAGTGGCTGAAGAGTCTATCACTGTTGATTTTAATCACCCGTTGGCCGGGCATGTCGTCAGCTTTGAAATTGAAGTGCTGGAGATTGACCCCCAACAGGAGGCTGTCCATGCAGATATTGCTGGCTAATCCACGCGGCTTTTGTGCCGGAGTTGATCGGGCTATCAGTATTGTTGAGCGCGCGATCGAAATGTATGGCGCGCCAATTTATGTACGTCATGAAGTGGTGCACAACCGCTATGTGGTTGATAGCCTGCGTGAGCGTGGCGCTATCTTTATCGAGGATATCTCTGAGGTGCCAGATGGCTCCATTCTGATTTTCTCGGCCCATGGCGTGTCGCAGGCGGTTCGAGCAGAAGCCCGTGCGCGTGAACTCACCATGTTATTTGATGCCACCTGTCCATTGGTGACCAAAGTTCATATGGAAGTTGCGCGCGCCAGCCGCAAAGGGAAAGAAGCTATTCTGATTGGCCATGCCGGCCATCCAGAAGTAGAAGGCACCATGGGGCAATACAGCAACCCGAAAGGGGGAATGTATCTGGTTGAATCTCCAGATGATGTTTGGAAACTGAATGTTAAAGACGAGAACAATCTCTGCTTTATGACCCAGACGACATTATCCGTTGATGATACCGCTGCTGTTATTGATGCCTTGCACCAGCGTTTTCCGAAGATTATCGGTCCGCGTAAAGACGATATCTGCTACGCCACAACCAACCGGCAGGAAGCGGTACGGAATTTGGCGAATGATGCAGATGTGGTCTTAGTGGTTGGCTCGAAAAACTCGTCTAATTCTAATAGGTTGGCCGAATTAGCACAGCGAATGGGTAAATCGGCTTATCTGATTGATTCTGCGGATGATATCCAAGAGTCATGGCTACAGAATGCAGCATGTATTGGCGTTACTGCTGGTGCATCTGCTCCTGATATCTTGGTACAACAGGTAATAGCGCGCTTGCAAGGCTTTGGGGCTGGCGGGTCTGTTGAACTACGTGGCCGTGAAGAAAATATCGTCTTCGAAGTCCCCAAAGAATTACGTGTTGAGGTTAAGCAGATCGACTGATCTGGCATTTATTCTCTCAGGCATGAATTCAATACTTATCAAGCAGCCCGCAGTGGCTGCTTTTTTATGCTTAAAGATACTGTTTTCTCGTTATAACTTGTCTAGCCTTTGGGTGGCGTATGACGAAGGATAGAACATTATAACTGCATGAATATGCGCAATAAGCACAATCTGCCATATAGACGGCTATGGCACTACATTTAAGGTGAATAAGGTATTTAGTTGTCGATGAAATCCACTGGAACGCGAGTTACTGAATGTAATGTAAGAAATTAAGTGGTTTCACTGATAAAAGCGGGCGTATATCATTTTTTTCTAATACAGATTAAATAGGCTGGCAGAGTCTATAGCGGGCAGCTAATCTGAACCCTTGTCAGGGCAGATGACACAATATTGGGAGAACTAATGACTGATTCAACAATTCGTATCGCCGTGGTTGGCGCAGGTGGTCGTATGGGGCGACAGCTTATCCAGGCCATTACGCAAACTGAAGGTGTTGTGCTGGGGGCTGCCGTTGAACGTGTAGGCTCCACATTAGTAGGCAGCGATGCGGGTGAGCTGGCGGGTACCGGTTTACTGAATATCCAGGTAAATGATGATTTATCGAAAGTAACTGATCATTTTGATGTGTTGATCGACTTTACTCGCCCTGAGGGCACGCTGGAACATTTAGCTATTTGCCGCAAGCAGGGTAAGGCCATGGTGATTGGTACCACTGGTTTTGATGATGCGGGCAAAGCGGCCATCAGTGCTGCGGCATCTGACATTAGTATTGTTTTCGCGGCGAACTTTAGTGTTGGTGTGAATGTGGTGCTCAAGCTGCTGGAGAAAGCGGCCAAAGTGATGGGCGACTACACTGATATTGAGATTATTGAAGCTCACCATCGTCATAAAGTTGATGCGCCATCGGGTACCGCACTGGCAATGGGAGAGGCTATTGCTGATGCGTTAGGGCGGTCACTGAAAGATTGTGCGGTTTATAGCCGGGAAGGCCATACCGGGGAACGTAAGCCCGGCACTATCGGTTTTGCGACGGTGCGAGCTGGCGATATCGTCGGGGAGCATACGGCAATGTTTGCTGATATCGGTGAGCGGGTTGAAATCACCCATAAAGCCACCAGTCGTATGACTTTTGCTAATGGTGCAGTTAAGTCGGCTATTTGGGTCTCTAAGCGTGATAATGGTCTGTTTGATATGCGAGATGTACTGAATTTGAACGAACTTTAAAGGTGTAAAGCACAGCCAGTGATGTGGTTGTTTTTATCATAATGGTTTGATAACAGGACAATATTTTATTGTCCTTTTTTATTTTTATGTAAAAATTGACGTTTTGTATAGATTTTGCGTTTATGGCTGTATTTATGTGTATTTAACCTCGGTTTTATCTCATTTACTCTCTTGGCTAAGCAATTTTTCCCATTTATCCCTCTCTATAATGATATTTTCCAGTCACTCACCCTCGCAACCGTTTACTATGTTAAGTTAGCTTGTGTTTTTGCCGCTATAATTGGCTCATTTTAACGAAAACCGCAAAAAACAGAGAAAAAATGGTGCTTTGGCTAGACAAGAGCGTCACTCATCATTAAAATGCGCCCAATTTGCCAAAAATTAGCTTTGAGGGCGGTTTTTGCATTGATTTAGATCGCTAGATATGAATTAATATGCAAATAATGTGACTGTTTATTCCTTGGAGGATGTTTTGATTAAGTCAGCGCTATTGGTTCTCGAAGACGGAACCCAATTTCACGGTCGGGCCATCGGGGCAGAGGGTACGGCAGTGGGGGAAGTGGTCTTCAATACGTCGATGACCGGTTATCAAGAAATCCTCACTGATCCTTCCTACTCCCGCCAGATCGTCACTCTTACTTATCCTCATATCGGCAATGTCGGCACCAATGCTTCCGATGAAGAATCCTCCGCAGTACACGCCCAAGGTCTTGTCATTCGCGACCTGCCATTGATTGCCAGCAACTACCGTAATGAAGAAGGCTTATCTGAATATCTCAAACGCCACAACATTGTTGCGATTGCGGATATTGATACCCGTAAGCTGACCAGGTTGCTGCGCGAGAAAGGCGCTCAAAACGGCTGCATTATTGTGGGTGACTTATCTGATGCCGCTTTGGCACTGGAAAAAGCCAAAGCATTCCCCGGCTTGAAGGGGATGGATCTGGCGAAAGAAGTGACCACTAAAGAAGTTTATAGCTGGCTGCAAGGCAGTTGGACTCTGGAAGGTGACTTACCTGCGGCGCAGCAGCCGGAAGAATTACCCTTCCATGTCGTGGCATACGACTACGGTGTAAAACGCAATATTCTGCGCATGCTGGTGGATCGCGGCTGCCGTTTGACAGTGGTTCCAGCACAGACACCTGCTGAAGACGTTCTGAAGCTAAATCCAGATGGTATTTTCTTGTCAAACGGTCCAGGGGACCCGGAGCCATGCGATTATGCTATCACGGCGATTAAACGTTTCTTGGAAACGGATATCCCGGTGTTTGGTATTTGCTTAGGCCATCAGTTGCTGGCTCTGGCGAGTGGCGCGAAAACAGTAAAAATGAAATTCGGTCACCACGGTGGCAACCACCCAGTGAAGGATTTGGATGCAAACTGTGTGATGATCACTGCACAGAACCACGGTTTCGCGGTTGATGAAACCACATTGCCATCCAACCTGCGCACTACGCACGTTTCTCTATTCGATGGTTCCCTGCAAGGGATTCACCGCACTGATAAAGCAGCTTTCAGCTTCCAGGGACACCCTGAAGCCAGCCCTGGGCCGCACGATGCCGCTCCGCTGTTTAATCACTTTATCGAACTGATTGAAGCCTATCGCGCATCATCAGCAAGCACTAATAGCAAGTAATCAGGAGCTAAGACCATGCCAAAACGTACAGATATAAAAAGCATCCTGATTCTCGGCGCTGGCCCAATTGTCATCGGCCAGGCTTGTGAGTTTGACTACTCCGGTGCTCAAGCTTGTAAGGCACTGCGTGAAGAGGGTTACCGCGTCATTCTGGTGAACTCTAACCCCGCCACCATTATGACTGACCCAGAGATGGCCGATGCGACCTATATCGAGCCAATTCACTGGGAAGTGGTACGCAAAATTATCGAAAAAGAGCGCCCAGACGCGGTACTGCCAACCATGGGCGGCCAAACTGCACTGAACTGCGCGTTGGAACTGGAACGTCAGGGTGTTCTGGCTGAATTTGGTGTCACCATGATTGGTGCGACCGCCGATGCTATTGATAAAGCCGAAGACCGCCGTCGCTTTGATATCGCGATGAAGAAAATTGGTCTGGATACCGCTCGTTCAGGTATCGCGCATAATATGGAAGAAGCTCTGGCCGTCGCGGCTGATGTCGGCTTCCCATGCATTATCCGCCCATCCTTTACTATGGGCGGCACCGGTGGCGGTATCGCGTATAACCGCGAAGAGTTTGAAGAGATTTGCGAGCGCGGTCTGGATTTATCGCCAACCAAAGAGTTGCTGATTGATGAGTCACTGATTGGTTGGAAAGAGTATGAGATGGAAGTTGTCCGCGATAAAAATGACAACTGCATCATTGTCTGCTCCATCGAAAACTTCGATGCTATGGGCATCCATACCGGTGACTCCATCACGGTAGCCCCAGCTCAGACGCTGACCGACAAAGAATATCAAATCATGCGTAATGCCTCGATGGCAGTACTGCGTGAAATCGGCGTAGAAACCGGTGGCTCTAACGTACAGTTCTCGGTCAACCCGAAGAATGGCCGTTTGATCGTCATTGAAATGAACCCACGCGTATCCCGCTCTTCTGCTCTGGCCTCTAAAGCAACCGGCTTCCCCATCGCCAAGATTGCCGCCAAGCTAGCTGTGGGTTATACGCTGGATGAGTTAATGAATGACATCACGGGGGGCCGTACTCCAGCGTCCTTCGAGCCATCCATTGACTATGTTGTGACCAAAATTCCACGTTTTAACTTCGAAAAGTTTGCTGGTGCCAATGACCGTCTGACCACCCAGATGAAATCTGTTGGTGAAGTGATGGCGATTGGCCGCACTCAGCAGGAGTCACTGCAAAAAGCATTGCGTGGTCTGGAAGTTGGCGCCACGGGTTTTGACCCTAAAGTTAGCCTTGATGATCCTGAAGCGCTGACCAAAATTCGCCGCGAATTGAAAGAAGCGGGCGCAGAGCGTATCTGGTATATCGCCGATGCATTCCGTGCAGGAATGTCTGTTGACGGTGTCTTCAACCTGACCAATATTGACCGCTGGTTCTTGGTGCAAATTGAAGAACTGGTTCGCTTGGAAGAGAGCGTCGCAGAATGCGGTATCAATGGCCTGACTGCTGAGTTTATGCGCCAACTGAAACGTAAAGGCTTTGCTGATGCCCGTCTGGCGAAATTGGTTGGTGCGGCTGAAAGTGAAGTGCGCAAATTGCGTTACAAATATGGTTTGCACCCAGTTTATAAGCGCGTAGATACCTGTGCAGCAGAATTCTCTACCGATACCGCCTATATGTACTCAACCTATGAGGAAGAGTGCGAGTCCAACCCAACTAGCGACCGCCCGAAAGTGATGGTGCTAGGTGGCGGCCCGAACCGTATCGGTCAAGGGATTGAGTTCGACTATTGCTGCGTACATGCGTCACTGGCACTGCGTGAAGACGGTTATGAAACCATTATGGTGAACTGTAACCCGGAAACGGTCTCCACTGACTATGACACCTCCGACCGTCTCTACTTTGAGTCTGTCACGCTGGAAGATGTACTGGAAATCGTCCGTATCGAGAAACCGACTGGCGTAATTGTGCAGTACGGCGGGCAGACGCCATTGAAACTGGCCCGTGAGCTGGAAGCTGCCGGTGTGCCGATTATTGGTACCAGCCCGGATGCTATTGACCGTGCCGAAGACCGCGAACGTTTCCAACAGGCGGTAAATCGTCTGGGCTTGAAACAACCGGCTAACGCCACTGTTGCTACCATCGAACAGGCGGTGGAGAAAGCGGCTGGTCTAGGCTATCCGCTGGTGGTTCGCCCATCCTATGTACTGGGTGGCCGCGCGATGGAAATCGTGTATGACGAAATTGACCTGCGTCGTTACTTCCAAAATGCGGTCAGTGTGTCGAATGATGCACCGGTATTGCTGGACCGCTTCCTTGACGATGCAGTTGAAGTCGATGTGGATGCCATTTGTGACGGCGAGCGCGTGTTAATCGGCGGCATTATGGAGCATATCGAGCAAGCAGGGGTTCACTCCGGTGACTCAGCCTGTTCATTGCCCGCCTACACTCTGAGCAAGGAAATTCAGGATGTTATGCGCCAGCAAGTTGAAAAACTGGCCTTTGAGCTCTGTGTTCGCGGCTTGATGAACGTGCAGTTTGCCGTGAAGAATAACGAAGTTTATCTGATTGAGGTGAACCCACGAGCGGCCCGTACGGTGCCTTTTGTCTCTAAAGCAACCGGTATGCCACTGGCAAAAATTGCCGCGCGCGTGATGGTAGGGCAGAGCCTGGCTGAGCAAGGTATTCTGGAAGAAATTATTCCTCCTTACTACTCAGTTAAAGAAGTGGTGCTGCCATTCAATAAATTCCCAGGTGTTGACCCGATTTTAGGGCCAGAAATGCGCTCTACCGGTGAAGTTATGGGGGTTGGCCGTACTTTCGCCGAAGCATTCTCTAAAGCGATGCTGGGCAGCCAGTCTGGTATGAAAAAGAGTGGCCGTGCGCTGTTATCCGTGCGCGAAGGTGATAAGCATCGTGTGGTTGATTTGGCGGCAAAACTGCTTAAACAGGGCTTTGAATTGGATGCGACTCACGGCACTGCAGTAGTGCTGGGTGAGGCGGGTATCAATCCACGCTTGGTCAACAAGGTGCATGAAGGGCGTCCACACATTCAGGACCGTATCAAGAATGGTGAATACACTTATATCGTGAATACAACGGCAGGGCGTCAGGCGATTGAAGACTCCAAACTGATCCGTCGCAGTGCTTTGCAATATAAGGTGCATTACGACACCACACTGAATGGCGGTTTCGCAACTGCCATGGCACTGAATGCAGATCCAACTGAACAAGTGATTTCAGTGCAAGAAATGCATGCCAAGATTAAGAATATGAAAGGCTAATGCGGGTGATAACCCAGTAAATAACAGGGCGATGGAGACATCGCCCTTTTTTATGCTCACTATTTATAGAATTACGGCTTTTAACCATAAAAACAGTATTTTTCATAAACAATAATATTGTTCATAAACAACATTGATCTTTACCAATGTTACCGCTCATCGGATTGTGGATAGTATCTGAAGGATTGTGGATCAACAGCCGATATCGCTAGCTTAAGGCAACTTTGATACCCAGGCCGATCAACAGGCCGCCGAGCAATTTATCGACCACTTTTTGTGCTTTCGCCAAACCACGGCGCACCGGTGCACTTTGAATCAGAATCACCAGCAAAGGCCACCAGATAACGGCCAGTACCCAGATGATTGAGGCGTACCACAGTTTTTCACCCACGCCGGAGTTAATCTGTAATATTTGAGTGAAAACGGCGAGGAAGAAAAGAGTCGCTTTGGGATTCAATAGATTGCAAAGGTATCCCTGCAAAAATGCGGCTTTTAGTGTGATGGGATACTGTGCTGCGCTATCAAGGCTAAGTTTACTTTCTCCGCGTGATAGCAGTGCCTGGAAACCAATCCAAATCAGATAACAGGCTCCGGCATATTTCAGAAAATTGAATAGCCACGGGGTGGTGGTGATAACCACTGCCAGACCCGCCACGCAGTAAGACATATGTGTCGCGACACCTAAAATTACGCCGAGAGCTGTCATCATGGCTGCGGGGCGGCGATAGCGAGCGGCGTTTTTAATGACCAGAAAAAAATCGGGGCCGGGGGATAGCATCCCCAATGTTGCAATAGTTGCGACGAATATAGAGGTTTCAAGCATAGGAATTACCGAGTGAGAAATAGTGCGTTAAGGCGATAATAGCGCCACTTGGTTTCCTGTGCATTATTGTTATTGATTAGCGGTGGTGGATTTGTTGTCGGCAGTGATGGAATTGAGCATTTATCTTTTACTCTTTTGATGGATAGTGATGCACGAATATGAGCCAGGCGAATGTAATAAACAGTGAGGAACCGCATCAACAACAGCGGGAAATTACCCGATTGTGCATTAAATGTGCCCTGTTACTGCTGCAACATGGGGCCGAAAGTATGCTGGTGGAGCAGTTATCCGCCCGGCTTGGTATTGCTCTGGGGATGGATAGCGTCGAGAGCTCCATCTCGGCTAACGCCGTGGTTTTAACCACCATTAGCCAGGGAAGTTGCCTGACATCGACGCGCAAAAACACCGATCGCGGCATCAATATGCAGGTGGTGACTGAGGTGCAGCATATTGTCATCTTGGTTGAACACCACTTGTTGGATGCCAGGGATGTCGACAAGCGTTTTGAAAATATTAAACCGCTGCGTTATCCGCGCTGGTTGGTCGTGGTGATGGTTGCGTTGTCATGTGGCTGTTTCAGCAAATTAAACGGTGGCGGTTGGGATGCTTTCTCCATCAGCTTTTTTGCCAGTGGATTGGCAATGTATGTGCGTCAAAGCCTGACTGCGCGCCATATGAATCCGCTGATTAACTTTTGTATCACTGCTTTTGTTGCCACCTCCGCATCTGGTTTATTAATGCGGTTGCCGTTTTTCCAGGGAGCGTCCAGTGTGGCGATGGCAGCCAGCGTATTGCTGCTGGTGCCCGGCTTCCCACTGATTAATGCCGTCGCAGATATGTTCAAAGGACACGTTAATACCGGTCTGGCTCGCTGGGCAATGGCAAGTTTATTAACCTTATCAACCTGTATTGGGGTGGTATTTGCCATGGCATTGTGGGGATTGCGGGGGTGGTCGTGAGTTTACTTTGGGCGTTATTACAAGACATGGTGCTGGCTGCTATTCCGGCTCTCGGTTTTGCGATGGTATTTAATGTGCCGGTTCGTGCATTGCGCTATTGCGCCTTGCTGGGGGCGATTGGCCATGGTTCGCGGATGCTGATGATTCATTTCGGTATGAATATCGAGCTGGCTTCACTATTGGCATCAATAATGATCGGTGTGATTGGGATTAATTGGTCGCGGTGGTTACTGGCACATCCTAAGGTCTTCACTGTCGCCGCAGTCATTCCCATGTTCCCAGGGATCTCGGCATATACCGCGATGATCTCGGTGGTGGAGATTTCTCATCTGGGTTATACCGAAGAATTAATGTCCGTCATGGTAACCAATTTCTTGAAAGCCTCATTTATTGTTGGTGCGTTGTCGATTGGTTTATCTTTACCTGGGCTGTGGCTTTATCGCAAACGTCCTGGTGTATAAGGTTTTTTTCCTTCCCTGTTTTTTTACCGGGCTAAGAGCTGTCTTATATATGCGATTAGCCTGCTTATCTCTATCGACGCTTGATTAGGCTTTACGTATAGTGTGAGCAATTTTTCGGTACTGGCTCTTGCAGCCTACAGGGTTTAATAATGATTATCAGCCTGATCGCTGCTCTGGCAGCGGATCGCGTTATTGGTATGGAAAACGCCATGCCATGGCACTTACCGGCTGATTTAGCGTGGTTCAAACGTAACACGTTAAATAAACCGGTAATTATGGGTCGTAAGACATTCGAATCTATCGGTCGTCCTCTTCCGGGGCGTCTGAATATTGTTATCAGTAGCCAACCAGGTGCTGATGACCGGGTGACTTGGGCTAGCTCTATTGATGAAGCACTGGCTTTAGCCGGTGATGTGGAAGAAGTGATGGTCATGGGTGGCGGTCGAGTCTATAAGCAATTCTTAGACCGCGCGAATCGTATGTATCTCACTCATATCGATGCTGAAGTTGGGGGAGATACACACTTCCCTGATTATGAGCCTGATGAATGGGAAAGTACTTTCAGTGAATTCCATGATGCTGATGACGCTAATTCTCATAGCTATTGTTTTGAAATTTTAGAACGTCGCTAAAGTGAATTGATATATATTTTATTTTCGCTTTAAAGGCCCATTTTTATGGGCTTTTTTTATGCCAAATTCGATGAAATTAACGTATTAATTAATGGTATTAAACCATTATTGTTTAAGGTTTTTGGCTTTCCATCCTAATGTTACGCTCTGATCGTCACACTTGAAAATATATTTATTCAACTTTAAATTATATTATCTATGGAGTGTAGAATGGGAAATGTAAAATATATCGCCACCTTTGTTTTATTTTTAATATCACCCTTGGCTTCGGCAATTGGAATAACCGCATGCCCTGAGTCGAATGAAATTAGTCGGGTAATGAGCACTTATATATCAGACAATGAACGTTGGCATGGTTCTTCACAAGGCGCTGAAAATAAAGGGGATACAGTTCGCTTCCTTGAGGCGTTTTACTATCCGTATGGGACAAATGACCGCGCTCTGGGGGCATTAGTACAATGCAGTTATCAGCTTGACGCTGGTATCCTACAAATGAAACTAAGAGATAATAAATCGCTGGTCAATAATGGGCTATATATCTCTATAGTGGATAAGCCAGCATGGGTTAAGAATGAAGAAACTGCACCTTATATTAGCTATACTTGCCGAGCAGATAAAGCACAAAATTGCTCATTTAATCGGATGTCAGACCTCGCCATTGCGGCAATAACATCAGATATTCCGGTTATTTTACCTAAAGTAGCCTCAGCAAAATAGTGTTTGGTGGCCATCAGTTAAGTAAATAATAATATCTTAGATTTATAGAGATAAAATAAAGGCGCTGATGAGTGGGCGCCTTTATTTATATATTATTACAAGTAATTCGGCGGTTCTTCTGATGTATCAGTAGGGCCATCAACCTGACTTAGGGTGGCTTCAACGCTGAATGCATGTTGGGTAAAATAGCGTTTATCTTCCCAGCGGAGTAGGGTTAAATCCCCTCCCCAGCAGCAGCCAGTATCCAGCCCATAAATCCCCTCAGGGACTCCTTTACCTTCCAGTGATGCCCAGTGGCCAAAAATAATTGAATACTCAGGGCTCACCAGCCGTGGCAAGTCAAACCAGGGTTTAAGTGGCGCTGGGGCATTCTCTGGCGTGTCTTTACAGATCATATCCAACTGCCCGTTAGGGAAGCAAAAACGCATACGCGTCAATGCGTTGGTACTAAAGCGCAAACGTGCCAGCCCAGTCAGTTCTGGCGACCAGTTGTTCGGCATATCACCGTACATTGCATCAAGAAAGAGCGGGTAGCTGTCACTGCTTAAGACGGCTTCGACTTCACGGGCGCACATCTGGGCGGTTTCGATATCCCACTGCGGAGTGATGCCAGCGTGGGCCATGATCAATTTTAGCTCATCATCAACCTGCAAGACGGGCTGGCGACGTAACCAATTAATCAACTCATCAGCATCTGGTGCTTCCAGCAGCGGAGTAATGCGGTCTTTGGGTTTATTACGGCTGATACCGGCATAAACTGCCAGTAAATGCAGGTCATGGTTACCTAAAACCATGCGCACCGCTGGCCCCAATGAGCGAACATAACGTAAAACATCCAGTGAA
The DNA here is from genome assembly GCF_025133195.1 of Yersinia alsatica. NCBI lineage: Bacteria > Pseudomonadati > Pseudomonadota > Gammaproteobacteria > Enterobacterales > Yersiniaceae > Yersinia > Yersinia alsatica. Next base: position 771,865 of record NZ_CP104006.1, read on the forward strand.
GCTGGGCCACGGGCAACTAAATCACCGGTCAGCCACAAAGTATCCTGCTGCGGATCGAAATTTACCTGCGCCAGTAGCGCCAGCAATTCATCAAGGCAGCCATGAACATCGCCAATAAGATAAGTAGACATAATTGAGGTCAGGGTTAGTGGATCAGTGCTGGGATCGCTAAGCGGAAGACCGGAATCGCAGTACGGAAGGCCTGACCGAGGTGATCAACCATCTCATAATGTCCTTCCATGGTACCCAGTGGAGTTTCTAAAACAGCTCCACTGGTGTATTGGAACTCATTACCTGGCAGGATCAACGGCTGCTCACCGATGACCCCTTCGCCCTGAACTTCAGTCTGTCGACCATTGCTATTAGTGATTAACCAATAGCGACCAATAAGTTGCACATTTGAACGGCCTAAATTACGAATCGTCACGGTATAGGCAAAGACGAAACGCTCTTCGTCGGGTATCGACTGGGTTTCTATATAGATACTTTGCACCTGTACACAAACGCGGGGCTGTTCAATCATAATGTGCTCCTGCTTATTCTTGCGGTGTCGATTGAGCTGAAAGCCAGTTAGCCAGCTTACAGTATTGCGCTACCGAAATATTCTCTGCCCGCAGAATTGGGTCAATACCTAATTCGATTAACTGCTCTGGAGTGAATAAATCACCCAAGCTGTTGCGCACTGTTTTTCTGCGTTGATTAAATGCTTGCGTAGTAATACGGCTAAGCATACGGACATCACCCACCGGGTTTGGCATTTGTACGTGAGGAATCAGGCGTACTACAGCTGAATCAACTTTTGGGGCTGGGGTAAACGCGGTTGGCGGCACTTCCAGCACCGGGATGACGTTGCAATAGTATTGCGCCATGACCGTTAGGCGACCATAAGCTTTACTGTTCGGCCCCGCTACCAAGCGGTTAACCACCTCTTTTTGCAACATGAAATGCATATCACGTATCGCATCAGTATAGCTGAAAAGATGGAACATTAGCGGGGTCGAGATATTGTATGGCAAGTTGCCAAACACCCGTAATGGTTGCCCTGCGACCTCGGCCAACTCAGAAAAATTGACTTTCATCGCATCTTCTTGATGGATGGTTAGCTTGTCTTTTAGTTGGGGATGGCTAGCTAAGCGAGCAGCCAAATCACGGTCCAACTCAATGACAGTCATGTGATCCATGCGAGCAGCGACCGGCTCGGTCAATGCCCCCAAACCGGGGCCAATTTCAACGACCGCCTCACCAGGGACGGGGTGGATCGCGGAGACAATGCTGTCGATGACAAACTGATCATTTAAAAAGTTTTGTCCAAAGCGTTTGCGGGCAAAATGCCCTTGGTGGACTCTATTATTCATTGCTGTTATTTATCATTTTAATGGCTAAGTTTAATGCCGTAATGAAACTGCCAACGTCGGCAGTACCGGTTGCGGCGAGTTCTAAAGCGGTACCGTGGTCTACAGATGTGCGGATAAAAGGCAAACCGAGTGTGATATTCACTGCCCGACCAAACCCTTGGTACTTCAGCACCGGTAGCCCTTGATCATGATACATCGCGAGAACAGCATCTGCATGCTGCAGATATTTGGGCTGAAACAGCGTGTCAGCCGGAAGAGGCCCGATAAGGTTTATCCCTTGCTGACGCAGTGCATCGAGCGCAGGAATAATAGTCTCGATCTCTTCATGGCCCATATGACCCCCTTCGCCCGCATGAGGATTAAGCCCACACACATAAATCTGTGGTTGGCGAATACCAAATTTGGTTTTCAGGTCACTATCAAGAATGGTGATCACTTCATGCAGACTGGCTTGTGTAATGGCCCCCGGCACCGCCAGTAAAGGCAAGTGGGTGGTCGCCAGAGCAACACGCAGCTCTTCTGTCGCTAACATCATGACTACCCGTGGGCAGAGGCTGCGGTCAGCAAAGAATTCGGTATGCCCAATGAAAGGGATACCCGCATCATTGATAATGCTCTTTTGTACCGGGCCGGTAACCAATGCAGCAAATTCGCCACTGATGGCACCATCACAGGCTTTGGCCAGAGTCTCAACAACATAGTGGCTGTTATTAACGTCGAGCTTACCTGGCGTCACCTCAGTGGCTGTTTTTACGGGTAAAATGGTGAGCGTGCCAGCCTGTTGCGCCAATGGTGGCTGACCTGGCTGATACTCACGCAATTGCAAGGGCAGATTAAGCTGATTGGCTCGCGCAAGTAGTAAGGCCGGATCCGCACACACCACTAGCTCAACAGGCCAATCCTGTTGAGCCAAGGCGACGACGAGATCCGGCCCAACCCCGGCAGGCTCGCCGGGGGTAATGACAATACGCTTATTGTGGCTGTGCATTACTACCATCAAGAATTTTTACATAAGCAGCAGCGCGCTGCTCTTGCATCCAAGTTTGAGCTTCTTCAGCAAACTTGCGGCTAAAGAGCATACGGTACGCCCGATCTTTCTGTGCTGCATCAGTTTTATCTACCTGACGGGTATCAATCACCTGAATCAAGTGCCAACCGAAAGAAGAGTGAACCGGTGCGCTGATTTCACCTTTTTGCAGTTTCATGACTGCATCACGGAACGCTGGGTCATAAATGTCCGGCGATGCCCAACCAAGGTCACCGCCTTGCATTGCAGAACCTGGGTCCTGAGAGATCTCTTTGGCAATAGTCGCGAAGCTGGATTTCCCACTTTTAATGTCGGCCGCCGCCGCTAATAACTTGGCGCGAGCTTGCTCGTCAGTCATCACCGGCGAGGGTTTCAACAGAATGTGGCGTGCATGAACCTCAGTAACTGAAACTGTTTTATCAGCACCACGGATATCATTGACTTTCAGGATGTGGAAGCCAACACCAGAACGAATCGGGCCGACCACATCACCTTTGTTTGCCGATTGCAGTTTTTCAGCAAACAAAGAAGGTAATTCCTGCAATTTCCCCCAACCCATTTGGCCGCCTTTCAGCGCCTGAGAGTCTGCGGAGTTGGCGATCGCCAGTTTACCAAAATCAGCGCCGCCTTTGATGTCAGACACTAATTTTTTGGCCAGATCTTCAGCCTGATCAACTTGCTGCTGGGATGGATTCTCAGGCAATGGGATCAGAATATGGCTGAGGTTCAGCTCTGCATCACCACTAGTTTGGCTACCAATTTGTTTAGCCAATGACTCAACTTCTTGCGGCAGGATAGTTATCCGGCGGCGCACTTCGTTATTACGCACTTCTGACGTTAGCATCTCTTTGCGGATCTGCTCGCGGTAAGTGTCGTAATTCAGACCATCAGCTGCCAGACGGCTGCGCATCTGATCCGGCGTCATGCGGTTTTGCGCGGCGATATCTGCAATGGCTTTATCCAATGCTTCATCGCTGACGGTAATCCCCATCTTCTTGGCCATCTGCAATAGGATATTATCCATAATCAGGCGCTCAAGAACTTGATGACGCAGTGTCCCATCATCTGGAACTTGTTGCCCAGATTGCTGTGCATTCAGTTTCACTGACTGTAACAAGCCGTCGACATCACTTTGCAGAACTACGCCGTTATCAACCACAGCGGCAACTTTATCAACTTCTTGTGGTGCTGCGAACGCGGTATTGGCACAGACAACCAATCCGAGAATAAGCGTTCTCCAGTTCTTCATACCTTTTCCATTTATGTAATCCGCTTTTGCGGGTTAAAATTCACTGTATTCAGTGTGTTACACAGTATCAGAATGCACTTTGATAAGGCAGGATACCAGAACCAAGCATTTGCGCGGTACCCAAGCTATGGTCGCTACTCAGACCACGTAATTCGATGTTAAAGCTAATTCTGTTGTCATATTTGCTGGTTTCATTCTGCGAATTCCAACCAGTGATTTTCCGTTCATAACCCAAGTTAATCGCCCAGCAACAAGTATTGTATTGTACGCCAACTAACTGGCTGGCGGGTTGATTCGCTTTGGTATCGTAGTAATAAGCACCGACCAACGCCCAGCGGTCAGCAATCGGCCAGCTGGCGGTAGTCCCCACCTGAGAAATGCCCTGTTGATAACCAGGACTTTTCACGTTTGGCACTGCTGCCTGAATATATTCTGGGCTGGCGTAGCGATAATTCAATTGAATCATACGCTCTGAGTCTTTTCTATACTCCATTACCGCATTGCCGAGGGTTAAACTCCCCAGACGAGTATCATACTGTGCGCCACCTTTCAGGCCCAGTTGATCACTAATACGCCAGAATGTATCACCTGCCCAAACCAAGCTACCAGTATCATCACTGTTATCAATTGTTTCACTATTACCGGTACGCGAACGGCTAAAGTAATAGATTTGACCTACTGAAACGTTAAAACGTTCAACCAGCGCATCATCATATATGCGAGAAGTTAAACCGGTAGACACTTGATTGGCGGAAGCGATGCGATCCAGGCCACTATAGGTACGGTCACGGAACAGGCCGGAGTAGTCCGACTGCATCAGCGTGGTGTCGTAGATATAGATATCATCCTGATTCCGGTAAGGAACATAGAGATACTGGGCGCGCGGCTCCAATGTCTGGGTGAAACCTGTTGCCCAATCCATTGGCCGGTCAAATACGACTTTGCCATCCACTTTAAACTGCGGCATCACTCGATTAACCGAGTCTTTCAAGTTAGGTGCAGCTTCGCCATTATTCGCACTGGAATAGTAGCGAGCAAAACCTTGCGGAATATCTTGCTGATAATGCGTTGCCAGTAACTTAGCTTCGGTATTCAGGCTACCCCATTCGTTGGCTAACGGCAGATTGATCGACGGCTCAACATGGAAACGGCTGGCTTCCGGATTATCCGGATTAACACTGGTGAATTTGGCTGCTTGGCCATAGACATGCATATCAAACGGGCCAACATCATTTTTATAGTAGTTCATGTCCAGCTGTGGCTGGGCTCGGTATGCATTGCTGTTACCGGCATTGGTAAACACCTGGAACTGTTTGGATGCCAGGGTAGCATCCCAGTTTTGATCGGCATAACCGACGCTGAAGATCTGTGTGGCATAGCCATCAGTGGTTGAGCCGTACTGTGATGTTAAATCAGTAAAATAGTTCGGATCACTGACGCGGGTATAGTTGACGTTGAAGCGCCAAACTTTATCCATCACACCTGAATGGCCCCAGTAGAACAGCCAGCGGGTCGGATCTTGCTCTGTACCATCGACCCCTTTGTAGAGACGGTCACTTGGTAGCCAGTCCAATGCCATGGTGCCTGAGCCTGGCGCCAGCAAATAGCGGAACTCATTTTGCCATTGCATACCACGACGATCCATATAATGGGGGGTAATGGTGGCATCGAAGTTAGGCGCAATGTTCCAGTAATACGGCAACATAAATTCAAAGCCGTTATTACTGGTGTATTTAGCATTAGGGATCAAGAAACCAGAGCGGCGTTTGTCACCGATCGGCAATTGCATGTATGGGCTGTAGAATACTGGAACTTTGCCAATTTTAAATCGGGCATTCCAGATTTCCGCCACTTGCTCTTCACGGTCGTGGATAACTTCAGTACCCACCACACTCCAGCTATTATCACCCGGCAAGCAAGAGGTAAACGTCCCATTTTCTAGAATGGTATAGCGGTTTTGACCGCGTAATTTCATTAAATCTGCATCGCCACGCCCCTGACGCCCGACCATCTGATATTTGCCTTTATCCATATCAGTGTCTTTGGTATTCAGGTTCGACCAGGCGGTTGGCCCCTTCAGCTTGATTTGCGGATCGTCGTAATTAACATCACCGGTAGCTGTTACGGTACGAACCGGGATAGCTTCACCCGATTTCTGTACTTGGGTCAGTTTGACCTGATCGGCAGTGAGGGTGCTATTGCCTTGCTGGACAACGACGTTGCCAGTAAATAGGGCGTTATCCGGGTAATTGGCTTCGGTTTTATCCGCATTAATGCGAACCGGTAGCTGATTCGGATCGCCGGTGACCAGTGGTTGGTCATAGGTCGGTACGCCAAGCATGCATTGCTCAGCAAGGTCGGCCAGCGTGTGCTGGCTATATAGTGCCGTCCATATCAATGTGGCCAGCAGTGTTGGGAATCTTTTTTTCATACGCGGTTTTGGTGTTCCGTCATCGGGGGGCATCATGCCGGCAAACGGTCTGAGACTATATTACTCATCACAGTTGCGCTAGTGTTAAATCCGGCCGCTTACACGTCTCGCTGTTAGGCGCTGAGCTGAATGCCGAGTATGATAATGCAAATTTTGACTGACGGCATGATGAATTGAGGAGTATATGCAGTATTGGGGAAAACTGCTCGGTCTGGTACTGGGCTATCTGTCCGGTGGAGTCTGGGGTGCAATACTAGGGTTGCTTGTCGGCCATATGGTCGACAGGGCGCGCAGCACAAAGCGCCGCGGCTTTTTTGCCGATCAACAAACACGACAATTAATTTTTTTCCGAGCGACTTTTCAGGTCATGGGGCATTTGACCAAGGCGAAAGGGCGGGTGACGGAGGTTGATATTCAGCTTGCCAACCAATTGATGGATAGAATGCAATTGCATGGCGAGGCCCGAACAGCAGCACAGCAAGCATTTCGTGAAGGGAAAGAGAGTGGATTCCCATTACGTGAAAGGTTGCAAGAATTACGCGGTGTCTGCTTTGGCCGTTTTGATCTGATTCGGATGTTTCTGGAAATTCAGTTACAGGCCGCATTTGCTGATGGCTCTTTACATCCTAATGAGCGGCAGGTGCTGTATGTGATTGCTGAAGAGCTGGGGATCTCACGCGGTCAGTTTGATCAGTTCCTGAGCATGATTGAAGGTGGACGCCAGTTTGGTGGACAGGGCGGTTGGCAGGGCCATCAGGGAGGATATTCTCAGGGTGGTTACCAGCAAGCGTCAAATGGCCCGACACTGGAGGATGCCTGCAAAGTGCTTGGGGTCAGTAGCTCTGATGATAGTGTAATCATCAAGCGTGCTTATCGTAAGCTAATGGGAGAGCACCATCCTGATAAACTGGTGGCAAAAGGTTTGCCGCCTGAAATGATGGAAATGGCGAAGCAAAAGGCCCAAGAGATTCAAGCTGCGTATGACTTGATCAAGCGCGAGAAAGGATTTAAGTAACATTGAGCGAAAGATGTCTGTCATTTGGCCTCTTTCGCTCTTTATTTAAATGCTAGAAGCAGTTTTAAAGTATTAATGCAGGTGCCATTACGCCTGTATCTGGCGTGACTAACTGCTAATACTGGGTGGTGCCATATCATGTTTATCTTTTATATTATAAAATTTATTCAACTCAATTTTCTTTAACGATATATTCTCGTACTGGACAGTATTGCCAGTAGACTCAGTGGGTAAAGTATTTTGATTAACGCTGTTGAATGTGCATATTAACGTCCTATCATGTTTTATACGTAAGGCAACAGAAGGGCAGTCTCCGCCCAAATTACGCATGCTCCCCTCTAGCTCCCTTATTTGATATATAATCAAATCATTAGGTAGTTATATGGCTTTAAAATCAAATGAATAAGATGACTCTGAATCTCTTTTTATCGCGCCGGGGCTGAGATTCCACTACGATAGTTACCCTTTTCTTTGGGTGGAAAGAACGTGAGTATTTATGCTAACTGAGTACCCTGCCAATGTATTGATACCATCTTGATTAAACCGGTGGATGCGGCTTCTTATTTTTTCGCCTTTAATTTTTTCTGCATTAACCGCATATTCTGAGTAAGTTTCTACCACAGGAATAATAATATTCCTTCATTGGTATATAATGAGTGAGATATTATTTTTTAACTTGTTTTTTATTTTTAATCTTAAATTATCATATTTATTCTATTGTCATTAATTTGTAAATAATGAGGTCGCCTCCTTATTTAGGATGCGGTGACTCATTATGATTAATAAATATTAAAAAGGCGCGTCACATTTAAAATGCATTGCCGTACCAAATTCTGGATGAGTGATACATAATTCCTGCGCATGTAGCTGTAAGCGGGATGCCATCGCTTTAGCCTCTGGGTGCGCATAGAATCTATCGCCCAGAATGGGGTGGCCGATTGCCAGCATATGAACCCGCAATTGATGTGAACGCCCGGTAATAGGGGATAATTTCACTCGCGTGCTGCCGTCAGTATCGCGTGAAAGGACCAGATATTCAGTTTGTGAAGATTTTCCGGTCTCATAACAGACTTTCTGTTTTGGCCGATTAGGCCAATCGCAGATTAACGGCAGGTCGATCAAACCTTCATCTTGCGTCAGATGGCCCCAAACTCGTGCAACATAAGACTTTTTAGGTTCGCGTTCACGAAATTGGCGTTTCAGTTCGCGCTCGGCCGCTTTAGTCAGCGCCACTACAATCACGCCACTGGTCGCCATATCCAACCGATGCACAGATTCAGCATGGGGAAAATCAGCTTGGACGCGGGTCATTACGCTGTCTTTATTTTCTGGTGCGCGACCCGGTACGGAAAGTAACCCGCTAGGTTTATTAACCACCATGATGTGCTCATCCTGATAGAGGATGTGTAGCCAGGGGTCGCGTGGGGGGTTGTAAGGTTCCATCATAGCTCCATCCCCTTCATCTTTCATGCCGCAGCGGTGTTGGCTGCTTTCACTCACCCCAGTCACTTAGTGAACTAAGCTCCAGGGGACTCGCTCAGTTGCCGCCTTGCTGCAGCGCGAAATCTATTGGGTTTTACTGTTTTCTTCATCTTTCACGCCGCAGCGGTGTTGGCTTCCTTCACTCACCCCAGTCACTTAGTGGACTAAGCTCCAGGGGACTTGCTCAGTTGCCGCCTTGCTGCAACGCGAAATCTATTGGGTTTTACTGTTTTCTTCATCTTTCACGCCGCAGCGGTGTTGGCTGCCAGCCTGGGCTAAGCAAATTGGTTTTACTGCGTTTATCAAAATGGATAAAAGAGCCGAATAATTTCGGCTCTTTCTGACACTAGAAAATTACTGGTGTGTAACCACCACCAGACGAATAGCATCTAAACGCCAGCCCGCCTGATTCAAGTTTTCCAGCACCATTTTGCGATTGTGCTCCAATGTTTCTATTTCGTCATCGCGAATATTGGGGTTAACCGCTTTTAGGGCTTCCAGACGCGCCAGTTCGGTACTCAGCTTATCGTCAGCTTCATGCTTGGCCGCCTCAATCAAGACGCGCGCTTGTTCTTCAACCAGCGCCTCTGCTTGCTGCAGCATGGTGTGAACTTCTTGCTGAACCGCATTGACCAATTTGCTGGAAGTATGGCGATTGACTGCATTAAGTTGACGATTGAAAGTTTCAAATTCAACCTGTGCCGCCAGATTAGTGCCATTACGATCCATCAGCATCCGCACTGGCGTTGGTGGCAGGAAGCGGGTCAATTGCAGATGTTTCGGCGCTTGAGCTTCTACCACATAGACCAATTCAGCCAGCAGAGTACCAACAGGCAATGCCTTGTTTTTCAACAGAGAAACAGCGCAGCTGCCAGTATCACCGGACAAGATCAGATCCAAACCATTGCGGATGATGGGGTGCTCCCAACTGACAAACTGAGCATCTTCTCGCGATAAAGCTTGTTCGCGATCGAATGTCACTGTGCAGCCATCCTGTGGTAAGCCCGGGAAGTCCGGTACCAGCATATGGTCAGAAGGCGTCAGCACAATCAAATTGTCGCTGCGATCTTCTTGATTGATACCCACAATATCGAACAGATTGAGCGCAAAACTGACCAAGTTAACGTCATTGTCTTGGTCGGCAATGATTTGTGCCAACTCTTGCCCATGTTCGCCACCATTGGAATGCATTTCCAGCAGGCGGTCACGACCCTGTTCCAATTGAAGTTTCAGCCCTTCATGCTGCTGACGGCAGGTGTGGATAAATTCATCCAAGCCTTCCTGTTCATTCGGGGTCGCCAGATAACCAATTAGTTCTTGATAGCCACTATCATAAATGGTGCGGCCCGTCGGGCAGGTGTGCTCGAAAGCATCCAAACCTTCGTGGTACCAACGCACCAATATGGCCTGCGCGGTATTTTCCAGATACGGCACCATGATCTGAATTTCGCGGTTCTGGCCGATTCGGTCCAGACGGCCAATACGCTGTTCCAGCAAGTCCGGGTTAAATGGCAAATCGAACATCACCAATTGGCAAGCAAACTGGAAATTGCGCCCTTCAGAGCCGATTTCTGAACACAGCAACACCTGTGCGCCATCTTCTTCAGAGGCAAAATAGGCAGCAGCGCGGTCACGTTCAATCAGCGACAAACCTTCATGGAACACTGCCGCACGGATAGCTTCGCGCTCACGTAGCACTTGCTCAAGCTGTAAAGCAGTGGCGGCTTGCGCACAGATAACCAGCACTTTCTCACCGCGATTAGCAACCAGATAGTTAAGCAGCCACTCAACGCGAGGGTCGAAGTTCCACCAAGTGGCGTTTTCACCCTCAAATTCTTGGTAGATTTGCTCAGGATAAAGCATATCTTTGGCACGCGCTTCCAGCGTCTTCTTCGCGCCCATAATCCCGGACACTTTAATCGCTGTTTGATACTGCGTCGGCAATGGCAACTTTATCTGGTGCAAGACGCGATGCGGGAAACCCTTCACGCCATTACGGGTGTTGCGGAACAAGATACGGCTGGTCCCGTGTCTGTCCATTAGCATGGTCACCAGCTCTTGGCGCGCCGCTTCGCTATCGTCACTTTGGCTATTTGCGGCTTTCAGCAACGGCTCAATATCCTGCTCATTAATAAGTTCACCCAGCAGGTTCAGCTTATCATCTGCTAAACGTTCACCACCCAGCAGCAGTGTTACGGCATCAGCAATTGGGCGATATTTCTGCTGTTCATTGACGAACTCTTCGTAATCGTGGAAGCGATCTGGGTCCAGCAAACGCAAGCGAGCAAAGTGGCTCTGTTGCCCTAATTGCTCTGGGGTCGCCGTCAACAGTAAGACACCGGGAATATGTTCAGCCAACTGTTCAATAACTTGGTATTCGCGGCTTGGTGCCTCTTCGCTCCAAGCCAGATGGTGCGCTTCATCCACCACCAACAGATCCCAAGCTGCATCAGCCAACTGTTCTAAGCGCTGCTTATTACGGCGCACGAAATCCAGTGAGCAAATCACCATTTGTTCGGTTTCAAACGGATTGGTGCTATCCAGCAGCGCTTCGGAATAACGGCTGTCATCAAACAGCGAGAAACGCAGGTTAAAGCGGCGCAGCATCTCGACCAGCCACTGATGTTGCAGGCTTTCCGGTACCACAATCAGTACGCGCTCGGCGCGGCCAGCCAGCAGTTGCTGGTGGATTATCATCCCGGCTTCGATGGTTTTACCCAAGCCTACTTCATCGGCTAGCAATACACGCGGTGCATGGCGCTGGCCCACTTCATAAGCGATATGTAATTGGTGTGGGATTAAGCTGGCACGAATACCGCGCAGCCCACTCCATGGCAGGCGGAATTGCTCGCTCTGATACTTACGGGCACGAAAACGCAGGGCAAAACGATCCATACGATCGATCTGGCCGGCAAATAACCGATCCTGTGGTTTGCTAAAAGTCAGTTTGCTATCGAGCAAAACTTCACGCATTGAAACGCCGGTTTCCTCAGTATCTAAACGGGTCCCAATATAGGTAATCAACCCATTTTCTTGAGTCACTTCTTCCACTTTCAGCTGCCAGCCTTCGTGGTTGGTGATGGTATCGCCCGGATTGAACATTACTCGGGTGATTGGCGAGTCATTTCTGGCGTAAAGGCGGTTTTCACCGGTTGCGGGAAACAGTAAGGTGACCATGCGTACGTCAATGGCAACGACAGTACCCAATCCAAGTTCGCTTTCTGTGTCGCTGATCCAGCGTTGACCAAGTGTAAAAGGCATAAATTATCGGCTCGATTTTTTTGTTGGACAGTTATTGGTAGAAAATCTTTTGTAGATAATGTTTTGGTAAATAATCACTTATAGAGATTAATAATCAAGTTACTGGCAATAGTTTACCGTCCACGCAAGCTGCGTGGCTAACGAGTCTGTCTGAAAAAGCACTCGCAGACAGAATTCGGGTCGGTTATGTAAATGTGATTGATGCGAATTTTGGCAAGGGCGCTATGGTAATGGAAGGCGAGCGCTTCGTCACCTCTAAAACAGCCCAATTACGATTAAAATAACCCCATCTGACCGGTTATCAGTGTTGTAAAGTCATCGTGCATAAAGGGAAGTATAGCGTCTGCCACCGGTTGCAACTGACGAGTTAGGTAGTGATCGTAATCAATAGGGGATTGTCGGATTTCTAATGGTTCGGGGCCAGCCGTGGTCATGACATAGCTTATCCAGCCGCCATTCTGGTATTGCAGCGGGCGGCCGAGCTTGCGGTTGTATTCATCTGCCAGACGCGCGGCTCTGGCATGTGGCGGGACATTACGCTGATAGTCATCCAGCCGTCGGCGCAGGCGTTTGCGGTAAATAAGCTGCTCATCTAACTCACCATTCAAGGTGCGAGCCACGTAATCTCGCACATAATCTTGATAAGGCTGCTGCTGGAAAATACGCAAATACAGCTCGCGCTGGAATTGCTGGGCCAGCGGCGTCCAGTCGGTGCGAACGGTCTCCAGCCCTTTGTATATCATCTGGTCGCCAGTTGGGGTTGAAATCAGCCCGGCATAGCGTTTTTTACTGCCTTGCTCCGCCCCGCGAATGGTGGGCATCAGAAAGCGTCGATAATGGGTTTCAAACTCCAGTTCCAGCGCACAGGGTAAATCATAGGTTTGCCGAATATGCGCCTGCCACCATTGATTGACATGCTGTACCAGCGCTTTGCCAATGCGGGATGCTTGCTCCTCGCTATGGGCACTTTTCAGCCAGACAAAGGTTGAGTCTGTATCGCCATAAATCACCTGATAGCCCTGTGCTTCAATCAATTCACGGGTTTGGCGCATAATATCGTGGCCGCGCAAGGTAATTGATGAGGCCAGCCGAGGATCAAAAAATCGGCAGCCACTGGAGCCCAAGACGCCATAGAAGGCATTCATGATGATTTTTAATGCTTGTGATAATGGTTTATTTTGCTGGCGTTTAGCCGCTTCTCGCCCCTGCCAGATTTGGTTGACGATGGCGGGTAAGCAATGTTTGTCGCGTGAGAACCAAGCGCCGCGAAAACCGGGTACCGAATGCTTTTCATCCGGCTGGGACATGCCCACCACTAAACCGACTGGATCAATCAAAAAGGTGCGAATAATTGATGGATAGAGGCTTTTGTAATCCAGCACCAGCACCGAGTCATATAAACCGGGTTGGGAGTCCATCACAAAGCCGCCGGGGCTGTGCTCTTCCGGTAATTCGCCTAAATTGGGCGCTACATAGCCGATACGGTGCATCCGTGGCAGATAAAGATGGGTAAATGCGGCAACGGAACCGCCACTGCGATCAGCCGCCAGCCCGGTGACTGTTGAGCGCTCAAGCAAGAAGCTGAGTAGCTCGGTTTTGGCAAAAATCCGCGTTACCAGTTCACAATCTTTCAGGTTATAGCGGGCCAGCGCCGGTTTATCATGGGCGAAGCGCTGGTTGATTTCATCCATCCGCTGGTAGGGGCTATCGCTGGCTTTGCCTTCACCCAGCAAGGTCTGCGAGACAGATTCCAGACTAAATGAGGGGAAATTCCAGGTGGCAGATTTGAGTGCTTCAATGCCATCAATAATCAGCCGACCCGCGGTGGAGGCAAAAAAGTGCCCCTGTTTAAAACCATGCTCACGCCACTCCAGCAGATTACCGCCACGACCAAAGCGCAGTGGGATCTGATAGCGATCAGCATGTTTTTGTAATACGCGTAAATCAAACTGCACCAGATTCCAGCCGATAATGGCATCAGGATCATGCTCTGCCAGCCACTGATTCAATTTCTCTAATAGTTGCGGGCGGCTGGCGACATATTCCAGTTTGAAGTCCAATGCGGCTTCATCCGCCGCACTGCCATTTGGCGGGCCGAGCATGTAAACCTGACGCTGACCACAGCCTTCTAAACCAATGCAATAAAGTTCGCCATGCTCGCTGGTTTCGATATCCAGCGACAGCAGTTTGAGGGCTGGGCGATACTCCTCGGCAGGTTTCATTTGGGTATTAAGCAGCGGGCCATGACCATTTTCTTCGCCACTAAACCATACCGGTGCGGTAATAAAGCGTTCCATCAGGAAACGTTCTGGCGGGCGAATATCACCTTCATAGACATTCACGCCGCTTTCTCTGAGCAGCTTTTCCAGGCGGATTAATTGGCGATGTTGGCTACAATATAGCCCCAGAACCGGGCGTTGGTGGAAGTCGGTTAGCTCAAGAGGGCGCAATTGCCAGCGGCGTTCATTACGCAGCACGGTTTCGGCCCGTTGGCGTTGTTCGGCCGGGATAAAAGCCACTGAGGGCTGAGGGGGTAACCTCACTTGCTGTGGCCCCTCATCGGTTGCTAACCAGAATTCAACTTCGGTGCCAGCCTGCGTGTCGCGCCAGTGGCGAGTTAGCAGGAAGCCCTGACGGGTTTGACCCATGCTACTACCTTTATACCCGTCATCTTTCAAATTGCAGGTGTGTTGGCTACGCTCACTCACCCGAATCACTTACCTGAGTAAGCTCATCGGGGCTCTTTTGCTTGCCGCCTTCCTGCATCTTGAAATCTATTGGGTATATAAAGAGAATTTTTAAAATCACCAAGTAGTATATTATACTTTCATAACATGGTTATTTATACAGTAATTGTCTATTTTATTGATTGACTCATTTGTTGGTGGGCTAGACAATCCACCAAGTTGTTAACTAACGGACAAATTTATGGAAGCCTATTTATTACATTTACTGACACAATCTCTGGCTTTCACGCTATTTGTCGTCATGTTAGTCACTTTTCTTGAATCTTTAGCGCTGGTGGGCATGTTATTGCCCGGCACGGTGATGATGACCAGCGTGGGCGCGCTGATTGGCAGTGGGGAAGTGGGCTTTTACTCGGCTTGGGCCGCCGCGACTGTCGGCTGTCTGATGGGGGATTGGATCTCTTATTTCATTGGTCGTCGCTTCAAAGAGCCGCTGCACCGCTGGTCTTTCCTGAAAAAACATAAATCTATGCTGAATAAAACCGAGCATGCGCTGCACAACCACAGCATGGCAACGGTACTTTTGGGGCGCTTTATTGGCCCGGCGCGGCCTATTGTCCCGATGGTGGCGGGGATGCTCAACCTGCCGCCAGTAAAATTCGCGCTACCGAATATCATTGGTTGCCTGACATGGCCGCCAATCTATTTCTTCCCCGGCATACTGGCTGGGGTGGCGATTGATATCCCGCCCAGTGCCAACAGCTATATGTTTAAGTGGCTATTATTCGTGGTTGTGGTGCTGATTTGGCTGGCATTGTGGCTGTCATGGCGCTGGTGGCGTTTTGGTAAACGTAGCCCGGACCGCCTGAGCAAATGGCTGCCTCTGACCCGTTTGCGTTGGGTGACTCTCTTGGCTATCGCCGCCGCTATCGCCAGCTTTGTGTGGCTACATATGCAACCAATTATGCCGGTGTATCGGCATCTGTTGTGGAAGGTTCTAGCCGGATAAATATCCTTCGTCTTTGACGCCGCAGGGGTGTTAGCTGCGCTCACTATTCAACAACTAATGATGTGTAGCAATCCCCAGCACGCTGGCTTCTGGGGCACTGCCGCTCACCAGCGCCTGTGTTGCGCCGTCGTAGTAAATGCGGCCGTCGACCACCAATAAGGTGCGCTCGGCGATACGGGCGGCATCATCCAGATTATGCGACACCATCAATAACGTCAGCTGGCGCTGAGAGCAAACTTGGTCAACTAATTGCAGCATTTCATTGCGCAGAGCCGGATCTAGCGCGGAAAACGGCTCATCCAGCAGCAAAATAGGCTGGCTGCGCACCAGGCAACGCGCCAGTGCTGCTCGTTGGCGTTGACCACCGGAGAGCTGAGCCGGTAGTCGCTCGAGGCACTCTTCCAATCCCACTTGTTGAGCAATTTGGCGTAACAATAACTTTTGCTCATGATTGAGTTTCAGCCCCGGATGTAAACCCAGCCCAATATTTTGTTCGACAGTTAAATGCGAGAACAGATTATTTTCCTGAAACAGCATAGATACCGGCCTTTGGGCGGGCGCAGTGTGAGTGTGGTCTTGATTGTTCAGCAGCATTCGGCCACTGACCGGCAGCAAAAAACCGGCAATCAAACTCAGCAGGGTACTTTTGCCTGCGCCACTGGGGCCGAGGATCGCCACTCGCTCGCCGGGTTGAACGCGCAAATCAAAACGCATTGGCAAGTGGTCGTACAGGTAGGTAATTTTCTCAAGCTTTAGCATGGCGGCTCGGCAGTCGTTCAATAAGAGTAAACAGCAGGAAACAGAGCAGCAGCAACAGCAAGGCAGTGACTGCGCCATCATTGCTGCGATAAGAACCTATCTGCTGATAAAGATAGAATGGCAAGGTGCGGAAGTGTTCATTACCAAACAGCGCCACGACGCCAAAATCCCCGATGGAGAGAACACTGGCAAAAGCCAGCGCCTGAGCCAGCGGGCGTTTCAGCGCAGTTAACTCAATATGGCGTAAACGGTGCCAGCCACGAATGTCCAGTGACAAGCACAGCGGTGTGTAGCGCTCGGCCAAGTCACGCATTGGGTTATCCAACACTTTCAAGGCATAGGGTACCGCCATCAGTGCATTGGTCAAAATCACCAGCGCATAGGGGGATTGCGGCAAGCCAAAAGTATCGTTGAGTAATAAGAAAAAGCCCGTTGCCAACACAATACCCGGCATCGCCAGAATCACCATGCCACTGACTTCCAATGCTTGCCCGTAAGCAGCACGTTGGCGCAGCTTTAGCTCCCGGCTACTCCACAGCAGCATCATGGTCAAGATGACACACAATAATCCGGCCCCAATGGCGATGACCAGAGAGGTGAAGAAAGCTTGCCACAGTGCGGGTTGCTGCAACACCGTCAGTATAGTTTTATTGCTGCCATCAATCACAACCGCCAGCAATGGCGGCACCATCAATAATAATGCGGCCCCAATTAACAGGGTGTCGCTGATGCGCGACCACGCGCTATCTTGCGGGTTGCGCCAAATTTGCCCGTGAGTATTTCCCACCGCCAGCACTGAGCTGAGCCGTTGGCTTAGCACCACCAATCCAAGGCAACAGCCCAGTTGGATCAGTGCCAGTAATGCGGCACGACCGAGATCATAGTCATAGCTAAGCGCCTGATAAATAGCTAACTCGATGGTGGTGGCTTGCGGCCCGCCCCCCAGAGATAGCACGGTGGCAAAACTGGCAAAACAGAGCATGAAAATCAGCGCGCCAGTGGGCAGAATTTGGCGACGAAGATAGGGCCACTCGACCAAGCGAAAATGCTGCCAGCCGTTCATACCCAACTGTGCGGCCAATTGGCGCTGTTCCACCGCAATGCTTTCCAATGACTGCAATAACAGGCGCGTCGCCAGTGGCATATTAAAGAAAATATGTGCCAGCAAAATCCCCTGTAAGCCATAAGGTGAGAAGCGATAATCCACTCCCAGCCAGCCAAATAACCCCGCCAGCCAGCCTTGGCGGCCATAAACCGTCAGGATGCCAAAGATGGCGACTAACACCGGGAGCACCAAGGTCATCGCGCATAATCGCAGCATCAATTGGCGGCCGGGAAAACGGCGGCGATATAAGGCGCGGGCGAGAAAAATCGCCGGCGTTACCGACAGCAATGCAGAGAGAAACGCCTGCCAGAAGGTAAAGCGGATCACATGCCACAGATAGCTATCCTGCCAGATACTGTGCCAATCTGCTGCCGGGGCATGGCGCCAGATAGCGGTGAACGCCAGCAGCGCGACACCGACTATCAGTCCGGCAGCCAATAGCCCCGGCCACAACCATGTGGGGATTAGCGGCTGACGGCGGATTGCCATGCCTGAATCCATTTTGCGCGATGATCAGCCACTTCTTTAGCATCAAATTGCAATGCTTTTTGTGGCACTGTGAGTGTGTCAAATCCGGCCGGTAGCGTCATTTTGATCACCGGATACATCCAGTTGCCGGTTGGAATATGGTCTTGGAAGGCAGGCGTGACAATAAATTGCATAAAGCGCTGCGCCAGTTCTGGCTGTTTGCTGGAGGCAACCTGACCGGCGACTTCAACTTGCAGATAGTGACCTTCACTAAAATCAGCGGCGGCATAGTTGCTTTTCTTCTCTTCGATCAGATGGTAAGCCGGAGAGGTGGTGTAGCTCAGCACCAAGTCCCCTTCACCTTTCAGGAACAGGCCGTAAGCCTCACTCCAGCCTTTGGTGACGGTGACGGTTTTCTTGGCCAATTGTTGCCATGCTTGTGGAGCTTTATCGCCATACACTTTTTGCATCCACAGCATTAAGCCAAGGCCGGGAGTACTGGTGCGCGGGTCTTGATAAATTATTTTCCACGGCTCTTTGCTGTCGACTAATTCTTGCAAGCTTTTTGGCGGGTTCTTCAATTTGTCTTTGTTATACACAAAGGCAAAATAGCCATAATCATAAGGGACGAAAGTTTTATTCTGCCACTTTTCCGGCAAGGTGAGGTGGCTGGTGTCCACCTGACTTGGAGCGAATAGACCGGTTTGCTCTGCGGCCTGTACCAGATTGTTATCTAAGCCTAAAATCACATCGGCCTGACTGTTTTTCCCTTCCATTCGCAGGCGGTTTAGCAGTGATACGCCATCTTCTAACGCCACAAATTTAAGTTGGCAATCGCACTCGGCTTCAAAGGCTTTTTTAATTGCCGGCCCTGGCCCCCAGTCGGCAGCGAAGGAGTCATAGGTGTAGACCGTCAGGGTCGGTTTATCAGCAGCAACAGCGGCCGCGGACAGCAAGAACAAGCAGGGAATAATGCGTTTAAACACTTTGCACTCCTTAAGAATAAAGGTGGCAAAGGTATCTGAGGCGGTAGCTAACAGCCGTCTCCGTGGGGGCGCGGTGTTATCTTTCTCAAATCCCTCCGCCGGTGTTAACCGGATCAGGTTCGACGGGTTTGCTCTCAGCAAAAACGTGCTGCGCCGCGGTTGATACAGTGTTGGGCAGTATTCGAAATCCTCACGTAGTCATGATTTACAAGGTCATGTGTACGCTCCGGTTTCTGTGTGCTGTCCGCCACTGTCTGAACCCGGCTCGCTGTGTTTTTAACACTTGCGACACTGGGTTGACCCTGGCTAGCGATATTCTTGCACCCCGTTGAGACGGCGCTATTGTAGAGATTAATCTGGGCGGGTGAAAGTGGCTTTATCCCTCGGGAGGCGTAAACCAAGCCGATTTGAAATCAAACCAGCCGAGAGTATTCATGCGCACCCCGCGCATACTGTGCTGCCCATATAATTCTAGCCAGTGATGGAACAGCGGGTGGAATTGATTTTGGCTGACCAATTTTTGACTCCAATCGGCCATTGGCAATGTATTATTTCGCCATAATTCAACATCTTGATGCAGCTCTTCATCCAAACAATATTGTAGCAACGGCAGTTCATACAGGGTAGCAAACAGGGAAAACTCCAGCGGCAGATAGAAGTTTGCGCTGCCAAGCCAGATATCACTCTGTGCATCACCCTGATACCACTGAGTGTAATCCAGTACCTGTATTTTTAAGGTGACACCATGGGCCGCCAGCAACTGGGTTAATGTCTGGCTGATGGCATCAAATTCAGAATGATCACTGTAAAAAGTCAGTGTCAGTTCAGTTAGCCCGGCGGGTTTCGGCTCCAGTGCCGTGAGCCGGTTGTGATGCCAGCGCGGTAACATGCCATAAGCGGGTGACCAGTAACGTTGATAAAAGGGATCGGCAAAGCTGAGTAGGGCCACTGGGGTGATCAATTCACATAGCCAGCGACGGATCTCTGGATGACAGGTCTGGGGCGATCGCTGGTCAAATAACAAAAAATAGCAGCCTTCTTCCAAGCGGCTTTCCAGCTCATTTTTACTGGTGTCATCAGCCTGCAACTGGACTCCAGTGTAAATCAGCTCGTCAGACAGATCGGGCAGTACCCAGATATTGACCTCGTCAATTAGTGCCCGAAAGCCAAAATAGTTATCGAAGGCCTGAATTTTCAATTGGCTATGGTGATTCCGAATCACGGAATAAGGGCCAGTCCCAATCGGATGCCGACGAAAATCCGGCTGATTTTCCCACTCTTGCGGCAAGATCATGGCGTGCGCACTGCCTAGCAACCACGGCAACCAATAATCTGGAGTACTGAGATGCACATCAAGCACATAGGGCGTTGGTGAGCGCACCGCCGTAATATGCGAAAACAGGGGCTGAGGGATTAATCGCGTCAGGCTGGTTATCACATCATTCATGTCCAGTTCACGGCCATGGTGAAAATGAATCGCGGGGCGCAGATAAAAGCGCCAATGCAAAGGGCTAATGGCCTGCCAGTGATGAGATAAGTCCGGCTCCAGTTCCCCATTTTCCTCATTTATCCGGGTGAGGCCATTAAAAATCTGCCGCACCATATGGGTTTCTGAGCGGCGCAGTGCGGTACCGGGTAATAGGTTTTGTAACGGACGATAATAGAGCACCCGCAGAATATGTTTACCTTGCCGAAAGCTGCGCCCTAGCTGGGATAGCAGCATTTGGCGCACCGCTTTTTTATCCCCAACCAGCTGGACTAATTGGTCAATATGGTCTTGTTCCAGTAACTCTTCGGCCCGCTGCTGTTGCAGTGCCAACCCGGAATAGAGGAAAGTCAGTTGTGAGCGCTTACCTCGGCCAGCTTCCGCCTGCCAGCTCAACCAGCCCTCTTGTTGCATGCTGCCTAGCAGGGAGCGGACATGGCGGCGCGAGCAACAAAGCACTTCGGCCAGTTCTTGCAAGGTAGTTTCTGTGTGTTGGCCATTAAAACGTTGCCAGAGGCGAATAAACTGTTGTTGCAAGCGCGAGGCAGACATAAAAGAGGAACTCCGCAGCAAATTTCATCAATTTTTCTTTCCCTATATTACGCAGATACTGGTTGCCAATGAAAGCGAATAGTCACCGCGATGCCAGCGCAGTCACAGCTAATGGGAGGGGTAAGATGATTTTTAATTTACAGCGTTATTCCACTCATGACGGCCCCGGTATTCGCAGTGTGGTTTTCCTAAAAGGCTGTTCGTTAAGCTGTCGCTGGTGCCAAAACCCAGAGAGCCGCTCACGCCAACCTGAGGTGCTATTTGATCCCCGCCTTTGCTTATCCGGTTGTGATTTATGCCATCAAGCTTGCCCGCAAGCTATTCAGCGTGTTGATGATCAAATTGTTATTCATCGCCAATTATTAGCCGAAGATGATATTCAGGCGCTGGCGGTTAGCTGCCCTAGCGGAGCTTTGACGCAGTGCGGCAGCCCGATTGATATTGATGCCACCATGGATACATTACTGCGCGATTTGCCATTTTATCGGCGTAGTGGCGGCGGCGTGACGTTGTCCGGCGGCGAACCTTTTATGCAACCCGCAGTGGCCGCTGAATTATTGCAGCGTTGCCATCAGCTTGGCATCCATACTGCGGTTGAGTCTTGCCTGCATACGCCGTGGCGCTATATCGCCCCCTCTTTACCTTGGCTTGATTTGATGCTGGCGGACCTAAAACATACCGATGAACACCGTTTTCAGCAGTGGACCGGCGGTTCAGCCAAACGCGTCATGGATAACTTTCGCAAGTTAGCCGCCGCAGGCACCAATATCACGGTACGGGTGCCGCTAATCCCGGATTTCAATGCTGATAACCACTCGGTGCAAGGGATTGTCGATTTTGCCGCCGATGAAATTGGTGTGAAAGAGATTCATTTTTTGCCTTATCACACTTTGGGTATCAATAAATATTCACTGCTGGGTGAAGCCTATCTGGCAGCCAGTACCCCTTTAGACTCTCCTGATCTGCTGGCCTTCGCGGAAAGTTATGCCCGTGACAAGGGCCTTACCGCAATTTTAAGAGGATGACGCAATGACCACTCTCGATTTGGTAACCTTAAGCGAACGGACAAAACAGCATAAAAACGCACTCATTCATATTGTGAAACCGCCAGTTTGTACTGAGCGAGCGCAGCATTATACCGAAGCTTATCAACAGCATCTGGATAAACCCTTACCCGTCCGGCGCGCGCTGGCGCTAGCTCATCACTTACAGCAACGCACGGTATGGATTAAGAATGATGAGCTGATTATTGGTAATCAGGCTAGTCAATTACGCGCCGCGCCGATTTTCCCTGAATATACCGTCAGTTGGATAGAAAATGAGATTGACGAATTAGCCGATCGCCCCGGCGCAGGGTTCTCGGTCAGCGAGCAAGATAAAGCAGTATTGCACCAGCTGTGCCCGTGGTGGCGCGGTCAAACCGTGCAAGATCGCTGCTATGGCATGTTCACCGATGAACAAAAAGCGCTGCTGGCAACCGGTATCATCAAAGCGGAAGGCAATATGACCTCCGGTGATGCGCATTTAGCGGTTAACTTCCCGTTATTGCTGGAAAAAGGGTTGGATGGCTTACGCGCTAAAGTGACCCGTCGCCGCTCCCGTCTGCAACTGACAGACTGGAGTGATCTGCATAAAGAACAATTCCTGAAAGCAATTGATATTTCATTGGCGGCACTGAGCGAACATATTGAGCGCTATGCAGCAGTTGCCCGGCAAATGGCCGCAGAAGAAACCCGCGAATGGCGGCGGATTGAGTTGCAAACTATCGCCGCGAACTGCGATTTAATTGCGCATCAGCCACCACAGACTTTCTGGCAAGCTTTGCAACTGTGCTATTTCATTCAGCTAATTTTGCAAATTGAATCCAATGGCCATTCAGTTTCATTTGGCCGTCTGGATCAGTATTTGTATCCGTGGTATCGCCGCGATGTTGAGCTGGAAAACACCCTGAGTCGCGAGAAAGCGATTGAGATGCTGCATAGCTGCTGGCTGAAACTGCTAGAAGTGAACAAAATCCGCTCTGGCTCGCACTCCAAAGCTTCGGCGGGTAGCCCGCTTTATCAAAACGTCACTATTGGTGGGCAAAAACTGGTGCAGGGCAAGGCCATCGACGCCGTCAACCCGCTCTCTTATGCCGTGCTGGAATCCTGCGGGCGCTTAAGATCAACTCAGCCTAACCTCAGTGTTCGCTACCATGCGGGTATCAGCGATGACTTCCTTGATGCTTGTGTACAAGTGATTCGCTGTGGCTTTGGTATGCCAGCCTTTAACAATGACGAAATTGTTATTCCTGAATTCATCAAGTTGGGTGTCGAGCCACAAGATGCTTACGATTATGCGGCAATTGGCTGCATTGAAACCGCTGTCGGCGGCAAATGGGGTTATCGCTGTACGGGCATGAGTTTCATTAACTTTGCCAGAGTGATGTTGGCGGCCTTGGAGCAAGGCCGTGATGCCACCTCCGGGCAGGTATTCTTGCCACAGGAGCAGGGGCTGTCGAAGGGAAACTTCGCTGATTTCTCTCAAGTGATGGCGCAATGGGATGAACAGATTCGTTATTACACCCGCAAATCCATCGAAATCGAGTGTGTAGTGGATACCGTATTGGAAGAAAACGCCCACGATATCGTCTGTTCCGCGCTGGTGGATGACTGCATTGAGCGCGGCAAAAGTATCAAACAGGGGGGCGCGCGCTATGACTGGGTTTCTGGTTTGCAAGTTGGGATTGCTAACTTGGGGAACAGTTTGGCGGCGGTGCGCAAGTTGGTCTTTGAGCAACAACTTATTGGTCAGCAGCAGCTGGCAACCGCATTAGCCAATGATTTTGCCGGTCTGAATGGCGAGCAACTG
This sequence comes from Yersinia alsatica, assembly GCF_025133195.1. Taxonomy (NCBI): domain Bacteria; kingdom Pseudomonadati; phylum Pseudomonadota; class Gammaproteobacteria; order Enterobacterales; family Yersiniaceae; genus Yersinia; species Yersinia alsatica. The sequence continues at coordinate 795,587 of NZ_CP104006.1, forward strand.
CGCCAACATCTAATTAATTCAGCACCTAAATATGGCAATGATGTTGATGATGTTGACCAACTGTTAGTGCGTGCTTACCAGACTTATATTGATGAATTGAAGCAATATCACAATACCCGATTTGGTCGGGGACCTATCGGCGGCACCTATTACGCAGGGACATCATCAATCTCTGCCAACGTTCCTTTTGGGGCGGCAACCATGGCAACACCGGATGGCCGCAAAGCGCACAGCCCATTGGCGGAGGGCGCAAGTCCCGCTTCTGGCACTGACCATTTAGGGCCAACGGCGGTGTTTAACTCACTGTCGAAGTTACCGACGGCCTCTATTCTGGGGGGCGTGCTGCTCAATCAGAAGCTGAATCCATCGACACTGGATAACCCGCGGGATCGTGAAAAACTGATGATGATGTTGCGCACCTTCTTTGAAGAGTATCTGGGCTGGCACGTGCAGTACAACATTGTATCGCGCGAGACCCTACTTGATGCTAAGCAGCATCCAGATCGTTACCGTGACTTAGTCGTTAGGGTCGCCGGTTATTCGGCTTTCTTCACCGCGCTATCGCCCGATGCGCAGGACGATATTATCGCCCGAACCGAACATACCCTGTAATTTTTTGTTTGAGTTGATGTAGTTAAGTGTTGTGAGTCTTGCGGTAGTAGCGAGAAAACCTGTATTAAAATTTCTGAGTAATGGTGTGTTTCACCAGCCAGTGGGATATCCCGCTGGCTTTTTTTCTTTTTACTCAGTGCCCTTAACTCCACAGTATTGTGGGTGGTTGCAATTATTTGGGTATAAAATCTATTCGGGTTTTCTGTTTATAAATTTACGTACTTCTGTAGCATGGCCAGTCATAGCTGTTTCTGGCGTTGGAGCCTGGAATGAAATCTGCATTAACCTTTTCCCGTCGTATTAACCCGGTTTTTCTCGCGTTTTTTGTGGTGGCCTTTCTTTCCGGTATTGCTGGGGCTTTACAAGCGCCAACGCTAAGTCTATTTCTCAGCACTGAAGTGAAAGTCCGCCCGCTGTGGGTAGGGCTGTTTTACACTGTCAATGCTATCGCCGGGATTACCGTCAGTTTTGTGTTGGCAAAACGTTCAGATTTGCGGGGTGATCGCCGCAAACTGATTTTGGTCTGCTATCTGATGGCGGTGGGGAACTGCCTGCTATTTGCTTTTAATCGTGATTACCTGACATTAATCACCGCGGGTGTGCTGCTCGCCTCAGTGGCTAACACCGCAATGCCGCAGATTTTTGCCTTGGCGCGTGAATATGCCGATAACTCGGCCCGCGAAGTGGTGATGTTCAGCTCGATTATGCGTGCTCAGCTATCATTGGCTTGGGTTATTGGCCCACCGCTGTCATTTATGTTGGCGCTGAATTATGGCTTTACCCTGATGTTCTGCATCGCCGCCGGTATTTTTGTGCTCAGTGCCTTGGTGGTGTGGTTTATTTTGCCCTCAGTGCAGCGCGCGGAACCGGTGATGGATGCGCCAGTTGTTGCTCAGGGCAGCTTATTTGCTGATAAAGACGTCTTGCTACTCTTCATTGCCTCAATGTTGATGTGGACATGCAATACCATGTATATCATTGATATGCCGCTCTATATTACGGCAAGTTTGGGGCTGCCTGAGCGGTTGGCGGGATTATTGATGGGAACCGCCGCAGGGTTGGAAATCCCTATTATGCTACTGGCGGGCTATTCGGTTCGGCGTTTTGGTAAGCGCAAAATTATGCTATTCGCGGTACTGGCTGGCGTGCTGTTTTATACCGGATTAGTGCTGTTTAAATTCAAATCTGCATTAATGCTATTACAGATTTTTAATGCCATCTTTATCGGCATCGTCGCCGGTATTGGTATGCTCTATTTTCAGGATTTAATGCCAGGCCGAGCGGGTGCCGCTACTACTCTGTTTACCAATAGCATCTCTACCGGGGTGATTTTGGCTGGGGTGCTACAAGGGGTATTGACGGAGACTTGGGGGCACAATTCGGTCTATGTGATGGCAATGATTCTGGCAATTCTCTCTCTCATCATTTGTGCGCGGGTAAGAGAAGCTTAGCGCCCCGCGGGGCGCTGGTTATCGGATTTTAATAGGTCGGCAGCAGGTTTAAGCTGGACAGAATATGGGCGATGGCATTAATCGCCCCAAACAGTAAAATCAATACAATCAATGGGGTGCCGCCCCAAACGCGATACAGTGGGCTACCAAAGCGCTTACGGGAAGCTCGGGCCAACAGTGCTGGTACAATGGCGGCCCACACCGTGGCAGCCAGCCCGGCATAGCCGATGGCGTAAATAAAACCATCTGGATATATCAGCCCACCCAATATCGGCGGCAAGAATGTAATGACGGCTGTTTTCCCACGGCCTAAGCGGCTGTCGTCAAATTTAAATAAATCAGCAAGATAATCAAATAATCCCAATGTCACGCCCAGGAATGAACTGGCGACGGCGAAGTTTGAGAACACCGTCAGCAGCAGATCCATCGACGAGCTTTGTAAGATCCCGCCCAAGGCACTCACCAGCACATCAATATTCCCGCCCTGACTGGCTATTTCGCGAAATTGTGGTCGCGGAATATTCCCCATCGTGCCGACCAACCAGATGATATAGAGCGTCAGGGCGAGCAGAGTACCAATCAGTAGACAGTTGCGGATACGGCGGGGATTCTTGCCGTAATACTTCATCAGGCTAGGGACGTTACCGTGATAACCAAATGAGGCCAGACAAAATGGCAGAGTCATCAGCAGGTACGGCAGGTAGCTGGGATTGGCTTCGCTCAGATTGAACAACTTCACCGGCTCGACGTGCCCCAACAGCCCACCAAAGGTCATAAAGAAGGTGAGGATTTTGGCGCCCAGCACGATGGTGGTCATTCGGCTTACTGCGGTGGTACTGAGCCAAACAATAAAAGCGACGAATAATGCAAAGAACAGACCGCCGAGCCGAGCCGGGAAGTCTATCCCCATTCCGCGCAGGGTATGTTGAATCACCGAGCCGCTGGCAGAGATATAGGCGTAAGTCAGAATATAGAGCACAAAGGCGACAGTCAGGCCATTGACGATATTCCAGCCGTTACCCAGTAAATCTTTGGTGATGGTGTCGAAACTGGCCCCGGTGTGATAGTTGAGGTTGGCTTCGAGGATCATTAATCCTGAATGAAGCATACAAAACCAGGTAAAAACCAGAACAGCAATAGACCAATAAAACCAGATCCCTGACATGACAACGGGTAATGAAAACATCCCTGCGCCGACGATAGTGCCGGCAATAATCATTGCACCACCGAGCAGAGAAGGATTTTTAATTTTTGCGGCTGTGACCTGATCTTCTAGTGTAGTTTGGGCCATAGTAGGGTGTCCTCGTGTGGTTTTACCACTTATAGAGGTAGCGATTTGGTAGCGGTATTCCCCCTGCCGGTGCGGCAGGGGGCGTGCTCTTGGAGTCGCGGTTGCCGTTTATTCGATTGGTTTTAATCGGGCAACAAAGTGGCGCAGAACCGGAGGTTCGTAGGTGAAGGTGAGGCCTTTGATTTCCTCGGCCCGTGATTTAAGTGAAATCAGGGCATCGGCGATATAGTCCATGTGGTCATTGGTGTAGACCCGGCGCGGGATGGTCAGGCGCAGCAGTTCCAATGGTGATGGTTTTTGTTTGCCGGTTTCTGGATCTCGACCTAATAGCAATGAACCGATTTCAACACTGCGGATACCTGCTTCCAGATATAGCGCATTGTTAAGCGCTTGTGCCGGGAATTGCTCAGCTGGAATATGCGGCAGCAAAAGTTTGGCATCAACAAACACCGCGTGGCCGCCGGTAGGGTATTGAATAGGAATGCCCCCTGCACGCAGACGTTCACCCAGATACTCTACTTGGCCGATACGATAAGTCAGGAAGTCTTCATTCATCCCTTCTTCCAGCCCGATTGCCAGCGCTTCCATATCGCGACCAGCCAGACCACCATAAGTTACAAAACCTTCCATGGGGACACAACGGATGCGAACGTCGTTAAACAGGTCTTCATCGGTACGGAAACAACACAAACCGCCAATGTTAACCATCGGGTCTTTTTTGGCTGACATGGTCAGCATGTCGCCATACTGGTACATCTCCAGAATGATCTCTTTGATCGACTTATCGCCATAACCCGCTTCACGTTGCTTAATAAACCAGGCGTTTTCGCAGAAGCGGGCTGAGTCAATGACCACCGGAATATTATGCTGCTGAGCGATACGATACACTTCGCGCATATTACTCATTGAAATCGGCTGACCGCCGGAGCTATTACAGGTGACGGTGGTAATAATAGACACCACGTTTTCGGCACCATGCTCAGCAATGGTGGCCTTCAGCTGATCTAAGTCGAAATCCCCTTTCCAGTCATAATAAGAGACGGTATCAAAGGCTTTTGGCGTGACTACGTTAATGGCTTTTGCGCCATTCATCTCGACGTGGGCGGCAGTGGTATCAAAGTGGAAGTTGGAAATAAATACCGGCTTCTTACCACCACCTGCTTTTTGTTTTTTCGCAATCAGGCAAGGGAACAGGATCTGCTCAGCACCACGGCCTTGGTGGGTCGGGATAGTAAATGGGTAGCCAATCAGTTTTTTGACTTGGTCGCACAGGTGATAATAGTTACGCGAACCGGCGTAAGCCTCATCGCCCATCATTAATCCGGCCCACTGACGGTCACTCATGGCACCGGTACCTGAGTCAGTCAGTAAATCAATATAGACATCTTCGCTAGGCAGTAAGAATGGGTTATAACCTGCCTCAATTAATGCTTTCTCGCGATCCTCCCGGCTGGTCATCCGAATATTTTCTACCATTTTAATACGGAAGGGTTCAGGAATGCGTTTCATGGCTTATTACTCCAAATATTATTTTTTGGGTATAGTTATGCCGTGGATAATAAGAACCGTTAAAATAAGAAATAACAGTTCGTATTGCCCATGATGGCAATAAAAATAAAACAGATGAGTGTTTCAGCCGAAGCTGAATAAGCAGCAGGAAACTAGCGAGGGAAATCGTTGGCGAGGCGGTAATCTATATTAAACCAGGCTCGGCTATCGCCGGAGATGCGTGCTTCATAACGCAAGGCAATGCGTGTCATAAGGCGCCCTCTAGGTGTGGATGGTGAGTTGACAGCATAGCGTTGTTTAAGAAATAAAAAGTGACCGTCTGCACAAATTACAATCAATATTAACTATATTAGAATGATTAATATGTATTTAAACTAATGGCTTACCGCTCTGTTATATAACAGATTGATTGTGCTAGGATTTTGTTTTTTAAGTGATGGAAGAAAGATAATGGGATATATATTTGATTAATATTCTAGGTGGGTTTTAATTGTTGGGTCAGGATGAGCTCTGACACCAACAATATACTCACATAATGGGTTAGCGTAATATCGCCAACCTTAAAAATAATTAACGTAGAAACTCGGGTTGTTGTTTTTCGTAGGCTGAAATATTATTTTCGTGTTGTAACGTCAAGCCAATACTGTCTAAACCGTTAATCATGCAATGGCGACGGAAGCTATCGATTTCGAAAGAATAACTTTTGCCACCGGCATTAACGGTTTGTTTTTCCAAATCGACAATAAACTCGATGCCTTCATTCTCTTTAACCAACTGGAATAAAGTATCAATATCCGCTTCGTTTAATGTTACCGGTAATAACTGGTTATTAAACGAGTTGCCATAAAAAATATCGGCAAAGCTTGGCGCAATAACCACTTTAAAACCAAAATCGGTCAAAGCCCAAGGCGCATGCTCACGGGATGAACCACAGCCGAAGTTCTCGCGTGCTAACAAAATGGTCGCGCCCTGATAGCGAGGTTGATTCAGCACAAATTCAGGGTTTGGCACTTTGCCGGCATCGTCGAGAAAGCGCCAGTCATTAAACAGGTGCTGACCAAAGCCAGTGCGGGTGACTTTCTGCAAAAACTGTTTTGGGATAATCGCGTCAGTATCGACATTCGCCGCATCCAACGGAGCGACCAAACCAACGTGTTGAATAAATTTTGCCATGGTGGTGTCTCCGGTTAGTGGGTGGCGGCAGATAAATCGCGAACATCAGCAAAATGACCACTGACAGCAGCAGCGGCAGCCATTGCCGGGCTAACCAAATGGGTACGACCCCCACGGCCTTGACGCCCTTCAAAGTTACGGTTGCTGGTGGAAGCACAACGCTCGCCGGGTTCCAGACGGTCGTTATTCATCGCCAGGCACATAGAGCAACCCGGTAAGCGCCACTCAAAACCGGCTTCGATAAAGATTTTATCCAAACCTTCCGCTTCGGCCTGCGCTTTCACTGGGCCAGAGCCGGGAACCACAATCGCCTGCACGCCGCTGGCAACTTTACGCCCTTGTGCCACCGCCGCCGCCGCACGTAAATCCTCAATGCGCGAGTTGGTGCAAGAACCGATAAACACTTTATCAATTGCCACTTCGGTCAACTTGATACCAGGGCGCAAGTCCATATAAGCCAAGGCTTTTTCTGCTGATGCGCGCTCCACCGGATCACTGAAGGATTCAGGGGCTGGAATAATTTGATTAACCGCGATCACTTGCCCAGGATTGGTACCCCAAGTGACTTGTGGCGCGATATCCGCAGCATTTAAGGTCACCACGGTATCAAATTTGGCATCAGCATCAGTTTTCAAACTACGCCAGTAGGCAACGCCTTGTTCCCATTGCTCGCCAGTCGGGGCAAATTGACGGCCTTTCAGATAGTTAAATGTGGTGTCGTCCGGTGCCACTAAACCTGCTTTAGCACCCATTTCGATAGCCATATTACATAATGTCATGCGGCCTTCCATGCTCAGCGCTTCAATGGCGCTACCACAGAATTCCACTACATGGCCGGTACCGCCAGCGCTGCCGGTTTTACCGATAATGGCTAACACGATATCTTTGGCAGTAATGCCTGGGCCGACATCACCATTCACTTCAATTTTCATGGTCTTGGCCCGACCCTGTTTCAGGGTCTGGGTGGCCAGCACGTGCTCAACTTCTGAGGTGCCGATACCAAATGCCAATGAGCCAAATGCGCCGTGAGTCGCAGTATGGGAGTCGCCACACACGATAGTCATGCCCGGCAAGGTCATACCCTGCTCTGGGCCAATGACGTGTACGATGCCCTGGAATGGATGGTTCAGGTCATATAAGGATACGCCGAACTCAGCACAGTTTTTGATCAACTCTTGCATCTGAATGCGGGCCATTTCGCCGCTGGCATTGATGTCTTTGGTTTGTGTTGAAACGTTGTGGTCCATGGTGGCAAAGGTTTTGCTCGGCTGACGTACCGGACGGCCCATGGCCCGCAAGCCATCAAAGGCCTGTGGTGACGTCACTTCATGCACCAAGTGGCGGTCGATATACAACAATGGGGTTTCATTCGGCGCTTCGTGAACAATATGCGCATCATACAGTTTTTGATATAAAGTCTTGTTTTGATATAAGGTCTTGCCCATCTTAAACCCCCTCAGCCACAAATTTAGCGATGATATCGCCCATTTCGTTGGTGCCGATGGCTTTGCCATCACCCGCTAAATCCGCTGTGCGATAGCCTTGTTCCAATGCCTGATTAATCGCATTTTCAATCGCATCGGCAGCATCGTCTTTACCTAAACTGAAACGCAACAGCAGGGCCAAAGAGAGAATTTGGGCAATGGGGTTGGCAATGTTTTTACCCGCGATATCAGGGGCTGAGCCACCTGCGGGTTCATATAAACCGAAACCTTGCTCATTCAGACTGGCTGACGGCAACATCCCCATGGAGCCGGTGATCATGGCGCACTCATCAGACAAAATATCGCCAAACAAGTTAGAACACAGCAAAACGTCGAATTGGGAAGGGTCTTTAATTAACTGCATGGTGGCGTTGTCGATATACATATGGGACAACGCGACATCAGGATAATCCGCTGCAATGGCGGTAACCACTTCACGCCACAGAATAGAGCTCTGCAACACATTGGCTTTATCAATTGATGTAACCTTACCACGGCGCTTGCGAGCAGATTCAAAGGCAATGCGGGCGATGCGTTCAATTTCAAAGCGATGATAAACTTCGGTATCAAATGCACGTTCGTGCATGCCTTGGCCTTCACGGCCTTTCGGTTGACCGAAATAGATACCGCCAGTTAATTCACGCACACACAGAATATCGAAACCTTTGGCGGCGATATCACTGCGCAATGGGCAAAAATCTTCTAACCCTTGATATAAACGAGCCGGGCGCAAGTTGCTGAATAATTTGAAGTGTTTGCGTAATGGCAGCAAGGCACCACGTTCAGGTTGTTCAGCCGGTGGCAAATGCTCCCATTTGGGGCCGCCCACCGAGCCGAACAAAATGGCGTCAGCTTGCTCACACCCGCTGACGGTTGCTGGCGGTAATGGGCTGCCGTGACGGTCGATAGCCGCGCCACCCACATCATAAGCACTGGTTGAAATCTTGATACCGAAGCGCTGACGAACAGCATCCAATACTTTATTGGCCTGAGTCATTACTTCAGGACCAATACCGTCTCCGGGTAAAACGGCAATATGATAAGTCTTAGTCATGTTCACACCATTTCCTGATTATTTTGTTGCAGACGCTGTTTCTCGATTTCTACCTGATGAGCGCGCCAGATGTTATTTAATACGTTAACCAATGCTTTGGCTGATGACTCGACAATATCAGTTGCCAGACCGACACCATGGAAACGGCGGCCTTTATGGTCAACCACAATATCAACCTGACCCAATGCGTCTTTACCCTGACCATTGGCAGACAGTTGATATTTCACCAGTTCAATTGGGTAGTCGGTAATGCGGTTGATTGCTTGATACACCGCATCAACCGGGCCATTACCTGTGGCCGCTTCTGATTTAATTTCTTCACCACACACCAATTTGACTGATGCGGTTGCCATGACACTGGAACCAGATTGGACACTGAAGTAGTCCAAACGGTAATGCTCCGGCTCTTCCTGCTGCTTATTAATGAAAGCCAATGCTTCCAAGTCATAGTCGAAGACTTGGCCTTTCTTATCCGCCAGCTTCAAGAATGCGTCGTACAGGGAATCCAGATTGTAATCTTTATCTTGATAACCCATTTCTTCCATGCGGTGTTTGACTGCCGCGCGGCCAGAGCGTGAAGTCAGGTTCAACTGCACCCCTTTCAGGCCGATAGATTCAGGGGTCATGATTTCGTAGTTTTCGCGATTTTTCAGTACGCCATCCTGATGAATACCGGATGAGTGGGCGAAAGCATTGCTACCAACAATGGCTTTGTTAGCCGGTATTGGCATATTGCATAATTTACTGACCAATTGGCTGGTGCGGTAAATCTCCTGATGATTAATGTTGGTATGTACGCCCAACATGTTTTCGCGCACTTTGATTGCCATGATCACTTCTTCCAGTGAGCAGTTACCGGCGCGCTCGCCTAAGCCATTAATCGTCCCTTCGACCTGACGAGCCCCGGCTTGTACGGCAGTAATGGAGTTGGCGACCGACATGCCCAAGTCGTCATGGCAATGGACTGAGATAATGGCTTTATCAATGTTTGGCACTCTCTCATACAAGTCAGTGATGATTCCACCGAACTGATATGGCGTGGTGTAGCCGACGGTATCAGGGATGTTGATGGTTGTGGCACCGGCATTGATCGCCGCTTCTACGATGCGGCACAAGTTATCAATCGGTGTGCGCCCGGCATCTTCACAAGAAAATTCTACGTCATCGGTATAGTTACGCGCGCGTTTCACTGAATGCACGGCCATTGCCAACACATCCTCAAACGAGCGCTTTAATTTGGATTCGATATGTAAGGTGGAGGTTGCCAAGAACACGTGAATACGGAATGCTTCGGCAATGCGCAAAGCTTCAGCAGCCACATCAATATCTTTGTCGACGCAGCGCGCCAAAGCACAAACACGGCTATTTTTAACTTGCTGAGCAATAGTGCGCACTGACTCAAAATCGCCAGGAGAGGAAACCGGGAAACCGACTTCCATTATATCGACACCCATTCTTTCCAGTGCCAGCGCGATTTGCAGCTTCTCTTTTACACTCAGGCTGGCTTGCAATGCTTGTTCACCGTCACGCAATGTTGTGTCGAAAATAATGACTTGCTGGCTCATTGGATATTCCTTGTCGTGTTTACATTTGCGCTTTGCGGGTAAAAAAAAACCCGCGCATTTGCGCGGGCTTGTTAATCTTGATGGCTGAATCAGTTCTGATTTCCGTCCACCAACATACCGCGCAAGAGAGATGCGTTAAGTAGTAGGCTTAGTAGACGGGTTGAATAGAACATAATTTTTCAGTTTCTCATCAGTTAAATTATTGCGTTGCCTAAATTGATACGTGAATTCTATGGGTATGTCAACATTTGTTTAAAATGGCGTGTTCAACTGGTTACGCAGATACTTGATTCCTTATAACGGCACAAAAAACTTAAAAATTAATTTTTTAGGTTTTTTAGTCTAAAAAATCAAGCGGTGGATTTTGCTTTGTTTGGCATAATGCTCGGAATATGGATTATTGTGCTTTTCCCCGATTTTATAAACCAGTAAACTGTTTACTTCCTGTCGATGACTCTGTTAGAAGGCCTACCTCTGCTTTATAGAAGAGCGAGCAATAATAGCTTTTATAGATTAATAGTTAGACAGATGAACAACAGGATATTTATTTTAATTTATATATACAATATATTTATATATTAATTATTTTTCCTTAGCAGCTAATCTCATTATTTATTTTTATACTTTACAGTTTTAGCTGTGAATTATAATTAAATAAACTGAGATATTTGATTTTATTTATGTTCTTTTAAATGTAATTAAGGGTTGATAAGTTTTAAATGAAGAATTTATTATTCATTAATGTCATAGTTGTTAATCTTCTCATCTTGTGATGTGATCATATCGTGAGTTCTATTATTGATGCTTATGATGTATCGTCTTGGCATTGATAATGTAGATTGGTTATATTCATCATGCAAAAGTATTTTGCATATGTTTCTTGTTTATATTTTTATCTATGGATATTTACTGAATCACCAAATGCATTAAGTGTGGTTTATATTTCACACTTATACAAGGATGAGACTCGATTTTACCTCGCCGAGGTACTAAAGAGAATATTGGCATCATTAATAATAAGTATTCAAAGATATTTTGAAGTCACGATAAGTATCTGTGAGGTTTTTTATTAATCACGCCATCTGCATAAAGCTTAGTGGAGTTAAGCATGTTTGAACACAACTTAGTAACCGACAATCAAGTCACAAAAAAGGAAGGCAATGATGTTCATTTACGCAGTGTCGACCTCAATTTATTAACTGTTTTCGATGCTGTGATGCAAATGCATAATGTGACACGCGCAGCACAGTCACTTGGCATGTCTCAACCTGCCGTCAGTAACGCGGTTGCCCGCCTAAAAGTGATGTTTAATGATGAACTGTTTGTCCGCTATGGCCGAGGTATTCAGCCTACAGCCAGAGCGCGTCAGCTTTTTGGCCCAGTTCGACAAGCTCTGCAATTAGTACAAAATGAGTTACCAGGCGCGGGTTTTGAAGCCAAAAACAGTGCGCGAATATTTAATTTATCTATTTGCAGTCCATTAGACATCAGGTTGACCGCACAAATTATACAGCGTGTTAAACAATTAGCACCTCATGTTCAGCTCATTATCCGATCTTATCTTAATGAGAATATTGAGCATCAATTACGTTATCAAGAAACCGAATTTGTTATAGGTTATACCAAGTTCGAACGCCCAGATTTTCATGATATATCGCTGTCGAATGATGAGTCAGTTCTGGTTGTTGCTAAAGATCACCCACGTATTGATAATGCAATTACTCAAGAGCAACTTCTTGCTGAATTACATGCGGTAGTATCATTAGATAAAGTAGGTTCTTTTAGTGAGTTTTATTATGCATCAGCCATAAATGCTCAAACTATTGCTTACGAAAGTACGGATATGAATAGCATACTAAATATTGTCTCTCAGACTTGCTTTGTCGCAATTGCTCCTCGCTGGCTCGCTCAAACATACAGTGAGACCCTTAATATAAAAATTATCCCATTACCTTGGGAGGAGACATGTCGCCCATGCTATCTCACTTGGCACGAATCTACTGACAGAGATAAGGGACATCAGTGGATGAAAGAGCAACTTAGCCAACTTAGTACTTTGTCTTAATTTTTCTGTAAAGTCCTGCTGCTGAAATCGTATTTTGATCAGTAGCAGGCAAGAACTGACTCCGAATTTAATATTGTATTTACTAATGGGCTTTCATCCCATTCAGCAGAAACAATTATCTGCTTTAACGCCCGCCTCATTGCCCTAACTGCTGTGTTTTTAATCAAAATCGATTTCAGCTCACACTTCTACGCTGAATTTTATTTGCCATAACCTATAGAGTGGGTAGACTGCGCGAAAAAAAGTGAACACATGTAAGCTGAATGCTAATAGGCAAAGGTAGCTGTTCACTCAATAAATCATCTATACCCGATAGATTTCAAGATGCAGGGAAGGGCTGAGTCACTGAGTACACTGCCAATCACCTGGGGCTTGGAAGATGAACGGTATATAGCGAGCGGCGATTTTATGATCCACACTTTAGAACAACACCACCTTGTGCGCCGTTTGCGCCAACAAATAGAGCAGAGAACCGACAATATTGCTTTCCGTGAATGGTCACCAGAAGGCGAGAAGCAGCTGAGTTGGCGGCAAATTGACACACATATCACGCGGATTTCAGCAGCGTTGCTGTCTTTGGGCGTGGCAATCCAAGAACGTATTGGGATTTTTGCTAATAACAGTATGGCTTGGTCATTGGCTGACTTAGCCATTTTACAATTGCGTGGCGTGAGCGTGCCGTTGTATGCCACCAATACCGCAACTCAGGCCGCTTACGTGGTTAATGATGCCGATGTCCGTATTTTATTTGTCGGTGGGCAAACTCAATTCGATGTTGCCATCACACTAAAGCCGCTGTGCCCGCAACTGACGCAGATTATTGTCTTAGATCCCACAGTAGATCTTCGTGGCTGTGAATATGCTCAGCATTTGGCTGATTTCGAGCAACAGCCTGATGCCGTACAGCAGCATCTCTTAACCGCTCGCATTGAAAGCTGCGATTTAAATGATTTATTCACGCTGATTTATACCTCTGGAACCACGGGTGAACCGAAAGGCGTGATGCTGGATTACCGTAATATGGCGGCCCAGCTCTATTTACATGACCAGCGCTTAACCCTGACAGCAGAAGATGTTTCTTTGAGCTTCCTGCCACTCTCTCATGTGTTTGAACGGGCCTGGAGTTTCTATGTGATGCATACCGGCGCGCAAAATGTGTATATCAGCAACACCGATTGGGTGCGCGCAGCGATGCAGGCAGTAAAACCGACAGTCATGTGCGCGGTTCCCCGCTTCTATGAGAAAGTTTTCAGCGCCATCAATGACAAAGTGGCGTTGGCAAAATGGCATCGTCGCTTGTTATTCCGCTGGGCCGTTGACTGTGGCGAGCGCAAGTTCCAAAGCCTACAAAATGGGCAAACTCTGTCGCTGCTTTCCGCGCAGATGTATAAGTTGGCCGACCGTCTGGTATTGAGCAAGTTACGCGGAGTCTTGGGTGGCAAGGTGCGCTTTTTACCGGCTGCTGGCGCACGATTAGATGACAATATCATTCTGTTTTTCCAGGCTATTGGTATCAATATTAAGTACGGCTATGGCATGACCGAAACCTGTGCCACCGTCTCTTGCTGGGAAGAAAAAGACTTCCGCTTTGGTTCTATTGGTAAACCATTACCCGGGATTGAGGTGCGTTTGGGAGCTGAAAACGAAATTCAGGTACGTGGTCCGATTGTCATGCGCGGTTATTTTAATAAGCCGCAAGAGACAGCGGAATCCTTTACCGAAGATGGTTGGCTCAAAACCGGTGACGCGGGCGCATTGGATGTTCAGGGGAATTTGTTCATCACCGAACGACTGAAAGATCTGATGAAAACCTCCGGTGGGAAATACATTGCGCCGCAAATGATTGAAGGCACTCTGGGTCAGGATCGTTTTATTGAGCAGGTCGCTATTATTGCAGATACCCGCAAGTTCGTTTCGGCGCTGATTGTGCCGTGTTTTGAATCACTGGAAGAGTACGCCCGCTCGATAAATTTAAAATATCACGACAGATTAGAGCTATTGCGCCATAGCCATATTGTCGGTTTGTTCGAGCAGCGGCTAAAAGATATGCAAAAAGAGTTGGCGAAATTCGAGCAAGTAAAGCGTTTTACCCTCTTGCCGCAGGCATTCACCATGGAAACGGGTGAACTAACGCCAACCATGAAATTACGCCGTAAAATCATTCTCCAGCGTTATCAGAATGAAATTGACTCTATGTACCGCGACTAATCTATTCACATTTTAACGGCGACGGCGTGTATAGATCTGATGATATACACCGTCGCTGCCTTTCTGAGCAACCCCCCCTTGTTTTTACCTCTTTCTGTGTAGTTCTTGCCGTTTTGCTGTAACCAATGTGTAAAAATTCTCAGCCTGATTTAGTTCTATAATTAGTGACTGTCGCGGAGTGAAGGACAAGGCTATGCCATTCCAGGCAGTGTTTTGTTTTTGTGATGCGGGTAAATTCAGTGGGTGTGGTGCAAGATTGCCTTTAGTGCAGAGAATTGCTGTTTGCCTGCCAGAAATTCTGACGTTATGTTAATAAGTTAGTTACGTTAATAAACATTCGAACTATAACAAACAAAGCATAGGAATATGGGGCGTTGTGCCTCTCCTACAGGATCGCGTGGAAATGACTTCCCGAGATCCAATGAGCAAACTAAGTCTGGAGGCAAAACCCATGGAGATGTTGTCAGGAGCCGAGATGGTTGTCCGATCGTTAATCGATCAGGGCGTTAAGCATGTATTCGGTTATCCCGGCGGTGCCGTACTTGATATCTACGATGCCCTGCACACGGTCGGAGGCATCGATCACGTGCTGGTGCGCCACGAACAAGGTGCGGTTCACATGGCCGATGGTTATGCGCGAGCTACTGGTGAAGTTGGCGTGGTGCTGGTGACATCTGGCCCCGGTGCAACCAATGCGATTACCGGTATTGCGACGGCCTATATGGATTCAGTGCCGATGGTGGTGCTTTCTGGCCAGGTGCCGAGCTCACTGATTGGTTACGATGCTTTCCAGGAGTGTGACATGGTGGGGATCTCCCGCCCGGTCGTCAAACACAGTTTTCTGGTCAAACGTACCGAAGATATTCCAACCGTATTGAAAAAAGCTTTCTATCTGGCCTCTACGGGGCGTCCGGGCCCGGTGGTTATCGACCTGCCAAAAGATATTGTTGGCCCTGCAGTAAAAATGCCTTATGCCTATCCTGAGCAGGTTAGCTTGCGCTCTTATAATCCGACGGTGCAAGGCCATCGCGGGCAGATCAAACGCGCATTGCAAACCATTCTGGCCGCCAAAAGGCCCATTATGTATGTCGGTGGTGGGGCGATTAACTCGGCCTGTCATGAAGAGTTACTGATACTGGCTGAGAAGCTGAATTTACCCGTTACCAGTTCTCTGATGGGATTGGGTGCTTTCCCTGGAACACATCGCCAAAGTGTGGGCATGTTGGGCATGCATGGGACGTTTGAAGCCAATATGGCCATGCATAATACGGATCTTATTTTCGCTGTTGGAGTGCGTTTCGATGATCGCACCACCAATAATCTGGCGAAATATTGCCCAGATGCGACCGTGTTGCACATTGATATCGACCCAACGTCAATCTCCAAAACCGTCACTGCGGATATCCCGATTGTTGGCGATGCCAAACAAGTATTGACGCAGATGCTGGATCTGCTGTCGCAAATTGATTGCGTACAAGATTTTGATAGCTTGCGCGACTGGTGGCAATCCATTGAACTGTGGCGCGCCCGTGATTGCCTGAGCTATGGCAAAGACAGTGGCAAAATCAAACCACAAGCGGTGATTGAAACACTGCACCGCCTGACCAAAGGTGATGCCTACGTCACCTCGGATGTTGGCCAACACCAAATGTTCGCGGCACTCTATTATCCATTTGATAAACCGCGCCGTTGGATCAATTCAGGCGGCCTTGGCACTATGGGCTTTGGTTTACCGGCTGCTTTGGGCGTGAAATTGGCTCTCCCAGATGAAACTGTGGTTTGTGTCACTGGGGATGGCAGCATCCAGATGAATATCCAGGAATTATCTACCGCTCTGCAATATAACCTGCCGGTATTGGTTCTGAACCTGAATAACCGTTATCTCGGTATGGTGAAGCAGTGGCAGGATATGATCTATTCTGGCCGACATTCACAGTCTTACATGGATTCTCTACCTGATTTCGTCAAATTGGCAGAAGCCTATGGTCATATTGGTGTTTCGATTCGCACGCCGGATGAGCTGGAAAGCAAACTCGCCGAGGCACTGACGCAATTATCCGAGACTAATCGTCTGGTATTTGTAGATGTGACTGTCGATGAAACCGAGCATGTTTACCCGATGCAGATTCGCGGTGGTGGCATGGACGAAATGTGGCTTAGTAAAACGGAGAGGACATAATTATGCGCCGCCGGATTTTATCAGTTCTGCTGGAAAACGAATCAGGTGCCTTATCAAGAGTGGTGGGCCTGTTTTCTCAGCGCGGTTATAACATTGAAAGTTTGACGGTTGCCCCGACCGACGATCCAACGCTGTCTCGCATGACTATTCAAACCGTGGGTGACGCCAAAGTTCTGGAACAGATTGAAAAACAGCTGCATAAGCTGGTGGATGTCTTACGTGTCAGCGAGTTGGTTTCCGGCTCACATGTTGAGCGCGAAATCATGCTGGTGAAATTGCAAGCCAGTGGTTACGGGCGTGAAGAAGTGAAGCGCTGCGCCGAGATCTTCCGTGGGCAGATTGTCGATGTTACCGCCACGCTTTATACCGTCCAACTTGCCGGTACCAGTGACAAACTGGATGCATTCTTAAATGCCGTGCGGGAAGTCGCCGAAATTGTCGAGGTTGCGCGCTCCGGTATTGTCGGTGTCTCTCGTGGTGACAAAATCATGCGTTAATCGCGGTGATTAATACTGACTAATCTCCAATTATTAGGCTCAGCAGGCATGCTGAGCTTTTTTTTTCTTATTTTTTAACCTGTATAGCGTTATATGGCGGTTAAAGCGGTTGCTCAATAGTGAGTTCTGCTGTTAGATCATATCCATGGTTAAACTATGTCTATACCGACATTTTTCAAGTTGCTGATGGGTTGGTTGCTCGCGGTCACCTGAATGGCTTACTTAGGTAAGTTCATCGGGTTTTTCTCGTTTGCCGCCAGTTTGTGCCATGAAGTTTATTCGGTATGTCAGTTGCTCTAGCCTACAACATCATTTTTTCAGGTTTATAAGGGGATAATGTGAAACTGGATGAAATCGCGCGTCTTGCGGGCGTTTCGCGCACCACGGCCAGTTATGTCATTAATGGCAAAGCGAAACAGTACCGGGTCAGCGATAAAACAGTCGACAAAGTTATGGCGGTTGTCAGGGAACATAACTATCACCCAAATGCTGTTGCGGCAGGACTGCGCGCGGGTAGAACCCGCTCGATCGGTTTGGTGATCCCCGATCTGGAAAATACCAGCTACACCCGCATTGCTAATTATCTGGAGCGTCAGGCTCGCCAGCGTGGCTACCAGCTGCTGATCGCCTGTTCCGAAGATCAGCCAGATAATGAAATGCGCTGTATTGAGCACTTGTTGCAGCGCCAGGTCGACGCCATTATTGTTTCTACGGCCTTGCCGCCAGAGCACCCTTTCTACCAGCGCTGGGCCAATGATCCGTTACCAATCATTGCCTTGGATCGTGCGCTTGATCGGGAGCATTTCATCAGCGTCGTCGGGGCGGATCAAGAAGATGCCCTGATGTTGGCACAAGAGCTACGTTCTTTCCCTGCGGAGTCCGTATTGTATCTGGGGGCATTGCCCGAACTGTCAGTTAGCTTCTTGCGAGAGATGGGGTTCCGTGAAGCGTGGAAAGATGATCCACGTAAAGTGGATTATCTGTATGCCAATAGCTATGAGCGCGAAGCTGCCGGTGCACTGTTCGCCGAATGGTTGAAGACTCATCCAATGCCGCAGGCATTGTTTACCACTTCATTCCAGCTCTTACAGGGCGTTATGGATGTCACTTTAAAACAGAATGGGCGTCTGCCGAGTAATCTGGCGATTGCCACTTTTGGTGATAACGAACTGTTGGATTTCCTTGAGTGCCCAGTGCTGGCTGTAGCGCAACGTCACCGGGATGTCGCCGAACGTGTGCTGGAGCTGGTATTAGCTAGCCTGGATGAGCCGCATAAGCCGAAACCGGGGCTAACTCGAATTCGGCGTAATCTGTTCCGCCGCGGTAGCTTAAGCCGTAAATAGACAGTAAAACGTGGTTCATAATGAATCAGGGCGCTTAGTGCGCCCTGATTGTTTTGGTCTGGCTAAATTTTCGTTCCCTCATACAAAGATGGCGGGTTTATCAGACATAGCCTGCAACACGGAACAGTCTGCGGCAATATTCCAAAAAGTAACCATAAGCCACGCCCATTGCCATTGAAACCAAGGCATTGCTGGCGACTGCGGTGGTTATTTGTTCTATGTCAGCCCCGACAGACCATAAAATCATGGCATAGACTGGCGACTGAAAAGTGACATAAGCCAGTAAGTCGGCCAGATTCTTCGCCCAAAAATGCTCACCCGCATGGCGCTGGGCAACACGGATGAATGCATCCCGATACACACCGTAAGGCCAGGCAATCAGGATGTTGACTGGAATTGAGACCAGCCGAGAAGAGAGCGACTGCTGGAACGTCATTCCAGAGATCACTATTTCAATTAGCATGCCGATGACAAAACAATACACCACGAGCGCAAAAGTATCGGCTGCGGCACTACGCAGACGGGACCCAGTTGAAAACATTGTCATTAACTCCCTACTTGGGGGAAAAATCTGTTAAACCGCCTACCAGTGAAATTAATAGTAGGGTTTATGTATTGCTCATCATTTAACTTACAGGTGATTGTGTTGTGGTTTTGCTTTTTGTGTAGTTTACAGTGCTATTGTTTGTAATATAACCAGCTTAAAATTTTTATTTTTAACATTTGCCTGATTTTTATACTTTGTACTTCGAGGAATTGAGCTTTTCGTGGTTTTTTAAATGGTCATTCAAGTGTTTTTTATTTAAAAACATAGAGTTATGTTTTCTTGTATTCTCACTCAGAAGCGCCTCTCCACTTAAGCCAAATTTAAAATAACAGGTAAGAAAAATACTAATTTGAAGTATTTTCCTAATTTAAGATTTATCTGTCTGAAGATATTCATATTTCAGTGATGCTCGGAAATATGCATCAATAATTTATTTCAAAATAGATTAATCCCAACTGGATAATTGAAGTAAAATGCCCCACCAGTAACACTCATTGTTCCCAAGGGTATTATTGTGTTGCCGTGGTTTTTGTGGTCGTTATCCTCTGCTTTTCCCTAGGAAACGCCAGTTGCCACGGGTTTTGTGCCCAAGGCGTCTAATTTTGAACCGTACGATTTTCATACTAAAAATGAGACATTCCTTGCAGAAGGAAATAATGGGTCAATTAATTGACAATTTATTATTTATTTAAGTAGCTGGAATTACTGGCGGAAAAATAGCCCGTTTATCATGACGTTAATTTCTATTTCAACCACGAAAATAGCCCCTTATACGAGATATATCTCAAAAACGGCCCATAAATATTGTCAAAGCGCATCCGCTCTGGCTTGACAAGGTTTTCATACCATCCGTAAACTCTTTAATGTGGGGATTTGTGGGGTAAAGTGGCGAATTGGGTCATGAAGGGGTAACTCAGTCATGTTTCGTGGGGCAACGATGGTTAACCTCGACAGCAAAGGGCGGCTTGCCGTACCTACCCGTTATCGGGATTTGCTGAACGAGGAATCGCAAGGCCAGATGGTCTGTACCATAGACCTTCACCAACCATGCCTGTTGCTTTATCCACTCCCTGAATGGGAAATCATTGAACAAAAACTATCCAAGCTGTCGAGCATGAACCCAGCTGAACGTCGAGTTCAGCGTTTGCTGTTAGGGCATGCCAGTGAATGTCAGATGGATGGTGCCGGGCGCTTACTGATTGCAGGGACATTGCGTCAACACGCCGGGCTGAATAAAGAAGTGATGCTGGTTGGGCAGTTCAATAAGTTTGAACTGTGGGATGAACAGACCTGGTATCAACAAGTCAAGGATGACATTGACGCAGAACAGTCCACTCAGGAACCTTTATCTGAGCGGCTACAGGACTTATCGCTATAAGCATGGTAGATAACAAAAACGTGGTTGAGAACAACTACAAACACACAAGCGTATTACTGGATGAGGCGGTTAACGGCCTGAACATCCGTGATAACGGCATCTATATTGACGGAACTTTTGGCCGTGGTGGCCACTCGCGTCTGATTTTGTCCCAACTTGGGCCAGAAGGGCGCCTGATAGCAATTGATCGTGATCCACAAGCTATTGAAGCTGCAAAATCTATTACAGATCCACGTTTCTCTATCGTACACGGCCCCTTTTCTGATTTGGCGCATTATGTGCGGGAGTTGGATTTAGTTGGTCGCATCGATGGTGTGCTGCTGGATCTGGGTGTTTCATCTCCTCAATTGGATGATCCCGAGCGCGGTTTTTCTTTCATGCGCGACGGGCCATTGGATATGCGGATGGACCCAACTCGTGGATTATCTGCTGCCGACTGGCTAATGAAAGCCAGCGCCGATGATATCGCGTGGGTGCTGAAAACCTTTGGTGAAGAGCGTTTTGCCAAGCGTTTAGCTAAGGCCATTGTTGAGCGTAACCTCACGCAGCCGATGACACGCACCAAAGAACTGGCTGATTTGATCGCCAATGCCAGCCCATTCCGTGAAAAGCATAAGCATCCGGCAACGCGAAGCTTCCAGGCTATCCGCATCTATATCAACAGTGAATTAGAAGAGATAGAGCGCGCACTTGATGGTGCACTTGAGGTTCTGGCACCTGAAGGCCGTTTGTCTGTCATCAGCTTCCACTCTCTTGAAGACCGCATTGTGAAAAACTTTATTCGTCATCACAGCCGGGGGCCACAGGTTCCAGCAGGGCTGCCATTGACGGAAGCACAGTTACGCAGCATGGGCGGGCGCAGCTTGAAATCTGTCGGCAAGATGATGCCGCCGGATGCCGAAGTCGCTGAAAACCCACGAGCGCGTAGCTCAGTATTACGTTTTGCCGAGAGGATTAAAGCGTGATAGGCAACGAACGCCACGGTCTGGTTGGGGTCATCGGCGGGGATTTGCTCCGTAACGCGAAGATCCCATTGATTTTACTGACTGCGGTGTTGGTGTCTGCCATTTTTGTTGTGACCACCGCCCACCGGACGCGCTTGCTGACCGCAGAGCGTGAGCAGTTAGTGCTGGAGCGAGATGCGCTGGATATTGAATGGCGCAACTTGATTCTGGAAGAAAACGCCTTGGGTGACCACAGCCGTGTCGAAAGTATCGCAACCGACAAGCTGAAAATGCAACATGTTGATCCGTCACAAGAAAATATTGTGGTTCAACAATAGGTTTTTCTAATAAATAAAGGAATTTGTCGCCACCATGACTCGTAGTAGCCAAGGTAACGCATGAAAGCAGCGCGCCCCGGGAAGTTAAAGCGCCAGGAAGAACAAGCCAGCTTTATCAGCTGGCGTTTTGCGTTGCTGTGCGGCTGTATTTTGCTGGCATTGGTTGGGTTGATGCTGCGTACCGCCTATCTGCAAGTAATTAACCCTGATAGACTGGTGCGTGAGGGCGATATGCGCTCACTGCGGGTACAAGAAGTGCCAACGGCTCGTGGCATGATAAGTGACCGCTCCGGCCGACCTTTGGCTGTCAGTGTTCCGGTTAACGCGGTTTGGGCCGACCCGAAAGAGTTAACCGAACGCGGTGGAATTACGCTAGATACTCGCTGGAAAGCCCTGTCTGATGCTCTGGAAATCCCACTTGATCAATTAGCCACTCGCATTAATGCCAATCCAAAAGGGCGCTTTGTTTATCTGGCACGTCAGGTTAACCCCGCGATTGGCGACTACATCCACAAGCTGAAATTACCCGGTATCTATTTGCGTCAGGAATCCCGCCGTTACTATCCGGCAGGTCAGGTGATGGCGCACATCATCGGTGTGACTAATATTGATAGCCAAGGTATTGAAGGCGTTGAGAAAAGTTTTGATCGCTGGCTCACCGGGCAACCTGGCGAGCGTACGGTACGTAAAGACCGCTATGGCCGCGTCATTGAAGATATCTCTTCGGTAGACAGTCAGGCGGCGCACAATCTGGTGTTGAGCGTCGATGAGCGCTTACAGGCGCTGGTATATCGCGAGCTGAACAATGCCGTGGCCTTCAACAAGGCTGAGTCGGGTACTGCTGTGCTGGTCGATGTTAATACCGGCGAAGTGCTGGCGATGGCGAACAGCCCGTCTTATAACCCGAATAACTTAACCGGTACGCCGAAAGACGCAATGCGTAACCGGGCGATAACCGATATTTTTGAACCCGGCTCGACAGTTAAGCCAATGGTAGTGATGACGGCATTGCAGCATGGCGTAGTGAAAGAAAACAGCGTGCTGAATACCTTGCCGTACTTTGTTAACGGTCACCAAATTAAAGACGTGGCCCGTTACGCAGAGCTATCCGTGACCGGGATCTTGCAGAAGTCGAGTAACGTCGGTGTTTCTAAGCTGGCGTTAGCGATGCCATCCTCAGCCTTGGTAGATACTTACTCAAGGTTTGGGTTTGGGAAAGCGACCAATTTGGGGTTGGTCGGAGAAAGCAGTGGCTTATATCCTAAAAAACAACGGTGGTCTGACATAGAGAGGGCCACCTTCTCTTTCGGCTACGGGCTAATGGTAACGCCGTTACAACTAGCGCGAGTCTATGCAACCATCGGCAGCATGGGGATTTATCGCCCGCTGTCGATAACCAAAGTTGACCCGCCAGTGGCCGGTGAACGCGTCTTCCCTGAACCGCTGGTACGCACCGTGGTTCACATGATGGAAAGCGTGGCATTACCTGGCGGCGGGGGCACCAAAGCTGCCATTAAAGGCTACCGGATTGCCATCAAAACCGGTACCGCCAAAAAAGTCGGGCCAGATGGTAAATACATGGACCGATACCTCGCTTACACCGCCGGCGTAGCGCCCGCGAGTAACCCTAGATTTGCTCTGGTTGTGGTCATCAATGACCCGCAGGCAGGGAAATATTACGGTGGTGCGGTTTCTGCACCGGTGTTCGGTGTCATCATGGGCGGCGTATTGCGCACCATGAACATTGAGCCAGATGCATTACCCACTGGTGATAAAAGCGAATTAGTGATTAATACAAAAGAGGGTTCAGGTGGCAGATCGTAACTTGCGCGACTTACTCGCTCCTTGGGGGCTAGACGTCCCGGAGCGTGCGCTACGGGAAATGACATTAGACAGCCGTGTTGCCGCTGCCGGGGATTTGTTTGTCGCTGTTGTTGGCCACCAGACGGATGGGCGTCGTTATATTCCGCAAGCCATCGCACAAGGTGTAGCGGCGGTGGTTGCTGAAGCTGACGGTGTAGCACCTGATGCCAGCATGGTCGAGATGCATGGTGTTCCTGTTATTTATCTGCGTAATTTGAATCAGCACTTATCTAAGCTGGCGGGGCAGTTTTACCATCAGCCGGGTGCCGCATTACGTTTAGTTGGCGTGACCGGAACTAACGGCAAAACCACCACTACCCAACTGTTGGCGCAGTGGGCTCAGGTGCTGGGCGAAACCAGTGCGGTGATGGGTACTGTGGGTAATGGTTTGTTAGGGCAAGTTATTCCGACAGAAAATACCACTGGCTCAGCCGTGGATATCCAGCATTTATTGCGAAATCTGGTGGACCAAGGTGCCACTTTCGCGGCGATGGAAGTTTCTTCCCACGGTTTGATTCAAAACCGTGTTGCTGCATTGCCGTTTGCTGCCGCAGTGTTCACTAACTTGAGCCGCGACCATCTGGATTACCACGGTAATATGGCGAGTTACGAAGCCGCGAAATGGCTACTGTTCTCTACCCATCAATCCGAACACAAAATTATTAATGCTGATGACGAAGTGGGCCGCCGCTGGTTGAGCCAGTTGCCGCAAGCCGTTGCCGTCAGCATGGAAAACAACGTTCCCGCAGGCTGGAACGGCCCGTGGTTATCTGCCACCCAAGTTGACTATCACGACAACGGTGCCAGCATCTCCTTTGATTCAAGCTGGGGCCAAGGTCAGTTAGAAAGCCGCCTGATGGGGGCATTCAACGTCAGTAATCTGTTAGTGGCACTGTCAACATTGCTTTCACTGGGTTACCCGCTGGCACAGCTGTTAGCTGCTGCACCTCAATTGCTGCCAGTGTGTGGTCGGATGGAAGTGTTTAACGCGCCGGGTAAACCGACGGTGGTGGTGGATTATGCCCACACCCCAGATGCGTTGGAGAAAGCCTTGGCGGCGGCTCGTTTACATTGTAAAGGCCAGCTGTGGTGCGTATTCGGTTGCGGTGGCGATCGAGACAAAGGTAAACGCCCACTTATGGGCGGTATCGCGGAACAACTGGCTGACCGTGTCGTTGTCACCGACGATAACCCGCGCAGCGAAGAACCACAGGCGATTGTGGCTGATATTCTCAGCGGCTTGTTGGATGCCGGGCATGCGCAGGCCATTCATGGCCGTGCCGAAGCCGTAACCAGCGCCATTATGCAAGCCAAAGAAGACGATGTTGTGGTGATCGCGGGTAAAGGACATGAAGATTATCAATTAGTGGGTAACCGCCGTCTGGATTACTCCGACCGTGTCACCGTCGCCCGTTTGTTGGGGGTGATGGCATGATTAAGGTCTCCCTGCATTTCTTGTCCACGCTGTTAAACGCTGAATACATTATGGGCGATAAAGCGCGCGATAATGTCGATATCACCGAAGTGACCATTGATACCCGTCAGGTCACTGCGGGGTGTTTGTTTGTCGCGCTGAAAGGCGAGCGTTTTGATGGTCATGACTTTGCAGAAGATGCTGTTGCCGCCGGGGCCGGAGCTTTGCTGGTAAGTAAACGCTTACTGGTGGGGGCACCACAATTAGTGGTTAAAGACACTCGTCTGGCGCTGGGGCAGTTTGCTGCCTGGGTACGCCAGCAAGTGCCCGCTCGCGTGGTCGCACTAACCGGCTCATCAGGTAAAACCTCAGTAAAAGAAATGGTTGCAGCGATTTTGCGCCAATGTGGCAAGGTGCTGTATACCGCTGGTAACTTCAACAATGATATCGGCGTGCCGCTAACTCTGCTGCGCCTGACGCCAGAGCATGACTTTGCAGTCATTGAGTTGGGTGCCAATCATGTGGGTGAAATTGCCTACACCACAGATTTAAGCCGCCCAGAAAGTGCCTTGGTAAACAATTTGTCTGCCGCACATCTGGAAGGGTTTGGCTCCTTGGCCGGTGTCGCGCAAGCTAAAGGCGAGATTTTTGCCGGGTTACCAGCTAATGGCACCGCAATTATCAATGCTGATAGCCACGATTGGCCGCATTGGCAGGAAACACTGCATAACAAGCGGGTCTGGCGTTTTTCACCCCATGCCGCAGAAGATATCGATTTCTATGCCAGTGACGTGCGTATTACGCCACAAGCGACGTATTTCACTCTGCATTCCCCTTTCGGCACCGTGGATATTGAATTACCTCTGCCGGGGCGACATAACATTGCCAATGCGTTAGCCGCAGCGGCATTAGCCATGTCGGTTGGGGCTGATTTAGCCGCCGTCCGTCAAGGGCTGACTCAGCTACAGGCCGTACCGGGCCGCTTATTCCCCATTCAACTCGCCGCAGGCCAGTTGCTGCTGGATGACAGCTACAACGCCAATGTGGGTTCGATGACTGCCGCCGCCCAAGTGCTGGCTGAAATGCCGGGCTATCGGGTGATGGTGGTCGGCGATATGGCTGAACTGGGCGATACCGCCGTCGATTGCCATCGTCAGGTGGGCGAAGCGGCGAAACAGGCTGGTGTCGATAAAGTGCTGAGTGTTGGCACGTTGAGCCAGGCTCTGAGTGACGCGAGCGGATGTGGCGAACATTTTCAGGATAAGAGTGCAATAGCCGCCCGTGTGAGTGAATTGCTGCTCGAACATCCGGTTATCACGGTTTTAATTAAAGGTTCACGTAGCGCCGCCATGGAAAATGTCGTGCGTGCGTTACAGGAGAAGGCATCATGTTAGTTTGGTTGGCTGAATACTTAGTAAAATTTTACTCAGGCTTTAACGTCTTTTCTTATTTGACGTTCCGCGCCATTGTTAGTCTGTTGACAGCATTAGTGATTTCATTGTGGATGGGGCCGTACCTGATTTCTTACTTACAGAAATTACAGATTGGTCAGGTTGTACGTAATGATGGGCCAGAATCACACTTCAGCAAACGCGGCACGCCAACCATGGGCGGCCTGATGATTTTGTTCTCCATCACTATTTCAGTTCTGATGTGGGCTTATCCCTCTAATCCTTATGTCTGGTGTGTACTGTTCATTCTTGTCGGTTATGGGATTGTCGGTTTTATCGATGACTACCGCAAAGTGGTGCGTAAAGATACCAAAGGTCTGATTGCTCGCTGGAAGTATTTCTGGCAGTCAGTGATTGCACTGGCAGCAGCCTTCGCCATGTACAGCATCGGTAAAGACACCCCGGCAACTGAGCTGGTGGTGCCATTCTTTAAAGACATCATGCCGCAACTGGGTCTGCTCTATATCCTGCTGGCTTACTTCGTGATTGTGGGAACCAGTAACGCGGTCAACTTGACTGACGGGCTGGATGGGCTGGCAATCATGCCGACGGTTTTCGTAGCTGGTGGCTTTGCATTGGTGGCTTGGGCGACCGGTAACGTGAATTTCGCTGCATATCTGCATATTCCTTACCTACGTCACGCCGGTGAGCTGGTGATTGTCTGCACCGCGATTGTCGGGGCCGGTTTAGGTTTCTTGTGGTTTAACACCTACCCAGCTCAAGTATTTATGGGCGATGTCGGCTCGCTGGCATTGGGCGGTGCGCTGGGGACCATCGCGGTATTACTGCGCCAAGAGTTCTTATTAGTGATTATGGGTGGGGTATTCGTCGTTGAAACGCTGTCGGTAATCTTGCAAGTCGGTTCCTTTAAGTTACGTGGGCAGCGAATTTTCCGCATGGCTCCAATTCACCATCATTACGAACTTAAAGGCTGGCCAGAACCACGGGTGATTGTGCGCTTCTGGATTATTTCGCTGATGCTGGTGCTGATTGGCCTGGCGACGCTGAAGGTGCGGTAATTATGGTTGATTATCAGGGTAAAAAAGTCGTCATTATCGGGCTGGGGCTAACCGGCCTTTCCTGCGTTGATTTCTTCATGGCGCGCGGTGTGACGCCGCGAGTTATGGATACCCGTATCAATCCTCCGGGCCTGGATAAGCTCGCCGAAAGTGTTGAGCGCCATGTGGGCGACCTGAACCAGCAATGGCTGTTAGATGCTGATTTGATTGTTGCCAGCCCCGGTATTGCACTGGCGCATCCGGCGTTGAGTGATGCGGCGGATGCTGGCGTCGAGATTGTTGGTGATATCGAGCTGTTCTGTCGTGAGAATCAAGCACCGGTAGTCGCCATTACCGGTTCTAACGGTAAAAGTACCGTGACCACCTTGGTCGGCGAGATGGCAAAAGCCGCTGGCTGGCAGGTGGGGGTTGGCGGCAACATTGGGGTCCCGGCTCTCACGCTGTTGAAACAAGAAAACCAACTGGTGGTGCTGGAGCTGTCCAGCTTCCAGTTAGAAACCACCTCAAGTTTACGTGCTAACGCTGCCACCATATTGAATGTCACGGAAGATCATACTGACCGTTATCCGTTCGGTTTGCAGCAATATCGCGCAGCCAAACTGCGAGTTTATGAAAACGCTAAAGTTTGTGTTGTGAATGCCGATGACGCGCTCACCATGCCGGTGCGTGGTGCTGATAGCCGCTGTATCAGTTTTGGTGTGGATGTCGGTGATTATCATCTGAATAAACAGCAGGGTGAAATCTGGTTGCGAGTGCGCGGTGAGAAAGTGCTGAATACCCGGGAGATGAAATTGGCCGGGCGTCATAACTACACCAATGCGTTGGCAGCCCTGGCGCTGGCTGATGCCGTTGGTATTCCGCGCTCATCAAGCTTGAAAGCATTGACCACCTTTACTGGCCTGCCACACCGCTTCCAATTGGTGTTTGAGCACAATGGCGTGCGTTGGATTAATGATTCCAAAGCCACCAATGTGGGCAGCACTGAAGCAGCACTGGATGGGTTACAGGTTGATGGCACCCGGCATCTGTTGCTGGGTGGCGACGGCAAATCCGCTGATTTCTCTGGATTGACCCGTTTCTTGCAAGGCGACCATATCAAGATTTACTGCTTTGGTCGTGACGGTGAGCAACTGGCTGAGTTACGTCCTGAAGTCTCGCAACTGACCGAGACAATGGAACAAGCCATGCAGCTGCTGGCCAAAGATTTGGCACCGGGAGACATGGTTTTACTCTCGCCAGCTTGCGCCAGTTTGGACCAGTTCCGCAGTTTCGAGCAACGCGGTGATGAGTTTGCTCGTTTGGCTGAGGAGTTGGGCTGATGCGCATGCCGGGGCTGGGGCTGTTTAATACCCTAAAGCATTTTGTGATGGGATCGCGGGAGAGCGACACCACCAGCATGGTGCTTTACGACAGAACCTTGCTGTGGCTGACGTTCGGTTTGGCGATTATTGGTTTCGTGATGGTGACCTCGGCGTCAATGCCGATTGGCCAGCGTCTGGCCAGTGACCCGTTCCTGTTTGCCAAGCGTGATGCACTTTATCTGACGCTGGCATTCGGTTTGTCACTGGTCACGCTGCGCATCCCGATGGCAGTCTGGCAGCGCTACAGTAATATTATGCTATTGATTTCAATAGTGATGCTGTTGGTTGTATTAGTGGTGGGTAGCTCGGTAAACGGGGCATCTCGCTGGATTGCACTGGGGCCACTGCGTATTCAGCCCGCAGAGTTATCCAAGCTGTCACTGTTTTGTTATCTGGCCAGCTATCTGGTGCGCAAAGTTGAAGAGGTGCGTAGTAACTTCTGGGGCTTCTGCAAACCGATGGGCGTGATGGTTATTCTGGCAGTATTACTGCTGGCACAGCCTGACTTAGGCACCGTGGTGGTGCTGTTTATCACTACGTTGGCGATGTTGTTCCTGGCAGGGGCAAAAATGTGGCAGTTTCTGGCTATCATCGGCTCTGGTGTCTTTGCCGTCTGCTTGCTGATTGTCGCTGAACCTTATCGTATGCGCCGAGTGACATCGTTCTGGAATCCATGGGCTGATCCGTTTGGCAGTGGTTACCAGCTCACCCAATCACTAATGGCATTTGGCCGCGGTGAATTCTGGGGGCAGGGGCTAGGGAATTCGGTGCAGAAATTAGAGTATTTGCCGGAAGCACATACCGACTTTATTTTCTCGATTTTAGGCGAGGAGCTCGGGTATTTCGGTGTGGTTCTTGCATTGTTAATGGTATTCTTCGTCGCTTTTCGTGCGATGTCCATTGGGCGTCGTGCATTAGAGATAGATCAGCGATTTTCTGGCTTTTTGGCCTGTTCGATTGGCGTCTGGTTTAGTTTTCAGGCGCTGGTTAACGTTGGGGCTGCTGCCGGGATGTTGCCAACCAAAGGTTTGACATTGCCACTGATAAGTTACGGTGGTTCGAGCCTGATTATTATGTCAACCGCAATAGTGCTGTTGTTACGTATTGATTTTGAAACACGTCTGGCAAAAGCCCAGGCGTTTGTAAGGAGTGCCCGATGAGTGGCAAGACCAAGCGTTTAATGGTGATGGCGGGTGGCACTGGGGGGCATGTCTTCCCCGGATTGGCCGTTGCACATCATCTGATGGCGCAAGGCTGGCAGGTGCGTTGGTTAGGCACCGCAGACAGAATGGAAGCGTCATTGGTACCCAAAAACGGCATTGAAATTGATTTCATTCAGATTTCTGGTTTGCGTGGTAAGGGGCTGATGGCCCAGTTGAGTGCCCCGGTGCGAATTTATCGTGCCGTGCGTCAGGCGAAGAAAATCATGCGTGATTACCAGCCGGATGTGGTGTTGGGGATGGGCGGTTATGTTTCCGGCCCCGGTGGTTTGGCGGCATGGCTGTGCGGTATTCCGGTGGTTCTGCATGAGCAAAACGGTATTGCAGGGTTGACTAACCGCTGGCTCGCCAAAATCGCGAAGAAAGTTTTACAGGCATTTCCTGGCGCATTTCCTCATGCCGAGGTGGTCGGGAACCCAGTTCGTACCGACGTATTAGCACTGCCATTACCGGCTGAGCGCCTCAGTGGTCGCGAAGGGCCGATCCGGGTGCTCGTTATCGGTGGTAGCCAAGGGGCGCGGGTATTGAACCAAACTCTGCCGCAAGTTGCGGCAACATTGGGTGAGCAGATTACCGTCTGGCATCAGGTGGGAAAAGGCGCTTTACCTGAGGTATTAGAAGCCTATCAGCAAGTGGGGCAGGGTGGTAAACATCAGGTTGTCGAATTTATCGATGACATGGCTGCAGCTTATGCCTGGGCCGATGTAGTGGTCTGCCGCTCCGGTGCGTTGACGGTCAGTGAAGTGGCTGCCGCCGGGTTACCGGCAATTTTTGTGCCTTTCCAGCATAAAGACCGGCAGCAATATTGGAATGCATTGCCGCTAGAAAAGGCGGGAGCAGCCAAAATTATTGAGCAGCCACAATTTACCGCGCAAGCAGTGAGTCACTTGCTCGCGCAGTGGGATCGCCCCACTTTATTGACGATGGCTGAGCAGGCAAGGCAGGTAGCCATTCCTGACGCAACTGAGCGTGTGGCCGCCGAAGTGGTCGCTGCCTGTAAGTAAAATAGATAATGAATGGCTGGCAGTTAATGCGGGCTGTGAATATGCAACAGATAAAAAAGTGAAGAAAAACGTGAATACACAACAATTGGCGAAACTACGTACTATCGTGCCCGAGATGCGTCGCGTCCGGCACATTCACTTTGTTGGCATCGGTGGTGCTGGCATGGGTGGTATCGCTGAAGTGTTGGCAAACGAAGGTTATCAGATTAGTGGTTCAGATTTGGCACCCAACCCGGTAACCCAGCATTTGACTTCATTGGGCGCACAGATTTATTTCCACCACCGTCCAGAAAACGTACTGGACGCCAGTGTAGTAGTGGTTTCAACAGCAATTTCTGCGGATAACCCGGAAATTGTTGCCGCTCGCGAGGCACGTATTCCGGTGATCCGCCGCGCCGAGATGCTGGCTGAATTAATGCGTTATCGCCATGGGATTGCAGTTGCTGGCACCCACGGTAAAACCACCACCACGGCGATGGTTTCCAGTATTTATGCCGAAGCGGGTCTGGACCCAACGTTTGTTAATGGTGGATTGGTGAAAGCCGCTGGTACTCATGCTCGTTTGGGTTCCAGCCGCTACCTGATTGCGGAAGCCGATGAGAGTGATGCGTCATTCTTACATTTGCAGCCGATGGTGGCGATTGTCACCAATATCGAAGCCGACCATATGGATACCTATCAGGGCGACTTTGAGAATTTAAAACAGACATTTATTAATTTTCTGCACAACTTGCCGTTTTATGGCCGTGCCGTGATGTGTATCGATGACCCTGTAGTGCGTGAGTTATTACCGCGTGTGGGCCGCCATATCACCACTTACGGCTTCAGTGATGATGCTGATGTGCAGATTGCCAGCTATCGTCAGGAAGGCCCGCAGGGGCACTTCACACTGAAGCGCCTGGATAAGCCGTTGATGACCGTGACCTTGAATGCGCCGGGCCGTCATAACGCACTGAATGCGGCAGCTGCGGTGGCAGTGGCGACCGAAGAAGGCATTGAAGACGATGACATCCTGCGTGCGTTGGCAGGATTCCAGGGGACAGGCCGCCGTTTTGATTTCCTTGGCAACTTCCCGCTGGCACCGGTCAATGGCAAAGAGGGCAGCGTGATGTTGGTCGATGACTATGGTCATCATCCGACAGAAGTGGATGCCACAGTTAAAGCAGCGCGTGCCGGCTGGCCGGATAAACGTATCGTGATGGTTTTCCAGCCGCATCGTTATACCCGTACTCGTGATCTGTATGACGATTTTGCCAATGTATTATCGCAGGTTGATGTTTTGCTGATGTTGGATGTGTATGCCGCCGGTGAACCGCCGATCCCAGGGGCAGATAGCCGCTCGTTGTGCCGTACCATCCGTAATCGTGGCAAGTTGGACCCGATTTTGGTTTCAGACAGTGAGACCGTACCTGAAGTGTTGGCGCAAGTGCTGAATGGCGATGACCTGATTCTGGTTCAGGGCGCTGGCAACATTGGTAAAATTGCCCGTAAATTGGCTGAGCTTAAATTGCAGCCACAGAAAAAAGACGAGGAACATCATGGCTGAGAAAGTCGCGGTACTGCTGGGTGGTACCTCCGCTGAACGTGAAGTGTCATTGCTTTCAGGTCAGGCTGTTTTAGCGGGCTTAATAGAAGCGGGTATCGATGCACATGGCGTTGATACCAAAGACTTTCCAGTCACTCAGCTTAAAGAACAGGGTTTTGATAAAGTCTTTATCGCTCTGCATGGTCGCGGGGGTGAAGACGGTACGCTGCAAGGTGTGTTGGAGTTTCTGCAACTGCCTTATACCGGCAGCGGCGTGATGGCTTCAGCGCTGACGATGGACAAATTGCGCACAAAATTGGTGTGGCAAGCTTCAGGTTTGCCAATTTCACCTTATGTCGCACTAAATCATCAACAGTTTGAAACACTTTCGTCAGAGGAATTGTCGGCATGTGTCGCTAAGCTTGGCCTGCCATTAATCGTTAAGCCAAGCCACGAAGGCTCTAGTGTCGGGATGAGCAAGGTTGATCAAGCCAGTGAGCTACAAGATGCCTTGGTTGAAGCTTTTCGCCATGACAGTGATGTGCTGATTGAGAAATGGTTGAGCGGGCCGGAATTCACGGTCGCAATTCTGGGTGACGAGGTTTTGCCGTCTATCCGGATTCAGGCTCCCGGTGTGTTTTATGATTATGAAGCAAAATATCTGTCCGACGAAACTCAATACTTCTGCCCAAGTGGCTTGAGTGCCGAGTTAGAACAACAGTTGGCAGAACTGGCATTACAGGCTTATCAGGCGCTGGGTTGCAGTGGCTGGGGGCGGGTTGATGTGATGCAAGACAGCGATGGCCGTTTCTATCTGCTTGAAGTGAATACTTCTCCGGGTATGACCAGCCACAGTCTAGTGCCGATGGCTGCACGCGAGTCAGGGTTGAGTTTCTCCCAACTGGTGGCCCGAATTCTGATGTTGGCTGACTGATATGTCGCAAGCTGCCCTGAATGCGCGTGAACGTGCGGCGGAAAATAGCGCAGCCCGGCGCAGTAACGGAGGCCAATTAGCGGGGCTGATTTTCCTGCTGATGGTGCTGGGAACCATCCTCTGGGGTGGATGGGTGGTGGTGGGGTGGATGAAAGATGCCAGCCGACTGCCACTGTCGAAACTGGTGGTGACGGGTGAGCGGCATTACACCACCAATGATGATATTCGCCAGGCGATTCTGGCATTGGGCGCACCGGGTACTTTTATGACGCAGGATGTCAACATCATCCAGCAGCAGATTGAAAGGCTCCCTTGGATTCAGCAGGCCAGTGTGCGTAAACAGTGGCCGGATGAGCTGAAAATCCATCTGGTGGAGTATGTGCCCTTTGCCCGCTGGAATGATTTGCATATGGTTGATGAGCAGGGGCGTTCATTCAGTGTTCCGTCTGAGCGAATCGGCAAGCAGAGATTGCCATTACTGTATGGCCCGGAAGGCAGCGAACAGGATGTTCTGGAAGGCTACCGGGCAATGAACAAGGTGTTAGCGGCCAATAAGTATCAGCTAAAAATGGTGGCGATGAGTGCCAGACATTCTTGGCAGTTGGCCTTAGATAATGATGTTCGGCTGGAGCTGGGACGGGATGACCGGATGGGGCGTTTGCAACGTTTCATTAAGTTATATCCGATGTTGCAACAGCAGCCAGATAAACGGGTCAGTTATGTTGATTTGCGATATGAGGCAGGGGCTGCAATAGGTTGGGCACCGGTATTTATCGGCAGTCAGGGTGGTGAGCCACCAATAAATGGCCAGCAGAACAGTAATCAGCAACAGAATCAGGCACAGGCAAAACAACAATGATCAAGTCGACGGACAGAAAACTGGTAGTAGGTCTTGAGATCGGAACGGCAAAGGTCTCCGCATTGGTAGGGGAAGTTCTGCCCGATGGCATGGTCAATATTATTGGGGTAGGCAGTTGCCCATCCCGTGGCATGGATAAGGGTGGGGTTAACGACCTTGAATCGGTAGTGAAATGCGTACAGCGCGCTATCGATCAGGCTGAGTTAATGGCAGATTGCCAAATTTCATCTGTCTATCTGGCATTGTCGGGTAAACATATCAGTTGTCAGAATGAAATAGGGATGGTTCCTATTTCGGAAGAGGAAGTAACTCAGGAAGATGTAGAAAACGTAGTGCATACCGCGAAGTCGGTGCGTGTGCGTGATGAGCATCGTATCTTGCATGTTATTCCGCAGGAATATGCCATTGATTATCAGGAAGGTATTAAAAATCCTGTTGGTCTTTCTGGCGTGCGGATGCAGGCCAAGGTACATCTGATTACCTGCCATAACGATATGGCGAAGAATATTGTTAAAGCGGTGGAACGTTGTGGTCTGAAAGTGGACCAACTGATTTTCGCCGGTTTGGCCGCAAGTTATGCAGTATTGACCGAAGATGAACGTGAGCTGGGTGTCTGTGTTGTCGACATCGGCGGTGGCACCATGGATATGGCGGTTTATACCGGTGGGGCATTGCGCCATACCAAAGTTATCCCTTACGCCGGGAACGTGGTCACCAGCGACATAGCTTATGCCTTCGGGACACCGCCAACAGATGCGGAAGCGATTAAAGTTCGACACGGCTGTGCGCTCGGGTCGATAGTCAGCAAGGACGAAAGTGTAGAAGTGCCAAGTGTTGGCGGACGCCCTCCACGTAGTCTGCAAAGACAGACACTCGCAGAGGTTATAGAACCACGCTACACCGAGTTGCTGAATTTGGTTAATGACGAGATTTTACAATTGCAGGAGCAATTACGTCAGCAAGGCGTGAAGCATCATCTGGCAGCCGGTATCGTGCTGACAGGCGGAGCGGCACAAATTGATGGTTTGGCTGAATGCGCTCAAAGGGTATTTCATGCCCAGGTACGTATCGGTCAACCGCTCAATATCACCGGGCTGACGGATTATGCACAGGAACCTTATTACTCCACTGCTGTTGGGTTGTTGCACTATGGTAAAGAATCTCATCTCAGTGGTGAGTCAGAAGTAGAAAAACGTGCCTCAGTGGGCAATTGGTTTAAACGTATCAATAGCTGGCTGAGAAAAGAGTTTTAATGTTTCAACAAAGAGATCATGCTGAACATATTTTTTGATCTCGAAGCGACAGGCACAAAACGGAGAGAAACTATGTTTGAACCTATGGAACTAACCAATGACGCGGTGATTAAAGTCATCGGCGTCGGTGGTGGCGGTGGTAATGCCGTCGAACACATGGTGCGCGAGCGCATCGAAGGTGTTGAATTCTTCGCCGTTAATACAGACGCTCAGGCGCTACGTAAGACGGCTGTTGGCCAAACTATCCAAATTGGTAGCGGTATTACCAAAGGTTTGGGTGCTGGCGCAAACCCAGAAGTGGGTCGTACTTCAGCTGAAGAAGACCGTGAAGCTCTGCGTGCAGCCCTTGAAGGCGCAGACATGGTGTTCATCGCCGCAGGTATGGGCGGTGGTACTGGTACTGGTGCCGCTCCGGTGGTTGCTGAAGTGGCAAAAGAACTGGGTATTCTGACAGTTGCTGTGGTTACCAAGCCTTTCAATTTCGAAGGCAAGAAACGCATGGCATTTGCTGAGCAGGGTATTGCTGAACTGTCCAAGCATGTGGACTCACTGATCACTATTCCGAACGATAAGTTGCTAAAAGTTCTGGGTCGTGGCATCTCCTTACTGGATGCATTCGGTGCAGCTAACGACGTATTGAAAGGCGCTGTTCAGGGTATCGCCGAACTGATTACCCGCCCAGGCCTGATGAACGTCGACTTCGCTGACGTGCGCACTGTGATGTCCGAAATGGGTTATGCCATGATGGGCTCTGGTGTTGCTTGCGGCGAAGATCGTGCTGAAGAAGCAGCAGAAATGGCTATCTCCAGTCCATTGCTGGAAGATATCGACCTGTCTGGTGCTCGTGGCGTTCTGGTTAACATCACGGCTGGTTTCGACTTGCGTTTGGACGAATTCGAAACTGTGGGTAATACTATCCGTGCATTCGCGTCTGACAATGCGACCGTAGTTATCGGTACATCATTAGACCCGGAAATGAACGATGAACTGCGCGTAACTGTTGTTGCGACCGGCATCGGCATGGACAAACGCCCTGAAATTACGCTGGTTACCAACAAGCAAACACAGCCTGTTATGGACCACCGTTACCAGCAGCATGGTATGTCTCCTTTACCTCAGGAAGTTAAACCTGCGGCTAAAGTGGTCAATGATCCAACTGCTCAAACCAATAAAGAGCCCGATTATTTGGATATTCCGGCATTTTTGCGTAAGCAAGCCGATTAATTTCCGAAAAAATTGGAATCTCCGCTCTTTGTGCTAAACTGTCCCGCCGATCTTGTTATAAGCTTGATCGGTAGGATGGATAACATTGCGAGATAAAACGATGATCAAACAAAGGACTTTAAAACGTATTGTTCAGGCGACTGGCGTCGGTTTGCACACCGGTAAAAAAGTCACACTGACAATGCGACCCGCGCCGGCTAATACCGGGGTCATCTATCGTCGCACTGACTTGAATCCACCGGTTGATTTTCCGGCAGATGCAAAATCCGTGCGTGATACCATGCTCTGTACTTGCCTGGTCAATGAGCATGACGTGCGTATTTCTACTGTTGAGCATCTCAACGCTGCTCTGGCAGGGTTAGGGATTGATAACATTATTATTGAAGTTAACGCTCCCGAAGTACCGATTATGGACGGTAGTGCCAGTCCATTTGTGTACTTGCTGCTGGATGCCGGTATCGAAGAGTTAAACTCTGCGAAGAAATTCCTGCGTCTGAAAGAGACTGTGCGGGTTGAAGACGGTGATAAATGGGCTGAATTGTCTCCATTCAATGGATTCCGTTTAGATTTTACCATTGATTTTAATCACCCGGCGATTGACTCAAGTACTCAGCGCTACCGTTTAGATTTCTCGGCCGATTCATTCGTCCGCCAAATCAGCCGTGCGCGTACTTTTGGTTTCATGCGTGATATCGAATATCTGCAGTCCCGTGGTTTGTGCCTGGGCGGTAGTTTCGATTGTGCCATCGTGGTAGATGATTACCGCGTGCTGAACGAAGATGGCCTGCGCTTCGAAGATGAATTTGTTCGTCACAAAATGCTGGACGCTATTGGCGACCTGTTTATGTGCGGCCACAATATTATTGGCGCATTTACTGCGTACAAATCTGGTCATGCACTAAACAACAAGCTATTGCAGGCTGTTTTAGCTAAGCAAGAAGCTTGGGAATATGTGACGTTCCAAGACGAAGCCGAAATGCCATTGGCATTCAAAGCTCCGTCTACAGTATTAGCCTACTAAGTTTATTTATCACTTTTGGTTGCGTTGGCACTCTCTCCGGCCAACGCAGCCAATCGTTCCAATATCGTCCTCAGTTTTTCAGGGCTACGGCTCGCTAATCCTCTTAATTCCTTAGCACTTTCTAAGCTTAAATGACGTAATGGCGGCGATTTCTCAGAATTTTGCGTAGATTTTGCGATATCTTGCGTAATGTTATGGCCCTTGGCCATTAACGACGGATTAATCCTGATGTCGATTGAAGACAATGATGGTAGAATTTGCGCTCGTAGTGCGGAGAGTAGCGCAGGTTGTTCATAACGTAAGCGCATTAACCAGCTGGCGTTAGCGGTCTCTAGCACTAAAACACTCTGTCGATAGTTAGCGACACGGCACCACGGCTGCAACTGTGAAGGGAGCAATCCTTTTACTGCACGGTTAAGTTTTAACAGTGCTGTAGCGCGTTGTTGTACGTTATGCAGCGGTCCGTTTTCTGCTGCAATGGCATCATCGAACAGAACATCTAATAATTGTGGGCGGCTTTCACGCATTGACAAGGCTCCGGCGGATTTTAAACTCGTGATCGGTATTCTAAATCGTTGGCGACAATTTGGCAGACGTTATTTCTGGCCGCATCTCCTATTGGGGATGGTAGCGGCGAGTCTTGGCGTGCCATCAAATCTGTCTGGCGTTCCTGATCAAGCTGCAATCCCCAATACATCATCAAGCCAAAGCCGTCAGAATTACGGCGCGACAAACTTTAATAGTTTGGCATTGCTGCATGATATGCATCGTCGCCCTTCATTCAGCGTAGACTACTGGCAACAGCATGCACTGCGCACGGTTATTCGTCACCTTTCATTTGCACTGGCTCCCCAAGCGGCTTATGCCAGAGTGCAGGAAGTTGCAGAAGTCGAACAGGTGCAGCCATCACAAATTCAGCAACTTGCATTGCTGGATACGCTGAATGCGCTTCTGACTCATGAGTTCAAGCCACCCGCCATCATTCGCTATACCGAGCAGGTTGAACGGCCAGTCCTATCGTTACATAAACCTGGACTTTGGCTTGCACAAGTGCAAGGCATCCGAGCCGGGCCTGCCATTTTAAGCTAACTATTCTCTTGGTTTACCCCAATTTTATACAACCTTTGGCCGCCGGTTTGGTGGTCTTGTAAGAGATATTAAGAATCATGCTAATCAAATTATTAACCAAAGTTTTTGGCAGCCGTAACGATCGTACCCTGCGCCGTATGCAGAAAGTGGTTGATCTTATCAACCGCATGGAACCTGAAATTGAAAAACTGACCGATGCTGAATTACGTGCCAAAACTGATGAATTCCGCGAGCGCCTGGCAAAAGGTGCAGTGCTGGAAACTCTGATTCCTGAGGCTTTTGCTGTGGTGCGCGAAGCCAGTAAACGTGTGTTCGGTATGCGTCACTTCGACGTGCAGCTGCTGGGCGGTATGGTACTGAATGAGCGATGCATTGCAGAAATGCGTACTGGTGAAGGTAAAACACTGACCGCAACACTGCCAGCTTACCTGAATGCGTTGAGTGGCCGTGGTGTTCACGTAGTTACCGTCAACGACTACTTGGCTCAACGTGACGCCGAAAATAACCGTCCACTATTTGAGTTCTTGGGCCTGAGTGTTGGTATCAACTTGCCGAATATGACGGCACCAGCTAAGCGCG
Source organism: Yersinia alsatica (assembly GCF_025133195.1). Taxonomy (NCBI): domain Bacteria; kingdom Pseudomonadati; phylum Pseudomonadota; class Gammaproteobacteria; order Enterobacterales; family Yersiniaceae; genus Yersinia; species Yersinia alsatica. The sequence goes on from NZ_CP104006.1 coordinate 835,041, forward strand.
CTGCTTATGCTGCAGATATCACCTACGGGACTAACAACGAATACGGTTTTGACTATCTGCGTGACAACATGGCGTTCAGCCCGGAAGAGCGCGTACAGCGTCCGCTGCACTATGCATTGGTGGATGAAGTTGACTCCATCTTGATCGACGAAGCTCGTACTCCGCTGATTATCTCTGGCCCAGCTGAAGATAGCTCCGAGATGTATATTCGGGTTAACAAGCTGATTCCAAAACTGATTCGTCAAGAAAAAGAAGACTCCGACAGCTTCCAGGGTGAAGGGCACTTCTCCGTAGATGAAAAATCACGTCAGGTTCACCTGACTGAACGCGGTCTGATTCTGATTGAACAAATGTTAGTGGAAGCGGGCATCATGGACGAAGGGGAGTCGCTGTATTCTCCAAGTAACATCATGTTAATGCACCATGTTACTGCGGCTCTGCGTGCTCACGTTCTGTTTACCCGTGATGTTGATTACATCGTGAAAGATGGTGAAGTTATCATCGTTGATGAGCACACTGGCCGTACCATGCAAGGTCGTCGTTGGTCCGATGGCTTGCATCAGGCAGTTGAGGCGAAAGAAGGCGTAGAAATTCAGAACGAAAACCAGACGCTGGCTTCTATCACTTTCCAGAACTACTTCCGTCTCTATGAAAAACTGGCCGGTATGACCGGTACTGCGGATACCGAAGCGTTCGAATTCAGCTCTATTTATAAGCTGGACACCATCGTTGTACCCACCAACCGCCCAATGATCCGTAAGGATTTAGCTGATTTGGTCTATATGACTGAACAGGAAAAGATTGGCGCAATCATCGAAGATATCCGTGAACGTACTGCGAACGGCCAACCAGTATTGGTGGGTACTATCTCGATTGAGAAGTCTGAAGTGGTGTCTGCTGAGTTAACCAAAGCCGGTATCGAACATAAAGTTCTGAACGCCAAGTTCCACGCCATGGAAGCGGAAATCGTTTCTCAAGCCGGTCAGCCGGGAGCGGTAACTATCGCGACCAACATGGCGGGTCGTGGTACTGACATCGTGTTAGGCGGCAGTTGGCAGAGTGAGATTGCCCTGCTGGAAGACCCAACTGAAGACCAAATTGCGGCGATTAAAGCGGCATGGCAGATTCGTCATGATGCGGTACTGGCATCGGGTGGTTTGCATATCATTGGTACTGAGCGCCATGAATCGCGTCGTATCGATAACCAGTTACGTGGTCGTGCGGGTCGTCAGGGGGATGCCGGTTCTTCACGTTTCTACCTGTCAATGGAAGATGCTTTGATGCGTATTTTTGCCTCTGACCGTGTGTCTGGCATGATGCGTAAATTGGGTATGAAGCCGGGCGAAGCGATTGAGCACCCATGGGTCACCAAAGCTATTGCCAACGCGCAGCGTAAAGTTGAAAGCCGTAACTTCGATATCCGTAAGCAATTGCTTGAATATGATGATGTGGCAAACGACCAGCGCCGGGCGATATACAGCCAGCGTAATGAGCTGTTGGATGTGTCTGATGTTAGCGAAACCATCAACAGCATCCGTGAAGACGTTTTCAAAACGGTTATCGACAGCTATATCCCAACCCAGTCTCTGGAGGAAATGTGGGATGTTGAGGGTCTGGAACAGCGTCTGAAAAATGATTTCGACCTGGACATGCCGATCGCTCAATGGCTTGAAGATGAGCCACAGTTGCATGAAGAAACATTGCGTGAGCGAATCCTGCAACAAGCTATCGAAGTGTATCACCGCAAAGAAGAAGTGGTTGGCATTGACATGATGCGCAACTTCGAGAAAGGCGTGATGTTACAAACACTTGATTCCTTGTGGAAAGAGCATTTGGCTGCCATGGATTACCTGCGTCAGGGTATCCATCTGCGTGGCTACGCACAGAAAGATCCTAAGCAAGAATATAAGCGTGAATCTTTCGCCATGTTTGCTGCCATGCTGGAATCACTGAAATATGAAGTGATCAGTGTGCTGAGCAAAGTACAGGTGCGGATGCCAGAAGAAGTTGAAGCACTGGAAGTACAGCGCCGTGAAGAATCTGAGCGTTTGGCTAAACAGCAACAACTGAGCCATCAGTCTGATAACAGTGCATTGATGTCGCAGGAAGAAGTCAGTGTTGCTGCCAGCCTTGAGCGCAAAGTGGGGCGTAATGATCCATGCCCATGTGGTTCAGGCAAAAAATACAAACAGTGCCACGGCCGTTTACAGTAATATTTTAGGCTAGGATCGATACTGTTAATGAGGGCGGCGTAAAAACCGCCCTTTATTTTGGCTCTTTTTTGCCGTTCGATTTTAGGAAAAACAATCAGGGGAAGGCTTAGGCTAGCGTTTATGTCCCTTTCAGGAGCGAGAGAATTGAAACACTTACATATTGCTGTGGGGATTATTTGTAACGCACAGCGGGAGATTTTTATTACTCAGCGCGCGGTTGATTCTCATATGGCCGGTTTTTGGGAGTTCCCCGGCGGTAAGGTTGAGCAGGGAGAGACACCAGAGCTAGCTTTGCAGCGCGAACTGTTGGAAGAAACCGGCATTGTGGTGCGAAACGCCGCTTTATTTAAAGTGCTTGAACATGCTTATGCTGACCGTATCGTGACACTACATTTTTATATAGTTGACGCTTGGGATGGCGAACCTTTTGGTCGTGAAGGGCAACCGATGCGCTGGGTGAAACAATCTGAGTTGTTGGCGCAAGAATTTCCGCCTGCTAATACCGCCATCATAGAATTACTCACTGCATAATGCAGGCCACTAATATGATTGGTATTTGATCTGAGGCGAATGGAGCGGATGATTTGCTCCATTCTTGCGAAACAGTAACCAGTGGTTAAAACGATCAGTGCTTGAGAGGGTCTTCTTCAGTCCATTCATCACTGTCGGATTGTTCACCATGGCTAGGTATACGTTTCTCTTCATCTGCCCATTCACCTAAGTCAATAAGCTGGCAACGCTTGCAACAGAAAGGGCGATAAGGGCTTTGTTCACCCCAGATCACTACTTTTCCACATGTTGGGCAATTAACCTCTATTTCTTCGGTTTCCATGTTTTTTCTCCTAAAATCTATCAACTTAGCAGCAGGCCAATTCAAACGATAAACGAGCTGGCACGGTGCCATTTTCACTATCAAGTGGTAAGAAGCGAATGGCATATCGTGTTTTATGACCAGAAATCTGCGGATACAGTTGCGGCTCTAGCGGTAGACGCAATCTGAGCAAATCGGCCCCTTCCGCATTGTCTTGGAAGAAGCCATTTAAGCTGATTTGTGCTCGTAACGGACCTGATTGGCGAATTAAATCTAAAATGATGGTCAGTGATTGATTGAGTGGCGTCAGGCTTGCCAGTAATTTAACAATATGCTGATTGCGCTGATCTTGCGGTTGGTGCAACCAGGTATGCAAAGTGGGCAAATCAAAACTACAGCAGCCACCGGGGATACTTAGACGCTGACGAACAACACTGATTAAACGGTCTTCTTTTAATGACTGGCCGATACGCGGCGCAGACATTAATACTGAGGCTCGGTTTTTTAGCTGACTGCGCAGTGAATCCACCCGTGAAATATCGACACCGGGCATATCAGCCCACTGCTGCAACTTTTGCTGCTGGCGTTCAAGCTCCTTAAGCAAATCAGTCCGAACTTCACCGCGCTCAAGAACATCGATTAAATCAGATGCAGTTCGGAAAAACGTCAATGCACTAGCAATATTATCTAACGAACGTTGGCTTTCTAATTGTTGTAGTAAAAACTCCATTCTCAGCCAGGTACGCATTTTTTCATTAAGCGGATGTTCAAAAAGTATTGTTGAGGTGAGGTCACTCATCGATATAGATCCTGTTGGGCCGCAGCTGCCAATTTTAAATACTGTTGGTGTAATGCAGCAACTTGCGGGGCGATAACTAAGGGATCGCCGCTATTGTCAATAATGTCATCAGCACAGGCCAGCCGCTGCTGCCGCGAAACCTGTGAGGCTAAAATATGTTCTGCCTGTTGGCGGGTAATGCCATCTCTCGCTATGGTACGAGCGAGTTGTATATCAGGTGCAACATCTACCACTAACACACGATTAGCACGGTGGTGTAAACCATTTTCAACCAGCAGAGGAACAACCCAAAGTACGTATGGTTTATCAATAGCCACGAGTTGGCGCTGAGTTTCCTGCTGAATCAATGGATGCAACAATGAATTTAACCATGCTTTTTCCTGTGGCTCACTGAAAATTTTTTCGCGCAATGCTGCCCGGTTCAATGTGCCATCGGCCTGCAAGATAGTTTCACCATAGTGGGAAGCGATAGCCGCTAGTGCTGGCATCCCCGGTTCAACAACCTGACGAGCAATAATATCAGCATCAACAAGGGGCACTCCGAGGTTGGCGAATGCATCCGCTACTGTACTTTTACCGCTGCCAATGCCACCGGTGAGGGCCACAATATAGGTCATTGCCTAGCCTTGCATACTGTTAATGAGTGGCCGAATTGTATCTGAAAGCAGGTGCGAAGGCATAGCAAGGTATGCATTCTGTTTGAACTACGTGGAAAAATATATGAAGTGAACACGGTGATAAATGAGCTGTCGGCACTCTTCAGGTAATTTGTGGGATTGTAGCGTAAATAAAGGTGCATTCGCAGTCTTGCCGTAGAATTATTCATGCGTATGATAGCTTCACTGGGATGGCGTGATTTACGCCGGATCACATTTTGCGATCTATCGCCACTAACCAGGAAATAATCAGCCATGCGTATTGAAGAAGGTTTGAAATTAGGCTTTAAAGATGTGTTAATCCGTCCAAAGCGTTCAACGCTGAAAAGTCGCTCTGAAGTGGAACTGGAACGCCAGTTTACCTTCAAACATTCAGGTTGGAATTGGTCTGGTGTACCTATCATCGCCGCTAATATGGATACTGTTGGCACCTTCCGCATGGCAGAAGTCCTGGCATCATTTGATGTTCTTACCGCAGTTCACAAACACTACAGTGTTGAGCAATGGGGCGAGTTTGTTAAACGAGTTCCTGAATCTGTATTGCGCCATGTCATGGTCTCAACCGGGACTTCCTCTGCCGATTTCGACAAAATGAAGCAAATTTTGGCATTATCGCCGGCATTAAAATTTATCTGCATCGATGTCGCTAATGGCTACTCTGAGCATTTTGTCTCCTTCCTGCAAAAAGCACGCGAAGCTTGCCCAGATAAAGTCATTTGTGCCGGTAATGTGGTGACTGGCGAGATGGTAGAAGAACTTATTCTTTCGGGCGCTGACATTGTTAAAGTGGGTATTGGCCCGGGTTCGGTCTGTACCACTCGTGTTAAAACCGGTGTTGGTTATCCACAATTATCAGCAGTAATCGAATGTGCTGATGCCGCTCATGGCTTGGGTGGTCAGATTGTCAGTGATGGCGGCTGTTCAGTGCCGGGTGATGTGGCAAAAGCTTTTGGTGGCGGTGCTGACTTTGTCATGCTGGGCGGTATGCTAGCTGGGCACGACGAGTGCGAAGGGCGTGTGGTTGAAGAGAATGGCGAGAAGTTTATGCTGTTCTACGGTATGAGCTCTGAGTCTGCGATGAAACGTCATGTGGGTGGTGTTGCTGAATACCGCGCCGCAGAAGGTAAAACGGTTAAATTGCCATTACGTGGTCCCGTTGATAACACTGTTCGCGACATTATGGGCGGCTTGCGTTCAGCTTGTACCTATGTAGGGGCTTCGCATTTAAAAGAGCTGACTAAACGCACAACATTTATCCGTGTTGCAGAGCAAGAAAACCGAGTGTTTGGCAGTAATTAATATCTGATTTCAGATGACGTTTAAGCATTGATATGAAAAGGGCGTATTCACTCAACGCCCTTTTTCTATGGCTCTCCTTACGCAGTCTTAGCCGCAAGCTCCCTTATTTTGATACCTTTATTGACCTTACCCGATAACATCTCCTAATTGGAATATGGGTAAATACATCGCAATCACTAAAATCCCAGCAATGCCGCCAATAATTAGCATTAAAAGTGGCTCCAACATTTGAGTCAGATTATCAGCCAAATCTTGGGTTTGCTGCTGATGCCAATTTGCCAGTTTTTCTAGTAGCACATCCAGTGCACCAGATTCCTCACCGACACGAACCATTTGTTGGCATAAGGGAGGAAATAGTTGTTGTTGGGCAAGGGCTATATGCAGAGGAACGCCTTGGTTAATTTGTGTTTGAATATGCCTCAGTGCTTGCTGATAGCTGCTGTTATTGATGGATACGAGTGCCGCATCCAATCCCGCCGTCAGTGGTAATCCCGCATGTTGGGTCATCGCCAGTGTTTGGAACACTTGGCTAAGGCAGCTACCGCGAATGAGTGCTGAAACAACAGGAAGACGCAATAAAAGCCTTTGTTCCGCTTGTCGCCAGCGAGTTTGATGTTTTCGTATATACAGATATCCAATACAAAGTAACACCATTAACAATGCTATAAATGGCCCATAAGCAGTAATGAATGCCGACATCAATAGCAGTGCGGCGGTCAGTGCCGGTAATGGCGTATCGAATGATTGATATATTTGTGCAAACTCAGGTAGCACCAAGACCAGCATGAGGATGCTAACAGCCAGTGCAATAACACAGACAAATACCGGATACTTGAGTGCCTTAACCACTTTCTTTTGCAGTTTTTGCTGGCGCTCCTGATGATGTACTAACTGAATACAGCATTGTTCAAGATTCCCAGTGAGTTCCCCCATGGCAATGACTGGGGGATATAATTGAGGGAACGTATTAGGGTAGCGAGCTATCACTTCTGATAATGATTGCCCCTGTGACACCCGCTGGCTTATCTCCTGCAATAAGCATTGCCAAGGGAGGGCATCCATTTCTTTGGCTAATAGTTGCAAACTATTGACCAAAGGCAGCCCAGCTTGCAGCAAAGTGGCTAATTGACGAGTAACCGCGACTAGCCGATCTCCTCGCCAGTAGCCAATTGATAACCGTTTGCCACCCTTAACGCCTAAGGGTTGCAATCCATGACGAAGCATATGTTCATAGACAATATTTCTCTCTGTTGCCAATAGCGCACCTGTTTGTAGCTGGCCTTCAGTGTTAATGGCCCTCCAGTAAAATAATCGCTGATAACTCAATGCACTACCTCGTGTTCTGCTAACAACCCTACTACACGATTAATTTCAGCGAGACTCGTCATGCCGCTTTCGACCAATGCTAAGCCTGCGCAGAGTAATGTTATTTGTTCTTGATCTTGCGCCATTCGCGTGAGCTCTGACGGGCTGACATTATTGAGTAGAGCTTGTTGAATTGACGGGGTTATATTTAACATTTCGTAAATTCCTGTTCGGCCATAATAGCCAGCACAACAATGTTCGCAGCCGACAGCAAGATAATGCTGCAATGGCGTTGTTCGCACACCAGAAGGGGCCTGAAAAAGTGTGGGTGATACCTGTCGGCAGTGTAGGCACAATTTGCGCACCAAACGTTGGGCGATAACTAATATCAAGCTGGACGCAATTAAGTGGCGCTCTATTCCCATTTGTGTCAGACGTATTAGCGTCTCGGCAGTTGAGTTGGTATGTAATGTAGAAAGAACCAAATGCCCGGTAAGTGCCGCCTTAACAGCTATTTCAGCTGTTTCATTATCCCGAATTTCACCGAGCATAATGACATCTGGATCCTGTCGCAGCATTGCACGTAATACACTCGAGAAATCGAGCCCAATCTTATTGTTGGTCTGAGTCTGATTGATACCATCAACTTGGATTTCGATAGGATCTTCAGCACTACAGATATTGATTTGTGGTTGGTTAAGTTGGTCCAAACTGCAATACAGAGTCACTGTCTTGCCACTACCGGTCGGCCCGGTGACCAGAACTAAACCCTGTGGTGCGGATAATGCTCGTGATAACTGTTGATGGGCGATTGTAGTTAACCCCAGTTTTTCGAGCGTAGGTTTCTGCTGGGTGTTCAGAATTCTCAGTACGACTTTCTCGCCATACTGCACCGGAAGAGTCGCTATTCTCATGGAATAGCGGACGCCGTCTAACAACAGAGCGAGTTGACCATCCTGTGATAACCGCTTTTCAGCAATATTCAGTTTAGCCATGACCTTCAGGCAGCTACTGATTCGACTGGCTAATTCGGCTATGGGCGGTGGAGCCTCATGCAGTACACCGTCAATTCTTAATCGGATGCGATAGTGATGCTGATAAGGTTCAAAATGGATATCTGATGCCCGCTTTGCAATGGCTAGCCTCAGTGTTTGGGTTATAAATTGGATAACAGGAATATCACTTTCGTTATCCAACTGCATTTCATCGGAATTTTGTAGTGACAGGTTTGATGATGTAGCCCCAAGCGGTTCCCTGCCTTTTACTGCGCTTTCCTGATGGGATTCTTTGGATTTAGTGTCTTCGAATAACTCCAGATTTAATGATTGTTCAATTTTGGCTTCTGGCCAATATTCCACTCTTATCTTGCGGCCACAAGTAAAGCGCAGTGCCGTTAATAGTTCATCATCGACGGGGCTTGATGAGGCGATAGACAAATTCTGACCATCAAGAGTTAGAGCTATTGTTCGATGACGGCGACAAAGTGTGTGTAATTCATCACTAATTATTTGGGGTGAGGATGCCATAAATTCACTCATTCTATTGAGGCCTTATCATTGAAACGGAACACGCTGTTACAGCTATCAGTAAGGCTGCTATCTTTAGCTGTACATGTTCTTGTCCAGGTGACATTCCCACTCTGATTGAATGTCGGCGACATCGCCAACGTCAAATCGGTAAGAGTGTGCAGGCCCGTCAATGTAATCACCCCCTTATTAATAGCTGTGGTGCTAACGTAACGTGACTTTTCCCCTGCTGGAATCCCATGCTTGCCTGCATTACAGCTATCAAGGCTGGCATGTTCCATAGCGCAAAGCTCTACCGCCATTTTGTAGGGAACGATGGTTTGTAACATATCGGTGAGTGCTGCTTTCTGGATATAACGCTGATAGGACGGGATGCCAATGCCGCTGAGAACAGCAATGATGGCAATCGCGACCATCAATTCAATTAATGTAAAACCTTGTTGATTAGCCATATAGCACTTTCCTTGTGTGTGAGAAAACGAGGTAAGAGTGCCGCTTTTTAATTTATGGCAATAGGGGCATTACATTGATTTGCGAAGCGTACTGTCGAATATTTAGGTCGTTGCAATAGCGGGACAGATAACTTCGGCGGGGTTCGCAAAACAGAATCAGAGTCTGTTAATGGTTGTATTCCGCCGAAGATATTTTGCTAGGATTATTGGAAACGCATGGAAAGGTCTAAGGCAGTAATATGTTTGGTGAGTGCGCCGACTGAAATGAAGTCAATACCGGTTTCAGCATAGCTTCGCAGCGTTTCTAGGGTGACATTACCTGAAACTTCCAGTTGTGCGCTGCTCTGAGTCTTGGCAACTTCATCACGCATTTTTACCGCATCACGCATCATAGGAATGGTGAAGTTATCCAACATGATGATATCAGCACCTGCCTCCAGGGCTTGCTGTAGTTCATCAAGGGATTCAACTTCAACTTCGACAGGGACATCGGCATGTATCCAAAATGCTTTGGCAACCGCTTCTTTGATAGACCCGGCAGCAATAATATGATTTTCTTTGATAAGAAAAGCGTCGGATAAACCGAGCCGATGATTGCTGCCACCACCACAAAGGACGGCATATTTCAGCGCGGTGCGCAGCCCAGGGAGTGTTTTTCGAGTATCGAGTAATTGCGTATTTAACCCGGAGAGCACTGCTACATAGCGGCTTACTTCGGTGGCAACACCTGATAGCGTTTGCAGGAAGTTAAGAGCAGTGCGCTCACCGGTTAGCAGGATACGGGCTGGGCCCGTCAGATGACAAAGCACCTGATTTGCTGTCAATTTGTCGCCATCGTCAACGAGCCACTCAACTGATACCTGAGCGCCAAGTTGGATGAACACTTCATTCAACCAGCGTTGGCCGCAAAAAACACCATCTTCGCGGGTAATAATAGTGGCTTTGGCTTGTTTATCTGCTGGGAGTAATTGTGCGGTGAGATCACGGTCTGGATTGACCTCACCACCAAGATCTTCACTCAAAGCTTGAGCTACAGTAGAAGGGATATCATATTGAATTCGTTCCAATAGCTCGGCGCGGCGGCTGTCGGCATTATAGCTGCGGGTCGGCATAGAAAACTCCGAAATGGCGGATGGATAGTTATCCAAACATGCTACTCTGTTGCAGACAGAAGTGCCATATACCCTTTGTACTTGCCGTCGCTGGCGTTTACTTAGCTGGGTAAATTTATCGAGATGAGCGAGTTAGCGACTTATCTGCAAAACCAAGTCCTTTGGGGTTAAAAGAGCCGGTTGAAGTCTATTATTAGAGGGCTTAGATAAACAATGCAGTTAGATAATGGCTGGATTTCAGGGGTTAAACGGGTGGTTTCTCCCCATTTCGATCAGCGGCCCGAAGGTGAAGACCCTTCTCTGTTGGTGATTCATAATATCAGTTTGCCTCCGGGCGAGTTCGGTGGCCCGTATATCGACCAACTATTTACCGGTACACTCGATGCTAATGAACACCCTTATTTTGCCGATATTGTTCACTTACGTGTTTCGGCTCATTGCCTCATTCGCCGAGACGGTGAAATTATTCAATATGTTCCTTTTGATAAGCGTGCCTGGCATGCTGGAGTATCAACTTTTGCCGGGCGTGAGCGGTGTAACGATTTCTCCATTGGAGTCGAGTTGGAAGGAACAGATGTGTTACCGTTTACGCCCGCACAATATCGCAGCCTAACCGAGATAAGTGCGCTACTTTTTGCCCACTATCCAATAACCGCAGAGCGGGTGACGGGTCACAGTGATATTGCACCAGGTCGTAAAACTGATCCCGGTCCAGCTTTTGACTGGGTATTGTATCAACAGCGTTTGGCGGCGTTATCTCAGCCATCGTAATGCCTAGGTAGTCCAGTATTAACCAGAGGTTTATTGTCGAGTGCTTATTCGCATTTAGCCTCGACTGATATTGTCGTTTATGCATGCCGGGAGGCATACGCCCTGTTTTAGGGTTGGTTAAGAAAGGGAGAATAAGAGCTAATGACACTGTTTACGCTGTTGCTGGTGCTTGCATGGGAGCGCTTATTTAAACTGGGCGAACATTGGCAGCTAGATCATCGCCTTGAAGTCGTATTTACGCGTTTACGTCACTTTTCGTTGGTACAAACAATTTTACTGACTGCGGTGTGGATGGCGTTGGTATGGCTAATTTTACGGTTAGTGCAAAACATCTTGTTTGGTTTCCCTCTGCTGCTGCTTTGGATCCTAATTTGCCTGCTGTGCATTGGGGCCGGTGGAATTCGTAAACATTATCGTGCTTATTTGAAAGCAGCTCGTCAGGGTGATGCTCATGCCACTGACAAAATGGCAGAGGAGCTTGCGCTGATCCACGGCTTGCCGGTGGATAGTGGCGAGAAAGTCAGATTACAGTCTCTACAAAATGCCTTGCTATGGATAAACTTCCGCTATTACTTAGCGCCTATTTTCTGGTTTGTTGTCTGTGCTAATTACGGCCCGGTGGCTTTAGCGGGCTACGCAATGTTACGTGGATACCAAACTTGGCTGGCACGCCATCACACACCTTTACAGCGTTCTCAATCTGGTATTGATAGCATCTTGCATTGTCTGGACTGGATCCCAGTGCGGTTAGTGGGCGTCGCCTATGCACTATTGGGGCACGGTGAAAGAGCGCTACCTGCCTGGTTTGCTTCATTGGGGGATTTCCGCTCTCAGCAGTATCAAGTACTGACGCGCCTCGCCCAGTATTCGTTAGCGCGAGAACCTCATTTAGATCCCGTGCAAACACCTAGAGCGGCGGTTTCTCTGGCGCGAAAAGTCACGTTGACGGTGATTGTCGTTGTCGCGTTACTGACAATTTATGGTGCCTTGGTATAGCCGGTTGACTCACTGTACTGGCCGGAGTGTTTGCTTCCGGCCAGTGCTCTATCAATCACGCGGTCAAGTGATGACAGCCAGCAACTCTACATCTTAAAATATGGCAGTTGTATCTGCTGGTGGCTCACCGAATATCGGCATACCTTGTTCATCCCAACTTATACTCTTGATTCGGGTATGACGATTAGGGTCATAAAGCGGGTCGCCCTCGATTTCAGTGTAGTTGCGGGCGTGATAGACCAACACATCTTCACCGTGCTCATTGCGGGTAAAGCTATTGTGGCCAGGGCCAAATTGGCGATTCTGGTATTGAGTCCGAAATACAGGCTCTGGTGATTTATGCCATTGTGCCGCATCCAAAATATCACTGTTGATATCAGCCCAGAGCAGCCCAATACAGTAATTTTCATCGGTAGCACTGGCTGAATAACTGATAAAAATACGTTTTCCGTGTTTAATAACCGCCGGGCCTTCATTGACCCAAAAACCGATAGTTTCCCAAGGTAATTCAGGTTTACTCAGCATGACTGGCTCGCCTTTTAGTGTCCATGGGTTCTCCATTTCGGCCAGATACAAGTTTGAATTTCCTCGAATCTCCGGATCTTTTTGAGCCCATAAATAGTAGTGTTTTCCGTTATGCTCAAAGTGTGTTGCATCCAGCGAAAAACTGTCCAATGGCGTCGCGACACGCCCTTTTTCAACCCACTTACCCGTGAGCGGATTGGCGGCATCACACTCTAGTACAAACATTCGATGCTGGAATAACCCCCCGGCGATTTCCGCTGAATGTGCTGCGGCAAAATAGAGATACCATTTGCCCTCAATAAAATGCAGTTCAGGTGCCCAGATTAATGCACTCATTGGGCCTTGCTGTGGCTTGCGCCAGACGGTTATCGCTTCAGCCTGAGCAAGCCCTGTTAGTGATTCTGCACGGCGTAATTCCAGGCGGTCATATTCAGGTACAGAAGCGGTGAAATAATAATAGCCATCAGTGTGCCGATAGATAAATGGATCTGCCCGCTGCTCAATCAATGGGTTAGGGTAGTTATGCTCGGTCATACTGACTCCTTAGCTTCCAGTTGCTTACCAGTGCGATAGTCACTGAGTTCTTGATAGTTATGGCGGCGTTTTTCCAGATCGATTTGAATTTGTTTCATCAAATTGCGGTCAACTTTCAATAACCGAACCACACCTGCGGTAATCAAATAGCCAATCCCAGGGATCACGGTGAACAGCAATACAATGCTGTTTAATGCGCTTGGTGCTTGGTTAATAGCATCCGCTTGATAACCCGTTGCTGATAACAGAAAACCGACCATAGCTCCCGCGACTGCCAACCCTACTTTTAGGAAGAATAAATTACCGGAGAAACTGATACCGGTGATGCGCTTACCAGTTTTCCATTCACCGTAGTCATCAACATCAGCCATGAGTGACCAGTGCAATGGGGAAGGGATTTGATGCAGTATATTCAGCAGGAAGTAGGCCACCACAATCAGTGAGGTCAGGTGCGGGTTCAGGAAATAGAAACTGCATGAGAAAATGGCCAGTATGATATTGGTCCAGAAAAAGACTTTTAATTTACAGAACTTATCTGTCAGAGGTTTTGCCAGTGCGCTGCCAATCATCATGCCAATAACGCCAAGGCTGATAAACAAACTGGCAAAGGAAAATGATTGTTGCATGACATAGGTGACGTAATACATCGTGGCTGCCATGCGGATAAAACCGGGGCATACGTTGCAGAATGTCAGCAATAAGATACGAACCCATTGGTCATTTTTCCACACATCGCGCAGGTCAGCTTTTAGCGCATCATTGGTTGGGATTGCGGGTTTAATTCGCTCTTTCACAGTGGCAAAGCAGAACAGGAACATGAAAAAGGCCACTGTCGCCAATACAGCCATTGCCATTTGATATCCGCGTGCTTTATTTGCCCCACCAAACCATTCAGCCATCGGCAATAGTGTCATTGATAATATCAAGGTAGCGATCCCAACCATAATAAAGCGATATGACTGGCAAGATACGCGCTCTTTAGGATCTGATGTAATCACGCCGCCTAATGAACAGTAAGGAATATTAATCGCGGTATACGCGAGTGACATCAAGAAGTAAGTGGCGAAAGCATAGATAACCTTGCTGTTATAGGTCCATTCAGGCGTGGTAAACATTAGGACGCTGAATAGGACATATGGAAGGGACATCCAAAGTAAATAGGGACGAAAGCGCCCATAGCGGCTTTGTGTGCGGTCGGCGATAGCGCCCATAATGGGATCAGTCACGGCATCCAGAACCCGGACTGAAAGCAGCAGAACACCCACTAATGCAGGTGCAAGACCGAAAATATCGGTATAGAAATAGTTCAGGAAAAGCATGATTGCGCCGCCAATCATATTGCAGCCAGCATCCCCCATCCCATACCCGATTTTTTCCTTCACTGTGAGTGCGGTGTTCATGGATATTCTCTCCGTAATGGATCCGAAACAGTTATTGGGAATGGATTATTGCTGCACAATTGGCTGAAGCATCAGAAGTTAATGGTTATAGAGATGGACAAATGTGTCATCGCCATTGAAGTGTGAGCCAGATTGCAAAAAACAGGTGCAGTAAATTGAACAGATAAGTGATATCGAACTGGCATCTGCTTGAAGACGGCAATTGGCGTTTGTGATGCTGAAGGATCAGTAAGTTATAAGGGGATAATGTCAGTCGCAGATAAATAGGTTTATTTTTGCTAAACAATAAAATAAATAGGCCAGCACTGAAGGCTGGCCTATTGGTGACGACATCACCAGATTATCCATGGATAACAGGCGAATTTCTGCTACTAAGATTTTGCCCGTTGCTGGCGATTTTTCAGGATATAACCAATAGCCAGAAGCAATACCCAAGCCGGGATCAATAAGACTGAAATCTGGATGCCCGGGGTCAGGTACATGATGACCAAAATACCGGTCAGGAACAGTAAGCATAAATAGTTACTGAACGGATACCAGAATGCTTTGAATTGCGGGATCACGCCCTGACGGTTTTTAGCTGCACGGAATTTAAGGTGCGCCAGACTAATCATCGCCCAGTTTATCACTAGCGCTGAAACCACTAATGCCATCAATAATTCAAAAGCGCGGCCCGGTAACAGGTAGTTAATCAGGACACAGAAAGCCGTTGCGAATGCAGAGACAGCGATAGCAATCACTGGCACACCGCGACCATCAACTTTCAGCAGTATTTTCGGGCCGTTACCTTGCTTGGCTAAACCGAATAACATGCGGCTGTTACAGTAAACACAGCTGTTGTAAACCGACAATGCTGCCGTCAATACCACGACGTTCAATACCGTTGCGACCACGTTACTGTTCAGTGCGTGGAAGATCAGGACAAACGGGCTGCCGCCTTCAACTACCTTTCCCCATGGGTAGAGTGACAACAAGATAGCCAGAGAACCGATATAGAACAGCAGGATACGGTAGATAACCTGATTGGTGGCTTTCGGGATACTTTTGGCTGGATTTTCTGCTTCTGCTGCAGTGATACCGACTAATTCAAGCCCACCGAAGGAGAACATAATGACGGCCATGGCCATGACCAGACCCATAATACCATTCGGGAAAAATCCGCCCTGCGCCCATAAGTTGGTCACCGTCGCTTCTGGGCCACCTTGCCCACTCAGAAGCAGGTAACCGCCGAACAGGATCATCGCAATGATGGCGACCACTTTGATGATGGCAAACCAGAATTCCATCTCACCATAGACTTTTACGTTTGCCAGATTGATGGCATTGATGGCAAGGAAGAAGACCGCAGCAGATACCCATGTTGGGATCTCAGGCCACCAATATTGCACATAGATACCGACTGCCGTCAGTTCAGCCATGGCAACCAACACGTAGAGTACCCAGTAATTCCAGCCGGAAGCGAAACCGGCAAAGTTACCCCAGTATTTATAAGCAAAGTGGCTGAAAGAACCCGCTACAGGCTCCTCGACCACCATTTCTCCCAACTGGCGCATGATCAGAAACGCGATAAAACCACCAATTGCATACCCCAGTAAGACTGAAGGGCCCGCCATTTTGATGGTTTGTGCGATACCAAGAAATAGTCCGGTACCAATAGCACCACCTAAGGCAATAAGCTGAATGTGGCGGTTTTTAAGCCCCCGCTTTAGCTCCGTGCCTTCCTGTTGAACACTCATCGTTGCATCCTCTGTCGTTGTCACTTTTAGCTGGCTAAAATGATGCCTTTTGCTATGCGTAAGGTTTTGATTACATTATTTGTATTGTTTTGTTTACGGTTGCTTTATATGGAATTTAACACCTTGGCTACCGTTTAAAAGAGAATAGTGGTAGGCGAGAATTATTGCATCTGGTTTTTATTTTAACTGGCTAATTTTTAGTCAAAGTGCGAAGAAAAATGTTGATGCGTGATCAAGCCGTTATTTTCCAGAAAAGGATTAATGAACCTTTTCTGCACAAAAAGTCGCCAGTTAGCCATTTTCATAATGGTCATACCAGTGCTTCGCGAGGAGTAGAGGGAAATGCGGAATTTTCTTGTTTTTTAATGAATTTAAATTCATATAAATTGACTTTAAATTCACAAATAAAATGACTATAACGCTTCAGCTTGCCTAATTATCCGTTTCACAAAAGTTAAAACTCACTTATGTCAGGTAATGGTATTACCATCGCTACGTTATCACTTTGCACTGCTTTTTTAGTAAAGTTGTTAAAATGTGCTGGGTTTCATGATTTCGGTCAAGGTCCGTATGGACAGGTAGTGAATACTTTGTTACTTTATCGTCACGTTTTTGAAATTGGTATTACCAATTGACTCCGCGCCTCTCGCAGAGACGATTCACTCAATACGGCATACAGCGCGACTGACAATAAATTATGGCCTACAACAAAATCCGCCAACCCAAATTATCAGATGTTATTGAGCAGCAGCTCGAATACCTGATCTTGGAAGGGACGCTACGCCCAGGTGAGAAATTATTGCCTGAGCGCGAGTTGGCGAAACAATTTGATGTTTCCCGACCTTCTCTGCGAGAAGCAATCCAGCGTTTAGAAGCTAAAGGGTTGCTGCTGCGCCGTCAGGGTGGTGGCACTTTCGTGCAAACCAATCTGTGGCAAAGCTTTAGCGATCCGCTGGCTGAACTGCTGGCCGACCACCCAGAATCACAATTCGACCTGTTAGAAACTCGTCATGCCCTCGAAGGTGTTGCTGCTTATTATGCAGCCCTGCGTGGTACTGATGAAGATCTACAGCGCATTCGTGAATGCCATACTGTTATTCAGCAAGCACAAGACAGCGGCGATTTGGATGCCGAGGCTGATGCTGTCATGCAGTATCAAGTTGCTGTCACAGAGGCTGCGCATAATGTGGTTTTACTGCATTTACTGCGCTGCATGGGGCCGATGCTGGAGCAAAACGTTAAACAAAACTTTGAATTGCTTTACTCGCGCCGCGAAATGCTGGCAACGGTGAGCAGTCACCGCGCCGGGATTTTTGAGGCGATTGTGGCACGCGAGCCAGAAAAAGCCCGCGAAGCTTCACACCGTCACTTGGCGTTTATTGAGGAGATCCTGTTGGACCTCAGTCGGGAGCACAGTCGCCGTGAGCGATCTTTGCGTCGGCTCCAACAGCGCAAGGACTAGAAACGAATCATTCAGGTTGCGCCTCTGCAAGACCTCAATAACTCGTTTTGTACCCTTTGTACTTGAAGCTGCAGGGTTGTTAGCTGCGTGAACCCCCCGAATGACTTGCTTGAGTAAGCTTATCGGGATTCGTTCTCTTGCTGTCTATCTGCAACTCCAATTCCTGTGGGTATAGGTTCTCATTTGAGAATCATTAGCGGCAACTAAACTGATGGGCCTATCTTCCGGTGTTTTCACCAGGGCACGTGCTTTAGCCCCGGGTTAAAGCACAGGAAGATAGGCTCCAAATAAACCATTAGAAACAGATAAGGAATACCACCATGTCAGAACGTTTAAATAATGACGTGGATCCGATCGAAACCCGCGACTGGCTACAGGCGATCGAATCGGTCATCCGTGAAGAGGGTGTTGAGCGTGCTCAGTATCTGATTGATCAGGTTTTGGGCGAAGCCCGTAAAGGTGGTGTGAGTGTTGCAGCTGGTTCAGCCAGCCGTGATTACATCAACACTATCGCAGTAGAAGACGAACCCGGATACCCTGGCAACCTGGATCTGGAACGTCGCATTCGTTCTGCCATCCGTTGGAATGCTGTGATGACCGTGTTGCGTGCATCGAAGAAAGATCTGGATTTGGGCGGCCACATGGCATCCTTCCAGTCTTCCGCTACCTTCTACGAGGTCTGCTTCAACCACTTCTTCCGTGCTCGTAACCAAAAAGACGGCGGCGATCTGGTTTACTTCCAGGGCCACATCTCTCCAGGTGTTTACGCACGTGCCTTCCTTGAAGGCCGCCTGACTCAAGAGCAAATGGATAACTTCCGTCAGGAAGTTCACGGTAAGGGTCTGTCTTCTTACCCACATCCAAAACTGATGCCTGAGTTCTGGCAGTTCCCGACAGTCTCTATGGGCCTGGGCCCAATCAGTGCAATCTATCAGGCCAAGTTCCTGAAATACCTCTCTCACCGTGGTCTGAAAGACACTTCAGCACAGACCGTGTACGCCTTCTTGGGCGACGGCGAGATGGACGAGCCAGAATCTAAAGGTGCGATCACCATCGCAACCCGTGAAAAACTGGATAACTTGGTCTTCGTTATCAACTGTAACTTGCAGCGCCTTGATGGCCCGGTTACAGGTAACGGCAAAATCATTAATGAGCTGGAAGGTATCTTCAGTGGTGCTGGCTGGCAGGTTCTGAAAGTCATCTGGGGTAGTCGTTGGGATGAGCTGCTGCGTAAAGATACCAGCGGTAAACTGATCCAATTGATGAACGAAACTCTGGACGGTGACTACCAGACCTTCAAATCCAAAGATGGCGCTTATGTGCGCGAACACTTCTTCGGCCGTTTCCCAGAAACTGCTGCATTAGTGAAAGACATGAGCGACGACGAGATTTGGTCTCTGAACCGCGGTGGTCATGATCCGAAGAAAGTCTTTGCTGCACTGAAAAAAGCGCAAGAAACCACTGGCAAACCAACTGTTATCCTGGCCCATACCATTAAAGGTTACGGCATGGGCGAAACAGCTGAAGGTAAAAACATCGCCCACCAGGTGAAGAAAATGAACATGGAAGGGGTTCACCACTTCCGCGATCGTTTCAATGTGCCGGTTGCTGATGCTGATATCGAAAAACTGCCATACATTACCTTCGAGAAAGATTCCGAAGAGTATAAATATCTGCATGAACGTCGTCAGGCGCTGGAAGGCTATGTGCCAACTCGTATGCCTAAGTTTACTGAGAAACTGGAAATTCCAGCATTGTCAGATTTCAGCTCATTGCTGGAAGAGCAGAATAAAGAAATTTCTACCACTATCGCTTTCGTCCGTGTGCTGAACGTGATGCTGAAGAACAAATCGATTAAAGATCGCATTGTTCCAATCATCGCCGATGAAGCCCGTACTTTCGGTATGGAAGGTCTGTTCCGTCAGATTGGTATTTACAGCCCGAATGGTCAGCAGTACACCCCGCAAGACCGTGAGCAGGTTGCATACTACAAAGAAGACGAAAAAGGCCAGATCCTGCAAGAAGGGATCAACGAACTCGGTGCAGCTTCTTCATGGCTGGCTGCTGCGACTTCATACAGTACCAACGATCTGCCAATGATCCCGTTCTACATCTACTACTCTATGTTCGGTTTCCAGCGTATCGGTGACCTGTGCTGGGCTGCGGGTGACCAACAGGCTCGTGGCTTCCTGATTGGCGGTACTTCAGGTCGTACAACACTGAATGGCGAAGGTCTGCAACATGAAGATGGTCACAGCCACATTCAGTCACTGACTATCCCGAACTGTATCTCTTACGATCCAGCCTATGCTTACGAAGTTGCTGTCATCATGCATGATGGTCTGGAACGTATGTACGGCGAAGCGCAGGAAAACGTGTATTACTACCTGACCACGCTGAACGAAAACTATCACATGCCAGCAATGCCGCAGGGCGCAGAAGAAGGTATCCGTAAAGGTATCTACAAACTGGAAACTGTTGCAGGTAGCAAAGGCAAAGTGCAGCTGATGAGTTCAGGGGCAATCTTGCGCCACGTTCGTGAAGCAGCTCAGATTCTGGCTAACGACTACGGCGTAGGTTCTGATGTGTATAGCGTAACTTCATTCACTGAACTGGCCCGTGATGGCCAAGACTGTGAACGTTGGAACATGCTGCACCCAACAGAAACGCCACGTGTTCCTTATGTGGCTCAGGTGATGAACGACGCGCCAGCGGTTGCTTCAACTGACTACATGAAGTTGTTCGCTGAACAGATTCGTAACTTTATTCCTGCCAGCGAGTTCCGCGTTCTGGGTACAGATGGTTTCGGCCGCTCTGACAGCCGTGAGAACCTGCGTCACCACTTCGAAGTTGATTCTTCTTACGTTGTGGTTGCAGCTTTGGGTGAATTGGCTAAACGCGGTGACATCGACACCAGCGTAGTTGCAGAAGCAATTACTAAGTTTGGTATCGACGCCGATAAAGTTAACCCGCGTCTGGCATAAGAGGTAAAGAACAATGGCTATTGAAATTAACGTACCAGACATCGGTGCAGATGAAGTGGAAGTCACCGAAATTATGGTGAAAGTAGGCGATACCGTTGAAGCGGAACAATCGCTGATCACCGTTGAAGGTGATAAAGCTTCCATGGAAGTCCCTTCACCGCAGGCGGGTGTAGTTAAAGAAATCAAAATTGCAGTGGGCGATAAAGTCGCGACCGGCAAATTGATTATGATCTTCGAAGCTGCGGGTAGCGAAGCGGCTCCGGCTCAAGCAGAAGAGAAACCAGCGGCTCCTGCTCAAGCTTCGGCTCCTGCGGCATCTGCTGTGAAAAATGTTGAAGTACCAGACATTGGCAGCGATGAAGTTGAAGTCACTGAAGTGTTGGTCAAAGTGGGCGACACTGTGGCCGCTGAACAATCTCTGATCACCGTAGAGGGCGACAAAGCTTCTATGGAAGTGCCAGCACCATTTGCCGGTACTGTTAAAGAGATCAAAATCAGTACTGGCGACAAAGTGAGCACCGGTTCTTTGATCATGGTCTTTGAAGTTGCTGGGGCTGAAGCATCAGCCGCTCCTGCTCCAACAGCAGCACCGGCTGCGCCAGCGGCCTCTGCAGCTAAAAACGTTGAAGTGCCAGATATCGGCGGTGATGAAGTTGAAGTAACCGAAGTGATGGTTAAAGTGGGCGATAAAGTTGCCGCTGAACAATCACTGATTACCGTTGAAGGCGATAAAGCATCAATGGAAGTGCCAGCACCGTTCGCCGGTACAGTGAAAGAGATCAAAATCAGCACCGGCGATAAAGTGAAAACCGGTTCTCTGATCATGGTGTTTGAAGTAGAAGGCGCGGCTCCTGCTGCTACCTCTACCGCGGCACCCGCCCAGCAAGCGGCTCCTGCTGCAGCACCGGCCAAAGCGGCCGCAGCACCAGCAGCAAGCAAAGGCGAATTTGCTGAGAATGATGCCTACGTGCATGCTACGCCGGTTATCCGTCGTCTGGCTCGTGAATTCGGCGTGAATCTGGCGAAAGTGAAAGGTACTGGCCGTAAGGGCCGTATCCTGCGCGAAGACGTTCAGGCTTACGTGAAAGATGCGGTCAAACGCGCTGAAGCGGCACCAGCTGCGGCTACTGGCGGTGGTCTGCCAGGCATGTTGCCTTGGCCGAAAGTTGATTTCAGCAAGTTCGGCGAAATCGAAGAAGTGGAATTGGGTCGTATCCAGAAAATCTCTGGTGCTAACCTGAGCCGTAACTGGGTCATGATCCCACATGTGACTCAATTCGATGAAGCGGATATTACTGAAGTTGAAGCATTCCGTAAGCAACAAAACATCGAAGCTGAGAAGAAAAAACAAGATCTGAAAATCACGCCGCTGGTGTTCTTGATGAAGGCAGCTGCGAAGGCGTTGGAAGAATTCCCTCGCTTCAACAGCTCGATTTCTGAAGATGGTCAGAAACTGACCCTGAAGAAATACATCAATATCGGTGTTGCGGTTGATACGCCTAACGGTCTGGTTGTTCCGGTATTCCGTGACGTGAACAAAAAAGGTATTGTCGAGTTGTCTCGCGAGCTGTCTGTGATTTCCAAGAAAGCACGTGATGGCAAACTGACGGCATCTGACATGCAAGGCGGCTGTTTCACTATCTCCAGCCTGGGCGGTATCGGCGGTACGGCGTTTACGCCAATCGTTAATGCGCCAGAAGTGGCAATTTTGGGTGTGTCAAAATCATCCATGAAGCCAGTTTGGAATGGTAAAGAGTTTGCGCCGCGTCTGATGCTGCCTCTGTCTCTGTCCTTCGACCACCGTGTGATCGATGGCGCAGCAGGTGCTCGTTTCGCAGCTTATATCGCGACCATTATGGCCGATATTCGCCGTCTGGTAATGTAATCATTAGGGCCGGCCTTGTGCCGGCCTTGTTGTTGTTGAGACTCTCGTCACGTGATGCAGCTTTTCAGTTTGTTAACAATTATGTAAACTGCATCGCGATGCAAGCGTCCCGGTGGATGAAGGGCGTTATAAAACTAACTACCCTAACATACCCAATAGATTTCAAAATGCAGCCAACACACCGGCAATTTGAAAGATGAGGGTATAAATGATGTCAGACCTGCCGGACAAACAATTAAGAGGTCATGATGAGTACTGAAATTAAAACTCAGGTCGTGGTACTTGGGGCAGGCCCAGCAGGGTACTCTGCTGCTTTTCGTTGCGCGGATTTAGGTTTAGAAACCATTCTGGTTGAGCGTTATGCCACTCTGGGTGGTGTTTGCCTGAATGTGGGCTGTATTCCTTCCAAGGCATTGTTGCACGTCGCTAAAGTTATCGAAGAAGCCAAAGCATTGGCTGAACACGGTATCGTTTTTGGCGAGCCTAAGACTGACATTGATAAAGTACGTGTCTGGAAAGAAAAAGTTATCAATCAGTTAACCGGTGGTTTGGCAGGTATGGCTAAAGGCCGTAAAGTCAAAGTGGTTAACGGTTTGGGTAAATTTACTGGCGCGAATACCTTGGTTGTTGAAGGTGAAAATGGTCCAACGACCATCACTTTCGATAACGCGATTATCGCAGCCGGTTCTCGCCCTATCCAACTGCCATTCATTCCTCATGAAGACCCACGAGTTTGGGACTCAACAGACGCACTGGCACTGAAAACTGTCCCAGAACGCCTGTTGGTGATGGGCGGCGGTATCATCGGTCTGGAAATGGGGACGGTTTACCATGCCCTGGGTTCAAAAATCGATGTAGTGGAAATGGCTGACCAGGTTATTCCGGCGGCTGACAAAGACGTAGTGAAAGTCTTTACCAAACGCATTAGCAAGCAATTCAACCTGATGCTGGAAACTAAAGTGACCGCGGTAGAAGCCAAAGAAGACGGCATCTATGTCACGATGGAAGGCAAAAAAGCGCCGGCAGAGCCACAGCGCTATGATGCAGTATTGGTTGCTATCGGCCGCGTCCCTAACGGTAAATTGCTGGATGCAGGTCAGGCTGGCGTTGAAGTTGACGAACGTGGCTTTATCCACGTTGATAAACAACTGCGCACCAATGTGCCGCACATCTTTGCCATCGGCGATATCGTCGGTCAGCCAATGCTGGCACACAAAGGTGTTCACGAAGGCCACGTTGCCGCTGAAGTTATCTCCGGCATGAAGCATTACTTCGATCCGAAAGTTATTCCATCCATTGCGTACACTGAACCAGAAGTCGCATGGGTAGGTCTGACCGAGAAAGAAGCAAAAGAAAAAGGCATCAGCTACGAGACCTCCACCTTCCCGTGGGCGGCATCAGGCCGTGCTATCGCTTCTGATTGTGCCGATGGTATGACTAAACTGATTTTCGACAAAGAGACTCACCGCATTATCGGTGGCGCTATTGTCGGTACTAACGGTGGTGAACTGTTAGGTGAAATCGGTCTGGCAATCGAGATGGGTTGTGATGCTGAAGATATCGCATTGACTATCCATGCTCACCCAACGCTGCACGAATCTGTTGGTTTGGCTGCCGAGATTTATGAAGGTAGCATCACTGACTTACCAAACCCAAAAGCGAAAAAGAAATAATTTCTTATCGTTGATGTGTTTGCTGAAACGGCTCCTGATAAAGGGGCCGTTTTTTTGTGGCCTGAATAGGTACTAATTTATGACGCTGCTGGTGTATACAATGCGGACGAGGTGTTTTCTGGCGAGATAGCAAACATTTTGACTTCAACACTTTTGCCGTCAGCAGATTTCTCCACACGCACAATTAAGAAACGACTTTTGGGTAAGAAAACTCGCTCATTTTCAGAATCGCCCAGTATTTTAGTTATATCGGTACTGTTAGTCCGCCCATGCTGATATTTTATGGTATATGTCACATTGATTTGCTCATCACTCAGACTGTCAGTATTGAACTCGACAATCACCTCTTCGTCGGAGGTGGTACTAAAGAAAGAGTCTATTTCAATTACTGAATTAGCGACTATCTGGGCAAAAAATTCATCCCGGTTTCTAACCTCTCCCCGGTATAATTGACTCACGGTACTCTCTTCCTCAGCGATAATTTCGCCATTCTCTCTAAGAGCAATATTAATGTCGGAGTTTTTATTTAAGGCATTGTAGACTTCATCGATCTCTATTTTTAGATCACTGCTGATTTCCCCGGTACGTAGGGCTTTATTTATCTCTAAATAACCACTCTCTTTATAGTTGCGAAGGGCATAGTATTCTCTAAAACTCACTTTTTCACAGGCAGAGGAAGAATTATAGTTTTCTATCTCTTCTCTAATATCTAATTCACTATTTTCAAATGACTTATCTTCATATATGTTTTTTATTTCATCTATTGCATCTTCAATATCGCTATTATTTATAGATTCAGTTCTATTGATCACCCTAATATCAGTGCTAGTGTTTAATTCTGATTCTGTTGAGCTCCTATCGGTATTGAAGTCCTCTAGTTTAATTCTTTTTGCTTGGGGTTCTTGGTCTAATGTCGGGGGATCAGTATCCCCCAGTAAATAACCCACTTTACCATTCACTCGTTGTAATCTACCTGAAACCTTCGGCTTAGGTTTTGGGCTTGGAGGGAGTAACGGCGATCGTTCTGAGCTGGCACTGAAACGTAGTGAAGGTTTTGGTGCGCCAATTTGGGGTTTGACAGCAGGTCTTGCTCCAATCCCGACTTTAAATCCTTTAGGTTGTGGGGTTGGCCCCATCGTTAATATACCGGTTCCGACCTCAAGAGCAATTTCTTCAGTGGTCCTTGGCGGCAGTTTTCCCTCATTCTCAGGCACCTTTTTACATTCATGGCCTACCCGCCATTTACAGTGTTGGTGTTGAAACTCTTTCCAATCCTGCCCCACTCTACGTTTAGGTTCTATTGGCCTGGCATCAATGTCATTAATAATTAAAATTGTTAAAGAAAAAAATGCTATTACAAATCTATTCATATAATATCCTTATTTATACAAAATTGATTTTTATTTTAGCTGCCTGTAATTCATTGGTATTAAAATGCTGTTATTTTTAATGCCAATCACTCTGGTTGAGTCTGAATATGATTACTTTCGGTAATACTGTAGCGAAGTTTGTATCGTTATTAGTTGGGCTGGAATGGTGACGATGGTGGAGGTTCATCAGCAAGGGCCAGCATGTTAACCACAAAGGTTGAATCCTCTGCTGATTCCTCTACATCAATCACCAGGAAACGGCTTTTAGGCAAAAAGATACGTTCGTCTATGGCATCATCAAGTATTTCACCAAGATCAGTACTGTTGGTGCGGCCAATATAATATTTGATGGTATATCTCACATTGATCTGCCCATCGGCTAAATCGTCACTATTGAATGACGTGATGAGATCTTCATCGGCAGTGGTGCTGAAAAAAGAATCTATTTGAATGGTTTCTTCTGGTACTACTGCGGATAAAAATTCAGCACGCTCTCTGACTTCTCCTCGATATACTTCGGCTATGCTGCTCTCTTCTTCCGAGATAATATGACCGTCCTCTCTGAGTGAAATATTAATATCAGAATGGTTATCTAGCGCTGTATAGAATTCTGAGGTCTCAACTTCTAAATCATCATTGGCACTCCCATTTCTCATGGCATTATTGATCTCGACAAATCTTCCTTCCTGATAGTTTCTGATCGCAAAATATTCTCTGAAATTTATTTTTTCATGTGCCGAAGTTGAGTTATAGCGCTGAATCTCGTCATCAATATCTAACTCACTGTTATCTAATGTTCGCTTGCTGTATATACTCTCAATTTCTTCTTTTATACTGGCGACTTCATCCTGTTTTATGGTTTTTATGCGGTCGATTTTATTTTTTTCTATCGCGATATCTCCTTCAACATCATATGCCTCTGTAGAAGAAGAACTATGGTTATCCAATAGATCCAGTTTGACTCTTTTGGCACTAGGTTCACCCCCCAAAGTCGGTGGATTACTATCCCCTAACAAAATACCTACTTTGCCATTTATCCTTTGTAACCGCCCCGAGACTTTGGATTTAGGTTTGGGGTTTGGTGGCAACAGTGGTGCTCGTTCAGAACTTGAGCTTACACGTGGCGAAGGTTTTGATACCGCCACCCTCGGTTTAGCGCCACTGATACCAGATTTGGCGCCGATCCCGACTTTGAACCCTCTAGGTTGCGGGGTTGGCCCCATCGTCAATATGCCGGTGCCGACTTCAAGAGCTATCTCTTCAGCAGATTTTGGCGGTGTTTTTCCTTGATCCTTGGGGACATTTCTACAAGGAACACCCTGTTCCCATTTACAGTGCCGAGACTGATAAGTTGACCAACTCTCTTTATTAGATTGCCATATAGGTTGGGCTTCACGTGAATTAGCCGTATTGAAAAATAATAATGTGAGCAGCATGGTTAGTAACTTTATTTTTGAGCTCATATTTACTCCTTGTGTGTTTAAATGATCCATTAGTTATATAAGCGATTGACTATTTGTAGCCGATATCTAATGTTAATTTAAATCAAGGCAGTAAACGTATTCTATTTTATATAATGGCTGCTGTTATTTATGAATAATAAATACTATTGATACTGTAATTTAAGTATGTTGTTAATTAAAGATGCTGTTAATTAAGGATAGATACCTTCACGGATCTGGCTGGGGGTGAGATTAAATGTCCGGCGCAATGCCGTCGCAAAATTAGCCGAGCTGGTATAACCCGCAATGGTGGCGGCTTGGTCAATACTAATACCTTCTTTCTGGAGTGCCAGCATGGCGCGTTTTAAACGACAATGGCGCAGATATTCAAATACCGTGATGTTGTAGCTTTCACGAAAACGCCGCTGCAAGGTACTTTGGCTCATATTGACCCTGCGAGCCAGTTCACTCATAGATAGATGGTCAGCCTCACCACTTTCCAGCCAATCACGTACCTGCTGAATGCGATTTAACCCGCGTAGTGACATTTTATTCTGTTGCTGGGCCTGCTGTTCCAGTGAGCTGAATGCTTCAATAATCAGGCCGATGCATTGTGTCTCGCAATGCAGCCGCTCGAGCGGGGTTGAGAAAGGAGGAGCGCTTGCTATTTTTTGGGCAATGGTTTGGGTATGGATTGATGGCTGCCATAAATGAATCGCCAGATGTTGCTGAGTAAAGTTGTACAGCGTATCCCACGAACCGGCTTGCGGCAGTAAATCGCCATACAACCATTCACGGTCAAAGGTGAGTGTCAGGGTGCGTTCATGGCTATTATTTTTGCCGTGGCGAGTGAATAGGGTACTTTCAGTCAGCGACACCAGAGAGGCATTGCCTTTTTCTTGCAAATGCAGTTGCTGACCACCAAATGAGATATGCGCGCTGCCGCTGACGACAATCGCCAGCTTCAGCGCCGGATTGAGCTGATTCTGGGTCTTAATATCGTAGAGGTTCGTGACATTGGCGGTATGCAAAATAAGATGTGGATTCAGGCGCAATACCTGAAAATCACCAAATAACACCGGGTCAGTCGACAAGGATTTCGCGCCACTCATCTGGTAGTCACTGGCAACCAGATTCGATTGCTGCACAATTTGGTCGCGGTAAATGGGTTTAGAGAAGGGAGAAGCATTGCGTACCTTATCGTGACTGCGCAAATGGTTTCTTTTCCCGGTAGGCAGATTTTTATTCACCGCTGACATGACGAACTCTCCACTGACATTGACGTTCTAACAAAGAGCTTTGCTGTTTACACAAACCTTTTTTCTGATTGCAAATGTAACAATTAGCAAGATGAATTGATAATGAAAATAATTATCAATCTTGTTCGTTTTTGTTGCCCCATTAATAGATTGGTAGAGATTTTCCTCTACTGACATTTGCTGTGGGCTTTTGCATCGGGGAAAGTGTAATGAAAGTAAAATGGCAGCGGCGCTCTCTGACGACCTTGGCGAGCTTGATTGGTCTCTGTATTTCGACTCCGCTTTGGGCGCAGACACAAGATACCACTCCGGCAGGGTCTGATACCGCCGCGACAGAAAAAACACAAACTGTACAGCAACAAGCATCCTCAGAAGCAGAGGGCAAGGCGGCAACTGGCGATACCTTGGTTGTGACGGCGCAACAGCAAGTTCGTCAGGCTCTGGGGGCCTCAACAATTACCGCGGAAGATATCCGCAAACGCCCTCCAGCGAATGATCTGTCCGAAATTATCCGTACCATGCCGGGGGTTAACCTTTCCGGTAACTCTGCCAGTGGTCAGCGCGGGAATAACCGTCAGATTGATATTCGCGGCATGGGGCCAGAAAATACACTGATTATGATCGACGGCATTCCGGTTTCGAGCCGCAATGCGGTGCGTTATGGTTGGCGTGGTGAGCGCGATACCCGGGGTGACACCAACTGGGTTCCCGCCAATATGGTAGAAAAAATCGAAGTGTTACGCGGCCCAGCGGCGGCTCGCTATGGTAATGGTGCTGCCGGTGGGGTGGTAAACATCATCACCAAACAGCCAGATAAAGAGCTGCACGGTAGCTGGAATGCTTACATGAACCTGCCGCAGCACAGTGAAGAAGGGGCCACTCGCCGTACCGACTTCAGTCTGATGGGGCCATTAAGTGACACCCTCAGTTTCCGTTTATACGGTGGATACAATAAAACTGATGCTGATGATTGGGATATCAACTCCGGCCATGAGTCGGCCCGAACAGGTAATCAGGTAGGGACATTACCGGCGGGGCGTGAAGGGGTACGCAATAAAGATATCAATGGGTTACTGCGTTGGGATTTCGCAGTAGGCCAATCCCTGGAATTTGAGGCAGGTTATAGCCGCCAGGGGAATATTTACGCGGGTGATACGCAAAACACCAACAGCAATGCCATTGTGCGCAGTTTATATGGTGCAGAAACCAACGTGATGTACCGCAATAATTTCTCACTGACACACCGTGGTTTTTGGGATAACGGCGTCAGCACCACCTCCTATGTTCGGTATGAAGAGACGCGCAACTCGCGCATTAATGAGGGACTGGCGGGCGGTACCGAAGGTATCTTCTCAAATAGTAATTTCAGCACTATCAAGCTGGACAACTATTTGGCCCACTCCGAGGTTAACCTGCCATTTGATTGGGGCGTTAATCAGGTACTGACCTTGGGTGCCGAATGGAATGACCAGAAAATGAATGACCCGACCTCCAATACTCAGACGACGTCGGAAGGCGGCAGTGTCAGTGGATTAACGGGCACCGGGCGTGATACTCGCGCGTCAGCGCAGATAGCCTCGGTGTTTGTTGAAAACAATATCGAGCTGACGGATACCACCATGCTTACTCCAGCGCTGCGTTTTGACCATCACAGCACCGCGGGCAGTAACTGGAGCCCGGGCTTGAACCTGTCACAGGAATTGGGCGATTACTTCACCATGAAAATGGGTATCGCACGTTCTTATAAAGCGCCAAACCTCTACCAAACCAACCCTAACTATCTGTTATATAGCCGTGGTCAGGGTTGCTATGGCGGTGGCGGCAGCTGTTATCTGATGGGGAATGACTCTCTGTCGGCTGAAACCAGCGTCAACAAAGAGATTGGGTTTGAATTCCATAATGACGGCATAATTGCGGGTATCACTTACTTCCGTAATGATTATCGCAATAAAATTGAGCCGGGGTTAGTCTCGCTGGGTAATGCCAGTGGCGGGACCGGAGCTTATGCTAACTCCGATATCTTCCAGTGGGAGAATGTGCCGAAAGCATTGGTTGAAGGTCTGGAGGGTAACCTGACGGTTCCATTCACCGATACGGTGCAATGGAGCAGTAACCTGACTTACATGCTGGAATCAAAGAACAAAACTACCGGGGATTACTTATCCATCACGCCTAAGTTCACGTTGAACAGCTCACTCAGTTGGCAGGCGACGGATGATTTGTCCTTCTTGTCGACGGTGACATGGTATGGGCGTCAGGAACCGAAGAAATATGACTATCAGGGGCTGCCAGTTACCGGTACCGCACTCAATGAAGTCAGTCCATATGCGGTCTTTGGCCTGAGTACCAGCTACACAGTGACAAAAAATGTCAGTGTTACCACCGGTATCGAAAACCTGTTTGATAAACGCCAGTTCCGCGCGGGTAATGCTCAGAACGTCGCCAATATCGCCGGTGCTGGGGCTGCAACCTACAATGAGCCGGGTCGGACATTCTTTGTGAGTTTAAATACTCAATTCTAATTCAGGTAAATGGCTATTTTACTGGTCAGCTTGAGATTGGGCAGTGCTCGCCGCCGTCACGTACTAGGTGTACGCTCCGTTGGCTGTGCGCTGTCCGCACTCAATCTGCCTGCGCCAATAACGCCATTTGAGTCGAGCTAAAAGCTGGTCACCATCCAATTGAAGATATAAATCGGGGCGTCATCAGGGCGCCCCTGCATTATCACCCTCGCACACTGATATTATTCCCCCCTACCGATAACTTATTAATAAAGCTGAGCAGAAATTCTTAATAGGCAGAGATCGTTTTTACCCTTTGCATTATAGTGGGTATTGTTAGCTGGAAAGGGCGTAAATCTAACCTTGAAGATCTAGGTAGAGGTAGGTGTCATCACCTCGTAGAGGCGCTAACTGAGATCAGTTATCAATATGTAAGATGATTACACTGCGCTCAACGATTCAGCAAAAATTTAATGTTGCTTTTATGTGAACGAATTAACACTGAGTTTAAATACTGGTATGCTGGCTGAGCGAAACTGGGCATCTTACCTTACACCTACTGCATCAGTGATGATGGCTGGTGGTAACAATAAGCCTGGCAAAATAAATGATAATTAAAGCGAGGAGAGAGTCGTGCTAGAAGAATACCGTAAGCACGTAGCCGAGCGTGCTGCTGAGGGTATCGTCCCCAAGCCATTAGATGCGTCACAAATGGCAGCGCTGGTTGAGTCATTAAAAAATCCGCCCGCGGGCGAAGAAGAATTCTTATTAGACCTGCTGATTAACCGTGTTCCACCCGGTGTTGATGAAGCAGCCTACGTTAAAGCCGGTTTTCTGGCTGCAATCGTTAAGGGCGAAGCCCACTCCCCCCTGATTACCGCAGAGAAAGCTATCGAACTGCTTGGCACCATGCAGGGCGGCTATAACATTCATCCGCTAATTGATGCGTTAGATAATGAAAAGTTGGCCCCGATTGCGGGCAAAGCGTTATCTCATACCTTGCTGATGTTTGATAACTTCTATGATGTAGAAGAAAAAGCCAAAGCAGGTAATCCGCATGCCAAGAAAGTCATGCAATCCTGGGCTGATGCCGAATGGTATCTTTCCCGCCCGGCGTTAGCTGAAAAAATCACGGTAACCGTGTTTAAAGTGACCGGTGAAACCAACACCGATGACCTGTCCCCGGCTCCCGATGCCTGGTCTCGCCCGGATATCCCATTGCATGCTTTGGCAATGCTCAAAAATGAGCGCGAAGGCATTCATCCGGATCAACCCGGCAGTGTTGGCCCAATCAAACAGATTGAAGAACTGAATAAAAAAGGCTTCCCACTGGCTTATGTCGGTGATGTCGTCGGTACCGGTTCTTCCCGTAAATCCGCCACTAACTCGGTGCTGTGGTTTATGGGTGACGACATCCCTTACGTGCCGAACAAGCGCGGCGGTGGTGTGGTGCTGGGCAGCAAAATTGCGCCAATCTTCTTTAACACGATGGAAGATGCCGGTGCTCTGCCAATCGAAGTCGATGTTGCTAATATGAACATGGGCGATGTCATTGATATCTTCCCGTATCTGGGTGAAGTTCGTCGCCACGATACCGGTGAAATCTTGGCAACCTTCGAGCTTAAAACCGATGTCTTGCTGGATGAAGTCCGCGCCGGTGGCCGCATTCCATTGATCGTGGGCCGTGGCTTGACCACCAAAGCGCGCGAATCTTTGGGCCTGCCTACCAGTGAAGTATTCCGTGTAGCGAAGCCGGTAGCGAAAAGCAATAAAGGTTTCTCACTGGCTCAGAAAATGGTGGGCCGCGCCTGTGGTGTTACTGGCGTGCGTCCGGGTGAATACTGTGAACCTAAAATGACCTCGGTCGGTTCACAAGATACCACCGGGCCGATGACCCGTGACGAGCTGAAAGACTTGGCGTGTCTGGGTTTCTCCGCTGACCTGGTGATGCAGTCATTCTGCCATACCGCGGCTTATCCGAAGCCCGTTGATGTAACTACCCATCACACATTGCCAGACTTCATTATGAATCGTGGCGGTGTCTCTCTGCGCCCAGGCGACGGTATCATTCACTCATGGCTGAACCGTATGCTGTTGCCAGATACTGTTGGTACCGGTGGTGACTCTCATACCCGTTTCCCTATCGGGATTTCCTTCCCGGCGGGTTCTGGTCTAGTGGCGTTTGCGGCGGCAACAGGGGTAATGCCTCTGGACATGCCTGAGTCTGTGCTGGTGCGCTTTAAAGGTGAAATGCAACCGGGTATCACTCTGCGTGATCTGGTGCATGCTATCCCTTACTACGCAATTCAGGAAGGCCTGCTGACCGTTGAGAAGCAAGGCAAGAAGAACATTTTCTCTGGCCGGATTCTGGAAATTGAAGGTCTGCCGGAGCTGAAAGTCGAGCAAGCGTTCGAACTGGCGGATGCTTCTGCCGAGCGCTCTGCGGCCGGTTGTACCATTAAATTGGATAAAGCGCCGATTATTGAATATCTGCAATCCAACATTGTCCTGTTGAAGTGGATGATTGCGGAAGGTTACGGCGATCGTCGTACTCTAGAGCGCCGTGTGAATGGCATGGAAAGCTGGCTGGCGAATCCAAATCTGCTGGAAGGTGATGCAGATGCGGAATATGCCGCAGTGATCGAAATCGATCTGGCAGAGATAACCCAGCCGATTCTGTGCGCACCGAACGATCCGGATGATGCTCGTCTGCTGTCTGATGTTGCCAACAGCAAAATTGATGAAGTCTTTATTGGCTCATGCATGACCAACATTGGTCACTTCCGTGCTGCCGGTAAATTACTGGATCAACATAAAGGTCAGTTGCCAACCCGCTTATGGGTTGCGCCACCAACTAAAATGGATGCCGCGCAGCTTACCGAAGAGGGCTATTATAGCGTCTTTGGCAAGAGTGGCGCGCGTATCGAGATCCCAGGCTGTTCACTGTGTATGGGGAACCAGGCACGAGTTGCGGATGGTGCGACGGTTGTTTCTACTTCAACCCGTAACTTCCCGAACCGCTTAGGGACAGGGGCGAATGTTTATCTGGCTTCGGCTGAACTGGCGGCAATTGCATCGCTGCTTGGTCGTCTGCCGACTCCTGATGAATATCAGACTTATATGGCTCAGGTTGATAAGACTGCGGCAGATACTTACCGCTATCTGAATTTTGATCAGTTGAGCCAATATACCGATAAAGCGGATGGCGTGATCTTCCAAACCGCCGTGTAAATCGCTATATTTCGCACCTGCTAAAAAGGAGGCCATTGGCCTCCTTTTTTTATGTCAAAAAAACTGTGTTTAACCACATGTCTGATTGAAATTTTGCAGGTATTTACCGGCTTTGCGAGTTTGCGCCAAGTCAGGCTGCTAATAACGATTACACTTATTGAAAGAGCATCAGGAGGGCGTGCTATGGACTATGAATTCTTGCGTGACTTAACAGGGCAAGTGCTCGTCAGATTCTCCATGGGGCATGAAGTGATTGGCCACTGGCTCAATGAAGAAATTAAAGGTGATTTGGCAAAACTGGACCAAATTGAAGCCGCCGCTAATGAAGTTAAAGGCAGTGAGCGCCAATGGCAGCTAACAGGCCATGAATACACGTTGTGGCTGGACGGTGAAGAAGTGATGGTGCGCGCCAATCAACTGGATATTGAAGGCGATGAGATGGAAGAAGGCATGAATTACTATGATGAAGAGAGTCTTTGTCTGTGTGGTTTGGAGGATTTTCTGTTAGTGCTGAAAGGCTATCGCACTTTTACCCTTCAAACTTGAAGCTGCAGGGGGGTTAGCTGCGCTCATTCACCCGAATCACTTACTGGTGTAAGCTCATCGGGATTCGTTTGCTTGCTGCCTACCTGCAACTCCAATTTTTTTGGGTATGTATTTGTAAAAAGAGTTAGAGGGGATTGCGGCTGGCAGACCAACATAATAGTGAGCCGACCACCACCATAGCCACTCCTGGCCAGAATGCGGCAGAGGGCAGGGTATTGAGCCATACACTGGCAATCAGTATGGACAGCAAAGGTGTGAAGTAAGAGAGGGCAGCGACCAGTGTGGCGTTGCCTTTTTTCATGGCGATATCCCAACACAGGTAGGCCAGTGCGGTGTTCGCCCCCATCAGCAGCAGCTCAAAAGTTGCGCGCGAGGTGAAATGCAACTTACCGGGTGTCAGCATAAAGAACATCACCCATAAGCACAGGGCGCAGGCGAGTAAAAAGAGCGGCAATGCGCCCGGTCCTCGGCTGTAGATCCGCACTAAATTGGAATAACCGGCCCAGGTAAAGGCGGCAATCAGTGCCAGACTGTAGGCCAGCGGGTTGCTGCTAACATTAGCGCGCAGCACATTCACGTCCAGCCCATCGCCACCACTCACCACCCAGATAACGCCAAACAGCGCCAGAGCTGCTCCCGGCCACAGCCACCAACGCGCCCTCAGTTTGAGCAATGGTACCGCCAGTAGCAGTGTCAGACTGGGCCACAGATAGTTAATCAAGCCAATCTCCAGTGTTTGTTGGCGGTCATTTGCCATGCCGATGGCTAAAGCAAAGGCCACCATATACACCACAAACAATAAACCACAGCCATACAGATAAGCGGGATGCTGCCCACGTAGCGTCGGTTTACCGGCGACCAACCAGACCAATATCCCACTGACCGTATAAATTGCCGCTCCCGCACCAAATGGCCCCAGAGTTTCAGATAATCCGCGCGTCAACGCGACACTCATGCTCCAAAGCAGGATTGCAATAATGCCATATAAGGTGGGAAGGCGGTTCATGAGTGGGAGATCGTCCTTGAAGTGGAGGATTAACCGGGTAGAAAGAACCATACCCGGTTAATACGATTTTTGTTCTGATGTATTACTGATTAATAACATGTAATTACAGAGATATCGCCCCTACCACATCACACTTCTGGCATATTACGGCCATAGTAGATTTCCTGCATTTCTTTATATAACAGGCGGGTAATTCGCTCTCTTTCTTCCGGGCTTAGCTCTTCTGGCTTGGCATTAAACAGATAGTGCTTCAAATCGAAATCTTTCAGCATCATCTTGGTGTGGAAGATATTTTCTTGATAAACATTCACATCCATCATGTGATAAAGCGACTTCATATCGTCAGACATAAAGTTCTGAATCGAGTTGATCTTGTGATCGATAAAATGTTTAACACCATTGATATCACGGGTGAAACCGCGCACGCGGTAATCCATGGTGACGATATCGGATTCTAACTGATGGATAAGATAATTCAGTGCTTTCAGTGGTGAAATAACACCACAGGTAGAAACTTCAATATCTGCACGGAAAGTACATAACCCTTCCTCTGGGTGGCTTTCCGGGTAGGTATGGACGCAGATATGGCTCTTGTCCAGATGAGCAACCACCGCATTGGGCAATGGGCCTGGGTGCTCTGAGGTATCAACATCGCGCGGATCAACCGGTTCTTCACTGACCAGAATGGTGACACTGGCACCTTGAGGGTCGTAATCCTGACGGGCGATATTCAAAATATTAGCGCCAATGATCGAGCAGGTTTCGCTCAAGATCTCGGTCAGGCGGTTGGCATTATACTGTTCGTCAATGTAGGCGATATAGCCATCGCGGTCGTCTGCAGTCTTGGCATAACAAATATCGTAAATACAAAAACTCAGGCTTTTGGTCAAGTTGTTGAAGCCGTGTAGTTTAAGCTTGGACAATTTAGTTCACCTCCTTACTCAGCGGGTTGGCGTTAAGGCATCCAGTAGATACTGCGGCAAAGCGAAGCTGCCGACATGAATGGCTGGGTTATAGTAGCGGCAGGTCAGGCCTGCTTCAGCAAAACGTTGTTGCAGCGTGGTGATATCCAATTGACGCAACTGTGGGTTTTGTGTCGCCCAGGCGAAAGTCATGATACCACCGTAATATGTCGGAATTGCTGCCTGATAAAAACTGACATCCTTGAAATAGTGACTAAGCTTGTTATGGCTATCGACTGCTTCATCTTGCTGCAAGAAACATACTCCGTTTTGTGCCACAAAAATGCCGCCTTCGTTTAGGCTGCGGGCACATCCCTCGTAGAAAGCAGAGGTGAACAAGCTTTCTCCCGGGCCAATAGGGTCGGTACAGTCAGAGATGATGACATCAAATTTTTCAGTAGTTTGGTTAACGAAGTCGACGCCATCGGCGATCACTAACTTGAAGCGGGGATCGTCATAGGCTCCGGCGCTATGATTGGGTAAATATTGGCGGCAGAACTCGACCACACCGGCATCAATTTCTACCATGGTTATCTGCTCAATATTTTTATGGCGGCTAACCTCGCGGAGCATCGCGCCATCACCGCCGCCGATAATAAGTACTTTCTTCGCCTGACCATGAGCCAGCAAAGGGACGTGCGTCATCATTTCGTGATAGATAAATTCATCACGTTCAGTTGTTTGCACCACGCCGTCCAGAGCCATTACTCGACCCAGCACTGGGTTCTCAAAAATCACCAGATCCTGATGCTCGGTTTTTTCGCGGTACAGTATATTTTCTACTGAAAAATACTGGCCGAAGTTGGCATGCAATGTTTCATACCATAGTTCTTTCTGTGACATGTTCGGGGCTTCTCCTTCGCACTAACAGCCATGAAAAATGGGGGCAACATAATAGCCAACTCTGCCAGAGGTTGCACGGCAGAATTTCAGGCTGAAAGGGTAAGTGTGGGATCGCTAGTTAGCGTAAGCCAATAAACTTAAAGAGTCACGGGCTAGAGACTTACATTTGGTAGGAACGGGGATCGCAATACCACGCAGATCGCGATAGCTCTCTTCACCCAAGGCTTTCATATTAAAGCTATTGTAGTTACGCAGATCCCAGCGATTTTGCTGAGCAAAATAGACAATTGCCCGCTTAATTTCATTATTGGGTAATTCGTTATAACCACAGTCATTTTTCAGATAGACAAATACCGCAGTCAGATCGGCAAGATCTTCTGCTTCAGATTCACTTAATGCAGAACTGGCAGATGAGAATCCGCACAGAGTAAGCAGCAGCATAACTAACGTTGTTCTTTTCATAGCGGAAACAGGCTTGTTCATTGTAAACAGACGTTATCACACTGTGATGCGACAAAGTAAATTTTATTATCCCCTCGGGATATGGATTGATTCACAGCGTGATTGATTGCACCTTGACCTTCCCGTTAGGGGAGGGTTTATGCTGGCGCACAATGCTGTTTTTGTGCCATGTCGGCATTTACTGACCATCAAGAATGGAGACGACCATGCATCGCCGTGATTTTATCAAGTTAACGGCAGCTCTTGGAGCCGCCACTTCACTGCCTTTATGGAGCCGTGCGGCCTTCGCTGCAGACTTTTCACCTTTACCTATCCCGCCATTACTTCAGCCGGATGCTAGCGGCAACATTAATCTGAATATCCAAACCGGCACCATGGCTTGGCTGCCTACCGCCGCGACGCAAACCTGGGGTTATAACGGCAACTTGCTGGGGCCAGCAATTCGTTTACAACGTGGTAAGCCGGTAACTATCAATGTGACTAACTCTTTGCCAGAGGCGACTACCGTGCATTGGCATGGGTTGGAGATCCCCGGTGAAGTCGATGGTGGGCCGCAAGCTTTGATTCAACCCGGTGCCAAACGTCAGGTTGCGTTTACGGTCGAGCAGCCCGCCGCGACCTGCTGGTTCCACCCACATACTCACGGTAAAACCGGTCATCAGGTCGCGATGGGGTTGGGGGGGCTAGTATTGATTGATGATAGTGATAGCGAGAAATTACCGCTGCCGAAGCAGTGGGGAGTCGATGATATTCCGGTCATTCTGCAAGATAAACTGTTGGGTAAAGATGGCCAGATTGATTATCAACTGGATGTGATGACCGCTGCGGTCGGCTGGTTTGGCGATCGGATGTTCACCAATGGCGCGCGTTACCCACAGCAAATTACCCCGCGCGGCTGGGTACGTCTGCGGCTACTTAATGGTTGCAATGCGCGTTCGTTGAATCTGGCACTCAGTGATGGTCGCCCAATGTATGTTATTGGTAGCGACGGAGGGCTATTGGCGGAGCCGGTGGCGGTGCGCGAATTACCTATATTGATGGGGGAACGTTTTGAGGTACTGGTGGATACCTCCGACGGCAAAGCGCTCGATTTGGTCACTTTACCCGTGAAACAAATGGGGATGACATTAGCGCCATTTGATAAGCCGCTACCGGTATTGCGCATCCAGCCATCACTGGCAGCAGGCAGCAAAATTTTGCCAGACTCTTTGGTGGTGGTACCGGCGTTGGCAGATGCCACAGGCCTGCAAGAGCGCTGGTTCCAACTGATGATGGACCCGAAATTAGACATGCTGGGAATGCAAGCGCTGATGAGCCGCTATGGTATGCAAGCTATGGCGGGCATGAGTATGGATCACGCTGCGATGCCGGGCATGGACAGTGGTCATATGGCTGGAATGGCGGATGGCCATATGAAAGGCATGGCGAGTGGCGCGATGAAAGCCGCACCGGCATTTGATTTTAGCCACGCCAATACTATCAATGGTAAAGCTTTCTCCATGACTGAACCGGCATTTGATGCAAAACTTGGCAAGTACGAGAAGTGGACCATTTCGGGTGAAGGCGACATGATGCTGCATCCATTCCATGTCCATGGTACGCAGTTCCGGATTTTGACCGAAAACGGCAAGCCGCCGGCAGAGCATCGCCGTGGCTGGAAAGATACCGTGCGGGTAGAAGGTGCGCGCAGCGAAATATTGGTGCGCTTTAATCATTTGGCTCCTACCAGTATGCCTTACATGGCCCACTGTCACCTGCTGGAGCATGAAGATACGGGCATGATGTTGGGCTTTACCGTCAGTGCCTGATATTGTCCTGGGTATTTGAAGTCGCAGAGCGGCTAGCTGCGGCTCCAACGACTTTGGGCAATAGTTGAATTTAGGTAATAGTTGAATTTAGGTAATAGTTGAGTGGCGCGTGAGTCCGTCGCAACATGGCTTGGGCTATGGTAAACTCAGCGGCTTTCTTCCGGCAACCAACGTAAAAAAGCGACGTTAATACCTATGAAACACACTGTAGAAGTCATGATTTCCGAGCAGGAAGTCAAAACCCGAATTGCCGAATTAGGCCGCCAAATCTCCGAACATTACCGCGACAGTGGCAGTGAAATGGTGTTGGTCGGGTTGCTCCGTGGTTCATTTATGTTTATGGCTGACTTATGTCGCGCCATTGATGTTTCCCATGAAGTCGATTTTATGACGGCCTCCAGTTACGGCAATGGCATGAGCACCACCCGTGATGTCAAAATCCTAAAAGATCTGGATGAAGATATCCGTGGCAAAGATGTGCTGATCGTCGAAGATATAATCGATTCGGGTAATACCTTAAGTAAAGTTCGTGAAATCCTGCAACTGCGCGGGCCGAAGTCATTGGCTATCTGCACTCTGTTGGATAAACCACAGCGCCGCGAAGTTCAGGTGCCGGTAGAGTGGGTCGGTTTCGCCATCCCTGACGAGTTTGTTGTGGGCTATGGCATCGATTATGCGCAGCGTTATAGACATTTACCTTATGTTGGTAAAGTTGTGATGTTGGATGAGTAATCGGGTTATCGGCTACTGCGCGCAGGCCGCACACAAATTGCTGCTGCTCGCTATGCCTTGAATATAAAGTATTATTGCGCGTTGGCACTTTAATATTTTGATTTAGCGGTGATGTTAGATGGGAGAGGGCGCGTCTGAACGTACCCTCCCATAACCGCTAACTTAGTCTTCTTTAGGGTCTTTAGGCAATAACTCAGCCATTGCTTTTCGGTACACTTGTTCAAGTGCTTCCATGCTGGTAGCAGAGACTTCTAAATCCGTCAGCAGACCGTCTTCAATACCATAGACCCAGCCGTGAATCATGGCTTTCTGCCCGCGCTTCCAGGCGGAGCGGACAATAGTCGAATGACCCAAGTTATACACTTGTTCCACGACGTTGAGTTTACATAACATATCGCTGCGTTCTTCAACTGGTAGCCGACCTAGCAGTGAACTGTGTTTAAACCAAAGATCACGGATATGCAGGAGCCAGTTATCAATCAGCCCTAACTCGAGGTCTTTCTTGGTTGCCGCTTCAACACCACCGCAGCCAAGGTGACCACAGATAATGATATGCTCGACCTGTAAAACATCGATGGCGTATTGAACCACTGACAGGCAGTTTAGATCAGTATGGATAACCAGATTGGCAACGTTACGGTGAACAAATAATTCACCGGCTTTCAGGCCAGTCAACTCTTCTGCCGGGACACGGCTATCTGAACAGCCAATCCACAGGAAGCGTGGTTTCTGGGCTAGCGCCAGGTGCTCAAAAAAACCGGGATCATCTTTACTGATAGCATTTGACCAAGTCCGGTTGTTCGCGATGAGCTTTTCTATTTCTTTCATAAATGTAAATAGCCTGTAATGAACGGATTGCGATAGGATAATATACGGCAAGGATGACGATTTTGAAATCGGAACAGTTGTTCCTTTGGTAGCGCAATGTTGTCTGCGTAACATCTTCTCGGTATCTACCCAGACTCCCTTCTGTCCTCATAACTTGCTCTGAAAAGGGTGGGGTAAGTGAGATATGGATATGCTGTAACCACTGGGAAACTCATAGAATAAGGTTGTTTTTTACTTATGACATATGCACTGGAAATAACGCAGCTGACCAAAACCTATGCCGGTGGCGTTCAGGCACTGCGTGGCATTGATCTGCACGTAGAGGCAGGCGATTTTTATGCTTTGCTCGGGCCTAATGGGGCGGGGAAATCCACCACCATTGGCATTATTAGCTCATTGGTGAATAAAACCTCTGGCAAGGTTAAGGTCTTTGGCTACGACATCGATCAAGATATCGTCAACGCCAAGCGCCAGCTCGGATTAGTGCCACAAGAATTTAACTTCAACCCGTTTGAGACGGTGTTGCAGATTGTGATTACCCAAGCGGGGTATTACGGTGTTACGCGGCGCGAAGCGATACAACGAGCAGAGAAATATCTCAGCCAGTTAGATTTGTGGGGCAAACGTAATGAGCGCGCCATTCGCCTATCCGGCGGGATGAAGCGCCGCTTAATGATAGCTCGCGCCCTGATGCATGAACCTAAATTGCTGATTCTAGATGAGCCAACGGCTGGGGTCGATATTGAACTACGCCGCTCGATGTGGGGCTTCCTGAAGGAGCTGAATGCGCAGGGAACGACGATTATTCTGACCACCCACTATCTGGAAGAGGCGGAAATGCTGTGCCGTAACATTGGCATTATCCAGAATGGTGAGTTGGTAGAAAATACCACTATGAAACAGCTGCTTGGCAAGCTTGAGTCAGAAACCTTTATTTTTGATCTGGGTATTAAAAGCCC
Organism: Yersinia alsatica; assembly: GCF_025133195.1. Lineage (NCBI taxonomy): Bacteria > Pseudomonadati > Pseudomonadota > Gammaproteobacteria > Enterobacterales > Yersiniaceae > Yersinia > Yersinia alsatica. Next base: position 877,129 of record NZ_CP104006.1, read on the forward strand.
GTTGCCGAAGCTGGAAGGATATAGCTATCGCCTGACGGATACCTCAACACTGGAAGTTGATGTAAAGCGCGAGCAGGGACTGAATGGTCTATTCAGTCAATTAAATGCTCAAGGAATTCAGGTACAAAGTATGCGCAACAAGGCTAACCGTCTGGAAGAGCTATTTGTCACCTTGGTTAATGGTAACGGGGGAGAAAAAGCATGACCCGCCTGTATTGGGTAGCATTACAGAGTATCTGGATCAAAGAAATTACGCGTTTTGCCCGTATCTGGATTCAAACTCTGGTACCGCCAGTGATTACCATGTCGCTCTATTTTGTCATTTTCGGCAACCTGATTGGGTCGCGAATTGGTGATATGGGCGGTTTTAATTATATGCAGTTTATTGTTCCCGGTCTGATTATGATGGCGGTGATCACGAACTCATATGCCAACGTTGCGGCGTCTTTCTTTGGGGCAAAGTTCCAGCGCAGCATTGAAGAACTGCTGGTGGCTCCAGTGCCTACCCACATCGTCATTATTGGTTATGTTGGTGGTGGCGTGGCGCGCGGGCTCTGTGTCGGTATTCTGGTCACCATTATTTCACTGTTCTTTGTGCCACTGCATGTGCACTCTTGGTCAATGGTGGCACTGACATTACTGCTGACGGCGATTCTGTTCTCCCTCGGTGGGTTACTGAATGCTGTTTTTGCCAAAACCTTTGATGATATCAGTCTGGTGCCTACTTTTGTGCTGACGCCATTGACCTATCTGGGCGGGGTGTTTTACTCGCTAGCCTTATTGCCACCGTTTTGGCAGGCAGTATCCAAGCTCAACCCTATCGTGTACATGATCAGTGGCTTCCGCTACGGTTTCCTTGGCATTACTGATGTGCCGCTGATATTCACCATTGGCGTATTAGTGGTATTTATCGCGGTATTTTATGCTTGGGCATGGTATTTGATTGATCGTGGGCGCGGTTTACGTACCTAGTTTTCTTGATAATTGGCGTTGCAGAGGGGCTTTGCTGCAACGTCAATAACCCGCGTTATTGATCCGGATAGTAAATTATTAGTTAGTTAATTGTTGTTAATACTGGAATTTAATCGTAATAAATAATGTCCTTGTCTAATATCATCTTTCTCAAGTCGCAGAGTCTCGTGCTATGCTGACACACCAGATTTTCTCCTTTTCAATTCAGCGCCGAATGCGCATAAGTAGAACGATAATGTGGCATAAAAACAGAATAGCTATTGGGATGCTACTCGGTGTTGTCATGTCGGTAATGATACCGGCGGCGCATGCAGACCTTCTGCCAGATGAAGCGGCACTTACCCCTCGATATATGGTTGTAGACCGCGATAGCGAAATATATTCATTAGTTGGCGATAAGGTCATTCCAGTCGGTGAGATTAAAGAAGATCAACTTCTTCAGGTTCTGCCTGCAGCGGCGGAATACTATGAATTTAAATTTGGTAATGGCACTGGCTTTATTGATAAAGACGATCTGCGGGATATCAAAAAAGAAAGAAAAAACAACGATATACTGGGTGATTTAAATAAACCTCGACCGAACCAAAATATCATTATCAAGCGCGAAACGCCGGTTTATTTGGCCGCAGATGTAGACAGCGAGCAATTCGCTACATTGGTTGATAATTTGCGCTACCCAATTGTTGGCAAATTGAAAGATCGGTTAAGTAATACTTGGTATCAAGTCAATATTGGCGATCGTTTAGGCTATATCAGCAGTGCTGACGCCGAAATAGATAATGGCATTCCTATCCTCACTTATCACCATATGTTGAGAAATGAGGAAAATAAACGTTTTCTGAACACGTCAACGACCACTTCAGATGTGGCGTTTAGCAACCAAATGACCTATCTCAAAGAGACGGGCTACGACACAATTTCTCTCTATCAGCTTGAAGGTTATCTCAATAATAAGATTAACCTACCCGCAAAAGTGGTGGTGCTGACATTCGATGATGGTCTTAAATCGGTCAATCGTTATGCGTATCCCATCCTGAAAGAAAAGGGCTTCCGGGCAACGGCATTTATTATTTCATCGCGCATTAAACGCCATCCGCAGAAATGGAATCCTGACTCATTACAGTTTATGAGTATTTCTGAGCTGAAAGAGATTCAGGATGTATTTGATATTCAGTCTCATACCCATTTTTTGCATCGCACAGATAATAACCGTAACCCAATTTTATTAAGCCGTTCTTATCACAACATTGTTTTTGATTTTGAACATTCGCGCCGGGCTTTATCTCAGTTTAATCCGCATGTGATTTTTCTGTCCTATCCCTTTGGCGGCTTTAATCAAATCGCTATCGATGCAGCGAAAAATGCAGGTTTCCATTTAGCGGTGACGACGGTTCGGGGCAAGGTTAAGCCGGGGGATAATCCATTTACCCTTAAGCGGCTTTATATTTTGCGCACTGATTCAATCCCGACTATGGCCGAGCGCATTGCTAATGAGCCAGGTCAGGTGCCCGCTCCTGCAGCACCCGCGGTAATGGAATCTGATTAGCCCTGCATAGTTTTAGGATATGAAAAAGGCGCTTTAATTAAGCGCCTTTTTTATGGTGAAAATTTAACGATTACTGGTCATTAGGCAACCTGAACCGGCACCGCTTTTGCTTTGCGCTGCAACTGATTTTCACCTTCAAAATATGCCACTTTGGGGTGGTGCAGGCGGGCATCAGCATCAGACATCTGGACATAAGAGCAGATGATCAGTTTATCGCCGACGCAGGCACAACGCGCTGCGGCACCATTCACAGAGATAATCCGTGAACCGCGCTCGGCGGCAATCGCGTAAGTTGAAAAACGCTGACCATTATCAACGTTATAAATATCAATAGCTTCGTATTCCAGAATGCCAGCGGCTTCCAGAAAATCCTGGTCAATAGCGCAGGAACCTTCATAGTGCAAATCAGCTTGAGTGACTTTGACCCGATGCAGTTTGCCTTGCAACATAGTGCGTATCATAACTCTTACCTTTGACCCCAGTTATTGCCCAGAATAAGTCTGGCAACCCATCCCTTCACCGACTGATTTAGGGAGAAGCACCCAGTTTTGCTGATTTTATATCACTTGTCTATGACTGACTCTACTGTTGGTTATTCGCCCTAATCAGCTGCCTGCGTCGGGCCAGATAATCAGCTACGCAAATCAACCTGTTGGTTATCAATTAGGCGTGCTTTACCCAACCAGGCGGCCATGAGAATAACCGCTTGCTGACTTTCGACCGTCAATGGCAACAACGTTTGCGCATCGCGAATAAACAGCTCGTCCGGTGTAAAGCCAGCCTGACGTAATTGCTCAGCGCTGTCAGCCAGTAAATCATCAATCTGCCGTTCACCCGCAGTTAGCTTGTCAGCTAACGCCTGCATTATTTTATAGAGCTGCGGTGCAATTTTACGTTCTTCAGCCGTCAGATAACCATTACGGGAACTTAGCGCCAGGCCATCTTTTGCCCGCACAATGGGGACGCCAACAACATTGATGTCATAGCCCATATCCGCCACCATTTTGCGGATTAATGCCAGTTGCTGATAATCTTTTTCGCCAAAACAGGCGACATCCGGTTGAACCAGATTAAATAGCTTGCTGACGATAGTTGAGACACCACGGAAATGACCGGGGCGGCTGGCGCCTTCTAAAATGGTAGACAGGGCAGGGACATCAACATAGGTCTGGGCTTCCAATCCTGCCGGGTAAACATCGACAGCTGCTGGAGCGAACACTAAGTCAACGCCGTGGCGGGTCAGTTTCTCGCAATCTTCCTGCAAAGTACGCGGGTAGCGGGCTAAATCATCCGGGCGTTCAAATTGCAGTGGATTGACAAAAATACTCACGACCACAACATCGGCACGCGTTTTGGCATCTTCGACCAGTGTCATATGCCCTTGGTGCAGGTTGCCCATGGTTGGCACCAGTGCGACTCGCTTGCCCTCTTGACGCCAGCGACGGATTTGCTGGCGCAACAATGGCAAGGTTTCGATAATTAGCATCCTTTCCTCCGGTATACCCGTCATCTTTCAAGTTGCAGGTGTGTTGGCGGCACTCGTACACCCGAATCACTTACCGTTGTAAGCTCATTGGGGTTTTCTTGCTTGCCGCCTTCCTGTATCTCGAGATCTATAGGGTGTAATAGCAATATTTAAGCAGTAAAATTTTACTGGAATGTATGTTCTTCAGCCGGATAGACGCCGCTCTCAACTTCTTGAATATAAAGCTGAATGGCAGCACGAATATCGCCAGCACTTTGTGCCAGGAAGTTTTTGCTGAATTTAGGCGTATGGCCGCCGGTAATCCCTAGTGCATCGTGCATCACCAGAATTTGCCCATCAGTAACATTGCCTGCGCCAATACCAATCACCGGAATAGTCAGTGCTTCGGTGACACGCTGGGCCAACTCTACCGGTACGCATTCCAGAACTAACAGTTGCGCCCCAGCATTTTCCAGCGCCTGAGCATCTTTCAACAGTTGGTTCGCCGCGACTTCTTCCCGGCCCTGCACTTTATAGCCGCCGAAAATATTGACCGATTGCGGTGTTAATCCCAAATGCCCACAGACGGGAACAGCGCGCTCTGCCAGCATGCGGACGGTGTCGCACAACCAACTGCCGCCTTCCAGCTTGACCATATTGGCCCCAGCCCGCATTAATTCTGCTGCGTTAGTGAAGGTTTGCTCTGGTGTGGCATAACTCATGAAGGGCATATCAGCCAATAACAGGCAATGAGGCGCACCACGACGCACTGCACGGGTATGGTAAGCCACATCCGCCGTGGTCACTGGTAAGGTCGAATCAAAGCCTTGTAATGTCATTCCGAGCGAATCACCCACCAGCAGAACCCCAATACCCTGCTCGGCAAATAACTGAGCAAAGCTGGCATCATAGGCAGTGAGTGTGGCGAACTTACGTTTCTCTTGTTTCCATTGACGTAAGTGGCTCATGGTGGTGGCTTTCATCACTCTTTCTCCTGAAGTCGTCAGTTTAATAAAGCCATTCTACTGTAACCTTAGTACAACGGCGAGTGGTGCTATTTTATGCATTTAATCATATAGATAGAGGGTTTATCCTCGGTGGATAGTTAGGAATTCAGCATAGAATAAAGAATTAAAGAGAAAGGAGATATCAGGTGGGGAAGCAGGTTAGTGCTGGTAAACATCAGTTACCAGGGCACCAGACCGTTTTTATCTACCAGCTTGAGGCGCTCTGATAGTGATTCGCCATCAGGGAAAATCAGGTCAGGTGCAATATCAGCCAATGGATAGAGCATAAACTCACGCTCTTTTAGACCATAGTGCGGCACCGTCAGGCGATCGGTGTTTATCACCTGATCGCCATACAGCATAATATCGAGATCCAGTGTCCGTGGCCCCCAACGCTGCTCTTTTCTTACCCGACCTTGGTTGCGTTCAATGGCTTGGGTGCAATCTAACAGCTGCTCTGGCGGAAGTGATGTATCCAACGCCACCACAGCATTGAGGAAATCTGGCTGATCTTGCGGGCCTAAGGGTTTGGTGCGGTAAAAAGGTGAACACGCCACTAACCGGGTGCGCGGCAGATGCTCCAACGCTTCCAGTGCTGCTTTAACCTGTTGCAGTGGCATGGACTGATTACTGCCCAACGCGATATAGACCCGGATCATGATATAAATTATGCCCCTTCTTTACGTGGCGTTGTTGGTTTACGTGGGCGGCGAGGCCGAGAGCGACGCGGCGCCGGATCAGCTCCTAACGTATTCAACATATTCTTTTGCTGGAGTGGCGTCGCTTCCTGGAACTCTCCCCACCATTGCGCTAAGCGCTGTAACTCATGGTTATTTTCCACTTCAGCCCGCAGTGCTAGCAAGTCGTAGGCCGCGCGGAATTTTGGATGTTCCATCAGTTTATGCGCACGTTTGCCCTGACGACGTGACAAACGCAATTGCAGCAGCCAGATATCCCGCACCAGCGAAGTAATTCGCTTTGGAATGGCCAGTGAACGGCACTCTTCATCAAGCACATCATTCATTGCCAGTGCGAAAGCATCGTAATAAGCCAGGCCACTTTCTTGCGTCAGTTTCTGTGCATGTTCAATGAGCGGATACCAAAGCATAGCGGCAAATAAGAACGCCGGATTGACGCGCTTATCATTATGCAAACGATGGTCAGTATTTTTCAAAACCTGAACCAGAATGCGTTCCATTGGCGAATCGTGATGCTCGGTAAAATTACGGGCAATCAGCGGGAACAATGGCTGGAAAAGCTGATATTCACACAGTTTTAAGTAAGTTTTATAGCCATAACCTGACTGCAAGAGTTTGAGCGACTCTTCAAACAGACGAGCCGGTGGGATCTCGTGCAGCAGTGATGCCAGACGCGGGATTGGCTCTGCGGTTTCCGGGCTGATGGTCATGTCCAATTTAGCGGCAAAACGCACCGCGCGCAGCATCCGCACCGGATCTTCACGGTAGCGGGTTTCAGGATCACCAATCAGGCGAATGATACCTTCTTTCAGATCACGCAAGCCGCCGGTGTAGTCACGCAGTGCAAAATCAGAAATACCGTAGTAGAGGCTGTTAATGGTGAAATCGCGGCGTTGGGCATCATCTTCAATGGTGCCGAAAATATTGTCGCGCAGCAGCATGCCATTTTGTGCCTGCTGGGAAGAATTTTTGTCGCTATCTTCTGCTGGTTGTTGTTCGTGGTGACCACGGAAAGTAGCAACTTCAATGATTTCCGGGCCAAACATCACATGAGCCAGACGAAAACGACGGCCTACCAGACGGCAGTTACGGAATAACTTTCGCACTTGTTCTGGCGTGGCGCTGGTGGTGATATCAAAATCTTTCGGCTTTTTACCCAGTAGCAGGTCACGGACACCGCCACCAACCAGATAGGCTTCATAACCTGATTTATTCAGGCGATAGAGAACCTTCAGCGCGTTATCGCTGATATCTCGACGGGAAATATTGTGCTGATCTCGTGGAATAATCGTCATCGGACTCTGTTCCGAAGCTGGCCCTGCCTGATTCTTACGGCCAGTATTTGTTCTGGCAGGCCTTCTCTCTTTGCGGGCCACGTTATCTTCACCGGGCACTTTATCTTTACGGGCACTACTATCACGGGCCGTCTCATCGCGGACAGCTTTACCATCGCGAGCGGATTTATCATCGCGAATCAGTACCTTACGGCAGAAATTGGCTACTCGGGTAAAAATGGTACACCTCGATAGTGGCAATATTTAACAGAACAACAGAAAAACAGCGGCTAATCATAGCTCACCGTGCTTCCTTTGAGAATGCCGTTGTGTTTTCAGTGGCGGCTATCGCCCCCTGAAGCGGAATTGCTGCCAATGTCCAATTTTCGACTGCAAAACGTAATAATAACGGCAAATCAAGATCTTGCCAGCATTCTGGCAGTGGTTGACGTAAAAACTTTAATGCCTCGACCAAAATCGGCCGCGGATCGCCATTTGGCAGCGGCGGCGCATGGTTTTGCTTAGATAACTTATTGCCATCAGGGTTCAGCGCCAGTGGTAAATGCAAATAGCTGGGTATCGGTTGCTGTAATTGCTTATAGAGGGCTATCTGACGCACTGTTGGCTCAATCAAATCCGCCCCACGCACAATCTCGGTTACGCCTTGAAAAGCATCATCAACCACCACCGCCAGATTATAGGCAAACAACCCATCTCGCCTACGAATAATAAAATCTTCTTCTGCCAGTGCTGGTACGGCGTGCAACTCACCCAGTAATTTATCATAAAAGGAATAAACCGGTTGAGTCTGGTGTAAACGGATAGCCGCGCCATCTGCGGGTAAATGACGTTCGCGGCAATGACCGTCGTATAACCCACCAATCTGTTGAATACGGCTGCGGGTACAGGTGCAGTAATAGCTCAGCCCTTGTTGCTTCAACCACTCTAAGGTAGCGCGATATGCTTCATGGCGCTGAGACTGGTAAATAACCGGGCCGTCCCAATGCAGGCCATAGTGTTCTAATGCAGTTAAAATGCGGGCGGCGGCGCCAGGAATTTCACGAGGAGGGTCAATATCTTCAATACGAACTAACCAGCTCCCACCTTGAGCGCGGGCTTGCAGGTAACTTCCGAGTGCGGCAATCAGCGAACCAAAATGCAAATCACCAGAGGGTGATGGCGCAAAACGCCCGACATACTGGGTTGGCTTCAGAGCTGCTTGTTCAGTAATGAGTCGCTGAGTATTGATATCTTCAGGCATATAGGGAAAGGGAGGTTGAGCGTAATGAATACGGCACCAGAAATCACTCTGGCACCGTATTATTGCTGTATTAGCCTGCCATCTGCTTTTCGCGGATTTCGGCTAAGGTTTTACAGTCAATACACAAATCTGCTGTTGGTCGCGCTTCCAGACGGCGAATGCCAATCTCGACGCCACAAGAATCGCAGTAACCGAAATCGTCATCTTCGACTTTTTTCAGTGTTTTCTCGATCTTTTTAATCAGCTTACGCTCGCGGTCGCGGTTACGAAGTTCAAGACTAAACTCTTCTTCCTGCGCGGCACGGTCTACCGGATCGGGGAAATTAGCAGCTTCGTCTTGCATGTGCGATACAGTACGATCCACTTCATCCCTGAGCTGGTTGCGCCATGCTTCAAGAATCAGCTTGAAATGCGACAGCTGGGCGGCATTCATATACTCTTCGCCTGGCTTCTCTTGGTACGGTTCTACCCCAGCGATGGCGAGAATGCTCAAGGACGAGGTTTTACGTTTTTGCCCTTCTTGCATGATGCTTCTCCTACATTCATACGCACTATCGAAATCCCCAATACGGGGAAAAATCAGGCCGCTATAAATAACAGAAGGAAGGTAGGTTGGCAATTATTCCTGTCGCCTGCTTGACAATGCTGTGAAGGAAGGCGTATTTGGCGAGCGGCTTTACCCAATAGTTGCTTCTTTATTAAGCATTATGGATTGAGCGTTTCGTCCAGTAATAACGGTAAACGAGCATCCAGCGCGATACCGTCAGGCGATAGTTGAAAACCGTAGCAAATCACCTCCACTCCTGCTTGCTGAGCCTGGGCCAGCAATTCTGCATAGCGATTGTCAATGTGTCGGGCCGCAGCGACTTGCTTGATGCCCGTATGCAATACGGCAAAAAAAAGTACCGCCCGGTGACCGCTGGCAACCATGCTTTGTAACTCCCTGAGATGCTTCTGACCCCGTAGGGTGACGGCATCCGGGAAATACCCACACTGTTGCTGTAATAAGGTAACCGACTTGACTTCAATATAGCAGTTAGACCTATTTTCTGCCTGCAATAACAAGTCTATACGGCTGTTCTCGTCCCCATATTTAATCTCTCTTTTGACAGAAGTGTAACCAGATAATTCAACTATGTGGTTATTATCTATTGCAGAGCTGACTAACTCATTGGCACGTAAGGTATTTACGCATATCCAATCACCGGTTTGGGTCTGTGTTAACTCCCAACTATGAGGATACTTACGTTTCGGATTATCCGAGGTCGAATACCAGACCGTATCTCCTGGAGTTGCACAACCGGTCATGGCTCCAGTATTAGCGCAATGAATAGTTAATGTTTCTCCGGCGGGCGTCACAATATCAGCTAAAAAGCGTTTATACCGCAGGATAAGTGTGGCCGGTTGTAACCGGGGATTAAACGACAGTAATTGGGGATGAGAAAATGACTGTGGGCTAGACGCCATCGGATGTCCTTTCGCTGCTCACCAGTGGCCAGCTTTGCACAATGTTATAACGGGTACGCCCGCGCACCAATGCCGATTCATATAATGAAAAATGGCTTGCACGGAAGCTTTCGTTTGCGGTTTTAGCCGGTATCGCGACCGGGCGGGTAGCGCCACGTAACAAGCTGACGTGGGGATGAAAGGGCAGCGGTGATTGGTAACAACCGCTGCGTGCCGCCTGAGAGCGCAGTAGCTGAGCCAACTGCAGCAGACCGCGTGGCGGATTTTTACACCCCAGCCAGACTACACCGGAACCGGGCCAGTGGCCGATATCATCCAGTGTCACGTCAAAACCCGGCTGACTGATGCGCCCCGCTTGTTGTTGCAATATCAGAGCTTTGGCGGCACTGACCTCGCCGAGGAACGCCAGCGTCAGGTGAAGATTGGCCGCAGCAATAGGATGGCCAGCCTCTGGCGAGAAGTTATCTGCTCGCCATTGCACAATGCGCCGCTGCATGGTCTTCGGCAGTGTCAGAGCAAAGAACAGGCGGTGAGGACTCGCGGTCTTCAGCATGGTTTTGTTCACGATTGTTTTATCGACAGCATTAATCATCAGGTTGGCATAATCACTCGGCTAAATACGCTATACGGTCATGATGTTACAATGACCGATGATAAAAGTAGAGAGCATGGAGAAGAATGTGGGGGTGAGTCAGAGAGAAAGTGATGCGCAGATGGCCGTTTTGCCGGTAGGTGAAGTGCTTAGCGAGATATTGTCTGCGTTGCGCACCTCACCGCAAGTTTTGCTCCATGCCCCCACTGGGGCAGGGAAATCGACGTGGTTACCGTTGCAAATCCTGCAATGCAGTGAGTTTATTGATGGTCGCATTATCATGCTGGAACCGCGGCGGCTGGCGGCAAAAAATGTGGCATACCGCTTGGCGCAACAATTGGGTGAACAACCCGGCCACACCGTGGGCTATCGCATGCGAGCCGAAAGTAAAAGTGGGCCGAATACCCGCCTGGAAGTGGTCACCGAAGGTATCTTGACACGCATGCTGCAACAGGATGCGGAGCTTACGGGAGTGTCTTTGGTTATTCTCGATGAGTTTCATGAACGCAGTTTGCAGGCCGATTTAGCGCTGGCGCTGTTGCTGGATGTGCAGCAAGGGCTGCGTGACGACCTCAAGCTGTTGATCATGTCCGCGACGTTGGATAATCAGCGCCTGTCTGCGCTATTACCCTCTGCACCGGCCATTGTTTCCGCTGGGCGCAGTTTTCCTGTGGAACGTAGCTATCAGCCGCTGTCTAGCCATGAGCGGTTAGAAGATGGAGTGGCTAACCGGGTTAAGCGCTTATTGAACGAGCAAACTGGCTCTTTGCTGCTATTTTTACCCGGCGTCGGGGAAATTCATCGTGTCATTGAGCGGCTGCAGGGCGAGGTCGCCAGTGATACTGACCTTTGCCCGCTGTACGGCGCTTTACCGCTCAGTGAACAGCAAAAAGCGATTCAGCCAGCCCCGGCAGGGCGACGCAAAGTGGTACTGGCGACCAATATTGCCGAAACCAGCCTGACTATCGAAGGGATCCGCTTGGTTGTTGATAGTGGTTTGGAACGGGTGGCGCGCTTTGATGTCAAAAACGGGCTGACGCGTTTGGTGACTCAGCGGATAAGTCAGGCTTCGATGGTGCAGCGCGCTGGGCGTGCTGGGCGGCTAGAGCCGGGTATTTGCTGGCATCTGTTTGCCAAAGAGCAGGCTGAACGCGCGGCAGAATACAGTGAGCCAGAAATTCTTAACAGTGATTTATGCAGCTTGTGGCTGGATCTGCTGAACTGGGGATGTCAGGAGGTGGGCCAACTCAGTTGGCTTGATCAACCGCCGCTGGCCGCACTTTCTGTCGCCAGTGATTTATTGCGGCGCTTGGGGGCTACCGACTCGCATGGTCAGCTCACTGCTACTGGGCGCACGATGGCAAATCTAGGGTGTGAGCCGCGCTTGGCCGCGATGCTCTGTTTTGCCGCTGGACAAAGCCCGGATGCACTGGCAACCGCGGCGCTGCTAGCCGCCATTCTGGAAGAACCTCCTCGCTCTGGTCAAATTGATTTACATCACTGGCTTAGCTGCCCACAGCCCCATTGGCAGCGGCGAGCAAGGCAATTGACGCAAAGAATTAATGCCCGTGTTGGAACCGTAGATAGCGATATCGCCGGTCAATTATTGGCGCTGGCATATCCTGACCGCATTGCGAGTGCGCGAGGACAGGATGGCCGCTATCTACTGGCTAACGGCATGGGGGCTGCAATGGCGCAAGACGAGGCGCTATCACGCACTCCCTGGTTAGTGGCTGCAAGCTTATTGCAAAGCAACAGTGGGCCGGATGCGCGCATTTTACTGGCACTGCCCATTGATGTTGAACAACTGGCGAAGCAATTGCCCCGTCTGGTTGAAGAACGGACGGTGGTAGAGTGGGATGAAGCAAAGGGCACATTGCGTGCCTGGCGGCGCTGGCAAATTGGGCGTTTGACCTTACGAGCCCAGCCGTTGGCCAAACCGAGTGATGAAGCATTGCAATCCGCCCTGCTAAACTGGGTGCGTGAGCAAGGGTTACAGGTGCTTAACTGGGATGAGAGTGCTGAACAGCTCCGTACCCGGCTGCACTGCGCCAGTCTTTGGCTATCTGAAGAGCAATGGCCGGCCGTCGATGACGACAGTTTACTGAGCCAGCTTGAGCAATGGCTGCTGCCGTCACTGTCTGGTGTGCGGGATTTGTGCCGATTACGGCAAGTGAATCTCTCGGAAGCGCTGACTCGCTTATTGAGTTGGCAGTTACGTCAACGGCTGGATACTGAGCTGCCAACTCATTACACTGTGCCGACCGGTAGCCGTCTGCCAATCCGTTACTATATTGACCGGCCACCAGTGTTGGCGGTGCGTTTGCAAGAAGTTTTTGGCGAACAGCATAGCCCGATGCTGGCGAGTGGGCGGGTCGCGGTGGTGCTTGAACTGCTTTCTCCGGCCCATCGACCACTACAGATTACCGGCGATTTAGCCGCTTTCTGGCAGGGAGCCTATCGCGAGGTGCAAAAAGAGATGAAAGGGCGCTATCCCAAACATGTTTGGCCAGATGACCCTGCCAATACTCGGCCCACTCGCAGAACCAAGAAGTATCAGGATAAGTGATACACAGAGCTAAGAGCCCATAATTTCAGATGTTTCCCCTTTCTATTTGGTTAATTGGGGGACACATTAAGCCGCAATAATCGCCAATGCGCGTGGAGAGAAATACATGTCTGGGGATGACCGCGAGCCAATAGGGCGCAAGGGCAAGAAAGCCCAACCCAAAGCTGCACCAAAACGGCCATTGCGCCGGCGGCGTGATGAAGATGAATACGAAGAAGAAGATTATTTGGATGACGAAGACCAAGACGATGATGACTATGACGACGAGGAAGAACCGATGCCAAGAAAGGTAGCATCACGTCCGCCCCGCAAAAAACGCCGTTGGCTTGGCTTATTTATCAAACTGTTCCTGGTTGGCGCGGTGGTATTGGCTATTTATGGCGTTTACCTCGACTCGCAAATCCGCAGCCGTATTGATGGCAAGGTCTGGCAACTGCCTGCTGCCGTATATGGCCGTATGGTTAGCCTTGAACCGGGGATGTCCTACAGCAAAAAAGAGATGATCGATTTGCTGGAAGGGATGCAATACCGTCAGGTTACACGGATGACTCGCCCTGGTGAGTTCACTGTGCAGGGCGATAGCATTGATATCTTGCGTCGTCCGTTTGATTTCCCTGATGCTAAAGAGGGCCAGATCCGTGCGCGTTTGATCTTTAAAGATGATCGTCTGGCACGGATCCAAAATCTGGATAATCAACGTGATTTTGGCTTCCTGCGCCTCGATCCTAAGCTGATTACCATGTTGCAATCACCGAATGGTGAGCAGCGCCTGTTTGTGCCGCGCGCTGGTTTCCCTGATTTGCTGGTCGATACCTTGCTAGCGACGGAAGACCGCCATTTTTACGAGCATGACGGTATCAGCCCCTATTCTATTGGCCGCGCCGTCGTTGCCAACCTGACTGCCGGTAAAGCAGTGCAGGGGGGCAGTACACTGACTCAACAGTTAGTCAAAAACCTGTTCCTGACTAACGAGCGCTCACTGTGGCGTAAACTTAACGAAGCCTACATGGCGCTGCTGGTGGATTACCGCTACAGCAAAGATCGCATTTTGGAACTGTACCTGAACGAAGTGTATCTCGGGCAGAGTGGCAGTGATCAAATTCGTGGTTTCCCGTTGGCAAGCTTGTATTACTTTGGTCGTCCGGTGAATGAACTGAGCCTTGACCAGCAAGCCATGCTGGTGGGGATGGTGAAAGGGGCGTCGCTGTATAACCCGTGGCGTAACCCGACACTGGCGCTTGAACGGCGTAATCTGGTGCTGCGTTTGTTGCAGAATCAGGGGGTCATTGACGGCGAACTCTATACCATGCTGAGCGCCCGCCCACTGGGGGTGCAGCCGAAAGGCGGGGTTATCACGCCTCAGCCAGCATTTATGCAGATGGTACGTCAGGAACTACAGCAGAAGTTGGGTGACAAGATTAATGACTTGTCCGGCGTGAAAATTTTCACCACGCTAGACCCGGTTTCACAAGATGCGGCAGAAAAAGCCATCGAAGATGGGATTCCGGCGCTGAAAGCTGCCCGTCATCTGGATGATTTGGAAGCGGCGATGGTGATTGTCGACCGCTTTAGTGGTGAAGTTCGAGCCATGGTTGGCGGTGCTCAGCCACAATTTGCCGGGTTTAACCGTGCCATGCAAGCACGCCGCTTGGTGGGGTCACTGGCCAAGCCGCCAACTTATTTGACCGCCTTGAGCGAGCCAGATAAATATCGCCTCAATACTTGGCTGTCGGACCAACCGCTGTCGATTAAATTGCCCAACGGCTCAACATGGCAGCCGAAAAACTATGATCGTCAGTTCCGTGGACAGGTGATGTTAGTCGATGCTTTGGCGAACTCTTTGAACGTGCCAACCGTCAATCTGGGCATGTCCGTTGGGTTGGATCAAATCAGCGCTATGTTACAACGTCTGGGTATCCCGAAAGCGGTGATTAATCCGGTTCCGGCCATGTTACTGGGGGCAATTGACCTGACGCCGATTGAAGTGGCGCAGGAATATCAGACTATCGCCAGTGGCGGAAATCGTGCGCCATTATCCGCCGTGCGCTCGGTGATTGCTGAAGATGGCACGGTGCTGTATCAAAGCTTCCCACAGGCGGAGCGAATGGTCCCGGCACAAGCGGCTTATCTGACTCTGTATGCCATGCAACAAGGGGTGGCGCGTGGGACATCGCGTTCATTGTCAGTGAAATTCTCTAAATACAATCTGGCGGCGAAAACCGGTACCACCAACGACCTGCGTGATAGCTGGTTTGCCGGTATTGACGGCAAGGAGGTCGCGATTGCTTGGGTTGGCCGTGACAACAATGGCCCGGCCAAATTGACCGGGGCTAACGGGGCACTGACTTTGTATCGCCGCTATCTTGAGAATCAAACACCATTGCCGCTGGTATTGCAGCCCCCAGAGGGGATCAGCCAGATGAGTATTGATTCGGCAGGGAACTTTGTCTGTGGCGACGGGAGCGGCATGCGTTCGATTCCGGTTTGGACTGAGAACCCGCAAGGGTTGTGTCAGGCCGCTCAGCCAGCGCAGCAAGCCAAACCTGACGGCGACGGTGTTGCGGGTTGGATCAAAGATATGTTCGGTCAGTAATCATGTTCTGGGGATGGGCACCGTGATCGTGCCCATCCTCATCCTCATTCAAATATTTTCGTCTGCTTTACCCTTCCTCGGCCTTTCTCCCTTGAAGTCATCAGGCTTAGCGCTTGCAGTTCGTCGTGGGTTACGCATAAACTAATTGCTTTGATAATTATTATCGTTTCGATTCACTTTCTCGTTATTTATCGATAACGTTTGGGTTGCAATAACTAAGGCATCCGTTAACAACTATGTTAGTTAACAACTGCCTTAGTGAAATGGCACCCATTAAATTTAAATCGCAGGGCACCATCTTGGACCAACAGGCAAGCCAATCCAGCATATTTACACTCCGTGAGCTGAGTTTCTCGGTTCCTGGCCGAACCTTATTACAGCCACTGTCACTCACCTTCCCACAGGGGAAAGTCTGTGGGCTTATCGGTCACAATGGTTCTGGTAAATCGACACTATTAAAAATGCTGGGCCGCCATCAGCCACCCTCCAGTGGAGAGGCGTTGCTCAATGATGTGCCATTGGCCCTGTGGGACAGCAAAGCTTTTGCCCGTGAAGTGGCTTATTTACCTCAGCAATTACCGGCGGCAGAGGGGATGACGGTGCGCGAATTGGTGGCAATAGGCCGCTATCCGTGGCATGGCGCATTAGGTCGTTTTCGTCAGAAAGATCGTGAACAAGTGGAAGAGGCGATTGCGCTGGTGGATCTAAAACCACTGGCAAATCGGTTGGTAGATAGTTTATCTGGTGGCGAGCGCCAACGCGCCTGGCTAGCAATGATGGTTGCGCAAAATAGCCGCTGTCTGCTGCTCGATGAACCAACTTCGGCACTGGATATTGCTCATCAGGTTGAAGTGTTGGGGCTGATTCAGCGCCTCAGTCATGAGCGTGGTCTGACCGTCATTGCGGTATTACATGATATCAACATGGCAGCCCGCTATTGCGACTATTTGGTGGCATTGCGTGGCGGCGAGATGATAGCGCAAGGCCCAGCGGACAGTCTGATGCAATCCTCCGTGCTGGAGCAAATTTACGGCATTCCGATGGGAATATTACCGCACCCGGCCGGTGGTGCGCCGGTAAGTTTCGTTTATTAATGAAAGCCTATTTACCTATGGAACAGCCCCATTTGACAGCACCGGACCACACCCGGCGCAGGCTACTCGCCGCATTAGCATTATCACCATTACTCTATTCATTGCCGGGGTGGGCGTTGACTCCTCCTAAAGTTGATAGCCGCCGAGTGGTAGCTCTGGAGTGGATGCCCGCTGAGCTACTGCTGGCTCTGGGAGTCACTCCCTATGGTGTGGCGGATATACATACTTATCGTTTATGGGTGGAAGAGCCAGAACTGGCGGCCAGTGTCATTGATGTTGGATTGCGCACTGAACCCAATTTGGAATTGCTCCAGCAAATGGCGCCGTCCTTGATCTTGATGTCCGAAGGTTTCGGCCCCTCGCCAGAAAAACTCGCACCTATTGCTCCTTCAATGAGCTTTTCCTTTAATAAAGCGGGCAGTTCACCGCTGGCGACAGGCAAAGAGTCATTGCGTGCATTGGGGCAGCGACTGGGGTTAGAAGCCGCGGCAGAACAGCATATCAGCGATTTTAACCACTTTATGCAAGCCGCTCGGCAGCGCCTGTTTGATGATGGAAAAACATCATTATTGATGTTTTCTCTATTGGATACTCGCCATGCCTTGATTATTGGTCAAGGTAGCTTGTTCCAAGATGTATTAAACGAATTGAATATCAAAAATGCCTGGCAAGGTGAAACCAATCTCTGGGGCAGCACCGTGGTGGGTATTGAACGTTTAGCGACGATAAAACCGACTAGAGCAATTTGCTTTGTCCATGGTAATAGTGAAATGTTACAGCAGGTTAGCAATACGCCATTGTGGCAATCTATGCAGTTTGTTCACCAAAACCAATTACAGATACTGCCCGCGGCCTGGTTCTATGGCGCGACATTATCGGCCATGCGATTTGTACGCCTCTTGGAGTCGGTTTGGGGTAAAACTTCATGATGGCCATGAACTTACGTAAAAGCTGGTGTATGCCTGCCAGCTTACTTTTCTTACTGTTAATTATTGCCGTGGCGCTGACACTGCATAATTTGAATCAGGTATTGCCAGCCGCACTTTGGGGCACAGCTTTATGGCAACCCGACAGCGACGATGTGCGCCAAATGCTATTTCATTACAGCCAACTTCCCCGCTTGGTGGTAGCACTGCTCACCGGTGCGGGATTAGGGCTGGTGGGCGTTTTGTTCCAGCAAGTATTACGTAACCCACTGGCCGAACCGGCGACTCTGGGTGTGGCCGCAGGAGCTCAGCTTGGCCTGACTGTTGCCACGTTGTGGATGTTGCCCGGCGGTGAACTAACCCGCCAACTGGCCGCTATGGCTGGCGGCATTACTATTGGCATGCTGGTATTTGGTGTGGCTTGGGGCAAACGGATGTCGCCGGTCACGCTGATTTTGGCGGGGCTGGTGCTCGGGCTTTACTGTAGTGCGGTCAGTAATCTGCTGGCGCTATTTAATTATGACCAACTGCAAGGGCTATTCCTGTGGAGCAGTGGTGCACTGAATCAGCAGGATTGGAGTACGGTGCAGTTCTTGCTGCCTCGGTTACTGATAACTGGCGTTTTGGCGGCGTTATTGATTCGCCCACTCACTTTGTTGGGGCTGGATGATGGTGTTGCCCGCAATCTGGGACTAGGGCTGTCATTGGCACGATTGAGTGCTTTGGGGTTGGCTATTATCTTCAGCGCCATGTTGGTTAATGCTGTGGGTGTGATTGGCTTTATTGGTCTGTTCGCTCCGCTATTGGCGAAAATTTTAGGTGCCAGACGGCTATCGCAGCGCTTAATTTTGGCCCCACTTTTGGGAGCGTTGCTGCTCTGGGTTACGGATCAAAGCATCCTCTGGCTGGCACAAGTTTGGCAAGAGATCCCGACTGGCGCGGCAACAGCACTGATTGGTGCACCGCTATTGCTATGGCTATTACCGCGCTTACATAGCGCTACCGCACCGAGCATGGATTTTGGCGACAATGTCCCGGCTGAGCGGCATCATTTGGCATGGTGGGTGAGTGGTGGTTTGCTGTTACTGCTGGCCGGGTTAACGCTGGCACTGATGTTTGGTCGCGACAGCCAAGGCTGGAGCTGGATTTCTGGTGATGATGTTCAGGCATTATTACATTGGCGCTGGCCGCGGGTATTGGCAGCATTAGCCGCCGGTATGATGCTGGCGGTGGCAGGGACATTAATCCAAAAACTGACGGGCAACCCAATGGCTAGCCCTGAAGTGCTAGGTATCAGCTCCGGGGCTTCTTTCGGCGTCGTGATCATGATGTTTATCGTGCCCGGCAATGCGCTGGTATGGCTGTTGCCAGCCGGGAGCTTGGGGGCCGCGGCGACCTTACTCCTAATTTTGGTGGTTGCCGGACGGGGCGGGTTCTCTCCTGGCAGAATGTTATTGGCGGGGATCGCGTTGAGCACCGCCTTTACCACTGTCATTACCATGTTGCTGGCCAGTGGCGATCCTCGGATGCGCGGCCTGCTGGCATGGATTTCAGGTTCTACCTATGGCGTTGATGGCCCACAGGCATTGAGTACCGGAGTCATCGCCTTGGTGCTGATGGCTCTGGCGCCACTGTGCCGCCGCTGGCTAATGATTTTACCGTTGGGCAGTGTGACAGCGAGGGCATTAGGTGTGGCACTGGCCCCCAGCCGGTTGGCTATCTTGCTGTTGGCCGCCACAATGACCGCAGCAGCTACGTTGACGGTGGGGCCGTTAAGCTTTGTCGGATTGATGGCTCCACATATGGCTCGTATGCTGGGTTTCCGCCGCGCCATCCCGCAACTGTTTATCGCCGCTATTTTAGGTGGTTTGCTCATGGTCTTCGCCGATTGGTGTGGCCGGATGCTGCTATTTCCGAATCAGATCCCTGCCGGGTTGTTAGCCACCTTCATTGGCGCACCCTATTTTGTTTATTTATTGCGTAAACAGGGGCGATAACCGCGTATTACTGACAAACACCTGTTCCTGTGGGGCAGGTGTTTGGTTTTTTATTATAACTATTTAAATAGATACATATAAAATTATGATATTTAAAATATTAAATGTCTAATTATAGGTTTTTATTTATTAAACTTAGTGCCACTTTAATAAAGTGTATTGTATGTCCATTTCCGTATGATAATGTAAAAATAACTAACAACGTCTTTGTTGGTTGTTTCTAACGTTAATTATAATCTAACTTAATCTGGCTGTTACCTACTTAACTTTGTGGCTTATCCATCTGTTTTATATGCCTTATTTTAAAATAACCTGCCGATTAGTTAATGATTATTATATTAGAAGGATATAATATGACTGAAATAAATTATGAAGGACATAATCATAGAATTCATCATGTTGATAGAAAAGGTATTGTTAAAGCTGTATTAATCTATAGCTTATTACTTTTAATCCTTAGTATATTACTTAAGGCTGATATATTAACTGACTCTTTAGCTATGTTTTCAAATGTTATTCAACCGGTAATTAATAGCATAATAAATTATTGCCCAATTGAAGTGGAAATTCCAACTATTCCGCTAGGGCCAGGTTGGAATGGTAGTGATAGTAATTCGTCACAATATATTGATATACCTGAATTACTTAATAAGATTAATCGATAGTAAATCTAATCGGTACTATTTTAGAAAACATGATTTTATTTTTAACCATCTCCCTGATTGAGGAGATGGTTAACATATTGATTGATATTACAGTTGAGCGAAGCACCGACGAGCGGCATCTACCGTCTTCTGAATATCTTCTTTGCTGTGTGCAACTGACATAAAACCGGCTTCAAAAGCAGAAGGAGCTAGATAAACACCTTCTTTCAGCATCAGGTGGAAGAAGCGCTTGAAACGTTCAACATCGCAATTCATTACATCCTGATAGCAGGTCACCGTCTCGGCATCAGTAAAGAATATGCCAAACATCCCACCAACATGATTAACCACCAGCGGAATGTTCTCGGCTTTTGCGGCATGTAGCAGACCAGTAGCCAGTGAGTCGGTCAACTCTGTTAGGGTCTCATGGATGCCGACCTGAGCCACCTCAGTCAGACAGGCAAAACCCGCAGCCATTGCGATTGGGTTACCAGACAATGTTCCCGCCTGATAAACCGGGCCTGTTGGTGCTAATGCATCCATCACATCACGACGGCCACCGAACGCGCCGACTGGCATACCGCCACCGATGATTTTACCCAGACAGGTTAGGTCAGGGACAACATCGTAATAATCTTGCGCCCCGGCTAATGCTACCCGGAAACCGGTCATGACCTCATCAATGATCAGCAGTGCACCAAATTCATCACACAGTGCACGCAGGCCTGGCAGGAACTCCGGCAATGGGGGGACGCAATTCATGTTGCCAGCGACAGGTTCGACAATAATACAGGCGACTTCTTGTGGATATTGCTCAAAGGCTTCGCGTACCGAGGCAAGGTCGTTATAGGTGCAGGTCAATGTGTGTTTGGCAAAATCGGCTGGCACCCCTGGTGAGTTTGGTTGACCGAGGGTTAGGGCACCGGAACCGGCTTTAACCAGCAGACAATCTGCATGGCCATGATAGCAGCCTTCAAACTTGATAATTTTATCGCGACCAGTGAAACCGCGAGCCAGACGAATAGCGCTCATGGTCGCCTCGGTACCGGAGTTAACCATCCGCACCATATCCATGGTTGGCACTAAATTCGTGACCAACTCAGCCATTTTGACTTCCATTTCGGTTGGTGCGCCAAAGCTTAGGCCGCGCTCGACAGCTTCAATTACCGCCTGACGAATTGCCGGGTGATTGTGGCCTAAGACCATTGGCCCCCAAGAGCCAACATAATCAATATAGGCTTTACCATCCACATCAAACAGATAAGCGCCATCAGCACGTTCAATAAATAATGGGACGCCACCAACACCGGTGAATGCACGCACCGGAGAGTTAACCCCACCTGGGATCAACTGTTTTGCCTGGGCATACAGACTTTCGGATTTACTCATAAACGGGCTCCTGAATTGGGCTTGGCGACATTCGTGTTGGTAACATCAGCCTTGGCAATAAACACTTTACTCAGCCATAACATTTTTACTGAGTAATAAACAATGCGGCTTATTCTAAAGAACTGGCGGCGGTTATCAAATGATTGGGTGTATTTAACTGCAAGCTTGCGCGGCGTGCCGCAAATCGGAGTTATGGTCGTTTGCAGCGACAGATCGTTTTATCGGCGTTTAAGCGGGCACAATGTGGACGTGTAAGCTAGAATCAGTCCATCGCTCATTTGTATTACTTATTGTTTAACTGGTAAGCATATAAATTATGACTGATTCAAAGAAAAATATATCCTCTCAAAACATTCCTGAACTTAAACGTGGCCGCTTTATTAATGCATTGGTTAACCGTGACAAAACACCCTTAGTGATTCTTATCATGGCGGCTCTCGTCGGCGTAGTGACGGGCTTGCTAGGCGTTGGATTTGATCGCGGAGTGGATTGGATTACGCAACAAAGGCTGGCAACCCTGGCTAAGGTGGCGGATGTTGCCATTTTTGTTTGGCCACTGGCTTTTATTATGTCGGCGCTGTTGGCAATGGTCGGATATTTTTTGGTACGCCGTTTTGCTCCAGAAGCCGGTGGCTCGGGGATCCCGGAAATCGAGGGGGCAATGGAAGAGATGCGCCCGGTTCGCTGGTGGCGAGTCATTCCAGTTAAGTTTATTGGCGGGCTGGGTACGTTAGGGGCTGGCATGGTGTTAGGCCGCGAAGGGCCGATGGTGCAAATGGGGGGTAACAGTGGGCGGATGATTGTCGATATTTTCCGTTTACGCAGCCCCGAAGCGCGTCACTCATTGTTGGCAACGGGTGCCGCTGCCGGTCTGTCCGCCGCTTTTAATGCTCCGCTAGCCGGAATATTGTTCGTCATTGAAGAGATGCGATCGCAGTTCCGCTACAGCCTGGTATCTATCAAAGCGGTATTTGTCGGGGTTATTACCTCGACCATTGTTTATCGTTATTTTAATGGTGAACGTGCGGTTATTGATGTGGGTAAGCTCAGTGATGTCCCGCTGAATACCCTATGGCTCTATTTGTTGCTGGGTATTATTTTCGGTGCTGTTGGCGTGATATTCAATGCGCTGATCTTTCGCACACAAGATATGTTTATGCGTTTTCACGGTGGTGATTGGCGCAAGCTGGTATTGATCGGCGGCCTGTTGGGGGGAATGTGTGGTTTATTGGCACTGATTCATGGTGATGCTGTAGGCGGTGGTTTTGCATTAATCCCAATTGCGGTGGCGGGTAATTTTGGTATTGGCATGCTGCTGTTCATTTTTATTGCCAGGGTGATAACGACTTTACTGTGCTTTGGCTCTGGTGCGCCGGGGGGGATATTTGCCCCGATGCTGGCTCTAGGTACCATTCTGGGTACCGCGTTTGGTTTATCCTGCGCGCATTTTTTCCCAGAATACCATATTGATGCTGGCACTTTCGCCATTGCCGGAATGGGGGCATTGTTTGCCGCTTCGGTCCGTGCTCCTCTAACAGGAATCGTGCTGGTGCTGGAGATGACTGATAATTATCAGCTTATTTTACCGATGATTGTGACCTGCCTAGGAGCAACACTGTTAGCGCAGTTTATGGGCGGCCAGCCCTTGTATTCAGCTATTTTAGCCCGCACATTACAAAGACAAGAGCAGGTAGCAGCAGAGACAGCGGCACAACAAGCCGTGGTTGAAAGTCCCCCTCAAACAGGTAGATAATATATAACATTGGTCAGCAATACTTGAATGAAATACTCAGGTATTAGATAATTGATATACAGGCCCGTTATCTTTTTCAAGTTTATTGGGTACAGATCAGGCTGCCATTGTAGTAACCTGCAACTCGAACACCGGTTGGGAGTAATGAGTATGAGCGACGAAACAGTACTGCCCCTGCAGTTTACCGAGGCGGCGGCAAAAAAAGTTAAACTGCTGATTTCTGATGAGGAAAATCCAAATCTGAAGCTGCGGGTTTACATTACCGGTGGCGGATGCAGCGGGTTCCAATACGGCTTTACCTTTGATGATCAAATCAACGATGGTGATATGACCATTGAAAAACAAGGTGTTGAGCTGGTCGTTGACCCAATGAGCCTACAATATCTGGTCGGCGGCGCCGTAGATTACACTGAAGGATTAGAAGGTTCGCGTTTTATCGTGACGAATCCGAATGCGAAGAGTACCTGTGGGTGCGGTTCTTCTTTCAGTATCTAATTTACCCTTCGTCCTTGGCGCAATAACGGTGTTAGCTGCGCCTACTGACCCGAGTCACTAACAGGTTTAGCCGTGCTCTTATATCAATGAGTTCGGAGCGAATTTTCTGCCAAGGATTCGATAAAAAAACCGCAACTCTCAAAGCTGCGGTTTTTTTACATCTAACTTTACCATTCTACAGTAATCAATTGCACCCTTGGATTGGCACTGGTTTTGCCAAGTAACGAACCATCAGAGGCAATAAAGGAATGGCTGACTCTAGGTTCTGTAATCAATTCACTCCCTCTATTACATTGTATTTGTGGATAATTTCTTTTCGAGTCATTAGCCAGATATTCATTTTGATGCGGAGATTGCACCTGACAAGCTGGCACGATAGTCAGGTTTAAATCTATTGTGCCGCTTAGCCCCTGAGCCCGCGACGGACAGGCAAACAATGCCAGCCAAAAATAAAACATTAAATATTTCATAATTATCAATAAAATGTATAATTGTGGTGTCCCATTTAGTCAGCTAAATGGGGATATCCTGCTTACTTGACGCCACAGAGTTGTTAGCTGCATTTACTCGCCCGAATCACTTACTTGAGTAAGCTCATCGGGACTCATTCATTTGCTGCCTAGCTGTAACGTCAATTAATTTGGATAATATCCTGCTTACTTGATGCCACAGCATTGTCAGTTGCACTCACTTGCCTGAATCGCTAACTTGAGTAAGCTCATCGGGACTCATTTATTTGCTGCCTAGCTGTAACGCCAATTAATTTGGATAATATCCTGCTTACTTGACGCTACAGCGTTGTTAGCTGCATTCACTTGCTTGAATCACTTACTTGAGTGAGCTCACAGGGAGTCATTCATTTGCTGCCTAGCTGTACTTATCGGCTAAATTTTTAAAAAATTGAAGATTTATTGCGTTAATTGTAGTGAATAGTTAACTACTGTGCCTCTCGTTATAAAAACGGTAGTCACTGGGTATCACAGCGGTTTATGGATTGTACACAAATTAACCTGATCACAGAATCCCAATTTTACGTGGGACTTTAATGCTCTATCTCAAACGTCGGCAGTTTTAAGCGCCAGCGAATGGCTGCCAGCCTGATACCTAAGGTTATTACCATACCCAGCATCATTGCTTGCTGTAATGGCATCCCAAAAGTATAAAACGCCGTTGCATGGACTATGCCACCAATGATACAGGCGGTGGCGTAAATTTCAGTACGCAGGATCATTGGGATCTCACGAGCTAAAACATCGCGGATAATCCCACCACCAACACCGGTTATCACTCCCATACAGATAGCCACTAGCGGACTGGCTCCGGCGGCAAAGGCTTTATTGACCCCGATCCCCACGAATACCGCCAGACCAATGGCATCCAGCACTGGCAGGATCCATTTAGGTGTTCGTCGTGGTTGACGCACCAGCAAAATCGTTGCCAGACAGGTTACCATCGCAACAACCAGATCAGTGGGATCTTTCACCCAAAACACGGGGCCATTGGCTAAGGCCATGTCGCGTATCGTCCCCCCGCCGACGGCTGTCACCACACCCAAAACCAGCACGCCAAAAGGGTCCATACGCAACTTCCCCGCCAATAACACCCCGGAGATAGCAAATACCGCAGTACCTAAAATATCCAGCCAATAGACCAGCATTAATGTGACTCCGCCACAGGAGATGGGAGGCTGGCCATTTGCTGGCACAGCTGCTTCGCGGCGAGCAGAATACGTGGGCCGGCGCGATTAAACCAGTCCTCATTAAGTGCTATCACAGGGACTGCAAGTTGGGGCCGCCAGAAAGCGTTAATGTTCTCGGTCTGAGACTCATCGCCACTGACAACAATGACCTGTGGTTTGCGGATGATCACTTGTTCACGGCTGACCTGCGGCCAAGGAACCCGGCTATTGGCAAAAATATTTTCACCGCCGCACAGCGAGATGACCTCACTCTGCAACGTATGACCTGAACTGGTAAACAGTGGTTGCGTACCAAATTGCAGGAAAATCCGTAATGGCTGACTGCGAGCATGATGGGAACGTAACTCTGCAACCTGTTGGCGTAATTGCTCTGCGGCCTGATGTGCTTGCTCAGGGTGAGAGCTGTATTGGGCCAGTTTATCCAGATCATCTGCAATCTGATCAATATTAACCGGATCGGAATAGAAGATCGGAATTCCAAAAGAAGCCAGTTGCTCCAGTGGGCGCTGCGGATTGCCACCTCGCCAGGCGAGGATCAAATCAGGCTTTAATGCCAGAATTCGTTCTACATTTACCCCTTGCCAGGAAGCCACATGTTCAAGCTTTTTAGCGGCTTCTGGGTAGTCTGAGTAAGCGCTTACTGCAATCAGTTTATCGCCCAGCCCCGCGGCATAGGCTAATTCTGTGGTACTGGGTGATAAACTGATAATCCGCTCCACAGCCATAGCGCGTGACATAAACGCGCTCAGCATCAATAAGCCAAGCGACAATATTATTGCAGCTTGAAGCCTAATGATTGCTGTCCGTGGCTGGGAGAAAAAACTAAGCCACACCATTAACCGCGCTGCGCCAACTGGGTTAACATTGCTTCGATCATCAGCGTCGACTGCTTAGCCGCGACAACCAAGAACTCCTCAAAGCTGAGATGAGACTCTTGGTCAGCCACATCTGAAATGGCGCGCACGACAACGAAAGGAGTTTTGAATAGATGGCAAACATGGCCAATCGCTGCTGCTTCCATTTCAACAGCGGCAACTGTCGGGAAAGTTTCACGGATGCGAGCCAAAGGAGCTGCACCATTAATGAAGGCATCACCGCTACAAATCAGGCCGCGTACGGCATTTAAATTCAACTGGCCGATGCAAGTCTCTGCCAAGGCAATCAGGTCAGCATCAGCAACGAAAGCGGGTGGGCAACCAGCCATTTGACCTGGTTCATAGCCAAAAGCAGTGACATCGGCATCGTGATAACGAACTTCAGTAGAAATCACGATATCGCCAACTTTCAAGTTAGAGGCTAAACCACCTGCAGAGCCGGTATTGATAACAACATCTGGTTGGCAGTGTTCAAGCAGCAGAGTGGTGCCCATAGCCGCAGAGACTTTACCAATACCGGATTTCAGCAAAGCGACGTCCACACCATTGAGTTGCCCAGTGTAAATCTCACAACCTGCCCGAGCGATGGTTTGGCGATTTTCAATTTTGCCACGCAGTAACGTGACTTCTTCTTCCATTGCACCAATAATGCCTACTTTCATGTGGGTACCCGCCTAGTTAAGGAGTGGATTAATCTGTCATTAGCACTCAACAGTTTATCAGGTAAGTGAGACTGTCGGGTAGTTTGCCAAAGATAATGCGTAATCCGCCGCAGTTCGTACGTAATCAATTGCATCTTCCGCTGATAGTGGGTATCACTATTTATCCCTTCCGTACTAGCCGTAACACCAATGATTTGGGGATGTACTTAAATACTCAGGGGGAAAGATGTCTGGGATCGACTTTAAGCAAAAAATCAGTTTTCAGCGGCCATTTGGTAAATCCAGTTCGGCTGAAGATGAATATGATATTACCCGGGTATTTGAGAGTGACCGTGGGCGGATTGTAAACTCTGCTGCTATTCGGCGTTTACAGCAAAAAACCCAAGTATTCCCATTAGAGCGGAATGCTGCGGTGCGCAGCCGGTTAACCCACTCATTGGAAGTACAGCAAGTTGGCCGCTATATCGCCAAAGAAATATTAAATAGATTTAAGCAGGATAAAAAAATCACCGCCTATGGGTTAGATAAACTGCTTGATCCTTTTGAAAGTATTGTAGAAATGGCGTGCCTGATGCATGACATCGGTAACCCACCTTTCGGCCATTTTGGTGAGTCAGCCATTAATAATTGGTTTAGCAAGCAGATGGACCCCAACGGTGGTGGTGCTGAGCCACGCGGCAAGGATCTTTGTCAGGTCAATACATTAAAATTGCGAGAAGGGGAAACCGGGCTCAATATCCTGCGCAGCAAAATCCGCCATGACCTAAGCCAGTTTGAAGGAAATGCCCAAGCTATTCGCCTAGTTTATAGTTTATTAAAATTGAATCTGACCTATGCACAGGTCGGTTGTATTCTTAAATATACTAAGCCAGCTTATTGGTCAGGTGATATTCCGGCCTCACATCACTATCTGATGAAGAAGCCAGGCTTTTATCTTGCAGAAGAAGAGTATGTTAAAGATTTACGTCGTGAGCTCAATATGGGGGAGTTTAATCGCTTTCCTCTGACATATATTATGGAAGCTGCGGATGATATTTCTTATTGCATTGCAGACTTGGAAGATGCGGTTGAAAAAAATATTTTCAGTGTCGAACAACTTTATGACCATATGATGCAAGAGTGGGGCGATGTTGCCCATGGTGATTTGTTTGATAAAGTTGTTGGCGGTGCATTTCGTCAATTAGGGCGAGGGCAAGGTCGGCGTAGTTCAGAAGATCAGTTCTTTATGTATTTACGCGTCAATACGGTGGGGAAATTGGTTCCTCATGCAGCGCAGCGGTTTATTGAGAACCTACCTGAGGTATTTTCAGGTTCGTTTAATCAGGCATTATTAGAAGATTCCAGTCCGGCGTGTAAATTACTGCAAATTTTTAAAAAGGTAGCTGTAAAACACGTATTTAATTACCCAGAAGTGGAACAGCTTGAATTACAAGGATATAGGGTAATTAGTGGGCTACTGGATATCTATAGCCCTCTACTGGCTATGCCACAAGCCGCATTTACCCAATTGGTGGCGGAAGATAGTCATCGTCAGTATCCGATAGAGACTCGGTTGTTCCATAAATTGTCGACTAAACATCGCTTGGCTTATGCTGAATCAGCGGAGCGGCTAGGAAAATTACCGCCAGAACAACATGAGATATATGAATATTATTATCGCGCTCGCTTAATTCAGGATTATATCAGTGGCATGACAGACCTTTATGCTTACGATGAATATCGGCGTTTGATGGCTGCGGAATAGTATGCAAGAAAATTGAGCTGTCCGTTTAATTAACTATAGATTTGTAAAGACGGACAATATTTTTTACTTTTCCAATTATTGGTTATCTGAACTTCATCCCCCATATTTAATCTTACTATGCAAGACGACTATATCCTTCTTGCTTGAAGTTGCTGTGATACTTGCTGTTTGCATTCACCCGAATCACTAAGATGAGTTAGATAATCGGGATTTGTATGCCATACCAGCGGCAATGCCAATTCATTTGGGATAAGTCTGTTATATACCATTTATTGATTCATTATTATTTGTATAGCGAGAGCCTGAATACATGAAAAAAACAACTTTAGTGTTAAGTGCATTGGCATTGAGCATCGGTTTAGCCATGGGGCCGGTTTCTTCTGCCATTTCGGCAGAGACAGCCTCTTCTAGCAGCCAGCAGCTCCCTAGCCTGGCGCCGATGCTAGAGAAGGTAATGCCTTCGGTTGTGAGTATCAATGTGGAGGGGAGCACCCAGGTAAGCAATGCAGGTGCTAACGGTATCCCACCACAATTCCAGCAGTTCTTTGGCGATGATTCGCCGTTCTGCCAAGACGGTTCACCGTTCCAGGCTTCACCAATGTGTCAAGGTGGGCCAGGTAGCAAAGGTGGCGCGCCAAGTAAGCAGGATTTCCGTGCGCTGGGCTCGGGTGTAATTATTGATGCCGCCAAAGGTTATGTCGTTACCAATAACCACGTGGTTGATAATGCGAACAAAATCAACGTCAAACTGAGTGATGGCCGCAGCTATGAAGCGAAAGTCATTGGTAAAGACCCGCGCACTGATATTGCGCTGTTGCAGTTGAAAGACTTTAAAAACCTGACAGCAATTAAGATTGCTGATTCTGATCAATTGCGTGTGGGTGATTATACCGTGGCTATCGGTAACCCATATGGTCTGGGTGAAACCGTTACGTCCGGTATTGTCTCTGCTTTGGGCCGTAGTGGCTTGAATGTAGAAAACTACGAAAACTTTATCCAGACTGACGCGGCCATTAACCGTGGTAACTCAGGTGGGGCATTGATCAATCTGAATGGTGAATTGATCGGCATTAACACCGCGATCCTGGCACCAGACGGCGGTAACATCGGCATCGGTTTTGCTATCCCAAGTAACATGGTGAAAAACCTGACCTCTCAGATGGTTGAGTTTGGTCAAGTGAAACGCGGTGAGCTGGGGATCATGGGCACAGAGCTGAACTCTGAGCTGGCGAAAGCCATGAATGTAGATGCACAGAAAGGTGCCTTTATCAGTCAGGTACTGCCAAAATCTGCTGCTGCTAAAGCAGGTGTCAAAGCGGGTGACGTGATTGTCAGCATGAATGGCAAAGCCATCAACAGCTTCGCTGGCTTCCGTGCTGAGATTGGTACTCTGCCTGTAGGGACTAAAATGACCTTGGGCCTGCTGCGTGACGGTAAACCTGTCAATGTAGAAGTGACATTGGAGCAGAGCAGCCAGACTCAGGTTGATTCCGGTAATCTCTACACCGGCATCGAAGGTGCTGAACTGAGCAATTCTGATGTTAATGGTAAGAAAGGTGTGAAAGTAGATAGCGTGAAAGCGGGCACAGCTGCTGCACGCATCGGCTTGAAAAAAGGCGATATTATCATGGGTATTAACCAGCAACCGGTTCAGAATCTGGGTGAGCTGCGTAAAATCCTTGATTCCAAACCATCAGTATTGGCGCTGAATATTCAGCGTGGTGATACCACACTGTACTTACTGATGCAGTAATCGCTATTAATGCTATCTCGGGTATTTGTACATTAACAGTATGAATACCCTAACAGCATGAATACCCTAACAGCATGAAGACCATAAAAAGGGCACAGTCGATTATCGCTGTGCCCTTTTCATTTCTGTTGCCGTGCTAATGTTAGGCTGCGCCCAAATAATTTCTGGCGGCATAGCGGACATTGTCCATTTCATCTAGCAACTCAAGCCACTCTGGTTGCAGATCTTGTAAATCTGTCTGTTTACGTAACTGCTGCTCAATTATCATACACAGCTGTTTCAAGCGCGGCACACCGCTACAGGCACAACTACCATGGAATTTATGAATCAGACTTAGAATATCTTCGTCATGGGCACCCGCCAGAATCGCCTGTACACGACTGGTTACCTGCGGCATAAAATCTAGCAGCATGGTTAAGAGGTCTTTAGCGAGCGTCTCTTTATTTGCGGCTTGTCTGACGGCCAGTATCCAGTCTATTGACCCTTCATACTCTGATTGCGCAATAGGTTGGATGTCCGTCTCCTCTTTGAGTTGGGAAGGATTGTCGGGTTGATAGCGTGAAAGTGCCTGTATCAGCCGGGCTTCATCAATAGGTTTTGCCAGATAATCGGCCATTCCTAATTTTAGCAACTGTTCTTGCTGCCCTCTGACGGCGTGAGCAGTGACGGCGATAATGGGCGTGTCTTGATGATGGGACATCTGATGAATAACTTCACTGGCGCGGATCCCGTCGATTTCCGGCATTTGGATATCCATTAAGATAATATCCAGTGTATTTTCACGGGCATAGGCAATAGCTTTAGCTCCGCTGTCACACAACACGGTTTCTTCGACTAATTCCTCCAGCAGAGTGCCAATTAACTTCAGGTTAGCCGGGTTGTCGTCAACGGCCATCACTTTGAAAGGAAGCTTTGGTAATTTGCGTGGTAATTCTATTACTGGCAAGACACAATCTGCTGATTCATAAGATAATAAAGGAATGAGACGGTTGGATGATATAGGTTTAATTAAGCACGCCTTGGCACCAATTTGTTTAAGTTGTTCCGCCTCAACCTGTGATTGGCTAGGCAGAGCCAGAATGACTTGCTCGGAAATCTTCATGGCGGCGATCAGTTTATCCTGATGAACAGCCATATTATTACGGAACGGAATGGGGACCCCAACCAGCAGGAAATCATAATGCTGTTTCGGTAGCTGGGCTAACGTCTGACTGTGGGTTATCTGCAAGGGAGTCATACTGAGGATATCCAGTGCCGCCCTTGCCGCTGCGGCATTGCGCTCAATATAAGCCAGAGTCTTGCCTTCCAGATGTGACATATCCGGGTGGCGATAGTGAACCGCTTCATTGAGATCCAACGTGAGGTGGAATCTGAAAGTAGAGCCGCGATCAACCTGGCTGTGGAAGCTGATGTCACCGCCCATCTCTTTGACCAATCTTTCGGTAATGACCAGCCCCAGCCCAGTACCACCGTGACGG
The DNA here is from genome assembly GCF_025133195.1 of Yersinia alsatica. Lineage (NCBI taxonomy): Bacteria > Pseudomonadati > Pseudomonadota > Gammaproteobacteria > Enterobacterales > Yersiniaceae > Yersinia > Yersinia alsatica. Next base: position 909,082 of record NZ_CP104006.1, read on the forward strand.
CGCGAGATACTGGCGTCGGCTTGGCGAAAAGCCTGGAACAACTGACTCTGCTGGGATTCCGAGATACCAATACCGGTATCGTGAATTTCTACCACAATGGTCACTTGCTGCACCGTTTTTGCCTGTACCGCCACCAGAATGTCAATATTGCCCTGTTCGGTGAATTTAATGGCATTACCCAGCAAGTTGGTGATGATTTGCTGCAAACGCATGGCATCTCCGATGACTTGCTCCGGGACATCCTTATTAACATGCAGCGTCAGTTCCAGACCTTTTTCATGGGCCGTATGTGCCAGCAGAATAATGACTTCATCCAGCGCGCCTCGTAATGGGAACGGAATATGCTCAAGAACCAATTTTTCGGCCTCCAGTTTGGAGAAGTCCAAAACATCATTAATGATGCATAACAGATTATTGGCTGAGCGCTGAATAGTTTGTAAATAGTCTGTTTGAGTCGGCGTCAGCGAGGTTTTCAATGTTTGGCGGGTAAAGCCAATTACCCCATTGAGCGGAGTTCGTAACTCATGGGACATATTGGCGAGGAATTCGGATTTAATTCGCGCTGCTTCCTGCGCCCGCTTTTTCGCCAGCCCCAATTCGACGTTTTGGATCTCCATCTGCTCTAGCGTTTCACGCAAATCTGAGGTGGCCTGATCGATATTTTGCTGCATCTCTTCGTGGTAGGCCGCCAATGACATAGCCATCGAATTGATGCCATTTTTCAGAATATTCAACTCACCGAGCATATGCCCTTCAACTCGGCTGTCTAATTGCCCACGGCGAATGCGGTCAACGGCATTGACCATATTACGGATAGGGCCGGTGACATCGCGCATCAGGCGATAAGCAAACAAAATGGCCACACACATGCAGAACAGCAGCAACAGCGTTGAAATAAAGATCTCTTTATATTGCTGCAAGCGCACCGATTGTAAATCCAAATCCATGGCGATATAGCCTAATGGCCGGTTGGTGATATCTGAATCCGACGTTCGGTCACTGGAGAGATTGGATTCCGAAACTATAGGCATTCGCATAATTAAGGAGTCGCCACGATAGGAAAGCATCAGCGAACTGGGGATGGGGTCGTCTTTGGGTAACCTTAATTGTGAGGAATTGTAATTATAGTTGGATGTGACAAAAAGATTATTATCGGCGTCAAAAACCGATATTGACCGAACAATATTCGAGTGTCTGCGGTGAAGTAGATTAATCAACTGACGTACGGTATCGCGATTGCGAAAGGTCATTCCATACTCACTGGCAACAGCCAGCGGTTCGATAATATTGGTGCCTGCATTAACCAATTGTTTTTGCAGTTCATTATAGCGGTTGACCATAAAGGAAGTACTGAGTAACAGCCCAAGAAGCAGCGTGGGGGCCAAGATTAAAATCATCATGCGCGCGCGAAGACTGTATTTGGTCATGGTATTCCAATGTGGGAGAATTAGCAGCTTACGAAACTGATGCTTGATCAATCAATATGGCGCAATTCTACTCTGCAAACCGGCGTGTGACGACCAAACAAACGATAACTGTGACAGTAAACTCTCTTGACCCTTTTGGGCAGGGAGTTGCGCGCCACCAAGGTAAAGCTATCTTTATTCTCGGAGCCCTGCCGGGAGAGCAAGCTGAAATTGAGCTGATCGAGCAAAAGCGCCAGTATGGCCGCGGTAAACTTAAACGATTATTGAACCAATGTAGCGAAAGAGTGACTCCTGCTTGCCCTCACTTTGGGATTTGTGGAGGCTGTCAGCAGCAACATGCCAACAGCCAGCTACAGCAACAAAGCAAAGCTGATTCTCTTCAACGCCTGATGGTCCGTGAGACGGGAAGTTGCCCAGAATTAGCCCCGGTCATTTGTGGGCCAGAATATGGTTATCGGCGGCGAGCGAGATTAGGGCTGTTGTATCACCCAAAGCGGCAACAATTACAGATGGGATTTCGTCAAACCGAATCCCACGATTTAGTCTGTGTGAAGTGTTGTCCGGTGCTGCGACCTGAGCTTGAGCGCTTGCTACAACCACTTTATCAATGCTTATCCGCCTTGCAAGCCGTGCGCCGCTTAGGGCATGCGGAGCTGGTGTTGGCTGACAATGGGCCATTGCTGGTTTTACGTCACCTTGATACCCTTAAAGAGGTAGATCGCGTGGCGCTGACTGAGTTTGCAAAAAAAGAGCAAGTCGCGGTCTATTTGGCCGCCGACAGTGACCAGTTGGAAAAACTCTTCGGTGAGGATCCCTATTACCAGATAGAGGGTCTACGCTTAGCGTTTCATCCGCGAGATTTTATTCAAGTCAATGATGCCGTTAACCAGCAAATGGTGGCTCAGGCTATTGCCTGGCTTGATATCCAGCCTGATGAGCGGGTGCTGGATCTGTTCTGCGGCATGGGCAACTTCACCTTGCCGTTGGCAAAACTGGCGCGAGAAGTGGTCGGTGTGGAAGGAGTTGCGGCGCTGGTAGCGAATGGGCAGTATAATGCACTCAATAACACGCTACCCAATGCGTCATTTTTTCATGAAAATCTTGAATCCGATATCAGCTGTCAGCCGTGGGCGACACAAGGGTTCGATAAAGTATTATTAGATCCCGCACGCGCAGGTGCGGCCGGGGTCATGTCACATATAGTCAAGCTGGCGCCAAAGCGGGTGGTGTATGTTTCTTGCAATCCCACTACGCTGGCACGAGATAGTCAGGTGTTATTAGCCGCCGGTTACCGTCTTGCCCAGGTGCGAATGTTGGATATGTTTCCCCACACCGGGCATCTTGAATCTATGGCGCTGTTCATACAGGGGCCAGGGGTCGCAAAGTAGGGAGAAGTTATGGTTGCGGTACGAAGTGCACATTTGAATCCGGCGGGCGAGTTTGCTCTCGACGATTGGATCGCCAGCTTGGGGCTTCCCAATCCGCAGTCATGTGAGCGATTAGCCGAAACCTGGCGTTACTGTGAGCAACAGACGCAAAACCATTCCGATGCCTCGTTATTGCTGTGGCGCGGTCTTGAAATGGTTGAGATCCTTTCCACCCTAAGTATGGATAACGACAGTATGCGCGCGGCGCTGCTGTTCCCGCTGGTGGATGCCAATGTGATTGATGAAGCCACATTGACCGAGCAATTTGGCAAAAGCATTACTTATCTGGTGCACGGTGTGCGCGATATGGATGCTATCCGCCAGTTGAAAGCCACTACCAACGACTCCATGAGCTCCGAGCAAGTGGACAACGTGCGCCGTATGCTATTGGCGATGGTGGAGGATTTCCGCTGCGTGGTCATCAAGCTGGCAGAGCGTATTGCTCATCTGCGTGAAGTCAAAGACGCGCCAGAAGATGAGCGAGTGCTGGCGGCCAAAGAGTGTTCCAATATTTATGCTCCGCTGGCTAACCGTCTAGGTATCGGCCAGATTAAGTGGGAGCTGGAAGACTTCTGTTTCCGCTATCTTCACCCTGATGAATACAAACAAATCGCCAAGTTGCTGCACGAGCGTCGTATCGATCGTGAGCAATTCATTGATGATTTTGTTGCGTCGCTGCGTAAAGCTATGGCCGATGAAGGCATCAAAGCCGATATCTATGGTCGTCCCAAGCATATCTACAGTATCTGGCGCAAAATGCAGAAGAAGTCGCTGGCCTTTGATGAACTGTTTGATGTGCGCGCGGTACGGGTGGTGGTGGAGCGTCTGCAAGATTGTTATGCCGCGCTGGGGATCGTTCATACCCATTTTCGCCATTTGCCTGATGAATTTGATGATTACGTTGCCAACCCTAAACCAAATGGTTATCAGTCGATCCATACGGTAGTGCTGGGGCCGCGTGGCAAAACTCTGGAAATTCAAATTCGTACCCGTCAGATGCATGAAGATGCTGAGCTGGGGGTCGCGGCACACTGGAAATACAAAGAAGGTGCAGTGGCCGCAGGCCGCTCTGGCTATGAAGGCCGGATTGCTTGGTTACGTAAACTGATTGCCTGGCAGGAAGAGATGGCCGATTCCGGTGAAATGCTGGATGAAGTGCGCAGTCAGGTATTTGACGACCGGGTGTATGTGTTTACCCCGAAAGGCGATGTTATTGATTTGCCAGCTGGTTCTACCCCACTGGACTTTGCTTACCATATCCACAGTGATGTGGGCCACCGCTGCATCGGGGCGAAAATCAGCGGTCGGATAGTGCCATTTACCTATCAGTTACAGATGGGTGATCAGATTGAGATTATTACTCAGAAGCAGCCGAATCCAAGCCGCGACTGGCTAAATCCAAACCTCGGTTATGTCACCACCAGCCGTGGGCGCTCTAAGATTCACAACTGGTTCAGAAAACAGGACCGAGACAAGAATATTCTTGCGGGTCGGCAGATGCTGGACGATGAACTCGAGCACTTGGATATCAGCCTGAAAGAGGCAGAGAAACTGCTAGTGCCACGCTACAACATGAACTCCATGGATGAAGTGTTGGCAGCGATTGGCGGTGGTGATATCCGGCTGAATCAGATGGTGAACTTCCTGCAAGGGAAGCTTAATAAGCCAACGGCGGAAGAGGCAGATTTAGAAGCATTACGCCATCTGAACAATAAAACCCAACAACCTCCGCGTAATGCCAATAAAGACAGCGGGCGCATTGTTGTCGAAGGTGTTGGCAATCTGATGCACCATATTGCTCGATGCTGCCAGCCAATTCCGGGTGATGAGATTATTGGTTTTATCACCCAAGGGCGGGGGATATCCATTCACCGCGCGGATTGCGAACAACTGGCTGAATTGCAGTCTCATGCACCAGAGCGGATTGTCGATGCTGTCTGGGGCGAAAGCTACTCCAGCGGTTATTCTCTGGTAGTGCGAGTGACGGCCAATGACCGCAGTGGGTTATTACGCGATATCACCACCATTTTGGCGAACGAAAAAGTCAATGTGCTGGGGGTTGCTAGCCGCAGCGATACCAAGAAGATGGTTGCCACCATTGATATGGATATTGAAATCTACAATTTGCAGGTGTTGGGGCGGGTGTTGGCGAAGCTGAATCAGTTGCCGGATGTGATCGATGCCCGTAGGCTTCACGGCAATTAATTTGTGATCTGGGCGGCTACTGGGCTACTGCGCTTTGGCATATTGATATTGGGCAGTGCTCGCCCTCCTCATGTACTACGTGTACATTCCGGGGGCTGCGCGCTGGCCGCAATCGATCTGCCTGCGCTCGCTACGCCCTGACTTGTTGAAGGTTTTCTTGATAGCTCGGCCATGGCACTTTGCCTCGACTTATACAGTGAAAAATAATGAATCAAAATCAAACCATACCTGACTCGACGGCGTTAGCCTTGCAGCGGCTGCTGGATATTATGCGTCAGTTGCGTGACCCGGAGTTGGGCTGTCCGTGGGATCGTAAGCAAACTTTTGACACTATCGCGCCCTATACATTGGAAGAAACCTACGAAGTGCTTGACGCGATTCAGCGCAAGGATTTCGACGATCTTCGTGATGAATTGGGCGATTTACTGTTCCAAGTGGTGTTTTATGCCCAAATGGGGCAGGAGCAAGGGTTGTTTGCGTTTGATGATGTTTGCCATGCCATTAGCGACAAACTGGTTCGCCGCCACCCACATGTGTTCCCAGATGCGCCGCAAAACGCGGCAGAAGCGATGATTGGTAGTGAGGCAGCACTTGCTGGCTGGGAGTCGCGTAAAGCCGAGGAGAGGGCGGAGAAAGCGCTATATTCGGCTTTGGATGATATCCCTGATGCACTGCCGGCGTTGATGAAAGCTCATAAAATCCAAAAGCGCTGTGCATCTGTCGGTTTTGACTGGGACACATTGGGGCCAGTGTTAGACAAAGTCTACGAAGAGATCGATGAGGTTATGTTCGAAGCGCGGCAAGCGGTGGTGGATGAAGATAAATTGGGCGAGGAAATTGGCGATTTACTGTTTGCCACGGTGAACTTATCCCGTCATTTAGGCCATAAAGCTGAAAATGCCTTACAGGCCGCAAATCGTAAGTTTGAACGTCGTTTTCGTCAGGTAGAACAAATAGTTAAGGCATCCGGTAAGAGTATGGAAAGTGCAACTCTTGATGAGATGGAACTCGCCTGGCAGCAAGTTAAAAAGCAAGAAACTGAAATGTAAGGTGTTTTAATTCATTCGACGGATGGTTGTTGAATTTTAATTACGTTAATATATTGAATTATAACGGATAGCAAGACGATGTTCTGCGCGATAAAAACGGTGAAAACGGCCACTGACGCGGAGATCATTTGTAGCGAAACCAAGGTTCGGGTATACTACTTTCCCGTCTTGGTTCTTCCATCGTCTTTAAACCTAAACTCTCAGGTTCAGCATGACAACTAATTATATTTTTGTGACCGGCGGGGTCGTATCCTCTCTGGGTAAAGGCATTGCCGCAGCCTCTCTGGCGGCTATACTTGAAGCCCGTGGCCTCAACGTTACCATCATGAAACTGGACCCGTATATCAACGTGGATCCGGGCACCATGAGCCCGACACAGCACGGGGAAGTTTTCGTCACCGAAGATGGTGCTGAAACCGATCTGGATTTAGGGCATTACGAGCGCTTCATTCGCACCAAAATGACCCGTCGTAACAACTTCACCACTGGCCGTATCTATTCTGAAGTTCTGCGTAAAGAACGCCGTGGCGACTATCTGGGTGCGACCATTCAGGTTATTCCTCACATCACCAATGCAATCAAAGAGCGCATCATCGAAGGTGGCGAAGGCCACGATGTCGTATTGGTTGAAATTGGCGGCACCGTCGGCGACATCGAATCCTTGCCATTCCTGGAAGCTATTCGCCAGATGGCCGTAGATGTTGGCCGCGAGCACACTCTATACATGCACTTGACGTTGGTTCCTTACCTGGCTGCGGCCGGTGAAGTGAAAACTAAGCCAACGCAACATTCGGTAAAAGAACTGCTTTCAATCGGTATTCAGCCTGATGTGCTGATTTGCCGTTCTGATCGCGCAGTTCCTGCTAATGAACGTGCCAAAATCGCTTTGTTCTGTAATGTGCCAGAAAAAGCGGTTATCTCACTAAAAGATGTTGATTCCATTTATAAAATCCCGGGCCTCTTGAAATCACAGGGCCTTGACGATTATATTTGTAAACGATTCAGCTTAACTTGTCCTGAAGCAAATCTTGCCGAGTGGGAACAGGTAATATACGAAGAGTCGAATCCAGGTGGTGAAGTGACCATCGGGATGATTGGCAAATACGTAGAATTGCCGGATGCCTACAAATCTGTGATTGAAGCGCTGAAACACGGTGGGCTGAAAAATCGTCTGACAGTGAACATCAAGCTTATCGATTCGCAGGATGTTGAGACACGCGGCGAAGAGATGCTGAAAGGATTAGATGCTATCCTTATCCCGGGTGGTTTCGGCTACCGTGGTGTGGAAGGTAAAGTTCTGGCGGCACGTTATGCCCGTGAACACAATATTCCTTATCTGGGCATTTGCCTGGGTATGCAAGTTGCACTGATGGAGTTCGCCCGCAATGTTGCGGGGATGGAAAACGCGAACTCCACAGAATTTGTGCCAGACTGTAAGTATCCGGTGGTTGCATTAATCACCGAATGGCGTGATGAAAACGGCAACGTTGAAGTCCGTACGGAAGAAAGCGATTTGGGCGGTACCATGCGTGTGGGTGGGCAGCAATGTCACCTGGTCGAAGGTAGCCTGGTTCGTCAGATGTATGGCGAGCCGACCATCGTTGAGCGCCATCGTCATCGCTATGAAGTAAACAACATGTTGTTGAAGCAGATTGAAGCCGCCGGGTTACGTGTAGCAGGGCTTTCTGCGGATAACAAACTGGTGGAAATTATCGAGTTGCCAAACCACCCATGGTTTGTGGCTTGTCAGTTCCATCCAGAATTTACTTCGACGCCACGTGATGGTCACCCGTTGTTTGCCGGCTTTGTGAAAGCGGCTGGTGAGTATCAGAAGCGCCAGGTGAAATAAAATATTTGGTAGAAGGGGCGGCAGAGATGTCGCCCCCTCTGTCTGGAGTTTTAGTTTAACTTGTACTGAGGAAAATCTAATGTCCAAAATCGTTAAAGTCATCGGTCGCGAAATCATCGACTCCCGTGGTAATCCAACTGTAGAAGCCGAAGTTCATCTGGAAGGCGGTTTTGTTGGTTTGGCTGCGGCACCATCAGGTGCTTCTACTGGTTCCCGTGAAGCACTGGAACTGCGTGACGGTGACAAATCCCGTTTCCTGGGCAAAGGCGTTCTGAAAGCCGTTGCAGCAGTAAATGGTCCAATTGCTCAGGCAGTTTTGGGTAAAGATGCCAAAGACCAGGCTAACATCGATAAAATCATGATCGATCTGGACGGTACTGAGAACAAATCCCAGTTTGGTGCTAACGCCATCCTGGCTGTTTCTCTGGCAGCAGCTAAAGCAGCAGCAGCGTCTAAAGGCATGCCTTTGTACGAGCACATTGCTGAACTGAATGGCACCCCAGGCAAATTCTCTATGCCATTGCCTATGATGAACATCATCAATGGCGGTGAGCACGCAGATAACAACGTTGATATTCAAGAGTTTATGATTCAGCCAGTTGGCGCTAAAACTCTGAAAGAAGCTGTTCGCATCGGTTCTGAAGTGTTCCATCACCTGGCTAAAGTTCTGAAAGCTAAAGGCTTGAACACTGCTGTTGGTGACGAAGGTGGCTACGCGCCAAACCTGGGTTCTAACGCCGAAGCACTGGCTGTTATCGCTGAAGCGGTAAAAGCAGCAGGTTATGAGCTGGGTAAAGACGTTACTCTGGCTATGGACTGTGCAGCGTCTGAATTCTACAAAGACGGTAAATATGTTCTGGCTGGCGAAGGCAACAAAGCCTTCACTTCCGAAGAGTTCACTCACTTCCTGGAAGACCTGACCAAACAGTACCCAATCGTGTCTATCGAAGACGGCTTGGACGAATCTGACTGGGCTGGCTTCAAATACCAGACCGAAGTTCTGGGTGACAAAATCCAGCTGGTGGGTGATGACTTGTTCGTAACTAACACCAAGATCCTGAAAGAAGGTATTGAGAAAGGTGTTGCTAACTCTATCCTGATTAAATTCAACCAGATCGGTTCTTTGACCGAAACTTTGGCTGCTATCAAGATGGCGAAAGATGCTGGTTACACTGCGGTTATCTCTCACCGTTCAGGCGAAACCGAAGATGCTACCATTGCCGATCTGGCAGTAGGTACTGCAGCAGGCCAAATCAAAACGGGTTCTATGAGCCGTTCTGACCGCGTTGCTAAATACAACCAACTGATCCGTATCGAAGAAGCGCTGGGCGACCGCGCACCATTCAACGGTCTGAAAGAAGTTAAAGGCCAGTAATTACTGTGCTCTATCTTCTGTAACAGTTGATTGATAAAAACCCGCTTCGGCGGGTTTTTTTATGGGACTATTATCCGAGATAAAAAGTAATAATGGTTATAAAGATAATTTGAGATGGCATGTAATTGTTTATAGGTTAAATAACTTAGCGAAAATAATTTTCTGAATATTTTATTAGTTTACTAACCTATAAGGGACTCTATGAGCCATACAGATAATCAATTGCATGAAGAGCAATCCTTGTTGAATGAATATATAACTGTATCTGACCACCAAGAGTGAAGAGTACGATGAGTATGTCTGTTTTCTTCAATAATAATTTTGATGAAAATGGAATTAAAATATCAATTGAACGGCTTGTGTCTATCACTAAACCATAGTGCCGGTAATTTATCTGCTGCTATTATTAATTAGTGTCAATGTGATTTAATAATAAGAATTACAATTTTATTTTAATTATATTGTGTATTTTTATTCATCCCTACTGTTTTTTTATAAATAATAATAATTTAAAAAGACTTTTCAGGTGGTTATTAGGCGTGGCCGTTATATTATTGTCGTTGCAGGAAATACACTGACTTAGTTTGATAAATGTTCAGTGGCCAATCAATGTTTTTTTAAAAAATAACTTAAGGATTATTTATCATGGAAATACAACGGGAAATAATAAGTGATAACTACGGCTTGAGTAAAAAAGATGAGTTCCTAATCAATGAATATATTAAGATTCACCCCGAGTCTATAAACGATATGGATTCATCTAAACTCAATGAGTTAGCCCAGTATTTAAATCGCATCACAACTAATAATACTAAAAGCAATTATATTGAATTGATAAGCCAGTCATCAGAATATCAATATCTCTCAATACGTAACCAAGATGTTATTGAGCTGGATTCTAATGTTTTGAGGTTAGCAGAGTATATGTCCGGGACGCATGATAAGGTGCTGGTAAGTGCCCAATATGCCATGCTGCCCGATCAAATGGTGGCCCCTTTGGTTACACTTTCTCATCAGATAGTCTAGTTTGACCCTCTCCAGAGTAATTTATTGTTACCCCTGCCTTTCCCCCGCGAGATTAATCTGAATCTCGTGGGGTACACATCTCTGGCTCTCATCTATAACGCTGCTCGCGTGCAGATAATTTATCTGCGGTTATTCTTAATGAGTACCTGAATGATTCAATAATAATAGATAAAGGAAGATAACCGATGAAACTGAAATACTTACTGTTACCAGTAATGCTTTTCTCTGGCAGCCTACTGGCGGCAGATGTCGTCGTAACCATGAATGAAGCGTTACCGACTGGCAATGGCAAGGCGTTGGGAACTGTTACTGTAACAGAAACTCCTTATGGTTTGCTGTTTACCCCCAATCTGACTGGGCTGGTGGCGGGGATTCACGGCTTCCATCTGCATGAAAATCCAAGCTGTGCGCCGGGGCAGAAAGATGGCAAAGCTGTTCCTGCACTGGCGGCAGGTGGGCATTTTGATCCGCAAAAAACCGGGGAACACCTTGGGCCTTATAGTGATAAAGGGCATTTGGGTGACTTGCCGGGGTTGGTGGTCAATGCCGATGGTACCGCGACTTATCAGGTGTTAGCCCCACGTCTGAAATCATTATCAGAGTTGAAACAGCATGCGCTAATGATTCATGCGGGTGGTGATAACTATTCTGACCATCCGATGACATTGGGTGGTGGTGGGGCGCGAATGGCTTGCGGCGTCATTGAGTAACGGTCTGATACAAACAAACTGGCAGTCATTGGGTTGCCAGTTTGGTCGCAGCACAGGAATCTGCGATAATCGCCCATTGGCTTGAATGACGATAGAGATACTGATGCAGTACCCGATTAATGAAATGTTCCAGACCTTGCAAGGCGAGGGTTACTTCACCGGTGTTCCGGCGATATTTGTGCGCTTGCAGGGCTGCCCAGTGGGTTGCAGTTGGTGCGATACCAAACATACCTGGGAGAAAGACGCTGATCGGGAAGTTGACATGCAGCGCATCATGGTAAAAACCGCAGAAAGCGATGCCTGGGGAACCGCCACGGAACAGCAGCTCTTGGATATCTTTATTCAACAGGGGTATACCGCTCGTCATGTAGTAATAACCGGCGGTGAGCCTGCTATTTACGATTTATTCCCTTTAACTTCGCATCTGGAGCAAGCCGGTTACAGTTGCCAAATTGAAACCAGTGGCACTCATGAAGTGCAGTGTTCAGCCACCACTTGGGTAACAGTTTCGCCCAAAGTGAATATGCGTGGCGGTTTGAAGGTCTTGCCGCAAGCATTGCAGCGAGCGGATGAAATTAAGCATCCAGTGGGGCGTTTACGGGATATCGAAGCTCTTGAGGCGCTACTGGCAACACTAGAAGATGATAAAAAGCGAATTATTGCCTTACAGCCTATTAGTCAGAAAGAAGACGCGACTAAACTCTGTATTGAAACTTGTATTGCCAAGAATTGGCGGTTGTCGATGCAGACGCATAAATATTTAAATATAGCCTGATGACCCCGCGCCCTTGACGCCGCAGCGGTGTTGGCTGCACTCCCTTACCCGAATCACTTACCTGTGTAAGCTCATCGGGATAAGTCCACTTGCCGCCTTGCTGCAACGCCAATGGCGCTGAGGTCATCTGAGTTCTTGACGCCGCAGCGGTGTTGGCTGCACTCCCTTACCCGAATCACTTACCTGTGTAAGCTCATCGGGATAAGTCCACTTGCCGCCTTGCTGCAACGTCAATGGCGCTGGGGTCATCTGAGTTCTTACCCGCGATAGACACAGCCTGCTGAACAGGTTTCTTTCACCATCACCGCACTCAGCTCTGGTAATTGCGGCTTAAGCTGTTGCCAAATCCAACTGGCCAGCACTTCACTGGTTGGATTTTCCAAACCGGGAATGTCATTCAGATAATGATGATCTAAACGTTCCCAAATAGGTTTAAATGCAGCTTTGAGATCAGCAAAATCCATCACCCAACCGGAGTGAGCATCAACTTCACCAGTGACCTCAATACGGATCATAAATGAATGGCCGTGCAAGCGGCCGCATTTGTGACCTTCTGGAACATGGGGCAGCCGGTGAGCGGCTTCAAACTGAAAATCTTTAAATAGGGTGGTGCTCATAGTCCTGACCTTATTGACTCAAAAAACCGCCGCATAGTACCGGAAAGCAGCGATGCTGGCTATGAATGCGCGCAATAGAGTGGATTACTCGCTCTACCACGCCCCAGTCTCTTTCACGTAGCTTACTGATATCTATACAGACAGCTAACTTAAGAGTGTAAAATCAGCGAGAGTGAATTTCTCTAATAAGTTGAACACTTTAACTCATATCTATTACCTGAAAAACCGCTTAGTCGTTTTGGTTATTTATTATTTCTATCGCTTCTTTAATTGTTATTATCGAGATGGTTAACCTTACAAACAAAGTATCTTTGGCGTAAGTCATTCGAGCCTCAATTAATCGCACTAAAAGCTATACTCAAAGTAATTGGCGTTACAGCTAGCACCCCTGTAGCGCCAAGGACGAAGGGTGGCGAAAGCATAGGGAATTCGTACCGCAATGACGACTCAGGCTCCTCCTACTTCTATACTCCCGCTATCGCCGGAGCAGTTAGCCCGCTTACAGGCTGCGGTTGGCGAGTTCTCCCCAACTCAAATGGCCTGGTTATCTGGCTACTTCTGGGGCATGGTTAACCAACAGCCCGGCGCAGTGGTTGCTCCTGCGGTGGCAGCCCCTGCGGCACTCACTATTACCCTAATTTCCGCCTCCCAAACCGGCAATGCGCGGCGTTTAGCTGAACAGCTACGCGATGACCTTCTGGCGACCAAACTTAATGTCAATTTGGTCAATGCCGGTGATTATAAGTTTAAACAAATAGCACAAGAGCGCTTATTAATCATCGTCGCGTCCACCCAAGGGGAGGGCGAGCCTGCGGAAGAGGCTGTGGCACTGCATAAGTTTCTTTTGTCTAAAAAAGCCCCGAAATTGCCAGAGACCGCCTTTGCGGTATTTGGTTTGGGGGATACCTCATATGAGCATTTCTGTCAGGCAGGTAAAGATTTTGACAACAAGCTAGCTGAATTGGGGGCCGAGCGGCTATTGGATCGCGTCGATGCTGATGTGGAATATCAAGAGTCAGCACAGCAATGGCGGCAACGGGTAGTTGCTGCGCTGCAAGCCAGAGCGCCAGTCCAATCAACAGCGGCAGCAGCCATCACCCAAAGTGGTGTGGTTGATGAAATTACCTCCAGCCCGTACAGCAAGGCCGCGCCGCTGACTGCGCTGCTGTCGGTACAGCAAAAAATCACCGGCCGTAACTCAGAGAAAGATGTGCGCCATATTGAAATTGATTTAAGTGACTCTGGGCTGCGCTACCAACCGGGTGATGCGCTGGGAGTCTGGTTTGATAACTCTCCGGCACTGGTGGATGAGCTGCTGGCGTTATTGTGGCTCAAAGGCGACGAGTTGGTCAGTATCGATGGGCAGAATATGCCCTTGTCACAAGCACTGCACAGCCACCTTGAGCTAACACAAAATACCACGGTGATTGTCGATAAATATGCCGCGCTCTCCCGTGATGAGAAACTGATAGCATTGCTGGCAGATAGAGCGGCACTACAACACTATGCGAAAAATACGCCGATTGTCGATATGGTCCGTCAGGCTCCTTCTGACCTGAATGCTGATCAACTGGTGGCGCTATTGCGGCCATTGACCCCGCGGCTTTACTCCATCGCCTCATCACAAGCCGAGACGGAAAATGAAGTACATATCACCGTCGGTGTGGTGCGTTACGACATTGAGGGCCGCCCACGCACTGGTGGTGCTTCCGGGTATTTGGCTGACCGGCTGGAAGTGGATGGCGATATCCGCATCTTTATCGAACATAACGATAACTTCCGTTTACCGGCTAACCCAGAGACGCCAGTGATAATGATTGGCCCCGGTACGGGCATCGCGCCATTCCGCGCTTTTATGCAGCAGCGTGAAGCCGAGGGAGCCACCGGCAAAAATTGGCTACTCTTTGGTAACCCGCATTTCACCGAAGATTTTCTCTATCAGGTTGAATGGCAACGCTATGTTAAAGATGGCTTGCTGACCCGCATTGATCTGGCTTGGTCACGGGATCAAGCCGATAAAATATACGTACAAGATAAACTGCGTGAACAAAGCGCAGAACTGTGGAGCTGGATCCAACAAGGCGCCCATATTTACGTCTGTGGCGATGCAAATCGCATGGCTAAAGATGTCGAGCAGGTTTTACTGGACGTGGTGGCTCTGCACGGTGCAATGGATGCCGAGCAGGCTGATGAATATTTAAGTGAGCTGCGCCTGGCGCGCCGTTATCAGCGGGATGTGTACTGATGAATGAAAAACACCCAGGGCCACTGGTCGTGACAGGAAAACTGTCCGATGGCGAGCGCATGAAGTCACAAAGCAATTTCCTGCGTGGGACGATTGCTGAAGATTTAAATGATGGGCTGACCGGTGGTTTCAACGGCGATAATTTCCTGTTGATTCGTTTCCATGGCATGTATCAGCAAGATGATCGTGATATCCGCGCTGAACGTACTGAGCAGAAGCTGGAACCGCGCCATGCCATGATGCTGCGCTGCCGCTTGCCCGGCGGGATAATCACCCCACAGCAGTGGTTGGGTATTGATAAGTTTGCTGCGGATAATACTTTGTATGGCAGCATCCGTATCACCAACCGCCAGACATTCCAGTTCCACGGCATTCTGAAAGGGAATGTGAAACCGGCTCACCAACTGCTTAATCAATTAGGTTTGGATGCACTGGCAACGGCAAACGATGTTAACCGTAACGTGCTATGTACCTCGAATCCGGTGGAATCGGTGCTGCATCAAGAAGCCTATGAGTGGGCGAAGAAAATTTCTGAGCATTTGCTGCCACGAACCCGTGCTTATGCTGAAATCTGGTTGGATGCAGAGAAAGTAGCAACCACCGACGAAGAACCCATTCTCGGTGCCACCTATTTACCGCGCAAATTTAAAACCACGGTGGTCATTCCGCCGCAAAATGATGTGGATCTTCATGCCAATGACCTCAACTTTGTTGCTGTCGCGGAGAAAGGCAAGTTGGTCGGGTTTAACGTGCTGGTAGGTGGTGGGTTATCCATTGCTCATGGTGATAAGAATACTTACCCACGCAAAGCCAGTGAATTCGGTTACATTCCACTGCAACATACATTGGCTATCGCAGAGGCGGTGGTGACGACTCAACGTGATTGGGGCAACCGTACCGACCGTAAAAATGCCAAAACCAAATATACGCTGGAGCGTGTCGGCGTTGATACCTTTAAAGCTGAAGTTGAAAAGCGCGCTGGTGTAAGTTTTGCTGCAATAAAACCCTATCAATTTACTGGCCGCGGTGATCGTATCGGCTGGGTGAAGGGGATTGATAAAAAATGGCATCTAACCCTATTTATCGAAAATGGTCGTCTGCTGGATTATCCGGGGCGTAGCCTGAAAAGCGGCGTGGCGGCCATTGCTAAAATTCATCAGGGCGATTTCCGTTTGACAGCTAATCAGAATCTGATTGTGGCGGGAGTGCCGGAAAAAGATAAAGCCCGTATTGAGGCTCTGGCCCGTGAGCATGGTTTGATGGATGACAGTGTCAGCCCACAACGTGAAAATTCGATGGCATGTGTTTCATTCCCCACCTGCCCACTGGCAATGGCTGAAGCCGAACGTTTTCTGCCGGAGTTTGTGACTCGGGTCGAGGGGATTTTGCAGCAGCATGGTATTGCTGATGAGCATATCGTCCTGCGGGTGACCGGCTGTCCGAATGGCTGTGGCCGCGCTTTGCTGGCAGAAGTCGGGCTGGTGGGCAAAGCTGTCGGGCGCTATAACCTGCATCTGGGGGGCAACCGCGAAGGAACACGGATACCGCGGATGTATCGTGAAAATATCACCGAAGATGAAATTCTGGCGATCACTGATCAATTGGTCGGGCGCTGGGCTAAAGAGCGTTTGTCAGATGAAGGTTTCGGCGACTTTGTGATTCGTGTTGGTGTTATTGCCCCGGTGATTGATTCTGCCCGCGACTTTTATGATGTTCAGGAGGCGGTGTGAGCCAATTTAATTTGAGCGAACTTAAAGCCTTGCCGAAGGCGGAACAAGCAGCGGCATTGGCGGTGGTTAACGGGCAACTGGAGCATTTAACCGCCCAAGAACGTGTCAGTTGGGCGCTGGAAAACTTGCCCGGCGAGTTCGTGCTCTCTTCCAGTTTTGGTATTCAGGCAGCAGTTTGTTTGCATCTGGTTACCCGCCAACAGCCTGATATTCCGGTAATTTTGACGGATACCGGCTATCTGTTCCCTGAAACTTATCAGTTTATTGATGATTTAACCGAGAAGCTTAAGCTTAATTTGCAGGTGTTTCGCGCACAGCAAAGCCCTGCCTGGCAGGAGGCCCGTTACGGCAAGTTGTGGGAACAGGGGGTTGAGGGCATTGAACGTTATAATGACCTGAACAAAGTTGAGCCGATGAACCGAGCGCTGGAGACGTTAGGCGCCCAAACATGGTTCGCGGGTTTGCGCCGTGAGCAATCGGGCAGCCGTTCACAACTGCCGGTTCTGGCTATTGCGCGCGGTGTCTTTAAGGTTCTTCCCATCATTGATTGGGATAACCGGCAGGTTTACCAGTATTTGAAACAAAATGACCTGAGTTATCACCCGTTGTGGGAGCAGGGCTATCTCTCTGTCGGGGATACTCATACCACCCGTAAATGGGAACCGGGCATGAATGAAGAAGAGACGCGCTTCTTTGGCCTGAAACGTGAATGCGGTTTGCATGAAGGCTGAGTGACAGCAAAAGAAACCGTCAGGGCGCAGAGAGCGCCCTTTTTTGTAGCCATTAGCGAGCCATTCGCTCTCGGGCGAGTTCATTGAATTTATTGAATTTTTATTCGCTTTGCGCAATGCCTCGCAAGGTGAACATTATTTTTTAGCGACCGCCAATTCTTGTATCAGCGGCAGCAAGACTTTGACACTGTCATGGCTACGTTTAGTGATACGGCCGGGCAAAAACTTATCCAGATAATTTAAGTTATCCAGTTGGCTTTGGTGGCGGGTAATCCCCTGGGGAAAATGCTTACTGATAGCCCGTTGCTGGCAACCATCGTTATTACCCAGGCTCTCTTTATTACTCAATTTAGTGTTGCTGGCCTCGACAGATAACAGCGGTATCCCCGCAGTATCAAATACATTTTTTTCTGCCTGACAGAGTGAGGTTACTTGATTTTTTACCGTGCTGGCAGTGATGCCATAACGCCGCGCCAATGCTAGAGCCTGGTCCCTTGCTGCAATAGCTGCGGGCTGGTTACTGGCATTAAAATAGAGGCGATCGCCGGTAATCAGGCTATCTAAATTAATCACCAACAAGGTGTTAGCTTTCTCAGCCTGGCTCATGCGCTGCAGGTAGTTCTCGGTACCTTGCGCACCAATTTCTTCGGCGCTGAGTGCCACAAAACGCAAATCATAGCGCAACGGTGCCGCTTTAAGGCGCTCCGCCAGTTCTAGCATCACACCGACACCCGCGGCATTGTCATCAACGCCTTGCAGTGTCAGTCCACCAAGGTTTTTATCTAAATCTTTATCACTTTGCGGCGTGTAAGTATCAAAATGCGCCATGATGATTATCTGCTGCTGGGTATCAGGCTTCTCAATTGAGGCGTTGCGAGCCGCAATCACTGATGTGGCACTGACATTTCGCCAGCTCTGTTTACCATTTTTACTGGTATAGAGATAGCGAGTATTAAAACCGCGTAAATCACTCTGGTAACCCATCTGCTGAAAACGATGATTAATATATTCAGCAGCAAGCAGTTCGGCCGGACTACCTGCCATACGGCCTGGGAAGTAAGTACTAATATGGCGAATTTGCTGTTCAGCAATTTGGCCGGTAGCGGGTGTGGTCGCCGCCTGGAGTGGCAGGACGGTACTGAAACTCAGAGTAAATAGTGCCCACTTTAGGCAACGGCGGGAAAACATACCGAAATATCCTTGTTAAAGTCGCTGGTATGGATAACGCAGTTAGTATGGAAGCGTCAGGCCCAATAGACAATCTGTATGGCTCCTAAACTGCAGATATTTATGTGAGCAAATAAGAAAATAACTCACAGTGATAGCTGGCTAACATCGCCGCAAGCCTGACTATCACTCTTATATATCATTATGGAACTTGTAATTACTTTTCGTCATTTCATAAGGCCATAACCCCCCCCTATAGTCACCCTACGCTTTATTATGTAATCGAAGGGTGTTGTGGACTATCTACCTCTATTTGCCGACTTGAAACGACGCCCAGTATTGGTCGTTGGCGGTGGTGAAGTTGCTGCGCGAAAAATTGACTTACTCCACCGCGCTGGCGCACGGGTGCGGGTAGTGGCACAGACTCTTTCATCTGAACTTGAGCAGCAGTACCAAGATGGCCGCATTCACTGGCTGGCATTGGATTTCTTGCCTGAACAGTTGGATGAGGTATTTCTGGTGATTGCTGCGACTAACGACACCGAACTCAATGCTGCGGTTTTCGCTGCGGCTGATGAACGACATATTTTAGCTAATGTGGTTGATGACCAACCGCGCTGTTCGTTTATCTTCCCGTCGATTGTTGATCGTTCGCCACTGGTGGTGGCGATTTCCTCTGCGGGTCAGGCTCCGGTTTTGGCACGTTTACTGCGCGAGAAGCTGGAAGCTTTGTTGCCCAGCAGTCTGAGCGATATGGCGGCAGTGGCCGGACGCTGGCGTGGGCGAGTCAAACAGCAGATTTCATCAATGGGGGCGCGCCGACGTTTTTGGGAAAATGCCTTCAGTGGCCGGTTTGCCAACTTAATCAGTCGTGGTCAGGTAGCACAGGCAGAAGAAGAACTGCAATTAGCGCTGGAGGGGCAGGGCAGCACTCAAGGCGAAGTTGCGTTAGTGGGGGCGGGGCCGGGAGATCCGGGTTTGCTGACCTTACGCGGCCTGCAAGTTATTCAACAAGCTGATGTAGTGCTGTATGACCATTTAGTCAGCCCGGAAGTTTTGGATCTGGTGCGGCGCGACGCCGAACGTATTTGTGTCGGTAAACGGGCTGGCGCGCACTCGGTAGCTCAGGAAGAAACCAACCAATTGCTGGTCACATTAGCACAGCGTGGCAAACGAGTGGTGCGGCTAAAAGGCGGCGATCCTTTTATCTTTGGTCGTGGCGGCGAAGAGTTACAAGTTGTGGCGCGCGCGGGCATTCCTTTTCAGGTGGTGCCGGGGGTGACGGCGGCTGCGGGGGCGACGGCCTATGCCGGTATTCCTTTGACTCACCGTGATCATGCGCAAAGTGTGACATTTATTACCGGGCATTGCCGCTCTGATGGCGATGATTTGGATTGGCAGGCACTGGCCCGTGGCCGTCAGACATTGGCTATCTACATGGGCACGGTGAAAGCGGCTGAAATCAGCCGACAATTGATAACCCATGGCCGAGCCAGCACCACGCCAGTCGCCGTGATTGGCCGGGGCACGCGTGCTGACCAGCAAGTGCTGACTGGCACACTGGCTCAGCTTGAGTCACTCGCACATCAGGCACCTACTCCAGCACTGCTGGTGATCGGTGAAGTGGTGGATTTACATCACCAAATTGCCTGGTTTGGGCAACAACCGCAGACTGAACAGGCGCTTAGCCCATCAGTCGTGAATTTGGCATAAAGGATCTGTTATGGACGAAAAACGACTCACTCATTTGCGGCAATTGGAGGCGGAGAGTATCCATATCATCCGTGAAGTGGCCGCCGAATTCGGCAACCCGGTGATGCTCTATTCCATCGGCAAAGACTCTTCTGTGATGCTGCATTTGGCG
The DNA here is from genome assembly GCF_025133195.1 of Yersinia alsatica. Taxonomy (NCBI): domain Bacteria; kingdom Pseudomonadati; phylum Pseudomonadota; class Gammaproteobacteria; order Enterobacterales; family Yersiniaceae; genus Yersinia; species Yersinia alsatica. Next base: position 929,279 of record NZ_CP104006.1, read on the forward strand.
CGCAAAGCATTTTTCCCCGGTAATTTACCTTTCCCATTATTGCATGTGGATACTGGCTGGAAATTCCGTGAAATGTACGAATTCCGTGACCGCACGGCAAAAGCTTTTGGTTGTGAATTGCTGGTGCACCGTAACCCGGAAGGCGTTGCCATGGGGATTAATCCCTTTGTTCACGGCAGTGCCAAACATACCGATATCATGAAAACCGAAGGCCTCAAGCAAGCACTGAATAAGTATGGTTTTGATGCGGCTTTTGGTGGCGCGCGGCGTGATGAGGAGAAATCCCGCGCCAAAGAACGTATTTATTCGTTCCGCGACCGCTTCCATCGTTGGGACCCAAAAAATCAGCGCCCGGAACTGTGGCATAACTACAACGGCCAGATTAACAAAGGCGAAAGTATTCGTGTCTTCCCGCTGTCCAACTGGACAGAGCTGGATATCTGGCAATATATCTTCTTGGAAAAAATCGACATTGTGCCGTTGTATTTGGCGAAGCCGCGCCCAGTGGTCGAGCGTGACGGTATGTTGCTGATGGTGGATGACGATCGAATCGATCTACAGCCGGGTGAAGTGATTACTCAGAAAATGGTGCGTTTCCGTACTCTCGGCTGCTGGCCGCTGACCGGCGCGGTTGAGTCCGAGGCTGAAACCTTGCCCGCCATTATCGAAGAGATGCTTATCTCGACCACCAGCGAACGTCAGGGTCGAATGATCGACCGCGATCAATCCGGCTCGATGGAGCTTAAAAAGCGTCAGGGATATTTCTGAGGAGCGCCCGATGAGCACAAAATTTCCAGACCAATCTGCTTTAGAACGTCAGTCAGCTTCAGAGAGCAGGTCGATGATTTTACAAAACACGTCTATTGCCCAGCAGATTGCTAATGAAGGCGGGGTGGAAGCTTACCTGCACGCACAGCAGCATAAAACGATGCTGCGTTTTCTGACCTGCGGCAGTGTGGATGACGGTAAAAGTACCTTGATTGGCCGTTTGTTGCACGATACCCGCCAAATCTACGAAGATCAGTTGACTACGCTACACACTGACAGCAAGCGGATGGGGACTCAGGGTGAGAAGCTGGATTTGGCATTGCTGGTGGATGGCTTGCAGGCCGAACGCGAACAGGGCATTACCATTGATGTAGCCTATCGTTATTTCTCGACTGAAAAACGTAAATTTATCATCGCCGATACTCCGGGGCATGAGCAATACACCCGCAATATGGCCACCGGTGCTTCTACTTGTGACTTGGCTATTTTGTTGATCGATGCCCGCAAAGGGGTATTGGACCAAACTCGTCGCCACAGTTTTATCGCCACGTTACTGGGTATTCGCCACTTAGTGGTGGCAGTGAACAAGATGGACTTGGTGGATTATCAGGAAAATGTCTTCGAGCAGTTCAAAGAAGATTACCTGAGTTTTGCCGAGCAGTTACCGACAGATCTCAATATTAAATTTGTACCGCTGTCTGCGCTGGATGGCGACAATGTGGCCTCGCCAAGTGAGAAAATGAATTGGTACCCCGGGCCGACACTGCTTGAAGTATTGGAAAGTGTTGATGTGGTGAATGCCAGTCGTCAGCAGCCACTGCGTTTCCCGGTGCAGTATGTTAACCGGCCAAATCTGGATTTCCGCGGTTATGCTGGCACCTTGTCTGCCGGTATTGTCCGGGTGGGGCAAAAAGTCAAAGTATTGCCCTCTGGTGTGGAATCAACCGTGGCGCGAATCGTGACTTTCGATGGCGATTTAACCCAAGCCGTTCCCGGCGAGGCGATTACGCTGGTGCTGACCGATGAGGTGGATATCAGCCGTGGCGACCTACTGGTTGATGCCAGTGAGATGCTCAAAGCCGCCCAAAATGCGCTGGTGGATGTGGTATGGATGGCCGAACAACCATTGGTGGTGGGGCAAAGTTATGACATTAAAGTCGCCGGGAAAAAGACCCGCGCTCGAGTTGAAAATATCCAATATCAAGTTGAGATCAACTCACTGACTCAGCGGGTGGTTGAAAGCCTGCCCTTGAACGGCATTGGTTTGGTTGAACTGGCGTTTGATGAGCCGCTGCTGCTGGACAGTTATCAACGTAATCGGGATACCGGCGGCATGATCTTTATTGATCGCTTGAGTAATGTCACCGTCGGCGCAGGTTTGATCCGTGAGACGCTAGAGTCGGTTTACCAAGAAACAACTGAATTCAGTGCATTTGAACTCGAGCTGAATGCATTGGTTCGCCGCCACTTCCCACACTGGGGTGCGCGTGATTTATTAGGGGGGAAATAGCGTGCCTGCGGATGAGAATATTGTCTGGCATCCCCATGCCGTGACCCGAGAAGACCGTGAACAACAGCATGGGCATCAGGGCGTCGTGTTGTGGTTTACCGGTTTATCGGGCTCCGGTAAATCGACCTTGGCCGGCGCACTGGAACAGGCGCTGTTTGCCCGCGGTGTCAGTACTTACTTACTCGATGGTGACAATGTTCGCCATGGTTTATGTCGCGACTTGGGTTTTTCTGATGCTGACCGGCGCGAGAATATCCGTCGGGTCGGCGAAGTGGCTAAATTGATGGTTGATGCCGGTCTGGTGGTGCTGACCGCCTTCATTTCTCCTCATCGGGCTGAGCGCCAAATGGTGCGAGATATGCTGGCATCGGGCCAGTTTATCGAGGTATTCGTGGATACGCCGCTGGCGATTTGCGAAGCCCGCGACCCGAAAGGACTCTATAAGAAAGCCCGCGCCGGTGAGCTGAAAAACTTTACCGGTATCGACTCTGTTTATGAATTTCCTGAGCATCCCGATACGCATTTGCAGGGTGAACAATTAGTAACAAATTTGATTGAACAATTGTTAGACGTACTCCGTGGTAGAGCTATTATCAAACTCTAAATGTACTTTTTGGCTACATGTCCTGCCCGGCAAAACGACCTCAGAGCGTGCCGGTAAACTGTGCCCACGGGATTTCTATGCAGAATATTACCCAGATTATTATCGACGAACAGCGGGAAAGGGAGGAGCCGTCATACTCCTTTCTCGGTGGCGTCACGGGTTTCGTTTTCTATTGGCTGGCGTTTGCGATCCCATTTTTTGTCTACGGCCCCAATACCGTTTTCTTCTTACTCTATACTTGGCCGTTCTTTTTGGCTTTAATGCCGGTCTCGGTGCTAATAGGCATCACGCTGAGCATGCTATCGCGCGGTAATTTGCTGGTTACCGTCGGTGGCACTGGGATTGCGGTGGTGTGCTTATTCTGGATGCTGTTTTCATTTCTCACCGGCTGGTGAGCGCGAGTTTAGCGGGCGGTCTGGGATTAGCCCGATAACCGCCCGTTTCAGTTTTGAATAAGGTCAATTTGTAACAACCTTCATCGATCTCAAGATACAGGTAGGCAGCAACAGATTTGAATGCTGCTTGCAGCGGCCTCGCAGAAGCGAGGCCCGTGGATGGGCCGAGTAATAATGGCAGCCAACAACCCTGTAACGTGAAAGATGAGGGTTAACTTTGTGCTGAAAGCACTTTGCTGAGGAAGGCTTGAGTGCGCGGGTTGCTTGGCGCGGTAAAAATCTCTTCCGGTTGACCCTCTTCCTGAATCACCCCTTGATCAATAAACAGTACCCGGTCGGCAACATCGCGGGCAAAGCCCATTTCATGGGTGACGACCACCATGGTCATCCCTTCCAATGCTAATGCTTTCATCACCGCTAGCACTTCGCCCACCAGTTCTGGGTCAAGGGCCGAGGTTGGTTCATCAAACAGCATGATTTTCGGCTCCATCGCCAAGGCTCTGGCAATGGCGACTCGCTGCTGTTGTCCACCGGACAGGCTACTAGGATAAGCATCAATCTTGTCCAGTAATCCGACTTTACGCAGCAATAACTCAGCCCGTTCTATAGCCTGTGCACGCGGCAGCTTTTTGACGTCCATGGGTGCCATAATCAGGTTTTCCAGCACCGTCATATGGGGGAACAGATTAAACCGTTGGAATACCATGCCGACACTTTCGCGCATGCGGTTAAGATCTGTTTTGGGATTATGAATCTCAAAACCATTCACCGTTATCTCCCCCCCGGACAAAGTCTCCAGTGCATTAATGCAGCGCAAAAAAGTGCTTTTGCCCGAGCCTGACGGACCAATAATGCAAACCACTTCTTTCGGCTGAATTTCGCAGGAAATGCCGCGTAACACATGGGTTTCGCCAAATTGTTTTTGCAGGTTATGTACGTGAATCACTTTTACCGAACCTCTTTTCCATATGCCGCACTAACAGCGAAAGCAAGAACGTAATAACCCAATAAACCAGTGAAATGGCTAGGTAGGGTTCCCAATAAGTCGCATAGGCTAAATCGGCCAGCCCAATGGCAGATGCCAGTGATGAATCTTTCACGATGGCAATGGCATTGTTACCCAATGGCGGCAACATGCGGCGGAAAGCTTGCGGCAGGATAACCTTACGCATAGTTTTGCCGTAGCTCATGCCCAGTGAGCGCGATGCTTCCATCTGACCACGATCAATGGACTGGATACCGGCACGGAAAATCTCGGAGACATATGCCCCGGCATTCAATGTGATAGCCACGATACAAGATAAAAATGCGCCGTAATCGGAGCGCAGCATTCGGGCAAAATCAGAGGACATAATGCCATTGGTGACCAGAATGCCATCTCGTGGATTGATAAACAGTGGCACTAACGCGAAATGCACCACCATAATCTGCACAAAGAGCGGCGTTCCCCGAATGGCACTGATATAGATACGCACTGGCCATTGAACAAAGTAATACAATACTGGCTTCCAGATACCATGAGGTGCCTGTGCCAACCGCCCCAGCCCCAGAGTTAAGCCCCAGGTGGTTCCCAGAATCACGCAGATAATGGTGCACTTTATCGTCATCCAGGCGCCGTCCATAAACAGTGGCGCGTATTCCTCGATGATTTCCCAACGAAATCCTGACATAAGACAATCCAAAAACCTTCATCATTGGCGTTACAGCGGTTATTCACCAGCGGACGGTAACGCCAACAACTTTGGCTCTAAAAAGGGGTAATAAAAAATTATTTTGCGGGCTGAGTTGCCGCAGGCAAAGTGGGTACCTGTGCATCAAACCATTTTTCGTAGATTTTGGCATAGGTGCCGTCAGCCACTATTTTCTGTAAACCGCTGTTGATTTTATTACGTAATTCTTCATTACCTTTCGCGACCGCAATACCAAAATATTGGCGCTCAAACTTGTCATCAGATACCAGTTGGAAGGCTTTTTCGGGATGAGTTTTCAGGTAGAACTTGGCCACACCCACATCACCGACCGCAGCTGCAATGCCATCTTCATATAACTCTTGCAGCATCAGCGGCGTATTATCAAAGCGTTTGATTGCGGTGCTATTTTTGCCCAAAACATCAGATACCACGATATCGCCGGTGCTGGAGTTCACCACGCCAACATTCAGGTTTTTCAATGCGGCAATGGAGTCCACTTTAGAATCTTTAGGCACCACGATGGTTTGTTCTGCCGGGAAATAAGGGTCAGAGAAATCAACCATTTGCTTACGTTTGTCGGTAATAGTGATGCCAGAAATAATGATGTCACGATCACCTGAACCCAAGGTGGCAAAAATGCCTTCCCACGGTGTATTCACTAGTTTGACCTGGAAACCTTCTGCTTTACCGATAGCTTTAATGATATCGATATCAAAGCCTTCCAGCTGTTTTTGGCTATTTTCATACTCGAATGGGCGGTAGGTACCACCGGAACCAACCACATAAGTCGGTTCAGCAGCCATCGCGCTGCTTGCAGACAACAGGGCTGCCAGGCATGTCCCGACCAGCATTAAACGTTTAAACATGTGAATCTCCCGGTTAAAAGGCAAAGATGAGTGAAAGTACGATTTTTTATTTATGCAGTTTGAGTGCATAAAAATAAACTTTTATAAATGTAAACTCAACCGTGATGGGGATTATTTATTTATGGCGACATTAAATATTCACATTTCTTTTGTTGGTAGGCATAAGCTAACGGCAAAACCAACTTTGCCAGTGTTTATCGCTGCATGATTAATTCACCGAGAATGGCGGGGTGAAACTGTGCTGAAAATTAGCATTTAATGACATTTTGTAGATTTGCGTGGTATTTTTGCCGGAAATCGTCCTTAATCTGAGCCTTGTGGCCTATTTCCGTCACAGAGTGGAGTCCGACGAAAAGTTGTGGGATGATTAGGCAGTTTTTCAGGGGGCGGGAATGGGAAAACTTACACTACTATTGCTGATTTTACTTGGCTGGCTACAGTATTCATTGTGGCTGGGCAAGAATGGTGTTCATGATTTTGTTCGGGTTAAGGATGACGTTGCCCTTCAAGAGGTCAATAACGGCAAACTTAAAGCCCGAAATGACCAGCTATTTGCTGAAATTGATGATTTAAACGGTGGTCAAGAGGCGATCGAAGAACGCGCACGTAACGAACTGGGTATGATTAAACCCGGCGAAAGTTTCTATCGTCTGGTTCCTGACCAATCCGGACGCAATGCGAGTATCCCTTCGACGCAAAATAACGCACAACAATAAATAATGAGTAATTTCGCAGTTTCCCTTCCTGAAGTCGTCGCCATATTACCGGCGGCGGGTATTGGTAGCCGCATGCAGGCTGATTGCCCAAAACAGTATTTAATTGCTGGCGGCAAGACAATCATTGAACATGCCATTTTCTCTTTACTGAATCACCCAAGAATTCAGCGGGTTATCGTGGTGATTCATCCACAGGATCAGCAATTCTCTACATTATCTATTGCTCGTGATCCGCGCATCAGTGTGGTTCACGGTGGTGAGCAGCGAGCCGATTCTGTCATGGCGGGTTTGCAATATGCCGGGCGTGCCGAGTGGGCACTGGTGCATGATGCGGCGCGTCCCTGTTTGCATGCTGATGATCTTGAAAGATTGTTGTCGATTATCGAGCACAGCAAGGTCGGCGGAATTCTGGCGGCACCGGTTCGCGACACCATGAAGCGGAGTGAAGCTGGGGTTCAAGCCATCGCGCATACCGTGGACCGCCAGGCACTGTGGCATGCCCTGACACCGCAACTTTTCCCACTTGAGTTATTAAAAATGTGCTTATCCCGCGCCCTGCAAGATGGTGCGGTGGTCACCGATGAGGCTTCAGCATTAGAACATTGCGGCTATCATCCGATACTGGTTTCGGGCCGTTCGGATAATATCAAGGTGACGCGCCCGGAAGATCTGGCGCTGGCAGAGTTTTATTTAACTCAACGACAAAATCCCCAATAATTGGAGTGCAATTAATGCGAATTGGCCATGGTTTCGATGTTCATAAGTTTGGCGGCGAAGGCCCGCTAATTATTGGTGGCGTGCGCATCCCTTATGAAAAGGGCCTGCTGGCACACTCTGATGGTGATGTCGCATTGCATGCCGCGACCGACGCATTACTGGGTGCCGCTGCTTTGGGCGATATCGGAAAGTTATTCCCCGACACTGACCCGGCGTTTAAAGGCGCAGACAGCCGCGCGCTATTGCGTGAAGCTTATCGCCGTATCTTGACGAAAGGCTACCAATTGGGGAATCTGGATATTACGATTATTGCCCAAGCCCCTAAAATGGCCCCTCATATCCCGCAAATGCGCGTTCATTTGGCGGAAGACCTACAATGTCATATGGACGATATCAACGTCAAAGCCACGACCACTGAACAGCTTGGCTTTACTGGGCGTGGTGAAGGTATTGCCTGTGAAGCGGTAGCCCTGTTGGTTAAAGCCCAGTAGTCGCTTAAAAAATAGTTATTGGTTAAGGCATAAATGATGGACATGGAAAATCTAACCTGGTTGCACGGCAAACCCAAAGCAAGTGGCATTTTAAAAGCCAATCCGGAAGACTTTGTGGTGGTCGAAGACCTGGGATTTGAACCTGACGGTGAAGGCGAGCATTTATTGGTGCGCATCCGCAAAAATGGCTGCAATACCCAGTTTGTTGCTGATTATCTGGCGCGTTTTGCCAAGATTCACCCACGTTTGGTGAGCTATGCGGGCTTGAAAGATCGCCATGCCGTCACTGAACAATGGTTCTGCTTGCACTTACCGGGCAAAGAAGCGCCAGATTTGTCCACTTTTGAGCTGGAAGGTTGTGAAGTATTAGAATCAGTGCGCCAGAAAAGAAAACTGCGCATCGGTTCATTGAAGGGGAATGCCTTCACCTTGGTACTGCGCCATATTACCGATAATCAGGATGTAGAACAGCGATTGCAGCAGATAGCCGCGCAGGGTGTGCCTAACTACTTTGGTAGCCAGCGATTTGGTCGTGGCGGCAATAATCTGGTGCAGGCTCGGTTATGGGCCAATAATGAAATTCGCGTAAAAGAGCGCAGTAAACGCAGCTTTTATTTGTCTGCTAGTCGCAGTGCCATGTTCAACCTGATTAGCAGTTGCCGTTTGGCACAGCAGCAGGCGACAACAGTGCTGGCAGGTGATGCATTGCAGCTCTCGGGGCGCGGCAGTTGGTTTGTGGCTGAAGCTGAAGAACTGACCACCTTACAGCAACGAGTTGATGCGGGTGAATTGAATGTTACTGCGCCATTGCCGGGTGATGGCGAACTGGGTACCCAGGGCGAAGCATTGGCTTTCGAGCAGGCATGCCTGGCGGAGCAAACCGAACTATTAGCATTAATTAAGCGCGAGCGTGTGGAAGGAGCTCGCCGGGCTATCTTGCTGAAACCACAGAATATGGCGTGGAATTGGTGGGATGAGGTCACTTTGGAACTCAGCTTCTGGCTGCCCGCTGGCAGTTTTGCCACCAGTGTGGTGCGCGAAATTATGAATCAGGACAATGCCGATGCTGCGGATATTGCTGAGTAACGACGACGGTATCACTGCGCCAGGCATCCAAACACTGGCATCAGCATTGCGAGAATTTGCCCACGTACAGATTGTGGCTCCGGACCGTAATCGCAGCGGTTCCTCTAATGCTTTGACGTTAGATAGCGCTTTGCGCATCACGACGTTATCCAATGGTGACATTGCGGTGCAGCAAGGTACGCCGACTGACTGTGTCTATCTTGGGGTCAATGCGCTCATGCGTCCCCGCCCTGATATTGTGGTTTCTGGCATCAATGCGGGCCCGAATCTGGGGGATGATGTTATCTACTCGGGTACGGTGGCGGCGGCGATGGAAGGGCGGCATCTGGGGTTCCCGGCACTGGCGGTCTCGCTCAATGGCCATCAGCACTATGCGACAGCGGCCGCTGTCACTTGCCGGATATTGCGCGCGTTACAACATAAACCGTTGCGTACCGGTAAAATACTGAATATTAATGTACCTGACTTACCCTTATCTGAAATTAAAGGGATTCGGGTAACACGTTGTGGTAGCCGCCATCCGGCAGAGCAGGTATTTTGTCAACAAGACCCACGTGGGCAAAATCTCTATTGGATTGGACCACCGGGGGAAAAGTTTGATGTGGCGGAGGACACTGATTTTGCAGCAGTTGAGCAAGGTTATGTTGCTATCACGCCATTGCAGGTTGATTTAACCGCTTATGCGGCACAACCGGTGGTTGAAGATTGGTTAACCGACATGACGCTAGTAAATACCGAGGTTGACGGGGAATGGTAAATAAACGCATGCAAACATTGTTGATGCAGTTACGTCAGCAGGGCATTGCAGACGAGCGCTTGTTACAGGCGATCGAAGCCGTGCCGCGCGAGCGTTTTGTTGATGAGGCGTTATCCCATAAGGCCTATGAGAATACAGCCCTTCCTATAGGTTCAGGGCAAACTATTTCTCAGCCTTATATGGTGGCGCGTATGACGGAGTTGTTGCAATTGACACCCACTTCGCGAGTATTAGAGATCGGTACCGGTTCGGGTTATCAGACCGCTATTTTGGCGCATTTAGTCGAACATGTATGTTCAGTTGAACGAATCAAAGGGTTACAGTGGCAGGCAAAACGTCGCCTGAAACAGCTTGATCTGCATAATGTCTCAACCCGCCACGGTGATGGCTGGCTAGGTTGGGCATCACGCGGGCCATTTGATGCGATCATTGTGACAGCCGCTCCGCCAGAAATACCCAATGCCTTACTTGAGCAATTGGATGAGGGAGGGATATTAGTCCTGCCGGTGGGGGAGCAAGCTCAAACATTAAAATGCGTGCAGCGTCGTAACAATGAATTCCAGATTGAGACGGTAGAAGCGGTGCGTTTTGTTCCTTTGGTAAAAGGGGAGTTGGCTTAAATAAAATATTCTTATTTCAGCTTTAGTCTTTTACTACGTCCCTAGCACAATTTTTGTGCTAAATATCGGACGAAAATCAGTAACATAAATTTTATGGTGTGGCAGGCGCGGTATTGATAGCATGCGCGCTTGTGCATTTTGTCTCTTCAGTTTGGGCTTGCATAGATGTGGCTCACACTGTGGAACCTTTTAAGACTCGAAAAATGAGTGGCGTAGTGACCATCAGACTGACGTTGTTGATTATCGTCAGCTGAGCACTTTAACTATCGACCACTGATAACTACAGTGTAAAAGGTATTTTGGTTATATCGCTTATTATTGCTGTCATGGGGGAAGCATGAGCACGGGAAGCCCAATGATTACATTACGCCGAGTAGCGGCATGTACGGTTATGAGTTTATGGTTGGTGGGTTGTAGCAATGATAATACGACCTCAGCGCCAATCAGCAGTGTCGGTGGTGATCGTTCAGGTGCCATGCTAGGCGGCTCTAACACCAATAGTTCAGGTGAGCGCATAGTTTATAACCGTAGCTACGACAATATTCCCAAAGGAAGTTACAGCGGCAATACCTATACCGTTAAACGCGGTGACACGCTGTTTTATATTGCCTGGATAACTGGAAATGACTTCCGAGATCTCGCGGCAAAGAACAATATTGCTGAGCCATACAGTCTGAATGTGGGGCAATCCATTCAACTTGGTAATGGTTCTAGCGGTGGGATGTTGGCTGCAACTGATGCCACATCAGGCGGAATGACAAAACCGCCAGCAAATATTCAGAACACAACTACAATGGTTGATTCTCCATCAACTAGCGCGTATTCTGAAAACTCGGGTAAACAGAATGTTGGTAAAATGTTACCAGCAGCAGGAGCAGTTGCCGCAACGACCGCCCCTGTTACTGCACCTAGCAGTGTCATCAGTGACCCTACCAGCAATGGTGGTCCAGTGAGTAGCTGGAAATGGCCAACTGAAGGCAAAACGATCGATAGCTTCTCTGCTTCCGAAGGGGGCAATAAAGGGATTGATATCGCCGGTTCTCGTGGTCAACCAATTTTCGCTACAGCAAATGGGCGAGTTGTGTATGCCGGGAATGCACTGCGTGGTTACGGTAATCTTATTATCATCAAACACAATGATGATTACCTGAGCGCCTACGCTCACAACGATACAATGCTGGTCCGGGAACAAGAAGAAGTGAAGGCGGGTCAAAAAATAGCCACCATGGGTAGCACCGGAACCAGTTCAGTAAGATTGCACTTTGAAATTCGTTACAAGGGGAAATCCGTAAACCCGCTGCGTTACCTTCCGCAGCGATAGATTGGGCAGAATACGCTGTATTCTGCTCGCCGGATTCACGGGTAGGAGCAGCATATGAGCCAAAATACGCTGAAAGTTAACGAGTTGCAGGAAGATGCTGATTTTGACGAAAACAGTACGGAAACTGAAATTTTCGACGAAAAAGCATTAGTTGAAGATGAACCTACCGAAAGTGAGTTAGCAGAAGATGAGCTGTTGGCGCAAGGTGTTACTCAGCGAGTGCTGGATGCGACACAGCTCTATCTTGGTGAGATTGGTTATTCGCCACTGCTGACCGCAGAAGAAGAGGTTTATTTTGCCCGGCGTGCATTACGCGGAGACGTGCCCTCGCGTCGACGTATGATTGAAAGTAACTTGCGGCTGGTGGTGAAGATTGCCCGCCGTTATAGTAATCGCGGCTTAGCGCTGCTGGATCTTATTGAAGAGGGTAACCTCGGCCTGATCCGGGCGGTGGAAAAGTTTGACCCTGAACGCGGTTTCCGTTTCTCCACTTATGCTACCTGGTGGATACGTCAGACAATTGAACGGGCAATAATGAATCAAACCCGTACTATCCGTTTGCCTATCCATATCGTTAAAGAATTAAACGTTTATTTGCGTACCGCACGAGAACTTTCTCATAAATTGGATCATGAACCGAGCGCTGAAGAGATTGCCGAGCAACTCGACAAACCGGTTGATGATGTGAGCCGTATGTTACGCCTCAACGAGCGTATCACTTCTGTTGATACACCTTTAGGCGGCGACTCAGAGAAAGCCTTGTTAGATATTCTGTCTGACGAAAACGAAAATGGTCCAGAAGACACCACGCAAGATGACGATATGAAACAAAGTATCGTGAAATGGCTGTTTGAATTGAATGCCAAACAGCGCGAAGTTCTGGCTCGTCGTTTTGGTCTGTTAGGGTATGAAGCAGCAACACTGGAAGATGTTGGCCGTGAGATTGGTTTGACACGTGAACGTGTCCGCCAGATTCAGGTTGAAGGTTTACGTCGCTTGCGGGAAATTCTGCAAGGACAGGGCCTGAGCATCGAAGCGTTGTTCCGCGAATAAAAGTCGTTGATAAAACACAAAAACGGTGAACTGATGTTCACCGTTTTTTTATGCCAGTCACTGACCTTTTGACCGGCGACTGGCTATTTTAGACTGTACTACACCATATTCTTCAGGCGATAAATCCACTCTAGCGCTTGACGCGGCGACAGTGAATCTGGGTCTAGAGCTTCTAAGGCTTCGACCGCCGGCGGTACTTCTTCATTGAGCAAGGTCATTTGCGAGCCATCAATCTTACTCGCGGCGGCATTGTTTGACAGTGACTCCAGCTCTTTCAATTTTTGCCGCGCCCGCTTAATCACATCTCGTGGCACACCAGCCAGTGCTGCCACCGCCAATCCATAACTTTTACTGGCCGCGCCATCTTGCACACTGTGCATAAAGGCGATGGTCTCACCATGTTCCATGGCATCAAGATGCACATTGACCACCCCTTCCATTTTTTCCGGCAAGGTAGTCAGCTCAAAGTAATGTGTGGCAAACAGGGTCATGGCTTTGATCCGGCTAGCCAGATTTTCAGCGCAGGCCCAGGCCAGTGACAAACCATCATAAGTCGATGTCCCGCGGCCAATCTCATCCATTAACACCAGACTCTGTTCGGTAGCATTGTGCAGAATATTGGCGGTTTCTGTCATTTCCACCATAAAGGTAGAGCGGCCAGAGGCCAGATCGTCCGCCGCACCGACGCGGGTGAAGATGCGATCGACCGGGCCAATGGTTGCTTGGTCCGCAGGAACATAGCTCCCCATATGTGCCAGCAAAACAATTAATGCAGTTTGGCGCATATAGGTACTTTTACCGCCCATATTCGGGCCAGTAATAATCAGCATTCGCCGCTGAGGTGATAAGGTCAGTGGATTGGAAATAAAGGGTTCACTGAGCACTTGCTCGACCACTGGATGGCGGCCACCGGTAATTTTGATCCCCGGTTTATCACTCAGAACAGGGCAGTTGTAGTTAAGTGTTTCAGCTCTTTCAGCCAGATTCGCTAGCACATCCAATTCAGCCAGAGCATTGGCGCTGGTTTGCAATTCGGATAAATGTGGCAATAGCAGATCAAAAATCTCTTCGTATAGCCCTTTTTCAATGGCCAGCGCTTTGCCTTTGGAGGTCAGAACTTTGTCTTCATACTCTTTTAGCTCAGGAATGATGTAGCGTTCCGCGTTTTTCAAGGTCTGTCGGCGGACATAATGGATAGGAACCAGATGGCTCTGACCACGGCTGACCTGAATGTAATAGCCATGAACACCGTTAAAACCCACTTTTAGTGTATCCAGCCCCAGTTTTTCGCGTTCACGAATTTCCAGTCGATCCAGATAGTCAGTTGCGCCATCGGCCAGTGCTCGCCACTCGTCTAACTCAGCATTATATCCTGGGGCAATGACGCCGCCATCACGCACCAATACTGGCGGCGCTTCAACGATAGCGCGTTCCAGTAGGTCTTGTAATTCATCAAACTGACCAACTTGCGAGAGTAAGTTTTGCACGTGGGGAACATTCACCGGTTGTAATAGACGATGAATTTCCGGCAACTGTTGGAAAGCATGACGCATGCGAGCCAAGTCTCTTGGACGGGCTGTACGCAGTGCCAAGCGCGCTAGAATACGTTCTAAATCACCCACTTGACGCAATGGCGCTTGCAGTTCGGCAGTAATATCTTGCAGACCACCAATCGCTTGCTGGCGGTTGGTGAGGATGTTGATATCACGGATTGGCATATGCAGCCAGCGCTTGAGCATGCGGCTGCCCATCGCGGTCACACTGCAATCAAGGATTGCGGCCAGTGTATTCTCAGTTCCCCCGGACAGATTCAGCGTCAGTTCGAGATTACGGCGGGTCGCGGCATCCATAATAATGCCATCTTGCTGGCGCTCCATCGTCAAACCACGAATATGGGGCAAGGACGTGCGCTGAGTATCTTTAACATATTGCAGCAGACAGCCCGCAGCACGTAATGCTTGCTGCGCTTGTTCAACACCAAAACCGATTAAATCGCGGGTGCCGAATTGCAAATTAAGCTGCTGTTTGGCTGTTTCCAGCTCAAACTCCCATAATGGGCGGCGGCGTAGACCATGTCGGTGCTCGATCAACGACATTTGTTCGAAGTTTTCTGGGTAAAGTAACTCTGCGGGGTTGGTTCGTTGTAGCTCGGCCGCCATGGTTTCAAGGTCGGCGGGCTCTGCTACTCTAAAGCGCCCAGAGCTGATATCCAAGGTTGCGTAACCAAATCCACGCGCATCCTGCCAGATAGCAGCCAGTAAATTATCCTGCCGCTCTTGCAGCAAAGCTTCATCACTCACGGTGCCGGGGGTAACGATGCGCACAACTTTGCGCTCAACCGGACCTTTGCTGGTGGCTGGATCGCCGATTTGTTCGCAGATAGCTGCGGATTCACCCAATTGAACCAGTTTCGCCAGATAGTTTTCTATCGAATGATAGGGAACACCCGCCATAGGAATGGGTTCACCGGCTGACGCCCCCCGCTTGGTCAGTGAGATATCCAGCAACTGTGAAGCCCGCTTGGCATCACTGTAGAACAGTTCATAAAAATCCCCCATCCGGTAAAACAGGAGAATGTCAGGATGCTGGGCTTTGAGCCGTAGATACTGCTGCATCATCGGCGTGTGGGAGTCGAGTTTATCGGTATTATTCATGCGGCTGTTGTCTATAATCCATTGAATTTAAAGTTAGTTGTGATTTTTATTATTATCGTTGGCATCACATGATTTTACGGTTAACACCAGAATCTTGCTACCGCTCATCAAGTCCTTTTTCCAGCCGATATACTAGCTTAGCAGCCCGAAAACTGACATAGGTAAAAATTCTAAGCGGTCTATTGGTCACGAAAAAAGCCCCTCGATTAAGGGGCTGACAATGTTTACGCTGGATCTAGCGAGTGTTATTTAAAGATTGGGTTACCGGGGAAGAGGGCTTGAGCCGTCTGGCGTAACTGGTTGGCTTGCGCGACATCATTCTGATACTGGGTAATCATGATAAGGCTTTGATAAACATTCGGATCGTTGTGTAGCTGGATGTATTGCTCTGCCCATGCTCTGAACTGCGTGAGAAATGCCGGATCTGGGTTTTTATTAAATTGCAGTAACAGATTGATATGGCGTATGTATTGATATCTTTCCCATTGGATATAAGGATTTATCAGGCTATCTAATGGCTGCATATCGACTAAACCGCTTCTTTCGGTGAGTGTCAGTACCCGGCCAGTTTTGAAACCTGTCACCATAAATAGCAAGGTGCATAATGCCGATAATACAATCGCGCCATGCAACCAGCGTCGCCATAAGCCTGGCGCAGATGGCACTGCGACCAACATGCTTTCTGGTACCATCAGCCGACCGAGTAAAATCAGCACCAACCAGTGGCCCGCTGATTGATAAAGAGGCCACTCAGTCATCAAGTGCAAGGCCATTGGCAAACTGATCACCCAGAGAGGGAAAACATTCTTTGGTTGAATCAGCAGTGGTCTTATATACCCGATAGCCAATAGCAACATGCCGACCAGTGCGACGACTCCGCCTTCTGCCCAACCATAAAGAATTTCATTATGAGGGTGAGAAGGGTAAGTATAGTTAGTGGGTACCAGCCCGGCCTGCGCCAAGGTCTGGGCAAAGGCGGATTCGAAACTGCCCATCCCCCAGCCTAGCCAAGGGCGCTGCTGTATCATGTGCCAGGTATATTCCAGTATTAGCCAGCGGTCGGCATTGCTGCCCTCTTTTGATACCAGAAAATTGCCCTTTATCTCTAGCAGGTAGGAAGCCGCCAACAAGCTCAGTAAGCTGCATAGCCATAACCTGATGATTTGCTGCTGACGCCAGTAATAGACAGAAAGTAAAACTAAGGTGGTCACTCCGCCGAGCCAGCCAATCCGCGATTGCAATAGCAGTAAGACGCCAGGGAAAACCAGCAGTGTAAGGGTACTGATGCCACGAATGGCCCGACGGCCCGAGATCATAAATAGGTAGGCTGCGATGGCGTAGCCGGTCGCCAGATAGCTGGCCAGCACGTTGGTTTGCTGGAAGATCCCATAAGGGCGCTGTGCAGTATCGAACTCCATCCAGTTATCCGGGGTAACAACAAACCATTGCAACAGGGTCAGTATTGTTTGCCCCCAAGCCGACAGCAGTATCAGCAGCAACCAGCCCTGCCGCGCACCACTACTAAGCTTCAGGCGAAATAACCCCAACAGCAGTATGATTCCCCCCCACAAGCCGAGAATCCGAGGCAGCCAGGCACCTACGTGTTGTAATGAGGCAGGCCACAACCCCGGAAGTGTCACTAATATGGCCCCAAGCAGTAACCACCGATTACCCGAAGGATTTACGGAATAACTCTGTTCACTGTGCGGCAAGTAGAGGGCTATCGTCAGCAGTGCCATCATGGCCCAGATGACGATATTGGTGGGAAGATGAAGCCCTGAACCACCTCGATTGATTTCATAATGCATCATGGCGATAAATGTTATGGCCATAACCATCATGGTAATAAGGTTAATTCTTTGCTCGGGCAAAATGTATTTTATAAATGGAAATTTCATAATTTTCAAATGGTTACTATTTCTTCGAACGAAGCATTGCACGCTAGCTAGTTAACTAACTATTTGGCATTTGATTTATAACCACTAGTAATAGTGGCTATGTTTATTTTTCCGTTGGATGAGCAATAAACCAACGCAATGAATTCATAACTTTAGTTTCGGACATTTTGGCCCGGTCCTCATCGACCAGTTTCATTAATACCAGCCTTGCCGTATAAATATCCAACTGTGCTTTATCAGCAAGTTCTCTGGTTTTTGGCCAACTGGTAACAGGCGGCAGAGTTTCAGTAAACTGCTCCTTTAGGACATTACAATGCTCTGCCAAAATACCTAAAACTTCTTCTTTCCGTTTATCCTTAGGTTTCATTATTTAATTCCTCATGCGATGTATATTTTGAAAATGTTTTATTTCTTATATTCTCAATGCTGGGTTTGTATTTCACACATTGTGGTAGGATATTTCCTACAAATAAAAAGATAATTCATACAACAAATGAAATGACTTCTTATTTATTTTTATTGTTTTCTTAGATCTTTATTCCCTCCATGAGAATCGGCTTGTTAAATTTAACAATTAGACATGGGTTTTATGCTTAATAAATACTATTTTTGATTCAATTAGTAAATGAAAGATATTTTTTTATAGTTTAAAAAATAAGCTAAAATTAAAATTATTTTATGTTTAATTTCAGTGATTTACGTTTATTTTGATATAAAAAAACCTTGCTTATCTCATGGGGAATCAAAGAATTAGCAAGGTTTAATTGTATTATTGTTAAGCTTTTTCTGCTTCTGGCGTTACAATCGCAAGTATTTAATATCGATTATAATTTGACTTATGGAATAAGCAATCATTAATTTTGGAAAAACGACTTTTAGCGATCTAATGTGTCGATTTGCTCTTTTTTGCAGTGGTATGTGTCGAAGGTGCAATGTTTATCGATCAAAGTTATCGATATTATTGTGTTAAATTAGTTAATTAAGTTAAAGACTCTGAATTTTGGTTATTTGAATTAAATAGCTATCAACTATCCTCCTATATTTGTATTATCTGCGGCGAACAAAAAGAGCTTTAACGTTATTTAAATTTTTTCTGAATGATGTGGGTATTCATCAATGCTTTCACGTCAACTTTATGGCTCTATCTAGTTCTTGGTTAAACTTCTCGTATTTAAACGATAAGAAACCATATGAATACTTATTTTCAAACTACTTCGAAGCGGTATTTGCCTTGATTTTATTGAGGTAAATCGGCGGGCAAAATTTTAATTGTGTATAAAGGAATCACGTAATGAAACTGAATAAAACTATCTTGGCTGCTGGTCTGGTATTAGGTTTTGCTTCTATGGCTAACGCTGCTGATCAAGGTCAGGGTACTGTAACTTTCAATGGTTCTATCATTGATGCGCCATGCTCAATCGCTGCGGGTTCTGATTCACAAACTGTTGAAATGGGCCAGATCTCTAACGTTGCTCTGCAGAACGGCGGCAAATCATCTGCTCATGATTTCAACATCAAGTTGGAAAACTGCGACATCACTACCCTGAAAACTGTAACCACCACTTTCGGCGGTATGGAATCAGCTGCAGTACCTGGCCTGCTGGGTATCACTGGTGTTGCTGAAGGCGCTGGTATCGCAATCGTTGATGGTTCAGGTTCTGTTATTACTCTGGGTACTGCAACTGGCGAACAGACTCTGGTTAATGGCAACAACACTCTGGCATTCTCTGCTTACCTGCAGGGCAGCACTGCTTCTGACGCAATCAAACCAGGTACCTTCTCTAGCGTTGCAGACTTCACGCTGGCTTACCAATAAGTATCCCTTTTCTAATTCGGCATGCGGATTTTTCCGCATGTCTTTTTCCCCTGAGAAAGATACGTGTTGGATGAGCTAGGTGATTTATGTCCAAGTCATTTTTTTTGATAGTGCCTCCTTCCTTACTGATGGCGTCATTACTGAGTGTCGCGGTAATGGCCTCCCCCATGAAAACAGATTGGGGTCGCGTGAGTATGGAAGGAAGTATTACTGATACTGCTTGTGCGATAGATCCAGGAAGTTTGGAACAGACCATTGATATGGCGATTTTACCAATAGGTCAGTTAGTTCAAAACGGTGTGGGAAATGATCATCCATTCGAGATTCGTTTGCATGATTGCACCATTGCCCATGCTGATTCGAGCAAATCTAACCAACAGCACTTTACCGTGACTTTTGACGGTACAGCGGACGGTAGTAATTACGCAGTTTACGGTGAAGCCGAGGGGGTTGCCATGCAAATCGTTGATGATAAAGGCATTGCTTCTATTCCTGGGATAGCGTCACCGGAGATAAATATTATCCCTGCAGATATGAAACTCAATTATGCCCTGCGTTTAGTGGGCAATGGCAAGATGCTGCGTGCTGGAACTTATCATTCTAGCGTTCGTTTCACATTGGATTATTACTGATTTCAATGAGTAAGGTGACATATCCCATGCTATCCGCTCGTTCCATCACCACCGGTATTGCCCGTCGTGATTTATTACGCATTTTG
Source organism: Yersinia alsatica (assembly GCF_025133195.1). Lineage (NCBI taxonomy): Bacteria > Pseudomonadati > Pseudomonadota > Gammaproteobacteria > Enterobacterales > Yersiniaceae > Yersinia > Yersinia alsatica. Next base: position 948,960 of record NZ_CP104006.1, read on the forward strand.
ATTGCAGTTGCGTTAAGTGGCAATGCTTATGGCGCGTTAGCCAGTGATGATATTCAGTTTAATACCGATGTGTTAGATACCAAGGATCGGGCCAATTTCGATCTGAGCCAATTCTCCCAACGTGGTTTTATCATGCCAGGGAGTTATAACTTGTTGGTTCATATGAACAAACAAGATATTGGTGAGCAACCGATAATATTCTATGCCGCTGAAAAAGATCCTAAAAAAAGTGAGGCATGTTTATCCCCCAAGTTGGTTGAATTACTGGCATTGAAAGAAGACAGCTTTAAAAAACTGACGTGGTGGCGTGACGGAGAGTGTTTGGATATCAGCAGCTTGCCCGGTCTGACCGTGCAAGGTGATTTGGCGACTTCATCACTTTACTTGAGTGTGCCGCAAGCTTGGCTGGAATACAGCGAACCTGACTGGGATCCACCTTCACGTTGGGAGGAGGGGATTTCTGGGGTGCTTTTCGATTACAACTTGTTAGGGCAACTGAACCGCCAACAGACGAACAATACCAGCAACAATAGTTTGAGCGGTAATGGCACGGCTGGAGCCAACTTGGGTGCCTGGCGCTTTCGCGCTGATTGGCAGACCCGTATTGATGAGGTTTCTGGTTCGCCAACTGAACGTCAATGGGATTGGAGCCGTTATTACGCCTACCGTGCGATACCCAATTTGGGTGCCAAGCTGACGTTAGGCGAGGACTTTTTAAACTCGGCTATTTTCGACAGTTTCCGCTTTAGCGGTGCCAGTTTGGTGACGGATGACAATATGTTGCCGCCGAATTTACGCGGTTATGCACCGGAAATTACCGGTGTGGCTCGGACCAATGCGCGAGTCGTTGTGAGTCAGCAAGGGCGTGTATTGAGTGAAACACTGGTGGCCGCCGGTCCTTTCCGTATTCAGAACCTTAACAGTTTTGTCTCCGGGACATTGGATGTTCGGGTCGAAGAACTTGATGGACAAGTTCAACAATTTCAAGTGAATACCGCAAGTATTCCTTACCTGACCCGCCCTGGCATGGTGCGTTACAGAATCGCTGCTGGTAAGCCTTCTGATATTGGTCATCGGTCTGAAGGGCCGGTATTTGGTACCGGGGAATTCTCTTGGGGGATCAATAACGGCTGGTCACTGTTCGGCGGTGGGATCAGTGGTGAAAACGAATATCAAGCGGCGTCCATGGGGATTGGTCGTGACTTGATGGAGTTTGGTGCGGTGTCGGTGGACATGACCCAATCTTGGGCGACCTTACCGGATCAAGGCACCTTGAGTGGTGGCTCTTACCGAGTCAACTATTCAAAAAACTTTCAGGAAACTGGCAGTCAGGTGACGTTTGCGGGCTATCGCTTCTCTGAACGTAACTTTATGAGCATGAGCCAATATCTTGATGCACGTTATCGTGGCGATAACGTGGGTGGCAATAAAGAGATGTATACCATCAGTTTCAACCAGCAGTTCCGTGATCTGGGGTTGAGCGCGTATCTGAACTATAGCCATCAGACGTATTGGGATCGCTCGGCTAATGACCGCTATAACCTGTCGTTAGCGCGCTATTTTGATATGGGCAAGCTTAAGAACGTCAGTGTCACAATATCCGCGTATCGCAACCGTTATAACGAAAATAACGATGACGGGATGTATTTATCGATGTCCATGCCATTTGGCAACAGCGCAACAATCAGTTACAGCGCGACAGTCAATGGCAGTGAAAACAGCCAGCGGGTGGGGTATGCCGACCGTATTGATGCTCACAACAACTACCAAATCAATACTGGTGTGGCGCGTAGTGGCGCGTTAGTGAGCGGTAACTATACCCACACGGGGAACAGTGCAGATATCAACGCCAATGCCAGTTATCAGGAAGGGCAATACTCTTCTGTTGGCGTCGGCATTCAGGGGGGCGCAACCATCACTGCTGAAGGTGGGGCGCTACATCGGGTTAATACACTCGGTGGTACCCGATTACTGCTTGATACCCAAGGTGTCTCTGGTGTGCCGGTGCAAGGGTATGGCTCAACCATTCGCACCAACCAATTTGGTAAAGCGGTGGTGGGTGATGTGAACAGTTATTACCGCAACCGCGCCAGTATTGACATTGATAACCTGGCAGATGATGTCGAGGCGAGAGGAACAGTCGCGCAGGTTACCTTGACGGAAGGTGCTATCGGTTATCGTCGTTTTAATGTGATTTCCGGTGAAAAAGCGATGGCCATGATTCGCCTGGCAGACGGTACATCGCCGCCATTCGGGGCCACTGTAGTCAATGAAAATCAGCAAGAAACCGGCATTGTTAATGACGACGGTTCTACGTACCTCAGTGGGATCAAGGCCGGTGAAACGATGTCAGTACACTGGAATGGGCAGGCGCAATGCAGCGTCACTCTACCGAAGATGCTTTCTCCGGCAGTGCTGGCAAATTTACTGTTGCCTTGTCAGCCGATAGCGACAGGGGATAAGCCCCCGGTAGCACAGTAGAACAGATTGAGTAATGAACCTGCAGATAGCCGCTCGTTCACATAATAGAAGACGACCGGCGCCATCAGGTTCTGACATGAATAATTGAAGGAAATAAGGTAATGAAATTGAATAATAAACTGCGTATCACCACGATTTTGGTGACGGCACTTATGGCTCAGCAAGCAACAGCAGCAATCGCACTGGACAGAACTCGGGCGATTATCAATGGCGGCGATAAATCGATCAGCTTGAATATCAGCAACCAGAATAAGCAATTGCCTTATCTGGCGCAGGGCTGGATTGAAGATGAGCAGGGCAACAAGATCAATACCCCACTGACGGTGGTTCCACCGGTTCAGCGTGTTGAGCCAGGTGCTCTCAGCCAGTTAAAAGTACAGACATTGCCGGCGGTGAGCCAGTTGGCGCAAGACCGGGAAACGCTGTTCTATTTTAACCTGCGTGAAATTCCGCCGCGTTCAGACAAACCTAATACTTTGCAGATTGCTCTGCAAACGCGCATCAAACTTTTTTATCGCCCGACCAGCATCGTGCCCCAAAAGGCCGACATGTCGACACCTTGGCAGGAAAAGTTACAGCTGACCCGTCAGGGCGATCGTTATCAGGTTAATAACCCGACCCCGTATTACATCACTCTGGTGGATGCCAGTGAGAGCAAAACCGGCAAAACTGCAGCGGGTTTTAAGCCGTTGATGATTGCCCCAAAAGCGCAGGGCATGTTGGATGTTAGTGCTGCGGCATTAGGCAGCAAACCAGTGCTGACCTATGTCAATGATTTCGGTGGTCGTCCAAAACTGATCTTTGGCTGTACGGGCAGTACCTGTTCCGTGGTTGAAAGCATCAAGTAACAGTGGTTTTCGTGGGGCCATAATTTTAGCAATAAGGAATATGGGATGGCTGTTGTTTGTAAGGGATTAGTTACCCGGCTGGCCCCGATGGTCATGAAGGCCATGATTGGGATGACGGCCATCGTAGGAACAACGACATTATTTAGCAGCCCTGTTTGGGCACTAAATAAGACGGCAACAGTGAATGTTTCGGTCAGTATTTTTGCAGCGCCGCCCTGCGTGATCAACAGCAACAATACCATCAACGTTAATTTTGGTGATGACCTGCTGACGTCGAATATTGACGGTGTTAATTACATGAAACCGGTGACCTATACCCTGAACTGTACTGCGGCAGCTAAAAATGCGCTGAAAATGAGCATCAAAGGTAATGGTGCGAATTTTGATACCACCCTATTGAAAACCAGTAATACGAGTCTGGGGATCAAATTGATGCGAAGTGGGTTGGTACTGCCGCTTAATAGCGAATTTAATTTTACCTATCCGACGGTCCCTGTATTACAGGCAGTGCCGGTTAAGCAAACAAATGCGACGTTAAGTACGGGATATTTTTCCGGCACAGCAACCTTGGTTGTGGAGTACCAGTAATGAAAATAAATTCACTCACATCGTATTGTTCCGTTGCTGTGGTTTTGGCCCTCAGCAGTTCGTTAGCGTATGCAGACAACATGCTGTTTTCAGGCACATTAATTAATCCGCCGCCTTGCGTGATTAATAACAGCGGCACCATTACTGTCGATTTTGGTGATGACATCCTGACTTCACGAGTTGATGGTGCTCAATATATAAAGCCGGTGACCTATACATTGAACTGTACTGGGGCGGTATCCAATGCACTGAAAATGACGATTAAGGGTGATGGCGCGGGTTTTGATACGACGGTCTTGAAAACGAGTAATTCGAGTCTGGGGATCAAACTTGTACGCAACAGTCAGCCATTAACACTTAACTCTACATTTACGTTCTCCTACCCGACGATACCGGTATTACAGGCAGTTCCTGTCAAACAAGCAGGGGCGACGTTGAGCACCGGGTACTTTTACGGCACAGCGACCATGGTTGTGGAGTATCAGTAATGAAAAAAGTCTCACTGATATCACGCTGTTCTGTTGCTGTCGTTTTGGCATTGAGTAGCACATTGACGTATGCGGATGACATGTTGTTCACCGGCTCGTTAATTAATCCTGCACCCTGTGTCATCAGCGGTGGGAATACCATTGATGTGCCTTTTGGGGAAAACCTGGGGGTGAAGAAAATTGATGGTATTAATTATATCCAGACCGTGCCTTACAGTGTGGCGTGTGAAACAGTGAGTAGCAGCTTGGAATTAGGCCTGACAATAGTAAGCGCGTCTGTTACTACGTTTGATCTCTCTGCAATACAAACCAATATTCCTGATCTGGGCATTCGTATACTGAGAAATGGCGTCCCTTTAACACTGAATACGCGTATTGCTTATGACAAAAATAATCCGCCGACACTTCAGGCCGTTCCTGTTCAAGCAACCGGTGCGATATTAAGTGAAGGGGCCTTTGAGGCTACCGCTACATTATTAGTGGATTACCAATAGGATCAAATGATGACTAATTTAAATCTGCTGGTGCGCCACGGGCGAATTATTTTGAGTGTTCTGGTTTTGAATACTCTTGGCATTATGTCGGTATCTGCGGCTGACAATATGCGTTTTCATGGCGCATTAGTAGCAGAGCCGTGCACTATCCGCCCTGGTGACGAGGCTATTAGTTTGAACTTTGGCACCGTTGTCGATAAATATCTTTATTCGAATCAGCGCACTTTAGGCAAACAGTTTCAAATCCACCTAGTTGATTGTGATATCAGCTTAGGTACTACTGCCAATATTATGTTCACTGGTAATGACAGTGTTAATTTACCGGGGTTATTAGCGGTTGATGGCAATGATGTAGGAATTGCTATTGGTCTAGAAACTATGGCAGGGAAAGCATTACCACTGAATCAATCCAGTGACGATATCCCGCTTGATACGGGTAATAATATTATTACGTTGAAAGCCTATGTCCGCGGTGAACCAGACGCAATAACCCAACGCACAATTAAGCGCGGTGAGTTCAGTGCAGTAGCCACTTTTAACCTGCAATATTATTAATATGCGGATGGAATTCATGGAATTTAAACGAGTGAGACAGCCTGATATACAGCTAAGTAATCGTTATTGCTGGTTAATAGCTTGCGTGCTGTTCTTATTGCCACTTTATAGTCAGGCCAGCGCCTGGGTTTCGACACAAACTCGTGTTGGTTCTCAATATCAAGGTACTTTTTCTTGGCCGAGCGAGGAAAGTAGTGGTGCCGTACTTTGTGCCAAGACTTATTGTTCTGTAGCAATATGCCACTTCTCGAGTGATATCGATGAATTGTGCGCCAATCCCTCTTATGCTTCAACTCGCGTAACGGTTGCCCGTGGTGCAACGGCTCAAGATATGCGCACTGCCTTTATTGCACAAAACGGCGTCTCTGGTGGCTGGGCAACAACAACCTTAAATCCATTACGCGCAGCAGGTACTTGCTTTGGGGTGATGTATTGGCAGGGAGATGATGATATCAACTTCACTGGTCAGTCTATCCCCGGCTCCTATTGTGGTGCAGTTCCTCCGACCCCGGAAACCTGTGATATCACCGGTGATGTGTATATCAATTATGGCTCACTTAATCAGCAAAGTGTTGATGGAGCAATAAAAAGCGAGCCGCTAATTATCAACTGTACCGCCAGAACATCAGTGAAGTTGACCTTGGTGGGTGGTAAAAGTATCAACCTTGGGCAGAATGGCAATCTAACATCGACATTGAAAGTGGCGGGGCAAGACTTGTCTGCTGGTGTAACAGTAACCCCCGGAGTGGGCAACAACTCTTTCCTGATTGAGTCGACACTTCATGCAACGGCATTGCCTGATGCAGGTACCTTTTCCGGTAGTGGAGTTGTGATTATGTCATATCTTTAAATAGAAGAGTTATATGCATTCAGTCTATGAGTGCATTATTATTATGAATATAAAATAGCGTTTTAATTTCGTTGTTTTTATATTCATGAGGCAAGATGGTTTACTGTTATTTTAATATGGCAGCGAACCCTTGCGGCATTTATTTATATATTAATTTAAATTAAATAAATGTTATTTTTTGTTGTAATTGGTATTGTTGTTATAGTATAAATCTCCTGCGTTGGATTAATTAAGTGTTGGGGTGAACCTAATATTTAAAACGCATACTTCAATGGGCTATTAAATAATAGGCTATAATTTTTTATTTTTTCTTTAAGGACTTTATCATGAAAAAAATGAACATGGCTGATGCAAATACTATCGTTGGCGGTACTGGTACTACTTGTAAAGATACTTACCAGTGGAAGACCGGTAGCACAACTTTGACTTGCATGGCTATTACTACTTGTACTGACAAACACGGTAAAGTTGTTAGCTCTTCTTCAGCACCAACTAGCGTAGCTAATTGCCGTTAAGATAGTGAATTAAGTATTCGTTAATTTTTATTAATATTTGACGATGCCCCAGGTAAGTATGGGGTAATTACCATGCTTGCCTGATTTATTTTTTTAATACTCTACTGATGCTGAAATTCAAGAATTTTCGCATTAAGTGAATGTTATAAATATTATTTTCGCGGACATAAAGGTCATTTTACGCCATTTATGTCTTACCTGAACCCTGATTGTGAATAAAACTGACCATGTCTACCAAAAAAAATATGTTTAGGAGTAAGGGATTCTTTATAGGCTATACACTGTTGGTTATCCTTATTTCTTCATTGATAACAACCGCCTATTTCCATTATTTCGTGCTCAATCAGGATACGCAGGAAACGCTGTTCTCTGTTAGCAGCAGCGATGTTGAGAATAGCCCGATTAAAGATGACAAAAGTATTATCGAAATCTTCTCTTATGGCTGCCATTACTGCGCCATCAACGAAGAGAATGTCGCCCAATTAGAAAGTCGTATGCCAGAAGGCACCCGTTTTATTCGCCTGCACATCAGCAGCGATAAAACCTCTGGGTTAGGGCGTTTCGCACCGATGTTTGCCACATTATCCGTAATGGGTATTGAGTCGCAGCATCGAGCGAGTGCCTACAAAGCGGTACTCGAAGACAATATTGATTTTAGTGATAACAGCAAGCTCGAAGCTTGGTTGAAAGCCAATGGCATTGATGTCGCTAAATACCAGCAAGTCCGCCAATCCGCTGAAGTTAAAGAGCTGGTTGCCTATATGACGGCAGTGACAGCGCATTACAAAGTTGATGCCACTCCGACCTTTATTGTTGGCAAGAAATGGATAGCGCTACAGGATCGTGAATTCCCAGCGTTCTCGGATCATCTGTTGTCATTACTCGAGCACGATAAGGCGCTGGAGAAATAATGAGACTGTTAGCCGTATGGGGTTATTTCGCCTGGAGAAACCAGCTGGATAAGCTGGCTTTCAGCGGGCGAACATTGACCCACTTGCAAGCCAAACTGGCTGTCGGGTTATTACGGTATGGTGACTATCGCTGGTTACTGCTGCTCGGTGCTTTGCACCGGGCTTTCGGCTTGTCGTCACGGCGGCAGAAGAATCTGGCCCGGGTGGCAGCCGCTAACAGTCAGTGTCTGTTGACGGGGCAGAAAAGCCCGTCTGCACGCAATTTTATCCGTACCGCGCAACGCCGTCAGGTGTTAGAGCTGGCGGCAACCTTTGGGCAGAATCGGCAGGTTTTAGCTCAGTTGGCAGCTTGCACTCAGCAGTTGGATAGCCACGTCAAAGCGCTGCACGACGCGGGTTCTCCGGTGATTTTGGCCCCTCTGCATATGGTCTCAGATGTGCTTGCCGGTATGGTGGGTGCGGGCTCTTATCCAGGACTGGCGACGGTCGTGGTGTCAGCCAGTGCAGAAGCTTATGAAGAGCAGGCCCGGCAAATGGGGGGAGTGAATATCTCTTATTGCTCTATCCATGCTGATAGCCGTGCCATTGCGGGCAACCTGATGGACGCCATTATGGAAGCGGCAGAGCATAAGCGAAATATTATGATTTTTCCGGATATTACGCCGGATTACACCATTAATAACCAGACGACGGAAACCGCAAAGATTCCCTGCCAACTGTTCGACCGTCCGGCCAATTTGCACAGTGGAATTATCCGCCTTGCCAGAGCACTGTCAGCGCAAGTGGTTTTTTATTACCTGTATTACGACAAAGGCATAAAAATCCATGTTTATCCTGCGCTTAATGCACGGGAAGTCAAAAATAAATTACCTGAATTGATTGAAACATCAATGACGCAGCATCCACAAGATTGGCTGTTATGGCACTCACATTCGTTGTTTTTTATTAATGAATAATGTTACCCACAAAGAATAGTAGAAAATGGAAAAGATAATCCCAACGCTAGTTTTTCAAAGCGAAACCAATGAATGCGGTTTGGCCTGTATTGCGATGCTGGCACAGACGCAAGGCATCGATGCGCCACTGGAAAGCTTGCGTGAGCGTTATCCTGCCTCTGGGCATGGCACATCACTGGCCACGCTTTGTACTATTTTGTCTGAGCTGGCCATTCCGGCTTATCCGGTGGTATTTGAGCATCAAGAGCTGTCAGCGTTACCTCTGCCGGCCATTCTGCATTATGGTGCCAACCATTATGTGCTGCTCGCCTATCGTCAAGGTAACTATGTCTGCGTAATGAACCCGGCCATTGGGCAGCAGTTGCTACCCATGGATGCCTTAAAAGCAGAAATCAGTGGTTATGCGCTGGTGCTGGATCCTGAAACCCCGGCTGATCCAGAAGCCGTGAAGAAAATTCAACACAGCAAACGACTCAGTGCGCTCGACTGCATGAGTTTAAAAGAGACGGCGAGTATTCGTGGCATCTACTGGCTAATGACGCTGGCATTCTTGATTTCTCTGACGCTGTTTATTATGCCGACCATGGTCAGCAGCGCCATTAATGACGTATTTTCCTCTGCCGGTGATAAAGATTTCCCTTATTTCTATTTTCTATTGGCCTTTGTGGTTGCGACGTCATTGGCTTTTGCTGTGCGATATATCACTGAGCGCTATATCAAACACTTTGTGGTGCTTAACAGTGTGGCCGGTTTCTCGCGCTTGCTCAGTCACTCGCTTAACTTCTTTGATAAGCGAGCGCCGGGTGACATCTTCAGCCGCTTCTCGAACTGGCAAATGGCAGCCACGCAAAAAATTGAGCTGGATAATGGCCTGCGCACCGACTGGATAATCGGCGCTATTGCGTTGGCGGTGATGTGCTACATGAGCCCACTGTTGGCAATGGTGTCGGCTATCGGTGTGATGCTGATGGGGCTTATCAGCATTTGGGCTATCTATCGTGACCGCTATTACACTCAGCAGTTACAGGTGAAAGGGGCCGAGCAAAGCGACTTCATTCTGGAGAGCATTCAGGGCTTTTCTACCATTAAATCTGCCGGTTTATCCAGCCAACGCCAAGGGGTGTTTGCCGGTCTGGTGCTGTCACTGTTCACCGCATTACAGAAGAAGAAAATCTACGATCAGGTCAAAAATAGCCTTTATCAACTGATTGGTAGCTTGGAAATGGTGTTCTTTATGCTGCTGGCGTTGCCATTGTTAAAGCAAGGGACACTGAGTCTGGGGGAGTTTTTCGCCTATAGTTTTGTGCGCGAAATTTTCACTTCCTATATCACCAAAATCTTCTATGCCATTTTGCAGAAAAACCAATTGCACGTCATTGATATCCGCGCGCGCGACTTGTTCCCGGCTGGGCAGCCGGTATCCGCAGAAAACAGCTCGGCAGTGCCAAAAGCTCCGCCGGTGTTTAACCATCAGTTGGTTTATCAGAATATCCGCTTTGCTTACGATGCCAGCCAGCCGGTATTGCGTGACTTATCGCTGTCACTGACACGCGGGCAAAGCGTGGCGATTGTCGGGGAATCCGGGGCCGGAAAAAGTACTTTGCTGAAAGTGATGGCCGGGTTAATGCCGCCACAGCAAGGGCAAGTTATCGTGGATGGTGAACCGGTTGATTTTCAACAGGCCCATGCACTGTTCTTCCTGCAAAGTCAGGAAGATATCCTGTTTAATGCCTCGGTATTACAAAATATCACCTTGTTTGATGGGCATCTTGATGGCGAAAAACGCCAGCGTATTGAGCGCTCACTGCAAGGTCTGCAATTAACTCATGTTATCGATAAATTGCCCGGAGGCCTCAGTGCGCTGGTGCGCGAAAGTCATGCAGCACTCTCTTTAGGGCAGCGCCAACGGCTATTACTGGCGCGTGCAATGTACAGCAATTGCCCGGTGTTGGTGCTGGACGAACCAACGGCCAATCTGGACGAAGATACCGCTCAGCAGGTGATGCAGACTTTACTGAGCCATTGCCGCGAATATCAGAAAACGCTGATCACCGTGACTCACAGTGAAAGTGTGCTGCCGATGTTTGACAAAGTTTTCCGCTTAAATGACGGCCAACTGGTGCGCTGCATTCAACCAGCGGCATCTGCTCATCTTACTCCTGCGGCGGTTAACTGATGCGTATCAATAGGTTGAACAAAAAACAGCGACTAGCACTGGCCTTGCTGATGATTGTTTTACTGCTGATCGGCGGTGCTACGGCGCTGCTGTTATCTGGTAGCAAGCAAGATACGCCACAGCTAACTGTCACTGTCGATCGCGGTGATATTGAACGCAATGTGATGGCCACCGGCAGTTTAAAACCTTCATTGCAGGTCAATGTCGGGGCACAGGTCAACGGGCAGCTAACCAAACTTTATGTCAAACAGGGCGACCGCGTCACTCGTGGTCAGTTATTGGCTGAAATTGACCCGACGTTGCAGCAAAACGAATTACGTAAATCAGAAGCTGAATTACAAAGCGCGCAAGCACAAAAGCAGGCGACTCAAGCTTTGTTGCGTCAATATCTGCTTGAATTCCGCCGCCAGCAGAAGTTGGCAAAAGAGGGCTCAGGGGTGCAAAGTGCGCTGGAGCAAGCACAGGCGCAATATGACAGCCAGTTAGCGCAATTGCATGTTAATGAAGCACAAATTGTACAGAGCCAAATGGCGTTAGAGACCGCAAAAGCCAATCTCGGTTTTACCCGCATCATGGCGCCTATCGACGGCGAAGTGCTGGGGATTGTCACCAAAGAGGGGCAAACCATTGTTTCCTCACAGACTGCGCCAACCATTATGGTTTTGGCGAATGTCGATACCATGACCGTGCAGACGCGGATTTCAGAAACCGACATCCTCAAAGTCAGTGTCGGGCAGCCGCTGTGGTTCTATGTGGTCGCCGACCCTGAGCGCCGCTACGAGAGCCGGATGGATGCTATTCAGGAAGCTTCTGCAGACAGCTTGCGTGAAGAAAGTGCTGGGCAAGGGAACAACCAGCAGCCTTCCGCAGTTTATTACAACGGCCTCTTTAGCATTGCCAACCATGAGCGGCTATTGCGCACCTCAATGACGGCGCAGGTCTTCATCATTACTGCACAGGCTAAAAATGTGCTGCGCGTGCCACTGTCTGCTTTAGGTGAACAGCAATCGGCTTTAGACCCCAAAGCCGACAAACGCTATCGAGTTCAAGTCATCAAAGGCCAACAGACTGCCGAGCGCTGGGTCGCTATTGGCCTGCGTGATGGTCAATATGCTGAAGTAAAAGAGGGGCTAGAGCAGGGTGAGCAGGTTGCACTGATCGGTGTGCCGTCGGGAGTGAATAATGGACATTAATACTGTTCATCGTGATGACGCTAACCGTGCCCCGTTGATCCAACTCGATGGAATCTATCGCCATTTCTCTTCAGGTAGCGCGTCGGTTGCGGTACTCAAGAATATCTCATTGTCGATTCATCGCGGCGAAATGGTGGCGATTATTGGTGCTTCTGGCTCCGGTAAATCAACACTGATGAACATTATCGGCTGTCTGGATAAACCGACGCAGGGTGAGATGTCGATTCATAACATCCCGACGCGGCAGGCCAGCAGTGAGCAATTGGCACAATTACGCAGCCAGTACATCGGTTTTATTTTTCAGCGCTACCACTTAATGCCGTACTTAACGGCGACCGAGAATGTGGTTATCCCGGCACTTTACACCGCGATGAGCACCGCCGAACGTCAGGAACGCGCCACTTATTTGCTGCGTCGCTTAGGTCTGGGTCAGCATTTGTTGCACAAACCGGCGCAACTCTCCGGTGGGCAACAGCAGCGGGTGAGTATCGCCCGTGCTCTGATGAATGGTGCCGGTATTATTTTGGCCGATGAACCGACCGGTGCGCTCGATCGCGCCAGTGGGCAGGAGCTGATGGGGATTTTGCACGGCCTGCATCAGTCCGGCCACACCATTATCATCGTGACCCATGACCGCAATATTGCTAATCAGGCGCAGCGTATTATCGAGATCAGTGACGGTGAAATTATCTCTGATCGCAATAATGAGGCAACCGGTGCTGCGACAGTTAATGCGGCGCTGCCGACCACGGTTGCCACCGGCCGCCCCCACTGGTGGTTGAGTGTCAGAGAGGCGATAAAAATGGCCTGGCGCTCCCTGCTTGGGCACCGCATTCGGGCTTTTTTATCCATGCTCGGCATTATTATCGGCATCTCTTCCGTGGTGTCCTCCATGGCGGTGGGAGAAGGCGCTCGTCAGGAAATCCTAAATGAAATCAGCCAACTGGGTACCAGTAATCTGGATGTTCGCCCAGGGTTGGGCTGGGATAAACCGCGCCCTGATTTTGAACGCGCACTTTCACAAGCCGATGTTGAGCTGCTTCGCCATCAACCCTATGTCGATAGCTTGTCGCCAGTAGTGAGCAAAATGGTGGCTGCGGTACGGGGTGAAAAACAAGTGATGGTGGCGCTCTCTGGCGTCAGTGACGGCTTCTTTCAGGTAAAAGGGCTGAATTTTATGGCCGGGGAGGGTTTTACCCAGAGCCACGTGAATGCCCGTGAGCCGGTGGTCATTCTGCAACCTGAGCTCAGCGACACTCTGTTTGCTGCCGGAGAAAATCCGATTGGTGCCATTGTGCAGTTAGATGGCATCCCACTGCGCGTTATAGGTGTTGCCAAGAGGAGCAGTTCATCATTCGGTGGCTTATTAGCTGCCTGGATGCCTTATACCTCGCTGACCGAGCGGATTTCAGGTGATATCCCGCTGGAGTCAATCTCGGTGCGGGTTCGTGAAGGCTATTTGCTGAATGACGTGCAACAAGATGTCGAGAAGCTGCTGGAGCAAGCCCATGGTCAGCGGGACTTTTTCATTCTGAGTAATGACCAGATGAGCAAAGCAATTCAGAAAACATCTGACTCCATGACACTGCTGATCACCTCTATTGCCGCTATTTCTCTGCTGGTGGGCGGGGTGGGCGTGATGAATATCATGCTGGTGTCGGTGACTGAGCGCACCCATGAAATTGGGATTCGTCTCTCTGTGGGGGCACGTCCGAGCGACATCATGCTTCAGTTCCTGATTGAGGCGGTGGTCATCTGCACCCTCGGCGGCTTGATTGGCATTGTTGGTTCCGCACTGGCTGGGGTGATTTTCTCTTGGGTTACCCAGACCTTTACCCTAATTTTCACTTGGCCGCCGTTAGTGTTGGCCTGTAGTTTCTCCGCGCTTATCGGGTTGGGATTTGGCTTTTTCCCGGCGCGCAATGCTGCTCGTTTGCATCCAACCGAGGCGTTGGCACGAGAATGATGAAATTAATTAATGCCGGGATTCTCACTCTGCTGCTGACCGGTTGCGGCTCTTTACTGAAAAGTGATTATCAGCGGCCAATGTTGTCAGTGCCTGATGAGTGGCGAGTCAAAGATAGCGGCGGCGGCTACCTACACCACAGTGTGCACTGGTGGGAAAATTTCGATGACCCGCAACTGTCAGAAAACATCAGCCGCATGTTGATCAGCAATAATGACCTCGCGACTGCGGGGCTGAAATTGCAGCAGGCGCGCCTAACGGCGGGGCTGACGAATACTAATTTGCATCCCGAGGTCACATTGACGGGTACTGGCAGCAATACTCGGTCATTGCATGAAAATACTCAGCCGCGAGAAAACTACAGCACCTCATTCGGCTTGAGCTACGAGCTGGATCTGTGGGGTAAATTAGCCCGTGCCCGTGAGCAATCGGCTTGGCTGGTCAATGCAACCGAGCAAGATCGGCAGGAAACGGCACTTTCATTGATTGGCACCACGGCGGATCTCTACTGGCAGATTGCTAAATTCAATCAACAGTTGGGCTACCAGCAGGCGGCGGTGGCTATTGCGCAAGATACCCTCAAAATCGTGAGCTCGCGTATGGCGGCGGGTGATGCTGGTGAAATCGAGCTATTACAGGCGCAACAGACATTACTGGATCGTCAAAATCAGTATCACAATCTTGAGCAGCAGCGGGAGGCAGCACGCAATGCCATGGCATTGCTGTTTAACCGCGTGCCCGATTATCGTCAGACCGAGCGCCAGTCATTGGATTTACAACAACAGGTGCCGATCGCCACAAGTCTGCCATTACAGGTGATTGCCCAGCGCCCCGATGTACAGGCGGCCGAGTGGCGTTTACGTGCGGCATTAGCCGGTTCGGATGTCGCCAAACTGAATTTCTACCCGACACTTTCATTGGGCGCCACGCTGGATGCCGGTAGCGCGGTATTTTCACAATGGTTCAGCAACCCAAGCCGGACACTGAGTGTTAACAGCACACTGCCTTTCTTACAGTGGAATACCGTGCAGCTCACCATTGACCAGTCAAAGCTGGAGGTGCAATTGGCGGCAGTCGATTTTCGCAGCAAGGTCTACAGCGCACTGAAAGATGTTGATGACGCAATGACCCAACGGCTGAGTTATCAGCAACAAAAACAGAATCAGTGGCAGAACCTGCAACTCAGCCAACGTCGGCTGAGCTTGGCTAACAGCCAATATCAGGCAGGTGCCGTCTCATTTCAGACCTTATTGGATGCGCAGGACGCTCTGCTGACCAGTGAAACCAGTTTGCTCGAATTTCAATATAACTACCTGAATGCCACCATGAAATTATGGCTAGCCTTAGGCGGCGGTGTGGATAACAGCAGGGACAGTAAAGGAATTAAATCATGACAAATACCGTTAAGCAGCGCCGGGTTGTAGTAACCGGTTATGGCAGTGTGACCCCAATGGGCATGACCGCGCAGCAGAGTTGGGCGGCCATTATGGATTACCAATTAGGTTACCGTTATTACGATAAATCCGAGCAGGGCATTAAATCGCGATTTTTTGGCCTGCTTGATGCGGAACCTAATTTGAAAGCGGTACCTGCCGCGATACGCCGCCGCCTGCCGCGCTATGCCCGATTAGCGCTGGCTGCTGCACGAGAAGCCATGGCGATGGCATTTGCCGAGAAATCTCCGGCGGAGTATTACGATTTACTCGATTGCGGCACCATCATCGGCAGTGGCTGGGCGGGTCAGGATGAAACCCATGATAACTATGAAGGTTATTTAGAAACCGGGCTGGGCACACCTTTCGGCTGTTTCCTGTCGATGCCGAATGCCGGGACAGCAGCTTGTAGCTTGTATTGGGGATTGCGTGGTTATCAAAACTCACCGATCGCCGCTTGCGCCACCGGCACTATTGCCATTGGTGATGCTTTTGAAATCATCCGCAGTGGACGAGCTTCTATGATGCTAGCCGGGGCGGGGGAATCACTGCGCAGTGATGCCGCCGTCTGGAATATCGATATCTTGGGCGCACTGGCACGCGAGCAGGAAGATGCCAGCAAAGCCAGTTGCCCGTTTAGTTTAGATCGTAATGGTTTTGTACTGTCTGAAGGGGCGGCGGTGCTGTGTCTGGAAGAGCGGGAAGGGGCTATTGCCCGTGGCGCTCATATCCTCGGCGAGATAAAAGGTTACGGTAACTACTCCGATGCTTTTGATTTCACCGCACCGGCAGAAGATAAAGTCGCCCGCGTCAAAACTATCCAGCATGCCTTGCAGCAGGCAGGGTTGAGCGCCGATGACATTGATTACGTTAACCTGCATGGCACCTCGACTCAGCTTAACGATCTGAATGAAACTCAAGCCATCAAACAAGCATTTGGTGATGCGGCTTATACCACGCCGTTATCCAGCACCAAATCCTATTCGGGTCATTTGATTGCAGCAGCAGGCAGCTTTGAATCCATTATCTGCTTGCAAGCTTTGCAACATCAGATGATGCCTGCTACCTGCAACCTGAAAAATGCCGACCCGCAATGTGACCTTGATTACATCAGCGAAGGGCATCGTTCCGCGGTATTACGTAACACTCTGAACCTGAGCTTTGGTTTTGGCGGAGCGAATGCCGCCTTGGTTATTGGGCTGGAATGACCATGACTTTTAACTCGTCGTTTAATTACAACTACAGCCTCAGTGATGCCGAACGTTGGGCCGAGTTTTCTGGTGACTACAACCCGATCCACTTTGATCTGCAACATGCGCAGCAACTGGGCCAGGAACAACTGACAGTGCATGGAATGCGCGCCATGCTGGATATTAAATATCAGCTCAGTGCTGCGTTATTAACCGCATTGCCCGACACGGATTTTCTGCGTTTTAACGCGCGCTTGCGCCAGCCGGTGCTATGCCATACGCCGTATCAGTTGCAATTGAGTCAGGCGCAGGGGCAGGTGAGTGGCAATTTGTTCGACAGTGATAATGGCGAAAGTTGCTTTAACGGCAAGCTACGCAGTGCACCCGCGTTGGTACAGACTGACTGCGAGCAATGGAGTTCTTTGTCTGCGAATGAGGTTCATCAACTCAGCCAGCAATTCCCCGGTGACACCTCACAACCGGCTGAGTGCTGGGCATTTTTCGATGCGCTGCTGTTTAAATTGCTGGTTGCTGCTCCGCAAACACTGGCAACGGCCAAACAGGTGTTACCTGGAATTCAGGCCGAAACCTTGATTGATGTTTTTAAGCATGTGCCAGTTATTCAGACACATCATGATGTGCATTTCAGTGCTGATTTACTGCGCATCAACCACCCGAATTTATTTGTCCGCAGTGCACTGCACTATGCCATCGAGCCGACACTGGTGGTCGGCAATACTGAAGATGGCTGGATATTGCGCTCGGCTATTCAGGCCCGCACCGACATCGGGCCATTAATTACCACCGCTGTAACATTAAAAACGTGGCCATTAGCCGCGCATTAAAAAAGGATAAGACCATGGAAAAGTATCAACACGTTTATGACACCGTATGTGAAATGTTGTGTGACGCCAAAGACTTGGAAATGTCGGCACTGTCACCTGAAATGCCTCTGCATCAGTTAAAACTCGACAGTCTGGATTACGTTGAATTGATGGTGCTGGCAAAACGTGAATTCGGTGCCACGCTGAATGCCGAAATGTTTATGGAAAGCCCGGACATGACTTTAGGCGAGCTTTGTCAGAAGCTGGCTGAGCAGAAGAAGTAATATTATGAGCAGGCAATGGGTGTTAATTACTGGCGGCAGCCGTGGCATTGGTCGGGCATTGGTTGAAGAGCTAGCCAAAGAGTGGGATGTTGTTTTTACCTGGCGTCAGGGTGAACAACAGAGTCACGATGTCATCGAAAGTTGTGAAGGATTACCCGGTCGGGTGACTGGCTATCGTTGTGACGGCAGCAATGAAGCCGATGTTGATGCGTTGGCCCCACAATTGTTAGAAAAATATGGTCCGCCCGGTGCTGTTATCCATAATGCGGGCATTACTGGCGATAGCTTACATATTCAGCAGAATGGTAATAACTGGCGTAATGTCATGGATACCAATTTGAATGCCATTTTCTACTGGAATAAGCACCTCTTGCCGCCCATGATGATGCAGGGCGAGGGCGCCGTGTTGCTGATGTCTTCAGTCACCGCCATCAAAGGCAATATCGGACAGAGTGCTTATGGGGCCAGTAAAGCGGCAATGATTGGCCTTGGCCGTTCACTGGCACTTGAGATGGGCCGTTTTGGCATTCGGGTAAACTGCTTGCTGCCGGGGATAATCGACAGTGATATGACGCGCAATATGCCTGCCGATGCCTTAAAGGGATTACGTAAGCAGATCCCATTGCGGCGTTTAGGTGACGCACAAGAAGTCGCTCGTGTCAGTGCCTTTATGATAGGCAATGATAGTCGTTATATGACTGGGCAGGCAGTAGTGCTAGATGGTGGATTAACGGCTTAAACCCAAATTACTTGAAGCTACAGGGTTGAATTTACTGACTGCCTACCTGTAGCTTCAATGATTTTAAGATAAAAATAGCGGGTAATTAATGGCCGCCTATTCGGAAATATTCCACTGGTGGGCTAAGGTGGATTTTGTCTCGCCACTCAACCACTGGTTAACTGCGCTAAGAAGTGGCTGATTATCTTTTGCCATCATATACACTTTGTAGCTGCCGGTGCCGGGTAATATCTCCGGTGTGGCGACACAAAATACCCCCGGCTCTTTGCTCTGGTAATAATCCCCTTCAATTAAATCAGTGAACATAATATCGGCGCTCTGATCTCGGACACCCTGCAAATTGGCGACGTTATCTTTGGTGCGGATGATTTGTGCTTTCTTGATATTAGCATCGACAAAAGATTGGTTAGTGCCACCGGGATTCACAATGACTTTCACTGCTTCATTATCGATAGCATCGAGTGTGGGGAATTTTTTAGCTTGTTGGCAGTTGGCTAAGGCAATTTTTCCGTTTTTGACCACCGGACTGGATAATGCAAATTGTGCGGCACGGCCAGGTGTTTCTGTCACCCCGCCCATGGCAATATCAAATTTGTCGGCCGCTAAATCCTCCGACAGTGTTGGCCAGCTACTTGGCACAAAATTAACTTTAAGTTTTAGACTCTCACCCAAAGAGTTTGCCATATCAATATCGTAACCAACGAGTTGCCCTTGCTTATCGTGAAATGCCAGAGGGGCATAGTCACCGGGAACACCAATACGCAATTCCCCGCTCTGTTTTATTTCCTGCCAGCTTTTTGCCAAGACTTGTTGGCTGCTGAGTAATGCCACGATCATGATGCCCAGAGATAATTTCTTCATTTTTATTCCTGTTATTTTTATAAAAGTCAAAATGAGAATAACGTGATGTCTTATTTTTAATCAATGATTTTATTGGGGAATGTTGTTGGACAGTAGTGAAAGCAAGAATGGCCTCCCGTATTGCTACGAGAGGCCATTCATAAAAAGTTATTTAGAAGTTAATCCGAAAACCAATGTTAGCCATGATGGGTGACTCAACATGTGTACCTTTACGATAATTCGTTTCAGCATAAAGAGTGGTTTGCTTCGTCAGATTAACATCCACACCCAGCCCATATTTTGCTGTATTGCCTGAGAAATCATTATTAAAGTTATTTACCTGGTTGATGGTCACGGTATTTGACTTAATAAACTCTCTTTCAATACCCACTTTAGCGTAAGGGCGAACAATGGCACCATTCTTCAGATCTAATTTTGTCCCAAGATGGGTTCCTAACTCGCCTTTTGCGGAGCGGTTACTATCAATTTTGGCTTTCATGCCATTGTTCAGTGCAATATCTTTATCTTGTGCCGTGAAATAACTGGTACGAACATAAGGCTCAACAAACCAATTATCGGATAGCTTGTAATGGTAGCCAGCCTCCAGCGAACCCCCCAATGCATTTTGGTCGTAATCGCTTTGTACAGAACCCCCATTTGTCATATTGGCATTTAGTGAGTTCTTAAAATGGTTAGCTTTGAGGACGGTATCAATATAATAGCCACTGTTATCAAAATAACTGCCGTAAGCGCCCAAGCTATAACTATCAATGGTACTGTTACCACCACGGGCATGTTTCAACCGGTTATTGCTATAAGAGGTAAAACCCCCTAATACTAATTGTCCGGAAGAGAGGCCAAATACTTTATCAGCACCAATTTCAAAACCATCTTGCTGTAAACGATAAGCGGCATCATGGGCGGCACTGACACGAGTATTGTTGGTTAAATAGCGGCCCCAGACACTGGCATTATCGCCTTTACTGTTATTTAAATCGCCTTTTCGTAATCGCAGATTCTGCAATTCACCATCAAAAATAAACTGGCTGGCAGAGGCCATACTTAATACAGCATCAGTTGATGGGGTGGTTTTCAGGTCAGTTTCAGGTTCTACAGGTGCTGGACCTGGTTCAACGGTAATGGGTTCTTCTGGTTCTGGTCCTGCATCCAATGCGCTCCCTAAATACCACAGATTGCCTCCGACTCGTGCCGAGTTATCCCACTTTTTTAAGCCATAAACATAAGTGCCGCCATCGATTTCAGTGATGTTAGCTCCGGTGATAGAGGCCAAAGTAAAATGTGCATTACCACTGATATCGTGGATAAGGTCTAAGGTTGTTTCACCGGGAGCGGTTATCTCAACACCGGAGTCATTCACTATCACCTTGTGTGACCCGCTGCCATTAGCGATGGTCACGAAGTTGCCTTTACCTTCTGCAATCGAGGTATTAAATAAGAAAGAACCTGAACCAGAAAGTGTGCCGATATTTAGTGAGGTATAATTGCTACCGGTGCCCGCCAGAAACGAAACTTGGCCACCATTTAACGTTAAGTTATCAACAGTAGCAGAAGCATTATTGGCTGCATTATATCGCACTCTTAAATGGGTATCGTCACCATTAAGAATGATATTCTGAGCATACGCACCATTAGTTTCATCGGTATCAAGATAGACTGAGGCCGCATTATATACTTCTGTCAGCCCGGTTAATTTCCCTCCAGCGCGCACCCAAGAATAAGCACGATCAAATAAGGTTGTATTCTGCGACTCACCGCCAGTATATATATTTTGGTAAGACGAATCGTTGAATACAGCGTTGCTGGAAAGCCCGGTAGCATCAATACGCTGGTAAGATGTATCAGCGAATGTGGCATTAACACTATGGCCATTAGCAGCCACAATCTGTCGGCTGGAGTCAACAAATTCCGAGTTGTAAGATGTGGCTTTAGTATCCCAGTTTTTCGACTCGTTCTTCATACCCCATAACATTTCATAGGAAGTATCTTGATAGCGGCTATCGGTGATATAGGGATTGAATTCAATACTGCCATCTTCTGCCGTTTCAGTGTAAACATTCCCACCCATAGCAAATTGGGTCGAAACAACTACCGCGGAATTACCTTTAGCAATAGTCTGATCAGCTGAAGTCATCACCCACATCAGGCTATTATTTAGTGTGGTATTTTCTGCCCGGCCCTCATAAGTTGCTCCACCCTGATAGTGAGTGCCAGTGATTGTAAAGCGGCTATTATTAACTTCAGTATAACGAATAGTGCCGAGGGCAACTGATGCGCCAAAATAATCATGAGGTTGATAGAGTTCATATCCATCACCATTAAAAACAAAGTGATGGTCTTCAGTACCTGCCGTTACGCCATCGCCTAGTGAGATACTGTGAAATTCACCCGCACCAAATTTAGATTGTTCACAAATATCGGAGACGGTATAACCCACACAAGGTGCAGCATTAGCACTCATTGAGGTCGCTGTATAAATAATGGAAGAAATAGCGATACTAAGGTAGGTTCTTTTTATATGAATATTCATTGAGGTAAAATTCCCGGTTAATTTATATAAATTTATTGGTGTCTACATGTTCTCCAGTGAGACGTTATTAATGAGGGGGATACTTATTGGATGTAATTAATAGAGTTAATTACAAATGTAATTAAGGTGTATTATTTATTAATTCAATTTAATGAATATTTGTGTTCTAAATCAGTGAGAGGATGATAACAAAGGGATGTGTCATGATGTATGGGAACAGATACCCATCTGTGTAGGAAAAATCCTAGGGTCTACCGATAATGATCAAGATCAATAAATGGGATTCATCTTCACGCAACATAATCATGTTTAAGTGCTGTTTGGGATCTCTTTTTATAAAAGAGTATCCGCAGATAAACCACTCTGCGGATACTTTTGATATTAATACTTATTCTTTATAAGGCGTATATTCCCCGGTCAGACTTTCGAGGAACGCGACGATATCTAGAACATCCTGTGGTGGCAGATTAGTACCGACCTGATATTTCAACATCATCTCGACCGCTTGAGTTAGATCTTCGGCTTGAGCATCGTGGAAATAAGGGGCTGTCAGTGCAATATTACGCAGACCCGGTGTTTTAAAGCGGTGCATATCACGGGGATCTTTGGTGACATTAAAACGCCCATGGTCATCAGCAGTCAGCTCTCTTGGTCGATCAGCGAAGTAATTACCCGCTAATCCCATCAGATCATAAGACTGCCCGCCAAGATTTTTACCGACGTGGCAGGTATCGCATTTATTTTTCTGGAATAACGCCAAGCCATTTTTCTGACTGGCAGTTAAGGCATTCGTATCCCCTTGCAAATAGCGGTCAAAAGGACTATTTGGTGTGGTTAAGGTTTTCTCAAATTCAGCGATGGCATCAGTAATGGTTTGTTCGGAATAACCTTGCGGATAAACCTGAACAAATTCTTGAGTCAACTGCGTATCTTGTTGCAGCTTATTAATGATTTCATCCCATGACGCTGAGGCCATTTCTACCGGGTTAAGCGGTGGCCCGCCAGCCTGCTGTTGTAAATCAACGGCGCGGCCATCCCAGAATTGATTAACATTAAATACGGCATTGAAGACTGTTGGGGCATTAATTCCGCCTTTCTGACCGCCAACCCCAGTCGAGGTTGCCAGATTATCAACCCCACCTTTTGTTAGCAAATGACAACTAGCGCAGGAGACGGTGTTATCACTGGAGAGTCTTGGGTCGTGGAAGAGACGCGAACCTAGTGCGACTTTTTTACTGTCTACTGGCAGGGCATCCGGCAGAGGCTGCAATGTCAGGTGCTTCATGTCACTGCTGCTGTTTGAAGGGAAATGCTCTGCCCGGTGTGATTTTACCCAATCCAGAATTTGATTACGTTCCTCGGCATTGATGCCAGAAGACCAGTGCAAAACTTCAAAACGTTGTGGTGGCATTTGTTCGCGGGCAATGGCCGATTCGATTTTAGCTAAATCAGCCTCTGGTAAGGCTCTATTTTCTTTAATAGCCAATAAGGTCGGTTCCAATGAAAAATATTGACTGCCTTGTTGAATATCGTAATCCATTAATTGCTTCACGCCAGGAATAACAGCATAAAACGGCAGGGATGCACTGCTTGTATGGCAATAATCACAGCCCTTTTGATAAAACAAATTACTGACTTGTTGGTTGGTTAGTGTGGTGTTGTTCACAGAGGGGATTGCATCGTTGGTTATTAGTTTTTCCTCGCTGATTAATGCCTTACTGCGCGCGTTATCCGTCATGTAGATATAGCCAGCTACACCCAGATAACCTGCAACTATTAATATACCTCCGCCAATTAGCCATTTTCTTATCACAGCAGCACTCCTTTGTTGTGTGGAAAGTGATAAGTCACTTTCACATTTATCCCCTTCGTATTGGCTGCTACCGAGCTGCAATGCCAATAATGTTGGGTATAGGGTTTTTATCCTGTCAATAACCTTATTTATTGAGTGGGATTATCTCTGGGCTGTGCTGAGTGATGGTTGACCTTTATCAAGCTAGTGGGGCAGCTTTGCCTATCGTTGAGATAGCCTTTGTCTATTGATTGAAAAAAAAGCAAGTTTGGCGCTGGGCAGCAGCATGAATAAGGATGATAACCCACGCCCCTCCCGCGCATTTTGTGATGTCGGACACTTTTCCCCTATTTCATCGTGATGGGGCTCACAATAATTTATGCATTTGCCCAAAAAACCCTGCCTTTATTGTCTTTTTTGCAGCCAATTTCCTAATGACTAATCGACAGTTATCTCCAATACTGGTTAAGTGAAATGTAATTCCATTTTAAAAGATCCGTCGTTTTAATATTAAGCGTGAATAAATCATCATTAAAAATAAGGGATTAACGATTTGAGCTCACAGGGATAGCGGCCATTTAGTCAGGAGATATCAGCGAGGCAATCACTGTTCCGACTGAAAACGAAATGAACTCTAAAGGCAGGTAATCAGGTGAAAATAATATCCGTAGACGTCACTGTATTTTCTTATCCCACCCGGCGTGTTTCTGATACCGCTGGGCATTCGCACCCCGGTGAGGAATCACTGGCAAAAATGGCCATGCTGACCTTGACCACTGACGAAGGTGACTGTGGCTATGCATTCGCCCCACCGGAAGTGATTCGTCCGCACATCATCGACAGCTTCTTTAAGAAAGTGTTGATCGGGCAGAACCCGTTTGACCGCGAGCGGCTGTGGAATGACTTAGTCCACTGGCAGCGCGGCAGCGCCAATCAGTTAACCGACCGGGCACTGGCTATCGCTGAGCAGGCTATTTGGGATCTGCTGGGGCGCAAATTGGGTCAGCCAGTCTATAAATTGCTGGGCGGTTATCGCGACAAAGTATTGGCCTACGGCAGCACCATGTGCGGTGATGAGCTCGCGGGTGGGCTATCCACCCCGGATGAGTATGCGTGTTTTGCCGAGCAATTGGTCGCCAGAGGCTATAAGGGCATTAAGTTGCATACTTGGATGCCGCCGGTCTCCTTTGCGCCAAGTCCACAAATGGATGTCCGCGCCTGTGCTGCGGTACGTGAAGCCGTCGGGCCAGATATTGCTTTGATGCTGGATGGCTACCATTGGTACAGCCGTAGTGATGCCCTCTATATTGGCCGCGAACTGCAAAAACTGAATTTCAGCTGGTTTGAAGAGCCGATGGAAGAGCAGAGCATGGCTTCTTATTGCTGGCTGCGGGAAAACCTACAGATAGACATCATCGGGCCTGAAAGTCTGGCGGGGAAATACTTCAGCCGTGCAGATTGGGTGAAAGCCGGTGCCTGCGATATTTTACGTGCCGGTGTTCAGGGCGTAGGCGGCATCACGCCTTGCTTGAAAGTGGCCCATTTAGCGGAATCCTTCGGCATGGATTGTGAGATTCACGGTAATGGCGCGCCAAATCTGGCGGTTGTCGGTGCCATCCGTAACTGCCGCTGGTATGAGCGTGGGTTACTGCATCCATTCCTTGATTACGATGAGCCCGCTGCTTACCTCAACAGCATCATCGACCCGATGGACAGTGACGGTTATGTCTCGTTACCGACGCGCCCAGGATTAGGCGAGGATATTAACTTCGACTATATCGCAGCCAATACCCTGCGTTCTTGAAGCCATTGAATAATTTCTTCGCGGCTTAAAAATTATTTCGACCTATAAAAACAAGCATTCAGATCTCGCCTTTTCTTACCGGAGAATGGTCCATGAACGCGATAATAATAGTCAGAACACTCCTCCTTACCCTACTGATTACCCTGACGTCGGCTGGCGTCAGTATGGCTAAAACACCCAATGACCAACTGATTGTTGGCATGAATATGAACAACCTGCTGTCACTCGATCCGGCCGCCATGACCGGCAATGATGCCGTTTCTATCATTGTTAATCTGTATGACTCCTTGGTGGAATTGGACCCACACACGCCGAGCAAAGTCCTGCCCGGTGCGGCCACTGAGTGGCAAATCAGTGACGACGGCAAGTTAATCACCTTTACCTTGCGTGAGGGAATGAAATTCCACTCTGGCAATCCGGTGACGGCTGCCGATTTTGCCTGGTCAATGAATCGCCTGATGCATCTGAATCTGGCGCAAGCCACGACTTGGAAATCCTACGGCTTTACCGCCGATAACGTGGAGCAATTGATCCGCGCTAAAGATCCCCTCACGGTGGAGATTGAGCTACCTAAGCCGACCGACCCGAAGCTGGTGATTTATTCGCTGGCAACCTTGGGCAGTGGCTCGATTCTTGATCGCGCCACGGTGATGCAACATGAGAAAAATGGTGATTGGGGCAATGGTTGGCTGACCACCAATGAAGCGGGTTCAGGGCCATTCAAGCTGGATGTTTGGCAGGCAAAAGATGTGTTGCGTATCAGCCGGGTGGATAATTACTGGCAAGGTGACGCCAAAATGAAGCGGGTGATATTCCGCCATATGACGGAGTCGCAAGCGCTACGGTTAATGATTGAAAAAGGGGATATTGATATTGCCAGTGGCATGTCGGTGCCCGATATTAATGCACTGAAAAATAACCCGGAAATTCAAGTCGATGAAGTTCAGCGCGGCACCATTTATTATGTTGCTATGAGCCTGAAAGAGCCGCATTTCGCCAATCCTAAGGTGCGCGAAGCGGTGCGGTATTTAATTGATTATGATGGGATTAATAAAACTATCATGCCGGGCTATGGGATCTTCCATCAACGCCCGATCCAGAAAGGGATGGATGTCACACTGCCCGATCCCGGCTATAAACTTGATGTGGCGAAAGCCAAGGCGCTGCTAGCGGAAGCGGGTTATCCCGAGGGTTTCACCACCACCCTGCGGGTGCTGTCTGATCCGCCATTTATCAACGTCGCCACTGCGGTTCAATCCACACTGGCTCAAGCCGGAATCCAAGCCAAAATTCTGACCGGCACCGGTAATCAGGTCTATGGTGCCATGCGGGATCGCCAGTTCGATATGCTGGTGGGCCGTGGCGGTGGCGGCGTTGATCCTCATCCTCATTCTAGCTTGCGCTCAATTGCCTATAACCCGGATAACAGTGATGCCGCCAAGCTGACCAACTTCCAGGGCTGGCGCACCTCTTTCTACGATAAACAGCTGAATGAATTAATTGATAACGCGCTTATCGAGAAAGATCCGGCCAAGCAAAAGCAAATGTACGTGGCAGTACAGGAGCGCTACGACGCGCTATTCCCGGCCATCTTACCGATTTCACAAATGGTTGATTCCGTCGTGCTGCGCAAAGACGTAGTTGATTACGTCCCGCATCCATCCACCACAACCCGCCTGCTACAGGTGTATAAGCAGCGATAATTCACGGCAAGCAACCTAAACCTAGGGCAAGGCACCAGTGTGTTTTGCCCGTATCGGGAGGATAGCATGAAGGTTTCAGACTGGTTTGCACCGCATGGCATCGCGCGGCGTTTATCAAAGCGCCTTTTTCAGGTAGCCGTGACTCTATTCGGTTTATTGATCCTGACGTTTATTATCGGCCGGGTCATGCCGATTGACCCGGTTTTGGCGATAGTCGGTCAGGATGCCGATCAAAGTACCTATCAGCAGGTTTATCTGCAACTGGGGCTTGATAAGCCGCTTTGGACACAGTTCTTTATCTACTTTAATTCACTTATCCACGGTGATCTCGGCAATGCTTTGCTCACGGGTCGCCCAGTGGTTGATGACATCATTCGTGTGTTCCCCGCAACCATTGAACTGGCCACTATGGCTATTTTGGTGGGAGCCGGTCTGGGCATTCCTCTGGGGGTTATGGCGGCAGCACGCCATGGCAAATTTGCTGATTATGTGGTGCGCTTTATCAGCCTGGCGGGCTATTCAACCCCGATTTTTTGGGTCGGGATGATGGGGCTATTAGTGTTCTATGCTTGGTTAAATTGGGTGGGCGGTGCCGGGCGGGTCGATATGGCCTATGACGGTTTAGTTGACCGGCGCACTGGCTTACTGCTGATTGACTCGGCACTGGCGGGCGAGTGGGAAGTATTCCGCAGTGCGGTCAATCACTTGCTGTTGCCGGCCACCATTCTTGGCTTCCATTCATTGGCTTATATCAGCCGTATGACCCGCAGTTTTATGCTGGCGCAGCTATCGCAGGAATACATCATTACCGCCAAAGTGAAAGGCTTGTCTGAGTTTCAAGTGCTGTGGGGCCATGCTTTTCGCAATATTCTGGTGCAATTACTGACGGTTGTCGCGCTGGCTTACGGCTCATTATTGGAAGGGGCGGTATTGATTGAGACCGTCTTCTCTTGGCCCGGTTTTGGTTCGTATTTGACCGGCAGCTTATTGCTCGGCGACATGAATGCGGTGATGGGCTGCGTGCTGCTGGTTGGCTTGATCTTCGTTTCACTGAATTTACTGTCTGACATGCTGTATCAGATCTTTGACCCGAGGACGAATCAATGATGCTTTCCTCTGAACCCGATAATGTCGTGGCACGCCCTGAAATGAAAAATCAGGGTTGGAAGCGCGGGCTACGGCGGGTAGTTAGCTTCTTCCACACTTTAATGAGAAACCCGCTTACTGCCATTGGTGTTTCCATTATTGGCTTGTTGTTGGTGGTGGCCTTTTTTGCGCCGTGGCTAGCAACCCATGATCCGCTGGCACAAGATCTCGGTAATGCATTACAGGCTCCCGGTAGCCAGCATTGGTTTGGTACTGATGAATTTGGCCGGGATCAATACAGCCGCCTGATTTATGGTGCGCGTACTACTTTGTACATTGTGGCACTGGTGTCGGTGACGGTCGGGCCTATCGGGCTGTTACTTGGCGTGGTCGCTGGTTACTTCGGTGGCAAGGTCGATAGCATCTTAATGCGTATTACCGATATTTTTATCTCGTTCCCGAGTTTGGTGCTGGCACTGGCATTCGTCGCAGCTTTGGGCCCCGGTCTGGAGCATGTGGTTATCGCGATAACACTGACCGCCTGGCCGCCGATTGCCCGTCTGGCGCGAGCCGAAACTCTCTCGCTACGCAATGCCGATTTTGTCTCGGCGGTGAAATTGCAGGGCGCATCGCCGCTGCGTATTTTGCTGCGTCACATCGTGCCGCTGTGTCTGCCGTCGGTGATTATCCGTATCACCATGAATATGGCCGGTATTATTTTGACCGCCGCGGGCTTGGGCTTCCTGGGTTTGGGGGCTCAGCCACCGGATCCTGAGTGGGGGGCGATGATCTCCAGCGGTCGCCGTTACATGATGGAGTGCTGGTGGCTGGTGACGATCCCTGGGTTGGCGATCCTGCTAAACAGTCTGGCGTTTAACTTCTTAGGAGATGGCCTACGTGACATCCTCGATCCTAGAACAGAATAAATCAGTGCCTTTGCTGGAAGTGGATGACCTGCGGGTGAGCTTCGTTAATGGCAAACAGGTGACTGACGCGGTGCGCGGTGTTTCATTTGCGCTGGGCAAAGAGAAACTGGCGATTGTCGGTGAGTCCGGCTCAGGCAAATCCACAGTAGGGCGCGCACTGCTGAAACTGCATCCCGCCAGTGCACAAATCCATGCCAACACCTTGCGCTTTGCTGAAGTGGATTTATTGCGCGCCAATGAAGCCAAAATGCGTGAAGTGCGCGGCAAGCGGATGTCGATGATTATGCAAGACCCAAAATACTCCCTGAACCCGGTGGTGTGCGTCGGCGATCAGGTGGCGGAAGCTTATCTGGCACACCATAAAGTGTCGCGTCAGGAGGCGCGGGAGCGGGTGCTATCAATGTTTGAAGTGGTGCGTATTCGCCAGCCTCAGCGGGTGTATCGCCTGTATCCGCATGAAGTTTCTGGCGGTCAGGGGCAGCGGATTATGATAGCCATGATGCTGATCACCGGGCCAGAAATGGTGATCGCCGATGAACCCACTTCGGCACTGGATGTATCTGTGCGGTTGCAGGTGTTGGCAATGCTGGATGATTTAGTTCAAGAGCGCGGCTTGGGGCTGATTTTTATCAGCCATGACATCAATCTGGTGCGCAGCTTTTGCGATCGGGTGTTGGTGATGTATGCCGGGCGAGTGGTGGAGTCCATTGCTGCTGGTGATCTTGATAGTGCGCAGCACCCCTATACTCGCGGCCTGCTCAATGCACTGCCTGATCTGAATAACCGCCGTGATCGCTTGCCAGTGATGGTGCGTGATCCAGCCTGGATGAAAGGTTAAGGAGCCTGTTATGTCTGCAAATGCGATGATTGAAATTAATAACCTTAACCTTATTTTTGGCGAAGGTAGCCAGCAGAATCAGGTACTGTTTGATGTGAATCTGGCGGTTAACAATGGTGAAATTTTTGGTTTAGTGGGGGAGTCCGGCTCGGGCAAAACCACGGTGCTGAAATGTCTGGCGGGGTTATTTAATCACTGGACAGGGCAGCTCACACTGAACCAAATGCCGCTGGCACACCGGATCGAGCGCGATCGCTGCCGCCATGTGCAGATGGTGTTTCAAGACCCTTATGGATCACTGCATCCACGTCATACTATTGAATACATTCTTTCCGAGCCGCTTGCCATTCACGGCATGGGTGACCGCGACCAGCGCATTGATACCATTTTGGAAAAAGTGGGTCTGAATAGGCTGTTTCGCCAGCGCTATCCGCACCAGCTCTCGGGCGGCCAGCGCCAGCGGGTGGCCATTGCACGGGCGCTAATTCTTGAGCCGCGCGTCTTGCTGCTGGATGAACCGACCTCGGCGCTGGATGTGTCGGTACAAGCCGAAATTCTCAATCTGCTGGCGGAATTACAACAGCGCGAGAAGCTCACTTATCTGCTGGTGACCCACGATCTAGGGGTTATCGCGCATCTGTGCCACCGTGTGGCGGTGATGCAACATGGCCGCATACTGGAAACGCTGAATACCGAGGATTTAACCACCGACTGCGAAAAAACCGCCTATACCCATATGCTGGTGGATGCCAGCCGGCAGTACAGCCGTGATTTGGCGCAGAAAGCGGCTGCAATGTCATGATTTATTCAGGCGCTTATATGGCATAAGCGCCTGTTTTTTAAGACTCATCCGCCATCTTTTTTAACCACTGAATAAAGGCATTAATCTTTGGCCACTGCCGGTCTGACAGGGTCGAAATGTAATAGCGCTGCTCGCACCTGACTTCAAGATTGGGGAAGGGCATGATGAGCTCTTGGTTTTCCAGCCGTTTGGTCACCAGTTTCTTACGCCCCATGGCGACACCGACATGATTCATGGCGGCGATAATCGCCAAATCTGAGCGGTCGAAACCCATACTGCGCTGTGTGGAGTCAATATCAAAACCCACTTGCTGGCCCCAAGTATTCCACTCGCTGATATCCGAATCATAACTCCAGGCTTGGCGGTCATGCAGCAAGGTACATTGCCGTAAATTGATAAGGTTGCCATTAAGCTGATGTTTTTCGGCATATTCCGGGCTACAGACCGGCACCATAGATTCATCCATTAAGTGCTGATAGGAGAGCTTCTCTGGCGTTTTATCATCAAAATAAATGGCTAAATCAATACCGCCACCTTGGAAATTGACATTTTCATTGCCAGTCAGAATATTCAAGCTGATGGCAGGGTAGTGATGGGCAAAATCAGCCAGTTTCGGGACTAACCAGCACTGGGCAATGGAAGGGCGAGAATAGAGGGTCAGTGTGCCGGAGAGTTCCTGATTCTTTATTTCCAGGATTTCCTGATTCAGATATTCCAGTGACGATTTCAGCACCCAAAATACCCGTTCCCCTTCAGCGGTGAGTTCCACTTTGCGGTGAAAGCGCTGGAACAGTTTGAAACCTAACTCTTCTTCCAGGCTATTAATTCGATGACTGACTGCGCTGGGGCTGATAGATAACTCATCAGCCGCCAGTGCAAATGAGCAGTGTCGCGCAGCAACTTCGAAGGTATAGAGTTTCGATAGCTGATAGCCATTCAGTAATTTATTGCGGGTGATATAGCTTTTTTCTGGGTACATGGTGGCTTCTCAGGCAATCTTTTTTGTTGAAATAGTATACCGCAATGACCCACCAAAGCAGTGATTAGGGTTATCTAATGTGATGCAAATCTGAGTTAATAGTAAAACTTTGACCAATATTGCACTTTTGGTTCAATCTAGTTCATCTGAAAGCCATTTTTTATCATTTGTCAGTACCGGCCAATTCTTATTCAATGAGGGCAGAACTTATTATTAGAAGAGGTTGGCTATGGACTCACAAATATGGGTAGTGGGGACGTTATTAACGAGCATCATTATTATTATTTTCACCATTGTAAAACTAAAAATACATCCCTTTCTGGCGCTGTTATTAGCGAGTTTCTATGTCGGGTTATTAATGGGCATGAATCCGCTGGAAATGGTGAATTCCATTGAAGGCGGAATTGGCGGCACACTGGGCTTTTTAGCCGCAGTGATTGGGCTAGGGACTATTTTAGGTAAAATGATGGAAATATCCGGTGCCGCAGAGCGCATCGGTATTACCTTACAACGCTGCCGCTGGCTATCACCGGATGTCACTATGGTGTTGGTCGGGTTAATCTGCGGCATCACTCTGTTTGTTGAGGTGGGGGTTGTCTTACTGATTCCATTGGCATTTTCCATCGCCAAAAAGACCAATACCTCATTGCTGAAGTTAGCTATCCCGCTGTGTACTGCTTTGATGGCGGTCCACTGCGTGGTGCCACCGCATCCGGCTGCTATGTACGTCACCAATGCATTAGGGGCTGATATTGGCAAAGTGATTGTTTACGGGCTGGTGGTCGGGTTGGCGGCATCATTAATTGGCGGGCCACTCTTCCTGCGTATTGTGGGCAAACGCCTGCCATTTAAAACCGTGCCGCAAGCATTCTCTGAAATTAAAGTACGCAATGAAGATGAGCTGCCGTCATTGGGGGCCACCTTATTTACCGTGCTGCTGCCGATTATTCTGATGCTGGCAAAAACCGCCGCAGAACTGAATATGGAGAAGGGCACCAGTCTCTATTTACTCTTAGAGTTTATTGGTAATCCTATTACCGCCATGTTTATTGCCGCCTTTGTTACCTATTACACGCTGGGTATCCGGCAAAATATGGGGATGAGTACGCTACTGGCGAAAACCGAAGATAGTTTTGCTTCTATTGCCAATATTCTGTTGATCATCGGTGCTGGTGGCGCA
Source organism: Yersinia alsatica (assembly GCF_025133195.1). Lineage (NCBI taxonomy): Bacteria > Pseudomonadati > Pseudomonadota > Gammaproteobacteria > Enterobacterales > Yersiniaceae > Yersinia > Yersinia alsatica. The sequence continues at coordinate 981,949 of NZ_CP104006.1, forward strand.
TTTAACGGAATATTAAAAGCCAGTGGGTTGGCGGATGCGTTGGCGGTGATTTTATCCAATCTGGATATGCACCCCATTCTATTGGCGTGGCTGGTGGCGCTGATTCTACATGCTGCGGTTGGCTCGGCGACTGTGGCAATGATGGGAGCAACCGCCATTGTTTCACCTATATTGCCGATGTACCCCAATGTCAGCCCGGAAATTATTACTCTGGCTATTGGCTCCGGTGCTATTGGTTTCACCATCGTCACTGACTCGCTATTCTGGCTGGTAAAACAATATTGCGGCGCGACGCTGAGTGAGACATTTAAATATTACACCACCGCGACCTTTATCGCGTCGGTGATTGCATTAGGCACCACTTTCCTACTTTCTTACATCATATGATCGAAAAGAGACATTCTATGAAAAGCACTGAAATTGATAAATTAATTACCGACTACCCTTTGGTCAAAAAGCTTATCAATTTGGAGGAAGTCACGTGGTTTAACCCGCAGGTGACCACCCTTGAAAAAGGGCTGCCTTATGTCGGGCTGACGCAACAGGATGTTGCTGATGCTGAAGCTCGGTTGCTGCGCTTTGCCCCTTATTTGTGTCAGGCATTCCCTGAAACACAAAAAACGCAGGGCATTATTGAGTCCGATATTGTGGCTATCCCGGCGATGCAGCAAGTGCTGCAACAGCGCTACGGGGTTGAAATCACGGGTCGCTTACTGCTCAAGAAAGATAGCCACTTGCCGATTTCCGGTTCGATTAAAGCTCGCGGTGGCATTTATGAAGTTTTGACTCATGCGGAAAAACTGGCGCTACAAGCCGGGTTACTGACTGAAACTGATGATTACAGCCAGCTATTTTCAGATGATTTCCGCCAGTTCTTTAGCCAGTACCGCATTGCTGTGGGGTCCACCGGTAATCTGGGGATGTCGATTGGCATTATGAGTGCCAAGTTAGGATTCAGTGTCAGTGTGCATATGTCCGCGGATGCCCGTGAATGGAAAAAACGCAAACTGCGCGAGCACGGTGTCAATGTGGTTGAGTATGAGCAGGACTATGGCGTGGCGGTTGCGCAGGGGCGCAAGCAGGCAGAATCTGATCCAAATTGCTTCTTTATTGACGATGAAAACTCGCCAACCTTGTTCCTCGGTTATTCGGTGGCAGGCAGCCGCTTGAAAAAGCAGTTTGCTGAGCAACAGATCTTGGTTGATGAAAATCACCCGCTGTTTGTCTATCTCCCTTGTGGCGTGGGCGGTGGCCCCGGTGGTGTAGCTTTCGGCTTGAAATTGGCATTTGGTGACCATGTCCACTGTATTTTTGCCGAGCCGACGCATTCACCTTGTATGTTATTGGGCGTCTATACCGGTTTGCATGATGATATTTCTGTGCAGGATATTGGTATCGATAATATTACTGCCGCAGATGGCTTGGCGGTAGGGCGGGCATCCGGATTTGTTGGTCGGGCCATGGAGCGTTTGCTGGACGGTTTCTATACCTTAAGTGATGCCGAAATGTATGATTTGCTGGGCTTGCTTAATCGGCATGAAGGTATTCAGTTGGAGCCTTCGGCACTGGCGGGGATGCCCGGCCCGGCGCGAGTTAGTGGTAGTCACGATTATTTGCAGAGCAATCACTTTAGTGCTGAGAGAATGCAAAATGCCACCCATCTGGTGTGGGCAACCGGCGGTGGGATGGTGCCTGCTGAAGAGATGAAAAAGTATCTGGCGACGGCAAAGATTTAATGCCATAACTGGATAACAGTATAAAAAGAGGGGCTAAATTTCTGCCCCGTTTTTTTATGCCGGGTAACCGTCAGTTATTGGGGAAAAGCCGGACTTTAATATCAGCGGGTTGGCTGTAGTAAGGGGCGGATGTAATCACCAAATCAATTCCTGTTGCGGCATACTCCGCTATGTTGGCTGTTGTCACGCCACCGGTTGCTGCTAAATGGCAAAAAGGTGCATAAGCTTTTGCCTGTGGCAATAATGCGCTGATTTGCGCAGGGCTGAATTTATCCAATTGGATGATATCGGGCCGGGCCGGCAGGATAGCCAGCGCTTCTTCCGGAGTCTCGGCTTCCACGACAATGGCTTTTTCTGGGGCACTGTTACGGAGCAGTGCCACATGGCTGACCCAGTCATCCGGTTGGGCCAAAAAGCGCCGATGATTGGCAAAGAGCAATATCGTCTCGGCGGTACCGGCTCGATGGATCAAACCGCCACCATCCAAAATAGCCGCCACCGCCAGCATCTTGGTGCCAGGGATACTTTTGCGGGTACAGGCAACTTGCAAGGTGGGTGAGAAGGCTCTTCCTGCCACTAACAATTGGTGGGTGTAATCGGCGACACCGCAGCACCATTCAAGGATATTTTGTGCCACTTTCCAGCCTTGATGCAGCTGGGATGCTTTACCCACAGCGGTGAGCAACAGTGTTCCTTCCGCTACCACCGAACCATCTTGTACATGACTTTCTACTTGTAACTCAAGGCGTTGTAATAGGCGACGTGTAACCTCAATACCACTGACTGTCCCTCCATGCTTGCGAGTTAGGGTCATGCGCCCCTCTTGCTGCCCAATATGTAGTGAGCGAGTGGTGAGGTCGCCATATTGGATATCTTCCAATAGCAATCGATCTAAATCAGCATCAGAAAGATAAATCATCTCCATTCTCCTTAAGTAAAACCAATTGTCCTTGAGAAAATACCCAGCGCTGATCGGCCAGTGCTTCTGCTTCGCGGGGTTCATGGGTGACCAGCAGCAGAGTAATCTCATCCGTATGGAGTTGGCGAATTACGTCCCAAAGATGCCGACGGGTCTGCCAGTCAAGGTTGGCGAAGGGCTCATCCAGTAACAACAGTTTGGGTTGTGAAATTAAGGCCCGCGCCAAAGCCGCTCGTTGCTGCTCGCCACCGGAAATTTGCCGTGGGTAGCGATGGGCTAAATGGGCAATACCCATTTTCTCCAGCCATGCTATGCGCTGTTTTGTATCCCGCTTTAACCCGGCGGCATACTGGGCTAACTGCAAATTGCCAGACAGTGTGAGATAAGGGAAAAGATATAGGCGCTGGTTTAGATAGCGACAAGGCCGCAGCCAGGGGGGTGTGCTGGACATTAATATCTGGTCAATCTTAAGCTCACCCTGGGCCGGAATATTGCCAGCAATAGCATTCAATAAGGTCGTTTTACCACAGCCGGAAGGGCCGCAAATCGCGGTCAAACTGCCTTTGGCAACATGGAAATTAATCCCCTGTAAAATGCCTGCGCTCAAATTATTAATTTGCAGCATAGCCATCTTCCTTATCTCTGCGGGTAAACAGGCGCAGTGCTATCAGCAGCCCGCAAGCCAGCAGCATCAGTAGCAGTGCGCAACCAATGGCCAACGAGAAATCGCCACTGGCAATATTCAAGTAAATGGCGATGGGCAGAGTTTCTGTTTTGAGCCGTACGGCGCCAGCTAACATCAGCGTGGCACCAAATTCACCCAAGGCACGCGCCAATGCCAGAATTGCCCCACTCAGTAATGCTTGCCAGCAGAGCGGAATTTCAACCAGACAAAGGGTTTGCAGCGGGGTTAACCCCATATTTTGTCCTGTGCTGATATACGCTGGATCTATTGCTAAAAATGCGGCATTGGCGGTGCGAAAGATAATGGCGACGTAGGTTTGCGCAATCACCACTCCGATTGGGGAAAACAGCATTGAAGTTAACTGCGGTAAAATACCTGATAGCGGGCCTTGGTGACCAAGTAGTAACAGTAAACCAATACCCACCACCAGCGGTGGAGTTACCAGTGGTAAATCCAGCAATATATTTGCGATATATTTACCAGAAAATTGAATGCGCGCCATGGCCCATGCCGCTGGAATACCAATAATTAATGACAGCAATAATGAAACAAATGCAGTGGCTAGCGAGAGAAAAAGAGCAAAATGAAGCTCTGGATCTTTCAGTACCGAGAGCAACACTGGGAAATCAAGTTGGAAAATCAGTGCACAAAGAGAACCGATTACCAGCGACAATAATAATCCTAGTGGTACCAGCGTTAACTTAACCACTAGAGTGCTTTATCCTGCTTGACCAGTGGCAGGAAACCGTGAGCAGTAAATGTCGCAATTCCTTTCTCTGACGCAAAATAGTCAGCCAGTTGTTGGGCCGCTGCGGGTGAATGGCTGGTTTTCAGGACGGCGATAGTGACTTCATCTTCCGGTACTCCCGCTGGAGTTGGTAAAATGACTAATGTTTGCGCATTTTTTACCGCGTCAGAGCGCCCAATCACCGCAGCGTCAACATCACCATTGAGTAAGTACATCAGCAGCTGTTTGATAGTAGCGGCTCGCACAATGACTTTTGCACGCAACTGTTCACCATGGCCGGACATTTCCAGCATTTTTTCTCCGCTGGCCCCCAGTGCTATGGCTTTGGCATCTCCCATCCCCAACCGTAGCGGGCTGTTGGCTAAATCGGCTAGATCCTTAATATCACCGGCTTTATCGCGACGAACAGCCATGACTGCGGTATGCCGGACCAAGGGGTAAGAAGCCGTGATTTTGCCCTCTTTACTCAGTTTTTCTACATAATCAGCCGAGCCGGGCAAGAAAAGATCGCCCTCATTCGTTAATTGGTAACGGGTGAGTATTTGGCCGGAACCTCCATACTCCACGGTAACTTTGTGCCCGGTATTGGCTTCAAATTGCGTAATGATATCTTCCACCGGAAGACGCAGGCCCGCTCCGGCATACAGATGAAGCGGGTCGGCATAACTGGCTGATGCAGCGACGGTAAGAAGAGTGGCTAAAACAGCTAATCGCATCCTGTTAAATAGCATGTTTGCTCCTGATTCAGATGAGTGATTGAATAACAATCGATATATAAAACACTATATAGCGAGGCGACTCAATACTGTGTTCGCAAAATGTCGATCTGGATAAGATTATTGAATTTAAAAGGATAATCTCTATTTATATTGCGCCAGATATTCAGCAGGAAAGGAGGTGCAGCAGAAATGTTTTGGATTCTCATGTGATGCACAGAAAAAACGCAAATTTGCACTTTTTCTGTGCGCCGGGTGTGTATTGAACGATAACTTTCCTCTTCCCTTGCTGTCCTGCAAGTTTTAGCCATCAACCAATAACAGAAAAATACTAATTTAATTACATATAGTTACGTTACTTCCCGCCATTTATTTTTTCACTTTATGCCCACTGGCATAGTTCATGCTTATGTCATTACATTCAAGTCACTTGAATACACTTCACACTACTTTAAATGGGCGGCAATCATGACTCGACGTAAACAAGCAATACCTTTGTGCTGGGCAATGCTGTGTGCTGCCAGCGTATTTTCTGCGACCGCGCATAGCGCAGACTTGCTGGACAGTATTAAAGCCAATAAGGCGATAACCATCGCCACAGAAGCGCGTTATGCGCCATTTGAGTCGGTAGAGAATGGCAAGATTGTGGGCTATGACGTTGATTTAATGAATCATATTTTGCAGAAAAGCCTACCGGGTGTTGAGGTCAAGCAGCTTGATTTGCCATTCCAGGGCATATTGCCCGGTCTTGATGCCAAGAAATTCGATTTTGTCGTCACCGCGGTGACGGTGAATAAACAGCGCATGGACCATTTTGCATTTACCGTCCCGATTGCTGAATCTACCGTCGCGCTACTCAAACGGGATAACGACAATTCTATCAGCATCTTAGATGACTTGAGTGGCAAAGTGGTGGGATCTCAAGCCGGTTCTGGTCAACTTCAGGTGCTGCAAGAGTTCAATGAAAAACTGAAAGCCAGCGGCAAACCGGGTATCAAAGAGATCAAACAGTATGTCTCTTTCGACGAAGCCTATGCCGATTTAGCGAACAAACGATTGGATGGTGTCGCCCAATCACTGGCGAATCTGGGCCCATTAATCAAAACCCGTCCGGGAGTCTTTACCACATTGAAACCGATGTTGGGGCCAACCACCTATTTTGGCTGGGTCGGGCGTAAGGGCGATGACAGCGCAAGCTTGGTAAAACTGTTCAGCGACGGCATCAGTGAAGCCAACCGTGACGGCACCATGAAAGCATTGCAGCAGAAATGGTTCGGTTTCGTGATGGATGTTCCGGCTGACCAAATGCCTGCGCCAAGCTTGTAAGAGGATTGATTATGGGGGAATTTTTCCAATTGTTGACGGCCTGGCTGCCGATGTTGATAGATGGCGCGCTGACAACGGCTTCGCTGTGTATTGTGGCCATAGTTGCCGGTTTTTTTATCGGCGTGGTTATCTACCTGATGGAAAGCGGCCGCTCACGAGTGGGCCGAGGATTCGCCCGTGTCTATATCAGTCTGTTCCGTGGTACCCCAGTTCTGGCACAGGTTTTATTGTGCTTTTACCTGCCGGGAGAATTAGGGCTGTCACTGCCCGGTTATCTGGCGGCGGTGTTGGCGCTGACACTCAATACCGCCGCCTATCAATCGCAAATTTTACGCAGTGGCTTTAATGCCATTCCGCCGGGGCAGTTGGAGGCCGCTGCCATGTGTGGGCTCAGCCCGCGTCAGGCACTGTGGCATATCCAGATCCCTCAAGTGCTGCGCATCACTATGCCATCACTAATTTCAGAATTAATTGATGTAATTAAAGCCTCGGCGGTGGTGTCGGTGATTGCCATTACCGATTTGATGCGGGTAGGGCAGCAACTGGCATCGGCAACCTACCGCCCACTCGAAGTGTATGTGGCGATTGCTTTGTCTTACTTAGTGCTGACCAGCCTGCTGGCTCTGCTAGGCAGTTATGTTGAACGGCGCTGGCATAAGGAGAGCCGATGAACGATTTTTTGCTTTATCTGCCGGACTTTGCCCGTGCATTGGGTGTCACGCTGGCTATCAGTATGAGTGCAGCGGTCATCGGGGCTTTCGCCGGGTTCATGTTACAGGCGGTATGCCGCAATAGCCGCTGGTTGTTCTGGCCGTGGCGCACTTATGTATGGCTGATTCGTGGCACGCCTTATTTGGCCCAATTGGCGGTGTTCTATTTCGGCCTGCCGGCTATTGGCATCACGCTAAGCGCCATCGAAGCCACGGTGTTATCACTGGCGATTTATAGCTCTGCCTATTTCGGTGAAATCTTCCGTACGGCATGGAAAAGCATTGGGTCTGGGCAACTGGAAGCGGCTCAAGTACATGATATTTCAGCCTGGAAGAGCTTTTGGTACATCCAAACCCCGCAAGCTTTGCGCTTTAGTCTGCCGCTGCTGGGTAACCAATTTATTTTAACCATTAAAGAGAGCGCCGTGGCATCGATTATCACGGTGCCTGAACTGACCATGACGACGGGGCAGATAGTCGCGAATACCTATACCTACATTGTGCCTTATACCTTGTTAATCCTCAGTTATTGGCTGCTGGCGCAAGGGGTTAGTGTCGGTGTGCGCATACTCAGCCGTCAGGCCATAGAGGGATAACATCATGAGTACCGGACCCATTATTGAATTACGCAACTTGGGCAAATTTTTTGCTGCCAATCGGGTACTTAGCGGGATAAATCTGACGGTGAATGCCGGTGAAATTGTCACCTTAATCGGCCCCTCCGGTTCAGGGAAAACTACGGCATTACGTTGCATGAATTTTCTTGAGGCCTATGACGAAGGGGAAGTGCTGATTAAGGGGCAATTATTGGGTTATAGCAGTGCCGGGCGAGAGCCGAAGCATCGCGACAGCGCGGCATTAATTGCCGAAGTACGCCGTCCGCTGGCGATGGTTTTCCAGCAATTTAATCTGTGGCCGCATATGACGGTGCTGGAAAATGTCAGCGCGCCGTTGATTCTGGGGAAAAAACTGCCTCGCGATGCGGCACGTAAAAAAGCGGCAGTGGCGTTGGCGCAGGTGGGGATGTCAGACAAAGCAGACGCTCGTCCGGCAAAACTATCTGGCGGTCAACAGCAGCGGGTGGGTATTGCCAGAGCTTTGGCTCTGGAACCGGAATTACTGCTGCTGGATGAGCCGACATCGGCCCTTGATCCTGAGCGGGTAGAGGAGGTGTTGGATGTGATTAAAGTGCTGGCAAATGACGGGATGACTATGGTGATGGTGACGCACGAAATGTCATTCGCCGCCAAAATATCCTCCCGCGTGGTGTTTATGGCGGAAGGTTCAATTATTGAAACCGGCGCGCCCGCGACGTTATTCCGCCAGCCACAAACCGAGCGCTTGCGGTCGTTTCTGGCCCCGTGGTTTAAACGCCCGCTGCAACTGGATGAGCCGGAGGCCGGACATGCTTAATTCTGCGGGGGTACAATTAGCCGGTTATATCAGCCAACAGCGATTAATGGATAAATTGGCTCAATTAGCCCGTTTTGGGGCATTGGAGCATGGCGGCGTTAATCGGCAGGCTCTATCCAGTGAGGAATTAGATGCCAGAGCTTGGTTAATTGACTGGGCTTATACCTTGGGCTGCGAAGTGATGACCGACGATGGTGCAAATCTGTTTATCCGTCGAGCCGGTCGTGAGGATTTACCCCCGGTGGTTACCGGCAGCCATATTGATACTCAGCCGTGCGGCGGTAATCTTGATGGCTGCTATGGCGTGATTGCCGGTATGGAGTGTTTGAGTGCATTGGCTCAGGCAGGCATCAGTACATTGCGCCCAATCGAAGTGGCGGTATGGATGAACGAAGAGGGGAGCCGTTTCTCTCCCGGTGCCATGGGTTCCAGCGTTTTTGTCCAGCCACAGCGCCTGACCGGTTATTTACATCATCAGGATGCTAACGGAGTGACGCTGGCACAGGCACTGGCGGGCTGTCATCAACGTTTTCCGCAGTTGCCGCGCCGTGCCACTGTGCCAATGGCGGCGTTTGTTGAACTGCATATTGAGCAAGGGCCGGTGCTGGAACAAACTAACCAACCTTTGGCTGTGGTGCAAGGTATCCAAGGGGTGCGCTGGTATCAGGTGACGTGTTTGGGGCAGTCCGCTCATGCCGGTACCACCCCGATGGCGGCTCGCCAAGATGCGATGTCGCTGGCGCGCCAAACGGCACATCAGTTGGAGCAACTGAGCGCCACACTGCCAGCGGATCAATTGCGCCTAACTTTTGGCCGCTGGGAGATTGAGCCCAATGCCATTAATACCATTGCCGGGCGCGCTACTTTTACCCTCGATTTCCGTCATGCTGACCCCGTGGTATTAGCGCAGTTTGATGATTGGATGCAGCAAATTTCTGCGCGTAACGTGGTGGTCGAATGCCTGTTCAGCCACGCGCCAGTGGCATTTAATCGCGAACTACTGGCGCAACAATATGCTTGCGCTCAGGCGCTACAGATTGAGACCGCAACCCTAACGTCTGGTGCATTTCACGATGCGATGCATCTGGCCAGCCATTGTCCTACCAGTATGTTTTTTGTTCCTAGCCATAACGGCATCAGCCATAACCCGGCTGAATATACAGACCCTCAGTATCTGTACCTTGGCGCCAAGGCATTAGCCTGTTGCCTGACAGAACTGGCAAATCAACCCATAGGAGTTACCATGAGCACCCACACTTATCCCGCTTGCTGTGAAAAAGACAACGGTAGCGCGTTGGGCACCAATGCCACGTTATCCTCGCCAATCTCTGCCGATGGCACTCCGGTACTGGGTGAAGTCTATACCGTACCTGCCCGTTGTGGCCGGGCAGTGCGGTTGAGCAAAGGGCAGGTTATTCGTATCACCAATACCCACGGTAGTCAGGTGTGTGATACCTGGTTATTCAATAGTGCCGATCTGAGTGAGTTTTCATCAATGGAACATACTCGCGCATTTATTGATAAAATCATTCCTCAGCCGGGTGATGCATTAGTGACTAATCAGCGCCGCGCCATCGGAACATTACTGACCGATACTTCGCCGGGCGTACACGATACCCTGATTGCAGCTTGCGACCTTTATCGCTATAGCAATATGGGGATCACTGAATATCACGATAGCTGTGCGGATAATATGCGTCTGGCGCTGAATGCTATCGGATTGAGAGCTAAAGAAGTGCCACAACCATTGAATTTGTGGATGAATACACCAGTAAATCCGGATTACACCATTTCCTGGTTACCGACAGTGAGCAAAGCTGGCGACTACGTCGAGATCCGCGCTGAATTGGATTCTATTGTCGTGATGTCGGCCTGTCCGCAAGATATTGTCCCAATCAATGGTTGTAACCCGCAGGATGTGCATTTTACTGTTACGGAATAATGGGCAGTGACCATGTGAATGATGCACCAGTCATGCCCTGTAGCAAAATGTTGCCCGGCATGGATACGCCGGGCGTTTGAGTCTCTTTGAGCAGCAGATATCAATTTATGAAAAAAAACGGCGATAACGGCGGTTTTGTTTTATCTGATTTAGGGATGCGTTTACGTCATGCTCGTTTGGCGCAGGACATCACGCTAAAGCAGCTGGCACTGAAAGTGGGATGCTCAGAGAGTTTATTGTCCAAGTTGGAAAATGAAGTGGCGTCCCCCTCACTTGCCATGTTGCACCGGCTAGCCAGTGCATTGGAAACCAATATTTCAGATTTGATGGCTGAGAGTTGGGTCGCTGATTCACCGGTGCTGAAACCCGAACAGCGGGTGCGTAAGCGCTTTGTCCATCGCAATAAAAAAGGGGGCATTGCGCTGGAAAACCTGACTCACCATCATAAGGGAGGGTTATTGCAGGGGAATATTCATATTATCGAGCCGGGTGTCGCCAGCGATGGGCAGATAGAACATCATGGCGAGGAGATGGGCTATGTCCTTGAGGGCGAAATTGCGCTGTATCTCGGTGAGGAGACATACACCCTCAGTGTGGGCGATTCGTTTTATTTCCCCAGTAATGTCCCGCACGGTTACCGTAATATTGGCGAGTCAGCCGCGAAAGTGCTGTGGGTGAATACACCGGTAACATTCTAAGTCGCTCTTTATTTTATTCGTCATTAATGCTGCTAGCAGTCATGCATGGCACTACATTTTTATATGTTTATGTCTATATTGTTTTAGAGGAACGTCAACAAGTCACCGTGCAAAAACGGGGTGAACCGATAAAGGGATATTGTCATGAACAATATGGCACTGGCTGCCAATGGGGTAGCTGCTCAAAAATCGCCGCCGGGAATTATACTGGCTGGTGGTGCGCTTGGCGTGGTGTTCGGTGATATTGGGACCAGTCCACTCTACACGCTGAAAACCGTCCTATTGTTATCAGGAAATAATCCGACTCCGGCAGTTATTTTAGGCCTGTTATCGCTCATTATCTGGACACTGATTCTGGTGACTTCAGTTAAATATGCCGTGTTTGCCATGCGCATTGATAATAATGGCGAAGGGGGCATTATGGCCCTGATGTCACTGCTGGTGCGCAAGGGAAAGGGAAATAAGTGGGTTATTTTTTCTGCCTTGCTTGGTGCCGCGCTAATTTACGGTGACGGCGCTATTACACCGGCGATATCGGTGCTTTCCGCCCTTGAAGGTTTGAACATTGTTCTTCCTGCCGCACACCCTTATATCCTGCCAGCCACGGTCATTATTTTGGTGGCACTATTTGCTATTCAGCCTTTTGGTACCGCTAAAATAGGTAAAGTTTTTGGCCCAATAATGGCGCTGTGGTTTTTTGCTATTGCCGCACTGGGTATTTGGGGGGTAATTCAGCACCCAGCAGTATTACTGGCAATTAACCCATACTATGGCATCAACTTTTTGTTCTCTAATGGCTTTGCCAGTTTTCTGGTATTAGGCGGCGTTTTCCTTTGCGTCACCGGGGCAGAGGCTTTATATGCTGATATGGGGCATTTTGGTAAGAAGCCGATTTGGATGGCGTGGTTCGGTTTAGTCTTCCCCAGCTTATTGCTTAATTATGCCGGACAATCTGCATTGATTTTGGCTGGCGCGGATATTACACATAATGTTTTCTTCCGCCTCTGCCCACCGATCATGCAAATCCCGCTGGTTATTCTGGCAACATTAGCCACGATTATTGCCAGTCAGGCGATTATTACCGGTGCTTTTTCTATGACCCGGCAGGCAATTCAGTTGGGATGGCTGCCCCGCTTGCGAATAAAACAGACGGCGGCCGAGAGCTACGGGCAAATTTATATCGGCACCATCAATTGGCTATTAATGATAGTGACGGTCTGTCTGGCGGTATTCTTTAAATCCTCTGAGAACCTTGCCGCTGCCTACGGTATTGCGGTGTCGCTCACTATGCTAATGACTTCCGGGTTGTTATTTGTGGCGATGCGCAAAATATGGCGATGGAATTTATTGGCGAGTGCTTTAGTGGCTGGGGGATTTTTAGTTATTGACGCCAGCTTCCTTATCGCCAATCTGATTAAAGTGCTGGAGGGCGGTTATATTCCTCTGCTATTGGCGGCGGTGGTTTGTACGGTGATGCTGGTGTGGCACCGTGGGGTGAAAGCAACCTCGCAAGCTATTAGCGAGAAGGTGATGGGTATCGATGAGTTCTTTACTAAAATCCGGGAGAAAAATATCCCTCGGGTGCCGGGCTCTGCGGTATTTCTTACCCGGACTCAGAATGATATTCCACCGGTCATGCGCTGGCATGTCGCGCGTAATCGCGCCTTACAGCAGAAAGTCCTATCTCTCACCATTAATATTCTAAATGTTCCTCGCGTGGATCCGGCAGAGCGATTGGTGATTACTGAACAGGCGGCGGATTATTGGCGCGGTGTTGCTCAATACGGCTTTATGGAGCGGCCGCATATCCCCGAGTTATTGCAGAGTATTGTCGGCATGAACTGCCAATTCCAACTTGACGATGTAACCTACTATTTGGGCCATGAAACTATTGTCGGGCGCGAGGATGGTTATGGATTGGCGTCATGGCAGCGCAGCAGCTTTGCGTTTATGGTCAGAAACTGCACTCATGTCACCAATTACTATCATCTGCCCAGTGATCAGGTGGTAGAGATTAGTCGGCGGGTAGCTATCTAACGGCTCCTGGCATCAAGCTCAATAAAAAAGCCGCCAGCTAAAATCAACTGGCGGCTTTATAGTTTTATTTCAGCGGGTTAGCTTTTGGTTCCCCGCGCGGCGATAATCGCGTCAGCAACATTCCGTGGTGCTTCGGCGTAGTGTTTGAACTCCATCGTGTAGGTCGCCCGGCCTTGTGACATGGAACGTAACACGGTCGAGTAGCCAAACATTTCAGATAACGGCACTTCTGCCCGAATAATCTTCCCGCCACCAATCATCTCTTCCATGCCTTGCACCAGGCCACGGCGAGAGGAAAGGTCGCCCATCACGTTACCGGCATACTCTTCCGGAGTTTCCACCTCGACACTCATGACCGGTTCCAAAATCACCGGTGACGCGCGCTTAGCCGCTTCTTTGAAGCCAAAGATGGCCGCCATTTTAAACGCCAGTTCGGATGAATCCACTTCGTGGTAGGAACCGAACGTCAAGGTGACTTTCACATCCACCACCGGATAACCGGCCAGAACCCCGGTATTAGTGGCTTCGATCACTCCTTTCTCTACCGCCCCGATAAATTCACGCGGAACTACGCCGCCTTTAGTGGCATCAACAAAGGCCACGCCACTGCCCGGCTCCTGCGGCTCCAGAGTAAAGACCACATGGCCATATTGCCCTTTACCACCGGACTGACGGACAAATTTGCCTTCGACATCTGTCACGGTTTTGCGCACGGTTTCGCGGTAAGTCACCTGCGGTTTACCGATATTGGCTTCCACACCAAATTCGCGCTTCATACGGTCAACAATGATCTCCAGATGCAATTCACCCATGCCGGAGATAATGGTCTGGCCGGACTCTTCGTCCGTACGGATACGGAACGACGGATCTTCCGATGCCAGCCGCTGTAGCGCCAACCCCATTTTCTCCTGATCGGCCTTGGTCTTCGGCTCAATGGCTTGCGAAATCACCGGCTCAGGGAATTCCATGCGCACCAGAGTAATGACGGCATCCGGGTCACACAGTGTTTCCCCGGTGGTGACATCCTTTAAGCCCACACAGGCGGCGATATCACCGGCGCGAATTTCATCCACTTCAATCCGGTTATTGGCGTGCATCTGCACGATACGGCCAATGCGCTCTTTCTTGCCCCGAATTGGGTTATAAACACTGTCGCCTTTGCTCAGCACGCCGGAGTAAACCCGCACGAAAGTCAGCTGACCCACATAGGGGTCGGTCATCAATTTGAATGCCAGCGCCGAGAATTTTTCATTATCATCGGCCTTGCGGCTCACTTCGTTACCGTTTTCATCGGTACCACTGACCGGTGGAATATCCACCGGCGATGGCATCAGTTCAACCACCGCATCCAACATCCGTTGCACGCCTTTGTTCTTGAAGGCACTGCCGCACATCATCGGCTGAATTTCACCGGCAATGGTGCGGATACGCAGACCTTGGGTAATTTCATCCACCGTCAGGTCGCCGGTTTCCAGATATTCTGTCATCAGTGCCTCAGAGGCTTCTGCTGCCTCGGAGACCATTTTCTCGCGCCATTCATTAGCCGTCGCCAGTAAATTTTCTGGGATTGGCTCATAACTGAATGTCATCCCCTGAGAAGCTTCGTCCCAGATAATGGCGCGCATCAGCCGCAAATCCACCACGCCGGTGAAGTGCTCTTCACTGCCGATTGGAATCACAATCGGCACCGGATTGGCTTTCAGGCGGTCAATCATCATCTGCCGTACGCGGAAGAAATCAGCGCCTGGGCGGTCCATTTTATTGACGAACGCCAACCGTGGTACACGGTATTTATTGGCCTGACGCCAGACAGTTTCTGACTGCGGCTGTACGCCACCGACTGCGTCATACACCATGACTGCACCGTCGAGTACCCGCATGGAGCGTTCCACCTCAATGGTGAAATCCACATGCCCTGGGGTGTCGATAATGTTAATGCGGTGCTCCGGTAGGGTTCTGTCCATACCTTTCCAGAAGCAGGTCACGGCAGCCGATGTAATGGTAATGCCACGTTCCTGCTCCTGTGCCATCCAATCAGTAGTCGCGCCGCCATCATGCACTTCACCCAGCTTATGACTGACGCCGGTGTAGAACAGAATACGCTCGGTAGTGGTTGTTTTACCGGCGTCGATGTGGGCTGAGATACCGATGTTGCGATAGCGCTCGATAGGAGTTTTACGTGCCATATTAAGTCCTTAAAAGATGATGGCAATTTCGGGGCGGGCAATTTGCTGCTCTGCCGGGAAGTTGTTGGTTTAAGTTGTACATTACTGTTGATCAACAGGTGATCGCGATCAGTATAGTCCTATTGTTCGAATATACACGTACAATTTAATTATTTGTTCTGAAACTGTGCAATAATAGCTAGCAGTAATGGTTGGCAGGGTATTCGCCCTGACACTGGATTTATTAGTAGGGCCGACATGGAGTATAGGCTATATTGCCGCCGGCTAAGGGCCGGTGATGTATGGCCAAATCAGGCAGTCTGGTCGTGGGCTGTCGTTTATCAATAGGAACACTATGATTGCAAATCACCCTGAGCGTGAGCAGATACGTTTGGAAAATGTGCTGACGGCTTTAGGTAATCCACTGCGGCTGGCTGTGGTGCGTAGGCTGGCGGCGGGGGGCGAACATGCATGTGGCACGTTGGTGCACGGGTTGTCCAAATCGACTCTGACCCATCATTGGCGTGTGTTACGTGAAAGTGGGGTTATCTGGCAACGTCCCTGTGGGCGGGAGAGCTTGTTATCACTGCGGCGCGATGATATTGATGCCCGTTTTCCCGGCTTGCTGGATGTGCTGCTGAATGCGGTGGAAAATGACTCTACCACCGATGAGTCGACGGCAAAGCATCTGTCGGAGAGTGAATCATAGCCTCGATGCGCGCAGCGGAAGAGGCGGCATAATAGCGGAGAGAAATTCTCCGCTGTTTGCTATTGATGTCAGGTCAGCCTATACCGCTGCGGCGAGCTGTTTCAGCCAAAGAATGCCGCGTTCTGGCGATGTCAGCACTGGAATGGATGGCGGTGTCGGCAGGGTGGTTAGCACTCTGGCCATTGACGCCTGCGCCAGCATCACCACGTCGCTACTGGCGAGTGCCTTTTGTAGCCCTTCGGCCACAATGCGGTCATGAGTGGTGTTGTCGCCATCTAACAGTGCGATGAATGCCTCCGGCATCAGCATTGGCACAATGTCTAGATTTTTACCGGCTGCTGCGGCTTTACGCCGCACAAATTCCAACGTGGGTTCCAAAGTAGTGGCGACGGTAGCCAGCACGGAAATCCGCCCGCCAAGAGCAATCGCCTCATCGACCATGGCAGAATCAATGCGCGTCAGCTGTAACGCGGTCATAAACTGGCACTGTTCCACTGCGCCGCCAATGGATGAACACGCGGTCATAAAGATCTCACAGCCCGCTTTCTCGGCATTATTGATATAACCGGCGATGCGAGCGCTGATTTCAGGGCTGACACCGCCATGCTTCATCACCTGTTTAATCATCGAATCTTCAATGATGTGCATCACTTCGGCTTGCGGCATATGCTCGGCAATCAATGTTTGCATCATGCCGAGCGTGGCAGCACTGGTGTGAAATAGGGCAATTTTTTTCATTTTGTTATCCTTCACAGATGGTTCTGCGGGTAAAAGGTTACGCTAGTTCATGCATAAACTGGGCGACTTTGGCTGCCGCTTCATGATCTTCTTTGGCGGATAATCCGCCCACGGCGACAGCACCGACGCACTGTTTATGCGTATCCAGCAGCGGAATCCCTCCGGGTAGGGCAGTAAACCGTGCATCACCAAAGTAACCGATATCTAACTGCTCATTTTGCAGTCGTTGCAAAAAGGCGTCGGTGGTGGCACCCAGTTGGCTGCTGGTATAAGCCTTGCGCTGCGTCAGTTCGATAGTCAGTAACTTTGCGGCATCCATCCGGGCAAACGCCAGCAAAAATCCTTGTCGGTCGCAAACGGCAACACTCAGCGGCCGGTTGTCATAGTCATTCTTTGCCAGATTCAGCGCATGGCTGACGGCCTGTTGCGCAGTATCCAATGTAAGTTGCGTTAGCATACAGCCTCCTATGCAGAGTGAGTTTCAGAAAGTGATGAGTCAGGTTTAGTGGTGCCAGTTCGAGTGCGCTGCTTCGCCAGATCTTTTCTGCGCCAGTAGTTGGCCAGCAGTGAGCCGGTGACGTTTCCCAGCGGTGTCATTACCGCCGATGCCAGCCCGACTGTTGCCAGTTTGCCCATCGCTGCCGCCAAGCCAGATGCCATGCCGCCATTCTGTAAACCGACCTCAAAAGCGATAGTGCGCGATGATTCGATATCCAGACGGAATACCCAGCGACTCATGCAGTAGCCGATCAGGAACCCGCCGCAGTTATGAATCAGCATCGCGACGCAGAGTAAAATACCGACTTGCATCAGATTATCGCGCCCAGCAGCGGCGGCAGTGGTGGTGAAGAAGATGATGCCCATCATGGAAATCCTTGGCATCGCCAGCAGAACTTTGTCGGATTTGGTGGTTAGCCAGTTGTAGAACAGGCTCCAGATGATGCCGCCTGCGAAGAAATTAGCGACGACTGCCAGCATTTGTGCATCTTCTGATGCGGTTTCGAACAAGCGATCCCAGCCACCAAAGATCATAAACAGCAGCCATGTCGCACAACCTGCGGCGATGGTTTGGACCACGCGTCGGCCTTGTTGACCCGCATAGGTTTTCAGGTAATCGTGCAGAATGGCGGCCCCAATCGGGATCATCACAATTTTGATGACATCCATCACCATCGACAGCAATTTCACTTCAATCAGCGAACCGGCCAAAATATTGACCCACAATGGTGTCATTACCGTGGCGACCAAGGTTGAAACCGCCGTCACGGAGATTGCCAGCGCCAGATTGGCATTGGCGATATAGACCATCACCGTCGATGACAGGCCACTGGAACATGAGCCGATCAGAATAATGCCAACCGCGACTTCAGGTGGGAAACTGAAAATTTGTGTCAGGGAATAGCCGAGCAGCGGCATGATTAAGAAGTGACAGAAGGTACCGACAAACACCGCCCACGGCATTTTCGCCACATCAGCAAAGTCTTTGATAGTGAGTTTGGTCCCCATGCTGAACATGGTGGCCTGAATCACTAAAAAGACGATCCATTTATGGGTGATATTGAAACCACCCCAGATAATCAGATCCTTGGAGTAGATCATTGCCGCGACAAAACCGGCAATAATCCATAGAGTGAATTGATAACTGCGTAATCCCGGCCAATACCCGGCACCAATGGCAAAACCAGTAATAAATATCACTAATCCTGGGTGCCATAAGCCAGTGGATTGCATCACCATTCCAGCAAGGGAGATAATAACGCCCACTGCAGAAATCAGTAATCCGGCTTTATAGACAGACGTGCTGATAGCCATAATAAACCTCACTTGTCGCATAATCAGAATGCGACATATTAAATATACCCGTCATACTTCAAGTTGCATGTGCGTTGGCTACATTCAATAATCCGAATCACTTACTACAGTAAGCTCGTCGGGACTATCTCGCTTGCCACCTTCCTGAAACTCGAATTATTTTGGTATAGTAGGGTAAATAGATAATTAAATTAGCGATTGTTAATATCGATATTCAGCATTTTTCTCGCCTGCTCAGGTGTAGCGACCTGTTTATCCATGCTGGTAATAATGTTGGCCAATTTTTTTACCAATGGCAGATTAGATTCCACGGTATCAGTGGCATTAATATATCGACTGTCTTCAAAACCAATTCTGACCTCTGCGGCCCCCATACCTACTGCAGCAGCAATCAATGAAAAGTCACGGCGGCCAAAATGCGTAATTGCCCATAATGCGTCGCGGGGAATAAATTGCCGCATAGCAATTAATGCATCAATGGTCGCGGGGGTGGAACCGCGATGACCCAATACAATATTAAACAGCAGCGGTTGTTTGAATTTTATTTTCTCCTGCAGCAGAAGAATGTTATTAATCATCCCGATTTCAAATACTTCAAATTCAGGAATGATATTTTTCTCTACAATCAGGCGCGAACAATACTCCACGTCTGGCGTCGGGTTGAGATAAACACTGTCACCCAGATTCACTGAGCCGACGTTAAGTGAGGCCATGCCAACACCTTTGCATTGCAGTGGTGCGCAGCGCTGCTCAATGTTCATTGTGGAGACGCCCCCAGTTGAGGCCTGAACGATCATCTCGGTCTGACTGAGAACCGGCGCGATGGTGGCAGCAAAATCACTGACATCCGGGGTGAGCTTGCCGTGCCGATCACGAACATGAAGATGAACGACGGCGGCACCAGCATTGGCACAGGCTAAAATATCCTGCGCTACCTCAGCGGGCTCTACTCGGGTCGAATCTGCGGCTACTGGTGCTAGCGAAATAATAACGTGATTAGACATAATTGAATTCCTAAATATGACCCGCCATACAGAGATATTTTGGGCGTAGGTTATTAATTAATTGTTTTATAATGAGTAAACCAATCTAATCCTTCTCGCGTGGTAGTTTGTGGCTGATATTCACAGCCAATCCACCCCGAATAATGATGCGACGCCAGATAATTAAATAGCCATGGGTAATTTATTTCTCCGCCATCGGGTTCGTTTCTATTGGGCACCGAGGCAATTTGTAAATGTGAAATTAATGGCCAGTAATGTTGCAGACTACGCGAAATATTCCCTTGAATTTTCTGACAATGATAAATGTCGAACTGGAGAAAGATATTTTCTTTGTTACACTCTTTAATTAATTGTATTGCTCGCGTAAATGTTGAAATGAAATAACCGGGCATATCTTCAGTATTTAATGGTTCGATGAGAACCCTGATGTTGTCCGCTAATAAATAATCTGCTGCATAACGTAGTCTTTTTACTAGAATATCGTATTGTTGTTGTTCGGTGATGCTGCTATTTCTGTTTCCGGCCATTATATGTATCTGTTTACATCCTAATGCCAGTGCATATTCCCGAGCTTGTTGCAGACTTTGCCTGAACTCTTCTTCACGTTTGGGCAATGAGGCCAGTCCTCGCTCACCTTGATCCCACCTTCCCGGCGGCGCATTAATCAATACCACCGGCAGGCCGCTGCTGCGCTGAGCGCTGACTAAACTATCAATCGGCTCCTGATAGGGAAACAGACACTCTGTAGCCTGAAATCCGGCGGTGGCGGCCTGACTGAAGCGCTCAATCAGCGGAACTTCGTTAAATAGCCAGCTTAGGTTGGCTGCGAATTTGAGCATGATGTCCTCACTTCTGTATTAACCAGATGCAACCTTACCCCGAGCTCGCCAATCTGCTGTTGCGCGTCAGACGGCAGATGCACATCAGAAATAATGTCGCTCAACTGCTGCAAGTTGCAGATATGGAACATGCCGTACTTGCCATACTTACTGCTGTCCGATACCAGTATGTTGCGCCGGGATGCCCGCATGACCGCCGCTTTGACCATCGCTTTACCTTCACTCGGCGTTGACATTCCGCGCTCCAACTCCCATGAACTGCTGCTGAGAAACGCAACATCAATGTTGATTGCATTAAAGAAATTGGCAGCACTATTACCCAGACAAGAGCGATTGCGGCGATCGACCAGTCCTCCGGTGTGATACAGCGCAATATGCGGCATATCCATTAAATAACTGCTGATGGTGAAGTCATTGGTCACCACGGTCAGATTAAAGCAGTTACTGGCAGCAATGGCTTTAGCGACTTCAAACAGGGTGGTACCAGCATCCAAATACAGCGTCTGTCCCGGTTCGATTAGCATTGCAGCCAACGCGCCGATATTCTGCTTTAACCCATGGTTCAGCGAGGCTTTTTCGCTGTAGGCCAGCTCCAGCTTCAGCATGTTATTCAGTTTGACGCCGCCATTAATCGCCACCACCTTGCCCTCGGCCTCCAGCACCTGAATATCTCGGCGCACAGTCATGTGCGATACATTCATGATGTCGGCAAGATCTTTAAACGACGCGACATTCTGTTCATGCACATAGCGATAGATAAAATCACGACGCTGTTCAGGGAGCATGGCGTTCACCCAATTTTATTGCGATACACCTGACGTAACTCATCGATATCTGATGCGCTGAGTTGGGTGTAAGCATAAGGTTTCAACAGAAAATACAGCCGGGCCGTATCTTCAAGTTCTTCGGCATTAAATACAGCTTCGCGCAGGGTCGAGCCGCTGACCACTGGGCCGTGATTGGCGAGCAGTGCGGCGTTGTGGCTCAGCGCCGACTTCGCCAATGCACTCGCCATGGCTGGATCGCCCGGCTTCATATAAGGCAATAAAGGAAGCTGGCCGATACGCATAACATAGTATGGTGTAATTGACGGCAAACAATTCGTTTGGTCAATATCTGTTAGGCATGAGAGCGCCGTCAGATAAGGAGAATGAAGATGGACTACCGCGCCACATTGTGGCCGCGATTGATACATCGCCAAGTGCATTGGCACCTCTTTGGACGGTTTATCACCGCTGAGATAGTGGCCTTCGGCATCCAGTTTACTTAAGGTCTGGCTATCCAGCTCACCCAGGCAAGAGTTGGTTGGTGTTACCAAAAAACCGCCGTCGGGCAACTTCGCACTGATATTGCCAGAGCCGCCGCTGCTCAATCCGCGCTGAAACAGCGAGCGGCCATAGTTCACCAAATCGTCGCGCAGTTGTTGTTCAGATAGTGGCATTGTGTTCATGCGGAATACTCCTGCGCCAGACAGAAAAAGTCTTCATTACCAAAGTTGCCAGATTTAAGTGCCATCATCAGCCCGAGTTGTGCATCTCGCACCCAGGGCACCCCCGGCGCTATCGATTTGCCGATCTCCAATATATTCACTCCAAGCTGGTTTACCACGGTGCCGGAGGTTTCCCCACCAGCCACGATGAAGATATTGACACCGCGCTCCAGTAACTGGCGAGTGAGCTGGGCAAAGGTCTCTTCGACGGCCAGACTGGCGCGTTGTTCGCCATATTGTTGCTGGATGACTGAAATTTCTGCTGGCGGTTGGGTAGCAGAAACCAATGGCGCAAAGCTGTCGGCAAGGTGCTGTTCAACCCAGTCGGCAATTTGACGGATATAAGCCGGGTCTGCCGCAATGCAGCGCTCAACATCCAGAGCAAAATGTGCGGCAAACTGGCGGTAATGCGCGACCTGCCGATTGGTCATCACTGAGCAACTACCGGAAAGCACCACGGCTTTTTTCTGGGTGGGGAAGGTGAGGGCGTGCGCTGCGGCTGTGGTTTGTGAAGGCAAGTATTTCGCCAGCGAACCCGCTAAACCGGAACCACCTGCAAGCAGTGGCCGTTGCACTAATGCTTGCGCCAGATGGTCTAGATCGTGAACGGTCAGTGTGTCGGCGATAACATGGTTTATCCCCTGCCTAGCCAGCACAGCGAGTCGCTGAGTGATTGCCGCGGCACCTTGCTGGATCACGGCCAAATTGAGTGATCCGACATGGCCTTTCACTTGCGGTGCCAATACCTGACATAAATTAGCATCACGCATTGGATTAATCGGGTGGTTTTCCATTCCAGACTGATTCAATAGTCGGCCATTCACAAACAGATGAGCATGAATAACTGTGCGAAAATTCTGTGGCAGTGCCGGGCAATGCACGACTTGTTGGGCTCCACATGCCGCCATCAGCGCATCACTGACCTGGCCGATATTGCCTGCTGCTGTGGAATCAAAAGTGGAGCAATATTTAAAATAAATCTGCCGTGCTTGCGCCGTTTCTTTTAACCACCGCAAACAGGCTAGTGACTGTTTTACGGCGATTTCAGCCGGAATAGACCGACTTTTCAATGAGATAACCACAGCATCTACATCAGTGGGGCATACCGCATCAATTGACGGTTCACCGATAATTTGTACCACTTTCCAGCCGTTATCTGACATGAAACTGGCGATGTCGGTAGCACCAGTAAAGTCATCGGCAATCACGCCAAGTTGGATAGACATCTCAACCTCTCCTGCAACAGCGTATTTAATTGACTCTATTGTTAGGTTTTGTGCTTAACATTGAGATGACTGATATCACAAACTTTATAACGGGGAAAAAAGAGGATTTGAATTTAATTTATTGAAATTTAAAATAAATAATTAAAGTCAGTAAAAATAACCTTTCACACAGAGTTGTGAATTTTTGTGCGCTGCCAATAGTGATGAATGACTTGCTCGCATCTGATCAATAAAATCACCGGCGAGATGGGCATCTTCGCCGGTGAGATTCATAAAGTTATCGACGCCGTGAATCATTAAATCTCTTCGGCGTGGGTCAAAACATAATCTTCAGCTTCTTTTGACCACAATCCGTCGGTTTTACGCAAGATCGTTTGCAGTTCCTGCAATAACGGCAAATCTTGTGGTTGCTCCATTAACTCACTTAAGGAGGTCAGCGGTATATTTTTACCGGTATAAACCAACTTTTTACCACCGATAATTTGCGGCAAATTCAATGTGGTTGCTGCTGCATCATTAAGTCCCAAAATATGAGAGACCACTTTCCCGGCATTCACTTTCTTTTCTTCAATTAACTTCACTGCTTCACGCATATCGTCAGTATTTCCTCCGGAGGTGCCGACATAATGGGTGAACGAATAATGGATATCGTAAAAATTAACCGACGCCATAAAATTCTTATCCTGCGGGCCAGCAAAGAAGTTAAAACAGCCATCTGGTGCTAATAGGCTTGAAGCCAATGTCACTAATTCTGCGGAAGGCACAAAAACAAAGATGTCGTCATAACCCTTGCCCTCAGTCAGTGCCATTAAGCGTTCAAACTGATCGTCAGTTTGTTTGGTATTAAGATAATGTACCTGGGTTTGCGGCTCGCTTGGATAGAGGCGTGCGGCATAATCCAGTTTCTGTTGGTGGCGATCGGTAATGACCAATAATTGCGGATTAACTGGCCCATGCAGAGCATAATCAATTGCTAATAATCCCATCGGGCCGGTACCGCCAAGGATTAATACATGACCGCCGGGCTTGATACCCATTTTGTGTTGATAAGTGCCAGAAACCAGATGGTAGTTGGCATTAAATGCGCCGATGACACAAGAAAGCGGTTCTACCAGCGATCCTTCGAAATAACTTTCACCCTCATATGGCAGCAAACAGTCTTGCTCCATCACTTCGTTAGGAATAACCACATGGGTGGCTTCTCCCCCGACATAAGGGAAAGAATATCCGGGGCAGTCAGGGCGGTCAGGTAATTGCAAATTGGCCTGAATCACATAATGGCTACCGGGTTTAAATTTATGCTGCCATTTCTTACCCACTTGCAGGATATCGCCGCAAAATTCATGACCAATAATAATGGGATTCTCCGCCACATTATCGGGCACTTTTTTATGCTCCGCCCCCAGATTGGCTTCTTTCCATGAAGAGAGGCAAATACTGTCAGTTACGACGGTTGCCAGAATTTCATCGTCGCCTATTTCCGGTAAGGTGAAACTTTCCAGACGCAGGTCATTTTTGCCATATAAACGTAGTGCTTTAGTTTTCATGCGGAACCACCTCAATATTTTTTAAATATAAAAACAGCCGGTCGAATAAAAAAACTCCCTGGCATTAAATCAAGCCAGAATGCCAAGCCATGAGCCTACAATTCCGAGGCCAAACAGGGAGAAAATGAGCCAGATAGGATTAATTTTTCGCTTGAGCAAGCGCATCATTAGCAGGGTTAATCCCAGTGCCAGTAGGCCGGGGCACAGTTGATCAAGAATGTTTTGTACCGTCATCGTCACGGTGGCACCGTCGTGGCCCGGTGTTTTTGATATCACCAGCGGCACATTGATGCTGGTCCATTTGGTGACCAAAACCCCCATGATAAACAAGCCCAGAATCGAAGCGCCTTCGGTCAGTTTTTGCAGTAAGTTACCGCCAAGATCTTTGACGATATTGATCCCTTTAACAAAACCGTATTGCAGGCCGAACCATTTCAGCGCCAGACGGACAGAGTTAAATGACAGGAAGAATAGAATCGGCCCCAGCACATTGCCATTCAGTGCCAGCGACGCGCCCAAGGCGGCGGTGATTGGGCGCAAGGTTCCCCAAATTAGCGGATCACCAACCCCAGCCAGTGGCCCCATCAGCCCGACTTTCAGGCTATTGATCGCCCCTTCATCAATATCAGCGCCATTGGCGCGCGCCTCTTCCATCGCCGCCGTCACACCGATAACCGGGCCACAAACGGCAGGGGTGGTGTTGAAGAACACTAAATGACGTTTTAAGGCGGCAATTTGATCTTCTTTCAGCGGATATAAGCGCTTAATTGCTGGCACCATGTCATAGCAGAAACCAAGGCCATGGATACGTTCATAGTTAAAAGAGGCCTGCTGCAAGTTACTGCGTAAAAACATTTTAAACAGATCAGACCGGGTTAATTGTTTGTTTAATTTGGTCATTTCGGCGTCTCCTAATCTTCTAATTCATCGAGTTTGGCTTGGCTGGCCTGTACTACAGGAGCCGCCGGTTTCTGATAAAGCGGGTTTAACTGGATATACAGCAGGGCAATAATCAGGCCGATGCCACCGAAGGCGAGCAGGCTGAAACCGAGGTAACCCCCGACAATAAAACCGAGGAAGAAGAAGGGCATCAGGTACTTCACGCCCATCATGTTGAGCACCATGGCGTAACCTACGACCACGATAAATCCACCGGCAATTTGTAACCCATGGGTGACGACGGTAGGGATGGCACTGAGCATATGGCTGACGGTATCGGCGCTGACAAAGATGGAGACAATCAGTACCGGTATGGCTACCCGCAATGCCTGAACCAGTAATGCCGAAACATGCATTAAATCGATCATGGCAAAATTGGCTTTTTCTGCGTACTTATCTGCGGCATGTTGGAAAACGACGGTGATAGTACGGGCAAAGACGGTCAGTACTTGGCCTGCCGCCGCGACAGGTAGGGCAATGGCAATACCTGTGGCAATATTTTGATGGCCGACAATGACCAGAATGGTGGAAATAATACTGGCGAGCGCGGAGTCTGGGGATTGCGCGGCCCCGACGTTCATCCAGCCCAAGGCGATTAACTCCAGCGTACCGCCGAGAATAACGCCAGTGGTCATATCACCGAGGATCAACCCGGTGATAGTACAGGCGATTAATGGCCGGTGAGTTTGAAACTCATCCAGCACACTTCCCATACCGGCAATACAGGCGAAAATAAATATTAAGATTATCTGTACTAAACTTATTTCCATGGTGACCTCTTTGGACGATATAAAACCTCTCACGTTGTGCGCGATAAGAATGGTTTTCTGTCCAGGTTAAGTAATCGGATTTAAATGTTTAATAAAGCCTGGGTTATTATTTATTTATCAAGTTAGGTGTCGTTATTTAGACTCCAGCTCGCGTAATTTTTTAATCACATCCACCTGAGGGTCAGAAGTGACTACCCGTAAATCTAAATGAACGCCACGTTCACCTAATGCATAAAAAGCATTAATATCGTCCTGATCAACCGAAACTGCTTTGGTTAATTGCGTTTTCCCTTGTTTAAAGGCCATGCCGCCAATATTAATGACATCAATTTTTACCCCTTGGTCGACCAAGCGTAAAACGTCTGTCGGGTTAGTAAATAAATAAAATACAGTGTCATTGGCATAGTTCGGGTTGTGATAAACCGCCACAGCTTTTTCTATATTAACGACATTCACTTTAATTCCCGGTGGCGCAGCTTGTTTTAATAACGTTTTTCGGATTTCATCGTTATAAACTTCATCGCTACAGATGATAATACGTCCGGCTTTGGCTTCTTTCGCCCATACCGTGGTGACCTGACCATGAATCAGCCGGTCGTCAATTCTTGCCAGATTGATTTTCATATAAAGTCGGCCTCTTCTTCTTCATTGCATTGTTGGTGACGGAATGACTGCACGCACTGTGTACCAATGTCGAGTAAATAATCCGTGAGTTCTTCCGCCGCCATAGTTTGTTGGTTATCGGCAATTTCTAGCGCCAATGGCAGTGATAACCCACTGATTACCTGAATATGGTTGTTACCGAATGCCAGGCGAGCCGCAGCGTTATAAGGACTACCACCTTGTAAATCCACTGCAATTAACCAAGAACTATTGTCACTCTTTGCCATCACATCTTGCATTTTCTCGACTAAGTTCTCGGCATTTTCACCACGATTAAATAGCAGCGGAGTAATATTCTGTGTTTCGCCATACACCATATTGACGGAGTTCAGCATTGAAACGGCTAAATCACCGTGAGCACAAAAAATAACCTTAACCATTTTGCCTCCTGTTATTACATTTCCCTGTCTATCTAAATTTGGATAATACTCAACCACACACTGCAACGTGTGATTTCGTAAACTGTTATTTGATATCAGGGTAAAATTAGTGTTTTATTGAAATAATCTTACCCACATCTTATCTAGTCATTGATACTCATTTATGGTTTATGCCGTTATTTTAAGTATCTCCTCAGCTGTCTCTTTGGTGGTCACCAGGCTATTAATATATTTTCCTTTGATGGCGCCAATAATCCCGCTGATTTTTTCGTGGGAGTGGGCAATTCCAATGGAATAACGAGCTTGCTTAATTTTGTCTAATTGAATGGTAATCGTTTTATCCGAGATATAGGTTTCCACCGGATTACCCTGTAAATCATAAAAACGTGAGCAAATATCACCTGCAACCTGTCGGTCATTAAAGTGCTCAATTACATCACTGCCGTAGAAAGCTCGCCAGGTAGAGTTGCCCGAAATATTCGGTGAACCAATGCCGAATATGGCGATATCCAGCCGCTGCCAATAGTCTGCAATGGCCTGATAATGCTGAGATTGCACAATACCATCACGGATAGCACTCTCTTCCAGAATGGCCGGGAAATCGATCAGCAGTGACTCTCCTTTTAATTTCATGGCGGCGCTGTAGACCAGAGTATTGACATGAAAGCGGCTTTCTAATTTCCCTGACGGGCCGCCAACCATCGGGATACAAGTCAGTTGGCGCGACACTGGTGATGTATCCATTTGCTCAACCAGCGTGGCGATAGCACTGCCCCAAGAGAAACCCAGAATATCGCCATTTTCAATAATTCGATTAAGCAGTGCGCCACACTGTTTTGCCATTAAAATCAGTTGATGTTCTGGCGATTGGTCTTGTTCTGAAGAAACCACAATTGCTTCACGTAATTTAAAGCGCGATTTCAACTGCTGCTCCAGCAACAAATTCTCGTTATAGTTGTAGTTGATTGAAATAGTGACAATACCTTGTTCGCGCACTTTTTTTAGCATCCGGCTGATACTGGTTCGGTAAATTCCCAGTGCCCGCGCTATTTCTGCTTGGGTGAAATTTTGCTCGTAATACATTTGTGCAATTTTCACCATCAGGCGTAGGTCATCGTTCTTTTCCATTTCAGCCTCTTGCACATTTGTGCAAATGTCATTAAATTATCTATGGCTTGATATAATCACTTTCCATTTTTTAAGTCAAAAGCACGAAATAATGAATCAGCTCGCCATTCTGTCATAATCATCTAATTCCCACGTCGAAATTAACCGTAGATAACGCACAAGTGTGCATATATCTTTAATGGTTTGATTTGTATTAAATAAATAGAAAAGTGGTTTTTGTGTTAACCCACTTTATTCAGGACAAATTTTGGATTTCGATCACATTTTTATTTTGCGTGATAATGTGGGTTTTGCA
The DNA here is from genome assembly GCF_025133195.1 of Yersinia alsatica. Lineage (NCBI taxonomy): Bacteria > Pseudomonadati > Pseudomonadota > Gammaproteobacteria > Enterobacterales > Yersiniaceae > Yersinia > Yersinia alsatica. Next base: position 1,010,583 of record NZ_CP104006.1, read on the forward strand.
CATATGTGCAGAAATGTGGTGTGGAAGATATAATCCGGCCCTATTTGACCGGGTTATATCAGGGGGCGGGGATTAATTCAGTAGTGGTTTGTAGTGATGCGGCTGGCGCATGCTGACCAGATCTTTACGGCGCACGACATTGGTGGGGTAAGGACTGCCCACCAGAGAACGGGTATCAATGGTTTGCGTCACTGTTTGGGATTCTTGCCATAGCAACTGTTCTTGTCGTGGGAAGGCGAAAGTTTCAGGCCCGAATATGCCGCTGTATCCCCCCTGCTCATGAGTGCTATCGACGGCATTGGCAAAAGCCAGATACAGGTTATTTTCCCCTGCACGGGTTCTGAATAAGTGCCAGTGAAGCGGATCAGCTCCGGTCGGGATGGGGTAATTTTGCAACACCGTGCTGCCCTGATGCGCGCCAGTAAAGCCCACAGCTACAGCGGCTGAGCAGGCAATAATATCGCATCCCATCAGTGCCAGAATCCGTGCTGATTCCGGCAGCAAGGCATCATGGCCTGACAGCAATCCAACTCGCCCCAGTGCTGTATCAAATACCCGCCACTGCTCCCCAGCACTGGCCCACTGTTGCTGGGCCTGAGAAAGATGTATTTGCCGATAGCTGCCAATGATTCCCTCCGGGCCAAACAGAACCTGAGTGTTATAGTTTTTATCCGGCTGTTTTTCGGCCATGCCCACCACCAGATACACGCACAATTTCATGGATAAACGAGTTAATGCCTGTACTGCGGGGCTTTCCAGTGTTTGCGCATGTGCCGCACCTGCGAGGTAGCCAGTTAGCGCTAATTCAGGGAACACAATAAATTCACTGCCTTGCTGAAGCACGGCTTCTTCGGTCATAGCCATTATGGTCGCCAAATTGTCATCCATCCGCTCAGTGGAGGAGAATTGCGCGACGGTGATACGACTCTGTTTGCCCGGTGGTAAAGGTTGTTGCCCGTAAAGCCCAAAGAAATCTTGTGGATTCCATAAAAAACTGTCACTCAAGAGTGAGTGATAATAGTCAGGTCGGCGTTGTTCAAACACCGGCTCACCCAGCACCTGACGTTGTCGGCTCCGGCTGATATCAATCTCGGCATAGGCAATGCCATCCCCGTCATCGACGACGGCAGCAATATTGCCATCAGGTTTAATAATGCAACTGCCGCCACTAAATTGCACACCTCGCTCTAGCCCCCAGCGATTGCTTTCCAGCAGGTAGCAGCCATTTTCCATCGCCCGGCTGATCCAGTAAGGGGCGGGTGTGCGCTCGGCCAGCCAGTTACTGATGTGACAAATGACATCAACCCCCTCCAGCGCCAGTAAACGGGCGGTTTCGGGGAAGTGAATATCCATACAGACCAGCATGCCAATGCGCCCCAGTGGGGTATCAAAAACCTGATGCCCGACATCACCGGCGGCAGCCCATTTGGGTTCTGAAATATAGGGATGGCTTTTGCGATGGCAGCCAATTACACCCTGTGGCCCGATTAATACGGCACTGTTGTAATAGAGGGCGGTTTGCGGGTCCACTTCTGGCATCCCCAACACGATATAACATTGATAACGTTGCGCCAGTTCAGCAAAGCGAGCGGTGCTATCACCGGGGACGGTTTCTACCATGGGGGCGATTTCCTGCCGGTCAAACCAGCAGTAACCCGTGGTGGCCATTTCTGGTGTTGTAATCAGGCGCGCCCCTTTTTGTGCCGCTTGCTCAACTAATGTCAGTAACTGACGCACATTGGCCTCTTTGGCAAACATCAAGGGTTCAAACTGAACTGCGGCGGCAAGAAAGGGAGCTATTGGCATGATTATCCTCACAAATAATGACTGTTATGCTCGAAGGGTTCCTCGGCAATTAAAATTCAGTTCTTCCGGTTATTGGCTGCTGTCGGTGTCGTCCAGGAAAAAATGTCATTGGCCTGAATCAATGCGCATGAGATCTCTTCGACGGTAATACGTTTATCCATCGCCTGATGGCGCAAAATCTCATAGGCCTGCTCTTCGCCAATGCTGTGCATTCGCATCAGAATGGCTTTAGCTTCACTGACTTGGCGGATCCCTTGCACTTTTTTTTCCAGCCGCTCAATTTGGGCGCTCATCTGCCGCTGCTGTTGGGCATGATGCAAAGCAAGCACCATGGCTGACAGCAAACCTGAGGCTCGGATGGGGGTGGTGATGGTGCTACCGGCCCCCATGTTAAGAGCCTGATCAATGAATGTCGGGTTCTCATAAGCAATCACGGCGATCAGGGCATGCTTATGGTGGTCGAGCCATGACACGTCCGGCTCGGGGTTATCTGACTGTAACGCATAGAAAATCAGGTCAGTATCTGCGGGCAGTTGTTCAGGGATTGGCCAGAAAGCCTGAACTTTAAAGCCCATGCGGCGTAAATGATTCGTCAGGGTTTCACCGTCATCATCATCAGGGTGTAACACCACACAACGGACCCCGCGACTCAGTAACAGGGCCGTCGCACTGATTCGGCTATCGCTAGGTCGCATGTGGATACCCCACTGTCGTGAGTTTGGTGACCCAATCGCCTTGAATCTGGTTAGTCATGTAAGGGTCGGGTTCGACGATACGGCGAGATTCCTGCACGATGGTAAATTGTCCACTTTCATTCGCCATACCAATGCGTGGATATAGCCCGGTATGTTGATTCAGTGGGTCAATACGAATGCGGCCTTGTGGGGCATCAAACTGGCTGCCGCGCAGGGCGGCTGACAGTGGATAGATGTGGTCACTGCCACATTCTGTCATGGCTTTAGCGAACAGATGCACCTGGCTGTAAGTGGCTTCCCAATTCATATCGGTGGTGAATTCCGGCCCGAATTGTTGGTGGAATTGCTTGAGTGCCGACTGATTCGCTTTACTGGCAATGCTTTGGAAATAGGGCGCGGAACTGAAATGGCCCTGTGCCACTTCCGCCCCCATAATGGCAACCTCGGTTTCTGAGGTATTCAGGCTACCAATCGGCATACGGGCGGGATCTAAGCCCGCGGCTTGATAAGCTTGATACAAAAAGGGCACGGTTTGCCCGACCACGGTACTGAAAATAAAGTCTGGCTGCTTTTTCGCGATCTCCTCAATGATCGGGAGGAAAGCTTCATAAGGCGCATTCAGATCAAGATAGCGCTCGCCAATCACTGCGCCATCGTGGCGTTGCAGAATCAACTCCTGCATATTGCGATTGCATTCGTAAGGGTAAATGTAGCGAGAACCAATCAGATAAACCCGCGCACCAAACTGACCAGTAAGATAGTCAGCCAACTGCACGCAGTTCTGATTAGGGGCTGCACCGCCATAGAAAATATTCTCGGAAAACTCAAAACCTTCATACAGTTGCGAGTAGAACAGCAGCCGACGATATTTTTCCACCACCGGTGACATAGCTTTGCGGCTACTGGAAGTGTAACCGCCAAAAATCACATTAACTTCATGTTCAACAATCAATTGCTCAGCCAGTGCACGGAACTGGGCATCGTCGGATTGTGGATCAAAATGGATAGCATTCAGCAACCTACCGTTGATACCGCCATTTTGGTTAATTTCAGCAATAGCCTGTGTCGCTCCGCGCCATTGCGACAGTTCTTGTGCCGCTGTCACGCCACTGAAGGAGTACAGTAAGCCAATATTGACGGGTGTCTCTGAATCCATATGCACCTGCTTATGCCATTTGAATATGGCGATTGAGCGAACGCGAAAAACACCCCGACCTGCGCCGGGGGCAAGAATTATTGCGCTAACAGTTCTTTATTTAGCATGGCGCCGACGGTGTATTTCGGGTCAACCATATTACCCAACCGCACTTTGCCGCACTGGCTTAGTAGCATGTAGGCATCCCATTGCTCAAAGCCAAAATCGGCCACCAGCCAGTAAATCAGGTCACGGTAAGCAATGCGGGTGGCATCTTCCAATGGGCGTGCGCTGCCAATGCTCATGATGGTTTCTGCGTTTTCCATCCGTGGCCAGGAGAGCTGCCAGTTCTTAATCAAATCCACTTTGATGGTGGTTATGGAGGCGAACTCTACCGCGGTGCCACAGATTTCCCCGTCCCCTTGGCAAGCATGGGCATCACCAATAAATAGACGGCCGCCGGGGGCGCGTACCGGCAGATAAGTGATACTGCCCGGCCCGATATCCGGCACGTCCATATTTCCGCCATGGTTATCCGGGGTCAGCGAGTTGATGGAGTCAATCTCTGGCGAGACACTCAACGTGCCAATATGGGGTTTGTAGGGCAGGGTATGGCGCTCGCTCCAGTAGACCTTTTCGCTATCGAGCTTAATCATGCGTACTTTTTCTGGCAGTGGGTCATTCAGCATGGCGGTCAGGTCTGTTCCGGTCAGCCCACCAAAATGCGGGATCATGGCGCAGATGCCGTGCGGATTGACGCCACGCGGCAGCATGGATTCGATATATACCGCAATCACATCCCCTTTTTCGGCACCATTGACCATAATGGGGCCATTTTGTGGGTTGAGAAATGGCATTTTTAACAGTTGGCTTGGAATATCTTGCTCTGAGTTGATGGCCCCTTCGAAGGCGTCGCGGGTGTCCACAATGACTCGGTCTCCGGGTTCAATGGTCAATACCGGGGTTGAGTAAGGGCCGATGGTGTAATGGAACTCTTTCTGCATCTCTTCCGTCAGATGGTGAGTCACCGGTTTACGTCCGGCACCCACACCACGTTTGACCATGATTGATTCTTCCAGCCATTTCATTAGCAATTCTCCATGTCGTAAGGGTAGCTGCGCAGTCGTGGCATCTGGTTACAGTGCCAGATGGCGGCGCATTAAAAGATCATCGGAAAGCTGTTGCTGTGTCAGGGTGTCGACCACCTGACCCTTATCCATTACGCTGCAACGTTGCGCGGCTCGCTGGATCATCGCGATATCCTGTTCCACCAGAATCACCGCCACATGCAGCTCGCGAGCAATTCGTACCAAGGTATCGGCGATGATGTTGACGATTGAGGGCTGAACACCTTCAGAGGGCTCATCCAGCAGTAATACTTTGGGCGATCCCACCAAAGCTCTGGCGATAGCCAGCTGTTGCTGCTCGCCACCACTCATGGTGCCGGCTTTTTGTTTGAGTCTTTGGCGTAAAATCGGGAAGTAATCCAGCACTCGCTCAAGCAAGTCTTTGGCGAACTCGCGGTGCTCACGCACAAACTGCATTCCGACTTGCAGGTTCTCGGCCACAGTCAGGCCCGCGAACACTTCACGCCCTTGTGGCACATAGCCAATACCTAGGCGAGCACGGCGCTGCGGTGATGCATTTGTGATGTCAATTTCGCCTAACAAAATGCTGCCTTGTTTGGCAGGCACTGCCCCAATTAAGGTGCGCATCAAGGTGGTTTTGCCCACGCCATTTCGGCCAATCAAGCCCAAAACTTCTGCCGCATGCAGCTGCAATGTGACGCCATTGAGCACTTGCCCGCCGCCGTAACCGCCAGTCAGGCCGTCTATTTGTAACACCACGCTAGTCATACCGCTTTCCCCAAATAGATATCCGCCACATCCTCGCGCGCCAGCACTTCGGCGGCATGGCCATCAGCAAAAACATGCCCGCCATGCAGCACCGTGACCTGCGAGGCAATCTGGCGCACAAATGTCATGTCGTGCTCCACCACCATCAGTGTCAAACCGTCGCTTTGCATCTGTTTGATTAACTCACCCGTCAGATAGGTTTCGTCGATAGATAAACCGGCCACTGGTTCATCAAGCATCAGCAGGGTAGGGCGAAGTGACACCGCCATAGCAATTTCCAGCCACTGTTTCTTGCCGTGAGACAAGTTACCGGCCAACTGATGGTATTCAGTGGTGAGCTTAAAGCGCTCTAATAGCTCATCGACACTGGCCGCCTGTGAACGAACCTCCGGGCGTAAGTGGCTGAGAGACAGTTGCAAATGCTGCTCAACCGTCAGCTCTGGAAAGATGCCGGGAATCTGAAATTTAATGCTCATGCCCATCCGAATACGCTGGAAAGGAGCTAATGTATTCAGCCGCTGATTGAAGAAACTAATATCTCCAGCGCTGGGAGTATGTTCACCGGTGAGCAATTTGAAAAAGGTACTTTTACCGGCCCCGTTAGGGCCAATAACACAGCGCACCTCGCCACGACGAATTTGCAAATCCACCTGATTGATAACCTGAATGCCACCAAAGCGTTTGCTTAACCCACGGGTTTCGAGGATCAATTCTTCTGATAGCTGATTCATAGTGGCTCTCCTCGCTTCTGGCGTGCCGCAGCCAAGCGGGTGATTTTCTCCGCCAACCACGGCAATAAGCCATTAGGTGCGGCCAGTACCACAAACAGCAGAATGGCACCGAGTAAAATCATGGCGTATTCGCTGCCATAAATAGCCAACCATTGGGATAACCACACCAGCAGCGCCGTGATGACCACGGTGCCAAAAATATTTTTACGCCCGGCGGTTGCCACCCAGATAACCGGCATTGCCGCCGCGGTCAGCCCCATGGACGATGGCGTGATGTAAGAACCCCATAGGGTATAAAGTGCGCCGGATAACCCGGAAAGCACGCCGCCGAGCACGAACACCAGTAATTGGTAGCGGCGGATATCAATCCCCAGCATTTCGGCCCGCCGTGGGTTCTCACGAATAGAGGCCAGCGTCAGACCAAAATTAGAGCGCAATAAGCGCCGCACTCCCCAATAAACCCCGGCCAGCAGCACGATAATCAGGTAATAGAATGCATTGCCCTCCAGTGTCAGCCGTTCGCCACCAAACCCAGGGAGAGACAGGGGCGGCATCCCTGACATGCCATTAAAACCATTCAGTCGCGCGCTGCCGATAGCCCAGTGCGGGCCTGCGGTTTGTGACATAAAGGTTTCCAGCACCAGAGTGAAAGACAAGGTCACGATGCCGATAAAAATGCCAGTTACCCCGCCGTAAAACATCAAATAACCCAGTGCGGCAGCTACGGCGGCGGCCACCAGCAGCGCCACTATCAAGCCAGACCACGTGGAGAGCACCCCATCACCAAAATTCAGGGTCATCACGCCGTAGGTGTAGCCGGCAAGGCCAAAGAACGCGGTCTGGCCGAACGATAAAATGCCGCCATGCCCCCACATTGCCGCTAACCCGACGGCGCAGAATGTCCATAACAAGAAGTAAGAAAAGTCGCCGATCATGGCGCTATCGACTACCAGCGGCAGGGCCAGTGCGCCCACAATCACCAACAGTGCGACCCGCCGAGTAGTGGATGGCGGGCCTTTTTTGGCGCTCGCCGTCGATAGATTAAGAGAAGTCATTGTCACATGCGGCTCCTAGCGGTTACGGGTAAACAGGCTGCCAACACCATTCGGCAGCAAGCGAATAACCAGTACGGCGGTGACCAGCAAACCAATTTGCCCGGCCAGTTGCCCATACCAAGAGTTCAGCCCGGTTTGTATGGCACCGAGTGCAATTGCTGCAGGAATGGTGCCAACCAGAACATTTGCGCCACCGACAACAACAGAAACAAAGGCTTGCACAATAAAACTGCTGCCCATGGTGGGAACGGCGGTCAATGTCGGGGCATAAATTGCCCCCGCCAGCCCGGCCAGCCCGGCACCCAGTGCAAATGTCAGTGTGTAAATGCGGTCCGTTTCCAGTCCCAAACAGGATGCCATGCGAGCGTTTTGAATCGTGGCTCTGGCGCAGACACCATAATTGGTGTGGAAGAACAGCCAATAGAGCACCATTAAGATGGCAATCGCGAAGAAAGGCAGCAGTGCGCGATAGGTGGCAAACGAGTATTCGCCGAGAATGAAAGAGCCGAAAGGCGTCGACAACCCTTCCAGTGACGGCCCGGCGATCAGCAGCATACTTTGCTGCACAATCAGGCTGATAGCCCAAGTAGCCACCACTGAATCATATAAGCGACCATATAGATGGCGCACTACCAAGCGCTCCACCACCCCGCCGAAGAATGCGGCAGCCAAGGTACCGGCTAGCATGGCAAAGGGCAGTGGCAAACCTGCTTTATTCATCAGAATGGTGACGTAAGCCCCACACATAATGAACTCGCCATGTGCCAGATTTATCACGCCCATCATGCCAAAGATAACCGCCAGTCCCAGTGCTGCCAGCACCAGATAGGCGAAGTTATCGCCAAACTGATAAATCACCGAATAGAGAAAGGATAGCGTTAACATCGTTTGGCAATCCCCGGTGTCCTGATGGACACCATTGAAAATGGATAACACAGGGAAGCCCGCCACTGACGGTCACTTCCCTACCAAGAAGCTCGATTTAGGCTTTTTTCGGTGGTGAAGAAGGGGTGTATTGGCTGTTATCAGGTTTAACCGGTAAATCGCAGCCGGCTTCACCTAACCAATAAGGCTTGATATCGCTCCACACTTTGGGGATCTCGATTGAGTGGTCATCCTTCACATGCGCCAGATAGATGGTGTGGCTCAAATGGTGACTTTTCGGATCAATACAGACTTTGCCAGAGGGGCCATCGGTGCAGATATCGCCGCTTTCCAGTGACTTACGTACAGCATCCATATCAGTGCTGCCCGCCTTTTCAACAGCCGCTTTGTACAGATAGACGGCATCATAGGCATTGGTGGCTTCCTGATTAATGTAAGGCTCGTTCGGGAATTTAGCGTGGAAACGCTGTTTGAAATCATTACTGGCTGGGCTATCTACCTCTTCAATGTAGTTAGCGGTGATATACATATCTTTCAGTGCCGGTGCTTTGAAGCGTTTGTGCTCATAAGCTTGGCCGACATTGACCGAACTGCCCATTGGCAAGTTCAGTTTGGCCGCGGCTTGCTGCTCGTAATAGGAGGATTGATTTGCCCCGACCAGCAAGGTCATCACGAAGTCAGGTTTGGCTTTCTGGATGTTTTGAATGGTTTGGCCGAATTGCGAAACACTCAGTGGGATAAACTCTTCGCCCACCATGGTGCCACCATGCTCTTCAACAATTTTGCGTACCCATTCGGCAGAGATTTGCCCGAAGTTATAGTCGGCGGCAATGGTGTAAACTTTTTTGCCGTACTTCTCCATCATCCACGGAATCAAGGTTGAGAACTGCTGCTCAGGGACTGCGCCAGTGACGAAAACATTAGAGTCACACACGCCGCCTTCATACTGATTGTTATACCAATAGAGCTGTTTTTCGCGATCCATAATTGGGCGGATAGCTTCACGCGAGGCACTGGAGAAAGCCCCGAATATCACATCCACTTTGTCATTTTTAATTAAGCGCCGAGCCATTTGTTGGAAGCGGGTGTTATCGGATTGCGTATCGTATTTGACCAGCTCGATGGGGCGTCCGAGTATGCCACCTTTAGCATTAATTTCTTCTACAGCCAGCTCTGTTGCATGAATCTTGGGGATAACCGGCAAAGCAAAATTACCGGATGCATCTTCCAGCAAGCCAATTTTCACTGGTTTTTCTGCCGCTGTCGCCATTCCTGAATAGCTCACGGCAAGTGCAGCGCTCAACGCGATAGAGAGCGCGGTGGAATGACATTTTATTCTGGACCATTTTATTCTAGACATAAGTGAATACCCCTGGCATTGGTTAAAAAAGTGGGTCTGAAAAAAAGCCAAAAAAAAAGCCCAGCAAAGTCAGATGACATTTGCGAGGGCTCTATTGCCATAACCACAAGCCGACAACGTTGGCGTTCTTGCGGAGAAGTCAGGGTCACTATAAAAAGCATTTGGACTGATTGTCAACGAAGAATTTTCAATAAAAATCAAATAGTAAAATTGAAAATCATTGCACTAAGTTGGGGCTTTTCATTGCACGAAAATGGCCCATTTATCTGACGCCAGACCGCAACGGCTAACTATTGATGAGTAATAATAAAGCGGAGATTTTTAGCAGGATAATGGAAAGACGCCCACCACAATCTTGTTGCGAGGTTAATAAATTGCACCAGCAGAGTGCTTAAAAAACCATTCAGCAGTAAAGGATGAAAAACACCGCAGCGAGACAGAATTTAGCAGATAACAGACCCCGGTGATGTCACCGGGGCTGAAAAACGAAGTTAACCGCAGCGATTACATTTTGCTGCCTGAATCTGTTGGAAGAAATCATTACCTTTATCATCAACCAAGATAAAGGCCGGGAAATCTTCTACTTCAATCTTCCAGATGGCTTCCATCCCCAGTTCAGGATATTCCACACATTCCAGGCTCTTAATGCTGTTCTGCGCCAATACTGCAGCCGGGCCACCGATACTGCCCAGATAGAAGCCGCCGTGTTTGTGACAGGCATCGGTCACTTGTTGGCTACGGTTACCTTTTGCCAGCATGATCATGCTGCCGCCGTGGGATTGCAGCAGGTCCACGTAAGAATCCATACGACCCGCCGTGGTTGGCCCGAGCGAACCAGAAGCATAACCTTCAGGGGTTTTGGCCGGGCCAGCATAGTAGATTGGATGGTCTTTAATGTACTGCGGCAGACCTTCGCCGTTGTCCAGCCGCTCTTTTAATTTGGCATGGGCAATATCACGGCCAACAATAATAGTACCGCTCAGTGACAGTCGGGTAGATACCGGATACTGCGACAGCTCTTTTAAAATCTCTGGCATTGGGCGGTTAAGGTCGATTTTAACCACTTTGCCCTCTGTGCTGTGGCGCAAATGCTCAGGAATATATTTCCCCGGATTCTGCTCCAGTTTTTCCAGCCAGATACCTTTGCGGTTGATTTTGCCTTTGATATTGCGGTCGGCTGAGCAGGAAACCCCCATCCCCACCGGGCAAGAAGCTCCATGACGAGGTAGCCGCACCACTCGGACATCATGAGCAAAGTATTTGCCGCCGAACTGCGCGCCCAGACCTAAGTCTTGAGCGGCTGCCAACAATTCTTGCTCCAGTTGAATGTCACGGAAAGCTTGCCCGTGCTCATTTCCCTCAGTTGGCAAACCATCGTAATACTTGGTTGAGGCCAGCTTCACTGTCTTTAGGGTGCTTTCAGCGGAGGTGCCGCCAATAACAAAGGCGATATGGTATGGCGGGCAGGCCGCGGTACCCAAGGTGCGCATTTTCTCAACCAGATAGTCTTTCAACTTACCCGGTGACAGCAGCGCCTTGGTTTCTTGATACAGATAGGTTTTGTTAGCGGAGCCGCCGCCTTTGGTGACGAACAGGAATTTGTAATCCTCACCTTCGGTACTGTACAAATCAATCTGTGCTGGCAGGTTGGTGCCGGTGTTCACCTCTTTATACATATCCAGCGCGGCATTTTGCGAATAGCGCAGGTTATCTTCAATAAAGGTGTTATACACGCCGCGAGACAGTGCCTCAGCATCATTCCCGCCAGTCCAAACGCGCTGACCTTTTTTGCCTACAATAATGGCAGTGCCGGTATCCTGACAGGTCGGTAAAATCCCCTTGGCAGAGATTTCGGAATTGCGCAGGAATTGCAGAGCCACATATTTGTCGTTTTCGCTCGCTTCTGGGTCATCCAAAATAGCGGCGACTTGCTTTTGATGGGCGGGGCGGAGCAGGAATGAGGCATCGTGGAAAGCATGTTGGGCAAGGAGAGTCAGGGCTTCTGGCTCGACTTTGAGAATGTCGTGGCCTTCAAACTGTGCAACCGAGACATGATTATTACTGACAAGGTAATACTCAGTATCGTCTTCCTTTAGCGGGAAGGGATCCTGATAGTGGAACGGTTTGTTTGACATATTTTTCTCACATTCAACAGCAGTTAGCGAAAGCGTTCGATAACAGAAACAAGCATTTTACCCTTCATACACCAACTGCATAGGCGTTGGCTGCACTCAATCACCCTTCGGGCCTGCGCTTGCCGCTTTCCTGCAATTCGAATTATTCTGGGTATAGCAAATCCAGCCTATCTATTTTTAACGATGATTTTACTATAGATTGTCTGACTTAAGCGACGGCCCCACCCTCTTTATAAAGGGTGGATCTCATTTTCCGCACTTATCGATGGCTCTGACAGCATGATGGTGGGACACTGACCGACCGCCAGCAGATAACTCTGCTGTAAGCGGGCTTCTTACCGCTAAATCCTGCATATTAAACTGCTACATTACCGTGCTTAAGGCTTCATGGTGAGGAAGCTGGATCGCTCTTTTGCCTCTGTTTTTACCCCTGACTTTCGATATTGATGGCTGATAATCCATGCCACCAACAGGCTTTCGCCCGTACTTTCATCACTGAGGGTATTTTTGAGCGCCACCATCTGACTTTTTGACCATTTTCCCCTATGTGGCTTGCTGCAACCCTCCGCGTTTTTCCCCTCATTGCCATACCAAGGGCGTCATGCACTTTTAACAACAAATCATCACGCTGCGGTTGGGCAAAATTTATCGGGCAAAGTGACGAGGATGTGCTGCCAGTTGGGGACGGCATGGCCGTGTTTAGCGAATAACTGCTGCCAAACTATCATCGATCTAAAAGAAGAACTTAGCGGGGCGAGGGAGGTACATAGTCAGAATTATTGTGGGAGATAATAATAGCGGAAAGTCAATTTATAACAGTAAGTTAATGCTCATCATGGACGATGATTTTGTTCTTTAAACTTTAATTGCCCATATACCGGACGTTATATGAATCTCAGCTTATTACAGGGGAAATGTAGGAATAAGGAAATCCTTATTCTTTTCGAAATGACGATTCTATAGCATAGCCGCCATCAATTGAGTTTGAACAAAAAAACAGCATATCGTTTGCTGTTTTTTTTTTACCTATAGTAAAACCTAGGAATATTAACATGAAAACAATCTCTATCAGAACGACTCTGGCTTCCCTCATCCTGGCTGGCCTGTCAAGCAACGCTTTTGCCTACGATGCCCAGATCAACATCACCGGCGAATTGACTGAATCCACCTGCCTGATCAACGGTGCCAGCAGCCCAGCCGTTAAGAACGTCACTCTGCCAACTCTGTCCAAGTCTTCACTGACCAACGCTAATTCCTGGGCTGGTCGTGTTCCTGTTAGCTTTCAGCTGTCAGGTTGTGACGTTGGAACCACGGGTGCCACGGCCACGTTTGAGAACGGTACCAATATCAGCGCTAACGGCAATATGAAGAACCTTGCTGACACCAACGCTGCAACCAACGTGGAAGTTCAGTTGTTGAATGCAGATGGCGATGCGATCAACCTAGCGACCGACACCGTAACCACCCCAATCACCGGTGAAGCCGGCACCCTACAGTTCTACGCGCAATATTTCTCCAAGAATGGCGCAGCAACTGCCGGTCAGGTGGTCTCACACGTTGAATTCTCAATGAACTACAACTAATCCTGCTGGGGATACCTGCAATATCGGTATCCCCTTATTTTTTAAGGGCATCAGCAATAGGGTGCCCTTAAAAAAGTAGTTTCATCAGGTTTTGTTATCCCACAGTTCCCATCTATCCTCCGGAGAAATATTCATGTTTGCTGGCTTCATAAACGTACTTGCCCCCCGACAGACACGTCAGATATTTGTGACTAGCCTGCTGGCGATGGCGGTAAGTACGGCTGCCCATGCCGCAGACCATGATTCTCCGGATCTTGCTGAGTTCGATCCCGGTTTTTTTCGCGGTCTCAGTGCTCAGGTTGCCGATCTCTCTCGTTTCAGTAAAGGCAATGCCTTGACACCCGGCCACTATCGCTTTGATGTCTACGTCAACGAACAGTGGGTGGGACGTCAGGAGATCGCCGTCACTCATACCGTTCCTGAGACGGAGGTGACCTACTGTTTTACCCCTGAACAGGTGCTGCAATGGGGGTTGGATGCCAGCAAGCTTCCCGAGGCGGTACTGGCCCAAAAAGCGCTGGAGGACGATAAATGCTTTGATGCCGCGAAATTCATTCCCGGTTTTAAGCTGAGTGCCAATACCGGTGAACTGATGCTGGATATCACCGTGCCACAGGCATTTATCGGCTCACGCCGTGGAGTTGTTGCGCCAGAACTCTGGGATCATGGCGTCACCGCCGGTTTTGTCGGCTATAACTTCAACGCTTTCCATACCAATAACCGCGATGCCGGCAATACCACCCAGTATTTTGGCGGTTTTAACAGTGGAGTTAATCTCGGGGTCTGGCGGCTGCGCCATAACAGCAGCTACACCCAGACTGACGGCAGTACTGGCCATTATCAGGCCATTAGCACCTACGCTCAGCGTGCTGTTGCATCGCTCAAGTCACAGCTCACGCTGGGGCAATACTTCACCCCGGGCGATCAGTTTGACAGTGTGCCATTTACCGGTATGCAGTTGTCCAGCGACACCCGCATGAATCCCGATACTGAGAACGGCTTTGCACCGGTGATCCGCGGGATCGCCAACTCCAACGCGAAGGTTACCATCCGCCAGGGCAGCAATGTGATCCACGAGACGAGCGTGCCTCCGGGCCCATTTGCCATTGACGATCTCCACAGTACCGGTTATTCCGGTGATCTGCTGGTGACGGTGACTGAAGCCGACGGACAGACTCGCTCCTTTACTGTGGCCTATGCCGCCGTTCCGCAAATGTTGCGACCAGGCGCGTCACGTTTCAGTCTGGCAATGGGGCAATACCGCGACAGCGAGCTCAACAATACCCCCAGCTTTTTGTTGGGCACTTGGCAGCAGGGGATCTCCAACCTGATAACCACCTATACGGGCGGTATTGTTGCTGAGCAGTACCAGTCGTTGCAGGGTGGACTGGCACTGAACACTGGCCTGGGGGCGCTGGCGGTGGACATCACCCAATCACGGGCTAGTGGTCTGAAGGGTAATATCAGCGGGATTGATGACCAGATGCAAGGGCAGAGTTATCGAGCAACCTATAGCAAGCTGCTGCCAGAGACACGCACCAACTTTACTCTAGCCGCCTACCGTTTTTCGAGTGATGGCTATCTGAGTTTCGGTGATTTTGCTCGGGCTCGTAGTACCCAGACACCGACATTTAACGAGGTGGGGAGCCTACCCGGCATGACTGGCGGTATTTCCGAATCCGCCCGGCCGCGCAACCGCTATCAGCTGAACATCAACCAGCCGCTGGCCGAGGGCTACGGCAATCTGTTTCTCAGCGGGGCGGCGCAGAACTACTGGCATAACGGCGGAGGGACCAGTACCACGTTCCAAGCTGGCTATGGTAACAGTTACCGCTGGGGGAGCCTCAACGTCGGTGTCAGCCGGACAATTGGCTCGGTGGGCCAGTCGGACACGCAATATCTTGCCAGCATCAGTATCCCACTTGGCGGCCATGCGCGTGCGCCGATGCTGACCACCTCGCTGAACTATAGCGACAGCAAGAATACCACCGCACAGACCACCCTGAGCGGAACGATGGGTGATAATAATCAGCTGAGTTATAGCGCGTTCGGCAGCAGCAGTCAGGCTGACAGCCACCGTGCCAACTCGCTGGGTGGGAATGTGCAGTACAGCTCTCCTTATGCCGTGATGAACGGCGGGGCTAGCAGTGGCAGCAGCAACCGGCAGCTGAATCTGGGCCTGAGTGGCAGCGTGGTCGCCCACCCAGGTGGTATCAACCTGACGCAATATCAAGGGGAAACCATGGCGGTGCTGCAGGCCAAAGGAGCGGAAGGCGCCACTATTAGCAGCAATGTCGGCGCGGCTATCCAGAGTAATGGTTACGGGGTTGTCTCCGGCCTGATGCCGTATCGCCAGAACGACATTGCCCTCGATCCGAAAGGAACATCACAAAACGTAGAGATCTTGGGGAGTTCCCAGCAGGTCGCTCCCAGCGCCGGAGCCATTACGATGCTGAAATACGAGACTGAGACTGGCGCACCAGTGATGTTGCAGGCTACTCGGACAGATGGCAAACCGATCCCGCTGGGGGCCGAGGTACTGGATGATAAAGGACAATATCTGACGATGGTTGGCCAAGGCGATTTGATTTTTGTGCGCGGTCTGGCTCCCCAAGGGAAACTGGTGGTGAAGTGGGGGCAAGGGGCTGATCAGCGCTGTTCGCTGCCATACAGCCTACCGGCCAACGCGGACAAACAGCAGAATTACCCGAAAATCGCGGCGAAGTGCGTGCTGCAATAAATCATTCAGTCCGACCACGTCGGTTGAATAATCAACGAACATGGCCGTTGCTACGAGCCAAAGAGCCTGCACAGTTGTTTTTTTGTCACTATGATTATGTAAAAACGCAGGCATCTCTCATTTTTTAGGACGATATCAATCATGAACAGATCGCGGGTTATCCCCCTTCTTTTTGCTATGCTCTGCGGTTGGGTATTTCAGGCGCAGGCCAACGTGGTCATTTCTGGAACCCGGCTGATTTACCCAGCCAAGGATAGGGAAATTACGGTCAAAACCACTAATATGGGTAAAGAGCCCTCAATGGTGCAGGTGTGGATCGACCGTGGGGACCCCAACAGTCGTGCTGATAATGCCAATGCCCCCTTCCTAATCACTCCTCCGTTGGTGCGTATTGATCCCAACAAAGGGCAAGCGTTTCGCGTCGTCTTTACCGGCGCCACCTTGCCTACAGATCGGGAGTCGATATTCTGGTTCAACCTGCTCGATGTGCCACCGTTGCCCAAAGATGCGGAGGCCAATGTGATGCAGGTCGCTTACCGTTCGCGGATCAAACTGTTTTATCGCCCTGACGGGCTAGCGGGTAACCCGGTTAAAGCCGCCGAATCCCTAACCTGGTCACGGGGAGCATCAGGTAAGAATGGTGTCGAGCTACAGGTGCGTAATAACAGCCCCTTCTATGTCTCTTTAGTCAATATCACCCTGAAAAACGGTAGTGCGATATTTAAGGAGGCCGAGGGGAAAACGCTGGCTCCGTTCAGCACTGAGGCTATCACCCTGAAAGGTGCGGGTACGCTACCGGCGGGACAAGCCAATGTGACGTACAGTTGGGTCAACGACTACGGTGCTGCTGTTGAGCAAACTACACCACTGACGCCCTAATAAGCCGGTTTCAGCGGGTTTTACCCTCCGCTAAACCAGACGAGTTCGTACTATGAATACCCACTTTCAGAAGATGATAAACAGAATGAAAACAAAGCAAGCATCGCGCACCAAACTGTTCGCGCTATCTCTGTGTGGCGTGGCGTTGGCAGTGCTGGGTAGTTCCCAGGCCTATGCTGTGGTTATATGCAACCCGCCGCCGCCGATTTCTCTCACCTTCCCGCCGCTGGTTTTTGAAGGTGGGGCGGACGGCCCGACTATTGGCCAACCTATTACCAGCGGCTGGGGAGCAACCATGACCAGCCCCAATTTCCTGACCGGCGGTGCCGACTGCCTAATTGCGACCGGCATTGTATTACCTACGCTGCAGGGGTCAATAGTCCCGGGGATTACCTATACAGAGGATGGCCAGACCTACCCGATATATACCACCAGCGTACCGAGTATCGGTATCATTATGGGGATAAAAGCGACGTCGGTGGCAAATTACACACCGGTAAGGCCGCTGCCAAATATTTTTTTCTACCCAAACCCCATTCCGTCACAAGGCATGGGGATAGCCATGCATGCCAAGCTGATTGTGATCGGTCGCCTGACCAGCGGTGTTTATCCTATTGC
The DNA here is from genome assembly GCF_025133195.1 of Yersinia alsatica. Taxonomy (NCBI): domain Bacteria; kingdom Pseudomonadati; phylum Pseudomonadota; class Gammaproteobacteria; order Enterobacterales; family Yersiniaceae; genus Yersinia; species Yersinia alsatica. The sequence goes on from NZ_CP104006.1 coordinate 1,028,061, forward strand.
CACGCAGGAACTGGTCAACGTTTATGCCAATGGGCCGAACTCGGAGACTACTAAAGCGAGTGTGTTGGTACTCAACGCCAGCACGGTGACCATTAGGGCCAGTACCTGCCAGATGAGCGGTGCCACCACGCAGAACGTACGGTTGCTGCCGGTCAGTAAAAACCAGTTCTCCGGCGTGGGCACATCGGCAGGTACCGAAGCTAATTTCTCGCTGACGACCCTCTGTGGCAGTGGCGTCAAGCTGTATGCCACGATGAGCGACGGTTCCGATCCCGGCAATACCAGCAATATACTCAAACCTGCCGAGGGTACCACCGCGTCTGGTGTGGGTGTCCAGATACTCCGTGATGGCTCGCCCATTTTCTTTGGTCCTGACTCCGCTATGTCAGGAAATACCAATCAGTGGTACATCGGTACCGCTAGCAGCGGGGGGAATGAGCTCTTTACCGTCCCACTGAAGGCCAGATATGTACAGACAGAGACGGGCATGGTGGCAGGAAGCGTAAAGGCCAGAGCTACCGTGACCTTCTCTTACCAGTGATAGAGTCATCAAAACCGGCGAAGTTGCCGGTTTTGGCGTAATGAACAGCTCGAAAGTGTTGTGTTGCCAGTGAGTTATTTTCCGTTCTCGCGCATGTATATCCGTTTTTTCCAAACGGTGGTCGAGCCACCATTAAGTTTTGGCAGGGCGTCAGATCGGTTTTATACCGGTTTAACGGCAATAATGTATTGGTGAGGCAAATCTGCTAGGAATCGAAAAGCGCAAAAGCAGATAGCAGAATAAGGCTTACCTTATATCACTCGCCTCAGAATCTTCTTACGCTATTGCTATGTTTAAGAATAGCAATCACATTTTAAATTCTACGCGCCAGGCGCCTCATCTGCCCAGGGTATTACTGTACCTGTTCGCTACGGCGCTTTTGTGTTGCATTATTGTCGCATTGGTTTTCTACGTCTATTTTTTGGTCAACTGTACCATTTCGGATTATCGGCGACAGATGAATGCCGCTGCTTACAACGCGCAGTATTTCTTCAACGAGCGTGAAGAGTTGTTGCGGTCAATGGTTGCGTCTACCATTCATTTACCCAAAATTATCACCGTAGAGGGCTCAAAAAAATATGCCACTCTTCCAGAATTCATTGTCTTGCCACTACAAAACAGTGGTGACAAGCAGCATGGAGTCATTGTTACCCAGCGTGATAAAGCCACATTCGAACGTAACCATACACAGCTGATCTACACCTCCATGCAATCCGGAAAAACCAGCACAGCTCTGCCTGCACCAGGTGGTTCGCTGGCGGTTATTTCCCCTGAAAGTCAGGCCTGGATAGCTGAATTTTTGGCCAACCATGACTGGCAATCGGCCGGAGGTGGAACATCGCCTATTGTCTGGGTCAACCCACCAAATGATAACGACAGTGCGCTTTATCTCTTCACCCCGCTAGAGGTTGACGACCTCGATGCTGGCTGGTTAGGGTTAACGTTTAACCCGATTGCTGCGGGTATCGATCTCCCCTCGCGACAGGGGGTCGGCTACGACTTGATTAATCCTCTGGGTTTGCCCGTGTTGCACAGCAATAAAGTCTCCTCTGAATCCCAGAATTGGGAGGGGAAATTTATCAAAGATACGTTTGAGGTCACTGGCAAAAAGTGGTTTCCGGAGTATCTCGTGCTGCGAAAATCCGTGGGCCATGCAGACTGGAGCCTGATCTACACGGTTCCTATCAAACAGATTTTTAAAGACAATCTGCCGATGGTGAGAGTGGCATCCTTACTGGCTATCACATTGATGATAGGTGTCATTGTCAGTTTGTGGTATCTGTCGCGCCGCGTATTGCTGCCTGCCATGAATCAGTTTTCCGCATTGGTCGACAGTGAAGAGCTGAACCGCAAGATAGTTGCGACGGCGTCTGTTGGGCTGGGCTTGGTACGTTGCACCGATGGAGTCCTGCTTTTCTCTAACGATCTGGTGAAGGTATGGATCGAGAACGACCGAGACTGGCGGACGCGTATCTCTACGGTTGCAGGTGAGGTTGCCGACTATGAACTGTCGTTGGAAGATGGTCGAACGATCCAACTGAAATGTATCCCTACCACTTACGGCGGTGACGCGGTGATCCTGAGTGTCATCAATGATATTTCGGGATTGAAAGCCATCGAACGATCACTGGTTGAATCCCGAAGGATGGCCGAATCAGCAAATCAGGCAAAAACACTGTTTCTCACCACCATGAGCCATGAAATTCGTACACCGCTGTATGGCATTCTCGGCACGCTTGAACTGTTCGCATTAAGTGGCCTGTACGGACAGCAATATGAGTACATGAAAACATTACTGCATTCTTCCTCCAGCTTATTGCGCATTGTCAATGACAGTCTGGATCTATCGAGTATTGAGGCCGAACAACTCACACTGAAAATCATGCCATTTTCCCCGATGGAACTGGCCGAGTTAGTGGTGGAAACCTACGCCGCTAAAGCGGAAAGCAAAGGTCTACAAATCTATACTCTGTCTGATACTCAGGTTCCGCCTCTGGTAATGGGGGATGCCATCCGGGTGCGACAAGTGCTGGATAATTTGGTCAACAATGCCATCAAGTTCACCATTTCTGGCCATATTATATTGCGTTTGTATGCTTCCGAGCAGTCCAAGGATACTGTTAATCTTACTTTTCAGGTGGTGGATACCGGGATAGGTATTGATTCTGAACATTTGCCTTACCTTTTTGAACCGTATTTTCTCTCTGAACAAAACTCTGCGGAACCGCAGTCAGGAACAGGCTTGGGATTATCCATTTGCTCTCGCCTCGCACAACTGATGGGAGGTGACCTGCAGGCTATCAGTAAGCGTAATTTGGGGACGCGTATCACCTTTAATGCCGTTTTCTCTCTTGCGTATGGCAGCAGTATGGCCATGCAACCCCGGTTGTTGTCTGAACCCGTATTTGTCGATGGTGCAGTGCCCGAAGTGGTCTCTAACCTGTGTCAATGGTTACGACACTGGGGGGCTCAGGCTTTACCTTTTCGCCATGTTACTACCCGCAATCACCATCGTGGAATATTGATCCAGGCTTGGCCTCCGTCGCTGCAATCACCAGAGTGGGCAGGAAAATGCATTCTCGCTCTGCCGCCAACTCTGGATCCAAAACATGTGCGAGATGACGCCTTGATAGTCGGGGCATACAGTGTGAGTAGGATCGGGCACGCTGTGCAGACAATTCAACAAAATACTATTTCCGCATCCGCAATCAATAAGGAGTTTGTCGCTGAAAAACTGGGTCTGCGTGTGCTGGTGGTTGATGACAGTCCGATAAGCCGCACGGTATTGCGTGAGCAGTTAAACTTGCTAGGGTGCGAAGTGATCACCGCCACTGAGGGATATGAAGCGCTCAAGGTCTCTGACGTAGATACTTTTGACGCCGTATTGACCGATTTATATATGCCAGGGCTAGACGGTTATGGACTCACTCGGACCCTGCGTAGACAGGGATACAATGGCCAGATCATTGGACTGACAGGCAGCGCTTATCCTGAGGAACAACGCAAGGGAAAAGAGGCCGGTATGAACCGCCTTTTGCGTAAGCCTCTGTCACTCGCGCAGCTCTACACGTTGTTGCATAAGAAGGAGTTGAATATATATGCAGTTAAGATATAACCAACTGAAACCGCAGTTAAAGGTTAATGCTTATTCTCGGCATTTAATTGACCGGAATATGCTGGAGCGAGGCTTAGATGAGGGGACGATCAAAGCCTGGTTTCAACCCAGAATAGCATTAGCCAGTGGCAAAATAGTGGGGGCTGAGGCATTGGCTCGTTGGGATCATCCTGAGTATGGTTTTATGTTGGCGGGGTCATTTTTTGAAGCCATCGGCCACTACAACCTCCAGCGGACGTTGGTATTTAAAATGCTCAGTGATGCACTGGATGCACACCTGCGATGGCAGCGAGTTGGACATATTTTACCTGTGTCGATAAATATCCCGGTTCCGCTGTTTGACGATATGGACTTCCCCGATGAATTATATCGTCGGGTAAATGCAAGCGGTATTGATGTTGCAAACGTGAGCATCGAGTTAATCGAATATGAAGCAGTTTCGGACCCAGTGAATTATTATAAAGGGACCAGGCGATTACGTCAGAAAGGCTTTGGATTAGCTCAGGATGATTTTGGCTGTGGGTATAACTCAATGTATAACCTTACTTCAACGCCTTTTACCGACTTGAAAATTGACAGATCCTTTGTCAGCGGTGTTCTCCAAAACGATGCCCGGAAAATAGCACTTATCTCCTCAGTGCAACTGGGTAAACAATTGGGACTGAAAGTGACCGCTGAAGGCGTTGAAACCGTGCGCGAGTTGGAATTTCTGCGCCGAATTGGTTGTGATTTCGCTCAGGGTTTCTTTATTTCCGCAGCGGTAAGCGCTGAGAACTTTGAAATACTCCTGTGTACGGAGTAGTGCGAATTGTATTCACCTTCAGTCCTTGTTGACAGGTAATTATCATTCATGCCGCAAACGCCATTCAGCAGAATTACGTATACATCACGCCGGCAAAACTGGGTGTTTTTCACGTTGTTACTGATAACCGTGATTCTGGCCGTAGGCCTTTATTGGGGGGCACAGCGTATTATTGACCAAGAACAGCGTCGTTTTACGCTCGATTTCTCAACGCTGATTGGATACGTGAATGAACAGGAAGTCTTCCTGCGAAAATTACGTATCGAGAATCAGTTTCTTTCCTCGCTTCCTGTCCCACGCGTTGAGAGTTTTGACGAAGAGAAAAAACTGTCAGGCGTCCGTGGCCAGCTATTTGTAGGACGTGAATCGAGAGTGAGTATGCCGTTTTCTGTCGCTTGTGAAAATGAGGCGGGTTGCCTTGTCCTGAAAGAGACGCTTTTCTCACTCGGCAGCTATTTAGCCGATTTTTATTCTGCCTTCTGGGCCGCCTCTTATTTTCCCGCTACGACCGTATTTTTTGTTGATGAAGCTGATGAGGTGAGCATCAGCGTGCCAGCAATCAGTGTCAATGCCGGTTATGAACCGATTAATACCGAGACCTACCATGCTGTCACTGATGCAGTGCGGCAAAAACTGCGGAATGGCTGTGGTTCCGAACAACAACAACAACAGGGTGACAGTGAGGTTATCTGGTTTCGTCCCAAAACATTACCTGACCAGCTTGTCGGGCTGATTTCGGCCGGTTTGCCTCAGAGCCTATGGAAAAACTCCTTTCTTCACACCGACTGCATTTATGCCGCTACACTGCTGAGCCGTTCAAAAATAGGGGCATTGGAAAAAAGGCTAAATCCAGCGCCCGAGCACAGTTTCTGGCTCCAGTATAATCACGAAAGCTGGTTGACTCACCGAAAGCATGGAGTGCTGTTAGGTGAAGACAACATACCAAAGTTTGAAAATACGGGCCTGCATTACACCCTGACGGGAATAGTACTGAAGTTGTCTGATCAAAGCGGCGACTGGACAGGTATTTACCGGGTGAGTTACGGCAGTTTCTTCAGAAATAATGTCTGGCTTCCGCTCAGCATGCTGGTGTTGCTGCTGATTAGCGTCGTGAGTTGCTTCAGCTATATGCGCTGGTATAACCGTCGGGTGGTCGCACCCGCGCAGGAAGCGCAGCGTGAAATCCTAGCGAGTGAGACGTTTAATCGTACGTTGATTGAGACCGCCCCAGTGGCGCTGTGCCTTATTGATCGCACTGACGCGACACTGATTTTTGCCAACGCATTGGCGCTAGACTGGCTAGGTGTGGACGAGGAAGCAAGACTTAACCAAAACGAGGCTATTAAAACGCTTTTCAGTCAGTTGCAAAATGTAGAACAGGGAGGCTCGATAGAACGGCTGACTCTTCCTGATGCAAGAATAGTGTATGTCGTTTATGCGCCAACCTGCTATCGACAACAGGCGGTTATCCTCTGCGCCTTTACCGACGTCAGCGCCCATGCCGAGATGGAGCAAAATTTAACGCGGGCAAAACAGGCTGCCGACGAAGCAAATGATGCCAAATCTACCTTCCTGGCGACCATGAGCCATGAAATCCGCACTCCACTGTATGGCGCGCTCGGTACACTGGAACTTCTCTCGCTAACCCAACTAAACAACCAGCAACGGCAGTATGTTGATCGGATCGAGGGCGCTTCGCAGATGCTGTTGCAAATCATCAGCGACATTCTCGATATCAGTAAGATCGAAGCCGGACAATTGCAGCTGGATAAAAGTGAGTTCAATCCACGTGAACTTGTCCAGGAATGCACCGGGGCTTATGCCGGAATGGCGCACCAAAAGGGGCTTCTGCTGTTCTCAATCGTTGCAACGGATATTCCTGAACGGGTGATAGGAGACCCGGCACGGATCCGACAGATCCTGAATAACCTCATCAGTAATGCGATTAAATTCACAGCGATAGGGACGGTTGTTGTTCGTTTGAGCCTATTGGAACGTTGTTCCCTCAATGCCAAATTCCTGCTGGAAGTGTGTGATAGTGGTGTGGGGATAGATAAAGCGGAGCAGGAAAAACTGTTTACGCCATTCTATTTGATTGATTCTGCAAATCATATGGCAGGCGGAGCAGGGCTGGGGATGTCGATCTGTGCGCGGCTTGCTGAACTGATGAATACTAAAATCCAACTTCGCAGTGAACCACAGATGGGGAGCCAATTCTCTGTCGAGCTGAATACCGAGTTGACTGAGGCGGGTGACACATTGACCCCGCAACTGAAAGGGACGTCCATTCTGGTTCGCACGCCACATCCTGAACTGACAGAGAATATCGGCGACTGGTTAAAACATTGGGGAGCAGAGCTAGCCACTGAAACTGATGCACTCTTCACGACCGATGGGCAAACTATTCTGTTGGATATTGTGCGGAAAGTGACTGAAATTACAGAGGAATGGCAGTGGCTACGCCTCGATCTTTCGTTGTCCGGGGAGGCGGTTGCGAGTTCAGATGTGGATGCCTACAATTTAAGCAGTATAGGATTTGGCCTCGAACGTTTACAGCATGGTGTGCAATGTACCAAATCCCGCGTGCCGACTTTGCCACATTTTAATTTGCGTATATTGGTCGCTGAAGATAACCCGCTTAATCAGGTTACCCTTAAAGGCCAACTGGAAAAGCTGGGTTGTGAGGTCACCATTGCCGATGATGGTGAAGAGGCGCTCGCCTTGTGGGATATCAGTCCACATGACATGGTGATGACCGATGTCAATATGCCATATCTGAACGGTTATGAACTGGCGCGCAAACTACGAAGTGAAGGAGTGACCTCGCCAATAATCGGTGTCACGGCCAATGCGATGCGTGACGAAGAGAGACGCTGTATTGAGGCCGGGATGAATGCCTGGCTTGTCAAACCCATCGAGCTTAAAGAACTGGCTGAACTGTTACGTAAAAACGTACAACCAGGCTGGATTGATGAAACGGGGGACGAAAAAGCTTTCATTCTGCCTGAACCAAACGTCTTGGAAAAACATCGCAATATTTTCCTAGCGAGCATGAGGGAGGATTTACAGCATTTGGCGGATGGAATAACTCAAAAAGATGCAGATTCTCTTATTATGACGCTGCATCGTATGCGCGGTGCGCTGGTATTGGCTCAATTTCGGGAGCTTGCAGCGGAAATGGAAATACTAGAGCAACAGATCCAAGCGAGTCGTCTGAATGAGGGATGCCTGGTTGATGTGGTCGCGATGGCGGCTGAGATAAACCAGTTACTTGTGCAAATCGAATCAACTTCATGAGAAAAAATGATGAAAAAGCTGCGTGTAGTTCTTCTTGATGACCACAAGGTGGTTCTCGCCGGGATGAAATATTTTCTGGATCAAATCCCAGGGATTAATGTCGTTGACACTTTTGATAAATCTGCCGATCTGATACGCCATGTCACTGGCGATCCGCCTGATGTGATTATTACAGATTATAATATGCCTAAAGATGAAGTGCATAAAGATGGTCTGAAATTCGTGGGCTATCTTCTGCGGATGTTTCCCGATATCAAACTATTGGTACTGACGATGATTTCCAACCCGATGATTGTATCTGCACTCTATGATCAAGGAGTTTCGGGCGTGGTATTTAAGCAAGATCCTCTAGATGAAATGGCGACTGCACTTCGGTCATTGCGTGCCAATAATAGATATTACCCACCCTCTTTTCAAAGCGAAGGCCGTCGTGATGAACGTGAAATCTTTCTTCGTGAGCGAATCAATAGCCTTTCACCGAGGGAGTTTGAAGTGCTGCGCTATTTTGTTGAAGGTGAGTCTATTTCGCATATCGCCGAAAAACTCAATCGCAGCGCAAAAACGATAAGTCTGCAAAAAAATTCGGCAATGAGAAAATTAAATGTTGATTCGAGCCAGGAGCTGATCCGTTTTTGTATCGGGAATCATATTTTTGAGTAAGAAATTGAGTACCAGATTTTTTATTACGTCTATTTTAGATAGTGATATCGACAAGTTAAATACCTCAACAACTTAATTGATGCAACCACGGTCGACTAAAGCGGACCACCATCAAGCCGATGTTAGGCTTCATATCTATGAAGGCGGATTACGCCACGATCAAGGACGGCTATTTGCAACAGTGTCGCACTAAAGCCTATTACGGGCAGTAATGGCTAGCTGCTGGTGGCGTAGATTATGTTGCTACGCCATCTGCCGGTGACTCGGTATCCACATTTGAGATAACTTGTTCGACGTCATCCAGCGTACCGATTTTGACTTCCCCGGTTCGGCACATTTTACTTTTGTCGATTAGCAAAATGGACTGGGTCGCGCGTTTCAGCAGCATGGTTTTGAATTCGGCATTAAACGGATTGGAATCCCACAGAATACCGTCGGTATCAATACCTTCACATGAGAAGATAAACAGGTCAATTTCGATAGTTTTCAGTAGTGAGAACAGGGCCGGGTTAACGTAGCATGCATATTTGCGTTGCAACAGGCCGCCAGCGCTGATCAACTCGATATTTTGATGTTTCGCCAGTTCCTGACAAATCCGCACACTGTTGGTAAATACCGTAATATCGATATCCGGCAGTTTTTTGGCTAAATACCAACAAGTGGAACTGGCATCCAGCGCAATCACCATCCCACTGTCAATCAATGATAAAGCATGAGCGGCAATACTGGCTTTACTGGAAAGGTGGCTTTTTAGGCGCTTGGTAAAAGGGTCGCCGCTATCTTTGGTGGCGCGTTTAATACTTTTGGCTCGCCCATGCTGGCGGATGATCAGCCCCTGAGCTTGCAGCTCATTGAGATCACGGCGAATAGTTTCCTGACTGACCGCCAGTAAGCTGGCCAGATCTGCCGTCGTCAGCGTTTCATGCTGCTTAATGTGTTGCAGGATTTCCTGGTGACGAGACGCTTTCATGATCCTCTCCGTCAGCAAAGCCATGTATCTCATGCCCGATTAATATCAGTACTGAATACATGGCTAAAGGGGTGAGGTTACGTGATAGTCACTTTAAAAAACAGGCGTCACCCCCTTCTTTAGCAGAATATTGCCGTATTTGGCAGTCTCTCCTGTGATGACGATCGCAAATGCTTGTTGGGCGCGTTGGTAAAACGCAAAACGGTCAATGCGCTCTATCGGCGGTGCTTTTTTAGCCCCAAACAGGGCGCGTAAATAACGTTTTTCAACCGCAGCATCAAGTGTATCGCCGTCAACGGCTGCCATCATCACCAGCGGTGGCGCGTAGCTGTCCAGCTCGAAGAGTGGAATGGTGGCCTCCAGTAATGCACTGACAGATAAGCCATCGGCATGAATCACTTGCGGCCCGCCATTTTTACCGATGGCATGGGCCGGAAAATGGGCATCTGAGAAGATAATTTCATCACCGTGCCCCATTTCTGCCAGTGTTTTGAGCAATTGTGGCGACAGCAACGGCGAGATAGTTTTAAGCATGACACTCTCCTTTCAAAGGCATGGCTTCAGTTACCGGGGGAGGGCAGTGAGTGAGCGCCTGATAAAGTGGCTGCTGGTCACCCGGCTGATAATATTGATAGCGGTAATTAACTTGTGCCCGAGCTTCTTCGGCACTGGCGTAGTAGCCTGTGGCGTGCCAGGCAAATAGTGCCGCGCCCAACACGGTTGTTTCGGCTTCATCAATGACTTTAACCGGCAGATTGAGCACGTCAGCTTTGATTTGATTCCACAGGGCATTGCGACTGCCGCCGCCAACCAGCAACAACTCCTTGGTGTGGAATTCGCCAATCCTTTCCAGCACCGCCAGATTATCTTTCAATTGCCAGGCCAGACCTTCTAACGCCGAGCGATAAAAGTGCCCACGTCCACTAGAGAGCGAAACCCCTTGCCAGCCGCCGGACAAATTGTGGCGCGTGTTGCCAAGCAAGTTGCAATCCATCCGTACCCCATCCGCACCCGGCGAGATAGCCTCGGCCTCGCTAATCATCCGCCGATAAACGTCGGCACAGGCAGCATCGTGCCAATACAGTTGCCGGACCCATTCCAAGACGCCGGAGGCTAACCACTGCAAACCGGGGTTGAATAAGCGCGGGCAGCTATCCAGCTCGCAAGTGGAACCGGCAAACTGGGGCAGCAGAGCGGTATTTACCTGTGGTGTACGCACCATCAGAATTTCCCAAGTGCCGGATGACAGCACCGGTTGGTCTAAATCAGCTCCAGAACCAAATAAAGCAAACTGGGTATCGTGACCGGCAGAAATCACCGGCAAACCTGCCGGTAGCCCCAAGCTCGCAGCGATATCCGGTAATAACTGACCGATGATGTCACCCGCAGCAACCATTGGCGGGAATAAATCGGCCTGAATACCTATCTTTTGCAGAATCGTAGGGCTGAATTGTTCCCGTTTTACATCCAGTAGCTGGCTGGTGCCCGCCATGGTGCGGTCAGTGGTGAATTCCCCAGTGAGGCGGTGGTTAATCAATGATGAAATAAATAACCAAGCATGGGCCTGCTCAACTAAATCTGGCCGGTTTTCCTGTAACCAAATCAGCTTATATAAGGTGTTAAAACTGAACTGACCAATGCCCGATATCTGCTGTAGTTTTTCGGCCGACATATAGCTGGCGATGTTTTCCATCACCGCAACGGTACGTGGGCACTTCCAACTGATAATCGGGTACAGCATCTTACCTTTGGCATCGACTAAAGCGCCATCCACGCCAAAGGTAGTCACTGTCACCGCGTGGATTTTATCTTGTTGAATTTGTGGCAGTAGCTGGCGGCAACACAGGGCAAAACTGTGCAAAATATCTTCCAGCGGCCACAACTGCCATTGTGGATTGGCCGGGTCGGGCTGGCTATGGTTGGGCAGCACCGCTTTGGCGACCACCACACCTTGAGGATCGACTGCAATCGCCCGGATATTGGTTGCGCCGCAATCTAAAACGATGACCACATCGCGCTTCATAAAGGCTCCTGTAACTACCATCTGGCAGCAAGGATGGTTATCTGACTCAGGCAAGAAGGAGCTCCTACCTGAGTCATGCCATCTAATAGGTTTAAAAATTACGGATTATTATTTTTTATATAATGGGCCGTAATTCTGGCAGGCACGGTAATCCTGCCCTTCGATATCCATGCCGTGTGCGCCCCAGGCGGTTGGCCGGTAGACACTCTCTTCCTCCACGTTGTGCATACAAACCGGAATACGCAGCATTGATGCCAGCGTAATGAGGTCTGCCCCCACATGGCCGATAGTCAGCACACCGTGGTTTGCTCCCCAGTTTGCCATCACTGAATAGACATCACTGAATGGGCCTTTACCGGTCAGCCGCGGTGAAAACCATGTAGTTGGCCAGCTTGAATCCGTGCGTTTATCCAGAGTGTCATGGACAGATTTTGGCAACTCAACACTCCAGCCTTCGGCAATTTGCAATACTGGCCCCACGCCCTTAATCAGGTTGATTCGGCTCATGGTAAATGGCACACCGCCGCGGGTCAGGAAACGAGAAGAGAAGCCGCCGCCCCGGAAATATTCATGGATCGCTGGGCACCATTCGGTTGCTGCCAGACAAGCATCGGCTTCTTGCTGGCTCACTTGCCAGTGCGGTTTGATGGTCGGTTTACCTTGAGCATCATTTTGGCGGCAAGTGCCATCCAGTGCGGCGGAGCCCGAGTTAATCAGGTGGATAATGCCGTGCTTGGCAACCCCCTCAAGCTGATGGCCAGTCACGCGCTGCACCGCTTCTGGTGACCAATAGGTGCGAACATCAGCAAAAATCTGCGCAGTTCCGGTCAGCGTATGGCCAAACAGCATAGCGACGCCATTTAAGCTGTCATTTTCGGTGGCGATAACCATTGGCTCGCGCACCCCATTCCAGTCGAATGAGCTGTTCAGCAGGGCTTCGGCGGTATCGCCGTTCGGGTATTGATCCGTCCAGTGGCGTTGCCCTTGAAAACCGGCGGCAATGGCGTTATAGCCCAATGCTTCTTCGCCAAAACCTTTAGCCGCCAGTGCCGGGTTGCCTTGCATCATGTCGCGGATACATATTGCCATTTGCAGACTTTCACGCAGTACCGCGCGGCTGCTTTCCGCAGTGCGGCGATACTGTTCGGCGTTTTTATCCGGCCCGAATTTGAAATTGTTATCGGCCCATGACAGCGCCAGTTCCAGCTCTTGCTCATCATAGATTTTTTGGTCAATACGGCGGCGCAGTTCGGTCATGTCCACCGCCTGCACTTTCATCCCTAACCAAGATTCGAAGAAGTTATGGTCAACAATGGAGCCTGCGATCCCCATTGATACGCCACCGAGCGAGAGGTAGCTTTTGCCTTTTAAGCTGGCGACGGCCAAGCCTGCACGGGTAAAACGCAGCAGTTTTTCCTGCACATCAGCAGGGATGCTGGTGTCATTGGCATCTTGCACGTCATGACCATAAATCGAGAAGGCAGGCAGCCCTTTCTGATTATGTGCCGCCAGTGCCGCCGCCAGATAAACGGCTCCTGGACGTTCGGTACCATTGAAGCCCCAAATGGCTTTCGGGCGGAATGGGTCCATATCAATGGTTTCGCTGCCGTAACACCAACAAGGCGTCACGGTGATAGTCAGCCCAATATTCTGTGCACTGAATTTATCATCACAAGCGGCAGACTCGGCCATACCTGCAATACAGGTGTCGGCAATAACGCACTCAACTGGCGTTCCACAAGGATGGCGTACTACTTCTTGCAGAAACTGTGCAGTGGCACGGGCCATTTTCATGGTTTGTTCTTCCAGTGATTCACGCACCCCCATTCTGCGACCATCGATAACTGGACGAATACCAATTTTAGGTAATTGAATTGTCTTTTTCATAATTATTCCTTATGTTCTATAGCAAAATTTAATTTATCAGTAACCCGCATAATTAATTTACGGGTGATGTTTTGAATTTGGCGAAAATAAAGATAATGGCGAAGCACAATGCCGGAATAAGTTCGGCTGTTGGTATATTCCCTGCTGCGTCACTGACCAGCCCCATAATCGGCGTGACAATACCGCCACCGACAATGGTCATAACAATAATTGACGCGCCATATTTAGTGTCTTGATTGAGATTCTTAATGCCTAAAGAAAATATGGTTGGATACTGTATCGACATAAACATACTGCATAGCGTCAGTGCTAATAGCCCAAAGTGCCCACCAAAGGCGGCAGAGATAATACATAGCAACATTGAAATAAATGCGTAAGCGGCTAACACTTTCTCTGGTGCGAAGCGAGTAATTAACCAAGTGCCACTGAAGCGACCAATGAAAAAACAAACCATAGTGGCAGTTAAATAATTCGCGGCGTATCCTGGAGTAACATTAGGTAATTCTTCAATGGCGTAGCGAATTAAATAACTCCAGCAAGCTGTTTGAGCACCGACATAACAGAATTGTGCTAATACTGCCCAACGCCAATGTGTTATTTTTAATAAACGCGGTAATGATGCAAAGAAAGAACCATTATGTGCGTCATCGGATTCACTTTTTATTGCCGGGAAGCGAGTGATAAGAATTAATAGCGCAACAAAGATAACCACAGCGACAATAATTAAATAAGGTAATTGTACCGCTTTGACCAAACTGTGATGGTAGCTGTTTAAGTCTTCAGCTGACAATTTATCTAATACTTCCTGTGTCTGGTGAGGGACATTGGAGAGAATTAAACTTTGCCCAAACACCACGGCAATGATGGCACCAAAGGAGTTAAATGTTTGTGCCAGGTTGATACGGAAGTGACCGGTTTTTTCAGGCCCGAGCACAGTAACGAAAGGGTTCGCCGCCGTTTCCAGGCAACCTAAACCCGCAGCGATAATGAATAAACCGATTAAAAACAAGGTGTAATTCATTGTCTCAGCGGCAGGCCAGAACAGAGCAGCCCCAAAGGCGTAGAACAGTAATCCGGTAATGATCCCCGCTTTATAACTGAATCTTTTCATCAGGATACCCGCAGGTATCGGGATTAAAAAATAGCCAAAGTAGAAAGAGGATTGAATCAGTCCGGCTTGAAAGTTGGTTAGGGTAAACGCCTGCTGAAATTGGGGTAATAAAATATCATTCAAGTTGTTTGCTACTGCCCAAAGGAAGAACAGTGAGCACAGCAATGCGAAAGGTATCAGATATCTTTTTTTATTTGCCGACTCGTCACTTACCGAGGCGGAAATTTTGCTGCTATCTGTTTGTATTAAAATATTTCCCATGATGCCCTCGTCAGATGTTGCACTTATTCTACTCGTCTTGAAATTCGTAATATTCGACGGAAGTCTTTTATTTAATGAATGACACTTTTATTTTATCTGGCGGCTATGAGTGCCGGAGTGAAAATTAAAATATCCTCATTGCGTTAAGTCCTGTTCTTTATAAGGTAAAAATCACTAAAAAGTATGAGCTGAATCACATTGATAACTCAATGCTGATATTTTGTGATGATAATCACTTTAAATAAAAACATTTCATGACCGTTTGAAATGAATTGTGTTTCAAACCCACAAGCATAATGACCGATATTTTTATTTCCGGCACAAACGGTCAATTCTTCATAAATAGACATATATTTTGTTTTGGAGACAGTGATTTGACCGTTTAATCATATTGTGTTTTCAAACGGACATTTTATAAAAATAAATAAAACTCAAATCACCATAAAGTGATCAATAGTCATGACGCTGATCACAGTTTTGTATGCTTGATTTTTTACTTCAATTAAATAAGAGAAAAATATCTCACATATTCACAATCGTTAACGTTCATTAGCCTATATCCATTATTTAATGAATTTTTATATTTAGGTATTTGTATCCTAAGAGAGGACAAAATGAAAAAAGAAGCATTGGCGCGCGACATTATTAATACTTGCCTGGAAATGACCCGCTTAGGGCTAAATCAGGGGACTGCTGGCAATGTTAGTGTGCGCTATCAAGAGGGCTTTTTGATCACGCCATCCGGTATTGCCTATGAAAAACTGACTGAGTCGCACATTGTTTATATTGATGCCGACGGCCATCATGAAGCCGGTAAAATCCCTTCCAGTGAGTGGCGCTTTCATCAGGCGGTTTATCAGACTCGACCAGATGCTAATGCGGTCGTCCATAACCACTCGGTTCATTGCACGGCGGTTTCGATTCTTAATCGGCCTATTCCTGCCATCCATTACATGATTGCCGCCGCGGGGGGCAATGATATTCCTTGCGCGCCTTACGCGACTTTTGGCACCAAAGCACTTTCCGAACATGTGGCTGTGGCGATGAAACACCGTAAGGCGACGTTATTGCAGCATCACGGCCTGATTGCGTGTGAAGAAAATCTGGCCAAAGCCCTGTGGTTAGCCCACGAAGTCGAGGTGTTAGCCACATTGCTGCTGGCTATCTTGCCGATTGTTGATGAGGTTCCGGTGTTATCCGTCGATGAAATCAGCGTGGTCTTGGAGAAATTCAAAACCTACGGTTTGCGGGTAGAAGAGTAAAACACAAGCAGCTGGATTAACACCTTGAGGAATCAATCATGAACAGAATGATTTTAAATGAAATGGCATGGTTTGGCCGGGGCTCACTGGATGCTTTGACCGATGAAGTGGCTCGGCGTGGCTATCAAAAAGCCTTGGTTGTGACAGACAAAATGTTGCTTGAATGTGGGGTGGCCACGCGCTTAATTAGCCGCCTGGAAAAGGCGGGTCTGGATTTTGCGATTTTTGATGCCGTCAAACCCAACCCGACCATCAGTATTGTGCAACAAGGGGTGGCTGCTTTTCGCCAAAGTGGGGCGGATTATCTGATAGCCCTTGGTGGCGGTTCACCGCAAGATACCTGTAAAGCCATTGGCATCATTATTAATAATCCTGAATTTGCCGATGTCCGCAGTCTGGAAGGGGTTGCTGATACCCGCAAACCTTGTGTGCCAATAATGGCTATCCCGACCACTGCCGGTACTGCGGCAGAAGTAACCATTAACTATGTGATTACTGATGAAGAACGGCGGCGCAAGTTTGTTTGTGTCGATCCCCACGCTATTCCGGCGGTGGCATTTATTGATGCTGACATGATGGACAGCATGCCAGCTGCACTTAAAGCGGCAACGGGCGTAGATGCTTTGACTCATGCCATCGAGGGGTATCTGACAAAAGGGGCTTGGGAACTCACCGATGCTTTGCACCTTAAAGCCATCGAAGTTATCAGCCGCTCATTGCGCGCCTCGGTAAAGGGCGATGCTGCTGCAACTGAAGATATGGCGCTTGGGCAGTATATTGCCGGTATGGGGTTCTCGAATGTGGGCCTTGGGCTAGTGCATGGTATGGCTCATCCGTTAGGGGCGTTTTATAACATGCCTCATGGCGTTGCTAATGCCATTTTACTGCCTTATATCATGCGCTATAACGCCGCTTATACCGGTGAGCGCTTCCGCCAAATTGCCATGGTGATGGGGTTGGATAATGCACAAACTTCGCCATTAGAGCAGGTACGCGAGCAAACTATTGAGGCGGTGATTGCTTTGAACCGCGATATTGGCATTCCATCTTCGTTGGGTGCCGTAGGGATGCAGGCCGATGATATTCCGGCGTTGGCCGCGGCAGCTTTTGCCGATGTTTGCACTGGAGGAAACCCGCGCGAGGCCTCAATTGATGAGATTATGGCGCTATACCATCAAGCCTGCTGAATAGAACGGCTATTCATCACAAATTCACCATAAAGCGGTGAGGAAATCCTAATCCTCATTGCTTTATTGATGCTGAGCAATTCCCGCACTACCCAAAAGAGGTAAAAATAGTATCAGCGGGACGGGTTATTAATTATCCTAATTATAAAATTTGCCGTAACTGGCCACTGGTCCTCATTAAGTACCCTCCCTCCCGCTTATTTACTCATTTTTTTGAATTAATCGGATGTCATCCTGACGGATGTTCTCCATTTTCTGGAATGCAACCAAGTGGGAATCTTATGAAAGAGACCAACGAATCCCGACTGTTAACCGCAGAAGTCACCCGCCGAAAACTGGTCCAAACGACACTGGTCGGCGGTCTTGCCGTCGCCACCGGTGCGTTTTCGCTGCCGTTCTCCCGTGCGGCTCGAGCTGTCCAATCTGCAATAAACCCGGCCAACGACGGCAAAGTGATATGGAGTGCTTGTACCGTTAACTGCGGTAGCCGCTGCCCATTACGTATGCATGTCGTTGATGGCGAAATTAAATACGTCGAAACCGACAACACTGGCGATGATAATTTCGACGGCCTGCATCAGGTACGTGCTTGTCTGCGAGGCCGTTCAATGCGCCGCCGGGTGTATAACCCAGACCGGTTAAAATATCCGATGAAGCGTGTTGGCGCGCGTGGGGAAGGTAAGTTCAAGCGCATCTCGTGGGAAGAAGCGTTTGATACTATCGCCGCCAGCATGCAGCACATTATTAAGGAATACGGTAACGAGGCCATCTATCTGAACTATGGCACCGGTACCTTGGGCGGCACAATAACTCGCTCTTGGCCACCGGGTTCAACCTTATTGGCGCGGTTGATGAATTGTTGTGGTGGTTATCTCAATCATTATGGCGACTACAGTACCGCACAGATCGCCGCAGGTTTGAATTACACCTATGGCGGCTGGGCTGATGGCAATAGCCCATCCGACATTGAAAACAGTAAGTTGGTGGTGCTGTTCGGTAACAACCCAGGCGAAACCCGGATGAGTGGCGGCGGCGTGACCTATTATCTGGAGCAGGCACGGGAGAAATCCAATGCCAAGATGATAGTGATTGACCCTCGCTATACTGATACCGCAGCAGGTCGTGAAGATGAATGGATCCCGCTACGGCCAGGAACCGATGCCGCGCTCGCCTCGGCGCTGGCTTATGTGATGATCACCGAGAATCTGGTGGATCAGCCATTCCTCGACAAATATTGCGTCGGTTATGACGAGAAAACCTTGCCGGAAGGCGCACCGAAAAATGGTCATTATAAAGCTTACATTTTAGGCCAAGGGGCAGATAAAACGGCCAAAACGCCACAGTGGGCGGAAGCCATTACCGGTATTCCAGCGGCAAAAATCATCAAACTGGGGCGCGAAATAGGCTCGGTCAAACCGGCTTATATTGCTCAAGGTTGGGGGCCGCAGCGCCATTCTAATGGTGAAAATACCAGTCGTGCCATTGCGATGCTGGCTATTCTGACAGGTAACGTCGGGATTAATGGCGGTAACTCAGGGGCTCGTGAAGGTTCCTATGATTTACCATTCGTCCGCATGCCGACCTTGGAAAACCCGGTTAAGACCAGTATTTCCATGTTTATGTGGACGGATGCCATTGAGCGTGGCCCGGAAATGACCGCGACTCGCGATGGTGTGCGTGGCAAAGATAAACTGGATGTGCCAATCAAGTTTATCTGGAACTACGCCAGCAACTGCCTGATTAATCAGCACGCTGAAATCAACCGCACCCATGAAATTCTGCAAGATGATAAGAAATGCGAAATGATTGTGGTCATCGATAACCACATGACGTCGTCGGCAAAATATGCCGATATTATCTTGCCAGACTGCACCGCTTCCGAGCAGATGGACTTCTGCCTTGATGCTTCTAGCGGCAACATGGCGTATGTCATCTTTGCCGATCAGGTGATCAAACCGCGCTTTGAATGCAAAAACATCTATGAGATGACCACTGAGCTGGCAAAACGCATGGGTGTTGAGCAGCAATTCACTGAGGGCCGCACTCAAGAAGGCTGGCTGCGCTACCTTTACCAGCAATCACAACAAGCCATTCCAGAGCTGCCTTCATTCGAGGAGTTCCGTCAGCAGGGTATCTTTAAAAAACGCGATCCTGAAGGCCACCATGTTGCCTATAAAGAGTTTCGCGCCGATCCCGAGGCAAATCCACTCAGCACGCCATCGGGCAAAATCGAGATTTACTCTGCCGAATTGGCGCAGATTGCTGCCACTTGGGAGCTACAACCGGACGATGTTATTGACCCACTGCCGGTCTATGCTGCTGGTTTTGAAAGCTTCGACGATCCTCTTAACCAGAAATATCCGCTGCAACTCACCGGATTCCATTACAAAGCCAGAACCCACTCAACTTACGGTAACGTCGATGTACTGAAAGCATCTTGTCGTCAGGAGATGTGGATTAACCCGATAGATGCCGGGCAACGCAATATCAAGAATGGCGATATGGTGCGGATATTCAATGGCCGTGGTGAGGTTCAGATTAACGCTAAAGTCACTCCGCGCATGATGCCGGGGGTTGTCGCACTGGGTGAGGGGGCGTGGTACAGCCCGGATGAAAAACGTATCGACCGAGCGGGCAGTATTAACGTATTGACCACTCAGCGACCGTCTCCGTTGGCGAAAGGGAATCCATCCCATACCAACCTCGTTCAAGTAACCAAGGCATAAGGAGCTAAATGATGACGCAATATGGTTTTTACATCGACTCCAGCCGTTGCACGGGTTGCAAAACTTGCGAGCTGGCTTGCAAGGATTTTAAAAACTTATCAACCGATGTCAGTTTCCGGCGCATTTATGAATATGCCGGTGGGGATTGGCAACAAGATAACGGCGCTTGGCACCAAAATGTGTTTGCTTACTATCTGTCTATCGCCTGCAACCACTGTAGTGATCCCGCCTGTACTAAGGTGTGTCCGAGTGGCGCAATGCATAAACGAGACGATGGCTTCGTGGTGGTAAACGAGGATATATGTATCGGTTGTCGCTACTGCCATATGGCTTGCCCGTATGGTGCGCCGCAATATGATGCCGAAAAAGGGCATATGACTAAGTGCGATGGTTGCTATGAGCGCGTGGCCGCAGGTAAAAAACCGATCTGTGTCGAATCCTGTCCATTGCGGGCGCTGGATATGGCTCCTATCGATGAACTGCGCGCGAAATACGGTGATTTAGCCGAAGTCGCGCCATTGCCGGCAGCACATTTCACGTTACCGAATATCGTCGTGAAACCTAATGCCAACAGCCGCCCGGTCAGAGATACCACCGGTCATCTGGCAAATCCGGAGGAGGTGTAATATGGGCATGGGATGGCATGAATGGCCACTAATGGTCTTTACGGTATTGGGGCAGTGTGTGGTCGGGGGCTTTATTGTCCTTGGGCTGGCACTGATTTTCGGTGGTTTGAATCGCGGACAGCAACAGCGGGTTCACCGCAGTATGTTTGTCTTGTGGGTGCTGATGGCGCTGGCTTTTATCGCCTCGACACTGCATTTGGGTTCGCCCATGCGCGCGTTCAACTCATTAAATAGAGTTGGGGAATCGGCACTGAGTAATGAGATCGCCGCCGGTTCGGCGTTTTTTGCGGTGGCTGGTTTTTACTGGTTACTGGCGGTATTGGACAAAATGCCCGCCATGCTTGGCAAAATCTGGCTGGTGATTGCCATGATCTTGGGCGTGGTATTTGTTTATGCCATGTGCATGGTTTATTCCATTAATACGGTGCCAACTTGGGATAATCTCTATACGCCGCTGGGCTTTGTATTGACGGTGTTTATCGGTGGCCCAATGTTAGGCTATCTACTGCTACAATTGGCTGATATCAATATGGATAAGGCTAATGGGCGCATGATGCTGCAATTGCCGATGATCAGTGTATTGGCGCTGATTATCAGTATTGCCAGTGTCATTATGCAGGCGGCGAGTTTGCCGACCATATATAGCTCAGTACAACAGGCTTCAGAGTTGATCCCCAATTACGGTACGCTGATGGTATGGCGGTTAGTGCTGCTGGTCTTGGGGCTAGGATGCTGGATTTGCCCATTAATTCGTGGTCGCACACCAATGACACTGGGGATGATCTTTGCCATGCTATTGATTATTGCCGGTGAATTGATTGGCCGCGGTGTATTTTATGGGCTGCATATGACGGTCGGTATGGCAGTCGGCGGGTAATTGCTCACTAAACGGCTACTGCGCCTTGCCATTCTGGGTTGGCGCAGTCGCTGGCTTCATCTGAAGCCAATATCATTCAGGATAATATTTAATGGTTGAAAACAATATTGCTTATCAACACATTGCGCTCACTGGCCGAGTGCTCGGCGCGCTGTTTTATTGTGAGCCAGATAGTCCGGCATGCAGTGATATTGTGGCGCAATTAAGTAGTGGTTCATGGCTAGCGCAATGGCCCTATGGGAGTGAAGAACAACTGGCCCCTATTGCCGCTTTACTGGCGCAGTCGGATGCACAGGAAACTCGGGAAGAGGCTTGGCAGCGGCTATTTATTGGCCCTTATGCCTTACCCGCCCCACCTTGGGGGTCAGTCTATCTGGATAAAGAAAATGTGCTGTTTGGCGATTCAACCCTAAAACTGCGCAACTGGATGGCCGAGCAGCAAGTGGAAGTCACACTGGATACGGAAGAGCCGGAAGATCAATTCGGTTTATTGCTGATGATGGTGGCCTGGCTGGCCGAAAATCAGCCTGAAAAGTTACCTGATTTACTGGTGGAACACTTGCTACCTTGGGCTTACCGCTATCTAGATTTACTGCAATCTGATGCCGGACATCCGTTTTATCAGGGGGTTGCCCAATTAGCGGCCTTAACGCTGACCCATTGGCAGCATGAATTGCAGGTGACACCGGCTGTGGTTAAGTTATATCGCTAGCGTCATCATTTAGTTATTTACTCAATAATAAGTGTCACTTTTTTACCAATATTGCTCGCCATGCAAATTAATGAATCAAGAGTGAATTTCTCCGCTTTTTGATTAACTACATCGGAAACTCTTGGGCGCGACACATGTAATAATGTGGCCGCGTCCACTTGCCGTATTCCCTCTGATTTTATCCAGCTTGCGATCGATGTCATCAGAGCCTTTTTCATCGCTAAAGCTTGTTCAATATCTGCATTTGATTCGGCCAATAGTTGAGTGGCCTTAGCATCAGAAAAGCCCAAGTCAGTAAAAATATTATCTTCAGCGGTAGTCATGTGACGTGATGCCGTATCAATTTTATCTGTCATTTTTTCTTCTCCGCTCATGAATAACTTCTTTGTAACGAGCCAATCAATTATTTTTCCAATCATTCATCACTCCTTGATGTATGTATAAAATTTTATACATTTCATTGGGGAGATCAATTCGTTTTTACAGTGGCTATCTTCAAGATAGTGATTGTTATGCTCGGTTTTATGGTCTTCCTCATCGACTAATTTGTGACCGGCTTCTACTTTCCTTGCTCTCATATTGGACAAGGCCAAGGGCGTTTGTATTATTAGATTGAATATAAATTTAATAGTGAATATATATTCAATGCGGAGAAAAATAATGAAAAATACCCTACTGAAATCCTGTCTTACCGCAGCATTGATCTCCATGGCGGGTGTTGCTGGCGCTGCCAGTAACGGCCTGATCGCCATTATCACCCCGTCCCACGATAACCCATTCTTTAAAGCTGAGGCTGAAGGCGCTAAGGCCAAAGCGACGGAACTGGGATACACCGTACTGGTTGCTTCTCATGATGATGATGTGAACAAACAGAACCAACTGCTGGAGACCGCCATCGCCCGTAAAGCCAAGGCGATCATTCTGGATAATGCCGGTTCTGATGCCACTATCGGGCCATTGAAAAAAGCCAAAGCGGCGGGGATCCCCACTTTCCTGATTGACCGTGAAATCAATGAAACCGGTATTGCAGTCTCGCAAATCGTCTCTAACAACTATCAGGGCGCACAACTGGGCGCAGAGAAATTCGTCGTACTGATGGGAGGCAAAGGCAAATATGTTGAATTGCTGGGCCGCGAGTCTGATACCAACGCCCATGTTCGTTCACAGGGTTACCACGACGTCATTGACGAACATAGCGACATGAAAATGGTCGCCCAACAGACTGCAAACTGGAGCCAGACTGAAGCTTTCAACCGGATGGAGTCCATTTTGCAGGCTAACCCAGATATCACTGGGGTGATTTCCGGTAACGACACCATGGCACTCGGCGCTGAAGCGGCATTAAAAGCCGCCGGGCGTAATGATGTGATTGTGGTTGGATTTGACGGCAGTGACTATGTTCGCGACTCCATCATCAATAAAGGCAATATCAAAGCCACCGTTCTCCAGCCGGGTTGGGCCCAAGCTCAGATGGCAGTGGTTCAAGCTGATAAATACCTGAAAACCGGTGCTACCGGTCAGGAAGAAAAACAGCTGATGGATTGTGTATTGATTGATGAAAACAATGCCAAGAACCTGAATGTCTTTGCGCTGAAAGAGTAAATCCTTGAATAAGATTCACTAGACGCGCGTTTAAAGGCAATGAGGGGCGTCACTGCCCCTCCTGACAGGAGGCAGTATGTGGTTCAGTGCCCTATCGAAAGCAGGCGGATTGTTGGTGATCAGCGCCGTGCTGGTGGCTTGCACCGTGGTGGATTTGGATGAAAACGGCAAGCCGATCCTGCCGGTTGATCCCAATGCGGTAGTCAGTGACTACAACCAACCACCGGACAAAGTCGCCGCCACCATTTGGGTGAGCAAAGTGATGCCATTCGCCAACAGTAATGCCGTCAGTTGGCAACAGGTTAAACAGCAGCAAAGTCAGCCAGTACCAGGAAAGAATAGCCAAAGTCGTTTTGTGCGTTTTAGTGGCAAAGTGGTGGCGGTAGAAACAGAAGGGCGGGAAGGGGTGATGAGAGTCGCAGTCGATGGTGATGAGCAAGTGCTGCAATTGGGGCCGATCGTCAAAGGCAATGCTATCCGTGACGCCTCAACCTTTATCCGCTTCGAGGATTTTAAGAACCAAGTGCAGTACGCCCAGCTCTCTAAGGCATTAAGTAAACGTGCGCTACAGGATGTAGCAAAACCTGATGCCAGTTGGGTCGGGCAACAAGTCGAGGTCTTGGCCGCCGTGACATTAACGCCGACCAGCCTGAGTAATGCGGTGCCACTCAGTTTGAATAAGGAGAGCCACTAATGGACCACAGACCTGACATCGTCATGCGCGCTGAGGACATTTCCATGCGTTTTCCTGGCACGTTGGCGTTAGATGCCGTCAGTTACAATGTTTATCGCGGCAAAGTGAATGTGATTATTGGTGAAAATGGTGCTGGAAAATCAACACTAATGAAGATTTTGGCCGGTGTGCAGCAGCAAACCTCTGGGCAAATCTATCTGAATCAGCAGCCGGTAACTATTACCAATACTCGCGAGGCAGCGGCGCTCGGTATCGGCATGGTGCATCAGGAGCTAAACCTGTCAGAAAATCTCAATGTCGCGGAAAATATTTTTCTGGGACGCGAGATCCAGCAAGGTTTGAAACCTATTAATCAGGCTGCGCAGGAGTTGATTGCAGAGCAACTGATGGCGCGCCTTGATCAGGCCATTTCACCGAAAGAGATGGTCTCAAATCTCAAAGTCGGTCAGCAGCAGTTGATTGAAATTGCCAAGGCATTGGCAGAACAGGCGGACATTCTGATTCTCGATGAGCCGACTTCAGCACTGAGCAAAACAGAAGTCGATATTCTGTTTCGGGTGATTCGTGAGCTGACTCGGCAAGGAGTCTCCATCGTCTACATTTCCCATCGGCTGGAAGAGTTGATGGCGATTGGTGACTACATCACCATCCTGCGTGATGGGCGTTTTCAAGCAGAAGCCGCGGTCAAAGACATTGATGTGCCGTGGATTGTGCGGGAAATGTTGGGCAGTGATCCGGTCTCTAGCTTCCTCCACCCCGACCGGACTTGCGGTGCACCAATGATGGAAGTGGATAACGTCACTTTAATCAACGAATCCGGTAATACCGTAGTGAATCAGGTTTCTCTGGCAGTTCGAGCGGGTGAAATCGTCGGTATTTATGGCTTGATGGGGGCGGGGCGCACCGAGTTGTTTGAATGTCTGCTGGGCACTCAGCAAAACTATCTCGGCACGATTCGGCTTAATGGTACGGCGATTAATGCCAAAACCTCGACGGCGGAGCGCATCCGTCTTGGCATGAGTCTGGTGCCGGAAGACCGTAAAAAAACCGGCATTTTCCCTGCTTCCTCGGTGGCTAACAATCTGACCATTGCCAGCTTATGGCGTCGGCTGAAACATCGCTTCGCCATCTGGCAGGAGAGTGAGTCACAGGTGGTGGCATCAGTTATTGGCGACTTGTCGATCAAAGTCTCTTCGCCGGAAGTGGAAATTCAGGCACTCAGTGGTGGCAATCAGCAAAAAGTGGTAATTGGCCGCTCATTGCTGACTAGCCCGAACATTTTACTGCTGGATGAGCCGACTCGGGGTATTGACGTCGGCGCAAAAGCTGATGTGTTTGAAATGATGGTGAAACTCTCTGAACAGGGAATTGGCATTCTATTTTCCACCTCAGATCTGAAAGAAATCATGGCGGTATCAGACCGCATTCTGGTGATGTCGAACGGCAAACTGACGGCGAATGTTTCTCGTCAGTTGGCCAGTGAATCGGCATTGGTTACGGCAAGCGCACAAGGGTTTGAATGATGAAAGCAACAACTGGCACTGCGTTGGCGAGTCACCAGCCCGGTGGAGCGTCGTGGTCACGGGAAAACATGCTGCTGCTTCTGCTAAAGATGCGCACTTTTATTGCCCTGTTCCTGATTCTTGGCTTCTTCTCGGTGATGGTTCCGGGGTTTCTGGCGACCGGTAGCCTGATCATTATGGTGAAGCATATCGCGATTAATGCTTTCCTCGCCTTAGGCATCACTTTTGTCATTATCACCGCTGGTATTGACCTGTCTATCGGGGCCACCTTGGGGCTGTGCGGCATGATTGCTGGCTGGATGATTACCCAAGGTATTGTTTTACCGATGTTTGGTATTGCCATCTTCCCAAGTGTTTGGGTGGTGGTGCCGGTGGTATTGGTTATCGGGGCGCTGATTGGTGCGGTCAATGGCTGGATAATTACCCGCTATAACGTCGCGCCTTTCATCTGCACCCTCGGCACCATGTATGTGGTGCGCGGCGCGGCAATGCTGATTTCCGGTGGTGAGACTTTCCCTGGCTTACAAGGGAATCCGCAACTGGGGAATACCGGCTTTGATCTGTTGGGCTCAGGCACGCTGCTAGGCTTGCCGATTGCTATCTGGATCATGTTCATTCTGGCGTTAGTCATTGCCTATGTTGCACGCCGCCTGCCTTTTGGTCGCCATGTCTATGCCATCGGTGATAACGAACGCGCTGCCGAACTTTCTGGCGTTAAAGTGCGGCAGGTCAAAGTGTGGGTGTACACCATATCCGGCTTCTGTGCGGCGATTGCCGGGATCATTGTTTCTGCTCAATTGGTGGCGAGCCATCCGGCAAATGGCAGTGGCTTTGAGATGAATGCCATTGCCGCCGTGGTACTCGGCGGGACTTCGCTGGCCGGAGGCCGCGGTACCATTCTGGGAACACTGATAGGTGCATTTGTTATCGGCATTCTGGCTGATGGGTTGGTCATGATGGGGGTCAGCGAATTTTGGCAAATGGTTATCAAAGGGATCGTGATTATTGTGGCCGTCATTATCGACCAGATGCAAAACCGGATGCAGCACAAGGCCGCCATCGTCTCACAAAAGTCTGGCGTGGTGGCGCAAGTCGGCAAGAGCGAGCAAGCATAAAACGCCGATAACGGCGACAGGAGCAGTCATCGCCTCCTGACCACAGAACACGAAAGATGTCATGCCGGAGGACAACTTCCGGACAGGCTTGATGAAAGCTATTTTTTAGCGCCATCAGGAATAAATATTCCAAAGTGAGTAAAAATTCACTGACGGATGAAAATTAAAGAGAGGTAATGTCATGAATCCGTATTCACTGTCAGTCGATGAGCTGGTGAAAAAGGCACGGGCTATCCGTCGCCGGATCGTCCTGCTCAATGCGAACAGCCCTGCTGGGGGGCACACCGGTGCTGATCTTTCGCAAGTAGAGATTCTGACTGCACTCTATTTCCGCATCCTTAATTGTGCTCCCGATCGGCTTACCGATCCTGAGCGCGATATCTATGTGCAATCGAAGGGCCATGCCGTGGGTGGCTATTACTGCTGTCTGGCGGAGGCGGGTTATTTCCCTGAAGAATGGTTGGCAACTTACCAGCACGCCAACTCACATCTGCCGGGCCATCCGGTCAAACATAAAACGCCAGGAATTGAATTAAATACTGGCGCTTTGGGTCACGGCTTACCTGTCGCGGTGGGGATCGCATTGGCGGCAAAACGCGCGAATAGCCAGCGGCGGGTATTTGTTTTAACCGGTGATGGTGAGTTGGCTGAAGGTAGTAATTGGGAAGCCGCGTTAGTGGCCGCTCACTATCAGCTAGATAACCTCATCATCATTAACGACAAAAATAAACTCCAGCTGGCAGGCACCACCAAATCGATTATGAATACCGATCCGCTGGCAGATAAATGGCAGGCATTCGGTCTGCAAGTTACGGAATGTCAGGGTAATAACATGCAATCGGTGGTGGAAACTCTCGAAGCTTTACAACCGAAAGGTAAGCCCCATGTGGTGATTGCCAACACCGAAAAAGGTGCCGGAATCTCCTTTATTCAAGGGCGCGTGGAGTGGCATCACCGGGTGCCGAAAGGCGCTGAAATTGATCTGGCACTGGAGGAATTGAGCGATGAGTAATGCAGAACATTTGGCCGCAGTGATGGTCGAGCAGTTTATTAAAGCCGTCGACAGCGGCGTGGATCTGGTGCCTGTGGTGGCTGACTCAACCTCGACAGCGAAAATCGGGCCTTTTATGGCGCGTTTCCCTGACCGGGTGGTTAACGTCGGTATTGCCGAGCAAGCCATGGTGGGCACCGCTGTGGGGTTATCCATGGGGGGCAAAGTGGCGGTGACCTGCAATGCTGCGCCATTCCTGATTTCCCGCTCCAATGAGCAGCTTAAAATTGATGTTTGCTATAACAACAGCAATGTAAAACTGTTTGGCCTTAACTCAGGTGCCAGCTATGGGCCGCTGGCGAGCACTCATCACTGTATTGATGATATCGCTATCTTACGTGGTTTTGGCAATATTGAAATTTATGCGCCATCTGACCCACAAGAGTGCCGCCAGATAATCGATTATGCCCTCCAGCATGTTGGGCCGGTCTATATCCGTCTGGACGGCAAATCATTGCCGCCACTGCATGATGAACACTACCAGTTCACCCCCGGCCAAATTGATGTTTTGCAACAAGGTCAGGATATTACTCTGGTAGCTATGGGTTCTACAGTGCATGAGGCTGTTAGTGCGGCAGCCATGCTGGCAGACAACAATGTTTCTGCTGCGGTGGTCAATGTTTCTTCTATTCGCCCGTGTGATACTCAGCAACTGTTAGCTATCCTCCAAAACAGCCAGCGGGTGATTACCATCGAAGAGCACAATATTAATGGTGGAGTGGGCAGTCTGGTGGCTGAGGTGTTGGCCGAAGCGGGGAGCGGCATTCCCTTGGTTAGATTGGGAATTCCAGACGGAAGTTATGCCATTGCTGCCGATAGGGCGGATATGCGTGCCTATCATGGTTTTGATGCAGCAGGCATTGTGGCTCGCGCTTTGCGGTTTTGCCGGGGGGAGTAACTATGCCGCTGAGTAGAAAGACAGAATCGCCGAGCCGACAAGCGATGCCGATTATTTTAGCGATTGATGAAGGCACCACTAATGCTAAGGCCATAGCGGTCGACACGGCTGGGCAGATTCGGGCCAAAGCTGCGGTTCCCTTATTGCTAGAGCACCCGCGTCCCGGCTGGGCAGAGCAGGACCCACTGGCTATCTGGCAAGCGGTTTCGTTGGCCATTGAAGGCTGCCTGAGCCAACTGGCTGGCGCCAGAATTGCGGGTGTCGCAATCAGTAACCAGCGCGAATCAGTGCTTATTTGGGAGCGCGAAACCGGGAAGCCACTCACCCCAGTGGTGAGCTGGCAGTGTCGGCGCTCAGAGGTTTTCTGTCAGGCACTGAGCCAGTTACCCGAAGCGGCAATGGTCGCGGAGCGCACTGGGTTACAGATTGACCCTTTGTTCCCGGCAGCCAAGGTCCATGGCATGCTGGCGGACATCCCACAAGGTGTGGAGCGTGCAGCCCACGGCGAGCTCTGTGTTGGCACCATCGATTGTTGGCTGACCTGGCAACTCAGTGGCGGGCAAAGTTTCTCTACCGACTTTTCCAATGCCGCCCGTACTCAACTATTTAATATCCATTCAGGCCAGTGGGACCCTGACCTGTTGGCGTTATTTGGCATCCCCAGCCTCTGTTTACCCGCGGTTTTACCCTCAGCGGCTATCCACGGACATACCGGAAATACTGGCATTATCGGTCTGAGCCAAGGTGTGCCGATAGTGGCACAAATTGGTGATTCACATGCCGCGCTCTATGGGCAGGGCGGTGACCGCGCCGGTGAAATCAAAGCCACTTATGGTACCGGCTCCTCTCTGATGACCACCGTGAAACAACCCAGCGCGCAGAGCAATGGGCTGAGCACCACCATTGCCTGGCATGATGGCGAGTTGCGTTATGCCCTCGAAGGCAATATCACCCATACCGGCTCTGGGGTAGCGTGGGTTTCGCGCATGTTGGGGATCACTGACTTAGCGCTTCTGACCGAAATGGCACAAAGCCAATCGGGTAATCAAGGGGTCTATTTTGTCCCGGCATTATCAGGACTGGGCGCACCTTATTGGGACAGTCAGGCGCGCGGTCTGTTTTGTGGTCTGACCGATGCCACCACCCCGGCAGTATTGGCCCGCGCCGGGTTGGAGTCTGTCGCCTACCAAATCGCGGATGTCTTTTTTGCCATGGAACAAGCCGGTCATCACCGCCTCGAACAGTTACGTGTTGATGGCGGCGCTACCAGCAACCGCTGGCTGATGCAGTTTCAGGCCGATTTACTTCAGCGCACCTTGATACGCAACCACACCGCAGAAGTGTCAGCACTGGGGGCGGCTTATTTAGGCGGGAAAACCCTTGGCTGGTGGCAGGATAGCCAGCAACTGGCGGCCCTCCCCCGTGAAGTGGAATACATCGAACCGCGCGCTCAAAGCGCGGAGATGCAAGATAACTATTGCCTCTGGCAATCGGCCATCGCGCGCGCGCGTTTCCAGCCGAAATAACCCACACTAGGAGTATGCATATGTCAGCAATACCTCGTAAGTTAACTTTTGCGGTGATTATCGGCAACCGGGGGTTCTTCCCAAGCTATCTCGTGGCAGACGCGCGCCGTGATGCACAGGCACTGTTCGATCGCCTGGGAATTAACACTATTATGCTCAATGAGGAGCAGACCCCATTGGGTGGGGTAGAAAACTGGCGCGATGCTAAAGTGTGTGCCGAGTTATTCCGTAAGCACAGCGAAGAGATCCACGGCGTGGTGGTCATTCTGCCCAATTTTGGTGACGAGAAAAGTGTCTCTGATGCCATCCGTCTCTCTGGCCTTAAAGTGCCGGTGTTGGTACAAGCAGAAGAAGATGCATTGGATAAAATGGGGCTGGCGACACGTCGTGACAGCTTCTGCGGCAAAATATCACTGTGCAATAACCTGCGCCAATACGGCATTCCATTCACATTGACGAAGCAGCATGTTTGTAGCTTAAACAGTGAAATCTTTAGCCGTGATGTCGAACAGTTTGTGCAGCTATGCCGCGTGGTTCATGCCATGAAACGGGTGCGGGTTGGCGCTATCGGTGCCCGTCCGACTAACTTCAATACTGTACGTTACAGTGAGAAGCTATTGGAGAATTTGGGGATCACGGTTGAAACCCTCGATTTATCCGAGGTGTTTTTCCGGGTTGCCAATCTCAGTGATAACGACATCCGGGTCGGTGAAAAACTGGCACTGTTAAAAGCCAATGGCGATACCAGCGCTATCCCACAAGATAAATTGCACAAAATGGCAAAATTGTTTGTGGTTATCAGTGAATGGATTATTGCCAATGATATTGATACTACGGCCATGCAGTGCTGGACCTCATTGCAACAGAATCTGGGCATTAACGTCTGTTCCATCATGAGTGTGATGTCAGGGCAATTGATGCCAAGTGCCTGCGAAGTGGATGTCATGGGGGCATTGTCGATGTATGCGCTGGCGAGTTGCTCTCTGGCTCCCGCCTCTATTGCTGACTGGAACAATAACTTTGGCGCTGAGCGTGATAAATGCGTACTATTCCATTGCGGTAACTTTGCCAGTGAAAGTCTGGAAAGTTCAACCATGGGTACCGCTGATATTATCGGCACAACCGTGGGCTGTGAGAATACATGCGGTGCCGTTCATGGTCGGATGAAGTCCGGGCCTTTGACCTATTTCCGGCTATCTTCCGATGATTTTACCGGCCAGGTACGGGCTTATGTTGGCGAGGGGCGCTCTGTGAGTGACGAATTAGACACCGTGGGGTGCCGTGCGGTGGTTGAAGTGCCACAGTTGGAAAGTTTACTGACCCATATCTGCAATAATGGTTTCGAGCACCATGTGGCGATGAACCATTCAGCAACAGCTCAAGTGCTGCAAGAAGCATTCAGTAAATATCTGGGTGTTGATTGCTACTGGCATGCAAAGTAAGACCGTTCGCGTTTAGATAGACAATAAATCCGCACCACGGAGGGTGCGTTTAATCGCATAATTATATGACTAGCCATATAGTTATATAGCTACAGCAATGTCTCGGCGGTTAATCTGTCGGTAATCAATACATCAATATAGTTGCCGTTCAGCGCGCCGCGGATGGCGGCACTTTTACCTA
Source organism: Yersinia alsatica (assembly GCF_025133195.1). Taxonomy (NCBI): domain Bacteria; kingdom Pseudomonadati; phylum Pseudomonadota; class Gammaproteobacteria; order Enterobacterales; family Yersiniaceae; genus Yersinia; species Yersinia alsatica. The sequence continues at coordinate 1,060,150 of NZ_CP104006.1, forward strand.
TCCCGCCCGCCAGTGCCACGACCCGTGGGCAGGCCCGCAATTGCGGTAATGACATACCAATCACCGGATCTTCTTCGTCACTGAGTACCGCGTTACCCGCGGCATCAAAGTAATGTAGACATAAATCCCCCACCGCACCGCGCTCTGCCAGCAATTTCAGCATCTCTTCGTGGTAATAGTTACCGGAGTTTTTCAACAATTGTGAAGGCTCCAGATCGCCAATACCGACGAGTGCCAGATCCACTTCAGAAAATTTATTCACTACTTCCGCGACTTCGCCGCTGGAGATTAAGCGGGCACGATCTTCTGTTGAGCGCTCAATACTTTGTGCTGGCAGTAAATAAGCCGGGCAATTTAAGATATCTGCCAATGATTGAGTTAACAATGTGGCCTGCACATTACCGTTGGGGCCAACTCCGCCCAATAATTGGATAACACCGCTGGTTTTGATATTAAGGGGGTGAAGGTTATCAACCATCGCCCGGATGGTACTGCTCCACGAAGAGATACCCACCATATCATTTGGCCGAATACTGGTTTGCATGTAGTGCGCTGCCGCGGAGCCAATAGCTTGTTTTATCTGTGTCGGGTTGGCGTCATCGGCAATATCTACCACTATGGCCTGGTCGATACCATAGTGTTTTTGAATGCGTGATTCGATGCCAATAAACATGTTAGCGGGCTGGATGACACTGATTTTAACCACGCCTTCTTTGACGCAGCGGGTTATCGCACGGGATACAAAAGACTGAGATAAATGCAGGCTGTCAGCAATCTCAGATTGCTTCATCCCTTCGGTGTAATACAGCGTGGCGATTTTCACCAGCAACCGTTGCTCATCTTGTCTCGACATGGTTCCATCCCGCTAATTACTTGATGCTGGTATTTTTATTCAAAGCCGAATAAATAACAAGCAGTACCGAATTGACACTCAGCGCTACTGCTCTTTAGGATGGCTTTCTGAGGCATTTTCCTCGGGTTCATTTTCTCCTTCCGGTTGATCTGGCGGCGGCATAATGTCGTGGATTAATTGCTCATCAAAACTTGGATTTAACGCCGGAGAGAGTGGGGAACTGACCAAGCTGTCGGGTATCGCCATATGTGGCACAGGGGCATCGTTAACAAATTCATCTTGATCCTGTTTCACGGTTCGGCTGAATGCTATCAGGCTTAAACCACAGAGTGAGAAGAACGCGTACAGAATGTTACCGCCGAGAGGCGCAATTAGCGCACCGACAGCCAGTGGCCCGATACTGGCCCCCACCCCAAATGACATCAATAAACACGCCGCGAGTGAGACTCGCCGCTCTGGCGCAATCAGGTCATTGGCCAGTGCCACGACCAAGGGATAAAGCGTGAACTGCAACATACTGACGACAAAACCTAAACCCAGTAAAAAATGGAACGAAATATGGGGCACTAAGGCTAGGGGCAGTGCAGTTAGTGCCAGTAATAAAGCATTAATTCGTATTAATAACGTACGGTTATAGCGGTCTGACAACCAACTGAGCGGCAGTTGAGCAACCAAACCGGCAAAAATTGATAGTGCCATGAATAGGCCGGTTTCTTGGGTAGAAAGCGACTGCAGACTGGCATAGACCGGTGCAAGGCCATAAAACGAGCCGACAATCATGCCGATAACCAATGTCGATGCCAGTATTTTGGGAATCGAGCTGATAAAGAATTTCAGCTCCATGGGGGCAGGGGACATCTGTTGGGCATTACTGCGAGTGGTCAGTGCGACAGGCACCAAACAAAGGGCAAAAAACAGAGCGATAATCATCAATGTGCTTAAACCCAATTCGGGCTGAAGCATTAATACCACTTGGCCCAATGCCATGCCGGCATAGGTCGCTGCCATATAGAAACCAAACACCGTGCCGCGCTGATTAGACTCCGCCTGATCATTAAGCCAACTTTCTAACACCATGAACTGGCACATCATGCAGAGGCCAATAATCAAGCGCAGAACCACCCACGCAGGGATATATTCAGTAAGGCCATGACTTAACACTGCGGCGGTAATAATGCCGGCACAGGCCACATAAGCCCGGATATGGCCTACCCGTGCAATCAGGAAGTGGCCGACCTTGCCTCCGATCACCAAACCAATATAGTTTGCGGCGATAATTGCCCCGATTAATGCACCAGAGACATGGATAGCCGTGAGACGTAGCGAGATATAGGTCGTCAATAAACCTGAGCCTAATAGCATCAACACGGTGGCGCTATAAAGGGGGAAGAAGGCGTTAAGAATTTTTTTCACTGTCACGTCCTTAGTTCATCATTCCGGATAAATTGCCGGAATTGCAGATGTCGCCAGCCGCATCCTCTTTATTTTGATACTAACAGCTGAGTTCCTGAGGTAAAGCTTTGTACAGAAAAGTGCTTTTTTTCATTGCACCCTGCGAAGCGTTTCGCATAACTGAGCACGGTTGCCGCTACAGCCGAAAGAAGTGCTACTATCGGCGACAGAAAATCTCAGTTGAGTCGGGGGAACAATGCACGAGAAACAATTACGCCAACTCAGTATTGCAGTCGGCAATAAGCTAAAGGAACGCGGAGCTTGGGTGACTTGTGCTGAATCTTGCACTGGTGGCTGGGTTGCCAAGGCACTGACTGATATTGCAGGCAGCTCAGCTTATTTTGATCGCGGCTTTGTAACTTACAGCAATGCCGCAAAACATGATTTACTGGGTGTGCAAGAAAGCACGTTGGAAAGTTATGGCGCAGTGAGTGAAGCCGTAGTGCAAGAAATGGCACATGGCGCATTGCGGAAAGCCAATGCGGATTTTGCGATATCAATCAGTGGTATTGCTGGGCCAGACGGCGGTAGCGCAGAGAAACCGGTAGGTACGGTATGGTTTGCTTTTGCAACAGGTGAAGGACAGATTGTGGCCCGTAAACAGCTTTTTCATGGCGACCGTGATGCTGTGCGGTTGCAAGCAACTGTTTTTGCACTACAAACACTATTAGATGATTTTCTGTAAAAATAGGCTTGATACTGTATGATTGTACAGTATAATTAGCGGTAATTTCCTGCACAAAACAACATTCAGTGGTGATGACAGGGGTAACCCGGCATACCAGAGAGGGAGTAAAAATGGCTATTGATGAGAATAAACAAAAGGCGTTAGCAGCAGCACTGGGCCAAATTGAAAAACAATTCGGTAAAGGCTCTATCATGCGCCTTGGCGAAGACCGCTCAATGGATGTTGAAACCATCTCTACAGGTTCTCTTTCTCTTGATATCGCATTGGGGGCGGGTGGCCTGCCAATGGGGCGTATTGTTGAGATTTATGGCCCTGAATCATCAGGTAAAACAACGCTGACTTTACAAGTTATCGCCGCTGCACAGCGTGCAGGTAAAACTTGTGCGTTCATTGATGCCGAACATGCTCTTGATCCAATTTATGCCAAAAAATTAGGTGTAGATATTGATAACCTGCTGTGTTCCCAGCCAGATACCGGTGAACAAGCACTGGAAATCTGTGATGCACTAACTCGCTCTGGCGCAGTAGATGTCATCATTGTTGACTCCGTGGCAGCACTGACACCAAAAGCTGAAATTGAAGGCGAAATCGGTGACTCCCATATGGGCCTTGCGGCACGTATGATGAGCCAGGCTATGCGTAAGTTGGCCGGTAACCTGAAGAATGCGAATACCTTGTTAATCTTCATTAACCAGATTCGTATGAAAATTGGCGTTATGTTTGGTAACCCTGAAACAACCACTGGCGGTAACGCACTTAAATTTTATGCCTCTGTACGTTTAGATATTCGTCGTATTGGTGCAGTAAAAGAAGGTGATGTGGTTGTAGGTAGCGAGACGCGCGTTAAAGTTGTAAAAAACAAAATTGCAGCGCCATTCAAGCAAGCTGAATTCCAGATCCTGTATGGTGAAGGTATCAATATCAACGGAGAGCTTGTTGATTTGGGTGTTAAGCACAAGCTGATTGAAAAAGCAGGTGCATGGTATAGCTATAACGGTGACAAAATTGGTCAGGGTAAAGCGAATGCCAGTAACTACTTAAAAGAAAACCCAGCAGTAGCTGCTGAGTTAGATAAAAAATTGCGTGAAATGCTGCTCAATGGCGGAAATGGCGAACAAGCTGTTACCACTGCAGCATTTGCCGATGAAACTGATGAAACCAGCGAAGAGTTTTAATTCGTAAAGTTTTGATCGAGTTTGCACGGTAAACCATTAATAAACGGCTCACTTAGTGGGCCGTTTTAGTAACTGACAGAAAGTGCCGTTAACCCCGCTGCAACTTTGAGTAATAAGGGTATTACCCAAAGTAATTGGAGTTACAGCAAGGCAGCAAACGAATGAATCCCGATGGGCTGACATTGGTCAATGATTCGGGTGAAAGAGTGTAGCTAACCCCGCTGCAACTTTGAGTAATAAGGGTATTACCCAAAGTAATTGGAGTTACAGCAAGGCAGCAAACGAATGAATCCCGATGAGCTGACATTGGTCAGTGATTCGGGTGAAAGAGTGTAGCTAACACCGCTGTAACTTCAAGTAAGAAGGGTAATTATGAATGACTTACTGAGCCGGGCCATGAGACTCCTCTCTCAACGCGATCATAGTGAATCTGAACTGCGTCGCAAACTTGCAGTACAGCCATTTTCGGCAAAAGGTCATTGGGGAAAGCGTGCAGTTAGTGGCAGTGAGGAGCCCGCCGAGGATATCGATCCAAAAGTTATCGAACAGGTTATTGCCTACTGCTATCAACATAATTGGCTGGATGATTCCCGCTTTGCTACCAGCTACATTAATAGCCGCAGTCGCAAAGGATATGGTGCACAACGCATTCGCTCTGAATTGATGCAAAAAGGTGTCGATAAAGAACTCATTCAAGCCGCTTTTGAAATTAGTGAAATTGACTGGAGTTTGCTCGCAAAAGAGGTCGCGCAGCGTAAATTTAGTGAAATTTTACCTGTTGAATGGAAAGAAAAGGCCAAGGTTCAGCGATATCTTCTCTATCGTGGCTTTTTCCAGGAAGAAATTCAGTCTATTTTCAGTGATTTTGACGAATGAATGCACGCGGGATTTTACTTCCCTTCGAAGAAAATTTATCTTAGTCCCACTTTTTGTTCGTGAGCTTACCCATTGTGTTGTCAGTTATAGGCACCCGATTTGCTCACGGGCTATTCTTTTAGCTTGTTTCCGGGACAATTATGAGCAAGAGCACCGCTGAGATTCGTCAAGCGTTTCTCGATTTCTTCCATAGCAAGGGACATCAGGTTGTATCAAGCAGCTCTTTGGTCCCTAATAATGACCCTACGCTGTTGTTTACCAATGCCGGGATGAACCAGTTTAAGGATGTTTTCTTAGGTTTGGATAAACGGGCTTATTCCCGTGCGACGACCTCTCAGCGCTGTGTGCGAGCAGGTGGTAAGCATAATGACCTTGAAAATGTAGGTTATACCGCGCGTCATCATACTTTCTTCGAAATGTTGGGTAACTTCAGCTTCGGTGATTACTTCAAACATGACGCCATCAATTTCGCTTGGGAGTTATTAACCGGCGAACAGTGGTTTAATCTACCGAAAGAAAAACTTTGGGTAACTGTTTACGAAACTGATGACGAGGCCTACGAAATTTGGGCCAACGAAGTTGGGGTACCGCGTGAGCGTATCATCCGTATTGGTGATAATAAAGGTGCCGCCTTTGCATCAGATAACTTCTGGCAAATGGGTGATACCGGTCCTTGTGGCCCATGTACAGAGATTTTCTTTGACCATGGCGACCATATCTGGGGTGGGCCTCCTGGCTCCGCAGAAGAAGACGGTGATCGCTATATTGAGATCTGGAATATCGTCTTCATGCAGTTTAACCGCCAGTCTGATGGCACTATGCTGCCATTACCTAAGCCGTCAGTTGATACGGGCATGGGGCTTGAGCGTATTGCTGCAGTATTACAGCATGTTAACTCGAACTACGAGATTGACCTGTTCCGCAATTTGATTAGTGCAGTAGCCGATGTCACGGGTGCGACTGACCTTTCCAGTAAGTCGCTGCGTGTTATTGCTGACCATATCCGCGCCTGTGCTTTCCTTATTTCTGATGGCGTAATTCCGTCGAATGAAAACCGTGGCTATGTTCTACGCCGTATCATTCGTCGTGCTATTCGTCACGGTAATATGCTGGGTGCCAAAGAGACTTTCTTCTATAAGTTAGTTGCCCCACTCATTGCAGTTATGGGCTCTGCTGCTGATGAATTGAAGCAACAGCAGGCGATGGTAGAGCAGGTTCTGAAAACTGAAGAAGAGCAGTTTGCACGCACATTAGAACGTGGTTTAGCGCTGTTGGATGAAGAACTGGGCAAATTGACGGGTGATACCCTTGATGGTGAGACCGCTTTCCGCTTATATGACACCTATGGTTTCCCTATCGATTTAACCGCAGATGTTTGCCGTGAGCGCAATCTGAAAGTGGATGAAGCTGGTTTTGAGCAAGCAATGGAAGCTCAGCGCCGCCGTGCTCGTGAATCCAGTGGCTTTGGCGCAGATTATAACAACCTGATCCGAGTTGATAGTGCGAGCCAGTTCTCTGGTTATGACCATGTTCATCAGCAAGCAACAGTTACCGCATTGTTCCGCAATGGCGAAGCTGTAGATGAAATTCATGAAGGTGAAGAAGCGGTTGTTGTCCTGAACCAAACACCATTCTATGGTGAGTCTGGTGGTCAAGTTGGCGATAAGGGTGAGTTAAAAAATGCGACGGCAACTTTTGCTGTGGCGGACACCCAAAAATATGGCCAGGCAATCGGGCATTTAGGGCAATTAACTCACGGAACGTTGCGCGTTAACCACAGCATTGATGCACAGGTTGATGTCGCACGACGTAACCGTATTCGCCTGAACCACTCTGCAACTCATTTACTGCATGCGGCATTGCGTAAAACTCTGGGCGAACATGTCGCTCAGAAAGGCTCGCTAGTCAATGATAAATACCTGCGTTTTGATTTCTCTCATTTTGAAGCAATGAAGCCAGAGCAGATTCGTTTGGTCGAAGATATCGTCAACGAGCAGATTCGCCGTAATATGCCAGTCCAGACTGAAGTTATGGAGTTAGAAGCGGCAAAAGAAAAAGGCGCGATGGCTCTGTTTGGTGAGAAATATGACGATCAGGTGCGCGTCTTGACCATGGGTGATTTTTCAACCGAACTGTGTGGCGGTATTCACGCCAATCGTACGGGTGATATTGGTCTGTTCCGCATCTTGTCAGAGTCAGGTACTGCAGCTGGTATTCGCCGTATTGAAGCGGTAACCGGTGAAGGGGCTATTGCGCTGCTGCATCAGCAAAGCGACTTGTTGGCAGATGTCGCTCATCTGGTGAAAGGCGATACTAATAATCTGGCTGATAAAGTACGTGCAGTACTGGATCGTAGTAAAATGCTTGAGCGTGAACTCCAGCAATTGAAAGATCAGCAAGCTGCTCAGGAAAGTGCCTCATTGTCGTCCAATGCAAAATTGGTGAAAGGGGTGAAACTTTTAGTTAGTCAGTTGGATAATGTTGAACCAAAAATGCTGCGTACTATGGTTGATGATCTTAAAAATCAGCTGGGGTCCGCTATTATTGTGCTGGCAACAACAGCCGATGATAAGGTCAGTTTGATTGTTGGGGTGACCAAAGACCTCACAAGCAAAGTAAAAGCAGGCGAGTTGATCGCTGATATTGCTCAACAGGTTGGCGGTAAAGGCGGTGGGCGCCCTGATATGGCCCAGGCGGGCGGTTCTGATGTGCAGGCACTGCCATCAGCATTGGCAAGTGTTGAGGCATGGGTAGAATCCCGTTTATAAGTAAACAATGACCTATTAAATCAATACGCCATATCTCTCTGCTGGGTATGGCGTTTTTCAATTTTCCTGTCATAGTTCGAAAACAAAGTTAAACGCAAAGTTGTTTGCTTCAGCTAAACTTGTATTAGTTAGAGACTTGACCAAGCTACTTACATTTTATGTGAATGTGATAGCTTACGTTTTCACGGTGTATGATGGATAATGGCGGGGAAACTGAGAGACCCGACTCTTTTAATTTTTCAAGGAGCAAAGAATGCTTATTCTGACTCGTCGAGTTGGTGAAACACTCATGATTGGCGATGAGGTTACGGTTACTGTATTAGGGGTTAAAGGCAACCAAGTTCGAATTGGTGTAAATGCTCCGAAAGAGGTTTCTGTTCACCGTGAAGAAATCTACCAGCGTATCCAAGCAGAAAAGTCTCAACCGACGACTTACTGATTTTGAAGAAGCGTCTCGTGTTACACGAGGCGCTACTGCTGTCTATTCTCCCTCAATTCTGCTACTTATCTATTTTTTACGTTCTTATTCCTGTCATAATTTTCTGTTTGCGGCCCATTTAACTAAGCGGTCAGGATAATTTCTTTTTTCCCTCTCTTCGATTACACCGTAATAATCACTATCTTGCCTGTTGATAAAACACTCTTTTTGGCGTCAAACTGGTCATGTTGTGCGTGAATTGTGCAAATGAACGTGAGTTAGGAAAAATTGTTTGACTTATAAGTGCGGGAAAGTAATATGTGCGCCACGCAGTGCCGATGAGCTTCTTCAAAAGCAAGTTAGGCACAATTCGCAAGAAGCGTATGGTGAGGTGGCCGAGAGGCTGAAGGCGCTCCCCTGCTAAGGGAGTATACGGTCAAAAGCTGTATCGAGGGTTCGAATCCCTCCCTCACCGCCATTTACTATGCACCCATAGCTCAGCTGGATAGAGTACTCGGCTACGAACCGAGCGGTCGGAAGTTCGAATCTTCCTGGGTGCACCATATTTTGCAGTATGGTGAAATAGTTAAATGAACATCAGGTAGTGTCAAAGAATTAATTGCACCCATAGCTCAGCTGGATAGAGTACTCGGCTACGAACCGAGCGGTCGGAAGTTCGAATCTTCCTGGGTGCACCATCTTCTAGGTCATAAATCTTGTTGTTAAGTTTCACTCGCTGAAACGCCCCCGAAAAAATTAGACATACAAAACTGCACCCATAGCTCAGCTGGATAGAGTACTCGGCTACGAACCGAGCGGTCGGAAGTTCGAATCTTCCTGGGTGCACCATATTAAGAAACCTCGCTACGGCGGGGTTTTCTGCTTTCTGGCCTCATGGCACCTAGACACTAGTCAAATTAAGCCTTTTAGCCCCGCCATCTGTTATTAACTTCCCAACTTATTGATTTTTACTATGCAAAATAGCGTAATAACCTATTGATAATGATTATTTATTGATTTAATTCAATTGGTTATGCAGTTAGCGACAATTTGATTAGTTTGCGATAAAGTAGCTTTTCATTTTCTCCCTGGTCGTGGAGTCACGATGTACGATCGCTATGAAGGCCTGATCTTTGATATGGATGGCACCATCCTAGACACGGAGTCGACTCACCGTCAGGCATGGCGTCAGGTGCTAACCCCTTATGGTATGCAGTTTGAAGAGCAAGCTATGGTGGCTCTGAATGGTTCGCCAACGTGGCAAATTGCCCGCGTAATCATTGAAAATCACCAATCAGACCTCGATCCGCATTTATTGGCTGCTGAGAAAACTGCATTGGTGAAAACGATGCTGTTGGACAATGTGAAGCCCCTGCCGCTCATAGACGTGGTTAAAACCTATCATGGTCGTAAACCTATGGCTGTAGGAACAGGAAGCGAGCACGCCATGGCAGAGATGCTTTTAGGTCACCTTGGTTTACTCGGCTACTTTGATGCTATTGTTGGTGCCGATGATGTCACCAAACATAAGCCAGAGCCTGAGACATTCTTACGTTGTGCACAATTACTCGGTGTTAATCCCGATAAATGCGTGGTCTTTGAAGATGCTGATTTTGGTGTTGAGGCTGCGAAAAGGGCAAATATGGCAATAGTTGATGTGCGCTTACTGTGAGTAGTACGCTAGCTATTGCTTCACTATTTGGGAGTAGTTTCCTCAGCGCGACACTCTTACCCGGAAATTCTGAAATTCTGTTAGTCACCCTATTAACGGCAGGTAGTGCGCCGGCAATGATGCTGGTGTTGTCTGCCACCATCGGAAATACTCTGGGGGGGCTAACAAATGTTGTTATAGGCCGTTTATTACCGGAACTAAAACCACAGCGTGGGTTGAGCACAGCTCTTGGCTGGCTTCAGCGTTTTGGTCCGGCAGCTCTGTTATTGAGCTGGTTACCGGTGGTAGGCGATTTGATGTGTGTGTTGGCAGGCTGGCTGCGTATGCCTTGGGGTCTTGTGGCTTTTTTCTTATGTTTGGGAAAAGCATTGCGTTATATCGTGTTAACGGTAATTACGTTGCAAGGAATTGCCTGGTGGCAGTAAAGAGTGTGACAAACTTACGTAGTCACATCTATGCAGTTTCAGTATGCTGATGAGTTATGGTTTTCAAGAGCGGGAGGTCGATTTGATCCCGGATGTATCACACGCGCTAACTTGGTTGGAAGCGCATCCAAAAGCCCTGAAAGGGATCCGTCGCGGTATCGAGCGGGAAACATTGAGAGTCACTGCCGATGGCCAACTCGCCTCGACGGGCCACCCAGAATCACTGGGTGCAGCACTGACACATCAATGGATTACCACCGATTTTGCCGAGGCATTGCTGGAATTCATTACACCAGTAGATGGCGATATCGATCATCTGCTGACTTTTTTACGTGATATTCACCGCTATACCGCACGTAAACTGGGTGATGAGCGTATGTGGCCGCTTAGCATGCCTTGTTTTATCGGCGCTGAGCAGGATATCGAACTGGCTAAATATGGATCTTCAAATATTGGCCGATTCAAAACACTCTACCGTGAGGGATTAAAAAACCGCTACGGTGCGCTGATGCAAACTATTTCCGGTGTGCACTATAACTTCTCTTTGCCGTTGGAGTTTTGGCAGGCATGGGCAGGTGTTACCGATGAGAAAAGCGGTAAGGAAGAGATTTCCGCAGGATATTTTCGCCTGATCCGCAATTACTACCGCTTCGGCTGGGTAATTCCTTATCTATTTGGTGCTTCACCGGCCATTTGCTCATCATTCCTGCAAGGGCGTGAGACGGCATTGCCGTTTGAGCGCAATGACAAAGGAATGTGTTATTTGCCATATGCCACCTCATTGCGCCTGAGTGACTTGGGTTATACCAATAAATCACAAAGCAATTTGGGCATTACGTTTAATGACCTGCACACCTATGTTGTTGCTCTGAAACGCGCAATTCAAACGCCATCAGAAGAATATGCCGCATTGGGGCTAAAAGATGGTGACCGTCATCTGCAATTGAATACCAATGTGTTGCAGATTGAAAATGAACTGTATGCACCAATTCGCCCTAAACGGGTTACCCGTGCTGGCGAGTCGCCGTCTGATGCTTTGTTACGTGGCGGCATTGAGTATATCGAAGTGCGCTCGCTGGATATCAATCCATTCTCTCCAATTGGGGTTGATGCAGTACAAGCTCGTTTCCTTGATCTATTCTTAATCTGGTGTGTATTGGCTGATGCGCCTGAAATGAGCAGTGATGAATTACTGTGCACCCGTAAGAACTGGAATCGGGTCATTTTGGAAGGGCGTAAACCGGGCCAGACTATCGGTATGGGTTGCAACGATACTCGTGAGCCGTTGGAAAAGGTCGGTAAAGACCTGTTTGCCGACTTACGCCGCGTTGCAGAAGTGCTGGATGGTAAAGATAGCACGGAGTATCAACAGGTCTGTGACGAGCTTGTCGCGTCCTTTGATGACCCGAGTTTGACGTTCTCTGCGCGCATTTTGCAAGCGATGAAAGAAGGTGGTATTGGTGGTGTGGGGCTTGAGCTAGCGGAACGCTACCGAGAAATGCTGCAAAGTGAACCACTGGAATTACTGACAGAAGAGCAATTATCTGCAGAAGGTGCAGCGTCATGGGTACGTCAACGTGAGCTGGAACTCAAAGATAAGCTAAGCTTTGAAGAGTATTTGGCGCTTCACGGCGGCCAATAAAAAGAAAAGGCCACATTGCTGTGGCCAAATTAACATCTCTGTTAACAGGGATGATGATAACAAATGCGCGTCTTTCACATATTAAGACGCGCAGGAAATAAAAAAGTTTCATGGGTTGCGAAAAAAGATCGAATAAAAATTATTTTTTTATGAGGAGGTGACTAAATGCCATTATTGGATAGCTTTGCCGTTGACCATACAAGAATGAATGCGCCAGCCGTTCGCGTAGCTAAAACCATGAAAACCTCTCATGGTGACGCAATTACCGTATTTGATTTGCGTTTCTGTAAACCGAATGAAGACATTCTACCGGAGAGGGGTATTCATACCCTGGAACACTTATTCGCTGGGTTCATGCGTGATCATCTTAATGGTGATGGTGTTGAGATCATCGATATTTCGCCAATGGGCTGCCGTACTGGCTTTTACATGAGCTTGATCGGTACACCTGATGAGCAACGGGTTGCTAAAGCCTGGAAAGCAGCAATGGAAGATGTATTGAAAGTTACCGATCAGCGAAAAATTCCTGAGCTGAATGAGTTTCAGTGCGGTACTTATCACATGCATTCGCTGGAAGAGGCACAGACCATTGCGAGAAATATTCTTGATAGTGATGTGGGCATCAACCACAATGATGAACTGGCATTACCGAAAGAAAAGCTTAAAGAGCTGCATATCTAGCATTCAGTTGCCGTGTTTTCTGAGTAGATAAATGTAAAAAGACGCTGATAAGGCGTCTTTTTTATTTGCTACAAAGCACTGGAATTGAGGGGTTAGCCAGAATGGCTATCATGCAGGATAGGTGTTACCCGCACCCGCTTAATCATATTGTCTTGTACATCCAGCACATCAATCAAATAATTCCCAATGCGAACTTGAGCATCTATCTGCGGAATATCCTCAAGCTCCTCCAATAACATGCCATTGATAGTGCGAGCATCGACAGGTAGCGACCAGTTAAATGCTTTATTCAGTTCACGCACACTGGCACTGCCATCAATCAGGACTGAACCATCACTCTGTGGATTGACCTCTTCGGCCAGTGTTGGGGACATTGACGTGGTGAAGTCACCTACGATCTCTTCCAGAATATCTTCGACCGTTACCAATCCTTGAATATCACCATATTCATCGACAATCATGCCGACTTTTTCTTTGTTGCGTTGGAATTTCACCAACTGCACATTCAGTGGCGTGCCCTCTGGAATGAAGTAAATTTCATCAGCAGCACGTAACAGATTTTCTTTATTAAACTCTTTTTTCTCGGTCATCAGTCGATAGGCTTCCCGCACTCGCAGCATGCCAATAGCATCGTCCAGTGATTGGCGATATAACACGATGCGGCCATGAGGTGAGTGAGTGAGCTGGCGCATGATTGATTTCCAATCATCATTGATATCAATACCAACCACTTCATTGCGTGGCACCATAATATCGCCGACGGTAACCTTTTCCAGGTCTAGCACGGATATCAACATATCTTGATTGCGGCGGGAAATTTGTGAGTGGGATTCATTCACAATGCTGCGCAATTCATCTTTACTGACGGCATCGCTGCTGTGCACATTCCCGCGAATACCACACAAACGCATTAATCCTCGAGTGATGGTATTGAGCAACCAGACCAGCGGCAGCATGATCTTTTGCAATGGTGCAAGTAATACACTGCTGGGAAAGGCAACGCGCTCAGGATAAAGAGCCGCAATAGTTTTCGGCATCACTTCGGCAAAAATAAGCACCACAAACGTCAGAACCCCGGTGGCGATAGCAACTCCAGCATTCCCATATAAGCGGATACCGACAATTGTTGCGAGCGCAGAAGCCAGAATATTGACCAGATTGTTGCCGATTAACACCAGACTTATCAGGCGGTCAGGGCGGCGTAACAGTTTCTCGACTCGACGTGCAGCGCGATTTCCCTGCTTGGATAAATGACGTAGGCGATAGCGATTCAGGGTCATCATGCCGGTTTCGGAAGCAGAAAAATAAGCCGAAACTATGACCATAATGACAAGAATAATGATCAGCGTGCTAGTTGATACGTGATCCAACTCAGTGTTCCTTAATTACAATGCAGGCCAGATGTGGACGATTTTAATCACGATTAAGGGACCATGATTTCCTGAACCAGACGGCTGCCAAAATAAGCCAATGTCAGTAAAAATGCGCCGGCGAAACTGAACCAAATGACTCTGCGCCCACGCCAACCCTCATGATAATGGCCCCATAGTAAAACAATGTAGACGAACCAAGCCATGATCGATAATACCGCTTTATGGACGTTTTCTTTGCTAAATAGGTTGTCCATGTAAAGTAAGCCGGTACAGAGCGTTAACGTCAGTAATACCACGCCAATCTGCGTAATATGGAACATTTTACGCTCGATGCTCATCAACGGAGGCATATCAGCGTTAAATGTAACTTTCTTATTTTTTAGCTGATAATCGAGCCAAGCCAGTTGTAGGGCATACAGTGCCGCGATGATGAGCGTTGCATAAGCAAAGAGGGCCAGCCCAATGTGGACGAATATGGCAGGACTGGCTTCCAGATGAGTAATAAACTCCCCCGGCAGCAGACTGGCCAGTGCCAAATTGATCATGGCAAAACTGTAGACAATTGGCAGTAAGAACCAGCCACGCCCTTGTGAGGCGACAATCGTCATAATAGTGCAGATCATCAGCCCGACAATGGAGCCGATATTCAATAAAGTGAGGTTTTGACCTCCGCCAACATCAAAAATTTGATGCTTCAGAGCAATAGCATGGCACACTAGCGCCACGACAGCAGAAACCAGCGCTAACCGCCGGTAAGCACTATTTTTCTGCACCAGACTTGGGACAATCAAGCCCAGGCTGAGCAAATAAGCGATCAAAGCCAAAATGGAGAACACGGGCATAGCGTTATATGGGCATCGGCTAAGTGAATTAGATAGCCAGTATAGCGTTGAGCGCGTTCCTCTCCAACCGTTCTCCGACGTGAGGGCAGAGATCGTTTAAGCTTCGTGTTATAATCCCCCCATTGTGTCGCCAGAGCGGCCTGTTTCCACGTTGAGTATGAGACAATGTTTGAGAACTTAACTGATCGATTGTCGCGCACACTGCGCAATATCAGCGGCCGTGGCCGGCTGACAGAAGAAAATATTAAAGAAACGCTGCGTGAAGTACGCATGGCGTTGCTAGAAGCTGACGTAGCTCTGCCGGTGGTGCGTGATTTTATCAACCGGGTAAAAGAGCGAGCTGTCGGGCATGAGGTGAACAAAAGCCTTACGCCAGGTCAGGAATTCGTCAAAATAGTTAAAAATGAACTTATTGCCGCCATGGGCGAGGTCAATAACGAACTGAATCTGGCAGCACAACCGCCAGCAGTAGTATTGATGGCTGGTCTGCAAGGGGCGGGTAAAACCACCAGTGTGGCTAAGCTGGGTAAGTTCCTTAAAGAAAAACATAAGAAAAAAGTGCTGGTGGTGTCTGCCGACGTGTATCGCCCTGCGGCGATCAAGCAGTTGGAAACACTGGCTCAAGGTGTTGGCATTGATTTCTTCCCGTCTGATGTGCAGGAAAAACCGATTGATATCGTCAATCGTGCTCTGCAACAGGCGAAGCTTAAGTTTTATGATGTTCTGATTGTCGATACCGCGGGTCGTTTGCACGTTGACGAAGCGATGATGGACGAAATCAAACAGGTTCATGCCGCGATTAAGCCGGTTGAAACACTGTTTGTTGTCGATGCCATGACCGGTCAGGATGCCGCCAATACGGCGAAAGCATTCAACGAAGCATTGCCACTTACCGGTGTGGTACTGACCAAAGTTGATGGCGATGCCCGTGGTGGTGCCGCCTTGTCTATCCGCCATATTACTGGCAAGCCGATTAAATTCCTCGGTGTAGGCGAAAAGTCAGAAGCGCTTGAGCCGTTCCACCCAGATCGCGTGGCTTCACGCATTTTGGGTATGGGCGATGTACTGTCGCTGATTGAAGATATCGAAAGCAAAGTTGACCGCGCACAAGCGGAAAAACTGGCAACTAAGCTGAAAAAAGGCGATGGCTTCGATCTCAATGACTTCCTGGATCAACTGAAGCAAATGCGCAATATGGGCGGCATGGCGAGCATGTTAAGCAAAATGCCGGGTGCAGGTCAGTTACCTGACAACGTGAAATCCCAGATGGATGACAAGGTAACAGTGCGTATGGAGGCCATCATCAACTCGATGACGCTGAAAGAGCGCGCAAAACCCGAAATCATCAAAGGCTCACGTAAGCGCCGTATCGCACTCGGCTCAGGTGTGCAGGTGCAGGATGTCAACCGCTTGCTTAAGCAATTTGATGACATGCAGCGCATGATGAAGAAAATGAAAAATGGTGGCTTGGCCAAAATGATGCGTGGCATGAAAGGTATGATGCCGCCGGGTTTCCCAGGTCGCTAAATGTCATCTCACGCTGTGAAGTTAACCGGCGTGAAATGAGTAAAGATTTCCCGCTGAAAACGGCGGTAAACGAAGAGAATTTGACTCATTACAAAACTAGCGCATAGGAATCTACGCTTTAGATTGCTTTTTGCGCCAAAATGAGTAAAATTTTCGGGCTTTTTATATTGCAACTGGACCCCGTTCCCCGATGGGGTCCAGTTGTTTTATTAACTAAAGAGGATGTTATGGTAACAATTCGTTTGGCTCGTGGCGGCGCTAAAAAGCGTCCGTTCTATCAAGTAGTAGTGACCGACAGCCGTAATGCTCGTGACGGCCGTTTCATCGAACGTGTAGGCTTCTTTAACCCGATCGCATCTGGTCAGGCTGAAGCTCTGCGTTTGGATCTGGACCGTATCGAACATTGGGTTGGTCTGGGTGCAACAGTTTCTGATCGCGTATCTGCGCTGATCAAAGACGCTAAGAAAGCAGCTTAATCTGTCGCGGTGGTGGTTATTATGAGCAAACAACTCAATCCAGTGGTTCCCGATCAGCCGATTGTTCTCGGTAAAATGGGTTCAACTTACGGCATTCGCGGTTGGCTCAGAGTATTTTCATCCACCGAGAACGCCGAAAGCATTTTTGATTACCAGCCGTGGTTTATCCAGCAGGCCGGTAAGTGGCAGCATGTCGAGTTGGAAGACTGGAAGCGCCACAGTCAGGATCTGATCATTAAAGTTAAAGGTGTTGATGATCGGGATGCCGCGAATTTATTGACTAATTGCGAAATTGTCGTCGATTCAAAGCAACTACCCGCACTGGGTGATGATGATTACTACTGGAAAGACCTTATGGGCTGTCAGGTAGTAACCACCACCGGTTACGAACTAGGTAAAATCATCGATATGATGGAAACCGGTTCTAACGATGTGATGGTAGTGAAGGCAAACCTGAAAGATGCATTCGGTATGAAGGAGCGGTTGGTCCCGTTTCTTCATGGGCAGGTTATCAAGAATGTCGATCTCACTGCTCAACGTGTTGAAGTAGATTGGGATCCTGGTTTTTGACCTCCGAATTAAACGGCAAAAGTGAGTGGAACAAAACAATGTGGATCGGTGTTATTAGCCTGTTTCCCGAGATGTTCCGCGCGATAACCGATTACGGGGTAACTGGCCGGGCAGTAAAAAATGGCCTGCTGAGCGTGCAGTGTTGGAGTCCTCGTGACTTTACCTACGATCGGCATCGTACCGTGGATGACCGCCCATATGGTGGTGGCCCGGGAATGCTGATGATGGTGCAACCGCTAAGGGAAGCCATTCATGCAGCAAAAGCAGCGGCAGGCGAGGGAGCAAAGGTGATTTATCTGTCACCTCAAGGGCGCAAACTGGACCAACAGGGTGTTTGCGAACTGGCTACTAATCAGAAGATGATTCTGGTGTGTGGTCGGTACGAAGGAGTTGATGAGCGCGTAATCAAAACTGAAATTGATGAAGAATGGTCAATTGGTGATTACGTTCTCAGCGGTGGCGAGCTACCGGCAATGGCTCTGATAGATTCAGTATCCCGCTTTATCCCGGGCGTGCTGGGTCATCAGGCTTCAGCAGAGGAAGATTCCTTTGTTGATGGGTTGCTGGATTGCCCACACTACACTCGGCCTGAGGTGTTAGAAGGGATGGAGGTTCCGCCAGTATTACTGTCGGGTAACCATGCCGAGATTCGTCGCTGGCGCTTAAAGCAGTCGCTGGGCCGTACCTGGCTTAGAAGACCTGAACTTCTAGAAAGCCTAGCTCTGACTGACGAGCAAATGGTGTTGCTGGCTGAGTTCCAACGGGAACACAAGCCCCGAGCAACAGAACTATGAAAGGAACATTGTGCCGTGTGCCAATTTCCTGATATATCAGTTTACCTAGGGTAAGAGACTTATTATGAGCAATATTATCAAGCAAATCGAACAAGAGCAGATGAAGCAAGATGTACCTGCATTCCGTCCGGGTGATTCCGTGGAAGTTAAGGTATGGGTTGTTGAAGGTTCTAAAAAGCGTCTGCAGGCATTCGAGGGCGTGGTTATCGCTATTCGTAACCGCGGTCTGCATTCTGCGTTCACCGTTCGTAAAATTTCCAACGGCGAAGGTGTTGAGCGTGTATTCCAAACTCACTCCCCAGTAATCGACAGCATTACTGTGAAACGTCGTGGTGCCGTTCGTCAAGCGAAATTGTATTATCTGCGTGAGCGTACTGGTAAGTCTGCTCGTATCAAAGAGCGTCTTAACCGCGTTAACTAAGGTACAGCTCAGGCTTCATCCAAAAGTTAATAGTTATGAAGGGGTTAGCCATGTGCTAGCCCCTTTTTTATGGGTATTTTCCGGTGTAAATAATTTACTTCCGAATGGTTTAGGGATGCGTGGACAAGTAACTGACAGAAAGTAGCGTGGCACGACACCACGCTAAAAAGACGAATAATTACAGGCCGTAAACCAGAGTGACTGAGGTCGTGGTATCGGTATTTTTGGGTGCGCTAGCAGGTGGTTTGGTGTTGTAGGTAACAACATAAGCTAAACGTAATGCGAAGCTCTTATTGATTGCTACATTCAATGCAGTTTCTGAGTTCAGGGTAGTTTCTTCGTTGGCTAATGCAGAAACACCTTCACTGAAGACCGTGTTATCAGTTAACTGATAAGTATAGTTACCACCGGCATAGGCCAATGCTTTTGTCGCGCGGCCACCCTCATAGAATTCATCATGACGAACACCCGGACCAAATTCCACCCGTAGATTATGCAATGGCGTAGTCATGATCTGGCGACCATAACCGGTGGTTAGCACCGAGCGAGAGTCAAAACCGTTATAGCGATCGTTCAGCCAACTGGCTTGCCCAAACAGATAGTTACTGTCAGTTAGATTATAACGGGTACGGCCGCCCAATTGATAACGTTCGGAAGAACGCTGATTGTTAGAGCTGGTATTGCGCGCGGCTCCCCACAAGCTATAGGCGGTGTTGGGCTGAAACCAGGTTAACGTCGAGTTAGCGGTCAGTGTTGAGTTAGTCGTATTGCCTGACTGTGCGGTATAACCGGCTTCAACGGTACCATCAAAGCTCTTCTTGGCTGTAGCTGGATCGTCTAAGGCGGTAAAAACAGTCGCGTCAGCAAGAACTGAAGTGCTGATTAGGGATAAAGCGAGTGTGCTGATATAAAACGGCAACGCCCTGGTATGACGCAAAGAAAACATAATAGGTCCATGGTGAAAAAGATGATGTTTGTGATGCGGCCCGCATTGTAGCAGTTGCTCTCCAACTTACTCAGAAGATATTTCGGATTGAATAATTAATTATAATAAACGGGATTTTTTGATGAGTTCATTCTTAAAGTGTCATAAACAGGGGTTAGCTTTATCGCGCATTGGCGTTTTTTATTGGTCTTATGAGTGAAGATTTATTGGGCTAAGGTAGGAATATAATTAAAGGGCCAGAAGTTATCCGGCCCTTATTTTAGTTCTAATTGGTTATTACATAAAAGTGGTCACTAGCAGGTAGCCAGTGATACATGAGCAGATAACCCCAATAAGCCCTGGGATGATAAAGCTATGGTTAATAATAAACTTACCGATCTTAGTGGTGCCGGAGCGGTCAAAGCCAATACAGGCAAGATCACTTGGATAAGTCGGCAGGACAAAGTAACCATAAGCGGCTGGGAAGAAGGCAATCAGCATTTTGGGCTCAACACCCAGTTGTAATCCCATCGGGGCAATCGCCGCCAGTGCCGCCGCCTGGCTATTAACCAGCTTGGAAACCAGAAATAGGACAATGGCATAGGTCCACGGCTGGCTTTTCACAACATCTTCCAGTACCAGCTTCAACTCACCCATATGAGCCTGGAAGAAGGTATCACTCATCCATGCCACACCGAATACCGAGAAGATGGCGACCATGCCAGCTTTGAATACTGCGCCGTTAGAGATATCACTGGGCTTCACTTTACAGCCAATCAGAATCACTGCACCGGCAATCAGCATCATCATCTGAATAACCAGATTCATCGATAATGACTGCAGCTTGCCTTTAACTTCAAAAGCAGGGCGTAGGTCAGCAAAAGCACCCAGCAATACAACCAGTGCGATAGCGGTAAAGAATATCCAGGTGGACCAATAAGCCTGTTTAGGGAAAACTTTATTTAATAATGTATCTGTTGAACCATAGATAAAGTTGCGTTGCTCTGGATCTTTGATTCTTTCCTGAAAATCAGGATCTTTATCCAAATCTTTACCACGGCGTAGGCTCCACAATGCTGCCATCAGCACGCCAACTAAGGATGCTGGCACTGAGATAGCCAGAATCTCCAGAATGCTATAAGCCTGACCGATGCCATGGTTTGCACCGATAATTGATACCAATGACACCACGGCGACTGATACTGGCGAAGCGGTAATTGCCATTTGCGATGCCACTGATGCAACGGCCATTGGGCGTTCCGGGCGAATTCCTTTTTTAATAGCAATATCAGAAATAATAGGGAACATGGTATAAACAACATGCCCAGTACCACATAAAAAGGTTAATGACCAAGTGGTGAATGGTGCCAGTAGTGTAATATGTTGTGGATGTCGACGTAATAATCGCTCGGCAAATTGCATCATGACATTTAAGCCGCCGGCAGTTTGTAATACCGACGCACAACCAATAACGGCTAATATAGTCAGCATAACGTCAACTGGCGGTTTACCCGGTTCAAGGCCAAAGATAAACGTCAGAATAAATAAGCCAATGCCACTTATTAACCCCAGCCCCATGCCGCCATACCGGGTACCCAGTAATAAGCATAGAATTATAATTATAAATTGCAGTGTTATCATAATATTACCTTGCTTCCAACATGAATGAAATTCGATTCCGTATTGGCTGGTTTTAAGCAATGAGTATGGCTCTCTCGGTTTTCTCTATCGGAGCGCAGACGGCATTGATTAAAACCTTGCTAATACCAAGGCTATATTGTTCAGTTATGTAATTAATTAAATCTGGGATCTGTCTCTATTTTTATATCAGCTCGGAGTTTTCTAATTAATTAAAGTGGAATTGGAAGGGATAAATAGAATATAAGGTTTTTGAATGTGAAATTAATGTATGAATCTTGTTTTCAATTAATGAAATAATTGCCTAATAATTTAATATAAAAAGTATTGCTCAACCGAGAAATGCGTTAAGCCAATATCCCGGTCGATATAAATTGTTGCTTCATTCAGTTAATCCCTAATTTCTCCTTTAGGGATTTTAAGTAGCGGCGACTCACAGGGATATGTTTGCCGCTACGAGTAATCACTTCCGCGGCACCATTATCCATAAGCTGAATCTCCCCTAGCTGCTCAGTATTGACCATGTATTGCCGGTGGCAGCGGACAAAAGGTGTTTTTTCTTCTAACGTTTTCAGTGAGAGCTGGGTATAACCAGATTGTACTGTCCCAACCACATGCACGCCACTCAGCTCAGAACTGAGATATTCTACTTCCTCAATTTTCAGTAAAAAAATCCGGTTGTGGCCAGAGCAAGGGATATGTCTCAGCATCGGCTCTGTTATTTTGTGTACATTATTATTTACACCAAGGCCTCTTCTTAAGCGAATTAGTGTTTTTGCCAACCGTTGATGGTCGAGGGGTTTTAACAGATAGTCAAAGGCATGTTCTTCAAAAGCACGGATAGCATATTCATCGTAAGCGGTGACAAACACGATGTGCGGCATACTTTCCGGGTTCAGCATTGAGGCCAATTCCAGACCATTAATTCTGGGCATTTGGATGTCGAGAAATATCACATCGGGCTGTAGACGCTGGATTGCGGGGATAGCTTCTAACGCGTTGCTGCATTCGGCGACGATCTCAATATCATGTTCTTCACTTAGTCTTTCGCGTAAATCTTCACGCGCGGGTTGTTCATCGTCGACGATGATGACTCTTAACATACAGCCTCCACAAATTTCCGGCATTTTATCATGGCCTCAGAGGGAGGTTAGGAGCATCTGCAGAAACTGCGACTTACCGCAAAAGTCAGACTGAAATATGCCTGTAAATCTAGTGGTAATTATTTATTTACACATATGGATTGAAAACTTTACACGCCATGGTATTGTAGAGTCTTCAAACGACAAACACGCTAAACGACATCGGCTAAACAGAGAGATAGGTAAAGAATATGATCATGCAAAAAGACGCGCTCAATAATGTCCATATCAGTGCTGAACAAGTATTGATGACACCTGAAGAACTGAAAACCCAGTTTCCTTTGAGCAGCAATGGTCAGTATGCAATTGAAGCTGCACGCAAAACTATTGCCGATATTGTTCAGGGACGAGACCCACGTTTGTTGGTCGTCTGTGGGCCATGTTCGATCCACGATGTGGATGCTGCTCTGGATTATGCGCGTCGTTTGAAAACTCTCTCTGCACAATTGAGTGATAGCCTGTATATCGTTATGCGTGTCTACTTCGAAAAACCAAGAACCACTGTTGGTTGGAAAGGGCTGATCAATGACCCTGCGATGGATGGTTCTTTCGATGTAGAAAAAGGATTACAAATTGCACGTCAATTGCTGCTGGATTTAGTGGAGATGGGCTTGCCATTGGCAACCGAAGCTCTGGACCCGAACAGCCCGCAATACTTGGGTGACTTATTCAGTTGGTCAGCTATCGGCGCGCGTACCACTGAATCGCAGACTCACCGTGAAATGGCCTCAGGCTTGTCCATGCCAGTTGGGTTCAAGAATGGTACTGATGGCAGCCTGGGTACTGCAATCAATGCAATGCGCGCGGCAGCTATGCCACACCGTTTCATGGGGATTAACCAGTCTGGTCAGGTTTGCTTGCTGCAAACTCAAGGTAACCCACACGGCCATGTGATTTTACGTGGTGGCAAAACCCCTAATTACAGCGCACAAGATGTTGCCCAGTGCGAAAAACAGATGCAGGATGCGGGACTCGTTCCATCCTTAATGATAGATTGCAGTCATGGTAATTCGAATAAAGACTTCCGTCGTCAGACTGCAGTCGCTGAATCTGTTGTTGAGCAGATCAAGGCTGGCAATCGTTCTATTACTGGCGTGATGCTGGAAAGTAACATTCACGAAGGGAATCAGTCCTCTGAGCAACCACGGGCAGATATGCGCTACGGTGTTTCCGTGACCGATGCCTGTATTAACTGGGATACGACTGAGACCTTGTTACGTGAAATGCACCAGGAATTACGTTCAGCGCTGGCGGCACGGACTGCAGAGGAAAAGTAAGTATGGTGGCTGAACTGACCGCTTTACGTGATCAAATTGATGAAGTCGATAAAGCCCTGTTGGATTTGTTGGCTAAGCGTCTGCATTTAGTGGCAGAAGTAGGCGAAGTTAAAAGTCGTTATGGCTTGCCTATTTATGTTCCGGACCGTGAGGCGGCAATGCTGGCCTCACGCCGACAGGAAGCCGAGGCTCTGGGTGTTCCGCCTGATTTGATTGAAGACGTATTGCGCCGAATAATGCGAGAGTCTTATACCAGCGAGAATGACAAAGGTTTTAAGACGTTATGCCCGCAATTGCGCCCGGTGGTTATTATCGGTGGTCAGGGCCAGATGGGGCGGTTATTCAGCAGAATGCTAACGCTATCTGGCTATCAGGTAAAAACACTGGAACAAGAGGATTGGCCGCAGGCTGAGTCTATTCTGGCTGATGCCGGTATGGTGATTGTCAGTGTGCCTATTCACATTACTGAAGATGTTATCAACCGATTACCAAAACTGCCGTCAGATTGTATTTTGCTGGATCTCGCGTCAGTGAAGAATAAACCACTGCAAGCCATGTTGGCCGCCCACGAAGGGCCGGTTGTTGGCCTGCACCCTATGTTTGGGCCTGATGTAGGCAGTTTAGCGAAACAAGTTGTGGTGTATTGCGATGGCCGTGACCCGCAAGCTTATCAGTGGCTGTTGGAGCAGTTACAGGTATGGGGCGCACGGTTACATCGAATCAGTGCTGTTGAGCATGATCAGAATATGGCGTTTATTCAGGCGCTACGCCATTTTGCGACTTTTGCATATGGATTGCATTTAGCAGAAGAAAATGTGCAGTTAGAGCAATTACTGGCACTGTCTTCACCCATTTATCGTCTAGAGCTGGCGATGGTTGGGCGGCTATTTGCACAAGATCCGCAGCTCTACGCTGATATCATTATGTCATCGGAAGATAATTTGGCGTTGATTAAGCGCTATTACAAACGTTTTGGCGAAGCGATTACTTTGCTGGAGCAAAGTGACAAGCAAGCTTTTGTGCAAAGCTTCCAGAAAGTTGAGCACTGGTTTGGCGATTATGCCGAGCGCTTCTTGGTAGAAAGCCGTTCATTATTGCGCCAAGCAAACGACAACCGGCAGTAACTCCGCTTTATTTTTAAAAGTCATCCCGACAGTGCCGGGGTGACTTTTTGCTTTCTATTCTTATGCTTGGCGACAAAGACTGAAATGTTATCTTGGATTGACCGGCACCACGTTTTCACTTGGATAGCAGCCCAAGACTTTGAGTGAACGGGTTATCGGCATCAAATCTGCCAAGGCTTTTTGCATAGAGTCAGAACGCAAGTTAGCTTGCACATCAATATAAAACATCTCTTCCCATGGATTGCCATTGATTGGCCGGGATTCAAGTTTGGTCATAATGATCCCGTGATCCCTCAATACTAGTAGCGCCTCAACCAATGCCCCTGACTGTTGGCCGGTTGCCATAATTAAGGTGGTTTTTGCTGGGATCTGCTCAGATACATCAATGGCTTTGCGGGCAAGAACAATAAAGCGAGTGATATTTTGCTGTTGGTTAGCCAAGTTATGTTCCAACACTTGCAAATTATAGAGTGCGCCTCCGGCTTCGCTCCCCAGAGCCGCTGCGGTTGGTGAGTTTAGCTGTGCAACTTTCTCCATCGCGGCGGCAGTACTTTCGCAATATTCGATTTTCCAGTGCGGGAAGCGGTTAATGAATTGACTGCATTGCTGGAAAGGCTGAGGGTGGCTGTAGACGGTTTGGATTTGGCTCAAGTCAGTTTCGGTGGCGACCAGCACACAATGGTCAATAGGATTGGTAATTTCACCGACAATAGACAAGCTGGTGTGCTGCAATAAATCATATACGTCATTAATAGAACCCGAGCTGGTGTTCTCTATTGGTAATACGGCGTAATCCGCTTGCCCGGTTTCCACCTGGGTAAAGATATCCTGGAATTTCTGGCAACCACATTCAATCAGATGCTCAAAATGACGAGCAGCGTATTGGCGTGCGGCTAAATGTGAGTAAGAACCTTTCGGACCGAGGAAGGCGATACGAGCAGAGTGCTGAGCTGTTTGATTCAGTTGATGCTGTAGCAGGGCCTGCTGAGTCAATACCGAATCTTCGATAATCAGTTGGAACAAGCGGGTGACATAAAATCCATCGAGATCATAAGGCTTAGCGGCCGTAATGAGTGCATCCAGCAAGTCACGCTCACGTTCTTTATCACGAATCGGACGATGATGAAGTTGTTTGGCTTTAGCGACATCCACCGCTAATCCACGCCGCTCTGCCAACAAAGCCAGCAGTTTTAAGTCAAGTGCGCTGATGCGCTCGCGCAGCACCAGTAATGGGTTATCGCTCATCGGGTTTGCCTTATTCTTTTGAATGATTTATGCATAAAAAAAGCCTCCCGCTTGGGAGGCTTTATTGTTCGTCTTCGCATTCTTTATCACACGACGAAACGCCTCCCAATCAGGGGAAGGTAAAAAAGAATGCGAAGAAAAACACTTTATTAATCATTGCTGCTGATTACCTGTTATGGAATTGGTTTGTGCATCATTGGTATCTGTTGACGGCCAAGAGAAAAGGCCACTAGAGAAATACCATGCTACAACATGTTTTAAAAAAACACAGACTCTAAACTAACCGCCAGCCTGAATTGCTGTCAATAAAAAACGCGCCCAAAGGCGCGTTAGATCCGAAATGAGATGGATTTCCCGGCTATTGTTCCTGCTCGGATTCTTCTTCCTCTACATCTACTGACTCCAGATTAGCTTCTTTAACACTGCTTG
This sequence comes from Yersinia alsatica, assembly GCF_025133195.1. NCBI lineage: Bacteria > Pseudomonadati > Pseudomonadota > Gammaproteobacteria > Enterobacterales > Yersiniaceae > Yersinia > Yersinia alsatica. The sequence continues at coordinate 1,086,583 of NZ_CP104006.1, forward strand.
CCGCACGTCGAGCTTCACCTTTGTGTTGAACTTTATTTAATTGGCGTTCTAGTTTGGTGATCAGTTCATTAATTGCAGCATACATATCGTCATGTTTGGCACTGGCAACCAAGGGGCCCATCGGGGTACTGATAGTTGCGTCTGCAACAAATCCTTGCGGATCTTTAGACAGTACAATATGTGGATTGATTAACTGGGCCTGCCATTTATCCAGTTTGGTGAGACGGTCTTCAACATGTTTACGAATTGCTGGGGTAATATCCATTTGTTTACTGGTAATGTTGACTGTCATATGACTTACCTCTCTGTCTACTCCGTCTTGGATAACTTCAGCATACCTCTCTTTTTCACAAAATGTATGATCAAGATCACTTATTTTTGTCACTTTTTGCAAAGGTCATGGGAACTGTGATTTAACGTCAGGAATAGATGTTGGGGGCTTGAATCATTGATTAGAATGCCGCATTATCGATAAGTTATGTCGCCTGCATCTAGCTAAAAATGGCATTATTTTTGTGTTTGGAATGCAATAGCAGCGCGAGAGTCTGAGGCCATGAATTTCATCAGTTTGTGGCGATTTAGACAGAATTGAAAACGGCAGCCTGAGCTGCCGTTTGTTATTTTTATCGTGCGATAATATCAGGCAGGGTTTGCCGCAATTATCTTGGCAACTTTGTCTGCCTGGGCATTCAGTTGCAGTTGTTTGTAAGCATTTTCCATCAACGGCAGCGCATCGCGTGTTGCTTGAGTATCAGGATAATCTCTCAACATTTGCTCGACACGGTTAACTACCGCGACGTAAGCGCCTCGTTTAGTGTAATATTGCGCAACGGCCAGTTCATGCTTGGCCAGACGATCTTTCAGGAACATCAGGCGTTTTTGCGCGTCAGTTGCATATTGGCTGTTCGGATAGCTTTGAATCAACTGGTTAAAATCGCGGAATGCGGCCTTAGCATGTTGCGGATCGCGGTCTGAACGATCAATCCCGAAAAAGCCTTGTAATGCGCTGTCATCCAGAGCCATGTCAGTCAAACCACGCATGTATAATACGTAATCGATGTTAGGATGTGTGGGATTAAGGCGCATAAAGCGATCGATTGAGGCTTGCGCCAACGGCAGATCAGCAGATTTATAATACGCATAAATCAAATCAAGCTGAACTTGTTGGGAGTAAGGCCCGAAAGGATAGCGGTTATCTAACGCTTCTAGTTGCGTAATTGCTCCCTTAAAGTTACCGTCCTGCAGTTTTTGCTGAGCGGTAGCATAGAGCTCAGAAGGCGGGTTATCGGGAACCACGTCCTTGTTACTGGAGCAACCGGTCAGCACCAGGCTCAACGTGGCGGCAGCCACCAGATATTTCATACGCGTCATGACGTTTTGATTATCCTCGAAGTGTTATTCCGGGAGACTGTCCGTTAAGCTCCCGACAAAGATCTAGATACAATAGCACATTATATTAAACGGCATCGCCGTCAAAACCCAACGTTAACGAACAAGAAGCTGCATATGGCACAACAAGTACAACTCAGCGCAACGGTGGCCGAATCACAACTCGGTCAACGGTTAGATCAGGCTTTGGCCGAATTGTTCCCTGATTATTCAAGATCTCGTATAAAAGAATGGATTTTGGATGACAGAGTGACAGTCGACGGTAAAAAAATTAACAAGCCTAAAGAAAAAGTGTTGGGTGGCGAGCTCGTCGCAATTGACGCGCAAATTGAGGAAGATGCCCGCTGGGCGCCTCAAGAAATCCCACTGGATATCGTCTATGAAGATAACGATATTCTGGTCATTAATAAACCCCGTGGTTTAGTCGTGCACCCCGGTGCCGGTAATCCAGATGGCACAGTTCTGAATGCACTGCTCCATTACTACCCGGAAATCATGGATGTTCCTCGTGCGGGTATCGTACATCGTCTGGATAAAGATACCACTGGCTTGATGGTGGTGGCAAAAACCGTTCCGGCCCAGACTCGTTTGGTTGAGGCACTGCAAGCGCGCGAAATTACCCGTGAGTATGAAGCAGTGGCAATCGGAAATATGACAGCTGGCGGCAGAGTTGATGAGCCTATTTCTCGTCATTCTACCAAGCGCACACATATGGCTGTGCACCCAATGGGCAAACCGGCGACCACGCATTATCGCATTATGGAGCATTTCCGTGCCCATACTCGCCTGCGCTTACGTTTAGAGACAGGTCGTACGCACCAGATTCGCGTGCATATGTCTCATATAAACCATCCGCTGGTGGGTGATCAGCTGTATGGTGGCCGCCCGCGTCCGCCAAGAGGGGCATCTGATTCCTTTATTTCTATTCTGCGTGGCTTTGACCGCCAGGCGCTGCATGCAACCATGCTGCGTTTGTATCATCCAATCAGTGGCATTCAAATGGAATGGCATGCAGCATTACCAGAAGATATGGTTGAGCTGATTAATGCACTGAAAGCCGATACTGAAGAATTCAAAGATCAGATGGATTGGTAATGAATAAGCTGATACTTCCCGATTGGCCAGCGCCTGCCAGTGTTAAGGCATGCAGTACCACCCGTCACGGCGGTATCAGCGAATTCCCTTATGATTCATTAAATCTTGGCACTCACGTGGGGGATATTGCCGCTACGGTAATAACCAATCGTCAACGTTTAGTGGAACAAGGGCAGTTGCCGCAAATGCCCGTTTGGTTAGAGCAGGTGCACGGTACTCGTGTTCTCCATCTGGACGGCTCGGCAATTTCTGATGTACAGGCAGATGCGGTATATAGCCGTGTTGCTGGGCAAGTTTGTGCGGTCATGACCGCCGATTGCTTGCCAGTGTTGTTCTGCTCATTGGCTGGCGATGAAGTCGCTGCAGCGCATGCTGGCTGGCGTGGCTTATGTGCGGGCGTCCTTGAACAGACAATGGCACAATTTAATGCTGCTCCCTCCTCGATTATTGCCTGGCTAGGTCCAGCAATTGGCCCGCAGCAGTTCGAAGTGGGTGAAGAGGTTAAACAGGCATTTATCGATATCGACACACAAGCCGCCGCAGCATTTATACCTGCCGGTACCAAATATCTTGCCGACATCTATTTATTAGCCCGACAGCGGCTACAAGCTGTGGGTATCCATGCCATCTATGGTGGAGATCACTGCACTGTGAGTGAAAAACAACAATTTTTCTCCTATCGGCGCGATGGAATCACCGGGCGTATGGCAAGTTTAGTCTGGCTGATATAACCTATGAAATTAGGACGATCCGCTGGCGCATAACGTTGTACTCTAAATATAGTGTCGAAATAACCTTGAAAATTTGAGGGATGACCTCATCTAATCTCCAGTAGCAATTTTGACCAACATTGGAGGTGTTATGCGTCTGGATCGTCTTACTAGTAAATTCCAGCTTGCCCTCGCCGATGCCCAGTCTTTAGCACTCGGGCGCGACAACCAATTTATTGAACCGTTACATTTGATGAGCGCATTGCTCAATCAGGATGGGGGGACGGTTCGCCCATTGTTGACCTCGGCAGGTATTAATGTCGCTAGTTTGCGTAGCGATATTGAGCAAGCTTTGGGTCGACTTCCGCAAGTCGAAGGCACCGGCGGTGATGTTCAACCATCGAACGAGCTGGTCCGTGTATTGAATCTGTGTGACAAATTAGCGCAGAAGCGCGCAGATAAATTTATCTCTTCAGAGCTGTTTGTTCTGGCAGTCCTTGAGGATCGCGGCACCTTAACTGACATGTTAAAGGCCGCAGGTGCAACAACAAGTAATATAGATAAGGCAATTGAAAATATGCGTGGTGGTGACAAAGTCGATGATCAGGGTGCGGAAGATCAGCGCCAGGCATTGAAAAAATTCACTATCGACCTGACCGAGCGTGCGGAACAAGGCAAGCTCGACCCGGTTATTGGCCGTGATGAAGAAATTCGCCGTACCATTCAGGTGCTACAGCGCCGGACTAAAAATAACCCAGTATTAATTGGTGAACCCGGTGTCGGTAAAACGGCTATCGTGGAAGGTCTGGCCCAACGTATCGTGAATGGCGAAGTGCCTGAAGGCCTGAAACATAAACGTGTGCTTTCTTTAGATATGGGCGCACTGATTGCGGGTGCTAAGTATCGCGGTGAGTTTGAAGAGCGCTTGAAAGGCGTGTTGAACGATTTATCAAAACAAGAAGGTAGTGTGATCTTGTTCATTGATGAATTGCATACCATGGTCGGGGCCGGTAAAGGCGACGGCGCAATGGATGCGGGCAACATGCTGAAACCGGCACTAGCGCGTGGTGAATTGCATTGCGTGGGGGCCACCACTCTTGACGAATATCGTCAATATATAGAGAAGGATGCGGCGCTGGAGCGGCGTTTCCAGAAAGTCTATGTGGCAGAACCAACAGTCGAAGACACCATTGCAATTTTGCGTGGGTTGAAAGAGCGTTATGAACTGCATCACCATGTGCAGATAACCGACCCGGCAATTGTTGCTGCGGCAACACTGTCGCATCGTTATATCTCGGATCGCCAGTTACCGGATAAAGCTATCGACCTTATCGATGAAGCCGGTTCTAGCATCCGTATGCAGATGGATTCAAAACCAGAATCATTGGATCGTCTGGAACGTCGGATTATCCAATTGAAACTGGAGCAGCAGGCACTGAAAAAAGAGTCTGATGACGCCAGTAAAAAACGTCTGGAAATGCTCAATACCGAATTAGAGCAGAAAGAGCGTGAATATTCCGAGCTGGAAGAAGAGTGGAAAGCAGAAAAAGCCTCTCTCACCGGAACTCAGAATATTAAAACTGAACTGGAACAAGCCAAAATCACCTTAGAGCAAGCTCGTCGTGTCGGTGACTTGGCGCGGATGTCAGAACTTCAGTACGGTAAAATCCCTGAGCTGGAGAAACAGCTGGCGGCGGCAACGGCGCTTGAAGGGAAAACCATGAAGCTGCTGCGTAACCGCGTCACTGAAGCAGAGATTGCTGAAGTGCTGGCGCGCTGGACCGGTATTCCGGTCTCTCGCATGCTGGAAAGTGAGCGAGATAAGTTGCTGCGCATGGAAGAGGATCTGCATACACGCGTCATTGGGCAAGATGAAGCGGTTGAAGCGGTATCTAATGCGATTCGTCGTAGCCGCGCTGGGTTATCAGATCCAAACCGCCCAATTGGTTCCTTCCTATTCTTAGGGCCAACTGGGGTAGGTAAAACCGAGTTGTGCAAAGCGCTGGCGAATTTCTTGTTCGACAGTGACGATGCCATGGTGCGTATTGATATGTCCGAGTTTATGGAGAAACACTCCGTGTCTCGGTTGGTCGGTGCGCCTCCGGGCTATGTCGGTTATGAAGAAGGTGGTTATCTGACGGAAGCGGTACGCCGTCGTCCTTATTCAGTCATTCTGCTGGATGAAGTAGAAAAAGCGCATCCAGATGTATTCAACATTCTATTGCAGGTGTTGGATGATGGGCGCTTGACTGATGGGCAGGGTAGAACAGTCGACTTCCGCAACACGGTAGTCATCATGACCTCTAACCTCGGTTCAGATTTGATTCAGGAACGTTTCGGTGAAAGAAGTTACACCGAAATGAAGAATATGGTGATGGAAGTTGTGACTCACCACTTCCGCCCTGAATTCATTAACCGTATAGATGAGGTTGTAGTTTTCCATCCGCTGGGTCGGGCACATTTGGCTTCAATTGCTCGTATCCAACTGGAACGTCTGTACAAACGTCTGGAAGAGCGTGGCTATCAGGTCACTATTACTCAACCTGCGTTGGAGTTCCTGGGTGAAACCGGCTTCGATCCTGTTTATGGTGCACGGCCATTGAAACGTGCTATTCAGCAGGAAATCGAGAATCCGCTGTCGCAGCAGATACTTTCCGGCAAATTAATACCGGGAGTACCAGTGACTCTGGATGTCGAAAATGGGCATATCATTGCTAAGCAGTAATGGTTAATCCTTAAGGGGGCGAGAAATTGCCCCCTTTTTGTTGTCTTTTTCACCGGATTTGGCATTTTTGCCGCATTAATGAGCGGTTGAAAAGTTTTTTCAAATTAGGGGTTGCAGGCTGTCAGGAACTCCCTATAATGCGCCTCCACTGACCGGGAACAACGAAACACACTTCGCCGGGTCAGGAAGAGAAAAGAATGATTTTGACTTCGAAAGAAACAAAAGAAAACCTTGACTCTTCAGCGGGAAAGCGTATTATCTGCCTCCCGCGTTACCGTAAGATTCGCTGAAAGGCAAACGGGTAACGAACGCTCTTTAACAATTTATCAGACAATCTGTGTGGGCACTCGCAAGACGATATCGAAGCCTGTTTCGGCAGGCAGAAGCAATATCAAAGTCTTGAAGAGTGACCAAAGCAGTACACATTTGAACTTCGGTTCGAATGCATATTTGCAGAAAGTAATCTTTGAGCATCGCTGCTTTTATTAGCAGCAAATCAAACAAATCTTAAATTGAAGAGTTTGATCATGGCTCAGATTGAACGCTGGCGGCAGGCCTAACACATGCAAGTCGAGCGGCAGCGGAAAGTAGCTTGCTACTTTGCCGGCGAGCGGCGGACGGGTGAGTAATGTCTGGGAAACTGCCTGATGGAGGGGGATAACTACTGGAAACGGTAGCTAATACCGCATGACCTCGCAAGAGCAAAGTGGGGGACCTTCGGGCCTCACGCCATCGGATGTGCCCAGATGGGATTAGCTAGTAGGTGGGGTAATGGCTCACCTAGGCGACGATCCCTAGCTGGTCTGAGAGGATGACCAGCCACACTGGAACTGAGACACGGTCCAGACTCCTACGGGAGGCAGCAGTGGGGAATATTGCACAATGGGCGCAAGCCTGATGCAGCCATGCCGCGTGTGTGAAGAAGGCCTTCGGGTTGTAAAGCACTTTCAGCGAGGAGGAAGGGGTTGAGTTTAATACGCTCAATCATTGACGTTACTCGCAGAAGAAGCACCGGCTAACTCCGTGCCAGCAGCCGCGGTAATACGGAGGGTGCAAGCGTTAATCGGAATTACTGGGCGTAAAGCGCACGCAGGCGGTTTGTTAAGTCAGATGTGAAATCCCCGCGCTTAACGTGGGAACTGCATTTGAAACTGGCAAGCTAGAGTCTTGTAGAGGGGGGTAGAATTCCAGGTGTAGCGGTGAAATGCGTAGAGATCTGGAGGAATACCGGTGGCGAAGGCGGCCCCCTGGACAAAGACTGACGCTCAGGTGCGAAAGCGTGGGGAGCAAACAGGATTAGATACCCTGGTAGTCCACGCTGTAAACGATGTCGACTTGGAGGTTGTGCCCTTGAGGCGTGGCTTCCGGAGCTAACGCGTTAAGTCGACCGCCTGGGGAGTACGGCCGCAAGGTTAAAACTCAAATGAATTGACGGGGGCCCGCACAAGCGGTGGAGCATGTGGTTTAATTCGATGCAACGCGAAGAACCTTACCTACTCTTGACATCCACAGAACTTAGCAGAGATGCTTAGGTGCCTTCGGGAACTGTGAGACAGGTGCTGCATGGCTGTCGTCAGCTCGTGTTGTGAAATGTTGGGTTAAGTCCCGCAACGAGCGCAACCCTTATCCTTTGTTGCCAGCACGTCATGGTGGGAACTCAAAGGAGACTGCCGGTGATAAACCGGAGGAAGGTGGGGATGACGTCAAGTCATCATGGCCCTTACGAGTAGGGCTACACACGTGCTACAATGGCAGATACAAAGTGAAGCGAACTCGCGAGAGCAAGCGGACCACATAAAGTCTGTCGTAGTCCGGATTGGAGTCTGCAACTCGACTCCATGAAGTCGGAATCGCTAGTAATCGTAGATCAGAATGCTACGGTGAATACGTTCCCGGGCCTTGTACACACCGCCCGTCACACCATGGGAGTGGGTTGCAAAAGAAGTAGGTAGCTTAACCTTCGGGAGGGCGCTTACCACTTTGTGATTCATGACTGGGGTGAAGTCGTAACAAGGTAACCGTAGGGGAACCTGCGGTTGGATCACCTCCTTACCTAACGATACGCATTGCGCAGTGTCCACACAGATTGTCTGATAGAAAGTAACGAGCAAATAAGGCCGGGCTGAGAAATTAGTCGGGCTTTAGTACCTTGTTGGGTCTGTAGCTCAGGTGGTTAGAGCGCACCCCTGATAAGGGTGAGGTCGGTGGTTCAAGTCCACTCAGACCCACCAACTCTACTTATCCTTGTCGCTTTTAATCGTTGCGTTACTCATGTGCGTTTGCACACTGCGTGACTCACGTTAAAACCGCCTGCGGCTAAGCGAATTGGAACACAAGGTAAACTGCTTTTTATATGGGGCTATAGCTCAGCTGGGAGAGCGCCTGCCTTGCACGCAGGAGGTCAGCGGTTCGATCCCGCTTAGCTCCACCATATAAAAAACTATTTCAAAACGTACTGCGGTCGCAAGACGCAGTGGGTTGTGAAATATTGCTCTTTAACAATCTGGAACAAGCTGAAAATTGAAACAATACAGCTGAAACTTATCTCTCCGTAGATGTACTGAGATAACGAGTAACCTGTATTAGAGTCTCTCAAATAATCACAACGCAAGTTGTCGAAAGACACCTTCGGGTTGTGAGGTTAAGCGACTAAGCGTACACGGTGGATGCCTAGGCAGTCAGAGGCGATGAAGGGCGTGCTAATCTGCGAAAAGCGTCGGTAAGCTGATATGAAGCGTTACAACCGACGATACCCGAATGGGGAAACCCAGTGCAATTCGTTGCACTATTGCATGGTGAATACATAGCCATGCAAGGCGAACCGGGGGAACTGAAACATCTAAGTACCCCGAGGAAAAGAAATCAACCGAGATTCCCCCAGTAGCGGCGAGCGAACGGGGAGGAGCCCAGAGTCTGAATCAGTTTGTGTGTTAGTGGAAGCGTCTGGAAAGTCGCACGGTACAGGGTGATAGTCCCGTACACAAAAATACACTTGCTGTGAACTCGATGAGTAGGGCGGGACACGTGACATCCTGTCTGAATATGGGGGGACCATCCTCCAAGGCTAAATACTCCTGACTGACCGATAGTGAACCAGTACCGTGAGGGAAAGGCGAAAAGAACCCCGGCGAGGGGAGTGAAATAGAACCTGAAACCGTGTACGTACAAGCAGTGGGAGCACCTTCGTGGTGTGACTGCGTACCTTTTGTATAATGGGTCAGCGACTTATATTTTGTAGCAAGGTTAACCGAATAGGGGAGCCGTAGGGAAACCGAGTCTTAACTGGGCGTCTAGTTGCAAGGTATAGACCCGAAACCCGGTGATCTAGCCATGGGCAGGTTGAAGGTTGGGTAACACTAACTGGAGGACCGAACCGACTAATGTTGAAAAATTAGCGGATGACTTGTGGCTGGGGGTGAAAGGCCAATCAAACCGGGAGATAGCTGGTTCTCCCCGAAAGCTATTTAGGTAGCGCCTCGTGAACTCATCTTCGGGGGTAGAGCACTGTTTCGGCTAGGGGGTCATCCCGACTTACCAAACCGATGCAAACTCCGAATACCGAAGAATGTTATCACGGGAGACACACGGCGGGTGCTAACGTCCGTCGTGAAGAGGGAAACAACCCAGACCGCCAGCTAAGGTCCCAAAGTCATGGTTAAGTGGGAAACGATGTGGGAAGGCATAGACAGCCAGGATGTTGGCTTAGAAGCAGCCATCATTTAAAGAAAGCGTAATAGCTCACTGGTCGAGTCGGCCTGCGCGGAAGATGTAACGGGGCTAAACCATGCACCGAAGCTGCGGCAGCGACACTTAGGTGTTGTTGGGTAGGGGAGCGTTCTGTAAGCCGTTGAAGGTGGACTGTGAGGTCTGCTGGAGGTATCAGAAGTGCGAATGCTGACATAAGTAACGATAATGCGGGTGAAAAGCCCGCACGCCGGAAGACCAAGGGTTCCTGTCCAACGTTAATCGGGGCAGGGTGAGTCGACCCCTAAGGCGAGGCTGAAAAGCGTAGTCGATGGGAAACAGGTTAATATTCCTGTACTCGGTGTTACTGCGAAGGGGGGACGGAGAAGGCTAGGCTAGCCGGGCGACGGTTGTCCCGGTTTAAGCATGTAGGCGGAGTGACCTGGTAAATCCGGTTGCTTATCAACGCTGAGGTGTGATGACGATGCACTACGGTGCAGAAGTAGTTGATGCCAAGCTTCCAGGAAAAGCCTCTAAGCATCAGGTAACATTGAATCGTACCCCAAACCGACACAGGTGGTCAGGTAGAGAATACTCAGGCGCTTGAGAGAACTCGGGTGAAGGAACTAGGCAAAATGGTGCCGTAACTTCGGGAGAAGGCACGCTGGCATTAGGTAAAGAGACTTGCTCTCGTAGCCGAAGCCAGTCGCAGATACCAGCTGGCTGCAACTGTTTAATAAAAACACAGCACTGTGCAAACACGAAAGTGGACGTATACGGTGTGACGCCTGCCCGGTGCTGGAAGGTTAATTGATGGGGTCAGCCGCAAGGCGAAGCTCTTGATCGAAGCCCCAGTAAACGGCGGCCGTAACTATAACGGTCCTAAGGTAGCGAAATTCCTTGTCGGGTAAGTTCCGACCTGCACGAATGGCGTAATGATGGCCAGGCTGTCTCCACCCGAGACTCAGTGAAATTGAACTCGCTGTGAAGATGCAGTGTACCCGCGGCAAGACGGAAAGACCCCGTGAACCTTTACTATAGCTTGACACTGAACATTGAGCCTTGATGTGTAGGATAGGTGGGAGGCATCGAAGCGTGGACGCCAGTCTGCGTGGAGCCAACCTTGAAATACCACCCTTTAATGTTTGATGTTCTAACTCGGCCCCGTAATCCGGGGTGAGGACAGTGTCTGGTGGGTAGTTTGACTGGGGCGGTCTCCTCCCAAAGAGTAACGGAGGAGCACGAAGGTTAGCTAATCACGGTCGGACATCGTGAGGTTAGTGCAAAGGCATAAGCTAGCTTGACTGCGAGAGTGACGGCTCGAGCAGGTACGAAAGTAGGTCTTAGTGATCCGGTGGTTCTGAATGGAAGGGCCATCGCTCAACGGATAAAAGGTACTCCGGGGATAACAGGCTGATACCGCCCAAGAGTTCATATCGACGGCGGTGTTTGGCACCTCGATGTCGGCTCATCACATCCTGGGGCTGAAGTAGGTCCCAAGGGTATGGCTGTTCGCCATTTAAAGTGGTACGCGAGCTGGGTTTAGAACGTCGTGAGACAGTTCGGTCCCTATCTGCCGTGGGCGTTGGAAGATTGAGAGGGGCTGCTCCTAGTACGAGAGGACCGGAGTGGACGAATCACTGGTGTTCGGGTTGTCATGCCAATGGCATTGCCCGGTAGCTAAATTCGGAAGAGATAACCGCTGAAAGCATCTAAGCGGGAAACTTGCCTCGAGATGAGTCTTCCCTGGGGCTTTAAGCCCCCTGAAGGAACGTTAAAGACTATGACGTTGATAGGCTGGGTGTGTAAGTGCAGCGATGCATTGAGCTAACCAGTACTAATGATCCGTGAGGCTTAACCTTACAACACCGAAGGTGTTTTGGTTATTTGAGAGTATATTTTAATTTTCAGCGACGTTTACAGATTGAATTGGCTGGCTGCATGGGAGTTATAGTGTAGCGGGTTGATTAAAACAGAATTTGCCTGGCGGCCATAGCGCGGTGGGACCACCTGAACCCATGCCGAACTCAGAAGTGAAACGCCGTAGCGCCGATGGTAGTGTGGGGTCTCCCCATGCGAGAGTAGGACACTGCCAGGCATCAAATAAACAAAAGAGGCTACCCTAACGGGTGGCCTTTTTTGTTTATCTCATTTGTGTGGTGTGCGGCTCGAGCATGCATGCGACAAACTGCGCAGGCAGTTTGAACAGCGCTTGCGCTGGCCCCAACGGGGTGAGGCTCATCCTGAAGATGAAACGAATACAGTAGGAAAAAATCGTCGGGAACGATTTTTAACGTTGCTTGCAACGGCCCGAAGGGCGAATGGCAGGAAAGCCATTCATACACTGCTAGGCATCAAATCAAACCGAGACCCCATGCCAAAAGCGTGGGGTTTTTGCTTTTCTGCTATCCAGTAAAATTCTATTGATAATCCTGAACAAACCGACTGTAAATACAGTCGGTTTTTGTGCTTTTCAGTATCTAAACTTATATAACGACTATTTCCTATACTGTATATGCTGAAATTTCAGCAATGAAACATTTTCAGGTTGTTGCAGATCGCTCGACTTTTTATCAAAAAACCGCTATCTTCGGGCATCTAGAAGTCTAAACGTATAAACGGATATATTGAGGATATAGGCATGCCAATTCGGGTCCCTGATGAATTACCCGCGGTGAGTTTCTTACGCAATGAGAATGTCTTTGTTATGACCTCATCACGTGCGAAAACTCAGGAAATTCGTCCCCTGAAGGTGTTGGTTTTGAATCTGATGCCTAAAAAAATTGAGACGGAGAATCAATTCCTACGTTTACTCTCTAACTCACCATTGCAGATTGATATCCAGTTGCTGCGGATTGATAGCCGCGAGTCAAAAAACACGCCAGCTGAGCATCTAAACAACTTCTATTGCGATTTTGAAGATATTCAAGAGCAAAACTTCGATGGATTGATTGTAACTGGCGCCCCTTTGGGGTTAGTTGATTTCTGTGATGTTGCCTATTGGCCACAGATTGAACGTATTATCGCCTGGGCAAAAGATCACGTTACCTCGACCTTATTTGTGTGTTGGGCGGTACAAGCGGCATTAAACATCCTGTATGGCATCCCCAAGATGACGCGTGAGACTAAGCTCTCAGGTATTTACCACCACCAAACTGATAAACCCTTGGCGCTATTGACGCGCGGCTTCGATGAGACATTCCTGGCCCCTCACTCCCGCTATGCAGACTTCCCGGTTGAGATACTTGAGCAACATACCGACTTGGATATTTTGGTCTCTTCTGAAGAGGCTGGAGCCTACCTGTTTGCCAGCAAAGACAAGCGAGTTGCTTTTGTGACAGGTCATCCTGAATATGATGTCGACACTCTGGCAGGTGAATATCAACGAGATCTAGCCGCCGGTCTAAACCCACAAGTTCCTCTAAATTATTTCCCAAACGACGATGCTTCTTTGCCACCAAAAGCATCTTGGCGCAGCCATGGGCATTTGTTATTTGCCAACTGGCTGAACTACTACGTTTACCAAATCACCCCATTTGATTTGCGCCACATGAACCCTACTCTCGACTGATTTTATCCCCCTTCAAATGTTAACAAAGGCGGCTGAATCGAGGCCGCCTGCCTATTTCCCCTTCTGATATGCCCTATTATCCCTAGCCCTGACTGGTCGGATCTCTTTGTGAAACAATAAGTTACCGTGAAAAATTAGAGGTAATGGAAGCTAATTCCTATCTATCTAATCTACTCATTCATGTTAACGACATGATAAATAAAGATTAAAAAAATAATTTAAATAAAAATGGAAATCGTTTTTGATTTTCGTAATTAATTGATTATTCTTAGTCCTGTCGGGGTGAAAAATGACCATAAAATCTGACCTTCAATTTCCGGTTGGAACGCGTTACCCGATACGAATCCAAGAGTGACGCTACATTAGCGTTGATGTGAAAGTCGTGAGATTGGGAAGGGGAAGGGCAATGACACAACAGTTAGTCGGCACGGAGTTAGTTTTCACCCAGCATTTTAATGCTGCAGAGCGACAGGTTTTGCCGGATGAGGCCATCGAATTCTTAACTGAATTAGTGGTGAAATTTGCGGAACCACGTAGCAAACTCCTTGCTGCACGGGCATCCTGGCAGCAGGCCATTGATCAGGGCGCATTACCTGATTTTATTTCGGAAACCAATTCCATTCGTGAAGGTGACTGGAGAATTCAAGGTATTCCCACTGACTTGCGTGATCGTCGAGTAGAGATTACTGGGCCAGTTGAGCGCAAAATGGTCATTAACGCCCTCAACGCCAATGTCAAAGTCTTCATGGCTGACTTTGAAGATTCACTGGCGCCGAGCTGGGACAAAGTTATCGACGGTCAGATTAACTTGCATGATGCGGTAAAAGGCACCATTTCATATGCCAATGAATCCGGCAAAATTTATCAATTAAAGCCCAACCCTGCGGTATTGATTGCTCGTGTGCGCGGTCTGCATTTGCCAGAAAAACATGTGAAGTGGCAAGGGGAAGCGATCCCTGGCGGTCTGTTCGATTTCGCTTTGTATTTCTACCATAACTATAAGCAACTGCTGGCCAATGGCAGCGGCCCTTACTTCTATTTGCCGAAGATGCAGTCTTATCAAGAAGCCGCTTGGTGGAGTGATGTTTTCACCTTTACCGAGCAGCGTTTCGATTTGCCGCAAGGCACCATTAAAGCCACTGTGTTAATTGAAACCTTGCCAGCGGTGTTCCAGATGGACGAGATTCTTTATCACTTGCGCCATCATATTGTTGGGCTGAACTGCGGTCGCTGGGACTATATTTTCAGCTATATCAAAACGTTGAAAAACCATGGCGATCGTGTTCTGCCCGACCGTCAGTCGGTCACCATGACCAAGCCGTTCCTGAGTGCATATTCTCGCTTGCTGATTAAAACCTGCCATAAGCGCGGTGCTCTGGCGATGGGTGGCATGGCAGCGTTTATCCCCAATAAAGATCCGGTTCAAAACGCGTTGGTATTGGATAAAGTCCGTGCCGACAAAGAGTTAGAAGCTAGCAATGGTCACGACGGCACATGGATTGCTCATCCGGGGCTGGCTGACACCGTGATGGCGGTCTTTAACCACGTTTTGGGCGACCGGCCTAATCAATTAGCAGTGACTCGTGAGCAGGACAAACCCATCACGGCTGCCGAGTTACTGGAGCCTTGCACCGGTGAGCGCACTGAAGAAGGGATGAGAGCTAATATCCGCGTCGCAGTGCAATACATCGAAGCATGGATATCCGGCAATGGCTGTGTGCCGATTTATGGCTTGATGGAAGATGCCGCGACGGCAGAGATTTCCCGTACTTCTATCTGGCAATGGATACATCACCAGAAAAGCCTGAGTAATGGTCAGACGGTGACGAAAGAACTGTTCCGCCGCATGTTGAGTGAAGAAATGCAGGTAGTGAAGCTTGAACTTGGCGCAGAGCGTTTTGATGGTGGGCGGTTTGAAGAGGCCGCGCGTCTGATGGAACGGATTACAACACAAGACGAGCTTATCGACTTCCTGACGTTGCCAGGCTACGCATTATTAGCCTGAGACGACAGCCTATTTAACCCTACAAAATTAATTATAAGGAATATCGTCATGACTACCTCTCGTACTCAACAAATTCAGCAGTTGGAAGAAGAATGGAAATCACCGCGCTGGAAGGGGATTACCCGCCCCTATACTGCAGAAGAAGTGATCAAATTACGCGGTTCAGTTAATCCGGAATGCACGCTGGCGCAGCACGGCGCTAAAAGATTATGGGAATTGCTGCACGGCAAATCGCGCAAAGGCTATATCAACTGTCTGGGGGCATTAACCGGCGGTCAGGCTTTGCAACAGGCGAAAGCCGGTGTTGAAGCCATCTATCTGTCGGGTTGGCAAGTGGCAGCTGATGCCAACACCGCTTCCAGCATGTACCCAGACCAGTCCCTGTACCCGGTCGACTCTGTTCCTGCGGTGGTTAAACGCATTAATAACAGTTTCCGCCGTGCAGATCAGATTCAGTGGTCGAATAATATTGAGCCGGGAAGCAAAGGCTATACCGACTATTTCCTGCCAATCGTCGCGGATGCTGAAGCCGGTTTTGGCGGGGTACTGAATGCATTTGAATTGATGAAAGCGATGATCGAGGCGGGCGCTGCCGGTGTGCACTTTGAAGACCAACTGGCCGCAGTGAAAAAATGTGGTCATATGGGCGGCAAAGTGTTGGTTCCTACCCAAGAGGCGATTCAGAAGCTGGTTGCCGCCCGTTTAGCCGCTGACGTGCTGGGAGTCCCCACTTTGGTGATTGCGCGTACCGATGCTGATGCCGCAGATTTGCTGACATCTGATTGTGACCCTTATGACAGCGAGTTTATTACTGGCGACCGCACTGCTGAAGGCTTCTTCCGGACTCATGCGGGCATTGAGCAAGCTATCAGCCGTGGCCTGGCTTATGCCCCGTATGCTGATTTGGTATGGTGCGAAACCTCAACGCCAGACTTAGCTCTAGCCAAACGTTTTGCTGAAGCTGTCCACGCTAAATTCCCAGGTAAATTATTGGCTTATAACTGCTCGCCATCATTTAACTGGAAGAAGAATTTGACTGACCAGCAGATTGCCAGCTTCCAGGATGACCTGTCCGCCATGGGCTACAAATACCAGTTTATTACCCTGGCTGGCATCCACAGCATGTGGTTTAACATGTTCGATCTGGCCCATGCTTATGCGCAGGGCGAGGGCATGAAGCACTATGTCGAGAAAGTACAGCAGCCAGAGTTTGCCTCTGTTGAGCGCGGCTATACGTTTGCATCTCATCAGCAAGAAGTTGGTACCGGCTACTTTGATAAAGTGACAAATATCATTCAGGGCGGTGAGTCATCAGTCACTGCATTGACCGGCTCGACGGAAGAACAGCAGTTTTAATCTGCTGACGGAGTGAAGGTGTGGTGTTATCGAGAGCCTGCTTATGCAGGCTCTGTTCCGTATGGTGGGGGTGAGCATGGTGGCAAAGCTGGAACAATTAATCGCTCAGACAATTTTGCAGGGATTCGATGCACAATATGGCCGCTTTTTGGAGGTCACCGCCGGTGCTCAGCATCGCTTCGAGCAAGCCGACTGGCAAGCCGTACAACAGGCGATGAAAAAGCGAATTCACCTCTATGATCACCATGTCGGTCTGGTGGTTGAACAACTGAAGCACATCACCGACCAGCGCTGCTTTGATGTGGCATTTTTGGCTCGGGTAAAAGAGATTTATACCGGATTGTTGCCGGATTATCCGCGCTTTGAGATAGCCGAGAGTTTCTTTAATTCGGTTTATTGCCGGTTGTTCAAGCATCGAGATTTAACACCCGATAAATTATTTGTTTTTAGCTCGCAACCCGAGCGGCGCTTTCGCGAAATTCCACGTCCTTTAGCGCGAGATTTCTCCCCAAAAGGTAATCTGATTGGCATGTTACAGATGGTGCTCAATGACTTACCACTGCGTTTACCTTGGGAAAATCTGCCGCGCGATATTGATTATATTGTGACGGCACTGCGGAAAAATTTTACGGATAATCAACTGGCCGATGCCCGGTTTCAAATTGCTAACGAATTGTTTTACCGCAATAAAGCTGCCTGGCTGGTAGGGAAACTACGACTAGCGGAGGGCATTTATCCCTTCCTGCTGCCTATTCATCACAATGAATCTGGTGCGCTATTTATTGATACCTGTTTAACCAGCAAGGCCGAGGCCAGCATTGTATTTGGTTTTGCTCGCTCTTATTTCATGGTGTATGCGCCACTGCCAGCGGCAATGGTGGAGTGGCTGCGAGAAATATTACCCGGTAAGTCAACCGCTGAGCTGTATATGGCGATTGGTTGCCAGAAGCACGGTAAAACCGAAAGTTATCGTGAATACCTAACATTCGTTCATCAATCCAGAGAGCAGTTTATTATTGCGCCCGGAGTCAAAGGTATGGTGATGCTGGTGTTTACCCTGCCGTCATTCGACCGCGTGTTTAAGGTGATAAAAGATCAGTTTGCACCGCAAAAAGAGGTCAGTCAGGCTCGAGTTTTAGAATGCTATCAATTGGTTAAAGAACACGACCGAGTAGGGCGCATGGCGGATACCCAAGAGTATGAGAATTTTGTGATTGATAAGCATCGTCTTAGCCCTGAATTACTGGCGGAGTTACAGCGGGAAGTGCCGGAAAAACTGGAAGACTTAGGTGACCAAATCATCATTAAACACCTGTATATGGAGCGGCGGATGACGCCATTGAACCTCTATATGGAGCAGGCGGATGATCAGCAGTTGAAAGATGCTATCGAGGAATACGGTAACGCCATCAAACAGTTGGCGGCGGCGAATATCTTCCCCGGTGACATGTTATTTAAGAACTTCGGCGTTACCCGCCATGGGCGGGTGGTGTTCTACGATTATGATGAAATTTGCTATATGACGGAGGTGAACTTCCGCGATATCCCACCTCCCCGCTACCCAGAAGATGAGATGGCCAGCGAGCCGTGGTATAGCGTGTCACCCAATGATGTCTTCCCGGAAGAGTTTCGCCATTTTTTATGTAACGACCGGAAAGTGAGACACTTTTTTGAAGAGACGCACAGTGACTTGTTCCATGCCAGTTATTGGCGTGGTTTACAGCAACGTATTCGGGATGGGCATGTGGAGGATGTTTTTGCATACCGGAAGAAAAAACGTTTCTCACAGCGAGTGATCAGTTGACGGCGACTTAAGCGCCGTCATCCAACTAACTCCGATTGCCGCCGCCGTAAGATTGAGTAATTTCTTTCGCAGCATGAATGACTAGCGCGCCAAGTTCTGTGACGCGATCGTCGGTAATGCGCGATACCGGGCCGGAGATGGAGATCGCCGCGAAGGCTTCGTGATGCTCATCGAATAAACACGCGGCGATGCAGCGCAGACCGAGGGCATGTTCTTCATCATCGAATGAATAACCTTGCTTGCGGATTAATACCAGATTCTCTTTCAGACTGGCTGGGTTGGTGCGAGTATGTTGGGTATAGGCATGCAGCCCTTTTTTATGTAAAAGCTGTACCAGCTGATCGTCCGATAAGGTAGAGAGAAAGGCTTTGCCTGCGCCAGAAGCATGCATCGGCAGCTTGCCGCCAATCGGTGCGGACATGCGCATCAGTGCGGTACATTGCACTTGGTCGATAATAATGGCTTGATAATCACTGTGATCGAGCACCGCCAGATTCACGGTTTCGCCAGATTCATCCATTAAGCGGCGCAGCATCGGGTGAACCATTGCCAGCAAATTGCGGCTTTGCAAAAAGCTGCTGCCCACAATAAAGGCGTGAGCGCCCATGGTCCAAAGGCCTAAATCCCCGACTTGGCGAACAAAACCTTGTTGTTGCATGGTGGTCAACAGGCGATGAGTGGTTGAGTTTGGTAAACCCGCCTGTTGCGCTAAATCAGTCAGTGCCACACTTCCTTGAGCTTCGGAAATATATTCCAGTAATTTAAGCCCGCGAGTTAATGATTGAACCTGACCGGTGGCCGCTGTAGGTGTTTGCGCGGCTGCCTTGGGTTTCTTTCCCCGTTTAATCGGAATCGGTAACGCCATAAATCAGCCTCTCAGATATTTTTATGGAATTCATTTTCGTTTTTCAATTATGCATGCAAACCGTAAAAAATGCTCATCCGATGAGTGAGTTTCGCTACCTGAAAAAGTCTCAACTGGCAGTGGACTCATTACGTCGGTAACTTGTGCTAGGATGACAGACTGATTTGTGAATGGATTATTTTTCAGCATATCTGATACTAATAAATACAAAAAATACGTCGGGCAATGGCAAGGCAATAGGGTAAAGAGGCGACAGTGGTGGATACAGTAACAAATAATAAGGTTAAGGAATTACACCAGCAGCTGGCACAAAGGATCTTGGTGCTGGATGGTGGCATGGGCACCATGATTCAGAGCTATCGGCTGGAAGAGGCTGATTATCGCGGTGCTCGTTTTGCCGATTGGCCCAGTGATCTGAAGGGCAACAATGACTTACTGGTGCTTTCCAAACCGGAAGTCATTATTGCTATTCATAACGCTTATCTTGAAGCGGGCGCTGATATTCTCGAAACCAACACATTCAACTCCACCCCCATTGCTATGGCGGACTATCAGATGGAGTCGCTGTCGGCTGAAATTAACTATGAAGCTGCCCGCCTGGCCCGAATTTGTGCTGATGAATGGACGGCCCGCACACCTGAAAAACCGCGTTATGTTGCTGGGGTGCTTGGCCCAACCAACCGTACTGCGTCTATTTCACCTAAAGTTAATGATCCGGCGTTTCGTAACGTCAGTTTTGATCAGCTGGTTGAGGCTTATCGAGAATCGACCCGCGCGTTAATTGAGGGCGGCGTTGATCTGATTATGATTGAAACTGTCTTCGATACCCTCAATGCCAAAGCGGCGACATTTGCCGTTGAATCTGAATTCGAAGCCATGGGCGTGTTACTGCCGGTGATGATTTCCGGCACCATTACCGACGCCTCTGGTCGTACGTTATCCGGCCAAACCACCGAAGCTTTTTATAACTCGCTGCGCCATGTGAAGCCGCTCTCTTTTGGCTTGAACTGTGCCTTGGGGCCAGATGAGCTACGTCAATATGTCGCTGAGCTATCGCGCATTTCTGAATATTATGTCAGTGCGCACCCGAATGCCGGTTTGCCGAATGCCTTTGGTGAATATGATCTGGAAGCCAAAGAGATGGCTGAGCAGATTGGTGAGTGGGCGCGGGCTGGATTTTTGAATATCGTCGGTGGCTGCTGCGGTACCACACCACGGCATATCGCCGCGATGGTCAAAGCGGTATCTGGCGTCGCGCCACGGCCATTGCCGGATATCCCCGTCGCTTGCCGCCTGGCGGGGCTGGAGCCGTTGACGATTGATGCCAATACCCTGTTTGTGAACATTGGTGAGCGTACTAACGTTACCGGCTCGGCACGTTTCAAGCGGCTGATAAAAGAAGATAAATATGGCGAAGCGCTGGATGTCGCTCGCCAACAGGTTGAGAGTGGCGCGCAGATCATCGATATCAATATGGATGAGGGGATGCTCGACGCCGAGGCCGCCATGGTGCGTTTCCTCAATCTGATTGCCGGTGAACCTGATATTGCCCGGGTGCCGATTATGATTGACTCCTCAAAGTGGGATGTCATCGAAAAGGGCCTTAAATGCATTCAGGGCAAGGGCATCGTCAACTCCATTTCGATGAAAGAGGGCGTCGATGCCTTTATTCATCATGCCAAACTGGTTCGCCGCTATGGTGCAGCCATGGTGGTGATGGCTTTTGATGAGCAGGGACAGGCGGATACTCGCGCCCGTAAAATCGAAATTTGCCGTCGCGCCTATAAGATTTTGACCGAAACTGTCGGCTTCCCGCCGGAAGATATTATTTTTGACCCGAATATTTTTGCCGTCGCTACCGGGATTGAAGAGCATAACAATTATGCTGTCGACTTTATTGAAGCTTGTGCGGATATCAAAGCCGAACTGCCTTATGCCATGATTTCTGGCGGTGTTTCCAACGTTTCTTTCTCCTTCCGTGGCAATGATCCGGTGCGAGAAGCTATTCACGCGGTATTCCTTTATTACGCCATTCGTAATGGCATGGATATGGGGATCGTCAACGCCGGGCAGTTGGCTATCTATGACGACCTGTCAGACGACCTGTCAGATGAGCTGCGGGATGCAGTTGAGGATGTGATTCTTAACCGCCGTGATGACAGCACTGAGCGCCTGTTGGACTTGGCTGAAAAGTACCGCGGCAGTAAAAGTGATGAAGTCGCGGTTCAGCAAGCGGAATGGCGCGGCTGGCCAGTGACGAAGCGGCTGGAATATTCACTGGTTAAAGGCATTACCGAATTTATTGAGTTGGATACGGAAGAAGCCCGACTGGAAGCCGACCGGCCGATTGAGGTTATCGAAGGGCCATTGATGGCCGGTATGAATGTCGTCGGGGACTTGTTCGGTGAAGGGAAAATGTTCCTGCCGCAGGTAGTGAAATCCGCCCGAGTAATGAAACAGGCGGTCGCCTATCTTGAACCTTATATTGAAGCCAGCAAACAGAAGGGCAGTACCGCGGGTAAGATTCTGTTGGCGACGGTAAAAGGTGATGTGCATGACATCGGCAAAAATATTGTCGGTGTGGTGTTGCAGTGCAATAACTATGAAATTATCGATTTGGGTGTGATGGTGCCGACTGAAAAAATCTTGCGCACCGCGCGGGAAGAGAAGGTGGATATTATCGGCTTATCTGGCCTGATCACCCCGTCGCTGGATGAGATGGTTAACGTCGCCAAAGAGATGGAGCGTCAGGGCTTTACTCTGCCGCTGTTGATTGGCGGCGCAACCACTTCCAAAGCCCATACCGCCGTGAAAATCGAGCAAAACTACAGTGGTTCCACCACTTATGTCTCGAATGCGTCACGCAGTGTTGGCGTGGTTTCGGCTCTGTTATCTGATACTCAACGCGATGCTTTTGTGGCGAAAACCCGTAAAGAATATGAAACCGTGCGTATTCAGCATGCGCGTAAGAAACCACGCACTCCGCCAGTGAGTCTGCAAGCTGCCCGCGACAACCGCACAGTGATTGATTGGGAAAATTATACTCCGCCAGCAGTACACAAGTTGGGTGTACAACAGGTTGAGGCCAGCATTGAAACCTTGCGCAATTACATCGACTGGACGCCATTCTTTATGACCTGGTCGCTGGCGGGTAAATATCCGCGCATTCTGGAAGATGAGGTGGTTG
Organism: Yersinia alsatica; assembly: GCF_025133195.1. NCBI lineage: Bacteria > Pseudomonadati > Pseudomonadota > Gammaproteobacteria > Enterobacterales > Yersiniaceae > Yersinia > Yersinia alsatica. Next base: position 1,108,974 of record NZ_CP104006.1, read on the forward strand.
GGGAAGAAGCCAAACGCCTGTTTGCCGATGCCAATGAGATGCTGGATAAGCTATCGGCAGAAGATTTACTGCATCCCAAAGGCGTGGTTGGGTTGTTCCCTGCCAACAGTGTTGGGGATGATATCGAAATTTACCGTGATGAGCGGCGAGATGAAGTGCTGGTGGTCAGCCACCATTTACGTCAGCAAACAGAAAAAACCGACTTCGCGAACTATTGTCTGGCGGATTACATCGCGCCTAAGTCTAGCGGTAAAGCTGATTATTATGGCGCTTTTGCCGTTACCGGTGGTCTGGAAGAGGATGCACTGGCTGAGGCCTATGATGCCCAACATGATGATTACAATAAAATCATGATTAAGGCGCTGTCCGACCGTCTGGCTGAGGCCTTTGCTGAATATCTGCATGAGCGGGTACGCAAAGTGTATTGGGGCTTTGCACCCAATGAAAACCTGAGCAATGAAGAGCTAGTGCGCGAGAATTATCAAGGGATCCGCCCGGCGCCGGGGTATCCGGCCTGTCCGGAACACACCGAAAAAGGCCAAATCTGGCAGTTGCTGGATGTGGAAACCCACACGGGCATGAAGCTGACCGAGTCCTATGCCATGTGGCCGGGAGCATCAGTCTCGGGCTGGTACTTCAGTCATCCAGATAGCAAATACTTTGCTGTGGCGCAGATTCAACGTGATCAGGTGGAGGATTATGCCGCCCGCAAAGGGATGCCGGTCGCTGAGGTTGAGCGCTGGTTAGCGCCTAATCTGGGTTACGACGCGGATTGATATACAGCTTGGTTGTTGAAGTTGTTGAAAATGCAGAGGGCGCGGGTCGCCCCCTGCAATATTACTGACTTTTGGCTAACTGCTAAGGCTGACCGTGGGTAATCCCGGCAACTGCATTTTTCTGTTCTGAGCCACCATGAGCCCCAATCAGCGGGGTTTTGCCGCCCATAAGGTCACTGGCCGCACTCCCCAGCATCTTGATAGCTGATGAAGCTCCCTTCACTCTGGCCCCACCTTGGCTATGTTTGCCGTTAACATCCTGAAGCTCAAGGCCATTGGTTTGCAAATCGACATTTCCTCCCTGATTGGCGATATTCCCGCCGATCAATTCAGTTTTACCCTTAACTTTTAGGTTCACCGTTTGCTTACCGACAATGGCTGATTGCTCTTCGACCGCCTGGTTGTTTACTACCTCTACCTCGATGCTGGCATCGCCACTCCCGCCTTTGACCGAGTCATTTTGCACCTTGTTTTTGACTTTATTGCCAATGGCTTTAGCGCCTTTTTGCCACCATTTATCCTTGGTTTCTTTATCATCTTCCTTTTCGTTCGATATAACTTTTTTACCATCTTTGGTATAGCTGAGGAGTTTGACGTTATCCTCTTCTTTGCTGGTGAATTTGCTGGAGAGTTGGTCATATTGATTTTTGATTTTATCGAATAACTTGTTGGAGTTAGTATCGAGTTTTTTCTTGATTTTGTCTGAACCCATTGGGCTGGCATCGGCTATCTGATTAATCAGACTTTCTTGCTTAGCATTACTGTGACCGGCACCAAAGTGGGTAGTGACCTCAACTTTATGTAACTCATCTATGCGGCTTTCGACGGTTAGATCACCACCAATATTGCCATTAATATTGTCGGCCTCCAGCTTAGCCCCGGCCAGAACCATATCTTTAGCTGTGTTTAGCGTGATGTTATCGCTGTTTATATGGCTGTTTTGCTGTGTGACTGAATCCAGCTTATCCACGGCGACATCAAGCTTGGCCCCCACATCATGGGTCTTCTCACTGCTTTGTTTATCAATAACGCCTTTATCATCTTTATTAAACTGGTTACTTTGACTGCCATTCGCGGATGCTTCAAAGCTCCAGTTATTCTTATGCTGTTTATCCTGAGCCGATTCCAACGAGATACCGCCATTATTAGCATTCAACGTGGTTTTTTGGCTGTTGATATTGGCATTTTGCATATGAATAGCATCTTCATCGTCACTCCCTGCCTGAACAGAGAAATGCCCATTGCTGTGAATTTCGCTACCCTGATGTATCACCGCAGACTCGTCTGTCTTCGCGACCTTAATTTCAGCATCGGCCTGCATTCCTTTGCTGTTGCCATCCTTACCTTTGCTGATACCGGCATTAGCCCCTGCTGACCACGTCATATCCTGCTTTGAACCTTCAGATTTGGCTGCTTGAATATCAACTTTGCCATCTGCTGTGAGTTGAATATCCCCGGTTGGTTTTTCTTTGCTGCCAAAGGCGGTGCCGGTGAGGGTTAAATCTTTTCCAGCATTTAGTTCAATTCCCTGCTGACCTTCCAGAGTGCTGACTTGGGCCATCGAAGCATTGCTTTCACCCTTACTGTGCCCACCGCCCAATCCTGCGCCAAACTCTTTACTGTTAGCATTGGTACCGAGGTTTAGCTGGGCATTGGCATCAACGTTATTATGGTTTTCGCTGATATGATCAGTTGCCTGATCAATGTGAATATTTCCCCCAGCATTAATCGTAACTTTCCCCTCTCCAGCATTGATATTAGTACCTTGATATTTGGCATCTTCTGTTACGTTAATATGGACGCCATTGGCGGCATTCATACTGCCAACCTGAGCATTTTCACCTTTGGTATTCTGCTCGGTGGAACCGCCTTTGCCCTTGCCATCAACAGTAATATCTTCGCCTGTGGTGGTATAAATCCGAATCCCTGCCTCACCTGAGGTTTCTTTAGTTTGCTGATCATCGCGATCAACTGCTGCTTCAAAATTATGGCTGGCAGCATCCAAGGTAATAGCCCCTTTATCAGCCTGATATTTAGTGCCCTGATCTTTTAATGCACCATTAGCATTGATAGCAATATCACCCCCTTTTATTGAGGTTCCAGTAGATTGACTACTGGTATGGCTGGTTTCTTTCGTCTCTCCTTTGGCATAGATATCAACCCCGGCATTAGGTGAGTTAAAGTCATCTACGGCATCCAGCATGCCGCCCATATCTTGTTCTTTGGCCTTATTGACCATCTCTTCAATTGGCCGGGTTATTCCGTCATAAGCGACATTAACGCCAAAACCTACATCGGCTTTGGTGGTTTCGGTGACGGTTTTTTCACTGTTTTCTGCCGCCAGATTATTTACATTATCAGCATTGACTTGATAAGTGCCTTCGACGTTATGAGAGCTGCCTTGGTTAGTCATATCTTTGGCAGCATCAATATTTAAGTTACCGGCAACTTTAGATCCAGAAACTACCGCGGTTGATTTATCACTGCTGGTTTGGGTGTCTTCATAACTGACATTTGCTCCACTGCCAGCTTTATCCATCCCGCCGTCGTAGTGGACATCAACACCGACAGTCTCTTTTTCTTTCTGGCTGGAGGTGGTGTCGTTGGCGGCAATAAACGAGACGTTTTCGCCTTTAATATCGGCATCTCCCTTGGTCGCGACGAGATCAGAACCGGTGAATGTGACGTCTTCTTTTGCATCCAATTTGACAGAGCCGCCCTCAAGAGTTGCCCCTTGGTGTTTAATGCTCTCTGTTTTCTCACTTTCGTCGGTATGTTCCAGTTTTATCCCAGCTTGATATTGGCCATTGCCGTCATCATGGGTAAAACCCTCAAGAGTTAATTTCGTTTTCTGCTCATCTATTTTTTGTTGTTCTACTGCCGCTTTAACATTAATTTCACCCAAGGTTTCAATACCCAGCTCCCCGGCACTTTTTACTAGGCTGCCAATAACATCCACATTATCTTTGCTGATTATTTTAAGGTTAGCGTCAGACACTAATTCACTGCCGGTCACCTTTTCATCACGGTTATTAGCTTTATGTGAACTGCCGGTAATATTAAAGGCCACGCCGTCACGCTCATCAATTTTGGTCGTTGTAGTACTGAGGGCGTTATCAATTTGAATGCCACCTTTGTCTGACTGAACAAAACCATCGTCAGTACCTTTGACTTTACTGCCGGTAATGGAAACACCATCACGACCACTGACAAAAATTTTACCCTCGGCGGTTATTTCAGAGCCGTGACTGGTTTCTGCATTTTTGTCATTATTATTATGGTCGATACCGCCTAATCCGAGGTTTTGTTCATGTTTACCGTTTGTTGTTGCCCGATCATGGGTCTTTTGTACATCAATTTTGACTTGATTAGCATTAATGAGTAAATCACCTTTCGCACTGGCTTTAGCTCCGCTGGTGGTTATTTTCCCTTCTGCAGTTAGGCCCAAATTTCCATCAGCCTGAAGTGTAGTTTTATTCAGTGTTTGCTTGGTTTCTTTATTATCCCAAGTTTTATCCTTAATAGTATGTGCATAATCATGGCCTTTATTGTGTGTAGATTCCTGATTAATTACACTTTCCAATATTAAGTCTTTTTTTGCTTTGACTGAAATGTTATTTCCAGCATTAACAGAAGAGCCGGAAAGTTTTATATCTCCTTTGGTTGACTGAATTGAAATGTTATTTTTTGCATTGATTTTTGTGAAGGCATTTTTTTGTTTTTCTTCTTTGTTGAAGGAGGACTTATTCCATTTTCCCATTCCTAAAAATCCTTTACCTCCCTCTGTTAAATAACTGCTACTGCTATCAGTTAATTTTTCTGCGCCTAAATTAATATCTCCACCTTGCATATCAATATTATTGCCATCAATGGTGGCAGCATCGAGATGATTTTTTCTCTTGGCAATAATAGAAATATTTTTACCAACAATTTTTGAGTATATTAAATTTTGTTTTACCGATCCTTCTGAATGAGTTTCAATAATGTCACCGGAAGTAAAGATATCGCCCGCGCTTATTGTTATATCGTTAGCGCTTAAATTAGTTGGTATTGGGTTGTAATTAATCCCAGGGGCGGAGTCGACGTCAAGATTTAGTTTTCCCGGCGTTGAAATATCTATTGATTCACGGGCAGTATGATACCCTGACATATTAACACCATTGCCTTCCGCGGTGTTAATGATTCTGATCCTATTTGCCGATATACTACCAAATATTTTACTGTCATATGCAGCACCAATATAATTAGCTGACTTGATTATGCGACCATCGGTACTGACTTCATTTTGACCTAATGTGACATTAATATCTTCCCTAGAGTAAAATGTACCTTCCATATTAATTCGTGGTGTAATTAAATCGAGTGGCCCCATGAAAAGATAGCTGCCCTCACCGACTTCTAATAGATTGTTATTATTTCGAGTATCAAAACCTTGTAAATTCCCTTGATCCACCAATGGATTACCGACAACTAAAGACGTTCGGTTAGTATTAATAAATCCACAACCATTACAGGTAATGCCATTAGGGTTAGCCAAAATATAATCTGCGGCCATACCAAACACTTCTTGTTTGCCTAATAGCAATGATGGGTTGCGGCTGATAACTTCATTCAGAATAACATTGGCAGCCTGACCATTTAAGTTTTGGTTAGCGTTTAATTGCCCTGCTAGTTGAGAATTCCCTGAATTGATTGCATTATTCAGTACTGCACCTTCATTCCCCACATTGAAATTATCAAATTGGTTATGCGATAACCCAGATGCCGAGGGCGTGACGATATCAATGATCGGAGTACCATTGCTTGAGTGTACATCGGGTCTGTGAGCACTGTCACCCGCACTGACAATACCGGCTGCATAGCAGGTGGCGACTGAGACTGAAATAATGGCGACCGCCGCCACCAACTTCCCGGCGGGGGAAAGCTTAAATTTATTTTGCTTCATATTTATTGCTCCATCTAATTGTCATATTGCTAGTATTAATAAAAAGTGGTGCTCACCGATATCGGCGAGTTAAAAGGAGTAAGAGAAGCGCGCCAGAATATTAATGGGATCTTTACTGTCAGATTTTCCTGACAATAAATGACCACGACTAGCTTCGACATCTAATTTGATATCACGGTAGCTGATATTAATTCCGGTACTGAACCCCATGGCACTGCTCCAATTTTGTGAAGGTTGCTGAATACGACCCACATCAACACCGAGCCGTGGCGTTATGGTGGTATTGCCAAGTGTGAAATTGCGCGACAAGGTATTCTGTAGATACCAACCTTTATCCGCTGATAATGTATTACGGCTAAAGCCGCGAATAGCGTTGTTATCGGCAATACTGAGCCACTCAATACCCGGCAGACGGTCACGGCTATATTGGCCATAGAATTGATTACTTAGCAGGTAGGTATCATCGAATAATTTGAAATATTGTCTGGAGGTAATGGCGGTTTTGGCTTTAGTAAATTGACTATCTTGATGGCGGGCAGAATAGCCCTGATCGGCACCCAACCACGGCAATCCTTGTTCAATACCGAAATTAATATTGAAAATACCGCTTGGCAGTATGTGCAGATGATTAAGCCCGAACTCAAAGACAGTGAGTGTTGGACTACTGACCGCTATTTTTTGGTCATTCAGATAGTTTTTAGCCTGCTTATAAGTTAATTGCGCACTAACGCCATTAATTTGGTCTTGGTCACGATAGAAAACATAATCTGTACGTAGACCGTGTTGCTGTGTTTTGCCATGAAGTTCGATGGAGTTAAATTGTAACTTCACCGGATACCGGTATTCAGAATAACTGCCAAAGCCGCTAAAGGTTAACGCCCCGTAGGGTACGGAATAAAAAAGTGAATAGGCGCGGCTATGATTTTTCTCAGCATTATCTGTGGTGCTGGAAACACTTAAATTAATGGAATCTGATAATCCCAATGGATTATCGAAAGAAAATGAATTCCGGCTCAACCAACTTCCGGTACTTTTATTACCGTAATTATCGAGTGATGTTGTTAGATGCCAAGGTTTTGAACGGATATTACTGAGTTTAAGAATAGACCCTCCCGGTTGGGTGCCGGGTAAAATATCTATGGTTATTTTATTTGATGGTAAGCGATTTGCCTGATCTAATCCTTGGTCAAGCTGAGTAATATTCAGTGGTTTTCCCGTCATATTGGGGAAAATACTTTCAACCGCTAACTGAGGATCGTCACTTTCAATTTTTTCGATAAAACCTTCAGTGACATCCAAACCGAGTTCATCATCGGTTTCAGGTGGAATAAATTGAATGCGCGCTGTGATATAGCCTTTGGAAAGATAAATCTGTGTTAGTTCGCGAGCGAGCAAATTAACATTCTCACTGCGGATGCATTCGTCTGGTATTGCCGTAAGATTATCTAATTCTTTAATACTTAATAGAGTAATACCCTGAATATAGACACCACTGATTGGTAGGCACTGTGAGGCGCTTTCTAACTCAGGTGCATTGTTAGCGGTTTCAGGCGGTAACCTATGTGGCCCTGAATGCGATTGGCGGCGCTCTTCTATTAATTGATTAATTTCATTACTGCTGTTCTGTAAATTCTGGCGTGACTCATTAATTGGCGAGGGAATATCTATTCCCGGCACCTGAGTGGCGTGAGCACCAGTACTCAATAAAAACCATAATGCAGTGCGTTTTGGGATCATAATGTTTGATTGAGAAATGCACAGGTCAGTTCTCGCCTCCTTGAGTCAAATGCCGGGCAGCATGATTACTGTCCCTGATGAATAGAGACGGCAGGTAATCTCAAGAATTAAGAAATATTCACGAATAGGAGGAATATAATAAAAATTTGATGTTTATTGGATGCAAAGTCCAGATGGTGAGAATTAATTAAACTATATTCAGGCGAATAGCGGATGCTAATTAATTTAATAAAGAGGGGATTTAAGAAGGAATGCCCGGCTAAACCGGGCATGATAGAGATTATGAATTATTCAGAGTCTTTTTTTACTGGTTTGCCTGACCAATAACCCGCCAGTAATGAACCAGAGAGGTTATGCCAGACAGAGAACAGCGCGCCGGGCAGGGCGGCCAGTGGTGAGAAGTAAATTTTACCCAAGGTAGCGGCCAGCCCTGAGTTTTGCATCCCCACTTCGATAGCCAGTGTGCGGCAGGTTGATTCATCAAAACCGAATAGCTTGCCGCCCCAATAACCACTGAGTAAGCCAATACCGTTATGCAGAATAACTGCAATGATCACCACGAAACCGACGGAGGCAATATGGCTTTGGCTGCCTGCTACCACGGCACTGATAATGGCTACAATACAGACCATCGACATGGCGGGCAGATAAGGCTCAATGCGCTTAACCGTTTTGGTAAAGGTGTGGTGGATAACCAGGCCGGCGGTAATCGGGATAACCACGATTTGCAGAATACTTTTTAGCATCCCGACCACATCCACACTGATGGTGGCATCGACATATAACCGGGTCAGCAGCGGGGTGGCAAAAACACCGACCAGCGTGGATACCGCAGAGATAGTGACAGACAGTGCCACGTCACCTTTTGCCAGGTAAATCATCACATTGGATGCTGTGCCGCTGGCAACACTGCCGACCAGTACCATACCGGCGGACAAATCCGGTGGCATACGGAACAGCATGGCCAGAATCCATGCCGTGAGCGGCATAATCAGATAATGCAGAAAAGTTGCCGCAGCGACGGGTGCCGGACGTGAAAGCACTCGTTTGAAATCATCCAGCCGTAGAGTGACACCCATGGCAAACATAATCAGCATCAATAGCGGGCCGACATAAGGGCCAATGCCAGTAAAGGTTGTCGGCCGGAAATAGGCGGCCACAGAGAGCAGCAGAGCCCATACAGGGAACAGGCGGGTGATTTTTACCAACATGAGGCGAGAGTCCTTATTCGTCAGTATCAGAGATATGAAAAACCGGACGAAAACGCCCGGTTTGTTATGCCGTTACTTTGCAGGTTTTGTCATGGCTGCGGCGGTTTTACTCAAATAGATTGTGATGCAGCGTTTGCACCACTTTCTCCGCGTCATGGCCTGGGATCAAGAAACATAGGTTGTGGCTGCTGGCTCCGTAACAAATCATACGAATGTTGAATGGATCGAGCACGCCGAACACTTCTTTGCCGACACCGCAGGCCTGAGATAAGTTATTACCGATAATTGCCACTAATGCCAGATTCTCTTCCACTTCCACCCGGCACAGCGAGGAGAGCTCAGTCAGCAATGAAGTCGTCAACAGACTGTCGCCGGTCGATGTGGAACCGGTGGTATCCAGTGTGAGAGCCACACTCACTTCTGAGGTGGTGATCAAATCCACTGAAATATTGTGGCGCGCCAAAATGTTAAACACCTCGGCCAGAAAACCACGCGCATGCAACATGTTTAGGCTATGCAGGGTGACCAGCGTTTGTTTGCGGCGCAGTGCTAAGGCCCGGAACAACGGTGGATTTTTGGTTTCATTACACACCAGAGTGCCACCAGCCGCGGGATCTTTGCTGGAGCCAACAAACACCGGAATGTCACTGCGTACTGCCGGCAATAAGGTGGCCGGATGCAACACTTTGGCACCAAAAGTGGCCATTTCAGCGGCTTCTTCAAAGGCGATTTTATCAATACGTTTTGCCCCCGGAACCACGCGCGGGTCCGTGGTATAAATCCCCGGCACATCTGTCCAGATATCAATACGGCTGACATTCAGTGCTTCACCCAGCAGGGCTGCGGTGTAATCACTGCCACCACGGCCAAGGGTCGTCGTGCGGCCTTTACTTTCACTGCCAATAAAACCTTGAGTCACCACGATGGCGTGCTGGATGCGCGGCGCTAACTGGGTTTGAGCCAGCTCAGACAAGATTTGGGTGTCAGGTTCAGCTCGGCCAAAACGATCGTTAGTGCGCATAATTTTACGCACATCAAACCATTCCACCGCGACTTGGCGCTGGCGCAGTAGTTCGACAAACAGTAATGTCGACATCAACTCGCCGTGGCTGACCAACTCATCCGTCAGTGCTGCTGAGGTAGCCAGACTGGCGGCCTCAGACAACATGGCAATATTTTCCAGCATGCGATCAATTTCTTCGCGGATAACTACCGGATCGGAAAGTCTAGCGAGGATATTGTATTGAATGCGGCAAATTTCATCTAAATGTCGGGTGCGAGTTTCCAACTCACAGCCTTCGGCCAGGGCGACCAACAGATTGGTAATCCCGGCTGACGCCGACAATATTACCAAACGAACGTCCGGGTTCGATAAAACCACATCAGCACTGCGACTCATGGCATCAAAATCAGCCACGCTGGTGCCACCAAATTTGGCGACCACAGTCGGGGTAGAGGAGCGGCCAGTCTGTTGGGATGCTACTTGAATCATCTAAAAAACCTCGTGTCAGGGATGCCATCTTGGGTGGTCATCTGTATTAGCCTTGGCACAAGGAAAGAGCGGAAAATCAGGGGGCAGGCGTAGAAATAACCCTACGTTACACCCAGAAGCGCTCCACCTTGTTGACCGCCCTAAAGGAACGGCACTGGTGACAACCCAGGGGATTCAGCCCCTGCAGTCGACACGTTGATGGCCGAAATCATCGTGTCTCGGCGTCGCTCCCCCTCGAATGTCTTCAGCGGATCACGGCTCCTCTGACACCTTACCTGGGCGACGCACCTCTTCTGGCTTACGCACTTGGTGCGCAAGTAGGCCTTTAGGAATAACGGGTTATCGGCTTGCTGTCAACGATATGACCATGAGGTATTTTCATATTTAATAAATTGTCACTTCATATAACTAATTTAACTGGATATCGACTGACAATGCGGCATTTACCGCATTGGAGGGGGCGTAGATTAAGGGAAAGAGAGAAAACAGGAAGCAGATCAAAAGTTGTTTCGAGAGATATCACCTATCGCAAGAAAAGAGATCTCAATCACAGGGTAACAGGATACAATCAATGTACTCGTTTCATTAATCCTTAAGCCTAGAAGAGCGCCGCTATGAAAAATATTAATCCTAGTCAAACCGCTGCCTGGAAAGCGTTACAGCAACACTTTGAACAGATGAAAGATGTGCAAATCCGCGATCTGTTTGCCGAGGACAAGCAGCGTTTTGAGAAATTCTCCGCGACTTTTGATGATCAAATGCTGGTGGATTTCTCCAAAAACCGCATTACCAGCGAAACCATGGAAAAGCTGCAAGCTCTGGCCAAAGAAACTGACCTGGCGGGCGCAATTAAATCTATGTTTTCCGGTGAGAAAATTAACCGCACCGAAGACCGCGCAGTGCTACATGTGGCTCTGCGTAACCGCAGCAATACGCCAATTGTGGTTGATGGCAAGGACGTGATGCCAGAAGTTAATGCGGTTCTGGCCAAAATGAAACAGTTCTGTGACCGCGTAATTAGTGGTGACTGGAAAGGCTATACCGGCAAAGCCATTACTGATGTAGTGAATATCGGTATTGGTGGCTCAGACCTTGGCCCTTATATGGTGACCGAAGCGCTGCGTCCTTATAAAAATCACCTGAATATGCATTTTGTTTCTAACGTTGATGGCACTCATATTGCTGAAGCGTTGAAATCATTGAACCCAGAAACTACGTTGGTTCTGGTGGCATCAAAAACCTTTACCACCCAAGAAACCATGACCAACGCCCACAGTGCGCGTGATTGGTTCTTGGCGACGGCGCAAGATCCTGCTCATGTCGCCAAACATTTTGCAGCGCTATCAACCAATGCTAAAGCCGTGGGCGAGTTTGGTATTGATACCGACAATATGTTTGAGTTTTGGGATTGGGTCGGTGGCCGCTATTCCCTGTGGTCTGCTATCGGCTTGTCTATCGCGCTGTCTGTTGGTTTTGAGCATTTCGAACAGTTGCTCAGCGGCGCACATGCCATGGATAAACACTTCGCCAATACCCCAGCTGAGCAGAACCTGCCGGTTCTGTTGGCATTGATTGGTATCTGGTATAACAATTTCTTTGGTGCTGAAACCGAAGCTATCCTGCCTTATGACCAATATATGCACCGTTTCCCGGCTTACTTCCAGCAGGGCAATATGGAATCTAACGGTAAATATGTTGACCGCAACGGTAACCCGGTTGATTACCAGACTGGCCCAATTATCTGGGGCGAGCCAGGCACTAACGGGCAGCATGCGTTTTATCAGTTGATTCATCAGGGTACCAAATTGGTTCCTTGCGACTTTATTGCTCCGGCAATCAGTCATAATCCACTGAGTGACCACCACGCGAAACTGCTGTCTAACTTCTTTGCGCAAACCGAAGCGCTGGCTTTTGGTAAATCATTGGCTGAAGTTGAAGCTGAATTTGCTGCGGCAGGTAAAACACCGGAGCAAGTGGCTCATGTTGCGCCGTTCAAAGTGTTCGAAGGTAATCGTCCGACCAACTCTATCTTGCTGCGTGAAATTACCCCATTCAGCTTGGGTGCCTTGATTGCACTGTATGAGCACAAAATCTTCACGCAAGGGATTATCCTGAATATTTACACCTTTGACCAATGGGGTGTTGAGCTGGGTAAACAACTGGCTAACCGTATTTTGCCTGAGCTGGCAGATGATAAAGCCGTGACCAGTCATGACAGTTCAACCAATGCGTTGATTAACCGTTTCAAGAACTGGCGTTAAGCTTACGGGCTGAAGCTCCTTGATCCGTGCTTATTAGCCTCTTACTTGGGTAAGGGGCTTTTTTTTGGCTCGAGCGCAGCATTGCTGTGATAGGCTCGGGCTGTTTCGCCTATTTTTTATGGGGTATTTATGGCCAAAAATTCGCGTTCTCAGTGGGTCGCTAAAAATCTACAGCGTTTGTTGAATCTCGGATTGATTGTACTTGCGGCTATTTTGGTGGTCTTTCTGATAAAAGAAACCATTCATTTGGGGCAGATGCTGTTCGTGAATAATCAGGAAACTTCGTCCTATATGCTGATTGAAGGCATTGTGATTTATTTCCTTTATTTCGAATTTATTGCCTTGATTGTTAAGTACTTTGAATCGGGCTATCACTTCCCACTGCGCTATTTTATCTATATCGGGATCACCGCGATTATCCGGCTGATCATTGTCGATCATGAAAATCCAATTGATACCCTGATTTATTCAGCATCCATATTATTGCTGGTGGTGACTCTGTACTTAGCCAATACCGAAAGGTTAAAGCGCGAGTAACCCTTCTTCCTTGGTGCTGTTGTTCATTGGCAGCCAGTCTGTAACGACAATTCATTGATAAAAAAGAAAAATGGCGGCCATTAAGGCCGCCCTAAAGACACAGTACCAGAGGGAAAAAATAGGCTATTTTATTTGCCATTTTGGACCTAGGCAGTGCTCGCAATCCTCACGTACTGTATGTACGCTCCGGTTCCTCTGCGCTATCTTGGTCCAAACTGCCTGCAACAATGACGCCTATTGAAAACAAAATAGTTAGCCTTTCACCCCACCGGCCGTTAGGCCACCTACCAACCAGCGCTGTGCCAGCAAGAAGACCGTGGTAATTGGGATAGCAGACAATACGGCTGCGGCGGCAAAATCGCCCCACAAATAGTTTTGCGGGTTCAGATACTGCTGCATACCTACCGCCAAGGTGTAGCTGTCCACATCGCGCAATAGCAATGAAGCGACCGGCACTTCAGTGATGGCAGCAATAAACGACAGAATAAATACCACGGCTAAAATAGGTACTGACAGTGGCAACAGCACCAGTCTGAAAGCTTGCCATGGGGTGGCGCCATCCAAGGCGGCAGCTTCTTCCAGTGAGTTATCAATGGTTTCGAAGTAGCCTTTGATGGTCCAGACGTGTAGGGCAATCCCGCCCATGTAGGCAAAAATCACTCCGCCATGGGTGTTCAAACCGATAAACGGCATATATTGCCCAAGCCGATCAAATAAGGCATACAACGCCACCAGTGATAGCACCGCAGGGAACATCTGGAAGATCAACATACCTTTCAGTAAGGTGCTTTTGCCACGAAAACGCATGCGAGCAAAAGCGTAAGCACAAGTTGTGGAAAGCGAGACAATACCGATGGCGGTGATCACCGCGATTTTAATTGAGTTCCATAACCACAACATCACTGGGAATGGTGGCGGCGTGACCGAACCATCGGCATGGGTCACACTCATACCCAGAGCCAGCCTCCAGTGTTCCCAGGATATTTGGTCTGGGATAAGGCTGCCGGTGGCGAAGTTACCGGGCCGCAGCGAAATGGCAATAACCATCAACAGCGGGAACATAATCAGCGCGATAAAGCACAACATCAGAAAGTGAGTGCCTAATAGACGCAAACGCTGGGATTTAGGTTGAACCATGGCCATCTGCATCTCCTCCTTAGTCAAAATTCATTTTGCTGGCTTTCAAATTCAGTATCGCGAGTGCGCCTACCAGAATGAAAATCAGAGTGGCAATAGCCGCAGCCAGGCCAAAGTCTTGCCCGCCGCCCCCTTCAAAGGCCACGCGGTAGGTGTAGTTGACCAGTAAATCGGTATATCCCGCCGGGGTGCTGGTGCCAATCATATCCGGGCCACCTCGGGTTAATAACTGAATCAATACGAAGTTATTAAAGTTAAAGGCAAAACTGGCAATCATCAGCGGGGTCAGCGGCTTAATCAGCAATGGGAAGGTAATGCGGAAAAAGTTCTGGAATGGCCCGGCACCATCCATGGCAGAGGCTTCATATAAGTCATCTGGAATGGCTTTCAGTAGCCCCATGCACAAAATCATCATGTAGGGGTAACCGAGCCAGGTATTCACAATCAAAATCATGCTCTTGGCGGTGAGTGGATCACTGAACCACTCAGGTTTGATGCCAAATAGCTGATTAAGCATCAAGTTGATTTCGCCAAAGCTTTGGTTGAATAACCCTTTGAAAATCAATATCGAGATAAAGGAGGGCACGGCATAAGGCAGGATCAGCAACACCCGATAAATCGCTTTGCCTTTCAATGCTTCCCACTGCACTACGCAAGCCAATACCATGCCGACGGCAACCGTCAGAATGACACTCATGACTGAGAAGATAATGGTCCAAATAAAGATTGAGACAAATGGTTTCTGGATACCTTCATCTTGCAGCACCCGCAGGAAGTTTTTCCAGCCGATAGTGATGGTAAAGCCGGGGCTGAGTTTCTCGTTTTCCCACTGACCCTCTGCATTCACGGCCTGATAAAAACCGACATCAAGGTTTGGCCGATAAATTACGCCAGTTTGTTTATTAATCAATTCATTGCCGTCGGCCCCCAACTTATACAGTGGGCTGGTTTCGGCGAATTGGCGCAGTGAACTCATGCGCAGCTCGCCGCCATTTGGCAGGATAGCGACCAGCCCGCTCAGGGCCTGACGATTCTGGGTAATGATGCGTAGTGAGGCTCGCTCCCCAGTTTGTTCTGTGCTGGTTGGTGCGACTTTTATTTTTTGCCCGACAGCCTCATTCAAGCTGAAAGGCTCAGAAATCAGTAAGGTATTGTCATCAGGTGCCGTGAGCTGCAAGCGCCATTGGTCGTTGCTTGGATACAGACCAAAGGTAAATGTTTTACCGGTCTGGAATTGCCGGTCCATTAAGACGGACTGGGCGCGCTCAAAGGTTAACTGATTGGTACTGCTGTAGTTGGTAAAGGCGATGGCGATGGTGCAAATCAAGGGGAACAGAACAAACAGCCCCATACCCGCGACACCGGGATAAACATAGCGCCAGGCATAAGCGCGGCGATTGGCGAAAACATACAGCCCCAGACTCACCAGAATCAGCGTCACGATGGCAAAAAGATATTCACCCTGAGCATACATCAACATGATCAAATAGCAGGTGAATAGACTTAATGCGCCAATAATCAGCCACTTAAGTGCATCACTTTGCCACCAGGCAATTTTCTTTTTACGGCTTTGAAACTCGGTGTGGGATAACTGCATAATGGTCCCTTTCATACTCTTCGTACTTGACGTTACAGCGACGTTAGCTGCTCTCGTTACTCGGCCCATCCTTGAACCTCGCCTCTGCGAGGCCGCTGCAAGCAGCGTTCAAATCTGCTCCCTGCCGATTTGTCACCCGAATCACTTACCTTGTGTAAGCTCATCGGGATTTGTTCGTTGGCTGCCTTGCTGCAACATCAATTACTTTGAGTAATGTTGCAGCAAGTATTCTCGGGGCATAGTGAATCTATTATTTGACGATACGGGCGGCTGCGTCGTTCAGGGCAGCTTCCACGGTTTGGCGACCACTGATGGCATTCAACACTGCACTGCGGGTTGCGTACCAGAAGGCGGCCATTTGTGGAATATTCGGCATGATTTCGCCTTTAGTGGCGTTTTCCATGGTTGCCGCAATACGTGGATCTTTTGCCAGTTGCTCTTGGTAAGATTTCAGTGCAACTGCGCCCAGCGGTTTGTCTTTATTGACTTCAGCCAAGCCTTGGTCGGTCAGCAGGTAGTTTTCCAGGAACTCGGTCGCCAGTTCTTTGTTCGGGCTGGCGGCGTTGATACCGGCAGTCAGGACACCCACGAACGGCTTGGATGGTTGGCCATGGAAGGTTGGCAGCAAGGTCACGCCATAATTGATTTTGCTCTTATCAATGTTGCTCCATGCCCATGGACCATTGATGGTCATCGCTGTTTCGCCTTTATTAAAGGCCGCTTCGGCGATGGAATAATCGGTATCAGCATTGATGTGTTTGTTTTTCACCAGATCGACAATAAATTGCAGGCCAGCTTTCGCACCGGCATTGTTCACGCCGACGTTTTTCACATCATAAACACCGTTTTCGAATTTGAAGGCATAACCGCCGTCAGCGGCAATAACTGGCCAAGTGAAGTACGGTTCTTGCAGGTTCCACATGATGGCGCTTTTGCCATTGGCACGCAGTGTTTTATCCAACGCTGGAATTTCTTCCCAGGTTTTCGGTGCTTCTTTCAGCAGGTCTTTGTTATAAATCAGAGACAGCGCTTCTACCGCCACTGGATAACCAATCAGCTTGCCATTGAAACGCACCGCGTCCCATGTGAATGGGAACAGTTTTTCCTGGAAGGCTTTAGATGGACTGATTTCTGCCAGCAAGCCAGATTGTGCGTAGCCGCCAAAGCGGTCATGCGCCCAGAAGATAATGTCTGGACCATCGCCGGTGGCTGCGACTTGCGGGAATTTTTCTTCCAGTTTGTCTGGATGCTCGATAGTGACTTTGATGCCGGTATCTTTCTCAAATTTCTTACCGACTTCTGCCAGCCCGTTATAGCCTTTATCGCCATTGATCCAGATAACCAGTTTGCCTTCTTCAATCTTGGCAAAAGCAGAGGAAGAGAGCACCAGCGTGGTTAACGCTGAAAGGGCCAAAACACGTGCGGTCTTACCAATGCCGGATTTTGTGAAGCTGCTAGTCATAATCCAATCCTTTTATCCAATTTTGTGGGTACCGATTTTTACGCTGCCATATTGAGTCACAACCCGATACCCCATCATCCTCCCCCCGTCTACGCCCCCCGGTCGGTTATTGTGACCCAGTTAACACTGCGGCCTATTCTGTGGTGTCAGGCACAATAATGCAGGTCGAAATTTGCAGGCCAGATCACGTATTTGTATTTACAGTGGAACTTCTGCCCGCATTGGTCGTTCCCTCATCCTCCCATCTCCTCCCCCATGAAAAACTTTGTTACGGATGATTACCTAATAGTGTCACTCCCGCACTATCACCACCATTGAAAAGCAGCACCGTCATTGAAAAGAACCAATGAAACACCGCCATCAATAAAAAGGTGCTGTTCGGTTAATTATTACCCAGCCAGATCAATGCGTTGAAGCGTTAAGCAACATGCAGCCCTATACTCAGGCCGCGACGTCGTCCGAGGCAACCAGGCTCAAAGCATGGCGGTACGGCGCGCTGCAAGAGAGTCATCAGGGGACTGGGAGTAATTGATGGGTCATGCCGGAATTTGCTTCCGCCATTTTTCTTCAGTCAGGTTCATATGAAAAGTTGTTTGCGTAAGCAAAGGAGTAACACATGGCTAATGTAACGCTGAGCGGCGTTTATAAGGCCTTTGGTGAGGCTGTGATTTCCAGAGATATCAATCTGGAGATCGATGACGGTGAATTTGTGGTGTTTGTTGGGCCATCCGGGTGTGGAAAGTCAACGCTACTGCGGATGATTGCCGGCCTTGAGGACATTACCTCAGGTGAATTGTTGATTGGTGGCAAGCGGATGAATGAGGTGCCGCCGTCTGAACGTGGCATCGGCATGGTGTTCCAGTCATATGCGCTTTATCCCCACTTGTCGGTGGCGGAGAACATGTCCTTCGGCCTGAAATTGGCCGGTGTGAAGAAAGCCGAAATTAACCAACGGGTGAATCAGGTAGCAGAAGTGCTGCAACTGGCTCACCTGCTGGAACGGCGGCCAAAAGCACTTTCAGGTGGTCAGCGTCAGCGTGTTGCGATTGGTCGTACTTTGGTCGCAGAGCCGGATGTGTTCTTGCTCGATGAGCCACTTTCCAACCTGGATGCCGCGCTGCGAGTACAGATGCGCATTGAGATATCCCGGCTCCATAAGCGCTTGGAACGCACCATGATTTACGTCACTCACGATCAGGTCGAAGCCATGACATTGGCCGACAAAATTGTGGTGCTGGATGCAGGCAATGTCGCGCAGGTAGGTAAGCCGCTTGAGTTATATCACTACCCAGCCAACCGCTTTGTTGCGGGCTTTATCGGCTCGCCAAAAATGAATTTTTTACCGGTTAAAGTGACCGCCGCTGAACCTCGCCAAGTACAGATAGAACTGCCCAATCGCCAGTTAGTGTGGCTGCCGGTGGAAGGTACGCAGGTTCAGGTTGGTGCAAATCTGTCTTTGGGTATCCGCCCGGAACATCTGCTGCCAAGCAGTGCCTCTGAAGTCACGCTGGAAGGCGAGATTCAAGTGGTAGAGCAACTGGGTAATGAGACTCAAATTCACATCCAAATCCCGGCAATACGTCAGAACCTGGTTTACCGCCAGAACGACGTGGTGCTGGTAGAAGAAGGTGCAACATTCGCCATCGGTCTGCCACCGCAGCGCTGTCATCTGTTCCGTGAAGATGGCACTGCCTGTAAGCGGCTGTACCAAGAACTGGGCGTCTAGTTACCACGGCGTCTGGTTTTGGAAAATGTAAAGCACGCATGCCGATAGGCAAATATAACAGGAGATTACTGATGACTACTCTGCGCAAGTTACCGATAGCACTGGCTGTTGCCGCTGGTGTCCTTTCCACTCAAGCTATGGCTGTCGATTTCCACGGGTATGCACGTTCTGGTATCGGTTGGACGGGAAGTGGTGGCGAACAACAATGTTTCAAAGCAACTGGTGCTCAAAGTAAATACCGTCTGGGTAACGAGTGTGAAACTTATGCGGAAATTAAATTAGGTCAGGAATTGTGGAAAGAAGGCGATAAGAGCTTCTACCTGGATACCAACGTAGCCTATTCCGTTTCGCAGCGTGATGACTGGGAATCTACAGACCCCGCTTTCCGTGAAGCCAACGTTCAGGGTAAAAATCTAATTGATTGGTTGCCTGGCTCCACCATGTGGGCAGGTAAACGCTTCTATCAACGTCATGACGTTCATATGATTGACTTCTACTACTGGGATATTTCCGGCCCAGGTGCAGGTTTGGAAGCGATTGATTTGGGCTTCGGCAAGTTATCTATCGCAGCAACTCGTAACTCTGAAGCGGGTGGTTCAAGTGCCTGGATTGACAATCAGCGTAAAAACGCCGACCACACGGTCAACGATGTGTACGATATCCGTTTAGCCGGTTTAGAAACTAACCCAGGCGGTACACTGGAATTTGGCGTGGATTATGGTCGTGCCAATCCTGAAGATGATTATGCGTTAGCACCGAATGCCTCTAAAGATGGCGTGATGCTGACTGCTGAACATACCCAAAGCATGATGGGTGGCTTCAACAAATTTGTTGTTCAGTATGCCACCGACTCCATGACTTCATCTAACAGCGGCCATTCACAAGGTACAAAAGTTGATAACAATGGCCACATGTTGCGTATTATTGACCACGGTGCCATCAACCTGGCTGAGAAGTGGGATCTGATGTACGTCGGTCTGTATCAGGACACTGACTGGGACAACAACAACGGGACCACTTGGTACAGCGTGGGTGTTCGTCCAATGTATAAATGGACCAATATCATGAGTACCTTGGCAGAAGTTGGCTATGACAATGTTAAGTCACAACGTACTGGCGACCGCAATGGTCAGTACAAACTGACACTGGCACAACAGTGGCAGGCAGGCGACAGCATCTGGTCACGTCCAGCAATCCGCGTCTTTGCAACTTATGCTAACTGGGATGAGAAGTGGGGCTATAACGATGTACAAGTCAATGGCGTGAACAGTGCCGATTATGGTCTGGCACAAAATGGCAGCATCGGTACTAACAGCCGTGGTAAGAGCAATGAAGTGACCTTCGGTGCTCAATTCGAAGCCTGGTGGTAAAAGCGATTCTTCAGCCGCCTACGGGCGGCTGTTTGCTTAACGCACCATAAAGCGACAACCCAAAAAGGTTATATATTGGTTAACTTTGCCGACCTTGCCTGGCACAGTTACGTATGAGGGTATAACAATGAAAAAGAATCTTCTGACACTCTGTCTGGCATTGGCTCTGGGGGTGACTACACCGCTGGCAGCACAGGCCGCATCTACGATTTCTCCGGCGAATGTTTCCATCGCGCCGACCATTAGCACCGCAACATTACAGCAGTTGCCCTGGCAGCCATTAGTGCCGCCAGCAACTGAGGAAATTAAGCTCACCGCAGCTAGCCCACAAATTTCTCAAGGGAATGTTGAAGGCGCGGTTGCCGCCTTTGCATTGCCCGCCGATCGTGGCTCAATGGAGATCACGCTCAGCAGCTTAGTGTCTAATAACCAACTATTTTCTCCTAGCGTATTAGTTTTAGACGAACAGATGCGCCCGGCGGCTTATTACCCGTCCAGCTATTTCACTTATGAAAAAGCGGGCATCATGGTCAATGACCGGTTGCAAGGGGTGATGAAACTGACTCCGGCACTGGGCCAAAAACAGATCTATCTGCTGGTTTATACCACCCGCGAAGATTTAGCGAAAACCACCACACTACTGGCCCCGGCCAAGGCTTATGCCATGGGGGTGGGTAATGCGGTGCCCGATATCCCAGATCCTATCGCCAAACATACGCCAACCGGCAACTTGAAAATTAAGGCGACAGCTGAGCAGGGCATGGGCAATATTATGATTGGCTTGATGCAGCCAGCAGCGCAGTCGGCCCCTGTGGTGGTGGGCAATAGCGCTCAACCGGCAGCGGTAGCCGCACCGACATCAGCGCCGGCCAAACCCGCAGAGCCAATGCTGAGTGAGACGGAAACCTACTTCAACCAGGCGATTAAAGACGCGGTGAAATCCGGCGATGTCGATAAGGCGCTGAAATTGTTGAACGAAGCGGAACATTTGGGCTCAACTTCAGCCCGAAAAACCTTTATTAGTAGTGTAAAAGGCAAGGGGTAAATCCCGGCACTGCTGAATATGGCTAGATGGTTGGTGCGCCTTGGCGCACCTTTTTTCTCGCTACCATTCGAGTTACCTATTTTGGGGGGAATATAAAAGATAGATAAGGTTCTATCAGACCGGGAATAGCGCCAGTATCGGTATCTTGGATGAGATGCCGAAGAGTCGCAGCTAAAGGCTCTTTATTGTTCAGCTAATCAGTTAAAGGAATTGATTGATGTTGAAGAATACTCAACTCTGTTTATGGATTGTGTTACTCCCATGGTTAGTCCCGTTTGCAGAAGAAAATATTTTGTTGCCCCCCCTAATCCCGCTCTCTATCGCTGCTCAGCATCCTTCTTTCCATAACGTTCAGCAGTTACCTATAAAGGTGACGGCAAGAGATCATCTGCTGTTAGATAAATTGGCTGAAGAGCTGCCCAATGTCAGCTCGACATCGGAGCCAGTATTTAGTCACGCAATGCAGTTAATTGATAATGCCAAAGAACTGGATCAGAAAAGGTGGGCGCAACAATTCCCAGAAATCAGTGATGCCCGGGTGGGCAGAATTGTCGATCTTTATCTGCAACTTTATGATGTAGAAGGTATTGAATATGCGGATGGTGTCGATAACTTATTGCATTTAAGGCCCGGATTAACTGCGGCTCAAGGATATGAAAAAGCCCGAATAGCCAGTTTGGAGCGCGACATACTTTTTAAGCTATCCCAACAAGGCCTGACACTGTCCCAAGCAGAAAAACTGACCCCACTTGCTGCCCTCGGCCTTGCCTGGCGGCTACAGCAAGAGCATCAACCCACGTTAGCTGAAGTATCCACAGCCATTTATCAGCCTGAAAATAAAGCGATAAAAATTCAGGCGACAATACTTTTCAACCTTTCCCATTATGGCAATCACTATGGTGAAATAACGGCAGTTGCTACGACGGATTTGAATGATTGGGGCGTGGATCAACTGGCGGGGCCGGAACAACCGGTCTCCCGAGCCGCCCGAGCATTGAGGGTTATCCACCAAGGGACTCATGCAACACCCGCGAAAGTGACATCTGATGACGCTTATCTTGCCAATGGTTTTGCACCGAAAAATGCCCAAGGGCGCTATCTGCAAAGCCAGTCGTCGGAATTGGAGGAGATGATTTTAGTCGGATGCGTCCAGATTGGATTTGATGTTTGTCGCCAACAAGATTTCACTCAATTTCTTGATCTTCAACACGCCGTCGGCAGCCTTGAGTTTTCGCTCAAAAATACCCTTAAGTTACATTATCAATTACAAGGCCAAGCCCTTGATCAATTGGAAAATAAGAATGCTGAGCAGCTGTATAACTTATTACTTCAAGAAGAAGGGCAAATGCGTCAAGCCGATGGGATAGGCTACAGCCCGACGGTTATCTTCTTATCCCATTTCAGCCAATCTAATGAAGTCGAGCCTTTAACGTTAGAGCAAACGGCGAGCGCATTAAAACGTATTGCTGAATCAATGGATGTCTCCCATTTGCCTGAGTTAGCTCAGATTACCTTTGATCGAATAAAACAATCAGCCGACTATATTATTGATAATACAGCCATTGATGTGGAGCGTGACAGATTTGAGTGGGACCTTAAGGCGCTCACTGAATATTTTGAGCCAGACCATCCCTTATACCCGCTGATGCATGACCGACCCTACAAAACTGAGCAAGAAAGGATAGCGCGGCAATTAGATTATCTTGATATGCGTTTGGCCTATCGCCATCTTCCCGCGGCTTTTGATGAGGATCAGGCGATAAGAGCTATCCTGACAGAGAAAGGGGTAAAAAAAATTGATGATTCCAGACGATATATTTACCGTCAGGATCCCCAGTCCGGTTTTCCGCAGAAGGAATATGACTCACCGGTTAATGAATTTAAACGACGCCGGGATGCCAGCAGCCACTTTGTTGCCAATATGTCGATGCCCGGCAACAACGGCCGACCAATTAATGTGTTCGACACGTTAGAGGCGAAAAAAGCCGAGTATTATGACCAAATCAACTCTCACCCGGCAATTCGGGCTCAGGCCATTAGGGCATTAATTGCTGAAGGTCGGCGGCCAAAGGGCGGTGCGCTGCAAGATAAAATCAGTAACCTTGCCAAGAACTACCGGCCAGAATCCGAGAATTCGCGTTTTTGGGGCAATGCCTGGACGATGTTGGAAAACCATTGGACTTGTAAACTGCCAGTACCGAATCCCATGTGTACTATCGCCAGAGTGGAAGGGCCGCGTTACCGCAATGAAAAAGAGAATATGGCGGCCGGTATGACGGCAATGGTGATGGAGGCAGGTCTGCTTAGAGGAATGGAAAGGGGAGTGGTGACGCTAGAAAATGCCCCGCCAGGTATTGATCCTGTGTTGTCTCCCACGTTATCGGCCGAGATAGATATATCAGCAGAGGAGATCGAGCCGGGTAACCGTGCCATACAAAACCCACATGGAAAACCCATTGAAGTGCAACTGATTGAACTTAAAGACCCTGCCTTGCCAAGTGGAAAGCGCGCAGCTTGGGTTAGACAAGGAGCAGGCGGTGTTTATTGGGAAGTTGATGTCGCCACCGGTCAAGACTTGGGCATGGTATTGAAAGACGGCCCTCAATTTGTCAAACCGGGCAAATTGTTGGGCGGCGGGCCATCTCAATCAAAAGTTTTACGCCCTGTTAAATTAGGTAAAAAAATAGGTAGTGGGCGGGCTGGAGATGTCTATTTTGATGCCGGTAACCCTGGTTTTGTGTTAAAGAAATTGGCTACACAAGATGAGTTTCTTATAACCGAAATCCATACGAAAGAAGTTGAATTTTTTAATCGATATTATGGTGAAGGTTCTTCTGAGTTAATTCTAGATAAAAATCAATACTATATAAGAATGTATAATGTGCCTGGGGCAACTTTGGCAGAGATGACGGGTAAAATTTTCCCGTCAAATGCAAAAGAGAGGTTTTTCAGCATGATGGACGATTTGGGGTATTACAATATCATCCATAATGATTTGCACTTGCGTAATGTTTTATATGACCCAAAAACTAACACCTTTTACCCTATCGATTTTGATAATGCTTTCGATGGATATTATTCACCAAGAGATTCAAATAACGGATCTCAAAATCAGGGAATAAATATGAGAGTTAAAATTATCCTAGAACACATTGAAAAATATACTAAAAATTAGCCATAAGGATAATGTCGCTGGTCTGAATAAAAAAGTAACCTAGTGCCGCCTGAGCTTCATTCTGCGCTACAATGGTTGTCTATTTAGCCATTACCAATTGCGGGGATGGGTGTTTTATCCTCGGCAGGGAGCGAGCCGCATGTCTACCGGCGATGCATCAATTTTAAAGCCTATCCACTGGTGTGCCCTTGAGCACCCGACTCTTCCTGCGAACATCGCCGACTGGTTGATGGAGCTGGGGTCGATGACCCGACGTTTTGAACAGCATTGCCAACGGGTTCATGTTGAACCGCAGCGGGAATGCTTTATTGTGCGTAATGAGTTGGGGGAGGATGCGGAGCATTTACCCGTAAGTGAACGTTATTGGCTGCGAGAAATTGTGTTGTGTGGTGATAATGAACCGTGGCTGCTTGGCCGCACAATTATCCCGGAAGAAACCTTGTCTGGCCCTGATAGGGCGCTGGTGGACTTAGGGACATTGCCCCTTGGGCGCTATTTATTTGGTGGTGACAATTTAACCCGGGATTATATTCAAGTGGGGCGGCAAGATACCCTATGGGCGCGCCGTTCGTTACTCCGCTTATCGGGTAAGCCTCTGTTATTAACTGAAGTTTTTTTACCGGCTTCGCCGCTTTATACCAAATAACGTAGCTTCAGTAGTGTGATGTGGTGGTGAGATTTTGGAGACTGATAAATTGAAGGGAAGTACAGTTCAGAGCAAATGGCTGGCTTATTGCCGTTTGATGCGTATTGATAAACCCATTGGCTCATTATTACTGCTATGGCCGACATTGTGGGCGCTGTGGTTGGCAGGGCAAGGTATCCCCGAAACCAAGATACTGATTGTCTTTGTGCTGGGTGTTTTTTTCATGCGCGCGGCTGGCTGTGTCGTCAATGATTATGCTGACCGACATATTGATGGCTTTGTGAAACGCACCGCATCCCGGCCATTGCCGAGCGGTCTCATCAGTGAGAGAGAAAGTAAAATCCTGTTTGTGGTCTTGGTGTTACTGTCGTTTGGGTTGGTATTAACGCTCAATAGCATGACCATATGGTTATCACTGGCAGCACTGGCATTGGCTTGGGTTTATCCCTTTATGAAGCGGGTTACCCACTTGCCACAAGTGGTGCTGGGGGCTGCATTTGGTTGGTCAATTCCGATGGGGTTTGCCGCCGTGAGTGAAAGCCTACCTCTGGCTTGTTGGTTGCTCTTACTGGCCAATATCTGCTGGACGGTGGCTTATGACACTCAATATGCCATGGTTGATCGTGATGATGATCTGAAGATTGGTGTTAAATCCACGGCAATTTTATTTGGTCAGTATGACAAGTTAATCATTGGCTTACTGCAATTGGCAACACTGGTATTGATGGTGGCGATCGGCTGGCTGATGAATCTGGGCGGCGCGTTTTATTGGTCCGTCTTGCTGGCAGGCGCGCTGTTTGTGCATCAACAGAAGATGATTGCCCAGCGTGAGCGCGACCCATGTTTCCGCGCTTTCCTGAACAATAACTATGTGGGCTTGGTGTTGTTCCTTGGGATTTTAGTGAGTTACATGTAAAAAAATGGCCAGATGATTTATCTGGCCATTCTATTTCTAATCTTATGCCAAAGGATTAATCTTCCGATTCATCCTCGGTTTCAGGGGCTGGCAACTGATTGCTGGTTTCAGCCGGCATACTGACGCTTTCTATTGTCAGCTTCACTTCCGGTGTCATCAACGCACTCAGCATGTTGTAAACTTCCAGCGTATGTTCCTGAACGGCATCACCGCTATCACTGATATATCCCTCTTCGCGCAAGGTACCTACCAGAGTTGAGAACACGGCTTTATCGAAGAATTCCGGTGCATTAATTCCATGCAGTACAGACAAGCGCTGCGCCATAATGCGGCTCTCTTTCTCCAATGCCCCACGATTGATACTTGGGTTAGCACTGAGTAATGACAGCGTAATCGCATAACGTTGCAGTGTCTCACGCACACCTGCTGCCAATAATTGCAGAGGGCGAATACGGGCTGGGTTCAGCACCAATTCATGCCCTTTATCACAAATCAGCTGCTGGCGAGCCAGTTCATCAATTAAAGTATCCAATGTTTGTGGCAGCTGTTCTTTACTGTAATGCAGGAACAGTTCGGCTTTTAACATCGGATAAATCATGCTGATTTGACGCAATAACTCAGCGCGAGTAATGCGGCGGTGGTACATCACCATACTGGCAATCAACGACGGCAGCATCAGCAAGTGCTGGATATTATTGCGATAATAGGTCATCAGCACGGCTTGTTCCCGTGGCAGGATGATAATGTCACCGATATTGTCTTTCTCCACCTCAAACTTATTCATATTCAAGGCGTGATTAAGTAACTCTTCCGGCGTTTTATCCGGCACGGTGACATCTTTTGCATAAGGCACATTGCGCATCAATTGTAGATAGCAATCGAGCTGCTCAAGCAGTTGCTCGCGAGTTAGTGAGCGCTGACGTGAAGCTAACAATGCGGTAGAACACAGGTTCATGGCATTTGCCGCCGCCGCATTATTAATTCTAACCATAATCTTACCGGCCAAATCATTGACCGCCGGTGTCAACCAGCTTGGACGCTGCGCTTCAATGGGGTCGATAGCATCGCGCCATTGCGGCACATTGGTGTTCAGATAAGTCGTGAGCGGGATCGGCTCACCAAAGTTGACGTAGCCCTGGCCCAGATTGCGCAACTTGCGCAGGCCACGCACCATCTGCAACAGGTTTTCCTTCTCTTTGGTGGCTCCTCTCAGCTCTTTGGCGTAGGTGCCCACTTCCATCACATGTTCATAACCAATGTAGATTGGCACTAGGGTGATTGGCCGTGAACCACCGCGCAGCATGGCTTGGATAGTCATCGACAGTGTGCCGGTTTTAGGCTCCAGCAAACGGCCTGTACGCGAGCGACCACCTTCAACAAAGTATTCCACTGAGTAACCCCGGGTGAACAGTTCGCCCAGATATTCGCGGAACACGGTTGAATAGAGTTTGTTGCCTTTAAAGGTACGGCGGATAAAGAAGGCACCCAAGCGACGGAAAATCGGGCCAGCAGGCCAGAAGTTAAGGTTAATACCGGCAGCAATATGCGGCGGTACCAGCCCTTGATGATAAAGCACGTAAGAAAGCAGCAAGTAATCCATATGGCTGCGATGGCAAGGCACATAGACAATTTCGTGGCCATCTTGCGCTAACTGCCGCACACGCTCGGCATTATGGACGTTAATACCCTGATACAAACGGTTCCACGTCCAGCTCAGTACCCTGTCAGACAGACGCACGGCTTCATAAGAGAAGTCTGCGGCAATTTCTTCCATCAGCGTAATGGCATTTTGCTGTGCTTTCTCGTGGGAGATTTTCTTGGTACGTGCTTCATCTGCCACGGCTTTTTCAATCGCCTTGGAAGCCAGCAGCTTTTTGAATAGGTCTTGACGATCCGGCAAGCTTGGGCCTACTGCGGCCAGACGCTGGCGAGAGAAGTGCATCCGCGCGACGCGTGCCAACTTATGGGCGATAGTTTTATCGGTACCATGCTCACTGGCCATTCGGCGCAATGATACTGTGGTCGAGAAACGCACAAAACTATCGCGGCCCAGCCACAATACGGCAAAGAATTTCTGCACACCATTCAGTACACGCAGATGTGGTGTACCATGGCCTTCGCGCCCAGGAGAACGACCAAACATCACCGAAACCGGCAGCATTTGGATATCCAGCGCTGGATTATTACGGTGCAGATCCAGATAATCGTGGAATATTTTTACCGATTCCTGCTTAGGTGCGTAATAACGAAAGACCCTCGGGCCATTATCGATAAACACATGGCTAGGCAGCTGTACACCATCAATTTCCAATGGAATCAATGGGTCGGGTAGATCTTGTGCCTGACACTGTGCTCGCAAAGTCAGCAAATCGGCCTTAGAATTGTAAGGCAAAACGTACAGAATAGGACGAGAAGGGTCTAACCCTAACTCAGTCACAGGATCTGCCGGAATAACCTTGCTTTTTACCAACAATTTAAGTGGTAAATTCAGTAACTTATAATATATTTTACGCCAACCTGACATAACTACATGAAGCCTCTTGTTAGCAATTCGTCGCAAGGATACCAGAAACTGGTTTTGAGATCTGTGGTGATAAGACAACAGAAAGCGGCAAAAATCATCATTAACTTAAGATAAAGGCAATAAATCATGGCGAATCAATCAACAGGGCTAACTCGAATCTTTAAAGCGACCGGTTATTCTGTGAAAGGCTTAAGTGCTGCCTGGAAAAATGAGGCGGCTTTTCGCCAAGAAGCCGTGGCTGCCATACTGGCTATCATACTGGCCTTCTGGTTGGATGTAGATGCTTTAGCGCGTATTTTATTGGTTGGCAGTGTGGTGTTAGTGATCATTGTTGAGGTGATCAACAGTGCCATTGAAGCCGTGGTCGATCGTATTGGCAGTGAGTTTCATGAACTTTCAGGCCGGGCCAAAGATATGGGCTCCGCCGCAGTGTTTCTCGCCATTCTGTTAGCGCTATTTATATGGGTAACCGTACTTTGGCAGCATGCTGGTTAGTTATGTCCCCCATCACACCGATGACCTTAAGCATAGCGAGTAATACGATAAAAATAAGCTGTGATTAATCCCTGTTTTTATTCACTCTTTGGTTCCCAATACCGGCTTACCTGTATATACTCACAGCAAGACTGTATAAACAAACAGGGGGCGAAATGAAAGCACTTACTACCAGACAGCAAGAGGTTTATGACCTGGTGCGCGATCACTTAGCGCAAACAGGTATGCCGCCGACCCGTGCCGAAATTGCGCAGCGTCTGGGATTCCGCTCTCCTAACGCCGCTGAAGAGCATTTAAAAGCACTGGCCCGCAAGGGTGTTATTGAGATTGTCTCTGGCGCTTCCCGTGGTATTCGTTTACTGATGGAAGAAGAAGATGGTTTGCCGCTGATTGGCCGCGTGGCCGCGGGTGAACCACTGCTAGCACAGCAGCATATCGAAGGGCACTACAAAGTTGACCCATCCATGTTTAAGCCAAGTGCAGATTTTCTATTGCGGGTGAATGGAATGTCGATGAGAGATATCGGTATTCTGGATGGCGACCTGTTGGCGGTACATAAAACACAAGATGTACGTAACGGGCAAGTGGTTGTTGCGCGTATTGATGATGAAGTAACGGTAAAACGTTTGAAAAAACAAGGTAATATCGTGCAGCTTCTACCTGAAAATACCGAGTTCCAGCCAATTATTGTCGATTTGCGAGAGCAAAGCTTCACTATCGAAGGGCTGGCCGTTGGTGTCATCCGTAATGGCGACTGGATCTGATCCTCGCTATTGATGTATACCCTTCGAGCAAGGAGGGTATACAATTTATTTAATTTCTCGCCAATATATTCATGCTTATATTGAGATTGAGAACAATCCGATAATAAGCTATTACTTACTGTTTTAACTGAATATTACCCGCTTTCATTTTTGATCCTCTGCTCAATTTATAGTGATTAATATTTGCTTGGCTTTAATTATTAGTCTCAGCTGCTATAGTTATTCACACGGTAAGCAAACAACCTGAGTTAATTTAAATTATGACTGTGAGTGATTAATTTAAACCAAGGTTGCTGTTATAAAGAGAGAATGTTTACCGTGATTAATTAAATAGACTGACTAATTCCAAGGTAACGGAGATATTATGAATAAAGATCAAGCCGATGGTAACTGGAAGCAGTTTAAAGGAAAAGTGAAAGAGAAATGGGGCAAGCTCACCGATGATGACCTTAAGGTCATAGAAGGCAAGCGTGACCAGCTGGTAGGGAAAATCCAGGAGAAATACGGCTATCAGAAAGAGCAAGCCGAGAAAGAAGTTAAAGCCTGGGAAGACCACAGCAAATATCGCTGGTAACAGCGTTAAATGGAATTAAACTGATATCGATATAAGTTAATTGGGTCTCTCACTTTATAGAATATATATTATTAAGTCGTGATATTAATAACGAACCTTATTCTATTTATTCCTATTCTCATATCGATAGACACAAGGAAGTGTCTAATTCTATTTCTATCTCACCCTATGGATATTATTATTAACTCAAATTGTTGGTATTAAATTTTATTATTATAAATTTAATATTACGCTGCCGCCATTCGGACGACAGCCTGATTTTTATCGCCAGAGACTATTTCTTTCTAGCCACAATAGAGTGGTCATGATCACAATGATCGTGGCTTTCACAGGCTTCAACTTCCCCGCATTCAGCACATAGGCCATGAGCCTCTACCACGCTATGGCGCAGGGTAAAACCTGATTGCTGCGCTAATTGCGCCAGCGCTTCTTCAATGCCGACAGTCGTACGCTCAGTCACAATTTTGCAGCGATCACAGATAAATAGCGCAGAGGTATGAGTGGGCTCTTCAAAGTGATGGCACAGCACATAACTGTTCGCTGATTCCACGCGGTGAATAAACCCTTGCTCCAACAAAAAATCTAATGCGCGGTAAACGGTTGGTGGCTTAGCTTGTGGTTCCGATACGCGTAGCAAATCCAACAGATCATAAGCACTGATTGCACCGGGTTGTTGTGCCATTAAGCGTAATACTTCAAGACGTTGCGGTGTCAGCCGGACGTTACGTTGTTGGCAAAGGCTTTCAGCCTGAGCAAGCAGCTTTTCCTGATTGATTGAGTTCATGGTTTCATCCCGCAGCGTTTGAATGGAACAGATTTTATCATATTTACGGTTAATCACCGATAGGTGAAAAAGTGCCGGGCAGTGGAGTGTCACAATTTTGGTAATTTACCGGAATATCTCCCTTTTTACGGCACAACTATCACTCAGGCAGTCATAGCAAGGTTCTATGGTATAATCACGCATTCCATCCCTTGATCTCGTGTGTTTAATGCGCAATATCAATGGGTAATTGATGCAATAATAACCGATGAAATCACAGTAAATGCACCAAGCTCAGACTTTTTCCAGCACTCAGGCAGATAAGCCACACTATCCCCTACAGCGTTTCTCCGTCGCGCCGATGCTCGATTGGACAGATCGTCATTGTCGTTACTTTCATCGCTTGTTAACCAAACAGACGTTGCTGTATACCGAGATGGTCACCACAGGGGCGATTATCCATGGTAAAGCCGACTATCTGGCTTATAGCGAACAAGACCATCCGGTAGCCTTGCAACTGGGAGGCAGTGACCCGCAAGCCTTAGCCCATTGTGCCAAGCTGGCGGAACAGCGTGGATACAATGAAGTAAATCTGAATGTCGGTTGCCCCTCTGATCGGGTGCAAAATGGCCGTTTTGGTGCCTGCTTAATGGCTGAAGCCAATCTAGTTGCTGATTGTATTAAAGCCATGCGTGACGTGGTTTCTATTCCAGTCACGGTGAAAACCCGTATTGGGATTGACCAACTGGATAGTTATGAATTTTTGTGCGAATTCGTGCAAACCGTCGCGGAACGTGGTGAATGTGATATTTTCACGATTCATGCCCGTAAAGCCTGGCTTTCAGGGCTGAGCCCGAAAGAAAACCGCGAAGTTCCGCCACTGGATTATGAGCGGGTTTATCAGCTCAAACGTGATTTCTCGGCGCTAACTATTGCCATTAACGGCGGCGTCAAAACATTGGCTGAAGCCAAAGAGCATCTTAAACATGTTGATGGCGTGATGATGGGGCGCGAAGCCTATCAAAACCCAAGTATTTTAACGCAAGTGGATCGCGAGCTGTTTGATCCCAATGCGCCAGTGGTTGATAGCGTTAAGGCTATCGAAGCACTTTATCCTTATATCGAGCAGGAACTGTCCCGTGGTGCTTATTTGGGTCATATAACCCGGCATATTCTTGGTATTTTCCAAGGGATCCCCGGTGCGCGCCAATGGCGTCGTCATTTGAGTGAAAATGCGCATAAACCTGGGGCTGATGTTTCCGTGGTAGAACAGGCACTCGCGCTGGTGACTCGCCCACAGCACAATTCGCTGTAGGAAACTTCACTATAAGTTAGTCAATTTGACCATGCCTGCCAGTGTTTTGGCAGGCTGTGTTTTATCTATAGCTTGTAAATTCAATCTG
Source organism: Yersinia alsatica (assembly GCF_025133195.1). Lineage (NCBI taxonomy): Bacteria > Pseudomonadati > Pseudomonadota > Gammaproteobacteria > Enterobacterales > Yersiniaceae > Yersinia > Yersinia alsatica. Next base: position 1,141,530 of record NZ_CP104006.1, read on the forward strand.
TTAACCTTATTTTCAGGTTGGCACGTTTCTTGTAATACTCCTGATAAAGCCCCTGTTTAAATGTAATGCATGGGAACAAACAATTATTAAGGAGCCAACCATGTTTGAAATTCTCTTTGTTATCGGCTTTTTTATCATGTTGATGGTGACCGGTATTTCTCTGTTGGGCATATTCGCCGCTTTGATGGTCGCTGCTGCTTTCATGATGTTGGGCGGGTTATTTGTGATGATGATTAAGCTGTTGCCATGGTTGATTCTGGCTGTCGTCGTGGTCTGGATCTGGCGTTCGATGCAAAAGCCTGTTGTAAGGCGCTACTGATTATTTTGTTTTCTTGCGGGAGCGATCACAGGCTGAAAGTTTAGTCAGGATAATTCTTGGGAAAACGTATTTTTTCCTGAATCAGCTTGTTAGGATGCTAGCCGATACGATTCGTTATCACATTTTCATCCCTGCCAGAGGATAAAATAGCTGTATAAACGGCAACGTCATTTAAGTGAATATGCCTCTGACAGAATACCCTGCTATACCCCTACATGTGCATCAAAGAAAGCGTTAAAACAAAAGGCTCCCTAATCGGAGCCTTTTGTTTTTTATCATATTACTGAAAATATGCTTTACGGGATGAGCAGACTGGAACCGGTTGTCTGACGGCTTTCTAATATTTCATGGGCGCGACGAGCCTCTTGCAGCGGGAATTTTTGGGCCTCGGCTACATCCACTTTAATCGCGCCACTGGCAATCAGTGAAAACAGCTCATGGCTGGCCGCTTCCAGCTCTTGTCGATTAGTGACATAAGCATTCAGCGACGGGCGGGTAACATACAGCGCGCCTTTTTGGTTCAGTATTGCAAGGTCAACGCCAGTCACTGGGCCAGAGGCATTGCCGAAACTGACTAACAATCCTCGGCGTTTTAGGCTATTGAGTGAATCTTGCCAAGTGCTTTTCCCTACCGAGTCATACACCACGCCCACTTTTTCACCGTGAGTCAGCTCGGCCACTCGCTCGGCGATGTTTTCTGTGCGGTAGTTGATGGTGGCCCAGGCACCATTGGCTTTTGCCAACCCGGCTTTTTCATCAGAGCCGACACTGCCAATCAGTTTTGCACCGAGCGCTTTTGCCCATTGGCAGGCAATCAATCCAACCCCACCGGCTGCCGCATGGAATAAGAACACTTCGCCGGGTTTGATTTCATGGGTTTGGCGTAATAAATACTGGACTGTCAGCCCCTTGAGAAATGAGGCTGCGGCTTGTTCGAAAGAGATTTGATCAGGAAGTAGGGCAATTTTCTCAGCGGCGACATTATGGACTTCGCTGTAAGCGCCAAGAGCGGATTGAGCATAAACGACCCGGTCACCGGCTTTTATGGTGCTAACTGATGAGCCGACTTTAGTGACAATCCCGGCGGCTTCAGTCCCTAGTCCACTGGGGAAGTGGGGCGGTGGATAGAGCCCACTGCGGATATAGGTGTCGATGTAGTTAATACCGATAGCTTTGTTTTCTACCTGAACTTCATCAGCCGCGGGATCCACCGGCGTAAAATCAAGATATTGCAACACTTCCGGCCCGCCAACGGTGCTAAATTGAATATGCTTTGCCATGTTAGCTCCTTCGTATTTAGTGTATTTTCACCCTACAGTGTTCTACACGCAGAGCCAAGATCTTGCTAATACCGATAAGTAATAGGGAATTCATAATTACCCTTCGGATATCATCGCGTATACTAAGCCACTGTATTTTTTATTCGTCGTTTTTCTCTTCGCAACAAAGGTAAAGAACACTTTTCATGGCAGCGAAAAAACCAACCAACAATATGACAGAGCCACGAGACCGCCAGATGGAAGGGCTGAAACTCCCGCCTCATTCACTGGAGGCAGAGCAGTCCGTGTTGGGCGGTTTGATGCTGGATAATGAACGCTGGGATAACGTTTCCGAGCGTGTTGCCAGCAAGGACTTTTTCAGCCGCCCGCATCGCCGGATCTTTACTGAAATGCAGCGTTTGCTGGAAAACAGCAAGCCGATCGACTTGATCACCTTATCTGAGTCACTGGAACAAAAGGGTGATTTGGAGTCCGTAGGTGGCTTTGCTTATCTCGCTGAATTATCAAAAAATACGCCAAGTGCCGCGAATATCGGTGCTTATGCTGACATCGTGCGCGAACGTGCTGTAGTACGTGAGATGATCTCTGTTGCCAACGAGATAGCCGATGCCGGTTATGATCCTCAAGGTCGTAGCAGTGAAGATCTGCTGGATCTGGCGGAATCCAAAGTATTCCAGATCGCAGAAAGCCGGGCTAATAAAGATGAAGGCCCGAAAAGCGTCGATCAGATCCTCGAAGCCACTGTGGCGCGAATTGAGCAGCTTTATCAACGGCCACATGATGGTGTCACCGGTGTTTCAACCGGTTTTGCTGATTTGGATAAAAAGACTGCTGGATTGCAGAAATCAGATTTGATCATTGTGGCGGCGCGTCCATCGATGGGTAAAACCACCTTTGCGATGAACTTATGTGAAAACGCCGCGATGATGCAGGAAAAACCGGTATTGATCTTCAGTCTGGAGATGCCCGGCGACCAGATCATGATGCGTATGTTAGCCTCATTGTCACATGTCGATCAGACCCGCATCCGTACCGGCCAACTGGATGATGAGGATTGGGCGCGGATCTCCAGCACCATGGGCATATTGATGGAAAAGCGCAATATGTACATCGATGACTCCTCCGGCCTGACACCAACTGAGGTGCGTTCTCGTGCGCGGCGTATTTTCCGTGAGCACGGTGGTTTGAGCTTGATTATGATCGACTACCTGCAATTGATGCGGGTGCCGTCACTGTCAGATAACCGTACATTAGAAATTGCAGAAATTTCACGCTCCCTGAAAGCCTTGGCGAAAGAGCTACAAGTGCCGGTGGTGGCGCTGTCGCAGCTTAACCGTAGTTTGGAGCAACGTGCCGATAAACGCCCGGTAAACTCCGACTTACGTGAATCCGGTTCTATTGAGCAGGATGCCGACTTAATCATGTTTATTTACCGTGATGAGGTTTATCACGAAAACAGTGATGAGAAAGGAATCGCTCAGATTATTTTGGGTAAACAGCGTAACGGCCCGATCGGTTCTGTTCGGCTGAAATTTAATGGTCAATGGTCGCGCTTTGATAATTACGCTGGCCCGCAATACGACGACGAATAGCGCGTAATAACTATCCCCTGCGAATTTGATGTTACCTTGCGGTAGCACCAATTTCTTTGGGTATAATATTGATAATTAAGGATAAGAAATGAAAGCGGCAACAGCAGTAATCGACCGCCGCGCTCTGCGACATAACTTGCAACAGGTACGGCGCATGGCGCCGCAAAGTCGCCTGATTGCCGTTGTGAAAGCAAACGCTTATGGCCACGGGTTATTAGAAACAGCGCATACCTTACAGGATGCCGATTGCTATGGTGTCGCGCGGATCGGCGAAGCTCTGATGCTGCGATCCGGTGGGATCGTCAAACCGATTTTGTTGTTAGAAGGCTTTTTTGCTGCCGAAGATCTACCGATCTTGGTGGCTAACCGCATCGAAACCGCAGTACATAGCATTGAACAGCTGGAAGCGCTGGAAGCCGCAACTCTCTCCGCCCCGATTAATGTTTGGATGAAACTGGATACCGGTATGCACCGCCTGGGTGTTCGCCCAGAACAGGCCGAGGCTTTTTACCAGCGCTTAAGTGCATGTCGAAATGTTATTCAGCCAGTCAATATCATGAGCCACTTTAGCCGGGCAGATGAGCCGCAAGTGGATACTACTCGCCAGCAACTCGACTGCTTCGATACCTTCGCGAAGGGTAAACCGGGCAAGCAATCTATTGCGGCGTCTGGCGGCATTTTGCTGTGGCCAGAGGCCCACCGCGATTGGGTTCGTCCGGGCATCATACTGTATGGCGTTTCACCGATGGACGAGCCTTATGGTAGCCATTTTGATCTGCTGCCAGCGATGGCATTGAAATCCAGTCTGATTGCTGTTCGTGAACATAAAGCCGGTGAACCCGTCGGTTATGGCGGTACCTGGGTCAGTGAGCGGGATACCCGTTTGGGTGTGGTGGCCATTGGTTATGGCGACGGTTATCCGCGCAGCGCGCCATCGGGAACGCCGATGTGGGTCAATGGGCGCGAAGTCGGCATTGTGGGCCGAGTCTCAATGGATATGATTTCAGTTGATTTGGGGCCGGATGCTACGGATAAAGTCGGTGATGAAGTGCTGCTATGGGGCGCGGAATTACCGGTTGAAAAAATTGCGGCACGTACCGGAATCAGTGCCTATGAATTGATTACTAAGCTGACCTCCCGTGTTGCGATGGAATATCTGGGGGAATAAGGTAAGCTGCATAAGTCATTCACTGCCATATACCCGCCATACTGAAAATTGCCGCAAGCCGGCAACTCGGATTATTTAGGGTATAGACAATCATTATCAATCTAGGAGTGCAGCGCCGTGTTCCAAAATGTTGACGCCTACGCAGGTGATCCGATCCTGTCACTGATGGAAAGTTTTAAAGCCGACAACCGAGCTCACAAAGTGAACTTGAGTATTGGGCTTTATTACAATGAACAGGGCGAGATCCCGTTGATGCAGGCAGTGAAGACGGCTGAAGCACAGCTGAGCGCTCAGCCACACGGGACGCCAGTCTATTTACCGATGGAAGGTCTGCAATCTTATCGTAGTGCTATCCAGCAATTATTATTTGGTGCCGAGCACCCCATGCTGGCACAGCAGCGGGTCGCAACAATCCAAACTGTCGGTGGTTCTGGTGCATTGAAAGTGGGCGCTGATTTCCTGAATCACTACTTCCCAGATTCACAGGTCTGGGTCAGTGATCCTACCTGGGAAAACCACGTCGCTATTTTTAGTGGCGCAGGTTTTAAGGTGAATACCTATCCCTATTTTGATAACGACAAGCTGGGTGTGAAGTTCGACCAAATGCTGGCAACTTTGCAGCAGTTACCGGCTAGAAGCATTGTGTTATTACACCCTTGCTGTCATAACCCGACGGGTTCTGATCTGACCAATGCACAGTGGGATCAGGTTATTGAAGTGGCTAAAGGCCGTGATTTAATCCCATTCCTTGATATTGCTTATCAGGGATTTGGTGCCGGGCTGAATGACGATGCTTATGCTATTCGAGCGATGGCTGCTGCTGAATTGCCGTGCCTTATCAGTAACTCCTTCTCTAAAATTTTCTCACTGTATAACGAGCGAGTTGGTGGCCTGTCTGTGGTGTGTGAAAGTGAAGAAGCTGCTGGCCGCGTATTGGGGCAGTTAAAAGCCACGGTGCGCCGTAACTATTCCAGTCCGCCAAACTTTGGGGCACAAGTTGTTGCAAAAGTCCTGCATGACAGCGAGTTAAAAGTGCAGTGGCAGACTGAAGTTGAAGAGATGCGCTTACGTATTATTGAAATGCGCCGCACTTTGGTACAAGCCTTAAAAGCGTCGCTGCCCAATCGTAATTTTGACTACTTGCTGCAACAGCGCGGGATGTTCAGTTACACCGGTTTTAGCGCAGCGCAGGTAGACCGGCTGCGTGAAGAGTTTGGCGTGTATCTGATTGCCAGTGGCAGGATGTGCATGGCGGGCGTCAATCACAGTAATGTTCAGCGTGTTGCGGCGGCTTTTGCTGCGGTGCAGTAATCTGAGTGAGATTCAGGTGATAGTCATCTGAAGCGATAACCATTGAAGGCGATAGGTAATATCGCCTTTTTCTTTTATTTTTTCTACCTTATTTCCATCACTTACCCCGATCTTCGACTTGTTTTCACCTTATCCCATGGCTGTTAATAGATTAAAGAATATACTAATTAGTGCGGTAGATTCATGCCAAACGATCATTCATCGCTCACAGTAAATCTGTTGTTATAGGCGCAAGCTAGCCTTGCAGCAGGTTGCTGTTCGGATGGAATGAAATCTTTATGAGGCCCTTTCGCTAGACGGCACCGGCCCATGACAGGAGATATACCCATGAATAATTCGGCATTACTAGAATACTGTTTGTCCAAACCAGGGGCGGAGCAGAGTGACCATGAGATGTGGCAGGCAAATCAAATTAAAGTCGCAGATGTGATGTTTGCTATGGTGGGTAAGACGGGTGGGCGCCCCTCTATTTCATTGAAAACCAGCCCTGAATTGGCCGAAAGCCTACGCGAGCAACATCCGGAGATCGTGCCGAGTGAACACTTGAATAAAGCGCACTGGAACACGGTGTTTCTGGATGGAAAATTACCAAACTCACAGTTCTATTCACTGATTGACCGCTCTTATCAATTGGTATTACAGGGGTTATCAGCCCAGAGACGGCAGGAGTTAGTTGTTTGATAACTGAGAAAATAATAGCCTTTGGGGCAATACACTGATTGCCCCAAAGTGCTTAACTTCACATCTTATTGACGTTGCAGCATAGGTTTTAGGAACCGTGCTGTATGGGAAGCCGCGCATTCCGCGACGGTTTCCGGCGTGCCAGAGACTAAAATCTCACCGCCGCCACTGCCACCTTCTGGCCCCAGATCGACAATCCAGTCTGCGGTCTTAATCACATCCAGATTATGCTCAATGACCACAATGGTATTGCCTTGATCTCGTAACTGGTGCAATACCGCCAGTAGCTGCTGGATATCGGCAAAGTGCAAGCCAGTGGTCGGTTCATCCAGAATATACAAGGTTTGACCGGTGCCGCGTTTTGACAATTCGCGCGACAGTTTCACTCGCTGCGCTTCCCCACCTGATAAGGTGGTTGCCGACTGGCCCAGACAAATATAGGACAGGCCAACATCCATCAAGGTTTGCAGCTTGCGGGCTAATGCTGGCACCGCATCAAAGAATTCGCGCGCTTCTTCGATAGTCATCGCCAGCACTTCATGAATACTCTTGCCCTTGTATTTAACTTCCAGTGTCTCGCGGTTATAGCGCTTACCTTTACACTGATCGCAAGGTACGTAGATGTCGGGCAGGAAGTGCATTTCAACTTTAATCACCCCATCCCCCTGACAAGCTTCGCAACGTCCGCCCTTCACATTGAAGCTAAAACGGCCCGGTGTATAACCGCGAGCGCGTGATTCTGGTACGCCAGCGAACAGTTCGCGAATCGGGGTAAAGATGCCGGTATAGGTGGCCGGGTTAGAGCGCGGTGTCCGGCCAATAGGGCTTTGGTCAATATCGATAACTTTATCGAAATGCTCCAGCCCATGGATATCGCGATATGGGGCCGGTTCAGTAATAGTTGCGCCGTTCAGTTGGCGCTGCGCAATCGGGTATAAAGTGTCATTAATCAGTGTTGATTTACCCGAGCCGGAGACACCGGTAATGCAGATGAACAGCCCGACAGGCAGCGTCAACGTGACATCTTTCAGGTTATTGCCACTGGCTCCCATCAGTTTTAATACTTTGCTCGGATCACCCGCGACGCGTTGCGCCGGTATGGCGATTTCTCGTTTCCCGCTCAGGAACTGGCCCGTTAATGATTCTGGCGTGGCCATAATGTCATCGACGGTACCTTCCGCCACCACTTCACCGCCATGCACACCGGCACCCGGGCCGATATCTATCACATGGTCAGCCGCGCGGATAGCATCTTCATCATGCTCAACCACAATCACGGTATTACCCAGATTACGTAGGTGAATCAGGGTTTCCAATAAACGTTCATTATCGCGCTGATGCAAGCCGATGGACGGCTCATCAAGCACGTACATGACGCCGACCAAACCGGCACCAATCTGGCTTGCCAGGCGGATACGCTGCGCCTCGCCACCGGATAACGTTTCTGCCGAGCGGGACAGTGACAGATAATTTAGACCGACGTTGACCAAAAACGTCAATCGCTCGCCGATTTCTTTCAGAATTTTATCGGCAATTTGCGCTCTTTGGCCGCTCAATTTTAAGTTCTTGAAAAACTCAAGGGCATCGCCGATGCTCATATCCGAGATTTTCGGTAGCGGGGTATTTTGCACAAAGACATAACGCGCTTCTTTGCGCAGGCGGGTACCTTCACAGGAAGCACAAGAGCGGTTGCTGATAAATTTGGCTAACTCTTCGCGCACAGCACTGGATTCCGTCTCTTTATAACGGCGTTCCATATTGTGCAGTACCCCCTCAAATGGGTGGCGGCGAACAGTGGTATCACCACGGTCATTAATATATTTGAATTCGATGGTGTCTTTACCGGAGCCGTACAACACGGCTTTTTGTATGTCGGCACTCAGCGAATTAAAGGGCGCTTCGATATCAAACTTGTAGTGATCCGCCAGTGAACGCAGCATCTGGAAATAATAGAAGTTACGGCGATCCCAGCCACGAATAGCCCCACCCGCCAGTGACAGCTCAGGATTTTGCAGCACGCGGTCGGGGTCAAAGAACTGCTGCACACCCAGACCATCACAGGTCGGGCAAGCGCCCGCCGGATTGTTAAAGGAGAACAGGCGTGGCTCCAACTCGCTCATGCTATAGCCGCAAATCGGGCAGGCAAAGTTGGCGGAGAATAACAGCTCTTCGGCGTGTGGGTCATCCATATCGGCAACCACAGCAGTACCGCCGGATAACTCCAGTGCGGTTTCAAATGATTCAGCCAGGCGCTGCGCCAGATCTTCACGGACTTTAAAGCGATCGACCACGACCTCAATAGTGTGTTTCTTCTGCAATTCTAATTTCGGAGGATCAGAAAGATCGCAGACTTCGCCGTCGATCCGTGCCCGAATGTAGCCCTGCATCGCCAGATTTTCCAAGGTTTTGGTATGTTCGCCTTTGCGATCTTTTACCACTGGCGCCAGTAACATTAGGCGGCGACCTTCGGGCTGACTGATGACGTTATCCACCATCTGGCTGACCGTTTGGGCGGCTAACGGAACATCATGGTCGGGGCAGCGCGGTTCACCCACGCGAGCAAACAGCAGGCGCAGGTAATCATGAATTTCAGTGATGGTTCCCACGGTAGATCGCGGGTTATGGGAAGTCGATTTTTGCTCGATAGAGATAGCCGGAGACAGACCTTCAATATGGTCAACATCCGGTTTTTCCATCAGCGATAAAAATTGGCGCGCATAGGCGGAGAGAGACTCAACATAGCGACGTTGCCCTTCAGCATACAGGGTATCAAAAGCCAGTGAGGACTTGCCTGAACCCGATAAACCGGTGACAACAATCAGTTTGTCGCGCGGGATAATCAGGTTGATATTCTTAAGATTATGGGTGCGAGCGCCCCGAACTTCGATATTATCCATTCAAACATTTCCCGGATTAAAACTGAGCCTCTCACTGTGTCTTTATCGCGTTTATACCCTTCGTACTTGAAACTGTAGGGTTGTTAGCTACGTTCACGCACCCGGATCACTGACTTGTGTCAGTCCATCTGGATCTGTTCGCTTGCTGCCTATACCTGCAATTCCAATTACTTTGGGTAATATTATCGGTGCACTTTGCAACGCCGAAAAAGGGACACAGCCAGTACGAAACGGATAATTATGACACAAAAAAACCTGAATGGATATCCAGTATCTGAGTGCAATTAAGGCAGTTATCACGATAAATCTGTAATGCATTCCGCAGTTATGATCTGTTGTGCCGTTTGGTGGTTAGCGTGTTAAACTTACTCGTTTATACTGTACAAAATTTACTTCATCAGGAGAGTTCACATGGCCAGCAGAGGCGTAAACAAAGTGATTTTGGTCGGGAATTTGGGCCAAGACCCGGAAGTCCGCTACATGCCTAACGGCGGCGCTGTTGCCAATATCACCCTGGCCACTTCCGAAAGCTGGCGTGATAAAGCAACCGGCGAGCAGAAAGAAAAGACGGAATGGCACCGTGTAGTGTTATTCGGCAAACTGGCTGAAGTGGCTGGTGAATATCTGCGCAAAGGCTCTCAGGTCTATATTGAAGGCGCATTGCAAACCCGTAAGTGGCAGGATCAAAGCGGCCAAGAGCGTTATACCACCGAAGTTGTGGTTAACGTGGGTGGCACCATGCAAATGCTCGGTGGCCGTCAGGGTGGCGGTGCTCCAGCTGGTGGTGGCGCACCACAACAAGACGGTGGCGCGCAAGGCGGTTGGGGTCAACCTCAGCAACCCCAAGGCGGCAACCAGTTCAGCGGCGGTCAGACTTCACGCCCAGCTCAGGCAGCGCCAGCAGCACAACCACAAGGCGGCAATGAGCCACCAATGGATTTTGACGACGACATCCCGTTCTGATTCCGGGATTCGCTAAGTACGAATAGTGCTAAAAATAACACCCTGTCTCGGCAGGGTTTTTTATTGCCTTTTTAAGCCAATTCTGTGGTTCGTGGCTCTGCCTCTCCAATATGAATGCTGTGCTTCTCGGAAACTGCATCCGCAGTGCCGTAAACCAAAATATCCTTTTATCACTATAATCAATACTCTGATATTTATCATATGGAGCTCGATCATGGTCATTGTTCACCATCTGAATAATTCACGTTCACAGCGTATTTTGTGGATGCTGGAAGAGTTGCAAGTTCCCTATGAGTTGAAGCGATATCAGCGTGACCCCGGCAGTTTACTGGCTCCGCCGGAGTTGAAAAAAATTCATCCCCTAGGGAAATCACCGGTGATTACTGATGGCGATCTGACGTTGGCTGAGTCGGGTGCCATTATCGAGTATTTACAGGAAACCTATGATGCACAGGGGCAATTTAAGCCCACGGGTCATTATGACCGCCAGCAATTTCGCTACTGGATGCATTATGCGGAGGGCTCATTGATGCCATTGTTGGTGATGAAACTTATCTTCAGCCGGTTTGGCGGGCCGCCAGTACCTTGGATTATTCGCCCGGTTGCCAAAGCTCTGGGCGATGGGGTGCAGAAAAGTTATCTGAATAAGCAAATTGCCACGCACCGCGATTATCTGGAGCAGCATTTAACGCAAAATCTATGGTTTGCTGGCCGAGATTTCAGTGCTGCCGATATCCAAATGAGCTTTCCTATCGAGGCAATCAACACCCGTGGCGGCCTAGAAGGGTTCCCGAAACTGCAAGATTTCTTAGTGCGTATTCATCAGCGGCCAGCTTATCAACAGGCGATTGCCAAGGGCGGTGCCTTCACGTTAGAGAAGTAATCACCGCTGATGAAAACCAAGAACCACTGAAGGAAAACGGGTGTGAGGCGGCTCACACTTTCGTTTCCTGCTGCAATTAATGCTCCCGGACAAATTAATGTAAAAAAATGTATTAAATGTCGCTATCTGATGTTGCTTAGTCGCTACAAATAGCTAGATAATCGTTTGCCTTAAATGGCATCTGCCCTAAACTTCGATTTTTTTCCAGTCATGCGCACTTCCAGCTAATCGTTTGCTATTTTCTCTTTCACTTCGGTGCTGGAGGAATTGACGAGTTAATCGGCAGCGACGGAAACGATTACGTATAGAAAGGGCGCGTGACTTGCTGACTACACTTAAAATGACACACAGGGGACATAACCATGTCTAGCACCAATCCTCAAGCGAACCCGGCAGCAAAGCCAAAAGGTTCGCTTGATGCATTTTTCAAACTTAGTGAACGTGGCAGTAATGTACGCCAGGAAGTGCTGGCCGGTCTGACAACCTTCTTGGCTATGGTCTACTCGGTGATTGTTGTGCCGAGCATGCTGGGTAAAGCGGGCTTCCCACCAACAGCTGTATTTGTTGCGACCTGTCTGGTTGCTGGTTTGGGTTCTTTGCTGATGGGCTTGTGGGCGAATTTGCCGATGGCGATTGGTTGCGCCATCTCCCTGACCGCGTTTACGGCTTTCAGTTTGGTATTGGGCCAACATATCAGTATTCCTGTGGCATTGGGCGCGGTATTCCTGATGGGGGTGCTGTTTACCATTATTTCCGTCACCGGTATTCGTTCGTGGATATTGCGTAACTTACCAATGGGCGTAGCGCATGGTACCGGCATTGGTATCGGCCTGTTTCTGCTGCTGATTGCGGCGAACGGTGTCGGCTTGGTAATCAAAAACCCAATTGAAGGTTTACCGGTCGCGCTGGGCGCATTTACCTCCTTCCCGGTAATGATGACCTTACTGGGTTTGGCAGTAATTTTCGGTCTGGAAAAACTGCGGGTGCCGGGTGGCATTCTGTTCGTGATTATTGCCATCTCGGTTATCGGCCTGATTTTTGACCCAAGTGTGACTTATCAAGGGCTGTTCGCCATGCCAAGTTTGGCGGATGCGAACGGTAACTCGTTGATTTTCAGCTTGGATATCATGGGCGCATTAAAACCGGTGGTGCTGCCAAGTGTGTTGGCGCTGGTGATGACCGCGGTCTTTGATGCTACCGGCACCATCCGTGCAGTTGCCGGGCAAGCTAACTTGCTGGATAAGGATGGCCAGATTATCAGTGGCGGCAAAGCCCTGACTTCTGACTCCGTCAGCAGCATTTTTGCGGGTTTGGTGGGTGCGGCTCCTGCTGCGGTATATATTGAATCTGCTGCCGGTACTGCGGCGGGCGGTAAAACCGGCCTGACAGCGACTGTCGTCGGTATCCTATTCTTGCTGATTCTGTTCCTCTCTCCGCTTTCCTATTTGGTGCCCGCTTATGCCACCGCTCCGGCCCTGATGTATGTCGGTTTGCTGATGCTAAGCAATGTATCCAAACTGGACTTTGACGATTTCGTCGACGCGATGTCCGGCTTGCTTTGTGCGGTATTTATCGTGCTGACCTGCAATATCGTCACCGGCATTATGCTGGGCTTCAGTTCACTGGTGATTGGCCGTATTTGCTCTGGCGAATGGCGTAAACTGAATCTCGGTACCGTGATTATCGCAGTCGCGCTGGTAGCATTCTATGCCGGTGGTTGGGCGATTTAATCTCAACAATAAGGGGGCATTCTGCCCCCAATTCTGCCCCTAATATTGTCACTTTTTATATATCCCTACTTTCTTTGTATTTTCCTGCCCTCAGCAACAGGTTTTTCCCCGTTTTATAAAAAAGTGATCTACTATCAAAAGCTGTGAGCCAGCCCTGTTTACGGGCGGGTGCGGTCAGGTCTTACGTTGTGTTGAGTCTAAGGAAAGCATGGAAATCTTTTTTACAATCCTCATTCTAATTTTGGTGGTGTCGCTTTCAGGCGTTGTCACGAGGATGCTACCGTTTCAAGTCCCCCTCCCTTTAATGCAGATTGTCTGTGGTGCCTTATTGGCCTTTCCCCACTTTGGTTTGCATGTCGATTTTGACCCGGAATTATTCCTGGTGCTGTTTATTCCTCCGTTGCTATTTGCTGATGGTTGGAAAACACCGACGCGGGAGTTTATTCACCATGGGCGGGAAATCTTTGGCTTGGCTCTGGCTTTAGTCTTAGTCACGGTGGTGGGAATTGGCTATCTGATTTACTGGATGGTACCGGGAATTCCGTTAGTGGCTGCTTTCGCGCTGGCTGCGGTATTGTCGCCAACCGATGCCGTGGCGTTATCCGGTATCGTGGGGAAAGGGCGAATACCTAAATCTATTATGGGTGTGCTGGAAGGGGAGGCGTTGATGAATGATGCCTCTGGTCTGGTTGCACTGAAGTTTGCCATCGCAGTGGCGATGGGCACCATGGTGTTCACGGTCTCTGGCGCTACCTTAGAATTCCTGAAAGTGGCGATTGGCGGGCTGTTAGCGGGGGTGGCGGTGACTTGGTTGTACAGTAAGTCGCTGCGCCTGATGAGCCGCTGGAGTGGCGATGATCCGGCAACACAAATTGTTTTGCTGCTATTGTTACCCTTTGCCTCTTATCTGATTGCTGAACATATTGGTGTTTCCGGTATCTTGGCCGCCGTGGCAGCGGGGATGACCATCAGCCAATCCGGGGTGATTCGTAATGCCCCACTGACGATGCGGTTACGCGCGGACAGTGTGTGGTCGATGCTGGAGTTTGTATTTAACGGCATGGTGTTTATCCTGCTGGGGCTGCAATTGCCGGGGATTCTGGAAACCTCAATCGTGCAGGCTGAACTGGACCCAACCATTCAAACCTGGAACCTGTTTGCGGATGTCGCCATCATTTATGGTGCGCTGCTGGTCTTGCGTTTTGGCTGGCTGTGGTCGATGAAAAAAATCAGTAAACGCTTATTGAGCAAGCGGCCACTGGAGTTTAGCAATTACACCACGCGCGAGCTGTGGGTAGCGTCATTCGCCGGGGTACGTGGGGCGATTACCTTAGCGGGTGTGCTGTCTATCCCGCTCTTCCTCAGTGACGGCTCGGCCTTCCCATCTCGCTATCAATTGGTGTTTATCGCTACTGGCGTGATTCTACTGTCGGTTATTGTCGGCGTCATTGCTTTACCGCCACTGCTGCGCGGTGTGGTTGTGGCAGATAAGAGCGCCAGCCGTGAAGAAATTCGTTTAGCGCGCGCCGCTGCGGCGGAAGTCGCGATTGTCAGCTTAAACAAGATGGAAGAGCGCCTGGCAGCTAGCAGTGAAGAAAATATCGACCCAGAGTTGCTCAAAGAGGTGAGCTCGCGCGTCATCGGTACTTTACGACGACGCACTGGCAGTAAAGATGAAATCGAGAACACCTTGTTGATCGAAAATCTGGAGCGGCGTTTTCGCTTAACTGCCCTACGGGCTGAGCGCGGCGAGCTGTATCACCTGCGCGCGACACAGAAAATCAGTAACGAAACCCTGCAAAAACTACTGCATGATTTGGATCTGCTGGAAGCGCTGTTGATCGAAAAAGAAGGTTAATTCCCCTCATCCGGCTGCTGCTCAGTGGCCGGTTTTATCTCCACTAACGATCCATTGGGCCAAAATTCACGGCAACGGGTAATCCACGCCTGAGCACTGTGAGAAAGGTAACTTCCTTGCCGCCAAATCAGCCCCAACTGCCACGGCATTAGTGGCTCTAAAGGCAACCATAGCAAGGCATTTTTATCCAGCCGCTGACAGATAGGTTCCGGCAAAATCGCGATGCCGATATTGGCTTGCACCATGGCGGCAAGAAAATCCCACTGACCGCTGCGCACGGCGATTTGTGGGGTAAAACCTCCAGCAGTGAAAGCATCCATCAACTGACGATAAAGGGCGAAATCCTCGTTATAAATCAGGATGGGTTGGTCGGCTAATTCAGGAATACTGATGGTTGTGCGGTTAAGCCAAAATGCCGTGCGGGGGACCACGACACACAGTGGGTGGCTGAACAGCGGCAATGACGTCAGCGGTAAATCAGCATCAGCTGGCAGGGCGGTCAGCGCCAAATCCAATTCACCGGACAGCACTGCCTGTTGCACGGTTAAACCGCCGAACTCGGCAATTTGCAACTCTACCGCGGGGTAGCTGCGGCGAAATTCACTGATAAGCACCGCCATTTGTGTGCCAACCATGGGCGGAATGCCTAGTCGCAACATGCCTTTCTTCAACGAGCTAATATCTTCCAGCTCTGCTTCCAATTGTTGAAATTGGTCGAGTATTGCCAGTCCACGCTGATAGACCGCTTGTCCGCTGTCGGTCAAATGCAAGCGGCGGCCCTCACGGGTTAGCAGGCTACACTCCAGTTCGTTTTCCAGATTGCGCAGCATTTTGCTAATCGTTGGCTGAGTGACAAACAGTTTCTCTGCCGCCCGAGTGAAACTTTGCTGACGCACTACTTCGACGAAATAACGTAGCGTCCTAATATCCATCAGTTTTTCCTGTCAGTGAGTCACGCCAAACGGGACGATGATAACTATGCCATTTAGGCATGATTATGATGATTTTAATTCATTTTTTGCAAGGTTGCCTGCGGCCTATACTGAGCACTGGCAAAATTTCCCTCTGAGGTTTCTCATGTTGTTGGCGTTACGCAGTTTTGCGCCGTCGGTTCTGACACGCTTACAGGTGCCGGTTCAGGTGGCACTGTATGCTGGTCTATTTATCATTGCTGATCAGCTGGTTAGTGTTTTCCATTTGCCATTGCCCGCTAATATCGTCGGCATGCTATTGCTGTTAGCCATGATTATGTTGCGGATTTTGCCAGTACGTTGGGTTCAGGCTGGCTCGCGTTGGTTGCTAGCCGAAATGCTGCTGTTTTTTGTGCCCGCGGTGGTGGCGGTGGTGAATTATGCTCAATTGATCATGGTGGATGGCTGGAAAATCTTTGCAGTCATCGCGGTCAGCACGACACTGACACTCGCGGCAACGGGCTTGGTAGTTGACCGGGTTTACCGTTTTGAGGTGTGGCTGCAACGCCGCAAGTCTACTCATCATGAATGATTTAATTATTAGCATTGCATGTTTTATGGCGACCTTGGCACTCTACTTCGCCAATAAAAAGCTCTATCGCCGCCGCCGTTCACTGCTACTGATGCCCTTAGTGCTGACCCCGATGGTTTTGGTGTTACTGCTGGTGGTCACCCATATCTCTTATCAAGATTATATTGGCGAAACACATTGGTTACTGTGGCTACTGGGGCCAGCGACTATCGCGTTTGCCGTGCCGGTTTATGAGAATTTATCGATAATTCGCCGCCATTGGCTCTCTCTCACTGCCGGTGTGATCACTGCCATCACAGTCGCGGTGGTCAGCTCGGTGTGGCTGGCGAAGTTATTAACGCTCTCGGAAGAAGTGCAACGTAGTTTGGCCGTGCGCTCAATTACGACCCCTTTTGCCCTGGAAGCGGCCAAGCAATTGGGCGGGCAGCCAGATTTAGTTGCACTGTTCGTCGTGATTACCGGGGTATTCGGCATGGCTGTGGGGGATTTACTGTTTCTGCGGCTGTCCGTGCGCAGTGGGCTGGCAAAAGGCGCTGGTCTGGGAGCCTCTTCCCATGGTGCCGGTACTGCTAAAGCTTACGAAATGGGGCAGCAGGAGGGAGTGGTATCCAGCCTGGTAATGATGCTCGCCGGTATTATCACCGTTATTGGCGCCCCCTTAATCGGCCATTTGCTATGGTGATAATAGGTTTTATTTTTTGCTGGCAATATTTAAAATTATATTTTATATGGTGAGCTAATTAACTTTTTGTATTTAATTTCCTGTGGGGACGTTATTTTTTCAAGGGGTTGTTTATTTATTAAATAAACATTAACCTCTGTCGTCTAGAGTATTATTTGCTCTATTTACTACAAGGATACGTAGCATGATAAATTTCTCAGAATTTAATAGTAATAATGCTATAGAAGATAATGTGGTTGGTATAGCATTTACAGAGATGTTTAAGAAGAATGGCTTGCGAGCCTATGGAACTCGCGTTAAACAGGGGAAGCGAGTCGGTTGCCACAGCCATGTTAAAGATGAAGAGTGGTATATTATTATCTCTGGTGAAGGCACTATTTGGACCGCTGATGTTATTGCCAGAACGTTAAAAAATAAGCGAGTCGATAAGTTTTCTAAAGGTGCTGTATTTTGTATTTATCCTAATACAGCGCATCAACTTACTGCAAAGACTGACGTTGAATTTGTCTTTTTATGTCCAGAGTCACATATTTCCCATGACCGAATTTTGTTTGATGATATTGCGAACGATATGGACTGAAATAAATTTCAGTGAGTTAAATTTGAAGAATATAAAAAAGGGTGAGGAGAACCTCACCCACAAATACTCAATGAAAACGCCCAAAGTAATGAATACTGTTTAATCCCTTGTCAGTGAATAACTTGTGCCAGAAATGCTTTGGTGCGCTCAGATTTTGGATGAGAGAAGAATTCAGCCGGTGGCGCTTGCTCAACAATTTCTCCGCGGTCCATAAAAATAACCCGATCTGCAACGGTACGGGCAAAACCCATTTCGTGGGTGACGCACAGCATCGTCATCCCCTCATGCGCCAGACTTATCATAGTATCCAGCACCTCTTTGACCATCTCGGGGTCCAAAGCCGAAGTGGGTTCGTCAAACAGCATAATTTTCGGCTTCATACACAGCGAACGGGCAATGGCCACCCGCTGCTGTTGCCCACCAGAAAGCTGGCCGGGGAACTTATGCGCATGCTCGGCAATTCGTACTCGCTGCAAATAGTGCATTGCCAACTCATCGGCTTCTTTCTTGGGTATTTTACGAACCCAGCTTGGGGCCAGAGTGCAGTTTTGCATGACGGTTAAATGTGGGAACAAATTGAAATGCTGGAATACCATGCCAACCTCGGTGCGCACTCGTTCGATGTTACGTAAATCATCGTTAAGCTCGATGCCATCCACCATGATTTTCCCCTGCTGATGCTCTTCCAAATGGTTGATGCAGCGGATCGTGGTGGATTTACCTGAGCCTGAAGGGCCACATAGCACGATGCGTTCGCCGGGGCGGACATGTAAATTGATATCTTTCAATACGTGGAACTGCCCGTACCACTTATTGACTTTTTCCAGCGTAATCATCATCTTATCGCCTTGTGTCGGCTGATTGTCGCTCATGTTTGGCCTCAATGTGTGGAACGTCCGGTGTGAAAGCGCTTCTCCAGATGCTGGCTATAGCGCGACATGCTGAAACAGAAAATCCAGTAAACTGCGGCGGCAAAAACATAACCCTCGGTTGACATCCCCAGCCACGCTGGGTCGACAGTGGCTTGTTGCACGCTGCTGAACAGATCAAATAAACCAATGATGATCACCAGACTGGTATCTTTAAACAGGGCGATGATGGTGTTCACCAGCCCCGGAATGACCATTTTCAGCGCCTGTGGCAGAATCACCAGCCCTTGTGTTTTCCAGTAGCCCAGCCCTAGCGACTCCGCGGCTTCAGTCTGGCCTCTGGGTAAAGCTTGCAGCCCGCCTCGCACCACTTCTGCCACATAGGCTGATTGGAACAACACCACCCCCACCAATGCGCGGATCAGCTTGTCGATGCTGGTGCCTTCCGTCATAAACAGCGGCAGCATAACCGAGGACATAAACAGCACGGTAATGAGCGGCACCCCACGCCAGAATTCGATAAATACCACCGACAGAATACGTACGACCGGCATGCTGGAGCGGCGTGCCAGTGCCAGCAAGATGCCGAGCGGCAAAGCACCGGCAATACCGACGGCGGCGATGATCAGCGTGAGTGTCAGACCGCCCCATTGACGGGTTTCAACCAACGTTAGTCCGAAGAAACCGCCATATAACATCGTCCACACCAATAATGGATAGGCCACCATCCACACCACCAGATAGCGGCCACGACGTGGCATCGCGCGCCAAAACAGCGGTATCAACGTGAGCAAACCAATGATTAAGGTGGTATTGATACGCCAGCGCTGGTCGATGGGATAGAGGCCATACATAAACTGGCCAAAGCGCGCATGAATAAAGACCCAGCAGGCACCCTCGCGCGTGCAATCTGTGCGGGTTGTCCCGCGCCAGTTGGCGTGAAAAATAGCCCAATTCAGCAGCGGCGGGATCAATTGCCACATCAGCCATAAGCACAAGAGAGTCAGCAGGCTGTTGGTCCAACTGGAAAAAAGGTTCTTTCTGGCCCAAAAGACCATCCGATTCAACGGATTGCCGGGCCGCACTGCGCTGGGTGGTTCACGGCTTAGTATCATCGTCATTCGCTTCCCTTAGCGCTCGACCAGCGCAATACGCCGGTTATAGAGATTCATTAAAAACGAAATGGACAGGCTGATAACCAAATAGACCGACATGGTGATGGCAATGGTTTCTATCGCCTGACCGGTTTGGTTCAGCACCGTTCCGGCAAACAGCGACACCATATCCGGGTAGCCGATTGCTGCTGCCAGTGAGGAGTTTTTGACGATATTCAAATATTGACTGGTCAGTGGCGGAATGATGACCCGCAACGCTTGCGGCAGAATAACCTGGCGTAAGGTGATCGTATTGGGTAGCGCCAGTGAGCGCGCGGCTTCGTGTTGACCATGAGGGACAGACTGAATACCAGAGCGAATGACTTCAGCAATAAAAGTCGAGGTATAAACCGACAACGCCAACGTTAAGGCGGCCAGTTCAGGAATGAGCACCAATCCGCCTTTAAAATTAAACCCCTTAAGTTCTGGCAGTTCCCAGTGTAGCGCCGGGCCATACAGTAAATGAGCCAGTGCTGGCAGGACGATTAATAGCAGTAAACCAATTGGCCAGGTGCGATGAAATTGCCCGGTATGTAACTGGCGAAAATGGTTATAGCGAGATAATGCGATGATGAAAACAGTGGCTAGCAGCACGGCGAGTAATGCTGGCAAAAAACCGGCCGCAAACTCAGGGGACGGGAGATACAAACCGCGGTTGCTCAGGAATGCCACCCCGAAGGCATCCAAACTCTGCCTTGGCCCCGGTAAATTGCGCAAGACCGCGAAATACCAGAAAAAGATTTGCAGGAGCGGCGGAATATTACGGAATGTCTCGATATAGATAGTCGACAGTTTGCGTAATAGCCAGTTATCTGACAAACGCGCCAATCCGAGAAAGAAACCCAATATTGAAGCAAAGAAAATACACAAAACTGACACTAACAAGGTGTTGAGTAACCCCACCAGAAATACCCGGCCATAGGTATCGCCCTGTTGGTAGTCAATAAGGTGCTGAACAATGCCAAAACCGGCACTGTTATTCAGGAAGGCAAAGCCGGAGGTGATGCCCCGGGTTGAGAGGTTAGTAATAGTATTATGGATTAGGTACGCACCGCATCCGATCAGTATCAAGAGCGCAATAATTTGATACAGCCAGGCGCGCACCGCTGGATTAGTCAGCGAAAAGGCACCTTTGATGGTTGGGCGTGGTGACATTGTGTGGGCCTCGGTCTGGGGAGTTCATCCGGCAGGGGTGGCCTGCCGGAAAAGTCGACTGTAATCAGCGAATCGGAGGTGCGTATTGGAGGCCACCATTGTTCCACAGCGCATTTTGGCCGCGTTTGATTTTCAGCTCACTGCCCATTCCCACGTTACGGTCGAAGCTTTCGCCGTAGTTACCCACTTGTTTGACGATCTTAACTACCCAATCGTTAGGAACTTTCAAATCTTGGCCGTAGTTACCTTCTTGGCCTAACAGATGCGCCATATCGGGTGTGGTTGGTTTGGCCGCCAGAGCTTCGACGTTTTTCGACGTCACCCCCATTTCCTCGGCATTCAGCATGGCAAACAGGGTCCAGCGAACAATGGCGAACCAGTCTTCATCGCCACGGCGCACCACTGGGCCCAGTGGCTCTTTAGAGATAACTTCTGGCAATACGATAAATTCGTCTGGTTTACCTAGCTTGATACGCAATGCATACAGTTGCGATTGGTCGGAAGCCAATGTGTCACAGCGGCCAGAGTCCAGCGCTTTGGCGCTTTCATCGGAGCGATCGAAAGTCACTGGGGTGTATTGCATTTTGTTGGCTTTAAAGTAGTCAGCAACGTTCAACTCAGTGTCGGTACCGGCCTGAATGCAGACCGTGGCGCCGTCTAGCTCTTTGGCACTTTTCAGCCCGGCTTTATTGTGGGTCAGGAAGCCGATACCGTCATAGTAGTTCACGCCGGTAAACAACATGCCCATGCCTGCATCACGCGATGAAGTCCAGGTAGTGTTACGCGACAGAATATCGACTTCGCCAGATTGTAGGGCGGTGAAACGCTCTTTTGCCGTCAGCGGGGTGTATTTTACTTTTTCTGCATCACCGAAGATGGCGGCGGCCACGCCACGACAGACGTCAACATCAAGACCTGAGAATTTGCCGCTGGCATCTGCATAAGAGAAACCCGGTAACCCGTCACTGATACCGCATTGCACAAAACCTTTTTTCTTCACCGCATCCAAAGTAGTGCCCGCATGGGCTTGACCCGCTAATGCCACTAATGAAGCGGCAGCAACCAGCGTTGAAATCATTATTTTCTTCATGAAAGCGTCCTGTGAGGCAAAGTCGAGCCTATTTTAATTTTGTGGCGCACCCGTGATGCACCGTCGCTGTCTGTTGGCGTGTAGCCAGTTTGGTATTAGCAAACGGGATGCCAGAGTTGCACTTCATTGATCATCAGGCTAATTATTTGGGATTAACTCTTTGTAGGTAAATTCTGACAACGTGGAGTGCACATTAATGGGGCATTTGAGGAGGTGGTGGTGTCTTTTAGTGCAGAAAATTCTTATTTTCTTTGTGCGTCTGCGCTGAGAGCTTTAGCGCTGATTAACCCCCTGTATTGGGTCAATCGAATAACATAAAAAGCGGCATATACAGGTGAAATTCGGATTTTTTTAATCTCGAATCCGTTATCTAATCCCTTTGGGCGTGTTTTCAGCTAAACACATTAGATAAAAGGATGGGGATTATGCTTCATTATTTAACGGCCTTGATATTTGGATTGCCATGGCTGCTCAGTAATAGTTGCCTGGCACAAACGGATGTTGAATCAACCAAATGCAGCGATACGGATTTTTCTCATGTTCTGTCTTGCTATAAGGATAAATTGGCAGCAGAGCCGCTTACCTACAATTTGCTGAGCCAAGAAAATCTACCTGGGTTGGAATGGCGTCGCTATCAATTGACTTCGCAATACTGGACGCCGGAGGATTTAGTCTCTCCTGCCGCCTGGCAGCATGAGGTGGAGATCTTTATTCCCGAGGGGAGTACTTCGACGCAAGGGTTGGTGGTCATTAATAATGGTATTAACCATGGAACCGAGACTATTCCAGCCTCTGGCCCGACGGATTTTTCCATCGATACATTGCAAAATATTGCTCGTGCCACCAATACCCTAGTGATAGCGATTAGCACTATTCCCAATCAGTATCTTGAGTATCAACAGGATGGGACGCCACGGAAGGAGGATTACAGTGTTGCGCGGAGCTGGCGGCTATTTATGGAGGCACCGGAAACTCGCTCTACATTAGCGCTGAATATTCCTATGACTGCGGCAGTTTCTCAGGCCATGACCATGGCGCAGCAAGCTTTGCCGGAAAAAGCGTTAGACAGCTTTATTGTAACCGGATTATCCAAGCGCGGCTGGACGACTTGGCTTACGGCCATTAATGACTCTCGGGTAAGTGCTATTGTGCCCTTTGTTATTGATCTTCTGAATACCCGTGTTGCATTAGAACATATGTATCAATCTTACGGCGGTAATTGGCCCATCGCCTTCGCGCCCTACTATCAGGACGAAATTGATAAAAAACTGGAGACACCGGGTTTCACTAAATTGATGCAGATTATTGATCCCTTGCAGTATTTGGATACGGAGTATCAGGCTCGGCTCAGTATTCCGAAATACATTATCAATGCCAGCGGTGATGATTTTTACGTGCCCGATAATACAGATTTTTATTACGATAAATTACCCGGCGTCAAAGCACTGCGGGTGGCACCCAACTCCAGTCACTATGGCATTACTGCTTTCAGCGAGCAGTCGCTGATTACCTTTGTTAATCGTCTGCACCAATCCACGTCAATGCCGCAAATGAATGCCAGTATTGGAATGAAAGATAAGATACAAACATTGACGGTGCATCTGTCCGAGGCACCAGAGAAAGCGGTGCTATGGGTGGCTGCAAATCCTGAGGCTCGTGATTTCCGCTATGCCTGTGGTGTGCGGTATACCGCATTTCCCTTGGCTATAACGCCGGAAAATACGATTGAGATGGCGCTTACGGTACCTGCCACTGGCTGGCAAGCTACGTTTATTGAAGCGACATTTAATGATGGGTTTGTGGCTACCACGCCTGTTTATGTCTTACCGAAGGATATCTATCCCAGCACTGCACCGCCAACTATCGGAGCAGCATGTAAAACGTTACCGGGCCGTAAGCTCGCGGCAGTAGACGATGTTGTGTCGCCGGATAGTGCGGTAGCGGTTACGCCGTGAGTGGATTTTTGGCAATAAAAAAACCCGGTACAGACCGGGTTTTTCTCATGCTTGGCAGTTAATAGAGGGACGACTCACCCGCAGGGCGGGTTTTGAAGCGGCGATGCAGCCAAAGGTATTGCTCTGGTGCCCGCATGATCTCTTTTTCAATCACTTTATTCATGTAACGGGCGGCAGCTATCTCATCGTCGATTGGATAATCTTCTAATGCTGGTTGAATTAGCAGGTCATAGCCGCTGCCATCTGTTTTACGCAGTAACACTAACGGCAGCAAAGCCGGTTTTGCCAAGCGCGCCAGCATAAAGGTGCCGCTGGTGGTGGCCGCCTGATTAACGGCAAACAGTGGTGCAAAAACACTGCCTCGTGGGCCGTAATCTTGGTCTGGAGCGAACCATACCGCTTCACCTTTTTTCAAGGCTTGCACCATGCCACGGAGGTCTTTACGATCCAGCATTGCTTTATTGGAGCGCATGCGGCCCCATGTCTGTACCAACTCCATCACTTTATTATTGTGCGGGCGGTACATGGCCATCATTGGCTGACATTGCCCCATCACGCGGCCACCCAGTTCCAGCGACATAAAATGCACGCCAATCACCAAGACACCGCGATTACCTTCTTGTGCCTTTTTCAGGTTATTCAGACCGGAGACGGTAAACCAACGTTTGACTCGGGCGTCCGACCAAAACCATGCCATACCGGTTTCTAGCAGCCCCATACCCAAGGATTCAAAATTCCCGACGATAGTGCGCTCAAGGACATTCTTGTCCATATCTGGGAAGCAAAGTTCCAGATTGCGTCGGGCGATGGAAACACGGCGTTTAAGAAAGCGCATTGAGGTGCGGCCAAGCCAAATCCCCAGTTTGTTTAGCACCGGGTAGGGCAGTTGGACTAACAGAAACAGGACGCCGAGGCCAAACCAGGTTAGCCAATAGCGCGGGTGGAGCAGGGAAATATGGAATTTCTGCGGCTTTATCATATGAACTCTATCGTTATGCGTTAAGTGCGAGCGTGTAACGCATATGGATATAACTCGATAGCGGTACATATCTTCAGACACCGTTGGTCGATTATCGTTTTCGTAGTAACGACAATTGACGCAATATTTACATTAAAAGCGGGGGTCGCGTAGTGAATGGTCACGAAAGGTGGGTGATCGATAAGCGAGGCTAGCTTTTGTCGCATTATATCATAACCGGAGTAAATGGAAGGAAAAATCAATACCGCGCCAGCATGACAGCGCGGTATTGTTACTTTTATCTCTGCCAGTGGATTACCAGAAGCCCAGCACTTTCCACCAGGCGCTACCAATAATCAGCCAGATAGGAATGACCACCAGACTCATTAAGAAGCCAATTTTCCACCAGGTTGCCAGCGGGATAAAGTTACAACCGAACAGAATTGGAGCAGGGCCGCCGGAATAATGGGTGGTTGCCATATACAGGTTACTGAACATACCAAATACTAATACTGTCAGCATGGGCGGAGCACCTGCTGCGATAGCAATGGAAACAAAAATCGCATACATGGCGCTGATATGGGCAATGGCACTGGCCATCATATAGTGGCTGTAATAGTACGCCAGCAGCAGAATACCCATCATCGGTACCCAGTTCATACCCTGTACCGAACCGGCAATCGACGATCCAAACCAGCTAATAAAGCCTAATTTATTCAGTTGGCTAGCTAGTGTGAGGAGCACCGCAAACCAAATTACCGTGTGCCATGCTTCTTTCTCGGCAATCACATCATCCCAAGCCAGTGCACCGCTCAGTAATAAGATGGCTAAACCAATAAAGGCGGTCATGGTGGCATCAATATTCAGTGCTGAGCCGCACACCCATAAGGTCACCAGCCCAATGAAGACGGATAATACGATCCACTCATTGCGGCTCATTGGCCCCATTTCTTTTAATTTTTCAATTGCCAGTGCGCGCATTTCTGGCGTTTTCTTTAATTCCGGTGGATAGAAGCGGTACAGCAGCAGCGGGATCACCGCCAGAGAGATTAAGCCGGGAACAATGGCAGCCAGTGCCCAACTGCCCCAAGTAATGGTGATACCCATTTCACCCGCCAGCTTGCCGATCATTGGGTTGCCAGCCATTGAGGTCAGGAACATTGCGCAGGTAATGGCGTTGCACTGGAAGATACATTGCACCAGAAATGCTCCGATTTTGCGCTCGGTTCCACGGTCGGGTGTTGACTCATAAGCTTCAGATATTGAACGGAACAGTGGGGTGATGATGCCACCACAACGCGCTGAAGTAGATGGCATCGCGGGGGCAAACAGTAAATCGGTCAGCACTAAACCATAAGCCAGGCCCAGTGAACTGTGACCGAGTTTACTGATAAATAGATAACCGACTCGGCGACCAAAACCCGTTTTGATAAAACCGCGTGAGATAAAGAAGGCGCACGCAATCATCCAGATAGTGGGGTCAGCGAAGCCGACTAACACTTCCTTTATGCTCAACAGGCCAGTTGCCGCCACGACCGTCAAGCTGAATATAGCCATTGCACCCAGTGGATATGGCGAGAGGATCAGGCCAATAACCGTTGCCGCAAAGACCGCCATGAGGTGCCAGGCACGCGGATCGACAGATTCAGGTACCGGGCTAAACCAGATACCTATCCCAATAAATAGGATAAGCAGCATTCTTCCTATACGTGTTTTGAATATCGACATGATTATTTACCCTGATGTTATTTTATGTACAGTGCTAATCATCGCCAGTAAAAAGAAGGTGATAATTCAATTATTAAGGCTGTGATTATATGAAGTAACTGTATCGGCAAAATAACGTAATCATTTTGATCAAAGTCATTCTTATATTCTACGGAGCATGGATGCAGGACGGGAGAATATATTGTTCTGAACAGGGTAATTCAGACAAAATTTATCGATTACTTTACTTTTTTAATTATATTTGGCGGGATTTTATCTGTTGAAACAACATAATTTCGCACTAATAGACGAGTAGATAAGACAATTCAGATAATGGTTAGGATAAATCTTGTATATTAAATGGTCTAATGAAAAATAATGTATAACGTATAAACTCAGCTTATTGAATTCCTTACTCTTGGGCCGAAAAAATTTAATATCACTATTAATGGATTGATATTCTGAGTAACAAAAAACCCGCACGAATGCGGGTTATTTTTTGGGAGTAATTTAACTGCTCAGGGCTATCACCTTCATCGCTATCGTAAATTACTCCGGTACCCTGTACCCTTGAAGATTCAGCTATATTTGCTGTAACTCCAATGAGTTGGGTATATATTATTGACTCTTACAGAGCAATAACATTTACCGCTGATGGGCCTTTAGCGCCATTCTCGATAGAGAACTCAACTTTTTGGCCTTCATCTAAGGTTTTGAAATCATTGCTCTGAATGGCAGAGAAGTGAACGAACACATCTTTGCTGCCGTCAGCAGGAGTGATGAAACCGAAACCTTTATCAGCGTTAAACCATTTTACTAAACCAGTCATTTTATTAGACATAGAGATACTTCCTTCATTTATATATTAATTGCCGCCATAGGCGAGCGAATAGGCTGGGGCACAACTTATGGGGCACTTAGAAGGAATTTCACGGAGAAGAGGTATCTGTCTGATAGCACTAATACGGGAACTGCTTTACTAAAACTGCTTGGCATAAATGTTACTGTCAACCGGTACTGCTTTATTACGTGGGGAGCGGCTACTCTGCTCGGGTCTGGCCGTCATCGCTGTCGGCAACCTGCTCCCCAAATCATACTGTATTAATTACAGTGCGATTACGTTTGCCGCTGCTGGGCCTTTAGCGCCGCTCTCGATAGAGAACTCAACTTTTTGGCCTTCATCTAAGGTTTTGAAATCATTGCTCTGAATGGCAGAGAAGTGAACGAACACATCTTTGCTGCCGTCAGCAGGAGTGATGAAACCGAAACCTTTATCAGCGTTAAACCATTTTACTAAACCAGTCATTTTATTAGACATAGAGATACTTCCTTCATTTATATATTAATTGCCGCCATAGGCGAGCGAATAGGCTGGGGCACAACTTATGGGGCACTTAGAAGGAATTTCACGGAGAAGAGGTATCTGTCTGATAGCGCTAATACGGGGAACTGCTTTACTAAAACTGCTTGGCATAAATGTTACTGTCAACCGGTACTGCTTTGTTACTTGGGGAGCGGCTACTCTGCTCGGGTCTGGCCGTCATCGCTGTCGGCAGCCTGCTCCCCAAAATCATACTGTATTAATTACAGTGCGATTACGTTTACCGCTGATGGGCCTTTAGCGCCGTTCTCGATAGAGAACTCAACTTTTTGGCCTTCATCTAAGGTTTTGAAATCATTGCTCTGGATGGCAGAGAAGTGAACGAACACATCTTTGCTGCCGTCAGCAGGAGTGATGAAACCGAAACCTTTACCAGCGTCAAACCATTTTACTAAACCAGTCATTTTATTAGACATAGAGATACTTCCTTCAATTATTTTTGCCACAATTGTGTAGCGAACGTGGTCTGTCTTTCAGAGGGTAACTTACTTAGGCACTTAGGAGGAGACTCACGGAGAAGGGATATCTATGGATAACGCTTGAACTGAGGACTGCTTTACTAAAACTGCTTTCATAAGGTCTGTGTTCCAAACCGATGAAGCTATTTAACCACAACACATTCCTCGTGGCAACCTAATATTTGACTACCATAACGAATATCAATGGTTTTTTCATCTGGATGTCAATGGTAAATGTTGATTTTAATGTGATGAAACAGCTAATTACGACGATAAAAGCCGGTGATAAAATTTAATTATTTTAGGTGTTTGATGCTAGACGCCGGAGGAGGTACTCCCCCGGCATGGGAATTTAACGAGGAGAAACGGTGACAGTACCGCTGCGATCACTGGCAATGATAACGCGTTGGCCGGCACTGAAGCGGGTTGGCCCCTGTGCTTGAACGACAACAATGCTGCTGCCATCATCCCGACGAATTTCCAATTGCACACCTTCACTACGGTTCATTGCGCTCTGCACACCCTGACCCGCCATACCACCAGCAACCACACCACCCGCTGTTGCCAGGCTATTACCACGGCCACCACCGATAGTATTACCTAAGAACCCACCGACCACGGCACCACCAATGGCCCCGGCGACATTATTCTCACTGCCACCCTGGATGGTTACCGGGCGAGCGGAGACGATAGTGCCATAGGTCACTGTCTGTACTTGCCGTGCCTGAGAGGCCGTGAAAGTATCACCAGATGCCGTTCTGTTGTTGGCACATCCACTTAATACGGTAGCGGCGAGCGCTACAACAATAATCAGTTTATTCATATTTAACCCCTATGTTTAGCACAAGTCAGATGTTGGTGATGCTTCAGCCATACCCCTCTTATTTGACGTTGCAGCGGTGTTGCCTGTTTGTACTTATACGCCAACTACATTGAGTATAGATAGTTGTTAGTTATGACTATAGCGTGATAATGATTCATTTGAGGAGATAATATTAAGCAGATGTAATATAGGCGAGTTCCCGGTTTCTATTCGTGTTACCGTCAATGCTAATTATGGCTCTCTATTGCTTCAGGAATGCTGTCTTGTCACGCTCGATTCTTTCTACCAAGATTTTTCGCCTCGACCTCGGTCGCTTAATCCTTATTCTGGCTGTGATGAGTGCTTTTGTGACACTGGCGAATAGCTTTTATGCGAGTTATCGGGTGCAGCGACAGCTACTGATTGATAACACTTTGGAAGCCAATCGTGTCTATGCCACTAAGCTGGCGTCCAGCACTGAAATTTTTCTGAGAAGTGCGCAACGGCAACTTCATTACAGCAGCATGATTGCGGCAAAGCATTTCGACGATCAGGCGCTTCTGCAAGCTGAAACCGCGCGGCTAAAATACCAAACTGATAGCTTCAACTCGGTGGTCGTGACTGATGCTCACGGGGTTGTCCGCGCTACCTCACCTGATAGCCTCCAATTACTGGGCCATACCCTGACGTCACCTGGCTCAGTGGAAGCGCTCAAATTACGCCGCCCAATAATCAGCCGACCTTACATGTCAGCAGCCAATAATCTGGTGATCAATATTTCGACACCAATTATCACGCCGGATGGACGCTATCGCGGTTATATCGGCGGCACTATTTATCTGCGCAAACAAAGCATTCTAAACGAGTTACTGGGTGAGCATTATTATCGCGATGGTTCTTACATCGTGGTGTTGGATAATGAATGGCGCATTCTGTATCACCGCGATGCGAATCGTATCGGGGAAATTCTTGAGTCTAAACCCCTTACCGAGATGGCGAAAAACGCCACTAACGGCAGTTTGATGGTGACGAACACCGATGGTGAGTCAATGCTGGCGGGCTATGCCATCGTTGAGCCATCAGACTGGCAAATCATTACATTGCGGCCAGAGGTAGCGACCTTAAAACCCCTGGAAGGACTTATGCTGAAGGGGTTGGGCCATATCACGCCGCTGGCATTACTCACATTGATGGGTGTTTGGCTATTATCACGGCTGATTGCTCGTCCGTTGTGGCTGCTTGCGGGCAGTGCCAATGCCATGGACAAACCCGATATTGCCAGCAGTATCAAAGAAATACCTTCATGGTATTTTGAGGCCACCCAGCTTAAGCGGGCGCTGTTGATTGGTATCAGCCTACTGCAAAAGAAAATTGGTAAACTGCGGTTTGAAGCACAAACCGATCCCATGACCGGGCTGTATAACCGACGCGGGCTGGCCACGACACTTGAGCCAATCTCACAACTGGAACAGCACTTTTCTGTTATTGCGCTGGATATTGACCATTTTAAAGCGATTAATGACTCTTACGGTCATGATGTGGGTGATGAGGTTATCAAGCAGGTAGCGGTTCAGATCCGTGAAAGCTCTCGTGATACCGATATCCTGTGCCGTAGTGGCGGGGAAGAGTTCCTGATATTGCTGCCGGGCACCACTCCTGATGTGGCGATACAGGTCGCCAACCGGCTGCGCCACAATGTAGAAATGATGGTGATGCCAAACATTCGGCCTATCACTATTTCATTAGGGGTGGCGTACTGGAGTGGCGATGGGATGCCAGAGGATGCATTAAAACGGGCGGATGAAGCATTATATCGCGCGAAAGATCAAGGCCGTAATCGGGTCGAAATTAGCTAATAAAAAAGGCGCGCTCCGTGTGGAGTACGCCTTTTTAAACAACACTTTAACTGACTAGTATCAGTTCATGCCGTATTTTTTCAATTTCTTACGCAGCGTGCCACGGTTGATGCCCATCATCAGGGCAGCACGGGTTTGGTTGCCACGGGTGTATTGCATCACCATGTCCAACAATGGCTGTTCAACTTCAGCCAGTACCAACTCATACAGGTCACTCACATCCTGACCATTCAGTTGAGCAAAATAGTTCTTCAGTGCTTGTTTAACCGAGTCACGCAAAGGCTTTTGAGTCACCTGATCTTGTGAATTTACGGTTGCAACGGTCAGTACGTCAGAATTTACGCGTTGTTCGAACATAGTTCTGTCAGCTCTTTTTTCTGTTTACGCAAGATTTTCGAAATATGCCTCCAACGCCTCCAGCTGTTCGCTGGCATCCTCAATGGCGTTGAATGTGCGCCGAAACTGGTCGTTAGGGGCGTGCTCCTGGAGATACCAAGAGACGTGCTTACGTGCAATACGAAATCCCTTGCCTGGACCATAAAAGTCGTGCAATTCCCGTATATGCCCATTTAACAAGCGCTGCACTTCGCCAAGTGGCATCGGTGGCAACAACTCCCCAGTGTCCAGGTAATGCTGGATTTCCCGGAAGATCCAAGGTCTTCCCTGAGCGGCACGTCCTATCATCAGGGCATCAGCCCCAGTGTAGTCGAGCACCGCTCTGGCTTTATGCGGGTCAGTGATGTCACCATTCGCGATAACGGGAATGGAAACAATCTGCTTAACTGCCCGAATGCTGTCGTATTCCGCCTCGCCATTAAACAGACAAGAACGGGTTCGGCCATGAATTGTCAGAGCTTGTATACCACAGCTTTCAGCTAGTTGGGCAATTTCTATACAGTTACGGTGTTCTGGCGACCAACCAGTCCGGATCTTCAACGTTACCGGCACATCTACCGCATTAACTACTGCGGAGAGGATCTGTTTGACCAGATCAGGATGCTGCAATAATGCCGATCCTGCCAGTTTGCGGTTCACTTTCTTGGCCGGACATCCCATATTGATGTCAATAATTTGGGCACCATTCGCCACATTAATTCTGGCGGCTGCTGCCATATCATCCGGGTCGTTACCGGCAATTTGCACGGTACGAATTCCAGGCTCATCACTATGAACCATGCGCAAACGCGACTTATCCGTCCGCCATACCTCTGGATTAGAGGAGAGCATTTCAGATACAGCCATCCCAGCCCCCATGCCATGACATAGCGCTCTGAAGGGGCGATCTGTGATACCCGCCATCGGGGCGGCAATCAGGCAATTTGTAAGCTGGAAGTGTCCAATACGCATAGACAAAGAATGACCACACTGTGTCCGTAAGGGCGCGTATATTACGCATTTTTGCGCTCAGATGAAAGGCCAAACTTTGACCAATTGATGAAAAAAGAGCGATAAATAACGGACTAAACTTGGCTAATTAATTATTTATTTATATATAACATGGCGTTAGTGCAAATTGGTTAATTTGTGCGCTTTAATATTTTCTATCAAACAACATAATTATCGACTGCGGACATAGCATAATATCGGTTGAAAGTGCTGATTTATTCAGCAAATCAAAGATAAAGCGCAGATATAAATGAGTCAGACATCTCATTTCGGTTAAAAATAGTGCCTGACGGATTGCGATCTGATGCCGGGAAATGCTAGCGGTTGCTCGTCGATTGAGTGAACCTCAATATCGAGGCTCACTCTACAAGTGAGTCACATCGCCAATAGCTTTCGATGTAATAATCTGTTCGCGCAGTATTATTTTTTGATACCGGTAATACGGCACCACTCTTCTTTCTCGGCCACCGGGTCTAGAGTGAATTTATCTTCGTAGGCCTGTGCCACGCCAGCCGCTTGTGTCGCCAGCACGCCTGACAGCCCAAGATGGCCGCCCGCAACCGGTAGGACACTGATCAGCGGTGCCAATTCCCGCAGCGGACCTGCCAGAATATTGGCCACCACCACATCAGCAGATAAATCTGCTGGCTGGTCTTTTGACAGATACAGCTCCAAACGCTCTGAAACGCCATTACGCTGCGCATTATCGCGACTGGCTTGGATAGCCTGCGGATCGATATCAATGCCAATAGCGCGCGTTGCACCGAGTTTTAGAGCTGCAATTGCCAGGATGCCAGAGCCACAACCAAAGTCGATAACGGTTTTACCGACCAAATCCAGACCATCGAGCCATTGCAAGCAGAGTGCCGTGGTTGGGTGGGTGCCAGTACCAAAGGCCAAACCCGGGTCCAGCATCACGTTCACGGCAGTTGGGTCGGGCACATCGCGCCAGCTTGGGCAGATCCACAGACGCTCACCAAAACGCATCGGGTGGAAGTTATCCATCCATTCGCGTTCCCAATCTTTATCTTCCAACTGCTCAATCTTGTGGATAAAGCCTTTACCGAGTTGCGGATTATATTCCAGCATAGCAACCACTTCGGTCATGTCGGTCTCGGCATCATACAGGCCAATGACATCAGTATCGCCCCACAGGCGGGTCTCTCCCGGCAGAGGTTCAAACACCGGGTTATCGTGGGTATCTTGAAAAGTGACTGAAACTGCGCCACTTTCTACCAGCGCATCGCCAAGGGATTCGGCCTGATTACCGCTGGTGTTTAACTTGAGTTGGATCCAAGGCATAGCAATTCTCTCAAGGCCCCGTTTAGCCTAAGGCGATAAATGGGGCCATTTAAATTAGTTTTTAATCCGCGCTGACCACTGCGGGCTGGCGTGTTTTTGCTCGGTCACCAAACTGGTTGCCGATGTAAAACGCCAGCAGATTCAGTGCCAGCGATGGCACTATCGGGTGCAGACCGGCTATCTTAATATCGAAACTGGCCAGTACTGTATAGCATACCGCACCGACAATCATTGAGCTAAGAGCACCGTGGGCATTGGCGCGCTCCCAGTACAATCCCAGCACCAATGGCCAGAGGAATACCGCTTCAAGGCCGCCAAAGGCTAAGAGATTCAGCCAGATAATCATTTCTGGTGGGCGCCAAGCAGCAAGCAGCAATAACAGCCCAAGAATCAGTGTCGACATGCTGGAAATGCGAGTCAGCTTGCGTTCGTTCTTCAGCTCTTGTGGCCTTAGATTGAGGTATAAATCTTTCACAATAGTGGCCGACGATTGCAGCAGTTGGGCATTAATGGTCGACATAATCGCCGCCATAGGAGCCGCGAGAAAGATCCCGGCGGCAAAAGGTGGCAGCACGGTGATCATCAGTGTGGGGATCACCTGATCCGGGATCTTCAGATCCGGCAAGATAGCCCGGCCCAGTGCACCCGCTAAATGCATACCAAACATCAAGATGGCGACGACGATGGTGCCAATGATAATGCCACGGTGTACCGCTTTGCTATCACGATACGAAATACAACGCACCGCGGTATGTGGCAAGCCAATGACTCCAAAACAGACCAGGATCCAGAAAGAGGCCATAAATGGCAGGTCGAGGATCTGATCGCCGCCCTGAGGAGAGACCAATGCAGGGTCAATGTGCTGTAAAGTCTCAACCGCTTTATGTAGCCCGCCAGCTGCATGGATAACCGCCACTAACAGCAAAATGGTGCCGACCAACATTACCAGCCCTTGTAGGGCATCGTTGAGCACACTGGCTCGGAAGCCACCAAAAGAGGTGTATAGCGCGATACTGATGCCGAAGATCAATAAACCGGTGTCGTAAGGGATCCCAGCGGCGGTTTCCAGCAAGCGGGCTCCACCGATAAACTGCACTGTCATGGCCCCGACAAAGGCTACCAGTAAGCTGAGGCTAGCCAACCACACCAATAAGCGGCTCTGATAGCGGGCATACAGCATATCATTGAGGGTTACGGCATTATAACGGCGTGCCAGAATGGCAAACTTCTTACCTAACACGCCCAGCGATAGCCAGACCGCGGGCAGCTGAATCATCGCCAGCAATACCCAGCCCAACCCATACTTATAGGCAGCACCCGGCCCACCGATAAATGAACTGGCGCTGATATAAGTCGCGGTCAGGGTCATTGCCAGTACGAATCCCCCCATCGAGCGGCTGCCGATAAAGTATTCGTTGAGAAAATTCCCGGTTTGGCGGCGGGTATAAGCATAAATGGACAGGCCAAATACCATAACCAGATAGCCCACTAACGGCAGGATGACATCAGTTTGCATTGTCGTCCTCCAATGGGATATCGCGAAATATCACGCGCACCATTAAGTAGCACAGCACGATAAACAGCAGCGGCAGAGCAATACAGGCGGCTTCAAACCAGGCGGGCAGCCCGCTTAACCCAGGAATATTGCCCGGTAAATAGGCAGTTATTATCCAGCCCGCCAGATACGCCAGCGTCAAGCCAAAGGCCCAGCGTGCTTCTTTGTTTGCCTGTAGGAACCTTGTGTCCATTTTTCCCCTTCTTATTTGGCTTTGTAGCGGTGTTAGCCGCATCCATTGAAACGCCAGCTATGTCAATCAAAAGAAAAAGCCGGTCAGCATGATATTTCATAAACAGATTATTGTTTAGCTGAAATATCGTAAGCCTATTTATTCAGTTGCTTAACCTAATCAGAATGACGAGGTGTCTGGCAACACTTTCAGCCGATCTCTTCTTGTCTTGTGTGTATGCGTGTGTAGAATAAATATCAGGTTAGGAGGACATATGAAATCGACTGACCTGATAAAAGAGCTAATGGCCGCGGGGTGTGAACTTAAACGGCATAATGGAGGAAGCCACCAAATATGGTGGTCGCCAATAACAGGAAAGACATTTCCTGTACCACATCCGAAAAAGGATTTACCCATTGGTACTATTAGGTCTATCAAGAGAATGGCGGGGATCTGATCCCCGCCGACTTTGGAGGCTCATATGTTATTTTCAGTAGGTGTAGAGACACCAAAAGATGAAAAAACCGCATACGGTATAATTGTTCCGGCGTTTTCTGCTTATGAATACGGATGTTTCTCAGCTGCTGATGTTCAGGAAGATATTGCCGTTATGGCTAGAGAAGCTATTTTGCTAACCGTTGAAGATATGATTCTCAGCGGGAAGTTCTCGGTTGAAGATATCAAGGATGCTGGTTTTATGGTTTATGCGGCTAATCCTGAATATTCATTTTGCGATACATGGTTTGTTATTGATGTTGATCTATCTGAGTTTGAAGGGAAACAGCAACGGATTAACATTGCGCTGCCAGATATTTTAATAAAGCGGATTGATTATTTTGTGCGAAATAAAAAATCAATTTATCGCGATAGAAGCCATTTTTTTGCCGAGGCGGCGCGACATGAACTCACTCAAGATAATGAAATATCATCAGTTTCATCAAAATAAAATATCTTTTATTTCAATTTATTAGGCAATAAAAAAGGCCGGTGATTTACCGGCCTTGATAGAAAAATCAAAAGCATGAAAGACGCAATATCAGGTTTCTTGTAACCCGAGTTTTTTCTCCAGATAGTGGATATTGGTTCCACCGTGCTGGAAGTTTTCGTCGTTCATGATGCGCTGCTGCAACTCAACGTTGGTTTTAATGCCATCGATAATGAGTTCTGCCAGTGCATTTTTCATGCGGGCAATAGCCACATCGCGGTTTTCGCCATAAGTGATCAGCTTGCCGATCATCGAGTCATAATACGGCGGTACAGTATAGCCGGCGTAAATATGAGACTCCCAACGCACACCAAAACCGCCCGGCGCATGGAAACGGGTAATTTTACCCGGACTTGGCAGGAAGGTATTTGGGTCTTCGGCGTTGATACGGCATTCTACTGCGTGGCCGTGAACTTTCACTTCATCTTGTTTGATGGAGAGAGGTTGGCCAGCAGCAATACGCAGCTGTTCTTTAATCAAGTCGACACCGGTGATCATTTCGGTAACCGGGTGCTCAACCTGAATACGGGTGTTCATTTCGATGAAATAGAACTCGCCGTTTTCATACAGGAACTCGAAAGTACCGGCGCCACGATAGCCGATTTCCACACAGGCTTTCGCACAGCGCTCACCGATATAACGGCGCATTTCGCTGGTGATGCCAGGTGCTGGAGCCTCTTCAACCACTTTCTGGTGACGGCGCTGCATAGAACAGTCACGTTCTGCCAGATAGATAGCACTACCCTGACCATCAGCCAAAATCTGAATTTCGATATGGCGTGGGTTCTCAAGGTATTTTTCCATATAAACCATGTCGTTATTGAAAGCTGCTTTAGCTTCCGCACGCGTCATGTTGATGGATTGCTCAAGATCTTTATCGTGACGAACCACACGCATACCACGACCACCGCCACCGCCAGATGCCTTGATAATGACCGGATAACCGATTCGTTTGGCAAAGGCTTTGTTTTTGGTAGTATCGTCGCTCAGTGGGCCGTCAGAGCCTGGTACGCAAGGTACACCGGCTTTCTTCATCGCGCTGATAGCAGAAACTTTATCACCCATCAGGCGGATGGTTTCGGCACGCGGCCCGATGAAGATGAAACCTGAACGTTCTACCTGTTCGGCAAAATCAGCATTTTCAGACAGGAAACCATAGCCGGGGTGAATAGCCACCGCGCCGGTGATCTCAGCAGCAGAAATGATTGCCGGGATATTCAGATAACTTTTAACAGAAGGCGCGGGACCGATACAGACAGTCTCGTCAGCCAATAACACGTGCTTAAGATCACGGTCTGCGGTGGAGTGAACTGCCACAGTTTTGATCCCCAGCTCTTTACAAGCTCGCAGGATACGCAGCGCAATCTCACCGCGGTTAGCGATTACGATTTTATCAAGCATGGAACGCCTCGTTACTCGATGACGACAAGAGGCTCGTCGAATTCAACCGGTTGACCGTTTTCAACCAGAATGGCTTTTACAGTACCGGATTTATCTGCTTCGATTTGGTTCATCATTTTCATCGCTTCAACGATGCAAAGAGTGTCACCAGCAGAAACTTTCTGACCTACTTCAATGAAGGCTTTAGCATCCGGGCTCGGGGTGCGGTAGAAAGTACCGACCATTGGGGAGCGCACGATATGACCACTGATAGCTGCTGGTGCAGCGGCTTCAGCAACTGGTGCTGGAGCTACGGCGGCGGCCAGAGCGGGCTGCTGCTGTGGTGCAGCAAAAGCATACGGCTGTTGCATCATTGGGTAGTTTGGTGCGGCGGGAGCACGACTGATACGTACTGACTCTTCGCCTTCTGAGATTTCCAGCTCTGAAATGCCGGACTCTTCAACCAGTTCGATCAGTTTCTTAATCTTACGAATATCCATGAGTGTGATTCCGTACTCTTTATGTGTTGCAATTATACCCATCATGCTTCGAGTTGCATGTGTGTTGACTGCCTTCGTTCACCCCAATCACTTACTTATGTAAGCTCACGGGACTTGCTCAGTTGCCGCCTTCCCACAACTCGAATTATTTCGGGTCTAGTTGGATTGTGACAAGCGATTTACCGCTGCCTGTAAAGCAAAGTTGTAGCCATCTGCGCCAAGTCCGCAGATTACGCCAACTGCAATATCAGAGAGATATGAATGATGACGGAATGGCTCCCGAGCATGCACGTTAGATAAGTGGATCTCGATAAACGGGATCTCCACACCTAACAACGCATCACGCAGCGCGACACTGGTGTGCGTAAATGCTGCCGGGTTGATCAGGATAAAGTCGGTATTACCCCGTGCCTGGTGAATTCTATCGATCAGCGCATGTTCTGCATTTGACTGCAAATGGGACAGCACCACATCCATTCCCTGAGCCTGAGTCTCTAACTGGCTGACAATATCAGTCAACGTAGTGTAACCGTACTTTTCCGGTTCACGTGTCCCAAGCATATTCAAGTTAGGGCCATTCAGAAGCAAAATGTGAAACTTATCCGACATTGTGCTGGTATCTCCGGCAATTAGTACATCATCGTAAAAAATAACCTGATGTCACCGATTTGTCACCTTTTTACGACGAATTTGACACTGCGATCGGCACTAAGGTCGAGCATTATAATGATATCGTAGCAATTAGCAGCTAAATACTGGTCTTATCAGCGAAGATATTCAATAGAAAAGAATACGAATTGTGCGTTCACTACCTAATTATGTCCTCCGTACATGATGTTGCACGGAGGTTAACGGGGTGCGCAGACTCGAATGACTGACGCTCACTGATAATGCCGAGAACTTTGGCTATAAAGCGTGGAGAACGCGGGTAAGTTCCAACTTTTAGCGGCACCATTGCCGAAATTTCTTATAACGCAGTGCCAATAATATGGCTGCTGTCACGGCATAAATAATGGGTAGGGGTGACAGAGTTTTCACCGACCAAAGATAATGAATCGGCGCGAGAATGGCGACAACATACACCAAATTATGCAGCTTTTGCCAGTTAGCTCCCATTTTTCGTTGTGCCCACAAGGTGGATGTCACGGCCAGTGACAGTAACAATAACCAACTAATGATGCCCAATGTCAGGTAGGGGCGAGTGACCAATTCACGGCCTAATAGGCCAATATTGCTCAGCCCTAGTTCCAGTACCGAATAGCTAACCAGATGTAATGTGCCCCAGGCAAAACACCATAACCCCAACAGCCGGCGACAGCGGATCAGCAGCGGTTGCTTGCCGTAGCGGGCCAACGGCGTGACCACCAGAGTTGCCAATAACAGTTTAAGTGTCATACGGCCGGTAAAATGCTGAATATCTTTAGCGGGATCGGCACTAAACCAGCCTTGGTCGACAGAGAGCACCAACCACAGAAACGGCAGAGACGCAGCCAGCCAGATCGCGACCTTTAGCCATTTAATTTGCCGTAAGCTAAGCCGCATTAGAAATTCTCCCGTAGATCCAAGCCACGATAAAGGGAGGCGACTTGATCGGCATAGCCATTA
Source organism: Yersinia alsatica (assembly GCF_025133195.1). Lineage (NCBI taxonomy): Bacteria > Pseudomonadati > Pseudomonadota > Gammaproteobacteria > Enterobacterales > Yersiniaceae > Yersinia > Yersinia alsatica. The sequence goes on from NZ_CP104006.1 coordinate 1,181,247, forward strand.
AATAATAGGGTCGGCTGGCGTTGTACATCAAGGATGCCGCCGGAGCCAATAAAGCGCTCGGTTGCCTGTGACCAGCGCGGGTGGTCGACATGTGGATTTACATTGGCATAAAAACCATACTCGTCGGGTGCGCTCAGGTTCCAGGTCGTTGGGGGCTGGTCATGAGTCAGGCGAATATGAACAATGGATTTTATTCCTTTAAAGCCATATTTCCACGGCGTGATAAGCCGCAGCGGCGCACCATTTTGCGGAGGCAGAGCCTTGCCATAAACACCGAGTGTCATAAAGGCCAGTGGGTGCATGGCCTCGTCCAGCCGTAGCCCCTCTACATAAGGATATTTCAGGCCACCACCAATAAAGCGATCTTCTTGCCCCGGCATTTGATCCGGTGCATAAAGTGTTTGGAAGGCGACGTAGCGAGCATTGCTGGTCGGTTCAACCAGCTTCAATAATTTCCCCAATTCAAACCCAATCCACGGCACTACCATTGACCAAGCCTCTACGCAGCGCATGCGATAAATGCGCTCCTCCAGAGGAAAGCGTTTCATCAGGTCATCAATATCGAGAGTCATCGGTTTTGCGACGTCGCCGTCGATCTTTATCTGCCAACCTTCGGTTTTGAGCGTACCGGCATTAGCGGCAGGATCAGCTTTATCTTGGCCGAATTCATAGAAGTTATTGTAACCGGTAACTTTATCTTCCGGGGTCATCGCCAAATTTGGGTGGTAAACCGTTGATTTGGTGAAATCCAGCGGCTTGCCCGATGGCGCTTTGGGGCGGTCATTACCTTTAAACCATGCCAGCAAATCGGCCTGCGCAGAGGTAGGCAGCGCAAGTGTAGCTGCGGTGATACCGAGGGCTTGCAATACCTTCCGACGCTGATAAAAAATGCTCTCTGGAGTCACATCAGCTTCAGTCAGTTTGCGCGGCACATTATGAGTGCTGGAAGCGTTGCTCTTGGAATTGAATAAAAAATTGCGCATAACATTACTCCATCAGAGTGGAAGTCACCCTTAATAGTAATAATCATGGCGGGTTATGGGAATAAGTGCGAGTAAACGAAGGAAAATTTCATATTTCCAATTGTTGCCATATGAAACCGGAGGTTTAAACCCCCGGCTTATTGATTAGCGAACTTTAACCAGTGTTCTGCCGGTAACATCGTTTGCCAGTAAACGCTCGGCAATGGCGGGGGCATCCGCCAATGTGATGGATTGCGATGCTTGAAGATAGAAACTTTCCGGCAAAATCTTCTGTAGCCGTTGCCAAGCTTGTAGACGCCGTTGTTGCGGTGTCATGACTGAATCCACACCTTGCAAGCGCACATTACGTAGAATAAATGGCATAACGGTTGTTGGTAACGTATAGCCACCGGCCAGGCCACAAGCGGCAACCGTACTGTTGTAATTCATTTGCGCCAGGATTTTAGCCAGCACTTTGTCACCCACAGTATCAATCGCGCCAGCCCACAGCTGTTTCTCCAGAGGGCGCGAAGCATCAAGATAGTCATTGCGGGATAACACCCGCTGAGCACCCAGACTTTTCAGGTAGTCGCTGTTACTGTCGCGGCCAGAAATAGCGGCAATGTTATAACCCAGAGCCGAAAGTAAGGCGATTGCAGTACTACCCACACCTCCACTGGCCCCACTCACGACCACTTCGCCGCTTTCAGGGGTTACGCCACCTTCTTCCAATGCCATCACGCATAACATAGCCGTGAAGCCAGCCGTGCCAATAATCATTGCTTTGCGAGGTTCTAGCCCTTCGGGCATCGGCACCAGCCAGTCGCCATTAACACGCGCCTGCTCGGCCAAACCGCCCCAATGGTTTTCACCGACACCCCAGCCAGTCAGCAACACGGATTGCCCAACATGAAAACGTGGATCTTCGCTGCTGTGGACGGTACCGGCAAAATCAATACCGGGAACCATAGGGAATTCGCGGATAATTTTCCCTTTGCCCGTGATAGCCAGCGCATCTTTATAATTCAGGCTAGACCAATTGACATCAACGGTGACATTACCGGCAGGGAGTTGTGACGGAGATATTTCACGCACTTCTGCGGTAGTACGGCCTTCAGTTTGCTCAAGGACAAGCGCTCGCATGTGGCACTCCAAAAATTCAAAAGAAGTATGAGTTAAGAGTGAGCCAATATAGCGACAACATCAACCTTCTAGCCTGATCAAAAACAAAAATCAGGCTATTGATCCTGACCCTGACTATCCTTTAGGTTGTGGGAGCTGAACTTCAGGGAAAAAGGCTGAGTTATTACGTTTTTGTCGCATTATGAAGTAAAAAATCAGTATTATGATGCCTTTCTGTCATATAGTGTTTTCCTCGAGGGAACTGAGGCATGTTTTTCACTTAATTGCGCTTCGCAAGGCTAAGGGATGCGATTTACAACCAAATTATCTGTGTTTATGACACTGCTGGTCGTTGTGGCCATGTGTCTGGTGTTACTGGGTAGCACCGCAAGTTTCTTTTATCTGTGTCAGAAAAAAATGGAGCATCGCCTTCAAGGCATTGTGACTGCTTATGATCAGTCACTGCTACAGCAACCTGCTGATAAAGAACGTGAATGGTTGCCTATCATGATGCGGACTCTGGGTGTGTTGGAAGTCAGTATCCAGAATGAAAACAGCACGCTTTATCAACTCAAGCTTCCTGCCATTTATGCTCCGTGGAATAGCCAAAGCCGCTACCGTAGTCTGGCTGTTCCGATGCTGCATCAGCCGGGAGCTTCGATGCATTTCACTTATATCGATCCCTTAAGCAGCTACGCCCGTTCCCTGTATGCGGCAGCCATTTTGTCATTGGCGGTCATTGTTATCGCGATGACACTGTTATTAAGTTTCCGCTGGTTGCGTGAGCAGACCGCAGGTCAGGAGAAGCTTGAGTGGCGGGCGAAGCGAATCCTTAATGGCGAGCGTGAACATGCCATTCGTAGTGAAGGCCATGAATGGCCGCCTTGTGCCAGCCGTGCCATTGACCATCTATTGGCAGAGTTAATCGAAGTGAGGGAAGAGCGCAATCGTGTTGATACATTGATACGGACTTTTGCGGCCCAAGATGCCCAAACCGGCTTCAGTAACCGCCAGTTTTTTGATAATCAATTGACGACTCAAATGGAAGAACCGGGTGCTCATGGCGTCGTGATGATGGTGCAGTTGCCTGATTTTGATAGCTTAACTGAAACGGATGACCATCAAAAGGTACAAGAATTGATGCATTCGTTAATTAACCTGCTTTCCACATTTGTTGCCCGCCATCCCTCGGCATTATTGGCTCGCTATCATCAAAGTGATATTGCCATATTACTCCCGCATAAAACGCTAAAAGATGCCGATGTCATGGCCGCCCAGCTGGTGCATGCCGTGGGATCGTTGCCCGACCCTCATGTGATTGACCGTGAGTCATTGCTGCATATTGGCATTGTGGCGTATCGCAGCGGCGATTCAGCAGAAGAGATTATGGATAATGCTGGACAAGCGACCAAAAATGCGGCGATGTATGGGGGTAATGGCTGGTATGTCTACGATACTCAAGTGTCAGAAAAAGGGCGCGGCAGTGTCAAGTGGCGCACTTTGTTGGAACAGACACTGGCTAACGGTGGCCCCCGGCTTTATCAGAAGCCGGTTGTGACGGTTGACGGGAAAATTCATCATCGCGAAATAATCAGCCGTATATATGATGGCGAGCAAGAGCTACGGGCAGCTGAATTTATGCCTCTGGTGCAACTGTTCGGTTTGGGCGAACGTTATGATCGTCAAAAAATTGATCGGATAATTCCTTTATTAGCTTTATGGCCGGACGAAACTCTGGCATTTTCTATCTGCGTTGATTCATTATTGCAACGTCCTTTCCAGCGCTGGCTGCGGGATACACTGCTACAGTGTAGAAAATCTGATAGAGAGCGAATTATCTTTGAACTTGCAGAGGCAGATGTGTGTCAATATATCAGCCAAATCCGTCCGATGATGCGTTTGCTACTCGGTGTAGGCTGCAAGGTTATGGTGTCACAGGCCGGATTGACGGTTGTAAGCACCTCATACATTAAGTCTCTGCGGGTTGAAATGATCAAGCTTCATCCGGGATTAGTAAGAAATATTAATTTACGTTACGAAAATCAGTTGTTTGTCGATAGCCTGACCGGTGCTTGTGCAGGAACCCATGCGAAAGTTTTCGCCGCAGAAGTTCTTACCCGTGAAGAATGGCAAACTCTGAAAGAGAAAGGTGTTTACGGTGGACAAGGCAATTTTTTTGCTCCGCCAACCCTTTTGAACCCCGGAAAGAAAAAATATTCGTATTAGGGCCATGTTTAGCCTGATCGTTGAGCAAAAATTAACGTAGAATGTGCCAGTCATTTCCGTAAATCGTTGGTGGGCGCTTACTTCCGACGAGAATCAGGTTAAATGTTAGATTTTATGTGCTGTGTTACGCCGGTCGTTGCGCAGAATCCGTGTTGTGCCGAAGGTTTATTCAACCTTTTCAAGCTGCCTGGGTTCTGAACGGAACGAGACGTCAATAACGCAGCTACTTTTTCACCGAATCAGGACGTTTTTGCGCCTTGTCGCTGCTTCGTGTGGTTGGTAAAGTAGGCGGATTTTATTTTCCGCCCCCAGCTTGCAGGATTATCCTTTCGTTATGTTTAAGAAATTTCGTGGCATGTTTTCCAACGACTTGTCCATCGACTTGGGTACCGCCAATACCCTTATATATGTTAAAGGACAAGGCATTGTACTGAATGAACCTTCAGTGGTTGCTATTCGCCAGGATCGTGCCGGTTCACCGAAGAGCGTTGCGGCTGTGGGCCATGATGCCAAACAGATGCTGGGGCGTACCCCCGGCAATATCGCAGCTATTCGTCCGATGAAAGATGGCGTTATCGCCGACTTCTTTGTCACTGAAAAAATGCTGCAACACTTTATTAAGCAAGTTCACAGCAACAGCTTTATGCGCCCAAGTCCGCGTGTATTGGTGTGTGTACCGGTCGGGGCAACTCAGGTTGAGCGCCGTGCGATCCGTGAATCTGCTCAGGGCGCAGGCGCTCGTGAAGTGTTTCTGATTGAAGAACCTATGGCTGCGGCCATTGGCGCGGGCTTACCTGTTTCTGAAGCGACCGGTTCAATGGTGGTGGATATTGGTGGCGGTACCACAGAAGTGGCCGTTATCTCTCTGAATGGTGTGGTTTATTCTTCTTCCGTACGTATCGGTGGTGACCGTTTCGATGAAGCTATCATTAATTATGTGCGCCGTAACTACGGTTCACTGATTGGTGAAGCAACCGCCGAACGTATCAAACACAGCATCGGTTCTGCTTATCCGGGTGATGAAGTTCTGGAAATTGAAGTCCGTGGCCGTAACCTTGCAGAAGGTGTACCACGTGGCTTTACTCTGAATTCCAATGAAATCCTTGAAGCGCTGCAAGAGCCATTGACGGGTATTGTCAGTGCGGTGATGGTAGCGCTGGAACAGTGTCCGCCAGAACTGGCGTCGGACATCTCTGAACGCGGTATGGTGTTGACCGGTGGTGGCGCATTGCTGCGTAACCTGGATCGCTTGCTGATGGAAGAGACCGGTATCCCGGTGGTGGTGGCAGAAGATCCATTGACCTGCGTTGCCCGCGGTGGTGGTAAAGCGCTGGAAATGATCGACATGCATGGCGGCGATTTGTTCAGCGAAGAATAGTCAGCCAAAAGGAGAAGGGCCGGTCGGATAAATCGATACCCAAGGTAAGAAGTCATTGGCGTTACAGCCAGGCAATAAACACATTCGAATGCGCTGGCATCAGTCAGTCATTTGGGTGAGTCGCCATCATCTGCTGTAACGTCAAGTACGAAAGGGTGATTCAGATTTGGCGCTTCCTCCTTTATGCCGTCAAGGAATACCCATAATTTATGAAGCCGATTTTTAGCCGGGGTCCATCCCTGCAACTGCGGTTGTTCTTTGCCGTTCTTGCAGCCATTATTTTAGTTATAGCGGATAGTCGATTAGGTACATTTGTTAAAATACGTACCTATATGGACACCGCCGTTAGTCCTTTCTATTTTCTGGCCAATGGGCCACGCAAAGTTCTCGACAATGTTTCTGAAACTCTGGCTACCCATCAACAATTGGAGCTGGAAAATCGCGCATTGCGGCAAGAACTGTTGCTGAAAAATACTGACCTCCAGTTACTTGGGCAATTTAAGCAGGAAAATAACCGCTTACGTGAATTGCTCGGATCACCGCTGCGTCAGGATGAACAGAAAATGGTGACTCAGGTGATGTCCAGCGGGACAGATCCCTATAGTGACCAAGTGGTTATCGATAAAGGCTCTAATAATGGTGTGTACGAAGGCCAGCCGGTTATCAGTGACCGTGGCGTCGTAGGCCAGGTCGTAGCGGTGAGTAAATTAACCAGCCGCGTATTATTGATTTGCGATACTTCCCACGCGCTACCTATTCAGGTACTGCGAAATGATATTCGGGTCATTGCTGCCGGTAGTGGTTGTACTGATGACTTGCTATTAGAGCACTTGCCTAGCAATACAGATATTCGTGTCGGTGATGTGTTAGTGACATCCGGCTTGGGGGGACGTTTCCCTGAAGGCTATCCTGTGGCGGTGGTTTCGTCGGTCAAAGTTGACAACCAGCGCGCTTATACGGTGATTCAAGCTCGCCCGACCGCTGACTTGCAGCGCTTACGTTACCTGTTGCTCTTGTGGGGCGCTGATCGTAATGGCGATGTACCATTGCCACCTGATGAAGTTCGCCGTGTGGCAAATGAACGCCTGGCTCCCATGATGTCACAAGTATTGCCAGCCGCAGATGCTATGGGGCCTCCGGCACCGCCTGCGGTGACAACACCACCAGCAGTGACTGCTCCGGGAGTATCACCATGAACCGTTACAGCAGCAATGGCCGTTGGGTGATCTGGTTGTCCTTCCTCATTGCCATGGTGCTACAAATTATGCCGTGGCCTGAACAGATTTATATGTTTCGGCCTTCATGGCTGGCATTAGTCTTAATTTATTGGGTGATGGCATTACCGCATCGGGTGAATGTTGGCACCGGCTTTATTCTGGGGCTGATTATGGACCTTATTTTAGGTTCAACCCTCGGGGTCCGGGCTCTGGCGCTTAGCATTATCGCTTATCTGGTGGCGTTTAAATTTCAGCTATTCCGCAATATGGCATTGTGGCAGCAGGCGCTCATTGTGATGCTGCTTTCGCTGACGATGGATGTGGTGGTGTTCTGGTCCGAGTTTTTAGTCAGTAATGTCTCATTCCGGCCTGAAGTATTCTGGAGTAGTGTAGTCAACGGCATTTTGTGGCCTTGGCTATTTTTGTTAATGCGTAAAATTCGCCGCCAATTTGCGGTGCAATAAGGACTTAAGACTCATGACCGCCCTGTATCTCGCTTCTGGCTCTCCGCGTCGCCGTGAATTACTGACCCTGCTTGGTGCGCCTTTTGAAGTGCTAAAAACTGAGGTTGAAGAGCAACGCCATCCAGAAGAGAGTGCGCAAGAATATGTCCGGCGTTTGGCAGAAGATAAAGCACGGGCAGGGGTGAGGGTCGCACCACAGGATTTGCCAGTTTTAGGGGCGGATACTATTGTGGTGTTAAATGGGCAAGTATTAGAAAAACCACGAGATAAAGCACACGCGCAACAAATACTCAGTGCATTGTCCGGCCAACAACATCAAGTTATTACTGCGGTGTCGCTGGCTGACCGACAAGACATATTATCTGCCATGGTTGTGACAGATGTGACATTTCGCGTGTTATCCCAGTTGGAAATCAGTGACTATATTGCTACCGGTGAACCCATGGACAAAGCGGGCGCGTACGGTATTCAGGGGAAAGGTGGTTGTTTCGTCAGGTCCATTACCGGCAGTTATCATGCCGTGGTGGGGCTGCCGTTGGTAGAAACCCATGAATTACTAAGTAATTTCATTGCGCTACGTAATGTGAGAGGAATACATGACAGCTGAATTACTGGTCAATATTACACCGTCTGAAACGCGGGTTGCCTACATTGACGGTGGCATCCTGCAAGAAATACATATCGAACGTGAAGCCAAAAGAGGGATCGTTGGCAATATCTATAAGGGCCGTGTCAGCCGGGTTTTACCGGGCATGCAGGCGGCTTTTGTGGATATAGGTCTGGATAAGGCAGCTTTCCTCCATGCTTCCGATATCATGCCCCACACCGAATGCGTGGCTGGGGATGAGCAGAAAAACTTCAATGTGCGCGACATTGCTGAACTGGTTCGCCAGGGGCAGGATTTAATGGTGCAAGTGGTGAAAGACCCGCTCGGCACTAAGGGCGCACGTCTGACCACCGATATCACCCTACCTTCCCGCTATCTGGTGTTAATGCCAGGGGCCGCCCATGTGGGGGTTTCGCAGCGCATAGAAAGTGAAGCGGAACGTGAGCGCCTGAAGAAAACCGTGGCGGAGTACTGCGATGAGCAGGGCGGTTTTATTATCCGCACGGCCGCAGAAGGGATTGGTGAAGAGGAACTTGCCGCTGATGCCGCTTTCCTCAAACGTTTGTGGACCAAGGTTCAGGAGCGGAAAAAACGCAATATCACTAAATATAAACTGTATGGCGAGATGGCTCTGGCACAGCGCGTGCTCCGTGATTTTGCCGGTGCGGCACTGGATAAAATCCGTGTTGACTCCAAATTGACCTATGATTTGCTGGTGGAGTTTACCAGCGAATATATTCCAGAAATGACTGAAAAGCTGGAGCTGTATGCCGGTAAACAGCCAATTTTCGATCTCTATGATGTCGAAAATGAAATACAGCGATCCCTGGAGCGCAAAGTTGAGTTAAAATCAGGCGGTTACCTGATTATTGACCAGACCGAAGCTATGACCACGGTAGATATCAATACCGGGGCTTTTGTTGGTCATCGTAATCTTGACGAAACCATTTTTAATACCAATATTGAAGCCACTCAGGCCATTGCCCGCCAACTGCGGATGCGCAATCTGGGGGGGATTATCATTATTGATTTCATCGACATGAGTAATGAAGAGCATCGTCGGCGTGTGCTGCATTCACTGGAGCAGGCACTGAGTAAAGATCGAGTAAAAACCAGTATTAACGGTTTCTCTCAGCTAGGCTTAGTGGAAATGACGCGCAAGCGCACGCGGGAAAGCATCGAGCATGTGCTCTGCAATGAATGCCCAACCTGTCGTGGCCGTGGCACCGTCAAATCGGTCGAGACCGTGTGCTATGAAATCTTGCGTGAAATTGTGCGTGTTCACCATGCTTATGATTCTGACCGCTTCTTGGTCTATGCTTCTCCAGCAGTCGGTGAGGCGCTGAAAGGCGAAGAGTCTCACGCACTCGCTGAAGTAGAAATTTTCGTCGGTAAGCAGGTTAAAGTTCAGATTGAGCCACTGTATAACCAAGAACAGTTTGATGTGGTGATGATGTAAGTGCCTCCCGGCCTTACAGGGATGGCGAGGAGAGAAGTGTGAGGCGACTGCCCAGGATAATGTTTGCGACAGGCGCCACAATGATTGTTGTGGTGGCACTGTTGGTCAGTGGGCTACGCATGATGCTGCCTCTCATCAACGACTATCGTCCGCAAATCGTGGCTAAGGTTCAGTCCATTAGCGGTATCCCACTGGAAGTGGGATTCATGCAAGGGACGTGGGAAACCTTTGGCCCAACGTTGGAATTGCGTGATATTCGCGCTCAATTGCCGAAAGCCGACTGGCAGGTGCAACGGGTAACTCTTGCGCTCGATGTCTGGCAATCCTTGCTTCATTGGCGCTGGCAGTTCCGTGACATGACTTTCTATCAATTACAGCTGGACTTGCACACCACGCTCGATAGGCAGCAGAGTAATAACAGCAGCCTTGAAGCCAGCAACATTACTGATATTTTCTTACGTCAATTAGACCATTTTGACCTGCGCAACAGTCGCATTTCATTTTTGACCCCATCAGGCCCACGTGCCGAATTAGAAATTCCACAACTGACTTGGCTTAACTCGCCGAGTCGGCATCGCGCTGAAGGGCAAATCAGCCTTTCGACCATCAATGGCCAGCATGGCGTAGTGATGGTGCGTATGGATCTGCACGATAACCAAGGCATTTTAAATAATGGCACGGTTTATATGCAGGCCGACAATATCGACCTGAAACCTTGGATTAGCCGCTGGCTGCACAATAATACCGGGTTGGACAGTGCTGAATTCAGCTTGGCCGCTTGGCTAAGTATTAAAAGTGGTGAAATTTACAGTGGCAATGTACTGCTCAGTCAGGGGCAAGCCAACTGGACGGTGGGCGAGCAATCCCATCAGTTAGCCGTAGATAATTTGGTACTGGAAGGCCGCCGTCAGGGCAATGGCTGGCAAATTGACGCGCCAGAGTTGAGCCTCAAAACAGATGGTCAAGCCTGGCCGAAAGGGCATCTGTCAGCTTTGTGGCTACCTGAAAATACCCAATTCATCGGCCCAGACCAATCTCAAGAATTACGTATTCGCGCCACCAATATTCAGCTCGAACGCGTTGGGCCGCTATTGCCAACCCTGTCACTTTTTACACCTGAATTGATGAAGCGCTGGGCTGATTTACGGCCGCAGGGCATTATCGATGCCTTGGCATTGGATATTCCAATCAGCCAACCGCAAAGAACACGTTTCCAGGCTCAATGGCACAATATCAGCTGGCAGCATTGGGATTTACTACCTGGCGTGAATAATTTTTCCGGTGTGTTGAGCGGCACAGCTGAACTTGGGCGGCTGGATATCAACCTTAAAGACAGCACCTTGCCTTATGGTGAAATGTTCCGCGCCCCATTAGAGGTGAGTCAGGCCAGTGGCACAGTGAAATGGCAGGTGGATGATAAAGGTTGGGAGCTCTGGAGCGACCAGCTAGATGTCAGGGCCAAATCCTTGTGGGGCAATGGCAGTTTCCGCTATATGCAACCGGATAAAGGGCAGCCATGGCTTAAGATCCTGACCGGCATTCGTCTGTATGATGCCACCGATGCTTGGCGCTACTTCCCAGTTCCATTGATGGGCAAGAAACTGGCTGACTATTTGACCGCGGCGTTACAGGGTGGGCAGGTGGATAATGCCACGCTGGTTTATAACGGCAATCCCCATGATTTTCCTTATAAACATAAAGAAGGCCAGTTCCAGGTCTATGTGCCGCTACGTAACGCGACCTTCGCATTCCAGCCAGATTGGCCTGCATTAGAGAATTTAGCCATTGACCTCGATTTCCTTAATGAAGGTCTGTGGATGAACGCGCCTCATGCCATGCTGGGTAATGTCACCGGCAGCAATATCAGCGCCATCATCCCGGATTATCTGCAAGAGAAACTCTATGTTGATGCTGAAGTGGCGGGTGAAGGGCGTGATGTTCATGACTACTTTACCCAGACACCACTCAAGGACTCAGTGGCTGAAACACTTGAGGAGTTGCAGGTCGGGGGTAATGTTAGTGGGCGCTTACACCTAGATATCCCCTTGGAAGAGAACCGCATTACGCATGCCAGCGGCGAAGTGACGTTGAAGAATAACAGCCTGTTGGTTAAGCCGTTGCACAGCCAACTGGAAAATATCAGCGGTAAGTTCCGGTTCAATGATGGCAATCTGGATAGTGATACCTTATCCGCCAACTGGTTCGGGCAGCCGCTAACCGTTGATTTTACCACCCAAGAGCAACCTAAGAACTTTTTGGTCAATGTCGGGCTACACGGTGACTGGCTGCCGGCCAAATTACCCGGTGTACCGGACGATGTGGCGAAATTGCTGAGTGGCAGTGCCAACTGGCAAGGTAAAGTTGCCGTGCAGTTGCCTAAAAACGGCAAGCCGGATTATAAAATTGATGTCACGGCTGACCTTAAGAAAGTGAGCAGTCACTTACCGCCACCGCTAGATAAAGTCAGTGGTCAAACCTTACCATTACAGGTTAAGGCCGTCGGTGGGCTGGATAGCTTTACTCTGTCGGGTAGTGCGGGCGGCAACAATACCTTTAATAGCCAATGGCTGCTGCAAAAGGATCAGGTGGAGCTGGCGCGGGCTATCTGGCAGACCGACAGCAACAAGACACCGCCGTTACCTGATGACAAAGGATTGGTACTCAAGCTGCCTAACTTGGATGGTGAGCGCTGGCTGGCTTTGCTGGCTCCTGAGCTTTCAGCAGTGAGCGCACCTTTTGCCTCCTCTACTCAGCCCAAAATAAAAGGCAGCAGCGCTAATGTTATTTTCCCGAAGCGGCTGACATTGCAAACTCCACAGTTGTTAATCGGCGGTCAGGCTTGGCATGGCCTGACATTACAACTGGAACCTTTGCTGGCGGGCACCAGAGTCACGGCCAAGGGGCAGGAAGTGGATGGCAGTCTGTTGATGTCTGACAGTGGGCCATGGCATGCCGATATTGATTACCTCTATTACAACCCGCAGTGGGCGGGGAGCGAAAAGAGTGATCCGTTGGCAAAAGCGGCATTGCAGGAGCCACAAAGCCCTAGCACAGTCTCGTTCCATAATTGGCCAGCTCTGCAACTGCGTTGTAAAGCTTGTTGGATTTTGGGGCAAAACGTCGGGCGGGTGACTGCGGATCTCACTCCGAAAGGCTCGGTACTGACGTTATCAAATGGGTTGATTGAAGCCGGTAATGGGCGGGCGAAGGTTTCCGGGCAGTGGCAACAAGATCATCTGGGTGACAAAACCGCTCTTAATGTTGCACTGAGTGGGGCAAAAATCGATGAAACACTCTCGTTTTTTGGCCTGACAACCCCAATAAAAGATGCTTCATTTGATATCAATGCCGACATCAATTGGCGCGGTGTGCCGTGGCAGCCACAAATTGATAGCCTGAATGGAACGCTCAAGAGCCGACTGGGGCGCGGATTACTCACTGATCTCGGTGGTGGCCGTGCGGGCCAGTTATTGCGTTTAGTCAGCTTTGACGCACTATTACGTAAGCTCCAACTCGATTTTAGTGATACGTTTAGTCGTGACTTCGCGTTTGATTCTATTCGCGGCAGCGCCAATATCAAAAATGGCGTGATGCATACCAATGATTTAGTGGTTGATGGGTTGGCGGCCGATATTGCCATGAGCGGCAATGTTGATTTGGTGAAACGCCAGATAGCCATGGAAGCGGTCATCACCCCAGAGATTTCTGCCACTGTCGGTGTCGCAACTGCGTTCGCGATTAACCCGGTGGTTGGGGCGGCAGTATTTGCTGCCTCCAAGATTTTAGGGCCGTTATGGAGCAAGGTCTCGCTGATTCGCTATCAGATTACCGGTAGCCTGGATCAACCGGCCATCCATGAAGTATTACGCCAGCTAAAGGAGAGTAAGGCGCCATGAAAAATGCCAATGTCGCATTATTACAGTTATGCAGTGGTGAAAATACCCGTGACAATCTGGCTCAAATTGAGCAGCAGATTAAACAGTTAAATTCAGGCATTCAACTGGTTATGACGCCGGAAAATGCCTTGTTATTTGCCAATGCTGCCTCATACCGCCACCATGCCGAACAACACAACGATGGGCCATTACAGCAGGAAGTGCGTGAGATGGCGCGTCGATACGGAGTCTGGATTCAAGTCGGCTCCATGCCGCTGATCAGCCGTGAATCACCGGACCTGATCACCACCAGCAGCTTGCTGTTTGATGATCAGGGTGAGCTTAAAGCCCGCTACGATAAAATCCATATGTTTGATGTGGATATAAACGACCTGCATAGTCATTACCGTGAGTCTGATACTTATCAACCGGGCCAGCAATTGACGGTAGTGGATACGCCAGTAGGCCGCCTCGGCATGACGATTTGCTATGATCTGCGTTTCCCCGGTTTGTTCCAGGCTTTACGTGCGCAGGGAGCAGAGATTATTTCAGTGCCTTCGGCCTTTACCAAAGTCACGGGTGAAGCTCATTGGGAAATTTTATTGCGCGCACGGGCGATTGAAAATCAGTGCGTGATATTGGCCGCAGCACAGGTGGGGCGTCACGGTGCCACCCGCCGGACTTGGGGCCATACCATGGCGGTTGATGCCTGGGGTAAAATTATTGGGCAAAACCCAGATGCGGTTGCTGCTTTAAAAGTCAAAATTGAAACCACAGGTTTGAAGACTATTCGTAACCAGATGCCGGTATTGCAGCATAATCGCTTCCAGGCGTCGCTGGTACCGCCATCGAATAAGCTATCATCTACTTCATGATAATCATCTAAATAAAGAGTGAAAACTATGAGCCTCTCGTTTGTCAGTGAGCAGTTACTCGCTGCTAACAAGCTGAACCATCAGGACTTGTTCTCAGTATTGGGGCAGTTGGCCGAGCGCCGCCTCGATTATGCTGACCTGTATTTCCAGTCCAGCTACCACGAGGCCTGGGTGTTGGAAGACAGCATCATTAAAGATGGCTCTTACAATATTGATCAGGGTGTCGGGGTGCGCGCAGTCAGTGGTGAAAAGACCGGTTTTGCCTACGCCGACCAGATAACCCTGAATGCTTTACAGCAAAGTGCCCATGCAGCGCGCAGTATTGTGCGTGATACTGGCAACGGTAAAGTGCATACCTTGGGTGAAATTAGCTATAAGGCGCTGTATCCATTACTCGACCCACTGCAAAGTCTCTCTCGGGAAGACAAAATTGCACTGCTGCACCGAGTAGACAAAGTGGCTCGTGCTGCCGACAAGCGGGTGCAGGAAGTGAGCGCAAGTCTGACCGGTGTCTATGAGCAGATTCTAGTCGCAGCCACTGACGGTACGCTGGCGGCAGATGTGCGCCCACTGGTGCGCCTGTCAGTCAGTGTATTGGTTGAAGAGAACGGCAAGCGCGAACGCGGTGCCAGTGGTGGTGGTGGCCGTTTCGGTTATGACTACTTCCTTGAGGTGGTTGACGGTGAAGTGCGTGCCGATAATTTTGCTAATGAAGCCGTCAGAATGGCATTAGTGAATTTGTCTGCCATTGCAGCACCGGCAGGTGCCATGCCAGTGGTGTTAGGTGCTGGTTGGCCGGGCGTGTTGCTGCACGAAGCTGTTGGTCATGGGCTGGAAGGTGATTTCAACCGCCGTGGCAGCTCCGTATTCAGCGGGCAAATGGGTAAGTTGGTTGCTTCTGAGCTGTGTACCGTGGTTGATGACGGCACCATGCAAGGTCGCCGTGGCTCTCTTGCCATCGACGATGAAGGGGTACCCGGCCAATATAACGTGCTGATTGAAAACGGTATTCTGAAAGGTTATATGCAGGATAAGCTCAATGCTCGCTTGATGGGGGTTGCGCCAACCGGTAATGGCCGCCGTGAATCCTATGCGCATCTGCCAATGCCGCGTATGACGAACACTTATATGCTGGCCGGTAAATCCACGCCAGAAGAGATCATCGCCAGTGTGGAATATGGCCTTTACGCGCCTAATTTTGGCGGTGGTCAGGTGGATATTACCTCCGGCAAGTTTGTCTTCTCGACTTCTGAAGCTTACTTAATCGAAAAAGGCAAAATCACCCATGCGGTGAAAGGGGCCACTTTGATTGGCTCGGGTATTGAAGCTATGCAGCAGATTTCCATGGTCGGCAACGATCTGGCGCTGGATAAGGGTGTTGGCGTCTGTGGCAAAGAAGGTCAAAGCCTGCCGGTGGGCGTGGGCCAGCCTACCCTGAAACTGGATAATCTGACCGTGGGCGGCACCGCGTAAGAAGAAATACAGCATGTTTGGTGCTCAGTTTAAGTCTAACTGGGCACCCAATAACTATGCTCATGTTATCGGTAGCCCTGATATACCTCAGCAACCCGCTTAAAGTATTCGGTTAAATAGTCGATACAGACTTGGACTTTAAGCGGCATTTTGTCTTTCTCGGTATACAGTGCATAAACCGGGCGGGGGTCAGAATGATATTTTTTGAAAAGCACTTCCACTTCACCGCGTTTTATCTCCTCAATCACCCACATTAACGGCGCATAGGCAATACCCGCGCCAGCGTTGAGCCAACGGATCATGGTTTGCGAATCATTGGTCACAAAACGGCCCTGCGGGGATATCTGTGTGGTAATACCTTCCGGCGCAATCAATTCAAAATTACTGTCCGGCCTGACACTGTATTCCAGCCACGAGAAATTGACCATATCCGAGGGTTTCTCCGGCGTGCCGTACTGTGCCAGATAGGATTTGGCGGCACACACCACCATTGGCATGGAACCCAGGCGGCGAGAAAACAGCCCTGAATCCTGTAAAGCTCCGACCCGAATCACCACATCCAAACCATCCGCAATCAGGTCCGGTGCCGGTATACCGGTGACCAAATTAACCGACAGCCCAGGGTATTCTTTCAGCATCTCCGCGGTCATGGTGGCGAGCACATTTTGCGCCATAGTCGATGAGCAGCCAATCCGCAGCGTTCCTGTCGGGGTATTGTTAAATGCATACAGTTGTTCGTGGACTTCCTGCACTTCCTGCAGCATGCGCCGGCAGCCCTGATAGTAAATGCGGCCAGCCTCGGTTAAACCAATGCGCCGGGTACTGCGGTTAAGCAGCTTAACATTCAGCTCTGTTTCCAGCTTTGACACTGTCTGACTTATCGACGACACACTCATGGCCAACTGCCGTGCTGCGCCGGTAAAGGAACCGCACTCAACGACTTTGGCAAAGACTGACATTCGTTTTAATCTTTCCATGGTTTGCTCTATATGGACTGTTAGCGAGAGGGATTGTTAACTCTGGCTTAAAAGTGATTTAGATCACACATTGTAGATAACTTGATAATAAGCAGGCTAATATACTGCTGTCGGGAGAAGAGTCCGAAGCTTGAAAACCACGTAGCCGAAGTGTTGCCTCATCTCATGGCAAGCTACAGCCATAATAATCAACCAAGTTTAACCTATAAGTCAGTCTTATGGCTGGTGCTTTTAGCCGTGGCTATTGTAGTTGGATGTATTTCAGTTAACTGTCAGATTATTCATTTGGGCGTATTCACCGACACCCCACAACAGAAAGGATTTAAAAATGAGTTTGCTTCCGGTGATGGTGATTTTCGGCCTCTCTTTTCCACCGATATTTGTTGAGCTGCTGCTCTCGCTGGCCCTTTTTTTTGTCCTGCGTCGCATGTTACAACCCACGGGTATTTATGAGTTTGTCTGGCATCCAGCGCTCTTTAATACCGCATTGTACGGTTGTCTTTTTTACTTAATATCTCGTCTTTTTTCCTGAGGTCGCCGTGAGTACTTTTTCATTAAAAATAATCCGCATCGGCATCACCTTATTGGTGGTTTTACTGGCTATTGTTGCTGTCTTCAAGGTCTGGGCCTTTTACACTGAATCACCCTGGACCCGTGATGCTAAATTTACCGCAGATGTCGTTGCTATTGCACCGGACGTCAGCGGCTTGCTGACCGATGTCCCGGTTAAGGACAACCAATTGGTGCAGAAAGGCCAAATCCTGTTTGTCATTGACCAGCCGCGCTATGAACAGGCTCTGGCCGAAGCGCAAGCTGATGTTGCCTATTACCAAACACTGGCTGCTGAGAAACAGCGTGAGTCGGGTCGGCGTCAACGTTTAGGGGTTCAGGCACTGTCACAAGAAGAGATTGACCAATCTAGCAATGTGCTGCAAACCGTCCGTCATCAACTGGCAAAAGCTATCGCGGTGCGTGATTTAGCCCAGCTTGATCTGGAGCGAACTGTAGTACGCGCGCCCGCAGAAGGCTGGGTGACCAACCTGAATGTTCATGCTGGGGAATTTATTAATCGCGGCGCTACAGCGGTCGCCTTGGTGAAAAAAGATACTTTTTATATTTTAGCCTATCTGGAAGAAACCAAGCTGGAAGGGGTTAAACCGGGGCATCGGGCAGAAATTACCCCACTCGGCAGTAACCGTATTCTGCATGGTACCGTCGACAGTATCTCTGCGGGGGTCACCAACAGCAGCAGCAGTGTTGATAGCAAAGGGCTGGCGACCATTGATAATAATCTGGAGTGGGTACGTCTGGCGCAGCGTGTGCCGGTGAAAATCCGTCTGGATGATGAGGATCAACAGCATCCTTACCCGGCAGGGACGACTGCAACGGTGGTTATCACCGGATCGAATGATCGCGATCCCAACCAGGCATCGCCAATTGTTAAGCTGATGCATCGTCTGCGCGAGTTTGGCTAAGATGAGCAGCCCGACTTTCATTCGCCTGCGCTTTGCTTTTAAGCTCAGTTTTGCCATTGTGGCCGCACTGTTTCTGGGCTTTCACTTGCAATTGGAAACGCCGCGTTGGTCAGTGCTAACGGCGGCGATTGTCGCTGCAGGCCCGGCTTTTGCGGCGGGTGGTGAGCCTTTCTCCGGCGCAATTCGCCATCGTGGCTGGTTGCGTATTATCGGAACATTTATCGGCTGCATTGGCGGCTTGATTATCATTGTTCTGACCATCAGAGCACCGGTATTGACGCTGATGCTCTGCTGCTTATGGGCTGGGGTTTGCACGTGGATCTCATCATTAGTGCGTGTGGAAAACTCTTATGCCTTTGGTTTAGCTGGGTATACCGCCCTTATCATCATTGTGACGACCGGTGAAACTCCGCTGCTAACGCCCCAATTCGCCGTTGAGCGCTGTAGTGAGATTGTGCTGGGGATCGTCTGTGCGGTCATGGCTGATCTGCTGTTTTCACCGCGATCAATCAAGCAGGATATTGATCGGCTGGTGGATAAAGTCTTGGTGGATCAATACCAGCTGTTGCAGCTGTGCATACATCAGGCCGAAAAAACGGATATTGACCGTGCCTGGAATGATTTAGTTAAAAATACCACCGCGCTCAATGGGATGCGCAGCTATTTGATGATGGAATCTTCCCGTTGGCAGCGCTGTAATCGTCGTTTACGGGTATTACACACCGAGTCTTTAGCACTGATAACCCAAGCGTGTGAAACCTATCTGGTGCTAGTCAATCATCCCGACATATTAACCGACCAACTGAAGGCCATGCTGAGCGAACCGGCACAAACTCCGGCGGAGATTCATCAGCGGATGAAAAAACTGCGCCAGTTTATTGGTGCCAGCCACAGTGAGGCTATCCCGCATACCATCAGCAGCTGGGTGGGCGCGGCAACTCGCTATTTATTGCTGGCGAAAGGGATTCACACTAACAGCAGCATCAGCCGGGTTGAGGAAGATATTCTAGCCGGTGATGTTCCGGTGAAGCATGTCTCCGCTGAAGGCCATCACGCCATGATTAATGGCCTGCGTACCGGTATTGCGACCGCTATCGGTGGCTTGTTCTGGCTGTGGACCGGCTGGACATCAGGGGCGGGTTGTATGGTGATGATAGCGGTGGTGACGTCGCTGGCGATGCGCACCCCTAATCCGCGGATGGTGGCGATAGATTTCCTGTTGGGGGTGGTTATGGCGCTGCCCATCGGGGCGCTTTACTTTATGTTTATCATTCCCGCAACTCAGCAGAGCATGTTGCTGCTGTGTATTAGCTTGGGGCTGCTGGCGTTCATTATTGGTATTGAAGTACAAAAGCGGCGCTTGGGTTCACTGGGGACGTTAGCCAGCACCATCAATATTATGGTGCTAAGTAACCCGATGGAATTCAATGTCAGTTTGTTCCTCGACAGCGCATTAGGCCAAATTGTTGGCTGCTTCGTTTCTCTGATGGTGTTGTTGCTGATCCGCGATAATGCCAAAGACAGAACCGGCAGAACCTTACTCAACCGCTTTGTTTACAGCGCAGTATCCGCTCTCACGACCAACAAAGCTCGGCGCAGTGAAAATCATTTACCGGCGTTATACCAGCAACTGAACCAGTTATTGATGATGTTCCCCGGTGATATCGACAAATATCGGCTGGCATTAACATTGATCATCGCCCATCAGCGGCTCAATAAGACCGAGATCCCGGTTAATGCTGAGTTGAGTGCTTTCCATAAGCAAATTCGCTACACCGCGGATAGAGTGATTAATGCCAAAAACTCCCAGAAGCGGCGCTATTACTTCGCCCGACTGTTGCAGGAATTAGACCAATATCAGCAAAAACTGGTTGATTATCAGTCTCCTGATTCAGTTACTCGTCCAGTGAAACGGCTGGCAGATATGCTGCACCGTTATCAGAGTGCGCTGATATAATCACCGATTGAAAGGCGCTAAGCTGTTCCCATAGCTTTCTCAAGGGCTATACTGAATCTGGAACCATCCTTCCTAGCCCTCCATTGATGGGGGGCATCATTCCCCCGCAGGAGGTCGACAAGATGTCAGCACAAAACCCATTACAAAGCCAAAAACAGAGCGACGGTGTTTACCATATCGGCTATTTTGTCGGCGGTTCTTGGCATCAAGCGCAGAGCACTTTCGAGGTGCGCAATCCGGCCACTGGCGCATTGGTCGCGAAAGTGGCGAAATCCGGCAAAGCAGAAACCGAAGCCGCGATTAAGGCCGCTAGCGAGGCATTCCCCGCCTGGCGCAAAACCCCCGCGAAACAGCGCGCAGAGATTCTACAGCGTTGGTATTTACTGATAATGGAGCACCAGCAATCATTGGCTGAGCTGATGGTTTCTGAGCAAGGTAAACCATTGAAAGAAGCATTGGGCGAGGTTGCATATGCCGCCAGCTTTATTCAATGGTTTAGTGAGCAAGCGAAGCGTGCCAATGGTGAAATCATTCCGCCCGCCAAAGAAGGTGCCCGCATTCTGGCAACCCGCGAGCCGGTTGGCGTGGTCGCTGCCATCACTCCCTGGAATTTCCCGCTGGCGATGCTCACCCGCAAATTAGGGCCCGCGCTGGCTGCTGGCTGCACCGGGTTAATTAAACCAGCCAACAATACGCCATTATCCGCCTTTGCTTTGCTGGCACTGGCAGAACAGGCTGGTGTACCGGCTGGGGTTCTCAATGGGGTTGCCGGTGATACCCATGCTATCAGCGACGCCATTATGGCCAGCCCTGAAGTGCGTAAAATCTCTTTTACCGGCTCGACGGAAGTGGGTAAAACCCTGATGCGCAATGCCGCCGCCACCATGAAGAAAATTTCCATGGAACTGGGTGGGAATGCCCCCTATATCGTGTTTGATGATGCCGATTTGGATGCGGCACTTGCCGGAGCCATGGCCTGTAAATTCCGCAATGCCGGGCAGGTCTGTGTTTGCGTCAACCGCTTCTATATTCAGGATGGCATTTACGACGAGTTTGTTAACCGCCTGGCAGCCGAAGTGAAAAAGCTGAAAGTAGGCAATGGCATGGACCAAGATGTCAACATGGGGCCACTTATCAATCTGGCAGGTGTTGAGAAGGTGGAAGACCACGTAAAAGATGCTCTGGAGAAGGGCGGCCGGTTGTTAGCCGGGGGGAGCCGTCATGAGTTAGGTGGCAACTTCTTCCAGCCGACGGTCATTGCCGATGCTACAGAGCAAATGAAAGTGGCTTCTGAAGAGACCTTTGGCCCACTGGCGGCCTGTTTCCGTTTCAAGACCGAAGATGAAGTGATCAAGCGGGCGAATAACACGCCATTCGGGCTGGCGGCTTACTTCTATACTCAGAACTTGCAGCGGGTATTTCGGGTTTCAGATGCGCTGGAAAGCGGTATGATTGGCGTCAATGAAAGCTCGGTGTCTACTGAACTGGCACCTTTCGGCGGGGTGAAAGAATCAGGCCTGGGTCGTGAAGGTTCAGTGCTGGGTTTAGATGAATTTATGGAAGTTAAAACTCTGCATCTGGGCAATTTATAAATCAGATGATACGGCATAGGTTATCGTAATGAGCAGCAGCTTGAGGGTTAAGGAGAACCATGAATAAGCGACTTATCACTATTCTGGGGGCAATACTGCTGCTAGCGGTGGCCGCATTTCAGGGTATTGACGGTGTCACGGCGCGTGATATTGGTCAGTCGCCGGATCTGGAACGTTCGCGGCCATCAGTCCCGGTTTCTATTGAACAGCTCACCCAGCACCAGCAGGTTGTAAAATACTTGCAAGCGCATCACCGCTTGCCGGATTTTTACATTACCAAGCAGCAGGCGCGTGAGAAGGGCTGGAATCCTAAAGACGGTAATTTGTGCAAGGTACTGCCGGGTAAAGCCATTGGCGGCGATCGTTTTTCTAATCGTGAACGTCAATTACCCGAAGCCAAGGGCCGTAATTGGCATGAAGCTGATGTGAATTATCGTTGTGGGCATCGTGGTACTGATCGTTTGCTTTACTCCAATGATGGCCTGATTTATCTGACTCAGGATCACTATAAGCATTTCATTCGGATGGAGTGAAAAGATGGTAAAAGTGGTATTCGATTTTGACCATATACCGGATCTTCCTGCATTTTACCGCGCATTTTCCCAACAGTTTGCGCTGAACGAAGGTTTTGGTGCCAATCTGGATGCGCTGTGGGATGTGGTAACAGGCGAGATAGCTTTACCGGTAGAGATTGAATTTATCCATTTCAATCACCGCCGGAAACGCCGTTTTGGGGCTATTGTGTTGCTGTTGGAAGAAGCTGAGGAAGAGCTGGCAGGCAGTTTACGTTTTAATATTGCCTGACTAGAACTTTATTGAGTCGGGAGCCGAGTTAGACCCGGCCCCGCCCGATTACTGCTGCTTTTCTGCTAATTCACGCAGATACTGGAAGATCTGACGGAATGACTTCGGCGGCTTGTTTGTTGCCTGCTCTTTCTGAGCATTGCGCACTAAGCTGCGTAGCTGCTGGCGGTCAGCATCTGGATACAATTCCAATACGGTTGGGATGGCATCATCACCTTCTTCAACCAAACGGTCGCGCAGTGTTTCCAGTTTATGGAACAGCGAAACTTGTTGGTTATGGCGGTTTTTCAGCTTATCCAATGCCGTTTGAATCGGTTCTACATCACGGGCACGCAGCATTTTACCAATTAACTGGATCTGGCGACGGCGGCCTTCTTTTTTGATCTTCTGCGCCAGTTCAACGGCCGCGAGCAGATCCTCATCCAATGGGATCTTCTCCAGGGCGTTTTTGCCTAGCTCAACCAGCTCGGTGCCCAAGTCTTTTAGCACTTCGGCATCACGTTTAATTTCACTTTTACTGACCCAGATGATCTCATCGTCATCGTCGTTTTTATCTTCTGGGACTTCATCTAGCCAGTCTTCGGGCTGTTTGTTCATGGTCAAATTCCTTAAAAAGAGGCTAATCGTAGCAGGTTGTTGGCTTTCTGCGAAATTGTACCAAGATCTCTGATAGACTCAGAACCATAGTATTCTCTATTTTATCCGTGTAAGTCGTCGTATTACGACACTTTCTCGAACGATTATCTCATTAATTATGGCAGACTGATGAAAGTAGTCACTCAAGTTGCACAACAGCGTAAAACGCTGGAACAAGCAGTTGCACAGGCTTTGGAATTGGCCCGCGCGGGTTCTGATGCGGCCGAAGTTGCCGTAAGCAAAACCACCGGAATCAGCGTCAGCACTCGCTTTGGCGAAGTGGAAAACGTGGAGTTCAACAGCGATGGCGCGCTGGGCATTACTGTTTATCACCAGCAGCGTAAAGGCAGTGCGTCTACCACTGATTTAAATCCAGACGCGGTGGCACGTACGGTGCAGGCCGCTTTAGATATTGCCCGCTATACCTCCCCAGATCCTTATGCCGGCCCGGCTGAAAAATCTTTGCTGGCCTTTGATGCCCCAGATCTGGATTTGTTCCATCCGAGTGACTTGGATGCTGAGCAAGGTATCTTGTTAGCCGCTCGAGCAGAGCAGGCGGCATTGCAAGCGGATAAGCGCATTACCAATACGGAAGGTGGCAGTTTTAACAGTCACTATGGTATTAAGGTCTTTGGTAATAGCCACGGCATGCTGCAAAGCTACTGTTCGAGCCGTCATTCACTGTCTAGCAGTGTTATTGCCGAGCACAATGGCGATATGGAGCGCGATTACGCCTATACCATTGGTCGGCGGATAGAAGATTTAGCCAGCCCGGAATGGGTCGGTGAAGAGTGCGCCCGTCGTACCCTATCTCGCTTGTCACCGCGTAAATTACCCACCATGCAATCGCCCGTGCTGTTTGCTGCTGAAGTTGCCACCGGCCTGTTCGGTCACTTGGTTTCGGCCATCAGCGGCGGCAATATCTATCGTAAATCGACCTTCCTGCTTGACCATCTCGGCAAACAAATTCTGCCTGAGTGGCTAACTATCGAAGAGCACCCACATTTACTGCGTGGCTTGGCTTCAACGCCATTTGACAGTGAAGGTGTGCGCACAATACAGCGGGAAATTGTCAAAGATGGGGTGCTGCAAACTTATCTGTTGACCAGCTATTCTGCTCGTAAGTTGGGGCTACAAAGCACTGGGCACGCAGGTGGCATTCATAACTGGCGCGTTGCCGGTCAGGGGCAGGATTTCGCGGGTATGCTTAAGCAACTCGATAAAGGCTTGGTGGTGACTGAACTGATGGGCCAGGGTGTCAGCACTGTTACCGGCGATTATTCCCGTGGTGCGGCAGGTTTCTGGGTTGAGAATGGTGAAATCCAGTATCCGGTGAGCGAGATAACCATTGCCGGTAACCTGAAAGATATGCTGCGCAATATCGTTAGCATAGGCAGTGATATCGAAACCCGCAGTAACATTCAGTGCGGTTCTATCTTATTACCTGCCATGAAGATTGCAGGCGAATAATAACCCACCTGTCATATTCTCGTGCCATATGCCGCCGGTAGAAATACGGGCGGTTTGGTTTGCTCACTTCCCTGACATGCTAATCTTCCCCAACTTAAATGGATGTTTTATAGTCAAAGGGAATGATTATGCCGGTATTGATGCGGGGAAGTTCAAACATGATTGTGATGCCAAGTACTTATAGTCCAGCCACCGTGGCCAGAGAGTTTGCGTTAATTCATGAATTTGAATTATCTAATACAGAATATGGCGTTATTTTTGACGAAAAAGTACCTAAAGCAGCCATTATCCGTATGAAAACAGAGGATTTTAATGGTATTCCGCGTCATCGGGTTATCGCGGGCCTTGATCTGGTCGCGAGACAAGAGTTTGGTGAAAGAACTCTTGCTGTTAAGCGGTTTTGGGAAGATTCCAAGCTCTTTCAAGTGGAAGGAATGGTGGTTGAACTGGAGGAACGTGGTCAAGGGCTTGCGACACTATTTTATGAAGTCCTAGTGCTCAAGTGCGGGGTGATTTTAATGAGCGATAATAAACAATATGAAGCCGGTCAAGCGCTGTGGCAGAAAATTGCGCGGGAGTCAGATAAGTTGGCCGTATTTATATTGGATTCTGAAGTCGGCAAGTTTTACCCCTATAGCGGCGATCGGATTCCTTATAATGGGGCCAGCATTCCGGAAGATAAAATCTGGAGCAAGCATCCCGATACAACGCAGTGGGGCGTCATTTTAATCGCGGAAAATAGAGAGAAAATTGCCGCTTACTGCTGATATCTATCCTCTCTCTCACTTCTTTGTCCCCATTTGCATAATCCCTGCTTTTTTCAACTGGTAATAAAAAATCGCTGTCAGTTTTGCCATCCATTGCCTATGTTAAGTATGAGCAATGTACCAATGATCAATGTGCTAATGATCTGATAACAATAACCCTACCCAGAGTCCTTGACGTCACAGTCAGGTAGCAAGCGCTGTAGCGCCAAGGCGAAGGGTATATAAGGAATGTGAGCATGGGTAAGAAAATGATGGCATTAATGGCGGCAGTATTACTCAGCGCCAGCAGTTTAGCGATGGCGGCCAGTGTGGCGGATAACATGGACACCATTGCCGAGAATTACGGCAAGGTACTTAAAGCCGACTCCACTGATGTGATGAAGCAAGGTTTAGCTGCCATGCGGGCTGCGGCTCTGGACGCGCAAAAAGGCATCCCGACTAAGTTAAAAAGTTTGGGTGAAGGCAGTGCCGAGGTGAAAGACTTCCGTCATGGTTTGGATCTATTGATTGGCGAAATTGATCAGGCGAAGGCGTTAGCGGACCAAGGCAAGCTGGATGAAGCAAAAAAAGCCGCGCAGGGCTTTAAAGCCACTCGCGATACCTACCATAAAAAATACCGTTAACCTCAATCTAGTCTAGCCATCAAGGGTAATAGCAATCGCCATTACCCTTCTTTAGCTAGCTATAAATAGGATAGATATTCTTCTACTCATAGCTTGCCAGATTTAGCGGTGGTACTCGCCAGCGGCTTCCGGCTGGTACAGCAATTCCAGCACGGTAATGCGGGCTTCATCCCCGCCCGGCAGCTTCCAACTGATTTCGTCATTCACGTGCAGCCCCAGCAATGCGGCACCCAATGGGGCCATAACTGAGAGTTGCTCGTTACTGTCTTTCAGCGACGCTGGATAAACCAACGTGCGAGTATGCTCTTCCTGATTGTTCAGATCGCGAAAACGTACGCGGCTATTCATCGTCACCACATCAGCCGGAATGGCGTTAGGTGGCAGAATTTCTGCTCGATCCAGTTCTTCATTGAGCGCTGTTGCGACCACAGAACCGGCAAAAGCCGGTTGCGCCAGTAACGCATCCAAACGTTCAGCATCCAGCTCGTTAATCGTGATGGTTGGCTTGGTCATACCACTCTCCAATTCAATTTCAGCAAAACATAAAAACAACACCCCCGCGCCATAGGAGAGGGGGTGTTAGAAAATAGCTTAATATTAATCTGATATTAGGCGCTTCCGGCTAGAAAAGAAAGAGATCCGGATCACGAACTTTTTTCCGCTGCCAGCTTTCACTGCCTATTTATATGAAAGTTATTTTGTTGTTAATGATTAAGTTAGGTAACTAACATGTCTATTTTGCGAAAGTGATCCCGCCGGTACATTACATTTCCACTTTGAACTGGAAAAAATGCCGCTACACACCTATTCAGCTTGCGGGTAGGGTGATGTTATAGCGCAGAGGCAAGGGACGACAGATAAATAACTGAACTTATCTTTGCAGTCATAAAGTGGTAGCAGCAAGGAATAGAGGATTGCCAGCGTGAATGATGTAGCCGCATTGAATGCAGCAGAGAACCCTGGAATGGAGGAAGCAATTATCATCACCGAGCGGGTATTAGCTGAAATTACCGCGATGTTAAATGCCGAGAATATTTTTACTAATGACGTTCAGCAGCAAATGTTGACATCACATCTTCGGGCCATGGTGTTACGTTCAATAACTGGCGAGCCATTACCTGAAGTGGATAAATCATTATTTGATGAGATTTCAGCACATTCGATGCAAATGGCACAGCAGGTGGTCGATAAATTTGCCAATTTACCTATTGAAGAAGCTTATTTGTTGTCGGTGCATTTTGAAGTAGCGAAAGATAATAACCCATAAAATACTGATCTGGAGAAGAGACTATGAGTCAAATTACCGTTGTGATTGGCGACCGTTTAGGCAAAGGCCAGAAAGTTGGGCAAGGCGTTGAATTAGCTGGTGGCCGCGTGGTGGTTATTCCCGGTGTTGCCGCAGATATGAAATTGGGCGATGTGATGAATAGCGAAAAAGCGGATTTCGGTATTTCATTCTGTGGCAGTGGCGGTGCCGGTGCTATTACCGCCCAAAATAAATATGGTTACAAAGCAAAGTACGGCATGCGTTCAGTCGAAGAGGGTGTGACGGCAATAAATGAAGGCTGCAAAGTACTGGGCTTCGGATTTATGGATAAAGAAGAATTAGGGCAGAAGTTAGTGGAAGCCTATATCAAGAAATATGGTCAGCCGTAATGAAAGAGCAATATACCACCCAGGTGCAGGTAAAAGGCAAAGGTGATACTAAAGCCAAAGCCTTCGCCAATGCACTTGGTAATGTCCAGAATACTGTGTTGAAGTCGACGCAAAATATTTTACTGCGGATTGAACCACAAGACGTAAAAGTATTAAAAGCAGAATTATCAGTAAAAAATGAAAAGTTTTTATTCTTTTTTCTGCCTCGGGAAAGAAAGACGTACAGCGTTGAACTCGATATTACCGTGAGCGTAACAATCATTAATACAGATAAGGTTGTTTTCGTTTCTAAATAAAAACATAGCAACCTTCATTCTTGAAGCCGCAATTCCAATACATTGGGTTATTGCGATTAGCGAAAAGGATATACTGATGTTTCTAATCATTCTTTTTAAGTCGATTATTATCGGCGGACTGGTTGGCGTGGGGGTTGGTGTTGGGGCCGCCCGTATGTTCCATGCGCCTACCATACAGGGAATGGGGGCGTTTCGTACCTTGGGCGAGTTGAACTCGTGCGAGGGTGATCCGGCTTCACATTTCTCCTTTGGGTTAGGGTTCTTCTTCAACGCCTGGGCCTCTTCAGTTGCGGCAGGTGCTTTTACTCAGGACGTTGACCACCGCATTATTCCTAACTGGGGTGCCGCAGCATTGATGATTAAAAATCGCAATGTGGCGGAGACCATGCATAACCCGAAAAAAATGGCGATTGCCTGCGGGATTATTGGGGTCATTGTTGTTAGCTTCCTAAATACCACCGCATCAGCTGTTCCGGCGGCATTACAGGTTACGGCAATTAAAGTATTGGTCCCGGCGGCGAATATTCTGGTTAACACCGTGATGCCCGTTATTTTCTGGCTAGCTGCAATTGATGCAGGGCGACGTTCCGGTTTCTGGGCCACTATTTTCGGCGGGTTGGCACAGTTAATTATGGGTAACGCAGTACCGGGCCTGGTTTTAGGTATTTTAATTGGTAAAGGTGTTGAAGAAAGCGGCTGGAATAAAGTCACTAAAATCATGATGACAGTCATTGTTCTGTTATTCGTGCTCAGTGGTTTCTTCCGCGGATTCGACATGAAATTCCTGGAGTCATTCAGTCTGAGTGCACCAGTGTGGCTTGAAACTATTCATAACGCATTGAGCGGAAAATAACACAGCGAGAGGAGCTTGATGATGGATGAACAAACCAAGAATAATTTCTGGTATGCCGACTGGTCATTTCCGATCTTTGTAGGATTATTATCCTCCGGCGTATTTGCTGGTACCCATATGTACTATCTATATGGTATTGGCGCATTTAACGAAGTGGCCTTTGTTTCAATGTTACGGGCAGGGATGGATACTGGGGTTTATGGCGCAGTTGCTGCGTTTGGTGCCAGTTTCTTATTCGCTCGTATTATTGAAGGCTCGCTGGTTGGTATTTTGGATATCGGCGGTGCAATTCAGACCGGTGTTGGTCTGGGTGTGCCAGCATTATTACTGGGCGCAGGGTTTGTGTTCCCAGTGGCTAACTTTGCTGCATCCTTAGTAACCGGTCTGATTATTGGTTTAGCAATCGGTTATCTGATTATTTTGGCGCGTAAATTCACGATTAACCAAAGTAATTCGACGTACGGTGCTGATGTCATGATGGGGGCAGGTAATTCATCGGGTCGTTTCTTGGGGCCATTGATTATTTTGTCAGCCATTACAGCATCCATTCCTATTGGGATTGGTTCTTTAGCTGGCGCATTACTTTTTTATCTGTGGAATAAACCTATCACCGGTGGTGCAATTTTGGGAGCTATGATTTTAGGCTCTATTTTCCCCGTCGCGATTTCCTGATCCACGGGGTAAATATTCAAATAACTGGATATTTACCCCGCCGCGGCATCAAGTAAAAAAGGTATAAGATAATGTATGACTTTATTATCACAGGGGCTGTATTAGTTGACGGTCGTCAGGTTGATATCGCGATTAATGACGGAAAAATAGTGGCGGTGAATGCGGCTATTTCTGCGGATAAAGAAAATCAAACAAAATCTCCGATTTATTCAGCCAAGAAAGTGCTGGATCTGGCTGGAAAATATTACCTCAGTGCGGGTTGGATTGATTCTCATGTTCACTGTTATCCCGCCTCGCCTATTTATCATGATGAAGCTGATTTAGTTGGTGTTGCCAGCGGCGTCACCACGGTAGTTGATGCTGGTAGTACTGGTTCCAACGATATAGATGATTTTTACCGCTTAACTCGAACTGCCAAAACTCAGGTTTATGCTTTCTTGAATATTGCAAAAACCGGCATCGTTACGCAAAACGAATTAGCCGATATGGCGCAGATTGATAAGCAAGCAGTCAGTCAGGCGATAGCGCGTAATCCTGGTTTTATTATTGGGATTAAAGCGCGCATGAGTAGCAGTGTGGTGGGTAAAAACGGCATCAAACCACTGATACGCGCTAAAGAAATTCAGCAAGAAAATAATCAATTACCGCTCATGGTGCATATTGGCAATAACCCGCCGGATCTGGATGAAATTGCCGATTTATTGACACAGGGCGACATTATTACCCACTGCTACAACGGCAAGCCGAACCGGATTTTAACCCCGGCAGGTACCTTGCGTGAATCTATCCAACGCGCACTGCAACGCGGCGTATTATTAGATGTTGGCCATGGCAGCGCCAGTTTCAGCTTCGATGTCGCAGAGCTTGCCATCAAGCAAGGTATTTACCCACACACCATCAGTTCCGACATCTATTGCCGCAACCGTATTAGCGGACCGGTGCATAGCCTCGCGACTGTGATGTCCAAATTTTTCACCATCGGCCTGAGCCTTGAGCAAGTCATTCATTGTGTGACAGAAAATGCTGCCCAGGCACTGCGTCTCACCCATAAAGGGGTGTTGGATGCGGGTTATGACGCCGACCTGACTATTTTTGAGCTGAAACAGCAGCCACAGGTCTTCAATGATTCAGAAGGTAAATCGGTAACCGGTGAAAAGTATCTGGTGCCACTGGCTGCGGTTGTTGCCGGTGACTTAGTATTAACTGATGAAGGGAAGTTAAAAGATGTCTTCAGTCTATGAAAAATACCAGTTAAAGCAGGTTATTAATGCTTCTGGCCGCATGACAATGCTGGGCGTTTCGACGCCACGACAAGATGTGGTCGAAGCCGTGGAATTGGGTCTGAATCATTACTTTGAAATGAAAGATCTGGTGAATAAAACCGGTGCCTACATTGCTGGTTTACTGAATGTCGAAAGTGCAGTGGTTGTGTCCTGCGCCTCGGCTGGGATTGCTCAATCGGTTGCTGCCGTGATTGTCAAAGACAATGCGAATTTACTGGTTAATCTGCATGCAGCTCCCCGCACTGTACCCCATGAAATCGTGCTACCGAAAGGCCATAACGTTAACTTTGGTGCGCCAGTCGATACCATGGTGACACTGGGTGGCGGCAAAGTCGTAGAAGCAGGCTATGCCAACGAGTGCCTGCCTGAACAGTTAGAAGCTGCAATCACGCCGAATACTGCGGCGATCTTGTATATAAAATCCCACCATTCGGTACAAAAAAGCATTTTATCAGTCGAACAGGCAGTGGTTATCGCGCGCAAACATCAATTGCCATTAATTGTTGATGCGGCAGCAGAAGAAGACTTGCAGTGCTACTACCAGATGGGCGCTGATTTGGTGATATACAGCGGCGCTAAAGCCATCGAAGGACCAACCAGTGGCTTGGTATTAGGCAAGAAAACCTATGTTGAATGGGTGAAGTTGCAATCAAGTGGTATTGGTCGGGCGATGAAAGTGGGCAAAGAAGGCATTCTTGGCTTAACCCGTGCCATCGAAAGTTACATAACACTGGAGAAAGAGACGGGTCAGCAGATGGTTGCGAAAATGACGCCGTTTATCAGCCAGTTAAATACTATCGATGGTATTTCAGCTCGAGTGGTTTGGGATGCCGCCGGGCGTGATATTGCTCGGACTGAAATCAGTTTTGATGAAGCTAAAATTGGCCGTTCGACGCCGGAATTGGTTGAAGCGCTCAAAAATGGTGATATCGCGATTTATTTCCGCGCCTATAAAGCCAATGAAGGCAAGATTGAAGTCGATGTGCGCAGCGTGACGCCAACGCAACTTGAGACGATTTATACCTGTATTAACCGTTTGGTTAAGGGAGCCTGAGTAATGAAATTGACCCCAAATTATTATCGTGACCGGGTATGCCTGAATGTGCTGGCCGGTTCAAAAGAGAATGCACGTGAGATTTACCAAGCCGCCGAAGGGCATGTGCTGGTGGGTGTGTTATCGAAGAATTACCCGGATGTCGACAGTGCCGTCAAAGATATGCGTGAGTACGCCGCACTTATCGATAATGCTTTGTCCGTTGGGCTGGGGGCCGGTGACCCTAAGCAATCGGCGATGGTTAGCCAGATTTCACAGCAGGTTCAACCGCAACATGTGAATCAGGTCTTTACTGGTGTTGGCGCGAGTCGTGCCTTGTTGGGCCAGAACGATACTGTCGTCAATGGTTTGATTTCACCGACCACTAAAGTGGGTTACGTGAAGATTTCTACTGGCCCGCTCAGTTCACAACAAAAAGACGCCATTGTGCCCATCACCACGGCGATTGCCATGTTGAAAGATATGGGCGGCAGTTCGGTGAAATTCTTCCCGATGAATGGGCTGGATTCTATCGATGAATATCGCTATGTCGCCGAGGCTTGTGCGGCGACCGGTTTCTGGCTGGAGCCAACCGGTGGCATTGATCTGGAGAATTTCGAGCAAATTCTACAAATCGCGTTAGATGCTGGCGTGACAAAAGTTATTCCGCATATTTATAGCTCAATTATTGATAGTAAAACTGGCAATACCCGCCCGGAAGATGTGAAAACCTTGATGGATATCGTGAAGCGGATCGTGCCATAACAGCCTGCTCTGGCTGCAGGGTTGCTTGGCGATAACATTTTGATTTATTAGCATAAAGCTTGACGGAAAGTCAGTGTTCACAGGGTGCCCAATCGGGTGCCCTGACTGTGAGGTTGGATAGTTCCATACCATTCGATAACCATTCCCTATGAGTAAGGATCCATATGCATAACAGCTCAACAGATTCTGGTTTAACAGGCCTGACTGGCTTAAAAAGCCTATCAGCGGGCATCGCACTGGCCACGGTGGCGTTGTTTAATCCGCTGGCACATGCCGAGCAAACAGCTAATAAATCATTCGCTTATGTCGGTACTTATAATCCGAATGGTGAAGGAGTTTATCGCCTACAAGTCGACACCAAAACCGGTGAATTAACCGAGAAAACCTTGGTCAGTTCACTGGCTAACCCGGCGCAACTGGTGGTGGATGCTCAGGGCAAGACCCTATATGTCGCCAGCGAAGTGGCTGATTACAATGGGGGTAAGCACGGTGCTATTGCGGCCTATAGTATTAACCCTGTCGATGGCAGTCTGACACTGATTAATCAGGTGGATTCTCAAGGGGCGGGGCCGGTGTACCTCTCACTGACACCGTCTGGCAGTCATTTGTTGGTAGCCAACTATATCAGTGGTTCAGTGGCTGTTTTCCCGGTGCAAAGTGGTGGAAAACTGTCTGATGCCAGCTCAGTACAGCAAGATGAAGGCCCGGCGGGTGCGGCAAAACCGGCTGCGGCAGTGGAAGGGAGCTTTGCTATCAGTGACCACAATGGCCCCCATGCACATATGGTCGCCAGCTCGCCAAACGGTAAGTTTGTATTTTCTACCGATCTGGGGCTGGATCGGATTTATCAATACCGCTTTGATGCAGACAATGGCAAGTTGATAGCCAATGACCCGCCGTATATCAGTGCATCATCAGCCGGTGCTGGTCCACGTCATTTTGTGTTCCATCCTAACGGCAAGACGCTATTCTTAATTAATGAAGAAGCCTCAACCCTGACCAGCTATCAACTAGACCCACAAAAAGGCACGTTAAAACAGCTGAATACAATATCTTCATTACCAGCAGATTATCGTGGTACTAGCTTTGCTGCGGGTTTGACGCTATCGAAAGACGGCAAATTCTTGTACGTGGCGAACCGTCTACACAACAGTATCGGCCAGTTTGCGGTGACAGCTGACGGTAAATTTAAGCCAGTGGAAGATGTGTGGACGCGGGGCGATTATCCACGCACATTGGTGCTCGACCCAACCGGCCACTACCTGTACGCGATGAATCAGCGCAGCGATAACATAACCCGCTTTAAAGTTGATCAGCAAAGTGGCAAATTGACCTTTGTACCCGGCTATACCGCCGTCGGCAGCCCATCACAAATGGTGTTTGTGCCGCCAGTGCAGAAAAAGTGATGTGAAAAATACCCCCCGACGGCGATGCTGGCGGGGGCTAGCTTCTGAATAATGATGTTCTAAACAACGGAGTGGAGCAGTGAGATTTCCCTATCAACGTCTGGCCTATATGTTCGATGCACTGCAATCGGAAACGCTGCCTCAGGAGGAGTTGGCGAAGCGTTTTGCGGTCTCGACACGTACTGTGCGGGCAGATATTACGGCGTTGAATGAGATCCTTGAGCATTATGGCGCGCACTTTGTGCATAACCGGGGTTTTGGCTATCGGCTGAGGGTTGATGACGCCGAGCGTTTTCGTGCTTTACAGCAACAAAACCGCAAAATGCACCTGACCCCACGCACTGCCAATGAGCGGGTGCACTATCTGTTAATTCGTTTTCTGACCTCTGCCTTTTCATTGAAGCTGGAAGATTTGGCCGATGAATGGTTTGTCAGCCGTGGCACATTACAAAATGATATGGCTGAGGTGAGAGAAAGACTAAACCGCTATCATCTGACGATTGAAACCAAACCGCGTTATGGCATGAAATTGTTTGGTACCGAATTAGCCATTCGGACCTGTCTGACGGATTTATTGTTCCAGTTACAACTGCAAGATGCCGATAACCCATTATTAAAAAATGAGTTTCTCAGTATCCAGACCATCCCGGAATTGACTGGGTTACTGCACGAATTATTAGCGCAATATACCGTGCGGTTAACTGATGAAGGTGAGCAATATCTGATTTTCTACTGTGCAGTGGCGATAAAACGCATCACTGATGGCTATCCATTATCTGATTTTGATGCAGAAGATGTGGATGAGGCGGTTAAGCTGGCCTCTGGGCGTTTGGCCAATGAGCTTAAGCTTTTATCGGGTAAAGATATTTCAGCGGCAGAAGAGGCTTATCTGCGGGTCAATATTGCTGCTCGCCGGGTGCAGGCCAGCCAGCCCAGTGCCAGCCGCCCCAGTGAAATCAATGCTGATGACGAAGAGACGCTGGTGGACTATATCCTCTCGTATATCAATGCTCACTATAACTATAATTTGCAGGGCGATAAGCAGTTGCGGGTTGATTTACTTACCCATATCAAGACCATGATAACCCGGGTAAAGTATCAGATTACTATTCCTAACCCGCTGTTATCTAATATTAAACAGCACTATCCGATGGCTTATGATGTGACATTGGCCGCGGTTTCCAGTTGGGGGAAATACACGCCTTACAGTCTGAGTGAAAATGAAATCGGCTATCTGGTGCTGCATATCGGGGTCGGGCTAGAGCGCCATTATAATATTGGTTATCAGCGCCATCCGCAGGTGATGTTGGTGTGTGACACGGGTAATTCTACCACTCGCATGATTCAGGCGCAGATTTCCCGTAAGTATCCGCAGATTGTGATGACACAGACGATTTCCCTACGAGATTACGAAAATCTCGACCATATCGACGAAGATTTTATTATTTCTAACTCGCGCTTAGCGGAAAAGAACAAGCCGGTGGTGGTGATGTCGCCATTCCCAACAGAATATCAGTTGGAGCAGCTGGGTAAGCTGGTTTTGGTTGATCGCACCCGGCCTTATATGTTGGAAAAGTTTTTTGATAGTAACCACTTTATGATTATCGACCAGCCGATGACTCAGGAGCAGTTGTTCAAAAAAGTCTGTCGTCAGTTGGAAGAAGAAGGTTTTGTCGATGCTGATTTTTACCCCTCAGTTGTCGAGCGTGAGGCGATTGTATCCACGATGCTGGGCGAGGGGATTGCGCTGCCACATTCACTGGGGCTATTAGCCAAGAAAACTGTGGTCGTCACCTTGCTGGCTCCCAATGGCATCGCCTGGGGTGATGGCGAAGTCGCACATGTTATTTTCCTGCTGGCTATCAGCAAGACCGATTATGAAGAAGCCATGGCGATTTACGATCTGTTCGTGACCTTTGTGCGTGAGCGCTCTATGAGCCGTTTATTGAGCAGCCAGCATTTTGATAGTTTTAAGGCTATTGCGATTGATTGTTTGAGTCGCATTTAGGTTTTTGTCATGGTGATTGTTCGGATCTTATTTCGGTTGATATTCATTCTGGTGAATCAGTTCGGTTGCATGAGGCCGATGACTACCTCACCTCTGATGCCTCAACCGAGCAGGAGGGCAGGCCGGCCCTCCTGCACCTGCGGCTTGCGCGAAATATTACTGCTATTCGCAGTGCCCTCCGGCAGTTTGCAGGCTAATCGAACCGAGGCTGACTCGCTCCCAGCTCGACAGCCCCTTTCGCCGCGTCCATGCGGCTCATTCGGCCTGCAATCTTTGTCGGTAATCTTCCTGATTGCGCTCAACGTCAAAAGAGAAATTCAAAACCATGGTGTTGACCTTAATCTTTTAAAGCACATTTGAGCAGCCGAGTGAAGAGTGTAGCCAGGGCAACCCGCCATGGACGGCGGGTTGAGGCGTCGTGAGCATGGATGCGAATAAAGCCGTCCCGTCAGCGAAACGATGAGTCGAGGGCCACCCACGTAGTGGGCTAGCGATACGTGCGCAAGCGCGGGGATTCCACAAGGGGTCACGCGCTTGTGACCCCTTTGGCGGTTGGGGCATCGGAGGAGAGGTCATCGCTAATCTTATGTCAACCGAACCCAATCATCGGAATCAATATCAACCGAAAACAGCCCCAATACCTAACAACCGAACCAGATAACTGAACTGAATCTCTCCCCTTAAATTTGAAATAAAACTCAAATCACTGCCACCCATATCTCCTGACAAACCAGCCTTTCACTAACTGCGTGGTCACCATATACCCAATCAAAATCATAATCAGCCATGGGAAATAGGAGAGTGGTAGCGCCTGTAATTGCAGGAACCCGGCCAGTGGTGAGAAGGTCAGCCCGACACCGACGACAACTACCGCCAGCGTCATCAAACACAGCGGCCATGAGGCGCGGCTCTGGATAAATGGAATCTTGCGGGTACGAATCATATGCACAATCAATGTTTGAGACAGCAGCCCCTCGACGAACCAACCGGACTGGAACAGTGTCTGCATTTCTGGCGTATTAGCCTTAAATACCCACCACATCAGGCTGAAGGTTAAAACGTCAAAAATGGAACTTATCGGGCCAAAGAACACCATAAAACGCCCCAGATCACCGGCGTTCCAGCGCTGTGGTTTGGTCAGTTGCTCTTCGTCGACGTTATCAAACGGAATGGCAATCTGAGAAATATCGTACAGCAAGTTCTGGATCAACAGATGCAGTGGCAGCATGGGCAGGAAGGGTAAAAATGCACTGGCAATCAACACGCTGAAGACGTTACCAAAGTTGGAACTGGCAGTCATTTTTATGTATTTCAGCATGTTGGCAAAGGTGCGACGGCCCTCGATTACCCCCTGTTCCAACACCATCAGGCTCTTTTCCAGCAAAATAATATCAGCGGCTTCCTTGGCAATATCCACGGCAGAATCGACGGAGATCCCAATATCAGCGGCCCGCAATGCTGGGGCATCATTGATGCCATCCCCCATAAAACCAACCACATGGCCCGCATCACGCATGTTTTTTACGATGCGTTCTTTGTGCATCGGGGTCAACTTGGCGAACACCGTTGTGGTACGAGTGGCTTCAGTCAGTTCTGCTTCACTCATCTGTTCAATATCATTGCCGCGCAAAACGCGATCGACAGATAATCCGACATCTTTACAGACTTTACGTGCGACTAACTCATTGTCACCGGTAAGAATTTTGACGTTAATGCCATTTTGTTTCAACGCCTGGAGTGCTGGCGCGGTACTCTCTTTTGGCGGATCAAGGAAGGCAATGTATCCCTCAAGAATGAGGTCATATTCGTCGATAACCGCATAATTTCGCTGATAAGCAGGTAAAATACGGGTGGCAACCGCCACAACTCGCAACCCTTGCTGGTTTTGCTCATCAGTAATTCGACGGATACGAGCCATCAATGCATCCGTCATTGGGATAACGTCATCCCCTTGTCGGACATGGCGACAAATAGACAGCATCTCCTCCAATGCGCCTTTGCAGATAAGTTCATGATAATCAGACTGATCGCTGACAACCACCGACATACGACGGCGCTCAAAATCGAAGGGGATTTCGTCTATTTTACGGTAGCCCGCCAGTGTGTCGGTAGACTGAGATTCCGCTATGGCGGAGTCGGTCATGGAAGAAAGCACCGCCACATCCAGCAGATTTTTTAGCCCGGTTTGGTAATAGCTATTGAGCCAGGCGTAGCGCAGCACTCGTTCACAATTGGCACCAAATACATCGGTATGGCTCTCTAGCACGATTTTGTCTTGTGTCAGAGTGCCGGTCTTATCGGTACACAGAATATCCATCGCGCCAAAGTTTTGGATAGCATCTAATCGTTTGACGATCACTTTCTGTTTTGACAGCTTTACCGCCCCTTTGGCCAATGTCGATGTGACAATCATTGGCAACATTTCTGGGGTCAAACCGACCGCGACGGAGAGAGCAAATAGCGCCGCTTCCCACCAGTCACCTTTGGTAAAGCCATTGATCAGCAGCACAATTGGTGTCATGACCAGCATAAAGCGGATTAGCAACCAACTGACTTTACTGATGCCACTTTGAAAGGCATTGGGTTGCTCATCTTGATGAGTCACGCGCTCTGCCAACAGACCAAAATAGGTTTGGTTGCCCGTTCCGACGACAATAGCCAGCGCCGAGCCGCTCACCACATTGGTACCCATAAAGCAGAGCGTATCCCGCTCTAATGGGTTCTGCTCATCACATTCACGACATTGCGCGACTTTCTCTACCGGCAGTGATTCACCGGTCAAGGCGGCCTGGCTGATAAACAGATCTTTGGCGAGCAAAATCCGCAAATCTGCCGGGATCATGTCGCCAGCGGAGAGCTTGATAATGTCGCCGGGCACCAATTCGGAGATCGGGAGCTCGTGGTGTTCGCTCTTGCCGGTATGGGCATCACTGCGGATCACCGTGGCGGTATTGCTGACCATGGCTTTTAAAGCATCGGCTGCGCGGTTGGAGCGGGCTTCCTGAATAAAATGCATCAGGGTGGAGATCAGCACCATGGCACCAATCACCAACGCTGCGGTGAGGTCTTCAGTGGCATAGGAAATCAGTGCCAGAATAGTCAATAGCAGGTTAAACGGGTTGCGATAACAGTGCCATAAGTGAACCCACCAACTGACAGCTTGCTGATTTTCAATCAGATTGTTGCCACTGACCAAGCGAATAGCCTCCGCTTCCTGCTCGGTCAGCCCTTCTGGATGGCTTTGAAAACGTTGATAAAGTTGCTGTGGCGTTTCATTGGCACATAGCAAACGCTGCCGAGTTAGGTCAGCGGGGATATCTTTAGCCGCACTTCCCGCTGAAACCCCTTCGAGCATGGTTTCCCGACGAATTAGGCGGCGGGGCAGGTTACGGCTCAATACATTGAGCAACTGCCGGGTGAAATTTTTAACTTGCATGGTTCAAACCTTACTGTCATACCCTGAAATGGTGTTTAGGACCATTTCAAGTTGCGCCCACGGCAAACCTGCCGTAGCAAGGGCAAAACATCAGCAGCAGAAACCAACGCGGGGGAAGTGCGCAGTGACTGCCTATCAGATTGTTATCCGATAAGGCAACCACGTTAGACGGGGAATGACCTTACCGGTCCACCCAAAGGGTGTAGGTTATGGGAACAGGATCCACTGGGTCATTAACCTCCGGTAAGTGAAAAAGCAGTTTGTTTGAGGCTAAAACACTCAAACAGCTATACAAACTATAAACCGCATTACTATAGTTGCCACAGCAAAAATCGCCCTGACGGCAATATAATCCGTTAGGGTAACAACATGTTGCTGGTCACTGGGATATCATGCGCTGAGTCTGATTCTGCGCACTCGAGGCTTCCCACGACTTTGGCTATTTAAATAATCAGTTTATTATATGTATCCAAACCTAAACATTAGGTAAACCATGCAAAACCGTTTGACTATTAAGGACATTGCTCGCATGAGTGGAGTTGGAAAATCCACGGTTTCGCGGGTACTCAATAATGAAGGCAGTGTCAGCCCACAGACGCGTGAGCGAGTCGAGGCGGTTATTCGTCAGCAGGGTTTTACGCCGTCTAAATCTGCCCGAGCCATGCGGGGACAGAGCGACAAAGTGGTGGGGATAATTGTCTCCCGCCTGGATTCTCCGTCCGAAAATCAAGCAGTGCGCACCATGTTGCCGCTGTTTTATCAGCAAGGTTACGACCCGATTCTGATGGAGAGTCAATTTGATCCCGCCCTCGTCACTGAGCATCTGCATATGCTGCAACAGCGTAATGTGGATGGCGTGATTCTGTTTGGTTTCACCGGGTTAACCGCCGAAATGCTCTCTCCGTGGCAGGAAAAAATGGTGGTGTTAGCGCGGGAATATGAGGGTTTTTCTTCAGTTTGTTATGACGATGAAGGGGCGGTGCGCTTGTTGATGGATAAGCTGCGTCAGGCTGGGCATCGTCATATTAGCTATATCGGTGTGCAGCCAACCGATGCCACTACCGGTCTGCTTCGTCACCAATCTTATCTTAATTACAGCCAGCAACATGGCTTGATACCCACAGTCGCGCTAGGTGAATTGAGTTATCAGAGCGGGTTCCAGTTAGCGCCGCAAGTGATAAAGCCAGATACCTCGGCGTTAGTCTGTGCCTCTGACACCATCGCTATGGGGGTGAGTAAGTACTTGCAGCAGCAAGGGCAGCAACATATTCAGGTTTGCGGCATCGGTAATACACCCCTGTTGCACTTTTTATTCCCCAATAGCCTGTCTGTCGAGCTAGGTTATGGCAGCGCCGGGGTAAAAGCCGCGCAGCAATTACTGGATCAACTCAATAATAATCAAAAAATTCAACAAATTATCATTCCCGGCCAACTTGCTTGATACCTCTGTTCTCCGCCTGATGTTGCTGACCCTCCCATCCTGAGTGGTGGGGGCGGCTGGTGGTAGTGCAACCCTGAACTTTAGATGAAAAATTGTACAAAAAATTGTCAAATTGTGATCTTCAACTCAAGTTGGGAACGTTCCCATTCCATAAAAATAAATACATAGCTAATCTTTAATGAGCCGAATATTTAATCGGCCATTATTTTTAATTTGTTTTTATTTAAGCCAGAACAGATAGATTTCAGAAAAAATCTTACAACTCAGCATGCTACTCCACCTTTACGAAAGGTACGTTGAAATGAGCAAAGTAAAACAACAAGACATCGATCAGTTGATCGTATTGGTGGGGGGCAGAGAGAACATTGCCACCGTCAGTCACTGTATTACCCGGTTACGTTTTGTGTTAAATGACCCGTCGAAAGCTTCTCCTAAAGAGCTTGAAAAGCTATCGATGGTCAAAGGTTGCTTTACCAATGCCGGGCAATTTCAAGTCGTTATCGGGCCAGAAGTCGATGATTACTACCAAGCATTGATTGCCAAAATTGGCTTGAATGAAGTGGATAAAGAACAGACCAAACTGGCGGCACGGCAGAACATGACGTGGTTTGAGCGCGGAATTTCTCACTTTGCCGAGATCTTCTTCCCACTGTTACCGGCGCTGATTAGTGGCGGCTTGATCCTCGGCTTCCGCAATGTGATCGGCGACATTCCCATGTCTGATGGCAAAACGCTGGCGCAGATGTATCCGGCGTGGAAGACCATTTACGACTTCCTCTGGTTACTGGGCGAAGCCATCTTCTTCTACCTACCTGTCGCGATTTGCTGGTCGACAGTGAAGAAAATGGGTGGCACACCCGTGTTGGGGATTGTGCTGGGTATCACCTTGGTTTCACCTCAGTTAATGAACTCCTATCTGCTAGGGCAACAAATTCCAGAGGTATGGAATTTTGGCTGGTTCACCATTGAAAAGGTGGGTTATCAGGCACAGGTTATCCCCTCGATTCTGGCGGGCTTAGCACTGGGCTGGATTGAAACCAATCTGAAAAAAATTATTCCCGCTTACCTTTATCTGGTGGTAGTGCCGGTGGTTTCTCTGCTACTGGCGGTGTTCCTTGCCCATACACTGATTGGGCCATTTGGCCGTATGATTGGTGATGGCGTGGCATGGGGCGTGAAAGCGGTGATGACCGGCAGTTTCGCACCTATTGGGGCGGCACTGTTTGGCTTCCTGTATGCGCCATTAGTCATTACCGGGGTGCATCAAACCACGCTGGCCATTGATATGCAGATGATTCAGAGCATGGGCGGTACACCGGTTTGGCCATTGATTGCCTTGTCGAATATCGCGCAGGCTTCTGCGGTACTGGGCATTATCATTATCAGTCGTAAGGTCAATGAGCGCGAAATCTCTGTTCCGGCGGCCATTTCGGCCTATCTCGGTGTGACAGAGCCCGCCATGTACGGTATCAATTTGAAATACCGCTTCCCAATGTTGTGCGCCATGATTGGTTCTGCCCTGGCTGGCCTGATTTGCGGGCTAACAGGTGTGATGGCGAACGGGATTGGCGTGGGTGGTTTACCGGGTATTTTATCCATTAAACCGCAATTCTGGGCAATTTATGCTTTGGCGATGCTGGTGGCGATTGTGGTGCCGCTGGTGCTGACCATCTTGGTTTATAAACGTAAAGATAGCCGCGGCGAATTGCCGGTCTAAGTCATGAACCTCCGCCAGTGGTCATTACCTGGCGGAGTGATTGTTAATTCTTTCGGTTTTTCTACAAATAAGAGTCTGTTATGAATAATCCTATCCCCTGGTGGCAAAACGGCGTCATTTATCAAATTTACCCGAAGAGTTTTCAGGACAGTACCGGCAATGGTTTCGGTGATCTGGCAGGTGTGACGCAACGGTTGGATTATCTGCAAAAGCTGGGTATTGATGCCATTTGGCTGACACCGGTTTATGTCTCGCCGCAAGTGGATAACGGTTATGACGTTGCGGATTACTGCGCTATTGACCCAGCGTACGGTACTTTGGATGATTTTAAACATCTGGTCGCGCAAGCCCATCAACGTGGTATCCGTATCGTGATGGATATGGTGTTTAACCACACTTCCACTGAACATGCCTGGTTTAAAGCAGCACAAGACCGCAACAGCCCCTATCGTCAGTTTTATATTTGGCGTGATGGTGAGGGCGATAATTTACCGAATAACTGGCGCTCAAAATTTGGTGGTAATGCCTGGCAATGGCACGCTGCCAGTGGTCAGTATTATCTGCATTTATTCGCCACCGAGCAGGCTGACCTCAATTGGGAGCATCAGCCGGTACGCGATGAACTGAAAAAAGTGTGTGAATTTTGGGCTGATATCGGTGTAGATGGCTTGCGGTTAGACGTCATCAATCTGGTGTCTAAACAGCAAGATTTCCCGGACGATTTTGACGGTGATGGCCGCCGTTTTTATACTGATGGCCCACGTATCCACGAATTTTTGCAAGAAATGAGCCGCGATGTGTTTCAGCCGCGCGGCCTGATGACCGTGGGCGAGATGTCCTCCACTCGCCTTGAGCATTGTCAGCGGTATGCCGCCTTAGGGGGTGATGAGCTGTCGATGACCTTTAATTTCCACCATTTGAAAGTGGACTATCTCAATGGCGAAAAATGGTCGTTGATGCCACCGGATCGTGTTGAGTTAAAACAGATTTTTAACCAGTGGCAGCAGGGCATGCATAACCGGGCATGGAATGCGTTGTTCTGGTGTAACCACGACCAGCCGCGCATTGTGTCGCGTTTTGGTGACGAAGGGGCGCTGCGCCTACCTGCGGCCAAGATGCTGGCGATGGTGCTGCATGGGATGCAGGGCACGCCCTATATTTATCAA
Organism: Yersinia alsatica; assembly: GCF_025133195.1. Classification (NCBI taxonomy): domain Bacteria; kingdom Pseudomonadati; phylum Pseudomonadota; class Gammaproteobacteria; order Enterobacterales; family Yersiniaceae; genus Yersinia; species Yersinia alsatica. The sequence continues at coordinate 1,224,938 of NZ_CP104006.1, forward strand.
GGCGAAGAGATTGGGATGACCAATCCAAACTTCAGCTCGATTGATCAATATCGTGATGTTGAAAGTTTGAATATGTTTGCTGAGTTAAGTGCTCAAGGGCGCGATTCTGACGAGTTACTGGCGATTTTAGCGACGAAATCCCGTGATAATGGCCGTACGCCAATGCAATGGGATCGCAGCCGTAATGCTGGATTTAGCCAAGGGACACCGTGGATAGAGCCTTGCAGTAATTATGCTGAGATTAACGTCGATGCCGCTCTGGCAGATGCTGACTCGGTGTTTTATGCCTATCAATATCTTATCGCCCTGCGCAAACAGCATGATGTGTTCACCTTTGGCGACTATCAGGATCTTTGCCCACAGCACCCTGATTTATGGTGCTATTTGCGCAGTTGGCAAGGCAAGCAGCTACTAGTGGTAGCGAATCTGAGTGCTCAACCGCAGCAATGGTCGCCAGAGGGGATTGAACTGGATGGTAACTGGCAATTGTTGATGAGTAGCTATGGCGAAAGTGCTTTCCAGCCACAAGAAATGACACTGCGGGCGTTTGAGGGGATTTATTGGGTTCGGGGTTAAATGTAGATTAACTGATTTATTTCAAATATATATTGGTACCCAGCTCAGTGCCTGTGTTAACGCAAAAGTTAATATTATCTTTTGCGTTAAGTTAACTTATGCGATAATTCGAACAGCATAAGGAGCATGCAATGTTCGAACTTTTATATCATCCAGAAGCTGTACAGGAAGTGGCGGATTTACCGGATATTCTACGAGGTAAAATGGCCAGGCTATTGGAACAGTTGGAGTGTCGGGGGAATGATTTGCGCTTTCCGCTGACTCGCCCAATCAGAAATGGATTATTTGAATTGCGGGCGTCTGGAACTGATATAGCACGGACGTTGTTTGTTTTTCAGCAAGGGAAGCAAATTTTTATCTTGCGGTGTTTTATCAAAAAGTCAGAAAAAACACCCCCAAAAGAGATTATGCTGGCCTTACAACGATTGGAGGATTTAACTGATGCCTAAAGTCACTGCAGTGAGCCACACTGAGGTCAAAAAACGTCTGTTAAATACGTCAGAGGCCATTGCCGCCTATGAAGAAGCGGCTGATGAATATGCGCTGCTTGAGCAGTTAACTGAATGGCGTACCAAGGCGGGCCTCACGAAAGCGGATGTTGCTCAACGTATGGGGGTTAAACCTCCGGCGATAAATCGCCTTGAGAACAATATCACCAAAGCTTCATGGCAAACCTTAAGGCGCTATGCCGCAGCTTGTGGTGTCTCGTTGGCGATTATTGCGCGTTCATAATTCAGTAACTTAATGAATATTGTGGAATTTTGTGGGCTTTCAAGTAATTACAGCACGAGAAAGTGTGAGCCCCCCAAATCACGCCCCTAGTTTTAGTGGCGGTAATTGAGAAAAAATACTAACCAGACCTTCACCCCAACCTTTGCGGATCATCATAAAATAGGGGTGATCTTCGGTGATCCGATACTGTTGTTCGGTGCTAAAACTGTCGAGTGGGTAGATCATCACATCCAGTGGCAACCCCACCGACAAATTACTGCGCAAGGTTGAATCCATCGAGATCAACGCGCACTGCATTGCTTGCTCCAGAGGGGTATCATAGCCCAACACGCGATCAATAATCGGCTTGCCGTACTTACTTTCGCCAATCTGAAAATAGGGCGTATCCTGCGTGGCCTCAATAAAATTACCTTGCGGATAAATATGAAATAGCCGCAGTCCTTCGCCTTTAATTTGCCCACCTAACAGTAAGTTACAGTTGAAATCTGTCCCGCCGCTGTTTTGTTGTGCGCCACTGTCCCGGTTAATCACCTCCCTCACTGTTTCGCCCAGTAATGTGGCGGCTTCGTACATTGAATGCACGTTCATCAGGTTGGTTTGTTCCGAGTCCAGACAGCGGCGTTGCAGCAAACTGACAATACTCTGCGTGGTAGCCAGATTACCCGCACTTTGCACCACCAGCGTTCGTTCGCCATCTTGCTGAAAGAGATGCAATTTTCGGAAGGTGGAAATATGATCCACTCCGGCATTGGTGCGGGAATCTGAAGCAAACACTAGCCCGGACGACAGCCGCATGGCCACACAGTAGGTCATAATACATACCCTTATCTATTAGGTTGTTCGTCGTCAGTAGCACGTTTATTGCGACATATCTTGTCGCGGATTGGATAACATATGCACAGCAGCAATGGTTTGCATATCTTCATAACCACCGCCACGGCGAATACCGCGCACCGGACAGGCATCCAGATAATCGATACCCACCGCCAGTTTCAGATGCTGATTCGGTTTACAGGTATTATTGGTGACATCAAAACTCTGCCAATGCCCATTCAGCCACACTTCCGCCCAAGCATGGGTCGCCACATGACTAGAGGATTCTGTATAAAGATAGCCGCTAACATAGCGCGCCGGAATATTTAAACTTCGGCAACAGGCAAGAAAGACGTGGGTATGGTCCTGACAGACCCCTTGTTCAGCAGCAAAAGCCTGAGCTGCGCTGTCTTGCACTGTTGTCGTGCCTGGGCTATAGGGCATTTTAGCCAGTAACTCCCCCATCATTTGGGTCAGACAATCTAACTGGGCCTCTGCGCTGGTGACACCCTGACAATAGCCCGCGGCAAATTGGCGGATGGCCGAATCGGGTTGAGTCAGTGGGCTATGGCGCAAAAAGACCAGTGGGGAGAGATGGTCGCCGCTGTCATCCTCAACATTGTCTTCAATGTCTACCACGCCCTGAGCTTGAATGGTTATGGCCTGATGCGGCTTATCCAATGTCAGCACATGCAGTACATTGCCGAAAGCGTCCGTGGTGCAAATTGCGTCTTCCGGCAAGGTTAATTGCCAAGACAAAATGCGCTGATGAGCGGAATCCTGCGGGGTCAGACGCAAATACTGAGTGCTGTGCTGCACCAACTGGGCATAAGTGTAATGGGTACTGTGATCGACATTCAGTCTCATTGGACCTCCAAATAGGTTTGACGAATGCTGTCAGCGATAGCATTTATCTTGCCTAAAAAATCCATCAGATAGACGTGCAGGCCATCGGCCATGACATCGGTGATGCTGCTAAAACGTAACTCGGCCAGCAAAATACTGACTAAGCGCCGAGGCTGATTGCTACGATTGCCACCAATCAATGCCAATTGCTGCTCCATATCATTGATGCAGGCCAGCAGAGATCGTGGGATTTCATTGCGTAAAATCAGTAGCTCAGCAATGGCTTCCCGGCTCAGTTGTTGCTTATACAAACTGTGATAAGCCTCACGGGCACTGACGGCCCGCAACAAGGTGTCCATCCGGTAATATTCGCGTACCGGATCATCGTCACTATCCAGCAACTGATTTTTCACATCCAACAGACGGGCGGTACTGTCAGCTCGCTCAATCAAGGTGCCCAGGCGAATAAAATAGAGCGCATCACTGCGCAGTAAGGTGCCATACACCGCACCACGAAACAGATGTGAGCGCTCCTTAACCCAGTCAAAAAAGGCATCAATTCCGGCGGCGCTGATTCCTTGACGGCGCAACTGTTTCATCTCAATCCACGTGGCGTTAATGCTTTCCCACACCTCTGACGACAAACTGCCCCGCACCGCATGAGCGTTATTCCACGCCATCTGTAAGCAACTGAAAATACTGCTGGGATTGTTGCTATCGAGCACGAAAAAGTTCAGCAGGTGGGTCATGGAGACCTGCGGATAATGCTCGGCAAACAGCGCCTGAGTATTGCTCAAGCTAAGCGGCACCAGTAAATCAAAATTCACGCGATTGCTGGTGGGCATCATTGACAGGCGGTTGGTGACATCCAGTACCCGGGTAATGTTCTCTGCCCGCTCGAGATAACGGGCCATCCAATAAAGCTCACTGGCTGTTCGGCTTAGCATGCATCATCCTCCAATACCCAGGTATCCTTGGTTCCGCCGCCTTGTGAGGAGTTAACCACCAGCGAACCTTCGGCTAGTGCCACGCGAGTCAGTCCGCCGGGAACCAAGCGAATTTCTGCACCAGACAGAGCAAAAGGACGTAAATCAATGTGGCGCGGAGCCAGCCCGCTGTGAACAAAGGTGGGGCAGGTCGAGAGCGCGAGAGTCTCTTGTGCAATGTAGTTTTGTGGCCGAGCCAGTAACAATTGGCGGAATTGGGCAATTTCAGCTTGTGTCGCCGCCGGGCCAATCAACATGCCATAGCCGCCAGCACCATGGACTTCTTTGACGACCATTTTTTCAAGATTGGCTAATACATAGGAAAGATCAGCGGGTTGACGGCATTGCCAAGTGGGAACATTTGCCAGAATAGGTTCTTCGGCAAGATAAAAACGAATCATCTCCGGTACATAAGGATAGATAGATTTATCATCTGCAACACCGGTACCAATAGCATTGGCTAATACCACTCCACCGGCCCGATAGACCGATAACAATCCGGGAACCCCTAGCATCGAATCAGGGCGGAAGGCCAGTGGATCAAGGAAGGCATCGTCGACTCGCCGATAGATAACATCAATCTTACAAGGGCCAGCGGTGGTACGCATAAACACCGCCCCTTCTTTGACGAACAGATCGGCACTTTCGACCAGTTCGACGCCCATCTGTTGCGCCAGAAAACTGTGTTCAAAGTAAGCGCTGTTAAAGCGCCCGGGAGTCAATACCACCACGGTAGGTGAGTTTACTGGCGTGCTTTCACGCAGGGTTTGCAACAGATGAGAAGGGTAGCGCTCGACTGGAGCGATGCGCTGTTCGGCGAACAGTTCCGGGTAGAGCCGCATCATCATTTTGCGGTTTTCCAGCATATATGAGACGCCGGATGGGGTGCGCAGGTTATCCTCCAACACGTAATAGAGGCCATCACTATTACGCACCATATCCACGCCAATAATATGTGCATAGATGTCGCGGTGCAGATTTACTCCCTGCATGCAGGGCTGATATTGGTCATTAGCCAACACTTGTTCAGCCGGAATAATGCCCGCTTTGAGAATATGCTGTTCGTGGTAAATATCATGTAGAAAAGCATTGAGCGCCTGAACACGTTGGCGAATGCCACGGTCAAGCATTTGCCATTCGCTGGCGGGAATAATGCGCGGCACACTGTCGAACGGGATGAGCCGCTCTGCGCCGTCATCGTCACCATACACGTTAAAGGTAATGCCCACCCGGTGAAACAGCAGCGCAGCTTCTTCGCGTTTGCGCGCAATGGTGAGCTGATCGGCCTGTTGTAACCATTGCCAGTAAGCATCGTAATGGCCTCGGTGTTTCCCCTCAGCCAGTAACATTTCATCGAAAAATCTGGATACGGAAAGGTCGATGTTCAGCATTCTCACCTCGCTAACAGAACAGGCTGTATTCGGGATCACGCATAAACTGTGCCAGCTCGTAAAACAGGCAAAATAAGAGGAATTAGAGCGATTTCAGCACTATTAGGGTGCAAGTAGTGAGCAGGGTGCTTTATTACTGAGCAGGAAATTGCCACATACTGATCATTATGATCTGCAATAGCGCATTGAGAAAGGTAGAGCGGAAATATTAGCTAATGGCTGATAATCAGATTACCAGCCTTGTAACATCAGAATTAACGACGCACTGCGATAGCTTCTATCTCGATTTTGACATCTTTTGGCAGACGAGCAACTTCAACACATGAGCGCGCAGGGAATGGCGCATTGTGTTCAGTGAAGAAAGCTTCGTAAGTGGCATTAACTGTACTGAAATCATTCAGATCTTTAACGAATACCGTGGTTTTCACGATGTCGGCAACTTTCAGGCCTGCCGCTTCGACGATCGCTTTCACGTTTTCCAGTGACTGACGCGCCTGAGCTGAAACGTCATCTGCAACCAGACCGGTTTTTGGATCAACCGGGATCTGACCGGAAGTGATGATCATGCTGCCCAGATCGACACCTTGAACATAAGGGCCAATAGCGGCAGGGGCGAGCTCAGTGCTGATAATGCGTGACATGTAGACTCCTGATTTACGGGTAATGGTAGGGGGTAAGAATTATCTCCACCATTATAAAGATGAGGGGGATTACGGCAACCCACTCAGACTAAGTTTGCTTATAGCCCGTAACTGTAAATATTTACGGGCAGCAGTATTCATCTGAGTTGCGGATTAATCCACTGGTAACGTTAATCGGCTTGTAGCACGACCTGATGGTCGAACTCTTTCTCGCAATATTTACATTTAAGGTAGATATCACCCTGCTTAGCGGTCACTTTGAAGCTGGAATCCACCGGCTCATTGTGGCTAATACAGTTGCTGTTAGGGCAGGTGAGTACCGCGTCAATATGCTCTGGCAGGCTAAGTGTTAGCTTCTTTACCACTTCGTAGTTGTCGATGCGGTTAACGGTTGCATCCGGTGCATACATGGCCAATTGGTTGGCTTGTTGTTCGGTCAGGAAGGTATTTTCTATTTTAATCAGATCCTTACGACCTGAGCGTTTTGACGGCAGATTCAGCCCGATAGTAATGCGCTGGTCAGTCGCGGTCAATTTGAACAGCGACAACAATTTGAACCCGATTTGTGCCGGAATATGGTCAATCACGGTGCCGCATTTAATCGCTTCAACCTGTAGTTTATAATCCTGAGTCATATTCAATCCCCCCTTAAAGAGCCAATTCTTGGTTTAATACCAGTGCCAGCAGTGCCTGACGAGCAAAAATCCCATTACCAGCCTGTTGGAAATAGTAGGCATAAGGGGTTTTGTCGACATCAGTGGTGATTTCATCAATACGTGGCAGTGGGTGCAGCACTTTGAGATTATCCCGTGCGCCATTCAAGTCTGCGGCGCGTAGGACAAACTGCGCTTTGACGTTGGCGTACTCTGATGGGTCAAGGCGCTCTTTCTGTACGCGGGTCATGTAGAGAATGTCTAATTCTGGCACCACTTCTTCAATGCTTTCGTGCAGGCTGTATTCGATGCCTTTTTCTTCCAGCATTTGTAGGATATAAGCAGGCATTGCCAAGGCATCTGGGGCGATAAAGAAGAAGCGGTTGCCGTTGAATTTTGCCAGCGCTTGCGTCAATGAGTGCACCGTGCGGCCATATTTTAGGTCACCGACCATGGCGATATTGATGTTATCCAGTCGCCCTTGGGTTTCCTGAATGGTGAATAAATCGAGCAGAGTTTGGGTCGGATGTTGGTTGGCACCATCACCGGCATTCACGACTGGGACATTACCGGAGAACTGGGCGGCCAGACGAGAAGCGCCTTCTTGTGGGTGGCGCATGACGATGGCATCAACATAGGTGCTGATCACTGACATGGTATCTGCCAGTGTTTCGCCTTTTTTCCCAAGCGAGGTATTGCTGCTGTCCGAAAAACCCACGACCGAGGCGCCCAAGCGGTGAATGGAAGTTTCAAATGACAAACGGGTGCGGGTTGAGGCTTCGAAAAAGCAACTGGCGATCACTTTATGTTTCAACAACTCAGGCTGCGGATGGCTTTTTAGGCTGGCGGCAGTGCGCAGTACCAGTTCCAGTTCCTCGCGACATAAGTCGTTAATTGAGATGATGTGCTTGTGATACAACGGGTTGGCCATTTTCGCTCTCCTCTGTGGTTACCCGTGGTATCGGGCTACCTTAATTTTTAATCAGTTGTCATGGTGTTGAATTGGGTGCCAATCAGCAGACAAAAAAAAGCCCCTCAATGAGGGGCCTTACAGGATCGGTTTAGCAACGGGAGAAAGAACGGCAGCTGGCTGCCTGCTGGCAGGCAATTTTGTCGACCATAGATAGGGTCATTTTCAACAAAACGCGCTTGGCTTTTCATCATATCTCCCGGCAAATTGTGGCGAATTATACTCGCGTGTGATTTCTCCGCAAGAGGGGAAAGCCGCATTTTTTATGATGAGTAAACGATTACTTAATCTGTTTTGATTTTAAATATATTTTATTAGGGTGGGGAGAGGGTTGGAGACCGGATATTGGATCAGGTTGCGGTTGATATTTAACCGGTGGCTAGTCTAATAGCAGCTGAAATCTGAACTAACTTCGCCCATCATAGATTATGTGAATGGAGAACCTTAATCCTCATCAAACCCTGAATTAAACAACTCAATAACTGCAGTCAGTGCTTGAATCTCATCAGGCCCAGTGGCCTCCACCTCAATCTGGCGACCTTTGGCGGAGTCGAGCATCAGCAGTGCAATCACACTGCTGGCTTCGGCTTCGGTACCACTGTCATTGCGTAACATCACTTCAGCATCAAAACTCTGCACCAGCTCGAACAATTTCATAGCGGGTCTGGCGTGCATCCCCAACTTGTTTTTGATCTCAACGGTCTGTTTGACGGTCATTATTTACGCTTTTCCAGAGTACGATGACGTGATTGGACATTCTTGCCGCGGGCGCGGAAATAATCGGCCAATTGTTCAGCAACATAGACTGAGCGGTGTTTACCACCGGTACAACCAATAGCCACCGTCAGATAACTGCGGTTGTTGGTTTCCAGCATCGGCAGCCACAGTTCCAGATAGCTGCGAGTCTGATAAACAAAGTTATGCACTTCAGTATGGCGATCAAGGAAGGAGATAACCGGCTTATCCAAGCCTGTCATTGGGCGTAATTTCGGGTCCCAATGTGGGTTTGGCAAGAAGCGCACGTCAAAGACATAATCCGCATCAATAGGAATGCCATGTTTAAAGCCAAAGGATTCAAACACCATTGTCAGCTCACGCTCGCGTTTGCCCAACAGGCGGGTACGCAGCATTTCTGCCAACTCATGGACTGACATTTCCGAGGTATCAATGATCAAATCAGCCCGTGAGCGCAACGGCTCTAGCAAGGCGCTCTCTTCATCAATAGCACTTTCTAATGATAGGTTTTTGGTCGACAGCGGGTGCAGACGACGGGTATCACTGTAGCGACGAATCAGGGTATTGCGATCAGCATCCAAAAACAGCAGCTGCGGTGAGAAGCTCTCAGGCAGTTGAGTCATGGCATGTTCAAATACCTCAGGAGATTCAGGCATATTGCGCACGTCAATGCTCACTGCGGCGGAGATATTCCTCTCGGCAAGTGTACTCGCCAATTGCGGCAGCAGAACCACAGGCAAGTTATCGACACAATAAAAGCCCATATCTTCCAATGCGCGCAAAGCAACAGACTTCCCTGAACCGGAACGGCCGCTGACAATCATCAGCACCATGTTAGTGACTCCCCTTGGTATCTTATGTGCCCTGCGTACTTGAAGCCGCAGGGGTGTTAGCTACGCTCTTTCACCCGAATCACTTACTTGAGTAAGCTCATCGGGACTCATTTGCTTGCTGCCTACCCGCGACTCCAATTACTTTGGGCAATATCCTGCGTACTTGAAGTGCAGGGGTGTTAGCTACGCTCTTTCACCCGAATCACTTACTTGAGTAAGCTCATCGGGACTCATTTGCTTGCTGCCTACCCGCGACTCCAATTACTTTGGGCAATATCCTGCGTACTTGAAGTGCAGGGGTGTTAGCTACGCTCTTTCACCCGAATCACTTACTTGAGTAAGCTCATCGGGACTCATTTGCTTGCTGCCTACCTGCGACTCCAATTACTTTGGGTAATATCCTGCGTACTTGAAGTGCAGGGGTGTTAGCTACGCTCTTTCACCCGAATCACTTACTTGAGTAAGCTCATCGGGACTCATTTGCTTGCTGCCTACCTGCGACTCTAATTACTTTGGGCAATATCCTGCGTTCTTGAAGTGCAGGGTGTTTCGCACGATTACGCCGTCTCTGGCGGTAATTCAGTAATTATCTGATAAAGCTCTTCATCACTTTGTGCTGCCCGTAGACGACGACACACTGTTTTATCAGCTAATCGCTTGGCTACTAAAGACAAAGTGTGTAAGTGAGTTTTACATTGATCTGCTGGAACCAACAAGGCAAATAATAGGTCAACCGGTTGGTTATCAATCGCATCGAAAGCGATGGGTTGTTCCAAACGGATAAATACACCCACGGCACGCAGGGTGTCTTCTTCCAACTTGCCATGAGGTATCGCGATACCACTACCAATGCCAGTGCTGCCCATACGTTCGCGGGTTAATACAGCATCGAAAACGATCTGTGACGGCAGGTTAAGCTGTTTGGCAGCTAACTCGCTGATAATTTCCAAAGCCCGTTTTTTACTTGAGCAATGTACGGAGCTTTTGGTGCACTCGATATTTAATACCGAGCTTAATTGCAATGCTGGATCGTTGATCATCTCATCTTTCACTTAAGCGCTGTTTTAGACCTGATACCAGCGGGGAAATTTTCTCTCCACCGCTGGAACAGATTATGTAGCGAGTGTAGAACCTTTATCGGTTAATGTTGCTTCAATTTATCTTTATGCTTGTTCAACTGGCGGGCCAGTTTATCAACCAGAATATCAATTGCGGCGTACATATCCTCCTGCTCTGAGCTTGCATGCAACTCGCCCCCATTCACATGTACCGTGGCTTCTGCAATTTGTTTTACTTTTTCGACACTTAAAACCACATACACCTGGTTAATTCGATCAAAATATTGCTCAAGTTTGGCAAATTTAGTGGTAACAAACTCGCGTAATGCTTCGGTTATTTCGACATGATGTCCGGTAATATTGAGCTGCATAGTGTCTTCCTTCTCAGTTCAGGTCAAACCAACTGTTTACGTTGATTTGACGGCGGGATGGATAACGACTCTCGGTACTTCGCGACAGTTCGGCGCGCCACCATAATGCCTTGTTCACATAATAGTGTGGTCAGCTTGCTGTCACTCAGTGGTTTGGCAGGGTTTTCTGCCGCAACCAATTTTTTCACCAGCGCACGAATCGCGGTAGAAGAAGCTTCACCTCCGCTATCTGTATTGACGTGGCTGGAGAAGAAATATTTCAGCTCGAAAATACCCCGAGGACTATGCAGGAACTTCTGCGTGGTCACGCGGGATATTGTCGATTCATGCATATCCACGGCCTGAGCAATGTCAGCCAGTACCATGGGTTTCATAAATTCAGGCCCATTCTCAAAGAACGCCACTTGCTGTTCAACAATGCAACGCGCCACTTTCAGCAACGTTTCATTGCGGCTTTCAAGACTTTTTATCAACCATTTTGCTTCTTGCAGATTGCTGCGGATAAACTGCCCGTCGCTATCATTGCGGGTATTGTTACCCATCGCTGCATATTGCTGGTTAATTTTCAGGCGTGGAATGCTATCGGCATTCAGCTCGACCGTCCAGTGCCCTTTGTCTTTACGTACCAGAACATCTGGAATGACGTACTCCGACTCCCCAGTATTGATAGATTGGCCTGGGCGCGGATCCAGCGACTGAATCAGGGCGATGGCTTCTTTAAGTGTATCTTCTTTTAGCCGACTTAAGCGGATCATCGTGCGGAAATCGTGGTTACCCAGCAAGTCCAGATAATCGCTAATAACCAAGCGCGCTTCGGCAAGATAGGGGGTGTCTTTCGCATATTGCGATAACTGCACCAATAAGCATTCGCGCAGATTGCGAGCCGCAACGCCAATAGGATCAAAGTGTTGTATCCGTTTAAGCACGGCCTCAACTTCATCCAACCCGACGTTTTCATCCCCCATACTTTCCAGAATGTCTTCCAGAGGAACGGTAAGATAACCGGTTTCATCAACGGCATCGACGATAGAGGTGGCGATCGCGGCATCGGTTTCTGAGAAGGGTGTCAAATCAACTTGCCACATCAGATAATCTTGCAGTGTTTGAGTGGTTTCACCCTGATAAACCGGTAGTTCATCATCACTGTAATCATTGCCCATGCCCGATGGGGTGCCTGCGGTGTAAATCTCATCCCAGGTGGCATCCAGCGGTAACTCTTCCGGCATATCTTTTTGTTCTAGCGCTTCGCGAGTGTCGAGCGATTCACTGTCTACGGTTTCTTTGGCATCAATCTCTTCATGAAGATCGGTTTGCTCAAGCAGGGGGTTACTCTCCAGCGCTAACTGAATCTCCTGCTGGAGCTCAAGCGTAGAAAGTTGCAACAGGCGAATAGCCTGTTGAAGCTGCGGAGTCATGGCCAGTTGTTGGCTAAACTTGAGTTGCAAACCTTGCTTCATAATACGGTATCAATTTTCCTTAATGGATGACGAAACGGCTTTCGAGTGAAGATTAGAGGCGGAATTCTTCACCCAGATAGACACGTTTAACTTGTTCGTCAGCCAAAATTTCCTGTGGTGTGCCGTGAGCAATTAAATGCCCTTGGCTTACAATATAAGCCCGCTCACAAACGTCCAATGTTTCACGTACGTTGTGGTCGGTAATCAGAACTCCAAGGCCGCTGTCACGCAGATGCTCAATAATTTTTTTGATATCAATAACAGAAATTGGGTCGACCCCGGCAAAAGGCTCATCCAGCAGAATAAATTTAGGATTTGCTGCCAGTGCGCGGGCAATTTCAACACGGCGGCGTTCACCACCAGAAAGCGATTGACCTAGACTGTCACGTAAATGAGTAATATGGAACTCTTCCATCAACTCATCAGCACGTTCTTGACGTTGTTCAGATGAGAGGTCTTTACGGATTTCCAGCACCGCCATCAGATTGTTAAATACACTCAGGCGGCGGAAGATGGAGGCTTCTTGCGGCAAATAGCCAATCCCACGCAGGGCGCGTTCATGTAGCGGCAAGAGGCTGATATCTTCGTCATCAATCACAATACGCCCGGCGTCACGCTGGACAATGCCGACGACCATGTAAAAAGTGGTGGTTTTACCCGCACCATTCGGCCCAAGCAGGCCGACAATCTCACCGGACTTTACTGTCAGGCTAACGTCTTCGACCACTTTACGGCCTTTGTACGCCTTAGCCAGTTTTTCTGCGATTAATGTTGCCATAAATGATTACTTACTCTTCTTTTGGCCTGAAGCTGCTGGCCCTTTGTCTTGTAATTGGGACGGTAATAGCACGGTAGTGACGCGATTGCCTTTGTTACTAAAGGCTTCCATCTGCTGTTTTTTCACCAGATAAGTGATGCGATCACCTTTGATATTGCTATCAAGCTGCTCCAGATAGGCGTCACCGGTCAATATGACTAAGTCATTAGCGACTTCGTAACGCAGTTTCTGCCCGTGGCCTTTGACCGGTTTGCCACTGTCTTGCATCTGATAAAAAGTCACCGGATTACCAAAACCTTCGATGACCATTTTGTTTTGATCACCGCCCGGACGAGTCACGACAACTTTATCAGCCTTAATCTCAATGGTGCCTTGCTTGATAACCACATTATCAGTAAATGTGACGGTATTCGCCGCCATATCTAACGCTTGTTTGACCGAATCGACTAGAACGGGTTGGTCCGAATCGCCGGTTAAAGCCAATGCAGGCAAGCTTGCGGCCAAAAGTGAGCTGGCAAGCAAAAAATGACGAATTTTATTTTTGGATTTCATAAGAGGTTTTAACCTTTTCAATCAGCTCGGCGGTCTTATCCCGCAAGTTCCCACGCATTTTCATGCCGTTAGATGTAAATCCAACACCAAAGAGGGTAACTTCATCGTCTGAGGATACATCCTGAGTGATCAAATTAACCTGGGCGTTATCGGTTCTAATTTTTTGTAACTGGGCATCTGGGGTCAGGCTATCAACCTCAACGTGACCATACAAATAAAGCATTTTATCATTGGTCAGCTTGGCGCGATCAGCTCGTACTGTCCAAGTGGCGACAGCATTCTCATCAAACATGGTCATGACCGGTCGGGTAAACCATGTCAGTTCCTGTGCCGCGAAGTTCTGAACCTCTTCTGCCACCAATTTATAACTGAGTTGCCCGACCGGATTAAAGACCACGGTCACAGTATGCTGGCTTTGTGAAGAGGGCTCAGTATCATCAACCACCGGTTGAGTGGCTTGCTGATTAAAGCCCGACATATTCCAGCCAATCAATGCTAATGCAATCAGTGCTAAGGATATCGTTATCCATAGTCTTGTTTTACTCATATCGACAATCCTTTGGCACCTTCGAGTTTACCTTGGGCCAATAATATCAAATCACATATCTCGCGTACTGCACCGCGTCCGCCATTGATATGCGTAACATAATGCGCCTTGGGAATGAGCAATGGATGGGCATCAGCTACTGCAACAGATAACCCCACTTGCGCCATGACGGGCCAATCAATCAGGTCATCGCCAATATAAGCCACTTGCTCAGGCTGGCATTTTAATGCTGTCAATAACTCGTTATAGGCGACCAGCTTATCAGATTGCCCTTGATAAAGGTGGGTAATGCCTAAGGTGTTGGCGCGGTCTTCCACTAATTTGGCACGGCGACCGGTAATAATGGCCACTTCAATACCTGAGGTTATCAGGCAGCGGATGCCATAGCCATCGCGCACGTTGAATGCTTTCAGCTCTTCGCCCTGATTACCCATGTAAATCAGACCATCAGACATCACACCATCAACATCACAAATCAGTAGGCGAATGTTTGTCGCGCGCTGCATGACGCTGTTAGCCACGGGTCCATAACAGGTGTCCAGATAAACGGTACTGCTCATAATTTACCCTTAATTAAACCACGCCAGCTCTCAGCATGTCGTGCATATGCACCACGCCCAGTAATTGATCACCATCGGCGACTAACACCGCGGTAATATGACGTGACTCCATCAGATTAAGTGCATCGACCGCCAACATGGTTGGACGAACCCGAATACCGCCACTGGTCATCACATCGGCAATTTTCGCATTATTCAAGTCCACACCCATATCAAATACCCGGCGTAAATCACCGTCGGTAAAGATACCTTTAATCATCATCAAGTCGTCACAGATTACGGTTAAACCCAGATTTTTCCGAGTAATCTCCAGTAATGCATCTCGTAACGAGGCATCGGGACTGACATGTGGGATATCAGCGCCAGTGTGCATAATATCGCTGATTCGTAGCAATAACTTGCGCCCCAGTGCGCCGCCGGGGTGGGAGAGCGCAAAATCTTCTTGAGTGAAGCCCCGCGCTTGTAACAGTGCCACGGCAAGAGCATCGCCCATCACCAGTGTGGCGGTGGTGCTGGTGGTTGGTGCCAAGCCCAGTGGGCATGCTTCTTGCGGTATTTTAATACATAAATGAATGTCGGCCGCTTTACCCATAGTGCTGTCTGGGTTGTTACTCATGCAGATCAACTGGATTTTCTGGCGCTTCAGTACCGGGATCAGCGCAAGAATTTCGTTAGATTCCCCCGAGTTGGAGATGGCTAACACAATATCTTGCGAGGTAATCATGCCGAGGTCACCATGACTGGCTTCGCCGGGGTGGACAAAGAATGACGGCGTGCCCGTGCTGGCAAAGGTCGCGGCAATTTTGCAGCCAATATGGCCTGATTTACCCATCCCCATCACCACAACTTTGCCGTGACAGTTAAATATTGCCTCACAAGCTTTGGCGAAATCGTCATTAATGTATTGATCGAGTTGTGCCAACCCTTCGCGCTCAATCTGTAATACTTGTTTACCCGCCTGCTGAAAATTCATTTTTGGCTGTGAATCTACATCTGACTGTGAATTAACGCCCGGCTGTAAATTAAAAGAGGACATACTTGGTTCCCGCTCAATGTTGGTAAACAACATGGGTTACGCTGCGCTTAAAGGCGCCCAAAATAGCACCGCGAGATACGCGATAAAGCCACATAATAACAGAGCGCCCGCCACATGACCGATTCTATGTTTACGCCCCAGACAAAGAACAGTGAATACCACACTGACACCCAGCATGACCCAATAGTCACGTTGGAAAGCTTCAGGATTGATATCCCCAGGGGATAGCAGTGCGGGAACGCCTAACACAATAACAATATTAAAAATATTCGAACCGATGATATTGCCGACCGCCATATCATCTTCCCCTTTCAGCGCACCGGCAATGAAAGTGGCCAGCTCTGGCAAACTGGTACCAATGGCGATTACTGTCAGCCCGATAACCAATTCACTGACGCCAGCGACTCGGGCAATAACCGTGGCATTGTCGATAATCATTTTGGCTGATAGAGGCAAAATAATAAATGCCAGCACCAGCCACAGTAACGCGACGGTATTATTGCTGTCCTGCGGTAATTCAGCCAGCTGTTCGCGGGTCAGAATGTCATTTCCCTCGGCATGGGCTAGTCGGGCAATTTTTAGCATCAGGATAATAAAAGCTGCCGCCGCCAGGAGCAAAATAACGCCATCCCCACGGCTGAGATGATTATCTGCCAGCAGAAAACCGCACAGTACCGTCACGACCAACATTAGGGGTAATTCGCGGCGTAAAATCTCAGAACGCACGGTGAGTGGCCGTATCAGGGCCGCACCACCAACAATCAATAACAGATTGGTAATATTGGAGCCCAGCACATTGCCAACCGCCATATCGGTTTGGTTATTCAACGCCGCAGTGACTGAAACAATCAGTTCCGGCAACGATGTGCCAATACCGACGATGGTCATCCCAATAATAAGTGGTGGAATACCGAAAGAACGGGATAACACGGCCGCGCCGTAAACTAATCGATCGGCACCGTACACCAATAAAACCAAGCCAATGATTAATAGTGTTATCGCAAGAAACATGCAGAGTCCTTTATTAGGTATAATCCCGATCCGTTGGTCAACATCACTGAAAACGCTTTACGCTCTTTTTTAGTTACACCCTAATTTTGACTGTGAGTGCCAGAAAAGTAAAACTTATGGCAACTTTGGCTACGAAAAAGCGTTAATAAGTTGCCAAAATACTTCCCAATTGCGCTCGTTACCGCTATTTGCTGTAGCATTGGCGGTTATATGAGTAAAAAAAGGCCTAAGGGACGAATGATAATGAACCAACTGGCGCCGAATTTAATAGAGATCCGTGGGATGAGTTTTACCCGTGGTGAGCGTCCGATATTCGCCGATATCAACATGACAGTCCCGCGTGGCAAAGTTACCGCGATTATGGGGCCATCGGGGATTGGTAAAACCACATTGTTGCGCCTGATTGGCGGGCAACTGACACCCGATGCCGGTGAAATCTGGTTCGATGGTGATAATATTCCAACGCTTTCGCGCCAGCGTTTGTATGATGTGCGCAAGAAAATGAGCATGCTGTTTCAATCTGGCGCGTTATTTACCGATTTAACTGTGTTTGAGAACGTGGCTTTTCCATTACGTGAGCATAGTCGCTTACCGGAGGAGTTGCTGCACAGCACGGTGATGATGAAGTTAGAAGCCGTTGGGCTACGTGGTGCGGCCAACTTGATGCCAGCCGAACTTTCCGGCGGTATGGCTCGTCGTGCGGCATTGGCGCGGGCAATTGCTCTTGATCCTGAATTGATTATGTTTGACGAGCCGTTTGTCGGTCAGGACCCTATCACCATGGGGGTCTTGGTCAAACTGATTGATGAGCTGAATCATGCACTGGGTGTCACCTGTGTGGTGGTATCCCATGATGTGCCTGAAGTACTCAGTATTGCTGATTATGCTTATATTGTTGCCGACCAACATGTTATTGCTGAAGGAACACCTGAGCAGTTGCAAGCCAACGATGATATGCGGGTACGTCAGTTCCTCGATGGTATTGCCGACGGGCCGGTGCCTTTCCGTTTCCCGGCCGGGGATTATAAAACTGAATTGTTAGACGCAAAGTGATGGAGTCTTCATGTTAGTACAGGCGTTAGCGTCTTTAGGGCGCAAGGGCATTAATGTCTGCGCATCCTTTGGTCGCGCAGGTTTAATGCTGTTTAATGCGCTGGTCGGGCGGCCTGAACCACGAAAACAATGGCCATTACTGCTCAAGCAGCTGTATAGCGTTGGGGTGCAATCCCTATTGATTATCGTGGTCTCTGGTCTGTTTATCGGCATGGTTCTGGGATTACAGGGCTTTTTGATTCTAACGACCTACAGTGCAGAAGCCAGCCTTGGCATGATGGTTTCTCTATCACTGCTGCGTGAGCTCGGGCCGGTTGTCACGGCGCTGTTATTTGCGGGGCGTGCCGGTTCAGCCCTGACGGCAGAGATTGGGCTGATGAAAGCCACTGAGCAGATTTCCAGTCTGGAGATGATGGCTATAGATCCTCTGCGGCGTGTGGTTGCGCCTCGGTTCTGGGCCGGTCTTATCAGCATGCCATTATTGACCGCTATTTTTGTCGCCGTGGGTATCTGGGGCGGTTCTGTGGTGGGTGTTGATTGGAAAGGAATTGATGGCGGCTTCTTCTGGTCAGCCATGCAAAGTGCCGTAGAGTGGCGCACAGATTTACTGAACTGCCTAATTAAGAGCTTGGTATTTGCTATTACCGTGACCTGGATTGCGCTGTTCAATGGTTATGATGCGATCCCAACATCTGAAGGGATTAGCCGGGCAACGACCCGTACTGTCGTGCATTCGTCACTGGCGGTATTGGGATTAGATTTTGTGCTGACAGCACTGATGTTTGGGAACTGAGTCGATGCAAACGAAGAAAAGTGAAGTCTGGGTAGGCGCGTTTATACTGATCGCTATTCTGGCAGTGGTATTCCTCTGCTTGAAAGTTGCGGATATTAAATCAGTGGGCAACCAGCCGACTTACCGGATTTATGCAAACTTTGACAATATTGGTGGCTTGAAAACCAATTCTCCGGTGAAAATTGGTGGTGTTGTGGTGGGCCGGGTGGCAGAAATAACCTTGGACACCCAAAATTACAGCCCACGAGTGGCAATAGATATTCAGCAACGTTATAACCATATTCCGGACACCAGTTCATTAGCGGTGCGCACTTCCGGCTTATTGGGTGAGCAGTTCCTGGCGTTGAATGTCGGTTTTGAAGATCCAGATATGGGCACCAGTATTTTAAAAGATGGTGGCGTGATTCAAGACACCAAATCTGCATTGGTTCTGGAAGACCTTATCGGCCAGTTCTTGTACAAAAGCGACGGTAATGGTAATTCTGATGCACCTGCGAGTGAACCTGCAGCACCAACGGTTGCGGCACCCGCACCGGCAGCAACGGGTAGCTTGCCTGCAACTCAACATCCTTAAGAGGGTATCGAATGTTTAAACGTTTACTTATGGTCGCGTTGCTGGTGGTTGCACCATTGGCAAATGCTGTCGATCAAACCAATCCATACCGTCTGATGGATGAAGCAGCGCAAAGAACATTTACGCGCCTGAAAACCGAACAGCCGAAAATTAAGCAGAATCCCGACTATTTACGCACTATCGTACGTGAAGAGCTGCTGCCGTTTGTCCAGATTAAGTATGCTGGGGCGCTGGTTCTGGGGAGCTACTACAAAGCGGCAACGCCTGCACAGCGCGAGGCGTATTTCAATGCATTCAGCCAATATCTGGAGCAAGCCTATGGTCAGGCATTGGCGTTGTACCACGGCCAAACTTATGACGTCGCACCAGACCAACCGCTGGGTGATGCCAATATTGTCGCTATTCGCGTCACTATCTTTGACCCGAATGGTCGCCCGCCAGTACGTTTGGATTTCCAATGGCGTAAGAACAGTCAAACGGGTGCATGGCAGGCCTATGACATGATTGCCGAAGGGGTCAGCATGATCAGCACCAAGCAGAATGAGTGGGCTTCTATCCTGCGTCAGAAAGGGGTTGATGGCTTAACTCAGCAACTGCTGATTGCTGCGAAACAGCCAATCACATTAGATAAACAGTAATGATGAATATTATATCAGGTGAACTGAGCTGGCAGTCACAGCAGGAAACGCTGGTACTGCAAGGTGAATTAGACCGCGAAACCCTGTTGCCTCTGTGGCAACAGCGAGAAACTTTGTTGGCAGGCAAAACACATATTGATGTCAGCCAATTACAGCGTGTCGACTCATCCGGCCTGGCACTGCTGGTTCATTTTCGTGAGCTGCGCAGCAAGCAGGGAGTCTCACTCACCATTACCGGTGTCAGTGATCGACTGTCAACCTTGATAGAGCTGTATAATCTTCGGCAAATCATTCCGGTGGAAACAGTTGCCTCAATGAAAACAGCCAACATATAGCCATTGGATTTAAGCCGGCTCTCTTTTGTGTCGTTTATTGCCAAAGCAAAAGACTAAGTTTTTAAAAAGCTAAAGTTTTCAAGCCCCTGTGCGTAATAGCAAAACAGGGGCTTTTCTTTAGTTTCAGAGAAAGCCGTATTCCACTAATATGTGAAGCTGATTACTATCCTCTTAAAATAGAATGAATCTTATGGATACCAACGAAATTAAAGATGTGCTGATGCAAGCATTAGCATTACAAGAAGCGCATGTTACCGGTGACGGCAGCCACTTTCAGGTGATTGCTGTGGGTGAGCTATTCGCTGATATGAGCCGGGTGAAAAAACAGCAAGCTGTGTATGCGCCTTTGATGGAATATATCGCTGATAACCGCATTCATGCCTTATCCATTAAGGCCTATACGCCACAAGAGTGGCAGCGGGATCGCAAACTAAACGGCTTTTAATGCTGTTGGCTCCAGAATTGTCTTCAGGCCCGTTTTTAGCGGGTTGATAGGCAGTTACGAAGGCGGGCAGTGAATTCGAATTGACAACAGAGAGTGGTCACAATGGATAAGTTTCGTGTGCAGGGGCGGACTCGCCTGAGCGGTGAAGTCACTATTTCCGGAGCGAAAAACGCCGCATTGCCTATATTGTTCGCGGCGTTGTTGGCCGAAGAACCGGTAGAGTTGCAAAATGTCCCACAGCTAAAAGACATTGATACCACGATTAAATTGCTTAGCCAATTAGGCACTAAAATTGAGCGTGATGCTTCAGGCTCTGTTTTTGTTGATGCCAGCGGTGTGCATGAATTTTGTGCGCCTTATGACTTGGTGAAAACCATGCGTGCTTCTATTTGGGCTTTGGGGCCGCTGGTTGCTCGTTTTGGTAAAGGGCAAGTCTCTTTACCGGGCGGCTGTGCTATCGGCGCACGTCCGGTTGATTTGCACATCACGGGTTTGGAACAGCTGGGTGCAGAAATCAAGCTGGAAGAAGGCTACGTTAAAGCTTCCGTTAATGGTCGTCTGAAAGCTGCGCATATCGTGATGGATAAAGTCAGTGTTGGCGCAACAGTGACCATTATGAGTGCGGCAACTTTGGCTGAAGGTACCACGGTAATTGAAAACGCCGCTCGTGAGCCAGAAATTGTCGATACAGCTAACTTCCTGAACACTCTGGGTGCCAAAATCACCGGCGCCGGGACTGACCGTATTACCATCGAGGGGGTTGCCCGCTTAGGTGGTGGTGTCTATCGTGTGCTGCCTGACCGTATTGAAACCGGTACTTTCCTGGTTGCTGCGGCGATTTCTGGCGGTAAAGTGGTGTGTCGTCAGACTCGCCCAGATACGCTGGATGCTGTACTGGCTAAGCTGCGCGAAGCAGGTGCGGATATAGAAATCGGTGAAGATTGGATCAGTCTGGATATGCATGGCCAGCGTCCTAAAGCTGTCACCCTGCGCACCGCACCGCACCCTGGTTTCCCGACCGATATGCAGGCGCAATTCAGCTTATTGAATTTGGTGGCTGAAGGCACCGGTGTTATCACTGAAACTATCTTTGAAAACCGCTTTATGCATGTGCCAGAGCTGATTCGTATGGGCGCACACGCAGAAATCGAGAGCAATACCGTGATTTGCTATGGTGTTGAGCAGTTGTCTGGTGCTCAGGTGATGGCAACTGATCTGCGAGCTTCTGCCAGTTTGGTATTAGCTGGCTGTATCGCTGACGGGGTAACTATTGTTGACCGTATTTATCACATCGATCGTGGTTATGAACGTATCGAAGATAAACTGCGTGCGTTAGGTGCTAAAATTGAGCGTGTAAAAGGCGAATAACCGCCCCTTACTCATGATTTTGGTGTGTAACTCGCTGAATATGTAAAAAATGCCAGCCGATATGTTCGAGCTGGCATTTTTTATGTTGGTAGTGAAAGTATTTTTAACCGTGAATTTATCACTCAGCAAAACAGCGCGGTTACTGTGCGGGCTGCTGACCAAGAACTTCATTTTGATCTAATTCGGTAATAGTAATTTGTGCAGTGATTTGCTGACCATTGCGCAGTAACAGCACCGGAATCGTAGTTCCTGGGCGAATTTCTGCCACTTGGTCCATGGTTTCTATCACAGATGTCGCAGGCTTGTTATTCACACTGAGAATAATGTCACCCACTTGCAAATCAGCATGCGCGGCTGGACCGTTGGGGGATATTTTATTCACTTTAATGCCATGAATTCGATCACCACCATTGCCGCTAGCATTGAATGGTGGATATTCCTCACCGGTAATACCGATATAGCCACGAATGACTCGCCCATCACGAATCAGCTTTTCCATCACTTTGGTGGCAAGTGCGGTCGGAATAGCAAAACCAATACCTTCCGGTGTTTCACCGTTGCTGCTTTTATCAAAGGATAACGTGTTAATCCCCATCAGCTCACCCAAGGTGTTTACCAATGCGCCACCAGAGTTACCTTGGTTGATTGAGGCATCGGTCTGGAGGAAGTTTTGCCGCCCGGAATCACTCAAACCAATACGCCCAGTGGCACTGATAATCCCCTGAGTCACGGTTTGCCCGAGGTTGTAAGGGTTGCCGATTGCCAGAACAACGTCGCCAATATGGGGGGTACGATTAATATTGATGGGAATGACTGGTAGATTAACTGCATCGATTTTCAACACCGCTAAATCAGTCAAATTATCCGAGCCGACCAGCAATGCTTCAGAGATGCGGCCATTTTGTAATGCCACAATGATCTGTTCAGCATTATTGATAACGTGCTTGTTCGTCAGGATATAGCCCTTATCACTCATGATTACGCCAGAACCCAATGTTCGAATGGCTAACCCTTCCTGATTGGGACTTAGGCTACGGTTGTAGACGTTAACAACCGCCGGAGCCGCCCTGCGCACCGCCTGATTGTAACTGGCAGGAGTCTCTTCATCGACACTATTGGCGTTGCCGGAAAAAAAGTGACCCGGGCTACGGAGCATAGGCATGGCGACCAGCAAAATACCGGCGACAATTAGCCCCAAAATAATAGAACGCAATAGCTTAAGAAACATGAAGTTTAAGGCATGAATGAATAGATAACGCGAGGATAGCATGAGTTTGGCGGACACAGCATTGTGCTGTGTCCGATTTTTCTGCAAATTAGCGGATTAACAGGTAAATATTCTCTTCACCGCGCACAATATTCAGCGCAATCACGGCAGGTTTAGCTTCGATAGCTTTACGCAGCTCCGCGATATCCTGCACTCGTACCCGGTTTACGGCGATAATCACATCGTCTTTCTGTAAGCCAGATTGTGCAGCAGGTGAGCCTTTTGTCACGCTCTCAACTTTAACCCCTTTACTGCCACCTTTGATTTCGCCATTGCTCAGGGACGCGCCCTGCAATGATGGCGACAAAGTATCAGCGCTGGTTGAAGTTGGGCTGCTGTTCTCTAGCGTTACAGTGACTTCAAGTGGCTTGCCATCACGGAGTAAGCCAACTTTAATCGCTTTACCCGGACCGGTAGTCCCGACTTTGGCGCGCAATTCAGCAAAGCTGCTGATAGCTTTACCATCGACGGAAACCAGCACGTCGCCAGCTTTAATACCTGCTTTAGATGCTGCTGATTTTGGCAATACTTCGCTGACAAAAGCACCACGTTGGGCATCAATATTAAAGGCTTTCGCCATATCCGCAGTCATTTCACTACCACGGATACCCAGCAGACCGCGTTTCACTTCACCAAACTCAATCAACTGCTGGCTAAGGTTTTGCGCCATATTACTTGGAATGGCGAAGCCGATACCGATGTTGCCGCCACCCGGGGCCAGAATTGCAGTATTAATCCCGATTAATTCGCCATTCAGGTTAACCAAAGCACCACCAGAGTTACCCCGGTTGATGGAGGCATCGGTCTGGATAAAGTTCTCTAACCCTTCCAGATTCAGGCCACTGCGCCCCAGTGCTGAAATAATACCGGAGGTGGCGGTTTGTCCCAGACCAAATGGGTTACCTACGGCAACAGCAAAATCGCCGACCCGCAGGTTATCTGAGTCTGCCATTTTGATAGCGGTCAGATTTTTGGCATCGGTCAGCTGTAATAACGCGATATCGGTTTGTTCATCACGACCAAGCAATTTGGCATCATATTCACGGCCATCATTGAGCTGAACACGAATTTTATCTGCGTTATTGATAACGTGATTGTTCGTCAGCACATAACCTTTTTCGGCGTTAATAATGACGCCAGAACCCAAACCTTCAAACGGACGGTTGCTCTCTTTGCCGGTTGGTGCATTCGGGCCAAAGAAGAATTTGAACTCTTCCGGCAAGCGTTGCTGCTGGGCTTGAGTACCAGAGACGTGAACGCTGACAACCGCAGGCAAGACTTTTTCCAGCATCGGAGCCAAGCTAGGGACTGATTGCCCGGCCACGGCTGTAGGCAGCGCTGCTGCGTTCACCATAGGAACAGATGCGAGACCTAAGCCGACACTCATTGCCAGCGCACTAAGAAATAATGACTTTTTCTTCATTGATTTAAACTCTCTCAATACCTAACGGTGAATGAATAGGGTGAATGGCTGTTACAGGCCCGTTGTAAATTCAGACTCTGAATTAGCTGAAAAATTCACTTATTTCAAAAGGCTACTGCTGTTCTAAAAATAAGCATCCTAAGATATCGCTTGATATAAGGGCCGCGATAAAGCAATTCAAGGAGAGGTAAGTATAGAAGTGTAAATGTGCTGAGCACGATAGAGCGTCGCTCTACCGTAGTCAGCATGATAGGTATGTGTTTAGTCGCGAGTCTGATGCTCCGGGCGCAACAAACCGGATGCCCCTTCAGAATAGTCCCGAGGTGGCATTTTAACCGGCGCTTGATCATTATCCGCTTCAGATTCAGACAGACGGTAGCGGAACGGGTTATCCTGCAACGGCAAGTCCGGCAGTAAGTTATTAGAGCTCTTCGCCATATGCTGATAAAGCTGACGATAGTCGCGAGCCATGTTATCCAACAACTCAGCACTGCGGGCAAAATGCCCAACCAGTTCCTGGCGATACTCTTCCAGATCTGCTTTGCTCTTCTCCAGCTCATTTTGCAGCACTTGCTGCTGACGCAATTTGCGGTTGCCAAAGCGCATAGCTACCGCGCCAATCACAACACCAACAACCAACCCAATAAGCGCATACTCCCAGGTCATGATGACTCCTTTTTTGACTTCATTGTTCAGCAGGACTTTTTCACTTAATAATACCCACTATAACCGTTAACCTTGTCCGAGTGGAATCCTGATACAACTTTGCCTATGGTTATCAGGCTTTTTCCGCAATATCAGAGTCGGTAAATGCTGCGATTGTCCGATAAATCAGCAAGAAAGCGCAGCCAAAAGTAGATAACTATTTTATCAGGGATTGTTGATAAACATGCAACCTAGTTCACCTATAGCACTTTACCAGCAGGCACTTGATGCCGGCGACTACCAACCCGATGATGTGCAGCGTCGTACCGTAGCGCGGCTGGACACTCTTTATCAAGAGTTGAATCAACGCCAGAATACGCCACCGGCCAGCGCTGGTCTGCGCGGGCGTTTGGGGCGTTTGTTGGGGCGTCCGGCACCACGAGTGTCAATACGACCGGCCCAGGGCTTATATATGTGGGGGGGAGTTGGGCGCGGTAAAACCTGGCTGATGGATATGTTTTTCCACAGCTTGCCGGGTGAGCGCAAACTTCGTCTGCACTTTCATCGCTTTATGTTGCGGGTACAGCAAGAGTTGATGGCGTTGCAAGGTCATGAAGATCCATTAGAAATTATTGCTGATGGCTTCAAGGAACAGACCGATGTGCTGTGTTTTGATGAATTCTTTGTTTCAGACATCACTGACGCCATGCTGCTGGCAACATTGCTGGAAGCACTCTTTGCCCGCGGTATCACATTGGTAGCCACATCCAACATCCCGCCGGATGATTTGTACCATAACGGTTTGCAGCGAGCTCGCTTCCTACCCGCCATTGCGCTGATTAAGCAATATTGTGATGTGATGAATGTTGATGCCGGAATCGACTACCGCTTACGCACCTTAACTCAGGCCAATCTTTATCTGACACCGTTAAGTCCGCAAACTGAGCATGCCATGGAGGAGATCTTCGTCAAACTGGCGGGTAAAGAGGGGGAACAGGCTCCGGTGCTGGAGGTTAATCACCGCCCCTTGCCAGCTATTTGCTCGGCACAGGGGGTTCTGGCGGTTGATTTCCATACGCTATGTGAAGAGGCACGCAGCCAACTGGATTATATTGCGCTCTCCAAGCTCTATCACACGGTATTGCTGCACAATGTTCACCGGATGGCGACAAAAGATGAGAATACTGCGCGGCGTTTTCTGGCATTAGTCGATGAGTTTTATGAGCGGCGGGTAAAACTGATTATTGCTGCTGAAACATCAATGTTTGAGATTTATTGCGGTGAGCGCCTTAAATTTGAATATCAGCGCTGTTTATCGCGACTACAAGAGATGCAGAGCGAAGAATATCTGTCTTTACCGCATTTGCCGTAAGGATATCTGCACTGCTGTTATTCACTTTTTACCTGCTAAAATGCTACTCTGTTGTGGGCGATCGTCCTTCGCCCTTACTTAACATGTTTAATTTATACCTTTCTCGTCAAAAACAGTTCGATCTTTAACGTCGACTTCTCTATAATCTTGCGACCCCACGTTACAACAAAGTTTTTTTTTCCCAAAAACTTTGATAGTGCCAGCATTGGCTATTCGAAGGGGTAGGTTTGCTGGACTGATGGTCGTGTGAGCCTCAACTGTTTTTGAACGTTTGGGTGTTCACCAACGTGTAACTTATTAATTGGGTAAGCTTTTATAATGAAAACTTTCACAGCTAAACCAGAAACTGTAAAACGCGACTGGTATGTTGTTGACGCGAATGGTAAGACCTTGGGTCGCCTCGCTACTGAACTGGCTAGTCGCCTACGCGGCAAGCATAAAGCGGAATACACCCCGCACGTTGATACTGGTGATTACATCATCGTTCTGAACGCAGAAAAAGTTGCCGTAACCGGTAACAAGCGTACAGACAAGATTTATTACCGTCACACCGGTCACATCGGTGGTATCAAACAAGCGACCTTTGAAGAGATGATTGCCCGCAGTCCTGAGCGTGTGATTGAAATCGCGGTTAAAGGCATGCTGCCGAAGGGTCCGCTGGGCCGTGCAATGTATCGTAAACTTAAAGTTTACGCTGGTACTGAGCACAATCATGCGGCGCAGCAACCGCAAGTTCTGGACATTTAATCGGGATTATGGCAATGGCTGAAAATCAATACTACGGCACTGGTCGCCGCAAAAGTTCTGCTGCACGCGTTTTTCTTAAGCCGGGTAGCGGTAAAATCGTTATTAACCAACGTAGCCTCGAAGTTTACTTCGGTCGTGAAACTGCCCGCATGGTAGTTAACCAACCGTTGGAACTGGTAGACATGGTTACCAAGTTTGACATGTACATCACTGTTAAAGGTGGTGGTATTTCAGGTCAGGCTGGCGCTATCCGTCACGGTATCACCCGTGCACTGATGGAATATGACGAGTCTCTGCGTGGTGAACTGCGTAAAGCTGGCTTCGTAACGCGTGATGCGCGTGAAGTTGAGCGTAAGAAAGTGGGTCTGCGTAAAGCACGTCGTCGTCCACAGTTCTCCAAACGTTAATTTTTTGCCTTTACGGCATCAGATTAATGGTAAAAACCCGGTGTCTCACCGGGTTTTTTTATGCCTGAAAAACAACTTTCCACCATTTTATACACATTATTTTTATCGCTAAACTGTTGTCTGATAGACAATTGATCACGAAATCGCAGCGCCATCCCCACAAAACATGCAAAATCTGGTAAACTATCATCCACTTTTGTGCCTGTTCGGCGAACTGTTGGCGTCCGTGTATCTCCCTGGCTGAATTATTCTCTCGACCAAGGCTTATTTACGGCAACAGCTGTCGAGATTGCGAACCGGCGGTAAAACGACTCAGGATAGCAACGTCATCGTGGGCTATTCGCATTGTTTTCTAGATAATCTTGGAGGTTTTCATGGCTGTCGCTGCCAACAAACGTTCGGTAATGACGCTGTTTTCCGGCCCGACCGACATTTTTAGCCATCAAGTACGTATCGTACTGGCGGAAAAAGGTGTCAGTGTTGAGATTGAGCAGGTTGAAGCTGATAATCTGCCGCAGGACCTGATTGACCTCAATCCTTACCGTACCGTCCCTACTTTGGTTGATCGCGAGCTGACGCTGTATGAATCCCGCATCATCATGGAATACCTGGATGAGCGTTTTCCTCACCCGCCATTGATGCCGGTATACCCTGTTGCTCGTGGTAGCAGCCGTTTGATGATGAACCGCATTGAGCAGGATTGGTACTCTCTGCTACACAAAATCGAGCAAGGCAACGCGCAAGAAGCTGATGCGGCACGTAAGCAGTTGCGTGAAGAGCTGTTGTCTATCGCGCCGGTATTTAACGAAATGCCTTTCTTTATGAGCGAAGAGTTCAGTCTGGTCGATTGCTACCTGGCTCCGCTGTTGTGGCGTTTGCCGGTGTTAGGTATTGAGTTCACTGGCGCGGGTTCTAAAGAGCTGAAAGGCTATATGACCCGTGTGTTTGAACGTGATGCATTCTTGGCTTCTCTGACTGAAGCTGAACGTGAAATGCATCTGAAAACTCGGGGTTAATTGTTATGGAGATGTCTGATATGTCTCCGCGCCGCCCTTATCTGTTGCGCGCATTCTATGAGTGGTTGATTGATAATCAACTGACTCCGCATCTGGTGGTGGATGTTACCCGGCCAGGTGTTTCGGTGCCGATGGAGTTTGCTCGTGATGGGCAAATTGTATTGAATGTGGCACCGCGTGCAGTGGGTAATCTGGAACTGGGTAATGATGGCGTGAGCTTCAATGCCCGTTTTGGTGGAGTTCCCCGTCAGGTTACCGTACCTATGGGTGCGGTGATGGCAATCTATGCGCGCGAGAACGGTTCGGGCACAATGTTTGAGCCTGAAGAAGCTTACGATTCTGATGCTGATGGTAATTTTGTTGGCATAGAAGAGGAAGGTAGCGAAACTGCGTCGACTGAAAGCCTGACATTGGTAACGGATGATACTCAGGCACCAGAGGGCGAAGGTCACTCTCCTGATGATGAGCCGCCGCAACCGCCACGCAGTGGTGGTCGTCCGGCATTACGGGTTGTGAAGTAATCGCCTTCGTTTCGGGCAAAAAACGATATACCCAAAGGGCGGCATTGGCCGCCCTTATCATTTCTACCTAACCTGCCACTCAACCTATCTTTTTCAATTCCGCCAGGCAGCTATCACGCTGGCTCATCATGTCGCTATTTCTAATCGTCGATAAGGTATGGGAAGCGCGTTGCTGGAAGCTAGCTTTAGCGGCACTGTCTTTGGCATCAGCCGGTGCGGTACAAATTTCTGACAGTGTTAATGTCTTACTGTCACTGACTGCTTTGAGTACTGCGGCCGGGTTATAAATCAGCGCGGAAGAGAGAGCTGATTTTACACCCGCGGTGAAGCTCGCATTTCCACCATCGGCCAGTTTAGGGGCCATAGCAATCCAGTTATCATCACCCAGCTTAATATTATTCTCTACTGCGGGTAGTTGCCCGGCCCGAGCCAGCTCGGCGACAACTGCGCGTGCGCCACGCGCTTCAATATTGTAGCCAACTTCTTGATAATTTAGAGACATCGCAAATGTGCTGCCGCTAATAGCCAGCAAGCCGCCGGCCATGAAAAGTAAGTGAGATTTCATAACAGATAATCCTTTCTTTAAAACAAGGCGTAATAAACGTATAGGAAAAATAGCTGTGTGGGGCCAGATAAGCAGGCCCAAAAACATCAGTAAACATAAACTCGGGCTTTACTATAGCGCCTCAGGCATAAAATGCTGCAATTAAGCCGAATTGAGATTGTTACAAAATCTTGAATGGGAGTGGCGATGCGGGGGAAAAAGGTAGTAAAAAGGGCTGGATAGCCAGCCCTTGATTATTTTGCGTCTCTGCTAGAATCTGGTTTTTAGACTTCCAGATAATTCATGATGCCTTCTGCGGCTTTACGGCCTTCAGCAATGGCCGTTACCACTAAATCAGAGCCACGGACAATATCGCCACCGGCAAAGATTTTTGGGTTACTGGTCTGGAAAGCATTATCTGTGCGCTCAGGTGCAACGACACGGCCTTGCTTATCCAGTGCGACGTCGTGAGCCGCTAACCATTCCATGCTGTGTGGACGGAAACCAAACGCCATAACCACTGCATCTGCTGGCAACACATGTTCTGAACCTGGGATCTGTTCAGCCATGCTGCGGCCCTGTGCATCAGGTGCACCCAATTGGGTACGTACCATCTTCACACCACAGACTTTGCCATTACTGTTGACTTCGATGCTCAGCGGTTGCAGGTTGAATTTAAATTCGACCCCTTCCTCACGGGCGTTTTTCACTTCCCGTTTAGAGCCCGGCATGTTGACCTCGTCACGACGGTAAGCACAGACCACATCTGTTGCCCCCTGACGGATTGAGGAGCGCACACAGTCCATTGCAGTATCACCACCACCAAGTACCACCACGCGCTTGCCTTGCATGCTGATATAAGGCTCGTGTGGAGCCGCTTCATAACCCATCAACTGTTTGGTATTGGCAATCAGGAATGGCAGAGCATCGTAGACACCGGATGCATCTTCGTTTTCCAGACCACCACGCATTGATTGGTACGTCCCGACACCGAGGAACACCGCGTCATACTCTTTAAGCAGCGCATCCATTTGGATATCTTTGCCAATTTCAGTATTCAACTGGAATTCAATGCCCATCTCGGAGAAGATTTTACGGCGCTTAATCATCACTTCTTTTTCCAGCTTAAAAGCCGGAATACCAAAGGTCAGTAGGCCACCAATCTCTGGATGACGGTCAAATACCACTGCTTGTACGCCGTTACGGGCTAACACGTCGGCACAGGCCAACCCCGCAGGGCCAGCACCAATGACCGCGACACGTTTACCGGTTGGGTGAACATGAGACATATCAGGTTTCCAGCCCATTTCGATGGCTTTGTCACTGATATAGCGTTCAATGTTACCAATGGTGACGGCACCAAACTCGTCGTTCAGGGTGCAAGACCCTTCACACAGACGGTCTTGCGGGCACACCCGGCCACAAACTTCTGGCAAGCTGTTGGTCTGGTGAGCCAGATCCGCCGCTTCCATAATCCGTCCTTCATTGGCCAGTTTCAGCCAGTTAGGGATGTAGTTATGCACCGGGCATTTCCATTCACAGTAAGGGTTGCCGCAAGACAGACAGCGGTCTGCCTGTGCTTTCGCCTGTGTTTCCGAGAATGGTTCGTAAATTTCAACAAACTCAATTTTACGGATCTTCAGCGGCTTTTTCGGCGGATCTACGCGCTGTAGGTCGATAAACTGATAAACATTCTGACTCATTTCAACCCCTTACTGCGCTTGAACCCGCAGCTCAGCTGCGGAACGGCTACGGTGGCCCAACAGTGCTTTCACATCGCTGGATTTTGGTTTAACCAAAGCAAACTTGGTCACCCACTCTGGCCAGTTAGCCAGAATTTCTTCGCCACGGCTAGAACCTGTCAACTGAACATGCTCAGTGATCAGCCCACGCAGATGCTCTTCATGGATGGCCAGTTGATCAACATCCAAGACCTCTACCAGCTCAGGGTTAACACGTTTACGGAATTCGCCATCTTCATCAAGGACGTAAGCGAAACCACCGGTCATACCGGCACCGAAGTTAATCCCGGTGCGGCCCAATACGCAGACAATCCCGCCAGTCATATATTCACAGCCGTTATCGCCGATACCTTCAACTACCGTGATAGCACCGGAGTTACGTACTGCGAAACGCTCACCGGCACGGCCTGCGGCAAACAATTTACCGCCAGTGGCGCCATACAGGCAGGTGTTGCCGACAATGCTGGCTTCGTGGCTGCGGAAGTTAGACCCTACCGGAGGGCGTACCGCGATGCGGCCACCGGCCATACCTTTGCCGACGTAATCGTTGGCATCACCGGTCAGTGTCAATTCGACACCACCGGCATTCCACACCCCAAAGCTCTGACCGGCAGTCCCGGAGAAGTAAGCTTTGATAGGGTCCGTTGCCATGCCTTGGTCACCATGTTTAGTGGCAATCGCGCCAGATAATGCGGCACCCACTGAGCGGTCGGTGTTGCGAATATCGAAGTAAAACGTCTTGCTGTGTTTGGCTTCAATATGTGGCTCAGCTTGTGCCAGCAACTCTTTGTTCAATAAGCCTTTATCGAACGGAGGGTTACTTTCGGTGCAATGCAACGCTTTACCCGGATGCGGCGTAGCTGTTTTCAGCATTGGCGACAAGTCCAGTTTGTTCTGTTTGGCAGAGATCCCGTCAAGCTCCAGTAGCATGTCAGTACGGCCAATCAAATCAACCAGTTGGCTAACACCCAGCTCAGCCATGATTTCACGAGTTTCACGGGCGATAAACTGGAAGTAGTTCACCACACGCTCAGGTAGGCCGTGATAATGGTCGCGACGCAGTTTTTCATCTTGAGTTGCCACACCGGTAGCACAGTTATTCAGGTGGCAAATACGTAGGTATTTACAACCCAGCGCCACCATAGGGCCAGTGCCAAAACCGAAGCTTTCAGCCCCCAGAATGGCCGCTTTAACAATATCAACGCCAGTTTTCAGGCCACCATCCACTTGCAGGCGGATTTTATGGCGCAGGCCGTTGGCAACCAGTGCTTGTTGCGTTTCAACCAGCCCCAGTTCCCACGGACAACCGGCATATTTCACCGAAGAGAGTGGGCTGGCACCGGTACCGCCGTCATAACCGGCAATGGTAATCAGGTCGGCGTAAGCTTTCGCCACACCGGTGGCGATGGTGCCGACACCTGGCTCAGAAACCAGTTTCACCGAAATCAGCGCCTTCGGGTTAACCTGTTTCAAGTCGAAAATAAGCTGTGCCAAGTCTTCGATTGAGTAAATATCATGGTGTGGCGGCGGGGAAATCAATGTCACACCCGGCACGGAATAGCGCAGTTTGGCAATATACGGCGTGACTTTATCACCCGGTAATTGACCACCTTCGCCGGGCTTCGCACCTTGAGCGACTTTGATCTGGATAACATCGGCGTTCACCAGATACGCTGGCGTGACCCCGAAACGACCAGAAGCAACCTGCTTGATGCGGGAAACCTTATTGGTGCCGTAACGTGCTGGATCTTCGCCACCTTCACCGGAGTTTGAGAACCCACCGAGGCTGTTCATCGCGATCGCTAAGGATTCGTGAGCTTCCGGGCTCAATGCACCAATAGACATAGCGGCGGTATCAAAGCGGGTGAACAGCGATTCCGCTGGCTCGACCTGGTCCACAGGGATCGGCGTGCCTTGAGGTTTAATGGCCAGTAAGTCACGCAGAGTGGCAATCGGGCGCTCATTAACCAGCTTGGCATAGACTTGATAATCACTGTATTCGCCGCTGTGAACCGCAGTTTGCAAGCTGCTGACCACATCTGGGTTATACGCATGGTATTCGCCGTTATGGACAAACTTCAGTAACCCGCCTTGATCCAGTGGCTTACGTTTCAGCCAGGCGCGTTTGGAGAGATTCTGTAAATCCTGTTGGAAATCACTGAAACTCGCCCCACCGATGCGGCTGACAACCCCTTGGAAACAGAGGTTGGACAGGTCACGATGCAGGCCAACGGCTTCAAACAGTTTGGCGCAACGGTACGAGGCCACAGTCGAGATGCCCATTTTGGACATGATCTTGTACAGCCCTTTATTGATACCGTTACGATAGTTCAGCATCACATCGCGATACTTTTTATCAATCGCTTGGCTATCAACTAATTTAGCCAATGATTCATAAGCTAAATAAGGATAAATCGCGGTAGCACCAAAGCCGAGCAATACGGCGAAGTGGTGTGGGTCACGGGCGCTAGCGGTTTCAACAATGATGTTGGCATCGCAACGCAGATTTTTTTCTACCAACCGGGTCTGCACCGCGCCGACAGCCATTGGCGCTGGAACTGGCAGGCGGTTAGGGGCGATAGCACGGTCTGACAGCACCAGCATAACGGCACCATCACGCACTTTGCGCTCAGCTTCGTCACACAGAGCCAGCACCGCCTGCTCCAAATCAATTTCAGCCGGATCAAAAGTCAGATCCAAGCGATCTGCGCGGTAATGTTCCCCTTCCAGCGTGGTTAGCTGTTGGAAGTCAGAGAATAGCAAAATTGGCGATTTAAAGCTCAGACGGTGCGCCTGACCTTCAGCTTCACAGAACACGTTCATTTCGCGGCCAATACTGGTCGCCAGTGACATGACATGCGCTTCACGCAGCGGATCGATTGGCGGGTTGGTCACCTGCGCAAACTGCTGGCGGAAGTAATCGTAAATGATGCGTGGGCCGCTGGAGAGCACGGCGAACGGGGTATCATCGCCCATTGAGCCTGTTGCTTCCTGACCAATTTCACCCAATACGCGGATGACCTGATCCAGCTCTTCACTGCTGTAACCGAACTGTTTCTGATAGGTTTCCAACTGAGAATCATCTAGCTGGCGGCTACCCACCTGATCTTCTGGCAGATCTTCGAACGGCACCAAGCGCTTAACGTTCTTTTCCATCCACTCTTTATAAGGGTGGCGGCTTTTCAAATCGTTATCGGTTTCGGCGGAGTGCAAGATCTTGCCGCTGCGAGTATCAATTACCATCAGTTCACCCGGCCCGACACGGCCTTTTTCTACCACTTCATCGGGCTGGTAATCCCAGATACCGACTTCAGAGGCGCAGGTGATCAGCTTATCTTTGGTGATGACGTAGCGCGCAGGGCGCAAGCCATTACGGTCAAGGTTACAGGCAGCATAACGGCCATCTGACATCACGATCCCGGCCGGGCCATCCCATGGTTCCATATGCATGGAGTTGAAATCAAAGAAGGCGCGCAGGTCGGTGTCCATATCTGGGTTGTTCTGCCAAGCCGGTGGCACTAACAGACGCATGGCACGAATCAGGTCCATACCGCCGCTGAGGAACAGCTCCAGCATGTTATCCAGTGAACTGGAGTCAGAGCCGGTCTCATTGACGAAAGGAGCCGCATCCTGCAAATCGGGGATTAATGGCGTTTTGAATTTGTAAGCACGTGCCCGTGCCCATTGGCGGTTACCGGCGATGGTATTGATTTCGCCGTTATGTGCCAGATAGCGGAACGGTTGAGCCAGTGGCCAGCGTGGCACTGTGTTGGTTGAGAAGCGCTGGTGGAACAGGCAGATTGCCGATTCAAGGCGCAGGTCAGCCAAATCGAGATAAAAGCGTGGCAGATCCGCAGGCATACATAAGCCTTTATAGATCGTAACCAGATTAGAGAAGCTACAAACGTAGAAATCTTGGTCGTTTGCAATCCGCTTCTCGATACGGCGACGCGCCACAAACAGGCGGCGTTCCATATCACGTGGACGCCAGCCAGCAGGGGCGTTCACAAAAATTTGTTCAATCCGAGGCAGGGAGGAGAGGGCGATTTCACCAAGAACATCAGGATTCGTCGGCACTTCACGCCAACCGATGATCGACAGCGTTTCGTTTTGCAGTTCTTCTTCTACAATGCGGCGGCTTGCCTTGGCGAGTTCTTCATCCTGACTGAGAAACATCATGCCTACGGCATAGTTTTTGGCCAAACGCCATCCGCGTTCTTCAGCGACCATCCGGAAAAAGCGATCCGGTTTTTGTAATAGTAGGCCACAACCATCGCCGGTTTTACCATCGGCGAGTATTGCTCCACGGTGCTGCATGCGGGCCAGTGCGTGTATGGCGGTACGCACGACTTTATGGCTTGGTTCGCCTTCTATGTGGGCGATGAGACCAAAACCGCAATTGTCCTTCTCTTGGGATTTATCGTACAACATATCAGTGAACCTCCCCAGGCTCTGCGTGACTCTCACAACCTACTGCGAGGGACAATTCACGGTGACGGGTGGGCTGACAGGCGCGTATTTCGCGGCAAATCTGCTTTTCCGCCCTCCGCCAATGACCTCTCGTGACGGGTCTCACAAGTGGTATATGACTTGTTTTAAGAGGGTGTCTTAAATAACTGCATAATTATGACTAGACGTTTGCCCGTCTAGAAAGCTTCCAGCGGACCTCCAACTTAGCGAGAAAGAATACTCAGGTCAAATATAGGCCTAAGAACTATCTCTAAGCTAATAATGATGGTTATCATTATGAAATATATAATATTATCGTCGTTTTTACCCTCTTGGATACTTCATAGGATAGGCGCTAAAATGTGAGCTGTCTCACTATAGTGCAATCGACAAATCTCTGCACCATGCTAGTGCTGGCGGGGATGTTGGAGTTACATGCTGGGTTTTTTATATTTTTTGGTGTTTAAAACTATTTTTCACTGAATTGTAATAGAAGCGCTAAGAGGTTGGTGGAAATAAGAAAATTTAATCATCGGTCAAGTGATTTTATTTGCATTTATAATGAATGGTTATGCGAAGTTGCACCCAAGGGCATGGGAGTTGATCTCTGTCATCGCGCACAACATCGTTGGCGGGTAGGCTTACCCCTCTTTCTTGAAGCTACAGCGATGTTAGCGGCTTACTTACCCGAATCACTGACTTAAGTCTGCTCAGCGGGATTT
This sequence comes from Yersinia alsatica, assembly GCF_025133195.1. Taxonomy (NCBI): domain Bacteria; kingdom Pseudomonadati; phylum Pseudomonadota; class Gammaproteobacteria; order Enterobacterales; family Yersiniaceae; genus Yersinia; species Yersinia alsatica. The sequence goes on from NZ_CP104006.1 coordinate 1,261,545, forward strand.
ACTCGTTTGCTGCTTTGCTGTAACTCCAACTATTTTGGGTAATAAATATTTTTTGACAGGCAGCGATAAGATTATGCAGTTGCAGCAATTAGTCAATATGTTTGGTGCGGATTTACAGCGCCGCTACGGTGAAAAAATTCATAAACTCACGCTACACGGCGGGTTTAGCTGCCCTAACCGTGATGGAACACTGGGGCGCGGCGGTTGTACTTTCTGCCAAGTGGCCTCCTTTGCGGATGAACAGATGCAGCAACAGAGCATTGCTCAGCAGCTTGCTACTCAGGCCAAGAAAACTAATCGGGCCAAACGCTATCTGGCTTACTTTCAGGCCTATACCAGTACTTATGCCGAAGTGAATGCATTGGCGGCAATGTATGAGCAGGCTTTGGCTGAAGCCGACATTGTCGGTTTATGTGTCGGAACCCGGCCAGACTGTGTGCCGGATGCGGTGCTGGATTTACTCAGCAGCTATCATCAGCAAGGTTATGAGGTTTGGCTTGAGCTGGGGCTACAGACCGCGAATGATAAAACCCTCAAACGCATTAATCGTGGTCATGACTTTGCCTGCTATCAACAGACAGCACGTCGCGCGCGCGCCAGAGGCTTGAAAGTCTGCTGCCATTTAATTGTTGGGCTGCCCGGAGAGAATCAGGCGCAGGGCATGGAAACGTTAGAGAAAGTTGTCGCGACCGGTGTCGACGGGCTGAAACTGCATCCATTGCATATCGTAGAAGGCAGTACCATGGCAAAAGCATGGCGGGCCGGGCGTTTACCCGAGCTGGCACTGGAGGAGTATATCGTCACGGCGGGTGAAATGATCCGCCATACGCCCGCCGACATTGTTTACCACCGCATCTCGGCAAGTGCCCGTCGGCCAACATTGCTTGCGCCATTATGGTGCGAAAATAGATGGACTGGCATGAATAAGCTGAATGATTACTTACTCAAATATGGGGTACAGGGTTCTGCTACTGGGGATATCTATCGCTATCAACCTCAATAGGGTCTTATTCCTCTAAAACTAATTGATTTGCAATCTTTTCCACACTTCTTGGTAACTCGCCTTATCTCTTTCCGGTTTTACGGTATGATTTATATCCTTCGTATTTGAAGTTGCAGAGGGTCGCGGCAACGCCAACTACTTTGGGTATATCCGGAAACACAGACAGGGGTTGCTATGAAGCAAATCAGGGTATTAGCCCAGTACTACGTTGATTTAATGGTTAAGTTAGGGCTGGTTCGCTTCTCACTGCTACTGGCATCTGTGCTGGTGTTGCTGGCCATGGTGGTGCAGATGGCGGTGACATTCGTATTGAGTGGCTCGGTTGAAACCCTCGATTTAGTGCGCTCTATTTTCTTCGGCCTGTTGATCACGCCGTGGGCCGTGTATTTCCTGTCGGTGGTGGTTGAGCAGTTGGAAGAGTCGCGCCAGCGCTTGTCGCGCTTGGTTGATAAACTTGAAGTGATGCGCCATCGCGATTTGGAGCTGAATAAGCAACTGACCGAAAATATTGCTCAACTTAATCAAGAAATTGTGGAACGTGAGAAAGCAGAGAAAGCTCATCTGCAAGTGGTCGATAAGCTGAAAGAAGAGATGGGCCACCGTGAACAGGCTCAGGTTGAACTAGGGCAGCAGTCCGCCTTGTTACGATCTTTTTTGGATGCCTCCCCGGATCTGGTCTATTACCGTAACGAAGCCAATGAGTTTTCTGGCTGCAACAGAGCAATGGAATTGCTGACGGGCAAAAGTGAGAAGCAATTGGTTGGGCTAACCCCCAAAGATGTCTATGCGCCGGATATTGCTGAAAAAGTCATGGAAACGGATGAGAAAGTTTTCCGTCATAACGTTTCTCTTACCTATGAGCAGTGGCTGGTTTATCCCGATGGCCGGAAAGCCTGTTTTGAACTGCGCAAAGTGCCATTTTACGATCGCGTCGGTAAGCGGCATGGTCTGATGGGCTTTGGACGCGATATAACCGAGCGTAAACGCTATCAGGACGCGCTAGAGAACGCCAGTAGGGATAAGACCACCTTCATCTCAACAATCAGCCACGAGCTGCGTACGCCGCTTAATGGCATTGTAGGCCTAAGCCGCATCCTGCTTGACACTGAATTAGACAGCGAACAACTGAAATACCTGAAAACCATTCACGTCAGTGCAATCACCCTCGGGAATATTTTTAACGATATCATTGAGATGGATAAGTTGGAGCGCCGTAAAGTTCAACTTGATAATCAGCCAATTGATTTTACAGGCTTTATGGCGGATCTGGAAAACCTCTCTGGCTTGCTGGTACAGCCAAAAGGGCTGAAGTTTATTATGGAGCCCCAGTTGCCCTTGCCGGAGAAGATCATTACTGATGGCACTCGCTTGCGCCAGATTCTGTGGAATTTGATCGGCAACGCGGTGAAATTTACTCAACAGGGCAAAATTGTAGTGCGGGTACGGCGTGAAGGGAGTGACCGCCTGACCTTTGAAGTGGAAGACTCTGGCATGGGGATTCCTGAAGATGAACAGGACAAGATTTTTGCCATGTATTATCAGGTCAAAGACAGTAACGGCGGTCGACCGGCGACCGGGACCGGTATTGGTCTGGCAGTGTCTAAACGTTTGGCCCAAAGCATGGGGGGCGATATCACGGTGAAAAGCACCCAAGGCGCTGGGTCATGCTTTACCCTGACCATCAAGGCGCCAGCCGTGCAGGCGGTTTCTACCACGCCATCAGGCGACGACATGCCACTGCCCGCTCTTCATGTCTTGCTGGTGGAAGATATCGAGCTGAACGTCATTGTTGCGCGCTCGGTACTGGAGAAACTGGGCAATAGTGTTGAGGTGGCGATGAATGGCCACGATGCCCTGGCGATGTTCAAGCCCGATGACTTTGATTTAGTGCTGCTGGATATTCAGTTACCCGATATGAGCGGCTTGGATATCGCCCGCCAGATTCGGGCGAACTATGATAATCAATCACTGCCGCCATTGGTGGCATTGACCGCCAACGTCCTTAAGGACAAAAAAGAATATTTAGATGCTGGGATGGATGACGTGCTGAGCAAGCCGTTGTCTGTGCCTGCGCTCACGGCCATGATTAAGCAATTCTGGGATCAGAAGCCCTCTTCCTCCGCTAAAAAACAGGAATATAAAGTGATGCAAACCCATGAATCGTTACTTGATACTGCGATGCTGGAACAATACATCGATTTGGTTGGCCCACAATTGATTCATCAAAGCCTGGAAATGTTTGAACAAATGATGCCGAGTTATTTGGCGGTGCTGGATTCAAACATGACTGCGCGGGATCAAAAGGGGATTACTGAAGAGGCGCATAAGATTAAAGGGGCCGCGGGTTCTGTTGGCTTACGTCATATCCAGCAGCTTGCACAGCAAATTCAAACACCGACACTGCCAGCATGGTGGGACAACGTGCAAGATTGGGTCGATGAATTAAAATCAGAATGGCGTAATGATGTTCAGGTGTTGCGGGAGTGGGTAGCGGAAGCTGAAAAAAAATAACCCCGACCGAGGCCGGGGTGCGCGAATACTGCGCCAACACCAGGGAAATCGTTAACCTGCGTATTATTTCGATTTCGAATGGATTCGCAGGTTGTAAGGATTCTTCCATACATCATACAGGCAACAACATAGCAAATGTAAGCGCTCTTGTTACAAGATTCATTAAAATTTGTGATAGAGATACGTCTTTGTCACTAGAACAGGTTAAGCGATTGACAGAGTGAGAAAAGGAGAGGTGTGATGAAAACCGTCGGTGTAGTGCTGAGTGGATGCGGTGTTTTTGATGGGGCAGAGATACATGAATCTGTCTTAACAATACTGGCATTAGATCGTGCTGGAGCACGTGTTTTATTCTTCGCACCAGACAAACCGCAACTGCATGTTATTAATCATCTTACTGGTGAAGAATTAACAGAGCAGCGCAATGTTTTAGTGGAGTCTGCGCGCATTACTCGTGGGCAGATAAACCCCCTTTCTTCAGCCAATTCAGAGCAGTTAGATGCCCTTATTGTCCCTGGTGGTTTTGGCGCGGCAAAGAACCTCAGCGATTTCGCAATTAAGGGTTCTGAATGCACGATAGATCCAGATTTAACTAAGCTAACTCAATCAATGCATAAGTCCGGTAAACCAATTGGTTTTATGTGTATTTCTCCAGTGATGCTGCCTAAATTGTTGGGCAAACCTATCCGTCTGACTATTGGTAACGATCCCGATACCATTGATGCGATTGAAGTTATGGGTGGAGAGCATGTAATTTGTCCGGTCGATGATGTAGTGGTTGATGCGGAGAATAAAGTGGTCACAACACCGGCTTACATGTTGGCTGAGTCTATTTCTGAAGCCGCTAAAGGCATTGATAAACTCGTGGCGAAGGTGCTGGATTTAACCGAATGATTTCAGTCAGGCGTGGATTACGTTGGCTTTGGTATTGGGGAAAGCGGGGCGCTCTTGGCATTGTCGCTCTGTGGCTGGCCGGTATTTTAATTTTTGCTTTTTTACCGGTTCCGTTTTCCATGGTTATGCTTGAAAGGCAACTCGGGGCCTGGCTGACAGGTGATTTCTCCTATGTCGCGCATTCTGATTGGGTGCCAATGGATGAAATTTCGCCTTATATGGCACTGGCAGTGATGGCGGCGGAAGATCAAAAGTTCCCGGAGCATTGGGGGTTTGATGTGGGGGCTATCGAGTCGGCGTTATCTCATAATCAGCGTAATCAAAATCGTATTCGCGGTGCATCGACGTTATCGCAACAAACGGCAAAGAATCTTTTTCTTTGGGACGGGCGCAGCTGGATACGTAAAGGGCTGGAAGTGGGATTGACTGCTGGCATTGAGTTGGTCTGGACTAAGCGGCGTATCCTGACGGTTTATCTGAATATTGCCGAGTTTGGTGACGGTATTTTTGGTGTGGAGGCGGCATCTCGCCATTTCTTCAATAAACCAGCCAGCAAATTGACTTCATCAGAAGCGGCTTTATTGGCTGCGGTGCTGCCCAATCCGCATCGTTTCAAGGTTAATGCCCCGTCAAATTATGTTATTTCCCGCCAGCAGTGGATTTTGCGCCAGATGCGTCAGTTGGGTGGAAAGGAGTTCTTACAAGAAAACTCCCTTCTTCATTGAAGTTGCAGGGGGGGTTAGCTGCGCTCTGTCACCCGAATCACTTACTTGAGTAAGCTCATCGGGATTCTTTCACTTGCTGCCTACCTGCAACACCCATGACTTTGGGTATAAGAGTTATTATGAGTTTAAAAAGGGCTTAGATTGCTCTAAGCCCTGAATAAATCTGGTGCTATCTACCTAAACTGGCTGATTTTACGGCCAAATTATTTCACGATAGTAAACGCGGTCGTCACGTGTTTCACACCACTCACTTGGCTGGCTATCTGCGCAGCGGATTGCCCTTCTTGCTGAGTGACCAGTCCCAAGAGGAAGACTTCGCCATTCTCGGTGGTGACTTTCACATTGGAGGATTTAACCGAGTCTGCGGTCAGTAGCTGTGACCGGACTTTGGTGGTGATCCAGGTATCCATTGACGCGGTTGCTAGGTCGACGGGTTTACCCAGACGCATCTCGTTATACACTTCCGTGGCACCATCAACCCCTGCAGCAATTTGCTTGGCGCGGTTAGACAGTTCAGCAGTTGGCGATTGCCCAGTCAGCAAAACTTTCCCTTGATATGCGGTGACCACAAAACGTGTTTGGCTTTTTATCTGCTGATCTTTGCTCAGTGCATTGACGACTCTGGCCTCGAGTGTGCCATCGTCTACCTGAGTGCCAACAGAGCGTGGATCTGTAGCGGATTTAGTGGCGACTGCGGCGCTGCCGACAACGACGGCACCAACACAGCCTTGTAATAGCAGGGCGCTGAATAGCATGGCAAAAATATAACCAACCTTCATTCGTGCTCCTTTAATCGTCCTGATGAGGAAATAGAGTGTTATCAATTAAGTCACACAAGCAATTCACTGTGAGCATGTGTAATTCTTGAACCCGGGCACTACGGTGCGAAGGTATGCGGATTTCGACATCCTGCTGACCTAACAAGCCAGCCAGTTCACCGCCATCGTAGCCAGTCAGGGCGACAATGGTCATATCGCGGGTGACTGCTGCTTCGACCGCTTTAACAATATCACGGCTATTGCCACGAGTGGAAATAGCGAGCAAAACATCGCCCGCATGACCGAGTGCACGTACCTGTTTGGCATAAACTTCATCATGCAAGCGGTCATTGGCAATGGCGGTGAGTACGACATTATCAGCATTCAAAGCAATAGCGGGCAGACTAGGTCGTTCTGTTTCGAAACGGTTTATCATGCTGGCAGCAAAGTGTTGCGCGTTAGCCGCAGAAGTCCCATTACCGCAGCAGAGAATTTTATTGCCGTTGAGCAGTGACTGAACCAATGTCATTGCTGCACGGGATATGGCGTCGGGCAGAGCCTCAGCCGCGGCAATCTGGGTTTGAATACTTTCTGTAAAGCAACCTTTGATTCTATCCAGCACGTTGATTTAACCCACTCAGTAATAACCCGGTATTAAACCGGAGAAAAATCATCAATCCGCATTGAAGGCGTTCGGCAACCATTCTAACTGGCTGCCAGTGATGGCAAAAACATCAAAACGGCACGGTGTTGTGGCAAAACAGGCATCTCGCTGGGCCAGCCAAAGAGCGGCAGCTCGGAGTAACCGTTGCTGCTTGCTATAAGTGACACTGGCGGCAGCACCGCCAAATAGGGCATTGCGCCGAAAGCGAACCTCAACAAACACCCAAGTAGCACCATCGCGCATGATAAGGTCAATTTCACCACTTTGATAGGTGACATTGGCCGCCTGAAATATTAAACCCGCCCGCTCAAGATAATTGCGGGCTTTATTTTCATAATGTGCGCCAGTGTTCCGTTGGTTCATATTTCCTTCGTCCTTGAAGTTGCAGGGGTGTTAGCTACATTCACTCACCCGAATCACTTACCTGAGTAAGCTCATCGGGATATGCTCATTTGCTGCCTACCTGCAACACCAATGACTTTGGAAATGCCCTTCGTGCTTGAAGTCGCAGGGGGGTTAGCTACATTCGCTCACCCGAATCACTTACCTGAGTAAGCTCATCGGGATGTGCTCATTTGCCGCCTACCTGCAACACCAATGACTTTGGAAATGTCCTTCGTGCTTGAAGTTGCAGGGGTGCTAGCTACATTCACTCACCCGAATCACTTACCTGAGTAAGCTCATCGGGATGTGCTCATTTGCTGCCTACCTGCAACACCAATGACTTTGGAAATGTCCTTCGTGCTTGAAGTTGCAGGGGTGTTAGCTACATTCACTCACCCTAATCACTTTACGCCGCTGGTACCACCATACCCTGACGATATTGCAGCCAAGGTAATTTACGGGTGATAACACAATCAGCCGATGCAGTTAAATCGCCAGTGGTGCCGCTTACCTGGAAACCAGGAATTTGGCGCATTTCAGCAAAATGATTCGATAATGTCCAAGCATCAATGCCCATGGCGTACAAACGCACCAGTGAATAATCGTTGGCATATTTAGCGGCTGCTTGCTGCATCAGAGCTGGATTTGACCCTGCCATCAATGGAATATCACTAAATTGAACGCCTTCCATCTCCAGACGGTAATCCGGGCCTGCACCGGCTTGATAGCTACGCGAGCTGGCGAACAGCGCCGGTTTGGTGCGGGTGCTGGTGGCCATATCAATCATCGGCTTAATCAGGGTCAGCTCAGCGGGTGTTGCAATGATATACACCGCATCAATGTTACCACCGGCAGAGGTTGAAACGACGGGCGCATCAACCGGAGGAGCTGGAATGGTCAGGCCCGCAATGGTCACAGATGCTGGGGCCGCAGCCGGAGTATTCGAAACCGCCACTGGCTGACCGGTTAAGCGGATACCTGCACCACTGTTGATGGCTTGTTTCAACTCAGCCGTCGAACCGAAGTTTTGCTGCAATACTGTCTGCCCGCCTTGCTTTTGCCACTCTTCAGCAAAAGCCTTGGCGATGCGGTCACCAAAAGCACCGCGCGGTGTCAGCAACAGCGGCATTCTCTTTTCCTGACCCCACAAATGATGCGCAGCATCGCGGGCTTCATCTTCTGGGGACAGAGCGAAGTAACAGATATTTGGGCTGTTGGTACTGACCTCTGGCTGATTCAGCGCCAGAATATTCAGTGTGCTTGGCGTGGCACTCAGTTGCTCGACTTCGGGCTTCAACAGTGGGCCAACAACCAAAGTAGCGCCATCCTGCTGGGCTTGAGCCAACAATGCTGCCACCGGTTGGGTGGTGGTGTCGTAGACTTTCACCTGTGCATTGCTGGTTGCCACCGGTGCCGCGACAGGGGCTGGAGTTGCCACTGGAGCAACATCTGTCACAGGGGCTGCGGTGCCATCGGCAGCCGTGGTTGCTGTTGCATCTGGCGTTACAGGCGCAGCCGGTGTCACCGGAAGACCATTCTGCGCCGCAATAAAGCCTTGCTGGATAGCATCGGCAAAGACTTGTGCTGGGCCACTCAATGGCAGCAGCAGGGCAATCTTCGCGGTAGAGGCTTGGCTGAAGTTGCTGATCTGGGTTAATGCTGTTGGCAGGTTTTTGGCTGCCGGATTTTGCGGATAACGGTTTTGCCAATCTTTAATGCCCGCTTTCAGCAGGTCGGGATCTTGCTTGTTATCCTGATACACATGCAGCAAATCCAGCCAACCTTGCAGGACATTTTCGTCCGCATTAATCACTATGTTGTTCAATTCTTGTGGAGTGAGCTGGGCGAGAGCTTGCCAAGTGCCATCAATATTATCTTGATGTGCTTTATCTTTCAGCAAGGGTTCTTGAGCAATAAATGCCCGAATCAGCGGTAACGTTGCTTTACCCTGATTGGCGGCAATCTGTGCCTGATAGAAACGAACCTGTTGGTTGGCTGAGAGCTGAGTCGCATCCAGCTTGCCAAGAATGTCGGCTGCGGCAGGATTATTTTTCTGTGCCACCAACAACTCAGCAGTCAACAATTGCTGTTCCCGGCGCTGGGTATCGCTCAGATTAGCGGGTAGCGTACCGAGCTGTTCTGCTGCCTGAGGGATTTTCCCTTCACGTAACAGGGCACGAATGGCAAGTAATTGCCAGTCAGCCTTGTTATCATCACCGCTCTGTTGCAACTGTTGCAGATAATAGTCAGAGTTAGCGCTTGCCTCATCCTGTATATTTACAGGTGGCGACGTCTGTGGTGCTCTGCTTGAACAAGCTGCCAGTATCAACGCAGCCAGAACAACAGGGACAAGCCCTGCTTTGGAACGAACGAATGTTGAGGAAAGCATACTGTATCCAGTGATGTTTTTTTCAAGATGCTCAATATTAAATCGGTAATTCGGATGAAACAATGAATCAACCAGATCGAGCAGTGATTTCTGCATCTACGCTTTATGTGGTACCTACCCCAATCGGCAATTTAGGGGATATTACCCACCGGGCGTTAGAGGTACTGAAAGGCGTTGATTTGATTGCGGCAGAAGATACACGTCATACAGGGTTGCTGTTACAACATTTCGCGATCAACGCCCGCCTATTTGCACTTCATGACCATAACGAACAACAAAAAGCCGAACATTTGCTGACAAAACTGCAAGAGGGCCAGAGTATTGCACTGGTTTCAGATGCAGGAACGCCACTAATCAACGATCCGGGCTACCATTTAGTGCGCCGTTGCCGTGAAGCTGGCATCAGAGTGGTGCCATTACCTGGAGCTTGTGCGGCGATTACTGCACTGTCTGCCGCCGGTATTGCCTCAGATCGTTTTTGCTACGAAGGCTTCCTGCCAGCGAAAACCAAAGGACGTAAGGATACTCTGCAAGCGCTGATTGAGGAACCTCGAACACTGATCTTCTACGAATCCACACATCGCTTGTTGGAAAGTTTACAGGACATGGTAACCGTACTTGGCCCACAACGCTATGTGGTACTGGCCAGAGAGCTAACCAAAACCTGGGAGTCTATCCACGGCGCACCGGTGGGTGAGTTACTGGCTTGGGTTCAAGAAGAAGAAACCCGCCGCCGCGGTGAAATGGTATTAATTGTCGAAGGGCACAAAGTGCAGGCCGATGATGCCTTGCCAGCCGCCGCACTGCGTACTTTAGCATTGTTGCAAAAAGAGTTGCCGCTGAAAAAAGCAGCGGCTCTGGCTGCAGAGATCCATGGTGTGAAAAAGAACGCACTCTATAAGTATGCTTTGGAACAAGACCTCCAAGAGCAGAGCGACGAAGAAGAAGAGTAAGCGACTAACACCTGAGGCCGGATAGCCAGCCTCAGGTGAGTTTATCAGCCACGATGGTGCCAGCCATATTGTGGGTGGTACCAACCCCAATTATGCCCTTCACGATAGCGCCACTCATAACCCGGTCCGGGTCTTGGGTAATGCGGTGCCACATAGACGACTCCCGGTGGGATGATGACATCGGGCTCGATGACCACACCCGGTTCGACCACCATTCTTGGTTCCGCATATCGTGCCGGTTCAACGACACAACCACTTAATAATGCAACAGAAAGGAGAGGGATAATAAAACCAATGGAACGTTTCATGGTGGAACTCCCGAGCAAGAATAAAGCACGCCATTATTTTTGCTCTATTGGCAGTAACTATGTTTAATGCTAGTCAATGAATCTTATCTATGCATATGACTTAAAAGAAAATTATTGTAAATTTATTTACAATAAACTTTACATTCATCAAACTGCATTGAAGTGAAAATCAATAATTTTTCGGGCTGAATATTTGTTGTCGGTGAAAGATGACATTTAACTGTAATGTGACTATAATCCGCCGCGGAGTTGACTAGACAGTCGCCGCTTCGCTGCCGTCCCTTTCGGGGGAGACAGGTGAAGGGGAGGAAAGTCCGGGCTCCATAGGGCAGGGTGCCAGGTAACGCCTGGGAGGCGCAAGCCTACGACAAGTGCAACAGAGAGCAAACCGCCGATGGCCCGCGTAAGTGGGATCAGGTAAGGGTGAAAGGGTGCGGTAAGAGCGCACCGCGCGGCTGGCAACAGTCCGTGGCATGGTAAACTCCACCCGGAGCAAGGCCAAATAGGGGTTCACATGGTACGGCCCGTACTGAACCCGGGTAGGCTGCTTGAGCCAGTGAGCGATTGCTGGCCTAGAGGAATGACTGTCCACGACAGAACCCGGCTTACCGGTCAACTCCACTCATTCCATAAAAACCCCGCTTCGGCGGGGTTTTGCTTTGTAGAATAAGCACGAGAGAATTATTGTTATCTCATTAATTAGAATTATCGCCCCATTTCAACGATATTTCATACGCTCATGTATGAATTTTAATTTGTTCTCGTATGAATAATCTTAAATTTCATTCCATATTATTTAAAATAAAGCATATCTAATATTAATTATCTTCAATTTTTTGAAAGAAAATCATTTTAAAACATAATTTTGTATTTTCTCATCACCATTAATTGAACGGAATAGTCATTTATCCTTAAGAATATTTTTATATTTTTTTAAATTATCGAAATGTATAGTGCTAGCAATAAGGAAAAATCTCTATTTAATTTAAATTCACGTATAGCTAATTTAATCTTATGTCAACGAAGTGTCTATATTTGTCAGTGAATACTTAACTCTATCTGTTTTGTTACAAGCAAATAACAGATTAATAAATATAACTAACCAAACAAAACTATTAAGTTCTACAAATAATAATTATTAGTCTTATTTGTTAAGGAGTGGTTAATTTAATTAAATTCTGTATTTCTATATCAGAGCGGTCGATTTTAAATAAAAAATAACTTTTGATTATTTATCACAACATTTAACTTCACCTAGGATTACAATTTTGAGCAATATTATGCCTTCCCGTCGTATGACAACCATTACATGGTTAACAGTTATATTTCAGTGTTTATTTCCACTGAGCATGGCGGTTAACCCGGTTGTTGCTGCTCAGAAAACAGCAACACCACCGCAATCATTCCCACCTTCTGAGGACAATGGGAAAATATTGGCTGAGCAAGCCAAAATGGCTGGTTCATTGCTGAGTAGCAGCAGTGCCGGTAATAGTGCCACAGGTCTGGTACGTTCAAAGGTTATTGGAGAGGCGAATACTTCAGCTCAGCAATGGCTCAATCAGTTTGGTACTGCCCGCGTACAATTAAATCTGGATTCCAATAGCAGCCTCAATGGTAGTGCACTTGATTTGCTGGTTCCTCTTTATGATGACAATAAGAATTTATTATTTACTCAATTAGGAGCCCGCCATCAGGATAAACGGCATACCGCTAATGTGGGGGTAGGTGTTCGTACCATTCAAGGTAATTGGATGTTTGGCGGTAACACCTTCTTTGATAATGATCTGACCGGCCATAATCGGCGTGTTGGTGTTGGGGCTGAAATAGCAACCGACTTCCTGAAATTATCGGCAAACAGCTATTTTGGTATTACTGATTGGCAGCAATCTCGAGACTTTGCTGATTATAACGAGCGCCCTGCTAATGGATATGACATCCGGGCTGAAGCTTATTTGCCAGCATATCCGCAATTGGGTAGCAAACTGATGTTTGAGCAATATAAAGGGGATGATGTTGCTCTGTTTGGTAAAGACAATCGGCAAAAGAATCCACATGCAATCACTGCCGGTTTGAATTACACCCCTATTCCATTGTTGACTGTCGGTGCTGAACATCGGGCAGGTAAAGGGAGTAATAATGATTCCAGTATTAACTTCCAACTGAATTATCGTCTGGGAGAGTCTTGGCAGTCTCATATTGACCCTAATGCGGTCGCCGCATCTCGCATGCTGGCGGGTAGCCGATATGATTTAGTTGAACGTAATAATAATATTGTGTTGGATTACCAAAAACAGCAGTTGCTGAACTTGAGCCTGCCACCGCAATTGGCTGGCCCTGAAGGCCATGTCACGCCACTGACCGCGCAAGTCACCGCAAAGTATGGTATCAGCCGAATTGACTGGGATACTGCCGCACTGACTGCTGCTGGGGGCGTGGTGACACAAACATCACTAACCACGGTTGCGGTAACTTTCCCTCCTTACCAAGTCGGCGGAAATAATAGCCATGTCATCAGCGCCGTCGCTCGTGATACTCAGGGCAATATCTCCAACCGGGCAGTGACCACCATTGATGTAGCTGGCATGGTCAATAACTCCGCAACAGTGGCGATAACACTGTTGGATGACAATGCCTTGGCGGATGGGCTGGCTAACAACCGTGTACAAGTAAAAGTCACCTCGGCAAATGGGGGAGGCGTAGCGAATCAAACCGTGAATTTTGTTGCCAGCAATGGTGCCAGCATTACCCCTTCTGCCACCACCAATGCGCAAGGGATTGCCACAGCGACTTTAACCAATCTGACCGCAGGGATTAGCTCAGTAACGTCAACTGTGAATGGCAATAGCCACAGTATCGACACTAACTTTGTGGCTAATAGCGGCAGTGCAGTGATTATCGCGGCGAATATGTCGGTGACAACAGACAATGCTGTCGCTAATGGTGCAGCCACGAATGCTGTACAAGCTACTGTGACTGACAGCAATAACAACCTGCTGGCGGATGAAGTGGTGACATTCACTGCCACCAATGGTGCGTTAGTCACTACGGTGATTGGTACCACGGGAGCGGACGGTATTGCTACTGCAATGTTGACCAATACTGCGGCAGGAACATCGGCGGTAACGGCTACGCTGAGTAACAGTGCTAATCAAACAGTGAATACCAACTTTGTCGCTGATAGTAGCAATGCGACTATTTCCTCAGCGAATATGACAGTCACCACCAACAATGCTACCGCCAATGGTGTTGCTACCAATGCTGTACGCGCGATTGTCACTGACAGTTATAACAACCGCTTGGCGGATGAAGTCGTCACATTCACGGCGACTAATGGTGCGTTGGTTACCACGGTGATTGGCACCACGGGCGCGGACGGTATTGCTACCGCAACATTGACCAACACCGTGGCGGGAACCTCGTCGGTGACGGCGAAACTGAGTAACAATGCCTCTCGCTCAGTCAACACTACCTTTGTGGCTCAGGTGGCCGCGGTATTGGCTATCGCCGTAGACCAATCTACCACCAAGATTGGCGAGACTATCCAAACGACGGTCACAGCCAGAGATGCCGGTGGGGAGCTTCTCCCTGGGGTGGATGTCTCATTCACCATCGGCAATGTGATCAACCGCCAAGGTAATACTGCAAACAGTGGCACCCTGCAATTTAACGGTACGAATATCACGGCGGCGCGGAAATTCACCACAGGTGCCGATGGTACGGTAACCATTCCAGTGACGGACCCTTCAGGTACTGGTGTTCAGCGAACTATCACTGCAGTATCAGGTACTGCGACGGCTTCTACTGATGTGATTTACACGGTGGTCACCAGCCCGGATACGACGCAGGCCAATATGTGGGGCCATATGGCAGAAACTATCACTGTTGGCGGGAAAACCTTTAAGCGCCCAAGCCTTCATGTAGAAATTGCGGGCGATTTTACTCAAACCATGAGCAATGAAGTGTGGGGAACTTTTGATTATGCTTCAGCCATTGGGCGGGTTTGTGGCAGCCAGGCAAACTTGCCAGTCCGTGCTGATTTAGTTGCGCTTTACAATGCCTACCCATCAAACCAAATCAAGTCTATTTTTGGTTGGCAGACTAGCGGTGCCTACATTTCATCAACAGTATATGGTGCGACCAGCCACTCCAGCATATGGCTGGTTAATGGTAATGGCACTTCTACTGATGACTCGAATAAGAATGACTGGGTAACTTGCCTGCAGTAGATATTTGATGGTCATAACCGGCTGGGCGAATAAAACATATCATTCGTTCAGCCGGATTTAACCTTGTCTGTACCCCATCCTGTAGCTTGCCATCTTATGAATTGCTTCATTCACGCTGAAAACGTAAGGCTTCAATAAGCAGTGAGAATGCGGTGGTATGCTGCCTGCGGCTGGGGTAATAAAGGTAATAACCTGGAAACGGTTCACACCATTCAGTCAGAACTCTAACCAAACTGCCGTTGGCAATTTCAGCACTTACTGAATCCTCTGGTACGAATATCAAACCAAAGCCAATGGTCGCGGCATCAATACGTTGGCGCAAGCTGTTGAACGTTAACTGGCCATCAACTCGAACTTTTAGCTGACGCCCCTCTTTTTCAAACTCCCAAGCATAAAGGCCGCCCATAGTGGGCAAGCGCATATTGATGCAGCGATGGTTTTGTAAATCAGCGGGGGTGGTGGGCACACCATATTTAGCCAAATAAGAGGGCGAGCCAACCGTCGCCATACTCATATCCGGCCCGATTCGCACTGCGACCATATCCTTGGCAACCTGTTCTCCCAAGCGGATCCCCGCGTCAAAGCGGCCTGCGACAATGTCGGTTAAGGCGTTATCAACGGTAATTTCTACATTGATATCGGGGTACTCGGCAAGGAATGACTTCAGTACCGGCCAGAGCACGGAATCAACCGCATGTTCGCCGGCGGTAATACGGATGTTCCCTGCGGGGCGATCGCGCATTTCGCTCAGTGCATCTAGCTCATGTTCAATCTCAGCAAAACGTGGCTCAAGGCTATTTGCCAGCCTTTCACCTGCTTGCGTTGGTGCAACACTGCGGGTGGTGCGAGTTAACAAACGCAGTTCAAGACGCTCTTCCAACCCGCGAATAGAGTGGCTTAATGCTGATTGAGAAACCCCCAATTTGGCCGCAGCTTTGGTAAAACTACGTTCTCTGGCAACCATAAGGAATGAAATTAAATCATTAAAGTTCTCTTTTAACATCAGGATTCCTGGCGGTGTAGCGGCGATTAACATCAAGTTTAGCTTAATTTATGAATTAAATTCATATACTCATGCGTATTTATCCATCTAATCCTCGGCTGAAGTATTTGCTACTTTCTCTGTAATCGATATTCAGTTAATGAATGTCATGTAGTGACAGACAGGAGTAGAGCAATGCAAAAACGTACACTCGGTCGCAGCAATCTGACGGTATCAGCAATTGGTTTAGGGTGCATGGGCATGAGCTTTGGTTATGGCCCGGCAGCAGATAAGCAGGAGATGATTTCACTGCTGCATAAAGCGGTGGATCTGGGGGTGACATTCTTTGATACCGCTGAGGTTTACGGGCCTTATACCAATGAAGAACTGCTCGGCGAGGCGCTGGCACCGCTACGCGATAAAGTGGTGATTGCCACCAAATTTGGCTTTCAGGCCGATCCAAACGGCGGGCCAAAATGGGTAGGTTTAAACAGCCGGCCTGAGCATATCAAAAAGGTGGCGGAAGCTTCACTTAAGCGCCTGAAAACAGAGGTCATTGATCTGTTTTATCAGCATCGGGTTGATCCGAATGTGCCTATCGAAGACGTGGCCGGGGCAGTACAGGACTTAATTAAAGAAGGCAAAGTTAAGCACTTTGGGCTGTCCGAAGCCGGGGCTGCGACTATTCGTCGTGCTCATGCTATTCAGCCAGTAACTGCGTTACAGAGTGAATATTCACTATGGTGGCGCAAACCTGAGCAGGAAATTATTCCTACGCTAGAAGAGTTGGGGATTGGATTGGTGCCTTACAGCCCTCTGGGAAAAGGCTATCTGACCGGCAAATTCAATGAAACCACTCAGTTTGCCAATGATGATTTTCGCCGTTCATTGCCACGATTCACTCCCGAGGCATTAAAGGCCAATCAGCTGTTGATTACCTTGATTCAGGATGTGGCGCAGCAGAAAGGCGCGACCCCGGCACAAATAGCGCTGGCTTGGTTATTGGCGAAGAAACCGTGGATCGTGCCGATCCCGGGCACTCGTAAACAGGATCGACTGGAAGAGAATATTGCTGCGGCCAATGTTGAGTTGACGGCGGCGGATCTGCAAGAAATGGATAATGCGGCAGCCAAAGTGAAATTAACGGGCGAGCGCTACCCTGAAGCACTGGAAAAACTCACCGGGCTTTGATCTCTCTTTGCCCTATCAGATACCGTTACCAGATGGCGGTATCTGATGTTTGCTTATTTGGTTATCAGCAAAAAATCCCTTGTTGCTGGATTAATGAATTTTACTCATAGCTCCTTGCACATTTTGCTATCTAGTCCTCCCCATTGATTAGCGGTAATTTTTTCCCATCGCAACTAAGCCGAGACTTATCGGGAGGGGAAAACCATGAAATGTTTAGCCACTACGGCACTTTCTTTATCGATGGCAATTTCTGGCGCGGCAATGGCAGAACCGGAGGATGTTCGGACTAGCGAAGCCGCTAGCACAGAGGCGCTGAGCCGAGTTTCTCCGGCTTTGGCTAATTATCAGCGCCAAAAGTTACAAGCGGATCTCTGGCAACGGCCAGCACTCTCACCACGCGATCGCAGCATGATTACCGTCGCGGCCATCATTGCCCGTAATCAGACGGCATTAATGACCGAGCAATTCAATCTGGCATTGGATAACGGCGTTAAGGCCAGTGAGTTGTCGGAAATCATTACACATCTGGCGTTTTATTCCGGTTGGGGGAATGCCATGTCAGCCGTGGCTGCGGCTCAGGATATCTTCCAACAGCGGGGTATTACGGCGGCCTCTTTGCCGACGGCGCAACCTGAGTTGCTGCCACTCAACCAAACGGCCGAGCAGTTGCGCCTCAATGCGGTTGAGCAGTCGGTAGGGAGTCAGCAGTTCCCTGGGCTGGTGGCTTATACCACCGATGTACTGTTCCGTGATCTCTGGTTGCGCCCGGCACTGGCACCACGGGATCGTAGCCTAATCACTGTCAGTGCGCTGATTGCCGCAGGGCAGGTGGCACAAGTGACTTTCCACCTGAATAAAGCGATGGACAATGGTTTAACCCAAGAGCAGGCCGCTGAGGTGGTGACTCATCTGGCTTTTTATGTGGGCTGGCCTAATGCCATGTCTGCGGTACCCATGGTTAAAGCCGTTTTTGCCCAGCGAAATACTGATACTCCGGCCAAATCCTAGCTAAGGAATCACGATGAAATTACTCGCAGCGTCTACAGTTATCTTGTCCATGTTAAGTCCGACGGCTTGCGCCGACGTGGAGGAAAAAATGAAAATTACTCAAAGCGGCTCCCAACCTTCCCGACCAGGCCCAGAAAATTACTTTACCGGTCAGGTGCGTATTGATGCGCCTTTCCAGGCGACAGCCCCTGCTCGTGTCGGGGGCGCGACGGTGACATTTGAGCCCGGCGCTCGTACCGCCTGGCACACACATCCATTGGGGCAGACCTTGATTATCACCCAAGGACGCGGCTGGATTCAGGAGTGGGGCAAAGAGATTAAAGAGATGAATCAGGGCGATATCGTCTGGATCCCTGAGGGGGTTAAGCACTGGCACGGTGCGACACCGGATACCGCGATGACTCACATTGCTATCGCCGAATCGCTCAACGGCAGCCCGGTTGAGTGGCTGGAAAAAGTCAGCGATGAGCAGTATCAGAAGTAAAATATTGGAGGGGTTATGACTCAAGGCATTGAAAATAAAGTGGTAGTTATCGCCGGGGCCAGCAGTGGCCTTGGCGAGGCTCTGGCACGCCGTTTGACAAAGGATGGCGCAAAAGTGGTACTGGGTGCTCGCCGCCTTGACCGGCTAGAAAAACTGGCCGAAGAGTTATCACTGAATAAATCCGCGGTTGTCAAAACGGATGTGACTCATCCCGAGCAAGTTCAGGCGCTGGTGGATACGGCCGTCAGATTGTATGGCCGAATTGACGTGATGGTGAACAATGCGGGATTGATGCCACACTCGTTACTGGAGCGCTGCAAGATTAGCGACTGGAATGCCATGATTGACGTGAACCTCAAAGGGGTTCTTTATGGTATCGCTGCCGCACTTCCTTATATGAAAGATCAGAAAAGTGGGCATATTATCAATACGTCCTCGGTGGCGGGCCATAAAGTCAGGCCGGGCAGTGCCGTGTATGCGGCGACCAAAACTGCGGTTCGTGTGATTTCCGAAGGATTGCGTCAGGAAGTGAAGCCCTACAATATTCGTACGACGATTATTTCTCCCGGTGCCGTCAGTAGCGAGTTGGTCAATAGCATTACTGAAACCGATGTTGCCGCCGGTATTAAACAGTTTTATGACGAAGTCGCCATTTCTGCTGATGCTTTTGCCAGTGTGGTGGCTTTTGCCATCAGTCAGCCGGAGGATGTGGATATCAATGAAGTTTTATTCCGTCCGACTAAACAAGAGCTCTGAAGTTGCAGTAAGTTACCCTCTCTATTCTTGAATATTCAATCTGGCCGTTATGATTTATTGGGTTTAATGTCCTAATACCGGAGATACAACATGACAATGAAAGTTCTCGGTTATGCTGCCAAGTCAGCACAAGCTCCCCTCGCGCCACTCGAATTTACCCGCCGTGAACCGCGCCCGGATGATGTGGTGATGGAAGTGCTCTATTGCGGTGTTTGCCATTCTGACTTGCATCAGGCGCGAAATGATTGGGGATTCAGCACTTATCCGCTGGTTCCCGGCCATGAAGTGGTGGGTCGAGTCACGGCGGTTGGCAAAGATGTCACAAAATTCAAAGTGGGTGATTTTGCCGGGATTGGCTGCATGGTGGATTCTTGCCGCGTGTGCCAACCCTGTCAAAAGGGCTTGGAGCAGTATTGCGAAGAAGGCAATGTGCAAACCTACAATGGTGTTGACCGCCATGACCATACGCCAACCTTTGGGGGCTATTCGCAAGCGATTGTAGCATCACAAGATTTTGTGCTGAAAATGCCTGCTGGATTGGATCTCAAAGCTGCCGCGCCGCTGCTGTGTGCGGGTATCACCACTTGGTCACCGCTGCGCCACTGGAAAGTGGGCAAGGGGAGTAAAGTCGCGGTGGTAGGGCTGGGTGGCTTGGGCCATATGGCATTGAAACTGGCCAATGCGCTGGGGGCGGAAGTCACGCTGTTTACCCGTTCACCCAGTAAAGAGGCTGATGCCCGCCGTTTAGGGGCTCATCACATTGTGTTGTCCACCGAAAGTGCGCAAATGGCGGCAGTAAAAGGGCAGTTCGATTTGATTATCGATACCGTGCCTTATGTGCATGATATTAACCCGTATATGCCGACCTTGAATGTGGATGGCACGTTGGTGTTTGTTGGTTATCTTGGAGATCTTAGCCCGATGATCAATACCATGCCATTGATTCTGGCGCGGCGTTCGGTGGCGGGTTCCTGCATCGGCGGTATTGCTGAAACCCAGGAAATGCTAGATTTTTGCGCTAAACACGGCATTGCTTCAGATATCGAAATGATTAATATTCAGGATATTGAAAAGGCTTATGAGCGGATGCTGAAAAGCGATGTGAAATACCGCTTTGTCATTGATATGGCGTCACTGAAATAGTTAAAAATTAATATTAATCAGGGAGATAAAAATTATTTTATACTCCCTGAGTTTTATCAAGCTGGTAAATCAATCAGTAATGCTCGTAGTGGAGTTTCTGCTTTAACCACTAAATGCCGCTCTTCTTGCACAAAAGCGCCATCGCCGCATGTCAGGCGCTGGGTGTTGCTGTCCTGTGGGCCCTCCACTGCGACAGTCCCGTGAATCGATTGCAGATAAGCCCTTGGGCCATGCAAATCAATCGTATATTGCTCGCCCGCCGCTAAATCCAGATGATGTATCCACACTTGCTGGCGCAGCTTCAAGCTGCCCTGTTCACCGTCAGGGGACGCCAATAATCTCAATGGCTGGCTGCACAGTGACATGCGCTGGGCAGGTTGACTCTCCTGTTCAGGGCATGCATTGAGCCATAGCTGAATACGAGTTAACGGCTTATCAGTACTCAAATTATGCTCGCTATAGCTGACGCCAGATTGTGTTGAAAATAACAACACATCGCCAGTTTTGCCGCGCACATGGTTACCCAAGCTGTCTCGATACTCCGCTTCACCTTGTAAAATCAGGTTCAGGATATCAACCCGTGGGTAAGTGCGTGGCTGGAATGATGCACCGGGGGCCAATACTTCCTGATTTAAAACGCGCAGCGAAGCATAACCTAATAATTTCGGATCAAAATAGTGGCCGAATGAAAAAGTATAACGCGCCTGAAGCCAACCAAAGTCAGCTTGCCCGCACTGTTTTGCTGTTCTGCATGTGATCATGACAATGGCCTCCTGCAACCCGGAATCTATCGGGTATATATAATTAGTGGATATATACTCTAAATAATTCGAGCTGCAGGTAGGCGGCAAAAGTGCGAATCCCCCGGAGCTTACTTGAGTAAGTGACTGGGGTGACAACGCGCAGCCAACGCCCCTGCGGTTTGAAGTATGACGAGTATAATGTGTAAACAAATGGTAAGCGTCTGGACGTCAGATTGTTAGCCAGTTAATCTGGTCGCTATATTCAAATTTCCTGATTGAGAACATGATGGGTAAAGATCGGGCGCTAACGTTAGAAGCATTGAGAGTGATGGATGCCATCGACCGCCGTGGCAGTTTTGCTGCGGCTGCCGATGAATTGGGACGGGTACCCTCGGCATTGAGTTACACCATGCAAAAGCTTGAAGAAGAGCTGGACGTGGTGCTATTCGATCGTTCCGGGCACCGGACCAAGTTCACCAATGTCGGCCGCATGTTATTGGATCGCGGACGAGTGCTGCTGGAGGCCGCAGATAAGCTGACCACCGATGCCGAGGCTCTGGCCCGTGGTTGGGAAACCCATATCACCATCGTCAGTGAAGCATTGTCCCCGGCCTGGAAACTATTCCCTCTGGTTGACAAGCTGGCGTTGAAAGCCAATACGCAGGTTTCTATTTTTACTGAAGTTTTGGCTGGAGCGTGGGAACGGCTGGAGCAGGGGCGGGCGGATATCGTGATTGCGCCAGATATGCATTTTCGCGCCTCATCGGAGATTAACAGCCGCAAACTGTACAAAGTCACCAGTGTTTATGTTGCCAGCCCAGACCATCCCATTCACTTGGAACCAGAGCCTCTTTCGGAGCTAACCCGCGTGAAATACCGCGGTGTGGCTGTTGCCGATACCGCCCGGGAGCGGCCAGTATTAACGGTGCAATTATTGGATAAACAGCAGCGGTTAACTGTCAGCACTATTGAAGATAAGCGGCGGGCGCTCTTAGCCGGTTTAGGTGTAGCGACGATGCCTTATGAGATGGTCGAAAAAGACATTGAAGCTGGGCGTTTGCGGGTTGTCGGGCCGGAATACAGTCGCGAAGCCGATATTATCATGGCGTGGCGTCGCGACAGTATGGGAGAGGCGAAGTCGTGGTGTCTGCGCGAAATCCCTAAGTTATTTGCCAATATGAATAAGTGATCGGCTACTGCGCCTTATTTTGGCATCTAATTAAGCAAAGCGGATATCTCTACCATGCGGCTCCAGCAGGTCTTGCTGTGGGCCGATGGAGATAATCCCATAAGGATTGATTGTGCCGTGACTGCGGTAGTAATGGTTGCGGATATGAGCAAAATCCACCGTCTCGGCAATGCCCGGCATCTGATAAATATCCCGTAAAAAGCCATATAAATTGAGATAGTCGCTGATACGGCGCTTATCACACTTGAAATGCGTCACATACACCGGGTCAAAACGTACCAGTGTGGTCCATAAGCGCAAATCAGCTTCTGTTAGTTGGTCGCCGGTCAGATAGCGCTGCTTAGCTAGAATCTGTTCCAGATTATCTAAGGCATCAAACAAGATGGTGACGGCTTCGTCGTAGGCTGCTTGCGTGGTCGCAAAACCGGCTTTATACACGCCATTATTGACCTGATCGTAAACCCACCCATTGATATCATCAATTTCATGGCGCAATGCGGGAGGATAATAATCGCCAGCTTTGGCCCCCACAGCATCAAAAGCGCTATTGAACATGCGAATGATATCGGCTGACTCATTGCTTACAACAGTTTGCTGCTGTTTATCCCATAACACCGGAACCGTCACGCGCCCGCTATAGTGAGGGTCGGCACGGAGATAGAGCTGATAAAGATAATCGAGCTGATAGAGTGAATCGCCAGTGGCTGCTGGGAAATCATGACCGAACGTCCAGCCATTCTCCAACATCAGTGGATGCACCACCGAAACTGAGATAAGTGATTCCAGCCCTTTCAGAGTGCGCATAAGCAAAGTGCGGTGCGCCCACGGGCAGGCCAGAGAAACATATAAATGGTAACGATGGGCTTCGGCTTTAAAGCCCGCTTTGCCCTGTGGGCCAGCCTGATCATCAGCAGT
Organism: Yersinia alsatica; assembly: GCF_025133195.1. Taxonomy (NCBI): domain Bacteria; kingdom Pseudomonadati; phylum Pseudomonadota; class Gammaproteobacteria; order Enterobacterales; family Yersiniaceae; genus Yersinia; species Yersinia alsatica. The sequence goes on from NZ_CP104006.1 coordinate 1,284,771, forward strand.
TACCCAGTTGCGAAACTGTGAGGTACTGCGCTTGAAATGACCCCCGGTAGATTTTGTGTCGTACCAAGTGTCTTTCCAGATACCGTCAACAAGTTGTCCCATAAAATCCCCTTCGTACTTGAAGTTGCAGCGTTGATAGCTGCTCTCACTAGCCCGAATCACTGACCTGAGCCAGCTCATCGGGTTTTTATCGTTTACTGCCTAGCTGCAATTCCAATGGCTTTGGGTATTTATAGTCGATATAAAAGGACTTACCACTTTTTACCCAGCAGACGGTCGATACTGAAACCGCCTGGGCCGGCGACAGCCAGTACAATGAAACCGCCAGCGATGGTCAGGTTTTTCATGAACATCAGTTGGTTAACGCCTTCCGCAAAGTTAGTGTGGAAGATCAAAGCGGTCAAAATGGTGAAACCGGCAGTGAACAGCGCAGTAGTTCGGGTCAGGAAACCAAATAAAATTGCTAAACCGCCGCCAAATTCCAACAAAATAGTCAGTGGCAGGAAGAAGCCCGGGACACCCATTGCTTGCATATATTGTTGGGTACCGGCATAGGCATCACCCATTTTGCCGTAACCGGCAACAATAAACAGAATTGGCATCAGAATGCGCGCTACCAACAGGCCAGTATCTTGTAATTTGTTCATCGACGACTTCTCCAAAAAGTTGTTTGTATTAATGCCTGGCATCTGCGGGCGTTAATAGATAATAAAAATATCTGTATGTGGTTGTCTGTGGAGGTTTTTTCCACAAACGCCCTGAGTTGATGGGAGAATGTTAGTCGAGAAGTTGAGAAGTTGTTAGCAAGTAAAACTGTCGTTTTTCATCAAAAAAACTGAAATGACAGAAAATAAAAGCCTGCTTATAGCGGGAACCCGCAGAGAGCAGGCTGAGTGAAATTCTGCTGGTATTAAATATCAGTGTATAGCGGCGACCGGATAGCGCTCTGCATCTTCCAGCAAAGTGATAAATCCTTTGTAATCACTGCCGTCATCACACTCTATCAGCCTTGCTGCCATACCTCAGGTAACTCACTGTCCTGCCTGCGGGCATGGGCTGAGACCCGCATTTCCACCAGATGGTCACCGGCGCTGAATGTTTTCAGCACCCGATATTTTGTATTGCTTTTCAGCGGCACCAGCCAGTGGTGTCGGGCTGTTTTCGCTGTCAGTGAGTCAGCAATTCTGCAGATAAATAACAACGGTCAAACATCGTCAGGCTGCCGGGTTGAGGGGATAACTGCTTTGCATAGCTGACCACTCCCGTATTTGCAGGACCGAATCTGACATCGTGAATTAACCAGACGACGAGTTCAGCGGGAAATTTACTGGCTTTATCCGTGGACTGGAGGACCTGAGCGATCCATTCGAGGGGGATAGCGCGCTGAAAACAAGAAAGAGAGTCGGGTTCAGCCCAGGTTTGTGTCTCGTCCAGGTAGGTTGAAAGTATGAAAAAAGCCCCATCAGAAAATGATGAGGCTTATTGTCTTACATCAGCCGGATCGCTCAACCGATCATTTTGCTTAACCGAACGGTGTTACGCTTCTACGGGGAAGTAGTACTACTTTCTTCATAAAGCAATTTGATAAAATAGAACTAACAAAACTGTTGGGGTATCCCAAGCAGCTTTGTTATCTATTGATAACCAAATTTAACTATTTAATATTGATTGGTATGTTCATATTTTTACAACTATAAAATTTTCCGTTGGTGACTCCTGCGAATCCCAAAATATATTCACCTTTAATATCAGAAAGATCTATAAGAGACTTATAACCTGCAGCAGATAGATTTTCTTTTTTAAAGTATTCAGCAACATCACCTCGTGGATTCAATTGTGTAGTATAAAACCTTTTCTGACCGTCAACCTTTGTTAAGGTTATCATGTTTTTGTCAAATAAAGTTCCAGCTTCTGCCGATAATGCTAACCAACCATTTACCGATAGGTGGCGAGATACTTCAATATGTTGATTATTCATAGGTGCTATGTTATTAATGCTATCTATAGCGGCAGAACAATCTATATTATCGATACTTGATGGTAGAGTGAGAATTTCTTTATCAGCGTAGGGCTTGGATATCTTTATGTTAGGTATATCAAACTGTATAAACGTAGCGTTTAAATCATCCTTAAGGTAATAGTTTGAATCTATTTCTAACATAAATGATTCTACTGTCTTGCCAGAAAATCCTGATTCTTCGAATTTATCTAATAGTGGCGATAACAATATTCCACTTGGTGCATTAAGTATATTGACTCGATGGAGTATTTCTTGCCCATCGGTGAGTCTATATCTTATTTTAAGTACATCACCGCGGTAGAACATGTTTTTAATTCGTCCAAGAATAGTGAATTTAAAATCAGGTTTTATTTTTACTACCCCTGAGTTAATTACAGGGACTTGATACCATTTATTGAGTCTTAATGTACTTTCAGAAATTATATTTTCTTTAAGGATATTTTTGGTGCTATTTTTTTTGAAAAGCATCACTGGGGAATTATTCTTACCTGAAGATAACATAACCTGATGATAGTTGGATATTATTGACATTGAAGTTAAAGGGTCTTCATTCAATGAGTATTTGAGATCAAAACCATCAAAGGCATTACAATCAGGCGCATTACATGTAACTCCTGCAGTCCATAGAATAAATTCGGGACGCTGGTCTGAACTAAAGAAAGCTTCATTCATACGATCTAATTTCGGTGTTAACGTCATATAGTTTTGAAAAACAGGCCGAGGTACATAATTAAGACTATTGGAAAAAGCATACTCATTATTGTATGGGTATATATCGATACTTGAATTACCTACTTCATCTAATATTTCTTTTTTTAACTTAAACTCTGGGTAAGTATTTGCTATTCTCTCATTAAAAGATTTATTTGCATCGATATTTACGGATAAATAATCTATCGTACGAGCATTAGGATAAATAGGATTGCTTACTAAATAAAACAAACATGCTATTACAGATAAAAATAAAATATTATTAACTAATCGCCGTTCAAATATCATCACAAGAGACATTGCTGCAATAGGATATACAAAATAGCTAATATAATGATCAGTACGACTAAAGCCTAATTTGAATAATATTATAAAAATAATATTTATCGTAAGTAATAAATTATTTCTCTTATTAAGAATAATGTATGCATTTAATAAGAGAAAAATCAGCATCACAGAGATATAACAGCCAACTGTATTTTCTACACCTAATGTCATATCGACTGAGTTGCCAAAACTTAATTGAGAGTTGATCTTTAAATAATTAATGATATTTATGTTATCATGAAATATAATAAAACCAAATAAGATATAAAAAATAACAACTGAAACGGAGAAATAGAACCCATCGGAAAGTTTCTTTCTAGTTATAAATTGACTAAATAGATAGGAACCAATAGTTAATAACCCCAGTAAGCCATAAAAAAAACGGACGTAAAATGTGAAGGCAACAATCGCTCCTAAAAATAAATATAATAGTGTATTTCTTTTGTTATATTTTATAGAGGAAAACTCAATAAAAATTATTAAAATAAATGGCCACATGAAAAATGTGAAATTCACAATAATATTATTGAAGAACAGTACAAATACAACTATGAATAGTACGTAATTTTTTGATTTTCGTATTAAATTGAAAATCAATGTCCAAAAGAAAGCATTAGTAATGCTAATGAAAAATACAGCAGTCCAATACGTAATTTTATTGAGTGAAGCGACTGTTTGTCCAGTTAACCAATATAATGGACCATAGCTAAATAGGAAGTCATGATGACCATGGAACATATTAATCCACTGCTCAACATTTCCATTTGAACCTGAGTTACTCAGTTTGGTGCTAAAGATAAGGACTACAAATATTGCAAAAAAAAATAGTACTTCATCCTTATATTTTTCAAGAAAGTTTTGAAGGCCATTAACTCGGTGATTAGCCATTAGTGAATTTTTGGAAGAGGACATCAAAAATTCTCCTTCGGATTATAGCAACCTGCACATGCTTTGAATAACACAGTTAAGACAGATAAGTTCCCTCTAATACTACTAATTTTTGTAGGAACTTCTCCTTTGGGATAACGGCGAATGGTAGGTAATTCGAGACAATTATAGCCCAACTTAGGTGCACGATAAGAAAGGTAGGCTAATAGTTCATAAGTACTAAAAACCTCTCGGAAAAGAGCAATATTAGGATCTAATAGCATCTTGCTACTATATGCACGGAAACCTTGGGTGGTATCTGTCCATTTAAATCCTGAAGTAAAACTGAGCAGCGGAGCATGAATATAACGAATAGCGAAGTCTCGTGAAGCTGGGGTATTCTCTGCAACACCACCATTAAGAAAACGTGAAGCTTGAACAAAATCTACACCATTCTTCAATGCATCAATAAAATGAGGTATTGCTTCTGGATCGTCTTTATCGTTACCATCAATAGTAACAATACCCTGATACCCCTTATTTAAAGCCAAAGCATAGGCACAACGCAATTGCGCACTGAGTTTCCCTGGCCCCGTTTTTTTCACTAAGCCACAGACTTTCAGGTCTTTTAGTCTTTGTGTTTCTAATGAGCCATCACTACTGCCACCATCAACAATTATTATATCTGCAATGTTATGTATAGATAGTGTAGACATTCGAGTAAGTAAATTTATTATTCTTTTACCCTCATTGATGACAGGAACAACAACGCAATAATCATGCATACGTTCTTGTAAAAAAGAAACTTCGAATGTTGGGACTTGCCAATCAGAATTCTGAGAAATCATATCCATAATATTTAATTTCATAATAAGTGATTTTTATGCAACTTTAGCTGTTATTAAAGCTACACCTGCGATGACCAAAAAAATACCTGCACCTGTTGTCCAATGAAATGGCTCATTGAATACTAAGACTGAAAGCAAAGCAACTGCGGCAACAGCCCCTGTGGTCAGGATGGGGTGTGCGACATTGAGTGGTAAGTAAGATAACGCTGCAGCATAAAAAAGAAATGCACCACCATATAGTGCTAATCCAAGCCAAAAAGGCCAGTTTGTCAATGAAGCCAGAGGATCGGCTAAACTTGGAAATTTACGTGGGGGCATCATTGCCATTTTTATTAACACGCTAGCTGAGGCATTGGAAGCAATACCCAGCACGAGGATCAACCATTTCATTCTTTAACTCCTCAATCCACTAAATAGTTGTTTATCGCTACTTTAATGGCACGCTCAATTGAAACTATATGTGTTTCTTGCTTGGTTGCAAGCATTTCAATAGAAGCAACATGATTAGGAAGATATTTTTTCAAAGAATTAGAAATATAAGCATGTGAAGTATTCAAATCACCGATAGGTAATAGATCTGGCTCACTAATGTGAACATGACCAATTAAATGAGCAATTGAAGGTAATATTTCTGCAATATTTTCTTTGTTAATTGTTATGGCACCAATATCAAGTTGCATTTTGATTGCTTTATGATCTACTAGCTCAACCATCTTAGCTGTTTCGAGCGTGCTAGTCATAAAATTAGCACCATAACATGTCGGATTTGGCTCAAGACATATAATAACATTCTGTAACTGAGCAATATTTCCAAGTTTTCGGAAAAAGTCGATAGCTTTATTATGGGTTTCCTGTTCAGTTAGCCCAAAGCAATCTCTATTTCGCGGTGATCCAAAAACAAGTCTATTGGCCCCAAGAATAGAGCCAATTCGGCATATAGACTCTAAATGAGTCAGCATTGCATGCTGAACTTGAGTGGGGCCAAACATATTTAAGCCAGTAGTTCCAAAGAGAAGTGCCTGCATACCTGTGATCGTAAATCCGCGAGTTTCCCACCAGGTTTTCACCTTAAGAATATCATCTTTACTCGCCCTTTTCGGATCTGAGAAGTATTTGCCAGGAGCAATATCTATGGCGTTTATCTCATATTTTTCCAGCAAACTAGCCACGGAATCATCTTCAACTATATCCCAGGCAATATTGGATATTGCTAACCTCATTATTCTGCTCCAGGATGTATTTTAGATGTAATGGCTTCATATTGCGCATAGGCACGGATCGCATGGATGGTTTCACGTGAACTGTATTGATAATTGCCCTTTGTGTTAAAAAGTTTCGCATGAAGAGTTTGCATATCATATTTAATCGGCTCACCCCTAAGGTTTTGTTGGAACTCAATAGAAAATCCCTGTTTTGCAACAGATGCAACACTGATAGGGGATCCCGTAAGGTGGATTAATTTTAGGTTAGCCTCAAGAGCAATTGTTATGTCAAACCACAAATTCGTCATAGGATAAAACTGAAAGATATTTCTGCTTTCAATAGCATCTAAATTATTCTGATGTAGAAAATCGAAAATAATATTTTTTCGTAACCCTGGTCCAACTAAACCAGGTAGACGGACGATTAAATAATCGTCGAAGTAGCTCTCTACAAATTGTTCGAGCCGACGACGGTTGGATCCATATGCATGTAAATCCTCCAGTTCGACAATGGTTGATTCATTAACTCCAATCGGAGTTTTAAATACATCGACTGTGCTGATTAATATGAATTTTTTACATTTTATAGTTTTAAGATGTTCAATCAGACTATCTATTTTCTCACGATCAATATCGGGTTCTTTATTCGCAAGCCATTTTTGCGCTGGAGCACCAGCACACACAACGACGTTAAACTCATGACCATCTATTTCAGCTATATTTGTTGAACGATATAGATGCGTAAATGTAGCTTGCCGTAGTAATGTACTTCCTACAAAACCTGAGTAACCAATAAGAGCTTTATTCATAAAGTATCCATTTGATATATCTAGGGAGAATTATCTATCTCGCCCTGTTTGTACAACGTTGTTCTCAGAACTAGTGGCCTCACTGAGTACGTTGACTCGGTCCTGGTTTATCATCACAGCACTATTCTTCTCGAAGACTATCGAATAATCAGCTTGTTCACTTCTGTCATCAAGTAAACGACCTAGATATTCACCGAAAAAAGCCAACATGACGAATTGCAGCATAAAGAGTAACGACATAAATAGTATAGTTGTTGTCCAGCCGGCGACGACATGGCCACTGATAAGGTTAACTACCACACTATAAACAGCAAAAATGAAAGCAAAGAGGCTTCCAATCATTCCTATACCTGACATCCAGCGTAAAGGGCGAGAAGAGTTGAATACCATCAGGCGAATCAGATAACGGAAGCCAGACCAGAATGATTTTTTTAAGGATGCTTTTGGCAATAACTGATAAGAATATGTGCCGCAAGGATAACCTGTTTTCTGAATTCTTAAGTAAAACTGATGGTGAAAACGCCCTGTACGAGTAGTTGAATTGACGGCTCTGCGGCTTAAACAGCGCAGTTTAGTGCTATTTTGTGGCAGATGATAATCTATTGCTTTGAGTACTTGGTCTGAGAGCAAACGGAAAAGCTTGTAGGTGGGGGTGATTGGTTGCGGTGCAACTCCGACTACAACGTCAGTACCCGATTTACAAACGTCTACGATCCCAGTGATTGCTGAAACTGGATCGGTTTGGTGATCAAATAGTACTACGAAGTCACCAATTGCATTTTCTAAGCCAGCGGCCCATATAACATCATCATGAACCGTTCCGGAAAGTTGAATAAGACGTATACTTGGAATCTCTTGCAGAATTCGGTCTACACTATTTCCAATCTTGGATACTCTATATGGCCCATGAGACATGATAACAATTTCGTAGTCTGAGTAATGTATATCAAGTTCATTTTGGATTTGACTCAATATTGTTTCAATTTCAGTAATATTCTGGTTTACAGCCAAAACTACTGAAACGAATGAATCACTTTTCACGTCTATGCTCCTAATTAATCAGCTTAAAAGCTGTAGTGAGTCTATGGTATCTAGAGCATCATACACGTTATCAATCTTCCCGCCCATGATGCAGTGGAATCCACGCAATCCATGATGCGGTCGAAAAAGTATTGGGCGAGAATCGTCAGATTCACTGCGCGGCAGTAAAGTTTTAATCTCCCACAATGAACTCTCATACTTGCATTCGCTTAGAATAGGTAGATAGCGCATAGCGTCTTTTTGCATATACATCCATGCACTATTTTTTCTATCATCATCAAATTTTCTATGGGGATCTTTATAAGCCATATTTTTTTCGTCAAACCATTCATAATGCGGTGTATAGCGTACATGGCTGAAAGAATGCAAGCCTTTAGAAGGGAAGGGCATAACAGAGAAGAATGGGCCACACATGACGGTTAAACCTACTTTTTTTAATTCTTCAGGTACGTCGACCAGACACATTTCAATCATTTCATGCTTAAGTGGAATCAAATCAATACCTGATTTTTCCAGCATGTAGTTTATCCGAGAATATGTGCAGTTAAATACGTGATCAGCATAAATCTCTTCTGTTTCGCCACTAGTGATATCTGAAAGGGATACAATGAGTCCATCATTGTGTTGGCAAACCTTATCGACAGAAGTACCAAGACGAAGTTCTGCTGGTGAAGCAAGTAATCTTGCGAGCATATCATCGCGTAATTTTATTGCATCAAAGGCATATTCTCGAACGGAGTAACAAGCATCAACTAGTGCTGGATTAACCAGTTTTTGTATATGTGAAGGCGCAGGTTCACAAGGTGCTCCTATGCGTTCACAGAACTTGAGGAATTGATTTGCTGTTACTTTTCCTAGTTGGTTACAAATCAAGTAGTATTTTTCAAAATCTGAGTCAATACAGTTTTGAAATTCATCAACAAATCGCGGAAAAGAAATACGAGATCTCAGGGCTGTTAGGATGCTTCTTGGATAATGATATCCATTATGAACACGTGCTTGATTATTGAATGAAGCACGCGACATAAAATCTTTCTCTTTCTCATATAACTTGACATCATGTCCGGATTTGGCAAAGTATTCAGCAATATACATGCCAAAAAAACCACCGCCAACTATTACAATCTTCTTTTGCACGAGGATTCACCTGCTTTAAATGGCTCTGTTGCGTCAAAATACAGTTAGGCAACATGCTCTTTTGTAATAAAATTTCTGAAAAGAAAAGGATTCAAATGATTACATCATCCTAAAGACATTATGGTTTTACCTTGGGTGTTCAGGTAAACCCGATTGTGGGTAGGATCTTTCGGAACAGTCGAAAAATCACATTAAAACTAAAAACGGATAGAAATGCTTGTACCGCACTGCTGATATTTCGGATCAGATTATTGATCTTCCATTGATAGCCACTCAGCTACAGTCCTACCATTTTTTATCGAGTAATTCGGCAAAATAGGGGAATCGTTCGCCAGCATTCGTAATAATGACCACCTGAATAATTGGATGAATAAGATCACCGAAACATCAAATAATGAATCTATACAATATTGGGATTCAATTTTTTATACTGAGCGCAAATACTTTGGTTGCCATCGAACTGAGAGAGTTGCTAATCTCAGAATTCGCACGGGGATAGCTTATCCCCTAATTGTATTTGTTACCCGCTTAAAAAATAATCATAGGCACAAAATTTGTCAGCTCCATGACGTTAATACAGCCCTATAATAAACTATTTAAGGCTAGCAGTAATAATTTCGTCAATACGCTTTCTCCATGAGGACAAAACGACCCCTTGGTTTTTTATTTTCTCGCAATTAAGTACTGAATACTTAGGTCGTTGGGCCGGAGTTGGATACTGTACCGTTGTAATCCCATTGATTAATGGCAATTTTTTCAGCACGCCTTGCTTGAGAGCAGACGAAAAAATAGCTTCAGCAAATTCGTTCCACGCCACTGTTTCATCACCACAGAAATGGTAGATTCCACCCGTTGCTTTTCTCTGCAAAAGTAAAATAATTGCTTCAGCAATATCTCCTGCATAGGTAGGACATCCAAACTGGTCTGATACTATGCCCAACGTGTCGCGATCCTGTGCCAGTCTTAACATTGTTTTAACGAAATTATTACCATATTCACTAAAAACCCAAGCAGTGCGAATAATCAGTGCATTAGGTTGAATATGGATAACAGCAATTTCACCATCAAGTTTGGTTTTGCCATATACACTTAACGGGTTCGTCACCGCAGTTTCAATATATGGTACATTTGCGTTACCATCAAAGACGTAGTCTGTTGATACGTGTACTAAGCGGGCATTTACTTCGTTAGCCGCTAGAGCCAGATTTTTTGGCCCTAGCTCATTAATCAGTGCCGCGGCTTCATAATCAACTTCTGCTTTATCAACTGCAGTATATGCGGCCGCATTGATAATGACATCTGGTAGGTAATTACCTACCACGCTCTTCACTTTGGCGAGATCTGTAATATCTAGAACGTCCGAGTCAGTTGCCCACAGTTCCCATCCGGTAGGAAGCCGATCCTGAAAGCAATTTCCCAGTTGTCCATTTGCGCCAGTTAACAAAACCTTCATTGACCTAATTCCTTAAATAACTGGCCGAGTTTATCTTTTTCGGACAGTAGAGGATTCTCTAGTGGCCAATCTATTCCCACCACTGGATCATTCCATAGTAAGCAATCTTCATGTGCTGGATTGTAATAGTCCGTACATTTATATTCGAAGTCTGCAATATCAGAGAGCACAACAAAACCATGAGCCAAGCCTGGTGGGATCCAGAATTGGGTTTTATTTTCTTCAGAAAGAATGACTCCCTCCCAAGCACCATAAGTGGGAGAGTTAGGGCGAATATCAACCGCAACATCAAAAACTTCACCACGAACGACTCGTACTAGTTTTCCTTGGGGGTTTATTTTTTGAAAATGCAGGCCTCTCAACACGCCATACGAAGAGCGTGAATGGTTATCCTGAACAAAATCCAGATCGATATTTAATACTTCTTGATAACGTTTCTTTTCAAATGTCTCTAAGAAAAAGCCCCGTGCATCTCCAAATATCTTTGGCTGAATAATTTTCACCCCATCGATTTTAGTATCTGTAACTTGCATTCTATGTCACCAAATTCAGTTGAGATAAGTATTGCTTATACTGGGTATTACTAAGTAGTTTAGCTTCTATTTCGACGGGTTCACGAACCAGTCATTCTTTGTTGTAGACAATTTAATCCAATCAGGTAACCCTAGATCTCTAACTATTCTCATATTATGAATGAGTGGAGGAGTCTTAATCTAGCTATCGCGAATACTTGTATGCAGCTATGCAAAATCCGCCCAGACAAATCAATATTGAGCGCTTTCTCTAGATATCTTTTGGTTGAGTTTTGTAATTTTTGGCCCACCATATGAGGATAGCTTAACCTGGTTAGTCATCTCAACAACATTGTCATCATAGAAGTAAAGCTTAGTCACTGCTCTGTTAGATTTTATTTTGGTAATTTCAGCTAAAGAAAAAAATGGAAGTCATTATTAAACTCAACTGCACCAAACTGTTCGAGAGCTTGTAATGTTATTGCCGTTCGCTCAACGGCAAGTTAGCCAGACAACGTTTGTTCAATTGCACACGTTGTCGATCATAAAACCACCCCCACTTATTGAAGTAACGAATGGTAGAGGTTATGTGATATAGCAAGAAGCGAACATCGTTGTAAGAGCGACGTTGAGACTCATGAATGACTAAAGAACCCGGAAAATAAGAGACAGAGAAAGCAGATTGGCAAACCCTGCGGGACAAATCAACATCCTCTAGATACATAAAGAAGCGGGTATCAAACCCCTTTACATCTTGAAGCACTTTGCTACTGATCAACATGAAACAACCAGAAAGTGAAGGCGCAAAAAAAGGCTTATTATAGTCAGCCCGACGTAACTCGTAACTATCGTTGATAGTGTATGAAAAACGAGACATGAAGCGTCGCATCAGTAATTGATAGGGGGAAGGCAACAGTTTGGTACCATGCTGCAACCTACCATCAGGATACACTATTTTAGGTATTGCGAGCCCAACTTCGTTTTCATAACTGAAATTATAAAGCTTATCAACTTCACCTTTGGCAAAGGTAATATCGGGATTACAAATCAATATGAAAGGAGCCATGTTGGCGTAAAGTTCAAAAACAGCATTATGCCCGGCACCAAATCCTTTGTTTACAGGTAAGCGGATAATATCCAATTTTTCGTGACGAAAGCTAGTGAGCCACTCACAAAAAGCGCCATTATCAACAATGACAACTTTTGAAATACTTTCCTCTGCAAATAATGAGAACAAAGTCTGCTCAATATCCTGATATTCATGCTTAAAAAGCACAAGAGAAGCTATGATTTTCACAAATAACACCAAATTTACATTTTATTAAGCAGAATATGCATTAGTGTAGTCAGAGTTCCAATACGCTGTTGGTGGTAGACATCTGACTCCCGCATAAGACGCAATCTATTCAAGACATTACTACCACGAATCGCGCAAAATGAAGCTAACATCTGTTTAGCCCGTGGTGTTAACTCATTAGAAATACAAGTTAAAACCTCAACGTTGGCATCGTTCCATTTCGCTGCGCGGCCACCATAGGCAGCAAGAAAATTACTCAAACGTCTAAGCGGGGACATACTATTACCGATGATATTATGCTGATGTTGGCGGTAACGTACTGAAGGTTGGCGATCAAAATTAACCACACCTCCGCATCCCGTCACAATTTGGTACAAAGACCAATCATGCACAATGATAGGAGCACCTTTGACTTTCTGTAAAAGCTCTCGCGCGCAATGATTAAAGACCATAGTATTACCGCTGGCAATATTTTGCAGCAACGCATTACCGAAACCCGGTGGCTTTGCATAATCTGGTGAGTATCCGATGGGCTTTCCCTTACTGTCAATCAGACACGTCCGACTGCAATATAATGCAGGGATTGTGGAATCAACGGTATTTAACCAATCCACAGCTCGTTCCAGCTTATCTTCTAACCAGACATCATCTTGATCAGAGAAAGCATAGTAAGTAGCCTTAATTGCCGGGTTAGTAACCAAGGACATAAAGTTTTGACAGAATCCATGCTGCGGGCCATCAAGGAGATGCCCATCGGCTCCTGAACGCTCGATAAAATCAGTAACCAATGCCTTGGTATTATCAGTAGAACCGTCATCAGACACCCAAAGAGACCAGTTGGGGTAGGTTTGGCGCTGAAAAGACATCAATTGCTCAGGTAAAAACTTGGCCCCATTTCTAGAACCAAGTAAGATCGCTACGTTATTAAGATGCTGCGTAGGCATTGAACCAATCATTAGTTTTTAAAGTAGTCGTTGAAACATACAATTTGGTTACGTGAACTTCCCCAAGAGTCAAAATTCTTTATCTGACCAATCAAAGGGTTCGTACGCCACTGAGTGTTTGAAACTAATTCAATTATAGGTGCCACAGTCTGCAGAGGTGAGAAAGAAATGTTGAGTTTTTCTTGTTGTTGCGTGAAACTCTCGACAAATATATCAATACCTTCATTTATTTCCTGGCTGAATTGCTCATGCCCTGTTGCCTTGATTCGCCCTGGATCACTAATAACGTCAACGGACAAACCGGAAGGGCAATAACCAATAATTGTGTTATGTGGTGCAGAGAAAAACATTTCAATCACGACGCGATTCTCATAAATATTGTCAACTATCGATGAGGAGGTTGAATCTTTACTGATCATAGATTTCATATTGAAAGTATGACTACGGCGCTGACGCTCAGGAGTATCTGCCAAGCAAAAATAGTAGCCGACGACTTCAATATCTAGCATAGGGTGAACCGCGAATTCAAATGCTTCTTGTGTCGTCCCGCTCCAGCCCACATCAACGAGAGCGACTTTGTTACCTGCTTTCACTCCTGATTGGCACAGATACATAAACAAACCACGGCGATTTCTGCTACAAACTTTTATTATTTCATGGCGATAGGCAAACATCAGCTCACTAAGTACCGGGTGGTCTTCAATACTAATACTGCTATGTGGGTTAATTCCCAAATTCTGGAGAACTCTGTTTGCCGGTGGACAAACGCCTATCCGTTCAAACAGTTCACTTGGAGAAAGGCCAACGCTGCCAGAAAGCAGAAATGCAATATTTTTCTCGAAATTCTCTTCAGTAATCAATGCCATGTTGAAGGCAATACGTGAACCTAAAAAATAATGAAACTGAGGGAGCTGGTCTATGAAATGCTCTTTCGCCAAGCGCTCCAAAGCATAGCCATCACGAGAAACAAATAGCACGACATCAACTGCATCTTGTGTCGCTTGTTGCGTGATCCATTGCAGGAACCCTAAGTTGGCTGGGCCACCGAACCTATATCCCAATTCTTGGAAGGTATTTGAACTGATTTTTTCCGCATCATCCGTATTTAGTAAACCTTCAATCATGGAGGTTACAATACTTTGTTTTTTATCATTTTTAGTTTTAAGTTCACGAACGTAATGGAATGTGGCTAAGCCTTTTTCCTGTGGGCGTAGGACATCTGCCAGGTAGTTATCACCAATGTGTAGTATCTCCTGAGGAACAACATTGCAGGTGCTGGCAACAATATCAAATAGCTCACCATTGTCGCGCTTGGTCGCATTACAATCCGCAGAAATAAATAGCGGAACTTGTTCCAGTCCGTAGCGTTTCAGAGCGTCAACAAAGAAGTTAGCAGAGAAATACATATCGGAAGTGATAACGACCATTTTTTTACTCGCCACTAACTGTTGGAATAATGGGAGCAATTCTTTATTCGGTTGAACTAAATCAAGTTCAAGGTCATATTCTGTCTGCTGTGCTACATCGCGCTGATATTTAGGCAGTGGAAATTTGTCATAGATATTTTGTAGCGTGATTTCCTTACGTCCATCTTTTGTCATTTGTCGGAAAGCATCAGACTGCGCTTTACGACGTTGCGCCCTAAAATCAGTAATATTTAATTTTGCGCCAAGGAGGTCGAATGCATCCTCCGGATTTGCTAAGGGGCGAACAAAAAGTGTATCAAAAAAGTCAAAAGAAACAACGGATGCCTTATCAATAGCATCAAGTAACATATCCATATTCAGTCCCTTAATTCCCTGGTCGTAGACATCTTTAGTATGCTTTTTCATCACTTACGAATCTCAAAGCTAAAACTATTAGGTGCAAAATTCACGTTATAAAATGGGTCATATTGGAAATAGTGTGGGTGTTGTGCGTTCAACTGCTGTAGCTCAAGTTGTAAGCGAGCAATCTTTTCTTGATCCATATGGTCCAGCCCGCGACTGAGCGACTCATGGTGGATAAGAGTGACACTTTGACACACTATGTTATAAAGCCCACTCTCACACAGGCGCATACACAGATCTACGTCATTATAAGCCACAGGGAACTGCTCGTTAAATCCTCCCACCTGTTCGAACTTGCTACGCTCAATCATCAGGCAGGCACCTGTAACTATCAACCAGTTGTATTCAATCTGATTACGCAGGAAATAGCCTGGGATATCTTTATGCGAACGCATATAAGCATGCATAGGACCATTTTGTAGGTTTATAACGCCAGCATGTTGCATGGTTGTGCCATCGCCATATAGCAATTTTGCGCCCACCGCACCTATATGGTTCAGTTGAGCATAACCCCCCATGCGCTCGATCCAATCAGTATGTAAAACTTCGGTATCATCATTGAGGAAAAGCAGCAGATCACCTTTGGCCTGTCTGCTTCCTAAGTTATTTAACTCAGAGAAGTTGAACGGTGCATCATGATGGATGATAGAAATCTGTTTCTCAGCACTTATCATCTCTAAATAAGCCAATGTATTGGCATCTTTAGAGCCATTATCAACAATGATAATTTCGAAGTTACGGTAGGCAGTTTTATCCAGAATTGACTCAATACACCGCTTCAACACTTCTTGATTGTCCCTAGTAGGGATAATGATAGAAATGCAAGTATTGTCACGCAGAGCATAATTCACGCGGAAGTAGCCAGGATAATTAGGTAAATCTTCAACTGTTCCTTTTAAGCCACGGCGTTCAAGAGCACTTTCACGCACAGCACGTGATGCGGCCAGCACATAAGGTTTAGCCGTCATATCTGAGGCGACAGATTCAGGAATAATACGCCAGTGATACAAAATCTTAGGGATATGGCTAATACGTTGGGTAATTTCTGACAAACGTAAAATAAAGTCCCAGTCTTGACAGCCATTAAACTCGGAGCGTAATCCACCGACAGCTTTTGCTACGCTGCTCCTCACGCAGGCTACGTGGCAGGTAAACATGGTGCCCATCATGGTGTCTGGTGACCAATCCGGTTTAAAGTGTGGCTGAGAATAGTCGCCTTCCGGGGTGAATTTATCTTCATCACTGTAGATAAAGTCAGGATCTTCACGGTTAATACAAAGGGCTAATTCGTATAGGCAATCATCGGTTAGTTCGTCATCATGATCGAGGAAAACAATAAAGTCACCATCGGCATTATCGATCGCTACGTTAGTTGCACCAGCAATACCTTGGTTTTTCTCTAGATGAACAACTTTGATTTTGGGATCATTGAATGCATCCAGAGCTTTTTTTACTTCCTCTAATGGGCTTGCATCATTAGCTAAAATGAGTTGCCAATTGGTATACCATTGTGAACGCACTGAGGCGACCATTTTTTCCAGTAGGTCCAACGGAGTATTATAAATAGGGACAATGATTGAGAAGCGAGGTCTGTGCTTCATTTTATCAAGTTGTTCTTCTAAATCGTGGGGACACTGTGTTGGAATATAAACATATTCATCCGGCTGTTTGGCAAAATGATATGTTCCATCTTGGCTATGTGAAATAAATGCTGCGTGGCAAGCATTCACAGCGTTGGACTGTGTCGCTACAGCGGAAGCAAATAGTGGGTGATGCAAAAACCAACTCGGCCTGAGCTTCACTGCAATCTTGAGAACGCGACTTTTATAGCGTTCAGGTAAACGATAATACAGGGAGCGAGCAAGTTTTCTGACATTACGTTTAACTGGCGCTATGGACGGATATCCAGAAATAGTACCAAGCCCCTGTTTCACCATAAGCTTACTAGCACGCAAAATTCGTCCGGTACGGACTTTACAATTTTGTCCAATATAAAATAACCAATGGAAAACTACTCGAACGTGTTTTCGTAATGAAGTTGGCACTCTTCTTCCCAGCACTCGTAATGGTGCTGATAATTTCCAACTAGACGAGTGTAGGATCTGGTGAACCTGCTGTTCATATTGAATTAACAGCTCTGCTTGCTGTGTTATTTGTCTTGCCAACCCCTCAATATTCTGTTGTTGGGTGGATAGTTGGGCATCTTTTATAGAAAGTTGGTCACGTAGTTTTTTAATAAGCATAACGTCACTGTAGGGTACTTCACTTTGAATATGAGCTAATTGATGCTTCAAAGTGCCGACTGAAATAATACGCATTGGAAGTTGAAGGGCTGATAAAACTTCATAAATTTCACTGCTATTTTTACCTTCAATCATTGCTATAAATTTGGACTCTTGCGTCAAGTATCTATTTAGATCTTCTTGTTCTATATCAAAATCGAGCCCCTTCAAAATCTCAAAGGAGAGGGTGGCAATATTTAAAGAAGGTAAATGCTGGCTATGAGCAACAGATGTTAAACGTAACAATGAATGGAATATGCCACGGAATAATACATAACCGAGAGAAATATCTCCTAAGGCATGCCACTCCAAGTCAAAAAACACCACAGAATGATCTTTCATTCTGATAGCATTAAAGGGCATAGCATCCTGATAATGACTTTCAAGCACAAAGTCTTTGTTATAATCAGTGGTTATTTTTGATACTGATAATAAAGAATCCATCCATCCTTGTGCCCACGGGACCACCTGCTGCACTGTCCATTCAGGACGATTGACAATATCAACCAGTTCTATCCAAAGGCTACTACCAGAGTAAAACGTATCGACACTTTTTATACTATGTAATAAACCATCTTCACTCTCTACCTGTGTTAAGGTCGAACCCTTTACCACTAATTCCCCAGATTTCACCTCAAAAGTTGTGAGTTTACGGAATTCAGGCACACGCCCGTCAGAATAGTGATAAGCAGCTATCCCGGGCGTTAATTCCACTTGGGGTTGTTGACTAGCAACGACTAAAAATGAGTTAGCTAAGTCAACGGCTAGACCATTGCTCCATGCATTTCTTATTCCCTGCTCAACAGAAAACAAATTATCCTGAACCCCTTGGATATCTTTACTGCTACTTTCGATAGCTAACTGAGCAAGCTCTTGAGTGTATTGCTGCCAACCTATCGGGGTTATAATAGAAACAGGGAGTTTATAGTCAGGAAGAGGTATATATTCTTGAGTATCTATAAATCCACTTTCTTTGAGTAATGCCAGTAGTTCTTGACGACCAAATGTGGCAACACTGTTCTCTGTATAGGAGTTATTAATCCCAAACATAGGCTGCCCAACATGGTCTTCATTTGCACCCGCGAAGTATTTGATACCCAGCTTATTTTCAATAGCAACGAATAACTTTCCGTCCTTATTCAAACGCTGGCGACAAAAATCTAGCAGAATACTTTGTCCATTGTTGCCCAAGAACATACGTGCATATTCTAGTACCCCAATCAACATGACTCCGTCAAAAACACCTAAGTCAGGAAGTTGATTACTGGGAGCACAAATAACGTCCACATTGCTTAGGTCGCGGCAGCGTTGACGTGCAATTTGCGCGCGTCTGAAACTACCCTCAACGGATACTACCAGCGCCCCACTCTCACCGAGAAATCGTGTTATGGCCCCGCAGCCACAACCAATTTCTAAGATGCGCTTACCTTTAAGCCATTCCTGGAAAGGCTTAAGCAAATTGGAACGCCTAGACGTTAGATGATAGGTTGATGGCCAGTCCTTCATCTTGGCGCTTAACTCCAGTGAATCAATGCTAAGATCTTCAGCATCAGTTACGACACTCAATACATAATTCTCTGCATCATCACCATCACTGTATGCAAATGTTGGTAAACTTGCTGGTCGCCATACGCCGACATCTTTTTCAAAAACAAATCCATTGCTTTCCAGAATCGGATGAATATTACTCGATTTCAAATTTAATTCTCGCATTTAAATCAGCCAAACCAGTGAATGTCTTTACAGGGCCAACAGTCAAATGTATTGAGTCATAACGGCGGTCATGAGGGATGATATCGCCCTCAGTCGAGCTGCTAGCAATGCCTACAGATATAAAGTAATCTCCCTCGAATAGCATGATAGGGAGAGTAACCGTAATTATGGCACTTTTACCTGGCATACCTGCATCACATGTCTCAATAGACTGCCATTCTGAATTAGTATTATAGATTGTTATACCCTCTTTGGTTTTTACAGCAAAACCAAAAATAGGTCGAACGACTATACTGTGAAAGATAACTTTAAATGAGAATGAGATTTCTTTTCTTGGAGAAATACTGCTTGGATAAGACTCTCCATCTTGTTCCAAACAGAAATCAACAAGTTCTGCTCTGCGGTCTCCCCAACGATACTCTGACGGATTATAGTTAGGTCTTTTATCATATGAACTATTCAGATGTGCGAGTAAAGGCCGTTGGTTGCCACTATTATCTTCAGTACAAGCTTCGCGCGCTTCAAGTTGTTTTTCCCCTGCAACGGCTATTTCTAACTGCTTGTTAATATCATCACGCTCACTATCGGTCACTTTTTTCTTGCCAAAAAGTATATCTAGATAGCGGTTTACAATATCTCTCGGTTGGCCTTGAGCCTGAACAATTCCTCCATCTAATAGAAGAGCATGATCACAGTGGGTAACAATTTGCTCTGTTGCATGAGATACAAACAAAATTGAGGTACCCTCTTGCTTAAGTTTTTTGAGACGAGCAAAACATTTAGCTTGAAATTTAGCATCACCCACAGCTAAGGCTTCATCAACAATAAGAATCTCTGGATCTATTTGAGCCTGAACAGCAAACGCCAAGCGTACTAACATACCACTGGAATAAGTTCTTACTGGGGAGTCGATAAAATGACCGATATCAGCAAAAGATAGTATATCATCCAGCTTATTTTCTGTTTCTTCATATGAGAGGCCGAGCAAAGATGCATTAAGATAGACATTCTCACGGCCAGTAAAGTCGGAATTAAATCCTGCACCTAACTCTAGTAAAGCTGCAACACGTCCATTAACCTGCACACTTCCGGCGCTTGGTGTTAGGGTCCCAGCAATAATTTGTAGCAACGTTGATTTACCCGAACCGTTCCTTCCCACTATTCCCATTGTTTGCCCCTTCGGTAATTCGAAGGAAACATCTTTCAGAGCCCAAAAATCCTCATGGTAAATACTAGGTGTTTTCCCTAACTGTTGTTCAATTCTTGGTACGATAAACTGCTTCAGCCGTCGTGCAGGGCTATCATAAACTTGGTAACATTTATCAACATTTTTTATTTGAATCGCATAATCATTAGAGGACATCTGCGAAACCTCTTCTTGTCTTTTGGAACCAAGCATATCCTAGCCACATTACCAATAATGAGATGGCAGAATAGACGCCCAGTCCGATGAAATTTGGCATTTTTCCCCAAATCAACACAGCTCGGGCCTGTTCAATGATAAAAGTCAGAGGGTTCATCATTATCAGTGGTCTGAGGGTTTCAGGTAATGATGTTATTGGATAAAACACTGGTGATAAGAACATCATTACAGTCATTAAAATAGTGATTGTCTGGCCAACATCTCGGACATAGACTCCCAGAGATGCTAGGAACCAACTCAAGCCTAGGGTCAAAAAAATCAGCGGGGCTAGTACTAATGGTAAGAAAAGTAAGGTCAAATGGACATAGCCATTAAAGATGAAAAATGCACTTATCAATACCACTATGCTAATAAAACTATGGAATAATACTCCCCCCATGGTTACTAGTGGCAATGTTTCAAGCGGGAAAATCACCTTCTTTACATAGTTGACATTACTAATTATGAGGCTTGGTGACCTATTAAGCACTTCTGCAAAAAGACCATGGACAATTAACCCAACGAACAAAATAACTGCGAACTGTGTTCTGGATTCATTTTCCGCAGCACCCGCCCATCTGGCTTTAAAAACAACTGAAAAAACAAGCGTGTAAACTGCCAGCATAAATATAGGGTTAATAAACGACCAAAGAATACCCATAAAGGAACCGCGATATCGACCAATAATTTCGCGCTTTATCATTTGATATATCAAGTGTCGATTAGACCATGAGGATCCAAATAGAGAAGCCAATGAGTAAGGTTTACCAGTATGTGGATTCATTACAAATCTCTTTATTTGTTGCTAAAAAAGCATTCTTAGCCAAGACCATGAAACATGTAACTCCGTAATAAAAAATCAAAAATATTATCAGCACAATGATTTCCATATTATGCCGCGTAATGTAAGTTCAGTAGATACTTTATATCGCCCATTCATCTGCAAAATAAAATGCATTGAGTGCAGGCTGCCAGTCGCTGGACTTAACGACAAAACACCTTGGAGTTTTTGGCAGCTACGCCCTGAGCTTGCTGAGCGTTTAGTCGGCGTCAGATATTGATGAGTCAACATTGGGTTTGGTAAGCAATAAATCTTTTATCATGGGTCTCAGCTACTACTCCTGAGGCAACATTAGCCTCGGCGATATATTGTACTCTACTAAAGTGGTAGGTACCCAGAGAGTTATTGATCATAACCTCAATGAAATTATTGACAATACATCTTAATGTATTTGCGATATTGCTTGTATAGGTTGGGTTGTCTAATTGATCCTCAACGCTAAAGGTCTGCTTTCTTTGACGTGTAAAACGGATTATGGATTTCATGTGTTTATATCCGTCATCACCAAGTGCTCATAAGGTATACGACATGACATGTTCTGAGCTTTTTTACCAATAGCCATATGAGTAGCGGTGTCAATAATAACATTAAGATAGGAGATGAAGGACATCGTACAGTTCATTTTCTGTTCGCTGAAAATACCAATTTGTTAACGGTCAGTAGCCAATATTGTTCATTAGGAACCGCTAGTTTCACCTGCACTTGTTTAACCTGCCCCTCGGTACCGATAATCATCACTTTCATAATATTACCAAACATCAACAGTTGCTCAAATACCATACACCCAATATTTTATACCAAAAGAGTTACTGGGCATTAACGTAGTAAAAAAGTGCTTCTAAACAATCGGATAGTGCCCCATATACTGACAGCTCTACGTGACCAGCGGACTAACTTACTGGGGTGACGGATGCCATATAGCGCCACTATGCCCGAGCCAACCATCAAATATTTTCGCATACCGACGATTTTCGCCCAGCCACGATCATAAGGTGCGGTGACTTCAAGCCAATGCGCGGCACTGTTAGCGAGATCCAGACGTTGCTGCTGGATCTCCTGTAACAATGCGGCTTTCTCCTGTGCTAATTGACGGCGGCTCAACGCTCTTTCTCCAATAATTCGCGGTCTATTTCCAGTTGCTTACGGGTAGAACCCAGCAACGTGGAGCGGCGCGCTTTGGCGAGTGTCCAGATGAAACCAATTATCGCCAGTATTAATAGCACTGCCGTTGTCGAACCCAACGCCATTAAACGATAGGCAGGATCAATCGCCCATATCATTAATACTAACAGGCTCATTAAACCGAAAGCAGTGAGTAGCAGAGTAATCCCTGCCATCATCAGCAACTGAATCAGGGTTGCTTTTTCTTCTTCCAGTTCAATCGCGGCCAGACGGACACGGGTTTCAACCATGCCAACGACAATGGTGGCGATGCGCTGAACAGTATCGAGGACCCCTTTGCCGGGGCCCTGAGTTTGAGGAAGTTCAGCCATAATCAGCGGCGAGACAACAGAACGCCTAGCACCACGCCAACTGCGGCACCGATACCCACACCATGCCACGGGTTGTCATGGACATAAGTGTCGGCCTTATCAGCAATTTCTTTGGTTTGGGCAGCGATTCTATCGCTAGTTTCACTCAGACGCTCGCGGGTGTCTTTCAACGCGCTTTCTGCCTTAGCCCGCAGCTTATCGAGCTCAGCTTTCGGCTTATCGGTCGAAGATTGCAATACTTCTTCCAAAGTATCCGCCAGGGACTTAAGTTCGGCGCGTAAATGTTCAGAGGTTTTATCTTGTGGCATGTAATAGCTCCTTAACATAACTGAGGTGAATACCTAATCTAGTGAATTTCTCTGGTAGTTGATAGGTTAATAATCCTAATAAATTCCAAATAATTCACTGTTTGTGTATTTAACTGTATTTAAATATGGAGTCGCTACTTTTGCGCCTGAGCTTGTTTTAGCTCAGCTTGTGCTTGCGTTAACTTCTTCTGTTGCTTAGCAATTTTGTCAGTATCACCTTTTTGCTGAGCCTCTTTTAGCTCTTGTTTCCGCTCAGTGACTTTGCGCTGCTTTTCTTTGATTTTTTCCTGCCGCTCAGCTTTTAGGCTTTCAACAGTGCAATTATTTTTCACTTCTTTCAAGGCTGTTTCAAGACCTGCGGCGCGGCGGGTGTTGCCATGCTGTTTGGCATAATCAATCTGCTGTTGGATTTCTTTGGCTTTGGTGTCGCATTCATTCGTCTGGGCAACACTACCAAACGCGATAACAGGTAACACCAACAGGAGAAAGGCCCGTAGCGAAAAAACGGTACGTAACAACATAGTATTGCTTCCTTTTACAGCAAGAATCAGGGTGAAATAGGCTGCCGTGAATGACTAAGCATAGCGCTGAATGATGTGATACCCAAGTTTACTACGGGATTTTTTATAGATTAATCATATATCAGCAGAATAAAAGGGTAATAAAGAAAGGATGAATGCGGGAAGTTAACTCCCCGCAATGGAAATTACCCTACGTTTTGTAGGTTATTTCTGAACGCCGGCAATAAGCGCTGACGTTTTTTTGACTCGCTCGAGACAATAACATAACCACTTGGCAGGATATCCTGCAAAACTTCAATGGCTTCTGTTTGTTGCTCCGGAGACTCCAGGCTCACCACCAGACTGTTATTCTCTGGGGTGATGCTTTTGATGCGAATCCCACGTTGGTCGAGATGTTGATAGAGATAAAACCCATCGGGTAAAGACAGCCCCTGCTGATTAGGTCGAATTTTCAGGGCACTTTCTGTGCGCATGATGATCGGCGTAAACAACAGCGCTGCCAGCAACAAAACCGTAACTGGCAGAATAAGATAGTGCCAGACCGGGCGGCCAAAACGGCCCCTGAGGTTGATCACTCTGGTTTACCTTTGTTTTTGTCTTCAACCGGGGCTGCGTTTTTCTTGCGCCAAAGCACATATAAAGAACCAAACAGGCCGATCACTAAGAGTGCCAAAGGCAGCAACATTAAGACGAACATGACTTCATCTTCGTATTTCAGGAATACTGGGGTCTTACCAAAGGCAAAGCCCATGGTGGTCAGGATCAAGACCCACAGCAGGCCACTCATCCAGTTGAAGAATTGAAAACGGGCATTGCTCAGGCCGGAAAGCCCAGCAATTGTTGGTAACAAGGTGCGCACGAATGCCAGGAAACGGCCAACTAACAACGCGGATAACCCGTGGCGATGGAACAGGTTATGGGCGCGTTGATGGTAATGAGCTGGCAGATGGGATAGCCACCCCTGCACGATTTTTGTATTCCCCAGCCATCGCCCCTGAATATAACTGACCCAGCACCCAAGACTGGCTGCGGTGGTTAATACCACCAGTGTTATCGGGAAACTCATGGCACCTTTTGCAATCAGCACGCCAACTAAAATCAGCAAGCTATCGCCAGGTAAAAAGGCTGCTGGAAGCAAGCCATTTTCCAGAAAAAGTATCACAAACAGCAGGATGTAAATGGCCCAGACCAGAGATGGGTTCGCCAGCGTCTCATAGTCTTGTGCCCATAAAGCATGTAAGAGTTCTTTAATGATATCCATCTGGTATTCCTAAAACGTCATTGTTTGTTGTATGCATCGTTATGGATATAAACACGATAATAACGGTATCTGATGGTTTTTCGTGTTTAAGCGATGGTTTTGATAAAGGTACCAACAGGCACGTAGAACAAACCAATTCGCTGATATCTAGCAGTAAATTTACTTCTTGTTGCGTGACTTCAGCAATGACTCAACCAAGAAGTTCTCATGCCAAACGGTGGTAGGTAAGCATCCCGCTATATTGAGTATTACTCTCTTTCCAGCCACCCACACGATTTTGCTGTGCCGATACATGGAATATCCAGTTGGAGTACTTCAGCAGTGGCAGTGATTGCCGCGGCTGTTTGTAGATTTCATCTGCCCTGCTACTGCGAGACATTGCCAGATGGGGGTTACCAAGCCAGTTGTTATTGGCGAGGGAAGGATTAGCAGAACCGCTAAAGTTTGTCGCACCCAGTCGGTTTTTTATGGCGGTCTTTTTGACGGGGACACCCATCAGACGCAATTGCGAATAGAGGCTTTTCTTTTGTAGATGCAGGTATGACGAAAACCCATTTACGGATGACGATGTGTGGCTGGAATAGTGGCAGTCAAGCGCAGATAAGGGTACGGGTGAATGCGTAGGCGATAGCAGGCTGCCGGAAACGGAACCGACCCAGCACGACACTGCAATAAACAGAGCAAACAACCAGCGCATGTATTTGCGTTTCGCTCCCCAAGCATACAAATAAAAAAGTGCTGCCACTTTAGCAAAATAGCGAGATATGAAACAGGGAAATATAGCGGCTAATTGAGTGTTTTTTAAGCGGTAGTTTAAAAAAAGGCCTAATGCTGACATTTGCTGACAGAAGCCAACATTTACTGACCACAACGCGGCATAAATTTGCAGGGAAGAGAAAGAATAGTGCTGGTTTCTCTCCCCTGTGAACTACCGCTGTAGAGGGTAAGTATCGGCCTTGCTGTTGTCGTCCGCTTGCTGTTTGTTTGTCGCGCTAAGTTCTTTAGGGATATCAAGATTAACAACCGGATTTTCTGTGAATAGATAGCGGTCCACATTAAACTCAAAATCATCTGTAGTGGCACGGAACAGCATCTGTTTGGTATTTTCCAGATGCTGCCACATAGCCAGTTTACTGGCATAGGGATCTTTACGCATCAGTGCTTCAAGGATCCTATCGTGATCTTCGCACCAGCTCTCCATCGACTTATCATCGATATGCTCGTGCAGCTTGATCCAGTAAGGGTTATGTACCCGCTGGCCCCACATCTTTTCGACAATCGTGGCCATGGCAGTATTTTGCGTCGCCAGAGCAACTTGTACATGAAATTTCAGATCCCATTGCGAGTCGCGGAAACGATCTTCTTGCCGCGCATGTTTTTGGATCTCGATTAATTGCACAATATCTTGCCGAGTCACTTGTGTAGCAGCAAATTCCGCAATATTACTCTCGATCAACTGACGCGCTTGCAATAGCTCAAAAGGACCAGCAGTGGCGAACTCAATGCCCTGATTGGGCATCACCAAGTGCTTTTGCTTATTCGACATCACATGGATGCCGGAGCCTTTGCGCACTTCGACGTAACCTTCCACTTCCAACATGATAATCGCTTCACGGACCACGGTTCGGCTGACATTCATTTCTTCGGAAATGTAGCGTTCTGCAGGCAATTTATCGCCTACCGGGTAAACACCCGCTTCGATGCGCTGCTTTAACTCTGCGGCTAACTGCTGGTACAACCGTCTGGTTTCTGTGAATTCCATGATTAAGGCTCTTGGGATCAATTGAGATCGTAGATTTAGCGACTCATTTTGTCTGGAAGGCATTATATCCCGAAGGAGATACAATTGGACTTGTTATACCACTTATCCCAATTGGGTTCTAGTCATTGCTATCACAGTTGTGATGGAAAAAGTGCGGTAAATAAGGTGCAAAGAGGGTATATAAAAAAAGCCCGGCAAATCATTGCCGGGCCATATCTCCGTTATCTTGCAAGTTGCAGCAGTATTGATGAATCTTATTAATCCAGTTAATTGATTTATATCAACTAATTTGGATTTTTCAGCCATCGACCTGCAATTTGAAATCTATCGGATACAGACATGGTGATTAATTCTGTCCGGCCGGAGATTGTTGAATCGGGTCGATAGCCGGTTCTGCTGCTGGACGGTTTTGTAGCACTGTCCAGATAACCACAACGGCCAACACGTCAAATACAGCCAGTGCAGCGAACAGCGGGCTGAAGCCCATGGTATCTGCCAAAGCACCCACCACTAGGGCGAACATGGTACTGGCAGTCCAGGCCGCCATACCCGTCAAGCCATTGGCGGTTGCCACTTCGTTACGACCGAAGACGTCGGATGACAAGGTAATCAGTGCCCCAGACAGTGATTGGTGCGCAAAACCACCCACACAAAGCAGTGCGATAGCGGCATAAGGGCTGGTGAACAGACCAATGGTTCCCGGAGCAATCATCAACAGGCCACCCATAGTTACCACTAACTTACGGGAAACAATCAGGTTAACTTTGAAGTATTTCTGGAATAACGGCGGCAGGTAACCACCCAAGATGCAGCCTAAGTCGGCAAACAGCATTGGCATCCAGGCAAACATGGCGATCTCTTTCAGGTTAAAGCCATAAGCTTTAAACATGAACAGTGGGATCCAGGCGTTGAATGTCCCCCAGGCCGGTTCAGCCAAGAAACGCGGGATAGCAATCCCCCAGAATTGACGGTTACGGATAATCTGCATTGCAGACATCTTTTTAGCGTTAGCGGTGGAGTGCTGTGCTTCTTGACCACTGAGGATGTATTCACGTTCTTCATCAGTCAGTTTTTTCTGGTCTTTCGGGTGTTTGTAGAGGATTAACCAGGCAATTGCCCAAATCAGGCTAAGCACGCCGGTGATGATAAATGCCATCTGCCAGCTGTGCATGACAATAGCCCATACCACTAATGGTGGAGCAATCATGCCGCCGATAGAGGAACCGACGTTGAAGTAACCCACTGCAATGGAACGCTCTTTCGCAGGGAACCATTCACTACTGGCTTTCAGACCCGCAGGGATCATAGCAGCCTCTGCCATACCTACCGCGCCACGGGCGATAGCTAAACCACCCCAGCTACTGGCCAATGCGGTGCTCATACAGAATATGGCCCACATAACGGCAAACATGGCATAACCCACTTTTGTGCCCATGACATCCAGAACATAACCAGCTACCGGTTGCATAATGGTGTAAGCAGCAGAATAAGCGGCAATAATATAAGAATATTGTTGTGTGGTGATATGTAACTGCTCTTGCAACGTCGGTGCTGCAACAGCAATAGCGTTACGTGTTAAGTAACCTAATATGGTGCCGACGGTGACCAAAGCGATCATGTACCAGCGTAAGCCTTTAATTTTACGCATCATTTATAACTTTCTCCCAGTCTAAGATTACTGCCATGAAACGTAGCCTGTCGTCACGTTTCATGGCGCAATTTGGTCCATCCGACATCGCTGTGCATGCGGTGGCCATGACCCTTATTAATTGACGTTGCAGCGTTGTTAGCTGCTCTCATTCACCCGAGTTACTGACTAAAGTCAGCTCCCCGGGATTCAGTCGTTTGCTGCCTACCTGCAACACCAATTACTTTGGGTCGTGTCTTCATAATTGAGTTGAGGCTGAAATTCCGTCGGTAGCTTCAACTGCTTTGGGTTACCTTGCTATTTGAGGCCGTAGTGCTGGTACGGCCTCATTTTGATATCCCATTTGGGCCAAATCAGCGCGTTTATTTAAATCGTGCGGATGAGATGACTGATGGCGACGCAACAATAACTTGTCATACAGATTTAAAAGTTGAGTGATATCACAAAAACCACTTTTCAATTAGGGAATAATAGAACCCGACAGACTTAGTGCCGCAAGGGGCTAAATAGACTATAAATGTTGAGTATTTGTTCTTTTTGTTAGGTTTTTGCGATCTCTATCTATAAAAAATGCTGGACGATAGATGAAATTGGTGTGATAACTTCGCGATAACAGAAAGCAGTACTCTAAGATGTACTCAAGTGAGGAACCTAATATGGCGCAGTTTTTGACCGAAGACTTTTTGCTCGACACCGAATTCGCCCGTCGTCTGTATCATGACTATGCAAAAGATCAGCCGATCTTTGATTATCACTGCCATTTACCCCCTGAGCAGATCGCAGAAAACTACCGCTTTAAGAACTTGTATGACATCTGGCTGAAAGGTGACCACTACAAATGGCGTGCTATGCGGACTAATGGTGTAGCAGAACGTCTGTGTACTGGCGATGCCAGTGACCGCGAGAAGTTTGAAGCTTGGGCGGCCACGGTTCCTCATACTATCGGCAACCCACTGTATCACTGGACGCATCTTGAATTACGCCGCCCATTTGGTATTACAGGCAAGCTGCTATCTCCGGCAACATCAGAAGAAATCTGGCAGCGCGGTAACGAATTGCTGGCTCAGGACAACTTCTCTGCGCGCGGTATCATGCAGCAGATGAATGTCAAAATGGTCGGTACCACAGACGATCCTATTGATGACCTGCGTCACCACAAAGCCATTGCCGCTGACGGCAGCTTTAATATTAAAGTATTGCCAAGCTGGCGCCCGGACAAAGCTTTCAATATTGAAGCTGCGGGTTTCAACGACTATATGCAACGTCTGGAAGCGGCCGCCGATACATCCATCAGCCGCTTTGCTGATCTCTGTACTGCCCTGAACAAACGTATGGATCACTTTGCCGCCCACGGTTGTAAAGTTTCTGACCATGCATTGGATGTGGTGGTTTACGGTGAAGCTGACGAAGCCACTCTGGATACCATTCTGGCACGTCGTCTGGCCGGTAATCAGCCAAGCACTGAAGAGGCCGCTCAGTTTAAAACCGCGGTATTGCTCTTCCTGTCTGGTGAATATCACCGCCGTGAATGGGTGCAGCAGTATCACATCGGCGCACTGCGGAATAACAACAGCCGCATGTTCAATCTGGTAGGGCCGGATATCGGCTTTGACTCTATCAATGACCAGCCATTGGCACAGCCTTTGTCTCGTCTGCTGGATGCGCAGGGTCTGCGTAATGCTCTGCCAAAAACCATTCTTTACTGCTTGAATCCACGTGATAACGAAGTGATCGGCACCATGGTCGGTAACTTCCAGGGTGAAGGTGCTGCTGGGAAAATGCAGTTTGGTTCCGGCTGGTGGTTCAACGACCAAAAAGATGGCATGCAACGTCAAATGACCCAGTTGGCACAGTTGGGCTTATTGAGTCGCTTTGTCGGCATGCTGACTGATAGCCGCAGCTTCTTGTCCTATACCCGTCATGAATACTTCCGTCGCATTCTGTGCCAGATGATTGGTCGCTGGGTCGAAGATGGCGAGGCTCCGGCAGATATTGAGCTGTTGGGGTCAATGGTGAAAAACATCTGCTTTGATAATGCCAAGCAGTATTTCGCCATCGAGCTGTAATAGCCCAAACCGATTTAGCGATATATCCAAAGAACGAATAACAGGGCCGGTTACCGGCTCTGTGTAACTTTAACTTATTGTTTATTAACGCCTGGCTGCGCTGCGGTAAAACCTCTCTGCAAAGAAAGGATTGTCTGCAAAGCACGGACTGTCAGTAATGATGGGTCCACGGCTGTATGCGTTATGAGGTGAACCCTGATGCAAACCCTGAACCGTCGTGACTTTCCTGGCCGTAGCCACCCTGACAAAATCATCCAATTTGGTGAAGGTAACTTCCTGCGTGCTTTTGTCGACTGGCAGATTGATTTACTCAATGAGCATACCGATCTGAATGCCGGCATCGTGGTGATCCGCCCGATCGACACGGATTTCCCTCCTTCACTCAGTACTCAGGATGGCCTGTATACTGCGGTGATCCGCGGTTTGAATGAGCAGGGTGAAGCAGTGCGTGAATCTCGCCTGATCCGCTCGGTTAACCGCGAAATCAATATCTACCGCCAGTTTGATGAATATCTGGCGCTGGCACGTGATGCCAATATTCGCTTTATGTTCTCGAACACCACTGAAGCGGGGATTGCCTGGAATGAAGCGGACCAATTCAATGATGCGCCGCCAAGCTCCTTCCCAGCTAAATTGACACGTTTGCTGTTCGAACGTTTTGAGCATTTTAATGGTGCTGCGGATAAAGGCTGGGTGCTGTTGCCGTGTGAATTGATTGATTATAACGGCGAAGCACTGCGTGAACTGGTGCTGCGTTATGCCAGTCATTGGCAACTGCCCGCTGCATTCACTCAATGGTTGACTGAAAACAACAGGTTCTGTTCAACATTGGTTGACCGCATCGTGACGGGTTACCCTCGTGATGAGGTTGCTGCGCTGCAAACTGAGCTGGGTTATCAAGACAGCTTCCTGGATACCGCCGAATATTTCTATCTGTTTGTTATCCAAGGGCCAAAAGAACTGGCACAAGAGCTTCGTCTGGATAAATTAGATCTGAATGTCCGTATTGTTGATGACATCAAACCTTATAAAGAACGCAAAGTTGCCATTCTGAATGGCGCGCACACCGCGTTAGTGCCGGTCGCTTACCTCTCTGGGTTAGATACTGTCGGCCAGACCATGGACGACGCGCAAATCAGCAGTTTCGTAGAGAAAACCATTACTGAAGAGATTGTTCCGGTATTGGACTTACCTGAAGACGAGCTGTTGTCATTCTCTCAGGCGGTATTAAGTCGCTTCCGCAACCCGTTCATTCAGCACCAACTGCTGTCTATTGCCTTGAATGGTATGACAAAATTCCGCACTCGCATTTTGCCTCAGTTGCTGACTTATCAGCAGCAGAAAGGTAAGTTGCCGCCGCGTCTGACCTTTGCACTGGCTGCGCTGATCGCCTTTTATCGTGGTGAGCGTGATGGTCAAACCTATCCACTACAGGATGATGCCCATTGGCTGGAGCGTTTTTCAACCCAGTGGAGTGGCGTAAAGCACGGTGATATCGCGCTGGCTGAGTTGGTTAACAGCGTACTGTCTGATGCGGCCCATTGGGGGCAAGATCTGACCGCTGTGCCGCAACTGGCAAATCAAGTAACAGAACAACTGCAAACTATCATTGATCGCGGTATGAGAGCGGCAGTCGTGGCATACAGCTAAAGGTTTAACTATGCAAAGTATTATAAAAATTCACCCGTTGGATAATGTCGCTGTCGCACTGCAAGACTTGGCCGCCGATGACGTTCTGGAAATCGGCGAGTTTAGCGTTAAGTTGGCTCAGCCGGTGGCGCGTGGTCATAAATTTGCGTTAACGGCTATCGAGCCTGGGCAAATGATCGTTAAGTATGGTTTGCCGATCGGCCATGCACTAACCTTGATCCAGCCTGGCGAACATATCCATTCGCAAAATGCCAAAACCAATCTTAGTGATCTGGATGAATATCAGTATCAGCCGGAATTTAGCGATTTGCCGCCGCAAATGGCTGATCGCGAAGTCCAAATCTATCGTCGCGCCAATGGCGATGTCGGGATCCGTAATGAATTGTGGATCATTCCGACTGTCGGTTGCGTCAATGGTATTGCCCGGCAGATCCAGCAGCGTTTCCTGAAAGAAACACAAGATGCTGAAGGTATTGATGGCGTCTATCTGTTCAGCCACCCATTTGGCTGTTCACAGCTGGGTCAGGATCATGAAAATACCCGCACCATGCTGCAAAATATGGTGCGCCATCCTAATGCTGGCGCGGTGCTGGTGATTGGGCTGGGATGTGAAAACAATCAGGTCGACGTTTTCCAAACCACGTTGGGCAAAGTTGATGAAGATCGCGTGCACTTTATGGTGTGCCAGCAGCAGGATGATGAAGTTGAAGCGGGTCTGGAGCATCTGCGCGCGCTGTATCAGGTGATGCGCAATGATAAACGGACTGCGGGCAAGTTGAGTGAACTGAAGTTTGGTTTGGAATGTGGCGGCTCTGATGGTTTATCAGGGATTACCGCTAACCCGCTGCTGGGGCGTTTCTCCGACTATGTTATTTCCAATGGTGGGACTTCGGTTCTGACGGAAGTGCCGGAAATGTTCGGCGCGGAAAGGATCCTGATGAGCCGCTGCCGTGATGAAGCGACTTTTGAAAAGACCGTCAGTATGGTCAATGATTTCAAACAGTATTTTATTGCCCACAATCAGCCGATTTATGAAAACCCATCACCGGGCAATAAAGCGGGTGGGATCACCACATTGGAAGAAAAATCCTTGGGCTGCACCCAAAAAGCGGGTCAGAGCAAAGTGGTCGATGTGTTGAAATATGGCGAGCGCTTGCAACGCCCTGGCCTGAATTTACTCAGTGCGCCGGGTAATGATGCCGTGGCAACCAGTGCTTTAGCGGGTGCAGGTTGCCATATGGTGTTGTTCAGTACTGGGCGCGGCACACCTTATGGCGGCTTTGTACCCACAGTGAAACTGGCAACCAACAGTGAACTGGCGGCTAAAAAGCCGCATTGGATTGATTTCGATGCCGGTAAACTGATTCACGGCACCTCAATGGACACATTGCTGACTGAGTTTGTCGAGCTGATCGTCGAGATTGCTAATGGTAAACCGGCGCGCAATGAAGTGAATGACTTCCGCGAGCTGGCTATCTTTAAAAGTGGCGTCACCTTGTAAAAGTCATACTTTTTGATTAATATGAAACGGTGTTTTATTTTTTATGAATAAAACACCGTTTGTGTTATTAATCATGTAAGACTCAGTACGTATCAGGACCCACCATGACTTTCTATTGGTTTGCTCAATCTATTGGTGTATTGGCATTTTTTGTCGGTATCACCATGTTCTTCAACCGTGATGAGCGTCGTTTTAGACTGCAACTTTCTGCCTACAGCGCCATTATTGGCTGTCATTTCTTTCTTATGGGAGCCAGTGCCGCCGGCAGCAGTGCCATGCTGAATGCGCTGCGCAATCTGGTGGCCTCCAAAACCCGCAGTAACATCGCAATGATGGTATTCATCATTCTGACGCTGGCTTTTGGGCTCTGGCGTATGCAACACGGGGTGGAAATATTGCCGATTTTTGGCACGGTAATCAGTACCTGGGCACTGTTTCGCACTACTGGGCTGACGACTCGCTGTGTGATGTGGATATCCACCGTATGCTGGGTTATCCATAACGTTTGGTTGGGGTCTATTGGTGGTTCATTGATTGAGGGTAGTTTCTTGCTGCTCAACGGTTTTAATATTATTCGCTTCCGCCGCCTGCAATTAAAAGGGATAGACCCTTTCCGGGTTGAAAAGAAAGTCGCGAAAGAAGATGTCACCCAATGAAAACGGGGGCCATAAGCCCCCGCATGTCAGACTTATCTATAAATTTAGGCGCTTTTACGGCTTGCTAGCGGATCAGGATTTGCTAATCGCGCATCGTCGGCCTGACAGGCTGCGGCGGTGAACAGCACGTCGGTTGAGGAGTTCAGCGCGGTTTCGGCAGAATCCTGCAACACACCAATAATGAAACCAACAGCAACGACCTGCATTGCCACTTCGTTTGGAATACCGAACATACCGCAAGCCAGCGGAATCAACAGCAGCGAACCACCAGCAACCCCAGATGCGCCACAAGCACAGACTGCGGCAACCACACTTAACAGCAGGGCAGTTGGCAGATCCACCGCAATACCTAAGGTATGAACCGCCGCCAGTGTCAGCACGGTAATGGTTATCGCGGCACCGGCCATGTTAATGGTGGCACCCAACGGAATAGAAACGGAGTAAGTATCTTCGTGCAAATTCATCTTCTTGCACATTTCCATATTAACCGGGATGTTCGCGGCTGAGCTGCGGGTGAAGAAGGCGGTAACGCCGCTTTCACGCAAGCAAGCAAATACCAACGGGTAAGGATTGCGACGAATTTTCCAGAAAACAATCAGTGGGTTAACCACTAATGCGACTAATAACATACAGCCAATCAGCACCACCAGCAGTTGCGCATAGCCCAGCAATACGCCAAAGCCCGTTTCTGCCATGGTGGATGATACTAGGCCGAAAATACCCAGCGGTGCGAAGCGGATAACCACACGAACCACTTTGGTGACGGCATCTGACATATCAGTAATCAATGCTTTGGTGGTATCTGCTGCATGACGCAAGGCAATACCCAGCCCCACAGCCCAAGCTAGAATCCCGATATAGTTGGCATTAAGCAGAGCATTAATCGGGTTCGCTATCACGCTGTTCAGCAAGCCTTTTAGTACTTCAACAATCCCTGTTGGCGGAGTGATGTCCGCATTGAGGGTGGCTAATACCAAGGTTGATGGAAACATAAAGCTGACCACCACGGCAACCAGCGCCGCAGAGAATGTCCCCAACAGATACAAGAACAGAATAGGGCGGATACTGGTTTTTTGGCCTTGCTTATGGTTAGCAATTGAGGACATCACCAACATCAAAACCAAAACCGGCGCGACGGCTTTCAATGCGCCAACGAATAGCGAGCCCAACAAACCGACAGCCAGTGCCGCTTGGGTTGATACCAAGGCTAAAATAATCCCGGCAATCAAGCCGACCAGAATCTGTTTAACCAAACTGCCGCGGATAATAAATCCGATAAAACCAGATTGTGTCTTTTCCATAGTTTTCTAGTGATGCCTCTTCCCAAGTTAAACTTGTTTTATTTTTAGCCGATCAATGCATGAGCCGGAACGTGGCTCAGTGTTTAGTCTCACACCGGTAACTTAATATTATTTGTAACTGTGTGTGTTTGCTTTAACAGTATAAGGGAATCTATTGAGCAGGAAAGAGTCAATCAGCAAAATACAATGTGGATCAAATTTGCATAACATTTTGTTTACATTTATGTGATCGCAATAACATTTGGCTGAGAGTAAAGATGGCGAGATAAATACGGGGTAATGGTTACCCCGTATACTATATTATCTCGTTATCCGTACTATTTATGTGGGGTTTTATCTGCTACTGAGCGACGGTCTGCACGATGATTTGCCCAAGCATTAATAATCAATGTCAGAGCCAGAATGCTCGCGACCACACCTAATGAGATGCCGATAGGGATATGGAACAGGTCGATAATCATCATTTTGATACCAATAAAGACCAAAATAACCGATAGACCGTACTTCAACATTGAGAAACGCTCAGCGACGTTCGCTAACAAGAAGTACATAGCGCGCAGACCTAAAATGGCAAACAGGTTAGAGGTCAACACGATAAAGGGATCGGTCGTCACCGCGAAGATGGCCGGAATACTATCCACGGCAAAAATCACATCGCTCAATTCAACCAAGATTAATACTAATACCAGCGGAGTGGCATAGAGCAGGCCGTTTTTACGCACCGTAAAACGGTCGCCATGCAACTCGTCGGTCATGCGCAGATGATTACGAATCCAGCGTACCAGCGGCTTGTCGCCAATCGGCGTGTTGTCCTCTTTTGCCATTGCCATTTTGATACCAGTAAACAGCAGGAAGGCACCAAAAAGGTACAGGATCCAGCTGAACTGCGACACCAACCAGCTGCCAGCAAAAATCATAATGGTACGCAGCACAATCGCACCCAGCACACCGTAAATCAGTACCCGGCGCTGCAAGTTGGCAGGAACAGCAAAATAGCTAAATAGCATCAGCCAGACGAAGACGTTATCGACGGCGAGTGCTTTCTCAATTAGATAGCCGGTGAGGAAGGCCAATGCTTGCTTGTCGGCAATTTCACGCCCCATAGTTTCGGCCAGATACCACCAGAAAC
Organism: Yersinia alsatica; assembly: GCF_025133195.1. Lineage (NCBI taxonomy): Bacteria > Pseudomonadati > Pseudomonadota > Gammaproteobacteria > Enterobacterales > Yersiniaceae > Yersinia > Yersinia alsatica. Next base: position 1,321,302 of record NZ_CP104006.1, read on the forward strand.
CGGCGTTAAACAGCAAAGATAAACTCACCCACACCAGCGACCAGCAGGCCGCCTGACGCAGTGTCATGGTTTGTGAGCCACGACGCCCCTGCAACAGCAAGTCGATGGCGAGCATAATTGTCACCACAACAGCAAAACACCCCCACAGTAAAGGAGTACCCACGGTATTCATCATTAAGGAACCTCATAAAAACAAAACGGCCAACGTCGGAAGACGCTAGCCGCTATGATCGAGCTGCAAGCAAACCTCGCCTTCCGGCAAGGTCTCACTTACAACTCTATTGATGTAAAAGCCCGAACAGGTGCTAATACATTAATGAGGTTGCCCGGTAACCGGGTGCTTTCGCACCGTAATGACGGCAGACCGGCAATGAAGTTACTCCCCTTTGCCGCGCAAAAATAATTGAAAACGGCCTGCGGGTCAATCACTGAAACAAAATATTAACTATTCCCTCGAACTTTAAGCCATACAGGGGATTAGCCGTGTTCAGATAGTCTCCCGGCCGACTCAATACCCGCATGACTTAATTGGGTTGGTTTGTCGGGATTTGCTCACTTGCTGCCGACCTGCAACACCAATTACTTTGAGTATATTGCCAGTGGCTGGGTATCTGCCGGAAAGATAACGCCGGTCTGACGGCGAATTTCCGTCTGAATACGTGATGTCAGCAAGGAGAGCTGTAAACCATCGTGTTCCACCTGTTTATTTTCCACCAGATTGGCAAAAACCTCAGCTTCATACAGCATAGTATTGATGTGCTGAGGTTGCGTCAGGTCTTGTGAATGGCTACCGCGTGGCGTAAAGGCCACAGAGAGACATTCAGAGATACTTTCAATCACCAGTGAGCCATCCTCTCCCTGAATTTCGCTAGGGATATCAGACTGGCTGACTTTTGAGTGGATAATAACCACATCAAAATCGCCATAATTCAGGCAAACCGTACCGTGCGCGTCAACACCACTCGGCAGTAAACTCGCGCTTGCCAGCACGGATTTTGGCTCTCCCCATAAAGCCAAGGCACTGGCCAGACAGTAGTAACCGATATCCATTATCGAGCCATTAGAAAATGCCGGATTAAACGTATTGGGATTTTCACCATTCAGATAGCGCTGATAACGCGAAGAGTACTGGCAGAAATTGATAAAGGCTTTACGTAATTTACCCACGCGCGGCAGTGACTGCTTTATTTGCATAAAGTTAGGTAGGTAGGCAGTTTTAAAGGCTTCGAACAGCACCACTTGGTGTTCGCGGGCGCAGGCCACCAAGGCTTCGACTTCTGCCAAGTTGGAAGCTAATGATTTTTCGCAAATAACGTGTTTTTTATGGCTGAGGAACAGTTTAGCTTGAGGATAATGTAGGGAGTTCGGGCTGGCGATATACACCGCATCAATCTGATCACTTGCTGCCATTGCTTCAAGATTATCAAAGCATTCAGTAACGTTATAATCCTCACCAAACTGCTCAGCTTGCTCCAATTTGCGAGAGTAAACAGCCACCAGTTTCATTTTGCCACTTTCGTGGGCAGCATCGACAAAGCGCGCGGTGATCCAATTGGTGCCAATGACAGCGAAGCGAATCATAGTGAACTCCATTCCCAGAAGAAAAACACGTTGGACTACCAGATTATCACGCCCCGCAGAGCCATGGATTGATTTCTTACCCGGCAGATTGGTTACCCGAATCACTCACTTAACGAGGTTTATCGGGGCTTTCTCGTTTGTCGCCTTACTGCCAGATGAAATCTATTAGCTAGACAAATTGAATGCTAGTAAATGGTGCCGAACAGATCCAAATGTGTCAGATAGAGGCGTGTATCAAACTCTAGCTGATGATATTGCGGCTCCATATGACAGCACAAACTGTAGAACGCTTTGTTGTGATCTTTCTCTTTCAAATGCGCCAATTCATGTACCACAATCATTTTTAAAAAGGCTTCGGGGGCATTTTTAAATACCGTAGCGACTCGAATCTCTGCTTTAGCTTTCAATTTGCCGCCCTGCACTCTGGAAATTGCAGTGTGCAGCCCGAGTGCATGCTTCATCACTTGGATTTTGCTGTCATAGGCCACTTTACTGAGTGGCTGAGCATTGCGCAGATACTGATTCTTCAGATCAATTGTATATTGATATAGCATTTTATCTGTATTGTAATCATGGGGTTGAGGATAGCGCTGACGCAGTACATTCCCCAGCCTTTGCTCGGTAATCAGTTGTTGTACTTGAGACTGTAGGTGTTCGGGATAACCTTGTAAGTAGGTCAGTTCCGGCATGGATATTTGCCCTAGGTAAATTGACTATCGTACTTGAGGATATCAGGTGATTCAAATAAACCCCTAATGTCGGTATTGCTACTGACACCGGGGTTTTAATTTAATGTGGGCAGGTAGCTGAAGTCATCGCTCGCTTAGAAGCGATAATTGGCCCCCAGAGTGGCTTGAGTATCACTGTAGTTATGGCTGCCAAATTGATGGCCTAAATGAGTCCATACCAGTAGATTTTTATTAATATTAGCTTCAATACCCACTTTGAGGTCAGCAATATTGCGGGTTCCTTGCGGCGTAACATGGATACTGGCTAATTCTGTTTTGTTTTGTAGTTTTGCTGGGGTGGTATAGATATCTGATAATTGTACCCCCGGGTTCATACGGCTATAAATCCAGTTAGCTTCAAAAGAGGGGCTGACTTGCAGGGTTCTGGTCGATGATAAGGTGTCAATATCGAACTCCCATGCTGTACGCATCCCCAACTTGGTCGTCACTGCGTTGTTCTCGTCAACTTTAATCTGTGTGTCAGATTCATTATGTAGCAGCCCGCTGGTACGCTGCCACGACACCTTTGCCTTAGGTTGAATAAAGAACCGGGTATCTGCTGTTTCGATCAACTGAAGTTTGTAGCCTGTTTCCAAGGCGGTGGTAAACAGATAGGATCTGTAATTTGCCCCCGTGGCGACTTTTGGCGCTGCGATGTGGTTATTGAACCAGCTGTGCTGTGCCAGTAAGTCAATATAAGGCCCGGTTTTACTGTGGTTGTCGGCATACCAAATGCTATATAAACCAAGGTTATAACCATCAACTGAACCTTGCGCCTGATGATGAGATGATGTAGAGCGGCTATGGTTTGTCGATTTACCTACACCCGCAGTCAGCCCCAAAAGCCCTTGATCATTGCCACCACTGCTCCACTTGCTTAATGTGCCTCCGAGCTGGACTGCGTAGCGGCTGCTCTTGGTATGCAACTGACCATGGCCCGAGCTAAAGCGGCTTTTTGAGCCAGTGGTATTGAGCCACAAGCTACTGACGTCGGTTTCTCCCGTGATGGGATCGGTATACAGTGTTTCTCCCTGGCGGTATTGCAAGTCATCAGTCATAAACATCTGCTGAGTAGCGAGTTGGTTGGCAATATAGCTGCCCGCTTGCGGATTATGGCTAATGATCGGAGCCGGTTTAGGGGGCGGGGCTAGTTTAAGCACCGGCGCTTGAGCAACTTTGGCAGGGCTGATAGAGGCTTTTTCAGCCGTTTTGGGTTCAACTACGGCCTTTGCGGTACTCTCAGGTTCAGCATGGGGTACATTACCTACTTCTGTAGTAGGGAGATTTCGTCCAGAGGGTAAAGAGTCTTCTGTATCGCCGACTTTTTTATTAGTGGTACTTGGTGCAGTATCTTTACTTGGAACCGTTGAAGCTGCTGGTAATGGGAATATTTGATCTGTTGCTGACAATGGTGGGGCGTCTTTAGATTGTTCGCGTTTTGATATATCTTTTTGTATCCGTTTTGATGTGTCTTTGACCATATTTGCAAGGCTTTTAGCATCCTTCTCGACTAATTCCGGCCATTTATCCTGCAATGCATCTAGCATCATTTTTTTAGTTTCTTGAATAATTGAAACGTCAGATAATGTTTTTGGCAGCTCAATGATTAGTTCAAGGGGCAGTGTATCAATAGCTTTTGGGAGTCTTGTTATCGTCTCAATATCAAAGGCATGCTGTTTTTGATTATAGGGTTCCGAAGATAATGCTTTTGGCAGTTCAATGATTAGTCCAAGGGCCATTGTATCAATAGCTTGTAGGGGGGCTGTTATTATCGCCGGAATATTAACGGTATGGTCTTTTTGACTATTGGGTTCCGAGTCGCCGTTTAATTCGATACTGCTATATTGGTCATATACCTGTACCTGTGTCGGTTCCTGTACCTTTTCTCGTTCCTGCTGTGCCCATTCCCGTTCACCCTGCACTCTTTGTGTCCATTCACGCTCCTGTTCCCTATTTACCAATTTCCCTTCCTCTACCCGTACCCGTGCCTGTTGCCGTGTCTGTGCCTGTTCAAAACGATCCTGATCCTGTTGTAGCCATTCCTTATTTTCTGCTTCTATCTGGTCCAAGGTTCTTTCGTTCCAAATATCGGCATCTGGGTTTTTTAGTTGCTGTTGTGCTAACTTTTCATTTTCTCTTGTATCAGCCAACCCCGTCGGATCGGGTTCATTCCAAGAATACTCATATGGGCTTGGTTTTTGCTCCACTGGGCTTGGATATAGGCTTGATTGTTGCTCCACTCTCTGTTGGCTTTTGTCATGAATATCTGCCCACACCATTGGGCTACTGAATACCAAAAACAATACACTGATAGCTTTGGCGCAAGGTGCCAGACGATAAGGTAATGAGGGGGACTCAACAGAGTGTTGCATAAGATTTGATATAGACATTCTTGGTTTACCTTCCTGGTAATTGATATCTAAGTTTTTATAATTACGGATTATTATTACTTTCAGCTATAAAATGCAGACTTGATATCAAGATAATATATTGGTGGTTTTGACATTCCTGAGCAAAATATAAATAACATACTGTTTGTTATTTAATTTGTTTTGCGAATACGTAATAATAAAGGATTAATAAATGCCGAGATTTATCGGGCGAGTTATTCTATGTTGGGTTAACCAAAATAGAGATTATTCGTAATGAGTTAACATGAAAATAATGCTTGATAAGGATTAATGCAGGGGAAAAGAGGCAATTCATTAAGCGCGCCTAAGCTGTTCATCAGGGCGTTTTCCCTGCCGTGTTTCAGGCATTTCTCACTTTTTATCAGCTTTGGTTGCGATAAAACGGCATTTAAGTAAAAAAACATTTTACTGAGCGCCCGTTTTAGGGGATAAACAGCCCAAATTTATTATTCAGGAGCGGTGATGAGCCAACTCTTACTGGGGACACAAAGCCTTGAGCTTGAGCGTTTCCCCCCGCAAGAAAATTCCAATACCTTACAGGCATGGGAAGCGGCAGATGAATATCTGCTACAAAACATTGACTTAAGCCAAATCGACGGTCGCCCAGTGCTGGTGTTTAATGATCAGTTTGGTACGCTGGCTTGTGCGTTACACGCTCATCGTCCATTTAGTGTCAGTGATTCCTATATGAGCCAATTGGCTACAGCGCACAATTTGCGTTTAAACCATTTGGATGAAGATGCAGTGACATTGCTAAGCAGTATGGATGCCTTGCCGCAAGCGCCTAAGCTGGTGGTGATTAAAATCCCTAAAGCATTAGCGCTGTTAGAGCATCAATTACATGCTTTGCGCCGGGTCGTTGCGCCGGACACGGTGATTATTGCCGGTGCAAAATCTCGTGATGTGCATAACTCAACCCTGCAATTGTTCGAAAAAATTCTCGGGCCGACCAAAACCACGTTGGCATGGAAGAAAGCGCGTCTGATTCACTGTGAAGTGGCCGATATTCCACCGGCAGAGGCTCCGCAAACCACTGACTGGCCACTGGCTAATACCGAGTATGTTATCCATAACCACGCGAACGTATTTTCCCGCAATAATCTGGATATCGGCGCGCGTTTCTTTATGGAAATCCTGCCCTATGATGTGACCGGTAAAATAGCTGATTTGGGCTGTGGTAATGGTGTGGTGGGTTTAATTGCACTGGAGCAAAACCCATTGGCAGAAATGCTGTTTGTCGATGAATCATATATGGCAGTCGCATCTAGTGAGCTGAATATCACTTATAACCGCCCACAAGATTTGTCGCGCTGTGAGTTCATGGTAAGTCATGGTTTGGCCGGTGTAGAACGTGAGAGCCTGCAATTGGTGCTGTGTAACCCGCCATTCCATCAACAGCATGCGGTCAGTGACCATGTGGCCTGGCAGATGTTTTGCGATGCCAAGCGCTGCCTGAAAGTGGGTGGCGAACTGATGATTGTCGGGAACCGCCATTTGGATTACTTCCACAAACTGAAGCGCCTGTTTGGCAATTGCGAGACATTGGATTCTAACCAGAAGTTTATGGTGCTGAAAGCCGTGAAGACCGCGTCATCCCGCTCAGAGGGGGGTGGTTCGGGTAGTTTGGATATGTCGTACAGCGATTTCTAATTATGCTTTGTTCTTGGCGTTGCAGCGGTGTTTACTTGCAGCAACGCCAATGAATCACAGGGCGTGGTTTCTGCCACTCCTGCCTCTCTCTCCAACGGCTATATGGCTAATGCCAGCCGCGTCCCTTGATCAATTGCCCGACGCGCATCTAGCTCGGCTGCAATATCAGCGCCACCAATCAAATGCACGGTTTTGCCCATATCCAGTAGTGGCTGATGCAGTTCTCTACGTGGCTCCTGACCGGCACAGATAATAATAGTATCGACGGGTAGACAGCTGACCTGCTCTGCGCGAGTGATATGTAACCCTTCATCATCAATGGCATCATAGCTGACGCTATTGAGCATTTTCACGCCGCGCATTGCCAAACTGGTACGGTGGATCCAGCCGGTGGTTTTCCCCAAACCTTCACCGACTTTGCTGGTTTTCCGCTGTAATAGAAAAATCTGCCGGGGTGAAGGATGCACTTTTGGCCCCTCTGGCGATAAACCGCCGCGGTGGACAAGGTTTTGATCAATGCCCCATTCACTGCTGAATGCACTGCTGTCCAGACTGCTGGAATCACCGGATTGACTGAGATATTCCGCTGTATCAAAGCCAATTCCACCGGCACCAATAATGGCGACCCGCTCACCCACTGGTTTTTTATCACGCAAGACATCCAGATAAGTCAGCACTTTCGGATGCTCAATACCTTTGATATTCGGCAACCGGGGCTGAATGCCACATGCCAGAATCACTTCATCAAAATCAGCCAGTTGCGATGCCTGCACAAAGGTATTGAGCTGCTGGGTAACACCATGAAGCACTAATTGGCGGCGGAAATAGCGCAACGTTTCGTAGAACTCTTCTTTGCCGGGGATCTGTTTCGCAATATTAAATTGGCCGCCAATCTCTGCGGCGGCATCAAATAGTGTCACCTGATGGCCGCGGCTGGCGGCGGTCACAGCAAAAGCCAACCCGGCAGGGCCAGAGCCGACCACCGCTAAGCGCTTGGGGAACTCAGTCGGCAATACCGGCATTTCAGTTTCACGGCAAGCCCGCGGATTAACCAAACATGAGGTTAATTTGCCATCGAAAATCTGGTCCAGACAAGCTTGATTACAACCAATGCAGGTGTTGATTTCATCAGCTCGGTTCTGGGCGGCCTTTTGCACAAAAGCTGCATCAGCGAGAAACGGACGAGCCATGGATACCATATCCGCACAGCCGTCAGCCAATACTTGCTCGGCAACTGTGGGGTCATTAATCCGGTTAGTCGTAATCAATGGAATGCGAACTTTCCCCATCAATTTGCGGGTCACCCAGCTGAATCCGGCGCGTGGCACCATAGTGGCGATAGTAGGGATTCGCGCCTCATGCCAGCCAATGCCGGTGTTAATTAAGGTGGCTCCGGCTTGTTCTATGGCCAGCGCCAACTGTTCGATTTCATCCCAATTTGAGCCTTCTTCCACCAGATCAAGCATAGAAAGGCGGTAAATCAAGATGAAATCAGACCCCGTCGCCTGACGAACTGCTCGGACAATTTCTACGGCAAAGCGCATGCGGTGAGTAAAATCACCACCCCATTCGTCCTGGCGCTGATTGGTTCGGGCCGCGAGAAACTGATTAATCAGATAACCTTCTGAGCCCATGATCTCGACACCATCATAACCAGCAAGTTTTGCCAGTTGGGCACAGTGGGCAAAATCGGCAATGGTTTGCAGTACTTCATCACCGCTTAATGCCTGTGGCGCAAAGGGGTTGATGGGTGCTTGTAGCGCGGAAGGGGCGACGGGCTGTTTTTGGTAGCTGTAGCGGCCAGCATGCAGAATTTGCAGCGCGATTTTCCCGCCTGCGCGATGTACCGCGTCTGTGACTATCTGATGGTGCGGCACTGACGCCACGTCGTTTAGCACCGATGCGCCTTGATATACCACGCCTTTTTTATTGGGCGCGATACCCCCGGTGACAATCAGGCCGACGCCGCCTGCCGCTCTTTCGGCATAGAAAGCCGCCAGACGCTGTGGGCCATCGGGCAACTCTTCCAATCCAGTATGCATTGACCCCATTAATACGCGATTTTTCAGGGTGGTAAAGCCAAGATCAAGGGGGGCGAGCAGGTGAGGGTAAGCTAACATTGCAGTCTCCAATATTGTTATTTCTCTGCCGCCCTGACAGGATTAAGCCAAGTGGTCGGATGAGATTTTTTATTCAAATTTAGACGGTGCAGTGCAGCTTGGGAAATCACAATGTGCTGATTGTGATAGCCGTCATGAATATGACATTGGCAGAGGGAGAGAGATTTTGCAGTATTGAACGAAGAGAATAGCCACGCAGGACATATTCCCTTCGTTTATCAGAATGATGGGCTATTAATCACCAAATACCCGTAGGCGGTGACCATCAGGGTCTAACGCCACAAAGGTAAAGCCAAAATCCATCTGTAAAGGCATTTGTAGGATAGGTAGCCCGCGCTGTTGCCAGTCATCATATAAAGATTGCACCGCTGCTTTGTTTGCCAAAGTAAAAGCCACTTCAGCACCGCCCCCCGTGGCTGTCGCGGCCGGTTCGACGGTATGTTTGGACCAGAGCCCCAGCATCACGCCGGAATCCAGTGCGAACATGGCAAAAGTGGGGTGTAACTCCACCGGTTCTTTGGCGAGAAGGTCAGCATAAAATGCCGCGCTGTTGGTTGGGCTATCAACGTATAAGATGATGAAATTTGGATCTGTCATAGTTTTACCCCATATAATCAGATGGATACTCAGTGTGTTAGCCTAATATCGCTTAGCTGAGTTCTATCCTAGCGGGGCATACTGACAGTTTCTGTCAGTAGTGATTAGTCAGTGATTAAAAGTTTCTAAGATGTCGATGGTTTTGGTGAGGTTGGGCGCAGCGATTGATCCTCGATACCCTCGGCTTCACGCCACTGCTTTAATAGCAACTGTCGGCGTTGGGGATAGCGCAGCTCAGTCAGTGAGATGGCACTGATGCGGTCGGCACGAAAATTACGGATGGTTTGGCGCAGTTCACACCAGGCGACCACCACGCGCACCTGTTCAAAAAAACCAATGGCAAATGGCCAGATACGGCGGCTAGATTCAGCACCTTTCAGATCGCGATAAGTGATATCGACTTTTCGTTCGCTGCGGATAGCGCGGCGCAATGTTGGCAGTGCCAGCTCACTATCCGGCATATGACCCACTGGGCCGATCAGCAGTGTCGAGGCATCCAGTTCATCGCGTAAATCTGCAGGTAACACCGCGGAAATTTTGGCCAAAGCATTATGTGCCGCCGCACTTAACTGTGTATCACCACGATGACTGACCCAACGTGAACCCAGAACCAGAGCTTCAATTTCCTCTTCGGAAAACATCAATGGCGGCAGCATAAAGCCAGGGCGTAGCACATATCCCAAGCCGGGTTCGCCTGTAATATCAGCACCTTGTTGTTGTAGGGTTGCGATATCGCGATAAAGTGTCCGCACACTGATAGCCAACTCATCCGCCAACGCCGCACCGGTAACCGGATAACGATGGCGGCGTAGAATTTGAATCAAATCAAGCAGACGCTGGCTACGGGACATAAAGTATCTCGTCGAAGTATAAAACCTGACTATATACCTTTCACATTATTTCCAGAACAGCGGTATCACTATTCATGATACCGCTTGCGGAAGGGGATTATGAATTACGTTTATATAAGCTCGCGACCATAAAGCAGCCAAATGAGCTGAATAACATTTCAATCCCGACCAAGGTTGTCACCATCGTGATTGACATTAATGGCCCGGCACTGACCAGCAGATAGGTAATGATCAGATCAAGCACGCCCAGTAAAATTTGTAGCCATGCGCCCGGCAATCCCCACATTCTAAAGCCGGTTATCAGCCGCATTACCCCACCAAAGGCAAACAATACGCCGAGCACGATAGCCAGACTTATCATTCCAACAGTAGGATTGGTAATGAATACATACCCCATCACAATATATGCCACACCCAGCAAAATACCAGTGACCATCGGCCAGAGATTATGAGAGCGGTTGCTTATCATCCCGATTACCACCGCAATACCGCTGAGCAGCAGCAGAATACCGATGATCATACTGAGGGCCGCACCGGAGGCCAGCGGATTAATCAGGCAAAAAATCCCGCCTAACAGCAGTAAAATAGCAATGACTTGCATGATAAGTCGTTGTTTTTTTAAGGTCCCTTTATCAAGGCTGATAAGGTATTTCCGATCTATATTCAGCATGACTATGACTCCTGTATTGTCTGAACTCAGTTATCGATAACTCTCATGAGTATAGGCCGCGTCATTAATATATAAATAAAATTTATGATATTCAAATGATTAGGCAGTGGAATGTTTCTTGTACATTAGATGGAAAAACAGCATGGTAATAGGGCGAAGAATACTTATTAAAATATCAATGGAAGCTGAATTATAGGAGAAATGAAATGGACTATCGCGTACTGGAAATCCTGCAATATACCTTGAAGCCGGGGAGTGGTGCTGAATTCCATCGAATCATGCGAGAAATTAGCATCCCACTGCATGCCAGAGAGGGGATGGACGTTGTGGCTTATGGAAATTCGCTCCACGATCCAGATGCTTATTACCTGATGCGTGCTTTTGATAGCCAAGAAGCAATGGCCAATGCTGAGGCGCGTTTTTACAGCTCTGATGGGTGGCTTTCTGGGCCACGAATGACCATCATTGAACGGATTGAAAATAGCTTAAAATCAGTGATACCGATGCCAACTGCCACTATTGATGCTTTAAGGCAACGTGAGTGAGATTATCCCCCCCCTTTTCTGAATACGTTATCGGTGGATAACGTATTTAATCACAGTCACTTATATTAATAATCTTTCCAATTAATAAAGTCCGCACAAGAAAATCATCTGCCAATGACTGAATAAAAAATAGGATTTATATAGTATTGAATAAATAGACTTAGTAGATAAATAATATGAAAAGCATCTATTCATAAAATGGACATATTTATATTTATGGTGGCACAATTTTTTTTCAGTGCTAACTTTTTAACATCAGGTGAAATCATAATGGTTCTGTGTCTGCATTTTTTTTAAATGGCTAAATAAATTCAATAATAATCTTACCTTTTATAGTTGTTTGATTTCACTGACTTTTAATTGAATTTTTCCTCAATTAGGATAGGGGTTGGAAATGACTAGAAAATCTATAGATGAATACCGCTCGACGTTACTGGATTCTCGCTTTGGCTCCCAAGCAATTCGTAATATGACGGAAGATAAAAAATTTCCTAAAGAAGAGATGCGCGAAGATATCGCTTTTCAAATCATCAGTGACGAGCTATTTCTTGATGGCAATGCGCGGCAAAACCTCGCTACATTCTGTCAGACGTGGGATGACGATAATGTCCACAAACTGATGGATCTGTCGATAAACAAAAACTGGATTGATAAAGAGGAATATCCGCAGTCGGCAGCGATAGATATGCGCTGTGTGAATATGATGGCGGATCTCTGGAATGCACCTAAGTCAAAGGATGAGCAAGGGGTTGGAACCAATACCATTGGTTCTTCCGAAGCTTGCATGCTGGGTGGCATGGCGATGAAATGGCGCTGGCGCAAGAAAATGGCAGCCGCAGGAAAACCCACGAATAAACCTAATTTTGTCTGTGGGCCGGTACAAGTCTGCTGGCATAAATTTGCTCGCTACTGGGATGTAGAAATGCGTGAAATCCCAATGGCTCCGGGGCAATTATTTATGGACCCGCAACGCATGGTGGAGGCCTGTGACGAAAACACCATTGGCGTGGTGCCCACTTTTGGTGTGACTTATACCGGCAACTATGAGTTTCCTAAACCACTGCATGATGCATTGGACAAGTTACACAAAGAGAAAGGTCTTGATATTGATATGCATATCGATGCGGCGAGTGGCGGCTTCTTAGCTCCCTTTGTTGCGCCTGATATCGAGTGGGACTTCCGTTTACCGCGAGTAAAATCAATCAGCACGTCGGGGCACAAATTCGGTTTGGCCCCATTGGGTTGTGGCTGGGTTATTTGGCGTGATGCCGCAGCCTTACCTGAAGAACTGATATTCAATGTTGATTATCTTGGTGGCCAGGTCGGTACTTTTGCCATCAACTTCTCGCGTCCGGCGGGGCAGGTTATTTCTCAATATTACGAATTTATTCGTCTAGGCCGCGAAGGCTATACCAAAGTACAAAGTGCCTGTTATCAGGTCGCCGAATTCTTGGCAAAAGAAATTGCTCCGCTAGGACCGTATGAATTCTATTGCAGTGGCGGCCCCTATGAGGGAATTCCTGCAATATGTTTCCGTGTCAAAGACGGGGCAAAACCGGGCTATACCCTCTATGACCTTTCTGAACGTTTAAGATTACGTGGTTGGCAAGTCCCGGCATTTACCCTGAGTGGCGGCATGTCCGATGTGGTGGTGATGCGCATCATGTGCCGCCGCGGATTCGAAATGGACTTCGCTGCACTGCTATTAGACGATTTTAAATCTTCACTGAAATATCTCAGTGAACATCCATCCCTTGGCGGCGAGGCCAGTCAGAATAGTTTTAACCATACCTAAAACGGGTTTTTCTTATTCTGATTATGAGCCTTTAAAACAAGGCGGCGTCATGCCGTGAATAAGGTGGATAAATTATGTCAAATACTGTCTCAAATACCGCCAAGTCAGCGGTCCCGGTAAAAAAACTGGGCATCGCGACTTTGGCGATTATGAATATCGTGGCTGTCGTTAGTCTCAGGGGATTACCCGCTGAGGCTGAATATGGCTTGAGTTCAATTTTCTACTACCTCTTTGCTGCTGTATTTTTCTTAATTCCTGTGTCATTGGTCGCGGCTGAATTAGCCACGGGTTGGCCTGAAAAAGGCGGGGTATTTCGCTGGGTTGGTGAAGCCTTTGGCCCACGATTGGCCTTTCTAGCCATGTTTATGCTGTGGATTGAAGTCACAGTTTGGTTCCCCACCGCGCTGACATTTGCCGCAGTATCACTGGCCTTTATTGGCCCCGAACAACGCTGGGACGAGGCCCTGTCTGCCAATAAATTCTTTGTGTTAGGAATAGTGCTATTTATTTATTGGCTCGCCACCTTTATTGCCTTTAAAGGGGTGGCGACATTTGCCAAAGTTTCAAAATGGGGCGGTATCATCGGTACCATTATTCCGGCGATCATTTTGATTGTTTTGGGCTTTGCTTACCTATTGGGCGGTGGAGCACCACAAATTGAATTAGCTTGGGATCAGGTTATTCCCGACTTTACCAACTTCGATAACGTCGTGCTGGCAGCGAGTATTTTCTTGTTCTATGCCGGTATGGAGATGAATGCCATCCATGTTAAGGACGTGGATAATCCCAACAGAAATTACCCCATTGCCATCATGCTGTCAGCCGTGGGGACGGTGCTTATTTTCGTATTAGGGACTCTGGCTATCGCCTTTATTATTCCTAAGTCGGATATTAGCCTGACACAAAGTTTGTTGGTCGCTTATGACGCGATGTTTAAGTGGGCTGGTCTGGAATGGTTAGGGCCGATTGTCGCCTTTGCTTTGGCTATTGGGGTATTAGCCGGGGTAGTGACTTGGGTTGCTGGCCCATCCTCTGGTTTGCTGGTGGTGGCTAAAGCGGGTTATTTGCCGCGCTGGTGGCAACATACAAACCAAAATGGCATGGCGACACATATTCTGCTGTTACAGGCATTATTGGTGACCTTACTGGCTATTCTGTTTGTGGTATTACCTTCAGTGCAGGCTGCGTACCAAATAATGAGTCAAATGACCGTAATCTTGTATCTCATTATGTATATGCTGATGTTTGGCTCGGCAATTTATCTGCGTTATAGCCAGCCGAATCGCCCGCGGCCATATCATATTCCCGGTGGCACTATCGGTATGTGGATAATTGGTGGGGCTGGGTTGCTTGGCTCTATTCTGGCTTTCGTCTTTAGTTTTATTCCACCCAGCCAAATATCAGTCGGTAGCCCAACGGAATACGTTGGCATTTTGATTGCCACCACCTTGTTCTTTGTCGTGCTGCCATTCTTGATTTATTTGGTGCGCAAACCTCACTGGCGTGATGAAAACAGTGATTTTGCCCCATTTACCTGGCAAGCCGAGAACGGGCATCCGGGGTTACAAAACTTATCGGCAGCCCATACCAGTGATGTGACGGCATCTGTCGCCACGAAATCCCCAGCGGCGAGCACGCCAAAAAGTTAATTTCCCTCCTCTCTAAGCAGGGCGGCATTGGCCCCCTGCTCAATGACATTAAGTGTTGGAGTCAGTGTTATGACTATTAACCTGGATCATTTAAATCAAGCGGTTAAGAATGCTTATTCGCAATATTCCACTCTTTCTGGGGGTGAGAATGCCAGTTATATTCCCTATCTGGCCAGTGTTCCCAGCCAACTTGCTGCGGTGGCAATTGTTACCGTCGATGGCCATATTATCGCGCAAGGCGAGGCTGATTTTCGCTTTGCTTTAGAGTCTATTTCGAAAGTGTGTTCCCTCGCCTTGGCCTTAGAAGACATTGGCCCGCAGGAGGTGCAGGACAAAATTGGTGCCGACCCTACTGGTTTGCCTTTTAACTCGGTCATTGCGTTGGAGTTGCACAATGGCAAACCCCTGTCGCCGTTGGTTAATGCTGGCGCCATGTCTACGGTCAGTGTGATTAAGGCCAGTGATCGTGAAAACCGCTGGGCACGCATTCTGGATATTCAACAGAAACTTGCCGGGGCACCCATTTCACTTTCAGATGAAGTTAATCATTCAGAGCAAACCACCAATTTTCATAATCGTGCCATTGCCTGGTTACTCTATTCTGCGCAGGCGATGTATTGCGATCCAATGGAAGCTTGCGACGTTTATACCCGCCAGTGTTCAACCTTGTTTAATACCATTGAATTGGCAACCATGGGGGCAACCTTTGCAGCCAATGGCATGAACCCGGTGACTAAAAAACAGGTACTGACGGCCTCAAACATGCCATTTATTCTGGCGGAAATGACAATGGAAGGGATGTATGGTAGCTCGGGCGATTGGGCATATACCGTGGGTTTACCGGGGAAAAGTGGTGTCGGTGGCGGTATTTTAGCGGTAGTCCCTGGGGTTATGGGAATTGCCGCATTCTCACCACCACTTGATCCGGTCGGCAATAGCGTGCGCGGGCAGAAAATGGTGGCTTCGGTTGCCCAACAGTTGGGATATAACCTGTATAAAAGCCGCTAACCACGGATTTTAGCTTACTAGATAAATAGAATGGCCCTGTGATACAGGGCCAGATTATCTGGATATTGCGATAAAAAATCAGCTTAAATCGATATTTTTGTGGCCAAAAAACCAGGTCAGAATAAAGCCAGCAATATACGAGATCAGTAGGCCTGCGATATAAACCAGCATTCCGGCAAAGATCCCCTGGGCTGATGTCATTAGCGGAATCGACACTATGCCCGATGGCCCAAATACCGTATTCAAGCCAACCGGAAGCCCCAGCCAAGCGACGAGCCCAATAAAGAAGCCGCCGACCGCACCACCCACACAGGCGGTAACAAAGGGCTTCAAGCGCGGTAACGTCACACCATAGATAAGTGGCTCGCCAATCCCCAATAGCCCGGGGAAGATGGCCCCTTTAATTTGCGTACGCAGGACAGAGCCTTTGGGCGAACGCGCATAAAGAGCCAGCGCGGCACCCACTTGACCGGCACCCGCCATCGCCAGAATGGGGAATAATGAGTTAAATCCTTGCGCATCCATTAAGGCAAAATAGACTGGAACAAACCCTTGATGGATACCAAAAACTACGGAAATCAGGAATAGCCCCGCCAGAATTGCGGTGCCGAAAGGGTTACCATTCAAGTGCATAAATAGCCAAGACATGCCCTTAAATAGCTCGCCACCCAAAGGCATAATAACCACAAAGGTAATCGCACCAGTAATCAGCAACGTGATAGTTGATGTTAGGATCATATCCAGATTATCAGGGATAAAACGACGTACTTGTCGCTCAATCCATGCCCCTGCCATACAGGCCAGCAGCACGCCAATAATATTACCGCGCGGATCAATGACCAGGCCGAAGAAGTTTTCCATCCCGGCGTAATAGCCGACAGTGCCCTCCGGCACATAGCGTAAAATAAATAACGACGCGATAATTGCGCCGTTGACTCCGGTCCCGCCAAAGGCTTTCTGTGTATTAAAACCAATTAGGATACTCAGGAAAGTAAATAAGCCGATGCTGAATACTTTCATGTAAGCAATCAGCCCCACTAACCACGAGGACGGAGTGACGCCTTCTAATACCAATGTTTGCTGAAGCAGGGTTGCTATCCCTAGCAGTAGCCCAGCGGCAATGAAGCCCGGAATTAGTGGGGTAAAGATGGTCGCAAATTTAGTCAGAAAATTATGAACTGCACTTTTCTGTTTCGCTTTCATCTGTTGTTTTGTTTGGCTTGCCAGCACTTGCAGATCAACTTCATCAGCATTGTCATGGCCCTGCTGTGGTTCAGCACTTAGAACCTTATTCATCATTTCGCTGGCGGTTTGAGCTTTACCCGGCCCTAGGATGATTTGCAATTGGTCGTCGCCATTGACCACTCCCATAACCCCGGGAATTTTCTTCAGATCTTCGTGTTGTATTAGCTGGCGATCTCTTAAGGTGAGACGCAGCCGCGTCATGCAGTTTCCACAGACGATGATATTTTTACTCCCACCAATGAAGAGTAAAATCTGTTCAATCGTAGAGCCCGTTATTTTCGCCATAGTTATACTTTAATCTCCTGCCGTGCTTTACGGATAAACCCTTTATTCTTGCTTAGGATCGCACCCGCGTCCTCGGCAGACATACCACTTAGTATCATCATAATGGCTGTTTTGCAGTGGCGGTTGCATTCATTGAGCGCGTCTTGCGCCTCATCGGGGGAACACTCTGTCGCCTGGACAACAATATCGACCTGGCGCTGTACTAGCTTGGCATTTGTCGCTTCGACATCCACCATCAAATTGCTATAAACCTTGCCGCTGCGGATCATGGCACCGGTTGTCAGCATGTTCAGAATTAATTTCTGCGCGGTACCGGCCTTCATTCGTGATGAGCCAGTGACGACTTCCGGGCCAACCAGCGGCTCGATGGCAATATCTGCCGCTTTGCTCATTTCGCTATTCTGATTGCAGGAAATAGCGGCAACGGTAGCGCCCACCCCACGAGCATAAGCCATTGCCCCGAGCACATAAGGTGTGCGGCCACTTGCTGCAATACCGACGAGCACATCACGGGCATTAAAATTAAGGTTACGTAAGTCTTGCTCACCCATTTCACGGCTATCTTCGGCATTTTCAACTGCTTGGAGGATGGCGGTATTTCCGCCAGCAATTAGGCCGACGACCATTTCTCGTGGCGTGCCATAAGTTGGTGGGCACTCACTGGCATCCAAAATCCCCAGCCGCCCAGAGGTACCCGCGCCGCAGTAAATTAATCTGCCGCCATTTGCGAAAGCCTCTGCAATAAGATCAACCGTCTTGGCTATTTCAGGAAGCTTCTCTCCCACCGCAAAAGGGACCTTTTTATCCTCGTTATTGATCACCGTGAGCATATCCAGAGTTGCAAGGGTGTCAATTTGAGAACTAGCGGGGTTTCGGCTTTCTGTAACCATTGAGCTTAGATTGATCTTCATTAGGACTTCCTTTTATTTAAATTATCGGCGATGTTAAGGAATTATTTATTTATTAAACGTGATGTTTGTCACGGTAAAATCTATTCTAAGCATGGCTGGTTAGAGGAATAAGCAGCGATAAAAATCAATAAATAAAAAAATTATTCTCATTATATTTATGCAGTTACGCCTGATTCATAAAGATGCGGGTGCTGGAATAATCTATTATCTTTTACGGGAAAACTTTTAATGTCGATTCTGAATGAAATAACCTGGTTACTGCCTGAACTAGCAGAAAACCAACAAAAAATAGCGAAATATATTCTTGATAATCCGGAATCTATACTCAGTATATCTTCTTCTCAGTTTGCAGAAAATGCGGGCGTCAGCCA
Source organism: Yersinia alsatica (assembly GCF_025133195.1). Lineage (NCBI taxonomy): Bacteria > Pseudomonadati > Pseudomonadota > Gammaproteobacteria > Enterobacterales > Yersiniaceae > Yersinia > Yersinia alsatica. The sequence continues at coordinate 1,339,719 of NZ_CP104006.1, forward strand.
ATCAGCAATCGTAAAATTTAGTCAAAAGATAGGAATGAAAGGTTTTCCTGCATTGAAACTTGCTATCAGTGAGGAATTAGGCCGGAATAACTTATTTAAATCTTATCCGCATAAAGCCCTGCATAATTCTATTTCATCAGAAGATTCACTGATGGTCATGGCACAGAAACTTGCGCATGAGAAGACGGCATCAATCATGGAGACAACCCGCAAGATAAATTTCTCAGTTTTCCAACATATTGTGTCTCTTATTAATACTGCTCAGCGTGTGCAAATAGTCGGGATATGGGGGTCAGGACTTACAGCCAAAGACCTGAGTTACAAACTACAAAAAATAGGTATAGTGACGCTGGTTGAAGCAGACCTCCATGTCCAGATAGCAGCTGCACTCACTCTGACACCCAAAGATGTACAGATTGTTCTTTCATTCACTGGCAGAAGGAAGGATATGAGAATTGCTGCAACAATGGCTAAAGCGCAAGGGGCAACCGTCATTGCTATCACGGGCAGTAAAGTCTCGCCGCTGGCTAAAATTGCAGATTATGTCCTTGAAAGTATTTCTGATGAGAATGAGTGGCGCAGTTCTTCGATCTCTTCACGTACGGCTCAAAATACCCTGACAGATCTGATTTTTTTGGCATTGATGCAATTGCGACAAGAAATGGCTAAGCCATTGATTTTAAATGCAAGCATGACTATCAATAATTTGGATGACTGATGCAGACAGCGAGTGGTTAATCTGATTTCAGGCAATGAAGTAAGATATTTTGATTATCTCATTGCCATATTCCATTTACATCGTGTCCATTTTGTAAGACATTGCCTACAATATCGGGCGGCGGGAGATATTAAATGATTACATTTGGAAAAATTTAATAATAAATATTCCTGATACTGAGACGTTATTCCTTTCCTCATCGCCTTATGCATCAGGCTTCGGGAAATGAACGTAAAAAAAAGGAATAATAATATTCCTTTTAGCGGAAAATAACGAATCAATCAACTGTGATAATTATCACTTTATTACGTAAACTAAAAAGTAAAATCCCCCCGGCAAACATAAATAACGGAGGAATTAATGAAAGTAATAATACCCGCGATTCTCTTGTTTAGTAGCTGCGCTTACGCAGATGTTATTCCAGACCCACAACTTAAAGAAATGTGGTTATCACCTCAAGTATCTGCTGAAAAAATAATCTCTAACATGAGCTTTGAAGAAAAGCTTGGGCAAATATTGATGGTTGATATTCGTTCGTGGAGCAATGATAACAACGATGATAAAAAGCCCTTTATCGCAATCAATGACACCGTCAGTAAAATGATTCGAGACTATCATTTAGGATCGATTATTCTTTTTAGAGAAAACTTAATTGACACTCCGCAGACAGTTGAATTAATTAATAATCTACAGCGCGCACGGAGTAATTTCCCACTATTTATTAGCACTGATCAGGAAGGGGGATATGTTACCCGCTTACGAGTTGGTACTGAAATGCCTGGAAATATGGCGTTAGGCGCGACAGGATCATCAAAATTAGCTGAGCAAGCTGGAAGTATTCATGGCTACGAATTATCCAGTCTTGGTTTTAATTTTAATTTTGGTCCTGTGGTCGATGTTAATAATAACCAAAATAATCCTGTTATTGGTGTGCGTTCTTACTCCGACGATCCGGTGCTGGTGGGGGAATTGGCGCGCAGTTATATCAATGGTATCCATAAATCCAATGTGCTGACTTCACTAAAACATTTTCCCGGCCATGGTAATGTCAGCTCAGATACCCATTTTGCGCTACCTACTGTCAATATTGATGAAGCATCATGGCAGCAGGTAGAACTGAAACCATTTGTTGAAGTCATGCCTGTTACTGATGCAATTATGACGGCTCATATTGTGGTACCCGCACTTGATAACGCGATGCTGACGAATATTAAGGGCGAGAAAATCGGCACTCCGGCTACATTATCGAAGCCGATCTTGACCAGTATTTTGCGTAACCAACTTAAATATAATGGTTTAATTCTGACTGACGCGATGGATATGGGCGCTATCACCGGTAATTTTGATCGTAACTGGTCAATCAAACAGGCCATTATGGCAGGAAATGACATTGTATTAATGCCCATGGAAATAAAGAATAGCGCCAGTGTTGAGCAACTCAATGGGCTTTACCACTATTTAAAAGCAGAGGCGGTAAAAGATCCTGTGCTTAAACAACGCATTGAAGATGCTGCACAGCGAGTTATTTATACCAAACTTAGTAAGCGCATTTCTGCGGACCCGCACGACGTTGCTACCGCTGAAAGAGTTGTGGCATCGAAAAATCATAAAGATATTGAAAATTTCATTTCTGAACAGGCGATTACGCTAATTAAAAATGACAATGTTTTGCCTTATCACCTCAAGCCGCAAAACAATATCATGGTATTTTCTGATGAAAAACCACGTAACGAACTAATCACCAAGCATCTCTATGATATTGCCGATCAGTTTCATATCACTTTTGACGTTAAAAATGAAGTCATCAAGCTGGATAAAGATGATATTAGACCTGAAGAGATAGCCAAGCAGATTAAAGGCCGGAATCTTATTATTCTCGCTACTTATAATCTTAAGCTCAACCCTGTCAATGCACAGCGGATTATCGATGTAGCAAATAAAGAAAACATTCCTCTGGTTGTTATCTCCAGCAGAAACCCTTACGACATTGCCTATTTGTCTAATGTTAAAGCCAATATTGCGATTTATGGCATCACTGGATTTGATGTCACTAATAATGTGCGTAATAGCTTGGAAACCAACATCCGCAGTGGGCTACGAACGCTATTTCAGGGGCCGAAAGGGAAATTAGATGTACTGGCCAAGCCGCATGGGAAATTACCGGTAGATATTAGAACGCCGGATAATAGCCAAATACTCTATCCACGTGGTTATGGATTAACACTGTTATAAACATCGCGGAAGGTAAAAATGAATATAGTAAAAGGACTTATGGTCTTCAGCGCCATAACGATGTGTATGCCTGTGTTTGCGGATGAGTTTGAAACTGATTATGACCAGGAAATCATTAAATTAAATAAAAGAATCCAGCAAATAGAACAAGAGAAAAAAGAAGCACAAGATAAACTAAAACAAAAAGCCTGGAATTTTGATACCTATATAGGTGCTGAGCAAGAAATAGACAGTGATGAAAGTTGGAAGTTTATTAAAGGAAGTATGGCAACATCACCTTATGTCGGTGCCTATGTTTACCAGAATGATTCATTATGGCTATATGATGTTCAGTTCTTAAAAACATATTTGGATAATAACCCTGAGTATGATCGTACACGTTGGCAGGCAGGGGTAACCAGAACCTTTCCTTTCACCTATGACGGTAAGAGCGGTAATACAAAATTACGTCTCGGATATCGTAATGATAACTGGCATTTCCCTTCAATCAATAGTCCAGCTCTGGCTGACCCAGAATATAAGGGAGATGTCCGCAAGGGGGAAGAGCGGCATGAAATTTGGATCCGTCCACAGGCATACTATAAATACTCAGAAACCCTGAGTTTTAATGCTAGCCTCTCATTTCGTTTGATAGACCGTAAGCTAGATTATGCTCGTGCAAAAGGGAACTATGGCGTATATAAGCGGGATTGGAGCCAAATTAATGAACACTTTGCCGGGGCAAATATCACCTTTAACCAGAAGAATTCACTCTGGCTAAACTATTTATACATTGATGAGCAATTGGTCAATACGCTGTATAACAAAGAGCACTTCTTATGGGGCATTTACCGTTATAAGTTCGATAATGACTTACTATTGATGCCCTATACCCGTCTGGCATTGACGAAAGGCACACAGAGTTTCCGTGATTCGAACAACCATGAAACGCTATATAAAGAAAAGAATCGGAGTCGTTATGGCTTACAGGTGCTTTATCCACTAACGAAACAAACTTCAATATTTGCAGATACCTATTACCGGCCAGAACAAACCTGGACTAATAACAATAAGACCAGCAATAATTTTTGGTTCTGGGCGGTGGAGTTAAGGCATAATTTCTGATATTAAGTAAGTAACATCATAATATTCATTCATTAATAGCGAGAGATAAGGAATGAGATATTTCCTGCAAAAATTATTATGCCTGTGTTTATTATTTATGATAAATGCCAGCTATGCTGACGTGTCGCAAAAAATTATTTTAGGTGTCGATCAGGAAAATGTTTATGGGCCACGGCTTAAAAATAAGCGAGTTGGCTTAATGGTAAATCAGAGCTCTATTAACAGAGAAGGGCGTCATACCATCGACAAGCTGTTATCTGAGCAGGATAAATTCTACTTTACCGTAACAACGTTATTTTCTGTTGAGCATGGTATACGTGGAAATGCAGATGCTGGGTTAGGTGATGATAACCATATTGATAAGCAGAGCGGCCTCCCTATTATTTCTTTGTACGGACGAGATAAAGATGGTCGGGTGCGGGCTCATCCGACCGAGGCGCAGTTATCTGATATCGACGTCGTTATTTATGATTTACAGGATGTTGGTGTTCGCTATTTTACCTATACCATCTCCATGCATCATATGTTGGAAAGTCTACAAAAGTACCATAAACAATTTATGGTGTTCGACAGACCTAACCCACTCGGTAATTATGTTTACGGGCCTATTCTCGAAGAAGAAAATATCTCAGGTATAGGGATGCATCCTGTACCTATGGTGCACGGGCTGACGTCGGGAGAATTTGCTCGAATGATAGTCAATGAGGGTTGGTTAACACATTTCGATGATGCTAGCTGGAAAGCTTTTGGTATCAAAGCTTATCAGTTTCCCCCAAAAGATTTAACGGTTATTGCTATGGGGAATTATACACATGAATCACCTTATTCATTGCCGGTAAGACCTTCGCCAAATTTACGCAGTGATTTGGCTATTCATCTTTATCCTTCTTTAGGAATATTTGAAGCCACCAGTGTCAATATGGGCAGAGGGTCTGATCATCCCTTTGAACAATTAGGTTTTCCATCCAAGAAATTTTATATCAATACCTGCTATGACGTTGATATTAATCAACAGAAAACAGGGTGGCCACATGCAGGTAAAGAGGTCTGTGGCGAGAGATTTGCGGCAACTGATATGGCCAATATACCACCGACAATACGTTATTTTGTCGAGTGGTGGTTCAAATTTAAAGATGCGGGTTATTCAATGGTTATCCCGCCACAGATGGAGGCAAATTATCTGGATTATCAGGATGAGTACTTTTTAATCCGCCCGCTATGGCTCGCTAAATTAACGGGCACGCGCAATCTGGTTAAATTAATGGAAGCAGCAACAGAGAGGAAGTTGACCATTGATGAAACGGTCAACTATCTGGAATCCAACTGGCAGCCTGGCATTAATAATTATTTAAAGCTCCGCGAGAAATATAAGCTCTATCCTTAAACCTGTTATTCTTCTTTGACGTTTGGGGTGCCAGTGAAAGCTGCACCTCTTTTTTTGTGATTTTTATCCTAAAGAGAGCATCGCGGGCCATTCAAGCCAAATAAAAAGAAGTCAGACGATTTCTCATCTAACTCCTTACTAAATTTGGTGGCCCCTACTGGACTTGAACCAGTGACCAAGCGATTATGAGTCATAAAATTGGCATGTTTTTAATTGTTCGCCATTGTCTCTGTTTGTGTTTTTAATTGTCTATAATCAATCAGTTATGAGGTTGTTTTTGTTTCTGATTGGTTCTCTTATTTCCCCATTGTACTATCCTTACCTGACCCGTTACCTGACCCGAAATGGGCATCGGGTCAGGTAACGCTTATTCTTAGAAAGGTAAACTCATGGCCGCTAATCTTACCGAGACTGCTATACGTGGATTGAAGACAAAAAGCACGGCGTACTACGTGTGGAGCAACAGTGCTCAACGTGGTACCGGCAGGCTTGGTGTTAAGGTTCAGCCTTCAGGCAGCAAAGTTTTTTATTTTCGTTACTACGTTGAGAAAGGGAAGAAAGAGAAGTTCATCCAGTTGGGCATCTGGCCTGAGATGAAACTAGTGACGGCCAATGAGCTGGCGAAAAAGTATGGTGCCTGGCTTGTCGAAGGGAAGGAACCCCAGCAAGAGCTTGAGCAACAGCGCCTGGCCGAACAGCACATTATGCAGATCCATCGTTCTCAAGGATCGTTTGAAGAACTGGTACATGGCTACGTTAACAAGATGAAGCTCGACAACAAGCGTACTTGGGCTGATGTATTGAAGCGCATGGAGCGAGAGTGCTACACCGTTATTCCTCGTGATACTAAAGCGAAGGACGTGACGCCTCTGCAGATCAAAACCATCCTCTCGGGTATTATCCAGCGTGATGCGGTGGTCCATGCGAACCGAGTTCGTTCTTATCTGATGGCGGCATTCAACTACGGTCTGAAAGCTGATAACGATCCGATGAATACCAGCGTGGGTATTACGTTCGGCCTTGAAGTTAACCCGGTATCGGCCATACCGAAGCAGTCTTCGGCGGAAAAAGTGGGTGATACATGGCTAACGCTGGAAGAGTTGCGTGTTGTCATGGAGCAGTTCGCAGAGGCCACCAATGTTGGGCCGCTGATGCAGCATTTAATCCGCTTCTGCGTTTATGTTGGCGGGCAGCGTCCATTTGAAATGATTGCCAGCCAGTGGAGCGCGATTGACTGGCAGCAAAAGACGCTCCTGGTCATTGCCGATGTATCGAAAAACAAGCGTGAGCACCTGATCCCGCTGACTGAATCGGCGCTACAGGAATTAGCTTCAGTGAAAGAGCTGACTAAGGAAAGTAACAGCCCCTATATTTTCCCGCTATCAACCAACGGTGAGCGTCCGGTGCGTACTGATAGCCTGGCGCGTTCCATCATGTATTTCCGGGCCTTTAATCCTGAGTTTAAAGTTTTCACAGCGCGAGATTTACGTCGCACCTGTAAAACGCTAATGGGAGAGGCAGGGATTAGCAAAGAGATCCGTGACCGTATCCAGAATCACGCTTTGAACGACGTCAGCTCGAAACACTATGACCGTTATGATTACTTGCCTGAAAAGCGCAGGGCGCTTGAGATTTGGGAGGATCGGGTTAATAACTATCAGCGACAGCAGGAAAACAACGTTGTGAACTTGTTTGGACGGAGGTAAGGGCTTGGCAAAATATGAGCTTAATTCAGCGGAAGAGCGGTATCAACCGGGTTCTGGAGACCTGGTGCTGGCTAATAAGTTAGGGATCACTGATGAAGAGGAAATGGAGTCTCTGGAATCTGGCCTGTTGCTGATGCTTTATGAACAGCTATTTATCGAAGGCCAGCCGCCAACGGCGCTGGCTTTTGAGCACATCAGCAGGTGGCATCGCCAATGGCTGGGGAATGTGTATGACTGGGCGGGGAGGTTGCGTAATGCCAACTTAACTAAGGCTGGCTTTCAGTTTGCTGCTGCCGACAGGATTCCACTTCTTCTCGATGGTTTCGAGAAACAGTTTCTCGCTCAGTCTGGTGCGCTGAAATCCTTGGCTCGTCTGGAGCTGGTAAGTTATCTGGCTGAATGCCATGTGGAGTTTATTTTGATCCACCCATTCAGAGAAGGTAACGGGCGTCTGTCGCGGCTACTTTGCGATGTGCTGTCGGTTCTGGCAGGGAAGGGCTTACTTGATTACAGCCTGTGGGATGAGCACAAGGCGTTTTACTTCAAGGCAATACAGGCTGGCGTATCCGGGAACTACAGCCCTATGATGCAACTGGTGAGCGACATCTTGCCAGATTAACGGGCGAGGCCAACGGCTTTTGCCTGTGCCTGATTTTTTTTGAGTTGCTGCTCAATTTTTTGCACTGAAGCACCGGTTTCTATCGCGGTGGAGCTGGCAACGGCACGGTAGATTTGAGTCCTGGTGATCTGAGTATGTGCTGCTTTTTTTGTCATGGTGAGAGCCTCTTTTGCAGCACTGATTCTAGTTCGGAAGGAGGGGGTTCGCAAGGCGAGCATCGAAAGTTAGAAGGGTGACGTATCCTTGTCTTACCCAAAAATCAGGCTGATTGTTATCTATTCGCTGCAGAATACAATAAGTTTTCTTGTCATCTGTATTTTTTGACTGTTGCGTTATTCTTGAGTTGCCACCATTGATACAAATCTATTTTTTTTAGATTGATTTTTACAGTTTGTGATTTGACGCACATTAATAAAATGAAGTTTTTGGGTTTAGAACACTATGTGTTTTTATGTTTCTCTTAATAGAAATCATGTATGATAAACGTAACAGTTAAAAGCACTGTCTTTGTTATAAAATTTACTTATATAATTAGTGGAGGGATGTTTGTTTACTCTAGAAAACAAAAATAATAATGCAGTTGAGACTGACAGTTTCCTTTCAATTACTGACTTATGTGAACGGGAAAATATATCTATTACGGAAATTATAAGTGATTGGTTGAGCTTTTCAAGAAAGCTATATGTAAAATTAGATGCTGTTCCATGTTGCTTGCAAAGACCACTCGAGGGGGATGGTGATTCGGAAATAGAAAGTATTACGTCAGGTTCTGATGAGTATCAAAGCATTTTTGGTTCAACGGCTTATAGGGTTTTTATTCCTCTAAATCCACAAGAATGTGAAATTGAAAAAAATAAAAATCCAAATGAAATTGTTTCATCTTATATTTCTTATCAAGGTCTGGCATATGGCTTTTGGGAAGTAAAGCCAACTAAAATAACTCGTTTTGCAAATGAAGGATATCATGTTGCAAATGGAACCTCACGTAATGCCATTATTAATAATCCCGGGGCAGTCATTATTAACGGCAATGCAAGTGATCATATTTTATTTTTTAATCATTCTTTTGTAATTTTCAAAGAAGATTTTTTTGTTGGACCTGACATTGAAGCTGTTTTAGATGGGTCTTTACTTACCAAAGATGCAGATGAGGTTTCACCTCAAAATATAAAATCAATAGTTGCCGGAGCGGAAAGGAACGCTGATCAAAATGTGAATGCTAAAGAAATTGTTAAAGGGGCTAAAGAAAGGGTATCTAAGGCAGAACGAGATGCTATATTTATAATGTTAAGTAAAAATTATAAAAGTAAAAATGGTAAACTTGAGGCCGCACCAATCGCGAACATGTTGAATTCGGATGCCAAGGATATATTACCTGGGCGAGAATTCAGCCCGGAAACTATTCGCCGCTGGTTGAAATCAATTCAATGATGCTTCAAGTAATTTATCGTTTTTTATGGCAAATATAAAAATTCTCTAGCATTATTCATGAATTCTAATATTTGTCATTCTCAGCAATCTATGGTGGAAATTTCTAGTAGAGATTTTTTGTTGACTAATCCTTAATTATACAAAGTTAATATAGAGTATAGCTATGAATGGAAAGGTTAATATTGAGAAAAATGTATTTATGATGTTTTTTAATTATTGTGATTTACATGATTATTACATATCTCTTAATGAACCTCTCTTTTAACCTTTTCAATATTTATTTTTCAGGTTTTGCTGAAAATGTAATGATGCAAAGGAAAAGCGGTAAGTACATCGAGTATGCTATTTAGCAAGCGTTACATGTATTTTAAAACCCCCACATTAAGCCACCGTAAAAGCCACATCAAGCCACTTTAAGCACCACAATAAGCAATATGCAACTTAATAAGCCGTAAACTTCTTTTATATTAGTGTCTGCTTAAGCCATGCTGCATCCATCGAAACAAAGGAGGCAGTATGAAAGCAAAATTCAACAATCCAACATCAGAAGAACGCTTACAGGTATTACGCAACAATGGCGAACCTCATGATCGCCTCGTACGTGAAAAAGAGCGTCAGTACATTACATCTGTATCCCGTTCAACGGCCTGGAAACTAGAGCAAGTCGGTCAGTTTCCACTGCGTAAGTCTATTGGTCTGAAATCTTGCGGGTGGCTATTAAGTGATCTGCTCTATTGGATCAGTGAGCGTTAACATCAGGTGTTTTTTGCATTTATTTTTTTGGATGACCGAGTTCATCCTGCTATTTCTGCCATTAATAGCGGAATAGCAATATGAGTGAAGTCTTTTTAAACGTTAACTGAATGAGAGGTATCTATGCTGTGTGGTCGTCCTTTTCCTGTACATGTGTTCCCACAGATCATCAGAAATGCGGTTTACGAAGTAGAACAGCATACGCAGGCTCCCCAGGCTTTGATTGCCGCATCAGTACTAGGGGTTATTTCTCTTGCCTGCCAGAACCGGATTGATGTGTGCAGACTGAATAATCTGCGCAGCCCGGTATCGCTTTTTTTACTGACACTGGCGGAATCGGGTGAACGCAAAAGTACGGTGGACAAACTGCTAATGAAGCCATTGTATCAACTAGAAGAAGAATGGTTTGAAAAATATACCGAGGACCTGATTATCTGGCGGAGTGAGGAAACGACTTTTAACGTTGAAAAAAAAGCCCTTATGTCAAAACTGAAATCAGATATTCGCCGTAGCAAAGATCACTCCACAACGAATGAACGGCTGAAAGCGCTGCTGGCAGCGTACCCGAAAGCACCGGTCAGGTTTAGGCAGATATTCAACGATGCCACACCAGCGGCGATAAAAGACTATCTCAGTGGGCGCTGGCGGTCCATCGGGCTTATGTCTGATGAAGCAGGCACCATTTTTAACGGCTATGCGCTGAATGAACTGCCTTTCATCAATAAAATGTGGGATGGCGCAATGTTTCCTGTGGAAAGAAAAAGCGAGCCAGACAAATTAATCAAAGATGCCAGAATGACGCTGGCACTGATGGTTCAGCCTGATGTGTTTAAAAAAGGTTATCTGGAACGAAAAGGCGATACAGCTAAAGGGATCGGGTTTTTCGCCCGGTGTTTGATGTGTCAGCCTGGTTCAACACAGGGCTACAGGCAAATTACCAGCCCGGTTGTCTCAAGCGAGCATCTGCCGGTATTTCATCAACGACTGATGGAGATCGTTAACGAAAGTATTGCCAGAAATGATGAAAATGAGCGTCAGTGCCTGCGTTTCTCTCCCGAAGCTGAAAAACGCTGGCTCGAATTTTATAATAAAGTCGAGTCAGAAATGGGGTTGATTGGCTTCCTGTCCGGCTTTAAGGATTATGCCTCTAAAATGGCGGAAAATATGGCAAGGATTGCTGCGCTGCTGCATAAGGTTAATGGTGATGAAGGGGATATATCCCTTACTGCCGTAGAAGCAGCAGTAGAGATAAGTGCCTGGTATGTGGATGAGTATGTGAGAATTTTCTCTAAACCCCAGACGTTGCTGTTGGTCAGTTCAGAAGCAGATGAACTTTATTCGTGGGTAAAAGATTATTGCTACCGGTGTGTGGTGCCGTATATCAGGAAGACGACCATCTTGCAATATGGTCCAAACCGGTTCAGGAACCGGAGCAAATTGAATGAACTGCTGAGTACACTTTATTCGCAAAACAAAATACGGGCGGAGAAGAGAGGGAAAACCATTTTCATACAACCTGTCGATATCCTTATATAACGAACAGGCCAAAGATAGGATGTAATAATTGTTTTATTAACCGATTTTCATTCCAACTAATTAAAGAGTAACTTTTAATCAGTCATCATAGGCTGTAGCTATTATTTGTCTGAAATTCAGTGTTGGATAGTTATTATATACTGTAATTAACAATGCCTGTATATATCACGCTAATAAGCCATAGCCAGTAATACGATGACTGTTATCCATCGAAGGGGAATTATGAATATCTACGATAGCGAGTATGGCAGTCATGTTAAAAAATACAAAGAAAGGATTATCGATGTTATTAAAAAATCTGTTAAGGAACATAGTCGTACACTGGCAATACGTGTGGATCTCCATGATCCGATTATTCTGGACAATGGTGATACTATTTCCTGTAACGCTAATACTGATTCAGGTTCTATATCAAGATTTACTAATTCACTGAAAGCCAAACTGGCAGCAGATGAACAGCGTAAGCGCAAGGAGGGTAAACGGGTACATCCTAATACGCTCCGGTATGCGTGGGTACGTGAATTTACCAAGAATGGTAAACGCCACTTTCACATATTTCTATTTTTTAATAAGGATGCTTACTATCACCTAGGACATTTTAATCTGAATGAAGATACGTTAAGAACTATGATCACTTCGGCATGGTGTAGCGCATTAAGTCTGACTACTGAAGAGGGACAGCACTTGGTGCAGTATCCTTCTAATGGTAAATATACCCTGAATCGTGATCATATTCTTAATGATATTTATCCCGACGATTTACTGAATCGAATTGATTATCTCACCAAAGTGAAAAGCAAGAACTTTGATGACGGTTATAGAACATTTGGGAGCAGTAATAATTAACTGGCATTAATTAGCGCCCTTATCTCTCTGATAAGGGCTAGCTAGTATCAATAGGAACAATAATGATTATAGCACTATCATCAGTTGCCTTATTCCTCGTTTAAAGTATCAACAACTTGCTCTAACCATAGTCGGTCATCTTGACACCTTGTGAGATCATCTACTGGAATTACTATTAGCAAATGGTTGAACTCATGGGAAATACGTAATTTGTTACGCAACCGCCGTTTCTGTTCTTCAACACTTCCATCCACACGCCTCGAAATAAGTATTAATTTCCGTCCTTTATTCTCAACCAGTTCACGGAAAAGTCCATTAATATGGCTATCATCTTTATTAAATCCAAAACCTACAACAACAATAGCATCAGATTCAGCATAAGCATCAAAAAGACTAACGTATCGTCTTGACATAGTTACCGATGTTAAAGGCTTTAGACCGCTTTGCGTCAGCATGAATGGAACATGGATCTGACTTTGATCTACATCATCTGGATTTTCACAAGTGATAACCGCATTTTTATAAGGATTATAATAGTCATGTACACTGCCGTTCAGGTGAATAATTTGTGGTAACTCTATATTCATACCACGGAAAACCTCTGCCAGAAGGCTGTTATAATTAGCCGTACCAATGGCTGAAATTGTTAGATTACCATCAAATGTAGCTAAATCATGATAATAACCATGATCGGGAAGATTTTCGATAGATGGTGCCTGGGCACTAATATAATCGCGTGCGATCTTGAGGAAAATAACCATCCGAGTGAACTTAGCCCATTCCGTGGATGGTGAGAAGAGATATCGAAAGTGGTCATCTATCAATTTCTGGTAGTCGAGTACTGTAGTGAACAGATTCTCTAATACTTTTTGGGCTATGGCACAGAAAAGTGTAAGGGCTGTTGCATCTTCACCGATATTGAAATTTCTATTTTCTTCCAGCAATAGCTCTAAAGCTGTTGAACCAATGCGGTTAAATTCCAGACGGAACATGCCCGTAATATCATCGAAGATGGGTAAATCATCCGGTGCAGCCTCAAACAATTCCTGGTTTAGGCGTTGTACAAGAGATTGACCGTGTGCACCGACCAATAATTGCAAAAATGAAATGACATATCTTTTTAAATCATCATTGTTATCTGATTCTCGAACCACATCCAACATAGCAGAGTAATATTCGGACTCGAATAATCTAACATCTCTGGCTAGTAACTCGTTAAGGCGAATATCATGTGTATACAGACGCTCACCAATGACATGACCTGTCAACTCTGAAAATAAATTTTCTAATGTGGCTTTATCAATTCCTAGGGTTAATAAGGCATCATCACATTCTTGATCAAAACGGTTTAGACGCCGAATTATTTCTTCTCGTTTATATTCGATAGATGATTCAATAATACTGGAGAACTCGTTACGTCCAAAAGCATAAATACTTTTATCAGCATACCCCTGAGGTAGCCAATCATTGGCATAAGGTGAGCGTGAATCCACTAATCGCAGTTGTTGGCGGAGCTCAGTTTTATACTGACTTGGATCTTGTCTAAAAAGATCAATGGCAAATTTGCCTCCACTTGGTAAACCATACCCAATTTCCGCTCCAGCACCAAAAAAAAATCCTAAATTCATAGCCATTACCTACTTATTTAAGTTAACTAGTGGAACCGCTTATCAGTAAATAAAAATATTCTTTATAACTATGGCCTTTCAATTTATAAAAGGCCATTTTATATTCAATTTATCTTAGGATGCTAATAGTCATTGGCAAGTCCACTACTGAATAACGTTTCCGCATTTTCAGCTACAGCTATAGCACTTCGTACATCATGCCGTTTCAAATCTAACACCCGTAACTTACCCTTTACTTCGGCGACGGATTCGATTCGTCTGTAAGCACCAGGATGATGTTCGGCATATAGCGCCAGTCCTTTCAGTTTGGGCAAAGCATCAGCCAGATGTAGGCCATGTGGATCTACCAAGTCCACAACCATTTTGTCATCCTGTTCGGCAAAGAATAGGAAATCGGGACGAACAATCTTGTACTGTTCGGCTTCAACATAGGCGATTCCCAGTGACGACTGACCTGTGTACTGTGGATTACGATACCAGAAAGCAAATCCTTCACGTTTGGTTTCGATCTCAAAGACCTTGGTTTCCCAATGGTTCAACTGAGCCGGATAGTTCCCGCTTTCGTCACACAACAAATGGTGTTTCCATACTGGAAGGTCAGTTTCCTTCTCACCTTCACGCGCCCTGGTCATTTCAAATTTGTTCTCTGGCCTGACCAGATCCAGATCCTGCGGTTCGGTACTCATTTCGACGATTTGACGATAAGCCTCTTTACGCTCATCTTTCAACGACTTGATCTTCGATGTGTAATCGGCCAGCCACGCCTTTGCCAGTTTATCTGCCTCGGCATCGAAGTAATCCTGCACCTCCATCACCAGCCCCAGGCCAGCAAGGGTCACACGAGCTTCCATGATTGTTTCCAGGTACTCCTCTGCATCTTCTTCTCGATCCACGACCTTATCGGCAACATATTCGACATAGGTACGTGAAACATCCGGGCTGAAGATTCGTGCTGCACGCCGGTAGGCGTCATCAATCACCGCTACGTCCGCCTCCTCCCAGAATTCGTTGAAGGTCATTGCTTTGTTCTTCAGGCTGGCAACTACCGCTTTTCCATCCACAACGAGCACTGCATTGCGCTTGTTTTGGATTTTTTCAGCATTTTCTGTCTGGAACTTGTCCAGGACAGCGTGCAAAGCAGCATGGGCTTTTTTGACTGCCCCATCAAGAATTCCGTCATCAACCAGTTCCTGTGCCAGCGCGGTCAGACGTCGGGCGGGTCTGGCTCCTTTCTGTGGTCGGGTTTGCGAAGGTAGCGCTTCAAATACTTCCCATACGGCAGCTGAAGCCGCCGGGTTAGGTTTCATCTCCACAGGGTTAACTAGGACGCGTCCGCTTGGAGGAGAGGTATCATCGCCCTTAAACAAGGTATTGACGACATCTCTCACGGTATTGGTATTAAACTTAGGCAACAGGCATTCTACTGAGTTTAAGCGCTCATTACCCGGAATACGTCTTGCCAGTGGAGTTCGCACCATACGCCCCAGCAATTGTGTAATATGTGTCCTGTCGCTGGCCGCGCGGAATGAAACCATCACTTCGGCACGCGGGCAATCCCAACCAGTGCTGATGGCATCCTTAGCAATCAGTACACGTAGCCAGGCTGATTCCTGCACCCGCTGCGGTTCAATATAAGGTACCTGATGTTGGCCGAAACGTTGTGTGGTGTGTTCACCGAAAACATGAGCAACACTATCAGTGGGCAATTCAGGATAACGGGAGAATAACGTATCCAGCCAGCGTCCGACCTCGTTCGGATCTGGCATATTGGGTACCTGGAATACCATCAGAGGCACTACTTCGCTCACGGTTTCCTGCTGTCTTGCGTACTCTGTCCAGGCATCGGTCGCTTCCCTGAGTTTGTCGGCAGCACGGCGTACCCACACTGTATCGAAGTCACCAGCTTCATCCGGCACACCCAGAATGATATCGTCCTTGATAAGTCCCGATTCCTGCACTTTAGCGGGGTCAACCACTACATTCGGCAGTTTGACATGATGACCAGCATTCACGATGGCTTTGTCGAAACGTTCAACTGTTGCGGAGATCCCCCATACTACTGGTATACCCTTTACCCCAGCCGAACCATTGATGAGCCGTTGCACAATGGTACTTTTAGCTGCTTCGCTGGAAGTCGTTGATGAACCCATCCCCCTGTGCGCTTCATCCAGCACCAAGTAAAGTGTCAGATCCGGATCTTCGATGGTGTTCTGGATGGTATCCCACAACGTATAAGCCTGCGCATCAGGTGCTGCTTCGAAAAGCCCGCCTTTATCATCGAACCCGCGCACCAATAGGCTATTCTTGCCAAACTTCTGCGTGTTAAGGAAATAGATTTTCCCGGCCTGAAACTTGCGCCGACTGAAAGGGTGTTCAACGACTACCATATCGTTATAGTTGATACGGTCACTGGCCTCCATCAGGCGAAAACGGGTTTGTTCGTTCAGTGCAGGATCGTCACTGAACCAGATCACGACCGCACCGGGATCGGCATCGAAATTAAATTCGTCGTCGCCATGAAATAATGCTTCAAACGCAGCGGCAGCCATGACAGTCTTACCCGCACCGGTCACAGCCGTTAAAGAGAAGGCGCTCTTTTCATTCTCGTTATGCCAGTAACGGCGAGCCTTTCTGAGATTTACCAGCGAATCACGCACAGCATCGCGCTGGTAGTCCTTGAGAGTGAACTTCATTCTGTTTATTCCCCACTGATGAAGCTGAAATTTGTCAGGTACGATTCGTACAGACGCACAGGCTCAACGCCTTTTGGTAAACGTCTGGTGACAGCTTGGAAGTGACGATCATCGTCGGTGACGATGAAGGCCACGCGTACGTCATTAGCATGGCTAATGGCTTCAATGAAGGGTGTGGCCTGATCCATAGCCGACAGCAGGCCATAAGCATCAGTCACCGCCCATCCTTCAGCAGGCAGTTTGTCAATACGTTTGCCGCATGCGCCAGCGCGTAGCCACAGTAACGGCGCAATGTGAACAAAGGCCAAATTGTGGCTAACCGATTTCTCAGCTTCGTAGGTCAGGGTGAAAAATTCGGCGTTTTCCTCGAAGCCTTCAGACATGGGGAACTCATCGATAAATTTATAATTGCCCTTAATAGGTTGTCCTTTCGGCGTTTTCCCTGTGATGGCGGCCTGTACACGTGGTTTGGTTATGTAGTCACAAATGCCCCAATTTTCCCAGTCAGGATCTCCGGGGCGAAAGCCCTGTTGTCGCAATTTTTTCTGTTCGTCGGCAGCGACTTCGTTATTAGTGACAGAGATGCACTGACGATAGCCACCATCCTGCTTGTTTAGGCGCATGACTGCGTGGGCTGTTGTACCTGAGCCACTAAAGAAATCGAGAATGATTGCTTTGGGCTTGTTAGCAACAAAAAAGCGAAGAGCGTCCTCAACAGCATAAAGCGATTTAGGGAATGGAAAAGTCCTCGACGGTAACAAGGACCGAAGAAGGGCTGTGCCATACTCTGAGGCATTATGAGATGCAATTTTCCACTGTGAGGGGGCAACTCGTCGAGTATCGCGGCGACCTGTTGCTATTAGTGAGCCATCCTCAGCACGACCATGTATTTCGAAAAGGTCAGACAATACGGCTGCATACGCACCGTCAGGAAGATAATTCACGACAAAACCATAGGAAGTGGCTCGTCCTAGTCTAACCCTACCTTGCTCAATGCGATTTCGTAATTCTGCAGGCCCAACTTGCCATACACCTTCTGAACCATCTGAACGTAGAGGCCAAATAGTCGTCAGTCCGGGTCTGTCTTGTGGGAGTTCTGCTCCTAACGGAATGCTCTCGCCAATCTCAACAATTCGTTTTCCATCGGGAGTAGCATATATTGGGAAAAAAAGCCCAGGCCGCTCCGTACGGGAAGCGTGTGAACCACGTCGCATCATTGAGGTCCATTCTGGTGTCGATGGTGCTTTCCCTTCTTCATTATCCTCTACTGTACTTGAAGCAGAACTAGCCCAATCAGCACCAAGCTGAAGGCGTGCAGGTGATGAAGCTCCAAACATCACAAAATAGAGATATTCATCAGTACGTCGAAATCCGTTTCCACGAGAAGCTCCCTTTGGATTTATAACTGATGAAACCATCTGCACATTAGCTTCCGGAAATATTTGTTCCAGCAACATTCCCAGCCGCAGATATTCCTTTTCATCAATAGTGACGATCAACACAGAATCCGCTGGATTTAACAATTCTTTAGCTACCAGCAAGCGACGTTCCATCATCGCCAACCATTTGCTATGTCGATAGATGTCGTCACCTTCGACGTAGTCATTATTGTACTTCCAGTCTTTTGCCCCTGTGTTATACGGCGGGTCGATATAGATGGCATCCACTTTGCCCCTGTGTGTGTAGGTTAATGCCTTTAACACATGGTAGTTCTCGCCATTGATAACTGAGTGGAAAGGTTTGTCTCCGCCGCGTTGCACTTTTCCTGTACTAACCAGACCCGGCCAGATCGTGTCACGAAATTCAGCTATAACTACAAGGTCGTCAAGCGCTACATTCTGAGTTTCGATATCAGCCGCGCCCAGCAATTCGAGATTAGCGACTTTCTTCGACTTATGAATGGCTTTAACTTGCCACAGCCGTTGATCACCTTTCTTCGTTGACCCACGCTCTGGCAGCACGCGAACCTTGTCTCCCTTGCGAATAGGCCGCAATGGCAACTCAACAACTTCAGGGCTGTGTCGTTCAAAATTAAGCCCAAAGGGGAGACGTGACGATAGGATCTTGATTTCTCGATCAAGATCAGCGGCCAGTTGCGGATCTTTGGCCTTCGCTTGCGCTATTAAATCAGTCAGCCTGGACATATATTCCTTTTTTCTTATCAATTCTGAGCATTGTAGGTTCAAGCGTTCGGCTATCAGGGAAGCACAATACGTTGATTCACAGAAAGAATCAGAACGCTGAAAAATTGGCGGTAATATTAACACTAATCAACGACTTCATCGATCCTTAAACCGAGAGATGTAGGTTATTCCCGACATGCCTGTAGCCCAGTTTTCACTATCTAAGTGGCACCAGATAATCCAAATATTTTCAGACATATATCATTTCTCTGAACACAACCATCCATACGGCGAACTTGTCGGTTCGCCGTTGTTATTTTATTTTCTCTCTGGAAAAATCATGAGTAAACAAGAGGGTATCAATACCATCAACAAGGCGATGGCCGCGCTGCCTACACGACTGTCTGATACGATCCTAAAACATATACACTCGCTTACTGAATATGAACCTGTGATCGGCATTATGGGGAAAACTGGAGCAGGTAAGAGCAGTCTGTGTAATGCCTTATTTGCCGGAGAAGTCTCACCAGTCAGTGATGTTACTGCCTGTACCCGAGAACCACTACGCTTTCGTTTGCAGGTCGGCGAGCGTTATATGACGATCGTTGACCTTCCAGGTGTAGGAGAAAGCAGAGCCCGCGATACTGAGTATGCTGCGCTGTACCGTGAACAGCTTCCCCGACTGGATCTGGTGCTGTGGCTGATTAAGGCCGATGACCGGGCGCTGGCGGTGGATGAACATTTTTATCATCAGGTGATGGGTGAGACTTACCGGCATAAGGTGCTGTTTGTTATCAGCCAGTCGGATAAGGCCGAACCCACCAGCGGTAATGGTAAATTGTCTACGAAGCAGAAGCAGAACATAAGCCGAAAAATCTGCCTGTTGTATGATTTATTTCAGCCCGTACATCCTGTGTGTGCGGTGTCGGTTCGTCTGCAGTGGGGATTGCGGATAATGGCCGAACGGATGATCCGCTGCCTGCCACGTGAAGCCAGCAGCCCGGTGGTAGCGCAACTGCAACATCCCTTTCGCACAGCGACGGTCCAGGAAAAAGCGCGTGACGATTTTGGTGAAACCGTCGGGGCGGCGCTGGATGCGGTGAGTGCCCTGCCGCTGATACCGGCTCCGGTGCAGGCAGTCATACGCGCGGTGCGTGACACCGTGGTGTCGGTCGCCCGGGCCGTCTGGAATTTCTTCTTCTGAACCTTTAACGCTTGTCTGTTCTTTCCCGAGCCCTGTCGCCTGTGCGACGGGGCTTTCTTTTATTTGTTTTCCCGTTATGAGGAGTCTGCTTATGGCCCGTCTGGCTTCGCGCTTTGGCGCTGCAAATCTTATCCGTCGTGACCGCCCTTTAACCCGTGAAGAGCTGTTTCGCGTGGTGCCCAGCGTATTCAGCGAGGACAAACACGAGTCCCGTAGTGAACGCTACACCTACATACCCACCATATCCCTGCTGGACAGCCTGCAGCGGGAAGGCTTTCAGCCCTTCTTTGCCTGCCAGACCCGAGTGCGTGACCCAGGGCGTCGTGAGCATACAAAGCACATGCTGCGTCTGCGTAGAGAGGGCCAAATCACCGGCAAACAGGTCCCGGAAATTATTCTGCTCAACTCCCATGATGGCTCCAGCTCATATCAGATGCTGCCGGGGTTATTCCGTGCGGTATGCCAGAACGGACTCGTTTGCGGTGAGTCGTTTGGCGAGGTAAGGGTGCCACACAAGGGGGACGTGGTGAGTCAGGTTATTGAGGGGGCCTATGAGGTGCTGGGGATTTTTGACCGTGTGGAAGAAAAGCGGGATGCCATGCAGTCGTTGCTGTTACCGCCACCTGCGCAGCAGGCACTGGCAAAAGCCGCGCTTACGTATCGTTTTGGTGAGGACCACCAGCCGGTTACTGAATCGCAGATACTCTCCCCGCGCCGCTGGCAGGATGAGAGCAATGACCTCTGGACCACTTATCAATGTGTGCAGGAAAACCTGATTAAGGGCGGACTCAGTGGGCGTAATGCTAAAGGTGGACGGACACATACCCGTGCCGTGCGTGGCATTGACGGGGACGTGAAGCTTAACCGTGCGCTGTGGGTAATGGCAGAAACACTGCTCACGCAACTGCAGTAGACGTTTCATGTTGCCACGTTGTTAATATCGGACACCACCTGTCCGCATTACTAAATGTTCACGGTCCTCACTCCCCCGGGGATAGTCTGTAACCCCCGCCACAACTGACATTTGCAGAAATGAAAAATAGTTACTGCGGTGTCCATACCCTGACCGCGCCCCTCTTTAAAGTAATCACATCATTTTCAGTCAGTTAAATTTCCCGGAGAACCTCTCATGACACAGGCAGAACGTCGCCATGACCGACTGGCGGTCAGGCTGTCGCTGATAATCAGCCGCCTGGTTGCCGGGGAAACGCTGAGCGTGCGTAAGCTGGCGGCAGAGTTTGGCGTATCGGTTCGCACGCTGCGGCGTGATTTTCGTGAGCGACTGATGTATCTGGACCTGGAGTATCAGTCCGGATATTGCCGCCTGCGCACCGCTGGCAGTGAGATGCAGATGGTGCCTGATGTGCTTATCTTTGCCCACCGCAGCGGGCTGGCCGGGCTTTTTCCGGGTCTTGACCGCCGACTGGTGAATGCGTTGTTGATGTGTGATGAAGCACCCTGCGTTATACCACCAGCTAATCCGGCCTCTTCGCCGTCAGAGCAGTTGTCATTCTGGCGACTGGTTAAGGCGATTACTGACCGCAGAAAAGTCACGCTGCTTGCTGACGGTCAGCGTTGCGAGCGAATGGCTCCGTGCCGTTTACTCATCCACCAGCAGACGTGGTATCTGATTGCCGAGCATAACGGACATATTGCCGTGTTCACGCTGGATGAAATTCATCTGGTTCAGCCCCTGCAGGAGTCTTTCAGACGTAACGACAGTTTATGTCGTCTGGCTGAAGACCCGGTGTTCATTCAGGCCTTACCCCATTTTCGATTTATTCAGCAGTCACTGCTTGCGTTTGTTCCGGCTGATAACAGGCCGGAATAGCACAGCTTTTTATCCACCTGGCAGTAAAGAGGAGCCCGATGCTGTTATCGCAGTATCATCAAAAACCGGGGTATCCCGCCGACTCCTTGCCCTGATATTGCCCACTGATGTACCGGTGGGTATTATCCGGGGCATTTATGTATTCACAAAAACTATTCATCTGATTTCAGTAAGGAAAAAAATGAAACTGATTAAATTATTACCTCTGCTGGCAATGATTGCTGGCTCCAGCTTTGCTGCCTCACCGGAGAGTACGGTCAAAGCATCAGGCTGTCTGGCAGTAAACGATATGCTTGAGAACCTCAATTCGCGGGAGTCCTGTGTTTCAGTCAATATCACCAGAACCTTATCTGAAGGTCGTTATCTGGCGGTCGCTAACCTGAGTAACGGCAACATCTACCCGGTCCGCATGACCCTCAGTGACGGTGTCATTACCGCACGTCCGGATACGGATGAAATTGATAAGCTCAATCAGCAGCAGGCGCAGAAGCGCCGGGAAGAGCAGTTGCAGAAAAAGCTCGATTATTACAAAGCCCACCCACAGAAAGAGAGCGAGTTCGATAAAGCGAAAAAGACACATCTGAATCTTACTCAATATCACTCAGCCGCCTGCAGGGCCATTGGCGAAAAAGTATGGGACTCCATTCATGAAAATGTGTCGTGCCAGATGATTGAAAATGCGCAGCAGGTCAGTGATACAGAGCAAACGGGAACGGCCATTCTGCGGGGGCCAGGTGCGAGCAAATTTAAGCTCCCGGTGAAGTTCAGCGTGATTCAGGAGGATTTTATCCGTGTTGACGCCGATATTGCTCCGGCTGCGCTGGCGCAGCTAAAGGCACAGTTAGACGCGTATAAAGAAAAGCTGAACCAGCGCTAATGAACTGAAAAGGATAACAGTATGAAAATTAAACCCTGTTTGCCTGTCCTGCTGTCTTTTCTGGCCCCGGCCTTCACTCATGCAACAGTGACCGAACAACAGTGGGGTGAATGGTACGGCAATACGGGCGGCATGGAGTTTGCACTCAGCAGCGACAATCAGGCCGGAGAGAAGCTGACCATCAGTTGCAGCAATAAAAAGATGGTTGTGGCCTGGCTACACCCGAAGGAGGATTACCGCGCCACCTCTGATGAAGGAATGAGCGAAGTGTATCTTCTGATAAACGATGAAAAATACTCGCTTGAGAATGAAACTCTGCTTCCGGGTGAGGCTGTTCCGGCTCAGGTGGCTTTTGAAGCACTGAAGCACACAGGAGCAAAAGACAAACTGGCTTTCACTGCCTTTCAGTCAGGGGAATCGAAACCGTTCAGTGCCCGTGGTCTTCACGATGCGCTGAAAGATATCACCTGGCAGGATTGTCTCGATCAACCCTGACGGATTTTCACATAAGTCATTCGACCAGCCCTGTTGCCCATGTGCAACAGGGCTTTTTGCTTTTTGAGGTCATCATCATGCCTGAATCCCCATTACTACCGCCCGGTTCTTTCACCCGGCAGCAGGCCGAAGCCATTATCAGTCGTTACCACAACGTCACCATCGAAGATGACCAGACCACGCATTTTCGTCTGGTTGTGCGCGACGATGATGGCAGCATGGTCTGGCGTGCCTGGAATTTTGAGCCCGATGCCGGTGCAGGACTTACCCCATATATCCGGCGCTATGGCATCCGCAGGTCGTTACTCACCGACTGACAAACCCCATTCCCGACAACCATCTCCCGGACCATCCTTTATTACCCCACACGCCAGCCATCGCGGCTGGCACCTTTTATTGACGGAGACATTTACATGACAACAGCGACACAGTGCGACCTCATACCCGCTAACGAATCCGAATTTGAACTAACTGTAATGCAGGTATCCGACGAACAGCGTATTCGCTTCTGGCCGCAGCACTTTGGCTTCGTCCCGCAGTGGATAACGCTGGAACCCCGCATTTTTGCCTGGATGGACCGCTTCTGTGATGAGTACAGCGGTGGTGTCTGGTCCTTTTACACGCTCAGCAATGGCGGTGCGTTTATGGCTCCCGATGCTGACGGTGACGATAAATGGCATCTGTTCAACGGCATGAACGGCAATGATGCGGAAATGAGCGTGGAAGCCGCAGGCATTGCGGTCTGCCTGATTGAATACAGCCATCACGCCTGTCGCACCGAATGCTACGCCATGACTGAACACTATTACCGCCTGCGGGACTATGCCCTGCAGCACTCTGAATCCAGCGCCATTCTGCGCATCATCGACTGAACAGAGGAACAACGGATGAAACAGCTTTCCTTTTTACCCGGCGAAATGACGCCACAGGACCGGCGTCTCATTCAGCGTGCTCTCAGGGCTCTGGACCGGCACCTGCATGAACCCGGGGTGGCCTTCACCTCCACACATGCTGTCCGTGAATGGCTGCGACTGCATATGGCCGAGCTTGAGCGGGAAGAGTTCCGGGTGATGTATCTGGATAACCAGAACCGGCTTATTGCCCATGAGACGCTCTTTAGCGGCACGATTAACCGCATCGAGGTCCATCCCCGGGAAGTGGTTAAGCGCGCCCTGTATTTCAATGCCGCAGCGGTGATACTGGCGCATAACCATCCCTCCGGCGAGACGACGCCCAGCCAGGCTGATAAAGCTCTCACGCAGCGGCTGGTACAGACACTTCAACTGGTGGATATCCGCGTCCCTGACCATCTGATTGTCGGCGGTCGGCAAATCTATTCGTTCGCAGAACACGGTCTGCTGTGAGGAATTATATGAAAATTATCAGTAAGCGCCGGGCAATGACGATATACCGCCAGCATCCTGAGTCCCGAATCTTTCGCTACTGCACCGGAAAATATCAGTGGCACGGTAGCGTCTGCCATTACACCGGCAGGGAAGTTCCGGATATCACAGGAGTCCTGGCGGTATACGCCGAACGCCGCCAGGACCGCAACGGGCCTTATGCCTGCCTGATGAGTATCACCCTGAACTGACAATAAAGAAGGTTATCAATGAGCAACATCACATGGGGCCTGCAGCGGGATATCACGCCACGCCTGGGAGCCCGTCTGGTGCAGGAGGGGAACCGGCTGCACTATCTGGCTGACCGGGCCAGTATCACCGGTAAGTTCAGTGACGCCGGGTGCCGAAAGCTGGATGAAACATTCCCGCACTTTATCAGCCAGATGGAATTCATGTTGACCACCGGTGAAATGAATCCTCGTCACGCCCACTGCGTCATCCTGTACCACAACGGTTTTACCTGCGAAGCCCATACCCTTGGCAGTTGCGGCTACGTATACATCGCCATTTACCCTACTCAGCGCTAACTAATTTCACGAGAGCAAACATGAAACCTCAATCTGCAACAACTTCGCGGGTGTTAAAACTCTGCCTGTCACCCGTGGCTATCTGGCAAATGCTTCTGACACGCCTGCTGGAACAACACTATGGCCTGATGCTAAAGGACACACCTTTCAGTGATGAAATCGTTATTCAGAAACATATCGATGCAGGTATCACGCTGGCCGATGCCGTTAATTTTCTAGTGGAAAAAGACGAGCTGGTTCGAATAGATCGCAAAGGATTTAGCTGGCAGGAACAATCCCCTTATCTTCGGGCTGTTGATATTCTGCGAGCGCGACAGGCAACTGGCTTGTTGCAGCAAAGCCGTAACAACGTAGTACGGTGAATATTGCGTACAACCTTCCTGATTTAAATTTCTGAGCTTTCTCCCTTGTTTACATATTGCATAATGCGCCTGCCATTACCCGGCGGGCGCGTTTGCTTTTCAAGGACAAAATGTCATGCAAACTGAAGCTGAAGTATTAACCGATCATAGCGAGCTGATTTGCTCGACCAGTATTAAACGCATAGTGACAGGCCGTAATGCAGCACTTAAACAGTGTACTGGTCAAGTTAAACAGGACACTTTTTTCTCAGCTATCTGCTCGTAACGCACCGGAGACAGCTCCCCGTTAGCGGCATGATTTCTGTCAAGATTGTAGTGGCGGATATATGTCGTCACGTCCTGTTTCGCATAAGCCCGCGTCGGCTGGGGAACAAGCAACAGCCATTCATGTTTCAGACTGCCCCAGAAGCGCTCCATCACCGCATTATCCCAGCAGGCTCCCACATCTCCCATGCTGCTCCTGAGTCCGTAGCTGCTCAGAAGTGACTGGAACCGCTGGCTGGTATACTGCGAGCCCCTGTCCGTATGCACCACCAGACCCCGGGGTGGGTTCCGCAGATTATATGCCTTCATCAGCGCCCGGCAGATCAGCGATGCGCTCATGCATTTATCCACGTGCCAGCCCACTATCCGTCGGGAGTACAGATCCATTATCGCCGCCAGATACAGCCAGCCTTCTCCGGTCTTAAGATACGTAATATCGCTCACCCACACCTGGTCTGGCCCGGGTGGGTTAAAATTCTGGTTCAGCAGGTTCGGTGCCACTTCTGCGCCCGGACGCGGTTTCGTGGTGACCTTGTATGCACGGCGCTGGCGACAGACCAGCCCCTCTTCCCGCATGAGTTTCATCACCCGCCAGCGGGTGATGTTGATGCCTTCTTCCCGAAGTTTTTTGGCCAGCGTCCGGCTTCCCGCACCCTGTCTGCTGGCGGCAAACAGGGCCTTTAACCTGACACGAGTTTCCACGTCTTTCTCCGGAGGCTCAGCGGGCTTTTTTCGCCATGCATACCAGGCTGAGACCGTCACCCGCATCACCCGACAAAGCAGGCGAACACTGAAGTCAGTGGTATTGTCACGGATAAAGCGGTATCTCACGACATATGCTTCGCGAAGAAGGCACTCGCCTTTTTTAGTATTTCCTTCTCAAGGCGTAATTCTTTGTTTTCTTTACGCAATCGCTTTAACTCTGCCCGTTCATCATCACTGAGTACTCCGTCGCTCTGATTGCGTGCCAGCGTTACCCATGTATGCAGGGTTTTGTCGCTTATTCCCAGCGATGCTGCCGCTTTAGCTACCGTATAGCTTTGCTCTGTCACCAGGGCTATCGCTTCCTTTTTAAACTCAGGGGTAAATTTTCGTTTCTGGTTCACTAAACACCTCCATTTTGGATGTAAGTTTAGTGTCCTGATTATTCGACCACATCACAGATTGAACAACTCATTGAGCAGCTTGATGCCATTTCACGGCAAACCTCAGAAATTGGCGGGGGTACAGCGCAAGACTGGGCGATGAAATCCGGGCATCGTTACGATAGCTGGCTGACTGAGAAGGCTGATAAAGCGATGCCTGCCGTCACCCGTACAATACTACTCGGTTGTTGGAACATATTCGGGACAACCTTTCGAAGGATGTTTACGAAGATGATTTCTTCAGTATCCGTTACTTTCAGAAAGGAACCGCGCACATCACTTTTAAGCGCTACGATCTGACAGAAAAGATGAATGATATCGTGGCGAAGCACTATCCAAGGATTCTGGCAGCGAGATGAACAGGGTAGGGAAGCAATTCCTTACCTGACCCATTACCTGACCCGATTCGTATAAAACGAAAAAGGAGTCAGATGATTTCTCATCTAACTCCTTGTTTTATCTGGTGGCCCCTGCTGGACTTGAACCAGCGACCAAGCGATTATGAGTCGCGTGCTCTAACCAACTGAGCTAAGGGGCCAGACTTGGGCGCTGATTATACGGTAGTTTTTATCCTGCGGTCTAGAGCTGAAGAATCAGATGGGTGTTTTATGCGCAAAATTAAGGTTTTTTACGGGCATAGCAGGTTGGTGGCGCAGATATCAGCTAAATATTGGCTACTTGGCTAAAAAGAAAAACCCCGGCATGCCGGGGTTTTTTGTGTGCTTATCACTGCAACTGACGATTAATCGTCAAGGAAGCTGCGTAGCACTTCAGAACGGCTCGGATGGCGTAGTTTACGCAATGCCTTCGCTTCGATCTGACGGATACGTTCACGGGTTACGTCGAACTGTTTGCCCACTTCTTCCAATGTGTGGTCAGTGTTCATATCGATACCGAAGCGCATACGCAGAACTTTCGCTTCACGCGCTGTCAGGCCAGCTAACACGTCGTGAGTTGCAGAACGCAGGCTCTCAGAGGTCGCAGAGTCCAGCGGCAGCTCCAGAGTGGTATCTTCAATGAAATCGCCCAGATGTGAATCTTCGTCATCACCAATTGGGGTTTCCATTGAGATTGGCTCTTTCGCAATCTTCAGCACTTTACGAATCTTGTCTTCCGGCATCAGCATACGTTCAGCCAGCTCTTCTGGCGTTGGCTCACGGCCCATCTCTTGCAGCATCTGGCGTGAAATACGGTTGAGTTTGTTAATAGTCTCAATCATATGCACCGGAATACGGATGGTGCGTGCCTGATCCGCGATAGAGCGGGTGATTGCCTGACGAATCCACCAAGTGGCATAAGTTGAGAACTTATAACCGCGACGGTATTCGAATTTATCTACTGCTTTCATCAAACCGATGTTGCCTTCCTGAATTAAATCAAGGAATTGCAGACCACGGTTGGTGTATTTTTTCGCAATAGAGATAACCAGACGCAGGTTAGCCTCAACCATTTCTTTCTTGGCACGACGCGCTTTCGCTTCACCGATAGACATACGGCGGTTGATGTCTTTCACTTGCTCAATTGTCAGACCGGTTTCTTCTTCGATCTGGCGCAGTTTCTGCAAGCTACGTTGAACATCATCCGATACATCTTTCAGTTTTTCAGACCATGGTTTACCCATGGCAATTGCAGCCGCAAACCAGGTATCGCTGGTTTCGTTGCTAGCAAACAGAGTCACGAAGTTTTTCTTCGGCATTTTGCACTGTTCAACACACAGTTTCATGATGATACGTTCTTGAGTACGAACGCGGTCCATCATGGCACGCATGTTATTGACCAGATAGTCGAACTGCTTCGGTACCAAGCGGAACTGCTTGAACACTTCAGAAAGCTTCAGAATCTCAGCAGCAGCATTAGCATGGCTGCGGCCGTTTTTCTTGATTTCCATGCGCGCGTTTTCATACTGCTCACGCAATTCGCTGAATTTCTGACGTGCCAGCTCTGGATCGATGCTGTTGTCGTCTTCTTCTTCTTCTTCGTCTTCATCTTCGTCGTCGTCATCATCCATCTCTTCGGTGGATAATTCAGAACCAACGTGAGTTGCTGTCGGTGCAATATCTTCTTCGGCATTTGGATCAACAAAGCCGGTGATCAGGTCAGATAAACGGGATTCACCCGCTTCGACGCGATCATATTGTTCCAGCAGATAAGTAATTGCTTCAGGGTACTCAGCAACAGAACACTGCACCTGATTGATACCGTCTTCGATACGTTTGGCAATATCAATCTCGCCTTCACGCGTCAATAGCTCAACGGTACCCATTTCGCGCATATACATACGCACCGGGTCGGTTGTACGCCCGATTTCGGATTCAACACTGGACAACACCTGTGCAGCAGCTTCAGCCGCGTCATCGTCGGTATCAGTGGTGTTCTCGGCCAGCATTAAATCATCGGCATCAGGCGCTTCTTCCAGCACCTGTATGCCCATGTCATTAATCATCTGGATGATGTCTTCGATCTGATCGGAATCGACGATATCTTCCGGCAGATGGTCATTGACCTCAGCATAGGTCAGATAGCCTTGCTCCTTACCACGGGTGACAAGTAGCTTCAGCTGTGACTGCGGGTTTTGCTCCATAAGACGGTATCCACACTTCAGAGTATTTGGGTTGGTGTCGGTCGGCGAAACCGCCAACAATAGCATTTGGGGCTGTTTTTTTTGTCGCCGCTGCCCGCTATGACGGCATATTGTGGGGATTCGCCCCCACATTTATCGGCACTTAAGCCGTTAGGTATTTCATTTTTTTCTGGCTAAAGCCAGATTCAAAGACCAAAGCTCTTTACGTTCTTCGGCGTTTAATCCATGTGTACGATCACGCGCTATTAGTGTTTCCTGACGTTGCTCCAATATGGAGTCATACAGGCTGGTTAGCGTGTCGACAAAAGTCTGTTCGACCATGTCCTCAACAATCATGTGGTTCCATGTTGCGAGAGTTTCAAGCTGTTGGCTGAATTTATTATCACGATACAGTTCCAATAACTGACCGGTTGTCAGCCCCGGTTGGGCTAAACAAGTCTCAACCAACTCAATAAATAACGGTAAACCGGCTAACTTGGCTTGCTCAACACCCTGCAATGAGGGGATAAGTGTAGCCAGTTGTGGGTTTTGTACCAGTAGCCCTATAAGTATACGCATGGTTGTGCGTTTTAGCTGGGGCGGCTGGTAGCTATTTATGTTTTCAGCCTGTTTCGGCATCAGCTTGTCAAGCTGGCTGTCATCGAGCAAACCTAACTTGTTACCTAGCTGTTGGCGTAGGTAAAGACGCAAAGTTTCACCTGGTACTTGGCTTATCAAAGGGAGTGCCAGCGTGCTTAATTTGGCGCGCCCGTCTGGACTGCTCAAATCAACCTGCGGCATCAATGTTTCGAACAAGAAAGTTGAGAGTGGCTGCGCCTCCTCCATCCGCCGTTCGAATGCATCTTTCCCTTCTTTACGTACCAGAGTGTCCGGGTCTTCGCCATCGGGCAAAAACATAAAGCGTAGTTGACGTCCATCATTTAGATAGGGCAGTGCCGTCTCTAATGCGCGCCAGGCTGCATCTCTACCGGCCCGATCTCCGTCATAACAACAAATTACGTTATCAGTCGCGCGGAATAATAATTGAATATGCTCCGCGGTCGTGGCTGTACCCAGTGAGGCAACAGCATAATCGATACCAAATTGCGCCAGTGCCACCACATCCATATAACCTTCAACCACGAGTAGCCGGGTTGGGTTAGGGTGGTTCACTTGCGCTTCATACAAGCCGTATAACTGGCGGCCCTTATGAAAAATTTCTGTTTCCGGGGAGTTGAGGTATTTCGGCACTCCGTCACCCAGAATTCGCCCACCAAAGGCGATAACCCGCCCGCGTTTATCGCGGATAGGGAACATGACGCGCTCACGAAAACGATCGTAAGTTCGCCCTGTATCATTAGTCACCAACATCCCAGCATCGTTCAGCGCAGTGCGGCTCTCACCATCACGACCAAAACGTTTTAAGGCATTGTCCCAACCAGGAGGGGCAAAACCGATAGCAAAATGTTGGATGATTTCTTCACTCAAACCGCGACGTTTAAGGTATTCGCGCGCCTGATTGGCTGTCTGGCCTTTGAGTGACTGTTGATAGAATGCACTCAGGCTTTCCATCAGTTGATAAAGACTTTGTCGTTGATGACGCTCAATCTGTGTGGTGCCGGTTCCTGCCTCGTAAGGCACTTCCAGCCCGTGCATAGTGGCTAATTCCTCGATACTCTCGACAAATTCAAGTCGATCGTAATTCATCAAGAAATCGACAGCATTACCATGAGCACCACAGCCGAAACAGTGATAAAACTGCTTTTCGCCATTAACGGTGAATGAGGGAGTTTTCTCATGATGGAACGGACAGCACGCGTGATAATTTTTGCCTTGCTTCTTTAGCTTTACCCTAGCATCGATCAGATCGACGATGTCGGTACGAGCCAGCAAGTCATTGATAAATACCCGTGGAATTCGTCCAGCCATAAGCCCCTATTCGGTCAGTCCATAAACGAGAACAAGCCGCGCATTCCTTTCGGAAAGCACGGCCTTCGTATGCAACTACTCGATCTGCGCGTTCTTAGAACATAAAAAACTACGCTGTGGGGTTACCCCCGAAGAATTAATACAGACGAGTGCGGCGTGCGTTTTCGCGAGCCAATTTCTTCGCGTGACGTTTTACAGCAGAAGCTTTAGCGCGTTTACGTTCGGTAGTCGGTTTTTCATAGAATTCACGACGACGAACTTCAGCTAAAACACCTGCTTTTTCGCAGGAACGTTTGAAACGACGAAGAGCTACGTCGAACGGCTCGTTTTCACGTACTTTAATTACCGGCATGTGCCTCTCACCTCAATAGAAATCGGTTTGCTGCTGGCCAATCGCCAGCCTTCTCAAAATGGTGCGGAATTTTACTTCAATGGATGCTGCTTTGTAAAGCACCACAGCAAATTGAAACAGGCACGCCCCTGTGATGTCGCCCCCGTTCTTTACAAGAAAGTTGGTGCCGAGAGTGCGACGGCCGCTGATTATATACTAAACAGGGCCATTGAGCGAATTTATCAACATTCTTTTCAAATGCGACAACTATCAACAACATTCACCTTATTGATACGCCAAAATGGCGCTTTTGCGTTCAATTTCGGATCAGAAATCATGACGAGCAGCTGGGTTATGCTAAACTATCGGCCGCACGTGAATGATGGGAAATGTAATGCGAGTTTTGGGTATAGAAACATCCTGCGATGAAACCGGAATTGCAGTGTATGACGATGAAACCGGTCTATTAGCTAACCAACTGTACAGTCAGGTTAAATTGCATGCTGATTATGGTGGCGTAGTGCCTGAACTGGCTTCCCGTGATCATGTGCGCAAAACTGTGCCATTGATTCAGGCGGCATTGAAAGAAGCTAATCTGAGCGCCAAAGACATTGATGGTGTGGCGTATACCGCAGGCCCGGGGTTAGTCGGTGCATTGCTGGTTGGAGCCACTGTCGGCCGTGCACTCGCCTTTGCCTGGGGTGTTCCCGCAGTGCCGGTTCATCATATGGAAGGCCACTTGTTGGCTCCAATGCTGGAAGATAACGTACCCGAGTTCCCGTTTGTTGCACTGCTGGTCTCTGGTGGTCACACACAGTTAATCAGTGTGACGGGTATTGGTGAGTATCTATTGCTCGGTGAGTCTGTTGATGATGCCGCTGGGGAAGCCTTTGATAAAACAGCTAAATTGTTAGGGCTGGATTATCCTGGTGGGCCCATGTTGTCGCGTATGGCGCAGCAGGGTACCGCGGGGAGATTTACTTTCCCTCGTCCAATGACTGATCGCCCAGGGCTGGATTTTAGTTTTTCTGGTCTGAAAACTTTTGCAGCGAATACTATTCGCGCCAATGGCGACGATGACCAAACACGTGCCGATATTGCCCGCGCCTTTGAAGATGCAGTGGTTGATACCCTGGCAATCAAATCCAAACGAGCATTGGATCAAACCGGCTTTAAGCGCTTGGTTATTGCTGGTGGCGTGAGCGCTAACCGCACCCTGCGCTCAAAACTGGCAGAAATGATGCAAAAACGCGGCGGCGAAGTATTTTATGCCCGACCAGAATTTTGCACCGATAATGGGGCGATGATCGCCTATGCAGGTTTGATTCGGCTGAAAAGTGGTGTGAATAGCGAGTTGGCGGTGTCGGTAAGGCCGCGCTGGCCTTTGAGTGAGTTACCGAAAGTCTAATCAGAAAGGCTAAGCGGGGCTGCGGCGGTGTTGCCGCGTCATTTCGGGATGCTCACATACTGATGTATGCTCCGCGCCCTCAATGTCTTGCGCCTTGCCTCGCTCCCGCTTAGTCATTCTGGGTTTGGCGGGGCTGCGGCGGTGTTGCTGCGTCATTTCGGGATGCTCACATACTGATGTATGCTCCGCGCCCTCAATGTCTTGCGCCTTGCCTCGCTCCCGCTTAGTCATTCTGAATTTGGCGGGGCTGCGAGGCCCATCCAATAAAATTAATCTTCTTTTTCTTCCAACTCTGCGGCTTCTTCGGCTGGGGTTTTCTGTTTTTTCTTTCTGAGTTTATCCCAGATTTTACTTTCTTTGCCGCGCCATAAACGTTGGATATTATCGTGGTGGCGCATCAAAATCAGGCAGGAAAGCATGGCGACTGGGAAGGTAAATTGAGGTTTGAACCACCAGACATAGAAGGGCGCTATCAGGGCACTGATGATAGCCCCTAAAGATGAATAACCACTCAGTAACACGGTCAGCAGCCAAGTACCGGTCATCAAGCCGGTGAGATCCCAGCCAATAGGGGCGATGGCACCGAACGCAGTGGCGACACCCTTACCGCCTTTAAAGTGGAAAAATACCGGGTAAATGTGGCCAAGGCAGGCTGCAATGGCGGTCAGACCAAGATAGAGTGGCGAGACGTGCAACAGATAAGCTATCCAAACCGGCAACATACCTTTCAACACATCGAAAATCAGTACTGTTGCCGCTGCGGCACGGCCACCGATGCGCAGTACGTTGGTGGCACCGGGATTACCGGAGCCATGCACACGCGGATCTGGCAGCTTGGCAACCCGACATACCAGGATTGCACTGGAAATAGAGCCACACAAATACGCGAAGATAATCATGCCAAGCGCGATAGCACTCATAACACCGCCCTGTTGAATAATGATCGTTTTAATCGCAACATCAGTGGATAATACGCATATTCGGCTGGAAGTGGTATCCGGCAGGCGCAAAAACAGAGAATGACGTGATGGACATCGTATTTATTGAGGAACTTAGTGTCATAACCACCATCGGTGTTTATGACTGGGAACAGACCATTCAGCAAAAGCTGGTGTTCGATATCGAAATGGGCTGGGATAACCGTAAGGCAGCCGTCAGTGATGATGTAAAGGATTGCCTAAGCTATGCTGATATCAGTGATGCCGTCATAAAACACGTCGAGTCGCAGCGTTTTGCTTTGGTGGAACGGGTAGCGGAAGAGATTGCCGAGCTATTATTACAGCGCTTTAACTCACCTTGGGTGCGGATTAAAGTCAGCAAGCCGGGAGCTGTCGCCCAGGCGAGGAATGTTGGCGTAGTGATTGAGCGCGGTTTGTGGCCTAACTGATTCATTGTGATATTGATGGCATAATTTTTCGCTGTAGTGACATAAAAGTGCAACCCTGAACCGATAATGTGGTCTGATTGCATCGTATGACGTGATAAATTAATTAATATTGAATTTAAACGGCATTGTTTTGTTAACTATCGATATTGTTTTAACCACTATCGATACAGTTTTCAGCACTGCCGTTTTTTTTGTGATCTCTATTACTTGGCATGGGTATCGTAGATGACGGATATGTATTCGCTGTTTGTGGCTTTTGTTTTGGGTGTGGTGGAAGGGCTTACCGAGTTTCTGCCAGTGTCATCTACTGGGCATATGATTATTGTTGGTGAGCTATTAGGCTTTACTGGCGATAAAGCAAAAACCTTTGAAGTTATTATTCAGTTAGGGTCGATTTTGGCTGTGGTGGTGGTGTTCTGGCGGCGCTTATTCGGCCTGATTGGCATCCATTTTGGTAAAGTCCCTCACGAGGGGAAAACCAGCGGTCACCTGACATTGGGCCATATTTTACTGGCGATGATCCCGGCAGTTGGCTTGGGATTAGTGTTCCACGATGTCATCAAGTCGTTATTTAACCCGCACAGTGTCATGTATGCATTAGTGGCTGGCGGCTTGCTATTGTTGGCCGCAGAGTGGTTTAAACCTAAAAATCCTAAAGCTATTGGGCTGGATGATATTACTTACCGCCAAGCCTTTGCTATTGGTTGCTTCCAGTGCCTGGCATTGTGGCCGGGTTTCTCTCGCTCGGGAGCCACTATTTCTGGTGGGATGTTGGTCGGGGTGAACCGCTACGCCGCCTCTGAATTCTCCTTTATTCTGGCAGTTCCGATGATGCTTGGGGCCAGCGCATTAGATTTATACAAAAGCCTGCATTTCCTGACGTTGGGCGACGTGCCGATGTTTGCTGTTGGGTTTATCACCGCATTTATCGTTGCACTGATTGCTATCAAAACCTTCTTGTCGCTGATTAAACGCATCTCTTTTGTGCCTTTCGCCATTTATCGCTTTGTTGTTGCGGCAGCGGTGTATTGGGTCTTTATGTAGTGGTTTAGTTGTCGAGTGCTATAAAAAAGCCCTGAATAATCAGGGCTTTTTTATGTCAGTATGATAGTGATTTATTGCGGAATCACTTCTTGAGTGAGTTTCCATTGGGCCAGCGCCAATTGACGGCGGTGCTTTAGTTCGTCGCGGATTGCCAAGCCTTGTAGCCCACTGGCCACGACTTCCTGCACCGAGACACTGTTTGCAATATGGAATGCTGCTCGCAAATAATCGCCTTGTGGATAAGGATTTTCTTCAAAACCGGTGCGGCCTCGGGCATCTGCTTCGCTGGTCATAATCATCTGCTCAAGGCGCTCTGGTTTGCGCCACACATCAATAGAATCAAATAGCTTAAGTAGAGTTTCAGGGCGGAGCTTATTCACCGTATGAATAAGGTCATGATATTCCGCCACCAATTTTGCTAAATCTCGCACCGGATTCGGCACTCGTAAGCGCTGACATAATTGCTCGACTAATTTGACTCCCGCCGGGCCATGGCCGTGGTGATGAGGCCAAAACTCTTTTGGCGTCAGACCTTTACCTAAATCATGGCACAGTGCAGCAAAGCGCACGTCAACTTCAGGGCTGAGCTGAGCAGCAATGGCCAGTGTCATCAGTGTGTGAATGCCAGTATCAATTTCCGGATGCCATTTTTCCGGGGCCGGAACACCAAACAAGCGCTCAATCTCTGGGAATAGCACCGCCAATGCGCCACAATCACGTAGTACCTGAAAATAGATCTGCGGGCTTTGCGTTTTCAGAGCTTTCTCGGTTTCTTTCCAGACCCGCTCTGGTGTTAAAGCAGAAAGCTCACCGCTTTCGGCCATTGCTGCCATCAATGATTGAGTCTCTGGGGCGATAGTAAAACCGAGGTGAGCAAAACGAGCGGCGAAACGCGCGACACGCAGCACCCGGAGTGGATCTTCACCAAAAGCGTCAGAGACGTGGCGTAACACTCGGTTTGCTAGGTCTTGTTGGCCATGGTAAGGATCGAATAGCTCGCCATTACTGCTGCGGGCAATCGCATTGATGGTTAAGTCACGGCGCAGTAAATCCTCTTCCAGCGTTACATCGGGGGCGGCGTAGCAAGTAAAGCCCGTATAACCTTGGCCTGATTTACGTTCGGTACGAGCCAGCGCATACTCTTCATGGCTAACAGGATGAAGAAATACCGGGAAATCTTTACCAACTTGTTGGTAGCCTTGTGCCAGCAATTGTTCTGGAGTAGCCCCCACAACGACCCAATCCTGTTCGGTAACTGGCAGGTTTAATAAGCTGTCGCGGACGGCGCCGCCGACCAGGTAGATTTCCATATTAACTAACCCTTCGTTCTTGATGTTATAGCGTTGTTAGCTGCTCTCGTTCACCCGAATCACTTACTCATGTAAGCTCATCGGGATTCATTCGTTTGCTGCCTATCTATAACATCAATGACTTTGGGTTATACCCTTCGTTCTTGATGTTATAGCGCTGGAGATAAAGCGGAGATGGCGACGATTCTATAACTGGCCGCCAAAATTACCAGCAATCAGTTCAGTATAGTTGGGGATGAGAACAGACTGAGCAAAAGGCTGCCCAATGGGCAGCCGATATAAATTCTTTGCGTAACGTGGGTATCAGTTCATCCAGCGATTATTCTTTTTACGACTTGGGATCAGATGCGGCAGTATCAGGCCCAACAGCAAGCCAATACCTGCAACCCCCCCGCCGTACATAAACCATTGCAAAATAATGGTGCGCTGCTTGTCATCCAATTGCAGATTCACCGCGCTGACTTTCTTCTGAGCCACCACTAACTGATTTTTCAGGGACTCATTCTCTTTTTGCAATTCGGAGATAACGCTGTCGCTGGCTGCCACTTTTTGCTGCATTTCTGCGGTGCGCTGATTCCAGCTATTATCGATATTAGCCAGCTTGTCGGTCAGTGTTTTGACCTGCTGTTCAAGGTCTGGCACCCGAACACGCAAACTGGGTGTTTCACTCAGTTGATCCAGCGGGATCCACGTTGTTTTACCCTTACTGTCGCGGATTTGACCATAATTTGTCTCGTCATTAACGCTTATCAGGGTAACTTCATCCCCACCTTTTAGCGTGCCGACAATACGGTATTGGTTACCGGGGCCGCTATGAACGTAGGTATCCAGCTCATCAGAGATGTAGCGTTTTTCTTCTGCATAAGCGCTCAGAGAAAGAGTGAGACTTAGCACGGCGAGGCAAATTAGGCGTAATTTCTGCATTAGAGAGTCATTTATGAGTGAATATATGTGACGATAGTAGTGTGTTCAGTTTGCCGACGCAACGCATAAACCGGAATGAGAACTATCTTACTCTCATAGCCAGCGCGGCTTTAGCCATTTTATTGCTCATTTTTACTGCGGTGAAAATTTGTCTTATGAAGCCTTAGGGTAGACCTGCCAAAACAGGTTAAAATAGGGTTTGACTTGGGGCTGCCGCGCGGGTTTATCTGTGTAAAACAGGCAAATCACTGCGAAAGAGGCATAATGCCCGTAATCTCGCAACATACCGGTGTGAATGAAATTATGACCGTTGAAATAGAATTAAAATTTATTGCTACTCCTGCGGCCATTGCCGCTTTGCCGGAGCGAATCACCTCTTGGCAGAGCCAGCATTCAGCTCCGCAAACCTTGACCAATATCTACTTTGAAACGGCGGATAACCGGCTGCGCCAGAATGATATTGGCTTACGCATTCGTGGTTATGATGGCCGTTATGAAATGACGGTGAAGACCGGCGGTAAAGTGGTCGGCGGTTTGCATCAGCGGCCTGAATATAATGTCGATATTGATAGCGACAAATTAGATTTGGCGCGTTTCCCTGCCGATATCTGGCCTGAAGGTTGGGATATTGAAGCACTACAAGCTGAATTACATCCTCTGTTCCGCACGGATTTCACGCGTGAGAAGTGGGTAATTACTTACGGTGAGAGTGAGATAGAGCTTGCTCTCGACCAAGGAACTATTTCGTCTAACAGTGCAGATAAAACTGTCGAACTGTCGGAGCCACTGAGTGAAATTGAGCTGGAGCTGAAACAAGGCAATCAGGCAGATTTGCTGGCACTGGCGGCTGAATTGGCACAAATCGGCGGTTTACGTCAGGGTAATTTGAGCAAAGCAGCTCGTGGTTATCATTTAGCGCAAGGCAATCCACCACGAGAATTGCGCCCATTATTAGTCTTGCAGCCAGCGCCAAAATCGACTGTTGAGCAGGGAATGGTCGCCGGGCTGGAAATGGCGCTGGATCACTGGCAATACCACGAAGAGTTATGGTTGCGCGGCGAGCCTGCAGCCAAGGCTATGATTATTGAAGCATTAGCGCTGATACGCCAGTCATTGGCTATCTTCGGTGGGTTGGTGCCACGCAAAGCCAGCACCGAATTACGGGCTTTGTTGATTGCGTTGGAGCCACAGTTAGAGCCGAAAAATGTCAATGCCGAGTTACTCTGCTACAGCGTCGATTACCTGAAATGTAAGTTAGCGCTCACATCGTGGCTGGTTACCTCTGGCTGGCGGCCATTTATGGATGCCAAAGCGCAGGCCAAGTTTGACGGTTCATTTAAGCGTTTCTGCGACATTATGCTGAGCCGCAGTGCCGCTGACTTGAAAGAGGCCTTTGCTCACAATCTGGATGACGATGGCTATCTGGCACAGCTTCCGCGCTTAAACCGGCAGATTATGTCTTTCCAATTGCTTTCTGGCTTCTATCCACAGAATGAATGGCATCCATACATTGATGGCTGGTTTGGTTTGCAGTTGGCCATTATGGAACGTCAGGGCCACTGGCGTGATACCGCCCGCAAGGAAGCCTTATCTCAGCCCGCTTTTTGGCGTAATGGCTCTGCTCGTTAAGGGAATTTGATATGTTGCCACTCTCTTCGGAATTACAGCATCAGGCGCAGAATGTACAACAGCGCTTTGGTGAGTTACCGGCTCCACCGAGCTTACGTGAAGAAGATATTGCGGTATTAGCGCTGAGTGATTTTGTCAGTGACATGTTACTGATTCACCCTGAATGGCTGGACGAGTTGCATCAGCAACCGCCGCAACCCGATGAGTGGCAATTTTATCCCCAATGGCTAAGCCAGGCACTGGCTGACGTGTCAGACGAAGCCGCGCTATTAGCGGCTTTACGGCTGTTTCGTCGCCGGATTATGGTGCGTATCGCTTGGTCACAGGCGCTGCAAACCAGCAGCACGACGGACACTTTGCAGCAGCTAAGTTGGCTGGCTGAAAGCTTGATTATTGCCGCGCGTGATTGGCTATATCAGGCTTGTTGTCGGGAGTTTGGCACCCCGAGTAATAGCCAAGGCGAGCCGCAGCCGCTGTTGATTCTGGGCATGGGGAAATTAGGTGGTGGCGAGCTTAATTTCTCGTCAGATATTGATCTGATTTTTGTTTATCCGGAGAACGGCCAGACCCAAGGCGGACGTCGCCAATTCGATAATGCCCAGTTTTTCACGCGCTTAGGGCAGCGGCTTATTAAGGCACTGGACCAGCAAACGATAGACGGTTTTGTGTACCGGGTGGATATGCGGTTACGTCCATTTGGTGATAGTGGCCCATTGGTTTTGAGTTTTGCGGCGCTGGAGGATTATTACCAAGAGCAGGGGCGCGACTGGGAACGTTATGCCATGGTTAAGGCTCGCCTAATGGGCGGGGCTGAAGACCACTACAGCAAAGAGTTGCGCCAGACTTTGCGGCCTTTTGTCTTCCGTCGTTATATCGATTTCAGTGTGATCCAATCGCTGCGTAATATGAAAGGGATGATTGCTCGTGAAGTTCGGCGTCGCGGCTTGAAAGATAATATTAAGCTGGGTGCGGGCGGGATTCGTGAAATAGAATTTATCACGCAAGTTTTTCAGCTTATTCGTGGTGGTCGTGAACCTCGGTTACAACAGCGAGCTTTGTTGCCGACCTTGCAGGCCGTGGCAGAACTGGGTTTGCTGCCCGAAGCACAGGTGAGCTCTCTCAGTGGCAGCTACCTGTTTTTGCGCCGTTTAGAGAATCTACTGCAAGCCATTGGTGATGAGCAAACCCAGACCTTACCCAGCGATGCACTGAATCAGGCCAGATTGGCTTGGGGCATGGGGTATGCCGATTGGGCTGCTATGAATAGTGCTTTAGAACAGCATATGCAGGCCGTACGGGTAGTTTTTGATGACTTGATTGGCGACGATACCCCTGATATCGGCGAAGATCCTTGCCATGGCTTGTATAAAAGCTTGTGGCAGGATGCGCTGGAAGAAGAGGATTTAGCGCCACTGACGCCGCACTTAGACGAAGCCGCTCGTCGTCAGTTACTGGCCACTGTGAATGATTTCCGCCACGACGTTGATAAACGCACCATTGGCCCGCGCGGTCGTGAGGTATTGGACCAACTGATGCCAAGGCTGTTTGCTGAAGTTTGTCCGCGTCCAGATGCCAATGTTGCGCTGAGTCGCTTGATTCAATTGCTGCTAAGTATTGTTACTCGCACCACTTATCTGGAATTGCTGGTGGAGTACCATGCGGCACTAAAACATGTTATTCGCCTGTGTTCGGCCTCTCCGATGGTTGCCAGCCAATTGGCGCGTTACCCGTTGTTATTAGATGAGTTACTTGACCCGCAGTCGTTTTATCAGCCATTGGAACCCGGTGCTTACCGCGATGAATTGCGCCAATATTTGCTGCGGGTGCCAGAAGATGACGAAGAGCAGCAACTGGAGGCTTTGCGCCAGTTTAAGCAGGCCCAACAATTGCGTATTGCTGCCGGTGATATCACCGAGGCACTGCCGGTAATGAAAGTGAGCGATCACTTAACCTATCTGGCTGAAGCCATTATTGATGCCGTTATCCAGCAAGCTTGGGGGCAGATGGTGGCTCGCTATGGTCAACCAAGCCATTTACAGCAGCGCGAAGGCCGCGGTTTTGCCGTGATTGGTTATGGCAAGCTGGGCGGTTGGGAACTGGGCTATAGCTCAGATCTGGATTTAGTATTTCTGCTCGATTGCCCGTTGGATGTGATGACTGACGGTGAGCGCAGCATTGATGGCCGCCAGTTCTATTTGCGGCTGGCGCAGCGCGTGATGCATTTATTCAGTACCCGCACCTCATCGGGCATTTTGTATGAGGTCGATGCACGGTTACGGCCATCCGGTGAAGCGGGCATGTTGGTCAGCACCGTCGAGGCTTTCGCTGATTACCAGCAGAATGAAGCTTGGACTTGGGAGCATCAGGCATTGGTTCGTGCTCGCATTGTCTATGGCGACCCGGCACTGCACCAACAATTTGATGCTATCCGCCAGCAAATCCTTTGCCGCCCTCGTGAAGCGGCACAATTACAGCAGGAAGTGCGCGAAATGCGCGAGAAAATGCGCACCCATTTGGGCAGTAAACAGCGCGATATCTTTGATATCAAAGCAGATGAGGGCGGGATCACCGATATTGAGTTCATCGCGCAATATCTGGTACTGCGCTATGCCGCTACTGAACCACGTCTGACCCGTTGGTCTGATAATGTGCGAATTTTTGAGCTAATGGCCAATTACGACATTATGGAGCCCGAGGAGGCTGCGGCATTGATGCGCGCTTATGTCACCATGCGTGATGAAATTCATCATCTAGCATTGCAGGAGCAGTCAAGCAAAGTCCCGGTTGATAGCTTTATCACAGAAAGAGAACAAGTGGCCGCCAGTTGGCGTAAATGGCTGGTTGCTGCGCCAACGAGCGTATAAATTCCAGTTATTAATGGGATATAAGGTGTCTGTGATATTATCCAGCACCATCTATACCGGTCATCTTTCGAGTCGCAGAGCGTTGGCTGCAACTTAAAATCTATTGGGTATAACAAATACAAAATTGGAGCGAAGGGATGTGTGTTTTCGGGGTTAATAACAGCTCACTTTGGGGGGCTAACGTATGAAAGTCACGCTGCCTGATTTTCGCCGCGCCGGTGTATTAGTCGTTGGTGATGTCATGTTAGACCGTTATTGGTATGGCCCAACCAGCCGAATTTCACCAGAAGCACCGGTGCCGGTCGTGAAAGTGGATACCATCGAAGAACGCCCTGGTGGTGCTGCGAACGTGGCGATGAACATCGCCTCCCTTGGCGCTATTTCTCGCTTAGTCGGTTTAACCGGTATTGATGATGCCGCACGAGCACTGACCAGCAAACTGAATGAAGTTCAGGTGCGCTGTGATTTTGTTTCGGTACCGACGCACCCGACCATTACCAAATTACGGGTACTGTCCCGCAACCAACAGCTGATCCGTCTGGATTTTGAAGAAGGTTTTGATGGTGTCGATCCGCAACCTATCTTTGAGCGCATTCAACAAGCGCTGCCGCAAATTGGCGCGTTGGTACTGTCCGACTATGCCAAAGGCGCGCTCAACAGCGTGCAGACAATGATCCAGTTGGCCCGTAAAGCAAAAGTTCCAGTTCTTATCGATCCTAAAGGTAGCGATTTTGAGCGTTACCGCGGCGCAACCTTGCTGACACCGAATCTATCTGAGTTTGAAGCGGTGGTGGGTCACTGTAAAAACGAAGAAGAGTTGGTTAGCCGGGGTATGCAGTTGGTGGCTGACTTTGAACTTTCAGCCTTGCTGGTGACTCGCTCCGAACAGGGGATGACCCTGCTTCAGCCGGGTAAACCGCCATTACATTTGCCCACTCAGGCACAGGAAGTATTTGATGTGACCGGGGCTGGCGACACGGTGATTGGTGTGCTGGCGGCGGCATTGGCGGCGGGAAATACTCTCGAAGAATCATGCTTCTTGGCGAATGCCGCAGCTGGCGTTGTAGTCGGTAAATTGGGTACCTCAACGGTGTCGCCAATTGAGCTGGAAAATGCTATCCGTGGCCGTGCTGAGACCGGTTTCGGCGTGATGGATGAGCAGCAACTGAAAAAAGCGGTGATGCAGGCCCGTCAGCGCGGTGAAAAAGTGGTGATGACCAACGGTATCTTTGACATTCTGCATGCCGGTCATGTTTCCTACTTGGCCAATGCCCGCAAGTTGGGTGATCGCCTGATTGTCGCAGTTAACAGTGATGCATCGACCAAACGATTAAAAGGCGAAAAACGCCCAGTAAATCCGCTGGATCAGCGCATGATTGTCTTGGGTGCATTGGAAGCGGTAGATTGGGTAGTGCCATTTGAAGAAGACACTCCACAGCGCTTGATTGCTGATATTTTGCCGGATCTGCTGGTGAAAGGCGGCGATTATAAACCTGATGAAATCGCCGGTAGCGCAGAAGTTTGGGCCGCAGGTGGTGAAGTTAAAGTGCTGAATTTTGAAGATGGTGTTTCTACCACCAATATTATTCAGTCAATCAAGAATGGCCGCGGCTAAATACCCTTCGGCCTTGAAGTTGCAGGGGTGTTAGCTGCGCGTACTTACCCGAATCACTTACTTGAGTAAGCTCATCGGGATGTGTTTGCTTGCTGCCTACCTGCCACTCCAATGACTTTGGGTATTATAGATTAGGTATAGAAAAAGGCGGTGAAGTGGGACTAAAACAGGAGTTAAGCCTGGCACAAGGCGTCGGGTTGCTATCCACCTCACTGCTGGGAACCGGTGTCTTTGCCGTCCCCGCGT
The DNA here is from genome assembly GCF_025133195.1 of Yersinia alsatica. Lineage (NCBI taxonomy): Bacteria > Pseudomonadati > Pseudomonadota > Gammaproteobacteria > Enterobacterales > Yersiniaceae > Yersinia > Yersinia alsatica. The sequence continues at coordinate 1,383,847 of NZ_CP104006.1, forward strand.
TGGCAGCAATGCTGGCAGGTGACGACAGCCTGTGGGCCTGGCCGGTGTTGATTGTGCTGGTTTTCCCTATTGCTATCGCTTTTGCCGCTTTAGGCCGTCACTTCCCCAGTGCGGGTGGCGCTGCACATTTCGTCACTATGGCCTTTGGACCTAAACTTGGGAAAGTGACCGGCTGGCTATTTTTATCGGTGATCCCGGTGGGGTTACCGGCTGCGCTACAAATTGCTGCCGGTTTTTGGCAAGCGACATTTGGCTGGAGTGACACCGGGCTCTTGATGGTGCAATTGGTGACTTTGCTGGTCATCTGGCTGTTGGGAACCCGTAGTGCTGGCTCCAGTGCCAATGTGCAAACTTTGATTGCCTTGCTGGTGATCGCGCTGGTGGTGGCAATTTGGTGGCAGGGGGATATTCACCCATCACAGATACCTTGGCCGGCATTACACGATATTTCCCCGCCAAATATGTTCAGTGCGCTGGCTGTGATGTTCTGGTGCTTTGTTGGGTTGGAAGCTTTCGCGCATCTGGCAACAGAATTTCGTCATCCTGAACGTGATTTCCCTCGTGCCCTAATGGTTGGGCTACTGGTTGCTGGTGCCGTTTACTGGGGATGTACCGTGGCAGTGCTGCATTTCCATGCCTATGGCGAGCAACAAGCCGCTGCAGCTTCATTACCGGGGATTGTGGTTCAATTGTTTGGTGCGCATGCGCTGTGGGTCGCCTGCATCATTGGTTATTTAGCCTGCTTTGCCAGTGTGAATATTTATACCCAAAGCTTTGCTCGCATGGTGTGGTCGCAAGCTCAGGTTCGCCCGCAAAGTAAGTTGGCGCAGCTCTCTGCCGGGAAAACACCGGTGAATGCTCTCACCGCGGTAGTCGGTAGTTGTCTGGCCTTCGCGCTGCTGATTTACTGGCTATCTTTGCCCTTGGATATACTCATTGTTTATGCCAACGGTATTTTCGTACTGATCTATTTGTTGTGCATGTTGGCAGGGATTCGCTTGCTAAGTGGGCGCTCGCGAGTGATGTCAGTGATTGGCAGTATTCTGTGCTGTGTATTACTGGTCATGATTGGCTGGAAAAGCTTATACGCCTTACTGATGTTTGCGCTGTTATGGATATTAATGTCCCGAACGCGGGTATCAGTGATACAGCACTAAACAAAGGGCGCCATAGGGCGCCCTAGTCATAACGGGGCATATTACTCGCCCGTTTTGTCGTCGACAGCTTGAGGAGTATCAACAGCAACTGGCGCACTGTTGAATTTGGCTTCCAGCTCGCCCATCCGTTGTTCCAACAAAGCCAGCTTTTCTCTGGTGCGCAGCAATACCTGAGTTTGCACGTCGAACTCTTCACGATTAACCAAATCCAGGCGGGTTAACTGCGATTGCAGCACCATCCGGATTTTCTTTTCGACATCGTCCCCGAATTCGCGAATACCTTTCGGCATAGACTCATGCACCTGGCGGGCGATTTGTTCAATTTTTTTCGGGTCAATCATGGTGTTTCCCTAATTAGATGTGTAGTTACCTCCTCTAGTGTAATGCCTGATGCTAATTGTATAAACCTCCGCACATCACCATTTTGGTAATTGCTCCAACGAATCAATAGCGCTATAGTCATAGGGCTTATTCTCAGGGCGGGGTGCAAGTCCCCACCGGCGGTAAATTGTGTTGCGGCATTCCTGTGTCGTGGTGCAAAAGCCCGCGAGCGCTCACGCTGTTTCTCTGGTTAAAGAGAGCGGGGTAGAGGTCAGCAGACCCGGTGTAATTCCGGGGCCGACGGTTATAGTCCGGATGGGAGAGAGTAACGGTATTTGCCGGGCCTATGGCTCGCTTGCGTTATTTCGGCTATTTCTATTGATATAGAGAAATTGATATAGAAAAATTGGCCAATTACTCCTCAAGACCGCCCTGATTCTGGTAATCCATAATTTTAATGAGGTTTCTTACCATGAATCAGACCCTTTTATCAGATTTTGGCACGCCTGTTGAGCGTGTAGAACGTGCTATCGACGCTCTGCGTAATGGCCGTGGTGTTATGGTGTTGGATGACGAAAGTCGTGAAAACGAAGGCGATATGGTTTTTGCCGCTGAAGCAATGACTGTTGAGCAAATGGCGCTGACTATCCGCCACGGCAGTGGCATTGTGTGTCTGTGTATCACTGACGAACGCCGCCAACAGCTTGATTTGCCCATGATGGTTTCCCATAACTCCAGCCAGTTCCAAACTGCATTTACCGTGACAATTGAAGCGGCTAAAGGCGTGACAACTGGGGTTTCTGCTGCTGACCGTCTGACGACTATCCGTGCTGCAATTGCTGATAACGCTAAACCTGCTGACCTTAATCGTCCAGGCCACGTATTCCCATTACGCGGTCAACCGGGTGGCGTATTATCTCGCCGTGGTCACACCGAAGCATCCATCGATTTAGCCACACTGGCTGGCTTCAAACCTGCCGGTGTATTGTGTGAACTGACCAATGATGATGGCAGCATGGCACATGCGCCAGAAGTGATTGAGTTCGCCAAATTGCATGATATGCCAGTCGTGACAATTGATGACTTAGCTGAGTATCTTCAGTCCCAAGCCAAAAAAGCCAGCTGATTTCTGATGGCGATATCTGCTGATATTGCCAGCCGATAAAGTGGTTTACAGGCCGGGTTGCCACTATTCTCTTGAATAGGTCGCCGCCCGGTTATTTTCCATCACTAAAGCCTCTTCAACGTATTTTCCCTCCTATTTTATCCATTCAAATTTATTGAATATCTTCATCATTGTTATCCGGCTGTGTAATGAAAAAAAAGCGCGTAATCTACTGCTTATGGTTTAACGCCACCCTTTTTATTAACAGTAAGGATTTTTTATGAACACCTCTCGTATGCCTGCACTGTTTCTCGGCCACGGTAGCCCGATGAACGTGCTGGAAGAAAACAGTTATACTCAGGCATGGCGTGCGCTGGGTGAGTCATTACCACGCCCTAAGGCGATTTTGGCGATCTCTGCCCACTGGTATACTCCTGGAACCGCAGTAACCGCTATGGAGAAACCGCGGACTATTCACGACTTTGGTGGGTTCCCACAGGCACTGTTTGATACCGAGTATCCGGCACCGGGTTCCCCGGCACTGGCGGCGCAAATTCAGCAATTGCTGGCACCGATTGCCGTGCGAGCCGACACCAGCGAATGGGGATTGGACCACGGGAGCTGGGGGGTATTGATTAAGATGTATCCTGAGGCTGATATTCCTGTTGTGCAACTGAGTATCGATGGCACGCAACCGGCAGAATATCACTATGAATTAGGCCGTAAACTGGCGGTGCTACGTGAGCAGGGCGTGATGATTGTCGCCAGCGGTAACGTGGTACACAACTTGCGTATGGTCAGATGGCAAGGGGAAAGTAGCCCGTATCCATGGGCAGAGTCCTTCAACCAATTTGTACGATATAACCTGAGTTATCAAGGTGATAATCACCCATTGGTCAACTTTATGCAGCATGAAGGGGCTGAGCTATCTAATCCGTCACCCGAGCATTATTTGCCACTGTTATATGTTTTGGGGAGCTGGGATGGTAAAGAGCCGATTTCTATTCCGACAGATGGGATTGAGATGGGGTCGTTGAGTATGTTGTCGGTACAAGTCGGCTAAATACCCTGCGCCCTTGACGTTATAGCGTTGTTAGCTACGCTCTTTCACCCGAATCCCTGACTTGAGTCAGCTCAGCGGGATTCACTCTCTTGCTGCCTAGCTATCGGTCCCCTCGAGTGCTACGTTGAGCTATTGGGGCAGTAATCCCACCAGTCACCGAACAATAAAAGCAACGTGCTAGAAATGTTAAGGGAAAGCCGAAGCTTTCCCTTACTTTAATGGCGTGCTTTTACCCTAAAATGATATGGGGGTAAAAACGCGATAGATCTTGGGTGATCAGTTCGCGATCTTCACGCAAACCAATACCACAGGGTTGATCGTTAACCAGCCAACTGCCAATCAAGGTATAGCTGTCGCCAAACTTAGGCAATGGATGGAATTGCTGAACAATCATGCCTTCCTCGCCGTATGGCCCATCAACCCGTGCCACTTCTTTGCCGTTTTCTACTATCTGAATATTGGCACCTTCCCGCGAGAATAGCGGCTTGGTGACATAATGATCCATCGCAGGATGGTCATCTTCAGCAAAATAAGCAGGCAACAGATTAGGGTGATTAGGGAACATTTCCCACAGCAAAGGGAGCAACGCTTTATTGGATATAATGCTCTTCCATGCCGGTTCCAGCCAACGTACGCCGGCATCTTCCAACTTTGTGGAGAACATTTCGCGGAACATAAACTCCCACGGATAAAGCTTGAACAAATTACTGATAACCTGATTATCCAGGTCGGTAAATTGCCCTTTTTCTCCTAAGCCGATCTCTTCCATAAACATGAATTCAGTCGGCAGACCGGCTTCCAGTGCGCAATCTTGCAGATATTGCACGGTGCCGCGATCTTCTTCACTGTCCTGACAGCAGGCTAGATGCAGCAGACTAAAACCATGGTTATCACGCAAGTCAGCAAAACGCTCAATCAGCTTTTCTTGCATGCTGTTGTACTGGTCAGAATCCTGACTTAAATTGCCTGCGTTGATCTGGTCTTCCAACCATAACCATTGGAAAAAGGCGGCTTCATACAATGAGGTTGGGGTATCCGCATTGTTTTCCAGTAATTTTGCTGGGTTCACACCGTCATAGGCCAGATCAAGCCGGGAATAGAGCGATGGCTGGTTGGTTCGCCACGAGCTGCGGACAAAATCCCAGCAATGCTTAGGAATGCGGAATTTTGCCATCAGTTGGTCGCTATTGACCACTTTCTCAACCACCTGCAGGCACATTTGATGCAATTCTGCGGTGGTATCTTCCAGCTCTTCAATTTGTGCCAGAGTGAATTCGTAATAGGCATCTTCACACCAGTACGGCTCGCCATACATGGTGTGGAAACGGAAACCGAATTCGGTGGCTTTTTCGCGCCAGTCCGGGCGTTCGCTAATCGCTAAACGTTTCATTAATCAGACCTTAGCCACCCATGCTGCGCGTGCTGGTTTTAGATGATGTTGCTGCACTGCGTTGCATAGAAGATTGCTTAGCTACTGACTCACCAAAACCACCACGGGTGATGGTATTTGTCACGGCAGGCTTCGGTGCCATGGCGGTTCTCGGTACCGTCATGGTGCGGCCAGTGGTCGCTGAACCAAAGTTTTTACCGGTCGCATCGACAAACTTGCCATTGGCTGGGCTATTTGGGGCTTTAGAGGTGAATAATGGCTGGCTTGCTCCGCCGCCCATCATCCGGCCCATCATATAACCGGCCATTAATGGCATCCACATACTGCCACTTTGCTGTGGTGCTGCTGCTGCTGTGGTTTCAGAAGAAGATGACGATGTAGGCACCATGCCCGCTTGAGCTGGAGCCTGAGTACATTGTGACTCACCAAATTCAGCAACACAGTCTTCACGAGTCGCATATTTAGGCGCTGTTTTAGCCGCTTCCTGCAACGCGGTATTGTAAGCGGTGGTGCATTCCGCGCTCTTTGATGGATTTGCTTGAGAGCAATCGTCAGCATTTTGGTACAAAGAGACGGTTTCATCGGTTTTTTCGCAGCCAGCCAGCATAAATACGGCACTGACGGCTAAAGCTACTGGCGCAAGGCGGTAACTGCGCCAGGATTTACGGAAAGTCTCTTGATTGATGTTTTGAGTCCGTTTCATCATTATTTGTCTCATTTCCGGGCGTTCAATGCCCATTCCCAGTAAGTGCCCTAAGAATAGGGGAAATGTGTATGAAATTAAAGCGTGAGGGACAGTGAGGAGGAGACTTTACAAAGTTATACGAAAAGCTGGGGGTTACCGCGCTTTTTTCATTGCTGAAAAATGCTGGGTAGCAGCATGATGGAATCGGGGAAAATAAGTCGGGCGCAGCTTTTTGAGACTGCGCCCGGAGAGTTTAAATCACTAAAAATTAGTTACGGAATGGATTACCGTTACGTGTCGCTGCGGTAGTCGGCTGACTCACTGTAGTGGCACGTGGTGCTGACTGAGTGCCAGTACCATCAGCATAAGCATTCTGGTTAGCATTATCCGGCGCCAGGCTGGTGGCTGAAGTTGGGACTGGTTTATCCAGTACACCATTCAGCGCCATTAGGTCGTTCATGTTCAGCGTACCCAATGCAGATTTGATATTTAACTGATTAATCAAATAGGTATAACGCGCATTGGCGAGTTGCTGCTTCGACTGATACAAGTTAGTTGTTGCAGTCAACACATCCAGAATAGTACGAGTCCCCACTTGGTAACCGGCTTCCATTGCATCCAATGAGCTTTGGTTAGAAATGACGACCTGCTCATAAGCCTTAATACTGCTGATTGAGGCTGAGATGTTATTGAATGAGGAACGTACGGTTTGCACCACACTACGGTGGGCACTTTCTAGCTGCTCACTGGCCCCAACAAAATTATACTGTGCTTGTTTTACCGCAGAATTGGTCGCCCCACCGCTGTACAACGGTAAGCTCAGTTGCACGCCAATTTTGTTCTGACCCGCATCATTGTTCACCTGTTGAGTGCTTGGTGTACCACCGCTGTAACGGGTATTGGTGATTGAAGATGATGCAGTCAAATCGATAGTTGGCATATAACCAGTTTCTGCTGATTTAATCTGCTCACGCGCCAAATCTTGGCTCAAACGGGCAGAAAGCAACGAAAGGTTACGTTTTTCAGCATCTTTCAACAGGTTATTGACGGCTTGCGGGCGTTCAGTTTTCAAACGGTCCACATTCAGTGATGCCAGCTCAGGGTAATAAACACCGGTAATCTGGCGCAGATTTTCCAGCGCATTATCCAGGTTATTACGGGCAGTTACTTCATCCGCTAATACTGTATCGTAGCTGGCACGGGCGTTCTGTACGTCAGTGATGGCGACTAAACCCACATTGAAGCGCTGGGTTGTTTGGTCTAACTGGCGATAGACAGACTGCTTCTGTGCTTCAGTATAAGACAGAGTATCAATGGCGTTCAGGACGGCAAAATAAGCTGTTGCTGTGTCCAGAATCAGTTGTTGTTCACTGGTCTGGAACGTAACGTCCTGAATACCTGCGGCTTTTTCTTGTAAGGTCAGCGCACGCCATTTGGACATGTCGAAAATAGTTTGGGTCAGTTGCAGTGAGCCTGACGTCGCATTGCTATCAGGGCTATCAGAAGCATCGCGGAAACCATTGGTATGGGTGTAACCTGCGCCTAAACCAAGCTGTGGTAACAGCGGGCTGCGAGCTTCATTAATCTTTTCATATGCAGCATCGCGGTCAGCCGCTGATTTGCGTAAATCCGGGTTACTATCCCTGGCTTGCTTATAAACTTGCAGCAAGTTCTCTGCCTGGCTCATGGTACTGAAACCAGCCAGACTCAGCCCGATAAGAAGGGGGAGCAGTTTCTTCATTTGCAGTCCTTGTTGTGCAGCAGTTGTGCGGCAATATTACTATGGTAGCTGTCGATAGACGAATTGTTGCCGATTCTATCAGAGTCTGCCAATGGGATAAGGTGGCTGATTGTGCCATCTCGCCTAAATTTACTTAAATCTATCACAAACCTAAATGAGTATTCAGACAACTAATCTGTCTCGCGCTATGTTTATCAAATAATCTATTATCAAACTATCGCTTATCAAGCCACCGCGATAAAACCGCCAATCTCAGCTCGCAAACTCATTTCTATCTACTAGCCGATTTTTATCAACTAATGATGCCTGTTATTTTAAAATCTTGTAGCCTGCGTTAAGTCTGTCAGGATATGGCGTGAAGTCCATGACGTGGTGATACTTTTAATAAAAAAGCATGACTAATAAAAGTATGATTGCACCGTTATCGGCCTTGTATGATGTCATTTAGGTGTCATCAAAAATCACAATTCAGGCTAGATACTTAAGTAAGGAGAGCATCCAATGACATCAGCACCATCTTCAGCAAAGCCCTCACCGGTGACCTTCGACAAGAATGATGTGGAAATTATTGCACGTGAAACACTGTACCGTGGCTTTTTTTCACTGAATTTGTACCGGTTTCGCCATCGTCTGTTTAATGGCGAAATGAGTGGGGAGGTTAAACGCGAAATTTTTGAGCGCGGTCATGCTGCAGTGTTATTAGCTTATGACCCGGTGCGAGATGAAGTCGTGCTGATAGAACAGTTGCGGATTGCCGCCATTGACAGCAGCCCATCACCTTGGTTATTAGAGATGATAGCCGGGATGATTGAAGACGGCGAAAGTGTCGAAGACGTGGCGCGTCGTGAGGCTGAGGAAGAGGCGGGAATTCATATTGGCCGCTGTAAGCCGGTGCTCAGTTATCTGGCCAGTCCTGGTGGGACCAGTGAGCGTTTATCCATTATGGTGGGTGAAGTCGATGCAACTACCGCGAGTGGTATTCATGGGCTGGCGGATGAAAATGAAGATATTCGGGTTCATGTTGTCAGCCGCGAGCAGGCTTGTCGTTGGGTTGAAGAAGGTGCTATTGATAACGCAGCTTCGATCATTGCATTACAATGGTTGGCGTTGCACCATCAGTCCCTGAGAGAAGAATGGCAGTCGTAAAAAAAGCGAGCATAATAATGGTTAAGCGCTACACCCCTGATTTTCCTGAAATGATGCGAGTATGCGAAACTAATTTCGCGCAATTGCGTCGTTTGATACCGCGCGTCGATGAAGTGGGTGAAAGCGTGGCTTATCAGGTTAATGGCGCCAGTTATCAACTGACAATTATTGAATCGACCCGCTACACTTCTGTCGTTGAGATAGTTCAGACTGAACCCGCTGTCAGTCACTGGAGCCTGCCTTCTATGGTGGTGCGGCTCTATCATGATGCGCAGGTCGCGGAAGTGTGTGCCAGTCAGCAGATCTCCCGCTTCAAAGCAAGTTATGATTATCCGAATAAAAAGTTGCATCAGCGGGACGAAAAGCATCAAATTAACCAGTTTCTTGCTGACTGGTTGCGCTATTGTTTGGCGCATGGAGCAGTGGCAGTTCCGGTTTGTTAGACAGACTTATAGCCTGACCGACAGAGGGTAAAGATACCTGATAAATCTGGTTGGGAAGGGTGCAAAAACAAGGACACCATTTGGAAAGCCTGTTTAAACTGCCTATGGCAAGTGGGGCCAAGGCCAGAATTTTACAAATAACAGATACCCACCTCTTTGCGGGGGAACATGAGACCTTGCTGGGTGTAAACACATCCCGCAGCTATCGCGCTGTGTTGGATGCGATTATTGCTGAACAGCGCCCATTTGATCTCATTGTTGCGACCGGTGATTTGGCTCAGGATCATTCTGTTGCTGCTTATCAGAATTTTGCTAAGGGCATCTCACGCTTGCCTGCACCTTGTGTATGGCTCCCCGGTAATCATGATTTTCAACCCGCTATGGTTGATGCCTTGGCGGATGCGAGTATTGCGCCTTCAAAGCATGTTCTGGTCGGTGAGCATTGGCAAATTCTGCTATTAGACAGCCAAGTTTTTGGTGTTCCTTACGGTGAACTGAGTGACTATCAGTTGGAGTGGATGGAGCGTTGTCTGGTGGCACATCCAGAACGCTATACCTTGGTATTATTGCACCATCATCCAATGCCGTCTGGTTGTACCTGGCTCGATCAGCACAGCCTGCGTAATGCCCATATGCTCGCGGCGGTGCTGACGCGCTATCCGCGAGTTACCACTTTGCTGTGCGGCCATATTCATCAGGACTTGGATCTCGATTGGTATGGTAAGCGCTTGCTCGCCAGCCCTTCTACTTGTGTGCAGTTCAAACCACACTGTACTAATTTTACGCTTGATACTGTGGCCCCGGGATGGCGCTATCTCGATTTACTGCCTGATGGAATACTTGAAACTGAGGTTCGTCGGTTAGCCAGTGATGAGTTCTGCCCGGACATGGACTCGGATGGTTATTGATGAGTACGCTTCTATATATTCACGGCTTTAATAGCTCCCCCCGCTCAGCGAAAGCCACCACGTTTAAAAGCTGGTTGCAGGAGCACCATCCTCACATTGAGATGCTGACCCCACAATTACCGCCTTATCCGGCGGAGGCAGCAGAAATGCTGGAGAGCATTGTGATGGATAAAGCCGGGCAATCCATTGGTATTGTTGGCTCCTCCCTTGGCGGTTATTTTGCCACCTGGCTTTCCCAGCGTTTTAGTATTCCTGCGGTGGTTGTTAACCCGGCAGTGCGTCCATTTGAGCTGCTCAACGATTATCTGGGCGAGAATGAGAACCCCTACACCGGGCAACAATATGTGTTAGAGTCTCGACATATTTATGATCTGAAAGCCATGCAGATTGAAAAGCTGGCATCACCGGATTTACTCTGGTTATTGCAGCAAACCGGGGATGAGATCCTCGACTACCGTCAAGCGGTTGCCTATTACACCCCTTGTCGGCAAACAGTAGAATCAGGTGGGAATCACGCCTTTGTTGGCTTTGATCATTATTTCTCCCCGATTGTGACTTTTTTAGGGCTAGCAACCGCTTGATATCTGGTGGTTTAAGCTCCACCCAAACAGTGGGTATTGTACCGCAGGCCATGATGGTCTGTCGGGCATGTCTAGCCTTCCAACCATTAGCCGAATATTAATCAAACCATGACTGAATCCAGCTATAACGCTGATGCCATTGAAGTACTCAGCGGTTTAGAACCAGTGCGTCGTCGTCCGGGAATGTACACGGATACCACGCGACCAAACCACCTTGGTCAAGAGGTGATTGATAACAGCGTCGATGAGGCTCTGGCAGGACATGCTCGCCGCATTGATGTGATCTTGCATGCCGATCAATCACTTGAGGTGATTGATGATGGCCGTGGGATGCCGGTTGATATCCATCCAGAAGAAGGTGTTCCTGCGGTTGAACTGATTTTGTGTCGTTTACATGCAGGCGGCAAATTCTCTAATAAAAACTATCAGTTTTCTGGTGGTTTACACGGCGTCGGTATTTCAGTTGTTAATGCCTTATCCAAGCGGGTAGAAGTTACCGTACGTCGTGATAGTCAAATCTACAGTATCGCTTTTGAAAATGGCGATAAAGTGCAGGATTTACAGGTCATTGGCACCTGCGGTAAACGTAATACCGGCACTAGCGTGCATTTCTGGCCAGATGTTTCTTTCTTCGACAGCCCGCGTTTCTCTGTGTCCCGCTTGTCGCATTTGCTGAAAGCTAAAGCAGTACTGTGCCCGGGCGTAGAAATCGTCTTTAAAGATCAGGTGAATAATACCGAGCAGCGTTGGTGCTATGCCGACGGCCTGACCGACTATCTGATGGAAGCGGTGAATGGCTTGATTACACTGCCAGAAGTGCCGTTTGTTGGCTCTTTTGCCGGTGATACCGAAGCTATCGACTGGGCGCTATTATGGTTACCGGAAGGCGGCGAGCTGCTGACTGAAAGTTACGTTAACCTGATTCCGACCATGCAGGGCGGCACCCACGTTAATGGTTTACGTCAGGGCTTGCTTGATGCCATGCGCGAGTTTTGTGAATACCGCAATATCTTGCCACGCGGCGTCAAACTCTCGGCGGACGATATCTGGGAGCGCTGTGCTTACGTATTGTCAGTAAAAATGCAGGACCCACAATTTGCCGGCCAGACCAAAGAGCGACTCTCCTCACGTCAGTGCGCGGCTTTTGTGTCCGGCGTGGTAAAAGATGCTTTTAGCCTGTGGCTGAATCAGAACGTGCAAGCCGCAGAACAGTTGGCTGAGCTGGCTATTTCCAGCGCCCAACGTCGCATGCGAGCCGCCAAAAAAGTGGTGCGTAAGAAACTGACTAGCGGCCCAGCATTACCCGGCAAGCTGGCTGATTGTACTTCGCAAGACTTGAGCATGACGGAGCTGTTTCTGGTGGAAGGGGACTCCGCTGGCGGTTCTGCCAAGCAGGCGCGCGACCGCGAATATCAAGCGATCATGCCGCTAAAAGGGAAAATCCTGAATACTTGGGAAGTCTCTTCAGATGAAGTCCTCGCTTCACAGGAAGTTCATGATATTTCAGTCGCTATTGGTATTGATCCCGACAGCGAAGATTTGAGCCAATTACGTTACGGTAAAATTTGTATCCTTGCGGATGCGGACTCCGATGGCTTGCATATCGCGACGCTGCTTTGCGCGCTGTTTGTGCGCCACTTCCGTGCTCTGGTACGCAATGGCCACGTTTATGTAGCAATGCCGCCGCTATACCGCATCGATTTGGGTAAAGAAGTATTTTATGCCCTGGATGAAGAAGAGAAAGCCGGTGTTCTGGAGCAACTAAAACGCAAACGCGGTAAGCCAAATGTGCAGCGCTTTAAAGGGCTGGGCGAAATGAACCCGTTGCAGTTACGTGAAACCACCTTGGACCCGAACACTCGCCGCTTAGTGCAGTTGACTATCGGTGATGATGATATTGATAAGACCATGGCAATGATGGATATGCTATTGGCGAAAAAGCGCTCCGAAGATCGCCGCAATTGGCTGCAAGAGAAAGGGGATACCGCTGAAATCGAGGTTTGATCGATGAAAGTGACGTTAGAAGAGTTGCAGGCTTTTACCTCGGTCGTTGACTGCGGCTCAATTACGGCGGCTGCGGAACAGCGCAGCCAGACAACATCGGGTATCAGCCGCGCCTTGAGCCGGCTGGAACAAAAGCTCGCTACAACATTGTTGCGCCGTACCACCCGGCGATTAGAGCTAACAGAAGAGGGCGAGTTGTTCCTCAGCCATGCGCGGCAGATTTTGGGTGCTGTGGATGATGCCGAAGAACAAATTGCCCTGCGGCGCTTAAAACCTGCCGGGCGGCTGCGTGTCAATGCGGCGGCACCTTTTATGCAGCATGTGATTGTGCCGATGATCAGCGGTTTTCGCGCGTTATATCCGCAAATTATTCTTGAGCTGAATACCGACGACCTCAATATCGATTTACTTGAACAACGCACCGATATCGCTATTCGTATCGGCGCGCTGCGTGACTCGACTATCCATGCCCGTTTGCTCGGAGCCAGCCGCGTACGCATCCTTGCCAGCCCTGATTATCTACAACGCCACGGCACCCCTCATACCATTGATGAACTGGCAAATCACAGCTTGCTTGGGTTTACTCAGCCGGAGTTTCTTAACCAGTGGTCGCTGCCCCACTTGCCGGGCGGGCGTTCGTCAATCACGCCTAATTTAGCGGCATCCAGTGGTGAGACACTGCGCTTACTGGCTTTACAGGGCGAGGGAATAGTCGAATTATCTGATTTTATGACCCGAGAAGATCAATTGACCGGGCGTTTAGTCGAGGTCATGGCCGATCAAATTCTGGAAACCTGGCAGCCAATCAATGCGGTTTACTATCGTAATACCCAGCTTGCGGCGCGAATTACCTGTTTTCTGGATTATGTCAGTGAGCAGATCAAAACGAGCCATTGGCTTAAAGATAGCCGCTAACCCGCTGTAATCTCGCCCTCGCTAAATTAAGTGAAGTTGCAGCGCAGGTACTGCAACTTCAACAACGCAGACTAAGCGTTATCTAGAATATAAATCATGACATCCAGCACATCGTCTTTAACTACTTCACGATGCTGATGCATATGTTCCATCTGCAAATGTTGCTCCAGATGCTGAACACTCTGCCACTTTTCCATCATGAAGATAGAATCTGGCGACTTCTTTTGCCAGTCAAGCTGGGTCGGCGCATCAATCATTGGGGCGTAGCCACCGCAGCCCTCTTCTGCCAGCACGGCAGGTTGTAGCTTCTCAATGGCCTGCAATACCGCCTGGCGGCGGCCCGGTTTAACTTTTATCTCGGCAAAAACAGTAATCATTATTGTCCCAACTTATGTGATGATCCAGCTTGTGGGGGGGGAAATCAAACCGCCTGATTGTTAAAGTTTTCAGCCAGATGCTGACGATAACGGCTAATATCACCTTCAATATCAGGTTGTTTAATCACATCATTACACATAAATGTTGGCAATGGCTTCATGCCAAGGAATTGATTGGCTTTATGGAAATGCAGATAAACGCCATCAACACCGACACCTTCGAAGAACTGCTTTGGATCAGTAAAGGCTTCTACAGGGGCATTCCAGGTCACTGAAAGCATATAGGTTTTACCCTGAATCAAACCGCCGGAGCCGTAACCTTTGGTGGCATCGGAGCGGGTACGACCATCGCTTTGGTACAAGCGACCATGGCCATAGGTGAAGACTTCATCAATATATTTTTTCAAAATCCAAGGTTCACCCATCCACCAACCCGGCATTTGATAAATAACCGTATCAGCCCACAGATAGTTTTCAATTTCACTTTCAATATCATAACCTTGGTCAACAGTCGTGATTTTAACCTGATGGCCGTTTTCCTGAAGAAAACCAGCAGCTACATTAGTGAGAGTGAGATTTAGCAGACCTTTGGAATGCGCAAACTCTTTCATTGCATTAATAATTAGTACGTTACTCATTAATATAATCCTTTTGAAGCGGGAGTTTTGAAACTACCTAACTCAGAATGCTGAGTATGCTAACGGTTTCAGTACCAGAGAAAAATGCCCAATAATGCATAACACTGTTGCTTAAAAAGCAACAAAGCTCTTTGGTTGAATCGTTTTAGCCGCAAATATGCGAAGCAACGCGCATTGAATTTTATATAACCGAAACCGCAGATCAACAGTTTTGAAGCAGCTCTCAGAATGCAGTTAATACCGCGCAGCATATAGCTGCCAACAGAGTTATAGCGGTACACTGCTTGCCTATCAGCGACGCTCGTTTATTCAGGTCAGCGCCATTATGTCCCCTCATACTTTGCTTGTAATTGATGATGACGAAGAGATCCGCAGCTTGCTGACGGAATACTTCACCAAGGCGAATTTTCGTGTGCTTTCGCTACCTGACGGTGAACACTTGCTGACCACGTTGAAGCAAGAGTCTGTGGATTTAGTGATTTTGGATGTCATGCTGCCGGGGGATGACGGCTTCACGCTTTGCCGTAAAGCGCGGCAAGTATCGGCGGTGCCGATCATCATGCTGACTGCGGCGTCTGATGAAAGTGACAAAGTGATTGGATTGGAGCTGGGGGCTGATGACTATCTGGCTAAACCCTTCAGTGCTCGTGAGTTGTTGGCGCGAGTTAAGGCGTTATTACGTCGCAATCAAATCGTGCAAAGCCCCGGTACCGAAGCACGTTTTTTATGTTTTAACGGCTGGAAACTGGATTTAGTCCGGCGAGAGCTTATTGATCCACATAAGCAGAGTGAACCGCTATCCGGAATTGAATTTACGTTGCTCTCGCTATTTTTACGTCATCCTAACCAGATCCTCGATAGGGACCAGATTTCTGAAATCACTCGTCGGCGGGAAAATAACCCTTTAGAGCGTGGGATTGATGTACAAATCAGCCGGTTACGTCAGCGCCTGCAAGATAGCCAGCGCCTGCTACTGCGCACTCTGCGCAATCAGGGTTACATGCTGTGTTGCGATGTGACTCGTGAATATTGATGCGGGTCGTTATGTCCGCTGGCTACAAGATATGTTCCGGCCACTTTGGCCTCGCTCACTACTGAGCCGCATGCTATGCATGTTGGTGATTGCACTGCTGTTAGCTGAAAGTATTTCCGGATCCATTTGGTATCGTCAGTTCAGTCTGCGTAATCAGGCTAGCCTGGAAAGTACCATTAAAGGGTTGGTGCAAGGGATGCTGACCAGCTACAACTTTATGTCTTCTCTGCCGCACAATTACCGCCATTTGGTATTGCAGCAGCAACTGGCGCTCGGGGGTTCTCAGTTTTTTATTTCAATCAATAATCATGTATTGGACGAAGTACAACTGCTGGAGAGCCAAACCGCCAGAACGATAGTCTCACAGGCAAAACAGGAGCTGCGGACACAATTAGGAGAGCGACAAGCGGCAATCATCTCTCTGACCCCCGCGGATCAACTTAAAGTGTTTAATGCCGGGGTTCTGGTGGAAAATCTGCCTCCGGCATGGGCACGTTTTGGCATCACCACCTCCCATAAAGATGCGCCGGTATTGGTTATTCAATTACAACTGAATGCCAATGAATGGCTATTTCTCGCCGCTCCTCTGCCGCCCCCTTACGATCAGTTAGAAAGCCCGCTATTTAGTTTACGTCAGGTTGGTTTTACGCTGTGTAGTTTGCTGTTGGTGCTGCTTTTCACTTGGTGGCTGATTCGCCGTGAACTGAAACCTTTGGCGCGGTTAGCCCATGGTGCGCTTGAACTTAACAGCTCCTTGGACAGCGAGCCATTGCCGGAGGAAGGCAGTGCAGAGTTAGTGACGGCAACCCGTTCTTTCAATCAAATGCAAAGCCGCCTAAGGGCTTATCTGCATAATCGGGAGATGCTGTTTACCGCGATCAGCCATGACTTGAAAACGCCGCTTACTCGGCTGCGCTTGCGGGTAGAAATGCTGGAAGATGAAAGATTGGGGAAAAAGTTCGAGCAGGATGTCGCTGACCTGGAAATGATGGTTAAAGGCGCGCTGCAGAGTATGAAAGATACTGATTTACATGAGAATCTTGAATCCATCGATATCATGAATTTGCTAAGAAAAATGATGGATGCCTATCTCAATGTCAGTGTATCTGGCAAAGCCAGCCCCATTTTTGGTCGCCCACTGGCGATTAAGCGCCTGCTGAATAATATCGTCGAAAATGGGTTGAATTATGGTCAGCAGGTAGAGATAACTTTGTCAGATCATCGGGATTATATCATGTTGTTTATCCGTGATTTTGGTCCGGGGATCCCGGAGGATCAGTGGGAGAAAGTGTTTAAACCTTACTACCGTTTACAGCAAGATAACCGTGGCAGCGGATTGGGGCTTGCCATTTCGCGCAGCATTGCCAGAGCACATGGTGGCGAGGTGACATTACGCAATCATCCCGGCAGTGGTCTGATAGTGGAAGTCCGTTTACAACGTTATAACTGAGTCTATTACCTATGTTGAAGGCGCTATCTCTTATTTTCTTGTTGTCGGTCGCGACCCATGCCACCGCCGCTAATGTTGAAGTTCTGCATTATTGGACCTCGTCCAGTGAGCAAGCCGCACTTGAATCGGTCAAACAGGCATTGGCCGAAAAAGGAGACAACTGGCAAGATTTTGCTGTTGCAGGTGGCGCGGGAGAGAGCGCATACAGTGTACTGCAAACTCGCGCTATTGCTGGCAATCCGCCCGGAGCAGCGCTGCTTGAAGGTAAGGCTATAGAGGAGTGGGCCAGATTGGGCTTTCTCTCCAGCCCTTATACACCGGAGCAAACTGTTGAATGGGATAAAGTTTTACCCCCGGCGATTGAGGCTAATATTAAATACCGTGGTGAATATGTTGCGGTGCCGGTAAATATACATCGTATCAATTGGATGTGGATTAACCCCAAACCCTTCGCCAAATTGAAATTAGCTGTCCCTACCACTTGGGATGAGTTTTTTGTTGTGGCAGATAAGCTACAAGCTGCGGGATACATTCCACTAGCACATGGTGGGCAAGCATGGCAGGATGCCACGGTGTTTGAAAATCTCCTACTAGGCATGGAGGGCGGGGGGTTCTACCGTCAGGTATTTATGGAGCAACGCGGCAGTGCTATCACGAGTGAGAAGATGGTGCAGGTGCTGGAAAAGTTTCGCCAAATTAAAAGTTATATCGATCCAGATGCTGCCAATCGGCCATGGCATGAATCGGTAGAAATGCTGCGCAGTGGCAAAGCAGCCATGATGATTATGGGCGACTGGGCCAAAGGGGAGATGATGCAAGATGGTGACCACCCCGGCAAAGAGTTTCTGTGTGCCTTGGCTCCCGGGACTCAGGGCTACTTCATCTATAACACCGACAGCTTTGCTATTTTGCAGCAGAATGGTAATCCGGTTATGGTATCCGGGCAGCGCCATTTAGCTGACGTCTTGATGGATAAGCAGTTTCAGGTCACTTTTAATAAATTAAAAGGCTCAATCCCCGCGCGGATGGATGTTTCATTGCAGGATTTTGACTCTTGTGCCCAGCAGTCGAGCAAAGCATTCCGCCAAGCTGAAGCATCGGGGAAATTGCTGCCAAGTATGGCGCATTCAATGGCGACAGATGCCCAAACTAAAGAGATTTTTTTCCACGTCCTGAACTACTTTTTTACCCATCCAGAGCAGACACCGCAGCAGGCTGTGCAACAGTTGAATACTGCATTAATCGCGGTGAAATCTTAAGAGTGGCGCATCAAATAAAGTGGCTGAGTTTATAGAGGGATATTGCAGGTTCGATTATTGCAGCTTTCATGGAGCAGAAGGGCGAAGTGCCCTTCTTTAAAATGGGAAATCACAACATATCAGAGGGTTACTCCTAGATTCCTTCCGGTTCCTCATTGCTCTCATTATCTGGTGTGTCACTCTCAAGCACAAAATGAACGATTCCTCTGCTCCCGGCAGCCAGTGCTTGCTGGGCAAACTCGCTCGCAGTGGGGATTTCATCTCTATCTAACACTGTTTCTGCCAGCATCTGCATATTGGTGCCAGCAATAACTTCAAACTGAGGTTGCTGCACACTCAATTGGACAGCGCTGCGAAAAGGGGAACCACCCAGTAAATCGGTGAAGAACACGACTCCCTGCTCCACAGGTAATGCATCCAGTGCTTGTTGTAATGCTTGGTCTAACTGTTGAGTATTCATGCCGACCGGAAAATCGATAGCAATAATTTGTTGTTGGGGGCCAATGATTTGCTCTAGGGCGTTATATAACCCACTGGCAAAATGCCCGTGGCCAGTGATGATAATGCTTACCATAAAAGGTCCTTGGGCGCTGGCAATTAGCCAGCGCAGTAAAGATTGAAACGGATTGCTGAGTTACAACACGCCGAGCCATGACAAGGCAATAGACAACACAAATGTCACCAGAATGAGTGTTACCGGGCTGACTTTCTTGGCCCGCAGCAAGTAATACATCAGCAAGGTGTAAACCATGGGCAGCAGATTAGGGAAGACTTTGTCAAAGAAAGCTTCCTGAATAGAGACTTCATGACCAGCCGTCACCGCGACTTTTGCCGCTACCGTGATGTGAACATACGAAGCAATCAATCCACCGACGACTGTCACCCCGAGTATGGTCGCAGCTCTGGAAATTGCCCCCGAACTGGCCCGCAGTTTATCAATGGCTTTGACCCCTAAGGTGTAGCCCAGATGGGTCCACACCACGCGCAGTAAAAATAGCGCCAGATAGACAACGAAGAAGATAATTGGCCCTAACACACTGCCCTGACTAGCAAAAGAGGCACATACCCCGGCGACAATTGGCAGCAGAGTAAACCAGAAAATAGCATCGCCAATACCCGCCAGTGGCCCGAACAGTGCCACTTTCAGCCCCTTAATCAGGTCGCGACTTTCATGACGTTCCTCCAGTGAAATCAGTAACCCCATCAGGAAACCAACGGCATTGGTGTTGGTATTGATAAACTCCAGATTGTCTTTCATGGCGGCAGACAGAGCAGCTTTGTCATTGCCATAAATCTTCTTCAACAGTGGGACTTGGGCGCTGGCAAAACCGGTGGCTTGCATCCGCTCGTAGTTAAAACCGGCCTGTAACAGTGCCGAACGGAAACCTAACCGCGTGATATCTCGGCGTGTCAACTTGGTGGTCGGTTCTGCGCTGGCATCTGTGGTAGTGGGCAAGGTGTTAGATTCCATCATTCATCTCCTCAGGTGCAGCAGCAGCGGCGGCTTTCTTCTGTTGGTTGTAATATTCGTAGACAGCGAAAGCCGTCCCCAGTAGCGCGACAGGTAACAGATTTTGTACCGGTATAAAGGTGACAAACAGGAAACCAATGATAAAGAAAGGGGTGAACGGCGTTTTCATCATAACTTTCAACAGTAAGCCGAAACCAACTGCAGGTAAGATGCCGCCCGCCACTTCAAATCCGTGGGTTAACCACACCGGCATTGAGCGCACCAGACTTTGCATCGCCCCCTGAGAGACATAGGCACAAAGGAAGGTTACGGCGGCGTAAGTCACCGCCACTATCGCGGTTAACAACAAATTTAGCCGCCCGAGAGCCGCGCCATCCGCTTCTTCTGCATACAAATCTGCTTTCTGCATAAAGAAGGAGAATGCTGAGTAATAGAACAGAATGATGTATTGCATGAGGAAGCTAAAGGGCAGACCGAGTCCGATTGCTGTTTTCGCATCAACCCCGGTACTGTGGGCGATAACGGTGGTCATAATCCCCGCCAACACCGGGTTTGGCGGTTGAGTACCCCCAATTGGCGTCAGGCCAGTAAAGGCCAGTTCAGTTAAAGCACCGGTAATCAAACCTGTTTGGATATCACCGAGAATAGCACCCGTTAAGGTACAGACGATTAACGGGCGGAAGATATACAGCGCTTCCAACCAGAAATCGATCCCGACAATCAGGGCCATAATTGCCAGCCCAATACCTTGCATCATTGTTATTTCATGCATAAATAATTCCGTCACCAAAGGCGTTGTAGGGCAGGGTACTGTCGGTTTTCGTCATACCGTATTGCTATACCCTGATGCGGCGGCTATTTACTGGACTTTATCTTTGCCGTCGCTCGGTGTGTCCTGAATAAAGACATTTACGTTATGCTGTTGAATTGCATGTAGGTTGGCCAGATCGTTATCATCGACATACACTTTTTTGGTCAGTGGGCGTTTGCCTTCTGAAAAGTGCATATTCCCGACATTCACATCGCGAATAGGTACCCCGCCTTCGACCAAGCGGCGAGCTTCGTCCGGTGTGCGGCAGACGATAAAAATTTTCTGTTCAGCAGAAGCTTTACCAATGACATCAATGGTTTTTTGGATGGAGAAGAAACGGATCCCCAGCCCCATAGACTCAGCTGTCATCGACATTATTTGCTGTTGAAGTTTGTCCTGTGCGACACCGTCGTCGGCGACTAATAACAGGTTTGCCCCCAGGGATGAGGACCATGCCACGCCAACCTGGCCGTGAACCAGCCGGTTATCGATGCGTAACAGCAAAATATTGGGTGAGGCCATGGGTATTCTCCTACTTCGACTGCAAGCGAAACGATATTGTCTCTGTGTGTTGATTGGCACGCTGTGGTTCCGACAACCGTATCGAGAAAGTGAAAAAGTGGAAGGAAGTCCAGCGCATAGCCAGTATATGAAGGGAAAAGCAGCGGTAGGCTACATGATGATATCGTTTTGTTACCCCGGTGATAGAAAGGCGGGGCAATGTTACAGAGATGAAAGATTGAGATTATCTGTGGGTTGTGACAGTAACCCCGCAGATGAGGTACTATCGCGGGCAGAAATCTACAATGAACTTGCGGTGTCTATCTTGACGAACAGTGATTGCCACCAGAGTCTGAGGATAATTGAGTAATGAGTGATTTGACTCATGACGGTGCAGAACGCTTACCGCTGCACACCTTTACTGAAAACGCCTATCTGAACTATTCCATGTACGTCATCATGGATCGGGCGTTGCCGTTTATCGGCGATGGTTTGAAACCGGTGCAACGGCGCATTGTCTACGCAATGTCCGAACTGGGGCTAAACAATAGCGCAAAATTTAAAAAATCTGCGCGTACCGTGGGTGACGTGTTGGGTAAATACCATCCACACGGCGACAGTGCTTGTTATGAAGCTATGGTATTGATGGCGCAGCCATTCTCTTATCGCTATCCATTGGTTGATGGTCAAGGGAACTGGGGAGCACCGGATGATCCTAAATCCTTCGCCGCAATGCGTTATACCGAATCTCGTTTATCCAAATATGCTGAAGTTTTGCTGGGTGAGTTGGGGCAGGGCACGGTTGACTGGGTGCCGAACTTTGACGGAACCATGCAAGAGCCGAAAATGCTACCTGCGCGCCTGCCGAACATTTTGCTCAATGGGACGACCGGTATTGCTGTCGGCATGGCAACCGATATTCCACCACATAATGTGCGCGAAATTGCACAAGCGGTGATTGCGCTTATTGATAAACCAGCGACCTCTCTGGATGAGTTACTGGAATTCGTGCAAGGGCCTGATTTCCCAACTGAAGCAGAAATCATTACTCCACGTGATGAAATTCGTAAGATTTACCAGAATGGCCGTGGCTCCGTGCGTATGCGGGCATTGTGGAAGAAAGAAGATGGCAGCGCGGTCATCACCGCCTTACCTCATCAGGTTTCGGGTGCCAAAGTGCTGGAACAGATTGCCAGCCAAATGCGCGCCAAAAAATTACCGATGGTTGAAGATTTACGTGATGAATCTGATCATGAAAACCCAACACGTCTGGTAATTGTTCCGCGTACTAATCGCGTCGATCTGGATCAAGTGATGAACCATCTGTTCGCCACCACGGATCTGGAAAGAAGTTACCGTATTAACATGAACATGATCGGCCTGGATCATCGTCCATCAGTCAAAGGGTTGCTGGAGATCCTGACCGAATGGTTAGTATTCCGTCGTCAAACAGTACGTAACCGCCTGAATTATCGTCTGGAAAAGGTGCTGAAACGGCTGCATATTTTAGAAGGTTTATTAATTGCCTTCCTGAATATCGACGAAGTTATTCATATCATTCGTACTGAAGATGAGCCAAAACCGCTGCTGATGCAGCACTTCGCGATTTCTGAAACTCAGGCTGAAGCGATCCTCGAACTGAAACTCCGCCATTTAGCCAAACTGGAAGAGATGAAGATCCGTGGTGAGCAAGATGAGTTAGCCAAAGAACGTGATCAATTACAGGCATTACTGGCATCCGAACGCAAACTGAATACCTTGATTAAGAAAGAAATTCAGGCAGATGCCGCAGCCTATGGTGATGATCGTCGTTCACCGTTGACTGAACGTGGTGAAGCTAAGGCCATGAGTGAGCATGATATTGTGCCTTCTGAGCCGGTAACCATTGTGTTGTCTGAAATGGGTTGGGTGCGCAGTGCCAAAGGCCATGATATTGATCCGTCTGGCTTAAGTTATAAAGCGGGTGACAGTTTCCGCGCCGCAGCGCGGGGCAAGAGTAACCAACCGGTGGTGTTTATTGATTCAACCGGCCGCAGTTACGCCTTAGACCCACTGACACTGCCATCAGCACGCGGGCAAGGTGAACCGTTGACCGGGAAGCTCACACCGCCGCCGGGTGCAACCATTGAACAGGTATTGATGGCACCAGATAGCCAGAAATTATTGATGGCATCAGATGCCGGTTATGGCTTTGTATGTACTTTCAATGATTTGGTTGCCAAGAACCGTGCCGGTAAGACGATGATTACTTTGCCGGAAAATGCCAAAGTATTACCGCCATTGGAAATTTATGGGCCGGATGACATGCTGTTATCCATCACCGCCGCTGGTCGTATGCTGATGTTCCCAGTTGCAGATCTGCCTGAGTTATCAAAAGGTAAGGGTAATAAGATAGTCTCAATCCCGGCGGCAGATGCCGCAGCGGGCAAAGATCGTCTGGTGTGGCTATTTGTTTTGCCGCCGCAAACGTCGGTTACACTTCACTTCGGTAAACGTAAGCTAACCTTGCGACCAGAGGATTTGCAGAAATTCCGTGCTGAACGCGGCCGGAAAGGTTCACCGCTACCTCGTGGTTTGCAACGTATTGATCGTGTTGATGTTGATGCGCCTGCACGGGCAATACCCACAGACAGTGAAGAGTAATATTCAACGTAATTAGAATCACAGCGAGTCAATGTAACAGGCGGCGTGCGCAATTTGCGTGCGCTGTCGCGTAACATCATTATGGTTAGGAATCTGCGCGGTGTTTTGCCTGGAAGCCGTTATACTAGCGCCGATTACGTGTCTATAAGTAAGTGTTTAAGAGGTTGTTATGCTATTAATTTTGCGCACTGTGCTGGCTGTTTTATATTGTTTTCTAGTGTGTGTCTTTGGCTCAATTTATTGCCTGTTTAGCCCACGAAACCCACGTAATCTGGCGACGTTTGCTCATCTCTTTGGCCGGATGTCAGTACTGTTTGGGATTACCGTTGAGCAGCGAATTCCCCCAGAAGCAGCGAATTACGGAACTTGCATTTACATCGCTAACCATCAGAATAATTACGATATGGTCACGATGTCGAATGTGGTTCAGTCAGGCACCGTCACGGTGGGCAAAAAGAGCTTACTGTGGGTACCTTTATTTGGCCCATTATATTGGCTGACCGGTAACCTGCTGATTGATCGTGATAACCGTGCTAAAGCGCATGGCACTATTGCCCAAGTCGTTGAACAGGTTAAAAAAAGAAATGTTTCTATCTGGATGTTCCCAGAAGGGACTCGCAGCCGTGGCCGTGGCTTATTGCCGTTTAAGACCGGCGCTTTCCATGCCGCTATCGCCGCTGGTGTGCCGATTGTGCCAATCTGTGTTTCCAGTACTAACCATATCAACTTAAATCGTTGGTCGAATGGCAAAGTCATCGTAGAAATCATGCCGCCAGTTGATACCAGCGGCTATGGCAAAGATCGCGTGCGCGAGTTGTCGGAGCATTGCCGCAATTTGATGCTGGCTAAAATTGAGCAACTCGATGCAGAAATAGCCCAAGAGGCCGCAGCTAAAAAATAATCTATTGGTGTAGATAAATTCGTTATTCTGCGCTGATTATTTGGCTTGAAGTAAATTGTGAGTTTTCATTTAAACGACTCTGGTCGTGAGCGTTTTGCCGTCCTTCAGCGTTATTCGCAGTCAGGCAAAATTTTGCAGTAAGTTTGATTGTGGTTTTCACGGAGAAGATATGTCACTCAGTCGTCGCCAGTTCATTCAGGCTACGGGTTTAGCGCTAGGCGCGGGCTCGTTGCCATTGAGGGCACAGGCTAATAGTACCCAACAACCCTCTTTACCTGTTCCTCCCATACTGGAATCTCGTCGTGGTCAACCGCTGTTTTTGACTTTACAACGGGCACATTGGGCATTCAGTGGTGGGCAAAAAGCCGCTGTATGGGGTATCAACGGGATGTATCTGGGGCCGACAGTCCGGGTTTTCAGCGGTGATGACGTTAAACTCATTTACAGTAACCGTTTGACTGAGCCGGTCTCCATGACGATCAGTGGGTTGCAAGTGCCCGGCACCTTGATGGGCGGTGCTGCGCGCATGATTTCCCCAGGGAGTGATTGGTCGCCGGTATTACCGGTGCGACAACCCGCCGCAACCTGTTGGTATCATGCTAATACCCCGAACCGCATGGCCCCCCATGTCTATAACGGGTTGGCCGGTATGTGGCTGGTGGAAGATGAAGTCAGCAAAGCAATGCCGCTGCCGAGTCACTATGGGGTGGATGACTTCCCGATTATTATTCAGGATAAACGGCTGGATAACTTTGGTGTCCCGCAATATGACCCACCCGCTAAAGGCGGTTTTATTGGGGATACATTGCTGGTTAATGGTGTGCAAAGCCCGTTTGTTGAGGTTTCTCGTGGTTGGGTGCGTTTACGTTTATTGAATGCTTCCAATGCTCGTCGCTATACCTTGCAACTCAGTGATGGGCGTCCACTTCATGTTGTTGCCAGTGATCAGGGTTTCTTACCGGCTCCGGTTGCCGTACAGCAACTGTCACTCGCGCCGGGTGAGCGACGTGAAGTGGTGATTGATATGTCGCAAGGCAGCGAAGTGTCGATTACCGCTGGCGAATCCGCCGGGATTATGGACCGCCTGCGTGGGCTATTTGAGCCATCAAGCATTTTGATTTCCACCTTGGTGCTGACACTAAAACCGACCGGTTTATTACCGTTGGTGACTGATAATCTGCCAATGCGTCTGCTGTCCGACCAGATTTTGGACGGCAGTGTGGTGCGTTCCCGTGAGTTCCGCTTGGGCGATGACTTGCCAGGTATTAATGGGGCTATCTGGGATATGAGCCGGGTTGATGCTCAAGCCCAACAAGGTACTTGGGAGCGCTGGACGTTGCATGCAGATATGCCACAAGCATTCCATATTCAGGGCGTTTCATTCCTAGTGAAGAATGTGAATGGCGCGCCAGCAATGGCGGAAGATCGCGGCTGGAAAGACACGGTTTGGGTTGATGGCGATGTGGAGTTACTGGTGTATTTCAATCAGGTTTCTTCCGCGCATTTCCCGTTCTTGTTCCACAGCCAGACCCTTGAGATGGCAGACCGTGGTTCAGCAGGGCAGTTGGTGACACAGGCAGCACCGACGGTTGGTTAAGGTTTGGGCGGGCAAGTTCGGTTGTTAAAGTTTTACTGCCCTTAACCGGATCGGGTTTCGGTTGATATAAGATTAGCGACAATCTTATATCAACCGAACTGAATCACTGATTCCCTCATACAAAATAGATATCCTTCCTCTTTTCATGGATAAATGCGTATAATCGCCGCCCGGTGATGATTTCTTAACCCGAACCACCTCAACTTTCCCCAATCAAAGAGTGTTGCCATGAGTACCAGCCTGATCCAGCCAGAGCGTGACCTGTTTTCTTATCAGCCTTATTGGGCTGAATGCTATGGCACTGCGCCATTTTTACCGATGTCTCGCGAAGAAATGGACATATTAGGCTGGGATAGCTGTGACATCATTGTGATCACTGGGGATGCTTATGTGGATCATCCCAGTTTTGGCATGGCCATTGTTGGCCGCATGTTAGAAGCTCAAGGCTTCCGCGTGGGAATTATTGCTCAGCCAGATTGGACAAATAAAAACGATTTCATGCGCTTGGGTGAGCCGAATCTGTTCTTCGGAGTCACTGCGGGTAATATGGACTCGATGATTAACCGCTATACCGCTGACCGCAAATTACGCCATGACGATGCTTATACGCCGGATAATCAAAGTGGTAAGCGGCCAGACCGTGCCACCTTGGTGTATAGCCAGCGCTGCAAAGAAGCCTATAGCCATGTGCCGGTATTGCTCGGCGGTATTGAAGCCAGTTTACGCCGTATTGCTCATTATGATTATTGGTCAGATACTGTGCGCCGCTCGGTTATCGTGGATGCGAAAGCTGACATGCTGGTGTATGGCAATGGTGAGCGGCCGCTGGTTGAAGTGGCGCACCGCTTGGCTAATGGTGAGAAAATTGCAGATATTCAGGATGTGCGTAATACCGTCGTGATGCGCAAAAGTGCATTGCCGGGCTGGAGTGGGGTAGATTCTACCCGTCTGGATAAACCGGGCCGTATTGAAGCTATTCCTAATCCTTATGGCGATGATTTACCCTGTGCCACGGATACTGTGCCGGAACCCGAAGCCAAGCCGGTGACGGTGCGGGCGGCGAAACCAAAGCCGTGGGAGAAGACCTATGTCTTGCTGCCATCCTATGAAAAAGTGAAAGCAGACAAAGTGTTGTATGCCCACACGTCGCGGATTTTACATCATGAAACCAACCCCGGCTGTGCGCGGGCTTTGATGCAAAAACATGGCGATCGCTATATTTGGATCAACCCACCGGCGATTCCGCTCAGCACCGAAGAGATGGACAGTGTTTTTGCGCTGCCTTACCAGCGAGTACCGCATCCGGCTTATGGCAAGTCACCGATTCCAGCCTACGACATGATTCGTTTCTCGATCAATATCATGCGTGGTTGCTATGGCGGCTGCTCATTCTGTTCGATTACCGAACACGAAGGGCGCATTATTCAGAGCCGTTCCGAAGATTCCATTATTCGTGAAATTGAAGAAATTCGTGACAAAGTACCCGGTTTTACCGGTATTATCTCTGATCTTGGTGGCCCGACGGCAAACATGTATATGCTGCGTTGCCAGTCGCCACGTGCCGAGCAAACCTGTCGCCGTGCCTCTTGTGTGTATCCTGAAATCTGCCCACATATGGACACTAACCATCAGCCGACCATCTCTCTGTATCGACGCGCCCGCGATTTGAAAGGGATCAAAAAGATCCTGATTGCGTCTGGGGTTCGTTATGATCTGGCGGTGGAAGATCCGCGCTATATCAAGGAATTAGCCAGCCACCATGTGGGCGGTTACTTGAAAATAGCGCCGGAGCATACCGAGGAAGGGCCACTTTCCAAGATGATGAAGCCGGGAATGGGAAGCTATCAGCGTTTTA
Source organism: Yersinia alsatica (assembly GCF_025133195.1). Classification (NCBI taxonomy): domain Bacteria; kingdom Pseudomonadati; phylum Pseudomonadota; class Gammaproteobacteria; order Enterobacterales; family Yersiniaceae; genus Yersinia; species Yersinia alsatica. Next base: position 1,411,842 of record NZ_CP104006.1, read on the forward strand.
AAGAGCTGTTTGATACCTATTCTAAGCAGGCCGGTAAAGAGCAGTATCTGATCCCGTATTTCATCTCCGCGCATCCGGGGACTGAAGATAAAGATATGGTTAATTTGGCACTTTGGTTGAAGAAAAACCGCTTCCGCTTGGATCAGGTGCAGAACTTCTATCCATCACCGCTGGCTAACTCCACCACCATGTATTACACCGGTAAGAACCCGCTGGGGAAAGTGGATTACAAGAGTGAGGATGTGGTTGTTCCTAAAGGTGATCGCCAACGGCGGTTACATAAAGCATTGCTGCGTTATCATGATCCGGCTAACTGGCCGATGATTCGTGCGGCATTAGAGGATATGGGACTGCAACATTTGATTGGTAGCCGCCGTGAATGTTTGGTTCCGGCTCCAACTCTCGAAGAGCAGCGTGAAGCACGGCGCGCATTCCGCCAGCATACCCCGGCGCTGACCAAACACACCTCAATCACTCGTCAACGCCAGCCTACTGGGCGAGTTGCGGCTAAAACACCGCTGGCAGCCAATAGCGCGTCTGCGGCTAAACCGTCAGTTAAACCAACCGGTACAAACCATACTGGTGCAAACAAGACTGGCGCAAATAAAACGGGTGCAAACAAAACCGGCGCAAACAGAGCGCCGGTAAATAAACCTGCTGGCACCGCCAGAGGCAAGACTAAGCATCACTAAGCTGAATCAGCTGTCAGACCCGAAAACATCCGGGTCTGGCCCCAGCCGTTTACCGCTATCCAACTTCGAAATTGCCGTCAGTTCATCTTTGTGCAGTTTAAAATCAAACACTTCAAAGTTTTCTCTGATGCGCGCGGGAGTGACTGATTTCGGGATAACAATCAGCCCACTGTCCAGATGCCAACGGATGACTATCTGTGCCGGCGTTTTGTTGTATTTCTGGGCGAGTTGACGAATAACAGCCTGATCAAACACACCTTTGCCACCCTGTGCCAGTGGGCTCCAGGATTCGGTAGCAATATGATGTGTAGCATTCCAGGCATGAATTTGGCGCTGCTGTAGCAGCGGATGTAGCTCAATCTGATTGACGGTCGGGGCAATGCCGGTTTCATCAATTAGCCGTTGCAGATGAGGAATTGTGAAGTTACAAACCCCCACGCTACGGATCAAACCTTGTTCTTTCAAGGTGATAAGCTCACGCCAGGCACTGACATAACGATCCTGTGTAGGATCTGGCCAATGGATCAAATAGAGATCCACATAATCGAGCTGAAGCTTTTCCAGACTCTCTTCCAGAGCTTGTTTTGGATTACGCTGGCTGTCATTCCACAGTTTTGTGGTAATGAATACCTCATCACGGGGAATGTTAGCGGTTTTCAGCGCCTGACCAACACCGACTTCATTCTTATAAATAGCCGCCGTATCGATCGAACGATAGCCCACTTCCAGCGCTTTGCTGACAGCAAGCTGTGCTTCTTCAATACTTGCTTGCCAAACGCCAAGGCCGAGTTGTGGCATCAGATTTCCATCGTGCAGTTTGATAATGGGTTGTGTTGCCATGTTTATCTCCTTAGCTGAATACCCTTAGTGCTTGACGTTGCAAGAAGCCCGCTCCCTGCAACGCCATTTTCGTTGGGTATAGATTTGGGCTGTACCAGCCTATTTATATAACCAATGTGATAAGTTTAGTCGCTATAGCTGTGTTTATTAGACCGCGGCTTCGTAGATACGTTTGCTATCGGCTAAAGTGATATCGCCGTGTTCACCCAGCGCCGTCATGCCGTGCTCTTCCAATTTTTTGATAAGATCCGGAATGGAGCTGCCATCCAGTTTGTAGGCGGACAGGCGAGTTGCCACACCCATGGTTTCAAAGAAATGACGGGTTGCTTCAATCGCGGCATCGATACGCTGTTCTTCAGTCCCTTCACGCAGACCCCAGACGCGCTCTGCATATTGCAGTAATTTAGCGTGTTTTTGCTGTTTCTTGGCGACCAACAGTGCAGGCAATACCACCGCCAATGTTTGGGCATGATCCAACCCATGACGTGCAGTCAGTTCGTGGCCCAGCATATGTGTTGCCCAGTCTTGCGGGACACCAGCACCAATCAGGCCGTTTAATGCCATGGTGGCGCTCCACATGATATTGGCACGCACATTGTAATTTTTCGGGTCACTCAAGGCTTTTGGGCCGTCTTCGATCAGTGTTAACAGCAGACCTTCAGCAAAACGATCCTGTACTTTTGCATCCACTGGGTAAGTCAGATATTGCTCAATAGTATGAACAAAAGCATCGACCACACCGTTGGCGACCTGACGCGGTGGCAAGGTATAAGTGACTTCAGGGTCCAGCACAGCAAACAGCGGTTGCACATGTGGGGAGAAGAAATGCTGTTTATCGCCGGTACTACGGCGGCTGATAACTGCGCCATTGTTAGCTTCAGAGCCAGTAGCAGGTAAGGTCAGCACTGAGCCCATAGGGATGGCTTCAGTAATATCGCGGCCCATGGTTTCCAGAATATGCCATGGGTCTTGTGGATAATTGACACCAGCGGCAATGAATTTAGTGCCATCCAGCACTGAACCGCCGCCAACAGCGAGCAGGAAGTTAATTTTCTCTTTGCGGCAAACCTCAATGGCTTTCATCAGGGTTTCGTAGGTCGGATTTGGCTCAATACCGCCAAACTCAATAAAATCAAAGCCTTTTAGTGCCTGATGAACTTGGTCAAGCACGCCATTTTGTTTGATGCTACCGCCACCGTAGGTGATTAAAATGCGCGCATCGGCAGGAATCACTTTACTTAGTTGCGCTATCTGACCAGTACCAAACAGGATTTTTGTTGGGGTATGAAGGGTAAAATTTTGCATGATGATTTGTCTTCCAGCTTTTGGGTGATGAACAAACAGCAATGATGACGCTGCTAATTTTATTGGTAGCCATTGTCGGTAACCTGATGCTATACCTCAATGCACATTTCTGCCTAGCTCTTGCCTATTTCTCCAAATCACTGTAGAAAATGCCCGAAATACTGCATAATTTATGTCAGATTGTTTTAGATAACAGAAGCAGGTGAGGCACCATGGTTGAGGTTACTGATATTCAGGCACAGATGGCTGGAAAAATTGCTGGTCTGGCGCAGGGCAATGGCTTAACCCCTTCCGCTGTACCCAAGGTGAAGATTCTGTACTCCACGGTGCATCAGCCGCGCACACCTGTAATGTACACCCCCAGTGTGGTGATTATATTTCAGGGGCATAAAGTCGGTTATCTGGGCAGTAAAGTGTTTCAGTACGACCCGAAAAACTACCTTATTCTGACCGTGCCTCTGCCCTTTGAATGTGAAACCTTTGCTAGCCCTGAAATACCGCTGGCTGGAATTTATATTCATATAGATAACCAGATGCTACAGGATCTAATTATAGATATTGGTGATGATGAGCTGGATAAACCTTTCGGTAATACGTCCGGCGTCAACTCATCGGCATTAACTGAAGAGATGCTGTGCGCCACTGAGCGCCTGCTGGATGTGATGTCTAATCCACGTGATGCCAGAGTACTTGGCCCACAAATTGTGCGGGAAATTATCTACTATGTGCTGTGTGGTCAGTGTGGTGGGGCGTTGCAGGCATTGGTTAACCGCCATGGGCACTTCAATCAAATTACCAAGACACTGCGGCGTATCGAAAATCAGTTTGCCGATAACCTGAATGTGGAACAATTAGCCGCAGATGTGAATATGAGTGTCTCGGCGTTTCATCATAATTTTAAAGCCGTGACTAACACCTCGCCCCTGCAATATCTGAAATCTTACCGACTGCACCGTGCCAGAATGATGATGCTGCACGATGGGCTAAAAGCCAGCACCGCAGCCAATAAAGTGGGGTATGAAAGCGCCTCGCAGTTTAGCCGTGAGTTTAAACGCTATTTTGGCGTGACGCCCAGTGAAGAGCTTGCCAAGCTGCGCGCTAGTTGATGTAGCGCCCGCTTTTACGCTGACAAAAAACGGCGCATAGCGCGCCGTTTAGCTAACAAGCCCAGCACTGGGCCGCTACTCAGTGACACTCTTACGTTTACACCAAACCAAAACCAGTGTGCCGACCAGCCCCATCAGGAGTAAGACAATCGGCAGAATCATCAGCGCCGTCATGACCTGATTTTCATAATGCTTAACCAATGGAATATGGCTAAGAGCAAAGCCCAACCCCACGACACTGCCTACCCACAGCAGCCCACTGAGCCAGTTAAAGAATTGAAAACGTGTGCTGTTCAGACCTGAAATACCCGCCAGTGTTGGCAGTAAAGTCCGCACAAAAGCCAAGAACCGGCCGATAATCAAGGCCGCTAAACCATGGCGAACAAACAAATTATGTGCACGCTGTCGATAATGAACGGGCAGTTGCAACAGCCACCTTTTTACTATTTTGGTATCACCGAGCCACAGCCCCTGCAGGTAACTTAACCAACAACCCAGGCTGGCGGCAACGGTCAAAATTATCATTGTGGGTAAGAATCCCATGACACCCTTGGCAATTAATGCACCCGCCAATAGCAACAAGCTATCACCAGGGAGGAAAGAAGCCGGCAGTAAACCATTTTCTAAAAAGAGGGTGGTAAAGAGAATGCCATAAATGACCCAAATCACATTCGGGTCGGCAAGTTTACTAAAATCCTGCTGCCATAAGGCATGAAGGATTTCGCGTAATACATCCATTTCTGTTCCTGTTTGCCTATCGTGTGAGGATATTGTTGTGAGGTCTTACACAGTGTATCCGTAATGGCGCAGATCCACATTGATCTTATCCTCAATAATTAAATTTTTGGGCGGATATATACGTGTCGTTGATACTATTTGTGTAAGAGAGGATTAATGCGCGGCCATTATCACCGCGCATTAACAAATCAGGTTGTGCAGTAGCGATTATCCCACTGCTTTAATGCGCTCAAATCCTGCCACCAAATCGTTCTGCAAGTCTTGTACATTTTCCAGGCCGATGTGAAGACGGAACAGAGTTCCTTTTATTCCCTCTGCTTCGAACTTGCGGATTGCACGGATATCCTTTGGCTGATAACCCAGGATTAAGGACTCAAAACCGCCCCATGAGAAAGCCATGCTGAAGTGGGTAAAGTGGTCAAGATAAGCTTCTAACTGCTGCTGAGTGAGCTCTTCTTTTAACTCAAAAGAAAATAAACCATTACAGCCCGTGAAGTCCCGCTGGTAAAACTCATGGCCCTTGCAGCTAGGTAGCGCCGGATGATAGACCGCAGCTACTTCTGGGCGTTGAGCCAGCCAGTTCGCTATTTCAATACTGCTTTTTTCATGTTGTTTTAACCGCACACTGAGAGTGCGTAAACCACGGCTGGCAAGATAGGCGGTGTCGGCATCAACCATTTGCCCCATCAGATAAGAGTCTTCCCGCAGCTGCTCCCAACATCGAGCATTGGCAACTGCAATCCCCAGCATCGCATCGGAATGGCCAATAATATATTTAGTACCTGATTGGATGGAGATATCAATGTCAAAATCCAATGCTTTAAACAGCACACCGGCTGCCCAAGTATTATCCATCATGATAATCATCTCGGGAGACACAGCACGGATGGCTTTCACAATAGCTGGAATATCTTGCACTTCCATGGTGATAGAGCCGGGTGATTCAAGAAACACCACTTTAGTTTGCGGGGTAATCAGCGCGGCTATTTCGGCCCCTATCATCGGATCAAAATAGGTGGTGGTCACATTCATGCGCGATAAAATTTTATCGCAAAAACTTTGTGCGGGTTCATAAGCAGAACCGGTCATCAGCACATGATCACCGGTTGAGACAAATGACAAAATGGCATTGCTAATGGCAGCGGCCCCACAAGGATAAAGCACACAACCGGCACCCCCCTCCAATTCCGTCATTGCTTCCTGCAAGGAAAAGTGGGTCAGCGTGCCTCTACGGCCATAGAATAGCTCGCCATTTCCACGATTAATGGTGGCATGCTTTTTTGCTTTCACTGAGTCAAAAACTAGCGAAGATGCCCGTTGGATAACGGTATTAACCGAGCCTTGGGTAAATCTCTTACTTCTGCCCGCGCTAACTAAGGTTGTTTCCAGTTTTTCTGTCGTAGGTTTATTTGCAGACATGATTGCGTTGTCACCTTTTTATAATCTGAGTCCATTATTCTTTGGACTGCATTCATTATTGGGATGTATTTCTTACGTTAGCATGATGATTGTGCTGTGAGAGCGGCTTTTACCATGAAAAAAACTCAAGAGGGTGACCCGCTGTTTTTTGTGGGTTTATCATGGAAAAATGCTGTGTAAGTGGCGAAATAGGGTATTTATTAAGGAATAATAATTAGAGAGTAACCGCCTCAAACTTTACATTCCATGTCACTCAAGCTGTACAGCCAAGAATAGTTATTCGATTGTCACGCTGCGTTGTCCCTGATATCAGGGGAATTCTTATTTTTTCTCAAAAAATAGGCTCAAATACTAATGATAATTACTATCAATCCCCCATTTGTTTGATATGATCGGCAGCTGATTTCGTCCTTAAATTGATATGCATATTGGGTGGAGGCACAGCGTGAAAACAGCTGGCAAAGAGATTAAAGATAAATCATTCGTGCAAGGCCGAGTGATGAAAGGCGCGATGGCATTATTGCTGGTGGCAGGTTTAGCCGGCCATGCATTCGCCGCGCCTGGCAACAGTGGCGCAGTTGCTGCATCTGTTGCGACACCAACAACTGCAACATCAACACCGTTACCAACGCCGGAAATTACTCCGGTAGCAGCCACACCGGCCAATACAGAAGCCGCCACACCTGCGCCGATGGTTCAGCCGTTGATGGCTCCAGCACCGCAAGGTCTGGCGATGGACCTCTCTGTCTGGGGTATGTATCAGCATGCTGACGCGGTGGTTAAAGGTGTCATGATTGGTCTGGTATTGGCATCCATCGTGACCTGGACCATTTTGTTCTCCAAGGGTACTGAATTATTCCGCGCCCGTCGTCGCTTACAGCAAGAGCATGAAGTTATCGGTGCGGTAACGGATCTTGATACTGCATCTGAGCGGGCAGAGGCTTTCTCCACCGACAGTATCAGCGGCCTATTACTACGTGAAGCGCAAAACGAGCGCCTGCTATCGGCAGAATCAAACGACAATAACGGCATTAAAGAGCGTACCGCTTTCCGTTTAGAGCGCCGAGTGGCGGCGATCGGTCGCCAAATGGGGAAAGGCAACGGCTTCCTGGCAACAATTGGTGCAATCTCACCCTTTGTCGGGTTGTTCGGTACGGTTTGGGGCATCATGAACAGCTTCATCGGCATTGCTCACTCACAGACCACCAATTTGGCGGTTGTTGCGCCGGGCATCGCCGAAGCTTTGCTGGCGACAGCTCTGGGCTTGGTCGCTGCAATTCCAGCTGTGGTTATCTATAATATTTTCGCTCGTCTGATTGGCTCTTACCGTGCACAGGTTGGGGATGTTGCCGCGCAGGTTTTGTTACTGCTGAGCCGTGACCTTGATTTGAATAGCAGCGCTGAAGCAAAGTCACCTAAGCTGCCTCACCAATTGCGTGCGGGGTGATTTATGGCTATGCGGATGAACGATAACCTCGATGAAAGTGGTGAACTGCACGAAATTAACGTGACACCCTTTATTGATGTCATGCTGGTATTACTGATTATCTTTATGGTGGCTGCACCATTGGCCACTGTTGATATCAAAGTCGATTTACCGGCATCTTCAGCAGTACCGCAGCCACGGCCAGAAAAACCGGTATTTCTGACCGTTAAAGCGGATAACCAACTTTATGTCGGTGACCAGCAGGTTGACCGCGATACATTGGCGGCCGCACTGGATAAAGTGACCCAAGCTAATAAAGAAACCACTATTTTCTTCCAGGCAGATAAAGTGGTGGATTATGAAACCTTGATGAGTGTGATGGATGCACTGCGTAAGTCGGGTTATCTCAAAGTTGGCTTAGTCGGTATGGAAGCGGCGGGTGCCGCAAAATAGTCAATGGCAGGCGCGGTGGAGATTACCGCGCCTGATATCAGTTCTTCGGTATATTACGGCCCACTTCTGTATCAATCCTGGCTAATGCCTGGTTAATACTTAGCTTCAGTTCAGAGACATTTTTAGCTAAGTAAAAATTCTTTTCTCCGACGCACTTTTTCCAATCTATATCTTCTTTGGGTATATATCCAATAGCAATAAATACCATTTTAATATTATTATCTTTAATTCTCTCACACATTCCCATATTAATGAGCTTCTGAGTAATATAAAAGTAATTTTCATTTCTGGCTTTTTTTGAGGATTTGTCTTCATCATCATTACTATCATTACCATCAGAAAGGATAATCATTAATTTATCCCTGCTACTGTAGGCATTCTGAAATATATTATTTGCAGCCAAAATGCCTGAACTTACTAATGTCCCCCCTAAAGGGGCGGCGTTTAACACATCAGATATTTGTGACAGGCTTGTAATCTCATGGCCAAAAGTAATGGCACTAGACCCTTTCAAACATATGCTGCCATTAAGTAAATCCGAGAGTTTAATATTCATTAGCTGGTCGGGTTTATTAACGAGTCCTATTGATTTAATCGTTGCAGTGTAATCAATATTACTCTCAATAACTTCACGTATAATTTGGGATTCACTAATTTTACATGACGTATCAAGGTATTCAGATATCTTTTTTTCTACGTTTCCTTTTAATATTTCGTTAATTTCATTTTTAATTTTTTTGTGATCTTTATCTAGACATTCACCATATTTTATATTGTCAACACTATCAAGATTTTCTAACCCTGGAAATTGTTTTAATCTAGAAAGTGTGTATTTTTTTAAGTAATCAAAATTGGGAGTTGCTGCATTTGGAACGAATGGGAAGTGGCAATATTTTTCGACTTCCTCGTCATTAACAATATGGCTAGTAGATATCTTAGTTCCCCATGAGAACGGGACAAAACCAATGATATTAATATTGTCGTTTTTTTGTATTTTTTTATACAAATTATTAAATACTTTTCTTAAAGCCTCTATTTTTACTTGTTCATTGTTGGAATCATAGAATTTAAATTTCATAGAGCCTGAATAATCAGTGACAAATACCACATCGGTTGGTTCTGCAGCCTTAGCAATATACTTTATGGCCCGAGAATTATCATTGATGCTAACTTCAGAAGAGACTTTCTGAAATATTTTATTTAATATTTTGGTAGGGTAATGTATCGTCATGTCTACCTGGTACTTAATATGGTCTGAATGACTGGTTATATTTATTGCTGGTTTTGAAAATGTCTCATTGGGTAAATATGCTTTTGCATAAGCTATGACAAAATTTCTATTTTCTTCTTTTTTTATATTATCGCCATCAGGTGGTTCATCATTGTCAATGGTCAGTGCTAATGTTGCCTGTTCAATAGCATCCGAGAGCCGGGCCTTTTTTTGTATAAAATGAGAAATTTCAAAAGATAAAAAAAGTAATCCTATAATAACAGGCAGAAAGAAAATAAATGACAATAATATAGCGCCGTTTTCATTTTTTATAAAAATAAAAAATGTATTTAACTTTATATAGAGTGTATTTTTTTTTAGCATAAATAGCCTTTACTATTCTGTTGTTGTGTGTGAAATATTATCTAATAACCGTTCCACAGTGATAGAAGATGACTTTATGGCAATAGCTGGTCCATTTTGGTTTAATAGCGTGCTGTACCAAGATGCAGCGGGAAAGCATAATGTGACTTGATAAAGGGGGATCCATCTTCCTGCATTACTAAAGGATGATAAATGTGTTAACCCTCTCAGGGGAGAGTCTGGCTCACAGGAACCCACACTAAATGATAAGGTTTTGATATCATCACTTACCCTATTTTCAATATCAGGTAACTGGGGTTGCTTAAAATGTATTGTTTCTACTCTTAGTGCCAAATCATGACTGGGAATATTGGAGTTTAATAGCATGCTTTCAGCAAGATCTTTTAATTGATTAACTTGTTGCTGAGTTAATATATTATCACCATGATATAACTGTGATCTCTCTCTAATTATTCCTGCTAATGAATATGAAATACGATCTAATTTTCCTATGGTTGAGTAATGTTCGGCTATGGATATCATTGACTTTATAAAAAGTGCAATGATTAAAAAAACCAAGGAGAACTCAATTATCATTGCACCACAGGTATTTATAATGATATTCTTTGATTTATATTTCTTGTGCAAAAATAACCTCTCGTAATAATAGACTATTAGCCCAAATTGATGGAATAGGGAAAAAGACGGGACGATATAAATAGCTGACAGTATATTTTGCTAATGGTGATTTATTATCACCTGACATATTATTATTGATAATATCATCAATGCTTAGACTGAAAATAACACTTGTTTTTACTGAGTTATCATCGGTGATAAAAGTACCTAATACTCCCTGCTGTGATAACAATCTTTTTTTCAATATAGTATTATAACTGTCACTGTCATTTCTCTGTTTATTTTTAGCTGATTTTACAGCTTCGGAAATAGCTAAATCTAAACTGGCAGAGGTATAAAATAGGCGAGTAATCTCCGCACTAAACAACAGCATCACTATAAATAAAAAAAACACTATTATAAATTCTATAGTAATTGAGCCTTTTCTTGAGTGAATAAAAGAGTGAGTTATTTTACTCATTATTCTAGCTTGCCAGAAATTTTATCTTGATAAGGATTATTAACTTGGCTTAACGCTAATATCAGCTCATCTGCATCTTTAGTCATTTTTTCAGCAATGATTATTTTTTTTGCATATTCTTTATCATCTAATTTAATTAATGAAAATACTAAATTATGTAACATTAGGCTGTTTCTTTTACCTGCAAGGTAGTTTGGTAATAGTATTCTTACTGCATCCGTATAACGATTGTCGAGTATGGCGATAACAGCAAGATTATTCATCGCTGTCTCATCTGAAATAAATAGAGCTCTTGATTTCTCAATGGCACTTTCAGCTTTAGCTATTTCACCATTACTTGCTAATATAATGCCATCCATATTATGAGCCTCAGCATTATTGGGTGAGCTTGCCAATAGTTTATTTACAACAATGTGAGCTTCAGCATTATTATTTTCGTTGATAAGACTCTTGGCTTGCAATAAATGGATAGAGTCACTCTGCTTATGCGCTATTGGTTTGAGATAATATAGAGAAGATTTACTATCGCCGGACATATAATAAGCATTTGCTAATTTTAATCTGATATCATCATCTTCTGTTATTTTTAATTTATTACGGTATAAGGTAATTAACCCGCTATAATTATTTGCTTTAGTCAAAATACTTTCACGATAAGTAAATTCATTCTTACTCATATTATCGCTCCAAGAGCAACCATTTATTAGCAGTGTGAAAATTGAAACAATAATGGTCGTATTAAATTTCTTGTACATATGCGAGTATCTCCAATATACTAGGTGATATAACTAAAACGACAAATGGAATTAATATAAAGAGAAATAGTGGAAAGGTTAGCTTTGCTGATAACTTACTAATTTTCTCCTCTGTTACTAATAATTGTATTTCTCTTATGTCTTGAGATAAGTTGATCAACTGATCATAAACACTTGAGCCAAAACTAATACTGTATTGAAGAGCACTACAAAACATTCTTATTTCTACTGCTCTAGAAGACTGATGAAGCTCTTTAATTGCTAACTCTAGCCCGTTTATTTCAGCTCGCTTTATCATCTTAAGCATGATCAGACTTAAATCTGAATTTATCAATTTAAACTTTTTTGCTGCATAACTTAGTGAATTATCAATTGTCATACCAGATTGAACACAGGCTGCAGTAATATCAATAAAGAAAGGCAGTGATTTAAGTACAGACTCAGTTCTTCTGGTGATAATATCCTTCATAATAATTTTCGGAAGATATAGAGTAGCTAATAAAGTTATTAATCCAATAGTAAAGAAGGTATTAAGATTAATAGCTATTATATTTGTTAATGACAACATAGCTGTAATGATAGAACTAGCTAATAAAATAAGTAATTTAGAATAAATACTATTATTAAGAATTAATGGCATTTTTATAAGTTGGGAAATGTCTTTGTGTTGATTGTTTATTTCATTTTTATTTTCTCTCTTTTCTTGTGACTTATCGTTGTTATTTACTCTATTATATATGGATATTTTGTTTTCCCTTGATTTTATTCTGGAAAAAAAATAAATTCCTAAAATAGTTAACAAAATAAAAAATATTTTCATAGTGTCTTCCTTAGCATTTTTCTTATTATAAAAATCCCAATGGCTTCACTAATAATTATATAGTAAAAGATGATTCTTCCTGTTGAGTGATCCCAAATTGACTCTATACTACTAGAATCAATAAAATAGAGTAAAAAAGAGAATACAAACGGCATGGCAGATATAATATTTACTGACATCCGAGTTTGAGCCGTAAGTACAGATTTTTTCTGCTCAGTCGTTTTATTTTTTGATATTACCTGGGATAATCTGCTAGTTAATTCTCTTAATTGTCCACCTTGTTGGATATTAAGTAAAATAATCATGGTGAGAAAATAAAACTCAGGATAATTAAAACGTTGATAGGCATCATAAAAAACAGTTTCTGGTGACTCACCGAGATTCAACCTACGACAAATAAGAATAAGCTCATTGCCTAATGGCCCGCTAACTTCTTGTCCACAGCGTTCTAGTATGTGATTAATACTGGCCCCACTACTTGATGCCATATTTATCATTAAGAGAACCTCTGGAAAATCCTTTTTAAAAAGAGAGTAATGTCTCTTTCTTGATAGAGTTATTTGGAGATATATGATACTGCCAAATATAAAAATAAAAGTAATAGCAATATTTAATTTAAGAGTGAAAAAGTTGATTGTATAAATTAATATTGCATAGGCTATAGGGATAAACATATGAAGTTTATTTTTATCTTTAACTATATTGTGTAAGTACTGCATCCACTCTATATATATTTTTCTATATGATAAAATAAGGAAATATTTTTTTTCGGTTTTCTTGATGCTGGTTTTTTTTGTATTAATAATGGACTTTTTTATTTTAATCCATTTTAAATTAGTTAATAATAGCAATAAAATGCCAGAAAAAATTATTGTATAGTAAATCATTATTCCGCCACAGAAAATATGCTATTTAATTCATCTGATAAGTTATAGATACTCGCATTTATTCTAACGGAGGAGCGACTCAGTAATCCATGATTAATAAACTCACCTTGAATCTTACCCTGTTCGTCGCGCCCTGTATCTGGTTTAAATGAAAAAACATCCTGTAATATGATGTTATCACCTTCCATTCCCATGATTTCACTAATATGTCGAACTTTCCTGGTGCCATCACTCATTCGTGAAACTTGTATAATAATGTTGATCGCCGACGCTATATTTCGCCGAATAGTAAATAACGGCATATTAACTGGTCCCATCATGATCATACTTTCCAAACGGGCAATAGCATCCCGGGGGGAGTTTGCATGCAGGGTTGACATCGAGCCATTGTGACCCGTGTTCATTGCCTGAAGCATCTCAAAAGTTTCTTCACCTCGGCACTCGCCAATAATAATTCTATCCGGCCGCATTCTTAGTGAGTTTATGACTAAATCTCGCATACTGATTTGTCCGGTATTTTCCAGTCCTGCTAGTCGTGTTTCCATCCTCACTACGTGGGGCTGCTCCAGGTTTAACTCTGCTGCATCTTCTAAGGTAATCACTCTTTCATTTTTAGATATATATCTTGATAAGGCGTTAAGGAGTGTGGTCTTTCCTGAGCCAGTACCGCCAGAGATGACTATATTGACTCGACAACCGGCAGCAATGATCAGAAAATTAGCCATATCACTGCTCATTGCACCCATATCAACTAAGTCTTCTAATTTCCGCTTGTTATTGCTGAACTTGCGGATAGAAAGTGCTGTACCATCCAGAGCAATAGGGCTTATTGCTATATTGATCCGGCTACCATCAACTAAGCGAGCATCCGCCAAGGGGCGGCCTTCATCAATTCGACGATTGACTTTTTGCATTAAACGCTTGGCAATATCCGTCAGCTGAGTGTTATTAATAAAACGGCTATCAGTTAAGGATATCAATCCATAACGTTCAATAAATATTTTATCTGGGCCATTCACCATAATGTCACTGATAGAATCATCCTCCATCAGCTCCCTTAACGGCCCAAAGCCAGTAATTTCATCAGCAATCATTGCAATAATTTTTTTCTGATCCTGAGTGGTTATCTGGTATTCATTATCATTAAATAATTCATAAAATGTCTGAGTTAATAGGTTACTAAGTTTATTGTAGTCATCAACAAGATGCTCTACTTCATCTATATCAATATTAGCCAGCATTTTTTCACGGATCAACTCTTGAATAGTTAATGATACTTTCATGATTTATTTAATACCTTTTAGTGATAATATTATTTTATCTTTCCATTCTTGACTTCGTATTGAGGAATCAACTTTTATACCTAATGTATTTTTAGCCAAGGTGTTTATTTTTATTTTTCTTCTACCAAAGTAATTTTGGTCACTTAGTGAACTTTTTGTTTTATGTATATAAGGTATATGTATATCGATAGGGCGATCTAATAATAACTGTATGTCAGCAGTATCTAACATATTCTTTGTCACTGGCCTGCTTTCGTTTAGACACACTATTAATCGAATTACTTTCCTATTATCTCGTTTGAAACGGTCATATATGCCAATAAACTCTTTAGCTACACGAACTGATATCATACTATTATCAAGTAATATAATGATGCAATTTGATTGTTCAATATATTCTGTTATATTTTCTTTTGATGCATTATGAACAGATTGATCGAATACAATAAAGTTGTGCTTTTTATTTGTTCGAGCATCAAGCTCGCTGAATCTTTTCTCTTTACAGAACATGAGGTCAAAATTTTTCTGATACTCGGTTAGCTCTGCATTCATCTTTTTTTCGGTCATGAGGTCAAGATCCTGAGAACCCTGATTACCTTGTAACAATAGAGTTGGGGATTTTTTTATTTGATTAATCTCATTAGCTAAATGATAGCTAAGCAGTGTAGTACCAATACCTCCTTTACATCCAAGGACACTAATAAAAAAAGCTTTTCGTTCTAATTCTATCTGAATACCTTTAAGTAACAGTTGTGTTATCTCTGATGATTGTGATTGTATATTTAAATATAATATCCCTCGCTCTGTGAACTGTTGTGCAATACTAATTGAATCAATATCTCCAACTAATAAACACCAACAATCTCGCGGTGTATGACTCTTTATTAAACTTAGTATTTTCTCTATATTATCATTATTTCCGATATCAATAATCATACCGATAGTTTGTTCAGGTAAATTAACTGATAGTGTAATAAATATATCTTTATCGATCTCTTTAATACTATTAAAGTCAGCTAGCCGTATTTTTTCAGATACTTTTTCTATTAGCCATGCACGTTGAGATATAATTGCAATGGTGTTTTTTGTTTTACCGTTTTTCTTGTTTATTAAATCTTTGTTTAGGATTAATTGCATATGCCACCGTCTTTAATGGATTTTTTCCTATTATTGTTTACAGCACATCCCATTTCACTGTCTTTAAAGTGACGATAGTCATTAACACTATAATTACAGACTTTCTGTTTTATGTCACAAATGCTATTTTTGTGATTTAATAAAGTATTTGTTTTTGAATGTGAGTTATTTACTAGAATATATGATCGCTCATTATCACTCGGTTGGATTGTTAGCGCTGCATGAGTTGTACTTGAGAAAATTATTATGCTACCTATTATTAATAACTTCATTTAATAAATCCTCCTTTACGTAAAAATGCCCTGGCAACTTTCTGTCTTTTTATTTCCAGTATGTGTGTAAAGTTAAAAAATCGTTCAAGTGTTGAGGTATGCATAAAATCAGGCAATTCGACTTCTTTTTCAGCAACGGGATTGACCAAATTTACCGTGGCGATGACAACCAGTTCAGTTTGACTTTGCTCGGTTTGCGCATTACGAAAAAATGCGCCTAATAACGGGATATCACCCATTAATGGTATTTTTTTAAGTGATTCTCTTTCGTTCCTACTGATGAGGCCACCCAATATAAAACTTTCGCCATCCCCTAATTCTAGTGTTGTCGCAGCTTTACGTGTTCTTATGGAAGGATAAGAGTCTCCACCATTAACATTGAATGTCTTACCTATGCTGCTAACTTCTTCATTTAAAGTGATACGGATACGTTTTTTATCATTAACTTTGGCACCGATATTTAATTTTATCCCAAATTCTTTATAATTAACCCCTGTACTATTTTGCGTCGTATTGACAATGGGTATTTCGCCCCCCACGAGAAAAGATGCGTTTTCACCTGATAATACCGAGAGGTTAGGTTCGGCTAAAACGCGAGCAATAGCATCATCGTTAATAGCATGAACTAATGTACTAATTCCTTTTGCATTAAATTTAAATAATTGAAAAGAACCGACAGATTCACCGATAGTGCTCCAGTTTATCCCTATATTTTCAGTGAAATCTTTGGTGACTTCTGCAATTGTCAGTTTTACATTCACCTGATTAGACTGGGATAATTTAATTTTATTGATAATTCCTGCATAGTTACTACTATCAAAGGACTGGTTGTTGCTATTTATTTTTTTACTCCCCATAGCTTCACCAATAATGTTAGCAATGGTATCTTTAGCCTCTTCTGATTCTGCGGCTCCAGTCAGAATGTAACTGTTGCCTATTTTATTAATATCTATATCGCTGCCTGGATATTCAGCCTGTATTCTTTTATGTGCTACAGTAATAATATTATTAACCATTACAACGGATTTAGTGATTACCTTATGGTCATGATTGAACAAAGTAAACTCTGCCCTTCCTTCATTTTTAGCGTATACAATAACGCTATTTTTACCAATAAGTTCATAGTCAGCGATGGTTGCAGCAGAAACAAAAACTGTATTTATTTCATCTTGCGTATTAATAATGTATGACTCGCCAGCAGATAGATACACTGGTTTGGCATTTGCTCCTTGTGCTGTTATCAAGCAAGCTATAGTGGCGAACAAAAAATGCCAACTTATATAGACTAATCCTTTTTTTTTCATCCTCTCAGTTCTCTTGTTGTACGAAGTTTAGGGATAATTTCATATAAATTACTATGTTTGGTGTTATCTTCGATGTTATGGCTTGGTGTTAAAAATATATCACCTGATTTTTCGACTAGACGTATTCGGTTAAGATCTTTAGTTTTTATTATGACGGAAATATAACCTTTTGGCGTTTCATTAGTCTTTTGATTTTTGTTGTTTTTTTCTGATAATTCCTCCGCAGAGTACTTTTTTATTCTTACTACTTTCATATTGGATATAATTTCATTTAATGAATAGTTGCTGTTATTATTCATGTTTTTTGTATTAATGGTTATTTCGCTTCTCACGCCTTTATTTTTATCAGTTTCAAGAATTCTTAATTGTAATGAAATATTATCACCAATTTTTAATGTGTTTAACAAATATTCATCTTGCTGCCAGATACTGAATTTATAAATAATCTGATCTTTTTGTAGGCTCAAATGGATAAATTCATCATTATCAGGTGAAATTAACATATCTTTAGTAATATAAGATCCAATAACAATATTACTTTTCAGCAAATAACTATTAATGTTGGACACTTCGGATATGTCATGTTTCATTAGAACGCTTGATTCCGGGACTGCTATTTTTTTCATAGTATAATCAGCCTTGTCTAATAGAGTTCCTGCAGATAAATCACGCGCTGCTTGTACTAGTGAAATGATGACTTCTTTTTCTTTATTTTGTTTCATTAAGTTATTGGTTTCTTTTTCATTATCCCCAACACTTGTCAATATGCCAGTAATTCCTATTGCGATAATAAGAATTGAAAATAATAAAAGAAATTTACGATTCATAGTAATCACCTCTCGCTATGCTGAAATAGCTTACTTCACAACTAGTTAAATAGAGATAATAAAAAACCACTGGAAATAGCAACAGCATAAGGGACACCTCTCTGTTGAATATCTTTTTTATTAATTATCATACCTATAATCATGACGACGCCACCCATAATTGCAGTGTAAATAATGAAATTTAATGATTCTAAATAATTTAAAGAGAATAGTAGTGCAATTATTAATTTAACATCACCAGCACCAATAACGCTGAAATGAAAAATGATATAACCAACCAACAATGCACATAATGGAATGATAATATTAACTGTATTGTGTGTAGTAAAACCCAAGGCTATCGCGTTGAATGCAATAGTGATAACAAAATTATTACTAATAATCCGTTGGAGGATATCACTATAGCAGATAGCCAGAAGCTGCATCATTAACGATATGGTTAATAGTGTCTTAACAATATCCAATGTTATATCCTTATATATGAAAGGTAATATGGCAACATACAGTTGCCATATTATGAGATAGTACTAATTAGTTTTTTTTTCAGGTGCTGTGCCTGTTTTAATAGCAGTCTCTGCTTGTTTCACTGTATTTTCAACCAGCGTTGTTAAAGTTGGTCTTGCCATGCCAATAAAAACGCCTGCCAATGCAATGATCATCACATATTCAATAACAGAACCTCGTTGGTTTTTTAGAAACTCTTGAGATTTACGTTGAACAGTTGCACAGCCTTTGGTGATTGAGAACATCATGACTTATTTTCCTTGTTAGATGTGTTGGGAATTTCCCGTTATATTAAGTTCTGATTAGGTATGTCGCTACTACCCGAATAGATATGTTTTATATTCGCCTCGTTCGTAGTGGTAGCTATTTAACGGTTTTTTTTTACGAAATTCATTTTTATCATCATCATTTAATCTTTTAAAATCATGCTTGTTTCAATGAGAGTATTAATAATTAGGCTTATCTCCATTGAATAAGATAATAATGACTAAGACTGAGAGGAATGAGAGCCAGCAGAAAGAAAAGAGGGCGAGTAAAGAGATCAATTTTTTCCAACGATGACTTTGCAAGAAACTTTGCTTGGTGTGAGTATGAGTCGCCACTGTCACCATACTATTTGCCGGTAGAGGAAGAGAATTTGCCTGCGGTTGTTCGGGCATAGTTGTTATTGAGCCAGGATCACCACCGTCTTGTAAGTTTTGTGGTTTTTCACCCACTGCTACCTGGCTAACAGAGCCAGTATAGCGCACACCTTTGCGTGGAATAGTATGGATAAGAGACTCTTTAAGCCCGACTTGAATAAATGCTTTACGCAGCATATAGAGTTGCCCGTAGTAGCTGCTTTCGCTAACTGCCCCACGTTGTTCTTTCCATACCTGATTAATAATTTGTTCTTTCTCAGTTACCCCATTAAGCAACAGTTGCAAGAATCGCAGGTTATTCTCAGTCAATATGACAACTGAACCATCAGGACCATTTAAACAACGTTGTGTGGGGGAAAATAGCACCGTTCCTTCTAATTTAAACACAATCTCATTTGTCTCCATATTGACTGCTACCTATCCTGTATAAGGTGTTTATTTATTCTTTGAGTACGTTAAGATTTTATCTTGCCGTGGGTAAGTTAAGTTTATCCTGAATGAATATTTCTCTTTGATATTTTGTATCGGGAATTTGGTTTTTACTATGTGATAACAAGATTAAGATTATTAATTTATTATTGATTTGTCTTTTTTAATTCTCAATCTTCTGTAATGGTAACTCGGCATATTCTGCATGATGCCATTTTAATTAACAAGATGGTATTGGTCGTAAATATAATATTTGTTATTTTTAGTTATCACTATTTCTTATTTGTATATTATATCCTTTATCATCATTGATGACTTTTTACTACTCTTCTGTATTTTTCATGTTTTTTTATATTTTTTAATTTTAATATGTTAAATATGATTTTTGTTATTAATTAAGTGGCATGGTTGGCGAATCTGTTGTTGCATATCTACCTTATGAGCATTGAGGTAAACTGTAATAGCCTTAATTATGCAATACCTTGAATTGGAGTGGGGCCATTATGACTATGGATCTGTTTTCCCAGTTACCGGGCGAACCTTGGACTGAAGAGTTGGCTCCGGGGGCAATGGTTTTGCATCATTATGCGCAGGAGCAAGCGCCGCTATTGTTAGCAGAAGTTACGGCAATTACCGAACTTGCTGTTTTTCGGCATTTAATTACCCCCGGTGGTTATCGAATGTCGGTTGCCATGAGTAATTGCGGCTCGGTGGGCTGGGTCAGCGATGCACAGGGTTATCGCTACAGTCCAATTGACCCATTAACAACAAATCCT
Organism: Yersinia alsatica; assembly: GCF_025133195.1. Taxonomy (NCBI): domain Bacteria; kingdom Pseudomonadati; phylum Pseudomonadota; class Gammaproteobacteria; order Enterobacterales; family Yersiniaceae; genus Yersinia; species Yersinia alsatica. The sequence goes on from NZ_CP104006.1 coordinate 1,432,128, forward strand.
TGGCCCGCTATACCACCCCATTTTATGGCGCTAGCTATTTCTGCTGCGCGCGAAGCGGGTTTTGCACATTTTCAACCCGACGCGTGCTTGATAAACCGTTACGAAGTCGGCGCTAAGTTATCATTACATCAAGATAAAGACGAGCTGGATTTACGCCAACCCATTGTTTCGGTCTCGTTAGGATTACCCGCAATATTTCAGTTTGGTGGATTGTCTCGTGAGGCAAAATGCCAACGAGTTTTACTGACCGAAGGGGATGTTGTGGTGTGGGGCGGGCCGTCTCGTCTGAATTATCATGGTGTATTGCCCATTAAACCGGGTTTTTCTCCCGGGGCGGGTGCGTATCGGATTAATTTGACCTTTCGTTGTACCGGGGCGCTGAGAAGTTATGAGGTTCTAAATAGATAACCCCCAGTCCTGCCTGGCAGAACTGAGGGCTAGATGATGCTTATTGAGATCTTTACTGCTGTTGGCGGTCCTTTTTATGCAGCAACATATACACCGCCGGAATAACTAGCATCGAAAGCAGCGGTGCACTGACCATCCCGCCGATCATTGGCGCAGCAATACGTTGCATGACTTCTGAACCGGTTCCTCCTCCCCACATAATGGGAAGCAAGCCAGCCATAATAGTGGCGACAGTCATGGCTTTTGGCCGCACGCGCAGTACCGCACCTTCATGAATAGCCGCGCTCATCTCACTGGCCGTCATCGCCATTCCTGGCCGCTGATGTTTTTTCACCGCCTGATTAAGATACAGCACCATAATCACGCCAAACTCTGCTGCGACCCCCGCCAAAGCGATAAAGCCCACCGCCGCAGCTACTGAAAAGTTATATCCCAAACCATAAAGCAGCCACACCCCGCCAATTAAGGCAAAGGGTAGCGTTGCCATGATCAGGGCGGCATCGCGGACACTGCTGAAAGTGACATACAGCAGCACGAAAATAATCATCAGAGTCACCGGCAGCACAATTTTCAGTTTCGCGGTGGCCCGCTCCAGATATTCAAACTGCCCAGACCAACTGAGTGACACTCCCTCTGGCAGCTTCACTTGTTGCGCGACAGCCTGTTGCATATCGGTGACGGCTGATTTCAAATCCCGCCCACGTAGATCAACATAAACCCAGTCCGATAGACGGGCATTTTCACTTTTTAGCATTGGCGGGCCTTCAGCTACCTTGATATCTGCCAGTTCTGATAATGCCACTTGCCCACCACTGGCAGTCACGACCGGTAAATCACGTAATTTCTGTAGTGAATCACGTATTTCTCGCGGGTAACGCAAGTTGATGGGATAACGCTCACGCCCTTCAATGGTTTCACCGATGTTTTGCCCGCCAATCACCGTTTCCACCAGTGATTGCAACTCTTTGACTGAAACGCCATAACGGGCAGCCCGCTGGCGATCAATATCAATATCCACATAGCGCCCATCGGCCAAGCGCTCAGAGAGAGCCGAGGTTACGCCCGGTACTTTGCGCACCACTTGCTCAATTTGTTGTGCAACCTGCTCAATCTGCTGCACATTCTTACCATTGACCTTGATCCCTACCGGACTTTTAATCCCGGTAGATAGCATGTCCAATCGATTACGGATTGGCGGTACCCACAGATTAGCAATTCCGGGAATATTAACGGTTGCATCCAGTTCCTCGATCAATTTATCCATGGTCATGCCGGGCCGCCACTGATCTTTGGGCTTAAAACGAATGGTGGTTTCGATCATGGTGAGTGGGGCGGGATCAGTGGCTGTCTCTGCACGCCCAGCTTTGCCAAATACTGTATCCACTTCCGGCACAGTTTTGATCAGGCGATCGGTTTGTTGCAGTAAATGGCTAGCTTCCCGCACGGAAATCCCCGGCAAGGTCGAGGGCATATACAGCAAATCGCCTTCATCCAACGCGGGCATAAATTCGCTACCCAGACGGCTGAGCGGATAGAGCGTTGCGAGTAATAATATGCCCGCAATCGCCAAGGTGGTTTTTGGCCGCGCCAGCACGGCGGTTAACACCGGATGATAAAGGGCAATCAAACCACGGTTAATAGGGTTGGCATTTTCATCAGGGATCTTTCCGCGAATAAAATAGCCCATTAACACCGGCACCAGTGTGATGGCTAAACCGGCAGAAACCGCCATGGCATAGGTTTTGGTAAAGGCCAGTGGAGAAAACATGCGCCCCTCCTGTGCCTGTAAGGTAAATACCGGAATAAATGACAAGGTAATTATCAATAAACTGCAAAATAGCGCTGGGCCAACTTCGGTTGCCGCCTGTTCTGAAATGCGCCAATAATCCTGACTGACGGGCGTTTGTCCGGGGTGATCCCGTCGCCATTGCTCCAATACTTTGTGCATGTTTTCGATCATGACGATCGCCGCATCGACCATGGCACCGATAGCAATGGCAATCCCCCCCAGGGACATGATATTGGCATTAACCCCCTGATAGTGCATCACAATAAAGGCACCGAGGATCCCCAATGGCAGGGTGATTATGGCCACCAACGCCGAGCGGAAGTGGAACAAAAACAGTGAGCAGATGACGGCGACGACTAAAAATTCTTCCAATAATTTAAACGACAAGCTATCGATGGCCTGAGTTATCAGTTGTGAGCGGTCATAAACCGGCACGATTTCTACTCCAGCGGGCAAACTGCGCTGAATCTGTTGCAGTTTCTCTTTCACGCCATTGATAGTTTCCAGTGCGTTTTTGCCATAGCGCATCACAATGATGCCGCCCGCCACTTCGCCTTCGCCATTCAGCTCTGCCACGCCGCGCCGCATCTCTGGCCCCATACGCACGCTGGCAACATCGGACAGCAAAATCGGAATGCCATCACGGGCAGTTATCACAATATTCCTGAAGTCATCCAGAGTTTTCAGGTAGCCACTGGCTCGCACCATGTATTCGGCGGCCCCCATCTCTAATACTGAACCCCCAGCTTCTTGGTTGCTGTCGCTAATGGCGCTGGCTATTTGCTGATGGGAGAGATTCAGCGCTCGCATCCGTTCGGGGTCTAACACCACTTGATACTGGCGCACCATACCGCCGACACTGGCGACTTCAGAGACATTTGGCACGGTTTTTAGCTCAAATTTCAGTGTCCAATCCTGCAGTGCGCGCAAGTCCGCCAGACTGTGTTTGCCGGTGCGATCAATTAAGGCATATTCATAGATCCAGCCGACGCCAGTGGCATCCGGCCCCAGTGAGGCCTTGGCTTCGGCTGGTAGCGTGGATTGTACTTGGCTAAGGTATTCCAGCACTCGTGAGCGCGCCCAGTAAGGATCGGTCCCATCGTCAAACAATACATAGACATAGGCGTCGCCGAACATAGAAAAGCCGCGCACCGTTTTGGCTCCGGGCACTGACAGCATGGTGGTGGTTAGCGGGTAAGTCACCTGATCTTCCACCACTTGTGGTGCTTTGCCGGGATAACTGACGCGAATGATCACCTGTGTATCTGACAGATCCGGCAGGGCATCCAGCGGTGTCTGTTGCAGGGACCAAATTCCCCATGCCGCCATCATCACTGCCCCCAATAGCACCAACAGCCGGTTACGTAATGACCAGCGGATAATGGCAGCAATCATAAGTGGCTCCCATGAATATCCGTGCTGTTATTGGTTTTTACTGGCTTGATGTGGCGGATCTGTGCCCCTTCATCACTTAAGGTAAAGGTGAAATTAACCTGACTGCCAACCCTAATCTCTGGTGATAAATCGCCCGGAGGCAGGAGGAAGTCCATGGTCATCGCTCCCCATTTCAATGCCGCAATTGGGCCATGAGATAAGGTAATGGTGGCGCCGTTAATGGCGTTGACTTCCCCTTGTACTGAATAGATATCGACGGGGGTCGCTGTGCTGTTATCCATGACCGGATCTGGGGTTTCTGGCAAGTCATCCATTTGTGGCAGAGCACTTTGCAAACTGGCTTCCGAATCAATCAAGAATTGCCCAGACGTCACCACCCGTTGGCCACTGCTCAGCCCGGATTTGATCTCAACCCAGCCATCTTGAGTTTGTCCAGCACTGACCTCCACTGGCTTAAAGTGACCATTTCCTTGCGCCAGCAACACGCGGTTGCGGTTGCCTGTCATCAGCAAAGCTTCCTGCGGAATAGCCAGCACTGATTCAAGGTTATCTGGTTGTGCCGATTGCACATTCAGGTACATACCCGGTTTCAACTTATGTTGCGGGTTCTCGAGTACGATCCTTGCTTTCAGCGTGCGGGTGGCGAGATCCATATTGGGTAATAATTCACTGACTTTACCGTGGAAAGTTTCCCCCGGCCAACTGGCGGTGGTGGCGGAAATTTCACTGCCAATAGAGACTAAACTGGCCTGTGACTGTGGATAATCCACGACGATCCACACCGGATCGAGACTGGCTAATTCAAACAGTGATTGGGTCGCTGTCACTTGTGCGCCTGCACGAATATCCAACTTACTCACATAACCATCGGCAGGGGAGCGCAATGTCACTCGAGTTTGTGGTTGGCCGCTTTTCTCTACACTACGAATCACCTCTTCTGGCATAAATTGCAGTTGTAGCCGTTGACGGGCGGCGGCGGTTAATGAGCTGTCGCCTAATTGCCGAATGGCCAGATATTCTTGCTGAGCGGCACTCCAATCGGGCACCCATAGCTGAGCCAATGGTTGGTTTTTCGTGACCGGTTGCTGGTCGGCTCGAACATAGAGTTGCTCGATAATACCGTTGGCCCGCGCCGCGATAACCTGCACACCACGTTCGTCCGTCGCCACTGTGCCGTAGCCAGCAAGGCGATAGTTGAGTGCGCGCATCTCTGCCGGGGCGGTTCGCACCCCCAAGTTTTGCTGCTGACGGGCGCTGATCGTCACGCCGCCATCTTCTTCGGTTTCACCGGCATAGCGCGGCACCAGTTCCATATCCATAAAGGGCGATTTTCCCGGTTTATCAAAACGTTGGCCGGGGGACATCGGATCATACCAGTAGAGCACTTTGCGGCTGTTTTCAGCGGGGACGTCAGTGGCAAGCGCAGATGTGGCATGGGGCGCAGGCCTGCCTAATAGATAGCCAGTGAGGCCGCTAATCACGGCAACCGCGACTAAGGTCAGACTAAATAACTTTTTCATCGCACGCTCTCCTGCGGGGTCAGATAACGGATGGCGGCCCAGGTGCGGGCTAATTCACGGGCGGCATTGCTGGTATTTAGCTGGCTGTCGAGTAGGGCGCGCCGTGCTTCCAGCACTGAGCTCAAATCGCTTTTATTGGCTTGGTACTGCGCCATCATCAAATCAACACGTTGTTTTTGCAGCGGTAAAACCTCATTAGTCTGCCGCTGCCATAGTTGTTGCGTGGCCTGATACTGCGCCAGCAGAGTGTCGAGCTGCGCCCGATGGTCACGGGTCAGTAATGTCAGTTGGTCATTGGCTTCCATCGTGCGCGAGACATCGGCGGCATAGTCTTTATCCTGGCGCTGTGAGCGGAACAGCGGCAGATCGACAGTAATCATCACGCCAGCCATATCTTCATATTCGTCCGCACGTTTGGCGTAATAGACTTCAATGCCGACATCGGGGGTGGCGGCAATAGCCGATTGTGCCGAGCGCGCTTTGGCGACTTCGGCCTCACGGCTGGCGAGTAAGATTTCTGGATGCTGCTTGATGGCATCACGCAAGACAGTGATATCAGCCGGTAGGCGGGTGAAAGAGGGCAGTGGGCCATTGATGTGCTGGACCTCAATACCGGTCAACTGAGTCAGTTGGGTCTGCGCCAAAGCCACATCGCGTTGCGCGGTGGTTAGCCTGTCTTGCATGGCAGAGAGTGTCAGACGTGCATCCAACACGTTACTGGGTAAAGTACCGCCGCTGGCAACGCCGGCACGTTGCAGCCCGACCTGTTTTTCGCTCTCCTGCACCAAGATTTTGGCATCACTCACTGCTTGCTCGGTCAGCGCCAGATCCAGCCAGGCTTGCGCCGTCTCTTTTTGTAGTCGGGTACGAATGGTTTCACTGCCCGCCGCTGTTTTACGGGCTTCAGCACTCAGGGTATCGGCTTTTCTCTGGCGTTTATCACTGCTGACATAATCCTGCATGATACCCACCCGCTGCATCGTCATACCCTCACGGGTAAAACGGCGGGCATTGTTGCCACCTACCGGCAGGTTTTCAATGCCAAATTTCAGTTTGGGGTCCGGTAATTGGGTGGCAGAGCTTGCCATGTTTTCTAAGGCATTGACTTGGTGCTGATTAGCCGACAATTCAGCAGAGTAGCGCTCGGCGGAAACCAGCGCCTGCTCCAGTGTGATATCGGCGGCATAGCCAATGGCGGGCAGGCTAAATGCTGCCGCCATCAATAGACTGGCGAATCTCAAACGCAAGGTAGCCGAAGGCCGCACCTGCTGAGGGTGATTAAATTGAGGGTTCATTTTGGCTCCCGCCTTACGGTTGCTGGGCTGAAATGGCGGTGAGCTGATAGCCTTGTTCGGTCTGGCGGAAGCTGAATGTGACCTGGGCACCCACAGGAAGAGGGGCGGCCACCAGATTATCCGGCAGGTCGAAAGTCATGGTCATGGGGGGCCAGTTCAGGGCCGCAATTGCACTGTGGGCGATGGAAACACTGGCGGCATTCCAGGCTTTTATTTGCCCGCGAGAGTGGTAACTGTGGTTGTCAGTTACAGCATTGTTGGCAGTTGCAGTATCGGCCATCATCGCCCCGTGGTCATGGGACATTGGCATGCTGTCAGCCATAGGAGTAGAGGCCGCGAAAACAGGGGTCGAGAACAGCGCCGCAGCGCAGAGCATAATGCCCGCAGTAGCGGAGACAGCGTTAGATAAGGTACTCATAGGAATAGCTCCAAAACATAAAGTAAACACAACACGACAAAATGGCGTGAATAACGTGGTTAAAAATGTCTGGATCTATTCTCTAAATCGGCAGAAGGCGATTTCAGTGGGGGGGCCGACAATGGGCGGGCTGTGCCAGTCAAAATGATGAACACGTGGCGTCTGTTGTACATTCGCCAACACTAATTCGGTGTGGGTCGGCAATGCTGCCAGCACCAGCATCCCGCTATCAGATTGAATAGAATCTGGCAGGCAGTGTTTATCACATAGTGAGTTTTGCGCCTGACCATGCGACATATCCATCATTGATGGCATGGCGTGCATTGAGTGTTGCACATTACCCGGCTGTAAATGCCCTTGATGCTGGGTAAATACCGGTGAGGCGGTCGGGGTTATATCGCATTGATGGCCCGCAATGGCCAATTGTGCATTGAGGATCAGCCAGCAGGCAACCAGCAGCATACCGCACAGGCGCATTTTACTGGCGCGCATCCGGTGCATAAGCTGTGGTATTCCCTTAAAAGCTGGCATGGTTACCCTGAATAAGTGGCGGCATTAAATAATGCTGTCAGCGAGTATAGGACTATCCCCCTGTTTTTAGAATGGTTTTGTCCGGTTGCACCGAATGAAATGAAAGGTTACTGAAACGTTAGTTGGCTGAATTTATTCACTTTATCATTAAGCTAAGTGCCAAAAGAGAGTCGGTCAAGGGTGAAAATTTACGTATCTTTAAATAGTTTTTGCGGTAAAAAACGCGCCAGTTTACACCGGCGCGGAGAGTTAAGTATCCGTTAACCTTACCAGGAATAGCTGACTGTCGCGGTAGCTACACGGCCACTACCGTAGAAACAGGCCGCTGTTTGTGCGCAACTGGCAACATATTCTTTGTTAAACACATTGTTGACGTTAACTTGCAAACTGGTGCCTTTCATTGCAGGTAAAGCTTGCCCCAGTTCATAGCGCATCATCCAGTCATACAGCGTTACCGCCGGGACTTTAAAACTGTTTTTCGCATCACCCCAACTGGTGCCGATATAGCGCACGCCAACACCGGTGGATAAACCATCGACGACACCTTTATCAAAGGTATACATTCCCCATAATGAGGCGGAATGGTTAGGTGTACGGGCTGGCATTTTGCCTAATTCCGCCGGTGTCTTGGTTTCGCGAACTTTCCCTTTGGCGTAAGTATAAGCGGCAATCAGGTTGATATTGTCGTTAATCTCACTGTTTAACTGAGTTTCGATCCCCTGGGATTGCACTTCACCAATGGGGACGTTGTAGGCCAGCGCCTGATCGTATTGGCTGATATTTTTCTGGCGTAAATCATACAAGGCGGTGGTCAACAGAGTACTGCTGCCCGGTGGTTGGTATTTGAGACCAATCTCGACCTGACGTGCGGTTACTGGGTCCAATGCCCCGGTGCCCGGTGCGCCTTTGGCGGTGCTAGGTTCAAATGAGGTGCTGTAACTGACGTACGGAGAAATACCGGAATCAAAGGCATAGAGCACCCCAGCGCGGCCGGTGAAAGCATGGTCATCTTGTTGATCTTGCGTGACGGTTTTGCGGCTCAGAGTTTTCAACTGCGACCAGTCATAACGCCCGGATAACAGGAAGTTCCACTTATCCAGTTCAATCTGATCTTGTAAATAGATACCCACCTGATCGAGCTTGGTCAGATCACTGCTATTAAGTGATAAATCACTGTCTTTAATATTCAGGCCATAAACCGGTGACACCCAGTCCAGATTATATTTTGTCTGCACTGTGCCCATAAAGAATTGGCTATCAATACGAGTACGTTTGTAATCCAACCCGGTCAATACCGTGTGGTTCAATTGGCCGGTCCAGAAATCGGCTTGCAGCTGGTTATCAACGGCAAACTCAGCTGTGGTTTGGCGCTCAATTTGTGGACGACGAGTCATGGTGCGGTTATCGGCCAGTAAATTCATAAAGACTAAGTATTTATAGTCTTGCTTGTTGTAGCTGTAGCGCAGGTTCTGACGGAATTTAAACGTGTCATTGATGTAGTGCTCAAGCGCATAGCCGACAGAAGTTTGCTCGCGTTCAGACTGATCAAATGAAGGGTCGCTGACGTTAAAATCGTAAGGGATTTTGCCGTACGCAGTACCAAACACGGTGCCGGTTGCTGGCAAGAAGTTACGCGAGCCGGCTTTGGGCTCTTTCTGATAACTGGTCAGTAGGGTAAAGGTTGTGTCTTCGTTCGGGATAAAAGTTAATGCCGGTGCAATAGCAAAACGCTCTTGTTTATAGCTATTAACCGCATCGTCCTGTTTTCTGCCAATCCCATTCAGGCGATAGAGAACTTTCCCTTCATCATCCAATACACCGCCGAAGTCGAAGGCGGCTTCTGCCAGGCTATTATTACCGGCACCGACCTGTACCTTATGAATACTTTCTGCGGTCGGGCGCTTGCTGACCATATTGATCAGGCCACCTGGGTTGACCTGGCCGTACAGCACGGATGCGGGGCCACGAATGACTTCAACTCGCTCCAGCAGCCAGGGATCAATTTGACCACCACGACGAGCGCCACCCAGAGAGTTATAACTTAAGCCATCAAGAAAGCGCGGTGCATAGCCGAAACCACGAATGATAACTTCGTCATTCATGTTGGAGCCGCCACGATATTCAGGTACCACACCTGCGGTATAGCGCAATGCCTGAGCCACTGAGGTTGCGCCCTGATCTTGCATTTGTTGGCTGGTAATAACGGCAACGGATTGCGGAGTGCGGATCAGTGGGGTATCGGTTTTGGTGCCGGTTGAACTATTTTTAGCGACGAAGCCATCATCTTGTTGTCCGCTGCCCGCTTTGGCAACAACCACTAATTTGTCTTCTTTTGCCGCTGCCGCGTCTTTGGCTGTGGTGGCAGCAAAAGCCGGGAGCGTCGGTATTAATATTAATGCTGAGGTGAATAATAAGGTTTTTGATGTATAGCCTGCCCGGAATGGCAATGTCCTTGACATTTTCTTGCCAGAAATATCAAACATGATTTATCCCTACCTAAAACATAATAAAAATATTTAAAGCCCATAAAGTGGGGCTTTGATGCCATCCGGGTTCTGTTATTGCCCGGTATGATTTAATGACTTATAAGAAAAAGTTTATCCATTCACTCAGTTGCGACACCACAATGCACCCATACCAATATTGCGATAATGGGGTGATACCTTAGAGAGAACGCGCACTATGTTATTGCAAATAATAATAGTTCTCAATACTATTTGTATTCACATAAGAATCACGAATATATTTAACTTTCTATCAAGCCGCTACCGGACATGAATTTGCACGATGAGTGGTTAATAGACTCGAGCAATAAAATTAAGAGGATTGAGTGTGAGCACGACAAATGAGTATCCGGATAGTCAGAGCTTGTTAGCAGACCCTTTGGCCGGTAGTGATTCATGGTGGCAGCACATAGCGCAGTGGGGAACACCGTTGGTGGAGCCGGCAGCCGCTGGCAAAGTAAAACTGACTTTTCTCTGGCGCGATCGGCAGGGCAAGGCGCACGACTCGGTTTATAGCCGGGTCTATATCGACGTCAATGGTGTGACAGACCACCATAGTGTGAATCCGGAAACCCTCCAGCGCTTGGGCCAGACTGACGTGTGGTATTGGCAAGCCGAGGTAGAGTCTGATTTTCGTGGCAGTTATTGCTTTATTCCTGTTGCCGCAGAGCAGTGCTTAAATTTACCCGAGGGCACGCCACAAGAGCGGCGTCAGGCACAGCGGAATTGGTGGATTTCATTGCTGGACTTGGCCGAAAACGACCCATTGAATCATACGGCGGCGCATTGCAGCTACCGGGGGATGCCGCTGTCTGGAGTGCACTTAGCGGATGCCTTGCCGCAAGCTGCCTGGCAGCCGATTGATGCCGGACAAAAACTGCCCATCGACCCAAAACGACTGCAACTTATCACCTGGAGCAGCCCACTGTTAGGTAACAGCCGCAAAGTGTGGATTTACCACACCCTTGATAATCAATGCGTTAGTGCTGAGGATAAGGCCGAGCGGCCTCTGGCTATCTTGCTTGATGGTCAGTATTGGGCGCAGGGGCAGACGATATTGGGGGTGTTGGATAATGAAACTGCCGCCGGTCGTTTGCCAGCCAGTGTTTATGTGTTGATCGATATTATTGACCAGCCGCATCGCTCAGAAGAGCTGCCCTGCAATCAAGATTTTTGGCAAGCACTGCAAACTGAATTATTGCCACAAGTTGCCTTGCTGCAACCCTTCACTGAGAAGGCCTCGCGTACTGTAGTGGCTGGGCAAAGTTTTGGGGGATTAGCTTCGTTATACGCCGGATTACATTGGCCGCAACGTTTTGGTTGTGTGCTGAGCCAGTCTGGCTCTTTTTGGTGGCCAGATGTCGACAATTTCAAGGCGTTGACGGCGGGAACAGCCAAACGTCAGGGCTGGCTGACGGAGCAGGTTTATCAAGGTCTGGGTGCTAACCATCCATTGGATATTTTTATGGAAGCCGGCCGCCGTGAAGATGTGATTTATCAAGTCAATGAAGCCATGAGTGAGGCACTGCGCCAAGCCGGGCATCGGCTGCACTACCGCATTTATGCGGGCGGGCACGATGCCTTATGTTGGCGCGGCGGTTTGATTGATGGACTGCAATGTTTATTAGGTTCCACTAATTCAAAACAAGGAAGTCATAACCATGAGCAATGAAACGCAAGTCAATCCGTTTGATAACGAAAATCTGCCCTTTTTGGTGCTGATCAATGAGCAGCTGCAATACAGTTTATGGCCGCAAATTACAGCGATCCCGGCCGGATGGGAACCGGTTTATGGCCCACAAACCAGAGCCGACTGTGTGAAATATCTTGAGGCTAATTGGACCGACATGCGCCCGGCCAGCTTGATTCGAGCAGAGGCTGGCCAGCGATAACGCCGGTCGTAGGTGAAAGGAATTATCGAACTGTCGTAGGTGAGAATTATTGTCGGCGCGGGTGCCGCAATAAGTCGTTTGTTGCCAAAAAAAGGAATACCCATCGTGTCAAAGGATTCAACCCCCATTTTCGCGGATGCTGCGGCTATTGAATTACCCCTGATTGCAGCACAACCCGGGATCTGGTTTGCCGACCAGCTAAGTCATCAAAAGAACCTGTTTACCGTGGCGCATTACATTGAGCTGGCAGGTCCATTGGACCGAATACTATTTAGCGCCGCCGTCAAACAAGGATTGGCTGAGGCTGATACCCTGCATGCCCGTTTTTATGATAGTCACGATGGCCCGATGCAGCGTATCCCGCTACAGCTGGATGCAGCAGACATGCCAGAACTTACATGGCTGGATTTGAGCTCTCGCGCCGATGGGCGTTTGGTAGCACTGACACTAATGCAGGACGATACCGCGGCAGACTTACCGGCGGATAGCGAGGATCTGTTGTTTCGGCACTGGGTTATCCGGGTACCGGACGAGCAAGGAAAACCTGTCTGGTTCTGGTATCAACGTTATCATCATTTATTGCTCGATGGCTTCAGTTTCACCGCAATTACCCGCCGTATTGCCGATATTTACACCGCGCTATTGCAACAAAAACCTATTGGGGAATCGCCGTTTACTCCATTTAGTGATGTAGTCAGTGAATATTTGGCTTATGCCGGCTCAGAAATCCAACAGCGTGATAAGCAATTTTGGCAACAACATACTGCGGATTTACCCGCTGCCATTTCGCTCTCATCAATAAATTCCCCTATTCGAGTAGAGCAAACTGATAATCGCGTATTGCGTCAGTGCATTGCTATCGACCCGGTGTTGTTTGGCCGCTTAACACTGCAGGGTGCTGAGCAACGTTTTGTCGCTGCGGATATGACCATGGCGCTATTGCTGATTTATTTTGCCCGTATGAGTGGCGAAATGCGCCTATCAGTGGGGTGTCCGTTTATGCGGCGCATGGGATCGGCGGCGTTGTCAGCCACTGGACCGGTGGTGAATGTCCTGCCATTGCAGGTAACTTTACAACGTGAAATGCACATTCTTGATGTGGCGCTGGTGGTAGCTAACGAGCTGAAAACAGTGCGCAAGTATCAGCGCTATGAAGCGGAGCAACTACGACGTGATTTGGGGATGGTGGGCTCCCAACGGGCGCTGTATGGCCCGGTACTGAATTTCAAAATGTTCGATTTTGCCCTTAATTTTAGTGAGATAACCGGCATTACCCACACCCTTGCCTCTGGCCCAGTCGATGATTTAGAAATTGATATTTACCTCGATAATGGTCAGTTAACGCTGGAAATACTGGCGAACGCTGAGCGTTATGACAACGCCAGCCTACTTGAGCATGGCGCGCGCATACAATTCTTGTTGCAACAGTTGGCGACTCAACCCGAAATCACTGTTGGTGAGCTCATTCTGACACCAGAAAAAGAGCTGCAATTGATTGATAGTTGGGCTAATGGCCCGGCATTAACACTGCCCGCCGGTGTGGTTTCGGTGTTGGATATCTTCCAGCAGCAAGTCAGTGCACAACAAGATGCCATCGCGGTGAGTTGTGGTGAGCAAAACCTGACTTATCGTCAGCTTTCAGCCCGTGTTGCTCAACTGGCAAGAGCACTGATTGCCCAAGGTATTGGCGCTGAAGATGTAGTGGCGATTGGTATTCCGCGAACGGTGGATTCGCTGGTTGCCATTTTGGCGGTCTTGGCCAGTGGTGCAGCTTATATGCCCCTGGATCTGGATTACCCGATGGACCGGCTGACGCTGATGTGTGAAGACGCCAGTCCGTGTTTGCTCTTGGCCCATCAATCAACCGAAAACCTATTATCACCGTTGACGGCCACGAGTGGGATGCCGCTAGTCTGTCTGGATGATGATACTTTCCGGCGTGAATGCGCCGCTTTCCCAACTCAATCCATCAGTGATCCAGAACGCCGGCAGCCAATGCAGAGTGATCATCTGGCTTACATGATTTACACCTCCGGCTCTACCGGGCGACCAAAAGGGGTAATGAGCACTCACGGTGGGTTAGTCAACTTGCTCGTGGCGCATCGTACTCATCTGTATGGCCCGGCCATGGCGGAATTTAAGCAGCATAACTCGCGGCGGATGCGTGCTGGACATACCGCGTCATTTTCCTTTGATTCCTCTTGGGAACCGCTGTTCTGGATGATGATGGGCTGCGAAATGGTCATCTTTGATGAAGAGATGCGCCGTGATGCCTACGCCTTGGTGCAGATGATGGATCAAGTGCCGATCGACACTATGGATATTACTCCGTCATTCTTCACGCAAATGATCGACAGTGGTTTGTTGGAGCAAGGGCGTCATCGACCAGCATTCATTATGATTGGCGGCGAGGCGGCGACGCCACGGTTATGGCATCTGCTGAAACAGCATCCTGAGCTGAATGTCGTCAACTTCTACGGCCCGTCGGAATACACCATTGATACCCTTGGCGCTAACACTAAAGTATCGGAGCAACCGGTTATTGGCCGCCCAGTGGCAAACACCGAAGTCTATTTGCTCGACAGTCAACTTGCCAAAGTACCGGTTGGTGTCGTCGGTGAGCTATATATTGCCGGGCCTGGCTTGGCTCGCGGCTATTTAAATCGGCCTGATTTAACGGCGGCGCGTTTTGTGGCGAACCCATTCCGTCACGGCGAAGTGATGTATCGTAGCGGTGATTTGATGCGCTGGACTGCGCACGGGCAGTTGGATTTTGTTGGTCGCATTGACCACCAAATTAAAGTGCGTGGTTTCCGCGTTGAACTGGGCGAGATAGAAAATGCGCTGGTGGCCTTGGCAGAAGTCAGCAGCGCCGTGGTTATCGCTGAAGCTATTGGCACGACGCACCGGTTGATTGGTTACTGTGCTGTACCAGATGCACAGCTGCGCGCCAGTGACGACCTCAACACCCGCTTGATGAGTCAACTGGCCGTGACCTTGCCGGATTATATGGTGCCCGCCATCCTGATCGTATTGGATGAAATGCCCCTGACAGTGAATGGCAAGATTGATCGTCAGGCGCTACCTGCTCCACAACACCGGCACCAAGCTGGTGGCCGTCAGCCGCAAACCCCACAAGAAACACTGTTATGCGAAGCTATTGCCAGTTTGCTGCGTGTCGACAGCATCGGTGCGGAAGATGACTTTTTCCAACTCGGCGGTGACAGTATTTCAGCCATGGCACTGGGTAGCAGCTTGCGCCGCGCGGGTTTCCGGTTAGCGCCACGCGAGATTTTTGCTCTGCGCACCCCTGCCCGGATGGCACCGGCGTTACAGCCATTATCTGGAGTAACATCAGCCGGAATAATAACGGCTGAAATATCAACCCCATCGGCAGCGGCTTTACCTGAAGCGCTATGGCAGGCGGCTAGTGAAAAATATGGCCCAATAGTGGATATTTTACCGGTATTGCCGTTGCAACAAGGGTTGCTGTTCCATGCTCAGCTAGGGCAAGAAGCTAATAATTACAACGCTATCAGCCGATTTGATCTTCAAGGTGAGCTAGATATCGAGCGCTTGCGCGATGCATTGGAAAGTTTGCTGCAACGCTATCCGCAACTGGGGGCGATTTTTGACAGTGAGCTGCACCATGAGCCGCTACAGATCTTGCCGCAGATCCAGAATGAGGCGCGCCGCTGGCCGTTGCAGCAATATGATCTCAGCGCACTGACCGCTGATGAACAGAGAGCTAAAACGCAGCAAATTGAGCGCGAAGGGCTGGCGCGGGATCTGGTGAGTGACACCGCGGGAACCTTACAACCTTTACTGATCGCCACCTTAATCCGCTACAGTGCCGAGCGCCACTCCTTGGTGATCATTGCTCATCATCTGGTGGGTGATGGCTGGTCCTCGGCGATCCTGCTACATGATTTACTGCATCTGTATGGTAACGACCAGGTATTACCGCCTCTTAGCGTCAGTTATGGTGACTTGATTCGCCGCATGACGGCGCGCGACTTGCAACCCGATAGGCAGGTTTGGCAGCACGCTATCCGTGGCGTCACACCAACAATTCTCTATCCCGAAGCTAACGCCGCTGGCCCGGTACACGAATGGGTTATTGAGCTGGACAGTGAACTGGAAGCTGCTCTCACCACCCTGCAACGGCGCGAGGGCATCACGCTCAACACCTTATTGCAAGGTGTCTGGGCCACCTTATTAGGGGTGCTAAGTGGTCGTGATGATGTGGTATTCGGCTCGCCGGTTTCTGGGCGTTTCAGTGACATCGACGGTATTGAACAGCATGTTGGGCTGTTCAGTAATACCATTCCAGTGCGAGTGAAATTACAGCCGCAGTTGCCACTGTTAGCGCAGTTGGCGGCCTTACAGCAACAGCAGATCCAGTTACTGGAGCACGATGGCCTTGGTTTGGGCGAGATCCAGCGCCTGGCGGGGACAAATACTTTATTTGATACCTTACTGGTGGTCGAGAACTACCCCGAAAACAACCAATTGCATCAGCAATCTTTCCACGGCCTGCGCTGTGATGCACTGAATAATCGTGGCTATACCCATTATCCACTGACCTTATTAGTGTTGCCGGGTGAGAAGTTACATCTGCAACTTGAATACCGTGATGCAGTCACTGATCCGCAGCGCTTAGCCCAGCGGCTGGTGATGTTGCTCGAATATCTGGTCTGGCAGCCAGAGTTGCCGTTATCTGCACTGGATTTACTGACGCCCGGTGAGAAAGCCTTGTTAGCATCAGTCAATGACACTGCCGTTGCTCTACCGGCGCTCACGTTATGTGATTTGATGAACCAGCAGTCACAACTGACACCACAGGCTATCGCCTTGCTTGATGTTAACGAAACCCTGACTTACCAGCAGGTAAATCAGCGAGTTAGCGCACTGGCAACCTGCCTGCGGCTGCAGGGGGTGCAACCCGGTGATCGGGTGGCAGTTGCATTGCCGCGCTCAGTTAACCTGAGTTTGGCTCTGATGGCTATTCTGGCGGCCGGTGCCGCCTATTTACCGCTGGATACCGGTTATCCTGACGATCGTTTGGCTTATATGATAAGTGATGCCAAACCGCGGTTGATTATCACAATCAATTCGTTGGCTGAGCGTTTTACCGCTCAGGCCCCCCTATTGTTGCTGGATCAATTGCCATCATCGGATCAAATGGCCCAATTACCCGCAGTGGTGATCACTCCGGATCATCCGGCTTATCTGATCTATACCTCGGGTTCTACCGGGCGGCCAAAAGGGGTTGTGGTTTCACACGCGGCTATCGTTAACCGCCTGTTATGGATGCAAAA
This sequence comes from Yersinia alsatica, assembly GCF_025133195.1. Lineage (NCBI taxonomy): Bacteria > Pseudomonadati > Pseudomonadota > Gammaproteobacteria > Enterobacterales > Yersiniaceae > Yersinia > Yersinia alsatica. Next base: position 1,449,201 of record NZ_CP104006.1, read on the forward strand.
TGAATATCCGCTGGGCAGTGATGACGTGGTGTTGCAAAAGACACCGTGCAGTTTCGATGTCTCGGTGTGGGAGTTTTTCTGGCCAATGATAACTGGAGCCAGATTAGTGATGGCTCCGCCAGAAGCACATCGTGACCCAGATGCATTACGCGCCATTATTGAGGATTATGGCGTCACGACGGCGCACTTTGTGCCGTCAATGCTGGCAGCTTTTGTCAGTGCAATGCATGAGCAGCACCAACCTTGCCATAGCCTGCGACGGGTATTCTGTAGCGGCGAGGCATTATCACGCGAGCTTTCGCAGCTATACCAGCATATTTTCACTGCGCCATTACATAACTTATATGGCCCCACCGAAGCGGCGGTCGATGTCACTTATCAGCCTGCGTATGGCGATGCATTAGCGCGGGTGACCGGCAATAGCGTGCCGATCGGCAAACCGGTCTGGAATACTCAACTGCGGATTCTTGATGGCATGCTGCGCCAAGTTCCTGTCGGCATAGCGGGCGATCTCTACCTGTGTGGCGTGCAACTGGCGCACGGCTACTATGCTCGCCCAGATCTGACGGCCAGTCGTTTTGTCGCCGATCCTTATGATCGCGGGCAGCGCATGTATCGTACCGGTGATATTGCTCGCTGGTTGCCGGATGGCACGGTCGAGTATCTGGGGCGCAGCGACGATCAATTGAAAATTCGTGGCCAACGTATTGAATTAGGTGAAATTGAGTCTGCACTGTTGGAGTCGCCGCACGTTCAACAAGCGGTGGTGCATGCCCGCACTTTGGTCGGAGAAGAGGGAGCTTTAGCGGGTGCTGATACTCGCCAGTTAGTGGGCTACATTGTGCCGGTGGCTGGGGCAGAAGACATGGATATGGAAACCTTGCGTAACCAGCTCAGTGAGCGCTTACCCGCACATATGGTGCCGGTCGTCGTCATCAGCCTGAATGCTTTCCCGCTGAGTGCTAATGGCAAGCTGGATCACAAGGCATTACCCGCCCCAGTTAATCAGGCGGGCAGTGGAGGACGCGCGCCACAAGTGGGGTTGGAAAGCTTGATTGCCGGGTTATTTGCCAATTTGCTGGGAGTAGAGTCAGTCAGTGCCGATGATGATTTCTTTGCACTGGGCGGGCACTCTTTGCTGGCAATGAGACTAGCGGCTGATTTGCGCCGTGAGCTGCAACAGCCCGTCGCAGTAGGGCAGGTGATGGTGGCTTCGACAGTAGCAACATTGGCGGCAGCATTGAGCTTACCGCCATCCGAACAACCTGCGGTTAAAGCGGGTTTCAGCGAAATACTTCCCTTACGTAGTGGCAAGGGGAATCCGCTATTTTGTCTTCATCCGGCCTCAGGTTTTGCCTGGCAGTTCAGTTTATTGCCTCGTTATTTACCGGGTAGCTGGCCAGTGTTGGGGATTCAATCACCGCGCCCACATGGGGCAATTGCTACCTGTCAGGATATGGATAGCCTGTGTGATCATCATCTGGCAACGTTACGCCAGGTACAGCCGCAAGGGCCTTACCATCTTATGGGTTATTCACTGGGCGGCACCGTGGCACAGGCCATGGCGGTAAAATTGCAAGCGCAGGGTGAAGAAGTGGCTTTCTTGGGGTTATTGGATACCTATCCACCGGAAACGCAGGACTGGAACGCCCCGATTGAGGCCGAGGCACTGGACGAAGTTGAACGTGAGCGGGCTTTATTTATGGCGGCGGCCGGGGATGAGCTGGAAGAGAAGCGCGAGATGTTTGCACAAATCCAGGCTAACTATGACGATGCTGTTGGGTTGTTATCGGGCGCTAAAACACCCGTTTATGACGGTGAAACCACACTGTTTGTCGCGACTCAAACCTTACCTGCCGGAGAAACCCCCGAAGAAATTTGGCGGCCTTATGTGAAGCAGCTGCGGACTTACAATTTGGATTGCTCACATATTACGATGATGTCACCAGAGACATTAAAAGTTTTAGGGCCGATTTTGCAGCAGATATTTAGGGAGATTAAGTCGTTGTCATAGCGGGATTATTGGCATCTATGATGCAGGGTGTGTGGGCGCACACACCCGCGCCTACGCGCTCTTCGCTCAGCAACTCAAATATGCTTTTAACCTCAAAACCTCAAAACCTCAAAACCTAAAATCTATGGTTCTGATGTTGAATTTCTCTTTTGACGTTGAGCGCAATCAGGAATATTGCCGACGAGGATAGAGGGTAGAGTGAGCGGGCATGGACGCCCGCGAAAAGCGCGCTTGAGCATGGATGCAAATCGCGCTGGCTCGTCAGCCCGAAAGACGCAGGAGGTTTACCCGTAGGGCAATATTTCGCGCAAGCCGCAGGTGCAGGAGGGCCGGCTAGCCCTCCTGCTCGGTTGAGGTGACAGAGATAAGTTGATCACTGAACGATTATCAACCGAAAATTACTCCAGCACTCCAGCACTCCAGCACTCCAGCACTCCAACACTCGATCAACCAAAACCTAAAACCGCCCCTTGGGTATCACCAGCGGCGTATGGGAAACCGGATCATCGATGATCAAACACGGCATACCAAATACCTGTTCCACTAGATCGGCGGTGATCACCTCTCGCGGCTTGCCTTGGGTCACAATCTGTCCGTCGCGCATGGCGATAATATGGGTGGCGTAGCGGCAGGCATGGTTAAGATCATGTAGAACAGCAACCAGCGTATGATTGTGCTGCTGATTGAGATCACTAAATAGCTCAAGTAAATCAATCTGATGAGCTATATCCAGATAAGTGGTTGGCTCATCTAACAGCAATAATGGCGTTTGCTGCGCCAGCACCATGGCTATCCAGACGCGCTGGCGTTGCCCGCCAGATAGTGCATCCACCGGCCTGTCCGCTAACTCACTGACTCCGGTGGCTTGCATGGCATTACTCACGGCCAGTCTATCGGCTTGTGTCCACTGCTGTAATAATTTCTGATGCGGATAGCGGCCGCGCGCCACTAAATCCAACACGCTAATACCATCCGGTGCTTGCGAACTTTGTGGCAATAACCCTAAATGGCGTGCTACCTGCCGGGTATCAACGCTGGCTATATTCTTGCCATCTAATATCACCTGACCCGCCTGCGGTTTTAGCAACCGGCTCAAGGCGCGCAGCAGTGTTGACTTCCCACAGGCGTTAGGGCCGACGATGACAGTAAACTCCCCATCAGGGATGGCGACACTCAAGTTCTCACTGATGATTTTGCCGTCATAGCCCAATGTCAGTGCTTCGGCTTGCAAGCGAGCAGCCGGTGTGGTGGCTGGGTTAACAATACTCATGAACGTCCGGACTCCCGGATTAAAAGCCAAATAAGATACAGGCCGCCGATGCTGATGGTGACCACGCCCACCGGCAACTGATTCGGTGCGAACAGATGTTGGGAGCATAAATCAGCAGCAATTAATAAGAATGCCCCCATCAGCGCCGAAGTGGTTAAGGTGACGGAGGAGGTGCCCGCCAGGCGCTTGGCAATCTGTGGTGCCGCTAAGGCGATAAAGGAAATTGGTCCGGCCGCCGCCGTGACTGCTGCCATCAAAATTACCCCAATAGCCATCAAGCCCAGACGTGTTTTCTCAACCGGAACACCTAAGGCACCGGCAGCATCATCGCCCATTTCCAGCAATGGCATACGCCGACTTAGCAACATGGCAGCCAAGGTGGCTATCAAGATAAATATTACCGATGGCAGGCCTTTGGCCCACGTCAGCCCATTCAGCGAACCGGCACCCCAAGCGGCGGCTGTCATGGCGGCCTCCAATGATGCGGTGATGGTCAGCCAGGTATTGAATGCCGTCAGCATCGCGCCAATGGCAATACCCACAATAATCAGCCGAAAACCTTGAATCCCTTGGCGATAAGCTAACAAATAGACCGCAATTGCAGACAGCAAACCGCCGCCAAGGGCGCTACTGGCAATCTCAAAATAGTTGCCGTTAAACAAGGTGATTGCCACCAGCGCACCGGTATAGGCTCCCGCATTAAAGCCGATGATATCGGGGCTGCCTAAAGGGTTACGCACTAATGATTGAAATATTGCGCCACTGATACCCAGAGCCGCGCCGAAAATTAGCGCCATTACCGCTCGGGGCAGTCGCCATTGGTTGACAATAATATTCGCCGCGCCACTGGTGTGGCCGAGTAGAGCATCAAGTACCTGTTGAGGAGATAACGATAAAGTACCGATCATCAGTGCCAGTAAGGCACCCAATAAGCAGGCCAGAAGCAGCAAACTGCTCACTATCAGATTACGAGGCTGGATGCGCAGATTTATCGGGCCATCAGGGCGGCCGAATAGCCAAAGTGAAGTGGCTGGTTTCATAGTGCGGTCATCCTTTGGTTACTTCGAACCAGCCAGATCAACAAAGGTGCGCCAATAAACGCGGTGACGACGGAAACCCGTAATTCCCCGGGAACCAAAAAACGGCCCACAATATCAGAGACTAATAACAGAATAGGCGTCATTACCAGTGTGAAAGGTAGAATCCAACATTGATTCGGCCCGACAATCCAGCGAGCAATATGCGGTACCATCAGGCCAACAAAGGCGATAGGGCCGACGGCGGCGGTAGCAGCGCCACAGAGTAAGGTCACGGTGACTACCGCCCAAAATTGGGTTTGTGCAATGCGCGCGCCAATGGCGGCGGCCAAATCTTCCCCCATATGCATGGCATTGAGTGGGCGAGCCAGCAGCAAGGCTATCACGCAGCCGATAGCAATTGCTGGTGCTACCGCCATCACCACCGACATATTGCGAATATCCAGAGAACCGGCTTGCCAGAAGCGCACCTTGTCGTAGACCTGCGGATGAGTCAGTGAGATGCCGGTGGTAATCCCCAGTAACACCGCGGCGATAGCCACGCCAGAAAGTGTGAGGCGCAGGGGATTCACTCGCCCACCTCCCAGGGTACCCACCCAATACACCACCAACGTGGTGACCATGGCACCGATAAACGCCGAGATCATATAGCCATGAATGGCCTGAACGCCGAACACCGTAATCCCTATCACTACGGCAAAGCTGGCTCCAGCATTAACGCCCAGAATTCCAGGATCAGCCAGCGGGTTGCGGGTCAGTGCTTGAATCACTGCACCCGATAGCCCCAACGCGGCACCGGCAAGCACCCCAATTAGCGTGCGAGGCAGACGTGATTCTAAAATTAAAATACTGTCGGCGCTGTTGTGCTCCCCCAACAAACTCTGCCAGACCACCGAAAAAGGGATGGCTTTGGCACCGAGCATCAGGCTGGCGGCCATCACCAGTAGCAAGACAACAATGCTGAGTAACAACAGTAAAAACCCACGGCGGGGCGGGGCGGGTTTCAGCGATTTCAATGAAGATGGATTTGGGGAATCAGTGGCTGACATTGTAACTCTTCTTTAACAAATGATTATTGTTATCGTTTTGATTATCATTATTATTTGTTTGATGTATGTTAACACGACTTATTATGGGAATGCATCGGCAAAATCAGCTGACTTACCCTATTTCTGGCAGGAACATTTTCAACTTTCTATTTTTCATAACCATGGCAGGTAATTCTTACCAGCATTAACGGATTAAACAATCATGGCAAAATCGCCAATTCTTTTAGATTTCAGCCTGTTAAAGACTAACGCTAACTTTCGTGCCGTATTTTTTGCCCGCTTTATTTCGATATTAGGGCTGGGGATGCTGACGGTTGCGGTGCCGGTACAGATACAAATGATGACCGGATCTACCTTGCAGGTCGGGCTGGCAGTGACTTTAGATGGCATAGGGATGTTTATTGGCCTGCTGCTGGGAGGAGTGCTGGCAGACCGGCTTGACCGACGTAAGCTGATTTTATTCGCGCGCTTTACCTGTGGTTTAGGTTTTATTGGCTTAAGTTTCAATGCGTTTTCCGCTACCCCTTCGCTGTGGGTACTGTATGTATTAGCCGCCTGGGATGGGTTCTTTGGTGCATTGGGCATGACGGCGCTGATGGCGGCTACACCGTCATTGGTCGGACGCGAGAATCTGGCCGCCGCAGGGGGATTAAGCATGTTAACCGTGCGCTTTGGCTCGGTTATCTCTCCAGCGATTGGTGGCTTGGTTATTGTGTATGGCGGAGTGGGTTGGAACTATGGCATTGCCGCCGTGGGGACGATGTTAACCTTGTTGCCGCTATTGAGACTGCCTGCAATGAAACCGGCAACTCACCAGCATGAGCACCCGCTACGGGCATTAGCCACCGGGATTTCGTTCGTTTTTAGCCATAAAGTGGTGGGTTCCGTGGTGTTGCTGGGGACGTTGGTCAGTATGATTGGGGCGATTCGAATTCTGTTCCCGGCACTGGCGGAAAATACCTATCATGTTGGGGCTTCACAGATTGGTTTGATGTATTCCGTCGTGCCACTCGGCGCGACGATTGGGGCTTTCACCAGTGGCTGGGTGAATCAGGTTCGACGCCCCGGAGTGGTATTGATGTACAGCTCGATTGCCGCCTTTTTAGCTATCGGCACCTTAGGATTAACCCATAATTTCTATCTGGCGCTGCCCGGTTTATTGCTGTACGGCTATCTGGGTTCGATTAGCGGATTACTGCAATATACCTTGGTACAAACCCATACGCCGGATGCTCTACTGGGGCGGGTAAATAGCTTGTGGAATGTGCAGTTTGTTGCCGGTGAATCATTCGGTGCCTTGGGGCTAGGTGTGCTAGCGAAAGTCATGGCGCCGGCGCTCAGCGCTCTGACTTTTGGTGCGGCGGCAGCGGCATTGGGCGGCATAATCGCCGTCTGTGGCGGTACATTACGTAGGGCGACTATGGGGGGCGAGGGGGAAGACAATAGTGCGGATGAGGTCGTCGCGGACTAGCTTACAGGGTAGCGGTCTGGGCGCTATGTTAGCTGACTAAGTTAACCACCCGCTGCATAATATTGCGGCGAAATAGACTCGGGGAAGGTTCACTCCCCGAGTGTCGGTATCGCACCGAACTTTACCCGCGGTTTGAATAACTAAACTGTTTTACCAACGTCAGTTCGCCGGGGTTACGCATCGGTACAATCACCATCTCCTGCTTCTCATTGCTGGTCCCTTCCTCGGTCACGATAGTGATTTGCGCCGTGGTCAGAATGTCGCTACCACGGCCACCATAATAGTTTACGTACACCAGATATTGCCCACTATCCGGTGCTGGTGAAGAGAAAATCTCCGGGCCAAAACCGGTGGTGACATCCATATCCAGCGCTCCACCATTTTGCAACTGTCGGCCACCATACCAAGCATGCTGACCATCGGGAGTGACCACATGCAGGTCGAGATCGGTGTTATCGGTATCCCATGACAGCACAATCCGTAGGCGCGCAGGGATAGCGCCGCTGCCTCTTTTGGCATAAAACTGGGTACGATGTACCGCGCTGCGATCAGGGCTACGAACTTCAACACTGTTACTGCCTTGGGAGAAGATATAAGGCCGTTTAAAATCTCCCTCGTCTTCAATTTTCAGCGGCATACTGACGCCATTAACAATCAGCCTACCCGGCTCTTGTCTGGCTTCATCCTTGGGCTTTTGAAAACCTTTTATCTGACCACTGATCAGCGCTTGTGCCGACTGGTTGGCGGGCGTATTCACTGACGCGGCCGGATAGTTAACCTGCTGGGTAAAATTGGCCCCTTCACCTGAAGTGTCATGCCACCCGGCGACCGGCGTATCAATCACCACATTTTGCGCTGCCATCGCCGATATAGCGGGCATCAGCAACACTAGCGAACACATCCTGTATAGCAAGCGAGTAATCATAGTGTAATCCTGAAAAACATAGAGTCCTTTGATGACGATCCTAGCGCTATCGTCTTATTCCAATAAAAGGTGACGGGCAAGTTGCTCAACAAAGGCTTCATCCTGACCATTAGGATGAGCCGCAAAAGCCAAGTGTAAGTATTCATGGGCTAGATCTAATCGATCTTGCAATGAGTAAAGATCCCGTACATAGATACGGCCATACATACGATCAACATGGGGTTTGCCTGAGAGTAAACGGCAGACTGTAAACTGCTGTAGCGGTGTATAGCCCGGCTCACTGTACAGTTTCTCGCGCCAACGCCGCTGCTGTGCAGCTAACCAGACTTCAGCCTCTTTCAGCGGCTGGCACAATATTTCCGGCTTATCCCAACGCCCCAAATTAGCCCTTGGAAAAGCCTGTGCGAGGATGGCGTCATAGCGCAGTCCCTGTTGGGCCTGAGAGACGGCTAATTGCCAAGACAAGCGGTTATTGCCCGCTTGATTGAGATGATAATTGACCGGAGAACCCGCCAGCACCAGATCGGCAGTCCAGGCCGCGATGGCTAATGTTGCCGGTGAGGCGGGGGTTGGAGCCACTCGCTGGCTGGCGCTACTGTCGGTCATTAGCAAGCAATCACCAGAGCGGCTGGCATTTTGTAATAGATAACTGCGGATCGCTATCGCCAACGCTTTTGCTGCCTCGGTGGGCTGCGCTGCGGCTTCTCGTTGCAGCACTCGCGCCACATACTCTTCGCGATCCAGGCGCGCAGTCAGGATGAAATCATCGCCATTTTTTTGTAGGAAAAGTTCACCGCGGCTCTCAATGGCCAAGTGGTTGCCGTTGCGAAACTCAACATCATACTTTCCTTGTAAAACACCCATCGAGACCGGGGATTGCTCGCTGTAGCGGCGCAGACTGGCGATGGGATAACGGTCAAACAGCTTCACGACCACGCAGACTTTGCGGTCTGTAGGAGAGGCCTGCGGTAACACTGAATTCAATATGTCTGCATAATTTTGCAGGATGGTTTTACTGGTGCCAGCTCCGCCCGCCCAAACCGGGGTGCCATCGTTCAACCAGCCAGCAAACCCACCCTGACGCTGAGTGGGGTCTTGGTGATCCAGCCAGCTCCAGGTTTTGATTCGCAGCCGGCTGCCGAGCGCACCAACCAAGTTGCCATCAGCAGCCAGTAGTACATCGAGCAACACATTACGTGCCTGCTGCTGTGCGGGCAGTGAGGCTAATACCGTCAGCAACTGAGTGACTGGAACTTGGGTGCTCGGCTGTAGCTGTGTTAAGTCCCGTAACCACTCAGGGCTTTGCTGCTGTTGCCAATAGTTGGACCACTGCTGTGGCTCCAAATGCAGGCGTTGGGGGCTGAAATAAAGCCCGCAGGATTGCACCAAAGCCCGATCGCGGGTGATGGTCTGACCCACTTTACAGCAGTAAACTTCTTCCTGTGGCTGGCTCCCATTACACTGATACTCAGCTTCTTGCTGCTGAGTATCCACCAGATACGCATAAACAAATAGCTTCCAGATGCTCCCCAATGGCGTGGTCAGTTCAGCCGGTAGCGGTTGCTGTGAAAGCTGCCGGTTCTGGCTTAAGGTCAGCAGAGTATCTTGCTGACCATCGCGCAGGGCCAACTGTAATCTCGACTCTGCGCCAAAGACCGTCACGGGTATCAACAACAACAGCCACCACCAACGGAACATTTACTTCACCACCAGAGTATTTAAGGCGCTGCCACTTTCTGTTGCTGCGTCTTGTGGCGCATACATGCGCGAATAACGGATGGGTGGCAGCACAAATTGCCCTTTCTGTGAGAAGCGCACCAAATGCTGATAAACCTTGGAATCTATCAATTCATCAACCGGTACCACATAAGAGAGCTGACCCATTTCATTGTGCGCTTTCTCAATCGGTACTGCGCCCTTGTCACTCAGGCCCGCCACTTGTATACCCCAAGTGGTACGTTCGATATCTGCCCCCGGAGGCAAAGGCACTTCTAATAGCATGTAGCGCTGAGGTGTCGCAGACTTATTCACTAACGTCACCTCATCAAGATACAGCGCATCGCTGGAAAGTGCCTCTCCTGCAGCGACTGGTTTCACCGTAAACTCAAAGGCCTTATCTCCAGGGATCAATTGCAATAAGCGATGCTGGATCTCCACCTTTAACGGCTGTTTATGGTTATTGGCGGCAGCAGTCAGTGGCAAGTTAAAGCTCAGCGAGGCCTCAAGCGGCTCAGCCTGATCAGCGGGTAACTCAACCGCCGCTAACGTGCCTTGCCCTTGCCCTTGCCAGTGCCAGTAACGTTCCCCCGTCGCGGCCTGTTGCAGCCGCCAGCCTTCACCCGGATTAAAATGAACCGGTGGTACGGTGGTACCGAGTGAGTTATAGATCCACGTCAAGGCCAATGCCCGCTCCGGCCCTTGCTGTGCTGGCATCAGTTGCCGCAATAACCAGGCCACTTGCGGGGCATCGGCACTGCGAGTCCGCCATATTGCGGCATAAGCAAACGGATGTTCACTGAACGAGATAAACTCTTGGCTTTGACGCAATGCTTGCAACTCTTGCTCTGACAGTGTGTAACCGGGCATCTGTTGTAATAACGAATAGGTCAGTGCCTGCGCTACGGCTAGGCCTAATTTGGAATTAGGCGCGGTCATCACCAAGCTATCGGTTTCGGACAGTGATGTCCCTGATTCGGCTTGCGCGTGAGGGAACGAATCCGCCAATCCTTGTAGCAAGCTGCTGACTGGCAGATGCATATCATGGGCGAATGTCAGTAGCAGAGCGCGATGGAGCAGTGGCATCTCTTCAGCCTGTTTCGCATACAGCTCCAAGATTCGCTGCCAGTGTTCTGCTGGTAATGTCATGCCCAATGCTTGGCTGGCATACCAATCGGCATAGTAGGCATAGGCGGTCAAGAAGGCATCGCCATCACCGTCCTCACCCCACCAAGTGAAAGTGGCTCCCGGCCCGGCCATCTGTACTAACCGCTGGCGGTTGTTCTGCATGATTTGTCGTAAAACATTCCCCCGCTGCGCATCTTCTTTGGCCAACATGTTGTAAGCCAAGCTGAGAGGCAACAAACGGCTGGCGGTATTAATCACTCCGCCGAAAGGCTCATTGAGTAGGTCATCCAGACTGTTACGGAACATGGATTGCGCATCACCATTGAGGCGCAGACGGATGTCATCAGCATTGGCTGGCAGATTGAGTTTATTGCTCCCCGCCTGCAGTCGAATATCCTGCTGTTGCGGCACTGGCCAATTGCTGTCGAGCACATTCAGGTCAACACTCAGGCTATCTTGTACCTCGCCGTTTTTCACCACTTCGGATGTCCAGCGGCCAGATTGCATCGCAGCGACCGGCTGAGATATGTAGTTCACCCCTTCATGCAGTGATACCGTCTGGCTCATGCTGCTATCGCCATATTGGGTACGCAGCTCTACCTGTTCTGCTTGTTGGTTCTGATTGAAGATAAACACGCCCGGCAGTGGATGGTCGCCTTTACGGAACTGCGTCGCGCCACTCCATTTCAGATAAAGTGGTTTTTCCGACCGGACAAAATGCTGCTTCTGACCCACTTGCCCCTGTGCATTCTGCGCCCGCACTGTAATGCGCCAGCGAGTCAAAGAGTCTGGCATACGGAAGCTGAATGTCGCTTTACCATTGGCATCAGTGACAATATCCGGTTGCCATGCCGCAGTATCAACATCTTCACGCCGTGGACGTTCAAGCACTTTGACACTGCGATCGCTGCGATTTGCCGCACCGGGCGCTCGTGGCACGCCGGGTAGCGCCAAGTCGTAAGCAATAAATGACAGGCTGGTACTGGTACGCACATTGTTGCGTCGTGGGTGATAGAAGAATTGGTCGATAGTGGGCGCTATCTCTGGCTGCAAGGCATAAATCATCTCATCGACGACACTGACGGTGAGATGAGCCGACAGAGGCTTGCCGGCAAACTGAGTATCTAAGGTGACGTTTACGCTATCGCCGGGGCGATAAATATTTTTGTCTGTTTTAACCGCGATATCGATACGCGGTATCTCCACCTTGATCCCGGCGTTTTGGAAACTATATTGCCCGCCTTTGCTGTACAGCACGGAGAAGGTCATATTCGGCGCAAAGCTATCCCGCACCGCGATTTGCGCTAAATATTGGGTATCGCTTAAGCGCTGCGCTTTAATCCACTCTGCGCCAGTTGAGAGTAATGCAATATTCTCTACTTTGTCGCGCTCCAGTGTGAGCAAAGCTTGCTCCACCGGCTCCGGGAAGGTGATCAGCGCCTGAGCCACTTCGCCTAACTGATATTGCGACTTGTCCATCACGATTTCGACACTACCTGGCACTGCTTTTCCACCTGGACCGCTGACAAAGTGGCTGATGGCCCCCAAGATCATGCCTTGTTCACTTTTCAAGGTGACGGTGTAGGTGCCGGGTTGCTGGAATGTAATGACAAACGGGCGGTTTTCGACCTGTAACTGGGCGCTTTCAACTTTGCGGTCTTCCAGACGCATCCACTCAAAAATCGCCGGATGGTCGCCTCCCGAGAGTTGATTGGCATAGCTGAATGACACCTTTTCATTGACGCGACTAAAGCGCTTTGGTGTGCTCAGGGTGTAGCGCGAAACGCCGCGTTCAATCAGAATTTCCCGTGTGGTTTTGACCCGATAAGCCGCCCCATCGCTGGCAAAAATAGTCAGCAGATAGCGACTCGGTTTATCCGCTGCGGGCAGATCCAATTTGGCATGACCTTTACTGTCGGTAGTCAATTGCGCCGTTTTCATCTCAACAGGGAATTTCCCCTGATATTGCAGATCGTTACCAACCATCGAAAGTTGCTGACTATACAAGCTCAACTCCAGATCTGCATTCGCCACTGGCCTGCCATCAGGGTAGAGCAAAACAAGTTCGCCATTCACCGGTTCATTGGTACGAAAATCCGATTTGGCTGTGACCAGTGAAATTTCGAAATGTGGCTTGATATAGCTGGCGACACGGAATGAGCTGCTGTAAACCTGACCGTTGTAGATTGACCGTAACTCGTAGCCACCTGCCACCGCATTCTCTGGCAGTTGAAAACGTCCTTGTGCCCCGGATTGACCATCAATAGGTAAATTCAAGGTTTGCAATGTCGCTCCATTGGCATCCAAAACGGTTAAGCTCAGCGAACCTGATTTCAGTGCGACGGAATCCAGTGCATTTTTGAATTCGCGCCCAACGAGTTTAACCTCAACCCAATCACCCGGGCGGTAGAGTGGGCGATCGGTAAAGGCATACAGTTTGGTGTCATAAATCTCACTGTCGTAATAGAAGTTTTCAGAGACAAACACTCCACCTTCACTATCTTCCCCCATCACATACGAACGTTCGGGTGAGATATGACGTAAACTCAGCAAGCCATTTTTATCCGTCTGGCCGCTGCTCATCACACCTAGTCCATCACTCCACAGAATTCGCGTCCCTGCGACGGCCTGCCCGTCATTGCGGCCCACCGTCCACACCAGCAGTTCGTTGCCCGAAATTTTATTCATGGCGACAGTATTGGAGACAAACACCACGGTGGTGGCCCGATGCTGACCTATCAGCGCCTCGACTAAATACAGCCCCGGTTTTAAGGTGCCTAACGGAATGTAGACATTGCCCGGTATCGGCTCCACAAAATTGCTGGATGAGCCCTGTACGTTAGTGTGCTCAGGGGGCTGGATAGGTTTCGCTTCCCAAATGGGGTAACGGAATTGGCTGATTAATGGCAGATTTTTCAGCGGAGCGAACTGTGGCTGTACAGTAAATTTAGGCTGTGCATTCAGCACATTGCCCATTTTCAGCTCTGGTAGCGCGTCCGTAACTTCTTGCCGGGTATCAAAAGAAAAAGCGCGCTGCATGACACGGCGCGATTTGCCGTACCAGTTATCCCAAAGATAAGAGAGTGTGTTGGATAAGCCTTCTCCCTTATATTGGCTTTCGATCATAATGCGATGAAGGTTTTTCTGTTTTTTCAAAAACTCCATCGGCTTATCAATACGATATAAGCGGATATCAGCGCCGCCATATTGCTCGGCGTCAAAGCGACGAAAATCACGCCCTGGAGCTTCCAGCCGTACTTTGGCAACTTCATCACTGGCAAAGCTGCTATCAGAGAGCAAAAAGAAAGATTGTTGTGGAACATTATAATTGCTCGCTGGAAGTTCGCCTTCGGCGTAAGCCACAGTGAAGGGAATGAACAGCGCCATCCCCAGCAGCCATTTTTGGCACATATGCGAAAGAATTTTCATCGTGATAGGAAACCTAAGCGATAAATGCCAATGAAGTTGGGGTTCGATTCGTCGGGTATCCATCGGGTATCCTTCCATTTCATCAATTGTTGCATGCTCACCGCACGCATTCCGTTATCTGTCGAAGTCGAAGAGCCAGTGTGATAGGCGATATAGCGCCCCATCCAGATCATCAAATGTTGATCATCGCCTTGATCAAAAAACAATAGATCGCCCGGCTGTGCCTGATTGAGTTCTCGGCCGATCAGTTGGCTATTAAATTGGATCAGCTTGATGGCATCCACGTAGGGGCCTTGCTTATTGCCGCCTTGCTGCCAGCGTTGAGCAAACAGGCGCTGCTGTGGGCTGATATCCAATTCAGGGGGAAGGTAGCGGTTGGATAAACCATTCGCCCGTAGCCATTTGCTGTCATGAACTTTCAGGGACTCATTGGCCGCAAAACGTACCAGTCCGGCACAGTCCTGTTGATACCAGCGGGCACTTGGCCCCTGGCGCAACTGCTCTTCAGCGATACGTACAAACCATGAACGGAATAGGCTGGATTGCTCAGAAGTCAGTGGCGAAACCGGCTCATCAGCCAAGCTACTTCGGCTAAAAAGCATGATTCCAAGCAAACACAACAGGCCAAAAGTGGCGGGTTTGACGGTCATAGTTCCTGCCATTTCAGTGGCAACCACTGCCAAGACTCATTGAGCTCGGTATCAGCAGGCAGAATTAAGGCATAACGTTGTTGTGCGGCTAATGCACTTAATTTGGGTAACAACAAAGTTTGTGCGGCGTTATAAAATATGGGTTCGACATTCTTTGGCAGGCTGGCGAATACTTCCTGCTTAAATAATTCAGACAGCGCTTCGGGGGCCATGTAAACCGGCACCACGGCTTGTTGTGGCAACACATCTGCAATGGGGGGGAAGTTTTTATCCAGCGTTTGCAACGCCTTATTCACCAGTTTGTCATCCAGAGAGAACAACAGGATTTGACCATGTCGTGCCAGACTGACACGGAAGAACTGGCTGCCCAGCAGACTGTCTTGATCTTTGGCATCACTCGCGGGGTACTGACCATAGCGGGAACTGACTTCTCGTTGCCACAGATGTCCGTGATGATTTGCGGTAGCTTCCACGGGAATAGGCTGTTTTTCTCTGGCGCCGATCACCTTGGTAAACATGCCTGCCAAAGTTTCATCGGTTTGCGCATTGGCCGTTTGTTCTAACTGGCTGACAAATAACGGTGTATACAGATGCGAGTCAGCATACCAACATAAGCCGCTGGCCCTATTTAATGCCAATGGGAAGTCTGCCGCGCTTTTGCTGTCGATGGCATCAATACGTTGGAACAAATACTCTGGCACACTTTGCGATACAGGTAGCGCCACACAGAGGCTGGCCCCCATTGGCATGGCTTGCCAAACCGGAGAGAGATCAAAACTGCTATTTTCTCCTTGTTGTTTATCATTCAGCGCCAAATAGCTTTGCCAACCTTGCGGCCCCATCTCGAAACGTACACCGGCAAATGCCGGAATAAAACGCTGGTAACCAAAGCCTAGATAGTTCGCACTGACCGAAATTCGGTGGGCTAAAGGCGAGGTATTTTTAGTGGATTCTGATCCCGCCTCACTTGCCCCTGCACGATTTTTCAGGCCAAAACTTTCAGGCCACGGATTCGTACCACTCAATAATATGCTGGTTATCTGAGTAGAGTCCTTGGAAGGAGAATCCTGGTCATACAGCATGTCGATATCGGAAAACAGCAAAAGGTTATCGCCGTGGCTGGCAAAAAATAGCTGTTTATTGCCCCCATAATGCCACTGGTAAACGGGAATCGCTTCACTGCCGACTTTCAGTTGTGAAAAGTCGGTGATTTCCAGTTGTGTATCTTCTGCTGCGGCCTTCGCCAAGGGTTCTAGCAGGCGAGTCAGACCACCGCGCTTGATCACTGCCATAAAGTGATTCAACTTGCCAAGATCATCATGCCAAAGGGCTATATTGGCTGGCTGGTCGAGCAGCATTTCCAGGAAATTGTCACGCAGAGTTAAATCATGCTCGAAGGCAATTCTGCGCAAGCTGCCAATTAAACCTAGGCGGTCAGCATTATTCTCATAATAGAAGACAAAATCTTCTGTAAGAGTGGCTCGCAAGAAGGGAATAGTGAGTAAGTCATTGGGTAATTTACTCAGAGATTCGCTTTCGATGAGCACGTCAGGATGATGTAAATCAACTTTTAGATTATTATGCCAAACGAGTTCACTTGGCGGCTGAATATAATGTTCAGCGGACCCAATTCGTTGAATTCCCCATGCAATAGCAGAGACAGCCAAAATAGCTCCCGCAGCCCAAAGTCCATATTTGATAAAGCTCTTCCTTGCAGCAGGCGCTGCGTTTTTATTTTCAGCAGTCATTCAGCTGTTCCACATAAAACATTAAATTTATACCCGATGAATCCCGCAAGACGGCCTATCACACCCCAGTGAACTGCCAAGCACTGATCCATAGCAGTGGCTGTAATCGCCAGCAATGCCGCAGTATAAAGGGCTGGGGGGTAATGTGAGGTTTTATTAGATACGCGGCGAAGAATTAAATCAATAACTATAAGAGATAACGTGGTGGTGACGTGATCCTATACCCTGTTTTCTTTCTTTTATTTATAGCAATAAAGGCTGATGATATTTAATTGCCATAATATAAGATATTTCTTGGTTATATTTTTCGTTGTTTATTAATTGCTAAATAAATATAAATGTCGAGTGATATTTATATTTTGGTATTTAAGTCTTTGCTTCGGTATATGTATAGTGAGTTATGTCGATCGTTATAAAAATATTTCATGCTAGTTGCAAATAGTAAGGAGGACAAATTCGTCCTCCCATACCCAAGATTATGGCTTTGCCTTAAACATCGTCTCAATCCGCGCTAACAAATTACTCGCACTATAATAATCCAGGCGGAATGTATCATAGCCTGCAGCATAAACTCGATTGTGTTCAATTGCTGGGATATGAGCTAAAAATTTATTACTTTTCAAGGCATCTATCGCCGGTTGATCACCAGAAAACAGCAAAATAGTCTCGCCGTTAAGACCTTCGGCTAGCTTTTCTCCGCCCAGTTGGATGATATCTTTGCGGTGCCCCATACTGGTGTTGCCCTTCACTGCGTCAGGAACTTCTGCCAGTGTGAAGCCCAGCTCCTGCAACAATTTTCCCTGTGCGGAATTTTCGGTCCACAAATTGGCGGTGCTGCCCGCAGCCTGATAGACAAATGCTGAAGTCGGTTGTGGTGGCAGAGTAATATTCTGCTTTACCTCATTGAGCCGACGAGTGAAATTATCAATCACTTGCTGGGCATCAGCTTCATGCCCGGTTGCTTGTCCCAGTGCTATGGCCAACTCTTGCCAGCTTTTGTCATCGTAATTAATCACCAGAGTGGGGGCGATTGCTGACAATTGCTCATATAACTTCAATGCCGAATCTCCGCCAGTGGCAGAAATGATAATCAAATCTGGATTCATACCCGCAACAGCTTCGGCATTAGGTTCTGTCTGGTACATAGGAACGAGTTTTTTAGCTTGTGCAACATCTGACCATTGGGTAAAGAAACCTTGATGATCGGCGACTGTGGTGTCGGGCACGGTGGCCCCAGTAGCAATTACCGGCGCATTGATCGCCAGCAAAGTACCGGTGATGGTAATGCTGGTGGACACAATACGCATTGGCTGATGTGTCAGTGTCACCGGGCCTTTCGCCGTTTCCACGGTACGCGACCATGTAGATGTGTTTTCACTGTCTGATGGAGAGGCTTGCTTACCTGTTGTTTCTTCAGCCGGTTTACAGCCGGATAAGCAGAAAATAAGGCTCAAAATCCCCAAGCCAGTCAATACTGAACGGAATTTTTTGTGCTGAATATGATGGATACCAAGGGACATAATGGCGTTTTCTCTTCCTATTTGTACCCGTCATTTTTCAAGTTGCAGGTGTGTTGGTTGCCCCTGTTGTTTGAGCCACATATTGATTCAAACTCGTCGGGATAACCCCTTTACTGCCTTCCTGCACTCTGAAATCTATTAGGTACATATTAGTAATGGTTAATAATAATATCTTTACATTGATTGACAATGTGAATACTTAGTCGTAATTTACCACGCACGAAAGGGAGTGATAGTAATTATTATTTAGATTACTATTTACATCGCAGTGGAGGTCTCTGTGCGATACAGCAACTCTGAAGAACATGGCAGCTCTGAAGAAATGCCCGTTAATTCGCCGTTTTCAGCCGTACCCTCAGCATTTTTATTCACTTCAAGACACCAGAGTATCAAAACTCAGGGTATCTTCGAGCGAATTCATCAAGCAGCACAAGGTCATGCTGGTAATGATAATTCTCTGCAAAATACCTTAAAACAGGCATTTCAGCGTGCACGTCATGCCGGGCAGCAACAACCTATCATTGTTGGGGCAATTCCTTTTGATGCCAGTCAGGCATCGTGTTTATTTGTACCAGAACATTATCAGCTTTGTGATCGACAAGCTTTGGTCGATGCAGCGCAAGTTGTACATCGCAGCCCCGTGGCTGTAGGTGCAGTGCGCAGTTTGCCGGATGAAAGTCAATTTAAACAGTGTGTTGCTGAGGCGGTTTCGGCTTGCCAGCGCGGAGCAATCCATAAAGTTGTGCTTTCGCGCATTCTGGAAATTGATACTGATAGCCCGGTTGATAGTGATCAGGTTATGAATCATTTACTGGTCCAAAACAGCGCAGCACACCACTTCCGGGTGCCTTTGGCTGATGGTGGGGTACTGCTTGGGGCGAGCCCTGAATTATTGGTACGTAAGCATCAATCTGGCGTCTATACCAATCCATTAGCTGGGTCGGCAAAACGTCAGGTTGATCCGCAGGATGATTTGGCTATCAGTCAGACGCTATTGGATTCAGCGAAAGACCAATATGAACATCGTCTGGTTATCGATGAAATTCGCCGCTTGCTGGCACCGCATTGCCGCACTCTGAATATTCCCTCACAACCTTCATTGATTAACACTGCTGCACTATGGCACTTATCTTCCGCCATCAGTGGTGAGTTGGAAAACCCGGATATGCCGGTGTTGGAACTGGCGAATTTGTTGCACCCGACTCCCGCTTTGTGTGGTTTACCCACACAAAAAGCCCGGCAGTTAATCAACCAATTGGAGCCCTTTGATCGCGGTTTATTCAGCGGGATTGTCGGCTGGTGTGATGAGCAGGGTAATGGCGAGTGGGCGGTTATCATCCGCTGTGCCACTGTGCATCCGACTCAGGTTCGATTATTTGCCGGTGCGGGCATTGTTGCAGCTTCACAGCCCGCGCTGGAATGGGCAGAAACCGAAGCCAAATTGGGCACCATGCTCAATGCTCTGGCGATTAGACCTTCAGGAGAGCAGCCATGAGCATCGAATTTACCCGCTGGCCAGATGAATTTGCCCGCCGTTATCGCGAAAAAGGCTATTGGACTGATCAGCCGATGACCGAGATTTTAGCCCGTCAATGCCAGATACGGCCCGATGCGACGGCAATCATTTGTGGTGAGCGCCATATCAGCTATGCACAATTCGAGCAGGCCGCCCAGCGGTTGGCTGTTCGCCTGACAAAGCTTGGCTTGCGGTGTGGCGACACGGCTTTGGTTCAACTGCCCAATTGTGCCGAGTTTTATCTGGTCTATTTCGCATTATTAAAAATGGGTGTTGCGCCAGTTAATGCCCTGTTCAGTCATAACCGATTGGAATTAAATGCGTATATTGAACAGATTCAGCCGCGACTGCTGATTGCTCATGCTGGTCATAGTCTGTTTGCTGAGGGGAATTATTGCACCCAGCTACAACAAAAAGTGCCAATGCTGGACGTGGTGATTGTGGCGGGAAATACCGATTATGCCCAATCGCTGGAAGCACTGCTGTATGCCGATGAATCAGATGATGAAGCCGCAGAGTTTCATCCATCAGCGGCTGACTGCGTGGCTTTTTTCCAGCTTTCTGGTGGCAGCACCGGCACGCCAAAACTGATCCCCCGCACTCACAATGACTATTACTACAGTGTGCGCGCCAGTGCGGAAATCTGTCAGCTCGATGAACACACCCGCTACCTCTGTGCCTTACCAGCAGCCCATAATTATCCGCTAAGTTCACCGGGAGCCTTAGGCATTTTCTATGCGGGCGGCTGTGTAGTGTTAGCGCCTGATCCAAGTGCCATGAGTTGCTTCCCACTGATTAAACGTCATCAAATTACCTTCACTTCTTTGGTTCCGCCCGCGGTGGCCCTGTGGTTACAGGCTGCGGAGCATTTTGCTAATGACTTGGCCAGTTTGCAGGTATTGCAGGTCGGCGGTGCGAAGCTCAGTGAGTCATTGGCGCGACGTATTCCACAGATTCTGGGTTGCCAATTACAGCAGGTGCTGGGCATGGCGGAAGGGTTGGTGAATTACACCCGCTTTGATGACAGTGACCACCTGGTGTTCACCACTCAAGGCTGCCCTATCAGTGAAGATGATGAAATCAAAGTGGTTGATAGCGCCGGGGTAGCTGTCGCTGTCGGTGAAGTTGGCGCGTTGGTCACTCGTGGCCCCTATACCTTCCGTGGCTATTACCGTAGCCCAACCCACAACGCCAATGCCTTTGATAACGAAGGTTTTTACCACTCAGGCGATTTGGTACAGATGACCGAAGAAGGCTATTTACGGGTCGTCGGGCGAGAGAAAGATCAGATTAACCGGGGTGGTGAAAAGATTGCCGCGGAAGAGATTGAAAACTTGCTGGTGGCCCATGACGGCATTATTCACGCGGCGTTGGTTTCAATGCCAGATGAAATAATGGGGGAGAAAAGCTGTGCTTTTATTGTCACCACAGATGCCGGTCTGAAACCGGTCACATTACGCAAATATCTGCGTGAGATGGGAGTGGCTGATTTCAAATTGCCCGACCGTTTTGAAATGGTTGCCAGTCTGCCTGTTACGCCAGTCGGCAAGATAGATAAAAAGCGGCTACGTCAGGATATTCAAGACCGCCTCAGTACGCTTAGCAAATAAGGATTTTATCATGGCTATCCCTGTTCTTCCTGCTTATGACCTCCCTAACGTGGGGCAATTTCCGGCCAATAAAGTGAATTGGCAGTTTAACCCGGCCCGCGCAGTGTTACTGATTCACGATATGCAGGACTATTTTGTCAGCTTTTATGGTGAGAATAACCCGTTGATACAGCAGGTTATCGCTAATATTGCTGCGTTGCGAAATTATTGCAAACAGCAGGGAGTCCCAGTTATCTACACCGCCCAACCCAATCATCAAAGTGCTGAAGATCGCGCGCTGCTTAATGATATGTGGGGCGCGGGTTTAAATAATCATCCGGCGAAACAGCGAGTGGTATCAGAGCTGACCCCAGATGAAGATGACGAAGTGCTGGTCAAATGGCGATACAGTGCATTTTACCGCTCGCCATTACGCCAAATCATGACTGACAAGGGCCGTGATCAGTTGGTCATCTGCGGTATTTATGGTCATATCGGGTGCCTAACAACGGCTACAGATGCTTTTATGCAAGATATTCAGCCATTTATGGTTGCTGATGCGGTTGCTGATTTCTCGTTGGATGAGCATTTGATGGCGCTTAAGTATGTGGCAACGCGCAGTGGGCGGGTTATTTTTACCGAGGAGATTGTGGCTCATGGGAATAAGCAAACCGCTAATTTCAGTAAAGAAGAGCTCAAACAGCAGTTGTTGGCTCTAATTGATGAAAGTGCTGAAGAGTTCGATGCAGATGAAAACCTCATCGATTATGGTTTGAATTCAGTGCATATCATGGCGCTGGCTACACAGTGGCGTCAGCAGGGAATTGAGCTGAGCTTTGTCGATTTAGCCAAAAATCCGAGCTTGAATGCTTGGTGGCAACTGCTGGAACAGCAGCGAGCGACTCGGACTGATAATTTGACCTTGGCAGGGGCAGAATAATGGCGGCAAATCAGATTTCATCCGCTAAAAGTATGCCAGCCGCCACGTTGGTTGCGCAGCTGGATTTTACCGGTAAACGTGTTTGGGTGACTGGGGCCGGGCAGGGGATTGGCTATCAGATTGCCTGTCAGTTTTTTGCGCTAGGAGCGGACGTCGTGGGGCTGGATAAAAGCTTCCATGCTGACCCTACTTCGGCTGCGCAGGGCTACCCATTTACTACTGCACTGCTGGATATCAGTCACCCGCAGCAAGTGGAATTGGTGTGCCAGCATCTTCTGAGTGAAGTTCCACGTCTCGATATCTTGGTCAATGGTGCCGGCATCCTGCGCATGGCTGATACCGAGGAGCTGAGTCTGGAAGATTGGCAACAATGTTTTAATGTGAATGTTTCCGGTGCTTTCTATCTTTTACGTCAATTAATCCCGCAGTTTAAACAGCAGCGATATGGTGCGGTAGTCACTCTTGGCTCCAATGCGGCCCATGTGCCACGTATCAAAATGTCTGCTTATTGCGCATCTAAAGCCGCATTAACCAGCTTGAGCCACTGTGTCGGGTTAGAGTTGGCGGCGTATGGGGTGCGGTGCAATCTGGTTTCGCCCGGTTCCACCGATACCCTGATGCAGCGCGGTATGTGGCACAGTGAAGATGCCCAACAACAGACGATTGCCGGTTTCCCGCTGCAATATAAGTTAGGGATCCCTCTGGGTAAAATTGCCACACCGCAAGAGATTACCAATACCGTCGTATTTCTGGCGTCAGATTTAGCCAGCCATATCACGATGCAAGATATCGTGGTGGATGGTGGTGCGACACTGTCGGCGTAATGGGCATTATTTTCTGCTCACAGGTTATTTGACCTTAATGTATTAAAAAATAATGCTTGATGGATGATATTTGGAATGAATAACCTGACAGCGCTCACTGTGACCGATTTGATCGAAGCACAGTGCTTACAGGTACCGGAGCATATTGCTGCTCAGCATTATATTAATGATGAATACGTCAGCTATGCTCAGCTTAATCAGGATGCCAACCGTATTGCCGGTTGGCTGCATCAACAGGGCATCGGCCCGCACTCCTTGATTGGGGTGTTAACCTCGGCTGATCCCTATCTATTGGTTGCCATATTGGCAATCTGGAAAGCTGGCGCGGCCTATGTTCCTTTAGATAGCCATGCTTCATTGGCTCGCCTGACTCACTGTATGACGGATGCTCGTTTGGCGGTCATTCTGGGCTGCGGCTCTGCTGAGCAATTATTGCTCTGGCCTAATTGCCGCTATTTCGATATTTCCGCCCTTTCTTTTCGTCGGGCAATGCATTCTTGGTCTGCCGAACAGCCGCCGGTATTCATTCGCCGCCCAGAACAGCTGGCCATGGTAGTCTATACCTCTGGTTCTACTG
The DNA here is from genome assembly GCF_025133195.1 of Yersinia alsatica. Lineage (NCBI taxonomy): Bacteria > Pseudomonadati > Pseudomonadota > Gammaproteobacteria > Enterobacterales > Yersiniaceae > Yersinia > Yersinia alsatica. The sequence goes on from NZ_CP104006.1 coordinate 1,472,604, forward strand.
GCATCCCAAAGGGCGTCATGATTGAGCACCGCGCGCTGGCGAATGTTTTACTGGATCATCAGCAGCGTCTTGGTGTTTGTGCGGAGAGTCGGGTTTATAACACACTGTCGCTGGCATTTGATGCGGGTAATATGGCCACCTTGCTGCCACTGATTGCCGGGGCGTGTTTAATCTCTGCGCTGGCTGACGTCAGTATGATTCATCAGGCTGAGGCTAGGTCAGCGACTCATTTATTACTACCGACCGCGTGGCTGACAGGCTTAAATCCTAATGATCTGCAAAAACTGTCGGTGATGATAGTTGGGGGGCAAGATTGCCCTCAAACTGAGGCCGAACGCTGGGCCGGACGGGTTGAACTGTACAATATGTATGGCCCGGCTGAATGTACGGTAACCGCACTTTGTGCCCGCTTGAAACCAAATGAGACAGTCAATATTGGTAATCCTATCAGCCAGATGCAAGCTTGGATACTTGATGAACAGGGCGCTCCGTGCCCAACAGGCACTGCTGGTGAGCTGTGTTTAACCGGTATTGGCTTGGCTCGCGGTTATCTTAATCAGCCACAACTCACCGCCAGCCGCTTTATTGATTGGCAGCAGCCCGATGGTCAGCCAGTACGTCTTTATCGCACTGGAGATAAAGCTTGCCAATGGGCTACGGGAGAATTCCGCTTTTTGGGCCGAATTGCAGATGAAGTGCATATTAATGGTTATCTGATTGATATTAATGAGATTGAATCTCAGCTTAGTCAGGTATGTCCTTTGCTTTCACAAGTGAGGGTGATGGTACGCCAGCAGGGGAAGACGTTATTGGCTTTTGCGACGTGCTCTTGCTCACTATCATGCTCACCGGAGCCTTGCCGAATTTTGGGCGATCTGGCTTGCCGGTTACCAGACTATCTGGTGCCACATCAATTGTATCTATTAACTGAAATGCCACTCACGGCGAATGGCAAGCTGGATGAGGCGCGGCTACTGACGCCGGAGTATTTAGCAAACCACTGAGCGGCAGGGCATTGCTTGTCTGCTTTACTCTCAATCTTTCTCAATGTTCCTCATTGGCCTTACAGGTATGCATCTAGTCGTCGCTCAATGCATAAAATGGTTATTCCCCCGGTTGTATTTCTTGACTTAAAAAATGGCAAAAGAATCAACATGAATAAATAGATAAATTCTGCTGTATATCGCACCTGATGGTTTGATATGAATTTTTGTTAGTTTTTTATTTATCGCGCCCAATCTTATTTAATAAGATATTTAATTCTGTTGTTGTAAAAAGAGCTAATGAGCTATCTGTAAATAAATTAATTAATAGGCTAACTATCCCAACACTTAATAGACATTCTGGTGCTGTATTTATATTCATAATAAATACATATTCTGCGGTAAACACTGAGGGTTACTAATCATTTTTCGATCAAAATTAGCGATCGTTATTTACATTTTAATAGATGAAATCAATCAGTTGGTTATTATTGATCGGTCATCTTGATCTTTTGTATTGGTTTTATGCTATTTTGATGCCTAATCCTGATAATAAGCCTTTTTCCTTGCGGAAATTATCAGCGATAAACACCTTGAAATCTCAAGGAAATAAACTAAAAAAATAAAACACAGGGGTATTCCCGTGAATTTTCTAAAACATATCACCATCAGGATGGCGTTATTATCTATTCTTGTTATATTTTTGTTACTCTGGGGGGCGGTATCCACCTTTACATTATTTTCACTTAACCAATTGACTCACTCCTTACAGCAGAGTTCTAGCCAACAGAAAAACATTAATATTATTAATCGTGGTAATGACCAATATTTCCGCGTGGTAACACGTTTGAGTCGTGCAGCAGCTTATCGTCAAAATGGGGCGGTTGCAGATGCTGATCGTGAATTAGCGTCGGCAGGTGTCGCCTTTAAAATTACTCAAGAAGCACTGGAGAAGTTTAAGCTGCAATCTCATGAAGGTATGGACCCTCCATTGACGGATAAAACCATCGAGAGCTGGTCAACATTGTTGAGTAAAGGGATTGAGCCGATGTTTAAGGCGGTGACCGAAAATCGCGTTGAGGATTATAACAAGCTGTTTAACAACGTTTATCCGCCATTAAGTCGCGAGTTTGGTGCGGCGGTGGAGAAATATAACTCTACCGTTAATGAGGCAACAGAAGCGGCAAGTGTGCGGGTTCAGTTATTAGTCGAATGGTGCCAACGAGCACTACTGGCGGCCCTAATTGCGGGGGTGATCATTTTATTCTTAACTGACCGTTACATCGTTGCCTACTTGGTGCGCCCGCTTAATTCCATTAAATTGCACTTTAAGCGTTTAGCTGAGGGGCAATTAGGCCGCCCAATGGCTGAGTTTGGCCGCAACTGTGTTGGGCAGTTAATCCCTTATTTGCGTGAAATGCAAAATAGCCTGGTGAATACAGTATCAACCATTCGCAATAGCACCGATGCGATTTATACCGGCGCAGGGGAAATTGCAGCAGGGAATGCCGACCTCTCTTCGCGTACAGAACAACAAGCTGCGGCGCTGGAAGAGACTGCGGCCAGCATGGAACAGCTGAATGCAACGGTAAAACAGAATGCAGAAAATGCCCATCAGGCCAGTAAGCTGGCGGAAAATGCTTCCACTACGGCACAAAATGGCGGGCGTATTGTCAATGATGTAGTCGCCACTATGAGCAGTATTACCGACAGTTCGCGGCGTATTGCCGATATTATTGGCGTGATAAACAGCATTGCCTTTCAGACGAATATTCTGGCATTAAACGCCGCGGTTGAAGCTGCACGTGCAGGCGAGCAGGGACGTGGTTTTGCGGTGGTTGCCAGCGAAGTTCGCAATTTGGCGCAACGTAGTGCACAGGCGGCCAAAGAGATTGAGGGGCTTATTAGTGAATCGGTATCTCGGGTCAATATAGGATCTAAACAAGTCTCAGAAGCCGGAGAAACGATGAACAGTATTGTTCAGGCCGTCACCAATGTGACGGATATTATGGGCGAAATAGCCTCAGCTTCTGATGAGCAAAGCCGAGGAATAAGCCAAATTGGTCAGGCAGTGGCAGAAATGGACGGTGTGACACAGCAAAATGCCTCTCTGGTACAGGAGTCAGCCGCCGCCGCAGCTTCACTCGAAGAACAAGCCCGTCAATTAACTGAGGCCGTTGCTGTTTTTAATCTGTCAGATAATGCTCAAGTGTCTTAATAGTGTCAAAAATAGAGATTAAAATTAAGTAATAGAAATTACTGTCGTAATAAAGAGTATAAGCCACCAGATTGTGCTGATTGTTGAGCCCACATTGGTGGCTTTTTATTGTCTATTAAAGATTTTTGATCATAAAAAAGATATAGTGAGCATGCTTTATGTCATCTCACAAATAATAAAAAACATACTTTTCATCAGGTTAAATAATAAATATGGCTTATTTTCGCGGTATTTTCTTTCTGTTGATGATGATTCTCTCATCATCCGCTTTTGCCATTAACTGCCAACGTGCCGCGACACCGGTTGAGTACACTGTGTGTAGTGATGAGGATTTACATTGGCTGGATCAGACATTCAGTGACATTTATCAGGCAATGCTAGTGAAATATGATACTGAAACTGTTTACCAACAGCGGCGAGCATGGGAAAAAGCCCTAAATAGCTGTACCAGTGATAGTTGTATTCAACGCGCTTATTTTCAGGGCATTGCTTCCATGTCTGATATTGATAAAAATTTCGGCTGGAGTGGTCAATGGTGGAATATCACCAAAGGAAATGACCGTGGCGGTATTATCAAAATTAATCGAGTCACAGAGTGGGGATTCAGTATTGATAGTAGTGCCTGGTCGGGTGAAAATGCGGGTAATTTCCGAGCAGAGGCCCGTAAAGTTGAAGGGCTGGCCGTAGTTGATGTCATTGAAAATACAACTAATTGTCGGTTACTGTTGATTCCAACAAAAGATGGCTCCATTCAGGTCCATAGCAACGGTAGCTGGGGGTGTCGTATTTCGATGCCAAAAGATGTTTTTATTGATGGTCAATATGTTAGGGCAGAGAAAGATCCCAGAGAGGCACCAAGTTTACTCTCCATTGGTATTTTTACTGATGCCGCTGTCGATAAATCATTCCGTGATTTAGTCGGCGAGAATTATGAGCAATTTGTTGCGTCGGCAAACGTCTACATTTATAGCCATGACCTGGATAACCGAGGTGCAAAAGTACTATCGACCTGGGTGAGAGGTGCCGCAAATAAACGGGCATCGATAATTATGTACAGCCGTACGGGCCAAATATGGGCCGCCTTTGTCGCGCCAGAAAAAGATGGCAGCTTACGTGTTCACTATTTTACTAATGTGCCTGAAAATAAAGAGAAAAGACCAAAAACAATTATGGAGTGGCAGCAGACGTTTATCGATAATTAAATCCTGCGTTCTTGAAGCTGCAGGGTTGTTAGCTGCTCGCTATTATTTTTCTCTTCGAGGCCGCTGCAAGCTGCATTGAAATCCGAATCACTGAGTTAGGTCAGTGATTCGGGATGCCCAGCTTTATTCCAGCGTACCAATCACATTCAGTGCCATATCATCGGGCACTTCGTTATAAGACAATACATTTAACCCATTGCAGAATAACCGAGCATAACGCGCAATTACTGGCCGTAACTGCGGTGTTACTAACAAAATCGGTTGGTGATTTTCCGCTTTCATCTGTTCTTTAATGATGGGCATATTTTGCTGTAGCTGGGCCAAGATATTCGGATCGACAGGGAAATTATCCAATACGACTTTTCCTGCTTGCTGTGCCTGATTAAGCGAACCAAGTAACATATTCTCTAATTCGTTATTGATGGTATAAACCGCCAGGTTTTTATCATCGCCATTGATGCTATTGACGATCCCAGTTCGTAATGCGTAACGTACATCAGAGGTCAATAAAAGAGCATCTTTGGTTAGGGTGGCACTGTCCAATAATGCGGTGGCGATGGTAACAATATCCTTTAGCGAAACATTATCGGTTAATAACTGGCGATACACTTTCAACAGCAAACTGAAATTAAGCGCGGTGGTTAAATCTTCGGCCAATCGTGGTGATAATGATTCAAGGCGTTGTTGTAATTGAGTTATATCATCGTAGTTAAATAACATGGGTAAATGGTCACGTACTACTTTATTTACATGGGTAGCAACCACACTGGCGCAATCTACTATCTGATAACCAAAGTTTAGGGCGCTCGTTTTATCTTGCGGCTCTATCCATACTACAGCTAGGCCATAGGTTGGGTCTGTCGCCAGAATACCATCTACTTCCCCATATTGTTCTGCGGTCGGGATTGCCATCAGTTTATCAATATGAACTTCTCCCCCTGCGACTTTGACACCATTAATATTGATACTATATTGCGACGGTTTTAACCGAAAATTTTCCCGCACTTTAACTTCGGGTAATAAAATTCCGCAGGTTTCCGAGATAATCTGCCGCACACCACGTAGGCGTTGGGTCAGAGGCCGGCCTTTTGACTCATCGACCAGTGTTACCAATTTATAACCCAGATTTAAGCCGATGGGCTCTACAACTGGAATATTATCCCAATTGATATTTAGTGAATTATCATCAGAAATGGCTTGGTTGAGGGCTGTAAGATCGGGTTCAACATCCGCTTGCTGTATTTTTTTACTTTGCTGCCTAGCGGCGAACAACAGTAATCCGGTGAAACTGAGAAAGGCGAGATGGGGCATCCCCGGCACAATGGCGAGAATGAACATCACAAATGCGGCTGCATATAAAATGGTCGGTTTTGCCAGCAACTGATCTTTAATTTCATCAGTCATATCGCCACCATCACTGACGCGGGTGACAATAATGGCTGCGGCAGTGGCTAATAACAGCGAGGGAATTTGTGCGACTAAGCCATCACCAATGGTGAGTAATACATATTGCTGAAATGATTGGCTGGCACTGAGATCGTATTTAAAAATACCAATACAAATACCGCCGATAACATTGATCACCAAGATCATAATCCCGGCAATGGCATCACCGCGAACAAACTTGGAGGCCCCGTCCATCGCACCATAGAAATCGGCTTCACTGGCGACCTCTTTACGGCGTAGACGCGCTTGTTCTTGATTAATTAACCCGGCATTAAGATCGGCATCAATAGCCATCTGTTTTCCAGGCAAGGCATCCAAAGTAAAGCGGGCGGAGACCTCGGAAATTCGTTCAGCGCCTTTGGTCACGACCACAAAATTGATGATCATTAAAATGATAAAGACGACAAAGCCGACCACAAAATTGCCGCCAATCACTACCTGACCAAATGCTTCAATCACTTTACCGGCAGCACCCGGCCCTTCGTGACCATTGAGTAACACCACGCGGGTTGAGGCTACATTCAATGTTAAACGCATTAAGGTCGCAATTAGCAGGATGGTCGGAAATATTGCAAAATCTAGCGGCCGTTTACTGTTTACGCTGACCAATAATACCAATACAGCCAAAACAATATTAAAGGTAAATAAAATATCCAATACAATCGGGGATAGAGGCAAAATGACCATTGCCAATACACAAAGTAATAATATTGGAACAGTGATGTGTATCTCTTTCAATATATGTGCAAGATTATTTAATTTATTTTTCATCATGGAATTTTTGCATCTCTTTGGGAATACCAAGGCGGGTATTTAATACCGGTTTATTGGCCAGACCAGAGCGCCAAGATTTGACCTGCATAACATAAGTCAGTACTTGAGCGATGGCGCGATAGAGCTGGGCTGGAACCTGTTGGTTGACCTTGGTGGTATGGTAAATAGCCCGTGCTAAAGGTGGGAACTCAACAATTTCAATATTGTTTTTTTCAGCCACGCTCCTGATATATAAAGCAATATCATCTTTTCCTTTCGCAACAATATAGGGAGCGCTGGCCTTCTCTGGCGCGTATTTTAATGCAACAGAGAAATGTGTTGGGTTGGTAATAATAACATCGGCATTAGGCACTGATTTATTAATCTGCCCCATTGCAAATTGCCGTTGTAATTGACGCACCCTGGCTTTAATTTCTGGATTACCATCATTACTTTTATGTTCTTGTTTGACCTCCTGTTTGGTCATCTTCATTTTCTTGGTGAAGAGATAAGTGCTTAGTGGAATATCTATGGCGGCAAATATCACAATAATAGTAATGAAATACACCAAAATACCGTGATAGAGGCTGAAGCCTTCAGTAATAGCTTCCTGCAAGGGGAATGCTTGTAAACGCAATAAATCAGCCAGTGAGTTTCTGACCACCAGATACAGGGTGTAAAGCACAATGCTGCACTTTGCCAACATCTTCAGTACTTCAGTCCCATTGCTGGCGGAAAATATTTTTTTAATACCCGCCAACGGACTGAGCTTTTTAAAATCAGGCAGCAATTTTACTGGGGTGAAATTCCAGCCCCCAGGAATTAAGGTTGCCAATATACTGATCAATGGAATTGGGGTCAGTGTGACTAAAAATTTACTGAAAATCAGCAGATTGACTCGTAGTAATTGTTCCAATGCGGTGGGGTCATTCATCCTGCCGGCCATGCGACTAACGGCTAGAAATGACTCTTTAATCAGCTCTTTGTAATAGGGGAGAAAGAGTGTCAGCGTGATTAGCGATGCGACTAATCCTGCCGCCATGGTCACATCTTTTGAGCGCGGAATATCCCCCTTCTTTCTGGCTTTCGTCAGTTTTCCCGTGGTGGGTTTTTCGCTTTTCTCTCCGCTAGAGGTCGACATCAGCGCACCTTCATTCGTTCAAGTTGGGTCAGGATCTCGTTGGTTAAATTGAGATAGTGATCCGGTACATTTATCGCCAGTAACAGCAGACATAGCAGGCCGAATAACATGCCGATTGGAAACCCTAGTGAGAATAGGTTTAGCGTCGGTGATATACGATTCAGTAAGCCAAAAGATCCCTGAACAATCAGCATGATAAAGGTTGTTGGTAGCGCTAGCAGAGTAGCGGATGACATGATCCAACCGAGGCTTAGCGCCAGAGAACGCAGCGAAAAGTCATTGATAGCCTCACCTATCGGCCAACTGACGAAACTTTTGTACAGGATGGTGACAAACAGTAAATGCCCATCCAGCGTAAAAAAAATGAGGGTACTAAAGACAAAAATAATCTGTGAAATCACTGTCGTAGAGGCACCGCTAGTGGGGTCATTCATCACCGCCATACCTAAGCCCATATTCATAGATAAAATCTGCCCTGCGGCCTGCAATGCGGCAAAAACCAATTGCAACATTGAGCCAAATAGCCAGCCCCACAAAATTTGCTCACCCGCCAGCAAAAGTGAATTCATGGATAATAATTCGCTGATAATCACCGGCTGATTAAGCATCGGGGTGATCAGTACAGCGAGCAGTAAGGCGGTGCCAATTTTTGCTTTGCGGGTAAAGGCATGATGTTGAATCACGGGGCAAAAGTGCAAAAACGATAAAATCCGCACAAAAGGTAACCAGAGTGCAAATAGCGGCGTTGTTAGCGATTGAATATCAATTCCCATCACTGTTTATCCCACCAACTGCGCGGCTTGATGGAAAATATTGATGGTGAAGTCACTCAGCTTGGTCAGCATCCATTTGCCAGCAAAAATCAACACCAACATGGTCATTACCAACCGCGGCAGGAAGCTGAGAGTTTGCTCATTAATCTGCGTGGTGGCCTGAAAGATGCTGACCAGCAATCCAGTTAATAGGCTGGGGATAATGGCGACCACGGAAATGATCAACACCAGATGTAACCCCGCCGCAATAATATCCCCAGCAATATCAGTGGTCATCATGCTACAGCCCCTGCACGCTGGCAGTCAGCGTGCCAACAATTAATGTCCAGCCATCGCATAAGACAAACAGCATCAATTTAAATGGCAAGGAGACAATTAACGGTGACAACATCATCATGCCCATTGCCATCAGAATACTGGCGACAATCAGGTCGATAACCAAAAAAGGGATATAAATCATAAAGCCAATCTGGAAGGCGGTTTTTAGCTCGCTAAGAATATAGGCCGGAGTCACCACGGTAAGATCTTGCTGCTGAGGCTCGCCGGTGACCTGAGCGATATCCATCATCTGTTCCAGCGATTTAGTACTGGTTTGCGCGAGCATATAGTTTTTGAGTGGAGCTTCAGCTCGACTAATAGCTTGCGGCAAGGTGATTTCGTCATTTTGGAAAGGGATCACGGCGTCCTGATGAATTTTGGTCCATACCGGGCGCATCACTAATAAGGTTAGGGCGAGAGCAATTCCAGTCAGCACTTTATTGGGCGGGCTTTGTTGTAATCCCAAAGCTTGGCGTAATATTGCCAAGACGATAATAAAGCGGGTGAAGCAGGTCATCATTAACATCATGATTGGCAGCAAACCCAGCAACGTCATCAAGATCAGAATTTCAATTTTGACGTTATAATCTTGGCCCGCAGCCGTAGGAACAGTGCTGAACAGGGTAATTCCGCCCTCTTGTGCCAGAAGAAGGGGGGAATACAGTAATCCACTGATAAATATGCCACCACTCATTAGGGTGGCCGTCATAACCCGTAGGCGGCTTAAGATCATAACGCGAGTTCACCCAAGCCCTGATTGTTGAAACTGACAATACGCAGACCATATTTTTCATTGACCACAACCACTTCTGCCTGCCCAAACATGATGCCATTGACTTTAATATCCAGTGGTTCGCCAGCCAATTTATCCAACTCAATGACTGAATCGTTATTCACGGTCATCAACTCTGACAGTGGGATATCTACTGAGGCAACTTCCAGCGTTAAAGTGACAGGGATGCGGCTGAACAGTGATATTTTACGTTGCTGTTCATGCAGGTGCTCATCCATTGTAGTCACCTCAACGGCTTCGGCAGTCGGGGGAATATTGGCTGCGCTTTCTTCCATTGAGAAATTAAAGTCCAGGTCATTATTGAGTTCAAGTGATTGGTCAGTCATGGTTTATCTCATTAGTTTTGTCATTAAATTCAGATAAAAATAGCTTGCCGCGACTTTCAGTCACCACGGCGCTAAATAGAGGTTCTTTACCAATAAATACCGGAAAACTTTCTGGCAGAGTGGCGGAGATAATATCCCCTTCTTGTAATGCCATTAGTTCAGAAAATGTCAGTTCACTGAGACATAATTGGCTGGTGAGGCGTATAGGTAGTTTTCTGACTAGCTGATCAAATTGTGCTACTGATAACGTTTGTGCTTTTTTCTTTTCCCCATGAGATTCACGATTCAGTGTATTGAGGAATCGTTCTACATGGGGCAGGTCAATAAGTAATGTGAAACCACATGTCTCATAGCCCTTTAACCAAAAGTCCATACGATATGACCAATGAGTGATAGGGGCGACATTATTATTTTTTATTATTAGTGGTTCACCAAAAACGGGTTGATTGAGAATAAGCTCGGCTATCTCAAGACTGAGCTTGTTTTTTAACCTTTCCTCTGTTTGCGTTATTGGCGAGTTATCTATGTTAGAAATAGTGTTTTTTTCTTTGGTTAAACCATAATAGTCATTAAGAATGTTAAGCAGCAGTGTCCGGTCAATATCAAATGCGACATCACCCATTTGGCTACTGAGTGTCGTCGCATTTTTATAGCTACAGTCTGTTTCGAATTTAATATCTATTAAGGTGATATTTATGCGATATTTTTTTAAGAAATAGAGGCTGATGTTATTTTCAATAACAGAAAAGTAATCACCCACTATCTTAGGTATCTTATGATAAGGACGCCCTAATTTATTAATGTCGAGTGTCATTGTTTTCAGTATGGAGTCATTTTCATGAACCCTTACTTTAGCTTTGTTTTTCTGCATGGTTTATCCAGAATAATAGTCAGGCTAATTTTTATCATTACTGCCAACGGCTGCATGTAACGAGTGAGACTTATCGATGCTAGTGATTTTTATCTTGCGCAGAAAGCAAACCATACACTCGTTAATATTTGTTATTATAGAGAGTGATAATATGTCGTCATATCCTGCTTTATTAACTTTCCACTGAATTTAATAAGGCGATAATTAAATCAGGCATTACAATTCAGTACAATAGGAATTACTTTATTAATTTATTTGTTTTTTATCTAAAAATTAATATAATTTCACATAACCTGTTGTTTTTATTCTATTAATGTTTTTAATTTTTATTTAATTACTTTATTTACAAAAGGGTGTCTATAGTCTCGTCTCAATGATTTCCGTCACTACTTAATGAACCGTTATTAATGCTTTTTAGTGGTCGTTATTTTTTTGTTGTTAAACATTTAAGAGTGGATTTTTTCATGTCGTATTATTAGCTCTTGAAAGAATTCCATTGGCTTCACTGGGGAGCAAACACATTATGATGAATATGACTATGGATATGTTATCTAAGAGCGAACATGGTTTTGTTGCTAATGCGCCCTCCAGTGTGAGTGTATTTTCTCTTGCTCGTCGGGTCGCTGAATTTAATGTCCCAGTATTAATTACTGGTGAGACGGGGACGGGTAAAGAGTGTGTGGCAAAATATATCCATCAGAAAGCTATGGGTAATAATTCGCCCTATATCGCCGTAAACTGTGCAGCGATTCCTGAAAGCATGCTAGAAGCGATATTGTTCGGTTATGAGAAGGGGGCTTTTACCGGGGCCGTTGCGAGTGTTGCCGGTAAATTTGAACAAGCTAATGGCGGGACATTATTACTGGATGAGATTGGTGATATGCCTTTGGCTCTGCAAGTGAAATTGTTGCGAGTATTGCAAGAGCAAGAAGTTGAACGTCTTGGAAGCCATAAACGTATCCCTCTCGATATCAGAATAATTGCTTCAACCAATAAAGATTTGAGTGTTGAGATCGCTGAAGGGCGTTTTCGTCAGGATCTCTATTATCGTTTGTCTGTCGTCCCTATTCATATTTCCCCTTTGCGGGAACGACCGGAAGATATTATGCCGTTGGTTATGGCATTTTTTAATAAATATAAAAGCTTCTTGGATGTAAAGATAAACATTACCCCTCAGGCAATAAGCGAGTTACAGACATACCCTTGGCCGGGTAATGTGCGTGAGCTGGAAAATGTTATTCAGCGCGGGATTATCATGAGTAATAACGGACTGATAGATATTCAAAATTTGGGTTTGACTGCAATAAATGACTCAATTTCGACAGGAAATGAATCGGTAGGAAATAAAGCAATACTTTCAGCTACTGATTTTGAACCTACCAGTAATAACAGCAATATTAAGTTACGTGGGCGGCTGGCTCAGTATCAATACATCGTAGATTTACTGCAACGACATCAGGGAAATAAATCCAAGACAGCCGCATTTTTAGGTATTACCCCCCGCGCTTTGCGATATCGACTGGCCAATATGCGTGAAGATGGTATCGACATTGAATGTTACTCATAAAAGGAAAAGAGATGGATAAAGTCGGAGCAATCAATATGCCGCGTCTGCAATTACCGGTGATGTTGGAAATGCAGAATATGGCGGCTATGGCCGGTAGTCATATTGAGTTCAGCGCAGAGTCACCAGAACGCGCTGGGAGCCACTTATTTGTTCAGGGAAGAGAGACCAATTCTTCTTTTTCTCAGGTATTCAATCACGCGATTAACAGCGTGGATAATTTACAACATGTGGCCAGCAATCAGCAGACCGCCATGGATATGGGCATTAGTGATGATTTAACCGGCACAATGCTAGCAAGTCAGAAAGCCAGTGTGGCTTTCTCCGCGATGGTGCAGGTGCGTAATAAGCTTACCACTGCACTGGATGAAGTCATGAATACTGCGCTGTAGGGTAAATCGGTGTTAGAGAAAATTAAGCAAAAATTATCCTCTGTCAATTTGGGTAATAATCAAAAAAGCATTCTCGTGGGTTTGGCGGCAATTCTGGTCACTGGCGCGATTATTTTCAGCCTGTGGCGTAGCTCGCAGGGATATACCGCCTTGTTTGGCTCACAGGAGAATATTCCGATTGCCCAAATGGTCGAAGTATTAGACCAAGAGGCCATTGCCTATCGTATTAATCCAGATAATGGCCAAGTATTGGTGGCTGAGAATCAGTTAGGTAAAGCCCGTATTTTATTGGCGTCCAAAGGGATTGCTGCGACATTGCCGCTGGGTTATGAATTGATGGATAAAGAAACCATGCTGGGTAGTAGCCAGTTTATCCAAAATGTTCGTTACAAACGTAGTCTGGAAGGCGAATTAGCACAAAGCATTATGGCATTGAGCGTGGTGGATTATGCCCGAGTTCACTTAGGAATGAGTGAAGCCAGCTCCTTTGCTATCAGCAACCGATCAGAAAGCAGCGCTTCTGTGGTGCTGCGGCTGAAGTATGGTCAGACTCTGAAAACAGAGCAAGTGGGTGCCATAGTCCAGTTGGTAGCCGGCAGTATTCCCGGCATGAAAGCCGCCAATGTTCGGGTCGTTGACCAGCACGGCGAGTTGCTGTCGCAAGCTTATCAGGCTGGCAGTAATGGCATGCCGAGTGTGAAAAGCGGTGCCGAGTTGGCCCATTATTTACAGAGTTCCACAGAGAAAAGTATTGCCAATCTGTTGAGCTCGGTCGTCGGCGCGAATAACTATCGTATTAGCGTGGCAACACAACTGGACTTGAGCCATGTTGAAGAAACACTCGAGCGTTTTGGCCCAGAGCCACATATTAGTGATGAAAATATTCAGCAGGAAAATGGCAACGATGACATGGCGATGGGGATCCCTGGTTCCTTAAGCAATCAACCTGCCGCTCAAATGGGCAATACGGCTCCGCCCTCAATCGTCAGCCGCAGCCAGGCGCAACGTAAATACACTTATGACCGTGATATCCGCCATGTTCGCTACCCAGGTTTTAAGCTGGAGAAGATGACGGTGGCCGTTATTCTCAATAAAGCAGCCCCAGCGCTGGAGGCATGGGCACCGGAGCAACTGAATGAATTAAAACGTTTAATTGAAGATGCTGCAGGTATTGATGTGAAACGTGGCGATTCTTTAACTCTGAACATGCTGGCATTTACTGCGCCGGGCCTGATTGAAGAGCCTGTAATCCTGTGGTGGCAAGATCCAACGACTCTCCGTTGGGCTGAAATCATCGGCATTGGTCTGTTGTCTCTGCTGTTCTTGTTATTGGGTATTCGTCCATTGATGAAGCGACTGGCACGTCAAGATAAGCAAGGTATTGGTGTCGCCAGCACAGAAAATAATGAGAGTCAGACGGCTATCACCAGCACAACGGAAAACACCACAATATTAGAGCGGGCATTATCAACTTCTTCATTCCAGGAAGATGACAATTTGCCGCCGCAAGGCTCTGGTTTGGAAACCAAAATTAGCCACTTACAACAACTGGCCCAGTCAGAAACTGAACGCGTCGCCGAAGTCATCAAACAATGGATTAATAATAATGAACGAATTAAACCCCAATCAGAGTGATGACGTGATCGTCAATGATAGTCCTCAAGCGGTAGCACCAATACGTAGCCGGTTGGAGCAGGCTGGCATTTTATTACTGAGTATTGGTGAAGAAGCCGCGGCCATGGTGATGCAAAAACTGAGTCGTGAAGAGGTGATGTGCATCAGCCAGATGATGTCTCGCCTGCATGGGGTTAAGCTGAACCATGCGCGACAGGCTCTGGATGATTTCTTCGTCGATTATCGCGAACAAAGTGGGATTAATGGCGCATCACGCAGCTATCTCCAGGGAATTTTGAATAAAGCTTTGGGCAGTGATATCTCCAAAAGTGTGATTAATGGCATTTATGGTGATGAGATTCGTCATCGCATGACCCGATTGCAATGGGTGGGAACACCGCAATTGGCCGCGCTGATTGAGCAGGAGCATCTACAGTTGCAGGCGGTATTTTTAGCCTTTCTACCGCCAGATGTCGCCGCTGAAGTCTTGGCCTATCTGGAAAAGGGACGTCAGGATGATGTGCTGTACCGCATTGCCAAGCTCGACGATGTTAACCGCGATGTAGTTGATGAGTTGGATCGCTTGATTGAGCGTGGGGTCGCGGTGCTGTCAGAGCATGGCTCGAAAGTGGTGGGGATTAAGCAAGCCGCGAATATCGTCAACCGCATTCCCGGTAATCAGCAGCAACTGCTGGAACAGTTGGGAGAGCGTGATGAAGATGTCTTGAATGATCTCAAGGATGAAATGTATGAGTTCTTTATTCTTAGTCGTCAGAGTGAGGTGACTTTACAGCGGCTGATGGATGACATCCCGATGAGTGACTGGGCAATTGCCCTAAAAGGCACCGAGCCGGTACTGCGTCAGGCCATCTATGACGTGCTGCCAAAACGCCAGATACAGCAACTGCAAAATGCGACAAATCGTATGGGGGCGGTACCGGTTAGTCGGGTAGAGCATGTGCGTAAAGAGATTATGGCGCAGGTGCGTTTACTGGCTGAAGCGGGTGAAATCCAAGTGCAATTGTTTGCTGAACAGACCATGGAGTAGGGCAATGTTGACCAAAAATAGTTCGCGCTCCAGTGACTGCAAGGTGCGGGTTCATCAGTTCCCACCTTTACGTCAACATCGCCAGCCGCTCCCTTCTGCTGATGGACTGATAATGGATCCGGCGGAATACCAAAAACAGCTAATGGACGGCTTTCAGGAAGGAGTTAACCAAGGGTTCAGTAAGGGCCTGTCTGATGGCAAAGAAGAGGGATATCAGGAAGGTATTCGCTTGGGCCATGAAGATGGGGTGCAAAAAGGGAAAACTGAAGGGCGGCACTTGGAAAGTAGCCGCTTTAATGAGGCTATCGAGCCTTTCACTGGCTATGTCGCCAAAATGCACGACTATTTGCACAGTTACGAAAATCGTCGCCGTGATGAATTACTGCAATTAGTGGAGAAAGTCACTCGTCAGGTTATCCGCTGCGAACTGGCGCTGCAACCGGCACAATTGCTGGCATTAGTGGACGAAGCGCTGGCGGCTCAGCCTGCGGTACCGACACAGCTGAAAGTGTATCTCAACCCTATCGAACTGGGCCGTATCAATGATGTTGCGCCAGAAAAAGTCCAACAATGGGGCTTGGTAGCGGATGCAGAGATGGCCAGCGGTGAGTGCCGAGTGGTGACCGATACCACTGAAATTGATGTGGGTTGTCAGCATCGTCTGGATCAATGTATTGATGCTTTAAAAAGTAGCTTACTGTCGGATCAAGACCATGGGTGAGCTAGCAACATTGGATGATGCGCTTAAATCTATCGATAACATTAATCTGGCCAGAGTGGCTGGCCGCTTAGTGCGGGTTAACGGCATCCTACTGGAGAGTGTTGGCTGCCGTTTGGCTATCGGTCAGCGCTGTCGTATTGAAAGCACGCAAGAAACTTTTATTGATGCACAAGTTGTCGGCTTTGATAGGGAGGTCACTTACCTGATGCCCTTTAAACAGCCTGATGGTCTGATGGGCGGCGCACGGGTTTTTCCTGCTGAGCTGGGTGACGAATTAATGATTGGTGACAGTTGGCTTGGGCGTGTTGTGAATGGTTTGGGCGAGCCAATTGATGGCAAGGGAGTGCTGAGTGGCGATACACCATTGCCCCCGCAGTTACCGCAAATTCACCCTTTGCAACGCCAGCCGGTCAGTGCGCCATTAGATGTGGGCGTCAAGGCCATCAATGGCCTGCTCACCATCGGCAAAGGGCAGCGGGTCGGATTGATGGCGGGCAGTGGCGTGGGTAAAAGCATGCTGCTCGGTATGATGACGCGCTATACCCAAGCCGATGTGGTGGTGGTGGGTTTAATTGGTGAACGTGGCCGCGAAGTGAAAGAGTTCATTGAGCATTCATTGCAGGCCAGTGGCATGGCAAAGTCAGTGGTCATTGCCGCACCGGCAGATGAATCTCCACTCATGCGCATCAAGGCCACAGAGCTGTGTCATTCCATCGCCACTTATTATCGTGATAAAGGCTTGGATGTGCTGCTGTTGGTGGATTCATTGACCCGCTATGCCATGGCGCAACGGGAAATAGCGCTCTCATTGGGCGAGCCGCCAGCCACCAAAGGCTACCCGCCATCCGCTTTTAGTATCATTCCCCGTCTGGCCGAAAGTGCCGGTAACAGCCACGGCAGTGGCACCATGACCGCCATTTATACAGTATTAGCGGAAGGTGACGATCAACAGGACCCTATAGTTGACTGTGCCAGAGCGGTATTGGATGGTCACATTGTCTTGACGCGAAAGCTGGCGGAGGCCGGGCACTATCCCGCCATTGATATCGGCCAATCAATCAGTCGTTGTATGAATCAAATAACCTCGCACGATCAGATCCTCTCAGCGCGATCATTAAAGCAATGCTATGCCGATTATATGGCGATCAAGCCCTTGATCCCGTTAGGGGGATATGTGCCGGGAGCCGATCCTGCGGTGGATTTAGCGGTGCAGTCATATCCGGCGATTATCGATTTCTTGCGCCAGGAAGTGACTCAACCAGCGTCACTTGCCGCCACCCTTACACATTTAAAAACGTTATACCCTCATCACTAATTAACAGGTATGCAGAATGGATACCATCAACACGCTGCGACAATTGCAGCAGTTGCGCCAACAAGCACTGAATCAGGCAAGTAGTCAATTGGTACAGCAGAAGCAGTTGTGTCAGCGTTATCAGAGCAATATCAATGCATTGATTTCATTAGCTGATTTATCATTAACAGCCACGCCAGTACTGGCACCTAAAGTGGCGGCCTTACAAATGGCAAATAATGCTCATTATAAGCGCCATATTCAGCGGGTTATTGATTGGCAAAAGCAGGAGCAGGTGCTGGCAAATATTGAAGCCAGTAAGTTGCAGCTTCAGTTACAGCAGCAGGCGTGTCGGGAAAAAACGGTGGCAGTGGTGCTGGAGCAACAACAAGAACTGCATCAGTTGGAATTATCGCGGGGTGAACAGAAAACTACTGATGCTCAGGCGGCACAATGTTGGCAGCGACGCGCTTTACAGCAAGGTTCACTGGCAGGCTAAGCACTCAATTTGGGTGCTTTTTTTATGTATATTATGATGAAGATTATGCTGATAACCCCATCGCCATAGTGTGGAATAGACTATGGCGATGGGGTTATTGGTGGGGAATATCCCATAATATCACTGCGATAAAAGTTGATTGGTAGAGCCTATATTCGGCAATCAGCCGGCATATAGAAAATCAGATTGGGTTGCTGTCAATGAAGATAGGATTTCCATCTGCATGGTTAGCAACAGACCGTTATGGTGATTTTGCTGGCGACAAGCATCGGCACGTAAGCGTAAATCTGCCCATAATGCATAAGAATGCTCACGGTAATGCAACGGTAAGTTGGATATTAGCATGTGCATACCTTCTTTATGGGCAGGTAACTGTAACTCCTGCATCAATAATTGGCGTTCACTGGCTGTTTTATCAATGATATCATATAGTTCAATTAGCTTCGCATTAAGGATTTTCAGTGCTTCGGTGTCATGACTAATCATGAATTCTCGCTGTTTTACCAGCAATTCTTCCAAGGCAATATAACGTTTGCGATCATCCTGAATAGACACCAACAACTGCTGAATTCTTTGCTGCTTTATTGCCAGTGTAGTTTCCATTGCCGGGTCAGCTCCTGTGGAAATTGATCATCGCTTTAGCAATATCAGCGCTATTAAGCCTGATTTTACCGGCTTGAATGTCAGCTTTAACCGCCGCAACACTCAGTTTGTCTATCTCTGGCATTGCCCCTAATTGCTGGTGCAGTTCAGCGGTAGAGGCTGAGTGCTGCACGGTATCAGCAATAGCATTAATCGGGGCTATTGCTTGAACTTTCGGGGCATTTTCATTTTTTGCGATGGGTTTCGCTACCATCATTTGTTGCCGATTTGCATTAATTTCCATATCAAATCACCTTTTAGTCAGTTAGCAAACGGTACGCAGAGTCGCCGTTGTTTTCGTTGTGGGCATATACCCACAACCTAATAAATATCGATGTTACTGAGATATAGCGTCACAGAATGGTCAAAACTTAACTGGTCGTAATGCCCAGCATTCTCACTTTGCCAATATCATCGACAATGGCACTGATAGTGCGTTTGCTGCTGAGGTTTTTCACTTTGATAAGCTCACCTTTACGGCCATTCTTTAGGGCTTCACCTAACATGCGGGCTTCAATGCCGTCCTGCTGCGCAATCATTAATACATGCTGACCACGGGTGACTAAAACCGGTTGTTCTAACTGTGTCGCCGTTACCGTTTGTAGGCCACGAATACGCCGCTTAACGGTGAATCCGACTATTTCATCCGGGTTAGTTAGGTAGCCGCCCTGGGTGGTCGCAATATTTTTCTTCTTCAATTCAATATCGTCAGGGGCTACCACCTTACCGCGCTCAAGGGTGTTTTTTGCTACCCAAACGGGCAGATAAATATCTGGTTTTACCGTCACTGCCACTTCCCAACCTTGTCCATCACTACAACTGATGTCATAGCGCAAACGCGATAAATCATGATGCCCATTTTGCGGCGAGGCCACGCGAATTTCACTTTTGCAGGCTTTATAGCGGCTGACTTCGGCGGGAACAAAAATATTCATTTTAGCGGTATAGCCTTGCCAGTTTTTATTTTTGGCAGTTTGGCCGATATCCGCGCTGGCGGCTTGCAATGCCCGCGCATAAACCTGTTTTCGGGCGTGAGTTTCAGTGCTGTGGGCGGTGCTCATCGACAGTGAGATAAGGCAAATAAAGAGGGAGAGCAGCCGATAGCGACTACGGATAAAAAAAGTCATAACCAAGGGGAAAAATAGCTTCCCATTACGAGGTTCTAATAGATAAAAAGTATTGATATTCATGATGTTATAAACCTGGCACGTTGTTTGCATTATTGGATGTGAATTCGTGCAATAACAGCGTTTAAACATCAAATCAGGACGTATTTTGTGGGTATTGATTTTCAGAAAGCACTCGGGGTTCACCCGATGGCGATGCAGCTTCGACTTACCAGAGCAGAACTGCTATCAGCCAACCTGGCGAATGTGAATACGCCAAATTTCCAGGCTAAAGATATTGATTTCGGCGCTGAAATGCAACGGGCAAAACGAGGTGGGGTTGGAATGACATCCGCTCAAATGACATTACCTCAAATGAAATACCGGTTGCCTTATCAACCCTCACAAGATGGCAATACCGTGGCATTGAATGTCGAGCAGGCAGAGTTTTCAAAAAATGCCCTCGATTATCAAACCAGTCTGTCATTTCTCAATATGAAACTAACGGGTTTGAAGCAAGCGATTGAAGGGAAATAAAGATGTCGTTTAACAATATTTATCGGGTATCAGGCTCTGCGATGACAGCCCAAACCATCAGGCTCAACACCATCGCCAGTAATTTGGCTAATGCTGAGTCACCCGCTGCTTCTGTGGCCGATGTTTACAAGGCGCGTAGCCCCATATTTTCAGCCGTGTATCCCCCGCGCAATGCCGCTAACCCTAGGGGCCTCAGCGGGGCGCAGGTACAGGTGCGGGATGTGGTGGAAACCGGCGGTGCGGTGCAGCGTTATGAACCCAATCACCCGCTGGCTAACCCGCAGGGCTATGTGTTTTATCCCGCGGTGAATGTGGTCTCGGAGATGGCAGACATGATGTCGGCTTCACGCAGTTTCGAGACCAATGTTGAAGTCCTTAACAGTGTGAAAAGCATGCAGCAGAGCGTGTTAAGGCTTGGAGAGCGTTAATCATGAATATTAATGAAACTAGAAATTTATCAACGAAGACGAATAACGCGCTTTCCCCTGCGGGAGGGGAGTTGGCCACTGGCGATCAGCTTAATAACCAGTTTATGACGTTATTGGTGGCGCAGATTCAGAATCAAGATCCACTGAATCCGACTGATGGCACTGAATTTGTCAGCCAGATGGCCCAGCTCTCGCAGGTTCAATCTACCGAGAACATGGCCAAGATGCTCAATCGCAGCACGGTACAGATGGAAAAGATGCAAGCCATGGCTACAGCCAATCTGGTTGGGCAGAAAGTCATGGTCGAGAGCAACACTGTTGAGTTGGATAAACAGAACCAAAGTGGGCGTCTGACCTTACAGCATGCAGCATCATCGGTAGCGATTTATTTAACTGATGAGTCAGGGCAGGAGCACCGAATCGATTTGGGCGAACAATCCGCTGGCAATGTGGATTTCACTATCGATCCCACGAAGCACCATCTTAAACCGGGTAAATACCAGCTCAGCGTGGTGAGCAGCAGTGGGGAAGAATTCATTCCGCTGGAACTCTCGGGGACTGTCAACTCGGTACGTATCCCGCCACAGGGCGGTGCTGCGCAATTGAATATTGCCGGTCTTGGTGATGTTTCTTACAGCAAAATCAAACAGTTTGGTTTTTAGCGCCATACCGATAAATCCTAAAAATAACCCATTACTTTATAAGAGAAATATTTTATGAGTTTTAGCATTGCCAATACCGGCCTGAGTGCAGTGAATGAGCAGTTGAGTTCTGTCAGTAACAATATTGCTAACTCGGGAACCAAGGGTTTTAAGTCTAGCCGGACTGAATTCTCCTCTATGTATGCTCAATCGCAACCACTGGGCGTGGGTGTTAGTGGCACGTCACAAAATATCAGTAAAGATGGCTCTATCGAGAAAACCGGCAATGCAATGGATTTGGCTATTTCGGGCAGCGGTTTTTTTGTGGTGAAAAACAGCAGCGGTGATGAGGCTTATACCCGCGCGGGTATGTTCAGCAGTGATAAAAATGGTTTCTTAGTCAATGCTAGTGGCATGAAATTACAAGGTTATGGTGTTGATGCTGCCGGTAATTTGCAGACTAACATCATCACTGATTTGAAGATAAGTACGACCGGTATACCGGCAAAAGCCACCAGCAAACTGGACTTTATGACCAACTTACCTGCTGGTGATGCTCGTCCGACCAATTCCACCTTCAGTCCTACTGATAAAACCTCTTATAACCATATGTCCACATCGACGGCTTATGACTCATTGGGCCGTCAGCATATGCTGACACAATATTTTGTTAAGACTAACAATCCTGGTGAGTGGGATGTGCATTATGCTGTTGACGGTGCCGTGCAGACAGGTACACATCAACTTAAGTTTGATACCTCAGGCGTGATGACGAGTGCAAGCACCAAAGCCATTACTGGCTCCTACACCCCAGCCGGTGCTGCAGGTTTCAATATTAATATCGATTACAGCGGTACGACACAATTCCAATCTGAGTTTCTTCCTACCACCAATAAAGGTGATGGCTACACCTCTGGCACTAAAAACGGTGAGCGCATTGAAAATGATGGTTCGGTCTATGCCACCTTTAGCAATGGCGAGCGGATGCTGCAGGGCAAGTTTGTATTAGCCAACTTTGCCAATCCTAATGGTTTAGCCGCCCAAAATGGTACCACCTGGACGGCAACCAACAAGTCGGGGGCGGCATTAATGGGGGCTCCCGGTTCTGGTTTGTTAGGTGATATTGAAGTTGGCGCACTGGAATCTTCTAACGTCGACTTAACCGCCGAGTTAGTTAACCTGATGACGGCGCAACGTAATTATCAGGCAAATACCAAAATCATCAGCACCAATGACAGCATGATGAATGCGCTGTTCCAGGTGTTGTAATGGATAAGCTTCTTTATACCGCCGTCAGCGGGGCTAACCGCAGCCTGACGCAACAAAAGATTCATGCCAACAATCTGGCTAACGTCAACACACAGGGATTTCGGGCTGATTTGGAGCGCGCTACGGCAACTCAGGTTCCTGGCGGCGGCTACAGCAGCCGCGTGGCGGTACTCAGCCAGAGTGCTGGGGTTGATATGACCGCCGGTCATTTGCAGGAAACAGGTCGGGATCTGGATATTGCGCTGAAAGACCGTGGGCTGATTGCCGTGCTCAGTGGCGGCCGTGAGACTTATACCCGCAATGGACAAATGAGCGTCGGCCCAGACGGTGATTTAACTATCAATGGGTTAGCGGTATTAGGGGAGGGCGGACCAATTGTGTTGCCGCCTTATTCCACGATCTCGGTTGCTGATGACGGCACTATTACCATTATTCCACAAGAGGGCGGCATCAAAACGCCCACGGATATTGATCGCATCAAACTGGTGGATATTCCAACCAATCAACTGAGCAAAAATAACCGTGGTTTATTGGTTAGCCGCCGTGGCGCAGCCCCTCGCGATGAAAATATCCAGCTAGTCAGTAAGCATCTGGAAAGTAGCAATATTTCCGCTATCAATGAAATGACCGCCAGTATCTCCCTCAGCCGCCAATTTGAAGCACAAATCAAAATGATGAAAGTGGCCGAGGAGCTGGCGCAAACGGGTAACCGGATGATTCGTGGCAGCTAATCGCCGCCTTATACATTTTTATTTAATGGATATCAACATTAGGGAGCAGTACGTATGAATCCAGCCTTATGGGTCAGTAAAACCGGTTTGGCGGCACAAGATGCCAAGATGAATGCCATTTCGAACAATCTGGCTAACGTCAATACCGACGGCTTTAAACGTGATCGGGTGGTATTTGAAGATCTGTTCTATCAAAACCAACGCGCTCCCGGCACGCCACTGGATCAAAACAATACCACGCCAAATGGTATTCAGTTTGGTAGCGGCGTCAAAGTCGTCGGGACACAAAAACAATTTACCGTCGGCAATATTAAGGTCACTAAAGGTGAATTTGATGTCGCCATTACCGGCCAAGGTTTCTTCCAAATTGAAACGACAGATGGCGGCTTGGCTTATACCCGCGCGGGCAATTTATCGATCAATGCTGATGGGGTGCTGACCAATGCGCAGGGCATGGCCATTATTCCACAAATTGAGCTGCCACCGGGTGCTCAGGACTTGGCGATTGGCAAAGACGGCACGGTTACCGCTCGGGTTGGTGACGATGCCGAACCCGCAGAATTAGGGCAAATAACCCTGGTTAACTTTGTTAATCCCGCCGGTTTAGAGGCGGTGGGCGGCAACATGTACAAAGAAACTATCGCCAGTGGCACCGCAGTGGAAGGGGTGCCTGGTGAAGAGGCATTTGGCCAGTTGGAGCATGGTTCACTGGAAGGTTCCAATGTGCAGGTGGTGGAAGAAATGGTCGACATGATTACGGTGCAGCGGGCTTATGAGATGAACGCCAAAATGGTTTCTGCTGCCGATGACATGCTGAAGTTTGTGACTCAGAAGCTGTAATCCCTTTTAGAACTTGACGTTGCAGAGGGGGAGTTAAGCGAACTCAATCGCTTGCTGCCTATCTGCAACCTCAATGACTTAGGGCCTGGCAGACCATCTGTTGAAAAGTGAATGATGAATGAAAAGGTTTTTAATATTAACAGGCATTGTGCTGTCGCTGAGTGGTTGTGAAACCCCGGCGCTGCTGGTGCATAAAGATGATGCCGCATTTGCCCCTCCGGCTAATCTGGTGCAAGCGGCCACGACCAAGGAAGGGGGCGGGTTGTTTCAGCCGGCCTATAACTGGTCATTGTTGCAGGACCGGCGCGCTTATCGGATTGGTGACATTCTGACCGTCAAATTGGACGAATCCACTCAGTCGAGCAAGCAGGCTAAAACTAACTTTGGCAAAAAGAACGACATGAGTCTGGGCATCCCTGAAGTGTTGGGGAAAAAGCTGAAAAAGTTCGGCGGTTCAATCTCGGGTAAGCGGGACTTCGACGGCAGTGCCACCTCGGCACAGCAAAACATGCTGCGGGGCTCAATTACCGTCGCGGTGCATCAGGTGCTCCCCAATGGCGTATTGGTTATCCGTGGCGAGAAGTGGCTGACCCTCAATCAAGGGGATGAATATATGCGGGTTACCGGCTTAGTTCGGGCTGATGATGTTGAGCGGGATAACTCGGTTTCCTCTCAACGTATTGCCAATGCACGTATTTCCTATGCAGGCCGTGGGGCACTTAGTGATGCCAACTCAGCCGGTTGGTTGACGCGCTTCTTTAACCACCCACTGTTCCCTATCTAGGCAGGAGCCGACATGTTACGACGTTATTTTGTGCTGGTGGGGTTGTGGTTTGCTCTACCGGCCGCGCTGGCTCAACCCTTGGGTTCTCTGGTGGATATTCAAGGGGTACGAGGCAACCAACTGGTGGGTTACAGCCTGGTGGTGGGCCTTGATGGTTCCGGCGATAAGAATCAGGTCAAATTTACCGGTCAATCCATGGCGAATATGTTGCGCCAGTTTGGTGTGCAGTTACCGGAGAAAATCGATCCTAAAGTGAAGAATGTCGCGGCGGTCGCCATCAGCGCCACTCTGCCACCGGGTTATGCCCGTGGGCAGTCCATTGATATTACGGTTTCTTCTATTGGTGATGCGAAAAGCTTGCGTGGCGGCACGCTGTTATTGACCCAACTGCGTGGTGCCGATGGTGAGGTATATGCCTTGGCGCAAGGCAATGTGATTGTTGGCGGCATTAAAGCCGAGGGGGACAGTGGCTCCAGCGTCACGATTAATACCCCCACAGTTGGGCGCATCCCTAATGGTGGCAGCATTGAGCGCGAGATACCGAGCGACTTTCAAAGCAACAGTCAGGTGGTGCTGAATCTGAAACGACCTAGCTTTAAATCGGCCAACAATGTGGCCTTAGCGTTGAATCGCGCGTTTGGTGCCAATACTGCGGTGGCGCAGAGTGCCACCAATGTGATGGTCAATGCCCCGCAAGATCCCGGTGCGCGCGTGTCTTTTATGTCACTGCTGGAAGATGTACAAATCAATGCGGGTAAGCAGCCGCCTCGGGTGGTATTCAATGCGCGCACTGGCACGGTGGTGATTGGTGAAGGTGTCATGGTGCACTCGGCGGCGGTTTCTCACGGCAATCTGACGGTCAGTATTCGTGAGAAGAAAAATGTCAGCCAGCCCAATGCATTAAGTTCAGGAAAAACCGTCACTACGCCCGACAGTGATATTGAAGTGACGAAAGGCCGTAATCAAATGGTGCTGGTGCCCAGTGGGACGCAATTACGCAGTATCGTAAATACCATCAATAGTTTAGGCGCTTCTCCCGATGACATTATGGCGATACTGCAAGCTTTGCATGAAGCTGGGGCATTGGATGCTGAACTGGTTGTGATCTAAGGAATAGAAATGATTGAAGCAATTGGCACATCAGCTCCGGTTATGCCGGGGAGCTTTGCTGGTGATTTGCGGCCAGAGAATCTGGAACAGGCGGCGGTGCAATTTGAGGCGCTGTTTATGCGCACGCTACTGGCACAAATGCGCAAGGCAGCCGAAGCATTAGCTGCTGATGACGACCCTTTTAATAGCAAGCAACAACGCATGATGCGTGATTTTTACGACGACAAACTGGCCTCGACTCTGGCTTCACAGCGTAGCAATGGTATTGCGCATTTACTGATTCAGCAACTGGGTAATAAATAGAATTCCCCGTGTCGGCTATTTAAGGACAAAGGATAAATAGCCGCTTTTAACCACCAAGTCAGCCATAACTGAAAAACTTACCACAGGGAATACCATGGATTTTATTAAAACCGCGTTTAGCGGTGCACAAGCTGCGCAGGCCCATCTTGGTGCTACAGCAATGAATGTAGCTAATATGAAGACCCCAGGTTATTCACGTCAACGAGCGGAACAAAGTGCGCTAGGTGCTCATGGTGTCGGGCCAAGTGCAGGGAATGGCGTTCATGTTGATGGTATTAAGCGCCTGTCAGATCATTATCTAGTGAAACAAGAGTGGCGGGCTAATAGCCAGGATGCCTATTTCAATGGTAAGCAGCGTTATTTGGATAAGCTGGAGTCAGCGGTATCGACAGAAAGTACCAGCCTATCTAAAGGATTAAATGAATTTTATGCTGCTTTGAATGGTGCAACATTGATCCCTGACTCACTGCCGCAGCGACAAAATATTATTAATACAGCGGATGCTCTCGCATTACGTATTAATAATACCAACAGTATTATTGCTGATCAGAAACAAGCTATTGCCAATCAACGGATGGCCTGTGTAGATCAAATCAATATACTGACCCGTTCGATTGCCGATTATAACCAGAAAATAGTGCAGTTAAATGCCAGTGGTGTAAATACCAATGCACTATTAGATAGCCGTGATCAGCAGATAAAAGAATTGAGTGCGTTGGTAGAGATTCGCTCAACGCAAGAGAAGGACGGAAGTTTTAATATTTCTTTGAAAAACGGTCAGCCGTTAGTCAATGGCTTTACTGCTGCATCAATTGCAACTAATCCTAACGTTGGTGGGCCGGCGCTTAATTTGACCTTCTCAGGGAGTCAATCACCCATGGAAATGTCCTGTGGTGGTCAGTTAGGGGCCTTATATGATTATGAGACCGGTATGTTGAGCAGTGTTCAGGACACTATCAGTAATATTGCGGAGCAACTGGCAAAAGAATTTAACGACCAATTAGCCAAGGGTTCGGATTTAGACGGTAATGCCGGAGCTGCGCTGTTTACATTTGACGCCACTAATCCCAGCAGCATGCTGACAGTGAATCCTATTAGTTTGAAACAATTAGCACTGGCTGCAAAGGGTAAAGGGCCAGGTGATAATGCCAATTTACATACACTTATCGCGATCAAAGATAAACAGATTACCTTTAGTGGTGGTCATCTCTCTAGCCTGAGTGATGCTTGTGTTGGGTTATTCAGTGATATTGGCGTGGAAAGTGGTCGAAACAAAACTGAGCTAAAAGCGGCAAGCGATGTATTAATTCAAGCAACCCGTGAGAGAGAAAGTGTCAGCGGCGTTGAGAAAGACGAGGAGGCCATGAATTTAATGGAGTATCAGCGTGCTTATCAATCAAATATTAAAGTGGTTTCCACTGGCGACCAATTATTCCGTGATTTATTAGCGCTGTTTTGACACTAACTAAAGAATAAGGACATAGCCATGAGAATCAGCACTTCAATGATGACGGCAACCATGCATCAGTCGGTAAGTAATAGTAACTCAGAAAGAGAGAAGCTAATGAAACAGATTAGTAGCCAACTTCGAGTTATTGTGCCGTCTGATGATCCTATTGCCAGTACTTGGATGGGGCAATTAGAGCAAGAACAATCAGCAATTAACCAATATAAGCAAAATATCTCACGGCTGAATAATAGTTTAACCAAGCAAGAAAAGAATGTTACCGCACTCAAAAATGAACTGGGTGATATTAAAGATGAATTACTGGCAGCAGTGAATGATAGCCGCGGTAGTTTAGATATGGCCAGCTATGGTAATTCGATAGAAGCGCGTTTGGAATCTATCGTGACATTCTTAAACACTAAAAGTGGCGAGGGGCGTTATATATTCTCGGGTACGGCAACAGGTACGTTGCCCATTCGCTATGATGCCAGCAACAAAGAGTATCACTACGATGGCAATAGCGACTACCGTGAGACGATCACCGCTAATGGCATAAATGTACGTGAAAACACGCACCTACAGGAAGCTTTTGGTCTGCAATCATCGGGCAATATGGGTACGCTAAGTAAGCTAAAAGAATTATGTAATGAAATGAAGACCAATCCAGATAAGGCCAGTTATATCAGCGAGCTACAGGATATGCTCGAGTTAATTGATGATGCGACCAATTACATGGCCGCTACAGAAACAGAGCTGGGTAGCCGCCAAAATCGGATTAACTTACTGTCAGATACACATGAAAGAAATGAAGAGGCCAATAACGATATTGCACGCAATCTGGTGGGATTAGATGAAATTCAAACCCAGGCTATGATTCTGGAAATGCAGGCTCACCAAAATGCCTTGATCAGTACATTCAAAATGTACAATCAGGTCAATAATCTTTCCCTTTTTAACTTACTATAAGCTGAATAAATGTCATGCAGGTAGGACTTAACACCACTCACGGGCTTCGCGGGAACAAAACATCCAGTCATCCGCTGGCCGTTCATCAGCACCAGCCTGTTAATGGTCATAAGCAGAATAAAGTAATATCGAATTTTCCAGATTCGCCATTTATATCTAGCCAGCCATTACGTTATAACGTGCAGCTTAATCAACAACTGACCTCCTTACAGCAAGCAGGTCGGTATTTGCATGAAGCTGAACGGCAAATTGCTCAATTACACAATGTAGTACAGCAAGGGAAAGTCAGCACTGAAGTGCAGCAATTGGCAGAAAAAACCGTCAACTGGCTACAATGTCGTGCATCAGTTTCAGCCAATACGGTTGACCGGCAATTAAATATTGCACTGGAGCAAGCTGCAAAAGTTAATTTCAGTTGGCAGGATGCCAATCGTGTATTGCAATCCTCCCAAGAGGAAACGCTACTTTTTTCTTCACAAGGTGCTGAAACTAAAATAGTTGCTCTCAGATTTCCGGCGGAGGGAAATATCCGTCAGAATCTATTGGTACTGAATAAAGGGTTAGGGCGTTTAGGTATTCATGGCGAGCTGACTCAGCATGGGCAGGTTCGATTCAGTATTGATGAGCAACACTGGCAGGAAATTAATCAACTCCATGTTCGGGGTGAGGGCTATCGTTTCGGTTCCGAGAATAGTCAACCTTTAGTGCTGACGGCGGAAGCCGCGCTGGTTGATGATGTTCGCCATATTATTGAGCAGCCCATAGAGGCTAAAAAGTACCTGGGTAATATGCAACAGGCATTAACGCAGATAACCGGACAAATGCGGGAACTTAATGAGCATAAGCAAAAGGTACGTAGCAGCATTGAAAGTATGTGCAGTTTATCGTCATCAAATACAGTGCAGTTAATGGCTGAATCACTCGCCAGTAAGTTGGCCCAAGGAAAAGAGCATTATAACCTGTTATTGCAGGCATTGAATGGACAGGGAAATATACACAGTTTGACAGTAAGAAACTTACTGGGAAACTAACTTGCTATCACGCACCTTGCGTGATCATCGTCTGAAACCGAGGGGGAATCATTATTTCCCCTCGGTTCTCTCTCCCAACACGATACCGCTTTGGCCAAATAATAATGGCTGCCCATCAATGACCATTGGTGTCATATACACAGTGTTATGGACTAAATAATCTAAAAAACCATCAATCATGCGACCGGAGGTTGGGTTATTAAAAAATATTGGGCTGTAATTAAAGCTTAATTGACCATTGGCGGCATTCTGTACGGTAAATTTTCCCTTAAAAATAAAGCGATTATCATTAGGATTAGTAATTGTACTGATGACTCCGCCTTGGGTTGTCGTAATACGGGCATCATAAATCTCTTTTTGTTGCGACAACAAATCATAGAAACCCATCTGTAATTGGGCTTGAAAGGGTTGCTGTGCACTAGTTTCAGAAGAGACTCTGGCTGCCGCTAATGAAAGAAATAGCGCCAGCACTACCAGCATTATTCCGCTTTTAACATTGAGCCATTTCATTAACTTTTCTCTCCATCTCTCGATAAATCAAATTATTGAGTAATTGTTCACTTTGACGCCAATGGTAAATTGTCATGCCAAGTTGTTTATTTTCACATTGACTCTCTACCGAAAAATTAAAATCCAGTCGCCTTAATGACACAAAGTAATAAACAGTAATATGTGTGTTTTTTAACTTAATTTGTTTATTTATCATGTAGAAAGTGTCTTTTAAACGCTGGTTCAGTTTTTCTTTATCCTGTAGCGATAACTGGGAATCAACTAACTGGAATATGCGGATGTTGCTGTACATCCCCAAGTCTTGTTCAACCGCTTGATAGTGGCTGGAACCTGACCTCTGATGGAGGATATAGCTACCCGCGGCACCTATTACGATAACCAATAATAACAGCAAAAGAATGACCCAATAATTGAAACTGTGGCGCTTTGGCGGCGCAGTTATTTGAGTTGCTGGCTGCTCTAACACTGAACTGGAGGGCGGCTGTTCTTCTTCATTATGATTAATATGTTGTGCAACAGCTTCAGTGGTTTCTGTGGCTAGTGGCTCATCTGCAAGAGATAGCGAATGCAGATGTTGACTCTCATCAAGCAGGGGAGCATTTAGGTTGTTAGCCGGGGGCTCTTCCTGAGGCGAAATATTTTGTTCTTCTGCTTGTTCCTCACTGTCTTCCTCAATAATCTCGCAAAATTCCGGGTCTAATAAATAACCCAATTTAGGAATAGTTTGGATAATGCGCTGCTGTTTATTCTCGTCACCCAGAGCGACACGCAGAGTATGGATAGCATTCGGTAAACTGTTATTGCCAATAACACGGCGGTGCCAAACTAAATTCGTTATCTCATCACGGGATAATATTTCACCGGCATGTTCCAGCAACACGGTGATCAATTTTAATTGATACTCACCAAGGCGCTTAGTTTCACCTGTCTTTCTGTGGGTAATAAATCCAGAAATCAGGTCGATTGTGTAGTCGTTAACGACATATGTTTTTCTTATCATCTTCATGTACAGGTAGCGGTAAGTTACGATAGCACCATTGCTATCCAGGCGTTAAGCTGGCGAATATCCAAGAAAATATACGATGCCACCATGTTGCTTTAAACGGTAAAAAGAAACTAAGAATTAATGCCAGATGTAAAAGTTTTCAGGTTAGTCCATTGCCGAACAGGATAAATTATTCATTTCCCTGTAATAAATTGTTTTTTAGCTAAACCTTTGCATCATCAACATTATTATTCAAACAACATAAAACAATCAACTCATTCATTGAGGTATTTTTACTGTTATGATTTATATGAACTTTTAATTACAGTTGAGATGGCAATTATCTTATTGCTCTCATAGCAAGAAACAGAGGGTGTGTGTTACTGTTTTTTTTAAACGAATAGTTAATCAAAAAAATAGAATATTAATTTTACTCATAGAGTATGGGTATTTATGCCGCTTTAAATAAATACACTGCTATATCCGGTAAAACTGGCTGGTTAATAATTTTGATCGTCTATTTAATTTTATCTCTTTATGGGTCGCCTTAACTCAGTACCACGGGAGCTAATGGTTAGCCCCGAACTGAGGAGAATTATCTCATGGCAATGTCCATTTTTACTAATCCAGCCAGCATGTCAGCCATCAACTCACTGAACCGCGCTAATGCATTGCAAAGCGTTTCTGCAATGCGTATGACCAGCGGCAAACGTATTAACTCGGCTTCTGATGACGCAGCCGGTATGCAGATTGCTTCCCGCCTGAACAGCCAGGTACGTGGTATGAATGTGGCGATGCGCAACATTTCAGATACTAAATCGATGCTGAAAACGGCGGAAGGGGCATTTGTTGAGTCAGATAATATCCTGAACCGTATGAAAGATTTGGCGACCCAGGCTGCCAATGACACCAATGCTAAAGGCGACCGTGCTGCTTTGCAGAAAGAGTTCACTCAGTTGGGTCAGGAGCTGAAAAGCATTCTGGACAACACCAGCTACAGCGGCGAAAAACTGTTTGCCACCGGCGGTAAGTTGACTGGCAAACTGAACTTCCAGACTGGCGCACAGAAAGGTGAAGGCCTGGAGCTGGATGTGGCGCAGCAAATTGGTGACCTGGTGAAAGAAGTCGCTCAAGATACTAATAAGAGTCATGCTACTGACGAAACTGCCGCAATCGCTAAAGTCACTGCCGCTGAGGCAGATGTGGTTACCAAGAAAGCGGCCTATGATAAGGCTCCAGCTGATGCAACCATAAAAACTGCATGGGAAACAGCGCTGACTGATAATAAAACTGCTGCTGATGAGTTAGATACTTTGTATGCGGATGCCAAGACCTTTGAATCAGGGGTGATTAACCTGAAAGTGGTTGGTGCTCAATCTGCCATGCGTGCGGTGCAGGAACTGGAAAAAGCGGTGGGAACCTACGGTGAAATGCGTTCCACCCTGGGGGCCAACATCAACCGTCTGGATTCCAGCGCTGCTAACCTGTCGAACATGAAAGACAACACTGAACTGGCGATGAGCAGCATCGTGGACACTGATTTTGCAGTGGAAATGACTAACTCTTCGCGTAACCAAATGCTGATGCAGACCAGCTCCATGATGCTGAAGCAGTCTAACGGCATGGTCAACATGATTGGTAACCTGCTGGGCTAAGTTTAGCGCCGGTTTTTATTCAAGATACCGCTCTTCGGGGCGGTATTTTTTTAACTTTTTTTAGCCCGTCTATTTTTGACATTAACTTAATTTTTGCCGTTATTGTGCCGCTTTAACTTAGTACCACGGGCGCTAATGGTTAGCCCCGAACTGAGGAGAATTATCCCATGGCAATGTCCATTTTTACTAATCCAGCCAGCATGTCAGCCATCAACTCACTGAACCGCGCTAATGCATTGCAAAGCGTTTCTGCAATGCGTATGACCAGCGGCAAACGTATTAACTCGGCTTCTGATGACGCAGCCGGTATGCAGATTGCTTCCCGCCTGAACAGCCAGGTACGTGGTATGAATGTGGCGATGCGCAACATTTCAGATACTAAATCGATGCTGAAAACGGCGGAAGGGGCATTTGTTGAGTCAGATAATATCCTGAACCGTATGAAAGATTTGGCGACCCAGGCTGCCAATGACACCAATGCTAAAGGCGACCGTGCTGCTTTGCAGAAAGAGTTCACTCAGTTGGGTCAGGAGCTGAAAAGCATTCTGGACAACACCAGCTACAGCGGTGAAAAACTGTTTGCCACCGGCGGCAAGTTGACCGGCAAGCTGAACTTCCAGACTGGTGCACAGAAGGGCGAAGGTCTGGAACTGGATGTGGCGAAGCAAATTGAAGGTCTGATTAAGGGCGTGACCAAAGAAGTGGTAGGTAATGCTTCTGCTACCTCTGGCACTATTGAACAGATTTTGGGTGATGCAGAAGCACTGGTAACAACTAAAACCGCTGATGAAGATGTCGCAAAGAAAGACTATGAGGCTGAAAAGGGCCTATTGGTAGTAACCGGTACTCCGACTGCCGGCCAGACCACGCAAGCGAAAATCGATGCGGCAAAATCAGCATGGGACGATGCTATTATTGAGACTAAAACAGCCACTGACGAGCTGGACAAGGTGTTTGTCCGCGATGATTATGATGCTGGTGTGGCCAACCTAACGATTGGCAATGCTAAAACGGCAATGAAAGCGGTAACCGAGCTGGAAAAAGCCGTGGCCACCTACGGTGAAATGCGCTCCACACTGGGTGCCAACATCAACCGTCTGGATTCCAGCGCCGCTAACCTGTCAAACATGAAAGACAACACCGAACTGGCGATGAGCAGCATCATGGACACTGATTTTGCGGTGGAAATGACCAACTCTTCGCGTAACCAAATGCTGATGCAGACCAGCTCAATGATGCTGAAACAGTCTAACGGCATGGTGAACATGATTGGCAACCTGCTGGGCTAAGCTCCATCTTGGCAAAAAGGGCTGCGGCTTAAAACACGATACCGCTTTCGGGCGGTATTTTTTCCTCTGTAGTTTGCTGCGCTCTTCCGCTGAATGGAAAAATCATTTCCTCTGTGAAATTTAACTCATTAAATATCAATGAATTAAAGTTGGCACGAGGATTGCTAACAATAAACGATGCTGAATAACGCAAATCATACCGGGAGTAATAGCATGCTTGATTTTGATCCCAGCCAAATGGCGCAAGGTGCAGCCAATAGTCTGTTCGAGGTACGGGTTAATCGATTAAAAGGCCAGCAGGCTCAATTTAAGAAAGAACAAGATGCATTAAGCAAAATACAAAGTGGCTTAAATGATTTTCGTACCGCGCTGAATGGCATCAATAAAAGAGATGAGGGGGTGCTAAAGCTGAAAACCACCTCCAGTGATGAAGAGATTGCTACGGTTACCGCTAACCATAAAGCGGCGAAAGGCAGCTATAACCTGTTTGTTAAACAGTTGGCGAGTACTCATCAATTAGCACTGCAAGATCTTGACGATAGCACTGTGGCTAATGCTACTGGCCCTTTTGAGCTGGAGCTCGGTGGCAAAACCATCAGCATTGAAACTGGCTCTTTGAACACGGTTGCCGATCTGGCTGAGGCGATTAATAAGCACAAAGATAATCAGGACAGCGACAAAAAAGAATTGCTCACGGCTGCACTGATCCGTAGCGGCGGCAAAGTGGTGCTGACATTAACCAGCAGCAACAGCGGCAAGGATAACAAAATTACGCTACCTGGCTCATTACCTACTGCTTTTGCTGGGATAAGTAAAAAAGAGTTATCAGCTGCGGCCGATGCTGAGGTTTGGCTGGGGAATGAGAATAGCGGGATTCAGATTCTGCACTCGAGCAATACGTTGGACTCAGTGATTGACGGGGTCACCATCAATCTGACGAAAGTGCAAAAAACCGGCGATGCGCCACTGCATATCGGCGTTGAGATGGATAGTTCTGCCACCAAAGAACAAGTTAAGAAGTTTGTTGATGCATTTAATCGCATTAAAAAGCTGGTGATGCCTACCCGAGATAAGGTCGACGACAGCAAAGATAAGGATGCCACCACCCGCTATAGCAGCAATTCAAACCATGGTATTAGTGCGTTAAATAGCATCCTTAATAGCTTGGTTCGCCAGCCTATCGATGGCAAAAGCATTCTTGATTTCGGCATTAAAACTAACCGTGATGGTGGGTTAGAAATCGACAGTAAAAAATTTGAGCAGGCAATAAAAGACGAGCCTAAAGCATTGGTGGCTTTGCTAAACGGTGACAGTGGACTATTGAAAAAACTGGATACTAGCCTCGAACCTTATATCAATAAAAACAACGGATTACTGAAAGGGCGTAATGAGTCGCTTGAGCGTAAAACAGCCAGTATCCATAAGCAGCTTGATATGTTGAAAGAGCAACATAGCCAAACATTTGAGCGCTATCTGTTGCAGTTTAGCAAGATAAAAGAGGCTTCGGCGCAAATGGCATTAAACATGCGAGCCTGGGGTTTTAACTGATGATCGGGCAGGAATAGATTATGTATACCAATCAGGAACCTGGTTCTTATCAAGGGGCTGATATTGCCATGCAGGCGGCAGCGGCAACACCACATCAATTAGTGCTGATGCTGTTTGATGGTCTACAGGATGAGTTGGTACGGGCCAAAAGTCATATTGTGGCGAAACGCTATGAGCATAAGGCGCAAAGCATCAATAAATGCATTGATATTCTGAATGCACTGACCAGCTCACTAGACTTTGAGCGTGGTGGCGAACTGGTCGTCAATCTTGGCAAGATTTATGACTTCTGCGTTTACCGGCTATACGATGCCAGCAATCAGTTATCAGTTGATTTTGTGGCTGAAGTAGAACAAATCCTGGCCACACTGCGCAGTGGCTGGGAAGCAATAAAGGATACTGAATGAATGGTTTAGCATTAATTGAGCAGTTGCAGTGCGAGTTGCTTGATGTAGCACAGCAGAATCACTGGGATGCTATGCCACTGATAAATCAACGTATTGATCAACTGGTGACTTTTTTGCAGCAACAACATTCGGTGCCGCAAGCGATTGAGCAGGCCATGCAGCAATTAAAAACTCGCTATCAATGGGCTTATCAGCAGTCTTTATTGTATCAGGCACATTTAAACAGCAGCATGGCACAATTACGGCAAGCTCAACCCGGGATTACCGCCTACGCGGAGATGGCCATCACAGCCTACCAAAATATGGCCACGGAAGAGGAGCAGCGGTGATTACATTAACAGGCTTTGCTCAGGCGACCAGCCAACTGGCATCTGAGTCGGGGTTAGAAAATCCCCCGGTCACGGGTAATGCAGAGGATGCGGGAATCAATAATCTGGCGGCTTTCGATGCAGCTCTTTTGCAGGCGAGAGAGCCACATCAGCCTATCTCACTAAGGCCCTCGGTGGTGATGGACTTGATGGCACAAGTTGATGATGCCGGGAAGAATAGCGCGACAACGCCAGCAATGGATGAACAGAACCAGCAGTTGCTGAATGTGTTACTACATAGTCATGCACAGAATGCGCCAGCGCCAAGTTTACTGTCTATGACGGCTTTACCACGCAGTCTGCCGCAGGATATAGGCAACTCGACGACAGAACTGATGCCGCCGGGGCCGCAGAAGAAGTCGTCAGCATTAGTGAGTTTGCTGAAATCAACTGGGCCAAGGCTGGATATCACATCGCCAGCGGCCAGCGTGGGTGAAAATGCATTATCTGGCCGGATGGTACCGGAGGGATTAAGCCCGGTAATACAGTCAGCGGCACAAGCTCCCGCCAATGGAAATGGTGCTAATCATCCTCATGAGGCGACCGCGCCACGCATGGAAAGCCAATTAACTCTGGCGAAAAGCCAGCCAGAGTGGTCGCAGCAATTACGAACCGTGCTAGGCGAGCGCCTGCAATTACAGGTCGAAAACAAAGTGCAGCATGCCACTATTCGGCTTGATCCCCCGGATATGGGCAAAATTGATATTTCAGTACATATGGAAGGAGGAAAACTACAAGTTCATATCAATGCGAGTCAGGGGGATGTTTATCGGGCATTACAACAGAGTAGTGCCGAGTTACGACAGGCATTAACCGGGCAAAATAGTGCTGCTGTTGAGGTGCAAATATCGGCGAATAGCCAGCAACAACAGCGCCAACAGCAGCATCAAAAACCACATGACGATATTTTGGCCGCACGTCATATTGAGACTCAAGTGGATATGGGCATCGACGACGGTACACTCTTAATTACTGTATAAGGGACGACAAATGAACAGCAATAAAAAAACACTTTCAATGAAAGTGTGGGGACTTCTATTGTTAATTATCCTGACCGCCGCAGCGGTAAATTATCATAAGGATATTTTGGCTAAGTTTAAGAGTAAGCCAGTGACCATCAGTAAATCTTTTATTCGTGGAAATAAGGCTGTTCAGTTTGTTGAAATAAAGAACATGATTATTACGCTGAAAGATAATAAATCCGAGCGTTATCTACAACTCGAGCTGGGTATTGCCACCGGTGATAATAATGATGTTAAAAAAGTGATTGCTATGGTGCCGGTTATTCAATCGGCCACTGTTAATTTACTCTCTAACATGGATTATCAAGCTGTACGTAATACATCTATTATCGATTTGCGTCGCCAACTGATGAGTGAATATAAAAAGGATTTTGAAAGTTTAAATGTCCCAATGCCATTTGATGATGTGGTGATTAGCCGTATGGTGTTCCAGTAATCAATATGGCGATAATGGACATTAATGATAATTTGGCGCTAACGCCTGCGGAAGAAAGCCAATATCTGGCTGCGTATTTACCTTTGGTAAAACGTGTTGTCAGACAACTTTCATTTCAGGCGGATAGTGTTATCGGCAGAGAGGATATGCAGCAAGTTGCATTGATGGGGCTATTAGAGGCACTACGCCGCTATGGGCATCCTGACGGGCAATTTGCTGCCTATGCTGTTCATCG
Organism: Yersinia alsatica; assembly: GCF_025133195.1. Taxonomy (NCBI): domain Bacteria; kingdom Pseudomonadati; phylum Pseudomonadota; class Gammaproteobacteria; order Enterobacterales; family Yersiniaceae; genus Yersinia; species Yersinia alsatica. Next base: position 1,510,850 of record NZ_CP104006.1, read on the forward strand.
AATTCGGGGTGCGGTGCTGGATCAACTGCGCGAACATGACTGGCGACCACGTAGGCTAAGGCAGAAAACGCATAAAACCAATGAAGCTATTCGTAAAGTAGCACGGCAATTGGGCCATGAACCCAGCTTTGAGGAAATTAATGCCGAACTGCAACTGACGGCAGAGGAATATCAAGAGTATTTATTATTGGAGAGCGCCAGTGCAATGGAAAGCCTGGACGATATTCTTTCACTGGAAACGCCCACTGATGCTTTACAAAGCAGGCAGTTGGAAGAGGGTATTATTATTGAAGATAATCTTAATCAAGCTATCGCTTCATTAGAGGAGCGAGAGCAGATGATTTTGCATCTTTATTATCAAAAAGAAATGAGTATGAAAGAGATTGCTGAAGTTTTAGATCTCACTGAAGCACGAATTTGTCAGCTTAATAAAAAGTTAGTACAGAAAATTAAATCATTTTTTTAAAATGTCGAGGGTATTATGCAGAAATTATTTGGGCTGCTGGTCATTATGGTATGTGTGATTGGTGGCTATATGATGTCAGGCGGAATGTTATCTTCCTTCTGGCAACCCGGGGAGATAATTATTATCCTCGGATCAGGGGTGGGAGCCATGATATTGGCAAACCCCGGTTATGTATTAAAAGAAATGTGGCACCAGATTCTTGCCATCACCCGCAAGAGTGAATATACCGCCGAATTTCAGCAGCAATTACTGATGCTCTTATATGAATTACTCGAAATGGTGGATGAAGGCGGATTAAAACGCTTGGATGAGCATATTGAAACCCCGGCTAATAGCCCGCTATTCCAGCGCTACCCTCTTATTTTACAAGACCAGCATCTGGTGACTTTTATCTCTGATAATTTCCGCCTAATGGCGATGGGCAAAATCAATCAACATGAGCTGGAAGGTATACTCGAACAGGAATTATCGGCGGTAGAAGAGGAACTTTTGGTTCCCTCGCGCTCCTTTCATCGCACCGCTGAAGCGATGCCTGGGTTTGGTATCTGTGCCGCCGTATTGGGCATTATCATCACCATGCAATCCATTGACGGCTCGATTGCAATGATCGGCATTAAAGTGGCAGCCGCCTTGATCGGCACTTTCCTAGGGGTATTCATCTGCTACTGCTTGATGGACCCACTGGCTAATGCCATGGAACAGGCGATGAAAAAGAAACTGGCGTTCTTTGAATGTGTGCGGATGGTGTTGGTCAATCATGTGGCCGGTAAACCTTCACTGCTGGCCGTCGACGCGGGGCGTAAAATGTTACCGCTGGACAGCAAACCGACCTTTGCCACTCTGGATTCGTGGATTAACAAGCTGATGATGGCAGGCGCGTAATGAGAAGTCATGCCATGGGTGGGCAAACCACCATAATCAAACGTTCTGCCAGAAAGAAATATGAAAGCGGGCATTCTGGTGCATGGAAAGTGGCTTTTGCCGACTTTACTCTCGCCATGATGGCGCTGTTTATGGTGCTGTGGATTGTCGGAGTGGTCTCGGAAGAGGAGCGACAAGAGATTGTGGCGCAACTGAATGGCCAGACTATTTTTGCCCAGCAATCCTTTATTTCGATTCCGTCTAAAAGCAGAAGTGGCGGCGGCAAGTTCTCTGACAGTATCGATGGTCAAGAACAGGCCAAAGAGACCAAAAGTAACCTCGCGGTAGAGGCACCAGAGCCGGAGCAGTCATTGGAAGAGGTGGTGGATAAATCCCGTCAGGAGATGGAAGAGTTATCGCGCATTATTATGCAGATTACCTCCGCTTATGACGCACAATCCAATCTGCATATGGAAGTGGTTCCCCAAGGGCTGCGTATTCTGATTCAGGATGATAAACAGCGAGATATGTTCCAACGCAGTAGCGCAGTACTGACCCCTTTTTTCAGCCGTTTACTGGGTGAGCTGGCACCGGCCTTTAATGAGATGGACAATAAAATCATTATTACCGGGCATACCGATGCGTCCCGTTATCGCGACCAAGTGCGGTACAACAATTGGAATCTGTCGGGGGAAAGGGCATTGATGGCGCATAAAGCGCTGGTAAATGGTGGATTGGACGAAGGTCGAGTATTGCAAATCAATGCGATGGCCGATCAGATGTTGCTGAACACCACCGAGCCTTTAGCCGCTAAAAACCGCCGCATTGAGATCATGGTGTTAACTAAAACCGCCTCTGACACCCTCTATCAGTTCTTTGGCAATCACGGAGAGAATGTAGTGAAATCGGCAATGAATAAAGCCGAGTAGTTACATTGCTATTTTCACTGTCCAGCCAACCCTCGAATACCCCCGGGCTGGGCGGTGCTTTTTATTGGGAACAGCCACATACCCGCATCACGAATAGGTGGCTGATGAAATTAGCGTGGAGTGATAGTGACAGTATTGCCATGGGTTGCAATGGTAACTCGTTGACCAGCATGGAATTGTGTCACTCCTTGGGCTTGAACAACCAGGAATGTGGTACCGTTATCTCGGCGAACTTCTAATTCAACACCGCTACTGCGGTTCAGCATACTTTGAACTTGTTGGCCAACAACACCGCCAGCAACCGCCCCTGCGGCAGTGCCAAGACGACGGCCTGTACCGCCACCGATGGTATTACCCAAGAAGCCACCTACAACCGCACCGCCAACTGCACCGGCAATGTTATTTCCATCACCGCCCTGAATAGTGACTGGGCGTACAGAAACCAGAGTACCGTAAGTTACCGTTTGGGTAACACCCGCTTGAGAGCTGCTGAATGTATCGCCCGAAAGGGTATTATTATTGGCGCAGCCACTGAGTGTGGCAACGGCGATAGCAACAACAATGAATGGCTTGATCATAAAGGAACCCCTTTTAGCGCATAACCGGTTGAATATTGACCGGTAAATTCATCATAGCACGGCTCATTTACCAGTAAATTGATTCATATATAAAATATGCAATTAACTACGCTCTAGCGGCGCACTTTGCACCTGACAAAGGGTATTGGTTGGCAGCAAATCGTCAAGTTGACACGGGTATTATGCTGTTAAAAGCTCAAATATTAACCAAATACACTGTTGGTGAATGATGCCGATGCTCAATATTATCTTTTATTATCCCGAGAAGATCCATTTTGTAACAATAATATTCACTATTAAAAATAGCAAAATTGTACGTTGAAATATCCAATAGCTAATAAAATTACTTAAAATCTGATAGTTGAAAATTCATATTTGGCTCGCAGACAAAATTAATAATTAATCATGCCATGTGATTTGCCTTTTCAAGTGGCTCTGGTTTTATTTTTTATAAAATGATAATGGCAGATTGAATTGTTAACCCGTTTTGGCATCAGTGGAGCTTAAGCCAAATGTTAAAATAATCAGTTTTGGTAAATAATTGACGTAATTGGAAAAAATTTATGCTGGTTTTTTGCACTGATTTTTATCGAACTTTGAGAAGAGCAAAAAGAACCCGTTTCAGCAAGGGGGGCGCGGGTTTGGTGAGTTTTTAAATGGCAATACTTCAGTGTTTTCAATGCCAAATTAGGCTTTTTTTATCAATTAGGTTTGCTTAATTGGGCTAAGAGGCTCATTTCATCTTTAAGTCAGATAGAACTTTCATTTCCGGTTAAATAACTAAAGTAAGTAATATGTAATTAAAGTCATATCGTTAATTAGCCATGCTCGGTTAATGATATTCAATTCCATCTGTATCCCCCACATTACTACTTGACAGATTTTATAACTTCTGGCAAATGAAATATTTTGCTGAAACGGTTTTAGTTCACAGATATTTTCCTCGCATTAACTCAATCAATTATCCATTGATAAAGATCAACTTAATTAAATTTCGGAGGTTACAAAATATTAACACAAAACCATGTTTTATCTAAGGGTATGCTCATCATCTTTCACGTCGCAGGTGCGCTTGCTGTTTTCCTGAATCTTGAAATTTAGTGGGTATAAGTAGAATAATAAAAAATAGGGGAAAAAACATGCTTTCCCAGCATGGCGTTAACCGTCGTGATTTTATGAAACTTTGTGCAGCATTAGCTGCCACCATGGGTCTCAGCAGCAAGGCTGCCGCTGAAATCGCTAGTACAGTGAGTTCACCCCAACGTCCGCCAGTCATCTGGATTGGTGCGCAGGAGTGTACCGGTTGTACCGAGTCACTGTTACGTTCAACTCACCCGACCATTGAGAACCTGCTGCTGAGTGTTATCTCAATGGAGTATCACGAAGTTCTCTCTGCCGCCTTTGGTGATCAGGCGGAAGAGAACAAGCACCACGCAATTGAAAAGTACAAAGGGAAATATGTACTGGTGGTGGATGGTTCTATCCCACTGAAAGACGGTGGGATTTACTGCATGGTTGCCGGTAAACCTATTGTCGAGCATATTCGTGAAGCCGCAGAGCATGCAGCGGCTATTATTGCTATTGGCTCCTGTTCTGCCTGGGGCGGCGTACCTGCCACTGGCGGCAACCCAACCGGCGCGGTTAGCTTGCAAGAGGTGCTGCCGGGCAAAACCGTCATTAATATCCCCGGCTGCCCACCTAATCCGCATAACTTTCTGGCGACAGTGGCCCATATCATTACCTTCCAGCGGCCACCCGCATTGGATGCCAAAAACCGCCCAACCTTTGCTTATGGCCGCCTGATCCACGAAAACTGCGAACGGCGTCCGCACTTTGATGCTGGCCGTTTTGCCCGTCAGTTTGGTGATGAAGGCCATCGACAAGGTTGGTGTCTTTATCATTTAGGCTGTAAGGGGCCGGAGACCTATGGCAACTGCCCGACACTGGAGTTCTGTGATGTCGGCGGGGGTATCTGGCCGGTCGGGATAGGGCATCCTTGCTACGGTTGTAATGAAGAAGGCATCGGTTTCACCAAAGGTATCGCGCAATTGTCCAGTGTTGAACATCCGACACCGCGTGGCGAGCTACCGCTGATCCATAACGCCGAAGGCGGCAAGATCTCGACCACCGCCACAGCGTTACTGGGTGGGGTTGTGGGATTGGTCGCCGGTGTCAGCCTGATGACGGTGCGTGAGCTGGGGCGGCAACAGAAACAGCGCCGCAAAGATGACGATCACTCATCGCGGGAGGAGTAGCCGTGAACCGACGTCACTTTTTCAAATTAGCCTCTGGTGGTGTGCTGTTGGTGGGGCTGTCGCCCAGCACCAAAGCTGAGGTACAAAACCGGCCACCGATTCCCGGTGCGCTGGGGATGTTGTATGACTCCACATTATGTGTCGGTTGTCAGGCCTGCGTGAGCAAATGCCAGCAGGTCAATCATAGCGAGATATACGCCCGCGGCGAGGCTGTTTGGTCCGAGAATGACAAACTCAGCCCCTTTACCAACAATATTATTCAGGTATGGACCAGCGGCGCGGGGGTTAATAAAGATCAATTGGAAGATGGCTATGCCTATATCAAAAAGCAGTGCATGCATTGCGTTGATCCCAATTGTGTCTCCGTCTGTCCGGTAAGTGCCCTGCGCAAAGATGCCAAAACCGGCATTGTTCACTACGACCCCGATGTTTGTACCGGTTGCCGTTATTGCATGGTCGGTTGCCCGTTCAATGTGCCGAAATATGATTACGACAACCCCTTTGGCAAGATTCATAAATGTGAATTGTGCAACCAGAAAGGGGTTGAGCGTTTGGATAAAGGCGGCTTACCCGGCTGTGTTGAAGTCTGTCCGACCGGGGCGGTGATATTCGGTACTCGCGAGGAGCTACTGTCAGAAGCTCAACGGCGGCTGACGCTAGCACCGGGTGAAAACTACCGTTTCCCACGCCAAACTCTCAGTGCTAATGACACCTACGAGCATCCGGTCCCTCACTATGATAAGCACGTTTATGGTGAGAAAGAGGGCGGTGGCACCCAGGTTTTGGTGCTGGCGGGCATTCCGGCCGAGAAACTCGATTTACCACCATTGGCCGAACTGGCGACGGGCGCTCGCTCTGAACATGTCCAGCACACGTTGTACAAAGGCATGATCCTACCGCTGGCGGTACTGGCCGGGGTGACGGCATTGGTGCACAGAAATACGCGTGATGAGCGCAAAGACTCTGAACATGATGAAGATAAAAAGCATCATGGCGAGTCGGGCACGCCGGATAAAAAGGAAGGTCCAGATGACGATGCATAAATCCAGCCCACTGGGTGGGCGGCTGGTCAGTTGGCCGGTCATGCTGTTAGCGCCTTTTGTGGTGTTATGTGCGCTATTGATTGTCAAACGTTTGGTGCTAGGGCTGGGGTCGGTCAGTGACTTAAATGGCGGCTTCCCGTGGGGCATCTGGATTGCCTTCGACTTGCTGGTTGGCACCGGTTTGGCTTGCGGTGGCTGGGCATTGGCTTGGGCGGTTTATGTGTTTAACCGCGGGGAATATCACCCACTGGTACGCCCGGCACTGCTCGCCAGTTTGTTTGGTTATGCGCTGGGTGGCTTGTCGATAACCATCGACGTGGGCCGCTACTGGAACCTGCCTTACTTCTTTATCCCCGGGCATTTCAACGTTAACTCGGTGCTGTTCGAAACCGCGGTCTGTATGACGATTTATATTGGCGTCATGGCGGTGGAATTTGCTCCGGCGTTATTTGAACGCCTCGGTTGGAAAGTGTCGCTTAAGCGACTCAATAAATTGATGTTTTTTGTCATCGCACTGGGTGCGCTGCTACCCACCATGCACCAATCTTCAATGGGATCGTTGATGATTGCCGCAGGTGCCAAGATTCACCCGCTATGGCAAAGCTATGAAATGTTGCCGCTATTCTCCCTGCTGACGGCCGCTATTCTCGGCTTCTCTATTGTCATCTTTGAAGGCTCATTGGTTCAGGCCGGATTGCGTGGGCGAGGGGCAAACGAAGCGCCGCTATTCGCGCGATTGACTACCATCATCGACGTATTCCTGCTGCTGTTTATTGTGCTGCGTCTTGGTGAAGTGATCGTGCGCCATAAAACCGATTATCTGTGGCTGTTTGACCGCTATTCCATTGCTTTCTGGGCTGAAATTATCCTGATGGCGTTGCCGTTGCTAATTTTCCGCATTCCGAAAGCCAGACAAGACAGCCGCCTACTGTTTATCGGCGCGCTCTGCATGATTGGCGGCGGAGCCTTATGGCGGCTGAATTACTCGCTATTGGCCTTCAACCCCGGCGGCGGCTACAACTATTTCCCAACCACCAGTGAAATCCTGATCTCCATCGGCTTCGTCGCCATTGAGGTCTGCGCCTACATTTTATTGATTCGACTGTTGCCGGTGCTTCCTGCTCACGGGCAGTTACATAAGAATAATCAGACAGAGGTAAAGCATGAGCCAACGCATCACCATTGATCCCGTCACCCGAATTGAGGGACACCTGCGGATCGACTGCGAAATTGAGGACGGCAAAGTCATTAAGGCTTGGTCCTCCGGCACCATGTGGCGTGGCATGGAAGAAATTCTGCAAGGTAATGATCCGCGCGATGCCTGGATGATTGTGCAGCGCATTTGTGGCGTCTGCACCACCATCCACGCCATTGCCTCGGTGCGTGCAGTCGAGAATGCATTAGGAATGGAAGTGCCAGTCAATGCGCAGCATATCCGCAACCTGATTCTGGCTGCGCACAGTATTCATGACCATATCGTCCACTTCTATCAGCTATCGGCATTGGACTGGGTGGATGTCACCTCGGCACTGCAAGCTTCGCCGCGTAAAGCGGCAGAGATGCTAAGAGGGCTATCCAGTTGGCCGCTTAATAGTGAGCAGGAGTTTGCCCGCGTACAGCAGAAAATCAAGGATTTGGTCGCCAGCGGCCAGTTAGGTATTTTTGCCAACGGTTATTGGGGCCATCCAGCAATGGCATTGCCGCCGGAAGTGAATCTGATTGCTGTGGCACATTACCTGCAAGCGCTGGAGTGCCAGCGCGATGCCAACCGCATTGTGGCGGTACTGGGCGGCAAAACGCCGCATATTCAAAACCTGGCGGTAGGCGGGGTTGCCAACCCGATTAATCTGGATATGCCGAGTGTGCTGAATCTGGAACGCCTGATGCTGGTGAAATCCTTTATCGACCGCTTGGGGAGCTTTATCGAGCAAGTCTACAAGGTGGATACCGCGGTGATCGCCGCCCATTATCCGGGCTGGCTCAATCTGGGCAAAGGCGCTGATTATTACCTCAGCGTGCCGGAGCTGCCCATCGATCGCAAAGGGGAAACCTTCCTGCTGCCGGGCGGTTATCTGGAAAATGGCACCTTCCGCCCGATTGTTAATCACAACGATCCTTACTTGATCAAAGGGATTGCCGAGAGTGGTAAGCATGCCTGGTACAAGGACGATGAACCGCTGGCCCCTTGGGAAGGGAAAACCAACCCGAATTACACCGGCTGGCAGGAAGATGGCAAATACTCTTGGGTGAAAGCGCCGACATTCTATGGCAAAACTGTGGAAGTTGGGCCGCTGGCTTGGTTGATGTGTGGGATGGCGGCAGATCATGGGCCAACCAAACAGCACTTTAGTGATATTGGCGCGGCTTACCACACCTTAAGTGGACAGAGTATTCGCGCTGAACAACTGCCATCAACATTGGGCCGCATTATTGGTCGTGCGGTGCATTGCTGTGTGCTGCATGAGACGTTGGCCCAGCAATGGACGGCACTGGTGACCAATATTGGCACCGGTGATGTCGAAACCTTTATCAAACCTGACATTCCCCTGACGGGTGAAATCCGTGGCGTGGGCTTTGAAGAAGCCCCGCGCGGCATGCTGTCGCACTGGGTGGTTATCAAAGATGGCAAAATCGCCAATTATCAGGCGGTGGTGCCATCAACCTGGAATGCTGGGCCGCGAAACTATAACGATGAACCGGGTCCTTACGAGCAAGCGCTAGTCGGGACGCCGGTGGCCGATCCTGCCAAACCACTGGAGGTGGTGCGGACCATTCACTCATTCGACCCGTGCATGTCCTGTGCTGTACATATTGTCGACACAACGGGCAACGAAGTGACCAAAGTCAAGGTGCTGTGATGGGGATTTTGGTATTAGGTATAGGTAACTTATTACTCAGTGATGAAGCTGTCGGGGTGCGGATTGTCGAGGCGCTGGAACAGCGCTTTCACATCCCCGCGGGAGTGGAGGTGCTGGATGGCGGCACTGCCGGTTTGGAGTTGATGGAAGCGATGGCAAATCGCGAACATCTGATTGTCGCTGATGCGGTATTGACCGGGCAGTCACCGGGTAGCGTGGTAGTGCTGCGGGATAAAGAAATTCCGGCGATGTTCAGTCGCAAAGTGTCACCGCATCAGTTGGGGCTCTGCGATGTGCTGATGGCGCTGCAACTGACCGACGAGTTCCCGCGCCAGCTTACGTTAGTGGGGGTAGTGCCCGAATCGCTGGCACCGAAGATTGGCCTGACGCCGACGGTCACGCAGGCCATCGAACCGGCGCTGGAACAGATTATCGCGGCACTACAGGTCAGCGGAATCACGCTCAAAGCACGGGAAGAAAGCCATGTCTGATGTCATTGCCGGCCATGCACAAAATCCGACGGAATTGCTGGAACAGGTGTTTAGCCAGATAGCGGCCGATGAAATGTGCAAATTGCCATTTTACCGCGACCATATTCCCCTGCGCGCCTGTGGATTTCAGTTATTTGAGCAGCAATGGATTGGCGCGTTATTGACTCCATGGATGCTGAGTCTGGTGGTATTGCCAGGGCCACAGCAAAGCTGGCAACGCCGTATTGTGGGAGAGCGCCTGATGCTGGCGCTACCTTGCGGCACCATCGGTTTTACCGTTAGCGAGATTGCCGGTTGCGGCCAATATCTGAGCCGCTCGTTGATGTCGCCGCTGGACACTGCGCTCGGTGCAGAACAGGCGGTGCAACTGGCAGAACAGAGTGCGCGCATGGCACTCTCACTGCCGGTGGTGGATGCAGATGCTCCCGCCAATCCACGGCGGCGCGCCTTGTTTAGTAAGGTCACTCAAATGACGAATCCGCATGCATGAAATCAGTTTATGCCTCAGCACATTGGAGCTGATTGAGAAACAGGCACAATTGCATGGTGCCAAACGGATAACAGCAGTATGGCTGGAGATTGGTGCGCTATCTTGTATTGAAGAGAGCGCTTTGCGTTTTAGTTTTGATAGCGCCAGCCGCCAGACACTGGCTGCGGGGTGCCAATTGCACCTTAGCTATCAGCCAGCCAAAGCCTGGTGCTGGGAGTGCAGCACCAGTGTTGCTATTGAACGGCATGATGCCGGGTGCCCGCATTGCGGCAGCCATGCTCTGCAAGTGGAGAGTGGCAGCAATTTGCAGGTAAAACAGATAGAAGTGGAATAATCCTGAAGGAGTGAATTCCTATGTGTACGACTTGTGGTTGCGCCAGCGGCGAGAGAAAGATCGAGGGCGACGACAACCATCATCATGATGATCACCACCACGACGATCATCACGACCACCATCATCATCATGATGACGGCCACCACGATCATCATCACCATGATCATCATGAAAGCGCTGCCCAGCCGCAAAAAATTCAGCATAAACATAAAAATAAATATGTCGCTAAAGGCACGCAGCCGGTCATTGTTCACCACCACTATTATTACCATCAAGGTGATGTTCATCATCATTATCATGGCAAAGCGCCGGAACCGATGGCGGGTAATGAACCTGAGGATACCGACGCTCCGGCAGCAGAGCCTTTTGCCCCACAAGTTCATGCCGATAAACTTGGGCTGCATTATGGTCAGGGTGAGGCCGGTAGCCACGCGCCGGGCATGGGACAGCGCCGCTTATTGCAAATTGAGCAAGATGTACTGAGCAAAAATAATCAGTTAGCCAGCCATAACCGTGAGCATTTTGTCGAACAACATATTTTGGCGCTGAATTTGGTTTCCAGTCCCGGTTCCGGCAAAACCACTTTGTTGACCACGACTTTACAGTTGCTGGCCGGGCGAGTGCCTTGCGCAGTGATTGAAGGTGATCAGCAAACTACCCATGATGCCGAGCGCATTCGCGCTACCGGCGTGCCAGCGATTCAGGTTAATACCGGCAAAGGCTGTCATCTGGATGCGCAGATGGTGCACGATGCCGCGCACCGATTGGGGCTTGCCAATGATAGCCTGCTGTTTATCGAAAACGTCGGCAACTTGGTCTGCCCGGCCAGCTTTGATCTGGGCGAACGCCACAAAGTGGCGGTGCTCTCGGTTACTGAGGGTGAAGATAAGCCGTTGAAATATCCTCATATGTTTGCTGCATCTACCCTGATGATTATCAATAAAGTCGATTTGTTGCCGTATCTGGATTTTGATATTGAGCAGTGCATCGCCTATGCCCGTCAGGTGAACCCCGATATTCAGGTTATTGCTCTGTCAGCCAGTAGCGGCGAGGGCATGGACTTGTGGCTGGAATGGCTGGAGGCGCAGCGATGTGCTTAGGCGTACCCGGCAAGATTGTGGCGGTAGGTGAAGATATCCACCAATTGGCATGGGTGGAAGTGAACGGCGTGAAACGCGAAATCAATATTGCGCTAGTGTGCGATGAAAGTCCGGCGGCTTTGCTGGGCCAATGGGTTTTGGTGCATGTTGGGTTTGCCATGAGTCTGCTTGATGAAGAAGAAGCTCAGCAAACACTGGCGGCGTTAGCGCATATGCAAGCTGTTGGGCTAGATCTGGATGATGTCGTAAGTGGGGCCAGCGATGCGCTACGTTGATGAGTTTCGAGATCCGGCATTAGTGACGGCGTTGTTGAGCCGTATCGAAAACTTACTGCCGCAGATCCCGGATCAACAGCGCTTGCCGTTGCAGATCATGGAGGTGTGCGGCGGTCATACTCATGCGATCTTTAAATTTGGTCTTGATCAACTGCTCCCAGATGGGCTGGAGTTTGTTCATGGGCCAGGCTGCCCGGTCTGTGTTCTGCCGATGGGGCGTATCGACAGTTGTTTGGAGATTGCCGCTCACCCAGAGGTGATTTTCTGCACTTATGGCGACGCGATGCGAGTGCCGGGCCGTAATGGTTCGATGCTGGATGCTAAGCGGCGCGGCGCGGATATTCGCGTGGTTTACTCACCACTGGATGCCCTGACGCTGGCACAGAATAACCCTTCCCGCGAGGTGGTATTTTTCGGCTTGGGCTTTGAAACGACCATGCCGGCCAGTGCCTTAACGCTACAACAAGCCAAGCGGCTTGGGCTGACCAATTTCACTCTGTTCTGCCAGCACATCACCATTATTCCTACGTTGCGTAGTCTGCTACAGCAGCCCGATGTGCGGATCGACGGCTTTCTGGCTCCAGGCCATGTCAGCATGGTGATCGGCACCACGCCATACCACTTTATCTGCGATCAATTCAATAAACCGCTGGTGGTCACCGGCTTTGAGCCGCTGGATATTTTACAAGGGTTGGTGATGCTACTGGAGCAGATGGTCAGTGGGCGCTGTGCCGTGGAAAACCAGTACCGGCGCATCGTGCCGGACAGCGGCAACCTATTGGCACAGCAAGCACTGGATGACGTGTTTATCGTTAAAGCTAGCAGCGAGTGGCGTGGGTTGGGTGAAATCGCCGATTCCGGTGTGCAACTTAGCCCGGCGTATCAGGCTTTTGATGCCGAACTGCGTTTCAAACCACAGCAGCAGAAAGTGGCGGATGACCCGCGATCCCGCTGTGGCGATGTGCTGACTGGGCGCTGTAAGCCGAACCAATGCCCGTTGTTCGGTGGCGAGTGCACGCCAGATAATGCATTTGGGGCGCTGATGGTTTCCTCTGAGGGAGCTTGCTCCGCTTACTACCAATATAAATAAATCAGGCAATAATGAATGAATAACCACGAGATCACCCTGGCCCACGGCAGTGGTGGGCGGGCCATGCAAAGCTTGATTGAGTCACTGTTTTTGGCGGCATTTTCTAACCCCGCGCTGAATGAGCGGGAGGATCAGGCGCGTATTGCGCTGGCGGATCTTACTGCGCTCGGTGATCGGCTGGCAGTATCAACGGACAGCTATGTCATCGATCCTATTTTTTTCCCCGGCGGTGATATTGGCAAATTGGCGGTGTGCGGTACCGCCAATGATGTGGCGGTCAGTGGGGCGATACCGCGCTATCTTTCGTGTGGTTTTATTCTGGAAGAAGGTCTGCCGATTGCCTCACTTGAACGGATTGTGCAGTCAATGGCCGCTACCGCGCAGCAGGCGGGTATGCAGATAGTCACTGGCGATACTAAAGTGGTGCAGCGTGGAGCGGCGGATAAGATCTTTATTAATACCACCGGTATTGGTGTGATCCCGGCAGATATCCAGTGGGGAACGGCGATGATCCGTGCGGGTGATCGGATCATTGTCAGTGGCACTTTGGGTGATCATGGCGCGACCATTCTGAATCTGCGCGAAGGTTTGGGTCTGGAAGCTGAACTAATCAGTGATTGTGCGCTGTTGGCACCCCTGATTGCCCCACTGCGCCACATTGCCGGGGTGCGAGCGCTACGCGATGCCACACGGGGCGGAGTGACCGCTATCTTGCATGAATTTGCCGCCGCCAGTGGTTGTGGTATGGAAATCAACGAAACTGATTTACCGCTGAAACCGGCAGTGCGCGGGATTTGCGAATTGCTGGGATTGGATGCGCTCAATTTTGCTAACGAAGGTAAGTTAGTGCTGGTGGTCTCCCCCGAGGCCCAACAGGCGGTTTTGGCCGAGTTGCATCGCCATCCATTAGGCCAGGACGCCGCAGTTATTGGGCATGTTACCGAGAGCAAGCAAGTGCGTTTATGTGGCGCATTTGGTGTTTCGCGCCGCTTGGATTTACCTCTTGATGAGCCGTTACCACGAATCTGTTAATCCTCCTCCGCGTCCTTGGGGATTGGCGATGAGTGTGGCCAGGAATTGGGTGAGGTCAGGAGTTCATTGTGGATAAAAATGGTCTTCGCCTGCGGGTAAAAGGTAAGGTGCAAGGGGTTGGTTTTCGTCCCTATATCTGGCAACTTGCCCATCGTTTTGGCCTGTGTGGCGATGTCAGTAACGACAGCGCGGGAGTGACCATTCATCTGTGGCAATCGCCAGCAGTGGTGGATTTTTTACAGGCATTGCCGCTGGATTGCCCGCCGCTGGCACAGATTGATAGCATCGTCAGCGCACCCTATCACTGGGCACAACCGCCGCTGGATTTTGTGATTCATCATAGTGGGGCCGGGCAGATGGACACCCAAATCGTGCCCGATGCTGCAACCTGCAATGCTTGCCTGCACGAAATGAATGACCCCGCCAATCGCCGCTATCGTTATCCTTTTATCAACTGCACCCATTGCGGCCCGCGTTTTACCATTATCCACCGCATGCCCTATGACCGGCCCTATACCTCGATGGGCAAGTTCCCGCTGTGTGCGGCCTGTCAGGCCGAATATGACCATCCGGCAGACCGCCGTTTTCATGCTCAACCCAATGCCTGCGCGGATTGTGGCCCGCAATTATGGCTGAGTGATGTAAACGGCCAGACCTTGGCTCAGGGCTTTACTGCCGTGCAGCAGGCGGCTTCGGCACTATTGGCTGGTGAGATTGTTGCCGTCAAAGGTGTGGGCGGCTTTCATTTGGCGGTCGATGCCACCAATAGTAGCGCAGTGGCCCGTTTACGTGCACGTAAACACCGGCCCTCCAAGCCTCTGGCCGTCATGTTGCCGGATGCCAGTTGGTTAAAAACCTGTGTGCAGGACACCGATAATGACGCTTTGCTCCGATTATTACGCAGCTCGGCGGCCCCCATCGTTTTAGTCGCTAAACAACCGAACAGCCCACTCAGTGGCGCGATTGCACCAAAGTTACCGGAAATCGGCGTGATGTTGCCCGCCAATCCGCTACAACATTTGTTGCTGCAACAAGTCGCGCGCCCACTGGTGATGACCTCCGGCAATGGCAGTGGCAAACCTCCGGCACTCAGTAATGAGCAAGCCCTGAGTGCGCTAACTGATATAGCCGACTATTGGCTGTTGCACGATAGGGCTATTGTGCAGCGAGCAGATGATTCGCTGGTGCGCTTCACCGACAATGGCGCTGAAATGCTGCGCCGCGCCAGAGGTTATGTGCCCGATGCTTTCGAACTGCCTCCGGGGTTTAGCCAGCAACCGGCAATTCTGGCGCTGGGGGCAGACATGAAAAATACCTTTTGTCTGTTGCGCGATAGCAATGCGGTGTTGAGCCAGCACTTGGGGGATCTGGCTGATAGCGATATTGCGCAGCAACAGCAGCAGTTACTCGCGCTATTTTGCAATATTTATCATTTCACCCCACAGTCGGTAGTGGTGGATGCCCATCCCGGGTATGTCAGCCATCAGTTTGGTAAAGAGTGGGCCGCACAACAGAATATTCCTTGCGTGGAGGTGCTGCATCATCACGCACATCTGGCGGCTTGTCTGGCAGAACATGGCTGGCCGCGTGAGGGCGGAGCAGTAATTGGTCTGGCGCTGGATGGGCTGGGATATGGTGCAGAGGGCCAGTTGTGGGGGGGCGAATGTTTACGTGTAGATTATGTGAGTTGTGAACATATCGGTGGCTTGCCAGCCGTGGCTCTGCCCGGCGGGGATTTAGCTTCTCGTCAGCCATGGCGCAACTTGTTGGCACAGTTACAGCGCTTTGTTCCACTAGGGCAAAACTTACCTGAAGCTGCTGCCATTCCACAGCCACAGGGCGCGATCCTCGCGCGCGCCATTGCGCGTGGCATCAATGCGCCACTGGCTTCATCGACGGGGCGATTATTTGATGCGGTGGCGGCAGCACTCAATATTGTGCCGCACACCATCAGTTGGGAGGGAGAGGCTGCTTGTCAGTTGGAAGCGCTGGCATGGCAGAGTGCCAGAACGGTTCCCCCCGTCACGCTACCGCTGCGCGGTAATCAGCTGGATTTAGCCACATTTTGGCAGCAATGGCTGGCTTACGATGCTACACCGGCAGAGCGGGCTTATGCTTTCCACTTCGCGCTGGCGCAGGGCATTGCCACCTTAGCCCGTCAAGCGGCACACGACTTTGGCATTGATACCATTGCCTTTTCCGGGGGCGTGTTGCATAACCGACTGCTGCGCGAGCTATTATGCGAGCAACTGCATGACTTTCAGCTATTGATGCCACAGCGCCTTCCGGCGGGTGATGGTGGTCTGGCGCTAGGCCAGGCACTGATTGCGGCTGCCCGGGCGATGACATAAGGTTGATGGCAATATCCTTTCTGTTCACTGGTGGGAGGCACCGTGCACACCATTCATTCTGACCCTTCTATTACACCGGATTTATTCCCTGATACATTGGCAGCGGCCTGTTTGCAGCAATTTCATGCCACACCGCCGCTGGTTCACTGTTTAACCAATGAGGTTGTGCAGTCCTTCACCGCCAATGTATTACTGGCACTGGGGGCTTTTCCGGCGATGGTGGTAGAGCCTAAAGAGGCGGCGCAATTCAGCGCCATGGCCAATGGCTTGTTGATCAATATTGGCACCTTGCATCGAACACGAGCAGAAGCCATGTTGGCGGCAATTGCTGCGGCCAACCAAACAGCCACTCCGTGGGTACTGGACCCTGTTGCTGTCGGTGGGTTGGCGTATCGCACCGAATTTGCCCACCACTTATTGACACTCAAACCGGCGGCTATACGGGGCAATGCCTCGGAGATTATGGCGTTGAGCGGCATGGCAACCATGGGGCGAGGAGTTGATAGCGTTGATACTTCATTGGCTGCATTGCCTTCCGCTCGCCAGTTAGCACAGCAGGTTAAGACGGTGGTCGCGGTGACCGGTGAGGTGGATTACATCACTGATGGGCAGCGTGATTTCGCCGTGCCCGGCGGTGATCTGCTGATGACGCGGGTAGTTGGCACCGGCTGTGCGTTGTCTGCAGTGGTGGCGGCGTTCTGTGCACTTGAAGGCGATCGCTTGCATCATGTTGCGACAGCGTGCCGAATTATGTCGCAGGTTGGTGGTGTGGTCTCTCAGCAAGTTACCGGGCCGGGAAGTTTTATTCCGGCTTTTCTTGATGGCCTTTATCAATTAAAAACTATTGGTGTTTAGTTTTGCCCTGATTTAATTAGCTTTCCACCAAGATTTCACTCTCAAATTAAATCTAATTAATAGCCTCTACGGAGGCTTAAATTATATTCAGCAAATAATTCGCCATGGTTTAGAATTTAAATGGTGAGTACTCACATTCTTTGGTCTTCCCGGTCTTTTCTGCATTCCTGTTTTTTAGGTCCCTAATAAACACATAGGAAAATACAATGCTCCTTCTGAAAAGTTATAAAATAGCGGCGCTAATTGCCGTCGGGATATTAGTGGCAGGATGCGCCTCAAAAGTCACAACCAGCGCGCAATACTCTGGTTTTCTGGGTGACTACACCAAATTACAAGAAACAGAATCCGCGAGTGGTCAAAAAATACTGCGCTGGATTGCACCTGGTTTTAATGTTGCCAACTATACTGGCGTTTATTATACGCCGTTGGTTTATTACCCGCGTTCGACACCAACTCAACGAGTGAGTCAGCAAACATTAGATCAAGTTTTGGCCTACGCAAATAAAAGACTTAAAGAAGCTTTTAGCCGTCAATTACCATTAGTCAATTCACCAAAACTACCTAATACATTAATTGTTCGCGCGGCAATTACGGCGGTTTCTGCTGAAACAAAAGATATGCAGGTATATGAAGTGGTACCTATTGCCGCAGTGATCGCCGGTACTATGGCAGCCACGGGTAATCGCACCCAACATACTGCGCTTTATATGGAAGTGCAGGTTATTGACTCTAATACCGGCAAACCGGTGATCGTGGTGGTACGTAAAGCTTACGGTAAAGATGTCAGTAACAGTAATACGCCAATTACGGCGGATGACGTGAAGAGTACTGTGGATGGATTGGTTTATGACATTGTTAATTTCAAACAAAAAAGCTAACTAATCCCCATACTGCCGGGCCTCTGAATAGCATTAACCTAGAGGCTCGGCGGTATTTCTTGCTACTTATCTAGTCGTAATACGCACTGCGAATAAGAACCGATAAATCATTTAATTTCATTGGCTTGCCTAATAAATAACCCTGTACTTCATCACACATTAGGGCTTGCAGATGCTCAAGCTGCTCGGCGGTTTCTACCCCTTCGGCGGTCACGGTCATCGACAGGGCATGGCCGAGGTTAATGATGCCTTCAACGATTGACTGACCCTCATGGGATTCCGCCAGTTCATCCGTAAAACTCTTATCAATTTTCAGACCATCAAATGGGAAACGGCGCAAATAATTAAGTGATGAATATCCAGTACCAAAATCATCCATCGATAAGCGCACACCGAGGGCTTTCAACGCCATCATGGTTTTAAATGCCCCATCAGCATCTTCAATCATTATTCGCTCGGTTATCTCTAGCTCCAGCCGATGGCTAGGCAGCCCCGTCAGTAGCAGAACTTGCCGCACTCGCTCGATCAGACGCTGGTTTCTGAATTCAATAGCCGAAATATTGACGGAAACAATCAACGATGGAGGCCAGGTGGAGGCATCTTGGCAGGCCTGTAACATAGTCCAATCGCTGATGGAGGTGATAAGCCCGGTTTCTTCTGCCAGAGCAATAAACTGATCCGGCATTAATAGCCCTAGCACCGGATGATTCCAGCGCACTAAAGCTTCCGCCCCGGTGAGTTGTGTCCCTTCAATACGATAGCGCGGTTGATAATAAAGGCTGAACTCATTGTGTTTAACCGCCTGACGTAAAAACCGCTCCAGTTCGCTGCGTTGCATCAGGCGCTCATTCATTTCACTGGAGTAGAAACTCCACCGGTTACGGCCGCTATTTTTAGCTTCGTACATGGCAATATCGGCAAACCGCAACAACTCCTCGGCATGCATTGAATCCTGTGGTGCCAAAGCAATGCCGATGCTGGCACCGATATAAATATCTTGGCCATTGATGACATAAGGGCTTTCGATACGGGCGATAACACGGGCGCAGAGCTGCTCAATTTCTTTGATTGATGCCAGGCCGGTAATAATCAGAATGAACTCATCGCCCCCCTGACGGGCGACGAGGTCTTGATCGCGCAAACAGCTTCTTAGGCGCTCAGATACCTGATGCAGCACCAGATCACCGGTAACGTGACCATAGGTATCATTGACTGGCTTGAATTTGTCCAAATCGACATTGAGGATCACCAGCGGGTGTGGTGCGGCGGCTAAGTTTCGCAGTTTATTTTCCAGAAACTCTTTCATTCGCAGACGGTTGGGTAAACCGGTTAGCACATCATGCAGAGAAAGGTGCTGAATACGTTCCTGCGCTTCTATCTCTCGGGTGATATCTGAAGCGGTGCCGCGAAAACCTATAGTCTTGGCATCTTTGATAATAGGTTTGGCATAAATCCGGCAAATACGTTTATCGCCCTTGGCCGAGAAATACGTGCATTGCAGTTCATTACGAGATTCAGTCAGATGGGTGTGTTGCAGCCAAGAGCGCAGCGGAATAATGTCGCAATTTAGCAGTGAATCAAGATTGCGGCCTAACCAGTGCTCCATACTTAGCCCGGTAATAGTTAAAAATCGCTGTGACAGATAGGTAATACGTAAATCAGCATCGGTTTCCCATAGCCAATCAGTTGCGGCCTCTGCAACATGACGAAAACGCTCTTCGCTGGCAATTAAAGCGGCTTTGTTTTCATCGGCAACTTGTGCCTCTGACATGGCTCGCCGCAGTACCAACCAGCCACTTAATCCAAGAATAAGAGCAACCAGCGCCAGTAATGGGAGCAATATATTGAGTAGCTGCCCCCCCGGCATGCTCTGGTTCCAGTGCAAAGTCAGGTCACTGTTGTCACTGGAAACTAACGCCACCGAAGGGCTGGAGGAGATATCTTTTTTGTCACGAGGAGTACGTAATTGATGAATGCCGAAATCTTCGCCCAAGGCATCCAGCTCGGCCGGTGTGAGGACATTGACGAACACCAGAACAGAGGGGGCACCTGGCACTGGTTTAACTCGTGGGTCATTACCTGGGGTCAATGCTGCTGCCGCAATGATTACGGGCTGACCCGCAACGTCGATGGTTTCCGTCGCAATATACTCTGTTGCGGCTCGCTCGCGGGCAGTATCAATAAGCGGTGTAATATTCTCATTGAGCCAATCTGGTAACGTCGTATTTGCCAGTTTCCCATCAATAACGGAATAACGCGTCTTTTCCTGACCATCAATGACGAATACGCCTTCATAATTAAAATCATTATAAAGTGATGGCCCCAAATTCTGGCTGATAAAGGCCCATTCAGGGTCTACTTTTACATGCAGATGTTCATAGGCATCGCCCCAAAAAGCATTATCTTTTATTCTGGCTTTGATCTCATTTTGGCGCATCTCCCACGCTTTATTAACCAAAAAGCGGCTTTGAGATATCGCCTGTTCATTTAATTGTGAGGCAATGTAGATAATGCCTACCGCCGCAATAATGATAGTTGCCCCAACGAGCAGAGCCATAGCCTGTAAAGTTTGTTTCGCAAAGAAAACATTTTCTCCTCTTGCCCGTGATTCTTGCGGGGTGGAGTTTGTCATAGTGAATTCCCTTAGCACTTACAAAGTTCGGGCTGATACTAAGTATTAGAGAAAAACCTGTTTAATCAGCAGGAAGTAAAGACTCTGAGGCAATCTAAACTAACATAACTCCGTCAAATTATAATTTTAGCTCAGAATAATTTAATATTTAAAATTTGGGATTTAATGAAACATAAACCCACGACAGAAGCGTAGGTTTATGTTTAATATGAATTTTTTATGGCTGTTAAATCTGAGTTAAGAAAAAAATTAACTTAGTGGTTAATATCCTGCATCGCAGAAATCGCTATAGGGTTACCACTATTTTCCCAACTTGTCCGTTGGCTTCCATATATCGGTGAGCTTCAGCGATATCTTCCAGTTTGAATATTCGGTCAATCACCGGTTTCAACTGTCCGCAAGAAAGCCCATCAGAAACAAATTTTTTGGCCCGCGCCATCCTGTCAGGAACCGTAGTGATTTCAAACAGCTCGTATCCGCGCAATGTGAGGTGTTTTCCCAGAATATCCATAACTGAAACCGTGATGTCGCGGGGGTCTAGCGCACCATACTGGAAGAAAATACCTTGCGCCGACATGGCTTTCATCATTCTGCTGACTTCTGGCCCGCCAACAGGGTCGAAGACAATACGTGCCCCCTTACCATTAGTGATGTTGTTCACGGATTCAATTAAATTATCTTCTTGTGTCGCAATAACGTGAGCGGCTCCGGCTTTCAACAACATATCTCGCTTCTCACTGGTGCGAGTCAGGGCTACGGGGATTGCCTCCAGCATATTCGCAATCTGAATAGCAGCCAAACCGACACTACTGGATGCGGCCCCGATCAGGATAGTTTCGCCGGCCTTAAGCTTACCGAACTCAACCAGCGCACCGAAAGCCGTAACAAACATCATCCAACTTGCTGCGGCTTCTGCAAAACTGAGGTTAGTCGGATGCTTGACTACCGCATGAATCGGGGCGTTTACCAATTCACCGTACATGCCATATTCACTGAACATGAACGAAGGAATGATGCTGACGACGTCACCTGGTGCAAAATCAGTTACATCTGGGCCAATTGCCTCGATAATACCTGCGCCTTCATACCCCAATATTGCAGGATACTGAGGGTCAATAACGTACTGACCGGAACGATACATAACTTCAGCGCGGTTAAGACCGATGGCCTGTAGACGGATCTGCACCTCTCCTGCTGAGGGGGCGGCAACCTCAATATCTTCTAATTTTAGAACTTCCGGGCCTCCGGTTTCATAAAAGCGAACAACTTTTGCCATGACTTGTCTCTCCTTAATCTGATTAAATTGCGCTATGCAGCGCCGAATTCAACACGGGTTAATGTGAATATCTATTGGATTAATTTAGCTTTAATCAGACAGGTGAAAAATAGGTAAAAAATTAACTCACTATTACTGAATTAATCATAATCATTTAGCGCTTTGGTGGTATGGAAAACAATTCACTGACCCAGTCAACAAATGCTCTAACTTTAGGTGATAAATAACGCCGGTCTGGATAGAGAACAGAAATTGGTTTGGCTACTGAAGGTATATGAGGAAAAATTTCCACCAGTTTTCCGGCCTGGATATAGGGATCAAGCGAAACTCTCAGGCCTTGTAGAATGCCAATTCCAGCTAATCCGCAGGAGATAAATGCTTCAGAATTATCAACGAGGATGCTGCTTTTTATCCGCCGTGTAACCACCTCTTCTTTATTTAGGAACTTCCAGTCCATGACTTCTTGGCTGGTATTGCTAAAAAAATTAACCGCTTTATGGTTTGCCAGGTCATCAAGTGTCAGCGGTGTACCATATTTTCTTAGATATTCAGGAGAGGCGCAGGTAACCATTTTGGCTTCTCCGACTCGACGACCAATAAAACTTGAATCATTAAGTTCCCCAAGTCGGACCACACAATCGACACCTTCAGCAATTAGATCGACTCTGCGATCTGAGGAGCGCAGCACTATTTCTATATCAGGATATTTATCCTTAAAATCAGGCAATGCAGGAATAATGATTGCTGTGGCAAGGGTAATGGGCATATCAAGCCGAAGACGACCGCGTGGTGGTAACGTCGGGGAAAACGCTGCCATCGTGTCACTAAAATCGTTAATAAGGCGAATACAACGCTGGTAAAACTCTTCACCCTCAGCCGTCATACTCACTTTTCGGGTGGTTCGATGCAGCAGTTTGACGCCCACTTCTCTTTCAAGTTGTTGCATGGTTTTACTGACGGCGGGGCGGTGCAACTGAAGGATATCAGCCGCTCGGGAGAAACTTTCCTGCTCAGCTACTTGAACAAAAATTCTCATCGCCTCCAGCATATTTGTTTTCACTCTATATCGCCCTTATGCTCGGATAGTCACCTAACGTCTAATTATCCATTTATATGCCATTTCGTCACATTCTGAAGTTAATCATCATGCGATTTTTTAATAAAGCCAGTTGAAATTCTTCTCGTGACTTTCCGCGCATCTCTTTTTAAATAAACTTAGCGTACTGACATTAGACTGTAATAGGAATTTTTGTCGCAAGACGTTAAAGTGACACCAAAATATGACTAATCCCGCTAAGCTTTATTAACGTCCTACCCAGACTCATGACCCCGCCGAGAGTAAGGAACAAATGACCATGTCTACACTGAAATTGGTTCGCAACCCGATGACCCTTAATGCGGCGCGAATCCTAAGTACTCGGCTATATTCTCTGACCGCATACGCCATTGTCCTGCTATTGGGCGTGGGTACAGCGATGGCAGCCACTCCACTGCCGGCGGTGACGGTTGCGGTAGTGACCTCCGCGACACCGGATAGCGCGTTGCAATATCTCGGGCGGGTAGAAGCTATTCAGGCGGTGGATGTCACAACCCGAACAGAAGGATTTATTGCCGCCAGATTGTTTACCGAAGGACAAATGGTTACGCAGGGGGAATTGCTGTATGAAATTGACCCCGCGTTACATCAGGCGTCAGTGACTCAGGCGCAGGCACAATTAGACAGTGCAACCGCCAGTGCCAATCATGCTCAGGTGACGCTTACCCGCTTACAGCGCTTGGGCAATAACCGCTCGGTAAGCCAGGCGGAAGTCGATGAAGCGCAGGCGCAGCGGGATATTAGCCGGGCGGCGGTGGCTCAGGCACAAGCAAACCTGCAAATTCAGCAACTGCAACTTAGTTTCACCCGCATCACCGCGCCGATAACCGGACAAATTGGTCACAGTCGCTTTAATGTTGGCAGTCTGATTAATCCCGCCAGTGGCACACTGGTCAGTATTGTGCAGCTTGATCCGATCCGCGTGGCAATTGCAGTTAATGAGCGTGATTACATTACGGCCACCTATCAGTTGTCGGCGACGGGTTCACCAACGGCAGGTTCATCAGCAACCAATTCGGCTACCGCAGAGGGCAATGCATCGCCATTTGGACATTTCACGCCACGCATTCAACTGGCGAATGGTAAGCAATATCCGGAAAGCGGCGTTTTTGAATCTGTTGATAATCAAATCGATAAACAGACCGGTACCGTGACTATTCGCACCCGCTTTGCTAATCCACGGCATCTATTATTACCCGGTGGGGTGGTCAATGTATCGCTGGCGGCAGAAACTGCCAAAGCGGTGACCGCCATCCCTATCGCGGCGTTACAGCAGAATAAGCAGGGCCATTTTGTGCTGGTGGTGACAGATAAGGATCAGGTTGAAGTGCGGCCGGTGACACTGGGCGAGCAATTTGAACAACAATATGAAGTGAAGGATGGGCTGAAGGTCGGTGAGCGCGTCATTGTGTCGGGGCTGCAACATGTCCGGCCCGGAATGACGGTCAGCGCCAGTGTTGCTACACCGCTGACTGCGAACTAAGGGGAAGGCCAGATGCTGCATTTCTTTATCCGTCGTCCCAAGTTTGCCATTGTCATTGCGCTGGTGATCACCATCGTTGGCTGGGTGTCATTGCATGTTATTCCTGTGGAGCAATATCCTGATATCACGCCGCCTGTGGTCTCGGTCAGTGCGGTTTATCCCGGTGCCAGTGCCCGTGATGTGGCGCAAGCCATCGCATCGCCGCTAGAGGCACAGGTTAATGGCGTCAGTAATATGCTGTATATGGAGTCCACCAGTGGCAATAACGGCAGCTACCAACTGAGTATTACTTTTGCCAGCGGCACAGATCCAGATATGGCCGCCGTTGAGGTGCAGAACCGTATTTCTCAGGTGAGTGCTCAACTGCCCGCTGAAGTGAATGAGAATGGTATTTCAGTACGTAAACGGGCGTCTAACTTATTGCTAGGGGTGAGTGTCTTTTCACCGAAGCAGGCCCATGATGCGCTGTTTGTCAGTAATTACACCAGCATTCAGCTGCGTGATGCTATTGCGCGTATCAATGGTGTTGGTGATGTGCAGGTCTTTGGTGCGCGCGATTACAGTATGCGGGTGTGGCTGAATCCACAACGTATGGAGTCACTGAATGTCAGCGTGCAAGACATTGTCACTGCATTACAGCAGCAGAACGTGCAAGCCGCTGCCGGGCAGATTGGTTCATCGCCATCGACTGCCGAGCAACAACAAACCCTGACGATCAGTGGGCAGGGGCGGCTGACCGACCCGCAGCAATTCGCCAATGTCATTATTCGCAGCAATCCACAGGGCGGGATGATTCGGCTGGGTGATGTTGCCCGCGTGGCGCTAGGGGCGCAGAACTATCAGGTTAGTGCGGCACAAAACCAGACTGAATCTGCATTTTTAGTGGTTTATCCGGTACCCGGTGCCAATGCTTTAAATGTGGCGAATGGGGTTCGCGATGAAATGGCCCGGTTGTCGGCCTCTTTCCCACCGGATCTGGCTTATGAGATAAATTACGATTCCACTTTGCCGGTGACCGCGACACTGCATGAAATCGCCATCTCCCTGACATTGACCCTGATTGTGGTGTTGGCGGTGGTCTATCTGTTTTTACAAAGTATGCGGGCGACTTTTATTGTCGCGCTCACCATCCCGGTGTCGCTGCTTGGTACCTTTGCCGTGCTGTATGTCTTTGGTTACTCAGCCAATACTCTCAGTTTATTCGCCATTATTCTCGCGCTGACGATCGTGGTGGACGATGCCATTGTGGTGGTGGAAAACGTTGAGCGACTATTATCGAATGACCCAGACCTAACACCCGCACAAGCCACCAAGCAGGCGATGAGCCAGATTGCCGGGCCTATTATTGCCACTACATTGGTGTTGATGGCGGTATTTGTGCCGATCGCCATTTTGCCGGGTATTGTGGGCGAGCTGTATCGGCAATTTGCCGTCACACTGTCGGCGGCGGTCATTTTATCCAGTATCAATGCGCTGACCCTGAGTCCGGCGCTGTGTGCGGTGTTGCTTAAACGGCGCACTTTATCCAATAGCGGTGTATTTGGTGGTATCAACCGTGGTTTAGACCGTGCGCGTGATGGATATGTCGGATTAACCAGCCGGATTAGCAGCCGCGCGGTGTTTAGCATTGCGGCGCTATTGTTGGTGGGGCTGGCAACCTGGTGGGGTTATACCCGCCTGCCGACCTCATTTTTGCCGGAGGAGG
Organism: Yersinia alsatica; assembly: GCF_025133195.1. NCBI lineage: Bacteria > Pseudomonadati > Pseudomonadota > Gammaproteobacteria > Enterobacterales > Yersiniaceae > Yersinia > Yersinia alsatica. Next base: position 1,536,928 of record NZ_CP104006.1, read on the forward strand.
ATCAGGGTTATTTCTTTGTCAGTTTACAACTGCCGGATGGCGCTTCTCTGAATCGTACTCAGACAGTTATGGACCAGATGTACCAGCAGGTAACGGCTAATGACGCCGTTGAGGACGTGATAAAAATCACTGGTTTCAGTTTGCTCAGTGGCAATAACTCACCCAATGCCGGTTTTGCCATTGTGATGCTCAAACCTTGGGGGCAGCGCCCTCATATTGATCGGGTGCTGGCCAGCATTCAAGCCAATTTGGCGACTATTCCCTCGGCGATGATTATGGCGGTAAACCCGCCAGCAATCGCCGGTTTGGGGAGTGCTTCCGGTTTTGATTTGCGCATTCAGGCTCTGTTGGGGCAGTCATCGCAGGAGTTGGCGCAGGTCAGTCAGGGGATTATTTTTGCCGCTAATCAGGACCCTAAACTCAGCCGGGTATTTACCACTTTCAGTGCCTCAGTACCTGAGGTCAATCTGAGCATTGATCGAGATCGCGCCGCCTTGTTGCAGGTGCCGGTCAGTCGTATTTTCCAGACCTTGCAAACTTCACTCGGCGGGATGAATGCCGGTGATTTCACCTTGAATAACCGTATGTTCCGGGTGCAATTGCAGAATGATATGGACTTTCGCCAACGTACTGCACAGATAAATAGTCTGAACGTACGTAGCGATAATGGAGCATTGGTCAGCTTGGCGAACCTTGTCACCTTAACGCCGTCGGTTGGCGCTCCCTTTATCAGTAATTTCAACCAGTTCCCTTCCGTTGCCATTAGTGGCTCAGCGGCTGATGGGGCCAGTTCTGGTCAGGCCATGGCGGCGATGGAGACGCTATTGGCGCAGAATTTACCGCAAGGTTACAGCTATAGCTGGAGTGGGATGTCATGGCAGGAGCAGCAAACCGGCGGGCAGGTAGTGTTTATTTATCTGGCGGCACTGGTATTTGCCTATCTGTTTTTGGTGGCCCAGTATGAAAGCTGGAGCATCCCGCTGGTGGTGATTCTTTCGGTGGTATTTGCCGTGGGCGGTGCAGTTGCCGGGCTATCAGCCATGGGCTTTGCCAACGACGTTTACGCGCAAATCGGCTTGGTGTTGCTGATAGGGCTGGCGGCCAAAAATGCGATATTAATTGTCGAGTTTTCCAAAGCTCGACGTGAAGAGGGGGCCAGCATTGCGCAAGCGGCCCAAGATGGGGCCAAGCAGCGTTTTCGCGCAGTCATGATGACGGCAATTTCATTTATTCTCGGTGTGATGCCGCTGGTCTTTGCCAGTGGTGCCGGGGCGATGAGCCGCCAGATAATTGGTATCACGGTATTTGGTGGCATGCTAATGGCCACCGCCGTGGGGATTTTGTTTATTCCAGCACTCTATTTGCATGTTCAGCGGCTGCGAGAATGGACAAAAAAGCGAAAATCACCTGCGGATGAAGAGTCGCAAGAGTAAACATCGGCTGACTTATCTGTCACCTCGCCTTGGGGTGACAGTGCTGCTGCATCTTCGTGCATTTGCCTCTAAAAAGTGCGCGCAATCTGTGCTTTTCCCTCACTCCGGTACCGTTTTTCATTACATAAAGTGCGGGTATTCCTGCCAATTAGCGGGTGCCTGTAATGTGGTACAAACCTTGCTTGAGCCGTAGACCGTACTATTACTGGCAAATGGCAGGGATAAGGTATGTCACAGGCGAAACAGGCTCCGGAGTTAAAACGTACATTAGGTAGTTTTCAGTTATGGGGTATTGCCGTCGGGTTGGTTATTTCCGGCGAGTATTTTGGCTGGAGTTATGGCTGGGCGCAGGCGGGAACGCTGGGGTTCCTGTTTACCGCGTTGGGCGTGGCGGCCATGTATACGGCGTTTATTTTTAGCTTTACCGAGTTAACCACCTCCATTCCTCATGCCGGGGGGCCATTTGCTTATGCCCACCGCGCTTTTGGCCCTACCGGCGGCTTTATTGCCGGCCTCGCAACATTAATCGAGTTTGTCTTTGCACCACCGGCAATTGCGATGGCAATTGGCGCCTATATTAATGTGCAGTTTCCGGCAATTGACCCTAAATGGGTCGCTGTTGGGGCTTATCTGGTATTTATGTCACTGAATATTCTGGGTGTCAGCATCGCGGCAACATTTGAATTATCAGTGACGGTACTGGCGATTTTTGAATTGTTGGTCTTTATGGGCGTGGTGGCTCCCGGTTTTGAAGCCAGCAACTTTGTTAAAGGTGGCTGGGCGGGGGCAGATACTTTCAGTCTGAGTTCAATGTCAGGTATTTTTGCCGCTATCCCTTTTGCTATTTGGTTCTTTCTGGCCATTGAAGGGGCTTCGATGGCGGCTGAAGAAGCCAAAGATCCGCAACGAACCATTCCACGCGCCTTTATCTGCGGCATTCTGACCTTAGTGGTGCTGGCGCTCGGTGTGATGGTGTTTGCTGGTGGAGTCGGTGACTGGACGAAGCTCTCCAATATTAATGACCCACTGCCACAGGCCATGAAAATTATTGTCGGCAGTGACAGTGGTTGGCTGCATATGTTGGTCTGGCTGGGGTTATTCGGCCTGATTGCTTCTTTCCATGGCATTATTATGGGGTATTCGCGCCAGATTTTTGCTCTGGCCCGTGCCGGGTATCTACCGAAACCCTTGGCGAAAGTTAATCGGCGTTTCCGTACTCCGCATCTGGCGATTCTGGCCGGTGGTGTGGTGGGGATTGCCGCCATTTTCTCTGACTCGCTTATCGTGATTGGCGGTATGCCACTGACGGCAAATATCGTCACTATGTCAGTGTTTGGTGCCATCGTGATGTATATCACCTCGATGTTGTCGCTATTTAAACTCAGGCAAACTGAGCCACGATTGACTCGCCCGTTCTCGGCGCCTCTCTATCCCTTTGCTCCCGCACTGGCATTGATTCTTGCGGTGGTCTGTTTGGTGGCAATGATCTATTACAACCCGCTATTGGCGCTGATATTCGCTGGAATGATGTTGGTCGGTTATATTTACTTCCGTCTGACCCATCGTTCGCGCGCAGCCGCTGCATTCGATCCACAGCTTAGTGGTGCCGAATGACATGGCGAGAGTGACCTCATTATATTCAGGCTGCTTCGGCGGCCTGCTGAACTAAGGGACGCGTTATGTACCAGACAACATTGAGCCATCGTCGCTATCACTTCGGTGATTTGCGCGATTTAATGGCGAAAGCTTCACCCGCGCGCTCGGGGGATTATCTGGCAGGTGTTGCAGCAGATAGCGCTGAAGAGCGTATGGCGGCTCGCATGGCCCTGGCCGATTTGCCGTTAAAAACCTTTTTACAGCAAATGCTAATCCCCTATGAGCAGGATGAAGTCACGCGACTGATTATTGACACGCACTCCCTACAGGCTTTTTCCCCCATAGCGCACCTGACGGTTGGCGACTTTCGTGATTGGCTGCTCAGCGATCAAACAGACACGGTGATGCTGGCGCAAGTGAGCGCAGGTATCACCCCGGAAATGGCGGCGGCGGTGAGTAAAATCATGCGCAATCAGGATTTGATTCTGGTGGCGAAGAAATGCAGTGTGATTACCCGATTTCGCAACACGATTGGCCTTCCTGGTCATTTAAGTGTGCGGTTGCAACCTAATCATCCCACCGACAGTTTGCAGGGGATTGCGGCCAGTATGCTTGATGGGCTGCTGTATGGCAGCGGCGATGCGGTGATTGGCATCAATCCGGCCAGTGACAGTTTGCCGCTGTTGGAAAAGCTAAATTACATGCTGGACGATGTCATCAGCCGCTTTGAGATCCCAACCCAATCTTGCGTACTGACCCATATTACTAACACCCTTAAATTGATTGAACGTGGTGCGCCGGTTGATCTGGTCTTTCAATCTATTGCGGGCAGCGAAGCCGCTAATGCCGGTTTTGGCATCAATCTCGCCTTAATTGAAGAAGCACAACTTGCGGCTCTGAGCCTTAAACGTGGCACGGTGGGCAACAATGTGATGTATTTCGAAACTGGGCAAGGCAGCTGTCTTTCAGGTAATGCCCATTTTGGTGTGGATCAGCAAACCTGTGAAGCCCGAGCCTATGCCATTGCGCGCCGGTTTTCTCCATTATTGACCAATACTGTGGTCGGTTTTATCGGGCCGGAATATCTCTATGATGGCAAACAGATTATCCGTGCCGGTTTAGAAGACCATTTTTGCGGCAAACTGCTGGGGGTTCCGCTAGGTTGTGATGTCTGCTACACCAATCACGCCGAAGCAGATCAGGATGACATGGATACCTTACTGACCTTGCTAGGAACGGCCGGATTAACCTTTATGATGGGCATCCCGGGTGCCGATGACATTATGCTGAATTATCAAAGCACATCGTTTCATGATGCTTTGTATATCCGCCAACTGCTCGGCTTGAAACATGCCCCTGAGTTTGGCCTGTGGCTGGAGAAAATGAATATTATGGATGCCAGTGGGCGCTTACGTGATACCGCGATGAATCATCCATTACTGGCTCAGTTACCGCAGTTGGAGGTCTCTCGATGAGTGCTGATAATGACCTGTTGCATCCTAATCCGTGGCAGGCTTTACGCCAGTTTACCGCGGCTCGTATTGCACTTGGCCGTACCGGGGCAAGTTTGCCGACCCACGAGTTACTAAAATTTGGTTTAGCTCATGCGCAAGCACGCGACGCGGTACATCAGCCCTTTATCAGTGAAGATCTTGCCAGTCAGTTGGCTGATTTAGGATTAACCTCCATCACGGTGAACAGTGCTGCGCCGGAGCGTTCCACCTATTTACGCCGCCCGGATCTGGGGCGGAAATTGTCGCCACAAAGTCGTGAGCAACTGTGCGCATGGCCTGATAAGCAAGCTGATGTTTTGTTGGTGATTGGCGATGGCTTATCGTCCAAAGCGGTGCATCGTCAGGCAATCCCTCTGGTCGCGGCCCTACTGCCATATTTACAGACATTAGGTTTATCACTCGCTCCGGTGGTATTGGCTCATCAGTCCAGAGTGGCGTTGGGTGATGATGCGGGGGAATGCTTGCAGGCCAAGGCGGTGGTCATTTTGATTGGTGAAAGGCCGGGGCTCTCTTCTCCAGATAGTCTAGGGATTTATATGACTTGGGGGCCGAATACCCAGCGGCTGGAGTCTGAGCGCAACTGTATTTCCAATATCCGACCAGAAGGGCTGGATTATCCTCAGGCGGCTTTTAAGCTGGCATGGCTGTTAGAGCAATCTTTCCAGCGCCGTTTATCCGGGGTGCAGCTTAAGGATGAGAGTGATAACCCAGCATTACACGGGTGTGTAAGCCCCACTTATGTTACTGAAATCAACAGTAGCATATCACGCTGATTTTCCTTATATAAATGGCTGTTAAAACTCCTTTCGTCGGCCTTTTGCTGCTATCAAACATGCATTTTTGATGATATTACGTTAATCTATCTAATGATTGCAGGCTGAGCCATCCTACAAATCCCTCGTTTTACAACTATTCTTATAAATATCTCACGAAATTTGAATTTCTAACGGTATTGCTGCGCGTCATCATTTTCATGCTTTATGCAGTGGAGCTATTAAGAACATAAGGAAGAAAAAATGGGACTACGAAGAAAGAACGTTAAACCTATGCAAATCAATGACATTACGATAATTGATGATACTAAACTGAAGAAGGCTATTACCGCTGCGGCGCTAGGCAACGCCATGGAGTGGTTCGACTTTGGGGTGTATGGTTTTGTCGCATTTGCACTGGGCCAGGTATTTTTCCCCGGTGCCGATCCCGGTATTCAGATGATCGCTGCATTGGCGACCTTTTCCGTTCCTTTTTTGGTTCGGCCTCTGGGTGGCTTATTCTTTGGGGCACTGGGTGATAAATATGGACGACAGAAAGTCCTATCCGTCACCATTATTATTATGTCGGTCAGTACCTTCTGTATTGGCTTGATCCCTTCTTATGCCTCGATTGGTATTTGGGCACCTATCTTACTGTTATTGGCAAAATTGGCGCAGGGCTTCTCTGTCGGGGGCGAATATACCGGCGCAGCAATTTTTGTTGCTGAGTATTCACCAGATAGAAAACGTGGCTTCCTTGGCAGTTGGCTGGATTTTGGCTCCATTGCCGGTTTTGTGCTTGGTGCTGGGGTGGTGGTACTGATTTCCAGTATTGTGGGCGAGGCCAGCTTCCTTGAGTGGGGGTGGCGTATTCCATTCTTTGTTGCTGCCCCACTGGGACTAATCGGGATTTATCTGCGTCATGCGCTTGAAGAGACTCCCACTTTTCAACAGCATGTGGACAAGATGGACAGTGACTCGCGCCATAGCATTGCCCAGCCGCCTAAGGTCTCTTTCCGCGAAATTTTAACCAAACAGTGGAAGAACCTGACTATCTGTGTCGGCATGGTGATTGCCACTAATGTCACTTATTACATGCTGCTGACTTACATGCCAAGCTATCTGTCACATAGCCTGCATTATTCTGAAGATCACGGTGTATTAATCATTATTGCCATCATGCTGGGTATGTTATTTGTCCAGCCAGTGATGGGGTTAATGAGCGACAGATTTGGCCGTAAACCTTTTGTTATTTGCGGCAGTATCGGCTTGTTTATTCTCGCCATTCCTAGCTTTATTCTGATTAACAGCGGCATTATTGGTTTGATATTTTGTGGTTTATTGATCCTGGCGATTTTACTTAACTGCTTTACCGGTGTGGCGGCGTCGATATTACCGGCGATGTTCCCAACTCATATTCGCTACAGTGCGCTAGCCATTGCTTTTAATATCTCGGTGCTGATCGCCGGCCTGACACCGACAGCGGCGGCATGGCTGGTAGAAACCACTCAAAATCTGTTTATGCCCGCTTATTACTTGATGGTCGTGGCAGTGATTGGCCTGGTGACGGGCGTATTTATGAAAGAAACGGCCAATAAGCCACTGAAAGGGGCGACGCCTGCTGCTTCAGACCGGGCAGAAGCCAAAGAGATATTGCAGGAGCACCATGACAATATTGAACAGAATATTGAGGATATCGATCAGCAAATTGCCGAACTTGAGAAAAAGAGAAAGAACTTGATTGCACAGCACCCTGATATTAATTAAGGCGTACTGTGGGTCATATCACGGTTTCGATTTGATTTAGATCAAGAAAAACCAAATATATACAATGGGTTACCTTTCTATTCAAATCTCTCTTTGACCCTCCCCTATGGGGAGGGTTTACATTTATCCTTCTCATTGGCATTGCTGCCAACCGGCCACCCAATGACGTTGGGTAAAAATTTTTGACAGGAAACCATGACCGTGAAAAAGACATTTGCTTCGACTGTCCGACTGGCCATTGTTGCTTTAGCCGCAGTGACTTTCAGCCATTTTGCCTTGGCACAATCCACTGCCGCCGCAGAAACAGAGTTTCTAACGCAACATGGTTTAGCTGGGAAAACCACTGAGCAGATGATCGAGACTATTGATCAATCCAAGCAACCACGCCCTTTGCCCTATTCAGCTTCAGTCACTGGGAGTGAATTGAAATTATCTGATGGGCAGCAGCAGTATTCTTTCCCGCTGGGTGATAAGTTTTATCTCTCTTTTGCCCCTTATATAAACCAAACCCACCCCTGCTTTAATCACAGTTTATCGGGTTGCCGTGGCGAGCTGGCAAATACTACATTCGATGTAAAGATTACTGATAATACCGGCAAAGTAATCATGCAGGATAAGCTCACCAGCTATCAAAATGGTTTCGTCGGAGTTTGGTTACCACGTAATACCGAAGGGACGATTGAAGTCAGTTACCAAGGCCTTAAAGCGCTATCACCTTTTGCCACGCAAGCGGAAAGTCAAACCTGCATGACGACATTGCAACTGAAAAAATAAGCCGTAGAATTTGTGTTAACTTGAACGGGGATTGCACATAAATAGCGGGGGTTGGCAGTGATCAGAAAAAAGGTGGTTATCGTCATTGATATGCAAAACGGTGTTTTTGCTCATCCCCGCTTTGATCGTACAGGTCGAGTCGCGCGTATTAATCAGCTGATAGACCATGCTGATCAGGTTATTTTTATTCAGCATATCGAAGGTGAAATGGCTGAAGGCAGTGAATTGTGGCAAATATTACCGCAACTGCACCGCCCAGAAAGTGCAATTTCAGTTAATAAAACTGCCTGTGACTCGTTTTATCGCACGCCGCTCGAGAGTGTTATTACCCAACTGGGAACGACCCATCTGACAATCTGTGGTTGTGCTACAGATTACTGCGTTGATACCACTGTCAAAATTGCTGCCAGCAAAGGTTATGCCCTGACCATCGCAGCAGATGCTCATACCACGGCGAATCGGCAGCATGTCACCGCTGAGCAGCTTATCGCCCAACATAATGAAGTTTGGTCAGAACTGAGCATTCCGGGCAATAGCATCGCCGTTAAATCCACAGCGCAAATTCTTGCCGATTGGGCAGTGTAACATTTGGGTTTATATTTCGAATTTATGACATTCTTAGTTTATTAATCTCACTTTTTATTACTTCTCAATTTTAAATCCACATTCATATCTAGGATGTGGATTTTAATATTGCACTGATTTCTATTTACTACGAAATTAAATTGACGCTTTCTGTTTTTTGTTATAAAAAATTGAATATAAAAATATTATATTATTCATTAAGTTAGTGAAGAATTTTTGTTTGTCGGGTTTATTCGTTTTCCATCCCGTTAGTTATTTTTCCCCACGGCATATCACCACTCTATCTATCGCGACAGGGAGTCACGCGTATTTCCTGTCCGTTTTGGCTATGGCCTCTTTAAAGGGAAAGGACAGGATATGTCAGCAGTTGAACCGCAGGAAAATCGACAAACCGGGATACTTAACACCATTGAGCGCATCGGCAATGCAATGCCCGATATCACCATGCTTTTTATCTATGCTTTGGGAGTGTGCTGGGCGCTCTCCTTTGCATTGTCCTTTATCAATTTTGATTATTATCACCCATTGACCGGTGACCAAATCAAAGTGACCAATATGTTGGCACCGGTTGAACTGGTGACCTTTATTACTACCATGGTCAAAAACTTTATTAACTTCCCACCACTGGCGATCACCATTGTTGCCACTCTGGGGATTGGTATTGCTGAAGGCAGTGGCTTTATTCAGGTGATGCTGAAGAAGATGCTAAATGTCACTCCACAGCGCATTCTGACCCCGGCGGTTATCTTCATTGGTGTGGTTAGCCATGTTGCCTCCGATTCGGCTTACGTCATCTTAATGCCAGTATCAGCCATGATGTTTTATGCCAGCGGCCGCCATCCACTCGCCGGTATTGCGGCCGCATTTGCCGGGTTGGCCGGTGGATTCTCTGCCAGTTACACCCCGTCGATTATCGACCCCATCATGCAGGGATTCACTCAGGGTGCAGCACATATTATTGACCCGAGTTATAACGTCAATGTGTTGTGTAACTACTTCCTTAGCTTTGGCAGCACCTTTGCAGTTATTCTGGTGTGCTGGTTTATTACCGAGAAAATCGTTGAACCGCGCTTGGTTAAATCGATGCCATTGAATGACGATCTCAGTGTGCTGCACAACAGTGATGAGCTACAAAAAGTCACGCCGCAACAGAGTAAAGCGTTCAAAAAGGCCGGTTTGACCATGTTATTGATGCTAATTGGTCTGGCGGCGGCACTGTACCCGGAGAACTCATTATTGCGTTCGCCAGAGGGCAGCCTAACTCGCCCTGATGCGCCAATTATGCAGGCGATTGTGCCACTGCTATTCTTTATGTTTGCTATTCCCGGCCTGATTTATGGCTTCAGTTCTGGCACTTTTAAAAGCACCAAAGACGTCACCAGCAGCATGGAGAATATTACCAAGTCATTGGTCTCGTTTTTAGTATTCAGCTTCTTTTGTGCGCAGTTCTTATATTCATTTAGCCATTCTAATATTGGTACCTTGCTGGCAATTTCAGGGGCTGATTTCTTACGGACTCTGGCGATGCCTGCTGGCTTCACGATTATGGGGGTGATTTTACTGTCCTGTGCGCTGGACATCATTATTACTTCAGCTTCATCAAAATGGTCGATTTTGGCGCCGGTATTGGTGCCGATGCTGATGGCTGTTGGCATTTCGCCGGAATTGACTCAAGCCAGTTTCCGTGTCAGTTCCACGGTAAATATCTCGACACCAATGTTTGCTTTCTATCCATTGATCATCATGTATTGCCGCCAGTATTGCACTAAAACTGGGGTCGGAACACTCTGCGCCATGATGCTGCCTTATACCCTCGGGCTGACCATTGTGCTGACCCTGATGCTCTATTTGTTCTGGGGATTAGGCATTCCGCTGGGGTTCCAGAGTGGGTATACCTATCCGGCGGGTAATTAATACCTTGGGTATTTGGCGCGGTAGCGGTGCTGGCCATCGGGCTACCACGCCAATCACTTTGGGGCTAGTTTCTAAAAAGAATTCATAAGGAAGAAAAAATGACAATCGCACTCTCAGAACAACTGACGCAACGCTTTTTCCGCTATTTGGCGGTGAGTAGCCAGAGTGATGCGGCCTCGACCACCCTGCCGAGCACCGCCGGGCAGCATAAAATGGCGCAAATGCTAGCCGAAGATCTGCACCAATTGGGGCTGGCAGATATCGTCATTGATCAACATGCAACGGTCACCGCGCGTAAACCCGGCACCCAACCTACAGCGCCACGCATTGGTTTTATCACCCACATTGATACTGTTGATGTTGGTTTGTCGCCAGATATCCACCCGCAGCGGCTGCGTTTTACCGGTAGTGATTTGTGCCTAAATGCGCAGCAGGGTATTTATCTGCGCACCGCTGAACACCCAGAAATCCTGCGTTATCAGGGTGAAGAGATTATTTTTAGTGATGGAACCAGTGTGCTGGGGGCCGATAATAAAGCGGCGGTGACGGTGGTGATGACATTGCTGGAAAATCTCAGTGCAGATGATCAACACGGCGATATCCTGGTGGCGTTTGTCCCGGATGAGGAAATTGGCTTGCGCGGTGCCAAGGCACTGGATCTCGCGCGCTTTGATGTCGATTTTGCTTACACCATCGATTGCTGTGAACTGGGCGAAGTGGTGTATGAGAACTTCAATGCCGCTGCGGCTGAGATTGATATTGTCGGGGTGACGGCGCATCCCATGTCTGCCAAAAATGTGCTGATCAATCCCATCCGTGTTGCTTATGACATTATCAGCGAGTTTGACCCGCAACAGACACCAGAGCACACCGAAGGGCGGGAAGGCTATGTCTGGTTCACCGATATGGTGGCGAATCCCAACCAAGCCAAGCTTAAAATTGCGATTCGCGATTTTGATAATGTTTCATTTGCAGCCCGTAAAGCCTCAATTGGCGAGGCGGTAGCCAAGATCTCGGCGCAATATCCACGGGCGAAAATAACCTATTCAGTGACGGATGTTTACAGCAATATCAGTAACTCGATTGGTGAAGATAAGCGGGCCATTGAGCTGATTTTCTCTGCGATGGCACAGTTGGGTATTGAGCCTAAGGTGATTCCGATGCGCGGCGGTACTGATGGTGCGGCGTTATCCACTCAGGGCTTGCTGACACCGAATTACTTCACTGGGGCGCATAATTTCCATTCGCCATTTGAATTCTTGCCTATCAGCTCCTTTGTAAAATCGTATGAATTGACGCGGGCGATCTGTTTGTTAGCGGCGAAATAATCTATCAGGGGAGGGCATTACGCTCTCCCCATATCGACTTAATCCAATGCTTCTTCCTGCACTTCCAACACATGATAAGCAGTTGAACAGAATAGTGAATTCAAGCGTTTCATATCACCCAACAGCCCCATATGCAGGCTGCTGGTTTCAATGCTCTGAACGTTTTGCTGATGCAAGCGTTCGACGTGAGCATGAGAGTAACGGCGGTTTAGCAAACGGAAACGATGCTTGGCACGACGTAGGCGCTTGGCGTTATTGATATCACGGGATAAAAATACCGACATACCTAAATCCAGATTGGTCACTAGCCGGGCATGCAGGGTATTTAGTTCCTCAAATCCTTCGGCTGAAAATGGCTTGCGTGCATTGAGTGACTTAGCGGCGACATCCGACGTCATGCGGCCAATAATATCGCCTGCCTGTTGGAGGTTAACTGCGGTATCAATAATCTCAGCCCAGCGCCGCGAGTCAATTTCACCTAATTCATCTTGCTGAATTTGCGCTAAATACAGCTTAATGGCGCTGTACAGCATATCGACTTCATCTTCCAGCAAGCTGACTTCATGTTTTTGCTGCTTATTGCCTTCCAGTACTTCTTTAAAGCGCAATAGCATTTGCTCCAGCACATCCCCCATGCGCAGGGTTTCGCGCACGGCATTGGCTAATGCCAGTGATGGGGTATCAATTGCCGTAATATCAAGGTAGTGCGGTGCTGCGGGCGGGACGACGCTGCTATCATCACTGACTAACCGGCTACAGATGCGCGCCATCACTTCAACCAATGGCAGCATCAGCAAACAGCGCAGCAGGTTATAGAAAACATGGAAGTAAATGACCACTTCGGCTGCCGGTAAGTTATGCCCGAACAACCATTTCCCTAACACGTTGATCCAGGGAATGACCAAAATACAGCCGATAATTTTAAACAGTAAGCTCCCCAGCACCACTTGCCGGGAAACAGCATTCTGCCCACGGCTGCTGATCAGCGCCAGAAAACCGCTGCCCAGATTTGACCCAACCACAATGCAAAGGGCGATATTCAGTGGGACTAAACCGGTGGCGGCAAGCGTGGCGGTCAGTAACACCGCAGCCAGACTGGAATAGCTGATCATGGCGAATAGCGCCCCAATCAACAGTGCCAGAATGGTATCCCCGGTCAGGGAGGAGAAAATGGCCTGGACGGCAGTGGCCTGAGTGATTGGCCCGGCGGCTGTTACAATCAATTGCAGCGCCAGAATAATCAAGCCAAGGCCGATGCACACCCGACCCATCTGCCCGATACGCGCTTTACGTTGCCCGAGGAAGACAATTACCCCGCCGAGAATCAGTAAGGGTGACAGCCAGGAGAGATCAAAGGTGAGCACCCGTGCCATCAGCGCGGTCCCGACATCAGCCCCGAGCATAATTACCAGTGCCGGTGATAAGGAAATCAGCCCCTGCGATACAAACGAGATAACCAGCAGCGCCGTGGCATTACTGCTCTGCACCAGCGCAGTAACACCAATCCCAGCAACAAATGCGGTCGGTTTTTTCTGGATGCTGGCACTCAGCACCCGGCGCAAATCGGCACCATAAACCCGCATAATACCTGTGCGGACGATGTGTGTTCCCCACACCAGTAGGGCAACGGAAGAAAGCAGATGAAGCAGTGTCAGCATGTGAGTTTGGGAATCCCCTTATTATTTAAAGGTACAGTGTCGGAGGCTGCCCACCGACCTGTACCTGGAAATCTAGTGGGTATAATGACTCAGCGATTGATAGATGGTAGCCAAGAGTTTTTTATTATCAACCGTTTGCAATATTTTTACTGGTTTCCCCTGTGGTGCCGGGATACCAATATCTAAACGTAGATTCTCCGGGCTAAAACGCAAGGTCATTCCGCGAGTCAATGCCCCTTCGAGTGCGACATCGATATAATCGCGGGTGGTGGTCACGATGCTTTTATCCAGTAACCAGGCGACCACCAATGCATCATGAACCCAGCAGCCCGGTAGTTGGCGGGTTTGCATCGAGTAACTGATCCACGGGCGGAGAGTCTCGACCAGATAACGGCTCAGTGGTGAGTCAATCAGGGCAATCTTATCTAAATCCTGATGCACCATTTGCGTCTGGGTCGTGACATCCAAAGGGGCCAGCGTAATGTTGGCTCCGCTGGTCAGTACCACATGGGCGGCTTCGGGATCGATCCCAAAATTAGTGTCTTTAAGATAGCCATCGACATTAAATACCCCACCCATGATAGCAATTTCTGCCACCGATGACGCCAGTTGTGGATAAAGTTGCATTGCATGGGCGATATTGGTCAGTGGACCAATCGCCACCAAGGTTATCTCCCCGGGGTTATTACAGATTAATTCACCTATAGCATGGGCCGCTAATGGTGCGCTGGAGGGGACAATTTGTGGTTGCGGAGTCTGTTGCCAAAGTGCAGTTAATCCGCTTCTGGCGGCGCTATTATCCAACTTATCGCGCCAGAGTGCGGCCGGTTCAACCAATGCCTGTGAAGCGCCCCGAACGATTGGGATGGTTAATCCCAGACGGGTCAGCAAATCATGGGCAACAGAGAATCCAACTTCGCTTGGGGTATTACCCGCCACGATAGTGATAAGTTCTAACTCAATTTCCGGTGCAGCGATGGCCAGTGCTAAGGCAAGTCCATCATCGACATTGGCGCCGGGTACGCCATTTCCTGGGTCACAATCAATAATTAAACGCATATTTTTATCTTTTTATAATGAAAAAACTCTTTTACTGGTGGGGCAGCCGCAGGACTCACCGAGTTGTAGCGAAAAATCGAATTCGCGAATAGTCGGAGCACCATTCCAGTTTTTCAGCATCTCAATAGCGGTTTTCGCCATTAAATCCACCGGTTGGCGTACTGTCGTCAGTGACGGTACGTTATATTCGGATTCAATTGTGCCGTTAAAACAGATCAGTGCTAAGTCCTTTGGGGCAGTCAGGTTGTGCTCGGCCATCGCCCGCAAACAACCAAACGCCTGTAATTCATTGGTCGCAAATAGAGCCTGTGGTAATGGCCCAGCTAGCATTTGTTGCGCCGCCTGATAACCACCAGGGCGGGTATAGGTGGTAGAGAAAATCCACTCGTTGCGTACTGTCAGTCCGGCTTGTTGCAAAGCATCGCGCCAACCATTCACCCTATCTTGAGTATTAAGCATATCCAGCGGACCGCAAATAATGGCAATTTCACGATAGCCATGCTCAATCAGATGCTGGGTTGCCTGAAATGCCGCTGCGCGCTCATCCACACGGATGGCACAGATTTGTTGTGCAGGATCGACTCTATCCAGCATGACAAACGGCGTACCGGTAGCTTGAATTAAGTCAATGTAAGGATGGCGATCGACGCTGGTATACAGCAAGCCATCAACCTGACGATGCAGCAAATTATTGATGAGTTCGAGTTCACGCTGACGAGAATCACCGGCATCACCCAGCAGTAACACCTGCCCGTTGGCAAAAGCTTCACGTTGCAGGGCATGAGCCATTGAAGAAATGAATGGGTTGGAGATATTGGGTACGACCAAACCATAAGTTTTAGTCGTACCGCGTGCTAATGCTCTGGCAATCTCATTGGGCCGATAACCGGTTTTCTTGATGGCATCAAGCACCCGCTGTTTGGTGGCTTCTGCCACCGGACGCGGCCCATTATTGATGACGTAACTCACCACCGCCACCGAAGTACCTGCTTCTCGCGCAACATCTGAACGCGTAATACGATGAGATTGAGGCTTTACCAAAGTTACCTACTTTTCTGTATTAAATCGCATCTTCTGGCAAGTTTAGGTCACGTCCGCGTGTTTCAGGAGCAAAGAATGTTGTGACAAAGCCAATCCCGGCCATCACAGCAAAGTAGAGGGCTATTGGCCACCAATGGCCAGTCAATGTCAGCATTGCCGCGGCAACCAGTGGTGCAGTACCGCCTGACAAAATTGACCCTAACTCTTTTGCCACAGCCATTTTGGTATAACGGTTAGTCACACCAAACAGCTCGACACCCCATGCAGCTTGCACGCCGAAGATCCCCAGTGATGCCAGACCCATGCCGATAATTATAGTTCCCATTACAATAATAGGTTCACGGGTTTCTAGCAGCATAAATGCAGGGAAAGCATAGATAATTAACAGTAAACAGAACCAGCGGTAGGTAATACGGCGGCCAAAGCGGTCTGACAGATAGCCTGCTAACGGAATAATCAGGAAGCCCAAGCAAGAGGCGATAAACACCGCCATGGTTGGCACCGATTTATCGACCATCAGCACTTTGGCAACATAACCAATCATAAAGCCTTGAGCCAGATAGGATGGGCCGTTCTCGCCGATACGTAAGCCAACCATAATCCAGAATGATTTGCTGCGTTGCCAGAAAGTGCGGTTATCCACTTCTGTCATATGCTCACGACCGAGAGCCAGTGCTTCTTGGCGCTGTTGCTCCAGCACTAATTTTTGGCGCTCAAATACTGGGCTTTCACGCATATGACGGCGAATAAACAGTGCGGCACCGGCGATTAAAATGCTGGAAAGGAACGGAATACGCCAACCCCAATCGAGCAGGGTTTGTTTATCCATTTGCAGCACCAACAACCATACTAGTGCCGCTAATAACGTACCGCTGTTAGAACCCAACGCAATAATTGAGGAGACCAGACCACGTCTTTTCGCCGGAGCATATTCTCCGAGCATTACCGCGCCACCTGACAACTCAGCGCCAGCTCCCAGCCCTTGCATAAAGCGCAAGAAGGCCAGACAGGCCGGTGCCCACAAGCCGATAGAGGCGTAGCTTGGGATCAAGCCAATCATGGTCGTGGATGCGCCCATCAAGGTGATGGTGGTAATCATCACCACTTTACGGCCCTTACGATCGCCTAATCTGCCAAACAATAGCGCACCAATAGGGCGAGCAATAAAGCCGACAGAGTAAGTGGCGAAACTGGATAATAATGCGATCGCCGGTGTTGCTTCAGGGAAGAAGACATCACCAAATATTATGCCAGCGGCTAAGCCATAGAGTGCAAAGTCTGCATACTCCATGGCGGTGCCAAGCCAGCACGAAAAGGTTGCGCGCCAAAAATCTTTACGACCTTCGGGCGTAGCCAAGCGCTCTTCTGCAGCCATGCTCTCTGATGGAGCATTGTCTGCCGCCGAGCTATTTAGTGAAGTCATTAAAAAAGTTCCCCTGGTGTTGAAGCATCATATTCACGCATCAATATGTTCACAGATTAATGTCTGCCTGTTTATTCGCCTTTCACCCGGTTGTTAGGATAATCAACCAAAGGGTGCTGAGCAGTAAAACATTAGCCACTTTAATCTTGTTCCGTGCTTTAAGTGTATCTACCCGCGTAGATAGGTCAAACTAATTATTAAATCTTTAGAGATTGTTCACGAAACTGTCACATAATTGCTTGGTATTTGCACGAAATATGCGGGCTAACCGAGTAAAGCCCGCAAAATATCAGTTGATAACAGGGGAGGGAGTCGACAATTTTTAGCCGTGATGAGTATTCAGGATAAGAATAATCGGCTTACCCGGCAACTCGTAACCAAGCAAACAGTACGGCTACTACAATCACAATAACGGCGGTTGCAATGACCAGCCGCTCAGCAAATAAACGACGCATTGGTATGCTCCTTAGGCAAAACTGTAACGCTCAGAATGGTATTTCGACATCGGAACCCCGATCTCAGCCAGCGCTTTTTCAATCGCATCCATCATGATATTTGGGCCACAGATAAAATACTCATGACTGGCATAAGGAGGAGGCAAGTAGCGCTTGAAGACCTCGGCATTAATGAACCCTTTTTCGCCAGTCCAGTCTGATGATGGATTGGATAATACGTGCACCACTTTCAAATTCAGCCGTGATTGTAAGGCTTCTAATTCCTCACGAAACGTAATTGATTCCCAATCTTTACTGCCATAAAGCAGTAGGGCGGGGCGCTGGTCGCCGCTGTCCGCGAGGGTACGCAACATACTCATCATCGGGGTTATCCCAACCCCGCCGGCGACTAAAACATGCATATCTGCCGGATTACCCAAGGTGAACGCGCCATAAGGGCCATCCAGATAGACTCGTTGACCGACCGGTATTTTAGCAATATTACGGGTGAAATCGCCCAAGTTGCGGATCGACATTTCGACGCGCCCATCACTTACTGCCGCACTGGATGAGAAGGAAAAAGGATGCCCAGTAATGTTAAACGGGCTGCCCCAAACGGTTAGCCAGCCAAATTGACCCGGAGTAAAACGAAAGCCTGCATGGCCCTCAGGTGCCATAACCAATGTGGTGGTGTCCCCGCGTTCTTCACGCACATCAACCACTCGATAAGGGCGGCGCAGAATAAAGAGCGGCTTGACGATCCGCACATAGAGCAGCAGCCCAAACCAAAACAGAATCAGGCCAATCCACAGCGCTTTTTTCAGTGGATCGTCGAGGTAAAAGCCCCAACCAACCATATGGGCGATCCCGGCGATTACTGCAACGACAGCCAGAATAATGTGAGATAAATGCCAGATTTCATAACGGATTTTCAATTGCACTCGCCACAATGCGGTAATGACCAAAGCAATCAGTGAATAGGTTGAGAGTGCTGCAAAACGGGCACGCCATGGGGCTTCGAAGGAGTTGAGTAATGCCAGTAACTCAGGGCGAACAACAAACAGGATGATTGGATGCGCAATGACTAATCCAACGGCAATAAGCGAAATGCGCCGATGGAAGTGATAAATAATATCTTCCCCCCACGGCTCGGTGACATAGCGAAAGCGCGCCGTCAGACCAAATTGTAGCCCCATGATTGCTAATCCAGCATAACCGAGAGCTATAGAAAGCTCAGTCCAGAAATCTCGGGCGGGGGGCAATGTACCGGTCAATAAAGCCAATAATGGGGCTAAAATAAAAAACAGGTATACCGCAATCCAAACAGTACTGCGCCAAGCATAAGTCGACATGTTTTCACGCCAAAATAATAAATCACATGGTTATAAGTATACTAAGTGAAAGAAAGGATAACCATTTATTAACATTGGCCTAATAATCTCTGCCATAGCTTTCATGCAGAGATTATTATCTGGTTAAATGACTTTAATTGCCAGATAATCGAATGTGTAGCTCAGTTTTTACGATATAAATATGATTAATAGCGTTAGTCGATAATAATGACTTCAGTCAAATTCTCCATTTTTTTAAGCTCATCCTCAGGAATTCCAGCGTCAGTAATAAAATAGTCAATATCAGACCAATCACAGAATTGGAATAAACCGGAGCTACTAAATTTGGTGCCATCACTCACAACTACTCTTAACCTGGCACTTTTAACCATCGCTGATTTGATTTCAGCTTCTTCGTAGGATGCGGTACAAGGCCCATTACGATGCTTAAGGCCATCAGTACCCAAAAAAACGATATCGGCATTAATTGATTGAAAGGCACTGACTCCCCACATCCCAACCATGGCCAAGCTACTTGGTCTGAAACGCCCCCCCACCAGAAAGATATCGTTATCAGTTCCACTGAGAGGCTGAACAATATTTATCGCATTGGAGATAATAGTTAATCGACTTTTCATGACCAATGCTTTCGCCACACATTGGACTGTGCTCCCAGTATCAAGAATGACCACCCCTTTTTCAGGAATCAACTGGACCGCCACTTGCGCTATTTTATCTTTAATATCAAGGTGCTCTGTGTTTTTTCTGGCTAGCGGTTGCTCAATGGCCAGAATATTACCAGAGGCGATCGCCCCACCATGGCCTTTAGTGGCAATGCCCTTTTTATCAAGATATATCAAATCCTTGCGAATGGTTTCAGTAGAAACACCAAACATATCCGCAATCTTCCCAACCTTAACGCTACCCTCGGAAATTAAAATTTGCGCTAATTTATTTCGTCGTTCAATCGTCAAAGAGTTAGCCATGATAACTACCTTTTAAAAATCCATTAAAAATATATTTTTCAATAAATTAAAGTTAAAAAATGAAAATTTATTCCGTTATAAATTGGTTATTCAAAGGATCAAATACTCATCCTGAAATGTGCGAGTACTCTACCTCAAGGTGCCCCAATCTTATAGATATTGCGAAAAAAATTGTGATTGAACTCTGGTTTTACAACTAATCAGCTTGATTAGTGGCCTCTTAGTTACGATTATTGCGATTGAGGTTGCGATAATTTGGAAAATGGTTGTGAATTGGTGGGTAAATTGATTGTGATATGTTGGGTTGTAGGCGGAATCATACAATTACCTTAATCAATAAAGATAAGATTGCGATGCAACGATAGATAGAGCGATATATTGGTTATGAAGCGTAATTTTATCGTCGAGCACTATTTGACAGGCTAAAGGGGCAAAAATGGACGGTATTCTCAATATAGAAAGTATCTTGCTAGGGGCTTCATTCCTACATAAATCCGATGCCATCCGCAAAGCGGGGGAGATATTGCAGTCATCTGGATATGTGACTGAAAAATATATTGATCTCATGCTTAAAAGAGAAGCAATGACCTCCACTTTCATGGGCAATAATCTGGCTATCCCGCACGGGGTTGATGGCTCTGAAAGTGAAATAGTCCGTTCAGGCATCTCAGTTATCCAAATACCTGAAGGCGTCAGTTTTGGTGATGGGGCGGTTGCCTATGTAGTGATAGGCATTGCCGGTAAAGATGGGAGCCATCTCGATATTTTGAACCAGATAGCTATTGCTTGCATGGAAGAAGAGAACATCGAAAAAATCCGCTACGCAAAAAGTAGGCAAGAAATATTAGATGTGCTTGGCCTTTAGCGAGTTGTTTATTTATCAATGGAATTAACCAATGCTAACGTGATGAGATTTTAAAATGAAAGAAAACAAGCTGGTTGCAGATTTCATAATAAATAATCCTAATGGATTACATGCACGCCCAGGGGCATTTCTGGTTGCAGCTTTAAAACCATTTAAAAGTGAAGTGAAAATAACCAATACCAACCGAGACTCAAAAATAGTCAATGCAAAGAGTCTATTAAGCCTGATGGTTCTGGGTGTTAAAAAAGGGCATAACATTCGAGTATTTATTCAAGGTGATGATGCGCAAGAAACATTAGATACTTTACAGAGTGCAATTTTAAATGGCTTGGGTGAGTCAGTATAAAAATGAATAAGTTAACTTTAAGCCATTAATTATAATCTCTTATTTTAGTGCTATATAAGTCATTAATATCGCCATTCTTAAGCTTTTATATAGTTAAAAATTTTAATTTAATAAGAAAGGAATAGAGAAATGAGAAGCAAAATCATACTTGCACCCTCAATTATGTGTGCAGACTTATTAAATCTGGAAAATTCAGTTAAAGAACTGGAAAGCATCGGGATTGATGCGCTCCATATAGACATTATTGACGGTGCTTTTAGCCCAAGTATGCCATTGGGTCTTGATACAGTTAAACGATTGAGAGAAAAGACAGATCTGGATTTTGATGTACATATTATGTCAAAGAATAATGATTGGTTTGTCGAACAACTTCTTGATATTGGTGTGCAACAAATTTCTTTTCATATTGAAACGACCCTCCATGCTGACCGGCTGGTCAATATGATTAAAAACCGAGGGGTTAAAGCCAGTGTCGCGTTGAATCCAGCGACCCCATTATCTTGTTTGCAGTATTTACTACCTCAACTTGATAACGTTTTGCTTATGCTTATTAATCCCGGTTTTGCGGGAGATAAAAGTGAGAAACAGGCAATTTATTCAGAGAGCAAAGTGCGCGACTTAGCCAAGTTAATTGATGAGTTGCAAGGAAGTACCGGAATTCAAGTTGATGGGCGAGTTTCGCTGGCCTCTATTCCGGGATTGATTCAATCAGGTGCCAACAATTTAGTCTTGGGAAGTACCAGTCTTTATATTCCAGGGAAAACATTATCTGAAAACAAAGTCTCACTGGACCATGCCGTACAACAAGGCTTGTTAACTCTGTAAAGCATTTGGTAAATGACAGCGAGGTTTTAATCATGGACTACAGCGACGCAAGAGTAAAAATTGTCAGCGAATTGGACAAAACACTCAATAGTATTTCTCCTGACAGCATCATGGCGCTGGTCGATAAAATCGAAAAAGCTGACAAAGTTTTCTTTGTCGGGGTTGGCCGGGTTTTGCTTTCTCTGGAAGCGATTGCCAAGCGCTTGGCACATCTGGGCGTGAAAACCTATGTGGTCGGGCAAATAACTGAACCGGCCATTACTGCGGATGACTTGTTGATTGTTGGCTCTGGCAGTGGTGAAAGTATGTTTCCTTTGGGCATTGCGAAAAAAGCTAAAAGCTTTGATGCAACAGTGGCTCATATAGGTTCTAACCCGAATAGCTCAATGGGGGCATTCAGCGATATTTTTATCAGAATACCGGTTCAGACAAAATTAAATCTTCCCGGTGAGATTCCATCAGTACAGCCAATGACAAGTCTATTTGAGCAATCACTGCTTATTCTTGGCGATACGATTGCTTTAATGATGGTGGAAGAAAAGAAAATAGAATTGCATAGCTTATGGAAATTACATGCAAATCTTGAATAGGAGATAGTCATGAGTAACACAGGTTGGATAAATTTAAATAAGAAAGTGGTTATTGTTACCGGCGGCGCTTCTGGAATTGGTGCCAAGATTGCGCAGAACCTGCATGATAATAATAGCATTGTCGTCATCAGTGACTTACGAGAAAGTGAAGAGTGCAAAACTAATTCTGATCTTTTTATTCAGTGTGATATTACCAATAAAAACAGTGTTGAACTTATGGTTCAAACGGTAATAGAAAAATATGGGAGAGTTGATGCATTAGTTAATAATGCAGGCGTGAATAGACCGAGACTTTTAGTCGACCATTATAAAAAGAATAATGCTTATGAAGCCTCCGAAGAAGATTTTGATTTTATTGTTAATGTAAATCAGAAAGGGCCTTTTTTATGTGCTCAGGCTGTCGCAAGGCACATGATCGAAAGCCAACATGGTGTCATTGTTAATGTTTCCTCCGAAGCAGGTACTGAAGGCTCTGCCGGACAAAGTATTTATTCTGCGACGAAAGGAGCATTAAATAGTTTTACTCGCTCATGGGCCAAAGAGTTGGGTAAATTTGGTATCCGAGTTATTGGCATTGCTCCCGGCATAAATAAAAGAACCAATATGAATAGCGATGAGAACTATCGCGCACTGGCTTATACACGAGGGCTTGATCCGGACAATATCGATAACGATTACACCGGTTCAATTCCATTGGGGCGCGCAGGTGAACATCATGAAATAGGTGACCTGGTGACATATCTGGTATCCGATCACTCTAGTTATATCAGTGGAACGACGATAAATATTTCCGGAGGCAAGTCGCGGTAAGGAAAGTATTTATTTAGCTTTAAAGTTCCCTCGTAACCCTACTTATGGGAAATACTAAGATGCCTAATACAATAAATGACAAAGCACAGAAAGATAAAACTTTTCTCGTAAAAGTACAAAGGTTTGGTAATTTTCTAAGTGGAATGGTAATGCCTAATCTTGGCGTTTTTGTTGCCTGGGGCTTAATTACAGCATTATTTATTCCTACCGGATGGATCCCAAATGAACACCTAGGCGCACTGGTCGGCCCCATTCTGACCTATTTGCTGCCGCTATTAGTCGGCTTTACTGGCGGTTTTATTGTTCATGGACAACGAGGCGGAGCCATTGGTGCCTTGGCAACAATGGGGCTGATTATTGGCTCCTCAGTCACCATGCTGAGTGGGGCCATGATTATGGGGCCATTTGCTGCATGGATAATGAAAAAAATTGACCAGTATCTGGATGGAAAATTCAGAGCGGGTTTTGAAATGCTGATCAGTAATTTCAGCATGGGGATTGTCGGCCTGGTTATTACACTGGCTGGATATATCATTATCGGCCCGATCATTGCGGGTTTGATTCATATGTTATCCGCCGGGGTAGACTGGACAATAGCCCACGGTTTACTGCCTTTTATTTCAATTTTTGTTGCGCCAGCCCAGGTACTCTTTTTAAATAATGCCATTAACCACGGCATCATGGCCCCGCTAGGTTTAGAGCAGGTTGCCGCTACCGGTAAATCTATTCTCTTCTTGGTTGATGCCAACTGTGGGCCTTCAGTTGGTACACTGTTGGCTATTTCATTCTTTGGCAAAGGAATGGCGAAAAAGACGGCGCCAACCGCGGCATTAATTGCCGGTGTCGGTGGGATTGGTGAAGTTTATTTCCCGTTCGTCCTAATGAAACCCGTATTGGTCTTTGCCACCATGGGGGGGATCACCACTTCACTGACTTGTTTCATGTTATTAGGCGGCGGTACCGTTGCGACACCTTCACCTGGCAGTTTCTTTGCCATGCTGGTGTTAACGCCCAAAGGTGCCATGTTAGGTAACTTGGTTGGGTTTTTTGCCGGGATGGCGGTCTCCTTTATTATTGCCGCTGTTTTACTGAAATTAGATAAACGCCCCGAAACTATCGATGGAACTGAGTCTGTTGATACACACTCAGCCAACAATGCTAATAGCGAAGTTTTAAACACCCAGGGTGCGCGAAATATTGAAAAGATTATTGTTGCCTGTGATGCCGGTATGGGCTCTAGTGCCATGGGGGCTTCAGTGCTAAAAACAAAACTGAAGAAGGCGATGATAGATATTAAAGTGGCTAACGCAAAAATAGAGGAGATCCCCAGCGATACCGACTTGGTTATTACACATATTCAACTAATAGATCGCGCCAAAAAGTTACATGGAGATAAAGGGATCACTTTCATGTCGATCACTAACTTTATCGAGGGAAGCCAATATGATGAAATTGTGGAATATATAAAAAATAATAAAATAAGCCGTTAGAAGTGATTGGAGGGGATGCTGCTGATATCCCCTCTTTTTTTGGCCTGTTTTGTATTAACGCTGTGGCCTTTTAGCCAAAATAGCCTCGCCGATGACCACATTGCCCATTTTTATCAAATTTTCGCTGACCCCCTTGGCATCGGTATCATCTTTGTTCTGACTGAGTTTCATGACTCCGCTGAGTTCTGTAATAACCACCTCGACACCGACAATGGCTTTGACCATGGCAGTGATATAGCTTTCTGGCGCATCAGTTAGTTGCCAAGGAGTAAGCTGACCAGATTCTTGCTGGTGAGTCAGGCGGGCCAACTGCTCACGAATATCGTCTTCATTATCATGAATAATGAGCTTTCCGCGCACTTGGGCTACCTGATAATTCCAGGTTGGAACCTGTTTATGATGTTGGTGTTTGCTGGGATACCAAGTGGGAGAAATATAGGCATTTTCGCCGCGAAAAATCACCAGTACCTCTTCGTACCCCTCAATATTCTGCCAAACAGGGTTTGCTCTTGCTACATGGGCATGCAGCGAACCCGGCCCTTGGTCTGTAGCACGATACTCAAAGGGAATATGGCATGCATCAAGTATTCCCGCTTGCTGGTTGATGAGAATACCCAATGGATACTGTTTAATAAGGGCATGCAGAACTTCTGGGCGATGTTCCTGAAACTGACGCGGAGAGTACATATTCCACTCCTTTAATGATTGGCTTGCTCTGTTTTCTGTGCAAATAGGTATTCGCACAGCAACTCGCGCGGCTCGCTGACTTATGGCGTCGAAATTACGGCAATGGTGGTTTACTATTAAGTACCAGATTGCAGATTAATTAATGGGCCACAATAGATGTCGAGAAAAGCCAGAGTGGTTGATATTCCGGTTATTGGTGAACTTGATCGAACAACTGGAAATCTTAGCCTACAACTGGCGCGCTCACTGCGCAAAGCCATTCATAAAGGTGAGCTTAAAGCGGGTGACCTTCTGCCTTCGACCCGCGTTCTTTCCAGTGCACTCAATGTTGCCAGAGGCACAGTGCTTGAGGCTTTTGAACAGCTAAAAGCCGAGGGTTTTCTGGAGATGCAATATGGCTCTGGTACACGCGTAGCGCGATTACTGGAAAGTGATAACAAAAAGCCATCACCCACAATACCTATCATTGCTGACGATATTCCTCTGTCGGCTCAGGCGCAGGCCTTCGCCCAGACTGCGGCTCAAATGAAACCATTGGCCCCAGTGCCTTTTGCTGTTTCTGTTCCCGCATTAGACACCGCACCTGATGACATCTGGCGGCGTTTAGGTAATCGAATTCGCGCCAAAGGGCCGGGTGCACCTTCTGGTTACGGTGATCCACAGGGGGCACTGGCACTGCGCGAAGCTATCTGTGAATATGTGCGAAAAGCGCGATCAGTTCACTGTACGCCGCAGCAGATTATTATCACCTCTGGAACACAGCAGGGGTTATATCTGGCGACCCAGATATTGCTGGACTCAGGTGATAGCGCATGGGTTGAAGAACCGGCTTATCCGGGAATTACCGCCATTTTTGCCAGTGCGTTCCGCGACAGAACTATGGTCAGAATCCCTGTTGCTGAGTCGGGGATTGATGTGGCCGTCGGGCGAGAAATCGCGGGAAATGCCAAGGCTGTGTTTGTCACTCCCTCGCATCAATACCCATTGGGGATGCCCATGAGCATGGCGCAGAGAAACGCGCTGTTGGCATGGGCAAAAGAGCATAAATCCTGGATAGTTGAGGATGACTATGACAGTGAAATGCGCTATTCCGGCCACCCATTTGCCTCTCTTCAGGGGCTGGATCCCGCCAGAGTCATCTATCTAGGGACTTTTAGTAAAGTGCTATTTCCTTCACTGAGACTGGGATATGCCATTGTTCCAGAACTGCTAGTCGATGCTTTTTGCGGCGCAAGAATATTGATGGATCGCCATCCCCCTAGTGCTGATCAGTATGTGTTGGCCAGTTTTATGGCCGAGGGGCATCTTGATCGGCATATTAGGAAGATGCGCAGCGTATATGCGGAAAAACGCAAAGTACTGATTGAGGCCATCAGAATTTATATTGATGTTGAACTTGGCGAACTACAGCCCTGTGATCAGGGGATGCATATGGTGTTGTGGCTCAAACGAGGATTGGATGACTGCGTGGTCGCACAAAAATGCGCACAGGCGGGAATCTCCTTGCGGGCTATTTCGCCCATGTATGGCACAGCACGCCGCCGATCTGGGTTACTCCTTGGGCTTGGCGGATACAGTGACCAAGAAATCACTCGAGCAATCATCAAATTAAATGGGATTATGGTTTCACTGACGCAATCGGGTCGGTAGAAAATAATGGGGCTAAACCCATCCATCGGCCCTATTGTTTCTGATTTATCTGGAAAATCTCTTCGCGCCAAATACGCATACCAACACACTCATTGCCAGTAATGCTGCGATCACCGCTCTCATTCCAGTCAAGAATAGGGGAGAGAACTCCAATACCGCGACGCGTGTTGCGGGCAAAGAGCCACTGAAAATAAGCATTCGGATGAAGCCATTGAGCCAGCCTTGCGTCAGTTTATTGTCTGTTTGCTGGTTTAAGGCAACAGCCCGGCCAGTTTTTTCTGAATAATTCGCCATTCCCGTACGACTCCAATCCCGATGAAAAAGGTGCCTAACTTGGCAATCTATCGTAATAAGTGACAGATTATTTTCCTGATTAAGTGGTCTATGCACAGGTCCACATTATGGGATTCTCATTGAGCCACTTTGTATCTGATTTAGAAATGTAGCTTAACTATTAGCTGAATTATGAGGAGCAGTGAGGAGGTAGTTTGAACAACATATTCTATTTAATCATTTTTTCTCTATTTATTTATATTTAATTTTCGATATCATTTATATTTGAATGATTTGCTATATATTTAAAATTATGTTTAATATTATTTAAGGTTAAATGAGTTTAATTTATTTTATTCTGTGTTCTGAAATGTATTTATCATTAATTTTATCAATGCCTTTCGTATTTGTCATATATATCCATATGATATTTCTAGCCCATAATTTCAATTAAATCAATTCGATAAAAACGTGACAAAATAAAAATTATTCAAACGTAAACATCTCGGGCCACATGTAAATAAAAAACCACAATTAGCATTAAATATATTTAATGCTAATGGATAGCGCATTTATGTTTTGCAACCATTATATATCCGGGCAATGTCTCTACCCTGAATTAGGTAGGGGATTAGTCTGGTTGTCTTAATTATTAATCTTGTTGAATATTATATTAGAGGCATTATAAGCATGGAAACTAATAAGACACTTACACCTGAAAGTGAAAAAGCTGCATTATTTTTAATGGATCAAGTCATGAGCTATACCTATCAAGCTGCGCTTCGGGCCGCCGCTCTTTTAGGGGTAGCCGACCATCTTTTAGATAAACCAAAAACAGTGAAAGAACTTGCGCAAGAAATGGGTGTGGAAGAGCAACCTTTGCATCGGGTAATGCGGCTACTGGCGACACGAGATGTCTTTAAAGAGATTGGCGGGCAGAAATTTGAGCTGACTCCAGCGGCGGAGCTGCTATCTAAGTCCTCACCTCACTCACTGCGAGCGGCAGTATTGATGTTGACTGATGAAACCTTCTGGCGTCCATTAGGAATCATTGCCGAAAGTGTTCACGGTCACTCGGCCTTTAAGAAAATATTCGGCACTTCTTTCTTCGAATACTGGTCAAAACCTGAAAATCACACGCCTGACAGAGATTTTCATGCTGGCATGTCTTCTATGTCCAATGTGGAAAATGCTTGTTTGGTACGCAGCTATGACTTCCCGAAAAATGCGACGGTGGTAGATGTGGCTGGGGGCATGGGGGGATTGCTGTTGAGAGTATTGCAAGCTAACCCGACCCTTCACGGTATTTTATTCGATCGCGAGCCGGTGGTGGCAAGAACCCGTCTGGGTGAACTGGGGGATGATTCGCGCTGGGAACTCCAGTCTGGTAGTTTCTTCGAGTCATGTCCGTCAGCCGATATTTATATGCTGAAATATATCGTCCACGACTGGCCGGATGAAAAATCAGTTGAAATATTGAGCAACTGCCGTAAGGCAATGCGGCCTGACGGCAAGGTGCTGATTATGGACACTATTATTCCGGAGAATAACCATCCACACTTCGGAAAAACCATGGATATTCTCATGTTAGCCAGTTTTGACGGTGGCAGAGAGCGTACCGAAACTGAGCTAAAAGGACTGCTGGCCAAGGCTGATCTGAAAATTAACCGCATAATAGATACAGGCACTTACCTCTCGATCATTGAGGCTGTTGCGCGTTAACGAGATAGTCATCCTCGTCCCTGATAGAAAAAGGAGGGACGAGGATTCAATACGGCAATATTTTTCGCTAGAGGCATAATAAAAATGGGAATATTGAAGCTGTTGCTTGTTAAATATTGATATTCCTGAGATAGAGTCTCCCACTTTTCTTTTAGTTAATGTTTAAGGCCATCACTGATCTTGTCAGTGATGGCCTTAAACATTGTGTTCGGCAGAAAATAAAAAGTATTTTTGAGGGCTATGTATCATTGAGTTTTTTTATAATTATCTGGATGTAAGTATTTCAGAAATAGTATAAATGGCTTAATGTGTTATCAACTCTATTATAAAGAGAGTCTCCATTATGTATCTTTCTCGCCGGTCCTACCCATTGCTTTATCTTACCGCCACTCTCTTTCCTATCAATAGCTTTGCTGGGTCTGCTCGTGATTATCTTAATGCCCCAGTTGATTCATGGCTGGGGTTTTATAATGCGGGTTATTCATCTTCGGTGACTCCAGAAGATGGTATGGATATTACGTCTGATGTGAGAGCAAATGTATTATCTCAATCTTTTATGCTGACTCGTACGATGGATTATTGGGGGAGAACCGGGGGGCTTTCATTGGTTCTCCCTTACCGTTATGTTGAAACCCATTCTGATGACTTCCGGGCTTCTACTCGTGGCGTATCTGATATCGGCATGTTGTGGCAAATTAATTTGTTTGGCGGGCCGGCATTGAGTCGCGAGCAATTCCGCGCCTTTATTCCGGAAACCTTCTCCAGCTTTCATTTTTATCTTGGCACTCCATTGGGAGAATATGATGCACACTCCGCTCTAAATCCCAGCTCAAATCGATGGGTTTTTTCGCCAACCCTGAACTATAGCTATACGCCAGATCAAGGCTGGACATGGCTTGAGACTTATATTACGACGACCGTATTTACGGACAATGATAACTACCAGGTTGCTGGTGCCTCTAAACTTGCTCAGGATCCTCTGGTGGTAATTGAGGGGCATGCCAGTCGCAATATTACGCCGCAAATATGGGTATCTTTCGATAGTTATTACAATGTTGGTGGTGAGACACGTATTGATGATGTTGCTCAAGATAATGCTGCTAATACCTTGAGGTTGGGGACCGGGATCGGCATCAGAGCCTGGAGCGGCGGTGACATTATTGTGAATTATGAACGTGTTGTTGCCAAGCCATCACCGCAGCCTGAGTCCCAAACAATCAGGATGACGTTACGTCAATTTTGGTAACGAAAGTTGGGTTGATACTGAGTAACCATATTATTTTAGTGGAATATTGCGTCATTTAATTAATGGCAATTAAAAATATCGAGAAATTAATTAAAATTAGAATTTGAATTCAAAAGTAAAATAATTCTCATCGGGCATCTGTCTTAGGTGGAATATTTAACTCTGGATGACTTTTAATTAGTGATTTTATAGAGTTAGTGTTTTTTATTTATTTTCCATGAGATTAATCTTGCCTTTTTATAAGTGAGGCAGGATAAATAGTAAGAATGTTCCCAGTAAAATTTGTGACTCTTAAAATAATACAAGTGTGACTTTGATCGCTATATTCAGTGATGGAATAATAAGTATATTAACTTTGTTTATATATTCATTAAGAAAATCAATGGCTGGTATGTGTTATTTTCAATGTGAGGAGTGCAGATATGGAAAGACGTACATTCTTGAAAGGAGCTGCGGCGCTAGGGCTGGCAGCAGGGACATCCAGTGCGGGAGCAGTAGCTGCATCAGCTCATGCAGCAACAGGGGAGCATGCATTACCCGATAAAATTGCCACTGCTTTAGCCCGTTTTCGTGAAACTATTCCCGCCAATTTTGACCAAACTTATGTTGAGAATGCCGTCGTTCCTTTCTTCCTCACCAGTTTCTATGAGGGCGAAAGGCCGATGTTACCCATGATCGACCTGAATTTTACGAAAGAGAATGCGCTGCCTTATGATCTTTGGGGCTTGATTTATAAAGACTGGAAGCCCACGCCCTCTGAAGGAGTCACTGTTTTTTTACAGGGCTTGGAAGAACGTGGTGAGAATAACCTCCGCAAACGTATCTATTTCTCTGCTGTCACTCCGGATCTGTATCGCCCAATGTATGGGGATAAAGTAGTCGCATTTTTCGACCAACTGATGGAACCTCAGTTTGCCAATAAACCCTTCATGCGGCACTACTTAGATTATTATTTTGATATTTATTGGGATTTGCATTTGGGTGTCAAAGGCGATGCTATCCCGAAACAGGTCAGAGAAATTGGTGAGTCTTTCAATACCGTATTAGCCTACCGTGACCCACTGCAACCGATTGTTTATGAAAACTATATGACAGTACGTAAACAACTCGATTTTCTTAAGCAGTGGATTGATGAGCGTGTCGATGACATCAATAATGGGCGCACTGCCAATCCTGAAAAAACCATGGCCTGGTATTGGTTGAAGAATGCCGGTAACGGTGAACACTTTAGTAAGAAAGATATTGTGTTTGAATGCTTCCACAACTTTGTTGCCTTCAGTCAGTGGGGGAATACCTTATTCGGTATCATGTCCCGCTTGAGTGAAAATGAAGGGGACCCGGCTGTCCGTGAAGCATTTAAAAAGACCATGAGCAGTGATTTTGATAATGCTAATGGGGCACCTTATACACCGCTGGAATTATTCGTTATGGAATTATTCCGCACTATCTCACCTAATGGCGGCAGTATTTCTGCGGTGGAGGATGCCCGTACTTCGGCCTATGGAGAGTCACCTCATAATCGTTTTGGTTTGCCTTTTGAACGTCATAGCTACATTAGCACCCCCCATACCAGTACCAGTTTCAGCCCGGTTCACTGGAAAGACCCTAAAGAATTTGATCCTAACCGTTATCGTGATGTGCCAACCAGCGCCGAAATAACCGAAGAGAAATGCAAACAAATTGGTCTGGCTCGCTGCCCATTTGATATCACCTCACTGGAGGTTAAAGATGGTCGTAATGTGGCGCTAACTAACAGCGGTTTCGGTACGGTGTTTGGCGTGGTGGATGGTAAAGCAAAACCGGTATGTGATTATGTGGGCTTTGCTCCATTCGGGTTCAGCTATCGTCGCTGCCCAGGTGAGCAACTGACGATTCAGGTGTTTGAAGATTTTTTGCGTAAAGTATGGCGTGACAAAATTGTGTTCAATAAATTGCAGTTGGCCAAGCCAGGTAGGGTGCCAATTGGCCCGAATGCCGTTATTGATGACAATATTGGTTTTAGCCGTTAAACACCGCACTCTTTCAAGCCCGCATTTGCGGGCTTTTTTATAGGGTGAGTGCCCGCTGTCAGTCCTACAAAAACTTACCACAGCCGTAATGTGGCTATATTTTGCAGCACAGTTGAAACTCATCCTCTGCATTTCCTACAGCCTGTAGGAAAATTCACAATTTCTCCATATTACGGCGATAAACCCACTTATCTCGATTAAATGATATTTACTCTATAAAATACAATGAGTTGAATTTCATTAATCAATATATTAAGTCTGAATAATGTGTTTTAGCTGTTACCCATCCTACAGATTAGCCAGAAGGTCGGTGATGTAATCTGTTCATCGCATGCATAGATCGGTATTATCCATCACCAGTAATGCAAATCATTAGCGTTAGCACTCAAGGATATTTACATCCCTACTTTTCAGGAGAGAAAATGCGATTACGTTTGGCTTTATTTTCATCATTACTGGCAGCCACTGTTGCCATTACCGGATGTGATGATTCATCTAAGACTTCAGAAGAAACATCAAAAATAAGTATTGAACATGCGCAGGGGACCACTCAGGTTCCACTTAATCCGCAAAAAGTCATCATACTGAACCCATCGGTACTGGATACTGCCGACGCTCTGCATATTAAAGTTGCTGGTGTCCCACAGACCAGCACTCATCTTCCCGAATTCTTATCCAAATACAGTGGCTCAGAGTTCTTGAATGCTGGCACCTTATTTGAACCAGATTACGAGGCACTGAGTCAGGCTAAACCTGACCTGATCATTGCCGGTGGTCGTGCTCAAGATGCCTATGACAAACTTAGCGCCATCGCGCCCACTATCTCGCTTGATGTAGATACTCAGCATTTCACACAGAGTTTGACTCATCGCACTGAGCAATTGGCATCGATATTTGGTAAAGAAGAAGAGGCGAAAACTCTGCTGGGTAATTTCACCTCGCAGATTAATGCCATAAAGCAAAAATCGGCCAACGCAGGTTCAGCGATGGTATTGATGGTCAGTGGCGGAAAAATGTCGGCTTACACTCCCGGTTCTCGTTTTGGTTTTATTTTTGACGAGTTAGGATTTACGCCAGCAGCGACTTTCACCGAGACGGGTCGTCATGGGAATGTGGTCACCTCTGAATTTATCCTTAATGCTAATCCTGAGTGGCTATTTGTACTTGATCGCGATAACGCGATTGGCCGCGCAGAAGGTCAATCTGCACAGCAGGTGCTGGATAATCCACTGATTCGTAAAACCAAAGCCTGGCAAAATAATCACATTATTTATCTCGATTCTGCCTCGCTCTATATTGCCGGTGGTGTGCAGAGTTATACGCAGCTGATGGATAAAATTAGCACTGTGTTGGATAAACAAGCGACAGCGCAGTAATTTTCACTAATGAAAAATCTTAGCTTTATTGCAGGCCTGGTGATTTTACTGGGCCTGATGATATGCAGCTTATTTATCGGTGCCGGGAATGTCACTTTGGCTGATGTTTGGTCTGACCCGGATATGCGCGATATTTTTGTGATAAGCCGTGTACCGCGAACATTGGCATTAGTCTTGGCGGGCAGCGCGATGAGTGTTGCCGGCCTTATCATGCAGATGCTGACTCAAAACCGTTTTGTCGAACCTTCAATTGCTGGCACCACCCAGTCAGCCAGCCTTGGTTTATTGCTGATCATGGTGTTTTACCCGGCAGCGCCAGTTATGGTCAAAATGCTGGTGGCGACGGTATTTGCCATGGGCGGCACCGCGCTTTTCATGCTGTTATTGGCACGAATGAGAATGAAGTCGGCACTCATGGTTCCATTGACCGGCATTATGCTGGGAGCAGTATTTAGTGCCGTAACGA
Organism: Yersinia alsatica; assembly: GCF_025133195.1. Lineage (NCBI taxonomy): Bacteria > Pseudomonadati > Pseudomonadota > Gammaproteobacteria > Enterobacterales > Yersiniaceae > Yersinia > Yersinia alsatica. The sequence goes on from NZ_CP104006.1 coordinate 1,570,878, forward strand.
CTTTTCTGGCTATGGAATTTGATCTTCTGCAATCACTGGGCAGTTGGGAATCGGGCGATTTCTCGGGTGTATTACAGGGGCGTTATGAGCTGCTGTGGATAGTTGGAGCACTGACGCTGATTGCCTGCCTGATTGCAGACCGCTTTACCGTCGCTGGAATGGGGCGAGATTTCTCGGTCAATGTCGGGCTTAATTATCAACGCGTTATGCTGATGGGAATGTCCATTATTGCCATCATTAGTGGCGTGGTGGTGGTAGTGATTGGTGTACTGCCTTTCTTGGGGTTGATTGTGCCTAATATTGTCAGCATGGCGATGGGCGACAATTTGCGCCGCACCATTCCTTGGGTCGCGCTATGTGGCGGAGCACTGGTCGTTTTATGCGACATTATTGGTCGGTTAATCAGCTATCCGTTTGAAATACCGGCCAGCGTTATTCTGGGCGCAATTGGTGCATTCGTTTTCCTATTATTAATTGTTAGGACAAAACGCCATGCAGGCTAATGAATATTCTCCAACAGGCTCTCTCCGGCACGAGAAAAGCAAAACGCTAAGTCTACCGGCAAAGCGGTTATTGTTATTAAGCTTCATTGCCCTTAGTGCGATTGTTCTCTTCATGACCATTAATCTCAGGGGCAATATCCACTATGTGCTGGTGCATCGTGGCCTTATTCTAGCCACGATGTTATTGGTTGCATTTGCTGCTGGCATTGCCACCGTCTTATTCCAAACCGTCACCAATAACCGTATTTTGACCCCCTCGGTTATGGGGCTTGAAGCACTATTTATTCTGATACAAACCCTACTGATATTTTTTGTCGATGCCGATGGGTTCAGAGTATTAGGTATTACCGGTAAGTTTCTCTGTGAGTCAGCATTGTTATTGCTGTTCTCGGCATTTCTCTACCGCTGGTTACTGATGGGCGTGGGCATCAATCTGCACAAGGTGCTATTGGTTGGGTTGGTGTGCGGCACCTTATTCCGTAGTTTATCTAGCCTGATGCAGCGCCTACTCTCTCCGGGGGAGTTTGCCATATTACAGGGGAGGGTATTTGCTACCTTTACGCGAGCCGCGCCTGAAATTATTGCTCTCTCCACTGGGATAATCGTTATCGTGGGTATTGCTGTTTGGCGTATGCGCCATTGCCTCGATATTATCGCGTTGGGTAGAAATACCGCGGTTAATCTGGGTGTTGCCTATCAGAAAAAGATAACCATTATTTTGCTGCTTGTTTCATTGCTGGTGGCTATCTCTACTGCACTTGTCGGGCCGTTAACATTTTTAGGTCTGCTTATCGCTAATCTGGCTTATCCCATTGTGGGCTCATTCCGACATCAATATTTGTTGCCCGGCGTTTTTCTGCTGGGAGCTATTACGTTGGTTGGTGGGCAATTAATTCTCGAACGTTTACTGAACATGTCGGGAACGCTGTCAGTGGTTATTGAGTTTGTTGGCGGCGCGCTGTTTATTTATCTTTTAATAAAAAAGGCTCCGGTGTGATTGAAATAACTGATATTAATAAAAAATACCAGGATACTTTGGTACTCGATAATATAAATGAGCATATTCCTTCAGGTGGAATTACCTCAATTATTGGGCCGAATGGAGCCGGAAAGTCTACGTTATTGTCGATTATGAGCCGTTTACTCACCCCCGACCTCGGGAGTGTGAGGTTTAATGGGCTGGATGTGGCGAAAACTTCCGGGGATAAATTGGCCACTATCCTGTCGGTTTTACGCCAGGAAAATCATTTCACCAGCCGGTTGACCGTCGCGGATTTGGTGGGTTTTGGGCGCTATCCTTATTCAAAAGGCAGGCTCAATGCTAATGATCGCCAACATATTGATGCGGCCATGGAATTCCTTAATTTGATGCCGCTGAAAGATAGGTATCTTGATGAACTCTCTGGCGGGCAGCGGCAACGTGCTTATGTTGCCATGGTGCTGTGTCAGGATACGAAATATATCCTGCTGGATGAGCCATTAAATAATCTGGATATGAAGCACTGTGTCGCGATGATGAAACAATTGCGGCGTGCAGCAGATGAACTGAACAAAACCATCATATTGGTTATTCACGATATCAACTTCGCTTCTGCGTATTCCGACCATATTATTGCGATGAAAGACGGTGCGGTTATTTATCGCGGGGCACCAGAAAAAATAATGCAGCCGGATATTCTGGAAGAGATTTTTGATCTAAAAATAAGAATAGAAAAAGTGCAAGATCAGCATATTGCGATTTACTACCGCTGAGATATTAAACGGTAATTTTCTGGTATTCGTGGCAGATTAATGGGCCACGAATACCGGGAAATATTAGATTGGCGCGTATTCGCCGGTGCCTTCTGGCCAAGGTGTCAGCAGGTCGTAACCTGAATCCGTCACTGCAATAGTATGTTCCCACTGCGCCGAAAGTGAGCGGTCTTTGGTGACAACTGTCCAGCCATCAGAAAGGACGCTGGTTGCTGCTTTACCGGCATTAATCATTGGCTCAATGGTAAAAATCATCCCCGCTTTGAGGCTCATACCCAATCCCGGCGTGCCATAGTGCAATATCTGTGGGTCGGTATGATATTCCTGCCCAACCCCATGACCACAATATTCCCGCACCACAGAAAACCCAGCGCTCTCCGCTACGTGTTGAATGGCAGCACCTATGTCCCCAAGTGTTGCTCCTGGACGCACCGCTTTAATTCCGGCAACCATAGATAAATAAGTGATATCCACCAAGCGCTTAGCCCTGACTGATGGCTCTCCAACATAGTACATTCTGCTGGTATCGCCGTACCAACCATCTTTAATAATGGCCACATCGATATTAACAATGTCACCTTTTTTGAGTTTTTTGTCGGATGGGATCCCGTGACAAACCACATGATTTACAGAGGTACAAACGGTACGGGTATAACCGTGATAACCAATGTTTGCAGGAATAACCTTAAGTACGTTCACAATGTAATCGTGGCATAGCCGGTCAATTTCATCGGTTGTGATACCCGCTTGCACATACGGCGTGATCATTTCCAGTACTTTCGCGGCAGCCTGACCTGCGGCGCGGGCCATTTCAATCTCAGCTGGCGAGTGGATCTTTACTGATGTCATTGCGCGTTCTCTTCTTTATTAAGCGTATTGGTTTCACTTTGGATGATTCTGGCAATATCAGCTCCGCCCTGTAATTCTGCATGTACCAATGCGCGGGCAAGCTCATGATGGCTCAATTGAGGATACAGCTCAGCAAGCATGCCCATTTTGAGCCAATGCTCAGCCTGCGCATTAATTGACCGGCTCATAGCATTACTGGCGATGCGAAGGTTCTCATGCATCAGGTCGGAGATTTTAACAATGCCCATAAAACACCTATACGAAACATATATGTTATGTATATTGCCATAGGCAAAGATAAAATACACCTATCAAAAGTGATCATGTCGGCGACCCGCTAGTTCTCGTCAGGATAAGAGGCCAATCACTAATTTTGGTCAACTTTTGGCATAAAAATAAGCTGTTACGTGAGAATTTGATCTATGATCGAGAGCGCGGCCCTCTAATTATTGATTGGGGGGACAGTTCATATAGGAGAACTCTATGTCTCATATGCCATTAATCAAGCCCCCCTCCAGCCATTCTGACGGTTGCCTCTGCCATAGCCCGGCGTTCGTGCGCATTAATACCGTATTTTCCCAGAAAGCGGCCCAATCAGCCCCTATCACTGCGGCAACTGTTGCAGCGGCAGTACCGGGCACAAAACCGCAAAAAAGAGATGTCGCTGCCAATGCTGTGCAGGTAATGGCATTTATTAATGTGCGTATTTTTGATGGTGTTTCAGACCATCTGCGCGATGGATTGCGAGTCTTAGTTGAAGGCAACAAGATCAAGTCGGTAGAGCCGGTTGATACCGAGTTGCCACCGGATGTGGAGTTGATTGATGGCGGCGGCGGGGTATTGATGCCGGGGCTGATTGATGCACATTGGCACGCCATTATGGCTCGTCCCTCAATGATGACCGCGATGACGGCAGATTTTAACTATATTCAGGCGCTGGCCATTGCCGAAGCAGATGCCACCTTAATGCGCGGCTTCACCACGGTACGTGATATGGGGGGACCAGTATTTGGCTTGAAACGCGCTATTGACGAGCAAATTGCCAAAGGGCCACGCATCTTCCCATCTGGGGCATTTATTACCCAAACTGGTGGGCATGGCGATTTTCGTCTGATTGGCGAGCTGCCTCATACCCCATCAGATCCTCTGAGCTACGCCGAGCGTGTGGGTATGACCGCCATTGCCGATGGTGCCGATCAGGTGCTATTACGCGCCAGAGAGCAATTGATGCGCGGGGCATCACAACTCAAATATATGGCGGGCGGTGGTGTGGCCTCCATGTATGACTCCATCAGTGTGACTGAAGGGTCAGTGCCGGAGATTCAGGCGGCAGTCACCGCCGCCGAAAACTGGGGCACCTATGTCACGGTTCACGCCTATACCGCTCGGGCCGTCACCATGGCCATTAAAGGCGGCGTTAAATGTATTGAACATGGTCAATTAGTGGATGAAGAAACCGTCCAATTGATGGCCGAAAAAGGTATCTGGTGGAGCTTGCAACCCTTCCTGGATGACGAGGATGCGGTGCCGATGGCAAGCCCTGCCTCACGCGCCAAGCAGCTTGAAATGGTCTCGGGCACCGATAATGCTTATATGCTGGCAAAAAAATACAATATCAAGACCGCCTGGGGCACTGATACGCTGTTTGATGCGCGATTAGCCACCCGGCAGGGGGCGCAATTAGCCAAGCTGACCCGCTGGTATTCACCCATTGAGGTTCTCAAGATGGCGACCAGTGTTAACGCCGAACTTTGTGCCTTTTCTGGCCCAAGAAATCCTTATCCCGGTAAGCTGGGAGTGGTGGAAAATGGAGCGTTAGCGGATTTGATTCTGGTTGACGGTGATCCTCTGAGTGATATCCAACTTATCGCTCATCCAGAGACTGCATTCCGGGTAATTATGAAAGATGGCCAAATATTCAAAAATACGTTGGGAAGCCACAGTTGATTCTTTTCAATAGGTTAAACTGCACCAGTCTAAGCTTATGGCGTGGGTCATGGGTTCTGTTATCGGCGATTGCTCTGAGTGGCTGTACGCGCTCAGAGGCGCCCTCTTTTGCATTATTTGGCTCTTATTTCCCTGCTTGGCTGGCTTGCGCATTTATCGGGGTTATTGCGGCGGTGGCCGCTCGCGTCCTATTTATTCGTGTTGGTATTGATGAGGTGCTGCCATGGCGGCTGTTGGTCTATGTCTGCCTGGCGCTGGCTGTGGCATTTATCTGTTCCCTACTACTGTTTGCGCGATAAATTATGAAGATGAATAAGCGACAGGGGAGTAAGCGGCAATTGGCGCTGATTGTCGCCGGGCTGATTGTGGTCGCGGCACTGATATCGGGCTGGCTTTCAGTGCGGCAAACCACACTGAATCCATTGGCGGAAGATGCGGAACTGGGCGCTAGCGTGGTGCATGTCTCCAGCTCGGTTCCTGGTCGCATTATTGCGCTGAATGTGGAGGAAAACAGCAAAGTTCAGCGTGGCGATCTGCTGTTTTCTATCGAGCCGGATCTCTATCGTTTGCGGGTTGAACAGGCGCAGGCGGAGCTGAAAATGGCAGAAGCTGCTCGGGATACCCAGCAAAGAACAGTGGTAGCCGAGCAGTCGAATGCCGCCATCACTGACCAACAAATTGTACGGGCGCGGGCCAATCTTAAGCTGGCGACTCAAACACTGGCACGGCTACAACCTTTGTTGCCTAAAGGTTATGTGACGGCGCAACAGGTAGACGATGCCGCGACGGCGAAACATGATGCCGAGGTCAGTTTAAACCAGGCACTGAAACAGTCCTTTGCGGCTGAGGCTTTGGTGAGCACAACGGCAGCTTCCGAAGCGCTGGTGGTTGCTCGTCGCGCGGCATTAGCCATTGCCGAGCGGGAACTGGCGAACACGCAAATACGCGCTCCGCATGATGGCCGGGTGGTGGGGCTCACTGTCTCGGCTGGGGAGTTTGTCGCCCCGGATCAGGCTATTTTCACCCTCATCAATACCGAGCATTGGCACGCGTCGGCATTTTTCCGTGAAACAGAATTGAAGAACATTAAAGTGGGTGACTGTGCCACTGTGTATGTTATGGCGGACCGTCAGCACGCGATTCAGGGACGGGTCGAGGGGATTGGCTGGGGAGTGAGCTCGGAGGATTTGCTCAATATTCCACGTGGGCTGCCTTATGTGCCGAAGTCATTGAATTGGGTCCGCGTTGTACAGCGTTTCCCGGTACGTATTAGTCTGGATAACCCACCGGAAGAACTAATGCGCATTGGAGCGACGGCTGTGGTTGTCGTGCGAAATGACGATGGTTGCTGACGGTACGCTTGGCGGCATGCTCCGCCAGGCAAAAGCTGATCTGGCCTTCTTCCCTGGGCGATTTGCCATGGCATGGCGGGTTGCGGTGCTGTGCGCCTTGATGGCAATGGTCGCCATGGTTTATGGCATCCCGGAATCCGCGATTAGCTGCTATCTCATTATCTTCGTCATGAAACCGGATGGCGTAGAGAGCATGGTGATGGCGATTGCTATCACGGTATTGGTCTCGCTAGTTGTCGGGCTGGTATTTCTACTTATCCACTTCACTTTGGAAGCCGCGCCACTGCGCATGGCAGCGCTGATCGTCAGTTCGTTTCTGTTTCTCTATTTGGGGTCGGCGAGCAAATTGGGCCCGGCAGGCAGTATTATTGCGCTGGTCATCGCTTTTGTGATGACCTTGCTCAGTGATATTCCCCTCGGTGAAGTCGCGACGCGGGGGCTACTCTATGCCTGGCTAATGGCTGTCGCTCCTATGTTGTTGATTATTGGCTTTAACCTCTTTCTTGGCCGCGCCCCGCAGCGGTTATTACGAGCCAGTTTGTCAGAGCGTTTATTGGCGGTGGGCGAGGCACTACGGCAGCCCGATGCCGCTAATATGGCTAAAGTGACCGACTTGCTAGAGGAAGGGCAAAATGAGCATCAGCAGCGGGCGCTGTTCGTGCGTATTTTTCATCTGCGCCCCTCGGTTGAAGCACACTGGCTCGAAAGTGCGGTAAAAAGCAGTTTTCGGCTGTTGCTGGCAACCTCGGTTTTACCGGCCACCACCCCTGAAAATGTGCGCCTTGAGCTGGCGGCATATTGCACCCGTGCTGGCGAGGCAATTGCTGCGGGTCATCTTACCGTCGCCCCACCGTTTGCTATTGAGTCGGCGGGGGATGAAATTACTGAAATCAGCAATGCGCTGCTAGCACTGGCTAATGCAGATAATGGGCCAGATCCTGATGCGCCCAAAGACTCATTTTTTGCCGCTGATGCGCTCACTAATCCAGTTCATCAACGTTTTGCTCTGAAGACCACTGCCGCAGCCCTGATTTGCTACCTGATTTACACCGCGTTGGATTGGCAGGACATTCATACCGCCATGATCACCTGCTATGTTGCGGCACTGGGTACCACGGGTGAGACGGTACACAAACTGGTGTTGCGCATCATTGGTTGCCTGATTGGAGCCTTAATGGGGGTGCTCGCGATCATTTTCATCATTCCATACATGAATGAGATTGGGCAATTGATGGCGCTGGTGTTTGGTGGTGTGATATTGGCCGCTTGGGTGTCGTGTGGCAACGAACGTATTGCTTATGCCGGTGTGCAAATAGGGCTGGCTTTCCTCCTGACAGTATTGCAAGGCTTTGGGCCGAGCACCGATATGGGCGTGGCACTCGATAGGGTGCTCGGCATATTGCTGGGTAATGTGGTGGTGTATTTAATTTTCACCCGTTGGTGGCCAGTAGCGATTGCCGATGCTGTGCAGATACGAATTAGCAAAGCATTGACCGGGCTGACAAACTTGGCCGCGTTGCCATCTCATGCTCGCCCTGCGGCATTGAGAGAAGCAACCCTTGTTGAAGCCGAAGTTACCGCTGCACGAGAAGAGTTGGCGCTGGTTCCCTTTGAGCCAAAACAATTGCGCCCCTCAGGCGAAGAGTGCGCACGACTACAGGCAATATTGGCGGAAATCGGCAGATTAGGCCCGGCCCTGTATTTATCCAGCCAAAAATCGCCGTCAGATGCTGAGCAACTGCGCCGCCTCTCGGCAGGTGACGATGTTAGCGTATTTTCTGATGAGCAAGAGCAGCATAGTGACTCTTTACGGCACCCATTATCGCCGATTGAGATGACGATTCAACAGCGCATAAAGCGGCTTGAGGAACTTCTGGGAACTTGATGACATGATGACGCACGCGGTACTAACGGCCCGGATCGCCAAAATAAGTCTGACTTGCGCAGTAATGAGTCTGAGTATGCTAATTGCCGGTTGTGCTACCGACCGCTTAGACCTCGCCCCCAGCTCCTATTCCACCCCTTGGACACCTGATGGGAATGCCGGAGCCTCGGTTGGTGCCGGTAACTTTTCAGTGCCAGCGAATCCGCTAGTGGCAGAGTTGCCCCAATCTCCGGCAATAAAAAGTGAGCATCTTTACTCATTGCCAGAGCTTATCGATATTGCCCAGAATCAGAACCCTGATACTCGTATTGCCTGGCAGCAGGCGCGACAGGCCGCACTTGCCGTGGGTATGGGCGAGGCGGTATTCCTACCGATCATTTCAGCCAGTGTTATTGGCGGCTACCAAAGCACCAGCACCCCCTTGCCTTATGCTATCGGCGGTGAGAAGGATTTTAAAACCTCTGGAAGTGCTGTTGTTCCTGCATTGGCATTACAGTGGCTTATCTTTGATTTCGGGCAGCGCAGCGCATTACTTGAAGCGGCCAAACAGACTTCCTATGCGGCTAATGTGAGCTTTAATGGTATGCACCAGAAGCTTATTTACGATGTTACCCGCACCTATTTCCAATATGGTGCCGCGCAAACCCAGACTCAAATCGCTGAGCAAACACTGAAAAATAGTCTGAAAATTCAGGATGCTGCGCAGGAGCGTAGGAAAAATGGTATCGCCACGTCAGTAGAAGTGGCTTTGGCCCAACAGCAAGTTGCGCAATCTGAATTACGCCGAGTGGTGGCCAAGGGGACTGAACGTGATGCCTATCAGGCATTGCTTGGTGCCATGGGGGTTTCGCCTTCATTGGCGATTAAAGTCGGTTATGCGGAGGATCGCGCTTTACCGGATGTCGCTAGCCCACCAACAGAAAGGATGATTCGTCTGGCCCTTTCCCAGCGACCAGATGTGTTAGCTAGCTACGCGGCAGTTGAAGCGGCGACCGCAGGCGTCAAAGCGGTGGAGGCGGACTTCTTGCCGAAGGTTTATCTTGCTGGCGCGGTGGCTGGGGGAGATGGGCGCTTTGATATTCAGGGTTTACCGGGAATCAGCCAGCAAACTTCATCATCCAGCATTTTAGTCGGTGTCAGTGTGCCTATTTACGATGGTGGGATACGCGCCGCAAGGGTCAAAGAAGCCGAGTCGCGTGCTGCGGTGGCGGCTGAAGGATTTAAGAAAACGCAAGAATTGGCCGTACGTGAAATTGTGGTCGCAGCGGATACTTTGCGGTCTGCACTTGAATCCAATCAGGCCGCGCTAAATCTGGTGAAAACCTCATTTATCGCCTATGACGCCGCACTGGAGTCTTACCGCAATGGTGTCGGTACTATCACGGTCGCAAACGAAGCTGCAAATGGCCTATTAAATGCTCAGCAAATGAGTACCGATGCCCACGCCGCTTCATTAGTTGCTGCCGCCAATTTGGCTTTCGTGATGGGTAGAATGACCAATGCCGCAGTAAACTGAAAGAATATATTCACATGCTAAATATTCGTCGTTTCAATTTAATTGGAATTGAAACGATGAATTGAAGTTTTACGGCAGGATTATCTGGCTGGTAAGATCTAATTATTGGTTTTTTAAACTGGAAATCATGATTAATTCGTCCGAAACAAAGTGTCACCAATGGATTTAAACGTTATTTATTCTGAAGTTTATATTGAGAAATATACTGTCTGGTAATGTTTTATAACTTGCGAACATCAATGGTCAGACCTATTCGTAAGCTACATTCATATTATTATAAATTAACTTATTCATTATGATAATGGGTATGGCATTTCCCTCGTTTTCTCATCGATAAAAATTCCCGTCTTAAATCACATTTTTTGAAAAAATATTGTAGGAGTAGTCCTACAATTAATTACATGTAATCTTACTTTAGCCTTGATGATGTTTTCCGTCTCCCTTAAATAACAGGGTGTTATTGTGCCGTGCCGAGAAAATTCTTATATATCAATATGATGATCCGTTTGTGGCAGTCTTGTTGCTGTTACAAATTGTTACATTTAACTAATTGGTGTTAAGTGTCTAATGTTTCTAAACTGCCGCCGCTGGGTATTTAATTGATGTGCTAATGTGTGCGAAAAATACCTGTCAGAGACTGTTTTATGCCATCCGGTGAATGGGTAAGGTTATCTACGAACAATTATTTTCTTATTTCATTCACCCGAATTGTCGGTGAGTTGTGGATATTGAACCTGGCAGCGTAGATTATTTTTACACATCTTCTCAGGAATGGATTTCCTAAGTTTCCTTCACTCAATAAGGAACGTTGATGTCCTCTTCAAGTTTCCAGAATGAAATACCCAAAGCGCGCGTTAATATTAAATTAGATCTCCACACTGGCGGAGCTCAGAAGAAAGTTGAGCTTCCTCTGAAATTATTAGTAGTGGGAGATTATAGCAATGGTCAGGAACAGCGCCCGCTGTCTGAGCGTGACAAGCTTGATATTAATAAAAACAATTTCAACAGTGTTCTGGCTGAGTTCCAACCGAGCCTGAAGCTGACTGTACCTGACACTCTTGCCGGGGATAGCACGGATACAGCGGTCTCCCTGACCTTCCGAGACATGAAAGATTTCGAACCGGAAAGCGTGGCGCGTCAAATCCCGCAATTAAGGGCTTTGCTGGCGATGCGTAACCTGCTGCGTGACCTCAAATCCAATCTGCTGGACAACGCCACCTTCCGCCGTGAGCTGGAAAATATCCTCAAAGACGAGGCACTGAGCGATGAGCTGCGTGCTGAACTGGCGGCATTGGCCCCGAAAGACTGTTAATCACTGAATTAGCCGCTTGTAAACGGAAAGAAGAAAAGGAACATGCTGATGTCTGTACAGGAAAATGCTGCGCAGGGTAGTGCGACGACCGTATTAGAGAAGAACCGCCCCGTCGCCCAGGGGGTTTATGCCTCGCTGTTTGAAAAAATCAATCTTAGCCCAGTGTCATCACTGACCCGTCTTGATGCTTTTCAAAACAACGATGCACTGGCAGAAGCCACAACCGACGAGCGTGTTACCGCTGCGGTCAGCGTCTTTTTAGACTTGTTGAAACAGTCGTCTCGAAAAGTAGAAAAACTGGATAAAACCTTACTGGATGGCCACATTGCAGCACTGGACGACCAAATCAGTCGCCAGCTAGATGCGGTAATGCATCACCCTGATTTCCAGCGTGTAGAGTCTGGCTGGCGTGGCCTTAAGTTCCTGGTTGACCGCACTGATTTTCGTCAGAATGTCAAAATTGAACTGCTGGACGTGTCGAAAGAAGACTTACGTCAGGACTTCGAAGATTGCCCAGAAATTGTCCAGAGTGGCTTATATCGCCATACCTATATTCAGGAATATGACACACCAGGTGGCGAGCCTATCGGTTCGGTTATTTCTAACTATGAGTTTGATGCCGGTCCGCAAGATGTCGCGCTATTACGCAACATTTCTAAAGTTTCTGCTGCGGCACATATGCCATTTATCGCCTCTGTTGGCCCTAAATTCTTCCTCAAAGACTCCATGGAAGAAGTGGCTGCCATCAAAGATATCGGCAACTACTTTGATCGCGCGGAATACATCAAATGGAAATCGTTCCGCGACTCTGACGATGCACGCTATATCGGCTTGACTATGCCGCGTGTATTAGGTCGTCTGCCTTATGGCCCTGATACTGTGCCAGTACGTAGCTTTAATTACGTCGAAGAAGTGAAAGGCCCGGATCATGAAAAATATCTGTGGGCGAATGCGTCTTTTGCGTTTGCGGCCAACATGGTGAAAAGCTTCATCAAAAATGGTTGGTGCGTACAGATTCGTGGTCCACAAGCGGGTGGTGCTGTAACTGACTTGCCGATTCACCTGTACGATTTGGGCACCGGTAATCAGGTGAAAATCCCGTCAGAAGTGATGATCCCGGAAACGCGCGAGTTTGAGTTTGCCAATCTGGGCTTTATCCCACTGTCTTACTACAAAAACCGTGATTACTCTTGCTTCTTCTCGGCTAACTCTACCCAGAAGCCAGCATTGTATGAAACGGCGGATGCGACAGCCAACAGCCGCATCAATGCCCGTCTGCCGTACATCTTCCTGCTGTCACGTATTGCTCATTACCTGAAGTTGATCCAACGCGAAAATATCGGCACCACCAAAGATCGCCGTTTGTTGGAGTTGGAGCTGAATAATTGGGTACGCAGTCTGGTCACTGAGATGACTGATCCGGGCGATGATTTGCAGGCTTCTCATCCTCTGCGTGATGCAAAAGTTACAGTAGAAGATATTGAAGACAACCCAGGTTTCTTCCGCGTCAAGCTGTATGCCGTACCACACTTCCAGGTGGAAGGTATGGACGTCAATCTGTCGTTAGTCTCGCAGATGCCGAAGGCTAAAGCTTAAGGCGGTCGTTGGGATGAAAATTTATCGTCCGTTATGGAGCGATGGGGCCTTTTTGGCCCCGCAACAATTCCAGCAACAGGCCCGCTGGGATGCTTATGTGGCAGATAGCGTGGCCCATATGGCACTGGCATCTCCTTGGGGAGTTATTGAGGCAACCTTCGACCGGGGGTCGTTGGCGCTTTCTCGCCTGAACGTGCTTAAACTGGTGGTTCGTTTTCCTGATGGCACGCTAATTGATTCTGAACGGGCGGATAACCTGCCCCCTAGCTGCGATTTGTCTGTAGTTTCAGACCGTGATGCCGTGGACGTGGTGCTGGCATTGCCGCTGCTTTCGGCTAACGGCGGCAATCTGGATGATGGGCAGGACAGCGCGCGTCCTCGCCGCTGGCAGCAGGAGTGGGTTACCGTACAGGAGCTTGCTGGTCATGAGCGTACCGAACTGGCAATAATGCGCCATGCGGTCACGCTGCGTTTTGCTCACCAGGAAAATAGTGCCTATCTGACCTGTCCGGTGGTGCGGTTAATACGCAGTGCCCAGGGGCAGTGGATGCCAGATGAGAATTTTATCCCACCGATGCTGTCACTGGCGGCCAGTCCGGTTGTGTTGATGGCGTTGGGGGATCTCATCCATCGACTGCAGGCTCGTCGGCGTCGTCTGATGGCCATGCGGCGTGAAAGCAACGAGCGGATGGCTGATTTCTCGGTGGCCGATGTGTCGCTGTTTTGGTTGTTGAATGCGTTAAACAGTGCTGAGCCGGTATTAACAGAACTGTATCAGACGCCTTCGCGCCATCCCGAACTGTTCTATCGAGAACTGGTTCGCCTCGCCGGTAGCCTGTTGACGTTTTCTCTGGAGCATAAAGCCGAAGACATTCCGCTGTATCAGCATGACGCACCGGAGCAGGTTTTCCCGCCGCTGTTCACCTTGCTTGATGCGCTGCTCGAAGCCAGTCTGCCATCCCGTATGGTGGTGATTGAACTCGCTCATGAGGGCCAATTCTGGACCGGTTCTCTACACGATGCTCGCCTGCGTGAAGGGGCTGATTTCTATCTGTCTGTTCGCTCTTCGATCCCCAATCATCTGTTGCAGACCCAGTTCCCACTGTTGTGTAAAGCCGGCAGCGTTGAAGATGTGTCCGATGTGGTTAATGTGGCGCTCAACGGTGTGGCGATGAAACCACTGTCCCATGTTCCGGCTGCTATCCCGCTGCGTCTGGAGAATCAGTACTTTGCCCTTGAACTCAACGGGCCAGCAGCGCAAGCCATGTTGGATGCGGGTAACTGTGCTTTCTACACTCCAGGTTCGCTGGGTGATATCAAACTTGAACTGTTTGCGGTGCTGCGCTCATGAGCAAAATAAATACATCTGTCGTTGATGCGGTTTTCTATCCCTGCTGGCTGATGGTTAGCCAATTGCGCAACGGTCAGGAAATTGAAGACGGTGAGGCTTTGTACCGCCGTGCCTGTGAGTGGATTGACGGCGCGCGTGAGGCGTTGTCGCGTGCCGGTTTCAGTGAAATCAGCAGTGACCATATGTTGTATACCCAGTGTGCGTTACTGGATGAAAGTGTGCTGAACCGCCAGAAACAGGACAGTGGCTATACCAAATGGCTGAAAAACCCGCTTCAAGCCCGCTACTTTAATACCCTGAATGCAGGTGAGGAATTGTGGGAGCGGATCCGTACGGTGTTACAGGAGCCGGCACCGGATACCGCAGTGCTGACCTGCTTTTATCGTGCGTTGACCTTAGGATTCTCCGGTCGCTATCGTGAACAGGGAGATGAGCGGAGAGAAGATGTGGTGCGTAAGCTGAGTTTGCTGGTGCCACCATTCGCTTCTTCACAGGAGACACCGCTGGTCTCGCGCTCACTGCGTCTGCGCTCCGGACGCAAAACCTATTGGTTCTCGTGGGTCGCGGGTGTCGCAATCCTGGTTGCTTTGTGGTTCATGTTGTCGACCCGGCTTACGCAGATGGTGTCTCAGCTGACAGGGATGCATTAGCGGATGCGTGGATTAACGCCGTTACTCTTGCTACTGCTGAGTGCATGCCTGGCACTGTGGCTTATCCTGGGTTTTTGGCCGTTGGGGACAGGTAGCCGCGTGGCACTGAGCATCGTGGTTGTCATCCTCTGTGGCGGTGTCGGTTATTTTCAGTGGCGCAAACACAACCGCTATAAAGTGGCTCATGACTCCATTGCAGATTCAACGCTGCCACCTGAAGATTTTCAGGGCGCGGTAGTGCTGGTTTGCGGTGACAACAATGCCCTGTTTTCCCCCTCAGCCTCTTTTCGTGAAACCCACCAGGGTTGGTATCTAACGGTGAAGATGCCAGAACAATTGCCCATATTTGCGCAATATTTGGCGGCGGAACGTCCGGCGCTGATTGCTCAGATCTCTGTGTTACTGGCCATTGTGCCAGAGCAGCATCAGGACCGGGATGATTTTTCACAGTCGCTGCGTGCTTGGCAACGGGCTATCGTGCAGTGCAAAGGATGGCTTGCAGGAGTTCCACCTGTCTGGCTGGGCATCTGGCTTTCACAGCCTACGGTTTCACCAGCGCAAACAGATCGTTGGTATATGGTCACGCCGGGGCAGAAAGGCATTCAGGTTCAGGAAGCCGGGGCAGGGATTATGCCGTTGGTTGAATGGAGTCGGCATCAAGATCCCCGCAACGGGCAGGAAAGGCTGAGCTCTGTATTATGGATGGAAAGTCTTCTGTGCTGGCTTGATGAATATGTTCTGAGCATCCTGACACAGCGGCAAGGGGATGTCCCTCCACTGATCCCGTGTGCATGGGGTTGCTGTTTTACCCCGATTACGGGGCGTCAAAACAATCTGTGGCAGACATACATTCGTGGCGTCACCACGCTGACACCTGTAGCCGCCACTGAGCAAAATGACCTGCCGTTGCCAGAAGTGTTACTGCCTTATTTGCCTCGCCGTCGTGGTGTCTCCCGCCTGATGCAATGCTGGCAGATGGCCGGTGTGCTGTGCGGTGTATTTTTATTGTTTGCCCTGTTGGCCTCTTTTGTTAATAACCAGCGTCTGGTTCAGAGTGTGGGCGATCATCTGTCGCTGTATAACCGGCTCACTGGCACGCCTCCAGCTCCGAAGACTCTGGCTCAGCAGCAACTGCGTGCGGATGCACACCTATTGGATGACTGGTTACGCCGCGGTGCACCCATGCGTTTGTCTCTGGGGCTGTATCAGGGCCTGCGGCTTAGGGCTCCACTTGAAATTGCTATCAATAGCTGGACGTCTCCTCCACCGCCCCCTCCCGTAATTAATCGAATTGTTCAGGGACCCAAAACCCTGCGTCTGGATAGCCTGTCACTGTTTGACGTGGGTCAGTCAATACTCAAAGCGGGCTCCACCAAAGTGCTTATCAATGCGCTGGTCGGGATTAAGGCGAAACCTGGCTGGCTGATCGTGGTCGCGGGTCATACCGATATCACGGGGGATAGTCAGTCCAACCAGATTTTGTCACTTAAGCGGGCGGGATCGGTACGAGACTGGATGCGTGATACCGGGGACATTCCGGAAAGCTGCTTTGCCGTACAAGGCTATGGCGAGAGTCGGCCGCTGAAATCTAACGATACGGAAGCGGGCCGTGCGCTCAATCGCCGTGTCGAAATCAGTCTGGTACCGCAGGCTGATGCCTGTCGCCTGCCAGGCGTAAAAACAGCGTCACAGGATGAAAGTGACGTATCAACTCAAGAAATGGAGAAGTAAACCATGGCAATTCCAGTTTATCTGTGGCTGAAAGATGACGGCGGTGCGGACATTAAAGGTTCCGTCGACGTTAAAGATCGTGAAGGCAGCATCGAGATCGTGGCGCAGGAACACAACCTGTATATCCCGACTGACAACAACACCGGCAAGCTGACAGGGACCCGTATTCATACTCCATTCCTGTTTACCAAAGAAATCGACTCTTCCAGCCCGTATTTGTACAAGGCGGTGACCACTGGTCAGACCCTGAAATCTGCGGAATTTAAATGGTATCGCATTAACGATGCAGGTCAGGAAGTGGAGTATTTCAACACCAAGCTTGAGAACGTAAAACTGGTGAAAGTCGCGCCGAAGATGCATGACATCAAAGATCCAGCTAAAGAGAAACACAACCATCTGGAAGCGATTGAACTGCGTTACGAAAAAATCACCTGGACTTACAAAGACGGCAACATCATTCATTCCGATTCATGGAACGAACGTACTACCGCATAGTTACCCGTCATTCTTCGCGCCGCAGGTGCGTTGGCGACGTTCGCTCACCCTGGTCACATAGTTATCTATGCTCCCAGGGGCTCGTTCACTTGCCGCCTGCCTGCAACACGAATTATTTAGGGTAACCCGCATCAGCAGGCGGTTCGCCGTCTGCTTTTTTGTGTTTTTAGCTGAGTATCTGTGCATCGGTATTCAGCCAAACGCATACACATTTTATCAGATGACCTTATGGGCCTCGGTTGACGGCTATGGGCGGTAGCGTGTCCGACGCTAGCTTACTTATCAGGTTTTGCAACGGTTTCGCACACAAGGAAGAGAGTTTATGACAACGCATTCAGCACACTTATTACGTCGGTTAAATCCCTATTGTGCGCAGGCACTAGCCGGTGCCGCTACTCTGTGTCAGACCCGAGCCCATGCCGAGATCACCGTCGAACACTGGTTGTTGAAATTGCTGGAGCAGGGTGAAGGCGATATCACGGTGATTGCCCGTCGCTATGAGTGGGACATGGACAGTCTGTGGCAGGGATTGCTGGCCCATCTGGATACCTTGCCGCGCACAGTGCAGGGTAAACCCCAGTTGTCGGCCGCGTTACAGCAACTGATCAAAAGTGCCTGGCTGGATGCCTCGTTGCAGGAAAACGCCGATACCGTGCGTTCCGTTCATCTGCTGGCCGCGCTGATTGCCACGCCGTCATTATTAGCCGCCGATGCCGCCTGGCCGTTGCTCAGCCTGAGTTCCACCCAGTTACACCGTCTGTTACCGCTGCTGGACAGTCAATCCGATGAACGTCCCGAGGTTCAGCAAGCTGCGGCACTGGCGGACAGCCCGGTCAATTTGACGGACGAAGCAGCGACCATCCCCTCAGCCAGCGGCCAACCCCAACTGAATGACGCCCTGCAAGCAGCGTTGGATAAATTCACTCTGGATGTGACCGCCAAAGCTAAAGCTGGGCAGATTGACCCGGTATTTGGTCGCGATAATGAAATCCGCCAGATGGTGGATATCTTGTCGCGTCGGCGTAAGAACAACCCCATTTTGGTGGGTGAACCGGGAGTGGGGAAAACGGCACTGGTTGAAGGTCTGGCATTGCGTATCGCCGAAGGCAATGTGCCGGATAGCCTAAAAACTGTCAGCCTGCGCACACTTGACCTTGGCCTGTTACAAGCGGGCGCTGGAGTCAAAGGGGAGTTTGAGCAGCGTTTGAAAAATGTTATCGAGGCGGTACAGCAGTCTCCTCACCCTGTGTTGCTGTTTATTGATGAGGCACACACTATTATTGGTGCTGGTAATCAGGCAGGGGGCGCTGATGCCGCTAATCTATTAAAGCCAGCACTGGCTCGTGGTGAATTACGTACTATTGCCGCGACTACGTGGTCTGAATACAAACAGTATTTTGAGCGCGATGCGGCACTGGAACGTCGCTTCCAGATTGTTAAAGTCGACGAGCCGAATGACGACATGGCGTGCCTGATGTTGCGTGGCCTGAAGTCGCGTTATGCCCAACACCATGGTGTCCACATTACTGATGAGGCGGTGAAAGCGGCGGTCAGCCTGTCACGCCGTTACATCACCGGCCGTCAACTTCCAGATAAAGCGGTTGATTTGCTGGATACCGCCAGTGCCCGCGTGCGCATGAGCCTTGATACCTTGCCGGAGGAGTTAACCCGGCTGAAGGCGCAGATTAGCGCATTGGCGATGGAACAACAGGCGCTGTTGGAAGATATCGCCCTCGGTAACCACCGCAACACTGAGCGTCTGGGTCAGATTGAACTGCAAACAACAAGTTTAGATGAGCAACTGCGGGGGCTGGAGAATCAGTACCATGAGGAAAAAAACCTGACGCAGCAACTGCTGGAAACTCGTCAGGACATCAGCCGTCAGGTCGATATCAATGCACTACAGCAGCAATTAAGTGAATTGCAGGGCAGTGCGCCATTACTGTCACTGGATGTTGATGTCCGTACCGTTGCAACGGTCATCGCCGATTGGACTGGGGTTCCCTTAGGCAGTTTGTTGAAGGATGAACAAACCAACCTTCTCTCCCTGGAGAATCATTTAGCCAGTCGGGTAGTTGGGCAGGATGCTGCCCTGAAAGATATGGCTCAGCGGTTACGGGCAGCGAAAACCGGCCTAACACCAGAAAACGGCCCTCTGGGCGTTTTCCTATTGGTTGGCCCAAGTGGTGTAGGGAAAACCGAGACCGCGCTGGCACTGGCCGACACACTGTTCGGTGGTGAAAAATCACTGATTACCATCAACCTGTCTGAATATCAGGAAGCACATACCGTTTCCCAACTTAAGGGCTCGCCACCGGGTTATGTCGGCTATGGTCAGGGGGGGATTTTGACCGAGGCGGTGCGCAAGCGACCTTATAGTGTGGTGTTGCTGGATGAAGTTGAGAAAGCCCATCGCGATGTGCTGAATGTGTTCTATCAGGTGTTTGACCGTGGTTTTATGCGCGACGGCGAAGGGCGTGAAATTGATTTTCGCAACACGGTGATTTTGATGACTGCCAATCTGGGCAGTGACCACATCATGCAGTTATTGGATGAACAGCCGCAATCCACCGATAGCGATCTGCAAGAAATGCTGCGCCCGATCCTGCGTGATCACTTCCAACCTGCGCTGCTGGCCCGCTTCCAAACATTAATCTACCGCCCGCTGGATGCCACCGCGTTGCGCACCATCGTCAAAATGAAACTGGCACAGGTGGCAAAACGCCTACATAAGCATTATGGCCTGCAATGTACCCTGGGTGACAGTCTGTATGACACCTTGGTTGCTGCCTGCTTATTGCCAGACACCGGTGCGCGCAACATTGATAGTCTACTTAATCAACAGATTTTACCGGTGCTGAGTCAGCAACTGCTGCAACGGATGTCGGAGCAAACACCTACCACGTCACTGACTTTGGGCTGGGATGAAGAAGAAGGGATTGTGCTGGAGTTTGGTGATTAAGGACTCAATGTTACCTAACTGAGAAAATGCCCATCTCTAAAAAGACAGGGACGTAGCAAGCACAGCTAGTTTATTGCCAGGAAGAATTATACCTATGGATACAGTTGAAGAACTTAACGGTACTTATTTTTTTAATGGATTAAATAATCTGACAGCTTATGAGTTGCTGTTTTGGATCTTGGTGGATGAAACTGAAAATCAACTCGGCATCAAGGACATCATTGGGATAGCTTTTGTCATTCTCGGTAATAATAGTGTCGACGTACCCGGAAAGCCCAATACAGCAACAAAGGGGACGTCACATGCATCACTCTTTTTTCGCAAGCATCTCAGCTACAAATTCAAAAAACGCATCCTACCAACACTGACAAAAAAATCCTTTTCATTAAGCGGAGTCAGAGTGTTTTGGGTTAATAATCTGGGGGCATTTGCAGGAAGAGCAGTTCCCGTTTTAGGGTGGATTATACTGGCGACTGATGTTGCTACGATAAGTTTCAAAACCGTCAGTAGGTATAACACCATAGCGCGGCCGGAGGATAAAATCTGGTGAACATGACAATTGAAGACAAGGTCAGAGAGTTTGTTAAAAGCGAGCTACCGTTAGTGACCAATTTGTTCATGAAAAAAATTGATATTGACGATGATACCCCCTTACAGAATTTGCATGAAGCAGATGATATCGCTGAAATGGCAGAGAAATTTTTCTCACATTTTAATGTTCAGCCTGCCGGATTTTCCCTCAATAGCTATTACCCTTGGAAGGTGAAATCTGTATTTTCACGAAGAGCCATTAATCAAAACAAAATACCATTAACGATGGGGATGTTTATTGCATCAGCCAAGGCCGGGCATTGGCTATATAACTGAACTGGATAAATTAAATAATAATCTCCCCTTCAAAATAAACCTGTCGGCTGTTAACTGGCTATGTGGTGTGCAAACCCATGGAATACAGGTTGTTACACGGAGTAAAACCCATGAGTATCATTGATACACTTCAAAACACGCTATCAGCCATCACCAAAACTACACTAAATCGTTACCGCCTTGATATTCCTTCCTGCCAGTCTCCTCTGGATGTGGAGGATTTTGTGGGGACGGAAGCAATGAGTGAACTGTATTGCTACACAGTCCATTTCACCAGTACTGACAAAGACATTGATGCCAGTCAGTTACTACGTAAACCCGCCAGCCTGACGATGGGGACGGGTTTGCTGCAGAACCTCTCGGAGCAAAAGGTGGTGCATGGGGTAGTGACGAGTTTTGAGCGGATCAGTGGCTCAAAAGACCAGACAGTATACCAGATAACGCTGTCACCATTTTTGGCATTGCTGCGCAATCAGTTCCGCACGCACCGCTTCTTTGTCAACAAATCGGTACCCGAAGTGGTCGAGCAGATACTTCAGGATCATGGTTTTAAAAACTGGGAATATGAGTTTGTTCTGAAGCAGACCTATCCGAAACGTGAACAAATAAATCAGTATCAGGAAAGCGATCTGGCCTTCATTGAACGATTGCTTTCAGAGATGGGGATATTCTACTTTTTCACCTTGCAGTCGGACACTCAGACTGAAGTGGTCCATTTTGCTGATAAGCAGAGTGCTTATGAGTTCGGTAAAACCCTGCCACTGAACAGCCCGTCAGGCATGAGTGACAGCGGTGCAGTGTCTGTTTGGGACGTGAGTGTGCAGCACCATGTGGTACAGGCTAATGTGACCACCAAAGATTACAACCATCGTGAAGCTCAGAAAGTCCTTCAGTCCGCCAAGGTAGATATGACTCGCGGTGAGAGTGACGAGGTGACTTATGGCGAAGTGTATCATTACAAACCTCGTCATCTGGATACCGGCGATAAAACAGCCCCCACAGCTGAAACAGCCAACTTCTTGGCACGCCTCGACCATGAGCGTTTTTTATCGGCACAGACAACCATTGTCGGCTTGGGCAATGATGCTACCCTCAGCCCAGGACAAGTGTTGACCATAACCGAGACCGTCATCGTTCCAACACTCCCTACAGCTATGAACAACGGTCTTCTTATTACTGCCACCTTCTTCAGTGCCAGCCGCAAGGATGCATTAGTAGTGAACTGGATGGCAACCCCATACAGTGAAACCCTGTGCTGGCGTCCGGCATTACTTCCACGCCCGAAAGTCAGCGGCACCATGATGGCACGCGTGACCAGTGCCAAGTCGAATGATATTTATGCCTGGCAGGATACCTCCGGTTTGTATCGGGTGAAATTTGATGCGGATCAGGATGATAAAGCTCAAGGTCAGGAGAGTATGCCAGTGCGACTCGCCAAACCTTACGGTGGCGATGTGTACGGCATTCACTTCCCACTGATACAAGGCACCGAGGTAGCGATAGCCTTCCATGACGGTGACCCAGACCGCCCCTATATCGCCCATGCCCTGCACGACTCGCGACATACCGACCATGTAACCGAAAAGAATAACACCCGTAACGTGATTCGTACTCCTGCTTTCAACAAGCTGCGCATGGAAGACAAACGCGGCGAAGAGCACATCAAGCTCAGCACCGAATACGGTGGCAAAACCCAGTTGAACCTCGGGCATAACGTGGACTCCGAAAGAGCACTGCGTGGTGAAGGGGCTGAATTGCGTACCGATAAATGGGTGACGGTACGTGGTGGGGCTGGTGTGTTTATCTCTGCGGATAAACAACTCTCGGCTAATGGGAAAATGCTGGGGATGGATGAAGCGATAGCTCAGTTAGAAAATGCACTGAGTATCGCTAAATCTCTTTCAACTGGCGCAGAAACGGCACAAGCCTTCCCGGCGGACACCGCCTCCTGGGCAGGGTTAAATGACGCTTTGAAAGACTTGGCTCAGGCCGGTATGGTGCTGAATGCTCCTGAGGGTGTAAGCATCAGTAGCCCAAAAGGAGTACGAGTGTCATCAGGGAGTGAGAGCGTAGGGATAGCCGCGGGGGGGAATGCAGATATCAGCGTAATGAAAAAATTCACGGCTGTTGCAGGTCAGGCCGTGAGTTTGCTTGCCCAGAAGATGGGAATGAAACTATTTGCGGCGAAAGGGAAAGTAGAGATTCAAGCACAAGATGACAATATTGAAGCGTTGGCGAAAAAGGACATAACTGTAACCAGCGTGGAAGGAACTGTGACGGTGACAGCGGCGAAAGAGTTAGTACTGACATGTGGCGGTGCATATATCAAACTCAGTGGCGGAAATCTCGAACTGGGTTGTCCGCAGAATATTCTATTAAAAGCAGCGAATGTACAAAAGATGGGCCCCGCAGATTTTGACGTAAAAATGCCTGAATTACCTAAAGGATTTAATGAGCACTTCATCGCACAAGATGAAGATACAGGAGAATTGTGGCCCCACAAACGCTACCGCATTACAACAGGGAAAGGCGAAATATTTGAGGGTATTACTGATGCAGAAGGTAAAACGGCTTCGATTTTTACTGCGACTGCTGACGACATGAAAATTGAATTTCTATAAACACCCTGCACGAAATTTTATGGAGAAAAATAATGGCAGAACCACAACAAGGCAAAACAAGCAATACTCCAAAAGGTATTCCGGTAAAAGTCAAAGCCTCCCCTGAACTTTATTTTCACCCTGACAGCGGTACATTTTTATTATTTGAAGCTAAAGACAATAAGTTACTTGAACAAGAGCAAATATTTCTTAGCCAATTGATGGAAAATCAATTAGCCGCGAAAGAAGCACTAGAAAAAGTGACCGACCAATGCTTTGCATTGGCTAAAACCAATCCACGTGCAGCAGAGATGCAACTGAAACCTGCTTATGAGCGGGTAAACAATGCCACAATTAAGCTCAGAGAAGCATTAAAAGACCTAACGCCAGCTATTCATGATGGCAAACTACTCAGTTCAGACACTAAAAAAAGTGCTATAGGGATAATGGAATTAATCCCAATGTCGAAACGAGGGGCTGCTGGCTTCAAAATGACCTATGTGCGATCTGATAAAATGGCAAACCATTTTCGCACATATGAGTTAAGTAAAGGCGACAGTAAGAGTGCGGATAAAAGTTTTCTAAAGAAAACAATAATAACTTTACCTCCTGATGCCAATGGTAAAAGAAAAGAGAAAACAACCTATAAAATAGACAGTGAGAAACTGTTGAAACAATTTTCATCAATTAAACCTTCTATTAAAAGTTCCATAGCGGGTACTGATCTAATCAAAAATGCAGATTTCATCTTGAGTGATTGGGCTAAAGAACATAATAAAACGCTGGAACACTCACTCGATAATCTCAATCAGATATACAAAAACAGTAAAGGTGTGGATCTTAGTGCTCAAGCACAATTAATGCGTTTCTCCCGAGGCCTAAGCGCTGGTGCTGACTATAATCCTCTTGATAAGCAATTGAATGCAAAAGTTAAAGGACATGCTAGTTTCGTATTAGGAGAGGCTAAAGCTGAATTTAAAAAACATTTACCGGATAAAGCCGGCTTCAAAATGTGCTACCCCAATAACCATGGAAAAGAAGGCACCCTTGGGCGTATAAAAACAGTAATTATTATCACCGCAACTGGGAGTGTCGGGGCAAGTCTGGGGGTAGAGGCGGGTGTTTTACTCGATTGGGGTGGAAAGACAGCAAAAGGCTATGGTGTCCGGGGAGCAAATTCTAAATTAGAGCTGAAATCATTACCCGGAATGCAAAAAAGTAACATCTCCATTCCTGTGCCTGATGCCAAAGTTGGCGCAGAGCTTGGTGCTTTTGCTGGGTTAGAAGCAGGTATTAATCTTGCCGGAACAATTGAATGGAAATCGCCCGAAAAAAATAACGACTTTAAAGTATTTGCGAAATTGATGCCAGGTATCACACTACAGGCTGGAGCGGGTGCTAGTGGGCAGTTTTATATTACTTTTGTAAAAGGAAAGTTCCGCATATTCTGTAAGGCTGGTTTGTGTTGGGGGGCTGGTGCAAAGGGCAACATTGGTTTTGATGTTGACGCCGGATTGCTGGTTGAGTTTATGCCTATGTTTACACATATGCTGAGAAATATGGATTATATCAAGATGCTGAAAATTATGGATGATAATGCATTTAAAACACTATGTATGCTACCCATTATAGCACTCAGCGCAGGCGTACAAATTTCAGAGTTAGCATTTGATACATTCCAAGAAACATTAACAGCAATACGAATTGATCTGCAACAAGCTAATAAACGTGTAAAATTGATGCAATCAATTAATAATAATCCTGACAGTTTAAAATTTACAGCACCTGAAACCAAAGGTGCAATAATTGCCATTTTAATTGACTCTTCCGTTTGGGATGGCATTGATCTACGAAACCAAAATAACGACCTGACCACCCTAAACTCCTATAAATGGGGTGCGATGAAACTGCGTAAGCAAGCCATTTTTAATGCACTAATGTGGGTGCAATCAAAATCAGATTATGAGAATGTCATGCAACACCTGACAATAATTCCTGCTCAAGGAAAAGGTGATTGGAAAAATAATGAACAAAAAGTAATTAATTTTTTATCTGTGAGTGAACAAGGATGGATGGGAAATCTTTCCACTCAGTATGGTAAAAAATTGAAATGGCTTTATCAAAGACTACCCGATGGTACAGATATTGATCCAACTGCACCGTTACAACCAATCCCTAAATATCAAATGGATGAATATCTGGCATTTGTAACAACATCTCATAGTAATACAATGACAGCATAATCAGGAGTCTAATATGAGAAAAAAAAATCTATGGTTGCTGGCATTAGTTATTGTCAGTGGTTGTGACCAACAACCTGAAGAAAAGGCCATCGACCAGCAGGCAGCAGATACTTTAGTCCAGCAGTCACTGAAGAATATGGTCGACATTCAAGGCGGCAGTTTTATGATGGGCGATTTTGGTCCTTTAGTTGGAGAAAAATTGCCATTTACTGGAAATGAGGATGATAAAGACCTTCATAAGGTTAAACTCAGCGATTTTTCAATGGGGAAATATAAAATCACCTACAAAGAATACGATGAATATTCTTTGTTGACTAATACAAAAAAAATAACTCCATTAAAATTATGGATCAAAGATTACCCTAAGCTTCGTAATCCGGATATGCCAGCAGTGACAACCTGGCAACAAGCAAAAGACTATTGTCAATGGCTAGGAAAACAATCAGGAAAAAGTATTGATTTACCAACAGAGGCACAATGGGAATACGCGGCCCGCAACAAAGGCAAATATATTGTGTTTGCCACAAATAATGGAAAATATGAACCCGGTAAAAACATGGCTGACGGAGAACAAAAACTAACGCTCACTGGTATAGACGGATTCAGCTATATCATAGGCCAGTTCCCTCCTACTCCACTTGGTTTATTTGATATGGCAGGTAATGGTGTGGATTGGATGAATGACTGGTATGAAAAAGATTATTATATAAAATCACCAGGATTAAATCCACAAGGACCAGTCAATGGAAATTATAAAGTTATTCGAGGGTACCTTGGAGGCGGAGGGCCTTTTACTAATCAAACTATGTACCGCCAATTTGTAAGGCCAGACCCTGATAAAGAAGAAGGAGGAATAATTCCAATATATAATTTCCGTTGTGTCATTAATAAATGATGGATAGCAACACTTAGGAAGTTGAATGTGAATAATATATACAACACTATATTTTCTTCTGCTTATTAGCGGGTGTGATCAAAAACATGAAGAAAAGACCAGCAGGTATCAGGCGGAAGATACTTTAGTCCAGCAGTCTCTGAATAATATGGTCGACATTAAAGGTGGCAGTTTTATGATGGGGGACTTTGATCCTTTAATTGGAGAAAAGTTACCACTCACTGGAAATGACGATGATAAAGAACTTCATAAAGTTACGCTCAGCGACTTTTCAATGGGGAAATATAAAATAACATTCAAAGAATATGATGAGTGTTCTATCTTAAACAAAAAAAAGCACAATTTCTCCTTTGATATCGTGGTTAAAGTATTTTCCTAACGTTCGAGATGAAAATATGCCAGCGATAGTTAACTGGCAACAGGCAAGGGAATATTGTTTGTGGTTAGGAGAGCAATCAAATAAAAAATAGATCTTCCGACTGAATCACAATGGGAATATGCTGCACGGAATAGAGGGGGGAATGTTATTTTCGCAACGAATAATAGAAAATATGAGCCAGGAAGTAATTTAGCCAGCAGCGTTCAAAAATCAGAAATGTTAGTAGATTCTGGTTTTAGTTATCCTATCGGAAAACTTCCTCCTACTCCACTTGGTTTGTTTGATATAGCAGGTAATGGCGTAGACTGGATCAGTGACTGGTATGATGATAGCTATTATAATAATTCTCCTGAAATAAATCCTCAAGGTCCCGAGAATGGTGTGTATAAGGTAATTCGAGGTTATCAAACTGGTGGTGGAGAGTTCACAAACCAAGCGGTATACCGGCAGTTTTCGAAGCCTGATCCTGATAATAAAGATAGTGAGATATTTCCTAAGTATAATTTCCGTAGTGTGGTAAATAAATAATAACCTCTGATTGTAAAACGTTAATATCCTCGCGATGGATTTTATAAAACAAGGATTCTCATGCCCAAAGGTTTCGTATTACTTGGCGATAAAACTACCCACGGTGGTTCCGTTATTTCTGCCTCCTCGACCATGGTTGTTAATGGTAAAAAGGTCGCACTGATTGGCGATAAAGTCAGTTGCCCTGTCACCGGGCATGGCACTAACTCCATCGTGGAAGGTTCGTCTGAATGGTCTTCAGACGGTAAAGCAGTCGTGGTGGATGGTTGCCATTGTCAGTGCGGTTGTCAGGTCATCTCCAGCGCATCGGATTGTGCAATAGGATAAATCATGGGCTGGGAACGTCAAAAACCCTTTACGGCTGAGCAGCCTACACCGCCTTCGTCTGCGAGCTGGTTGCTCGGCGCGGTGCTGGCAGTTATTGCGGGCGTGTTGCTGTTTATTTTACATGCATCCGGCTCACTGAGTATGTTGAATTCAATCAATATCTGGCTGCTTGCTTTGGCACCACTAGTGTTCTGGATACTGGTTTTCAGCCTGCGCGGCTACCTCTACGGACGTGAGCTGGAACACTTTCAGTTCTTACAACATGAGGCCAGGCATGCGCAGCAGCAGTGGACAGACTGGGCGGAACGTTATCTGGCTGTGTCAGCAAGTTGTTTGCTGCTGCCTGACCATATCTCAGCGGCTTTGTTACAACAAAATGCCCAGGGGCTGACACAACAACAGGGTCTGGTGCGCCGCATTGATTATTTGGCAGAAGACACACAGCTATCTCTGACGGCAATCAATGGGTTACTGAATGGAATCGAAAATGCACTTCTGGCTCTTCCTCAGGAATTATTACTTCAGGTCACACTATTAACCGATGAACCGGAAGCAATCCGGCAGGATTTATACGCTCTGTTTGCTGGCTGCTGGCAGGAAAGATTCCCTGAACTTTCTGCTCCTTCATCGTTGAATATCACGGACCATTTATCCTTCCATACCCTTGATGAGCGACTTAAACAGCCTGAGTCCACCCTCCAGCTGGTTCTGGTTATACAATTGCAGGGGGGAGATCGTTATTCCGACGGTCTGACAGCATTGCTGTTCACCAGTGACGATGTGGCACAAAAATATTCATTACCCCATTCCGTTCGGTTGCTGCGCCCTATGGCACTGGATGTGAGCAATCTTGCAGATGAACTGACATTGTTTCTGACCACCCAGACGCAGGCGCGCCAGACCGTCAGTATTCTCGGTGACCACCAAAAATGGATGGCGTCATCTGCCACGCTCATCCAAATCGGCAACGCGTTGGGTACGGTCTGGCAGGCCGAAGATATTCAGACTATCGAAACATATTGCGGTATCCAGGGGCCTTTTTCCCCGTGGTTTACCCTTGCTCTGGGGGCTGACTTGGTCGGTATCGGGAAGCAATCATGGTTAGGGTTATCCACAACAGGAGCAGAAAATTTTGTCTATACCATCACATCAGGGAGTGGGGATGAGCGTGTTAAGTAGGATCTGGCGTGTTGGAGGACTGACAGTGCTACTGCTGGCGGCACTGAGTCTCATTGGCTGGGCTATCTGGCACCAGGGTGAAATGATAGGGCTCGATACGACCAACAAAAAAGTTGTGGTATTCCTGCTGGTCTGTTTGCTGGGTATGGCGCTGCGTTTTGGCCCCGCCTTTCTCCGTTTAGTGCGCCAATTAATGCACAGAAAAGAAGAGAAGCAGCAAAATATTCTGCCAGGCAGCGAAGAGCGCCTGCTCCAAACACCGCCCCGTCATGTCACGGTCACTGAATTACAGCAAGCTCTGCACCATACCTATGGCCGCTTCTGGCCCCGCAAAGTGCGCATCCTCCTGCTTACCGGTAGTGCAGCTGATGTAGAACAGCTCACCCCTGGCCTGACGTCGCAATACTGGCAGGAAGACAGTGGCACTGTGCTGTTGTGGGGGGGCGATCTGGGGGCGCAGGCCGATAGTGCGTGGTTGGGTTCCCTGCGTAAATTGCGCAACCGTCCGCTGGATGGCATCGTCTGGGTGACCTCAGCCTTAGCCCAACGCACTACGCTTGGTCAGAACGAATCTAAAACAACACTTACTGCCGATATGATGGACAGCGTGGCGCAGGCATTTGCTTCGCGTTATGAACTCCTCGGCTGGCGGTTGCCGCTGTATGTCTGGTCATTGCATGCCGATGATGGGGTTGACCGCATCACACAATCTGTCGGCTGTTTACTGCCCGCGGGCTGTAAACCTGATGAACTGAGTGCACAGCTTGCTGGGCTGCTGCCGTCCTTGATTGAGCAGGGCACGCAACAGATTAGCAGCAACACCCAGCACCCATTTTTGTTGCAACTGGCTGATCAATTATCACGTCAGCCGGATTCTGTCGCAGGCCCCCTTGCTGCGCTACTGAATCCCTATCGTCCCTCACCGCTGGCGGGGATTATCTTCAGTCCGGCATCCGTTGATGCAAAACGCAGCGTGAAACACCACTGGGGTAAGGATAACCGCTGGGATGTGCTGGTTGATTCATTGTCGTCATTGCCCACCGGCTTAGCGGCGAAAAAGTTGGGGTTCGCCTGGCGTAAAACACTGGGAATGGCGGTTGCAGGGATTATGGTGCTGTGGGGCGCGGGCATGGTGATGTCATTCCTGGTCAACCGCGACACCCTTAATACCGCTGAATCTCAGGTGAAACAAGCCGCTAATGTGCAGCAGGCCCTCCCGGCACGTCTTCAGGCGCTGCTGGAATTGCAACACACACTGGACCGGCTTCAGTATCGTCAGCAGCAAGGTGCCCCCTGGTACAGCCGGTTTGCTCTAAGTCAGAACGAATCGCTGCTGGCGGCACTCTGGCCGCACTATCAGGCTAACGCGACTCCTTTATTGCGTGATGCTGCTGCCCGTCACCTTGAAGAACAACTCAATACCATGGCGCAGCTTCCTCCCGACTCTCCGCTACGTGACACGCTGGTAAAACCCGCTTATGACCAGTTAAAACTCTATCTGATGCTGGCGCGTCCGGAAAAAATGGATGCAGCATGGTTTAGCTCCACGCTGCTGCGCGACTGGCCACAGCGCGATGGTGTGCCAGATAGTCTCTGGCAGGGTAGCGGCCCGGCTCTGCTGGACTTTTATGCTCGCAATCTTCCCTTGCACCCGGTTTGGCGTCTGAAGCTGGATGAGAATCTGGTTAGTCAGGTGCGGACTCGGCTGATCAGCCAACTGGGTGCCCGCAACAGTGAATCTTCGCTCTACCAGAAGATGTTGGTTCAGGTCGCGCACCAGTATGCTGATCTGCGCTTGTCTGATATGACTGGCGATACCGATGCTGAGCGGATCTTTATCACCGACGCCGTAGTGCCGGGGATGTTCACCCGTAAAGCCTGGGAGGACGCAGTAAAACCAGCAATTGAAAAGGTGGTCAGCGAGCGTCGGGAAGAGATGGACTGGGTGCTGAGTGACAGTAAGAATGCCGTGCTACAGCAGGATTCTCCTGAAGCCCTGCAGGCACGTCTGAAAGCGCGCTATTTCGCTGATTTTTCCACCAGTTGGCTGGACTTCCTCAATAGCCTGCACTGGCAGCCAGCACAGACGCTGTCGGACTCTATCGACCAGCTCACTCTAATGGCCGACGTGCGTCAGTCCCCTCTGGTGGCGCTAATGAACACCCTGAGTATACAGGGGAAAACCGGGCAAACCGGTGAGGCGTTGTCGGACTCGCTGGTGAAATCGGCCAAGAATCTGTTAAACCGCGATGAGCAGCCTGCTATTGATCAGCAAGCCGGTGCCCAAGGGCCGCTGGATGCTACTTTCGGGCCAGTACTGGCGCTGATGGATGGTAAGGCTGGCGGACAGGGCAACACTAACCTCAGTCTGCAAACCTTCTTGACCCGTGTTACTCAGGTACGTCTTAAACTTCAACAGGTGGTGAATGCCGCCGACCCTCAGGCCATGACCCAGACTCTGGCGCAGACAGTATTTCAGGGCAAGGCGGTCGATCTGACTGAAACTCGTGATTACGGCAGTCTGGTGGCCGCCAGTCTCGGTCAGGAATGGAGTGGATTTGGCCAGACGGTGTTTGTTCAGCCGATGGAACAGGCGTGGCAGCAGGTCTTAACCCCTGCCGCCCAGAGCCTGAATGCCCAGTGGCAGGCGTCTATTGTCGATGACTGGAACAGTACCTTTGGCGGACGCTATCCCTTAAAAGATACCAGCAGTGAAGTGTCACTCCCGCTGCTGGCGCGTTACCTTAACAGCGACAGTGGGCGTATTGCCCGTTTCCTGCAAACTCGGCTGAACGGTGTGCTGCACAAAGAGGGCAGCCATTGGGTTCCGGACAGTATTAATGCTCAGGGACTGACGTTCAACCCAGCGTTCCTAAAAGCCGTGGACCAGCTAAGTTACCTGTCTGATGTCGTGTTTGCCGACGGAGAAGCGGGAATGCGCTTTGAACTGCGGCCAGGGACTGCCAAGGACGTGATGCAGACTGACCTGGTGATCGACAGTCAGAAGCTCAGCTATTACAACCAACTGCCTATTTGGAAGCGTTTCACTTGGCCCAATGACACCGAAGCACCGGGTGGCAGTCTGAGTTGGATAAGCACTCAGGCTGGTACCCGGCAGTTTGCCGATCACCCTGGAGCTTGGGGGTGGATTCGTTTACTGGAGAAAGCTCAGGTGACACCGTATCAGGGAGTGAACAGCAGTTTTAATCTCACTTGGAAAGCACCTGATGGCCGGCCGCTGAACTACACCCTACGGACTGAAGCTGGAGAAGGGCCGCTGGCCTTACTGAAACTGCGTAACTTTGTATTACCAACACAAATATTCAGTGTGGATGCCGCAGGTAGTGTTCAGAGACCGGATACCACAACAGGAGAGGGCGACTGATGGCTACGTTGCACACATTACTTACCGCCAGTCATGTCGAACAGCAGGCGCTTTCGCAGCAGGTACAGCAGCAGATTTTGCTCTGGGATAAATGGCTGCTCCCCATAGCCGCAGATGCACCGGTAGGTGACGATCCCGGTTATGACGATGACTTCCAGCAGATGCGTGAAGAGGTCAACAAACTGTCTGGCGCAGATACGGGATTGATCTGTGCACTGGCGGAAAAACTGCTGACGGGGGCGTGCAAGGATGTACGTGTCGCGACTTACTATATCTGGGCGCGGCTGCACATCGATGGCGAAAGCGGACTGGCGGACGGTCTGGCCCTGCTGGCTGGATTGGTCCAACGTTTTGGTGATGAACTGCATCCGCAGCGTGGCAACAGCCGCAAGCTGGCACTGGAATGGCTGGCGGGTAACCGAGTGCTGGACAGCCTGTCACTTTACCCGGAAGTCACCAAAGCTGACTTTGAACGTATCGTAGGGGCGCTGGCGTTAACCGAAGACAGTGTGAGTTGCTGGGATGAGTCCATCCGTCCTCAGCTCGGTGGCCTTTATACAGCGCTGGAAAATCGGCTGATGCAGTCTGGCGGCCCTGATGCCGTCATTCCACAAAACAGCAGTCCTTCCCGTCACGCTGCACCTGATGCGCCAGCCTTGAAAGCCGTCACCTCTGGGCGTGATTTACTCGATCAGGCAAAACTGCTGGCCGTTTTTTTGCGCGACCAGCCGAATGGCTGGCTATCGGGCCATCATCTGATGAACAGTATTCGTTTGGATACACTGCATGAATTGCCACCGCTGGCTGCTGATGGATGTACCCGTCTGGCTCCGCCAAAACCGGAAAATCGTGCACTGCTGAAGCGGCTTTATCTGCAACAAAGCTGGCTGGAACTGTTGGAGCAAACTGACATTCTATTCGCTCAGGGCGTCAATCATCTGTGGCTGGATCTTCAGTGGTATACCCACCAGGCACTGATGAAAACGGGTACACCCTATGAGCGTTGGGCTGACATCATTAAACAGGATCTTAATGGGCTACTGACCCGCCTGCCGGGGCTTGAAGGGCTGGCGTTCAATGATGGTACCCCGTTCGCCGACGAAGTGACCTTGCACTGGATAAACCAGCATGTCATGGCAGCAGACAGTTGGGGTAGTGAACCTGCTGTCTCCGCCAGCACGGCGGGCGACGACGATATTTTACAACTGGAGCCGGAAGCGCTGGTACAGGCCGACAGCGAAGGTGTGGAAGCGGCGTTGAACTGGCTGCAGAACCGTCCGAATGTCCGTACACCGCGCCATCAGTGGCTGATCCGCCTGCTGATGGCGCGGGTGGCCGAGCAATACGGAAAGAACGATATGGCGTTGCATTTGCTGGGTGAACTGGAGGGGAATGCAACCCAGATGACACTCACCCAATGGGAGCCGGAATTATTGTTTGAAGTGAAAGCCCGTCGCCTGAAGCTGCTGCGCATGAAAGCCAGCCGGACAGAGTCGGACAAATCACGGTTGCATAGCGAGATGGAAAACCTGCTCGCCGGATTAGTGGCCCTCGACCCGGCAAGGGCTGCGGTGCTGTGTGGTTAATTGATAACCCTATCCTGATAAAAAAAGAAAACCATGAAAGACCTTACCCTGCGTTATTACGATGCTGAAATGCGCTATCTGCGCGATGCGGCCAAAGAGTTCGCCCAAACGCATCCTGACCGGGCGGCGATGTTAGATCTGGATAAACCCGGCACACCTGACCCTTACGTGGAACGCCTGTTTGAAGGTTTTGCCTTCTCGATGGGGCGATTGCGCGAGAAAATTGATGACGACCTGCCGGAGTTTACCGAAGGGCTGGTGAGTATGTTGTGGCCACACTATCTGCGCACCATTCCCTCGCTGTCGGTGGTTGCGTTGACCCCGGATATCCCGGCGATGAAAATGACCGAAAACGTCCCCGTTGGAATGGAAGTCTATTCCCGACCCATTGGGCCGAAAAATACCGTCTGTCAGTACCGAACCACCCGTGATATAGCACTCAACCCCCTCGCCGTCTCAACCGTGGTGATGGCTACAGAACCGGATGGCCGCTCGGTGCTGCGTCTGCGGCTGGCATGCAGCCCACAGGCTGACTGGTCACAGGTGGACTTGCGTCGTCTGTGTTTTTATCTGGCGGGAGAGGCGGCGGTTAGCAGTGCGTTACATCTGGCACTGACCCGGCGTCAGGCCGCACTTTATTTGCGGCTACCCAATCAGGCTGACCGAATAAAACTGGATGGCTGGTTTTCACCCGGCGGCTTTGCCGACGAAGACTTGCTGTGGCCTAAAGGCGACAGCGCATTCAGTGGCTATCAGTTACTGCTGGAGTATTTCACTTTCCGCGAGAAGTTTATGTTCGTGCACCTAAATGGGCTGGAAACAGTGACGTTACCTGCGGGGATTGCCTGGTTTGATATCGAAGTGGTACTTGACGGTCAGTGGCAAAGTGATCTGCCGGTCAGGGATGATGCACTTCATCTGCATTGTGTGCCGGTGATTAACCTGTTCTCTCTGGAAGCTGATCCGCTGACCATCAACGGGCTGGAAAGTGAGTATATGCTGCGCCCACGCCGCTTGCAGGATGGGCACACCGAAATTTACTCCGTGGACTCGGTGACTGGCTCGCAGCGGACATCGGATGCCACCTATGTCCCTTTTACCAGTTTTCGCCATCGCGGCGGAATGCAGAGACGGCATGCGCCGGAACGCTATTTCCACACTCGGGTGAAACGGGGTGTGACTGGGTTACACGATACCTGGTTGATCCTCGGGGGGCAGCAGTGGGAAGTGGACCGGCTGTTCACCCGCGAGGCAGTGTCGCTGAAAATTACCGGTACCAATGGCCAACTACCGCGTAAAGCGTTACAGAGCACGCTGTTGGACCGCTGCGAAGCGGTGTTACAGACGCCGCTGAAAGTGCGCAATCTCTGTAAGCCTACGCTACCGTCTTATCCTCCAGCGGAAGATCACTTCCAGTGGCGGGTACTGAGCCATCTGGGTTCAAGTTACCTTAACCTGATGAGCAGCGCACAAGTGCTGCGTGGGACGCTGGAACTGTACAACTGGCAGGGGGATGAACTGAATAATCGCCGTCTTGACGCCATTCAACAGGTGCAGCACCACCAGACTCAGCGTTTTGAAAAGGGCTTTCTGCTGCGAGGCATCGACATTGAAGTGACGCTGGATGGTAACGGTTTTACCGGTGAAGGTGATATTCATCTGTTCGGGGAAATGCTCAACCGTTTCTTTGCCCTTTATGCTGACATCCATTTGTTCAATCAGCTCACCCTTATCGTTCAGCCTGCCGGGAAATGTATCCGATGGAAAGAGAATCACAATCAGCGCCTGCCCGGCTAATCGAACAACTGTGGGATAAACTGCCCTACACCCAGTTTTATCGCTTCTGTCAGTTACTGGAGCAAAGCCAGCCGGATGCTCCTCCGCTGGGCAGCCACTGGCAGGTGAGACACGATCCGGTTCGTTTTCGTCCCCATCCGGGCATGGGTTTTCCGGCCAGTGAATTTAAACGGGTGGAAATCCCCGAGCATGCACATCTCCCTCCGACCATTCGCACCACTTTTATGGGATTGTATGGTGTGGAATCGCCGCTGCCCACCGCGTATATCGATGATATTACCCAGCGCAGGGAAGGGTATGAGGCGGTCAGTGACTTTCTCGATATTTTCAATCACCGACTCATCACTCAGTACTACCGTATCTGGCGTAAGTACTCTTATCCCGCCAGCTTTTCTCCCGGCGGTACGGATAAAACTTCGCAGTATCTGTTGAGCCTCTGTGGCCTGGGTATCGAGGGATGTGCACAGAATATCGCTACGCCGGTATCACGTTTTTTGGCCCTAACCGGCATGATGCGCCTGCCCACGCGCACCAGCGAAGGCATTATTGCGCTGGTTCAGTTACTGGCACCGCAAACAAACGCTCACGTGATAGCGCATGACCACTGCCGAATCCCCTTGCGCAATCCACTGGCACTGAGCGCGCGCCACCCTGTCAGCATGAACAACAGCCCGGTGATGGGGAGTCACGCAGTGGATGTTAATAGTCAGGTATTACTGCGACTGGATACGGATAATCCCGAGGAAGCCAAAGCATGGCTCCCTGGCGGACAGTTACACTCAGATTTTTTAGCGTTATTGCAGGTGTATCTGGGGTCGCGGCTGAACGTGCGTTTGCAGTTGTCTGTCTCACGCTCGTTGTTGC
This sequence comes from Yersinia alsatica, assembly GCF_025133195.1. NCBI lineage: Bacteria > Pseudomonadati > Pseudomonadota > Gammaproteobacteria > Enterobacterales > Yersiniaceae > Yersinia > Yersinia alsatica. Next base: position 1,607,429 of record NZ_CP104006.1, read on the forward strand.
CTGATGCCCAACTTTCCTGCCAGCCGAAAAGCACCGGTATTCTGCTAGGCCGAACCGCTGTGATGCGAACACAGCGCGTCATGTCAACGGCACAAACTGATATTGAAATAATCACGATTAATCTGGGCCGCTATCAGCGTGTTCAGGAAAATTTTCACCGAAGGGAAACTGACGAACATGGCGATTATCGCTGGTAAAACACGTTTTGCATTACTGATGCTGGTCACGATATTCACCTTGGGCGGATGTGGGTTGACCCAGAAAGTGAGTGACGGCACCGTCGCTATGACAAAATCCATTTTTTATAAGCAGGTAAAAACCCTGCATCTGGATATACAGGCGCGGGACGCGGTAAACAACAACGCGACAGGTGCTCCGCTAGCCACGGTAGTGCGTATCTATCAGCTACAGGATCGCAAAACGTTTGATGGCACCGATTATCCCTCCCTATTTGCCGAGGACAGTCAGGCCATCAAAGCGGATCTGATTGCTGAAAAAGATATCCGTATTCGTCCGGGGGCGGCGGTGTCCATAGATGTACCGCTGGATGAAAAAACGCAGTATGTGGCGGTCGCAGGTATGTTTCTGGCACCTGATATTGCTAATAACACGTGGCGGTTGGTGTTGAGCCGTGACGACCTCGACCCCGATAAGGCCCGCCAGATTGAACTGAACAATCATGGGATGGCACTGTTACCTTTGAAGGATAAGTAATATGTCCCAGCCTTCTCTCTATGAAATGCTGTTCGGCAACGTAGCCGGTGGTCTCGATCTCCATCAGGTGAACGAAGCCGATCAAGGGGTTCTGTCGGTACTCGATAATATGCAGCGTATCCTTAATTGCCGTGCCGGTTCGCTCAGCCATCTACCAGATTACGGTCTGCCGGACATGAGCAAAATCCTACAGGGGATGCCTGGCACTGCACATTCACTGCTGACCACGCTCTCTGACACCTTGCTGAAATATGAGCCACGGCTGAAAAGTATCACCGTAGTGTTGCTGCCGCAATCCACCCCGGGGCACCTGGAATATGGCATTGACGCCGAGCTGAAAGAGTATGGGCTGGTGCACTTTGGTACGGCGTTTATGCCAGAGGGTAGGGTGTTGATACGTCATCTTAAACAACAAAATTATCTCAATTCGGGCGAGTCCTTTTAACGCCGGTTCAGGGAAGACCATCACATGATATTGAATACTGAACGTACGCTGAAAACCGGGGGAGATCCTCGCCATCTCGCTGAATTTACCGCACTGCGTGACGAGATCGGCAAGCTACATCATCCCGCTCGCCCGGATGTTAATTGGGGGCGGGTGGAACATTTATGTCTGGCGCTGTTCCGCCAAAATGGCGTTGAGTTACAGACCACTGTCGATTTTACGCTGGCTCGGACGCAGCTTGCGGGGTTAGCCGGATTATGTGAGGGGCTGGAGTTGTTGGCGGGGTTAGTCTCCCATCAATGGACTGCATTGTGGCCACCGCAAACACATGCCCGGGTTGAGTTGTTGGCATGGCTGAGTAACCGGTTGCAGCAAGTCTGGCGGACAATGACACCGTGCTACGGTGATTTGGCTCTGATTTATCGGGCAGAACGGGCGCTGGAACAATTGTGTACTCAGTTGCAAACGCTGGAGCTTAAACACCTGAGCAAACTGGACGGTGTTCGTCTGATGTTGCATAACGCTGCACTGCGTTTGGAAAGTGCTGAGGCGGCCTCTGATACCTCCGACCGATTAAGCATACCCGCGCGGCATGCCGGTATATCAGCCCCAGAATCTCACCCCGAACTGACATTCACGTCGTCGGCAGTCAGTGAACCACTGGTCTATATTGTCAACGAACCGGCACCGGCGCGTGTTCAGGTAGAGTTGTCGCCGCCTTCGCCGCCCCCTCCTCGTTGGAAAGCAAGTCATGGTTTTGTTGCTGGTTTATCACTGATGGCAGTGCTGGTTGCTGGCGGTTGCTTTATCTGGCAGTCGGTATCAGCCAATCCGCTACAGGATGCGTTGCTGACCAGTACCGTAGCTTTACCTGTGTCTCTGCCTGCTAAATCAATCGATGAGTTGAAAAAGCACACTTCGGATAACACATTGGCTGCTTTGGCTGAACCTGTATTGCAGGGCACTGCTTCACAATTAGAGCAACTAACCCTGTTGCCACCATTGTGGGTGCAGGCGCAAGGCGATGGATTGTTGTCACAGGCACAACAACTTTGGCCGGCCAGTCAAGAGGTCAAGCGGCTGAATACTTGGTGGCAACAACAGCGAGAAGCTGCCGCCGCACCCGTGGCTGAGTTGGAACAATTTGCACTGGCGCAAGAACGTTTACGCCAACTTGCGGAACGTCTGAATGGGCTGGATGAGAAGAAAGGGCGCTATATGACGGTTTCTGAGCTGAAATCGGTGGTTTTTGCCATTCAGCAACCGCTGGAAAAAACATTACCGCTGGAAGAACTGCTGCGTCAGTATCAGGTCCAATCTGCATTAGGACAAACGCCACCTTCAGCTCTACGCCAACAGATAGACAGCCGGTTTAGCCAACTATTGAACCGATATGCACTGATAGCCCAACCAGCAGATACGCGCTCAGTCGCTGATTAACGACGGGAAGAGTATTTGATAATGATGTAATCGATACTTGGTATTCGCTCTCTTTCTACCACTAAGAATGTCTAAATTCCGAAAAAAAGGCCAGCTTAATAGCTGGCTTTTTGTTTTCTGGGGCTAGGCTCAGAATATTTCACTATTTTGACGTTGGTACTGATATGGTCATACCGCGGCTTGGTTAAGGGGGTTGGATTTACTGTAACAAAACATACCTAGTGATACATTGCTGAAAGAGAAGATCACTATAACCAGAGTGTCTATGTTTTTGCATATAATCTTGTTGTGCTAGATATATCCTCATTCATCATCGCATTAAATATAAGAACATTCTTGGATTATTGTTTATTGAATAGAAAATACCTATTATGCTATGAATTAAGGTTTTTTGTTATTGATTTGATAATATAATGTTTTGTGTTTTTAATTGAAAAATATTAGTGCATTAATTGGTTTTTTATTACATCGGCCACAATATTTGTGATTGAACATGAATTTTATACATTTAATTCACTCAGGGGAATTAGCTAATATAGTGCGACAATATGAAAGATATAACTAAAAAATACATTATCAACGATCTATGTATCCTTAAATTAATAGTTATAAAGAATAATAAACTGGTTGAACCTGTCTTGTTGGTATTTAAAACTAACATAACAATGTTTGATAGCATAAAAGATCGTGATATAAAGGCATCGGACTACAGGATTTTGGTGTCAGTTTAGATTTTTTTAACTTTGTTTAGGTTCGTTTATATTACGTTTAACATATTTAGTATGTTGTCTAAAATGCGTAATAATAACAGAAAAAAGTATAGAAACAGCTCCTTATAAAGGAGCAGTGAGGATATATATGAAAGGCGTGGCAATTACAATACTAATGCTAAGTACTGCTCTTATGGGCTGTACTACAAAAGCTAAAACGGAATCAGAACAGCAGACAGCCGCTATCATTAAAAAAAGTACTAACGATCAATGTGTCAATAACTTCTCTATGGTTAAAAAGCTGAATGCGAATGACTTCGCTGTATTCAGAGGTCAGTTTGATAAGATCAACGATATGTATGCATTCTTGGAGCAGAATAGGAATATACTTGATAATGATCCTAAGCAGCTTATTTCGTTAGAGCTGGATTCAAAATTGAAAATGGTGTGTGCCAGAGTTAGAAACACTGCTTTCAACGAAGTACAAAATAAAGTGAATTACCTTTCTCGTATTTAGTATTTTTGTGTTATGGCATGTTTACCCGTTTAATCTTTTTGTCAGTAACAGTGCTAATTTTCTATTGTGTTATTTTAAATGCACTTTATCTCTGCTTCAGATAAGCGGGTTCATTGGCTATTCCTATACAGAAAGATAATTAACTTTATGAGTAACTAGGGCTGTTTGGCTGGCTAAACAGCTTATTCTTCATGCGTGCGTGTAACTAAATCACCTTTGAGTGATATACATACTTTAGGCCACAAGGATAGGCAAGTTCATCATATGTATCACTATGATGATATTCGCCTTTTTGTTGCTAACGCAATGACTCTATGTCTGCATTGTTAGAGTTATATTGCCAATTAAAAATCGGAACTTTGAATTTATTATGAACGGTTTCTATTCATATAAATCATTTATGCGGATGGTCGCACTAAATACTTTATTAGTGCAATTAATGCTGCCACTTGTGATTGCGTTTACTCCGCTCATCTCTGCGTCTGCTCGTGCTAATGAATTAGATGAGCAGATGGCGAGAATGCGTTTGTCAGACATCCTGACAGAGCCCAACACCACGGAACCTCAGCACAGTGGACAATCCGATAACCCTTTATCTGACAACCCATTTTTGGTGCCTTCTTTACCGTCAGATGCCCCTTTGAATGTTCCATCGACACCTCTTTTCATACCGCAAGATACATCTAAAAATATCATTGAGCTGCCTGATTTAGGCAGTATTCAGAATGATATCGACGTGAACAATAAGTTTGCCGTAACAGAAGATAATGTTGCCAGTGCTGCGACTCAGCTTTGGGGCATTATGGGTAACGAGAATAGCAGCCGGGCGGCAGAAAGTGCCGTCACTGGCGTCGCTTCTGGTTTAGCCTCGCAAGCGGCAGCAGACTGGCTAGGTCAGTATGGTAATGCCAGAGTGCAACTCAATTCGAACAGTATCGGTAATGTCGATGTGCTGATCCCATTAACTGAAACGCAAAATAATCTGTTATTTGGTCAGTTAGGTGTGCGTTACAACGGGGAAAGAACGACCAATAACGTCGGCCTTGGGGTGCGAAGCTTCAGCGACAGTTGGATGTTTGGTGTTAACACTTTTTATGATTACGACCTGACCGGCAAAAATAGTCGTTTGGGGGTGGGCGGTGAAGCTTGGACTGACAACCTTAAATTCTCTGCTAATGGTTATTACCGGTTGACTGACTGGCATCAGTCCGTGCTGGCCAATATGGAAGATTATAACGAACGTCCGGCTAATGGTTTTGATGTCCGTGCGGAGGCTTATCTGCCCAGCTATCCACAATTGGGTGGCCGTTTAATGTATGAAAAATATTTTGGCAAAGGTGTCGCCCTGAATTCGGGTAGCACAAATCCGGGTGATTTAGGCGATTCCCCTTCGGCTTTCACTGTGGGGGTTAATTACACGCCAATTCCATTATTCACGGTCGATGTGGCACATAAGAAAGGTCAAAATACCAATAACGAATTACAACTTGGCCTGAACTTTAATTACCGCTTTGGGGTGCCCTGGATCGATCAAATTAATAAGAACACCGTTGGCTTGATGCGTAGCCTAATGGGCAGCCGCTACGATCTTGTTGACCGCAATTACAATATTGTCATGCAATATGAGAAACAGGATTTAATCAAACTGGTATTGCCGGAAACCCTGTCGGCTTATGCGATTACCAATCTTCCGCTAACAGGTAATATCACTGCCAAATATGGCGCAGAGAGAATGGAATGGAGTGCCCCGGCATTAATTGCTGCGGGAGGATCAATCATACCGCTGACCATGGAGTCCGCGTCTGTCACTCTGCCACCTTATCAACAGCTCCAGACCGCTAACAACTATCAGATTAGTGCCGTTGCTTATGATGTGCGTGGTAATCGCTCCAATACAGCAACAACTACTCTTGTGGTGCAAGAATCACCGCAACAAATCTCTCTTACTCTTAGTGGTGGCAGCCATATAGCGATTGCCGATGGTAATGCTCCGGTGAGCTATATTGCGACCGTGGTTGATACGAGCGGCACGGTAGCAACTCCATTAGCAGGGATGAATATCGTCTTTGATTCCACCGTGGGTAATGTATTGACCCCGAATGCTGTTACGGATAATCAGGGCAAAGCGAATATTACGATCAGAAGTACGCTAGCTGGTGGCGGGCATATCCGTGGTGCATTGGATAACGGCAATCGTGCGCAAGCGCCATTGGTCTTTATTGCCGATAGCGGCACAGCAGAGATAGTCAGTGGCAACCTAACCGTGACGGTTGATAATGCTACCGCTAATGGCAGTGACCGTAATGCGGTGCAGGTTTTGGTCACCGATGCAAATGGCAATCCCGTTCCCAACGAGGTAGTCAGCTTCAGTGTGGATAATGGTAATTTGGCCAGCCCGAGTGCAAGTACGGGGCCAGATGGTATTGCCACGATGACGTTGACCAATACTGTGACGGGTACCACGGTGGTGACGGCGACGGTAAATAGTAGTAATGCCAGTGTGAACACCACTTTTAAGGCGGATGCGACAACAGCCGAGATTGCAGATACAGACTTCATCGTCGCCAACGGAGCGCTAGCTAACAACACTGCCACCAATGCGTTAAGTGCCACGGTGAAGGATGCTGGGGGCAATGTGGTGCCGAATGTAAGTGTCACTTTTGTGGTGAGCGGCGGAGCGACCTTTGCCGGTGGTACCCAGACTCATCTGTCCGTGACCACCGACAATAGTGGGGTAGCAACAGCCCGGCTGGTGAGTTTGGTGGCGGGCGTGCATTCGGTAACAGCTGCCGTGGGGACCAACACCACGGCACCGCAAGACTCAACCTTTATTGCGGATGAGAGCACCGCAGCGATTGCGGCGGCAGACTTTAGCGTCGCCAGCGGAGCAGTGGCTAACAACACAAGCACCAATGCGCTAAGTGCCACGGTGAAGGATGCCGGGGGCAATGTGGTGCCAAATGTTAGTGTCACTTTTGTGGTGAGCGGCGGAGCGACCTTTGCCGGTGGCACCCAGACCAGTTTGGTAGTGACCACCAATAATAGCGGGGTGGCGACAGCGGCACTGGTGAGTCTGGTGGCAGGTGATCATTCGGTAACGGCGGCGGTAGGAAGCAATATTACAGGACCGAAAAACTCGACTTTTATCGCCGATGAGGCCACCGCAGTCATTGCGGCGACCGACTTTAGTGTTGCCAGCGGGGCGGTGGCTAACAACACAAGCACCAATGCGCTAAGTGTCACGGTGAAAGATGCCGGAGGCAATACGGTGCCGAATGTGAGTGTCACTTTTGTCGTCACCGGTGGGGCGACCTTTACCGGTAGCACCCAGACCAGCCTGACCGCGACCACCAATAACAGCGGTGTAGCCACCGCCGAATTGGTGAGCCTGGTGGCGGGTGATCACTCGGTAACGGCCGCAGTGGGGGCGAGCACGACAGTACCGAAAAATTCGACCTTTATAGCGGATGAGGCCACCGCGGTCATTGCGGCGGCCGACTTTAGTGTCGCCAGCGGGGCAGTGGCTAACAACACAAGCACCAATGGGCTGAGTGCCACAGTGAAGGATGGTAATGGCAATGCGGTGCCAAATGTGAATGTTACTTTTGTCGTCACCGGTGGGGCGACCTTTGCCGGTGGTACCCAGACCAGCCTGACCGCGACCACCAATAATAGCGGGGTGGCGACAGCGGCACTGGTGAGTCTGGTGGCAGGTGATCATTCGGTAACGGCGGCAGTGGGAGGCAATGTCACAGGACCGAAGAACTCGGCCTTTATCGCCGATGAAACTACCGCAGTGATTGCAGCGACCGACTTTAGCGTCGCCAGCGGGGCAGTCGCCAATGGCAGTGCCACCAATGCACTGAGTGTCACGGTGAAAGATGCCGGAGGCAATACGGTGCCGAATGTGAGTGTCACTTTTGTCGTCACCGGCGGAGCGACCTTTGCCGGTGGCACCCAGACCAGTCTGACCGCGACCACCAATAATAGCGGGGTGGCGACAGCGGCACTGGTGAGTCTGGTGGCGGGCGATCACCCGGTAACGGCGGCAGTGGGAGGCAATGTCACAGTACCGAAGAACTCGACCTTTATCGCCGATGAAACCACCGCAGTGATTATGGAGACCGACTTTAGTGTCGCCAGCGGCGCAGTGGCTAACAACAGTGCCACCAATGCGCTAAGTGTCACGGTGAAAGATGCCGGAGGCAATACGGTGCCGAATGTGAGTGTCACTTTTGTCGTCACCGGTGGGGCGACCTTTGCCGGTGGCACCCAGACCAGTCTGACCGCGACCACCAATAACAGCGGGGTGGCAACTGCCGAGCTGGTGAGTCTGGTGGCAGGCGATCACCCGGTAACAGCGACAGTGGGATCCAGCACTACGGTACCGAAAAATTCGACCTTTATCGCCGATGAAACCACCGCAGAGATTACGGAGACCGACTTCAGTGTCGCCAGCGGAGCGGTGGCAAATAACACAAGCACCAATGCGCTGAGTGCCACGGTGAAGGATGGTAATGGCAATGCGGTGCCAAATGTGAGTGTCACTTTTGTGGTGACCGGCGGAGCGACCTTTGCCGGTGGCACCCAGACCAGCCTGACCGCGACCACCAATAACAGCGGGGTGGCGACAGCGGCACTGGTGAGTCTGGTGGCGGGTGAACATTCGGTAACGGCGGCGGTAGGAAGCAATGTCACAGGACCGAAAAACTCGGCCTTTATCGCCGATGAGACCACCGCGGTCATTGCGGCGGCCGACTTCAGCGTCGCCAGCGGGGCAGTGGCTAATGGCAGTGCCACCAATGCGCTAAGTGCCACGGTGAAAGATGCCGGGGGTAATAATGTGCCAAATGTGAGTGTCACTTTTGTGGTGACCGGCGGAGCGACCTTTGCCGGTGGCACCCAGACCAGCCTGACCGCGACCACCAATAACAGCGGGGTGGCAACCGCCGAGCTGGTGAGTCTGGTGGCGGGGGATCATCCGGTAACGGCTGCAGTGGGAAGCAATGTCACAGTACCGAAGAACTCGACTTTTATCGCCGATGAAACCACCGCAGTGATTATGGAGACCGACTTCAGTGTCGCCAGCGGGGCAGTGGCTAACAACAGTGCCACCAATGCACTGAGTGCCACAGTGAAGGATGGTAATGGCAATGCGGTGCCAAATGTGAGTGTTACTTTTGTCGTCACTGGTGGGGCGACCTTTGCCGGTGGTACCCAGACCAGCCTGACCGCGACCACCAATAATAGCGGGGTGGCGACAGCGGCACTGGTGAGTCTGGTGGCGGGCGATCACCCGGTAACGGCGACAGTGGGAAGCAATGTCACAGTACCGAAAAATTCAACCTTTATCGCCGATGAAACTACCGCAGAGATTACGGAGACCGACTTTAGTGTCGCCAGCGGGGCGGTGGCTAACAACACAAGCACCAATGCGCTGAGTGTCACGGTGAAAGATACCGGAGGCAATACGGTGCCGAATGTGAGTGTCACTTTTGTGGTGACCGGCGGAGCGACCTTTGCCGGTGGCACCCAGACCAGCCTGACCGCGACCACCAATAACAGCGGGGTGGCAACCGCCGAGCTGGTGAGTCTGGTGGCGGGGGATCATCCGGTAACGGCTGCAGTGGGAAGCAATGTCACAGTACCGAAGAACTCGACTTTTATCGCCGATGAAACCACCGCAGTGATTATGGAGACCGACTTCAGTGTCGCCAGCGGGGCAGTGGCTAACAACAGTGCCACCAATGCACTGAGTGCCACAGTGAAGGATGGTAATGGCAATGCGGTGCCGAATGTGAGTGTCACTTTTGTCGTCACCGGTGGGGCGACCTTTGATGGTGCCAGCCAGACCAGCCTGACCGCGACCACCAATAACAGCGGTGTAGCCACCGCCGAGCTGGTGAGTCTGGTGGCGGGGGATCATCCGGTAACGGCCGCAGTGGGAAGCAATGTCACAGTACCGAAGAACTCGACTTTTATCGCCGATGAAACCACCGCAGTGATTATGGAGACCGACTTTAGTGTCGCCAGCGGCGCAGTGGCTAATAACAGTGCCACCAATGCACTGAGTGCCACAGTGAAGGATGGCAATGGCAATGTGGTGCTGAATGTGGATGTGATCTTCACGGTGACCGGCGGCGCAACCTTTGATGGGATCAGCCAGACCAGCCTGACAGTAAACACTGACAGTAGCGGGGTAGCGACTGCGGGAGTGGTGAGTCTGGTAGCGGGTGCTCATGCAGTCACCGCCACTGTAGGAACAAATACCACCGCCGCTAAAACCTCGACCTTTATCGCGGATGAGGCTACGGCAGAGATTGGCAGCACCGACTTTAGTGTCGCCAGCGGGGCAGTTGCTAACAACACAAGCACCAATGGGCTGAGTGCCACAGTGAAGGATGGTAATGGCAATGCGGTGCCAAATGTGAGTGTCACTTTTGTGGTGACCGGCGGCGCAACCTTTGATGGGATCAGCCAGACCAGCCTGACAGTAAACACTGACAGTAGCGGGGTAGCGACCGCGGGACTGGTGAGTCTGGTAGCGGGTGCTCATGCAGTCACCGCCACTGTAGGAACCAATACCACTGCCGCTAAAACTTCCACCTTTATCGCGGATGAGGCTACGGCAGAGATTGGCAGCACCGACTTTGCGGTGGACAGCGGCGCGGTGGCGAATAACAGCGCCACCAATAGGCTGAGTGCCACGGTGAAGGATGGTAATGGCAATGTGGTGCCGAATGTGGATGTGATCTTCACGGTGACCGGCGGTGCGACCTTTGATGGTGCCAGCCAGACCAGCCTGACAGTAAACACCGACAGTAGCGGGATAGCGACAGCGGGACTGGTGAGTCGGATAGCCGGAGGCAACGCGGTGACCGCGACAGTGGGTACTTATACCACCGTAGCCAAAACTTCGACCTTTATCGCGGATGAGGCTACGGCAGAGATTGGCAGCACCGACTTTGCAGTGGACAGCGGCGCAGTGGCGAACAACAGCTCCATCAATGGGTTGAGTGCCACAGTGAAGGATGGCAATGGCAATGTGGTGCCGAATGTGGATGTGATCTTCACGGTGACCGGCGGCGCAACCTTTGATGGGATCAGCCAGACCAGCCTGACAGTAAACACTGACAGTAGTGGGATAGCGACAGCGGGACTGGTGAGTCGGATAGCCGGGGGCAACACGGTGACCGCGAAGGTGGGTACTTATACCACTGTAGCCAAAACCTCGACCTTTATTGTGGATGAGGCCACGGCGGCAGTGCGCTCAGTGCGTTTAGACGGGAGTGGAATCCGTAAGGTAGCAAATAATACGGATGTATTTACTTTCACCGCAACTGTTCTGGATGATACGAACAATCCAGTTCCAGGAGTACCGGTGAAATGGTTCCAGGATAGCGGGAATAATGGCGTAATCCTTTCTGATTCTGGTGGCAATGTTGTTGAAAGTACCGTCACTGACGGGAATGGGCTCGCAACCGTACAGGTAAGAAGCAATCAAGTACTGGTCAATAGCGTTATGATCTCTGCAGTGTTTGATGCAGGTAGCCAATCACCTGTTGATGCCAACACGACAGTGAGTTTTTATAGTTATACATTCAAGATTGATCCGATATCTAAAAATATAGCCAAAGATGCTACCGTGCAATTCAGTATTACGGCGACAACAACAGATACGGCTGAAATCGTAATACTTACGAGTTCGAATGCATCTATTGTCTGGGGTACAAGCAACAGTAGTATTGTTTCAATTACGTCAAGTGGAATGGCTACAGGGTTAGCAGCAGTAGTAGGTGGTTCAAGTTCAATTATCACTGGCCGAGGCCAGTACAATCACGTCGATTTTGAGGAGCAAGGGACTCTTACAGTATTCCCACAAATATCTAGCGGCCTATTTGGAAATGCTGGTGCTAATACGCCGCAGCTTAACCTCATTAGCCCTGAGGGAGGGTATACGATAAATATGAGGTGTGGTGATATTGTTGATGACATGTGGACGACCGCCTCATCTGGTGGTACTGGAGGAGATCTCAAAGTTGTAGGGAATATGGATGAAGTGGTTAGTGTTGATGTGACGTATGGTCAATGGGCATATGGTGGAAGTGATATCTATTTGACAAAAATAGTGTTTAACATGTCAGGCGGTTCAAGCGTCAGTTGTGGGAAGGGAGCGGCAGGGAATACAACGGTAACCTTCAATGTTGAGAATGGATATACTCTTCAAGGATATACAGCATATTCACGTACTCATAGTGGTGGTATGACTTATATTACGGGTGTTTCATTTACCACAATCTTTACAAATTAATTATATCGATAAGCTCAGGGTTGCAAGATAGCGGCAACTAATAAACGCCCAGTCACTTACTTAAATAAGTGGCTGGGTGAGGTTATTGCTAGATGATTTAATCCATCAAAACCAAGATGGAAAATAATACTCAACACACATTGAGGAAAATATCATGAAAATGGCTGGTGCTTTATTTTTTTATATTTTCTGGTTTTCGTGGTTGTTTTGCTTTATTTCTTTGCTTAGTGTCGAATTTGTGCCTGACTTAGTTAGATATCTATATTCCTCTTATTTTGGCATTGCCTTTTTTGAAGATGTTTATGGTCCACTGATTGCTACTTTATTGTGGTCATCACTTATCCTTGCAGTTGCCATTATCTTGTTGATCTATTTGTTTTTTAAACGTAACGATGACATTCAATACTAAGATTTAGTAACGTTGTATTTTAAATATCAATAGGGATTAATTCTATGGAAGAGAAACAAGTTATTATTCAACATGCCTGTCAATTTACTCGTTTCAGTATGAAAGATATTTTAAGCAATGTATTAGCTATGGAGCCAGTTAATATTGTTGATCATGCGGAATCACTGAATGATGTTTATGATAATTTGGTTCGTTTCCCTTCTACTCATATGGTCGTTTTAAGTCTGTATGGTTACGATTATTGTTACACTAATACCTTTGGCTTAATCATCAATTGGTTGCAGGAGAATCGAGCAACTTGTCGAGTCGTTATCATCGCCGATATATCTTATATCCGGCTATTAGAGCATTATTTTTACGGCATCGACCTTATTTATACCATGATTGCGCAAGCAGCCCCGATTAGCCATTTTGTCGATCGGTTAACACATGTCTTTTTCCAGGCCACTCCGACCAAACGTTTTTTTTATCGTAAGCGCCATCTGCCACTATCAAAACGAGAACAAACGGTAATGAGATTGTTGTTACAAGGGAACTCAAATAATAACATTGCGACTATCTTGCAGTTAAGCAACAAAACCGTCAGTTACTATAAGAGAAGTGCTTTGAGTAAGCTGGGAATTCCTTCTTTACAACCGATGTTAATTCTACCCATCAGTCAGGTAGTGTATTAACCCAATCAATTAAGTAGCCAACTTACTTTGTTCCAAATTTGGTATCCCAGTAACCCTTTGAGGATAAATTTTCGGCGTGAGAATCATTCTATTTGACCCAACACCACAGGATGTTGGGTCTCTGCCGGAGTACGAAACTTAACTTATACAGTGACTGACCATGCGCCAGTTGCCACTCAATACCCGAGTTTCACCTGTTACCTTAATCAAACCAATACTACGGATATCATCACTTGAAGCGCCAACCCGTATATCAAATTCACCGGGTTCCACTACGCGCTGGCCATCTCGCCGTGTAAAGCTGAGCATGTCAGTGGGAATGTGGAATGTTAATCGAGCAGATTCACCCGGTGCCAGATAAACTCGCTGAAAAGCTTTTAACTCTTGTACCGGACGAACCATTGAGGCCACTTTGTCATGCACATACAACTGCACAACCTCACTACCCGGTTGTGCACCGCGGTTAGTCACAGTCAAGCTGACTTTGACCTCACCGCCTTCATTTACCACTTCGTGACTGAGTTGCTCCAACTGTCCATAGTCGAATTCTGTCCAGGTTTTACCGTAGCCAAACGGATAACGCGCCCCAAAATGGAAGGCAAACGGTGTGCCACCACTTTTCAGCTTATGGTTGTAGTAATAAGGCATGGCGCCGGCGCTTTTGGGTACCGATACCACCAACCGTCCACCGGGTTCAGCTTTGCCGGTCAATATATCGGCAATGGCATAGCCACCTTCTTGCCCTGGAGCCCAGGCCATCAGCAATGCTGCAACCTGATCTTCTTGTCCACCGAGGTTATAAGGCCGCCCGCCAGTCATCACCACTACCACCGGTTTGCCGGTAGCCACCAGTTCATCGAGTAGTTGTTGCTGAACACCTGGCAGTGACAAACTATCGGTATCCGAACCTTCGCCAACCGTGCCGCTTTGGAACAGACCCGCGAGATCCCCCACACACAGAACGACCACATCACTGTGGCTTGCAAGACGCACGGCCTCTGGGATCAGACTTGTATCTGTTGAAACCGGCGAGCTTTGCATTGGTTTGTTGCTACTGTCGCCGGGGAATACCGGTGCGCCAGCCATACGTTTCTCAATAATATGGCAGCCTTTCGCGTAATGAACATTATCGTTGCCAAGCTGTTCACGCATGGCTTGCAGCGGGGTGGTAACCTGAGTGGTTTGCTCCAACATATCGCTGATGATCAAATGTACCGGGAAACTGTAGCCACTCAGCAGAGCCAAAGGGTCATCGGCGGTTGGGCCAATAACCGCTACCTGTGGCTGACCTTTTAGCGGCAGGATGCCATTATTTTCCAGCAGTGTTATTGAGCGAGTTGCTACATCGCGGGCGATTTGACGGGTGGTAGCACTTTGTAATTCAACTGCATTTTCATCGGCATAAGGATGTTCAAATAGGCCGAGGTTGAATTTTTCTTTCAGCACGCGACTAACGATTTCATCGATTTTTGCCATGCTAATCAGGCCGCGATCGACGGCTTCACGCAAATGACGGGCACAGTCATCTTTCGGTAGTTCCACATCCAGACCGGCATTAAAGGCCAGCGCTGCGGATTCCGCCGCATCGTGCGACACACCATGATGTTGATGCAGCAGACTAACACCGCCGTAATCGGCCACGATAATTCCATCAAAGCCCCATTGCTCACGCAACACCGTGGTCAGCAGGAATGAATCCGAATGACCTGGTTGATTATCAATATCATGATAAGCCGGCATCACTGAGCCAGCATTCGCCAGCTTTACTGCCATTTCGAATGGCAGCAGAAAAGTATCGTTGAGTTCGCAAAAACCGAGGTGCACTGGCGCATGATTACGTGCGCCCTCACTAAAGGAATGGCCAACATAATGTTTGAGAGTGGCCAGTAAGTCTCGCTTCTTCCCCTGTAGGCCTTTCACATAATGTGTCGCCATCATTCCGACTAACCAAGGATCTTCCCCAAATGTCTCTTCGGTACGCCCCCAACGGACATCGCGGGAAACATCGAGCACCGGGGCAAGCCCTTGATGACATCCAGTTGAACGGGCTTCCTGCCCGATGGCCGCAGCGGCGCGCTCCACAAGCTCCAGATCCCAGGTAGAACCATAGTTTAGTGAGGAAGGAAATAGCGTGGCATCTTTACATAATAATCCGACCAGACACTCTTCGTGAAACAGCGCCGGGATCCCCAAACGTGTCTCTTCAATGAGCGTCCGTTGCAATTTATTCGCGGCGCGCACGCCTTCTCGGGCATCAACAATATGTGTTCCCAGTGGGCGAGTAATTTGCCCGATACCCAGTTTTATACGTTCCTGTAGGGAGGCCTGCGCGCCGGCACCAGAAAACTCATCACTCATATCGGTGCGCTCTTTATGCAACCCATCAGCGGAAAGTATCAGCCAGAAAGCATGCATCTGGGCGAACTTTTCTTCATCGGTCATGCGCGACAACAGATCGGTAACGCGTTCACTAATCGGATACTGGGCATCCTTATAAATAACAGTCATGAATTACTCCTGTGTTGCCGGGGCCAGAGACGGCGCACCATTGCTGCTTTGGCGTTTAACAGCCAGTTCGTTGGCAATATTTGCGACCAGACGGCTATTCAGTTTATAAGCAAACAGCAGCAAGGCCATGGCGATAAATAGTGCTGAAGGAATGAGCGTGAATAAGACGTTGATGGTGGTCAGTACACTGGCAGATTGCGAAACCTCGCCGGGGACATAGTTCACCAGACCTAACACCCAGCCGACTACTGCCCCGCCAAGTGCCAAGCCGAATTTAATGGCGAACAGTGCGGTAGAAAATACTAGCCCGTCCAAACGGCGGCCAGTGCGGTGCTCTTCGTAGTCCACGACGTCAGAGAACATTGTCCACTGTAGCGGTGTGGTAAGGTTCTGAATAAAGCTAAATACGATATTGATGGCTAAGATAACCCATACTGATGAAGGGGGAATAAAGAATATCGCGCTGGCAAAAAACACAAAACTCACAATCGTCCATTGATAGGCCCGCACCCGGTCAAATTTACCTAGCAGGCGTTCGGAAAGTAATGCCCCCAAGAGAGAAGCCACCATGCCGGACACAATAAACATGAACACTAAATCTGGGCGTAACAGAACATATTTTACGTAATACATTGTCGCCGAGCCGCGAGTCACTACTGCGGTTAACAGCAGGATATTAAACAGAAAAATAATGCGCCACTGACTATTTTTTGTCAGCAGTTTTAAATCACTCAGCATTGAGCCAGAAGTATCATTACGCGGAGAATATCGCTCCCGAGTCATGGCAAAGCAGCAGTAAAATAATACCACCCCAAGCAACCCCATCAGACTCATGGCGTAGAAATACCCTTTCTGCGCATTGCCGTTTCCCAACCAGTCCACCAGTGGCAAAGCAATCACGGTAACAATTAGGCCACCAATAAATGACAGAGCAAAACGCCAGGATTGAATAGAATGCCGCTCACGCGGATTCAGGGTCAGTGCGCCGGGCATGGCACAATAAGGGACATTAATCGCTGAATAGACCAGACTGAGCAGGCTGTATGTGACACAGGCATAAATAATTTTTGCTGTGGGCCCAACATCGGGTACATAAAAAGTAATCAGGCAACTGACGCCGAAAGGAATAGCAAACCATAATAGCCATGGACGGAAGCGACCATGCTTGGTTTGGGTGCGATCGACTAGCGCGCCAATACAGGGATCAATAAAGGCATCCACCACCCGCACCAGTAAAAACATGGTACCCATAATCGCGGCTGGCAACCCAAATACATCGGTGTAGAAATAGGCTAAAAACAGCGTGGCAGTTTGCCAGACCAGAGCGCTTGCCATATCGCCCAGGCCATAACCTATTTTATCTTTAGTACTGAGTACAAAGGCGGTATTCATTATGATTTCCTTTTGCCGGAACAAAAAATAGATTATTCATCCCATCCGCACAGCATATTTCACGTTTTTTGTGCCATAACTAGCACATGCCTAAAAAAGACAATGAAGAAAGCACTCAATCCAATATCTTAGGGATGGCAGTGAAACAGCAATCCTTTGGGCATTCTTGAACAGCGGATAGTGCTGGATTGGCAGCTAAACCCTATGAAGTAAATATTATTTTCTGAGATTAGATTTAGGTTGTGATGGTGGAAACCCAATGGTTTTTTTGTTTTGGCACCTTCGTAATAAACACCTGCTATTTCAGAAAAATAAGTCATTCTATCGCTCCAGAAATGAATGAAATTAAACAGACACATTAGGTTTCATAGTCATGTTGGACTCCCCGTGATAGCAAGGGAATTCTGTAATTTCACTCGGGAGTTATGGAATTTAACAACTGTGATTTATGTCTAAAAAGTGATGTGTTTGAAGTATTGTTTAGAGAGTAATGTATCTTTAACAACAATCTATCTTTAAACCGTTGCACTACTTGAAAGTACAAAAAAATGAAAATTTAAAAATAAGCAATATAAGGCAGTTATAAAGGTTTTTCGCTATCCAAGTAAAATCTTAAATGGAAAAAATGGATTTGTAATCTCGGTTTTATATTAAATGAATGATTTTTCGTAGCTTGATATGGAAGGGAATGTGATTATTGGTATTTTTAACGGAGGGGAACGTTGAATTTTTTCTTTAAAAATGCATGTTATCGATTGAGTCCTATCTAGCTATTGTGAAAAAACCAGGCCGTATAAATACCGGCGCTGGTTTAATAACTATCACAAGCTAATTTATTTAGAATTCAGTCCATTCATCATCAGACTTTGCTGGAAGTTACTATATTCGTCATTGCACTTACTCACTATTTTTCTGACGTTCCTGTATTTATAGAAATAGTCGATTACTAAAGGAACTCAATCCCGATTGAACAATGTTATCCATTGTAAAATGACTATCAGGGTTGAGTTGTATCATGGGCATTTTTTAGGCTAGCTATTCAATAGAGTAAATCAGGCACTTTATCTGTATAGCCAGCTCTACTTATGGGCTCAATAATATCCTAGCAATTTCCACCAAGCGAGACCGACCACAAAGATCAGAATGACATTGAAGGTCACTACACAGAAATTGATTCTATAGAAACGTGGCCGTTCAAAATAACCCTGAGCAAAGTAAATAGGGCCTGATCCGCCGCCATATTCAGTATTTCCCCACATCAGATTACTGAAAATACCGAAGCAAATAGCGACCATCATTGGTGGGGCTCCAGCCGCGATGGCTGTTGCACCAAAACCGCTGATGGTCGTTTCAAGTTTGGTGGTCATCCAACTGATAAAACGGAGGCTGGATAGGCCGCTAGCAAGGCTGATGATCACACTGAACCAGATAACGGTATCCCACGCAGCTTGATCTTTAAGTAGGTCTTTCCAGCTTACGGCTTGGGTCGCAAACAGGTAAGCGGCCAAACCTAAACCTACGATAATTCCTCCCGATCTGGCGGTGACCGACGGCATTGCCGGGGCCATAATCATCTCCTTATAAAAGAATTGAATCTTTCGCTTTCGTATTAACCCTGATGGGTTGAGAATTTCACAGCTCGATCCACCATTTGCGGTGCCATCCCCAAATAATTTGCTGGACTGACAGCTACACCAGCGCAATTTACGAGAAAATACGGCGCTTGGTACGTAGTGATCCCTACGCCTTAATCAGTGATCTGATTGAAAAAAACTATGGCGTAAAAAGCAAAGAGGTTCGTCAGACGATTACTGCCGTCGGCGTGTCGCCGAAAATTGCCAAAGTCCTTGGCGTTGAATCCGGCTCACCAGCCCTGAGAATTGTCCGTCGTTATGTTGATCATAACGGTGAAACATTCGAAACGACGGTATCTATCCATCCTGCCGACAGATACGCTTGTTCCATTGTTCTGAGACCACAATCTTAGGCGGTTTTTAGCCGAGAGAGAAAATATCCCAGAACTGAGTATTGTCATGATCTAATCATGCCGGGCACTTTGTTAGAGATATAATGCGCAACGCGAGAATGCTAAGAAAAACGTTTAGCCATGAGTTCAAGCAGGAATGTGTCAATTTGGTTCTGCCGCACAAGTGAGTACAACTAAAAGCCCAGTTCGCCGAAGATACTATCGCTACAAACAAGGGCAACATTGCCCCTACTGAGAAACTCGTTGCAGAAGCCAACTTTAGACTAATATTCTTACCATCGCTCTTTATGACTAATAATAAGAAGCATAATCATAAATGCTTAAGAAAAAATTAAGCTGATTCAGTATTTACATTTCACTATTAAAACAACAAAATAAATTTAACTTAAAAAACATGTGACATCTTAGGACAGTAATCCCAGACTTAAAAAAGAATTATTTTTAGTAATTAATAATGTCAATCATCTGGTTAATATTTGCTGTCTGTTGTTATTTGGAGAATCAAGTGCAAGAAAATAAAACTGTCGATGATATTAATAGTGATTCTCATGAGCGTTTCCGTGCAGCCCGCAAAAGTACGTGGGTAAGTGTATTTGTTAATTTTTTTCTAGTATTAGGACAAATAATTACCGGGATATTCTCTGGATCTCAGGGGCTTATTGCGGATGGCATTCATTCGCTATCTGATTTAGTTGCAGACTTTGTTGTGCTTATTGCAAATCATAAAAGTAAAAAAGGTGCTGATGATGACCACCATTATGGTCATCATCGATATGAGAATGGAGCATCACTAATTCTGGGAGCGATACTCTTTGTTGTTGGTATTGGGATGCTCTGGTCTGCAGTAAATAAAATTCAGCACCCCGAAGCTATCCCCCAAGTACACATTATTGCACTTTGGGTAGCCTTAGCTGCTCTGGTTCTCAAAGAGCTGCTTTTTCGCTATATGCTGGCCGTTGCCACTCGGGTCAAATCCAGCATGTTGGTCGCCAATGCCTGGCATGCACGTTCTGATGCGGCTTCATCTCTGGTTGTCGCTCTCGGGATCATCGGTAATTTATTAGGTTTTAAATTCCTTGACCCGGTTGCTGCTCTTATCGTCGGCCTTATAGTGGCCAAGATGGGTTATTCATTTATGTCAGACTCACTACACGACTTAATGGACAGGGCTGTAGACACTGAAACGGAAGATAAAATCAAGGCAACATTATTGGCAACTGAGGGTATTGAAGGTATTCATGACCTGAAGACAAGAAGAATGGGTGACTTAATTATTGTTGATGTCCATTTGGAGATTGATGGCCGTTTATCGGTAAAAAAAGGGCATGACATTGCAGTTGCTGCCAGAAATACAGTATTAAATAACTATCGTGTTTTAAATGTCATGACACATGTTGACCCAGTAAATATAGATGATAAGAGTTGTGAATAATGTTGATGCTTTATAAATCCTCATGTCCAATATTAGAGGCGGCTTTATCTAATCCAGACATGAAGATAGTATGTGATAAAATATTGCTAGGCCATTTTATCCTTCATCTTGAATAAAACACAACGCTGACTTAGTTATGTTAATTTTACCTAGAGCCTTACCGCCACCTATCATGGTATTAGTCTTGATTATCATCTAAATGAAACTTATGTAACACTCGATGCGCCACCGGGGCCAAGACTAGCCCCAATGTGGTCATAAAAACCAGGCTTGTAAACATACCGTAAAAGGCAAAAAAAATCTTGCCCGCAATACTCTGCGGCATAATGTAGGGACCAATACCATTTGCGATGAATGCGCTATTTAATGTCGCGTCATGCCAACCTATATTCTCGTCAAAGAGTATATGTCCTACCATGCCTATAAACAGGGTGAATATCACTAGCAGTACAGCGCCACCGAAGTGTAACAGTATTCGCTTTAAAAAAGCCCTAAAAGAAATCAACGGCATATTTCTCGATTCATACATTTTATATCCTCCTTGTTTCTATCTCAGAGCTACCTTGTTGTGCTCATTTTCCTCTATTCAGAGAAAAATCCAAAACTAATAATAATCCTATCTATAACCTAAATTACTCATAGATGCAGCGTAATCGTCATACAAAATAAGCATGATGACGGTAAAAATAGTGAAAATAGTACAACCCAAACAAAGCTCGATATTATGTGCTTTACTTAGTGTAGCCACTATACTGGCTAAAATTGTAGCAAATAATTTATAAAGAAATTGAGCTTTATGATTATTGTTGTGATAGTTATCAGTATGTTACCAATACACAATTTCCATTGTTACTTGTCGGATTGGCGAAGTAAAAACCAAAAGGAGGTTGTATTATTATGACTCAGATTTTCACTTTAACTTTATCCCCTTCACTAGATAGCGCAACGACGATCCCCAAAATCTACCCTGAAGGAAAATTACGTTGTACCGCACCTATTTTTGAGCCAGGAGGTGGGGGGATTAATGTTGCGCGCGCTGTTGTTTATCTTGGCGGTCAAGCAAATGCTATTTTCCCTATTGGTGGTCCTACAGGTGAACACTTGAAAAAGTTGCTTGATCAGGAAGGTGTTCATACGGAAACGCTGAAGACACAGGATTGGACTCGGCAGAACATGCATGTCCATGTAGATAATAGTGGCGAACAGTATCGTTTTGTTATGCCAGGAGCACGACTGAGTGATGCAGAATTTGATCTACTTGTGGGGCAAGTACAACATATTCCTTCAGGATCGATTCTGGTTATTAGTGGCAGTTTACCGCCAGATACTACGACTGATAAATTAATTTATCTGGTCAAGCAGGCTCAAACGATGGGGTTGCTATGTATCGTTGACAGTTCTGGTGAAGCATTAGAGGCCTGCTTGAATTTGGGAGGGTTAGCACTAGTAAAACCTAATCAGAATGAACTATCAGCTCTTATAGGGCGAGCATTGATACATCCTGATGACGTACGCGATGCAGCTCAAGAATTGGTCAAACGCGGTGCAGCTAAACGGGTTGTCGTATCGCTTGGGCCTCAGGGAGCACTTGCCGTTGATCGTGATAATTGTGTACAGATAGTTCCTCCTCCAGTGAAAAAGATGAGTACAGTCGGTGCCGGCGACAGCATGGTTGGCGCGATGACACTGAAACTTGCAGAGGGTGCTGACCTTTTTGATATTGTACGTTTTGGCGTAGCTGCCGGTAGTGCGGCGACACTTAATCTCGGCACTCGCCTTTGTTCATTAGAAGATACTCAGCGTTTGTATGACTATATTTGCGAGAATTCGAGTTATCCCACCAGCTGATAAGGCAACCTCGCAGGTTAAATAACAAACTTTTGCAGTTAACTAAAATTAAGACTGATAAACAGAACAGTGAAGTTGTGCTACTGAGAACCCCAACTAATAGTTTGTGTGCGAGATTAAACATTACAGTCAGCATTCAGTCGACTCTTGAGCATATCGATGAAGAGTCCAAACGTCAGAAAGCAAAAAACCAGCTATTAAGCTGGTTTCTCTGAAAGTGGTGCCCGGACTCGGACAACCCGCGCAGCGGGATTGAACGTCGCTGGCGACGGCCCCACAGGGGTGAGCGCTGCTTGCAGAGCGAATAATCGAACGTGTTCGATGAAGAGTCCAAACGTCAGAAAGCAAAAAACCAGCTATTAAGCTGGTTTCTCTGAATATGGTGCCCGGACTCGGACAACCCGCGCAGCGGGATTGAACGTCGCTGGCGACGGCCCCGCAGGGGTGAGCGCTGCTTGCAGAGCGAATAATCGAACGTGTTCGATGAAGAGTCCAAACGTCAGAAAGCAAAAAACCAGCTATTAAGCTGGTTTCTCTGAATATGGTGCCCGGACTCGGAATCGAACCAAGGACACGGGGATTTTCAATCCCCTGCTCTACCGACTGAGCTATCCGGGCAACGGGGCGCATTAAACCGTATTGGCACCAAATCGTCAATGAGTTTCTCATAGATTGGCGATCAGTTGCTCTCTTTTCATGCAAAAATAGCTAAAAAACTGTTGGGATGTTTATTTTTGCACTGTAATTCAATGTTTCATCTATTTGATTTATAGATTTTTTATTTTACAGTTTGTTAGATAACAATAGCTTAGATATTCACTAAATGTGCATTTTTATTGATTCCTAAGGGTTGAATAGCCTCCGGAAACATGCAATTATTGCGCGAATTTAGCGTTACTATTCATTCCTCTAGTCCATATCATTTCAAGAGTTTAAGCAGGAGGCGGTTATGGCAGTTTTACACTATCCAATGCATATCAAACGCCTCAGGCACTGTTTCCTCTGTGTCACTTCTGCTAAGTCTCTTATCCCCTCCATGCGGTAAGGCTACTTGTTGCTCACTGTTAGGCATTATTAAAAATAGAGCTGACCTCTGATTTTACTGATGTCTATTGGTCGATGCTGAGACCAGTCCACTCATTAATTCCGGCTGTTATTTTAGCTTGGAAAAGTGCGCGTTAAAGATATCAATTTGCCGGCATCACATAAGTTTCCCCATATTGTGTGATGTCATCTATATGCCAAAGTGGCAGCCTCATACCTGACCGTTTGAGAGTAAGTGACATGACACAGTTAAAAATAGCAACAAGCGCTCGTTTGGCTTCTTATGTAGAAAGTCAGCGGGGAGTGGTATACCTCAATCAGACCGATTTTACCGATGTTGCTGCAGTGGTGATGTCGGTTGAAGATGCCAATGCCGGTCTATTGTCAAAGCTGAATGATTTGGGCTTTGCTATCCCTACTTTTGTTGCTGTTACCGCTGAACAGACGGTATCAGCGGATTACTTGCCCCTAATTAAAGGTGTCATTACCCTCGGCGAGGCAAATAAAGCGTTTTACAACGCTCAGGTAGAAGCTGCTGCCAGTGAATATCAAAAAAACCTATTGCCGCCTTTTTTCTCAACATTAAAAAAATATGTTGAGATGCAAAATTCAACTTTTGCCTGCCCAGGGCATCAGGGGGGGGAGTTCTTCCGTAAGCATCCGGCTGGTCGCCAATTTTTTGAATTCTATGGCGAGACAATTTTCCGCTCAGATATGTGTAACGCCGATGTCAAATTAGGCGATTTACTGATTCATGAAGGGGCGGCAAAAGAGGCACAAAAATATGCAGCGAAGGTCTTTAATGCAGATAAAACCTATTTTGTTCTGAATGGGACTTCATCGGCTAATAAGGTTGTCACTAACGCCTTGTTGACCCGTGGTGATTTGGTGTTGTTCGATCGTAATAACCATAAATCCAACCATCATGGTGCGCTGATTCAAGCCGGGGCAACACCTGTCTATTTGGAAACAGCCCGTAACCCATTTGGATTTATTGGTGGCATTGATGCTCATTGCTTTGATGAGCGCTATTTACGCCAACAGTTGCGCGAAGTGGCACCTGAACGTGCAGATGATGCACGGCCATTCAGATTGGCAATCATCCAATTAGGTACCTATGACGGCACGGTATATAACGCGCGTCAGGTGGTTGATAGTATTGGTCATTTATGTGACTACATTTTGTTTGATTCTGCCTGGGTAGGCTACGAGCAATTTATTCCGATGATGAAGGATTTCTCGCCACTGTTGTTGGAATTAAATGAAAATGATCCTGGGATTATTGTGACTCAGTCAGTGCATAAGCAGCAGGCTGGCTTCTCACAAACGTCACAGGTGCATAAAAAAGATAACCACATCAAAGGGCAAAAACGCCACTGCAACCATAAGCGTTTTAATAATGCGTTTATGCTGCACGCATCGACCAGCCCATTCTATCCATTATTTGCGGCACTGGATGTCAACGCCAAAATACATTCTGGTGACAGTGGCCGCCGTATGTGGATGGATTGTGTAAAACTTGGTATTGAAACGCGTAAATCATTATTAGAACGCTGCTCAATGTTGCGGCCATTTATTCCACCGACAGTGGGTGGTAAGAATTGGCAAGACTACGATACTGAGATTATTGCTAATGATGCTCGCTTCTTTAATTTTGTGCCGAATGAACGTTGGCACGGATTTGAAGGTTATAACCAAGATCAATATCTGGTCGATCCTTGTAAGTTGTTGCTGACGACGCCGGGCATTGATGCCAGCAGTGGTCAATATACTAAGTTTGGTGTGCCAGCGGCAATATTGGCTACCTTCCTGCGTGAGAATGGTATTGTGCCGGAAAAATGCGATCTTAATTCGATCCTATTCCTACTGACCCCGGCAGAGAATCCAGCCAAAATGGCGCATCTAGTTGATATGTTAGTTCAATTTGAGCGCTATATTGAACAAGATGCACTGTTGTGTGATGTATTGCCGACCATATACCGTAAGAATGAAGGGCGCTATCGCGGCTATACTTTGCGTCAGTTATGCCAAGAGATGCATGACCTGTATGTCAGTTATGATGTTAAGCAATTACAAAAAGATATGTTTAGAAAAGCGGGTTTCCCGACGGTGGTCATGAACCCACAAGATGCCAATATCCAATTTGTTCGCGATAACATCGAACTGGTTCCTATTGCCGAGACGGAAGGGCGCATTGCTGCAGAAGGGGCTTTACCTTATCCACCGGGGGTGCTGTGTGTCGTGCCTGGAGAAGTATGGGGTGGGGCAGTGCAGCGCTATTTCTTGGCGTTAGAAGAGGGCATCAACTTGTTACCCGGCTTTTCACCAGAACTGCAGGGTGTTTATATTGAAAAAGGTGATGTGGAGTGGCGGCGTATTTTTGGTTACGTCATCAAGTGATCTGAATAAAAATAGACAGCTGACGAGCATGTCGGCTGTCTCAATATAAAGATGACTATGAGGTTTATCAGTAACCGAAATAACGTGCCAGCAAGACAGTGCCGGAAATCAGCAATAAGATATTTATTATGCGAATGAGCTGATCGCGACTGAGCCCTAAACTAATTTTATTGGCAATGACCAAGCCGACTAACATCCCCGGTACTAGCAGTAAAACCATCCATAGGATCGACAAATCCATATAGACTCCGGCCAGAGTAAATAAAATGACTCTGGTTAGGGTGCTTAGGCCGATAAGTGTCGTCTGAGTGATCCGTAAATTGTCTTTGCTGGCTATCCGTCCGGATAAATAGATGGCATAGATAAACCCGCCACTGCCAAATAATGCGCTGAAGATACCGCCAATTAGGCCAAAAGGAATGGCTGCAATAGGCTTGAATTGCCCTTGGGGTTTGCGTCGGCTAAGGGAGTAAATCGCATACAGGATGACAAATACACCCAATGCTAATAGCAAAATATCTGGCCGGGTGCGCAGCAGTACAGTCGCGCCAATCAAGCTGCCAATAATCATTAAGGGCACTAGCCGCTTAAGCTCTGCTATATCCGCGTGGCGGCTATGGCGCGCCACATTAGTAATAGCTGCAAACATATCGACAATTGCCAGTAAAGGGACAATTTTAGCCACGGGAATAAATAGTGCTAATACTGGGCTGGCAATCAGTGCAGAGCCAAATCCGGTGAGGCCAAAGATAATATAGGCGATGACCATGGTGGAGAAGATTACCACCATCTCGAAAACGGTAAGTCCGAAGTCCATTTATTCAGCCTGCCGGTGTAAGTAATGGGATTGTGGGTATGACTATAATACTTTATTGAGAATGATTGTTATTCGAATGAGCTAATTACAAAAAATGGCACAGCGAACTGTGCCATTTTTATATGACTTCTCAGTACCAACAAACTTAGTGACGGCGATAACTCTTCTGCGCGCTATTCACTTTCACCAGATAACGGCGAGACTCACCGGATGGATGTTTAGTGGTCAGCGTTTGGAATACATCTCCTGGAGCCATATTGTTGATAATATTCACCGCCTGATTCTTATCGCTGGAGAATACCCGCAACACGCTACCTGCCCCGCCATTATAAGAGGTAATGACAGCATAACGCCGTGAGGTAGCATTTTGAATGCCGCCCAAATAGGTATTTTGCAGGATTGCCAAATAAGCAGTGCCAGCATCGATATTATTTGCAGGATCAAATAGATAATTACGGCTTGGCTGACCGCTTTTACCTTTCAATTTGAAGACATCTCGTCCGGCAGTATGCTGAACAACCTGCATTAGACCCAGCGCATCAGAGCCACTCACAGCATATGGGTTAAAGCTCGACTCTGTTTGCATAATAGCCAGAATCAATGACTCTTCCACCCCATACCTCTCGGCGGATTGCCGTACCAGTGGCAGATATTTATGAGCGCGTTTATCCAAATGGTTTGGCACTAATTGCAAGGTTACCGACCAGATAACATGCAATCCAGACGTGCGTTTTTGCATTTTGGTTTGTAATAAATAATCGGCGAAATGTGCTGCTCGCCATTCCCAGCGAATAGGTTCGCCATTGTTATCCAGCACCTGCCCATACAGGAACGGCTCTTTACTGATCTGGATATCGTTAGCATCAGAGTAGAGATCGATCGAACCGGGATCATCACCCATCAATAATGTGGTAATAATGGCCTGACGTAAGTGAGCCGCCGGATCAGTCGTGGCAATAGTTTCAACCGTAATGGTACCGGCATCAAAGTTGATATGGCTGCGAGTTTGATATTGATCCGTATACTTCACGTAATCTTTTGGACCCGCGATTAGGACTTCTTTTAATCCCCAAATATTTTCAATGTTATGGGCAAATTGGCCCATTAAAATCTCAAAACCGTTAGTGTCTTTGATAAAGGCTTCGTTTTCTGCCTGATTTTTATTGCCTGAGCAAGACACTAATAATGGTGCAATTACCAGCAAAGCTAAAATTTTCTTCATCTTACGAGCCATATATTGATGAAAAATATCCCCGTTAACTTCAAGTTGCTGGTGCGGTGTCTTTCCTTCACTTACTTCAGCCACTTATTGATATAAGCTCCTGAAGATTCGCGTGGGTGCCGCTTTCCTGCAATTTAAATCAGTTAGGGGATAACAGCGGGACCAAGAGGGCCCCGTGTAGTTACTTACTCGGCGGAGTGTAACCTTCAATGTGAACATCTTGCCCCTCGAACAAGAAATTAACCATTTCCTGTTCCAGCAATTTGCGGTCTTCTACATTCATCATGCTGAGCTTCTTCTCATTTATCAGCATGGTCTGTTTAGTTATCCATTGTGACCAAGCTTCTTTTGAGATTTCGTTATAGATACGTTTGCCGATTTCACCTGGATAGAGCTGAAAATCTTGCCCTTCAGCATCCTTCTTTAAAAACGTGCAAAAAATTGTTCTGCTCATGCTAAATCCTCTCCAAATAAAGCTGTTTGGGTAGATGGTTGGGTGCCCACTGATTACTTTGCTAGCGGTTGTTTTGCTAACTGATGCAATAAGCGTTCAACTGGGGCAGCCAAGCCTACCGACGGTGGCTGTGCTAAGTTATACCAGAGACCTGCGCCATCATCCATGCATCCACGGTTTGATGCAGTATCTAGCCACATCGGGACAATATCCAAATGGAAGTGACTGAAGGTATGGCGAAAAGCCGTTAACTGCTGCAAGTCACTTGGGGCAAGGCCCCGCTGCTGTAACCAATTATTCAGTTCTTCTTGCTCTGCAAATTGTGGGAAGCAGAATAACCCGCCCCATAACCCCACCGGTGGGCGTTG
This sequence comes from Yersinia alsatica, assembly GCF_025133195.1. Classification (NCBI taxonomy): domain Bacteria; kingdom Pseudomonadati; phylum Pseudomonadota; class Gammaproteobacteria; order Enterobacterales; family Yersiniaceae; genus Yersinia; species Yersinia alsatica. The sequence continues at coordinate 1,636,121 of NZ_CP104006.1, forward strand.
TTCGAGCCACACTCGCGCGTCGTGCTGCATCAATAGAAAATAGGCAGTTTTCTCCGGTAAGGTCTGCTTGGGTTTTTTACCCGGATAGCGCGCCCAGCTATGGTTGGCATAAGCAAGACAACCGAGGTTCAGCGGGCAAAGTTCGCACTTGGGTTTAGAGCGAGTACAGACGATAGCGCCTAAATCCATCATTGCCTGATTAAACTGGCCAACACCTTTGGCGGGAGTGACATCTTCACTGATCTGCCATAAACGGCCTTCGATATCTTTTTTACCGGGCCATCCTTCAACGGCATAGCAACGAGCCAATACTCGCTTAACATTACCGTCTAAAATAGGGAAATGTTGCCCCAACGAGAGCGATAAAATTGCTCCTGCGGTTGAGCGACCAATTCCGGGCAGAGCGAGTATTTCGTCAAACGTTGTAGGGAACTCACCCTGATGGCGTTCAACCACGGTCTGAGCTGCTTTATGCAGATTTCTGGCGCGGGCGTAATAACCCAGCCCGGTCCATAAATGTAAAACTTCATCCAGCGGTGCTGCTGCCAACGCCCGAATATCAGGAAAATGCTGCATAAAACGTTGGAAATAGGGGATGACAGTCGCAACCTGTGTTTGTTGCAACATCACTTCTGACAGCCAGACTTGATAAGGTGTTTTATCCAACTGCCATGGCAGTGTTTTGCGACCAAAGCGTTGGTACCACTCCAGCACCACGTGCGCGAATTGTTGCGCTTGCATCATAAGCAGGTATCGATATCCGGCAGATAAATAAATTAGGGCTGGATTGCAGCATAGAGTTTAGTGGCTGTAAACCGGAACTTTCCGCCTTTCCCCTTTGTACTTGGAACCACCGTGGTGTTAGCGGCACTGGCACCTGAATGGTGGTTTATGGGGATATATCCATTATTTACAGCTTAATTTTGTACTTCTGACGTCCATAGTTGATAAACTGGCGTATCTTTGCATAATGCGCGTTCATACACGCAACCAACAGACAGAAAGCACCATGATAAATGACGTCATATCTCCGGAATTTGATGAAAACGGCCGTGCCATGCGCCGTATTCGTAGTTTTGTCCGCCGTCAGGGGCGCCTGACCAAGGGCCAACAACTGGCGCTCGATAACTACTGGCCGGTGATGGGCGTAGAATATCAGGCAACCCCTGTTGATGTAACTGCCTTGTTTGGCCGTGAAGCCCCAGTGGTATTAGAAATCGGCTTTGGTATGGGAACCTCGCTAGTCACTATGGCGGCCAGTAATCCCCAGCAGAATTTTCTCGGTATAGAAGTTCACTCTCCTGGGGTGGGCGCTTGTCTGGCATCGGCTCACGAAGCGGGCCTAAGTAATTTGCGGGTTATGTGCCACGATGCGGTTGAAGTTCTGGAAAATATGATCCCGGATGCTTCGCTGGATATGGTTCAGCTGTTTTTCCCTGACCCTTGGCACAAAGCACGCCATAATAAACGTCGTATCGTTCAGGCACCTTTTGTCGAATTAGTAAAAAGTAAACTAAAAGTGGGTGGCGTGTTCCATATGGCGACCGACTGGCAGCATTATGCGGAACATATGTTGGAAGTGATGTCCGGTGCGAATGGATACCGCAATCTTTCAGAACAGAATGATTATGTTCCTCGTCCGGACTCACGTCCGCTGACAAAATTTGAATTACGTGGCCAGCGTCTGGGACATGGCGTTTGGGATCTGATGTTTGAGAGGAAAGAATAATGGCTAAGAATCGTAGTCGTCGTTTACGCAAAAAAATGCATATCGATGAGTTTCAGGAGTTAGGTTTTTCTGTGCAGTGGACCTTCCCTGAAGGGACCAGTGTTGAAGTGATTGATAAGACTGTCGATGATTTTATCGATGAAGTCATTGAAGCTAACGGTCTGGCATTTGATGGCAGTGGCTATATGCAGTGGGAAGGTTTGATTTGCCTGCAAGAGATCGGTCATTGCACCGATGAGCACCGCGCGTTGGTGACTAAATGGCTGGAAGCTCGTAAATTGAAAAATGTAGAAACCACTGAGCTGTTTGATATCTGGTGGGATTGATCTTCCGTTTTAACGGCAGATAATCAATAAGGGCGCCTAAGCAGGCGCCTTTGTTTTTATTGGGCGCAGTTAGCGATAGCAGTTACTGGCGATTTTGGGAGAGTATCGTTGTGACAACAGGCTTAGGTGTGGCAACGGGTTTAGATAATGCTTTGCTGGCAGATATTTTGCAGCAGGTGCGTCCGCTGGTTGGTCAGGGAAAAGTGGCTGATTATATTCCGGCCTTGGCCGAGATCTCGGCGGATAAGCTGGGTATTGCGGTTTGTACCTTGGATGGCACGATATTTCAGGCTGGAGATGCCGAAGAGCGTTTCTCTATCCAATCAATTTCGAAAGTATTAAGTCTGACTTTGGCTTTATCTCGTTATGCTGAGCAGGATGTGTGGCAGCGGGTAGGTAAAGAGCCCTCCGGCCAGCCTTTTAACTCATTGGTTCAGTTAGAATTAGAAAAGGGTAAACCCCGCAATCCCTTTATTAACCCCGGGGCGCTGGTGGTGTGTGATATGTTGCAAAGCCGCTTGAGTGCCCCAAAACAGCGGATGCTGGAAGTGGTGCGCCAGCTGGTGAACGACGATAGCATTAGCTACGATCCTCGCGTGGCTCGTTCAGAATTCGAACATTCAGACCGTAACGCCGCTATTGCTTATCTGATGAAGTCTTTTGGTAACTTCAACAACGATGTGTTGACGGTACTACAGACCTATTTCCATTATTGCGCTATGCGCATGAGCTGCGTCGAACTGGCCCGCTGTTTTGTCTATCTGGCAAATCAGGGGCGCAGTATTGGTGGTCATGAACCGCTGATTACGCCGATGCAAGCACGGCAAATCAATGCGCTAATGATTACCAGCGGCATGTACGATGGCGCGGGTGAATTTGCCTTCCGCGTGGGTATGCCGGGTAAATCGGGGGTCGGTGGTGGGATTATTGCTATTGTGCCCGATGAGCTCTGTATTGCGGTTTGGTCACCGGAATTAGACCGCGCAGGGAACTCTCTTGCCGGAACCGCTGCCTTAGAGCTACTGGCACAGCGGATTGGCCGCTCCATTTTTTAGGACAGCTTCCCTTCATGTCTGAGGTAAATTCTGGCAGGGTGGGGGTTAGCACGTTATAAATAGCGATAGAGCCATAGAAATATTAAATGGCGCAGCTTCTTAGGAGTTTTATGTTAGCTAAAATAAAAGCATTACGAACGGTGGGTTTGGCGGTATTGATGCTGACTGCTTGGCAGGCCCAAGCTGACTATCAGTGCAGTGTAAAGCCGCAGGATGATGTGATTATCAGCCCGCAATCGGTGCAAGTTGTCGGAGCCAGTGGCAATTTGCAGATTTCGCCAGACGGTGATGTTACCCGCAACGGTAAGACATTGACGCTGACTGACGCGCAGCGCCAGCAGGCTTTCCGCTACCAGACCGCGTTGCGTAAAGACCTGCCTTGGATAGATCAGGGCGCACAGCAGCGCCTTGAAAAAGCGCGAGTGTCGCTCGATAAAGTCATTGTTCAGCAACTGGGAAGCAGCAGTAATGTGCGTAACCGACTGACAACCCTGAATGACCAGCTTAAGCAGCAAATGAGCCGCATTATTGAGAAACGCAGTGATGGCTTAACGTTCCATCATCAGGCCATTGATCAAGTGGAAAAAGATGGCCGTCAATTGGTTCAGCAAAGCATGGGCGGTGTACTGCAAGACAGCCTGAATGAGATGGGTGTAAAGCAAGCAACCAGTGGCAGTGGTGGGAATAATCCATTACAGGCGATTATGGGTAATTTGGGTGGGTTACAGCAAGCTATCCAAAATGAATGGAATAATCAGGAACAGGATTTCCAGCAGTTTGGGCACGAGGTCTGTGGACGTGTGACGGCGTTGGAACAGCAGCGCAAAGATTTACTTAAAGCATTAAATTAGTCTCATGCTGCGGTAAAAACAGGTTCAGACTTAAAGAGTGTCTGAACCTGTTATTTTACTTCTCAGAGTTATAAAATCAGAGTTATAAAAACAGTTCTAACAGTGAGTTAAGGAATAACTTTCCTTTCTCGGTAATCTGCCAGTATTCCTCTGTTTCGATTAAATATTCTTTCGCTAATGCTTCGTCCAACTGCGGGCGAATGGTGCTTTCAGCTAACCCGGTAAAATGGGTGAAATCTGCACGCGGCGCAGCTTCCAGCAAACGAAAACGGTTCATAAAGAACTCGAAAGGCCGATCAGCGGCTTCCACTTCGTATTGTTTATCCAGATATTTACCCTGCATAAAGCCACGGGGGTGCTTAGTCTTTATGGTGCGCAAAATCCGCCCATCACTAAAGGTGATTTTACCGTGAGCACCGCAACCAATTCCCAGATAATCACCAAAGCGCCAGTAGTTAAGATTGTGCTGACATTGATAGCCCGGTTTGGCATAGGCCGAGGTTTCATATTGTTGATATCCAGCGGCACTCAGTAACTGATGGCCTTGCTGGAAAATATCCCACAGTGCATCGTCATCCGGCAGTGTCGGTGGGCGTGAACTGAAACCGGTATTAGGTTCAATAGTCAGTTGATACCAAGACAGATGAGGAGGATTCAATGCAATAGCCTGACGCAAATCGTCCAGTGCTTCCTCCAACGATTGATCCGGCAAACCGTGCATCAAATCCAAATTGAAACTGCGCAGGTTGAGTGAGGTTGCCAGTTCCGCGGCCCGTTTTGCTTCTTCAGGCCCGTGTATCCGCCCCAAGCGCGTTAACTTCTGGGCGCTAAAGCTTTGCACACCAATAGAAATACGATTGATACCGGCACGTTGATAGCCGCTAAAGCGATCCGCTTCAACCGCGCCGGGGTTGGCTTCCATGGTAATTTCAGCATCAAAAGCTACCGGCAACCGGGCACGAACACCATCAAGCAATTGCTGCATGGCTTCGGCACTGAGCAAACTGGGGGTGCCGCCGCCAATAAAAATGGTGCTGATTTCTCGGCCATCGACCAGAGGAACATCGGCATCCAAATCCGCTAGCAAGTGCTCTACATACTCCTGATGGGGGACATCACCTTTCAGGGCATGAGAGTTAAAATCACAGTAAGGACATTTTTGCACACACCAGGGAATGTGAATGTAGAGACTGAGCGGCGGTAATTTAAGCATTGCGTAGCGCATCCAACATCAGTTTTAGCGCTTGACCACGATGGGAAACGGCGTGTTTCTCCTCGCGAGTCAATTCTGCGGCAGTTTTACCCAATTCAGGGACATAGAAAATAGGGTCATAACCAAATCCAGCTGCACCAGCAGGTTGGTGAGCAATCACACCCGGCCATTGGCCATGGAACACCAGTGGGGTTGGGTCCGCGGCATGGCGCATGTAGACCAGCACACAGTGGAATTGCGCACCACGTTGCTCATCTGGAATATCTTTCAAGGCGACGAGTAACTTCTCAAGATTCTCTTGGTCAGTGGCATCAATGCCAGCATAGCGGGCAGAATAGATCCCCGGTGCGCCGCCTAATGCATCGACGGCCAAACCTGAGTCATCGGCGATAGCGGGTAAACCGGTAGTTTGTGCCGCATGGCGCGCTTTTAATATGGCGTTCTCGATAAAAGTTAAGCCGGTCTCTTCGGCAGACTCAACGGCCAGTTCGGTTTGCGCGACAACATCCAAACCAAAATCGGCCAGCAAGTTTGCCAGCTCACGCACTTTGCCGGGGTTACCGGTGGCTAATACTACTTTTTGCATCGAAGGGTCCTGAATTTCATTTGGGCTGACAATCAGTCACCCAATGCTAGCGGGAAGTTTCTGTTATTCGAGCAGCGCCGCAACTTCTGGTGGGATCTGTTGCGGGTTAACGATTTTGATCTGTTTATGCCGCCCCAACTCGCCCTTTTCAATAATGACTTGGCTTTTCGCTACTTTAAACTGTTTAGCGATAAATTTGACCAAATGGGCATTAGCCTGACCATCAACGGGTGGGGCGGTGATGGCGACTTTGAGTTCATCGCCATGCAAACCGACTATCTGATCACGGCTGGCTTTCGGCTGAATATAAAGCCTGAGCGCCAGCCCGTCCAGCAAGGTTGTCACTGCACTCACAGAACGAACCAGAGCTCGCCCAGCAAATCCATACCTAAATAATTGATCAGATACAGGATTAGAATAACCACCATTGCCGAGAAATCGATGCCGCCCATGGCTGGCAAAATACGACGAATGGGTGCCATTAAAGGTTCAGTTAACTGATGCAGCAGGTAGTCCATCGGGCTGCGACCTTGGCTGACCCAACTCATTAATGCACGAATAATCATTACCCAGAAAATCAGGTAACCGGCAGCCTTCACCAATGAAATCACCCCGAACAGTAAATTGTACAGGCTGACTGACATTGAGCCGCTCTGAATCAATACGAGCAGCGGATATTTAATGGTCATCAACAGGAATGCCAGCAGCAAGGATGCGCTGTCAATCGGCCCCAGTGAGGGGATAATCCGGCGTAATGGGCCAACAATCGGCTGTGTAATCTTCACCACAAATTGTGAGAATGGATTGTAGAAATCGCTGTGAACCCACTGCATCCAGATGCGCAACAGCAGTACCATCACATACAGGTCAATGACCGTTTTGGCCAAAAAAGTCAGCGTTAGCATGAGTTGCTTTCGTCCTTATCCTTAATATTTTTTGGGTATACGTATAAATGAAAATGTATTCGCATACTTATAGACCCCTATCTTAACGAGAAAGTGACAGGGGTAGTGTCGGATTTTGTAAATTTTTGCTGCCGCTAGAACAGCTTTTCCATCTCTTTTGCTCGCACGATAGCAGCTTGCATGGCGCTGGCAACGGTTTCTGACAAATGCTGCTCATTAAACACCCTTATTGCCTCCGCTGTGGTTCCTCCTTTAGAGGTGACCTGCTCGCGCAAGGTCGACAGAGGCAATTGCGGGTTGGCCTCCACCAATGCTGTGGCTCCGGAGGCGGCTTGTTGCACCAGCAAGCGGGCGGTTTCACTGTCAAAACCTAGTCGCTCAGCCTCTCGCTGCATTGCTTCCATAAACAGGAAGAAATAAGCCGGTGCACTGCCTGCGGCGGCAATTACACTATTAATGCTGTTTTCGTCATTCACCCAACAAACTTTACCAACTGAACTCATTAGCGAAGCCGTGAAATCACGATCTACCGGCGCAACCTGTTCTGGAGCATAAAGGCCACTCATGCCTTTCCCCACCAGCGATGGAGTATTGGGCATTATGCGCACCAGATTGAGGGTATTACTCCCCAATAATGCATAGAAACGTTCAACTTGTACCCCAGCTGCAATGGACAGTACCAGTTTACCGCTGAAATCGACACTCTCCTGCAAAGGCTGGCATACCGCAGCCATTAATTGAGGTTTAACCGCCAAAACCACCACTTCAGCCTTTTGTGCCTGAGCAATATTATCATCACTGCTGATGACACCAAATTCAGCAGCCAGCGCATCACGGTTTTTAGCTGAAGGTGCACAAACGCTAATCATTGCTGCCGGATAACCACCGGCAACCAAACCTGCGATAATCGCGCGCGCCATATTGCCCGCGCCAATGAATGTTATGTAGCGATGCTGCATTGAATAATTTCTCCTTTACCCTTCGTACTTGAAGCCTCAGTGGCGTTAGCGGCTCAAAAACGGCTCAAATTACATTGGATGTTTACGCGCGGGAGCCGAAAATGGCGGTGCCAATACGCACTAACGTACTGCCAGCAGCAATGGCTGCTGCCATATCATCCGTCATACCCATGGAAAGCGTATCCATCTGAGGGTAGCTGGCTTTTAAAGTCAAGAAAGCCTGATTCATTTGCTCAAATACTGCCAGTTGTCGCTGATAATCTGTTTCTGGTGCAGGAATAGCCATTAGCCCGCGTAAATGCAGCTGAGGTAATTCACTAATACTGGCTGCGAGTGCGGGCAGTTCTGCCAAGGCAATGCCCGATTTACTTTGCTCATCACTGATATTGACTTGAATCAGTACGTTCAGCGCGGGCATCTCGCTTGGACGTTGTGCACTTAGGCGTTGGGCAATTTTGAGCCTGTCGACGGTATGACACCAGGCAAAATTTTCTGCCACTAATCTGCTTTTATTGGATTGCAACGGGCCGATAAAGTGCCATTCAAGATTGTTTGCATGGGGGCTATCAGCGAAATAGTGGATTTTATCCACCCCTTCCTGCACATAATTTTCCCCAAAAGCGTATTGCCCGGCGGCGATGGCTTCTTCGATAGCTGTCACAGGTTTGGTTTTACTGACTGCAAGCAATGTCACTTCTTCTGGAGAGCGCGCGCAATTGCGTGCAGCGGCTGCGATTCGCGTTCTGACATCCTGTAGATTTTGCTCAATTGTGCTCATATGGACCCAGGAGTTTGATATGGATTTCACCTGTCTGGATGATAAAAACACCGACTCGGCTGACCCTGTATTTAGCGGTATTCCCGCCAAAAGCATTGATTTAGAAAACCCTGAACATCTCGACGATAACTTCACTGAACAGGATTTCGAAAATAAGGTGGCGAGTAGTGTAAATCATAATGCATCGGATCTGCATCTTTGTACCGGTTATCACCCGGTATTACGCATTGAGGGGGAATTGAAAACCTTCAGCCATTGGCCTCGAATCAGCGAGGGTTGGCTCAATGGGCTAAGTCGGCATTTGCTGAGTGAGGCGCAACAAAATCGATTACGACATCTGGGGCAGGTTGATTGTGCCTGTACCACTGTTGCGGGGCAGCGGCTGCGGGCCAATATTTTTCAGCAACAGCAAGGGTTGTCGATAGCTTTTCGTATTATTTCAGCCTGTTGCCCATTGCTGGAGGAATTGGATGTTCCTCCCATTATTTATCAGCTTATTGAGCAAGAGAATGGGCTGATTTTGGTCACGGGCGCGACGGGCAGTGGTAAATCCACCACCTTGAGTGCGATGGTCAATGCTATCAATCAGAAACAAGCACGCCATATCATCACGTTAGAAGATCCGATCGAGTTTATTCATAGCAGCAGATCTTGTTTGATCCAACAGCGCGAGCTTGGTCGCCATACCGACTCTTTTAGCAGTGCCTTAAGCGGGGCACTGCGACAAGATCCAGATATCATTTTGCTGGGGGAGCTAAGGGATCAAGAATCTATTAGACTGGCCCTGACTGCGGCTGAAACAGGGCATTTGGTGTTAGCGACGTTACATACTCGCACCGCAACTCAGGCTGTAGATCGGCTGGTTGATGTTTTTCCCGCAGCAGAGAAAGTGGTTATTCAGGCGCAATTAGCCGCCAGCTTACGTGGGGTGATTGCGCAAAAACTGTGTGCAAAAGCAGGTGGCGGGCGTATTGCAGTATTTGAAATCCTGACGCAAACCACTGCAGCCAGTCACTTGATTCGTGAAGGTAAAACTTATCAATTACCTACCGTGATACAAGCTGGTGGGCAATGGGGGATGCAAAGCTTTGAGCAGGGCATGGCGCAGCGGCAACAGCAGGGAGTATTTGCCAGCAGTGATAATTGTCATTAGGGCGACAATCTTGCAGGCAGCAGATGTAAATTTTGTTTAGGGTGGCTTCGGGCTGTTAGGTGCAGGGAAGTGGGGCGTGATTAAAAGCCGCTAACGGGGTAGCGGCTTTAAGTTCAAAGAGTCATTATGCGGCGGGGATCTGCTGAGTAATGCAGTGAATATTACCGCCCCCCAACAGGATCTCACGAGCAGGAACTCCGACAATCGCATAGTCAGGGAACATTTGCTGTAACAGGTCTTGTGCCAACCCATCAGTACGGCTATCGAGCAACGGGTAAATAATCTGCTGATTGCTGATCAGGAAATTGACATAAGATCCGGCCAACCGCTCACCGGCGGTACGGGGTACTGCATCACTGGACAGCACATCGAAGGTCTCTGCTTCGGTGTTATACAGCGGGCCTGGTGCGGGTAGCTTCCAGATTTTCAGCTTGCGGCCTTTGGCATCGACGGCATTGGACAGCACTTCAAAAGCCGCTACAGAACGTGCGTATTGTGGATCTTGCTGATCGTCAGTCCAATGCAAAGCCACTTCACCCGGGCGCACAAAGCAGCACATATTATCGATATGACCATCGGTCTCATCGTTATAAACGCCATCCTGTAGCCAGATGAAATGTGTGACGCCAAGATATTCACGCAGTAACTGCTCAATCTGCGCTTGATTCAAGTGCGGATTACGGTTGGGATTGAGCAAACATTCAGCCGTGGTGAGCAATGTGCCTTCACCATCGGTATGAATAGAGCCGCCCTCTAGTATCAGTGGCGCGCGGTAATGGGCATTATTCAGGAAGTCACTGACTTGAACGGCAACTTTCTCATCTTGCTGCCAGTCACTGTATAAACCGCCATTAAGGCCGCCCCAGGCATTAAATTGCCAGTCAACAGCACGGCGCTCGCCAGCCCCGTTGATGACCATGGTTGGGCCAGTATCGCGCATCCAGGCATCATCACTGGCCATTTCTACCAATGTGACACTGGCCGGCAGCGTGGTTTTTGCCTGTGCCATAAATTCGGCTGGCACGCCCATAAACACCGGCGTAGTGCGGCTGATGGCTTCTGCAACTTTAGCAAACGTCTGCTGCGCAGGAATGCCTTTGCCGCGCCAGTTATCCTGACGATATGGCCACAGCATCCAGACGGCATCTTGTTTAGCCCATTCGGCAGGCATATAGAAGCCGTCCTGCTGTGGGGTACCAGACAGTGCCGGTGAACCTTGTAAAACCTTGTCTTGTACCGACATAAATTATCTCCGGGTCTTGCCGTCAGAAGTGGCTAATGCTTGGTACATTTCTGGGCGGCGATCGCGGAATAAGCCCCATGACGCGCGCTGGGCGGCAATTTCCTGCAAATCAAATTCGTGCACCAAAACAGCTTCGTCAGTTTTGTTGGCCTGAGCCAACAGAGCACCGGTTTGGTCAGCAATAAACGAAGAGCCATAGAAGGTCATTTCCAGACCATCGATAAATTTGCTCTTCTCGGTACCAATGCGGTTAGAGGCAATCACGGGCACCAGATTTGCCGCAGCATGACCTTGCTGAACGCGAGTCCAGTGCGGTTGGCTGTCGATTTCAGGATAGGCAGGCTCAGAACCAATCGCTGTTGGGTAGAAGATAACCTCCGCACCCAGCAGAGCCAGGCTGCGAGCTGTTTCTGGGAACCATTGATCCCAACAGATGCCCACGCCCACTTTAGCGTAGCGGGTTTGCCAAACTTTAAAACCGGTATCGCCGGGGATAAAGAATTGTTTTTCTTGATAAGCTGGGCCATTAGGAATGTGAGTTTTACGGTAGACATCCATAACGGTGCCATCAGCATCAATCACGACCAGTGAGTTATAATAAGCATTGTTGGCTTTCTCAAAGAAACTCAGTGGCAGTACCACTTCCAGCTCTGCTGCCAGCTTGGCAAAGTGTTGGATCAACGGGCTATTATCCAGCTCTTGGGCCAGTGCATAATGTTCCGGGCTTTGATCAATACAGAAATAAGGTGCGGCAAACAGCTCCTGAATCAAGATTATCTGTGCGCCTTTGGCATGTGCCTGACGTACCAGTTTCTCGGCATTTTCAATGTTCTTAGGCAGATCCCAGGAACAGGCCATTTGAGTCGCAGCAACAGTTACTTTTGTCATGAGAAAACCTCAATAAATGTAAAAAACACCCACGTGGGGTGTGCAATATTTTGAGCCGCTGATTGGCATTTACCTACAGAACTTGGTGTTGCGGGTAGGCGGCAAACAAACGAATCCTGATGAGCTTATTCAGGTAAATGCAGGAAACTAACAACCCCGCAGCTTCAAGTACGAAAGATATAAAGGCAGTATACAATTCCACGGGCTTGGGTGCCATGTTATGCAGGGATTGTCGGTTTAGGCCGCAGAAATGGAAAGTGGAAAATAGCCGGTGATAATATCAAATGAACCTATTCAGCCGGCTTGTTCATCAAACCAACTTTCCAGAATGATGACTGCGGAAGCCGCGTCGACACTGCCTTTATCCAGAGCACGATAGCCCCCGCTATCAAACAAATTAGCGCGTGCTTCAACAGTGCTAAGACGTTCATCCTGTAAGGCTATCTGTACACCAAATCGGCCATGCAGACGGTTAGCAAATCGACGTGCGCGCGCCGTTAGTGGCTGCTCGGTGCCATCCATATTCAATGGCAGCCCGACAACGACTAAATCTGGTTGCCACTCTTTCAGCAGTTTTTCGACTTTTTGCCAGTCCGGAGTGCCATCTTGAGCTTTAAATGATGTCAGTGCTCTGGCGGTGCCAGTGACTTCCTGACCGATGGCCACACCGATACTTTTAGTCCCAAAATCAAAGGCAACAATCGTGCGATTAGCCATCAGGCGTGTCCTGCTTGCGGAGCAATGTTAAAGATATTTATACCCAATTTATTGGCTGCGGCTTGCCAACGTTCAGCAATAGGGGTGTGAAACAGAATTTGGGTATCTGCTTCAATGGTCAACCAGGCGTTGTCCAGCAATTCCTGTTCTAATTGCCCCTGCTGCCAGCCCGCATAACCTAGTGCTACCAGCAGATTTTTAGGCTGTTCCGGTGTTCCTAACGTCTCCAACACATCTTTGGAGGTGGTTATCATGGTATCTGATGAGATAGGGATACTGGAGCCGAAACCTTCCCGTGGCGAGTGCAGGATAAACCCGCGATCTTCTGCCAGTGGGCCACCCGCCAATACCGGTTTATCCAGTCGAATTGCCGGATCTCGTGGCGATGGGGTGATTTTCAGCTTTTTCAGCACCGTCTCTACGGTGAACTGGTCCATAGGTTTGTTAATCACCAAACCCATCGCACCCTCTTCGTTATGCTCACAGATATAGATAACCGAGCGCATAAATTGAGGGTCCTGCAGTGAAGGCATAGCTATAAGAAAATGATGCTGTAAATTCATTATATTATATAGGGGATTCGCTGAGTTAATGGATGAACTGATGCCAGTATGCGGATAAATGAGGATAAAGTCACGGGGGGAGCGCTCAGAGAAACGCCACCCCCACTTTTATTGCTGGGTAAGATTAGAAGCTGTAGCTGATACCGACATTTGCCGTGACTGGGGATGAGATATTCTTGCCCTTGGCGAATTTCACTTCAGAAGTCACTGAAATATTCTTGCTCAACTGAGCATTCATCCCCAGCCCTACATTGGCGCGGGTGCCAGACAGATCATTACTAAATTGTTCATTGTTAATCACCATCTTGTTACCTTTCGCAAATTCCTGATCCACTGATAACGTGGTGTAAGGCTTGATAGCGACACCATTTTTCAGGTTAATTTGGTAACCGGTATTCACGCCAACAGTGCCGATAACTGAGCGGTTACCTTTGCTCTGCGCCTTCATGCCGTTGGATAACTGATAGTCACTGTCAAAGCCATTGAAGCCGCTGATACCTGCATAAGGTGTCACGGTTAATGCGCCGTGCTCGATGTTTTTACCGGCTTTAATGGCCAGACCCAAGCCCGTAAATCTGGCATTGCCTTTTGCAGTGTCTGCACCACGCATCTCTACATTAACATCCTGGCTAAATTGGTTGCCTTTCAGCACGCCGTTAACAAAGTAACCGCTGCGGTGCTGATACAGGGCATAAGCCCCCAGTGCATAGCTATCCACTTTGCCAGAGCTTTGATAATCCGTTTTAATTGATGAATTGCTGTGACTAAAAAAGCCACCCAGTGTCATGCTGCCGTTATCCATCTCGGCGGTTTTATCTGCGCCCAGTGTTACGCCGTTTAAGGTTTGATTAAAGTTGGTCGCGGTACCATTAACCTTAAAACTGTTGTTCAGGTAAGTCAGCCAGATGCCATCTTCATGAGAGAAGGTCGCCAGCCGGTCCAGACGGTTATTCACGGAACTCAGTTCGGCATTAAAAATGACCGGGCTGGTGTTCGCCACTGCCAAAATACCGGCAGTGCTGGCCGTCAGTTTGTGAGTATCGGCCACTAACCGGAAGGTGCCGTTACCATTATCTATCAGGTCGTATTGGTAGTTACCCTGGCTGGTTTTGCGGTTGAGCTTAAAGCTGGCATTACTGCCGTTGCCGGTCTGGATAACATTCAGGTTGGTTGGCGTGGCACCACTGTCCTGAATTTCAATATCAAAGCTGCCGTCAGCTTTACCGATTACCTGAATAGGTGCGCCGGTGGCATTGCTCAGAGTGTTCAGCTTAAAGTGGCCTTTGCCGCTCAGGGTGCCCATTTTCAGTTGGGTATTGCTGGCTACCTGAGTTAAATCGACAGTCCCGCCATTCAGCACCACTGACTTAAAACTGTGGTGCGGGCTTTGCGGTGCAGCAGCGGCACGGGCGATACTGCGCTTAGTGCGCAAACCTGTGGCTTCTTCTGGCTCGGCGGCAAAAAATGTCATCTGCCCAGCCAGAGTCAGGTCGGTATTAGCGGTGTTAGCGCCAGCAGCAATATTGATAATGCTGCTTTTATCCGCCTTCAGTACACCCGATACCATCGCGCTGTTAGCGATATTCAGTGCGGATTCATGCAGTTCAGCGCCATTTAATGAGCCGAAAGCTTTCACCATACCACGGGTTGTTTTTACGTCACGGGCCTGAGCGCCATTCACTAAATCAAAGGAGCCGCCGTGCATAGTTAATGAGTTAATGATACCGCCATCAGCCGCAATGATTTTACCGGCGCTAACCATATTGCTGGCCGTACCGCCATTAACCACTACTGCCTCGCCACCCTGAGCAATATTGGCATTAACGGAAAGGGCATCAGTGCCGTTGACGATAAGTACACCGCCCGCAAGGATGTTTGTCCCGGTGTCAGTACCGGCTTCGTTGTACAACATGCCGGACACCTGAGTGTTGGCCATGTTAGCGTCTTTACTGTTCAGCATCGCCATGGCACGGGTGTTAATCGTCATGCCTTTGGTCTGGGTCTGGTCAGAGATCAGCACCCCTGGATTCAGTGAGTTGGGATCGACAGTGTAATCACCACTATACAAGGTGGCTTCGTCACCATAAATCACGGCATTTTCAGAGACGGCGCTGCCGGTCAGAATATATTTGCCGTCAACTAAGACGACAGTGCCGATATCAGTGCCCGAGTCATTGGTTAGGGTGCCGTTTTCAACGACGGTATTTTCCGCCAGAGAATCAGTTCCCAGATCTACTTTGCCGTCGTCAGTGATAACACTGCCTTTGGCTACGCCACCGGCTAGCACCTTTTGAGTGCCACCGTTAATTTTGGCATCCAGTGTGCTGGCATCTTTCGCTACTGTTAAAGCCTCGTTTTTCGCGGCGGATAAATCGATTTCATCTTGCTCTGTAGCAACCATGCTGCCTTTTGCTTTCTCAAGGTCGCGTTGCACTTTTAATGCGGCATTTCTTGCAGTTTGAGCATCAGCGAGTGTTTGTGCATAGTTATTCTTTTCGTTTTCTGCTGTTTTAAATGCATTTTCCGCGTTGCTGCGTGCAAAAACGGTATCGCCCACTTTGTCAGTTGCGACTTTATAGTCGGCATCGATAGCATTTTTTTGCTGCAATTTAGAGTTTTTTTCTTCTTCAAGTGTGGCGAGTTGTTTGCTTGACTCTTCTAGCAATGCTTGGGCTTCTTTTTGTGCCTGCTTCGCTAATACGATCTCTTTCTGGGCTTGTTCAATGGTTGAATTGTGCTTGATGATTGCATTGCTATGTAACGTTTTATCTGCAATGGCTGCATCAATCTCTTCTTGTGTGTTCTCCATCTGCCAGTTTGTCGTTCTAATGGTTGTTTGTGCGTTGCTTAACTTGTCGGCTTCAGCTTTAAACAGACCTTCATACGATTTCTTTTCAGCACTATCAGTGGTGGCTCTGAATTTTTCCAGATAGTCAGCTCTAGCTATCTCTGCCTGCTGACTATCACTTTTAGCTTGCTGTAGAGTTGACTGTAATTGTGCCATCTCGGTAGTTTTTGTATTTAGGGTCTCTTCAGCTTGTTGTAATTTGTTTTCTGCTGCTGCTTTCGCCTTAGTGTTCAAATCCAAAGGCATACTTGTGTTATAGAGTTGGTTATCCGCGTTGTCTTTAACCTGTTGAGCTGAAGCTATCGCCTGTTCTGTGATTGCTTTTTTTTCGTCCAGGGCGGCGATACTGCTTTTGATCTCTTTTGATGACGCCAAGTGATTAGCTAACTGGGCTTTGACCTCATTTTCTAACTGAGTGGCATTGTCCAGTTGTTGTTGTTTCTCTTTTATTTTCACATCCAAGACATCAGCCTTGGCCTTTATACCGGCAAATTTTTTGATGGCTGATTGTGCTTGTTTCTTCGCTTTCTCCATTTCTTCGGTGGCATTATCTATTGCATTAGTAAGGTCTTTTTCTACTGTAGCCACGATATTAACGTTACTGTTATTCGCAATAGGGATACCAGTATTAGCGAAAGCATTACCGGAAACTAAATAAGAGACAATAAGTGATAATGGCAATACGCGAGTATGCAATACAGTTTGCTTTTTCATGGTTTCGTTTAATCCTGATTTAAAGATATTAAATATAATAGGGAGGATTGCTTAACAATCGATGCGGCAAAGATATAGGTTAAAAATAACCCACTCAACACGTTACTCGTGTGCTACAGAGTTTGTTTTTTGTATTTAATATTTTTTTAATATTTTTTTTCAGGATTAATTCTCGATTGTGACATCATGGTTGTTAGTTTTAATGTTGATTAAAATATTGATTTTGTTTGTTTATTTTTCATTTTGTGCAGGTGGTTGCTATATCAGAGATGAAAAGTGTTCTTTCATTTAAGTTCTGTGTCTATATGGAATTAAAAGAACATTAAAAGTGAGCTTTAAAATAAAATTATTGAAGTGCTGTTGTTGATTCAGACATTATTCTCAATAAAACCGAGAATATTTCCTAGAAAGTAATCATGCTGAATCAGTCTTTTTATTTATTAAAAATTACGATGGGGGTATTAGTAGGCTATTTTTTCTTAATTAAATATAGAATATTTCCTAGAAAGAAATTTTAACTCTGTTTTTATATTTAGATGCTTATGATGCTGCAAATTACAGGGGGCTTGGGGAAGAACCCGAATCACTTACCGGAGTAAGCTCATCGGGATTGACTGCAACTTCAATTTCTTTGGAGAGGCGAATTACGCTTTTTTATTAGCCAAACGAACTTCAATGGCATCCATCAGCATGCCGGTAATAGAAACATCCGGGAAGGCGGCTTCAATCTCGCGTATACAGGTTGGGCTGGTAACGTTAATTTCAGTTAGACGATCACCGATAATATCCAATCCGACAAAAATCAGGCCTTTTTGCTTCAGCACCGGAGCCACCGCACGGGCAATTTTCCAGTCACTTTCACTGAGTGGACGAGCTTCACCACGACCACCAGCGGCCAGATTACCGCGAGTTTCACCCTGAGCCGGGATACGCGCCAGGCAGTAAGGCACCGGTTCGCCATCTACTACCAACACCCGTTTATCACCCTCTTTAATGGCGGGCAGGAAGTTTTGTGCCATACAGAAGCGGCTACCCAGTTCGGTCAGGGTCTCAATAATAACGGATAGATTAGGGTCATCCTGCTTCACGCGGAATATCGACGTACCGCCCATACCATCCAAAGGTTTAAGGATAATGTCGCCATGTTCCTGATGGAATTTGCGGATGTGCTCTTTACTGCGACTCACCAGCGTATCTGGGGTCAGCTCTGAGAACCACGCGGTAAACAGCTTCTCGTTACAGTCGCGCAGACTCTGTGGCTTATTTACCACCAGCGTACCTTTATCTTCCGCGCGTTCCAGAATATAGGTGGCGTAGATGAATTCAGTATCAAATGGAGGATCTTTGCGCATTAAAATGACATCAAGGTCATGCAGCGGCAGATCTTGCTCCGCACCAAAACTGAACCAGCTCTCTTTGTCTTGCTTCACACTCAGCAGGCGGGTGCGGGCGCGACCATCGCCACCACGCAGATAAAGGTCCCCCATCTCCATATAATGCAGTTCCCAACCACGGCGCTGTGCTTCCAACAGCATAGCGAAGCTGGAGTCTTTCTTAATATTAATGGACGAGATTGGGTCCATTACGATGCCGAGCTTGATCATTATTCTCTCCTAATGGGAACGAAATTTATCCCAGATCGCCAAACCGCACCTGCAAAGCAGTGATGGCGGTAAGGGCGGTAGTTTCGGTACGCAAAACGCGCGGTCCTAGCAGGATATCAGTAAATCCAAGGCGCGAGGTCATGGCAATTTCATCAGCAGAGAGGCCGCCTTCCGGGCCAATCAGCAAACGTACTTTATTGAGTGATGCGGGAAGGGTATTAATGCTGTTGCTGGCGCGTGGATGCAGGTTGAGTTTCAGACTGTCATCTTGCTCCGCGCACCAGTCAGAGAGCTGCATGGCTTCGCGAATTTCTGGCACAGTATTGCGGCCACATTGCTCGCAGGCGGCGATAGCAATCTTTTGCCATTGCTGAATTTTCTTCGCCAGACGTTCGCCATCCAGCTTAACGCCGCAGCGCTCAGAAAACAGCGGAGTAATCACGTTGACACCCAGTTCAATGGATTTTTGTACCGTAAACTCCATTTTCTCCCCGCGGGAAATCACCTGGCCTAAATGCAGATTCAAGGGAGATTCACGATCTTCTTGTTGCCCTTCAGCCAGCCGGACAATCAGGTTTTTTTTATCGACCCGAATGATTTCAGCCGCGAATACCTGATTACTACCATCAAATAATTGCAGGCTTTGTCCTTCGCCCATACGCAGTACGCGGCCCACGTGATTGGCTGCTTCGTCGCTCAGCGCCAGTTCGGTATTTGCCTGCAAAGGCTGTGGATGATAAATGCGGGGTATGCGCATGAGTTAGGTCCCGAAACGAAAATATTGACCAGTATACTAGATTAGCCTTTTTGCTGCTGGCAAGCCTGTTGTACATAAGGGTTATGATTCCCTTGTACTTTTGCCACTCGCTCGTCACGCTGGCACTCCCATTGGGTGACAGGATATTGACGATTCCAGACATCAAACAGTTTGCTTTGCTGACTGGAAAGCCGCAATTGATATTGGTCACGCATATAAAAGTAGGTACGTGCTATTGCCCCGCGTGCCCGTGCTGGTGGTTCTGCCAGTTTGTTTTTGAAGTCGACCTTCATCTCACATTGACCATATTGGCCATTGCCACCATTCCATTGGGAATACATGAAGTTATTGCGATCACCATTGACCTCGCCAATAGCCGGTTGCAGGTTATGCAAATCAGTTTCTATCTGGCGATAGACCGGGTCTTTAGCACAATTCTTGCGCCCACCTTGTTGCCAGCATTGGCGTTGATGGCCAAATTGCCAGGCTGGAACCACGTGCTCCCATTCAATTCGTGCTGCACGCTGGGCATTTTTTCTCGGTTGATAGCCGCAACTCTTCAGGTTTGGAATACCTTTTTTGCCTTGCCAGTCAATTTTGCAGCCGCAATAAAAGCTGCCGGGTGCATCTTGGTTAATTTTCGCGGCGACCGTTTTGGCTTGGGAAAAGTTATTAATGCTTTGGCTGTAGCCAGGGAGCGCCAGCAGTGGGGAGGATAAAACCAGCAAGAACAAAAGTTTGCGTAACATATCTCAAAACAGCCTGATGATGAAAAGCAGGCAGGTTATAGATAATGATTATGGATAGCAAGTTAACGTGCTGTTTTATAACAAGTAACGATAATTACTAATAGTTTTTTGCAGCTATAAATTGCAGCTTTTCGCCACATTGTCGGCAGCGATATTCGCTCTCGCCGCGCTGCACTTTATTGTGGCGGCGAATGGTTAAAGCGTGCTGCTGGCATTTGCATTGATAATTGAAGGTCTTACTGCGTACTGAGGTCACTTCAAATTGATGAGTGCGGCTAGCCGGGACTTGCAGTACGTGCTCCATCATCCAGCGCCACTCTTTGCCATGGGGGGCAACGCGGCCAAATTGACGATAAACCAGCAAATGTGCCAGTTCATGGGGCACAACTTCATCAATAAAAGGTTGTTGATTTTCTAGTAACAACACGGGGTTAAGGCGAATCTCGAACGATTGCAGATAGGCGCTACCCGCGCTGGTACCGCGCTGATGATAGTTGATTTTTGGCTCCGGATAATCGGTGCCAAGATGCTGATTTGCCAGCTGTAATTTATGGCGTAAACAGCGCATAACCGCTTGCTGTAACGCGATGGGGATTCTTAATGAACTCATATTGCGGAAGAATAAAACGCCAGATATCCAGATGCAAGCGAGTAGACAGGACTATTTTTAGTTGATCATTATGTAAAAAGATATAATATAAAAATATATAATGAAAATGAATATCAGAGAAGCAAATGAATGACGATAAAAGAATGAGCATAGATTTGATGAGGCTGGCGGCAGGGCAGGCTTGTGACGTACTGCGAATATTGGCAAATGAGGATCGATTGTTATTGTTATGCCAATTGAGCCAGGGAGAAAAAGCGGTTGGTGAGTTGGAGGCCACACTAGGCATTCATCAGCCAACTCTTTCGCAGCAGCTTGGTGTGCTGCGTAGTGATGGGTTAGTGAACACTCGCCGAGAAGGCAAACGAATATTTTACTCCATCGCCGACAGCAAAATATTGGCGCTGCTGGAGGTTCTCTATCAGCTTTACTGCCCGCAAGAGAAGGAGGGCGTATGACTATCGATTGGGCCAACTTTACCCCCTATAGCGCATTGGCGGGTGGGGCATTATTGGGCGCAGCTGCAACTATCTTATGGCTCTGGAATGGCCGTATTGCTGGTATTAGTGGCATCTTGGGGGGATTGTTACCGCCAAAACGTGGGGATAATAATGCCTGGCGGGCTGCTTTCATCATCGGCTTGATTATTTCTCCCCTGGTTTATTCACTCTTTGCCGAGCTACCGGTTATCCAGATCGAAGCCAACTTACCCACGCTGATAGTGGCTGGATTGCTGGTAGGCATCGGAACGCGCTATGGCGCTGGCTGCACCAGTGGGCATGGGGTCTGTGGATTGGCGCGCTTTTCGCCGCGCTCACTGGTCGCGACACTCAGTTTTATGTTCACCGGTTTTGTCACGGTATGGCTGGTTCGCCATCTATTTTCTTAGCCAATAGAATAACTTAGGAAGGGAATATGAATTTATTTTTCTCATTGATGGCTGGGCTAATTTTTGGGCTGGGTTTGATTATTGCGGGTATGGCTAATCCGGCTAAGGTGCTTGGTTTTCTTGATATTAGTGGGGCGTGGGACCCGTCATTGGCTCTGGTGATGGCAGCGGCAGTTGTCGTTGCCACCCTAGGTTTTACTTGGGCTAAAAAGCGCAAAACCAGTTTGCTGGGGCAACCTATTCAGTTACCGATGGCGACAAACATCGATAAACGATTAATTGGCGGCAGTTTGTTATTTGGCATCGGCTGGGGGCTGGCGGGGATATGCCCTGGGCCGGCCTTGGTATTATTGGGGGCAGGGATGTATAAGGGCATCATCTTTGTTGCCGCTATGCTGGCAGGAATGGCGATATTCAGTGCTATCGAGCGCCGACGTCGGACTCAATAGAACCTTAGGGATAAAAAAAACCCGCAATGCGGGTTTTTTATTATTTAAATTCCGACGCTGAAATTTATTTCAAGCCAGCAGCATCACGCAGCAATGCCGCTTTGTCGGTTTTTTCCCAAGGGAAACTTTCACGACCAAAGTGACCATAAGCGGCGGTTGCACGATAGATCGGGTGCAGCAGATCCAGCATTTTGATCAAACCATATGGGCGCAAATCAAAGAACTCACGCACCAATGCAGTCAGTTGATCTGCAGGGATCTTCTCGGTACCAAACGCTTCTACCATGATGGAGGTCGGTTCTGCTACGCCAATGGCGTAAGAGACCTGAATCTCACAGCGGTCAGCCAAGCCAGCAGCCACAATATTCTTAGCAACATAGCGAGCGGCATAAGCTGCTGAACGGTCAACTTTGGATGGATCTTTACCAGAGAATGCACCGCCACCATGACGCGCCATGCCGCCGTAGGTATCAACGATAATTTTACGACCAGTCAGACCACAGTCACCCATTGGGCCACCGATAACAAAACGGCCTGTTGGGTTGATAAAGTATTTGGTGGCAGAGGTGATCCACTCGGCAGGCAGAACCGGCTTGATGATTTCTTCCATCACCGCTTCATGCAAATCTTTCTGATTGATATCTTCTGAATGCTGAGTTGACAGCACTACTGCATCAATACCAACAATTTTGCCGTCGTCATACTGGAAAGTAACCTGGCTTTTTGCATCTGGACGCAGCCATGGCAAGATGCCATTTTTACGTACAGCAGCCTGGCGCTCAACCAAACGGTGAGCATAAGTAATCGGCGCTGGCATTAATACGCTGGTTTCGTTGGTGGCATAACCAAACATCAAACCTTGGTCACCTGCACCTTGCTCCAGTGGGTCCGCACGGTCAACCCCTTGATTGATATCAGGAGATTGCTTACCAATTGCGCTTAAGACGGCACAAGAGTTAGCGTCAAAACCCATCTCAGAATTAACATAACCGATTTCGCGCACAGTACGACGGGTGATCTCTTCGATATCAACCCATGCGTTAGTGGTTACTTCACCGCCAACCAATACCATACCCGTTTTGACATAGGTCTCGCAGGCAACACGTGCTTTAGGATCTTGTTCAAGAATTGCGTCAAGTACCGCATCTGAAATCTGGTCAGCAATTTTATCAGGATGCCCTTCAGAAACCGATTCTGACGTAAATAGGTGTTTAGCCATTATTTTCTTTACCTTGAATACAAGTGAAAAGTCACTGCATAGCATTAAGGGCAGACAACAGAAACCCAAATTTGAACCAGTTTCATGCTGCGTTGCGCCTTACAATGCCCCTTTAGGCAAAGCCTTTAGCAGTCTATCTATCAAGAAGCCTGTTGTATTTACAGCGCAATAGGCATTCTAGCAATTAAAGCGTATGGATGTATTAACATCTGGACGTCTATTTTAGGTCAGCTTTTGCTATTAATGCCAGCCCTTTTTGCATCAAGATATTTCTCGCTTTGATTGTCAGTTGATTTATTTACCGCTTGATACAGTTACAGGTCATTTTCATTTTGCATTTTGCCCGCGTTATAGGTATAAACTGCGCGCGCAGCTTGTTTGATACACAATGATGAAGATGGCAGAAGATGACATTAGCTCATTGTTAGATTTTCAGTGTTTTGCACTTAGTGATGGGTTCCCAATGTTTAAGGGGCGTAATCACAAATAAGCACTGAAATGGCAGCGTCATCGAACTGTTACCTAAATTGTCTATTTATATTAAGTCTTGTCCGTTCAGCTTGAACGGCTTGCGTGGAGGTGGTTGGATTAATGATCCGTTGTCTACTGGTTGCTGCACATCAACAGCTGCGTCGTTCTGACGTTCAATCTCCCCTTGCAACCTTCCTTTCTTGTGCGCCATCAACCCGATGTTATACCCACATGGGTGCAACTCAGGATTCGCGGGCGGGTTAATCACTGCCTGAAGCACTGAATCCGACTGGCCTGGCGACTTTGCGGCTAATCCGATTCACAAAATCTCAATACGTATTTACAGTCAAACGTATTCTTCATTTAAACGTGTTTTACCCTGTTGGGTAATGAATAGCTGGGTGATAAACCGCTCGTGAGTCGCGCTTTTTAGCGTAATATTCTGCCAATTTGGCATTCGCGCGGGTTGTCCTTGCTGGTTGTAGCTGCGATAGTGGCTGACTTTATCGTCAGTATCGCAATAGAGGCGAATTATGTCTGATGATAACTTGATTGACCGTCCGTCAGCTGCGGGCGCACATGTTTCTTTACGCTCCATGCAGGAGGTTGCCATGAATGATCGTAATGCCAGCAAGATGCTGAGCACGTATAACGTCGCCTACTGGGGTGGCAACTATTATGACGTCAATGAACTGGGTCATATCAGTGTCTGCCCAGATCCCGATGTTCGTGAGGCTCGTGTTGATTTGGCTCAACTGGTCAAAAGAATGCAGCTTGAGCAAGGGCAACGCTTGCCTGCACTATTCTGTTTCCCACAAATCTTACAGCATCGCCTGCGCTCAATTAATGGTGCGTTTAAACGTGCACGTGAGTCGTTTGGTTATGAAGGCGATTACTTTTTGGTTTACCCAATTAAAGTAAACCAACATCGTCGGGTGATTGAATCTCTGGTTAATTCTGGCGAGCCTTTAGGGCTGGAAGCGGGTTCTAAAGCGGAAATGATGGCCGTTCTGGCGCATGCCGGTATGACCCGCTCAGTTATCGTCTG
Organism: Yersinia alsatica; assembly: GCF_025133195.1. NCBI lineage: Bacteria > Pseudomonadati > Pseudomonadota > Gammaproteobacteria > Enterobacterales > Yersiniaceae > Yersinia > Yersinia alsatica. Next base: position 1,660,442 of record NZ_CP104006.1, read on the forward strand.
TAATGGTTATAAAGACCGTGAATATATCCGTCTGGCATTGATCGGCGAAAAACTGGGCCATAAGGTTTATCTGGTTATCGAAAAGATGTCAGAAATCAAAATGGTACTGGAAGAAGCCGAGCGCCTGAATGTCGTGCCACGCTTGGGTGTTCGTGCACGTCTGGCATCACAGGGTTCTGGCAAATGGCAGGCCAGCGGCGGTGAAAAATCCAAATTTGGCTTGTCCGCGACTCAAGTATTGCAGTTGGTGGATATGCTGCGCGAAGCCAACAGTCTGGAAAGCCTGCAATTATTGCACTTCCATTTAGGTTCTCAGCTTTCCAACATCCGTGATATCTCCACCGGCGTGCGCGAATCCGCCCGTTTTTATGTGGAGCTACACAAACTGGGTGTCAATATTCAGTGCTTCGATGTGGGTGGCGGTTTAGGCGTAGATTACGAAGGGACGCGCTCTCAATCAGATTGCTCAGTTAACTATGGCCTGAATGAATATGCCAACAACGTTATCTGGGGTATCGGGGATGCTTGTAATGAACACGGTTTACCGCATCCAACCGTCATTACCGAGTCGGGCCGCGCCGTTACCGCACACCACACTGTGCTGGTTTCCAATGTTATCGGCGTAGAACGCAATGAGTTCAACGAGCCACAACCACCGGCTGCTGATGCGCCGCGCGCACTGGAAAGCCTGTGGGATACCTGGCTGGAAATGCAAGAGCCAGAAAATCGCCGCTCACTGCGCGAATGGCTGCACGATAGCCAGATGGACTTGCACGATGTCCATACTCAGTACGCTCATGGCATGTTGGAACTGACTCAACGCGCTTGGGCTGAAGAGCTATACCTGAGTATCTGCAATGAGATCCAAAAGCAGCTAGATCCGAGCAACCGAGCACACCGGCCAATCATTGATGAGCTGCAAGAACGTATGGCTGATAAGCTGTATGTCAATTTCTCGCTGTTCCAGTCAATGCCGGATGCATGGGGTATCGACCAGCTTTTCCCGGTCTTGCCACTGGAAGGGCTAGATAAGCCACCAGAGCGTCGCGCCGTCTTGCTGGACATCACTTGTGATTCCGATGGCACCATTGACCATTATATTGATGGTGATGGGGTAGCAACCACCATGCCAATGCCGCCGTATGATGCAGAGAATCCGCCGCTGTTGGGCTTCTTTATGGTTGGGGCTTATCAGGAAATCTTGGGCAACATGCACAACCTGTTTGGCGATACTGCCGCTGTCGATGTGTATGTTTTCCCTGATGGTACGGTTGAATTTGAACAGACTGACGAAGGCGATACCGTCGCGGATATGCTGGAATATGTTCAGTTGAACCCAGAAAAATTACTGAAACAGTTCCACGATCAAGTGAAAGAAACCGATCTGGATACCGAGCTCCAGGCTCAGTTTATGGAAGAGTTTGAGTCTGGTTTGTACGGTTATACTTATCTTGAAGATGAGTAAATAAATAATCTCAATGTGGGTATCAATCTGGATACCCACATCTTATTCAATTCTCTCTCTTTTCCCCCTGATAATCGCCCATTCTTGATGACGAATCATTTCGTCAGGCATTGCTATATGCGCTATCCATGCAATGTTCCAATCCATCACAGCATGACCCGGTACTATTATGTGGGGTACTTATCCAGTGCCAGGTAGGATGAGAAAAATAGATTCTTATTGCTTACCTATTAGTCAGCTATCTTTAATCAATATGATATGTCTGCGGAGGTTTAAGTATGGGATGGGTCAGCGTATGCAAAGCATCGTACGTTAAACCAGACTCGCCTTTTTCGGCGAGTGTCGGGGATAAACGTATTGGCGTTTATGTTATTAATGGTGAGTATTTCGCGATGGACGATGTTTGCCCTCATGCCAACGCATTACTTAGCCCGGGTTTTTTTGATGAAGGCACCATTGAATGCTTATTACACGGTGCCGTATTTGATGTGAAAACTGGCAAATGTTTGCGGGAGCCAGGGGATCGCGATTTACAAACGTACCAGGTACGAGTGGATGCCGGACAGATCCAGATTGATCTCAGTGAAAGCTAGGGGGGCTCGAAGGTAAAAATGCCTGCGTTGAGCAGGCAGAGTGAATTTATGCTGATTCAGGTTACTGGCCGCTGGCAATACGCTGGCGGATATGATCCGCGCGGGCCTGTGAGGACGGGTGATCATCAAACATGCTGCTGGTGCGGCCTGCTTCCATGGTTGCCAGTTTTTCAAAACTGGTGACTAACCCTTGCGGATCAATTCCCTGTTTTTTCAGCAGATCGAATGAGTAGTCATCGGCTTCGCTTTCTTGTTTCTGAGAGAATTGCGCGTTAACCAGTTTCTCGCCAATGTCAGCCAACTGAGACTGAGAAAGTTGGCCAGCAATGCCACCGGCGGAGGCGGCCGCAGTGCGCAGGGCGGTAGTGCCATAAGCCACTTGCATCGCTTTGCGGGTATGCCCTAATGCTACATGGCCCATCTCATGGCCGAGTACCGCCTCCACTTCATTGTCGGTCATCATATCCATTAGGCCGCTATATACACGGATACAGCCATTTGCCATCGCCCAGGCATTAACCTCTTTAGTGATGTAAACCTTATAGTTGGCTGGCGTGCCATTGATATTGTCACCTAATGCGGCTGAGATTTTTGCTAGGCGTTTGCCGTAGGCGCTATCAGCCGAACCTATCTGGGCCTTCTGATCCATTTCTGCGCAAGATTTTTCACTGAGATTTTTTACATCAGCATCACTCAGGGTTGCCGCCTGAAATGCTTGGGCACCGGACTGCATTAAGCCATCGGTATTCATATTCTGGCAGCCGCTAAGCAGCGCCGTAAGGCTCAGTGCAATCATTGAGGTACGAATTTTCATAACACTTTCTTCCTGTGGTTATGCCATTTTTATCATTGGATGGGGCAGTTCTATAAGTGAGGACAACGTATTAACTGTGGTTATCTATTCATGCTTCTCGGCCTATAACCATTTTTACATTCTCACCATCTATTGCATTAATAGCTGTTGAAACGACGGCGGTTGTTCTACTCTGTCGGCAATAGGTCTTGCCCAAAAATGTTGTTGCAAAGTATGGTTTGTACTGGTCTGTTTGCAAAAACGAGCACTTCCAGCCATCGAGCGTTTAACATGCTCATTGTGTGGCTAAAAACGTTGCGAGGTTAACGCGCCTTGGGCGTTACAGCTATAGCTTTATTCTGAAAATCAGCAGATTCCATTGGCCATTAATATGGAAGTTATAGCTCATTTGGTTTTAGTGATTGCCGTTTCAATGCTGAGTCTGAGAAAATGGTAAACTTGAACGCTTTTTTTAATCCGACCTGGAGTAAAACATGTCCTCTCGTAAAGAGCTTGCCAACGCGATCCGCGCACTAAGCATGGACGCAGTGCAAAAAGCGAATTCCGGCCACCCCGGCGCCCCTATGGGTATGGCAGATATTGCCGAAGTTCTGTGGCGTGATTACCTGAACCATAATCCAACCAATCCACACTGGGCTGATCGCGACCGTTTCGTCTTGTCGAATGGTCACGGCTCCATGTTGATCTATAGCTTGCTGCACCTCACTGGCTATGATCTGCCAATGGAAGAACTGAAAAACTTCCGCCAACTGCATTCTAAAACGCCAGGTCACCCTGAATATGGCTATACCGCGGGCGTAGAAACCACCACTGGCCCACTGGGTCAGGGCATCGCCAATGCGGTGGGTTTTGCCATTGCAGAACGCACACTGGCCGCGCAGTTTAACCGCTCAGGCCATGATATTGTCGATCACCACACCTATGCCTTTATGGGTGACGGCTGCATGATGGAAGGGATCTCGCACGAGGTTTGTTCTCTGGCGGGTACCATGAAGCTGGGCAAACTGACCGCTTTCTATGATGACAACGGTATCTCCATCGACGGTCATGTTGAAGGCTGGTTCACTGATGATACTGCTGCCCGTTTCGAAGCTTACGGCTGGCATGTTGTTCGTGGTGTTGATGGTCATAACGCTGATTCCATCAAAGCGGCCATCGAAGAAGCCCACAAAGTTACCGACAAACCATCACTGCTGATGTGCAAAACCATTATCGGTTTTGGTTCACCGAAGAAAGCCGGTACTCATGACTCCCACGGCGCACCATTAGGTGCTGATGAAGTTGCTGCAACCCGTGAAGCATTGGGCTGGAAATACCCGGCATTTGAAATCCCACAGGATATTTATGCTGCATGGGATGCCAAAGAAGCGGGCAAAGCTAAAGAAGCGGCCTGGAACGAGAAGTTCGCTGCTTATGCTAAAGCGTATCCAGAACTGGCTGCTGAATTCAAGCGTCGTGTAAGTGGTGAACTGCCAGCTAACTGGGCGACTGAATCCAAGAAATTCATCGAAGAGTTGCAAGCAAACCCTGCCAAGATTGCTAGCCGTAAAGCATCACAAAATGCACTGGAAGCTTTCGGTAAGGTCTTGCCTGAATTCCTCGGCGGTTCTGCTGACCTGGCACCAAGTAACCTGACTATCTGGTCTGGCTCTAAATCACTGAGCGATGATCTGGCGGGTAACTATATTCACTACGGTGTCCGTGAGTTTGGTATGTCTGCCATCATGAATGGTATCGCGCTGCACGGCGGTTTCATTCCTTACGGCGCAACCTTCCTGATGTTTGTGGAATATGCCCGTAACGCAGTACGCATGGCTGCGCTGATGAAAATCCGCAGCATCTTTGTTTACACCCATGACTCTATCGGTCTGGGCGAAGATGGCCCAACCCATCAGCCAGTTGAGCAGATGGCAAGCTTGCGTGTCACACCAAACATGAGCACTTGGCGTCCATGTGACCAGGTTGAGTCTGCGGTAGCATGGCAGTACGCCTTGGAACGTAAAGATGGCCCAAGCGCGCTGATCTTCTCCCGTCAGAACCTGGCACAACAGCCACGTACAGCTGAGCAGTTAGCGAACATTTCTAAAGGCGCTTACGTGCTGAAAGATTGTGCGGGTCAGCCAGAATTGATCTTTATTGCTACTGGCTCTGAAGTTGAACTGGCGGTTGCTGCTGCCGATCAACTGACTGCTGCTGGTCGTAAAGTGCGTGTTGTCTCTATGCCATCCACCGATGCATTCGACAAACAAGACGCGGCTTACCGTGAATCTGTATTGCCATCAGCGGTTAGCGCTCGCGTTGCTGTTGAAGCGGGTATTGCTGATTACTGGTACAAATATGTTGGCCTGAATGGCGCAGTTGTGGGTATGACCACCTTCGGTGAGTCTGCTCCAGCGGAATTGCTGTTCAAAGAGTTCGGTTTCACCGTCGAAAATGTGGTGGCGAAAGCTCAGGCGTTGTTGAAATAAGCCGCAACGCGACCAACACCTGCTGTAGCTTTAAGTAAGAAGCTATAGTCGGGTGTAAATGGTGATGATAATCCCGGTAATACACCTGTTAAAAGACTGCTTCGGCAGTCTTTTTTTTCACCAATTGATGGATGAATTGTGCCCTTTATCAGGCAGATATTCCTTTTATGATTAGTTTGGTTTATTCTGGCTGAAGCGTTTCAGTCATAATTCAGTTTCCATTTCAGCTCATTTCGCTGAGGAAAAAGCCGGGAGTATTCTGGCTGAATTGTGATAAGACGATTAACATCTTAGGGTGCGCTGAAGTACGCTATGGGGTTGCATGATAATAACCAGAAACAGGGAGTAGCATGACAATCCGTATAGCGATAAATGGCTTTGGCCGTATTGGTCGTAGCGTTTTACGCGCATTGTATGAATCAGGTCGCCGGGCAGAAATTTCAGTGGTTGCTATTAATGAGTTGGCTAATGCAGAAGGGATGGCCCATCTGTTGAAGTATGACTCCAGCCATGGGCGGTTTGCTTGGGATGTTCGTCAGGAATGTGACAAATTATACGTCGGGGACGATATTATCCGGCTGATACATCAGCCAGAAGTTGAGCAGTTACCCTGGGGTGAGTTAGGAATTGATGTTGTTCTGGATTGTAGCGGTGTGTATGGCAGCCGTGCAGATGGCGAGGCGCATTTAACCTCCGGTGCCAAAAAGGTACTGTTTGCCCATCCCGGTGGTCATGATTTGGATGCTACGGTGGTTTATGGTGTTAATCATCAGGATTTACAGGCAGAGCATCGAATTGTTTCCAACGCTTCCTGTACCACGAACTGTATTATTCCTATTATTCAGTTGTTGGATGTGGCTTATGGCATTGAATCCGGCACTGTTACCACTATTCATTCATCAATGAATGACCAGCCGGTTATTGATGCTTATCATCAGGATTTACGTCGTACCCGAGCAGCAAGTCAGTCAATTATCCCGGTTGATACCAAACTGGCAGCAGGGATTACCCGTATTTTTCCGAAGTTTTGCGACAGGTTCGAAGCTATCTCGGTGCGGGTGCCTACAATCAATGTCACGGCGATCGATTTAAGTGTCAGCGTGACAAGCCCAGTTGGCGTGGCTGAGGTTAACCAGCTTTTGCAAAAGGCAGCAAGAGGTTCATTTCGTGGTATAGTTGACTATACGGAATTACCATTGGTGTCGACGGATTTTAACCATGATCCGCACAGTGCTATTGTCGATTGTACTCAGACAAGGGTCAGTGGGCAGCACCTGATTAAGACGTTGGTATGGTGCGATAACGAATGGGGTTTCGCCAATAGAATGTTGGATACGACATTGGCGATGGCCAGAAGTGGTTTCTAGTATGGTATGTTAACGTTTTGTTTTTCCGTGGTTTATTGCGGTCTCTACAACGTTGATGTGCAGCTTATGCAACTTTAAAGAGAATCAACAAGAGGATTCACCATGTCTGTAATTAAGATGACCGATCTGGATCTGGCAGGCCTTCGCGTGCTGATCCGTGCGGACCTCAATGTTCCGGTAAAAGATGGCAAAGTGACTTCTGATGCGCGTATCCGTGCATCTCTGCCGACCATTGAGGCGGCACTGAAGCAGGGCGCTAAAGTAATGGTTACCTCTCATCTGGGTCGCCCGACCGAAGGTGAGTACAACGAAGAGTTCTCCTTGCTGCCAGTGGTTAACTACCTGAAAGACAAATTGTCTGCTCCGGTACGTCTGGCGAAAGATTATCTGGACGGCGTTGAGATTGCAGCTGGCGAGTTGGTTGTTCTGGAAAACGTTCGCTTTAACAAAGGCGAAAAGAAAGACGACGAAACTCTGTCCAAGAAATATGCCGCACTGTGTGATGTGTATGTAATGGATGCTTTTGGTACTGCTCACCGCGCACAAGCTTCTACTCACGGTGTTGGTAAATTTGCGCCTATCGCCTGTGCTGGCCCGCTGTTATCAGCAGAACTTGAAGCCTTGGGTAAAGCACTGGGTAACCCAGCGCGTCCAATGGTTGCTATCGTTGGTGGTTCTAAAGTTTCTACCAAACTGACTGTGTTGGGTGCGTTGTCTAAAATTGCAGACCAACTGATTGTTGGTGGCGGTATCGCCAATACCTTCGTTGCCGCTCAAGGCAACAATGTGGGTAAATCTCTGTATGAAGCAGACCTGATTCCAGAAGCTAAACGTCTGTTAGAAACTTGCGATATCCCAGTCCCTACCGATGTTCGTGTTGCTACCGAGTTCTCTGAAACTGCAGCTGCAACACTGAAACCTGCTAACCAAATCAAAGATAATGAGCAAATTCTGGATCTGGGCGACGAATCTGCGGAACGTCTGGCTGAGATCTTGAAAAACGCCAAAACCATTCTGTGGAATGGTCCAGTGGGTGTATTCGAGTTCCCTAACTTCCGTAAAGGGACCGAGATTGTGGCTCGCGCCATCGCAGAGAGCGAAGCATTCTCTATCGCCGGCGGTGGTGACACTCTGGCAGCAATCGACTTGTTCGGCATTGCTGACCAAATCTCTTACATCTCTACCGGCGGCGGTGCTTTCCTTGAGTTCGTAGAAGGGAAAAAACTGCCAGCGGTTGTGATGCTGGAAGAGCGCGCTAAGCAGTAATTTAGATAACGGGGGGCGAGAGCCGCCCGTTTCGCTTTTAGCTCATCGCCTGCGGGCTTTGAGTTGTGCGAAAACCGATTTACATTTAGGGCCTATCCTCCCGGATAGCTGCTATCTTCAGTCGACGAAACAGGACAACGTACATGTCTAAAATTTTTGATTTCGTAAAACCAGGTGTCATCACAGGTGATGACGTGCAGAAAGTGTTCGCGGTAGCAAAAGAAAACAACTTTGCTCTGCCAGCAGTTAACTGTGTCGGCACCGACTCTATCAACGCAGTGCTGGAAACAGCAGCCAAAGTGCGTGCGCCAGTTATCGTTCAGTTCTCTAACGGTGGTGCAGCATTCATCGCAGGTAAAGGCGTGAAAACTGACGTGCCACAAGGCGCGGCAATTCTGGGCGCTATTTCTGGTGCACATCATGTACATCAGATGGCTGAGCACTATGGTGTTCCCGTTATTCTGCATACCGACCATTGCGCCAAGAAATTGCTGCCATGGTTAGACGGTTTGTTGGATGCAGGCGAGAAACATTTTGCTGCCACTGGCAAACCACTGTTCTCTTCTCACATGATCGACCTGTCTGAAGAGTCCCTGGAAGAAAACATCGAAATCTGTAGCAAGTACCTGACTCGTATGTCAAAACTGGGTATGACGCTGGAAATCGAACTGGGTTGTACTGGTGGTGAAGAAGATGGCGTAGATAACAGCCATATGGATGCATCTTCCCTGTATACTCAGCCGCAAGACGTTGATTACGCTTACGAAAAACTGAACGCAATCAGCCCACGTTTCACTATCGCTGCTTCTTTCGGTAACGTACATGGTGTTTACAAACCAGGTAATGTGAAACTGACCCCAACTATTCTGCGTGATTCTCAGGATTATGTTTCTAAGAAACACAATCTGCCGCACAACAGCCTGAACTTCGTGTTCCATGGCGGTTCAGGTTCTACTGCTGCTGAAATCAAAGAAGCAGTAAGCTACGGCGTAGTTAAAATGAATATCGACACCGATACCCAGTGGGCAACATGGGAAGGTATTCTGAACTACTACAAGAAGAACGAAGGCTATCTGCAAGGCCAACTGGGTAACCCAGAAGGTGCTGACAAGCCGAACAAGAAATACTACGACCCACGTGTGTGGTTGCGTTCTGCCCAGACTAGCATGATTACCCGTCTGGAATTGGCATTCAAAGAACTGAACGCAGTCGACGTACTGTAATTCAGCTTAGCTTTGACTGACCTAAAAGGCCCTACGGGGCCTTTTTCCGTTTTGTCAGTAAATTGAAGATTCTTTATGTTTGCTCGTCTTTACATCAGCGGCTTATCGAGTTTTTGAGCCAAAGCAATTAATGCCTTCATTTGATCGTCGGTCTGTACCATATACGGCCCACCTTGTTCTCGCAGGGTTTTAATGATTAATTCCAGGCTTTGTGATGATTCTGGGTTGATCAATTCCATCGCAGCGATAAGTTGCCCGGTACGCCCAACACCGGCACTACAATGAATTACTGGAAGTGCTTTATATTCAGCTTTAACCGCTCTACTGGCGAATCCCTCTTTTTCCGGATTAGCATAAAAATTAAACTTATCATCGTGTAACTCAACGATACGTTTCGCCAGTGTCACCATTTCATTAGCAGGTAATGCTGTTTTATCCTTCCAATCAGTAATGTGAATAACTGGAACTGCAATCTTGAGTTTTGGGTGTGATTCATCATAAGGTATTTTGATTGTATAACCTTCGGCACCAGGGTGTATTTCAGTCCGAATATCTATCTCGTAAGAGGCATCCTTTTCCACTGTTTTAAAGTAAGGGGGATAAGGTTTTGGTTTAATATTGTCATTGCTAAATATATTTTCCTCACCGATTACCACCAATATTGTTGCTCGCCTTTCTCCCAACATCTCAATATATGGAGTAACCGATTGTTTTGTCGGATATTGGCTACGTATCACCCCCTTATCTGTTCCTAGCTCTATATGGTTAGCGGGTAGAGCAGTATTGTTAGGTGCCATGATAGCGGTTGTTTTCGGTGTGGTAATGTCTCTATATCTTTGATTCTCTTTGGGTATTATTGCTTGATTACTCTCTTCCCATATTAATCCCTGCTGATGGATTTTAAGCGACTCCAGGAGCTTTTCGGCGTCTGTTTGGGGCTGACTATCTTTAATAGGATTCAAGTTGAGGGTAAGGTGGGATGGTCTAATTCTAGGCATGGATTTTCTCTCAATGAGTGAATAGGATGACCTACCCCCCTCATGCTAAATCTGTCCAGCTAATGTTTATTCTATAAATATTCTATTTTTTCTATGGGTTGAAAATTTGCTGATACAGCTTCAAGCAGGAATATTGATATTTATTTATTACTATCAAAATTGGCAACACATCCTATTGTTCGTTACCCTAAACGGGTATGACTGCCATATTAGTCATCAATTGGTGGTAATTTTTGCGTAATCTCCCCTGCGGGGAATTTTTTGTAGGATGGTTAAAATGGAAGAGTTAAATGTAGTTGATAGTATTAATGAGGCCAGCTCTTGGTTTATCAATAATCAGGATTTGCTGATTCAATATGCCGTCAATCTGGTTGCTGCGCTGTTGATCCTGGTTGTCGGGTCGATCATTGCCAAGGTCGTCTCTCGCATGCTTGGCCGAGTCATGAAATTACGTGGTATTGATGTCACGGTTGCTGATTTTCTGGCGGCCATGGTGCGCTACAGTATTCTGGCCTTTACCATTGTGGCGGTGCTTGGCCGTCTTGGTGTGCAAACCGCCTCGGTGATTGCAGTCATCGGTGCCGCGGGCTTGGCCGTCGGTTTGGCGCTGCAAGGCTCGCTGTCCAACTTTGCTGCGGGTGTGTTGCTGGTGGCCTTCCGTCCGTTTAAAGCGGGTGAGTATGTCGATCTGGGCGGTGTTGCCGGTACTGTGGTGCAGGTGCAGATTTTCTCAACCACTCTCCGCACCGTAGACGATAAAATCATCGTGGTGCCAAATGGCAAAATTATTGCCAACAACATCATCAATACCAGCCGTGAGCCGAATCGCCGTACTGATATGGTGGTTGGTGTGGCTTATGATGCTGATATTGATGTGGTGAAAAAAGTATTGGGCGACATCATCGCCGCTGATTCACGCATCATGCACGACAAAGGGGTGACGATACGTCTGAATGAGATGGCACCTTCATCATTGAACTTCACCGTACGTGTCTGGACCACCAACGGCGATGCAATGGATGTGTATTGGGATCTGATGGAGAATTTCAAACGCGCGCTGGATGCTAATAAAATTGGTATTCCTTACCCGCAGATGGATGTGCATTTACATCAGGTAGCAACCGCTGAATCTAATAAGCCAGCATAAAATAAATGATGTTGATACGGGCTGCCATTCGGCCCGTTTCTCTTATTTTCGTCCCTCTCATCGACCCCTATTTACCAATTATTAGTTTTACTTATAGTTGATAAGAAATATCAATTTCCTCTGATGATTATCTCCCCGTAATATGCTGCTAATTGCTTTCCTATTCCCTCGGTTAATACTGAGGATTATCCAAAGGTAACAGTATGTTAGCCGTCTATTTGCAAGGTTTTGCTCTCAGTGCCGCCATGATTTTGCCCCTTGGGCCACAAAATGCCTTTGTGATGAATCAGGGAATTAAGCGGCAACACCATTTAATGAGTGCCGGGCTTTGTGCTCTCAGTGACATCATCTTGATTTGCGCCGGTATTTTTGGTGGCAGTGCTTTACTGAGCCGCTCACCATTGCTGCTGGCGCTGGTAACTTGGGGCGGAGTCGCATTCCTGCTGTGGTATGGCTGGGGAGCACTGTTAGCCGCCTGGCGGGGGGATAATACCGCCTCCTCTGCTGCCGCTGGTGCTCAGGGGCGCTGGCGCATCATCGTGACACTATTAGCAGTAACCTGGCTCAATCCACATGTTTATCTTGATACCTTTGTGGTGTTGGGGAGCCTCGGAGGTCAGCTACTGCCTGATGTTCGGCCTTGGTTTGCGTTTGGTGCCGTAACTGCCTCTGTTACTTGGTTTTTTGCACTGGCTCTGCTGGCAGCGTGGTTATCACCGTGGCTGAACCGCCCGACGTCACAGCGAGTGATTAATCTGCTGGTGGGCGGCGTGATGTGGTTTATTGCGTTTCAGTTAGCGCGTCAGGGATTAAATCTGTGAGTTTTTATCACTAATCTGAATCCCATGATTCCCAAGATATGCTACGGTTGATGTGTTATTTCAGGTTACTGACGGCAAATGAATCAGGTTGCCAATGAGATACAAGTGAGTGTAATTAACTGCAAATGTGTTTGTGACTAATTGAATTCACTGGTTATCTAACCGCAGCAGATTTATTTGTCATGCGTATTTTAGGAGGCTCCGTGAAGTTGAAGACATTGGCTTTGGCCGCAATGATGGGATTAGGGACGTTACCTTTGGCGCTACAAGTTCAAGCCGCCGAAGTGCCAGAAGGGCCGCATGTTGTCACCTCCGGTACTGCCAGTGTGGATGCGACTCCGGATATTGCCACTATCGCAATTGAAGTTAGCGTATCTGCCAAAGATGCCGCTGATGCTAAAAAGCAGGCGGATACCCGCGTGGCGCAATATTTTGATTTCCTGCGTAAAAGTGGCATTGATAAGAAAGATATCAATGCTGCCAATATCCGTACCCAGCCTGAATACGATTACCAGAAAACCGGTGAAGCGGTATTGAAAGGCTACCGTGCGGTGCGTCAGGTTCAGGTAACACTGCGCCAGCTTGATAAATTGAATGAGTTACTGGATGGGGCACTAAAATCGGGTCTTAATGAGATTCGAGCCGTAGAGCTTGGTGTTGCTAATCCAGAGACTTACCGTGAGCAAGCACGTAAAAAAGCTATCGAGAATGCGATTAGCCAAGCGGGCTCTTTGGCTGAAGGATTTAAGGTCAAGCTGGGGCCGGTGTACAGCATTCGTTATCATGTAGCTAACTACCAGCCAATGCCGGTAGCGCGGATGTTTAAGAGTGCCGAAGCTGCACCGGCAACGGATGCCGCTCAAACTTACGAACAGCAGACCATCCATTTTGATGATCAGGTTGATGTGGTGTTTGAGCTACAAACCAGCGCCAGTGCTCCAGCCGCCGCTAAATAAGCTAGTCTTGTCGTAAAACCTGACGCCCGTAAGATAAGAGGGCGTCAGTGACTTTTCTCATTGTCCGGCTTTCCGGCGCGAATCGGTGCCAGAACAGCATGCGCCGCTGCAATAGCCCCGGCGTCAAATTAATCAGTTCCCCGGATGCCAGCTCTTTTTCGATTTGCAGATGCGGGATCATACAGCAGGTGGTGCCTTGCCTTGCCAACTGCACAAAGGCTTCCGACGAGTTAACAATATGGCAGGGCACACTGCCCGGCGATAAATCGAAATTCTGCTGTAAAAACGCCTGATGCATATCATCCAGATGGTCAAAAGCGACCGCTGGTGCTTTCAGCAGTGCCGAGCGCGTGACGCCGTTGGGGAAATACCGCTCAGCAAAGGGTTTGGATGCAACAAACAGATAATCCAGCGCGCCCAGTTGATCGACCAAACAGCTCGGCAGGGGCTGAGGTTGGATACTAACTGCGCCCACGACTTCGCCACGACGTAGCCGCTCTTGGGTTCGGGTTTCATCTTCAACTTGCAGATTGAGCCGAATCGGAGAGTCTGCCAGCACCGGTTTCAATGCCGGAAGCAGCCAGGTTGCCAAACTGTCGGCGTTGACCGCCAATGACAGCAATAGCGGAGTATCGCCGCCACTGTCATTACCAAGCCACTCTTCTTCCAGCAGTTCAACCTGATGCAATAAAGCGAGCAGTTTCTGGCCTTGTTCCGTCGGGCGCGGTGGCACTGTGCGCACCAGTAGTGGCTGACCGAACAGATTCTCTAACTGCTTAATGCGTTGAGATACTGCCGATTGGGTGATACAGAGTTTTTGTGCCGCGCGTTCAAAACCGCGTTCACGGATCACCGCGTCCAGCGCTTGTAGCGTACGGTAGTCTGGGCGTTTCATCGGAGTCATCTCTCCAAATATTAAGTTAATAAGGCACTATGCCACATTTTGATCATTTTTCTATGCCCGAATACCTCGGTACCCGCCACAAATAAACCGGCATAACTGTGATCCAGCTAAAATTAACCGTCCAGTAAGTGGGCTTTATTGCGAAGATTTCTGGTGTATATGCTCTATAATGACTTCAGGTTTTCTTTCATATCAAGGCGCGAACTTACCATGACTCAGGATGAACTTAAAAAAGCAGTGGGCTGGGCAGCATTAGATTACGTCAAACCTGGCACTATTGTTGGGGTTGGCACCGGCTCAACCGCAGCGCATTTTATTGATGCTCTTGGCTCTATCAAAGGTCAAATTGAAGGGGCGGTTTCCAGCTCTGACGCCTCTACCGCCAAACTGAAAAGTTACGGTATTCAGGTATTTGATTGCAACGAAGTCGATGCACTGGATATCTATGTTGATGGTGCCGATGAAATTAACGGTCAGATGCAGATGATTAAAGGCGGTGGTGCAGCACTGACCCGCGAAAAAATTATTGCCGCCATTGCCCGTAAGTTTATTTGTATCGCTGATGCATCCAAGCAAGTTGATGTATTGGGTAAGTTCCCGCTGCCGGTCGAAGTCATCCCAATGGCCCGTTCTTATGTGGCCCGCGAACTGGTTAAATTGGGTGGGCTACCTGAATATCGCCAAAATGTTCTGACCGATAACGGCAACGTTATTTTGGATGTACATAATTTGACGATTTTGGATGCTATCGCGTTAGAAAATAAAATTAATGGTATCGCTGGAGTGGTCACTGTTGGGCTATTTGCCAACCGAGGTGCTGATGTGGCACTGATTGGTACCGCCGAAGGTGTTAAGACCGTGGTCCTCAAGTAATCGGCTAAACCTTGTTCAGGGTGTGGTTTATTGACTTCACCCTGATAATTTTTGCCTTTAAATATCTTTTCTTAAAATGGTTAAATTTGGTGATATATATCACATTTACTCATTTCATTTTCTTAACCTGCCATTAACTCTCTTCCAGCCAGTTTTTTATTCCATAAATTAACATTTGCACTGTTTGTTATGCTGATAGGCAAGCAATCGTTTGTATTGCCGCCCGCGTAATATTTGTTATGTTGACAGGGTGCTGACCGGATTCATTCGATATCGGCAGCCACATCTGAAGTCTGAAAATAGGGTCGGGGACATGGCAAAAGTATCACTGGAGAAAGACAGAATTAAGTTTCTGTTAGTGGAAGGGGTGCACCAGAGCACGGTTGATAATCTGCGTGCGGCCGGTTATAGCAATATTGAATATCATAAAGGTGCCTTAGACACCGAATCACTGAAAGAATCTATTCGTGATGCTCACTTCGTCGGGATTCGATCGCGCACGCATCTGTCCGAAGAAGTTTTTGCTGCAGCAGAAAAATTGGTTGCAGTAGGTTGTTTCTGTATCGGTACCAATCAGGTTGATTTAAAAGCGGCCACCAAACGCGGTGTGCCGGTATTCAATGCGCCTTTCTCCAATACCCGTTCGGTAGCCGAAATGGTGCTGGGCGAGTTACTGCTGATGTTCCGCGGCATTCCCTCGGCTAACGCCAAAGCACATCGTGGCGAGTGGAATAAGCTGGCGGTAGGCTCCTATGAAGCCCGTGGCAAGAAACTGGGTATCATTGGCTATGGTCATATCGGTACTCAGCTGGGTATTCTGGCTGAAAGTGTTGGTATGAAAGTATTCTTCTACGATATCGAGAATAAACTGTCGTTAGGGAATGCCCAGCAGGTTCGCCACCTGTCAGACTTACTGAATATGAGTGATGTGATTAGCCTGCATGTGCCGGAAAATCACTCGACTAAAAATATGATTGGCCCTGAGCAGTTGGCACTGATGAAGCCGGGCGCGATGCTGATTAACGCCTCTCGCGGTACCGTGGTTGATATCCCTGCGCTGTGTGATGCATTGGCCAGTGATCATTTGGCTGGCGCGGCAATTGATGTTTTCCCTGAAGAGCCAGCAACCAATAAAGACCCGTTCAATTCACCATTGTGCGAGTTTGATAATGTATTATTGACTCCGCATATCGGTGGTTCCACTCAGGAAGCACAGGAAAATATCGGTGATGAAGTGGCCGGTAAACTGGCGAAATATTCTGACAACGGTTCAACGCTGTCAGCGGTTAACTTCCCAGAGGTTTCACTGCCAGCTCACGGCGATAATACCCGCCGCCTGTTGCATATTCATGAGAACCGCCCAGGCATTCTGACCAGCATCAACAAAATCTTTGCTGAGCAGAACGTCAACATCGCCGCACAGTATCTGCAAACCAGTGCTGAAATCGGTTATGTGGTTATCGACGTTGAAACTGATGATGCAGAAAATGCAGAAAAAGCCTTGCAGGCAATGAAGGCTATTCCAGGGACGATTCGCGCACGTTTGCTTTACTAATATACCTCTCGTCTTTGGCGTTCGCAGCTTGGCTGCAACGTCAATGATATTGGGTATGTCTATGTTGTGCGGTTCAGAAATGACTAAACACTCGGTGATTATAAAATACCGGGTGTTTTTTTATGCTGAAAATTCCCGCTCACCACTGCCAGACTTTTTCCGGCGTCACTATCTCTGGCAGCGGCACGTCCCAATATTCACTCGGTAAATGCGCTACTCGCTGGCAATCATGGGCCAGACCAATAGGATAGGGGCCGCCGTGCTGCCAATGCTGTAGCGTACGGTCATAGAATCCTCCACCCATACCCAAACGTTGCCCATGGTGGTCAAACGCCACTAGCGGGGTTATCACCACATCTAGCTGGTTTAAGGGCAGAACGTCGCGCACATCTAATTGAGGCTCAAGGATTTTCAGGCGATTACGCACAAGCTGACTATCAGGGCGATAGTTGAGAAATAACAGATTGCCGGGGCTAAAAGGATGAAGAACAGGGAGGTAAACCCGCTTTTTCTGCTGCCACAATAATTCGATAAGTGGGCCAGTATCCAGTTCACCATCAAAAGAGAGGAACACCGCAACAGTATTGGCTTGCTGAATTTTATTATGGGAAGCGATGTGTTTGGCGGCAAGATGAGCCGAATGTTGTTGTTGCTCGGGAGTCAAAAGACGCCGACGCTCACGAATTTCACTGCGAATTTTTTGCCGTTCAAGGGCGAGTTGCGGATTCAAAGGCATATCATCGACTTATACCCGTTATACTTCAAGTTGCATGTGCGTTGGCTGCGTTCAATCACCCGAATCACTTACTCATGTAAGCTCACCGGGACTCGCTCACGTGCCGCCTTCCTGAAACTCGAATTATTTAGGGTATGGAAAACATGCAGGTTGAGACAAGTAAGAAGAAAACTGCTTGTATCAAAAACGAACGCAATAACCAAAAAATACCGGTTACAGGATAAGAAAGGGATCTCCGAGATGCCGCCGCAGGCTGTAACCCTTGAACCCATGGTTCAAGGTGAACGCAGCGTCGCAACCTTAAGGCTTCTCGGCGGACCGAGCATGCGCACCGGTTACGGAGGCACTACATTCTGTTGGTATTAAATATCGGCTCAGGGGACTGGCCCGCTGGCAAACACCTCAGAGAAATTCTTTACTCACTGCTGAATCTATCACTCAACAGAGATTTATTCAAACTGTGCATCCTGACGTTCAGAGATGCGACCCTGTTCAAGCAATGCCTGTTCAATGGTCTGTTGTAGCATCCGTATACGTTGCTCCATATTGGAGGCATAGTCACGGGTTTTCAATCTTTCCTGAGCCAATTCGTGACATACGTTCAATGCCGCGATGAAAACTAACTGCTCAGTATTGGTGACTCTAGTGCGAACTTTCAGATCTTGCAACCGTTGGTTAAGATCTTCTGCTGCCATGTTCAACGCATCTTGTTGTTCTGGCGGACAATTAACTCTTAACGAGCGACCAAAAATTTGAATATCTACCGGTTGTGCAGACATGCGACCTTCCTGACTAATTTCGCGCCAGCCCTGAAAAACAGAGGCAAATTGCTTGTAGCTGCAAAGCGGGCGTCACTATATATACCTCGATACCAAGATACAACCCCTTTTATCCCCACCATCTTTCAAATTGCAGCTGTGCTGGCCGCTCTCAATCACCCGAATCACTTACTGATGTAAGTTTATACGGATTTTTGTGTTTGCCGCCTTCCTGCATCTTGAAATCTATAGGGTATATAGCGTTGCGTTTTCTGGTATAGCGACCTTTCTTGGTGGTAGCATAACACGAACTTATCCTGCCAACGATGACCAATACGCATGTCTATAGAGAATACATTACCAACTTACCAATCACTTGCCCTGGCATTAAACCAGCAAGCAGTGGCATTAACCCCTGCTGAAATGCATGGCCTGATCAGCGGCATGCTCTGCGGTGGCAGTAAAGACAATGGCTGGCGCGCAATGGTGCATGACCTGACCAACGAGGGTGTGGCCTTCTCACAGTCGCTGGATTTGCCGTTACAACAGTTACATGAAGCAACACAAGAAGCACTGGAAAACGAAGGTTTTATGTTCCAGTTGTTGATCCCTGAAGGGGAAGAGATTACGGTTTTTGACCGTGCTGATGCATTATCGGGCTGGGTAAACCATTTCCTGCTAGGGCTTGGAATGTTGCAGCCGAAGTTGGCACAAGTGAAAGATGAAGTGGGTGAAGCCATTGATGATTTGCGTAATATCGCTCAGCTAGGATATGACGAAGATGAAGATCAGGAAGAGCTGGCCCAATCGTTGGAAGAAGTTATCGAGTATGTGCGTGTCGCGGCTATTTTATGCCATATAGAATTTACTCAAGAGAAGCCGACAGCCCCAGAGATTCGTAAGCCGACATTACACTAAACGAGCTAGTATGATGTTTTGAATGATGAAAACCGGATATTTCAGGAGGGTGTAATGACTCAGCAAGAATACCAGAACCGTCGTCAGGCGCTGTTGGCGAAGATGGCCCCGGGCAGTGCAGCCATTATTTTTGCCGCACCAGAGGCCACACGCAGCGCGGATTCTGAATATCCTTATCGGCAGAATAGCGATTTTAGTTATCTGACCGGCTTCAATGAACCAGAAGCTGTGCTGATTCTGGTGAAAAGTGATGAGACTCATAACCACAGTGTGCTGTTTAACCGGGTGCGGGATTTAACCGCAGAAATCTGGTTTGGTCGCCGCTTAGGGCAAGAGGCTGCTCCCGCTAAATTGGGGGTCGATCGCGCCTTACCTTTTGACGAAATCGACGAACAACTCTATTTGCTGCTTAATCGCCTTGATGTGATTTATCACGCGCAGGGCCAGTATGATTATGCTGATAAAATTGTGTTCGCCGCACTGGAAAGATTACGTAACGGTTTTCGTAAAAATCTGCGTGCACCCGCAACGTTAACTGACTGGCGGCCATGGCTGCATGAGATGCGTTTGTTTAAGTCAGAAGAAGAAATCGCGGTGATGCGCCGCGCCGGTGAAATCAGTGCGATGGCCCACACCCGCGCGATGGAAAGATGCCGCCCGGGTATGTTCGAGTACCAACTGGAGGGGGAGATTCTGCATGAATTCACTCGCCATGGTGCGCGCTATCCGGCGTATAACACGATAGTCGGTGGCGGCGAAAACGGCTGTATTTTGCATTACACCGAAAATGAGTGTGGACTGCGCGACGGCGATTTGGTGTTGATTGATGCGGGCTGTGAATATCAAGGCTATGCCGGTGATATCACGCGCACTTTCCCGGTTAACGGCAAGTTCACCCCAGCACAGCGCGAGATTTACGACATTGTACTGGCATCTATCAATAAATCACTCGAATTGTACCGGCCGGGGACCAGCATCCGCGAAGTTACGGCGCAGGTGGTGCGCATTATGATTACCGGCTTGGTTAACTTGGGCATCCTGAAAGGTGATGTTGAACAGCTAGTGACTGATCAGGCGCATCGGCCATTCTTTATGCATGGCTTGAGTCACTGGTTGGGGCTGGATGTACATGATGTTGGCGATTATACCAACAGCGATCGCGGGCGTATTCTTGAACCCGGTATGGTGCTGACCATTGAACCTGGCCTGTATATCGCGCCGGATGCCGATGTTCCGCCACAATATCGCGGCATTGGCATCCGTATTGAAGATGATATCGTGATTACCGCCGACGGTAACGAAAATCTGACTGCCAGTGTGGTGAAAGATCCCGATGCTATTGAAGCACTTATGGCGGCGGCGAGATAACTGATGAGCGTGATAATTGTCGGTGGCGGTATGGCTGGCGCGACATTAGCGCTGGCTATTTCATCCCTTTCAAAAGGGGCGGTACCGGTGGCACTGGTTGAAGCCCAACAGCCGGATAACCGGCAGCATCCGGGCTTTGATGCCAGAGCCATCGCACTGGCGCAAGGGACATGCCAGCAGCTCGATAGCATTGGTATCTGGTCGGCGCTGGCAGATTGCGCGACCGCCATTAAACATGTTCACGTCAGTGACAGCGGTCATTCCGGTTTTGTGAATTTACAGGCGCAAGATTATCGCGTTCCGGCACTGGGGCAGGTGATTGAGTTGTTTGATGCCGGAAAACGGCTATTCGCTTTGTTACAGCAAGCGCCAGGTGTGACTCTGCATTGCCCGGCCAAAGTGGTTGAAGTGGTTCGTACTGCGGAGTCAACCACGGTGACACTGGATAATGGCCAACAACTGAGCGCCAAATTGTTGGTGGCGGCGGATGGGTCTCATTCTGCCTTAGCTCAGGCGTGCAATATTCAGTGGCAACAGCAGGATTATCAACAGATAGCGGTGATTGCCAATGTCACCACCTCTGAACTCCCCAATGGCCGAGCTTTTGAGCGTTTTACTCGTAATGGGCCATTGGCGTTGCTGCCAATGTCACAAGGGCGCAGTTCGCTGGTCTGGTGTCATGCCAAAGAAGATAAACAGCAGGTTGATAGTTGGGATGATGCCCGTTTTATAGCAGAGTTACAGCGGGCTTTTGGCTGGCGTCTGGGGAAAATCCTGCATGCGGGCAAGCGCCATAGCTACCCATTGCAATTACTGACTGCCTCACGTCATGTTAGTCACCGCTTGGCTCTGGTGGGTAATGCGGCCCAAACCCTGCATCCGATCGCCGGTCAGGGGTTTAATCTTGGACTGCGCGATGTTATGTCACTGGCTGAAACCATTGCACAAGCAGGCAAAGATCCCGGTGACTATGAGGTGCTCAGCCAGTATCAACAGCGGCGACAGCAAGATCAACAGGCCACTATCGGGGTAACCGATGGGTTAATTCACTTGTTCGCCAATCGCTATGGGCCACTGGTGGTTGGGCGCAACCTTGCGCTGATGTCAATGGAGTGTATCCCTACCATTCGTGATGCTTTTGCACGACGGACGCTGGGCTGGGTTAAGCGCTAACTTTGTCTACCCTTCATCTTTCAAGTTGCAGGTGTGTTGGCTGCTCTCGGCCTTCCGAATCACTTACTGGTGTAAGCTCATCGGGACTCACTCGTTTACTGCCTTCCTGCATCCTGAAATCTAGTGGGTAGACAAAGTTAGTATTTATTATGGGAATGTATTTGAATGCAATCATATGACATAGCTATAGTTGGCGGCGGAATGGTCGGCCTCGCACTGGCTTGCGGCTTACAAAGTAGTGGTCTGCGTATTGCCATTCTGGAGCATCAACCCGCTCAAGAGCCGCTACCAGCCCCGCTAACCGGTGAATTGGCATTGCGAGTCTCGGCGATTAATGCCGCCAGTGAGCGCTTACTGCAAAAAATTGGCGTGTGGGAGAGCATCTTGGCACTGCGCGCCAGTCCCTATAGCGGTATGGAAGTTTGGGATCAAGACAGCTTTGGCAAAATTGCGTTCCATGCTGATGAATACGGTTTCAGCCATCTCGGGCATATCATTGAAAATCAAGTCATTCAGCAAGCATTATGGCAGCGAGCCAGCCAACTGGCGGATGTGACCCTGTTGGCACCGGCCAGCCTCAAACAAGTGGCTTGGGGCGAAAGCGAAGCTTTTATCACCTTAACCGATGATCGTATGCTCAGTGCGAAGCTGGTGGTTGGAGCCGATGGCGCTAACTCTTGGTTACGTCAACATGCCGATATTCCACTGACATTTTGGGATTATGCCCATCATGCTCTGGTGGCGACGATTCGCACCGAAGAAGCCCATCAGGCCACGGCGCGCCAAGTATTTCACGGTGATGGTATTCTGGCTTTCCTACCATTTAGTGACCCTCATCTCAGTTCGATAGTCTGGTCCGTCTCCCCGGAACGTGCAGCTGAGTTAGTTGCGCTGCCAGCAGAGCAATTTAACCGCGAGTTAGGTATGGCCTTTGATATGCGGCTGGGGCAATGTCAGCTCGAAAGTGCGCGGCAAACCTTCCCGCTGACCGGGCGCTATGCGCGCAGCTTTGCGGCCCATCGGTTGGCTCTGGTGGGGGATGCCGCTCATACTGTCCATCCATTGGCCGGGCAGGGGGCCAATCTGGGCTTTATGGATGCCGCCGAGCTAGTTACTGAGCTCCGACGTTTACAGCGTCAGGGGAAAGATATCGGCCAGCATCTCTATCTGCGCCGTTATGAACGCCGGCGTAAGCACAGTGCCGCAGTGATGCTTGCCAGTATGCAGGGGTTCCGCGACCTGTTTGCCGGCAGTAATCCCGCTAAAAAGTTGTTGCGTGATATTGGGTTAACACTGGCCGATAACTTGCCGGGAGTGAAGCCGCAGTTAGTGCGGCAGGCGATGGGGTTAAATGATTTACCCGATTGGCTAGATGAGTAATCTTGTGGCTCACTAAATCTCTTCTCAGTTGAAATAATCTAATTTCAGCACAGTTTTCGCATTAGTTTTTTTCACGGATAACCAAAACCTGAAAAGTTGAATCCGACAGGGTTTTGGTTATTTAGTTATATAATATCGCTGTTTTTACTGTTAAATTGTTAATTATGTGCCTTCGTGCGCAGTTTTACAGTGAAAAACTCTGCACAATACCCCTGCCTTTTGTCGTCTTAAAGCATGCTATTGCCTATTTTAGCTTATGGTTACCTGATGAATTCGGTGATAACGTTGGGTAAAAGGTATCGTTTGCGTAGACCCGTCATACTTCACGTTGCATGTGCGTTGGCTGCCTTCGTTCGCCCCAGTCTCTTACTGATGTAAGCTCCTGGGATTCACTTAGTTGCCGCTTTCCTGCAACCCGAATTATCTAGGGTATATGCCTGTTTATGGTGAGTTAAAGTATCAGACACTCATTACATGAAACTGTTTGAGGTAAGAGATGGCTAAGCAGACCCCACTGTATGAGCAGCACGTGGCGTGCGGCGCGCGCATGGTAGATTTTCATGGCTGGATGATGCCATTGCATTATGGTTCCCAAATCGACGAACACCATGTCGTACGCACCGATGCCGGTATGTTCGATGTCTCGCATATGACCATTGTCGATCTACAGGGTACCCGTACCCGTGAATTCCTGCGCTACCTATTGGCCAATGATGTCGCCAAACTGACCCAACCGGGCAAAGCCCTTTACACCGGGATGCTGAATGCCTCCGGCGGTGTTATCGACGATTTGATTGTTTATTTCCTGCGTGAAGATTATTTCCGCTTAGTGGTTAACTCCGCCACCCGAGATAAAGACTTGGACTGGATAATTCAGCATGCTGAACCTTATCAGGTTGAAGTCACGGTGCGTGACGATCTGGCACTGGTTGCAGTGCAAGGCCCAGAAGCACAAAAGAAAGTGGCTACTTTGCTAACCCCTGAGCAGCAACAAGCCATTGCAGGCATGAAACCATTCTTTGGTATTCAAGCTGATGATTTGTTTATTGCCACCACCGGCTATACCGGTGAAGCAGGCTACGAAATCGCCTTACCTAAAGAGCGTGTGGTTGAGTTTTGGCAGCAACTGTTGGCTGCCGGAGTGAAACCCGCAGGCCTTGGCGCGCGTGACACTTTGCGTCTGGAAGCCGGTATGAACCTCTACGGTCAGGAAATGGATGAAAGCATTTCTCCTCTTGCGGCCAACATGGGCTGGACAGTGGCTTGGTTGCCAGAAGATCGTCAGTTTATCGGCCGTGAAGCACTGGAACAGCAACGTGCCAAGGGCACCGAGCAACTGGTTGGCTTGATCATGACGGAAAAGGGCGTATTACGTAATGAGTTGCCAGTGCATTTTTCTGATGCTTCGGGCAATCAACATGTGGGCGTGATAACCAGCGGTTCTTTCTCGCCAACATTGGGTTTCAGTATTGCATTGGCTCGTGTCCCCGCAGGGATAGGTGAAAATGCTGTGGTACAAATCCGTAACCGCGAAATGCCGGTGCGGGTCACAAAACCGGGTTTTGTGCGGGCGGGTAAGCCGGTCGCGCTGTAAATTTATTTGTCATTATTCCGAATTATACGAGCCTCACTTTTTGGCTCTACGCTTTTAAGGAGCAGCAATGAGCAATGTACCAGCAGAATTAAAATATGCGTCATCTCATGAGTGGGTTCGTGCCGATGGTGATGGCGTCTATAGCGTCGGGATCACTGAACATGCGCAAGAATTATTGGGCGACATGGTGTTTGTTGATTTGCCTGAAGTCGGTAGCGAAGTTTCTGCGGGTAGCGATTGCGCGGTTGCCGAGTCAGTAAAAGCGGCTTCTGACATTTATGCACCGATCAGCGGCGAAATTATCGCCGTGAATACTGAACTGGAAAGCTCACCAGAGTTGGTGAACAGCGCACCTTATACTGACGGCTGGTTGTTCAGCATTAAAGCCTCTGATGAAGGCGAGCTGGCAAATCTGTTAGATGCCGAGGCTTATTTAGCATCTATCGAAGAGTAAATGAAGTTAGGGCTATTTTATTTGCCATTTTGACGCAGGGCAGTGCTCAGACAAAAGCGCAAATGCTTTTGAACGCCTATCAAGGCGGCCCGCATTGGTGAGCGGAGCGAGTAATCCTGACCTACTCATGATTTATAAGCTCATGTGTAGGTCCGGTTCTGGCGCGCTGTCCGTGTCCAAATAGCCTGTAAAATTACGCCCTATGAAATCAGTCCAGCTTCCCGTCCCATGCTCTATTCAGGAATTTGTAGCAAATGACTCAGAATCTCAGCCAGCTTGAACATAACGATGCTTTTATTCAGCGCCATATCGGCTCTTCAGCTGAACAACAGCAACAGATGTTGGCCGCCGTTGGCGCCAGCTCGTTAAGTACATTAATCCAGCAGATTGTTCCGGCAGATATCCAATTGCCCAGCCCGCCGCCAGTGGGTGATGCTGCCACTGAACATCAGGCGTTAGCGGAACTTAAAGGGATTGCCAGCCAGAATCAGCGCTATAAATCTTATATTGGTATGGGCTACAGCCCAGTACTGACGCCACCGGTTATCCTGCGCAATATGTTGGAAAACCCCGGTTGGTACACCGCTTATACCCCATATCAGCCTGAAGTTTCTCAAGGCCGCCTTGAGGCTCTGCTGAACTTTCAGCAATTGACTCAAGATCTCACCGGGCTAGATTTGGCATCCGCTTCTTTGCTGGATGAAGCCACGGCGGCGGCAGAATCCATGGCGCTGGCTAAGCGCGCCAGTAAACTAAAAGATGCGAATCGTTTCTTCGTTGCCGATGACGTGCATCCACAAACACTGGATGTGGTACGTACCCGCGCGGAAACCTTTGGTTTTGAAGTGATTGTTGATAGCGCCGAAAAAGTGCTAGAGCTGGAAGGCGTGTTCGGTGTGCTGCTACAACAAGTGGGCACCACGGGCGAACTGCATGACTATTCAGCGCTGTTGTCTGAGCTGAAAAAACGCAAAATTATTACCAGTGTTGCCGCCGATATCATGGCCTTGGTGCTATTGACTGCGCCGGGCAAACAGGGCGCTGATGTAGTATTTGGTTCTGCTCAACGCTTTGGTGTACCTATGGGTTACGGTGGCCCACATGCGGCCTTCTTTGCTTGTCGCGATGAATTTAAACGTTCGATGCCGGGCCGGATTATCGGGGTATCTCGCGATGCTGCGGGTAATACCGCGCTGCGCATGGCGATGCAAACTCGTGAGCAACATATTCGCCGCGAAAAAGCCAACTCCAATATTTGTACTTCGCAGGTGCTGCTAGCCAATATCGCCAGCTTGTATGCGGTTTATCACGGCCCACAGGGCTTGCAGCGTATCGCTGGCCGCATTCATCGCATGACGGATATTCTGGCTGCTGGCTTACAGCAAGCCGGTCTTACCCTGCGTTTCCAGCACTGGTTCGATACTTTAACTGTTGATGTTAAAGATAAAGCGGCGGTGCTAGCTCGTGCATTAAGCTTCGGGATTAACCTGCGCACCGACATTCACGGCGCAGTAGGGATCACACTGGATGAAACCACTTCGCGTGAAGATATCCAGACGCTGTTTGCCCTATTAGCCGGTGATAACCACCGTTTGGATATTGACCAGCTTGATGCCAAAGTGAGCCAAAATAGCCAGTCCATTCAGCCAGCGATGCTGCGCCAAGACCCGATTCTGACTCATCCGGTATTTAACCGTTACCACAGCGAAACCGAAATGATGCGTTATATGCATCGTTTAGAGCGCAAAGATTTAGCACTGAATCAGGCGATGATCCCGTTGGGCTCTTGCACCATGAAGCTAAATGCTGCCGCTGAGATGATCCCAATCACGTGGCCAGAATTTGCTGAATTGCACCCATTCTGCCCGCCGGAGCAGGCTGCCGGTTATCAGCAGATGATTGGTCAGCTGTCTCAGTGGTTGGTGCAACTGACCGGTTATGATGCCGTCTGCATGCAGCCAAACTCAGGTGCGCAAGGTGAGTATGCCGGTTTGCTGGCTATCCGCCGTTACCATGAGAGCCGCAATCAGGCGAACCGCCATATTTGCTTAATCCCAAGTTCAGCCCACGGCACTAACCCGGCGTCTGCCCAGATGGCCGGTATGTCGGTAGTGGTGGTGGCTTGTGATAAACAAGGCAATATCGATTTGCACGATTTACGCCAAAAAGCAGGCGAAGCGGGTGACGAGCTGTCTTGTATTATGGTGACTTACCCGTCAACCCATGGTGTGTACGAAGAAACTATCCGTGAAGTTTGCCAGATCGTCCATCAGTTTGGCGGTCAGGTTTACCTTGATGGCGCGAACATGAACGCACAGGTGGGGATTACCACTCCGGGCTATATTGGCGCAGACGTTTCACACCTTAACTTGCATAAAACTTTCTGTATCCCACACGGCGGTGGCGGCCCAGGCATGGGGCCAATTGGGGTTAAAGCGCATTTGGCACCTTTTGTTCCTGGTCACAGTGTGGCGCAGATTGATGGCATGACCACCCAACAAGGCGCGGTTTCTGCGGCACCTTTTGGTAGTGCGTCAATCTTGCCAATCAGCTGGATGTATATCCGCATGATGGGAGCCGATGGCCTAAAACGTGCCAGTCAGGTGGCTATTTTGAATGCCAACTACATTGCTACTCGCCTAAAAGCGGCTTATCCGGTGCTGTATACCGGGCACGATGGCCGTGTGGCGCATGAATGTATTCTGGATATTCGCCCACTGAAAGAAGCGACAGGTATCAGCGAAATGGATATCGCCAAGCGCTTAATTGATTTCGGTTTCCATGCGCCGACCATGTCCTTCCCGGTTGCGGGCACCTTGATGGTCGAACCGACTGAATCTGAAAGCAAAGTTGAGTTGGATCGCTTTATCGACGCGATGCTGGCTATCCGCGCTGAAATCGAAAAAGTAGCACGAGGCGAATGGCCGCTGGACGATAACCCATTGGTCAATGCGCCCCATACTCAAGCTGAGTTGGTGGGTGATTGGCAGCATCCTTACAGCCGCGAGCTGGCAGTATTCCCAGTTGCCGGGGTGATGGAGAATAAATATTGGCCGAGCGTGAAACGTCTGGATGATGTGTACGGCGACCGTAATTTATTCTGCTCATGTGTGCCGATGGCTGATTACGAATAGTTTGGTGGCTAGTGGGGGCTGCACTGTTCGCCGCTCTGACGGCTTATGCCGTGCGGTACATTTCCCTACTTTGTTATCTGGAGGGTCGCGCAAGCGGCCCTTTTGTTTTATTGGTATTCCCGTTATCAATGACTACTCTTACTCTTCAAATTTGCAAACAGACTCACGACTGAATCAGGAGCAAGGATATGCATAAAAAAGTCGCGCTAGTGACAGGAGGCAGCCGGGGAATTGGCCGCGCCACAGCATTACTGCTGGCAAAACACGGTTATCGGGTAGCCGTAAATTATATTAATGATGAGCAGGCTGCCCGACAGGTGGTGGCAGAAATCGCGGCAGCGGGCGGCTTGGCGGTGGCATTACAAGCGGATATCGCCGATGAGTCTCAGGTTATCGCACTATTTGAAAAGCTGGAATCTCAGTTGGGGCCAATCACGGCACTGGTCAATAATGCAGGAATTTTATTCACGCAATCCACTATCGAAGGGTTGACGGCTGAGCGCATTAATCGGGTGCTGACCACGAACGTGACCGGCTATTTTTTATGCAGCCGCGAGGCGGTCAAACGTATGGCATTGCGCCACGGTGGCAATGGCGGCGCGATTGTTAATGTCTCTTCTGCTGCTGCGCGGTTGGGGGCTCCCGGCGAATATCTGGATTATGCCGCGTCCAAAGGCGCGATTGATACATTGACCACCGGCTTATCGTTAGAAGTGGCGGCTCAAGGTATCAGAGTCAATGGCGTTCGGCCGGGCTTAATCTATACCGACATACACGCCAGTGGTGGCAGAAGCTATTGTCTGGTTGCTATCAGACAATGCTTCTTATGTTACCGGCAGTGTGCTGGACATGGCTGGCGGGAAATAAACAGCAGCAATATTTTGCTACTTCAGCCAGCCTTTCCGCTGCGCCGCTTGTAACTGAGGCAATAAATGCTGCCAAATTTCAGGGTAGCATTCTGCCACTAACTGGTTGCGATCAAGGACTTGTTGCAGCTGAATACCATTCTCTATCCAACTTTGCCCCTCGGTATGCAGGTTAATCAGCATGGGTAAAATGCGGTCCAGCACAGTAGCAAAGCGGGCATCGGCAGTTTCTTCGGCTTCATACTCATCCCACAGCTGCGTAAATTGTCTGCCTAACTCTGGCGGCAACAGGCCAAATAAGCGTTTGGCGGCAGCCACTTCTTGTTCATGAATAGCGGCTCTGGCCACCAGATCATAAACAATGACATCACCAGCATCGATTTCCACAATATCGTGCAGTAGCGCCATTTTAATCACGCGATTGATATCGACATCCGGGCCTGCATAGGGTGCCAGACTCATGGCTGCCACCGCAAAATGCCAACTGTGCTCGGCCGAATTTTCTTGTCGCAGACTGGCAATCACTTTGGTTCGTCGCTGTATATCTTTCAGCTTATCGATTTCCATCAGAAACTGGATAGTCTCTGTCAGTGGGCCAAAATCCAGAACTGATGACATAGCAAACCTCATTATTCTTGGTTGTTATTGATGTTGAAGCGGTATTCGCTGCGCTAACTTACCTAAATCACGGAGCCCAATATATAACGGGTTACATGTGCTGACAGAATATTTAAGCTTACACGTGTACACTGGAATCATTCTCAGTTAACCTGAGTGCGGCATTTTTGTGCAGTCATTGTGCTCAGTGGATGAGATAACTATTAATATTCAGGATAATCAGTATTGAAGAATAAATCAGTAACACCGACGGCTCCGGTCACTTGTGCAGTTGCCACCACGCCGGCTTATCCATGGGCAGAGGAAATCGCCAATAGCATCAGCCACGGTATTGGCGTGGTCTTTGGCATTATTGGCTTGGTTTTGCTCTTGGTACAGGCAGTCGATAGCGGGGCTGATACCAAGGCGCTGACCAGCTATAGCCTGTATGGCGGCAGTATCATTTTGCTGTTTCTGGCATCAACCTTGTATCACGCTATTCCACACCGCAAGGCGAAACTCTGGCTACAAAAGTTTGACCATTGCGCCATTTATATTCTGATCGCTGGCACCTATACGCCTTTTCTCTTGGTGGGCTTAGACTCCCCCTTGGCACGAGGTTTGATGGCGGTGATCTGGGGGCTAGCGCTGGTTGGGGTGATATTTAAACTGGCTTTCGCTCACCGTTTTGAAGTGCTCTCGTTGGTGACTTACCTGACGATGGGCTGGTTATCCCTAATTGTGATCTATCAGTTGGCAGTCAAACTTGAAATTGGCGGGTTGGCTCTACTGGCGATAGGCGGTTTGCTCTATACGCTAGGGGTGATTTTCTATGCTTCTAAACGTATTCGCTTTGGTCATGCTATTTGGCATGGTTTTGTCCTGGGCGGGAGTGTTTGCCATTTTATGGCGATTTATCTGTATGTCTGAAATAGCCTTCGTCCTTGAATTCACAGGGGTGTTAGCTGCGCTCACTTACCCGAATCACTTACTTGAGTAAGCTCATCGGGATAAGTTCGCTGGCTGCCTACCTGTGACTCCAATGACTTTGGCTATAGTTTGATGCTTGAATTCACAGGGGTGTTAGCTGCGCTCACTTACCCGAATCACTTACTTGAGTAAGCTCATCGGGATAAGTTCGCTGGCTGCCTACCTGTGACTCCAATGACTTTGGCTATAGTTTGATGCTTGAATTCACAGGGGTGTTAGCTGCGCTCACTTACCCGAATCACTTACTTGAGTAAGCTCATCGGGATAAGTTCACTGGCTGCCTACCTGTGACTCCAATGACTTTGGCTATAGTTTGATGCTTGAATTCACAGGGGTGTTAGCTGCGCTCACTTACCCGAATCACTTACTTGAGTAAGCTCATCGGGATAAGTTCACTGGCTGCCTACCTGTGACTTCAATGACTTTGGCTATACTTTGATGCTTGAAGTCACAGGGGGGGGTATTCGGAGGCCGAATAATCAGCCTCTTGGTGTTTAATCCAACGATTACTTAT
Organism: Yersinia alsatica; assembly: GCF_025133195.1. Classification (NCBI taxonomy): domain Bacteria; kingdom Pseudomonadati; phylum Pseudomonadota; class Gammaproteobacteria; order Enterobacterales; family Yersiniaceae; genus Yersinia; species Yersinia alsatica. The sequence goes on from NZ_CP104006.1 coordinate 1,691,374, forward strand.
CTTCCACCAGCGAATAAGGCAGTGGCTGAATACTGAGCACACTTTCTACATCATCGCGCACTCGCAGCACACTGTCTGATGCCAGATCGTTATTCAATACCGCTTGAACCCACACCGTACCATTACTGAGCTGAATAGCAGCCAGTACAGTACCGGTGCGACGCCAATTCTCACCTAATTGCCACTCTAAATCTTCGCCCGCTGCCGGTACACGGTTAGCATTACCCGCTAACCAATAGAGCGCGCGCTTATTGGCACCACGGAATTTTGCTCTGGCGACCATCTCCTGCCCGGTATAACAGCCTTTGCTGAAACTGATGCCATTCAACGCCTGAATGTTTGTTGCTTGCGGAATAAATTGCGCACTGGTATCGGTATCAATAATGGGGAAGCCGGCTTCGATATCCAGAGCCAGCCACTGTTTGCTATTGTTCAGCTGTGCGCTGTCAGCCAGTTTTTCCACTATTTGTTGTGCTTGCTCACTGTCTGTCACCAACAGGAACCGCTCGGCTGGCAATGATAGATGCAGCAACGTACTATTGCCCTGCTGTATGACCGGATGTTCGGCATTGGGTAATTCGCTGAAGATTTGCGCTAATGCGGCTTGTGCCTGAGCACCCGCCACACCTAACAAAACCGCATCAGGCTGCGCGGCAATCGCCACTTTAGAAAACACCGCATATTTCTTTAGTTCGCTCAATTGGTTATCAAGCACACTACGGCGCTCGATATATGCCAAACCTTCCCCACGATAAAATAACCGCAGGTTGCTCCACATCTTGCCTTTGGCATCGCAATGAGCACAAAGCACATGTTGATCAGTGGGCAGGGCATCAATATCCGCCGTGACTTGCCCTTGCAGATACTTGACCCGGTCAGCGCCGGTTAACGTGACCAGCGCCCAGTCATCAAGTGAAATCAAGGTTAATGGCAGCTCGGAAGAGGCGAGCAGTGGTCGAGCAGCAAATGGAGTGTTATAGGCCATGGTTTACCTGCATATCAAAAAGGTGCTGTGACTGATGCCTCAATGGTAAAATAGCCGGGTAGCTTTGCAAGCAGTTATTCCACCGATTTACCATTATTATCCCAATATCTAAATTCGCCATTATCTGAGGTACAATAGTCTTATACACCGAATTGGGCGGCTGCCGGGTTCGGACAATATCCTTCATTGAGGAGTCAATCAGGACATGGAAATCGATAATAAAGCCCGTATTCACTGGGCGTGCCGTCGGGGTATGCGGGAACTGGATATCTCTATCATGCCATTTTTCGAATATGAATATGATGGTTTGAGTGACAATGAGAAGCAGGCATTTATCCGTTTACTTGAGTGCGATGACCCAGACTTATTTAATTGGTTGATGAATCACGGGGAGCCGCAGGATAGCGAGCTGCGTCAAATGGTCAAATTGATTCAAGCACGAAATAAAGCCCGTGGCCCAGTGGCGATGTGACCTGCGGGTATCCTGGCACACTCAACTCTTCTCTTTATTGGCGCATGGCGTCTTAGTCATACTGACATTAGTCGCGCCTTGGCCTCAGGGCTATACCGCACTTTGGTTGGTATTACTGACGTTGGTGGTGTTTGAGTGTATCCGCAGCCAGAAAAATATTACGTCCTGTCAGGGCGAGATCCGGCTGAAACCCGGCAATGTGGTGCTATGGAAAAGGCATGAATGGATTGTCATTAAACAGCCATGGATTACCCGTTATGGCGCATTATTAAGTTTGCAACAGACGGGGAGTCGCTCGGCCCGCAAACGTTTATGGCTGGCGGCTGACAGTATGTCGGAAGAAGAGTGGCGGCAACTGTGTGTGCTGCTGCGTCATGCCTTTGGCTCTGATGAGGAGGGCAGTTAATGAAGCCCTTAATCTGGTTAGTAGAAGATGAGCCGAGCATCGCCGACACGCTGATTTATACCTTAGAAAGCGAAGGTTTTACCCTCCGGTGGTTTGACCGGGGGGAACCTGCTCTTGCCGCGCTGGCCAATGGCCCGCCAGCTTTGGCAATAGTGGATGTGGGCTTGCCAGACATCAATGGTTTTGATCTGTGCCGCCGCTTATTGGCGCAGGTTCCAGAGTTGCCGGTGGTCTTTTTGACTGCCCGCAGCGAAGAGCTGGACCGAATTATCGGTCTGGAAATTGGCGCTGACGACTATATTGCAAAGCCTTTCTCTCCACGTGAAGTGAGTGCCAGAGTGCGCACAGTATTACGCCGCTTACAAAAATCACAAACCGTGGCGGCATCTACTGCTTTACATCAATTTGGTCATTTCACTCTCGATGAAGCCGGGGCGCGAGTCACTTATCATCAGCAGGTTTTATGGCTAACCCGCTATGAATATCTACTGTTGAAAACCTTATTACTGGCACCGGAGCGCGTATTCTCACGTCAGCAGCTAATGGATATTGTCTGGGCGCAGGCGGAAGAGAGCCAAGACCGCACAGTTGATACTCACATCAAAACTCTGCGCTCAAAACTGCGCACTACCTTTGATGAAGAGTCTCCCATCCGCACACATCGCGGGCTGGGCTACAGCCTGACATACCGAATATGAGCAACAATAGATGAAAATAGGCGTGCGCTTATTGCTGGGTTATTTTCTGATAGTCGCCATCGCGGGTTACTTTGTCATTCGTATTTTCGTGCAAGAGGTAAAGCCCGGAGTGCGGCGCGCCACTGAGGGTACGCTGGTTGATACGGCCACTTTGCTGGCCCAGTTTGCTCGCCAAGATATGTTGCAAGATAAGGTAGCGGGCGGTCAGTTAGCTCAAGCCTTTGCATCACTGAATCTGCGGCCCATCGGCGCGAATATTGAAGGTATCCGCAAGGATCGCAATGAATATCGTGTTTATCTAACCGATGCTGATGGGCGAGTGATTTTTGATTCATCGGGCAAAGCGGTGGGGCAGGATTATTCACGTTGGAATGACGTGTGGCTGACCCTGCGGGGTGAGTATGGTGCTCGCAGTAGCCGCACAGATCCCCATGATGAGCAAAGCTCTGTTATGTATGTGGCAGCTCCGGTTATGGTGGAGAATAGAATTATTGGCGTGCTCAGTGTCGGTAAACCCAATATTTCGATGGCACCGGTAATAAAACGCAGTGAACGTAAAATCTTGTTGGCGGGTGGGGTGTTACTGGGAATAGCCCTGCTGATCGGTTTAGGATTTGTGTGGTGGATTAACCGGGCTATCGGCAAGCTGGTCGATTATGCCGAACGAGTCTCTGAAGGGCAGGTTGTGGCATTGCCAGCCATGGGGAGCAGCGAATTGAATGATTTGGCCCGTGCATTGGAAAGCATGCGCCTTAAATTAGACGGCAAAGCTTACATTGAGCAATATGTTCACACCCTGACCCACGAATTAAAAAGCCCGTTGGCGGCCATTACCGGCGCGGCGGAGCTATTACGAGAATCCCCACCACCGGCTACAGCCCAGCGTTTTCTGCTGAATATTGAACAGCAAAGTGCGCGCATCAAACAGTTGGTGGATAAAATGCTAATACAGGCTCGGCTAGAGAGCCGGGTTGATTTGCAGCTTTCTCCCCTAGAGATAAGCAGCATAGTGAAACAAGCCATTAGCGCCAAAGAAGCTCAAGCTGCCAGCCGGGGAGTCCATTTACAGCTAATTTGTGCCGATAGCGCAGTATTAACCGGCGATGGGTTATTACTTAGCCAGGCGCTGACCAATCTGATTGATAATGCACTGGATTTCACAGCCGCTGATGGCGAGGTGACGGTGAGTGGTCAGCGGCAAGCTGATAAGTATCAAATAACAGTTGCAGACAATGGCAGTGGCATTCCTGATTATGCGCAAGAGAAGATTTTTGACCGTTTTTATTCATTACCGCGCGCCAATAGCCCAAAAAGTACCGGTTTGGGGCTGAATTTTGTGCGTGAGGTCGCGGCTATTCACCAAGGGAATATTTCCCTTGAAAACCGCCCGCCGCATGGGGTTCGCGCTTGTTTGACACTGCCGTTAGATATTACCTGATCCACCGACTTCACTTTCACTTCACATAACCTCATTCTCCTTTCACTTCACTCTCTTAAGCTGCTCTCCTGACCTTAAAAGGAGTGAAAATCATGTTCAAATCCGTACTGTTTTGGAAAATAGCCACGCTGCTAGGATTAATTCTTTTGATGATGATTCCAAAAGAAATGTTGTTGAATGTTATTAATGAACGCAGTGGTTACCGGGAGAGTGTGATCGATAAAGTGAGCGACAGTACCAGTCGTGCACAAAAGATCCTTGGCCCGTTAATTGTGGTGCCATACAGCGAATGGGTTGAAACTGAAGTGGATGGCAAGAAACAGGGGCAGCGGGTCAGCCGCCATCGCTACTTACTGCCTGAGGTTATGACGATAACTGGCGCACCTAATGTTGAAGTTCGCCAATTGGGTATTTATAAAGCTCAGGTATATCAAGGAGAACTCTACTTCCACGGGCAATTTGAATCCTCTTCGCTGAATGATTTAGATCGTAAAGGAATTATTATTGGCACACCATCACTGGTACTGGCGTTGAGTGACTCACGCGGGATCCAGCAGATTTCGCCCCTAAGCTTGGGAAGCTCAAAAATTAATTTCGAACCTGGCGCTTTCTTGGGGCGCTCAGGGCAGGGAGTCCATGCACCGCTAACATTGGCGCAGGTTCAGCAGGGTAAATTCAATATTGATTTTAAACTGACATTGACGGGCACCAATAGTCTATCCGTCATCCCGGTAGGGCGAAGCAGCGAACTGACTTTACAAAGCAACTGGCCGCATCCTAATTTTGTCGGTGAGTTTTTACCCCTGCAGCGCAAGGTTGATGAAAATGGCTTCCGTGCACATTGGAGCAGCAACTGGCTGGCTAACAGCATGAATATTCACTTCGCCAGTGACAGTGTGAATTTTAATTTTGACCAGCTACCGGCTTTCACCACCAGCTTGATTGAACCCGTTGATCACTACCAGTTAACCGAACGGGCAATTAAATATGCCATTCTGTTTATCGGCCTGACTTTCTTTAGCTTCTTCCTATTTGAGAGCTTAACGTCACTGCGCGTGCATCCGATCCAGTATCTGTTGGTCGGTGCGGCATTGGTGCTGTTCTATCTGATGTTACTGGCATTTTCGGAGCATCTTGGTTTTACCCTCGCGTATCTTATCGCCAGCTTGAGTTGTAGCCTGCTGATTGCTGTTTATCTGAGTGCAGTACTGGGGGGATGGTTACGCGGGGCGTTATTTGCGGGTGGCTTGTTACTGTTGTACGGCGTTTTGTTTGGCCTGCTGCAATCAGAGGACAATGCACTGTTATTAGGGGCTAGTTTACTGTTTATTATTCTGGCCGCGGTCATGTTACTAACCAGACGACTGGATTGGTATCAGGTGGCAGATCCACAGCGTTTTACCGTGCCAAAAAATACGGAATCCACTGAGATTGAAGCTAAAGCTAAAGAGATGGCGATCGATGCGGCACCAGCCGGAGGCGGCTCACAAGATTCATTCCGCTTATGGAAATAAACCTAAATTATCATTAATGAAAACGGGCACCCCAAGTGCCCGTTTATGTGACTAAAGCAGAGCATCCATCTCCAGCAAAATTTGCTCACACCACTGTTCGATGCGCTCTTCACTTAAATCATATTGATTGACTTCATCCAATGCCAGGCCAACAAAGTGTTTACCATCAGCGCTGAGTGGTTTTGGGCTGGTAAACTCAAACCCGTCGATAGGCCAAAAACCAATAAATTTGACCCCTAATGGCGCAATATGGTCATGCAACATACCAAGCGCATCGAGGAACCATTCGCTATAACCGAATTGATCACCCATGCCATACATGGCAACAATCTTTCCCTTGAGATTAAGTTGTGTTAGCTGTGGCCAAATAGCTTCCCAGTCTTCCTGTAACTCACCGAAATCCCAAGTAGGAATACCCAGAATTAGAATGGAGTACTCTTCCATCAAGTGGGGGCTGGCATCTTTTACATTATGTAAATCAACCAAATCTTCACCGAGAATATCGCGGATTTTTTCTGCCACCATTTCGGTATAACAGGTGCTGGAGCCGTAAAAGAGACCAATCTTCATGATGTATAGCCATAGCATTACTAATAAGGAATAGCATCGAGTGTACCAGATTTGTCTCGCCATCAGGCATAATGGCTACTGAGTTCAATCAAAGAGAGAAACAGTCATGCAACAGCAAAATAACCCGCTGATTGAACAGTTTCTTGATGCCCTGTGGCTGGAACGGAATCTGGCGGAGAATACACTGGCCTCATATCGCTTGGATTTACATGCACTGAGTGGATGGTTAGAACACCACGGTAGTGATTTATTGCGCGCCGGTTCGCAGGACTTGCAGTCCTTTCTTGCCGAGCGTATTGAGGGCGGTTATAAAGCCACCAGTTCAGCTCGCTTACTTAGTGCTATGCGGCGGTTATTTCAATATTTATACCGTGAAAAATTACGTGAAGATGACCCAACGGCGCTGCTTTCATCGCCCAAATTACCGCAGCGCCTGCCGAAAGATTTAAGTGAGGCACAGGTTGATGCGTTGCTTAATTCGCCCAATGTTGATATCCCGCTGGAGTTGCGTGATAAAGCCATGTTGGAGGTGCTCTATGCCACGGGTTTACGGGTGTCGGAGTTGGTTGGGCTGACCATCAGTGATGTCAGTCTACGCCAAGGAGTGGTGCGGGTTATTGGTAAAGGGAACAAAGAACGGTTGGTGCCCTTGGGAGAAGAGGCAGTGTACTGGATTGAAAATTACATGGAGCACGGGCGTCCATGGCTTATCAATGGTCAGTCACTGGATGTACTGTTCCCCAGCAACCGTAGCCAACAAATGACCCGACAGACTTTCTGGCATCGAATCAAACACTATGCGATCCTTGCCGGTATTGATAGTGAACGGCTTTCACCCCACGTATTACGGCATGCTTTTGCCACGCATCTGTTGAACCACGGTGCGGACCTACGTGTGGTACAAATGTTACTGGGCCACAGCGACCTGTCGACGACCCAGATTTATACCCATGTAGCGACTGAACGCTTGAAGCAGCTACATCAACAGCATCATCCGCGCGCATAATAGCGACGTAGAAAGAGATAGGATTTATAAATGAAAAAAAGTTTATTGCTGCTGCCGATATTAATCGCTGCATTCACCGGGCTGGCTCATGCTGATGATGCCGCTATCCAACAAACGTTGAAAAAATTAGACATTCAGCAAGCTGATATCCAGCCATCGCCAATCCCCGGATTGAGCACGGTGATGACAGAAAGTGGAGTACTTTATATCTCAGCCGACGGTAAACATCTGTTGCAAGGGCCGCTATATGACGTCAGCGGCAACCAGCCAGTGAATGTGACCAATCAGATGCTGGTGAAAAAGTTGGAAGCATTAAGTGGCGAAATGATTGTGTATAAAGCACCGCAGGAAAAACACGTCGTTACCGTATTTACCGATATTACTTGTGGCTATTGCCATAAATTGCACGAGCAAATGAAAGACTATAATGCGCTGGGTATTACCGTGCGCTATCTGGCGTTCCCGCGTCAGGGCTTAAGTTCTCAGGCAGAAAAAGACATGCGCTCTATCTGGTGCATGGCTGACCGCAACAAAGCTTTCGACGATGCGATGAAAGGCGTCGATATCTCTCCGGCAACCTGTAAAACCGATATCAGCAAGCATTACCAGCTAGGTGTGCAGTTTGGTATTCAGGGGACACCTGCCATTGTGCTGCAAGACGGCACTATCGTTCCTGGGTATTTGAAGCCAGAAGAAATGCTACAGATGCTGAATAAGCATCAGGCCTCAGTAAAAGCGGCGGGTTAATCTTCCGTGACATTGAAAACTCAACTTCGCCGTCGTGAGCCGGTGGACGATAGCCATTTGCCTGCGCAGTTACACCCATTATTGCGCCGTCTTTATGCCAGCCGAGGTGTAAAAAATGCCGAGGAGCTGGAGCGCGGCGTAAAAGGTTTGTTGGCCTGGCAGCAACTCGACGGCATTGATGCCGGAGTCACGTTGTTGCAACAAGCATTGGCCGACCGGCGGCGTATCGTGATTGTCGGTGACTTTGATGCGGATGGCGCAACCAGCACCGCGCTGGCCGTGCTCGCGTTACGCAGCATGGGCGGCAGTAATATTGATTATCTGGTGCCAAATCGTTTTGAAGATGGCTATGGGCTTAGCCCTGAAGTTGTCGAACAAGTTGCGGCACGCGGCGCGGAGCTGATCGTCACTGTCGATAACGGCATTTCTTCCCATGCGGGAGTGGACTTGGCGCATGCCAAGGGTATCCAAGTCTTGGTTACCGACCACCATCTGCCGGGTGAAACCTTGCCAGCTGCAGAAGCCATCATTAACCCGAATTTGGTTGGATGTGATTTTCTCTCTAAATCACTGGCCGGAGTGGGGGTTACTTTTTATCTAATGCTGGCATTACGCGCCCGTCTTAGGGATTGCGGCTGGTTTGATCAGCGTACTTTGGCTGTACCCAATTTGGCTGAGCTACTGGATTTAGTGGCGCTGGGTACTGTGGCGGATGTCGTGCCGCTGGATGCCAATAATCGGATCTTGGTGCATCAGGGGCTCAGTCGTATTCGTGCAGGGAAATGCCGCCCCGGTATTCGTGCATTACTGGAAGTCGCCAACCGCGACGCGCGCCAATTGGCGGCGAATGACCTCGGTTTCTCCCTCGGCCCTCGGCTTAATGCAGCCGGGCGTCTGGACGATATGTCCATCGGTGTTGCACTGCTGCTTAGTGACGATATTGCTCAGGCAAGGGCGCTGGCAATCGATCTAGATGCGCTAAATCAGACACGCCGTGAGATAGAGCAGGGAATGCAGGTTGAAGCTTTGCAACTGTGTGACCAACTGGAACGTACCAGCACTGAATTACCTTACGGCATTGCGATGTACCACCCGGAATGGCATCAGGGGGTCGTGGGGATTTTAGCCTCGCGGATTAAAGAGCGTTTTCACCGGCCAGTCATTGCCTTTGCTCCTGCGGGCGACGGTTTACTGAAAGGCTCGGGGCGTAGTGTCGCGGGTTTACATATGCGCGATGCTCTTGAGCGTTTAGATACCTTAAACCCTGGGTTGATGCTGAAATTTGGCGGCCATGCCATGGCGGCAGGGTTATCGCTGGAGCAGGATAAGTTCGAGGAGTTTCGCCAGCGTTTTGCAGATTTAGTTGGTGAATGGATGGATGCCTCGCAGCTAGAAGGCATTATCTGGTCAGATGGTGAATTGAAGGGCAACGAGTTATCACTGGAAACCGCAGAGTTACTGCGCGATGGCGGCCCGTGGGGGCAATCTTTCCCTGAACCGACATTTGATGGCAAATTCCGCATTTTGCAGCAACGGCTGGTGGGGGAACGCCATCTGAAACTGATGGTCGAGCCATTGAATGGCGGTCCTTTACTGGATGGTATTGCCTTTAATATCGATACCACTTTATGGCCCGACAGCAGTGTGCGTGAAGTTAAGCTGGCCTATAAGCTCGATATTAATGAGTATCGTGGCAATCGCAGTGTTCAGTTATTAATTCAGCACTTGTGGCCTTATTAATCAGTCACTCGAGTGATAAATCTAGCGCAGGCAGGTTTGAACCCGGCTGATTGTGGCCTCAAAGGGGCAAGGTCCATGGAGGGGCCGAGCCAATAAGCGCTACTTACACTGCTGTAACGCTAGGTAAGCAGGATAAGGCGCTACAAATATAGTCAACGTGCTATAAACCGTCGTTGAGATCCGTTAGAATTACCGGTTCTAATGACATTCCGTCATCTACGACTCAACGTAAGACTTTAAACCATGTTTGAAATAAACCCGGTAAAAAACCGAATTCAGGACCTGTCTGATCGGACAGATGTTCTCAGGGGGTATCTTTGACTATGATGCCAAGAAAGAGCGACTGGAAGAAGTAAACGCCGAGCTGGAACAGCCCGACGTCTGGAATGAACCTGAGCGCGCCCAAGCGCTGGGTAAAGAGCGTTCCGCGCTGGAAGAAATTGTCACCACTATTGATCAACTGGATCAAGGTATGGAAGACGTTTCCGGTTTGTTGGAATTAGCCATTGAAGCTGACGACGAAGAGACTTTTAACGAAGCTGTTGCTGAGTTAGATATTCTTGATGGCAAGCTGGGCCAGCTCGAGTTCCGCCGCATGTTCTCTGGTGAATACGACAGCGCTAACTGCTATCTGGACCTGCAAGCCGGTTCCGGTGGGACAGAAGCTCAGGACTGGGCCAGCATGCTGCTGCGTATGTACCTGCGCTGGGCTGAAGCCAAGGGTTTCAAAACTGAAATCATTGAAGAATCTGATGGTGATGTTGCTGGCCTTAAGTCTGCCACCATTAAGATCATCGGCGATTACGCATTTGGCTGGTTACGTACTGAAACTGGCGTACATCGCCTGGTACGTAAAAGCCCATTTGACTCTGGTGGCCGTCGTCACACCTCTTTCAGTTCTGCTTTTGTCTACCCAGAAGTTGATGACGACATTGATATCGAAATCAACCCGGCGGACCTGCGTATTGACGTATACCGTGCATCTGGTGCGGGTGGTCAGCACGTTAACAAAACGGAATCTGCGGTACGTATTACCCATATTCCTACCAATATCGTGACTCAGTGCCAGAATGACCGTTCACAGCATAAAAACAAAGATCAAGCGATGAAACAGCTGAAAGCGAAGCTGTATGAGTTTGAGATGCAAAAGAAAAATGCTGATAAACAGGTTCTGGAAGATAACAAGTCCGACATTGGTTGGGGTAGCCAGATCCGTTCTTATGTTCTGGATGACTCCCGTATCAAAGATTTGCGTACTGGTGTGGAAACACGTAACACGCAAGCGGTACTGGATGGCGATCTGGACAAATTCATTGAAGCAAGTTTGAAAGCCGGGCTATGAGGAACTGAGATGTCAGAGCAAAAACCACAAGTCGCTGAGCAAGCGCAAGAGCTCAATAGTGAGTTACAAGCTCGTCGGGAGAAACTGGCTGCATTGCGGGAGAAGGGAATTGCTTTCCCTAATGATTTCCGCCGTGAGCATCTTTCTGACCAGTTGCATGCTGAGTACGACAGCAAAGAGAATGAAGAATTAGAAGCGCTGGATATCGAAGTGACTGTGGCTGGCCGTATGATGACCCGTCGTATCATGGGTAAAGCTTCATTTGTGACACTGCAAGATGTCGGCGGCAAAATCCAGCTGTACGTTTCCCGTGATGATCTGCCGGAAGGCGTTTATAACGAAGAATTCAAAAAGTGGGATCTGGGCGATATCCTGGGTGCGCGCGGTAAGTTGTTTAAGACTAAAACCGGCGAGTTGTCTATCCACTGTAGCGAGCTGCGTTTGCTGACCAAAGCATTGCGCCCACTGCCGGATAAATTCCACGGTCTGGCTGATCAGGAAACGCGCTATCGCCAACGTTATCTGGATCTGATCGCTAACGATGAGTCTCGCCATACATTCAAAGTTCGCTCACAAGTGATGTCAGGTATCCGTAGTTTCATGGTGGAAAAAGGCTTCATGGAAGTCGAAACTCCAATGATGCAAGTGATCCCTGGTGGTGCTTCTGCGCGCCCGTTTGTGACTCATCACAATGCACTGGATATCGATATGTATCTGCGTATCGCGCCAGAACTGTATCTGAAACGCCTGGTTGTCGGCGGTTTTGAACGGGTGTTCGAAATCAACCGTAACTTCCGTAATGAAGGTGTTTCACCGCGCCATAACCCAGAGTTCACCATGATGGAACTCTATATGGCCTATGCGGATTACAAAGACTTGATCGTGCTGACCGAAGAGCTGTTCCGTACACTGACAGAAACCATATTGGGTAGCAGTGTGGTGCAGTATGGTGAGCAGACCTTTGATTTTGGTAAGCCTTTTGCCAAGTTGACGATGAAAGAAGCCATTTGCAAATATCGTCCTGAAACCAATGTGGCTGATTTAGACGATATGGACAAAGCTGTGGCTATTGCTGAGTCATTGGGTATCAAAGTAGAGAAGAGCTGGGGCTTAGGCCGCATTCAATGCGAGATCTTTGAAGAGACCGCAGAGAGCCACCTGATCCAGCCAACCTTCATTACTGAATACCCGGCAGAGGTTTCTCCGCTGGCACGTCGTAATGATGATAATCCGTTTATCACTGACCGCTTCGAGTTCTTCATTGGTGGCCGCGAGATTGGTAACGGCTTTTCTGAGCTGAATGATGCTGAAGATCAGGCACAACGTTTTGCTGATCAAGTTAGCGCCAAAGAAGCGGGTGATGACGAAGCGATGTTCTATGATGAAGACTATGTCACTGCTCTGGAACATGGTTTGCCGCCAACAGCGGGTCTGGGCATTGGCATTGACCGTATGGTGATGCTGTTTACCAACAGCCACACCATCCGTGATGTTATCTTGTTCCCGGCGATGCGCCCGGTAAAATAAGAGAATCCGGTTAACGGTAAATCCATTAGGGCGCTACGGCGCCCTTTTTACTGAGCAAAATATTTCCATAAAAACAGCCGCTGTTAGGCTTAATTTAATCTAATCGCTTAAAATACCGGCGCTTAGGCTATATCTTCGCTTGCCCACGTCAAAGAACCGGTTATAATGCAAACCGCACACCGAAGCGGGTGTAGTTCAATGGTAGAACGAGAGCTTCCCAAGCTCTATACGAGGGTTCGATTCCCTTCACCCGCTCCAATCTAACGTCTCGCAGTATCTCCCGAAGTCCATCAAACCCAGTAAATCCGCACTTCTCAGGCTAATCTAGTTATTCCTATATACCTGTTCGTCTATTGAAATCTACTTTGTTGTCTTTTGATGATTAGCGCCTTGGTGAGCACAGGGCAATTAACATGCCGATCAGTGCGGCACCGGTCAGTAGTTGGAATACTATGGACCAGTCGCCCAGATCTGGCTGGGTGCCGAGCAGTACAGTTATTGCGGCCAGTGCCATTGCGCCTGCAGTATATTGGCTGGTAATCATCACTGCACTTGCGCGGCCTTGCTGCTGTGTGGGAACGGACGCCAGCCCCACAGCGAACATTGCCGGGTAAATTAGCCCGTGACCTATACCGCTCAGCACGATCCCAAATATAAATAACGGAGAAAGTGGTGTGGTTAGAGCGGCGGCCAACAGCCCTAGTCCGAGAGCCGCGCTAGCGAACCCGGCGGCCAGCACTTGTGAACTGGCATATCGTGCTGTTAGCCGAGTATAAAGCGCATTCCCTACCACAATGAGTAGGGCCAATGGTGTGAATAGCAACCCGGTAGTTACGGCATCTTGCTGCCAAGTTTGTTGCCACAACAGCGTCATGGCGTAAAACTGGCTGCCGACGCTGGCCATATAGCAGGCACTGCTGAGCCAGCCGCTTTGTAGGCCAGGTAGTGCCCGCAGTGAATGTGATAGCAAAGGACGTGGTGCATAACGCTCATGCAAAATAAATAACAGTATCGCCGCCGCAGCTAGTCGGTTGGCGATAAAATCAGCCTCACCGCTTTCGGCATAGCGCATTAGCGCCCAGACCAGCGCACCCGCCGCCGCACTACCAACCAATGCCCCGATACCAATGCCCTGCGCCTCGCTTTGTGGTCGCAGTATGGGAAAGTCGCGTCTGACCAGCCATAGCGCGAGTAGCCCTAATGGTAGATTAAGGAAAAAGATGGTCCGCCAGTTGAGTGCCGTGAGCACGCCACCCAATATTGCCCCCGCCACCAGCCCCAGTGCACCAATGGCGCTCCAGATTGCTAGCGCGCGTCGGTGGGCTTCGCCGTGAAAACGCTGTGCCATCAATGCCAGAACTGCCGGTTGCAATAGTGCCGCAGCAATCCCTTGTCCGCCGCGGGCGATCAGCAGCAGAGAGCCATCTTGTGCCAGTCCACCTAGCACCGACGCCAGTAAAAACAACGTCATACCGATACTGAAGATGCGCCGTGCGCCGACGCGATCACACAGACTGCCGCCGAGTAACAGCAAAGCGGCAAATGTCAGGCCATAGAGTGAAACCACCCACTGCATCTCACTGAGCGAAAGCCCCAGTTGCTGCGCCAGTGTTGGCAGTGCTACATAAACTATGGCGTAATCCAGCGCAATCAAAGCTTGGGCGATACCGGGAGCCAGCAGTGTCAGGTGGCGTGTAGGTGATGAAGTTTTTATCGCAGTAAATTGAGTCATCGGGCTTCCTGTTAGCCTGATTATGATGAATAATCATCATGAACAGTTTGTGAATGCCAACAGGCTACGCCCTATTAACCGGTTGAATCAAAGTCATACTTTTCAGCCATTGATGAGTTAAATTCATCCATGAAATCACGCCGTCTGCCGCCGCTCTCTGCAATCCGTGTTTTTGATGCTGTGGCTCGTCACGCCAGCTTTAAATATGCGGCGGAGGAGATTGGTGTGACATCAACCGCCATTAGCCATCAAATCCGTGTACTGGAAGAGGTGTTAAATCAGCGCCTGTTTACCCGCTCGGCACGCGCCGTCACTCTAACACCTGCCGGTGATATTCTCTTTCGAGCTTCCGAGAACATGTTTGCCACCTTGCGTGAAGCGCTTGATACCATTGGCAATGCAGCACAGCCGGAGGTGCTGACTCTCAGTACCACGTCTAACTTCCTAACCAATTGGTTGGTACCCCGTTTGCCAGCGCTGCATAACCAGCATCCGCAGTTGGAGTTGCGTTTACACAGCAGCACTGAGCTGGTCGATGTGCGCAGCGCAATGGCTGATTGCGCTATTCGCTACGGCATGCAATCTGACGAGACACTCGATAACACATTGCTATATCGTGATCGCTTCGTGTTAGTCGCCAGTCCACAGTTAAAACTATCTTGCCCAGAGGATTTGCTTGGGTTGACCCTGTTTCACATTGAAAACCGCCACGTACCGACGCCAGAACCGGACTGGTGGCATTGGCGAGAGACTTTTGGTCCGGCAGAGTTAGCGGTGCAGTCGGGGATTCGCTTTGATGATGAGACACACGCCATTCAGGCCGCTATCGCGGGGCAGGGAGTGCTACTGGCCAGTGAATTGTTAATTCATCACGCACTGGCGCAGCGCTTGCTGCATATAGCGCTACCGGGGATATTGCCCGGCGGTAATTACTACTTTGTGACTAGCCGTGAAAAAGCCGAACGTGAAGATGTGCAGCAGTTCAAACAATGGTTGCTGCAAGCATTTGATACTACGAAACAATAGCGATGTACCACGGGTTGTGGGTTAACTCGATTTTTTGATAGGAAGCTAATATTCTGATTTATATTAGCTTCCTGATGTTGAAGATACTTATGCCGCTCGATTTACGTCTAATGATCGAGATAGAGATAATGTGTCCAACTGGTCATCCGCAGCAGAACTTTGCGCATTACCGAAACATGGGTGAAATGGTCGGAGTAAACGGCTACCTGAGCAAAAATACCATCAGGTAATGCGTCAATTTCACTGTTCGGTGTCAGCTCAATAATTACCATCACGCCATCAGTGCCGGGCATAATATTCAGTGATTGTAGTGCTCCCTGAGCTTGATATGAGCCGCCAGGTACCACGGGGACAATGGTTGTCAGCTTGCCAGAAAAGACCTCCCCGGGTAGGGCATTGAAAACCACTTCAGCTTCATCACCGGCTTTGAGTCGCAGCAGTGAATTTTGTCTAAACTGGGCGATAATCTGGCGTTTCTGTTCAGGAATAAAAACCATCACCGGGCGCAATGGTAGAGCTGCGGCGTAAGTTCCGGGGCGGATCAATACCTGAGTAACATAGCCGTTGCTTGGGGCGCGCACGACGGTTTGGTCAAGATTATATTCTGCTTCGGTTAACTGAGCTCTGAGGCTAACAATTTGAGATTGTTCTCCATTTAGCACGCTATCTACCTGGCTTTTAATTTGTGCCTGTTCGGCGACGGATGCTTTCACTAATGCATCCTGCGCCAAATAGTTCTGCCGGGCGTTATCAATATCACTTTCAGAGAAGGGATTTACTTGCGCTCTACTCCCTTTTAGATAGCGCTGGTAGTCTTTGGATAATCTGTCACGTTCTGCGCTGAGATGAGATGTATTGGCGATGGCTTCGTCTAATTGCCCTTTAAGTGCCTGAGCATTATGAACGGCAGTGACCAGATCGGCCTGTAATCTATCAACTCGGGCTTGATAACGGATAGGATCGATTTTAAAAAGGATGTCACCTTTTTTCATTAATGAATTTTGCTTATTTGTTACTTCAGTGACAATACCGGTGACCTGAGGTGTTATTGGAATAGAAATAACTGCTTTTTGTGCCAGAAAAGTATAAGGATGGTTGTAGTTCATTAATAATATAAGTGCGCCGACTAAAACAACACCGCCTAATGCCGCAGTGGGTACCGTCCATTTATTTACCGGTATTTTAAATATCTTAAATACCCCCCATGCAAACGCGACGTACGTCAGGATAATGAGCAAATCCATGATGTTACTCCAATGGCGGGATGGTGGTACTGTTCTGTTTTTGCTCCAGTTCTGTCACGCGTTGCTGCAATTGTGTAAACGCAGCCTCCTGATTTTGCATGCCCCAGCCGTGTTCCTCGCGGTACAAGGTGGCCCATATCCATAAGAATGGCCAGATAACATGAAGAGTAAACAAGCTTACCCAACCGGCGACGTGGATAGCATCGGCATGGGGATGATTACGGGCTTTGGCGATTAAATAAGGAATATCATGAAGAATAATGATTCCATAGAAGATAACGAGAGCGACGACAATAAGTACACCCAGTGCAAAATAATTTAGAAACATAAATGCCTCTACTTAAGAGAGTGGTGCTCATTGATAAAGATAGACGCTAATTATTCTTGCTGTAATAATACTTGTGCAACTTATACAGAATAGTTGCAATTTTGAGTGGATTTTGTTGGTAAGCTTTTGTGTAAATAGAAATAGAGTGAATTCAAGGTAATTAACTGTATTCTGTTCTCATGCCAAATATTTATCGGTATTCCTATGTTGATAGCTTACTTAGATGCATTAAATATTTTGAGTACGCCGGTTTGGGTCGTGTTGCCCAAAAATCAGGAAATACTCTTTGCCAACAAGGAAGCCCGGAAAATTGCAGGCAATTGTCCATTGTCACTCATGCGCAATGGGCGGTTTTCAGCACATGCGCAGCAGCAGCTAAGTGCTTATCTCCCCGCATTAGCCGACGATGACCAAATTGTGGAGATTTGGACTGTTCAGACAGGAAAAAATACCTTTCCCTTGAGTTGCCAGCTTTCCCTCACTCAGCTAGAACCTTACGGCGATGTGATTGTTTTTGAAGGGCTCTATATTTCAGACACTGTACTGACTCAGCCCAATGTCGGGCAGCTATATTCAAAACCTTATTCCCGTGATGTGCAGGGTTTTTACCAGCAATTTTTCAGTACCAATACTGCTCCAATGCTCCTTATTGATCCCTCAAGGGAGGGGCAAATTGTTGATGCTAACCAGGCGGCGACACGTTTCTATGGTTATTCTCGCGATGAGATGTGCATGAAGCACACCTGGGAAATTAACATCATGGGGAAGGATGTTTTACCTGTCATGAATGAGGTTGCCAAATTACCCGGCGGCCATAAACCGCTTAATTTTATTCATAAATTAGCTGATGGGGAGACGCGCCACGTCCAAACCTATGCCGGGCCGGTAGAGTTGGATGGTATCCGATTGATGCTGTGTATTATTCACGATATCACTGAACAAAAACGTCTTGAACAAGCCTTGGAACATGCTGCTTTACGCGACCCGTTGACAGATTTAGGCAATCGGCGTCAGTTCTTTCCTTTGGTCGAACATGCTCATGCCCAGAGCCAACGTTATGGTCAGAACTTTAGTTTGATTTTATTGGATGTAGACCATTTCAAATCGATTAATGACCAGCTTGGGCATCATAAGGGTGATGAGGTATTGATTCTATTAGCCAGAACCCTAGAGTCTATCATTCGTGAATGCGACATTGTTTTCCGCTGGGGAGGTGAGGAGTTTGTCATTCTTCTGCCGTTAACTGATCTGAATGGAGCATTACAGGTGGCTGAATCTATTAGAGAAACTATTCAGATGATCTGCCAACCTAATCTGCCGCAACTCACGGTAAGTTTGGGGGTTGCGCAGCATCAAGTTGGTGAGGATACCGATAGTTTATTCAAACGCATGGATGAGGCTCTTTACCGCGCCAAAGCATCGGGCCGCAACAGAGTGCTGGCGGCCTAGATTGAGTCAACGTGAGGTATTACAGCGGCAAATGATCCAGTGGTTTTACCTCACGCAGCACAAAGGTTGTTTGCATCTCTTTAATCCCTGAGAGTCGGCGAATCACCGACATCGCGAAGGTCGAGAAGCTGTCGAGATCTTCCGCGACCACTTGCAGCAAAAAGTCAGCATCTCCCGCCACGGCATAGCAAGCAATCACCGGTTTTAATGCGCCAACCTGCATTTCAAACAGCTTTGATTCCTCTTCACTGTGGCTATCAATTTTCACCCGAATAAAAGCCAAAATGCCTAACCCAATCTTGCGCCGATCAATATTGGCCTGATAGCCAGTGATAATGCCACTTTCTTCAAGTTGCTTTACCCGCCGCCAGCACGGGGAGGTGGCCATGCCCACTTTATCGGCCAGCTCTTGGTTGGTCATGCGACCTGAGTGTTGTAATTGCTTTAAGATTTTTATATCTGCCGCAGTTATTAATGATGATGGCATTTTCTACCTTTTTATTATTTAAATGAGGTATAGGTTACCAATATTAGCTGAATGAAGGTGATAAAAGAAAGCACTTACCCGCTGAGGAGGGATATTCTATTTTGTACACATTAGCGGCAAAAGGGCACTGGCTGTGGCAGAACAAATGCGGATCGCGATTATTGTTAACCCCGAACTTTCTGTTGGCTTAATTGCCAATACCACCGGCGCAGTAGGGATTGGTTTAGCAGCAAAATTCCCACAACTGGCGGGTATGACGTTATCCGATTCGGTGGGGAAGGAAATTGATGTCAGTTCAAAATTGCCAGTACCTATTTTACAGGCGAATGCTTCACAGATGAGGGAGGTGCTGCTGAAAGCATTGCTGCTCACCGATGAGCGGGCGATAGTCCCTTTCCCTGCATTTGCGCGCTCAATGCATAGTTTTCAGGATTATGCAGCGGCTTTCCCACTACGTTCTCTTATTGATGAGCAGTTAGATGGCTTGGGATTGGTTGGGCCGGAGAAATGGGTGCGTTCATTAACGGGCTCACTAAAACTGCTGCGTTAGCGCGTTGAATTGATGCCTTCTTGAATGCAAAAATAAGCGGGCTCTGATAGGGAGCCCGCAGCGTTTACTGGTTAAGCCAACAGGCTCAGTTGCAGTTTGTGGCCCGCCACACCATTGATGTATAACTCACGATGTTCATTTTCTGGTAGTTTCACCGTCAATTCTTGCCATGCCGGTTGGTAACTCCCGGTACGATTAAAGGTGATATCAATACGGTGGTTATCGGTCGTGACCTGCCAACTTAGCCATAATGCATGGCCTTGTTGCCAGCGGTGGCTTTCGCCATCGTCTTCAAACAACATCCCAGTGGATTGCCCGCCGCCTTTTGTTGGGTAAAGTGCTAACTCACGCTGAGAGTCCTGTTCAGCATTCACAAAAGCGATGCGCCGTGATAGCGGCAGCGCGGCACCGGCCCGCACCAACAGAGGCAAGCGCTCGAGTGGCGCATCTAACACCACAGTTTGCCCGCCGCTGTACCACTGCCCAGTATGGAAACAGTACCAACCGACATTATTATCCGGTAAATAAACCTGACGCTGACGTTGTGCCGGTTCAACCACACTGGCGACCAGTAAGTCACGACCTAGCATAAAGTCGTCATTTTCTTTAAATGTGCAGCTATCATGCTCATGATCGAGGAAAGTTGGGCGCAACATCGGCTCGTCGTCATGGGTAGCTTGCCACTGCAACGTGTAGAAGTAAGGCAATAACCGATAACGTAGCGCCATGGCCTCGCGGATCATTGGTGTGGCGGCTGGATACATCCAGGGTTCGTTGACGGTGTTGTCGTCATTCCATGAGTGAATAGTAAACCGTGGATGCATAACGCCGTTTTGTACCCAGCGGATAAATAGTTCGGCTTCAGGTTTATCACCAGAAAAACCGCCGACATCATGGCCAAGGTTGTACAAGCCAGACAAGCTCATGCCCAGCCCCATGCGGATATTGTAGCGCAGTGTTTGCCAGCTGGTGCGGTTGTCACCACTCCAGGTCTGGGCGTAGCGCTGCATCCCGGCACAACCAGAGCGTGATATCAGATACGGACGTATATCTGGCGCGAATGCTTGTTGAGCTTCCATTGAGGCCCGCATCATCAGCAATGGCATCACCGGCCTGATGTGTTTGATAGCTATAGATTCACCAAATCCATTGCAGCGCGCTTCGCCGTCCCACACTTCGTATTCGTTATTATCATTCCAGGTTGAGCCAATCCCCATTTCCAATAGCTGTTTGGTGACATTCTCTTGCCACCAATCGACGGTTGCCGGGTTCGTAAAATCAAGGTGTGAACCTTCGTCATCCCAAAATGAAGAGCGCTCAGGCAGCCCGGTTTCGCCGTCGCGAATAAATAACCCGCGCTCGGCAACATGCTGATACTGCGGGTGATCCTGCAACAGGCAAGGTTTGATATTCGCCGCCAGTTTGATCCCCGCTTGCAAGAATGCCTGACTCATCACCTGCGGCTGTGGCACTTTGTCGTAGTTCCAATTAAAGACATAGCGCTTGTTTTTGATGGAGGTATAGCCAGACGAAAGCTGGAAAGAGTCGCAGGGAATATCATGCTGCTGGCATAAGGTAATGAATTTTTGTAGCTGCACCTGTGCATCGGGGGCATCGGTGTAATGCATGGTAGAGCCGCTATAACCCAAGCTCCATTTAGGGCCAAACTGTGTTTTACCGGTCAGACGAACAAAAGCTTTGGTCACATCCAACACTTTGGGGCCGAGGAACATATAGTAGTCAAGGTCACCGGCTTCGGCCTGATAGCGGCGATAAGCCAGATGATAATTATCAATCTCGTTCCCCAGATCCAGCCAGCAACTGCTTAAGTTGTCATAAAACAGGCCAAAACTGACATCATCACGGCGGGTGATGGTAAAAGGAATATGTTTATACAGCGGGTCAGTGCTGGCGGCATTGTAGCCCATGGCATCTAAATTGCGCATCTCAAAGCGGCGGCCCGCGCGGTTGAGATCCCCGGCTTTTTCCCCCAAGCCATAATATTGCTCATTAGGATAGCGGCGCTGATAGTGAGCAATCGCTTCGCCTTGCGGGCTGAGTAGATAAGCGCTAGTAGGACGATCTGCGGCCAGTGGCTGCCATTCACCCTGCGGGTTTTTATATTCCCACTCCAGATAGAGCGGCTGGTGAATAGTGACTCGTAAGCAATCCGTGGTCACTATCAATTGCTGTTGGCGCTGCTCTAACTGATAACCCGGTACAGAGAAGCCCTCCAGACTCAGGCGGTCACGCCCAGACCAAGGCACATCGCCTTGTGGCGCAATGCTCCAGGTGCGATTCAGTGCCAGCTCACCATTGCGTTTAATTAGCACCCGACAAAGGTTTGGCTCTAATACATACAGACAAAAACTATGTCGGCCATCGGCCAGCAATTCCAGATGGTCGGGATATTCATTTACTAACTGCCAGTTTTTTAATGTTTTCATCACAGCTCATCTTTTTTTCTGGCAACAGCGCGAGTGGTGCGCTGTTGCTGGGTTAATAGCATCAGGCAGCCGACTGTTTCTTATTACGGAACTCAGCAAACAAGGCAATCAGGAACACGGCACCAATCAAATCGAAGAAGCCCATGGCGATAAACAGTGGGTTAAAGCCAATGGTGTCGGAGACCGCGCCGATCAATAAGGTAAACAGGAAACTGGCGATCCAGGCAGAGGAACCGCGCAGTCCGTTGACGGTTGCTACTTGGTTTTTATCAAAAGATTCAACCACTAATGCGCTAAGCATGCAGGAGATAACCTGATGCCCGAAGCCACCAACGGAGATCAACGCAATCGCCAGATAAGGGTCTTTGGTGATAGCCACGAAGGCCAGTGAAACCATCATGAAAGCGCCGGTGACGGAGCTGGCAACCACTGAGTTGACGCGGCTGCAACCAAACCATTTTTGATAGAGCTTGGTTAAGTAGCCACTGGCAACACTACCAATATCCGCCGCCAGGAAGGGCAGCCAGGCAAACATAGCGATCTGTTTCAGATCCATGCCACGTTCGGTCGCCAGATAAAGAGGAACCCAGAAGCTAAACACTGCCCATGCCGGTTCTGCCAGGAATGCCGGGATAGCGATGCCGTAGAATTTCTTATTTTTGCTGAGAATAGCCAGTGATTTAAGGAATGGCAGCCGTGGCAGCACTGGCTCATTGTCCTGATGAATCAGTTCAAATTCTTCTTTGCTCAGATTGGGATGTGTATCGGGTGAATGATAAAAACGCCACCATAGCAATACCCAAATCATGGCTAAGGCACCGGAGAATAAGAATGCGCCTTGCCAGCCGAGAGCCACATGGGCCAATACGATAATTGGCGGTGCCAACATTGCGCCAATAGAGAAGCCAACTCCTGCCCAGCCAGCAGCAATAGGGCGCTCTTTTTTCGGGAACCAGTCAGAAATTGCTTTGGCGTTGGCTGGTGTTGCGGCGGCTTCAGCACTGCCCATGAAGAAACGCAGCACCGCCAATTGGAACCATGTCCCCGCGCCGGCATGCATCATACACACCACCGCCCAGACACTGGCACAAATCAGGAACCCCATCTTTAAACCGATGACGTCGATTAGCCAGCCACAAAGCGGTTGGAACACGGTATAGGCCAGCTGGAATGATGCCACAATCCATGAATATTGCTCTGTGGTCATATTCAGACTGGTTTTTAGTTCTGGGGCGAGGATACCCAGAGAGTTACGGGTAATATAGTTAACCGTGACCCCAAGTAGAAATAGCGCCAGCATCCACCAGCGTAATGATTTTATTTTCCGCCGCCCAACAACTTTAGCAGATTGATTAATCTCAACACTCATCCCAGCCTCCTGGCGTTAGTCAGCAGTAAATTAACCGGACCAACTTATTGTTTTGGTATGATCCATTTTCGGTTATTAAGATTACGCTGAGTTTTATTGTGACTTTGTTCACATTAAACCGTAGCGATAAAACATACTTAATTGATATTGTTAGTATTTTTATATTTAATCAAAATTAACCGGACTGATAAGTTTTTAAAATTGGTTTACCAAAACAAGGTAACTAGCTTAAATTGGCTTTAATACGCGTTTTTTTGAAAGAATTTTCATAAGCTGAGTAATATTTCAGCATTTATATTAAGTAAGTCCCTAAATAAGCTATTTTCTGGCTATGAAAATTTTTTCATTTGCTAATTTGAGAGAGATCACAAAATGAATGGAAAGCTAAAAATACAAGAAATAGCTAATCAGACGGGCCTTTCAATTAGCACGGTATCCAGAGTATTAGCCGGTAAAGCCAACACCAGCGCGAAGGCAAAACAGCAGGTTATGGCTTATGCCCAGTCCCAGGGCATTTTGCAGAATTTATCCAGTGGGCGGCTCATGCTCAATAACATCATGGTGTTTGCGCCGCACCGGGCGTTTGATGTGCGGACTGATATTTTTTACTACAAAGTTATTCAGGGAATAACTGAAGCGGTCAGTCAACATGAAGTGATGGTTCGCTACTGCGGATTATCTGAGACTCACAGTGATATCTCGCTGTTTCTGGAAAAAATAACCAACCCGCAGACGGAAGCGGCAATCATCATTGGTATTGATGACCCACGTATCCATACATTGGCGGCTGGGGTGCATAAGCCGTCAGTGTTAATCAACTGCCGCGACAAAGAGATGTCATTGGATAGCGTCTCTCCTGACCATCAGCTGATTGGAGAATTTTCTGCCAACTACCTGATACAGCAGGGGCATCGGCGTATTCTAACATTGCAGTGTTTGCGGCGTAACACCATGGAGCTGCGGCTGGTGGGGATCAAAGAAGCTTTTGCCAGCAATAATATGAGTTTTGATGATAACCAACATCTGGTCACTACCCATGGTTTTGGTGCAGAAGAAGCGGAACAGGCGATAACCGCCTATATCATGGCCTGTGAGGATAAAAACCAACTTCCTACAGCCATTTTAGCCGGCGGGGACTATATGGCTGTTGGCGCGGTTAATGCACTGAATAAGTTGAAAATTAGCGTGCCAGATAGCATCTCAGTGATGAGTATGGATGGTTTTAATTTGGCGCAAATCCATGATGTTCCACTGACGGCGGTGCATGTCCCTCGTGATGAGTTGGGAGCCGAAGCTATCCAGTTGTTACAGCGGCGTTTATTGCGCCCGGATGCCCCTTTCAGTAATACCCTGTTGCAAGGCAAGCTGGTGGTGCGCTCCTCGGTGAAGCAGGTTAATCAGAAGAGAATGATGCCGGCGGTCAATAAACCCAGCGACCAGTTATATGATTAACATCAGTGATTCAGCTGCATCTGCGGCGGTAACATTAAATGAGCAGGGTAAGCTATAGTTTAGGGTCATGGGTTCCCGTATAGAGATATGCATTGATGGGTTTTATATAAGCCAGATGGCGTGTTTGTCATTTTTCAAACTGCAGGTGTATTGGCAGTGCTCAATCTTGCCGCCTCCCTGCACCTTGAAATCTATTGTGTATAACACATTGAATTTAAGGATATTTTCGCATGGAATTTAAAGACTATTATGCTGTGATGGGAGTGGAGCCAACCGCCTCCCTTAAAGAGATTAAAACCGCCTATCGCAGGCTGGCGCGTAAATACCACCCCGATGTCAGCTCTGAAGCAGACGCTGAAAGTAAGTTTAAGGAAGTTGCCGAAGCTTACGAAGTCTTAAAAGATACTGAACGGCGCGCTGAATATGATGAACTCAGATTGCACCGTAATGACCCTCACTTTGGTCAACGACAAGCAGCCTACAATACTGGCGGCCAACAGTGGCATAGCAGTGCCGCGGGCGGCGCTCATGACTTTTCTGACTTCTTTGAATCTTTCTTTGGCAACCGCGGCGCGGCAGCTGGACACACTTCCCATCGTGCCTCTCAGGGGATTCGCGGCCAGGATCTTGAGATGGAGTTGCCGATCTTTTTAGAAGAAACATTAGCTGAACAAACGCGTTCGATCTCTTACAAGATTCCGACCATTGATGCGTCGGGCCGAGCGGGTGGCGAAACGGCCAAAACACTGAAGGTAAAAATTCCTGCGGGTGTGGGCGATGGTGAACGTATCCGCCTTAAAGGTCAGGGAGCTCCGGGTTTTGCAGGTGGGGCCAATGGCGATTTATTCCTAATTATTCGCATCGCACCACATCCATTGTTTGATGTTGATGGCCAAAATTTACAAATAGTGGTGCCGTTAGCCCCGTGGGAAGCCGCCTTGGGAGCGAGTGTCGAGATGCCGACATTGACGGGGAAAATCACGCTAACTATCCCGGCAGGCAGCCAAAGTGGTCAGCGGTTGCGCATTAAAGGCAAAGGTCTGGTCAGCAAAAAAGGAACTGGCGATCTGTATGCGGTCCTTAAAGTGGTGATGCCACCGAAACCAGACGAGAAAACGCGGGCACTTTGGCAACAGTTGTCAGAGCAAGCGGCATTTAATCCTCGGACTGGATGGGAGTAACAGATTATGGCTGAAATAGAAATCACCTACACCGTGACTGAATTATGCCAGTCAACGGGGATAATGCAGGATGAGCTGGTCGAGGTGGTTGGACTCGGCGTGATTATGCCGTTAGAGCCCACAGATACAGTTTGGATTTTTGACGCGGATGCATTGAGCTGCCTGAAACGCGCACAACGTCTGCAAAATGAGTTGGATCTGGATTGGTCTGGTGTGGCTATGACCTTGACGTTGCTTGAGCGCATTGAGCAGCTTAAGAAAGAAAACGATCAACTGCGCAGGCAGCTTGATCGTTTTGTGCAGACATCTTAATGCCCATCACTCGGGTTGGTGCTCATGGCAGCCCAACCCGAGACCGCATTTATCCGATAGCGAGTACAGAGCGAATATCACTGTTTTTATTCAGATTCCAAACTTCACTGACCTCTTTCAGCCGATGAAGCTGGGTTTCAATACTGAGCTTTTGTTGTGCTGCAAGACTGAAGATATCACTGACAATACGTTTTAATTCAGGAATCGGTGGGAAATTCCCGGTTCCGCTGCCCAAAATTTGTAGATTCGCGCTGCGCAAAACGGCGGAGGGCAGTTGCAGAGTTGGAGAAGCCATCGAGCCGACATTCACCAAGCGGATACCTCTTTCATTGGCATGAGCGGTTAGATCATAGCGGGTCAGTGCGGCGAAAAGCGCCTCGGTCGCTGGCCCCCAAATATAATCGACAATCACGTCATAACCGGTTGAACCTGCTGCTTGTGTAAATGCGTCGGTTAGCTCGGAACCTTGCAGTGTCAAATCCACCGTGGCATCCGCCCCTAATGTCGCTAACACCGCCTGACGTCTGCCGGCGGCCACCACCCGACCGGCTCCTAAATGACGTGCCGCAGCAATGGCTAACTTACCTGAAGTGCCGGTAGCGCCAAGGATAAGCACCGTTTCACCTGGCTGGATTTTGGCTCGCCAGGCAAGGGGTAACCACGCGGCTAATGCCGGATTAATTAATGCTGCGGCAGTGGCATCATCAACCTCGGACGGCACTGGAACATACCAGGATGCCGCAGCTCGCTCAGCCATGGCGCCAAATGGCTGGCGGAAAGAGGCAAAATAAACTCGCGAGCCATCCGACAGTGACCCGATGCCATCAGTGCCAGGAATGATAGGCAGTGTTTTCGGGCTTGAGTAATGTGTGCCTTTCACAATGGCGCGATCCAGTTGTTTGATACCCGCCACCGCAACATTAATGACTGTTTCACCGGGCAAGGGCGTCGGCTCAGAAAACTGCCCAAAAACAGGGGATTCACCTAGCGTCTTAACTATTGCAGCCTTCATCATCTCGCCTCATGGTTGTGTGCCAGTTAGAAATATCCCTCAATCTGCACCTAATTTATTCTTAAGACAATATGTTCAATAAGTGACTAATTTGCTGCCAATATTATTCCTTAAAGGCTGGAGACTCCGCCATCGACCCGCAATTCAGTGCCAACAACAAAACTGGATTCATCTGAGGCCAGAAAAACGGCGGCATGGGCCAGTTCTGCCGGTGTTCCCATCCTCTTGATAGGTACCAGTTGACGAATTTGCTCTGTCAATTTCTGTTGTTCGCTCCCCGATAAACCCAGTTTTTGCAGCGCAGGAGTTTGTGTCGGCCCCGGACTTAGTCCATTCACCCGAATGCCTCTTTCAGCCCATTCTCCCGATAACGTTCGTGCAAGCGACAGCAACCCCGCCTTACTGGCGGCATAAACACTGCTT
The DNA here is from genome assembly GCF_025133195.1 of Yersinia alsatica. NCBI lineage: Bacteria > Pseudomonadati > Pseudomonadota > Gammaproteobacteria > Enterobacterales > Yersiniaceae > Yersinia > Yersinia alsatica. The sequence continues at coordinate 1,718,831 of NZ_CP104006.1, forward strand.
TGAGGTAAGCCAATATGCACACTGGCCGAACCGCAAAGAATCACCGAGGCCGGGTTAGCCAGCAGAGGTAACAGTGACTGCAAGAGGAAAAAAGGCCCTTTTAGGTTGGTGGAGAGCACGCGATCAAAACTCGATTCATCCCACTCATCTATCGGATGGTGAGTGACATCTCCAGCATTGATATAAACGATATCCAGACGTGGCCAGCTTTGGGTCAGTTTGGCGGCCAGCAGAGATTGGTCGGCAATATTGCTGGCATCACTTTTCAGCAGCAACACCTTATTTCCCAGCTCCGCTTGTACAGCGTGCAAAGCGGCAGAACTTCTACCGGTAATAGCGACTGTCGCACCTTCGGCAAGGAACTGGCGGGCGGTTTCTAGCCCAATCCCACTGGTTCCCCCGGTAATTAATGCATATTTATCTGTTAAGCGATTCATTATTGCTCTTCCATTGATAGCGGCGGAAGACCATTTTTAATACAAAAGTATCTAAAGTATAGTAGGTACCAATTTGATACTAATGATGCAATAGGAAAGCAATGACAGTCTATAAGCCCCTTAGCCTTAAAAATAAATCGCTACCTACCGCTGATGACGCCATAACAGACGAGAAATGTCCGATGGTGCAATTTGTTGAGCTTATTGCCGGCAAGTGGGCCATTCCAATTCTTTATCGTTTGATTGTGACTGCCGCACCAATCCGATTCGGTGAATTACAACGCGCGATTGCCCCCATCACTCAAAAAGAACTTACTCGGCAGTTGCGTGCTTTTGAGCAACGAGGTTTGGTTTACCGTAAGGTTTATGCCGAAGTTCCGCCGCGTGTTGAATATGAAATTACTGCATTGGGTAAAACATTACAGCCAACATTAGATTCACTGGCGCAATGGATGAGAGTTCACCATAAAGATCTTAGTAAACGTCTGTAATACCAATTACCGTAACTTAAGGAAAAGGCTGATTTTTTACTACTAGCTCATTTGCAGTCGCGTAATACAACTTACATGTACTACATTTAATAGGCTGCTCATTAAGTATGCAGTATCAAATGATGATAATAGTTTTAAGGAGAGTGTATGAGTAAGATAACGGGTTGCTGTTCGGAAGAGAACCATCCTAATAGCCGACGGAACGTGCTTAAAGCTGCTCTTGGCATCACTGCTGCGGGGGTAATAGGCGGGATTGGATTGGGATTGCCTCAAATATCCTATGCAGCGGCCCTGACGCAAGCAGAGAGGGATAAATTAACACCAGATCAAATCATTGAAGGAATGAAGCAGGGTAACAAGCGATTCATTTCTGGAAAAATGCAGCAACATGATTATCTTGCTCAGAAGAGAAGTAGCGCCGACGGTCAATTTCCTGCGGCAGTTATTCTCAGCTGTATTGATTCCCGTGCGCCAGCCGAAATTGTACTGGATACCGGGATAGGTGAAACATTCAATGCCAGGATTGCCGGTAATATCTCGAATGAAGATTTATTAGGTAGCTTGGAATTTGCGTGTGCAGCGGCAGGGGCAAAAGTTATCTTGGTCATGGGGCATACCGCCTGTGGTGCGATAAAAGGTGCCATTGATAACGTGGAGCTTGGCAATTTGACTGGCCTTCTCAATAAAATTAAACCAGCAATTGAGACGACGCAATTTGATGGTGAAAAAAGCAGTAAAAATGAACGTTATGTCGATGCCGTAGCAAAAAATAATGTGAAGCACACTATTGATGAGATACGTAAAAATAGTGAGATAATTAATAAATTAGAGAAAGAAGGGAAAATAAAAATAGTCGGTAGCATGTACAACTTAAATGGCGGTGTAGTCGAGTTCTTCATGTAATTACTCAGCTTTTTTCTATTCCTCTTGAGTTTTCTCAAGGGGAATAGCTAGCGCAGATTCGCTTGGTAACATTAATTTATTTATCCTATTCTATTTTTTAGTGACATATCTCCCTTGGTCGTAATTAAATTTTATGGTTATATGATTAAAGCAAAGCTTAGGTGACAAGATAACAATGTATATAGCGTCATTTAGTATTAATGTCGGACATATGAATTATATAATTAAATAAATTCACATTATATGTTTCGATAAAAGGAATATGTAAATGTTATTATTCTGTGTGATTGGTAAATATCTTGATTGATTATTATTAAATAATATTTATTCCTTGAATTTTTTAATTATTATTGTATGTTGAACCTGTGACTGCTTATGGTTTATGCGATGAATTAACTAATTGATAAATATTATAAATAGATATTTTATTTCCATAGGATTGCATGATTAAATCATTATAAATGATATGTTTAAATAACATATTACTTCACTTTGTTATTATGCCGTGTAGCTATTGGATTTATGTGGGCTTTCGAGTATATTTTTATAGATTAAAAATGTTTGTTAAATATCAAATATAATTAAAAAATATAATTTGATTGGTTTTATTCATTAAGTAAACGCGATAATAGTCACTTGTTCTCTTATCACATCTGCTATGTGATTTGTTTTTATTAACTGAGTGAATATATTTGTAGGGGTTATCTATGTATGTCGATACAGTCTCTGTTGTTTCTGGTAGTAAATTTATTGATATTAATGGAAAAGGAGTGATTGATTATGAAAAAGAGATATCACTGGATTGCTGTATGAATAAAATACATTTCCATTCTAAAAAATTAACTATTGATATTAATGAAAAGCAAAAGAGATTGGTTATGTGTTTGTTTAATGATGTAAATAGAAAACAAGACATTATCAAGGTTGTATGGTATGAAAATCATAAAAGTATTTCTGATAATAATTATCATCAGTTAATACATAAATTTAGAGTGCATTTAAAGAATGCAGGTATACCTGATGGCATCGTGAAAACTATAAACAGATATGGTCTCAGGCTGGATTCAGGAATATTAAATACGATGGTTTCAAATAAGATGACTGATAGGTTTATTGGCTACTAGAAATAGGTGGATATCCACTCTATTATTCATATCAAAATTTCTCTACATGAGAGGTAAGGGTGTTATCATTTTTCACCAGGATAGTAATAACACCCTTTGAAATGTTAGTTAAGTTGCAGGTCTATATACTAGATATAGCTATAATAATATGCATTATACATCAATTCTATTTGGGAATCGGTGCGATAATATATGAAAGGGGAAATTCTATTCCAGTATTATATGAGTATACACATACTGAAGATGATAATTTAACAGAGAGATCCAAATGGCTCGAAGAAATTAAACAGATTGATTTTTTTAGAACAAAAAATAGTGATGTAAGAATAGATAAAGAAAATAAAATAATTGCTGATATAACTGATGCACCTATCTACACAGGAAACTTAAAATTAGTTGGTGTACTGAAACATACCGACGAATCACAGTCTATTGCAATTTTGAGCATTAATGGGGAGCAAAATATCTACTTTATCCATAATGAAATAGAAAATACTCATAGAGTAATAGTCTCTATTTTAGCTGATAGGATTATAATTAGTGAAAAAGAACAATATTATACCTTGGTCATTAAATAATTAACACACCCTGATTTATTACGGTAAGGGGCGTTTTATGTACGGGAGTAAAAAGCTATATTCAATCAACTTTACGAGAGTTAGTTTGATTTTTAGAGCTAAACGTAACAAGGTAAAATCATTAACCATAGCATTGATTATCATCTTATCTGCAGAAGTCAGTGGTGCTAATTTTTCTGTTTCCTTCAGAGATGCTGATATAAAAGAGTTTATCAACACCGTTAGTAAGAATATTAATAAGACAATAATTATAGATCCTAAGGTTCAAGGCTTAGTCAGCATTCGTAGCTACGAGTTATTAGATGAAGAGAAGTATTATCAATTTTTTCTGAATGTACTTGATGTCTATGGTTTTACCGTTGTTGAAATGCCTAATAATATTTTAAAAGTCATACCTTCAAAACGTGCAAAAAGTTCAGTTGCTCCTATGCTAAATAATTTAAATGAAGCACAGGGTGATGAGCTTGTGAATCGTTTTTTTAAACTTAAACATATATCAGCTAAGAATTTGGCCCCACTATTACGACAATTAAATGATAATTCAGATTCGGGAAGTATTATTCATTATGATCCATCCAATACAATATTAATCACTGGACGCGCTGGAGTAGTCAATCGCTTACATTCCATTATTAGTGCCTTTGATCTACCCGGAGAGGCAGACATTGAACTCTACAAACTGAGTTATGCAACAGCATCCGATGTTGTAAAGTTAGTCAATCAGATAATCAACCCGACAGTGACGAATAGGCAAGAATCATTTAATGCTGGAAAAATAATTGCTGATGATAGGACTAACTCTATATTGGTGAGTGGTGATAATCATACAAGAAAGAAAACCATTCAAATGATAAAGGAACTTGATCAGCAACAAGATAGTTATGGTAATACCAAAGTCATCTACATGAAGTATGCGCAAGCATCAAAATTATTGGATGTTCTAAATGGCATAAGTCACGGATCCCGGAGTGATAAAAATAAAAAGTCCGCCGGGAAAAATAGTGACGAAACTGTATCAATCAAGGCGCATGATCAGACTAATACATTAGTTATTACCGCGACACCTAAAATAATGAAAGAATTAGAACAAGTTATAGAAAAGTTAGATGTCAGGCGTGCTCAGGTGTTAGTAGAAGCGATTATAGTTGAGACTCAGAATGGCGAAGGGCTGAATCTAGGGGTTCAGTGGGCTAATAAATTTTATGGCGGTGTGAATTTTCTCCAATACCCTGAAAGTGTGAAGAGTAAAAATAGTAGTGAAAACCCAGTGCCAAAGTTAATTGCAGGGTTAACTGCGGGTTTTTACAAAGGAAATTGGGATGGCCTATTTACTGCTTTAGCAACTAATTCAAATAATAATATTCTGGCGACACCAAGCATTGTTACATTGGATAACATGGAGGCAGAGTTTAACGTAGGCCAAGAGGTTCCAGTTCTAACGTCAACACAAACAACAGCAACAGATAAAGTATATAATTCGATTTCCAGGCAATCAGTTGGTGTGATGTTGAAAGTTAAACCACAGATAAATAAAGGGGATTCAGTATTACTTGAGATCAGGCAGGAAGTATCAAGTGTTGCTGATAATTCTGATATTAATACTCATAATTTAGGGTCGGTTTTTAATAAAAGGGTTGTCAATAATGCTGTCTTGGTCAAAAGTGGCGAAACTGTTGTGGTTGGAGGGCTCCTGGATAAAAAAATCAGTAAAACTATTAATAAAATTCCTCTTCTCGGTGACCTTCCTTTAATTGGTGCGCTATTTAGACAAAGTAGAGAGAAAGTAGAAAAAAGTAATCTTATATTATTTATTAAGCCAACAATACTCAGAGAAACAAGTGACTATACGCAGGTCACCACAGATAAATACACTGCCTATAATAATTTGTACACTGATGATAATGAGAAACCATCTATTGATATGTTAATTGATAAAGTAAATTATGGTGAATTTGATGCTATCAAAAGAGATATAATTAACTTTTATAATATGGTAGGGATTAAATATGATTAAAAATAAAACTGAGGCTCTACCACTAACATTTGCTTGGTCTAGAGATAATGGTGTTATTTTATTACCAATTGAACAGGGCTATCAACTTATCTGCCGAAATTCAGCTTCCCTAGAGGCGATACTTGAAGGTAATCGGGTCGGCAATCAGCCTCAAGATCTTAATTTTGTTACTGATGACGAGTTTGAAAATAGCCTGGCATTTGTCTATCAAAAAAGCTCGAAGCAGTCACATAAAATAATGAGTGCTATTAGTGATGAAATCGCTATCTATTCATTTAGTGGTGAACTTCCTGTCAGTGAAGACTTACTGGATACAGATAATGAAGCACCTGTAATAAAATTAATCAATACGATCTTGGCTGAGGCAGTTAAAGAGTTGGCATCAGATATACATATAGACTCTTTTGATAAAAAAATGATTATAAGATTTCGTATTGATGGTGTACTAAAAAATATCTTGGAAATACGTAGCAAAGTAGCGCTATTATTAGTCTCTAGAATTAAAATTATGGCTAAATTAGATATTGCAGAAAAAAGAATTCCACAAGATGGACGCATCGCTCTAAATTTAGCTGGCAGGGCTTTAGATGTCCGTGTTTCAGTATTGCCGGTTAATCATGGTGAGCGTGTAGTGATGCGGTTATTAGATAAGAACAGCTTAAAACTTGATTTACAGTCTCTGGGAATGTCAGCAAAAAATTGTGACTCTATGCATACATTAATGCATAAACCTCATGGCATCGTTTTAGTTGTTGGTCCTACTGGCGCAGGCAAAAGTACTACACTCTATGCCGCTTTAATGGGAATAGACGCGCAAGAAAAAAATATTATGACAGTTGAGGATCCGATCGAGTTTGATATCGATGGAATATCTCAGACACAGGTAAATTCAAAGATTGATATGACTTTTTCACGTAGTTTGAGAGCAATCCTGCGACAGGATCCAGATGTTATTCTTATTGGCGAGATCCGAGATACAGAGACGGCCCAGATAGCGGTACAAGCCTCATTGACCGGGCACTTGGTGTTATCAACATTACATGCGAATAGCGCTGTTGGTGCAGTAACAAGATTGAAGGATATGGGGATTGAACCTTTTATGCTCTCAAGCTCGTTGTTGGCTGTTTTATCTCAGAGACTGGTGCGGCGATTATGTACTGAATGCCGATTGGAATATGCACATGTAGAAGATGTATTGCAAGAAATGAGTGTCAACTACCAGATACCTTTGAGCGGTAATGGATACCGCGCGGTAGGTTGTGCTAAATGTAATGTAACCGGATATCGAGGGAGAATAGCGTTACATGAATTAATGATGGTTAATAACAGCGTACGGGACGGTATTTATAAAGGAAAGAGTGAGCTCGACTTGTTCAAACAGGCGAAAGGGCATATACGCAGCATCGAACAGGATGGCATTGATAAGATTATCGCTGGGTTAACAACAATAGAGGAAGTGAAACGAGTACATTTAGAGGATCAGCATGCCTGTATTTAACTATGCAGCGATAAATCCTCAAGGAGTCAAAGTAAAAGGGAGTATCGATGCAGAAAACATATTTGCAGCCAGAAATGCTCTTTATCAACGAAATCTATGCTTATTGAATGTGAGAATAAAACGGGCAAGCTCCTTTATTCGAGTCACTAAATACTTTACCAAGGTTAGCAAAAAAGACCTCATTTTAATCACTCGACAAATGTCTATTTTAGTCAATGCAGCAATACCACTCGATGAGGTTCTGGAGATAATTGAAAAGCAGAGTGTGAAGAGTAATGTCAGGGATATGATTAATGGGATAAGGAAAAGTGTAATAGAAGGGCATTCATTTTCTGATTCATTGTCGTTATATTCTAACGTATTCAATATACTATATCGCTCTATGATTACTGCAGGAGAAGTCTCTGGTCATTTAGATATAGTATTAGCAAAATTAGCAGATCATATTGAACAAACTTATAAAATACAAAATAAAATAATACAAGCGTTGATTTACCCCGGTTTTTTGGTTTTTATATCTATAAGTGTAATAGCTATACTTTTATCTATCGTAATACCGAGTCTTATTGAACAGTTTTCTTTCTATGAAAAAGAGTTACCAATGTCGACTAAACTTCTTATGGCATTAAGTTATTGGGTTAAAGACAATTTGTCATTTATTATTATCATGTCATCTTTATTTATAGTTCTATTTAACTGGACGATAAGAGTAAAAAAAATAAATTTATTTCTTGACCATTTTTGTTTAAAAATACCTATGCTAGGCAAGGCAATCTCTCGATTGAACATATCCCGCTATCTAAGAATGATGGCAATTTTAAGCTCTAATGGCGTCAGCTTAATCAAATCGATGAAAATTAGTAATGGAGTGTTAACTAATAAATATATTAAGCAACAACTATTCAATTCAATAAAGTCAGTTAGTGAAGGCGATAGTCTTTCGTCATCTTTAACAAGTTGCCAAGTGTTTTCCCCTATAATATTACACTTAATTTCATCAGGTGAACGTAGTGGGCAGTTGAACACGATATTAGAAAGAATAACTGATATTCAAGAGCAAGAGCTAATGGACCAGATAGGTGTATTTACAACACTTTTAGAACCCATGATAATGATTTTCATGGCAGGGTTTGTTTTTTTCATTGTTTTGGCAATATTTCAGCCAATATTGGAAATGAATAACTTAGTTTTGTGACTATTATTTAAGGGGCTTTATGCTAAACCTTAGACAAGGTGGTTTTACATTATTAGAAGTCATGGTTATTATCATAATTTTAGGTCTTCTCGCGAGCTTGACCATACCTAGCCTGATGTCTAATAAAGATAGGGCTGACCGACAGAAAGCACTAAGTGATATTGCTGCTCTAGAAAATGCATTGGAGATGTATAAGCTAGATAATGGCTATTATCCAACAGAGGAACAGGGTATCGAAGCACTTGCCGTTAAACCCGTAGAACATCCTATTCCACGAATTTATCCTCATAACGGCTATATTCGTAGATTGCCGAAAGATCCATGGAATAATTCTTATCAGATAATTAATCCTGGGCAGTATGAAGAAATTGATATATTTTCAGCGGGCCCCGATAGAGTAATAGATACTGAAGATGATATCGGTAACTGGTCGGCATCATCAGTGGAAAGCAAAGTGGATGACTCTTTGTGACCGTTATAGTTATTAATCCTGAGAAGAAGAATTCGTCGAATTCTGCTGGTTTCATATTACTAGAAGTAATGATCGCAATGGCTATTTTTTCCATCGCCGGTGTCAGTATGGTTAAGATAGTCGGCGAGCAATTAATACGGATTAAAATGTTAGAAGATAGAATTACAGCCTATTGGGTTGCCGATAATATTTTGGCAGAAATTAATATTAAAAAAATAAAGCAAACAGAGAACTGGGTGGAGGGGAGTGAGTTAATGATGAATAAATTATGGCATTGGCAATCACGAGAAATAAAATATGAAAGAATTAATGTTGTTACGGTTGAGGTTCGTAGTCAAGTATATAATGAAGATCCTGATTTTATATTAGAGGGATATCAATATATTAATGAGTAAATATTCATGCTCTGGTTTTACTTTATTGGAGACGCTGCTTGCAATGACTATCTTCACCTTGATGAGCTTAGCTATTTATCAGTCGCTGATTATTGTTGCCAAAGGAAGTGAGGCAGTTAACAATAAAGCAAAGCAAATTCATAAGCTACAAATAGCCATAAATATGCTAGAGAATAATATCTCGCATGCAACAAAAGTTTCTCAGCCAATAGACAAAAAGTCATCAGAGCACAGTTTCAGAGTAGCTAAATTATTATTAGGAAGCGATGATTTTGGAATCTACTTATCACTTAATACTAATACAGATTCTCTCTATTATATCAAATCAGAAAAGATCGGTTTTAGGTTAAAAAATAGATGTTTAGAAAAGCTTATTTATGATTCCAATGAAAATAATCCCAGAGTATCAAAAATTCTAGAGGGAGTTACCGGATTTAGTATGCGAATATATCATGAAACTTCATGGTTAATTGAGTGGAGTGAAAAGGACTTATTGCCTAAAGCTGTTGAAATTATTATTGAGATAGGTAACCAAAGAACTGTCCGGCGAGTTATTACATTATTAAATAGTCATTATTAACCAGGAAGGAAATAGTGGAGCAGCGCGGGATGGCCCTACTGTTGGTATTGTGTATTCTCTTGCTGATGAGTACCATGGTCACGATATCATCTTATTATTGGTCGGAAATTTATTATATCACCGAAAAAATAAAAAACAGTAATTCTAGACGATGGTTGCTATTAGGTGCAGAAGAGATATTTTTTCAAGAGATGACTGTAAATATATCAAGTAAGCAATTAATAAATAATATCTCGCTGGCCACACGCGCTTCACCTAATTTTATGGTGATCAATGATAACTATATTAATTTTAATCTAATTGAGCAAGTAAATTGTTTCAACATTAATGCTCTGCAATATTTGTCCATTAATGATAAGTCATTAAATACAGTTTACCCTTGGTTGGTTTTGAAAAAAATATTACAGCCAGAAAACATAGTATTTATGACACTAAATGATGTAGAGATCAATGATGATGACTTTTTTAATATAAATCATAAGGTTAATGATGTTCGTGTTAACGCGATATTGACTGAAATTCTGGCAAGTAATCTATTTAACGTAGATAGATTTGTCTCTGATAAGTCATCTATTTTTTGTTCAAGGTATGACGATAAATTATTAATTAACGTCAATCTGCTAGAAGCTAGGCAGAGTAAGTTGGTGCAGGCAATGCTATTGAATATGATTAATGAAGCCGTTATTACTCGAGCTATATTGTCCCGGCCGGTTAATGGATGGAGTAGTGCTAAAGAATTTTTTGATTTTATTTTTAATGACTCAAATATCGATGCCGAGGATATGCATAAATTAAGAAAAATTATAGTGTCAAGCTTCTCACATGATGAGTACTATTTTTCATCTATATTCAGATCTGATGGTAACAATGTAGGTTATCAGTTAATAAGTCTTTTTAAGGTAAAGGAGAGTCATATTTCTGTTTTGGAAAGGAGGTTCTCTGTCGGTGAATAATATCTTGGATAGCATTTCCTCCAAAGATAAACTTATCATTAGGTTGAGTTGTCAGGCTAATGAGCCTATATATTGGTATTTGAAATTGAAGGAAGATGATAGCTTTCAGTTTGGAAAGTTAAATGACTGCATAGAATTAAAAAATATCTCCACCTTATCTCATTGCGATGTGACAGTCTTAATACCTACTAGTTTTATTATTTACAGGAAAATAGAGTTAAAGAGGAGAAGAGTAACCAGAAGTTTAAAACAGCTTAAATTCTCTTTTGAAAAAACGATTGCCGGAGATGTAGATAATTTCCATATTGTCATTTTAAAATATGATGAAAACTTTTGCTATGTTGCAGCTGTTGAGCATGAACTGATGAATTGCTGGATGAGATGGCTAAATGATGCTGGTATATCTGTCCGTCTTATTATTCCTGATGTATTAACGTTGCCATTTAATGAAGGAAAGTGCTCACTACTGAAGTTCGATAATCAATGCCTGATAAGAAATAGCGATGTTTCAGGTTTTTCTATTAGGGACGATATTTTACAGAAGCTGCACTTGGCAAAGTTAATAGACTTATCCAAAAATACATTTTGTTGTGCTTCGGATCAAATCGAAAAATTGCAACCAATGCAATTTTGCGAGGCATTAAGCATAATGGCAGAAAATATTGATAATAATGGTGCCAATTTTCTTACTGGAAAGTATTATCGCTATAGAAAACGAACCAGTAATCGTTTTTCACCTTTGAGAATAATGAGTTTTGGATTGTTATTTTCTATCGGTGTTTTTTTCAACTCCTTACATTGTAACTATATGATAGAGCGTGATATTGATATGCTAAATAAAATTGCGCAAAATTTTTATGCTCACTATCCATCGGTGAAACAGTATGATTTAAACAGTCGAGATGTAACTCAATATAATGACAGTAATTTATCTGGTAATGTATTTGGTAATGATTTCATTTTCATGTTACATGCTTCAAGTATATTTATTGGAAGTACAGATAATACAATAAATAGTATTAACTTTAATAATAATGAGAAAAAAATTATTTTTAATCTTGATTATATGAATGATGAATTACTAGAATATGATGTGGATAAGATAGAAATAGAAGGAATCAGAGTATCTAAAGTTCCTTATAATAATGAAACCTACAATGTAGTGTTTAAATATTCGCTATGAATGCAAAGATATTTATCATCAAATTTATTTTTAATAATATATTGGCTAGCTTAGTTTATTTCTTACTGCTTGCTATATTGTGTTGTGCTGTTAAGTCTATAATAGAGAATAATTCGCTATTGAAGAAATATTCTGAGTTAGAGAAAAATATAATTTACCATTCGTCTATTGCAGCGCAGTTAAAGTTGAGGCCTGCCTCCTTACTGGATGAGGGAAATGCTTCAATACAAGAAATTGAAAGTAGAGTGGCAATGATCTTCAGTGAAAACGATATGGTTTTCAATATTTATTCATTAGAGAAAAACTCTATTTTACTAAAAATTGAAAGTTCTGAATTATCGAAGATGCTAGATGCCATTTTTTTATTGTCTAATGATAGAGCTATTATAATTAGTAAAGTAGATATAAATTCTAGTAAAGAATCTGGTTATATTTTTGGTGAGATTATTCTGCTATTATCACAAGGTATCTAATAAAACTATGCTTGATATATATATATTTATTTGCATTATATTTTATGTTGTTCTTGGGCTATGTGTTGGTAGTTTTTTAAATGTCATCATTTATCGCCTTCCTATTATGCTATCCAGTTCTACATCAAATGAAATAGATAGCGTTAGTCATAGCGGATGTCATAAGTCTAGGCATGAATTTAACTTGTGCTTTCCAAATTCATTCTGCCCACATTGCTATTGTTCTATCCCATTAAAATATAATATACCTTTATTGGGGTGGCTATTTTTACGCGGTACTAGCCAATGTTGCCGTAGGAAAATAAATCCTCGTTACGTCATTATAGAGATTCTTACTGCCCTGTTAACTCTTGCGGTAAGTCGTTTTTATCAGGATGATTACGTGATGGTTGCCAGCCTAGTGTTAATTTGGGGGCTGATTACCTTAACTTTTATCGATCTTGATTGTTATCTACTCCCTGATAATATTACATTGCCATTATTGTGGGTTGGCCTACTTATCAATATAAATGACACTTTTTCACCTCTGCCTTTCTCAGTTATTGGTGCTGTAGTAGGTTACATATTCTTATGGTTGCCGTATTTCTTATTTAAGATTTTCAAAGGTATTGATGGCATGGGGCATGGTGACTTCAAATTGATGGCTGCGCTAGGGGCTTGGTTCGGTGTAGCTGCAATACCCTGTCTAATATTACTATCTTCCTGCCTGGGTATTATAAGTTACATCACTATCTATTATTTTTTTAACAAAAAAGTGAAATATATCGCATTTGGTCCATATATTGCTTTGTCCGGTGGTATCTATCTGTTCTTTGGTGAACAAATTACTCTCTCATTCTATTAATAAAACCACTTAGCGTATTTTTAAGCTCATTACATTTAATATCCTGCTCTACCTTATGTGCTTTTATTTCTTCGTATCTGGCTTGGGTTTTATTTGATATTGTTATATAAAACTCAGATGATAATGTAAGATTGTCTTTTTTTATCATTCTTACTGCACTATTAACTATTTCGTCTTCATTTGCTAGTCCTTCAATATGACATATTTCCTTTAAAAAGCGCATGCTCGATGTTAATGCGGTTATTTGCTCTATTGTATTTTTTTCGATAAAACTGTTTTTATTGTTTAATTGACACCCAAAAATAATTGGCGTGATAAATAGCATTGCCTTTATCTTTTTTACTCTCATATATCCTCTAGAGTTGTTTTTATTTAATTAGATATTTTACAAATCATATCTTATAAGCAAGGTTTTGATAATGGTCATTTTTTGTTACTAACCTATGTTTATTGGTAGACTTCCTCCTTAATGGCTGATGATTTTTATTTGCTGTTGATTTTTTATAATATATATAATTTTTGGTTTTGCTCATGCTTTCTAACTAAGGATAGATAATATTATTTCTGTTAGATTCTAATGGTGATGTTCATAAATGTGAGAGCTAAAATGGATGAAATAGCCATTGGGGATATTGTGTTTTTCCCACAAAAAAGGACTCTGGATAAAGGAGGGCGTACTTTAAAAATAAGAAATAAAGAGTCTGAAGTATTGCTCTTTCTATGCAATCATTATCCTGCTGCTCTTTCTCGTGAGGAAATAGAGCAAAAGGTATGGGAAGGGAGCTATGTAACAGATAATACACTAACGCAAACTATCAGCAATTTGCGTCATGCTTTAGATGATAAGGGGCATGAGTTAGTGATGACTATCCCTAAAAAAGGCTATTGCCTTGGTGTTAAACCTAAGTTTGTATTAAATGATCCTTCATGCAATTTATCACTTCCTAATAAAAATTTGTCAGATGATTTAGAAAATGAAACTATCACTACCACTTCTAAGTCTATTGGCTTCATTTATAAAGTCACTATGTTATTGGCTTTTTTCCTTTTCTTGTTTTTTTCATTCAAAGTGACTTCATATTATTATCAAGTGAGAGTCGTAGATACCGGAGAATTACCCATATTGGTTAACCTGGATGAAATGCATGATAAAGCGTTTTTGTCTGTTTACAATAAAGCACCTTATGTTTTTTTGAAGAAACAAAAAAATGGAGAATACACGGTCTGTAAACAGCAAGCGGGTGGGTTAACATGCGAAAGAAAATAATTAACCTCATGTTGTTAAGTGTTTTTTTAGGATTAATGTTAGGATACGGTACAGGGCGAAGCTATTATTCTATTCATCCTATGAGTGATATTGAAGGCTACTGGGAGGTTAATTATAACTTTAATCATTTAGACGAAAATTATCATGTTTACTCTAGAGTTAGTATTATAAATAGAGAAATAAATTCATCAGCCGATGTTTACGACGATGCCAGTAATATAAAAGCTAGGCGTAATATTGTTTTCACTGCTGTCGATGTGAATAAAAATATTTTTGTCGGTAAAGTATTGTCTTTATCAATAGTCAACAAAGAAGATCGTTATTTATATGATTTTTTAAATACGCCTTATTCTGTGAGCCATCCTATATTTTATAAATTGAACAAAAATACTATCTTGATGGAGCAGTCTCAAGGGCATCCTGTTAACAATTTACGTCTGTTAACTCGTATTGAGATATAAGCTCTCTTACTGGTGGTTATAAGTGAATTTTTCCGCATTAATTGATGCTTTATTAAGCTATAGGAGTTATTTGTATATTGAAATACATTTGTCATATTTAATCGCTAATGTTGATATCTCAATCATAGCCAAGTGTAAAGACAATGTTTCCTCGTGTTGATTTTTCTGTTATGAAATTCATATCTCATGTTAAAGCTATATGCTCATTTACCAATGGAAAATTCGGTATATTGTCTGGTCTTATCCTAGTCATTAGTCTTTTCTCGCTACTACAACTATTTTCTATCGGCTTCCTGTCCCATATATTGGATAGTACCAAAGTTAATGTTGAGAAAGCACATCAGAGCCATCAGCAAGAAGTATTAATGGACCGGGCCAGAATGGAGTTATTAATCGCCAGCGATAAACTCAATCGAGCAGGGATCTATTATATGGAAGATAAAGAGACCGGCTCTGAAGGAAGCTGGCATAGCCTTTTAAGTGAAGCTTTACAGTCTTTGCAGCACTCACAAGATGATTATCATCAATTGGTGCGGCTTTCTGCTCAAGATACGCGTCCAGAGTTCGTTGCACTCAAGGCGAGTTATCAGCAGTTGTATCAGGGATTAACTGAAATTGGGCAAGGACTGGAAAAAAATAACAGTATCGATGTTTTTTTTGAAGTCCCTATTCAAGGTTTTCAGAGTGATTTTACTGAAAAGTATTACGCTTATTTGCAGGCAAGTGAAAACAACCGCACAGTCATGGATGCTCAGTTACTTTCTTCACTCTCCTCAGCGAAGCAAGCCGTTATTATCGCCTTAGTGATATTACTGGGTCTGGCTTTCTCTGTTTGGCTGGGGGTTACTCGCTGGGTTATTAGGCCATTAAATTATCTTATTTCGCAAATACACGTTATTGCCGCGGGTGATTTATCACGTCAAATTGGCCACAATGCGTTTACCAGCCGTGAAGTTCATCAACTGGCTGGCAGTATAAGCCAGATGCAACAAGGATTAGTGGCATTGGTCAGTCAGGTACGTGGTGGTGTCGAGGTTATTTTGGCCGGGGTTAATCAAATCGCCGCTGACAGCCATCGTATTTCTGAACAAACCCAGTCGCAGACTCAATCACTGGCGGCCACCACACAGAACATGAACCAGCTTACTGCCCGTGTGAAACAGAATTCACTGAGCGCAGATCAGGCTAATCATTTAGCAAATGAAGCAAAAGATATCGCCAGCCACGGCGGAGATATGATGTCTCGGGTGGTAAATTCAATGGCTGATATCTCTACCGGCTCGCAAGAGATAGCCGAAATTATCACATTGATAGAATCAGTCGCCTTTCAAACCAATATCTTGGCGTTAAACGCCGCTGTCGAGGCTGCTCACGCGGGTGAACATGGACGCGGGTTTTCCGTGGTAGCGCGCGAAGTTGGGATGCTAGCCCATCAAAGTGGTAATTCTGCTCTGAACATTAAGCGGCTTATCGATAACTCAGCTAAATATATATCTGCTGGGGCTGGTTTAGTGGGGCGTTCTGGAGATAACTTACGCGCAATTATTGATGCGGTCGTTAAAGTAACTGATTTAATGGCAGAAATATCTGCCGCCTCACATGACCAAAGTCAGGGAATTGAGGATATTTCTGTGCGGGTAGGGATGATTAATGAGGTCACAAAATTGAATGCTGAGTTAGTTGAACAATCGACTCGCGCATCTGAAGTGTTACAGCAGCAAATTTTCCAACTTAATCAGTCGGTGGCCCGTTTCTGCTTACCTGGTACTGCGCGACCTCCCCAAGATATTCATGAGGAGGTCTTTGTCAGTGTTTAACCAGCCATGCTATTTTCTAAAAAACTACGCCAGCCTGATGGATCTCCGTAATATTCGCTTGCTGGCAGGGTAGTCATTTTTCCCTGTTTATCTTGCAATACCAATGTGGGAAACCCGTGCCCATGCACTTTTGCCAGTAATGCGCGGCTTTGTGCAATGTGCTGACTGGATGTTATTAGTGCAGCATTGAAGGCAGCAATAAATGCCTTAGGATCCAAGCCAATATCGGCAGCAAGTTCTGTTAATACTGGCGTATCGGCAATACGACGGCCTTCGACATAGTGAGCTTGCTGGATGCGATGGAGCATGGTGACGCCACGCCCAGCCAGCTCTTCAGCTGCCAGAATAGCGGCAATCGGTGGCGTGGAGTCCATAATGGCTGAAGTATCATTCAGCAAGCCATTATAATAGCCGTCACCAAAAGTTTGCCCGGTTAACTGAGCAATGCGTTGGTCATGCGGCATGACATAGCCACGCCATTGGCTGTCTATCTGACGCCGATTTGCTCCAGACATCATCCCGCCACCATGTAATACCAATATCAGGTCAGGAATATCTTGCGCAGCTTGTATGAGTGGCGCTGCGCCATAACACCAACCACATAATGGATCAAAAATGTAATGTAACGTACTGCTGGACATCGTGTTTTCCTCAGTTTTTTCCTGACCGGATAATCTGTATTACTTTATTTTTGTGGCTGCTACTGCGGCCACTTCATTTCGTTTTTTAGCACTTTGGCGCTCAATTCCAAGCTGGACTCATCTTTCAGCTCTGGGTAATGTTTTTTCATGGCAGCAATCAGTTCAGCGGAGTCTTTTGCTTTAGGAATCTCTGCATTCAACGTCGTTAAATAGTTTTGAGTAAAAGTAACTGAAGCCAATGTTTGTGGTGCATTGTCCAGAAAATGTCCCGGCACCACAGTGGCAGGTTTTAATGCCTTGATTTTTTCCAGCGTCGTCAGCCAGTGTTGGCGCGATTCTGGTGTTTGGGTATCGGCTACCCATAAATGGATATTACCGGAGACCGCAACCCCACCAACAACGGCTTTTAGTGAAGGGACCCAGACAAATGTCTTCTCTGGTGATGGGCCATCCAAGCCTTCAACTTCGATTTTCTGTCCATCAATAGTAAAGCTCTTGCCTTGCAGTTCTTGCGGAACAATCACGCGATCTGGGGCATTCTCCTTCAAGATTGGGCCCCAATAAGCCATTTTCCCATCTTTAGTCGCTTTAATTTCTTCAATAGTTTGTGGGGTTGCGATGACTTTAGCTTGTGGGAATGCGCGAGTAATGACATCCAGGCCAAAATAAAAATCAGGGTCCGCCTGACTGATATAAATAGTGGTCAGTTTTTTACCGCTTTGCTGGATTTTCTTCACCAAAGCTTCGGCATCATTACGTTGGAACTGCGCATCAATCAGCGCCACTTCAGTTTTACCACTGATGATTTCTGATGATACTGGGAAGATACTTTTTTCACCGGGATTGTAGACTTCCATTTTCAACTGTTCAGCGGCGCTAGCCGTTGATACTGCTGAGAAAGTTGCCAAACCGGCAAAGGTCATTTGTAAAAGTGTTTTAGTGAACATGTTTGTTTTCCTGACAGTGACTGGGTATGGGGTAGATAATAGATTGCATGAATCGATAGAAAAACCTGATAATAGGCAATTGTTTGTTGCTTAAATCGAGCTAATCATGGATAGAATCACCGCCGCTGAAGTCTTTGTCGCCATTGTTGAACGCGGCAGTATGATTGCCGCCGCTGATGCTTTAGAGATGTCACGGGCAATGGTGACGCGCTATCTGGCTCAGATGGAGCAGTGGGCGGGGGCGCGTTTATTGCACCGAACAACCCGTAAACTGAGTTTGACCCATGCCGGTGAAGCGACGCTCGAGCGTTGTCGCCGTATGCTTGAGTTTGCCCAAGATATGGATTTGGTTGAGGGGCAGGAAGATGAAGAGTTGCGCGGATTATTGCGTATCAGTTGCTCTCAGTCTCTGGGGCAAAGCGCATTGGCAATTGCCGTGACGGAGTATTTGCGCCGCTATCCGCAGGTTGCCGTTGATTTACAAATGAATAATCGCACGGTTAATCTGGTGGAAGAGCGTATTGATTTGGCATTGCGTATCACCAATGACTTAGACCCTAACCTGATCGCCCGCCCGCTTGCCACCTGTCATTCCGTAGTTTGTGCTGCACCAAGCTATCTCTCCACCAAGGGAACACCCAAAGATCCCCATGATCTGGCGGTACATAACTGCCTGACATACTCCTATTTCGGCAAAAGTTTATGGCATTTCGACCAGCAGGGTGTGAAATCATCCGTCGCCGTTGGGGGGAATTTAAGTGCTAATGAATCGGTAGTTTTGCTCAGTGGAGCGCTAGAGGGGGCCGGTATTACTTTGCAGCCCAGCTACTCCGCCGCACCCTATATTGCCAGTGGCGAACTTATAAAGTTATTACCTGATTATCAGCCTCAAGCGATGGGTATTTATGGTATCTATACTTCCCGGCGGCAAATGCCAGCGACGTTGCGCACGATGTTGGATTATTTGGTGGAGTGGTTTGCCAGCCATCCCCTGCCTTAAACCCTGCCTACTTGAAGCTGCAACTGCGTTAGCTGCATTCATTCACCCGAATCACTTACTTACTGTAAGCTCATCGGGATTCATTCGTTTGCTGCCTTGCTGCAACTCCAATTAGTTTGGGTTTATCTTTCTGCCTACTTGAAGTTGTAGCGGTGTTAGCGGCTCTCACTCCCCCGAATCACTGACTTGAGTCAGCTCATCGGGATGAGTTCGCTGGCTGCCTAGCTACAACTCCAATTAGTTTGGGTTTATCTTTCTGCCTACTTGAAGCCGCAACTGCGTCAGCTGCATTCATTCACCCGAATCACTTACTTACTGTAAGCTCATCGGGATTCATTCGTTTGCTGCCTTGCTGCAACTCCAATTAGTTTGGGTTTATCTTTCTGCCTACTTGAAGCTGTTATGGTGCCGTTACATTCTCAAACATATTTTTATTATTAATGGTGCGCCTAAATCATTTTTTATTTCATTAGGTTATCGCTTAAATGAAGATAGTGTTACTTATCAGGCTAGTTATAACTCTGTTCATTACTAGTTATTATTCATCAACTCATGCTATTTCTAGCGGGTAAGTTTCGACATTAAATAATTATAAATAATAGGGTTATTGCTGGTTGACTCGGCAATTAGTCCCATTTTTTTTGCCTCTTTTCTACTCACTACAGTGTGCTAGTTAATTAATTATGACTGGCAATCATTTGATCTGCCTGTTACCTAAATGGGCCGATATTGTCTGACTGGGAGCTTGTATTATGCCTGTTGCATTGCTGGCATTGGCACTAAGTGCTTTTGCTATTGGTACCACCGAATTTGTTATTATGGGATTACTGCCTCAAGTGGCGGGTGATTTACAAATCACTATTCCTACCGCCGGTTGGTTAATCAGTGGCTACGCGCTGGGAGTGGCGATTGGCGCGCCTATCATGGCGGTGCTAACCGCCAAATTGCCACGTAGAAAAACATTATTGCTATTAATGGTGATATTTATCATCGGCAATTTAATGTGTGCGTTGGCCTACAGCTATGATTTCCTGATGTTGGCGAGGGTCATTACCGCGCTGTGTCATGGAGCATTCTTTGGTATTGGTGCCGTGGTGGCAGCTAATCTGGTTGCGCCAAATCGTCGTGCTTCTGCGGTGGCGTTGATGTTCACCGGCCTGACACTGGCCAATGTGCTGGGTGTGCCGCTGGGAACCGCTCTAGGGCAGGCTTTCGGCTGGCGCTCCACATTCTGGGTGGTTGCGGTGATTGGCCTGTTTTCACTGGCGGCACTTTACAGCAAGCTGCCTTCTTCTCAACAGGAAGCCCCTACCGAGCTACGTAAAGAGATTGCTGCCCTGCGCGGTGGTGGTATCTGGTTATCTTTGTCGATGACGGTCTTTTTTGCCGCCGCCATGTTTGCCCTCTTTACTTATATCGCACCGATTCTGACCGAAGTGACCCAGGTATCTGAGCATGGCGTCAGTTGGACCTTGCTATTGATGGGCGTGGGGTTGACCTTGGGGAATATTGTTGGCGGGCGGCTGGCCGATTGGCGTTTGCCGGTTAGCCTTACCATGACCTTCTTGCTGATCGCGCTATTCTCCGCCCTATTTAGTTGGACAAGTCACTCATTATTAGCGGCGGAAGTGACACTGTTTTTGTGGTCTGCTGCGGCATTCTCCGCAGTGCCTGCATTGCAAATCAACGTGGTGACTTACGGCAAGAAAGCCCCTAACTTAGTCTCGACTCTGAATATTGCGGCTTTTAACGTTGGTAATGCATTAGGTGCCTGGGTGGGGGGCGTGGTGATTACCCAGGGATTAGGACTGACGGCAGTGCCACTGGCTGCCGCCGGACTGGCTGTTATTGGTTTGCTGCTGTGCCTGTTTACTTTCTCTCGGGCACAGGGCAGCAAGGTCAAAGCAGTTTAGTGAGATAAAAAAGATCAATAGGGTGGGGCAATCACCGCGGTGAGACGTTGCTGGAAGGTGATTGCCTGCTGTTTTAAGTGCTCAATAAATGTATCGACCAAAGTTGATGATGGGCGGTGCATTGGTTTTATCAAGCTAACAGTAAAAGGGATTTCCACACTAAATGGTCGGACACAAACACCTTCACCAGCCCCTTTGCTGATGTAATCCAATGCGGTTAATGGGTTAACAATAGAGACCCCGACACCTTCCCGTACCATGGCGCAAACTGATGCCGCGCTATGAGTTTCCAGCACCAATCGCCGATTAATCCCTTGTTCGGTAAACAGATTGTCCAGCAATTGACGATAACTGTCGGTGACTGACAAGCTGATAAAATTCTCGCCTTGAAAATCTTGCGGTGTCAGCACCGCTTTATGTTGCAACGGATGGTCATTGGGCAATACGCAAACTTCATTCACCGTCATCAATGTATGACGCACCGTACCTGCTGGGGTTTGGGTATTCTCCGTCAAACCCAGATCGTGGCGCTGAGCCGAGAGCCACTCTTCTAATAGTGGCGATTCCTGCGGGATAACACTTAGGCTGACTTCTGGATAGCGATCAATAAAAGGTCTGCATACACTGGGCAGTAATGATTGAGAAAACACCGGCAAACAGGCAATAGAAAGCTGTGCATGTTGGAATTGGCGAATCCCCTCGGCGGCCTGTTTGATGCGATCAAGCCCGTAATAAGAGCGCTGTACCTCTTCAAATAAACGCAAACCTTGTACGGTGGGGTAAAGACGACCACGTACACGGTCAAACAGTTTGAGTTGGACCAATTGCTCAAAGCGGGCCAGCTCACGACTGACGGTGGGTTGTGATGTTTGCAGCAATAAAGCCGCTTCGGTGAGATTTCCAGTGGTCATCACTGCATGGAAAATTTCGATTTGGCGTAAGGAAATGGCGGGCATTATTGTGCTCCAGCAGTGGTGACCGAATAATCTAACCCATATCATAAATGAATAGACTATGGGTAAATAGATATTTTCCAAGCAGGTACTGAATTGCTAATAATTGACCTATCAGCGAAATCCTTTCCTTCGCCCCATATTCTGATGACTCATTATTAGGAAAAACCTATGCCACGTGCGCTTAACGACATCTCTTCGGCACTGACTGCTCAAAATCTGATTGCCTTGCCTGAGCGTTTTGGCTGCCCGGTGTGGGCCTATGATGGTGATATTATCACGCAGAAAATCAATCAATTGCGTAGTTTTGATGTCATTCGTTTTGCGCAGAAAGCGTGCTCGAATATTCATATTTTACGTTTGATGCGCGACCAAGGGGTCAAGGTTGACTCGGTCTCCTTGGGCGAGATTGAGCGCGCATTACAGGCCGGTTTCCAACCGGGGCAGGAGCCTGCTGAGATTGTTTTCACTGCGGACTTACTTGATCAGGCGACATTATTGCGGGTGACAGAATTAAACATTCCGGTGAATGCCGGTTCAATCGACATGCTGGATCAGTTGGGCCAGCATGCACCCGGTCATCCGGTTTGGTTGCGGGTCAATCCGGGTTTTGGGCACGGGCATAGCCAGAAAACCAATACCGGCGGTGAAAACAGCAAACACGGTATCTGGCACGAGGATCTACCTCAGGCTATCAAAAAAATTGAGCAATACGGTTTGACGCTAATAGGTATTCATATGCACATTGGTTCTGGTGTTGATTATCAGCATCTGGAACAAGTCTGTGATGCCATGGTGCAGCAGGTTATTGATCTTGGGCAGGATATCAGTGCTATTTCTGCCGGTGGCGGGTTGTCGATCCCCTACCAATTTGGTGATGATGAGATTGATACCGAGCATTATTACGGCTTATGGAATAGCGCCAGAGAGCGGATCGCGGCGCATTTGGGCCATCCGGTCAGTCTTGAAATTGAACCGGGGCGCTTCTTGGTGGCGGAATCTGGTGTGCTAATTGCTCAGGTTCGTGCGGTGAAAGATATGGGCCGTCGGCACTATGTTTTGGTCGATGCTGGTTTTAACGATCTCATGCGCCCAGCGTTGTACGGTAGCTATCACCATATTTCATTGTTACCGGCGGATGGGCGTTCACTGGTTGCCGAGCCATTAATTGAAACTGTGGTGGCAGGGCCGCTGTGTGAGTCAGGCGATGTGTTTACCCAAGAAGCGGGCGGAGGGTTGGAGACTCGTGCACTGCCAGCCGCCAAAATTGGCGATTATTTAGTTTTCCACGATACCGGAGCCTATGGCGCATCAATGTCTTCAAACTACAACAGCCGGCCATTATTACCGGAAGTGCTGTTTGAGCAGGGGCAACCGCGTTTGATCCGCCGTCGGCAAACTATCGAAGAATTGATTGCATTAGAGCAGTTTTAATTTTTTATCTGGTTTATCAGCAAGATGATCCAGTCTAATTGACCGATAGCTCGCTTATTAGTGTCAATAGAATAATGTGAGGCTATGAGTCCGCGGGGCTTTAATACCTTTTTTAGCGGTAATATGGCCCCGGCACCACAGATTCTCGTAGTTTCAGCTCGCCGGTAAAGGGAGTCAGTGGCGACACTTTTTTCCCCGCAATCAATCTCAGAGCTTGCGTAATCGCGGCTTCAATCATGGCATCAATAGGAAGATAAACTGTTGAGAGCGAAGGTTGTAAGTAAGGTGCGGTTGGCTCGTCATCAAAGCCAAATAACGAAACATCTTCCGGCAGCTTTTTCCCCGCCAGACTGAGGGCTTTCATCGCCCCAATAGCCATATCATCATTATAGATAAACAGGGCGCTGAACTTAATATTGCGCGCCAATAAGGTTTGGCAACCTTTATAGCCATCAGGCACGCCGTTCTCGCCGTGGGCAATCAATTCATCATTGAGAGCAATACCGTGATGGGTTAATGCTTGCTGATAACCGGCAAGGCGTGCTTGTGCCGTGGCGGTGGCAATGGGCCCGGTGATGCAGGCAATATCGCGATGCCCTTGTTCAATCAGATAGTTAACCGCGTTGAATGCCGCTTGCTGCTGTTCAAAGAACACGCAATGCTCGCGCGCTTGCGGCAAATCGCGGTTAATCACCATCAATGGGGTGGGCACCTTGCCGAGCAGCTGCATTAAATCTGCTTCAGACATTGAACGCGTATAAAGAATAATGGCGTCACAACGGCGGTCGGCCAGCAGTTGAACAGCTTGCTGTTCACCTTCCGGTGTATCATGCCCATCAGTCACAATCAGATGTTTGCCACTGGCTTCAATCAGTTTTGCAGCCTGATGGAGCAGGCGGCCAAAATAGGGGCCTTCAAAGTTGGAAACCACTAAGCCGATGCTGTTGGAGCTTCGGTTCGCCAGTGATTGAGCCAAGAAATTTGGGCGATAACCCAACTCATCCATAGCTTTAAACACCGCTTTGCGGGTGCTTTCCTTAACCTGCCCGGTGCCATTAAGCACCCGGGATACCGTGGCCTTGGACACTCCTGCGCGCAAAGAGACATCCAACATGGTAATCATCAATTGTAGACCTCTGGCTGGGGGTGGATCTTGGGGCGTAACTGCCGGATATAGCGGCAGTTTAGCATAGCGCGGATCGGTTGTTATTCTTTGTTATTGGCCGGTTTTAATCATCACTCAAGGTTTGCGGGCTGGCGACTGAATGGCGGCGTACCAATGTCGGGCTGAACATATTTGTGACTTCCGGCAGGGGCGTTTTATTGGCCAGCGCCAATGCCAACTCTGCCGCTTGTGTGGCCATCGCGACAACCGGATAACGGATCGTGGTCAGCCGAGGGCGAAGATAACGCGAGATCAACACATCATCAAAACCGATCAGTGAAATTTCCTGTGGTACGTCGATGCTGTTGTCACTGAGCACGGATAATGCCCCAGCAGCCATCGGATCGTTATAGCAGGTGACGGCCGTGAAATGCTTGCCGCGGCCAAGTAAGTCAGTCATGGCGTGTTCGCCACCGATTTCATCTGGCGTACCGTAGGAAACTAAGCGGTCATCGACCGGGATACCAAACTCTTGTAATGCATCCAGATAGCCCTGTAGCCGATCCGCGGCGTCTGAAATTTCATGATTGGAGCAAATAATTGCGATCCGTTTGTGCCCCTGCTGGATGAGATGGCGGGTTGCCAACCAAGCACCATAGCGGTCATCAAGCGCCACACAGCGCGTTTCAAAACCGGGTAACGTGCGATTAATCAACACCATACCGGGGATTTGTTGCATTAATGATGTTAATTCTTCATCAGATAATTTTTTGGCATGGACCACCAAAGCGGCACAGCGATGACGAATAAGTTGTTCGATAGCCTGACGTTCTTTCTCTGCATCATGGTAACCGTTACCAATCAATAGAAAATTACCCGTGGCATAAGCCACTTGTTCAACGGCTTTGACCATTGAGCCAAAGAAGGGGTCTGATACATCAGAAACAATCATGCCAACCGTTTCGGTTGATTGCTGAGCCAGCGCCCGCGCATTGGCATTTGGGTGATATTGCAGCTGCTCCATGGCGTTGGATACCGCCTGTCGTGATGCTTCACTGGCCTTGGGCGAATTATTGATAACACGAGATACCGTTGCGACGGAAACACCCGCCAGCTTGGCAACATCCTTAATAGTGGCCATTTTTCTTCCAGAGATTTTCAGGGTAATCGCTTACATCACTCAGTTTTGCGGAAAACAGAGCGGTCCGCAAGGGGGGATGATCGCAACTTGATGAGAAAAAATCAAAGAACATGAAAATAGGAATAATACCTGTGGACACCAAGCTTTTTGCCTTCGTCTTAGTACAAAATGGTACTGTTTAGTAAAAATTGTGCTTTGGCCTTATTGCTAGGTGAATGCTACTTTTACTTCCTATTTATTTGCCTGAGATAGCCATGTCCATCACCCGTTACCCCCAGCTTGCCCACTGGGGCGCTTATACCGCAGTTGTCGAAGATGGCAAGCTGATTCGCTGTGAGCCTTTTGCTGACGATCCTAACCCTTCGCCCTTATTAGGCTCCATTACACCAATGGTTTATTCCGACAAACGTATCCGTAAACCGGCTATTCGCCGTTCATGGTTACAGCAGCGGGAAAAAAGTGACCGTACTCTGCGTGGGCGAGAAGATTTTGTTGAAGTGGACTGGGATGTCGCGCTGGATTTAGTGGCTGAAGAGAATCGCCGGGTGAGGGACAAATATGGCCCTTCAGGGCTATTTACCGGCTCTTATGGCTGGTCCTCTGCGGGGCGTTTACATCACGCACGTTCATTAGTCCGGCGTTTTTATTTCTCTGGCGGCGGGGGTGTTGATCAACTGGGTAACTACAGTTGGGGGTCAGCACAATTCTTCTTGCCCTATGTGATAGGCACTTTTAGCCCACTGACCGGCCGGGTGACCTCTTGGCCAAGTGTGGTCGAGCATTGCGAGCTGTTTATCGCCTTTGGTGGCCTGGCACTGAAAAATGCCCAAGTTTCTTCCGGTGGCTCGGCGGAACACTCATTAAAACCTTGGTTAGAGAAGCTGGCACAGAAGGGCACGCCGGTGATTAACATCAGCCCGATGCGGGATGACTGCCCAGCCTTTGTCAATGCAGAATGGATACCTATTCGCCCCAATACCGATGTCGCACTGATGCTGGCACTGGCTTATGAAATCCAGCGTGTTGAGGGGCAAGACGAGGCTTTCCTGGCTACCCATTGTGTCGGTTATGAGCAATTAGCTGATTACATCCGTGGGGTGAATGACGGCATTGCGAAAACCCCGGATTGGGCCAGTGAAATTACCGGCATTCCCGCGGCCAGAATTGCCCTGTTGGCGCAACAGCTGGTGGGGGTGCGCAGCTTTATGACCTGCTCATACTCGGTTCAGCGCGCACATCGTGGCGAGCAGCCCTATTGGATGGTTATTGCCTTGTCAGCCATGCTAGGGCAAGTGGGACTCCCGGGCGGCGGCTTCTCATTTGGTCACGGTTCCATGAATGGTGTGGGGAACCCACGAATAGACACTCCGGGGCCCAGTATGCCGGTGGGGAAAAATCCCTCAGGGCTGGCTATTCCGGTGGCACGAATTTGTGACATGTTGCTCCAGCCGGGGCAGACTTATCAGTTTCAGGGCGAAAATCATACTTACCCAGATATTCATTTGGTGCATTGGGCTGGCGGTAATCCTTTCCACCATCATCAGCAACTAAACCGGCTGGTGGAGGGGTGGCAAAAGCCGGATACCGTGATTGTGCAGGATATCTGGTGGACACCTGCGGCTAAAATGGCGGATATCGTGCTGCCAGTCACCAGTTCACTGGAACGTAATGATATTGGTGGTTCGTCCCGGGATCGATATGTATTGGCGATGCATCAGGCAATTGCACCGCAGCATCAGGCGCGCAATGATTTTGATATTTTTGCCGATCTAGCGGAAAGATTGGGTTATCGCGAGGCTTTCACTGAGAATCGGGATGAGATGGCGTGGATCCGGCAGATTTATCAAGAGTGCGGTGTAGCGCAGCAACCCCATGGGGTTGAATGGCCTGATTTTGACCAGTTCTGGCAACGCGGCCATGTTGATTTACCGGCTCCACAGAAAGAATTCGTCTTTTTTGATGCTTTCCGCGACGATCCTCATGCCAACCCACTGCAAACGCCGAGTGGTAAAATTGAGCTGTTCAGTGAAAAAATTGCCAGTTATCAATATGAAGACTTTGCCCCTCATGCTGAGTGGAAGCCGCCTATCGAATGGTTGGGAGCGCCGCAGGCAGAGCAATGGCCGCTGCATTTGATCTCTATCCAACCGGAGGACCGCCTACACAGTCAGCTTGATCCGGCGCCTTTGGCGCAGGGGAATAAAACTGCCGGTCGTGAAACTCTCTATATGCATCCACAAGATGCCGCCAGACGAGAGATTACCGAAGGCAGTGAGGTGAAAGTCAGTAATTTGCGCGGCCATTGTTTGGCGGGTGTTCGTCTCACGGACGGTGTTACCCGTGGAGTGGTAATCATGGCCACTGGTGCCTGGTTTGATCCCGGATTTGGTCACCAACAACATAAAGTTGAGCAATCCGGTAATCCTAATGTTCTGACACTGGATATTGGTACCTCTCGTTTGACGCAAGGCCCGAACGCCATGAGCTGTTTAGTTGAAGTCACGCTGAGTTAGTTGGCTACAGTATGTACAGCAATGAATTACAAACCTTTTCGGCCTACTGACAATGTTCACTACTGGTTACACTTTGCACGCAAATGTTGCGATTGCGTGCTGGCTGTAGTTTCACAGAAACGGATACAGTAGTGATCCCAGAGGTATTAATTGGTGAGTAATCAACATACGCTGTGTGTTAAAAGCCAGTTTTTTATTTGCACCGACCTACGCAGATGCGTAGGTTTTTTTTTATTTGTTATTTCCCGCCCGATTATCAGTGTGCTCTTACATAAAAACCCGCCAGAATTATAGTATCCTGTTTGCAACTTTCTTCATTCATTGTTCATTGACTTATAGGGAAATAGACATGGGTTATCGCATACTGCGTGCTCTTTTTCGTGGGTTATTCCGTGTCACTATTGATGGTGTCACCGACCAGTTCTCGCAGCAAAAACTGATTATTACGCCGAATCATGTCTCTTTCCTGGATGGGGCTTTATTAGCGCTGTTTCTGCCGATAAAACCGGTGTTTGCCGTCTATTCCAGTATTACTGAAAGCTGGTATATGCGCTGGTTAAAACCTTATGTGGATTTTGTGGCCCTCGATCCGACTAAGCCCATGGCAATCAAGCATTTAGTCAGAATGGTTGAGCAGGGCAGACCGGTCGTCATCTTCCCTGAAGGGCGCATCACTGTGACCGGTTCATTGATGAAAATCTATGATGGAGCCGCATTTATTGCCGCCAAATCAGGTGCCACGGTGGTTCCTATCCGCTTAGAAGGCCCTGAATTTACTCACTTTGGTCGGCTTGGCGAGGTGCTAAAAGTTCGCTGGTTCCCGAAAATCAGCATTCATGTGCTCCCTGCAACCACATTGCCTATGCCACAAGCCCCGCGAGCCCGTGATCGCCGCGTGCTGGCTGGTGAGCGCTTACATGCCATTATGATGGCGGCACGGATGGCGGTTCAGCCAAAAGAAACCCTGTTTGAAGCTTTGTTGTCGGCACAAACTCGCTATGGGCGCTTTAAACCCTGCATCGAAGATATTTCATTTAAAGAAGATAGTTATCAGACTTTGCTGAAGAAAATTCTAGGTGTCAGCCGTATTTTGCAACGTTTTACCGCGCCGGGGGAGCATGTCGGGATGTTGCTGCCAAATGCGACTATCACCGCAGCGGCGATTTTTGGTGCCTCGCTACGTGGCCGCATTCCTGCTCTGCTTAACTACACCTCCGGTGCCAAAGGTCTGAAAAGTGCCATTACTGCGGCATCATTGAAAACTATCGTGACCTCGCGCCAATTCTTGGAAAAAGGCAAACTGACACATTTACCTGAGCAGGTGACTGAGGCCAACTGGGTCTATCTGGAAGATTTAAAAGATACTGTCACTGTAGCGGATAAGTTATGGATTTTA
This sequence comes from Yersinia alsatica, assembly GCF_025133195.1. NCBI lineage: Bacteria > Pseudomonadati > Pseudomonadota > Gammaproteobacteria > Enterobacterales > Yersiniaceae > Yersinia > Yersinia alsatica. Next base: position 1,748,559 of record NZ_CP104006.1, read on the forward strand.
TTCTATTTATGCTGCCCGCGCCGGGCGATGGTGCCGCAGCAAGCGGATGACAGTGCCCTAATTTTGTTTACTTCAGGTTCAGAAGGTAATCCTAAAGGGGTGGTGCATTCACACGCCAGCTTATTGGCAAACGTCGAACAGATCCGCACTATTGCCGACTTCACACCGCGCGATCGTTTTATGTCGTCATTGCCGCTGTTTCATGCTTTTGGCCTGACGGTGGGCTTATTCACACCGCTAATGACCGGTAGCCGCGTATTTCTGTACCCAAGCCCACTGCATTACCGTGTGGTGCCTGAGCTGGTGTATGACCGCAACTGTACCGTGCTGTTTGGTACTTCAACCTTCTTGGGCAATTATGCCCGTTTTGCCCATCCCTATGATTTTGCTCGCTTGCGCTATGTGGTTGCTGGGGCTGAAAAGTTAGCTGACGGCACCAAACAGATTTGGCAGGACAAATTTGGCATCCGTATTCTGGAAGGGTATGGCGTGACTGAATGCGCGCCAGTGGTGGCGATTAACGTGCCAATGGCAGCCAAAGTGAACACTGTCGGCCGCATCTTGCCGGGTATGGAATCCAGATTAATTCACATTCCCGGTATTGAGCAGGGAGGCCGCTTGCAATTGCGTGGCCCGAATATTATGCGCGGCTACCTGCGGGTAGAAAACCCCGGCGTACTGGAACAGCCATCCGCAGAAAATATGCAGGGTGAGCTTGAAGCTGGCTGGTATGACACCGGAGATATTGTTGCTATTGATGACGACGGATTCTGCGCCATCCGTGGCCGCATGAAGCGTTTTGCTAAACTGGCAGGAGAGATGGTCTCACTAGAGAGTGTCGAACAGTTGGCACTGCGCATCTCGCCAGAAGGGCAGCATGCTGCGGCAACGAAAGCAGATAGTGCCAAAGGTGAAGCTCTGGTGCTGTTTACCACTGACAGTGAGATAACACGCGAGAAACTGATCAAAGCTGCCCGGGAAAGCGGGCTGCCTGAACTGGCGGTGCCGCGTGATATTCGACTAGTAAAAGCTTTGCCTCTGCTCGGAAGTGGCAAACCTGACTTTGTTACGTTAAGCAAAATGGCCGCAGATCCGGAGATGAGCGTATGAGTCAGCCAGCATTAACAGAGAAACCGTTATTATCCAGAGGCATGATTGCGGTGCTTTGTGCGCAGTTTTTCTCGGCTTTTGGTGACAATGCGCTACTTTTTGCCACTTTGGCATTAATTAAGCAGCAGTTATATCCCGACTGGAGCCAACCTATTTTACAAATGGCTTTCGTGGCGACCTATATCATTCTGGCACCTTTTGTCGGGCAGTTTGCCGATAGCTTCGCCAAAGGGCGGGTCATGATGGTAGCCAACGGCTTGAAACTGGCTGGCGCACTGGTTATCTGCTTTGGTTTCAATCCATTCTTGGGGTATAGCCTGGTTGGAGTGGGCGCTGCGGCCTATTCACCGGCTAAATATGGCATTCTGGGCGAAATCACCTCCGGCGAACAGTTGGTGAAAGCCAACGGCATGATGGAAGCTTCAACCATCGCCGCTATCTTACTGGGTTCGGTCGCCGGGGGCGTGCTGGCAGATTGGCACCTGGTGGTGGCATTGGGGGTTTGTGCGCTGGTTTATGCTATCGCCGTGGTCGCTAATCTGTTTATTCCACGATTAGCGGCAGCCCGGTCAGGTAACTCATGGCGGCCAACGGCTATGACCGGCAGCTTTTTTGCCGCTTGCCGCATTTTGTGGCGCGATGGTGAAACTCGCTTCTCACTGGCGGGAACCAGCCTGTTTTGGGGCGCGGGAGTCACATTACGTTTCCTGCTGGTGCTGTGGGTGCCCATCGCTCTGGGGATCACCGATAACGCCACTCCGACATTGCTAAATGCCATGGTCGCTATTGGGATTGTGTTGGGGGCTGGTGCTGCTGCGCGTTTTGTCACACTGAAAACCGTGAAGCGCTGTTTACCCGCCGGCGTGTTGATTGGCGTGGTGGTGGCTATTTTTGCCCTGCAACACAGTATGTCGATGGCGTATCTATTGTTGATTATTATCGGGATTTTGGGCGGCTTTTTTGTGGTTCCCCTCAATGCTCTATTGCAAGAACGCGGTAAACAGAGTGTCGGCGCGGGCAATGCCATTGCGGTACAAAATCTAGGCGAGAACACCGCGATGCTGTTGATGCTGGGGCTGTTTTCGCTGGTGGTGAAACTCGGTGTGTCGGTCATCGCCGTGGGTGTCGGTTTCGGCATGGTATTCGCCTTGGCGATAGCATTATTGTGGGGTTGGCAATGGCGGCAATTGCGCCGTAAAGTAGCCGAATGACAGGATGATAAAAACTATAAAGGCCGCATTAGCGGCCTTTTTGCTGCTTAAACTTGAGTGAAATTAAGGTGCAGGGAAGGTAAAGCGGGTATGAATCTCTTCCAATGCATTCAACACTTCCTGACTCAACACCACATTCTGGCTATCAATATTATTTTTCAGTTGCTCCAGAGTGGTGGCGCCCAACAATGTGCTGGCAACAAAAGGTTGTTGGCGCACGAAAGCCAGTGCCATTTGTGCCGGATCCAGTCCGTGATGTTGCGCCAGCGCGACATATTCGGCTATCGCTAACTGGGCTTGTGGCCCGGTATAACGAGTAAAACGGCTGAATAAGGTATTACGCGCCCCTGCTGGCTGTGCGCCATTGAGGTATTTACCGCTCAAGGTTCCGAACGCCAAACTGGAGTAGGCCAGCAGCTCAACCCCTTCGTGCTGGCTAATTTCGGCCAGACCGACTTCAAAGCTACGGTTAAGTAAGCTGTAAGGGTTTTGAATGGAAACAATGCGCGGTAAATCGTGTTTTTCTGCCAATTGCAGATAGCGCATGACACCCCAAGGTGTTTCATTCGAGACACCGATATAACGGATTTTACCGGCCCGCACCTGTTCATTCAGCGCTTCCAGTGTCTCTAGCAAGGTGACAACCGCGGTCTGCTCGCTGTAGCGATAACTCAATTTGCCGAAACAGTTGGTTTCCCGTTGCGGCCAATGTAGCTGGTAAAGATCAAGATAATCGGTATTGAGGCGTGTGAGGCTAGCATCCAGCGCAGCGCGGATATTTTTCCGGTCCAGTGCCATATTAGGGCGAATAGGTTTATCGCTCCCGCGTGATGGCCCAGAGACTTTGCTGGCTAAAATAATTTTATCTCGACTACCGCGAGCTTTTATCCAGCTACCAATATATTGCTCGGTCAACCCTTGGGTTTCCGGCTTTGGCGGCACAGGGTACATTTCTGCGGTATCGATCAAGTTAACACCGGCTGCAACGGCATAATCCAGTTGAGCATGGGCATCGGCTTCACTGTTTTGTTCACCAAAAGTCATGGTGCCCAGACCCAGCAGGCTTACTTCTAATGAACTGTGGGGAATACGATGATATTGCATTGCCGACCTTCCTTAATGTCTGAAATTATCAGGCCATACCCTGCGTTCTCGACGTTGCGACGCCAATTATTTGGGGTATAAGTCAAACCCGCCTTATCCGACTATAACGAAGCGCTGCGGCAGGGGGAAGAGGACAAGACAAAAGTACAAAAAAAAGGGAAAGAGGGGTGCGGCTGACCGCACCCGAAAAGTATTATGCTTCTTTTTTACTGGCGGACTTATTTTTTTTCCCGCGCATGAGATTCAGGGTTTCAACACCCATTGAGAAGAACATGGCGAAATAAATGTAACCTTTTGGAATATGAATCTGGAAACTCTCCAGCATCAGCGTAAAGCCGACCAGAATCAGGAAAGACAACGCCAACATTTTGACTGATGGGTGGCGGTTAACAAATTCACCAATTGGTCTGGCAGCAAACATCATCACGCCCACTGATATGACGACAGCAGCCATCATAATAAATAGGTGGTCTGACAGCCCAACGGCGGTTATTACCGAGTCCAGGCTGAAGATAATGTCCAGCAGCATAATTTGCACGATGGCGGCGAAGAAAGAGCTGACATTACTGGTGTGCTCAGTATCACTGCCCTCAATGGTTTCATGAATTTCTTTACTGGCCTTCCAAATCAGGAATAGCCCCCCCAATAGCAAAATCAAATCCCGCATCGAGACACCGTGACCCGCCACCGTAAATAGCGGTTCAGTCAGGCGAATAACCCAGGCAATAGAGGCAAGCAGCGCCAGACGCATTAGCATCGCACCAGCCAAACCTAGGCGGCGAGCTTTGTTCTGTTGTGCTTTAGGTAATTTTGCCACCACCAAAGAAAGGAAAATAATATTGTCTATCCCAAGAACAATCTCAAGGATAGTTAACGTGCCTAGCGCCAACCAGGCATTTGGATCGGCAACCCATTCAAACATTGCGCCTACACACCTTACAGAAACACAAAAATACAATTATACGCTTTTATTTATTAATCGGAACATATCCGCGGTAATTGGTGCAGCAATAAAGTCGTTAATGAACGAACCTGCGGCTACAACAAAAAGTGGCGTGCCAGCATCGGGCCGGTGAAGGTTTTTTTCAGATAGAAGCCGCGGGGCAGCGTCATGATGGGCTGTCCTTGCTCACCGATAGCTTCGGTTAAGGCACGGCTATTGGCCGCTTTGGGCCGCAGTTGCAATACTTCACCATGGCGGGCGGTGATGGTCTCGACTTTACCCAAAACGATAAGATCCATTAACTCTTCCCAGTCACGGCGCAGTAATTCTTCCTCTGCTTCGTTTGGGCTCCACAGTAAAGGCGCACCAACTCTGCGTTCAGCTAAAGGGATTTGCCGTTCACCTTCAACAGGAACCCATAGCACTCTGGCCAGTTTATGCCGCACATGGCTGCTTTCCCAGGTAATACCGCTATTACCGGTGAGGGGGGCGACACAGACGAAAGTGGTCTCCAGTGGTTTGCCCTGAGCGCTGATAGGGATAGTTTTCAGCTCAATGCCAATATCAGCAAAGTCTTGTTCAGGTTTGCTGCCGGCACTAGCACCCAGATAGAACTCCAGCAACATGCCGACCCAACCTTTAACGCGTTTTAAGTCTGCTGGAATAACCCACTGTGCTCGAGTTGCCAATTCGCCAAGGGTAAAACCTGACAAGGCCTGAGCTCGTTGAAAAAGTTGATGTTCATCAGTAGGTGGTGCCGGGGGCAGTGAATAAACAGACATGGGCGGAAACCTGCTAAAGTCGGTTAAAAAACAAGCTGAAATAAAAGTGGCGGTGGATGTATTGTTGTCCAGCACGGCCGAAATGAATAATAGCATGATTTAACGGAAGTTTTCTTTCCTCCCTCTGAGCAAATACTTTTATTCTGGTTATCTTGTGCACCTACTGACAGTAATAATGAACAGGATCTTACACCTATTTATCCACAGATTTATGGGATAACCTCAGTAAATCACGATCACTGGTTCAATTTACAGGCTTGACGGCAGGTTTTTTTGCGAGTTTTGCTCTTTTTTGCATAACTTTGCCCCATTATCTGTGGATAAAAACGACATTGATGGATCTTTAGCCAGTGCCAGATCCAAAACGGACATAGATCACATTTTTGCGTGGTAAATACCTGTGGGAAACCTGTTATTTTGTTGAAATTAATCATTTATTTTTTTAGATATTTTTGACGTATAATTACGTTAAAATGAGTTGTACCTGCTTTTCCCTAGAGTTCTGCACACCTATATCCACAGAAAAAGTGAATAAAATAGTGCGCGCAGCCTCTAGGGTGTTTATAACTTTGCTAATATCTGTGAGTTATCCCAAAGTTATCAGGTTTCGCTGGCGGATAAGCAGTGGTTTACCGCCTGTTGCTAGTGTGAAACAATCAGAGCATCTTTGAGTTTTAAGCTTATCGAGGTAGTCCGGTGATCGATGATGATGGCTACCGCCCGAACGTGGGTATCGTAATTTGTAATCGGCAGGGAGAAGTGTTGTGGGCCAGGCGTTACGGTCAGCACTCTTGGCAGTTTCCTCAAGGGGGGATAAACCCCGGTGAAACACCAGAGCAGGCAATGTATCGCGAACTTTTTGAAGAAGTAGGACTTAACAAAAAGGATGTCCGAATTCTGGCTTCAACCCGTAACTGGTTACGTTACAAATTACCTAAGCGTTTGGTGCGTTGGGATACAAAGCCGGTATGCATCGGCCAAAAACAGCGATGGTTTCTACTACAGTTAATGTGTAATGAAGCCGATATAAACATGCAGCGCAGCAGTACCCCGGAGTTTGATGGCTGGCGCTGGGTCAGTTATTGGTACCCGGTGCGTCAGGTGGTGTCTTTTAAACGTGATGTTTATCGTCGTGTAATGAAAGAGTTTGCGCCAACCGTAATGCCTGTGCAGGAGGTCGCTCCGCCACGGGTACCGCCCGCTTATCGCCGTAAAAGAGGTTAAGTTAAGCCGATCATGCTCACGCGTTTGCGAGAAATAGTTGAGAAAGTGGCGATGGCAACCACTCTAACAGATGCGTTAGAGCTGTTGGTCAATGAAACCTGTCTGGCGATGGACACGGAAGTTTGCTCGATTTATCTGGCAGACAATGACCGCCGTTGTTATTACCTGATGGCGACACGGGGTTTGAAAAAGCCCCGTGGTCGCACTATTACGCTGGCTTTTGACGAAGGTATTGTCGGGTTGGTAGGGCGTCTGGCCGAGCCAATTAACCTGGCGGATGCACAGAGTCACCCAAGTTTTAAATATGTTCCGCAAGTTAAAGAGGATCGCTTCCGGGCGTTTCTCGGGGTGCCTATTATCTATCGCCGCCAGTTGCTCGGCGTGCTGGTGGTTCAACAGCGTGAGCATCGTCAGTTTGATGAGAGCGAAGAGTCGTTCATGGTCACGCTGGCGACACAGCTGGCAGGCATTCTGTCTCAATCTCAGCTTAATGCGATTTTTGGCCAATACCGCCAAACCCGAATCCGCGCACTGGCTGCGGCGCCCGGTGTTGCTGTGGCTGAAGGGTGGCAGGATACATCGCAACCGTCCCTCGATTTGGTTTACGAAGCCTCGACACTCGATCCGGCTCTGGAACGTGAACGCCTGACCCAGGCATTGGAAGAGGCTGCGGCTGAATTCCGCCGTTTCAGTAAGCGCTTTGCCGCCAGCTCGCAAAAAGAGAGCGCGGCGATTTTTGATCTCTACTCCCACTTGCTAAATGATGCCCGCCTAAAACGCGAGCTTTTCGCTCAGATTGATGCCGGTTCGGTGGCAGAATGGGCGGTTAAGCAGGTGGTTGAACAATTTGCCGCGCAATTTGCCAGCCTGCAAGACACTTACATGCGTGAGCGTGCCAGTGACTTGCGCGCGTTGGGGCAGCGCTTATTGTTCCATCTCGATGATACAACCTCCGGAGCCAGCCAATGGCCGGAGCGTTTTATTCTGGTGGCCGATGAGCTAACCGCGACGCTACTGGCTGAAGTACCACAGGATCGCCTGGCGGGGGTCGTGGTGCGCGATGGCGCTGCTAACTCCCATGCCGCCATTTTAGTGCGCGCCATGGGGATCCCAACGGTAATGGGCGCTGACATTCAACCTGCGCTGCTTAATCAGCGGTTATTGATTGTCGATGGCTATCGTGGTGAGGTGCTGGTTGATCCAGAGCCCGTGCTGGTTAAAGAGTATCAGCGGCTGGTGACTGAAGAGATCGAGCTCAGTAAACTGGCGGAAGATGACGTCGAGCAACCTGCGGCGCTAAAAAGTGGTGAGCGGATTCAAGTCATGCTTAATGCCGGCCTTAGCCCGGAACATGAGCAACTGCTGGGTGGGCGAGTTGATGGTGTCGGCCTGTACCGCACTGAAATTCCTTTTATGCTACAAAGCGGCTTCCCATCAGAAGAAGAACAAGTGGCCCAGTATCAAGGCATGTTACAGCTTTACCCGAATAAACCGGTCACGCTGAGAACACTGGATATTGGTGCAGACAAACAACTGCCTTACATGCCCATTAGCGAAGAGAACCCTTGCCTGGGTTGGCGCGGTATTCGTGTCACGCTGGATCAGCCAGAGATCTTTTTGATCCAGGTGAGAGCGATGCTCCGTGCCAATGCTGGAACCGGTAATCTGGGGATCTTATTGCCGATGATCACCAGTCTTGAAGAGGTGGATGAGGCAAAACGTCTGATTGACCGCGCCGGGCGTGAAGTGCAGGAAGTCTTAGGTTATGAATTGCCACAGCCAAAATTGGGCGTGATGATTGAGGTTCCAGCCATGATTTTCATGCTGCCTTATCTGAAATCTCGGGTAGATTTTATCTCGGTTGGCACTAACGATTTGACGCAATATTTGCTGGCTGTCGATCGCAATAATACCCACGTAGCTTCACTGTATGACAGCTTACACCCCGCGATGCTGCAAGTGCTGAGCCACATTTTGACTCAGGCGGCACAGTCTGGCCTCCAGGTGAGTCTCTGTGGTGAAATGGCCGGTGACCCCATGGGCGCGTTGCTGCTGGTGGGGTTGGGTTACCGTAATCTCAGTATGAATGGCCGCAGTGTAGCGCGTATAAAATACTTACTGCGCAATATCGAGTTAGCGGATGCACAGGCATTGGCTGAGCGAGTGCTTACTGCCCAAATGACTACTGATGTGCGTCATTTAACGGCGGCATTTATGGAGCGTAGAGGATTGGGCGGATTAATCCGTGGTGGGAAATAGCCCTTTTTCCTTCGCGTTGTTAGCTGCTCTTGCTTGCCCGAATCACTGCTTTGAGTCAGCTCAGCGGCATGATGAGAGTCATTCTTCGGGCCAGCACTTGCTGCTTAGCTGCGGTGCCAATGAATTTGGCTATACCCATAAACACATTGCGCCGGGGCGTTTATTTTTCAGGGTGAGCATTGTTTACAGAACTTTTCTCTGGCGACTTTCCAGAGTTCCTCGGCCCTATGCTATTATGCGCTACCTGTAGCCCTAACCGGGCAAGAACAATAGACATTTCGTGGTGATAGATGAGCAATAGCTATCTGGCGTTTCCTAAATTTGATCCGGTCATTTTCTCAATTGGCCCGGTTTCCCTCCATTGGTATGGCCTGATGTATTTGGTGGGCTTTGTCTTTGCCATGTGGTTGGCGGTTCGTCGGGCCAATAAACCAGGCAGTGGCTGGACCAAAGAAGAAGTCGAAAACCTCCTTTATGCCGGCTTCCTTGGGGTGTTTGTTGGTGGCCGTGTCGGCTATGTTCTGTTCTATAACCTGCCGATGTTCCTCGACAATCCACTGTATCTGTTCAAGGTATGGGATGGCGGCATGTCATTCCACGGTGGTTTGATTGGTGTTATCTGTGTGATGCTGTGGTTTGCCCGCCGCACCAAACGCCATTTCTTCCAAGTTTCTGATTTTATTGCTCCTTTAATACCATTTGGCTTGGGTGCTGGCCGTTTAGGTAATTTTATTAATGGCGAACTGTGGGGCCGTGTCACGACAGATACCCCGTGGGCCATGCTCTTCCCAACTTCTCGTGGTGAAGATATTGCGATTGTTGCCGCAGACCCGGCAAAATGGCAGGCGATTTTCAACCAATACGGTGTATTACCGCGTCACCCTTCGCAACTGTATGAAATGCTGCTGGAAGGGGTGGTATTGTTTATTATCCTAAATCTGTTTATCCGCAAGCCGCGCCCAATGGGCAGTGTGTCTGGCCTGTTCCTGATTGGTTATGGCGCGTTCCGTATTATTGTGGAATGTTTCCGCCAACCAGATGCTCAGCTCGGCTTGTTCGACGGCGTGATCAGCATGGGGCAGATCTTATCTGTACCTATGATTCTGGCCGGTATCATTATGATGATTTGGGCGTATCGCCGTCCTGCGCAACAACTTTCGTGAGGTAATATGAAACAGTATCTGGATTTGATGAAAAAAGTGCTGGCAGAAGGCACTGCTAAAGATGACCGTACCGGTACTGGGACGGTGTCAATTTTTGGGCATCAGATGCGTTTCAATTTACAAGATGGTTTCCCGCTGGTGACCACTAAACGTTGCCATTTGCGTTCAATCATTCATGAGCTGTTATGGTTCCTCAATGGCGATACCAATATTGCTTATTTGAAGGAAAATAACGTCTCAATTTGGGATGAGTGGGCTGATGAAAACGGCGACCTTGGCCCAGTTTATGGCAAGCAGTGGCGCGCCTGGGGCGCAGCAGATGGCCGTAAAATTGATCAGTTGAGTAACGTGGTTCAACAGTTGAAGCAAGACCCAAATTCTCGCCGAATCATTGTTTCTGCTTGGAATGTGGGCGAATTGGATCAAATGGCATTGGCGCCATGCCATGCTTTCTTCCAGTTCTATGTTGCTGACGGCAAGCTGTCTTGCCAGTTATATCAACGTTCTTGCGATGTGTTCCTTGGGTTGCCATTTAACATTGCCAGCTATGCATTGCTGATTCATATGATGGCACAGCAATGTGATTTGGAAGTGGGTGATTTTGTCTGGACTGGGGGCGATACGCACCTCTACAGCAACCACATAGAACAAACACAACTGCAATTGAGCCGCGAACCGCGAGCATTGCCGAAACTGATTATCAAACGTAAACCTGATTCATTGTTTGACTATCGTTTTGAAGATTTTGAGATTGAGGGATATGATCCTCATCCGGGAATCAAAGCACCGATTGCTATTTAGTTCTTTGACTGGGGCCGCAATGGCCCCAGTTTTATATTCATCGCTTCTCTACTATTTGCCTTCTCTATCGCCCCCCACACTTAATAAAAACTGCGAGCTGCTGCGCAATTTCTACTGCATTTCTGTCGCCATAAATAAAATCCTGCGCACCCTTTCCAAGATTGGTTATGAGTGACTGGCACGCAAATTTTAGCGATGTAGACTCGCGACATGGAAATTAAAAAATCACTAAAAAATGGTTGTTTTAAAAGAAACAATATTTTTATAAAACAAAAAGGTATCAGTCTTATTGAATTGCTGCTGGTCATTGCATTGATTGGTTCAATGACCGCATGGGGAGCCCAAAGTTGGCATCATTATCAACAGCGCGAAAGGCTCGCGGATAGCGCCCGCCAGTTACTCGCTTTCTTAATACACTTACAGGCTGAAGCTAATCGCGGCAACTACACGGCACTATTGTGGGCGCAACCTGATGGACAGGGGTGCTTAAGCAGTGGCGATAAGTCTGTGATGCCCTGTTCCACACTAGCAGGCTCAGTGTTTACTCCTCCTTATCCTGATGTGAGTATCGCGATTTCTTTAAAAAAAGAGATTGGTTTCTTTGGTGTGAGGAACACAGCACAAGCTGGAAATATCATCCTCAGTAGCCCGGCAGGGCGTATCCGGCTAGTTATTTCCAGCCGTGGGCGAATGAGGTTGTGCAGTGAAGAACAGTCAATGGCAGGGATTCATTTATGCCAATAATGATGACAAAAAAGTCAGCCACATCAGACCATTTTTTACAGAAATATATGGCTGGTTTTACTCTGCCGGAAATGATGCTGGCATTGAGTATTGGCAGCTTGATCATTATGGCCGCCACACAGACTTTCCCAAAGTTGCGTCAGCAAATATCACTCTTGCAGCAGCATTATCATCTGGAATTAACTCTGAGTCAGGTTATGGCAGCACTGGAAAAAGACTTAAGGCGAGCAGGATTTTGTCATGGCGAGTGTCAGGGAAAGGCGGTGACCACACATAATTATCCAGGAGAGATAGCGAACTCTTGTTTGATAGTGGCTTATGACCTCAATCGCAATGGTCGATGGGAAGGGGAGAAACATCCACAATCTGAATATTTTGGTTATCGTCTACGTAATAAAGCCTTAGAAGGCCAGCGTGGTGAACTGAATTGTTCTGCTCGTGGTTGGGAAAAACTCTTTGATCCACAAGAGATTATTATCACACACTTTTCTGTGAGCCGATTAGCCCTGCAAACCTCGGAACAGGTTTATCTGGTGCAATTGGCAGGGCAAAGAAAAAGTCATCCGGCAATCAATCACCAGCTGACTTACACCATTCGTGGCCATAACTTATGAAGCCGAATCACCAACAAGGAGCAAGTACCTTAGCTGCTGTCGCCACACTTTTTGTACTGGGGCTATTTTTGCTATCAGCGCTGCACCGGCAATTGGATAATATCCAGCAAATCACCGCTGAGGAGCAGCGGCATTTACGGGCCTTCAACCAAGCGGCGTCGTCATTAAACTGGGGGCTTAAACAACATTGGTTATTCGCACTGCCGTGGCTAGCGGGAACAACATGGCATTGTAATGAGCATCAACAATATGGCTTAAAAGCTTGTATTAAACCGGCCTCGTTGACAGGCTTTTTTATCTTAAGAGGTGAGAGCCAATCCGCTGGAGCGCCAGTGATGCTGTATCAACGTGTTAAATTGCATGCAGTTACAGAGCATAGCGGTGGCTATCAATTGATCAAAACTGCGCATGGTTGGTTGGATTTTTGTCCTGATAAGGATGCTCAATTTTGTCTTTACTGAAATGCCGTTACCAGCAGCAACCCGCCAAGACCCTATATTGCCGGAGTGAGCAGCAAGGTTTTAGCCTACCCGAGGTGTTAATTGCAGCGCTGTTTTTCACGGTTTCGCTACTGGGATTGTTGCAATACCATCAGGCACTCTTACAGGGATTCTCTTCCTTATGGCAACAACGGCAGGCTTGGTCTTTGCTGAATCAACATATTGAAAGTGGCGGAGATAAGAGACCTACTGCGTCATCTATTTCTGGCGCGAAATCCCACTGGCGCTATCAACAATTTATGACCAAAGTTGACGGAGAGTGCGCAGAGTTTAATTTTACCCTAGTAATCAGACCGAAATAGCAGGCCGAGCTAAGCCGTTGGTTCTGTTCTTAGAACGGTTGATATCCCCGCGGCCTCAAGAACGAAAGGGGAGATAATAGAGGTAAGCTATTGCGCTTACTCATTATCAAGTTAGAGTATTAAACCTCAGGATTTATCTGCAAGTGATAATCAGTTGGTTTAATCATTTACGGATATCTCCATAGTGCCTTAAGGGAGTCATCATGTTCACGGTCTATCATTCTAATCAATTGGATCTACTTAAGGCGCTAACGACTGCGCTGATAGAACGAGAGCCGTTGGATAACCCTTTCGAACAAGAAGTGGTGCTGGTTCAAAGCCCCGGTATGGCGCAATGGCTGCAAATGCAACTGGCGCAACAATTCAGTATCGCAGCCAATATTGAGTTTCCTCTGCCTGCAACCTTTATCTGGGAGATGTTTACCCGTGTATTACCGGGAATCCCAAAGGAAAGTGCATTCAGTAAAGATGCGATGACATGGAAACTCATGTGGTTGTTGCCTGATTTATTGGAAAATCCGGCATTCTCCCCCATGAAACGCTATTTAAGTGACGATAGCGATAAACGTAAAATCCACCAGCTTGCAGCACGTGTTGCCGACCTTTTTGACCAATATCTGGTGTATCGTCCAGAGTGGCTTGAAAGTTGGGAGCGTGGTCAACTCATTGATAATCTGGATGATGCACAGCAATGGCAAGCTTTATTGTGGGTCGAACTCACGCGCTATACCCGCCAGTTAGAACAACCTGAATGGCATCGAGCCAATCTTTATCAGCGTTTTATTCGCACACTACTTGAATCCGAGGTTTGCCCCGCGGGGCTGCCAAAACGTGTGTTTATTTGCGGCATCTCGGCATTACCGCCCATCTACTTACAGGCCTTGCAGGCGCTGGGTAAACACATTGATATTCACCTGATGTTTACTAACCCATGCCGTTATTTCTGGGGTGATATTCAGGATTATGCTTTTTTGGCTAAATTGCAGAGCCGTAAGCGCAGGCATTATCGTGAATCGATAGACGTAAAGCTATTTCGCAATCCTGAGCAGGCAGAACAGTTATTTAATGCTGATGGTGAGCAGGATCTCAGTAACCCGCTGTTAGCTTCGTGGGGGCGGCTGGGACGAGACCATATGTATTTATTGTCTCAGGTTGATGAAATCCAAGAGGTTCATGCCTTTGTTGATATCGAACCGGACAATTTATTGCATGGTATTCAGCACGATATGCTGGAGTTAGAAGACCACGCCATTATTGGCACCACTGCGGAAACCTTAGCCCGCAGTGACCAAAAGCGGGAGTTACAACTCACAGACCGTTCTCTCAGCTTGCACGTTTGTCACAGCCCCCAACGTGAAGTTGAAGTCTTACAAGATAATCTATTGCGATTATTAGCCGCCGACCCAGAGCTGACCCCGCGCGACATCATTGTGATGGTGGCAGACATTGACAGCTATACCCCCTATATTCAGGCCACATTTGGTAATGTGACCGGGGAGCGTTATTTGCCGTTTGCCATCTCTGACCGCAAAGCCAGTCAAGCTCATCCCGCTCTACAGGCATTTATTACGCTACTGGATTTGCCTCAGAGCCGTTTTACCTCAGAGCAAGTTCTGGCTTTGTTGGAAGTCCCCGCCTTAGCGAACAAATTTGGCATTACTGAAGATGGATTACGCCGTCTGCGGCAGTGGGTTGGGGAGTCTGGCATCCGTTGGGGATTAGATGACGACAATGTGCGAGAGTTGTCTCTGCCCGCAACTGGCCAACATACTTGGCATTTTGGTATTACTCGCATGCTGTTGGGTTACGCCATGGACAGCACCGCTGGCGATTGGCAGGGTGTTTTACCCTATGACGAATCTAGTGGCTTGGCAGCAGAGCTTGCTGGGCAATTGGCTGATATGTTGATGCAATTGAGTCAATGGCGGCAGCAATTAAGCGAATCTCGCGCACTTAGTGAATGGCTACCACTATGCCGCCAATTATTGGATACCTTTTTTGAAGCAGATAATGAAACCGAAGCGGTTTTAGTCTTGATTGAGCAGCAGTGGCAGAAAGTTATCAGTTACGGTATTGCTGCTCAATATCCAGATATCGTGCCACTTAATTTGCTGCGGGATGAGCTGGCCTCTCGTCTGGATAATGAACGTATTAGCCAACGTTTCCTTGCCGGGCCCATTAATTTCTGCACCTTGATGCCAATGCGTTCTATCCCGTTTAAAGTTGTTTGCTTATTAGGTATGAACGACGGCGTTTATCCAAGAACTCTGCCTCCGCTTGGTTTTGATTTAATGGCAAAACAGGTTCGCCGCGGTGATCGTAGCCGCCGTGACGATGACCGCTATCTGTTCCTTGAAGCACTGCTCTCCGCCCAGCAACAGCTTTATATCAGTTATATCGGGCGTTCGATTCAAGACAACAGCAAGCGCTACCCTTCAGTGCTGGTCAGTGAATTGATTGAATACATTTCACAAAGTTATCGCTTGCCGGGTGATGAAGCGCTCACTGCTGATGACAGTGCCAAACGTGTGATTCAACATTTACTTTGTTGGCACGCACGTATGCCATTTTCAGCAGAAAACTTTATTCAAGATAGCGAATTGCAGAGCTATGCCGCTGAATGGTTGCCTTCTGCTGAGTCTCGTGGGCAAGCACATCCACAGTTTAATCAACCCTTGTCACCTGAGCCATTAGCTGAAATTACACTGGATGAATTAATCCGTTTTTACCGCCATCCGGTACGGGCATTCTTTCAGCTACGGCTGGGCGTAAATTTTGTTATCGAAGAGACAGAATTGCCTGATGAAGAGCCATTTACCTTAGATAACCTTAATCGCTATCAGTTTAATACCCAGTTGTTGAATGCGTTGATAGAAGACAGTGATATCACTACCGTGTTTTCTCGTGCCCGTGCCGCAGGTAACCTGCCTTATGGCTCCTTCGGTGAGCTTTACTGGGAAAGTCAGCAAGAGGAAATGGTGCCACTAGCGCAACAGATTCGAGGCGAGCGTACAGAGAGCCGCAGTATTGAGCTAAATATTGAATTGGGGGATACCACTCTTACAGGATGGATCCATCAGATTCAGGAGGATGGCTTAATTCGTTGGCGCCCCGCAGCTCTCACCGCAGTCGATGGGCTTCTGTTGTGGGTTGAGCATTTGGTGTATTGCGCAGCAGGAGGAGAAGGAGAAAGCCGAATGTATGGCCGCAAAGGGACGGCATGGCGCTATGCTCCTCTCAGTTGCGATGAAGCCCGGCAATATTTACAGCAGCTAATTACTGGGTATCAACAAGGTATGTGCGAACCTCTGCTGCTACTGAGCAAAAGTGGTTGGGCATGGTTGAGCCAATGCTTTGATCGTGAGTCTGGCCAGATTCAATGGGATGAAGAAACACAAACTAAAGCCAGAATGAAACTTTTGCAGGTTTGGCAAGGTGATCAGCGGATCGCCGGGGAAGGTGAGGATCACTACATACAGCGGGTGTTCCGCCTACTAGATAACCAACATCTCGACATGATATTACACGAAACAGAACGTTATTTATTACCAATAGCCCGCCATAATAAGGCGTGAGGTACTGGTTATCATCAAAGCAGACTTTTCGTCGATATTTAATACAAGAAGCCGGATGCGTGTTTTAGCGGCAATTTCTAAAGGGTTAGGGGAGAAACGGAATGCATAAACAGTTTGCCCGGATCATTGGCATATTTTTCTTATTAGGTCTGCTGGCTCCACTGAGTTGGGCTACCACACCAGCGTGGCGACCACTGGCAGAAACTATTCACAAGAGTGAACATGACCTGCGTAAATATCAGGCAATAAAATTGCTCAATGGTATGACAGTGTTGCTGGTCTCTGATGAACAAGCACCTAAGTCTTTGGCGGCTATAGCATTGCCCGTTGGATCACTGGAAGATCCCAATAATCAACTAGGGTTAGCCCATTACTTAGAACACATGTTGCTGATGGGATCTAAGCGCTTCCCTGAACCTGGCAGTTTCTCTGAGTTTTTGAAAAAACACGGCGGTAGCCATAATGCGAGCACCGCTTCTTACCGAACCGCCTTCTATCTTGAAATTGAAAATGATGCACTGGCCCCCGCGGTTGACCGCCTGGCGGATGCCATTGCAGAGCCTCTGCTAGACCCAATTAATGCTGATCGTGAACGTAATGCGGTGAACGCAGAATTGACAATGGCCCGCTCCCGCGATGGTATGCGCATGGCGCAAGTTAATGCCGAAACCCTTAATCCTGCTCACCCGAGCGCACGTTTCTCGGGGGGGAATCTGGATACCCTCAAAGATAAGCCAGATGGCAAACTACATGATGAACTGTTGAGTTTCTATCATCATTACTATTCAGCCAATTTGATGGTGGGTGTGCTGTATAGCAATCAATCTTTGGAGCAGTTAGCCCAGTTAGCGGCAGATACTTTTGGCCGTATTCCTAATCGGGATGCAAAAGTGCCACCGATTACTGTCCCTGTTGTCACTCCCGATCAAACCGGCATCATTATTCATTATGTCCCGGCCCAACCGCGTAAACAGTTGAAAGTCGAGTTTCGTATTGACAACAACAGTGCAGAATTCCGTAGCAAAACAGACACCTATATTAGCTATTTGATTGGGAATCGCAGCAAAGATACCTTGTCTGACTGGCTGCAAAAACAGGGGTTAGCTGATGCCATCAATGCTGGTGCTGATCCAATGGTCGATAGAAATGGGGGGGTGTTCTCCATTTCAGTATCACTTACCGACAAAGGCCTGGCGAAACGTGACGTGGTGGTGGCAGCCATTTTTGACTATATCAACATGCTGCACCAAGATGGCATTAAGAAGAGTTATTTCGATGAAATTGCCCATGTATTGAATCTGGATTTCCGTTATCCCTCTATCACGCGGGATATGGATTACATCGAGTGGTTGGTGGATATGATGCTGCGCGTGCCTGTCGCACACGTACTTGATGCCCCTTATTTGGCTGACCATTATGACCCGAAAGCCATTGCCGCCCGGCTGGCTGAAATGACGCCAGAAAATGCTCGAATCTGGTTCGTCAGCCCGGATGAACCGCACAACAAAGTGGCCTATTTTGTTGATGCCCCTTATCAGGTCGATAAAATCAGCCCGCAAGAGATGCAAGAATGGCAACAATTGGGGAAAGGCATCCAACTGAGTCTACCGGCACTTAACCCCTATATTCCGGATAATTTCTCTTTAATCAAAGCCGATAAAAATATAACTCGGCCGCAAAAAGTGGCAGAGCAACCGGGGTTGCGGGTGTTCTACATGCCAAGCCAATATTTTGCTGACGAACCCAAAGCTGATATCACGGTCGCTTTCCGTAATCCACATGCGCTGGACACTGCCCGCCATCAGGTGCTGTTTGCTTTGACTGATTATCTGGCTGGCCTGTCACTTGATGAACTGAGTTATCAGGCCTCAATCGGCGGGATCAGCTTCTCGACGGCACCGAATAATGGCCTGTATGCCACTGCCAATGGCTTCACACAACGGATGCCACAGTTACTCACTTCTTTGGTTGAAGGCTATTCCGGCTTTACACCAACAGAAGATCAATTAGCTCAGGCCAAGTCTTGGTATCGTGAACAACTAGAAGTTGCAGAGAAAGGCAAAGCTTATGAGCTGGCCATTCAGCCAGCCAAGTTACTCTCTCATGTTCCTTATGCAGAACGCAGTGAGCGGCGCAAATTGCTGGACACTATTAGTGTGCAGGATATCGTGACCTATCGTGATGCTTTGCTTAAACAATCTGCAATAGAAGTTTTGGCCGTCGGCAACATGACCGCACCACAAGTGACTGAGCTGGCTGAATCGCTGAAAAAACAACTCAGTTTGACCGGCACGACTTGGTGGACGGGTGAGGATGTGGTGGTTGATAAGGCTCAGCTAGCCAATATGGAACGGCTTGGCAGCAGCTCAGATGCTGCATTGGCGGCGGTCTACATTCCTACCGGTTATAGCGAGATTAAGGGGATGGCGTACAGTGCTTTGCTGGGGCAAATTGTTCAGCCATGGTTCTATGATCAACTACGTACGGAAGAGCAACTTGGCTATGCGGTATTTGCCTTCCCAATGTCGGTTGGCCGTCAGTGGGGCTTGGGCTTCTTACTGCAAAGCAACAGCAAGCAACCTGATTATCTTTATCAGCGCTATTTGGCCTTCTATCCACAGGCTGAAAAGCGTCTGCGTGACATGAAACCCGCTGATTTTGAACAATATAAGCAGGGGCTAATCAACCAATTACTGCAACGTCCACAAACACTGGATGAAGAAGCCAGCCGTTACAGTAATGATTTCAATCGTAATAATTTTGCGTTTGATAGCCGCGAGAAAATGATTGCTCAGGTGAAGCTACTGACTAACACGGCGTTGGCAGACTTCTTCCAGCAAGCGGTTATCAAGCCGCAAGGTTTGGCGCTGCTTTCTCAAGTTAAAGGCTTAGGGCAAACCGCTGGCGGGTATGCGGAGCTTAAAGGGTGGACGACGTATCCAACAACGTCTGCCTTGCAGGCAACTTTACCGCAGAAGGTATTGGCTCCATGACATCAATGACTCCCCAGCGGCTGGAGCCGCTAACGCTGCCCTTGTATGGCGAGAGGCTGATTGAAGCCTCTGCCGGTACTGGTAAAACTTTTACCATTGGGGTGCTTTATCTCAGATTATTGCTGGGCTTAGGTGGAGAGGCAGCATTTAGCCGCCCTCTGATGGTAGAGGAGATCCTGGTGGTGACCTTTACCGAGGCGGCAACTGAAGAGTTAAGGGGGCGAATCCGCGACAATATTCATGGGTTGCGCATCGCGTGCGTGCGGGGAGTCAGTGATGATCCAATGCATAAAGCTTTACTTGCTGAAATTACCGATCTGGGCGAGGCCGCAGCACAATTGCTGGCGGCCGAGCGCCAAATGGATGAAGCGGCAATTTACACCATTCATGGCTTCTGTCAGCGAATGCTGGCGAACAATGCATTTGAGTCTGGCATTTTATTTGAGCAAACATTGGTGCAAGACGAACTGCCACTACGCAGGCAAGCTTGTGCCGATTTTTGGCGGCGTCACTGTTATCCGCTCCCATTGACGATCGCTCGGGCGGTCAGTCAAGAATGGAGTGGCCCGGAAGCTCTGCTTAAAGACCTTGCTGCTTATTTACAGGGTGAGACGCCTAAATTTCGCCAAGCACCCGGTGAAGATGAAACGATACTCAGCCGGCATCAACAAATTGTGGTGCAAATTGATGCGGTTAAAGAGCAGTGGCGTGCTGCTGCCCATGAGTTAGAGGCTTTGATTAGTGGTTCTGGTGTCGATAAGCGCAGCTACAGCAGTAAACATTTGCCTAACTGGTTAGAAAAAGTCGGTATTTGGGCAGCACAAGAAACCGGTGACTACCAATTACCCAAAGAGCTGGAAAAATTTCGCCAGTCAGTATTATTGGAAAAAACCAAAAAAGGAGCCGCCCCCCAGCATGCTCTATTCAGTGTAATAGACCGAATATATGAACAACCGCTGACACTAAGAGATCTGATTTTAGCCAGAGCCATCAGTGAGATACGCACCTCCGTTCAGCAGGAAAAACGGCAGCGAGCAGAGCTGGGGTTTGATGACCTGCTCAGCAAACTGGATGCGGCATTACAGCAACCGGGTGGGGAGTTATTGGCTCAAGCTATCCGTACTCGTTATCCCGTAGCCATGATTGATGAGTTCCAGGATACCGATCCGCAACAATATCGTATTTTCCACACGCTGTACGGTGGACAAGGTGACTGTGGCCTATTGCTGATCGGCGATCCTAAACAGGCTATTTATGCATTCCGTGGTGCCGATATTTTTACCTATATTCGTGCCCGTTCAGAAGTAAGTGCCCGCTACACACTAGAGACAAACTGGCGTTCATCTTTCCCGATGGTGCAATCAGTAAACAGGCTATTTAGTTTGGTCAAAGTCCCTTTCTTATTTGAGCAAATCCCGTTTATAAATGTGGCGCCTGCAGAAAAAAATAGTCAGCTATCATTTGAAATAAAAGGGAAAAAACAACCTGCGCTCTCTTTCTGGCTACAGCCAGGAGAAGGGGTTGGTGTGAGTGAATATCAACAATTAATGGCGCGACAGTGCGCAGCTCAAATTCGTGACTGGTTAACTGCGGGTCAGCAAGGGCTGGCTCAATTAGTGACCGCCAAAGGTGCAAGGCCGGTTCAGGCATCTGATATAACCATATTGGTACGTAGCCGGGCAGAGGCGGCATTGGTGCGAGATGCACTGAGTGCGTTGGCTATCCCATCGGTTTATTTGTCTAATCGTGACAGCGTATTCGACACCACGGAAGCCAAAGACTTGCTGTGGCTATTGCAGGCGGTGCTAGCTCCTGAACAGGAACGGGCATTACGCAGCGCTATGGCGACTGGAATATTGGGGCTGGATGCCCAAATGTTGGATGCATTAAATCACGATGAGCGGGCTTGGGATGCTTTGGTAGATGAATTCGATGGCTATCGCCAGCATTGGCAGCGTCGTGGTGTGCTGCCAATGCTGCGGGAGGTTATGGCGCACCGCCATTTAGCGGAAAACCTGCTAGCTACCCCCGGCGGGGAAAGGCGGCTAACAGACGTGCTGCATCTGGGGGAGTTATTGCAAGAGGCTGCATCACAGCTTGATAGTGAGCACGCACTAATCCGCTGGTTGGCACAACAAATAGCACAGCCAAATCATCAGTCAGATAACCAGCAATTGCGTTTGGAAAGTGACCGCCATTTAGTGCAAGTCATTACTATCCATAAATCGAAAGGGCTGGAATATCCATTGGTATGGCTGCCTTTTGTGGGGAATTTCCGCCAGCAACAGGATGTGCTCTACCATGATCGCCACAGCTTTGAAGCATTGCTTGACCTCAATGCGGATGAAGAGAGTCAGGCTCTGGCGGAAGAAGAGCGTCTGGCGGAAGACCTGCGGTTATTATACGTGGCACTTACCCGCGCGGTTTATCATTGCAGCGTGGGTATTGCTCCGCTGATTAAAGGCGGGCGAAAAAAGCAGGGTGATAGTGACATGCACCTTAGTGCATTAGGCTATTTGGTGCAGCAAGGGCAAGCTGGAGATGCACAGTATCTGGCTGACAAACTTGCAGAGCTAACCACATTGGCTGCGGGCGATATTACTGTATCGACTGCAGGGCAACTGAATGAAACACCTTGGCAACCGCAGCCGGAAGCGTTGCCAGCTCTGGCGGCGCGTCAGTTTAGCCGACAGATACACGATTATTGGCGAGTCACCAGCTATTCCGGCCTACAGCAGCATGGTTCCAGTAAAAACGGCATATCACCAGTATTAAATGTGCCATTACAAGAGTTATTACCCCGGCTGGACACCGATGCTGCGGGTGAACAAGCAGTAATAACCGAGAACCGCTTAACGCCTCATACTTTCCCGCGCGGTGCTGCGCCGGGTACTTTCCTGCATGACCTACTTGAACCTTTGGATTTTAGCCAACCCA
Organism: Yersinia alsatica; assembly: GCF_025133195.1. Taxonomy (NCBI): domain Bacteria; kingdom Pseudomonadati; phylum Pseudomonadota; class Gammaproteobacteria; order Enterobacterales; family Yersiniaceae; genus Yersinia; species Yersinia alsatica. The sequence continues at coordinate 1,770,821 of NZ_CP104006.1, forward strand.
TTGATCAAGAATGGCTTACCGAACAATTACAGCTGCAGGGCTTTGGTGAGCAATGGTCACCCATGCTACATCAGTGGCTAAACGACATTGTACAAGTCCCGCTGAATGAAACGGGTGTGACGCTGGCGGGGCTAACGCCACAGAGCAAGCAGGCGGAATTACAATTTTACCTGCCGATCGACGCGCTGCTACAAGCGCGAGAGTTAGACGCCTTAATCAAGCACTATGACCCACTTTCTCGCCAGTGCCCGGTATTGGATTTTCAGCAAGTAAGAGGGATGCTTAAAGGATTTATTGACTTGGTTTTCTGCTGGCAAGGCAAATATTACTTACTGGATTACAAGTCTAACTGGTTGGGTGAAGACAGCAGTGCTTATACCGCTGAAGCGATGACCCAAGCCATGGCTGAGCATCGCTATGACCTGCAATATCAACTATATACTCTGGCTTTACACCGCTATCTGCGTCATCGGTTAGCGAATTATGATTATCAACGTGACTTTGGTGGCGTCATCTATCTCTTCCTGCGTGGAGTCGATAAGCAGCATCCGGGTAACGGTATTTTTAGCTGCCGCCCAGAATGGGAGTTGATTGAAGGAATGGACAATCTATTCAGTGGTCGTGCTTTTGAGCTGCAATTCAGTGATGAAGGTGGCTCCGCCTCGATAGATGAGAGGGACGCAATATGATGGCGTTACTGGATCAGGCGGTTCGTGACCACTTACTACGCCCGCTGGATGTTCAGTTCTCGCGCATGATTGCCGGTGAAGACAATCCCATGCTGCAATTGGCTGCCGCTATTCTCAGTGCTGAAGCTGGGGCTGGGCATGTGTGTCTGCCACTAAGCTACTTGCAGCCGGATGAGCTATTTGGTGGTCGACAGCCGGGCTTATCACAAGCACTGTGGCAGACGGCGGGTTCGCCTGATAAATTGCTTTGGATTCAAGCTCTAAATAGTTCTCCAGCGGTCAGTGATGGTACGCGGCCAACGCCATTAGTTTTGCAAAATGACCGTTTGTATCTGCAACGAATGTGGCAATACGAAGGGGATGTCGTGCGGTTTATTGCCAGTGATAATGCCGCTTCATTCATTACTGAAACTAGAGTCGTCAACGAAACATTGCTGCGAGAAACTCTCGATGGTCTGTTTGGGCAGTCTGGCCCTAAAGTTGACTGGCAAAAAGTGGCAGCTGCGGTGGCTGCAACCCGTCGAATTTCCGTGATTTCTGGTGGACCGGGTACCGGAAAAACCACTACAGTCGCCAAGTTATTGACCGCACTGATACAACTTAGCCAAGGGCAACGTTTACGTATCCAACTTGCCGCCCCGACCGGTAAAGCTGCGGCGCGCTTGACTGAGTCTCTGGGCAATGCCATTCGGCAACTGCCATTGACTGATAATGAACGTAAGCTATTTCCTGACCAGGCATCCACATTACACCGCCTGCTGGGGGCTCAGCCTAACAGTCAGCGGCTGCGCTATCACCGAGGCAATCCATTAAACCTTGATGTGCTGGTAGTTGATGAAGCTTCCATGGTGGATTTGCCCATGATGGCACGGCTTATTGCCGCACTACCAGCCAAGGCTCAAGTGATTTTTCTTGGTGATCGAGACCAACTAGCGTCGGTTGAAGCGGGGGCGGTGCTGGGTGATATTTGCCGCTTTGCCGAGCTGGGCTATAGCGCAGCGCGAGCTGAACAATTAGCGCGCTTAACAGGATGCACACTGAGTGGGAATATACCCATTGGTGATGTACAAACTGACGCAGTTAATGTCCGTGATAGCCTGTGTTTGCTACGTAAAAGCTATCGCTTCGATGAAAAGTCCGGCATTGGGCAACTCGCCTTGGCCGTTAATGCTGGCAAGTATCACCATGCATTATCTGTTTTAAACGGCACATATTCTGATATCGAACGTTTCTCTTTGGCTGATGCCGATGATTATCAAGTATTGCTGGAAGACTGCGCTACTGGTTATCAGCACTATCTTCAACTGGCGACCACCGGCGCGCATGCCGCTGATGTGTTGGCGGCATTTGGCCGTTATCAACTGCTGTGCGCATTACGTACCGGGCCATTTGGTGTCAGTGGTTTAAATGAGCGGATTGAGCAGCTATTACATCGAAAACGGCTAATTGAACGCTCCCCTGGGCCATCAGGGCGCTGGTATGTTGGTCGGCCAGTGATGATTGGGCTAAATGACAGTGCGCTTGGTTTATTCAACGGTGATATTGGTATTGCTTTAATTGACTCTGAGGGAGAGCTGCGGGTGCATTTCCAATTACCCGATGGCAACATAAAGTCAGTACAACCCAGCCGCCTTCCGAGCCATGAAACCGCCTATGCGATGACTGTACATAAATCTCAGGGATCGGAGTTTGAACATACCGCGTTGGTATTACCCAATACTTTTATGCCAGTGTTAACCCGAGAGTTGGTCTATACCGCAATTACTCGAGCGCGTCAGCGCTTAACGCTGTATTGCAGTGATGCGGTGCTGGGGAGTGCAATTCGCACACCAACACTTCGTCTGAGTGGATTAGTCGATCGCTTGAATGAGCTGAAGAAATAAAACTAAGGGGGCGATAGCCCCCCTGATGTCATTAATGACCCGCTACAAATCAGCCAGCAGAATTTTTGAGCGGCGCTGATAGTTATACAGTTCCTGCTTCAGAATCGGTAAAACCTCAACTTCTGCCGGAGTAAAACCACGTTCCTGGAACCAATGAATGCTGCGGGTGGTTAACACAAACAGTTTTTTAAGCCCCATCTGCCGTGCCTGATTAGCAACCCGCTTGAGTAGCATTTCGCCGCGGGAAGAGCTGCGATAATCGGGATGCACTGCCACACAAGCCATCTCTCCGATTTGCTCCTCAGGGAATGGGTACAGTGCCGCGCAAGCAATGGTCAGATTATCCCGCTCAATAATGGTGAACTTATCGATCTCCATTTCAAGTTGTTCGCGCGAACGACGTACCAATATTCCTTGCTGCTCGAGTGGGCGGATCAGCTCCAAGATACCGCCAATATCATTAATGGTGGCGCGGCGAACTTGCTCAGCGCTCTCCATAACAATCTGGGTACCGATACCGTCGCGGGAGAACAGTTCTTGCACCAGCGCTCCATCTTCTTGATAACTCAGTAAATGGCTGCGGCGCACACCACTGCGGCAAGCCTTCACTGCGCCACGCAGAAAACGCACTGTCCCCGAGTTGTAATCACCTTCCTGTTCCAGATCTTCAATCCGCTTTTGCGCGTCGTTGGGGAACAGTTCTGAAATAATATTGCCTTCAATGTCTGTCACCCCTTGGGATGAGCAGAAGCCGATCATTTTTTCGGCTTTCAGTTTGATGGCCAACTGAGTAGCCACTTCTTCAGATGTCAGATTAAAGCTCTCGCCGGTAACCGACACGGCAACGGGCCCCAATAACACAATAGCGCCATTATCCAACTGGCGATGGATCGCTTCCTCATCAATCCGGCGAATACGCCCGCTATGGCAATAATCAACACCATCATCCACCCCCAGAGGTTGGGCAATGATAAAGTTGCCGCTGACGACATTAATATGCGCCCCTTGCAGTGGGGTATTATTCAGGCTCATCGATAATCTTGCCGTAATATCCAACTGCAATAAGCCGGCAGCCTGTTTAACCATTTCCAACGTGCGGGCATCGGTCACCCGGGTATGCTTATGATAAATAGGTTCGTAGTGATGCTGGGCCAAATTGGCGTCGATTTGGGGACGGGCGCCATAGACCACGACCAGCCGAATCCCTAGGCTATGCAATAACCCTATATCGTTGACGATGCTTGAGAAGTTTTCATGCTCAATCGCCTCGCCCCCCAGCATGACAACAAATGTCTTGCCGCGGTGCGCATTAATATAGGGAACTGAGTGGCGAAACCCTTGGACCAGTTCAGTACTACGTTCCTTCACGGCAGACCCTCTTTGAATTTTTATTCGGTATTTTTGTATTTTTATTCTTTTTTGATCAAGATGGCAAGCAGGAAATTGCTATTAAATGCATATGTATGGCACATGCTCATTAATAAATTGAATAACATAAAAATGTTTTTCTGATGACAGCTGGGGGTCGATTAGTTAAAGTTTTTCCTCATGAATTTTTTTTGTTCGATTTTTATTCATATTTTGGTAGTGACTTTGGAGTTACATGGCAGATTCAAATCATAATGTTAGGCGTCGCCGTCTACTACAAGGTGCCGCCGCAGCCTGGATGTTAAGTGTCACCCGGGTTGGATTTGCTGCTTCCTCTCATATCATCGCAGTAAGGGTTTGGCCCTCTTCAACTTATACCCGGGTAACACTGGAATCCAATACGCCGCTTAAGTATCGTCAGTTCGCGCTAAAAAATCCGGATCGGATTGTGGTGGATATTGAAGGCGTACATCTGAATAGCGTATTAAAAGAAATCAGTAGTCAGGTGCAGTCCGGCGATCCCTACCTGAAGCAGGCACGAGTAGGGCAGTTTGATAAAAATACTGTCCGGCTGGTGTTGGAGTTGAAGCAAAGTATCAGCCCGCAATTATTTACCCTTAAGCCCTTCGCTGAGTTTAAAAACCGCTTGGTAGTCGATTTATATCCGCAAGAGGGCACAACTTCGGCAGAGGATGACCCACTGCTGGCTCTTTTAGAGGATTACAATAAGGGTAATGTGGAGCGCACTTTGCCCGCTGAAGCGCCAAAAGCGGGTAAAGCAGGGCGGGACAGGCCGATTGTTATCATGCTAGACCCCGGGCATGGTGGGGAAGACCCCGGTGCTATTGGTCGAAATAAAACCCGTGAAAAAGATATTGTGTTGCAAATCGCCCGCCGGTTGCAGGCATTAATAAAAAAAGAATCGAATATGCGGGTGTTTATGACCCGTAATGAAGATGTCTTTATCCCACTGAAAGTGCGGGTCGCTAAAGCCCGTAAGTTGCGTGCGGATTTATTCATTTCGATTCATGCCGATGCCTTTACCAATCGAGCCGCCAGAGGCTCCTCCGTGTTTGCGTTATCGACCAAAGGGGCAACCAGTACTGCGGCGCGTTTCTTGGCCCAGACACAGAACGAAGCCGACCAGATTGGTGGGGTCAGCAAGAGTGGTGATCGCTATCTGGACCATACCATGATTGATTTGCTGCAAACGGCGACTATCAATGACAGCCTGAAATTTGGCAAAGAAGTGCTGAATCGCATGGGGAAGATTAACAAACTTCACAAGAATAGTGTCGATCAGGCTGGTTTTGCCGTATTGAAAGCACCTGATATTCCGTCCATTTTGGTTGAAACGGCCTTTATCAGTAATTTGGAAGAAGAGCGAAAATTACGCACCAGCCAGTTTCAGCAGCAAATTGCCGAATCTATCTTTGCTGGAATCAAAGCTTACTTTGCTAATGGCGGGGCGATGGCTCGGGTTTAGTCAGATTGATTGATATCAGCAGGGGCAGGATAGCCCTTGTTGGTAAGGGCTGGTGATAATGAGAAAGCCAGAAACAAAAAAACACCCTTGAGGGTGTCTTATGGTGATAAAAAATGATTAAGAATTGGTTGCGGGGGCCGGATTTGAACCGACGACCTTCGGGTTATGAGCCCGACGAGCTACCAGGCTGCTCCACCCCGCGTCCGTCTTAATACTATTTTCTATCTTTCTAGCTTAATGTAATTGGTTGCGGGGGCCGGATTTGAACCGACGACCTTCGGGTTATGAGCCCGACGAGCTACCAGGCTGCTCCACCCCGCGTCCGTCATTACATTTATTACTTTACTTCTCAGTAGCCACTTTCGTAGCTGGACATCTATTCTACCTAATTCGTCTTAACTTTCAAGACTATCGAACGACATTTGATACTGCTGGTAGCCAGTATCGGTTGGTTGCGGGGGCCGGATTTGAACCGACGACCTTCGGGTTATGAGCCCGACGAGCTACCAGGCTGCTCCACCCCGCGTCCGATTGAGCGCACTATACTCTGGATGAGATCTGTTGCAAGTAGTTTTGCCACTTAATTATGGTAAATAGAGTTTTTCGATTAATTTATCAACTATCTGTTTCCTTTTTCCCCACAACGCTGTCAGGGGATTTTTTTCTAGCTGCTGATTCCTTTATCCATAGGCGTTTGTTATCGTTCGCCGGTAGATAAAATAAGTAAGAGAAGGCGTGAAATGACAAGTCGTTGGGGCAAATACCTACTGAGTGGAATAATGATTGCCGTTCTGGCTGGTTGCCAATCGCGGCCAACTGATCGTGGGCAACAGTATAAGGATGGGCGTCTGGAGCAATCACTGGAGCTGGTGAATGAACCTAACGCGACAGGTAAGCCAGTCAACGCTAAAGATTATTCTGATCAGGTGAAGGTGATTAACCAATCTTCACCGGGTCTCTATAGCCGCAATAGCAATACTTTCAATGCGGTGCAAAACTGGATGTTGGCAGGGGCTGATACCAGTAAGTTAAGTCTGTTTGGTTTGAATGCCTATCAGATGGAAGGGGTAGATAATTTCGGTAATGTGCAATTTACCGGCTACTACACCCCGGTGCTTCAAGCCCGCTATACACCACAAGGTGAATTCCGCCATCCACTTTATCGTATGCCAGCGAAAGGAAAGCGCCGCTTACCTGATCGCGCTGCTATATATGCAGGTGCATTGGATAACAACAAATTAGCTATTGCCTACACCAATTCGCTAGTCGATAACTTTATGATGGAAGTACAGGGCAGCGGTTATGTTGATTATGGCGATGGCCGACCACTGACTTTCTTCGGCTATGCCGGTAAAAATGGCCACGCTTACCGCAGTATTGGTAAGGTGCTGATTGATCGTGGGGAAGTGGCGAAAGCAGATATGTCGATGCAAGCCATTCGCCACTGGGCTGAAACCCACAGTGAAGCTGAAGTCAGAGAGTTATTAGAGCAGAATCCGTCCTTTGTCTTCTTCAAACCGGAAATGTATGCGCCAGTGAAAGGAGCCAGTGCGGTGCCTTTGATTGCTAAAGCTTCGGTTGCCTCGGATCGTTCATTGATTCCACCGGGCACCACATTGTTGGCTGAAGTGCCTTTGTTGGATAATCAGGGGAAATTTACCGGCCAATATCAGATGCGGTTGATGGTCGCACTGGATGTGGGCGGTGCAATTAAAGGCCAACATTTTGATATTTATCAGGGTATTGGGCACGAAGCTGGCCAAGCTGCTGGTTTCTACAATCATTATGGCCGCGTTTGGGTACTGAAAAATGCCCAAAGCAGTGGGCCACTGTTTACTGCTTATCAAGCTGGCAGCAAAGCCGCACCAACCGGTAATGGTTCTTCGTTGTTGGTGAGTAATCAAGGCCAGTAAATATCCCCCAACGACTTGAAGCTACAGAAGAGTTAACCGTAGCTTTAGGTTATTTGGTTATGGATGCTATTTTTCCTCGGCGGCCAATTGGCCGCTTTTGCATTAGTATTATTTTTCAAAGTCATGAAGGTAACAAGTTTATGAGCACAGCCTATTCCGAAGCTTACCAACAGCGATTTGGTGGCATTGCACGCCTGTATGGGCAGCAGGCACTGACGCTTTTTTCGCAGGCACATGTCTGTGTCATCGGTATTGGTGGCGTGGGTTCATGGGCGGCAGAGGCACTGGCGCGTACCGGTATTGGCGCAATTACATTAATTGATATGGATGATGTTTGTGTCACCAATACCAATCGGCAAATCCATGCCTTACGGAACAATGTTGGGCAGGCTAAAACCGAAGTCATGGCAGAGCGAATTCGGGCGATTAATCCAGAATGTCGAGTAACCTGTATTGACGATTTTATTACTGCGGATAATGTTGCTGAGCTATTAGATGACAACTTTAGCTATGTTATTGATGCAATTGACAGTGTACGGCCAAAAGCCGCGCTACTGTCTTATTGTCGCCGCTATAAAATCCCGGTGGTGACGACCGGCGGTGCTGGTGGGCAAATCGACCCAACCCGCATTGAAGTGGTGGATCTGGCGAAAACGATTCAAGATCCACTGGCGGCAAAGTTGCGTGAAAGGCTGAAAAGCGACTTTAATGTGGTGAAAAACAGCAAAGGTAAACTGGGGATCGACTGTGTTTTCTCCAGCGAACCATTAGTTTACCCGCAAAGTGATGGTTCGGTCTGTGCTTCCCGCAGCACAGCTGAAGGGCCGAAAAAGATGGATTGCACTTCAGGTTTTGGCTCGGCAACTATGGTTACCGCCACCTTTGGCTTTGTCGCGGTATCACATGCATTGAAAAAGATGATGGCAAAAGCCGCTCGTCAGGCGCAATAGCGACTCAGGTGCGCGGCTAACAACCCGGTAACTGCAATTAATCAGGGTATTGGGCGGCAATGGCTTGCACACCTTGCGCTAATGCCTGCAAACCACTGGCGCGCGAAGTGCTTAATTGCTGGCGCAGTCCTAATTGGTCGAACAGCGCCAGTGGGTCTTCATCCAATATCTGCTGTGGCGTTTTACCTTCCACAGCAGTCAGAATAACCGCTAATAACCCACGAACAATCCGGCCTTCACTGTCGCCGTAGAAATGCAAACTGCCGTCTGGCAGGCGCTCATGCCCAAGCCACACTCTATTTTCACAACCCGTCAGCTCCAATTTATGCTGTTTTAATGACTCGGGCAATGGTGGGAGCTGCTTGGCCAGTAAAATTAACTGGCGATAACGATCTTCCCACTGTTTTTGGGCGCTGAATGTTTCCAGTAAATTAGCAGCAGTAATGTTATGGCCAAAGGGGTGTGGGGCAATCATCATCTTCTCATTTTATGTCTGGTTGATATTATTAAAACTTAATCTTGCAGTAACGCCAGAGCCTTGGTTATTGCAGAGCACAAGACTTCAACATCATGCTCGGTATTGTAAGGGGCGAATGATGCGCGCAAGCTACCACTTACTCCCAGTGCTGCCATCAATGGCTGGGCGCAATGTTGCCCGGCTCGGAGCGCGATGCCTTGTTCGGCCAGTAACGTCACTAGATCACTGTGGTGAACACCCTCAAATGTGAAGGCCAGTAAGCTTGATTGCTGGCAACGGAAGCTGCGAAAACCCGACAATTTAGCCAGCTTATTCTCGGCCAGCGTCGCCAAATTTTGGCTATAAGCCTCGGCTTCTTCCAGATCAATATGTTCAAGCCAACTGAGTACTGCGGATAAACCAATCACGCCCGCAATATTAGGGGTGCCTGCTTCAAAACGATAAGGGACTTCATGGGGTATAAAACCGCCGAATGAAGCCTGGGTTAGCATTTTGCCACCGCCTTGCCATGCGGGCATCTCTCGCAGTAATTCAGACTTGCCATACAGCACCCCAATGCCTGTTGGCCCATATAATTTATGAGCAGAAAAAGCATAAAAATCAATATCAAGAGCTTGAACATCCGCCGGGTTATGAACTACTCCTTGGGCACCATCTACCATGACCACACAATCATATTGATGGGCGAGTTCAATTGCCTGAGCCAATGGTGGGCTACCGCCGGTCACATTAGACATCTGCCCTAGCGCTAATAAGCGAGTTTTACTGTTGAGTAATTGCGGCAATAGCTGTAAATCGGGCAGATTATCCAGACCGATAGGTAACTTAATTATTCTGGCACCCGTTTGTTCGGCAACCATAAGCCAGGGTATTAAGTTCGCATGATGTTCTGCTTCGCTGACAATAATTTCATCCCCAGCCTGTAGGCGAGGGCGGGCATAACTTTGCGCCACCAGATTAATTGCCTCGGTAGTGCCCCGCGTCCAAATGATATTTTCTGCTTCCGGCGCATTGATAAAGTCAGCCACCTGCTGGCGGGTTTCTTCAAAACGAACCGTCAGGGAGAGTGCGGATTGATGCTGGCTGCGGTGTACCGTCGCGGAATCTTGCTGATAAAACAACTGGGTAGCTTCAATCATGGCGCGCGGTTTCAGCGCCGTTGCCGCACTGTCCAGATAGATTATTTCATCATTAATTGCCGGGAATTCCTGGCGAAAATCCGTTGGATTAAAAGCCTTCATACTGTTGTTCGTATCCTTTGATTGGCTTCGGAACTGTCTCATTTTGCCCATAATTAGCCTACTAATGGCTCTGATGGCTGGAAATATGTCCTGAGCGAGTTATGCTGAATAGTAACGGACATAACCATTTGTCTGGTAATGGAAACGAGTTTTTCAGCATTTTAATCTGCAAGGAGTCACCCATGAAAAAGACAGCTGCCGTAATTTCTGCACTTATGCTCACTTTTACTTTAGCAGCCTGTTCAAGCAACTATGTTATGCACACTAATGATGGTCGCACTATCGTTGCTGATGGTAAACCTAAAGTAGATGATGAAACAGGGATGATAAGCTACACCGATGCTAACGGTACCGAACAGCAAATTAACCGTTCAGAAGTGAAAGAGATGGCCGCAGGTAATTAATTGATACCCTTAGTACTACTTAAATTTAAGCTTTTGCTCTGTGCAATGCAAAGCGGGTGCTTACATTTAGGTTTTTGAAAATAAGTAAGCTCTGAAATTAGGGTAAAAAAAAAGCACCGCAAAAATAGCGGTGCTGCATAAAATCACTATGGACAGACAGGGTAAATGTACAGGAAGTGAAAAAAAACAGTAGCTTAGCTACAATGTCTGGTACACCAGACCATTTGCAAACACAACATCACAACCACAAAGCCAAAAGCATTTCAGTACCTGGATACTAAACCTACTTTTCGTTCCGGCTTGGGAAGTGCCGCCACTATAGGTATTTACTAGCACATCCTCAACGGACAATTTATAATGTCTCGGATTATAAAAACTAATAAGTAAACAAAGGGTTTCATCTCGCGATGAGCCGTTATAAAAAAGTATCCAATTCATGTCAAAACGATTACCACCACTGAATGCCTTGCGGGTTTTCGATGCGGCCGCACGCCACCTGAGTTTTACTAAAGCTGCTGATGAATTATTTGTGACTCAAGCGGCTGTTAGCCACCAGATAAAGTCACTGGAGGATTTTCTCGGGCTAAAATTGTTCCGCCGCCGTAACCGTTCTTTACTGCTGACCGAAGAAGGCCAGAGTTATTATCTCGATATCAAAGAGATATTTACCTCCATCAATGAAGCCACGCGAAAATTACAGGCCCGCAGTGCGAAAGGGGCTCTGACCGTCAGTCTCCCTCCTAGTTTTGCTATCCAATGGTTGGTTCCGCGTCTTTCTGGCTTTAATGCGGCTTATCCCGGCATTGATGTCAGGATCCAGGCGGTTGATCGGGAGGAGGACAAACTCGCTGACGATGTCGATGTAGCGATATTTTATGGTCGGGGGAACTGGACCGGTTTGCGCACTGAGCGTTTATATGCCGAATTCCTACTCCCGGTTTGTGCGCCGAGCTTATTAATGGGCGAACATGGATTAAAAGTGCCGTCAGATCTGGCTTATCACACCTTGTTGCATGATACTTCCCGCCGAGATTGGATGGCATATACTCGTCAATTGGGAGTGCCGCAGATTAACGTGCAACAAGGGCCGATATTCAGCCACAGTGCCATGGTGGTTCAGGCCGCTGTTCATGGTCAGGGTATTGCATTGGTGAATAACGTTATGGCGCAGTCTGAGATTGAAGCTGGGCGATTAGTGTGCCCATTTAATGATGTACTGGTAAGTAAAAATGCTTTTTATCTGGTTTGTCATGACAGTCAGGCAGAACTGGGTAAAATAGCCGCTTTTCGTCAGTGGATACTGGCAAGAGCAGCCAGCGAACAGGAAAAGTTACGTTTTCGCTATGACAACTGATGTTTAATTATCACCAGGCAATGTAACGATAACTCTGATCCAACTTAAGGTTAATGACGATGAATGGTCGTTTAATGCTGATATTTGCCGCCCTGAGCGGTTTTTTCTATGTTGCTTTCGGCGCCTTTGGTGCTCATGTATTGAATGCCTCTTTGGGGCCGAATGAGATGGCTTGGATTCGCACCGGGCTGGAGTATCAGGGTTTCCATACGTTGGCGATCCTGGCATTAGCTGTTGCGATGCAGCGGCAGATAAGTATTTGGTTTTACTGGAGTGGAGCCTTGTTAGCGCTCGGAACGCTACTCTTTAGTGGCAGTTTATACTGCCTGGCTCTATCGCACCTGAAGCTGTGGGTATATATCACGCCAGTGGGCGGAGTATGTTTTCTGGCGGGATGGATTTTGATGTTGGTTGGCGCGCTGCGTCTAAGAAAAAGGGCAGAACGCCATGAATAATAAAATTGCTTTATATTGCCGCTCTGGTTTTGAGAAAGAGTGTGCGGCAGAAATTACCGCGAAGGCCGCAGAGCTGGAAATTTTTGGCTTTGCGCGGGTAAAAGAAAACAGTGGCTATGTACTGTTTGAATGTTATCAGTTGGAAGATGCTGACCGTTTGATTCGCGAAGTTCCTTTCCGCGAACTGATCTTTGCCCGCCAGATGATGGTGGTAGGTGAATTATTGAAAGATTTACCCCCTGAAGATCGTGTGTCTCCCATTGTTGGCATGTTAGTTGGTGTTATTGAAAAAGCCGGTGAGCTACGTGTTGAAGTTGCTGATACCAATGAAAGCAAAGAGTTACTTAAGTTCTGCCGTAAGCTGACAGTACCGCTGCGTAATGCCTTGCGTGAGCAAAAAATTCTGTCTGCTCGTGAGAATGCTCATCGTCCAGTTGTGCATGTGTTCTTTATTGCATCTGGCTGCTGTTATGTTGGTTATTCCTATAGCAACAATAATTCACCGTTCTATATGGGTATCCCGCGTCTCAAGTTCCCATCTGATGCACCAAGCCGTTCAACCTTAAAACTGGAAGAGGCCTTCCATGTGTTTATTCCGGCGGATGAATGGGAAGAACGTCTGGCCAGTGGTATGCATGCTGTTGATTTAGGGGCTTGCCCCGGTGGTTGGACTTATCAATTAGTGCAACGCAGCATGATGGTTCAGGCTATTGATAATGGCTCGATGGCACAAAGCCTGATGGATACTGGGCAGGTGACTCATCATCGTGTTGATGGTTTTAAATATGAACCAACCCGCAGCAATATTTATTGGTTAGTGTGCGATATGGTGGAGAAGCCAGCTAAGGTGACTCAACTTATCATTAAGTGGCTGGTAAATGGTTGGTGCCGTGAGGCCATTTTCAACCTGAAATTACCGATGAAAAAGCGTTTTGAAGTCGTTTCAGAGAATCTGGAAATGATAGATGAACAGCTGAAAGAGCATGGTATTAATGCCCATATTCAGGCTAAGCAGCTCTATCATGACCGCGAAGAAGTGACGGTACATGTGCGGCGTATTTGGTCTGGTGCGCCTGGCCGCCGAGATGAGCGGAACTAGGTTAGCCATCATCTTTCAAGGTGCAGGTGTGTTGGCAGCTCTCGGTTACCCGAATCACTGACTTGTGTAAGCTCATCGGGATAAGTTCGTTGGCTGCCTACCGGCAATCTCAATGAGTTAGGCTATGGTATTGTGTCCAAAGAAGGGATCAATGGATCCCTTTATTTTTTTAGGCTGAAATTATTTATTCAAACGTAGCTGCTGCAAATTGCCAGTTAAGGGCAAATCAGTTTTAAGTGTCGCTATCTGTTTGCAAATAAAAGCCATCTCCTGATGTTCCTGCAATTTCTTACGCCACTTATCCGGCACAGAATCTATCCCTTGATAAAGTTCTTCCAAACTATTGGCTTGTTGCAGTAACAGCGCCGCTGTTTTTGCACCAATACCGGCGACGCCAGGGATTTTACTGCTGCTGATCCCGGCAAGCCCCCAGTAATCCGGTAATTGATGCGGCAATACGCCAAATTCTTGCTTTACGAAGGGCATATCCAGCCAACGTTTTTGAAAGTAATCTCGAATCTGTACATTCGGCGCTAACAGCTGACAGTAGCCTTTGTCAGTTGAAACGATAGTAACTTGATGCCCAGCGCCACTGACTTTTGCAGCCAATGTTGCCGCCAGATCATCGGCTTCATTACCCGGTGAATGCCAGCAATTAACGCCCAATGAAATAAATGCCTCGCGGATAAGCGGCATTTCTTGTTGCAGATTATCCGGCATTGGCGAACGACCTGCTTTGTAATCGGGAAGACATTGATGACGCCAGCTATCAGAGCGGTCATCCTCATCAAAAACCGCAACGGCATGAGTGGGGTGGCTATGTGAAATAAGCTGTTGTAACCCATGCTGGCAAGCATTAATACAAGGTGAACCCTGCACTGCATGAATGCGGCGAATGAGATTAAGGGCATCAACAATAAGAAGGTGAATTTGCATGGTCTGTCTTATTTGAGGGTGGCATCATCATTAAGCCAGAGTAATGTCGGGTAACGCCAGCCAGAAGGCTTAGCGCTACCCGGTGAAGTTTACTTATTTTTTAACTACATCTTTATTCTTTAGCTAGATATCTATCCCTAACTACAGATTTCATAGCAAGGTGTATAAGCCGTGCCCGGTAACTTCATACGATGTTGAGCGATAAAGCCTTGCAACAGTTGGTCCATTTGCTTCATGAGCAACGGGTCACCGTGCAATTTGAATGGCCCATGAGCTTCAATGGCATGGATTCCAACTTCTTTGACGTTACCTGCCACAATGCCAGAAAAAGCACGACGTAATGCTGCGGCCAGTTTTTCCGGTGGTTGATTATGAGACAAATCCAGATTAGCCATATTCTCGTGTGTTGGCTCAAAAGGATGCTGCAAGTCAGGCTCGATACGAATAGACCAGTTAAAGCTATAAGCGTCGCCGGTATTACGACGATTCTCTTTTACCAATGGCATCGATTTCTTCATCTGACGCGCGACTTCATCCGGATCGTCAATGATAATCTGATAGTATTTGCGCGCTCCATCACCTAGCGTATTCATGATGAATTCATCGACAACCCTGAAGTAATCTGCGCTCTCTTTTGGCCCGGTGAGGATCAGCGGCAATACCTGCTCACTGTTATCTGGATTCATTAGAATCCCTAACAGATAAAGTAATTCTTCCGCAGTCCCTACGCCGCCTGGGAAAATAATAATCCCATGTGCAATACGGACGAAGGCTTCCAGCCGCTTTTCAATGTCTGGCATGATGACCAGCTCATTGACCAGTGGGTTTGGTGGCTCAGCTGCAATAATTGAAGGCTCGGTCATACCGATAAAACGGCCTTGTTTGTAGCGCTGCTGGGCATGGCCTACAGCGGCTCCTTTCATCGGTGCTTCCATCGCTCCCGGCCCACAGCCGGTACAGATATTTAATTCGCGTAAACCGAGTTGGCTACCCACTTTACGGGCATATAAATACTCGTTTTCATTGATTGAATGACCGCCCCAACAAACAACCATATTAGGTTCTTCATCGATATGTAGGGCACGGGCATTACGTAAAATAGAGAAGACTTGGTCGGTCAAATGACTGGAGCTTTCTGTATGCCGATGTTGGGAGTGTTCGGTACTCACAATCTGCCCATTTACGAATAAAATATCGCGCAAGACCGCAAACAGGTTTGCCTGCAATGAGCGGATAATTTTACCATCAACAAAAGCATGTTCTGGGGGATTAACTAACTCGAGTTTTACGCCACGTTCACGACGCAATACATTGATATCAAATGTTTCATAGCGAGATAACAGTTCTTTACTGTTATCCGTCAGGCTACCTGAATTGAGAACAGCCAAGGAACAATTACGGAATAAACGGTATAGATCACTACTTGCTGTACGCTTAAGCATATCCACTTCGAGCTGTGACAACAGATCCATTGAGCCGAGTGGGCTGATATGTGTAATCAAAGTTACTCCTTTACACCCCTGGGGGGTGGTAGTACTTGTGTATCAGAGCGCCGCTTTCTGTTTTTCCGTGGAATATCAGAGAGCCCTCTAAGTGTCCATTACTGATTTTTTCATCTGAAAAGAGCATGAAGATCCTGTAATTAACCTTAACGTTGCCAGTCACTTTTTACCAATATTAACGTATTCGAGCTGTAATCTTGCGCACGCGCCCGCATTTATTGCCGTGCTAAACGGCCGGTTGACGGTACAAAGTCAGTATTGGAGCGCCATGGATTGATATCCAGCCCTCCGCGTCGGGTATAGCGAGCATAAACCGACAGTGTTTCTGGCTGACAAAAACGCATAATGTCATTGAAAATACGTTCAACACATTGCTCGTGAAATTCATTATGGTGGCGGAAAGAGACCAAATAGCGCAGCAATGCTTCGCGGTTAATTTGCGGGCCGCTATAGCTAATTTGTACTGAACCCCAATCTGGTTGGTGGGTTATCAAGCAGTTAGATTTGAGTAAGTGGCTGACCAAACTCTCTTCTACTCGATTTTTACCGGCGGCATCCTGCAAGTAATCAGCATTGAATTCATAGCTATCGATACGAATATCTTGTTGATCCAGACACTCTCCCGAGAAATTAGCAATTGGCTGATGGGTCAATTCGTCCAGATGATATAGCCGGACACTGACATCACCTTGCGCGCAGGTAGCCAGATCCTGTTGCAGAGTGGCTTGTACCTTTTCCCAGTCAGCAAAAACAGTTTGGTTAAAACTGTTGAGATAAAGCTTAAAACTTTTTGATTCAATCAGATTAACGCTATCTGCATTCAGGCTGATTTCGCCCACTGCGACCTGTGGCAGGCCATTGCTGTTCAGCCAGGACAACTCATACATTGTCCAGATATCTGCACCATGGAAGGGGAGGTTATCTGGATATAAACCGAGAGGTTCGCGGTTCATGCTGCGAGGTACAGCCTGTAGCAAGCTGACGTCATAGTGGTCGCGATAAGCGGTCGGTTTGCCTAGCGTCAGTTCCGCCAGAGACTGATGGTCTTGATATGAAGACATGCTGTTTCCATGATGAGAGATAGGTACAATAGCCATAGTTTATCAATTAATGCTGCGTTTAACTGCATTTCTGAGTGGGTGTTCTGCCCCCTTTAGTGCAACCGAAGCTGCGGCGATACTGAGAATAACCATGGACCAGAACGTTTCAACGGCACTGAACAGCTTTACTCAACGTTATATTGATTTGTGGCAGCAGCAAACTGGGCACCTGCCTGCCAGTGACGAACTCTACGGCGTTCCTTCTCCTTGTATTGTGAAAACTCAGGATTCTCAGGTGTTTTGGTCGCCTCAGCCTTTTGTCGCTGAGGCCAACCTTGCCAATATTGAACGTGCGCTGGAGATTCAACTGCATCCAGATATTCATGAGTTTTATACCCGGCAATATGCTGGGGATATGAAAGCAGATTTAGGTGATCACCGTTTTACCTTGCTACAGGTCTGGAGCGAAGATGATTTTATTCGTTTGCAAGAGAATCTGATTGGTCATTTGGTCACACAAAAAAGATTAAAACTCTCGCCGACACTATTTTTAGCAACCACAGAATCTGAAATGACCATGGCTTCACTCTGCAACGTCAGCGGTAATGTGGTGCTCGAAGAGTTTGGTAGTGGGAAACGGACACTGCTAGCATCAACACTGGTCCATTTCTTGGATGCACTACGCCCAGTATTACCTGAATAAAGAAAAGGTTATTGTTTATTCAGATGTAGCCGGTGTGAGAGATCTCGCACACCGGCTGTGAGACATCACTTCTATTATTTTTATGTGAAATTATTGTATTAGGCTTATCTTCAATAAAATCACTTTGTTATAAACATTCATTTTTTTATATATAAAAGTGCCTGCCTCATTATTCTTTCAGTACCTTGTCTCTCTTTGTCGATTAAGCGATCCTTTATTCGCTGGATAGGATCTGGTGGAGAAGGACGGTATCAGGATGGTGCCACTTCAGGATGAAGAACACAGGGACTGCTTAGGATGAGTGAAGGGATGTTTCAGGATGAAACTAAGGACACCTCCAGGATGGAGATTGAGAGCCAGTTCAGGATGATTGGTGGGTTAGGATAACCTCAGGATTGACGCCGGGATGGTGTAGGACAACGCGACGGATTGCTGGTTAGGATAACCATACGGAAAAGTTTTCAAGGATTGAGCAGGGAGCATCAATTTTAGCTGGATTGCTATGAAACGAATTGAGGGGTACTGGTAAAACAGTACCCCTTTTTTTATCTGTATTTTGCTCAATCCGAATCTGTAAGCTAGGGTGTGAACTTGGGCATCCTTGGCTTCAATGGTATGCTTGGCCGCCGTTGAACCAGCCCGGTGAATGGTTGTTTTTTGGTTGAGAGCATAATCATGAATACAGAAAATCAGGTGCGTCAGAGCCTACAGAATATTGAGCTTGTCATGCGGGAAATTGATCTCTGGCAAGCAGTACCGCCACAAGCCGAAGCTTTCGAAAGTAACGAGCCTTTTAGCATCGATACCATGGATGCTGAACAGTGGTTGCAATGGGTACTTATTCCTCGGATGTATGCATTATTGGAATCGAACGGTGTGCTTCCAACCCGTTTTGCTATTACTCCCTATTTTGAAGAGGCCTTGAGTGGTGAAGACCGCCCGGATTGCACCGCACTGCTGGTTGAATTACAGCGTCTCGACGACCTACTGAATAAAGAAAGTCACTGATGCTGGAAATACTCTATCAAGACGAACATATAGTTGCGGTAAATAAGCCTGCTGGCTGGCTAGTACATCGTAGTTGGCTGGACAGCAATGAAACCGTGTTTGTGATGCAAACAGTACGCGACCAGATTGGTCAGCATGTGTATACCGTTCATCGGCTGGATCGCCCGACATCGGGTGTATTGTTGATGGCGCTATCCAGCGATGTCGCTCGCGCGCTTTCATTACAATTTGAACAGCACCAAATCCAAAAAACTTATCATGCGGTGGTGCGAGGATATGTCTTGGCTGGTGACACTATTGATTATGAAATGACGGAAGAGCTGGACAAAATTGCAGATAAATTTTCCCGGCCAGATAAGGCCCCTCAGCCTTCAGTCACTCATTATCAGCCTGTGGCGCAGGTAGAGGCTCCTGTCGCTATTGGGCGCTATGACACTGCGCGCTTTAGTTTATTAGAATTGCAGCCGGAAACCGGGCGTAAGCATCAACTTCGCCGACATATGGCGCATATTCGCCACCCAATTATCGGTGATAGCGCCCATGGCGATCTGCGCCAAAATCGTGGGGTTGCTCAGCATTTTGGTTGTTCGCGCCTGATGCTTCATGCCAGCCATTTGCAGTTGAATCATCCCGTGACTGGCGAGCCACTGAGCCTGACTGCGCGCTGGGATGAATCCTGGCAACAACTGATGTCACATTTTGGTTGGCAGGGTATTGCCCCTCATCTTGAAAGGGTTGAGTTTCCGGCTACTGCGGGTCAGGATAGTGACTAATTTTTCTAGTTAAAAGGAAATATCTTTTATGGCCCAGGTCGGGATTTTTGTCGGCACAGTTTACGGCAATGCATTGTTGGTCGCAGAAGAAGCCGAGAACATACTGAAAGAGCAGGGGCACGAGGTAAAAGTGTTTGACGAAGGGACGTTAGAGGCCTGGCAGTATTATCGTCAACATTATGTGTTGGTGGTTACGTCAACAACCGGGCAGGGTGATTTCCCTGACAGTATTGCCCCACTATTTGTTGCGGTGCGCGATCAAGTCGGGTTCCAACCAGAGCTGCGTTATGGTGTTATTGCATTGGGTGATAGCAGTTACGATAGTTTCTGCGGTGCCGGGCGTACTTTCGATGAATTGTTGCAAGAGCAGGGTGCAACGAGAATTGGCGAACGACTGGAAATTGATGCTACTGAGCACCCAGAACCAGAAATTGTTTCTGCGCCTTGGGTCAAGCTGTGGGGGCGTTTACTGCAATGAGCAGATTTTCTAGTTGTTAATACTTGGAGTTGCGGGAGTGGTAGCGATACTCACTTACCTGCAACTCCAATGATTTCAGGTAGATAAAAAATCTAGTCCGACTTAGCGGCCGTTAGTCAGCTTTTCCAGGTCAGATTCAATTTCAGAAATCTTATTGGCGACAACGCTTTCTAAGTGACGTAAGTCATCCAGAATTTTACGTTTTAAATCAACTTCAATCTGATCGCGTTTGCACAATTGATCAAGTTCATCAATGACATAACGAAGATTTGGATTGATTTCATTGATTTCTTTATAGCCATGACCGGCATTATCAGCAACCACAGTTTTGCGTTGACGTGGATATTTGAATTTCACACTCTTAGCAAAAAACTCGCCTTTATCTTTGCGGAAGTAAATTTTCAGAATGTCGTTATTGGCCTCCTGACGCAGGCTATAGCGATCGACATCTTCCGGCTGCGTGATTCCTAAACTTTTCAGATTGTCATACATAGCGCCACCTTTTTTGTTTTTATACCCGTCATCTTTCAAGATGCAGGGTTGTTGGCTGCCATCACTCACCCAAGTCATTGAGCTATCTCAACGCCTTGGATTCATTCAGTTGCCGCCTACCTGCAACTCGAAATCTATTGGGTATATATTCCACAGTTTATGATTATGATGATAATTTTTGCAAAAGTATGTGATTAACATACAAGGCAAAAAAAATAGCGGGGGATTAGCCCGCTATCTTTAATCTTAGTCGATGGTGCGTAATAACTCGTTAATACCGACTTTACCACGGGTCTTCGCGTCAACTTTCTTCACGATAACTGCGCAGTACAAGCTGTAGCTGCCGTCTTTCGATGGCAGGTTGCCTGAAACGACAACCGAGCCGGCAGGAACGCGGCCATAATGGATTTCACCGGTTTCGCGATCATAGATGCGGGTACTTTGGCCGATGAAGACACCCATTGAGATAACCGAGCCTTCTTCGACAATAACCCCTTCAACCACTTCTGAACGCGCGCCAACAAAGCAGTTATCTTCGATAATCGTTGGGTTAGCTTGCAGTGGCTCCAATACGCCGCCAATACCCACACCGCCGGACAGATGAACATTTTTACCAATTTGCGCACAAGATCCCACGGTGGCCCATGTATCAACCATGGTACCTTCATCAACGAAAGCACCAATGTTCACATAAGAAGGCATCAACACGGTATTGCGGGCAATGAATGCACCTTTACGCACGGTTGCTGGCGGCACCACGCGGAAGCCTTCACGCTGAAAACGTGCTTCATCATAACCGGCAAATTTCATTGGTACTTTATCGTAGTAACGGGTTTCAGCGCCTTCCATTACTTGGTTATCATTGATACGGAAAGACAGCAGCACCGCCTTTTTTAGCCACTGGTGGGTGACCCACTGACCGTCAATCTTTTCTGCAACCCGCAAGGCACCGGTATCCAGCAGATCAATCACATGGTTAATCGCTTCGCGCGTTACGGTGTCTACATTTGCCGGAGTAATGTCTGCACGACGCTCGAAGGCGGTTTCAATAACGTTCTGTAGTTGCTGCATCCTGGTCTCTTTCCTGATGTTATACCCATCTGACTTGACGCTGCCGCAGTGATAGCTGCAACGCCAATGCTTTGGGTAACCGATTGTAAGAAAATTAATCGTTAAAAAGTTATTTGTATCACAGTTTATCGTTCGGATTGAGGGTATCTGTCAACCGTTGTGCTAATTCACGACGCGTTTCAATACTCAAAGCACGGCGATCTTTATCGGCCAACACAAATAAATCCTCTACCCGCTCGCCGATAGTGGTGATGCGCGCGCTATGCAGTGATAGCCCTAAGTCCGCAAAAATCTCGCCGACACGAGCCAATAAACCCGGCTGGTCTAGTGCGATTAACTCCAGATAAGTCCGGCGCTCATTATGAGTGGGCAAAAAGTTAGTTTCAGTCGGCACACTGAAATGGCGTAATTTAGGTGATAACCGCCTGACGCGCGGATGCTGATAGTTTGTCCGAGTCATGGCTTGTTGCAAGGCATGCCTGATAATCGGGTGCCTATCTTGTGCCAGTGGGCTGCCATCTGGCTCCAGCACGATAAAAGTATCCATCGCCATGCCATCACGGTTAGTGAAAATCTGTGCATCATGGACACTCAGGTTGCGGCGATCCAATTCACCGACCACGGCGGCAAATAGCGATGGGCGGTCAGGGCTCCAGATGAATATCTCGGTCCCGCCACGGGTTGCCTGACGGCTAATTAATACCAGTGGCTTGGTTGAGTCGTGCTCAAGCAAATGGCGTGCATGCCAGGCCAACTGATTCGGCGAATGGCGCAAGAAGTAATCCGCCCGACAACGGCTCCAGATACGATGCAATGCTTCTTCATCAATATTATCCATCCGCAACAGTGCCAGCGCCTGTAGCCGATGGTGGCGCACGCGCTCACGGAGATCCGGGCTGTTTTGCATCCCACGACGCAGCTGTTTCTCGGTGGCGAAATAAAGCTCGCGCAATAAGCTTTGTTTCCAGCTATTCCACAGATTTTCATTGGTGGCGCAAATATCAGCTACCGTCAGGCTGACTAAATAGCGCAGGCGCGTTTCGCTTTGCACCTCGGCGGAGAATTGCTGAATAACCTCTGGATCTTGAATATCACGGCGTTGAGCTGTTACGGACATCAATAGATGGCAACGGACTAACCAGGCCACAAGTTGCGCCTCGCGGGAGTTCAGCCCGTGCTGTTCGGCAAACTCCAAAACATCGTGCGCGCCGAGAATAGAATGGTCACCCCCACGCCCTTTGGCAATATCGTGGAATAGCGCGGCCAGTAGCAATAATTCAGGCTGGGGCAAGCGCGGGTAAAGCTCTACGCACAGGGGATGGAGTGGCCGGGTGGTTTCATCGGCGAAACTTTCAAGTTTCAGTAAAACCCGAATGGTGTGCTCATCGACGGTATAAGCATGGAACAGGTCAAATTGCATCTGCCCGACGATACTGCCCCACTGCGGCATATAAGCCCACAGCACGCTGTGGCGGTGCATTGGCAGCAATGCGCGGGAAACAGCACCGGGATGGCGTAAAATAGCCATAAACAGCTTACGGGCTTCAGGAATATGACATAACGGCTGTTTCAGGTGCCGGCGCGCATGGCGCAAACGGCGCACCGTGGTGGAGTAAATCCCTTTAATGTCCTGATTCCGCACCATCAAATAGAACATGCGCATAATGGCTTCAGGCTGCTGAACAAAGAGGTTTTCATCACGCAGATCTATTAAATCGCCACGTAATTGAAATTCATCATCCAATGGGCGCGGTTTTTCATGGGTATCCAACGCCAATATGGCTTCATCAAACAGCTGCAATAGCATGTTATTCAGCTCACTTACCCGGCGAGTCATTCGATAGAAATCTTTCATCATATGCTCGACGGGCTCATTGCCTTCGCCTTGATACTGCAAAAGCTGGGCAACGCTCAACTGACGGTCGAACAACAGGCGGTTATCGTAGCGGGTCAGGACCAAATGCAGTGCGAAGCGGATACGCCATAAAAAACTCTGGCTTTCAATCAGCTCATTGCGTTCCGCTTTGGTTAGAAAGCCAAAATCGACCATTTCACTTAAGGAGGTGGCACCAAAATGACGGCGGGTAACCCACAGCAGAGTATGAATATCCCTTAAACCACCGGGGCTGCTTTTGATATCCGGCTCCAGATTATAGCTGGTACCGTGATAACGCTTATGCCGCTCTTGTTGCTCGGCAACTTTGGCATGGAAAAATTTAGGCGATGGCCAGAAACTATCGCTGAAAATATGCTTTTGCATCTGTAGAAATAGGGCAACATCGCCGCAAATCAAACGCGATTCAATCATGTTAGTGGCCACGGTGAGGTCGGCCAGCCCTTCTAACAAACACTCTTCCAGCGTACGTACGCTATGGCCAACTTCCAGCTTCAAATCCCATAGCAGAGTAATCAACTGACCGACTTGCTGGGCCTGCTCTTCATCCAGACGCTGTTTGCTGAGGATTAATACATCAATATCGGATAATGGATGCAGCTCACCACGACCATAGCCACCGACGGCGACCAGTGCAGTTTCGGGCACATCATCGAAGCCATAGAATGTCCATAATCGCTGGAGCAGGTGGTCAATGTAGTCACTGCGCGCGGCAATGAGTATCTCTGCACTGATTCCGCCATTGAATGCATCAGCCAGCCAGGATTGGAAAATCTCTAACCGCTGCTTGAGTATCGGGCAATTAAGTTCGCTATCAAGATAGGTATTCGGTGGCGCGGGCTGCTCCGGAATGACCTTCGTTACCGCCAGTGATGTAGAGTGCTCGGTGTGATTGTCAGACATATATTTCCCGTAGATAAAAATCCGCTGAAAAACGCAGCCCATAAAAAAGCCGGCGGGAGCCGGCTTGTCATTGTTACTCGTGCGTTATGATGTTGGGGATGGTGTCATCCTTGCGCAACGTCATTATTTCGCAGCCGTTATCGGTTACCACAATAGTATGCTCATACTGCGCCGACAAGCTGCGATCTTTAGTTTTTACTGTCCAGCCGTCCTTCATGGTACGGATGCGGTAATCGCCTGCATTGACCATAGGTTCAATCGTGAAGGCCATACCGGCTTGCAGCACCACACCACCGTCATCAGCATCGTAGTGCAGAACTTGTGGCTCTTCATGGAAACCTTCGCCAATACCGTGACCGCAATATTCACGCACCACTGAAAAGTTCTCTGCTTCGACAAACTTCTGGATAGCTTTACCCAGTGTACGCAAGCGGATACCCGGTTTGACCATTTTGATCGCCAGATACAGGCTTTCTTGTGTCACGCGGCACAAACGTTCGCCCAAAATAGTCGGTTTGCCGACGATAAACATTTTTGAGGTATCGCCGTGGAAGCCATCTTTAATCACAGTAACGTCAATATTAACGATATCGCCATCTTTCAGTATTTTTTCATCACTTGGAATGCCGTGGCAGATAACTTCATTGACAGAAATACAGACTGACTTCGGAAAACCGTGATAGCCCAGACATGCAGAAACCGCTTGCTGGTGGTTAGTGATATGGTCGTGACAAATACGATCAAGCTCACCGGTGCTAATCCCCGGCTTTACGTGAGGTTCAATAATTTCCAGCACTTCAGCAGCCAAGCGGCCAGCAACGCGCATTTTTTGAATATCTTCAGGTGTTTTGATTGAGATTGCCATGCAAAAGTGTCCGTAGGGGCTGTAAATCTCTAGCCGCCGTTATTAATTAAATGCAGAAAATGAGCAGGTAAATATCGATTAATAAAAAATCTGCTGACAATGGTACCAGCCCTGCAATTTGCTGCCAAACTTTCGTTTGCAGTGACGACATTAAATGCAACAAAAGTTGGTGTGTCGTGGCTGTTTATGGTATAAAGCGCGCCGGCGAACCGCACTCTGTTCTTGTGGCAAATGCGTTGTTTAGCTGAGTAATACCAATCGCACTCATATGTGTAAATAACACACACGTGTCGACACATACGCCGGGGTGCCCTAAAGTTTTTGATTATTATCAATCTCTTATGGGGTCGGCGTTATGGGACACGTGGAGGCATAACCCCAACTGATACTATAGAGGTTTTAATCATGGCAACTGTTTCCATGCGCGACATGCTCCAGGCCGGTGTTCACTTCGGTCACCAGACCCGTTACTGGAACCCGAAAATGAAGCCTTTCATCTTCGGCTCACGTAACAAAGTTCACATCATCAACCTGGAAAAGACCGTACCACTGTTCAACGAAGCTCTGGCTGAATTGAAAAAGATCTCTTCCCGTAAAGGTAAGATCTTGTTCGTTGGTACTAAACGCGCAGCAAGCGAAGCGGTAAAAGACGCTGCCAACAACTGCGACCAGTTCTTCGTGAACCATCGCTGGTTGGGCGGGATGCTGACTAACTGGAAAACTGTTCGTCAGTCCATCAAACGTTTGAAAGATTTGGAAATCCAGTCTCAAGACGGCACCTTTGACAAGCTGACCAAAAAAGAAGCGCTGATGCGTACTCGTGAACTGAACAAGCTGGAAAACAGCCTGGGCGGTATCAAAGACATGGGCGGCTTACCAGACGCACTGTTTGTTGTTGATGCTGATCATGAACACATCGCTATCAAAGAAGCTAACAACCTGGGTATCCCGGTATTCTCTATCGTTGATACTAACTCCGATCCAGATGGCGTTGACTTCATCATCCCAGGTAACGATGACGCAATCCGTGCAGTTAAACTGTACCTGAACGCTGTTGCTACCGCCGTCAATGAAGGTCGTTCTCAAGATCTGGCCGTTCAAGCGGAAGAAAGCTTCGTAGAAGCTGAATAATAAGTCAGGCTCGGTGTGAGCCCTTATTAACCAGGTATTGAAATATGTTGGTTAGGGGGCCTTTTATAGGCCCCCTTTGCGTATCTAATGTGAGATCTTGTTTTCACAAGAGAACCGAGGAAATTGAAATGGTTGCTATTACCGCTGCTTTGGTAAAAGAACTGCGTGAGCGTACTGCCGCAGGCATGATGGAATGTAAAAAGGCGTTGGTTGAAGCTAACGGCGACATCGAGCTTGCCATCGACAATATGCGTAAATCTGGTCAGGCTAAAGCTGCCAAGAAAGCAGGCCGTATCGCTGCTGAAGGCATCATCCTGGCTAAAGTTTCAGCTGACGGCAAATTCGGTGTGATTCTGGAACTGAACTGCGAAACTGACTTCGTTGCTAAAGATGCTGGCTTCAAAGCATTCGGCGAAGAAGTTATCAACGCGGCTCTGGCTGACAAAATCACTGATATTGAAGTTCTGAAAGCTAAGTTTGAAGAACAACGCGCTAACCTGGTTGCTAAAATCGGTGAGAACATCAATATCCGTCGTATCGCTGCTCTGGAAGGCGATATTCTGGGTACTTACCTGCACGGCGCACGTATCGGTGTTATGGTTGCGGCAACTGGCGCTGATGAAGAGCTGGTTAAGCACATTGCTATGCACATCGCTGCAAGCAAGCCTGAATACGTTAAGCCAGAAGATGTTCCTGCTGAAGTTGTTGCTCGTGAGCACCAAATCCAGCTGGACATCGCTATCGAATCCGGCAAACCACGTGAAATTGCTGAGAAGATGGTTGAAGGCCGTATGCGTAAGTTCACCGGCGAAGTTTCTCTGACTGGTCAGAACTTCGTAATGGACCCAAGCAAAACTGTTGGCGATCTGTTGAAAGAGAACAACGCTGACGTTGTAAACTTCATCCGCTTCGAAGTGGGCGAAGGCATTGAGAAAGTTGAGACTGACTTTGCTGCTGAAGTTGCAGCAATGAGCAAACAGTCTTAATGCTAAAAATGGGGCCGCCAATAGGCGGTTCCATTTTATCTACCCAATATCCGTCATTCTTCAAGTTACAGGTGTGTTGACTGCCTTCGTTCAGCTCAGTTATTTACTGATGTGGGCTCCTGAGGACTCGAATTATTTAGGGTATAATCTTAGTCCGGCTAGTTTTCAACGCAAAATATGGCTTTGAAGTTCTGACGGTCAAGTCTCCAATATTTTTACTGCTGCTTAGGACAGAACACCATGGCAACCAATGCAAAACCCGTATATCAGCGTATCCTGCTTAAGCTTAGTGGCGAAGCCCTGCAAGGCGCAGAAGGTTTTGGTATCGACGCAAGCGTTTTGGATCGCATGGCTCAAGAAGTTAAAGAGCTGGTCGAATTGGGCATTCAGGTCGGTGTGGTCATTGGCGGTGGTAACTTATTCCGCGGTGCCGGTTTAGCACAGGCAGGGATGAACCGCGTAGTGGGCGACCACATGGGAATGCTGGCTACCGTAATGAACGGCCTGGCAATGCGAGATGCACTGCACCGTGCCTATGTGAACGCCCGCCTGATGTCTGCTATTCCACTTAATGGTGTGTGTGATAATTACAGCTGGGCCGAAGCAATCAGCCTGCTGCGCCACAACCGAGTGGTTATTTTTGCTGCGGGTACAGGTAACCCATTCTTCACCACGGATTCTGCGGCTTGTCTGCGCGGTATCGAGATTGAAGCTGATGTTGTATTGAAAGCAACAAAAGTCGATGGGGTTTACTCCGCAGATCCGGTGAAAAATCCTGACGCGACATTGTACGAACAGTTAACCTATCAAGACGTTTTAGAGCGTGAGTTGAAAGTTATGGATCTGGCGGCCTTCACTTTGGCCCGTGACCACAATTTGCCAATTCGTGTCTTCAACATGAATAAACCCGGTGCTCTGCGCCGTGTGGTGATGGGCGAGAATGAAGGGACGTTGATCACTAAAGAAGTGGCAGCGGTAGCTAAATAAGCGACTTCCCGTACTGTCAGGGGCATCTGGATTGAGCGTTTGCCCCTTTAGCCAGCAACTGTTGGTTTGTATATTCACCGGCTATACTTAAGTTATGGCCTGACAAGTAACCAGTTTTCAAGGGTTCACAACGTGATTAACGAAATTAGAAAAGATACCGAAGTACGCATGGAGAAATGCTTAGAAGTCTTCCAGAATCATATTAGTAAGATTCGTACTGGTCGCGCTTCTCCAAGTATTCTTGATGGCATTCAGGTTGAGTATTATGGCACTGCTACGCCATTGCGCCAGCTGGCTAACATCGTTGTTGAAGACTCCCGTACTCTGGCGTTGACCGTCTTTGACCGCAGTTTGAGCGCCGCCGTTGAGAAAGCGATCATGACCTCTGATTTAGGTCTGAATCCTTCTTCCGCGGGTACTGTTATTCGTGTTCCACTGCCAGCATTGACTGAAGAGCGTCGTAAAGACTTGATTAAAGTTGTGCGCGCAGAAGCAGAGCAGGGCCGCGTTTCTATCCGTAACGTGCGTCGCGATGCAAACGAAAAAGTGAAAGCTTTGTTGAAAGATAAAGAGATCAGTGAAGACGAAGATCGCCGTTCTCAAGATGATATCCAAAAGCTGACCGATGCTTTCATCAAGAAAGTTGATGCGGCCTTGGCTGCAAAAGAAACCGAGTTGATGGATTTCTAATCCTCATTCGTAATGGCAGAGCGTCGCTTCGGCGGCGCTTTGTTTTTAGTCGGTTTAATGTTTTATTAGGCTGATACTTTATTGGCTAAATATCTTATTAAAACAATACGTTATTAGAGCAATAGATTATCGGCGTAATAAGCTTATCGACAATAAAGCGCCATAAAATTGGGTATGAGGATAAAAAATTATCGCCTGTTGTGCAGGTCGGTTAATGCCTCGCCTATCATAAAAACAGTTATTCAGAGCACTCTCATGAAGCAACTGACTATTCTTGGTTCTACTGGTTCCATCGGCAACAGCACCTTGGGTGTTGTGCGCGCAAATCCCGAATTATTCAAAGTAACTGCCCTGGTTGCTGGTCGCAATGTCGAACAGATGGCTCAGCAATGCCTTGAGTTCACACCCCGCTATGCAGCAATGTCAGATGAAGCCTCGGCTGCTGCATTGCGTCAATTATTAGCTGAAAATGGTTCTCGAACCGAAGTTTACGCCGGTGAAAAGGCGGCTTGTGAATTAGCAGCTTTAGATGAAGTCAACCAGGTGATGGCGGCTATTGTGGGCGTGGCTGGGTTACCTTCTACATTAGCAGCGATCCGTAAAGGCAAGCAGGTATTACTGGCTAACAAAGAGTCGCTAATTACCTGTGGCAAGCTCTTTATGGATGAGGTGAGGCACAGCCATGCGCAGTTGTTGCCCATAGATAGCGAACATAATGCTATTTTTCAGAGTTTACCTGAAAAAGTTCAGCGCCAATTAGGCTATTCTTCTTTGAGTGAGAATGGTGTCTCGCGCATTATTTTGACCGGCTCTGGCGGCCCACTGCGTGAAACCCCGTTATCACAATTTGCCGATGTCACACCGGATCAAGCTTGTGCGCATCCCAACTGGTCTATGGGGCGTAAAATCTCAGTCGATTCGGCGACAATGATGAATAAAGGGCTAGAGTATATTGAGGCTCGCTGGTTATTTAATGCCAGCGCTGAGCAGATAGAAGTCATTTTGCATCCTCAATCTGTCATTCACTCAATGGTCCGCTATCATGATGGGAGTGTATTGGCACAGATGGGAACACCAGATATGCGCACACCTATTGCGCATGCGATGGCGTACCCGATGCGGGTTAATTCTGGTGTCGCCCCTCTGGATTTTTGCAAGATTCGTGAATTGACCTTTGGTGACCCGGATTATCAACGTTATCCATGTCTGAAGCTGGCAATTGATGCATGCAACGCAGGGCAAGCCGCAACCACGGCGCTGAATGCAGCGAATGAAATTTCTGTGATGGCATTCCTGGATTCGAGAATTCGTTTCACTGACATTGCAGCAATCAATCGTAATGTAGTGGAGCATTTATCGTTGCAAGAACCTGCCAGTGTGGACGAGGTGCTGGTAATTGACCGCCAAGCCCGTGATATGGCAACGAAAGCAATAGCAAAATTGAATAATTAAAAGCCTTATCTGCGGATGTGGGAATTTGTTAGGGCAGAGCTGAGATGATATAGTCAGCATTATCAATGGATGGATAGACCATTGATTAGTGGCCCAATAGGTATTTAAACCGTCTATTTTGGCTGTCACTTAAGAAGCCGTGACTTGGTACACGGCTTTTTTTGTGCGCTTACGGCCTAATGTTCGGGACGAACAATTGATTTATTGAGGAAATGAGTTCGCATTATGTCGTCTGTAAATGAAGATAGGGCTAACTTGTCCCCCCTAATCCCGCGTCATGTTGCTATTATTATGGACGGCAATGGGCGTTGGGCTAAAAATCGGGGTAAATTAAGGGTTTTCGGTCATAAAGCAGGGGTGAAGTCGGTGCGCCGGGCTGTGAGTTTTGCCGCTTCTCATCAATTAGATGCACTCACGCTTTATGCTTTCAGTAGTGAAAACTGGAATCGCCCTGCTCAAGAAGTCACCGCTCTGATGGAGCTTTTTGTTCGAGCGCTGGACAGTGAAGTAAAAAGTCTGCATAAACATAATGTTCGTTTATCAGTTATTGGTGATATCAGTCGATTTAGTGAACGTTTGCAACAACGGATCCGTCGCTCAGAAGAGTTAACTGCAGATAATGACGGTCTGAAGCTTAACATTGCTGCCAATTATGGTGGCCGTTGGGATATTATTCAGGGAATGCGTCACTTAGCTGAGCAAGTACAGCGAGGCGAGTTGCAACCCGCAGATATCAGTGAAGAATCGCTAAACTCGCATATCTGCCTGCATGAGCAATCTGAGGTAGATTTAGTGATCAGAACCGGTGGTGAACATCGCATCAGTAATTTCTTGTTGTGGCAAATTGCCTATGCTGAACTTTACTTTACTGATGTACTCTGGCCTGATTTTGATGAACATGTCTTTGAAGGTGCGCTGAATGCATTTGCACAACGCGAGCGTCGCTTCGGGGGAACTACACCTATCGATGCCACTGCATCCTAGGGGGAACTTTTGCTGAAGTATCGTCTCATAACTGCTTTGATTTTGATTCCGGTTGTCATTGGTGCACTGTTCCTGCTTCCGCCGGTTGGTTTTGCTATTGTTACTCTCGTTGTCTGCATGCTTGCAGCTTGGGAGTGGGGGCAATTAGCCGGGTTTGCCAGTCGTTCTCAGCGTATTTGGTTAGCCATACTTTGTGGTTTTCTTCTGGTTTTAATGCTGCTTAGTCTCCCTGCCTATCAGCATTCAGCGCATCTCCCGCAAGTGAGTGTGCCACTCTGGCTCTCTATGGGCTGGTGGATAGCTGCATTGATGTTGGTGCTTACTTACCCACGATCAGCAGTGTTCTGGCGCGACTCTCGCCTCTTGCGTATAATTTTCGGCATTCTGACGATTGTTCCGTTCTTCTGGGGCATGGTTGCGTTGCGTCAGTATGGCTATGAACAGAACCACAATATCGGCGCCTGGTGGCTACTGTATGTGATGCTCTTGGTGTGGGGGGCTGATTCCGGCGCTTATATGTTCGGAAAACTGTTCGGTAAACACAAATTAGCGCCTAAAGTCTCACCAGGTAAAACGTGGGAAGGATTAATTGGCGGTTTACTGACATCAGCTCTGATATCATGGTTGTTTGGTCGATACGCTCCGTTGGATATCATCCCGGAAAAGCTGTTAATCTGTTCCGTGGTTGCTGCATTGGCCTCGGTACTCGGCGATTTGACTGAAAGTATGTTTAAACGTGAAGCGGGAATTAAAGACAGTGGTCATTTGATTCCTGGTCATGGTGGGATACTGGATCGTATCGATAGCCTGACCGCAGCTGTGCCGGTATTTGCCTGCTTAATGCTGTTAGTGTTTTAATCCGTCACTGACGGGGAGTTTAGGGAATATGATGAGCATACTCTGGAGCCTGGCCGCGTTTATTATCGCACTGGGGATCTTAATTACAGTGCATGAATTTGGCCACTTTTGGGTGGCGCGGCGCTGTGGTGTCCGTGTCGAGCGCTTTTCGATTGGTTTTGGTAAAGCGCTATGGCGCCGGACTGATCGCCAGGGTACCGAGTATGTTATCGCCCTTATCCCATTGGGCGGCTACGTTAAAATGTTGGATGAGCGCGTCGAAGCTGTGGCGCCAGAATTTCGCCATCAATCTTTTAACAACAAAACTGTTTTACAACGTGCGGCAATCGTCAGCGCGGGTCCTATTGCCAACTTCCTTTTTGCGGTGATTGCATACTGGCTAGTGTTTATCATTGGTGTGCCAAGTGTGCGCCCGGTTGTGGGTGATATTTCGCCACAATCCATTGCTGCACAAGCCAATATTTCTCCGGGAATGGAACTTAAGTCTGTAGATGGTATCGAAACGCCTGACTGGGATTCTGTTCGTTTGGCATTAGTCAGTAAAATTGGCGATAAGCAAACACAGGTTGGTGTTGCTCCATTTGGTTCTGCCAATGTGGTGCAAAAAACCTTGGATTTGCGTCAGTGGCAATTTGAACCAGATAAACAAGACCCAGTCGTAGCATTGGGTATTATTCCTCGTGGACCGCAGATTGAATCCGTTCTGGCAGAAGTTCAACCAGGGTCAGCGGCAGAAAAGGCGGGTTTACAAGCGGGGGATAGGATAGTTAAAGTTGGCGGTCAGTTATTGGATCGTTGGCAAACATTTGTTTTACAAGTTCGAGATAACCCCGGTAAAGCGCTGGTGTTAGATATTGAAAGGGGCGGTACCCCCTTGTCTTTAACCTTGATACCAGATACAAAATCGGTTGGAGAAAACCGCAGTGAAGGTTTTGCGGGTGTAGTGCCGAAAGTTATACCGCTTCCGGATGAATATAGAACGATTCGCCAATATGGTCCGTTTACGGCATTCTACCAAGCTGGGGATAAAACCTGGCAGTTGATGCGGTTGACGGTAAGCATGTTGGGTAAACTGATTACTGGTGATGTTAAGCTGAATAACTTGAGTGGCCCGATATCTATTGCGCAAGGTGCTGGGGTTTCAGCTGAGTACGGGTTGGTATATTACCTGATGTTTTTGGCACTCATCAGTGTCAATTTGGGCATTATCAATTTGTTCCCGTTACCGGTGTTAGATGGTGGACATCTGCTCTTCCTGGCGATAGAAAAGCTGAAGGGTGGGCCGGTTTCTGAGCGAGTACAAGACTTCAGTTATCGCATCGGCTCGGTTTTGCTGGTGCTATTAATGGGGCTTGCACTTTTCAATGATTTCTCCCGTCTTTAACGGCAGGGGATAGGTTAGGAAGAACGCATAACAACGATGGCGATGAAAAAGTTGCTCATAGCGTCGCTGCTGTTTGGCAGCGCCACCGTATACGGTGCAGACGGGTTCGTAGTGAAAGATATTCATTTCGAAGGCCTGCAACGGGTCGCCGTCGGTGCGGCGTTACTTAATATGCCGGTTCGCGTAGGCGATACCGTCAGTGATGATGACATCGGTAAAACTATCCGTGCGTTGTTTGCTACAGGCAACTTCGAGGACGTTCGTGTCCTGCGCGATGGTGATACGCTGATTGTTCAAGTCAAAGAACGCCCAACGATTGCCAGCATCACTTTCTCCGGTAATAAAGCGGTGAAAGATGACATGCTTAAGCAGAATCTGGAAGCCTCTGGCGTCCGGGTTGGCGAAGCCCTGGACCGTACCACTATATCCAGCATTGAAAAAGGACTCGAAGACTTCTACTACAGTGTGGGTAAATACAGCGCATCTGTGAAAGCTGTCGTTACGCCACTACCGCGTAATCGTGTCGATCTCAAACTGGTCTTTACTGAGGGTGTATCTGCTAAAATTCAGCAGATTAACATCGTAGGTAACCACAGTTTCACAACTGATGAACTTATCTCGCGCTTCCAATTGCGTGATGAAGTGCCATGGTGGAACGTTGTTGGTGATCGCAAATACCAGAAGCAGAAATTGGCCGGTGACCTTGAAACCTTGCGCAGTTTCTATCTGGACCGTGGTTATGCCCGCTTTAATATCGATTCGACTCAAGTGAGCCTGACGCCAGATAAAAAAGGCATCTATATCACCATCAATATTACTGAAGGCAATCAATACAAGCTTAACAGTGTGGTTGTGAGCGGTAACCTTGCGGGCCATCAATCTGAAGCTGATAAGCTGACCCAGATTGAGCCGGGTGAATTGTTTAACGGCAGCAAAGTCACACGCATGGAAGAAGACATCAAGAAGATGTTGGGCCGTTACGGCTATGCCTACCCGCGTGTAGTATCTCAGCCTGAAATTAACGACGCTGATAAAACTGTCAAACTGCATATCAATGTAGATGCGGGTAACCGTTTCTATGTTCGTAATGTTCGTTTCGAAGGCAATGACACCAGTAAAGATTCCGTATTGCGCCGTGAAATGCGCCAGATGGAAGGTGCATGGTTGGGTAATGATCAGGTCGAAGCTGGTAAAGAGCGTTTGAACCGTCTGGGCTATTTCGAAACCGTTGATGTTGAAACTCAGCGTGTTCCGGGAACCGCTGATCAGGTTGATGTGACTTACAAAGTTAAAGAACGAAACACAGGTAGCCTGAACTTTGGTATCGGTTACGGTACTGAAAGTGGCGTAAGCTTCCAGGTTGGCGTTCAGCAAGATAACTGGTTGGGTACGGGTAATACCGTTGGTATTAACGGTACGAAGAACGACTACCAGACTTATGCTGAATTTACCTTAACTGACCCTTACTTCACTGTTGATGGTGTAAGTCTGGGCGGGCGTATCTTCTATAATGACTTTAAAGCAGATAACGCGGACCTGTCTGGCTATACCAACAGCAGCTACGGTGTTGACGGTACTTTAGGCTTCCCTATCAATGAAAATAACTCATTGCGTGTTGGCTTAGGTTATGTCCATAACGACCTGTCTGATATGGAACCGCAAGTCGCGATGTGGCGCTATCTGGATTCAGTAGGCCAACGACCAAGCTATACAGGTCGCGAAGGCTTTACTACTGACGACTTTACGCTGAACCTGGGTTGGACATATAACAACCTTGACCGTGGTTTCTTCCCGACTTCGGGGGTGAAATCATCGGTGAATACGAAAGTTACCGTGCCTGGCTCTGATAATGAGTTCTACAAGGTGACATTCGATACATCAGCGTATCAGCCATTGGATGAAGATCGTTCATGGGTGCTCTTGGGCCGTGGTCGCTTGGGTTATGGCGGCGGTATCGGTTCGAAAGAGATGCCATTCTATGAGAACTTCTATGCAGGTGGTTCCAGCTCGGTTCGTGGCTTCCGATCAAATAACATTGGTCCAAAAGCTGCGTATTACGGCAATAATGGGACTACAGTTACTAATTCTACCGATGCAGTCGGTGGTAACGCGATGGCGGTGGCCAGTTTAGAACTGATTACACCAACACCGTTTATTAGCGAGAAATACTCGAACTCTGTACGTACCTCATTCTTTATTGACTCCGGTACTGTATGGGATACTAATTGGGAAAATACCGCAGAGACGCGTGCTGCTGGCATACCTGATTACAGTAAAGCTAGCAATATTCGTGTGTCTGCCGGTGTGTCCTTGCAATGGATGTCTCCATTGGGGCCATTAGTGTTCTCATATGCTAAACCGGTTAAAGATTACGAAGGCGACAAGTCAGAGCAATTCCAGTTTAACATTGGTAAAACTTGGTAATTGATTGGCAAAGCAGTACTGAATTTTAAAGACAGCACTGGTAGTTGAAATAACCTAAAGTAGCGTCAGCTCAGGTTGGCGCTATGCTAGGGATTATTCAGTATTAAGTGCACTTCAAGGTGTCTCTGACACAAACGGGTAATGGTAAGGAGTTTATAGTGAAAAAGTGGTTGTGTGCCGCAGGTCTAGGTTTAGCATTGGCTGCTTCAGCCAGCGTTCAAGCCGCTGACAAGATTGCTATTGTTAACGTTTCCAGCATTTTCCAACAATTACCTGCGCGTGAAACCGTAGCTAAGCAGCTGGAGAATGAATTCAAAGGCCGTGCAACCGAACTGCAAGGAATGGAGCGCGATCTGCAGACTAAAATGCAGAAGCTGCAACGTGACGGTTCTACCATGAAAGCCAGCGATCGTACCAAGCTGGAAAGCGACGTAATGAAACAGCGTGAAACTTTCTCTACTAAAGCCCAGGCTTTTGAGCAAGACAATCGCCGTCGTCAGATGGAAGAACGTAACAAAATTCTGAGCCGTATTCAGGATGCTGTTAAACTTGTTGCCAGCAAAGGCGGTTATGACGTAGTGATCGATGCAAATGCTGTTGCATATGCTGACTCTTCTAAAGATATCACTGCTGACGTGCTGAAACAGGTTAAATAAAACATGCCTTCAATTCGACTGGCTGATTTAGCCCAGCAGTTGGATGCACAGGTGCACGGTGATGGCGATCTCGTCATCACCGGCATCGCTTCTATGCATTCTGCCGAGCCTTCGCAAATCACATTTTTGTCAAACAGCCGCTATCAGGAACAACTCGCGACCTGCAATGCAGGTGCTGTGGTACTGACTGAGGCAGATTTACCATTCTGTAAATCTGCGGCTTTGGTCGTTAAAAATCCTTATTTAACCTATGCGCGCATGGCTCAGATAATGGATACCACCCCTCAGCCAGCGCAAGATATCGCGCCAAGTGCGGTAATTTCTCCGCGGGCAACGCTGGGAGAGAACGTTTCTATTGGTGCAAATGCAGTAATAGAGTCCGGTGTTGTGCTGGGTGATAACGTTGTTATCGGTGCAGGCTGCTTTATTGGTAAGAATACTCACATTGGTGCAGGTAGCCGTTTGTGGGCCAATGTCTCCGTTTATCATGAAGTGGTGATTGGACAGAACTGTCTGATCCAATCCGGTACGGTCATTGGTGCAGATGGTTTTGGCTATGCAAATGATCGTGGTAACTGGATAAAAATTCCTCAGCTAGGTTCTGTACATATTGGCGATCGTGTTGAGATTGGCGCCTGTACAACAATTGACCGTGGGGCATTGGATAACACGATTATTGGTAATGGCGTTATCATTGATAACCAATGCCAGATTGCACATAACGTTGTGATTGGCGACAATACCGCAGTTGCGGGTGGTGTTATCATGGCAGGCAGTCTGAAAGTTGGACGCTATTGTATGATAGGCGGTGCCAGTGTGATCAATGGTCACATGGAGATTTGTGACAAAGTCACAATCACTGGGATGGGAATGGTGATGCGTCCAATCACCGAACCTGGGTTATACTCCTCCGGGATTCCGCTACAACCGAATAAAGTTTGGCGCAAGACAGCTGCTTTAGTGATGAATATTGATGGGATTAATAAACGCTTAAAAGCTATTGAGCGCAAAATCGATAAAGAATAATCACTCAAGCCCGAAACTCTGAGCAAATAATCAAACTTATTGGTAGTTAATACCAAAAGTAAGTGTAAAGAGTTCATAATTTGCGGCCTGCCTAATGCCTCCTTTTTGGGGCTGTGCAGGCCGTGTTGTTGATAGCATCAGTTTTTAGACAGGAAGAGTATTTTGACTACTGACACTCATACTCTGCACATTGAAGAGATTTTGGATCTACTCCCGCACCGTTTTCCGTTTTTGCTGGTAGATCGCGTCCTCGATTTTGAGGAAGGCAAATTTCTGCGTGCAGTGAAGAACGTCTCTTTCAACGAGCCATTTTTCCAAGGCCACTTCCCGGGCAAGCCAATCTTCCCTGGTGTGTTGATATTAGAAGCGATGGCTCAGGCTACCGGGATTTTGGCATTTAAGAGCCGTGGTAAACTTGAACCAGGTGAGCTTTATTATTTTGCTGGTATTGATGAAGCTCGCTTCAAACGCCCAGTGGTGCCTGGCGATCAAATGATCATGGAAGTTGAGTTTGTCAAAGAACGCCGTGGTCTGACTCGCTTTACTGGTGTGGCAAAAGTTGATGGTGAAATCGTTTGTACGGCAACCATGATGTGTGCTCGTAGCAAACCGGCAACAGCGCCAGTAGAAGCAGCAGTTGTAAAGCCTGACGTTAAGGAGTCCTGATACGTGATTGACAAAACCGCCGTTATCCATCCAAGTTCTATCGTTGAAGAAGGTGCCATTATAGGCGCCGGCGTTCATATCGGCCCCTTCTGCTTTGTCGGATCCCAGGTGGAAATCGGCGCTGGCACGGAACTGAAATCCCATGTCGTCGTTAATGGAATAACAAAAATCGGCTGTGATAATCAGATTTATCAGTTTGCTTCGATTGGTGAAGCTAACCAAGATCTGAAATATGCAGGCGAGCCTACTCGTGTCGAGATCGGCGATCGTAACCGTATCCGCGAAAGTGTTTCTATCCACCGTGGCACTGTCCAAGGTGGTGGGTTAACCAAAGTAGGCAGCGATAATTTACTCATGATCAATGCCCATATAGCCCATGATTGCATCATTGGCAATCGTTGCATTCTGGCAAACAATGCAACGTTGGGTGGGCATGTAGAAATTGACGATTATGCCATTATTGGCGGTATGACGGCAGTTCACCAATTCTGCGTGATCGGCGCGCATGTTATGGTGGGCGGTTGTTCAGGCGTCGCTCAAGACGTGCCTCCTTTTGTCATCGCTCAAGGCAACCACGCGACGCCATTTGGTATTAATATCGAAGGGTTGAAGCGCCGTGGCTTCGACAAAGAATCACTTCATGCCATCCGCAATGCATACAAACTGTTGTATCGCAGTGGCCGGACTCTGGACGAAGTTAAATCAGAAATTGCCGAGCTGGCGCAGCAACATCCGGCGGTTCAGGCATTCAGTGATTTCTTTGAACGTTCGACCCGCGGCATTATTCGCTGACCTATGCAAAATAGCCCATTATCTGTTGATCGTCCGTTAAGCGGCGGGCGTCCTTTAACTATCGGTTTAGTCGCTGGAGAAACATCTGGCGACATCTTAGGTGCCGGATTAATTCGTGCACTGAAAGCTCGGGTTCCTGACGCACGCTTTGTAGGTGTTGCCGGTCCTCTGATGCAAGCTGAAGGATGCGAAGCCTGGTTTGAGATGGAAGAATTGGCAGTAATGGGGGTTGTTGAGGTTTTAGAGCGCCTGCCACGTCTGTTGAAAATTCGAAAAGAGCTGACTCAGCGTTTCAGTGAGCTCTCTCCGGATGTTTTTGTCGGTATCGATGCCCCTGATTTCAATATTACCCTTGAAGGGCGTTTGAAACAGCGCGGTATCCGAACTGTTCATTACGTCAGCCCGTCTGTTTGGGCCTGGCGACAAAAGCGTGTTTTCAAAATTGGTAAAGCGACCGATATGGTGCTGGCCTTTCTTCCTTTTGAAAAAGCGTTTTACGATCGTTTTAATGTTCCC
Organism: Yersinia alsatica; assembly: GCF_025133195.1. Lineage (NCBI taxonomy): Bacteria > Pseudomonadati > Pseudomonadota > Gammaproteobacteria > Enterobacterales > Yersiniaceae > Yersinia > Yersinia alsatica. The sequence continues at coordinate 1,810,358 of NZ_CP104006.1, forward strand.
TGTCGTTTTATCGGTCATACCATGGCCGATACCATGCCGTTAGCTCCTGACAAACAAGCGGCAAGAGTAGAACTGGGCATTGCATCAAACACACCTTGTTTAGCCTTGCTGCCCGGTAGTCGTCATTCGGAAGTCGAAATGCTCAGTGGCGACTTTCTGCGTACCGCAGCCATCTTGAAGCAGCAAATACCTGAATTGGATGTGTTGGTCCCGCTGGTTAACAGCAAACGACGCGAACAGTTTGAGCGAATTAAGGCTGAAGTTGCCCCCGACCTATCAGTGCATTTGCTGGATGGTAACGCCCGTTTGGCGATGATTGCCAGCGATGCGACACTGCTGGCCTCTGGTACCGCGGCATTAGAGTGCATGTTGGCCAAATGCCCAATGGTAGTCGGCTATCGTATGAAACCTTTCACATTCTGGTTGGCCGAGAGGCTGGTTAATACACCCTATGTTTCGTTACCTAATTTATTAGCTGGCGAAGAGTTGGTGACTGAGCTGTTGCAGCAAGAGTGTCAGCCACAAAAATTAGCCGATGCGCTATTGCCGTTGCTGCAAGGTGGGGACGCTGTTGAAGCTTTAAAAGCACGTTTTCTGATTTTACATCAGAGCATCCGCTGTGGTGCGGATGAGCAAGCAGCCCAGGCTGTATTGGAGTTAGCCGGACGATGACTGATATTTTTATTTACCCACCGGCCAATTTGATTGCGGGTGTGGATGAAGTAGGTCGCGGCCCCTTAGTGGGTGCGGTTGTCACTGCGGCGGTTATTCTTGATCCTAAACGGCCAATAGTCGGTTTAGCCGACTCGAAGAAACTGAGTGAAAAACGCCGTCTGTCACTCTATGACGAAATTACTGACAAGGCACTGTCATGGAGCCTTGGCCGCGCAGAGCCTGAAGAGATTGACCAGCTCAATATCTTGCACGCCACTATGCTTGCCATGCAAAGGGCCGTTGCTGGGCTGCATATTGCCCCTGATTATGTCTTGATTGATGGCAATCGTTGTCCGAAACTGGCGATGCCGTCATTGGCTGTTGTCAAAGGTGATAGCCGGGTGGCAGAGATTAGCGCCGCCTCTATTCTGGCTAAAGTGACGCGTGACCGTGAAATGATTGAGCTTGATCTTCATTTCCCTGAATATGGTTTCGCTCAGCACAAAGGTTATCCCACCGCTGTCCATTTAGAAAAATTGGCAGCCTTCGGTGCTACCGAACACCACCGGCGCAGTTTTGGCCCAGTTAAACGTGTGCTAGGTTTGGTGTAACTCATTGTTGCGCAAACCACTGTTGTGTCAATAACGAAGTAAAATCCATAATGTATGGATATGATTCTTCAGCAATAAATTGCTGGAGATATGATTCAATCCACTAATTTCTGGTATCTGGATATGGCCGAACCTCGTTTTGTCCACCTGCGTGTTCACAGCGATTACTCCATGATCGATGGATTAGCCAAGATTGGGCCCTTGGTGAAGAGAGCTGCTGCGTTGGGCATGCCCGCTCTGGCCATTACCGATTTTACCAACCTGTGTGGCCTGGTAAAATTCTACGGTAGCGCCCATGGTGCTGGGGTCAAACCCATCATTGGCGCAGACTTCTATGTGCAAAGCGAGATTTTGGGTGATGAGTTAGCTCACCTGACGGTTTTGGCACGCAATAATGAAGGTTACCAAAACCTGACTTTACTGATATCCGAAGCTTATCAACGTGGCTATGGCGCTGCTGGCCCGATCATTGATCGGGATTGGCTGATTAATCATAAAGAAGGGCTGATTCTACTGTCCGGTGGTCGGATGGGTGATGTCGGTAAGTTTATCTTGCGGGGTAATCAGGTTCAGGTTGATCAATGCCTCGAATTTTATCAAGAGCATTTCCCTAATAGTTATTATCTGGAGTTAATTCGTACGGGTCGCCCGGATGAAGAAAACTACCTGCATGCTGCGGTAGCGCTGGCTACCGAGCGCGGCTTGCCCGTGGTAGCGACCAATGATGTGCGTTTTATCGATGAGTCAGATTTTGATGCGCACGAGATTCGTGTTGCTATCCATGACGGTTTTACACTGGTTGATCCTAAGCGGCCTAAGAACTATAGCCCTCAGCAATTTATGCGTGACGAAGAGCAGATGTGTGAGCTGTTCGCCGACATTCCTGAGGCGCTGATCAACAGTGTTGAGATAGCCAAACGTTGTAATGTGACCATCCGGCTTGGGGAGTATTTCTTACCTCAATTCCCGACCGGTGATATGAGTACCGAAGATTTTCTGGTTGAAAAGTCTAAACAAGGTTTAGAAGAACGACTGGAGTTCCTGTTCCCTGACCCTGAAGTTCGGGCGCAAAAGCGGCCCGAATATGATGAACGTCTGGAAATCGAGCTGAAAGTTATTAACCAGATGGGTTTCCCTGGTTACTTCTTGATAGTTATGGAATTTATCCAGTGGTCAAAAGATAACGGTGTACCGGTAGGCCCAGGGCGAGGCTCAGGCGCGGGTTCTCTGGTGGCCTATGCGCTGAAAATTACCGACCTCGACCCACTGGAGTTTGACCTCCTGTTCGAACGTTTTCTTAACCCTGAACGTGTATCAATGCCCGACTTCGACGTTGACTTCTGCATGGAGAAACGTGACCTGGTGATTGAACACGTCGCGGACATGTATGGCCGTGATGCGGTTTCGCAGATTATTACCTTCGGTACCATGGCCGCCAAAGCGGTGATCCGTGATGTGGGCCGTGTGCTGGGTCATCCTTATGGTTTTGTCGACCGTATCTCTAAATTAGTCCCGCCTGATCCGGGGATGACACTGGAGAAAGCCTTCGCCGCAGAGCCGCAACTGCCAGAAATCTATGAGGCAGATGAAGAGGTTAGAGCGCTGATTGATATGGCGCGTAAGTTGGAAGGGGTAACACGTAACGCCGGTAAACATGCCGGTGGGGTGGTTATCGCGCCAACTAAAATCACTGATTTTGCCCCCCTTTATTGTGATGCCGAAGGGAAAAACCCGGTCACCCAATTCGATAAGAATGATGTGGAATATGCCGGGTTAGTGAAGTTCGACTTCCTTGGTTTGCGAACGCTTACTATCATTAACTGGGCGCTGGAGATGATTAACGCCCGGCGCGCCAAAACCGGTTTAGAGCCAATTGATATTGCTTCTATTCCGTTGGATGATAAAAAAAGCTTCGATATGCTGCAACGCTCGGAAACGACTGCGGTATTCCAGCTTGAATCCCGCGGCATGAAAGATCTTATCAAGCGGCTGAAACCAGACTGCTTCGAAGATATGATTGCATTGGTGGCATTGTTCCGCCCAGGTCCGTTGCAATCAGGGATGGTAGATAACTTTATCGACCGTAAACATGGCCGTGAAGCCATTTCTTATCCCGACATTGAATGGCAGCATGAGTCACTAAAACCGGTGCTTGAGCCAACCTATGGCATTATCCTGTATCAAGAACAGGTTATGCAGATTGCTCAGGTTCTGTCTGGTTATTCACTCGGCGGCGCGGATATGTTGCGTCGTGCGATGGGTAAGAAGAACCCGGCAGAGATGGCTAAACAGCGCTCGGTATTTGAAGATGGGGCCAAAAGTCAGGGCGTTGATGGCGAACTGGCGATTAAGATTTTTGACTTGGTAGAGAAATTTGCCGGTTATGGTTTTAACAAGTCACACTCCGCCGCTTATGCCTTGGTTTCTTACCAAACGCTGTGGTTAAAAGCGCATTATCCGGCTGAATTTATGGCGGCGGTAATGACCGCTGATATGGATAACACCGATAAGGTGGTTGGTCTGGTTGACGAATGTTGGCGCATGGGGCTGAAAATCTTGCCTCCAGATATCAACAGTGGCTTGTATCATTTCCATGTAAATGATGACGGCGAAATTGTTTATGGTATCGGTGCCATCAAAGGTGTGGGTGAAGGGCCGATTGAAGCGATGCTCGAAGCCCGTAAAGAGGGTGGCTATTTCAAAGAATTATTTGATTTATGCGCCAGAGTCGACACTAAAAAACTTAATCGCCGGATTTTAGAAAAACTGATTATGTCCGGTGCCTTTGACCGTCTGGGGCCGCACCGTGCCGCATTAATGAGTTCCTTGGGCGAAGCATTAAAGGCGGCGGACCAACATGCCAAGGCTGAAGCTATTGGTCAGGTAGATATGTTTGGCGTATTGGCTGATGCACCTGAGCAGGTTGAGCAATCTTATGCTAATGTGCCGCCGTGGCAGGAACAAATTGTTTTAGACGGTGAGCGGGAAACGCTGGGGCTGTATCTGACCGGCCATCCAATTACCCAATATCTTAAGGAAATAGAACGTTATGCCGGTGGGCTGCGTTTGAAAGATATGCATCCGACGGATCGGGGCAAAATGACCATGGCAGCGGGGCTGGTTATCGCTGCAAGGGTTATGGTAACAAAACGCGGAAATCGTATTGGCATTTGTACTTTGGATGACCGCTCTGGGCGTCTGGAGGTGATGCTATTCACCGATGCGTTGGAAAAATATCAGCATTTGTTGGAAAAAGACCGTATCCTGATAGCCACTGGACAGGTCAGCTTTGATGACTTTAGTGGTGGACTTAAAATGACCGCCCGTGAGTTAATGGACATCAGTGAAGCTCGTGAAAAATATGCCCGTGGGCTTGCTATATCGCTGACTGACAGGCAAATTGATGACCAGCTTTTGAACCGTCTCCGTCAGTCGTTGGAACCCCATCGAGCGGGGACGATCCCAGTGCATCTTTATTACCAACGGGAAGATGCTCGCGCTAGGTTGCGGTTTGGAGCCACATGGCGCGTGACACCCACCGATCGCTTATTGATAGAATTGCGAACGTTGGTCGGTAATGAGCAGGTGGAACTGGAATTTGACTAAAATAGGAATGCTATGAGTCTGAATTTTCTTGATTTTGAACAGCCGATTGCAGAGCTGGAAGCGAAAATTGACTCGCTGACCGCAGTCAGCCGTCAAGACGAAAAATTAGATATTAATCTGGACGAAGAGGTTCAGCGTCTACGTGAGAAAAGTGTCGAGCTGACGCGGAAGATATTCTCGGATCTTGGCGCATGGCAAATTGCCCAATTGGCACGCCATCCTGGTCGCCCTTATACCCTGGATTATATCGCTAATATCTTTACCGATTTCGAAGAGCTGGCAGGTGATCGTGCCTATGCCGACGATAAAGCTATCGTTGGTGGTATTGCACGTCTGGATGGTCGTCCGGTGATGATCATTGGTCATCAAAAGGGCCGTGATACCAAAGAGAAGATCCGCCGTAACTTTGGTATGCCAGCACCAGAAGGTTATCGTAAAGCATTGCGTCTGATGGAAATGGCTGAGCGCTTTAAGCTGCCGATCATTACTTTCATTGATACGCCAGGGGCTTATCCTGGTGTGGGTGCTGAAGAACGTGGTCAATCTGAAGCGATTGCACGTAACCTGCGCGAAATGTCTCGCCTGAATGTCCCTATCGTTTGCACCGTCATTGGTGAAGGTGGCTCAGGTGGTGCATTGGCAATCGGTGTTGGTGATAAAGTGAATATGCTGCAATACAGCACTTATTCGGTTATCTCTCCAGAAGGCTGTGCTTCCATCTTGTGGAAAAGCGCAGATAAAGCGCCATTAGCCGCAGAAGCGATGGGTATTACTGCCCATCGGCTGAAAGAACTGAAAATGATCGACTCAGTGATCCCTGAGCCGTTAGGTGGTGCACATCGTGATCACATTGCGATTGCTGCTTCACTGAAGGCACAGCTTCTGGCTGATCTCAGCGATTTGGATGTTCTGAATAATGAAGAGTTACTGAATCGCCGTTATCAACGTCTGATGAATTACGGCTATTGCTGAGTAACAGTGTCCAGATTGTTGGTCACCTAAGTTAGTTATTGAAATCCGGTGCATACATTATGTACCGGATTTTTGTTTATAAACGCCCAGCCAATCCCGCCTACGATGCTCTATCCATTCAATTTAATACCCAACCTCATAATTTTTAGGTAAAAGGTACCCTAGGTAGAATTTTCATGTTGTTATAGATGATTAGTGAACAATTTGAGGATTCACCAATGAATATCATCGCCATCATGGGGCCAATGGGGGTCTACTATAAAGATGAGCCTATTCGCGAGTTGAGTGATGCTCTGCTCAGCAAAGGTTTCCAGTTGATCTATCCGAAGGATCATGGCGATCTACTCAAACTGATCGAGCATAATGCGCGGATTATTGGTGTTATTTTCGATTGGGATCAGCACAGCGCAGATCTCTGCGCTGAAATTAATGAGCTAAACGAATATCTTCCACTTTATGCTTTTATCAATACGACATCTTCACTCGATGTTAGTTTGAATGAAATGCGTATGGCTCTTTATTTCTTTGAATATGCTCTGAATGCTGCAGAAGATATTGCACAGCACATTGAACAATATACGACAGAGTATATGGATAGCATTACTCCGCCTTTAACTAAGGCACTATTTAATTATGTCAAAGAGGGGAAGTATACTTTTTGCACTCCAGGGCATATGGCAGGAACTGCTTTTCAAAAAAGCCCGGTAGGTAGCCTGTTCTATGATTTCTTTGGTGCCAATACCCTCAAAGCGGATATTTCAATATCAGTCACTGAACTGGGTTCATTATTAGATCATAGTGGGCCACATCTGGAAGCCGAAGAGTATATTGCCCGCACATTCAATGCTGAACAGAGCTATATGGTGACGAATGGCACGTCGACGGCAAATAAAATTATTGGAATGTACTCGTCTCCTGCCGGTAGCACGGTATTAATTGATCGTAATTGCCATAAGTCTGTGACGCATCTTCTGATGATGAGCGATATTATTCCGCTTTATTTACATCCAGCTCGTAATGCATATGGCATTTTAGGTGGCATACCGCAGCGTGAATTTACCCGAGAGTCTATTACCGAGAAAGTTGCACAAACTAAGAATGCCCATTGGCCGGTACATGCGGTTATTACCAACTCGACCTATGATGGCTTGCTCTATAATACCGACTATATTAAGCAAATCTTGGATGTGCCTTCAATTCATTTTGATTCAGCGTGGGTTCCTTATACTAACTTTCATGAGATCTATGAGGGTAAAAGTGGCATGAGTGGGGAGCGGGTTGCCGGGAAAGTATTTTATGAAACGCAATCGACGCATAAATTACTGGCGGCATTCTCTCAAGCTTCAATGATTCATATTAAAGGTGACTACAATGAAGGCACTTTTAATGAAGCTTATATGATGCATACCACGACCTCACCAAATTACAGTATCGTCGCCTCAATGGAGACGGCAGCGGCAATGATGCGGGGCAAGCCGGGGCGACGGATGATTATGCGCTCCATCGAACGGGCGATGCATTTCCGTAAAGAGGTGCGGCGTTTACGCTCGGAAAGCGATAACTGGTTTTTTGATGTCTGGCAACCTGAGGCCATCGACGAAATCGCCTGTTGGCCGCTACAGCCGGGGCAGAAGTGGCATGGTTTTAGCGACGTAGATGCGGATCATATGTATCTGGACCCTATCAAAGTAACTATTTTGACGCCGGGAATGAGCCCTGAAGGTGAACTTGAAGATGAAGGGATCCCTGCTGCTTTGGTCGCCAAATTCTTAGATGAGCGCGGTATCGTAGTAGAGAAAACCGGCCCATATAATTTACTGTTTTTATTCAGTATTGGTATTGATAAAACCAAGGCAATGAGTTTATTACGCGGGTTGACTGAGTTTAAACGTGCTTTTGATCTTAATTTACGAGTTAAAAATATGCTGCCGGATCTGTTTGCTGTGGATCCGGATTTTTACCGCCATATGCGCATTCAGGATCTGGCGGCCGGTATCCATCAATTGATCCGCCAACATGATTTGCCCCGCCTAATGCGCCAGTCATTTGATGTGCTGCCAGAGATGAAACTCACGCCATATAATATGTTCCAGCAACAGATCCGCGGTAATATAGTCGCTTGCGATATGGCCGATTTGATTGGCAAAGTGGTCGCCAATATGATCTTACCTTACCCACCGGGCGTTCCGCTGGTGATGCCCGGCGAAATGATTACTGAGAAGAGCCGAGCAGTATTGGATTTCCTATTGCTGCTGGGCGCTATTGGTGAACATTATCCCGGATTTGAAACTGATATCCACGGTGCCAAGCGTAGCGAAGATGGACGTTATTGGGTCAATGTACTGAAAAATAACTAGGTTGGAATATATGCTGGCAATACGTCAGGTTCATCATATTGCGATAATTGGCTCAGATTATCAGGCAAGTAAGAAATTTTACTGCGAGGTGCTGGGTTTTAGCCTAATGAGTGAAGTCTATCGTGAAGCCCGAGACTCATGGAAAGCTGATCTGGCACTCAATGGGGAATATCTTATTGAGTTATTCTCTTTTCCTGCTCCGGCGCCACGGCCTAGCCGTCCAGAAGCTTGTGGATTACGGCATCTGGCGTTTCAGGTTGATGATATTGAATTAGCCGTGCGCGAGCTTGAAGCCGCAGGGGTTATTTGCGAGGCGATTCGCATTGATCCCTATACCGAATCACGTTTTACTTTCTTTAATGACCCAGATGGTTTACCTCTGGAGCTCTATGAATTGATACCGGAATAATATGAACGCCACTTCCTCGACCCCCAATGTTTTGCTTAACCCGTTATTCGCGCAATTGGGTGAACAGCGGCGGGTATTGGTTGGGTTCAGTGGTGGTTTGGATTCCAGTGTGCTGCTGCATTTATTGGTGTGTCTGCGTGACCAACTTATTCCTGAGCTGAAGATTCGTGCCATTCATATTCACCACGGACTAAATCCTCGGGCTGATAGCTGGGTTAAGCATTGCCGGCAGCAATGTGAACAATGGAAAATCCCGTTAGAAGTGGTGCGGGTTAGTATCGATGCCCGCCACTCTGGTATTGAAGCTGCCGCCAGAACCGCCCGTTATCAGGCATTTACCTCACATTTAGCGGCTGATGAAGTGCTGCTTACCGCCCAGCATCTGGATGATCAGTGTGAAACTTTCTTATTAGCGCTTAAACGTGGCAGTGGCCCTGCGGGTTTATCCGCGATGGCGGCGAGAATGCCCTTTGCGCATAGCCAATTATTGCGGCCACTCCTGGCATTCTCGCGCGCGATACTCGAAAACTATGCCCGAACCCAACAGCTACAGTGGATTGAAGACGACAGTAATCAAGATGATCGCTTCGATCGCAATTTTCTACGATTAAGAGTTTTACCTTTGCTTAATCAGCGTTGGCCGCACTTTGCTCAAGCCACTGCGCGTAGTGCCAGTTTGTGTGCTGAGCAGGAACAATTGCTGGATGAGTTACTGGCTGATAATTTACAGCAATTACAAAACCCTGAAGGCGCGCTATCTATTGAAGGCTTATTACTTGCTTCGGAAGCTAAGCGTGCGGCATTACTGCGGCGTTGGTTGGCCGGATGTGGTGCTTCAATGCCGTCGCAGAGCCAACTGCAACGTTTGTGGTTGGAGGTCGCCATGGCCAGACCTGATGCTGAACCTCAACTGATTCTCGGAGCACATCAGGTTCGTCGTTTTCGGCAATATTTATATCTATTATCGCCGCTGGCTGAGATAAGCGTACCACATCTGACTTGGGCGACTGTTCTGGCGGCCCCTGACCAAACAGCGGCACTACCGGAACCCTTGGTTTTACCTGCCAATCTTGGCGTGTTGAGTTTTGTTGTTGATGGCGGGCAAGCTGTTAGATCCGCGGCTATTGGTGAAGAAATAAGTATACGTTTTGGTTTGCAAGGAGAGATCAAAATTGTTGGGCGGCATCATTCGCGCCACATTAAGAAAATATGGCAGGAATTGGGGGTTCCCCCCTGGTTGCGAGAGCGCATTCCGTTGCTGTATTTTGGCGAACAATTAATTGCGGCTGCGGGGGTCTTTGTCACGCAAGCGGGTCAAGCGAGTGCAGGAGAACAGTGCTGGCATCTGGATTGGAACACCGCAGTATTAAAAAATAAAAATAGCTAATGTGGTTTATTTTGAGGAGCAATGATGAAATTAGTCGTCAGTATAGTGGTGTTAGGTTTATGCAGCTTTTCAGCACAAGCCAAAAATGATATTGAGGCGGGTCGGGCGAAGTCAGCAACTTGCGTCGCTTGCCATGGTATGAATGGCAAAACCTCGGTGCCGATGTATCCCAGTCTGGCGGGGCAAAACTCAGTCTATCTTGAGCAATCTCTGGCTGCTTATAAAAAAGGCAATCGTACCGGGGGGCAGGCTGAAGTGATGCGCGCTTATGTTTCTCAGTTGTCTGATGAGGATTTTTCGGATCTGGCGGCATATTATGCCAGTTTAAAACCCTAACGAGATTCGGATAACAATGAGCAATGCTTACCGCGATACTCGAAATCATGGGTATTCAGTAAGTTTGAAGGCTGGATACAAAACAGGCCGCTTTGCAGCGGCCTGTCAGTAATGCACGGAAATTATGATGCACTGACTATTACAGTCCCGATTTCGGGGTGACTGAAGCTGGCTATATGGTCAAGACGTAGCTCACGTTCTTTCCCTTCCTGCTCAACAATCAAGTATTCGACTTTTTTTCTCAGCAGCAGATCGACAGCTTTACCTTCCACGATCTCGCCACCTCTCAACTTCAACGTCAGTATTAGGTGATGTTGGCAGGCGAGTTCCAGATTATCGTAGTCATCGCAATTGATGGGTTGATATTCATCGTTCATCAACATAATCGCTCACCAATAAGTTAGCAGCGGCATAGGCCGCTTGTTCCCTAACGGAGGACGGGAGTGCGTCGTTAGCCGCAACTTCGTCCAATGCTTTCAATACACAACGCAGTGCGTCTGGCACGTAGCCACGGTCACCGCTTCCAATTTCGGCATAAAAACGGCGTACTAATTCACAGTATTGCTGCACAATAATCCTCCCGGAAAAGTTTAACCCGGTAGATTCTCAGCGGAAAGTCACACTGTCAAACTACGAAGATAAACTCTGAACTTATAAGGACTATAGCACAGGAGTGATAGAGATATTAGAGTGGAAATGCAGGTTTCTTTTTATCATTGATGACACTAATAACTCTCTTTATGCAGGGTTGGCTGGCTGCTGATAGACCTAATCAAGTACACTGTCAGCCAGATAATTAAGAGGTCACTCATGGCACTAAAAGCAACCATCCATAAAGCCGCAGTTAACATCGCCGATATGGATCGTAATTTCTTTCAGGATGTTAACCTGACAATCGCGCAGCACCCCTCAGAAACGGACCAGCGTATGATGCTGCGTTTATTGGCATGGATTTGCCATGCAGATGAACGTTTGCAGTTCACCAAAGGGTTGAGCGCCGATGACGAGCCAGAAATTTGGCGTCACAATGATCACAATGGCATCGAATTATGGGTTGAACTGGGGCTTCCTGAAGAGAAGCGACTACGTAAAGCTTGTAATCAGTCACAGCAAGTTGTGCTTTATGCCTACAGCGAACGAGCCGCCAAAGTGTGGTGGCCACAGGTGCAAGAAAAGCTGTCCGGCCACCGTAATCTTCGAGTGCGTTTCCTTGATGATGAACAGATGGCGAAGCTGGCGGCATTATCGACTCGTAATATGTCATTACAGGCTACGCTGCAAGAGGGAACTATTTGGTTATCAGATGCTCAGAATAATCTGGAAATTAGTTTTGATGAATGGCAAGGCAACGGGCAATAAGTGTGTTGATTATATCTAATAATGTCAGTCTGCCCGACAGTGAGATTGAACTGACGGCAATTCGAGCTCAAGGTGCAGGAGGGCAGCATGTTAACAAAACCTCAACTGCTATCCATTTGCGCTTTGACATTAAGGTCTCAAGCCTGCCAGAGTACTATAAAGAGAAGTTATTAGCGCTCAATAGCCATTTGATGACCGCCGACGGGGTGATCATCATCAAAGCGCAAGAGTATCGCAGCCAGGATATGAATCGCGAGGCTGCACAGCAGCGGCTGGTGGCATTGATTCGTCAAGCTATGGTGGTGGAGAAAACCCGCCGGGCGACCAAACCGACTAAAGGCTCAAAAATCAGGCGAGTTGAAAGTAAAGTCCGCAAGGGAGCAACAAAGGCGCTGCGCGGCAAAATACATCAGGAGTGATGCTTATATCGGCCAGCTTTATAGATTGCTATCGATACGGCCTCATTGCTTATATATCGGACACAGTATGGGAGAATGACTGTGAGTAAATTAGCAATAACGCTGTTTTTGGCAGTAGGTGCGCTGTCATTATTGGGGTGTAATAATCGGCATCAGCCGGTTGAACAGGATTTACAACCCATGCAGCAAAGTTATCATGGTGTACTGCCTTGTGCAGATTGCAGTGGCTTGGATACCTCACTGTTTCTTGATAGCGATGGGACCTTTGTCCTGAAAGAAACTTATCGCGGCAGCAAAGATGGCGACCAATCCTTTGCTGAATATGGTACATGGGCACGTACTGCCGATAAATTAGTGTTAACCAATGGGCAGGGAGAAAAACGTTATTTCCAGCCAGTAGGTAAAAATTTGGTGATGCTTGATACGCAAGGCCTGCCGATTAAATCTAGTTTGAACTATAAACTGGTACCGAGCGAAGAACCTTTGCCTAAAACACCGATGCCATTAAGCGGGATGTATAAATACTTCGCTGATGCGGCAGTGTTTACCGATTGTGCCACGGGCAAAACTTTCCCAGTAGAAAATAATATTACCTTGGAAAAGGGGTATTTTAATGCCCGTAAAAATCCAGGTGAGCCAGTATTCCTGCGCCTTAACGGTCATTTTGATATCCGGCCGTCAATGGAAGAGGGGCGGTCAGATAAAATGCTGATCCCGGCAGATAATATTCAGTTTATTGCGAATAAAAACTGTGACAGTAAATAATCTTATTCTTACTTTTTGAAATTAAAGCAATAAAAAGCCGCTGGTAGTTATTCACTCTCCAGCGGCTGGGTAAGGAAAATGCCCAATGATCTATTGGGCATTTTGCCAACGCTAAATTAACGTTTGATTTGGCTCAGCAGGAAATCAATGATTTCATTGGTTTTAATCATTTGTTTCTCACCGATACGGCGATTTTTGTATTCCACTTCTTCGCTGTCGAGATTGCGGTCACCAATAACGATATTGTGTGGCACGCCAATTAATTCCATATCAGCAAACATCACGCCCGGACGCTCTTTACGGTCGTCGAGAATAACGTCAATCCCATGAGAACGCAGCGTGGCATACAGCTCTTCCGCCAGTTCTTTCACTCGGAAAGATTTATGCATGTTCATTGGTAAGATAGCCACCTGGAATGGGGCAATAGCATCTGGCCAAATAATGCCACGGTCATCATGATTCTGCTCGATTGCGGCAGCAACCACACGGGACACCCCGATACCGTAACAACCCATGGTCATCACTTGGTTGCGGCCATCTTCACCCTGAACCGTCGCTTTCATTGCTTCCGAGTATTTGGTGCCTAGCTGGAAGATATGGCCAACTTCAATACCGCGTTTGATTTGCAGTGTGCCTTTACCGTCTGGGCTGATATCGCCTTCAACCACATTACGTAAGTCAGCAATGTGTGGCAGCGGTAAATCACGTTCCCAGTTAATGCCAAAGTAATGTTTGTCGTCGATATTGGCGCCTGCACCGAAGTCACTCATCACTGCCACACTGCGGTCAGCCACCACTGGCAGTTGCAGATTAACCGGGCCTAATGAACCTGGGCCGGCACCGATAGCCGCGCGAATTTCTTCTTCGGTGGCAAAGGTCAGCGGTTTGGCAACCTGAGGTAATTTCTCAGCTTTGATTTCATTTAATTCGTGATCACCGCGCACCAGCAGAGCCACCAACTTATGGCCGCTCTCTTCATGAGCATGAACCAATAAGGTTTTCACTGTTTTCTCAATCGGCAGTTTGAATTGCTCGACTAATTCAGCGATGGTTTTGGCATTCGGAGTATCAATGATTCGCAATTCTTCTGTGGCGGCTGCGCGTGGCTCAGAAGGGGGCAGTGCCTCAGCAAACTCGATATTCGCGGCATAGTCAGAACCGGTTGAGAACACGATATCGTCTTCGCCACTCTCCGCCAGCACTTGGAATTCATGTGATGCACTGCCACCGATGGAGCCAGTGTCTGCCAGTACCGCACGGAAATTCAGATCCATACGCTCGAAAATCTTACTATATGCGGCATACATCGCATCGTAAGTTTCTTGCAGGGATTCCTGAGTGGTATGGAAAGAGTAAGCATCTTTCATCAGGAATTCGCGTGCGCGCATCACACCAAAACGTGGGCGAACTTCGTCACGGAACTTGGTCTGGATTTGGAAGAAATTCAGCGGCAGCTGTTTGTAAGAGTTAATCTCACCGCGAATCAGGTCAGTAATCACTTCTTCATGCGTTGGGCCGAGCACAAAAGGGCGCTCGCCGCGATCAACAAAACGTAACAGCTCAGGGCCGTATTGTTCCCAACGGCCACTCTCTTGCCATAAATCAGCGGGTTGCACGACAGGCATAGAAACTTCGATAGCACCGGCGTTATTCATTTCTTCGCGCACGATGTTTTCGACTTTCTTCAACACCCGAACCCCGGTCGGCAGCCAGGTATAAAGACCTGAGGCCAGTTTACGGATCATCCCAGCGCGGAGCATCAGTTGGTGACTGATAACTTCAGCATCAGCAGGTGTCTCCTTCAGAGTGGAGAGCAAATATTGGCTAGTACGCATGATGTTTTGGTTCCATTAGCACTGCAATTAGAGGCAGCCAAAAAAGTAAAAAGTGGTTTAGTTTACCAGCGAGTGCGGGTTGTCAAAAGAGAGCAGGCTGAAATTTAGCGATGGTCGATAGATAACACTTCCGTTTGCTGCCCAATAACCCGCCAACGCACATTGAATTCCAGCAGTAGAACAGCATACTCCCGACTTTCGCTATCTTCTTTACGGTAGGCGGGGCGTGGGTCTTGTGCCAATACCTGAGTGATAAAACGCCGCAAATGTGGATAGCGTTGTTGCTGTTGTGCCAACTGTTGCTCAGCGGTGATGGAAAAGCAAACTTGCATATCGGCATCAGGGGCGGTTTGAGCAAAACCGGCGCGTGCCAATGGCTGGCTCTCGGCAAAAGGCAGATAGGGCTTGATATCAATTACCGGCGTGCCATCAACCAGATCCAAACTGCCCAGCTCCAAAATCACCTCTGTGCCCCGGCAATGTACTGCTTTCAGCTCAATCAGAGACATCCCAATCGGGTTGGGGCGAAATGTGGAGCGGGTGGCAAATACTCCCATTCGGGCATTACCTCCCAGACGCGGAGGGCGAACCGTTGGTCGCCAACCGCCATCCATGGTTTGATGGAAAACAAACATCACCCATAGATGACTGAAATCAGATAACCCGCGTACAGCTTCCGGCTGGTTATAGGGGGCCAGCAGTTGTAACTCTCCACCGCCATCTTCAATCAAACCGGGCTGCCGCGGTACTGCAAACTTCTCTTTATAGGGCGAGCGGATGACACCGATCTGATTAAAGGAAAATACACTCATTTTGATGAAACATTCAGTGCGGAGCCCTGACACACGGCTTGTTGATAACAGCCGGGGACACCACTGAGTATTTCACATTGATGCAGTAAGACCGCATTGGCTTTCATATAAGATGCTCGGGTTTGCATTCTTTTACGGGCAGTTGCGATACTCGGTGGCGAGTCTTGAACGGTGGATTGGCACGACTCACCGGACACTTCTCCTAAGTCGCGGAAAGGCTTGCCAACAAGCTCTTCAGCACTTTTATACAGTTTTACTGGTGCCGGACGAGGGGCAACCGTAGGGCTGGGTTTGGTAACCGGAGGGGGTTGCTTAACCGGGCTGTCTGTGGTGGATGGCTTTGATTGAAGCATGGAGCATCCAGTTAGCGAGAGGGCTAACAGACACAGAGGTAACGCACGCATAGAAATTCCTCAGCCTTTTTTATTTAAGAGGCGCTATTGAAGCAATCTATTATGCAAATAACAAGACGGGCCAGGGCCCGTCTTGCAATATATTTAGCAAATACTGAATAGAGTAAACCAAGTATTCAGTAAAATAGTCAATTGGTGATTACCAGCCTTTGACTGCGCCGCCATTGAAAGCTTTGTTTGCAGCATCGTAAACTTCGTCAGACTGGTAAGCCTGGACGAATTTCTTCACGTTTTCCGCATCTTTATTATCTTCACGGGCCACGATCAGGTTCACGTAAGGTGACTCTTTATCTTCCACAAACAGGCCATCTTTCGCTGGCGTCAGGCCAATTTGGCTGGCATAAGTGGTATTGATAACCGCCAAGGCAATTTGTTGGTCATCCAAAGAACGTGGCAACTGAGGTGCTTCCAATTCAACCAATTTCAGGTTTTTAGGATTTTCAACCACATCCAGCACAGTTGGCAGCAGGCCAACACCCTCTTTCAGCTTAATCAGGCCCACTTTTTGCAGCAGTAACAGAGAACGGCCGAGGTTAGTCGGGTCGTTCGGCAGCGCTACCTGAGAACCCGGTTGCAGTTCATCCAGAGATTTGATTTTTTTAGAATAACCAGCAATCGGGTAAACGAATGAGTTGCCAACAGCAACCAGTTTGTAACCGCGATCTTTAATTTGCTGATCCAGATAAGGTTTATGCTGGAAAGCATTCAGGTCAATGTCACCTTTGCTCAATGCTTCGTTTGGCAGCACATAGTCGTTGAATGTCACCAACTCAACATCCAAGCCATATTTGTCTTTTGCTACTTTCTGAGCCACTTCTGCAACTTGTTGCTCTGCACCCACAATAACGCCTACTTTAATGTGGTTTGGATCTTTCTCTGCTGGGCCGCAACCCACCAGTGCCAGAGTACCAATCAGTGCGCTGACTGCCGCGATAGATTTGAATTTTAAAGACATATCCCTTCCTCTATAGACATTCGTTAAGATGCGCCGCTGTGTGAGGCAGTCGCTGGTTAATCACTATTTATGGGTAACGGCTTTTACGATCCGATCGCCACTGAACTGAATCAGGTAAACCAGAATTACTAATAATACTAATACTGTATTCATTACAGTGGCGTTATAACCAATGTAACCATACTGATAGCCGATTTGACCTAGGCCACCGGCACCTACTGCTCCCCCCATCGCGGAATAGCCCACGAGGGTAATTAAGGTAATTGTGGCTGCATTCACTAAGCCGGGAAGGGCTTCTGGCAGCAACACTTTCTTAATGATTTGCATTGGTGTTGCGCCCATTGCACGTGCGGCCTCAACCAGACCAGATGGAATTTCCAACAGCGCATTTTCCACCATACGGGCGATAAAGGGAGCGGCACCTACAGTTAACGGTACAATTGCTGCCTGTAAACCAATAGAGGTACCGACAATCATCCGAGTGAATGGAATCATCCATACCAGTAAGATAATAAAAGGTATGGAGCGGAAGATATTCACCACGCCAGACAAGGTCCGATAAACCTTGTTATTCGCAATAATTTGCCCTGGGCGAGTGACATACAGTAGCACCCCAACCGGCAGCCCGAGAACAAAGCCAAAGAAACCAGACACGAAGGTCATCATTAGAGTTTCCCAGACGCCTCGGGCCATTAACCACATCATTGCCTCAGACATAACCCAGAACCTCTACTTTTACATGATGATCTTGTAAGAACTTAATGGCAGCGAGGCCATCTTGAGCGTCGCCATGCACCTCGGCCAGCATGACACCAAATTTAACGCCACCGGCATAATCCATTTGCGAGCTAAGAATGCCGATATCAATATTAAAGCGGCGCACTGCTTGTGAAATTAACGGCGCATCAACTGATTGGCCGGTAAATTCCAATTTCAGCAGGGGCACTCGGTCGGTACTTGGCTCTTGAGTCATACGCTGGGCGTAATCTTCTGGAATATCCAAATGTAAGGTTGATTGAATGAATTGCTGAGCCAGCGGAGTTTTCGGGTGAGAGAACACTTCACTAACGCTATCTTTTTCAATCAATTTACCTTCACTGATAACTGCCACCTGATCACAGATGCGTTTCACTACATCCATTTCATGGGTAATCAGCAGAATGGTTAGCCCTAAACGGCGATTGATATCTTTTAACAGTTCCAGAATTGAGCGAGTTGTTGCTGGATCTAGCGCGCTGGTGGCTTCATCACATAACAGAACCTTAGGATTACTGGCCAATGCGCGGGCGATAGCAACACGCTGTTTCTGCCCACCGGACAGGTTTGCCGGATAAGCATCTTGCTTATCGGACAAACCGACCAAATCCAACAGCTCAGTCACTCTCTTCTTTATATCTGCCCGCGAAGTATTGTCCAACTCGAGGGGCAGCGCGATATTGCCATATACCGTACGGGAAGATAGCAGGTTGAAATGCTGGAAAATCATACCTATTTGACGACGTGCACGCGTCAATTGGCCTTCAGATAAGGTTGTCAGATCTTGCCCATCAACCAGAACTTGTCCGCTGGTAGGGCGCTCTAACATATTGGCGCACCGAATCAGGGTGCTTTTACCGGCACCTGAGGCACCGATAACGCCATAAATCTGCCCAGCTGGGACGTGTAGACTCACGTCTGAAAGCGCGGTAATAGTGCGCGAACCCTGCTGGAACACTTTGCTGATGTGAGAAAGTTTAATCATATTATTCTTATTTTATCGTCGTTTCCGTGGCTAGATAAAAAGTAAACTTCAGTAGAACCAAAGTATGGATTGGATGTTAAGGCGTCTAGACGGCTAAGTCAACTGGCAACACCGATTCTCTTCCATTCTCAATCGACAATGAAACATGCGATACTAGCGGCCTTGACAGCCCTTAGGAGCAAATAAGTGACTCAGCCCGTCCCCGCAATATTTTTAGATCGTGATGGCACAATTAATGTCGATCACGGTTATGTCCACGAAATTGATAATTTTCAGTTTATCGACGGTGTCATTGATGCTTGCCGTGAATTGAAAGAAATGGGTTTTGCTTTGGTTCTGGTTACCAATCAATCGGGCATTGCGCGCGGTATCTTTACCGAAGAGCAATTCTTAAGCCTAACCGAATGGATGGATTGGTCCCTTGCCGACCGTGGTGTTGATTTGGATGGTATCTATTTCTGCCCGCATCATCCCGATGGCAGTGTAGCGGAGTTCCGTGAAACATGTGAATGCCGCAAGCCATTGCCGGGCATGTTACTGCAAGCGCAAAGTGAATTGAACATCGATATGGCTTCTTCTTATATGGTTGGCGATAAAATTGAAGATATGCAGGCAGCTGCTGCGGCGAATATCGGTACTAAAGTGTTAGTTCGTAGCGGCAAGCCGGTTACCGCTGAAGGTGAGGCTAGCGCTGATTGGGTGCTAAATAGCCTGACAGATCTGCCAAAAGCGATAAAAACGCGTCACAAGTAGTCGTTACGTTCAAATAATAAGCAGTCAGAAAAAACTTTAATATAAACCCTTGCCATTCTGAAGCGGCTCCCTATAATGCGCATCCATCGACACGGCGCTGTGAGCAACTTCACAGAGTGGCCGGGAAGAACAGAGAAAATTAACTGATTAAGTGGTTGACTCTGTAGCGGGAAAGCGTATTATCTGCCTCCCGCGTTACCGTAAGATTCGCCGAAAGGCAAACGGGTAACGAACGCTCTTTAACAATTTATCAGACAATCTGTGTGGGCACTCGCAAGACGATATCGAAGCCTGTTTCGGCAGGCAGAAGAAATATCAAAGTCTTGAAGAGTGACCAAAGCAGTACACATTTGAACTTCGGTTCGAATGCATATTTGCAGAAAGTAATCTTTGAGCATCGCTGCTTTTATTAGCAGCAAATCAAACAAATCTTAAATTGAAGAGTTTGATCATGGCTCAGATTGAACGCTGGCGGCAGGCCTAACACATGCAAGTCGAGCGGCAGCGGAAAGTAGCTTGCTACTTTGCCGGCGAGCGGCGGACGGGTGAGTAATGTCTGGGAAACTGCCTGATGGAGGGGGATAACTACTGGAAACGGTAGCTAATACCGCATGACCTCGCAAGAGCAAAGTGGGGGACCTTCGGGCCTCACGCCATCGGATGTGCCCAGATGGGATTAGCTAGTAGGTGGGGTAATGGCTCACCTAGGCGACGATCCCTAGCTGGTCTGAGAGGATGACCAGCCACACTGGAACTGAGACACGGTCCAGACTCCTACGGGAGGCAGCAGTGGGGAATATTGCACAATGGGCGCAAGCCTGATGCAGCCATGCCGCGTGTGTGAAGAAGGCCTTCGGGTTGTAAAGCACTTTCAGCGAGGAGGAAGGGGTTGAGTTTAATACGCTCAATCATTGACGTTACTCGCAGAAGAAGCACCGGCTAACTCCGTGCCAGCAGCCGCGGTAATACGGAGGGTGCAAGCGTTAATCGGAATTACTGGGCGTAAAGCGCACGCAGGCGGTTTGTTAAGTCAGATGTGAAATCCCCGCGCTTAACGTGGGAACTGCATTTGAAACTGGCAAGCTAGAGTCTTGTAGAGGGGGGTAGAATTCCAGGTGTAGCGGTGAAATGCGTAGAGATCTGGAGGAATACCGGTGGCGAAGGCGGCCCCCTGGACAAAGACTGACGCTCAGGTGCGAAAGCGTGGGGAGCAAACAGGATTAGATACCCTGGTAGTCCACGCTGTAAACGATGTCGACTTGGAGGTTGTGCCCTTGAGGCGTGGCTTCCGGAGCTAACGCGTTAAGTCGACCGCCTGGGGAGTACGGCCGCAAGGTTAAAACTCAAATGAATTGACGGGGGCCCGCACAAGCGGTGGAGCATGTGGTTTAATTCGATGCAACGCGAAGAACCTTACCTACTCTTGACATCCACAGAACTTAGCAGAGATGCTTAGGTGCCTTCGGGAACTGTGAGACAGGTGCTGCATGGCTGTCGTCAGCTCGTGTTGTGAAATGTTGGGTTAAGTCCCGCAACGAGCGCAACCCTTATCCTTTGTTGCCAGCACGTCATGGTGGGAACTCAAAGGAGACTGCCGGTGATAAACCGGAGGAAGGTGGGGATGACGTCAAGTCATCATGGCCCTTACGAGTAGGGCTACACACGTGCTACAATGGCAGATACAAAGTGAAGCGAACTCGCGAGAGCAAGCGGACCACATAAAGTCTGTCGTAGTCCGGATTGGAGTCTGCAACTCGACTCCATGAAGTCGGAATCGCTAGTAATCGTAGATCAGAATGCTACGGTGAATACGTTCCCGGGCCTTGTACACACCGCCCGTCACACCATGGGAGTGGGTTGCAAAAGAAGTAGGTAGCTTAACCTTCGGGAGGGCGCTTACCACTTTGTGATTCATGACTGGGGTGAAGTCGTAACAAGGTAACCGTAGGGGAACCTGCGGTTGGATCACCTCCTTACCTAACGATACGCATTGCGTAGTGTCCACACAGATTGTCTGATGAATGTAAACGAGCAAGAGCACCTGTTGATGTTGTGAGTTTCGACTCATGCTGATACGAAACGGTTAGATTTCGGTTTAATCGGAACTTCGTGTCCCCATCGTCTAGAGGCCTAGGACACTGCCCTTTCACGGCTGTAACAGGGGTTCGAATCCCCTTGGGGACGCCACTCCGATAATGTGTGAAAGACATTATCACCGGTTCTTAATGAACCACAAAGTATCTTAAAGATGACTTTAACAAGTCGTGTTTAAGATATTGCTCTTTAACAATCTGGAACAAGCTGAAAATTGAAACAATACAGCTGAAACTTATCTCTCCGTAGATGTACTGAGATAACGAGTAACCTGTATTAGAGTCTCTCAAATAATCACAGCGCAAGTTGTCGAAAGACACCTTCGGGTTGTGAGGTTAAGCGACTAAGCGTACACGGTGGATGCCTAGGCAGTCAGAGGCGATGAAGGGCGTGCTAATCTGCGAAAAGCGTCGGTAAGCTGATATGAAGCGTTACAACCGACGATACCCGAATGGGGAAACCCAGTGCAATTCGTTGCACTATTGCATGGTGAATACATAGCCATGCAAGGCGAACCGGGGGAACTGAAACATCTAAGTACCCCGAGGAAAAGAAATCAACCGAGATTCCCCCAGTAGCGGCGAGCGAACGGGGAGGAGCCCAGAGTCTGAATCAGTTTGTGTGTTAGTGGAAGCGTCTGGAAAGTCGCACGGTACAGGGTGATAGTCCCGTACACAAAAATACACTTGCTGTGAACTCGATGAGTAGGGCGGGACACGTGACATCCTGTCTGAATATGGGGGGACCATCCTCCAAGGCTAAATACTCCTGACTGACCGATAGTGAACCAGTACCGTGAGGGAAAGGCGAAAAGAACCCCGGCGAGGGGAGTGAAATAGAACCTGAAACCGTGTACGTACAAGCAGTGGGAGCACCTTCGTGGTGTGACTGCGTACCTTTTGTATAATGGGTCAGCGACTTATATTTTGTAGCAAGGTTAACCGAATAGGGGAGCCGTAGGGAAACCGAGTCTTAACTGGGCGTCTAGTTGCAAGGTATAGACCCGAAACCCGGTGATCTAGCCATGGGCAGGTTGAAGGTTGGGTAACACTAACTGGAGGACCGAACCGACTAATGTTGAAAAATTAGCGGATGACTTGTGGCTGGGGGTGAAAGGCCAATCAAACCGGGAGATAGCTGGTTCTCCCCGAAAGCTATTTAGGTAGCGCCTCGTGAACTCATCTTCGGGGGTAGAGCACTGTTTCGGCTAGGGGGTCATCCCGACTTACCAAACCGATGCAAACTCCGAATACCGAAGAATGTTATCACGGGAGACACACGGCGGGTGCTAACGTCCGTCGTGAAGAGGGAAACAACCCAGACCGCCAGCTAAGGTCCCAAAGTCATGGTTAAGTGGGAAACGATGTGGGAAGGCATAGACAGCCAGGATGTTGGCTTAGAAGCAGCCATCATTTAAAGAAAGCGTAATAGCTCACTGGTCGAGTCGGCCTGCGCGGAAGATGTAACGGGGCTAAACCATGCACCGAAGCTGCGGCAGCGACACTTAGGTGTTGTTGGGTAGGGGAGCGTTCTGTAAGCCGTTGAAGGTGGACTGTGAGGTCTGCTGGAGGTATCAGAAGTGCGAATGCTGACATAAGTAACGATAATGCGGGTGAAAAGCCCGCACGCCGGAAGACCAAGGGTTCCTGTCCAACGTTAATCGGGGCAGGGTGAGTCGACCCCTAAGGCGAGGCTGAAAAGCGTAGTCGATGGGAAACAGGTTAATATTCCTGTACTCGGTGTTACTGCGAAGGGGGGACGGAGAAGGCTAGGCTAGCCGGGCGACGGTTGTCCCGGTTTAAGCATGTAGGCGGAGTGACCTGGTAAATCCGGTTGCTTATCAACGCTGAGGTGTGATGACGATGCACTACGGTGCAGAAGTAGTTGATGCCAAGCTTCCAGGAAAAGCCTCTAAGCATCAGGTAACATTGAATCGTACCCCAAACCGACACAGGTGGTCAGGTAGAGAATACTCAGGCGCTTGAGAGAACTCGGGTGAAGGAACTAGGCAAAATGGTGCCGTAACTTCGGGAGAAGGCACGCTGGCATTAGGTAAAGAGACTTGCTCTCGTAGCCGAAGCCAGTCGCAGATACCAGCTGGCTGCAACTGTTTAATAAAAACACAGCACTGTGCAAACACGAAAGTGGACGTATACGGTGTGACGCCTGCCCGGTGCTGGAAGGTTAATTGATGGGGTCAGCCGCAAGGCGAAGCTCTTGATCGAAGCCCCAGTAAACGGCGGCCGTAACTATAACGGTCCTAAGGTAGCGAAATTCCTTGTCGGGTAAGTTCCGACCTGCACGAATGGCGTAATGATGGCCAGGCTGTCTCCACCCGAGACTCAGTGAAATTGAACTCGCTGTGAAGATGCAGTGTACCCGCGGCAAGACGGAAAGACCCCGTGAACCTTTACTATAGCTTGACACTGAACATTGAGCCTTGATGTGTAGGATAGGTGGGAGGCATCGAAGCGTGGACGCCAGTCTGCGTGGAGCCAACCTTGAAATACCACCCTTTAATGTTTGATGTTCTAACTCGGCCCCGTAATCCGGGGTGAGGACAGTGTCTGGTGGGTAGTTTGACTGGGGCGGTCTCCTCCCAAAGAGTAACGGAGGAGCACGAAGGTTAGCTAATCACGGTCGGACATCGTGAGGTTAGTGCAAAGGCATAAGCTAGCTTGACTGCGAGAGTGACGGCTCGAGCAGGTACGAAAGTAGGTCTTAGTGATCCGGTGGTTCTGAATGGAAGGGCCATCGCTCAACGGATAAAAGGTACTCCGGGGATAACAGGCTGATACCGCCCAAGAGTTCATATCGACGGCGGTGTTTGGCACCTCGATGTCGGCTCATCACATCCTGGGGCTGAAGTAGGTCCCAAGGGTATGGCTGTTCGCCATTTAAAGTGGTACGCGAGCTGGGTTTAGAACGTCGTGAGACAGTTCGGTCCCTATCTGCCGTGGGCGTTGGAAGATTGAGAGGGGCTGCTCCTAGTACGAGAGGACCGGAGTGGACGAATCACTGGTGTTCGGGTTGTCATGCCAATGGCATTGCCCGGTAGCTAAATTCGGAAGAGATAACCGCTGAAAGCATCTAAGCGGGAAACTTGCCTCGAGATGAGTCTTCCCTGGGGCTTTAAGCCCCCTGAAGGAACGTTAAAGACTATGACGTTGATAGGCTGGGTGTGTAAGTGCAGCGATGCATTGAGCTAACCAGTACTAATGATCCGTGAGGCTTAACCTTACAACACCGAAGGTGTTTTGGTTATTTGAGAGTATATTTTAATTTTCAGCGACGTTTACAGATTGAATTGGCTGGCTGCATGGGAGTTATAGTGTAGCGGGTTGATTAAAACAGAATTTGCCTGGCGGCCATAGCGCGGTGGGACCACCTGAACCCATGCCGAACTCAGAAGTGAAACGCCGTAGCGCCGATGGTAGTGTGGGGTCTCCCCATGCGAGAGTAGGACACTGCCAGGCATCAAACACGCATCATCAGAGTGACATCTGGTGATGGACAAAATCGCCAAGCGCGGTTTTGCACAGCGAGAAGCGCTGGCCCTGAAGAGGGTAAGTATCAGGAAGATACACGTAAAAGAATCGGTGGAGCGGTAGTTCAGTTGGTTAGAATACCTGCCTGTCACGCAGGGGGTCGCGGGTTCGAGCCCCGTCCGTTCCGCCACTTATTGCAAAACCCCTGAATCATAGATTCAGGGGTTTTTTGCATTATAGAATTCTAATCTGCTAGATATATTCCTCAATAAAGGCTCATCATTATCCTTCCTTGACACTATTTCCCCCTAACGCATCTATATTACTCTACATGAAACTTACTGTTAAAATTCAGCTAGTTAGTTGCCGTATGCATATATAAATAGAGCTGTTTGGTTAAGTATAAAATCTCAATCTGCTAGTTATGTTCCTCTAGAAAGCTCATCAATAACCTTTTACGGCAGCATTTACCCCTATAATGTCTATATTACTCTACATACAACTTACTGTTTGAATACAGCAGTTCAGTTACTACATGTTTATATGAGGCTAATGGGGAAGGGAAAACGCAGAGTATCAAAGTGGGGACAGCGACATTAAGCCCTCGGATTGAGGGCTTAATGGTTAAGCGGGTTCTTTACGGCAGATTAATAATGTATGCCCAATGCCAAGACCATCAATATCTTTCTCAATATAGAATCCGGCAGCAGTTAAGCATTGGTAAAAAGTATCTGAATGATAAAAACGGCTATTACCATTAGCCATACATGTAAAATATAGGGAGGAAGCGTTTAAGCTAAATGCGCCTGCTTCGAACTGTTGTCTATCCCAAAATATCTCCATGATACATACGTAGCTGTCGGGCTTCATCGCACGATGGATAAGCTTGAGAATATGTACAATTCTTTCTTCACTAAAACAGTCTAGAAATTGGCTCATCCACCAAACATCAGCATCATTTGGTAGCTTATCAGCTAATAATAGATCCACTGGGTAGGTACTAATACGATTACTGAGACCTTTGCTTTTGACATTTTCGTTAGCTAATACCAACTGCTGCGGTAAATCCAATAGTGTTATCTTCACGTCAGGGTCATAAGCTGCGCATTGCAGAGCCCATTTACCGGTATTAGCACCAATGTCATATATATGCTTTGGTTCTAGATCAAAAATGGTTTTTAGTGCAAGTTGAAAGGCATTATCGGAGTAAAAGTGATCAAAAGCGAACCAACTTTCGCGGGCAGCAGTCGGTAACTCACTCAGTGCTGGGTAAATAGTGGGCCATTCACCAAATACTGATAGTCCTGCAGGTTTTCCCGTCTCTAGTGCTTCTTTTAAATTGAATAAACCTTGGTAACAAACATCTTGAGTAAAGTCCATATTTACGCGGGTCATTTGGTCATGTAATAAGTAGTGACCAACCTTTCCAAGATAAAATTGTTTTTCCCGCTGATAGAGAATATTGCCACTAAGCCCCATATCGAGCAGGATGCTGATTGCATATCGACTGAGTGAACAACGGGTATCAAGCTCATCCAGTGTGATACCGTTTTTACCTGATTCATCTAATGCGGCTAGGATCCCTGATTCTCTCAGGTTAAGTGCGGCTTGAAATAGCATAGGGGCAAAAGCTATTTTCTGGGCTTCAGTGATTGCTGCTAAAGCACTAATTTGGTCTTTATCATATCCGTAGCGCAAGCTTACGTCCTCGTAATCCAGGTAATCGCTCACCATTCGACATGGTTGAATTAGAATGGCGAACGAGATTTTATTTTAATACAATCCTTTGTTATAAAAGGATTTTATACTGATGGTTGAACAAGTTTGGTCTGAATGTCTTTGTTTAAGTTAGCGATCCAGCGATTATACTTTGAATGTATTTTCCCATTCTTTGCGTCCATGTTAGTGCTGCCAACGTATTTTATTTGGTAATTATTAGCACTGTAATTGATTCTTATTTCAACGATATGATCACGATTGATTAATTTGCCATTAATCACACCTTCAGAAGCAGGTACCATTATCCAGCCGCGGCTTATACCGCCAGCTAAAATGGCTCTTTGTACTTCTGAAGCGGTGTGACTTCCCATCACTGTTTGATTAACATCTTGGATAGGTGTTGTACCTGCACAACCAGTAATAAATGCAATAGATACCAACCCGACTAGAAGGATTTTTAATATTTTCATGATGATCCAATTTACTAATAATTTTCATGTTATTCATGGGAGGAATAACGCAGATATGCTATACAGCAAACATAAAATACTCTGACTTATTCGAATACACAAATATTCTTATGTTTTATTTATTTTAAATAAATGTAAAATTTATATTATAAATTTATTCTGGTTTTCATTTTTATATTTATTGTGAATTTATTTCAAATTTTTCTAAAGAATATTATATTAGTGCCGATAAGTAATTTATTTTTTTAATTTTAATTATAGATTTATTTAGGTTTGATGATTTTTTAATTAAACAAAGTCATAACTAAGACAGTTTTTAAATGCTTTTTATCTAAAAATAGAATAAATTATCTCGCTTTACTGCTTGCTACTTGGGAAGTTTCGATATCGTGGTTCATTCGTTGAGTGTATTGAACTGGTGTGCTTTAGCTCCTGGTATGGGGTCGCATGAGCAGTGGATTGCTTGGGCGCAAGATCCTGAGCTCCGTGCGACATGGCAGGGAGATTTACCCAAGTCATCACATATACCTATGATGTCCGCGAGAAGAATGAGTACAGGTAGCCGGCTCGCTGTTGAAGCGGGTCTTTCATTACTCGAAGGGGCCACTGCTGATATGGTGATTTTTACTAGCCGCCATGGAGAATTAGAGCGTACTTATAAAATATTACAATGCCTCAATTCTCAGCAGAATATCTCGCCGACCGATTTTGCCATGTCAGTGCATAATACGGCCTCTGGATGGCTGACTATCACAGCAAATGAGACAATGCCTGTGGCCTCTCTTGCCGCAGGAATCGATAGCTTTCAGCAAGGCATTATTGAGGCGATGGGCATGCTCGCCAGTGGCGCTAAACGTGTATTATTGGTCGATTTCGATGGAATTATGCCTAATTTTTATCATTCTCAGACTTCTCCAATAGGGTTGCCCTATGCTTTGGCATTACTGTTAGCCGTCGGTGATGATTTACAGTGTGAATGTATCTCTTCGATTGATTCTAATGAATCTGAATTACCCCAGGGGCTTAGCTTCTTACGTCATTGGTTGAATAAAAAACCTTCTTTTGTGGTACGCGGTCAGCATAATAATTGGCAATGGAGTCAGTGATGGACAGCTCTCTCGCAGTACAAACTGCCTCCCAGCATTCTTCTTTACTTAATCGTTTATGGCGAGTAGTGGCGACCGGCTTTTGTTTTGCACTGTTTGGTCTTGGGGGGCTGATATTATCCATTGTATGGTTCTCCTCGCTCCGTCTCATTATTCGCTCTGAGGCGGTGCGTAGTCGAGTCACTCAATTGAGTATTCGTTATAGTTTTCAACTGTTTCTACGAATCGCTAGATTTCTTGGTGTCTTTGATTACCAGATAAAAAATAGCGAACTGTTCTCTGAAGATGCAGGATGCTTGATTGTTGCTAACCATCCCAGTCTATTGGACTATGTGTTACTGGCTGCACATATGCCAAGGTGTGATTGCATTGTCAAAGAAGCACTACTGAATAATATATTTGTTTCCGGTGTCATTAAGTCTGCCGGTTATTTGGTTAATACTGAATCAGATAAATTATTGGTGCATTGCAAATCTCGTTTAGGTCTTGGGGGAAGTATCCTTATATTTCCAGAAGGAACGAGAACAACTGCAGGTGGTATGCTGAGTTTGCAGCGGGGAGCGGCTAATATTGCATTACATAGTGGATGTAATATTCGAGTGGTGTTTATTGACTGTAACCCGCCAATGCTGACGAAAGAGCTTAAATGGTATAATATCCCGCCAGTAAAACCCCAGTTTAATATTACTGTTCAAAATAAAATCAATAGTAAGGATTTTATTCAAGATAGTGATTTATCGCTAGCGCTTGCCGCGAGACGGCTGACTAAGCATTTAACCTGTGCATTAATGCCCGAATCTAAGAGAAAGAATTAATGGAATTACTCAGTAGTGAGATTAAACAGCTAATTATTGATGCCTTGAACCTGGAAGGAATGTCAGTGGATGATATTGATTCGCAGGCTGCATTATTTGGTGATGGTTTAGGTTTGGACTCAATCGATGCGCTAGAACTTGGATTAGCATTAAAAAACCGATATAGCGTTGTGCTCTCGGCAGAGAGTGAAGATATGCGTCAACACTTTTATTCGGTAGAAACGCTCGCGAAATTTATTTCTGAACAGCGTAACTAACAGGATATTGCACTAATGGACAAACAGGAAATATATCAGCAGATTACAACTCTTCTGGTTAAGCTTTTTGAAATTGATGAGGCTGACATTAAGCCAGAATCGCGACTGTATGAAGAATTAGAGTTGGACAGTATTGATGCTGTCGATTTGGTGGTGCATTTGCAGAAAGTGACCGGCAAAAAAATAATGCCAGAAATGTTCAAATCGGTTCGAACTGTGCAAGATGTTGTCGATGCTGTCGATAGTTTATTAAACACCCAATCGTAAGTGGTGAAATCAGGTGACAGCTAATCAAAGTAATTTATTCATTGGTCGCCTGGCTATTTTGCTCAAAGTTTTCACGGTTATTGCACTTACTGCCTATCCTCTGGCGGTGTGGTTTGGTTTGACGCGCTGGGGAATGCAGGTATTAGCGCCAATACTGTTATTAATGTTTACACTGCGGTTGTTTGTCGTACGTAATCAAATTAAACAACAACTTTGGTTAGGTAAAGCGCTGGCACTTACTGGCATTATTCTGTCTTTGGCAAGTTGGGGATTAGGGCAGGCGCAATGGTTGTTGTTTTATCCTGTTGTGGTAAACATCCTATTACTGTCACTGTTTACCTATTCTCTGTTTTATCCCCCACCCATCATTGAACGATTGGCAAGACTGGCCGAGCCTGAATTGCCTCCTCAAGCCGTGGTTTATACCCGCAAGGTAACGCAGGTATGGTGCGCTTTTTTTGCAGTAAACGGTGCTATTTCTCTGGCAACCTGTCTGTACGGTAATATGCATCTATGGGTTTTGTATAACGGTGGCCTGAGTTATTTACTTATTGGTTCTTTGATGGGTCTGGAATGGATAATCAGAAAAAGAGTTCAACAGCAATGAATCTACCCATGGCTAATTGGTTAGATCATTCTCGTGGTGATGCCTTGGTTATTGCTAGGTGCGGTTCAACAGCGATAACTTTACATCAATTCAGGTGCGACGTTAGCTCTCTATTTAATAAAATAACGCTATTGCCCAATCAACGCTGGGCATTATGTTTTGAAAATAGCTATTGGTTTAGTGTCGCATTGCTGGCCACTCTGTATTGTCAAAAAACACCGGTTATTTTCGGCCATACACGTGAAGCTGTTCTCAAAGAACAGCGGCATGAATTTGATGGCATGTTAACTGATCAATCACTGAATCTTGATTGCCAGAATATTACCGTAGCTAATCACGCATCTGTTGAGGCTATCTATCAGCCACTACCTGATTGGTTTTCTCATGCTTCATTAATCCTCTTTACCTCTGGCTCGACTGGTGCACCTAAAGCCGTAGTCAAATCTGTTGAGAGTTTAGATATTGAAAGCCGTTGGTTGGCTGAGCAATGGCAGTCTTGCTTCGATAAAAAGCATAATCCATTAATCGTTGCCTCGGTTTCTCATCAACATTTATATGGGCTCACTTTTCGTATCTTTTTACCCCTTTCGCTGGGAATCCCCTTCCAGGCGGAGTTGATAACTTACCATGAGCAGTTGCAATCATTACCTGAATCTTGCTCAGCTATATTTATTAGCAGCCCGGCGTTTTTAAAACGTATAGACACGAAGCTAGCGCCGATTCTATGTCGGCAGATCTTTTCTGCAGGCGGCCCACTCAGTTTTCATGATGCACAATCTAGTCGGGATGCTCTAGGTATCCTGCCAATAGAGATCTATGGTGCTACCGAAACCGGTCTTATTGCTTATCGTCAGCAGTCAGAACAACAGCAAGCTTGGCAGTTTTTTTCAGGGGTAGCTCTGGCTATCAATAACGACAATACTTTCACTGTTTATTCGGACCTTATATCTGAATCAGAGGGGGTGCCGATGAGCGATGTTATTGAGTTATTCGATAACAGGCGAAATTTCTATTTGGTGGGGCGTAAAGATCGGATAGTTAAAATAGAAGAAAAGCGTGTTTCGTTAACAGAAATAGAGCAGCGCCTAATATCACTGCCCGATATTGCCGACGCCACAGTATTGGTCTTAACCCAAAATGAGCGCGTGAATATTGCCGCAGTGGTGGTGCTGACTGATGGTGGGAAAGAAAAGCTTTCCTCGGCAACCATGGCTTCTTTTAATCAGAAATTACGTAGTGAATTACGTCATTGGCTTGAGCCTGCCTCTCTTCCCCGGCGCCTACGTGTAATCGATGTTATTCCCGTTAACCCACAAGGGAAGCGAGATTATGCGCGGTTACAGGAGTTATTTTTATGATGTTGCCTACGGTTATCAGTCAGCAAATAACAGGTGATCACCTCGCGAATATCGATCTCTTATTACCTGCTGATTTATTGTGGTTCAGTGGCCATTTTCCTACTTGCCCGATATTACCGGGTGTCGCACAAATCAATTGGGTGATGCACTACGCCAATCAGCTATTTGGCCCAATGCCAGTGGTGAAAAGCATTGATGTTGTAAAATTTCAGCGCCCTCTGATGCCCGATGACAAAGTGACACTTGTACTGAATTGGGATCGCACCAACCACAAACTGATTTTTAAGTACCTTGCTCACGGCGAGATAACGGCCAGCAGTGGAAAGATTGCCCTATGTCAGTAACCTCTTTTATGCCGTGTGTCGTTATCCCCTGTTTCAATCATGGCCACACCATGGCTGGCGTTTTATCTCAATTGGCGGTTTATCAACTCCCTTGTCTGATTATTGACGATGGTAGTGATATTGATACCGCAAATGAGTTGGCGCGCTTAGCAGAGAAATACCCTTGGGTGGTGTTGGTTACACAACCTGAAAATCGCGGGAAGGGGCATGCGGTACTGAATGGATTGGCTGTCGCGCAAAAATACGGTTATAGCCATGGTCTGCAAGTTGATGCTGATGGCCAGCATCAGTTATCCGATCTGCCGATCATGTTGGCAGAGGCTGAAAAACATCCTCATTGCCTGATTTCAGGGCGGCCGATTTACGACAAGTCAGTGCCGAAGACGAGGCTTTATGGCCGCTATATCACGCATTTCTGGGTATGGGTCGAAACCTTATCTTTATCGCTGAAAGACAGTATGTGCGGCTTTCGGGTTTATCCAATTACTGAGACGCTGGCTTTAGCGGCGCGCCACCCATTGGGTGTACGGATGGATTTTGATACCGAGGTGATGGTGAGATTATATTGGCAAGGGACAGAAAGCCGCTTCCTGCCAACCCGTGTCACTTATCCTGACGATGGTATTTCGCATTTTGATACTTTGCGCGACAATCTGCGCATCTCCTGGATGCACACCCGTTTATTTTTCGGCATGTTGCCGCGCATTCCTGCGCTACTCAAACGTAATCTGCAAAAGTCCGAGCACCATTGGTCCCAGACTCAAGAGCGCAAAGGTTTATGGGGCATGCGTTTGATGTTGCGCAGTTACAAAGCGTTGGGGCGCACCACTTTCAATCTGATGTTATACCCGGTAATTGGCTATTTTTGGCTTACTGGTCATCGTCAGCGGCAGGCATCAAGCCGCTATTTACAGCGCCTCACTGCTTTCGCCGAACAGCGAAATCACCCATTACCCACCTCCCTAAACAGTTTCCGTCATTTCATGCGTTTTGGTGAATCGATGCTCGATAAGCTGGCCAGTTGGCAAGGGGATTTAGTGGTGGGCAGAGATGTGGTTTTGGTGGGGCGTGAGCGCTGTGAAACACAAATTGCCAGCCGCCAAGGGTCACTTATTCTGGCATCGCATCTAGGGGATATAGAATCTTGCCGGGCTTTGGCCGAGTTATCTGTTGGCGTGAAAGTTAATGCATTAGTCTTCACGCATCATGCCGCTCGCTTTAATCAGGTAATGAAGGAGATTAATCCGCATGCGCTTATTAACCTGATTCAAGTGACATCCATAGGGCCTGATACCGCCATTTTATTGCGCCAGAAGCTGGACGCAGGTGAGTGGGTTGCAATTGTTGGTGACCGAACCTCGGTCAGCCCTTATCAACGAGATAACCAACCAAGGGTTATCTGGAGCTCATTTTTAGGTCATCCGGCACCGTTCCCTGTTGGGCCATTCGCATTGGCTGCGGCATTGCGTTGCCCTGTGTTCTTGATGTTTGGTCTAAAACTCGCCGGGCAAGAGAAGCAACCAGCACCTGCGGCCTCTTCCGCTCGGCTGCATGTTTATTTTGAGCCTTTCGCCGATCCACTGCTGTTACCGCGAGCAAATCGCCAGCCCGCTTTGCAACAAGCTGTGGATCGCTATGCTGCGCGTCTGGAGCATTACAGTTTATTAGCGCCGCTTGATTGGTTTAATTTTTATGATTTTTGGCATTTAAACGATGAAAAGCCAAACCAAGGAAATCCGTGAAATGAATTTACCCGATGACCCGCGTTTTACTACCCGGATAGTCCACAGTATCCCTTTCCATGATATCGACCCTATGGGGGTTGTGTGGCACGGCAATTATTTCCGTTACTTTGAAATTGCCCGTGAGGCATTGTTAAACCAAATTGATTATGGCTACCGTGCCATGCAAGCTTCAGGCTATGTTTGGCCAATCGTTGATACAAGAGTGAAATATATTGCACCGCTCGAATTCGAGCTGCGTATTCATATTTGCGCTTCTATTGAAGAGTATGAGAACCGCCTGCGCATCGGTTATCAGATTTATGATGCCAATAGCGGCAAGCGTATGACGACGGGATATACCATTCAGGTCGCTGTTAAGGCATCAACAAAAGAGATGAGTTTTGTGTCACCGCCAGTACTGCTGGAAAAAATGGGTATCACCTTATGAAACCTATTTTGACCGCCATATTATTCTGCCTGTGTATCAGTGCTCACGCGGTGACATTGTCATCATTACAGCAACGATTCAGTGAACAACCGGTATTACGAGCTGAGTTTGAACAGCAGCGCAGTATCAGTGGCATGGACAAGCCCTTGAAATCAAGTGGTAATTTACTGATTTCACGAGAGAAAGGCCTATGGTGGTCACAACAGAAACCTTTTGCTTTGACACTATTGTTAGATGACAAACGTATGGTGCAAACCATGGCGGGCCAACCTTCGCAGGTTATTACGGCCGACAGCAACCCGCAAATGTTCCAGTTTAATCATTTATTAACGGCACTCTTTCATGCTGACACAGCAGTTCTGGAGCAGAATTTCACCTTAACATTTACCGACAGTGGTCAGGAACGCTGGGTATTAATGTTAACGCCGAAAACAACGCCACTCGATAAATTGTTTAAAACCATCACCTTGCATGGGCAATATTTCCTGGAAACAATAGATATCGAAGACATGCAGGGAGATGGAACACACATCCGTTTTTTCAATCAACTAACCGAACCTAAGACACTGAGCCATGCCGAACAGCAGCTTTTTGCGCACTGATTGCCATAGAAAACTGGCTATCGGTTGGTTACTTATCTGTTTGCTCTTGCTGGCGACATTGCTCTGGCTGATTCCCCGTAGCCAGATTAATAGCAGTATCTTGGCGCTACTGCCCAAACAGGAGTTGGCTGGCGTTCCTGCCGAATTGACCGACGGGTTTAGCCAACGTCTTGATCGCCAGTTAGTGTGGCTGGTTAGCCCAGAGAAAGAGACATTGGCTCCAGTAAACTGGTGGCTACAACAGTTGCAGAACATGCCAGCGCTGCATCAAGTCAGTGGTGAAATGACTGCGCAACGCCAACAAGAGTGGGGGACTTTTTTCTTTCAGCACCGCAATGTGCTGCTTGATGATGCTACTCGTCAGCGATTAAGCCAGGGTGGCGATGCTCAAGCGCAGTGGATACTCGGGCAAGCATACTCAGCATTTGCCGGGGTCAGTGGTAAAGAGTTGCAGTATGACCCACTGTTACTGGTGCGTGGCTCACAGCTGGCACAACAACAAAATAGTGGAACACTCAGTCTCAATAAAGGGTGGCTGGTGGCGAAAGATAGCCACGGGCGGCAATGGTATTTGATTCACGGGGAGTTGCGGGCTTCATCTTATGACATGGCCAGTGCGCGTAGCACCGTCGAGTCATTAGCGCTATTAAAACAGCAACTTCAGCAGCGCTGGCCCGGTACTGAAGTGTTGGAGCGCGGTACCATTTTTTACAGTAATTACGCCAGTCAGCAGGCGGAAAGTGATATTTCGACCATTGGTTTGATCTCGATCGCCGGTGTCTTCCTGCTGGTGTTGATTATGTTTAAATCACTATTACCCCTGGGCTTATGTCTTCTATCGATAACTATCGGAGCATTAGCCGGGGCGGTCGCGACATTACTTGTCTTTGGTGAGGTTCACGTGATGACGCTGGTGTTAAGCGCCAGCATCATCGGGATTTCAGCCGATTACACCCTTTATTATCTGACCGACCGCATGGCGCATGGCCGTCAGATAACCCCATTAGAAAGCTTAGCGAAACTCTTTCCCGCGCTCTCTATGGCACTGCTGACCACCGTCATTGCTTACTTAATTTTACTTATTGCCCCTTTCCCCGGTTTACAGCAATTGGCTGTTTTTGCGGCCGCAGGTTTAACCGCAGCTTGCATCACCGTGATGTGCTGGTACCCCATACTGGCTAAAGGATTACCGGTTCGTCCGATCCCCCGTTTAACACTGATTCACTTATGGCTAACGCATTGGCAAAACAACCGCCTGCTGCGATTAGGCCTCCCTACGTTGATTGTTGTTTTGATTATTAGTGGGGTCGCCACCTTACAGGTTAATGATGATATTAGTGAGCTGCAGGCGATGCCGCGTGAATTCCAGCAGCAGGAGCAGCGCATTGCGGCGCTGACCGGGCAGCACAGTGACCAAAAATGGTTCGTGGTTTATGGTGATAATGCCGAGCAGGCATTGCAGCGCCTAGAGCAATTTTCTCCACATCTGTTGCAGGCTAAAAAGTCAGGATGGATTGAGAGCTATCGTGCGTTGCCATTGCCGTCACTATTACGGCAACAGCAAAATCTGGTGTTACTTGAGCAAACTGCGCCGGCTATTATTCAAAAATTACAGCAGGCGGGTATCAGTGTTTCTATGCCAGATATACCTGCAAAGGGGGACGCCAAGATATGGGTGACTCCGTCACTGTGGCTTGATTCTGTGGTGAGTGAGGGTTGGCGACTGCTCTGGCTGACATTACCTGATGGGCGGACCGCTATGTTGGTGCCTGTCAGTGGTGTTAGTAATCCAGGCGCTTTACAGCAGTTGGCCGCGTCGACACCCGGAGTGACTTGGGTTGACAGGAAAACAGAATTCAATGAGCTATTTTCCCTTTACCGCATTTACTTATCATGGCTGCTACTCATTTCTGTTCTTGCTATAGCGGTAGTTTATTGTTGGCGCTTGGGTGTTCGTCGCGGTTTATATTGTGTAACTCCCACATTCCTTTCATTAGGAATGGGGCTGGCGGTGCTTTCCCTTACCGGCCATTCATTGAATCTCTTTTCATTACTGGCATTGATATTGGTGCTGGGTATTGGCATCAATTATACCTTGTTCTTTACCAATCCCCGCGGGACACCAAGCACCTCCATGTTTGCCATTTTTATGGCGGTGTTCACCACGCAACTGACTTTCGGCATGTTGGTATTTAGCCACACTCAAGCTATCAGTAGTTTTGGCATTGTGCTGAGCAGTGGCGTATTTACTGCCTTTCTATTAGCGCCCCTCGCGCTGCCCAAACCCAAAGGAGAGCGTACGTGAGTTATAAACGCAGTGGGGTGTTGTTGATTTTCATCTTATTGATGATGGGATGTGCCAGTTCGCCGGATCAAACCCAACCTAAAGCTTGGCTTAAACCCGGGGTGAGGGTGGGTTTACCGCTACCGCTGCTTGCTGAACCTATCAATCAACAGCAGCTATTGACCGCGACCGCACAGGGCAAGCAGCAATCATTATTAGTGTTACTCAATGCCGATGGGCAGCATTTGACCTTGGTTGGATTATCCCCGCTGGGGATCCGCTTGTTTAAAGTATCCTATGACCCACAAGGCATTCACTTAGAACAGAGCATGAAAATTGTTGGTTTACCTCCAGCAAATCAAGTTCTTGCCGATATTATGCTGAGCTATTGGCCCATTGCGTCATGGCAACCATTATTACCTGCCAATTGGCGGCTGGTGGATGAGGGAGATAAGCGACGGCTCTATGATGACAAAGGCCAAATAGTGACCGAGATTAGCTACCAAATCTCGGGTAGCAGCCGCAAGCCGATAGCCATTGAGCAATTTATATTTCACTACCGCATTACTATCCAGAACGTCGAGGGCTAAAAACTATGGTCTATTTCTCGGCGGTTGGGATGGTTAATGCACTCGGCAATTCAGTGTCTGAGGTGAGTCAGAATCTCAGGGCTGGACAATCCGTGGGAATGGCTCCACAGCAAGGTTGGCTGCTGGGCGATTCGCCTGTTTGGCTGGGCGCTGTTAATGCTGAGTTACCGCCAGTGCCTGAAGCGCTTTCACAGCATAATAGCCGAAATAACCGCCTGTTGCTGGCAGCATTGCAACAGATTCAGTCTGAGGTCTCCGCCTGCATTATTCGCTATGGCGCAGCAAGGGTGGCGGTAATTATGGGGACCAGCACCTCGGGTATTTTTGAAGGTGAGCGGGCGGTCAGAGAGTATCAGCCCGCGACCGGTGAGAACATCGGGCGCTTTCCTGCTGGCTATGATTATCAACAGCAGGAGTTAGGTGACCCCAGCATCTTCCTTGCTCGTCATTTAGGGTTGACCGGGCCGAGCTATACCCTGTCAACCGCGTGCTCTTCCAGTGTGCGGGCGATTATCAGCGGTAAGCGTCTAATAGAAGCAGGAATGGTCGATGCAGCCATCGTCGGTGGCGCAGACAGCCTGTGCCAGATGCCAATCAATGGTTTTCACAGCCTTGAGTCATTGTCGGCTGAGCGCTGCACGCCTTTTGCTGCAGAGCGCAAAGGAATCAATGTTGGTGAGGCGGCGGCGTTAATCCTATTGTCGCGTGAGCCCGCACCGGTGGCACTGCTCGGCGTAGGTGAGTCTTCCGATGCCTGGCATATGTCGGCCCCCCATCCCGAAGGGCGTGGGGCGGAGCATGCCATTAGAATGGCGTTAAGCCAGGCTAAGTTGCAGCCTGACGACGTGGGCTACATTAATCTGCACGGTACGGCGACACGTTTAAATGATCAGATAGAAGCTCAAGTTGTGAATCGGGTTTTTGGTCATCAGACCCCTTGCAGTTCAACTAAACATCTTACCGGACACACTCTGGGGGCGGCCGGAGCCACAGAGGCGGCATTAAGCTGGCTGATGCTACGCCATGACTTACCTTTGCCGATGCAAGATTTCACTCAAAGTACTCAGGACCAGACGTTGGCCGAGATTAATTTGGTCACGGGTCCGGCAGAACTCAAGAAGCCGGTTATTTTGTCTAACTCATTTGCTTTTGGTGGCAATAACGCTTGCTTGATTCTGGGAGCTCACTGATGGCGTATTTAGCTAAAAATTATCTTCCTCATCAATCACCTATGGTGATGTTGGATGAACTTCATTCAGTCGGGGAAGAGGATGCCGAATGCCGCGTGACCTTGAGCAAAGAGGGCGTTCTCGCGCCTTTTCTTGATGCAGATGGCGGCCTGCCAAACTGGTTTGCTATCGAATTAATGGCGCAAACTATTGGAGTATGGCGGGGTTGGCATGGTTTGGAACAGGCAGTGCCACCCTCGATTGGCATGTTGCTTGGTGGGCGGGCTATTAGCTGTGAATTACCCGTATTCCCGGCGGGTAGCGAGCTTCAAATCTGCGTCCATTTAATCTTACAAGATGAAAAAATTGGCAGCTTTGAGTGCAGTATTAGCATCGCCGGGAAGACAGTTGCGCGTGGCAGATTAAATACATATCAACCAGATAGCGAAGAAATAAAAAAACTTACATTGGGGAAGGGTGCATGAAGCGTTCTATTTTAGTCACTGGGGCCAGCAAAGGAATAGGGCGGGCCATTGCACTCCGTCTGGCTGCGGATGGTTTTTTGGTGGTGGTGCATTATCACCGTGATGCTGTTGGTGCCGAGGCGACGCTGGCTCAACTCACTGACGCGGGTGGCGAAGGGCGTCTAATCAGCTTTGATATCAGTGCAAGACAGCAGTGTAAAGAGGTGCTGGAGCACGATATTGCTACTTATGGTGGCTACTATGGCGTGGTAAACAATGCCGGTATTACTCGCGATGGCGCGTTTCCGGCGCTGACAGATGCCGATTGGGACGGCGTGATTCATACCAATCTGGATAGCTTCTATAACGTATTGCACCCTTGCGTAATGCCGATGATCGGCCTGCGTAGCGGAGGGCGTATTATTGCGCTGTCCTCGGTCTCCGGTGTGGTCGGAAATCGCGGCCAAGTCAACTACAGCGCGGCTAAGGCCGGGGTGATTGGTGCATGCAAAGCACTGGCTCTTGAGCTGGCAAAACGAAAAATTACTGTGAACTGTATTGCGCCAGGATTGATTGATACCGGCATGATTAATATGGAACCTATAGCGCTGGAAGAAGCGATGCGGATGATCCCACTGAAACGAATGGGGCAAGCCGAGGAGGTGGCTGGATTAGCCAGTTATCTGATGTCAGATATTGCCGGTTATGTGACTCGCCAGGTGATTTCAATCAATGGAGGAATGATATGAGCAGCAGGATGGTTGCCACCAATAGAGTTGTGATTACCGGGATGAGTGGCGTCACCGCCTTTGGCAATAGCTGGGCTGATATTTCGGCGCGTATCTATGCCGGCCAGAACGCGGTGCAATATATGCCGCAGTGGGAAGAATACCAAGGGCTGAATACACACTTAGGCGCGCCGATTAACGATTTTGTGGTACCGGCCCATTACACCCGTAAACGCATTCGTTCGATGGGGCGAGTTTCATTGTTGGCTACCCGAGCAACTGAGCTGGCGCTTGAGCAAGCTGGGTTGATTGGTGAGGAAGTGCTAACTAACGGTGATACTGGCATTGCCTATGGTTCATCTACCGGTAGCACCAAACCGGTGAGTGAATTTGCCACCATGTTGACCGAAAAGCACACCAACAATATTACCGGCACCACCTATGTACAAATGATGCCCCATACTGCGGCAGTCAATACCGGGCTATTTTTTGGTTTGCGCGGGCGAGTTATCCCGACCTCAAGTGCCTGTACTTCGGGCAGTCAGGCAATCGGTTATGCCTATGAAGCCATTCGTCATGGTTACCAAACCGTGATGGTCGCTGGTGGTGCGGAAGAGTTATGCCCTTCAGAGGCGGCGGTGTTTGATACATTGTTTGCGACCAGCCAACTGAATGATTCACCCAAGTTATCCCCGAGGCCCTTTGATCGTCAGCGCGACGGTTTGGTTATTGGTGAAGGGGCCGGGACGCTGATTCTGGAAGAGTTGGAACATGCCAAAGCGCGTGGAGCCACTATTTATGGCGAAATCATCGGTTTTTACACTAATTGCGATGCCAGCCATATTACTCAGCCACAAAAAGAAACCATGCAAATCTGTATTGAAAGGGCGCTATTGAGCTCTGGCCTGAGTGCGGCTGACATCGGCTATATCAGTGCGCATGGCACGGCGACTGAACGGGGCGATATTGCAGAAAGTCAGGCAACGGCGGCTGTTTTTGGTCATCGGACACCCATTTCCTCTCTGAAAAGTTATTTTGGCCATACACTAGGGGCCTGCGGTGCGCTTGAGGCCTGGATGAGTTTGGAGATGATGAGAGCTGGGCGCTTTGCCCCGACCATCAACCTGACAGAACCGGATCCCGCCTGTGGCGACTTGGATTATCTGATGGGCGAAGGGCGCTATATTGATACTGAGTTCTTCCAGACAAATAATTTCGCCTTTGGCGGCATTAATACTTCATTGGTGATCCGTCGCTGGCCGTGATCGTCATTAACTTCTTCATTGTTGATTTTTTATCAAAAGTATTGTGTTGAATGGTGTGTTTTTAGGCAATAAAACTCTTGGCATAATCACTGCAGATTTTTACCGCGAGCTCAAACAAAAGAGCTCCCGGTAAATAACCCGCTTTTAAACACACATCATTTATTGTCTAACCACGATAAAAAATATTATCTGTTCAAAATGAGGAATTATGATGAGCATACCTGCATTCGGTCTGGGAACGTTTCGCCTTCAAGATCAAGTCGTTATTGATTCTGTTAGTCAAGCTTTGACATTGGGCTATCGCGCAATTGATACAGCCCAAATCTATGAGAATGAAGCCGCAGTGGGCCAGGCTATCGCAGAAAGTGGTATCAAACGTGATGAGTTATTTATCACGACCAAAATCTGGATTGCTAATTTGGCGGCAGGAAAGTTAATTCCTAGCCTGCAAGCAAGCTTGCAGAAGCTGAAAACCGACTATGTGGATTTAACTTTAATTCACTGGCCATCACCTAATGATGAAGTTTCAGTTGCCGAGTTTATGGCTGAATTAGTGCAGGCTAAAGAGTTGGGGCTGACCCGTCAGATTGGTATTTCTAACTTCACGATTGATTTAATGAAGCAGGCCATTGCGGCTGTGGGCGCAGAGGCGATTGCGACTAATCAAATCGAACTCTCTCCACTATTACAAAATCGCAAAGTTGTTAAGTTCGCGCAGGAACACGGCATCGCCATTACCTCTTATATGACATTGGCTTATGGTAAAGCACTGGATGAGCCAATTATTAAGGCTATCGCTGAGAAACATGCAGCAACCCCGGCTCAAGTGATTTTAAGCTGGGCAATGCAGCTGGGCTACAGTGTTATCCCGTCATCTACCAAAGTGGCAAACTTAGCCAGTAACTTGTTGGCTCAGGAATTACAGCTAACTGCGGACGATATGGCCCTGATTGCTACGTTGGATCGTGACGATCGGCTGGTTAGCCCTGATGGTCTGGCACCTAAGTGGGATTAATCCCTGCTTAAATGACGAAGCAAACCACCTCGCAAGGGTGGTTTTTTTATGTTGTAGGGAGGCCCGAAACTAGACGCTCATTGATGAAATCAATAAAACAGCGCAGCCGATTACTGACTGCTTGGTCACTGTAGTACACCGCATTAATTGGCATGGCGACCGGCAAGGTATGCTCCGCCAGTATTGGTACCAAATCCCCACGTTGTAGATCTTGTTGAATCATAAAATCAGATAGACAGGCAATGCCATTACCCTCAAGGCAGAGGCGGCGCTGGGTCTCACCATTATTTGAGGTTAAATCTGATGTTATTTCATAAAGTTGCCCATCAGGCCCGGCGAGCGGCCAACGATTTAACACCGGTAAATCATTAAATCCCAGACAGACATGATGCTGTAGGTCAGCCACCGTTTGTGGTGTGCCATATTGTCTGAGGTAAGCGGGGGAGGCCAGTAGATGGCGATAGCTGGTCATGAGTTTTCTGGCGCGCAAGGTTGAATCCTGCAAAGTGCCCACTCTGATAGCAATATCGACTTTTCGCTCAATAAGATTAATAAAGGTTTCAGATGAGACTAGCGATAAGGTGACTAAAGGATAACGTTGGCGAAATTCAGCCATCAGAGGTGCCACAACATGCAATACCACTGGCGTCGAGGCATCGATGCGCAGCAATCCTTTTGGATTTAATTGGCTGTCTAACAGCTCATTTTCAGCTGTTGCCATGTCGCGCAAAATATTCTGTACTCGGCGAAAATAATGTTCACCTTCTTGCGTCAGATTGATTTGCCGTGTGGTGCGGTTAAGCAGTGTGACACCCAGCTTACCTTCCAATCTTTTTACTGTTCGACTCACTACCGAATTGGCTTGT
Source organism: Yersinia alsatica (assembly GCF_025133195.1). NCBI lineage: Bacteria > Pseudomonadati > Pseudomonadota > Gammaproteobacteria > Enterobacterales > Yersiniaceae > Yersinia > Yersinia alsatica. Next base: position 1,853,422 of record NZ_CP104006.1, read on the forward strand.
TCAAGCTGCTCCGCCGCACGGCTGAAACTGCCGCACTCCACCACGGTGACGAAAGTAATCAACTCATCTGAGTTTGCTTTCATTATTGCTACTCCAGCAAAAATATTTTGATATTTTGAGCATTTTTGTCATTTAAACATAGGTCCATAATCTCCGCTATCAAATTGACCCGTTTTAATTGAATTGAATTTCTGGAGTAAATAATGCCACTCGCTTTACTGGCGCTGACCATCAGTGCATTCGCTATTGGTACCACGGAGTTTGTCATTGTTGGATTGGTGCCGACAATTGCCGAACAATTAGGGGTTTCTGTCCCCTCCGCTGGTTTGTTAGTTTCAATTTATGCACTCGGGGTTGCTATCGGTGCTCCGGTGCTAACCGCATTAACCGGGCGAATTCCACGTAAAATGCTATTGATTGGCCTGATGGTGTTATTCACCTTAGGTAACTTATTAGCTTGGCAATCCCCCGGCTATGAATCATTGGTAATCGCCCGTTTATTAACCGGTCTGGCCCATGGGGTGTTCTTCTCTATCGGCTCGACGATTGCCACCAGTCTGGTACCTAAAGAGAAAGCAGCCTCAGCGATAGCCATTATGTTTGGTGGCCTGACGGTGGCATTAGTGACCGGAGTTCCACTAGGAACATTTATTGGGCAGCATTTCGGCTGGCGAGAAACCTTCCTTGCGGTATCACTGATTGGTGTGGTCGCAACTATCGCCAGTGCCATTTTGGTGCCCAATAATATTCCCCAACAAGTTTCAGCCAGTATAAAACAGCAATTGCAGGTGCTGACTCACCCGCGTTTACTGCTGATTTATGCGATTACTGCATTAGGGTATGGCGGCTTCTTCACCATGTTTACTTTCCTGGCCCCAGTGATGCAGGAGCTGTCCGGCTTCTCGCCCGCCGCAGTGAGCTGGATTTTACTGGCATACGGTGTCTCAGTTGCCATTGGTAATATATGGGGAGGTAAACTGGCCGACCGCCACGGTGCAGTGCCTGCGCTGAGTTTTATCTTTACTGCACTGGCTGCTCTGTTATTTGTTTTCCAATTTAGTGCCAGCCACAGTATTGCCTCATTGATTACCTTACTGGTCATGGGTATTTTTGCTTTCGGTAATGTCCCTGGCTTGCAAGTCTATGTGGTGCAAAAGGCGCAAGAGTATACGCCACATGCGGTTGATGTTGCTTCCGGCTTGAATATCGCGGCATTCAACGTAGGCATTGCATTAGGTTCAATTATTGGTGGTCAGGCGGTGACTCGGGTTGGATTGGCACAAACGCCGTGGATTGGTGGCGTGATTGTTATCGGCGCATTATTGCTGGTGACATTGAGCGGCAAGCTCGACAAAAAGTCCCTGCGCCCAGTGGCGACAAGCTAGATCTTATTTCTACTGTCCATTCTCAGCCCGCTTTGGCGGGCTTTTTTGTTAATAGAAGCCTAATTAGTGCATTATGAATGAGATACATTGAATCTCTCTTTGGATATCCCAAGATCAGTATCATAAGCTGGGGAAAAGACATTACTGAGCGGAGCATCTAAGCGTATAATCAGAGGACTACCGGCTGCGGTTATCCCACAGGCCAGAGTGATTTTGAATAAGGAATAGGCCATCAAAGTGCCGAAACGAACATATGCAATGCGGTATGTTGCAGGTCAACCGGTTGAACAGATTTTCCCTGGTTCCGCTAAACAATTGGGGCAGGGGTTACCGCCAGGCGCACCATTGCCTACCTCTGAATTCCTACGTGTGATGGTGTGGAACATCTTTAAGCAGCAGCGAGCTGAATGGCTATCGGTGCTCAAAGGGTTTGGTCGGGATGCTCAACTGATGTTGCTGCAAGAAGCACAAACAACACCCGAGCTGGTGAGGTTTGCTACGTCCCATTATCAAGCGGCAGATCAGGTGCCCGCCTTTGCACTGCCTCAGCACCCCTCAGGTGTGATGACGTTAGCCGCCACCCACCCAGTCTACTGTTGCCCGCTGCGCGAGCGCGAGCCACTGTTGCGCTTGTCTAAATCGGCATTAATCACTGTTTACCCTATTCATGATGGCCGTTTATTGATGGTAGTGAATATTCATGCCGTTAATTTCAGTCTTGGTGTCGATGTTTACAGTAAACAGTTAGAACCTATTGGTGAGCAGATTGCCATGCACCGAGGCCCGGTTATTCTGGCGGGGGATTTCAATGCCTGGAGTCGTCAGCGGGTTAATGCTTTGCAGCGCTTTGCCCAAAGTGCCGGGTTGGCCGAAGTTGAGTTCCAGGCTGATAATCGTAGCCGAGCCTTTGGCCGCCCCCTGGACTTTGTGTTTTATCGTGGTCTCACCCTTGCCGATGCCTCGGTATTAGTCACCCGCGCTTCTGATCACAATCCGCTGTTAGTCGAATTCCAGCCATAAAAAAAGCACCCCGAAGGGTGCTTTTTTACAGCTTTATACCGATTCTAATGTTAGGCATCCGGAGTCGATTTGTTGTTAACAAACAACGTCAATTTCAAACCGGGTACTAATTTATTTGCTTTGCTGATTACCGAATTCCATCGCATCACATCGTCGGTGTTTACACCGTGACGCTTGGCAATACTGGCAAATGAATCACCTTTACGAACCTGATAGGTGATGCTGTTGCTGGCTGTATTGCTTGCCAGTTGCAGGGTTTGCCCAACTTTTAAGGTGCTCGAGGCACGTAAGTTGTTCCAACTCTGCAAATCGCTGGTCTTGATATTCAACCGCTTGGCAATCGTAGATAAGGTATCGCCGGGGCGAACTTTATACTGCGAACTTGATGCTGATGTTGCGCTGTTCTGTGCCAACTTGGTTGGTTGAACTGCGGCAATATCGGTATCTGCCAATGAATCTTTAAGCTGCTCAGCATGGGCTTTTGGCAACATAATATAACGAGGACCATGTCCATCAGGTGCCGTTACATTGCGCTTATACCCAGAATTAAAGGATTTCAACTTAGTAAGTGACATCCCCGCCATCTCAGCCGCCTGAGTTAGCTGTATCTGCTGACCAACATCAACACGCGCTAATGCACGGTCTTTGTCGGTTTCAGGTAAGTTTATACCGTACTTTTTGCTGTTCTTGATTAAATCACCCAAGGCCAGCATTTTTGGTACATAAATTGACGTTTCACGAGGAAGCGACAATGCCCAAAAGTTCGTCGGTTTACCCTTAGCCTTATTGGCTTTCAACGCCTGCATGACTCTGCCTTCACCGCTGTTATACGCAGCGACTGTTAACAACCAGTCACCGTCAAACATCTTGTTCAGGCGCTCCATCATATCAAGCGCTGCTTTGGTTGAAGCAACCACATCTCTGCGGCCGTCATACCATTGGTTTTGTTTTAAGCCATAATTTCGACCGGTACTTGGCACTATCTGCCACAGCCCTGCGGCGTTGGCGGATGATGTCGCGTGTGGGTCAAAAGCGCTCTCCACTATGGGTAGCAGTACCAGTTCCATCGGCATCTTACGTTTCTTAATCTGCTCGACTATCAGGTACATGTACGGCTCTGCCCGTAATGTTACATCGTGGAGATAGCTCTTATTTTTTAAGTATTTTTGCTTCTGTTCACGGATCCGGGAATTCTCCGGAACCTTCATCTTCAGCTCGTCGCTAATGAAGTTCCACAAATCTTGCTGCGCGAGGCCACTTTCACTATCAAGCCATCGCGCGGAGCCCACTCGGGCGCTATTTGTGTACTCTCCTGCTTCACTCTCTTGACCTGCCGAAGACAAACTCTGTGCATGCTGTACAGGAGCCTGTACGCCCACCTTGGACGACTGGCACCCAACAAGCAAGACTGAGGCGAGAAATATCGCTTTGGTCTTCATGTGTGTGTCAATGTAGTTGCTTAAAAGACGAGCAATCATACTTTGCTTCGACAAAAAACACAACTAAAAGCTCAGAAGCGGTCTTTCTGGGCGCGTAATTCGGAAAAAACTGAGACAAGTGACTCTGGTGGTGACATTACGCCTATTTTTCTTTGTAAATCAACGTCATTGCAACGTAAAAAAACATTAATTTTACGCTCAATTTGCAATTTTACCGGTAGGCTAGGTAGGTTTTTCGCCCGTAATTGCATGATTTGTTGTTGATATGTAGCAATGTCGTGGTCTGAGGGCAGAATAAAACGGGCAAACTTAAGATTTGCGAGAGTGTATTCATGCGCGCTGCAAATTAAGGTTTCGTCAGGGAGTTGCGCGAGCTGTTGAATAGACGAGTACATTTGCGCTGGCGTACCTTCAAATAGCCTGCCGCAACCGGCGGAGAACAGCGTATCGCCACAGAAAAGATAAGGTTTGCTGTAGTATGCAATATGTCCAAGTGTGTGCCCAGGAACGGCAATAACGTGGTAATTTTGACCACCAATTGTCAGGTCATCACCCCCATTTACGATAATTGTCGCTCCTTTATTCGCAGTTTCTTGCGGGCCATAGACGGGAATATCGGGGTAATGGCGGCGCAAATCAGCGACACCGCCGACGTGATCATTATGGTGGTGAGTCAGCAATATGGCTTGGGGAAGATAGTCACCTTGGCTCAGCATGGCTAATACCGGGGCCGCTTCACCAGGGTCAACAATAACGCAATGTTTTTGTGTGTCCGCTAATAGCCAAATGTAATTGTCTTGAAATGCAGGAATGCTGATAAGATTCATTTGATACCTCTACTCTAATAGCTTGAAAGAAGATAATAAAACATGAAACCAGCACAGACACACCAAAAGATAGATGCGCCCGCATCCTGGGCTGAGTTACCTTGGGGTGAGTATTATCGCGCAGCGATTGAGCAGCAATTGCAGCCTTGGTGGCCGAAATTCTTTGGTTTCCACTTATTGAAAATAGGCCATTTAAGTGCGGAAATTGCTAGTGATAAATGTGCGATTTCCCATCAGGTTAATGTGGGCGAGCAGGGCAAAAATATGCAAGTGCTTGCCAGCCCCTACCAATTGCCTTTCGCTGAAAAGTCAGTAGATGCGTGTTTGTTATCTCATACTTTAGCCTACGCTTCTGACCCGCACCGCATTTTACGTGAGGTGGATCGCGTCCTGATTGATGATGGCTGGCTGGTTATCAGTAACTTTAACCCATTGAGTTTATTAGGCGCAGGGAAGTTGGTGCCATTACTTCGTCAACGACAGCCCCACGTCAGCCGAATGTTTACCCAGATGCGTTTGTTAGATTGGCTAAGTTTATTGAATTATGAGGTTTTGTATTTATCGCGCTTTCATGTGCTGCCGTGGCACAAAGAAGGTGGGCGCTTTATCAGCACCCATTTGCCAGCGTTGGGTTGCGTCAGCCTGATTGTTGCCCGCAAGCGCACCATTCCGTTAACATTCAACCCGATGAAATTTGGTGCGCGCAAGCCGTGGTCTAGCCGAGCTGTGGGCGCAACTAAAAGTTATCGTGACCAACCCTGAGCCGCTGCAATGTTAAAAGCGAAGGATTAGTCAGGGTTATAGCCGCTATCTTCTAACGTCGGTGAATTCGCGCCTTGGCGGGCCAACTCATCACAGCGCTCATTCTCTGGATGGCCAGCATGACCCTTTACCCATTCCCATTGTATGGTGTGGGTTTGGATAGCCAGATCCAGCCGCTGCCATAAATCGACATTTCGCACCGGTTTGCGATCCGCGGTTTTCCAGCCCCGTTTTTTCCAATTGTGAATCCACTGAGTGATACCTTGACGAACATATTGGCTGTCGGTGCTGAGTGTCACTTCACAAGGCGAAGTTAAGGCTTCCAGCGCAACAATGGCCGCCATCAACTCCATGCGGTTGTTGGTGGTCAGAAAATAGCCCGCGCTAAAGGTTTTTTCATGCTGTTTGTAACGCAAAATTGCGCCATAACCACCGGGCCCCGGATTGCCAAGGCAAGATCCGTCGGTGAAAATTTCTACCTGCTTAGTCATCTCTGGTAGACTCATCCTATCTGTTTAAACGTTAAGTCTGACATAAACGAGCGCTATGAGCACTGGCAATATGCAAGTTACACCGACCAGACAGATTGTTCTGGATACTGAAACCACCGGTATGAATAAACTTGGCGTTCATTACGAAGGCCATAGAATTATTGAGATTGGTGCGGTTGAAGTGATCAACCGCCGCCTGACCGGCAGAAATTTTCATGTCTATGTGAAACCTGATCGTCTGGTGGATCCAGAGGCCTATGGCGTTCATGGTATCAGTGATGAGTTTCTGGCAGATAAGCCCAGCTTTGCGGATATTACCCCCGAGTTTCTCGAGTTTATTCGCGGCGCTGAGTTAGTCATCCATAACGCGGCGTTTGATATCGGCTTTATGGATTATGAATTCCGTATGTTGCAGCAGGATATTCCGAAAACGGAAACCTTCTGTACCATCACCGATAGCTTGTTACTGGCGCGCCGCCTGTTCCCCGGCAAGCGAAATAACCTCGATGCGCTGTGCGACCGCTACCAGATAGACAATACCAAGCGAACCCTGCACGGCGCGTTACTCGATGCCGAAATTCTGGCAGAAGTCTATCTAGCGATGACCGGCGGTCAGACTTCGCTTTCTTTCTCAATGGAAGGTGACCAGTCGCAGAACGACTCTTCAGAAGATATTCAGCGCATTACCCGTCCAGCCTCGGGATTGAAAATTATTTATGCGGCGGATGAAGAGTTGAAGGCCCATGAATCGCGTTTGGATTTGGTGATGAAAAAGGGCGGCAGTTGCTTGTGGCGGATGCCGCTGGAGCCACAAGAGAACGCCAACGCAGAATAAAGTGACATCCAGTCGAAAAACTGTGCAAACGGCTTATTTTGCTAGAAAAAGTGTTGACGAGATACCGTTCCATACGTAGTATCCGTCTCGTTCTTAACCGGAACAGCAGCGTGGTGCGGTAGTTCAGTCGGTTAGAATACCGGCCTGTCACGCCGGGGGTCGCGGGTTCGAGTCCCGTCCGCACCGCCAACATTCAGAAGCCCTGAGTTAGCAATAACTCAGGGCTTCGTTGCATTCAGGTTCCCGCCAAATCAGTCTTTACTCATTTCAGTGCGCATAAACAACGTGGCATGGTTAGCGGCTTGTTCGTGACGAGCAATATAGCGGTAGAAACCACCACCGAGTAACACGCCAATAAACCAACTAAAATTAGCCACCTGATGCAGGCTGGGGATAAAACTTATCACCAGACCAATGGCAACCGCAGGGAGCAAAGCCATAATCGCTTTTGGATTAAAGCCACCCCGATACCAATAACGGCCGGATGGCGTGGCATTGAATAAGTCGTCCACATGTAATTGGCTGCGTTTTATCAGATAGAAATCAGCAATCAAAATACCAAACAATGGCCCGATAAATGCCCCCAATACATCCAGTGTGTAATGAATAATCTCGGGTGACTGGAACAGGTTCCACGGCGTCAACAGTACTGAGCCCACTGCAGCTATCATCCCACCGGTACGGAAACTGATTTTTTGTGGCGAACAGTTTGAAAAATCGAAAGCGGGCGAAACAAAGTTAGCCACAATATTAATGCCGATGGTGGCGATGATCATGGTCAGCAAGCCCAGCGCCACCGCCACACTGTTACCGACTCGGGTGACGGTTTCTATCGGGTCAGTAATCATTTGACCAAACAATGATTGAGTGCCGGAGACAATCACCACCGTGACAATGGAGAACAGCAGGAAGTTGAAGGGCAAACCCCAGCGGTTGCCACGACGGATTTCTTGCATGCTTTTGCCATAACGCGAGAAATCGCCAAAGTTGAGCAGTGGCCCGGAGAAGTAAGACACCACCAATGCCGTGGCGGTCAGCATTTGCCAGCCTTGCTCTGATGTGGTTAAGGTTTTACTGGCTAAGGTGAAGGAGATATTGCTTATGCCCGTCTGATAAATAATCCATCCGGCCAATGAGAGCATCACCACGTATACCGCCGGTCCGGCGACATCAATAAAGCGTTTGATGGCATTCATCCCATGCCAAAATACCATCGCTTGCAACACCCACATGATAGAGAAGCAAATCCAGCCCAGCGCTGATAACCCTAGCCAATGACTTTGCGTCAAGGGCATTAGTGATGGGAAGAACTTCAACATCACTAACATCAATGCATTGGCGGCAAGATAGGTTTGGATACCATACCAGGCAAAAGCAATCAGCCCGCGAATGACCGCCGGAATATTTGCGCCGAACACCCCAAATGCCTGACGGCAAATAACCGCATAGGGCACACCAGCCATCTGACTGGGTTTAGCCACCAGATTGGCACAAATTTGCACAATGCAGATACCGGCGAGCAAACATAACAAAACCTGCCAACTGGATAAGCCGAGTGCGAAGAAGCTAGCAGCGACGACATAGCCGCCCATGCTGTGCACATCAGACATCCAGAATGAAAAAATATTATACCAACTCCAGTTCTGGTCACGTGTCGGGGCCAGATCCTCATTACAGAGTTTCGGGCTGTAGTGGGGATTAATACTGCCGTTTCCCGAGACTCTTGCATTATTTGGCATAGAACGTGCTCCTATAAAAGACAACACTCAGATGATGTGATGCAAAGCTTGTTGAACCTCACGAGAGAAGCATTTGCAGGAATCAGGCCAAAAATGAATTCTTGTATACAAGATATCTATTTTATGTATACGATTTGATTATCTTACGGTATACGGAGCGGCGAAAAATGATTACGTGGGATGGGCGGAAAATCGCCTACTTTACTGATGATCAAGACGATCATATCTATAACGCGCTGGTAACAGCCATTGTTGAGCATCAGTTATTACCGGGCAGTAAATTACCGGAAGTAGCGCTGGCAGACGTTTTTGGTATTAGCCGAACGGGGATCCGCAGTGTATTGCAACGCCTTGCGGCGGAGCAATTGGTGACATTAATGCCCAAACGTGGTGCACAAGTCACCACGCCGGGTATTGATGAGGCGCGCGATGTATTTAACACCCGCCGTATGCTGGAGTGCGCCAACTTGCCCGCCGTGGTAGCTCATTGTCAGCCGCTGCATATTACGGCACTAGAGCAGATCCTCAGTGATGAGCAGCAGGCTCATCAGGATTATCAAGGGGCGGCGGCCATCCGTTTATCTGCGCTTTTTCATCTTCAGTTACAAGCTATTGCGGGCAATGGGGTGCTGACTGAAATGGTTTCCCAACTGACATTACGTTCTTCGCTGGTGATTGCGGCTTATGGCGCACCGTGGCAGCAAGGTTGCCGCTGTCATGATCATCATGATTTGGTGGCGCTGTTGAAGCAGGGGGATGCCGCCAGTTTGTCGACACGGATGGCGCAACACTTTGATGAGATTGTCGCCAGCCTGAATTTTATCGAGCGAGATAGTCACACACCGGATTTTGGGCGCATTTTTTCTCATATAAACGTTGCCAATATAAGCGCGGATCAATCCGCTCAGGAGTAACCATGCATTTGCCCTCTTCTCGGCCATTACGCATTCAGGTGATCAATCCCAATACCAGCTTGGCCATGACTCAAACTATAGGGCAGGCCGCGGTACAGGTTGCGGCACCGGGCACGGAAATTCTGGCGGTTTGTCCCACACAAGGTGTGCCGTCGATTGAGGGACATTTTGATGAGGCGGTTGCGGCGATTGGCGTTTTGGAGCAGGTAAAACAGGGGCGAGCCGCCGGGGTTGATGGCCATATTATCGCCTGTTTTGGTGACCCAGGATTATTGGCGGCCCGTGAACTGGCTAGCGCACCGGTGATTGGTATTGCAGAAGCCGCCATGCATATGGCGACACTGGTCGCGACCCGATTTTCTATCGTGACGACTTTACCAAGAACCTTGATTATCGCCCGCCATTTATTGCAGCAATATGGTTTTGAACACCAGTGTGCCGCCTTGCACGCGATCAATCTGCCGGTATTGGCACTAGAAGATGGTAGCGGGTTAGCACAACAGAAAGTGCGGGAGAAGTGCCTGCAAGCGAAGCAGCAAGATGGCAGCGGCGCGATTGTTCTTGGCTGTGGCGGGATGGCTGATTTAGCACGGCAATTGACTCAGGAGCTGGGGATTCCGGTTATCGACGGTGTTAGCGCGGCAGTCAAAATGGTCGAATCGCTGGTGGCCTTAGGTCTTGCCACCAGTAAACACGGCGATTTGGCTTTCCCGGTGGATAAGCCGTTATCGGGAATGTTTAGTATGTTTAGCCAATAACAGGATATGCCCATGAGTGAGACTGATTTCAACCAAAACTACCCGCGAGACTTAGCCGGTTATGGTGGTCAGCCGCCGGTTGTCAATTGGCCGGGGCAGGCAAAAATCGCCGTGCAGTTTGTTCTCAATATTGAAGAGGGGGCAGAAAACAACGTGCTGCACGGCGATGCCGGCTCTGAGCAATTTTTGTCTGATATTATTGGCGCTGATAGTTACGCCGCTCGGCATATGTCGATGGAGTCACTTTACGAATATGGTTCCCGAGCCGGTTTTTGGCGTATCCATCAAGAATTTGTTCGCCGTGGTTTGCCATTGACCGTATTTGGTGTGGCGATGGCGCTAGCGCGCAACCCACTGATTGTTGAAGCGATTAAAGCGGCTGACTATGATGTGGTGTGCCATGGTTGGCGCTGGTTACATTATCAACATATTGATCAACAAACAGAATTGCAGCATATGCAGCAGGCGGTTGCTGTGATGCGGGATCTGTTTGGTCACTCTCCCTCCGGTTGGTACACCGGCCGCGATAGCCCAAATACCCGGCGGCTGGTGGTGGAGAATGGCAACTTTCTCTATGACAGTGATTATTATGGCGATGATCTGCCATTTTGGCAGCAAGTTCAGCGGGCTGACGGGAATATCGCCCCCCACTTGATTGTGCCGTATTGCTTAGATACCAATGACATGCGATTTGCTTCTGCTCAGGGGTTTAATTCAAGCGAGCAGTTTTACACCTATTTAAAAGACAGTTTTGATGTGTTGTATGCCGAAGGGGAATCGACACCTAAAATGATGTCGGTAGGGATGCATTGTCGTCTATTGGGGCGGCCGGGGCGCTTTCGTGCATTGCAGCGCTTTTTGGATTATATCCAGCAGCACGAGCGGGTTTGGGTGTGTCGACGGCAAGATATTGCCGAGCATTGGGTTAAATATCATCCGTTTGCAGAATTGCAGCGGCGATAGGAAAAAACAGACACCCGCGGGTGTCTGTTGCACATAATTTACTGTGTCGCTTTGGTGTTGCCAGCTTCCGCGGCGGTTTTCACCCAACCATCAAAGGTGGCCTGATGAGCTTGAATCCAACCATTCACATGGCGTTCAATGTCGGCATCTGAAGATTCACCGGCATGCATCCGCATATTCTGAGCATTCACATCATTAATGGATAATTTCATGATGGAGAACAGTTTTGCTGCGGCAGGGTTAGCTTCAGCCCACTTTTTGTTTGCCACAATGTGCATCACACTGGGTGGGAAACCATAGTTCGCGCCATTAGAAAGCTGGGTATCAATAGTTTTATCTGGCAAGGATGAGAACGGCACCTGTAACCACACCACATCACGCCCCGGTACTAATACATCACTGACCCAATATGGCGTCCAAGTGTAGTACAGGATAGGTTTGCCTTCTTTGTAGCGGGTGATGGTATCGGCAATCATGGCGGCATAGTTACCCTGATTATGGGTCACGGTATCGCTCAGACCATAAGCCTGAATTTGATGATTTATCGGTGCTTCACAGCCCCAGCCGGGGTTACAGCCGGTAAGATCGGCTTTGCCATCATTATTGGCATCAAACAATTTGGCGATTTTCGGATCTTTTAGCTGCTCAATATTGGTGATGTGGTATTTATCGGCGGTTTTTTTGTCGATCAAATAGCCCTGTGCCAAGCCTTCAATGAAGTTACCCTGACGATAAAATTTGGCATCACCACCGGCCGCCGCATATTGGTCATTATGCAGTGGCTCCCAGTTAACGGCGAGGAAAGTGGCATCCCCTGCGGCAATGGAAGAGTAGGCAACATTGTAGTCCACTTCTTTGGTCGGCTGGACGTCATAACCGAGCTTTTCCAGTGCTTTATTCACCAGCGAAGTCTGGAAGGTTTCTTCCGAAATAGTACTTTGCAGAGGCAGGACCGTAATGCCTTTGCCCGGTAACTCTGCTGCGGATAACTGAGTGCTGATCAGTGTGGTGAGGGCCAGAGCCCAGATTCCTGTCGTGCGCATAGTTTTTCCTCTTTATTAAGCTATTTTACTTATCATTTTGAACCAGAGCAGTGTTCATCATCCTCAGGTACTGTGTGTACACTGCGGTGATTGCGCGCTGTTCCGGTCCTAACTGCCTGCGACAATGACGCTTATTCTGTTAGTTATTGTTTATGTTGAACACAACCCATTCAAATAACAGACGAAGCTAATTTTTAGGGAGAGAACAGTGATGGGGTCGTAGTGGCGTGAGCCACCGGAGTGCCCCACGCTGTGCTAGACCCGAGTATCTCGGTCTTCTTTCCGACTTTGTCATTAACCTCAATTAATTGAGATTATTTATCGTGACGAAATGGTTTAGTGAACAGCCCAATTGGGCCGGTGGCATACCAGCGGCCGACACCTTTGCTGCGGCGATCACGGCCTAATGATTGGGTCAGACGGTCAAGGATAATCGCCAGAATCACGATACCCACACCACCGACTGCGGCTAACCCCATGTCGAGCCGACCAATACCGCGCAGTACCATCTGGCCTAAACCACCAACGGCAATCATCGAGGCGATAACCACCATAGACAGTGCCAACATCAGGGTTTGGTTGACGCCCGCCATGATGGTGGGCATCGCCAGGGGTAATTGCACTTTGAACAGCATTTGGCGTGGATTTGCCCCAAAGGATTCTGCGGCTTCAATCAGATCTTCCGGCACCTGCTTAATGCCCAGAATAGTCAGGCGGACAATAGGTGGCAGAGCAAAGATAATCGTCACCACCACTCCGGGGACATTACCGATACCAAATAACATGACGATAGGCACCAGATAGACGAACGCCGGTGTGGTTTGCATCGCGTCCAATAAAGGGCGAATGATACGAGCGGCATTATTACTGCGTGCTAACCATATCCCGAGCGGTAACCCGATAAGAATACAGAAGAACAGTGAGGTCAGAACCAACGCCAGTGTCACCATAGCTTGCGACCAGGCACCAATAGCGCCGATAGCCACCAGTGATACCAAGGTTGCAACCCCCATTCCCAAGGTAGAGAACTGCCAGGCGATCAGGGCGAAAACTAAGATAGCGACCGGTGCTGGCATGCCCAACAATAAGTGTTGGAAGCCGCTGAGAATAAAATCAACCGGCACACGAATGCCCTGAAATAGCGGGCGAAAATGCAGCACAACCCAATCAATGCCGTGGGTGACCCATGAATCCAGTGGCAGCCAAGTGTGGTGGAAGGGGTCCATCAAGCTGAAATGTTCGGGGGCGGCGGCCGGAGCGCTATTCAGCCAGTCAGTATTGGCGACTTGGCTCTGTGCGGCCTGAACGGCAGCCTCATGGCCGGCACTTCCTGCGGCATGGCTACCCTCGGCCATGCTAGCTCCCCAAGGGTCAGCAGCGGCTAACAAGCTCTGAGGGGCGGTGTCCGTGGTGGCGGGAGCGGCTGACACCGCAGCATCCGTCGCCCACGGGTTACTGACGGTTTGATCGTCAATCTGGATTTGATCACTCATTTGGCGTCTCCTTATCTAAGGCCTGCAACAGCATGGCTTTGGAAATAATACCGATATAACTGTTGTCTTCACCGACCACAGGAACCGCGCACGGTGCCTGCGCAACCAGTGAAATCAGCTCACTGAGGGGCATATCTGCGGGAACCGGTGCCGGATCGGCCAGCAAGGCACTATCCAGTGGTTGGTTCTCAGCTAAGGCTTTTTTCAGTGAATCTATCGATACCACGCCAATAAACTTCTGCCCGCGCTCCAGCACATAGCCGTAATCGCGGTCTTCATCCTGAAGCAGTTTTAACGCTGAACGAGGGCCGAAACCCGGGGTTTTACGGATCAAGGATACCGGGCGACGGCGCGCAATATCTTTGGCACTAAAGACATGACTGATATCAACGCCACGGAAGAAGGTGCGGACATAGTCATTGGCCGGATTATTCAGTATTTCATCCGGTGTACCGACTTGAACGACTTCACCGCCCTGCATAATGGCGATGCGATCGCCAATCCGCATGGCTTCATCCAGATCATGAGAGATAAAGACAATGGTGCGTTGATGTTTGGCCTGTAACTTGACCAATTCATCTTGCATTTCGGTGCGGATTAATGGGTCGAGTGCCGAGAAAGCCTCATCCATCAATAAGATATCGGGGTTATTTGCCATTGCTCGGGCCAACCCAACACGCTGGCGCATCCCACCGGAAAGCTCGTCTGGGTATGACTGTGCGTAAGTTTCCAGACTCACCTGACGTAATGCTTCCAGTGCTTTTTCGTGGCGTTCTTGCTGCGGGACGCCCGCGAGCTCCATGCCGAATGCGGTGTTGTCGAGCACATTCAAATGTGGCATTAGTGCAAAGGATTGGAACACCATACTGATCTTGTTACGGCGCACGGTGCGCAGAGCACTATCAGATATCTTGGCAATATCTTCACCGTCGATCAGGACTTCGCCACGGGTGGGTTCTATCAGACGATTGAGAAGGCGTACCAGGGTGGATTTACCGGAACCGGATAACCCCATGATGACGAATATCTCGCCTTCTTCAATGGCCAGATTGGCATCTTTAACGCCAACGGACAAACCGGTTTTGGCAAATATCTGCTCTTTATTTTTACCTGATTCAAGCAGTTTAAAAGCGCGTTCGGGATGCTCACCAAATATCTTATATAGGTTTTTTACTTCGAGTTTAATTGCCATGCAGCTGGTGTATTCCTCTGTCAATTTTAAATTATGTTTATTCGATCAATATTATCCTGATGAAAAAATAGAGCGCCATATACCCTAACACAGTGAGAATCTGAGACAACCCTCAATATTCCTATAATCAAAATTTCAATAGTCTTCATCCCAATATATATCTTTTTAAATGGTTAATTTACTTACGTTAATATTGTGGTTTTTTATCGCGGATGTATTGTCTAATATTGGAGTTGTGATCGGTGTCTAATTATTGACTGAATGGTGTAAATATTGCACATATATCTTTAATGTGTTCTCAATATTATTATTGATTATATTCAGCAAATATCTTTGTCTGATTAATGGCTAAATCAAATGCGATTAATCAGCCCAAAATGACCAATCTAGGGGGGCCGAATCCCCCTTCGGCTCTGGTCTGCGGCCAAATGAGTAGCTAAGTAATAATTTCGATTCTTGGTGTGAAATTGGCCGGTTGAAATGGTGAAAAAGAGGCTGAGTTGATGGGGTGTTTTTGCGGTATCACCGGAGGTAAATGATAGGAAAAAAATGGACAACCCGCTGCGGCTGCCCATCGGTGCGGTATACCCTTTTTTTAAATGACCAACCGGGGGGCCAAAAGAGGGCTGAGAAAGCTTAAAAATCCCAGTCTTCGTCCTCAGTATTAACCGCTTTACCGATCACATAAGATGAACCTGAGCCGGAGAAGAAATCGTGGTTTTCATCAGCATTTGGTGATAAAGCCGCCAAAATGGCCGGGCTAACTGCCGCCTGACTTGCCGGGAACAATGCTTCATAACCTAAATTCATCAATGCTTTGTTGGCATTATAATGTAGGAATTTTTTGACATCCTCAGTCCAGCCGACATTATCATAAAGGTCTTCTGTATAACGGACTTCATTGTCATATAAGTCCTGCAACAAATCGAAAGCAAAGTTCTTTATTTCCTGACGTCGGTTATTATCAACTTTCTCTAATCCTTTCTGGAATTTATAACCAATGTAATACCCATGTACCGCCTCATCGCGGATGATCAGCCTAATAAGGTCGGCAGTGTTGGTTAATTTTGCTCGGCTTGACCAATACATAGGTAAATAGAATCCAGAATAGAATAGGAATGATTCCAAGAATACACTGGCAATCTTTTTCTTCAGTGGATCGTCATTATGATAATGCTGCAGGATAATATCGGCTTTCTTTTGTAGCGGGCCATTCTCCTCACTCCAACGATAGGCATCATCTACATCAGATGTCATGCAAAGTGTAGAAAATATAGAGCTATAAGAGCGGGCATGGACTGCCTCCATAAAGCTGATATTCGAAAAAACCGCTTCCTCATGGGGGGTGATGGCATCTTTAATCAGTGCCGGTGCGCCTAGCGTATTTTGAATAGTATCCAGCAATGTCAGGCCGGTAAAAACCCGAATGGTCAGTTGCTGCTCATTGGGGGTCAGCGTGGCCCAAGAGGGAATATCATTCGAGAGCGGGACTTTTTCCGGCAACCAAAAGTTCGCGGTCAGGCGGTTCCAGACTTCCAGATCTTTATCGTCTTCAATTTTATTCCAATTAATGGCACTGACCGGTGTTATCAGTTTTACTGCGTTCATAGATGATTTCCTTATTAATCCGATTCTGTTTATTCAGTACAGCGCATTACAATGAGCAGGAAACACAGCCTTCAACTTCCGTGCCTTCGAGCGCCATTTGACGTAGTCGGATGTAATAAATAGTTTTAATCCCTTTCTTCCAGGCATATATCTGCGCTTTATTGATATCGCGGGTCGTGGCGGTATCGCGGAAAAACAGTGTCAGTGATAACCCTTGGTCAACATGCTGAGTGGCCTCGGCATAGGTATCGATGATTTTCTCTGGGCCTATCTGATAAGCATCTTGGTAATATTCAAGATTCTCGTTGGTCATATAAGGCGCGGGATAATATACGCGGCCAATTTTGCCTTCTTTGCGAATTTCAATCGGCGAGACAATCGGGTGGATACTTGATGTCGAATGATTGATATATGAGATAGAACCGGTCGGCGGTACCGCCTGCAAGTTCTGATTATAAATACCGTGCTCCATCACCGACTTGCGCAATTGCGCCCAGTCCTGTTGAGTGGGAATGGTAATTCCAGCCTCGGCAAACAGCGCCTGTACTTTGGTGGTCTTAGGTTGCCAACTCTGCTCCACGTACTTAGTAAAATACTGGCCAGAAGCATAATCTGATTCGTCGAAGCCTTTAAAGTGGCTGCCTCGCTCTATTGCCAATAGATTGGAGGCACGGATCGCGTGATATGCCACGCTGTAAAAATAGATATTGGTAAAGTCCAGAGCCTCTTCTGAGCCGTAAAAAATACGTTCACGAGCCAGATAACCGTGCAGATTCATCTGCCCCAAGCCAATGGCATGAGACTCCTGATTACCTTTTTCAATGGAGGGCACTGAGCGAATGTTGCTCATATCTGAGACTGCGGTCAACCCACGAATGGCGGTTTCAATTGATTTGCCAAAGTCAGGTGAATCCATGGTGTGGGCGATATTCATCGAACCAAGGTTACAGGAGATATCCTTGCCAATATGGCGATAGCTTAGGTCATCGTTGTATTCAGTTGGTGAATTAACCTGCAAGATTTCTGAGCACAGATTGCTCATGTTGATCCGGCCTTTAATCGGATTAGCGCGATTGACCGTATCCTCAAACATCATATAGGGATAGCCAGATTCAAACTGGATCTCCGCCAGAATCTGGAAGAACTCACGCGCTTTGATTTTGCTTTTACGTATGCGTTTGTCATCAACCATTTCGCGGTATTTTTCACTGATGCTGATTTCTGACATTGGCACGCCGTAAACCAACTCGACATCATAAGGAGAGAACAAATACATCTCCTCATTATTCTTTGCCAGTTCAAAGGTGATGTCTGGAATAACGACCCCTAGCGACAGGGTTTTAATGCGAATTTTTTCGTCGGCATTCTCCCGTTTGGTATCGAGAAAACGTAAAATATCCGGATGATGGGCGTGAAGATATACCGCTCCAGCCCCCTGACGAGCGCCCAACTGATTAGCATAAGAGAAAGCATCTTCCAGCATTTTCATAATAGGAATAACGCCAGAAGACTGATTTTCAATCCGTTTGATGGGGGCACCAACTTCCCGAATATTGCTCAGCAGGAAAGCTACGCCGCCGCCACGTTTAGAGAGTTGCAGCGCCGAGTTAATAGAACGGCCAATTGACTCCATGTTGTCTTCAATGCGCAGCAGGAAGCAGGAAACCAGCTCACCGCGCTGTTTTTTGCCGCAATTGAGGAAGGTTGGGGTGGCGGGTTGGAAGCGACCAGAGATGATTTCTTCGACCAAATCCCGGGCAACTTGCGGGTTACCCGCCGCCAGCGTCAAGGCAACCATGCAAACGCGATCTTCATAGCGTTCCAGATAGCGTTTGCCATCAAAGGTTTTCAGGGTATAGCTGGTGTAATACTTAAATGCACCAAGGAAGGTCGGGAAGCGAAATCTTTTGCTGTAAGCTTGCTGGAATAAGCTTTTGATAAAGCTGAAGTCATAGCGCTCCAGCACCTCTTTCTCGTAATATCCTTCTTCAACCAGATAATCGAGTTTTTCCTGCAAATTATGGAAGAACACGGTGTTTTGATTAACGTGCTGTAAGAAATATTGCCGGGCCGCCAGGCGGTCTTTATCAAACTGGATACGCCCGTCGGCATCATAGAGGTTCAACATCGCATTCAGTGAGTGGTAATCAAGTTCACTGCTGGATGGATCGGTAATTTTCACTGTTGTCGTTGCCAAAATTCAGTTACTCCCTTGCGCACATTTGCCACATCTTCTGCTGTACCCAGTAGTTCAAAGCGATACAGATATGGAACCTGACATTTTTGGGAAACTATCTTCCCCGCCAGACAGTAGGCGTCGCCAAAATTAGTATTGCCCGCAGCAATTACACCGCGAATTAATGAACGGTTATGGGGATCATTCAGGAATCTAATCACCTGAATGGGCACGGCACCGACCGGGCTGCCCCCACCATAACTGGGTACGAGCAAAATATAGGGCTGCTCAATCCGTAGTTTTTGCCGTGCACCGGCAATGGGAATCCGTATTGCCGGGAGTTCCAGCTTCCCGACAAAACGGTGTGTGTTTTCTGAGGAACTGGAGAAATACACCAGCGGATTCATTTGGTTACCCTCATCAGGCACCGACGGACTGAACCAGTGCACTGATTTTGTCAGGGCGAAAGCCGGACCAATGTTCCTCCCCGGCAACAATGACCGGAACCTGCTGATAGCCAAGAGATTTAACATGATTTAAAGCTTGTGAATCTTCAGTTAAATCAATCACCTGATAAGCAATACCTTGTTTATCCAATGCACGATAAGTGGCATTACACTGGACACAATCAGGTTTACTGTAAATAATAATACTCATGATTCGCATTTACCTTTTGTGTTAAGGAAAGGCGGGTTTAGCAGGTTGTCCCTGTCATATTGCAAGACACAGGGTTGTTGGCTGCCATCACTCACCCAACTCCTTGGGTTTCATTGGTTGCCGCTCCAACTTGAGATCGGTTGGATATGACGTCTCTCGGCGACCTGCCTCTGATTATCAACTACGGTTTCATTTTCGTAATTGATAAATTAAATACTATATCTAGTGTTTATTTAATTCAACCACACTACATGTAGTTGTTTGCGAGTGATTTATGTACATGACAGAGACGAGGCCGCCAGCACGGGGCTGGCAGCTGATTTGGCTAATGATAAGCAGGGTAAAAATATTTCTGGGGTGAATTGCGGTGAGGGTAAATATTTACTGACGCAAACTAACGGCTAATCGGTTAAATGCATTCATAATGCTGATAGCAAAAGTTAAGTCGGAAATTTCAGCATCAGTAAAATGTGTTTTTAAGGCATTGAAAGTACTGTCCGGGGTACCGCTGGTGGTGATGTTAGTCACCGCTTCTGCCCATTCTAATGCGGCACGTTCCGCTTCACTGAATGCATGACTCAGTCGCCAACCGGCAATCGTATCCATTTTGGCATCATCAAAACCGCTCTCACGCAAGAATTTACCGTGCATGTTTAGGCAAAATGCACAGCCGTTGATCTGTGATACTCGCATAAAAATCAGCTCTATCAGTGCCTTCGGCAGCGAACTTTTGTCGAGCGACATAGAAGCATTAACCAGTGCTTTATAAGTCACTGGGGAGAGTTCGGAAAAATAAAGACGTTGTTCGATCATGATAAGTTCCTGTGAGATTTAGCGTACGGCGCTACTTTAGCAACCCCATGACCTATACTATAGGGCCATAAATTACTTATTTTAGTGGGACATGATGAAGGTATTTTCACGCCTGCTTAAGTTGGATCGCCAGCACAACGAACCCATTTATCGTCAAATTTATCAACGAATTAAAGATGCTATTGTTCAGGGAACATTGCCGCCAGATACGCGAGTTCCGTCCGTCAGGGCGCTGGCCAGCGAAGTGGGTGTGGCGCGAGGAACCGTAGAAAATGCCTATACTCAGTTGATTGCCGAAGGCTTTTTACAAAGTCGTGGGCAGGGCGGCACTTATGTTTCAGCTCAATTACGTGATGCTCCTCTATTACCATTGAATATAGTAGACCAGCCTGAGCAACCTATAGCGGTTAACAATGCTTTATCGGCCAATCGCGTGATGGCGCGGCCATTTCAGTTGGGGCTACCCGCGCTGGATGCTTTCCCTCGGGCGCAGTGGGGGAGAATGATGACCAAACAGTTGCGAGGCCTGACCGCCGCTGCACTTGGACATCCTCCGGCTGCCGGATTACCGGCTTTACGTGAGTCGATAGCCCATTACTTGCAGTTATCTCGAGGATTCAGTTGCCAGCCCGAGCAGGTATTTATTTGCGCCGGTTATCAGTCTTTACTTGATCTGGTGGTCAATACTGTACTGAAACGCGGAGACCGCGGTTGGCTGGAAGATCCCGGTTATCCCGCCACTCAGCAATTAATTCGCGAAGCTGGGCTGATTCCACATCCGGTAAATGTCGATAGTGACGGGATGGATGTTGCCGCCGCTATCCGCGACTGCCCACAGGCCCATTTCGCTATCGTCACTCCTGCACACCAAAGCCCACTGGGTGTTGCACTCAGTTTAGCGCGGCGCATTGCTCTACTGGAGTGGGCTGAGCAGCAACAGTCGTGGATTATTGAGGACGACTATG
The DNA here is from genome assembly GCF_025133195.1 of Yersinia alsatica. Lineage (NCBI taxonomy): Bacteria > Pseudomonadati > Pseudomonadota > Gammaproteobacteria > Enterobacterales > Yersiniaceae > Yersinia > Yersinia alsatica. Next base: position 1,874,502 of record NZ_CP104006.1, read on the forward strand.
ACAGCGAATTTCGTTATCAAGGACGGCCATTGCCCCCGCTGAAGAGTCTGGATAGACACGGGCGAGTTCTTTATGCCGGAACATTCAGTAAAGTGATGTTTCCTGCGTTGAGATTGGCCTATTTGGTGGTGCCGCCTGAATTGGTGGCCGTTTTTAAACATCGTTGCCAACTGCGCAGTTGCGCTAGCCCGCCACTGATACAAGCCAGCGTGGCGGAATTTATTCATCAGGGGCACTTTTATCGCCATCTTAAACGAATGCGCCATTTGTATGCTGAGCGCCGCGAAATGCTGGCCGCAAGTCTGATGCGCCAGTTGGCGGGTGTTGTGGTGATTGAGCAACAGGCGGGAGGGATTCAGTTGCTGGCTCAGTTGGACCGGCGCTTTGTCGATAGCGATGTTGCTGCTCGGGCGCAAAATCAGGGGCTTGCTATTCAAGCAGTGTCAGATTGGGTGTTGGAAACCAACGTCGCTAAGGACAGAAAGGCTGATAGCCAGAATGGGTTGTTGATGGGGTTTACTAATCTGACGTCTGTCGCTGAAACTGATCGGTTAGTGGCACGGCTAGCCGAGGTAATTTGGTCTTTCTCTAAGGAAGAATAAGTGTTGGCCCGGAGCGAAGATCACCCGGGCCTCCGATAAACAACCCTATAAGTACAACCGTAGACACAGCAATGAGGAGGGATTATCGGTAATCAGATGGATATCAGCGGCGTGCTAACAGCACACCCAGCACGAGACCTATCGCCGCACCAATACCGACACCTTGCCATGGTTTATCATGCACGTAGTTATCGGCATTGCCAGCTACGTCGCGCGCATGTTGCTTCAAACTGGTCGAGCCGCTGAAACGCGCTCGAGCATCGCGTAATACTCCTTCGGCATTTTGGCGCACCTTGGCGAGTTCCTCTTTTGTTTTCTCACCTGATGAGCGCAAGACATCGTCAAGAGTATCGGCCAGAAGGGTCACGTCCTGATCGAGATCTCTTTCCACTTTTTCTGATTTCTTGAACATTTGACGCTCCATTTTGCTAAATGAACATTAAGCATAGACCATCAGAGCGCGTGTCAATTGGCTTCAGGAGTAATCTGAATCAGGGACTTAGCAGCCAGCGGCAATAAAATCGCCATTTGCACTGATTGGGATGACGGAGCTAAACAGTACCAAACCGAATAGAATCAATAGCAACCCACCAATGAGCATGGCAATACGTGCGGCATGAATGAGTTGTCCACTGAGTATTTGGCTATTCATGCTAATCAGTTTTTCACGGGCATGATAAACCAGTGTTGCCACTATCATGATCGACAGTGCGGTTCCCAGCGCCATACTCATGACGGCAATCATTCCCCAAGTAAACATACCGATTGCATTAGCAAACACCAACACCATGATGGCACCACTGCACGGGCGAATACCAATTGAAATAATGACCCATAAGTAGGTTTGCCACCCGCCCTGAAGCTGCTCTGCTGATGGCATATGGCGATGACCACAACCGCAATTTTCATCATGTTGATGAGCGGGGTGATTTGCGGACAATAATGGTGCGGGAGTGGCGGCTAAGGGCTGGCCAATATGATGAATAGCAGCCTGGCGTTTGCGGCGAAATAGGTTGAGCGGGCTAATACCCAAGGCCCGTAAAATAAGAACCAGACCAAATAATACAATAAACAGGGCGCTGCCTTTTTCGACATAAAAACGGCTAAGGCTTAATTCGCCCACGGATAAATTGAATATCACGCCCAGAATAATGACAAACACAATAGCGACCAGCCCTTGCATCAAGCTGCCGAGAAAAGTAATGAGCCGACTGGTGGTCACTTTCTCGCGGCTGGTGGCAAGGTAGGTGGTGATAACAAATTTGCCATGGCCCGGCCCGATTGAGTGTAAAAAGCCATAGATAAAGCTAAACAGGGCTAGCATAAATCCAGCGCCAGTTTGATTATTTTGTTGTTTAAGCAGATACAGCACTAAATAACGGTGCATATAAATCTGGAAGTTAATACAGTACTGCACAAAATCAGCCCAATGCCGGGCAAATACCCACAGTAGTGACAGTAAAATGGCGCCGCTGAAACCGATGCTGGCAATATTCGCTCGGTTGAGTTTGAGGTTTGATAGCATATCGGTGTTCCAGAGAGAGCCATTAATCACTTCTTTATCGTAGCGCACTACGAATCAAAAAACGCGCGCCCGAGAGACGCTGATTGTAAATGGATGTATTCATAATAAGAAAGCGTAAATAACAATCACTATGACTTTGTACATTTGGTTACTCAGCGAAACCAATGACTCACGGAAAGGAAAATTTCATTCCTCTATGATTCTTCCAACGGCCCCACCGGGGGCTTAGCGAAACAAACTTCTGAGGATTTTAAAATGAAAAAAGTATTAGCGCTGATCGTTGCTGCAACCATGGGTCTGTCTTCTGTTGCTTTCGCTGCTGAAACTACTGCGGCCGCAACAGCAGCACCAGCTGCAACCAGCACTGTTGCTGCTCCTGCTGCAGAAAAAGCTGCACCGGCTAAAGCAACTCATCATAAAAAACATAAAGCAACTAAACAAACCACAGAACAAAAAGCACAAGCAGCTAAAAAACACGAGAAAAAAGCACCTGTTCAAAAAGCACAGGCTGCCAAAAAACACGTGAAAAAAGCACCTGCTCAAAAAGCACAAGCAGCTAAAAAACATGTGAAAAAAGCACCTGCTCAAAAAGCACAGGCAGCTAAAAAACACGAGAAAAAAGCACCAGTTCAAAAAGCACAAGCAGCTAAAAAACACGTGAAAAAAGCGCCAGCTCAAAAAGCACAAGCAGCTAAAAAACACCATAAAGCTGCTAAAAAATCAGCAACAGCTCCAGCTGCATAATAACGCCGGAATGCGGGCCACTGAGCACCGCACAGTCTAGCCAATGACAGACACCCGGTTAATACCGGGTGTCTTTTTTTATAGGCTAATCATCATGATCAATCGCTATCTGTTTGAACTCATTTTTAGTGTGATGACATTGTGTGGTGTCTTACTTGCCTGTGCGCTGTTCCTCACCGACTCTTTTATTTAGTTTTCCTTGTCAGATATCAGTGCAGAATATGTTGTTGATGAAGGTATTTGATTATCTGTTGCGCTGCTTGCTGATGCAGTTTCTCTCTTGCAACGGCCGGCGTCGCGCAGATAAAACTTTCCCCTTCAGCGGCCAAAATAGCGCTCGCCGCGGGTTTACATATTGGCAGGAAATCAAAATGGCCACTGTTGGCTAAGGTTATCGCGGTAATATTGGGTTGATTAAGCTGTTTTACCCATTCAGCACCAGCCAAATTCAGCGACGCCTTGGGCGAGATAAAATAGTGGGCATTAATAAGCAACAGTGGGGCGGTCAAATGAGACAGAGTGCTGTTTTGGTAAAAAGGTACCATGCCCGGATCCAGCGCAATCGCAAAACCTAGGCGGTTATCCACATAATTCCCTTCAAATTTTTCTACTGGTAGTTGCTCTAGTTTCACCCCCGCCCGAGTATAAAACTGGCAATTAGGTTGTGCTGGCTGTTGCTGGCAACCGGCAATAAACCTTGGTAGTGACAGTGTTGCTCCTAATGCGGCTATGGCGCTATAGCCCCCCTTTGAGTGGCCGATCACGCCAATCGGTTGGTTATCCAAGGCGGTTTTCCAATGTGAGTCGGACAGCAATTTACTGATAATAAAAGAGATATCCTCAGTTTGTAGCCACAGTTGAGCTGATTGCGCGGGTATTGAGTTACCGGTGGTGCTACCTGGATGGTTGGCGGCGACCACCACAATACCCTGCTGTACCAGCTTATCTGCCAACCATGCCAAACTGGTATTATTGCCACCACTGCCATGACTGAGAATGATTAAAGGGAAATGTCCATTGGCAAGAGTCGCATCAGGTAAAACAGAAATACCCCGAAACACGGCATTCTCCCCCAGCAGACTCGATTTACCTTGCTCGGTCGTTGGATAGTAAATCACCGTATCTAACTGACGATGGCGCTGGATATCATTAAATGAAATTGGGGTTGCCGCAGTTTGCCAGCCATAACTGGTTAGTGGAAAAAACAGCAAAAAACATAAACACAGAACAACATTTTTCATTGTATAACGCTCTGATTGGTTGAGTTCTTCGCCACCTTAAGAGGGTTAAGATATTGCCGCGACCTCGATCATGATCCAGTCCCTGAACGTGCTTGTTTTCAATCATCTGGCTGTCTACACTGCGAAACAGTTATTCACGATATCTATTTGTTAAGGCAAAGGTATGCCGCTAATCCCGGTCTCTTTTCTGCTATCAATCCTCTGTATTGGTCTGTTTTATCATTTGCTTAAAACCGGTCGGCAGGGGGTATTCCTGTTGCTGTTATTGTTAGTTTGCGCGCTGCAAAGTGGTCTGATTGGTTTGCGCTATGGTTATCATTTGGCGCTATTCAATGGCCTGCAACCAATAGTCGCCATGACTATTCCGCCACTGACCTATTTAGCTTTATTGAGTACCGCGAAAGGCAATGTAGGCATTAACCAAGGGTGGAAACACAGTTTAGCGCCCATTGGCACCCTAATTTGTGTATGGCTAGCACCACAGTGGCTCGATGCTATCGTCATTATTAGCTATGTATCGTATGGCTTGGCGGTGCTGCTTTATTTACGCCCCGGCGAGGATCGTTTGCAGCAGGTTTCAGTGGAGAAAAGTTGGCTCAGTTACCGTTTATGGTTACTGATGGCGATGTTGCTCATAGGGTCAGGGGCGGCGGATATCATTATTAGCCTGGATTATGCTTTATATGCGGGAAATCAGGCCGGAGTGATAGTCAGTTTTAGTAATCTATTGATTACACTGGCGATGTGCTACACGCTGGCGACTAGCGCGCGTCGTGGGGAATCCATTGCTGAGGCACCGACTGAGCCGGGGAGAATAGATAATAAGCCGGATAGTGGAGCGTTGGAAGAGCTATTTTCTGCTATCTTATTGACATTAAAGAAAAATAATCTTTATTTGGACAGTCAGCTTAATTTGTCTAAATTGGCGCGTAAAGTTGGTGTACCCGCGCGCAAAGTGTCGCAGGCTATTAATCAGCAAACTGGGCAAAATGTCTCGCAATATGTCAATCAGTTGCGGATTGACCAAGCAGCACAACTATTGGCGACAACTGAATTACCGGTGGTCGATATTATGCTGGACGCAGGGTTTCAGACTAAATCCAACTTCAATCGTGAGTTCATGCGGGTTACGGGCATGACCCCTTCACAATGGCGTGAACATCAACGGTCAATCGACACAAAGTAGCAGGCAAATAATATTTAATTATATATATCTGATTCAGCCTGAAAGCTTATCGGGGTATGGTGAATAACACTTTCTTTCTTGTTTGAGCATTGCCTATGTCTGCTGATCCTGCTCCAGTGGTGGCTAATATCACGCTACTGACGACTCGCCAAATCAATAAGCGCATCCTTTCGATTGTTATTTTTACCTTCGTTTGTTATCTGACAATCGGCTTACCACTGGCAGTGCTGCCCGGTTTTGTTCATAACCATCTGGGCTACGGTTCAGTATTGGCCGGTTTGGTTATCAGCGCGCAATATTTTGCCACCTTAGTGAGTCGCCCACATGCCGGGCGATATGCCGATTTATTAGGGCCGAAAAAAGTGGTGCTGTTTGGTTTGAGTTGCTGTGGGATCAGCGGGCTATTTTGTGGTTTGGCTTTTTGGTTGGATAGCCAGCCACTGCTGAGTGTGTTGATGCTGCTGGTTGGGCGACTTTTCCTTGGTGTTGGTGAAAGTTTTGCCAGCACCGGTTCTACCCTTTGGGGCATGGGCGTGGTGGGCTCGATACATACCGCTCGAGTGATCTCGTGGAATGGCGTGGCAACTTATGGGGCGATGGCGATAGGTGCGCCGCTTGGCGTTTATCTTAATATGCGCTGGGGATTAGCCGGTATTGCCTGGCTTATCTGTTTGGCTGTGGTTTTGGCTCTGGTGCTGGCCTGCCGTAAAGCGGCGGTTTCAGTTGTCACCGGCAAACGTATTGCCTTCCGGGCGGTGTTGGGGAAAATCTGGCTTTATGGGCTGGGTTTGGGGTTTGGTACTGTTGGCTTTGGAGTTATTGCCACCTTTATTACTTTATTCTATGCCGACAAAGGGTGGGGCGGTGCGGCATTTTCTCTGACCTTATTCGGTGCCGCCTTTGTTGGCATTCGGCTATTGTTCAGCAATAGCATTGACCGCCACGGTGGCTTAAAAGTCACATTGGTTTCCTTTCTGATAGAAATCGTCGGTTTATTACTGATTTGGGGCGCGGATGCCACCTGGATGGTCCAATTGGGTGCATTCTTGGCCGGGGCGGGTTTCTCATTAGTGTTTCCTGCCTTGGGGGTTGAAGCGGTTAAGCAAGTGGAGCCACAGAATCAAGGCACGGCACTTGGCACTTATTCTGCTTTCCTAGACTTAGGGCTGGGCGTCACTGGTCCATTGGCGGGGCTGGCCATTGGCCAATTTGGTATTCCGGCGATTTATCTGGGCGCCGCATTAATGGTCGTCTTCGGTGTGTTGCTCACATTACGCTTATTGCAGCGACAGCAGAGCACGGATAACGCCGCTCGGCTTGATGGCGTGTAGACTATTCCGAAATAGTTGCTTTGAGCCAATAAATACGTGGTTTCCCTTATTTATTGCGGTAAGGTCGCTCAATTGGAGTTAAAAAGAGGGGAAATAAATGTATTTACGGCCAGATGAAGTGGCTAAAGTCTTGGAGAATGCCGGCTTTGAGAGAGATTATACGGTTGATCAGGCTTACGGTTATCGGAAAGCGGAGCATTACGTTTATGTGAATCGCGAAGCCCGCATGGGTAGAACCGCATTAATTATCCACCCGGCGCAGAAAGATAAAAGCTTGTTGTTTGCTACGCCCACAGCCACACTTCGTATCAGTGATAAGTATGTTGAATTTCCGCTCTATTTAGCGGGTGAAGCTGAAGATCGCTACGGTATTGCCCACGGTTTTAGCTCAAGGGAAATGTTATTGCGCTACCTGAACAGTATGTTCCAGTAAGTTTTCTTATCCCTGCCGCAATGAATTTGATCCGCCGTAATGTCATCAACTAGTGCAATACGGCGTCCGCTTCCTGGTTAAATTGCAGATTATAATTGCGGCGGAATTGCGCCAATTCAAAAGCATCTAAATCAAGCTCAGCAAAATAGAACAGTGCGGCTTCAGTATGTTCAGCGGTTAACATCGGGGATATGTGTGAGCGAATCAGCGTATTTCGCCATTGCATCACATTTTCGTCGGAAGGGTCTTTGATAAAGGTTTGATAAATAAAGACCAGATAAGCCGCTTTTCTGACATCTTCGGCATATCCATTGCTGGTGGAGCGAATAAACATTTGAGTTTGACGCTGCCCCATCTCTTGCAGCATTGACTCGATATAAATTGGCTTTATTTTCAGTAAATTAGCCAATGTGTCTACAGCTTTGCGGGTATCTGAGGTCAATACACGATAGCCGACAATAAAAACTACGATCAAAACAGCAATAATTATCCACGTCATGTAGTGTTTCTTTGCGCCATAAAAGGTGAAATTGACAACGTAAAATTATCTGGCTGTTGAATCGCCGGTACAGATAAAATCAACCCAATATTTACTGATTATCGCCACTGAAATTATCGCCATTTTTTTGCTGATTATTCAGATGATGATTAAACGCGGCGGCATCTTTTGCCAATGCATCAAGATGCGCACCCAATACTTTGATCTGCCTAACCAGCGAATGTTGTTCCGGCAAGGTATTCGCGGTGTTGAGCTTTCTAAGCAGCATGTCATTTTTAGCACGCAATGCAGTTTCCCGCGCTTTTGACTGCTCCAGCTCATGTTGCAGTGCTGTGTAGCTGGCCTGCCATGTCTGGTGCTGTTTCTCAAAAGTTGATTGCAACTCACTCATTGCATTAAGAAACTTTACTTCAAGTTCACGCATTGTCATTGCTTTTCCTTTATGACGGCTTCCGATTTTCAGTGGCAGTATAGCGAAATCTGAGCATAACCTCATCTGCAAGAATTTGTCTTTCATTAAAGGCTCGGAACCCAACTGAATGACAGGCTACACTCGGTTTTATCATAATTAATGGGTGATTTGTTTTTATCATTCATTAATGTGCAAAATAAATAAGCCTTGCTATTAGCCTCTCAGCATGCGTTAATAGCGTCATCGGTTTGTAGTACAGACCTATTTATGTAAGCCATTTAAGTAAAGTAGTTCCTAGTTAAAGCGATATTTTTAGACATCACTTCTCCGACGAATTTCCTTCTTTAGTGCCCCCATAAGTAACTCTTGATAAGCAGACCTCAATTGCCAAAATTTGGCACTAATAATGAAGGAAATACCTCTATGTCTACTAAAATGACTGGTTTAGTAAAATGGTTTGATGCTGGTAAAGGTTTTGGTTTTATTTCTCCTGCTGACGGCAGCAAAGATGTTTTCGTACATTTCTCTGCAATCCAGGGTACTGACTACAAAACTCTTGATGAAGGTCAGAACGTTGAGTTCAGCATCGAGCAAGGCCAGAAAGGCCCTTCAGCTGTAAACGTAGTTGCACTGTAATTTACATTACTGCAATTAATGTTTCGCTGTAATTAAATCTGATTTTGGTTGGATTTAATGTTGGTGATTTTAATTAAGTTGCCAACAACCAGAAAACCTCGCTAAGGCGGGGTTTTTTGTTTTCTGAGATCTCGAATATATTTTTATTGGTATGAAATATCTGTTGCTAATGATGTTTAAATTGTCGCCGATATACCGCGGGGGTGATGCCAACGGTTTGGCGAAATGCATTTCTAAATCCTTCAACCGTCTGAAATCCACAATATTCAGCAACTCCTGCAATATTCATCTGATCCCTTTCCAGTAACTCTTTTGCTCTGTGCATTCTTTCGTGCTGCAACCAAATTTTAGGTGTTTGACCGGTAGAAGCAGCAAAGCGTCGTAAAAATGTCCTTTCACTGAGCGCTAATTCGGCGGCCATCTGGCTGATAGTCCAATTTTTTCCGAGATCCTCGCGCACTTGCTCCATCAATTTTGCCATATCTCGATAGGGTTGTTTGGTCACTGGCGTTGGAATAAATTGTTGCTGTCCTCCCCGACGAAGTGGGGCCATAACTAAGCGCCGAGCCACCTGATTGGCTATTTTAGCGCCAAAATCACGGGTAATCAGATGCAAGCAGGCATCGATACCGGCACTGCTACCCGCCGAAGTGATAACTTGCCCCTCATCGACATACAACACATTGGCATCGACATGAATATCGGGGTAATGCTGTGCCAGATAATCAGTATAGCGCCAGTGTGTGGTTGCACTTTTCCCTCGCAATAACCCCGCCGCTGCTAAAACAAAAACACCTGAACAGATGGAGATAATACGTGTGCCGCGCGCGACTGCTTGCTGCAATGCCTCAATCAATGCCGGTGATGGCAGGGCCTCCGGGCTACGCCATCCGGGAATGACAATGGTTTTAGCCTGCGTCAATAAGTCGATACCGGCATCAACCTGAATATGGAGGCCGCCATTGGCGGTTGAGATGTTTTGATCCACGCCAACCACTTGGCACTGATACCAAGGGAAATCAAATTCCGGACGCGCCAGCCCAAATATCTCCTGTGCAATACCAAACTCAAACAGACACAGGCCATCATAGGCCAATATAGCGACCAGTCCCGGGGCATGTTTCACCGTAGGATCAGTGTAATGAGTGGCTGAATGATTCATTGGCGTATCTCAGTGGTTTATTGTCATTTCTGCCACTGTAATCGGCTAGCGCTATTTCTTAAAGTGATGCTTCATAATATTTAGTGGAGCAATCATATGAGCAGTTTAGTGAGCCAAATCCCATCAGCCTCTCCTGAGCAAGTATTGCGACATTTTTCTCAGCGCTTGGCGTATGAAACTGATTGCTCGGATGTCTATACCAGCCAGCAGCAGGGAAAGGTAGATTTTGTTTTGGTGGATGTGCGTAATGAGGCGGCATTTGTGGCAGTGAATGTGCCAGGGGCAATTAATATTCCTCACCGTTTAATGGATGCCTCGCTGCTTTCCCATTACCCGGCAGAGACACTATTTGTCGTTTATTGTGCCGGGCCGCACTGCAACGGGGTTCACCGTGCAGCAATAAAATTGAGCCAACTCGGTTTTGCAGTTAAAGAGATGATAGGTGGAGTGACTGGTTGGCGTGATGAGGGGTTGCCGCGGAACTATGCTAAAAACAGTTCAGTTGATCAAAGCAATGATGCAGTGAGCTGCGGTTGCCATAGTTGAATTTCTCTACTGTGATATAAAACGCATCGCTTTCCTTATGTTGTCGATTATCCGCTATTATTCTTGGCACTTATTACGAGTTAGCTGGTAGAGTAATGGCGGTTTAGTCATGACAGGAATTCTGTATGCGTTCTGTATATCTGTGGGTAGTCGTAGTGGCTATTATCATTACTGCGTTCGTATCACAGCTCAGTTTCTTTTTCATTGAACCCCAGCAGGGTACCGATGAGGGGAAAGTGTTGGTGCTTAAACGCACGCCAAAGATGAGTTTTATTGATAGCCCGCGAGGTTACTGCCAGCGCGAGTATCCAACTGAAGATTATTTACGCTGCGAATCGCGAACCCTTCCTCCGCTACTGGAAAGCACTCATGCTCTTTATGAGTTGCCGTTTAGCGTTTATTTTTACGAGATGACGTATAAAGCTAATCCTTAAGTATTGGCGGTGAATTACCATTATTCTTATGGCACCATAGCATATTAAGATTTTAATATAGATTGCTGTTAAATAGTTTCATAACTTTAATATATAAAACATAAAGGGGTTGGCTGTGAATTGGACGGAGGTCTTGGTATCTGGAGGGGTAGCGGCAGTTCTGGGTATTGTCACGACAGCATTACGCAATAGAAATAAATTGAGTAAGATTAGCGCTATTTTATGGTTTATTATCCCCATCGTTATAGGGAATATTGTTTATTACCAATATAATAATTCTAGCTGGCTCCGTGGTAATGAGCGCGCTCAAATAGAGCAGTCACTCGAGAGTTACCCTGTTTTCCAAACCCTCAAACAGCAAGATCCCACCTTTTATACCCAGTTGATCGACAACTTTATTAAATCGAAGAATGCCGGGCATTCCGAACAACAGCTGATCGATGAAATGAAACAGTCGGTTGCTGAGTTAACTGTGCAGCGAATTCAGCGAGCGTCTGATGAAAACGTTATTGATTATATGCAGATCATCTTAGAAGAGCTACGTTATTATCAGGCCAATCATCGCAGTGAGAAACTCTGCTTTAAGGCATTGTTCCCGCAAGTTAGCGGTGGTGTGAATACCACCAAAATTCTACCTAGGGCGCTGTTAGATCGCGATCTTGATTCAGTTAACCGTTTGTTTGAATCTTCCACTGGCGAGATAATAAAGCCTAAAAATCAAGAGTATGAGAACAGACTTAATATAGTTATAGAGCAAATGCAACAACAATACGGTGATGATTTGCACATGTTCTCAAACCCAGCTAGCCCTGATGTCGATCGAGAGAAACTCTGTGATATGGCAATCGATATGTATAGTGAAATATTGAAACTGCCCCCGAGTGATGCGGGTTCAATTTTACGTTCGATGCTGGGTGGTGAATAAAAAATAACCTATCCTGGGTGGGTATTTAAAATGCCTATGCCCAAGAATGTCTACTGAATCACTCTCTTTTCCTTTCTATTATGATAAGTTTCAATCAGTGGATAATAACCTCTGATTGAAATTTACTTTATTATCTTATGTTCTGTCAGATTATTTAGATTAAAAAAATAGCGATTGAACCACTTAATGGCTAATGAATCGTTTTGATAAAAATCGGAAATAATGAGCCGACTAACTTATAGGTACTATCTCTTGATGACAGGGTACTAATAGGCAAATCTTGTTATAGAACGGCATGATAGTAACTGCCAGCAAAGCTTTAATTGAATGTTTTTTGTCATATTTATAGACGTAGATCAATATTATTTATTATCAATTTTATTTCTGGCTTGGTTTTTTTTGATTTTCCTCATCTAAAGCTGACATTTGTCACATAAATACTTTAAAACTCTTATAAGTGGCGAGAAAATCAGTCATTAATGCTAAATAGGAAGTCTCTTACCCATATTATTGTTTAGTGCTACGCTTAATTGCTTGTTGAATCTTTTTCTGACTGGCAATGATCTATATTCGCTAGCTAATTTATCAAAGGATGATTCATGTCTAAACGTTTATGGCTCCGGAATACCTTATTGACCGCCGCTTTATTGAGTGCTTTTTCTATTCCGGTTAGTGCCGCAACTCACACATTGCAACTGGCTATCGGTGATGAACCGACTGAAGGCTTTGACCCCATGTTAGGGTGGAGTCATGGGAGTTATCTGCTGCTACACAGCCCGTTATTGAAACAAAATGAAGATCTCAGTTGGAATAGTTTTCTACTGAGCCAGTATAAAACCAGTGACGATGGCAAAACCTGGTTACTGACGCTGAAACCCGACCTTAAATTCTCTGATAGTTCGCCTCTGACCGCCAAAGATGTGGTGTTTACCTACAACAATGCGGCTGCCAGTGGCGGTAAAGTTGATATGGGTAACTTCCTCAAGGCCAAAGAGATCGACCCTCTTAATATCCGAATTCAGTTGAAAGCGCCACAAAGCACCTTTGTGAATGTATTGGGTTCACTGGGTATTGTTTCCGCGGATAAATACGATGCTAAGACTTATGCACAAAAACCTATTGGTGCAGGCCCTTATCGTTTAGTGAGCTTCCAGCCGGGTCAACAAATGATTGTGGAAGCGAACCCGTATTATGCGGGCAATAAAAATGATTTCGATAAACTGATTTTTGTTTTCCTTGATGAAGACAGTGCTTTTGCCGCCGCGCAAAGCGGGCAATTAGGCGTAGTACGTATTCCTCCATCTATGGCAGTCGGCCCGGTTAATAACATGAAGTTATGGGTCAGACCGAGTGTGGAAAACCGTGGCATTGTGTTCCCGACCACACCTGCCGGTAAAAAGGATGCGCAGGGTTACCCCATTGGTAACGATGTCACCGCTGATGTCGCGGTGCGCCGCGCCATCAACTATGCCATTAACCGCCAACTACTGGCTGACCAAATCATGGAAGGCCATGCTATTCCGGCCTATACCGGCGTGCAGGGGCTACCATGGAATAATCCAGATTCTGCCATCAAAGACGGTGATATTGAAAAAGCCAAGCAGATACTGGAGCAGGCTGGTTGGACAGTGAACAGCAATGGCATCAGAGAGAAAAATGGCATTCCTGCCAAAATCACCCTTTGGTATACCAGCGGCGATACCACTCGGCGTGATTTGGCGCAGGCGATACGTTCAATGCTGAAACCTATTGGTATTGATGTCGATTTAAAATCCGGCAGTTGGGAAACCGTAGAACGGAATATGCATGCCAACCCGACGTTATTTGGCTGGGGTAGCCTCGACCCGATGGAGCTGTATCATCACTACAGCAGTAAGGCGGCGGGCGTGGAATATTATAATCCTGGCTACTATAAGAACCCGGTAGTGGATAAACATCTGCAACAGGCGCTGGATGCCCCAACGTGGGAGCAAGCGGTGCCATTCTGGCAACAAGTCGATTGGGATGGCACCACCGGCGCGGGTATTCGTGGCGATGCTGCATGGGCGTGGCTATTGAATGTCCAACACACTTATCTGGCCAATAGCTGCGTTGACTTGGGCAAGGGTGCTCCAGAGATCCACGGTTCCTGGTCACTGCTCAACAGCCTCGATAGCTGGAAATGGACCTGTCAGTAATGAAGGGGGTTTCACTATTTGCCCTGCGTTTAATTTGCCTGCTGCTGATCACCGCAGTGGGCACTTTTACGCTACTGAGTTTCTCCCCGGTTGACCCAATACGTGCCTATATTGGCAGTGAGTTACTGCATGTTCCGCCGGAGCAGTATCCGCTGATTGCCGCACGATGGGGGCTGGATTTACCGTTATGGCAGCGTTTTCTGCATTGGTTTACCCAAGTTTTACAAGGAGACTTTGGTTACTCAATGCTGTACAACGCGCCGGTTTCACAGGTTATCGGTGAACGTTTTGCTACCTCGTTCGCATTGCTATTTTCGGCCTGGTTATTCTCTGGCATTGTTGGGCTATTACTGGGGCTGACTGCCGGGCGCTACCTTAATCGCTGGCCGGATCGACTGATTTCAACGCTGTCATATTTATTGGCTTCATTACCTACGTTCTGGATTGGCTTATTGCTGCTGTCACTGTTTGCCGTGAAACTGAATTGGGCTCCCATTTGTTGTGCATGGACCCCCGGGAGTAACGCCGAGACCGCCAGTTGGAGCGACAAGCTGCATCACCTCATTTTGCCAATGCTCGCCTTAGGGTTATTGGGGGTGGGGAATATTGCTCTGCATACTCGCGCCAGAGTGGCCGAAGTGATGAACAGTGAGTTTATCCGCTATGCTCAGGCACAGGGTGATAAAGGCTGGTCACTGGTTAATTTCCATATTTTACGCCATGCCATAACTCCTGCACTGTGCTTACAATTTGCCTCAGTGGGTGAATTATTGGGGGGCTCTTTATTGGCTGAAAAAGTCTTTGCTTACCCCGGGTTAGGGCAGGCCACCATTGATGCCGGTTTACACGGTGACATCCCGTTATTGATGGGGATTGTGATGTTTTGCGCCATTTTGGTCTTTTGCGGTAACAGCATTGCCAACGCACTGTTACACCGCCTCAATAGGGGGGCAGCACGGCAATTATGACTTATAACCCAAATCTGGCTTTGTTCCGACTCTTCGTGTCCCTGGCGCTATTAACCATTTTAATTGTCTACGGCTACGCAATATATCCTATTGAAATTCCGATGGATTTGATGGCCCGTCGCCAACCTCCCTCTCTGTCTTATTGGTTTGGTACTGACAGTTTAGGCCGCGATTTGTGGCTGCGCTGTTTTCAGGGCATGACCACTAGCCTGCAAATTGGTTTGATTGCTGCTTTTGCCAGTGGCTTGTTGGCGATGCTCACCGCGAGTTTAAGTGCGGTCAATAAAACGCTGGATTATGTTATCCGCGGGGTGATTGACAGCATGTTGGCATTGCCGCATTTATTGCTATTGGTGCTGATTTGCTTCACGTTAGGTGGGGGAAAACACGGCGTGATTCTGGCGGTGGCATTAACCCATTGGCCAAAGCTTGCCTTGATTTTGCGGGCAGAAATCTTGCGTATTCGTGAAACCGACTACGTTATGCTTTCTCATCGGCTAGGTAATAGTAATTACTACCGTTGGCGTCATCATCTGCTACCGTTATTACTGCCACAATGGATTGTTGGCACGTTGCTGATGTTCCCTCACGCGGTGTTACACAGTGCGGCACTGAGTTTTCTGGGGTTTGGCTTGTCACCTCATGAGCCGTCGTTGGGGATATTATTGGCTGATGCACTGCGCTATCTGAGCAGTGGAGCATGGTGGCTGGCATTTTTCCCGGGCCTGATTTTGGTGAGTTTGGTTCTGATATTTGACCAGTTTGCCCGATCGCTGCAACAACTCTGGGTGAGGATATCCTGATGTTGAAATTTTCAAACTTTGCCATTGATGTTGCCCATTATCGCTGGCTAGGGCGAAAAACTTGGCACCCTTTGCTGAGTCATATTTCGCTGGAGGTCAATCCGGGAGAATTGGTCGCGCTAGTGGGGGGCAGTGGTGAGGGCAAAAGCCTGTTGCTGCAAAGTGCCTTAGGTTTGTTGCCAGATAACATGCGGTGTCACGGCGAGATTATCCTCGATGGGGAAGTCTTATGCGCTCAGGATAAAATTGAGCGGCGCGGTAAAACCCTATGCTATGTGCCTCAAGGAGTGAGTGCGCTGAATCCCTTGATTAAAGTTGGCTCGCAAATGACGCGAGCAGCACAACTCAGTGGGGTAAAACTGCGACTGGAAGATGTCGCCATGCAACTGCAAACTTACAACCTCGCACCGGGTCTGGTGCATGATTTCCCCCGTCAACTCTCTGGTGGAATGGCAAAGCGAGTACTCACTAGCTGCGCCACATTGACCAATGCCCGCTATATCTTGGCTGATGAAGTCACCTCATGGTTGGATGAAGAACATGCCTGTCAGTTACTGACTCATTTACGTGCCTTTTGTCAGCAAGGACGTGGAATTTTATGGGTAACCCATGACTTGGCGCTGGCCGCGCGCTTCGCCGATAAAATAGCGGTATTACACCAAGGTGAATTGCACGAGACACTGAGCGCCAATGAATTGAAAAATAACGGTGGCAGCCCATGGCTGCAATCACTGTGGGCGGCGTTGCCGGAACAGCAGTTTGTTAGCCAGCCGCAGTCGTTAACAGAGGTGGCAGAGTATGTTTAGTGTCGATA
The DNA here is from genome assembly GCF_025133195.1 of Yersinia alsatica. NCBI lineage: Bacteria > Pseudomonadati > Pseudomonadota > Gammaproteobacteria > Enterobacterales > Yersiniaceae > Yersinia > Yersinia alsatica. The sequence continues at coordinate 1,890,940 of NZ_CP104006.1, forward strand.
ATCTGACCATTGTTCAGGGTGGTAAGCGGCTGTGGGATTCAGTCTCATTTTCACTGACGCCGGGAGAGCGGCTAGGTATTTCAGCCCCCAGTGGCTTTGGTAAAACGACTTTAGGGCGAGTACTGGCACAATGGCAGTCGGCGACGTCAGGTCAAATTCGAGTCGGTGGGAGTTTGCTGGCGAAAAAAGGGTATTGCCCAGTCCAATTGGTTCCTCAACACCCGGAACAGAGCTTTAATCCTTACCGAACCACCGGTGAGAGCTTGCATGATGCCTGGCAGCCAGATGCCCAGTGGCTTGAGCGAATGGTGGTTAATCCTAATTGGTTAAAACGTCGGCCCGATGAACTCTCTGGAGGGGAGTTGGCCCGAATTGCTCTATTGCGAGCACTGGACCCTCGGACCCGTTATTTAATCGCCGATGAAGTGACCGCGCAGTTGGATGCTCATATTCAAGCACAAGTCTGGCAAGTTTTACTCGAAGAGTCCGCTCGTCGCCCGCTGGGGTTAATTATTTTCAGCCACAACAAATCTTTATTGGAAAAAGTATGCTCACGGATATGGATACCCGAAAGAGAGAGCGAAAAGACGCTTTATCCAAGACCACAGATTAAACCCCACCTTGGTTTGGCCATGATAAAGACCGGATGATACTGAATAAGTATTAATAGAGAATATATTAAATATTAACGATGAAATAATAATGTAACGTGATAATGACATGCTGGGAAGAGAGGTTTTAGCTAATGTGAAATTATAAATATATTGATTAAGATCATATTACTCTTAAATGATAATAATAATGTTCGTTGTGCAAGGTTAATAATAATTAACATGCCGGACAGATAAGTTTACATTAATAAATTTAGGCACTGATAAATATTCGCCAGTAGTGAATTTAAATTTAATTAAGAATGTGGTGTTGATATTTTAACCTGGCTGAGAGCCATTTTATGAGGTTAAATCACCCTCAGGCCTTGTTAGATTTGTCATCTTTATTTTTGCATTTTAACAGCATAAAGTTCTAGGTTAAAATAGTCAGAGTACTTTATTTTTGGTAAATAAAAACCCGGAAGGAATTTATTTAACGTGTTGATTTTAATCTAAAAAACAACAAATCATGCAAATAATAATCCACCCTTTATATTAAATTTGCAATTAGTGGTGAATTTCTCAGGTTTTGGTCTATATTGGTTAGAGATGTTTTTTATAGCAAATCCTTGATTTATAGCCATCTCTGCTACAAAAAAACATACCGAAATCTCGCTTTGAATAAAGGGACTCGCTAGCTATGACATTAGCTATAGAAGACAAACGATTAATCGGTTTATCCCTATATTTATTACTGCTTAAAAATGCAGTAATGCTTTTCTGTTTTAGTAAAAAATTATTAACAAGCACGATTTTAGTATTGCTTGCGATAACTAAAAGCGGTAGAAAATACCTACCAAGAAAAATCATCATACAAATAAATCTAACTGGATAACGTTGTTACCCACTATTGCAGTTATCTGCTATGTGATGGGGGGCATGTCGTTTTCAGTCGGTTGTACGGCATTAAAGGTTACAGGATAAATATCTGGCAGCAGATTGATGGTAATTAAAATGTAAAATCAGAATTCGAATGAAGAATCTGGCAGGAATACAGGAGGATGCACTTAAATTCTGAAACACGCTAATTAACAGGCCAATGCCTATTTTTATCAGCAATAACAAGGGATAACGCTTTATAGACAAGTTATAGGGCTTATAGGTTGTTTTTCTTAATCTCACTTTCACTTTCTTAACCAGATACAGGAGGGCTTATGCAGCTCACCCCAAGAGAAGTTGAAAAGCTCATGATCTACACGCTGTCTGATGTGGCGTTCAAACGCAAAGCGCGTGGCTTGAAACTCAATTATCCGGAAGCCGTTTCTATTATTACAGTGACAGCAATGGAAGGGGCCAGAGATGGCAAATCCGTAGAAGATGTCATGAAAGAAGCCAGCAAAGTTCTCACTAAAGATGATGTGATGGACGGGGTAGCTGATCTGATTCCGAATGTTCAGGTTGAAGCAATTTTTACTGACGGTAGCCGTTTGGTCACGGTGCACGATCCCATTAAATAATTAATGGTAAGAGCAACGGCAGCATGCGAGTAAAACCTGAATTGAATATTGCAGAGGATTAAAGCATGAGCGCAAAGAAAGGCACTAGCACTAACCACACTAAAGGCATTAATACTGAAGGCACAACAGAAAAAAACACGCCCCTTGGGGGCTGCATTTTAGCTGATGCGCCGATTACCTTTAATGAGAATAAACCTGTTACCAAAGTGAAGGTCCGCAATACCGGTGACCGACCCATTCAGATAGGTTCTCATTTTCACTTCTTTGAAGTTAACCGCGCACTTGAGTTTGATCGTACCGCAGCTTTTGGCAAAAGGCTGAATATCTCTTCGACGACGGCAATCCGTTTTGAACCCGGTGACGAAACTGAAGTTTCGCTAATTCCTTTCGGTGGTAAGCAAACACTGTATGGCTTTAACAATCTGGTCGATGGCTGGACCGGTGACGGTGTGGTGCCAAATAGTGAGCGCCCGGATAAGCTAGAGGCTATCCGCCGTGCGGCTGCACGTGGTTTCAAGTCATCATCTAAATAACACCTTATCTCAATGAAACATCATCGAAATTCGCATACGTGTAATTAGGTAATCCATTACACGCACCGGAAAAAGAAAGGAGCGACAGATGCCTCAAATTTCTCGGCAAGAATACGCGGGTCTATTTGGCCCAACGACTGGCGATAAAATACGTTTGGGTGATACCAATCTGTTTATCGAAATCGAAAAAGACCTGCGTGGATATGGTGAAGAGTCGGTTTACGGTGGCGGTAAGTCACTGCGTGACGGGATGGGGGCGAATAACCATCTGACCCGCGACAACGGTGTACTGGATTTAGTGATAACCAACGTCACTATTGTTGATGCCCGCCTCGGGGTTATCAAAGCAGACGTGGGTATCCGTGATGGTAAAATTGCCGGTATCGGTAAAAGTGGTAACCCGGGCGTGATGGATGGTGTGACTCCGGGAATGGTGGTCGGGGTGAGTACCGATGCTATTTCAGGCGAGCATTTGATTCTCACCGCCGCTGGTATTGATACCCACATTCATTTGATCTCTCCGCAACAGGCATATCATGCTCTCTCCAATGGGGTTGCCACCTTCTTCGGTGGGGGGATTGGCCCAACGGATGGCACTAACGGCACAACCGTAACCCCTGGCCCATGGAACATCCGCCAGATGCTGCGTTCAATCGAAGGTTTACCGGTTAACGTGGGTATTCTGGGTAAAGGTAACTCTTACGGACGTGGCCCTCTGTTAGAACAGGCGATAGCCGGTGTTGTGGGCTATAAAGTCCACGAAGACTGGGGCGCGACTGCCAACGCCTTGCGCCATTCACTACGAATGGCGGATGAAATGGATATTCAGGTTTCCGTGCATACCGACAGTTTGAACGAATGCGGGTATGTGGAAGATACCATTGATGCATTTGAAGGCCGCACTATTCATACCTTCCATACCGAAGGTGCGGGTGGGGGTCATGCGCCGGATATCATCCGAGTCGCCAGCCAGCCGAACGTGCTACCAAGTTCCACTAACCCAACCCTGCCATACGGTGTTAACAGTCAGGCTGAACTGTTCGACATGATTATGGTGTGCCATAACCTTAACCCGAATGTGCCAGCCGACGTCTCCTTCGCTGAAAGCCGCGTCCGTCCAGAAACCATTGCGGCAGAAAACGTACTGCACGATATGGGGGTTATCTCCATGTTCTCCAGTGACTCACAAGCCATGGGGCGTGTTGGGGAAAACTGGCTGCGGGTGATGCAAACAGCGAATGCGATGAAAGCATCGCGCGGTAAATTGCCAGAAGATGCCGCGGGTAACGATAACTTCCGCGTCCTGCGCTATGTGGCAAAAATCACCATTAACCCAGCTATCGCACAAGGTGTCAGCCATGTTATTGGCTCCGTCGAAGTGGGTAAAATGGCCGACCTGGTGCTGTGGGATCCGCGCTTCTTCGGTGCTAAACCTAAGCTGGTTATCAAAGGCGGCATGATCAACTGGGCTGCGATGGGTGACCCTAACGCATCACTGCCAACGCCACAGCCAGTGTTCTATCGTCCAATGTTTGGGGCGATGGGCAAAACTATGCAAGACACTTGCGTCACCTTCGTTTCTCAGGCTGCACTTGATGATGGTGTGAAAGAGAAAGCTGGGCTGGATCGTCAGGTTATTGCGGTTAAAAACTGCCGTACCATTTCTAAACATGATTTGGTGCGTAATGACCAAACACCACACATTGAAGTGGACCCAGAAACCTTTGCGGTGAAAGTGGATGGCGTACATGCCACCTGTGAGCCAATTGAAACAGCGTCAATGAACCAGCGCTACTTCTTTGGCTAATGGATGAGTCTGGACGCAAATCCAGTTTATATAAGCATTCAGCTTGCCCATGGTAACTGTCATCTGGCTCTTGGATGGGGCGATCAACAATTGCTGGGATGAATGACACAGAAAGGGATTTCATTACTGTGGGCAACTGACAGACGCAAGGAGTCAATAACATGATTTTGATAGAGCACATTCTTGGCAATGTGAAAAAAGATCCGGTTTGGCAGGCGAAGCTCAAAGATGCCACTTTCGATCTTTTGGTCTTGGATCAGCGGGAAGCGCAAAAAAGCCGCTGCCGTAAACTCAGTACCCAAGGTCTGGATCTCGGTATTTCTCTCGACCGACACGTTGTTCTTGCTGATGGTGATGTGCTGGCATGGGATGAAAAAACCAATGTCGCGGTAGTGGTACAAATCAATTTGCGCGATGTGATGGTGATTGACTTAAGCGAGTTGAAAAGCCGTTCACCGGATGAGCTGATTAAAACCTGTTTTGAGCTTGGACACGCGCTGGGTAACCAGCACTGGAAAGCGGTCACTAAAAATAATGAGGTTTATGTGCCTCTGACCGTTGCCACCACCATGATGGACTCTGTCATGAGAACTCATGGCTTCCAACATTTGCCTTTCCGTTTTGTCAAAGGGGCGGAGATTCTGCCATTGCTCAGTAATTCTGAGGCCCGACTACTGTTTGGCGGCGCAGAAGACACCGACACCCATGTTCATGTCGCCAGTCCTCTGGATGAACCACATGGTTCCGGTTTACATATTCACGGCATTCATTCTCACGGTGATGGGCATTCGCATAGCCATGATAGCCATGATAGCCATTCGCATAGCCATGATAGTGACCACGGTCATAGCCATAGCCACGGCGATCACGACCACGATCATAAACACTGATCCGGCAGGGAGGCACCGCAATGAATGCATCAGATCTCATTCGTATCATGCAATTTGGTGATTCCGTACTGCCGGTCGGGGCCTTTACGTTTTCCAATGGTGTGGAATCGGCTATTCAGACCGGTGTCGTGCATGACGTGCCGACACTAAAAGGCTTTGTGCTGACGGCGTTAAAGCAGGCCGCGAGCTGTGATGGTATGGGGGTGGTTGCTGCTCATCGAGCCGTAGTCGCCGATGATCGTGACGGCATTATCCGAGCTGATTGGGCGGTGAATAACCGCAAGTTAAATGAAGAAAGCCGCTTGATGGCAACCCGAATGGGGAAAAAATTGGCTGAGATGTCCATTCATGTGGTGGAGCATCCACTGATTAGCTGGTGGCTGGAGCAGATAAAAAGTGGCAATACCGCCGGGACTTACCCCGTGACTCAGGCGGTGGTCATGGCAGCGCAAGGGATTGGGCAGCGGGAAGTGGTCGTGATGCATCAATATGGCGTGGCGATGACGATATTAAGTGCGGCTATGCGTTTGATGCGCGTGACCCATTTCGACACTCAGCATATTTTATTTGAATTAAATCATGATATTGAGAAGTTCTGTGATATTGCCGAAATTGGCGATATTGACCAGATGTCTTCTTATGTCCCTATTGTGGATGTTTTGGCGGCGGTGCATGTGAAAGCGCACGTTCGCTTATTTAGTAATTAACCAGAATGAATTCTGAGTACTAGGTTTTTCTGCCGACCGAGTACAGACCAACATCAGATTAAAATAAAGAGGATTATCCCGTGAATAGCCATTCAACCGACAAACGCAAAAAGATAACCCGTATTGGTATTGGTGGCCCGGTAGGTTCAGGTAAAACCGCCATTATTGAAGTGATTACCCCTATTTTGATTAAACGGGGTATTAAGCCACTGATTATTACCAATGACATCGTGACGACTGAAGATGCCAAACAGGTGAAACGTACACTGAAAGGTATTCTGGATGAAGAGAAGATCCTTGGGGTGGAAACGGGCGCTTGCCCGCATACTGCGGTGCGTGAAGACCCGAGCATGAATATTGCTGCGGTTGAAGAGATGGAAGAGCGCTTCCCTGAAAGCGACCTGATTATGATTGAAAGTGGCGGCGATAACCTGACACTGACCTTCAGCCCGGCACTGGCCGACTTCTATATCTACGTTATTGATGTGGCTGAAGGTGAAAAAATTCCACGGAAAAATGGCCCAGGTCTGGTGCAAGCCGACATTCTGGTCATCAATAAAATTGACCTCGCCCCTTATGTCGGTGCCAGTCTGGATGTGATGGAGAGTGACACTAAAGTGGTGCGCGGCGAACGTCCTTATATCCTCACCAACTGCAAAACTGGACAAGGTATTGAAGAGCTGGTGGATATGATTATGCGCGACTTCCTGTTTACCCACGTACAGCCGCAAGGAGAGCACGCATGACATCGCAGAGCCAGAATATCGTGGAAACTCCTTCACGGGTTCGTGCTCACGCATTAGGTGTTAACGCGCCGGAATTAGCGAAATATCAGGACGAACCGGCGCAAATGCGTAGCGGGGCAGTAGGGAAAAGCGGCTACCTCAAACTGAGATTTGCCAAACGTGAACATCGCAGTATTTTGGCGGAAATGGAAAGACGCGTGCCGTCGTTGGTGCAAAAGGCGTTGTACTGGGATGAAGAGATGCCGGAATTACCTTGTGTCACCATGATTTCTACGTCGGGCTGTATTTTGCAAGGCGACCGGCTAGCCACGGATGTGCTGGTGGAGGCGGGGGCTTGTGCTCATGTCACTACCCAGTCGGCAACCAAAGTTCACATGATGAATGCGAATTATGCTTCACAGATACAGAATTTCACGGTGGAGGAGGGGGGGTATCTGGAGTTTATGCCGGACCCACTCATCCCTCATCGTAATTCTCGCTTTATTACGGAGACCACGATTCATATTCATCCTACGGCGACAGCGATTTATTCAGAAGTGCTGATGTCCGGGCGTAAATATCATCATGAGGATGAGCGCTTTGGCTTTGATGTTTATTCATCGCGAGTCGCTGCACACAATCCGGCAGGTAAAGAGCTGTTTGTTGAGAAGTATGTATTGGAACCGAAGTCAGAAAGCCTTGATGCCATTGGCGTAATGCAATCATTTGATGCATTTGGCAATGTGATTTTATTAACGCCTAAAGAGCACCATGACCGCATTCTGGCGCGAGTCCCGGCCCATTTTGATATCAAGGGTGGGATTGCCAGTGGGGCGACTCGCTTACCCAATGACTGCGGCATTGTATTTAAAGCACTGGGTATCGACAGTGCCGGGGTTAAGGCTGAAATACGGCAGTTCTGGAAAATAGCGCGTGAGGAAATTCTCGGCATTACATTGCCGGAAAAATTCTTATGGCGCTAAGGTGCCACCTAATATCACTTACTGTTGTAGTAAACCATCGCGACATCAGTAAGTGATTCTTGGGACGAGAGCAGCGAACACCGCTGCGGCTTCAAGTAAGAAGGGTAAAATAATGAATGCGAAAACGGGCAATCAAACCGGCTGGGCACAACTCAGTGCTTCAAATGTTTTCATTGAATTTATCGATACAACGCTGCGCGGCTGTGCTCAGGTTATGTTCCAGAATAACCCGCTGACGGGGCTATTCTTCTTCATTGCGATATTTGTCGGCGCTTATGGCGAGGGTAATCCGGCGGTGGCCTATGGCTGTGTGCTGGGGACGGTGGTTGCAACATTTACCGGGCTAACTATGCGCGACCGTAAATCATGGCGCTCGGGGCTATATGGTTATAACGGGTGCCTGGTCGGCGCGGCATTACCTACATTTTTGGTTGCCACACCGGTTGTTTGGGCTTGTATTGTCTTGGGCAGTATCGTGTCAGTGATTGTAATGGCTTGTATCGCTGATATTTTAAAAACCTGGAAAGTAGCGGCGTTAACTGCACCTTTTGTTCTCACCACCTGGATAATATTACTGGCCAGCTACGCCTTTGCCGGTCTCCATAGTAGTGGGTTGCCGACACCAGCGCTGCCGCATGAATTTGTTTTAGATGCTGGAGCACCCGCGGCGGGCAATATTTTCGTCAGCATGTTTAATGGCATCTCTGAAGTCTTCTTATTAAGTAGTTTGATTGGCGGCATTATTTTTGTCATCGGGTTGGCTGTCGAATCACTCTGGGCCGCAGTGTTTGCTCTAGGTGGATCACTACTGGCACTCTTCACCGCCATATTCCTTGGTGCCGATCCCGCCAGTATTGATACCGGGCTTTATGCCTTCAGTGCCGTGTTAACGGCTATCGCGTTAGGTTCGACTTTTAATAAACCCAGTTGGCGTGTTTTGGCTTATACCATTATCGGCGTTATTTTTACGGTGATCGTGCAGGGCGCTCTAAACATCTTATTGTCACCTATCGGTATTCCTACCTTGACGATGCCTTTTGTGCTGGCTTCGTGGTTATTCCTGGTACCGAATAAAGATGTTATGCCAGCACATAGACAATAGCGTTTTATTCTGGAGTACGTATATGACGACTGGAATAGAGAAACGTAGTGCCTTCGGTGATCCGCAAACTAAACGGCGTGCAATCTATTTGCTGATCGGCTTATTAGTAGTTAACGGGTTGGCATGGATTTGGGCCTTTACGGAATTTAATAATAACGCGGTATTGATGGGCATGGCATTTCTGGCTTATAGCTTTGGCTTGCGCCATGCAGTAGATGCTGATCATATCGCTGCTATTGATAACGTGACTCGCAAACTGATGCAGCAGGGGAAAACACCGATTGCGGTCGGGACGTTTTTCTCTCTCGGTCATTCAACTATCGTGATATTAGCATCATTGGCCATTGCTGCGACGGCGATGGCATTTAAGAATAATATGGAGTGGTTCCATGAAACTGGGGGATTGATCGGCACCCTGGTTTCATCGGTATTCTTGTTACTGTTTGCCTTTCTGAATTTAACCATCCTGATTTCAGTGTATAAAAAGTTCAAACAGGTCAAAGCGGGCCATGTGTATAAAGATGACGAACTTGACCTACTGGTGACCAACAATGGTGGTTTGCTCGCCCGTATTTTCAGGCGAGTGTTTAATATGGTCAATAAAAGCTGGCATATGTATCCGGTTGGTTTTTTATTTGGCTTAGGTTTTGATACGGCTACGGAAATTGGTGTATTAGGGCTCTCCGCCGCGAGCGCAAGTCACGGCATAAATTTGTGGTCAATAATGGTTTTCCCGATTTTATTTGCTGCTGGCATGGCTTTAATCGACTCACTCGATAATTTTGTGATGATTGGTGCTTATGGTTGGGCTTTTTCTAAACCGGTACGAAAACTGTATTACAATATTACTATCACGGCAGCCTCGGTTATCATTGCTTTCTTTATCGGCGGTATTGAAGCTTTGGGATTAATTGCAGACAAACTTAATTTAACCGGAGGGATTTGGACGCCAATTAATAATATCAGTGATAATTTAGGTGAAATAGGTTACTGGATTATTGGGATGTTCATACTGTGTTGGTTAATTTCCGCCATTAATTACTATGTTCGTGGTTATGATAAACTGAGTATTAGTGGTTAAGTTTTCATCGCAAAAAATAAGGCACTCATTAATGAGTGCCTTATTCAGCATATCTAATTTTTCAGATTACATATGATGTTTCTTAGCGAAATTTAAAATATCTTGTTTCATTTCGGACAGTTTACTTTCAGGGGACTTTTTACACACTTCGACTACTTTCGGTGTCACGATAGTGTCTGTCTCGTGAAAATCAACATAATCGCCTTTCTTATATTGAGTATCATCATTTAGTACCCAATAGACTACCGGAGTAAATGACTTAGGATTCAGATCCAGGAATTCTTTGCAGGTCATATCACTCGGGGTAGTAGCCGTTGCGCTAGTAGTTGTCGGAGTTGCTGCAAAAGTAGTGGCGGCAGCGGAAAGCAATAAACCAGTCAATGCAATATTACGAAGTGATTTGTAGGACATGCTTACTTCCTTATTTGTCTGTTAGAAATCCACAGAATTAAACTAAGGGTGATAAATATCACTCAGATATGATGACTCCGGCATTATTATTTGCTGGAGTGCAGATATATTATTAGTTATAAGTGGATATAATGCCAATAATTAAATTCATTATCTGACTCATGATTCAGTATGCATAACTTTACAGGCTGTAAAAATAGCTTTAAACAGTATCTTTTTACGATAATAATTATAACCTTTCAGTTTAATTACGTTACGTTAATATTAGATGACTATAAGTGTAAATATCCCTATATATTCGATGAGTTTATCATTTGATTTTTATCAAAAATAACTGAGTTTGACCATGAATTATCTGAGTTTTTATCTATACTTGATTTACCTATAACAATTTTAGTCACTCTATTGATGAAAATATTACAGGAAATTAAATCTAGGTTCTCGATACCACATTGCCTGGCTATCCTGGTAGCAATTAATGGATATCTGGTTTTAAGCCCAGTACTTTTCCGGGCTATCGCCCATTTTTCAGGAGTAACAAATGAGTTCAGTACTTGGAAGGAGGCGCTGAGTTTTCTTGAATTGTTTGAAATTCCAAGATTTATGATTGGTTTGGTACTGATATTGATGGCTATTGCTTTATCCATGAAAACCCGTATCGCCTGGTTTTTCACCGTATTGCTGTTATTTACCATTGTTTCTATCAATATCTTTATTCTAAAAGATCAAAATACACTGACGACTTATTCCATTGTGATTATTGTCGGCTTGCTCTTTTATTGGCGGAAGTTTAATTATCACAGCCTCGCCAGTGGGACGTTTTTTGCTATTGTGAGTATCGCTTCACTGATCGTTTATAGCATGCTGGGCACACTCTACATGGGCGATGAATTTGCGCCAGTAGTCACTGATTTACCGACAGCATTCTATTTCGCGATTGTTTGTATGTCTACGGTGGGGTTCGGGGATATTATCCCGCATACCACGTTGGCACGGATGTTTACGCTTACGGTGATTATTTCCGGTATTACTGTCTTTGCTGCTTCAGTTTCTTCTATTGCCGGGCCGATGATCAGTAATAATATCAAACGCATAGTTAAAGGTAGGGTTTCTGACGTGGAACGTAAAAATCATTTTATTATCGTGGGCACCAGCTCTCTGGCACTGAATGTGTATAACGGTCTGCGAGATCGCGGTGATGAAGTTACGGTGGTGTGTGCTGTAGGTAGCCAACATAATTATCCATCTGATGCGGATATTATCGAGGGCGACCCTTCTTCAGTTGCAACATTGAAATTAGCCGGGGCCGACAAAGCAAAATATATTATCGCGCTGTGTGATAGTGATGCCGATAATGCCTTTACCATTCTGGCTGCTAAAGAAATCGCCGGTGAATCTACCAAAACCTTGGCATTGGTGAATGAAACCGAGAATATGAAGAAAGTTAAACGGGTTGAACCTAGCATGGTCTTCTCTCTGCCATTATTAGGCAGTGAGTTGCTGGTGAGAACCCTGAATGGCGATACCATTAATAATGAACTAATTACCGAGATGTTCTTTGGTAACTGCCAGAAGTTAGATTAATTTTATACTGACTGAGCCGCATCAGTATTCTTGTCACAATGTATAAAACACCCTCTCTATGAGGGTGTTTTCATCTCTATTTCTCGCCAGAATAAAGCTATTCAGCCGCGGTTTGCGGCGCTTTTGGCTTCTCTTTTGGCCCTACCATCAAGCCCAATTCGACAGCAATAAAACCAACAATCAGACTGGCGACTAAATAGCAGATTGAGACAAAAACTTCACTCGGGGTTTTCATCATTTCGACGGCACCAAATACAAAACTGGAAAATGTCGAAAGTCCGCCCATTATCCCTGTTCCCACCATTAAGTGTACGTATTGATTAATTTTACCGTTTTTAAAGCAAGAGGTGGTCAGCCCTAATAAAAATGCAGCGATAATATTGGCGACAAAGATATCCATGGGGAAGCCATCGGCCAGTCTTGGCACTGACATCATGATTAATTCACGACACATGGCACCAAAAGCGCCACCAACAAAAACTAAAATAATAAGATTCGGCATAATCATTATCTCCGATTAATAAATCGTTTCTGCTCAATAAGCCAGCCAGGCACCGAATGCCGCTGCGGCCAGACCGACCAATACAGAAATAATCAGATATCCGGCAGCCATTGCTCTGCCGCGCGCTGTAGCAAGTTTTGCCGCATCTAATTGCATGCTACTAAAGGTGGTATAGCCACCTAAAATACCGGTCAACACCGCAGCATTCATTAAATCGCCATAACGATCACGCCAGTCAATACTGAAAAGAATACTCAGATAGCCAATAACAAACGCTCCTGAAATATTGATGAGAAAAGTACCGAGGGGGAGATTACCTTTATATATCTTGCCAACACCGAGTCCTAGCCACCATCGTAAAAGTGAACCGATGCCGCCACCAAACCCTACCCACATTATGTCAATTGCAGTCATAACAAAGCCCTCAATGGCTATTCGTCAGAGTAGATATAATTGTAGTACAAATAATTTTAGAAATGTTCGAAGAGATCACTTTCATGGGCTGAAGATGGCGCTAAAATAGAAATGCCGTTTCAAAAATACGATAAATGGAGACAGAAGCCATCATGCCTTACAACGCAGATCCTTCCCGCTACAACCAAATGCAATATCGTTTTTGTGGAAAAAGTGGCTTGCAACTTCCCGCATTATCGCTTGGGCTTTGGCATAACTTTAGTTTTAACAATACATTAGAATCGCAACGAACGTTACTGCGCAAAGCTTTTGATCTGGGAATTACCCACTTCGATTTAGCCAATAATTATGGTCCACCGCCGGGTTCGGCTGAGCAGAATTTTGGTAAGTTGTTGCAAGACGACTTTAAGCCTTATCGTGACGAATTAATCATCTCGACCAAAGCAGGTTATAACATGTGGCCTGGCCCTTATGGTGCCGGGAGCTCACGAAAATATCTGCTGGCTAGCTTAGATCAAAGCCTAAAACGTATGGGGCTGGATTATGTGGATATCTTCTATTCCCACCGCGTTGATGAAAACACGCCAATGGAAGAAACTGCATCGGCTTTAGCTCAGGCAGTGCAAAGCGGCAAAGCACTGTATGTCGGCATTTCATCCTACTCAACTGAGCGCACCGCCAAAATGGTGGAATTATTGCAAGAGTGGAAAATCCCATTACTGATCCATCAGCCTTCCTACAATATTCTTAACCGTTGGGTTGAGCAGACGAATCTATTAGATACCCTGGATAAGCACGGTGTGGGGTGTATTGCCTTCACACCACTGGCGCAAGGGTTGTTAACTGGGAAATACCTCAATGGTATCCCGGATGATTCGCGGATGAAAAAAGAAGCCGGCGGCTCGCTGAAAGAAAACATGCTGTCCGCAGCAAATCTGCATAGCATCAAGTTGTTGAATGAATTAGCTGAACAGCGTGGGCAATCATTGGCACAAATGGCATTGAGCTGGTTACTGAAAGATAGCCGTGTGACGTCCGTTTTGATTGGTGCCAGTCGGCCTGAACAACTTGAGGAAAATTGTGCTGCACTGAATAATCTTACATTCACAGCGGCAGAGTTAACCGCTATTGATCAGCATGTTACCGACGGTCAGCTAAATCTGTGGCAAGCTTCATCAGACCGGTAATTTGAGGTTACAGAGTCTGTATTAGGAGTAATGCAAAAGCCGGAAAGTTTCTCCGGCTTTTTGTTGTCAGCAGCAGACTTACTATGGGGTCGTTGCGAGACCGACTTTCAGAAGTTTACCGTTGCTCTCATCGGTTAACAGGTAAACATAACCGTCGGGCCCGACGCGCACGTCACGGATGCGTTCAGCGCGATCTCCTAGCAGGCGCTCCTCGGAAATCACTTTATCGTCATCGAGTTGCAAGCGAATTAACTCTTTCTGAGCCAATGCGCCAATAAACAACGAATGTTGCCAACTGGGGAAGCGAGCGGCATCATAAAATGCCATGCCACTGATACCTGGAGATTTTTCCCAATAGTATGCGGGCTGTTGGGTGCCATCGACATGAGTGCCTTTGGCCTCAGGGATGGCGAGGCCGGAATAGTTCACTCCGTGAGTAGCCAATGGCCAGCCATAGTTTTTCCCGGCTATCAGGATATTAATCTCATCACCGCCTTTAGGCCCATGTTCATTGGACCACATCACTCCACTCCATGGGTTAAGCGCCAACCCTTGCGGATTACGATGACCATAGGACCAGATCTCTGGCCTTGCGGGAGACTTATTAGCAAATGGATTATCTTTTGGTACCTTACCGTCAAGGGTTAGACGCACAGCTTTACCCTGATGTAAGCTCAGATCCTGGGCGGTAGGGCGCTGATTATTCTCACCCAAGGTAATAAAAATATGCTCTTGCTCATCAAAGGCCAATTTTCCACCGAAGTGATTGCCCGTCGATAATTTGGGCTGTTGGCGGAAAAATACCTTGAAGTTTTCAATCGCTGTGCCTTGAGGATTAAGGCGGCCATAGCCCACTGCGGTACCGGCTTTTCCCTCTTTCCCCTCCTCAGCGAAACTGAGGTATACGCGGCGATCTTGAGTAAATTTCGGTGATAAGGCCACTTCGAATAGGCCGCCTTGCCCCTTGGCATAAACTGCGGGCACCCCTTGCAACGGGGCTGATAATGGCTTTCCTGGCTGCCATAAACGCAATTGCCCGGCGCGTTCAGTAATGAGAATTCCGCCGTTATCAGGCAAGAATGCCAGTGACCAAGGATGATCAAGTCCATCTTGTAATTCAGTGACTGTTACGGTGGGAGAAGGGGCGGCTAACACGGGCGTCGAGATAAACACACTGAGCACGAGCAATCTAACTAATTGCCAGCTCAGGCGATAGGTCGGTGTTCTATTTCCAAATAACGTCATCACTCACTCCATAAATGTGCAAACACCTGTTAACTTTAGAGTATTAATAGAAAATCGGCTATTTCGAATCAAAAACCTGTGATGCTGAACAGCAGATTAGCGACGCAGTGATAGTTAAAATAGCGGCATGGACTTCGCTTCACGAATAAAGCCGCCAGCAAAAACTGCGATAAAAAGTGGAAAAGTTTGGATGAAACGATTATCAAACCAATAAGATTCCCTAATTTATCCTTTCAGATGTTTCAATTCATTTTTACTGTTTTATTTTGTTGCTTATCAATAGGCAAATAAAAACTAACCATATGAAATACAAATGAATTAAACTTAATTCGCCGAGCAAAAAAATAATCATTTTGCGATGAGCATCACATTGTAATCGCTGAGAAATGTGAAGAGCATCAATATGAAAAGTCAATTAGAGACGATTATAGTGATGCTCGAATTACTGGCTTGTATGTCAACTCCGTATACTGCCGACAACCAGAAACAATGGAGCTGGGCAAGGGGCACGATAGAGTACAGATAAAGGGAATTCACCATTGCACTGGCATATGAATAACTTGTGTCTTTTGAACCTCAAAAGGTGTTGGGTATGGAAAAGAAAAAAATTTATCTATTTTGCTCAGCCGGTATGTCGACCTCGCTACTGGTTTCCAAAATGAAAGTACAAGCAGAGAAGTATGAAGTGCCAGTGGTTATCAATGCTTACCCGGAAGCGCTGGCAGCACAACATGGTAAAGAAGCCGATGTCATCCTATTAGGGCCGCAGATTGCTTACATGTTGCCAGAAGTCACCAAAATGTTCCCTAACAAACCCGTTGAAGTGATTGACTCGATCCTTTACGGCAAAGTCGATGGTTTAGGGGTATTAAAAGCTGCTGTTGCCGCAATAAAAAAAGCAAAACAATAAGGGGAGCACTGTGAGCGCATTTATTAATTCTCTGGAAAGGGTCATATTGCCCTTCGCCATTAAGATTGGCAAACAGCAACATATTAATGCTATCAAGAATGGGTTTATTCGGCTGATGCCATTAACCCTGACGGGTGCAATGTTCGTTCTTATCAATAACGTGTTCTTAAGCTTTGGCGAAGGGTCGTTTTTCTTCTCGATGGGCATCCGTTTGGATGCTGATACCATTACCACCCTCAATGGTTTTAAAGCAATTGGCGGCAACGTCTATAACGGTACGCTCGGCATCATGTCATTAATGACGCCATTCTTTATCAGTATGGCCTTGGCCGAAGAGAAAAGAGTCGATCCGCTGGCTTCGGCTCTGTTGGCCATCGCGGCCTTTATGACCGTAACACCTTACAGTGTTGGCGATGCTTATGCCGTTGGTGCCAACTGGTTGGGTGGCGCGAATATTATCTCGGGTATTATCATCGGCTTGGTAGTGGCAGAGGTCTTTGCCTTTATCGTGCGGCGTAACTGGGTTATCCGCTTGCCAGACAGTGTGCCGACTTCGGTTGCCCGCTCGTTCTCTGCCCTGATTCCTGGCTTTATCATTCTTTCCATTATGGGCGTCATTGCTTACTCCCTTGGATTGCATGGCACTAACTTCCACCAGATCATCATGGATACCATTTCAGCGCCGCTGTCGAAAATGGGCAGTGTGGTAGGTTGGGTGTATGTCATGTGCTCTTCACTGTTGTGGTTCTTCGGCATACACGGTGCGATGGCCTTATCGGCACTGGAAAGTGGCATCATGATGCCGTTTGCCTTGGAAAACGTAGCCACTTATACCCAATATGGTTCGGTTGCAGCGGCAATAGCTGCGGGCAAAGAGTTCCATATGTGGGCCAAACCTTTCGTTGACTCCTATATCTTCCTGGGCGGCACCGGGGCAACACTTGGGCTGGTTATTGCAATCTTTATCGGCTCCCGCCGTGAAGATTATCGTCAGGTAGCAAAACTGGGTGCGCCAGCGAGTGTGTTCCAGATTAACGAACCTATCTTGTTCGGCTTGCCAGTCATTATGAACCCGCTGTTCTTTATTCCGTTTATCTTGGTTCAGCCGGTCTTGGCAATTATTACCTCAATCGCGTATTACACAGGTTTTATTCCGCCAATCACCAACATTGCACCTTGGACCATGCCGGTCGGCTTGGGAGCATTCTTTAATACCAACGGCAGTATTGCTGCGATGCTGTTAAGTCTGTTCAACCTCGGGGTTGCCACCATGATTTATCTGCCGTTTGTGATTATTGCTAACAAAGCACAGAACGAGATAGACCGTGAAGTTCAAAGCGAAGAAGAGATAGCTGATAGCTTGAAATTTTAATCAGTAACCCTATTGAATGTACAAGGCTGGAGGCTGGAATGAAATATCAATTTCCCGATGATTTCTGGTGGGGTAGTGCCACTTCTGCAACCCAATCTGAAGGGGCGTCATTGCAGGATGGCAAGAGCAAGAATATCTTCGATTATTGGTATGACATTGCACCAGAACGTTTTCATGACCAGATTGGCCCGGAAAACACCTCCAGCTTTTACGATAATTATCAGCAGGATATCCTGTTGTTAAAACAGCTGGGACATAATACTTTCAGGACATCGATTTCATGGTCGAGGCTGATCCCGAACGGTGACGGCGAGCTTAACCCTAAAGCCGTCACCTTCTATAACGCGGTAATTGATTCCTTATTGGCGCAGGGCATCACGCCCTTTATCAACCTCTACCATTTTGATATGCCACTGTGCATGCAAGAGAAGGGAGGCTGGGAAAGTCGCGCAGTAGTTGATGCTTATGCACGCTATGCCAAAATCTGTTTTACTCTGTTTGGTGATCGGGTAAAACACTGGTTTACCTTCAATGAGCCGATTGTGCCGGTTGAAGCGGGTTATCTCAATGACCTACATTACCCTTGTGTGGTTGATTTTAAACGGGCCGTAACTGTGGCCTATCACACGCTACTGGCGCATGCCAAAGCGGTGGAAAACTACCGGGAACTGAAGCAAGGTGGTGAGATTGGTATCATTTTGAACCTTACTCCCACATACCCTCGTTCCGACAGTGAACCAGACTTGGTTGCCGCCAACTATGCAGATTTACTGCTTAATCGCAGTTTCCTCGACCCGGTGACTAAAGGTGTTTATCCCGAGGAGCTTATCGCGCTACTGCGCGAGCATGACTTGCTCCCACAGATTGAATCCGCTGATTGCCAACTTATTGCCGCTGGCGTCATCGACTTATTAGGGGTTAACTATTACCAACCAAGAAGGGTTCAGGCGCAAGATATTCCAACCCCGCGGGATCAGGTAAAAACACCAGAAGATTTATTTAGTTTCTACTCAATGCCCGGGCGGAAAATTAACCCCCACCGCGGCTGGGAAATCTATGAGAAAGGGCTGTATGACATCCTGATCAATCTGAAACAGAATTATGGCAATATCCCCTGTTATATCTCCGAGAATGGCATGGGTGTTGAGGGGGAAGAGCAATTTCTCACCCCATCTGGCCGAGTTGACGATGATTACCGCATTGAATTTATTCGCGACCACCTGCAATGGTTACATCAGGCATTGCAAGAGGGCAGTAACTGCAAAGGCTATCATCTGTGGACCTTTATTGATTGCTGGTCTTGGCTCAATGCTTATAAAAATCGTTATGGATTAGTCCGGTTGAATATTGCGGATCAGTCGCGAGTGATAAAGAAAAGTGGCTATTGGTTTGCGGATGTCGCAAGGCAAAAAGGCTTTAATTAATTGGAGCAATAGTATGTTTGATTTAGATAAAATCGTTGATGATGTGCAGCCGACTGATGAGCTGGAAGATGTGGTTATGGGGCTGATCATTAATGCCGGGCAAGCACGAAGCTTGGCTTACAAAGCATTAAAGCATGCCAAAACGGGCGACTTTGTCCAAGCCAGTGAGCTGATGGCACAATCACGCCTGGCACTGAATGAGGCGCATCTGGTTCAAACTAAGCTTATTGAAGCAGACCAAGGCGAGGGCAAAACCAGAGTCACTTTAGTTTTGGTCCATGCGCAGGATCATTTAATGAACGCAATGTTAGCCCGAGAGTTAATTGCCGAGTTGATCGAATTGCACCAGAAGATAGACTGATTCCCCAGCATTAATATTCGTTGTTTTAAATGAGTGAAGGTAAATAAGATGGAAGTCAGATTAGTACGTGAAAAAGACTTTTTTAACGGAAAAGAGTTCCATCTGTTTATTTATAACAAAACGGAGAGTGCGACCGGGTTACATCAGCATGACTATTATGAATATACCCTGATATTAACCGGTATGTGCTATCAGGAAATTAACGGTAAACGGGTGTTTTTAGAACGCGGCGATTTCGTTTTTATTCCTATGGGTTCTCATCATAAAAGTTTCTATGACTTTGGTGCGACACGAATTTTAAACGTTGGGATCAGAAAGAGCTTCTTTGAAGAGCACTTTTCCCATCTGCTCTCAAGGCCTATTGTCGCCTCGCAAGCTTATCGCCTAAAAGGTGATTTTCTCTCTTATATTGAATCGGCTATTTCTGCACCGCACTTTAGGGAAGATGAACTTGCTGAGTTGGTTGAGCTGCTGACATTTTATGTCACTAACCGCATCAGCCATTACAAAGAGAGTGACGTCAACGACGATATTCCACAGTGGCTGAAAAATAGCATCGACAAAATGCATGATAAGTCGATGTTTGGTGAGAAAGCGCTGGTGAATATGATTGAGCTGTCCGGTAAAACTCAAGAGTATCTAACCCGTGCGACCCGGCGTTATTACCAAAAAACCCCGATGCAGATTATCAATGCAATCAGAATCAACTTTGCTAAAACCCAGCTTGAAATGACGAACTATTTTGTTTCCGACATTGCCTTTGAAGCAGGGTACAGCGATACCACCTTATTTATCAAAAACTTCAAAAAACTGACCTCTTTCACACCTGGGAATTACCGCAAGAAATTCAACTGTGTCAGAGAGGGATTATCCGATTAGTTCTGGCTGAATATTCTCTGCCGGAATAGGCTTATAAGGCATCCTCGATGGAAAAGTTACTTATTGTTAATGCTGACGATTTTGGTTTATGCAAAGGCCAAAGTTTTGGCATTATTGAAGCATTCCGCAATGGTATTGTCTCCTCGACCACAGCAATGATGAATTGCGCGGCTATTTATCATGCGGCAGAACTCAGCAAACAAAATCCTGACTTACCGGTAGGAATGCATTTTGTTCTGACCTATGGCAAGCCATTAACGGCCATGCCCTCTTTGGTTGATGCCAACGGGGAATTGGGTAAATGGCTGTGGCAGCGTGCCGAGGCTGGGGAGCTGAATTTAAATGAAATAGCTCAAGAATTGGCGGCGCAGTTTGATAAATTTGTTGCTGTGTTTGGCCGTTTGCCCACCCATATCGACAGCCATCACCATGTTCATATGTTGCCGCAGATTTATCCGCTGATTGAGTCTTTCGCCCGCGAGAAAGGGGTTGCGCTGCGCATTGACCGCAACGAAGCACAACAGCAGGGGATTTTGCTCAATAAGCCGCTCAGCACCGAATGGTTTGATGCCGGTTTTTATGGTGAGCAACTCTCGGAGCCGTCATTTTTACAACTACTGGATCACGCAGACCAACAGGGGATTAATTCACTTGAAGTTATGTGTCATCCGGCGTTTGTCGATAAAATCCTAATGACCAGTGGCTATTGTTACCCACGACTAACCGAATTAGATATTCTCACCTCGCCGACGTTAAAACAGACTATTGAACAGCGCGGCTATAGATTGGGAACGTATTTAGATTGTTGATTTGGGTTGGGTCATCCGCCAACTGAAATAGTAAATATCAGCCACATTATTAATGTCATGTCTGCTGATGCCGATAACCATGGTGCGTACTTAACGTTGTGATAAGGATTGGTCCAATGGTTATAAATGCAAGCTTGCCAACATCGGCCGCTGCAACAAATGGCAGTAAAAATACAGCAAGTGCAGGTAACTCTCTGGCATCTCAGATAAAAGATGTCATGGCAAAAATCGTTGAGGTGACCCAAAAACTCAAAGATAGCATCAACATGTCTGAAGACCAGCGGAAAAGCATCCAGACACAATTAACGATGCTACAGCAGCAATTAGCGGAATTACTGCGCCGTCAGGCACAGCAAGAGGAAGCAGAGAGCAGCAATATGGTCGATAAAACAGATAAGAACAAAGTAAAGGAATCAAATATAGATATTTATATTTGATTAGCCGACGATAGATAAATTAGACGCAATCTCCTAATTTCTGGGCCTCTTTTAAGAGGCCTTTTCTATAGAATAATCATGTCTCTTAAGCTTGGATTACTTTTCTTATTACATAGCGACTAAACCAACTTGCTCGGACTACTACAGACACAAAAAAGCCCGCGACCTAGGATGGATGCGGGCTTTTTGTACTCTAACCGGACTTATCTGGTAATAACCGGTTTAACATTTGGTGGAGCTGGGGGGATTTGAACCCCCGTCCGAAATTACTACACCGTCGGCACTACATGCTTAGTCCAATCATTACATTCGCCGGCCAGCTGCGGATGGACACGCTACTGACAAACTATCCTGATTAGTTTTAATGCTTCCACCCCAGGCAAGGTTTCCACACGAGCTCTTTTAGGTTTGACCTCTCTTGATCCCCGTCCTAAGAGCGGAGGCTAGGGAGAGAGGGCTCTAAGCAGGGTATTAAGCTGCTAGTGCGTAGTTTTCGTCGTTTGCGACTATTTTTTTGCGGTTTTTTACGAGGCCACCGCACCTCGGCATGCACCTTGGGTTTCGCGAATCCCGTCGAATCCAGAATCAGCCCCCAAAGAACTTCGCTAGTATAACAGAACTATGTCCTGCTAAGCCAGTGACTTAACGATTTGCGTGCTTCATGATGCGCGCTTTGTCCAACTTCCACTCGCGATCACGAATATCATCGCGTTTGTCGTTGTCTTTCTTACCTTTGGCCACACCGATTTTAATCTTCGTCCATGCATTTTTCCAATACATGGAGAGTGCGACCACAGTATAACCTTCACGATTGACCCGCCCAAACAGGGAGTCCAATTCGCGCTTGTTTAGTAGCAGTTTACGAGTACGCATTGGCTCGCAGACAACATGAGTCGACGCCACGTTCAACGGCGTAATAGTGGCACCAAACAAGAATGCCTCACCGTTTTTAAACATAACATAGCTGTCACTGATGTTAGCTTTGCCCGCACGCAGTGATTTTACTTCCCAACCTTGCAATGCAAGACCCGCTTCGAATTCCTCTTCAATGAAGTATTCATGGCGGGCACGTTTATTTTGCGCAATGGTTGCGGAACCGGGTTTGTATGCTTTTTTCTTTGTCATAGTGTTGATCATTATACTGTATGCGCGGGCGAATGAAATCCTTTACCGCAGGATGCCAGTGCATTTTGTCTCATTTGTTGCATGGAATGCCTAGCAGATTTTTTGTATGGCGGTGGATAAATGGTATTATCAGTGCGTTTTATGTCTCACAGGAAATGTTATGCCACAGATTAGCCGCTCTGCGTTGGTCCCATTTAGCGTAGAACAGATGTATCAACTGGTTAATGATGTTCGCTCTTACCCAGAATTTTTACCTGGTTGTACCGGAAGCCGGGTTCTTGATGCCACTGAAAATGAAATGACGGCCGCCGTCGATGTTGCTAAGGCCGGGATCAGTAAAACGTTCACAACACGCAATACATTAACTGATAACCAGAGTATTGATATGCAACTGGTTGATGGGCCGTTTCGTAAATTGATGGGGGGATGGCACTTTACCCCATTGAGTGCAGATGCCTGTAAAGTTGAGTTGCACCTCGATTTTGAATTTACCAATAAGCTGATTGAGTTAGCTTTTGGTAAGATCTTCAAAGAATTAGCTGGGAATATGGTGCAAGCGTTCACCCAGCGAGCTAAAGAGGTTTACAGTGCCTGATATTCGCGTTGAGGTAGTTTATGCCTTACCTGAACGCCAATACTTGCGCACGGTTTCCCTTGCTGCGGGAAGTACAGTTGAGGATGCTATCAATGCATCTGGTTTGCTTGAATTGCGGTCAGATATTGATCTGACAAAGAATAAAGTGGGTGTTTACAGCCGTCCGGTAAAGCTTGGAGATAAAGTTAATGATGGTGATCGCGTTGAAATATACCGTCCATTAATTGCAGATCCCAAGGAATTGCGTCGGCAGCGCGCTGAACAAGCAAAAAAATAAGGCACAATCTGCGCCTTATTTTTTGTTGTAGCCCTGGACTGCTATTGAAGAAAAATGAGCGCCATCACGTGGCGATATAAACAGTAATAGACTTAGCGCCTAAAACCATCATTAACATTCATTTCCTCAATCTGCTCTGCAATCTTCGGATAAATTAACTTCCTGCTAATGTTGGATCATTTTTGATATCAGTCAGCACACCACTGCTATCGAAGGTCAACGTTAGTGTTTGTTGGGTGACTTTCTCGTGGCCAGGTTGCTGGCGGAATACATAGAACCAGGTTTTTGTACCAAACGGGTCCTGTAACATTGGGGTGCCTAAGGTATATGCCACTTGTTGCTGAGTCATACCCTTATGAATTTTGGACGCGTCATTAGGTGATAAATAGTTACCCTGATTAATATCAGGCCGGTAGACCACCTTCTCCAGCGTTGAACAACCCGCAGTAAGCATTGCAAGCATCACAGCGGCGGCAGTCAGCATTTTACAGCGCATAGTAATCACATTCCTTTAGGGCGTAGGATGACGATGATAATAGACCTTGCAGCAGTTGGAAACCTTTACAGGGCACCTGTATGACCTCTGGAAAGGAAAAAAGTTAATCTTTTCTACGCTGCGAGCAATTCTTTTGCATTTGCCAAGGTGTTTTTCGTCACTTCACTACCGCCCAGAAGGCGCGCCAACTCTTGCAAGCGGGCTTTTTTATCCAGTCGATGCATATGTGTTTCGGTTTCAGTGCCATCAGTTTGTTTACTCACAAAGAAATGTTGATGACCGCAACCTGCAACTTGTGGAAGGTGAGTCACACACATAACTTGAGTTGATTCACCTAGCTGGCGCAATAGGCGGCCCACTATGGCTGCCGTTGGTCCACTGATACCCACATCAACTTCATCAAAGATAAGTGCAGGAGTGTCCATTTTACGCGCTGTAATGACCTGAATAGCCAATGCGATGCGAGAAAGCTCACCACCTGAGGCCACTTTAGCTAGCGGTTGCAATGGCTGACCCGGGTTGGTCGTCACACAGAATTCAATGCGAGTTGCCCCTTCAGCACTGAGGTGCTCAGGTTCAAATTGAGTTTCTATTGTAAATTTACCGTGTGGCATAGACAGCTCATGCATGCTTTCGGTAATCAGTGCCGCCAATTCATTAGCATAATGTTGACGTTCTTCATGCAGCCGTTTAGCTATGGCTAATCCATGCTGATAGTGAGTATTGACCGCATGGCTGAGTTGCTCATGATCATTTTCTTGCTGTGAGAGTTGTTCTTGCTCATCCAGCAGTTGTTGGTGGAACTGTGGTAGCTCTTCCGGCGCAACATGATGTTTGCGGGCCAAGTTTAGTTGGCGAGATAACCGCTGTTCCAATTCAAACAGACGATTAGGGTCCATATCAAATTGTTCAGCATAGTGGCGCAATTCATCACTAGCCTCACTGATTTGGATGGAAGCCTCTTCCAGCATATTCAGCAGATTGTTAAATTGCTCGTCCATTCCCGCCAGTTCAGTTAATTGATGTTTGGCTGAGTAAAGTTGACTGAGAATATTATTCTGCTCATCGTCTGATAGTAGCTGCAATGCCTGTTGGCTGAGTGACAACAACTGCCCGCTGTTTGCCAGGCGCTTATACTCAACATCAATTTGTTCATATTCCCCAGCTTGTGGGGCAAATGAATTGAGCTCTTTCAACTGATATTGTAGGAGTTCACGGCGAGCATTACGCTCCAGTGACTGTTGCTGATGCAGTGCTAGCGCGCGGCAGCTTTGATGCCAGATTTGATAGGCAGCTTTCATTTCAGCGAGCAAAGTAGATTGGTCTGCATAGGCATCTAACAGTTGCTTCTGATGGTCGGGTCTTAGCAATAACTGGTGGGCATGTTGGCCGTGAATTTGAATCAGATGCTGGCCCAGCTCTCGTAATTGGGACAGAGGAACGGCGGTTCCATTAATAAATCCTCTTGAGCGGCCATCGGTGCCAATAGCGCGCCGCAGCAGGCATTCATTGCTGTCGTCAAGATGATTATTTTCTAACCACTGGCGAGCTGATGGAGTGTCTGCCAGTGAGAAGCGCGCGCAGATATCGGCACGAGTTGCTCCTAAACGAACCATACTGCCATCTGATCGGCTGCCAAGACACAACCCCAATGCATCTATAGCGATGGATTTACCCGCCCCCGTTTCACCAGTAATTGCCGTCATTCCGGGTTGAAAATCAATTTCTAACTCACGCACAATAGCAAAATTACTGATAGTTAATTGGGCCAGCATGGTAAATCTCCTGTACATAAACACATGGCTGTATTTGAATACAGTATAGACTGGTTTTATATACAGTAAAGTCCCTAAGTCACTTTTTAGAATAATTTTTTTGACCAACCCAATTTTGTACTTAACGTATTGAAATAGCTGTAGTCCTTAGGGTGAATAAGATTTAGGTGAAAATCACTGCGGCGGATTAAAACCTCTTCCCCTTCCTGAATTGGCAGGGCTATTTGGCTGTCACAGCTGATTTCCAGGTCGCTGGTAATTTGAGAAAACTTTAAGCGGATGGTGCTGCTACTATTAATAACCAGTGGGCGAGCAGTCAGCGTATGAGGGAACATGGGAACCAAGACGATGGCATCCAATGTTGGTGTTAAAATTGGGCCACCCGCGGAAAGTGAATAAGCGGTAGAACCGGTAGGAGTGGCGATGATCAGGCCATCGGAACGTTGTGAGAATGCGAAACGGTCATCAATATACACTTCGAATTCAATCATATGGGCTACTTTGCCAGGGTGCAAAACAACTTCATTGATTGCTGTGCTGATACGACTTTGCTGATGGGTTCGTGTCACTTGGGCTTCCAGCAAAAAACGTTGCTCGCTAAGGTATTCGCCCTCCAGCACGTCCGAAAGTTGTTGCTGAGCATTATCCGGGTCTAAATCGGTCAAAAAGCCGAGATTGCCTCGGTTGACACCAATGACTTTGATATCATAACGGGCAAGTACCCGAGCGGCACCGAGCATATTGCCATCGCCGCCGACCACCACAGCTAAATCGGCTTTTTGGCCGATATCAGCCAAACTACCGGTAACGGCGTCGGTTAAATTGAGATCTTTGGCAATCTGTTGTTCGACCATGACGTCATAGCCTCTGGCATTTAGCCAGTGGTAGAGCATTTCATGGGTGGCAAGTGCGGCCGGGTGCCGTGGGTGACCGACAATACCAATACAATTGAATCTTTTATTATTCATTGCCGTGATTTTCCTCACTGGGGCATCTTTTACCCCACATTATGACCGGTTCCCTTGAATCCCCGGTTTTGATCCCCATAATAAGCCAAGTAGCGAGATTAATGCTAAAACGCGGAGATATCCATGAGTAGTAAAGAACAGAAAACACCAAACGAGCAAGTCTCGGAAGAAATGGAAAATGCAGCAGAGCAGCAAGTGGAAGCAACACAAGAGACGGGTGAAGGTGTAGAACCGCGTGTTGCCGAGCTTGAAGCGCAGTTGGCTGCAGCCATACAGCGTGAGCGCGAAAGCTTGCTACGCGCCAAGGCTGAAGTTGAGAATATCCGTCGTCGTACTGAATTGGATATAGAAAAAGCGCATAAGTTTGCTTTGGAACGATTCTCAGCTGAATTATTGCCAGTGATCGACAACTTAGAGCGTGCGCTGGATACAGCCGATAAGAGCAATGCTGAGTTGACGTCGATGATTGAAGGTGTCGAGCTGACCCTAAAATCATTGCTTGATGCAGTCGGTAAATATGGTATTGAGGTGGTTGGTGACACTAATGTGCCGTTTAATCCCGAAGTTCATCAGGCGATGACAATGCTTGAATCTGCTGATCATGAGCCAAATCAGGTCATGATGGTTATGCAGAAAGGCTATACATTGAATGGTCGTCTATTACGCCCAGCAATGGTTGCGGTATCTAAAGCGAAAGCTTAAGGTGTCCTGACAGTAAAAAGGCACCTTTGTGGTGCCTTTTTTTATCTATTTTTTTGAGTAAACGGCGCTTTATTCTGACGCCGGCAGCTTAGGTTGCCAGTCAATCGGCGGCAAACCTTGCTGTTGTAATAGGTGGTTAGCTTGTGAAAAGTGCTTACAGCCAAGAAAACCGCGGTGTGCGGACAGTGGTGACGGATGTGGAGCTTTCAAAATAAAATGGCGCTGGGCATCAATGATGCGGCCTTTTTTCTGGGCATGAGCCCCCCACAGCATAAAAATCACACCATCACGATGCTCATTCAGCGCCGCAATAACTTTATCGGTGAAGGTCTCCCAGCCAAGATTGGCGTGAGAATGCGCGTTACCCGCTTCAACCGTAAGCACCGTATTCAACAGCAACACCCCTTGCTCGGCCCAGCTTTGTAAAAAGCCATGGTTGGGGCGCTGGAAGCCGGGAATGTCGGTCGCTAACTCTTTGTACATATTCACCAAAGAGGGCGGCGCGGGTACTCCGGGTAATACGGAAAATGATAGTCCGTGGGCTTGGTTAGGGCCGTGGTATGGGTCTTGACCCAAAATAACCACTTTTACCTGATCTAATTCAGTCAGGCGAAATGCATTAAAGACATCCTTTTGTGCCGGATAGATGATTTTGCCAGCACTGCGTTCTGCGGCTACATAGGCCAGCGTATCTTTAAAGTATGGCTGTTCTTTTTCCTGGCCGATGACATCGTGCCAGCTAAGGGAGGCGGGCATAATCACTCTCCTTGTTTCTGTAAAGTATTGATGTGCGTTAGCTTACCGGTTCAATCCGGCGAGTGAAACTGTTAAACCTGACTCTGTGACTCTGATGATGTTTTTTTGACCACTTCATGTAAAAAATGTTGAAAATTTACAAAAATAATTGCTATAAGACAGATTGATAAAATTGATATAAAACATAAATTTGCCAGTGAGGTGATTGCCGTGGTGGTGAAAAGATTGATTTAAATCAAAGAATCGCGGCAGTGTGACTGGTATATAGAACAATAAGACAACAATGGTTTTACCAAATAACCAAGATAGTTTTTCTCCTTGGAATTTATAGCCGTATTATGGAGGCACCAAATGATTACTGGTATTCAAATTACTAAAGCTAACAATGAAGCCTTGCTGAACTCTTTCTGGCTGTTGGATGATGAAAAAGCTGAATTGCGCTGTGTTTGCGCTAAATCCGGCTACGCAGAAGATCAAATCGTTCCAGCAAGTGAGTTAGGCCAGATCGAATATCGTGAAGTTCCACTGGAACTGCAACCGACTGTGCGCGTTGAAGGTGGTCAGCATTTGAACGTGAACGTTCTGCGCCGTGAAACCTTGGAAGATGCAGTTAAGAATCCAGAGAAATATCCTCAGTTGACGATTCGTGTATCCGGCTATGCCGTACGTTTCAACTCACTGACACCTGAACAGCAACGTGATGTGATTACTCGTACTTTCACTGAAAGTCTGTAATTCTTGTCATAACAATTAAGTCTCAAAATGTTAAGGGAGCCGCTTTGGCTCCCTTTTTTGTATCTGTCATTTACTAAGCTAAAAGTTAGACTGCGATCACACCTTTCAATTTATATAAATAAATCTTACCTATTTTGTTTAAGAACTCATCCGATGTGTCGATAAATAAGCCATTGAGCCTGACTCAATACTGGAATTATCTATCGACAAGGAGTTGGCATGAGTGTTTCTGTCAGTTTGGCCGGGCCTGTTTCATTAGCAGGATTGATGAGCCAAGTAAAACCATCGGAACAGGTACAGAAAGAGGATGCCCCGCCGCTCGCCGCAGTAGCTAAGCCTAAAGTGGACATCGCCGCAGCCACTTTGGCAGGTAATGAACTTTATTACAGTATGCTGGCTAGCCTTAATTTACCCCACAGCGAAGGTGCTGCAGCGGCTAGTGGCCACCCCCCAATATCAAGTGGACAAGGATCACAGCAAGCAGACTATTCATTAGCATTGCTCGCTAAAGATGTTTACGCTCCAGTAACTGGCAGTATTGCTGGGTTTACTCGCCTGAATGACGCTGCATTACTCAGTGCCGGGATTGACCCTGTAAGTTTATCCGACAGTGCTTCTGGTTTTCAGGCGGGGATTTACAGTGATAACCAGCAGTATGTTTTATCCTTTGCTGGAACTAATGATATGCGCGATTGGCTCAGCAATATCCGACAGGCAACGGGTTATGAAGATGTGCAATATAATCAGGCGGTTGCTTTGGCGAAAACGGCCAAGATGGCATTTGGTGATGCTATGGTGATTACCGGGCACTCACTAGGGGGTGGGTTGGCAACCACTGCGGCATTAGCCAGTGGGACTTTTGCCGTGACATTTAATGCTGCTGGAGTTTCGGATCACACCTTAAACCGGCTTGGCTTGGATCCAGCCCAGGCGCGGCAGTCGGCTGAAAGTGGCGGTGTGCGGCGTTACAGTGAACAATATGACTTGCTGACAGAAACTCAGGAGTCTACCTCACTCATTCCTGATGCTATCGGTCATAAAATCACACTGGCAAATAACGATAAGCTCTCTGGGATAAGTGATTGGCTCCCACACAAGCACCTCGAGCGCAGCCTGGCGGCGCATGGTATTGATAAAGTGCTCAGTTCTATGAGTGAACAACAACCTTGGGAGCGGCAGTATGCCTGAGTCAACACTGGTTATGAGGGTAAAACGCCATTTGCGTTACGCCATCTACGGTGTTTTGATGCCATTAATAAGCTTTGAGGGGCAGGCAATGACAGATATTACTACCGCTTTTACTGATCCATCGGTAATACCGATCGCTGATGCGATTGTTCATGGTGATGTGCAACAGATCCATCAATTGGCAAACCCAGCATTGTTACAACAGCAAGGCGAGCAATCAGTCACGTTGATGCAGTGGGCTATTCTCAATCAGCAACCCGAAAGTCTGGCGGCTTTATTGCAAGAGAATGCAGATCCTTTCCAGCCGGGGCTGCAGGGTGATACCGCATGGCATACTGCTGCTAGTGTGCAAGATGCACATTACATGCAAATTCTACTGGAAAGTCGTACCCGACCAGATGCCCGCAACAGTGTGACATTAGCTACGCCCTTGGCTGCTGCGGTTATGGCTGGGCGCGAGATCCAACTGATCTTGTTGCTGGTTAGTGGCGTTGATCCCAATCTTGCGGATCGGATGGGGGATACACCGTTACATCTGGCGGGTAAAACTAATGCGCCGGATTTGGCATTGCGTTTACTTAAAGCTGGTGCCGATCCCGAGCTACGTAACAAGCAGGGGGCGACATTCCAGCAGTATTTAGCAATGACGCCATTAAATATGCAAAGTGCTGAAATGCAGCAAAAATATCAGCAATTGAATGCTTGGCTTCGTGGCAAAAAATTGGCGGAGATTTATCAGTAACAGTTTTAAATTTGCCTGATAAATAAAAAAGCCGCTATTTATTAGCGGCTTTTCTTGTTGGTGTACTGAATGAATCAGAACACTATTTGGTATCAGGTTTATCCTTTGGTTGGCGGCGTTTGCCAACATTCTTGGCATCACGATGACGAACCTTAACCTTTGCTTTCTCTTTACTGGTTTCTTTTAGCTCTTTGCGCTTCGCTAAAACTTTCTTCGACGGCTTACCCGTGGTTTTTTCGCTTGGTGCTTTGCTGGTTGGGCGTAACTCATCAACAACACGCGGCTTCAGTGGCTCTTTCAGATAACGGCCAATTTTGCCCAGCAACAAATGGTCATGCGCTTCAACCAGTGAGATAGCGACACCTTTACGCCCCGCACGGCCTGTACGACCAATACGGTGCAGATAGACGTCAGCGGTCAGCGGCAAATCAAAGTTGAATACGTGGCTGATATCATCGATATCCAAACCGCGTGACGCGACATCGGTCGCCACCAAGACGTTAACCCGGCCATCACTTAAACGTATAACGGCTTCGGTACGTTTGGCCTGGACCATCTCGCCTTCAAGGAACCAGGCGTTAATTCCGGCTTCACGTAGCCAACTGACCAGTTGGTGTACCTTTTCACGGGTACGGACAAAAATAATGGATTTTTGCACTTCCGGTTGCTTGAGCAGATGCACCAGCAAGGCGGTTTTGTGTTCAATATTGTCCGCGCGGTAATACCATTGCAAAATCTTTTTGCGTTCGCGGCGCGATGGGTCGGCTTCCAGCTCTACCGGCTCATTCAGAATGCGCTCGGCAAATTCACGGATAGCTTCACCTTCCAGCGTGGCAGAGAACAATAATGTCTGCTTACGCCAGCGAGTTTCTGCTGCAATGGTTTCAATATCCTGTGCGAAGCCCATATCCAGCATGCGGTCAGCTTCGTCCAGAATCAGGGTTTCTACAGCACGGCAGTCAAAGTTTTCTTCTTTGATGTATTGCAGTAAACGGCCAGTGGTCGCCACGACAATATCTTGATTCTCACTAAAGACTTCCGCGTGGTTCATATAAGCCACACCACCGGTAATCGTCGCGATATCCAGTTGCGTATGCTTAGCCAGTTCACGCGCCTGATCCGCAACCTGCATCGCCAATTCACGAGTTGGCGTCAGGATCAGAATACGTGGCGGGCCAGATTTTTTGCGTGGGAAATCCAGCAAATGCTGCAAGGCTGGCAGCAAAAAGGCGGCAGTTTTGCCCGTACCTGTTGGTGCCGAACCCAATACATCGCGCCCATCCATAGCTGGCGGAATAGCCGCAGCTTGAATGGCAGTTGGGCGCTCATAGCCTTTGTCGCGCAGTGCGTCAATCAGGCGTTCATCGAGATCGAGTTCGGAAAAATTGGTTACAGTCATGGTCTTCCTCTACTTGGGGCGCCGATTATAGACGGGTTAGCCGAATTCTTCACCTGTTTAAGCGGTAATGATGTCTTTTCCCTTCAATCATATTGTCCTATGCTACGCCGGTTATAGATTCTGGTGACTAATGTGGGCGAACAATTGAAAAAAAAACCGGCGTTGCGTGGTGGTGGTTTCACTTTTAAGCAGTTCTTTGTGGCGCATGATCGCTGTGCGATGAAAGTGGGCACTGATGGTGTTCTGCTGGGTGCCTGGGCACCGGTAGAAAAAGCCCGCAAAGTGCTGGATATTGGCTGTGGTAGTGGGCTTATTGCCCTGATGATTGCCCAGCGCTCCGCCCCAGAGGTCGAAATCGACGGGGTAGAACTGGAACCCGAGGCCGCACAGCAAGCAAGCAGCAATGCAGCGCAATCACCTTGGGCCGAGCGAGTTCATATTTACGCGCAAGATGTCCACCAGTTTGCTGAAAGCCATCCTCATCAGTATGACCTGATTGTCAGCAACCCACCTTACTTTGCTCCGGCGGTGGCTTGCCGCGATGAAGCCCGTGATACCGCACGTTACACCGGATCACTGACTCATGACGCCTTACTTAATTGCGCGGAGAAGCTTATCACAAAAGAGGGTATTTTTTGTGTGGTTTTGCCCCACGATTTGGGGGAGGAACTTGCTCGTCTTGCAGTGCAACAAGATTGGTTTGTTCACTGCCAGGTTGATATCAGAGATCGCCCCGGTAAGCCGCTACACCGCATGCTGCTAACATTATCGCGCCAACCGGCAGAGACTCAATATCAGCATCTAGACTTGCGCCAATCAGAAGGGGTGTATTCGCCAGAGTTCTGTGCGCTCATCAGCGAGTTTTATCTAAACTACTAGCCAGAGCCGTGGAGATAAGCTGCGAAGGTGAGTGAATAGGGCGCGAAATCCTGAACTAGAAAGATATCGCGCCCTGAGAAGCCATTACGGATGCAAAATAGTTGGCTTTGGATTCTCAATTTGCTCAGGGTAGTCAAGGGTATAGTGCAACCCTCGGCTCTCTTTACGGTCCATAGCACAACGCACGATTAACTCCGCGACCTGCACCAGATTACGTAATTCCAGCAGATTATTTGAGATGCGGAAATTGGCATAATATTCGTCAATTTCCTGCTGCAAGGTATTAATCCGGCGTAAGGCCCGCTCTAAGCGTTTGGTCGTGCGAACAATACCGACGTAGTCCCACATAAACAGACGCAATTCATGCCAGTTATGTTGAATGACAACTCGTTCATCTGAGTTATCAACACGGCTTTCATCCCAATCAGGTAAATGTTTAGCTAATTTGGCAGTCGGTAAGCGCGTCAGAATATCTTCGGCGGCAGACCAACCATAGACTAAACATTCCAGTAAC
Organism: Yersinia alsatica; assembly: GCF_025133195.1. Taxonomy (NCBI): domain Bacteria; kingdom Pseudomonadati; phylum Pseudomonadota; class Gammaproteobacteria; order Enterobacterales; family Yersiniaceae; genus Yersinia; species Yersinia alsatica. The sequence continues at coordinate 1,924,561 of NZ_CP104006.1, forward strand.
GAGTTGGATGCCATACGGTTTGCACCGTGCAAGCCGGTATAGCTGACTTCGCCAATGGCATATAGCCCATCAAGATCCGTACGGCCATGTTGGTCTACCATCACACCACCGCAGGTATAATGAGCGGCGGGAACGATAGGAATGGCTTCTTTGGTCAGATCGATGCCCAATGACAGCAGTTTTTCATAGATCATTGGGAAGTGTTGCATCACGAAATCAGTGGGTTTATGACTGATATCCAGATACATACAATCAGCACCCAGACGTTTCATTTCATGGTCTATGGCACGCGCCACGATATCGCGAGGAGCGAGTTCGCCTCGAGGGTCAAAATCGAGCATGAAACGAGTGCCATCAGGGCGTTTAAGATAAGCGCCCTCACCACGCAAGGCTTCAGTCAGCAAAAAGTTACGCGCTTGCGGGTGGAACAGACAGGTCGGATGGAACTGGTTGAATTCCAGATTAGCGACCCGGCACCCGGCCCGCCACGCCATGGCAATACCATCGCCAGAGGAGATATCCGGGTTGGTGGTATATTGATAGACTTTAGCGGCTCCGCCTGTGGCTAAAACGACAGCTTTGGCGCGGAAGGTTTCAACTTTCTCAAGCTCTCGGTTCCAGATATAAGCACCGACAACGCGCTTAGTTCCCGCCAAACCAATTTTATTTGACGTGATAAGATCGACTGCATTGCAGCGCTCTTTAACTAAAATATTAGGATGAGTACTTGCTTTGCCTACGAGGGTGGTCTCTACTTCTTTACCTGTTGCATCCGCAGTATGTAGTATACGGCGGTGACTGTGGCCACCCTCACGGGTAAGGTGATAACGTTCTTCGCCGCTGGCATTGGTTTCGGTATCGAAAAGGACACCTTGATCAATCAGCCATTGCACGCAAGAGCGGGCGTTACTGGCGATAAACTCTACGGCATCTTTGTCGCAAAGCCCGGCCCCGGCAATCAGGGTGTCTTCGACATGTGAGCTGATGCTGTCAGTTTCATCAAAAACGGCAGCAATCCCTCCCTGAGCATAAAAAGTGGCACCTTCATTAAGTGGCCCTTTGCTCAGAACAGTTACTTTACAATGTGGCGCAAGACGTAAAGCCAGTGATAAACCGGCAGCGCCACTCCCGATGATCAATACATCGCTAACGTGTTCAGATGATGATTGCATATCGTATGATGTGTGCAGAAGAAGAGTGAAATTCATGTTAGCCTATCTGCCAGAGCAAAAGCTATGGCTATAAGATGTCTAAAGAATATTCAGACAAATAATCTGGCAACATGGAACTTTGCACTTTTTATAAACTCCAAGCGTGTGCTTGCTCAGGAAAATAAAGATATGGCTGGCAGTACAACTTTTAGCGTGGGGATAGATTTCGGGAGAGTTCACCTCGGATGAGCGAGCAGTTAACGGATCAGATGCTGGTTGAACGGGTCCAGAAAGGTGATCAGCAATCGTTCAATTTACTGGTAATTAGATACCAGCATAAGGTTGCGAGCCTCGTATCCCGATATGTGCCTCAAGGCGATGTTCCTGATGTAGTTCAGGAATCTTTTATTAAGGCATATCGCGCACTCGAGTCATTTCGTGGCGATAGTGCTTTTTATACTTGGCTGTACCGAATCGCTGTTAATACAGCAAAAAATTATTTAGTTGCTCAGGGGCGGCGCCCGCCATCCAGTGATGTGGATGCAAATGATGCTGAAAATTACGAAAATGCGGGTGCATTGAAAGAAATATCGAACCCTGAGAACTTAATGTTGTCTGAAGAATTGAGGCAGATAGTTTTCAAAACCATAGAGTCACTTCCTGAAGATCTCCGCATGGCGATTACACTCAGGGAGTTAGATGGTCTAAGCTATGAAGAGATAGCTGTAATTATGGACTGTCCGGTGGGTACTGTTCGTTCCCGTATCTTCCGCGCCAGAGAAGCTATCGATAACAAAGTTCAGCCGCTGATTCAGCGATAAGCGGACACATAAAGGGTATTTGGCATGCAGAAAGAAAAGCTTTCCGCTCTGATGGACGGAGAAACTCTTGATAGTGAGCTGATAGGGTCTTTATCGAAAGATAAAACCTTGCAGCAAAGCTGGCAGAGCTATCATTTAATCCGTGATACCCTGCGGGGGGACGTTGGTGAAGTCTTGCATCTGGATATCGCCAGCCGTGTCGCAGAGGCACTTAAAAATGAGCCTGCTCGTTTTGTTCCTATTGCTGTGCCTGAATCTCAGCCACAACCTCATGTCTGGCAGAAAATGCCTTTCTGGCAAAAAGTGCGCCCATGGGCCAGCCAGATTACTCAGGTTGGGGTTGCCGCGTGTGTTTCTCTCGCTGTAATTGTGGGGGTTCAGCAATATAACCAACCCGCATCCAGTAATTTACAGTCAGAAGCACCTGCATTTAATACATTGCCGATGATGGGTAAAGCATCACCAGTCAGTTTTGGTGTGCCTGCTGATGGTTCTTTCGGAACATCTCAACAGCATCAGGTTCAAGAGCAACGTCGCCGTGTCAACATGATGACTCAGTTGCAAGATTTTGAATTGCAACGTCGTTTGCCGCAAACTGGTGTGCTGCAGGAACCTACGTCATCGACACAAGCCGCTATTCAGGTCCCTGGAACTCAGTCCTTAGGAATGCAGCAGCAGTAATGAAGCAACTTTGGTTTTCCGTCTGTTTAATGGCGGGCAGCCTGCTTATGCCAACAATTGCATCGGCGGATACCCCGCCGATAGCAATGTTGCAAGAAATGAGCAGTGCCAGCCAGTCGCTCAACTATGAGCTATCGTACATCAACGTAAATAAGCAAGGGATTGATTCTCTTCGCTATCGTCATGCTATCCAAGATAAAAAAACACTAGCGCAGTTATTGCGTATGGATGGCCCGCGAACTGAGATTATTCAACGTGGCAATGAGATAAGTTATTTCGAGCCAGGTTTTGATTCTTTCACGTTGAGCGGTGAGCACATTGTTGATGCCCTACCTTCTGTTGTATTCCCCGATTTTGAAAAACTGTCAAAATACTATAACTATATTGCTTTAGGTCGCGCCCGTGTAGCCGACCGGCCATGTCAGGTTATTAGAGTTGTTCCCCGTGACAGCTCACGCTACAGCTATATCATTTGGATGGATGAGGCAACAAAACTCCCTATGCGGATAGATCTTTTAGATCGCGATGGTGAAACACTTGAGCAATTTCGGGTGATCTCTTTTGCGGTCGGTGAACCTATTCAAGAGATTCTGCAAGGCGTGTTAAAACTGTCTTTGCCACCATTACTTGCTTTACCTGCCAAAACTAAAGTGGACTTTAGTTGGGCTCCGCGTTGGTTACCTGAAGGGGTGACTGAAGTTTCACGTAGCCGCCGTACGTTACCTAACATGGATACGCCAACTGAGTCACGGCTCTATACTGATGGCCTGTTTAGTTTCTCAATTAATGTTAATCCGATTGAGAAAGATACCCCCTCAGAGCAATCTTTACGTCAAGGGCGTCGTACGGTTCATACTGAAGCGCGTAATAATGTAGAAATCACAGTAGTAGGTGAACTGCCTCCTTCAACGGCGAAACGTATTGCCGATAGTATCGTTTTGGATCCTGCAAAATGATGAAAGAATGGGCGACAGTTATCTCGTGGCAAAATGGGGTGGCGCTTTTGCGCTGTGAACCTCATTCTGGCTGCGGGAGCTGTAATGCGCGTTCGGGCTGCGGCAGCCATCTGTTGAATGAATTAGGGCCAGAATCTGAGCACCAATTAACAGTCGCAATTTCGCAACCACTTGAACCAGGGCAAAAGGTTGAAGTTGGGATCAGCGAAGGTAGTTTATTGCGTTCAGCTTCTTTGGTCTATTTAACACCATTAGCCGGGCTAATTACTGGTGGGGCGCTATTTCAGGCTTTATTTATTACTGATGCTTTTACTGCTCTCGGTGCTCTTTCTGGTGCGGGTTTGGGTTTTTTATTGGCTCGAACATTAGCGGCCAAGATTGAAGGGAAGAGTGATTATCAACCCACGGTCTTGCAGATTGGTTTGCCACCAACAGCGATACGTATCCAGCAAGAGTGATTTTAGCCATAGTAGGCTGGAATTCGGTTTTGTATCATATGCTCCAGTAGTGCAATAAAAAGATCCGCGCTAATGAGAGATGAATAATCTACTGAAAAAAGAACGTTACCCTTGGCGTCAAATAAACGTATTTTGTCATGACGAGCTTCACGTAATGTCTCGATACGTAAAATATCTTCAATATTGATTGTACCTTTTGTTGTAATTAATGACTGAGCACTGAGTGACAGTGGGTTGGTATCCATCTGAATTTTCTTCATCTTCATGAAATCAAAAGTAAGAAATTTCAAATAGTTATCATTATTCTTTACTATATCGAATATGATGGTTTTTCCTCGAGATAACGTATCTAAACTTATTAATCCGACATGCATAACTTGTTGGTGAATTATTGTGTTTATGAGTGGGTAAGCATTGGCTATATTATTAACGATGATATTCCAGGGCTGATTTTTTGATGTGCGAAATGCCATGGCGTTGATGTGGCCGTTAGGGTTTATTCCTGTGTGGTATTTATAAATATATTCTATTTTATTAAATGAAATAAAATAAACATTCCCATTGTGATGATTGAAAACACGAACACCTTTTTCATATAAAAAATAGGTAAACATTGGGCTGTAGTACAAACGTAAATAGAGTAATAAACTCAACGAGATGCCGGCGATGGCTACGCACAATATAGAAAAAATTGAAGGTGTTAAAAAAATAGATGTCGTTATTGATAATATAATAGCTAAGAAACTTAATGCTAATATAAATAATATCACAGCAATATTTAGCTTTGAATTTTTATTTCTTAATTCATGGCGGCTCAGTATTTTCCCTTCGTCGATCATAATATTCTCCATCTGGCCGCCAAGAGGATATTTCGCTTGGTTTTGATTAAACAATATTAATACTCTAAGTTATTTGTTCATGGGGTAAATGAGCTTTTTCCTAAAGTGATTTAGTAGATATTCAGCCTGAAATAGCAACATCAGAGTCACTGGGGTCAGCCCAGCCGATGACGGCAAACAGAAAGGCGCAGATACATTTTAACAGGATAAATCAGGCAACAAGCTAAGTGTGATGCCTTTCACGAGGCTAACTTACAGTGTAAGATGCGTGCATATTTATGTGGGTAGTTTTGGGTTCGAGTCCATCGCTGTGTCCACCAATAATTAATTAAAGACAACGACTAGAGAAAAATTCATATAAATGAAGCACATAAGAAACTTTTCTATTATTGCCCATATTGACCACGGTAAATCGACACTGTCGGACCGTATTATTCAGATCTGTGGCGGTTTATCTGAGCGTGAAATGGCCGCTCAAGTACTGGATTCCATGGATCTGGAGCGTGAGCGCGGCATCACCATCAAGGCACAGAGTGTGACACTTGATTACCACGCTAAAGATGGTCAAACCTATCAACTTAACTTTATCGATACCCCTGGCCACGTTGACTTCTCTTATGAAGTTTCCCGCTCATTGGCGGCTTGTGAAGGGGCTTTATTGGTGGTTGATGCAGGGCAGGGCGTTGAAGCACAAACGCTGGCGAACTGCTACACCGCGATGGAAATGAATCTGGAAGTCGTTCCAGTTCTGAATAAAATCGACTTGCCAGCAGCCGACCCTGAGCGTGTTGCTGAAGAAATTGAAGATATCGTCGGTATTGATGCGACCGATGCCGTCCGCTGCTCGGCAAAAACTGGCGTGGGTGTTCCTGATATTCTCGAACGTTTAGTTCGTGATATTCCACCACCACAAGGCGATCCAGACGGGCCATTGCAGGCACTGATTATTGACTCCTGGTTTGATAACTATCTGGGTGTGGTGTCATTAATCCGTATCAAGAATGGTTCGCTGCGTAAGGGCGATAAAGTTAAGGTGATGAGTACCGGCCAAAGCTATAACGCGGATCGCCTGGGTATCTTTACACCAAAACGTGTTGACCGTGATGTGCTGAATTGCGGTGAAGTAGGCTGGTTGGTCTGTGCGATAAAAGACATTCTGGGCGCACCAGTCGGCGATACGCTGACATTAGCCCGTAACCCAGCTGAAAAATCTTTACCTGGTTTTAAGAAAGTAAAACCACAGGTTTACGCGGGTCTGTTCCCCATTAGCTCAGATGATTATGAAGCTTTCCGTGATGCATTGGGCAAGTTGAGTCTTAATGACGCTTCTTTGTTCTATGAACCAGAGAGCTCGACTGCATTAGGCTTTGGTTTCCGCTGTGGTTTCCTTGGCTTGTTGCATATGGAAATCATTCAGGAGCGTTTGGAGCGTGAATACGATCTGGAGCTTATCACCACGGCACCTACAGTGGTGTATGAGGTGATTACAACAGCTCAGGAAACGGTTTATGTTGATAGCCCTTCTAAGCTGCCAGCCCTGAACAATATTGAAGAACTGCGCGAGCCTATTGCTGAATGTCATATGTTGTTGCCACAGGAATACCTCGGTAACGTCATAACATTGTGTATTGAAAAACGCGGTATGCAGACCAATATGGTTTACCACGGTAACCAAGTGGCACTGACGTATGAGATTCCGATGGCTGAAGTGGTGCTCGATTTCTTCGACCGCCTAAAATCGACATCTCGTGGTTATGCTTCACTGGATTACAATTTCAAACGCTTCCAGACTTCTGACATGGTGCGTGTTGATGTGTTAATCAACAATGAGCGCGTGGATGCACTGGCACTTATCACTCACCGTGATAATGCGCAGTACCGTGGGCGCGATTTGGTTGAAAAAATGAAAGAGCTGATCCCACGCCAGCAATTTGATATTGCGATTCAGGCGGCTATTGGCAATCACATCATTGCCCGCTCAACTGTGAAACAGTTACGTAAAAACGTACTGGCGAAGTGTTATGGCGGTGACGTTAGCCGTAAGAAGAAACTTCTGCAGAAACAGAAAGACGGTAAAAAACGTATGAAGCAGGTCGGTAACGTTGAATTACCGCAAGAAGCTTTCCTGGCTATTCTGCACGTCGGAAAAGACAGTAAATAAGGAGTTTTGATGGCTAACATGTTTGCCTTGATTTTAGCGATAGCAACGCTGGTGACTGGGATTATTTGGTGCTTCGAGCGTTTTAAATGGGGCCCGGCCCGTCAGGCAAAAATTGCGGCTGTTAATGCGCAAACTGCGGCGATCAAGGCACAAACGGGTAGCGCTGTAGATAACAAGACTCTGGCACCGGCAGCAAAACAGCCGGGCTGGATTGAAACTTGTGCCTCGGTGTTCCCGGTGTTAGCCCTGGTATTCATCGTGCGTTCGTTTATTTACGAACCTTTCCAGATTCCTTCTGGTTCGATGATGCCAACGCTATTGATCGGTGATTTCATTCTGGTTGAGAAGTTTGCTTACGGGATTAAAGACCCTATTACTCAGACCACGTTGATTCCTACGGGGCATCCTAAGCGCGGTGATATTGCGGTCTTTAAATATCCACTTGACCCGCGGTTGGACTATATCAAACGTGTGGTGGGTTTGCCGGGTGACCGGGTAAGTTATAATCCAATCAGCAAAGAAGTGACGGTTCAACCAGCCTGTAATACCGGAACTTCTTGTGACAGCGCACTGCCAATTACTTACAGTCCGTCTGAGCCAAGTGTTTTTGTACAGACATTCAGTTATAGCGGCAATGGCGAGGCTTCTGCCGGGTTCTTCCAGATCCCGACTAATCAGGCGGTGCCAGATGGTGGTGTACGCCTCCGTGAGCGTACCGAGAGCCTTGGGCCGGTAGCACATCAAATTCTGACGGTCCCTGGGCGTCAGGAGCAGCTAGGCGCTTATTATCAGCAACCTAATCAGCCATTGGGAGTTTGGGTTGTTCCAGAAGGCCATTACTTTATGATGGGCGACAATCGGGATAATAGTGCAGATAGCCGTTACTGGGGTTTTGTGCCAGAACGTAATTTAGTGGGCAAAGCCACCGCTATTTGGATGAGTTTTGAAAAGCAAGAAGGTGAGTGGCCAACGGGAGTACGTTTAAGTCGGATTGGTGGAATTCATTAATTCCGGCTCTACCTGCGTCATCGGCGTTACAGCGTTGTGAGCAATCGAGCTAACACCGCTGTAACTTTAAGTAAGCAGGGTATTACCCAAAGTAATTGATGTTACAGCTAGGCAGCCAGCGAGCACATCCCAATGAGCTGACAAAAGTCAGTGATTTGGGTGGGCAAGAGCAGCTAATACCGCTGTAACTTCAAGTACGCAGGGTATTTAAACGCAGCATTATATTTCCACTCGTTGTAGAATAACCTTTCGAGCGATAAGAGTTGGCTCTTTTATGGGGGCCACTGCAAACGAAACAGTTTTGTCTGGGTAATTTTGGCCAATCAGACCTGTTCCGTCTGCTGTAGTTTTTGACGCATTCTTGATCTATTGGTAACTCATGAACCCCATCGTAATAAATAGGCTACAGCGGAAGCTGGGCTACACTTTTCAACAGCAGGAGCTCTTGCTGCAAGCACTGACTCATCGTAGCGCCAGCAGCAAACACAATGAGCGTTTGGAGTTCCTGGGTGACTCTATATTAAGTTTTGTTATTGCCAATGAGTTGTACCGCCGTTTCCCTCGAGTCGATGAAGGGGATATGAGTCGGATGCGAGCAACATTGGTAAGAGGTAATACACTAGCCGAAATGGCCCGTGAGTTTGACCTCGGTGAATGTTTACGCCTTGGGCCGGGTGAATTGAAAAGTGGCGGTTTTCGTCGCGAATCAATTTTGGCGGATACCGTAGAAGCCTTAATTGGCGGTGTATTCCTAGATAGCGATATTCATACAATTGAACGGCTGATTCTCGACTGGTATCGCAGTCGCTTAGAGGAAATCAGCCCTGGTGATAAGCAGAAAGACCCAAAAACGCGCTTGCAAGAATATTTGCAGGGCCGTCATCTGCCATTGCCTTCTTATCTGGTTGTGCAGGTTCGTGGAGAAGCACATGATCAGGAATTTACTATCCACTGCCAGGTGAGTGGCTTGAATGAACCGGTAGTAGGTACCGGCTCAAGTCGCCGTAAGGCTGAGCAGGCGGCAGCGGAACAAGCGCTGAAACAGTTGGAGCTTGAATGAGCGAAGTAGAAAAAACGTATTGTGGTTTTATTGCAATTGTAGGTCGCCCAAATGTGGGTAAATCTACCTTGCTGAATGAATTGTTGGGGCAGAAAATCTCCATTACTTCACGTAAACCGCAAACCACACGCCACCGTATTATGGGCATTCATACTGAAGGGCCTTATCAGGCTATTTATGTTGATACCCCGGGGCTGCATATTGAAGAAAAACGTGCGATTAACCGTTTAATGAATCGCGCGGCAAGCAGCTCTATCGGTGATGTGGAATTAGTGATTTTTGTGGTTGAAGGAACAAACTGGACTGCTGATGACGAGATGGTAGTGAATAAGCTACGCAGTCTGAAGTGCCCGGTGTTACTGGCTATCAATAAAGTGGATAACGTGACGGATAAAACCAAACTGTTGCCACATATTCAGTTCCTTAGCCAGCAGATGAATTTCCTTGATGTTGTGCCAATTTCCGCCGAAAAAGGCATGAACGTAGATACTATTGCCAGCATCGTACGCAAGATTCTGCCAGAAGCTGGACATCATTTCCCGGAAGATTACATCACTGACCGCTCGCAGCGGTTTATGGCGTCAGAAATCATCCGTGAAAAACTGATGCGCTTCTTGGGTGAGGAATTGCCTTACTCGGTGACGGTTGAAATAGAACAGTTCGTACCAAATGAGCGTGGTGGCTATAATATCCACGGGCTGATTTTGGTTGAGCGCGAAGGCCAGAAGAAAATGGTCATCGGCAATAAAGGTTCAAAAATCAAGACCATCGGTATCGAAGCTCGTCAGGACATGGAACAAATGTTCGACGCCAAGGTGCATCTTGAGCTGTGGGTGAAAGTGAAATCAGGCTGGGCAGATGACGAACGTGCATTGCGCAGCTTAGGCTATACCGACGACCTGAAATAAGGCTCGCCTATGGAAGGTTGGCAACGCGCATTTGTCCTGCATGGGCGACCTTACAGTGAAACCAGTTTAATGCTGGATTTGTTCACTGAAGGGGAAGGCCGCATGCGGGTATTAGCTAAAGGTGCGCGGGGTCGTCGCTCCAATTTAAAAGGCTGCTTGCAGCCTTTTACCCCCTTACTGGTTCGCTGGACGGGGCGTGGTGAAGTCAAAACGTTACGCAGTGCTGAGCCGGTATCCCTCGCTCTCCCATTGAGTGGCTCTATGTTGTACAGTGGCTTATATGTCAACGAGCTGCTCTCGCGTGTCTTGGAACATCAAACCAATTACTCCGCTTTATTCTTCGATTATCTGCATTGTTTACAGTCATTAGCGGGTAGCGATGGCTCGCCTGAATATGCGTTGCGTCAGTTTGAATTAGCGATACTGGCCCATCTGGGGTATGGCGTTGATTTTCTCCATTGCGCCGGCAGCGGGCAGCCGGTATCAGACACCATGACCTACCGCTATCGGGAAGAGAAAGGATTTATTGCCAGTTTGGTGGTTGATCACTACAGTTTTACCGGGCGGCAATTATTGGCTCTGGCAAATCGTGAATTCCCTGATGCTGATACATTGCGCGCAGCCAAGCGATTTACTCGTATTGCCCTGAAACCTTATCTCGGCGGTAAGCCACTAAAAAGCCGCGAACTGTTTCGCCAATTTGTCATTAAACCACCCGCCGAACCCTTACCTTAGCGCCGGTATCCTCACGGTTTACACTGCCCATCTTCAACTTTCCCATCCTGTAACCTATCCGCTGGCACTCTACTCAGTGTAAACTGCGAGGCACTTATACCCGTCATCTTTCAAGATGTACCCCTATCTGGAGGGCTGTTATGGCTGATTTGTTGCTGGGCGTTAATATTGATCACATTGCGACGTTACGAAATGCACGTGGGACCATTTACCCCGATCCTGTTCAGGCCGCTTTTATCGCCGAGCAAGCTGGTGCTGACGGTATTACGGTACATTTACGCGAAGACCGTCGTCATATCACTGATCGAGATGTGCGTATCTTGCGTCAAACCATCCAGACTCGCATGAATTTGGAAATGGCGGTGACCGATGAAATGGTGGATATCGCTTGCGAGTTGCAACCCCATTTTTGCTGTTTAGTGCCAGAAAAACGTCAGGAAGTGACGACTGAAGGTGGGTTGGATGTCGCTGGTCAAATTGATAAAATGACCATCGCAGTTAGCCGACTATCCGAGGCGGGTATTCTGGTTTCACTGTTTATTGATGCCGATATGCGCCAGATTGATGCCGCAGTGACTGTCGGAGCTCCTTATATTGAAATCCATACTGGCGCTTATGCAGATGCTCCCTCAGATTTGGCCCGTCAGGCCGAGTTAGTGCGGATCGCGAAAGCCGCAGCTTATGCTGCCGGTAAAGGGCTAAAAGTCAATGCGGGCCACGGTCTGACCTACCACAATGTGCAGCCAATAGCGGCCTTACCAGAAATGCATGAGCTAAATATTGGTCATGCAATCATTGGTCAGGCGGTCATGTCTGGTCTTGCCGCCGCGGTCACCGAGATGAAAGTCTTGATGCGGGAAGCGCGTCGTTAATGGCTATCCTGGGCTTAGGTACTGATATTGTTGAAATCTCTCGAATAGAAGCGGTGGTTGAGCGTACGGGGGAAAAACTGGCTCGGCGTATTCTCAGCCCATCTGAATGGCAACATTATCAGCAGCATCAGCAGCCGATTCGTTTTTTGGCTAAACGTTTTGCTGTTAAAGAAGCCGCCGCTAAAGCCTTTGGTACTGGTATCCGTAATGGCTTGGCATTTAATCAGTTCGAAGTGGTTAACGACGCATTGGGTAAGCCGACGCTACGTTTACATCAACGTGCGGCAGAATTGGCGGCTGAACTGGGCGTCAAATCGCTGCATGTGACGCTGGCTGATGAGCGGCGTTATGCCTGTGCCACTGTCATTATTGAAAGCTAACGTTATTAACCACTGAAACGACCCATCGCGAGTAAAATAGCGCGTTTGGGACCAGAAGGGCGAGCATGAAAATGCCGCCCTTTTTTGTTGTTTACTCTCTCCTGCCATCGGTCCGTACTCTGCCACTGCTCTCTATTTTTCTACCCGTAAATGGCCTGTTCTGCCCCTCGGCCATCAACAGAATCCCCGGAATAAATCTTAATTTTGCGATCTGTTCGACAAGTTGGTTAACCAATACTTCATTTGGTCGCCCAATTAATGCTACTTGTAATACCAAATAGTTAGGCGCAGTAAGCAATTTGTCCATGTAATTTCTAAATGAAAGTAAAAAGTGACGGTATTCAGGCGTTTTTTTTATCCACAAAAATCACTAGGTTTGGTCTGACCAATATAAGAACCGTGATGCTAGAAAAAATTGATTTTTAACTACTGGGGAAATAAAAGATGGAATGGATCAATATCCTTTGGGTGGTATTGGGCATTGGCTTAATGCTAGTGCTCAATATCCGCTATCAGATTAACTCAATGATTGCATTGCTGTTGGCGGCTCTGTTGGTGGGGACTCTCGCTGGCATGGACCTGCTCAAACTTCTGCATACCATTAAAGCGGGGTTTGGCGGCACGCTCGGTGAACTGGCAATAATCGTGGTGTTTGGTGCCGTCATCGGCAAGCTAATGGTCGATTCTGGTGCTGCTCATCAGATAGCTCAGACACTATTGCGCCGATTTGGGCTGAAATATGTTGAGTTTGCCGTCATCATCATCGGTCTGATCTTTGGTTTGGCAATGTTCTATGAAGTTGCCTTTATTATTTTAGCGCCACTGATCATCGCTATTGCGGTCGAAGCCAAGATCCCATTCCTCAAACTGGCCATTCCGGCTGTCGCTGCGGCCACTACCGCGCACTCACTTTTCCCGCCACAGCCGGGGCCTGTTGCTCTAGTTAGTGCCTATGGCGCTGATATGGGGATGGTTTATATCTACGGTGTTATGGTTGCCATTCCTTCCGTGATTTGTGCCGGTCTGATCTTGCCGAAATTCCTGGGTAATTTAGAGCGGCCAATCCCGACCTTCTTGAAGTCGGACGATCCTCTTGATGAAAATAATTTGCCGTCATTCGGCACCTCAATTTTAGTACCGTTAATCCCTGCTTTTATTATGATTTTTACCACCATTGCCAATATCTGGCTGGTGAAAGGGACGACGTCGTACACCCTCCTCAACTTCGTGGGATCATCGCCGATTGCCATGTTTATCGCGATGCTGGTGGCCTTTGTTCTTTTTGGCACCGGGCGTGGTCATAAGATGGAATGGGTCATGCACTCATTCGAAGGGGCGGTCAAAGGGATAGCCATGGTCATCTTGATCATTGGTGCTGGTGGTGCGCTGAAACAAGTCATCATTGATACCGGAATTGGTGACACTATTGGTATGCTGATGTCTGCCGGTGGCGTGTCGCCTTATATCATGGCCTGGCTGATTACTGTGCTTATCCGCTTGTCTACTGGGCAGGGCGTGGTGTCGGCAATGACCGCTGCGGGGATTATTGGTGCCGCAGTCATGGACCCAGTGACCCATACCATTACGTCAGTGGATCCGGCATTGTTAGTTCTGGCGACAGCCGCCGGTTCTAATACCTTTACCCACATCAATGACGCATCATTCTGGTTGTTCAAAGGTTATTTCGATTTGTCGATTAAAGACACGCTGAAAACCTGGGGCTTGCTTGAGTTGACTAACTCGGTGGTAGGTTTGGCGATGGTGCTGTTGATCAGCCTGTTTATCTAGCAATGAATTGATTATTAAGTAAGTTTTATTATCAGTGCTTCAGCGGAGGCACTGATAATTTGCTTGATAGGAAAGTGGCAGAGATTACAGACGATCGGCGTGGTGCAGTTGGACGAACTTATCCCACAGCTGTTCGTTGGTTTCAACCCAGGCAGGATCGATGGTAATGGTATTGTCGATGGGGCAAACCAACTGGCAAGTCGGGGTTTCGTAATGGCCGACGCACTCTGTGCAGCGTGTTGGGTCAATCTCATAGATTTCCGCACCCATGGAAATTGCCTCATTAGGACATTCCGGCTCGCACATGTCGCAATTGATGCATTTACGAGTGATCAACAGGGCCATAATTTCTCTTACCTTAAGCTTGAGTCTTCTCAACAGCGCAGGATTATACCCCTCTGAAGTCCTTAGACCAGTTTTTTCACCAGCGCTTCACTGTGTTTAATATGATCCTGAGCACTTTCAAGATTTTGCTGGATCATTGCCATAAACAGCAGATCGGTCAGTGCATACTGCGCCGTGCTGGAAGAAATAGCGGCACTGCGGATCACCGGCTCTTCTGAGATGGTATACAAACAGTGGTCCGCGCGTTGCTGCAAGCTATTTGGCGTAAAGCTAGTCAGTGCCAGCACCTTAGCACCGCAGCGCTGGGCTTCTTCTGCTGCCAGATTGATCTCACGGCGCTCGCCGCTAAATGAAATAGCCAGCAGCAAATCCCGCGTATCCAGTGCCTGTACTGCAGCCAATTGCGCATGCATATCGGTTTCAGAAACCGCCATCACCCCAATTTTCAATAGCTTATAGGCAAGGTCTTTTGCCACTAATCCAGAGGCACCAAGGCCCGTTAAAATCACCCTTTGTGCACCTTTTAACATCTCCAGAGCTTGGGCCAGGCGCTGTTCACTATTGATATCCAGAGTCGCGCGTAGTGCGGCGGTCTTCTCGCTAAGTAGCTTTTCGCCGACTATTTTTAAGCTGTCGGTACTCAATATTTGGTTGTGAAGAGTCACTGCTTGCTCGGGAACCGCGACAATTTCACTGAGCGCCTGCTTAAGTGCCGGGAAGCCCTTATAGCCTAATTTCTGGGCGAATTTGACCACCGCCGATTGGCTGACGCCAGTCTCTTGCGCCAGTTTTTGTGAACTGAGGTGGCGGGCTTGCTCGGGATTGGTCAGCAGAAAATCAGCTAACTTGCGGTCATTTTGTGCCAGTGTTGGATAGAGCTGACGGATGCGAAGAAGACTGCTCATAAATCAGTTCCTGAATGGGGAAGTTATTCTGCCAAGTTGGTTAATAATCCCCATAAATAATTAAGTCAAAGACCAAGCTATAGAGCATAGCACTCTTTTTTTATGTGAATCCGATGACTGGAACAAGAAAATAGGTGTTTTTGATCCCTTTCAATGACAACTAAATTATGATGAGTTAAAAATCCAATGAGGAAAAAATCATGAATTTGGGCGCTTTGATTTCTGAAAGTCGCAATCCGGCTACGATGGAGCTGGATAAACTCTCTACATTGGAGATGTTGGCCTGCATTAATGATGAGGACCGCAAAGTACCTGAAGCGATTCGTTTGGTGATCCCGGCCATTGCTCAGGCCGTCGATCTTGCTGCTGCGGCCTTAAAACAAGGTGGGCGGCTCATTTATCTTGGTGCGGGAACCAGTGGGCGGCTTGGGGTGTTGGATGCATCGGAGTGTCCACCAACCTTTGGTGTCCCTCATGGTATGGTCATTGGGTTGATTGCGGGTGGCCCCGGCGCTTTGCTCAAAGCGGTAGAAGGCGCTGAAGATGACATGTCGCTCGGCGAGCGGGATTTGCAAGCTTTAAAACTGACACCAACAGATATGGTGGTTGGATTGGCGGCCTCGGGTCGCACTCCTTATGTCATTGGCGCGCTACGTTATGCCCGCCAACTCGGTTGCCCAACGGCGGCGATTTCCTGTAATCCGGATTCCCCTATTGCACAAGAAGCCCAGGTGGCGATTTCGCCAGTTGTTGGGCCCGAGGCGCTTACCGGCTCTACTCGCATGAAGTCAGGGACTGCCCAAAAATTAGTGCTAAATATGTTATCCACTGGCGCAATGGTTAAGCTGGGTAAGGTCTATCAAAATTTGATGGTTGATGTGAAAGCGACCAATGTAAAATTAGTCGACCGCGCTTGCCGCATTGTGGTTGAAGCCACGGGGGCCAGCCGCACTGAAGCTGAAAATGCATTGTCGCAAACTGAATTTGAAGTAAAACCGGCTATTTTAATGATCTTAAAAGGCGTCACTGCCGAGCAAGCACGTCAGAGTTTACAGCAGCATAATGGTTATCTGCGCGCAGCATTGTAAGATTCACATGAGATTCAAAAATAGGAGTTACGTTTTGAGCGCAAAGCACGCCACATCGGCCTTTGAGCAAGCGGCAGCGTCGCAGTCGGAAAGTTCCCAGCGTGTAGTCTTCTTTGATTTAGATGGCACTTTGCATCAACAGGATATGTTTGGCAGTTTTTTGCGTTTTTTGTTGCGCCATTTGCCCCTGAATCTACTGTTGGTTATCCCGTTATTACCGGTGATTGGCTTGGGACTATTGGCTGGAGGGCGCTGTGCCCGGTGGCCAGTAAGCTTGTTGCTGTGGGCGATAACTTTTGGGCGCTCGGAAGCACATCTGAAAGATTTAGAATTACGCTTTGTGAATGATTTTCGACAGAAAGTGAAGGAATTTCCGGTAGTTATGATGCGTTTACGCCAATATCTGGACAGCAATGATGCTCAGGTATGGTTGATCACCGGATCACCACAGCAGTTGGTTGAACAGGTTTATCACGATGCAGAATTTATTCACCGCCTGCGGCTGGTCGGGAGCCGTATGGCGCGGCGCAATGGCGGTTGGGTATTGCCACTGCGCTGTTTAGGGCCAGAGAAAGTGGTGCAATTGGAACAGCGCTTGGGGTCGCCATTGAAGCTCTACAGTGGATACAGTGACAGTAAGCAGGATAATCCGCTGTTGAAGTTTTGCGAGCACCGTTGGCGGGTGAGTAAGTCGGGTGAGTTGCAGCAGTTGGAGTGACTCTTCGTCCTTGAAGTTGCAGGGGATACTTATCCAAATCACTGATTTTGTATATTCGCGAGTTAATAGCCAAAGTCATTGGAGTTGCAGGTAGGCAGCCAGCGAACTTATCCCGTCAAGTAAGTGATTCGGGTAAGTGAGCGCAGCTAACCCCCTGCAGCTTCAAAGACCAAGGGTATATCCGTCAATGAGTGACATCATCCTCATGATGCCCTAACCGCCATATCCGCTCGGCATGCCTACCGAGCAACCATAAACTGATGCCCAGCAGCAAGAAGAAAATGGTCTTGGGCATCGCGTCCCAAAAGAACTCAAAAAAGCGGGTATAGAGATTGATGGCGAGGAATGTCAGGCCAAAACCCCGCAGCATGGCATCATCTCGTTTTAGCCCTAGCCAGATAGCCACACCAGCCGCGATAGCAAACAAGAAGCTCCAATGAAGCAGCTCAATTTGGCGCACCTGATACCAATGGTCTATATCGCCGTAATTGCCAAAAATAGACAGCAACCACAGGGCGATAAACAAGTAAAGCAGCCCCATTGCCTGTGAGACTCGATCTAGCCGGCGAGCCGCCAGTTGCGGTTGCAATGCCAGTGCCGAGGCACAAATCAGCAAACCGAAGGCAATAAAGCGAATAGGGTAGCTCATGCCCAGCCAGTAAGCGCCCCAGCCAGACAGATAACCGGTTTCTGCACCAAAGGCATTTCCCAACGAGAGTAAGGCAAACAGCCATACCAGGGGTGAGCGGCCAAACCAGCCAACCAGCGCGTAGATGACAGTGCCGAGCAGCAATAGCACCGAGACTCGGCCACTGCCATTATCCAGCCACATACCAAGTTGAGCGATGGCGGCGGCAGTCATAATCACGCCAAGAAATAATACCGATTCATTACTATAGATCTTGCTGGCGTCTTGCCGACGGCGGTAAAAGCCCCAGCCGTAAAAAGCGGCGGCCAACAGGCCAGTAACCACCACTCGCACTGGCGGATCAAAGCGGAAGAACTGGCTAATCCAGGCTAATAAGAAGGTATCCGCCATTAAGCTGCCAATAGCGATAACCAGTGACGCCAATGCCGCAAGAAAGGCATAACCCGCTAGTCGCCGCCAGTCAAAAGGCTGGACATCAATATTGGCCAATAGGCGCTGATGTTCTTCCTGCTCAATGACCCCTTCATTGGCCCAGCCATTGAGGGCTTTGCGCACAATAGCGGCATTCTTTTTACTGAGTTTCATTTGTCTGGCTTCCCTTAGCACGAATGATTGCTGTCCTGTCGAAACATTAGCTGATCATTATGTGCTGAGCTACTTTATATTGGTTAGACGCGGCGAGGGCTGTGTATAATGCACGCCGCAAAAGTGCCAGAGAGGTTAATGTGTCTACTGATAATAATTTGTCTTCTGAATGTAATTCGCCAACTGAATACAGCGATGAGTACTGGATGCAGCGAGCGTTGGCGTTAGCATTGCGCGCGCAAGAAGAGGGCGAAGTGCCGGTAGGGGCAATATTAGTGCTGGATAATCAGGTGATTGGCGAAGGTTGGAACCGGCCGATTCGTGATAATGACCCAACTGCACATGCGGAAATCATGGCACTACGTCAGGGTGGGCAGGCAGTACAAAATTATCGCCTGATAGATGCCACTTTATACGTCACGCTGGAACCTTGCGTGATGTGTGCCGGGGCCATGGTGCATAGCCGGATTCGCCGCTTAGTGTATGGCGCGAATGATCTGAAAACCGGTGCCGCCGGATCACTGGTGGATATCTTGCGCCATCCCGGGATGAATCATCAGATAGAGGTCTGCTCAGGGGTGCTAGCTGAAGCCTGCTCCCACCAGTTGAGCGCCTTCTTCCGCCAGCGCCGTGAACAGCAAAAAGCCTTGAAACGCGCCGTCACCGACAGTAAATGACTTAATTATTGATTGACCAGCCCGGCCCAACCACCGGGTAAGCTTTGCCCAGCTCAGCTTCAATCGCGGCATGTTGGGCAGCTTTCTTCTCTTTTTCCTGCAAATATCCCACTAAGCTGACCTGATAACGGCGAATGTTCTCGACATAGTTATAGGCTTCATGACCGCGAGCATAGCCATAAGTAGTGCTTGGGTAGTAGCGCTTTTGGCTCAACATCGGCAGCCGCATTTTGACATCGACCCAGCTATCTGGATTGCCATTCTGATTTTTGGTCAATCGACGAGCATCCAGCATGTGGCCATAACCGAGGTTATACGCCGCTAATGCGAACCAGATTCGCTCATCTTCCGGGATGGTATCCGGTACTTTCTGCATCAGGCGCTGCAAATAAACCGAGCCGCCTTTAATGCTCTCTTCTGGATCAACCCGATCTTTAACCCCCAGTCCACTGGCGGTGGCGCGGGTTAACATCATCAAACCTCGAACCCCGGTGGGTGAGGTTGCTTGCGGGTTCCAATGGGATTCCTGATAAGCAATCGCGGCCAGTAACTTCCAGTCAATTTCGCCCGCATGTTTTTCAAACAGGTGCTGGAAAGTGGGCAATACGTTATCGATGGCCGACAGGAAAGTTTTGGTATCGACATAATCAAAGCTGCCGACATGGCCCAGATACTTCTCCTCCAGACGCGCCAAACTGCCGTCTTCTACCATTTGGCTGTAGAAGTCGAGCATCGCCGCATACAGGCTGTCATCATTGCCTTGTGGGAAATACCAAGTCACTGGCTCTTCATCCGTGACGTCAAAAGCCACCGCCAATTGTGGATGGATACGTTGCAGCAGGGCAATGGTGACGGAGTCGCCAAGGGTATAGTCGAGTTTACCGTCGGCAACTTGCTCCAGTAGCTCTTTCCCGGAGCGGTCAATGGACGACCCCCAGTTAAGATCCGGATATTTGGTCTGTTTAAGCTGCTTCAATGTGGTCATATGGGCGGAACCAGAGGCCACAATCAACTGGCCTTTTAAATCACTGAATGATTTTGGTCGTGGCTGACCCAGCCGGTACACTAATTGCTGCGATACCGAATAGTAGGCAGGGCCGGTGCGCGCCCGGTTCAGGCGTTCACTATTATAAATCAGCCCGGCGGCCAGCATGTCTGCATCATCGCTATCTAAAGCATCAAACAAATCATTAATATTATGCTGTGGGGTCATCACCAGCTTAACCCCTAGATAGTCAGCAAAACGTTTTGCCAGCTCATAGTCGAGACCGGAAGGGCCATCCTTTCCGGTAGAGTAAATTAGCGGTGAACTTATTGTGCTAACTCGCAGTTCACCACGGGCTTTTATGCGGTCCAGTTGCCCCTCTTGGCCATTGCGCCAAGGAATATTGGGCCACAGCGCGAGGGCCAGAAGCATGGCAACTACACCGATAACAAAGTAATTTAATTTTATGCGCGTCAAATAATTATCTCTCGGCAGCGCTCTTTATATGTGTGTCGTAAAGCAGAAATCGACATGGTTAAATCCCCAGTGGAGTGGCATTTTGCGCAACAAATCGTCAGTGTGCAACTTTATTGCGTGCTTATTTATCCGCTATTCAGCGTATATCTCTGATAGCGGTTTCTTACGCAATTATTAATAATAGATACGCAAACGGTTTCGTCGGCGGCTTAGATTCACTATAATGGCGCGCGTTTTCCCCTGTTGCGCCCAATGAAGTGCTGTTCCAGTCGCTTCGAAGACGAGAGAAACTTAGATTATGGAAATACTGCGTGGTTCGCCCGCTTTGTCGGCTTTTCGCATTACCAAACTGCTGTCCCGTTGCCAGGACGCTAACCTGCCGGTTGATGATATTTACGCCGAATATGTTCACTTTGCCGATGTCAGCGCTCCACTGAGTGCTGATGAACACGCCAGACTCCAGCGGCTGCTTCAATATGGGCCATCTCTCCCTGAACATGCGCCACAAGGGCGTTTATTACTGGTGACACCAAGACCGGGGACAATTTCTCCGTGGTCGTCCAAAGCGACGGATATCGCGCACAACTGTGCTTTGCCACAGGTTCTGCGCTTGGAGCGCGGTCTGGCTTTCTATATCCAAGGCCCGAGCCTGAATGACAGCCAATGGCAACAATTATCGGCACTGCTGCATGACCGCATGATGGAAACGGTATTTACCGATTTGCAGCAAGCTGAGCAACTGTTCTCTCATCACCAGCCCGCCCCGGTACAACGGGTGGATATTTTGGCTCAAGGTCGCAGTGCACTGGAGCAGGCCAACGCTAAATTGGGTCTGGCACTGGCACCGGATGAAATCGATTATCTGCTGGCAGCCTTTACTGGCCTTGGGCGCAACCCAACAGATATCGAGCTGTATATGTTTGCTCAGGCCAACTCTGAGCATTGCCGCCATAAGATTTTTAATGCGGATTGGATAATTGACGGTGTAGCTCAGCCTAAGACACTGTTTAAAATGATTAAAAATACCTTTGAACACACGCCGGATTACGTGTTGTCTGCTTATAAAGACAATGCGGCGGTGATGGAAGGTTCTCAGGTTGGGCGCTTCTTTGCGGCACCAGAAAACGGTGTTTATGGCTACCATCAGGAAGCGGCACATATCCTGATGAAAGTTGAAACCCATAACCATCCAACGGCGATTTCACCGTGGCCTGGTGCGGCTACCGGTTCTGGTGGTGAAATCCGTGATGAGGGTGCCACCGGGCGTGGTGCTAAACCTAAAGCTGGCTTGGTGGGCTTCTCGGTTTCTAACTTGCGTATCCCGGGTTTTGAACAGCCATGGGAAGAGAATTTCGGCAAGCCGGATCGCATTGTTACTGCGCTGGATATCATGACCGAAGGCCCATTGGGCGGCGCGGCATTTAATAACGAATTTGGTCGTCCGGCGCTGCTGGGCTACTTCCGTACCTATGAAGAGCGCGTCAACAGCCATAACGGCACTGAGTTGCGTGGCTACCATAAGCCCATCATGCTGGCCGGTGGGATAGGTAATATCCGCGCTGACCATGTGCAAAAAGGCGAGATAGTTGTCGGTGCCAAGCTGGTGGTGCTTGGTGGCCCGGCGATGAATATCGGTTTGGGCGGCGGTGCCGCCTCTTCTATGGCCTCTGGCCAATCCGATGCGGATCTGGATTTTGCTTCGGTACAGCGCGATAACCCAGAAATGGAGCGCCGTTGTCAGGAAGTGATCGACCGCTGCTGGCAGTTAGGTGACCACAACCCGATTCTGTTTATTCATGACGTCGGCGCGGGCGGCTTATCTAATGCCATGCCGGAGTTGGTCAGCGATGGTGGCCGTGGTGGTCGCTTTGAGCTACGCGACATCCTTAACGACGAGCCGGGCATGAGCCCGCTGGAAGTGTGGTGTAACGAATCTCAGGAACGTTATGTTTTGGCGGTTGCCCCGGCGCAGATGGCGCAATTTGATGAAATTTGCCGCCGTGAACGCGCGCCATATGCGGTTATCGGTGAAGCTACCGAAGAGAAGCATCTGACCCTGAATGACCGTCATTTCGACAATCAGCCAATTGATATGCCGCTGGATGTGCTGTTAGGCAAAACCCCGAAAATGCTGCGTGATGTGACCCGCCTTCAGGCTCAGGGTGAGGCGCTGCAACGGGCTGAAATCAGCATTGCCGATGCCGTAAAACGTGTTATACATCTGCCAGCGGTGGCGGAGAAAACCTTCTTGATCACCATTGGTGACCGTACTGTAACGGGCATGGTGACCCGGGATCAGATGGTCGGCCCATGGCAGATTCCGGTGGCTGACTGTGCCGTAACCAGTGCCAGTCTGGACAGTTACTATGGCGAAGCGATGTCATTGGGCGAACGTGCGCCAGTGGCCTTGCTGGACTTCGCTGCCTCTGCCCGTCTGGCGGTGGGTGAAGCACTGACGAATATTGCCGCGACCCAAATTGGCGAACTCAAGCGCATTAAACTGTCGGCTAACTGGATGTCCGCCGCTGGGCATCCGGGTGAAGATGCTGGCTTATATGAAGCAGTACGTGCCGTGGGTGAAGAGTTATGTCCGGCGCTGGAAATTACCATCCCGGTGGGCAAAGACTCTATGTCGATGAAAACCCGCTGGCAGGAAGGTGACGAGCAGCGCGAAATGACCTCGCCGTTATCATTGGTGATTACTGCTTTTGCTCGTGTCGAAGATGTCCGTCATACCGTCACACCGCAATTACGTACTGATAAGGGTGATAACGCGCTGCTGCTGATTGATTTAGGCGCAGGCCACAATGCCCTGGGTGCGACGGCACTGACCCAGGTTTATCGTCAGCTCGGGGATAAACCGGCTGATGTGCGCGATGTGCAGCAATTGGCCGGTTTCTTCAATGCGATGCAGCGCTTAGTGGCAGATCAAGCACTGTTGGCTTATCACGACCGCTCTGATGGTGGTTTGTTGGTGACACTGGCGGAAATGGCCTTTGCTGGTCATTGTGGTGTGCAGGCAGATATTCACGCCTTGGGCGATGATGCTCTGGCGGCGCTGTTTAACGAAGAGCTGGGGGCGGTGATTCAGGTGCGTGCCGAGCAACAAGCTGCGGTAGAAAAAGTTCTGGCAGATCATGGTTTGGCAAACTGTGTTCACTATCTGGGCCGTGCTGTTGCGGGTGATACCTTTGATATCCGCAGTGGCACTGAGATGGTATACAGCGAAAAACGCAGCACTCTGCGCTTGTGGTGGGCTGAAACCACTTGGCAGATGCAGCGCCTGCGCGATAACCCAGACTGCGCCGATCAGGAGCATCAAGCCAAACAGGATGAACGTGATCCTGGTTTAAATGTGAAACTGACCTTTGATCCGGCTGAAGATATTGCCGCACCTTATATCATTAAGCAGGCGCGACCAAAAGTGGCGGTGCTGCGTGAACAAGGGGTTAACTCCCATGTTGAGATGGCTGCTGCCTTCCACCGTGCCGGTTTTGATGCGATTGATGTGCATATGAGTGACTTGCTGGCGGGGCGCACAGACTTGCAATCCTTCCAGACTTTAGTGGCGTGTGGCGGTTTCTCTTATGGCGACGTACTGGGTGCCGGTGAAGGTTGGGCGAAGTCCATTCTGTTCAATAACCGCGTGCGTGATGAGTTCGAAGCTTTCTTCCATCGTCCTGAAACTCTGGCGCTGGGGGTTTGTAACGGTTGCCAGATGATGTCTAATCTGCGTGAGCTTATCCCCGGTGCTGAGCACTGGCCACGTTTTGTCCGTAACCTGTCCGATCGCTTTGAAGCGCGTTTCAGTCTGGTTGAAGTGGCCAATAGCCCATCACTGTTTATGCAGGATATGGCCGGTTCCCGTATGCCAATTGCTGTTTCACATGGTGAAGGGCGCGTGGAAGTGCGTGACGCGGCGCATTTGGCGACATTAGAACAGAGCAATTTGGTGGCATTGCGCTTTGTGAATAACCAAGGCGTGGTTACCGAGCAATACCCAGCTAACCCGAATGGTTCAGCGCAGGGTATTACGGCGGTGACCAGTGCCAGCGGCCGCGCAACGGTTATGATGCCGCATCCTGAACGAGTCTTCCGTACGGTGAGTAATTCATGGCACCCGGAAGAGTGGGGCGAAGATAGCCCGTGGATGCGTATGTTCCGTAATGCACGTAAGCAATTGGGTTAATGAATAAGAGGGGGCATTGCGCCCCCTTATTTTTACACGGCAATTTATCTATTTATGGAATAACTATGGTGTGCGTTATTTCTTTTATCTTTTTATTATTATCAGCCAATTCAATAATAACTTGATAAGTGCCAGGTTGGGTGCTGGTCATTTTTAATGTTATAACCTTCTTGCTATTATTAATAAATCCAGCGGTATTAACTATTTCAATATTGTTACTGTTGAGGATGTAGGTATTGTAATTTAATATTTCTTCGGATTCTATTGAGAAGGAAATGTTATATTCTGCTGCTTCTTGATTATAATATGAGCCCGTAAATACAATATCAAAATCAGGGAAGCTACTATAGCTAATCAAATGGTTCTCCTTTGGGTTTGCAGCCATAGTCGGCGCGCGGGCTATCTTATATGTGAAGGTATTATATATCTTGGTGCTACTATGAAAGTTATCAAGGCTGGATGATGCCAAAGGAGAGAAAAGGATAAAACTGGAAAACAGTAGGGATGCAATATTTATCATTGTTATATTCCTTGGTATAACAGCGTGATATTAACGGGAGTAATCCTCACCTGTCGTATTTGTTAATGTCATATAATAGGTTTTATCCGCGAGCTGATGGTTTGTATCGAGTGATGTAATGACTAATCGATAATCCCCAGCAGAAAAATCATTTAATGGTAACGTCATTCCCTTCGAACGATTATTAATAAGTGTCGTGGTTTGTGCTTTCTCATTGTCATATTGATCGTAGATATAGGCGGTGATTAATAAATGGCTTTGTGTTGTTACCGTCATGGGAACTTCCCCCTGGCTATTTTCGAGCCAATAATTGGTTTGAATTCCATGCACAGAAAAATTATCAGTAGCAGAGTCCTGACCGATCAATATGAGTTTGACGGGGTGATGGCCAAGGAGGGACGCGGGGGCAAAGAAACTTGTCAGCAGCGCGCAGATCAAAGTGATATAGCTGATTTGCATATGAGTACCTTCCTAATAATAGGTCAGTGAAATTCTGTGGCAGATACCGTTGAATCGCTTCTCTAGGCATGAGCCATTGTCGATGCTTTGCGTTCTGTACTTTGGCGATCGATTCATCAGTTACCAGAGTCAGGTAATGAGCGTGACTCATTTGTGATGGTGATTAAATCTCATAATTTATAACGTGATAATTATTTAAACAGGCATCAGTGGTGTGAAGAAGAGGTTGATAAGGAGAGAAGATATTGGCAGTAATGCAGTCTGTTTTTTAGTAATTATTTGATTTTAAAATGATTAAACTAATGTGTCGGGAAATCGCGACAATAGGGATGTAGGTTGTCTCAAAAAGGAGACATTTAACGTATTGATTTTTATCTATTTTATTTTAATGGATATTGGGTGTCGGGTAATAGCGACAAAAGCGGGTTTGATCACTCGATTTGACTAAGACAATCACAATAATAATTTACCATTAAATATTATTTTTGTTTAAAATCAATGTGTTAAGTTGTTTTTATAAAACTTGGCACGCTACCTGCATTATCTCTAACAGTTGCTCATTCACTTTTTATGATAGTCCCGCCGTAAAGCGGAATATGCGCTTCATAAGCCACCGAATGATGCCTAAGACTGGTACCTATCGTCCACCTAAATCGATATCGTGTGAATGCACCTTATCAAACATCGGACGACACGTTGAGTGAGGTGCCGCCTATGTCCTACTGTGATGAATGGTTCATCAATTTTGGACATGTCTGGATGCTATTCGTCTCATCCTCCCGATGATTGCCTCGGCTTCATCAAACTGGAGACGATGTTTAAGGGCATCCACATATTCTGCGACGGGGCAATTTATTGCCCCGTTGTCACATCTGATGACTGTTAAAGTCAGTTATTTTACGCTAGATAACGCTCCCATTTTCGCTGCAACTTATTATAAAAGCAGGTCTGATGATGATTCTGACGATAATGGATAAGGCGCATTAATTAAAAGCACTTCGCTCAACGCTAAGTGCTTTTTTTTTATCTCTACTCTGGGTATGACGGCGTTAATTGGATAACAGGCATTGTAATCCTGACAAAGTCAGTTAGCATCACAACAGAATGATAGGTAATGAGATGATTTCGTTGAAAAGATGGCGTTTGTTTCCTCGGTCTTTACGTCAATTGGTGCTCATGGCGTTTCTGTTGGTGCTGCTTCCTTTATTGGTGCTGGCATACCAGGCTTATCAAAGCCTTGACCACCTAAGTACTCAAGCGGCTGATATTAACCGCACTACGCTGGCTGATGCCCGGCGCAGTGAGGCGATGACCAGTGTGGCGCTCGAAATGGAGCGCAGTTATCGTCAATACTGCGTATTAGATGATGCAACACTGGCAAAGCTCTATCAGCATCAGCGCAAACAGTATGCCCAGATGCTTGACACCCATGCGCCTATCCTGCCCGACGCCCGTTATTACCAGACTCTACGTGAGCTGTTGACTCAACTTTCTGATATTCAATGTAAAAATAGTGGCCCAGAACAGAATGCTTCTGTCTTGTTAGAGCAATTTTCCCGCTCAAATGCCGAAATGGTACAAGCCACTCGTGACGTTATCTTCTCTCGGGGTCAGCAATTACAGAAAGATATCGCCGAGCGTGGGCAATTCTTTGGCTGGCAATCCCTATTGCTGTTTTTGGTCAGTGTGCTGCTGGTGGTGCTATTCACCCGGATGATTATCGGGCCAGTTAAAGGCATTGAACGAATGATTAATCGCCTGGGGGAAGGGCGACCACTGGGGAATACCGCCTTGTTTAAAGGGCCGCGAGAGTTACGTTCATTGGCGCAGCGCATTATTTGGCTCAGCGAACGTTTAGCTTGGTTAGAATCACAGCGCCATGAGTTTTTGCGCCATATTTCGCATGAGTTGAAAACGCCATTAGCCAGTATGCGCGAAGGAACCGAATTGTTAGCCGATGAGGTTGCTGGGCCATTAACTCAAGATCAAAAAGAGGTGGTCGCTATCCTTGATAACAGCAGCCGCCATCTACAATTATTAATTGAGCAATTATTGGACTATAACCGGAAATTGGCCGATGGCCCCGGTGAACTTGAAAATGTTGAACTGGTCGAGATGGTTGAAGATGTGATTGCGGCCCATAGTCTGCCCGCGCGAGCAAAGATGATTCGTACCGAGACGGATCTTGAGGCGGACATTTGTTGGGCAGATCCGACCTTATTGATGCGAGTATTAGACAATCTCTACTCCAATGCGGTGCACTATGGCGAGGAATCCGGTACCATTTGGATTCGTAGCCGTCAGGTGAATAACCGCGTGCAAATTGATATCGCTAATACTGGGGCGTCGATCCCGGTATCAGAAGAAACCATGATATTTGAGCCTTTTTTCCAGGGAAGTCATCAGCGAAAAGGGGCTGTCAAAGGCAGCGGGTTGGGGTTGAGTATTGCGCAGGACTGTATCAAACGTATGCAAGGCGACTTGCAATTGGTGTCCGTGGATTATGCCCCCGTCTGTTTCCGTATTGAATTGCCATTAACCGCCGAGAATGAATAAATAATGTACAAATGGTCTATGGGCAGCATGATTAAAAAGACCGCCTTTTTAACCTCACCAACCTCAACTGCGGCGGCAATGCCAGCGGGCGGGTTGGGTTCGAGTATTTTTTGGCGAGCTTTATTGCTGGCCCCTCTATTACTGACAGGGTGTACTGCTAATCCGACCGCTGGCCGCTTTTCACAGGCGGTTCAAATGGTGATCCCGGAAACGAAAATCGTCGATTATCGAACGTTATCCTGTGATGTACTGTGGGATCTTGATGATAAAGAGACACTTGAAAACTCCCTTTACTGGTTGCGGGCAATGGATTGTGCTGAGCGCCTGGGTTCCACCCAAGCGCGGGCGTTAGCGAAAACGTTACCGGTAGTGACATGGTCAGCCGCCTTTAAACAGGGCATTCTGCTGAGCAGCTCGGAGCCGTCTATTGCGGAGCGCCGTCAGGTGGTTGAGCGGATGAACAGCTATAGCCAAAGCTTCCCCGGCGCGGTACGCCCACTGATTCAGCTCTGGCGTGAGCAGCAGGTGCTGCGCATCTCTCTGGCAGAAGAGCGCACGCGATACCAGCGCTTGCAAGAGGAGTCAGACGGGCAGATTGATAGGCTGCGGGAAAGTCAGGTCCGCTTGCAATACAACTTGCTGGATACCACCCGTAAGTTAGAAAACCTAACGGATATTGAACGCCAGCTTTCATCGCGTAAGCAGCTACAAAATGAAATTCCTGAGACTGATGCCGATAGTAAAGCCGCAGCATCAGTGGTGCCGAAACCTGTCGAGGCCAAACCTCAGCCAAAGGTCGAGCCAGCTAAACCTGCTGAAGTTAAACCGGCAGAAAGCAAGCCGATAGAAAGCAAGCCGGCAGAAACTAAACCAGCTGAAACTAAGCCTGTTGAAAGTAAACCCGCTGAGGCTAAACCAGCTGAAACTAAGCCAGTCGAGACCAAGCCAGTAGAAGCCAAACCTGTTGAGAATAAGCCCGCAGAACTTCAGGTAGAGAGTAAACCTGCGCCGCAATCGGTAGAAAAACCGGCTGATACTTATACACCGCCAGTCGTACCGCCAACTGACGTCCCACCTGCGACTAATAAGGAATCTCATGACGCCACGCAAACCGGCCAATCTACTGCTGGTTGATGACGACCCCAGCTTACTTAAGTTGCTGGGGATGCGTTTAACCAGTGAAGGTTTTAATGTCACCACCGCAGAAAGCGGGCAGGAAGCATTGCGTCTGTTAATGCGTGAGAAGATTGATCTGGTTATCAGTGACTTGCGAATGGATGAAATGGACGGCATGGCGCTGTTTGCTGAAATCCAGAAGCATCAACCAGGTATGCCTGTGATTATTCTGACCGCTCACGGCTCAATCCCGGATGCTGTCGCTGCTACTCAGCAGGGGGTGTTCAGCTTCCTGACTAAACCAGTAGATCGCGATGCTTTATATAAAGCTATCGATGCAGCTTTAGAACTTTCTATTCCTGCTGGTGATGATACCTGGCGTGAAGAGATTGTGACCCGCAGCCCGGTGATGTTGCGCTTGCTGGAGCAGGCTAAAATGGTGGCGCAATCTGATGTCAGTGTGCTGATTAACGGGCAAAGTGGCACTGGGAAAGAGGTGTTGGCGCAAGCTATTCATGCCGCCAGCCCGCGGGCAAAAAAAGCGTTTATCGCGATAAACTGTGGTGCATTACCTGAACAGTTGCTGGAATCAGAACTCTTTGGTCATGCCAAAGGGGCGTTTACCGGGGCAGTGAGTAGCCGTGAAGGGCTATTTCAGGCCGCCGAAGGTGGCACACTGTTTTTGGATGAAATCGGCGATATGCCGCTGTCTTTGCAGGTAAAACTGCTGCGAGTATTGCAGGAGCGCAAAGTGCGCCCATTGGGCAGCAACCGTGATTTAAGTATTGATGTGCGGGTGATTTCAGCCACTCACCGCGACTTGCCAAAAGCGATGGCCAAGAATGAATTCCGTGAAGATCTCTACTATCGTTTGAATGTAGTGAATCTAAAAATCCCGGCGCTGCATGAGCGCTCAGAGGATATTCCGCTGTTGGCTAACCATTTGTTACGTGAATCGGCCAAACGCCATAAGCCTTTTGTCCGTAGCTTCTCAACAGACGCCATGAAGCGGCTGATGACTGCCAGCTGGCCAGGTAACGTGCGCCAGTTGGTGAACGTAATTGAACAATGTGTGGCATTAACCTCAGCCCCGGTTATCAGTGAAGCGCTGGTTGAACAGGCGCTGGAAGGGGAAAACACCGCATTACCGACCTTTGTAGAGGCACGTAATCAATTCGAGTTGAATTATTTGCGTAAACTCCTGCAAATCACCAAAGGCAATGTGACTCAGGCGGCGCGGATGGCCGGGCGTAACCGGACCGAATTTTACAAGCTATTGTCGCGCCATGAGCTAGATGCTAATGATTTTAAAGAATAATAACGGTTAGTGGCTGGCAAAGTGAGTTACTGACAAAAGTTTTTCCTGATATAGCCAATAGATTTCAAGATACAGGTAACACCTCTACAGCTTGAAAGATGATGGGTATAAAACTGAAGCAGAGTTTAAATACAAATGAGCAGAAAACTTTCCATTGCACTAGCCCAGCTAAATTGGTTGGTCGGCGATATCGAAGGCAACACTGAACGTATGTTGCAAACCTTACATGAGCAGCAGAAGGCGGGAGCCTCACTGGTCATGTTCTCTGAGCTGGCTCTGTCTGGGTATCCGCCCGAAGATCTGCTGTACCGTGATGATTTTTATCAACGCTGCGAAGCACAATTGGAGCGTTTGCAGGCGGCAGCGCAGCAAACGGCGGTATTGGTCGGTCATCCATGGCGTGAGGCGGGCAATCTCTATAATGCACTGTCGCTGTTTGCTGATGGCAAATTGCAAGCGCGCTATTTCAAGCAGCAACTCCCCAACTACGGCGTATTTGACGAGAAGCGCTATTTCTCAGCTGGCCATGACACCTGCGTGGTAGAGCTAAAAGGCTACCGTCTGGGCCTGCTTATTTGTGAAGATCTCTGGTTCGATGGCCCGGTTGATGCGGCTAAAGCGGCTGGCGCAGAAATAGTGTTGTCGATCAATGCTTCGCCTTATAATCGTGAAAAGCCTTATATCCGCAAAACCTTGATGGCGGCTCATTGCCAGCGTACCGGCTTGCCATTGGTGTATCTCAACCAGATTGGCGGGCAGGATGAGCTGATTTTTGACGGCTGTTCCAAAGTGTTTGATGCTGCTGGCAATATGACGCATCGTCTGGCGGCCTTTGCTGAACAAACCGCCTTGGTGCAATTCAATGAGTGTGAAGTGGTGCCGATGATGGCACCAGCCGCAGAGCTGCCACCACTGGCGCAAGTCTATGAAGCGCTGGTATTGGCGGTGCGTGATTATGTCACTAAGAATGGCTTTAATGGCGCGGTACTGGGGCTTTCCGGCGGGATTGACTCGGCACTCACACTGGCGATTGCTGTGGATGCGTTAGGTAAGGATAAGGTCCAGGCATTGATGATGCCGTTCCGTTACACCGCAGATATCAGTATTGCTGATGCCAAAGAAGAAGCTGAAATTCTGGGTATTGAATTTGATGTGCTCTCCATC
Source organism: Yersinia alsatica (assembly GCF_025133195.1). Classification (NCBI taxonomy): domain Bacteria; kingdom Pseudomonadati; phylum Pseudomonadota; class Gammaproteobacteria; order Enterobacterales; family Yersiniaceae; genus Yersinia; species Yersinia alsatica. The sequence continues at coordinate 1,956,130 of NZ_CP104006.1, forward strand.
GAGCCGATGTTTGATGCCTTTATGGGCCAATTGTCGCCGATGTTTGCGGGTACTGCGCGCGATACTACAGAAGAAAACCTACAAGCGCGCTGCCGTGGTGTGGTGTTGATGGCCTTGTCGAACAAGCGCCGCAGCATTGTATTAACCACCGGTAACAAAAGCGAAATGGCCGTAGGCTATGCCACACTGTACGGTGATATGGCCGGTGGTTTTGATGTCCTGAAAGATGTGCCCAAGACGCTGGTATTCAAATTATCAGAATATCGCAATACTGTTTCATATGTGATTCCGCAACGGGTTATCACCCGTCCACCATCAGCGGAGCTGGCACCGGATCAGAAAGATGAGGATAGCCTGCCACCTTATGATATTTTGGACGCCATTCTCGAAGGGTATGTCGAGCAGGATAAGTCAGTTGCAGATTTGGTTGCTGACGGTTTTGATGAAACTATCGTGCGTAAAGTCATCCGCCTGGTAGATATCAATGAATACAAACGGCGTCAGTCAGCTGTTGGGCCGCGTATCACCGCCCGCAATTTTGGCAAAGATAGACGCTATCCGATTACATCAGGCTTTGGCCGCAAGAATTGGTAAAAACAGGGATTCACCATGAAAAAAATTGACGCGATTATTAAGCCATTCAAACTCGATGATGTCCGTGAGGCACTGGCTGAAGTCGGAATCACCGGGATGACGGTAACAGAAGTTAAAGGTTTTGGCCGCCAGAAAGGGCATACCGAGCTGTACCGTGGTGCTGAGTATATGGTGGATTTCCTGCCAAAAGTGAAAATTGAAATTGTTGTTGCTGACGATATCGTCGATACCTGTGTAGAAGCGATTATGCAAACTGCCCAGACCGGTAAAATTGGCGACGGTAAAATCTTTGTCTTTGATGTTTCACGCGTAGTACGTATTCGTACCGGTGAGCAGGACGAAGAAGCAATTTAATTGCTGTCTGTCATGCAGTAAAAAGCCCGTTTCGTTTTGCGACGAACGGGCTTTTTAGCTTATGTTTCTATAACTTCTTGATATCCCAAACTTAGCGATATCCCTGCGACGGCAGATTGGCGGGATTAGGCGGGAACAAATAGCCCCAACCAATAGAACAGGTTAAGCACCACACCGGTGATAATCACCGCCACCACAGGTGCGGCAATCTTCATCACTGGGCGGCCAATAGCTTCGTTGAGGAAATACAGGGCTGTGGTGATAGTGAAACCGGTATAACCGGCCATTTTGATCGAGGCAAAAATAGCCCCGATTAACAGCGCATATTCCATCAACAAGTTCATGGCGTTACGAATATTGTCGGAGGCATTACGCACCGAAGGGAAGCGGCCCAGCCACTTGCCGATTGAGCGCAACATCAATACTTCCAGCGATATTACAACCGCCCCAATTATCCCTGCCAGCAATGGGTTAGGGACCAAATAACCGACCACAAACACAAAGGTGAAGCCAGCAACCGCATAGACACCCGTCGCCAGCGCGGTGGTGGCTATCAGGGGCACAAAGCCGAGGCCGCGCATAAACTCGGCCAATGATGCTTGGTGGATTAAAGCTAATGACTCTTCTGGTGTGATACCCGGCGCATAGGCTTTGGCCAGTGTATAAATTGACACTTCACTGCCGCCGAAGATTTTCATACTCGCGACGGCAGAAATTAACCCGCCGACAATTGCCAGCATGGGTAGGTTTTTAATTATTCGTTGGGTTCGCTCTTCGAAAACAGAGTGCCCGCCACCACCTCCCAGGTGGGTTTTGGCCCGTAAATCTTGTGCGATGGCAATACCGATCAGCAGAATCATACCGACAAAAATTTCAATAGACTCAGGGAATAGGCCGGTGAAACGGGTGATAATCAGGCGGGTTAGCAGCACGATAAAGGCGGAAACAACGGCGGTTTTCCAGCCAAATTGATAGAAAATAGCCACCAGAGGGAACAGGGCAAAGGCGGAAATTACCGGGCTGCTTAGCTCCCCCAGTGAGCCAATAAAGTTCACCGGCAATGAGGTTAAGGCGGTGTTGACGGCGGGCAAGCTGGTAAGAGCCAAAATACCCCAGGCGGCACCTAGCGCGAAGGCCAGATAGCTATTGATCGCCAATACGCCAATGATGTCTGTCGGCAGGAACAGTAGCCAAGAGTTAAGCAAGCCGGTGGAGAGAGTAAATGAGATACCGACGGAGGCAATAAAGCCGACACTCAGGCCGAAAGCGATACTGCCGGCTTCACGGCGGCTCATATTACCTTCAACCAATTGCGGAAGAATAGGGCGAATACCGTCATGGAACACAGCGACAGAACGGTGAGAAAGCAGCGCGGTCATCCCTGTCAGCAGGGCAACCACAACAATATGAATATAATCCACGGTGGTCCCCTTAGCGCAGTTGCGTAATCAGCAGTGGGATGGCATGTTCAATATGTTCGACCGACAAGCCAAAGGCTACTTTGCCCTCAGCGACAAACTTTTCTATCTGCTCAGGTTTTGCTTTGATGCCAGGCTTGGCAATAGTGGCACTTTTGTTATAGCCAATAATTGCGATAGCCATTGATAATGCCGCCCCAGCACCGGTATTACAGGCACCGATATAATAATCCAATTGGCCTTCTTTGACTTTTAGGGCGGCATCCATATCCGAGAGAATAAAAGTCTCGAAAGTATTCGGTGCCGTCTGCTCAATCATTTCGCGTATTAACTCTCGTTGCAGCCCGGCAATGCCAATCTTCTTCATAATCACTTTCCTTGCGTCTTGAAAAATTTATTAGGATTGTGGCGCAACATCATTTCCACCTGATCGTGGGAAATCCCTGCGGCCAGTAACATGGGAACAAACGAATCAACTAAATAGCTAAATCCACTGCCGCCATTGGCTTTTAAATGTGAGCGACGGGTGATATCCATCGACAGCATAACCCTATCTAATAACCCATGTTCGGCGAGGGTAACTAACATGGCGACACGGCGCTCATCCGGGAAATAGCTATTTTTACCAATGGTGTCGAATTGGACATATACGCCCATATCGATCATTTTCATAATAAGGTCTGGCTGTTCTTTCAGGTCACAATGGCCGATAACCACCCGATCCAGTGGGACCGCATACTGTTTGAGCAGGGCTATTTGTTGCAACCCCATGGTACTGAAACTGGTATGGGTAGAAATGGCAAGGCCAGTTGCATGGTGAGCCAGCGCTGCGGCATGAAAGACTTTTGCTTCATCAGGGGTTACCACACCCTCACTGGTACCAATTTCAGCAATAACACCGGCTTTTAGCTCAGTTCCATCAATACCAATCTCAATCTCATCAATCATGGTCTGCGCTAATTGTTGCGCGCTACTCTCGCGCACCATCGGCGGATAGAAACTGTCGGTGTAATATCCGGTTGAAGCGATAACGTTTATGCCACTGTCGCGCATCAAATTCAATAAAAACTGAGGGTTGCGCCCCATGTATCGATTAGTGACTTCGACGATATTCGCCACACCTTTGCCCACTAATTCACGCATTTCGTCGCAAATGGGTTGATATTGGTCCAAGCGACAGTCCAGATTATTTTTAAATCCGGACAAATCAATATGCAGATGTTCGTGGGCGTAGGTATATCCATTGGGATTGATCATCGGGCAGGCTCCGAAGCAAGTCAGTCATTATACGGAAGATTGATTCTATTAGTATCGCTTACTATTCTGGCAGTTTATTACCCTGACTATCATAGCGACCCATTATGCGCGGGTTTCCACTTTGGATGCCATCAATCAAAACCACATCACTGCGAGTAACAAATATTTGGGTACGGAAACTCATGATAACCGGGCTGCCGACCGGGAACTGTCCTGCGAGTCGCAGGCAATAATCGATACTGTCATCATCAATCGGTAATATCGTGCTTTGGCTAAATTGGTTATCGTGCCAAATCAATGCATTCTGTAAATGGCCGCGACGATAATGGCCGCCACCAAATAAATAACTGTTAGCCGCAAAATGATGGGAAATCTCGGACAGATAAAGCATGGATATCTGTTCTGGTTGGTCACCATGCTGATTGGCAGGAATGGTGCCGGTGAGGGCATGGCCCGGCTCACTGTGTGTCACCCCCCATTGAGCCAATTGAGGCAGGGTGGTGCAACTGGTTGCTGAGGGGGCATTCACCTGCTCAATACTCACCCCTTGTGCCTGTAAAATATTCCGCGCGGCCAGTAGAGTATGCATGTTGGCTGTTGGCGAAGTCCGCTGTGACTGGGAGTCATATAGCATGCAGGGAAAATGTGTTATCCCGACTAGTCGTACTGCCGGCATCTCTCTCAAAGCTGCAATCACTGCGGGTAGCTGGCTTAATTCAAAACCAGCTTCCTGCCCGGCATATAATAAGTCGCCAGATTGGCAAACTTTCAGCATGAGTGGCTGGATAATATGCTGACGATGGGCGGCCTGCGATATTTCCAGTGCCTTTTCTAATGAGAAAACAGTAATGACTTCAGGTCGTTGGCGAACAACTTCGTCCACCATGCCAGAAGGTGGTTGGACCAAATGCCCAATATGAGCAACAGGAATGGCGTGGCGATAAAGCTGGCGCGCTTCTTTAAAATCAACGGCTACCATGCCCTGATAGCGCTGGTCCTGATATTGGCAAGCCAGCAGTCGGCGGCATAACTCCGGGTTTCGCCCGAATTGCTTACTCATCAAATACAGTTTTATCTGGTAACGACTTGCTGTTTCAAGCAGCAGGCGTGCATTCGCTTCTGTCTGTTCAACATCAATGACATAGCTATCAGGAGAAATTTTCCCCTGGTGCCAAAAAGAAATAGCCGCGTCAATTAATTGAGTATTTTGTTTTAACAGGGTTTTTAAAAACATTTTATGTCCTGATTGTCCACGGCATCACAGATTTAATTAAATTATCATTATTTTGAATATTTATTATAAAAGTGCCCTGGTGTTATATTTTCTATAACTGTGCCCTAATAAATTAACTTAACGCAAAGTGGGCATGTCACTAGAAAGGTATAGACCGTAAAGGTTGGCGAGTAAATATCCGATTTCATTTTCTGCTGGTTTTAGCGAAAAATAAGCCAATAGATCCTGATTGATCTCTCGAATATAGTGAATATCTTCACTTTGGGTAATTTCCGCTAATATCGCTGGGTCCAGCGCATTAATCTCTTCACCGCGGCGGGTGCGCATTAATGCATTTGCCATATGGGTAATGGCCATAGCGCCTTGGGAGCTATGAACCGGCAACTGCCAAAAATTTTCTAACCGGTTGATAACCTGATCGAGTCCTTGACCAATATCGGGGTCGATAACCCCTGATTGACACAGAATATTGAGACGCGCATCAATATCACCACGGTTAATATGGGCGATACAATCACTATAAGGCAATTCAACTACTTCGATAGGTTGTCCGGCAAACTTAATCTCAGTCAGTAGACACTGGTCTGGCGAACGCGGATCTAGCCCTACGCGGCGGATATTATGCTGTTCACCACGACGACAAATCAGTTGGTGACCATCCACATAAGAGCCATTTCCCAGATTCAACGCTACCGACACTTTCCCTTGTGCTAAGTAACTTTTCGCTGCCAGATGGGAGACGACAGCCATATCGTAAATGCCATCTATCAGACATTCGATACGTACTTCAGCCCCACGCATATGGGCAAAATAAAGGGGAAGTAAGGTAAATTGTTGCCTTAAACCGCTCGCCAGACCTTCATAAAGTTTGGTGTAGGGCAGTGGCATAGCGCACACCATATTACCCAGATCGGCCTGTTGCAGTAACAGCGACATATTCAGATCAATCAGCAAGGTTCCGTTACGGCCTCGACGTTCCACGATAATCGCGTTATCTGCCTCCAGCACTTTTAATGCGTGCTGCACCACACCGACGGAGATACCGAAATCATCGGATAACTCATCAATGGTTTTAAGCCGATTACCGGGGCGTTCGCCAATTAAATAGCGCGCCATGGATACTAATGCCAACCCTTCTTTTTTTATGAATTTCTTACTCATGGTAGGTCAATTCAGCCTTAATTCACCCAGCAATAAGTTTTGTTACTGGGCAATAAATAGTAAGGGGATAATTTTAGTCGCACGATTAATTTTCAGTTATATGAACATTTAGACATTCATCTGAATGTCTCATCGTGGCAATATTAAATTAGGATATATGAGATCTAAATCACGTTCTACCAAATTTAAAAGCAATAAGTAAACGGATTTTTTATAACCGATATGTTGGGGAGGCCGAATAGCATCCCCGAAAGAAATTAAATAAAATTCAATAATTAAATGACTTTATGCGGACCGAAACACTCATAGTGAATCCGCTCAGATGCCACTCCTTGTGCCAATAACTGACGACCAGCAAACTGCATAAAAGCTAATGGGCCACAGAAGTAATAATGCCTGTTGGGATCTGCTGCCAGCCACTGATGTGAACTGAGATCCATCAGGCCTTGGCTGTGATAATCCTGCCCTTTATTATCCTGCTCGCTTGGTTCGCGGTACCACACATGGCGGCTAAGATTCGGCATATTTTCTGCAATAGCTGAAACTTCATCGGCAAAAGCATGAACTCGCCCATTTTCAGCAGCATGCAGCCAATGCACCGGGGCTGAATGCTGTTGGTTATGCAAGGTATTAAGCATGCTTAACATGGGCGTTTGACCCACACCTGCAGAAATCAATGCCACCGGTGTCTCGGGTGAAATATCGAGGAAGAAATCACCCCGAGGCGGGGCAACACGGACGGTATCGCCCTCGCTAAGTTGTTGATGAAGATAGTTCGACACTGTACCTTGCTCTTCACGTTTCACCGCAATTCGGTATGTTTTGCCGTTTGGTGCCGCGGTCAGAGAATATTGGCGGATTTCCTGATATTCGAGACGCTCATCTTCAATATAGATACCCAGATATTGGCCCGGTTTGAAATCCAGCACTCGACCACCATCTTCTGGTGCTAGCTCGAAGCTACAAATAACCTCACTCTGCATCTCTTTTTTGATGAGGCGAAAACGGCGCAAAGTCCTCCAGCCCCCAGTGCTGGTTTCACTCTGCTCATAAATCTGGCTTTCTCGCGTAATAAACACATCCGCCAGAACACCATAGGCTTTGGCCCACGCATCTAGCACTTCCTGACCGGGGGAGAACATTTCATCCAAGGTGCTTATCAGATGGTGACCAACAATAGAATAATGCTCTGGTTTAATATTTAGGCTGGTATGTTTCTGGGCAATACGTTCCACGGCGGGCAGTAACGCCGCCAGATTATCAATATTCGCGGCATAAGCACAAATTGCGTTGAACAGGGCTTCGCGCTGATCGCCATTGAACTGGTTGCTCATGTTGAAAATGTGTTTGAGTTCAGGATTGTGTTCGAACATGCGATCGTAGAAATGCGCGGTCAGTTTCGGCCCGGTAGCGGCCAGTAATGGGATGGTGGATTGAACGGTAGCGATGGTTTGTTGGTCCAGCATGCGGTGCTCCTTAACTGTTTTCTTCAACTATTTTTCTTCCCGCTATCCTTGACTGCTGCAATGCCAATGATTGGGATTATAAGTTACAAATCAATACATGTATTTTAAATGCATCTTATAGATCGCTACTGAATTTGTAAATCAACATTGCCCTTATAAGGGTTTACTGCGCGGTGCCAGTTCACAGAATGTGAAAAAATCACATAATGAATATGAGGATAATTCCGTTGCTTTGGATGAACTCTGAACAGGTCAAAGCCTTACGCAGTCTGGAGCCAATCGTTTGCGTAAAAACCTCTGTCAAGACCTATCTTAACGGGGGGAAAACAGTTTACACTGTGGCATAGACCCCAAATGTTAGTTAAGTCAGGAGAGCCGGATGTTAAAGCGTGAAATGAACATTGCCGATTATGATGCAGATCTATGGCGTGCAATGGAGCAAGAAGTGGTGCGCCAGGAAGAGCACATCGAACTGATTGCCTCAGAGAACTACACTAGCCCGCGTGTTATGCAGGCACAAGGTTCTCAGTTGACGAACAAATATGCTGAAGGCTATCCGGGCAAGCGTTATTACGGTGGCTGTGAATATGTTGATATCGTTGAGCAACTGGCAATCGATCGCGCTAAAGAGCTGTTCGGCGCTGATTACGCTAACGTTCAGCCGCACTCCGGTTCTCAAGCAAACGTGGCGGTTTACTCTGCTTTGTTGCAGCCAGGCGACACCGTTCTGGGGATGAATTTGGCGCACGGCGGCCATCTGACCCACGGCTCACCGGTTAACTTCTCCGGTAAACTGTACAATATCGTCCCTTACGGTATTGATGAATCTGGCAAGATTGATTATGAAGATATGGCACGTCAGGCTGAAATTCATAAACCAAAAATGATCATCGGCGGCTTCTCTGCTTATTCCGGTATCGTTGATTGGGCAAAAATGCGCGAAATCGCCGACAGCATCGGCGCATGGTTCTTCGTGGACATGGCTCACGTAGCGGGCTTGGTAGCGGCAGGTGTTTATCCTAACCCAGTTCCACATGCACACGTTGTCACCACGACCACGCACAAAACACTGGCTGGCCCACGCGGCGGTTTGATTTTGGCGAAAGGCGGTGATGAAGATCTGTATAAGAAACTGAACTCTTCGGTATTCCCAGCCAACCAAGGCGGCCCATTGATGCACGTTATCGCTGGTAAAGCGGTGGCGCTGAAAGAAGCCATGGAACCTGAGTTCAAGATTTACCAGCAACAAGTGGCTAAGAACGCGAAAGCAATGGTGGCTGTATTCCTGGATCGCGGCTACAAAGTGGTTTCTGGCGGCACTGATAACCACCTGTTCTTGCTTGATTTGGTGGATAAAAACATCACGGGTAAAGATGCGGATGCCGCCTTGGGCCGTGCCAATATTACCGTGAACAAAAACAGTGTTCCTAACGACCCGAAAAGCCCGTTTGTCACTTCTGGTGTGCGTATCGGTAGCCCAGCCATCACTCGTCGTGGTTTCAAAGAAGATGAATCTCGCGAGCTGGCTGGTTGGATGTGTGATGTGTTGGATAACATCAACGACGAAGCCACCATCGAACGTATCAAACAGAAAGTTCTGGCTATCTGTGCGCGTTTCCCGGTTTACGCATAATATCGTCAGATTGATGTCAGTTTATAAAACCCGCGTAATGCGGGTTTTTTTATGTCTATAGCAGGCGGATAAAAATGCTCTTGACGTCATGCGGGAGCTATCGCAGCAGCTGTTGGTAATTTGTAATCCGTATGATTTAAATGTGAATTTAATCACAAACTGTATGTTTGCATAATTACAGCATTGCTAGCAGACGAGGCCTCTGTCACAGTAACGGCTGACCTCGGAGGGATTCATGGTATTGCAATCAACACGTTGGCTGTCGCTCAGCTATTTCACCTATTTCTTTTCTTATGGCATTTTCCTGCCTTTCTGGGGCATCTGGTTGCAAGGGGAAGGGATACCGCCTGAAACCATTGGTATTTTGCTTGGTGCCGGGTTGATTTCCCGTTTTCTCGGTAGCCTGATTATTGCTCCTGGCGTTAAAGATCCTTCCCATCTGGTTACCGCAATCCGCATTTTGACACTCCTGGCATTGGCTTTTGCCATCGGCTTTTGGTTCGGTAATGGTTGGGCCTGGTTGATGATAGTTATTGCCGGTTTTAACCTATTTTTTGGCCCATTAGTACCACTGACCGATGCGCTGGCAGCGACCTGGCAAAAACAGATAACCATGGATTACGGCAAAGTCCGGCTATGGGGGTCACTGGCCTTTGTTATTGGCTCGGCATTGACCGGGAAGCTGGTCTCTGTCTGGGGCCATCCCGCCATCCTCTATAGCCTGCTTTTCGGTGTTTCAGCCATGCTAGTGGGGGCATGGCTGAAACCCAGCATCATGCCGCAGGGGGAGGTTAAGCACCGCAATGTGGCCGCAACTCGCTGGAAAGTGTTGTTATCTGATTCGCAAGTGTGGCGTTTTTTACTCTGTGTAACTCTGTTGCAGGGCGCACACGCCGGTTATTACAGCTTCAGTTCAATTTACTGGCAAGATGCCGGTTACTCTGCTGCCACCATTGGCTATTTATGGTCATTGGGGGTGGTGGCCGAGATTCTGGTCTTCGCATTCAGTAATGTTCTTTTCCGCCGCTGGACAGCCCGTAGCCTGTTACTGCTTTCCGCGATCAGTGGCATTATTCGCTGGAGCCTGATGGCCTCTACCACCGAACTGTCGTGGCTTATTTTTATTCAAATCTTGCATTGCGGCTCGTTCACTGTTTGCCATCTGGCGGCAATGCGCTTTATTGCCGCCCGGAGGGGGCCAGATGTCATCCGTTTGCAGTCAGTTTATTCTGCACTGGCGATGGGAGGAGGGATTGCGGTGATGACGGTTATCTCTGGTTTCCTGTTCGAGCACTATCAGGGCGGAGTATTCTGGGTTATGGCATTGATCGTGATCCCCGCGCTGTTTATTCGCCCGCGAGTGGTCGCGGCACCAGAAAATCTTAGCCACTAGGGCAATTCTAACAAACTACGTAACTGGTTGTTTTGTTGTTCAGTCAGTGGCAATAAAACCTGAATTAATGGGGGCATTGATTCAGGTTGCCGCACAGCATAAGGGGTCAGCACCACCGCGGTACCGGCAGGGGCACCGGACTGCAAATACACATCATGCGGTAAGTATTTAATATGCAGCGGCAACAGGGTCAGCTCACGAACCTGCTGTTCAACTTGCTCTTCCAATAACGGATTATTCCGCGTCAGCAGTAAAATCTGCTTTTCCTGTAATGCATTATCCTGCATCAGCCAGGCACCAAAACTAATGGCTATTAAAGCAATCTCGTCGGCAGAAAATTGAATTTGATACTCTTGCTCAAACGCGACCAGCGCCTGCTGAGTTGTACGTAACAGCCGTGGATATTGGCGGTTAACTTCTTTCAGTGATGAATTATCAATACCGATATTGAAATAACAGCGCTCAATAGCAGGGGCCAGATGGGCAAAAAGCTGGTTCATCAGCATTTCATTGCTGCTCAGCGTCATGCCCGAAAGCTGTTGAAAGTGTGCTACTAACTGATTGATAGCATTGGCCAAGCGTGAGTCTTCTGCTGACTGAGTACTGTGATAACTGTGTGCCTTAATCATTGTCAGCATCAGTATTAGCACGTCTCGTTCGATCTTATCGAGTGGGCTACCTAATAGCGGATTAAATGAATCAAACAAACTGTCAGCGGCTGCCTGTGCCGGTTTGCACTCCAGCCATTGTTGCTGGGCGAGAGAGAGCTCTGGCAGGGCTTGCTGCCGACTCTCCCAAGCACAATAGGCCAAATACAGTTGTAAAAACTGACGATCTTTTTCATTGAGCTGACGATTCAGGTAAGGTTCGCATTGAGCGACTATTTGCGGCAACTCCTCGGATATCAGGTGGTTATCCCATGAAAGCGCATCATATAAACTGGGGGCAAAATGACACTCAACAAATTCAGGGCAATAACGTAATCCACGGCGTAACCAGTGGATGAGGCAGAGCCTTTTGTCGAGCCGGCTGCCGTGAATCAGGCAGGGGTCATCGGCATTGGCACTGAGCTGCAAATGGTAGAAACGCTGGATTTCATTGGCAACCTCGGCTATATCTTGCCGGGTAGTCGGCAGCCCGACGCCATTCAATTGGCTGATAGTGTCCAGTTGTACTGTGCGTGCTGGCATAAATAGCATCAGTAACATATGGCAACGGCGTTGTTGACCGGATAGCTGTTGGTCGGAAAACTTTTTATCGGGTAACCGGGGCACAGAAAAAGTGTCCAAGTGCATATAACCTTCCGTGATGGATGTGTCGTTATTCATCATTCTTAAGCATAGCAAAGGAGATTCTATTCGGTTTACTGAGGTAAGAGGCTTTTACATCGACTTACAACTTACATCACAGTTATCGTGGAATTTCCAAGGATTGATTCATGCAGGATATGTTATGTTATAACAAATTCGTTATGGGTAAGCGACTAACAGCCTTGCTGTTAGCGGGGAGCGCTTTTATGTATAGCCAATTGGCAGCAGCCCATCCCCACAGCTTTATCGATATGGATGCCACTCTTGTCAGTGAAAAACAGACGCTGGTGGGTATAAAAATGGTCTGGACGATGGATGAGATTACTTCCGCAGATCTGTTGTATGACGCAGAAAATGCCAAAAGTGATTCTGAAATCTGGAAGAAGCTGGCAGCCGAGGTGATGGCTAATGTGCTTGGGCAACATTATTTCACGGATATATACCGTGATGGTAAACCGGTGAAATATAAAAACTTGCCGACAGAATATCATTTGTCGCGTAAGGGCCATCAGGCGGTTTTGGAGTTTGTTTTGCCCTTGGCTGAGCCACAACCTTTGGTGGGGAAACCTTTTATTATCTCAACTTACGACCCGACCTATTTTGTGGATATGACTTATGCCGGAGATAAGGCCGTCAGGTTATCGGCAGAAATGGAAAAAAACTGCAAATTAACCTTATTCACCCCCAATCCGAATGCCTCATTGCAGGCTTATGCGCTGTCATTGGATAAGAGTGATTCACCAGGAGAAGATATGGAACTTGGGAAACAATTCGCACAACGAGTCACTGTGCAATGTCAGTAGGGCTCACCTCGGCTTCGCGCCACAGACACTGGTTAATAAATTTATGGCCACTGTTGCTGTTTTTAGTGCTGCTGGCGGGTGCTGCCCATGTTGTCTGGCTCTATTGGCCGGAACTGCTGTTCAAGACGGTGGTCTGGCAAAAAAATATGCATCAGCAAATGGCACAGCTACTGCAACAGGTTAAAGCTAATCCACATCAGACCGGTTTTGCGCTAATGATGTTCAGTCTGATTTATGGGGTGCTACATGCGGTGGGGCCGGGGCATGGCAAAGTCGTGATTGTGACCTATTTAGCCACTCATCCAGCCCAGTTAAAAAGCAGTTTGAAGCTGACGTTTGCCGCTTCAATACTGCAAGGCGCGGTAGCAATTCTACTGGTTACGGTGCTGTTGGGCATGTTGCAACTCTCTTCCCGCTATTTGCATCAGAGTAGTTTCTGGCTGGAAAAAGGCAGCTTCCTATTAGTTATCGCCCTCGGTATCTTATTATGTTACCGGGCAATAAAGCGGCTTTATCAGCAGATAAAAATACTCAAGCCACAAAAAATTACCATCCAACGTATACAACCACTCAGCGCGGATCACGTGCATAGTGATAACTGTGGTTGTGGGCACCGCCATATGCCGAGCACTCAAGAACTGCAAGCGGGGGATGATTGGCGTACTCGGCTGGCGATTGTTCTGGCCATGGGAATGCGGCCGTGTTCAGGGGCTATCATGGTGCTGCTGTTTGCCAAAGTGATTGGAGTCTACTGGTGGGGGATTTTATCTGCTATCGCCATGGCGATAGGAACATCATTAACCATCTCGTTATTGGCACTGTTCGTCCACTATGCGCGGCGGTTAGCGGTGCGTTTAAGCCACAAACGAGCACCTGCGGCTTGGGGGGCAATAGCGTGGGGAACATTAGCATTAACGGGCGGTATCATTTTGTTATTTGCCGGAGTTTTGCTTTATCTTTCCAGCCAGCCCGATTTCATCGGTGGCATTCGGCCCTTTGGACGCTAAATCTTGCCATAAAAAAAGCCAGTCGGTTAACCCAGACTGGCTTTTGATTTGAAACGGTTATTCGCGAGGAATTAACGTTTCAATGCATCACTGATTTCATCGCTCATTGCTTGAACGATAGATTTCACGATACGTGGATTACCCGCAACAATATTCCCTGAACTGAAATGGTTATGGCCGCCAGCAAAATCGGTCACGATACCACCAGATTCACGCACTAACAGCTCGCCACCAGCAAAATCCCAAGGCTTCAAACCAATCTCAAAGAAACCATCTACACGGCCAGCGGCAACATAAGCCAGATCCAGCGCGGCAGAACCGGTGCGACGGAAGTCGGCACACTGTTCAAACAGTTTGCCCACCACACGGATATAGGCCGGTGCGTGTTGTTTAACTTTGAATGGGAAGCCAGTCGCCAGAATGGTGCCGTCTAAATCTTTCGCGTTGGTACCGCGCAGACGATAGCCGTTTAACTGAGCGCCCTGACCACGGGTGGCTGTAAACAGTTCGTTACGCATTGGGTCATAAACCACAGCAACTTCAGTACGGCCTTTAATGCGTACTGCAATAGAAACTGCGAAATGAGGGAGACGTTTGATGAAGTTGGTCGTGCCATCCAGTGGATCAATAACCCATTGTACATCATCGTCTTCGCCGACCAACTCACCGCACTCTTCACCAATAATGGTGTGTTTTGGGTAAGATTTACGGATAACGTCAACAATCAAATTCTCTGATTCACGGTCAACGTTGGTAACAAAGTCATTACTGCCTTTCTGGCTCGCTTCGACAGCGTCCGGGGTTTCATAATTTTTGGCAATCAGGTTACCGGCCTTACGCGCAGCGCGTATGGCGATAGTCAGCATCGGATGCATGGGTATCTTCCACTAGGATGTTAAAGAACGAGAAACGGCGCGTAGTATAGCAGGGGATCTGATAAATGCCTATGTCTGTGTTAAGATATGGCGATTCCCCGTTATCCTTAGAGTTTGTATGTTACACAATATTCGTATCGTTTTGGTTGAGACCTCACACACCGGCAATATGGGTTCGACAGCCAGGGCCATGAAAACAATGGGATTAACCAATTTATATCTGGTCAATCCTTTGGTAAAACCGGATTCTCAAGCCATTGCCTTATCAGCCGGCGCCAGCGATGTGATTGGCAATGCCACTATCGTTGATACCTTGGATGAAGCTTTGGCAGGATGCAGCTTGGTGGTTGGCACCAGCGCTCGCTCTCGTACCTTGCCTTGGCCCATGTTGGAACCGCGTGAATGTGGTGTCCGCAGCGCCCGTGAAGCAGAGCATGCCCCAGTAGCACTGGTGTTTGGCCGCGAGCGAGTTGGCCTCACTAATGATGAGCTGCAAAAATGCCATTATCATGTAGCTATCCCAGCAAACCCGGAATACAGCTCACTGAATTTGGCCATGGCGGTGCAAATCCTAGCCTATGAAGTGCGGATAGCATTCCTTGATCGCCAGCAAGCGGCAGCACCAATAGTAGAAGAAGAGGAAGCCCCTTATCCATTAGTGGATGATCTGGAGCGTTTCTATCTGCATCTGGAACAGGTTTTATCCCACACCGGCTTTATTCGTCAGGCACATCCGGGCCAGATTATGAGTAAGTTGCGTCGTCTATTTACCCGTGCGCGCCCAGAGGCTCAAGAGCTCAATATTTTGCGTGGCATGCTGACATCTATTGAAAAACAAGATAAATATCCGCAACGTGATGCAGATGCCAGTGAGCATAGCGACCAAAAATAATGCTTTATATCAATTGGTTATTATGCAAACGGCCTCATGTTATCGAAAATGAAATAGATAAATAATACTTGAGTAAATCACTAGGTTAAATAGTTGACTAAAACACTCAAGAATGTCAGAATTCTGGCTTGTTTTCACCAACAGGTAACTTTAGCTATGAGACTGACTTCCAAAGGCCGTTATGCCGTGACCGCCATGCTTGATGTGGCATTACATTCCCAGGACGGGCCAGTTCCTCTGGCAGATATTTCAGAGCGTCAGGGGATTTCATTATCCTACTTGGAACAGCTTTTTTCACGGTTACGCAAAAATGGCTTAGTCGCCAGCGTTCGTGGTCCAGGTGGCGGTTACCTGCTGGGTAAAGATGCATCAGCAATTGCGGTCGGTGCCGTAATCACTGCCGTTGACGAATCTGTCGATGCCACCCGTTGCCAGGGTAAAGAAGGTTGTCAGGGTGGCGATCGTTGCCTCACTCATACCTTGTGGCGTGATTTGAGTGAGCGCATCAGCAGCTTCCTCAACAACATCACATTGGCAGAACTGGTTAATAACCAAGATATTCTAGAGGTAGCGGATCGTCAAAATAACGATACGCGCCGTACGGCCAATGGCCGACCGCAAGAGACGATTAACGTCAATCTGCGCGCATAAGCAGAATCTGCGGAATTTTACGTTTTGGAAGTGATGTACGGAGCATAAGAGCAATGACCGAATCAAAAGTAAAGACACCGATCTATCTGGATTATGCAGCAACGACCCCGGTAGATCCTCGTGTCGCTGAAAAAATGATGCAGTACCTGACTCTGGACGGCATTTTCGGTAATCCGGCCTCTCGTTCTCATAAGTTTGGCTGGCAGGCAGAAGAAGCTGTTGATATTGCACGTAATGATATTGCCGCATTAGTTGGTGCTGACCCTCGCGAGATTGTCTTCACCTCTGGTGCAACTGAGTCTGATAACCTCGCAATTAAAGGTGCTGCTAACTTCTATCAGAAGAAAGGCAAGCACATCATCACCTGTAAGACCGAACATAAAGCTGTGCTGGATACTTGTCGTCAATTGGAGCGTGAAGGCTTCGAAGTGACTTATTTGGCACCGCAGTCTAACGGTATTATCGACCTGAAACAGCTGGAAGCGGCAATGCGTGAAGATACCATTCTGGTTTCTATCATGCATGTGAATAATGAAATCGGTGTGGTGCAGGATATCGCTGAAATCGGCGAAATGTGCCGTAGCCGCGGGATCATTTTCCACGTCGATGCTACCCAGAGCGTCGGTAAATTACCGATTGACCTGAGCAAACTGAAAGTCGATTTGATGTCCTTCTCTGCCCATAAAGTTTATGGCCCGATGGGCATTGGCGCGCTGTTTGTTCGCCGCAAACCACGTATTCGTATTGAAGCACAGCAGCACGGTGGTGGCCATGAGCGCGGCATGCGTTCTGGTACCTTGCCAGTGCACCAGATCGTTGGCATGGGTGAAGCTTACCGTATTGCCAAAGAAGAGATGGAAAGCGAAGCTGCACGCCTGCGCTCACTGCGTCTACGTCTGTGGAACGGTATCAAAGATATCGAAGAAGTTTACCTGAATGGCGATTTAGAGAATGGCGCACCGGGCATTCTTAACGTCAGCTTCAACTATGTTGAAGGTGAGTCGCTGATCATGGCATTAAAAGATTTGGCTGTTTCATCTGGTTCAGCCTGTACCTCCGCGAGTCTGGAACCTTCCTATGTGCTGCGTGCATTGGGGATGAACGACGAACTGGCTCACAGTTCAATTCGTTTCTCTCTGGGGCGTTTCACCACAGAAGAAGAGATCGACTACGCCATTGCGCTGGTACGTAAATCCATTGGTCGTCTGCGTGACTTATCTCCACTGTGGGATATGTTCAAACAGGGCGTGGATATCAGCAGCATTGAATGGTCTCACCATTAATTCCAGACTTTAAGAATCAGGAGTAATCACATGGCTTACAGCGAAAAAGTAATCGATCATTATGAAAACCCACGTAACGTTGGGTCATTCGACAATGCAGACCCTACCATCGGTAGCGGCATGGTTGGCGCACCTGCTTGTGGTGACGTTATGAAATTGCAGATCAAAGTCAACGACGCCGGTATCATTGAAGATGCTCGTTTTAAGACTTATGGCTGCGGTTCTGCCATTGCTTCCAGCTCGCTGGTAACTGAATGGATGAAAGGCAAGTCTCTCGAGCAAGCTGAAGCAATCAAGAATACCCAGATTGCAGAAGAGCTGGAGTTACCGCCAGTCAAAATTCACTGCTCAATTTTGGCTGAAGATGCCATTAAAGCAGCTATTGCCGACTACAAAAGCAAACATACCGCTAAGTAGTCGTAGAATAGGTTATTAATAGCTAGCCCATAGTGCGATATTTGCTGTTATGGGCAGCGTCCAAGAGTTGAGGAAGGTATATGTCGATATCAATCAGCGACAGTGCTGCACAACGGGTCAGTGCCTTTTTAAATCACCGTGGTAAAGGCTTGGGTCTGCGCTTAGGCGTGAGGACATCGGGCTGCTCCGGTATGGCTTATGTCCTGGAATTTGTTGATGAAATGAACGATGACGATATCGTTTTTGAAGACAAAGGCGTGAAAGTGATCATCGACGGCAAAAGCATGGTCTATCTTGACGGCACCGAACTGGATTTCGTCAAAGAAGGGCTAAACGAAGGCTTTAAGTTCAACAATCCGAACGTCTCAAGTGAGTGCGGATGTGGCGAAAGCTTTAACGTTTAACTCCTGTTTTTGTTCCTGTCTCAGGCACTTGATGCTTAATATAGCTCTCTTGCACTAAAAGAGAGCTATATAGATCTCAGCTCAGTCATCACGACAACTCCCAGAGCATGCTATGGATTATTTTACATTATTCGGGCTGCCGGCTCAGTATCAGATCGACGGCAACCAACTCACTACCCGCTATCAAGAATTGCAACGCCAATTCCACCCCGATCGTTTTGCAAATCAGCCTGAACGCGAGCGTCTGGCCTCTTTGCAGCAAGCCGCGACCATCAATGACGCCTATCAAACCCTCAAGCATCCGTTAAAACGGGCTGAGTATATGCTATCTTTGCAGGGTTTTGATTTGGGCAACGAACAGCACACTATGCGTGATACCGCGTTTCTGATGGAACAATTGGAACTGCGGGAAGAGCTTGATGCTATCGAACGTAAGCCAGATGCCGAGATACAACTGGCGGCCTTCAATAACCGCCTTGCTGTGATGACGCAAACACGCAGTCAGCAGATGGTTGAGCAACTGGACAAGCAGCAGTGGGAACAGGCGGCTGATACCGTGCGGAAATTACGTTTTCTGGATAAATTGCACCAGCAGGTCGAGCAACTGGAAGAGCGGCTGTTTGACGACTTTGCCTGAGTACCTGATTGATAAAAATAAATAAAACTCAATTTATTGATCACTATAATGCCCGACTAATTCTTATTAGAGCGATAGCGCCACATAGATTTTACTTTTTAGACTCATGATTGATGGAAGCTCAACATGGCCTTATTACAAATTAGTGAGCCTGGTTTAACTGCTGCGCCGCATCAACGTCGGCTGGCCGCAGGAATAGATTTAGGTACCACCAACTCATTGGTAGCCACAGTGCGCAGCGGTAAAGCGCAAACGCTGGCAGATGAACAGCAGCGGGATCTTTTACCGTCTGTCGTTCATTATCAACAAGATGGCATTGATGTCGGTTGGAACGCGCGTCATTTAGCCGCACTGGACCCGGTCAATACCATCAGCTCGGTCAAACGTATGATGGGCCGCTCTCTGGCGGATATCAAACAGCGCTACCCCAATCTGCCTTACCAATTCCAGCCGAGTGAAAATGGTTTGCCAATGATCCAGACTGTCACCGGGTTAGTCAATCCGGTACAGGTGTCTGCGGATATTCTCAAAACATTGGCACAGCGCGCCCAGGCGGCATTGGAAGGGGAGTTAGACGGGGTAGTGATCACCGTTCCTGCCTATTTTGATGATGCGCAGCGCCAGGGCACCAAAGATGCAGCCCGTCTGGCTGGGTTGCATGTGTTGCGTCTGCTTAATGAGCCGACCGCCGCCGCCATTGCCTATGGCCTGGATTCAGGTCAGGAAGGGGTTATCGCCGTTTACGATTTAGGGGGCGGGACATTTGATATCTCTATCCTGCGTTTAAGTCGTGGGGTATTCGAAGTGTTGGCAACCGGTGGTGATTCAGCACTGGGCGGTGATGATTTTGACCACTTATTGGCCGACTGGCTGCGTGAGCAAGCTGGTATAGATTCCCGTGATGATCATGGTATTCAGCGGCAACTACTCGATGCGGCAATTGCCGCCAAAATTGCGTTAAGTGATGCTGATTCTGTTGAGGTGTCGGTGGCGGGCTGGCAAGGGCAAATTACCCGTGCCCAGTTTGAATCTCTGATTGCCACATTAATTAAGCGCACATTGATGGCTTGCCGCCGGGCATTAAAAGATGCTGGCGTCACTGCTGATGAAGTATTGGAAGTGGTGATGGTTGGCGGTTCGACCCGGGTTCCTTTGGTGCGTGAGCAAGTAG
This sequence comes from Yersinia alsatica, assembly GCF_025133195.1. Taxonomy (NCBI): domain Bacteria; kingdom Pseudomonadati; phylum Pseudomonadota; class Gammaproteobacteria; order Enterobacterales; family Yersiniaceae; genus Yersinia; species Yersinia alsatica. The sequence continues at coordinate 1,976,090 of NZ_CP104006.1, forward strand.
GGCAATTCTTTGGCCGTATGCCACTGACCTCAATTGACCCCGATAAAGTGGTCGCCATCGGTGCCGCCATTCAAGCAGACATTCTGGTTGGAAATAAACCTGACAGTGACATGCTGCTGCTTGATGTTATCCCGCTGTCTTTAGGGCTGGAAACCATGGGCGGCTTGGTCGAGAAAGTCATACCGCGTAATACCACTATTCCAGTCGCCCGCGCTCAAGAGTTCACCACCTTTAAAGATGGTCAAAGCGCGATGATGATCCACGTTCTGCAAGGCGAACGTGAGTTGGTGCAAGATTGCCGCTCTTTGGCTCGCTTTACCTTACGTGGTTTACCGCCATTGCCCGCCGGCGGCGCACATATCCGTGTGACTTTCCAGGTGGATGCCGACGGTTTATTGAGTGTCACGGCAATGGAGAAATCCACTGGCGTTGAAGCATCGATTCAGGTGAAGCCCTCTTATGGGCTGTCTGATGATGAAATTGCCAATATGATTAAAGATTCGATGGCGAATGCGCAAAGTGATATCGGCGCGCGTAAGCTGGCGGAGCAACAAGTCGAAGCTTCCCGTGTGCTGGAGAGTTTACAAGGCGCATTGGCCGCAGATGCAGCATTACTCAGTGAGCAAGAAAGTACCGCGATCGCTCAGGCAATGGCGGCATTACAGCAGCAGATGCAGGGCACTGACCCACACGCAATCGAAGCTGCGATAAAGGCGTTAGATGCACAAACGCAAGATTTTGCCGCGCGCCGGATGGATGCTTCTATTCGCCGTGCTTTGGCTGGCCATTCAGTGGATGAGGTTTAATCATGCCTAAAATAGTATTTCTGCCCCATAAAGACCTTTGCCCGGATGGTGCAGTACTGGAAGCAACTCAAGGTGAAACTATACTGGATGTTGCCTTACGCAATGGGATTGACATCGAACATGCCTGCGAGAAATCCTGCGCTTGCACTACCTGTCACTGTATCGTGCGAGAAGGCTTTGATTCTCTGCCAGAAAGCAGTGAACTGGAAGATGACATGCTGGACAAAGCCTGGGGTCTGGAGCCGGAGAGCCGCCTGAGCTGTCAGGCCAGAGTCACCGACGAAGATCTGGTGGTTGAGATCCCGCGTTATACCATCAACCACGCAAGAGAGCACTGATATGAGCTTAACGTGGCAAGATACCCGTGAGATTGGCGAAGCCCTTTACGATCAATTCCCGGATACGGATCCTAAAACCGTGCGTTTTACGGATATGCACCAATGGATTTGTGATTTGGAAGATTTTGAGGATGATCCTCAGGGATCAAATGAAAAAATACTCGAGGCAATTTTGCTGGTTTGGCTGGATGAGTTTGAATAACGCTACTCGTCATCTTTCAAGTTACAGGTGTGTTGGTGGCGCTCGCGCACCCGAATCACTGACTTATGTAAGCTTATCGGGATTTACTCACTTACCGCCTTCCTGCATCTTGAAATATATTGAGTAAAAATTGGGTCGCGTAAGCGGCCCTTTTTTGTACCTGATCTGATACCTTAGAGCTATGGCCCGCTAAGACGGCTATTTTACAGCAAGATTGGTAACCGCCGCGGTCAATATATGCCCTTCATCTTTCAAGTTGCAGGTGTGTTGTCTGCTCTCGGTCACCCGAATCACTTACTTGAGTAAGCTCATCGGGATGAACTCGTTTGTCGCCTTCCTGCACCATGAAATTTATTCGGTATAGACCTGCGTATAAGCAGCTGAATAACAGCAAAAAATAATAATGAAGAGGTAGTCCATGACAACAGAAATGATGCAAGTATCCCTATCCAATAATCCGGCAGATGCCCGCTGGGGCGAGAAAGCCCTGCTCAGTACTGATGCTGAGGGGATGACGATTCACCTGACCGGTAATGGCAAATTAGGTGCGATTCAACGTGCCGCCCGCAAAATAGACGGGCAAGGCATCAAACAAGTCAAACTGGCCGGGGAGGGCTGGGGTCTGGAGGAAAGCTGGTCATTCTGGCAAGGGTTCCGTGGGCCAAAAGGTCAGCGCAGCGTGGAGTGGGCAGAACTGCCAGAGCACGAAAAAACCGAGTTAGCGCAACGACTGAAAATTATCGACTGGGTGCGCGATACCATTAACGCCCCGGCAGAAGATTTGGGGCCAGAGCAACTGGCTAAAAATGCGATTGATCTGCTGTGCGCAGTATCCTGTGACGCTGTCAGCTACCGTATCACCAAAGGTGAAGATCTGCGCGAACAGGGCTATGCGGGGATCTACACTGTCGGTCGCGGATCTGATCGTGCGCCGGTATTATTGGCGCTGGACTACAACCCAACCGGTAATCCAGATGCGCCAGTAATGGCTTGTCTGGTAGGTAAAGGCATTACTTTTGATTCAGGCGGTTATAGCTTGAAACAGAGCGCATTCATGGATTCAATGAAATCCGATATGGGCGGTGCTGCGACAGTGACGGGTGCACTGGCATTGGCGGCGGCTCGTGGGCTAAAAGAGCGGGTAAAACTGTATCTATGTTGTGCGGATAATATGGTCAGCGGTAATGCCTTTAAGCTGGGTGATATTATTCGTTATCGCAATGGTAAGACAGTTGAAATTATGAATACTGATGCTGAAGGGCGTCTGGTATTGGCTGATGGCTTGATTGATGCCTCTGAGCAGAATGCACCACTTATTATTGATGCTGCAACCTTAACTGGCGCAGCAAAAACTGCTTTAGGTAATGATTACCATGCTTTGTTCAGCTTTGATGATGAACTGGCGCAAGAGTTGCTGAGCAGTGCCAAAACTGAGCATGAACCGTTCTGGCGCTTGCCACTGGCCGAATTCCATCGTAGCCAATTACCGTCTAATTTTGCTGAGTTGAATAACGTGGCAGGGGCGGCATACAGTGCCGGTGCCAGCACCGCTGCGGCATTTTTGTCACACTTCGTGAAAAATTATCAGCAAGGTTGGTTGCACATCGACTGTTCAGCCACTTACCGTAAAGGCGCGGTTGAGCAATGGTCTGCCGGTGCCACGGGTTTAGGTGTCCGCACTATTGCCAACTTGCTGTTAGCGAAAGCAAAACAGTAATTTTAATGATTTGAAAAGACGTTCGGGGCGCTTTTAGCGTCCCTTTGTTTGCTTGTTTTCTGGAGTAGAGCATGAGTTTGCCGCAACCCCCTGTTGATGATAGCCATGACCATCACCACCATGATGATAGTGACCAAAGTTTGGAGTCCCTGTTAAAACTGGCAGCGACAGAGTCTATCCATCGCACCGCTTTTTTCCGGGCACTGCTGGATGCGACTGTCCTGGTGCTGGTGGATGATGCAGAGCTGCGCGGTGAAGAGGGTGAAATGACCTTCACGGCGGGCGACGGGGTGAATATTTTGCATTGGGAAAAGCAGGATGGCGAATCTGTCATTCCTTTTTTCACCTCGGTAGAGGTACTACAGCAGGCGCTGGATATCGCCGAAGATCAATCCATTGACACTGAAAAACAGCCTTTTATTGCCATGCCGGTGCGGGTGTTGTTTGAAATGACGCAAGGCGCGCATCTGTTTTTGAATCCGAAATCAGAGCATGGCAAAGAGTTCTGGCCACAAGAAGTAGCAATGTTGCTGGAAAATGGCGGTTTAGCGCAACCGGCTGAAATGGTTGTGGATAAAGAGAGCCAGATCCTGCTAGGGCAGCCGGAAGAATATCCTGCGGCGATGGTCGATGCATTGATCCAGTTATTCAGTCAGCGCAAACCGGTGCGGCGCGCATTTTTGGCACTGATGCACGATAAAAGTGTAGATGAGAAACCTAACTTATTGATCGGGCTGGAAGTTGACGGTTCCGATGATGAGATTGACCAACTGATTCAAGAAGCAGGTAATGTCGCCAGTGACCATGCGCCAGATGATGGGCCGGTGGATTTTTGTGTGGTCAATGAGAAAGAGCGTGGTGTCAGTCATTATCTGATGACTCACACCCAAGCATTTTACCAGCGTAAGTGGGGCAGTTGGCTGAGAAATGTTATTCCGTCGACCAATCATTAGTCGGCCAATGAATGAAAGAAAAGGGAGCCCATCGCGGCTCCCTTTTTGACTACTTATGATTTGTATTGCACAACATTATCATTGCTACATGAATAACTTAGCGCGTGACTTAGAAAGTGTAAGCAACACCCAGATTGATGGTTATTGGAGTCTCAACTTTTTTGCCTTTCGATAACATCACTTCAGAGTTGACTGACAGGTTGCGCGTCAGGTTTACATTGATACCCACACCTGCGTTAGTGCGTGAACCTTTCTGGCTGTTATCAAATTTCTCTTTATTAATCATCACGTCGTTACGTGCGCTAAGGTCATGAGCATAAGATAATGCGCCATATGGAGCGATTGAGACGCCGTTATTCAGCACAAAGCGATAACCGGTATTCACCCCGAGAGTCCCCGTGGTGGTACTTGAACCCTGATTCTCAATTACCATGCCGTTAGACAGTTGCTGCTTAGCTTTGCCAGAGGTGAAGTTGCTCAGGCCAACATAAGGAGAAACATACATGGCATCAACAGTGATATGTTTACCGGCTTTTACTGCCAGACCCAGGCCAGAGAAGTTAGTGGCACCGCTCGCATTGTTGCCTTTCGAAATGACGCTAAGGTTCTGTTTAAACTGGTTGGTTTTCAGCACAGTATTAAAGTAGTAACCACTGTTTGCCAAATATTGAGCATAAGCACCCAAAGAGTTACTTTCTACACTGCCGCTGCTCTGGTAGTCAGATTTAATGTTTGAGCTACTGTGGCTGGCGAAACCACCAAGGCTCAAGGTCGCCTCACCCAAATCAATGGCTTTATCGCCACCTATGGTTACGCCGTTCAACTTCTGGTCGAAATTAGCGGCAGTGCCTTTAACCTGATAGTTGTTGTTCAGGTAATTAGCCCAAACACCACTTTCATTGCCCGTAGAACGTTGTGCATCAAGGCGGTTGTGAATTGAACTTAATTCGGCATCAAAGATAACTGGTGTGGTATTTGCTATTGCCAAAGCACCGGCACTACTTGGTGTCAGTGCAGTTTTATCAGCAACCAACTTAAAGCCACCGTTGCCATCACTGACCAGATTATGCTGATAGTTACCCAGATCTACCGGCCCATTAGCCAGTCTCAAGTTAGAACTATTCTTCCCTTTGACATTCATTACATTCAGATTAGTTGGTGCAACACCGGAGCTATCAATCTGAATATCGAAATCACCATCAGCATTGCCAATGACGTTTAGTGGCGCACCAGCATGGTTATTCAGTGCTGAACCTAAATTAAAGCCACCCTTACCTGCCAGTGATTTCATGGTTAACTGAGCATTAGACTTGCTCATATCAATGTTACCGCCACTCAGCTTCACATCTTTAAAGGCAAACTGTGCTGGCTGGTTATTGCTAACCGCGCGGGCAGAACGTGCAAAGTTGGCAGCAGCTTGTGCCTGGCTAACCAACACCATGTTGCCAGCTAAATTAAGGTCGACATCTTGGGTGTTTGCACCGTCATGTACTGCGATGAAACTATTCTTAGTGGCATCAATTTTACCGCTGACAACGGCTGTTTTGGCGAATGTGGTTGCGCCGCCATTCAGGACGGTATTGCCAGTTAATTTGCCAGCAATCAATGCATCACCGTTTTCAACTACCAATTTATGCGCCTGAGCGCGTGCCATCAGGTTAAATTTACCTTTTTTCACCTGAGTGTCGTTGGCAACTGCACCTGCTTGAACATCAAATACACCGCCATCAATGATGGTGCCGGAGGCTACAGCGTCATTTGCCAGGGTAAATTTGCCGCCATTCACCGTAGTGTTCTCAGCGGTGGCATCTTTAGCCAGCTTGAAGTCACCCATATTAAGAGTGGTATTAGTGGCAGTAGCACCGGCCTGAACACCAAATGCACCGCCATCAATGATGGTGTTATCTGCGATGCCTTCCAATACGAAGGTACTGCTGTCACGGGCTAGGGTGGTGTTGGTGGCTTTTGCACCAGCATTAACAGTGAAAGTACTGTCACTACCAATGTAGGTATCTTGTGTTTCAGCGCCGTTTTGCAGGGTAAACTTGGAACTCTCATGCAATTTTGTGCCATCGGCCTTAGCGCCAGCGACTAGCTCTAGATCAGTAAAACGCAACTCGGTGTTTAGGGCTTCGGCACCCTTGTTGATGGTGAATACCGCCTTATCGTGTACTTTGGTGGCTTCAGCTTTAGCTCCTGACTCAAGGATTAGTTCTGCATGCTCATTTGCTAATGTAGTCTCTTTGGCAATGGCACCGTCATTAACCGTCATAGTGCCATCGGTAATGTTGGTCAGTTCAGCTTCTGAGCCATCCTCAAGGGTAAACTTCCCATCGTTGTCTACATGGGTGCCGGTAGTTTTAGCTTTGTTTTTAAGTGTGAAATGGCTACGTAGTCCGACCAGAGTATTATCAGCAGTCGCGCCTTCAACCAAATCCAGTTTGGTATCAAGCAGAGTGGTATTATCTGCTACTGCACCTTTAGCGATAGTGAACTTGCCGCCATCAATCCAGGTGTTAAAGGCCTTAGCGCCGTCTTGCAGTTCTACAATACCTTTTTCACTGCGCAGGTTATGAATTTCTGCATATTCACCAACAGTTGCTTTACCGCCTTCAGCAACTTGTGCATTGACGGATTTAGCGATGTTGATGATTTCTGTTTTACCGCTACCTGTTTTTTCCCCTTTCAGAGCTAGTACAGCATCAGCATCCACAACAGTATCGGTATCAGTACCGCCGTTATTGTTTAGGGTACCTTTGGTGATGACAGTGCCATAAGCCAAAGCACCGACCGCCAGATTTACGTTGCCATCTTCAGTAATAACACTGTTAATGATAGTGCCTTTCTCCGCCACATTTTGTTCACCACCAGCGACGTTGGTATCTATGGCAACAGCATCAGTATCAACAGTTTGCTTTTCTCCTGAGGCAATAGTTTGCTCAAAAGCGGGAGTATCAACAGTTGCATCAGACAATGTGTTTAGCTGAGCAACGGCATCTTTAGCACTATCAAATTCTTTAGTTCTATCTTGCAGTGCAGTGTTAGTTATGTTCTGGGCCGCATCTGCCAGATTAAATACCTTTTGTTGTGCTTGAGTGGCTTTTTCGGCTGCTTGGTGTGCGTCTGTAGTCTTGGTCACTAATTCGGCAGCTTCTTTAGCTTCTTCTATCGCTTTTATGGCAGCTTCAGCTTGGTTTTTTTTGAGTGGATCGTTGAGCGCGTCATTTAGCTTTGTTTCGATATCTTTATCATTAGCAGCCCAACTCTTATCCACAAGTTTAATCGCAGTATCATCTTCGCCAGCAAGGGCGGTTAATGCATTGTTAGCCCCATCTTTTGCTTTTTTAGCTTCGGTCTCTTTTTGCGTCAGCTTACCTAATTCAGCTGCAGATTCAGTCTTAATTTTTTTGGCTTTTTCATCTGCGGCTTGTGCTTGCTCATTAGCCAGTTTAGCGATGGCCTCTGCATTAATTTTCTGATACTTATCTTTAACATTCTGTTGCAGCTTTTCTGCTTGCTCAGGGCTGAGTACGTTTTGAGTGACAAAAGCTTGGAACTTGTCGAGTGCACTTAATTCAGCTTGTTGCTGCTGCTTGATGCTCTCAACTTTTTGGGTAATTTCTGGCGATAGCGTTGAGTCATCGTTGGCTAGGGTAGCCTCTACCAGTGACTCAATTTCTTTAGCAGTGAATTGACCCGATATAGGAAGTGAATTGATATCATTAGTGATTTTATCCTTTAATTTTTCACTAAGTTTATCCAAATTACCTTGGGTTTTGTCCTTCGCATAGGCAATCGTAGCTTCAAACAGCTCATTTTCGCTTTGCGCAATTTTTTCAAATTTGGCTAACTCTGTTTCTTTTAACGCTTTATCGGCAGGATCCTGTGCTGCACCCACTTCCTTCGTCAGCTTTGCAATTTCTTCGTCGGACGTCTTTTTCTGTTCATCAAACTGTTGCTGAACTTGAGTCAGCATTTCTGGGGTAATCTTCATATCAGCAGGGAACATCGATTCCAGCATGCTATCAGGTTTGCTCTTACTATTAGTGGTCAGAGCGTCAGTAGTTATTAGAAAACTACCGCCATTCGCGACGCGCTGAGAATCACTTGTTGGCACTGCGGTAGCAGCCATTGCGCCACCAGAAACCAGTGAGGAGATAAGAATCGAGAGTGGTAATAAACGCGTATTTAATGTGTTGCGGTGATTCATTGTTTTATAAACCCTATTTATAGATAAAATCCACGAAATAAATCCGTGAGGTAATTAATAGTGAGATATTTTTCGTGAAATATAATGAAGTTATTGGCAGGGTGCTATTTATTAAAATATTAAGTTTTAACTTTTATATTAATTTGATTTTTACTTTATTTTATATATTCATTTGGCTTTTTATGTTGTTGTTTTTATTGTAATTATTTTTATTTAATTCTATTTTGTTTGTTTTCTGAATAATTAAATTAAACTTTTTAAAAAAATATTAAATATGACTTGGCATGTTTTTAGTGTTGTTTTTAACCAAGCGGTAATTGTTTTCTTGATGAGAATATTCCCAATGAGTCGCTCTCTATATTCCCCTTCAGACGAATGCTATAATCTTGCCATCAACCAGGGAGCAAGATATGAATCACAATGGTTTGCAGCGGTTAATGTCGAAAATGAAAAGGGGCCAAATGGCTCTCTTTATCAGTGCAGTATTGTTATTGGCTGCCTGTGATGACAGCAGCAAAAATAAGGACGTTGCCGCGCCATCTGCTCCGGCCAGCACACGAACCAGTGAGCCCGTCAGTAAAACCACGAGCAATAAAACCCATGATGCTGCCGCATTGGCTGAGTTGGCAAAACACCATGCCGGTCAGCCACTCACTTTGCTGGATGCCTCTGAATTACAGCTTGATGGTGCCAGTGCCATGGTGCTGACCTTCTCGCAACCGCTGGACCCCAAGCAAGACTTCTCCTCTGTGGTACATCTGGTTGATACCGTCAGCGGTAAAATTGACGGCGCTTGGGAGCTGTCAGATAACATGATGGAGTTGCGCTTACGCCACCTTAAACCCGAGCGTAAATTGCTACTCACTGTCGATAGCCAGTTGAAAGGCATCGGTGGTGCTCAACTTGGCAAGCAACAGCAACAACAAATCACCACCCGCGATATCAAACCGAGTGTCGGTTTTGCCAGCAAAGGCTCTTTATTGCCGGGCAAGTTGGCACAGGGCTTGCCAGTGATGGCGGTCAATGTGGCTAGTGTTGACGTTAACTTTTTCCGCATTAAACCGAGCAGTCTGGCGAGCTTTCTCGCTAATTGGCAGTACCGCAGTGCGCTGTCAAACTGGGAATCGGACGACCTTCTGAAAATGGCCGATTTAGTCTATACTGGCCGTTTTGACCTCAATCCCGCGGCCAATACCCGCGAAAAGCTGTTACTTCCGTTAGCGGATATCAAGCCGTTGCAAGAGTCCGGGGTCTATCTGGCAGTAATGCAACAAGCTGGGCGTTACAATTACACCAATGCTGCGACCTTATTTACCCTGAGTGATATTGGCGTTTCGTTGCACAGCTACCATAACCGTATGGATGTGTTTGCTCAGGCACTAGCCGGTGGCGCGGCTTTAAAAGGTGTCACACTGCAATTGCTGGATGAAAAAGGCCAGGTGCTGGTCCAGACCGAAACCGACGGGCAGGGTCATGCGCAGTTGGAAAAAAACAGCAAAGCGAAATTGCTGCTAGCTTCGCAAAACGGGCAGACCAGCCTGATCGACCTTAATTTACCGGCGCTGGATCTGGCTGAGTTTGATATTGCCGGGCCAGAAGGTTTCCAGAAGCAATTCTTTGTGTTTGGTCCGCGTGATCTGTATCGCCCCGGCGAGACGTTAATTGTTAATGGCTTACTGCGTGATGCCGATGGTAAAACACTCGCCAGCCAACCGGTCAAAGTGGATATCCTCAAACCTGACAATCAGGTGGTGCGCAGCTTTGTCTGGCAGCCACAAGAGGGTCTGTATCAATACCAATATGCCATTCCTGAAAGCGGCCCTACCGGTGAGTGGTCACTGCGCATGGATCTGGGCGACAACCAACCGCGCTTATACAAATTCAAAGTAGAAGATTTCCTGCCAGAGCGCATGGCATTGGACATCACCGCCAGCAAAGAGCCGATAGCCACCAACAGCGAAGCCAGCTTTGCGGTCACCGGCCGCTATTTATATGGCGCTCCAGCTGCTGGCAATCGCCTGCAAGGCCAACTATTCCTGCGGCCGTTGCGCGAAGCGGTGGCAACTCTCCCTGGCTTTGAATTCGGTTCAATTAATGAAGAAAATCTGTCGCGCACTTTGGATGAGTTTGATACCACGCTAGACAGCGACGGGCAGGCGGAGATCGCCGTCGATAACAGTTGGCAGGAGGCAAAATCGCCACTGAAACTGATTTTACAGGCCAGTTTGTTGGAGTCCGGCGGGCGGCCTGTTACGCGCCGTGCTGAGCAGGCATTATGGCCAGCCGAGGCACTGGCTGGCATTCGCCCGCTGTTCAACAAGCAGCAAGTCTATGATTATCGTAGCGATAGCTATAAATCACAGGCCATGGTCGATCAAGATACCCAGGCTGATTTTGACATTGTTTATGCCAATGCTGAGGGTGAAAAACTGGCGGCTAATGGCTTAAAAGTGAAGCTGGTTCGTGAGCGTCGCGACTATTACTGGCAGTGGTCGGAAAGTGACGGCTGGCAGTCGCTGTTTGACAAAAAAGATCTGACACTGGCCGAGCAGTCAGTGGATATTCCTGCTAATGGCAGCGCCAAAGTCAGCTTCCCGGTCGAGTGGGGTGCTTACCGCATTGAGGTGAGCAATCCAGATAACTCACTGGTCAGTAGCTCCCGCTTCTGGGCCGGTTATAGCTGGCAGGATAATACGGCGGGTAGTGGTGCGGTTCGCCCTGATCAGGTCAAACTGACACTGGATAAACCGGCTTATCGGCCGGGCGAAAAAGTGAAATTACACATTGAGGCACCCACTGCCGGTAATGGTTATTTGCTGGTGGAGTCCAGTGATGGCCCATTGTGGTGGCAGGAAGTGAGCATCCCGGCGGGGGGCACTGAGGTTGAGGTGCCGATTAACGCGGATTGGAATCGCCATGATTTATATCTCAGCGCGACAGTGATTCGCCCTGGTGATAAATCGCAGCAGGCCACGCCAAAACGCGCCATTGGTTTGCTGCATCTGCCTCTGGTTGATGAAACCCGCAAACTGGCGCTGGAATTGGCAGCACCTGACCGCATTCGCCCTAATCAAACTTTAACGGTAAAAGTGAAAGCCAGCCGCACCGGCGCGCCGTTACCGCAAAACGTGCAAGTGTTGCTGTCAGCCGTCGATAGCGGGATTCTGAATATCACGGATTACACCACTCCCGATCCTTACGACGCTTTCTTTGGTCGCAAGCGCTACAGTGCCGATCAATATGATGTTTACGGGCAATTGATTGAAGGGCAAGGGCGTTTGGCAAGCTTGCGTTTTGGTGGTGATGGCGATGACGAAGATGCGCTGTCTCGTGGGGGTAAAAAGCCCATTACCGAGGTCACTATCGTGGCGCAGCAAGCCCAGCCAGTCACCTTAAATGCACAGGGGGAGGGGGTTGTTGAGCTCGCCATTCCTGACTTTAATGGTGAATTGCGCTTGATGGCACAAGCCTGGAGTGATGAAGACTTCGGCAAAGCGGAGTCAAAAGTGGTGGTCGCGGCTCCGCTGATTGCCCAACTGGCTACCCCGCGTTTTCTGGCGGGCGGAGATAGCACCGAGCTGGCATTGGACTTGAGCAATTTGTCCGGTCAACCACAAACGCTGTCACTCAACTGGGCAGCCAGCAACTTATTGGCATTAACGGGCGCGCAAACTCAGGCTGTCACTCTGGCAACGGGTGAGCGCAAAACCGTGCTGATTCCGGTGCGGGCCTTGAATGGTTTTGGTCAGGGCGATATTGGGCTGACCATCACTGGTATGGTCTTGCCGGATGAAAAATTGGCAGATTATCAGCATCATTGGAAAATTGGCGTTCGTCCGGCTTACCCAGCTCAGACCCGCCATTTTGCTAATGTGCTGCACAGTGGCGATAGCTGGAGCCTACCGGCAGAGGCAATTGACGGGCTAGCCCCTGAAACTCTGCAAGGGCAGCTGTTAATCACCAGCCGCCCACCGCTGAATCTGGCTCGTTATATCACTGAATTATATGCCTATCCTTATGGCTGTCTGGAACAAACAGTGAGCGGGCTTTATCCATCTTTGTACAGCAATAATGCGCAACTGACCGCACTGGGTATCAAAGCGGATAGCGATGAAAAACGACGTAAAAGCATTGATGTCGGGATTGAGCATCTGCTCAGTATGCAGCGTCATAACGGCGGTTTTGGCTTGTGGAGTAATGACAGCCCGGAAGAGTTCTGGCTGACAGCCTATGCCACTGATTTCCTCTATCGTGCCAGCCAGCAAGGGTACAGCGTGCCAGTGGCCGCGTTAAGCGCCGCCAATAATCGGTTGCAGCGCTATTTGCAAGACCCGAGTCAGGTACAAATTCGTTACAGTGAACAGAGCAACCACACCCGCTTTGCGGTGCAAGCTTATGCCGGTTTGGTGCTGGCGCAACAGCAGCAGGCATCCTTGGGAGCATTACGTCAATTGTATACCCGCAGCAATGATGCGCGCTCCGGCTTGCCGTTGGTGCAACTTGGCGTGGCGCTGAAATTGATGGGGGATATGCCAAGGGCTAAAGCAGCCATTACTCAAGGGCTGAACACCCCGCGCAGTGACAAAGATTATTGGTTGGAAGATTACGGCAGCTCGCTGCGTGATGACGCGCTGATTTTGGCACTGCTGACCGACAATAACCTGTTGCCGCAAGTGCGTGACACTCGCCTGTTGGAATTATCTAATGCGCTGGTGGGCCGTAACTACCTATCTACCCAAGAGAGTAACGCACTGTTCCTGGCTGGGCGCACCCTGATGAATGGGGCTGAAACACCGTGGCAGGTAGCGATTTCGCCACAGGCGGAGCCGATTGCAGAGAGTCCGACATTGACTCAGAATGCGGCGCTTAATCAAAACTGGTCAGCTCAACAGCTGGCGGGCGGGATGCAATTACAAAATCGCGGCGATGTCGCCCTGTATAGCCGTTTGGATGTGGTGGGATACCCACTGCAAACGCCAGCGCCATTTAGCAATAATTTGCATATCAGCCGCAGCTATATTGGGCTTGATGGGAAGCCGCTGAATTTATCAAATCTGAAAAGCGGGGAGTTGGTTCTGGTGTACTTAGATGTCTGGGCTGATAAGCGCGTACCGGATGCTCTGGTGGTGGATTTATTGCCAGCCGGTTTGGAGCTGGAAAACCAGAATTTGGGTGACAGCAGCGCCAGTCTGGGGGAGAGCGCCAACAGTGTGACGGAGTTATTGCAGGATATGCAGCAGTCAGATATCAAGCATCAGGAGTTCCGTGATGATCGCTATGTGGCGGCCGTCAATGTTGACCCATACCGCCACACAACCTTGCTCTATCTGGCACGCGCGGTGACACCGGGCATTTATCAAGTACCGGCTCCGCAGGTCGAATCCATGTATGTCCCGGATTGGCGGGCGCTGGGAAGTACCGTGCCGCAGCTTGAAGTTTCTAAGTAAACACTCACTCCCCTTTATGGCTGGCAGTAAGCTACTGTAAGGGGGAGGTGAATACCATCGATGCAAAAAAGACGCAAAATTTGGGCGCTGGTGCTGATTGTTGTGCTCTTTCCGGCTGCTTTGTGGCTGGCGGATAGACTTTGGCCGCTACCTTTGACCGAGGCTCAGGTGGCTCGGGTGGTGGTGGCGGAAGATGGCACACCATTATGGCGCTTTGCCGATGCGGACGGGGTGTGGCGTTATCCGGTCTCCTTGCACGATGTTTCGCCCTATTACCTGCAAGCCTTGTTAACCTTCGAAGATCGCTGGTTTTACCGGCACCCGGGAGTGAACCCGCTGTCACTGATCCGCGCTGCCGGGCAGGATTTACGTGCCGGTAAGATTCTTTCTGGCGGCAGTACGCTATCAATGCAAGTTGCCCGCCTGATCGATCCTCATCCCCGCACGTTGTTGGGTAAGTTGCGCCAAGTCTGGCGAACCGCTCAGTTGGAGTGGCACTTTTCCAAAGACCAAATCCTCGAAATTTATCTGAATCGCGCCCCTTTTGGCGGCACATTGCAAGGAATTGGTGCTGCCAGTTGGACTTATCTGGGCAAGCCTCCCTCGCAACTGACCCCGGCAGAAGCGGCACTATTGGCTGCGTTACCGCAAGCTCCAAGCCGGTTACGGCCAGATCGCTATCCACTGCGCGCCAAAGCGGCCCGCGATAAAGTGTTAACTCGGCTGGCTGACTATCAGGTGTGGTCAGCGCAGCAGGTGGCTGATATCAAACAAGAAGATATCTGGCTCGCACCGCGTCAGGTGCCGCAATTAGCGCCATTACTGGCTCGGCGCTTAACCAGTGGCAATCAACGGGAAGTGATTCAGACGACTTTGGATGCCGGGTTACAGCGGCAGTTAGAAGAGATGGCTGCGGGGTGGCGTCATCAGCTACCAGAGAAAACGTCGCTAGGATTGCTGGTGGTGGACCACACCAGCATGAATGTACGTGCTTACCTCGGCTCGGTCGATTTTCAGGACGACAGCCGCTTTGGTCATGTGGATATGGTCAGTGCCTGGCGCTCGCCGGGATCGACACTGAAGCCATTTCTCTATGCTATGGCATTGGATGATGGTCTGATTCATGCTGAATCACTGCTGCAAGATGTGCCGCGCCGCTTTGGCGATTACCGCCCTGGTAACTTTGACACTGGATTTCATGGCCCAGTGAGTGCCAGTGAGGCGCTGGTACGTTCACTGAATCTCCCTGCGGTGCAGCTACTGGAAGCCTATGGGCCAAAGCGCTTTACCGCCAATTTGCGCAATGGCGGCCTGAATTTACGTTTTCCTCTACACAGTGAGCCGAGTTTAGCCGTGATCCTTGGCGGTACCGGTTCGCGACTGGATCAGTTAGTTGCGGCGTACAGTGCTTTTGCGCGCGGAGGAATGGCGGCTACATTGCGCTTTGAACCACAACAGCAAGTGCAGGAGCGGCGCTTATTCTCCGCAGGAGCGGCATGGATTACCCGGCGCATCATGGCAGGGGAGGCCCGGCCATTACCGGATGATATTTTACCTGCCACTGTGCCGTTGGCATGGAAAACCGGTACCAGCTATGGATATCGTGATGCTTGGGCTATTGGCATTAATGCTCGCTATACCATTGGCGTGTGGGTTGGGCGGCCAGATGGTACACCGGTTGCGGGTCAATTTGGTTATGCCACTGCGATACCGATTCTCAATCAGGTCAACAATGTGTTGATGACAGCTTTACAGCAAAATGGTCGTCGATTGCCTGTTGATCCTCGGCCCTCGTCCGTCAGCCGGGAAGAAATTTGTTGGCCCGGCGGCCAACCACTGGCCATCGGCGACACTAATTGCCGACAGCGGCGTCAAAGTTGGGTGCTTGATGGCACACTTCCACCGACATTGGCTGCACCTGGGCAGGAAAATATTCAGGGGAGCCAGCTCAGTATTTGGCTGGATTCGCAGGGGCACCGGGTTGCCGCCGATTGCCCCGATGCGCTACCGCAGCAACTAACATTATGGCCATTGCCACTCGAACCTTGGCTACCGATAGCTGAGCGCCGCAGCCAACGGCTACCCACTGCTAGCCGTGAATGCCCACCACAAGGGGGTGTTGATGTGGCCCCATTGCTGATTTTGGGGATACGCAACGGCGCGGTAGTGAAACGTTTGCCGGGCCAGCAACATCTTGACCTTCGTCTGGCGGTGCAGGGGGGGCGAGGGCAACACTGGTGGTTCCTCAATGGGGAGCAAGTTGCAATAACTGAAAATAATCAATCATGGGTACAGACTTTATCTCTGCCCGGCAGTTATCAGCTTAATGTATTGGATGAAAGTGGTCAGGTCAGCAATTTGGTCTTTCGGCTGGACTAGAATACCTCACTTGAACTAATTACAAGTAACAACCCATTCTTTATATCTCTTCTTAATATAATATTTTCATAATAAAAAATATATTAATAATTAATCCTCCATTGCGATAATGTGTATTTGTGAAATTTCACGCCATTAATTCTAATAATGAAAATAATAAGTTTGGAGGGGGTATGATAAAGTATCAATCTTTTTTATTACTCATTCTGTTTATTTTAATATTGAGTTCTAATGTGTACTCTAGTCAGCCAAAAGTCTGTTTTTTTATTGATGAAAATTATCAAGGGGAGGCACTCTGCACGACAGAGGGTAATGCTGTTAATGTCCTTCCACCTAAATGGAATGACAACATATCATCTATTAAAATTCCTTATGGTATGGTGGTTTCAGTTTCTAAAGATGTAAATTTCTCAGGACAAACACTGACTTTTAAAGATAATGTTGATTCATTGCTTTTACTGAAATGGGCAAATTTGAATGATGAAATTAGCTCTTTTAGAGTCAGAAGTGCCGCTTGTTTTTATGAGTTTGATGGATTTTCTGGCGAATCATTTTGTTTATCAGGTAATGAAAGTATCGACCTTTATCAGAATATTAATCCTGGTAGGCCGTATCGTATTGTGAACCCCCTTAATGATAGGATTAGCTCTATATCAATACCAGACGATACTCAGGTTACAATTTACAAGGATGATGAATATACCGGCACACGTTTTGTTCTAATGAATTATTTCTCACTTGATGAATTAGAGAAAATTGGCATGAGCAGGGAGATAACTAGCATTAAGGTTGATCAACAAGAAATGTTCATTTGTGATCAATATTGTGTTGTCAAAGGAATATTATCCATTCCATTAGGGTATGGTTTTGGACCCTATTGGTTAGACGATAGAATTAGAAATAAAGAAGCATTAGTTAGTTTTAACTTTAGTGGGCATGATAATTATTCGCTTGATTTTTTTAATGATATAATTATTAAAATCGTAGATAAGATGATATTGTTTGTTCATAAAAGTGCTAAAGAGAATAGTTTTGTTTTTGAATTGGATAAAAGGAGTGATACATTATCATTTCTACTTAGGTTTAATGGTGGATATTCTGAAATTCAATTTATTGAATCTGTAGGAAGTAAACCTTTATATATTTCACCCATAGTTGGCTCTCTATTTGATTTTGGCTTGAGTAATTTAAATCTCAGGGTCAATAGTTTTAATGAAAGTAACTTACTGGTTATTAATAAAATAGTATTAACGGCAGAGAAGAAATTTACTCGATCAAAACGGGGAGCAATGGGAACTGCCGCCTGTTGGCTTATGCCTATCATGAGTATTTATAACTATGTTATTCAGGGCAAGTGCAATCAGGTAGACAGATTTGTAAATAATGTTCATGATTTTTTTGATAATAATGACGATAAAATATTACAAATATCCGGTTCAGCAAAACCGTATCCAAAAATAAAGGTTAATGACCCCATTGAGTTTGACACACCCTCGGTAGGCTTCTCTTCTAAAGTTGAAGGTGCATTAACCCATATTAATACCGATATGAGCGGAGAGGCACTAACGGTGCCGGCAACAGCATTAGCCTGTAATGTTTCTCTCAAGGAACAATTACTTCCTCACCTGCGCTTACGCCGCGATCTGACATCCGGTTGTGTTGAATGGACATTAAATATTTTGACTGATTTCACTCTGCTCTTTGGCGGCAGTGTAGCCTATTGGAATGCTAACCATTTTGGTCAGGTCATTGAACATATTATTAAAGAAGGCAACACCGGGCAGGGTGCCTCGAATAGTGAAGTCGAAAGGCGTCTAGTAGAAAATGTCCAGAAACACTTGGCTGAAAATAATAGTAATTTGATTAATGTAAAAACGGCATTTGATTTTTCACAACTGAGTTATGCGGATTATTTGCAACATCATGATCCAGAGACAGAAGTCCATCCGCCACTTATTGCACAAGAATTACCGATGGGGCGTTATGAATTGGCACTGCAAAATTTCCAATTTATTGAGACAATACCGCGCATTCGCCGTGAAGGGCAGTGGATGGAAGACACTGAATTACACTTTGAGACCGAAGTCATTAGCGGTTTAGCTGACGACACATTAGCCGCGCGGCAAACTATTCTACCTGTGATTAATAAGTGGCGACGTACCTATCATCAGGCTAAGGCTCGGTCATTAATGACCATTGCGCCAAATGAAAGTGGCGATAATCCTACGACTACTGCTTATGAGATTGAAGCAAATGATCAGGCTATTGCTGATAATAACGCCGCGACCGATGATACTGTTATTGAGGCCGCGCGTTTAGTGAGTGATGTTGCTCAAAGTTGGTTAAGAACCAGCCGTGATGATTATATCTATATTGTTGTTCGCCTTGCGGGACAAATAGTCAGTATCACGATGGCGATGGATATTAATGAATCAGATACTGGCATTGCTGGTTCATTGACTAATCCCGATTACGTTTTGCGCCCAGAAGTGGAGGGCGGGATTAGAGGCGCAGGGACGGCAGCAATCAGAGCTTTGGCTGACCACCTGAGTAAAAAAGGCAAACGATCTTTGGTCTCTGATGTGATTAGTAAACCATCTGCCATTGTGAAAAAGAAAGTGGGTTTTAAATTTATCAATGAGCTTTGACTCGATATCTATCCATTTTGCCGCAATCTCAGTGCAGCAAACTGATTTTTATGTGAAATGTGAGTTGTGCATAAAAATAAGCAATTAAGATAAATATTTTTTAATGAAATGTTGTAATTCCCGTATGCAAGTGCCAAACACCCACATATAATCAGCGGCCACTGTACAGGGTCGGCATAATTTTGTAGTAAAGGAACCGTCCGCCAGCCAAACGTAAGTGTTTATTGATGATGCTTATCGGGGCGGGTTCCGAGTCCGGTCAATATTAAATACCTAATAGAGGTTATCATGGCTTTAGAACGTACTTTCTCCATTATCAAACCAAATGCTGTTGCCAATAACGACATCGGTGCCATTTATGCGCGTTTTGAAAGTGCTGGCTTCAAAATTATTGCTGCTAAAATGCTGCACCTGACCAAAGAGCAAGCTGAAGGTTTTTACGCAGAACATAAAGGTCGTCCATTCTTCGATGGTTTGGTTGAATTTATGACTTCTGGCCCAATTATGGTTCAGGTTCTGGAAGGCGAAAATGCAGTTCAACGTCACCGCGATATCATGGGCGCCACTAACCCAGATAACGCACTGGCGGGTACATTACGTGCTGATTTTGCTGATAGCTTCACCGCTAACGCGGTACACGGTTCTGACGCTGTTGAATCAGCTCAACGTGAAATTGCTTATTTCTTCGCCGCGGATGAAATTTTTCCACGCAGCTAATTAATTGATTCAATGTAAGAATGGCTGCTATTTAATCAACTGAAACAATAAAGTTGACCGGGCAGCTTTCCAATCATGGAATCCATGCTTTAAAATTCGTACAATGCCGCGCCCCGGTGGAGACATCTCTCCCGGGGCGTTCTATTATTTATTCATCGCCGTTTCGAAAGCCGTACCCGGTTTAAAGCGCAGCGCCGTAAAGTGTAACAACGAGGCCACGACAACTCATGTCTGAACAATTATTAACTGCATCAATGCCGATTGATGCTACCCCTCTGTCTGACAACGCGGTTGAAACCACTGCACCCGTCAGCAGCAAAATCAATCTGCTTGATTTAAATCGTCAGCAAATGCGCGAATTTTTTGCCGAGATGGGCGAGAAGCCTTTCCGTGCAGACCAGGTCATGAAGTGGATGTATCACTATTGCTACGATGATTTCGAGCAAATGACCGACATTAATAAAGGGTTGCGCGCCAAGCTACAGCGGGTAGCAGAAATCCGCGCGCCTGAAGTGGCGCAAGAACAGCGCTCAACCGATGGCACCATTAAATGGGCCATCAAAGTTGGCGACCAGCAAGTCGAGACGGTGTATATCCCTGAAGGTGACCGCGCTACCTTATGCGTATCCTCTCAGGTAGGTTGTGCATTGGAATGCAAATTCTGTTCAACCGCCCAGCAAGGTTTTAACCGCAACCTGCGCGTTTCTGAAATTATCGGTCAGGTTTGGCGGGCGGCGAAAATTATCGGCTCACTAAAATCAACCGGCACCCGACCTATTACTAACGTGGTGATGATGGGGATGGGCGAACCATTGCTGAACCTGAATAACGTGGTACCCGCGATGGATATCATGATGGATGATTTCGGCTTCGGTTTATCCAAACGCCGCGTGACGTTATCCACTTCCGGGGTAGTTCCGGCGCTGGATAAACTGGGTGATATGATTGACGTTGCGCTGGCTATTTCGCTGCATGCTCCGACAGATGATATCCGCGATGAAATTGTGCCAATTAACCGTAAATACAATATCGAAACCTTCCTGGCGGCGGTTCGTCGCTATTTGGCGAAATCCAACGCCAATGGCGGGCGCGTTACGGTTGAATACGTTATGCTGGATCACATCAATGACAGCACCGAACAAGCTCATCAACTGGCTGAATGTTTGAAAGACACGCCATGTAAGATTAACTTGATTCCATGGAACCCGTTCCCGGGCGCACCTTACGGCCGTAGCTCAAACAGCCGGGTGGATCGTTTCTCTAAGGTATTGATGGAATACGGTTTTACTACCATAGTTCGCAAGACTCGTGGCGATGATATCGATGCGGCATGTGGCCAATTGGCCGGTGAAGTAATTGACCGTACCAAGCGAACCTTGAAAAAGAAAATGGCGGGTGAACCTATCGCTATTAAAACAGTCTGATGCTTAATGCCAGCTGTTTGTGTATAACTAATTGTTATTAAACTTATAATTTGTTAGATAATCGATGCTAAAAAGGTTATTCAAAAGTCGGTAATGGGAATAACATGAGTGCCTGATTTAGGTACTTATCTTCATCATAAGGACAATTGAGAAAGCATGAAGCTGACAAGACTGTGGAGAGTTTGCCTGATAGCAACGGTATTAGCTGGCTGCTCCGGCTCATCGCCGGAAAAAACGAGCCAACCCGCGGCAGGGCAGACACGTTTACAACTGGGTTTAGAATATCTGGCGCAAGGTGATCTTAATGCTGCGCGGCAGAATCTTGAGAAGGCTGTAGCGGCGGATCCACAGGATTATCGCGCTCAATTGGGCATGGCTTTTTATGAGCAACGCATTGGTGAAAACGCAGCAGCAGAGCAGCGCTATCAACAAGCAATGAAACTGGCACCTGGAAATGGCACGGTAATGAATAATTACGGTGCGTTTCTGTGTAGTTTAGGGCAGTATGTACCGGCCCAACAACAGTTTAGCGCAGCGGTGCTGTCGCCTGATTACGGTCAGGTTGCAGATAGTCTGGAAAACGCTGGATATTGCTTTTTGCGGGCGAATCAAAATGACCAGGCTCGAGTACTCTTGAGTCGGGCATTGAAGTATGATCCGGACAAAGGTGAGCCGCTGCTTGCAGAAGCTCAACGGCATTTTGGAGAAGGGAATCGCGCTCAGGCGCAACTTTTACTGGATGTTTATCAACATGTACTTCCAGCCAGTGCTGAAAGTTTATGGTTACAAATTCGTTTCGCCGCGCTAGCGGGCCGTCAAGATAGCGTACAACGCTATGGCAAGCAGCTTGCGCGAAGTTTTCCACAATCCAAACAGTACCAGCATTTTCTAGCTAATGAATACTGAAGCCTCCCAAGATCAAACTGTTCCAGAGACGACAGGTGTGCGCCTGCGTCAAGCCCGTGAAGCACTCGGGCTCACTCAGCAGATGGTTGCCGAACGTCTGTGTCTGAAAGTATCCACAATCCGTGATATTGAGGAGGATAAAGCACAAGCTAATCTCGCCTCAACATTCCATCGTGGTTACATTCGTTCTTACGCCAAATTGGTTCACCTTCCAGAAGATGAACTGTTACCCATGCTGGCAAAGCAGGCTCCAATCAGAGCAGCAAAAGTTGCCCCAATGCAAAGTTTCTCATTGGGCAAAAAGCATAAAAAACGTGATGGCTGGTTGATGAGTTTCACCTGGCTAATTGTGTTGGTTGTGCTCGGTCTGACAGGGGCATGGTGGTGGCAAAATCATCAGGCGCAGCAAGCAGAAATAGTCACTATGGCTGATCAATCCTCTGCTCAACTGTCGCAAAATGGCGGGCAACCAGTGCCGCTGGCTGATGATAATAGCGATTCTGGAGCCTCTATGGATGCTCAGGCTCCGGTCGCGAATAACCAGCCTTCTACTCCAACAGCAAACGGAACTGCACCTGCGACAAGCAATGCAGCTCCGGTGGATGCGGCAAATAACCCGGTCGCTACAACAACCCCTCAAGGAACAACTCCAGCGGAGTCTGCGGTTGTTTCCCCTAGTCAGGCACCTTTGCCTGAGGTTTCTACCGCGCAATCACCTTTACCTACAGCAGACGCTGGGGTAAATGGTGCTGCATCATCTGTGGGTTCATTAGTGATGAACTTTACGGCTGATTGTTGGTTACAGGTCGTTGATGCGAGCGGAAAGACATTATTTAGCGGTATCCAAAAAGGGGGCGCGACCCTCAATCTATCGGGTAAAGCTCCTTATAAGCTGACCATTGGTGCACCAGGTGCATTAACGATTACCTATCAGGGGAATCCAGTAGATCTGAGTAAGTTTATTAAGGCTAATCGCGTAGCCCGCCTGACTGTCGGTGTAGAGTAATATTGTGTTTTTGACAAACAACTCAGTGGTTCGAACAAACTACCTTTACTGTAGTTTTGAAAGACTGCTTCGTTGCGAAAACTACACGACTGTAAAGGAGAGTGTGTAATGCATAACGAATCCCCAATTATCCGACGTAAATCTACTCGGATTTACGTCGGTAAAGTGCCCATTGGTGATGGTGCGCCGATTGCTGTGCAATCGATGACCAACACCAAAACCACTGATGTTGATGCGACTGTTGCCCAGATTAAGGCATTGGAACGTGTGGGCGTGGATATCGTGCGCGTCTCAGTACCGACCATGGATGCGGCTGAGGCATTTAAGTTGATTAAACAGCAGTCAAATGTTCCGCTGGTTGCCGATATTCACTTTGACTACCGTATTGCCCTGAAAGTCGCGGAGTACGGTGTTGATTGCTTGCGTATTAACCCTGGTAACATTGGTAACGAATCTCGTATTCGTGAAGTGGTTGCCAGCGCTCGTGACCACAATATTCCTATCCGTATTGGTATCAATGGCGGTTCGCTGGAAAAAGATATTCAGGAAAAATATGGCGAACCTACGCCGGAAGCCCTGCTTGAATCCGCGATGCGCCATGTCGATATCCTTGATCGTCTTAATTTCGATCAGTTTAAAGTCAGTGTTAAAGCCTCCGATGTTTTCCTGGCGGTAAACTCCTACCGTTTGCTAGCTAAGCAAATTAATAACCCTTTGCACTTAGGGATCACTGAAGCAGGTGGTGCGCGCAGTGGTTCAGTCAAATCGGCTATCGGTTTGGGCTTATTGTTGTCAGAGGGTATTGGCGATACTTTGCGTATCTCGCTGGCGGCGGACCCTGTAGAAGAAGTTAAAGTCGGTTTTGATATCCTTAAATCTCTGCGAATTCGTGCGCGTGGGATTAACTTCATTGCTTGTCCAACCTGTTCCCGCCAAGAGTTTGATGTTATTGGCACGGTGAATGCGTTGGAGCAGCGGTTAGAAGATCTGATTACGCCAATGGATGTTTCTATCATCGGTTGTGTCGTTAATGGGCCGGGTGAAGCACTGGTTTCGACCATTGGTGTGACTGGCGCGCGCAATCAGAGTGGTTTCTACGAAGACGGTGTTCGTCAAAAAGAACGTTTTGATAACAAAGCCATGATTGACCAGTTAGAAGCTAAAATTCGTGCAAAAGCATCAATGCTTGATGCAAAAAACCGAATAGTTATCAATCAACTGGATGATAAATAAGCATTGCTGGTGTAATTTTGTCGGCCAGAATGAAAAAAGCGGGCATGGCCCGCTTTATATTACGCCTGTAGAGGTAATACATTGTCGCCATTGAATATGTGGGCGGCAAACCTCTATAATCGGCTTTATTTTTTGCACTATACCCAATGTCCTTGGTGTTGTTGCGCACTGTGCTGCAATATCAAGTCGATAGGGCATAAAACTACAGAGAACAGACGTGGCAAAGAACATTCAAGCCATCCGTGGTATGAACGACTACCTGCCAGCCGATACGGCGATATGGCAGCGTATTGAAAGCATCTTGAAACAAGTGCTGGCAGGTTACGGCTATAGCGAAATCCGCATGCCGATTGTAGAGCAGACCCCGTTATTCAAGCGCGCTATCGGTGAAGTTACCGACGTGGTTGAGAAAGAG
Organism: Yersinia alsatica; assembly: GCF_025133195.1. Taxonomy (NCBI): domain Bacteria; kingdom Pseudomonadati; phylum Pseudomonadota; class Gammaproteobacteria; order Enterobacterales; family Yersiniaceae; genus Yersinia; species Yersinia alsatica. Next base: position 2,000,491 of record NZ_CP104006.1, read on the forward strand.
ATGTATACCTTTGACGATCGCAATGGCGAGAGTCTGACACTGCGTCCGGAAGGTACCGCAGGGTGCGTGCGTGCCGGTATTGAACATGGTCTGCTGTACAATCAGGAACAGCGTCTGTGGTACGTTGGCCCAATGTTCCGCTATGAGCGCCCACAGAAAGGCCGCTACCGCCAGTTTCATCAGTTGGGCGCGGAAGTTTTCGGTCTGCAAGGGCCGGATATTGATGCCGAATTGATTTTGCTGAGCGCTCGTTGGTGGCGAGCTTTGGGGATTTCAGAGCATGTGCAACTTGAACTGAACTCCATTGGATCTTTGGAGGCCCGCGCGGATTACCGTGAAGCGCTGGTGACTTTCCTGGAACAACATGTTGAGGTGCTGGACGAAGATTGTAAGCGCCGCATGTACAGCAACCCATTGCGAGTGCTGGATTCCAAGAACCCGGATGTTCAGCTGTTGCTTAATGATGCGCCTAAGCTATCTGATTACCTGGATGAAGAGTCAAAACAGCATTTTGCGGGCTTGTGTGAACTTTTAGACAAGGCCGGTATCCCATATACCGTTAATGAACGTTTAGTTCGCGGCTTGGATTATTACAACCGCACCGTATTTGAGTGGGTTACCAGCAGTTTGGGCGCGCAAGGTACAGTCTGTGCCGGTGGGCGTTATGACGGCTTGGTTGAACAGCTTGGTGGTCGCGCAACCCCTGCGGTTGGTTTTGCCATGGGGCTTGAACGTCTGGTTCTGTTGGTGCAGGCTGTTAATCCTGACTTCCAGGTACCTGCGACGGTCGATGCATATGTCATTTCGTCCGGTGAAAATACGCAAAGTGCTGCCATGCTACTGGCCGAACATCTGCGCGATGCCATGCCAACGCTGAAGTTAATGACCAATTACGGCGGTGGTAATGTTAAAAAGCAATTTACGCGCGCTGACAAGTGGGGCGCTCGTGTTGCTTTAATGCTTGGCGAAAGCGAAGTCGCGGCACAGAAAGTGGTGGTAAAAGATTTGCGGAATGGTGAACAAGAAACGCTGGCGCAAGCTGATGTTGCTGCGCGTCTGGCTTTGATGTTGGGTTAAGGAGAGAGACACCGTGGAAGTCTATACCACTGAAAATGACCAGGTTGATGCAGTGCGCCGTTTCTTTAGCGAAAATGGTAAAGCGCTGGCCGTGGGTGTGGTGCTCGGGATTGGTGCATTAGTGGGTTGGCGTTACTGGCAGAGTCATCAGAATAGTGCCATGACGGAAGCCTCCTCTGCCTATCAGCAAGCCAGTGATGCTTTGTCAGCCAATAGCGCTGATGGTGTTGCTCTCGCTGAAAAATTTGTTCAGGGCAATAAAAATAACTACGGCGTACTGGCCGGGTTGGAACTGGCTCACCATTTTGTTGAGCAAAACGAGTTCGATAAAGCGGCACAGCAACTCACTCAAGCGTTAGGCCAGACCAATGATGAAAATCTACTGTCGCTGATTAATCTGCGTCTTGCCCGTTTGCAACTGCAATTGAAAAAACCAGATGAAGCATTGAAAACGCTGGATGCAGTGCAAGGCGATGGTTGGACGGCGATGGCTCAAGATGTTCGTGGCGATGCATTATTAAGCAAAGGTGACACCGCAGGTGCACGAGCAGCTTACAGTAAAGGCGTCGAATCAAATGCTTCTCAGGCGCTGCAAGCCTTGCTGCGCATGAAATTGAATAATTTGTCCAGCTAAGGGGTATTCCCATGCAATTGCGTAAAACACTCTTAGTAGGACTGGTATCTGTTGCCCTATTGAGTGGTTGTTCACTGTTCAACAGTGAAGAAGATGTGGTTACCATGTCGCCACTGCCAAAAGTTGAAAACCAATTCACACCGACTAAAGTGTGGAGCACCTCAGTCGGTGGCGGCGTGGGTGACTATTACTCCCATCTGCGCCCAGCCTGGCAGGGAACAACTGTCTTTGCTGCCGATCGTAAAGGTCTGGTGAAAGCCATGGACGCGGATACCGGTAAGCAAATTTGGCAAACCGATCTGTCTGAGAAAACTAACTTCCTCACTAGCAACCGTTCTGCAATGTTATCTGGCGGCGTAACAGCTTCAGGTGCGCATGTGTATGTCGGCAGCGAGAAAGCGGTTGTTTATGCGCTGAATTCTGACGATGGTCAGGTTGCATGGCAAACCGTAGTAGCGGGTGAAGCATTATCACGCCCAGTGGTCAGTGATGGCGTGGTGTTGATCCACACCTCAAATGGCATGCTACAAGCGCTGAATGAATCTGACGGTGCTATCAAGTGGACATTGAATCTGGATACTCCAGCCTTGTCTCTGCGTGGCGAATCTGCTCCAGCGGTAGCATTCGGTGCTGCGATTGTCGGCGGCGACAATGGTCGTGTCAGTGCGGTGATGATGGAGCAGGGCCAGTTGATCTGGCAGCAACGTATTTCCCAAGTGACCGGTACTACTGAAATCGACCGTCTGAATGACGTCGATACTACGCCAGTGGTGGTTGACGGTGTTGTTTATGCCTTGGCATACAACGGCAACCTGACAGCATTGGATCTGCGCTCTGGTCAGATTCTGTGGAAACGTGAAATGGGGTCAGTCAATGACATCATTGTCGACGGTGGCCGCATTTATCTGGTCGATCAGAATGACCGTATTGTCGCATTGAAGACTGATGGCGGGATAACCCTTTGGAGTCAAAGCGATTTATTACATCGTAACTTGACTGCTCCAGTGATGTATAATGGTTATCTGGTTGTAGGTGATGCCGAAGGTTATCTGCACTGGGTGAATACCGATGATGGCCGTTTTGTTGCTCAACAGAGCGTCGATAGCTCCGGCTTCCTGAGTGCGCCAGTGATTGCAAGTGATAAACTACTGGTTCAAGCAAGAGGCGGCACGGTATACGCGTTCACCCGTTAATAGACTAATAATACTTAACGTTGTTGGAGTTGCAGCAAGGTAGTAAACGAATGACAAATGGGTTGTAAACCGATTTGAACAGCGTTTGCGCTGGCCCGAAAAGTGGGCCTCTGATGAGGCTCATAATCCCGATGAGTTGACTCCGGTCAGTGATTTGGGTGAATGGTCGCTAACACCGCTGCAATTTCAGGAACAAGGGTTTAAAGCGGCTCCTGAGATTCAGGGGCCGTTTGTCTTCTAAAAACTGCGCTGTTGAAGGTTCGGTACAGCGCTGTAATGATTTGAAAATTAAGTAATGAGGCTTCAACAATGATACCTGTCATCGCGCTGGTCGGGCGCCCGAATGTGGGTAAATCCACACTATTTAACCGCTTAACGCATACCCGAGATGCGTTAGTTGCGGATTTTCCCGGGCTAACGCGTGACCGTAAATATGGTCGTGCCGAGGTCGAGGGTCATGAGTTTATTGTTATCGATACTGGTGGTATTGATGGCACAGAAGATGGTGTAGAAACTAAAATGGCTGGTCAATCGTTACTGGCGATTGAAGAAGCCGATATCGTGCTGTTTATGGTAGATGCGCGTGCCGGGCTGATGCCTGCGGATCAGGGCATTGCCCAACATCTGCGTAGTCGCGAGAAAGCGACTTTTCTGGTGGCCAACAAAACTGATGGTATTGACCCTGATACTGCTACAGCCGATTTCTATTCACTAGGCTTGGGTGAAGTTCATGCTATTGCGGCTTCCCATGGCCGTGGTGTGACTCAACTGATTGAAGATGTCATGGCACCCTACATGGATGCCGAAGAGCCAGAAGTCGAGCTGACAGAAGAAGAAGCCAATGCTGCCTATTGGGCGGCACAGGAAGAAACCGATGACAGCATTCCTGAAGACGAAGAGGATGACTTTGACCCGCTGAGTCTGCCAATTAAGTTGGCTATCGTCGGGCGTCCTAACGTAGGTAAGTCCACACTAACTAACCGTATCCTTGGTGAAGATCGTGTGGTGGTTTATGACATGCCGGGCACCACGCGTGACAGCATTTATATTCCAATGACCCGCGATGAACGTGAATATATTCTGATTGATACTGCGGGTGTGCGTAAGCGCGGCAAAATCACTGAAGCCGTTGAAAAATTCTCAGTGATTAAAACCTTACAGGCAATTGAAGACTCCAACGTGGTGTTGTTGGTTATTGATGCCCGTGATGGTATTTCGGATCAAGATTTGTCTCTATTGGGCTTCATCCTTAATAGTGGGCGCTCACTTGTTATTGCAGTTAACAAATGGGATGGCATGACCGAAGAAGCCCGTGCACAGGTTAAAGATATGCTAGACCTGCGCCTTGGTTTTGTGGATTTTGCCCGTATTCACTTCATTTCTGCCTTGCATGGTAGTGGTGTCGGTAACCTGTTTGAATCCATACAGGAAGCTTATGACTGCTCGACTAAGCGAGTGGGTACTTCCTTACTGACCCGTATTATGCAAATGGCAGAAGAAGATCATCAGCCTCCTTTGGTTCGTGGTCGTCGTGTGAAGCTGAAATATGCTCATGCCGGTGGTTATAACCCGCCTATCGTGGTTATCCACGGTAATCAGGTGACTGATTTGTCAGACTCTTATAAACGCTACCTGATGAATTACTTCCGCCGTTCACTGAAAGTAATGGGTACACCCATCCGCATTCAGTTTAAAGAGGGTGAGAACCCATTTGCAGGTAAGCGCAATACCTTGACGCCAAATCAGATGCGTAAACGTAAACGTTTGATGTCGCACTTGAAAAAAGCTAAGTAATAGCAGCAAAGCGCGGGCATCCCGCGCTTTTTGCATTTTTAGCCACCAATATAAAGCTAAACAAAAGGAGTTGAACGTCAGCCATGTCTTGGGAAACCTGGAGTTTTGCGTTTAGTGTCACCGTGCCCAGCTTATTGATGATGTTACTCGGCGTGCTGCTACGGCGCTTTGGTCTGATGGATGACCGCTTTTGTGATGGCGCGACCAAGTTAGTTTTTAATCTGGCGTTGCCCTGCCTGCTGTTTTTCAGTGTCGCCACCAATCACGTCAATCTGATGGATAACTTGCCGCTGGCTATTTATGGGGCAGTTGGCACCTTAGTCACCTTTTTATTGCTCGAGGTGGCGGCTAAGTGGCTGGTAAAAGACCCTCGAGAGCGCGGCGTGTTCGTGCAGGGGGGTTTTAGGGCTAACACGGCGATTATGGGGCTGGCATTTGCCATGACCGCCTATGGCGATGAAGGGGTAGCTCTGGGGTCGATGTACCTGACGGTCACGGTGCTATTGTTCAATATGTTGTCGGTGATAACTCTGACCCGCAGTTTGCAAACTGGGCAGGGTGGGAAAATCAGCAAATTGGCACTGTTGCGCAGTATCGTCACTAACCCACTGATTATTGGTCTACTCTGTGGTGTAGTTTATGCGCGAACTTACTTACCTATTCCCCAGGTGATTGTACATACAGGTAGTTATATATCAGCCTTGGCACTTCCGCTGGCATTGCTCTGCACCGGAGCGAGTCTTGATTGGCATGCTATGTTCCGCTCTTCTAATGTGGCGGCATTATCATCAACAGCAAAACTATTCGTGGTGCCTATTTTAATGACCTTGGGTGGTTTACTGATGGGATTCCGTGGCGCAACCTTAGGCATTGTTTTCCTGTTCTCCGCCACACCAACCGCAGCGGGTAGCTATGTTATGACTCGCGCGATGGGGGGCAATGCAGTACTGGCTGCCAATATTATTGCTATCACCACCGTCGGTTCATTTTTCACTACGGCATTAGGAATTTACTTCTTACGTTCATTGGGTGTGATGTAAGTTTTTCCGAACATTCAGGAGAGAAATTATGGATGCGTTATGTCCGGTTTGTCAGCAGGCAATGGTGCTAGTAAGTGATCACTTCCATTGCTCTCACTGCCATGGCAACTATCAACAGCAGGCCGATTGCCCGGACTGCGGCAAACCACTGCAAGTTCTGAAGGCTTGTGGTGCGGTTGACTATTTTTGCCAGCATGGTCACGGGCTGATTTCGAAAAGCCGTGTTCACTTTAGTTATTTGCCGACGGTTTGACCGGTCGGCAGAGCTGTTTGCTTAGCTGACAAAAGGTTTAGTGCTACTCCGCGGCTTTACGCTGGCGCGGCTTCTTGGCCACATTTTTCTTTGCCACGTTAATCTGGGTGATTTCACTTTCCACCCAACCATCTTGCAGTCTGGTGGTGAGTTTATCGCCGGTATGCACCTGCTGGGTGGTCTTGAGTAACGTGCCTTCAGGAGTCTGCGTGACACTGTAGCCGCGGGCCAGTGTGGCTAACGGGCTGACGGCTTCCAATTGTGAGCAGGCAATACCAAAGCGTTGGCGATAACCGTTTAGCTGGCGCTCTAGTGCCTGGCGTAAACGATATTCTTGCTGTTGCACCCGCTGATTGTAGCGGTGAATCTGCCCTTGCGGTTGAACCTGAACCAAACGCTGCTGGAGCCGCTCGGTGCGCCGGCTTAATCGGCGAATTTGGGTTTGCGCACTCTCTTCCAACCGGCGTTGCAATTTTAGTAATAGCGTTTGTTGGCGAGCGAGACGCAAATGAGGATGTTGCTGCTGGAGCCGATGTTCAAGGCGGGTGAATTGCTGGCTACGTTGCGCCAGATAGTAATCCATCGCCATTTCCATTCGTTGCTGTTGCCCCTGAATCTGCCTGACCAACTCAATTTGGTTGCGGCTGACTAACTCTGCGGCGGCTGAAGGGGTTGGCGCACGTAAATCAGCGACAAAATCGGCAATAGTGACATCGGTTTCATGGCCGACGGCACTGACGATAGGAATGTGGCTGTTAAAGATGGCGCGGGCCACCCGCTCATCATTAAAGCTCCATAAGTCCTCTAACGAACCACCACCGCGGCCAACGATCAACACATCACATTCAGCGCGCAAATTAGCCAATTGGATAGCACGAACTATCTGCAAAGGAGCATCAGCGCCCTGTACGGCTGTTGGGTAGATAATAACCGGCAGTGATGGATCCCGGCGTTGTAAAACTTGCAAAACATCGTGGAGCGCTGCGCCGCTGGATGAGGTAATCACCCCGACCTGTTGGGCTGGGCTGGGTAGCGGTTGTTTATGACTCTGGTCAAAAAGCCCTTCTGCGGCTAGCTGTTGCTTAAGTTGTTCAAACTGCTGTTGTAGCAATCCGTCGCCAGCAGGTTGCATACTTTCTGCAATTAACTGGTAATCACCGCGTGGTTCATACAAGGTGATCGAGGCCCTGACCAACACTTGCTGGCCATTTTGCGGGCGAAACGTTGTCCGACGATTAGTGTTGCGAAACATCGCGCAGCGCACCTGAGCCCGGTCATCTTTTAAGGTGAAATACCAGTGACCAGAAGAGGGCTGAGAGAAATTAGAAATCTCGGCGGTGAGCCAAATTTGGCCCATTTCCATTTCCAACAGCTGTCGAACCGTCTGATTAAGGCGGCTAACAGTAAAAATTGATGACGCAGAAGTTTGTGACATGTGACCTGGATCAAGTTTTTAAACAAGCACTTAATTGACCGATATTACCTGCCTCAAACTGCTTGGCAAGAAAAATAATGAGAAAGTGCTGGAGGCAACCGATTACGCTCTGTATAATGCCACGGCAATATTTTATCTTTTTACATTCACCTTGGTGAGATATTGCCCATGCTACGTATCGCGAAAGAAGCTCTAACATTTGACGACGTTCTCCTGGTTCCAGCCCACTCCACAGTCTTGCCTAATACGGCAGAACTTGGTACCCAACTGACTGCAACTATCCGCCTGAATATCCCTATGCTGTCCGCAGCAATGGATACCGTAACCGAGTCTCGTCTGGCCATTGCGCTGGCACAAGAGGGCGGTTTAGGGTTCATCCACAAAAATATGTCCATCGAACGCCAGGCTGAAGAAGTCAGTCGGGTGAAAAAACACGAAAGTGGTGTTGTTACCGAGCCACAGACTGTGACGCCAACAACAACTCTTCGTCAGGTTAAAGAACTGACTGCTCGTAACGGTTTCGCCGGTTACCCGGTAGTGACCGAAGATTACGAACTGGTTGGGATCATTACTGGCCGTGATGTTCGCTTTGTTACTGATTTGGACCAACCCGTGACTGCGGTTATGACACCGAAAGAGCGCTTGGTAACCGTCAAGGAAGGCGAAGCCCGCGAAGTTGTCCTGCAAAAAATGCATGAAAAACGTGTCGAAAAAGCGTTGGTTGTTGATGACAGCTTCCATCTGCGCGGCATGATCACTGTAAAAGACTTCCAAAAAGCAGAACGTAAGCCTAATGCTTGTAAAGACGAGCATGGCCGCCTACGTGTTGGTGCTGCTGTTGGTGCCGGTGCTGGCAATGAAGAGCGTATTGACGCTCTGGTCGCTGCTGGCGTCGATGTTTTGTTGATCGACTCATCTCATGGTCACTCCGAAGGCGTTCTGCAACGCATCCGCGAAACTCGTGCTAAATATCCTAATCTGCAAATCGTTGGCGGTAACGTCGCTACCGGTGCTGGGGCTAAAGCCTTGGCTGATGCGGGGGTAAGCGCGGTTAAAGTGGGTATCGGCCCTGGTTCAATCTGTACTACTCGTATCGTGACTGGTGTGGGTGTTCCACAGATCACTGCCATTGCTGATGCGGTTGAAGCACTGGAAGGTACTGGGATACCGGTTATTGCCGATGGCGGTATTCGTTTCTCTGGCGATATTGCTAAAGCCATTGCCGCAGGTGCTTCCTGTGTGATGGTCGGCTCTATGCTGGCGGGGACGGAAGAGTCTCCGGGTGAAATTGAGCTCTATCAAGGCCGTTCATTTAAATCTTATCGCGGTATGGGTTCTCTGGGGGCGATGTCCAAAGGTTCTTCAGACCGCTATTTTCAGACCGATAATGCTGCCGACAAATTGGTACCAGAAGGTATCGAAGGGCGTGTGGCATACAAAGGTCTGTTGAAAGAGATTGTGCATCAGCAAATGGGTGGCCTGCGTTCATGCATGGGCCTGACCGGTTGTGGCACCATTAATGAATTGCGCACCAAAGCTGAGTTTGTTCGCATCAGCGGTGCAGGTATTCAAGAAAGCCATGTGCATGATGTGACTATTACCAAAGAGTCACCAAACTATCGCATGGGCTAATTCCAGGGGCTTAAACCGGCGAATCTGGTTATCGGCCGCGGCTCGTATTGCTCATTGACTTGGTGTCAACTGCGCATACTGTGCTGCGGGCGCTAACCCGCTTTTTGGTTGCGCCGACTGGAATGCTTTCAATTATTTTATTAAAAACTTGTGGAACATGCCGCACATGACAAAAAATATTCATAAACATCGCATTCTTATTCTTGATTTCGGTTCGCAATACACCCAGTTAATCGCGCGCCGTGTTCGTGAAATCGGTGTCTATTGTGAGCTATGGGCGTGGGACGTGACCGAAGCCCAAATCCGTGAGTTTAATCCAAGCGGTATCATTCTTTCTGGTAGTCCTGAAAGCACCACCGAACAGGATAGCCCGCGCGCACCTGATTATGTCTTCACTGCAGGTGTGCCTGTGCTAGGTGTCTGTTACGGCATGCAGACTATGGCAGCCCAACTGGGTGGCAAGGTCGAAGGCTCAAATCATCGTGAATTCGGCTATGCGCAGGTTGAAATTAAAACAGACTGTGCACTGATTCGTGATATCAAAGATGCGATTAATCCAGCCGGTGAAGCTGTCCTGGATGTCTGGATGAGCCATGGTGACAAAGTCACCGCAATTCCATCTGGTTTTGTGGCTGTAGCTAGCACCGATACTTGTCCGTTTGCCATTATGGCCAACGAAGAGCAGCATTTTTACGGTGTACAGTTCCACCCAGAAGTGACCCATACCAAGCAAGGCCAACGTCTGCTGGAACGGTTTGTTCTGGATATCTGTGCTTGTGAAGCACTGTGGACGCCAGCGACCATTATTGAAGATGCCATTGTTCGTCTGCGTGAACAAATCGGTGACGACCATGTAATTCTTGGCCTGTCCGGTGGTGTTGACTCATCCGTGACGGCAATGTTGCTGCACCGCGCCATTGGCAAACGCCTGACTTGCGTGTTTGTTGATAACGGCCTGCTGCGTCTGAATGAAGCCGATCAAGTGCTGGAAATGTTCGGCGATAAATTCGGCCTGAATATTGTCCATGTTGCGGCAGAAGACCGCTTCCTTGCAGCGCTGGCGGGTGTTGATGAGCCAGAAGCAAAACGTAAAATCATTGGCCGTGTGTTTGTCGAGCTGTTCGACGAAGAAGCATGCAAGCAAGAGCAAGTGAAATGGTTGGCGCAAGGCACCATCTATCCAGACGTGATTGAATCTGCTGCATCTGCTACCGGCAAAGCTCATGTTATCAAATCTCACCACAATGTGGGCGGCTTGCCGAAAGAGATGAAACTTGGGCTGGTAGAGCCGTTGAAAGAGTTGTTTAAAGATGAAGTCCGTAAAATTGGTCTGGAACTGGGCTTGCCGTACGACATGTTGTACCGTCACCCATTCCCGGGCCCAGGTCTAGGTGTTCGTGTTCTGGGCGAAGTGAAGAAAGAGTATTGTGACTTGCTGCGCCGCGCTGATGCCATCTTTATTGAAGAGCTGCATAAAGCCGATTTGTACAACAAAGTCAGCCAAGCTTTTACTGTTTTCCTGCCAGTTCGTTCAGTTGGCGTAATGGGCGATGGTCGTAAATATGACTGGGTTGTGTCACTGCGTGCGGTTGAAACTATCGATTTTATGACCGCACATTGGGCGCATCTGCCATACGACTTCCTTGGCCGCGTTTCAAACCGCATCATCAATGAAGTGAATGGTATTTCTCGTGTCGTTTACGATATCAGTGGTAAGCCACCCGCGACCATTGAGTGGGAATAAATATCTTCTCTATTTGTTAAAATAGAGTCCGATAAATTTAGTGAAGCCTCCGATATTTCGGGGGCTTTTTTGTTTTATATCTTCATCAGAATAAAAAATGAATTGATTTTTAGTAAATTATTCTATTAACGAGATTGCCTGTGTGTGAATATGACAATGCAATTCATCACGTATCGGCCCATGCAAAAAATAGCATGATTCTGCTTACTTCTTATTTAAAGGTGAAGCATGAATGTTAATAATAAGGTGAATAAGATATTTTATCTGCTAATTTTTATCTCATCCAATGCAATATCTGACAATTTTCACGATAATAATGTCTGTTTTTACTCTGGTGATAATTACCTTGAAAAAGCGGGGGCCAAGAAGTTTTGTGTACCCTATTATACAGAGGATGAGTGGTTATTTAGTCAGTGGAATAATAATATAGCCTCTATTAAAATTCCTTTTAATATGCAGGTTGATATCTTTAGTGATTTTTCATTTACAGGAAAATCGGCATCGCTTTATAACAGTGCCAACACTGCCGATTTGAAAGCGTTGGGCTTGATAGCAGATATCAGTTCTTATCGTGTATTACCCAAAAAACTCTACCCGGACAGTAAACGGCTAGTATTCAATTACAACTCTAATTTATTTCCAGAAAAATATTTCGGCTATAATTATTATCGTAGCCGTGGGCACAGTATTGTCCTGTCCCGAGACAGCCAACCTACAGGTGCTGATGCTCAGAGTTCTTCTATATTTTATAGTCATACTGGGCAGATTATGACGGCATTTATCGGACAAGGATTTGATAGAAATATCTATTGCTTACACCCCGCAGATCTAAGGCAAGATATTGTAAGTGCGGATGTCGCCTTTACCTATTGTGATTTTGGCAATCCGGGGCAACGCTGGCTTCCCAAGAAGATAGACGGGAAAATTGTCTTGATTAATCAAGGGACAAATACGGCATTATCACTAAATGAGGAAGGGTTTTATGTTAATTTAAATATCAAGCCTGGGGCCGTAAATCACTTGCCGAGTCGAAGAAGGCAACCGTCTCAGCCTACTGTTGCAGTTAATCGAGATACAATATGGTTTGATGAAGAATTCATTGAAAAACTAAAGTTATATGCTGTGCGACCTCTTCTTCAATATAAAGAAACCCTAGAGTCCATAGATGAGTCTGGCTCTCGTGATATTATTGTTCATCATTTAGGTGAGTTAGATGATGTTAATATCTATTTGGGCGGAAATAAAAGAGGACAGAACATTTACTATAATGTTGAGACTCAGTATTTGATTGCTTATAACAAATCAAATGAGGAGATAAAACTTACCGAAGCATCCTGTCTTTCATTGCTAAATCAGGGGTTAGATCAGGATTCACCGATCGCCTTTACCTATAATCGCAGTAGTTACAGTGATAACTCAATTGAGTATCGCTGTGATAATGGTGTTGCCTATAATATGTCTACTCAACGATGGTATTTTATGGCTGATCAAGATTTTCACTACTTAGTTAATGGCGATGAAAATAAGGTTTTACATTTTTATATTAATGAAAAGCCGCAAAGGATGAATTTCCGTGGTGCCTTGACCGGGCCAAAACTAGGCGACCATATTGGTCAGGCTATTAACTTTGATGAGCGAAAAATACAAGGTGCCATATTTGTTAATAATCAAGCGTTGGGATATATCCTTGATATGGAAAAGGGAGTTTGTGAACTGAGCACCGCAGCCACTAACAGCGGCACTCACTGTGGGGGGAAGAATACCTCTTGGTCCTCAACTGATTATAACTTTTTAAATACCACTCTTCGGCGTTTCTATCTCCCTTGGTTATTGCCACAAATAGCCAATCAATTACAGAGAAAGGGTGAATCGGCATCTTTCCTGCAAAAAATCGAGACGCTGAAAGGCCTTTTTGCCGACAATACAAACCCACTTGCCGATAAAGCCGCATTACAGCAATCCAAAGATTTGTTAGTGGAATTTTTGCACACGTATAAATCACGCGAATACAGCAAGCTCTGGCACCAAGCTGCATATCTCCTTAATCGTGTTGATGTATTAATCGAGTGGGGGGAATAACTAGACGTTATAGTTACAAAATGTGACGCAAATCACATTTTGGCTTTACCCTCCTATTGATGAGGTATAACCTTGACGAATCTTTACAACTCAACTAAATGTTTAACATCTTAATTTTATAATTCACATCGCCAATAAGGCGGGAAGTTCACTCATTTTTAGTCAAGATTGCCACTGCTGCGGCATTAATCGCCCGGTAGTTTAGCGCGCAGTAACCCGCATCTGTTAACGCCATGCCTCTTAGCAGCATGTTCCTATATGTAACGGATGAATACTGCGCGCGTGCTCTTTTGTGGAGAAAAAACATGTCGGTCACACACTCTCCGATACCTCAGGTGCGCGGTATTTCACGCCGTCGTCTGCTGGGGTATGTCGGTGTCGGGCTAGTCACGAGCCTGATGAATCCTCTCTCTCTGGATGCTTTCGCGGCATCAACCCAAACCTCGCCACAGAATTTGGAAAAATTCATGTTGGTCTCCCGAGCACTGACCGGAAAACGTCAGCTTAATGCACAAGTGGGTCAGCGTATCTATCAGGTTTTACTCGGAAAAATCGGTGGTTTTGATCAGAAGCTGGCGCTATTGCAACCTTTGCCGGCCGGTGAACCTCACCAGTGGTCACCTCTGGAGCAGCAAATTGCCCGTCAGATCTTGCAAGGTTGGTATGTTGGCGTGATTGGTGGCGGAACTGACGCCGCAGTAATCAGCTATGAAAATGCGTTGATGTTTGATGCGGTATCCGATGTGTTGGTTATTCGCTCTTATTGCCCGAATAAACCCGGATACTGGGCTGCAAAGCCTGATGTCGCCTTATAATTTTGGAGAATACATTTATGGCTGACACACTAAAGGCGGATATCGTCGTCATTGGCTCGGGCGTTGCAGGTGGCTTAGTCGCCCACCAATTAGCGATGGCAGGGAAGTCTGTTTTGATTTTAGAAGCGGGCCCGCGCCTTTCTCGCTGGGAAATTGTAGAAAATTTCCGCAATCAGCCTGATAAATCAGACAATATGGCTCCTTACCCTTCAACATCCTATGCCCCTCACCCAGAATCTAATCCTAATAATAACTATCTGATTCAAAAGGGCGAACATCCGTACGATGTGCAGTATATCCGTGCGGTTGGTGGCACCACCTGGCATTGGGCCGCATCGGCATGGCGTTTTTTGCCGAACGATTTCAAGCTAAAAACAGTGTATGGCGTGGGCCGCGACTGGCCGATTGAATATGCCGCACTGGAAAAATGGTATCTCCGCGCCGAACAAGAACTCGGTGTCTGGGGGCCGAGTGATGAAGACTTAGGCTCACCGCGCAGCGAACCTTATCCGATGGCCCCGTTGCCACTATCGTGGAATGAGCAGCGCATCAAAACCGTATTAAACAGCCACAGTTTTAATGGCAGTGATTTTAATGTGGTAACCGAACCGGTTGCTCGTAACAGCCGTCCTTACGATGGCCGCCCGACCTGTTGTGGCAATAATAATTGCATGCCAATTTGCCCGATTGGTGCCATGTACAACGGCATCACCCATGTAGAAAAGGCCGAGCGTGCCGGGGCTATCGTCCGTCCACAAGCAGTGGTCTATAAACTGGAAGTGAATGATCAGCAGCAAATTACCGCTGCACTGTTTAAGGATGCGCAAGGTAATGAACATCGCGCCGAAGGTCAGTATTTTGTGCTGGCGGCCAATGGCATTGAGATTCCAAAACTGATGCTGATGTCCGCCAGTGATAAAAACCCACGCGGCGTGGGGAATAGCTCGGATATGGTGGGTCGTAATCTGATGGACCATCCGGGTACCGGTGTCACCTTTATGGCCAGTGAGCCGCTATGGCCGGGGCGTGGCCCGCAGGAAATGACCTCGTTGATTGGCTTTCGTGATGGGGCGTTTCGATCTGAATATGCGGCGAAAAAGATTCATCTGTCTAACTTGTCGCGCACTGATCAAGTCACTATCGAGTTACTTTCTCAAGGGGATTTGCAGCTCGGGCCGCAACTGGACGCTAAAATTCGGGATCGTGCGGCGCGGTTTGTGCAGTTCGACAGCTTCCACGAGATTTTGCCGCATGTAGAAAATCGTATTATCCCCAGTGCGACAGAGAAAGATGCCATCGGTATTCCCAAACCTGAATTTTACTATGCAATGGATGATTACGTTCGCAAAAGTGCGGTGCATACCCAGCAAGTTTATGCTGAGGCGGCAAGGTTAATGGGCGGCACTGAAGTTCAGTTCCACAATAATTTCGCTAACAATAATCATATTACCGGCACCACCATCATGGGTAATGATCCGAAAGATTCAGTGGTAGACAGTGATTGCCGCACCCATGACCATAAAAATTTATTTATCGCCAGCAGCAGTGTGATGCCAACCGTGGGGTCAGTGAACTGTACCTTGACGATTGCCGCGCTCTCTTTGCGCATCGCTGAAACATTAAAGGCCGAGGTGTAAGATGAAAAAACCAACCCTGGGTCACTCAGTGAAATTGCTGCTTCTTGCATTGGGATGTGCCGCCAGCGGATATGCCAGCGCTGACGCTAACTTGATTGCGCGTGGTGAGTATCTGACCAAAGCCGCTGACTGCGTGGCCTGCCACACTACCAAAGACGGCAAACCTTTTGCCGGTGGATTGGCATTTAAAACCCCGATGGGAACATTGTATTCACCCAATATTACCCCGGATAAAGCAACCGGGATTGGTAGTTGGACCGATGAGGAGTTTTTGCGCGCATTGCATGAAGGGAAAGGGAAAAATGGTGAAAATCTCTACCCGGCATTTCCTTATACCTCCTACACCTTGCTAAAGGATGATGACGTCAAAGCGATCAAAGCTTATCTGTTCAGCTTGCCAGCAGTGCATCAGCCAAATCGTGAAAATGATATGCCGTTCCCATTCAATCAGCGCTGGGGATTATGGTTCTGGAATCTGGTGAACTTCGACGGGCAGCGCTTCGAACCTGATAGCAGCAAAGATGCACAATGGAATCAGGGCGCTTACTTTGTTGAGGCGCTAGGGCACTGTGGTGAATGTCATACGCCACGAAATATCACCATGGGCATGAAAGACAGCAAAGCCTATGCGGGTACTGAGATTGATGGTTGGACGGCATTCAATATTACCTCAGATCCTCATGCCGGGATTGGTGGCTGGAGTCAGGAGCAGATTGTGCAATATCTGCGTAGCGGCCATGTTGACGGCAAAGCTCAGGCTGCGGGGCCAATGGCGGAAGTGATTGAAAATAGTACTCGCCACTTAACCGATAGCGATCTGAATGCGATGGCGGTTTATCTGCGCACCTTGAAACCATTGAATCCAGATGATGAAACTAAGAGTCGTTCAGATTGGGGGCAACCCGCAACCAGCGTTAATACTTTACGCGGCATGCCGTTCACGGCAGATAACAACACCGAGGGTGCGCGTTTGTATTTAGGGAATTGCGCTTCTTGCCATGGTTTTACCGGTGGGGGTGTACAGGATGGTTACTATCCTTCACTGATGAAGAATTCGGTGGTCGGGGCGTCGGCACCTAATAACCTGATTAATGTGATTCTCCACGGTGTATCGCGTAAAACAAATGATGGCGAAGTATTTATGCCTGGTTTTGCAAACACATTGACGGATGAGCAGGTGGTGAGTTTGAGTAATTATTTGCTGCAACAGTTTGGGCAACCGGCACTGAATATCAAAGCTGATGATGTCAAATCATTGCGCGGAGAGTAATTTCGCTCATTATTTATAAAAAATAAGGGAGCTGAGGCTCCCTTTTGAGTTTTCGTTAATTGCTCTTTTCAAGTTCGTTCGCCAGTTTATGAGCATTTATCTGCAAATTTGGTGTTACATTCTTCATGCTATCAAAAAAATTAGGGAATTCTTTGCTAATTTTAGCTGCCTGTTCATTATTGCAATGTAAGCTGTTGGATACGCAGTTTCGTAATTGCATGATCAGGTTTGACTTGTTTTCTGAGTTTAATATTATGTTGTTTAGTGAATGTGCTTTTTTATTTATTATGTCAGAGCTAAGTCTTTCTTCATTTAAATTAAAACGTACTCCTCCACCACAGGATATATAATGTATTTCATTTTCAACTCGTGTGTCATAGGTGAAAAGTCTCTTGTTCGATGGGATGGTGTCATAAGAAACATTAGAGTCAAAAATAAAGACCACCTTATCTATTTGACTATTGTCTGTATCTAACTGACTGAATCTAAATGATGTTGCATCGTTACTCATGAGGTTGGAAATTTGTGTTTTTTCCATATTTGCCTTGACGTAATATTGTTCCTCACCACTTTCTAATTTAACCGAGTTAAGCTGGATTACTTTTCTATCACCTAACCTCCCAACTGTGTCTTCTGGTTCGAATTGAGGAGTCAAAGAGTGACTGATTGAACTTATAATATGGTCTATTGCATGTTTTCTGCTTTCTAATATTTCACTGTGGTTGTTTTTTTCTGATGATACACTATTCAATTGAGTGATATGCGTTGTTGTAAGGTTCGGTATGTTTGATATAGGGCCCATAAATAGTCCTTTTAAAATTGACTGAATCACAAATCTATTGTATTGAATAAATTCAAATTTACTATTCAGGCTTTTATCTGGGTTTTATCCTATACAGATGTAAAATTATTTAATCTTTTCATTATGCCAATGCATTAAAATATAGTCGCCGTCATTGCTTCTACCGGTGGCAATCGGTACCCAGCCGTTTTTTTGATAAAAAGCCAGTGCTTGCTGGTTTTTTGCTAAACATTTTAATGAACCATGAGTGGTAAATAGCTCTTGTGCCGCCTGCAATAATGCTTTTCCCGCCCCGCGATGCTGCATTTTCGGATCAACGAACAGATTATGCAGGAAACTCTCTTCCATAAATATGGAGGCAAAACCGAGGTGCTCATCACCGTCGATAGCGACCAAAATGGTCTCCCAAAGAGTGGTGCGGTCAAAATCTTCCAGACGAAAACGCTCCCCATCCAACCAGCTAAACGTTGCCCGACGTGCTGCCAAATACAAGGTGCGTAAAAATGGGCGGTCACTCTCTTGATACGGTCGAATCTTGATACTCATGCTGTGGTTTGCCTACGTCTGTGAAATTGATCATTGGGATAACTAATACAGGATTGATCTTCTACCATCTGCCCGTGATAATAACAATTCTGACTCGGGGTGCCTGCCACAAACAGTGGCATGGCTGAGATATTACCCGTATTACCTGATCTGGATTATGCCAGCGTAGGGAAGTCGCGGTATCACAGGTACCGTCTTCTTGACCGCCGGTTAGGAGGAATATGTACGTTCAACCTGCCGTTTTTTCTTCAGTTGTTGCCACTCACACCGCACCATTGGCCATCTTGCCTGCTGATATATCTGCGGGGACGCATTCATGACGCGCATAAATGCACTCACCATTGCTGGAACTGACCCGAGTGGTGGCGCAGGTATTCAGGCGGATCTAAAAACCTTTTCAGCATTACAAGCTTACGGCACCACAGTGATCACCGCATTGGTGGCGCAAAATACCCGTGGCGTACAGTCGGTCTATCCCATCGAACCCGCGTTTGTTGCGGCTCAATTAGATTCGGTCCTCAGTGATGTGCGCATTGATAGCGCCAAAATAGGCATGCTGGCTAATGCGGATATTGTGGATATTGTTGCCACGCAACTGCGCCGCTACCCGATTCCATTTGTGGTGCTGGATACCGTAATGGTCGCCAAAAGCGGTGATGCGCTGCTGGCACCAGAGGCGGTTGATGCTGTGCGCCGGCTGCTGCTACCTCAGGTTGCCTTGATTACTCCCAATTTGCCAGAAGCTGCGGCATTACTGGGTTGCCAGCCAGCACATGATGAGCAAGAGATGTGTGACCAAGGGCGAGCGCTGTTGGCTTTAGGTTGTCAGGGAGTGCTGATGAAAGGGGGCCATTTGAGTGGTGAAGATAGCCCAGACTGGCTGTTTACCCCCCACAGTGAACAGCGTTTTGTGACTCGTCGGGTTGCAACCCGGCATACCCACGGCACGGGCTGTACCTTATCGGCAGCACTGGCAGCATTACGGCCACGACACGCAGGTTGGGCCGATACCGTGAATGCCGCCAAACATTACCTACAAGGGGCACTGGAACAAGCCGATACCCTTGAGGTGGGGCAGGGAATTGGGCCGGTGCATCATTTTCATCAATGGTGGTAATATCCTTCATCCTTGACATTGCTGCGGTGTTAGCGGCGCTCATGCGCCCGAATCACTTACTCAAGTAAGCTCATCGGGACTTTTTCGCTTACTGCCTTGCCGCAATGCCAATGATTTTGGATATATCCTGCGCCCTTGACACTGCTGCGGTGTTAGCGGCGCTCATGCGCCCGAATCACTTACTCAAGTAAGCTCATCGGGACTTTTTCGCTTGCTGCCTTGCCGCAATGCCAATGATTTTGGATATATCCTGCGCCCTTGACACTGCTGCGGTGTTAGCGGCACTCATGCGCCCGAATCACTGACTTGGTATTGGATGAGTGCTATTCCGCTTTCTGTGCCAGCAAATAGCGCTGTGTCATTGTAAACATGGCGATGGCACGTTGCAGATGATGAGCATCAAAACGGTTAAGCAGATAACTGTCTGCGCCTTTACGTGGGCGAATGCGCAGTGACAGTTTTGGCTCGCCAGCTTCGTCCTTTATGAGGTCGAACTGATAGCTGCCAATATCTTTTTCATCTTCCCGCCAGGAAATTTGTACTGCGGGTAGGGGATTTTCTGCTGTTGGCTGCCTAATGGCAAAAAAGTAATCTCCCGCCCAAAAACCGGCGTAATCCCCGTCAGCTTGTAAATGTTTAGTCTTGAAAATGGGGGCTGCGGCGAGCTGGTTAATAGCCTCGCCGGTGATATCTTGATGTGCTTGCTGCCACAGTGGGGCATTATTTTCTAACTGCCAGCAGGCAGCACCCAGATAGTCATTCAATGCGCGCCAATCATTATCCAACTGATGCCGCAATTCCTCCTCGAGAATATTGCGATATTGCTGCATACCACTGGGTTGATCGCCCAGAGTTTCGTAAGTGATTAACTCCATGGTGCGCGGTTTGCGGCGAAAACTCATCCACAGCACCATTTTGGGAATACGAAATTCAATCGATTGAATGCTCAGCCGATAGCGATCACCCATGTTGACCACAAAACCATTAGCCGTTCCGCGTTTATTCTGATAATTCCGCACCACGACCACACTATTTAGCCCCATCCAACCAGTGACATAGTGTTCACTGTCAGAGTTGGCGACATCCAGGTCAATCACCATTTGGACGATTTTATCGCTCTCAAGTTTGTCCAGCGGATGGGCATCCTCGGCGGAGTAATACAGCTTCTCGGGGGCTTCGGGTAACTCAAGGGTTAACATGGTATGGCCTTTATCGGGAGTTTATAGCCGAGATATTCATCGGCTCATTGATATCTGGTTTATAGCTTACCTCAAGCTGTCATACAGATTGCGCTATAACGAGAATTAGGATGAAAATTCGTGCTATGGATCAACTTTTTCGCCAGTTAGCGGTCCTAGACATGCAAACTAATATCACGCCTGCAAATTGATTGCACAGAGGCTAGTTCAAGGCCCGGCGAGTAGACTAATCAGATAATAAGGATTTTCGATAATGAAAGGTCATCACACCCTCCATTGTCTTGTTGCTGCAGCAATACTCAGTGCCAGCTCCTGGACTATGGCACAGCCGGCTACCTCAGTGGCATCAGCACCTGTTCAGACCGCACCAGCTAAACCTCTTCCGACCACCGCCGACCTTCTGCAACAGCCTGTTTATAAAAATAGTTGGCAAAAAATGGTGAAGAGCCAGAAAAATCTACCCGCATGGGCGCGTAAAGGGGTAGGGACGTCCGGGCCTTATGAGGTCATCAACTGGGAAGGGCAGCAATATAAAGTGGGGCGTATCTGTAAACCCCATGATTGCAGCAATAACTTTATGTGGGTGGCATTTAGTCGGGATAAAAAACAAAGCTGGCAGGCGTGGGGGATGCGAGTCTCTGTGGATGACAAGCCGCAAGCTCTCGATAACCCGAGCCAGTTTGCCACCCATCAGTGGCTGGGCCGCCCTGATGAGAAGGTGCAGGCCATGTTGAAACAGCAGCTACAACAAGATCCTAACTGGCACTAGTTAATCGTCGGAGCATGATAATTAACTGCCACTATCATGCTCCAATGATTAGGCGGATGAATCAGCCGACTCCGGCCTGATGCAAGTCATGCAGGTTGATAGCACCGACTAACTTCCCATCCAGATTCACCACTGGGGCCGCACTAATATGATGTTGGTGCAGGGCTTCCAGTGCTTCACCCGCGCGCCATTGTTCTGGCAACCGGTAGCCCGGTCGGGTAATTGCCCCGGTAAGAGGTTGCTGTAAAGTCCCCCCCTTGACTAACCAGCGGCGCAAGTCACCATCGGTGAAGACGCCCACCACCCGTTGATTTTGGTCGCATACAGCGACCAGCCCTAACCCGGTGCGGCTTAACTCCAGCATGGCTTCCATCACGCTGTCAGACTCATTGACCACCGGCAAACGATCACCGATTCTCATTAAATGATGAACTCGGTTAAGCAACCGCGCACCCAAACTGCCTCCGGGGTGTGAACGGGCAAAATCTTCTGCATCGAAACCGCGATGGCGCATGAGTGCCATCGCCAGCGCATCCCCCATCATCAGGGTATTGACTGCACTGGATGTTGGCGCTAACCCCATTGGGCAGGCTTCGTGTTCAACACTGATATCCAACACACAGGCGGCACCGAGCGCTAATGGCGACTCTTTGCCCCCGGTAATTGCAATCACCGGAATGTGACTGTCGGCCAGCAAGGGCAGAATCAAATCCAGCTCTTTGGCGCGGCCTGAATAAGAGATAAAAATCAACACGTCCTGCGGGCCAATCATGCCCAAATCACCGTGCAATGCTTCGGCAGGATGAACGAAAAAGGCTGGGGTGCCGGTACTGGCCAGTGAGGCAGCGATTTTTTTGCCAATATGGCCGGATTTGCCAATACCGGAAACAACCGCTTTGCCAGTGCAGGCCAATAATAATTCACAGGCTCGGACAAAATTATCATCTAAACGGGATAACAAGCGCTGAGCTTCGGTTAGCTCAATTTCCAGGGTTTCACGGGCATAGGTAAGCAGTGGATTAGTCATCTTTATCAACCAGAATGATGTTAATGCCCATTTTCTGCAGTTCCTGCAAATATTCGTCGCTAATACCTTTATCGGTAATCAGGGTATCAACCATATTCAGCGCACAAACTACATTCGGGCTTTTACGGCCAAATTTGGAAGAGTCAACGAGCAGGATGATGCGACTGGCGGCGTGACACATTGCGGTACTGACATGATAAACTTCGTTAAACGTGGTGACACCAGCATTAAGATCAACACCATCCGCGCCGATAAACAGCTTATCAAAACTAAACTTATCAAAAGCAGACTCAGCCAGACTACCATGAAAAGAGGCTGAGCCTTTACGGTAAGTACCGCCTGGCATCAAAATGGTCTGATCGTTATCCAACTCGACCAATTCATTCACGATATGCAGGCTATTGGTCATCACCGTAATATTGTTGAATTTTGTCAGGTGCGGCACCATTTGCAGCACCGTACTGCCCGCATCAAAAACCAAACTATCACCGTCTTTAATCAATTTGCTGGCAGCTTTGGCGATCTGTTTTTTCTTTTCAGTATTAATATGCGTTTTACGATCAATGGGTTGCTCAACATCATCGCGATTTAATACGACCCCACCGTAGGTGCGAATGACCGCCCCTTCATTTTCAAGGCTGGTTAAATCTTTGCGGATAGTGGTACCCGTAGTCGAAAAATGGGCGGCGAGTTGATCGACGGCCGTTTTACCGTGTTGCTGGAGATATTCCAGGATAGCGACTTGTCGCTGCTTTGGTTTCATAACGATTCCTGCTCAAGTATTTCCATTGCCTCTTTTTCAGGCATAACTTTCACATGAAAAAGAATAACTTTCATTGTGAAAATATCATGATTTCGGTTTAATCGCTAATGATAGTGCAGTTTGACATGCTGTATCCGTAGGGAAGATCACATCCGGGATTAAATCTTGCTGATGCAACCCGTGAAGGTGCGTTAATGTACGTGGACGAGCAAAAACACTGATTCCCCGCATGATCATGCTGTCACTGACGCGCATATTTTCATCAAAAGCCAGTGCCATCACCACTCTGGGTTTAAATCGACCACCAGAACGGCCAACGCCAACTGATTTACTGTGCTGACATAACCGGTCAAAAGCGCGGTTAAACCGATTGATTTGCCACCAGCCGAGCAAAATTTGCAGTACCCAGGCAATAATAACAACGGTGATTAGTGCGGATGTTGGTGTCATATTTTGCCCCTTTTACTCTTCGCCCTTGGTGTTACAGTGGTGCTCGCTGTAACACCAAAAACCTTGAGTCAATATTTAAAACATCACTTGCCCACCAGTGATATTGATTGATTGGCCGGTACAGTAGGCTGCTTTATCACTGGCATAGAACAGCAGGGTGTTTAATACATCTTGGTAATCACAACCCCGTTTTAGTGGCACTTTATCGGTATAATACTTTTCAACTTCTTCTGGCTTAATGCCCAATTTAGCTGCGTATTGCGGTAAAAGTGACTGGAACATCGGCGATTTTAACAGATTGCCTAACATCAGTGAATGCACGGTGATACCGTAATCTGCCAAATCCAGCGCCAATGACTGTGTCAGACCCACACCACCGAATTTCGCTGCACTGTAACCGGAGTTGTGTTTGCTGCCCACTTTACCTGATTTAGAATTGATTTGGATGATGCGACCGGCAATACCATCACGAATCATTAAACGGGAGAATTCACGAGCACATAAGAAATAGCCCACCAGATTTACTTGGAGTGAACGGTCGAAATCATCCAGAGGGAAGTCAGTGATCGGGGCCGCTTTGGCAATACCCGCGCTATAAACCAATAAATTGGTTTGGTGGAAGCTTTGATCGACGGCTTTTGCCAGCATCTGCACACTGTTTTCGTTGGTGGCATCCACCTGAAAACCTTGCGCGCTGCCAGCACCATACTCGGCATTAATCTGGTCGGCAACTAACTGCGCGTTATCTGAATTTAAGTCAGCAACCGCCACTTTATAACCTGATTCGGCCAGACCGTGGCACAAGAATGCGCCCAGAGTTTGCCCACCACCGATAACTACTGCTACTTGTGTCATATACACCTCCAATACCCTTGGTCATTGAAGCTGCAGCTGTGTAAGCCCCGAATCACTGGTGCGAGTCAGTGATCCAGAACTATTGCTATGCTGCGACTTCAATAACTTTGGGGATAAATTAATAAATAAATTAGCGAATAAATTTCAATGCACTGCCGACTGGAATATCACTGGGTGTCGGGCCAATAACATGAATGGAGCCGGGAAACTCAGGCTGCTCGTCACCATTGAAACGAATAGTGACGTGGCCCAGTTCACGTAGGTTCTGGGTGGCAACGTCACCTACCGCGGTGATGACATAACGCTGTTGTGCCAGTTCCATAATGTTGCCTGCCTGTAATTCCCCATCGGTGGTGCTGTGCTGGTGGATAAAACAGAACTCTTCAATATCTTTAGGTGCCCCTTCGCGGAAGGTGATGAGCATGTCATCCAACAGCGCCTCGCGGGCGCTATCACCGATATTGATAATGGTTGTCTGATAAATAGTATTCATACGTACATCCTTAACCGTTGAATGTATTACCGAAAATCTTTGTTATGCTCTTGCCGATTGCCTAAGTCTTACTGATAAATAAAGGCTGATGCGGCCCAGGCAATCAATACTGTTGGAGCCCCTGTCAGGAAGCGGCCGACCAGTACGGATGGAACCCCAACTCGCACGGTATCTTGCTTCGCTTCGGCCAGAGACAGGCCCACCGGGATAAAGTCACATGCCGCCTGAGCATTAATCGCAAATAACGCAGGCAGGGCCAATTGTGGTGGGATATTCCCCAAACCAATTTGTACCCCAACTAATACGCCGATAACTTGCGCAATAACGGCCCCTGGGCCTAAGAACGGTGACAACAGCGGGAAGGAACAGATCAATGCCAAGAGCACTAACCCTATTGGGCTGCTGGCCAGCGGTGTTAAGCCGTGAGCAATAAAATCACCTAAACCGGAGGCCATGATGATGCCGATTAATGCTGACACGAAGGCCATAAACGGCAGGATAGTTTTCAGCACAGTATCAATAGTGTCGCGGCCTGACTGGAAGAAGACGGCAACCACAGAGCCCATGCCCATCCCAACTTTTGCCAGCAAACCATCACTTTGTTCAGTGATTTTCTTGCTGGTGTCGTAATCACGCCCCCCTTTAGCCGAGGTTGTCTCCGCCGCTTTTGGCTGGGTTTCAACCGGTTCTACTGCTGAAACAGCGGCTGTGGCATTGTCGGTTCCACTGATTTTCTGAATATTTTTTTCACGCACACCAGAGACATAAATATCTTCCAGTATGTATTGCGCCATTGGCCCAGATTGACCGGTTGAATGGATATTGACTGTCGGAATGCGGCGCTTTGGATAAAGACCACAACGTAAGGTTCCGCCGCAGTCGATGATAGCAACCGCTATCTCTGCTGCTGGTGGTTCACCTTCTTTAAATCCATCTACCGCTTCCCAGCCAGTCAGTTCACTGATGCGGTCAATAATGGCCGGGCGGGTACCGGCAGTGATGTAAACAATTTTTTTACCGGGGACGATTGGCAATACCAGTGGGCCACCCCAGCCGCCTTCGCCTTTTTCAATCCGGATAAATTCACTCATGATCTGCTCCACACAGTCTGCCGTTAACTGACATTAAAAGTTAACTGACCTATTAAAGTTGTACGGTACGATCCAGACGGATACCCATCTTGCGTTCGAAGATAGAGGTCGTCAGGTCAGTAACCCAGCCGCGGAAGAAGTTGGTGACCAACCCAACCAAGAAGTAGCTCACCGCCAGCGGACCTAATGGCAGGCCCAGAGTGGTTAAACCACTGGCTATACCGAGGAAGACGAACAACTCACCCGGGTTTATGTGTGGGAACAAACCATTCATTGAGTGACAGCTGTAAGAAGCGGCTGCGTAATAACTTGGTTTGTATTTTTCTGGCATAAAGCGCCCGAGACTTAGTGTCATCGGGTTACAGAATACAAAGGTACCGATCAGTGGCAGTAACAGATAACGAGAAACAGGGTTACCTGCGCAACGTTGAGCCAATCGTTCAATTCTGTCCTGACCGACAAACTTGATCAGGGCATTCATGATGACCAACAAACTAATTAATAAAGGTAAAATCCCGGTGACCATTCCAACAAAAACTTCTCCCCCTTTTTGGAAGAGTCCGATAAACCACTCGGCTCCATGGGTTATAAGTTCAATCATTCTTCTTCTCCTGTAATCGAGGTTATGGCTGTTTTTATGAATCCACTTATAACTATCTGTTATGAATGGAAATTTAAGACACCGCTTATTAAAGCGGTTGCAAAATGCTGAGGTATCAGAATGAACTCCATCATCTTGTCTGTCGCCATGTGCACTACCATAATCATTTTTTAGATCTATTTATCGCATATGGATCACACTTTGAAAGATAAACCTTTCAAAGTGAAGTTTATAAATGAAAGAAAATTGAATTGAAATGAAAGTTTTTGGTGTGAAAGGGATACTAGCCCAAGACAGTATGGGAATAGAACGGGCGGCGGATGTAAGAAAATAGGTTAATAAAATCGAGAATAATCATGGGCTAACCACTGCTAGCCCATGTAGGGGATTAACCTAATAACTCGCAATTGGGGGGAAGACGGCACTGAATGGCATTAGGGATGACTGCAATGCGGAAATGTTTTCCTGAAAGCGGTTCACCATCCAGATTGAAGGTTATTTCATGTGGCGCAGTGATTTCGAGCCAAGGTAGCATTGTCTCAACCACATTTTTGTTTTTTTCACCACTAAACACGCTGGTGAGAAAGGCGGGCAGTAACTCTTCAGCAATCAGCAAACGTAATTGCAGCAGACCATCATTAATCAGCGCGTCGGGGCAGAGAGGTTGCCCGCCACCGGCTTGCCGACCATTACCAATCCCTATCACCAAAGCATCACCGGACCACTCGAAGCCAGGGCCACGGATTTCACAGCTATCGGCTTTAATCGTATCCATGCGCATCAGGCCATGAATAAAGTAAGAAGCACCGCCGAGCACCGCTTTGAGCTTGTCGGGAGTCTCGGTAGTGATGCGGGTACCAAAGCCACCGGTGGCCATATTGATGAAATAGTGTTCACCATTTACTTGCGCTAAATCGATGTCAACGGCCCGGCCTTTGACCGCCAATTGCAATGCATTCTCTATTTGCAGTGGAATATTACAACTGGTGGCAAAATCGTTGGCAGTGCCTAGTGGCAAGATACCCAAACTGGGGCGGTTTGCATCGGGCAATGCCATCAGTGCAGTCACCACTTCATTGATGGTGCCATCTCCGCCACCGGCAATAATAGTATCAACCTTCAAGGTGGTAGCTTCTTGCACATAACGTTTTGCATCACCCTGTTCCCAAGTGACACGAACATGAAGAGTTAAGCCTTCCTCACGCAAGTTTTTGACTGCATCGCGAACATCAAGATTACCGGACCCCTTACCGTTCAGAATGAGAAGGGTATGTGGCATTGACGTCATAACTTGCTCCAGATCATTTCTGCAATAAGGATAACAATAACCCATACCTGTTTAATTTACCTATCAGATTATTCAAGGAATAATGGGGAATATCATCGATAGTTAGGCTTAATAAAAATAGGTTTAATTTTTACTGGAATGTTTATTCGATTGGGATAATTATTATCTTCTGTAGGATAATTCGTGGTATCAGTTTTTTCTTATTATTAGTTAATGTCTTAATAAGAATCATTAATAACAACCAATTAATAAAAGTTAAGTATTATCAATGTATTAGAGGTAAAAAAGAAAAGGCCAGCCCAAGGGAGATTGGGCTAGCCAAGGAGGTGGTTCCTAGTCTTGCTTTAAAACTTTTTTAGTTCTTGATTGTACTCGAGCTATACTACCCCAGTGTAATTATAATTGATGTGATCCATTTCTAATATTTGCTAAAAATGCCATCTTGTCGATGGCATTATTTTTTATTGCTTTACGTTACGCTTTTTCATGGGGATTTCGGCTATTTGTCCCGTTGAGATTACGTATCAGTAAGCCATATTCTACATTAATGTCCTCTGGGATCGGCAAATACATGATATGCCCATTACCCGGCGCTATATCTGCTGGCTGACCTTTCTTATCCTGCATACTTTCGAGTGTAAACTGGATATTACCGCCTGGCGTCATCAATTCAACACTGTCACCGACCGAGAATTTATTTTTGACCACCACTTCAGCCAGGCCATCACGACGGACACCTGTGAACTCCCCGACAAATTGCTGGCGCTCTGACACCGAATAGCCATATTCATAAGTTTGGTGTTCTTCATGTACATGGCGGCGTAGAAAGCCCTCGGTATAGCCACGGTGGGCCAGACCTTCCAGTGTGGTCAGTAAAGTTGGGTCGAAAGGTTTACCGGCGACAGCATCGTCGATAGCGCGGCGATATACTTGCGCAGTGCGGGCGCAGTAATAAAACGATTTAGTCCGGCCCTCAATTTTCAGCGAATGCACACCTAATTGGGTTAGCCGTTCCACATGCTGGATGGCGCGCAGATCCTTGGAGTTCATGATGTATGTGCCATGCTCATCTTCAGAAGCCGTCATATACTCACCGGGGCGCTGTGCTTCTTCAATCATAAATACTTTATCAGTGGGCGCGCCGATACCCAGTGTCGGTTCGACAGTTTTCACTGGAATAGGCTGGTGGATATGCACGATATTGCCAATATCGTCTTCTTTCCCTTCCTGAACATTATATTCCCAGCGGCAGGCATTGGTGCATGTGCCCTGATTAGGATCACGTTTATTGATATAGCCGGAGAGCAGGCAACGGCCCGAGTAAGCCATGCACAATGCGCCGTGGACAAAGATTTCCAGCTCCATGTCAGGGACTTGAGCTCGGATTTCAGCTATTTCTTCCAGTGATAATTCACGGGATAGAATCACTCGAGTTAAGCCCATCTGCTGCCAGAATTTTACGGTAGCCCAGTTGACGGCGTTGGCTTGCACTGACAGGTGGATATCCATCTGTGGAAAAGCCTCACGCACCATCATGATTAAGCCAGGATCGGACATAATGAGCGCATCCGGGCCCATATCAATCACCGGTTTTAAATCACGCAGAAAGGTTTTCAGCTTAGAGTTATGGGGCGCAATATTGACCACCACATAGAAGCGCTTGCCTAAAGCATGTGCTTCCTGAATCCCTAAGGCCAAATTCTCGTGATTGAATTCATTATTTCGCACTCGCAGGCTATAGCGCGGTTGACCGGCATAGACGGCATCTGCCCCATAGGCAAAGGCATAGCGCATGTTTTTCAGGGTACCGGCAGGTGATAATAATTCCGGTGTAAAAGGTGTATTTGATGCTGGTGTAGATGACGACATATAGTGGCTCTCAGTCTGAGTTCAAGTCAGAACCACGCCCGCAGGGGGTGGCTTTACCCCAAATAATTGCCGTTGCAGGTAGGCTGCTCGCCAGTAATCCTGCGACTTCAAGTATGAAGGGGATAAAAGTCGGGGATTGTAACCTCGTGCTTCTTGAAAATCAGCCATTGCACAATCTTTGTAAGGTTTAAATGATCTGGATCAATTTAAGAGATTTTTAGTGGTTTTTGCCACAAAGAAATAATATGACAACCGAGCAAAATACTGCTCATTTTTTGACTTAATTGATTATTTTGAGTAATATTTTGCACATGTAAGTGTGTTCTTAATTTTTATGAGCAAAATATTGCTCATGGAGCGACTGTGGCTGAATTGACGATACAAATTTTTAATCACGGTGCATGGCACGATGCAGCCGAACTGACTTTTGCTGCTCCTGCACATGGCAGACAGGGACCCGCAGTGTTAGGTTATGACGGTGATTATGCTATTGAGTGGATGTATCGTGATGATGAATTCAGTTGCAGCATAAATTTGCCTGTTGAATTGGCTTATACCTATTCCTCACCGCACTGGTTTGCCTTTATTGACGATATCATGCCAGCAGGGGCAAGTCGGCGCTATTGGGTTAATCAACTGGGGCTGCAATCTATGTCTGCAAGTGAGCAAGATTATGCTCTGCTTAAAAATGGCACTATTGCACCAGTAGGGAATATGCGAATAAAGGAAGCATTGCCAGAACTGCATCCTGATAGCCAATTAAGAAATATTCGTTTTACATTGCAAGATGTGATTGAGCGTGACTCTTCGTTTCTGGAATATGCCCAACAAATGGGAGCTGCTGCAGGTGGGGCGACAGGTGCAGGAGGTGAGGCTCCTAAACTATTATTATGTTGTTCTAGTCATGACGAAATCTGGATAGACACCTTTCAAGATGATATCAATATCGAAGATACTCACTATTTGATTAAATTCCCGCGCGGGAAACGTAGTGCCATTGATTGCGATATTCTGCGTGCTGAATATCATTTTTATCAAGAGTTGGCCAGCATCGGTATCGATACCATAGACACTCAAAAGATGAGATTGATTGAAGGGGAACGTTATCCTTCTTTATGGTTACCTCGCTTCGATATTGATTGTATTGAGAATAAGCGAGTTCAGTATGGGCTTGAGTCGCTTTATTCCGTTATGGATGCTGCTCCTGGCAGCTACTTAAATCATTTCGATGTTATTCGAACTTTGGCACAGAAATTAACCTCTCAATATCGTGTCAGCGATTTAGGTCAATCGATAAATGTAGAAGATCTGGTTATTGAAATGATCAAGAGAGACTTACTCAATATTGCTTTTGGTAACTCAGACAACCATGGCCGTAATACCGCATTAATTAAACGGCCCGAAGGTATTTGGCTCTCACCTATTTATGATTTTGCACCAATGAAAGCCGACCCTGAAGGGATCGCCAGAGTAACTCAATGGGGATCACCGTATGAAGAGGGGGGGCATTTCAATTGGCGGGCTATTATTGAAGAATTGTCAGATCTCGCTAATCCCACTCATGTTTTTGATACATTTAAACAAACGGCTCAACAGTTGATAGGATTGAAGTCTCGGCTTAAAAAACGAGGTGTACCGGATAGTATTCTTACTATGCCAGGAATGGCTTTTGATTATTTGGATGAAAAATTGCAACGGTGGGCACAGCTATGAAAGCAAAACTGTCGCCTTTAGCGCGTGAAACTTTATTGTTGAATTTGGTGGAGCAGTTTTTCAGTGATCAAATTTCAATGGGTCAGCTACTGCGTCGATTAAGAAAAGATATGTTGAATATGTCTCAGGACGAGTTCTCATCGATGGTTAAGATTAGTCGTAGAACACTATCTGATATTGAGACGGATAAAGGAAGCCAGACATTATCTGTTCTCGGGCGTGTTTTCCGCCCATTTGGTTTGAAAATTGGATTGTTACCACGAAACCAACAGATATTAAAAAAAATGCTGAATAAAGAGTTTTAAACAGACTGGTGCAGCAGCGTGGGGAGTAAATGCGCGGTCACTTGCCCCGCGCATCAATTCTTAGGTAAAGAATATCGGTAAAAAATAGCTCTATCGAATCATTAAAAATTACAGCGTCAGATCTTTAATTGTCGTGGTCGGGCCATTTTTTGTCACAGAGGCAATACCATTTTTGGCGGCAGCTTCAGAACTGTAGGATTCGCTGATACCAATAACTTGATGATTTTTTGCTTTCAAGACGAAATAAGGTTCATTTTTCGTATTGTGCTTCAGTTCATACTGGCTTTCATGTGGGGAGTTACTTTGCACTGAGGTGATGCCATTCTCAGCCGAAGCTTTACTGGCATACATCTCACTGGAGAGAATAATTTCGCCATTGCTGGCTTTCAGATTGAAATGGTACTGCCCATTCTTTGCCTTTTTAATCTCATAGTGACCCATGGCCATAGTTTTGCTCCTATTGGTGGTGGTACCTCTAATGAGTGTAGTCAACGACCTATACTCCACCAACATAATGCAAATTTGGCGCAGATTAAATTACAGTAAACGGCAGATCTCTGCTTCCCAGCGATACCCCATACCATAAACCGCACGAATAAACGGTTTCTCGCCATCAAGAGCCTCCAACTTACGCCGCAGATTCTTGATATGGCTGTCGATAGTGCGGTCGGTCACCACGCGGTAATCGTCATACAGATTATTTAATAGCTGCTCACGGCTAAACACATGTCCTGGTTGGGTGGCCAGTATTTTCAGTAGACGAAACTCCGCCGGAGTCAGTTCCAGCAAATGGCCCTGATAGCTGGCTTGAAAGCGCGACTCATCAATCAATAGCGGTGCGCTATCACTTGGCTGCTCGCGTTGTTGCTGGCAGCGGCGCAGAATGGTTTTGACCCGCGCCACCACTTCCCGTGGGCTATAAGGTTTACAGATATAGTCATCAGCACCAATCTCCAGCCCCAATAAGCGGTCAATTTCTTCCGTTTTGGCCGTGACCATCATGATCGGCACATCAGAAAAACGACGAATCTCACGGCAAATGCTGATGCCGTCGGTACCGGGTAACATTAAATCCAGCAAAATGATCGATGGTGGTGCTTGGCGCACCGCGCCGACCACCTCGCTGCCATGGGTCAACCATTGGGTGCGATAACCCGCAGCTTGCAGGTAGTCAACCAATAACTGGCCGAGCTTAGGTTCATCTTCAACAATCAATACGTAACCAGACTGGCTGGCAGACTGAAGCGGCTCGTGCATTGCAATGAATTACCCTATGGGATTGAGTAGAGGAAATACTACCGTAATCCGCAGGCCACCCAAAGGTGAATGTTCAGCACTGATTTTACCGCCATGGGCCTCGACGATATTGTGGCAAATCGCCAAGCCCAGCCCAGAGCCACCACTGGCACGGTTACGCGAGCTTTCAGTACGATAAAAACGTTCAAAAATACGCTGTAGTTGCTCGTCACTCAGGCCGGGTTTACTGTCTTGCCACACGAGCGTTAATGTCTCTTCTTGCTGCGCTGAAAGATGAAGCTTGGCAAAAATTTCTAGCTGCCCACCCTCATTGGTGTAGCGCAGGCTATTTTCCAGCAAATTGTGAAATAGCTGATTCAGCCGGTCAGGATCACCAAACATGATTGCGTGTTCAGGCATATGGGTGGTGATCAGCATATTTTTACTTTGGAAGCGGCCACGAAAACTGGCAATCGCGATTTGCAGTAGCCGCACGGCATCCAACTGGGTTTTGCGGTAGGCGAGTGCGCCGCGGTCAGACATCGATAACTGGTGCAGGTCATTGACCAGCTTCGTCAGAATCCCAACCTCTGCTTGTAGCGAAATCAACGACTCAGGTGTTGGCTGGCGCACACCATCTTGCAGTGCTTCCAGCTCACCGCGCAATACCGCCAGTGGGGTGCGCAATTCATGGGAGACATCCGCCATAAAGTCACGCCGCATTTGCTCGTTTTTTTCCAGCGAGCTGGCAAGCTGGTTAAAATCCTGAGCCAGACGGCCCAGTTCATCACGGCTGCTAACGGCCACACGAGCACTGAAATCACCGGCCGCCAGCCGATGAGTGCCTTCCACCAGGCGCTTGACTGGGGCTAACATTCCTCGCGATAAAATCCAGGTGACAGCTGCGGCCAATAAGGTCGATAAGCCGACAATTATCCAGCTGGTGCGGCGCTGTTGTTGATCAAAGTTAATGTCGGCATTGCGCGTCAGCTTTTCCGGTGGCGTGGACATCACCCAGCCAACTACCTGTTTATTCACGGTTATCGCCCGGCGGCTAGCTTCTTTCGGCAATTGACCGGTGTGCCCGACCAGAAGATTGTGGCGATTATCCACCACCCAGAATTGGGAGCGCCAACCGCGCGGCGGCATGCTGCGGCTATTATCATTACTTTGGTCTAACGAGCGCATTATCTGATAAACCACTTGATCATTGTTGCGCAGAAAATCCCAATTACCATAGTGCTGATACTGCACTTCGAGGGCATCCCCCAGCATATTGATCCGCTGCTCATTACTTTGCTTTATATAATCGATAAAACCGCGCTCGAAGCTGGCTCTGATGCCCCAATGCATAGTGATCAACACCAGCATGCAAGTGGCAAATATGGCCATAAACAGTTTTCCGGTGATGCCGATTCTCATTCTTTTTCCACCTGTTTATCGGTTGGCCGGTTGGCGCGTCAAATTGCGGTTAGTGCCAGTGTCAGGTGGCACTCGGTTAAAAATTAACGCTGGCAGGGCAATAATGATCGCCATACACAAGTAGCTGTAGAGGAACGCACTGTGCGTCGCTGGGGTATTTGTTACCACCTGATTGTGAGCAAATATGCCAAGCAGAATCCCGGCGGTGCTGACCCCCAGGCTCATGGACAGTTGCATAACCATTGATAGCAGACTGTTGCCGCTGCTGGCCAAGCGGTTCGGCAAATCTTTCAGGGTTAAGGTATTCATAGTGGAGAAGCGCAAGGCATTCAGCATTCCCTGGAAAAATAGCACTACCGGCAGCAGTAATGTCCAGCCCATCAACGCCACCATCGGGAAGCTTAAACTGACCAGCGCGAGTAATAATGTGGCGCTGACCAGCACCTGCCGGTAACCGAATCGATTGACGACGCGCACGATAATTCGCTTCATACCCATACTGCCGATAATCATTGGGATCATCATTAGCCCGGCATGGAAAGGGGTAAATCCTAGCCCGATTTGCAGAAAGACCGGAGTCATAAACGGCAACATGCCACTGCCGATACGCGCGGTCATACTGGCTGTCAGGCCAAGAGCATAAGATTTATTTTTGAATAACCGCAGTGAAAACAGTGCCGAGCTGTTGCCTCTGGCATGCCACCAGTAACCCACCAGCGCCGCAATACCACACAGCACCAAACCGACAATCGCCAGCGGTGGCAGCCCCAATCCCTTGTGACCATCTAATGCCAGTGTCAGGGTCGCCATGCCAATGGCCAGCATAATAAAGCCGCTGATATCAAAACGCCGGGTGCGCATGGTGTAATTTGGCATCAGAATTAGGGTTGCCAGTGCACCAATCACGCCGACGGGTAAGTTGATCAGGAAAATCCAGTGCCAACTGGCATACTGCACCAGAAACCCACCCAGTGCTGGGCCGACCAGTGGCCCAATTTGACCGGGTAGTGTAACGAAGGCCATCGCTGACATATATTGCTCGCGTGGGACGATTTTCATGACGGTTAGGCGACCAACCGGCACCATCATTGCGCCGCCGACCCCTTGGATCACGCGAGAAGAGATCAATTCATTCAAGGTTTCGGATTGCGCGCACATCAGCGAGCCGAGGGTAAATAAGATAATCGCCGAGAAGAAAATCCATTTCACACCGATGCGATCAGCCAGCCAGCCACTGGCGGGTAGCATTACTGCCACCGTCAATACATAAGAGACAATCACCGACTGCATGCGCAACGGATTCTCGCCTAGACTGGCTGCCATTGAGGGCAGGGCGGTGTTGACGATGGTGGTATCCAGCGTCTGCATGAAGAAGCCAAAGGCAACGATCCACAGCTGCCATCGTATACCCGTCATCTTTCAACCCGCCGATGCGTTGGCTGCACTCGTTCACCCGAATCACTTACCGGTGTAAGCTCATCGGGCTGCACTTTCTTGCCGCCTTCCTGCACGTTGAAATCTATTGGGTATACCATATTTATCATTCCAGTCTCATCAACGGCTGCTTACTAAAGCGGCTGCGGAGTCGGTCAAAATAGAGGTAAACCACCGGCGTGGTGTACAAGGTGAGCAACTGGCTCATCACTAACCCGCCAACAATGGTTATCCCCAACGGTTGGCGTAATTCCGCGCCGTCGCCACTGCCCAATACCAGCGGTAAAGCTCCGAATAATGCCGCCAGTGTGGTCATCATAATCGGTCTGAAACGCAATAGACTGGCTTGAAAAATAGCCTCGCGGGCACTGAGATTGCCATTGCGTTGTGCATTAAGGGCAAAATCCACCATCATAATGGCGTTCTTTTTCACAATACCAATCAATAACATAATGCCGATAAGGGCGATTAGACTAAAGGGCGCACTGAACAACTCCAGCGCCAGCAATGCCCCAACACCCGCAGAGGGCAGTGTTGATAGAATGGTCAGAGGATGAACATAACTTTCATACAAAATCCCCAGCACGATATACACCGTGGCAATCGCCGCCATAATCAGCCACAGCTGAGATTTCAAGGTTTCCTGGAACACCTGCGCGGTGCCGCTAAATGTGCCGCGCACACTGGCAGGAACCCCCAGTTCAGTCATGGCCCGCTCGACAGCATCGGTCGCCGCAGAAAGGCTGCCCCCTTCCGGTAAGTTAAATGAGATAGTCGACGAGGCAGATAAACCTTGGTGATTCACTGCCAATGGAGCATTGGCTGGCCGCCACTTGGCAAAATAGGACAGTGGAATTGATTGGCCTTCACTATTAATCACAAACATTTTGTCCAGCGAACTGACATCCTGCGTGTATTGAGGCGCGACTTCCATTACCACCTTGTATTGGTTTAGCGGCTGGTAAATGGTCGAGATCTGCCGTTGACCAAAGGCATTATTAAGCAGGGCGTTGGCATCGGAGACATCAATACCCAGCCGTGCCATGGTTTCGCGATCATAAGTCAGGGCAACTTCGGAGCCTTTATCTTGTTGATCGGAGTTAACATCAGCCAGCTCGGGTAATTTTGCTAATGCAATCCGGACTTTGGGCTCCCATTCCCGCAGCGCTGCCAGATCGTCAGCCAACAACGTAAATTGATAACTGGCATTGGCTTGGCGGCCGCCGACTCGAATATCTTGTACCGGTGCCAAAAACAGACTGGCGCCCGGCTCTTTGGCTAATTTGGCGCGCAAGCGAGTGATTATTTGCTGGGCACTTTCGCGGCGTTCACTCAGTGGTTTGAGGGAGATAAACATTGAGCCGCTGTTGGTGCGAGAACCGCCAGTAAAACCGGTCACATTATCGACAGCGGGATCATCATGAACTATCTTCATGAAATCTTTCAGTTTCTGCTGCATCGCCTGGAACGAAATACTTTGGTCAGCTTGAATAAACCCCATCATGCGGCCGGTATCTTGTTCAGGGAAAAAGGTTTTCGGGATGCTGATATAGAGCCAGACATTCAGTGCAATAGTGGAAAGCAGCACGACCATTACCCAGCGTGCATGGCCCAACACCCAATTCAGTGAGCGACCATAACCTTGCTGAATACTGAGCAGCACTTTACCAAAGCCACGAATCCGCTGCTGCTGACCAACTGGCTGCGCGCGCAGTAAATGGGCGCACATCATCGGGGTTAGTGTCAGAGAAATGACCAGCGAAATACCAATCGCCACCGACAGGGTAACAGCAAACTCGCGGAATAAGCGGCCCGGTAGCCCTTCCATCAACAGCAACGGAATAAACACCGCCACCAGAGAAATACTCATCGATAGCACGGTAAAACCGACTTCACGCACCCCCTGTAGCGCGGCAACCATCGGCTTCACTCCCGCCTCCAGATGGCGGGAAATATTCTCCAATACCACGATGGCATCGTCGACCACAAAACCAGTGGCGATGGTCAGCGCCATCAGCGACAGGTTATTGAGACTGAAGCCGCACAGGTACATGGCGGCAAAGGTACCGATCAGTGAAACCGGCACGGCAACCGCAGGGATCAGTGTGGCTCGGCCTGATCGCAGGAACAGGAACACCACCAGGATCACCAAGGCGACAGCAATGATCAGCGATTGCTCCACTTCATCCAATGAGGCACGAATAGTGGGGGATCGATCTTGAGCAATACTCAATTGAATGGAGGCCGGGATCGAGGCCCGCAGTGCAGGGAGCTCCGCCCGAATCCTATCGACCGTGGCGATAATATTTGCCCCCGGCTCACGGCTAATCACCAGCAATACGGCGGGTTTGCCATCAGACATCCCGGCATTGCGGACATCCTGTACCGAGTCGATGACATTGGCGACATCCTGCAATCGTACCGCCGCGCCATTGTTGTAGTTAATCACCAGTGGGCGATAACCCTCGGCGGTTTTGATCTCATCATTGGCCTGAACTTGCCAGTGCTGTTGGCTGTCGTCAATTGAACCTTGTGGGCGACGAACGTTGGCAGCACTGATGGCTTGGCGGACGGCATCCAGTGACACGCCCTGATTGAACAGCGCACTAGGGTTTAACTCGACACGCACCGCTGGCAAGGAACTCCCGCCGACGGTGACATCACTGACCCCCTCGGTTTGGGCAATTTTCTGTGCCAGTTTGGTGGAGGCAAAGTCATACAATTGCCCCTGAGTGAAGGTATCTGAAGTCAGCGTCATTATCATGATCGGTGCATCAGACGGGTTCATCTTGCGATAGGTCGGGCGGTTTGGCATCCCAGACGGCAGCAAGCTTTGGGCGGCATTAAGTGCGGCCTGCACGTCACGGGCTGCGCCGTTAATATCGCGATTAAGATCAAATTGCAGAATGATCCGCGTACTGCCCAGTGAACTGGTCGAGGTCATTTCATTGACCCCGGCTATTCTTCCCAAGGCGCGTTCCAGTGGAGTTGCAATGGATGACGCCATGGTTTCTGGATCCGCACCGGGCATCGAGGCACTCACCGCAATTACTGGGTAATCCACCTGTGGCAGCGGCGATACCGGCAATAGACTAAAACCGATAATACCGCTGAGGGTGATGGCCAGTGTGAGCAGAATAGTGGCTACCGGGCGCTGGATGAACAGAGCAAAGAATTTCACTGTGGTTCCCTTCCATGTGGCAATTCAGGCAGGGGATCCGATGAATCAATGTCCTCATTATGGTGACGACCTTTACCGTGAGTATTGCGTGCCAGCTTATCGAATAACAGATAGATAACCGGCGTGGTAAACAGCGTCAGTACCTGGCTGACGATCAGCCCGCCGACCATACAGACACCCAGTGGCTGGCGTAGCTCGGCCCCGGTTCCGGTACTGAGCATCAAGGGCAGGGCACCAAACAGTGCTGCCAAGGTGGTCATCAGAATTGGGCGAAAACGCAGCAAACAGGCTTGATAGATAGCATCATATGGCGTCATGCCCTGATCTCGCTCGGCGGCCAGCGCAAAGTCGATCATCATGATGGCATTCTTTTTCACGATACCAATCAACAAGATAATCCCGATGATGGCGATTACATCAAGCTCATTACCCGTCAGCATCAGTGCCAGCAAAGCTCCGACACCGGCAGTTGGCAGCGTTGACAAGATAGTGACCGGATGAATAAAGCTTTCATACAACACACCGAGCACGATATACATTGCCACGATAGCGGCGATAATCAGCCATAGCGTCCCGCCCAATGCCGCCTGAAACGCCAGTGTAGAGCCTTGGAAGCGCGTCATAATATCGGCGGGCAACTGGATGGCTTTCTCAGCTTGCGTCACCGCAGTGACGGCTTCACCCAGAGAATAGCCGTGCGCCAGGTTAAATGAGATGGTGGCTGACGGGAACTGATTCAAATGGTTGATAGATAGCGGCCCGAAACGCTCTTCAATGGTGGCGATGCTGCTTAATGGCACCCCTTTGCCATCACTGCCAGTCAGGCGGATATCATTGAATGCAGCCAGACCTGGTGTGGCTTTCACGTCATGTTCCAGCACCACCCGATATTGATTAGCTTGGGTGTAAATGGTGGAGATAAGCCGCTGACCAAAAGCGTTATATAGCGCGCTGTCGATAGCCGACATGGTGATCCCCAAGCGGCTGGCACTGTCACGATCGACATTAACAAACGCCACTAGTCCTTGATCCTGCCAGTCGCTGGTAACATCTTGGAAAGGTGCTTGCTGTTGCAACTCATTGATAAGCTTCGGAACCCAAGTGCTCAGTTCCTCCAGCGACGTCGCTTGCAGGGTAAATTGATATTGCGTACGGCTCAGTTGGGTATCAATGGTCAAATCTTGTACCGGCTGCAAATAGAGTTTGATCCCCGGAATACCGGCAACACTCTGCTGAAGGCGAGGAATAATTTCGGAGACACGATCCTCGCGGCTGCTTAACGGCTTAAGGTTAATCTGCAACCGGCCATTGTTAAGTGTGGCATTAGTGCCATCGACGCCAACAAATGAGGTCAGACTTTCGACCGCCGGATCTTTCAGAATAATGGCCGCGACCTGTTGCTGGCGTTCAGCCATATTACTGAAGGAAACTGATTGTGGTGCCTCCAGAGTGCCCTGAATCAGGCCATTGTCTTGCAATGGGAAAAAGCCTTTGGGGATCAGCAAGTAAAGGATCACCGTCAGCACCAAAGTACTGAGCGCCACACTCAATGTTAGCCATTGATGATTCAGCACTTTTTTCAGTGCTACCGCATAGTGGGCAATGACCCAATCAAAGAATTTCTCACTGGCACGGGACAGGCGGTTCTGTTTGCGCAGTGATTCATAGCTCAGCATGCGCGCGCACATCATCGGCGTTAGTGTTAAGGAAACCACGGCAGAAATCAGAATGGCTACCGCCAATGTGACCGCAAATTCACGGAACAGCCGGCCCACGATATCCCCCATAAATAGCAGCGGAATCAATACTGCAATTAATGAGAAAGTCAGTGAAATAATAGTAAATCCAATCTCACCGGCCCCTTTCAGC
Organism: Yersinia alsatica; assembly: GCF_025133195.1. Taxonomy (NCBI): domain Bacteria; kingdom Pseudomonadati; phylum Pseudomonadota; class Gammaproteobacteria; order Enterobacterales; family Yersiniaceae; genus Yersinia; species Yersinia alsatica. The sequence continues at coordinate 2,041,124 of NZ_CP104006.1, forward strand.
GCGGCATCCAGGGGTTTTTCACCTTTCTCGATATAGCGGGAGATATTCTCAATCACCACGATGGCATCATCGACCACAAAACCGGTAGCAATGGTCAATGCCATTAGCGTCAGGTTGTTGATTGAGAAGCCGAGAAAATACATGGCGGCAAAGGTTCCGACCAGTGATAGCGGCACCGCGATACTGGGGATAATCGTGGCTGCGGCGTTACGCAGGAACAGATAAATCACCATCACCACTAATGCAATCGCCAGCAGCAACTCAAACTGCACATCACTGACTGAGGCGCGGATGGTGGTGGTGCGGTCAGTCAGGACTTTGACATCAACCGATTTAGGCAGACTTTTGATCAGTTCTGGCAGCATCTCGCGGATACTGTCAGCGGTCTCTATCACGTTCACCCCTGGCTGGCGCTGGATATTCAGCACGATGGCCTGCTGAGTGTTGGCCCAGGCGGCCAGTTTGTTGTTTTCGGCACCTTGTTCAATGGTGGCGACATCCTGCAACCGGACTGGAGCCCCATTTTGGTAAGCCACGATCAGGTCGCGATAATCCTCAGCGGATTTCATTTGGTCATTGGCAGACAGTGTGACCGAGCGGGTCGGCCCATCCAGACTACCTTTGGCTGAGTTGACGTTGGCATTGCTGATGGCGGTGCGGATGGTTTCACTGTCCAGCCCCAATGCCGCGACTGCCGGAGCATTGAGTTTCACCCGCACCGCAGGACGCTGGCCGCCAGAAATGGTGACCAAGCCGACCCCGGTGACTTGCGAGATTTTCTGCGCAATGCGGGTTTCAACCATATCTTCCACTTGCGTCATCGGAACCGCGGTAGAAGTGACTGCCAATGTCAGAATTGGCGGATCAGCCGGGTTAACTTTGCTGTAAATCGGCGGATAAGGCAGGTCAGTCGGCAACAGATTGGTGGCAGAGTTAATTGCCGCCTGCACCTCTTGCTCCGCCACATCCAATGGCAGAGTCAGTTGGAATTGCAGCGTAATAACCGATGCGCCGCCCGAGCTTTGCGACGCCATCTGTTTGAGGCCAGACATCTGGCCAAACTGACGTTCCAATGGCGCAGTAATTGACGATGTCACCACATCCGGGCTAGCGCCGGGATAGAGTGTCACTACCTGAATAGTCGGATAATCAACTTCCGGCAGGGCTGAAACCGGCAAAGCACGGTAACCAATAATCCCAGCCAATAGAATGGCGACCATAAATAATGTTGTGGCAACCGGGCGCAGAATAAATAGCCGTGATGGCCCGCCACCGGGGGTTGGAGGCATCACTTGCATTAGGATTTCTCCGCAGCACGGTTAGCGCCAGCCGCTGCATCCGTTGCGGGTTTCTTGCCGCCCCGATGGTGAGTGGCTTTCTCTGTTGTGGCCGATTGGTCTGCCGCATCAGTTGGGGTGGCATTTGCTGAACGCGGCGTGACGACCTCAACCTGTAAACCTTCCGTCAGACGATCAATACCGTCGGTAACCACACGCTGACCGGCATTCAGACCGGCGCTGATAACCACTTGTTTACTGTCCTGAATCCCGGTAGTCACCAGATGTTTGCTGACTTTATTCTCGTCATTTAAGGTCCAGACAAAGCTCCCTTCATTGCCCATCTGTACCGCAGCGGTAGGCACCACGACGGCATTTTGCAGTAAATCCACTTTGATACGGGCATTAACAAACTGATTCGGGAACAGCACATCATCTTCATTGGCGAAGCGGGCTTTCAGCTTAATGGTGCCGGTCGTGGTATCAATTTGGTTATCAATACTGAGCAGGTGACCTTGGGCTAGCATCTGTTTATTGGTGCGATCCCAAGCTTCAACTGGCACTGTTGTCTGGTTTTTTTCTGCATTTCTTTGAGCTTGCATGATATCCGGGATATCACTTTCCGGCAGAGTAAAGACCACATCAACCGGATGTGTTTGGGTGATCACCACAATCGGCGCAGTCGTGCCGCTGGTAATATAATTACCAACATCGACTTGTTTTAGACCGACTTTACCGGAAATTGGCGCAGTTATGCGGCTATAAGTCAGTTGCAGCTTGGCACTATCAATCGCGCCTTGATCCGCTTTCACACTGCCTTCGCTCTGGCGTACTAATGAGGCCTGAGTATCAAGATCTTGTTGCGAAATCAGGCCGGTTTTAGCCAGTTTTTGATAGCGAGCCAGATCACGGCGAGCATTGTCGAGGGTGGCTTGGTCTTTGGCCAGTTGTCCTTGAGCTTGAGTCAGCAGGACTTCGTAAGGGCGCGGATCGATTTCCACCAGTAAGTCACCGGCATTGACCTGCTGACCTTCGGTAAAGTGAATCGCCATTAGCTGACCATCAACCCGGCTGGTGACGGTGACCGTGTTGGCGGCAATCACCGTACCCAAACCGGTGAGATAACGCGGTACTGTTTGCTCGGTTGCTGTTGCCGCTTGTACCGGGGACATCGGCATATTGCGGCGGCCACCGGCACGCCCAGAGCCGCTACTTCCAGCCGCTTGTTGCGCCCCGGGAGCGTTGGTTTCAGGGGTAGCATTGAAGTGACGCCAGACAAACACAGCAACAATAATAACCAGCACTATTCCCACCAAGGTGAGTAACCGGGAAGTGCGTTTGGATTGAGCTTTCATTATGTCGAAGAGTCCCTTTTGATGTTCTGATTATTTGCACACGGGCGCAATAAGTAAGTTTTTGGATATGTTACTAGTTTAGCGGGGATTTACTGGAACAAAATGGAGGAAATATGAAAATAGTGTCAGGGTATGTGGGGGAAAGTTTTTAATTTTAGGGGATAAGAGGGGGATGGATCTGGTTTGGTTGATATTGGTTCAGGTGATCGGGTTTGGTTGTCGGGTATGGAGCTTAGTTTCGGTTGATATTGGTTCAGTGATCTGATTCGGTTGACATAAGATTAGCGACAACCTTACCTCCGATGCCTCAACCGCCAAAGGGGTCACAAGCGCGTGACCCCTTGTGGAATCCCCGCGCTTGCGCACGTATCGCTAGCCCACTGCGTGGGTGGCCCTCGACTCATCATTTCGCTGACGGTACGGTGTGATTCGCATCCCTGCTCAAGCACACCTCAACCCGCCGTCCATGGCGGGTTGCCCTGGCTACACTCTTCACTCGGCTGCTCAAATGTGCTTTAAAAAATTAAAGTCAAAACCATGGTTTTGATTTTGAATTTCTCTTTTGACGTTGAGCGCAATCGGGAATATTGCCGACAAGGATGGAGGGTAGAGTGAGCCGCCATGGACGGCGGCGAAAAGCGCGCTCGGGCAAGGATGCCCGTCGCGCTGGCTCGTGAAGCCCGAAAGACGCAGGAGGTTTACCCGTAGGGCAATATTTCGCGCAAGGCGCGGGTGTTGGGCCGCCGCCTTGCGGCCCGACTCGGTTGAGGCTACGGAGAACAGGTATTCACTAAATGAATATCAACCGAAACCAGATCCATTTTTATATAAACAAAACCAGCTCACCTGAACCAATATCAACTTTTAACGAAAAAGCGTCTGCGCCCACCGCGCTAACCCTGCGGTCACGGAACCGAAATCATTACCGCCGACTAATGGAATCCCCGGCAATTGCTGTTGTAAGGCTGCTCGCAATAATGGGGAACGCGCGCTGCCGCCAGTCAGATAAATCACATCTGGCGTGATATGGCTGGTTGCCAGTGCCAGACTGACTTGCTCCTGAATCCGTTGCAGTGGCTGGGAAATCGATTCGGCCAGTTGCTGTTGGCTGATGGTTTGCCCCAACTCTGGCTGAACAAAATCCAGTACCGTGGCGACTTGCGCTTGCTCAGACAGCGCAATTTTGCTCTCTTCTGCGGCGCGTACCAGACGGTAGCTCAGGCGCTGCTGATACACTTTTAACAGGCGCTCAACTTGCTGCGGATTTGCGGCGTCACGAATCAAATCACGCAGAAAACGCCCATTGACGGTGCTATAGAAGTCGCTCTGTGCCGGAACATCGTTGGTGGCAACCGCATTCCAGTAAGGCAATGACGGCATGGCAATGCCTTTTTCGGTCTCGCTGCCCAGTCCAAACAGTGGCATCAGTTGCTTAAAGGCCAACATAATATCCAGATCATTACCCCCGACGCGACAGCCACTGTGACCCAACAGACTTTGTTGACGATCGGCCATACCTTGCCATTTTGGCCCCATCAGCAGCACTGAGCAGTCGGTGGTCCCCCCGCCGATATCCACCACCAGCACGGTTTTCTCTGTCGTTAATGTGGCTTCAAAGTCTAGCCCCGCAGCGACCGGCTCAAACTGGAAGGCGATATCACGAAAACCGGCACGTTGCGCGGCGCGCAGTAAGATACCTTCAGCTTGTCGGTTGGCCTCTTCACCACCGGAACCCTGAAAGTTAACTGGGCGGCCAATGACAGTTTGGCTGATTTCTGCTGCCAACACGGATTCTGCCTGACGTTTAATATGGAACATCATGGCACAGACCAAATCTTCAAACAGCGCCAACTGCTGAGGTTTCAAGCCATTAGCACCCAAAAAAGATTTAGGGGATTTAACAAAGTAAACTTCTTCGGGGTCTTCGATATATTGGGCCAATGCCGATAAGCCGAACATCAGGCTATCGGCAGACACCGGAATATCTTCTTCGCGATTGAACGCCATGGCCCGGCGTAATAGTTGCTGGTTTTCGTCACTGCCTGTTGGCACTTGCCAATAGCGGTGCAGACACTCACTTACGGCTTCACGAGTGGGCGCACACAGCATGGATGGCAAATAGACGTCATTATTTTCCAGCGTCAGCAATTCGGGAGCATTATCCCGCATCACGGCAACCGAGCAGTTTGCTGTGCCGTAGTCAAATCCAATGAACATAATTGCTCCCCAGGCCAAATAAAAGGGGCCGACTTTACCCTAGAGTGAGCAGCGGAGCAATCGTCTCGGATTACTTGATAGCGAAATAGCCACTATTGAGTACTTCGGACAACGGTTGAGTACGACCAATAGTTTCGCCATCGGCTAAATCAACACCAATCGCAATCAACTTATTGAGGGTGGGAGGTAATTCTGCCGGGCCCGCCAGTGTGGCAATATTGGCCCGCTGTGCTGTGCCATTGATGATGGATACCAGCACTTCATCCATTTGATTGATATGAATATGAGCAATTAACTCACTGTTAAATTTGAGGTAATTAATAGTGTGCTCCGCCAGTAACTCAAAATCATTGAGATTATGACCAAACTCTTTAACTATTAATTTGCAGCCCAATTGTTGCAGTTTGGCGAGAAAATTCCCAATTGCAAACGGATATTGCAGCAAGGTGGACTCATCGACCATCCAATATAAACTTTGCGCTGGCAGCACAGTATTTTGGACTAAGGCAAGAAGTGACTGGCGGAAATCTTCTTTAAGCAGAGCCACTTCGGACAGCGGAATAGCCAGTGCCAGCCCTTTGTGATTAATCGCCTCGGCTTGTTCCACTAGCAGTTGCTCGCATACCCAATTGTCGACTTTGGCCCGCAAATTATACAGCAATGCGGCTTCCTCAAATGCAGACTGACTGACAATGATGCTCTGCGGCTGGTTAACCTCATAGCTGACCTGATAGAAGCATACCGACAGCGGCGTTTTAGGGGGCGCGGTTGGCGTGAGCTGTAGCGACAATTGGTTCTTGCTAAGAATATCTTCGATATCTTCTCTACTGAGCAGCTCGTGTTGCCGGGCCAGTAGCTGCTTTTGCCGTGGCTGATAGAGATAAACCTGCCCACGGCCACTGTGTTTGGCGGTGTAGCAGGCAATATCAGCCTGCGCCATAATTTCACTGCGCTGGCTGTTGCTACTGCTAATTTGAGTCACTCCGGCACTGGCACCGATGCGATACAGCTTATTTTCCCAGTAGAAATGATAGCCATTGATCATGGATACCAGACTTTGAGTAATAGCTTTGGCGTGGGGGAGGGTGCAATTAAGCATTAGTAAGCCGAATTCATCACCACCCAGACGCGCGACACAATCACTGTTACGTAAATTCTGGCGCATTAACTGGCTGAGTTCTTTCAGCAAAGCATCTCCTGCTGGGTGCCCGGCCGAGTCATTAACTGCTTTAAAATAGTCCAAATCCAGGAAAGCCAGCGCATGCTGCTGGTTTTGGTCGACACTTTTCTGGATAGCCATTTTCAATTTATTTTCAAAATTGGCCCGGTTTGGCAAGCCGGTCAGATTGTCATGTGACGCGCTATGGCTGAGTTTGCGCATCATGGCACGCGACTCGCCGACATCCTGGAAGACTAAAACGGCACCGACAATGCCCCCTTCCAGCGTTTTCAGCGGCGCTACCGACTCTTGAATGTCATAATACTGCCCATCACGATGATGCAATACCATCGACTCATTCAGTGAAGAGTAAGGGCGGTGGGTCAGACAATGCTCTATCGGATTGTCAATTTCTGGCCCATCCACGCCATTGGTCAGCTTGATAATCTGGTTGATGGGCTGGCCTAGCGCGATGGTATTGGCCCAACCGGTCATTTTCTCCGCGACCGGATTCATAAAGGTAATTTTCATTTCCTGATCGGTACACACCACGGCCTCACCGATGGAATCGAGCGTAATATGCAGCCGCTCCTTCTCTTCGTGCAGGGCTTCCGTCAGGTTTCTGATTTCAGTCATATCCAAGGTGGTGCCAATCACGCGCTGAATATTGCCATTTTTATCGCACACGATATTGGCCTGATTACGCAGGTGGACAATATCGCCGTTCGGCAAAAGTAGGCGAAACTCCAGCCGGTAGGGCTGGCGTTGATTGAGTGCGGCATTGTATTCATTGACGACATAATTGAAATCTTCTGGATGAATATATTGCTGCCAGATAGCCTCAGTCACCGGAGTATTCAGCGGAACATGGTAGAGTTCATACATCCGCTTATCCCAGCTGATCTGCTGTTTTTTCATATCTAATTCCCAGATACCAATGCCGCCCGCTTCATTGGCCAGGGTGATACGTTCCATCAAGCGCCGGTTGATGATTTCAGTCTTTTTCAGGTCATTGATATCTTCGACCTGAGAGATGTAATAGAGCGGCTGCTGCTCGTGATCCCGCACCACACTCACTACTAACAGCGCCCAGACTATCTCGCCATCACTGCGGATATAGCGCTTCTCCATCGAGTAGCTGGGGATACGGTCGTGATACAAATCATCCAGCAATTTCAGGTCGGCGGAGAGATCTTCCGGATGGGTAATCTGTTGGAAATTCAGAGTCAGTAAGGTTTCCTGACTGTAATCCAACAGTTTGCACAGCGCCTTATTTACCTGCATCCACTTGCCTTCCGGCGAGACCAGCGCCATGCCAATCGCCGAGTATTCCATGGCATTACGAAAGCGGTTTTCACTTTCAACGATATGCTCTTTTTCCATCCGGAACGAGTGCATCACCATGGCCATGGCATGTGGCGGAATAAGCACCATCAATAGCGGAATAAAAGAGAATGCCTGTACCGACATTTTGGGATCAGCCGGCAATGTAAATAGGTTGAAATTGATCATCATCGCAATCAGCAATGTGGCCAGAAAACAGACAGTAAAGGTTTCAAAACGGGGCAGTCGAATAGAGGTCCAGATCAAGGCCATAATCACGAAAGTGAAGGGGAATGGGAGATAAATCAAACCGATATAACAAGCGGTTAAGGATAATATCATCATCCACATCATATCGAATAGCGCTTTGGTTTTAGTCGCGATATTGAAGTAACCGCGGCGGTAAAGCAGGCCGACCGGCCCTAACGCCAGCATGCCGATGGCTTCGGACATAAACCATACTGTCAGTACTTGGGTGAAGTTCCCATTATGGGGCGACAAGTACCAGGCTGCCGCCAAACCACTCAATAGAGGGACAATAATGACGGTGCAAACCGAGAACTTGAGCCAACTGAACAGATTATTAAGCGGGTCTTTGGGTTGTAGAAGTTTGCGCAGTAACCATGCCCCCACCGCCGATTCTGCAAGATTGATAAATGTGAGTGGCAGCGGGAACCAACTGACGCCATATAAGATAAAATTAGCAGCAACAATGCAGATTCCTGCGGCCAATAATTGTAGCGACCAGTAGCGTATAGGATGGTGGAATAAAGCCACCATCAATACGGCGGTCGGGAACCATAAAGGGGCTAGATTTTCTGATTGTTCAGAGAGTCGGATACAAAAAATTGCGAGCAAAAACACTACTATACTAGTGATAGTAATGTGCAGAAGGGGCTTATTATCAGGTGTCGGTTTTTCAGCTGCGCTGAGATCCATATAACGCCTTATTTTGCTCGCAAGTATTTTGATTGTGATAGAAAAATCCACCACATAGCAATATACCGTTTTTAAAATACGGTCATATTCAATAGTTTAGTATAGATGAGCATTGACGAGTGATATTCGGCTGCTCAATGCTTAATTAATTATTTTCTATTATCATCATTATTAGACTAAGAATATGGTGGCGAGTCCCAGAAAGATGAAAAAGCCGCCAGTATCAGTGATTGCTGTGATCATGACACTGGAACCGATAGCCGGGTCTCGACCTAGACGTGCCATTGTCATCGGGATAATGACCCCCATCAGCGCCGCCATTAGCAAATTAAGAATCATTGCCAATGTCATAACGCCCCCCATAGCAGGGTCGCCATAGAGCAGATAAGTGACCACGCCCATAATGCCGCCCCAAACCAAACCATTAATCAGCGCCACACCTAATTCTCTGAACATCAAGAATGTGATGTTACCCTGCTGGATATGATGCAAGGCCAAGGCACGCACAATCATGGTGATGGTCTGATTCCCGGTGTTACCGCCAATGCCAGCTACAATGGGCATTAAGGCGGCCAGAGCCACTAATTGCGAGATGGTATCCTCAAATAAACCAATAACCCTGGAGGCGACAAAAGCGGTACAAAGATTGATGGCCAGCCATGACCAACGGGTCCGCACGGCACGGCCTACCGGGGAGAATACATCCTCTTCCGGGCTTAAGCCCCCCATCCGTCTTAAGGTGGTATCGCTCTCTTCATTGACCACGTCAACAATTTCTTCGATGGTCAAACGGCCCATCAGTTTGCCTTTGGCATCAATGACTGCCGCACTGATTAAGTCATAACGTTCAAAAGCCCCAGCGGCATCTTCTGCTTTCTGTTCCGGCTGGAATGTTATTGGGTTGCTCTCCATCACCTGAAATACTTTAGTATCCAGTGAGTTGAGGAGAATAGCCGTCAGTGGAAGTTCGCCGAGTAAGGTATTTTTACGGTCAACGACGAAGATTTTATCTGTGGCATCGGGAATATTTTTTCGATAGCGTAAATAGCGGTGTACCGTTCCCAGCGAGACATCAGCACGAACTGTCACTAATTCGAAATCCATCATCTGACCGACGGTATCCCGGCCATACTGGATAACTTCCCGTACGCGAGCCCGCTGATCCGGATCCAATGAAGTGAGCAAACGGCCCATCAAGTTACGCGGCAAGTATTCAGCCAGATAAGCCTGTTCATCGACATGCAAGGTGCGCATGGCCTTTAACAGGTCTTTATCGCTCATCTCTTTGATCAGCGTGTCCCACACCGTCTCAGAGACTTCGACCAGCGTTTGACCGCGTTTTTCGTTTTTGACTAACCGCCACAATGCCAGACGTTCATCATTGGGCAAGGCTTCCAGCAAGTCGGCAAGGTCAGCTGCGTGCAAGTCATCAAGCAGACTCTTGATTTCAATTTTTTTTTCTAGCAGATCCTCATCACTGATGGTTTCCTTTTCACCCTGACGGCCAAGAATACCGTCAACTAAGGCTTTATCATTCAGTAATAGGGTAAGTATTCGGTTGCGTATTTCAGCCAGTTTTTTAGCGTTGTTTTTAGCTTTACTTTTTACCATGGCGGAAAGTGGCACAGGAGTTATTGGCACTGGCATAGTGTGTCCTTGATTCGAAATATACCCTTCATCTTTCAAGTCGCAGGTGCGTGGCTACAGTCAATGACTCGGCCCTTCTCTAAGTCTCACCTCGGCAAACCGCAAAATATGCTGAGTATTTGCGCGGGAGGTGGCTAAGGGCGCTGAGCACAACTTTTATGGGCTGAGATCAGTCTCATGCGGGCCCGCAGGCTCGCCTTCTACAGTCTGCTCAAGCTGTTGTGATTGCCGACGCTCCTGATGGTGGGACATAGACGCAATCCCCGCATACAATAAACGGCCAAATAGAATGAGAAAACTCACCAGCAAGATGATTTTTGTTAGCTGTGTTGATGGCCTTCTTTTCATAATCTCCTTGCCCTTCGTCCTTGGTGCTGCAGCGGTGTTAGCTGCTCTCACTCACCCGAATCACTGACTGGAGTCAGCTCATCGGGATTTGTTCTCATTATGCTTTCGGCGCGTCGGCTTCAGTATCTTCCGCTGCTTCTTCTTCAATAATCAGTTTCCAGCCAACTACATCGTCCCAATATGCCTGCTCGCGCTCAAAATCCAGTTGCACCAGATTATTTTGCGCCAGATAACCGGCAGGGAAACGCAATGTCCAGTGACCATCATCAGTTATCAGTCGCAGACTTTCTGGCGTAGTCGTCGATTGGCGCTGATTATTCAGTAACGTACTCAAACGTAATAGCTGAATTAACGGCAAATAGTACTTTTTCTTGAATAAATTCAGACGCGGCAACTCATCGAGCTTAATCCCTTTACGGTGCATTCTCACCAAGGTTGCCAGCAATAATTGCTGCTCTTGATTAAAGCCCGGCAAGTTAGTGTTTTGCAGAATATAAGCCGAATGGCGGTGCATCCCGCTGTGATTAATGCTCAGGCCAACTTCATGCAGCATCGCCGCCCATCTTAACAATGCTTCCAACTGCGGTTGTACCAGCTTGGAGTTCTGCGCCAACCATTGAGTGTAAAGCTGCTCGGTGGTTTCCAACACTCGGCGTGCCTGTTCCCGGTCAATGTTATAGTGCTCGGCCAGACTTTTGGCTGTGCGCTGACGGATATCCTGGTGGCGGAAACGGCCTTCCATTTCATACAGAACGCCCTCACGCAGCGCACCATCGGATAAACGTAACTCTTTGACAGCTAAGGCATCGAATACACCACACAAGATAGCCAGCCCCGGCACAAATACCGACTGACGATCTTCTGATAACCCCGGCAGACTCAGTGCGGAGAAATGTTTGAATTGCAGCACTTGATCAACCAGCATCTCAAGGCGTTCTGGCGTGATCAAACCATCTTTCTCGCCCATCTCCACCAACACTTCATAGGTGGCCTTGATAGTGCCGGATGCGCCAAGCGCATATTGCCAACCTTGAATCCGATATTGCCACGCCAGATTTTCCAGCTTTTGGGCCGCAGCCAAGCGCGCGCGCTTGAAATTCACTTTACTGATTTCACCATGCGGGAAGAACTGTTGAGCAAAGCTGACACAGCCCATGCGGCGGCTTTCTACCAGCAATGGCTCAAAATCCTCGCCAATAACCAACTCGGTTGAACCGCCACCGATATCAATCACCAGCTTGCGGCCTTTCTCCGGCTGAGTATGTTCGACGCCCATAAAAATCAGACGTGCCTCTTCCTGACCGGAAATGATTTCAATCGGGTAGGGAATCACTTCGGCTGCGCGCTTGAGGAAGGTTTCCGCGTTAGCGGCTTGTCGCAATGAATGAGTACCGACGATGCAGACGTTATCGGGTGAGAAACCCTGCAAACGCTCAGCAAACAGTGCCAGACAAGCCAGCCCCCGCTCAATAGCTTCTTCGCTGAGCATATTATTGCTATCCAGACCATCAGCCAGATGCACGCGCTGCTTCAGGCGCCCCAAAACCTGCAAAGCACCGTTGACGACGCGGGCAATTACCATATGGAAACTGTTTGAACCCAAGTCGATAGCTGCAATTTCTTGCGGTTTTGTGGTAGTCGAATTGTTGGTTAGCGGCATAGTTTTAGCCTTACTGCTCTGGTTGTTCCAGCGCTTTTAAATAATCATAGATGGCAATCTGTGCACGTACTTTGCGCCTGTTTCCACGCGGTACATAACGATTACTCAGTTCTTTATCAATATAACGGGCTTTTACCGTGTCGTTGAACAGCAGCTCTAAAATATCCAGCACCCGCTGTTTTAGTCTCGGGTCCAGTAATGAGACGGCGACTTCAATACGATAATCAATGTTACGTGTCATCCAGTCAGCGGAAGAGAGATACACCAGCTTGTCGCCTTTATTCTCAAAGACGTAAACCCGGTCATGCTCGAGGAAGCGGTCAACAATACTGGTGACTTGTATATTATCGCTGATCCCCGGCATATTTGGGATTAACGAACACATCCCTCTGACTAAAAGGCGTATTTTCACCCCTGCACTGGAGGCGCTATATAACCTATCTACCAGACCTTTATCCACTAAATTATTTATCTTCAGGGTAATCCCGGCACTTTCACCGGCCTGAGCATGAATAATTTCCTGATCAATCAATTGATACAGCATTAAACGCGAGTTCTGTGGTGACACCATCAGATTATCGAACTTGACCGGGCGGTAAGGATTCTCAATAAAGTTAAACACCCGACGCACTTCATTCGTAATACGCGCATCTGCGGTTAATAAAGAATAGTCGGTATAAAGACGCGCCGTTTTTTCGTTAAAGTTACCGGTGCCGATATGGGCATAGCGCACAATCTCTTCGCCTTCAAGACGGGAAATTAGGAATAACTTGGCGTGAATTTTCAAACCCGGAGCAGAGAAAATAACGTGTACGCCAGCGGCGGTCAGACTTTTCGCCCAATGAATATTGGCCTCTTCATCAAAGCGCGCTTGTAATTCCACCACCACCGTCACTTTCTTGCCATTATGGGCGGCATGGATCATCGATTCGATAATGCGCGAATCTTTTGCGACGCGATAAATATTGATTTTAATCGCCAATACGCTCGGATCGAATGATGCCTGGCGCAGTAATTCTAATACGTGCTCAAAGGTGTGATACGGATAATAGAGCAGCACATCTTGTTCCCGAATGGCATCAAAGCCATTGCGGAACTTATCAAACCAAATATGGCGCAGACGCGGCATGGGCCGATTAACCAGATTACTTTTGCCGACGTTCGGGAAGTTAATAAAGTCTTTAAAATTGTGATACCGACCACCGGCAATGACTGAGTCATCATTAGAAATACCCAGCTTGCCGCGCAGCAATTCCACCATCTCATCGGGCATATCACGTTGATAAACAAAGCGCACCGGTTCTGCCGTCAGGCGCTGTTTCAAGCTCGATGACATCAATTCCAGCAAGCTGGATTCCATTTCAGTGACCAAATCATATTCGGCATCACGGGTCATCTTCATGGAATAAGCATTCAGCGCATCATAATCAAAGAAGCCTTTGAATATCTCATCTAGGCAATATCTCAATATATTATCAAGTAATATCATTGGCTTGCGGCGACGAGGAGCTTCTGGTGGCAAATTAACGAAACGCGGAACTTTATCGGAAGGAATTTCTAGCAGTGCATAGGCGATTTCCTGACCACGGATAATCTCCACCGCCAGATAAGTATAATCGTCTTTAAGGAATTGCACCAAATTGGTGTCGTGGTTAATCAGAATCGGCGTGATGTGTTGGCGCAGATGCTGCTTAAAATATTGTTTTAGCCAGATTTGCTGATTTTCGGAAATTTGCCGCTCATTAATCAGGAAGATTTGATTACGCGCCATTTCCAGTAATAAATCATTATATAGCCCGTCAAATTCTTGATCGGCTTTCACCACTTTGCTTTGAATTTTTTTCAGCAAGTGACGGGAAGTTACGGCGGAGCCTTGCTCTTCACTAATCAGAATGCGCCGTTTTAGATCAGCAAAACGGACTTTATAGAACTCATCAAGATTATTGGAGTAAATACCAAGGAACCGCATCCGCTCAATGAGTGGATTGCTCTTATCCGCAGCTTCCTGCAATACCCGCTCATTAAAAGATAACCAACTGAGTTCTTTTTCGGTGTAGAGCTTTTCCTGACCCATTGCAACTCCAGTAAGATTATTGTGGGAGTATTTAGTGTCCACAATCATTATTGCGAAAGATTGACAAGAAAGTCCAACAGATATCATTAGTTAACTTTATTCGCCACCGTGGCAAACATCGTCAGGCCGCCATCAGCAACATTGTCATGCAAACGCCACAAAACTGACATAAGATACTCGGTCATCTTAGGGTATAGATGGGCGATTAGATAAATAACATAGACTGGATATAGCGTAAGGGCATGGGGCAATCGAAGATTATGCAGCAAGCGGGCGTAGTGAGACCATCAGGGAGAGATAAGCGCCGGGCTGTCATTGAACGTCTGGTGCGCATGATAGTAACAAGCAGCGGCTTGTTGGTTTTGCTGACCTTAATGCTGATTTTCGTTTATTTATTGTACGCCGTTTTGCCTCTGTTTAAGCCCGCCGCCATCAATTTATCCCCATCCTTTGCTGTAGATCGTAGCGCGCCCACCATTGCTCTGGGGATTGATGCCTCGGGGCAGATAGGATATCGCCTGGATGCACAAGGCAAAGGCTATTTTATTCGCCTCGAAGCTCAGGGGGAATCTCCTGCCGGGAGCTTAATTAGTGCGCAACAGTTAGCGCCTGCGCCAGTGTCAATCAGCCGCGCGGTGGGTGGGCAGCCTTTGTATGGTGTTGGCCTGAGTAATGGCCGTTTTCTTCTGCTGCAACCCGATTTTTCCGCCACACCGCCAGTTTGGCAATTTCCGCTAGGTGAACAACCGCGCTTTATGGATTTGAAAGGCCAACGTCTGAATCAATTGGCGGTGGCTGAGCCGCAACCACGGCAATTTGCCATCGCGGCGGTTACTGATGATGGCCGCTTGATGACCGGGACGTTTAGCGCGCAAGGGCAGCAAGTCAGCGAACAGACGGATGTGCCCAAGGCCATCAATCAACTGTTACTAACGCCAGACGGGCGTTTGCTTTATCTCCTCTCCGGTCAGCAACTGTATATCTATCAATTCGGCCCTAAGCTGACACTGCGTGAAGTCGTCCCTTTGCTTGATGACAAATCTCGCGCCACCGGGCCACTGAGCCTCTCTTTATTGGCGGGCGGGAAATCGCTACTGGTGCAATCCTCGGATGGGCAATTAACCCAATGGTTTGATGTGCCAAAAGAGCCAGACAATCAATACCATTTGACGCGAATTCGCAACTTTACCCCCCAAGGTAAGGGCTTACTAACGACCGAAAACGCACGTCGGGTATTTGCTTCAGTATCACCACTAGGTGAATTGTCACTGTTCTCCAGTATTCAGTCAGCACCACTACTGCAACATAAACTGGCGCAGGGAGTGACCCATGCAGCGTTCTCTCCTTGGGGGGATCACTTGCTGGTGGAGAATGCCGCCGGTTGGTCAGCTTATCCCATCGATAATCGCTACCCTGACATCAGCTGGCGCAGTCTATGGCAGCGAGTATGGTACGAAAATTATCCCGAACCGGCCTATGTCTGGCAGTCAAGCTCAGCAGAAGAGAGTTATCAAGCCAAATTCAGCCTGATACCGATTATCTTCGGTACCTTAAAAGCAGCAGGTTACGCCATGTTATTCGCCGTGCCACTGGCATTGGCAGGAGCAATTTATACGGCTTATTTCATGTCGGCGGGCTTGCGCCGCGTGGTTAAACCGGCCATTGAGATGATGGGCGCATTCCCGACGGTGGTTATCGGTTTGATTGCCGGTATTTGGCTGGCTCCGGTAATTGAACATTATCTGACTGGCATTCTATTGCTGCCGCCATTATTGGCGCTGACTATTTTATTGTGCGGTTGGGGCAGTGCCCGCTTGTCGGCAAAAACACAGCGACAGTGGCCTGCGGGCTGGGATGTGATGGTATTACTGCCCGTCATCCTGCTAACCGGGTGGTTGGCATTGTGGCTAGGGCCACTGTTGGCGGTATCGGTGCTGGGGATGCCATTGCATGAATGGTTGGGGGATAACTATGACCAGCGCAATGCTTTAGTGGTGGGTATCGCCATGGGATTTGCTCTGATTCCGGTGATTTTCTCGCTAGCCGAAGATGCTTTATTCAGTGTGCCATCGTCGCTAAGTCAGGGCTCGTTGGCGCTGGGGGCCACCCCTTGGCAGACCGTGATTCGTGTCGTGCTGCCTTCGGCTTACGCCGGTATCTTCTCTGCACTGATGATTGGTTTTGGCCGTGCCGTGGGCGAGACCATGATTGTGCTGATGGCTACCGGGAATACACCTATCATTGATGGCAGTATTTTCCAGGGGTTACGGGCGATGGCCGCCAACATTGCTATTGAGATGCCGGAAGCGGTGATGGGGAGTGGGCATTATCGGGTGCTGTTCTTGACGGCATTGGTTCTGTTTTGTTTCACGTTCTTAGTCAATACGCTCGCCGAATCCATTCGCCTGCGGTTGCGTGAACGCTATCAGACGGAGCAGATTGCGTGATGACAGCCGCAGTAAAGTCCAGCTTTACCAAAAAATGGTTTGCATCGGGCTCGCCATGGGTCTGGCTGACGGCTGGCGCTGTCAGTATCAGTCTGTTGGCCTTGCTGGGTGTGGTCTTATTATTAGCCGGGCAAGGGATGCGCTATTTCTGGCCTAGCCCGGTTTACCTGTTTGAACTTAAGCAAACTGCTGCTGGCCCGGTGAGAGTCATTGGAGAGATTTATCAACAGCAGTCACTGTCACGTCAACAATTAGAGCAGGCTGGAGTGACTTTGCCGCCAGAGGCGGGTGACACAGTGACTCGCTATCTGATTAAAACCGGTAATCGCGAGGTGCAAGGGCAAGACTTTCACCGGTTACTGGACAGCGATATTCAGCAGCGCAGCCAACCTAAAGACTTGCTGGTATTGGATCGTCAGCACAATGGTACGGCTTATGGCTTCTTGGCCGGGATGCTGGATAACGGCCAGCCGTTGGTGGGCAATGACTTAGCCCAAGAGCTGCAAAAGCGAATTCCGGTGATACAGGCGCTGGTCCGGCAAGCCAAAGATATTCAATTCCGCCAGATGAACATGCTCAATCAACAATTTGAGGCATTGCGGCTTGAGAAAAAGCGCCTGCAAATGACTGGCGACTTTGACAGCAAATCACAGGACCGTTTTGATGCCGAGTGGGGGGAGTTGCAGCGCAGCCATCAGGCAATGATGACGAAATTGCGTGGCCTACAAACCGACCAAAACCGCTACACTCTGCTGTTACGGGATATGAATGGGCAAGTGCATCCACTTTCACTCAGCCAGATCAACCTCGCTTGGTATCCCAATGATATCAGTTTCGGGCAGAAACTACGTCATTGGGCAGCGCAAACCCATAAGTTTCTGACTGATAATCCACGTAATGCCAATACGGAGGGCGGCGTATTCCCCGCCATTTTCGGCACGGTATTAATGGTGATATTGATGTCTATCGTGGTCATGCCGTTGGGGGTGATTGCCGCAGTATATTTACATGAATATGCGGGCAAAAACTGGCTGACTCGCATGATTCGTATTTCCGTGGTGAATCTGGCTGGTGTGCCCTCCATTGTTTATGGGGTATTTGGCCTTGGCTTTTTCGTCTATTTTATCGGCGGCTCGCTGGATAAACTGTTTTATCCTGAGGCGCTACCGAACCCGACATTCGGCACGCCGGGCGTGCTATGGGCGGCATTAACGCTGGCTTTATTGACATTGCCAGTGGTGATTGTGGCGACAGAAGAAGGGCTATCCCGAATTCCGGCCAGTTTGCGGCAAGGATCGCAGGCTTTAGGGGCCAGCAAAGCCGAAACCTTGTGGCATATTGTGTTGCCGATGGCCGCTCCAGCCATGATTACCGGGCTGATTCTGGCGGTAGCGCGCGCCGCAGGGGAAACTGCGCCGCTGATGCTGGTTGGGGTGGTAAAATCGGCACCGTTATTGCCGGTCGACGGGGTGTTTCCATTCCTGCATTTAGAACGCAAATTTATGCATTTAAGCTTCCAGATTTACGATATGGCTTTCCAAAGCCCCAATGTGGAAGCTGCACGGCCATTGGTGTTTGCCACCGCGCTACTGCTGGTTATCATTGTGGTTGGACTTAATTTAGCGGCGATCGGTATTCGTCATCATCTACGTGAAAAATACCGAGGTTTGATGCTGTGACTGAACTTTTTAACCCGCAGGACGAAATATGGGACTTTTGACGCCGGATTCACTGCCGCTGCTTGATGTACAGCAATTGACTCACGAGCAAACTGCACTGGCGGTAGAAAAGCTCAATTTATTCTATGGTGACAAACAGGTACTGCATGATATTTCATTTAATGTGCCGAAACATCGTGTTACTGCACTGATTGGCCCTTCCGGTTGTGGCAAGTCGACATTATTGCGCTGCTTTAATCGAATGAACGATTTATTGGATAACTGCCATCTTGAGGGTGAAATTCGTCTTGGTGGCGAAGTTATCACGGATAAAACTACCGATGTTGCCGCATTGCGCCGGCGAGTGGGCATGGTATTCCAGCGGCCTAATCCATTCCCCAAATCAATCTATGAGAATGTGGTATATGGCCTGCGTTTGCAGGGCATCCGTGACCGGCGAGTGCTGGATGATGCTGTCGAGCGCTCCTTGCGGGCCGCGGCCTTGTGGCATGAAGTCAAAGACCGGCTGCGCGAAAATGCATTTCGCCTCTCTAGTGGTCAGCAGCAGCGCTTAGTGATAGCCCGAGCCATTGCCATTGAGCCAGAAGTGCTGTTATTGGATGAGCCAACCTCGGCACTGGACCCTATTTCAACTTTAACCATTGAAGAGCTGATAACCACATTAAAGCAGCAATATACCGTGGTCTTGGTGACTCATAACATGCAGCAAGCGGCGCGTGTTTCAGACTATACCGCCTTTATCCATCAAGGGGGGCTAGTGGAATATAACGATACCGATGCCTTGTTTACTTCGCCACATCAGCGGCGGACTGAGGATTATATTACCGGGCGTTACGGCTAATACCCTGCATCTTTCAAGCCGCAGGTGTGTTGGCTGCTTTCGTTTACCCGAATCACTGACTTATGTCAGCTCATCGGGATTCACTCTTTTGTGTGATATAGCAGGCCAGTAAAAAACTTTTCTAAGGTTTTCACTTTATTTATCTGACGCGATTTAAGTTTACACTTTCATGTGCCGCTCGTTATATGGGTGACTATTGAATGGAAGCGTTAAGTGAAAGAATTACTGATAACTCAGCCTGATTTTATGGAATCATTTCGCTGTGCGAGTACAGCATGTCGAGAGCATTGCTGCAAAAACCAGCATGTCATACTTGATAGAAACCGTTATCAGAAATATATCAAAAGCCCCTTTTTAGATATTAAGCGCATTGCTGTTACCGAAATTTCTGTCATACAGACTAGCTTGACTGCCTGGGCCAATATAACCCCTGATAGTCAGGGGAATTGCCCTTTCCTCGACGAACAACGGCTATGCCAGATTTATAAACATATCGGTGCGAATGCATTGAGTAATAGCTGTGCTTCTTACCCTCAGGTTGATCATGTTTATAAGAATCAAAAAATCAAAAGCATGTCACTTTCCTGCCCTGAAGTGACTCGACAGGTATTATTTTCGCCTAATGCATTAACACTGCGTTTTTCTACCATCAACCAATATGACTATTATAAAGCGCCCGATATCGTCACTGAGGAGCGGTTGGCCAATCGAGCTTGCGCTGCGATTACTGCTGCCTGCTCGCACGAGTCTATTGAAGAAAACCTGTGGGCAATAAGTCATTTTTTGCAGACTCATCAAATCAGTCATGATGCGAGCAAAAATAAAATGGTCGAAATAGATCATCTGCGAGCAGAATTAATCGCGACGGTTGAGTCGGGGAAAGCGGCCCTGGCATTTATGGAGGTAGATTTTGACCCGCTAATTCGTCATGAACTCGTGGGTTATTTGCGCGATTTTATAACACAATTACCTGATGTTCGTGGGAAGAAGGTGCTTGCAACCTATGTTTATACCTTGCTGGATACCCCTACCAATAAACTAACTGACCATAATCTAAAGTATCTATGCCAACAACAAATATGGTCTTCGGCTATAGATCATAATTTAGTCTTTCGTCATTACTTTCTCTACCGCATTCATCATGATCAATTGGCAATGGGTAGCATGTCGGCAACAACGATGTTTAATCTGCAACTTATTGATTATTTTTATTTAAAACTATTGATAAGCGCTCATATCGCTAAAAATGGTCAGCTTATTGAAGATGATGTGATTGATATTGTTTATTCCTATCATGCTTGCCGCGAGTCAACAGATAGGGCAAACCAACAACTTATACAGCAACTAACTGCCTTGGCGATGAGAGAGGATTTCTCGATATTATCTTTATTGATGTAATAGAGAATGCGGGCTGAAAAATTTAATTTAACCGAGTACTTAAGTTAACTCGGCAATGTGTCGTTTGTTATCTGTAAATTAGTCGTGATAATAGGACTCTATCTCGTGAAAGAATTACAGATTATTCAGCCCGACTTTGTTAAAAAATTCAGTTGCGTCGGATCAGCTTGTCGTGACCATTGCTGCAACGGCTGGAATATCAGCATAGATAAAAATACCTATCGAAAATATAAAAATAGCCAAAATCAAACGATCAGAAATATAGCAATCAAGAATATTTCAGTTACGCGTACTAACACCGCTGATTGGGCTAAAATACGTCTCAAGGACGATGGTAACTGCCCCTATCTTGATAAAACAAGATTATGTGAGGTGCATAAGCGACTGGGTGGCGAAGCATTGAGCCAAACTTGTGCAACTTATCCGCGTAGTCACCATCAGTACCAATCTGAAAAATTCGATACACTGACGTTGTCCTGCCCGGAAGTGACCCGGCTTGTTTTGTTTAATCCTAATGCCTTTAGCTTGCATCATGAGGTAATAAACCAGAAACATTATTTCAATGAGAGAGTAATTAATTCTGAAGGGCAGATGATTAACTATTATTGTAATCAACTAATACTTACGCCTAACCAAAATATTGAAGAAAATGTTTATGCTATTAATATTTTCATCCATTGTTGTCAGGATATAGATAAAAGCCTGGAAGATAAAATACCAATAATATCGGCATTGTATGAGGCTATTCTTGACAAGTTAATTTCTGGAGACATACACAATGAAATGACCCACATTCCTTTTAATGCCAATGCACGATGGCATTTCCTGATGATATTTCAACGGCGTACGGTTAAATCCTTGCAAAATCGGGGGCAGAAAACCCTGTTTAATTATATGGCATTTCTGATTCATCATTTAATGAATGAGGTTGATGTTAATCAGTTGGAAGAGCGGATGAAGCAGTTGAGTTCTGCCTGGAGTGATAAAGTTATGCCTTTATTTAATCAACACCCACATATTTTGCGTAATTTATTCCAGTATAATTTCTACCATAATCAGTTTGCACTGAACGATACGGATAATCTAGTCGAGGATTTTTACAAATACACTATTGATTTCTTTATTATTAAATCAGTTATCAGCGCCTTTGTTATATATAATGACTCGTTGAGTGAAGATGATATTATTAACATTGTTTACGCATACAATATTTTTAGTATCCACAATGCTGGCGCGAAAGAGTTTTTGTTATCAAATATAGACGCAGTTAATGTAAATGATAATATTACATTACTGAATTTGTTAAATTAACTCAGGTTATAGACATTGGGGCCATATGGCCCCAATTGACTAAGCACTCTTTATCGATGGCGTTTTATATTTAGCCAAATATTGTGGCTGGAAAATGCACATACGAATTGCAGTACGGTATTCACCATTGATAAAGAACTCTTGTTTTAGCTCACCTTCCAATTCAAAGCCTAATTTGCTGTAGATATGGATCGCTTTTTTATTCTCTTTATCGACGATCAAATAGAGTTTATACAAATTCAGTACGGAAAAACCGTACTCCATCGCGAGTCTTGCGGCTGAGCCAGCATAACCTTTACCTTGATGGGCAGGGTCGATAATAATCTGAAACTCGGCGCGGCGGTGAATATGGTTAATTTCGACCAGTTCGACCAAACCCACTTTGACTCCCAGACCTTCAATAATAAAGCGGCGCTCGCTCTGATCATGAATATGCTTATCATAGAGATCAGATAGCTCGACAAAGGCCTCGTAAGGTTCTTCAAACCAGTAGCGCATCACACTGGCATTATTATCTAATTGATGGACAAACGGCAGATCATCCCGCTCCAGTGGGCGTAACCGGACGCTGCTATTGGTAGACATACTTATTCCTTATAGGGCGACAGCGGCTGCTGCCTTGATAATTATAACCTTATACCCTTCGTACTTGAAGTTACAGGTGTGTTAGCCGCGCACCACTCACTTATGTAAGCTCATCGGGATTCTTTCCCTCACCGCCTTCCTGTAATTCCAATGATGTTGGGGATGACAAAAGAATAAGTAAAAAGGCGCTCACCGTGGAAGGGGAGCGCCTTTAGTTAATCTATTTTTGTCGAATTATTCTGCCGCATACCCTTGTGTGGGTAAGCGCTTGCCATCAAGCCAAGCTGCATTATCTTGCATCACTAAGCGGCCATCAGTAAACCAACTGACGACGAGCGGATAAATGCTGTGTTCCTGAGCTTGCACTCTTTCAACGACATCCTCTTCGGTGTCTTCACTGAAAACCGGGACTTTGGCTTGCAGAATAACCGGGCCGCCATCCAGCTCTTCAGTAACAAAATGCACTGAAGTACCATGCTCTTGATCACCGTTTTCCAATGCTTGTCGATGGGTGTGCAAACCGGGATACTTCGGCAATAGGGAAGGGTGAATATTCAGCATCCGTCCAGCATAATGCTGAACAAATTCAGAGCTGAGAATCCGCATGTAACCCGCCAGCACCAGTAAATCCGGCTGATATTGGTCAATAGCTTGCGCTAATGCCAAATCAAAACTGGCGCGGTCAGAGAATGCTTGAGCATCCAGCGCGTGAGCTGGAATCGCGGCTTGCGTCGCGCGTTCCAAACCATAAGCCTGCGGATTATTACTGAATACCGCACAAATGGTTGCTGAAATGCGCCCTTGCTGCTGGGCATCTATCAGGGCTTGCAGATTGCTTCCTTGGCCGGAGACCAAAACCACTATTTTTTTCATATACCCTTCGTACTTGAAGCGGCAGGGTTGTTAGCTACGCTTACTCACCCGAATCACTTACCTGAGTAAGCTCATCGGGATTCATTCGCTTGCTGCCTACCTGTCGCTCCAATTACTTTGGGTATCCCTAGGTTTGAAGCGGCAGGGTTGTTAGCTACGTTCATTCACCCGAATCACTTACCTGAGTAAGCTCATCGGGATTCATTCGCGATGCGAAAATCTTAAATGGCTGAATGATTAATCGCTGATGTTACGGGTTAATCACCACTTGCTCTGCACCTTCGTCGGCGGCGGCAATCACACCGATTTTCCAGGCTTTTTCACCGGATGCGGTCAGTAACTCAACTGCTTTATCGGCCAAGTCAGCGGGAAGGGCGACCACCATGCCAACGCCGCAGTTAAATGTGCGGTACATTTCGTGGCGGCTGACATTACCGGCTTGTTGCAACCAGCTAAATACCGCAGGCCACTGCCAGCTAGTTTCATCGATAACGGCTTGAGTACCTTGTGGCAATACCCGCGGGATATTTTCCCAGAAGCCGCCACCGGTCAAGTGAGCAATGGCATGAATATCAAGTTGCTCAATCAGGCTAAGAATAGATTTTACGTAGATCTTGGTCGGTTCCAGCAGATGGTCGGCCAGAGATTTACCTTCCAACTGAGTCTGCTCTGGATGGGTATTGCTGACTTCCAGAATTTTACGCACCAGTGAATAACCATTGGAGTGCGGGCCGCTGGCACCTAAAGCCACCAGAGCATCGCCGGGGGCAACTTTGCTGCCATCAATGATTTCGGATTTTTCGACGACGCCGACACAAAAGCCCGCAACATCATAATCTTCACCGTGGTACATCCCTGGCATTTCGGCTGTTTCGCCGCCCACCAGTGCACAACCTGACTGTTTGCATCCTTCGGCAATACCGGTAATGACGCTGGCGGCGGTGTCTACATCCAGTTTACCGGTAGCAAAGTAGTCCAGGAAGAACAACGGTTCAGCACCTTGAACTACCAAGTCATTAACACACATAGCGACTAAATCGATACCGATGGTATCGTGGCGTTTCAGGTCCATTGCCAGACGCAGCTTGGTGCCCACGCCATCGGTGCCTGAAACTAAAATAGGTTCACGGTATTTTTGTGGCAGAGCACACAGGGCACCGAACCCGCCCAATCCACCCATTACTTCTGGGCGACGGGTCTGTTTAACCACACCTTTTATGCGATCAACAAGGTCATTGCCGGCATCAATATCTACACCTGCGTCTTTATAGCTGAGAGAGGTTTTGTTGGTCACTGCGAGGTCCCCACGGCGGTTGGCTGTTTGAGCTTTTACCCTTCTTACTTGGAGCCGCAGGGTTGTTGCTGCACACACTCACCCTAATCACTTACTGATGTAAGCTCATTAGGATTCGCTTGCTAGCTGCCTACCTGCAACTTCAATTACTTCGGGTATAGGAAGAAAACGCGACAATTCTAACAGCGCAGGCAAACGTTTGCGAGTAGCTTGTGATATCACCCTGATTTTTAGCTTTCTTGACTTAATAATGATTTTCTATTGATCTGAATCAGGCTATTCATTGTGGCGTTCAAAAAAAAAGGCGGTATAATCTCGCGATTTTTTTGGCCGCCAGTCGCCTAACCAGGAGAAAAATAATGAAGATCGTTGAGGTGAAACACCCACTAGTAAAACATAAACTTGGTTTGATGCGTGAGAATGACATCAGTACGAAGCGTTTTCGCGAGTTGGCGTCTGAAGTAGGAAGCTTGCTGACTTACGTGGCAACCGCCGATTTGGAAACTGAAAAAGTGACCATCGAAGGTTGGAACGGTCCGGTTGAGATTGAACAGATTAAAGGTAAGAAAATTACTGTGGTGCCAATCCTGCGTGCCGGTTTGGGCATGATGGAAGGGGTGCTGGAAAATGTACCAAGTGCGCGTATCAGCGTGGTCGGTGTCTATCGTGATGAAGAGACCTTGAAACCAGTGCCTTACTTCCAGAAACTGGTGTCAAATATCGATGAGCGGATGGCATTAGTTGTTGACCCAATGTTGGCCACCGGTGGTTCAATGATTGCCACCATCGACTTGCTGAAGAACGCTGGCTGCCAGAGCATTAAAGTATTGGTATTGGTTGCGGCACCTGAAGGCATCAAGGCTCTCGAAGAGGCGCATCCTGATGTTGAGTTATATACCGCTTCCATCGATCAAGGTTTGAATGAACACGGCTATATCATCCCAGGGTTGGGTGATGCCGGTGATAAGATTTTCGGAACAAAATAAACGATGATAGCCGACTTGATAGTCGGCTTTTTTTTGAATGATTTTCAGCGCAAACTTTTTTTAAGCAACCAACATCATATAACCATCTAATTCTAATTGAGAGGATAGAGATAATGAGCCGTCGCACCATTGGCGTCAGCGAGCGCCCACCGCTGCTCCAGACGATCCCCCTGAGTTTTCAACATTTGTTCGCCATGTTCGGTGCCACAGTTTTAGTTCCTATTCTATTTAAAATCAATCCAGCGACGGTGCTGCTATTTAACGGTATCGGAACCTTGCTTTACCTGTTTATCTGTAAGGGAAAAATCCCTGCTTATCTCGGTTCCAGCTTTGCCTTTATTTCACCGGTATTGCTGTTACTTCCGCTGGGATACGAAGTGGCATTGGGTGGTTTTATCATGTGCGGCGTGCTGTTCTGTCTGGTGGCGCTGATTGTGAAAAAGGCCGGCACCGGTTGGTTAAATGTTCTCTTCCCGCCGGCGGCGATGGGCGCGATTGTGGCTGTTATCGGCCTTGAGCTTGCAGGTGTTGCGGCGGGTATGGCGGGATTGCTGCCTGCTGAAGGCGTGACGGTCGATTCAAATACCATCATTATTTCAATGGTGACGCTGGGCGTGACCATTCTGGGATCGGTGCTGTTCCGTGGTTTCTTTGCCATTATCCCTATTCTGATTGGTGTGCTGGTTGGTTATGCTTTGTCATTCGTGATGGGGGTGGTGGATTTAACCCCAATTCGTGATGCTCACTGGTTTGCGTTACCGACGTTCTATACACCTCGTTTTGAGTGGTTTGCTATTCTGACTATCTTGCCAGCGGCGCTGGTGGTGATTGCCGAGCATATCGGGCATTTGGTGGTAACCGCGAATATTGTCAAAAAGGATTTAATTCGTGACCCAGGCTTACATCGCTCGATGTTTGCCAATGGTATTTCGACGGTTATCTCCGGCTTCTTTGGTTCCACACCGAATACCACTTATGGTGAGAATATCGGCGTTATGGCGATTACCCGTGTTTACAGTACGTGGGTGATTGGCGGCGCGGCGATTCTGGCTATTATGCTGTCGTGTATTGGTAAGCTTGCTGCTGCGATTCAGGCGGTGCCCGTCCCGGTCATGGGCGGTGTTTCACTGCTGCTGTACGGCGTCATTGCCGCTTCAGGTATCCGCGTGTTGATTGAGTCAAAAGTTGACTACAACAAAGCACAAAACCTGATCTTAACCTCTGTTATTCTGATCATCGGGGTGAGTGGCGCGAAAGTAAATATTGGCGCGACTGAACTGAAAGGTATGGCGCTGGCAACGGTTGTGGGTATTGGCTTGAGCTTATTGTTCAAAGTGATCAGCTTGATCCGCACTGAAGAAGAGATTATTGACGCACCGGATGAAGAATCCGCGCTGAAATAAACTGGGATCTGGCCGAGCGCTTATTGTCAGTTCGGCCAGATTGTCGCCTAAGATCAGGTTTTTATGCTGTTGTAATTTTTTGTGGTAAGCTTGCCATGTTTTCCCGCCCGTTTTGTTGGTTGAGGTGCTTCTGAATACGCCGGCACAGCTTTCACTGCCACTCTATCTTCCCGATGATGAAACTTTCGCTAGTTTTTATCCGGGGGAGAACCCGTCCCTATTAGCGGCGATCCAGTCCGCTGTGCATCAGTCTCATGGCAGTTATATCTATTTCTGGTCGCGTGAAGGCGGTGGCCGCAGCCATCTGTTACATGCCGCTTGTGCTGAGTTATCGCAAAAAGGCGAGGCTGTTGGTTATGTCCCACTAGATAAACGTGCCTATTTTGTGCCGGAAGTGCTGGATGGCATGGAGCAACTCGCGCTGGTGTGTATTGATAATATTGAGTGTATTGCCGGTGATGAGCAGTGGGAAATGGCGATATTTAATCTCTATAACCGCATTGTAGAAACTGGTCGTACCCGCTTATTAATTACCGGCGATCGTCCACCACGCCAATTAAATCTCGGCTTGCCGGATCTAGCTTCCCGCCTTGATTGGGGGCAGATCTATAAATTGCAGCCGCTGTCAGATGATGAAAAACTGCAGGCTTTACAATTACGTGCCAAATTGCGTGGTTTTGAACTGCCGGAAGATGTTGGCCGTTTTCTGCTAAAACGCCTGGACCGAGAAATGCGCACCCTATTTACGACGCTCGATCAACTGGATCGCGCTTCTATCACCGCCCAACGTAAGTTGACTATTCCTTTTGTGAAAGAGATCCTGGGGCTTTAATCCCCCTGCGTCCTTGGCGCCGCAGCGGTGTTAGCTGCGCTCACTCACCGAATCACTGACTTGAGTTAGCTCATCGGGATGAGCTCGCTGACTGCCTTGCTGCAACCCCAATGACTTTGGGGTGCCCTGCGTTTGTGGCACCGCAGCGGTGTTAGCTGCGCTCACACACCCGAATCACTGACTTGAGTCAGCTCATCGGGATGAGCTCGCTGACTGCCTTGCTGTACTCAGTTACCAACCCCGAATCACGGCAAGATCTCCAGCACCTGCTCTGGTGGGCGGCCTATGCGTGCTTTGCCTTGATAAACTACAATCGGGCGCTCGATGAGCTTAGGATTCTCACTCATCGCTTGCAGCAATTGATCCTGTGTCAGTGCCTTATCCGCCAGATTCAGTGTTTTGTAGAGATCTTCTTTGGTGCGCATCAATTGACGGGCATCACTGAAACCTAGCTGTTGCAGTAATTCTTTCAGGGTTGCCACTGAAGGTGGGGTATCTAAATACAATACCACTTGCGGCTTAATGCCATGCTGTTCGAGGAGGGCGAGGGTCTCCCGGCTCTTGGTGCAGCGTGGATTATGATAAATCGTGACCTCTTTCATCGTAACTTTCCTTAAGACTTCTGATATTTGCGGAAGCGCTCATTCAATTGGCGCAACTGGTCAATGCGAGCATCATAGCGAGCTTGTTCTAAACTCCCTAACTTCACTCGTGCGCTGGCATCGCTAAGTAAACCAATGGCTTGCGTCAATTTACCACTTAATGCCAGACTTTCTGCACGAGCTGCCAGTTCTTGGTCGCGTAACCCCATTGCAGCAGCTGCTTGCGCCAGCAGATCCCAACCATTCGGATCATTTGGGTTAGCGAAGGTATAGCGGTTCAGTAACTTAATGGCAGCAGCCGGCTGCCCGCCCTGTACATACGCATTAGCCAGATTCAGCTGTAATACCGGCTGTTCATCTTTTTGTGCTGCGATCGCTTTTTGTAACCGCTCAATAGCTTGCGCCGGTTTGTTTTGCCCCAAATCGATATCTGTCATCAAATCGAGGAACCAAATATTGCCCGGCTGTTGCGCTAACAGTGGTTGTAACTGATTGCGGGCTTCATCATATTTTTTGGCTTGATACCACAAAATAGCCTGGCCATATTTAGCAGCCAGTTGCTCACGAGTGGTGCCTTTACTCAAGGTGTCTAACAGGTCTGGCGTTAGGCTATTTTCAGTCGAACCATACATGCCAAGAATACGAACCTTGGCGAATAGATAGTCTTGCGACGAGGCAATAGGGTGCGGCTTCATCTGATTGGCACGGTTACGCGCATCGGATAGGCGGCTGTCCGGCAAGGGGTGAGTCAGCAGCATTTCGGGTGGTTTGGAGGCATATCGCGACTGATCGGCCAGTTTTTGCAGGAAGTTTGGCATGGCCTGCGGATCAAACCCTGAACGTTGCAGCACTTGAATACCAATGCGGTCAGCTTCCTGTTCGTTGCCTTGTGTGAAGCTGATGATACCCTGCTGAGCCCCCGCCAGAGTGCCACTCAAGCCCGCCATACCCGCTTGCGGACTGGCCATGGTCAGTAGAATTGAACCTAATACGCCAACCCACGTCAGCGGTGCCATTCGTTGCTGTTCTTCCATGGCTCGCGCCAGATGACGTTGTGTTACATGGGATATTTCATGGGCTAAGACTGATGCCAGCTCACTTTCATTGTCGGTATAACGGAACAGGGCCGAGTGCAGCACCACATTGCCACCAAAGAACGCAAAGGCGTTGATTTGATCATTATTGACCAGATAGAAGTGAAACGGTGTGCGCACGGAGTAGGCGTTGGCGACCAAACGGTTACCTAACGTATTAATATATTGCGTTAATAGCGGGTCATAAATCAGCGGGGTACTGGCGCGCATTTGGCGGACATAAAAATCCCCCATGGCCTTTTCTTGATCAATACTCAAGGTTGCACCCGCTGAGGTGCCGATATCGGGCAGCAAATCTTGTGTCTGGGTTTCAGCTTTAACAGATACAGATCCGGTGAGCAGTAAACTACTCATTAGCGTGGCGATCACTGTCTTGCTTAACCGACTTGTTTTACATAACCAATATGTCATAAACGAGGTTGCCCCTACTAATGTAATGACAATTAGACTCCGAGATGTGTAAGAGTTCTTCTTCCTTGCTCTGCTCTCCAGTACAATCATCACGAAAGCGAGTTAGATCACAAAAATAGTCATAAATAGGTTAAAGGTTAAGCTCTTCATCCGTTGCTGAAACTCGCAACTATCTTAGTCAGCCTATCGTTATAAAGGAATAGTTATATAAAGGAATGGTGCCTAAGGCAATGACGATAAGATAACGGCCGACACGTAAAACTTACCTTCGGGTTATGCCTCTGTTTTTCGGGGCGATTAAAGGAACTCATCGATTTGTGGGTTCCTCACGGTACTTAAGGAGCAATTTCGGATGCTAGAGCTGTTGTTACAATGGTATCGTCGGCGTTTTACTGACCCGCAAGTTATCGCGTTACTGGTTATTCTGCTGGCCGGGTTCTGCATTCTCTACTTCTTTAGCGGTATTTTAGCTCCGCTGTTGGCGGCTATTGTACTGGCATATTTGCTGGAGTGGCCGACAGCTCGCTTACAGCGTGTTGGTTGTTCACGCCCGTGGGCGGCCAGTATCGTATTGGTGGTTTTTGCCAGTATCATGCTGCTGGCAGTATTTGTTGTGGCACCAACAGTGTGGCAACAAGGCAATAATCTGATATCAGATATGCCAAAAATGCTCAATAAATTCAATGCATTTGCTCAGACATTACCTTCACGTTACCCCGCATTGGTGGATGCCGGTATCGTCGATATGATGGCAGAAAACCTGCGCAGCAAGCTGTCCGGTATGGGAGAGTCAGTGGTTAAAATCTCTCTGGCCTCATTAATCGGCTTACTGACCTTGGCAATCTATTTGATTTTGGTGCCATTGATGCTGTTTTTCCTGCTCAAAGATAAAGAGCAGATGCTGAATGCTGTGCGCCGTATTTTACCGCGTAATCGTGGTTTGGCCGGGCAAGTGTGGCTAGAAATGAACCAGCAGATTACTAATTATATTCGCGGAAAAGTGCTGGAAATGGTGGTGGTCGGCATTGCCACGTATTTAGTGTTTTTCGTGATGGGCATGAATTACGCGTTATTACTGGCGGTATTAGTCGGTTTTTCTGTCTTGATTCCT
This sequence comes from Yersinia alsatica, assembly GCF_025133195.1. Lineage (NCBI taxonomy): Bacteria > Pseudomonadati > Pseudomonadota > Gammaproteobacteria > Enterobacterales > Yersiniaceae > Yersinia > Yersinia alsatica. The sequence goes on from NZ_CP104006.1 coordinate 2,071,990, forward strand.
TATATTGGCGCGGTGATTGTCACTATCCCTGTGGTGCTGGTGGCGCTATTCCAATGGGGGGTAGGTGCCGATTTCTGGACTCTTTTTGTCGCCTATCTGGTCGTACAAGGGCTGGACGGCAACTTACTGGTGCCGGTGTTGTTCTCTGAAGCCGTGAACCTGCACCCACTGGTGATTATTCTGTCAGTGATCATTTTTGGCGGTATGTGGGGTTTCTGGGGAGTATTCTTTGCCATCCCATTGGCCACCTTGGTTAAAGCGGTTATTCATGCGTGGCCGGAGGAGTTTATCCCCGACGCCAATTAACTATCCCCTGCGCCCTTGCCGCTGCAGCGGTGTTAGCTGCACTCACTCACCCGAATTACTGACTGGAGTCAGCTCATCGGGATGAGTTCGCTGGCTGCCTTGCTGCAACAGCAATGGCTTTGGGGATATATTGCGCCCTTGTCGATGTGGCGGTGTTAGTTGCACTCACTCACCCGAATTACTGACTGGAGTCAGCTCATCGGGATGAGTTCGCTGGCTGCCTTGCTGCAACAGCAATGGCTTTGGGGATATATTGCGCCCTTGTCGATGTGGCGGTGTTAGCTGCACTCACTCACCCGAATCACTGACTGGAGTCAGCTCATCGGGATGAGTTCGCTGGCTGCCTTGCTGCAACAGCAATGGCTTTGGGGATATATTGCGCCCTTGCCGCTGCAGCGGTGTTAGCTGCACTCACTCACCCGAATTACTGAATTTAGCCAATAAAAAGAGCGCCTAAGCGCTCTTTTTTGCAATGAAGGATAATGGCGAGTGCATCATAACTTAGGCACTTTGGCGCAAATAATCCATGACGATATCGTGATGGTTAGTGGTTTTGAAGTTATCAAACACATGCTCCACCTTACCATTTGCATCAATTAAGAAGCTGATACGATGGATTCCGTCGTAGGTTTTACCCATAAAACTTTTCTCACCCCAAACACCAAATTGCTCTGAAACCTGGTGATCTTCGTCAGACAGCAGAGTGAAATTTAGCAATTCCTTTTCGGCGAAACGCGACAGTTTTTCGGGTTTATCGGTGCTAATACCCAGCACTTCGACGCCTGCTTTCTTCAGTTCGTCCATGTTGTCGCGCAGACCGCAGGCCTGAACGGTACAGCCAGGGGTCATGGCTTTAGGATAAAAATAGACTAAGACACGTTGTCCCTGGAAGTCGGCCAAACTAATTTGCTCGCCATCTTGGTCGGGCAAACTAAACTTCGGCGCAATATCACCGGCTTTCAATGGGCTCATTACTAACTCTCCATTCGTGAGTCATGCTGTGGATAGTTCACAACGCTAATACTGCCTTGCGCGTTGAGTTCTGTACATAGCTGATAAAAGGCTTGTTCGATTAATGAACTGTTTTGGCTGGCGGGGCTGTGTGCGCTGATCTGGATATGCAATCGAGGAGGAATGTCTCCTTCAGCCGGTTGTGTCTTGGAAACCAACTCCGCGATATTCATATTGTGGCAATGAAACAGATTGGTAAACCGTTCAATAATATGAGGGGAGTCATTGACTTCAACTTTTACCCATACTGTGGCAGGCATCGCTTTCTGATTTTGGGCATTGGTCCGCTTCATCACAATCAGCAAATCAAGCTCCGCGCCTTTTTGTGGCAAGGTTGATTCCAGTAGGGTAATAGCGTTCCAACTGCCGGAAAGCAGCATTATAAATGTGAACTCCTCACCAAACATGGCCAGCCGGCTATCTTCAATATTACAACCGCAGCTACTGACGTGGCGGGTGATGGTATTCACGATTCCAGGGCGGTCAGCACCGAGTGCGGTAATGACCAGATAATGTTCATCAAGCTGCGGCAAAATCGCTCTTCCTGTCATGCTCTTTGGGGTTACCATGGTAAACATAAAAAAAACCTGCTGCCAAGCGCTTACAACACAGTTGTTTGCTTGCTTTTGGATAGAGGTCAAAAGTACCATGAGGAACTTGTTTAAGTAGGGGGTGGGCAATGTTTACGGGAAGTTCGATGTTTACAGGAAGCATAGTTGCGCTGGTAACGCCGATGGACGACAAAGGTGCTGTCGATCGTGCGAGCCTTAAGAAACTTATCGATTATCATGTAGCCAGTAAAACTGCGGCGATTGTCTCCGTGGGCACGACGGGTGAATCTGCAACGCTGAATCATGACGAACACGTTGATGTGGTCATGCAGACGCTCGAACTGGCCGATGGCCGCATCCCGGTGATTGCCGGAACCGGCGCTAATGCCACCTCCGAAGCAATTTCATTGACCCAACGGTTTAATAATACCGGTGTGGTGGGTTGCCTGACGGTGACGCCATATTATAACCGTCCGATGCAGGAAGGATTATATCAACACTTTAAAGCGATCGCTGAAAGTACCGATTTGCCACAAATTCTCTATAATGTGCCATCGCGTACCGGTTGCGATATGTTACCGCCGACTATTGCCCGCTTAGCCAAGATTAAAAATATTGTTGCTGTTAAAGAGGCAACAGGGAACTTAAGTCGTGTAAGTCAGATCCAAGTGCTGGTTGATGATGAAGATTTCATCCTGCTCAGTGGTGACGATGCGAGCGGACTGGACTTTATGCAACTGGGCGGCAAAGGTGTTATTTCGGTGACAGCGAACATTGCTGCGCGCGAAATGGCTGAACTTTGTGCATTGGCTGCACAAGGTAACTTTGCAGAAGCACGCCGTTTGAATCAGCGCTTGATGCCGTTGCATCAGCATTTATTTGTAGAAGCAAACCCAATTCCGGTGAAATGGGCCGCGAAGAAACTGGGATTAATGGCAAATGATACTTTGCGTCTGCCAATGACCCCGTTGACCTCTCCGGCTAAACGGATTGTGGAAGACGCGCTGAAAAGCGCAGGTTTGCTGTAACTCTTAGGGAAATTTGATGGCAATATCATTGCAAAAGTCGACGGTGGTAACGGTTGTGGGTGTTTCGCTGGCAATGCTGCTGGCAGGCTGCACCACCGACCAACGCTACAAACGCCAGGTTGGCGGTGACGAGTCTTATCTTGAAGCTCCAGGGCTAAGGCCGCTGAACTCACCGGCAGGGATGATCCTGCCAGTGCAAAATGGTGAGTATGATGTCCGTTCCGTCAACTCTCAAGGCGCTGTGGGTAAACAGTTGGACATCCGTCCTCCGGTACAGCCACTGGCATTGTTAAGCGGTTCTCGCGCTGAAAATGCTAACGATACCAGCAAGCTATTGTTAGAAAATAGCCCGCAAAATCGTAATCTGTGGGCGCAAGTTACCCACGTTCTGCAAGATAAAAACTGGACGATAGCCAGCCGTCAGGATGCCAGCCAAACGCTGACAACCGACTGGATCAAATGGAACCGTGCAGATGAAGACGTTCAGTTTGAAGGCCGTTATCAGATAAGTGTGCAGGAACAAGGTTATCAGTTGGCGCTAGTGGTCAAATCCCTTGCTCTACAGCAAGGTGGGAACCCGGTTACCGGCTATACCGAAATTCAGCGTTACAATGGCGCTATGTTGAATGCCATCGTAGAAGGCTTGGATAAAGTCCGTTCTGATAGCGAAAGCAGCCAGGCATCTCGTCGAGTCGGTCCTTTGGATGTTCAAAGTGGCAGCGATGATACCGGTTTACCACAATTAGTGGTCCGCGCACCTTATGCTGTGCTGTGGGAGCGCCTACCGGCCGCACTTGAAAAAGTGGGCATGAAGGTCACTGACCGTAGCCGTCCGCTGGGCACGATTAACGTTACCGTTAAATCTATGAGCAGCAGTAGCTGGGATGCGTTGGGCGCTAAAGACCCTGAATTGCCAGAAGGTGATTATAAGTTGCAAGTCGGTGACCTTGATAACCGCAGTAGCTTACAGTTCATCGGCCCTAAAGGGCAGACACTAACCCAGTCGCAGAATGATGCACTGGTCGCCGTGTTCCAGGCAGCACTTAGCCAGACAAGTGCTACAAGTACCAAATAAAACCAAAGGGGCTGCGGCCCCTTTATTTATTGAACATTGTCATATCACTGGAGTAATAAGATGCAAAAGCTAGCTGAGTTGTATCGTGGCAAGGCGAAGACCGTCTATACCACCGAAAATCCTGACCTATTGGTATTGGAGTTCCGTAACGATACGTCAGCACTGGATGGTCAGCGCATTGAGCAGTTCGATCGTAAAGGCATGGTAAACAACAAATTTAACCATTTTATTATGGCTAAATTGGAAGAAGCCGGTATTCCTACCCAAATGGAACGTTTGCTGTCAGATACCGAAGTGCTGGTGAAAAAACTGGAAATGATCCCGGTTGAGTGTGTCATCCGTAACCGTGCTGCAGGTTCGTTGGTAAAACGTCTGGGTATCGAAGAAGGTTTGCCGCTGAATCCACCACTGTTTGATCTGTTTTTGAAAAATGACGCCATGCATGACCCGATGGTCAATGAGTCTTACTGCAAAACCTTTGGCTGGGCAACAGAAGCACAATTAGCGCGGATGAAAGAACTGAGCTATTTGGCCAATGACGTGCTGAGCAAACTGTTTGATGATGCCGGTTTAATCCTGGTGGACTTCAAGTTGGAATTCGGCCTGTTCAACGGCGAAGTGGTCTTGGGTGATGAGTTCTCACCTGATGGCAGCCGCTTGTGGGATAAGAAAACCTTGAACAAGATGGACAAAGACCGCTACCGTCAAAGTTTGGGTGGTTTGATTGAAGCCTACGAAGAAGTTGCACACCGTATTGGCGTAAAATTAGGCTAACCGCGCAATCGATTACGTTTCATTGACGGCACTGTTTTAGGGGAGGGACTCTCGGTCTCTCCTTATCCTTTAGCTCCTTTGCTCATTCCTTGCGGCCTTGGCGAATCATCTGAATCCACCCCTCGGTACCAATCATTTTCGCTTTTAATGGTATTAGCTCCGGAGATTTCCTACGATAATGTGTAAGAAATATATCTGGGAGCATAGCTATGCGTTGGCAAGGTCGTCGCGAAAGTGACAATGTAGAAGACAGACGCGGTAATTCATCTGGCGGTGGCGGTTTCCGGCCGCCAATTGGTGGCAAAGGTGGTTTGGTTATCTTGATTGTGGTGCTGGTGGCGGGCTACTACGGCGTCGACCTGACGCCGCTATTAAATGGCAACGATCCGATGTCACAAAGCCAAACACAGCAAAGTCCACCACGTTCTGTCAGCGCGAAAGATGACCAATATGCCAAATTTACCTCGGTGGTGCTGGCGGATACTGAAGATACCTGGAAACCTATTTTCCAAAAAATGGGCCGAACTTATCAGGAGCCTAAGCTGGTGATGTACCGAGGTGCCACCCACACCGGTTGTGGTACTGGGCAATCCGTTATGGGGCCGTTTTATTGCCCGGCAGACAGTACGGTTTATATCGATCTCTCTTTTTATGAAGATATGAAAAATAAACTGGGCGCGGGCGGTGACTTTGCTCAGGCCTATGTCATTGCTCATGAAGTTGGCCACCATGTACAGCATTTGATGGGAATTGATACCAAAGTGCGCCAACAGCAGCAGGGGGCATCTCAAGCAGAAGCCAATCGCTTATCGGTCAAAATGGAGTTACAGGCTGACTGTTTTGCCGGTGTATGGGGTAAAGCGATGGAAGCGCAGAATGTGCTGGAAGTGGGGGACTTACAACAGGCCTTGAATGCCGCACAGGCCATTGGTGATGACCGGCTACAGCAACAAAGCCAAGGGCGTGTAGTGCCGGACAGTTTTACTCACGGCACCTCGGCACAGCGCTATAGCTGGTTCAAACGTGGCTTCGACAGTGGTGACCCGAATAGCTGCAACACCTTTGCCAGCCGCTAATAGCACTAGAACCTCAAGTAAGCAGGGATTATCATAACACCACTTTTTGCCGGCACATTCGCTGCCGGCATTCTATTGCAAGGCAGGGATAACCATGGCTGCTCTCGACCCAACTTTATTAATTCTCTTGGTGCTGGCTGCACTTGGCATTATCAGCCACAACATGACTGTCACATTAGCTCTTCTGGCACTCATTGCTGTTCGTATCACGCCTCTGAATCAGTTTTTCCCGTGGATAGAAAAATATGGCTTAACCATCGGCATATTGATCCTGACTATTGGCGTAATGACGCCGATTGCCAGTGGGAAAATCAGTGCCAGCGAAGTATTGCACTCCTTTGTACAGTGGAAATCGATACTCGCCATTGTGGTCGGGGTCGCGGTTTCTTGGCTTGGTGGCCGAGGTGTTTCGTTGATGACACACCAACCGTCAGTGGTGGCGGGCTTACTCGTCGGGACGGTATTGGGGGTTGCGCTGTTCCGCGGGGTGCCGGTCGGGCCATTGATTGCCGCCGGGCTGCTCTCGCTGGTGATCGGTAAATCTTAGCGTGAATAATGCGATTATTGCTTGTCAGCCAATTGTTGCCCGCCAATCATTGATGGCGCAGCAGGGAATTCGGCGCTTATTGGTGCTCAGTGGCCATGCCGATTGGGCACGGCAGCAGGCGCTGGCGCTATGTGGGCAATTAGCCGGGGATTGGTTGTGGATTGGCGAGGATCTACCGGCAGGTATTAATGGCATTCGCCCGGCAGCAGCAAAAACCTTGCTTGGTCAAGAGTGGCTACACGCGGTGTTTGATGCCACCGACGGTTTGAATACTGAAGCACTGGCGGTGCTGGCGGGGACCTTGCGAGCGGGCAGTTGGTTGGTGCTGTTAGTGCCGGAATGGCACCGCTGGCCGCATTTGCCCGATCGCGACAGTCTGCGCTGGAGTGAACAAAGTGAGCCAATCATAACGCCCAACTTTATTCAGCATATGCAACGGCAAATTCTGGCTGATTCCGATGCTATTTTATGGCAACAAGGTCAGCCGCTCTCGCTGAGTGCCGGGGATTGCTATCCTGACTGGTTCCCGCCGGAGGGTACGCCAACCACGGAACAGCAACAGATTTTGCAGCGCCTGATGCAGGCAGAGGCGGGTGTCTGGGTGTTGACTGCGGCCCGAGGGCGGGGGAAGTCGGCACTCGCCGGGATGCTGGTGGCATCTTGGCCGGGCAACTGTTGGGTTACCGGTCCGGGGAAAGCGGCCACTCAGGTGTTGAGCCAGCGAGCAGGGGAGCGGGCGCGCTTTTGGGCACCAGATGCGCTATTGGATTACTGCCAGCAACATGATGTCAGTGAGATTGATTGGCTATTGATTGATGAGGCTGCCGCTATCCCGACTGCGCTGTTATCCGCACTCTTGGCCTATTTCCCTCGAGCATTATTAACAACCACGGTACAGGGATATGAGGGCACCGGGCGCGGCTTCTTATTGAAGTTTTGCGCCACTTTGAGTGATTGGCATCATTTAACCCTGTCCGACCCGATTCGCTGGGCCAGCCATGATCCGCTGGAGCGCATTGTGGATGACATTATGTTGTTCAATGATGAGTTGCCAGCAGCTCAATCTCTTGGCGCACAGGTTGATATTATTCCTTGTGAGCAGCGCGCCTGGCTGGATAATCCTGAATTACTGCGGCATTTCTATGGCTTACTCTCCAGCGCGCATTACCGTACCACTCCCCTTGATCTTCGGCGTTTGATGGATGCGCCGGGAATGCACTTCTCAGTGGCGAAAGCCGCAGATTCAGTCATTGGCGCTTTGTGGCTGGTGGATGAGGGCGGCCTGGATAGCAGCTTAGCTCAGGATGTCTGGGCTGGCAGGCGGCGGCCCAAGGGCAGTTTAGTGGCGCAATCGCTGGCGGCTCACAGTGGTCAATGGCAGGCACCGACCTTGTTATCACGGCGCATTAGCCGCGTGGCAGTCACGCCATCATGGCGACGCCAAGGTATTGCCCGCCAGATGATTTTCGCCGAGTTGGCGCGAGCACAACAGGACCAGCTTGATTTTCTTTCGGTCAGTTTTGGTTATACCGCCGAGTTAGCCGCTTTTTGGCATGCCTGTGGATTTCATCTGGTGCGCATAGGCAGCCACCGAGAGGCCAGTAGCGGCTGTTATGCAGCTATGGCGATATTACCCTTGAGTTGTGCGGGTCATGCGCTCTATGACTCCGCGCGGCAGCAATTAGCGCGCGATTGGTATTGGTTGCAGCAATGGATTGATCTGGACACGCCACTATCGTTGCCACAGTCAGAACCGGTTGATATCACTTTAAATGATGACGACTGGCGCGAACTTGCCGGATTTGCTTTTGCTTTCCGCCCATTAGAGGCCAGTTTGCCCGCTTTGCAGCGGCTGCTATTACAGCCTGAACTGTTGCAGACTGAGTTACCTCTTGTCGCATTGCGGCAATATTTACAGCAGGGTATTGCGCCAGCAGAGATTGTTAGCCATCTGGGGATTTCAGGTCGCAAGGCATTGATGGCCCAGTGGCGGCAAGAGGCAGTACAGGGGATGGCGGCGGTTGATGTTATTAAAGTGGGGTTAGCGGGCGGATCAGGTTTCGGTTGATATTAATTCCGGTGATCGGGTTTGGGGCTTAGTTTCGGTTGATATTAATTCAGGTGATCCGGTTCGGTTGACATAAGATTGGCTGCAACCTCACCTCCGATGCCTCAACCGCCAAAGAGGTCACAAGCGCGTGACCCCTTTGGAATCCCCGCGCTTGCGCACGTATCGCTAGCCCACTTCGTGGGTGGCCCTCGTCATCGTTTCGCTGACGGACCGCCGTGATTATTGCCTCTTCGAGGCTACCCTTCGGGCCAACGCAAGCGTTGTTCAAAACTGCTCCGCAGTGTTGTCGCATCCATGCTCAAGCACGGCTCGCTCGGCATCCATGCCTCGCGTCCTATCTCCACTCTTCACTCGGCTGCTCAAATGTGCTTTAAAAGATTAAGGTCAACACCATGATTTTGACGTTGAGCGCAATCAGAGATATTGCCGACAAGGATTAAGGGTAGAGTGAGCGGGCATGGACGCCCGCGAAAAGCGCGCTTGAGCATGGATGCGAATCGCGCTGGCTCGTCAGCCCGAAAGACGCGGGAGGTTTACCCGTAGGGCAATATTTCGTGCAAGCCGCAGGTGCAGGAGGGCCGGCTTGCCCTCCTGCTCGGTTGAGGTGGCGGAGAACAGGTGATCACCGAATGAATACCAACCGAAACCAAACTCCATACCCGACAACCGAACCGGATCACCGGAATGAATACCAACCAAACCCAGCCCCCATATTTATGCTCTCGGATCATCAATAATTCCCACCAACTCCATCAATAAAACCCAATATCCCTACCAAACCAACAGCGTATAGTCATTTTATCGTTACTTGATGATTAAAGGTCTTCCAATGAGTCAGCAGAATATCGTGGTGCAGCAACCGGCAAAACCAGAGCAATTAATTTTACTGTTTCATGGGGTTGGCGACAGTGCCGCGGGCATGGCGCCGGTCGGGAGTCATTTCGCTCAAGCATTTCCTCAGGCATTGGTGGTCAGTATTGATGCTCCTTTTGCTAGTGGCATGGGCAATGGGCGGCAGTGGTTTTCAGTTCAAGGTATTACCGAAGAGGGCCGTCAGGGGCGGATTGATGACGTGATGGCGCAATTTGTCGCCACAGTGCGTCAATGGCAACAGCAAAGTGGTTTGAATGCACAGCAGACCACACTGGTTGGCTTCTCGCAGGGCACAATTATGTCGCTGGAGGGCGTGAAAGCGCAGCCGCAATTGGCAGGGCGAGTGATCGGGTTCAGTGGGCGTTTTGCCACTTTGCCGCAGCAGCCGATAGCCGATGTGGTGATTCATCTGATTCATGGTGAGCAGGATGGTGTTATCCGGGTCGAGCATGCCAAAGCCGCAGTCAGCAGCTTAACGGCATTAGGTCATCAGGTGACGCTGGATTTGGATGCTCATACCGGGCATGGCATTAATCAGCCGATGCTGGAGCGTGCTATTGCCCAACTACGTCGGGATATCGCCGCGAAATAGTTATCTCAAACGAAGGGGAAGCCCCCTTCGTTCAATAGGGTTCGTCACTTACTTACTTTTTCTGGTTTTTATCCTGCCAGTCATCGTCATCATCCCACTGCGCATTATTATCGCGATGCGGGGGTAACTCCGGCTTGTTGCTCAAAAATTTCTTATGATCAAGTCGGCGTAACTCTTTGATTCCATTTAAAATAATACCCGCCAGCAGGATAAGAACAACCCACCAGTAATCTGCTAGCCAATGCATGGTTTAATTCCTATAAATCGTGAAAAAATCATCGGTAAATGGCGGATAAGCCACTCACTGCCTGCCACATCTTGTGACTGCCAAGCTTCCAGCAAAATAGCTGGAGTCAATAAATGTTCCGCCGCTTGCGCCAGAGGCCGATAACTCAGATGCCAAGGCTCGGCGGCAACACCGCCGGTATCTTCACTAAAAGGCCGGTAAAAACCAAACTCGGTCATATGAGTATCAAGCCATTGCGTTAGTGGATAAAAATAGCCACCCGCTAGGTATTCCCATGGCTCCAGCTGTAATTTTGCCTGTGCTGGTAACAGTGATGGATCGTAAATATCTAAATCGCTGCCCCAGTGATGGCGGCTGGCTCCCGGCAGTGCTGACCAACGCAAAATAGCTTCACAGCGCGCAGCATCATCAAGCTGAGAAATATCGATTGGCTGACTGTCTTTATCTAATACTGGTCGCTCACCGCGAAATTTACCATTCCAGATAGCTAATTGGCGGTCAAAATCACGAAAAGTACTGGCCGGTTGTAAATCAAAACCTGCCACTTTAGCTGCCTGCTGCATTGCCAGAAAGGCGTCAACCGCTTGCGGCTGCATCCGGTGGTTACCTGTTAACACCACTAAATGCTCTGTTGAACGCCCGGTAAGCATCTGTGGCGTTATCATGCGATAAGTTGCTCCATGATTCTTTGATACATCCGGCTCAGCAGTTGTAAATCAGCAGCGTGGACGCATTCATTTACTTTATGGATGGTGGCATTGACGGGGCCAAGCTCCACCACCTGTGCCCCCATTAAGGCGATAAAACGGCCATCAGAGGTGCCGCCAGTGGTTAATAACTGCGGTGTTAGTTCGGTGTAATGCTCAACAGCATTAACCACGGCATCAACCAGTGCGCCACGTGCGGTCAGGAACGGTTGGCCGGACAGTACCCACTCCAGAGTGTAATTGAGTTGATGACGTTGCAATAATTCCTCTACTCGCTGCTTAATCATGCTGTCGGTCAGTTCAGTACTGAAGCGGAAATTGAACTGCACATAGAACTCACCGGGAATCACATTATTGCTGCCGGTACCGGCATGCAAGTTAGCTATCTGCATACTGGTGGCAGGGAAGAACTCATTGCCTTCATCCCATTGGGTGGCAACCAGTTCATTTAGGGCGGGTATTGCACGGTGAACCGGGTTATCCGCCAGATGCGGATAAGCTACATGCCCTTGAATACCATGAATATGTAAGTTGGCGGTGATGGAGCCACGGCGGCCATTTTTCACCACATCACCAACGCGCTCGGTACTGGATGGCTCACCGACCAGACAATAATCCAGCCGTTCATTGCGTGCCATCAGGGCATTAACCACTTTTACCGTGCCATTAATCGCTCTGGCTTCTTCATCAGAGGTAATCATAAATGCCAGCCGGCCTTTATGGTCCGGGTGTGCGGCCACAAAGCGCTCAGCGGCGACCACCATTGCGGCCAGCGAACCTTTCATGTCTGCGGCACCACGGCCATACAGCATGCCATCGCGGATGGTAGGTTCAAATGGCGGGCTGCTCCAGTGGCTTTCATCACCGGTTGGAACCACATCGGTATGACCGGCGAACGCCAGTGTTTCACCTTCACCACGCCAGGCCCAGAAATTGAGAGTATCGCCAAAATTCATCGGCTCGACAATAAAGCCAATGGCTTCCAGACGCTGAATCATGATCTCCTGACAACCCGCATCATAAGGGCTGAGCGACGGGCGTTTAATCAGTTGTTGAGCCAGTTCGATTACCGGACAGATCATGTTATTGCACCTCAATTGCAGTTTGATTTTGTTGAATAAAATGTTGGTAACTTTCAATGTTGAAGCCCAATAACATCGCGCCATTGGCGGCTTCCAGCAGCGGGCGTTTGATTATCGCTGGCTGCTCTAACATCAGCACTTTGGCCGTTGGCGCATCAGTAATGGCATCTCGCTGAGCTTGCGGTAACTTACGCCAAGTGGTGCCGCGGGTATTGAGCAGCGGCTCCCAGCCCAGTTTATTAATAAAGCCTTGCAGGCGTTCGTCACTCAACCCATCCACACGATAATCGTGAAACTGATAGGCAATGCCTTGTTCTTCCAGCCAGCGGCGGGCCTTTTTTATGGTGTCACAATTTTTAATGCCATAAAGGCGCAATGATGGGGTTGCTGGGTTATCTGACATGGAAAAATAATACCTCGGCTAGAATGGCAAATCAGGCCAGTCACTGAGGTGGCTGGCCGAGCTATTTGTCCATAATGCGGGAAAATGAGGTTTGAATCCAGACAGCTAGCGGCAGATTAACGCGTAAATACGCAACGACTACCGGAGCCTTTAGCCAATTCGGTCAAGGTCAGCGGCATATTGGCGGATAGCTTTTTGATAAAGGCTGATGTCCTGATGATTTGAGGTTTCAGCCAGCAGTAGCAATAATGCGGCGACCGCCTCTTTGGTTTCACCCAGATTGTACAGAGTCATGGCCCGAAACAAGGTTATCTCTTTCGCTTGCGGAAAACGGGCCAATGCGGCATCAAATGTGTCTAACGACGCCTGATATAACCCCAATGCTCGGTAAGTGCTACCTAGCCCCAGATAAGCTTCCTGTAACTCTTTACCCGCCAGATTATGCTCGATAGCCGCACGATAGAAGGGGACGGCTTGCAACTCTAACCCTTGTACATCATACAGAGAGGCGATTTTAAACAGCAGACTGGCGTTATCAGGGGAGCTGCGCAATAAATCTTGCGCCATTGCCACCGCATCATCATAACGGCCCAGCTCTTTTAGCGAATCAATAGAGTGTTTCATGGTTTTGCTCTGCATTTTACCAATAACGGGTTGTGTCAAAAACGGCATTCACCCCTAACTATCTCAGCACGCTACTCCTGAATGACAAAACAGGCAAATAAAGTCGTACCCACCCAAGTCACTCCTTTGAACCGCCAAATTCCATATCTCTGCGATAGATCTCATTTCCACGATTAGATAGCCTGCTCTCAATTTTGACTGTGCAAAAAATAAGCGTATAATTAGGGTCAATAACTAGAGAGGATGTTATGGTTGAAGTTGAGTTGAGCACATGGAAAGAGTTTATCGATGCTATGCTGCGTAAGGCATAAGCGAATAAACCAGCAGTAAGAATTTTTATCTTTTTGTTGTTTTATCGATACACACCTAGGGGCGAGTTACCGCTCGCAAAAAGGCAGAGACTGTAAAGTTTCTGCCTTTTTTTATACCCTTCGCCCTTGAAACCACAGAGTTGTTAGCTGCGGCTCCAATAACGTTAAGTCAGCGGCTTACTTTGACTCTTTAGCGCGTGGTGGTCTGCCGGGGAAGCGGCGGCGCACCAAGACAAAGAACAGCGGAACAAAGAAAATCGCCAGCACTGTGGCCGAAATCATTCCCCCCATGACACCAGTACCGACCGCATGTTGGCTGCCTGAACCCGCGCCCTGACTGATTGCCATTGGCAGTACACCAAAGACAAATGCCAGCGAGGTCATCAGAATTGGCCTTAGCCGCTGGCGCGATGCTTCCAGAGTCGCCTCTACCAAATCCTTGCCCTTGTTATTCAACTCACTGGCAAATTCGACAATCAAGATGGCGTTTTTCGCCGACAGCCCAATGATGGTCAGTAACCCAACCTGGAAATAAACATCATTCTCCAGACCGCGCATCCAAGTGGCGGCAACCGCGCCAATCACCCCGAGAGGCACCACCAGCATCACCGAGAATGGAATTGACCAACTCTCATATAGCGCCGCCAGACACAGGAACACCACCAACAGCGAAATAGCATAAAGGGCAGGGGCTTGGGAGCCAGATAGCCGCTCTTGATAAGACATGCCGGTCCATTCCAGCCCGAAACCGTTAGGCAGCTGTTTGACGAGATCCTCCATCACATTCATTGCGGTACCGGTACTGACTCCCGGTGCGGCCTCGCCGACAATTTCCAGTGCTGAGTAGCCGTTGTAGCGCTCTAGCCGTGGCGATCCATATTCCCAGCGCGTGGTCGAAAATGCCGAGAAGGGCACCATACCGCCGCTACTATTACTCACATACCATTTATTGACGTCTTCCGGCAGCATGCGGGCGGTGGCTTCAGATTGCACATAAACTTTCTTCACCCGACCACGATCAACAAAGTCATTCACGTAAGTCGAGCCCCAGGCGGTTTTAAGCGTGTTATTAATATCATCCAGTGACACCCCCAAAGCTTGTGCTTTGCGTTGATCAATATCGATCTGCAATTGCGGGCTATCATCGAGGCCATTATGTCGCACTCGCGTTAACGCCGGGTTTTGGGATGCTAACTGTAGCAACTGGTCACGGGCTGCCATTAACTTATCGTGGCCCAAGCCGCCGTGATCTTGTAACTCCATATCGAAACCGGAAGAGCCACCTAAACCTGAAATTGCCGGTGGGCTACTGACTGACACTCTGGCCTCAGCAATTTTATTAAATACTTTGGTGGCCCGTTCGATAATGGCGAAGGACGAATCATTGCTATTCTTTCGCAGATCCCAATCCGTCAGGCGGATAAACAAACGCGCCACGTTCTGGCCATTACCGCCGGGGCCAGAACCCACGGTAGCGAACACTGACAGAACATTATTTTTCTCTTCGGTTAGGAAGTAGTTTTCTACTTTCTCCACCACTTTCAGTGTCTGTTGCTGAGTTGACCCAACAGGAAGCTGCACTTGCGCCATAAAGACACCACGGTCTTCCAATGGTAAGAAAGAGGTCGGTAACTTAAGGAATAACAACGCCAAGCCACCTAATAGCAGTAAATACAGCAAAATATAACGCAAACTGCGGTGTAAAACGTGCGCGACACCCCGCTCGTAACTGCGGGCACTGCGATCAAAAGTGCGATTAAACCAGCCAAAGAAACCGCGTTTGGCATGATGATGCCCCTGTTCGACGGGTTTGAGCATGGTGGCACAAAGTGCTGGGGTGAGAATCAACGCCACTAATACCGAAAGCACCATGGCGGACACAATAGTAATAGAGAACTGGCGATAAATGGCCCCTGTGGTCCCCCCGAAGAAAGCCATTGGGATAAATACTGCTGATAGCACCAGTGCAATACCGACCAGGGCGCCTTGAATTTGCCCCATGGATTTACGCGTGGCTTCACGTGGGTCAAGCCCTTCCTCGCTCATCACGCGCTCGACGTTTTCCACCACCACGATCGCATCATCAACTAATAGGCCGATGGCTAACACAATGGCGAACATGGTCAGGGTATTGATACTGAATCCGAAGGCCGACAGTATTGCGAAGGTCCCTAATAACACGACCGGCACGGCGATCGTTGGAATCAGTGTGGCGCGGAAGTTCTGTAAGAACAGATACATAACCAGGAAGACCAATAAAATGGCTTCCAACAATGTTTTGACCACATCCTTGATTGAGGCTTTAACAAAGGGGGTGGTTTCATAGGCAATTTTGGCTTCAAGACCGTGCGGGAAGAATGGCGTCAGTTCTGCAATGCGGGCTTTTACTAACTCATCGGTTTGCAGCTCATTGGCCCCTGATGCCAGCTTGATATTCATTCCTGATGCGGCTTGCCCATTAAAGCGGCTCAGATAATCATAATTCTCGGCCCCCATCTCAACTTTTGCCACATCTCCCAGTGTGACCAGTGACCCATCCTGATTAACCCGCAGCGTGATTTCTCGGAACTGTTCTGGTGTCTGTAATTGAGATTGGGCATTAATGGTGGCATTCAGTGCCTGATTATTAACTGAGGGGGTACCGCCCAGTTGGCCGACCGCTATCTGGCTATTTTGTGATTGGATAGCCGTGACAATATCCTGCGTGGTCAGTTGATAATTATTGAGTTTATTGGGATCAAGCCAGATACGCATTGCGTATTGCGAGCCGAAGGCGTCGATGCTGCCCACCCCTTCAATTCGGCTAAGAGGGTCTTGCAAATTACTGGCGACATAGTCGGCAATATCTTGCTTATCCATGCTGCCATCGGTAGAAACAAATGCCACCATCATCAGGGTGTTATCACCCGACTTTGATACAGAAACCCCTTGTTGCTGGACATCTTGCGGCAGTTTTTTAATCGCCGATTGCAGCTGATTTTGAACCTGCTGCATCGCTTCGTTAGGGTCAGTACCTGCCTGGAACGTCAGAGTAATGGTTGCCGTACCGGCACTGCTGCTTTGTGACGACATATACAGCAGGCTATCCAGGCCAGTCATACTTTGCTCTATGACCTGCGTGACGGTATTTTCCAGTGTTTGTGCCGAGGCTCCTGGGTATGAGGCACTGATGCGCACGTTGGGTGGCGCCAGATTAGGGTATTGCTCAACAGGCAGGGTTGAGATTGCCAATGCCCCAGTAAGACACAAAATTATCGCCAAAACCCAAGCAAAAATCGGGCGGTCGATGAAAAAATTTGCCATGCAGTGCCAGCCTCTATAGATAAAAAATTATATACAGCAGAATCTACTGTGCACTTTACGTGGTAATGCTGAAGAAAACGTGAAGAAAATAAGGAGAAGCTGTAAAAAACATCGATATAACCGAGTTAATTTAGGCTGATAGGGGGAAGAATGATAAACAAGTGTTTCTGCTAGCATCAAGTACTGCTTTGGTACTGAAATTGCTGGCAGTTTGCCTGCAACGCCAAACTTTAGGTATAGACTAAGTAAGTCACGACTTAACTGAGGAAAGTATTATGGAACTCAATCCGGTATTTGCCCGTCGTCTCTATCTTTGCTGGTTAATCAGCCGTGGTGATTCGTTGAATGTGCCGCGCATGATGGAACTGACTGGCTGGCCGCGGCGAACCTTACAGGATGTTTTAAAAGCGTTGCCCGGTATGGGCATCACTCTGACATTCGTACAGCAGGGCGTGCGCAATAATGCAGGTTTTTACCAGTTAGAGAGCTGGGGGCCACTGAATAAAAAATGGATATACGATAAC
This sequence comes from Yersinia alsatica, assembly GCF_025133195.1. NCBI lineage: Bacteria > Pseudomonadati > Pseudomonadota > Gammaproteobacteria > Enterobacterales > Yersiniaceae > Yersinia > Yersinia alsatica. The sequence goes on from NZ_CP104006.1 coordinate 2,089,095, forward strand.
CACAATTCTATTTTAGCGGCCATTGAGCCATCTAATAGTTCGACTGCCATTAAATAACTGGCCGGGTATTAATATTTTTTATTTTCTAAAAACATGATGGTAGCGGCGACCCGTGACCGGACATTGAGCTTACGTAATAAATTACGGATATGCACTTTTACGGTTTCTTCTGAAATGTGTAACTCGAAAGCCACCTGTTTATTGGACATCCCGCGCGCCACTTCTTGCAAGACATCTAATTCACGCTCGGTTAATTCAGCAAATGGATTAACCTGTTCGTGGCGAGAAGATAAATACTGCGCAACCTCATTACTGAATACTTTCTCACCCTTGGCGGCATGACGGATATTTTCCAGCAATATTTCCGGTTCGCTGTCTTTGAGCAGATACCCATCAGCGCCAGCATCAATCATGGCGTAGACATCACTGCGCGCATCAGAGACGGTCAGAACAATGATTCGCGCATCAATCCCTTCATTGCGCAAGGCTTTCAACGTATCCAGCCCGGTCATTCCCTTCATATTCAAGTCGAGCAGAATGACATCCGGCTGGCATTTGGCCGCTTCGGTAATGGCATCGCTACCGCAGTTGGCTTCAGCAACCACATCAAAGTTGCTATCAAGTTCAAGTAACTGCCTAATACCGCGGCGCATTAGGGGATGATCGTCAACGATCATAATAGTGTGACTTTTGGTCATGATAAGTAATGTCCCTGTAACCGATAGCATTAAATGTCTGGCTGTTAAACGTGGATTATTTGCGGTCATTAATTTGGCTGACCATTTTATCCATCATAGTTAGTTAAACCACGATTAAAGTGTACCGTAGTCTCACTGATTTTCTGTTGTAATTCTCCGCGTAGTATAAAAGGGTTCCCGACAGATCTCTATTTTTTACCCGCGAAAAAGGGAATGATGAGTTTACATTTCCAGCTAAAGTCATTTAACAGCAAGATTTTATCTGAAGAAATAATTACCAAATCTTGGTTTTCTTTTGATAGCTATTCTCATTAAACAAATCGTTATATAAAAAAGGTAATAACGCAAATAGATTTAACAGCGAGAAACTGTGCAAATAACCACTAAATAAATTGATCTTGCTCAATATCACCCCCCGATTAACCCTAAAGAGTAATTATTTTATTACTGATTATTCTGTATTTAATACCCAAACTCTGGGGAATTCTTTCTTTCATATAAATAAGAATCATTATCATTTGGTCGATATAAACATTCGCCGATGAATTAATGATCTCTACAGATACACGCGGGCGCGCCAGCAGATGTTAAGGATATCAGTATGACTGATTTATCACGGCGTAAATTGCTGACTGGCTTTTGGCAAACCGGCCAACAACAGCCCTCGGCTATCCGACCGCCCTGGTCGGTCATGGAAGCTGATTTTATTGCCGATTGTACCCGCTGCCTTGACTGTGTTGCCGCTTGTGAAACTGGCGTATTGGTTGCCGGTAGTGGCGGATTCCCCGAAATAGATTTCCAGCGCGCTGAGTGCAGTTTTTGCCAAGCTTGCGTGCAGGCATGTGAAGCTGACGTTTTTACCTCAACGGTGCTGCCTGCCTGGTCGCTAAAGGTAGCGATATCAGACCGCTGTTTGCCTTTTCACCATATTGAATGCCGCAGTTGTCAGGACAGTTGTGAAACCCGAGCGATTCGATTTCGCCCACGTCTGAACGGCATTGCTCAACCCGAATTAGACCTTCCTGCCTGCACTGGCTGTGGTGCTTGTGTACCCAGTTGCCCGGTACAGGCAGTAACCCTCACCCGGAGTGAAGATGGACGATAAAGAATGGCATGTCTGTGGATTAGTGGTGCAAGCCAAGCCCGCGCGAATTGCGCAGCTCATCGACAGCTTGCTGGCGATTCCGGGAACAGAAATACCCACCAGTGATGCTGCTCTGGGCAAGTTGGTGGTGGTTATGCAGGCAGCGCGCTCAGACGTGCTCCTGAATCATATTGAGTCAGCACGTAATCTGGATGGTGTGCTGGCGGTATCGCTGGTTTATCACCAGCAGGATCAGCAAGGTGAGGAAATGCCATGAAACTCAGTCGCCGGGACTTTATGAAGGCCAATGCCGCAGTTGCTGCGGCAGCCGCAGCCGGATTGACCATACCCACAGTTGCCAAGGCCGTCGTGGGCGAGACAACAAATGCAATAAAATGGGATAAAGCACCTTGCCGATTCTGTGGTACCGGCTGCGGTGTGCTTGTCGGAACACAAAATGGCCGAATTGTTGCATCACAAGGTGACCCGGACTCACCGGTTAACCGTGGCTTGAACTGTGTGAAAGGCTATTTTCTCCCTAAAATCATGTATGGCAAAGACCGTCTGACACAGCCACTGCTGCGCATGAAAGACGGGCAATATGATAAAGAAGGTGATTTTACCCCGATAAGTTGGGAAAAAGCCTTTGATATCATGGAACTGAAATTCAAAAATGCGCTGAAAGAAAAAGGCCCGACCGCCGTGGGGATGTTCGGTTCTGGTCAGTGGACGGTGTGGGAGGGCTATGCGGCATCAAAACTGCTGAAAGCCGGTTTCCGCTCCAACAACCTTGATCCCAATGCTCGTCACTGTATGGCGTCTTCGGTAGTGGGCTTTATGCGAACCTTTGGTATGGATGAGCCAATGGGTTGCTACGATGATATTGAAGAAGCTGATGCTTTCGTGCTCTGGGGCTCCAATATGGCGGAGATGCACCCAATCTTATGGTCACGCATGACCAGCCGCCGCCTGACCAATGACCATGTCAGAATTGCCGTGCTATCTACTTTTGAGCACCGCAGCTTTGAACTGGCGGATAACCCGATCGTCTTTACCCCGCAGACTGATCTGGTGATTATGAATTATATCGCCAATTACATTATTCAAAATAATGCTGTTGATCAGGGTTTCCTTGATCGCCATGTGAATTTCCGCCGTGGCGCTACTGACATCGGCTATGGTTTACGGCCAACCCACCCATTAGAAAAAGCCGCTAAAAATCCGGGCAGCGATGCTTCGGAGCCAATGAGTTTTGATGATTTCAAAGCTTTTGTTGCCGAATACACGCTAGAGAAAACCGCCCAAATGAGTGGCGTGCCGCAAGACCAACTGGAATCACTGGCACAGCTGTATGCCGACCCGAAAGTAAAATTGGTTTCCTACTGGACTATGGGCTTTAACCAGCACACACGTGGGGTGTGGGCCAATAACATGTGCTACAACCTGCACTTGTTAACCGGCAAAATCTCGAAACCCGGTTCCGGGCCTTTCTCGCTGACCGGCCAGCCCTCGGCCTGTGGTACCGCCCGTGAAGTGGGGACTTTCTCTCACCGCTTGCCAGCAGATATGGTGGTCACCAACGAAAAACATCGTCAGATTGCGGAAACCAAATGGCAATTGCCAGCAGGGACTATCCCGGAAAAAGTCGGTTTACATGCGGTTGCGCAAGACCGAGCGCTGAAAGATGGCACGCTCAATGCCTATTGGGTGATGTGCAATAACAATATGCAGGCCGGGCCAAATATCAATGAAGAGCGCATGCCCGGCTGGCGCGACCCACGTAATTTTATCGTAGTTTCCGACCCTTACCCGACAGTCAGCGCACTGGCTGCCGACCTTATCTTGCCGACTGCGATGTGGGTCGAGAAAGAGGGCGCTTATGGCAATGCTGAGCGTCGCACTCAATTCTGGCGTCAGCAAGTGCCTGCGCCGGGTGCCGCCAAATCTGACTTGTGGCAGATAGTGGAGTTTGCTAAACGCTTCAAAGTTGAAGAGGTATGGCCTGCCGAGTTGGTTGCGAAGAAACCGGAATATCGCGGTAAAACACTGTACGACGTGCTGTTTGCCAACAATGTGGTGAGTAAATACCCGCTGAGTGAAATCCCTGCCGACCAACTGAATGACGAAGCGCGCGATTTTGGCTTCTACATCCAGAAAGGGCTATTTGAAGAGTATGCCGACTTTGGCCGCGGTCACGGTCACGATTTAGCGCCTTTCGATGTTTATCATCAAGAGCGCGGCCTGCGCTGGCCAGTCGTCAATGGTAAAGAGACGCTCTGGCGTTACCGCGAAGGTTTTGATCCCTTCGTGCCGAAAGGCGAGGATGTGCGTTTTTATGGCAAACCCGATGGCAAAGCGGTGATATTTGCACTGCCATACGAACCTGCTGCCGAAAGCCCGGATCAAGAATATGACCTGTGGCTCTCCACTGGCCGGGTGTTGGAACATTGGCATACCGGCTCCATGACCCGCCGTGTTCCTGAGCTACATCGTGCTTTCCCTGAGGCGGTGTTATTCATTCATCCGCTGGATGCTCAAGCCCGCGATTTGCGACGCGGCGATAAAGTGAAAGTGATTTCACGCCGTGGCGAAGTGATTTCGCTGGTGGAAACCCGTGGACGTAACCGCCCACCGCAAGGGTTGGTGTATATGCCGTTCTTCGATGCAGCCCAGTTAGTCAATAACCTGACGCTGGATGCCACCGACCCACTCTCCAAAGAAACTGACTTTAAAAAATGTGCAGTGAAATTGGCTCGGGTTGTCGCGTGATGCGGTGTTTTTCAGGAGAAAATAATGAATAACCAGATAGTTAAATCATTAAATCGCCGGATTTTATCTGTGATATCGCTGCTGGCGGTATTGCTGATGGCCGGTGTCGTCAACGCGTCCAGCAATGTCGAGATGGATTTGAGCCAATCGCCTGAAGTCTCTGCTACGGCAGAGGGCAAGGTGAAAATGCCAAAACAGCAACAGCGGATGGCACTCAACTATGTGAATCAGCCGCCGCTCATTCCACACAGTGTGGATGGCTATCAAATCAGTAAAAACACCAACCGCTGCCTGCAATGCCATGGTGTTGAGCATTATCGTGCCACGGGAGCCCCGCGTGTCAGCCCAACTCACTTTATTGACCGCGACGGCAAAGTGTCGAGTGAAGTCTCTCCGCGCCGCTATTTCTGCTTGCAGTGTCATGTGCCACAAACTGATGCTGCGCCGATTGTCGGCAATAGTTTCCAACCAGCCCCTGGCTTTGGTCAATAAGCCTGAGGGTTATTGTGAGAATCAACTATGAATGAGACTAAAAAGCCCGGTGTTATCCGACGCATATGGCAGTGGTGGCGTCGGCCTAGCCGGTTGGCGCTCGGAACATTACTGCTGATTGGCTTTGTCAGTGGCATCATTTTCTGGGGCGGTTTTAATACCGGCATGGAGATGGCGAATACCGAAAAATTCTGTGTCAGCTGCCATGAAATGAAAGACAATGTCTATCAGGAATATATGGGAACCATCCACTACAGCAACCGCAGTGGTGTAAAGGCGACCTGCCCAGATTGCCATGTGCCCCATGAATGGGGGCCGAAAATGGTACGTAAAATCAAGGCCAGTAAAGAGCTGTATGCCAAGGCTTTCGGCTTGATTGACACGCCGCAGAAGTTCGAAGCACACCGCCTAACAATGGCTGAAAATGAGTGGGCGCGAATGAAAGCCAATGGCTCGCAAGAGTGCAAAAACTGCCATAACTTCGACAATATGGATTTCACCGCGCAAAAAACTGTCGCGGCGAAAATGCACAACACCGCCATAGCCGAAGGTAAAACCTGTATTGATTGCCATAAAGGGATTGCGCATAAGTTGCCGGATATGAAGGATGTACCGACCGGTTTCTAAAATCCTTCGCCCTTGATGCCGCAGCGGTGTTAGCTGCGCTCGCACACCCGAATCACTGACGTGAGTCAGCTCATCGGGATGAGTTCGCTGGCTGCCTTGCTGCAACACCAATGGCTGTGGATTTATCCTTGGTTCTTGATGCCGCAGTGGTGTTAGCTGCGCTCGCGCACCCGAATCACTGACGTGAGTCAGCTCATCGGGATTAGCTCGCTGACTGCCTTGCTGCAACACCAATGGCTGTGGATTTATCCTTGGTTCTTGATGCCGCAGCGGTGTTAGCTGCGCTCGCACACCCGAATCAAACGCCCTGTAGACATGATGTCGGCAGGGCGTTTTTTATTGCAATCTTGGGTTGTTCTTCTCATAATGAGACCTGTTAATAGGTCTTTTTGAGGTGATTTATGCCAAGCATAATTTTGACTGACACTAGCGCAAGTGTCAGTGAGTTGAAAAAGAATCCAATGGCAACAGTCAATGCTGGGGCCGGATTCCCTGTTGCGATTCTCAACCGCAATCAGCCCGCCTTCTATTGCGTACCCGCAGAGCTTTATGAGCAAATAATGGATGCTCTTGATGATCATGAGCTAGCCAAGCTAGTTAATAATCGCCGTAACCAAAAGTTATTTGATGCCATTCGCTAATTATTATTAGCCAGATAAAGAAGGCCCTATGTCAGTCAAAATTGAAAATATTCAGAGCCAATTGTTATCTAAAAACTGGTTTAAGTTATACAAATATACCTTTGATTTAAAAACTGATAATGGCACCTCAGTACAGCAGATTCGCGAAGTGTATGACCGGGGTAACGGCGCAACTATTCTGCTGTATAACCGCCAAAGTGGCACGGTGGTGCTGACCAACCAATTCCGGATGCCAACTTATGTGAATGGTAATCCTGACGGTATGCTGCTGGAAGCTTGTGCTGGCTTACTGGATGACGACTCGCCGGAAGAGTGTATTCGCCGTGAAGCTATGGAAGAGACCGGCTATCAGATTGATAAAGTACAGAAGTTATTTGAAGCTTATATGTCGCCGGGTGGCGTGACCGAAATTGTTCATTTCTTTGCCGCTGAATATCATCCAGATCAGAAAGTCACCGACGATGTTGGTGTGGAGGATGAAGTCATTGAGGTGGTGGAGTTACCCTTTACTGACGCCATTGCCATGATTGCTGATGGTCGCATTAAAGATGGCAAAACCATCATGCTGCTGCAACATGCCCAAATTCAGCATTGGTTTAACTAGTTTATTCTGATGTCTATTGCCGCCATCTGGGCGGCATTTATTCTCAAATTGTTGATAATCCCCCCTGATTGATAAGCAAATCCTCCTGTTGATACAAAAATGTTATGCAGAGTATGCCCTGCTTCATAGATTGTGATAAATCACTCACTATACTGGTTCTGTTATTGGTCATACCACCTCAAAGCATAAAAGCAAAGGGAACCTACGATGGACGAACAATTGAAACAGAGTGCACTTGATTTTCACCAATATCCAACGCCCGGGAAAATTCAGGTGTCACCAACCAAACCGCTAGCGACTCAACGGGATTTGGCGCTGGCTTATTCTCCCGGTGTTGCTGCTCCGTGTTTAGAAATTGCTGCTGATCCTTTAGCGGCCTATAAATACACGGCACGCGGTAACCTGGTTGCTGTTATTTCTAACGGTACTGCGGTGCTGGGTTTGGGAAATATTGGCGCGTTAGCGGGCAAGCCGGTAATGGAAGGAAAGGGGGTTCTGTTTAAGAAATTCTCCGGCATTGATGTGTTCGATATTGAAGTGGATGAGCACAATCCGGACAAACTGATTGATATTATCGCCTCGTTAGAACCGACTTTTGGCGGCATCAATCTGGAAGATATCAAAGCGCCAGAATGTTTCTATATTGAACAGAAATTGCGTGAGCGCATGAAAATCCCGGTGTTCCATGATGATCAGCATGGCACAGCCATAATCTGTACCGCGGCAGTCCTTAATGGCCTGCGTGTGGTGAAGAAAGAGATCAGCGATGTGAAGCTGGTGGTTTCTGGGGCAGGGGCGGCCTCTATTGCCTGTCTGAACCTGTTGGTCGCCTTGGGATTAAAACAGCACAATATTACCGTCTGTGATTCTAAGGGCGTTATCTATAAAGGCCGTGAAGCCAATATGGAGCAAACCAAAGCCGCTTACGCGATTGAGGATAACGGCCAGCGCACACTGGGCGATGCTATTCCTGACGCTGATATTTTCTTGGGTTGTTCCGGCCCCGGTGTCTTAACGCCAGACATGGTAAAAACCATGGCACCTAGCCCGCTGATTCTGGCGCTGGCAAACCCGGAACCTGAAATCCTGCCGCCATTGGCAAAAGCCGTGCGTCCAGATGCGATTATCTGTACCGGTCGCTCGGATTATCCGAACCAGGTTAACAATGTGCTGTGCTTCCCGTTTATCTTCCGTGGCGCACTGGATGTTGGCGCAACCACTATTAACGAAGAGATGAAACTGGCTTGTGTACACGCCATTGCTGACCTGGCCTTGGCTGAGCAAAGCGATGTGGTGGCATCGGCCTATGGCGAGCAAGATCTTTCCTTCGGCCCTGAATATATTATCCCTAAGCCATTTGACCCGCGCTTGATTGTGAAAATTGCCCCGGCCGTGGCTAAGGCGGCAATGGATTCTGGTGTGGCAACCCGCCCAATCACCGACTTCAGCGCTTATATCGAAAAACTGACGGAGTTCGTCTACAAAACCAATCTATTTATGAAACCGATTTTCTCTCAGGCGAAAAAAGAGATGAAACGGGTGGTATTGGCAGAAGGGGAAGAGGAGCGGGTATTACACGCCACTCAGGAGCTGGTTTCTCAGGGGCTGGCATATCCTATCCTGATTGGTCGCCCAAGTGTGATTGAGACCCGGCTGAAGAAACTGGGCCTGCATATTACTGCCGGAAAAGACTTTGAAGTGGTGAATAACGAGTCTGACCCGCGCTTTAATGAATACTGGCACGAATACTATCAAATCATGAAACGCCGCGGAGTCTCGCAAGAACAGGCGCGCCGTGCGGTGATTGGCAACCCAACCCTGATTGGCTCCATCATGGTGCATCGCGGTGAAGCTGATGCCATGATTTGCGGTACTATCGGGACTTATCATGAGCATTATGATGTGGTTGAGAAAGTGTTTGGCTTCCGTGAAGGGGCACATGTGGCCGGGGCGATGAATGCATTATTGCTGCCAACGGGTAACACCTTTATTGCCGATACCTACGTCAATGATGACCCAACGCCAGAGCAACTGGCCGAGATAACCTTAATGGCAGCCGAAACGGTGCGTCGCTTCGGTATCGAGCCAAAAGTGGCGTTATTATCTCATTCCAGCTTTGGCTCATCAGATTGCCCAGCCGCGCGTAAAATGCGCCGGACATTGGAACTGGTCAATCAGATGGCACCAGAACTGGAAATTGACGGTGAAATGCATGGCGATGCGGCACTGGTTCCAAGCATTCGCCATGATTTGATGCCGGACAGCCCACTGAAAGGGGCAGCTAACATATTGATTATGCCTAATATGGAAGCCGCGCGAATCAGCTACAACTTGCTGCGAGTGACCTCTTCCGAGGGAGTAACAGTCGGTCCGGTATTGATGGGGGTGGCAAAACCTATCCATATTCTGACGCAGATCGCTTCGGTGCGGCGCATTGTGAATATGGTGGCGTTAGCGGTGGTAGAAGCACAAACCGAGCCTCTATAAATATTCTTTGCCAATGACGTTGAATATTGGTTTTAGCTGTTGTCAATCAAACCCGCCTGGTGCGGGTTTTACTTTTCTGCGGCCAATTTAGCGGCCAGCTTTGCTGGCTTGCTGTAACCACTTATCCAGCTCATTAGCAAATTGCTGGCGATCGCGCTGATTTAAGGTGTTGGGGCCGCCGGTCTGAATACCGCTGGCGCGCATGGTATCCATAAAATCACGCATATTAAGGCGCTCGCGAATGGTGTCTGGAGTGTAGCGCTCACCACGGGGATTAAGAGCGATACCGCCTTTCTCAATCACTTCTGCCGCTAGCGGAATATCGGCGGTGATCACCAGATCGTTTTTCTCTACACGCTGCACTATCTCGTTGTCGGCGACATCAAAGCCAGCAGCCACTTGTAAGGTGCGAATATATTTCGACGGCGGTGTTTTCAATGGCTGGTTCGCCACCAACGTCACCATCATGCCGGTACGATCTGCGGCACGGAATAACACCTCTTTAATGACATTCGGACAGGCGTCCGCATCAACCCAAATTTGCATCAGTGTTGTTCTCCTACGGCTAACCAATCTTTTACCGGCAGAAAATCGCGGTACAGTGCGGCTTCAGCGCTATCTGGTGCCGGTTGATAGTTATACTCCCAACGCACCAAAGGTGGCAGCGACATCAAAATAGACTCAGTGCGCCCACCGGTTTGTAAGCCAAATAAGGTGCCGCGATCCCATACCAAATTGAATTCCACATAGCGACCACGGCGATAAAGCTGGAACTGACGTTCGTGCTCGCCCCAACTTAGTGCTTTGCGCCGAGCAACTATAGGCAGATAGGCATCGAGGAAGCCATCGCCCACCGCCTGAGTAAAGTTAAAGCAGGTAGCAAAATCAGGGCTATTCAAATCATCAAAGAACAGGCCGCCAATTCCTCGCGCCTCATTGCGGTGTTTGATATAAAAATAGTCATCGCACCATTTTTTATAGCGCGGATAGATATCTTCGCCGAATGGCTGACACAATTGCCATGCAGTTTGATGCCAGTGAATGGCATCTTCCTCAAACCCATAGAAAGGGGTCAAATCAAAGCCGCCACCAAACCACCATACTGGATCTTCGCCGGGTTTTTCAGCAATAAAGAACCGTACATTGGCATGGCTAGTAGGCAAATAGGGGCTCAGAGGGTGAATGACCAGTGAGACGCCCAGAGCTTGAAAACTGCGCCCAGCTAATTCGGGCCGATGTGCTGTGGCGGATGCCGGTAGTGTGGCACCTGAAACATGTGAAAAGTTGACGCCAGCTTGCTCGAATACCGCCCCGTTGATCAATACCCGACTGCGGCCACCGCCCCCTTCTTCACGAGTCCAGTTTTCCTCGGTGAACTTGGCACGGCCATCAGCCTCGCTCAGTGCAGCACAGATTTTATCCTGCAAATCCAGCAGGTAGGTTTTGATTTGGGCGATATCGGGTAAATTCATGGGCGGGGTTCTGGTTACCTGGAAATTTTCAGGGGCTAAGTATACCTCGATTTGCCCTCATTGTTGTACTCTCCGTGTGGATTAGCGCTGATTGCGACAGGAGCACGACAAGATTTATCTGGTTCTTCTTAAAGATTATTATGTTCTATCACTGCGGGAAATATCACTTTACTATGGCGTGATATAATATTGCGTAATAGTCAGAATATCCATTTTACTCAAGGGTGCGAACATCCATGGAAATCCGCGTATTTCAGCAAGACGATTTTGAAGAAGTGATTCTGCTGTGGGAGCATTGTGACTTGTTGCGGCCTTGGAATGATCCGGAAATGGATATTGAGCGTAAACTCAATCATGACCCCGAATTGTTTTTAGTGGCTGAAGTCAGCGGAGCCATTGTCGGCTCGGTGATGGGCGGTTATGACGGCCACCGAGGTTCTGCTTATTATCTGGGAGTACATCCCGATTTCCGTGGTCGTGGCTTTGCCAATGCGCTGATCAGCCGGTTAGAAAAGAAATTAATTGCCCGTGGCTGCCCGAAGCTGAATATCATGGTGCGCGCAGACAATGACGCAGTGATTTGCATGTATGAAAAGCTCGATTATGAAACCCAAGACAGCATCATGCTGGGCAAAAGGCTGATTGTGGATCAAGAGTATTGATTGTGCCATTAAGAATAAACTTTCCCTCTATTGTAGAGGGAAAGTCAGTATCAGATATTGCTACAATTAGACTGCTTCAGGAAATATCATTGTCATTGGAGTCATTTCATCGTGGGTAGGTAAACGTTGTATTCCCAACTGCTGCCCGAGGTCTTTGAACCCTGCCATATATTCTATCGTTGTATTGGATAAGGCCATTTCTTCAGTAATAGCCTCTACTTCGGCCCAATTTTTATAATCAGTAACACTATCCTTTAACATTTTTACGCCAGCTATATTAGTGGTGCCAGCAATATCTTGAACAGGTGCATGGTTTAAATTATCAACTGAGTCCGAAACTAAAAGTTTTTTTACATCATAAGTTATACCTTCAATAATTACTTTTTCAACAACAGTGCCATGGTTTGCATCATCTGATTGAAGAAGCAGATCAGCATAGTTAGAAAATGCCTCTTTTCTGGCAGTAAACACGGCTACTGCTTCATTGTCATTATATGCGGCAGCTATTTCGATATGCTCATCTAATTGTTTGGATATATAAGTTGCATAGCTTGAAAGATCCCTTGAAATTACGTCACCGTCTTTATATGCAGATTGCATAGTAAAAAAATTATGAATACTATATTCATGTCTATTATTCAGTTCAACCGCATTTTCATGTTTGAAATACTCATGACTATTATGCTTGTTTTTATTCTTTGTATTTATAGGGTGTTCATAATTTCCATTCAACTTAAATGTTTTGTTTTCTTGAATAATTTCATTTAATTCAAATTCAATTTTAGAGACCTTCTGCTTATACTCAGCGTAGGTTGGATTATCTAAAATGAGTATGTTTTGAGATTTTTTATCACGGATATAGTAACGGCCATTTTTAGTGGAATATTCTAAATCCTCTTTTTTTACATTTATCATTGTAAGAGTATCAGTGCCACCAGCGTCACTAATTACATAATTATTTTTACTTAAATCTACCTCGATATCATCATTGGATGTCCCTTTTTTTATTATAATTTCTTTTATAGTAGTATCACTATCATCACGGTTTTTGATCTTTGCGTTGCCATTACCGAATAGAGGGTCATGGGTATCCTTGTAGATCATATCATCACTATCGTGATGGTGAAAAACACTACTGTCGCTGCGGTCCCCAACCTCGCTATTGCTATGGTTCTCGGCCTTTGCACCGTTATTACTATTGGTTTCTTCTTTGTTATTTTCACTGGATTGGTGATTACCTTTCATTATTATTCATCCTTATTAATTTGTTTGACTGATGGCTTTTTAGTTTCCAATACCCATTTTTCAATGCCGAGCAAGTTGAACTATAATTACTTTTCCATGCTGTTAAAATAAACAATGCATCAACATGGTTCCACAGTTGTATAATTTAATATATTAGTGTTCTGATGAGATTAGGCGTGAAGTATTTAGTAATGGAAATAGATAGGTGACTAGTCAATATCAGGTGCTGAGTTTATTCAGCACCTGAAAGTAACAAATTAATTATTTAATCTTGGTTATTTTCTTCACATCAACTTCTACCGAGTTCCAGTCTTTATCAACTTTCCCTTCGATTTGTACTTTATCTTGCGGAGTAATGGTTTGGCCATTCCAACGTTTGTTATCAATATCTACAGTAATGGTGCCGGTGTCATCGCGGAAAGTATAAGTATCGTGGCCTAAGCGTTCAGTGATATTGCCTTGTAGGATGACATGGGCGTCATCGCGCATGGTTTTGACTTTATCTACTGTGGTACTGCTGGCATTAGGGCCAGAAAATCCGCCTTGAGTTGCCGGCTGAGTCTGTGTTGTTGCCGGGCCATCAAAACCACCCTGCGTGGTATTTGTCGCACTTTGAGCCATAAATGCGGTACCGCATAACATAACCAAGGTGGCAGCTAAGGTGAGTTTCTTCATTTTATTGCTCCTTCAATGAATGAATAATAACATCTAAAACCAGAGGCTTTACCCGCCTCACGTTACCCAATACTAGACCAATATGGAGTTATAACACGCTTAATAGTAAGGTATTAAACCGCGAAATATCCAGATTCTATGAGTATAAATGGGGATAAACCCTATCTTATCAACCCTATTGGCATCTTTTCTGCTGCGCCACTTAAGCCGATTTGGTGCTGCGGTTGCGGGGCTAATGATGAAAGCATTGAGGGTTAGGGCACTTTTTCAGCCGTGCGGACTCCAATCTCTGGTTATCTTTTTTCAACTGTCCCTATCTTGCTTTTGTTGCTGTTATTTTGCAGCAAAGCTTATTGGATGCAGTGGTTTTCTTAAGGAGCGTTAGATGAATATTCGCCCACGGTTTTCTGGGGTGCGCTTGTTATTACTGGGGGCCCCTTTGTTGTTGGCCGGGTGTTCGAGCATGTCCGGTTTTTCTTGGTCAAGTTTATCGCCACTTAATTGGTTCAGCGGCAGCAGCAGTATGCAGGTTACCGATAATGGTGTCGGTGGGATCACCGCCAGTACACCACTGACCGAGAGTGACATTAAAGAAGGTCTGAAAGGCGATTATCGGTTGCGTAGTGGTATGGCGACCAATGATGGCAAGTTGGTATCTTTCTATCAGGCAATGAAGGAAGACCAAATCAAACTGGTTATCTCCGGTCAGCCGAAAGGCACGGTAGAACGAATCGATGTGATGGATAAAAATATTCCTAGCCAATGGGGTGTGACGATAGGCACGCCATTCAGCGAGTTATATAAAAAAGCCTTTGGCGCTTGTCAAATGGGCACTGGCGATGATGCCGCCCAAATAGAATGTGTTGCGCCAAACAGTTCGCATGTTAGCTATTTATTTGATGGCGACTGGCATGGCCCTGAAGGTTTAATGCCATCGGATGACACGCTGCAAAGCTGGAAGGTGAGTAAGATTATTTGGCGTGCTAAAAGCGAATAAATATTATTATCCTTTTGTGACTCCCAATTAAGGCGCAGGTTATTTTTAGCGCCTTAATCATATTATTCTGTTCCTCAACGTCCTATTTCCTTGCTCAATTTTATTTTGCGCTGACGCAAGGTTATTTTTTCGGCTTCAGTTATTATACCCAGCATAACCAATACCGATTTCGAGTAAGGAAGAAACATGACTCAAGTTCAGAGTGGCATTTTGCTGGAGCACTGCCGTTTTGCCATTTTTATGGAAGCAAAAGTGCAAGGCGAATTTGATGCTATTCGTCAGGGGTGCAAAAAATTCTGTCAGGCATTAGAAGAGTTACAGCAAAAATTCCCCAATGAGCATTTGGGGGCGGTTATTGCCTTCGGTTCAGATGTTTGGCATGACTTATCAAATGGTCAGGGCGCAAAAGAGTTAAAGCCTTTTGTCCCTTTGGGTAAAGCACCAATAATAGCACCGGCCACTCAACGTGATTTATTGATTCATATTCAGTCACTGCGCCAGGATATCAACTTTACCTTAGCGCAAGCTGCGGTTGCTGCTTTTGGTGATGCCATTGTGGTTGAAGAAGAGACTCATGGTTTCCGCTGGGTTGAAGAGCGTGATTTTACCGGCTTTATTGACGGCACCGAGAATCCACAAGGTGAAGATCGGCCTGAAGTGGCGGTGATTGCTGAAGGTGAAGAAGATGCCGGTGGCAGCTATATATTAGTTCAGCGCTATGAGCATGATTTGAAAAAATGGAAACGTATCCCCGAACATAAACAAGAGCAAATTGTTGGGCGTACCAAACCGGATAGCCAGGAATTGGCTTCAGATCAGCGCCCGGATACTTCCCATGTTAGCCGCGTTGATCTTAAAGAAGAGGGTAAAGGGTTAAAAATCCTGCGCCAAAGCTTGCCGTATGGGACTGCCAGTGGCAAGCACGGCTTATATTTCATTGCCTATTGCGCGCGCTTACATAATATCGAGCAGCAATTATTGAGCATGTTCGGTTCATTAGATGGCAAACATGACTTGTTGCTCGGCTTCAGTAAGCCAGTCACCGGCAGCTACTATTTTGCGCCGTCACTGACCAAATTATTATCGCTATAATATGCAGGCAGACAGACAGTAAAAAGGCCGGATATCCGGCCTTTCTGTTTTTTGTGCGTCGCCATTATCTTAGTTAAGCAGGATATATAGCATCACGCATTCTGTTTACTACAGTTTGTTTCTGTTCCTTGGTCAGCGCGCGCAGCGGCAGACGTGGATTACCGGCATCAATACCGTGTAATTGCATGGCGGCTTTACCGGCGGCAACACCACCAAATTCGACCAACACCCGAATCAGCGCGATAACTTGATCCATACTGCGTTGAACCGCAGCTTGATTACCCGCGTTGAAATCAGCAATGATCTTTTGGAATAACGGCGCGGCATAGTTATAAGTACTGCCGACGGCACCAATAGCCCCGACCGCCAACCCGCCCGGTAAATGTTCATCTACCCCAAATGGAATATCAAATTTGCCGCCACTGACCCGCAGGCAGCGCTGGAACTCATACAAATCCGCATTATTGAATTTAATTCCTGACAGATTTGGGATTTTCGATTCTGCTTTAATCAGGAATTGTTCCATGTCCAAATTCACACCGGACATCCCAGAGTGATAGTAATAGAAACCTTTCGATGGAGCCGCAGCGGCAATGGCCTGACAATAGGCGATTAAATCGTCAAGATTACCGGGCTTAAAGAAGCAAGGGCCGATTGCTGAAGTTGCAAAGATATCCAGTGTTTCAGCATGGCGAGACAGGTCGACGGCATCTTTGATGCTCAGTGCGCCAGTATGCAAGGTAATGCTCAGCTTACCTTGCGCCGCTTTTACCCAGCGCTCGGCAATTTTTTTGCGCTCTTCAACCGAGCAATGGATACCTTCGCCGGTTGTGCCACACACATACACCCCTGCGACACCATCATTGACCAGATGCTCAGCAATTTGGTCGATAACGGGATAATTAACTTCACCCAACTCATCAAAGGGAGTGTGCGGAGCGGCAATCAAACCTGTTAACTTTTTCATACGCGTCCTTTATAAATCAGAGAGATGACCCCGGTGGTCACAATAATGTTGAGTAGCATAGCAATCAATATTCAGTCAGTTTTGCGGTTTGGTGTTTTTCTTGCGTGCGGCCAGAAATCGCCTGTTCTTGGGGCGAGCATTGCTCGATAGCATCACAGAACCAACCGCAAATATGTTCAATTCGGGTAATCGCGGAGCCGACGGTCAC
This sequence comes from Yersinia alsatica, assembly GCF_025133195.1. NCBI lineage: Bacteria > Pseudomonadati > Pseudomonadota > Gammaproteobacteria > Enterobacterales > Yersiniaceae > Yersinia > Yersinia alsatica. The sequence continues at coordinate 2,105,815 of NZ_CP104006.1, forward strand.
AGCATAAGCACCTGCCGATATTGCCGCAGCGGCGAGGGCTGGCGAATTATAACGCCCCTCGGCAATCACACGACAACCCGCTTGGGATAACTGTTTGACCAGCGCCAAATCCGGTTCGGTCGGCACTGGGGTTTGCGTATAGCCAGATAGCGTGGTGCCAATAAAGTCAATGCCTAATCGATGAGCCAATAAGCCATCTTCAATGTTAGAGGCATCAGCCATTGCCAGACGGCCGGTTGCTCGCACTCGCTGATAGAGTTCTTCCACGGAAACCGGGCGAGGGCGGCAAGTGACATCAAACGCGATAATGTCGGCACCTGCGGCACTGAGTGCATCGACATCTTCCAGCCAAGGGGTAATTCTGACCTCGGAATCGGGTAGGTCGCGTTTAATAATGCCGATAATAGGTGCATCAGTCACCCGGCGCACCGCGGCTATATTACTAATGCCTTCAACACGTAGGCCAACTGCGCCGCCATCCAGTGCAGCCTTTGCCATTGCCGCCACAATTTCGGGGGTATCCATGGCACTGCCGGGCACCGGTTGGCAAGAAGCGATCAATCCATTTTGGAGCTTGTGGCGAAGATTACTTGTGTTACTCATAGTCAGGTCACTCGCAGTCAGGTTGCACACGGTTTTTAGCTCCGATCTTTATTTTTAAATGAAGTTTTACTCCATTATGTTAGATCTTTTACTTCTAGGGTGCAACTCCAATTGCTTTAGTTATTGCCTTCAAATGGGTTGCCTGGGAGTTTAACTCCAAATTAAAAATAATAATGGAGTTGTGACGGGAAAATTGCCATAGTCATTAAATTATTGTCATTTCATTTATAACAAATGCAAGAGGGTTACACCCGATGGGAAAAGTGTTGGCACTGGATATCGGTGGAACAAAAATTGCTGCTGCGGTGGTGACAGAAAGCGGCATGTTGGTTGGCCGTCAGCAGATAGCCACGCCACGAGGTGGCGCTGCGCAGCTGGCTATAGCGCTGGAAACGTTAATCGCGCCTTATCGGCATCTGGTTGATTTTATAGCCGTTGCGTCAACCGGCATTATCAGTGGCGGGCGTCTGACAGCACTGAATCCCGCCAATCTTGGTGGGTTGGCTGATTTCCCGCTGCAAGATTGTGTTCAATCAATTGCCGATTTGCCTTGTGTGCTACTCAACGATGGGCAAGCTGCGGCTTGGGCAGAGTATCAGGCGGTGAGTGGTGATTGCGACAATATGATGTTTGTGACGGTTTCCACGGGCGTGGGCGGCGGCATCATTTTGAATAAAAAGCTGCTGGTGGGTCATCATGGATTGGCTGGGCATATCGGCCACACGTTAGCTGATCCCCATGGCTTACTGTGTGGTTGTGGCCGCCGCGGGTGTGTCGAAAGTGTGGCTTCCGGCACGGCAATTGGTACGGAAACATTGGGTTGGAAGCAACCAGTCGCTGCTGCCAACGTGTTTGAAATGGCACAGCTTGGTCATGTACCGGCTGAGAATATTATCAACCGTTCCGCGACCGCCATTGCTCAGATGCTGGCAGACATGAAAATGGCCCTGGATCTGGAGGTGGTGATTCTGGGGGGCAGTGTCGGTCTGGCGGTGGGATATTTAGAACGGGTGATTGGCGCGCAAAAAACACTACCAGAAATCTACCGAGTGCCTGTTCAGGCGGCGCATCATCGCCAGGATAGTGGCTTATTAGGGGCGGCACTGTGGGCCAGACATACCCTAGGTCATTGACACTGTAATCAACACCGCCGCGACACCCATGATTTTGGGTTTATATCTTTATAAGTAAAATGAGAGAATCGTTATGATCAGCGGAGCATTAACACAGACAGCATTTTGGGGCGGATTACCTGAACGTCTTCAATGGGTTTTGGCTTATTTGGCCGAGCAACCTTTGGCCGAGTTAAGCTGTGGACGCCATGAAATCGATGGAGAACTCATTTTCATGAATGTAATGGAGTTCGATACTCAGCCGGCTGAAAATAAGAAAGCGGAAATGCACCGCACCTATGCCGACGTCCAACTGTTGATCAAGGGTATTGAAGGGATTGAATATTCCACTCTGACCCCGACCGAGCATCTAGAACCTTATCATGCCGACGATGATTACCAACTGATGGCTGATATCCCGGATAAGAGTCAATTACGGATGCTGCCGGGGATGTTTGCGGTGTTTTTACCAGGCGAGCCGCATAAGCCCGGCTGCCAGATTGCAGGCTCAGGGGCCATCAAAAAGGTGGTTGTAAAAGTCCACAACAGTTTGTTGTAAAACAGACCATGACAATGATTTTTATATAATAATAACGCCCGTTATCTTTGACATCTTCCCCGGCCCCCCGGGGTTTTTTTATTGATCTCACCCCGCACCATACTGCCATTTATCTTCACGAAGTGGGCCAATTATGTAATGATGCGCCCCAGAACTGTCTCCTGTCCGTCAACTTTCTTTCCCTTGAGGTGTCCGCGTGAAAACTGGTGCTCCCCGTTTTAAGCCAGGTAAAATCCTTGATGCCTTGGGTGCCATGCAAAATAGCCTCACTCGCTCAGCACAGCGTATTGCCGCTTATATCTTGGCAGAGCCCGCCAATGTTACCCAACTCTCCATTGCTGAGCTCTCCTCGCTTACGCAAGCGGGTGAGGCCACGATTATCCGTTTCTGCCGGACGCTGGGTTATAAAGGGTTTCAGGATTTCAAAATGGACTTGGCCATTGAGGTGGCGACTCGCCATAACAGTGAAAACAGTCTGTTAGATGCTGATGTGCAGGAGGGGGACGATACACTGGCGATTGGCAGTAAATTGCAGTCGGCGATTAATAACGTCCTGTCAGAGACACTCAACTTACTCTCTATCGAGAGTGTCGAGCAAGTGGTTAAGTTGCTGCGCCCAGCGGATCGCATCTGTATTTTTGGTGTCGGCTCATCGGGTATTACTGCGGAAGATGCCAAAGGTAAATTGATGCGCATCGGATTACGCGTTGATGCGGCTACCAATAACCATTTTATGTATATGCAAGCCTCTTTGATGCGCCCCGGTGATGTGGCCATTGGTATCAGTCATTCGGGAACGTCGGCGGAAACAGTGCAGGCATTGAAATTGGCAAAGCAGGCCGGTGCCACCACGGTAGCTTTGACCCACAATATGGGCTCCACCATTACTGAGCTGGCAGATTATGTGCTGATCAATGGTAACCGTCAGGGGCAGTTGCAGGGTGATTCTATTGGTACCAAAATCGCGCAATTATTTGTTTTGGACCTGATTTACGCCTTGCTGGTTAAAGCCGATCCGGTTCAGGCAGAGAGCATTAAACGCAAAACCACTCAAGCCGTCAGCCAAAATGGATGACCGGTAATACATTTCCTGCTGCAATACTTAGCCACCGTGGCGGTGATATTCTCCCCGCGGTGGTAAACACCTCCCTATCCTGTTGTTAGTCTCACCCTATTCAGCATTTCGCCATCTTTGTCACGTTTTAGACACATTGTGATTGAAATAGCGGGCTGATCTTATACACTCAAATGGAGTTTTACTCCTTTGTTGTGTTTAATTTGGAGTAAAACCACATAAATATAAATGTGGCGAGAACCGTCTGGTAGTGACAGATTAAGTGTTTTTAAACAATCAGTTGCTAAGGTTAAACCTGCCGCGAGGAAAACAGTTTCTGCCAGTGAACTTAGCTGGTGGTAGAGAGAGAGCGACGATATGAGCACTTCAGTACAACCCTGTACCGATAAAAAATCTCGTGGAGACAAACCAGTGCGCTGGTATAAGCAACTGACCCCTGCGCAATGGAAGGCATTTGTTGCCGCCTGGATCGGTTATGCCCTGGACGGTTTTGACTTTGTTCTTATTACTCTGGTTCTGACTGATATTAAGCAAGAGTTCGGTCTGACACTGATTCAAGCCACCAGTCTGATTTCAGCCGCCTTTATTTCGCGCTGGTTCGGTGGTTTGGTGCTGGGGGCCATGGGGGATCGTTATGGCCGTAAGCTGGCGATGATCACCAGTATTGTGCTGTTTTCCTTTGGTACTTTGGCCTGTGGTTTAGCACCGGGTTACACCACACTGTTTATCGCCCGACTGGTTATTGGGATTGGCATGGCGGGGGAGTATGGTTCCAGCTCCACCTACGTGATGGAAAGCTGGCCTAAGAATATGCGCAACAAAGCCAGTGGCTTCCTGATTTCTGGTTTCTCTATCGGTGCAGTATTAGCGGCTCAGGCCTATAGCTATGTGGTTCCAGCCTTTGGTTGGCGTATGCTGTTCTACATTGGATTACTACCCATTATCTTTGCATTGTGGCTGCGTAAAAATCTGCCCGAAGCTGAAGATTGGGAAAAATCTCAAAGCAAGCAGCAGCAATCTAAGCAGACGCAAGACCGCAATATGGTGGATATTCTGTATCGCAGCAATCTGAGCTACCTGAATATTGCTTTAACCATCTTTGCCGCGGCTTCGCTGTATGCTTGTTTCACCGGCATGGTATCGACCCCCGTGGTGGTGATCCTGGCTGTTCTTTGTGCCGCAATCTTCATCTACTTTATGGTTCAAACCAGCGGTGAACGCTGGCCGACCGGCGTGATGCTGATGGTGGTGGTGTTCTGCGCCTTCCTCTATTCATGGCCGATTCAAGCACTGTTACCCACCTATCTGAAGATGGATTTGGGCTACGACCCGCATACCGTGGGCAATGTGTTGTTCTTCAGTGGTTTTGGTGCGGCAGTCGGCTGTTGTGTCGGGGGCTTCCTGGGCGACTGGCTGGGCACCCGTAAGGCCTATGTGACCAGCTTGCTGATATCACAATTACTGATAATTCCACTGTTCGCGATTCAGGGTAGCAGCATATTGTTCCTCGGCGGCTTACTGTTCCTGCAACAAATGCTAGGGCAGGGGATTGCCGGGTTGTTGCCAAAACTGCTTGGTGGCTATTTTGATACTGAACAGCGGGCGGCGGGGTTGGGCTTTACTTACAACGTCGGCGCACTGGGTGGAGCATTGGCCCCAATTCTAGGGGCATCAATTGCTCAGCACTTAAGTCTGGGCACCGCACTCGGCTCGCTCTCATTTAGCCTGACATTTGTGGTGATTCTACTGATTGGCTTTGATATGCCATCCCGTGTGCAGCGCTGGATTCGTCCAACTGGTTTACGGATGGTGGATGCCATCGATGGCAAACCATTCAGTGGCGCTATTGGTTCAAACAACGTGGCGGTGGTCACACAGAAATAAGCTTTTATCTCCTTTGTTTTTGGTACTGCATGGGCCACTTGCCGCCTGCCTGCAGTGCCAATAACGTTGGATAGGTCGAAGAGTATTGCCCAGCGCAGGTCGGCTGGGCTTTTTACTGGGCGAGGAACAGCAAAATAAGGCGCTGGCGACCTGCGTTGTGACTGGCTTAGAGCATTTGATACTTGAACATCACTAAACGGTATATAAAACCGTTATAGGTATGCACCTAGTTATAAATACACTGAACATATTACAGCTCATCATTCGTAATGAATGGCAAATGCTTGGTGAATAAACTCAGTGAATAAGGTGCAGAATGAAACAGAATTCAGTGACGAAAAGTACCCGTAAAGGATTAACCCGTGCCGCCTTATTAAGCGCGTTAATTTTCAGCAGTGCAACAGTCTCTGCCACTGAGTTGCTCAATAGCTCTTATGATGTCTCCCGCGAGTTATTCACCGCATTGAATCCGGGTTTCCAGCAACAATGGGAACAACAAAATCCCGGTGACAAACTGACTATCAAGCAATCCCATGCCGGTTCCTCCAAGCAAGCGCTGGCTATCTTGCAGGGGCTAAAAGCGGATGTGGTGACCTACAACCAAGTGACGGATGTGCAAATTTTGCATGACCGCGGCAATTTGATCCCGGCTGACTGGCAAGCTCGCCTGCCAAATAACAGCTCGCCATTCTACTCCACCATGGCTTTCTTGGTGCGCAAAGACAATCCTAAGAATATTCACAGTTGGGATGATTTAGTGCGCGAGGACGTCAAACTGGTGTTCCCGAATCCCAAAACCTCAGGTAATGGCCGTTACACCTATCTGGCGGCGTGGGGTGCGACTCAGCAAGCTAATGGTCAGGATGAAGCTAAAACCCGCGACTGGATGAAGCGTTTTCTGAAAAACGTGGTGGTATTTGATACTGGCGGCCGTGGTGCAACCACCACTTTCGTTGAGCGCGGTTTGGGTGATGTGCTGATCAGTTTTGAATCTGAAGTGAACAACATCCGCAAAGAGTATGGCAGTGACAAATATGAAGTGATTGTTCCGCCGGTCGATATCTTGGCGGAATTCCCAGTGGCTTGGGTGGATAAAAATGTTGAGAAGAATGGCACTGAAAAAGCCGCCATTGCTTACCTCACCTACCTTTACAGCCCTCCGGCACAGCAGGTTATCACCAGCTTTAATTACCGCGTCTATGACAAAGCGGCAATGGAAGCGGCTAAATCTCAATTCCCGGAAACCAAATTATTCCGTGTTGAAGAGCAGTTTGGTAGCTGGCCACAAGTGATGAGTACCCATTTCGTGACCGGTGGTGAGTTGGATAAATTGTTAGCGGAAGGGCATCAGTAATGTTGTCGGCATCCAGTAAACGGGTTCTGCCCGGATTTACCCTCAGTCTTGGGAGCAGCCTGCTTTACACCTGCCTGATCTTGTTATTACCCCTCAGTGCATTAGTGATGCAGGTCGCCCAGATGAGTTGGGCGCAATACTGGGAGGTGATTACTAACCCTCAGGTGGTCGCCGCTTATAAAGTGACCTTACTGGCTGCGGGCGTGGCGAGTGTATTTAATGCGGTATTTGGCATGTTGATGGCTTGGATCTTAACGCGCTATCAATTTCCCGGCCGCAGTTTACTGGATGGCTTGATGGACTTGCCATTTGCGCTGCCGACGGCGGTAGCAGGGCTGACACTGGCAACACTGTTCTCCACCACCGGCTGGTACGGTGCTTGGTTAAACGAGTTCGGCATCAAAGTTTCCTTTACCTGGCTTGGGATTGCCGTCGCTATGGCTTTCACCAGCTTGCCATTTGTGGTGCGCACGGTGCAGCCGGTATTGGAAGAGTTAGGGCCAGAATATGAAGAAGCGGCAGAAACCTTGGGCGCCAGCCGCTGGCAAAGTTTCCGTTTAGTGGTGATGCCAGAACTGGCTCCGGCATTGTTAGCGGGCACGGCATTATCCTTTACTCGCAGTCTGGGTGAGTTCGGCGCAGTTATCTTTATTGCTGGCAATATCGCGTGGAAAACCGAAGTGACCTCGCTGATGATTTTCATCCGCTTACAAGAATTTGATTACCCGGCAGCCAGTGCCATCGCCTCCGTAATTTTGGCGGTTTCACTGGTGCTGCTGTTTGGTATTAACACCTTACAAAGCCGCTTTGGTCGGCGGATAGGCGGGCACTAATGGCTGATATCTCGGAATTTAACGGCGTGGCTCGTCCGCCGATTAACTGGGGTAAATGGACGCTAATCGCCATTGGCGCGCTGTTCTCGTTTTTACTGTTGGTGATCCCGATGGTGTGGATCTTCATCACCGCCTTTTCGAAAGGGTTTGAGGTGGTGGTTCAGAATTTAGTCGACCCCGATATGCTACACGCCATCTGGCTGACGGTTTTGGTCGCGCTGATTACTGTCCCGGTCAATCTGGTGTTTGGCGTGGTGCTGGCTTGGCTAGTAACCCGATTTGTCTTCCCCGGTCGCCAGTTATTGATGACGTTAATTGATATCCCGTTTGCTGTCTCGCCAGTGGTGGCCGGTTTGATGTACCTGCTGTTTTACGGCTCAAACGGCATGGTGGGCGGCTGGCTGGACTCTCACGACATCCAATTGATGTTCTCGTGGCCCGGCATGGTGCTAGTGACCATCTTTGTCACCTGCCCGTTTGTGGTACGCGAATTGGTGCCGGTGATGATGAGTCAGGGCAGTCAGGAAGATGAGGCGGCGGTGTTACTCGGCGCTTCTGGCTGGCAGATGTTCCGTCGTGTGACGCTGCCTAATATTCGCTGGGCGCTGCTGTATGGCGTGGTGTTGACCAATGCCCGTGCCATCGGCGAGTTTGGCGCAGTATCTGTGGTATCCGGTTCTATTCGTGGCGAGACCTACACCTTACCGCTGCAAGTTGAGTTGCTGCATCAGGATTACAACACGGCCGGGGCATTTACTGCCGCCGCATTATTAACCTTGATGGCAATCGTAACCCTTTTTCTGAAAAGTGGCCTGCAATGGCGCTTAGCGCGTCAAGTCATTCGTCTCGAACAGGAGCAAAAGCATGAGCATTGAGATTGATAATATCAGCAAGTATTTTGGTCGCACCAAAGTACTGAACAACATCTCACTGGATATTCCTTCTGGTCAGATGGTGGCTCTGCTTGGCCCATCCGGTTCGGGGAAAACAACCCTGTTGCGCATCATCGCTGGGCTAGAGAACCAGAATGCCGGGCGCTTAAGTTTTCACGGTACTGACGTCAGCCGCCTACATGCACGGGATCGGCGCGTCGGTTTTGTGTTCCAGCATTATGCTCTGTTCCGCCATATGACCGTGTTCGATAACATTGCCTTCGGTTTGACGGTATTACCACGGCGCGAACGCCCGAATGCCGCGGCGATCAAGCAGAAAGTGGCGCAGTTGTTGGAGATGGTGCAATTAGGCCATCTGGCTAACCGTTATCCCTCTCAACTTTCTGGCGGCCAGAAACAGCGGGTTGCTTTGGCTCGCGCGTTGGCGGTTGAGCCGCAAATCCTGCTGCTGGATGAGCCTTTCGGTGCGCTGGATGCACAGGTGCGTAAAGAGTTGCGCCGCTGGTTGCGCCAGCTACACGAAGAACTGAAATTCACCAGTGTTTTTGTGACTCATGATCAGGAAGAGGCCATGGAAGTGGCGGATCGCGTGGTGGTGATGAGTCAGGGCAATATTGAGCAGGTCGGGACGCCAGATGAAGTGTGGCGTGATCCTGCCACCCGTTTTGTGCTGGAATTCCTCGGTGAAGTTAACCGCCTGAGTGGTGAAATTCGTGGCTCACAACTGTTTATCGGTGCCCATCATTGGCCGCTGGATTTAGCGCCGATGCATCAGGGCAGTGTCGATTTATTCCTGCGCCCTTGGGAGATGGAAGTCAGCACACAATCCAGTGACCGCTGCCCATTGCCGGTTCAGGTACTGGAAGTCAGCCCACGCGGCCATTTCTGGCAACTGACAGTGCAACCTATTGGCTGGCATCAAGATCCGATCAGTGTTGTGCTGCCAGAGGGCAATATTGACGCCCCGGTACGCGGCAATCGCTACTATGTTGGCGGATTAAATGCCCGCTTATATTCTGGCGATCAATTATTGCAACCCATTGCTTTAGCCCAAAGCGCCTGATAAGTTTTTCTTCTTTTTGTAGACACAGAATCATACCCTCCCTCCTTGAAGTGGCTGCGAAAACCGCCGAGGAAGGGTATTTAATAGGTAATTAACGTGACGACCCTTGAACAATGCATCGGCAATACACCACTGGTAAAACTGCAGCGCTTGAGCCAAGGGCTGAATGCCCAAATTTGGGTAAAACTGGAAGGTAATAATCCGGCGGGTTCGGTAAAAGACCGCGCGGCACTCGCCATGATCCAGCAGGCCGAGCTACGTGGGGAAATTGCGCCGGGTGATGTATTGATTGAGGCAACCAGCGGGAATACCGGCATTGCATTGGCGATGATCGCCGCCATGAAAGGGTATCGGCTGAAATTACTGATGCCGGAAAACATGAGTCAGGAGCGGCAGGCCGCCATGCGCGCCTACGGAGCAGAGCTTATTTTGGTCAGCCGCGAGCAAGGTATGGAAGGCGCGCGCGATCAGGCATTAATGATGCAGGCTGATGGGCAAGGTAAGGTGCTGGATCAGTTTAATAATACCGATAATCCGTATGCGCATTTCATTGGCACCGGGCCAGAGATTTGGCAACAAACCGCCGGTGAAGTGAGCCATTTTGTCTCCAGCATGGGTACCACCGGCACCATTACCGGTGTTAGCCAGTACCTGAAAAGCCAAAACTCACAGGTTAAGGTCATTGGCCTACAACCGGCGGAAGGTAGCAGTATTCCGGGGATTCGCCGTTGGTCAGCAGAATATATGCCGGGAATTTTCCGCCCCGAACTGGTGGATCACGTCCTGGATATCAGTCAACTCTCCGCCGAACAGACCATGCGCCGTCTGGCAACGGAGGAGGGGATTTTCTGTGGCGTCAGTTCCGGCGGAGCCGTCGCCGGAGCCTTACAAGTGGCGGCTGAAAACCCCGGCGCAGTGATTGTGGCGATTATATGCGACCGCGGAGATCGCTATTTATCGACTGGGGTTTTTGACTAAAAATACTGGCGCGAGAGTTTGGGCCGCCGTCCAGTGGCCCGACTCTTTTGAAGCTGCAGCGCGGTAAAGAGAGCCAGTCGAATATCAGCCGATCGAATAACTGATTCTACTCCCGCTCTAGTGCCCTGATCGGGTCCATTTCTGCCGCCCGCTTGGCGGGGAAAAAACCAAAGATCACGCCAATCAAGCTGGAACAGATAAACGCCGTAATAATGGATGTAGCCGAGTAAACCATCGAAAAGTTACTGCTGAATTGACTGAATACCAAGCCAATCCCCAGAGATAACACCACCCCGAGACACCCACCCAGTAGACACACCAGCACCGCCTCAATTAAAAATTGCTGCATAATATCGCTGGCACGCGCCCCTACTGCCATGCGTACGCCAATCTCTCGGGTGCGCTCAGTGACTGAAACCAACATGATATTCATCACCCCAATCCCACCGACCACCAATGAAATAACCGCTATCATTGATACCAGCAATGTCATCGTTGAGGTGGTTTTCTCAATGGTTTGACGAATACTGTCGGTGTTCATGACGAAAAAATCCTGTGTCCCGTGGCGTTGCGTCAGCAGCTTGCTCACCCCCTGTTCGGCATTAGCCAGATCGATATCATCGTTCACGCGCACGGTGATGCTTTTCAAATAGGACTGCCCGATCATACGTTTCATGGCGGTGGTATAAGGGATCCACACGTTGAGATTCTCGTCGCTGCCAAATCCACTCTGTTTTCTGGCCGCGACACCAATCACTCGGCAGGGCAGTGAACCGAGTAAAATGACTTTTCCAAGCGCTGTTTCGCCATTAGGGAACAGTTTATCGCGGGTGTTTTCATCAATCACGGCTTCCTGCATCAGGTTATTGACACTGGTGCGGTTAAACGCCATTCCTTGGTCGATGGTATAACCGCGCACCAAAAAATATTGCTCGCCAACCCCATTTACCGTGCCGCTCACTGACTTATTGCCATAGCGCAGCGTGGCACTGGTGGCGACTGTCGGGGTGACGCTGTGAATATAGCCTTGCTGCGCCAGTGCATCGGCGTCGGTGGCCCGCAATGTGTGAATTGCCGCAGAGCGCATATCACCGAAATCTTTACCGGGGAAAATCTCTAATGTGCTGGTGCCCATGGCGCTGATGTTCGCCAGAACTTGCTGTTGCGACCCTTTGCCCAGCGCCACCACCGAGACCACAGAAGCAATGCCGATAATAATCCCCAGCATGGTTAATAGGGTGCGCAGACGTTGCGATGACATTGCCAGCAAGGCCATTCTGAATGCTTCTTGCAGGCGGTCACACTGTGCTCTCCAAGGGGATAGCGGAGCTTTATTGGTGATGTCTGAATCTTTTTCAAGGTCGCTCACTTGCGGCTCTATTTTTGCTGATGCAACTTGCGGCTTTTGCCTATCAGCAATGACTTCACCGTCTCGAAGTTCGATAATTCGCTGAGCATGTTCAGCAATCGACATGTCATGAGTGACAATAACGACCGTATGGCCTTGCCGATGTAAGTTCTTGAGAATATTTAATACTTCATTGCCGCTATGAGTATCGAGTGCGCCGGTAGGTTCATCGGCCAGAATCACCTCTCCGCCATTCATCAGTGCTCTGGCAATACTGACTCGCTGCTGCTGCCCACCAGAAAGCTGGCTTGGGCGATAATCCAGCCGGTCTGCCAGCCCAAGGCGTGACAATAGGTTAGTTGCCCGCTGACGCCGCTCCTCGCGCTCAATGCCCGCGTAAATCGCCGGAATCTCAACATTTTCTCGCGCATTTAAATCATTCAGTAAATGGTAGCGCTGAAAAATAAAACCAAAGTGTTCGCGGCGTAATTCAGCTAATGCATCCCTATCCAGATGCAAAGGAATACGCCCAGCCACCAGATACTCACCTGAGCTGGGTTTATCCAGGCACCCGAGAATATTCATCAGGGTTGATTTACCGGAGCCGGATGCCCCGACGATGGCCACCATTTCGCCACGGTGAATGGTTAGATTGATATTTTTTAATACTCGAACGGTTGCTTCACCCGTGGCTTTATCGCCAATACTAAACCAACGGCTAACGTTATTGAGTTGCAGTAAAATCTTATTTTGGTTGATATCTGGCATCAGTTACATCCCCATTGGTGGCCCCATGTGTTGGGCCTTACTGTTGGAGGAGGCGGCATTTGCCTGACTGACAATGACCTGCTCCCCGGCTTGCACGCCAGAGAGAATCTGAGCATCGACATTATTGTTTATCCCGACGGTAACGGCTCGACGGCTTATTTTCCCCTTTTCATCAACGACTTGTACCTGATAGTGCCCATTACTACTCTCCAGCGCGGTCGCAGGGATAACCACGGCGTCCTCGGCTTTATGCAGCACGATATACACCTGCGCAGTCATCGAAATACGCAATGCTCCATGCGGGTTGGCGACATCAAACAAGCCGTTATAGTAAATGGCGGTACTGGTAGAAGAGCTAGAGCTGCTACTTGATGTTGAGGTGGTGGTGGTTTCATCATTGATTGAGTCAGGCGCAGGTTCTATCGCCCGCAGTGTTGCGCTGAACCGCTCTGCGGGTTCGCCTAAAATAGTGAAGTAAACCGGCATCCCGGCTTTGACTTTCACCACATCAGCTTCAGAAATCTGTGCTTCTACCGTCATGGTGTCGAGCTGCGCGACTTTAATGATTGTCGGCGCACTTTGCACCGCATTGACTGTTTGCCCCTCTTCAACCGGGATGGCGACCACTGTCCCGGCAATCGGCGAGTTGATTTTGGTGTAACCAAGATTGAGTTTGGCAGTGCTGACGGCAATTTCTGCCTGGGCAATTTGTGCATCCAGCGCGTTAATTTCGGCTTGTGTGCTCTCTAATATTGCTTTGGCACTATCAAAATCAGCTCGAACCCCCAGCCCTTTAGCGAGAATCTGTTGCTGGCGTTGGTAGGTTAACTGATTATTTTTTTGCGTCGCGACTTTTGCAGCCCGTTGAGCTAGCACATTTTTTAGGGCTTCTTCCGCATCTTTTAGGGCATTTTGCTGAGTAAGGTCATCAATTTCAGCCACTAACTGGCCTTTTTCAACCTGTTGTCCTAGGGTGACATGGAGGGCTTTAATTTGCCCCGAGACCTGAGCACCCACCGTGACCTGTTTTTGTGCTTTGATGGTGCCATCAGCCAGTACAGTTTGCTCCAGAGTGCGAATCTCTGCCGGGGCAGTAATAAACCCAGGTTTATCTGCTGGTGACATCAATCTAAAGAGCAGTACACCGCCGGCGACCAGCAGCACAATAGCCAGCCCGATAAGGCGTCGTTTCGACCCGGTAACCTGTTGCATAATCAATCAAAGATCCTTGAACCACAATTAAGAAAATAGTGCAGCGAAATGCAGGGGGATAATTTACCGCCAAGGCCCGATAAGTGTGAGTTAAGTGAAACTCAAGAATATGTAAGGATTGAGTAAAACCGGCTGCGCGCGAGTCAAATAGGCATGAAAATAGCCAAAATCAGGCAGGAGAGTGAATAGATGAAAATTTTGTTAGTCGATGATGATGTTGAACTGGGCACGATGTTGAGGGAATACCTGAATGGCGAGGGGTTTAACGCCGAACTGGTATTAACCGGCAGAGCGGGTATTGAAGGTGCCTTGTCCGGGGAGTATACCGCCTTGATCCTCGACATTATGTTGCCTGATATGAGTGGCATTGATGTATTACGGCAAGTGCGTAAAAAAAGCCGTTTACCTATTATTATGCTGACAGCCAAAGGCGACAACATTGACCGGGTTATCGGCCTGGAGATGGGGGCAGATGACTACATGCCCAAACCCTGCTATCCACGCGAGTTAGTGGCACGGCTGCGCGCAGTATTACGCCGCTTCGACGAGCATCCTGATGTGTCATCCACTAATGACAGTGTCATCATTCAGGGTGACCTGACCCTTAACCCGTCGACCCGTAGCAGTGAATGGCAAGGTAAACCGTTCGATTTAACCGCTTCGGAGTTTAATTTACTGGAACTTCTGCTGCGCTCACCGGAACGCGTCGTCACCAAAGATGAATTGTCCGATAAAGGGCTAGGACGACCACGGGAAGCCTATGACCGTAGTGTCGATGTGCATATCAGCAATATCAGACAAAAGCTGGCGGCCTTACCGGGCAACACACTAAATATTGAAACGGTACGTAGCATTGGCTATCGCATCAGATAATAACTATTGGTGGAGTCGATAAGATATGCGCGGACGGTTGTTTTGGAAAATCCTATTAGGATTTTGGCTGACCTTTATTTTAATGACTCAGATGCTCTGGGTGGTATTTTCCTTCTATGGCAATCGTCATGAACCACCAGAGCGTGAGATGGTGCGCCAGATCGCCAAATTGCAGGTCGCGTCAGCGGCCTCGATACTCCATACCGGCGGCTTACCTGCGCTAAATAATATGATGACCCATTGGTCAGAGGCAGATAAAAACTATTTCTCTGTCTTGCCTGCGACTGAGGTACCCGTAGCAACAGAAGAGCCGCCCAATAAGGCGCGGCCACCTAGAGGCCGTGAACCCGAGTTCTACAGTAGGGAAGTCACGACGTGGGTCACCGGCCCAGAGGGTCAAAATTATCGTATCAGTTACGATATTGATGGATTACGGGCGGTCAATCAGCAGGACGGTAGTGGCGAGAGCCGCCATGAAATACTGAACATTCCCATTCCAATGATTTGGATGGGCGTGCTGGGGGGGCTGTTCTTCAGCGCATTATTGGCGTGGAACCTGTCGCGACCTATGCGCCAGCTACGTGCCGGTTTCGAGCGGGTAGCACAGGGCGATTTGTCGGTGCGGCTGTTACCGGTGATGCGCCGACGGCATGATGAACTGACGGAAGTGGCGCGGGATTTTGACTCCATGGCCGAGCGGCTGGAGGCTCTGGTCAGCGCCCGCGAACAGTTGCTGCATGATGTCTCTCATGAGTTGCGCTCGCCATTGGCGCGTTTGCAATTGGCGATTGGTTTGGCGCGCCAGAACCCGGTGAACGTCGAGAACTCATTACAGCGCATTGAGCACGAATCGGAACGGCTGGATAAGATGATTGGTGAGTTATTAGCACTTTCTCGCGCCGAGAATCACAGTATAGCCGATGACGAAGAGTATTTTGATTTACATGAATTAGTGAAAGTGGTGGTCAATGATGCCCGTTATGAAGCACAGGTTCCGGGGGTTGAGATCCTATTGCAGGTCACACCGCAAGTTGGCTACACCGTCAAAGGCAATGCTGAGCTGATGCGGCGGGCAATTGATAATATTGTCCGCAATGCGCTGCGTTTCTCGCGTCATGGTCAGCAAGTTACCGTGACACTTTCGCCTAGTGAGCGGAGCTACCAGATTCAGGTTACAGACCAAGGGCCGGGCGTGGAGGAAAGTAAGCTATCCAGTATTTTCGACCCTTTCGTGCGCGTCAAGTCAGCCATGTCTGGCAAAGGTTACGGGTTGGGCTTAGCCATTACACGGAAAGTGGTTTTGGCGCATGGCGGCCAGGTTGAGGCCCGAAATGGTGAGCAGGGTGGGTTGGTGATTACTCTGCGGATACCGCGCTGGGCTACCACCGATTAAACGTATGCTATGTTTGACCAACAAAAACGACGCCCTTAGGCGCCGTTTTTTTCATTCGTATAAAATTACTTTTTGATACGAATAATAGGTGTCTCACCCACAGTGACACTACCAGAGAGTTTAATCAGCTCTTTAATCTCGTCCATGTTAGAGATAACAACCGGCGTCAAGGTAGACTTGGCTTTCTCTTCCAGCAGGGCCAGATTGAACTCAATAACCACATCACCTTTCTTGACGCGCTGCCCTTCTTCAGCGATGCGCTTGAAGCCTTCGCCTTTCAGTTCAACAGTATCAATACCGAAGTGGACGAACAGCTCGATGCCGCTGTCTGATTCGATAGAAAAAGCATGGTTAGTTTCGAAAATTTTACCGATGGTGCCGTCAACAGGTGCAACCATTTTATTGCCTGAAGGCTTGATAGCAATACCATCACCAACGATTTTCTCTGCGAACACAACATCAGGAACATCTTCGATGTTGACGATCTCACCAGACAACGGAGCTACGATCTCAATAGTACCACTGTCTTTTTTATCATCTGAAACCAATGATTTCAGTTTATCGAACAAACCCATGATCTTCTCCTAAGTATTTATATTGGGCAGCGTTCCAGTATCGTGGAATTAGCAGAGCGTTTTTTCTTCAATGAATGTGGTAACCAAATCCATCAATTCCTTCGCTGTTGGTTGAGCCAATGCCTGCTCTGCCAACACCTTCACATCTTCGAAATTCGTATTACGGATAATTTTCTTGATGCGTGGGATCGAAATCGCACTCATGCTGAACTCATCCAGCCCCATGCCCAATAGCAACAGTGTAGCACGTTCATCACCAGCAAGTTCACCGCACATACCGGTCCACTTACCTTCAGCGTGAGATGCATCAATAACCTGTTTGATCAGGCCCAATACCGATGGCGACATTGGATTATAGAGATGAGAAATCAGCTCATTGCCACGATCTACTGCCAGAGTATACTGAGTTAGATCGTTTGTCCCAATACTAAAGAAGTCAACTTCTTTAGCTAAATGGCGAGCGATGACCGCCGCCGCTGGTGTTTCCACCATCACACCGACCTCGATAGTTTCATCGAAGGCTTTGTTTTCTTCACGTAGTTGGCTCTTCAGCAGTTCAAGTTCTGCTTTCAGCTCGCGCACTTCTTCAACCGAAATGATCATCGGGAACATGATACGCAATTTACCAAACGCGGAGGCACGCAAGATCGCGCGCAGCTGTGCATGCAGAATCTCTTTGCGATCCATAGCAATACGGATTGCACGCCAGCCCAGGAATGGGTTTTCTTCTTTCGGCAAGTTCATGTACGGCAGGTCTTTGTCACCGCCGATGTCCATGGTACGGACAATAACTGCCTGAGAACCCATGGCTTCCGCAACAGCTTTATAAGCCTGGAACTGCTCTTCTTCAGTAGGCAGTGAGTCGCGGTCCATGAACAGGAATTCGGTACGATACAGACCGACACCTTCAGCGCCATTACGCTCAGCACCGGCGATGTCACGCACGGTACCAATGTTGGCAACCACTTCAACCTGATGGCCATCAAGGGTAATAGCAGGCAGGTCTTTCAGTTTGGCCAGATCGTTTTTCTCGGTGATGTATTGAGCATTCACCGCTTTCAACTGCTCAATCACATCGGCAGTCGGATTTAAATAGACTTTGTTGTTTACCGCATCGAGGATCAAATAGTCGCCATTTTGGACTTGTTTGGTCACATCGCTGGTGCCGACGATAGCCGGTAATTCCAACGAACGAGCCATAATGGAGGTGTGAGAAGTGCGACCACCTAAATCGGTGATGAACCCTAACACTTTATCCAGATTAAGCTGCGCGGTTTCTGACGGCGTCAGATCGGTTGCAACCAGAATCACTTCATCCTGGATAGCACCTAAATCGACAATAGTCAGACCGAGAATGTTCTTCAGCAGGCGTTTACCGATATCACGTACGTCAGCTGCACGTTCTTTCAGGTATTCGTCATCCAGCTCTTCCAGGGCTTTTGCTTGCCCTTCAATCACTGAATAAGCGGCTGCATCAGCAGTTGCATGCTCATCTTTGATGAGGGCTATGATTTCCTGCTCAAGCTCTTCGTCTTCCAACAGCATGATATGCCCTTCGAAGATGGCAGCTTTCTCTTCGCCCAGGCTTATGCCAGCTTTGGTCTTAATCGCTTCCAACTGTTCGGCCGCTTTAGCCCGCCCAGTTTTGAAACGCTCGACTTCCTGCTCCACTTGGTCAGCAGAGATCTTTTTCCGGTTGATGACAATCTCATCTTCTTTCAGTAAAAGTGCTTTACCAAAAGCGATACCCGGTGATACTAAAATGCCTGAAATCATAACCCTACCTTACTCTTGACTGGTGTTAACTAAAAAAGCGCGCGTGATTACTCAAGCTCTGCCATCAGTTTTACCAGATGCTCAACAGCTTTCTTCTCATCTTCGCCTTCAGCAGAGATCGTAACAACAGTACCTTGGGTCAGGCCCAGAGTTTGCAGTTTGAACAGGCTCTTAGCGCTGGCGCTTTTACCGTTAGAGATCACAGTAATTTCAGACGCAAAGCCTTTTGCTTCTTTTACGAACTGGGCAGCAGGGCGGGTATGAAGACCGTTTGGTGCAGTAATAGTAACTTCTTGCTGGAACATTGTATTTCCCCAACTTATTGGATTTATGTTGTGGAGCTAAAGTTTAGTGTAAAACCTAAACTTTAGCCTGTATTGGTGCGCGTATAACGACATCTTTCAACTCGCGCATGACTATGCCTCAACTACAGGTAAGTCACAAAGACAGTTTCCGATGCAACCTGAGTTCAGGCCTAAAATCGAAACTGCTACTTCTAAGAATAATGCTCTCTTTGCGTTATGTCTTCAATCAGCGTTAAGTGATGACATTTTTTGTTATGTTGCATAATTGATAAATCGATTCAGCCAGAGAGGCGCTCAATACTCGATTAATTTCGCGTATCAAAATAATTGACCGGTTAAATACTAAACCCAGAGGGTAAAATCAATCTTTATGTAGTAAAAACTTTGAAGCGCGCCACAAAAAAAGCACCCATGCGGGTGCTTTTTTAGCATTTAGTGCGACAGCATCACTACTGTTGCAGTTCTTGCTCAGTGAACAAATCTGCAAACAATGCTGTGCTTAAGTAACGCTCACCCGAGGAGGGAAGAATAACCACAATTGTTTTGTCAGTAAAGCCATCTTCTTCAGAAAGCTTAACCGCAGCAGCCACGGCTGCACCGGAGGAAATACCGGCCAAAATACCTTCTTCATCCATCAAACGACGAGCCATAGAGATAGCTTCGTCATTGGTCACTAAAGCCACACGGTCAACCAAACTCAGGTCGAGGTTGCCGGGAATGAAGCCCGCACCAATCCCCTGAATTTTATGTGGGCCCGGTTTGATCTCTTGGCCAGCCAATGCTTGCGTGATAACTGGTGAGTCGGTTGGTTCAACAGCTACCGTGGTAATTGCTTTGCCTTTGGTGTTTTTGATGTAGCGGCTGACGCCAGTCAGCGTACCGCCAGTACCCACCCCGGCAATAAAGACATCCACTTCACCATCAGTATCTTCCCAAATCTCTGGGCCGGTGGTTTTCTCGTGAATTTCCGGGTTGGCCGGGTTACTGAACTGCTGCAAAATAATATAGCGGTCTGGATCGGTAGCTTGGATCTCTTCAGCTTTGGCGATCGCCCCTTTCATCCCTTTGGCACCTTCAGTCAGCACCAGATTGGCACCCAGCGCTTTTAATAACTTACGGCGCTCAATGCTCATGGTTTCAGGCATGGTCAGTGTTAATTTATAACCACGCGCTGCGGCAACAAATGCCAGAGCAACGCCGGTATTACCACTGGTCGGTTCTACCAATTCTTTGCCTTCGGTCAGAATGCCTTTGTTTTCGGCATCCCAAATCATATTGGCACCGATACGGCATTTAACGCTGAAACTTGGATTGCGTGATTCAACCTTCGCCAAAATGCGTCCGTTACCGATACGGTTCAGACGAACCAACGGCGTATGGCCGATTGTTAAAGAGTTGTCTTCATATATCTTGCTCATAGCCCGTCCTTTAACTCTATGAAAATGTAGGAAACGTTCAAAGCATACGCTAACAGTATGGCTATGGAAGTAAGTAATTGGTATATCGATATGTTATTAGGAAATAAGTTTTAATCCCAATAACAAGGGCGTGACCAGCACGCCCACAGAAAATTAGCGCGGCGGTTGAATAAACTGGTCGCGGTAGCGATCAACCCACATAGCCGTGGCCCCGCAGACCGCTACTGGCATAATCACCAGATTCAGGAACGGGATCATAGTGAATAAGCTCACTAGCGCACCAAATTGCAGGTTATCAACTTTATTTTGACGTAATGCACTGCGCATGTGCTGGAAGCTCACTTTATGGTTATCAAAAGGATAATCACAATATTGAATCGACAACATCCAAGCACTAAACAGGAACCATAGAACAGGAGCCAGTGTTTGGCCAATCCCCGGGATCAGATATAACAGCAACAGCACCAGTGCCCGTGGCAAGTAATAAGCTAATTTTCGCCATTCACGCGCCATAATGCGCGGCAAATCTTTCACGATGCCCATGATGCCGGTATCCGGTAGGGGCTTTCCGGTCAGACTGGCCTCCAATTGTTCGGCCAACAAACCGTTAAACGGGGCGGCGATGAAATTGGCAAGGGTGCTGAACAGGTAACTGAATACCAGCAGCACCGAAATGACCATTACCGGCCACAGTAAATAACTTAGCCATTGTAACCAGTCAGGAACATGGCTCATTAGTTGCGGAACCCAGTCACCTATCCGGTTGAATAACCACCAGAAAGCGCCTCCCATCAGCAGAATATTCACCAGTAAGGGTAGAATCACGAATCGCCGGATGCCCGGACGGGAAATTAACTGCCATCCTTGAGCAAAATAATGGATACCACTGACCTTTTTTACCGCTTTTTGCGTATACGCCATGCCATTGAGTTCTCTGTTAGCTTATTGACTCATGTATCATATCGGTATGATTTCCCACTGCATAGTCACGTTTTGTACAAAAAATAAGCAAAACATCTAGCATAATCATCTTTCTTCGAAGAAAATTGAGCACGGACTTGCACTTGTGTTCGTTGGGAAATAGAGTTAAAGGGTGAATGTTTGCCGCGGTGGCAATGTATTGGAACAACAGAGATAGTAATGATGCAGGATTTGCGTCTGATATTAATCGTTGTTGGCGCGATCGCCATAATAGCGTTGTTATTGCATGGTTTATGGACCAGCCGTAAAGAACGCTCATCACTTTTTCGCGATCGCCCAGTTAAACGTCTGAAACAAGAACGTGTTGAAACCCCGATTGAGAGTCTTGATGAAGGGGTAGGAGAAGTGCGCGTCCGCACTGCTCATCCACAAGAGAAGCCTTCGTTTAGTCACATTGATGATGACGATGAAGACATGCCGGTTATTCAGCATACTGAAACTAAACCGGCACAGGTTAAGGCGGAACCTCGTCAAAAACCTTTTGCTTCAGTGCAGACAGAATATGACGACCCGCTATTGGGTGGGCTATCTGCTGAGCAACCACCGCATGAATCACAGCGTGATCCTTTGCTTGGTTCGGTTGAAGAACCTTATTCACAACCGCGACACGCAGAACCGCAGCATGTGGCGGAACATGCACCTCGGGTCGCGCCACAACATGTGGAATCGCAACCAGAGCCAGCTGTTCCTGCTCCAGAGGTGAAACCGCAAAAACTGAAAGAGACTGTTTTAGTGCTGCATGTAGCCGCGCATCACGGCGGTGCTCTGGGTGGCGAATTGCTACTACAGAGTGTGCTTCAGTCTGGTTTCCAATTCGGTGAAATGGGTATTTTCCATCGTCACCTTAGCCCGGCAGGCAGCGGCCCAGTATTGTTCAGTTTGGCGAATATGGTAAAACCGGGTTCTTTTGATCCCGATACCATGTCTGATTTCTCAACGCCGGGTGTATCAATGTTTATGATGGTGCCGTCTTATGGCGATGCTAATCAGAACTTCAAGCTAATGCTACAATCAGCCCAGCGTATTGCCGATGATGTTGGCGGTGTGGTGTTGGATGATGAACGCCGCATGATGACCCCGCAAAAGCTGGAAACGTATAAGGCCCGCATCCGCGAAGTGTTGGATGCAAACGCAAGCGCCTGATAACGTTGCCCCGCAATGAATCGAATTAACCCGAACCCCCGCATGCCGGGGGTTTTTTATCTTTGATGGTGAGCCATGGAATCGATAATTCAGCAAATTAATCAACTAAGAACCTCATTGCGCCATCATGAACATCAATACCATGTGTTGGATGCACCAGAGATCCCTGATGCTGAATATGACCGCCTGATGCAGCAATTGCGTGATTTGGAAGCACAACATCCTGAGCTGATCACCAATGATTCTCCGACGCAACGGGTTGGGGCTGCGCCACTTGATGCCTTTGACCAGGTTAAACATGAAGTCCCGATGCTGTCTCTTGATAACGTCTTCGATGAAGAGAGTTATCTGGCATTCGACAAACGGGTGCATGACCGGCTGAAAACCGCAGAACCCCTGACATTTTGTTGTGAACTGAAGCTCGATGGTTTGGCGGTCAGTTTATTGTATGAAGAGGGCGAACTGGTCAGGGCAGCGACTCGTGGTGATGGCACCACCGGGGAGAATATTACCGTCAATGTGCGCACTATTCGTGCTATTCCCCTGCGCTTGCATGGAGATAACATCCCACGGCGAGTCGAAGTGCGTGGTGAAGTGTTTATGCCACAGGCTGGGTTTGAGCAACTTAACGAAGAGGCGCGTCGCAAAGGGGGCAAAGTTTTTGCCAATCCACGCAATGCGGCGGCGGGCTCGTTGCGCCAGCTTGACCCGCGAATCACTGCTAAACGGCCATTAACTTTCTTCTGCTACGGTGTGGGTTTATTGGATGGTGGCGAGCTGCCGCGCAGCCATATTCAGCGGTTGATGCAATTCAAAGCCTGGGGCTTGCCGGTCAGCAATAGAGTCAAATTGTGCACTGGCAGTGACCAGGTTATTGCTTTTTATCGCCAAGTTGAACAAGACCGCGCCAGTTTAGGTTTTGATATTGATGGTGTGGTTATCAAGGTTGATTCTCTCGATTTGCAAGAGCAACTGGGCTTTGTGGCCCGCGCACCGCGCTGGGCAACGGCATTTAAATTCCCGGCACAAGAGCAGATAACGCAAGTTCGTGAAGTGGAGTTTCAGGTAGGGCGCACCGGCGCTATTACCCCAGTGGCTCGTCTGGAACCGGTACAGGTTGCTGGCGTGATTGTCAGCAATGCGACGCTACATAATGCCGATGAAATTGAGCGTCTTGGCTTGCGTATTGGCGATACCGTGATTGTCCGCCGGGCCGGTGATGTTATTCCACAAGTGGTGGGTGTAGTGCTGGAACAGCGCCCTCAGGATGCCAAAGAGATTACTTTCCCCGAACATTGCCCGGTATGCGGCTCTGATATCGAGCGGGTTGAGGGTGAGGCGGTTGCTCGCTGTACCGGTGGCTTATTCTGTGCAGCGCAACGTAAAGAAGCGCTGAAGCACTTTGTCTCACGTCGGGCGTTGGATGTGGACGGTATGGGCGACAAAATTATCGAGCAACTGGTGGAAAAACAGTATGTCGAGAACCCGGCAGATTTATTCACTTTGACTGCGGGCAAATTAACCGGTCTTGATCGGATGGGGCCAAAATCCGCACAAAATCTGATTGTGGCGTTGGAGAAGGCGAAGCAGACCACTTTTGCGCGCTTCCTCTATGCGTTGGGAATTCGCGAAGTCGGTGAGGCCACCGCCGCCAATTTGGCCGCTCATTTCCGTAATCTGGATAATCTTCGGGCGGCAGATATCGAAGCATTAAAAAGTGTGCCGGATGTCGGTGAGGTGGTGGCTAAACACGTGCTTAACTTCCTGAGTGAAGAACATAATCAGAAGGTGATCGACGCGCTCGAAAAAGTGATCAGTTGGCCTGAGCCGCAGCAAATCATTGCCGAAGAGATAGACAGCCCATTCGCCGGTAAAACCGTGGTGCTGACCGGCTCGCTCACTATTCTCTCACGCGACGAAGCCAAAGATCGTCTGACGGCTTTGGGCGCTAAAGTGAGTGGTAGCGTCTCGAAAAAGACCGATCTGGTGATCGCCGGTGAAGCTGCGGGATCAAAATTGGTTAAAGCGCAGGAACTTGGGATTACCGTGATTGATGAAGCTGAAATGATCCGTTTATTAGGCGAATAATTACAATCCTGAGGGCGAGTGGTATGGAAAAAGAAAATTTGCTTGAGATTGCCAATACCCGGATGCCCTTCGGTAAATATCAAGGGCGGGTATTAATTGATTTGCCTGAAGAGTATCTGCTGTGGTTCGCCCGTAAAGGGGAGTTTCCGCAGGGCAAGTTGGGCATGTTAATGGAGATGACACTGGCAATTAAGATTGAAGGGTTGGATAGTTTGGTCAAACCACTCAAGCGCAGTTAATCCAGTACTCTAAAATATGGCGATGGGCGGCACTCTGTTCATCGCCATTGTCTTGCTTGTAGGGTAAAACCTCATTAAATATAAACGTCAATCTGGTTCTGGGCTGAAGGGCGGTTTACCCCATCACCGGTCGGTGCATTCGCACTCACGGTATTATTATCACCCTCTTTAGTTTTTTCGGCCTCTTTTGCTTCAATACGAGCGACTTGAGCTTGCAGTGCTGCAATTTGACTCTGAATTTGTTGCTGCTGTTTTTGTAGCTCATCAGCAGTCAAACCCGAATCTTTTAAGGTGCTTAATTTTTCAGTGAGTTTTTGGATCTCTTGATTAAGAGATTTAATCTGTGCAGCGCTACTGGTGTCCGAAGAGCTACTGCTGCTTACAGACACAGATGCGGTAGAGATAGTATTCGACATCATTATTCCTTAGAAAAACGGAGGTGGAATAATAGATATCGTCGAGGGAAAATTAAACTTTAGCTTCCGGGGGAGGGTTTGCGCAATCTTATCACTTGCTTATCGCTTTCTTATCAGTTGGTCCTTTTTTGAACGCAATAATATGATTTGGCACCGCTACACTACCAACTTTAATTGCGGCCAATGTTGCAGCCAACCTTTACTATTGACCCTTTGGTTGTAGGTATCAATTTCACCGTTTTTGGGATTTAGCGTGATGGTTTTGGCAAATAGTGCATCCAGGCCGAGTGGCGCAATTAATTCAATATCGCCATTATTATTGAGTTTAGCACCAATGGCGGTTTCGACTTCAACCCAATAGCTGATGGCATCTTCCATGCTGGTATAGGGCCAGCGCCCGGTGTGCAGGTGCATCCTGGCTTGATTTTTCACCGACCACGGAAAGGGCATATCCTGAAAAGGTGGCGTTTGAAACAACCGCTTCTCGAGCTGCAAATCGCGCTGTTCGCTGGCATCTTCCTCATCAAAATAGACTAAATCAATATCATTGAGTGGCGTGGGTGACGTGTAGCCATGCAGTTTATCCCACACCAGATTACGGACAAAACCTGCAGCCAGGCACCACTGATGTAAGCCGAGTTCACGAGCAATAAACAGTGCGCGCATCCGATAAGGGTCAGCATGAAGCCATTGAATGATTTGCTGCTGCGGGTCCATTAGCTATTCCCTCGGTTATCTCTTGTCTATTCACTTAATCAGTGAGCTTGGCGAGTCAACAGGATAGCAGCAGAGAAGATAAAATTGGAGCCTGATTGTGGCAAATATTGAAAAGCAAAAAACCGGCCTAAGCCGGTTTTTTAAATGGTGGTGGAGCTAGACGGGATCGAACCGTCGACCTCTTGCATGCCATGCAAGCGCTCTCCCAGCTGAGCTATAGCCCCACAAATGTGGTTGTTCGTACTGATTTATCTATGATGCCACTAATTTAACTGGCTTGACTAGATCATCAAATCAGAAAATTTGGTGGAGCTAGACGGGATCGAACCGTCGACCTCTTGCATGCCATGCAAGCGCTCTCCCAGCTGAGCTATAGCCCCAATGCGCACATAATAAATTGTGTGAACGGGGCGCATGATATGAAACCACTGAAACAGTGTCAACGGCTAATTCCATTTCTCGCGCTAAGCGCTGAAAAAGCCGCCAAATCAGTGAGCAAACAGCATAATAAACGGGATGTGATTCATAGTTTGACGGTTATCAGACATAAAAAAGGTGGCTCGGATAAGCCACCTTGCCAGCATGAAAATAGGCAATTTTATTGCTGAGCTTCGCGCTCGCTGATGAAGGCGAGTGCTTTATCAATACGAGCCAGCGAACGCGCCTGACCAATAGCATGGACAGTGACATCCATACCCGGTGATTGGCCCGCTCCAGTGACAGCAACACGCAACGGCATGCCAACTTTACCCATACCTACACCTAACTCATCTGCAGTGCCCTGAATGGCGTTGTGGACGTTCTCAGTTGTCCATTCAGTAATTGCTGCAAGTTTAGCTCTAACTGCTTCAAGTGGTTGACGTGCAACTGGGCGTAAATGTTTTTTCGCTGCGTCAGCATCGAACTCGTCAAACTCTTCATAGAAGTAACGGCAAGACTCGGCCATCTCTTTCAGTGTCTTGCAACGTTCACCCAGCAGTTTAACAATCTCTGCTAACTCAGGGCCATTGCGGGTATCAATTCCCAGTTGCTCAATTTGCCATGACAGGTGTACAGCAACATGTTCAGGTGGCAGGCTGTTGATATAGTGATGATTCAGCCACTGTAGTTTTTCAGTATTGAAAGCACTGGCTGATTTGCTAACCGCATCCAGGGTGAATAACTCGGTCATTTCGGCTACGGAGAAAATTTCCTGATCACCATGAGACCAACCCAAACGCACCAGATAGTTCAGCAGAGCTTCCGGCAGATAGCCGTCATCGCGATATTGCATGACACCGACTGCACCGTGGCGTTTAGACAGCTTCTTGCCATCATCACCCAGAATCATTGAAACGTGGGCATATTCAGGAACTGGCGCGCCTAATGCTTTCAGAATATTGATTTGACGAGGGGTGTTGTTGATATGGTCTTCACCGCGAATGACATGGGTGATTTCCATATCCCAGTCATCAATGACCACACAGAAGTTATAGGTTGGCGAACCATCTGTACGGCGAATAATTAAATCGTCTAGCTCTTGGTTGCTGAATTCAATTGGCCCACGGATTTTATCATCGAAAATGACAGAACCTTCCTGCGGGTTACGAAAACGCACTACTGAAGGCTCATCGGCACCATGAGTACATTGGCTGTCACGGCAGCGACCATCGTAGCGAGGCTTTTCGCCATTCGCCATTTGAGTCTCACGCAGCTCATCCAGACGCTCTTTAGAGCAATAGCATCTATACGCGGTGCCATTTTCCAACATTTGGTCAATAACAGCATTATAGCGATCGAAACGTTTGGTTTGGAAATACGGGCCTTCATCCCAA
Organism: Yersinia alsatica; assembly: GCF_025133195.1. Lineage (NCBI taxonomy): Bacteria > Pseudomonadati > Pseudomonadota > Gammaproteobacteria > Enterobacterales > Yersiniaceae > Yersinia > Yersinia alsatica. The sequence continues at coordinate 2,133,235 of NZ_CP104006.1, forward strand.
TCCAGATTTAGCCAGTTCATACCGTCCATAATGGCGTCGATAGCTTCCTGAGTTGAGCGCTCAAGATCAGTGTCTTCAATGCGCAAAACAAATTCACCACCCAAATGACGGGTGAATAACCAGGAATAGAGTGCGGTTCGTGCGCCACCGACGTGAAGATAGCCGGTAGGACTGGGTGCAAAACGGGTTTTGATTTTCATTGGGATCGATGCCTTATTACGCTACGCCGGCCAGCAGACGCTGACAGTTGCTCTAAATTCGAAAAAGTAGGCGACATTCTACCACCCTGAAGTAATTCCTCAACGATGTTACCGGCATGCAATTGATGATTACTGATAGATATGCCTAAAGAAACGCCCACAGCGGCGATAAATATCGCATCCTGTTTAAATTTGCGGCGAACGATTGTTTTCGTTTTAAAAACCGTTGACTCACTTCGAACTATCCCTATAATGCGACTCCAACAACACGGCGGGGCGATTAGCTCAGTTGGTAGAGCATCTCCTTTACACGGAGGGGGTCATCAGTTCGAATCTGGTATCGCCCACCAATCTCGACGTGTTTTGTAGTAAGAGTTATGCAGTAAAATGAGATAGATGAGGGCGATTAGCTCAGTTGGTAGAGCATCTCCTTTACACGGAGGGGGTCATCAGTTCGAATCTGGTATCGCCCACCACTCATCTCTCATTGGTTTTAAAGTATTAAAAGTAGTAGAAGTGGGCGATTAGCTCAGTTGGTAGAGCATCTCCTTTACACGGAGGGGGTCATCAGTTCGAATCTGGTATCGCCCACCACTTCTCTTACTCTCAGTTATATAATGGGTCGTTAGCTCAGTTGGTAGAGCAGTTGACTTTTAATCAATTGGTCGCAGGTTCGAATCCCGCACGACCCACCATTATATCAAGTGCCTCAGTAACTCCCCCCAAATACAGAAATTGCATACTACACAAAACGTGTGGGTGAGACCCTGCGTTCAGGTTCGAGCCGAGCGAAGCGAGACAGCAACGCGTAGCGTTGACCCGAAGGGCGAGTCCATAGGACGAGTAATCCCGCACGACCCACCATTATATCAAATACCTTAGTAGCTCCCTCAAAACCAGAATCACATACTACACAAAACGTGTGGGTGAGACAAAACTGCATGTCAGTTTTGAACAACGCTTGCGTTGGCCCGAAGGGCGAGTATCAGTATGATATGAGTAACCTGCGTTCAGGTTCGAGCCGAGCGAAGCGAGACAGCAACGCGCGGCGTTGACCCGAAGGGCGAGTCCGTAGGACGAGTAATCCCGCACGACCCACCATTATATCAAGTGCCTCAGTAACTCCCCTCAAATACAGAAATTGCATACTACACAATGAAAAACCCAAGCTGACTTCAGCCCGGGCTTTTGATATTGCTCGCGTGATGCAAATATATTTGTGGTGCTATTTCGCGGATGCTTCGAGAGTGAAAGCCTCTTGAGCAAGCAGAGTTTCTGTCTCAATTAATTCTTCTTCAGCACTCACCTTGGCAATACCACGGCAACCTTCGCCATAATGTTCTCCTTCCCAACGCCCAACCAGTGCCGCACCAATTGCATTACTCATTACGTTAGTTGCCGAACGGCCCATATCCAAGAAGGGGTCAACGCCCATTAATAGAATTAAACCCGCTTCCGGAATATTAAATTGGCTCAAAGTTGCGGCGATAACCACTAATGATGCACGAGGAACACCAGCCATACCTTTAGATGTCAGCATTAGGATTAATAGCATAGTGATTTGTTCGCCCATACTCAGATGTATATTGCATGCTTGAGCAATAAAGATGACGGCAAATGAGCAATATGCCATGGAGCCGACCAGGTTGAACGAATAACCAATAGGCAGAACAAAACTGGAAATTTTGTTAGAAACACCAAACTCCTCCAGTTTCTCCAGTGTACCGGGGAAAGCCGCTTCGGAACTTGAAGTGGTAAAGGCTAACAGTGCTGGTTCGCTGATACCTTTTATTAATCGAAGTGTACAGCGGCCAATCAGCACAATTGAGCAGCCAATTAAAATGAGCCACAGCAATCCCAGAGTGAAATAGAATTCACCCATAAAGATACCGGCGCTGACTAATACGCCCATCCCGCGCTCAGAAATCATCGCTGAGATAGCAGCAAATACGGTCAGTGGCGCAAATAACATGACATAACCGGTCAGTTTCAACATCAGGTGCGCCAGCGAATCTAGCACAGCAACGATAGGTTGCGCTTTCTCTCCGATAGCGGAAAGGCTAATCCCCATAAAAATAGAGAAAACAACAATTTGCAGGATTTCATTGCGCGCCATTGCATCAACAATACTGGTCGGAATGGCATGCGAAATAAACACTTTAGCGGAGAAAGGAACTGGAGCAATACCGTCAACAGCACTGGCACTTGCTGCCACGAAATTGATGCCATCGCCCGGTCTGAGGAGGTTAACCACCACCAAGCCAAGCAGAATTGAAATGAATGCCGCGCAAATAAACAGGAACAGCGTTTTGGAGAAAACGCGCCCTAACGTTTTGGCGTCACCCATTTTGGCAATCCCGACCACTAAGGTTGAGATAATCAATGGCGCGATAATCATTTTAATTAAACGCAGAAAAATATCGGTAAAGATGGATATTTCAGATGAGTATGATTTGGCAAAGTCAGGACTGCTAAAGGAATTTATTAAAAACCCGACAATAATACCTATTATCAAACCCAAGATGATCATTGTGGTCAAGTTCTTTGATTTCATAATGATTCCATTTATAAGTAGGGTGGCATTGTTTTTATAAAATATTTAATAATTTCACCGATGTTGTATTTTATTTTCTATAGAAAAAACGGTGCATCAGGCAGCACAATGCACCGGGTTATTCGGATGTTTTTCTATCGTTACAGCTGATTAAAAACTAAATATTGAACTCGAGCTTTAATAATGGTGCGTGTTGTTGAGCACCATAGACATCGGTATCACCTACGGCACCTGACACCAGATGGCGTGGCATCACTATTTTGACCGCATTGGCGGGATCAAACCAAATAATACGCGAGACGAATTTAGGCTCGACTTTATAAATATTGGCTATCAACTCTTTTTGGAATTGGCCGGATTCTTTAATGTTAGAATAAATGCTTTTATTCTTGAATAAAATATCCAACACTAATTCATATGGCCCCGCATTTTTTGATCTGACGACATGAGCCAATTCTATAATAGACATTTTCATGCCATCACTCCTTCTGCTGTGATATTTTCCAGCTTAAACTTAAATGCAATTTCTGGTGTATATTCCATTAAGTGATAAATAGAAAATTCATAAACCAGACCTGCCCGAATATCAGAAGGCGAGAAGGGGAATGCTAAATTACCGGCAGTAGCAATTCGCCCGGTATAACCATAATGAAGCAAGGTCGAGCGCGCGAGGGAGCAAATACTGTCTGCCATTGCTTGAGAAGGGGCGACAACATCAAGCAAAATACCCAATTCATAAGATGTGGTATCTGGCTCCGGCTCCATTTTCCCCATGACGCCATTTTTGCCATACAGATGAAAATTGAGTTGCACCGAATCAGGCGCGATACTCAGATTTTTCTCTACACTTTTGCGCACTTCGAGCAAAATATTATCAATATCCGCAATCATAATAGCGTCACGGGTGCCAGCAATGCTCAGCGTGCGATAACCCACCGGGCGAGCCCCTTCTAACTTCACGGCATAGGGGGTGTTTTCATGCACTGAGCCGCTAACGCGAACTTGGCCATTACCCGCATCCTTAAACTGGCAAGCGGTCAGATTCAATACACCACCGGGGCCGGGTAAGAAGTAAGGATCTGATTTCTCATACAATGTATGTGCTGCTGCCGAGGTTTCAGTAAATTGGCGCTTTTCGTTGAAAGTCTTCAAAGTAAAGCCAGTTTCATCCAGAATACCCATGGCACAGTCGGAACCTGATCCCGGTGTTGCGGCAATGGCGGCACACTCCAGAATCTTGCCACAATGCAGGGCCAAACCCTCATCGAACCCCTTCATAATAGGTAATGCGGCAAAGCAGGCAGGATCATAAGCTCGGCCGCCTAACACCACTTGCGCCCCGGCTTGCAATGCCTCCTGGAAAGGCTCGACCCCCATCTGTGCCACGATATACGTGGTTGCATCAATAGCTTCATGGGTGAGTTCCGGCACAAAGTCCAGCGACTGAATCTTGCCAGCATCAAGAGCAGCGTGAACCACTTCTTTACTCACATCGGCTGGGATAACCGCCAGGGTAAAGCTCAGTGATTCCTCTTGGGCAATTTCCAAAATGATCTGACGACACCATTCCAGATGTGGTGCAGCGCCAGAACCTCCTGCCGTACCTATGACGACAGGAATACCTTGTTTTACACCGGCCGTTATCATGTAACGCAAATCCCGTTTAACCCCAGCCCGGTCGGTAAAAGGTTTGCCGGAACCCAGATAATGGGGGCCGGGATCGGAGGAACCTGCATCAACGGCGATTAAATCGGGTGATTCCTCCAGCGCTTTCATAAAGCTCTCTTCGGGAAATCCATATCCCAGAATGGCTGTTGGCGAGAGGATTTTAAAGGTTTTAGACATATTAATTCGCCTTTGCTTGCAGTTGTGCGATGGTCCGAGTCATCTCATTAAACACAATGTTCATGCCTTCATCGAAGCCCATACCCGGCTTGATGAGCATGCGCATTGGGCGGGAAGCAATAGCGACATGCACACAGGTACGGGCGCTGATATCCGTTTCGTTACAGGTTCCGCCCTGATAGGCCTCCATACCTTTTTTATTGCAGTAAAGCACGGCATCAACAATGTTGTGGATACTGCCCAGATCTGGAGTTTTGATCTGCACCATGTGGCAGCTGCGTGCATCAGTAAAATCGATGATATCTTGGTAGGTATTGCACCATTCATCGGCCACGATTTTGACGGAAGAACCGAGTTTTTCCAGATTACGGGTGATTTCGGTCAATAGACGAATTTGGTCGGGTTTATTCCCCGCATCCACCGGCCCTTCGATATACAAATCAAGCTCTCCGGCCTGTTCCTGTAAGCTGGCGATATACTCGGCACACCGCATTGGGTCCATATCGAAAATCAGGCCAATAGTGCCGTAAACATCGATATGTAAGTTAGGTTTGTAATTGGGATCAACCCGCAAGTCAGACACACGTTTAGCCAGCCAGCTCACGTAATCACGCAGTTTTTCCCCATTACGCCCCAGTTTTTCATCAACATTATTGATAAGGCCGTGTGGCAGGACATCGACACCTTTGAGGATCATTTTATCGACGGCGATGTAGCGATCGTCGCCACTTTGCCCGAACAGCGGGATAGGCAGGGCCACCAGCGGCAGGTGCCACTCATCACATACCACTTCCGCTTTTAAGCGGCCAGTGGCTAATGCGGTGGCGTCCAGCAATGCTTGGGACAGGCCATAACGAATGGCGGTGTGCAGCTGCTTGCCATTAATCGTCACTTCATCAAAGAAGCGCGCATTTTGGCGAAACTCACTAATGTCACGCCCTTCCAGCAGTGGTTTGATATGTTTTTCCAGGAAAGGAACGAAGTTGGCGGCAATAAACAGAGGGTCACGGCCACCAGCTCCGGAATATTGTACTGCTGCACAGTCGCCAACTGCGACGGCACCATTCTCTAAAATTAATTGGATATTTACACATTCACCAGCCTGACGAATAGAGGTGAAACCATCAGTTACAGGTTGGCCCTGATAGATAAAACCATCCAATTTAGCGCCGTTTTTTATTGCCTGCTGGTCATCGAAGTAGAAAGATGAATTACCGGCAGTGAACAGTACTTGTTTGATTTTCATTATGGTCTTCCTATTAATTTGCTGTGGGATACGGCGTTAATATCGTCAATAATCATTTGGAATGACGGGGTACGGCCTTCTTCTTTGGCTCTCTCAGCAACAAAATCATGGTGGAGCGCCAAAACATCTTTAGGCAGTGGAACGGAACCGGGATCAAACACGCGGATAGCGCCGTGGTTATCACGGATTGGCATCATCTTGCCGGAGTTACAGGTCGCGGGCGCAAAAGGCACATCAAGAACACCGGCTTCAAAGGCTCGGACAGTGCCGATAGCAATATCGCCCTGGCCCAGCTCCAGCACTTTGTTCATCACCGCGCGGACTTCACGTTTAATCAGCTCAATTTCGCGGTCAACTTCGACACAAGGCGGGAATTTTTGGTCACGCACCATATTCAGCATTTGGTTTGATGCTCTCAAACCTTGACCATTAGCCTCGGCTGTTGGAATACCATAGGCTTCATGTGGGCTCTTGGTGATAACTTTGGTAGCCCCGGCCATCCCTGCGACAGCGGCTCCCCAAGAGATAACCGCAAATGCACGAGATTCGTCCTCTGGGAAGCCCCCCATCCACTGGTGGAATACCGTGCTAAGCTCATAATTTTCATAGCCATTGGCATGGAAATATTCATCAGCTAACTCGCGCAGAGAGCGGATAGCTGCAATATCTTGCACCACATTACCCACTTGGCCGTAACCGACGGTGATTGATTTCACGCCCTGCTCCAAAGCCAATAACCCCTCAATAATGGCCACGGCATGGGAAACAAAAGGCGGGATCAAGGTACCGGTTAATGGGCCAAAGGGTTCGCGATTGATACGAATTCCGTGCTCTTCATATACGCCAATCAAACGGTCACAGTACTGCCAATCGCGAATGGATTTCTCCAGCGTCACACGTTTTGCATAGGGGATGTTGTAAGAGATACCGCCACCTTCATAGCTGGTAAATCCGCTAGCCATGGCAATTTCGGCCAATAAGCGGGCATCGGGGGTGCCGTGGCGAATTTGCAGTGGTTTAGATAAAGTTTCGGTAATACGGCGACAGGCGGTGACGCCATGATTAACCACGGGTAACCCATTGAGCTTGGATGTGCCCGCTTCGATAGATTTTTGGATACCAACCGCTGCCTCTTCATAGCGATTGAGGCGGGTATAAGCATCGATGGTGGTCGGTAACAGATCGCAGTCTTTTTGGAGTGTTTTTAATAGCTCGATATGTTCTTCGATTAAGGCCACTCCCGCACGAGGTTGGCTCAGCGTGATCCCTTGGCGGTCGGCTTCAAACAGGGCCCGGGCAAAGTTTTTTGCCTCAGGAATGCTTTGCTGGTATTTGACTCCATCCTCAAAATTCTCAACATCCTTGCCGGTGTGCCAAGTTTTTAATACTTGAAAGCGCTCAGACATAAAGTCGTCTAAAGATATTTTTTTGTTTCGAAGTTCCATCATGACTCCAATTTTCACTTGTTCAAAATTCGAACGCCAGTCTGGGCGGCAGCTTTAGGAAAGCGACGAGCGACATTAGCGAGCAGGGGAAGTAAACCTTGTGTATCTCTGTAATATTCAAACTGGTTGGGGAGCAGCACTTGCTTGCCTTTATCATCAAAATCACGATATTTCAGCCAGTTATGGATATCGAATGACTCTGCTCTGGAGAGCCATCCTCCGGTGCCAATGACTTTCTTCACGAGACTTAAATCACGGCCAAGTTGCAGGTCAACATTGCCAGTACAGGTACAGACCTGTGTTTTGGTGCCCGCATGGCGCTCAGAGGCATATCCGACACAAATCCCCGCCAGCAATTGGTCAAACACGCACTCTTCATCGGTGCGCGGTAAATAACCTGGATGTGCAGTGATATGTTTTAAATAGGCATGAAAAGCGGCAATTTTGCTCTGTTGATGGGCGAAATAGTGCTCAATCATTGGCATGCCGGTTTCGCCTGCATTAAGGGCCGAAACCCGCATGCCCAAATCGCCTTCTACGGTGCGCTTAATCAGCGGTTCTGGGATGCCATGCATGACGGTGTCAGGCATTAAGTGATTGTTATAGGAGGAATAAATATCTGTCGTTGCCCCTCCCATATCAATCAGCATAAATGTTTCCCACTCGGGGACATGCAGGCGAATTTGCTGAACTAATTCAAAGACTGAATAAGGAGTTGGTAATGGTTCTTCACCGGTTTGATTGACGATGACGTCTAAACCTTTCCCTTTCACAATTTTGTGCAGAAAAATGTCACAAATAGCTTTACGCGCGCCATAAGGGTTAGGGCTATCAAGATTGGGCAGAACATTATCGACAATGGTTAAATCTTTATTAGCGAGGATCTCCTGTACATCATCATCCAGGTCACGATTTCCGGCATAAATAATGGCGCATTCAAGGTCCGATTGAGCCAATAATTTGGCGTTCAATAAGCCGTGATTGCAGTCGCCACCATCAGTACCGCCGGTAAATAGCAGGATATCTGGCGGTGATGTTTCCAAAGCCCGGACATCTGATTTATTCAAGTTATAGGAGAAATGTTGTGACACTTTGGCCCCGGCAGAGTGCGCCGCAACTTTGGCAGACTCGAGGGTAATATTGGGCACCAACCCGATAGCCGCAACAGAAAGCCCCCCTTTAGCCGAAGAGGAGTAATCAATTTTGACCTTCCCAGAGGCCAACAGTGGTCGGGCATCACTCACATTCAGGATCTTATTCAAGACTGAAAAGAACCCATCGGCTAAATGTTGTGGTGTCGTGGGGGATAATGCATAGTTTTTCACTTCAATCTGGTCATTATCCCCAACCTCGAACACTGCTCCTTTGGTCCAAGTGGAGCCAATATCGATAGAAACGCTGATCATTGCATGCCCTCAGCTGTTTCCTCTGTTTGTATCACATGGTCAATATCGCGCTTCATAAGGGAACAAACTAATTCCAGATCCGTGTCTGGTGCGAAGACACGGTTGAAACCCATCGCTTTAAATTTGGTTTCAATCTCTGAAAAATCATGTTTACCAATAACCAGATTCCCGCCGACGTAGAGCAATATTTCACCTATTCCGCGTTCAACGCAGTTCTCGCGCATGCCAATACAGTCGACTTCACCATGTCCATAAATAGAGGAAATGACAATGGCCTGAGCACCGGTTTCAATGGCGGCATCAATATATTCATCTTGACTCACCATCACACCGAGGTTAATTACGTTAAAATTGTGCATGGTAAATACTCGGTCTAGCACTTTATTACCAACAGCATGGCAATCAGCACCAATGACGCCAATAACAATTGTTGGGTTTTGCATGTTAAGCCCTCTATGTAGATTACGTTCCATATATTTTTTTTGGTAGGTGGGAAGTCAAATAAGCATTTAACTTCCTACGCGAAACTATTTTATTTCTGAGTGATTTTTATTTTTTAATAACGAGCTTCATTCCCTCTGGCCAAAAAAATTATCATTCTCTGTTAGGGTTTTTATTGCTGCTTAATGTGCTTCTCAGATAAATAAAGTACAATTGATTTATTATCAGGAGGTCTTGATAAAAAATTAAAAGTGACTTTTTTTATTTTTATTCTCACTAATATTGTTTTTTAATCTAATAAAATCAAGGTTATAAAATAAGTAATCTTATTTTGTTAATGATATTGTATGAATGTTATTTTTAAAATAGATAATATTTATGGAGAAACTGTGACCAATGTTTGATTATCCTTTTATTCCCATACTGTGATGAGGTTCATATTTTGATTTTGCTGCATTAAATATGAAATGGTGCTTATTCATCCTAAAGGTCACATTAGCCACTATAAGATATAGTGACTCTTTTCTTACATTGATTAACGTACTCCACCAGCAACCATCTTGACTAAATGTGTCTGCGGATAATATTTAATTAACTGTTTTTGCTGTAGCACACTGAGAAGACACTCAATATCATGTTGTCGATGGTTAAATAGCAGCCCAATAACGCTGCCACTATGGGCAACATTCAAACCATATATACCACTGTGCTCGACAAGATCTAATAATTGACGAAACTTGGGCTTCGGTAGCACCGACTGGCTGGCAATAGCACTGAGTGTGGTTGCTTCACCAAGCTTATGACAACACTGTTTTTCATGCGCTAACTGGAACTGTTGCAGCGCTTTAGCCAAATTGGGGGCTTGTTTCAGCAGAGATGAATGGTGGTTTCTCTGATGGAATTCTTCTGTCAGTAATGTCTGTGGGCTCTCCAATAGCAAAATGTCGATGTCAGGCAGCCAGGGAAATGGCTGACGAGTTCGTGCCGTCTGGTGATCAAAAAGGGTGAGATCTTTAAATATGGTGCTGTCGGTGGGCTCAATTGCCACACAGAGTTTAGCCAGTGATTCATCACTCAGTGATTGTCCCAGTAACCGGGTGGTGGCAACAGCGGCGGCGGCAATATCTGCGGTACTGCTGGCGAGCCCTTTTGCCACAGGGATGGTCGATTCAAATTCGATGCAAATATTGTTGGCAAGTCGCGGTGATTGGCCAAAATGCACTAACACTTGCTTAACCATTTGGCGCATGCGTGGTCGCTCACATCGGCCGGGTTTTCCTTGGGTAACCGACACTTTGCTATACCAATTTATTGGGCAGGAGATAAGCTTTTCTCCACCCATAATCCATCCCTGGAGCAATTCACCGCAGGAAGCAGGGCAGTAGGCTTCAGCCATGAGCAGCATCCCGATAATAAAAATCCTTTTGTAGACAATACATTATATTGCCTGCAACAGTGGCTCATGATTGATATCGATTGGATGAGAGGTAAAAGCCAGTACATCACTAAGATTAACCACATTTCCAATGACCAGCAGCGCCGGAGCATGGATCTTTTTCCGCGCAATTTCATCTTTTAGCGTGCTAAGTGTTCCTTTAGCCATTTCCTGTTGTTGCTGACTGGCATACATCACTGCCGCGGCAGGTGTATCGGGTGACTTGCCCCCCTTAATCAGTCGCTGGCAAATCTCTTCTTGTCGGCTCATTCCCATCAGCACGATCAGCGTGCCATCTAACTGTGCCAGTGCATTCCAATTCTGTGGTTCATTTCCCTGACACATATGTCCAGTGACAACATGAAAACTGGAAGCAAAATGACGGTGTGTGACCGGGATCCCCGCGTAGGCTAATCCGCCGATGGAAGAGCTAATGCCCGGCACGATTTCAAACGGGATATTGTGCTGTGCCAGGCATTCAGCTTCTTCTCCCCCACGGCCAAATACATAGGGATCCCCCCCTTTAAGGCGCACGACATTTTTACCGGCTAAAGCGTGATCAATGAGAATTTGATTGATATGTTCTTGCGGAACTGGATGGTGATTTGAGTTTTTTCCGACATTAATAATTTGGCAATTTGCGGGTGCTTGAGCAATGAGCTCAAGATTAACTAAACGGTCATGAACGATAACTTGGGCTTCACGGATAGCAAGTAGCCCTTTTACGGTGATTAATGATGCATCCCCTGGCCCCGCTCCTACTAATAACACTTTTCCTATACTCATTAGAGCAACCTTTATATAACAGAGAAGGCATAAAATTTTTTAAAATTAATCATCAAAAAATAGCATGTAAAAATAAAATATGATTTAAGTGCGGCCTCATTATCCATGAACAGAAAAATAAGTTACTTGACCATGCTCTCATTATTTAATCATTTTTTGGAATGAACTCTTCAGAATATATGACATTTAATTTTTATTTGAAATTTATTATTTAAATTTTTTGCATTGTCATTAATTATGTTTTTATTCATTACTTTGTTTTTTTAACTTCAATATTACATTTGTTATTGATAATTATGAGGGCTATCACAAAAACAGCCGAGGGCTGTGTTTATATAAATAAATTTGTGTATGTTAAAAACCAAATAAAATCCAGCAGTAACTTTCTATCAGCATTAAATATCTAATATAAATATCTAGGCATAGCAGGCTATCTAATCAATGGTTTTATGAAATAATGGGTGAGTTACAATGCGGTGCAAAATTCCTAAAACAGACTTATTAGTCACATTTGAAGCAGTTGCTCAATATGAAAGCTATACGCGAGCCGCAGAGAAGCTGGCGTTGACACAAAGTGCCGTTTTCCGCCAGATCACGGCACTGGAAGAGTTACTTAATGTTTCATTGTTTCATCATGTACGTAAGCGGATTTTTCTCAATGACGCCGGGCGCTATTATCTAGGTTTAGTCAGAGACACCTTGGAACAATTGGAGCGAGATACACAAAGTATTATGTCCTATCAGTCTACTCAGCAAGTGTTGGAATTGGCGGTGACACCAACATTTAGTACACATTGGCTTATTCCAAATCTCAGTGATTTTCACGAGAATCATCCAGAAATTGTCCTTAATTTAATTGCACTCACTACCCCCGCTGATTTTTTGAATCTGAAATATGATGCGGCGATTATGCGTGAAGATTTCAGCAGCCCTTGGGCTGAAAATGAGCATCTATTTGAAGAAGAACTGGTGCCTGTATGCAGCCGTATGTTGTGGCGTGATGACAAAAAGGTGATGCGTGCGGAACAATTAATGGATGAGTTCACATTGCTGCATCAGACGACCCGTTTAGACTCTTGGTATGATTGGTTTGCACTTTCGGGAGTCAATAATCCACAGGTACGCATGGGGCCACGTTTTGATCTTTTATCAATGTTGATCTCAGCTGTGCGCTCTAATCTTGGGGTGGCGTTATTACCGCGTTTTGCCATTCATAAAGATTTAGAAAATGGCGATATGGTTATTCCTTGCGACTTGCCAATGAGCACGGGCAACCATTTTGTTCTGACTTATAAAGACGGTAAGAGAGGATTAAGGAGTTTGCAAAAATTTAGCCGCTGGGTCCATGGAAAATCCAAAGAAGAAGAACTAAAAAGGACATGGGTTAACTGAATTTCAAAAGAATATATATAATTTGTACCTTTATAGATACTTATTCACCAATCAGCACTATGTGTTGCAGATAGAACAATTGCTTTTTATTTTATCCTATCAATAATGGTGGCGTAATGCATATAGCATGTGGAAATATTATCCCTTAACCCATTTTTTAATATAAATGTTTAGTGAGTTCTGCCTGCTATTTACCTTTTGGCTAATAGAGTGGAAATAATGTATAAAAAAGAGTTTTTTTACCAAGAGCTATTCCCTCTTTCTGAAGATGAAACAGATTATTACTTATTAACAAATAAGTATGTTTCTACCATTGAAATTGATGGGAAAGAAATATTAAAAATTGAACCTGAAGCCCTAACATTGGTATCTCAGCAAGCTTTCCATGATGCCTCGTTTTTCCTGCGCCCAGCACATCAACAGCAAGTTGCGGCTATTTTACATGACCCGCAAGCAAGCGAAAATGACAAATATGTTGCGCTCCAACTATTACGAAACTCAGAAATTTCAGCTAAAGGTATTTTACCCAACTGCCAAGATACCGGCACATCCACTATTATTGCCAAAAAGGGCCAGCGCGTTTGGACGGATATCGATGATGCGCAAGCATTATCCCGTGGTATCTATAACACCTTCCGCGACGATAATTTGCGTCATTCGCAAAATGCTGCTCTGGACATGTATACCGAAGTGAATACGGGAACTAACCTGCCAGCGCAAATTGATATTTTCTCTACCCCTGGAGTGCAATATTCCTTCCTGTTTGTCAATAAAGGGGGCGGTTCAGCAAATAAAGCCGCGCTGTATCAAGAGACAAAAGCGCTGTTGGAACCGAAAAAGCTAAAAGCTTTTTTAATTGAGAAAATGAGAGGGTTAGGAACCGCCGCATGCCCCCCTTACCATATTGCATTTGTAATTGGCGGAACATCGGCTGAATTGACGTTAAAGACGGCGAAGCTGGCTTCGACGAAATATTATGACAATCTGCCCACCGAAGGTAACCAATATGGGCAAGCTTTCCGCGACATTGAACTGGAACACGAGTTACTTCAAGCCTCGCGTGAGTTTGGCTTAGGTGCCCAGTTTGGCGGAAAGTATTTTGCTCATGATATTCGGGTTATTCGTTTACCGCGCCATGGCGGTTCCTGCCCGATAGGCATGGCAATTTCATGTTCATCTGACCGAAATATTAAAGCAAAAATAAACAAAGAAGGGATATGGCTAGAGAAATTAGAGCGGCATCCTGAGCAATATATCCCCGAAAGTATGCGAGTTAATCACGAAAGAACGGTGGTTAATATCGACCTTAACCAACCGATGGATGAAATTCGTCGACAGCTTTCTCGTTACCCTGTTTCTACCCGCGTATCACTTAATGGTTCATTGATTGTGGCTCGCGATATTGTCCACGCCAAATTAAAAGAGCGGCTGGAGCAGGGGGAGGAATTACCGCAGTACATGAAAGATCACCCGGTCTATTACGCGGGGCCAGCGAAAAAGCCAGAAGAGTTTATTTCCGGTTCAATGGGGCCAACAACTGGAGGGCGTATGGATCTGTATGTTGACCTTTTCCAATCCCATGGCGGCAGTTTAGTGATGTTGGCAAAAGGTAATCGTAGCCAGCAGGTCACCGAAGCCTGTCAGAAACACGGTGGATTCTATTTAGGCAGCATCGGCGGTTCTGCGGCTATTTTGGCGCAGGAATATATCAAAAGTCTGGAATGTATCGAGTTCCCAGAACTGGGAATGGAAGCGGTATGGAAAATGGACGTTGAGAATTTCCCAGCCTTTATTTTGCTTGATGACAAAGGTAATTCATTCTTTGACCAGATTCAGATGAAGGCATGTGCTGGCTGTAATCAATAGATCTTGCGCGAGGATATCACTATGAGTGAAGAACGGTATCAGCAGCGGCAACAACATCTAAAGGAACAAGTTGAGACGCGCGTTGCAGATGCCACCAAAACCGGTGGCATCATCATTGTATTTACTGGCAATGGTAAAGGAAAAAGCACGGCAGCTTTTGGTACAGCAACAAGAGCTGTCGGTCATGGTCGGCAAGTTGGGGTGGTTCAGTTTATTAAAGGAACATGGGAAAACGGCGAATATAACCTGCTCAGCCGCAATGGAGTTGAGTTTCATATTATGAAGACCGGCTTCACCTGGGATACACAAGACAAAGCCGCCGATACCCAAACAGCAAAGAAAGTATGGCAACAAGGCTGTCGCATGTTATCCGACCCGTCTTACCAGCTCGTGATTCTGGATGAATTGACTTATATGGTCACCTACGGCTACTTGGCGTTAGATGAAATCATTACCGCGCTAAAAGATCGGCCCAAGAACCAAAGTGTCATCATCACCGGGCGGGCGTGCCATCGTGATCTCATCGCCCTGGCAGATACCGTTAGCGAGTTACGGCCAGTTAAGCATGCTTTTGATGCTGGGATTAAGGCGCAGAAAGGTATTGATTGGTAATTCCCCTTTGTCCTTGACGCTGCAGCGGTGTTAGCGGTACTCGCGCGCCCGAGTCACTGACTGGAGTCAGCTCATCGGGACTTGCTCGCTTGCTGCCTTGCTGCAGCGCCAATGACTTTGGGGAATTCTGCGTGTTGAAATTGCAGCGGTGTTAGCGGTACTCGCGCACCCGAATCACTGACTGGAGTCAGCTCATCGGGACTTGCTCGCTTGCTGCCTTGCTGCAACGCCAATGACTTTGGGGAATTCTGCGAGTTGAAATTGCAGACATAAAAAAAGGCGCCGTAGCGCCTTTTTCGTGATTGTTTTCTGGTGATTAGAGTACCAGACCCGCGATCGAAGCGGACAGCACGCTGACCAGTGTAGAGCCGTACAGCAGTTTCAGACCAAAGCGAGAAACCACATTACCTTGATGCTCATTCAGGCCTTTAATCGCACCGGCTACGATACCGATGGAAGAGAAGTTCGCGAATGAAACCAAGAAGACCGACAGAATACCCACACTGCGTGGCGACAGTTCTGATGCGACTTTCTGCAAGTCCATCATCGCCACGAATTCGTTAGAAACCAGTTTGGTTGCCATGATACTACCGACTTGCAAGGCTTCATGAGCAGGAACGCCCATAACCCAGGCAAACGGGAAGAAGACATAACCCAAGATCCCCTGGAAGCTAATACCGAATAACAGGCTGAACAAAGCATTTACCGCAGCAATCAATGCGATGAAACCAATCAACATCGCCGCAACGATAATGGCCACTTTGAAACCGGCCAGGATGTATTCACCCAGCATTTCAAAGAAGCTTTGGCCTTCATGCAGGTTACTGAGCTGCAATTCTTCTTCATCATCGGCTTTATACGGGTTGATTAACGACAACACGATAAAGGTGCTGAACATGTTAAGCACCAGCGCTGCAACCACAAACTTCGCGTCCAGCATTGACATATAAGCACCAACAATTGACATGGAAACTGTCGACATTGCTGTTGCTGCCATGGTGTACATGCGTTTTTCAGACATTTTGCCCAAAATGTCTTTATAAGCGATGAAGTTTTCAGACTGACCCAGAATCAATGAACTGACGGCGTTGAAAGATTCCAACTTGCCCATGCCGTTCACCTTGGACAGTAAAGTACCAATGATACGGATAACCACTGGCAGCACTTTGATGTATTGCAAAATACCAATCAAGGCAGAAATAAAGACGATAGGGCACAGCACTCTTAAGAAGAAGAAGGCGAGGCCTTTATCCCCCATATTGCCGAAGACAAAATCGGTACCGGTAGCGGCAAACCCAAGTAATTTGTCGAACAGACCGGCGAATCCTTTCACAAAACCTAATCCAGCTTCTGAATGGAGGAAGAAGTACGCCAACAAAACTTCAATAACCAGCAATTGAATAACAAACCGAATGCGGATGCTTTTACGATCCTTACAGATCGCCAGAGCTAATATGGCCACCACGACTAAGGCCAACGCAAACTGCAGTATATGGGACATGTGTGCTCCAAATTTGAGGCAGGCTAGATTTTCGTGGACATTTTATGTAACGGCTACATTAAAAACGAGACGTAGGCTGCAAATATAGAAATTCACTTTCATAAATGCAAACAAATTAGTGGGGTTGATCACAAAAAATAGCATGTTAATAATATGCTACAAAGGTAGTTTAACTATGCTAGTTTGGATAATTGTAGCTGTTAGTCTTGGAAATTGTGACGCAACATTTAGCCGGATTTTTCAGAAACAAACTGCTAACGATTACTGTACGGCAATTTATACGGTATTAGCTATCAGAGAGATAAGTTTTGTCGCTCTAAATGCGCTTGATAATTATTATCATTTAACTATTATTGGTGATAAGAGAATAGACGCAAATTTCCCAAGGGTAATACTGAATGTTGAATAGTCGTGCCGTCGATACAACCCGTCGTACATCAAGGAGGATTAAGCTCTCCCTGATGGGGCCTGCTTTTATCGCAGCCATCGGCTATATCGACCCCGGCAACTTCGCGACCAATATTCAGGCGGGTGCTTCATTCGGCTACACCTTATTATGGGTGGTCGTTTGGGCCAACATCATGGCCATGCTTATCCAATTACTTTCTGCCAAGCTCGGTATTGCGACGGGTAAAAATCTGGCTGAGCACATCCGTGATCGTTTCCCCCGCCCAGCGGTATGGGCTTATTGGGTGCAAGCCGAAATCATCGCAATGGCCACTGATCTGGCTGAGTTTATTGGGGCGGCGATTGGGTTCAAATTGTTATTGGGAGTGACCCTGTTAGAAGGGGCAGTGCTGACCGGCATTGCGACTTTCCTCATTCTTATGCTGCAAAAACGCGGACAAAAGCCTCTCGAACTGGTGATTGGTGGGCTGCTGTTATTTGTGGCTGCGGCCTATATTGTTGAACTTATCTTTTCTCGCCCTGAATTTGCCGCGCTGGGGCGGGGAATGCTGGTGCCTGACCTGCCTAATCGGGATGCAGTGTTTTTAGCCGCCGGGGTGTTGGGGGCCACTATTATGCCGCATGTTATCTATCTGCATTCATCATTAACCCAAACCGCAGGTGAGAATTCTAAAGCCGATCGCTATGCTTCGACCAAGCTAGATGTGGCAATTGCGATGACGATTGCCGGGTTTGTGAATTTGGCGATGATGGCGACAGCCGCTGCGGCTTTTCATTTTAACGGCTACGGCAGTATTGCTGAAATTGAACAAGCCTATTTGACGTTGCAACCGCTGTTAGGCAATGCTGCGGCGACTATCTTTGGTTTAAGTTTGGTTGCTGCGGGGCTGTCATCCACTGTGGTCGGGACATTAGCCGGGCAAGTGGTTATGCAGGGCTTTGTCCGTTTTTATATTCCAATTTGGGTACGCCGCACGGTCACCATGCTGCCTTCCTTTATCGTCATTTTGGCGGGGATGGATGCCACGCGGATACTGGTAATGAGTCAAGTATTGCTGAGTTTTGGTATCGCGCTGGCGTTGGTGCCGCTGTTAGCCTTTACCGGCAATAAAGAATTAATGGGGGATATGGTTAACTCAAAATTGATTCAGATTTTGGGGAAACTCATCGTTCTGGTTGTGGTTGGACTCAATGCTTACTTACTGATCAGTTTGCTTTAATCATAGATAATTGAATAATAAGGCGGGTGAGGGTTCGTTACCCGCCAAGACATCATTATCGCTTAGTCGTGATGATGGTCATGACCTTTACCGTGGCCGCGATGGTGTTTTCTCGCGTGCTTGTCATATTTCCAGTAGCGCCCCTCGTGGTAATAATAGTTCTTTCTCCACCAGTCTCTCTCTTGCCAGCGATGGCCATCCCAGTAATGACCATGACGATTACGCTCACCTAAATCTCGCCCCTGATGGTTTTGCCACCATTTCCGATCGCGCCAGTCATATCCATCCCAATAATTACCACTACGATCTTGTTCACCAATGTGTAATGAAACACTAGGCAGTAACTCAATACTCTCAGCGTTTGCCATGGGAATGAGGGGGAACCAGGCTAATATAGTGATCAGCAACAGGGGTTTTATTCTTCTCGGTCTTACAACACTCAGCTTCAACATGGCCGCTTTTAACATTATTCATCCTTATTTGGCCTTATGGCTATGACCGTATCTTAAACAGTGTCGCCGCTGCTGGGATTCGGATAAAACTGTAAAATAAGGATTTCAGAATTATCTGTGAGAATGATAAGAGAGTGGTGAATGGTCATCAACAGGAGACGAGTCCCCTGTCTGGGGATGGAAAAGGAAACGTTTACACCAAAATATCTTCAATAATTTTTATTTCAGCTTCACTGAATTCAGTATTTGCCAGCATGCCGACTGCATCATCGATTTGGCTAACTTTACTGGCCCCAATCAGGGCGGATGTCACCCTTCCGCCTCGCAACACCCAAGCTAAAGACATCTGCGACAGCTTCTGTCCACGATCTAACGCCAGTTCGTTCAATTGGCGTACTTTAGCCAGTTTCTCCGCCGTAAGTTGCTCGGGATTAAGGAATTTACTGTCACTGGCTGCTCGCGAGTCCAGCGGGATACCCGCTAAATAGCGATCGGTCAATAACCCCCCCGCGAGTGGGGAAAAGGCAATGGACCCCACACCATACTCATCCAGCGTATCCTGCAAATCGGCTTCAATCCAACGCTCAAACATTGAGTATTTGGGTTGATGAATCAGGCACGGAGTCCCCAGTTGCGCCAGAATTTCACAAGCCTGCCGCATTTGTGCTGCCGGATAGTTAGATAGGCCGATATACAGTGCTTTACCTTGGCGGACTAATAGATCCAGTGCCGCCATGGTTTCTTCCAATGGTGTATTCGGGTCAGGACGGTGATGATAGAAGATATCGACGTAATCCAGCCCCATCCGTTGCAAGCTTTGATTGATACTTGCCACCAGATATTTTTTAGAACCCCAGTCACCATAGGGACCGGGCCACATGGTATAGCCCGCTTTGGAAGAGATAATTAGCTCATCGCGATAAGGGCGCAAGTCTTGTTGCAGGATACGGCCAAAGTTTAGTTCAGCTGAACCCGGCGGTGGGCCATAGTTGTTGGCTAAATCAAAATGAGTAATGCCATGATCAAAAGCTCGATGAATCAGGTTGCGGCTATTTTCATACAGTGTGCTATCACCAAAGTTATGCCATAAGCCAAGAGATATAGCTGGGAGCAATAATCCACTACGACCACAACGATGATATTCCATTTCCTGATAGCGCGAGGAGGCTGCCTGGTAGACCATGATGACCCTTATTGGTGAGAGTAAACGACACTTTAGTGTATGCGTTTTCATCACTGACGTAATGTCGTGGGATCACGTTATTTTCTGGTCTTATCAGATGGTGTCAGCCGCCGAGTAGGGAATGTCAGCAAATAATTACAGTGCGCGCTAATTAATAATTTAAAAACATTAGATCTATTTATGTTTTGCTTAATACTTATTCCACTATTATAAGCATTAAGGATGGTGTGGATATGGTAAGCAGCTATAAAGTGGCAGACTATTTACTGGACCGTTTAGCAGAAGTGGGCATTCGGCACCTGTTCGGTGTACCTGGTGATTTTAACCTTAATTTTCTCGATCATGTTATTAATCATCCAGTTATAGAATGGATGGGATGTGCTAATGAGCTTAATGCTGCTTATGCTGCAGATGGGTATGCTCGGGTCATGCCTGCGGCGGCGTTACTGACTGTTACCGGGGTTGGTGAATTAAGCGCTATTAATGGAATAGCTGGAAGTTTCGCTGAATATCTTCCTGTTATTCATATTGTTGGCACTCCGGCGTTACGTGCGCAAAAAGCCGGAGAATTACTGCATCACTCATTAGGAGATGGCGATTTCGGACATTTCTCGCGCATGGCGCAAGTCGTCAGTTGTGCGCAAGCCAGTTTAACCGCCGAGAATGCGACGGCTGAAATTGATAGATTGCTGGTGGCCGCGCTATGTCAGCGGCGTCCTGTTTATCTCCAACTCCCCGCCGATGTTGCACAGGCGGATGTCGCCAGACATTCTGGAGCATTATCCCTACCGCGGCCTATCTTATCGCAGACATCATTACAGGAATTTATTGATGCTGCCCGTGAGAAATTACAATCGGCACACCGGGTGGCCCTGTTAGCTGATTTTCTGGTTGACCGTTTTGGCGCCCAGCAAGCTTTGAATCAGTGGATGGCAGAAACCAATTTGCCGCATGCAACGCTACTAATGGGCAAAGGGGTGTTGGATGAAACGCATCCGATGTTTATCGGGACTTACGCGGGTGCCGCCAGTCATGCCTCAGTCAAAGAATATATTGAAGAGGCGGAGGTTCTTATCACCGTCGGTGTGTGGTTCGTTGATACCATTACTGCGGGATTCAGCCAGAGAATTACTCAGGATAATTGCATTGATATCCAGCCGAATCTGGCGCGCATTGGGCTAAAAGTGTTCAGCCAGATTCCAATGGCTGCAGCGGTAGCGGCACTACATGAATTATGTAAATCCCTACAAGATGAATGGCAACATCCGGTTATAACTCCTCCAGTGTTGGCTGAACCAAAAGATAACATTTTGAATCAACAAGCATTCTGGTATCACATACAACATTTTCTACGCCCGAATGATGTTTTAGTGACTGATCAGGGCACTTCATGCTTTGGTGCGGCAACCCTGATCTTACCTACAGGATGTTCGTTTTTCGCTCAGTCATTATGGGGGTCTATCGGTTTTTGTTTACCTGCGACCTATGGTGCTCAAGTAGCACAACCACAACGACGGATGATATTGCTGTCGGGGGATGGCGCGGCGCAATTGACGATACAAGAGCTAGGGTCAATGCTGCGTGATGGGCTGAATCCTATTATTTTTCTTTTGAATAACCAAGGGTATACCGTTGAGCGGATAATCAATGGACCTGAGCAGCGCTATAACGATATTGCTGAGTGGAATTGGGCGCAACTGCCACAAGCCTTCGGTAAGGGTAAACAATCCTTTACACGTACTGTGACGCAGGTCGATCAATTGCAACAGGTATTGGCACAAATCGAGAATATTGATCAGTTGGCTTTTATTGAGGTGATATTGCCGAAAATGGATACCCCTGAGCTCCTTAATAATGTGGCTAAATCTCTTCAGGCACGTAATACCGCAGTTTGATGATGACCGGCTCTGCGATAGGCGTGGTATTTCAGCTAACTAGATTTTGCCAGTCAATTGATCCAGTAACCAATAGCCTGCCGGGCCCGGTGGGCTTTTTTTCGACCAAACGGCATCAATCGAGATCATCTTCGGCCAGCCTACCGTCGACAGGGCCACCAGTTTCTTATGACTGTATTGTTCAACCAACCAGCGCGGTAAAATGGCCCAGCCGAAACCTTGCTCTGCCATTTCCAGCAACATTAAATAGCTCGGTGCTGACCACATCAGCCCTTGTGACTGATTGCGCTCGGTGCGGTTGTAGGTATTGAGCCGTAATTGGCGGGTGGTGGCCAGTTGTTCAGGGCGGACTTGGGGTAACTGCGCCAGTGGATGCTCCGATTGCACAAATATAGCCATTTCTGTCTGAGCCGCTAACCGGCTGGCAGCAATATCCGGTGGGTAGTGTTGCTGGACTTCTACCACGCCAATGTGTGCCCGCCGCAGTTGTAGCAGGTCAATGACATCGTCATCTTCGGCAATTAAACATTCAAATTCAATATCAGGATAACGCTGCTCAAAACGGCGCAGTAAGGTCTCGTGGTGTGTGGGCTGATAGGTGTCGGATAGCACAAAAGTCAGCCGAGTTTCAACCTGACCTGCCAAGCGGATTGACAGGCTGTCCAGCCGTTCGCTGGCGGCTAAAATCTCCTGCACATGAGACAGCACACGACGCCCGTGGTCAGTTAACACTGGCTGTCGCGCTTGCCGGTCAAACAGGGTTAACCCTAAATCAGCCTCCAGATTGGCGATGGCGGTGCTGATGGTTGACTGACTTTTACGTAATTTGCGGGCAGCGGCGGAGAAAGAGCCGAGCGCCGCAGCTTCAACAAACGCAATCAATGCCTCAGGGGAATAGTGCATAAACTATCTATTTTATCGATGGGTTCTAATTTTAATCTATCTTAAAAAACGATGATAATCACCACCAACGATATGTTATTGATTAATTGAGTAGGTGTTTTATGCAAGTTCATCATAGATCTTTTTCTGAGCGGGTTATCCATGCTGTTGGTTTTGAAGTGATTGCGGTCGCCATTTCTGCCCCTGTCGCGGCATGGCTGCTGGATCGCCCAATCCTGCAAATGGGGACATTGGCCATTATTCTTTCTTCGGTCGCGATGCTGTGGAATATTATTTATAACAGCTTATTTGACTACTTCTGGCCCGTGAGCCGCGTGGCGAAAACCGCCTGGGTGCGGGTACTTCATGCCTTGGGTTTTGAAAGTGGCTTTATCCTGATTGGTTTGCCAATCGCTGCTTTTGTGCTGGGAGTTTCGCTGTTACAGGCCTTTGTGCTGGAGATCGGTTTCTTCCTGTTCTTCCTGCCTTATACCGTCTGTTACAACTGGGCTTATGACAGTTTGCGGATGCGAATTATTCGTTCCCGTCAGCCAAACACATTGACTCCAGCAGCAGATAAAGGGCGCAGTTCGCATTAATTTGCCCATGCTGAAACGTTTTTTTGTGATCTTTATCGCAAAGCGAAAGGGTTTACAGCATTGAGATTGTTGTTTCCCCAACCTGATTTTACAGTGGGCATAGTTGAAGTTAAGCATCCCTGTAACGGAGAAGTTTCTGATGACAAGCTATGCCCTGGTGGGTGACGTTGGCGGCACTAATGCCCGTTTGGCGCTCTGCGCTGTGACGACGGGCGAGATATCACAAGCAAAAACATATTCAGGACTGGAATATGACAGTCTGGAAGATGTGATCAAGCAATATTTGTCGGAGCATAAGGTTACAGTCACGGATGCCTGTATCGCGATTGCCTGCCCGATTACTGGGGATTGGGTGGCGATGACCAACCACACTTGGGCATTTTCTATTGCAGCAATGCAACAGAGCCTGGGGCTGAGTCATCTGGAAATTATCAATGATTTTACGGCAGTCTCAATGGCGATCCCGATGCTCTCTGAGCAAGATGTGCTGCAATTTGGCGGCACGTCGCCCCAGCCGGGTAAACCGGTTGCGGTCTATGGTGCCGGTACTGGGTTGGGAGTGGCGCATTTAGTGAATGTTGATCGCCGTTGGATAAGCTTGCCGGGCGAAGGTGGTCATGTGGATTTCGCCCCCAATAGCGAAGAAGAGGACCGAATTCTGGCTGTATTACGGCAAGAACTGGGCCATGTCTCCGCTGAGCGAGTCCTTTCCGGGCCGGGTTTAGTCAATTTATATCGGGCGATTGTGATTTCCGATGGGCGTCTGCCAGAGAATCTGGCCCCTAAAGATGTGACTGAGCGTGCTTTGGCAGATAGCTGCACTGACTGTCGCCGGGCATTATCGCTGTTCTGTGTGATTATGGGGCGCTTTGGCGGCAACCTGGCATTGAATCTCAGCACTTTTGGTGGTGTTTATATTGCTGGTGGCATCGTGCCGCGCTTTATGGAGTTTTTTAAAGCATCTGGTTTCCGTGGTGCTTTTGAAGATAAAGGGCGTTTCAAAGATTTCTTGCAGGATATCCCAGTCTATATGATTACGCATCAGCAGCCCGGCTTGCTGGGTGCTGGCGCTTATTTGCGTCAGAAGTTAGGGCATGAACTTTAGCCCTTGGAACTTGAACCTCAAGGGGTTAGCGACTCTCACTCCTTGAGCACACTCATTGGCAATGACTTTGGGTATAAGTTCTTATATTACTTGATAAAAAAAGCAGAGCCTTGGTTCTGCTTTTTTGTGCCTCTTACCAGAACTGGGAACAAGGTCGCGCTAAACCGAATAAACAGGCTATCTTACTGATTAGAATGGTACAAAAAGACCCCCATACTTTACATACTCTGGCTGAGTTGTGTTAGTTATGGGGGCGTTTCAGCTAAGGACTATTATGCATGGCTGCTGGCCGTCACGCCTGCTGGGGCAGTTGATGTCGTTTCTGTCTCGGTAGCAGCGCCTTTTGGCGGCTTAATGATGAGAGTCAATAACAGGGAAATCACTGATAACACCGCAATAACGATAAAGGTTGCGTGATAACCGCCTAAACGCGCGGCAATAAATGAACCCGCCAGTGCACCCAAACCAAAGCCTTGATAGATAATCCCGTAGTTTTTGCTGTGATTTTTCAGACCAAAGAAGTCGCCAACGATAGCCGGGAACACCGTGATGTTGCCGCCGAAACAGAAAGCAATCGCCCCAACACACAGGAAGAATAAAGCATGTGTTAGCGGCACAAAACTCAGTACCGATACTGCCAAGGTAGTGACCAGTAAGGTAAAGCTGATGACCCGCAGGCGGCCCACTTTATCGGATAAGGCACCCAAGATAATGCGCCCGGCAGTGTTAAATATGGCGATGGCCGACACGGTATTGGCTGCGGTAGCTAAGTCCATCTCTGCCAGCTGTACCCCTAAGTCTTTCACGATACCAATCAGATATAAGCCACTCATACATGCAGTGAAGAAGATGATAAACAGGAAGTAAGACTCTTTGACTGCCAGCATCTCTTTGACACTAAAATCACGTCCAGCACTTGCCAGTTGCAGGCTGTTAGCCGTTTGCGGGGCGACAATTTTTTCTCGCAGCAGGAAAGAGCCAGCGCCGACCAGCACCATCACAATAATGCCCCAGTAGAAGAAGGCCAGTGATACACCCTGATTGGCGATCAAGCTGGCATTCACATATTTGAATAGCAGGCTACCAGTACCAAATGCCCCAACAGAGATACCTGAAATCAATCCCTTACGTTCTGGGAACCATTTAATCAGATTCGACAGGGTGGTGATGTAGGCGGTGCCGTCAGCAAAACCGACCACAATGCCCGCCAGCAGATAAATCATACCCAATGACGTGGCAAAAGAGCTGGCAATCAGGCCAAGGCCGAGAATAATGCCGGAAATCAATGTCAGTTTACGAATACCAATACGTTCTTGTAGGCGGCCAGCAAACAGAGTGGCAATCGCCAAAGAGAAACTGGTGATTGAGAAGGTGGTGGCGACGGCCCCCAATGACCAACTGAATTTCTCTCCCAGAGGCTGATTAAATAAACTCCAAGTATAAATAGTGCCTAAACCCATCTGGACAATGATGGTACCAACAACAATTAGCCAACGATTTACCGGTTTACTGCTCATGCCGGACTCCTTAAACATCAATGCATGTGGCCCGAATTGAGCTATTGCGGATCTAGCTGTGGGTTGCAATAGCGTCGGTTTGCCAAAAATTACGCGCTGATGGAGCACCGAACATCTTGTCTTGAGGTGTTATCAGCCCGCCGAATGAAACCAGTATACGGGCGGGCTAATAGCTATAGATCGAAAGGGGAATGAGCTGCATTCCAGCTGGAATGAAATGCATTTAAAGCCGCATCAATTGCCTGAACTCTTTTATCTTGCTGCGACTGACCGGGACTTCAAAGTCCAAATCACTGAGTCGCAGGATATAAGTATTGTTAAACCAGGGGACGATTTCACGAATTTTGGCTAAATTCACACAATAGGAGCGGTGGCAGCGAAAAAAGTACTCTTCAGGCAGGCGATTACAAAATTCAGTTATATTCATCGGCATGATGAATTCTTCGCGCCGGGTATAGACCAGCGTGACCTTCTCCTGCGCCGCGGCATAATAAATGTCATTGATATCAGTGACAATAATGCGCTCATCTTTCATCAGATTGATGGTATGGGCGGCAGAACGCTGGCTAGGGCTGCTGATTTGTTCTTTATTCTGGCGGTCACGTTTATGCAGTGCTTCCAGTTTTTGCAGCATCGTGACAATGCGCGACTCATGGTAAGGCTTTAAAATATAATCAAAAGCTTCAATTTCAAAGGCTTCTACCGCGTGCTCTTTGTAGGCTGTAATAAAGATAATATAAGGTTTATGAGTAAATTTGCTGATATTTTGCGCCAGCAATACACCATCAAGCGATGGAATATTAATATCGAGAAAAATAGCATCAACCTGATGATTTTGCAGATATTTAAGCACATCCAACC
This sequence comes from Yersinia alsatica, assembly GCF_025133195.1. Taxonomy (NCBI): domain Bacteria; kingdom Pseudomonadati; phylum Pseudomonadota; class Gammaproteobacteria; order Enterobacterales; family Yersiniaceae; genus Yersinia; species Yersinia alsatica. The sequence continues at coordinate 2,160,086 of NZ_CP104006.1, forward strand.
CATCTTCAAAAGTGGCTTCGATGGTAATACTGCTGTGCTGGCGGATCAGGTAACTTAACTCTTCTTGAGCCAGAAACTCATCTTCAACAATGATTGCTTTCATCGGTTAAACTCCGGCTGAAATACTGGGTTCTGCATGGACCTTGCCGCCATTTTTGCTGATATAAAAAGAGATCTCGGTACCCGGTTCCATACGGCGTATCTGTAAACCCTCGCCATACAATAATTTCACCCGATGATGCACATTCAGTAAACCGATTTTATTGCCCGGCATTTCGTTATTTGCCACGCGCTCAATGGTTTCCTGATTAATGCCATTGCCGGTATCTTTCACTGAAATTTTTATCTGATCACCACCGTCTTTGACGGCAATGACCACCACACCTTTACCACGGTAGGGCTGAATACCATGCACGATGGCATTTTCCACCAATGGTTGGATCAGCAAACTGGGGATCTTTAGCGAAATATCGTCATCAATATCATAAATCACCGTTAATTTACTGCCAAAACGCGCTTGCTCAATAGCGATATAGTCTTGAATTTGATGCAGTTCCTTGCGTATATCAATTTGCTCATCATTTAACTCAAGGTTGTAGCGCAGATAACGAGATAAATTGATGATCAACTGGCGCGCGGTATCTGGATTAATGCGAATCGACGAGGAAATTGCATTCAGCGCATTAAATAAAAAGTGTGGGTTTATTTTGCTTTGCAGTGCGCGCATTTCGGCTTTATTCGCCATTTCACGCAGTTGTTCAATGCGAGAAACCTCAATCTGAGTTGAGATTATCTGTGATAAACCGACGGCCATCACTTTTAATGAATAGGTAATTTTATGGGCGTGGCAATAGTAGATTTTCAATGAGCCGGTGACTTCACCTTTTTCCCATAAAGGAATAATAATAAGTGAATGAATCTGTGGCGTGCGGTGAACTTCATCATTATTACGAATGGTAATTTTACCGCGCTGAATGCTTTCTTTGGTGATGTCACTGATAGTTTCATGGCCGATATTATAGGTTTCTATTCCCACCCCGACATAAGCTAAAATGGTCTGGGTATCGGTGATGGCAACAGCATCGGCCTTGATATCATTGCGTATAATTTCACATACACTGCGTAAAGATTCGCCATTGATATGACGAAAATAGGGCAAGGTTTTATTGGCAATATCCAAGGCCAATTTTGCTTGCCGTGCAGCAATTACTTCTTTTTCATCCTCAACACTCTGCACCAGCAGCACAATTAAGCCGATACAGACGGCCCCTAAAATCATGGGAATCGCAATTTTAGAGACAATATCAATCCCCAGCGCGGTCGGTTTGGCCCAAATAACTACTAAAAGCATGGTCAGTGATTCGCAAATCATACCGGCCAGAATACCGATGCTCCATTGCCGCTCTTTCTTTACCTTCAGGTTGATATAGCCCGACATCAAACCGGCAATAATGCTGGTAATAAGACAGGGAACTGAGGTAATACCATCAATATCAATTAAATAGCGGTGAGAACCTGCAATCAGCCCGGTAATGATCCCAACCCAGGGGCCAAATAGAATTCCGCCCGACATGACGGCAATAACCCGCACATTAACCAGAGAACCTTCAACATTAATGCCGGAATAGGTGCCAAAAATAGCAAACAACGAGAAGATCGCGGTGACTGCCGCCAATTCCAACGGCGTGTGTTTCTCTTTTTGCAGTAACTGGCGAAATAGGTGGGTGCGGGTCAGGAAGAACAGGCAAATTAACATCAGTGCGGCGCGATCAAACACCGCCAGTAGCATTTCAAATATCTGGTGCACACTATTTTCTCTTGGCAACAACCGGCGATCTTAAATTAGGCATGATCGGGTGCTAGGGCGAACAAGCGGCTAATTATAAGGAGAATGGCGGCTGACTGCCATTTTATCTCAAGGAGTGAGAAAAAAGCCTGCCGGAGGCATCAGCTCCGACAGGCTATTGGGTGGGAGAAAATTACTCTGTCATACCTAATTGTTGCTTACCGATGGCGGTTAGATTCTCAGCAGTGGCTCTACCGGTGAAATCTACCTCAAAGTCATCAGCCGCAAAGTCCGGCGGCGAGCGGCCATCAATAAAACTGGCTAATTGGCGTGGTAAATAGGCGGCATTCTTTTCACACCAAGGTGCCGCGGCGATGTACATAACATTACTGTCGAACTCACCATTATGTTCGTTTTCCACTGAATGAATCACGTCACAATGCCAGAATACTGTGTCACCGGCTTCCAGATCTGGAATAGGGGAAATGGCGTCCATTAAAAGAGGATGCCACTGCTCCGAAGCGGATAACGCGCGACCCGGTGCCGCACCGCATAAGTCATCGTCAGCCACATCATCTTGCAAGGCTCGCAGCAAGATATAGGCCATGGCATTGGCAATTGGAATCACATTTAGCGTTCCGGCGTGGGTGCGCTGCGGTGTCAGCGCCGTCCAGCCCTGGAAGGTGCGGAACATGGAACAGACTGCCGGTGAAGGGAATTCCCGGACTTCAGGGCGTCCTTCGGCAGCGAACGGATCATATTTTTGCCACTCACCGGAAAATACGTGGCGATAAACATGGCGGAAATTCTCATCCAGCCAACGCTCGATTGAGCCACCGTCTACATGAGGTGATAAACCCAATGATGATGATTTTGGTGGGCGGCGACGGGTGCGGTCAGCATAAGTCACTACGCGGTTAGCATCGAAGTGCTGCTTACCATTACTTTCGGTTTGCCACAGGTTATTTAAGAATACCTGCACCGCATTCATGCGCTGATCTTGACGGGCTTCAACCTGTGGTGTTGACCAGTAAATGCCGTAAATCTGTGGTTTGCTGGCCGCCAGCGTGCCGAAATAGTTATCTTCCGCTGCATTTTTTAGCCGCTCGACGAAATTGTTACTGTCCAGATAGTGGCCAATTTCACGGTTCCACGCTGTGGCTTTTTCTTTTGGAAATACACCGAGAATGGCACAGCATCCCCGTTGTTTAATTTGTGCTTTTTGTTCATCAGTCACTTTGCCATTGATAATATCATCAGCATGAATACGTGGGACTGGATTCTCACCTTGAGCCAGACTGCGGCGGATCTCGGTGACTTGTTGGCGAATATTCTCTTCCACGGCTTGGAATACTTGCTGATAGTCAGGCAGCGCCTGACGTAATTGTTGTTTCACCGCTTTGATTGCTGCGGGAATATCGTCTATTTGTAATGAAGCCATAAGGTTGATTCTCCGATAGCTGTAGGTTGAGGGCGCGGTAATGGTTTGCACTTTGCTGACCATTTGTTTATTTTTTGTTATCTTGAAGTAAACATTATTTAAGCAAAATGGAGAAGAATAAAGGGATGAGGTTTCGGCAAAATTTCCTCTTTAAATTCTTATCTTCTTTTCATCATTAACTTATTAAAATTAAAGGAAAAACAGTGCCTGTGATTCCCATGTTTAGTCGCACGCCAGTCTCTCTGAGAACAGCACGGTTAACAATGGACAGTCTTAGTGAGCAAGACTGGCCACTGTTTTTACGCCTATACCAAGACTCGGATGTTCAGCGTTATATTTCTGATCCGATGGATATTGCCGAGATTCATGCGCGCTTTGAATCTCGCCTGATGCCATGGGAGAAGACCGCCAACCATTGGCTATGCTTGGTTATCCGCGAAAAAGAGAGCGGCGAGGCCATAGGACTGAGCGGATTTTTAGCGGAATGGTTACCGCTACAACAAGCTGAAGTGGGTTATGCCATATTGCCGTCTTATCACGGCAAAGGTTTTGCTAAAGAATCGCTGATGGCAGTGCTGGAGTTTGGTTTTCAGCAATGTCAGTTTCATAAAATGAAAGCCACCGTCACGGTAGGGAATCATCCTTCACGGCGCGTGCTGGAGGGCTGCGGTTTTCAACTGGAAGGAACCTTGCGTGATAACTATCAGCTTGGTGGGCAATGGTGTGATGACTGGGTATTGGGACTGTTAGCTGGCGAGTTTGACCCACAGCGTTGAACTCCGATGAGTAAGATATTTACTATCAGCCACTCGACAGCTATTCAGCACTGGGATATGTTCATAAACAGACCATTTACTGGTCAGCGTCGCTCGGACGGTCCGGGCGCTAACGTATCCTCGAGGAAATTATGTCTGAACAACCTGCTAAACGTCGTTTTACCCGTATTGATCGTCTTCCCCCTTATGTCTTTAATATCACCGCTGAGCTGAAAATGGCCGCGCGCCGGCGTGGTGAAGATATTATCGATTTTAGTATGGGTAATCCGGATGGCCCGACACCGCCACATATTGTTGAGAAAATGTGCAGTGTCGCGCAACGTGAAGACACCCACGGTTATTCAACTTCCCGAGGGATACCGCGTCTGCGTAGGGCGATTTCTCGCTGGTACGCGGATCGCTATCAGGTGGATATCGACCCTGAAAGTGAAGCTATTGTCACTATCGGCTCGAAAGAAGGGCTGGCGCATCTGATGCTGGCAACACTGGACCACGGTGATACCGTGCTGGTGCCAAATCCTAGTTATCCTATTCATATTTATGGTGCGGTGATTGCCGGGGCGCAAGTTCGCTCTGTGCCGCTGACCGAGGGAATTGATTTCTTCGGTGAGTTGGAGCGCGCGATTCGAGAAACCATTCCTAAACCCAAAATGATGATCCTCGGTTTTCCTTCTAACCCGACGGCACAATGTGTGGAACTGGACTTTTTCGAACGGGTAGTGGCGCTGGCGAAGCAATATGATGTGCTGGTGGTGCATGATTTGGCCTACGCCGATATTGTCTACGATGGCTGGAAAGCCCCATCAATCATGCAAGTTCCCGGCGCGAAAGATATTGCCGTCGAGTTTTTCACCCTCTCTAAAAGTTACAATATGGCCGGCTGGCGGATTGGTTTTATGGTCGGTAATCCAGAATTGGTCAATGCATTGGCGCGGATTAAGAGCTATCACGATTACGGCACTTTTACCCCATTGCAGGTTGCGGCTATTGCGGCGCTGGAAGGGGATCAGCAGTGTGTGCGTGATATCGCCGAGCAGTATCGGCAGCGCCGCAATGCCTTGGTTCGTGGGCTACATGAGGCGGGCTGGATGGTCGAAAATCCGAAAGCATCAATGTATGTCTGGGCCAAAATTCCTGAGCCTTATGCACACCTTGGTTCGCTGGAGTTTGCTAAGCGATTGTTATCAGAGGCGAAAGTCTGTGTTTCCCCAGGGATTGGCTTCGGGGATTATGGCGATACCCATGTCCGTTTTGCTCTGATTGAAAATCAGGACCGGATCCGCCAGGCCGTTCGTGGGATTAAAAGTATGTTCCGTGCTGATGGTTTACTGAAACCGAAACCAGCCACGGGAGAAACAGTTTAATCAATTAGCTATGCAGCGGAGCGCGCAGCCATGAGAAATCGCTATTCATTACCCCAGATAACCCTGCATTGGTTGACGTTGTTGATGGTTATTTTGACCTATGCGGCAATGTTACTTAGCGACTCAGTGCCTGATGAAGACCGGACATTGGTGAAAAACCTGCATTTTAATTTTGGTATTTCCGTCTGGTTACTGATGCTCGCACGACTCTGGTTGCGTCATCGCTATGCCACACCGGCAATCACGCCAAAATTGCCGGATTGGCAGCTATTAGGGGCGCATATTTTGCACTGGTGTCTGTATCTGATGTTCTTGTCATTACCGATACTGGGGGTTTTGGCGCAGGCTTATGGCGGGAAAACCTGGTTCCTGTTGGGTTGGCAAGTTCCACAATGGGTGACACCGAATGATGACGCGCGGGTTTGGCTAAAACAGACTCATGAGTTAATCGCCAACTTGGGCTATTTCGTGTTCGGCGCTCATGCGCTGGCGGCACTCTATCATCACTATATTCGTCGTGATGATACGTTACGCAGAATGATGCCGGGAAAATGATATATAGCGAGCAATGACAAAGGGCGCAAATGCGCCCTTTGTGCTATGTCTGATGGATATTATGTTTTGTCGTAAATGGTATGGGCGAATGTTATTCGACCATCATCATGAAGGTGCCAACCCAAACCACTAACATAATTGAGATACCCATAAAGAAATATTTCATTGAACCACTCCCCCTTGGAGCTACCTCGCCAGTCTGAGTTACTCAGTCACTGTCTGCGAGTTGATGGCGCTAATGTAATCCCAATAGAGAGCGATTTTCAATACTGTATTTTTATGCATTAGATCACAATTTTGCATCTAAACAGTCAGAGATGTTAGTTAATATCTTGAAGTGTGACGCTATTAACGTTTTTTAAAATTATCGCCTAATAACAATTTGTTACTATCTTGGTCTAAATTTAAGCAATGACTTTTTTCGCAATGTTATCCGCTGATTTTTCTGACCATCACCTCGGCTTCAAATCCCAGTAAATACAGGGCTTGTTCCAGCGCTTCAACCTTGGAGGCGTAATATACATCAAGCAAACGATCCATTTGCGCGGCATTCAAACCCAGTTTGCGCGCCATATCGGCTTTACGGGTGTTGGTCGCCAACATGGCATTGTGCAGTTCTGCTTTCAAACGCACCAGAATCGGGACATGAATGGCAATATCTCCGGCTTGTAAAGCCGACGGTGCAGGAACTGGGCGGCGCTCTTCCATCTCTGCTGCGATACCATTCTTAATGCCATCTTGTGCTTCTAATTCAATATCTTCCAGAGAGTAAGTCACTGATTCCAATTCAGGAAAGTCACGATACTGAATATGGTATTCGCCGCTGGCTTCATCAAACGTATAACTGGCTGGGTAATGGAACAAAGTGGTCACTCCTGTGGGGGACAAAGTACGCAAGATACCGGCATTGTACTGGTATCAGCGAGTCGGGGTTACCTATTTAGTGTATTCATTCATCAGGAGGGGATTGCCAGAGGGATTATGAGATTAACTGCATTTCCAACGCCATTGCCGGGCATCTGGAGACACATTCGCCGCAACCGTCACACTGCGCGTCAACTAATGTGGGGGGCTGGCGGGGTTGCCAGAGCAGCGCTTGTTTTTCACAAAAGTCGGCGCAGCTATTGCAGTAGATATAGGTATTCTGACAGGGGTTTTTTAGCATGGGATGAGAGACAGTAGAGTGCGGAGCAGGCGGTGAATCACCGGTAGCACCTTTTAATAAGCCACGAAATAGCCCGCGACGGCTGATAACCCGGCTCTCCATAAAGGCTTTGTAGTAGCGCTCGTCTCTATTCATCTATTTTTCTTGGTCACCGGTACAGCTCATAAGGTTGAGGAAATAAACCTAGCTCGGCTTGCAGTGTTTTCAGATAACACTCGGTAATTGCTGCCAATAGTGGATAAACCGGATACTCAACCTGTGCATTTTTAACCAACTCAAGGTAGCGATAGGCCCAAGGTAATAAATGCTCGGTGAGTAGCACTATTTCTGCGCCATCTTGTTGATTATTATTTGATTGCTGGCTACTAACCGGGTGCTGCTCAATCAAATAGACCCAAGCCAAGAGCATTAGGCCAAATTGGTCTTCAGGTTCGTGGATAGTGCTCTGATTTGCCAACCCCAATGTGGCGAGAAATTCACGATATTGTAGTGTGCTGGCCCCCATCAGGATATTTTCTTTATCCAGATAAACCGATCCCCAGGGTGGCGCGGGCATTTCGCCTTGCCCCTCAAACAGCACCGAAAAATCATATTCCAGTTGCTCTGGAGAGATAGCGGGCATCTGTTGGCAATAATGTGCAATTTTGGCCGGATTCGGCCAGGGGAAGATATCAGCCATCTGCGGCAGTAAGGGCCAGAGGCGCTGTACCGTAGCGGATTGTGGCGGGTAATAAAAACAGGCGCCCAGAATTCGCGGCAAAGTCGTGTCTAGTAACGTCAAAATGTCCTCTCTTCAGGCCCGGTTAATTTAGTCTTGATGAGCCGCAAACTACGGCGGCTCATCGGTTAATCACATCAACAGGCTAAATTACATTGCCACTTGCCAGAGATTATAGAAAGCAATACGCCCGGCTAATTCACCGATGACCAGTCCTGACGCGCTAACCGCCAACGTGGCGCGAGGAATTCTGTCTTTCAGTAAGGCGGCGGCGGCGACAAAGATACCTAAGGTCAGCAGCAGAATCTGAATCCCCCAAAATAGCGTCTGCTGGCTGCTCAGTTCTATTGAGCTTTGCCCAAGGAAGCTGAGGTAGCCCGGTTTATTTACCAGCGTTATGATAGCGCCGATTAGTAGTGCCGAAGCCCCGAGTTGACGTGCGCCGGTGAGAATGGCAAAAGCACCGCCACCCACCAATACGGTCATCCACAGTTGCAAAGCGGTATAGGACGTATCCCAGCTAGGTACGGTATCCAGTTGATAGACTTGAGTAATTGACCAGGCGAAGGCCAGCCCGAAGATCACTGTTGCCACATTACACAGGGCGGCCAGCACGGTATTTTTCACCATCACTGAGAAAAAAACTGTGCCACAAGCCATGGCCACAAACAGGCTGCTGAGCAGAATTTCATTGCTCATGGGCGAGCGGCCAACACCGAGCAGCATATTCATTGCCCGCAGAGGTTGCCCAACATGCAAAGTGCCGATGATTAAGCCGACCAACATCAGAATCAAGCCGACAATATTGGCTTGTTTGAGTTGCAGTGCGGTGGTCAGGCCGAGTTTGTTACTCAACCACACTAAAGCAAACAACCCGACGGCGGTCTGCCCCAGAACGGTGAAAAAAACCAAGGGTAATTCATGCATTTTATACCTCCGCCGGATTCTGAATACTGCCAGATGTATCGCCCGATGGTCTGGCATCACGATGGCCTCGGATCACCAGATTAGGCTGTGTGAGATGCGCGAGCGGTAAGGGTGCAATCGCATTTTCTTCACCGTATTTTTCTCTTAGCAGCGTAATGTCATCGAAATCTAATGCACGTTGTGGGCAGGACTCGACGCACACTGGCTTATGGCCTTCAGCAACACGTTGATAGCAACCATCGCATTTGGTCATCAGCTTCTTTTTGGCATCAAATTGCGGCGCGCCATAGGGGCAGCGCATTTCGCAGTAGCGGCAACCAACACAGAGATCCTGATTGACCACCACCAAGCCGTCTTCTTCACGTTTGTGCATGGCGCCGGTAGGGCAGCCGGTGACACAAGTGGGAGACGAACAGTGGTTACAGGCAATAGACAGATAGTAATTAAACACATTCTGTACCCATAGATTGCCTTGCTGAGTCCAGCTGCCGCCGCCGTATTCATATACCCGGCGCAGTTTTGGCCCTAGCTCCAGGTTCTTCTCATCTTTGCAGCTGATTTGGCAGGTTTTGCATCCCGTGCACTTGGTGGAGTCGACAAAAAAACCATATTGCTTCATTTTTCAACTCCTTATGCGCGTTTAACTTCAACGAGGTTAGTATGCTGTGGGTTGCCTTTCGCCAGCGGTGATGGGCGCAGTGTCGTTAACGTATTAATGCAACCACCCACATCGATGCCCTCCCTGTTGAGATTGCGCCATGCCCCTTGCGGCACCGTAATCACCCCCGGCAATACACGTTCGGTGATTTTGACTGCAATCAAGATGCGGCCCCGGTCATTAAAAATTTCGACCATATCGCCTTGTTGCAAGCCGCGAGCTTTGGCGTCAATCGGGTTCATCCAGAACTGGTGTGGCACAGCTTCACGCAACATTGCCACGTTGTAATAAGATGAGTGGGTATGGCCTTTGATATGAAAACCAGTCATTTGCAGTGGGTAGGTTCTCAGGGTGTCAACATCACTGACCCCTTCAAATGTCGGGCAATATTCCGCGACGGCAGTAATGCGGTCTCCCGGTGCCAGTTGCCACTCTTTCTCCAATGTAGCGAGTGCTTCGGAGTAGATCTCAATTTTGCCAGAAGGTGTTTTTAGCGGGTTATTCAGCGGGTCGTCGCGAAACTCTTTTAAGGCGATATATTGACTGCTGTCGGCAAAGATTCGGTCAATAATACCTTTGTCGTTGGTTTGCTCGAAAGGCGGCAGTGCCGGGTTCTTCTCACGCATTTTGTTATAGCTGATTTCAATCCACTCTTGTTGGCTGTGGCCTTCGGTAAAGGCTTCGCCAATCCCACATTTTGCGGCAATCTCGGCTAAAACATCATAAGAAGGGCGGCATTCCCACATGGGTTCAATCGCATTTTGTAGCCGCGTGACATAGTGATAAGCCCCGCTGGCATAAGAGTTATCAATCAAGTCATTTGATTCGACCCACGTGACGTCCGGTAAGAGCAAATCAGCATATTTGGCTGAGTTAGTCATGTGGTTTTCCCACACCAAAATAAACTCGCATAGCGACTCATCCTGTAAAATCTGGTGAGTTTTATTTAGGTCGGAATGCTGATTGCCAATAACGTTGCTGGCGTAGTTCCACATAAACTTAATATTGGTATCAAGTTTATCTTTATTCTTCACGTGAGCATTTTGGGCTGTCATCTCGGTGCCACGGAAAATGGCATCTGTCCACATAAAGCAAGGGATGGCTGTTTTTACCGGATTGGCAATACTAAATCCCGGCACGGGATATTTCACGTTGCCGCCCCAAGCGCCGGTATTCGTTCCGGCTCGACCAATATTTCCAGTCATCAGGGGGAGCATCATAATAGAACGTGCAGCCTGCTCACCATTGGCACTACGCTGAATCCCCCAACCTTGCGAAATCCAGGCGGCACGGGCATTGCCTAACTCACGCGCAAGTTGAATGATACGAACGGGGTCAATCCCGGTTATTTCACTGGCCCATTCTGGCGTTTTTTCTACCCCATCGGCACCATTACCTAAAATATAATCTTTATAAGAACCATTGGCAGGGGCGGAGGCGGGTAATGTGGCGGTATCCCAACCGACACAATATTCTTGCAGAAAATCTTCATCCGTCAGGTTTTCTTTAATTAAGACATAACCTAATGCAGCAACCAGTGCGGCATCAGTACCGGGAAATATCGGGATCCACTCGGCATTGAGGGTGGTTACACTGTCGGTCATCCGTGGGTCAATAATAATAACTTTGGCTTTACTTTTCCCCAGCGCATGGACAGTTTCAATATATTGCCCGCCACCGGACATCCGTGTTTCAGCCAGATTATGACCAAACATGACCACTAAGTCCGAGTTTTTAATTTCATCCAGTAACGTTTCTTCGGCACCGCCATAAATGTATGGCATTACTGTGTTGATTTGCGCGGTGGAGTAGGTGCCATGCTGATCCAGAAAACCGCCCAGCAAACTTAGCATTCTTTTACAGGCATTGCGGCCTTGTAAATTAGCGCCGGTAGAGCCAGAACCATATTGATAATAAATGGCTTCATTGCCATATTGCGCAATAGTTTTCTTGAGATTATCCGCCACAATAGTGGTGGCTTCATCCCAACTGATGCGCTTGAATTTACCCTCGCCGCGTTTTCCTACTCGCAGCATGGGATATTTTACTCTGTCGGGGTTATATGTTTTCCATCTGACTGAACGGCCACGTAAACATGGTCGAATTTGATGCTCACCAAAAGTGGAATCATCATAAATGGCTTCATTAGCAATTTTAATAATTTCACCATTTTTGACATGTACTTTTAGCGGGCAGCGGCTACCACAGTTAACCAGGCAAGCACTGTATTTAACTGTCTCCTTCGCCGCAGGTGCTGCCGGCTCTGGTGCGGCTTGTACTGAAAAAGGTAGGGTGATTGAACCGGCAATTGCCGCAGCCCCGGTCACTGCGGCAGATGTTTGAATAAATTCACGGCGACTGAGTGAAGCTGTGATAGGTCTCTTATTGTTATTCATGGCATTACCTTTGCAGAATACATTTTTTGATGAAAATAAGCGTTCTTGATAAAAATAAAATGCAAAATAGAACTGTAATGTCTCACCTTAGGAAATAATTTGTTACTTGCATATGATATAAATCAATTAAGACAGCATAACGAAAATATAGCGTTAATTTATGTGAGCATATCGAAGGTTATTAATGATTTACTGCGAGGCATTAACTATTCCCTATACATAAATTTAATATATTTATCGGGCTGACACTGTTAATAAAGAATCACTCTCAAATGAAATGGTTATATTATTATTTATATAGCGATATCAGTTTAATTTAATTTCCCTTAATTGTTTTGAGAAAAGTCTCAATGGATTTTTATCTCTATTTAACGACAATTTTTATTGATATAAAATGAGCAGCTAGTTGAATTAGCATCATATTAATAATGGTTAAAATGAGATAAGAGGAGATCTCCATCACGATTTTTATCTCTGCCCGCTTGCGGTACGGTATTAACATGCTAATTTACTCGCAGTTGGATTGTTACCGTCAATGGCGGGCAAAACCTGATTTAGTAGCTAGATGAATGCTGCTGAGTCGGGTTTTTTTGTTTTCAGGGCTAACACATGCAAATCGCTAAAATACTTAATAATAATGTGGTTATTGTCCTTGATCAGCATGGTCAGGAGCAGGTGATTATGGGCCGTGGTCTGGGCTTTCAAAAACACCCCGGAGAGTCATTGGATAACACATTGATAGAAAAAGTGTTTGCTTTGAAAGATAACGAAATGGTTTCGCGATTAAGTGAGTTACTGAGCTGCATTCCATTAGAAGTAATGATTACTTGTGATTGCATCATCACGCAGGCAACGGCCAAATTGGGTAAGCTGCAAGATAACCTCTACATTTCGCTCACTGATCACTGTTTCTATGCGATTGAACGACATAAACAGGGCTTGGATATCACCAATGGATTGCAGTGGGAGATTCGCCGCTTGTATCCAAAAGAGTTTGCTTTGGGCCGCGAAGCGTTGCAAATCATTGAACAACGGCTCGGTGTACAGTTGCGAGACGACGAAGCCGGGTTTATTGCACTGCATTTAGTGAATGCGCAATTGAATGGCGAAATGCCTGAAGTGATGCAAGTGACGAAAGTTATGCAAGAAATCCTGCATCTGGTGAAGTACCAATTTAAATTGGAATATGACGAAGACGGGCTGAGTTATCACCGTTTTGTCACACATTTGAAGTTTTTTTCCCAGCGTATGCTTGGGCGCAATGGGGTCACCAGTGATGATGATTCCTTGCACGATGCGGTAAAAGAGAATTATGCCGCAGCTTACCGCTGTGCCGGTAAAATTCAGCAGCATATGAAATTGCAGTATCGGCAGGAGCTGAGCAAAGAAGAACTGATGTTTTTGACTATCCATATTGAACGGGTTCGTCGGGAATGTTTTAACTTGCCAGACTAATGGACTAACCCAAAGACAGTTTCCCCACCGGTGATGACATAAGGGGAACAGAGGATTGTTACTGCCGATGGCAGGCAAAACCTGAATGCACTTGTATCGCTTAATCGCGCTACGGAGTGTCTTCAGGTTTTTTTTTGCCCGAACTTATTTGCCCGAACTTATTTGCTCGAACTTATTTGCTCAAACTGACTTACTCAAATTGATTTATCCGAATTTAGGTATCCAAATAAATAATAGCGCCATCGAAGGAACATATTATGCAATACACAACGGTTGCCAGCGAAATCCTCGCCGGAGTAGGGGGCAAAAGCAATATCAACAGCGTAGTGCATTGCGCTACCCGTTTGCGCTTCAAACTCAAGGACTCGTCGCGGGCAGATGCACAAGCGCTGAAAAAAAATCCGGGCGTTATTATGGTGGTGGAGAGTGGCGGACAGTTTCAGGTGGTTATTGGGAACCATGTCAGTGAAGTCTATAAAGCGCTGCTACAACAAGCCGGTTTATCTGATTTAGAAGAGAATGGGCCACTAAAGAGTAACCAGAAAGAGGGTTTGCTCAGCCATTGCATTGATATTATCTCAGGTATTTTTACGCCATTACTCGGTGTCATGGCTGCCTCCGGTATTCTTAAAGGTTTTCTGGCGTTAAGTCTGGTTTGTGGTTGGCTACAACCCACCAGCGGCAGTTATATCATTTTATTTGCTGCCAGTGATTCGCTGTTCTATTTCTTCCCGCTGGTCTTGGGTTATACGGCGGGTAAAAAGTTTGGTGGTAATCCCTTTATTACCATGGCAATTGGTGGAGCATTAGTACACCCACTGATGCTTGCTGCCTTTAATACTGCCGAGCAACCGGGGGCCGAGGTAGTTTATTTCTTGGGCATTCCGGTCACTTTCATCAATTACACTTCATCCGTTATTCCGATCATATTAGCGGCTTGGGTCAGTTGCCAACTGGAGAAAGGCTTTAACCGCGTTTTACACAGCAGCATTAAAAACTTTTTCACCCCTTTGCTGTGTCTGGCAATAACCGTTCCGGCCACCTTCTTACTGATTGGCCCATTGGCGACTTGGCTGAGTCATTTATTAGCCACCGGTTTCCAAATGATCTATTCCGCAGCCCCACCGGTTGCGGGTGGGGTATTAGCTGGGATTTGGCAGATTTGCGTTATTTTTGGTCTGCATTGGGGCTTGGTCCCCTTGATGATTAATAACCTGAGTGTCTTGGGCTATGACACCATGGCTCCGCTGCTGTTGCCTGCGGTAATGGGACAGGTAGGGGCTACCCTCGGGGTCTTTTTACGTACCCGTGATACAAAAATGAAAGCATTGGCCGGTTCGGCATTTACTGCCGGGATATTCGGTATTACTGAACCTGCGGTTTATGGTGTGACGTTACCGTCGAAAAAACCTTTTGTCTTCGGCTGTATTGGCGGGGCGATAGGGGGAGTGGTGGTCGGATATAGCCAGGCTCATATTTATTCATTTGGTCTGGTCAGCATTTTCTCTTTTGCCCAGATAATCCCAGCTAGCGGTATTGATGCCACGGTATGGGGCGCGATTATTGGTACCCTGACAGCATTGATATTTGCCGCTATCAGCACCTACTTTTTTGGCCTGCCAGCCCCGACAACCACAATAGAAACAGACAGTTTATCTCAAACCTCGGTAATAGCAGAAAACCACAGTGGCCTTGGTGAAGTTATCCTCAGCCCTATCACGGGTAAATTATTGGCATTAACCGAGGTGAGTGATACCACTTTCGCCAGCGGTTTATTGGGGGCGGGGATAGCAATTATTCCACAAAGTGGGCGAGTAGTTTCCCCGGTTAATGGCGTAGTGGCGTCATTGTTTAAAACTCACCACGCAATAGGGATTGAATCTGCTGCGGGTACTGAAATTCTCATCCATGTAGGTATCGATACCGTCAAACTCGCAGGCCAATATTTTACCGCCCATGTTAAGGCTGGTGACTGTGTCAGTGCCGGGGATTTACTGTTGGAGTTTGATTGCGCAGCTATTACCGCTGCCGGTTATGACCTAACCACGCCAATTATTATTAGCAATAGTGAAGATTATCAGGATGTCCTGTGCGCTAAAGGAGCATCTATTACTGAGCAAGCACCGTTATTAACCGTCATTCGTTAATACTGATTCAGGAGAGAACCAATGAAACATGCATTTCCAGACAATTTCCTTTGGGGCGGCGCCATTGCGGCTAATCAGGTAGAAGGGGCTTATCTTACTGATGGAAAAGGGCTGTCTACCTCTGATTTACAGCCATACGGTATTTTTGGTGATATTATTCCGCGGGTGAGTGGTGACAGCTATGTCAAAGATGTCGCCATCGACTTTTATCATCGTTATCCGCAAGACATTGCGCTATTTGCCGAGATGGGTTTTAAATGCCTACGCATTTCTATTGCTTGGACGCGTATTTTCCCACAGGGTGATGAGCAACAGCCGAATGAAGCCGGTCTGGCATTTTATGACCGATTATTTGATGAGATGGCAAAATATAATATTACCCCGCTGGTGACATTATCTCATTATGAAATGCCTTACGGATTGGTAAAAAATTATGGTGGCTGGGGCAACCGTAAAACCATAGGTTTCTTTGAACATTATGCTCGCACGGTATTCCAGCGTTATCAGCATAAGGTCAAATTGTGGCTGACATTTAATGAGATCAATATGTCACTACATGCGCCGTTCACTGGCGTAGGGTTAGAGCAGGAAAGCAGTAAAAGTGAGGTATATCAGGCTATTCATCACCAGTTAGTCGCCAGTGCTAAAGCGGTTGCGGCATTACATCAAATTATTCCTGATGGCCGCATCGGTAATATGCTGTTGGGGGGATTGATGTATCCGCTAACCTGTAAGCCCGCCGATGTTCTGGAAACACTGCAACAAAATCGTGAATGGCTATTCTTTGGCGATGTGCAGGTTCGGGGCTATTACCCATCGTATATGACCCGCTATTTTAAGCAGCACGATATCAGCATTGAAATTACAGCAGAAGATAAAGCGGCATTAAAAGAAACCGTCGATTTTATTTCCTTCAGCTATTACATGAGTGGCTGTGTGACTGCGGATGAAGAATTAAACCGTAAGGCCAGAGGCAATATTCTCAGCATGGTACAAAACCCGCATCTTGCCAGTTCTGAATGGGGATGGCAGATAGATCCTGAAGGGCTGCGTATTCTGCTCAATGAATTGTGGGATCGATATCAGAAACCTCTGTTTATTGTGGAAAATGGATTGGGCGCGAAAGATAAGCCGGATGCCAATGGCAATATTGAGGATGATTACCGCATCGAATATCTCAATGACCATTTGGTTCAGGTCAGCGAAGCGATTGCTGATGGTGTTGAGGTTATGGGTTATACCAGCTGGGGGCCGATTGACTTGGTCAGTGCTTCAAAAGCGGAATTATCCAAGCGCTATGGTTTTATTTATGTGGATCGTGATGATGACGGTAATGGCACATTGGAACGTCGCCGTAAGAAGAGTTTCTATTGGTATCGCGATGTAATTCAGAGTAATGGTGGGAAGTTGAAACGTTAATTCAGCGACATTTAACGTTGTATAGCGCATCTATTTTACATCAGATGCGCTAATTATTCTAAAAAGGGAAAATAATGAAACCAATTTTATATCTGACTCGTCAGATGAATTCTGCTGCATTTTATTTACTGACCTCTACAATTTTATTTTCATCATCGGCATTAAGTGATGGTTTAACCGGTAGTGGTGAATATATTGAGCAGCCGACACCAAAATGGCAGGGAATAGCATTAGGGTTTGAACCGCAGCAAGAAGGGCTTCTGGGGGATATGCTGGGTATTCGGCCTATTCTATCGGAGCATGGTTTTAATTACTCGCTCGGTTATTTAAGCCAATTATCATATAACGCGGGTGGCGGTTATAATCATGATAAACAAGCTTCTTATATCGACCAGTTCTCATTAACATTCCAACAAGATCTCGAATTATATACCGGTATTCCAGATGCGGTTATTGAAGGGAATATTGTTAATCGAAATCATGATAACAGTCTGACTCGCGACCGGTTACAAGACCCGCGTGTGAATATAACCGATCTGTCGCAGGAAAGTTTTGGTGGTCAGTCTATAACGCGTCTGGGATGGTTAACCTTTGCGCGTAGTTTTGCCGATCAAAAATTACATTGGCGCATTGGTTTGATGAATAAAGTGCAGGATTTTGACCAAATTATTCCCTGCGATTTTCAGACGTTAGGATTATGTGGCGGTAAATCAGCCAACTCATTGACCTGGTTTAACTGGAATGTCCATTATTGGGGCACCACCCTGCAATATAAGCTCACTGACGGCTTAACCTTAAAAACTGGGGTTATGGAGCAAAACCCAGATGCTCCTAGCCGCGGTCGGGCTTGGAGTTGGTCAACTAAAGGCAGCAAGGGCATATTACTGCCGCTGGAGCTGGAATTAAAAACTAATGCCTTTACAGACTTGCCCGGTATTTATAATTTAGGGGTTTTATATACCAATGCGGAGCAACGAGATCTTTATACTGGGGTGTCTGGTGCCGCCGGTGCTACTGATCCCAATGGCTATCGTTACCATAATAATACCTGGTTCTTCTACGGCGGATTTAATCAACAGGTCACCAAGCATCAAGATGACGCCAGCCGTGGTTTAAGTGTGTTTTACAGTATGTCGCTGGCCGATCAACGGACGAATTATATGCATTATGCCGCTGCGACCGGTATTCGCTATCGCGGCTTATTTGATAGCCGACCTCAAGACTGGCTGGGTTTAGGCGTATCAATGGTTAAGCTCAGTGATCATTATAAAGATAATCAACGCTATATGAATCAAATCAATAATGTCTCCGATTATGCTAATCCCAGTTATTCACCGGTACCGGGATATTCAGTGACTGCGGAACTTTATTATCGTTTCCGCGTGACTTCATGGTTGGAATTACAACCTGATTTGCAATATTGGCACTCGCCAGCAGGGGTGAGTCAGACACAAGATGCATGGGTCACCGGATTAAAAACGGTGATTACTTTCTAAACTGCCACAGATGTAGGGCTAATAGATAAAAACGTGGTGCTTTAATCGGCACCACGTAAGCTGCTACTCTATTGGGTATCGATACTCTTCACTGTATTTACCCGCAGGGAACCAGCGCGATGTTGAATATGAAAAACCGCTTTGATCGTCATAATCTTTTCGGTGAGAAAAATATCCATGCTGTTTTTGAAGTCAGTCTGCTACTGAAAGCCATATTGGCAATCATGGAAATTGTTGCCGGTATTTTAACCTATTTTGTTACGCCACAATTTTTACTTAATGTGCTGCATCGTATTACACAGGTTGATTTTATTGCGGATCGTGGCGATGTCGTGGCTAATTATTTGCTGCATGCGGCGCAAAGTCTTTCCATTAGCAGCCTGCATTTCGCCGCATTTTATCTGCTTATTCACGGCGTGGTTAAGCTATGGGTCATTATTGGACTGTGGCGTAAAAAACTGGGTTATTACCCTGCGGCAATCGTAATTTTTAGCTTATTTATTGTCTATCAAGTTTATCGCTACACCTTTACTCACTCCGTGTTGTTGATCTTGATAACACTGCTGGATCTCATTGTGATCGTTCTGACCGTGCTGGAGTATCGGCAGTTACGCCGCGATCAAAAAGGCCTGCGTGCTATTGATTGAATGGAAATATCAGCGGCGGGTGATACCTTCATAAATGAGGCGCAAACCAAAAGCCCCAACCGCGACGCCGATAATGCCACTGAGTAGGTGCTGAACCTTACCGTAAGCGCGGCGCACTGCAGGGCGGGAGAACGCCATACTGAGTAATGACCGCCAAAGAACTGAGGCGAGCACGATACCCAGCCAGGCAAGCACTTTGGCCCATGCGGGGGTTGTCGGGGTGAGAGTAACCGAGAAAATACTGATAAAAAACAACACGGTTTGTGGATTTGATAAGTCAGTTAGCAGGCCACGGCGGAAGAACACATGCCAAGGTGTCATTGTTGTGGTGGCTACCGCCGCAATCCCCATATGCAGTTCCTGACGATGCCGCACCATATTGTAGGCATACCAGAGCAGGTATAAGCCGCCCCCGATTTTAATGGCTGAGAATAGCATTCCGCCTTCAGCAATCAGAGCCGCCATGCCAAATAGTCCTAATCCCGAATAAATTGCATCGCCTAATGCCACACCTAGCCCGGTCACTAAACCGGCATTTTTACCGGAACTGAGACTGGTTTGCACCACTACCAGCAAATTGGCACCGGGATTGATAAAGGTGAGCACAAATAGCCCGACGGTCACGATAATGACATGCATTTCATCCATTTGGAGTGCTCCGCTAGTAGCAATTTCAGCAGCATAATGCAATCTGTGGTGGCAAACAGAGTCAATGGTGTGCTTATGACAAAACCATGGCAAAAATGTGCACTATGTCACTCAGTCAGCAAAAATATGCGCCTGACCCACTATCGTCAAATCCACCATTAAGCCAACATGGATACCTTCCCGACTGATGGTTTTGATTTCTATAACTTCATCACGCCCGTCAATAGATAAGCTGAGTGTTGAAATAAAACCAGCAAAATCAATGCCAATAATCTTAGCCAGACAGTGAGTGGTATAGTGATGATCGGCGGGTAATGGGGTGATAGTGATTTGCTCCGGCCGCAGCATGACGCGAGTCTGTCCACGGCGTTTTGCATCATCAACTTTAACCCGGCCCAATGCGCAATCAGCCCAACCGGCATCAATATGGGCGGAGAGAATCAGGGTTTCGCCCAGAAATGTGGCTGTCGGCTCATCAACCGGTCGCAAATACAGTTCTTGTGGCGGGCCGACATGGGCCAACTTGCCCCCACGCATCACCGCCACCTGATCGGCAAATGACAGCGCTTCAGTTTGGTCGTGGGTGACCAGAATAGACGCAATATTAGCTTGTGCTAATAGCTCAGCCACTGCTTTACGGGTTGATGCGCGCAAGGCGGTATCCAGAGCTGAGAATGGCTCATCCAGCAACATCAGCACCGGCCGCTGTGCCAGTGCTCTGGCGAGAGCAACTCGCTGTTGCTGACCACCGGATATCTCATGGGGCCAAAGCGAGGACAAGCGACGGTCCAGCGCCACCATCTCCATTAATTCATCCACCCGCCGGGCTTTATCCTGCCGGGTGCCTTTTAATCCATAAGCAATATTGCCCGCGACAGTAAAATGGGGAAATAGCGCGCCATCCTGTGGCACAAAGCCAATGCCTCTTTTATGCGCCGGCACCGGAGTTGAGCTGTCAAAGAGCGGATTGCCTTGCAGGATCACCTTGCCGCTATCCGGTATTTCGAAACCGGCAATAATCCGCAGTAACGTGGTTTTACCCGAACCAGATGGGCCGACAATCGCCGTTCGGCTACCTGCTGGCACCTGTAAGTCAATGCCGTTTAATACCGTTACCGATTGATAAGACTTACTTATTTGTTGCAGTTCAAGTGTGCTCATAATCCTGCTGTACGTTGAGATTGAGAATAAAGAAGCCAGGTCAGCGGCAGGGAAAGTGCCACCATGAGCAGTGCGTAAGGTGATGCGGCAACATAGTCTATTTCGCTGGTCAATGCCCAGAAGCCGGTCGCCAGTGTGCGGGTGCCATTGGGGGCCAGTAGCAAAGTCGCGGTCAGCTCATTGGAGATAGCCAGAAAGACCAATGCAATCCCTGCGCCCGCGCCCGGAGCGGCCAAACGCATGGTGGTGCTCCAAATGGCCTGAGTGGGGGTTTTGCCTAAGCTGCGAGCCACGTTTTCCAACTCAACAGGGGCTTGTGCAATACCGGCACGCAAACTGATTAAGGCCCGGGGTGTGAACATCAATAAATAGGCCAGCAACAGCGTAAATTCGGTTTGATACAGTGGTCTGGCAATCCGGATAGTGATTGTCACCAGCGCCAGCGCGACCACGATACCGGGGAGCGAACTGGTGACATAGTTACAGCCTTCCATGACCCGGTGTAAACGCCCCGGATAGCGCACCGATAACCAGGCCATCGGCACAGCACACAGCGTGATAAGCAGCGCGCCGCTCAATGCCAATGTCAGTGTTTGCCTCAAAGCAGGGAGCAGCTCAGGATTCAACCACACCTCTATCCCCCCGAGATAGAGCCAACGCGTGAGTGTGATAAATGGCACTCCCAGCGCGAGGGCGACCATGGTTAGCGGCAGCAGTAAACACAGTGAGTTGAGGGCGGGGCTCATTGAGTAAGCCGTTTGCCCCCTTGCACTGCCCGACCCGACTCGGGCATAGCGGTTATAGCCTCGGCTGGTCGCTTCGATTAGCAATAATCCCAGACAACATAACGCCAGAACTCCCGCCAACATATTGGCGGCCGGACCATTAAATGTGGATTGGAACTGGTCAAAAATGGCGGTGGTAAAGGTATCGAAACGGATCATGGCGTAGAGCCCATACTCCGCTAATAAATGCAGTGCGATCAGGATTGAACCACCCCAAACAGCTAATTTTAATTGCGGCAATACCACGCGGAAAAATACCGCAGTGGGCGTGCTACCTAATGAGGCGGCGGCATCTTCAAGGCCGGGATCAAGGCGGCGTAATACCGCTGACGCTGGCAGATAGATAAAAGGAAAATAGGCGAGAACAGAGATAAATACGCCCGCGCTCAGCCCATGCATTGAGGGCACCAGACTAATCCATGCATAACTTTGTACAAAGGCAGGGACGGCCAGCGGCGCGATGGCTAGCAGGGACCATATCCGTCTGCCGGGCAGGGCAGTTCGTTCGGTTAACCAGGCCAGTGATACGCCAATAATGGCACACAGCGGTAAGGTGAAAACCACCAGTAATACGGTATTGAGCAGTAATTCACCCACCCGCGGGCGAAAAACGAGTGCCTTGACCGTCGGCCAACCGGTATCAATGGCGATGCCAATGACAAACCCCAGCGGTAGCAGGGAGAGTAACGAAAGCATCACAGCAATAGCCACAATCCCAGAACTTGGCCGGCGGCTAAATTGGCGTTGTGCAGCTTTACTCTGTGGCACAGGGATAACATCGATATTTATATTGGCCATAATAGTAAAGACGCTCGAAGGTTAAACGCCCGTCAGGCAAAGAGCATGACGGGCTAAAAATACACTTTATTTGCAGATTGCGGGGTTACAGCAGCCCAGCTTCAGTCATCAATTCAACCACTTTCTTGCTGTTCAGTTTAGACGGTTCTACTTTAGGCGCTTGCAGATCTTTCAGTGGCACCAATTTAGGGTTAGATGCTGCATCGACGCCAACGGCATATTCAAACGCATTATTGGTGCGCAAGATATCCTGACCTGATTTGCCGGTGATCCATTTGACGAATTCTTGAGCTTCTTTCGGGTGTTTACTGGAGGCTAGTACGCCGCCGCCCGAAATACTGACAAATGCCCCTGGATCCTGATGCTTGAAGTAGTGCAGCTGGGTTTTACCACTGTTCTCACCGGTTTTGGCCTGATCAACAAAGCGATAATAGTGATAGATAACCCCGCCATCAATTTGGCCAGCATTCACCGCTTTCATCACGGTGCTATTGCCTTTGTAAGCAGTAAAATTGGTTTTCATCGCTTTTAACCACTCCAAGGTGGCTTTTTCGCCTTTCAGTTCCAGCATGGCACTGACAATTGCTTGGAAGTCGGCACCTGATGGTGATGCAGCCCAACGGCCTTTCCACTCAGGTTTTGCCAGATCCATAATGGATTTAGGCAGCTCGGCGGCACTGATTTTTTCCGGATTATAGACAAACACCGTGCTGCGAGCGGCAATGCCGGTCCAACGGCCATGCTCAGGGCGATATTCTTTAGCAACTTGAGCTTGTGTTGCGGCATCCAGCGGGGCGAATAGTTTGGCATTATCTACCAAAACCATGGCCGGGGAGTTCTCCGTCAGGAACACATCTGCGGGCGAAGCACTGCCTTCCTGAACCAGTTGATTGCCTAATTCGCTGTCTCCGCCATTCCGTAGAGTTACCTTAATGCCGGTATCTTTGGTAAAACCGTCAACCCAAGATTTCACCAGATTTTCGTGTTGAGCGTTATAAATCACAATGCCTTCATCACTGGATGCGGCATTGGCAGAAAACGCCAATATCATTGAGGATGCTAATAGTGCAACAGGGCCGAGAGCAGAAAAACGTAACTTCATAAAAAGATCCTTTAGCGGGTCAGAGAAGAAAACGAGAGAGCCAAACAGCTCGATTCTATAGAAAGAAAAAAGTAATGATAGTGAAAAGCATTCGCGTTATTTGCTACTAAATGTTTCACTCAAGTCGAGGTAAAACCTTACAGTTCAAGGGCGTTAATATGCTCATCTCTGGGCAACAGATTTATGCGCTGTCCAGTTTCTGATAAATAACCGGTGGTAGTGCTGCATTTACCTGTTTGTGCTAATCAGACTATGCCTTAACATAGCTACCACTTTTTGCATGGTTTATGGGTATCCGATGCGTCACTTGGCTGTCATTCTTCCTTTACTCACTTTGCTCTCTGCCTGTAGCAGCAAGCCGACGCCTCCTGTTGCTGCCACGCCATCAGATGGCCTGATACAGAGCGGTTTTTTACTTGAACCGCAACATATGGGCCATTTGGAAAACGGTGATTTTGCCTATAATGCGGATACTGCCCGTTTTGTGGATAAAATGGTGCGTGAACACGGTTTTGAACGTCAGCAACTGCATGATGTATTGGCTCAAACCCAAAAGCTGGATTGGGTTATCCGCCTGATGGATAAGCAAGCGCCGACTTCTGGTCGCCCCTCCGGCCCTAATGGGGCCTGGAACCGCTATCGCAATCAGTTCATTACGCCAGATAATGTGCAGAATGGCGTAAATTTCTGGAATCAACACCAAGATGCGCTGCAACGCGCCTATGAGAAATACGGGGTTCCGCCAGAAATTATCGTCGGGATCATTGGGGTTGAAACCCGCTGGGGCAGGGTGATGGGCAAGACCCGCATCATTGATGCTTTGGCAACGCTCTCCTTTGCTTACCCGCGCCGCGCTGAATACTTTACTGGTGAGTTGGAAACCTTTCTGTTGATGGCGCGTGCTGAGGGTAAAGATCCGCTCAGTCTGCGCGGTTCTTATGCCGGTGCGATGGGCTATGGCCAATTTATGCCTTCATCGTTCAAGAGTTATGCTGTTGATTTTGATGGTAATGGGCATATTAATCTGTGGGACCCAGTGGATGCGATTGGCAGTGTAGCCAATTATTTCAAGTCTCACGGCTGGACCAAAGGGGCGGCGGTGGCGATACCCGCGAGTGGGCAAGCGCCTAATCTCGACAATGGCTTTAAAACCAAATATCCGGTATCAACATTGTCTGCCGCGGGGCTAAGCCCAACCAGTTCACTGGGTGAATATCAAGAAGCAAGTCTACTGCGCTTTGATGTTGGTTCCGGTTATCAATATTGGTACGGTTTGCCAAACTTCTACACGATTACCCGTTATAACCACAGCACCCACTACGCCATGGCCGTTTGGCAGTTGGGGGAGGCAGTCGGTCGGGCAAGAAATCTATAGGGTATTTGGTCGACTGCACAGAGTTGCTTGAATCACATAAAAATGGCCACACTGAGTGGCCATTTTTACTGCAACATTATTCATCACATTAGGTGTGAAATGTCATCTGGATTAACCGATGGTGGGGATTTTCGCCAGCCACGGGTTAACCAAAGTAGATAGATAAAACCTGCCAACAACCACAATAAACCCACCTCCAGCGCGCGCTGTTCAAGATGAACCCACAGCCATACCGACATCACAAACCCCATCATCGGCAATAGTCCATATTTGAACATGGCGGCGGAACCGCGACGTTTCTCATTGATAATAAAGTGCTTAATTACACTCAAATTAACAAAGGTGAATGCGCCAAGCGCACCAAAACTGATCATCGACACCACTAAGTTCAGATCAAGGAACAGGGCCAGTAACGAGATAGTGGCCACGAACAAAATTGCTCTCCACGGCGTGTGGAATTTACGGTGCAGATGGAAGAATATTTTGCGGGGTAATACCCCTTCACGCCCCATGGCATAGAAGATGCGGGACACGCTGGTTTGCGCAGTCATTGCCGAGGCATAAACACCGGTCAGATAAGTGGCCATAAAGAAGTTATACATCCACTTACCGCCGACATGCTCGGAGATAATCAGGCTGGCGGTATCCTGATGGGGAATTAATGACTGCCAATCCGGATACGCCAAATGCGCGGCATAGGAGACGGCAATAAAGATGGCTCCGGCACTGATCACGGTAAATAAAATGGCACGCGGCAAGGTGCGTTTAGCATCATGTGCCTCTTCTGCCATCGTGGCGATGGCATCAAAGCCAAGGAAGGCCAGACAGAGCACTGCGGCACCGGAGAGCAAGCCAGAGAAGTCGCCAGCATCCACCAGTAAAGGCTTCATTAATGCCTCAGGGCTTAAATCTGCCTGGCTGAAAGAGAGCGCAATAAATAAGACGATAAACACCATCTGCGCGGCGATCAGGGTGAAATTTACCGAAGTGAGTAGGCGTACGCCAAGAATATTTAACAGACTGACACTGACGATGGAGGCAATAATAAATACCGGCGCAGGGATCGCCGGAAACGCCTCATGCAAGAAAATGCCTAACACCAGATAATTAAGGATTGGCAGGAACAGATAATCCAAAATTTGTGCCCAACCCACCAGAAAACCGGTTTTCCCGCCAAAACTGCGTTGCACATAAGAATAGGCGGAACCTGATAGCGGCATGGCGCTGGTCATCCGACAGTAACTTAGGGCGGTAAACAGAATGGTGGCAACAGTGACCAGATAGGCAATAGGTAAGTGCCCCTGACTTAATACAGTCACCTGTCCATAGGTGGTAAAAACGCCTAAAGGCACCATATAGGCAAGCCCGAAAGCAACGAGCGCGGGGGTTTTAAGCACTCTGCGTAGCTGAATATTTTGTGGCATTACCCTATCATCTCCTGGTGTAAACAAGCACCGTTGCGCTGCATTTTTATGCAGCTGTAAAACATAAAGGAGCGGATTTTGACACAAGGTCTGGAGTAACGCCAATCACTTCCTACTTGTGTGGCATTTGTGTGGCACGATTGCACTGATTTTGCTGGCCCACCGATTTAACTCAGTGAGCCAGAACCTGATTAACTGGCGGTTATCAACCCTGATAAACCACGTTTCCGCCAATCAAGGTGCATTCCACTTGGGTCTGATAAATCGTCTCTGGCGGTTGCTCAAACAGGTTATTCTTCAGAATGATGATGTCGGCAAATTTACCTGCTTCCAGAGAGCCGATATAGTGCTCTTTAGCAATCATATATGCGGCATCAATGGTGGCTGAGCGCAATGCCTCAATCAGTGTCAGGTCGCGGTCATTATCCAGACGAGGGCCGGCTGGATTGCCATCAAGATCCCATGCTCGGCGGGTCATCCCCACTTGCAGGTTGTACCATTCATCCAGACGGTCAATCGGCCAGTCACTGCCATAAGCAATTCGCGCCCCCGCATCCAGGAAGCGCGCCGCCGGCTCCATGTGCTGGAAGCGAGTTTCGCCTAGCATTTCGCGCTCTTCATCAATCAGCACGCCCGGTAGGCCACCCCACTGGAAAGAGAGCACCGCAGTTGCCCCCAGTTTGGCAAAACGGTCATATTGATGGGCGGCGACCAGCTCGTTGTGCGCCAATCCCGGCCGGATATCTTTGCCCGGCATTGCAGCGCGCATCTGCTCCACCGCATCCAGCACCATCTCGATGGCGCCATCACCCACGGTGTGAGTATGGGGATGCAGACCCGCTCGTGCGCATTCCAGAATCACGGCATTGACTACCGATGCGCTAAAGTAGAGATCGCCATAATGGTCAGTATCTTGCCAGTCTGGCTTATCTGGCGTGCCACGGTTAGCACGATAAGGCTCCAGTAGGGCGGCGGTCATGGTCGGCGGCTGTAACACTCCATCGATAAACAGTTTTAAGTGGTTGACGGCAAACCCCGGTGCTGGAGTCCATTCGTCGCTGCCCCACTGGCGAGCAAACTCCGCCACTTCCTGCACCACGCGCGCGGCATCTTCTGGCCCCTGCAAACTGTCTGGCGTCACTTCTTTCGCGCCCAGCACCCGCAAAGTGAGTTCATTGCGCTCATATAACTGGCGGAATGCTAACAATTGCTCGGCAAATACACGGGTATCCATCACTGTCGTGACCCCCTGAGCATTCAGCACTTGCTGTACGTGGGCGGCAATTTGCACATTCTTTTCCGCAGTTGCGGCGGGAATGCTGTCAAAAGCCCGCATCGCTGGGGCATCTTCTAAAATGCCAGTGAGTTTACCCTGTGCATCGCGGGCTATTTTGCCGTCTGGCGGCACTGGGGTATTTTCGTCAATGCCCAATAACTCGAGTGCGCGACTGTTGGCGGCCAGTGTGTGGCAGTCATTAGAGAATAGCGCCACCGGGCGGCGAGTATTCAGTGAGTCCAGTGCGTTACGGCTCATATCCGCCCCGACTGGCGTCATGGCCTGACGTTGCCAGGCCCGGACCGTCAGCCAGTCATTTTCGCCTTTAAAAGGATCGTTATCGAGATGCTGTTGAATAATATCCAGCGTCTGCTCAACACTCAGTGCGGCATAATTAAGGTTACAACCGATCAGCTGCTTCCCGCCCCAAAATGGGTGCATATGGCTGTCGATCAGGCCGGGCATCATAAATTTGCCAGCCAGATCAATCAGACGAGTCTTCGGGGAGGCAAATTGCTGGGTAAGTTCATCGCCACCTGTGGCGAGAATATAGCCTTGGGCAATAGCGATGGCGCTGCATACCTGGTTATTGGCATCTGCGGTGTAAATCGTGCCGTTGTAGTAAATAACATCGGCGACAGTAGATTGTTGAGTCATGCTCGGTTCCCAAAGCAAAGTATCCCGAGCACAACATCAATAAATTGGCGGGGATAAAGAGGGGTCAAATTGCCATTATAGCTTTTATCTCCGGCAAAAACCGTCGGAGTGAGATGCTGGTTGCGGCAGGTTTTATAAATACAGTTAATTTGATGGCTGGTCGAGTAACTCGGTTTCCATCATCGCGGTCAGGTGGCGCAGAATTTCGCTTTCTGAAAAG
The DNA here is from genome assembly GCF_025133195.1 of Yersinia alsatica. Classification (NCBI taxonomy): domain Bacteria; kingdom Pseudomonadati; phylum Pseudomonadota; class Gammaproteobacteria; order Enterobacterales; family Yersiniaceae; genus Yersinia; species Yersinia alsatica. The sequence continues at coordinate 2,188,482 of NZ_CP104006.1, forward strand.
CCCAGTTCAGTAAACTGAGTTAATCCATCCAGACCACAAACCAGACCAATTAAGCGCCATGCAATATCACTAGCGATGATATCTGAGCGGAACTCATTATTGGCTATTCCTGAATCAATCACTGCCATGGTGGCCTGATGCCAATCTGACATTGAGGCAGCATAAGCTTTTTTAATCAGCTCATCCCGCTCAGCTAATATTGAAGCTTCATTCCACAAACGGGTTTCCCGTTGACCGATTTCATCTTGCGGATAGCCGAGCACCTGTAGCACCCGCTGATGAGCGGGCACCTCTTGGCTATTCAGTGCAAAAGCAGCCAATGAGTGCTTCACTAACAGGAGAAAAGCATCAGCCCGCAGTTGTGACACTGACGCAAAGTGATGATGCACTTGCCCGACAGCAACCCCTGCTTCACTGGCGACTCGCCGCACAGTGGTGGCGGTCAATCCTTCGGTTATCGCCACCTGCATTGCCGCCTGCAAAATGGTGTTATGCCGCTCTTCACGGTTCAAATAGGCCAAAACGGCTCCTTTAGCTGACTCATTGGTGTTTTCGTCATTATGTGATGAATTGGACGCTAGTTCAACTTTCCGCTATTATGGCAATATTGAACAGGTGTTCAACATTAATTTATGCCTAATCTGAGCGTGTCTGTATGTCTAAAAAGTGGATAATTTTCTACGTTATTATTCTGATGTATCTCCCTGTTTCTATTGATGCAACTGTACTTCATGTGGCGGCACCACGGCTGGGTATTGCCCTGTCTGCCACGGGGAGTGAACTGTTGTGGATCATCGATATTTACTCATTGGTCATGGCGTGTTTATTGCTGCCGATGGGGGCGCTGGGGGATCGCATTGGTTTTAAACGGCTGGCCTTGTTAGGCTCGGTATTGTTTGGATTAGCGTCACTGGCCGCTGCATTAGCGCCTTCAGTCGCGGTATTGATTGCTGCACGCGCCTTTTTGGCGATTGGCGCGGCGATGATCCTGCCGGCAACACTGTCTGCGGTTCGTCATATTTTTACCGATGAACGTGAACGCGCCATGGCCCTGGGGATTTGGGTCGCCATCGGCACGATGGGGGCGGCGATGGGGCCGCTGGTCGGTGGATTGCTAATGGAATACTTCTATTGGGGGTCAGTATTCCTGATTAATATTCCTATTATTATTGCCGTCGTGATTGCGACGCTGCTGGTCATCCCCAATCAGCCAGTACGAACTGAGCAGACGTGGAAACTGGCCCCGGCGCTGGTACTGATTACGGCCATCTTGATGTTGGTCTATTCTGCTAAAACCGGGCTGCGAGGGAGTGGAGATCCAGTGGTGACTGCCCTGACAGCCTTGGTGGGCGGCGTGATGTTATTGGCATTTGTTCGCCATCAGTTATCCACATCGGCCCCGATGATTGATTTTCGCTTGATAAGTCAGCGGGTTATCGCCGTTGGGATGGTCATGGCCCTGACGGCAATGATTACTCTGGTCGGCTTTGAGTTACTCTTGACCCAAGAATTGCAGTTTGTTTTAGGTAAAAGTCCGCTCGAGGCGGGTCTGTTCTTGCTGCCGCTAATGATTGCCAGTGGTGTCAGTGGGCCGCTCTCTGGGTGGTTGGTGGCTAAACTGGGCTTGCGGGCGGTAGCCAGTGCGGGAATTGCATTGAGTTCACTGAGTTTTCTCGGTTTGGCCTGGACTGATTTTGCCACTCAAGCTTATCTGGCATGGGGATGGATGATATTACTGGGGTTTAGTATTGAAGCGTCATTATTGGCTTCTACCGCCGCCATCATGAGTGCCGCACCGCCGGAAAAAGCCGGTGCCGCCGGGGCAGTGGAGGGCATGGCTTATGAACTGGGGGCGGGATTGGGGGTTGCCATCTTTGGTTTGATGCTATCGCGAGCCTATACCGCCTCTATTGTGTTACCGGAGGATTTACCCGCTGATTTAGCTGAAAAGGCGAGCGCCTCTATCAGTGAAACTATTCAGGTGGTTAATAGCCTTGGTGGAGACGATACGTTGCTAACCAGTGCTAAGCTCGCTTTTTCAACTTCGCACAGTTTGGTATTAGGCACCGCCAGCGTTTTATTAATCCTGCTTGCCACTGTCGTTTGGTGCGCAATGCCGGGGAAGAAGGCCGCGCAGTGGGGAAATTCAGGGAGCCACAATGTCGCTGATGAGCTCTCGAAACCTTAACCCGCAGTAAACAGCCAGTTTTTGCTGTTAAGTCCTTACTCTTTAGTCATTACTCTTAGTAAAGTGTGTGATATACCTATTTAAGGTGGTGACTTGGTTTTTGATATGTAAATGATGTCAAAACCGTATTTTAATAAAGAGTAAGGCTTCCTCTATGGCAGAGCGGCAGTTCGCAGCACAACTCGATATCAACAGCTCAGTCCAGCCTGTCCGGGTCTCAGTCAAAGGGGATTGGGTGCTGGCGCATTACCGCGTTTTGGAGCCAGAAGTCACGCAATTGCGCGCCAACTTGCCCCACGCGGTGGTCTTTGATCTTAATCAGCTAGGGGCTTTGGATACCGCTGGAGCAACTTTATTAGCTCAGCTTCTCGGTGAAGAACGTATTAGTAAACTGCGTGAACTGGCACCTAAGCTGCCGCAAGAACGCCGAGTCTTACTGGAAACAGTTAGCCATGTTTTGCCTGACGTAGAACCCGAATCATCAGAAAAACCGCCGTCGTTTTGGCTGGAGTTACTGGCGAATACCGGCCGTTCTATGGACAATTTATGGCAAGATTTCAAATCGTTACTGGGTTTTGTCGGGCTGACACTTGAGGCTCTATTTGGCACGGTATTTCGCCCCTCCCGCTGGCGCATGACCTCGCTGATCGCCAATATTCAGCAAATTGGCCTGAATGCCGTACCCATCATTATGCTGCTGACTTTCTTGGTCGGGGCTGTCATTGCTTTCCTCGGTGCTACCGTATTAACCACCTTTGGCGCGGGTATTTTTACCGTCGACCTGGTCGTATTCTCTTTTCTGCGCGAATTTGCCGTCCTGTTGACAGCCATTTTGATGGCCGGGCGTACCGCCAGTGCCTTCACCGCCGAAATTGGTCTGATGAAAGCTAATGAAGAAATTGATGCTATTCAAACATTAGGTTTAAACCCGGTTGAATTGTTAGTCTTGCCACGGGTACTGGCGCTATTGATTTCATTGCCGATGCTGACCTTTATTGGCATGGTTTGCGGTATTTTCGGCGGGATGGTGGTGTGTGCTTTGACACTCAATATTTCGCCGACGATGTTTTTGTCGATTATGCAAAACAGTAACGGATTACAGCATTTTCTGGTGGGGATAAGTAAAGCCCCGATTTTTGCCTTCCTGATTGCCATCATTGGCTGTCTGGAGGGGTTTAAAGTGACCGGCAGTGCAGAATCGGTGGGGGTGCATACTACCACCAGTGTGGTGCACTCTATCTTTGTGGTGATCCTGCTTGATGCCGTTGCGGCGCTGTTTTTCATGGAAATGGGATGGTAAGCCACATGACGCAAGAGCCAATTATTCAAATTCGTAATCTGGTTAACTGCTTTGGTAAACAATGTGTGCACCAAGACCTGAATCTTGATGTTCAGCGCGGCGAGATTCTGGGTGTTGTGGGCGGTTCAGGCACGGGCAAATCAGTGTTATTGCGCAGTATCGTCGGGTTGCGTCGCCCAACGGATGGGCAGATCCACGTTTTTGGTCAGGACTTAATGACGCTAACGGGCAACGCTCGCTCAATGGTAGAACGGCGATTTGGCGTGTTGTTCCAGCGTGGCGCATTATTCAGTTCCCTGACCGTGACTGAGAACGTGGCTTTGCCGTTAATCGAGAATGCGGGTTTGCCACGGGCAGAGGCCGAGCATCTGGCACAGGTTAAACTGGCGCTGTCGGGGTTGCCGCCGGGGGCGGGCAGTAAATATCCAGCTTCGTTATCAGGCGGCATGGTAAAACGTGTTGCTCTGGCGCGCGCGCTGGCATTAGACCCTGATATTCTATTCCTTGATGAACCGACGGCGGGCCTCGATCCCATTGGGGCAGCAGCGTTTGACAGTTTGATCCGCACCTTGCGTGATGCGCTGAATCTGACGGTATTTCTCGTGACACACGATCTGGATACGCTCTATACCCTTTGTGATCGTGTGGCGGTGCTTTCACAGAAAAAAGTGCTGGTGGTTGATAGCTTGGATAAGGTCGCCGCGACGGATGATGACTGGATTCAAGCCTATTTCCATGGCCCACGTGGCCGGGCTGCTTATCAAGCGGCAACGACTACTAATAGTGAAGAGAGGTTGTAAATGGAAACCCGTGCTCACCATGTTGTCATTGGTTTGTTCACTCTCATTGTGGTCAGCGCCGCATTGTTATTCTGCCTGTGGCTAACAGGGGCTGGATCTGACCGGCAGTTTAGGTTGTACGATATCGTCTTCAATGAGCCGGTCAGCGGCTTGTCGCAGGGGAGTACCGTGCAATACAGCGGTATCCGTGTCGGTGAAGTTACACAATTGCGCTTGGACCGGGATAATCCTAGTAAGGTCTGGGCGCGTATTCGTGTGTCGGCATCCACGCCAATCCGCGAGGACACGCAAGCCCGACTGACTGTCGCCGGAATTACCGGAACGTCAAATATTCAATTCAGTAGTAGCAGCCAATCAAGCCCGTTACTGGAAAGTAAAGATGGCGAAGTGCCGGTGATTATCGCCACACCATCGCCGATGAGTCAGTTGCTGGCGAACGGTGAGAACTTTATGACCAATGCCAATGAAGTATTGGTGCGCCTGAACCAACTCTTGGCTCCCGATAACCAGCAGCGCCTGATCACCACCTTGGATAACCTTGCGTTAGTTACCCAAACCGTGGCTGATCAACGTCAGGATATTCGAACCATGTTGCAGCAGCTGGCGCAGGCCAGTAAGCAAGCCAATGAGACACTGGCGCAGACTAATCATCTGCTACGCAATGCTAATGGCTTAATGGATGGGCAGGGGAAACAATTAATGAGTGATGCAGCGAAGACCATGGCATCGCTACAAAATACCAGCATAATCCTGAATAAATTAGTCAATGAAAACAAAACCTCACTCAATAATGGCATGCAAGGGATGAATGAACTGGGGCCAGCGGTTGATGAGTTGCGCAGAACATTAGCGACATTGCGTGCCGCTGTTTCTCGTTTAGAAGAAAACCCTGCGGCTCTGCTGCGTGGCCGTGAAAGAACACAGGAGTTTACGCCTCGATGATATCTCTTAAGCTAATGCACGCTGTAGGCCGCCAAGGGCGGCTATTGACGGCATCACTGCTGGTTATGTTGCTGTCAGCCTGTACTATTTTGCCTAGTGCGCCAGTATCACAGGTCTATTTGCTGCCGGTGCCGCCAGCGGCGAATGCGCCGCGCGCACAGACAGTCAACTGGTCACTGCGGGTTTCACAACCGGCGACTAATCAGTTCATTAATAGTTCACGAATTGCGGTTCAGCCCGAAGGGCAAGAAATTGCGGTCTATAAAAACTCACGTTGGACTGACCCGGCACCTATTTTGCTGCGTAATCGTCTGATTCAGGAATTCCGCACCGATGGCCGCATCCCGGCGGTCAGCAGTGACGATGATAGCCTTCAGGCGGATGTTGAGTTGAGCGGCGATTTGTCGGCGTTCCAAGGGGTATATCAGGCGGGGAGCAGTGAGGTGCTAATTCGCTTTGATGCCCGTTTGGTCAGGATTTCAGACCGTAGAATTATTGCGACGCGTCATTTTGAAATCCGCCAGCCGATTAAGGGCTCAGAGATGAATCAAGTGGTTGACGCTTTTGGCTTAGCGAGCAATCAGTTGGCCACACAAGTACTGAACTGGACACTGCAACAGTCTCCTCAGTAAGCGCAGGGGATTGCTAATCTAGAGGTAAAAGGTATGAGCCAATTATTTTCCCCGGCAAAACTGGGTGAGTTAACCTTGGAAAACCGGATTGTAGTGGCCCCGATGTGCCAGTATTCGGCACAATGGGGTTTTCCGACCGACTGGCATATGATTCACTTGGGTAATCTGGGGTTATCGGGGGCCAGCTTGCTGATCCTTGAGGCCACGGCGGTCGAGCCAGAAGGGCGCATCAGCGATAAAGACTTGGGTATTTGGGACGATGAGCATGCACAGGCACTTCGGCCAGTCGTTGAAGCTATCCGCCGTTACTCACCGGTAAAACTGGGCATTCAGTTAGGGCATGCAGGGCGCAAAGCCTCCTCTAACTTGCCTTGGTTAGGTGGCGATGAACTCGGCGCTGAACAAGGTGGTTGGCAAACTGTTGCGCCATCAGCATTGCCTTTCGGCGATCGCCATCCTCCGCAGGCTCTCTCTCTTGAACGTATCAGCGAGATAAAATCCGCATTTGTTGCTGCGGCCAAACGTGCTGTTGCGTCGGGATTCGAGCTTATTGAAGTTCATGCCGCGCACGGCTATTTATTGCATCAATTCTTATCGCCGTTATCAAATCAGCGTGATGATAATTATGGTGGTTCGCTTGAAAATCGCCTGCGGCTGGTGCTTGAAATATTCAGTGAAATACGTGCTGCCATTGATAAAAAGATTGCCGTCGGGGTGCGAATTTCTGCCACTGATTGGGTCAATGGGGGTTGGGATACCGAGCAGTCCATTGTGCTGGCAAAACAGTTGGAAATGTTAGGGTGCGATTATATTCATGTCTCCAGTGGTGGATTATCGCCAGAGCAACAAATCCCGGTCAGCCCTAACTATCAGGTGCCACTGGCGCAGAAAGTCCGAGAGGCGGTTAAAACTCCGGTGATGGCGGTTGGGCTGATTACGGAGCCAGAACAGGCAGAAGCCATTATTGCGACAGGTCAGGCTGATTTTATTGCACTGGCTCGCGGTATTCTCTATGACCCACGCTGGCCATGGCATGCCGCAGCTAAATTAGGTGCCACAATTAAAGTTGCCCCTCAGTATTTACGTTGTGAACCACATAACTTACGTGGGCTATTTAAATAGCCGGGTAGGTTATATTTGATGCCGTTTTTATATTTAGGCGAGATTGCTCAGGCATTCTCGCCTTGTTGATTCAGGTGTGGCTGGCGCTCTATTTTATTGGTTTTTAACTCAAATAGATAATTTCTTGTGGAACCCGCGCAAGCTTTTTTCTTATCAAGAAAAGCTCAAATGAATCTTCAGTTAAATGTTTTTCCTATCTGTATTAATTTTCTCCCACTGTTCGTCCATTTGGGCACAGATTGGCATCGCTACAGACAGTATTGCTCATCACCTCTAAGGAGCGCTAAAACAGGGCTGCCGAGTAATTTTAATGAAAAATTGAGGCGTGGGGGAAATTATTCTCTTTATTGTTTTGTGACTAGTATCTCATTGAGTATCCTAATAATAGATATTTGATTGCATATCTCTATGTATTTAAACTGTTTTTATTAATTTAAATCTGTATTTGTACTTTTTAGCAAAGAGAACGAAATTCTCTACACATCAAAAACAACAGGAAATAATGAAAAGTATTTCTCCCTACAAAACCATAAGATAAAAATAAATAACATCACTGAATAATGATTAAAAATGCCAAAAATTACTCATCAACAATTGCTTGGTTGGTTGAAAGCAGAAGTTAAAGTTTCATTAGGTTGCACGGAACCTATTGCTATTGCATACGCTGCTGCGGTGGCAGCAAAATATCTTAATGCACCAATAGTGAAGATTACGGGAAATATATCTGAGAACCTGTATAAGAATGCGATGGGGGTCACTATCCCAGGGACAAATTATTCTGGGGTTACGTTAGCCGCGGCAATAGGCGCTATTGCGGGTAATGCCGATGCTGAATTGGAAGTGTTAAAAGATATTACGGCTGAACAAATTAATGAAGCTTATCAGCTCAATGAATCAGGCCAAGTATGTTTAGCGGCAGTTGAGTCAGTCGATTTTATTTATCTTGATATTACACTGCATGGCCCTGGTGATCAGTGTCGGGTTGTTATTCAAGGTAGTCATACAAATGTGACTGATGTTTATATTAATAATATTAAGCAAGTTGTAACTGAAAACTTAATTGCAGGTAATGAACCGGGGACCAAATTACCCGAATTTTCTCTTAATGACGCATTTGAATTTATTACGCATGTCGCGGCAAAAGATATCATTTTTATGTTGAAAAGTGCCGAAATTAATTCAGCCCTCTCTAACGAGGGGCAGAGGAAAAGTTATGGCTTAAACGTCAGCGGCGCGCTGTCTCAGGCGAGAAAAAATGGCTTTATTAGCCAAGATTTACTGAGTCAAATGCTAATTAATACGACTGCGGCGTCAGATGCCCGTATGGGGGGCGCACCCTTACCGGCTATGTCCAATTATGGGTCGGGTAACCAGGGAATTACTGTGACAATGCCGGTAGTGACTCTTGCCCGACATCTGGCCGTTAATGATGAAACACTGGCCCGGGCATTAGCGTTAGCTCATTTGGCCGCTATTTCAATCCATATGCGTTATACCCGGTTATCGGCATTGTGTGCGGCTTCTACGGCGGCAATGGGGGCGGCGGCGGGAATGAGTTGGTTATTGACCAAGAACTATCAGACTATTTCTTATGCTATTAGTAACATGATAAGCGATATCAGTGGCATTATTTGCGATGGAGCATCAAACAGTTGTGCCATGAAAGTTTCTACCGCAACAGCCTGTGCATTTAAATCAGTTTTAATGGCACAACAGAATAGTGTTGCTGGAGAGCGTGATGGTATTGTGTCCTGCGACGTAGAGGGCTCTATCAATAATTTATGTAAATTAGTGTTATTGCCAATGAGGCAAACAGATAAAGAAATTATCAGTATAATGACGCGTAAATAAAATAAGCATTACTGTTTAACAGTGGGGCCGAGCATCATTATTTATAATGAACGGCTAGCTATCGTTAAAATTTAAGGGAACAAATAATGAAAAAGACAAAATCAATTGCGACTCTGGTGATCCACGCGGGAGATCAAGTTGACCGTGGTAATAATGCTATTTTTCCACCTATTACCACCGCCAGTTCTTTCATTCAGCCAAATTTAGGTGAAGAAGGGGAGTTTTGTTATTCCCGATGCAGTAACCCAACTAGGTATGCCTATGAAACCGCCTTGGCTGAATTAGAAGGTGGAGTCTATGCGACGGCAACAGCTTCTGGGATGGCCGCCACAGCGCTCATCTTGGAGTTACTCCCTAAAGACTCTCATGTCTTAGTGATGAAAGGGGTTTACGGTGGTACTTATCGGTTGTTTGAACGGTTACGAAAACAAACATCAGGGACCACTTTCAGCTATGTCGATCTGAATGACCTCGCGGCAGCAAATAATCATATTCAAGAAAATACCCGCCTAATCTGGATTGAAACTCCAACTAATCCGCTATTGGAATTAGTTGATATTGAAGCTGTATGTCAGGTTGCCAAAAGCAAAGGGATTATGACCTGCGTGGATAACACCTTTGCCAGCGCCTGGAACCAACGTCCTCTCACCTTGGGTGCTGATATCGTCATGCTATCTACCAGTAAATATATTGGCGGACATTCTGATTTGATTGGCGGTGCAGTTATTACTAATGTTCAGGATATTGCAGAGCAATTGGATTTTTGTAAAACCACTGTTGGTGCTATCGCCTCTCCATTTGATGCCTATCTGGCACTGCGTGGCATGAAAACGCTTGATGTACGTATAGAGCGCCAATGCAGTAATGCGTTAAAAATCGCTCAGTTCTTAGAACAACATCCTAAGGTACTCGATGTTCATTACCCAGGGCTGGAGTCGCATCCACAACATCAGTTATGTAAAAAGCAGATGCGCTCAGGTGGTGCGGTAGTCAGTATCCGGCTGAAAGGCGATATAACAGAGGTAAAAACTTTTATTGCCAAGTTAAATTATTTTGTCCTGGCCGAATCACTGGGAGGGGTTGAAAGTATGGTTAACCATTCGGCCTCAATGTCTCATGGTTCTATGTCTAAAGAAGAGAAGGAGAATATTGGCATATACGATACAACACTACGCCTTTCAATAGGCATCGAAGATATTAATGATTTAATAGAAGACGCAGAGCAAGCCCTTTCCTTTATACAATAATTAAATAGGGTAGTCATATGCATGATTATGGCGTTTGGACAATTATTACTCCTTTAGTGACTATTTGTTTGGCAATATTTACCCGGCAGGTAATATTGTCATTGTTAATGGGGATAGTTGTTGGATTTACGGTGATCAATGATCACAATATTATTCATGGTATTAGTGGTACTTTAAATGGCATTATTGACACCTTCTCCTCTCCTGGGAATACACGCACCGTTATCTTTATGGTAATGATTGGCGGGATAATGCGTTTAATTGTTGTTACCGGTGGCGTAAGAAGTTTAGTTCGGGCCTTAACAGAAAAGACCCAATTTGTGACTAATAAAAAAGCTGTTCAGCTGTTAGCAATGGTAATTACTTCAATTATTTTCATTGAAAGTTCGATTAACCAACTTATTGCCGGGGCATCAACCAAAGATCTGGCCAAAAGATACGGTCTGTCACCGGAAAAAATGTCTTACATTGTGCAAACTTCATGTGTATCTGTCTGTTCCTCGGCCATGATTAATGGCTGGGGGGCGGCAATGATGGGGGTTATCGGTGTGCAGATAGCCAAAGGATACATCGATGGTCAGCCATTTGAAATTCTGGCCAGATCAATGGTGTGGAATTTGATGGCGTGGTTCTCGTTAGCTTCGGTGCTGTTCTATATTTTCTCAGGCGCATCTTGGGGGCCAATGAAGAAAGCTGAAGTGAATTTCGTCAGCAAGCAAGACTTACATGTTGAGAAAGAAGAAGATGAAGTTATTGATCATCCGGCATGTCATTCATTGCTTAACTTCCTAATCCCCATTCTATCGACCGTCATTGCTGTTCCGGTTGCATTGTATGTCACAGGAGACGGTGATTTTACTAAAGGTAGCGGTTCTATGTCGGTCTATAGTGCCGTGATGTTTGGCACCACCGTATCTTTTGTTTGGTTCTGTGGTCGGCGAATTCTGAATATAGAATCTTTCTTTAAAGAACTGTATGTCGGCTATGCCAGCATGGTAAAGATCAGCTCAATTATGGTATTGGCATTTTTGATGGGGAATGTCTCGGCTGATCTTAATACAGGGCAATATATTGCAACGATAACCTCCGGTGTAATTTCCCCGGGCTTCTCTATTGGCTTTATATTTATTATCAGTGCCATTATGTCGCTTGCTACGGGAACATCATGGGGGACGTTTGCCATCATGATTCCAATCGGGGTTCAACTGGGAGTCTCGGTCGGGATACCTGTAGAATATATGATTGGTGCAGCCATTGCGGGGTCTATTTTCGGGGACATGACATCGCCTATTTCGGGTGATGCTATCGTGGCATCTATGGCTACTGATTGTGACCATATTGAGCATATTCGAACACAGATGCCCTATGCTATTGCCACCGCGAGTATTGTCTTGGCCATTTATCTCTATCTCGGTTTTTCAGTATAACGTCATAGTATTGGGTATTTCTGTCAGATAAAAGTAGCTCACACCGACCTCCTCTAATGCCATTATAGATTTTATAATGGCATTGTTTTTTGTCATATCCATCTGCTTGCTTACTGTACTTATGTCAGGTTAAGTAAAGTCCAACAATTATACTGATTGAGTAATTATAAACTTTTGCAAAATAACTGACCGCAAAGGTTGAAATATATCTTATATCAAATAAGTGTTGATTTTATGTTTCATAATGTTTGACTATTGTTCTATGAATTGAGCAAAAGGGAATCATTATGCTTTGGAAAAATACCAGGGAGAAGTTTGGCAGCATCACTATTAGTGTCCACTGGTTGGTAGCATTAACTGTATATGCACTGTTTGCTTTAGGGCTGTGGATGGTGACTCTTGGCTATTACGATGGTTGGTATCATCAGGCTCCTGAAATACATAAGAGTATCGGATGCATACTCTTTGCTGTGATGTTATTTCGGGTGGTATGGCGCTTTATTTCACCACCACCTAAACCATTATCAAGTTATAGTCGTTTTACTCGATTAAGTGCACTATTGGCCCATCTGGTTTTATATATTGTTTTATTTTGCATTATGTTCAGCGGCTATTTGATCTCAACAGCTGATGGGCAACCAATCAATGTATTTGGCTGGTTTTCCTTACCGGCAACATTTACCGGTTTACCCGATCAGGCTGATACCGCCGGTGCTGTGCATCTTTATCTGGCTTGGGCGGTTGTAGTTCTTTCGCTATTACATGGCTTGGCCGCGATTAAGCACCACTTTATTGATGGTGATATTACCCTTAAACGGATGCTGGGACGTAGCACCGATTAACCAACTGAATTATGGAGAATTAAGTATGTTTAATAAGACCCTATTGGGCCTGACTGTAGGCGCACTGATGTTTACCGCAGGCAGCGCCGTAGCCGCCGACTATAAAATCGATAAAGAAGGTCAGCATGCCTTTATCGAATTCCGGATTAAACACTTAGGCTATAGCTGGTTATACGGCAGTTTTAAAGATTTCGATGGTTCTTTCACTTTTGATGAGAAGAATCCGGCTGCCGACAAAGTTAACGTCGTGATCAACACCAACAGCGTAGACACTAACCATGCAGAGCGTGATAAGCATTTGCGCAGCAAAGAGTTCTTGAATGTCGGTAAATTCCCGCAGGCGACATTTGAGTCTACTGAAGTGAAGAAGAATGGCGAAGGGTATACCGTAGTTGGCAACCTGACATTAAATGGTGTGACTAAACCGGTGACGCTAGAAAGCAAACTAACCGGCCAGGGCAATGATCCATGGGGTGGTTATCGTGCAGGTTTTGAGGCCAATGGTAATATTAAGCTGAAAGATTTTAATATCACCACCGACTTAGGTCCAGCGTCACAGGACGTTGAATTGATTCTGTCGGTCGAAGGTGTGCGAGCTAAATAGCTTTTATTTACTAGCACGACTAACAGTTTGATGGAAAGGAGCCTTGGCTCCTTTTTTACTGGATATTTACCACAGGTTAGTGAGCTTTCATCGGGCTAAAAAAGGCCCATCAGCAACCGAGTCCCTAATGATCAGATCGGATTGAAATAGGTTCTCATTTGATAAATATCCGCCATCCAACATTGATATCAGGCGATTAATAACTTCATTTATCATCCCGCTGACGGGATCTTTTATACTGGATAGTGGCGGCAGCAGGAAAGGTGCGATAGGAATATTGTCAAAGCCAATAATAGAGATATTCTCCGGGACTTTCATACCAGCTTCATTTAACTTTTTCATTGCACCGATGGCCATGTCATCATTACTGGCGATTATCGCACTGAAAGGTAACTGACTGTTTAACAGATATTCGATTGCCGATGCGCCACTGGCCGGTGTCCATTTTCCCTGTGCAATCAGCTTATCTCTAACCGGTAGCGAAGATGCTTCTAATGCAGCTTTGTACCCTGCAAGGCGTTCTATTGCTGTCGGTGAGTCAAGTGAGCCAGTAATAAATGCAATATCTTGATGGCCCCGCTCAATAAGATATTTAGTTGCATTATAGCTAGACCCTTTATGATCGCAGAAAATACAATGGCTATGATTTTTTCTAAGCTTTCTGTTGACCACCATAATGGGCTGTTTATATCTATCAATAATAATATCCATGTCATCCACGGTTAAAAAACGGGGATAGATTATTATTGCATCGCAGCGTAAATCGAGCAGAAATTGAATGGCTTCTTGCTCCTCTTCGGCGCTGTGTTTCCCATCAACCAACACCAATTGACGGCCATTACTCTCTAATTTTTGCGCTGCCTGAGAAAGAATTTCATTAAAGTAGCTACCGTTATATAGGGTGTTGGTGACGACCAGACCGATACATTCCGATTTGTTTGTTGCCAGATTTCTCGCTAGTAGATTAGGACGGTATCCCGTTTCTTCAATAGCCTTAAATACCTGCTCTTTAGTCGCTTCGCTGACGTAGCCTTTGCCTGACAACACGCGCGAAACAGTGGCTTTCGACACCCCAGCTTTCTTTGCCACTTCTTGCATTGTAGACATAGGCCTTTCCTGACTCATTGAAAATTATTGCTATTCTATACTCTTCGTCGTTGAAAATGCAGGGGGAGCGAGGTTGAAGTAGGGTGAATCTCACTGATGTTGTCCGGTGTCCAAGAGGATAGCAGGCAGACCGTTGCCATCTTGGTCACTTTACTATTTTGGTGGTATCAGACCAACTTGTTGTTATTTAAAGTTAAACCTTTAATCGTGAGTAAAGCTCAAGCAGATTCTTGGATTGATACTTGCTGTATATGTTTGTTCGATGGGAGCTGACGGTTTTGTTACTGATGCCGAGCAATATACTAATATCTTTATTTGATAGCCCAGACAGCAGATGGCGACACACTTCACTTTCTCGTTGGGTCAGCCCTATTCTTTCTCTTCTATCAGAAGAGCTTGAGCTTGCCTGCATTAGCACTTTTGCTTTAGGAGGATTATTAGAGCGAAAAATCAAGTGATAAAACATGGCCTCAATTTGACTTTGTAGCGCAGTTTTACTGAGTAGAAATGATGATATTTGCATTAACATTGTATAGCTTCCGGACTTTTCATGCTCAGAAGTAAATAGAAAAAGGCGATCTTGTTTTACTTTACCTTTAGCAATTTTAAAGAGTCGGAACTGTTCAAATTTCGACACGTCATCAATATCAAATATAATTGTTGGATTATCTAAAGTTAGAATGCTGTTTTCTAATTCAGATAAGGAGTAACAGACGCTAATAGCGACATTGCCTCGTTTAGGCCGCATAATGGTAATATTTTCTATTGTTCGCTTTAAAAAAAAGCGAACTAAGTCATAATTGCTGAAAATAATAACGTTATTCATAGCGGTCTCTTTCATTAACACCTTATATTAACCCTGAAATAATCACGTTTTTATGCGGCGACTAGCAGGAATGAAGCTAATGCAAAGGGAAAATAAATTCATATTAAAAGGGTTAATTGTATGTGAAAAGTAAAGGAATAACAGTTTGTATGTTAACTTTAACCTTAATAAATACTGTTTACTGGGAATACATTTTTGCGACCCATTTCGCTATTCTTTCACTCTGATCGCACTATAAAAAAAACTATTGCGGTTGAAAAGTCACTTTTATTTTCATATGATGCTTAAATATCATACCCCCAACAAAAAGCCATATAAAACATAAGGATAAAAATCATCAAGATAAGTTTATGTGATAATTAACTCTACAAGGTGTTTTCTCTGCTGCATTAAGTGGCTTTCCAGTAGTCGACGTTCCCCCGTCAGTTGCTTAGATTACCTGTCGATTGACTAACTCTAAATAGGCAAAACGAATATCGTCCATTAACTTTTTTGCCATGGGTGTTAATGACTGTTGCCTTCGGTAGATTAAGCTGTAATGGCCATCCGGTAATTTTTCTTTTATTGGAATAATAGATACGACCTGCTGTAAGTAGGGTACAGTCACCATCATTTTTGGCCCAACAAATAGATAATCTTCTTTTAAAATAAGGTGCTCTGCGATAGTTGCTGAATTGCCAAAAATAACCGAAGACTCAGGCTCTCTACCATAAGGAAATATTAACGATTCTATATCATTATAGAATCCAGCTCTGGCTGTTGGTAAATACCATTTAGCTCCCCGTAGCTCACTTAATGAAGTACTGTTTGCTAGTGGATGTCCTTTTCTGGCAATGACCGCAAATTGAGTCACATCTAAATGTTCATTAACGAACTCGCGTAGTGATATATCAGGAGAAATTATACCAATAAAAAAATCCAATCGACCAAGGCGTAGCGAGGCCAGTAATTCGGAAAGTTGACCTTCAGCGACAGTAATTCGCGCAGTAGAGTAAGACTCTTGAAAATTTTTTATGACCCCTGGCACAAAAGTTAATGCAGGTAAATGAGAACAACCAAATGTGACTAAACCTTCAGAAGAGCGTTCAATTTGTTCTAATTCATCTAATGCCCGCTCTAATTCGTTTAGTACCAGATTCATCCTGGGTTCAAATACTCTTCCCATCTCTGTTAATTCAGCACCGTGAACCCCGCGGACTAATAGTGAAACGCCGAGTATTTTCTCCAATTCTTGAATACTTCTTGTCATCGCTGGCTGTGTCTGGTGTAACGCCAGAGCAGCCGTTCGGATACTGCCATACTGAATAATTGCCCTCAGGTTTTTCAGTTGGTTTATTTTAGGTAATTCTCTCATGGTATTCTCACTGAATTGATGAAAAATCTTGTCCATTGCTGAACGGTATGTCGACTACATGAGGACTTGCTGCATCATTTTATTTAACGCGTAAAGCATTGCCATTTCTAAACGCCGGCTGTATCACATCATATTCTCCACTGTGTGTTGCTTCCTGTGAGGAGTTAGCTGGCAACAACCTAATTCAGTCAGAAAGAGAATGCTCTGATACCATCCATTGTGGTACCAAAGTTTTTGGTGTTATGGACCCAGTTAGTCTCCATAAATGGTTGGATATCTCTATCTTGATCGGCATCGCCGCTCATAAAGGTTTTCACACCCAGACGGGTCTGGATATTGCCATTACCTTTGCCAGACACGTGAGTTCCATTAGCTTCTATGTGGTCGTCTGCTTTGATGTCCATCCAAGTAACCTGCCCTTTAGGCTGGATAAAGTACGTCGCATTTTTCGCTGTATTCTCTCCTATCTTAAAGGTATAGCCGCTTTCTACTGATGCTGTTATCCCTTTTGATTTATATTCTTCAATTGCTAAATTCTGTCCATCTACCATATCGTTGTTGATCGACGGAGGTGAGCTACCCACTTCGTTACGGGTTGCTCCTCCATCAATGATAATAGGAGCCGCTTGTGCGACAGCGAGACTCAATAGAAAAATAAGCCCCGAAATTCCATAATGCAAAGCGGGTTGATAACTTAACACCGCTAATGTTTTAAATTTTCTCATAGTGATTTTTATTTCCTAAGTCAGGAAAATTTATGAGTTGCTTATTCTCTAAGAAGGTAAGTGATACTGTAAAATATTTAATGATAAAGAATTACAAAAACACCAGTATTTTAATTGTATTGTTTTTCTTGATGTAATATTTATTTTTCTTGAAATGCATTGCGTTTTATATTGTCAATATAATGTTATTTTTTGATGCTAAAAATATAATCGCCATACTGATTAATTAACTTTAGTAAATTAGATTGTGGTGAGTGCTGTTAAAAGAGAATTTTAAAGGAGTAAATGTTCTGTGCAGGATTTTAATTAAGTTCATGGGTTTTGTTTTTAGCAACGGAATGTGAATGTGAGACAGTAACCGCTGGTCATTGGGTGTCTTGAATAATTTCTTCCATAAATGGTTATGCATTTGTGATTATCCCTAATATGCGTCAGGTTGACCCTAGTGAATATATAATGGAATGATTCTTCCCGGTTTTATTTAGGAAATGCCTTTTTCTGTGTAGGAAATCTCCCAAAGCTCCATGATTGGCTTGATATGTCACTTTGTGACTGTCACATAAGATCAATTTCTTCATCAATGGCGATCATTGTCACATAATCAAAATTGAATAAACTCATCTATTGAATTCCATGCCGTTTTTTAAGATTCTCATGTGGAACCGGTTACCTACGCAGTTGAAAATGACAAGATAGAATGGTTTTTCGTAGGCAATCAAATTATAACAATATGAATTTAATAGCTAATTGTGAATTTATGCTGGTGAGGGCAGTTTCCTTAAACCGCAAAGAGTTCGCATAGCTCGGCGTGCGATTACGGGGAGTTGCTACTCATGTCAAAAAATTTTGCCGCAGTATCTCGACAAATAGTCGATGCCATTGGTGGGGCGGGTAATGTGGTGGCAGTAACCCATTGCATGACGCGTTTACGTTTTGTGCTCCAGGACGACAGTGCGGTTGAACTGGCTAAATTGAAATCCATCACTGGTGTGTTGGGTGTCGTGCGCAGTGAAAATCAGTGTCAGGTTATCATTGGCAATAATGTTTCCTCTGCCTATGCCGAAGTGATCAAATTGCTCCCTGAGGGGGTATTACCTGCCGATGCATTGCCGCAGAAAAACAAAATCACCTTAAAACGCATTGGCGCAGGGATACTGGATGCGCTGATTGGCACGATGTCACCTTTGATTCCAGCCATTATCGGTGGTTCGATGGTGAAATTGCTGGCGATGATACTGGATATGACCGGTATCTTTGAGAAAGGCTCATCAACTCTTATTATCCTTAATGTTATTGGTGACGGTGCTTTCTTCTTCCTGCCGGTGATGGTGGCCGCTTCTGCAGCGATAAAATTCAAAACCAATATGTCGCTGGCCATTGCTATTGCCGGGGTGTTGGTTCATCCAGCTTTTATTGACTTGATGGCTAAGGCCGCGCAAGGCCAACAGGTTGATTTTATGGGTGTATCCGTGACAGCGGTGAAATACACGTATACCGTGATTCCGGCACTGTGCATGACCTGGCTGCTCTCTTATATTGAACGATGGGTTGACCGTATTACGCCGGCGGTCACTAAAAACTTCCTTAAGCCCATGTTGATTGTGCTGATTTCAGCGCCTATTGCGATTATGTTCATTGGCCCTCTGGGGATCTGGATCGGTAGCGGAATATCCTCTCTGGTCTATACCGTTCATGATTATCTGGGCTGGCTCTCTGTGGCGATTATGGGCGCACTTTGGCCGCTACTGGTTATGACCGGCATGCACCGCGTATTTACGCCCACTATCATTCAAACCATTGCAGAAACTGGGAAAGAGGGCATGGTTATGCCGTCAGAAATTGGTGCCAACCTTTCTCTTGGCGGTTCCTCACTGGCGGTCGCCTGGCGAACCAAAAATCCTGAATTACGCCAAACAGCATTGGCCGCTGCGGCCTCCGCCATTGTTGCCGGTATTTCTGAGCCAGCACTTTATGGTGTTGCCTTGCGTCTCAAGCGCCCATTGATTGCCAGCCTTATCAGTGGATTTATTTGTGGTGCAGTGGCGGGAATTGGCGGGCTAGCCAGTCACTCAATGGCTTCTCCCGGGCTATTTACCAGTGTTCAGTTCTTCGACCCAGCAAATCCAATGAGCATTGTTTGGGTATTTGGCGTCATGGTTTTGGCGATAGTTATCTCATTCGTCATGACATTACTGTTGGGATTTGAAGATATTCCTGTTGAAGATAATGAAAGTGCCAGTAACCATTCGACTGACTCGGTTACTCCGCACAGCGCAGTAAAAATTAACTAGATAAAGAGGTACTTAATGCCAGCAACAACATTTCCCGACGGTTTCTTATGGGGCGGCGCATTAGCCGCAAACCAGGCCGAAGGTGCGTGCTTTGAAGGTGGGAAAGGGCTGACAACGGTGGATATGATTCCTCATGGACCCCATCGTTTGGCAGTGAAGTTAGGGCAGGAGAAGCGCTTTGCCCTAAGAGATGATGAGTTTTACCCCAGCCATCAGGCAATCGATTTTTATCATCGCTATAAAGATGACATCGCGCTAATGGCTGAAATGGGTTTCACGGTATTTCGCACATCAATTGCCTGGAGTCGGATATACCCCAAGGGTGATGAAATAACCCCTAACGCCGAGGGGATTGCCTTTTACCGCGACCTCTTCAACGAATGTAAAAAGCACAACATTGAGCCGCTGGTGACGCTATGCCATTTTGATGTTCCCATGTATCTGGTTGCTGAATATGGCTCGTGGCGCAACCGCAAAATGGTGGAGTTCTTTACTCGCTATGCCCGGACATGCTTTGAGGAATTTGATGGGTTGGTGAAATACTGGCTCACATTTAACGAGATTAATATCCTGCTACACAGTCCGTTTTCTGGTGCGGGTTTAGTATTTGAACCACATGAGAATCAGGAGCAGGTAAAATATCAGGCGGCGCATCACGAGCTGCTCGCCAGCGCACTGGCAACAAAAATTGCGCATGAGGTGAATCCGCAGAATCAGGTGGGTTGCATGCTGGCGGGAGGGAATTTCTACCCTCGAACCTGCAAACCTGAAGATGTCTGGGCGGCGTTGGAAAAAGACCGCGAAAATCTGTTTTTCATTGATGTGCAGGCGCGCGGGGCTTATCCGGCCTACACCAGACGGCTGTTCAGAGAGAAAGGTATTTCAATTACGACTGAAACGGGAGATGACGATATTCTCAAACATACCGTGGATTTTGTTTCCTTTAGTTATTATGCCTCTCGTTGTGCCTCGGCGGATATGAATGAACAGAATAGCAGCGCGGCCAATATCGTAAAATCGCTGAAAAACCCGCATATTCAGGCCAGTGAATGGGGCTGGGGGATTGATCCTTTAGGTCTACGTATCACCATGAATATGATGTATGACCGTTATCAAAAACCGCTATTTTTGGTTGAAAATGGATTGGGCGCGAAGGATGAAATTAATTCCCAAGGGGAGATTGAGGACGACTATCGCATCAGCTATTTGCGTGAACATATTAAAGCAATGGCAGAGGCCATTGATGATGGTATTCCAGTTATGGGCTATACCTCATGGGGATGTATTGATTTAGTCTCCGCCTCGACTGGTGAAATGAGTAAACGCTACGGTTTTATTTATGTAGATCGCGATGATCAAGGGAAGGGGTCTTTAGCGCGTAAGAAGAAGAAATCTTTCTATTGGTATAAAAAAGTGATTGCCAGCAATGGCGCTGATTTAAGTTAAATAATTCGCTGGGAATAGCGGTTATTGCTGATATTCCCAGCGAGTAATGTAATACGGATATGGGTTATTTTAATTTTATAGTTATCAGTTATTACTCGGCATTGTCGCTACGATCGCGGGGCGAACCCTTCTTTAAATTGGTCATGAAATCCATAAATGCCGTACGCAAAGGGGCAAACACTGGGTGCTTACGATTCTCCATCATCGTTTCTGAAAACAGTTTTAAGCCCAATGCGAATGCCGCCGTTTTCTCTTTACCGAAGCCCAAATCTTCACGTGCCTGCAACCGTTCGATGATGCCGAGAATATCGTCATGATTCTCGGCTTCGAAAGTTACCGGTGCTTTATCAATGGCTTCACCCTTGCGATCGGTCAGCGGTTCAATGGTGATACGATAACGGTAACCGGGCATTATTTTTTCTCCTGCTCATTTGCATCAGGAGTTGCCGATGGCGGTGTTAACTCTTTCTCGATGGCCTCTACCGCTGTTAGTAAGGCGGCATTAATGCGTACTACCTGCTCAGGAGTGACATCTGAACGCACCATATTACTGCGCAAAATATGACGTAAGCGGTGCATTGCGTCAGAAATGCCTTCAGCCAAATTCCCCTCAGGACGGCGATTTACCTGTGCCAATCGGGAGAAAATAATATCGACCATTTGCTGATTTTGTTGTAATTCAGCTTTACCGGTTTCAGTTATCTGGTAGCTTTTGCGGCCATTACCGGTTGCCACTGGCGTAACAAAATCTTGCTCTTCCAACAGTGTGAGCGTTGGGTAGATAACCCCCGGGCTGGGTACATACAGGCCTGAAGATGCTTCTTCAATAGCCTTAATTAACTCATAGCCATGGCTGGGTTTTTTATCCAGCAGCGCCAGCAGAACGACGCGTAAATCACCATGTTCAAACAAGCGATGCATTTTATCACCGCGCCCACGTCTACCGCCTCTTGGTGCATCGGCACCTTCAGTTGCCATATGGTGGCGACCGCCACGATGCATTCTCTCACCACAACCGCGCTGCCCTTCATGGTGCCCATCACCACAGCGGTGACCACGTTTTGAAAAATCAAACATAGAACTCTCCTTTAGATATATCGAAACAATTTCGATATATCTAATCTAAATCGATATATCGAAGTTTGCAAGAGGGTGGTGCAAAAAAAAGATATATCTAAATGAACACAGCGACAGAATCTGTTGATGAGAGGCAGACGGTGAAAAAGGAGAGATAAAGGGAAGAGATAAAAAGAGGGAGTGATGAGTACCCTCCCTAAGCTTATACCGTGGACTATGCGAACAAGCCTATAGTGTCAGTGTCTTTGCTGGGAGGGGGAATTACCGCTTAAGCCGTTAGCTTTTCTTAACAAATTCAGATTTCAGCTTCATCGGACCAAATCCGTCGATTTTACAATCAATATTGTGGTCACCTTCAACCAAGCGGATGCTTTTTACTTTAGTACCGATTTTCAGTGTTGAAGAGCTGCCTTTTACTTTCAGATCCTTAACGACTGTCACTGCGTCGCCATCCGCGAGCAGATTGCCATTGGCATCACGTACCACTAATCCCTCTTCGGCAGTTGCTGAATCACTGTTTTCCAACCACTCATGACCACATTCTGGGCAATTGAGTTTTTCCCCTTCCTGCCATGTGTATTCAGAACTACATTTTGGACAGTTTGGTAAATTCATTATGTTAACCTCTTGAAATTAATCTAAATAAATTAAAAAAATGACAAATAGAAGACTGCTATACTGATAACCACATATTTTACACTTTTTATTGTATTAAATGATAGTCAGGTGCAGTATTCAGGCCACTAAAGACAGGTTTTTTAGCTCGAAACTATCATTCTTATCTGCGATAAAATATGCTTTCCCGCACTTTGATGGATGCAAGAGAGATTAACTTAGCTAAGTGGTTTTATTGGGGGATTTACCAAATTAGTATGAGCAACTCATAGATTCAACCAGTGCTTTTATTTTGGTCGCCTTCTCAAAATGATCTAATTTCATTTCTTTAATCCACCAACTGGCAGCTTCCATTAACAGGTCCGGATCATTATTTTTGTTCGCAAAAAAGGCATAAAAAGAGAGCCCGACGTTATCTCCCTTTCTTTCGATTTTCTCATCGCAAATCTGAATAATCTTAACCCTTAATGTTTTTCTCATTATATTGTCCTCGGAGTTTAAAATAGCGGATAAGTAGCGCTATTTAATAGGTGCAGGTGAAGGGATATTCGCTCTTTATCATGAGAAAATGCCAACCGTTAGCCCGGTGTTACCACTGCGGCGCTCGATTTTCTTCCCGCTCTTGTGCTGTGTTTTTCTGTTAGCCAAAATAACCTTGCCCCGCGAAGCCGCGCCCGGCAAGGGTTTCAACATTTCCGTCACGCTATTCTCTCACCTAATTTTCCCCATCCTCACCACGTAAAATAGAATACTTATTTTAAATCATATAATTAAAACTTTTGGTGGCAAGGTTAGAAAAAGAGAAACTGAAATTTAGTGAAATTCTTTTCAATCTTTTCAGTTGGAATTTTCAGCCAGAACCCCAGCCACGGCGCGGCCGGCACTAGGGTTTGTAGAAATTTAACACTGAAATAAGTTTATAAAGCAAAGTGTGCAGGTGGGTGCGGTGTAGTGCCGTTTCCGTGGGGTTTCTATTTTACTCAATTATAAGAGGTCTGATTTTTATAATTCTTCACATTTATGGTGTAATCCCCATACCACTGCAACATTTCCCTACGTCCTTCAAGATATTGCGCATGGTTATAAGTTCCACGGATGGAATTTTTATCAACGGGCGCAAGCTGGGTTTCAATCCATGTACTGTTATAGCCTTTCTCATGCAAGATAGTGCTCATGGTGTGCCGGAAGCCGTTACCGGTGGCCCTGCCGTGATAACCCAGCATCTTGATCACCTTATTGATACTCGCCTCACTCATTGGCTTACTGGCATCATTGCGGCCGGGGAACACCAATTTATAATTCCCTGTCAGCACCTCGAGTTTTTCAAGGATCGCTAAGGCCTTGCCGCCAAATTGATAACGGAAACGCCAGCCTTTCACCCCATTAGGGGAAATGATAAGGGATAAGCCTTTGCCATCATTGATGTGTATAAGTTTTGTCTGACGGCTTGGCGGAGCAGATTTTGAAATCATTTAGCCGCATTTTTGTATAACCGTAAGATCGAACCTAGCGTTATACAACTTTCTATACAAGTTTTGCGTGGCTGTTATGGGTGTTTTTGAGATTTCTTTGGATGTGAGTTTTTTAATGTATTTGTTTTAAAAGGATTTTTAGACTTTATTAGACTTACTGAGAAGTGCTAATGGTGTCCCCGACTGGAATCGAACCAGTAACTAGCCCTTAGGAGGGGCTTGTTATATCCGTTTAACTACGGGGACCTTTTTTATTGGCAGGGTTACTGCCGATAAAGTGGACTGCCGGAGCATTATACGCATTTTGACCCAAATAATAAGCAGTTAGCTGTCTGTTTGGTTACTCTGTCACCAATGTGCAGTGAATAAGTGCTCTCTATGTGCAAAAACACCAGCACACCGCAATCAGATGAAGGCGGCTATCGGTGTGCTGGTGATGAGCGGTTCTCCACTTAGCGGTTTTTTCTCGGTCGGTGGGGCATATCGCTGCGGATCTGTGCATGGCTTATCAGGGCGAAAATAAAAGTACCGCCGATAATGTTGCCTGCGAGTGTTGGGATGGCGAAGGGGTAAATAAATTGCTGCCAAGGTAGTGAGCCGTTAAACACCAGATAGAAGATTTCTACTGAGCCGACCACGATATGAGTCAGGTCGCATAATGCCACTAAGTAGGTCATCAGAAAGATCACCCAAATCTTGGCGCCTCCCGCAGAAGGCATCATCCATACCATGGTGGCAATGATCCAGCCAGAAAATATACCGTTAGCAAACATCTCACCTGATGAGTTATCCATCACGCTTTGTCCAATACTGACAAATGCTGCTCGTGTAGCATCATCAAATACCGGCATATGAATAAAGGAATAGGCCGCGATAGCCGTGCCGATCAGGTTGCCTAGTAGCACCAGCCCCCAAAGACGAAATAATAGAATGAAGTTTTGGCGGCTAGGTTTCTGCATGATTGACAGCACCGGCGTGACTGTATTCTCAGTAAATAACTGTTGGCGGGCCATAATGACAATAATAAAACCGAATGTATAACCGATATTTTCCAGCAGAAAACTGGCCGGGGTATCAGGTAATTTTGCGTGAAAGATACCTTTGGCAATCAGTGATGCTCCGATGGAAAGGCCAGCCGCAATAGCCGACCATAATAATGCAAAGCTATCGCGTTCTAACTCCTTTTCCCCGTCGAGGCGGATAATTTCATGAATTGCCGCCGCTTTGGAAGGCAGGTTCTTTTCATTTACTTCAATCTCTTTTCCCTCATGCTGCTCATCACTTTCCACTTTCAGTTCATCCTTATCTGGGGACATTTTTTCATCACTCATAGGGGATTTCCTGGTTGGTCGATTAAATGGTTGTTTTGGCTGGGTGCAGGAAAATAACAAAGTAATAAGCTTAGTCGTTAATGACTGTCCGCGATTTTTTTGTCGGTGAGAATTGCAGCCACGAGGTTATCCAATTCTAATGTTGCTGGTTTTTTCTTCAGAAATTTGATCTTAACCCGAATATTACCTCGATAAGGGTAGAGATCGCATTAGACCCATGCTACGTAAGGATTAAGCCTTATGTTATCATTTAGTCTTCACGAACTGGCAATCCTCCTATGGAAGGCAATCCCTCATGCTGGAAGCTATAAATCTAACTTGCGTCCGAGATGAACGAAGCTTGTTTCAACAGCTCAGTTTCTGTGTGGCTGCGGGGGAGATTGTGCAGATTGAGGGGCAAAACGGGGCGGGTAAAACCAGTTTGCTGCGCATTTTAGCTGGGCTTGCTGATGCCGATGTTGGGCAGGTGAACTGGCTGGGTGAGAATATTCGCCGTGATCGCGCCCGTTATCATCAGGATTTACTGTTTTTAGGCCATCAGCCGGGGATCAAATCGGTACTGACACCTTTTGAAAATCTGGCCTTCTACCAGTCGGTATTTCAGCCAGTGGATAGCGCCGCCATTTGGCAGGCTTTGTCGCTGGTTGGGCTGGTGGGCTATGAAGATTTGCCGGTATCGCAGTTATCTGCCGGTCAGCAACGGCGGGTAGCTTTAGCCCGATTGTGGCTAAGTCGGGCACCGTTATGGATTCTGGATGAACCTCTGACCGCAATTGATAAGCAGGGCGTCAGCACATTGTTGGCCCTATTTGTGGAACATGCCGCCAAGGGGGGCATGGTGTTGCTCACCACGCATCAGGATTTAGATGGCGTCAGCCAGCAGGTGCGTAAAATCCGCTTAACCAACACGCAGGAGAATTAATGTTTATCAGCGTGTTGCGCCGTGAATTAAAAATAGCCTTCAGAAAAGGCGCAGAAATCGTTAACCCACTCTGGTTTTTTCTGATTGTTATCACCTTGTTTCCGTTGGGTATTGGCCCGGAACCGCAACTGTTGGCGCGTATTGCGCCAGGTATCGTCTGGGTTGCCGCATTGCTCGCGTCGTTATTATCGCTGGAGCGGCTATTCCGTGATGATTTCCACGATGGCTCTCTGGAGCAGTTGCTGTTATTACCCAGCCCGCTAGCACTCACGGTGTTAGGCAAAGTGTGCGCTCACTGGGTTGTTACCGGGTTGCCTTTACTGATCTTATCGCCATTGGTGGCATTGTTGCTGTCTCTCGACAGTAATACGGCGATGGCGATGGCGCTGACACTGCTGCTGGGGACGCCGACCTTAAGTTTTATCGGGGCTATTGGTGTCGCGTTGACTGTGGGTTTGCGCAAAGGTGGGGTGCTACTGAGTTTATTGGTTCTGCCGCTGTATATCCCGGTGTTGATATTTGCCACTGCGGCTATTGATGCGGCGTCGATGGCGCTGCCGATTGATGGTTATCTGGCTATTCTGGGGGCGATGTTGGCAGGGAGTGCCACACTGGCACCTTTTGCTACCGCGGCGGCATTGAGAGTGAGTGTGCACTAGCTCATTATCGCAGGCCACAATAGGCTATCCGTTAAAAAGTGCGTGTAAAAAATATCAGTCAAAAGAGTAAAGATTTTCATAAGCTTAAGCGCGGTAGCCAACGCAGATTACAGCAGATTGTGCGCCGTCCCTGCACCGAGGTAACCCATAGGGTGATACCGGTCCAATTTCAACGTGAGCAATGAAAAATGTGGAAATGGTTTCATCAATTCGCTAAACCCGAACGGCTCTATCAGCTGTGTGGGCGATTTATTCCGTGGCTGGGCTTGGCGGCAGTTATCTGCTTGAGCGTGGGCTGGGTATGGGGTTTTGGCTTCGCTCCATCAGATTACCAACAGGGTGACAGTTTCCGTATCATATATTTGCATGTCCCGGCAGCGATCTGGTCGATGGGTATCTATATGTCGATGGCTATCGCGGCATTTGTCGGTTTAGTCTGGCAAATGAAAATGTCCGATAACGTCTTGGCTGCCATGGCTCCGGTGGGGGCAGTGTTTACCTTTATCGCGTTGGTTACCGGCTCGGCGTGGGGTAAGCCTATGTGGGGAACCTGGTGGATTTGGGATGCACGCTTGACCTCTGAGTTAGTGTTGTTATTCCTCTATCTGGGGGTTATCGCTCTGTATAATGCCTTCGAAGACCGTAAGTTGGCTGGGCGCGCAGCGGGCATTCTGGTGCTGGTCGGCGTGGTCAACATCCCCATCATTCATTTCTCTGTTGTTTGGTGGAATACCTTGCATCAAGGTTCGACCAATATGCAGCAAAGCATTGATCCGAGTATGCGTTCCCCGCTTCGTTGGGCGATTTTTGGTTATCTGTTCTTCTTCGCCACACTGACATTAATGCGACTGCGCAATCTGATTTTGCAGCAAGAGCGCCATCGTCCGTGGGTTGCTGCTCTATTGCGTAAGGAGCCACGCGTATGAATCCGGCCTTTAACTCTTGGGCAGAATTTTTTGCCATGGGCGGTTATGCCTTTTATGTCTGGCTGGCGGTTGCGGCGACATTATTATCACTGCTGGGCTTATGGGCCCATACCAGGTGGCAGCATAAGCAATTACTTGCGGATATTCAGCGTCGTGAGGCTCGAGAAAAACGCATTCAGCAGGCAAATCATTCCCAATCAGATTACGTCAAAAGTGTTGCCCGTCCGCAGGAGAAACAACAGTGAATCCACGTAGAAAAAGCCGACTCTATCTGGCGATTGTGGTGCTGATCGGTATCGGTCTGACCGTCACACTGGTGTTGTATGCACTGCGTTCAAATATTGATCTGTTCTATACCCCAGGTGAAATTTTGCAGGGCAAAGGTGAGCGCCATGAGAAGCCGGAAATCGGCCAGCGTTTACGTATTGGCGGCATGGTGATGCCGGGTTCAGTGAAACGCGATGATAAAACACTGGAAATGAGCTTCAAAGTTTACGATGCACGCGGTGCTGTCACCGTGACCTACACCGGCATTCTGCCTGACCTGTTCCGCGAAGGGCAGGGCGTAGTCGCACAAGGGGTATTTGCCGCAGGCAATACCATCAACGCGAAAGAAGTGTTGGCAAAGCATGATGAGAATTACACACCACCGGAAGTGAAAGAGGCAATGAAAGAAAACCATACCCGCCCGGCAGAGGCCTACAGTAGTGCCAATGGCGGAGGCAATGCCTCATGATGCCTGAAATCGGCAGTTTTTTATTGTGTCTGGCGCTGGCCATCTCGCTATTGCTGAGCCTGTACCCGCAGTGGGGAGCCGCGCGTCAGGATGCCCGGATGATGGCGACCGGCAGACCATTGACCTACGGAATGTTTGCCACTATCGCGCTGTCATTTATATGTCTTATATATGCGTTTGTGGTAAATGATTTTACTGTCTCTTATGTGGCGGCAAACTCGAATTCACATTTGCCGGTTTACTACCGGATTGCCGCAAGCTGGGGGGCACACGAAGGGTCACTGCTGTTGTGGGTATTACTGCTCAGTTGCTGGTCATTGGCGGTGGCATTGTTTAGTCGTTCTATGCCGGATGATGCGGTAGCTCGCGTGTTATCTGTGCTGGGAATGATTACTGGCGGCTTCCTGCTGTTTATTATCCTGACCTCAAATCCATTCAACCGCACCTTGCCGGACTTCCCGATTGATGGCAACGATTTGAACCCACTGTTGCAGGATGTGGGGCTGATTTTCCATCCACCGCTGCTCTATATGGGATATGTCGGGTTCTCGGTGGCATTTGCTTTTGCTATTGCTTCCTTAATGGCTGGGCGACTCGACAGTGCCTGGGCGCGCTGGTCACGCCCGTGGACTCAAGCAGCATGGGTGTTCCTGACTATGGGCATCGTGCTTGGTTCGGCATGGGCCTATTATGAACTCGGTTGGGGCGGCTGGTGGTTCTGGGACCCAGTCGAAAATGCTTCCTTTATGCCTTGGCTGGCAGGTACGGCGTTGATTCACTCACTGGCGGTGACTGAAAAACGCGGGACTTTTAAGGCCTGGACAGTATTGCTGGCGATCACTGCATTCTCTTTATGCTTGATGGGCACCTTCCTGGTGCGCTCTGGCGTGCTGGTTTCGGTGCACTCCTTTGCCTCTGACCCGGCACGCGGCATGTTTATTCTGGCTTATCTGGTGATTGTTATCGGCGGCTCTTTGCTGCTGTATGCCGTCAAAGGTGCGCAGGTGCGCAGCCGTACTCAACATGAGGTTTTCTCGCGCGAGACTTTCTTGCTCGGCAACAATGTGTTGTTGATTGCCGCCATGCTGGTGGTGCTACTGGGGACATTGCTGCCACTGGTACACAAACAGTTGGGGCTGGGCAGTATCTCTATCGGCGAACCCTTCTTTAATACTATGTTTACCTGGTTGATGGCTCCAATGGCGCTATTAATGGGGATTGGGCCGCTGGTGCGTTGGCGTCGTGATGAGCCGAGCAAATTGTGGAAGCGTTTGGGCGTCGCGCTGGTAGTTACCTTGCTATTGTCAATATTGGTGCCGTGGTTGCTGCAAGATACCATTGCCGGTATGACGGTGGTGGGGCTGATGATGGCTATCTGGGTGATTATCCTGACTCTGATGGAGTTGCACGAGCGTGCTACCCATCGCCATGGTTTCTGGCGAGGTTTGCAGCACCTTTCCCGTAGCCATTGGGGCATGGTGCTGGGGCACCTTGGGGTGGCCGTGACCGTGATTGGCATCGCCTTTAGCCAGAATTACAGTGTGGAGCGCGATGTGCGCATGAAGGCCGGTGATAGCATTGATATCCATGATTATCACTTCATATTCCGCGATGTTCACGATATTAAAGGGCCAAACTATACCGGCGGTGTCGGCATTATTGATGTCACTCGCAATGGTAAGCCAGAAGCCACTTTACATGCAGAAAAACGCTACTACGCGGTGGCCCGCTCGATGATGACCGAAGCAGCTATTGACGGCGGTTTGACCCGTGATTTGTATGCCGCCTTAGGTGAAGAATTAGATGACGGTTCATGGGCTGTGCGTTTGTATTACAAGCCATTTGTCCGCTGGATCTGGTATGGCGGGGTGTTTATGGCCATTGGCGGCATCTTCTGTATGTTCGATCCGCGGTATCGGATGAGTAAGAAGTTAAAACGCGGCGCTGCATCGGAGGCTGAATAATGAAACCTCAATCCTCATTTAATAAGTTGATGTTTATTCCGTTGGTGCTGTTTTTACTGCTGGTTATCGCCTTTTTAGTGCAATTAACCCGTAATGCCAATGGTGACGATCCCACGATGTTGGAGTCGGCGCTGATTGGCAAACCGGTGCCAACCTTTAAATTGGAATCGCTGGAACAACCGGGGAAAACCTTTGATCAGGCGGTATTGCATGATGGTCAGCCGATGCTGCTTAACGTCTGGGCGACTTGGTGCCCCACGTGCCGTGCTGAGCACCAATATTTGAATACGTTGGCGGCACAGGGCATCCGCGTGGTTGGCTTAAATTACAAAGACGATCGTAGCAAAGCGGTGCAGTGGCTCAACTCGCTAGGCAACCCTTATGCCCTCAGTTTGTATGATGGCGATGGCATGCTGGGCCTGGATCTTGGCGTGTATGGCGCACCGGAAACCTTCTTGATCGACGGTCAGGGCATTATCCGTTACCGCCATGCCGGTGATCTCAATGATCGGGTGTGGCAGCAAGAAATCCTGCCGCTCTATAAAAAGTATCAGGGGGGCGCATGAGGCTCTTTAGTTTGGCGCTCGGCCTGATATTAAGCTGGAGTGCATTTGCCTCCATCGATACCTACACTTTTAGCTCCGTGGCGCAAGAACAGCAATATCGTGAATTGACCGAGCAGCTACGTTGCCCTAAGTGCCAAAATAATAGCATCGCGGATTCTAATGCCATTATTGCCGCTGATATGCGCGGCAAAGTGTATGAACTGCAACAGCAGGGTAAATCCAAACAGCAAATTATTGATTATATGGTGGCCCGATACGGCAACTTCGTCACTTATGAGCCGCCGGTCACCCCTGCCACGTTAATTCTATGGGTTGGACCAGCATTGTTTGTCTTGATAGGTGCAGCGGTGGTGATATTGCGCGCCCGGCGGCGGGTAGAGAAAGAAGCCCCGCTTTCAGCTCAGGAGCAGCAAAGGTTACAAAGCCTATTGGCTTCAGAGGATAAAACTCTGCTGAATCAACAAGCAAAGACTAACAGGAAACAACCATAATGGCTTTTTGGCTAGTAGTGATTATTTTACTGGTGGTTGCGGGTGCCTTGTTGGTCATTCCGGCCATGCGACAAAAGACCAACCTCCAGGCGACGACGCGTGATGAGCTGAATAAGGCTATTTATCAAGATCGTCTATCTGAATTGGCAGAAGATGAAGCGCAGGGCGTGGTCGAGCAGCGACCTGAATTGATTCAGGAGCTGCAACAGAACCTGCTAACAGATATCCCGCAGCAATCATCTGAAAATGCCAGCCCGATCAACCGTTGGGTGTTATTACCCGGAGTGGTGATTCTGGTTGTGGTCTCGGTGGGGCTATATCTGAAAACCGGCGGATTATCTCAAGTACAGGCGTGGCATCAAGTTGAGGCACAAATGCCGGAACTACGCGCTCGTGTTGCCAATGAGCGGGCAGAGCCTCTGACTATGGAGGAAGTTGCGCGTCTGGGGTTGGGATTACGCACATCCTTACAGCAAGACCCCGGCAACGTTAATGACTGGATGATGTTGGGCCGAGTCGGAATGGCACTCAATAATGCCACCACGGCCACCCAAGCTTTTGCTAAAGCTTACCAGCTGGCACCCGATAATGACGATGTCAGGTTTGGCTATGCTGAAGTGCTGACACGTTCCAATGATCCACAGGATAATCAGCTGGGTGCTCGGATGCTGCGCACGATGGTGGGTCAGGATCACAGCAATTTGCGCGCGATGAGTTTATTAGCTTTTAATGCTTTTGAGCAGGGCGATTTTAAACAAGCCATTGGCGCGTGGGAAGTTATGCTAAAATTGCTGCCTGCTGGTGATTCTCGGATAGAAGTGATAAAACGCAGTATTGCACAAGCTAAATCACAGGCAGGGCAGGAAACAGCTACACTGGGAATAGAGGTTTCACTCTCATCTGATGCCGCCCAGAAGTTGCCGCAACAGGGAATGCTGATTATATCGGTAACTGATGGGGCAAATCCGATACCGGTTGCGGTAAAACAACTGCCGTTGAGCCGATTCCCGCTATCCGTGATGCTGGATGACAGTAATGCAATGATGCCCGAGCGGTTGCTCTCATCTTTGCAGCAGGTGAAGGTGCGCGCACGTATCTCGCTGGATGGCACCGCCAATTCGCAACCGGGTGACTGGTTTGGTGAAAGCGATGTGCAGGATTTTGGCGGGAAAGAGCAACCTCAGACTATTCATGTTCAGATAAACAAACAGATCCCTTAAATATAAGGGACTGGAAAGAATTTCATGGAGAAAAATATGAACTACCGCCTGATTGGGCTAACTTTTGCAACCGTACTGTTAGTAGGGTGCGCCAGTAGCTCACCGGATCACATGGAGCAGGGCCGCTCAGATCCACTGGAAGGTTTTAACCGGGCAATGTTCAATTTCAACTATGAGGTTCTTGACCCTTATATTGTGCGCCCGGTTGCGGTTGTCTGGCGCGATTACGTGCCACAGCCAGCACGTAATGGGACGAGCAACTTCTTAAGTAACCTTGAAGAGCCGGCCAGCATGCTTAACAGCTTCTTGGTGGGTGACCCGTACAATGCGATGAAGCACTTTAACCGTTTCTTCCTGAACACGATTCTGGGGATGGGGGGGTTAATTGATGTGGCCAGCATGGCGAACCCGAAACTGGCGAAGCAAGTTCCTCATCGTTTTGGTTCTACACTTGGTCACTATAATGTGGGCTACGGGCCATATGTGGTTCTACCTGCTTATGGCAGCTTTACGATTCGTGAAGATGGGGGTAATGCGGCTGATTACGTCTATCCAGTGTTGAGCTATCTGACCTTCTGGATGTCAGCAGGTAAATGGGCGCTTGAAGGGGTTGAAACCCGTGCACAGCTGTTGGATTCCGATGGTTTGTTACGTAACTCTTCTGACCCGTATCTGATGGTGCGCGAGGCTTACTTCCAACGTAATGACTTCCTGGCAAGCGGCGGTCAGCTGAAACCAGAAGTGAATTCCAATGCTCAAGCCATACAAGGCGATTTGGAAAGCATCGATTCAGCTAACTGATAGTTGACCTCCGATAGCCATATAAAAAAAGCGCCGCAAGGCGCTTTTTTTGTGGGCAAAAGTCTTGCCAAACTGGTGATTAGAACGCGTAGTTGAAGTTCACGCCGTACAGCAGTGCAGTCCCTTTAGAGTCGAACTCATAGGTCGTACCACCCAATGCTGCTGGGGTTTTTTCAGTAATATGAACGTTCTGGCCGTGCATATAGGAAATACCAACGTCAACAGAGGCATCTTTGTTGAAGGCGTAAGTGGTACCAGCACTGATCCAGAAACGGTCTTGGTCTGGGATTGAGATGGTACGGTTATCCGCAGGAACCGGGCTATCATCGAAGGCGATACCGGTACGGAATGTCCAGTTATCATCATAATAATAGGTGGTACCCAACGCGATACGGTAAGCGTCTTTGAAGCCTTCTTGCTTCTCGAACAGTGTTTGGCCGTTGGTTCCGGTGGCTTTCAGCTCTTTAAACTGACTCCAACTGGTGTAGGCCATGCTGTAGTGAATCGCCCACTGTGGTGCCACGCGGTTGTAGCCGGACACTTCCCATACTTCTGGCAGATTCAGGGTCAACGCACCTGGAATAACTGTGCCACCGGTACCGCTTGGTGGTGGCAGTTGGCTGCTGAAGTCACCATCAAAGTCGATTTTTACTTTTGAACGGTAAGTGAAGCTGTAACGGTTTTCTTTATCCACTTCATACAGGACACCGGCATTCCAACCATAGCCCCACTTGGTCCCTTCCATACGGGTGACTTCGGTGCTGTTTGGTATAACCCCACGACCGGCTTCACCGATATGTCGTATAATTTTCGCATCAGCATAAACAGCATTAAAGCCCAGACCGAAGCTGAAGTTTTCATTCAGACGATAAGCAGTGCTCAGATTCAGGTTAGCGGTTTTCAGATCAGTCTCACCACCCAAAGAACCCGCAATATAGTCGTCATTAAACTCGGTCGCCAAACCGTAGTTTGAGGTACCAGAAGCACCAATTGCCCATTGCTCATTCAGCGGCATAATAAAGTGGATATTGGGAATCCACTCTGATGGCGCGATGTTCTTGGCACTAGTACTTCTCCCGCTAACGGGAGATGTTCCACTGATATCAACGTTTGGATCGACATAGACGAAGCCACCAGAGAAAGACGGGCGGTCGAACAT
The DNA here is from genome assembly GCF_025133195.1 of Yersinia alsatica. Taxonomy (NCBI): domain Bacteria; kingdom Pseudomonadati; phylum Pseudomonadota; class Gammaproteobacteria; order Enterobacterales; family Yersiniaceae; genus Yersinia; species Yersinia alsatica. The sequence goes on from NZ_CP104006.1 coordinate 2,223,125, forward strand.
AGTCATTGCGGCGGGGTTGCGGCTACCAACAGAAGCATTGTCAGCAACAGCGCCTTCACCAGAGAAAGAGCGGCCCAATGCAGCTGCTGAATATTCATTCAGCTGAAAACCGGCCGCAGAAACGTTTGATGAAATTAATGCTACTGCAGCTGCCAGAGCTGATCGGGTAAACAGGTTTTTCTGGTTCATGACCAAAACCTCATTGTTTTAATTAATGTTACATACCGTAACAAGAGAATGCGGGATTGTAGGGTCCGTTATCGGTCAGACAAAGCAGACCAGTGGCTGAAGTATAGGTCCGACCTGTATCAGTGTTGCAAGCATGTTTTAGAAATTGTTCAGTTTTGATTGCAAAAAATAGACGTAGTTAACAAAAAACTCACAATTTAATAGCAATTGATACAATATTGATGAGCGAACAATCAATTTGACTGTGATTTCCATCACTTAATAGGCCTTTAAACAGTAAGTTCTAGTTCCAAGTGACCGACGAGAGTAAAATAAGGGGTAGAGAAATTATTTTTGTTTTATGTCTTATTTTTGTGCTGTTTGCGCTACCAGATAGGCAATTTGCACCTATTTTGAAATATCCGTTGAGGAGAATTGAAGATGTCAGATGCAATTAATCGCTGTAGTGCTGAAGAAACTGCGGCTTGCTGTTGTGTAGATGTTGGCACCGTCATGGACAATACTGACTGCACCGCATCCTACAGTTGCGTATTCGAAAATCGTGCTGAAGCTGAAGCCATGCTGAAAATGCTGACTGAAAAAGCGCGCGCTGTTGAGTCCGAACCTTGCCTTATCGAACATAAGCTGGAAGAAACTGAAGGCGGTGTACGCCTGACTATCGATTTCACCTTTGCTTGCCAGGCAGAGACCATGATTTTCCAGTTAGGTCTGCGTTAATTTGCGCCTTGCTGTTGAGTTACTCAGGTAAGCTAAATCACTATCAAACGCGGAGCTTTTTGCTTCGCGTTTCTTTTGGTACTATTTCCTCTGTAAATTTATTACCTTAGATTAATCATCCCCACACCGGTTCTTCACTCTTCAACTCTGCCGCCCATTTTTTTTATTCTTAAAAGTTGCTCCTGCTCTCACTTTCCTGCTCTATAGGTTTACCAAATGTAAATGTTTGGTTAACAATCATTAGATCAGGTCTGACCTGTTATTTGTTATGCTTTAATAGAAGCCATTTTATTTATCAGGAGCGTTTATGAGTAAGCCATTACCGCTAGTGACGCGTCAGGGCGATCGCATTGCAATCGTAAGCGGCCTGCGGACCCCTTTTGCCAAGCAGGCAACTGCTTATCATGGCGTGCCCGCTGTCGATTTGGGCAAAATTGTGGTCAGTGAGTTATTGGCCAGAAGTGGTGTTGCTCCTGAATTAATTGACCAACTGGTGTTTGGTCAGGTGGTACAAATGCCTGAAGCACCCAATATAGCCCGCGAAATCGTGCTGGGAACCGGCATGAGTGTGCATACCGATGCTTACAGTGTCTCCCGCGCATGTGCGACCAGCTTTCAGGCCGTAGCCAATGTCGCGGAAAGTATTATTGCCGGTTCGGTGACTGTGGTGATCGCCGGCGGCGCTGACTCTTCTTCCGTCTTGCCCATTGGCGTCAGTAAAGCACTGGCGCGAACCTTGGTTGACGTGAACAAAGCTCGCACGTTATCCCAGCGATTGAAGTTATTCAGTCGGTTGAAATTGCGCGATTTACTCCCTGTTGCGCCCGCGGTAGCCGAATACTCAACCGGTCTGCGCATGGGCGATACCGCGGAGCAGATGGCAAAAACCTATGGTATCAGCCGTGAGGATCAAGATGCTTTAGCACTGCGTTCCCATCAAATGGCGGCGCAAGCCTGGCAGCAGGGGTTATTGCAAGATGAGGTAATGACTGCCTATATTCCACCTTATCGTGAGACTATCGTCGAAGATAACAATATTCGTAAAGACTCCACAATGGCGCAATATGCCAAATTACGCCCCGCGTTTGATCGCAAACATGGCAGCGTTACGGCGGCGAACAGCACACCACTGACTGATGGTGCCGCCGCAGTCATGATGATGAGTGAATCAAGGGCCAAAGAGTTGGGTTTACCGCCTCTGGGCTATCTGCGCAGTTTTGCATTTTCTGCCATTGATGTCTGGCAAGATATGCTGTTAGGCCCATCTTATGCCACGCCACTGGCGCTGGATCGCGCTGGAATTACCTTAGCTGACCTGACTCTTATCGATATGCATGAAGCATTTGCCGCGCAAACATTAGCTAACCTGAAAATGTTTGCCAGCGACAGTTTTGCACGTGAAAAACTGGGCCGAAGCCAGGCAATTGGTGAAGTCGACATGAGTAAATTCAACGTATTAGGTGGCTCTATTGCTTATGGGCACCCCTTTGCTGCAACCGGGGCGCGTATGATTACTCAAACACTTAATGAATTGCGTCGCCGTGGTGGTGGACTAGGGTTAACCACGGCATGTGCGGCGGGAGGCTTGGGTGCCGCAATGATTTTGGAGGTGGAGTAATGAATCAGGAGAAGGTCATCAAGAGCAGTGACGAAACAGTGATCGTGGATATGATTGCTCCAGCCCATTCGGTATTTACCCTCAGTGTTCGGCCCGACAATATCGGCGTTATCACCATTGATGTTGTGGGTGATAAGGTGAATACCCTAAAGGCTGAATTCGCAGAACAAATTGCCGAGATACTGCAACAAGCACAGGCTTTGGCCCAATTGCAGGGGCTGGTGATTATTTCTGGCAAGCCAGACTCTTTTATTGCCGGTGCTGATATCACCATGATAGCGGCTTGCTGTACTGCACAGGATGCTCGCGTTTTGGCGCAAAAAGGGCAGGCTATTTTGGCGCAAATTGCCGCATTTCCGGTGCCAGTGGTGGCGGCTATTCATGGCGCATGTCTGGGCGGCGGTCTGGAATTGGCACTGGCCTGTCATAGCCGCATTTGTTCTCTGGATGATAAAACTGTCCTGGGTCTGCCGGAGGTACAGCTTGGCTTATTGCCAGGATCGGGCGGGACACAGCGCCTACCGCGTTTGGTAGGGGTGAGCAAGGCGCTGGATATGATATTGACCGGCAGACAGGTTCGTGCGCGTCAGGCGCTTAAAATGGGGCTGGTGGACGATATCGTACCGCAGGATATCTTGTTGGATGTGGCTCTCCAACGGGCAAAAGCAGGATGGCTTGATAGGCCGACATTGCCATGGCAGGAGCGCTTACTCAGCGGCCCGCTAGGTAAGGCACTGTTGTTTAGCATTGTGCGCAAAAAAACGCTGGCGAAGACCAAAGGCCATTATCCCGCAGCTGAGCGCATTATTGACGTGGTACGCAAAGGGCTGGATCACGGCGGCCCTGCCGGTTATGAAGCCGAGGCCAGAGCTTTCGGTGAGCTGGCGATGTCTCCTCAGTCGGCGGCTTTGCGCAGTCTGTTTTTTGCGACCACCTCACTGAAAAAAGAGACCGGTGGTGCCGCGCAACCTCGTGCTATTCATCGTGTCGGGGTATTAGGCGGCGGCTTAATGGGCGGCGGCATTGCTAATGTCACCGCGACCCGTGCGGGCCTGCCTGTGCGTATCAAAGATATCAATCCACAGGGCATTAATCAGGCACTGAAATATACCTGGGATGTTTTAGGCAAGCGGGTGCGCAGTAAACGCATGCGTCCAGCTGAACGGCAGCGGCAGATGATGTTGATTTCCGGCAGCACGGATTATTGTGGTTTCAGCAATGTTGATATTGTTGTGGAAGCGGTATTTGAAGATTTATCCCTGAAGCAACAAATGGTTGCCGATATTGAGAACTTTGCTACCGAGCACACTATTTTTGCCTCGAATACATCATCGCTGCCAATAAGTCAGATTGCGGCACAGGCACAACGGCCAGAGAATGTTATCGGCCTGCACTATTTCAGCCCGGTGGATAAAATGCCGTTGGTTGAAGTTATCCCTCATGCCAAAACCAGTGAAGAAACCATTGCCACCACAGTTGCTTTAGCCCGTAAACAAGGGAAAACAGCTATTGTGGTAGCGGATTGTGCCGGGTTCTATGTAAACCGCATTCTAGCACCTTATATCAATGAAGCTGCGCGCTGCTTACTGGATGGTGAACCTATTGATTCTATCGATAAAGCTTTAGTAGATTTCGGCTTCCCAGTTGGCCCGATTACCTTGCTGGACGAAGTAGGAATTGACGTCGGTACCAAGATAATGCCAATTCTGGTGGAGCAGTTAGGGCCACGTTTCGCGGCACCCGCTTCATTTGATGTCATCTTGAAGGATGGGCGTAAAGGGCGTAAAAATGGCCGTGGTTTCTATTTGTATCCGGCTAAAAGTACCGGTTTTAAGTGGAAAAGAGACTCGGGTAAGCAAGTTGATACCAGTGTTTATACCTTGCTTGGCGTCACACCCAAGGCCCACCTTCAATCAGCGGTAATCGCACAGCGCTGCACGATGATGATGTTGAATGAAGCCGCTCGCTGCCTCGATGAATCTATTATTCGTCAACCACGAGATGGTGACATTGGCGCGGTGTTCGGCATAGGTTTTCCGCCATTCCTTGGTGGACCATTCCGCTATATGGATAGCTTGGGGGCTGAAAAAGTGGTGAAAACACTTAATTTGCTGGCACAGAAATACGGTGAGCGTTTTGCTCCTTGCCAACGGCTGGTTACGATGGCGGAACAACAGCAGAAATTTTACCCGCAGGAAAGCCAAGTGAACGAAGATCAGAGCAAGGATAGTGCCAGCAGCTAGAGGCACTAAAATGCTTTCAGCGTGTTTTTTCACCCATTTTTGTGCAGGTCAACACTCTATAATTAACAGTGTGAGCAGGATCACCGCCTGCAACTCTAAGGGATAAGGTGGCTGTACAGCGGGAACAAGCCGCGCTACCTTAAATCAGAATCACGTTAAGTGACTATTCGTGCCAGAATGAGTTCATAGCCACTTATTGTGCAGGTGATAGAATTTAGATTAAGCTATTGATATGGTTAATTTGTAACCAATCAGGGGCGGCTGTTGATACCTCGGTGTAAAAAACAGCCATTTTCTTTACCTTAAGTTTCAGGCAAAATGCCCGGCCGCCATAGAGAGACGGCGCGTTATCGTTATGAAGTTTCTTTGCTAATGAGCAAAGGTTTCGGCGGTACAGCACGCAAAGCGTTTCTGTATAGCGTTATTTTGTTAACAAAAACGGTGCAATATGCAAGTTTTCATTATGCGTCACGGTGACGCGGCTCTTGATGCAGCAAGTGATGCGCAAAGGCCTCTAACTCTGTGTGGTCAGGATGAATCACGTCAGATAGCAAGCTGGCTAAATGACCAGTCAGTCGATGTTGATCAGGTTCTGGTCAGCCCTTATTTACGTGCAGGGCAAACATTGGAAGTGGTGCGCGAAGTGTTGACACTGCCGCCACAACAAGAAGTGATGCCAGAATTAACGCCCGGTGGGGATGCCGCTTTTGTCAGCTGTTATTTGCAGGCGCTGGCAAAAGAAGATTGTGCGGCGGTGCTGGTTATCTCGCACTTGCCACTGGTTGGGTATCTGGTGGCTGAACTTTGTCCGGGGCAATGCCCGCCGATGTTTGCAACTTCGGCAATCGCCTGTGTTGATTTGAATGGCGAGACAGGCAAGGGGACTTTTGACTGGCAGGTGAGTCCAACACAGCTTCTGGCGAAGGCTTGCCACGGTTGATTTATAACATATAAATATGAACCGATAAGGGCGCAATTGTTATTGCGCCCTTTTTGATTTGCCCGTATTGAAGCAAGCTGCCATTATCAAATGTTATTACTGAGAATCTTACGAAGTCTGATTAAGACTATGCCGCCGCAATGATACCATGACCCAACGGCCTGACAGTTATTGCAGGATTGCAATGGCAGGAAGTTGGTTGTAGCTCATTTTCAGCACCGAATGATACTATTGCATCCGGTGTGACGGGAGTAATCTCTAAGGAGTACAGAGACTCTTGTTTTATATTTTCCCTTTTGGTTGCCTCTGTCGGGATCTTCGGGAATACAGGTTGCTGCTGTTGGAACAGAGCTGCATGGATATCCCGCATTGACAGACTTACACCACCAACTTCTATATTTTTCAGCGAATTAAAGCCTGAGAATTTCGAGTTAAGATTTTCATTAATAATTAAGCTGTTGCTAGGGTTGGCGCCCTTAATGGTGATTTTCGTTTGAGGGATGAAACCGCCTCTAATGACTTCGAAATGCAGCATTTCTGGAGCAATGCCAGCACCCAATATTAGGGTATTATCGCGAGACCCTCGGGGGAGTTTGAGCTCTTTGTTACCATCCCCCAGATTATAAGTGTAATCATTACCACCGCGGGTGTTTGATACCGCGTCTAGATAAGTATTTTGGCTTGATATAGGGGTATTTTTCATCATATTGATAGCTCCTTAGTCAGTTTAGCAGTACGAGTAATTCCACATTCAAGCTAGATCAATGAACAGAGATAATCGCGCAACGCTAAGCAGGACTAAGAGGCACTAACAAAATAAAGCTGTAGCCTAAAATACAAAAAAATAAATCTTACTTATTCAGCTAGCTCAATTAACACGAGTAATGCAGCCGTGCCACCCCACTCTTTAGGGGCTTGATGGAATGCCAGCACATCAGGATGTTGCGCCAACCATAGCGGGGTTTGTTGTTTTAACACATGTTTGCCGTGACCATGCATGACGCAGGCACAGTGCACATGCTCACGTTTGCAGGCCGCAATTAGCGCGCCCAATTCTTGCTTGGCTTGTTTTTGCGTTAATCCGTGCAAATCCAAAAACATATCGGGCGAGTAGTCGCCACGACGCAGCTTTTTAACTTCAAAATGGTCAACGCCGGGTCGCACATAGCGCGTCGGGCCTTCGGTATCCAATTGCGGCTGGAATTCATCGGAAAAATAATAACTGGCATCGACCTGTTCTTGCAGCAATCGTTCTGGCGCAATTTTTTTACCCAGCTTAGGCGGCGCATGGTGAACAATCGTGTCTTGTTTCAGCTTTTTCGCCCCAGCGATCGACTCTTTAAACAGCTGTAATTCATCAGTTGTCAGGTGATATTTATTTTTCATTGTCTATTCATCGTGCTTATTCATTTTCCCCAGTTTACCTAATGTCCCGCGGAGATTAACCACTTTAATCTGTCTTAAATGTGTCTTTCATTATTTGGTTATCATGCAACTGATGTATTGCTGCTGATTTGTGGCGGGCTTCATGGCAAACTAGGCAGATAGATAATGATTTTACGTACCCGCTGGAGAATATTTTGGACAAGATTTTCGTCGATGAAGCAGTAAATGAGCTGCACACCATTCAGGATATGCTGCGCTGGGCAGTCAGCCGTTTTAATGCGGCCAATATTTTTTATGGTCACGGTACTGATAATCCGTGGGACGAAGCGGTGCAGTTGGTTTTCCCAAGCCTATTCTTGCCGATTGATATTCCAGAAGATATGCGCAATGCGCGGCTGACTTCCAGTGAGCGTCACCGCATTGTTGAGCGGGTTATTCGCCGTGTTAATGAACGTATTCCAGTGGCTTATCTGACCAATAAAGCTTGGTTCTGCGGCATGGAATATTATGTCGATGAGCGCGTGCTGGTGCCACGTTCACCGATTGGTGAGTTGATCAACAACCGCTTTGATGGCGTTATTCGTTATCAACCTAAGCATATTTTGGACATGTGTACCGGCAGTGGCTGTATTGCGATTGCTTGCGCCTATGCCTTCCCAGAAGCCGAAGTGGATGCCGTTGATATCTCTAACGATGTGCTGGCAGTGACTGAGCATAATATCCAACAGCACGGGATGGAGCATCAGGTCACGCCAATTCGTTCTGATCTGTTCCGTGATTTACCGCCAATCAAATATGACCTGATTGTCACTAACCCGCCATATGTTGATGCCGAAGACATGGCTGACTTGCCGCAAGAGTTCCGCTTTGAACCTGAGCTGGGGCTGGCTGCGGGCAGTGATGGCCTGAAGCTGGCGCGCCGAATTCTGGCTTGTGCACCTGATTTCTTACAGGATGACGGCGTGCTGATTTGCGAAGTGGGCAACAGCATGGTGCATTTGATGGATGAGTATCCCGACGTACCCTTCACTTGGCTGGAGTTTGACAATGGTGGTGATGGCGTCTTTATGCTGACTAAACAGCAACTTATTGACTGCTCATCACATTTCAGCATGTATCGTGATTAATCATCACTTTTAAAACTGCCAACCGGTTAATATTATGCTGGCAGCGAACTTAATGACTTAGAGGAACCGTGATGGCTGGGAACAGTATTGGGCAGTTTTTCCGCGTCACCACTTTTGGTGAATCTCACGGCATTGCCTTGGGGTGTATTATCGATGGCGTCCCACCGGGCATCCCTATCACTGAAGCCGATATTCAATTGGATCTCGACAGACGTCGCCCCGGCACCTCGCGCTATACCACTCAACGTCGTGAGCCGGATCAGGTGCGGATTCTATCTGGTGTGTTTGAAGGCGTGACCACCGGTACCAGTATTGGGTTGATGATTGAAAATACCGACCAGCGTTCACAAGATTACAGCGCCATAAAAGATGTGTTTCGCCCAGGGCATGCTGATTACACCTACGAACAGAAGTATGGTGTGCGTGATTACCGTGGTGGTGGCCGCTCTTCTGCCCGTGAAACCGCAATGCGGGTTGCTGCTGGTGCCATTGCTAAAAAATATCTGGCTCAGAAATTTGGCGTGCAGGTGCGTGGCTATCTGGCACAAATCGGTGATATCAGCTGTGAGTTAATCGACTGGGATTTGGTTGAGCAAAACCCATTCTTCTGCCCAGATGCCAGTAAATTAGAATCACTGGATGCCTTGATGCGTGAGCTGAAAAAGGCCGGTGACTCGATTGGTGCCAAAATCACCGTGGTGGCTGAGCATGTGCCAGTGGGGTTAGGTGAGCCGGTATTTGACCGTTTAGATGCTGATTTAGCCCATGCGCTGATGAGTATCAACGCGGTGAAAGGGGTGGAAATCGGTGATGGTTTTGCGGTGATAACCAAACGGGGCAGCGAAAATCGCGATGAAATTACCCCGCAAGGTTTCCAAAGCAATCATGCCGGTGGCATCTTGGGTGGGATCAGCAGCGGGCAGCCGATTGTGGCGCATATTGCGCTAAAACCTACTTCCAGTATTACAGTGCCGGGGCAAACTATTAACCGGCAGGGTGAAGCGGTTGAGATGATTACCCGTGGCCGTCATGATCCTTGCGTTGGTATTCGTGCCGTCCCGATTGCTGAAGCCATGATGGCGATTGTATTAATGGATCACTTGCTGCGCCAACGCGCCCAGTGTGGTGATGTGGTTTCTGACGTTCCGCGTTGGTAGACACAATGAACAAATGGATTGCAGGGGTCATGACCTTGGCGGCACTGATTGCTGTTGGCCCGGCCATGGCAGCGACCCCTTGGCAGCAAATTACCCACCCGGTGACGGGTGCTCCGCAGGCCATTGGTGGTTTCGCCAATGGTTGTGTGATTGGTGCCATGCCTTTACCGCTTGAGTCAGCCGACTATCAGGTAATGCGAGCGGATCAGCGCCGCTATTTTGGTCATCCTGATTTATTGAATTTTATTCATCGTCTCAGTGCTAAAGCCCAGCAAAATAAGTTAGGAACGGTGCTGATTGGCGATATGGCAATGCCTGCTGGCGGGCGCTTTAGTAGCGGTCATGCCAGCCATCAGTCGGGGCTGGATGTGGATATTTGGCTGCAACTGCCATCACAGCGCTGGAGTCAGCAACAATTGCTAAAACCGCAACCGATTGATTTGGTTGCAGCCGACGGTAAACGAGTGGTTCCTGCATTGTGGCAACCGCAAGTTGAAAGTTTGATAAAACTGGCGGCAAATGATAATGAAGTGACACGCATCTTTGTCAATCCAGCGATTAAAAAGCAGCTTTGTCTGGATGCTGGCGCAGATCGCAATTGGCTGCATAAAGTGCGCCCATGGTTTGGTCATCGTGCCCATATGCATGTGCGTTTACGTTGCCCAGCAGATAGTCTGGAATGTTTGGATCAAGATACACCGCCACCCGGTGATGGTTGTGGTGCAGAGTTAGAAAGTTGGTTCCAGCCTCATCAGCCAAGTGCTAAGCCGGGCAAAACCTTACCGCCACCATTGCCACCTTCCTGTCAGGCTTTGCTGGACAATCATTTCGCTGCGGAATAAATCATGGATTGGTTTGCCCTTGGTCCTGCGGTTTTGGGGATACTGTTTTTAGTTGCTCTGCTGGCCGGTTTTATTGATTCTATTGCTGGCGGCGGCGGGTTACTGACTGTTCCGGCGCTATTGGCTGTAGGGCTCCCTCCCGCACAGGTGTTAGCCACCAATAAATTGCAATCCGTTGGCGGATCATTCTCCGCCAGCCTCTATTTTATTCGGCGCGGCGCGGTGAATCTAAAGGAGCAACGGCTAACCATTGCGCTAACTGTGGTGGGGTCGATGTTGGGGGCTATTTTGGTCCAGCATATGCGCGCGGACCTGTTACGGCAGATACTGCCGCTGCTGGTGATTGGGATCGGCGTCTATTTTCTGGTCACTCCCAAGCTCGGCGAAGTTGATCAGCAGCGGCGTTTGTCGGCTTTACCCTTTGCCTTGATTGCTGGCGGTGGTGTCGGTTTTTACGATGGTTTCTTTGGCCCAGGTGCCGGTTCATTCTATGCATTGGCTTTTGTGACGCTATGCGGCTTCAATCTGGCTAAATCCACTGCTCATGCCAAAGTGCTCAATTTCACCTCTAATTTAGGCAGCCTGATTTTCTTTATCGTTGGCGGCAAAGTGGTGTGGGGCATTGGGCTGGTGATGCTGGTGGGGCAAGTTTTAGGCGCTCGGTTGGGCGCGCATATGGTATTGACCAAAGGCCAGAAGTTAATTCGCCCAATGATTGTCGTGGTGTCATTCGTAATGAGCTGCAAGCTACTGTACGACAGCCACGGTGTCGAGATCTCCTCCTGGCTAGGATTACACGTTTTCGCATAACTTAAGGTATCTGGGGCAATAGTGAAGTTGCCTCCTTGCCGATACCGCTCTTACGGACCCCAGCATGACTCATGACTACCAGCAGTTAATCGACATTTTTAATACTTGTTTCAGTGATGAATATAATACGCGATTGGTAAAAGGTGACGACGAACCTATCTATCTGCCCGCCGACGACCAGTTTGCTTATCATCGGGTCATTTTTGCTCATGGCTATTATGCCAGCGGCATGCATGAAATTTCTCATTGGTGTATCGCTGGTGAAGAGCGGCGCAAGCTGGTGGATTTTGGTTATTGGTATTGCCCTGATGGGCGCGATGCATTAACTCAGAGCCAGTTTGAAGTTGTCGAGATAAAACCCCAGGCACTGGAGTGGATGTTTTGTGTTGCGGCCGGTTTTCCTTTCAATGTCAGTTGCGACAATTTGGAAGGCGATTGTGAACCAGACCGGATAACCTTCCAGCGTAAAGTACGTGAACAGGTGCTGTGGCATCTGGAAAACGGAATATCCCCACGACCTGCGGGCTTTATTCAGGCGCTACAATCGTTCTACAATACGCCGCCGCTGGCAGCCGAACTTTTCCCTTACCCGGAAGATTGAGTTTAACCCCATCCTTGGAACTTGAAGCCGCAGGGTTGCTATCCTTCGAGAGCAATGGCTTCGGATGCAGAACATAGAATATATACCCGATAAATTTCAGACCACAGACAGGCGGCGAAAGAGTTTATCCCGATGAGCTTACATATGTCAGTGATTCGGATGAGCGAAAGCAGCCAATACGCTGTGGTTTGAAAGATAACGGGTTATTGAGGAAAAGTAATGATCGCAGATTTCGAAACGCATATTTTAGCGCAAATTGACGACATGGTAGAGCACGCCAGTGATGATGATCTCTTTGCGGGTGGCTATCTACGCGGCCATTTGACGCTAGCAGTGGCGGAATCCGAAGAGCACGGTGAAACGTCCGCCGAGCAGCTACATGCGCGTGTCCAGCATAGTTTAGACAAGGCCATCAAGGCGGGTGAATTGTCGCCGCCAGATCAGGTGTTAGTTTTGGGGTTGTGGGATCGCTTGCTCGAACAAGCCCAAAATCCCCTTCGTCCTTGAAGCCGCAGGGTTGTTAGCGGCGCTCACTTACCCGAATCACTTACTAATGTAAGCTCATCGGGATGCGTTCGCCTGCTGCCTACCTGCAACTCCAATGACTTTGGGCATTTATTTTGTCCTTGAAACCACAGAGTTGTTAGCGGCGTTCACTTACTCGAATCACTTACTGATGTAAGCTCATCGGGATGCGTTCGCTTGCTGCCTACCTGCAGCTCCAATGACTTTGGGCATTTCTTTGGTCCTTGAAATCACAGGGTTGTTAGCGGCGTTCACTTACCCGAATCACTTACTAATGTAAGCTCATCGGGATGCGTTCGCTTGCTGCCTACCTGCAACTCCAATGACTTTGGGCATTTCTTTGGTCCTTGAAACCACAGGGTTGTTAGCGGTGTTCACTTACCCGAATCACTTACTAGTGTAAGCTCATCGGGATGCGTTCGCTTGCTGCCTACCTGCAACTCCAATGACTTTGGGCATTTATTTTGTCCTTGAAATCACAGAGTTGTTAGCGGCGTTCACTTACTCGAATCACTGACTGATATTTGCCTCAGAAGCTGCCGGAGCACGATGTTGCACCGGCTTACCTTTCAGTAATTTTCGTACCCAAAAGCGGTTAGGATTGAGTGCTGCCAGTGTTGTTGCATCCAATGGCAACGGTTCGCTAAACATTTGTGCCGCCAGAATTTCAGCCACCAGTGGTGCGCTGCATAACCCGCGTGAGCCTAGTGCCCCCGCCATAAACAACTCCGGCCACACTGGGGCGAGTGCTATTTCTTCGCCTTGCTGAATTTTACGCGGCAAATCCTGATATTGCTCTAACGTAGCGGCATAGTTTGGCACCGCACCCACCATCGGTAAATGGTCGCGGATAGCACATCGCACCCCACAACGCGCCTGATTATCACTGATATCAACTTGCTGCGGCCAACTCACTTCTGGCAGGCAACGCAGCAGACGATCCCGATTCTCTTGCTGTTCTTCGGCGCGAAAATCGGTGGCGACATCACCGCGCTGATAGCTGGCACCAATACAATGATGTTGATTGGCAGGGTTGACGGGGGTCAGATAGCCGTCATAACACAGCACCTGACGCAACTGGCTGAGTTCTGGCGTGGTGGGGATGTGCGAAACCTGCCCACGCACTGCAGACAGCGGCAGATGGCGAGTTTGCTCCCACTCCGGCAAACGGTGGCCGGTGGCAAGCACGACAGTGGCATGCTGTTGGGCGGGCAGTGGTTGCTGGAAAACTAACTGCCATCGTCCGTCAATGTGCTCTAGCTGGCGCAGCTCGTGTTGATAATGGCAGGTCATGCCATTTTGCTGTGCCAGAGCGATGAGCGCGGTGGTGAGGTCTGATGGACAAAGCCAGCCACCCGCCGGATAGTGAATGCCGTCGTGAGCACAATCCAACCCTGCTAGTGAACTGAGTTGTTCACGGCTCATGGCTTCGGCGAGTTGTGGTGGCCAGTCTATTTGCAGCATCTTATCAATCTTGCCGCGGCTTTTATCATCAAACGCCAATTGGCTGACGCCGCACCACTGATGGTCAAAGTGGATTCCTTGCTCAATTAACTGATCATATTGCCGGCGAGCAAAGGTAAAGGCACTGGTGAAAAAGGTCTCTAGTGCATCTTTTTTACCATTCAGCAGCGGGTAGAGTGCCCCTTGTCGGTTACCTGAAGCCCCTTGTGCCGGTTGTGCATCAGCACAATAAAGTGTCACCTTGGCACCACGGCGTAGCAGGGCCAAAGCGGTTAACGCACTGACTATTCCACCACCAATAATCGCAATGTCATTGCAATGGGCTGCAGCCGGCCGGTGATACCAAGGCGCAGATTGGGTTGCGAGACTTTGCGGTAAAATACCGGTCAGCATTTCACGTTTTTGCCCGAAACCTTTGACTTTCGCCACTTCAAATCCAGCTTGCTGCAATCCACGACGCACAAATCCGGCGGCAGTAAAGGTGGCAAATGTTCCCCCGGTTCTTGCCATGCGCGCCATGGCATTGAACAGCGTGTCATTCCACATATCCGGGTTTTTAGCCGGAGCAAAACCATCAAGGAACCAGGCATCGACTTGATGGTTCAAACTGGCATCCAACTGTGGCAGCAGAGTGTTGACATCGCCAAACCACAAATCCAGAGTGATGGCGCCCTCGGCCAGCAAAATACGATGGCATCCCGCAAGCGGTAATGACCACTGCGCCCGTAACTGCTCAGCAAAAACGGCCAATTCCGGCCAGCGGTCATGGGCAGCGGCTAAATCGGCGACCTGAAGTGGGTATTTTTCAAAGCTAATATAATGTAATCGCTGAAGTTTTGCTGCTGGATTCTGTTGTCTGAAATGGGCGAAGTCACGCCATAATGTCAGGAAATTCAATCCGGTACCGAAGCCGGTTTCGGCAAAAATGCAGTTTTCGCGCGGATGTTGAACAAAGCGCTCGGGGAAGCCATTGCCCTTAAGAAAAACGTAGTGAGTCTCTTCCAGCCCATCTTCATTGGAAAAATAGACGTCATCAAACTGTTCCGATACAGGTGTACCCTGTTCATTCCAGCTCAAGGTTGCCGTTTGGATTGGGGGATTACTCACGTTTAAAGACTCGTATCTCAAGGGGTGGGGCGATTCTAACTATGTGACCCGCCGCGTGCAAATCGTAAAATTATCTGGGTATATTACGCTGATCGGACTTGTTCGGCGTACAACTGTACGCTAAAGTGCGTTGCAAAATCCCGAATGTAAAATAAGTGGAAGAGGTATTGAATGAAGCGTGCAGTAATTACTGGCTTGGGTATTGTCTCCAGCATTGGTAATAACCAGCAGGAAGTTCTGGCATCTTTGCAGGAAGGCCGCTCTGGCATTACTTTCGCTCAGGAATTTAAAGACGCAGGTATGCGCAGCCATGTATGGGGCGATGTAAAGCTGGCGGAAGAGCCAAAAGACCTTATTGACCGCAAAGTGCTGCGTTTTATGAGCGACGCCTCAATTTATGCTTATCTTGCGATGCAAGAAGCGATTGAAGACTCTAAATTGGCTCCAGATCAAGTCTCTAATTTCCGCAGTGGGCTGGTTGTTGGTTCCGGTGGTGGTTCACCTCGCAACCAGGTTGCTGGCTCCGATGCTATGCGTACTCCGCGCGGCCTGAAAGGCGTTGGCCCTTATATGGTGACTAAAGCCATGGCATCCGGTGTATCCGCTTGTCTGGCAACACCGTTTAAAATCAAAGGTGTTAACTACTCCATCAGCTCTGCTTGTGCCACTTCCGCACATTGTATTGGCCATGCTGTGGAACTGATCCAACTGGGCAAGCAAGACGTTGTGTTTGCAGGCGGCGGTGAAGAGCTATGCTGGGAAATGGCCTGTGAGTTTGACGCTATGGGCGCATTGTCTACCAAATACAATGAAACCCCGACTAAAGCTTCCCGTACCTACGATCAAGACCGTGATGGTTTTGTAATTGCAGGCGGTGGCGGTATGGTCGTGGTTGAAGAGCTTGAGCATGCTCTGGCTCGTGGTGCACATATCTATGCTGAGATTGTTGGCTACGGCGCGACCTCAGATGGTGCTGATATGGTGGCTCCATCAGGTGAAGGCGCAGTGCGTTGCATGCAGATGGCTATGCAGGGCGTTGATACCCCAATCGACTACATGAACGTACACGGCACTTCTACCCCGGTTGGTGATGTGAAAGAGTTGGGCGCGATTCGTGAAGTGTTTGGTAATAACACCCCAGCTATCTCTTCAACTAAAGCTATGACCGGTCACTCTCTGGGTGCCGCAGGTGTGCACGAAGCTATCTTTAGCCTGTTAATGGTTGAACACGGCTTTATCGCACCAAGCATCAATATTGAAAAACTGGATGAGCAGGCTGAGGGGATGAATATCATCACTGAGCCAACTAAACGTGAACTGACAACTGTTATGTCTAACAGCTTCGGTTTCGGTGGGACTAACGCCACTTTGGTTATGCGTAAATACCAGAAATAAGATCATAAGCAGCTATTTGTGCTAGTTGATGCTTAATAATAAGGCCCGCGAGTGATCGCGGGCTTTTTTATTCGCTATAAAATAAACACAATTGCGAAAAAATAGTGCAATCATCAGAGAATCATCTCTTTTTTGTTAATTTCATCTCTTTCTATAAAAGAGTGTTAGTTGATCACTTGTTATTCATAAAAATATCTTATACTAAATAACCCAAGTAAATAACGGCATAGAAAGTAGGTGATTGAATGCTAACGCATTAACGCAAATTCATTCTGTTTTTAATGCATTTATATTCTTTTAAAGTCAAATTTAAAGCTAAAAAACCCTTGCCTGCCCAAAAACGTTAATTCACAATATTAAAACAATAATTAAACAAATTTATTTCTACCTTTTAATTTACTACACAGCAGGGTAGTTCAATGAGCCATAATCAAAGTGATCAGAAAATTAAGATTGCCGATTTAAACGAGCGCGTTGTTCATGAAATTCTCGAAGTGATAAGTGATGGTATCTGGGATTGGAATGCAAACACTGGATTTGTTTACCGTAATACCGGTTGGTATGAAATGCTGGGCTATCCGGCCCATGCTTTTGAAAATACTGTACATACCTGGGAGAAAATTATCCATCCGGAGGATTTTGAAAGGGTAATGTTTCAGTTTGATGCTTATATTAGTAATCAGGCCGAGAGATACCAAACAGAATATCGTTGCCGCACCCATGACGGCAGTTATATCTGGATTGAGGATCGTGGCAAGGTGGTCGAACGTAACCGTGATGGTTCGGTATCAAGGATGATCGGCGCTCACCGGAATATTCATGATAGAAAGCATCTTCTTGAAAAATTAGAATTAAAGAATAAATCGTTAGAGGCATTAGTCGAGGAGCGAACCGCTGAGCTACGTGAAACCAACTTTCAGTTGAAGCAGCAATTAGATATCAAAAAGATTCTTTCAGAGACGGATGTATTAACTTCAGCCGCAAATCGTTATTTGCTGGAGAAAGTACTTAAGCATGAATATCACCGTGCTAAGCGTTTTTGTCAGCCATTATCATTACTCTCCCTGGATTTAGATGACTTTAAATCAATCAATGACAGATACGGCCATTCCGTTGGTGATTTAGCCCTGACACATATTGTTGATGTGATTAGGAATAATATTAGAGAGGTTGACATTTTAGGCCGCTGGGGAGGCGATGAATTTATGATTGTCTTACCAAATACGCAATTAGCTGAGGCTAAAAATATTGCTGAGAAAATTAGGCAGCTCATTGAGATAATGCCGGTGGATGGCAATATAAATGTGACAATGAGTTTGGGCGTAGTTGAGTTAGAGGCGAATGAGGCACAGGAGCAATTATTACTTCGTGCAGACAGAATGCTCTATAGCTCGAAAGCCGCCGGCAAGAATATTATTAGCGGCTAATATTCTTCGTTTGTGCCGCCAGGTTGCAGCGGCAATCATTTTGGACAAAGTTATTGGAATTTCAGTGCATATTCGGCAGCTGCTTTGGCATGTATCGCCGTGGTATCGAACACTGGTACATTGGCATCTTGCGCATTAACCAACAAGGTAATCTCGGTGCAACCGAAAATAATGCCTTGCACGCCCTGTTGCTCTAATTTACCCATAATACGGCGGTATTCCTGGCGAGAAGTTTCATTGATGATACCGAGGCAAAGCTCTTCATAAATAATACGATTAATGATTTCGCGATCAGCACTGTCTGGCGTAATCACTTCAATATTATGTTTCTCTGTTAAGCGGCCACGGTAGAAATCTTGTTCCATGGTATAGCGGGTACCCAGCAGACCGATTTTACTGATCCCTTGCTGCTTAATTCGTGCCGCAGTAGCATCGGCAATATGCAACAAAGGTAGTCCACTGGCAGCTTCAATCTCGTCTGCCACTTTATGCATTGTATTGGTACATACCACGATAACCTCAGCCCCAGCACGTTTTAGTGACACGGCAGCATCAGACAACAGCTGTGCAGCGGTTGGCCAATCACCTTTAGCTTGCAGCTGTTCAATATCATGAAAATCGACACTGTAGAGGATAATTTTGGCGCTGTGTAATCCCCCTAATTGCTCTTTAACCTGCTGATTAATCATTCGGTAATAAGGGATAGTTGATTCCCAGCTCATTCCGCCAATAAGACCCAAAATTTTCATTATTATTCCTATCCAGTGTCGTTTGCTGATGGGCGAATTATTTCATGTGAATATCAAGATAACAGCCAGATATGCAGTAAGACAACCAAGGCTTATAACGACTGGATAGGATTTCTTTGAGGTGATATTGCCTCAGGATAACCGCCGAAGCGGCTACCCTGAGCGAGCAGGACTAGAACCAGGCTTCCCACATGGCCCCAATGTTGAAGGAATCCAGACGGGTATCTTCTGTGTCGGTGGTGGTGGCGGTATGTTTGTTGTCGACTTCGCCGCCAGTGACATAGAAGCGCAGCATTGGTCTGAAATCGGCACCCATATCGATAGAGATATTCTGAGATAGCGTCAGTTTCCAACCTTTGTTGTCACCGCCTGTATCGTAATCTACCCGTTGATAACCCGCCTCAAGCCAGGTCGAGTGGACATCGTTCCAGAAGTGCATCGGACGAACAATTACGCCATAGTTGCGGCGGTTGTCTTCATTATGATTGCTTCGGTCGTAATCATGGAACGCCGCGAGATAAGTGACAGATGTCTGTGGTGTGAATTTATAGGTGCCTTCAAGGCTGGTATAAACCGTGCGAAGGTCGCTGGTTTTGTTGTAGACGCTATTATCTGAGTTGTCTGAATAACGGGTAACCCATTTGTTTTCGATATTGGTACCCTTGTGGCTTAGCACCACAGCGGTCTGCCAGGCTTTCAGTTTTTCTTCACTCTCAATAGCTTTAGAATCAAAACCATAGTTGGTATACAGTTCAAAATCGATCGGCCCCATCTTCACGCCATGGATTTTTGATGTCAGGGCATAGTGGCCGCTGTCGCCTGTTCCAGAACCGCCGGTGCAGGTAATGCGTGATGGGTTAGTTTGGTCTGCAACCACTTGCGGGCTACAGGATTGTACTGAACCTACAGCTGCTGCATCGAGTTGCAGAACACCAAGATCCAGGTTTTTAATCCCGGCACCTTGTCCATCATGGGTCATCCAGAAGTAGTCGTTAATACCTTGCTGTGGACGCTGGTGGAAATCACGACCGGCCCATAAATAGGCATTCGGCTGAGATTCAAACAGGTTAGTGACACCGGCATAGGCTTTTTTCAGGTTAACTTCATCACCCCAGTGGTCAAGCATGACCACCACATCCCATAGTGCGCCGTTGCTGCCTTTAAAGGCTTTGGACAGTTGGAATTCCCCGCCATTACCTTCATTACCCAGACGACCAATGGCTGAAGAACCATTATAGGAGCCATCCACGCCAATATATTTTTGGTCGCCCGCTTGGAAATGCGCACCGTAACGGGCATAAGCATTAAATTTTAGGCCATAAGGAATTTCCGTCTCTGGCGATGGTTTGATTGCTGAGGTATCAACGATATCGATATTTTTCTTTTTAACCAGTGCCGAGTCTATTTTTTCCTGGCGCTCTGCCAGTGCTTTTTCCACAGCCTGTGCAACAATTTTATTTAATTGTTCAGGTGTAATTAATTCCTGTGTTGTTTGTGTCGCTCCTTGAGCAAATACAGAAATAGGGCAAAGCGCGGCGATAACCGCCATTGTTAATGGAAGCTGCTTAAGTATTTTCATCGCTATCTCAATTTAATAAGGTATTATTTAGATAATAATTATCCCGTTCGAATTATACCCGTCATCTTTCCAGCCGCAGGGGTATTGGCTACCATCATTCACCCAAGCCATTGAGTTATCTCAACTGCTTGAGTTCATTCCGTTGCCGCCTACCTGCAACTCGAAATCTATTGGGTATAGACAGGATAATTATGCCATCACCAAAGTAAGGTTGTTTTTATAATGTATTTTATTGAGTGTCATTTAAATTTTTGCGTAATAATCTCTCCGTTGAAAATGGATAATATTGCTATATTTATTTTCTCTAATATTAACGCTGATAAAGATGAATAATTTCTTCCGATAATTCTCGAGCCAATAAAGATGTCATTAAATGATCCTGAGCATGCACCATAATTAATGTCATCGGTTGTCTGGCCTCACCGGCATCTTGCTCAATCAGCTTGGTTTGCATATGGTGTGCCTGGCGGGCAAAGTCGTCAGCCTCTAACAGCAAGCCTTTGGCTCGGTCAATGTCGCCTTTGCGTGCCGCCTGAAGTGCTTCAAAACAAAGACTACGAGATTGCCCAGCATTAACAATAATTTCCATTACTGCTTCTTCTAACTCAACCATTATTTATTCCTACATTAATTAAAACCATTGACGTTAATCAAAGCCATTATTAGCCGCAGTCGTGGTAAACCATTCGCCGCTTTTCTTGATGGTACGTTTCTGGCTGGTTAAATCTAATTGAACAAAACCATAACGATTTTTATAGCCATTACACCATGACCAATTATCGATAAACGTCCACATATGGTAACCAAGGCAATGACAACCCTCACTAATACCTTTATGTAGCCATTTTAAATGGTCAGAAACAAAATCTATTCGATACTGATCGTTAATTATTCCATCCTGTAAAAAACGTTCTTCATTTTCAACACCCATACCATTCTCGGAAATAAAACAGCGCGGGTTATCATAATTAAGACGTAAATTAGTGAGGATGTCGTAAATCCCTGCTTCATAAATTTCCCAACCACGGTAAGGGTTCATTTTCCTTCCGGGCATTTCGTAAGCATCGAACAGCCATTCGGGCATAAAAGGAGCTTGTGGATTGACTGCAGCGTCACGACATTTTACTCGGCGCGGTTGATAGTAATTAATCCCCAAAAGGTCAATTTTACCTTCCGCAATCAGCGCTTTATCCCCTGGTTGGCGCACTGGCATTTGGTCGTAATCACACAATAAATCAATTAACTCTTGCGGATATTCACCGCGCAATGCCGGATCAAGGAAGCTGCGGTTAAACAGTAAATCTGCATATTCCGCCGCCTGCAGATCCGCCGGGTTTTGCGAACGCGGGTAAGATGGTGTCAGGTTAAGCACAATACCAATCTCGCCTTTATACCGACCCGCACGATAGGCTTTCACCGCCGTCGCATGTGCCAACACGGTATGGTAGGCCACGGTGGCCGCGCGTCTGAAATCCACTACATTAGGATAATGGAAGTCATACAGATAACCGCCTTCTACTGGCACGATTGGCTCATTGAAGGTAAACCAATGTTCAACTCGATCGCCGAACAGTTCAAAGCACACTTCGGCATAGTGCTTCCAGGCATCGATCACTGCACGGTTTTCCCAGCCGCCAATCTCCTGCATCGCCATCGGCATATCGAAGTGGAATAGGGTAATGAATGGCGTAATACCTTGCGCCAAAAGTTCGTCTATCACATTGTTATAAAAGCTAACAGCCTCTGGATTGACTTCACCGACCCCATTTGGGATTAACCGTGCCCAGCTTAGCGAGGTGCGAAAACTGTTATGGTTAAGTTGCTTGAGCAACGCAATATCCTGTCGCCAGTTGCGATAGAATGTTGAGGTGTTATTCGGGCCAATCTGCTGGTGGAAGCGCGAAGGTTGGCTGGCGTACCAGGCATCCCAAGTGGTGGGGCTCTTGCCACCTTGCAGACTTTCGCCTTCGGTTTGCAGTGCCGAACTGGCACTCCCCCACCAGAAGTTTTCTGGAAATTGGTATTTCATTCGTTTTTTCTCTTGTCGTTATCAGTTGCTACGGACGGTATCTGAAAGCGATGGGGCGTTATTGAGGCTTTTTTCCCCTTCAATTTTTAATAGGGAATGCTCATAAGCACGCAGGAATGGCAGATAGATAAGAGCGGAAACCACCATACATATCAGGCACATAACCACCGGGCTAAAGGCCCAGTTTGCCGCCCAGGAAGCACCGATAGGTGCTGGTGTTGTCCATGGTGTTAAGGAAACCACTTGCGCCAACCAGCCAAATTTGGTGGCGGTGTAAGCCAGAATGGCATTAACCATTGGCACCCCAATAAAAGGTATGAACATGATTGGGTTCATAATGATTGGTGCGCCAAACAAAATAGGTTCGTTAATGTTGAAGAAGCTCGGCACAATGCCTAATTTACCAATGGTACGTAGGTGAGTAACTTTGCTCCGTAGCAGCAGGAAAGCCAGTGGCAATGTAGAACCCACGCCGCCAATCAGCAGATAGTGATCCCAGAAACCTTGTAGATAGATATGTGGTAAGGCGGCTCCAGCAGCTAATGCTGCCTGGTTTGCTGCCAGGTTGGTCATCCAGAACGGGCTCATAATGCCAGTGACAATCATTGAACCGTGAATGCCTGAGAACCAGAAAATCTGGCACAGCAATATTGACAGTAACATCGCCGGCAGAGAGTCTGATGCAGATACCAATGGTGCCAGTAAATGCATAATGGCTTCTGGAATGATCATGCCAGTTTGTGACTCAATAAATAAATTGAGTGGATGCAGGGTACCAATGATGACTAATACCGGGATCAGTATTTCAAAAGAGCGTGCGACACCCGTCGGAACCTCTTTCGGCAAGCGAATCGTAATATTGTGTTGTTTCAGTGCGGCATAAACACGGGTGGAATAAATCGCGGTAATCAGCGCGGTAAAGATCCCTTGACCAGAAAGATACTGGGTAGAGATTTTGCCATCAGCATAAGGCGCGGCGACAAGCATAAATGCCATGAATGCCAGCAGGCCAGTCATCACGGGATCGAGATTAAACTGTCGCCCCAGACTCGCCCCAACCCCGACAGAAATGAATAATGTCATCACTCCCATACTCAAGTTAAAAGGCAACATCAGTTGTGCGCGGTAGGTCTGAGAGAAATCCAGCCAGGCTCGGGCGAATCCTACGGTGGTTTCGGCCGAGAAGGGAGGGAAAATAAACACCAACATAAATGAGCCGATGATCATGAAAGGCAGTGCAGCGGTAAAACCATCACGAATAGCAATAACGTATTTTTGCTGTCCCAGACGCCCGGCTAGCGGCGTAATTGATTGTTCAATAACAGCAACCATTGATTGATATAAAGAACTCATGTGAATACCTTCTTAGTGGGTCGCGTCAATGAGCGACAGTGCATAGTCCAGGACTTTATCGGCACGCTGCATGCCGTAGTCCATCATATCGATGGGCTGAACGGGAATACCGTGAACCGCAGCCTTCTCTGCGAGCATACCTAACATGTATTTCACCTGCGGCCCGAGCAGAACGACCTGATAGCGCGGAAACTGAATATCAAATTCAGATACACCAAACGCATCAATCTCTACCGGTATGCCTTTTTCTTCGGCAACGGTCCGCATTTTCCTAACCAGCATGCTGGTTGACATACCGGCGGAACAACACAACATAATCTTGAACATCTACAACCATCCTCAGAATAAAAAAATCATGGCGAATAACGTTTTGATACCTTGCTCATCACGTTTTGATACTGCACGGAAACCGTTTTCCATTTTATCAAAGCGGCTGTTTCGGCGATTATTGGATATCATACGGAAACCGTTTTCCATCCGTAGTGAGTGGAACTGTGATAGCCATCAAAGTCCAGTATATATAGGGATTATTTATTTGATGGACATCACAGGTTTGATGATTGGATAACTATTTCGGATAAGGATGGAAATTCGGTTTCCATGCCAAATGGAAACGATTATACTCAAGGAGGCTGCAATAGATGGGCCTAAGCTGTATTGAGGAACGACAGGCAAGGACTAAAGCCTGCTAGGAGAGAATCATGTCTACAATCAACGATGTATCACGTTTAGCTGGGGTTTCTAAAGCCACAGTATCACGGGTGTTGAGTGGTTCGCGCGGCGTTAAGGAAGCTAGCCGTCTTGCCGTACTAAAAGCGGTAGAAGAGCTGAATTATCGGCCAAATGTTATCGCGCAATCACTATTAAGCCAGTCAACTGGCTGTATTGGTGTTATCTGTGCACAAGAGAATATTAACCAAACAACGGGTTATTTATATGCCCTTGAAAAGCACCTGAGCCAGCATCAAAAACATTTGTTATTGCGCTTTGCCAACAACAGAGCTGAAGTTATGCAGGCGCTTGATGAATTAACTTGCGGGCTGTGCGATGACGTGTTGATTATTGGTGCCCGTTTTCCTCTTAATCTCGCGGACGACAGTATTATTCTGGTTGACTGTATGGACGCCGATGCCACTAACAGTATCCAGTTCGACCATGCATTTGCCGCAGAGACTGCCTGTAATTATTTGATAAAGCAGGGTAGAAGGAAAATTGCTTTAATTAATCCTGACACCAGCGGTTATGTGGATGATGTATTGTTAGGGTATAAGCGTGCGCTGGAAAATAACTTTTTGCCCTTTAACCGCGATCTGATTTTTATGGATTCATCCTCTTCGTCGGTTGCATTACAAGTTTTGCTCAATAGCAGCGCAACACTCAATTTTAATGCTCTGCTGGTGGCTGATGAGCAGGAAGCCCAGAGTGTCATTCCGCAGCTACAGGCATTTAATAAATCGGTTCCAGATGACATCATGGTATTCAGTCTTGCCGGCTCATTACATTATCCGGGGATCCCGACAATTCCAGCAATTGAATATTCTATGGATGCGATGGCGGCAAAAATAGTGACGTGGCTCAATCAGAAAACCGAAAGTGTGCTTGGTTCATATGCACTGCGCGGGGATCTGATCATTCCTGATATGCCGGGCAGGAAATAATCACTGAGTTGTCAGAATTTAATTCATTGGATAAAAATCGCTTAACAGACAATAGCGTTAGCACTGAACTTGGCACTCCACAAGAGTCAGTGCTGACCGGGGATAACCATCCAAATCTGCGGTAATATCAAGATTCATCTGCATAAAATAATAAGTGGAACTGTGATATGACTCCACTTTTACCTCTCCCTTGCGTCTATTATCTCTGTTGTAACAAATCTGTAGCAATCGAAAGTCTATTTACTACTTATGCCACCAACGGATGATGGAGTTTGGGATGATAAAAGTAAAGACGGCCTATACCCTGACCTTATTGGCAATACTCTTACCTGCTTCGGCCAATATTGCGGCTCAAGATAAGGTAGTGGCTCAGGATAAAAGCGGCAATTATAAGCTTGAACAGGTTTTAGTGATGAGCCGGCACGGTATACGTGCACCTCTGGTGAATTATGGCGATATGCTTTCCAGTGCAACCCCGGATAAATGGCCAGAATGGAGCACTCCAGGAGGCTACTTGACGCCAAAAGGCGCGGAGCTTGAGTCGATGATGGGCGGGTATTTCCGCCAGTGGTTGGCAGAGACCAAGTTACTGAAATCAAAAGGATGCCCGGCACCGACCACCGTGTTTACTTATGCCAACAGCTTGCCAAGAACGATTGATACCGCACAGCATTTCCTCTTCGGCGCTTTCCCAGGTTGTAATGTCCCTGTTGCTCACCAAAAAGAGATCGGCAAGATGGATCCGGTCTTTAACCCGATTATCACCTTGGATGTGACGCCTGAATTTAAAGAAAAAGCATTGGCCTCTATTAACCAGCATGCAGGGCCGGGCGGGGTCGAGGGTTTAAATAAACGGCTACAGCCTAATTATGATTTACTCTCTAAGATTCTGGATTATAAAAACTCACCGGCATGTCTGGTCGATAAAAAATGTGATTGGAGCACCCAGCCGACTGAGATTGTATTAGTGCAGAATAAAGAACCGGGTATTACTGGCCCACTGAAATTGGGTACCGGTGCCTCTGATGCTTTCATGCTGCAATATTATGAAGGTTTCCCGGCAAAAGATGTGGCTTGGGGGCGGATACAGTCAGCGGAAGAGTGGCGCAAATTAATTGATATCAAGAACCTCTACCATGAAACACTCTTTGGCTCCCCGGCTATTGCAGATAATGCCGCCGAGAAGCTAGTGGGCTTTATCAGTTCTGCTCTTGATCCCAAAGGTGATAAAACACCCAATGAGTCAGCGGCACAAAAAGCCAAGTTGGCGGTATTGGTTGGCCATGATTCTAATATTGCGTCCTTGTTAGCTGCGCTCAAAACCAAAGAGTACCAACTGCCAGATCAATTTGAGAGAACGCCGATCAGTGGCAAAGTGGTATTTGAACGCTGGAAAGATATTAAACAAAACAAAGATCTGATGAAGATTGAATATATCTATCTGTCGACCGAGCAAATTCGTAATAAAACACCGTTGTCACTTCAGGCTCCGCCAAAACGTGTCACGTTGGAAATAGAAGGTTGCCCGATTGATGCTAAAGGATTCTGTTCAATGGATGACTTTAGAAAAGCAGTAAAACAAAATACTCAGATCTAGTTCGGCGCTGCTGACCTGCGGGTTTAGCAGCTAACAGATAATAGGGGCTGGCATAAAACGATTGGCTGCGCTAACGTGACCTTTCTTGGTCAGCCCCGATTATTTGTAGATTCTCTGATGACATTACTTGCTACCACTCAGCGCGCAATAAAAACGCTTTTTAGCCCTTTTCTGAAAGACCGCCTGCTACATATTTTATTGATTCTGGGGATCGGCTTAACTGCATTGATGCCAGCAAAAGTAGCTGAGTTCCCTCAGTTTATTGACTGGACTACCATTGTCACTTTATTGGGATTAATGCTACTAACGAAAGGGGTTGAGGTTAGCGGCTACTTCGATTTTATTGGCCGTAAGATCATAAACACATTGCATACCGAGCGGCATCTGGCGTTGTTTCTTGTCTTGTCAGCGGCGGTATTATCCTCTTTTCTGACGAATGATGTGGCGCTGTTTATCATTGTTCCACTGATCCTGACACTGAAGAAAATATCTTCTTTACCGGTTTCCCGCCTGATTATTTTCTCTGCCCTGGCGGTGAATGCGGGTTCATTATTAACGCCAATCGGTAACCCACAAAATATTCTGTTATGGAGCCGTTCTGAGCTCTCTTTTATTGGTTTTACCCGTCAGATGGCCCCCTTGGCCGCGATTATTCTATTCACATTATTAGCGGTGACTTGGTGGCGTTTCCCCGCACGCAAAATTAATAAGCATACCTCCAGCCCCATTTATCCCTATCAGTTTCGCCTGTTACTCAGTTGCCTGACGCTGTATGTGATTTTTATTATCTGCGTAGATCTAGGTTTGGCGAATTATGGCTTACTGATTGTTTTTGCAGGATTATTATTGTTGGCGCGGCGGGTTTTACTGGCGATAGATTGGAGCCTGATCGTGGTCTTTATAGCGATGTTTATTGATGTGCGCTTACTGACGGAATTACCCGGTTTACAGTCATTGTTTGGTGAAATTAAAACCTTGTCTGCGGCAGCAGCTTATATGTTGGGGATCGGTTTATCCCAAATGATAAGCAATGTTCCTGCCACGATTTTATTGCTTAATTATCTCCCCTCCAGTGCACTGGTCGCTTATGCCGTCAATATTGGTGGCTTTGGTTTTGCCTTGGGGTCTATGGCGAATTTAATTGCGCTCAGAATGTCCGGTGAACCGGCGATTTGGTTGAAGTTTCATGCTTACTCTTTGCCATTTTTATTCTGGAGTGCCGGGGTAGGTTGGGGATTATTAGCACTTTGATATTGTTGCCGTCAGTGTGTTGGCTCAGGCAAAAAAACCTAAGCCAACAGATTATTGCGCGCTGTTGATTAAAGAAAAATCGCCAATAAAAAAGCCATAACAATAATCAGCGTAACAAATACCAATGATGGCTTTTGCAATAAAGATTGTAACGACTGTGGTAATGCAGCAATGAGTGGGTTTATCAGTGGTTGAAGGGTTTGCTGATCTTCCGCTAAGCGCTGTGCTGCATTGGCGCGGTCTAATCGGGCGGCAAAGAGAACATTAATAATGTCATTTAGCTGCGCTTGAGTCAGTGGTGTGGTCGGGCTGGCGTGAAAACGATTCTGACTGTAATCAATTAATAGCTGCTGTTCCTGCGCATCGGCAGGTTGCTTCAGTGCGGTTTGCAGATTGACCAACGTGGGGGAAGTTTGCTGGCTGAGTGCCACTTTAGTCTGCAAAAACTGACTGAGTATCTGGAAATGGCGTGCGGGCAGTGGGTCATTACTTTTCACTCCCACCAGATCAAACAGGGCTTGCCAGATTTTAGCCGGTTGCTCACCGGTGGCGGCGCTGAGTTTCGCCACCAAAGATTGAATATTTTGATGTTCTGCAGGAAGTAATGGCCTGTCCGTAATCGTCGTCAATTGTGGCTGCGGAATATTCAAGGTACCGGATTGCAGCAAGATTAATACTTGTTGCAACTCAGCATGGGTTAACTGACTTAATACCGTATGACCAAATTGCTGGCGAATAAAATCACTGACAGCTTGTCGATTATTGCCTTGGGGCAGTAGTTCGGTCAGTTGCTGACGCAATTGGTGATTGGCATGATTTTCTTGCGCTTGTGTTAACCGGCCTTGCAGCAGTTGCTCAGCCGGTTGGAAGTGGCGAGCCAATAAATCACTGGTGCTGCCAAGGGATAGGTCATGGCGCAGGCCAGCCCAAATCTCGGCCGATTTTATCGGACTAAGAGCCATAATCCGCACAATCAGCTTTTCTAGCGTGGTGCGTTGCGCAGGGGTAAGCGCTTGATCTTCCACTTGGCCCGGTGAGGGCAATTTAGTGGGTGCAACATTGCGATCAGTCGCAATGGGGACACCTGGGCCGTTCAAAGGTTGCATATAACCTGTCCTTCGCAGTGGAGGAGATTTATCGGTGGCCCGGCGCGAGACGTAGGCTGCCGGTATGATACCTGTAAATGTGAGTAACCAATATATTCTTATTGGGTTTGGATGAATGCTTGGCCAAAAATGTATCGGGTTCGGGGCAGCGTGTGACCCTTTGTGGAACTCTCCGCGCTTGCGCACGTATCGCTAGCCCACGTCGTGGGTGGCAGTCACTCATCGATCTATTGCATAGAACATCATCCAAATTGACCATTGTTTACCAACCAAGCATTGATAATGATAATTATATCGTTAAGATGAAGCGCTATAACTGAATGGGATTATTAAGTAACAAGCATGTTTAAACGACAACGCGCCGCAAAGTGGTTCCTCTGTCTGGCTTGCCTGGTCATACTGGTTTGTATGACTCAACGCATCGCCAGCTTGCACGCGTTGGAAAAAACTCTTCTATTAACATCATCATCACAGATTGTGGCCGATGGGGAAGAAGCACCGACACCTTGTGAACTGAGCGCCAAATCCCTACTGGCGTCACCGCCCGTGCTGTTCGAATTAGCGATTTTCTCTCTGGGTCTACTGTTGCTGTTGTTGGTGCCGATAGCGCCGACCAGTATGCGGTTCCCGCCACCCAGAGCCATCTCACCCAGCGGTTTACGGGTGCATCTAAGATTGTGCATTTTCCGAGAATAGCCAGACCCTTTGAATAACTGTATTTCATAACTCGCTGTTTTTCATAAAACTGCGTGTTGCGAATAACCATAGCGACATCATTGTTGCTGTGCTTAATTTATTCATGGAGAGATTAATGCGCAATTTAAGCAAGACAGCTTTGCTCTGTCTGTTGCTGTTGTGGATGCCAACCCTTTGGGCGGCAGACAGCGGCTGGTTGGTCAGTCCGCAAAATGACCATGCCAAAGTTCGGATTCATGCCGAGCCTTCGGTTGGCAATGAAACCCGAATGTTACTGACCGTCCAACTGGAAAAGGGGTGGAAAACGTATTGGCGTTCGCCGGGTGAAGGCGGGATTGCTCCCACCATAACCTGGGCGCCACCTCTTGAGGCGGTTAAGTGGTATTGGCCAGTTCCGCAGCGCTTTGATGTCTCTGGGATTTCGACTCAGGGATATCATGAGCAGGCGATGATACCGATAGTGATCTCCGGCAAAGTCCCCAATACATTGAGCGGAATACTGACCCTCTCGACTTGCAGCAATGTCTGCATTTTGACTGACTACCCGTTTAGCCTCGACCTTTCCTCGCCAGTCAGTGCGGAAAATCAACAGCAGTTCGAACATGATTTTGCGCAGGCGATGGGGCAGGTGCCCATTGCCAATGCTCTGACTAAGCAGATTCAGGCCGGTTTTAATCAGAGTGAAGTGCAAATTCTCGCCCAACGTGATGAGGGCTGGCAGCGGCCAGAGCTGTTCTTCGATACGCTCGAGGATGTTGATCTCGGCAAGCCGGTGGTTGCCGTACATGGCAATCAGTTATCGGTACGAGTGCCCGCAACCGATGGTTGGGGAGAGGGCACTGCAGACCTGCGCGGCAAGCAACTTACCATGGTGATTACTGATGGCGGGCTGGCGCAAGAGGCCACCGTGACTATCGGGCAAGCACTGACTTTGCCGCAATCCACGACGACTTTTTGGTCTTGGGTATTAATGGCGCTAGCTGGCGGGTTAATTCTTAACTTGATGCCTTGTGTGCTGCCAGTATTAGCGATGAAGCTAAGTTCGATTCTGCAAACTGAACATCAAACACGCCGTCAGGTACGCTGGCAGTTTCTCGCCTCAAGTGCCGGAATAGTCACCTCATTCTGGTTACTGGCCTTGTTGATGACCGCCTTGCGTTTAGGTAACCATGCACTTGGCTGGGGGATTCAGTTCCAAAACCCGTGGTTTATCGGCTTTATGGTGTTGGTCACCGCACTCTTCACCGCCAACCTATTTGGTCTATTCGAAATCCAGCTATCTTCATCGCTAAATTCGCGTATTGCCGCGCCACGGGTTGAAAAACCGGGCTTGCGCGGCATGGCGGGTCACTTTGGGCAGGGCGCACTGGCCACTTTATTGGCCACACCTTGCTCCGCACCATTTCTCGGTACTGCGGTGGCTTTTGCCTTGGCGGCGCCGTTGCCAGCACTGTGGGGTATTTTTACTGCCCTCGGCGTGGGTATGAGCCTGCCTTGGCTGGCGGTTGCCGCATGGCCAAAACTGGCTCTGTGTCTGCCGCGTCCCGGTCGCTGGATGAACCATCTACGAATTGCGATGGGCGTGCTGATGTTGGTGTCCAGTCTGTGGTTGTTGAGCTTGATGATCAGCCATGTTGGCCTGCAAACCGTAATGTTGATTGCCGGAATATTATTACTGGCGCTGTTGCTGGCTATTGGCTGGCGTTATGGCATTCGCATCGCCGCTATCGTCAGCCTAATAGGTATCTTGCTGGTGGGCGGGTTGCTGTTGGTAGGGTCGTTGACGGCTGATTTATGGCGCAAGCCGCTGCATGACAATATTCCGTGGCAACCATTAAGCGAGTCAGCCATTAAAAAGGCGCTGGCTGAGCATAAAAGGGTGTTTGTTGATGTCACTGCTGATTGGTGTGTGACCTGCAAAGTTAACAAGATACACGTGCTGATGCGTGATGATGTGCAGCAAGCCCTGCAAGCACCGGATGTGGTGGCGTTGCGCGGAGATTGGACTCGTCCCTCGGCGGATATCACTGAGTTTCTACGCGAACGCGGCAGTGTCGCCATCCCGTTCAATCAAATTTATGGGCCACAACAGCCGCAGGGAAAGGTACTTTCTCCTCTGCTGGATCGTGATGTTTTATTAAAAGTGTTGGCCGACGCTAAAGGAAATGAAAAATGAGAATCTTAACTGTGTGGTTGTTCCTGTTGTTTTCGACGCCATTGTGGGCCGCGGCTCCTTTTACGCCAGAACAAGAGGTACGTATCAAAGAACTGATCCGTGAAACGCTAATAGCGAACCCTGATATTTTGGAGCAGTCAGTCAATGCCTGGCAACAGCAAGCCAATGAAGCGCAAGGGCAACAACTGAGCCAGTTTATCGCCGCCAATAAGCAAGCTCTGTATCAGGACCCCGGTAGCCCACGGTTTGGTGCTACAGCCCCGCAACTGACGCTGGTGTCTTTTACCGATTACAACTGCCCATTCTGTAAAACATTTGATCCGCTGCTGGAAAAGTTAGTGAAAGAGTACCCGCAAGTGGCGGTGGTAATAAAACCTTTGCCATTTAAAGGTGAAAGTTCAGTCACCAGCGCCCGACTGGCACTGACATTGTGGCAACAGCATCCAGACCAGTTCTTGGCCTTCCATCAGCGCTTAATGGCGAAAAAAGGGTTCCACGATGCCAGCAGTATTGCGGCAGCGCAGAAGAAAACCGGGGTGACGCCGGTGGAGCCCAGTGAGCAAAGCCTGAATGTATTGCGCACTAACCTGAAACTGGCTGACCAACTGGGGGTTCAGGGCACTCCCGCCACCTTGATTGGCGACCAAATGATACCGGGCGCGATTTCTTACCAACAATTGGAGGAGATAGTAAAACAGCAACTGGCGCAGGCGGGTAAATGAGTCGCCTAAAACGCTGGGGTAAAGAGTTAGCCATTTTATTGCTCGTAGTGGCGGTGGTTTCACTGGGCATGGATTGGTTACGTAGCCCACAGGCACCGGCAGACTGGCCGGATACGGCATTGCCGACGTTGGCAGGGACGACGGTGTCCTTGCAGGAGATGAGTCAGGAAAAACCTTTGCTTATCTATTTCTGGGCGACATGGTGTGGCGTGTGCAAATTCACCACACCCAGTGTCAATCAGTTGGTACAACAGGGTGAAAATGTTCTGACTGTCGCCTTGCGTTCTGGCGATGCTGCTCAAGTGGATCGCTGGTTAAGTAAGAAAGGCTATCAATTGCCGGTGATTAATGATCCGCAAGGCCAATTATCGGCGCAATGGCAAGTCAATGTCACCCCGACGGTGGTGATTCTCTATCAAGGAAAGATGGTGCAACACACGAGCGGCTGGACCAGTTATTGGGGCATGAAGCTGCGTTTGTGGCTAGCATCCTTGTAATATAAAGCTATTTCATTTTATATGCCCGGTGTAGTTATACCGGGCTTTTTTGTGCCTGACACTGGCGAATTGCGCTACTCAAGCGCGCTATCCCTTGGGTTATCAGCTCTGGCGAATTAGCCGCAAAATTTAGGCGTAGGGTAAATTCGCCGCAGGACTCTTGTGTGTAAAATCCGCCTCCCTTTGCAAAAGTCACTCCCGCCTGCCAAGCCAGTGGCATTAGGCGCGAAACTGGCGCATTTTCAGGGAGTTGTAGCCAGATAAATAGCCCGCCATCCGGTATTTCAAACTGGCAATCGGGTGGTAAGGTTTGTGTGAGTGCGGCAGTCATCGCATCCAAATGCTGACGATACAAACGACAGGCCCGGCGCAACTGCTTGTCATAACGCCCGACCGTGACAAAGGCATCCAGCGCCCGCTGGATCAGGTTCGAACTGGTAAAACTATCGACATGCTTCAAACGTGCCAATTGTGTGTAGTGGGGTTGGTCCGCCACCAGATAGCCAATCCGCATGCTTGGCAACAACATTTTGGAAAAGGTGCTGACATAGATAACTTCGCCCGGAGCGGCAAGCGAACGCAGTGACGGCAACTTTTTACCGCTATAACGCAGGTCACCGACATAGTCATCTTCCAAAATCACCACTCCCGCCGCTCGGGTCATCTGCAATAGCTGGTGGCGGCGGCTTTCACTCATACAGCGGCCGGTCGGGTTATTAAAGTTGGGGATGCAATAGATAAGTTTGGGCTGATGTTTAACCAATAGCGCGGGCAGGGTATCCAGCTTCATACCCTGTTGGTCACTGGGAAGTGCCACGATATTCACTTTATGCAGGTGGAACAGGGCTAAGGCTTCGGCATAGGTAGGCTCTTCGACCAAAACGGTATCGCCGGGTGCCAGCAGTGATTGGCTAACCAAACTGATGGCGTGTTGCGAACCATTGGTTATCAGCAATTGCTCTGGTCGCGTCGGGATACCTTGAGCAGAAAGAATCCGATTGAGTGTATCGCGCAGTGGATAGTAACCGCAGTAATCGCCATAGCTGAAGGCCTCTTCGGCATGACGGCGCAATATGGATTGCAGAATTTTGCGAAATTCATCCAGCGGGAAAATCTTCGGGCTGCCAATCCCGGCGGCGAAATTGATGGTGTCCGCAGGTAAGGGAATATCAGCATAACCGTCGAGTCGCGAGGTTACGGTAGTAAAACGGTCGAGTGGAAATTCGCCTTGTAATAGTGGCTGTGGCTGGCTGAGCGGTGGCGGGAGATAGCGCACATAAGCCCCGCTGCCACGGCGTTGCTGTAACAAACCTTTCGCCGCCAACTCGGCATAGGCATTATCCACGGTTAGGCGACTCACCGATAATTCTGCCGCCAAAGTGCGGGTAGAGGGCAATTTATCGCCGTCGGCAAATACACCACTGAGAATAGCCCGGCGTAGCGCCTCTTCAATTTGCAAATACAGTGGAATGTCTTGTTGCCGGTCTAATGGAATGTGCATGTGATTGCGCCTAAAGTGGCTCACTTTAGAAAAGAGACTTTCACTATACCCAATGTTAACAAGGCTTCAAGCAAGAAAAAGTGGCCTGTATTAATCAGTGGGGAAGTGGCTCTGGTCGCCCAAAAACGTCAGCGTAAAATTGCATCCCATTAATTGATGTTGTAAATCTAATGAGGCTGTTATGGCAATACCGGCGGGATTACCCCCATCAACGATGGCTACGCCGCTGACCGGCGGTGTTTTTTTTACCGGTAGACGGCAAGGCTATATCTTGGCGATTATCAGTGCCATGTTATTAGGGTTTACTGGCATTATTATTCGCATTCTGACGGCACATTATCATTTGCCAACATCAGTTTTGGCTTTTTGGCGCGCAGCATTAGTGGCGGCGGTGTTATTGCCGATTCTATTAGTGACCAAGCCGCAGTGGGCTAAATTACGCCGCGACCAAGTGAAATTCTATCTCTCGTATGGGCTATTGCTGGCAGTATTTAATGGCTTATGGACAGAATCTGTTGCCTTAAATGGCGCATCAATCTCCACGATTCTGGTTTATTGCTCTGTGGGTTTTACGGTTTTTCTTGGCTGGATTTTTTATCACGAATATATGGGCTGGCGTGAGCTGCTGGTGATTATTATCAGTCTGCTGGGCTGCTTTTTAGTCAGTGATGGAGTAAATATCACGGCGACAGACTTTAATTTTATCGGCCTATTTATTGGACTGGCATCGGGAGTGGGTTATAGCTTTTATACCTTAGCCGGGCGAATTGCCACCGACCGTCGTTATCCGGTGTGGAATACGATTTTATACGTGTTTGGTTTTTCTGCTGGTTATCAATTGATATTTAATCAGCTGCTGCTGTGGTTCCCGGTACAGGGGTTACAGCAAATGGTGGGGAATTTATTTTTCTTATCCATGGGGGCCGAGGGCATCCAATGGTCGGGGTGGTGGCTATTACTGATTTTGGCCGCAGGCCCCACATTACTGGGGTTTGGCCTGTTTAATCTTAGTTTGAAAACATTGCCGCTGGCGGTTGCCAGTCTATTGTTAACCCTGGAATTGGTGTTCACCGCAGTAATTGCTTATTTTCTGCTGGGGGAAGTTTTATCCGCATCACAATTGCTTGGCAGTGCATTGGTATTATTGGGGGTCTTAATGTTGCACAGGAAAGATAATGCGCAATTAGGGGGCGAGATAGTGGCAGATAATAACGCCACTATCTCATCTTGATATTTATTGGGTTACTTTTCGTCGTAGTGGGGTGCGCAGGCGCTGAGCTAATATCACCCCAGCCAGGGTAATGCCGCCGCCAATCAGATGGTAACTGTGCAATTGCTCATGCAGGAAGCTCACGGCAATAATTGCGGTAAACACCGGGGTTAGGTTCATAAATATCGACGCAGTATTCGCCCCTAACCGCATCACGCCATGAATCCATAAATAAGGTGCAATAATGGAGGCGGGAATACCGGCGAATAAGACCAATGGGATATTTTGCGCGGTCAGTTGCACATCTGGAGCCAATAAGAAGTTAGGCAACAACAGCACTACACCAAAGGCGATTTGCATATAAAGAGATTGCCAGTTGGGTAATTGAATCGCCCAACGTTTGGTTAATACGCCATACAGGGCATAGGATGCCGAGGCACCAAACATCATCAATTCACCCTTACCAATTCCCTGTTGCAACAGTTGTGCCGGGTTGCCTGCACTGACCAGCCATATTAATCCCCCGAGTGACAACACACTGCCCAGCGCAATGCCAACGGTAGGGGCGACGCGTAACAGGACAATACTGATCAGCACGGTTAGCAGCGGAATCAATGAGCTAAGGATGCCCATAAATAGGGCGCTAACACTGTGGGCTGCGTAGTAAGCCAGACTTTGGTACAGCACCATGCCCAACAGCCCCAGAATCATCAGCTTCCACCAATAGACCCGTATTGCTTGCCAGTTGCGGATGACACCCAGCAGTAAAAATGGCGTCAACGTTAGGAACGCCAAGACCCAGCGATAGAAAGAGATCGCCGCCGGATCAATAGCTGTGGCGGATATCTTGCTGACAACGGCATTGATTGACCAAATAATCACTGCGAATAAGGGGAACAACACATTCATGCGAAAAATTCTCATCCATAAACTTATGCGATGTAGTCTACAGTTGTCTGATTTATTCTATATACTGATAATCAGACAATAATTGCTGCGATTAGGACAATTTCAGCTGGTGGATGTGTTGCCACAGAAGAGTGTTGACGATGAAAAATCCCGATTTTCCGGTGGTTGCCGCCACTGCGCCGCAGAATTTATCCTTCCGCTGCGAGATTTATAATGCCAATACCGAATTTCTGCTGCACACCCATGCCTACGGGCAATTGATATGCGTTAAATCAGGTGTGCTGGCAATGAATATCGGCGGCCAGCGTTTTTTGGCACCCCCAGAGTTCAGTGTCTGGGTACCGGCTGGAGTGGAACATTCCAGTTATAACCGCAAACCGATGCATTTTCGTGCCATTGATATCGCGCAGGCGCTTTGCGATGAGCTACCGGATTCTGCTTGCCTAATGCATATCAGCCCGATTTTTAATGCCATCGTCGAGGATTGCTTCTCGCGGGGTTTATTGATGCCGGAAAGCGAACAAGATATGCGTTTAGCTCGCGTACTGATTGATCAACTCAATAAATCGCCCGTTCAGCGCACCTATCTGCCGACTTCACAAGACAAGCTGCTGTCACCGGTATTAACGGCACTGGAGCGCTGTCCAGCGGATAATACCTCATTGGCGCTGTGGGCCAAACGGGTCTATACCACCGAACGAACGCTATCACGCCGCTGTCAGCAAGAGTTAGGTATGGCGTTTAGTGAATGGCGGCAACGGTTACGTTTTTTACATGCTATTTCATTGTTGGAACAAGGAAAAACCGTACAAAGTGTAGCGCTGGATGTGGGTTATAGCTCGGCCTCTGCGTTTATTGCTATGTTTCAGCAGATTTCTGGCACCACTCCCGAAC
Source organism: Yersinia alsatica (assembly GCF_025133195.1). Lineage (NCBI taxonomy): Bacteria > Pseudomonadati > Pseudomonadota > Gammaproteobacteria > Enterobacterales > Yersiniaceae > Yersinia > Yersinia alsatica. Next base: position 2,260,600 of record NZ_CP104006.1, read on the forward strand.
GTTTTCGTCGAGCTTGAGGCCGGGGAGTTAGCTGCAACGCCACATTTTTTGGGTATATACTAAGCCCCCTGTTTGGTAGGGCAGTAAGCTGCCGGAGAACAACGTGAAGATTCTGGTTGATGAGAATATGCCGTACGCGGAAACACTATTCCAGCGGTTAGGCGATGTACAGGCAGTGCCGGGGCGACCTATCCCCCTTGATGCATTGGCTGGTGCAGATGCGCTGATGGTGCGCTCGGTAACCAAAGTGAATGAGGCATTGCTGCAAGGCACCTCAATTGGCTTTGTGGGGACGGCGACCGCCGGTACCGACCATGTCGATGATAACTGGTTACGGCAACAGGGTATTGGCTTCTCTGCCGCACCGGGTTGCAATGCTATTGCGGTGGTGGAGTACGTCTTTTCCGCCCTGATGATGATGGCTGAACGTGATGGTTTCCAACTGCGCGATAAAACCGTCGGTATTATCGGTGTCGGTAATGTGGGTTCACGGCTGAATGCCCGCTTGCAAGCTCTGGGGGTTCGCACCTTATTGTGTGATCCTCCACGTGCGGATCGTGGTGACAATGAGACTTTCTGGCCACTGGAAAAACTGGTGCGCGAGGCGGATGTTCTCACCTTCCATACGCCACTGAATAAAACCGGAGCCTATCAAAGCCTGCATATGGCTGATGATGAGCTGCTGGCTGCTCTGCCAGATGGCCGTATTTTGATTAATGCTTGCCGTGGTGCCGTGGTAGATAACGCTGCCTTGCTCCGTGCGCTGGAAAAAGGCAAAAAACTCAATGTGGTGTTAGATGTGTGGGAGCCAGAGCCGGAGCTATCTCTGCCGCTGTTGGCCCGTGTTGATATCGGCACCCCGCATATCGCCGGATACACGCTAGAAGGCAAGGCGCGTGGCACCACTCAGGTATTTGAAGCTTTTAGTCAGCATCTGGGGCAGCCGCAATCGGTAGAGCTTGCCACACTCTTGCCAGCGCCAGAATTCAGCCAATTGCAATTCAACGGCGAGCTGGATGAAGGCAAATTAAAACGATTGATGCACTTAGTGTATGATGTGCGCCGCGATGATGCGCCGCTGCGGCGTGTTGCTGGCCTGCCGGGCGAATTCGATCGTCTACGCAAGCACTACCAGGAACGCCGCGAGTGGTCATCACTTTGCGTGCAGTGCGACAATGCTGCCAGCGCCGAGCTGTTACAGAAATTAGGGTTTACCGCTCAGTTACGCTAACGCGCTATATAAATTAATCATTACTGAATATCAGGCGGTATTTTACCGCCTTTGTCTTATCAATCATTAGTGGAGAAAACCAACATGTCTGACGGCTGGAATATTGCTCTGTTAGGAGCAACGGGCGCAGTAGGTGAAGCTTTGCTGGAGCTATTAAGTGAGCGCCAGTTCCCGGTTGGTGAATTGTATCCTCTGGCTAGCGAGCGTAGCGCCGGTGCGACCGTGCGCTTCAATGGTAAAAGTTTGCTGGTCGAAAATGTCGCTGAATTTGACTGGTCTCAAGCACAGTTGGCTTTCTTTGTCGCCGGCCGTGAAGCCTCCGAACAATATGCTGAAGAGGCAGGAAATGCGGGCTGTTTAGTTATCGACAGCAGCGGCTTCTTCGCCATGGAACCAGACGTTCCGCTGGTGGTGCCGAGTGTGAACCCGCAAGTTCTGGCAGATTATCGCAATCGTAATATTGTTGCTGTAGCCGATAGCCTGACTAGCCAGTTACTGACGGCCATTAAGCCATTGACAGAACAGGCTGGTTTATCTCGCCTGCATGTTACGGCGCTGATTTCTGCTTCTGCCCATGGCAAAGCGGCGGTGGATGATCTCGCTGGGCAAAGTGCCAAGCTGCTCAATGGTATCCCTGCCGAGCCGGGTATCTTCGCTAAGCAATTGGCCTTTAACGTGCTGCCGCTGCTGGCTGATGAAGAAGGCAGTGTGCGTGAAGAGCGCCGTCTGGTGGATCAAGTGCGTAAAGTGTTGCAAGACGAAGGTTTGCCAATCTCAGTGAGCTGCATTCAGTCACCGGTATTCTATGGTCAGGCGCAGGTGGTTCATCTGGAAGCTTTACGTCCAATCTCTGCCGATGAAGCGCGTAGCGAATTGGAAAGTTGTGAAGATATCCAACTATCTGAGGAAGATGACTATCCTACCCAGGTCAGTGATGCTTCTGGCAGCGATGTGCTGAGCATTGGTTGCGTGCGCAATGATTATGGTATTCCTGAAGTGTTGCAGTTCTGGTCGGTTGCCGACAACATTCGTTTTGGTGGTGCATTGATGGCGATTGAAACGGCGGAGCGCCTGTTGCAGGAGCAACTATACTGATGTCCGAACTTGAGTTGGCTCAGCCAGAACATCCTGCGGCTGAAGCTGCGGGTATAAAAATCGCGCTGGGCATCGAATACAATGGCAGTCGCTACTTTGGTTGGCAGCGCCAGCAAGAAGTGGCCAGTGTGCAAGCTTGTCTTGAAGCCGCGTTATCAAAAGTGGCTAATGAACCTATCGGCGTATTTTGTGCTGGGCGCACGGATGCTGGTGTACATGCCACCGGGCAGGTGGTTCATTTTATCACCACGGCGGAGCGCAAAGATGCGGCGTGGACTATGGGGGTCAATAGCCATTTGCCGCCAGATATTGCCGTGCGTTGGGTGAAAACAGTTGCTGATGACTTTCATGCCCGCTTTAGCGCGACAGCTCGCCGTTACCGCTACATTATTTTTAACCATCGCTATCGCCCGGCGGTTTTGGCGCAAGGGGTAACCCATTGCTATATGCCGCTGGATGCCGAAAAAATGGAACAAGCAGCCCAATGTTTACTCGGTGAGAATGATTTTACCTCGTTTCGTGCTGTGCAGTGTCAGTCCCGCACACCCTGGCGAAATGTAAAACATGTCAAAGTTACCCGACATGGCGCGTATATCGTGGTAGATATCAAGGCCAACGCTTTTGTTCATCATATGGTGCGTAATATTGTCGGTAGCCTGATCGAGGTGGGTTGCGGTAATCAGGACGTTACCTGGATGGCTGAGCTGTTGGCACTGAAAGACCGAACACGTGCTGCGGCGACCGCGAAAGCCGAAGGGTTATATTTAGTTGCGGTTGACTATCCTGAACATTTTGCGTTGCCAAAAGCGCCGATGGGGCCACTTTTTTTAGCGGATGATTGATTTATAGCCTCACTTTTATCCAATAGTTTGTGAGTTTGGCCGACAGATTACATGGGGTTAAGGAATACCTAAGGAAGTTCAGCTAAGCTCGCTCAATTAAAGATTAGGCTCGTTTACCTCTCGAGAGTATTTATGGAATTTATACATTTCGTTATTGATTTTATTTTGCATATTGATGTTCATCTGGCGGAGCTGGTTGCGCAGTATGGGGTTTGGGTTTATGGCATTTTATTCCTGATTTTATTCTGTGAAACCGGCTTGGTGGTTACGCCATTCCTGCCGGGAGATTCTTTGCTATTTGTGGCCGGCGCACTGGCCTCATTGCCTTCCAATGATCTTAATGTTCACATTATGGTGGCTCTGATGGTGACGGCGGCCATTCTGGGGGATGCCATTAACTACACCATTGGCAGGGTGTTCGGTGAAAAACTATTCAGTAACCCGGATTCCAAAATTTTTCGCCGCAGTTATCTGGATAAAACCCACCAGTTTTATGAAAAACATGGCGGTAAAGCGATTATCTTGGCGCGATTTGTACCGATCATTCGTACTTTTGCACCGTTTGTCGCCGGTATGGGAAAAATGTCCTACCGTCATTTTGCCGCGTATAACGTGATTGGGGCATTGGTATGGGTATTGTTATTCACCTATGCTGGTTACCTGTTTGGTAATGTGCCTATCGTACAGAACAATCTGAAATTGCTGATTGTCGTCATTATTGTAGTATCAATTTTGCCAGGTGTATTCGAGGTTTGGCGGCATCGGCGTGCCGCGGCACGACAGAAAAATCAGTAAAAACGTTACCTAAGCCGAGGGTTCGACCAGTTTTTTATCTACACTGTCGAGCCAATATGGTTTAATGAGTGACATTTATGGTCTGTTCCTGCGGACAACCCGAGTATCAGTGCCTTAGTTACGCTGTACCAGCGTATATCTTAGGCATTTTTTATTGGGTCGTTTTCAGGGAGATGGTTAAAGCATGAACAGCGGACTGGCAACAGCCAGGTTCAAACAGAAAGGTCATCGATGAGCTGGATTGAACGAATTCTTAACAAAAGCAATATCACACAAACCCGTAAAGCGAGTATTCCTGAAGGGGTGTGGACGAAATGCGACAGTTGCGGTCAGGTACTTTATCGTGCCGAATTAGAGCGCAATCTGGAGGTTTGTCCTAAGTGTGATCACCACATGCGTATGTCAGCCCGTGCACGGTTGCATATGGTGCTGGATGCAGGCAGTGAAGTTGAATTGGGTAGCGAGCTGGAGCCAAAGGATATCCTGAAGTTCAGGGATTCCAAAAAGTATAAAGACCGCATTTCTGCCGCACAAAAAGATACCGGCGAGAAAGATGCTCTGGTTGCCATGAAAGGCACCTTGCAGGGTATGCCGATTGTTGCCGCTTCATTTGAATTTGCCTTTATGGGCGGTTCAATGGCGTCAGTAGTTGGTGCTCGCTTTGTTCGTGCGGTAGAACAGGCTCTGGAAGATAATTGCCCATTGGTGTGTTTCTCTTCCAGTGGCGGTGCTCGTATGCAGGAAGCATTGATGTCTTTGATGCAGATGGCAAAAACCAGTGCGGCTTTGGCAAAAATGCAAGAGCGTGGTTTGCCGTATATCTCGGTGCTGACTGACCCAACCATGGGGGGAGTTTCTGCCAGTTTGGCGATGTTGGGCGATATTAATATTGCTGAACCAAAAGCATTGATTGGCTTTGCTGGCCCGCGGGTTATCGAACAAACCGTGCGTGAGAAACTGCCGCCGGGCTTCCAGCGCAGTGAGTTCTTGATTGAAAAAGGCGCTATCGACATGATAGTTCGCCGCCCGGTTATGCGTCAGACGCTGGCCAGTATCTTGTCTAAATTGACACATCAACCGCAACCAAGTGTGGTTGAGGCTAAGGCCGATGCTGCTACGACTGATAATCAGACTGATGCCTGATTAACCCAACGGGCACTTCCCTGATAAGGTGGTGCCCGGTTATTGTGCATTATCGTAGCTTAAGCTCTCGAGCTTTAAGTCAGAAATTAGAAAAGGCCAGTGACGGGACTCATGAACAATCATCTCATTCCCCAAGCCACGTCGCCTTTGGCCGCGTGGCTTTATTATCTTGAACGTTTGCACTCTCAACCAATCGAGTTGGGTCTGGAACGTGTTAAACAGGTTGCTGAGCGTCTGGATTTGCTTAAACCTGCCCCTAAAGTATTCACCGTTGCCGGCACCAATGGCAAAGGCACCACTTGTTGTACCCTGGAATCAATTTTACTGGCGGCGGGGCTGCGAGTCGGGGTCTACAGCTCACCTCATCTTTTGCGTTATACCGAGCGTGTCCGTATTCAGGGGAAAGAGCTCTCTGAAGCAGAACACAGCCACTCTTTTGCTCAAATTGAAGCCGGGCGTGAAGGTATCTCACTGACTTACTTCGAATTTGGTACCTTATCGGCACTGCAATTGTTTAAGCAGGCTAAGCTTGATGTGGTGATCCTCGAAGTGGGGCTGGGTGGGCGCTTGGATGCGACCAATATTGTCGATTCTGATGTTGCGGCTATCACCAGCATCGCCATAGATCATACTGACTGGCTGGGGTTTGATCGCGAGAGTATTGGCCGTGAAAAAGCCGGGGTATTCCGGGGTGGAAAACCTGCCATAGTGGGTGAGCCCGATATGCCACAGTCCATTGCTGATGTCGCCACGCAGTTAGGGGCGCAGCTGTACCAGCGTGATAAAGCCTGGCAGTTCAGTCAACACGACCAAAGCTGGGACTGGCAATGTGACGGCCGCCAATGGCACAATTTGCCGCTACCGAATGTCCCGGTAGCAAATGCGGCGACGGCACTGGCGGTGCTGCATTATTCTGGATTGCCCTTGAGCGAAGACGTTATACGGCAGGGCTTACAAGCCGCCAGTTTACCCGGGCGTTTTCAGATAGTCAGCGAACAGCCTTTGTTAATTCTGGATGTTGCTCATAATCCTCATGCTGCACGTTATTTGACTGACAAACTCGCGCAATTGCCGAAGCAGGGCAAAGTTCGGGCGGTAGTGGGGATGCTATCAGATAAAGATATTGGCGGTACGCTGGCGTGCTTATCTGAGCAAGTTGATGAATGGTACTGTGCGCCGCTGGAAGGGCCGCGTGGGGCCAGTGCGGAGCAGCTAGCCGAGCATCTCGCATCAGCACGCCAGTTCAGTGATGTAGCAACCGCCTGGCGTCAGGCGATGCAAGATGCAGGATCACGGGATGTGGTCATTGTCTGTGGATCTTTCCATACGGTTGCTCATGTGATGGCTGCATTGAATCTGTGACAGCATTAAGTTTGTAACGGCCGGATTGGTAAAGGTACCGGGGTCTGTAAAGGAATTGAAGGAGTTCGAGTGGCAAGTAAGTTCCAGAACCGTTTAGTCGGGACCATTATTCTGGTGGCCTTGGGGGTGATTGTGCTGCCGGGGCTATTAGATGGTAAAAAGAAGCATTATGAGGATGAGTTTGCTGCCATCCCACTAGTGCCAAAACCCGGTGATAGCCAAGAAATTGATGCGGTTCCGCCGGTCAGTCAGCCTTTGCCTATTGCGCCGCCGGAAGGTGCTGCGCAAGCCGTGGATGTCCCCAAAGATGATTCCGTTTCTCAGGCTGCTAATGATGCCGGTAATCTGCCATCTGAGCCGACGATTGTGGCACCGCCAGCCATGCAAAGTAAGCCGGTTGAGGTGAAACCTGTGGAGAAGAAACCGGTCGAAGTTAAGCCGGTAGAAAGTCGGCCAATTGAACCAAAACCGATTCCGGTCGAGAAAAAACCGCAGGAAGTTAAACCAAAACCTGAGGTGAAACCAGACGTTCAGCCGGAGAGCAAACCGGCCACTGAAGAAAAAGCACCGGTAGGGCAGGCTTATGTCGTCCAACTGGGGGCGCTGAAAAATGCAGCTAAAGTGAATGAAATTGTTGCAACGTTGCGTCTGTCAGGTCACCGGGCATTTACGGTGCCAGCGACGCCGGTTCAGGGCCAAATTACCCGGTTGTATGTCGGGCCGGATGCGTCAAAACAGAAACTGCAATCGGCTTTGCCAGAACTTAACTCATTGAGTGGCTTGAGTGGGCAGGTTCGGCCTTATAGTACCGGGCGTTAAAGTTTGACCAAGGGTTAAGATATCAGGGTGTACGGGGTTCTAGCGGCTTCGTTGGTGCGGCGATTGTTGTTTTTAAAATCGCCGCACTTTAATTTGTCGCGGGTAAGAATTCCCCTACGCAAACGTTTTCTTTTTCTGTTAGAATTCGCCGCGAACAGGATGCAGCGGCGATTTCGTCATTGGAATAGTCATGGTCTGGATTGATTACGTCATTATAGGGATTATCGGATTTTCTGCTTTAGTCAGCTTAATCCGGGGTTTTGTCCGTGAAGCATTGTCACTTGTAACATGGGGATGTGCGTTTTTTGTTGCCAGCCATTTTTACGCTTATCTTGCTGTCTACTTCACTCGTTTCGAGGATGAAGTGGTGCGCAACGGAATTGCTATCGGCATTTTGTTCATCGCGACATTGATCGTCGGGGCTATTGTTAACTATGTGATTGGTTCACTGGTTGAACGTACTGGGTTATCAGGGACTGACAGGGTGCTGGGGATCTGTTTTGGGGCGCTGCGAGGTGTGCTGATTGTCTCTGCCATGTTGTTCTTTCTGGATACATTTACCGGTTTCTCACAGAGTGTTGACTGGAAGCAGTCACAATTAATCCCGCAGTTCAGTTATATCATCAGGTGGTTCTTTGACTACCTGCAGAGCACGTCGAGTTTCTTACCGAATCAATTACCGATTCGGAGCGGCTTATGAGGAAAAGACAACATGTGCGGTATTGTCGGTATCGCCGGTTTTGCACCGGTAAACCAGTCGATTTATGATGCGTTGATGGTGCTTCAGCACCGAGGCCAGGATGCTGCGGGCATCGTTACCATTGATGCCCATAATGGGTTCCGGCTGCGTAAAGCAAACGGCTTGGTGAAGGATGTATTTGAAACCCGGCATATGCTGCGCTTACAGGGGAATATGGGGATTGGCCATGTTCGTTACCCGACAGCAGGCAGCTCCAGCGCTTCCGAGGCTCAGCCTTTCTACGTTAACTCACCGTTTGGCATCACTCTGGCTCATAACGGTAATCTGACTAACGCTCACCAGCTGAGAAAGAAATTATTCGAAGTTTCTCGCCGTCATGTGAACACCACTTCTGACTCAGAAATTCTGCTGAATATTTTTGCCAGTGAATTGGACCGTTTCCAGCATTACCCGTTGGAATCTGACAACATTTTTGCCGCTGTTGCCGCTACTCATCAGTTAATCCGTGGGGCATATGCTTGCGTCGCGATGATTATTGGCCACGGTATGGTCGCATTCCGTGACCCTAACGGTATTCGTCCGCTGGTGATTGGTAAACGCACTTTAGCTGATGGTCGCAATGAATACATGGTGGCGTCTGAAAGTGTGGCATTGGATACCCTTGGCTTCGAATTCCTGCGCGATGTAGCGCCGGGTGAAGCGGTGTACATCACCGAAAAAGGCCAGTTGTTCACTCGGCAGTGTGCTGAAAATCCGAAATACAATCCGTGCTTGTTTGAGTATGTTTACTTTGCTCGTCCAGACTCCTTTATGGACAAAATTTCGGTTTACAGTGCGCGCGTGCGTATGGGCCAGAAATTAGGGGCAAAAATTGCCAAACAGTGGGAAGACATGGATATTGATGTGGTTATTCCTATCCCGGAAACCTCTTGCGATATCGCACTGGAAATCGCCCGAATTCTGGATAAACCCTATCGCCAAGGGTTTGTGAAAAACCGCTATGTTGGCCGTACTTTCATCATGCCGGGCCAGCAGGAACGCCGTAAATCAGTACGCCGTAAACTCAATGCCAACCGTGCAGAATTCCGCGATAAGAATGTGTTATTGGTGGATGACTCTATTGTGCGAGGCACGACGTCGGAACAGATCGTTGAGATGGCGCGTGATGCAGGGGCGAAGAAAGTCTATTTCGCGTCAGCTGCTCCTGAAATTCGCTTCCCGAATGTGTACGGTATTGATATGCCAAGCGTCAATGAATTGATTGCTCATGGTCGTGAAGTCGATGAGATTCGTCAGTTGATCGGTGCAGATGCGCTGATTTTCCAAGATCTGACTGATTTGATTGAGGCTGTACGTGAAGATAACCCTGATATCACTCAGTTTGAGTGCTCCGTCTTTAACGGCGTTTACGTCACTAAAGATGTAGATCAGAGCTATCTGGAGTATCTGGAGTCGTTACGTAACGATGATGCTCAAGCATTACGTAATCATAACGAAGCAGAAAATTTAGAGATGCATAACGAGGGTTAATATCTCCTTCATCTCTCAAGCTGCAGGTGTGTTGGCTGCGTCCTCGTTGCTAACAACCTTGCCGCGTGAAGCCCGAAGAGTATCAATGAATCAAAAAGGTGCAACCGACGTTCAGACGCGGTGCACCTTTTTTGTTATTGACTCGGGTCGCTATTCTGGATTGCTCACCACCTAAGACAGTAAATCGGCCTGATTTCTGGTTATACTGTGGATAATTCTTTATCCATCATTTGCTTGAGGCAGTTCCCATGAAACGACTTATTATCGGCATCAGTGGTGCCAGCGGTGCCATTTATGGTGTTCGGCTGTTACAGGTGCTGCAACATGTCGAGGGCGTGGAAACCCATCTTATTCTCAGTAATGCGGCCCGTCAGACCTTAGCACTTGAAACCGAGTTCAGTGTGAAAGATGTGCAGGCGTTAGCGGATGTTGTGCACGATTCTCGTGACATCGCCGCTTGCATATCATCTGGCTCATTCAAAACCAGCGGCATGGTCATTTTACCTTGTTCAATCAAAACATTATCTGGCATTGTCCATAGCTATACCGATGGCTTACTGACCCGTGCGGCGGATGTGATATTGAAAGAGCGCCGCCCCTTGGTGTTATGTGTGCGCGAAACTCCGCTGCATTTAGGTCACTTACGCCTGATGGTGCAAGCTGCCGAGCTGGGAGCGGTCATTATGCCGCCAATGCCAGCGTTTTATCATCGGCCACAAAGTATTCAAGATATTGTCGATCAGACGGTTAACCGAATTATCGATCAATTTGATATTGAGCTGCCTAAAGATCTGTTTATTCGCTGGCAAGGTTCAAATTAACATTATTTCCCTTAATTGATACATTTGTGCAACATCGCACTGAAATAGGGCGAATTATGCACCACAATGATGCTGTGTTAGGACGCATGCTGGTGCATGGCATTCGCATTCAGTTTCTGTTCATGGCCCGATGCCCGCATTTAGTAGTGATTATGCTAAGAAATCGGTGATGGAATTTGCTTTCCCTCCCAATGATTACTGGCACGATTACTGCAAATTGATTTATGAACGCTCTGGGCTGTACAGAAAACTAACGCGCTTTGTGGCATCGAAAATCAATTTGAGGGTTATGTATGAATAAGAAGATTTTGGTTCTGCCTTTAGTATTAGCATTGGCTGCTGCCAGCAGTGCTTTTGCCGCCATTCCTAAAGATATCAAAATTGGTACAGATCCAACTTATGCTCCTTTCGAATCAAAAAATGCCAGTGGTGAGTTGGTCGGTTTTGATATCGATATAGCAAAAGAATTATGCAATCGGATTGATACCAAGTGCACTTTTGTTGAGAGTGACTTTGATGCATTAATCCCGTCGCTGAAAGCTAAGAAAATTGATGCCATTATCTCCTCGCTCTCAATTACTGAAAAACGCCAAAAAGAGATTGCCTTCACCGACAAACTCTACGCCGCCAATGCCCGTTTAATCGCCACTAAAGGCAGTACCATTGAGCCGACTTTAGTCGCCTTGAAAGGCAAACGTGTCGGGGTATTGCAAGGCTCGACTCAGGAAGCTTTTGCCAATGCTGAGTGGCAACCAAAAGGTATTGATGTCGTTGCTTACCAAAATCAGGATTTAATCTATGCCGACTTAGCCTCTGGTCGCATTGATGCGGCTTTCCAGGATGAAGTTGCCGGTAGTGAAGGTTTCTTGAAACAAGAAGTAGGTAAAGGTTATGCCTTCGCCGGTCCATCAGTGAAAAATGATCAATTCTTTGGTGTAGGTACCGGTATGGGCTTGCGTAAAGATGATGTCGAACTGAAAGCCGCGCTGGATAAAGCCTTTGCTGAAATACGCAAAGATGGCACTTACGACAAGCTCGCGAAAAAATATTTCGACTTTGATGTTTACGGCGGTTAATCCTATTTGCCGCTATGGCCTCAGCCTATTCCGGCTGGGGCCAACACAGAGCAATTAACCAGACTCCTTACTCAGTAAAACAGGATAACCCAGATGCTGGATGGATATTCGAAACTGATATTTGAAGGTGCGCTGGTGACGCTGGAGTTGGCACTGTGCTCAGTGTTGCTATCAGTGATTATCGGCTTGATTGGTGCCGGTGGAAAGTTATCATCAAACCGGTTGTTATCTGGCTTGTTTGAGTGCTACACCACGCTGATTCGCGGTGTACCTGATTTAGTTTTGATGCTGCTTATTTTTTACGGTTTGCAGATCACCTTAAACACCATTACTGAATCACTTGGCTTTGAACAAATTAATATTGACCCTCTCTCTGCTGGGATTATCACCCTCGGTTTTATCTATGGTGCCTATTTCACCGAAACTTTCCGTGGTGCTTATATGGCCGTTCCGGCTGGACAAATTGAAGCCGCAAGGGCATTTGGTTTTAATTCCAGCCAGATTTTCCGCAGAATCATGTTCCCTGCCATGATGCGCTATGCCTTGCCGGGTATTGGTAATAACTGGCAAGTCATCCTCAAAGCAACGGCATTGGTCTCTATTTTGGGACTGAATGATGTGGTCAAAGCCACACAATTGGCGGGAAAGGGCACTTATCAACCCTTCTTCTTTGCATTGGTGGCCGGTGTGGTTTATCTGGTCTTCACCACGGTCTCGAATGGTGTTTTGCTCTGGTTGGAACGGCGCTATTCCCATGGGGTGAAGAGGGCTGAACTATGATTGATATTCTGCATCAATATTGGCAAGCCCTGCTTTGGAGTGATGGCTACCGGTTTACCGGGCTGTCCGTTACGCTGTGGCTATTAATATCCTCCGTGGTGATGGGCGGATTGTTAGCTATTCCTCTGGCCGTGGCACGAGTGGCTGAAAAGCGCTGGATTCGTTTACCCGTCTGGGTCTTTACCTATATTTTCCGTGGTACGCCGCTCTATGTGCAATTATTGGTGTTCTATTCCGGCGTGTACAGTTTGGAGATTATCCGAGGTAACGATCTGCTGAATGCATTTTTCCGTAGCGGATTAAATTGCACTATTTTAGCGCTGACACTGAATACTTGTGCTTATACCACCGAGATTTTCGCCGGTGCTATTCGTTCGGTTCCTCATGGTGAAATAGAGGCAGCTCGCGCTTATGGTTTCTCACGTTTTAAAATGTATCGCTGCATTATTTTGCCTTCTGCACTGCGTATTGCTTTACCGGCCTACAGTAATGAAGTTATTTTAATGCTGCATTCCACCGCGTTGGCCTTTACGGCCACGGTGCCAGATATTCTGAAGATAGCTCGTGATATTAACGCTGCGACTTATCAGCCGTTTTATGCATTTGGTATTGCTGCCGTACTTTATCTGATTATCTCCTTTACGCTAATTAGCCTGTTCCGCCAGGCAGAGAAACGTTGGCTGGCACATATAAAACCTCAGGCATCGCATTAAGTACGGAGAGACCATGACTGATACATTAAAAACTATGACTGACACATTAGAAACTAAAATAGCTGAAACCAAACTGTCTGTGACGGAGCTGCATAAACACTATGGTGAGCATGAGGTTTTAAAAGGCGTTTCACTTTCCGCCAAAGCAGGGGATGTGATTTCTATTATTGGCTCTTCTGGCTCAGGGAAAAGTACCTTCTTACGTTGCATCAATTTCCTTGAAAAACCCAGCGAAGGGTCGATTAGCGTCAATAATCAAGATATCCGCCTGGTTCGTGATAAAGACGGGCAATTAAAAGTTTTTGATAAAAAAGAGCTGCAATTACTGCGTACCCGGCTAACGATGGTATTCCAGCATTTCAACTTGTGGAGCCACATGACTGTGCTGGAAAATGTCATGGAAGCACCGGTTCAAGTATTGGGATTGAGTAAGGCGGTGGCCAAAGAGCGTGCTATTCGTTATTTGGATAAAGTTGGGATTGATGAGCGTGCGCGGGCTAAATATCCAGTACATCTTTCTGGTGGTCAACAGCAGCGTGTTTCTATTGCCCGGGCACTGGCTATGGAGCCAGATGTATTACTGTTTGATGAACCGACTTCGGCTCTGGACCCTGAGCTGGTGGGGGAAGTATTGCGCATTATGCAAAAGCTGGCAGAAGAGGGGAAAACCATGGTGGTTGTCACCCATGAAATGGAGTTCGCGCGCCATGTCTCCAGCCACGTCATCTTCTTGCATAAAGGCGTTATTGAAGAAGAGGGGCCGCCCGCCGAGCTTTTTGGCAACCCCAAGAGTACCCGCCTGCAGCAGTTCCTGTCTGGCGCACTGAAGTAACAATTTATACCCATCATCTTGCAAGCTGCAGTGGTGTTGGCCGCCATCATACACCCAAGTCATTGAGTTATCTCAACTCCTTGGGTGCATTCTATTGCCACCTAGCTGCAACTCAAAATCTATCAGGAAGGGGGGGATAGCTTACAAATCTATTCCGCTGGCTTTCTCAGCACATTGCGCAAAGCTTCTTCCAGTTCGAAATAGCGGAATGCGAAGCCAGCTTCTTCCAGCCGTTTGGGTACTGCCCGCTGTCCCCCCAATACTAATGCCGCCGACTCCCCCAGTAATAAGCGAATGGCTGCTGCGGGGGTGCGAATTACGGCTGGGCGATCAAGTACTTCTGCCAGTGTGGCAATAAATTGTTCGTTATGGACCGGATAAGGGGAAACCATATTGAATGGGCCATTCAATCCATCGGTGGTCAGTAAATAATGGATACCATGAACCATATCATCAATATGTATCCACGGCAGGTATTGGCGGCCATCGCCGATTGGGCCACCCAGACCAAGGCGCAACAGCGGTACCATTTTGGCTAATGCACCACCATGAGGCGCTAATACAATACCGGTACGTAGCAAGCAAACCCGGGTATGGTTGCTGTGGGCTGCCAATGCCAGGCTTTCCCAGCGTGCGCATAACTGATGAGTAAACTCATCATGTGGCGCCTCATCTTCGGTGACCAATGCTTGCCCCTGATCGCCATAAAACCCAACCGCAGACCCTGAAATAAACACTGCCGGCGGCTGACTGCTGGCTTTAATTAATGCTGTCAGTTTCTCGGTTATCTGCCAGCGGCTTTGGCATAAAATTTCTTTCTGCTGTGAAGTCCAACGTTTCTCAGCAATAGGCTCACCCGCCAGATTAATCACCGCATCAAAATCGTTGAGGTCATGCTTATCATTCAAGGTTGACCAACAGGTGACTTGCGAACCGAGTACCTTATTTGCTCGCTGTGGGTCACGGGTTAAGGCCGTTATTTGATGGGCTTGCGACAAAAGAAAAGCACTCAGACTACGCCCGATCAGTCCTGTAGCTCCAGTGATTAAAATACGCATAGCCAATCTCCGTTTATCCCTTATTGCTTTTGTGTGGTAGCGGTAATGTCTGCTTATCGGCTTCTCTTTTAGCATAGGTGATTCTGGGTGCTTCTCCTACGATGCTGAGCACATCCTGGATTAATTTTTTCATCCAGAGAGTATGTCGCTAGCAGGCCAATCGCGGGTAAGAAGAATGTCCATATGTTGTCAGCGGCATCATTTGAGAAAATAAAAAAATAATAACTAAATAAATCCCGCATTCTGTCCGATTAATACAGTATTGTGCGTTCAGGTATTACCAGTTTGCAGGTGCAGTTGTGGCCTAAGTACTTTATTACTTCTGAGCGCTGACAATGGTTTTAAGGCATACGCGACGACTTTTAAAACACTGAATTGGTGATTTTCTGCTAGAGTAAACATACTAATTTGAATAGAAAAGAGGCTGCCAGCCCTTTCCCCTAGTGAAGTTGGATGTTTTATAAAAAATGTTGGGTGTTTTATAAAAACTCACGGTGGCTTATAAATCCTCCGGCTGAGATCTGGTTGTGATCTCATTGTTGTTCATACACTTTTTCAGGTGCGCATGAAGCTAAACATCGAAGTTAATTGTTCTTATGTGTGTGAGCCTATACATAAGCAAGACGGTAGCTTATTAGCGGTTGAGCTATTAAGCCGATTTTCAGCTAAATCGGTCGATACCCCCATTGATGTCGAACATTTTATTAAAGAATTGGATGTGGGTGGAAAGACTGATTTATTCCAAGACCAATTACGTGCGGTGAAAGCCCATAGCGATTGGTTTATCACTAACAATGTTTTGCTTTCGATTAATATCGATTTTGACTTGGCCAGTGTGATTGTTACTGATGATTCGACTCGCCAAATGCTAGATCAAATGCCTTTCTTAAGGCTGGAAATCATGGAGACATTTTCCAATTTATCCGATGGAATGAATAATCCATTGCTACGTGAATTGGCTGAGTTGTATCCACTATGGCTCGATGATTTGGGTAGAGGTGATTCCACTTTGAATGCAGTCACTGCCAATATTTTTGAGTATGTAAAAATTGATAAGCATTTCTTCTGGCAGCATAACAAGCACACTTTCCCTATCTTAATAAATAATATTAAGAAATATTGTCTCGGGGTTATTGTCGTTGGCGTAGAAAATCAGGATGAGTCAGAACAGCTCAAGGGCAGTAATATTGATGCTATGCAAGGGTATTTATTCAATCAGCTCACACTGGATGAACTGGTATCGCAACCTTCACTATAACGATTTCTCTTCACACAATGCTGACATTATTCTGTAATGTCGGCGGTGTCTTTTACGATAAAATTTTCTTATGGCGGATAATGGCTTTTATCGGATTAATCCGACGGATTGGATGATAGAATAAAGCCACATTGAGTTCTCATTATCTACCTTGGTTGTATGCATAGCCTGATTTAATGAGATTAAACCTAAGAGACGACGACACCATGAAGTTAATGTTTGCTTCTGATTTGCATGGGTCGCTACCGGCTACAGAAAAAGTTCTGGAAATTTTTGAACGTAGTCAGGCGCAATGGTTGGTGCTATTGGGTGACTTGCTCAATCATGGACCTCGCAATGCATTACCGGCAGGCTATCAGCCAGCGGCGGTAGCAGAATGCCTTAATCCCTATAAAAACAACATTATCGCGGTGCGTGGCAACTGCGACAGTGAAGTCGATCAAATGTTATTGCAGTTCCCGATGATGGCAGGTTGGCAGCAGATTATTATGCCAGAAACGCGCCTATTTTTGACGCATGGTCACCTTTATCATCCCGCTGCTCTTCCTCCGTTGCGTCATGGGGACGTCTTAGTTTATGGTCATACTCATCTGCCTCAGGCACAGTGGCAGGATGAGGTGATATGCTTTAATCCTGGCTCGGTCAGTATCCCAAAAGGAGGATACCCGGCGAGTTATGGCATGTTGGATGGCGGTGTTTTACAGGTTCTGACCCTACAAAATGATGAACCTGTCGCCCAGTTGGCATTAAAAACTAAATAAATATATATACCTCTTGATTAACAATTGCGCGGATACGCGCCCAGATAGAAGGTTTCAGAGGATGGTGGAGCAAAATCCAGCAGCAGTCATCGAGTGGGTTGATATTGTTGATGAGCAAAATGAAGTTATTGCTCAATCCAGTCGTCAACAAATGCGAGCTCAACGACTACGCCACCGTGCTACCTATATTGTGGTGCACGATGGAATGGGCAAAATTCTGGTACAACGTCGTACTGAGAACAAAGATTTCTATCCCGGAAAACTGGACGCAACCGCCGGTGGAGTGGTGCAAAGTGGTGAAAACTACCTTGAATCAGCCCGTCGCGAAGCGGAAGAAGAGTTAGGGATTGCAGGGGTGCCTTTCGCTGAGCATGGTCAGTTTTACTTTGAAGAAGAGTGCTGCCGCGTGTGGGGGGCCTTGTTCAGCTGTGTCTCCCATGGGCCATTTGCATTGCAGGCAGAAGAGATAGATGAAGTTCGTTGGATGCTGCCGGAAGAAATTACCGCCCGCTGCGACGAGTTCACGCCAGACTCCCTAAAAGCCCTGTCGCTGTGGCTAACACGCAATAATGAACAGGATTACGGAAAAATCACCCCGCGAGAAGATTAATCTACATCAGCCATAAAAAAGCCCCTTAGCAGGGGCTTTTCGCGTTATATTGCCTTTCTCTTACTGATTATCGAACAATAATACCCAGCAAAATACCCAGAGCACCGAAGTCAGCATCGCTGAATGTGGTGTTGGCAAAACCGATATCGCCCAACACTGGCAGCAAGAACACTGGCAGGAAGGTAATTAATAAGCCTTGTGCGAATGCCCCCAGAATGGCACCGCGGCGTCCGCCAGTTGCATTACCAAACACCCCGGCAGCAGCACCGACGAAGAAGTGAGGCACGACACCTGGGATAATTACCGTCATGTTCATCAAATACAGCGCGAACATCCCGATAAGACCTGCAGCAAAGCTGCTCAAGAAGCCAACCAATACGGCATTTGGCGCGTAAGGGAAGACGACCGGGCAATCCAGCGCAGGTTTAGCATTAGGGACTAACTTGTCTGAAATCCCTTTAAACGCGGGCACTATCTCAGCAATAACCATACGCACACCTTGCAAGATGATGTACACACCTGCGGCGAAAGTAATGGATTGCATCAGTGAGAACATGAACCAGTTTTTGCCGCCACTCAGGCTTTTCACCACTTCCGGCCCGGCAAACAGGCAGGTGACGATGAAAATAATACACATGGTAAAGGAGATAGCGACCGGTGTATCACGCAAGAACAGCAGGCTTTTTGGCACATTCATGTCTTCAGTCGAATGTTCTTTATTACCAAATTTGCTGCCGATAAAACCAGCTAAGACATAAGACAGAGTAGAGAAGTGGCCAATTGCCACGTCATCAGAGCCCGTCACCTTTTTCATGTAAGGGTGAGCGATAGCGGGGAAGAAGACCATGGCAACCCCAACTACCAGCGAACCGATAACAATCAGTGTTACCCCACTGATCCCGGCAGTTGCCAGAATAACGGCCACCATCATCGACATAAACAGCGTGTGGTGCCCGGTCAGGAAGATAAACTTCCAAGGTGTAAAGCGAGCAATCAGAATATTGATAACCATCGCGAAGAACATAATCATCGCCATTTCTTTACCAAAACTCTTTTGTGCTACTGACACAATGGCTTCGTTATTGGGCACGACGCCCTGAATACCGAAAGCATGTTGGAAAATATTGGCGAAATCACCCAGAGATGACACTACCAAGCCAGCACCGGCACCCAAAATCACAAAACCCATGATGGTTTTGACGGTGCCTTTGATACATTCCGTGACCGGTTTTTTCTGTGCAATCAGGCCGATTAAAGCAATCAGACCTACCAACACCGCCGGTTCGGAGAGAACATCACTCATTAAAAAGCGAAAGAAATCCATGCCAGCCTCCGGTTACAAAGCGCCTAATTCGGTTAAAGCCACAGACAAACGTTCTTTCATGGCTTTCTTATCGATCATGTTATCCAGAGCAACGATCTTACCGCCGACAGCTTGAGCAACTAACTGCTCGGCAATGTCTTTGGTGCCGATGAAAATGTCACTGGGTGTCCCTTTGGCAGAGCCCAAGTCAACATGATCAACTTCAGCGCTGACCGCCAATTCTTTCAGAATGTTTTTGATGCTGATTTCCATCATCAGGCTGGTACCTAAACCGTTACCGCAAACCACTGTAATTTTCATTTTCTTTCCCCTTATTCCCGCCATCTTTCAAGCTGCACGTGCGTTGGCTATGCTCAATAACCCGAATCACTTACCACAGTAAGCTCATCGGGATTATCTCGTTTGCCGCCTTCCTGCAACTCGAATTATTTTGGGTATAGAATTATTATCCGAACCTAATGTGGTGCTTAATAACGCGCAATGACTGACAAAATATCCTGCTGCGTTTTGGCATTAAGTAAGGTGGTCACATCGTTATCGTTATCGAACAACTGAGCGAGTTGAGAAATAGCCTCGATATGGCTAGTGCTGTCTGTCGCGCTTAACACTATGAGCAGTTTTACCGGGTCATTACCTTCAGCATTGAAAGTGACGCCCTCGGTGATGACGGTTAATGCCAAAGAGAGTTTATTCGCCCCTTCTTCCGGGCGGGCATGCGGCATAGCAATCCCCGGTCCGACCACGTAGTAAGGGCCAATGGCCTCATGGGAGCGATAAATCGCCTCGACATAACGAGGTTCAATTGAGCCATTATCAATTAATGGCTGGCATGAAATCGCGATGGCATCGCGCCAATCTTTTGCGTGGCTGACCACCTGAATGACGTCTGGCGTTAACAGTGTTTTTAACATGATATTTATGACTCCCAATGACTGTTAACAGGAGAGTAGATAGTTATCACTGCTATTAATGTGATGAATATCTCAAATGATAGCGCTACCTGATAGCGCTATCAAAATTTGTGATAGCGCTATCATTTGCCGCGCCCTGGGCTTTGGCTATCTAGGAATAAGCCATATACAATGCAATGTATTGTCGGGGCCAATGCGGAATGGCTGGTTGCTATAAGGCAAGAAATTTTAATCAGGCAGGAAATCAGCATGGAAAAAACGCGCAAGCGCCGTAATACCGGGCGGGTCACTCTATCGGATGTGGCGAATTACGCCGGGGTAGGGTCGATGACTGTTTCCAGAGCGCTGCGAACGCCGGAGCAGGTTTCAGATAAGTTACGTGAGAAAATAGAACAAGCGGTTGAAACACTGGGCTATATTCCTAACCGTGCGGCTGGGGCATTAGCATCCGGCCACAGTGATACCATCGCCGTTTTAATACCGTCATTGACGGATAAAGCCAGCTCCCGATTTATGCAGGCGCTGCAACAGATTCTGAATAAAAATGAGTTTCAGTTATTACTTGGTTGCCATGAATATAATCAGCGCAAAGAAGCTGAAATACTGATGACCTTGTTACAGAGCAATCCGGCCGCCGTGGTGATATTTGGCTCACAATTAGCGGATAAAACTTATCAGCTGCTTGAGCGGGCGAATATTCCAACAGTTAACGTGGTTGGGTCTTATTTCAAAGCGGCGAAGATTACCCTTGAGGCGGCTTTCTTTGAGTCAGCCTATGAATTGAGCCGTCATTTGTTGGAGCGGGGTTACCATAATATTGGCTTTATCGGCGCTCATATGGATAACCGCTTGCAGCGCCAGCAACTGAATGGCTGGCATAAAGCGATGTTAGAGCATTACAAGAATGGCGATCAAACCGTCACTACGCCGGAGAGTGCCAGTTTACAGTTTGGTCGTTATGCCCTGACAGAAATACTCCAGCGCCAACCTGAATTGGATGCAGTGATATGTAGCCATGAAGATATTGCTCTTGGTGTGTTATTTGAGTGCCAACGGCGGCTGTTGAAAATACCTGGCGGAATTGCAGTGGCCTGTTTAGACGGTTCTGACAGTTGCGACCAAACCTATCCCACCCTGACATCAATGCGCATTGATTATAAAAAAATGGGGAAAGAAGCCGGTAAGATGCTGATTAATATGCTAGATAATGACGACGACGAGGAAGATGAACCTCTTAGTCAGAGTTTTAGCTATAAGTTCGAACCAAGACAAAGTACCTGACAGCATCAGTCAAGGGTATAAATAACCCAACAAAAACGCCAGCACGAGGCTGGCGTTTGTATACGGCTTAACCGGAAGATTAAGACGCGTCAGCTTGTGCTGACTGAATTGCTGTCAGTGCTACGGTATAGACGATATCGTCAACCAGCGCACCACGGGACAAGTCGTTAACTGGCTTGCGCATGCCTTGCAGCATCGGCCCGATAGAGATCAGGTCGGCAGAACGCTGTACCGCTTTATAGGTGGTGTTACCGGTGTTCAAGTCAGGGAAGATGAACACGGTCGCTTTACCGGCCACTGGCGAGTTAGGCGCTTTGGATTTCGCTACATCAGCCATGATTGCCGCATCATACTGCAATGGACCATCGATGATCAGATCTGGGCGTTTTTCCTGAGCCAAACGAGTTGCTTCGCGAACTTTTTCTACATCGCTACCAGCACCAGAATTACCGGTGGAGTAAGAGATCATCGCCACACGCGGTTCAATACCGAATGCCGCAGCAGAATCAGCAGACTGGATAGCAATTTCTGACAGTTGTTCAGCCGTTGGATCTGGGTTAATCGCGCAGTCACCATAAACCAGAACCTGGTCAGGCAGCAGCATGAAGAACACCGAAGAAACCAGTGAACTGCCCGGTGCGGTTTTGATCAACTGCAACGGTGGGCGGATAGTGTTGGCGGTGGTATGAACGGCACCAGAGACCAGACCGTCAACTTCGCCTTTCTCCAGCATCAAAGTGCCGAGAACCACGTTATCTTCCAACTGCTCACGCGCAACCACTTCGGTCATGCCTTTGCTCTTACGCAGCTCAACCAGACGCGGAACATATTGTTCGCGCACAGCAACCGGGTCAATGATTTCAACGCCTTTACCCAGCTCAACACCTTGAGCCGCAGCAACACGTTGGATCTCTTCTGGGTTACCTAACAGCACACAAGTCGCGATGCCGCGTTCAGCACAGATAGAGGCGGCTTTCACGGTACGTGGCTCGTCGCCTTCTGGCAGCACGATACGTTTGCCCGCTTTACGTGCCAGCTCAGTCAGCTCATAACGGAATGCTGGTGGAGACAGGCGGCGTGAGCGCTCAGATGTTGCAGTCAGAGAATCAATCCACTCGCTGCTGATATGGCTGGCAACGTAGTTTTGCAGCTTCTCAACACGTTCGTGGTCATCTGCCGGGACTTCCAGGTTGAAGCTTTGCAGGCTCAGAGAGGTCTGCCAAGTGTTGGTATCAACCATAAAGACGGGCAGGCCAGTTTGGAAGGCGCGTTCACACAGACGTTTGATTGGCTCATCGATGGCATAGCCGCCGGTCAGCAGGATAGCGCCGATTTCAACACCATTCATGGCTGCCAGACAAGCAGAAACCAACACATCTGGGCGGTCAGCAGAAGTCACTAACAGAGAACCCGGACGGAAGTGTTCCAGCATGTGTGGGATACTACGGGCACAGAAAGTCACCGATTTAACGCGGCGAGTGTTGATGTCACCTTCGTTAATAATGCGCGCATTCAGGTGCTTACACATGTCGATTGCACGGGTGGCAATCAGCTCGAAGCTCCAAGGCACACAGCCCAGAACCGGCAGCGGGCTGTTGGCAAACAGCTGTTTTGGATCGATTTTAGCAACGCTGGCCTTGGTTGAATCATCAAAGATTTCAGACAGGTCAGGGCGGGTACGGCCTTGCTCATCAACCGGGGCATTCAGTTTGTTAATGATAACGCCGGTGATGTTTTTGTTTTTGCTGCCACCGAAGCTGGAACGAGCCAGTTCGATACGCTCTTTCAATTGATCCGGTGAATCATTACCCAGTGAAATCACAAACACGATTTCAGCATTCAGGGTTTTAGCGATTTCATAGTTCAGTGCATTGGCAAACTGATGTTTGCGGGTTGGCACTAAACCTTCAACCAGAACCACTTCGGCGTCTTTGGTGTTTTCATGATAACGGGCAACAATTTCTTCCATCAACACGTCTTGCTGGTTAGAACTCAGCAAGGTTTCCACATGGTTCATATTCAGCGGCTCAGCAGCAGTAATGCTGGAGTTCGCACGAATGATGGTGGTGGTTTGGTCAGGTGCATCGTTACCAGCACGTGGCTGTGCGATTGGCTTGAATACGCTCAGGCGCACACCTTTTTGTTCCATGGAGCGGATGACACCCAAGCTGACGCTGGTTAAACCAACGCTGGTGCCGGTAGGGATCAACATTATTGTACGGGACACGGCTAAACCTCTTTACGGTTTTATACCCGTCATCTTCCAAACTGCAGAGTTGTTGGCTACCATAATTCACCCAAGTCATTGAGTTATCTCAACTAATTGAGCTCATTCAGTTGCCGCCTACCTGTAACTCGAAATCTATTGGGTATATATACCAGTCATACTTCAAGCTGCATGTGGGTTGGCTACGCTCAATAACCCGAATCACTTACTAGAGTAAGCTCATCGGGATAAGTTCGTTTGCTACCTGCCTGCAACACCAAATTCTTTGGATATATATAAGTATAAAGAATACTTACGCGGTCAGACGAGAGGCGTCTTGCGCGATAACCAGCTCTTCGTTGGTTGGGATAACCAGAGCCAGACGGCTGCCATCTTTGGTGATGGTGCCAGACTTGCCGAAGCGAGCTGCCATATTGCGTTCGTGGTCAATCTCAAAGCCCAGCAGAGCCAGTTTGTCCAACGTCAGTTCACGCACCATCGCGGCATTTTCACCGATACCGCCAGTGAAGACGACAGCATCCAGACGGCCATCCATCAGTGCAGTGTAGGCACCGATATATTTAGCCAGACGGTGGCAGAACACATCCATTGCGCGGCGTGCATCTGCTTTGGTTTCATAGTTATCTTCAACATAGCGGCAGTCACTGGTCACTTCAGTCAGGCCCAGCAAGCCAGATTCTTTGGTCAGCAGCTTGTTGATTTGATCAACGCTCATCCCCATTGAATCATGCAGGTGGAAAATGATTGCCGGGTCAATATCACCACTACGGGTACCCATGACCAAACCTTCCAGTGGCGTCAGGCCCATAGAAGTATCAACACATTTACCGTTACGAACCGCAGTGACTGAGCCACCATTGCCCAAATGGCAAGTGATTACGTTCAGTTCTTCCAGTGGTTTGTTCAGGGTCTTAGCGGCTTCCTGGCTCACATAGAAGTGGCTGGTGCCGTGTGCGCCATAGCGACGGATACCGTGATCTTTGTATAAGCTGTACGGCAGGGCGTAGAGATAAGACTCTTCCGGCATGGTCTGATGGAAGGCAGTATCAAAAACTGCAACATTTTTATCAGCCAGATTTGGGAAGGATTTCAATGCTTCAGCGATACCGATCAGGTGAGCAGGGTTATGCAGTGGTGCAAACGGGATGGAATCTTTGATACCCTGAATAACTTCTTCGGTAACGATAGCTGATGCAGTGAATTTCTCGCCGCCATGAACAATGCGGTGACCGATGGCAGTCAGTTGAGCGGAAAGCTCTGGTTTTTGTGCCAGAATAGTATTAACAATGAAATTTAGTGCTTCGCTGTGTGCTGCACCAGCACCCAATGCGGCTTCGTGTTTACCACCCTCCATTTTCCATTTGAGGCGTGCCTCTGGCAGGTGGAAGCATTCGGCTAAACCAGAGAGGTGTTCTTCACCGTTGGTTGCGTCGATGATTGCGAATTTCAGGGAAGAGCTACCGCAGTTAAGAACCAGTACTAGCTTACTCGACATGGAAGTACCTATTTATAATCGTGTTCGACATTTGTTTTGGCATCAACGATACAAACAGTGCATCGGGAGTACAAAAACAGCGAAAAACACGTGGTTAATAAAACGTCAATCTGTCCAAAAGCGTAGCGCATATTGGCGTCGACATTAATGATTAACATCATGCGATAGCGAAAAAGGCATGATGATGAAAAAATCGCTGATAAAACGTTAATGCCTGGTGGTAAAAACCTGCGCGATTTAACAAAAATGATTTAAATGCTGCGAAAAGTTGACATATTTAGCGTCATCTTCTAGCGGCCTAAAGGCCGGACTAGGATACCGATAGCGCCGGCTAAAAACAAAATATATTTAACAGACTAATTTTTAGTTTGTGAATTACAAAAATAATTTTAATTTTTGCTTGTGAAGTTGAGGTGAGCCATGACAACAAAACCTTCTGACACCGTAAGCTGGTTTCAGGTACTCCAGCGCGGTCAGCACTATATGAAGACCTGGCCTGCTGATAAACGCCTGGCACCGGTGTTTCCGGAGAATCGCGTGTCAACAGCCACTCGTTTTGGTATTCGCTTTATGCCCCCGTTGGCCATTTTTACGCTGACTTGGCAGATAGCACTGGGTGGTCAATTAGGCCCAGCGATAGCCACTGCACTGTTCGCCTGCGGCTTGCCACTGCAAGGATTATGGTGGTTGGGTAAGCGCGCAATTACGCCGTTACCGCCAACATTATTACAGTGGTTCCACGAGGTGCGTAACAAGCTGGCGGAAGCCGGGCAGGCGGTTGCTCCAATTGAACAGACGCCAACTTACCAGTCGCTGGCCGATGTGCTAAAACGCGCCTTTAAACAGTTGGATAAAACGTTTCTTGATGACCTGTAGCCCTCGTTGAGGGTTACAGCTGTTTTTGATTGACCGCAGTGGCATGGTAGAAGAACAGATACCGGGGCTTAGTATGCCACCGGGGTTTTTTATGCATCTGTTAACAGCAGCGCAAAATCCCCTGTCAAATCAAAGTATGACCCAACTCTGTATGCGATGATTTCCTCATTATTTATGTCTTAGGAGTTTAGTGATGGATATGACAAACGCCCAACGACTGATTCTCTCGAATCAGTACAAAATGATGACCATGCTGGACCCGGAAAACGCTGAGCGCTATCGTCGCCAGCAAACTATTGTCGAACGTGGCTTTGGTTTGCAGATGCGTGAACTGGACCGCGACTTTGGTGAGATGAGCGAAGAGACTTGCCGTACCATCATTAATATCATGGAGATGCATCATGCTCTGCAAGTCTCCTGCGGCAATCTTAAAGACAAGCAAGACTTGGATGAACGTCGCATTGCATTCCTCGGTTTTGATGCTGCCACTGAATCCCGTTACCTGAGTTATGTGCGCTTTATGGTGAATACCGAAGGGCGCTATACCCATTTTGACTCTGGGACTCATGGTTTTAATTCCCAAACGCCAATGTGGGACAAATACCAACGTATGTTGGCTATCTGGCAATCATGCCCGCGCCAATATCACTTGAGTGCCGTAGAAATTTCGCAAATTATCAATGCCTAATGAGCTAGTTAGGCTATTGAATATATTGGTTTATTGATGAGGATGTGCTTGTGGAGTGTAAAGGTTTTCTTTTTGATTTGGACGGGACTCTGGTTGATTCATTACCTGCTGTTGAACGAGCTTGGATTGGCTGGGCGCAAGGTCGCGGCATTGATCCATCGGAAGTACTCGAATTTATCCATGGCAAACAAGCAATTACCTCTCTTCGTCATTTTATGCCAGGTGCCAGTGATGCGGAACTCCAGGCCGAGTTTTTGGCATTGGAGCACATTGAAGCCAATGATACCGATGGCGTGACGGCATTGCCGGGAGCGGTATCGCTGCTGGAGCGGCTCAACAGCCTGTCTATTCCGTGGGCCATCGTCACATCCGGTTCTGTTCCTGTGGCTTCAGCTCGCCGTGCTGCGGGTCATTTACCGGAGCCTAAAGTGTTCGTGACCGCCGAACAGGTCAAGCATGGCAAACCTAAGCCAGATGCTTATTTGCTGGGGGCTGAGCGTTTAGGGTTGGCACCGGCTGATTGCATTGTGGTGGAAGATGCTCCGGCTGGGATTTTGTCCGGTCTGGCCGCCGGTTGCCAAGTGATTGCTGTGAACGCCCCTGCTGACACGCCAAAGTTAGACCAAGTGGACTTGGTTCTCAGTTCACTTGAGCACATTGCAGTCGAAGCCACTGCACAGGGTGCAGTGGTTCGTGTTGTCGGCTAATTATGTGAATCTATTGAAGAAGAGCGCCTGATGGCGCTCTTTTGTTATCGGGGGCTGGCGACTCAGTGCTGAGCCGCGTTGGATTGTGTGGGGGCAGGGAGCAAACTATCTTCCAGACTATGCAAGTTTTGCGGTACGACCCGAATAATCCCACCTCGCGGGCTATCAATGTCGGCGATGAGCATAAAAGAGAATGAAATCACCAATGGCAATATCAATGTCATAATCTTGCCATTTCTACCCTGTTTCGAACCATAACCTACCAAAGTACAACTGCAAACCGCGATAATCAGCATCAATAACCAAGCGGCATGCGGGATTCTGTTCCACCACGCCGCTTGTGTGTAACTCGCAGAGTTTAAAACATCATTCATCCCGGCAACGACCAATGCTCTTATCGGGTCAGGGTGCTGATTTACCGGTTCTTGCAACGCGAGCCAAAGTGCATTTTCCAGTTGATTGGTCCGGTTATTAATTTCAATTAGGTGGTCTTCATCGCGGGTAGTATAAAAAAGGACTCGTTGATTAAGATACTGTATTAACAGCGCTTTGGTGGCGGTGCTGGAGGCAGTTGGCAGATAATCAGTGCGCAGATATTCAGTACCAATGGCATTGGCTTCTGCCTCTTCGTAATTTTTACGGAGGTCATAGCGATTGATAGCCATTGAAAAACTAAAACCAATAATCAGGCCGAGTAAGGTCAGTGTCGCCCCTTGGATAACGGTGAAATTCTCACGAATATTGTCATCCAGATCTCGTCCTCGGCGGAAAAAGGCCTGACCCACATAAGCTGAGCTATATAGCAGGGCCAAGGACAGCAGAAAAAGGACAATCGGATAATCCGTAATATTGCTCATTCAGTGCTCCAATCCAGATAATTCTAATGAGTGCCTGCTGTCCACTATTACCAGTATAGTCAGATGGTTAAATACGCGTGAATATCCGAATATTTGAGCAATGTTTTTTCAACTGACGAATCCTTCATCACATATTGACGAATTTTTTTTCAGAAAAAAAATGCAATTAATGCTGTGGTGGGATGGTAAGCACATAAATTTACAGTCATTATTGATCTCAAACAGCGGTATCGATTTAATTTGATGTTTTACTACCATAGCCGGATATTCCCTTTCACTTTTTGCCAACGAGGCCATTTTGAACAGCGAACTATTGTGGGTGTTGACGCTACTTCTGATAGCTATTGTGCTGTTTACTACCAATAAACTGCGGATGGATGTCGTGGCATTGTTGGTGATTATTGCCTTTGTGATGAGTGGCACGCTGTCATTAGGCGAGGCCACCAGCGGATTTAGCGATCCCAATGTGATTTTGATCGCGGCACTGTTTGTGATTGGTGAAGGGTTAGTGAGAACCGGCGTGGCCTATCAGGTCGGGGACTGGCTGGTAAAAGTGGCCGGTCACAGTGAAACCAAAATGCTGGCACTGCTGATGGTGACTGTGGCGGGGCTAGGGGCCTTTATGAGCTCAACCGGTGTGGTGGCGATTTTTATCCCGGTGGTACTGAGTGTGGCCAGCCGAATGAAAATCTCCCCTGGGCGCTTGATGATGCCCCTGAGTTTTGCCGGGCTTATCAGCGGCATGATGACACTGGTCGCGACCCCACCCAACATGGTGGTTAACAGTGAATTATTACGTGAAGGCATCAAAGGATTTGGTTTCTTCGGTGTGACGCCAATTGGCCTTATTATTTTGCTGATGGGTGTGGGTTACATGTTAGTTGCCCGGCGCTGGCTGGGGGGTAAACAGGAAAGCTCAGAGAAAGAACAGCAGTGGAAACGCCGTACTTTTCGTGATCTTATCCGCGATTACAAACTGACTGGCCGCGCTCGTCGTTTGGCTATCCGCCATGATTCTCCGCTAATTGGCCGTTCTCTTGATGAACTGCATCTGCGTGTCCGCTATGGTGCGAATGTGGTGGGGATTGAGCGCTGGAAGCGTTTTCGGCGAGTGATGGTGAGCGCGACGGGTTCCTCTGAACTGCATGAGAATGACGTGTTGCTGATTGACATGTCTGATTGTGACATGGATTTACGCGAATTCTGCACCGAGCAAAAGTTAGAACCGATGGTGCTGCGCGGTGAATATTTCTCTGAACAGGCGCGCAACGTCGGGATGGCCGAAGTTTCTCTGATTCCTGACTCTGCTTTGCTGGGGAAGAGTTTGCGTGAAGCTACTTTCCGCACCCGCTATGGCTTAAATGTAGTCGGTATCCGCCGCAACGGTAAGGTGTTGGAAGGCAAACTGGTCGATGACAAATTACAGTTTGGCGATATCTTGCTGGTGATCGGCGACTGGAAATTGATCCGTCAATTACAGCAAAAAACTCGCGACTTTATCGTGCTGAATCTACCTGCTGAAGTTGACGAAGTGGCCCCGGCTATCTCCCAAGCGCCTCACGCTTTATTCTGTTTGGCGCTGATGGTGGCAATGATGTTGACCGATGAGGTGCCAAATGTGATTGCGGCATTGGTGGCTTGTTTGTTGATGGGGCAGTTCCGTTGTATTGATATGGAAAGTGCTTATCGCTCAATCCATTGGCCAAGTTTGATTTTGATTATCGGGATGATGCCCTTTGCCCAAGCATTACAGAAAACCGGTGGGGTTGATTTAATCGTCCGTGGGTTAATGGATGTCGCTGGCGGGATGGGGCCACGGGTGATGTTGCTGTGCTTATTTATCCTGTGCGCCACTATTGGGCTGTTTATTTCTAATACGGCCACGGCGGTCTTGATGGCGCCGATTGCAATTGCGGCTGCCCGTGAAATGTCAGTTTCCCCCTATCCCTTCGCGATGATCATTGGTATTGCAGCCTCAGCGGCCTTTATGACGCCGGTGTCATCCCCAGTCAATACGCTGGTGTTAGGCCCCGGGGGCTATAAGTTTGGTGATTTTGTCCGAATGGGGGTGCCATTTACTTTTCTGGTGATGATTGTGAGTGTGATGGTGGTGCCGCTACTATTCCCATTCTAATTATCCCGTGTCCTTGGGGCTACAAGGGTGTTGGCTGCATTCACTTACCCGAATCACTGGCGTGAGCCAGCTCATCGGGATTCATTCATTGGCCGCCTACTTGTAGCGCCAATGACTTTGGATAATCCACTATTTTATAGATTTTTTCTTATGGTGATCAATCCAGTGAATCGAGGCTGATTTCATCCAGAGACAGGCTGAAACTGGGAACAAATACTTCCATAAAGTAATCCATCTCCGGGCTTTGGCGCATGGCGAGGGTTTTCTCTAATCGAGCCTTAGCTTGGATAAATTCATTATTCCCCGCAGATAACTCCTCCAGACATTTTAGATAAGCGCACAGGGCATCCGCCTGTTTAACCAGTGCTTTTTCCTCTTCACTGTAATAATGCTCATCCAGCAGACAACGAAAATCGTGCTGCAACTCTTTCGGCAACATTTCGATGAGCTTTTGCTGTGCGACTTTTTCTATCTTTTTATATTCATGAGCAATCTGAGGATTGTAATACTTGATAGGGGTGGGTAAATCACCGGTTATGACTTCACTGGCATCGTGATACATCGCCAGCAGTGCGATACGGTCGGCATTAAGATTGCCATTAAATTTACGGTTTTTAATGATAGCCAATGCATGAGCGACAAACGCCACCTGCAGACTGTGCTCCGAAACATTCTCAGTGCGGACATTGCGCATCAGCGGCCAGCGGTTGATCAGTTTCAGGCGGGATAGGTGAGCGAAGAAGTGACTCATAGTGTTCTCTCTTTTTAATATCAGAACCATGCAAATGATGGAAACAACCTTCAGGCAACGAGGATAACACCAAATCGATTCTCTCGATTAGACAATGAGTTAATTAAATACTCTCACAATGCTTCAAACTCTTATTAAACCCTCATTTTTACCTGGTATTTCATCCTTATTATATTCATCTATCTCATTAATTATAATATAAATTATTTAACATTAACTCTATTGAGTATGATACGCGAAGCAATTATTGTTCTTTTGCCCATCTGACTGGGAATTAAATAAGTATATGAATTTATTTATATTATAAAACTAGGGATGTTCAGATGAAATTATTATTTATGTCCGTATCCATTTTATTATTCAGCGTCGCCGCGCCAGCTCAAGTTAAGATTTGTGAGGGGGGAAATGTGGAGCCGTTCGGGAAGGAGTTTTGTGCCCGGCATATCGCAGCCGAACAAAAGCAGCGATGTAATAAGTTGAAAGCAAAACAACGCTCAGCGCGATCACTTAGTCTTAATGATGCGGCAAAGATTTTAGTGGATCGCCAAGAAAAAGAAATACTAGGCTGTGCAGGATAATCGCGGTATGAAAAACAGGGCTTGTCAAACAAGCCCTGTTTCACTATTGGTGGTATGTCTCTAAGAAACGCCCCAACTTCCTAACGGCCATCTCTAACTCATCGACACGCGGCAATGTCACAATCCGCACATGATCCGGATACGGCCAGTTAAATGCACTGCCTTGCACCAGCAATACTTTCTCTTGCAACAGCAAGTCCAGCACCAGCTTCTGGTCGTCATGCAGATTAAATTTCTTGGCATCAATACGCGGGAACATATACAGCGCGCCTTGAGGTTTCACACAAGAAACCCCCGGGATTTGGTTGATGAGTTCCCAGGCACGGTCACGTTGTTCGTATAAACGCCCACCGGGTTGGATAAATTCACTGATGCTCTGATAGCCACCCAGTGCTGTTTGAATCGCATGCTGCATTGGCACGTTGGCGCACAATCGCATGGATGCCAGCATTTCCAAGCCTTCGATATAACCTTTGGCGTGTTTTTTCGGCCCATTCAGTACCATCCAGCCCTGACGGAAACCGGCAACGCGATAAGTCTTGGACAAACCATTGAACGTCACTGTCAGCAAGTCAGGCGCCAGAGCGGCAATAGAATGATGCTGGGCTTCGTCATACAAAATCTTATCGTAGATCTCATCGGCGAAAATAATCAGGTCATTCTGACGGGCGATTTCGACAATTTCCAGCAACAGCTCTTTGCTGTATACCGCGCCAGTCGGGTTATTTGGGTTGATAATGACTATCCCGCGAGTCCGTGGAGTGATTTTACTGCGGATATCATCCAAATCAGGGAACCAACCGGACTCTTCATCACACATATAGTGCACGGCTTTACCGCTTGAAAGCGACACTGCTGCCGTCCATAACGGGTAGTCGGGAGCGGGTACCAGCATTTCATCGCCAAGATTGAGCAATGCTTGCATGGATTGCACGATCAACTCGGAAACGCCATTCCCAATGTAGATATCCTCTACCGTCAGGTCGCGCATCTCGCGTGCCTGATAGTGCTGCATAATGGCTTTGCGCGCCGAAAACAGGCCTTTGGAGTCGCAATAGCCCTGTGCAGTCGGCAAATTACGGATCACATCCACCAGAATTTCATCCGGTGCATCGAAACCAAACGGCGCAGGGTTGCCGATATTCAGTTTCAGGACCTTGTTACCTTCTTCTTCAAGACGCTTAGCTTCTTTTAGCACTGGGCCACGAATGTCATAACAGACGTTGTCCAGTTTGCTGGATTTCTCAATGGGGGACATAAAAAATTGAGCCTTTTGCTGGTAAAAGCGTGTCCTCAGCGTGGAACACTGCAAGGCATCCAATGTACTCCGCCGCCGCCGATTTTTGAAGTTATATGCATATCTTTAGTGCAAATGCCTGTTGAGTGAAAAAAGTAGGGGATTGCGCGGGGCTTTTTGCTGTTTAACCCTCTTGGTTATGTCCGATTGATGAGTTTGTCTGAAGTTTTATCCTGACGGATCTTGAGATTCACAATCGTTAACAAAAAAAATGTTTTCGCCAAGATAAGGCTCATTTTCGTTTACATAAAGGCCGCGTGGTAAAACAACCCTCGCCCTCCATTGTGTGCTGCTGTCGCTATAAAGATCTCAATTCAACAGTTTATATCATCATACATATTTAAAAATGCAAAAAAAGACGTAATTGTAAATAGGAAAACTATTAAGAATGATTAATGTTATCGTTGCGAGATCTCACTGGCTATCAAATCTTAATAGTTGAATTTACTCAATTCAATAAAAAAACCACACAAAGATACATTGATATTTTTTAATATTTCTTAACTGGTTAGCTCTGATGATTTAATTAAAATAGAGATGAGTTGCCATATAAGCATCACAAAAATTCAGAGTTGCTAAAGGAAAAAATCTTCATTTATCGAAGATTTAGCGGTTTTTTATGACCGAATTCACAAACAAATACAGAGTTGTGCCAATAGTTTTTTTTAAAAAGAGATAGCGGTAACGAAATATAAGTAAATTTTTTGCCCTACTCTAATGAGTGGGGTACTGTCATACTTAGCGTTGTTCCTTATTGATAGCGCTAATACTTAAACACCAGGGTAGTTTGTAATTAGAATTCAAAAAAGTGAAGAATACACTATGACAAATGCAAATCGTCCGATAATTAATCTCGACCTCGATCTGCTTAGAACCTTTGTAGCTGTTGCTGACTTGAATACTTTCGCCTCTGCCGCGGCAGCGGTTTGTCGAACTCAGTCAGCAGTTAGCCAACAAATGCAACGGTTAGAACAGTTGGTAGGTAAGGAGTTATTTGCCCGTCATGGGCGTAACAAATTACTCACTGAACATGGTCTCCAGTTACTTGGCTATGCCAGAAAAATTTTGCGTTTCAACGATGAAGCTTGTACGTCACTTATGTACAGTAATATAGAAGGGTCACTCATTATCGGCGCATCTGATGATACTGCCGATACGCTGCTGCCTTTCTTATTAAACCGAGTGGCAACGCTGTATCCTCGGCTGGCAATCGATGTGCGGGTGAAACGTAGCCCACTCATCGTTGACATGCTGAGTCAAGGCGAAGTGGATCTGGCTATTACTACCGCCAAGATTGACACTCATCCTCATGTGATCTTAAGAACATCACCGACACTGTGGTATTGCTCCGCCGATTATCAGTTCCAGCCCGGCGAATCAGTACCTTTAGTGGTGATGGATGAGCCAAGTCCATTTCGTGATATGGCAATAGAGCATCTGACTCGAGCGGGTATAGCCTGGCGTATCGCCTATGTAGCCTCTTCTCTTTCTGCCATTCGAGCGGCGGTGAGGGCAGGGTTAGGTGTGACCGCCAGGCCAATAGAGATGATGAGTCCTGATTTACGTGTATTGGGTGAAACAGAAGGGCTACCTCGCCTGCCTGAGACCAATTACTCACTATGTAAAGACAGTCAGTGTGGCAACGAGCTGGCATTAGCTATCTTCGATGCTATGCAGACCGGCCATCAACACGGCCTACAGTCTGGATCGGATTTGATGCTGGATTCTGATTATTTAATCGATGATCAAAATTAAGCATTTACTCTAAGTAATCATCATAAGCCCCTTATTCTAGGGGCTTTTTTTTTATCATTTTTTTCTAAATACTCTTTTTCACTCGCTTCAGATTAATTTCTGCTGAAAACTGTCGTTTTATTTCACTTATTGCCCTTTATCCGTATCAGATGATGACGAATAAGCCTGATAATGTAATGGTTAATATCTGTTTTTATTATTAGCTATTTATTTTTTATCAAAACGACGTTTCATTATTTTTAAATATTTAATAGCAACTTTTCATGCCGAATATTTATGAAATAACACTCAAAACGTGTTCTGGATCAAAAAAATACCCCTAGCTAGTGAGTGGAAGAACAGGTTATTCCTGAGACAATGGTATAGTTAAAGAGAACTATCCATGTTGGTTTATATGTGTATGTTCTGACTTAACAAATTACTGACTCGATTTAGCTTATCAAGTCGCACCAAATGTTAAGTATGATCGTGCGTTTGTAAATTAATCTGTAGTTACTTTTGTCAAAGTTGACAAAAGGTTACTGAAAGGAGTAAAAATCCCACAGTAAAACACTGGCTAAACAGTTGTAAAGACAGTGTGTTTTGTGTGGTTTTTATCCTTCCCTTTGAATCGATGTGGTGCACTAACTGCCAACACAAGAGCAGGATGTCCGACGCCACTTTTGATGAGTAAGCAATGAGTATGTCAACAACCACTGAAGTTATCGCTCATCATTGGGCGTTCGCTGTATTCCTGATCGGCGCTATCGGGCTGTGCGGTTTGATGCTGCTAGGTGCGTTCTTTCTGGGCGGGAGAGCTCGGGCCCGTGCCAAAAACGTCCCCTATGAGTCTGGTATTGACTCAGTAGGCTCCGCGCGTATGCGCCTGTCTGCTAAGTTCTACCTGGTCGCCATGTTCTTCGTTATTTTCGATGTTGAAGCCCTGTACCTGTACGCGTGGTCAATCTCTATCCGTGAGAGTGGCTGGGTAGGCTTTATCGAAGCAACCATTTTCATTTTGGTGCTCTTGGCTGGTTTGGTTTATCTGGTGCGCATCGGCGCTCTGGATTGGACTCCTGCGCGTTCTAATCGTCGCGTGAGCAAACCGAGCATAGTCAAATACGCCAGCAGTCATCCGCAAGCACAAGATAATCGCCAATAATATAGCGAGGCATTAACATGGACTATACGCTCACCCGCATAGACCCTAACGGTGAGAACGACCGTTACCCCCTGCAAACTCAGGAAACCGTCAGCGGCGATCCTCTCGAGCAACATGTCCACCGTAGTGTTTACATGGGTAAACTTGAGAACGCCATGCATGACATGGTGAACTGGGGGCGTAAGAACTCTCTTTGGCCGTATAACTTCGGCCTTTCCTGCTGTTATGTGGAGATGGTGACCTCATTCACCGCCGTACATGACGTGGCACGCTTTGGTGCAGAAGTATTGCGTGCTTCCCCACGTCAGGCCGATTTCATGGTCGTAGCCGGTACCTGCTTTACCAAAATGGCCCCGGTTATTCAGCGTTTGTATGAACAAATGCTGGAACCTAAATGGGTTATTTCCATGGGTGCCTGCGCCAACTCTGGCGGCATGTACGATATCTATTCTGTAGTACAAGGCGTGGATAAATTCTTGCCAGTAGATGTGTATATTCCTGGCTGCCCACCGCGCCCAGAAGCTTATATGCAAGCACTGCTACTGCTTCAGGAATCTATCGGTAAAGAGCGCCGTCCTCTCTCTTGGGTTGTTGGTGATCAAGGTGTTTACCGCGCCAACATGCAACCAGAAAGAGAACGTAAGCATGCTGAACGAATTGCAGTAACTAACCTGCGTACACCTGACGAGATCTAAGTTTGCTATTTTTGTAAAAATAGCAGCTAAGACCTTGGTGCGTAAGTGATTTGTTTTTGGAGGGAACCGTTTTTCTTCCAAAACATGTGTGCGGCAAATGACCACAAAATGACACATTCAGTGTGGTGAAAAAACAGTGTGGTGAATAAATAATGACCGATTTAACGACGTCCGACGGCACCCAGCCTGCATGGCAGACCCGGGATCATCTCGATGATCCGGTGATTGGTGAACTGTCGAACCGTTTTGGGCCTGAGGCCTTTGTTGTTCAGGCTACCCGTACCGGAATGCCCGTGGTATGGATCAAGCGTGAACAATTACTGGAAGTAATGACGTTCCTGAGAAAACAACCGAAGCCGTATGTCATGCTGTTTGACTTGCATGGTGTAGATGAACGCCTTCGAACTCACCGCCAGGGTCTCCCTGCTGCGGATTTTTCTGTTTTCTATCATCTGCTTTCCATCGAACGCAACCGCGACATTATGCTGAAAGTGGCACTGTCTGAAAAAGACATGCACGTGTCCACAGCCACCAAGATTTTCCCTAATGCCAACTGGTATGAACGTGAAACTTGGGAAATGTTCGGTATCACCTTCGATGGCCACCCGCATCTGACGCGCATTATGATGCCGCAGAGTTGGGAAGGTCACCCACTGCGTAAAGATTACCCAGCGCGTGCCACCGAGTTCGATCCCTTTGTGCTGACCAAGCAGAAAGAGGATCTGGAAATGGAATCACTGACCTTCAAACCAGAAGATTGGGGAATGAAGCGCGGGACCGAAAACGAGGACTTTATGTTCTTGAACCTCGGCCCGAACCACCCCTCTTCACACGGTGCGTTCCGTATCGTGTTGCAGCTTGATGGTGAAGAGATTGTCGACTGTGTGCCAGATGTGGGTTACCACCACCGTGGTGCGGAGAAAATGGGCGAACGCCAGTCTTGGCATAGCTACATTCCTTATACCGACCGTATTGAGTACCTCGGTGGTTGCGTGAATGAAATGCCTTACGTGCTGGCAGTTGAAAAACTGGCCGGTATTGAGGTACCGGATCGCGTTAAAACCATTCGTGTGATGCTGTCTGAGCTGTTCCGTATCAACAGCCACTTGCTGTACATCAGTACTTTCATCCAAGACGTTGGTGCCATGACACCGGTGTTCTTCGCCTTTACCGACCGGCAAAAAGTATACGATTTGGTTGAAGCTATCACCGGTTTCCGTATGCACCCGGCCTGGTTCCGTATTGGTGGTGTGGCGCACGACTTGCCACGCGGCTGGGAACGTCTGCTGCGCGACTTCCTTGACTGGATGCCAAAACGTCTGGATTCCTACGTCAAAGCGGCGTTACAGAACAGTATCCTGAAAGGACGTTCGGTCGGTGTGGCCGCCTATAACTCCAAAGAAGCATTGGAGTGGGGGGTGACCGGTGCAGGTCTGCGTGCTACAGGCGTTGAGTTTGATGTGCGGAAATGGCGCCCTTATTCCGGTTATGAAAACTTTGAATTCGAAGTGCCAATCGGTAACAACGGCGACTGCTATGACCGTGTGATGCTGAAAGTGGAAGAGTTGCGTCAAAGCCTGCGCATTCTGGAGCAATGTTATAAAAACATGCCAGAAGGGCCATTCAAGGCTGACCATCCACTGACTACACCGCCACCGAAAGAACGTACGCTGCAACATATCGAAACGCTGATTACTCACTTCCTGCAAGTTTCATGGGGCCCAGTGATGCCAGCTAACGAATCATTCCAGATGGTTGAAGCGACCAAAGGGATCAACAGCTACTATCTGACCAGTGACGCCAGCACTATGAGCTATCGCACCCGGATACGTACTCCAAGCTATGCCCATTTGCAGCAGATCCCATCGGTTATCCGTGGCAGCCTGGTATCTGACTTGATCGTCTATCTGGGCAGTATCGATTTTGTAATGTCTGATGTGGACCGCTAATTATGAGTGATCAAAAAGAGACTCAGGTAAGTAACGAAAGCCAAGATGTGGCGAACCTGGCAGTCAATGCGGCTGAACCGGCGACCACGACCGACGTTTTCGAATTGAGTGCTGAAGAACGTGATGCTATCGAACATGAGAAACACCATTACGAAGATGCTCGCGCCGCGTCAATCGAAGCACTGAAAATCGTGCAGAAGAAACGGGGCTGGGTACCGGATGGCGCGATTCATGCCATTGCTGATGTGCTGGGCATTCCAGCTTCCGACGTTGAAGGTGTGGCGACATTCTACAGCCAGATCTTCCGCCAACCTGTCGGGCGTCATGTGATCCGTTACTGTGACAGTGTGGTGTGCCACATCACCGGTTATCAGGGGATCCAGGCTGCGATTTCGAAAAAACTCAGTATTCAGCCAGGTCAGACGACTTTTGATGGCCGCTTTACACTGCTGCCAACCTGCTGTTTGGGTAACTGTGATCGTGGCCCGACCATGATGATCGACGACGATACTCACAGCTATCTGAAACCTGAAGATATTGAGAAGTTACTGGAGCAATATCCATGACAACAACTTCAGGTTTTACCAAAGAGATCGTCCGTACACCGGAAATGCACCCGCTGACCTGGCGTTTGCGTGATGACAAACAGCCGGTATGGCTGGATGAATATCGCAGCAAAACCGGGTACCAAGGTGCTGAAAAAGCGTTAAAAGGCATGGCACCACCTGATGTTGTTAGCTTGGTCAAAGACGCGGGCCTGAAAGGGCGTGGCGGCGCTGGCTTCTCCACCGGTTTGAAGTGGAGTCTGATGCCAAAAGACGAAAGCATGAATATCCGGTATTTGCTGTGTAATGCCGATGAGATGGAACCGGGCACCTATAAAGACCGTTTGCTGATGGAGCAATTGCCTCATTTGCTGGTGGAAGGGATGCTGATCAGTGCCTTCGCGTTGAAAGCCTACCGTGGTTATATCTTCTTACGTGGCGAATATATCGAAGCTGCCGCTAACTTGCGCCGTGCGATTGCCGAGGCTAACGAAGCCGGTTTGCTGGGCAAGAATATCATGGGCAGCGGCTTTGATTTTGAGCTGATTGTGCATACCGGTGCTGGCCGTTATATCTGCGGTGAAGAAACCGCATTGATTAACTCGCTCGAAGGCCGCCGTGCCAACCCGCGTTCCAAGCCACCTTTCCCTGCATCTTCAGGTGTTTGGGGCAAGCCGACTTGCGTGAATAACGTTGAGACGCTGTGTAACGTTCCAGCCATTCTTGAGCATGGTGTGGAGTGGTATCAGGGGATCACTGCCGGTAAAAGTAACGATGCCGGTACCAAGTTAATGGGCTTCTCTGGTCGGGTGAAAAATCCGGGTCTGTGGGAACTGCCGTTTGGTATCACCGCCCGTGAAATTCTGGAAGATTATGCCGGTGGCATGCGCGATGGCTTGAAATTCAAAGCGTGGCAGCCGGGTGGGGCGGGTACTGACTTCCTGACCGCCGACCATTTGGATTTGCCGATGGACTTCGAGAATATCGCCAAAGCAGGCAGCCGTTTAGGGACTGCACTGGCCATGGCGGTAGACCATGAGATTGGTATGGTTCCGCTGGTGCGTAATCTGGAAGAGTTTTTTGCCCGTGAATCTTGTGGCTGGTGTACACCTTGCCGCGATGGTTTGCCATGGAGCGTGAAGATCCTGCGTGCACTGGAGCGCGGCGAAGGTCAGCCGGGCGACATCGAGACGCTGGAGCAACTGTGCCGCTTCTTGGGGCCGGGCAAAACCTTCTGTGCTCACGCGCCGGGCGCGGTTGAACCACTACAAAGCGCGATCAAATATTTCCGGGAAGAATTCGAAGCCGGGATCGCAGCTAAGGATTATGGCAATACCCGAGCCATAGCCGGTATTCAACCGAACCTATTAAAAGCGCGTTGGTAGCAGTATTGACGCCCTTGCTATTTTCAGCAAGGGTCAGATTTTTTGATTAACGCTTGTAAACGAACCGTTTAAAGTCGTCGTGAGCGACGGTCAGACGAGGAAAAAATCAGAATGAGCATTTTGGGCTGATTTTTGACGAAGTATCACCGAGCGCAACAGACATTAAATGTGTTCACGCACAGGTCACTTGGAAGCATGCATATGGCTACGATTCATGTAGACGGCAAAGAATACGACGTAAACGGGGCCGACAACCTGTTACAAGCTTGTCTCTCCCTGGGACTCGATATTCCTTATTTTTGCTGGCATCCGGCGCTGGGAAGCGTCGGCGCTTGCCGCCAATGTGCGGTAAAGCAATACCAAAACGCGGACGACACTCGTGGGCGTTTGGTGATGTCCTGTATGACCCCGGCCACTGATGGAACCTTTATTTCCATTGATGACGGCGAAGCCAAAGCGTTCCGTGAGAGTGTGGTTGAATGGTTGATGACTAACCACCCACACGATTGCCCGGTCTGTGAAGAGGGGGGTAACTGTCATCTGCAAGATATGACAGTGATGACCGGTCACAGTTTCCGCCGCTATCGCTTCAGCAAACGGACTCACCAAAATCAGGACCTCGGCCCGTTCATCTCCCATGAAATGAACCGCTGTATCGCCTGTTACCGCTGTGTGCGTTACTACAAAGATTACGCGGATGGCACTGACTTTGGTGTCTACGGCGCGCACGATAACGTCTACTTTGGTCGTACTGAGAGCGGCACGCTGGAAAGCGAGTTCTCCGGTAACCTAGTAGAAGTGTGCCCGACCGGTGTATTCACCGACAAAACCCATTCCGAGCGTTATAACCGTAAATGGGATATGCAGTTCGCGCCAAGTATCTGCCAGCAGTGCAGCGTGGGCTGTAATACCAGCCCGGGCGAACGTTATGGTGAATTGCGTCGCATCGAAAACCGCTACAACGGCACGGTAAACCACTACTTTATGTGTGACCGTGGCCGCTTTGGTTATGGCTACGTCAACCGCAAAGATCGCCCACGTCAACCACAGCAACTGCGTGGTAATGACTGGATCCACCTGAACGCTGAACAAGCGATGCAAGGTGCGGCGGATATTCTGCGTCAGGCGAAGAAAACCATCGGTATCGGTTCACCGCGTGCCAGCCTGGAAAGTAACTTCGCGCTGCGTGAGTTGGTTGGTGCTGAAAACTTCTACACCGGTATCGCCGCAAGTGAGCAACAACGCTTGCAATTGATGCTGAAAGTGCTGCGTGAGGGCGGTATTTACACGCCAGCATTACGCGAAATTGAAAGCTACGACGCCGTGCTGATTCTGGGTGAAGATTTGACTCAGACTGGCGCACGTATTGCGCTGTCAGTTCGTCAGGCAGTGAAAGGTAAAGCCCGCGAAATGGCCGCCGCACAAAAAGTGGCTGACTGGCAAATTGCCGCCATTATGAACATTGGTCAACATGCCAAACATCCGCTGTTTATCACTAACGTTGATAACACCCGCATGGATGATATCGCGGCATGGAATTACCGTGCTCCGGTGGATGATCAGGCTCGTTTAGGTTTCGCCATTGCTCACGCGTTGGATGAGTCGGCCCCGGCAGTCTCTGATCTGGACAGTAAACTGAAAGGTAAAGTGGATATCATCGTACAGGCGCTGGCCGGTGCGAAAAAACCACTGATTATTACCGGCAGCAGTGCGGGCAGCGACGCCATCATTGAAGCGGCAGCCAACGTAGCAAAAGCGTTGAAAGGCCGTGGCTCTGATGTCGGCATTACCTTTGTTGCCAGTGCCGCCAACAGTATTGGTCTGTCAATGATCGGCGGTGGTTCACTGGATCAAGCACTGGAGTTGTTGACCCAAGGTGACGCGGATAGTGTTATCGTGATGGAAAACGACCTGTATCGCCATGCTGCAAAAGACAAAGTCGATGCCGCATTGGAGAAAACAGCAAATCTGATCGTGGTCGATCACCAGCGCACAGCGATTATGGATAAAGCGGATTTGATTCTGTCTGCTGCCAGTTTCGCGGAAAGCGACGGTACCTTGGTCAATCAGGAAGGCCGCGCTCAGCGCTTCTTCCAAGTGTATGACCCGACTTACTACGATGATCCGAAAAAACCTGAAAGCCGCAGCATTATGCTGGAGAGCTGGCGTTGGTTGCATTCCCTGCACTC
The DNA here is from genome assembly GCF_025133195.1 of Yersinia alsatica. NCBI lineage: Bacteria > Pseudomonadati > Pseudomonadota > Gammaproteobacteria > Enterobacterales > Yersiniaceae > Yersinia > Yersinia alsatica. Next base: position 2,302,811 of record NZ_CP104006.1, read on the forward strand.
AACTTACACCAGCCGCCACGTTGACTGGACTCAGCTTGATCACGTGATTCAAGCTTGTGTGGCTGCATTGCCGCAGTTAGAAGGCATTGTTGAAGCCGCGCCGGATGCGACATTCCGTATCCGTGGTCAGAAACTGGCGCGTTCGCCGATTCGTTACAGTGGCCGTACTGCCATGCGCGCAGATATTAGTGTGCATGAACCGCGTCAGCCGCAAGATATCGACACGCCGTTTGCCTTCTCAATGGAAGGGAACAACAGCCCACTGGCTGATCGTCAGCAGATTCCATTTGCCTGGGCACCAGGCTGGAACTCACCGCAAGCATGGAACAAATTCCAGGCAGAAGTGGGTGGCAATTTGCGCTTCGGCGATCCGGGTGTCCGTCTGATTGAAGCAGGGGAGGGAACTCTCGGTTACTTTGATTCGGTACCTGCAGCCTTTACCGCTAACACCGACAGCTGGCAGATCGCACCTTACTATCACCTGTTTGGTAGTGAAGAGATGTCTCAGCGCTCAGATGTGATTCAGCAACGGATGCCTGCACCTTACGTGATGGTCAACCCGGCTGATGCCGCCACGCTTGGGGTCAACCTCGGTACGCTGGTGGAGTTCAACTGCGCGGGTCAGACTTTGCGCCTGCCAGTACGTTTGAGTGAAACCTTGGCTCAGGGTCAGGTCGGCTTGCCGCTTGGCTTACCGGGCATTCCACCGATTATGGTGGGTGCGCGTGTTGAGAATCTGCGGGAGGCAGTACTATGAGCTGGTTTACCCCTGAATTGATTGAGATTTTAATCTCTGTCCTGAAAGCGGTAGTGATTCTGTTGGTGGTCGTGACCTGCGGCGCATTTATGAGCTTTGGTGAGCGCCGCCTGCTGGGTCTGTTCCAAAACCGTTACGGACCAAACCGTGTCGGTTGGGGCGGATCATTGCAGCTGGTTGCTGACATGATCAAAATGTTCTTCAAAGAGGACTGGGTACCGCGCTTCTCCGACCGGGCTATCTTTACTCTGGCACCGGTTATCGCCTTTACCTCACTGTTGCTCTCTTTTGCCATTGTCCCGGTCAGCCCGACCTGGGCGGTTGCAGACCTCAATATCGGTATTTTGTTCTTCCTGATGATGGCGGGGCTGGCGGTGTACGCCGTGCTGTTCGCCGGTTGGTCCAGTAATAACAAATATTCTCTGTTAGGGGCGATGCGTGCATCTGCGCAAACCCTGAGCTACGAAGTGTTCCTCGGCTTGTCGCTGATGGGCGTGGTAGCACAGGCAGGCTCGTTCAACATGCAGGATATTGTTAACTCTCAGGAGCACGTCTGGAATGTCATCCCGCAATTCTTTGGTTTTGTGACCTTTGCTATTGCGGGTGTTGCAGTCTGTCACCGTCATCCCTTTGACCAGCCAGAAGCTGAACAAGAACTGGCCGATGGTTACCACATTGAATATTCCGGCATGAAATTCGGTTTGTTCTTCGTCGGTGAATACATCGGTATCGTGACCGTCTCTGCACTGATAGTCACCTTGTTCTTCGGAGGTTGGCAAGGTCCGTTCTTGCCGCCATTTATCTGGTTTGCGCTGAAAACGGCTTTCTTCATGGTGATGTTCATTCTGATCCGTGCATCCTTGCCGCGCCCACGTTATGACCAAGTGATGTCATTCGGCTGGAAAGTTTGCCTGCCGTTGACCCTGCTGAATCTGCTGGCGACTGCCGCGGTCATTTTGTACAACGCTCAATAAGGGGTGAATGAACCATGACGTTGAAAGAGTTAGTGGTTGGTTTCGGCACCCAAGTGCGCAGCCTGTGGATGATAGGCCTTCATGCCTTCCACAAGCGCGAAACCCAAATGTATCCGGAAGAGCCGGTTTACCTGCCGCCGCGCTACCGTGGCCGGATTGTGCTGACGCGCGATCCCGACGGTGAAGAGCGCTGCGTTGCCTGTAACTTATGTGCCGTTGCTTGCCCGGTTGGCTGTATCTCATTGCAGAAAGCTGAGCAGAAAGATGGTCGCTGGTATCCGGAGTTCTTCCGTATCAACTTCTCGCGCTGCATTTTCTGTGGTCTGTGTGAAGAAGCTTGCCCGACCACCGCTATCCAGCTGACGCCGGATTTCGAAATGGGTGAATTCAAACGCCAGGATCTGGTGTATGAGAAAGAAGATCTGTTGATCTCGGGGCCGGGTAAATATCCGGAATATAACTTCTACCGGATGTCCGGTATGGCAATTGACGGCAAGCAGAAAGGCGAAGCCGAAAATGAAGCCAAACCGATCGACGTTAAAGGTCTGATGCCTTAGGAGCCAGCTTCCATGGAATTTGCATTTTATATTGCAGCATTGGTGGCAGTGGTGGCGACTATTCGCGTTATCACTCATACCAACCCGGTACATGCGTTGCTGTACCTGATTATCTCTTTGCTGGCTATTTCAGCCGTGTTCTTCTCGCTGGGGGCTTACTTTGCCGGTGCGTTGGAAATCATCGTATACGCCGGTGCCATTATGGTGCTGTTCGTGTTCGTGGTGATGATGCTGAACCTTGGCAATGTTGAACAACAAGAGCGCGACTGGCTGAAACCAAGTTTGTGGATTGGCCCCGGCTTATTGGCACTGGTGCTGTTGTCGGTACTGATCTATGCCATTAGCTCAGTCACCGATTCAGGTATCAGCGGTGAAATGGTGGATGCCAAAGCCGTCGGTATTAGCTTGTTCGGCCCTTATGTGCTGGCAGTTGAACTGGCTTCAATGCTACTGCTGGCAGGTCTGGTGGTTGCCTTCCATATCGGGCGTGAACATAAGCCGGGTGAAGTGCTGGGCGCCAGCGATTCAGCGAAAAGAAAAACGGAGGAACAAGCATGATCCCTCTACAACATGGCCTGATTCTGGCGGCCATTCTGTTTGTGCTGGGGCTGACGGGGTTGCTGATTCGTCGCAACCTGCTGTTTATGCTGATAAGCCTTGAAGTGATGATCAACGCAGCGGCGCTCGCCTTTGTGGTGGCGGGCAGTTATTGGGGTCAGGCTGACGGTCAGGTGATGTATATCCTGGCGATTACGCTAGCGGCAGCGGAGGCCAGTATTGGCCTGGCATTGCTGCTACAGCTGTATCGTCGCCGTCATACTCTGAATATCGATACAGTCAGTGAGATGCGCGGATGAACCTATTATATTTAACAATTCTGCTGCCACTGCTGGGCTTCTTGCTGTTGGCATTCTCCCGTGGGCGTTGGTCTGAAAACACCTCCGCCACTGTCGGGGTTGGCTCTATTGGCCTAACTGCGCTGGTAACACTGTATGTTGCAGTGGATTTCCTCAGTCAAAAAGCCACCGGGGTACAGGTGTTTAACCAAACCCTGTGGAACTGGATGTCTGTCGGCGCGTTCAACATTCCGCTGACTCTGACACTGGACGGCCTGTCGCTGACCATGTTGTCTGTGGTCACCGGGGTGGGCTTCCTGATCCACATGTATGCCTCTTGGTATATGCGTGGGGAAGAGGGCTACTCCCGCTTCTTCGCTTACACCAACCTGTTTATCGCCAGTATGGTGACCTTGGTGCTGGCGGATAACCTGATGCTGATGTATCTGGGTTGGGAAGGCGTGGGCCTGTGCAGCTACTTGCTGATTGGTTTCTACTACACCAATCCTGCCAATGGCGCTGCGGCGATGAAAGCCTTTATCGTGACCCGTGTGGGTGACGTGTTCCTGGCCATCGCTTTGTTCATTCTCTATCAAGAACTGGGCACACTGAACATTCGCGAGCTGATGGTATTGGCACCGCAGAAACTGGAAATGGGCTCCACCGCCATTACTTGGGCGACGCTGATGCTGTTGGGTGGCGCGGTCGGTAAATCGGCGCAGTTGCCGTTACAAACGTGGTTGGCTGATGCGATGGCGGGCCCGACACCGGTTTCCGCTCTGATCCATGCGGCAACCATGGTTACCGCTGGGGTCTATCTGATTGCCCGTACTCACGGTCTGTTCCTGATGGCACCGGAAGTTCTGCATCTGGTGGGGATTATCGGGGCAGTCACCTTGGTATTGGCCGGTTTTGCCGCCTTGGTACAGACCGACATCAAACGGGTCTTGGCCTATTCCACCATGAGCCAGATTGGCTACATGTTCCTGGCGCTGGGCGTTCAGGCGTGGGATGCGGCGATTTTCCACCTGATGACCCATGCTTTCTTTAAAGCGTTACTGTTCCTCTCTTCCGGTTCGGTAATTCTGGCCTGTCACCACGAGCAAAATATTTTCAAAATGGGCGGTCTGCGTAAGACTATCCCATTGGTTTATATCTGCTTCTTGGTGGGTGGTGCGGCGCTGGCAGCATTGCCAATCGTCACCGCAGGCTTCTACAGTAAAGACGAAATTCTGTGGGGCGCATTGGCCAGTGGCCATATCAATCTGATGGTTGCGGGGCTGGTTGGGGCATTCCTCACCGCGCTGTATACCTTCCGTATGATTTTCATTGTGTTCCATGGCGAGCCAAAAACCAAAGCGCATCCAGTCAAAGGGATCACTCATAGCCTGCCGCTGATTGTGTTGCTGGTGCTGTCGACATTTGTTGGCGCGCTGATAACACCACCACTGGCGGGTGTGTTGCCAGAGCTTCACTTCGGTGAAGAGGGCAAAATGCCGCTGGAGATCTTCTCTGGTGTGCTGGTAGTGGTCGGTATTGCACTGGCAGCGGCACTGTATCTGGGTAAACGTCAGTTGGTAAACAGCATTGCGCAAAGTGCGCTGGGCCGCTTCTTTACGGTCTGGTGGTTCCATGCGTGGGGCTTCGACTGGCTGTACCGAAACGTGTTTGTTCGCCCGTATCTGTGGATTGCAAGACTGTTGCAACGTGATCCGCTGAACTCACTGATGAATACCCCGGCGATACTTTCGCGCTGGAGTAATCGCGGTCTGACCGTCAGTGAAAATGGACAGGTGCGTTGGTATGTCGCGTCTATGGGTTTGGGTGCAGTCGTTGTACTGGCTCTGTTGCTTTTCGTTTAATTAGGGACACAAAACGCCATGCTATTACCTTGGCTAATTCTTATCCCCTTTATCGGCGGCTTACTGTCTTGGCAGTGTGAGCGCTTCGGTACTAGAGTACCGCGCTGGATAGCGCTACTCGCGATGGGGCTGACATTGGTGCTTTCCCTGCAACTTTGGGTGCAGGGCAGCTATTCACTGGTTAACCCAGCGGGTATCCCGCAGTGGCAATCAGAATTTACCTTGCCGTGGATCCCACGGTTCGGCATTGCTTTCCATCTGGCTTTGGATGGTTTGTCACTGCTGATGGTGGTTCTGACGGGCTTACTGGGCGTGCTGGCTATCCTCTGTTCGTGGCGTGAAATTCAGCGCAATCAGGGCTTCTTCTACCTGAATCTATTGTGGATTCTGGGTGGGGTTATCGGCGTGTTCCTCGCCATCGACATGTTCCTGTTCTTCTTCTTCTGGGAAATGATGTTGGTGCCGATGTACTTCCTGATTGCCTTGTGGGGTCACAAAGCATCAGACGGTAAAACCCGTATCGCGGCAGCAACCAAGTTCTTCATTTATACCCAGGCCAGCGGCCTTATCATGCTGATTGCCATTTTGGGGCTGGTGTTTGTGCACTACAACGCCACCGGCGTCTGGACATTCAACTACGAAGATTTGTTGAAAACTCCGATGTCACATCATGTTGAATATCTGCTGATGCTGGGCTTCTTTATCGCTTTCGCGGTAAAAATGCCCGTGGTGCCATTGCACGGTTGGTTGCCAGATGCACATAGTCAGGCACCGACGGCAGGTTCTGTTGACTTGGCCGGGATTTTGCTGAAAACGGCAGCTTATGGTTTGCTGCGTTTCAGCCTGCCACTGTTCCCGAATGCATCTGCTGAGTTTGCTCCTATCGCCATGTGGTTGGGTGTTATCGGCATCTTCTACGGTGCATGGATGGCATTCTGCCAGACAGACATCAAACGTCTGATTGCTTATACCAGCGTATCGCACATGGGCTTTGTCCTGATTGCCATTTATACCGGCAGCCAACTGGCTTACCAAGGTGCGGTTATTCAGATGATTGCTCACGGCCTTTCTGCTGCCGGTATGTTCATCATCTGTGGTCAGCTTTACGAGCGCCTGCATACCCGTGATATGCGCCAAATGGGTGGCCTCTGGGGTCGAATCAAATACTTGCCTGCGCTGTCGCTGTTCTTCGCGGTAGCGACATTGGGGATGCCGGGTACCGGTAACTTCGTTGGTGAATTTATGATTCTGTTCGGTAGCTTCCAAGTGGTGCCAGTGATTACCGTGATCTCGACTTTCGGGCTGGTTTTTGCTTCGGTTTACTCGCTGATTATGATGCAACGTGCTTATTATGGCGCGCCAAAATCACAAGAAGCATTGCCGGGCATGAGTGCAAGGGAACTGTCCATCATCCTGCTGTTAGTGGTGTTGTTAGTGTTGCTGGGGGTTTACCCGCAGCCAATTCTCGACACTTCCCATGCTGCGATGAGTAATGTACAGCAGTGGTTCTCAGCTTCATCTATTCCAACAACAAGGCCGTAATTCGCCATGACAATAACTCCTCAACAACTGATCGCAATGCTACCGCTGTTGATCGTCGGATTGACGGTGGTGGTTGTGATGCTGTCCATTGCGTGGCGACGCGATCACTTTCTCAACGCCACTCTGACGGTTATCGGGCTTAACCTGGCATTGCTGTCACTTTACTTTGTCGGTCAGGTCGGGCCGATGGATGTCACACCGCTGATGCGGGTTGACGGCTATTCGATGTTCTATACCGGGCTAGTGATTGCCGCCAGTCTGGCAACCAGCACCTTTGCTTATCCGTGGCTCAATGGCTATCCGGATAACCGCGAAGAGTTCTACCTGCTGGTGCTGATTGCGACCATGGGTGGCATTCTGCTGGCCAGTGCCAATCATCTGGCCTCGCTGTTCCTGGGTATCGAACTGATCTCCTTGCCGCTGTTTGGCCTGATTGGTTACGCCTATCGTCAGAAGCGTTCACTGGAAGCCAGTATCAAATACATGCTGCTGTCTGCGGCAGCATCATCATTCCTGCTGTTCGGGATGGCGCTGTTGTATGCAGAGTCCGGTAGCTTGTCTTTCGCCGGTCTGGGCAAAAGCCTGAGTGATTCTGTTATCCATCAGCCGCTGATTCTGGCCGGTCTGGGGATGATGATTGTCGGCCTCGGCTTTAAATTGTCACTGGTGCCATTCCAACTGTGGACGCCGGATGTGTATCAGGGCGCTCCTGCCCCGGTATCTACTTTCCTGGCAACGGCCAGTAAGATTGCTATCTTTGCCGTGGTGATGCGCTTGTTCCTGTATGCGCCCGCGGCTGACAGTGAAGCGGTCCGTCTGGTTCTTTCACTGATTGCGGTGGCCTCGATTCTGTTCGGTAACCTGATGGCAATCAGCCAGACCAACATTAAGCGTCTGTTGGGTTATTCCTCTATCGCGCACCTTGGTTATCTGCTGATTGCGCTGGTGGCGGTACAAACTCATCAGCTGGCACTGGAAACCGTCGGTGTCTATCTGGCCGGTTACCTGTTCAGCAGCTTGGGTGCTTTCGGTGTGATCAGCTTGATGTCCAGCCCATACAAAGGCCCGGATGCAGAGTCGCTGTTCTCCTACCGTGGGTTGTTCTGGCATAAGCCGATTCTGTCTGCGGTGATGACGGTGATGATGCTGTCACTGGCCGGTATCCCAATGACACTGGGCTTTATTGGTAAGTTCTTTGTCGTGGCAATGGGTGTCAGTGCTAACCTGTGGTGGCTGACGGGTGCGGTGGTATTGGGCAGTGCCATCGGCCTGTATTACTATCTGCGCGTGACGGTCAGTCTGTACCTCAGTGCGCCGGAAACCTTGGTTCGCGACACGCCAAATAACTGGGCATTGACTGCCGGTGGTGTTGTGGTGCTGATTTCCGCGATTTTGGTACTGGTGCTGGGTATCTATCCACAACCACTGATTACGTTGGTACAAATGGCTCAGCCGCTGATGTAATCAGGCGGTAAAGGTCAAATAAACCCCCTGTGAGCATCGGCTGACAGGGGGTTTTGTTTTTCTATCGGCAAACTACATATCCTCGATGAATTTAAAGCCCAACTTATTTTTCACAATCGCCGAGGGTTGGGATATTACGATGGAAACCAAACTCTTTTTCTTTTTCTCTTTCAGATATTTGGCTAGCGCATGCACGGCGGCAGTACCGCTACCTCGAACTGCATTTTCCGCGACGGGGTTAATGACATAAGCGGGCGCGGTAATTGACGCTGCTAACCCAACGTTATCATTACCGATATCTGTGGCAACAGCCAAACTGACAATCTCTCCGCGCAGTCTCACGACAATATAAATATAATCTTCGCTAGGGGTACGCAGCCAACTTCGGACGATATCACTGACGGTTCGACCGGTTTGCATAAAGGTGGCGGCTTGAGAATTTGGCTGACCACTGGGGACGCGGGGAATACTCTGGCGAAAATAGGTTTCCCGCCACTGTTCGGCGGTAAGTAGCACTCGTTGGCGGGCTGCTGATGTCTCTGCTGGGGTGCCGCTTATCACCTCAACGTCAAAACGTAATTCAGGGTGTTCAACCCATTGTTGATATTCACGAATCCTGGGGACGACTTCTCGATACATGTAACTACTAAGCTGAAGTTCATAGCGGCCCATCGGCAAAGCCTGTGCCTGTCGAGGTTCTCTTGCCAGAGTAAAGGACTCTTCTTGGTCTGTCGCAAGAGCATTGAGTTCTTGATAACCAACATAAGTCAGTTGGGCATAATCAAAGGCAGTTTTAAGGTGCGCTATTTCATTTGGACTTGTGGGATGTAGGTGCTCTAACACCGAGGCCACCAATCGAGCTTCTATATGAGGATCGCGAACGGCAAATCCGGTCGCGCCATGGGCGATGATATTACTGATAACTTGACCAAAATGATTGCGGTTCCAAGTGATGATGCTACTGCCAAACAGCAGGGTATAATCGGTCAGAATATCCATCGTCCATAAAATGCAATGTGGGTCCAGATTAGGTTTTATTTGGCGGCGGGTTATATGATGGATTCCACCCACTAAGGGAGTTTTACAGGCGAATGCCGCACCCGCGATGGACAGTGTATGCCCACGGGTATCAGCGTTAATGTGTGTGAGTTGCATTAGCAGAGGATGAGCGCTCGCAGGGTGTTTTGGCGTATTATTTTGTAGTGGCGTCAACGGCTTGGCACTGCCAGCCACCTGTAATATTTTTTCGGGGTGCCCGGCAGCATTGTCGCTGAACAATCTCTCTAACTTAGTGACGAAGAGTTCTGGCTGATTGCAGCGCCCTTGCACTACGTAGTTATAAAGTCCCAGTAATGGATTGGTAATACAAATCATAACGTTATTGGTATTTCTTTTGGGTAAGGAAAGCCCTTGCTTCACGGCAAATACGGCACTGTTAATGATTAAAGGCCACTCCATCTCTTTATTAAAAACAATGATGTTAGGTTCTATTTCTGTCATATTTTCCGATTCGAACGCAATTAACGGTGAACTGTTTATATACTGCGTGTTATAAGACTCCACATACTGAATCTCAATCGAAGGATCATTAATTCTGATGAGCAGTGTTATTTCATTAGAGTGTTCATTCAGGTTAAAGGTAAATTCCTCTTGCTGGTTTCTATGTTTAAAGGTAATGGTAGGATAGTTAACGTAAATGTTACTGTCCTCGAATAAAACTATTTGATAGTTATCATTCTGAGTTCTCTTCATATTTAACAGTACATATTTATATGGAAGGCTATCATTATGCCAGTAGGTGCCAAATATTGAATTGAGAGGATAGTTAATCACTTTATTGATAACGCATTTATCAATACAGAAAGCATATTTGTCATTAAATGTTTGAATGCTAGATATATCATTTAACATGCCGATTTTACGTAATCCATCAGCATCTATGCTCTCATGGATTAAATAATATGGCGGGTTGAAATTGTCATTTTTATATATAGACACCAAGATGTCTTTGGGGATGTAAATTGATGAAATACTGTCATTTCTAATTTTACTTTTTGAGTTTTTATAGAAATTTTCATTGTGATCGGTTGCCAGGCAATGTTGTAAGCCGGTGAAGTTATCCTCAGTATAGAAACACGCTGCGGAGGTTATATAAAATGAACTAATCTTATCCTGAAACCCTAAAGCTTCTAACTCTTTCATATTGGTGTCAGTATAAATTATAGTGCTTTCTCCTTTGTAATAAGAGTCTTGGTATATAGTTGCGGCTAAACCTCGTGGAACTTTAATGGAGGATGTATTATTATTGTGATTATTACCTAATTGACCAATAGCTGTATTGTTCTCTACGCAAAACATTTCATTTGAATAATTGTTGTCCTTATAAAAGCATGCCATATCTTCTTTACGAGTGTTGACGAGATTAATTTGATCAGCAGGGGCTATTCCACTGTATAAAATAATTGGAATCATCATATAAATAAATTTTTTCATTTATATAAACACCTTACTATAAATTTTGTTTTTAGATGTTTTAAAGTAAATCAATTGATGGATGTAATAAATAATATATTTTAATTGTTGTTTTATTAAAATAGTTAATTTTATTTAGTTACTAACTAAATACTCACCAATTTTCAGTGGTTATTAAATATTTATATCTATTTTGACCTACACAGTAGGTGTAGCATTCAACCTCTCCATCGATTGTTTTGTGATTTAAATCACAATAAATTAAATTTAATTGCATTCGTATCATTTAATTTGTGACTTTCATCGCCATATACTACCTAAGTTCGGGTAAAATATGTTCATTGCTTGATCCCTATTGATTGACTTTTTCGTGAGTGACGTGAATGAATATTATTTTGATGATTGCTATTACCACCGGCGTGCTTTCAGGTATTTGGGGGTGGGTCGCGGTTAGCTTGGGGCTGATCAGTTGGGCCGGTTTTCTTGGCTGTACGGCGTATTTCGCCTGTCCGCAAGGTGGTTTGAAAGGTTTGCTAATCACTCTGCTCACCTGTATGAGCGGAGTGTTCTGGGCGATGATGATTATTCAGGGCAGCGCGTTACAACCTGAATGGACAATCCTTGGGTATGTACTAACCGGTATTGTGGCGTTTTTGATGTGCATTCAGGCGTGCCAGCAATGGCTATCCTTTGTACCCGGTACCTTTATCGGTGCTTGTGCCACTTTTGCCGCTAATGGTGACTGGAAATTAGTGACGGCCTCGGTGTTGGTCGGCGTTGTGTTTGGCTACGCGATGAAAAACAGCGGACTGTGGTTGGCTGCAAAACGCAGCCGCCAAGGGAAGGGGGCTACCTTAGAACCTTCAGTCGATGCAGAGTAAAGCGGCGTTTTACTGCAATAAAAAGCCCACGGAATACCATGGGCTGCAAGGGTTACTGGGCGAACAAGAGCACGAATTTTAGCGATATAATGCTCCAGTAAGAAAATCGGGCCAATTTTTTTCAAAGAAAATAGCATTAAGATCATCGAGTTGACGCAGAGATGAGACAGTAACAGCAAACTTCCCCTGCTGATAAGTGACAGTCAACTGCTGCTGGCGATGCTCAGGCTTTTCAGTTATGAAGCGATAGTCGGCCAGTGGGCCTTGGCGTGATTCAGGAACGGCTTCCCCCTGGGCCGAACAGATGGCTCTGGCTCCGCGGCTGCCCCCGCCTTGTGAGATATAGAAATCCAGAGCTGTCAGCAACGCTTCCGACGCCAGTGCCATATGCCGCCATTGGAAACTCACCGCCACTTTATTGACATATGGAATAGCAATTCCCTGCTGTTGAATAACCTGATTTAGCTGCTGCGCGGCTTGTAGAGCGTCACTCACCTCGTCGGCATAGCAAATAAAGCCTGCTTTATCACTCATTCGCTGCTGAATATCGGCTTTAATCTGTTGCAGGCTTAACCCGCTCTCATTACTTAGCCCCTGTGTTATGTCTGCCATACATTGCGCTATTTGCTTATGTAGCTGGGCGACAGCTAAGGGTGGCGACGCTGTTTGGTTAGCTATTTGTTTGGCACAACGCAAACCAAATACCTGTCCCGCATTCAATGCAGCCCCTCCTGGGCGGGTCACGCCGTGTGTTCCCGCCGCTTCGCCAATGGCATAGCAGCCCGATAGTGAAGTTTGACCCCAAGTATCAACGGCCAGACCACCATTCATATGCTGGTGATTAACATTAAATGCTAGCGGTGCCTGGCTGATATCTTGCCCATGGTATTTGTACAACTCGATGGCGAGCGGGTTCATACGACGCAAGCGATCTATCGGTAACGGCAATAATGCATCGTTATTGGATAAGTACGATGCCACATCCGGTTCCAGCCGCTCCAGACTAAAAGACTCATCACCCGCTACCGGCTGCGGATTGCGATTAAAATCCATCAAGATGGTTCGGCCAGATTGCGACTCACTAAATATCGCCAAGTCGACCAAACTGGAACCAAAATCTAACATTCGCGTCGCATGGATTGGCCATTGATAGCCTTTCCTGAAGATGTTTGCTGCCAATTCTTGTGTGGTGCGGTAGTACTCCGCCAGAAAGTTATGCTCATTGCCTTTGTCATCGACAGAATAGATATAAGGCATGCATTGCACATAAGTGCCCGACAGATTCCATGGAAACTCATCGCGGCGTGTACCAATACCAAATTGATGTTCAGTCAGATTCACCGCCGTGATCCCAGCTTCTAGCCCTAAACCCAATGAGCCAAAACAGCGCTTCGGGTAAACACTGTCGCGGAATAACTCTCCTGGCCCACCGGCGGCTAATACCAGTGACGGGCAAAGATAGATAGCAAGCCCGGTTGGATTATTCTCGCCGCGATCGCCACTATTAATGGCGATGGCTCCGGCAATTTTGCGCTCACGGCCTTCCCCCGCCACTAACAGACGAATCACGGTTGAGTGATCAACAAAAGCCACACCCAACCGAATAGCTTCTTCTGCCAATACTTTAACCATCAGGCGTGAGGTGCGCGGGCCACAACTTGTTGCCCGCCCAGCTTCATCATGGTCAGTCTGGTAGCGCAAAATAGCGCCATAGCGATCTTCTGGTAAGGGTAGGCCGATATATTTAAGGCCAGCAAAGGCTTCAACTGAGCCGACAGCCTCGACATAAGCCGTGTCGGCATCCATTGCTCCACCAGCGCCCAAGGCCTGTGCCAGTTTAATAAAATTATCGCCTTGCTTACTGGTAGCTGCGGTATGCAGTGTTTGCTTATCCGACCCGGAACAGGCCGAGGTGCCCCAAAACAGCGTCTGAGTCGCGACCAGCACATCAATATGACGGCGGCGCAGTTCAACGGCGGCACGCAACCCGGCAGCACCGCTGCCAATCACCAATGCTTCACTGCGATAGACTGGAATAATATCTGCCCCTAGCTGTAGCATTTCATTAGGCTGGCGCGTGGCAACGTGTTTAGGCATTGGGACATGGGTTAATTGATCCAATGTCTCCTGCGGGATAGTCATTGTCATGTTCAATCTCTTAACGAGTCAGTTGTCGGGGCAGATAAAACCAACCGGGTTATTGGCTAGCTTTAGTCAGTTCGCCAGATACCACGGGTTCATCGATGGTGACTTCAACTTTCCGCACCCGCAGTAATAACAAGCTACTTGAAGCCATCAGGCAGGCGGAGAATAGCCAGACTGGCGACAAGGTATAACGTTCCGCCAGATAGCCCGCCAATACCGGAGAGATGCCGCCTGCCGTCATCCCCACATTCATCACAAAACCGATAGCCGCGCCGCGAATTGAGGCGGGCACCAACTCAGAGGTAAATGCCAATACTAATGGAGTGATCGGATAGCCGATAAAGCCCAGTAACATCACCAACACTACGACCGCCGGAATAGGCAAATCGGCTACCAGTGCAGCCATCAAGACGCCACTGAGCAAGGTAATACTGATCAGCACCCAGCGTTTGCGGTTAAAATTCCCCCGGTCGCAGTAACGTCCGAGCAGGAATCCTCCTAAGGCGCCGGTCAGCCCCAGTAAACTGGCAATGGTCCCAGCCATGCCGATGGGCATCTGTTTGGCATTCATTAAGAAGGTTGGTGCCCAGAGCAGCACTATCCACCAGCCGCACAGCAGAACAAAGTAGTAGAGGGCCATCAGGATCACGGAAGGGGTGGTAAACAATAGGCGCAGAGGGACTTTTTCTTTCACTACTTTGGTTTTAGCCTCTGCCGGCTTGGGTTCATTTTTGACTAAAATGGCATAGAGGATAGCGACCACGACCCCCATAGCACCGGCGACGTAGAACACCACGCGCCAGCCATACACGGGCCCCAGCATCGCTCCTAACCAGGTACCAAGGAAGCCGCCGATGGGATAACCCATCCAGTATAATGACATCACCGTGGTGCGCTGTTTCTCTGTGGTGACGTTAGCGACCTCCAATGAGGCGGCAGGCCAGAATATCCCTTCACCAATCCCGGTCATCACACGATAGAAAATCAGCGCGCTTAAACTCCCGGCAAGACCAGTAAAGATGGTTGCCAGTGAAAATATCATCAGACCGAGGATGAGCACCGGTTTGCCGCTGAGCTTGTCGGCAATAATGCCGGAAATAAACAGAAAGCCGATAAAACCATAAAAGAACGAGCTTAATAAAATGCCCGAACTGCCTTTTTCTAAACCAAAATCTTGCGAGATTAACCCAATGGCGGAAGAGACGGTCATGCGGTCGACGGAATACATCATATAACCGAGACCGCAGAGGACTGATACCAATATCATTTTCTTTGTTTCTGTGTTCATAACTTCCTCGACTTATTGTGTTTTTAATGACGAGAATAGAATTCAACACCGGCGTAAGAGTACGATTCAGCACGGTTTTTTGTGTAGGGCCAGAGAAAACTCAGTGACCATGCTGAATCATCAGCAACAGTCCAGATGCCGCTGTTTACAGGTCATCAGCACCTCATTGGCATCTTTTTTCCACCAGTTATTGGCAGAGAAGATCTCCACTTCATGAAACCCCCGGTATCCTTCAGCTTCAACTGCCAGCCGAGCAGCACGGATATCAATCACCCCGTCACCCATCATGCCGCGGTCATTTAATAAATCCTGTGTTGGCACCAACCAATCACAGATATGAAAAGCCAGTAAACGCCGCAGGCCAGCGCGTTTGATTTGGGCGAAAAACTTCGGGTCCCACCACGTGTGGTAAAGATCGACAGCCAGCCCAAGGCCGTTATCCCCCAGTTCGTCGCATAAATCGTTGGCTTGTTCCAGTGTGTTGACACAAGCGCGCTCAGCGGCGTACATCGGGTGCAGTGGCTCAATAGCCAACGGCATCGATACTGAACGTGAATAGTCGAGCAAGGTTGCCAGCCCATCGCGCACTTGCATCCGCGCCCCTGACAAATCCTTACTGCCCGCCGGTAAGCCGCCGACTACCAGCACCAGACATTGCGCATTCAACTCCAGCGCTTCATCTACAGCGCGGCGGTTGTCATCATTGTTATGCTGGCGTTGTTGCGGCGAGATGCCGGGGAACATACCGCCACGGCAATAGCCAGTGACGGTTAATTCATGGCTGTGGATCAGGCGAGCAGTCTCTGTCACACCAAGCGCCTGAGTTTGATCGCGCCACGGCGAGATACCGCGTATCTCATGGCGAGCGCAACCTTCAATGATTTTATCCAGTGTCCATTGTTGGCGAACGGTCGCGGTATTAATTGACAATAAGTTGGCATCCGGCTGTTGTGAGATGGATGACGAGACAGATGGTGAAGTCGTATTTCCAGACATGGCGATCACTCCTAATGTGATATGGGCTGATTTCAACGAGTGAGTGGCGGAACATCTATCCAGCGGCGTTCCTGCCAACTTTGTAGCGCCAATTCAACCAACTGCACGCCTTTAGCCCCTTCCAGCAGGTTCCATTTAAACTCACCATTGTCACAAACATGGCGCAAGAAGAGTTCCCACTGAACTTTAAAGGCATTGTCATAGACTTGGTTATCTGGTACTTCGACCCAGTCATCAAAGAAGTCATGGGTTTGCCGAACATCTGGATTCCACACTGGTTTCGGAGTATTGACGCGTGCTTGGGTACGACAATCTGTCAGGCCTGCAACCGCAGAACCATTGACCCCATCAACCTGGAACGTGACTAAATCATCACGTCTGACTCGCACGCACCACGAACTATTGATTTGCACAATAGTGCCGTTATGCAGTTCAAAGGTGGCATAGGCGGCATCATCAGCATTCGCGACGTAAGGCTGGCCTTGTTCATCCCAACGTTCAGGAATGTGAGTGGCACCCAGGCAGCTCAAGCTCTTGATTTCACCAAACAAGTTATCGATGACATAGCGCCAGTGGCAGATCATATCCAGAATGATGCCGCCACCGTCTTGTTGACGGTAATTCCAGGAAGGGCGTTGCCCTGGCTGCAAATCGCCTTCAAATACCCAGTAACCAAATTCACCGCGTACTGACAGTGTCCGGCCAAAAAATCCTGCACTATTGAGCAGTTGCAGTTTTTGTAGCCCAGGTAGCCACAGTTTGTCTTGTACCACGCCGTGTTTGACGCCGCGCTCTTGTGCAAAATGATAGAGATCCAGCGCTTCTTCCAGACTAACGGCGACCGGTTTTTCGCTATAAACATGTTTGCCTGCGGCAATGGCTTTTTTTAACAAGCCAGGGCGGGCCTGTGTGGTAGCGGCATCAAAGAAAATAATGTCGTCAGGATTACTCAATGCGCCGTCAAGATCGGTAGTCCAGCGCTCAATCTGATATTGCTGCGCCAGAGCCGCAATTTTCTCTTCATTGCGCCCTACCAAAATGGGGTCCGGTATCACCCGGTCACCATTGGTCAATGTCACGCCGCCTTGATCGCGGATCGCCACAATCGAGCGAATTAAGTGCTGGTTTTTCCCCATACGGCCAGTCACACCGTGCATGATGATGCCAATACGTAATGTTGCCATGAGTTATTCCCCTGAAGTTAAGAAGGCGATAAAAATAGGTAATGTTAAAAATGTGGCTTAGCCAATCCGCCATCGACATCAATAATTTGGCCCACCGTAAAAGGCAATTTGCCGCTGGCTAAACTGAGCACCACTTGCGCGATATCCTGCGGTTCACCCCAGCGCTTCATGGGTACTAACCCATCAGCAATGAGTTGGTCATATTTCGGCTTCACGACTTTTGTCATGTCAGTATTGATAATGCCTGGGCGAATCTCATACACCCCGATGTTCTCTTGCGCTAAACGCAGTGCCAGAAGTTGCGTGATCATGCTGGCCGCCGCCTTTGAGACACAGTATTCGGCGCGGCTAATGGAAAGGACGGATGCGCTACAGGAAGTGATATTGATAATGCTGCGATGTTGGTTATCGAGTTCGCCTTGTTGCAACATCCTTTTGGCGACCGACTGGCTGAGAAAAAACATCGCCTGAGCATTCACATCCATGCAGTATTGATAATTCTCTGGTGTGATTTCCAGCATATCGCCGCGCTGCTTGGCTCCGGTACCCGCATTATTAACCAGGCAGTCAAGCCGGCCCCAGCGGTCGAAAATCGCATCCAGCATCAATTCATGTTGCTCATGCTCCACGACATCACCGGGACAAGCCAACGCTTCCACGCCAAATTGACTCAACTCAGTCACTAATTGCTGCTGTAGGGCCATGCTGTCAGGCGAACGACGACCATTGATGACCACGTTAAATCCAGCCTGAGCTAGCCAGAATGCGCATTGTCGGCCAATGCCTCGGGTGGAGCCGGTGACCAGAGCAACCGGTCGAGATGAAATCGCCATATTCACTCCATATCTATATTAAATTCATTATGTTACAATTAACCAACTGTTTGGTTGATTAAAATACTAGAACTTTCTTGGCAAGAAAAAAATGATCTGCCTCGCATAACCAACCAAATGGTTGATTATTTTTAGAGCATGTTAACTAGGCTTAAGCGTGAGCTGAGTTTTATGATGAGAGTGGTGGCTGTGCTATAGTCATCAGCTAGTTAGGCGCCGATTAGCATGTTTTCAGGCGGTAAATTGGACAAAGACAGAGGCTGCAACGTGACCGAAGATAGAAAAATAATACGTAAACGGGATGCTGCACAAACACAGATGCGTATCCTGGCAGCGGCAACCGAAGAATTTTCCCAGAAAGGTTTTGATGGTGCGCGTGTTGAGCAAATCGCCACGCAAGCAGATATCAATAAACAGCTTATCTATCATTACTTTAAGAATAAAGACGAGCTTTTTACTCGCGTGTTGGAAGATGCATATCGTAATATTCGTGAACAAGAAGCGGCCCTGCAACTTGACCATTTACCCGCTAATGAAGCCATTCTTGAATTAGTGGACTTTACCTGGCGCTACTATTTGGCGCATCCTGAATTTATTCGCCTGCTTAGTAGTGAAAACCAACAGAAAGCCCGACATCTTCAGCAGTCAAAAAGCATTGATGATATTAACCTTAGCTGGCGGGGTATTTCTCAAACATTGATTGAGCGCGGTGAGCGGGAAAAAACCATTAAACCGGGCATTGATGCTATGCAGCTGAATATTTCTATTTCCGCGTTAGGGTTTTTTTATCTAATAAACAACGCGACATTGTCGATTGTTTATCAGCAGGATCTCACCACGCCAGAGGCATTAGAAAAACGTCTGGCGGTGATGAAAGACACCATTGCTTGCTGGATAAAACCTTAGCAAAGTCACATTACAGCAGATGATTCGCAACCTTAACCACTATTTTGCGTAGTGGGGCGACCTCGGTCAATGTCCCCATTGGGCGATGCAACTCGCCAGGGAACAATATGGCGATATCACCGGGAGCCAGTGTTAACAAGGTTTCCGTGGTGATCCCTTCAAACAAGCCGTAGTCGCGCTCAGTATCAAAATCCATTGTTGGGCGCTGGCCCTGAGTTGAGGGCGACGCTCCAATCACTTCGCTGCCTTCCAGTAGAATATGAATATCAATGTAGTAACGATGCAATTCAGGGGCTTGTTCATAGAGTGGCTTGCTGCTGGCAATAATATGATTCAGGTAAATCTCGCGGCCTTCAATTTCTTGTTCGCCCGCCGGTAGATTAGCTAAATCCATATTAGCGATCGCAGCCAGTGTGCGGCGGATAGCATCTGGATAGAGTGGGTTATTCACCGCATTTTTCAGTTCATCAAGTATCATAACAATTCCTAAATTCTTAGGTCGGCATTATGCCGAGAGTGCTTAAGCACAATGGCTCACGTTGCTCTCTTGCTCTAGCGCGGCAATGCAGTGTTCAACAACACCGGCAACATCGGGCGAGATATCGATGGCAATCACGTCTGGCTCGCGGGCATCTGGGGTTTCCAGTGTTGCGAACTGGCTTTTTAACAGGCTCTCCGGCATAAAATGCCCAGCCCGTTGCTGCATCCTGTGCAATACCAAATCATAATCACCGGTCAACCACAGAAAACATACCCCCTGATTACCTTCACGCAGGCGGTCGCGATACTGTTTTTTCAAGGCTGAACACACTAAGAAACCCACTTCATTTTTTTGTTGCAGGCTATAGGCCACGTCACTTAGTCGCTCGAGCCAAGGGGCACGGTCTTGATCATTAAGAGGCTGACCTGACGCCATTTTTTGGATATTAGCGCGAGGATGCAAGTCATCGCCGTCTATAAATTTGGCACTTAGCGCTTGCGCCAATGCTTGGCCGACACAGGATTTACCGGTGCCGGAAACGCCCATGACAATAATGCATTTACCGGACATAACTTCCCTCGGTAATTCGTTAATGGGTTAACGCTTCGCAACGTCAATGGCGAAGATTAAACAGCGACCAACATGCCACCATCAACAAATAACAGGTGACCATTAACAAAATCAGAAGCTTTGGAAGACAGGTACACTGCGGCACCAATCAACTCTTCCGGATCACCCCAACGAGCTGCTGGGGTACGTTTGCACAACCAATCGGTGAAGGCTTGGTCATCGACCAGTGCTTTTGTCATCTCCGTTTTGAAATAGCCAGGAGCAATACCATTGACCTGAATGTTGTATCTGGCCAGTTCGACACACATGCCGCGCGTCAGCATCTTGACTGCTCCTTTAGAGGCGGCATATGGCGTGATAGTGTCGCGGCCTAATTCACTCTGCATTGAGCAAATATTGATAATCTTGCCGCGTTGACGTTTGACCATATAGCGGGACACTGCTTGTGAAACCAAAAATACGGATTTTTGGTTGACTGCAATAACATCGTCCCAATCTTTTTCCGGGAATTCAGTAAAAGCATGGCGACGCTGAATACCGGCATTATTAATTAAGATATCAATAGCACCAATGTTGTTTTCTATTTGTGCAATAGCATCATTAACTGCATCGTGGTCAGTCACATTAAATGCGGCAGCATGAGCAATAAAACCACTGGCACGTAATTCAGCAACTGCTTTCTCTGCACGTTCCGCGGTAATATCATTGATAATGATTTCCGCACCAAATTCGGCCAGGCCTTTTGCTAATAAGAATCCGATACCTTGTGCAGAACCGGTAATTAATACTTTGCGTTTTTCTAACGAAAATAAATTCTTCATAATGAATTCCTGATGACGCGAATTAAGCGACATATAAAATAAAAATCATTGCCGGATTACTGCCGAATTAATACAGTAATAACTTAACTGTCAGTAATATGAAAATCTATAAAGTGGTGGACATGAAAACATGTGCCTATCAAACCGTTTTCCGTCTTAGTAAACTGTGATGCAGATCACTTTAAATCATGTTACGACAAGCTGTTACCACTTACGTGAGCGACATCGCCTTGATGACGACGAAATCGGTCTATCAGCCAAAGTCTTGACCATTTTAGGGCTAGATATAGAATTAACATATTGATAATAAACTAACTTAATAATATCCAGCATGGTTGTTATGGCATTTTTAACCCGTAACATGCTTTTCATTATCCGTACTAACAGTGCATAATCATTTTCACTCTTCCCGCACCCGACTGCCAGGTATAAGCCATGAAAAACCAGCGTGTTACGTTACAGGATATCGCGTTGCTAGCCGGTGTAACTAAAATGACCGTCAGCCGCTACTTACGCACGCCGGAAAAAGTGGCTCCGGAAACCGGTGAGCGTATTGCTCAGGTGATGGCTGAAGTAAATTACAGCGTTGATTCTGATGGGGAAACTAGCCTTAATCAAAAAAGCCCGCGCATTGGTATCTTGGTACCATCGTTTAATAACCAGATTTTCTCTGATTTACTGGCGGGTATTGAATCGGTCACTGCGGCGAGCGGCTATCAAACGTTAGTCGTTAACTATAACTACAATAAAGAACGTGAAGAGGAGCAGATAATCAATCTACTCTCCTGCCAGATTTCAGGGCTGATCCTGACTGACTCTGAACATACCTTACGTGCTGATAAGTATTTGAATGCTTCGGAACTTCCCGTGGCACAGGTAATGGATCTGGAGCCACAATCCAATCGAATTACTGTGGGTTTTAATAATTATCAGGCCGCCTATGATATGACGGCAACACTGTTGGCCAGTGGTAAGCAGAATATTGTCTATTTTGGCTCGATGTCCGATGTGCGAGATCGCAAGCGTTATCAAGGATATAGCCAAGCGATGAGTGATGCTGGATTCTCGCCTTTGCACATTACCCCAAATAAAGTTTCGTCAGTCTCTATTGGTGCTGGCATGTTGGCATTGGCACGACAAATGTATCCGCAGGTCGATGCTATTTTTTGTACCAATGATGATATGGCTGTGGGCGTGTTACAAGAATGCTTAAAACTGGGTATGGCGGTGCCAGCGGAAATGGCAATTTCCGGTTTCCATGGGTTGGATATTGGTCAGGCGACGACACCGGTGCTGGCCAGTGTCACCACGCCACGTTTTGAAATGGGCAAAGTCGCAGCGGAAATCTTGATTAAGAAAATCAAAAAAATCCCTACAATTGAACAAGTTGATCTCCATTATCGTATTTCACTCGGCGGAACTATTTAACCTTTACGCCGTTGTTAAAAGGCCGGTCTACTGCCAAAAACTGCCATTGTGTTCTTCGATGGCAGTGGCTTTCCCCGCTAATGACCCAAGCATAATTGTATTTCCCGCCATAACAAATAGCGCCAACCGATAACATTTTAATTAATGAGTTACATAAATCATTAACGCCTATTTGATTGGCTGAAACAATTCAGCATAAGCAATGATAGGTCGATCACGTTACCGGTAACATGTTTTCTTAACATGATTTACAGTGACCCACATCACAAAATAAAACATTGAAAACAGGTCTCATAACCACATTCGCTGAATGGCTCAATCATCCAATGATTACCTGCCGCCATTCTGGTTTTTTGATTTATTGACATGATCAGGTACTCGTAATGAAAAACAGCAAACAAGCCGTATTGATTATCGCCCCGGTAATGGACTATTTAACTGAGAAGCTGGAACAAAATTTTACTGTTCATAAACTCTTCCAGGTGACTGATCCAGCTGAATTTCTAGCAGAGCAGGGCAAGAATATTAAAGGTATTGTGACCCGCGGTGATATTGGTGTGACCAACGAGGTGCTGGCGTTATTACCTGAAGTGCAGATTATCTCAATATTTGGGGTGGGCACGGATGCAGTGGATCTGGATATGACTCGTGAGCGTAATATCATTGTGACCACGACACCGGGAGTATTGACTGACGATGTGGCTGACACTGCGTTGGGGCTGATTATTGCTACCTCGCGCCGTTTATGCCAGGCCGATAAATTCCTGCGTGCCGGGCAGTGGCCACATAGCAGCCTGCCATTATCCGCTAAAGTGACGGGTAAACGTCTGGGTATCTTTGGTATGGGGCGGATTGGTCAGGCCATTGCCCGCCGTGCCGCGGGTTTCGATATGCCAATTGCTTATACCGACACTGTACATATCGAGAGCCTGCCATACCAATATGTGCCGGACTTAATCACTCTTGCCAAACAAAGTGATATTTTGGTGGTGGCTATCTCGGGTGGGAAAGACAGTGCCGGTCTGGTGAATAAAACCACTTTTGCGGCTATGCCAAATCATGCACTACTGATCAATATTGCGCGTGGCAGCATGGTTAATCAGGATGACTTAATTCACGCATTACAGCAGCAAGAGATTGGTGGTGCTGGTTTAGATGTATTTGCAGATGAGCCTAATGTGCCACAAGCCTTGATTGATATGGATAATGTTGTATTGCTGCCGCATATTGCCAGTGCTACGACTGAAACTCGAATTCAAATGAGCGATATTGTCTTCTCAAATATTCTAGCCCATTTCTCCGGTAAAACAGCGCCAACTGCAATCATCTATAAATAAACTAAATATTAGTAATAATAAAAATATTTTGTGAATTTTAATTAACAGTAGCAAATATCCCTTATTTGCTTTCGCCCTATCCTGCACCTTTATTCGTGGTGCAGGGTAATCCTTTGCTATTATCATAAGGCGTATATATATGGACAGTAAGATCCCTAATGCCCGTTGGTTTCGCGTTATTGTTCCAATAATGATTGCTTGTATTATTTCTTTTATGGACCGGGTTAATATTAGTTTTGCACTACCGGGCGGTATGGAAAGTGATCTGGCTATTACCAGCCAAATGGCCGGTTTAGCGGGCGGTATTTTCTTTATTGGCTATTTATTTTTACAAGTACCGGGTGGCCGTATTGCTGTTCATGGCAGCGGCAGAAAATTTATTGCTTACTCTCTTATGGTTTGGGCCGTCGTTTCTATCTTGACGGGCTTTGTCACTAACCATTATCAACTGTTATTCCTGCGCTTTGTGCTGGGGGTTTCCGAGGGCGGCATGTTACCGGTGGTGTTGACCATGGTCAGCAACTGGTTCCCGGAACGTGAAATTGGCCGCGCCAATGCTTTCGTGATGATGTTTGCCCCCATCGGCGGCATGTTCACCGCACCGCTATCCGGTTTTATCATCAATGCGCTAGATTGGCGTTGGCTGTTCTTCCTGGAAGGCTCGCTGTCAGCCGTGGTGCTGGTGATGTGGTGGTTTGTTATCAGTGACCGGCCAGAAGAGGCCAAATGGCTATCAGCAAAAGAGCGCGATTATCTGGTCACCGAGCTGGCTCGGGAACGTGCTGAGCGCAAGCTGGATGCGCCAGTGACTAATGCACCGCTAAAAGCTGTCTTCCTGAATAAAGGTTTGATGAAACTGGTCGCGCTAAACTTCTTTTATCAGACCGGGGATTATGGCTACACCTTATGGTTACCCACTATCCTGAAAAATCTTACTGGCGGCAATATGGCCTCTGTCGGCATTCTGGCCATTCTGCCTTTTATCGCCACTACCGCCGGTATTTATGTCATCTCTGCGCTCGCGGATAAAACCGGTAAACGCCGCCTGTTAATTATGATTTCCCTGTTCTGCTTTGCTGCCGGTCTGGTGACATCGGTTATTTTCCGTCACAACGTATTGATCTCTTATTTGGCATTGGTGGTGTGTGGTTTCTTCCTGAAAGCCGCGACCAGTCCATTCTGGTCTATTCCTGGGCGTATTGCCGTGCCGGAAGTGGCGGGTGGGGCGCGTGGTGTGATTAACGGGTTAGGTAATTTGGGCGGTTTCTGCGGCCCATATCTGGTCGGTGTGATGATCTTCTTCTACGGCCAAAGCGCGGCGGTTTGTATGCTAGCCGGTTCCTTGATTATCGCTGGGCTGATTACCTTGAGTCTGCCGAAGGAGTGTGATGTTGAAGTCACCGCCAAGGGGCTTGCTGACAAAGACTTAGCCAAGGCAAAACGCGCTTAAGTCGGTCGGCGGCATCCGCTGAAATAGCCATGCCGCCCGCTGACTATCATCGGAGAAACTCATGAATTTATCGCAGCAACTCGCCCACAGCCACCAGCATCAACAGCTGTTGCAACTGACGCATTTCAATCATGAAACTGCTTGGTTGTTAGGTGAAAAAATAAAGCATCAGGCCGAGCAACAAGGTGTGGCGCTGGCTATCAATATCACGGTGAATGGGCAGACTTTATTTAGCTACGCCATGCCCGGCACCAGTGCTGAAAACCGTGATTGGTTGCGGCGCAAACGCAATGTTGTGGCGTTATTGGGCACCAGTT
This sequence comes from Yersinia alsatica, assembly GCF_025133195.1. NCBI lineage: Bacteria > Pseudomonadati > Pseudomonadota > Gammaproteobacteria > Enterobacterales > Yersiniaceae > Yersinia > Yersinia alsatica. The sequence goes on from NZ_CP104006.1 coordinate 2,327,912, forward strand.
CCTATGCCGCCGGGTTAATGCTGCAACAGCGGCAGACCTCACTTGAGGCGCGCTATGGCGTCAGTTCGCGCGATTATGCCGCGCTAGGTGGCGGGTTCCCGCTACAGATTAAACAGGCCGGAATTATTGGCAGCGTGAACGTTTCTGGCGCGCCACATTTAGATGATCACAATTTACTGTTGCAAGTATTGGCCGACTTTATCGGTCTTCCTGCGGGCAGTATCGAACTTTTGACTCCCTTGAGTGAATAAGGAATGGCGATGAACCCGACTCTCATTCGTGTTACGCAGCGTATTATTGCGCGGTCTGCGGCGACTCGTACGGCTTATCTACAGCGAATCAGTGCGGCAAAAGAAAACACGGTTCACCGTTCGCAACTGGCTTGCGGCAATCTGGCTCATGGTTTTGCTGCTTGCCAACCTGACGATAAAGCCGCACTGAAAAATATGGTGCGCAGTGACATTGCCATTATTACTTCCTATAACGATATGCTGTCTGCCCATCAGCCGTATGAACATTATCCGCAACAGTTGAAAGAGGCGCTGCATAACGTGGGGGCGGTCGGGCAGGTGGCTGGCGGGGTTCCCGCCATGTGTGATGGGGTAACGCAAGGGCAAGATGGTATGGAACTGTCGCTGATGAGCCGCGATGTGATTGCCATGTCAGCGGCTATCGGCCTATCACACAATATGTTCGATGGCGCTTTATATCTTGGGGTGTGTGACAAAATCGTGCCGGGGTTACTGATGGCTGCTTTGTCATTCGGTCACTTACCGGCGGTTTTCGTTCCCGCCGGGCCGATGAGCAGCGGCTTATCCAATAAAGAAAAAGTGCGGGTGCGGCAACTCTACGCTGAAGGGAAAGTTGACCGGCATGCGCTATTAGAAGCCGAGGCAGCCTCTTATCACAGTGCCGGAACTTGTACATTTTACGGCACTGCCAATTCGAATCAGATGGTGATGGAAGTGATGGGGCTGCACTTGCCCGGCTCTTCATTTATCCAGCCTAACACGCCACTGCGTGATGCTTTAACTGCGGCGGCGGCTCGTCAGGTCACTCGCCTGACACAAATCAGTGGCAACTATCTGCCTATTGGTCAGTTGGTGGACGAAAAAGTGGTGGTCAATGGCATCGTGGCCTTGCTGGCAACCGGTGGTTCGACTAATCACACCATGCATTTGGTGGCAATGGCACGCGCCGCTGGCATTATGATTGATTGGGATGATTTCTCCGAGCTATCGGAAGTGATTCCTCAGCTATGCCGGATTTATCCCAATGGCCCGGCTGATATTAATTATTTTCAGGCTGCCGGTGGGGTGGCCTTGCTGGTAAGAGAATTACTGCAAGGCGGTTTACTGCATGAAGATGTGCATACCGTGGCGGGATTTGGCCTGCAACGTTATACCCAGGAGCCCTATTTGGAAAACGACGAACTGCAATGGCGTAGTGGGCCTGCGCAGTCGTTGGATGACCAAGTGATTGCCTGTTTAGCTCAGCCGTTCTCGCCACATGGAGGCACCAAAGTATTAAGTGGCAATCTGGGGCGAGCGGTGATGAAAACCTCGGCAGTGCCGCATGACCATCAAATTATCGAAGGGCCAGCAGTGGTATTTGAAAGTCAACATGACGTCGGGCCAGCATTTGAATCCGGTGCACTGGACCGGGACTGCGTGGTGGTGGTGCGCTATCAAGGGCCGCGGGCTATTGGTATGCCGGAGCTGCATAAATTGATGCCACCACTGGGGGTGTTATTGGATCGTGGTTTTAAGGTAGCACTGGTGACTGATGGTCGTCTGTCCGGCGCATCGGGTAAGGTACCATCAGCGATTCATGTGACTCCAGAAGCTTATTGTGGCGGTTTACTGGCAAAAATCCGTAATGGTGATCGGGTGCGGGTGGATGGTGTTAGTGGTGAGCTTTCACTGCTGGTGGATGAAGCCGAATTAGCAAGCCGCCACCCGGAAATGCCGGATATCTCAGCGTTCCACGTGGGGTCAGGCCGAGAGTTATTTGGCGCGCTGCGTGAGAGATTTACCGGCGCAGAGCAGGGGGCATGTAGTGTTTATGGTTGATTTGTGCTGGGTGATCCGTTTCGGTTGACATGTGATTAGTGGCCACCTCTCCTCAGATGCCCCAGCCGCCAAAGGGGCATAAGATGCACTGAACCCCAGATCTTGGATCTTTTTATTCATGGTTTTGACGTTGAGCGCCATCAGGAATATTGCCGACAAGGATGGAGGGTAGAGTGAGCTGTGAAACTCTAACAGCCAAAACGGCTCACCTAACCCACAAACTCATCATCCACCCAAATCATCCCCACCGCTCCTCAGATAGACTATCCTTACAGGATGATCTTTTTTAATCATGGAGAACGCATATGAACCGAGATAAAGAACAGCAAACCTCACTGGATGACGATCTGACTATGCTGACTGATACGCTAGAAGAGGTGTTGCGGGCTTCTGGCGATGCTGCCGATGAAAGTTATCAGGAAATCAAAGCACGGGCGGAGAAAGCATTAAAGGAGGTTCAATACCGTTTGAGTGGCCGCAGTGAATGCTATATCAAACGGGCGAAAGCGCTCGCGTGCTGTACCGATGATTATGTGCGCGAAAAACCTTGGTGCAGTGTGGGGATTGGCGCAACGGTGGGGTTGGTCGTGGGCTTATTATTGGCTCGCCGCTAAGTGACCTCTCGTACCCGCCAAGCCCCTTAAATCCATGTAAAAGGTAGGTGTATTCCTGCCTTTTCACCCTATTAAGAGGTAAGGATAGCTACCGATATCAAATATTAGTGTGATAACGAACAATAACTTTTCAATCTGACTTTTTTTATTATTCATGGCCCGTATAATCCCACTCTTTCTGTTGATTTGCCGAGGTGGTCGTGAAGCAACTTTCTGGTTTGTTGGGCGAATTACGGCAAAAGCTGCGCGCCGGTTTCCCTGACCAGGCCGGTATTCGGCAAATTATCTTGCCCGCGCCGGGGCAAGTGGGGAGCCAATTGCTGGAGTGGCTGGCGGCTCAGTGCCATTTCCCGCAATTCTATTGGCATCATCGTGATGGTTATGAAGAAGCCGCTGTCTGTGGTCAAACCCGCCAGTTTAATGATGTACAATCGGCAGATCAGTTTATCCAGCAGCACCACGCGGTCAGCGGGCTGCGAGTTTGGGGGCTGAATGCATTTGAACCCGTGAGTGTTGCCGCGCCCACAACTGATAATCCCGATAATGTTCAACCCACGCAAACCAGCTTCCTGTTTTTGCCCCGTATTGAAATTTTACGTCGCGGTAATAACACCCATTTGACACTCAATCTGGTTAGCGACTTTTCCCTACAGCAAGAGGCGTTACTCGCCATCACCTTTATTGATCAACTGGTTGCCGCCAAACCGCTCCCGGTGCTGGACCAGGTGATTGAGCATGCCAGCCATATGCCGGAATATCCGCAATGGAGCAGCCTGATTCAGCAAGCTCTGGGCTGCATTGAACAGCAAAAGATGGAAAAGGTGGTGTTGGCGCGAGCCACTCGTTTAAGGCTGAATAAACCGCTCTCTTGCACCGCTTTTATGGCCGCCAGCCGTCAGGTTAATCACCATTGTTTCCATTATATGTTGCGCTTTGATGCAACGCGGGCATTCCTCGGCTCCAGCCCGGAGCGCCTGTATCTGCGCCAACTTTGCCATCTGGAAACCGAAGCATTGGCGGGTACGGTGTCAAATGACGATGATGCCGCGCAAGCCAGCGAACTGGCTCATTGGCTGATGAATGATGAAAAAAATCAGCGGGAAAACTTACTGGTAGTTGATGATATTTGTCAGCGTTTACAAGGTGGAGTTGTCGCGGTGGATGTGATGCCGCCGGAAGTTATCAGGTTGCGTAAAGTCCAGCATTTACGCCGTCGCATTCATGCCGAACTTCATCGAACCAGTGATACTGATTGCTTACAACGGCTCCAGCCAACCGCAGCGGTAGCGGGTTTACCGCGCAATATTGCCCGGCAGTTTATTGCAGAAAATGAACCTTTTTCTCGCGGCTGGTATGCCGGTTCGGCGGGATATCTTTCACAGAAACAGAGTGAATTCAGTGTCACTCTGCGTTCAGCATGGGTGGAGGAGCAATTGCTCCATCTGTATGCCGGTGCAGGTATCGTTGCGGGTTCTGATGCCGAGCAAGAGTGGCATGAAATTAATAATAAATCGGCTGGTTTGCGAACGTTGCTCACTCAGCAACAGCAAAATAATAATTCATAAAATGCGGTAATTAACCGCACCAGTTATGTGGACGGATTGTGGCTCCCATGCGGCAGGTGTAAACTGTCAAAAAAGGTCACAACTCGGCAAATGTAAGCCACTTATGTTGTATAGATCGGTAAAAATTTAACCTTTAATCAGTCACTCCGGGATTTTTCAGAGGACAATTTTGTTCCTCGTGCTGATTATCGGGATCGCAGTGTCTGTTAACTGACTTTTGGGCGAACCATGTCGACAAGCGTTTTTAACCGTCGTTGGGCGGCATTACTACTGGAGGCGTTAACTCGCCACGGTGTACGTCATATCTGTATTGCTCCGGGTTCCCGTTCAACACCCTTAACTTTGGCGGCTGCCGCGAACCCGTCACTGGTTTGTCATACCCATTTTGATGAGCGTGGCTTAGGGCATCTGGCTTTGGGGCTGGCGAAAGCCTCCACTGAGCCGGTGGCGGTGATTGTCACTTCCGGCACTGCTGCTGCCAATCTCTATCCGGCCTTAATTGAGGCCGGACTGACGGGTGAGCGCTTGATATTACTGACCGCTGACCGCCCGCCGGAATTAATTGATTGCGGGGCGAATCAGGCCATTCGACAATCAGGGCTGTTTGCCAGCCATCCCACTGTCACACTTAATTTGCCGCGTCCCACCCCCGATATTCCAGCCAGCTGGTTGGTGTCGACCCTCGACAGTGCCATGGCGCAATTACATCATGGCGGCCTGCATGTTAACTGCCCATTTGCGGAGCCGCTCTATGGCGGTGATGACCAACTTTATGCTGATTGGTCTGCCAGCCTCGGTGACTGGTGGCAAGATTGCCATCCGTGGTTACGTCAGTCCCGCAATTTACCCCATATACAACAAGCCGATTGGTTCTCCTGGCGTCAAAAACGCGGTGTCGTCATTGCCGGTCGGATGAGTGCCGAAGAGGGGAGCCAACTGGCTGAATGGGCGCAACTGTTGGGCTGGCCATTGATTGGCGATGTGCTCTCACAAACCGGCCAGCCCTTACCTTGCGCTGATTTGTGGCTCGAGCATCCGGGCGCTCAGCGTGTTCTGGCACAGGCACAGATAGTGTTGCAGTTTGGTAGCAGCCTGACCGGTAAGCGCCTGTTGCAATGGCAAGAGCAGTGTCAGCCGCAGGAGTATTGGCTGGTGGATTCATTACCGGGCCGCCTTGATCCGGCTAATCATCGGGGGCGTAGAATTATTTCGCCAGTAAATGAGTGGCTGGAACAGCACCCGGCACAGCGCCGTACTCCGTGGGCGACCGAGCTTGTTCTGTGGTCTGAAAATGCCCATGCCCTGGTGGCACAAACATTGAACGACCAATTCAGTGAGGCGGCAGTAGCGCATCAACTTGTCGAATTATTGCCGGATAATGGCCAGCTTTTTGTCGGTAACAGTTTGATTGTTCGCTTGATTGACGCTCTGGGGCAATTACCGGTGGGCTATCCGGTTTACAGTAACCGCGGGGCCAGCGGTATTGATGGTCTGTTATCGACTGCAGCCGGTGTTCAGCGAGCCACTGCTAAGCCGACACTGGCGATTGTCGGGGATTTATCGGCTCTATATGATCTTAATGCCCTGGCATTATTGCGCCAAAGTTCAGCGCCGACCGTGCTGCTGGTGATGAACAATAATGGCGGGCAGATTTTCTCTCTGTTGCCGACCCCAGAAGCAGACCGCCAACGCTTTTACTGCATGCCGCAAAATGTGAATTTTGAACATGCCGCTGCTATGTTTGGCTTAGGTTATGCCCGGCCAGAGAGCATGTTGATGCTGCAACAGCAGATAGAACAATGTTGGCTACACGGCGGTGTGACACTGATTGAAATCGTGGTACCGCCAAGCCAAGGGGCAGAAACGCTGCAACAACTGGTGCAACAGGTGGCCCAACTATGACACTGGCTTGCCGTAAACTCGATCCACACCCGCAATCCTCTGCGCAGCAACATAGCGGGCCATGGCTGGTCTGGCTGCATGGTTTATTGGGCAGCGGTCAGGATTGGCTGCCGGTAGCAGAATTGTGTGGTGATTATCCCTCACTGCTGGTTGATCTGCCGGGCCACGGTAACTCTGCCACTCTGACCACCAGCGGCTTTGCTGATATCAGCCGCCAGTTAGCACAAACATTGCAGGCTAACGGCATTCGCGAATATTGGCTGGCAGGCTACTCTTTAGGCGGCAGAATCGCGATGTATCATGCTTGTTATGGTAGCCATCGCGGTATGCAGGGGTTATTGGTCGAAGGGGGAAACCTCGGGTTGGAAAGTGATGAATTACGGGCTCAGCGGTTACAGCAAGACCGTCAATGGGCACAACGTTTTCGTCACGAACCTTTGCCACAAGTGTTGGCAGATTGGTATCAGCAGGATGTGTTTGCCGATTTAGATGCGCAGCAACGGGAACAATTGGTGTTATTGCGCGCCGCTAACCATGGCCCGGCGGTGGCCGATATGCTGGAAGCCACCTCCCTTGGGCATCAGCCTTGGCTATTACCAGCCTTACAGCGACTTAATGTCCCTTATACTTATTTATGTGGCGCAAAAGATAGTAAATTCCAGCAATTGGCTCATCAATATCAGCTGCCATTACGCACACTGGCCCGCGCTGGGCACAATGCGCACCGGGCAAATCCCGGCGCTTTTGCCGCGCAGGTACTTTCGTTTTTGTCCCTCTCCCGTTAAAGGAATGCTTATTATGCTGTATCCGAGCGAAGAACAACTGTACGCCGCCATCGAGTGGCAGGATTGCTCCGCCGGGTTTGAAGATATTCGTTATCACAAATCCAGCGATGGGATTGCCAAAATCACCATTAACCGTCCACATGTGCGTAATGCATTCCGTCCGTTAACGGTTAAAGAGATGATTCAGGCGCTGGCTGATGCTCGCTATGATGACAATATCGGAGTGATCATTCTGACCGGTGAAGGTGAAAAAGCCTTCTGCTCTGGCGGCGATCAGAAAGTCCGTGGTGATTACGGCGGCTATCAAGATAACAGTGGTGTTCATCACCTGAATGTTCTGGATTTCCAACGCCAGATCCGCACCTGTCCAAAACCCGTTGTGGCAATGGTTGCTGGCTATTCTATTGGTGGCGGCCATGTATTGCATATGATGTGTGACCTTACCGTGGCCGCTGATAATGCCATTTTCGGCCAAACCGGCCCTAAAGTCGGTTCATTCGATGGTGGCTGGGGCGCGGCTTATATGGCGCGGATTGTGGGTCAGAAGAAAGCGCGTGAAATCTGGTTCCTGTGCCGCCAATATGATGCTAAACAAGCACTGGATATGGGACTGGTCAATACCGTGGTACCGCTTGCTGAGTTAGAAAAAGAGACGGTACGCTGGTGTCGCGAAATGCTGCAAAACAGCCCAATGGCATTGCGTTGCCTCAAAGCCGCGCTGAATGCTGACTGCGACGGTCAGGCGGGTCTGCAAGAGTTGGCGGGCAATGCCACTATGCTGTTCTATATGACAGATGAAGGCCAGGAAGGGCGTAATGCATTCAATGAAAAACGCCAGCCAGACTTCAGCAAATTCAAGCGTAATCCATAATGCGCGCGGCCACACTTTACCGCTATAGCATCCCGATGGATGCCGGGGTGATCCTGCGTCATCAACGGCTGAAAAGTCGTGATGGGTTATTGGTGAAGTTGCAGCAAGGCGAGCAAACCGGCTGGGGGGAAATTGCTCCCCTGCCGGAGTTCAGTCAGGAAACCTTGGATCAGGCGCAAACGGCGGCCACTCAGTGGCTACAAAACTGGGTCAAGGGTGAGGAACTCTCACTCGGCACGCTGCCTTCGGTGGCTTTTGGCCTCAGTTGCGCGCAAGCAGAGCTTGAGCAATCTTTGCCAATGACCGCCGATTACCGCAAAGCGCCACTTTGTAGTGGCGATCCTGACGAGTTGTTCGCCGTGCTTCAGGCGCTGCCCGGTGAGAAGGTTGCCAAGGTGAAGGTCGGGCTGTATGAAGCGGTGCGTGACGGTATGGTGGTCAATGTGCTGTTAGAAGCCTTACCTGACTTAACACTGCGGCTGGATGCTAATCGCAGTTGGACCAGAGCAAAGGCCGATGGATTTGCCAAATATGTGAATCCTGAACTGCGTTCGCGCATCGCATTTCTGGAAGAGCCGTGCAAAACCCGGGCTGAATCCCGCGAGTTTGCTCGTGACACCGGGATTGCCATCGCTTGGGACGAAAGTGTTCGCGAGGCTGATTTTCAGGTGGAAGCCGAGCCGGGCGTCGCCGCGATAGTCATCAAACCGACGCTCGTGGGCAGCATCGCACGTTGCCAACAGCTGGTGCAGCAAGCCCATCAGGCCGGGTTGGTGGCGGTTATCAGCTCCAGTATTGAGTCGAGTCTGGGGTTGACCCAATTAGCGCGGTTAGCGAACTGGCTGACACCGGCAACGGTTCCGGGGTTGGATACACTGGATTTGATGCAAGCGCAATTAATACGCCCATGGCCTGAGAGCAGTTTGCCGTTAGTAACCCTGGACCAACTGGATGTGTTATGGCACAGCTAACCGACTGGCCCTGGCAACATTGGGCCAATCAGCGGCCTCAGACAGTCGCGCTCCGTGTGGGATCGCAACTGATCAATTGGCAACAGTTCGCCACGGATATTGATAATCTGGCCGGTAGTTTTCAGCAGCAAGGCGTAACGCCCGGCAGCGCTATCGTGCTGCGGGGTAAAAACAGTTATTCATTGCTGCTGGCCTATCTGGCCGGGTTGCAATGTGCGGCGCGCATTTTACCCCTCAATCCTCAATTGCCCGAGGCGTTGTTAACCTCACTGCTGCCACAGCTTGATATTGATTTTATGCTGAATCTGGCTGATCCATTACCTGCGCCATTAACCTTTCTTCCGCTACATCTCAGTGCCGAGAATTTCGCGCCTAAAGTGGTGCCATGGGATAGCCAGCGGCTGGCGACCATGACATTAACCTCTGGCTCTTCGGGTTTGCCCAAGGCGGCGGTCCATACTCTGGCGGCCCATCTGGCCAGTGGAGAGGGCGTATTGCAGTTAATGCATTTCACAGCGAAAGACAGTTGGTTACTCTCGTTACCGCTATTTCATGTTTCGGGGCAGGGCATTGTCTGGCGCTGGTTAAGTGTCGGAGCCACTTTGGTGGTGCAAACCGGTATGAACTTATCCGATGCCTTAGCCGGATGCAGCCATGCCTCACTGGTGCCGACCCAACTTTGGCGTCTGTTAGAGGGGGCCGACAGTAAGCTTAGCTTGCAAGAGGTGCTGCTGGGGGGGGCGAGTATTCCAACCGCACTGACCGAGCAAGCAGAGGCTCGTGGTATTCGCTGTTGGTGTGGCTATGGTTTGACTGAAGCCGCCTCGACAGTTTGTGCCAAGCGGGCCGACGGCTTACCCGGTGTCGGTATCGCTCTTGCGGGGCGGCAAGTGAAGCTGGTTGCAGAGGAAGTCTGGGTCAAAGCCGATTGTTTGGCTGCTGGGTATTGGCGACAAGGCCAGCTACAGCCGCTGACCGACAGTGATGGCTGGTTCCACACCCGTGATCGCGGCATGTGGCAACAAGATGAGCTGCGGATTCTTGGGCGGCTGGATAATGTCTTTTTCAGTGGTGGCGAGGGTATCCAACCCGAAGATATCGAGCGGATTTTGCTGCAATATCCCGGTATACAGCAAGCTTTTATAGTGCCTGTCCCCGACCCAGAATTTGGTCATCGTCCGGTCGCCGTGATTGATACCAATAGCATGCTGGATGAAGCAACGCTAGCCGATTGGCTTAGGCCGCAATTAGCTGTATTCCAGCGCCCGCTGGCTTTTTATCGTTTACCTGATGAACTGAAAAACGGCGGAATTAAGGTTTCGCGGCGGTTGGTGGCTGAGTCTGTTAAAAATGAACTCCATTTAAAAACAGCAAAATAAAAACCCCTCAAGCGAGGGGTTTTTTATAAACGTCTTAATTTAATCCCAGCGCTTTCTTCACGCCATTACCGTAATCAGGATGAACCTTGGTAAACAGCTCTACTTGACGACGTTGGATCTCTTCCGGAACTTGAGATAGTTCACCGGCAATACGGGCAAACATCCGTTGATGTTCTTCTGCACTGAGCAGGTTGAATAGCGCCCGTGGTTGTGAGAAGTAATCTTCATCTTCGCGGTGATTCCAGTGATCTGCCGCCCCTTCCAGTGTTAATGGCGGTTCGCTGAAATCAGGTTGTTCCTGGAACAAACCAAAACTGTTTGGTTCGTAAGTCGCGGTATTGCCACTGTTACCATCAACGCGCATTGCGCCGTCGCGATGATAATTGTGGAATGGACATTTAGCACTGTTCACCGGGATCTGATGATGGTTAACCCCCAAACGATAACGTGCAGCATCGCCGTAGGAGAACAGACGGCCTTGCAGCATACGGTCAGGAGAGAAACTCACCCCCGGAACCACGTTGGCGGGGTTAAATGAGGCTTGCTCAACTTCGGCGAAGTAGTTTTCCGGGTTACGGTTTAACTCGAAGAAACCCACATCAATTAATGGGTAATCGCCGTGCGGCCACACCTTGGTTAGGTCAAACGGATTATAAGGCGTTTGTGATGCTTCATGCTCTGGCATTATCTGAATCTGTAGATTCCAACGCGGGAAGTCACCACGTTCGATAGCTTCGTACAAATCACGCTGTGAACTTTCTCTGTCTGTGCCAACCAGTTTTTCAGCTTCATCATCCATAAGATTTTCAATGCCTTGTTGGCAGCGGAAATGGAATTTAACCCAGAAACGCTCATTGTTGGCATTGATAAAACTGAAGGTATGACTGCCGAATCCGTGCATGTGGCGATAAGATTTTGGCAGGCCGCGGTCACTGAAATCGATGGTGAGCTGGTGTAGCGATTCTGGTAGCTGGGAGAAGAAATCCCACTTATAAATTGGGTTACGCAGGTTGGTGCGTGGGTCGCGTTTTACTACGTGGTTTAAGTCGGGGAACTTCAGCGGGTCACGTAAATAAAACACTGGCGTGTCATTACCGACTAAATCCCAGTTACCTTCTTCGGTGTAATATTTCATGGCGAAACCACGAATATCACGTTCAGCATCGGCAGCACCACGTTCGCCAGCAACGGTTGAGAAGCGGACAAACATTTCAGTTTGCTTACCAATCTCGGAGAAAATTTTTGCTCGTGTGTATCGGGTAATATCGTGAGTCACGGTAAACGTACCGTAAGCACCAGAACCTTTAGCATGCATGCGGCGCTCAGGGATAACTTCGCGGTCGAAATGGGCTAGTTTTTCCAGGAACCACACGTCTTGCAGTAACATCGGGCCACGTCGGCCTGCAGTAACAACATTATTATTATCAACAACGGGAGCACCAGCTGCGGTCGTTAATCCTTTCTTTTTGCTCATCATTTTCTCCAGTATAGCTGTTGAATTGATTGCGTTTTCGGGTGTTTTAAAGCATTACATCGCGCCAAAAGCCTGATTGACAAGATAATAACTTAAACAACATCAGGGATTTATTCTTTGATCTCCACACTAGTTGTAGCCTTATTGCCGCGATTCAGCAAATAGGCACGCCTTATCGTTACTATCGCCAACATAAGACATATAAATTGCATAACTATTTACAATCATTTGAAATACTGTGGTATTTAATCGTTTTTTCCGTGTGTTTATGGGCTTTTTTTCGGTTAAACTCGGTACAGGAAAAACCTGTTAGCCAGAGTTTGCTCATGGGTGACATCACGAATAATGAGAGAAAAATATGAAGAAGCATTTAATTGCGGGCGCTGCCAGCTTGCTGTTTGTGGCGGGTTCAGCCAGTGCAGTGAGTTTTAACGCCGAAACCGGGCGTCATTACACCAACTTAGGATTCGGCCTTGGCACTAACACTGGCGGCTTGGCTATCAGTGGTAACTGGGCGCGTAGTGACCATGACGGAGATATCTATGGCATGGGCTTGGGCTTCAATTTACCGGTTGGCCCAATGATGGTCACTGTCGGCGGGAAAGGCATTTATATGTCACCAGAAGACGGTAGCAATGGCGGTGCGATTGCGATTGGCGGCGGTTTAACCTATCCAATCAACAAGTCATTCACTTTATACGGTGAAGGCTATTTCGCCCCAGAAGAGTTGACTAGCGGCATGAAATCTTACAGCGAAGCCAACGGTGGCGTGCGCTGGAGTGTCTTCCGCCCACTGACTGTTGATGTTGGTTATCGCTATATCAATATGGAAGGTAAAGAAGGGCATCGTGATAATCGCCTGGCGGATGGGGTGTATATTGGTGCCGGCCTGAACTTCTAATACCCATGTGCCCTTGAGGCTACAGCAGTGTTAGCGGCACTTACTCACCCGAATCACTGACTTAAGTCAGCTCATCGGGGTGAGTTCGTTTGCTGCCTTGCTGTAGCCCCAATGGCTGCGGGGCGTTTGGCTACTGCGCGTCTCACGCCGTGCTGGGCGCACTCAGATTGACTTAGCGCGCTACGCCTTAATGGTTGTATGGTTAAAACTGATTACCGGGGAAAACTTACCCAACCGCAGGTAGCGCGCCAGTAACAATTCCCACCTGAATACTAATGACCACAACTCCACAAGCAAATACCGCGGCCAGTGCCGGTTTCCCGCCCCAGACTCGATAACTTCCCTGATGAATTTTACGTGCTTTCCACGCCAGCATCGCGGGCAGAATTAATGCCAACACGGATAGTGCGACGGCGGCAAAGCCCAGCGCCATGATAAAGCCACGTGGATAAAACAGCGCGAACAGCAGCGGCGGCACAAAGGTAATGACGCCGGTTTGCAGGCGGCCGCGCACTGAATTACGGCGTTTAAATAAGTCTGCTAGATAGTCAAACAGCCCTAATGCCACTCCGAGGAATGAGGTTGCCAGCGCCAAATCGGCAAACAAGTGAACCGCCAGCTCAACATGGGGAGAGGCCACCACATCGCGCACCGCTTGCAATAACCCATTTAACCCAGCTTGCTGCGCCAAAATACCCATAAAAGTCGGGGAGGAAATGGAGCCTAACGTGGTCAATTGCCAGAAAATATAAGCAATTAGCGGAATGGCGCTGCCGATAATAAATACCCAGCGCAGTTTGCGAATATTGCCGCCCATATAATTGACAATACTTGGTACGCTGCCATGAAAACCAAATGAAGTGAAAATCACTGGAATAGCCGAGAGAGCCAGCCCTTGTTCCAATGGCAGCGTCAATAAGTTGGTTTTTTCAATATGCGGCATCATCAATGCCAACATCACAATCAGGAAGATAATTTTGGCGCTGAAGAGGATACGGTTAAATAAATCGACCGAGTGGGTTCCGATACAGACCACGCCACCGGCAACCAGGGTGAACAGCAGCACGCCGAGTGAGGTGGGAAATGAGTGCTGAGTCCATTGGCTGATACTGGTTGCCAGCAATTCGCCAGCACCACTGATATAGGCTGCCGTCAGTGCATACATCAGAAACATCATGCTAAAGCCGGTGATCCATTGGCCTCGATTGCCGAGATAACGTTTAGCCAAGGTACCCAGCCCGGTATCTGCCGCTTCGTGCTGATAGACTTCAACTAAGAGTAATGCGGTATAACACATTAATAACCAAAGAGAAATTAACAATGCAAGTGTAACGCCAAAGCCAACACCGGCAGCGGCCAGTGGCATAGCCAGCATACCTGCACCAATGGTGGTGCCGGCAACGATAAATATACTGCCCAGAGTGCGATTCTTCACGCTTTCCTCTACTACATGACAATTTATTGGAATTATTGAGTGCAGCAGAGTAGTAGATTGGCCTATTTGTGTCAAATCGACGTTACGCGCAGTGTAATATTATGTTTACATTAATAGGTATATGAAAACAGATACATTTATTGCGCTTATTTTTTATCCCAGTGGGAAATGATTGTGTTTAGGTGCTGAGATTCATAAAGTGAGTGGTATGGGTTGAACGGAGAAGAAAATGATCAGAGTTGAGATGTTGAGTACCGGGGATGAAGTGCTACATGGGCAGATTATTGATACCAATGCTGCATGGCTGGCAGATTATTTGTTTAATCAGGGATTACCCATCAGCAGTAGGGAAACTGTCGGTGATTCACTCTCGGCTCTTATTGAGGTGTTAACTGAGCGCAGCCAGGTGGCCGATGTGTTGATTGTCAATGGCGGGCTTGGGCCAACCAGTGATGATCTGAGTGCATTGGCGGCAGCGCGAGCCGCTGGAACGGAGCTGATTGAGCATCCTGAATGGATTGCGCGGATGGAGGCTTTCTTTCATGAGCGCGGCAGGGTGATGTCGGCGACTAACCGCAAGCAAGCCCATATTCCGGCCAATGCAGAAATGCTGGATAACCCGGTTGGTACTGCCTGTGGTTTCGCATTACAGCTTAATAAGTGCTTAATGTTTTTCACCCCCGGCGTGCCGTCAGAATTTAAAGTGATGGTTAAGCAGCAGATTATGCCGCGGTTACGCCAGCATTTTGAGGTGGCTGAGCCACCATTATGCTTACGAATGACCACCTTTGGCCGCTCAGAAAGTGATTTGGCGCTAGAGCTAGATCCGCTGCCACTCCCACAGGGGGCGGTGCTCGGCTATCGTTCATCTGCACCTATCATTGAATTGAAATTAACCGGACCAGCCTCGCAGCGTGCGGCGATGGAGCAAGTGTGGCAGCAGGTAAGGGCGGTGGCGGGCGACAGCACCATCTTTGAAGGTACCCAGGGTTTGCCAGCATTGTTGGCTGAACAACTGACGCAGCGCGGGTTGCTGTTGGCAGTCAGCGAGCAATTTACTGGCGGATTGATGCACTGGCAGTTACAGAGTGCGAGCGCACCATTGGCGGGGGGCGAGCTATTACCGGCCCATTGCCAAGAATCCTTAGCCGAAGTTGCCAGCCGCGCTCAGTCATTATCTATGCTGTGCGGTGCGCAGGTGGTGCTGGCCGTGAGTGCCATGCAAAATGATTGTCTAAGTGTGGCGCTGCATACCCCTGATGGGACTTTTGCCCAGACAGTACGTTATCAGGCCAGCCGCCATGGGTTGCGTATTCGTCAGGAAAGTAGCGCCATGCTGGCATTGGATATGTTACGCCGCTGGCTGAAGGGCAGCCCAGTCTGCGGTCAACACGGCTGGCTGGAAGTGGTTGAGATTTTGTAATTATCGCAGAAACGAAAAGGCAGAATTTATATTCTGCCTTTTGTGTTATTGAGTTTATCGCGCGGGTTATTTCACCTGCGCACTTCTGACTTCCTTGCCTGCTTCCCAAATTCGGTATTTCACATCAACACCTTGCGGTACATACACCACAATTGGCAGTCGGCTGTTGTAGCGCTGCATTCCGGCATCACCCAGATTGGCGGCGATAAATTGTGGGCGGCGCTTGTTGTCCGGGCAGGCCATCATGGTAGAGGCCGGTTCTGAGATTTTATCCATCACCAGATAGTCAAATCCCCAACCAGACAGAGTTCTGGTTTCCAGATTGCCACCGAGCATATGACGGTTACAGTCAACTTCAAGGGTTTTTCCAATCAGCAATTCAACTTTGAAGCGGCTTTCATCTTCTTGTGGATCAAGGAAAATTACCTGGCGGCTCATGCCTTTTTCAGCTTGTGGATAAGGCGCAATCTTCTCTAACGGCTGTTGCCGATCAAGCTGCGGCTCTGTGGCGGCAAAAGTACTGACCGATGCTGCCATTAACAGGCTGGTTATCGCGATTGACACTATTTTCATTTTTTGTCCCTATGATTTATCAGGTAATACCGACAGTAAAATATCACACAACCGGGAGTCTGATTATAGGTGAAATCCGAACTTTCTTGATGAGGAATAAGCCAAGCTTATGTTTTGACAATACAATCTCTCGATAAGGGTCGGTCACTAAAGCTCGATTTCAATATCACCCTGTGGTTGACAGCAGCAGGGCAGGATCTCACCGGTTTGGATAAAGGCCAGCGGTTGCTGGTGATAGCAAACCTCGCCCTTCAGCAAACGCAGGCGGCAAGAGCCACAATAGCCGGAGCGGCATTGGTACTCGATTTGTACCTGATGGTGTTCGAGCGTTTCCAACAAATTGCGGCTATTCGCTGGGGGGGTAAGTTGAGCACCGGTGGTGCTCAACGTCACTAGAGATTTCATCGATTACAGCTCGAAATCACTCAGGTCATCAGCACTGACTTCTGAATCAATCTGACCGACCAGATAAGAACTGACTTCAACTTCCTGCGGTGCAACTTGCACGTTATCGGAAACTAACCACGAATTGATCCACGGAATTGGATTGGTGCGAATAGCAAATGGCACACCGAGACCCACAGCTTGCATGCGAATATTAGTAATATATTCAACATATTGGCATAAAATATCTTTATTCAGACCAATCATGGAGCCGTCGCGGAACAGATATTCGGCCCACTCTTTCTCTTGTTCTGCGGCCAGAACAAACAGCTCATAACACTGCTGCTGGCACTCTTGGGCAATTTCGGCCATTTCAGGATCGTCTTCGCCTGAGCGCATCAAATTTAGAATATGTTGAGTGCCCGTCAGATGCAGGGCTTCATCGCGCGCAATCATTTTGATGATTTTCGCATTGCCCTCCATCAGTTCGCGCTCGGCAAAGGCAAAGGAACAGGCGAAGCTGACATAGAAACGAATAGCTTCCAGTGCATTCACACTCATCAAGCACAGATAAAGCTGTTTTTTCAGCTCGCGCAGATTAACCACCACCGTTTTGCCATTAACCTGATGACTGCCTTCGCCCAGCAGATGGTAGTAACTGGTCATCTCAATCAGATCGTCATAATACGCCGAGATATCTTTCGCGCGCTTTAGGATCTCTTCGTTGGTCACGATATCATCGAAAACAATCGCAGGGTCATTAACGATATTGCGGATGATATGCGTGTAAGAACGTGAGTGAATGGTTTCCGAGAATGACCAAGTTTCAACCCAGGTTTCCAACTCAGGAATCGAGATGAGTGGCAACAGGGCGATATTAGGGCTGCGGCCCTGAATAGAGTCCAGCAAGGTTTGGTATTTCAGGTTGCTGATAAAAATGTGTTTTTCGTGTTCTGGCAGATTCTGATAATCGATACGATCCCGAGAGACGTCAATCTCTTCCGGACGCCAGAAAAACGACAGTTGCTTTTCAATCAGTTTCTCGAAAATAGCGTGTTTTTGCTGGTCGAAACGCGCCACATTGACGGGTTGACCAAAGAACATCGGCTCGAGCAACTGGTTGTTTTTATTTTGCGAAAAAGTGGTATAGGCCATGATTTCCTCAGGGAACAGCAAAAGGCAAATGAAGAGAGGCCCATGACATTCTGTATTTAGCGACAAAATGAATCATCCCCCGGTTGGCGCGTTATCACGAACACGCCTTATTGAACCGGGGGAGGGCCGGAACTAAAAATCAGATCTTACATGCACCGCCTTCACAGTCATCATCACCAGGTTGACTCTGAATATCTTCCTGCACATCATCAGCACCATCACGGGTGTTTTGATAGTAAAGGGTTTTTACGCCAAATTTGTAAGTCGTCAGCAAGTCTTTCAGCAACTGCTTCATTGGCACTTTGCCGGACGGGAAGCGAGTTGGGTCGTAGTTGGTGTTAGCTGAAATCGCCTGATCGACGAACTTCTGCATCAAACCGACCAGTTGCAGGTAACCGTCGTTATTTGGCATGTCCCACAGCAGTTCGTAAGCATCTTTCAGACGTTCATACTCAGGAACCACTTGGCGCAGAATACCGTCTTTCGATGCTTTGATACTGACATATCCGCGTGGTGGCTCAATACCATTGGTGGCATTGGAAATCTGCGAAGAGGTCTCGGACGGCATCAGCGCTGACAACGTGGAGTTACGCAGGCCGTAAGTCTGAATGTCTTTGCGCAGCGTTTCCCAATCGTAATGCAGCGGCTCGTCGCTGATATTGTCCAAATCTTTCTTATAGGTATCGATCGGCAGAATACCCTGCGAATAGGTGGTTTCGTTGAACCACTGGCAAGCACCTTGCTCACGGGCCAGCGCATTCGAGGCTTTCAGCAAATAGTACTGAATAGCTTCAAAGGTGCGGTGCGTCAGATTGTTGGCACTGCCATCGGAATAACGAACACCGTTCTTCGCCAAATAGTAAGCAAAGTTAATCACGCCAATACCCAAGGTACGACGGCCCATCGCACCACGTTGTGCCGCAGCAATCGGGTAATCTTGATAGTCCAACAGGGCGTCCAGCGCACGTACCGCCAGCACGGCCAAGTCTTCTAAGTCATCAAGGCTGTCAATGGCACCCAAGTTGAATGCTGACAAGGTACACAGCGCGATTTCACCATTTTCATCGTTGATGTCATTCAACGGTTTCGTTGGCAACGCAATTTCCAGACACAGGTTTGACTGGCGCACCGGCGCAATTTTCGGGTCAAACGGGCTGTGGGTGTTGCAGTGATCCACGTTCTGAATATAGATACGGCCAGTAGAGGCACGTTCTTGCATCATCAGAGAGAATAACTCGACGGCTTTCACACGTTGCTTACGGATGCTGTCGTCTTGCTCATATTGAGTATAAAGGCGCTCAAATTCATCTTGATCAGCGAAGAACGCATCATACAACCCCGGCACATCGGATGGGCTGAACAGCGTGATATCTTCGCCTTTCAACAGACGCTGATACATCAGTTTGTTGATTTGTACGCCGTAATCCATATGACGTACGCGGTTGCCTTCAACGCCACGGTTGTTTTTCAGCACCAACAGGCTCTCAACTTCCAAATGCCACATTGGGTAGAACAGAGTGGCCGCACCGCCACGAACGCCACCCTGTGAGCAGGATTTCACGGCGGTCTGGAAGTGTTTGTAGAATGGAATACACCCGGTGTGGAAGGCTTCACCGCCACGAATTGGGCTACCTAGCGCACGGATACGACCCGCATTGATACCAATACCGGCACGTTGTGACACATATTTCACAATGGCGCTGGAGGTGGCATTAATAGAATCCAGGCTGTCACCACATTCAATCAACACGCAAGAGCTGAACTGGCGAGTTGGGGTACGAACACCAGACATAATCGGTGTTGGCAGCGAAATCTTAAAGGTAGAAATCGCATCATAGAAACGTTTGATGTAATCCAGACGGGTTTCGCGTGGGTAGTTTGAGAACAAACAGGCAGAAACCAGAATGTACAGGAATTGGGCACTTTCATAGATCTCACCGCTGACGCGGTTCTGCACCAGATATTTGCCTTCCAACTGCTTAACCGCTGCATAGGAGAAGTTCATATCGCGCCAATGGTCGATGAAAGTGTCCATCTGTTCGAACTCTTCTGCGGTGTAATCTTCCAGCAGATGCTTGTCGTATTTGCCCATATCGACCATCTTCGTCACATGGTCGAACAATTTCGGCGGTTCAAACTGACCGTAGGCTTTTTTACGCAGATGGAAAATAGCCAGACGTGCAGCCAGATACTGATAATCCGGCGCGTCGCGCGAGATCAGATCAGCGGCAGCTTTAATGATAGTTTCATGGATATCAGCAGTTTTAATACCATCATAAAACTGAATATGTGAACGCAACTCTACTTGAGATACTGAGACGTTATGTAAACCTTCCGCGGCCCAGTCGATGACCCGGTGGATTTTATCCAAATTGATGCGTTCTTTGCTGCCATCGCGTTTAGTAACAAGTAGGCTTTGGTTCATGTGTTCGGGACCTTTGTTCCCCCTTACTCTATGTCTATACAGCACAAATTTACGCTCTCCATGATTGCGATAATCATTGAGGTCGTAGTGTATTGTTCAGTATGTAAACACAATATATAGGGGGTGGGTAGTAGATAGATAACAAGATAGTGAGTATTGAGACTTTTGGCAAGTGAACAAGATCGATGAATTGTGTGGATAACTTGGGGGTGAATTGTTACGAAACCCTCACAACCTGCGTCAGCACTGGCGATCTTCGGTTGCCAATCTGGGGGATAAGATTCTGCTGAAAATCCTAAAAGTTTGACCGTTTGCTGATTTATTAAACGCTGGAAATATCCTTTATCTTTCGCGTCGCAGTGATGCTAGCCACAACGCGAAATCTATCGGGCATTGTTTAGTTTTTATACGTCACACCGCGGTGCTGTCGTCTGCTTTCTGAGTATGAACCATATAATTTACATCGACGTTGCGACCGAGCTTAAAATGGTCAGTTATCGGGTTGTAATGTAGCCCGATAATATGGCGCTCGCGCAGTGGGGTTTGATCTACCCAGCCGATAAGTTCTGATGGGCGGATAAACTTTTTCGAATCATGGGTCCCTTTTGGCACCATTTTCAGAATGTATTCCGCGCCAACTACCGCCATCAGCCAGGATTTAGTATTACGGTTGATGGTGGAAAAGAAGACATGACCGCCGGGTTTGACGAGTTGTGCGCAAGCACGAATAACTGAAGCGGGGTCAGGAACGTGCTCCAGCATCTCCATGCAGGTCACTACATCGTAATGTTGCGGGTGCTTTTGCGCGTGGCTTTCAACCGTTTCCTGAACATAATCCAGTTTAGTGCCGGTTTCTAGCGCATGCAGGCGAGCGACTTGTAGCGGCTCATAGCCCATATCCAGCCCGGTCACTTGTGCCCCTTCATGCGCCATACTTTCAGCCAGAATGCCGCCACCGCAACCGACATCCAGCACTTTCTTAGCGAAAATACCGCCAGAGCGCTGCAAAATGTAATCAAGCCGCAGGGGGTTGATGCGGTGGAGAGGTTTAAATTCCCCCTCCAAATCCCACCAACGAGAGGCAACTGCCTCAAACTTAGCGATTTCTTGTTCATCGACATTATGATGAGGGGCTGTGGTATCTGCACGCATGACCGGTTCTCACTGTTGTGTTTCTTTGCGCGGATTATACATGTTCCCCATCAATTGGCGCAGTTTTGTGTCTACCACTTAAGCGCAATGCTGTTTCAGCTGAGCGTAATGTAGTTTCGCCAAAATCTGGGTTTTGTGATATAGTTTCGTACCTTTAAATCCGGTAATTAGTAGAGGGATAGCGGCTCAATGAGCGACCTTGCCAGAGAAATCACACCGGTCAACATCGAGGAAGAGCTGAAAAGCTCCTATCTGGATTATGCGATGTCCGTTATTGTCGGACGTGCTTTACCAGATGTCCGGGATGGACTGAAACCGGTTCACCGTCGCGTACTGTTTGCGATGAATGTACTGGGTAATGACTGGAATAAACCATATAAAAAATCGGCCCGTGTAGTCGGGGACGTTATCGGTAAATATCACCCGCATGGTGACAGCGCGGTCTACGACACAATAGTGCGTATGGCCCAGCCGTTCTCACTGCGCTATATGCTGGTGGATGGGCAGGGTAACTTCGGTTCCGTTGATGGCGACTCCGCCGCAGCGATGCGTTATACCGAAATCCGTATGTCTAAAATTGCTCACGAGTTGTTAGCGGATTTAGAAAAAGACACCGTTGACTTCGTGCCTAACTATGATGGTACGGAACAAATCCCTGCCGTAATGCCGACCCGAATCCCTAACCTGTTGGTTAACGGTTCGTCAGGTATTGCCGTCGGGATGGCAACCAATATTCCGCCACATAACCTTTCTGAGGTTATTGATGGCTGCCTGGCCTATATCGAAGATGAAAACATCAGCATTGAAGGGCTGATGGAATATATTCCGGGGCCAGACTTCCCAACCGCAGCGATTATCAATGGTCGCCGTGGTATTGAAGAAGCTTATCGTACCGGCCGTGGCAAGGTGTATATTCGCGCCCGTGCTGAAGTCGAAGCTGACGCTAAAACGGGTCGTGAAACCATTATTGTTCACGAGATCCCGTATCAGGTGAACAAAGCGCGGTTGATTGAAAAAATCGCCGAGCTGGTAAAAGAAAAACGTGTAGAAGGCATCAGTGCGTTGCGTGATGAGTCTGATAAAGACGGCATGCGTATCGTGATTGAAATCAAACGTGATGCGGTTGGGGAAGTGGTTCTGAATAACCTCTACTCTCTGACGCAATTGCAGGTGACTTTCGGTATCAATATGGTGGCTCTGTCTCAAGGGCAGCCTAAATTGCTTAACCTGAAAGACATTCTGGTTGCCTTTGTGCGCCACCGCCGTGAAGTGGTGACACGCCGTACTATTTTTGAACTGCGTAAAGCTCGTGACCGCGCGCATATCCTTGAAGCGCTGGCGATTGCATTGGCTAACATCGATCCGATTATCGAATTGATTCGCCGTGCAGCAACCCCTGCGGAAGCGAAAGCGGGTCTGATTGCCAACCCATGGGAATTAGGCAACGTTGCCTCAATGTTGGAACGTGCCGGTGATGATGCTGCCCGCCCTGAATGGCTGGAAGCTGAGTTCGGTATCCGTGACGGCAAGTATTACCTCACCGAGCAACAAGCTCAGGCGATTTTGGATCTGCGCTTGCAGAAACTGACCGGCCTGGAGCATGAAAAACTGCTGGATGAGTATAAAGAGCTGCTGACCATCATTGGTGAACTGATCTTTATTCTGGAAAACCCAGAGCGCTTGATGGAAGTTATCCGCGAAGAGTTAGTGGCAATTAAAGAGCAATATAATGATGCTCGCCGCACTGAAATCACTGCGAATACCTCTGACATCAATATCGAAGATCTGATTAATCAGGAAGATGTGGTAGTGACATTGTCCCATCAGGGGTATGTCAAATATCAACCGCTGAGTGATTACGAAGCTCAACGTCGTGGTGGTAAGGGTAAATCAGCGGCACGTATCAAAGAAGAAGACTTCATTGATCGCCTGTTGGTTGCCAACACCCACGATACTATTTTGTGCTTCTCCAGCCGTGGTCGTCTCTACTGGATGAAGGTTTATCAGTTACCGGAAGCCAGTCGTGGTGCCCGTGGGCGTCCGATCGTCAACTTATTGCCGCTTGAGCCAAATGAGCGTATTACCGCCATTCTGCCCGTTCGGGAATATGAAGAAGGTCGCCACATCTTTATGGCTACCGCCAGCGGTACCGTGAAGAAAACCGCATTGACCGAGTTTAGCCGCCCACGCAGTGCCGGTATTATTGCCGTCAACCTGAATGAAGGCGATGAGCTGATTGGTGTGGATCTGACCGACGGCAGCAATGAAGTTATGCTGTTCTCCGCGTTGGGTAAAGTGGTCCGCTTCCCGGAAGCACAGGTTCGCTCTATGGGCCGTACTGCAACCGGTGTACGTGGTATCAACCTCAATGGTGATGATCGGGTTATTTCTCTGATTATCCCACGCGGTGATGGTGAAATCCTGACTGTGACTGAAAATGGTTACGGTAAACGCACTGCAGTGGAAGAATATCCAACTAAGTCCCGTGCGACTCAGGGGGTTATCTCCATTAAAGTCAGTGAACGTAATGGTAAAGTCGTGGGGGCCGTCCAAGTGACACCAACCGACCAAATCATGATGATCACTGATGCCGGTACTCTGGTGCGCACCCGCGTGTCTGAAGTGAGCATCGTGGGGCGTAATACCCAAGGTGTGACACTGATCCGTACTGCGGAAGATGAGCATGTGGTCGGCCTGCAACGTGTAGCAGAGCCAGAAGAGGATGATGAAATCCTTGATGGCGAATCATTGGAAGGTGAAGAAAGTGGCGAAGAAAACGCGACACTGAACACACCGGAAGCAGATGACACTGCTACCGATGAAGCAGAAGACGACAACGCATAACGCGTCATCTGTAAATGAAACAGCCAGCTTACGAGCTGGCTTTTTTATGGCTTATTGGTAGTGTATTCTGTTACTCACTCAGCCTGCCGGGCGATGCTTTAACCATGGTATCAGATTGAAATATCTTTCTTCATTTCGCACTACACTGAAAATATCCCGCTACCTATTTCGGGTATTGGCCGTCATGCTATGGTCACTGGGCGCGCTGTTGACCACTTTTTATATCCTGAACATTCTTAATGAGAAAAAATCTGATATTCGTCAGGAATATAATACTAACTTTGATCAAGCCCAGAGCTACATTAGGCACTCTTCCGACATTATTCGCGATATCAAATACATGGCGGAAAACCGCTTAAGCCAGAATTCGGCGAGCAGCGATATCGCGGCCGGGGCTTTTATTAAAAATAAGACCACCCCCAAATATTACCCGCTCAGCTCACAGGCCGACTGCGCCACCCTTAACTCATCGCGTCACTCGTCATTAGATTCTCTCAGTAACCTTATTTTGTACTGGAAAGAGAACTTCGCCGCCGCTTATGACCTGAATCGGATATTCTTCATTGGCAGTGATACCTTGTGCATGGTGGACTTCGATATTCGTAATGTCCCGATGGAGCAAGAGAGTTTACTCAAGTCACTGAATGAACATATTTTAAAATATCGGGAGGCCAATAATCAGGATAAAGACAGCACCCTGTATTGGATTGTACCTGGCGTGCGCCCTGAAATTGGCACCTTATATGTTATGAGCCCACTTTATGTCGGCAACAAGTTAGAAGCCTTGGTGGGGACTGAGCAAACTATTCGTTTGGAAGATTTTATCTCGTCAGGGCCGCTGCCAGTGGGGGTGACTCTGCTGGATCAGGACAATGAACCGGTATTGCGTTTGGCAACGGGGGAGCGCTCCGCCTCGATGTTGAATGACTATCCAGATACACCCTCTTATTTTGGCTATGTGGATGATTATAATTACCTTATTCTGAAAAAGAATTTACTGCCATCCCCGCTAAGCATTGCTTACTCTTTGCCTGTTAAAACGATTATAGAGATATTCAAGCTATTAATTTTTAATGCATTACTGCTCAATACGCTCTCTGCTGTGGTGATATTCACTCTGGCCTGGTTATTTGAGCGCAAAATGTTCCACCCGGCTGAAGACAATGCGTTAAGGCTGGAAGAACATGAGCAATTTAATCGCAAAATTGTTGCTTCTGCACCAGTGGGAATCTCCATCCTGCGGATTAGCGACGGCACCAATATCCTCAGTAATGAATTAGCACATAACTATATTAACTTGCTGACAAATGAGGATCGCGAGCGCATTACGCGCATTATCTGTGAGCAACAAGCCAATTTTGTCGATGTGATGACCAGTAATAATAACAATCTGCAAATCAGCTTTGTTCACTCGCGTTATCGTAATGAAGATGTGGCTATCTGCGTGCTGGTGGATGTCAGTTCGCGGGTAAAAATGGAAGAGTCGTTGCAAGAGATGGCCGCAGCAGCAGAGCAGGCCAGCCAATCCAAATCGATGTTTTTGGCGACCGTCAGCCATGAATTGCGCACTCCGCTGTATGGCATTATAGGTAACCTCGATTTATTGCAAACCAAAGAGTTGCCTCAAGGCGTTGACCGGTTAGTTACCGCGATGAATAACTCATCTGGTTTGTTGCTGAAAATTATCAGCGACATTCTGGATTTCTCCAAAATAGAATCTGAGCAACTGAAAATTGAGCCGAGCGAGTTTTCTACTGTGGAGGTGATAACGCATATCACCGCGAACTATTTGCCACTGGTCGTGAAAAAGCGCTTAGGCCTGTATTGCTTTATTGAGCCAGATGTCCCTCGTCTGATGCTGGGGGATGCGGTTCGCTTACAACAAGTGATTTCTAACTTGTTGAATAACGCTATTAAATTTACCGATACTGGCTGCATCATCTTGCAGGTCCGGGTTCGTGGTTATTATCTGGAGTTCCGGGTACGGGATACCGGGGTGGGAATTAATGCCCGTGAGATAAACCAGTTATTCGATCCCTTCTTCCAAGTGGGAACTGGAGTTCAGCGCCATTTTCAAGGTACGGGATTAGGTCTGGCTATCTGCGAGAAGTTGGTCAACTTAATGGACGGGGACGTTGAGGTTGTTTCCGAGCTGGGAATGGGCAGTATTTTTGCTATTCGTATTCCGCTGTATCAGGCTAAAAATACGGTATTGCCGCCCAGTGACCGCTGGCAAGGAAAAGTACTGTGGTTGGATATTCGCAATGCGCGCCTCGAAAGCTATTTACTCGATCTGTTAAGTCATTTCGGTGCCACCATCCAGCGCTATAGCAATGAACAGACTTTGCAAGATCAAGTCCTGATTTGTGATTATCTACCACAGATAAACTCGCCACTGGCGACCTGGATTCAGCTATCCATCGAACACATTGGTTTGCCGCAAGAGACACGTCCTGGTTATTGGTTGCTGAGTACATCGACGCTGCTGGAAATCATCCCATTATTGGACAGCATACTACTGGAGCAATCATTGGCTGAGGATGCGCCATTGCCTTTGCCAGCCGCTAGAACCAATCAGGATGATAATGATGACCTGCAAATTTTGGTGGTGGATGACCATCCTATCAATCGGCGGTTATTGGCCGATCAGCTCACCACATTGGGCTATCGAGTGATTACGGCGAATGATGGGCTGGATGCGCTGGCGGTATTGAGTGCTAATAACGTTGATATTGTGCTGACTGACGTGAATATGCCAAATATGGATGGTTATCGTTTGACGCAGCGCCTGCGTCAATTGAATCATAACTTCCCAGTGATTGGCGTCACGGCTAATGCATTAGCTGAAGGTAAACAACGCTGTATTGAAGCGGGGATGGATAACTGTTTATCTAAGCCTGTGACTTTGGATACCTTGCGGCAAATGCTGCGTTATTACAGCGACAAGGTACGACGCGCGCGTTAAACCTATTGCCATTAAAGTCGTCAGGGATTAATACATTTGTAGCGCGAATGGAAAGGCAGAAATAAATAAACCCGTGGTGTTGTTAATAACACCACGGGTTTAGGGCCGAGAGTTATTCTTTATCTTGACCGATAGTGACGGAAGAAAGATAGTTTAACAGCGCAATATCATTATCAACGCCCAGTTTCAGCATCGCTGACTTCTTCTGGCTACTGATGGTTTTAATACTGCGATTAAGCTTTCTGGCGATCTCTGTAACCAGGAAACCTTCAGCAAATAACCGTAAAACTTCACTTTCTTTCGGTGACAAACGTTTATCACCATAGCCATTCGCACTGATTTTTTCTAGTAGTTTTGCCACACTCTCAGGAGTGAATTTTTTCCCTTTCTGTAATGCAGCCAAGGCCTTAGGTAAGTCAGCTGGTGCGCCTTGCTTTAATACAATCCCGTCAATATCCAAGTCCAAAACTGAACTGAGAATAGCTGGGTTATTATTCATTGTTAGTACAATTATGGCTAAATCAGGGTAGTGCCGTTTTATATATTTAATCAACGTGATGCCATCACCGTACTTATCTCCAGGCATGGAGAGGTCGGTAATTAGCACATTGGCATCAAGTTTAGACAAATTGTTAATAAGCGCAGTGGAGTCTTCAAACTCCCCAACAACGTTTACCCATTCAATTTGCTCAAGCGACTTTCGGATGCCAAACAACACAATTGGATGGTCATCAGCAATAATTACATTAAGGTTGTTCATGGTTATGGGTTACCTTGCTGCAACAGTCTGGTGACGAAAGAATCAATTTGACTGATGCTATTTTCGATCTTCAACCGATCGCCATCTGCGATATGCTGTTCTAATGTTTCACATAGTTGTTTGCCGAGAAGCAGATTCAACATAGCAAATACGCCTTTCAATCGATGTGCGGTCTGCGAAAGCGATATGAAATCACGTTGCTGAAGTTCAGTATACAGTTTCTTCAGATCTACCGGTACTGTCTCAACAAATAAGGAATAATAGTCACTGGATTTTAGTTGTTGCTCGTATGCATTTATATCATCGTCAGCAATGGATTCAGAAGTTCCAGAGGATTCATCTGATAAAATGCGCTGTTCGATTAATAATAATATTGCATCAATGACTGCACTTCCTAAATTATAATTTACCCGAATATAATTATCCTGCAACTGCTGTAAGCCGACTTCGTCTGGTGCCAGTAATAAAGTAAAATTATCATAGTGTTGCGGGTTATCCGTTAGCGTTACATCGTAGTCCCTACCGGGTAAACGGTCATCCACGATAATGCAGTTAGCACCGAACGAATTCAATAATGTTGTGATGATAGAACGCACTTCTTCAGAGGTTATATCTAATAAAGCCGTAACACCGTCCAATAACTTCTCTGGTTCCTCCGCTTCTTCATTCTGAACAGCAATTGTCGCTCGGATAGTATAACGAGTGCCTATATCCACTTTGCTGCGAATCTCTAATTGACCGTCTAATTTTTTACATAATTGGTTACATAAAAAGAATGTTAACCCCGAGCTGTGATTGTATCTATCGACCAGTGTTTGGCTGAGGAAAGGATAATTAAGGTTACTGATCTCTTCGTCAGAAATACCCGCGCCGGTATCAATTATCTGAATAAGCAGTTGCTCAGGGTGACCCGGTTCGTGGTCAACATTTAGCGTGATTTTACCGTAAGCCGTCGTAATAATGGAGTAATGCAGCAACAGTGAAAGTATTTTGCGTAATACTTTTTCATCGCCGATATAATTCTGGTCAATATTGACACGGTAGTGATTAAACAGAGTCAACCCCTTGCGATTAATCGCCGGCAGCAACTCCAGCAGTAGATCGTCGATTAATGCTGATAGAGAGAAACTGTGCTGCTCCGGTTGCCAATCTTGTGTTTCCAGACGAGTCAGCAGGGTGATGTTGTCAATCAACTCAATGATATCTTCAGATTGTTCGACCAATTTAGCCGTCAATTCATGCTGCGACTCGACGTCAGTGGTGTTTTGTAATGTTTTGGCTAGCTGGTTGAGCTGATTCACCGGCTGATTCAACTCAATCCCCAAATTATGCAACATCAGTTTCCGTGCTTGCAGGCTCTTATCATATTCACGTCTGGCTTGTTGCAGCCTTTTATTGACCAACACTTCTTTATCTTGATCATTTAGCAGGAAAAGATAAGTTTCCGGTGAAATTTTGCTGCGGAACATGCGGATTTCGTAAACTTCATTATTCACGGTGCCCTGAATTACCCCATGATGCTGCTCTGCCATATGGGCAATTTTTTGCAGATTAAGGTGGGGCATCAGGTTATCTGCTATCTGATTACTGGCGACCACAGCATTGTTGCTGAAATTATACACCAGCAATCCTTGTGGCAGGCTGGTAATGATTTCCTGGCTCAATGACTTCTGCGTTTCTAATTGATCGACCATCTCGGCGCTAGGGCGTACGAATTGGCGGCGAATAAAATAGATACCTACCACGGCCAATGACAGCAGCAGAATATTGGCCAGGATCAGCCAGAAGTTGTTCCTCAGCAAATCGATGGCCAGCACACTGATCGGCACACGATAAACAATTTTCAGTGTGGCGTTTGTCAGCGGGGCGGAGAATTCAACCCAGTAGCCATTGAGTGTCACACTGGCTGCGGCAATATCCTCCGGAGCCATACCTTCATTAATGGGGGTTTTATCCTGTTGAAGCAGGAAGCTCGAACGCGCCATATTGGGCGGAATTAGGTCATTAATGGGCAAATCAAAGGCAATAACGGTCGCCAGATGACCGGGATGGTTAAAGGTGGTTCGTAGCGTAAAATAGTAGGCATTCTGGAAGCGCAATTTTCGCAGTGGCGAGAAACTTTCTCTTTCATCTAAGGTATTGGCCTGTTGGAGCATTTCTGCCCGGCGAGACTCTGCCGCAGCCGTCAAGTAACTCTCTTTAAAGCGCGAAGTGACTTCTTTTAAGGCCTGCGTGGTGATGAGTGCCAGACTATTATCTTGGCCGTTCAGATAATACATTGAGTAGGTATCATTCTGGGAGCCCCAGTGGTTGTCGAGATAATCGGACAACTGCAATGTCATGGGCAGCGTTGCGGGCTCATGATTACCAAAAATGACGGCGTCAGTTTTTCTGCGCGGCTTTTCAATATAGTAAATGTCGGGGCGCAGACGGATTTCCTGCGCAGTGAGAATATGCTTATCAGATAGAGTAGGGTTATTGGCTAAATCATAGATTTGATAAGTATGGTAACGATAGTCATCAATACGTTGCTGCAAACCGGTGGCAATATTGGTTAATGCGTGCTTTTTATCTGTCAGATAAGCATTGGTATAGTTGTAGCCATACAACCCCATCGTGATGAGCAGCAATACAATAAATAGCCAGAAGCAGCGAGTAATATTAACTGAACTGGTGGATGGCGAATTATTTTGCATAGAAATAATGCATATTCCTTGGTTAGCGCGTGACAGCTCTGGCGCTGGCAGTCACTGTCAGTAATAACAGTGCCACACAGCCAAAAGCGACCGATAAGTTACTTAACTGGGCGACAAAACCAATTGCCGCTGGGCCAGCTAGAATCCCGGCATAGCCGATAGTGGTAATGGATGCGACGGCCAAATTGGCTGGCATCACCGTTTGATTACCCGCGGCAGTGAACAAGATGGGCACCACGTTTGAGGCACCCAACCCCACCAGCATAAAGCCGATAATGGCGGCGAGTGAGTTATCAATACTTATCGCGGTAATTATCCCAATAGCGGCGCACAAACTGCCGCCTAATAATACCTTGTATCGGCCCAATCCGTTGACAATCCGATCGCCATTTAAGCGCCCGAGAGTCATCGCGATGGCAAATACGGCATAGCCCATACCGGCCTGAGAGGGTTCCATGCCGCGCAATGTCGTGAGGAAGACAGCACTCCAGTCAAGCATGGAGCCTTCCGCCAGAAACATCACAAAGCATAAAAAGCCGATAAACATCACCCAGCCACGAGGTAAAACAAACAGCGGGCCGTCATGGGGTTCGCCACTGCCGTGCAACAGGTTTTTATTGGCTGTCAGTAGCAGGATAATCATTAATACCACGGTGGCAATAATGGCGGTCAATGGGCTTAAACCCAACCATAATAAAGCACTGACGCCACCGGCCCCGGCTATCCCGCCGACACTGAATAGCCCGTGGAAACCGGACATCATTGCCCGACCACTGGCTTTCTCGACAATAACTGCCTGAATGTTCATCGCAACATCTATTATGCCCATCGCGGCACCGAAGATTAACAGCGCCAGAGCCATGGTCAGCGGAGTGTTCATCAAGACCAGCAAGGGGAGGTCGAGGCAGAGTACCGCGCCGGCCAGTAAAATCACGGCCCGACAGCCCCATTTTGCGGTAAGCACCCCAGTCAACGGCATGGCGAGCATTGAGCCGACACCAATACATAATAGCAGTAAGCCCAGTGACGCATCATTTAGACCAATACGCTCCTTGGCAAAAGGGACCAACGGTGCCCATGCGGCCATGCCCAGTCCGGCGATGAAAAAAGCCAGACGAGTCGAGACTTGCTGTGCAACACCTGGTTGCACTGTTGATTGGAGTGTTTTGGTGGTCATGAGGTATCGGATCTGCGATTGATATGAATAATAAATATAGACAGACGTTTCTATCACAAAGCGAAATGCGGGTCGAAGGGATTTATCCGGATTATCATAATACTTGGCAATCTTATGCATTCGCTCGTTGGCTTAACCGCTACAGAGGATGAAGATTAATGGCAAAGCGAGAGGATTGATTTAATGCAATAATTCTAAACTATATGCGTATCTATTCATGCGTATGTTGCATAAGTGTAAATTAATAGTCATTAATTTTGCTAATCATTTGGCTAGTACCTATCCAACCTTGTTTTGCTACCCACGCTAAGTTTCTTTCTATGCTGAAACGATTAATTATGATAATAATCAATTGATTGGCAGGGAAATTAAAAATCATTTCCTTTGGTTTCAATTTAATTCTTATCATTTCAATTATTAATGATTGTAAATAAAATGGGAAATTTTATTGTACAGTTGTGAAATATCTACTTATATCTAAGTAATGACTCGCCAACTTATTGTTCGAGTTCACATTAAAAAAAATGTATAAAAACTAAATGTACCTATTGCGCTGATTTCTTTGTTGTTGTTAATCACACCAGAAACAAGCTTAGACCCTCTTTATTGAGGTGTTTATTTACCCTCCAGCGTCCGACTTATCAGGGGCTCCCCCGGATATATTCTTACGTGGAGATATCATCTTGCTTGATTTTTGAGGTTATCAATGGCGAATTCAGCGGCTGGTTCAATTGATATTATTTCACGGCAAAATGGGGCATTGATCTCAGAGGTTGCAAGTAACCAGCAGGTTGTCGCGCTTAACGGATTGAGCATTGTGCGTATTCATGGCACGCCGGAAAGTGTTGCCAGCTATGAACGCCAGGGTAATGACCTGATTTTGCACATGAAAGACGGCACTACCGTGCGCTACCAGCACTTCTTCACCACCGATGGTGTCGGGAATTACAGCGAATTGGTGTTTGATGATGGTATTAATCCACCGATACATGCCACTTTCCCTGCTGCTGTAGGGGCCGCCGCAGTTGCTGGTGATGCCATCTTAGTACCGCAATTTACCGCAATAGACAGTGTGGCTGGTTTGGCTGTTGGTGCCAGCGCCAGCTCTGCCGGGTTATTGGCGGGGGCGCTGGGCTTTCTGGCGATAGCGGGAGGCATCGGCATTGCCGCATCACACCACAGTAATAGCAATTCCAATTCCAATAACAGCAACTCCGGGGGAAATAACGGCGGTAATGTTGATCCACCGACCAGCAACCCAGACCCCGCAGTGACCTTGAAAGTTAATCCATTGACTGGCGATAACCTGCTTAATAGCAGTGAGGTCAATGTTAACCAAACATTGAGTGGCACCACCACCGGTGTTGCGGCTGGGCAATCGGTCAATGTCACCATTAACGGCACGACCTACACCACGAAAGTTGCAGCGGATGGCTCGTGGAGCATTTTACTTCCGGCCTCGGTATTGCAAGGTTTACACGATGGTAGTTATACCGTCGTGGTCACCGTTTCAAATGGTAGCGGCCAGACTGCGGAGCAAACTGTGACTCTGGTCGTTGATACCATAGCCCCCACCCTGACAATTTCTCCGGTCGCCGGGGATGGCATTATCAATGCGGCAGAAGCCAAAGCAACAGTGGCGATTAGCGGGACGTCCTCGGCCATTGGTGCCACCGTCACTGTGGTCTTCCACGGAAAAACCTACACCGGCACGGTGCAAAGTGATGGTCGCTGGAGTGTGAATGTCCCTGCCAGCGATCTGGTTGGGCTGGCTGATGGTTCACAAGCGATATCTGCTACGGTAAGTGGCAGTGCCGGTAACAGTGCCAGTGCTAGCGGGAGTGTCACCATTGATGCCGATCCTGCCAACCTCCCTAATTTGGCGCTAAATGACTTTGCCGTAGATAATCACCTTAATGGGGCAGAGCAAAAAGTCAGTCAGACATTGAGCGGCACAACCAGCCATGTTGAGGCTGGCCGCTTAGTCCTCATCACATTGAATAATAAAACTTATACCGCCACTGTCGGGGCTGATGGCAAATGGAGCACTCAGATTCCGGCGGCAGACTTGGCAATGATTGCCAATGGCAGCACCACTATTCATGCACAGGTCACGGATATCGCCGGTAACCCGGCCAGTAAAGACAGCATTATCACCGTCGATAGCACCCAGGGCGGTTTGGGTATCAACACCGTCGCGGGCGATAACCTGATAAATGCCATCGAAGCACAAACTAACCTTAGCGTAACTGGCACGTCGGCGGGCTTGGCTCTAGGCACACAGGTTACCGTCACTTTAAATGGCAAAACTTATACCGGCTTAGTTGATGCAGATGGCAACTGGAGTGTACTTATCCCTAAAGGGGATTTAGCCTTACTGGCTGATGGTTCAATAACATTAACTGTTCAGGCCACTGGTGTACCAGACAGTAGCCTTGCACTCGGTATTTACACCCACAGCTTGCCAGCCGTTAACATTAATCAGCCTTTTGGTGATGGGAAGCTCAATGGCGCTGAAGTCAATGTAAGCCAAACTGTCACCGGGTCAACAGGGGTGACGGGAGCGGGTCAGACCGTCTTGGTGAGTTTTAACGGTGTGACGTATCAGGCGACAGTCGACATTAATGGCAGTTGGTCATTAGTTTTACCCCCCGCGGCCCTACAGGCATTGGGCCAAGGGAGTCTACCGCTGGTGGTGACGGTCAGCGACGCCGCAGGTAACAGTGATAGCCAGTCGCTGGTGATTAACGTCGATACTCAAGCACCAACGCTAGTGGTAAATCCGGTGGCCGGTGACGGTATAATTAACGCCATTGAAGCCGCAGCAGTGATAACACTCAGTGGGCGCAGTTCCGAGCTAGGCGGTACAGTCACCATCACTTATGAAGGGAAAACCTATACCGCAACCGTCTCGTCGAATGGCTCTTGGGCGGTTAATATTCCTGCCAATGATCTCTCTGCTATTGCAGATGGCAGCCACCCATTAACCGCCACCATAACCGATGCCGCAGGCAATACTACCAGCGTCACCTCGAATGTGACGTTAGATGCTAACCCGGCTAATTTGCCGACCCTGACCATTAACACCTTTGCCGGTAATGATATTCTGGATGGAGCAGAGCAGCGAGTTGACCAGATAATCAGTGGGCTGACCACGAAAGTGGAAGCCGATCGAGTCGTGACCATCATACTGAATGGCAAAACCTATACGGCGGTTGTCGCGGCAGATGGCAGTTGGAGCACGAAAGTCAGTGCGGCTGATTTAGCTTTATTGGCAAACGGCAGCACCAACATTACGGCAACAGTCACCGATGTGAGCGGTAACCCCGCCGCTGGTACCCACAACATAACTATTGATAATCATTCGTCGGGGCTGGGTATCAATCTGGTTACCGGCGATAACCTGATCAATGCTGCTGAAGCGGCGGCAGGAGTGACGGTCAGCGGTACCTCGTCCAATGTTAATAGCGGCCAAACTGTCACCCTGACACTGAATGGCAAAACCTATACCGCAACAGTGGGCGCGGGGGGCAACTGGAGCACTCAGATCCCGGCAGGGGATCTGGCGCAGTTAGCGGATGGCAGTGTGACGTTATCTGCTGCTACCACCGATGCTGCTGGCAACCCGGTCAACAGCACCACTAGCTTGGGAATTTATACCCATGCATTACCGGCCGCCAGCCTGATTCCTCCTTTTGGCGATGGCATACTCAATAGTGCGGAAGCCGCGCTGGGTCAAACATTGCGCGGCAGCACCGGCATTGCGGGCAGTGGTCAGCAGGTGAGTGTGACGCTCGCCGGTGTGACCTATTCAGCCACGGTTGCCGCCGACGGCAGTTGGACATTGTTGCTACCCACCAATGTGTTGCAAGGCTTGGGGCAAGGTAATCAGCCGCTGGTGATTACCGCCAGTGATGCAGCCGGTAATAGCAATATCCTAAACAGCCAATTTAAGGTTGATACCCAAGCGCCCGGTTTATCCGTTGCGCCAATTGCGACGGATAATATTATCAATGGCGCAGAGGCGGCGGCGAGTATTACGGTGAATGGCAGTTGTACAGAGATTGGTGCCATTGTGAAGGTCACTATTGGCGGGCAACTCTACACCGGTGTGGTGCAGCCTAATGGCAGTTGGAGCATCACTATCCCTGCCGGGGCATTGTCATCCCTCAGTGATGGGAGTTATCTGGTTAGTACCCAGGTGCTGGATGCTGCCGGTAATAGCACCACAGTGACCCAAAATGTCACGTTGGATGCCGACCCTCTCAATTTGCCGACCCTCACCATTAATACTTTCGCCGGTAACAATATTCTTGATGGTGCTGAGCAGTTGGTCAGTCAGACCATCAGCGGCAGCACGACTGCAATAGAGGCTGGGCGGGTGATTACCATCACTCTTAATGGCCGAACTTATACCGCGACGGTGGATTCTTCGGGCAATTGGAGTGCGAAAATCCCGGTAGTTGATCTGGCGTTGCTGGCTAATGGTATGACCAGCATCACGGCGACTGTCAGCGATGTGAATGGCAATGCGGCCAGTGGTAGCCAGGGTATTATCGTCAACAATGCTCAGAGCGGGATTGGTATCAGCCCGTTGACCGGTGACAATCTGATCAACGCACAAGAGGCGGCAGCAGGTGTCACTGTTAATGGCACCTCCAGTAATCTCAATCCTAATCAGACGATTATCCTGACACTGAATGGCAAAACTTACTCCGCGATCACCGGGGCCGGTGGCAATTGGAGCTTGAATATACCCGCCGGTGATTTAGCCCTGTTATTGGATGGTAAAGCAACATTGACCGCTACCACGACTGACAGCGCGGGCAATATTGTCTCCACCAGCAGCGAGCTTGGGATCTATATCCATACGCTGCCAGCACCCATCACTAACCTGCCCTTTGGTGATGGCACGCTAACGAAAGTCGAGGCGGGCATCAGCCAGAGCTTAAACGGCTCCACCGGTATCTTGGGGGCCGGACAGAGCGTGACGGTGACTATCGGGGGCAAAACCTATGCGGCACTGGTCGGCAATGACGGCCAGTGGTCACTGACATTACCCAGCAGTGTATTGCAGGGGCTGGCGCAAGGCGGGCAGTCAATTTCAGTCTTGGTGACGGATGCCGCCGGTAACAGCAATAGCCAGATTACCCCGATAACGGTAGATACTCTGGCCCCTGAGTTATCGGTGGGGCCAATCGCCGGTGATGGAGTGATAAATGCCAGTGAAGCGGCAGCCAGTATCTCGGTATTTGGTACTTCCAATGACGTCGGGGCCACCATCAATGTGGTGATTAATGGTCAAACTTACAGGACCACGGTAGGTATTTCCGGGAGTTGGAGTGTAAGTATCCCCGCCAACACCCTGAATCTATTGGCGGACGGAAGCTACCCGATTACCATTTCGGCCACCGACAGTGTGGGGAATACCACCACCCAAGTGAGCAACATTACACTGGTGACTCACGCGGTTCCGGCTCCCTCACTGAATATCCCCTTTGTTGATGGTTACCTTAATGCAGCAGAAGTGACCACCAGCCAGACACTGACCGGCTCCACCGGTGTCAGTGGTGCAGGGCAGACGGTGGTAGTGACGGTGGGAGGTGTTGCCCATCAACTGGTTGCCGACAATAACGGCAACTGGCAACTCACTCTACCGCCATCTGAATTACAAAATCTGCCCAACGGTAATCTGACCATTTCGGTTACGGCCACGGACAGTGCCGGCAACAGCAGCACCTTCACCGGTGGTGCCATTGTGGATAAAGTTGCGCCAGCATTGGTGGTAGACCCTATCAGTGGCGACAATATTATCAATGCCACCGAAGCATTGAGTACCGTCAATATCACCGGGAGCGCGCCATTGTCAGACGCCGGGCGTATGGTTTCTGTAGTGCTAAACGGTGTGACCTACAGCAGTCTGGTTCAATCGGATGGCACCTGGAGTATTCCGCTGAGCAACACGCTGTTGCAAAGCCTGACTGATGGCAATTATCCGATTCGAGTTACCCTCAGCGACAGCGCTGGCAACCAGACAGTTGTCGATCGCACCCTGATAATTGATGCTGACTCGGCTAATCTGCCGACAGTTACCATTAACACTATCTCAGGCGATAACTTTATTAATCGCATTGAATATGCGCAGGACGCACTCATCAACGGGGTGTCGACCCATGTAGAAGCGGGGCGCACTGTCACCGTCACTCTTGGTGGCAAGAGCTACACGGGCATCGTACAAAGTGATGGTCGCTGGCAAGTGACAGTCCCGGCGGCAGATGTGAATCTATTGCCGGAAGGGCCTTCCACAGCAGTGGCGACGGTCACTGATCTGGGGGGGAACCTTGCCAGTGGTAGCCATCAGGTGACGGTGATTGCCTCTCTGGCTGACCAACCCTCCTTAACGGTTGCGACAGTCACCAGTGACGACATCATCAACTATCAGGAAAGTCAGTCAGCACTGACCATCAGTGGCAACAGCTTGCATGTGCAGGCAGGGCAAACAGTGACGATTGGCTTGCACGGTAAATACTATCAGGCGGTGGTACTGGCCGACGGTAGCTGGAGTGTCTCGGTGCCTGCCGCGGATGTGCAGGCGCTGCCGCAGGGCACTAATGTCATTACCGCCACGGTAAATGATGTGGCACAAAACCCGGCCAACACCAGCCACAATGTCACGGTTGATACTCACCCGCCGATCCTCACTGTTGATGTCCAAACCAATCTCGACAATGTATTGAATCTGGCTGATGCCTTGCTGGGGGTGGTTGTCAAAGGAACCTGCGCCGGTGATGCCGGGCTTACCGTGACAGTCACACTTAATGGTCGTGATTACAAAACTACGGTGCAGAGTGATGGCACCTGGAGCCTGACGATTCCATCGGCAGATTTGTTGCTCTTGGGGGATGGCACTCTGGCGGGGGGAATTAAAGTCAGCGTAACGGATATCGCCGGTAATGAAAGCCACGATATTACTGATATCACAGTGGCTATCAATGATGTGCCGACACTGACAATTGCGCCGCTCTTTGGCGATAACATATTGAGTGTTAACGAGATAAGTGCAAATGCAACCTTGACGGGCAGCTGTGACCATTTGGCTGTCGGAACCGCGGTTGTGGTGTCGATTAATGGTAAAGATTACCCCGGCAGTGTGACATCGACTGGGGTCTGGACGGTTAATATCAGCGCCGCAGCTTTGCAAAGTCTGGCTGACGGTAAGACTCAAGTGACGGTCAGTGCTATTGATGCGGACACGGGAAACAGTGCCTCAGCCAGTGCCAACCTCGATATTTTAATTCATAACGTCCCCAATATTACTCTGCCAGCCTTGCCGTTTGGTGATGGTTACCTAAACAAGCTAGAAGCCGCCGCCAGCCAGACGCTGACCGGGAGCAGCGGAGCCACCGGGAGTGGGCAAACCATCACGCTGAAAGTTGATGGCGTGAGCTACCCGGCCACGGTGGCTGCTGATGGAACCTGGACTTGCACTCTGCCAGCCGGGGCATTAAGTGGGTTATTGGACGGATCACATACGATTTCGGTCACAGTGACTGACCGGGTGGGTAACAGCGATACTGAGACGGTTAACTTCAACTCTCAATTGGTGCTTAGCCCAGCTCCTACGTTTGATACCGGGCCAATTATCAATGGTATTCTCAATGCGGCTGAAGCCGCCGCTGGCGGAGTTTTAACCGGGACTACCGGGATTGTGGGCGATAAGCTGCAACAGGTCACTGTCTATATTAATGGCACCGGTTACGCGGCAACTGTCACCGAAGACGGTAAGTGGACCTTGACCTTGACGCCAACCGTGCTGCAAGCCCTGCCGGAGGGAACCTGGATTGTCACGGTTACCGCGCAAGATGCGGCGGGCAATACCGGTTCCCTGAGCGGAAACGTGGAGGTCATGACCCATAATTTACCGCAGCCAACACTGACATTGCCATTTGGCGATGGAGTACTGAACCATTTAGAGGCGCTAGTTGGGCAGACATTGACCGGCACCACTGGGGTGACGGGCAGCGGGCAAACGGTGGCTATCTCTATTGATGGCCGGTTGATACAAACTGTGATTGCCGGTGCGGATGGCAGTTGGTCACTGCCACTGCTGACGGGGCTATTAACCGGGTTAAGTGGCGGCTCACATACCATTGGCGTGACGGTCACCGATCGCGGCGGCAATGTGGTGGATATTCTGCCAAACCAACCCATCATCTTTATTTCGCAACAGCTGCTGCCGCAGCCGACCATCAATACACCGTCCTTTGGTGCCAGTGTTGATATTGCTGAGGCCGGAGCGGCAATCACTATCACCGGTAAAACCGGGATAATCGGTAATAACCAGAATGTGCAGTTGAAGATTGATGTCGGCGGGATAAGCTACTCCGGTGTGGTCGATCCCATCACCGGCGACTGGACGGTCACTATCCCGTCAGGGGCACTTAATGGTTTGGTTAATGGTTCACACCAAATTAATGTCATTGTCACTGACTCCGCAGGGAACAGTAATTCCGGCTTGCTCGGCTTTGACAGCTTCCTGACGCCATCTCTGCCGACCATTAACACACCGCCGTTTGGCGCAGTACTGAATCTGAATGAGGCCGGGATTGACCAGATATTGACTGGCACCACTGGGCTGCTTAACACCGCGCAAACCGTGAAAGTCACCCTCAATGGCAAGCAATACAACGCCAATGTGGATACCGCGACGGGAGTATGGACGGTCACGTTGCCGACGGCAGATTTAAAACTTATTCCTGATGGCAACCCTACTATCAAGGTGGATGTGCTGGATGGCGGCGGTAATAGCGGCAGCAGCTCGCTTAGCATCGGCGTACAAACTCATACTTTGCCAACGGTCACCATTGATACTCCACTCTTTGGCGCTGAACTAGACTTCCTCGAGAGTAAAGTGCCACAGATTATCAGCGGCACCACCACCAATATGGCCGTCGGCAGTCTGGTCAATATTACTTTTGGTGGCCTTAATCTGACCGCGACTGTGGGGCTCAATGGGGTGTGGTCAACCACGGTGAGCAGTGCTCAGTTGGGGAGTTTGGCACCCGGAAATGTGACGATCAATGCATCAGTCACCGACAGTGTCGGCAATGAGGGCCATACCCTCGCTCCAATTAACGTCGATGTGAATATCATTGCTCCTCCGGTGGTGCTCACGATAGATCCAATCACCACTAACAATATTATCAATAAGCTAAATGACCCGCAGGACATCATTATTAGCGGTAACGTTACCGGCGCTACCACTGGCGACACCGTCATACTTAAAATCAATGGCAGCATAATTGGCGTACCGCTCACCATCGGGGTTGATGGGAGTTGGTCAGTGACCCTGCCCAAAGGTGACTTCCCGGATGGCAATTATCAAATAACCGTGTCGTTGGTTGGGGGCACTGCCTCCGAACAGGTCGGACTGCTGGTTGACCGAGTTCCTCCGACCTTGACCCTGGAGCCATTTGCCCTCAACAATATAGTAGATGCGCTGGAATCCAAAGTGCCGCAACTGGTCAGCGGTATTGCCTCAGCGAATGACATTGGCCGCACGGTGACGGTAACGCTAAACAGTAAAAATTATTCGGCTCTGATAGGGGCGGATGGCGCGTGGAGTGTCGCTATTCCGGTGGCCGATTTGCAGGCGTTGCCACAGGGCAATAATACCTTGACGGCGACCTTGACCGACTTGGCGGGAAATAGTGGCAATGCCACGCCAATCACTGTTTTGGTTGATACGGTACCGACACTCATCACCTTGGATGTCAGTGCGCCAATCCTTAACAGCAATCTCCTGGGCTCAATATTGTCCGGGACGGCGCTGGGATCAGAAGGGAAAACCTTAACGCTGACCTTGGGCAGTACCTTACTGACGACAGTGGTAGGAAATGACGGTAAATGGAGTATCAATGTTTTTCCGGCGAATTTATCCGGTATTGCGGATGGCCCACTGGTTGTCGGATTAAGT
This sequence comes from Yersinia alsatica, assembly GCF_025133195.1. NCBI lineage: Bacteria > Pseudomonadati > Pseudomonadota > Gammaproteobacteria > Enterobacterales > Yersiniaceae > Yersinia > Yersinia alsatica. Next base: position 2,369,411 of record NZ_CP104006.1, read on the forward strand.
GTGACAGATACTGCCGGTAACCCAAGCAGCAGCAATGTGACAGTCAATGTCGCGCTCAATAAAGGGTTGGCTCTGGCGGTCGACTCTCTGTTCAACGGCGGCTATCTCAATGCCATTGGCTCGACAGTGGATCAAATTTTGTCCGGTACGGCACAAAATGCCGGTCTGGGTGCCAAGGTAAAACTGACTATCAATGGTGTCGAACTGACGGCCGATGTGGGGGCTAATGGCAAATGGTCGCTGACGCTACCAACGGCACAGCTGAGTCAATTAGCGGATGGCCCGCTGTCACTGGATCTCACGATAGTTGATGCCAATAATAATGTGGTGCACGTCAGCCCCGCACCGGTGTTGAATGTGCTGACACACAATCTGCCGACGTTTGGCGCATTAGACCCACTGTTTGGTGCAGATGGCATTCTTAATGCGGTGGAGGCGGCGACAACGCAAACACTGAGTGGGGTGATTAATAATGTGGCTGTAGGGGCGACGGTCACGGTGACCATCGGCACCCAAGTGTTGACCACACAAGTACTGGCCGGGGGTGTGTGGCATATTGACTTACTGCCGTCCCTGCTCGGCGGCCTGCAAGACGGTAGTTTACAGGTTAATATTTCGGTTAAAGATGTGGCGGGGAATATCGTCAATACCCAAGCCACGGCCAATGTTCTTATCCATAATCTGCCGCAGGTTAGCCTTAATCCTATCTTTGGCGATGGTATTCTTAATGCGGCTGACTTGCTGCTAACCCAAACCATCAGCGGCACGATTAAAAATCTGCCTGCCGGTGCCAAGGTCACCATTAAATTGGGGACGGCGTCGCTAGAGGCAACCGTGAATGCGGATGGCACTTTCAGTGTGCCAGTCGATGCTAGCATATTGAATGGCTTGCTCGCCGGTACCCTCAATGTCACTGCCACGGTGACCGATTCTGCCCAGAACAGCGGTAGCGCGACGAGCCCATTACTGGTGGATGTGACGCTACCTGTCATCACGCTAAGTCCTATCTTTGATGATAGCAAACTTAGCTTGGCGGATACCGCGATTGCCCAAACCATTGGTGGGGTCGTCAGCGGAGTGACGGCTGGAACTCAGGTCAGTGTCACAGTCGGCGGGAAAACGTTCTTTGCGACCACCGCCGCCAATGGCAGTTTTACGGTGACGCTGCAACCGGCTGACTTGACCGCGTTATCGAATGGCAATTTGACGGTCAACGTCTCGGTTACCGACCTAGCCGGTAACACCGGAGCAGCATCCGGCAATGCCAATGTCATTATCAATAATGTGCCTAAGCTGGTACTGAACCCGATTTTTGGTGACGGGCTGCTGAGCATTTTGGATAGCCAAACGGCGCAAACTATCGGCGGGACGGTCGTCAATGGCATTGCCGGTACGCAGATACTGGTTCAGGTGGGTACTAACCAACTGACGGCAATTGTGGCGGCCGATGGCTCGTGGAGCCTGCAGGTTCCGACCAATATATTGAGTGGGTTGTTGGATGGTAGCCAAACAATCAGTGCATCCTTGGTTGATAGTGTCGGTAATACCAGTAGCGCCAGCGGGTTAGTCAATGTGCTGATTCATGCCCAACCGACACTGTCAGTCAATCCTATTTTTGGCGATGGCATCCTGAGTGTGGCGGATTTGCTGGTGGCGCAGACCATCAGCGGCACTACCACCAATGTGGCATTGGGTACCCAAATTAGTATTACGCTAAATGGTAAACCCTACGTTGCCACGGTTGGCGCGGGGGGGAACTGGAGTGTACTGGTTCAACCTATTGATTTAAAAGCATTGGTGACCGATGGTAACCTGACAGTGACTGCCGAGCTGCAAGATTCGGTGGGTAACCCAGCCAGTGGCTCTGGCATTCTGAATGTGATAGCCAATGGTTTGCCGACCCTGACACTGGACCCTATCTTTGGTGATGGTCTACTCAATGCTGCTGATGCACTCTTGACCCAAACCATCAGTGGGCACAGTACTTTTGCCGCCGGATCCAATCTGAGTGTGACTGTCGGTAATCTGACGCTAAATACCACCGTAAAAGCTGATGGCACTTGGAGCATTGCGGTATCGCCATTGATGTTGGCTGGTCTGCTGGATGGGAGTTTTACCGCCAGTGCCAGCTTGACTAACGCCGCCGGGCACAGTACCAGCGCCACCGCGCCCGTTACGGTGGGGATCAGCTTACCAACACTGACACTGAATCCTTTCTTTGCCACCGATCACTATCTCAATGGTGCTGAATCAACCGCGGCACAAGTGATTTCCGGTACCAGCACCCACGCCGCTGGCTCACAGATTAAGGTGACCATCGGTAGTGCGGTTCTCACTGGAACCATTGCCAGTGATGGTAGCTGGAGTGTGCCGATTACGCCGTCGCTTCTGACCGGTCTGGCGGACGGTTCCGCCAAAATTGCTGTCTCTGTCACTGATGCCGTCGGCAATCAGGTCGCGGTAGACACTGATTTCACAGTAAAAACCCATGCCTTACCGCTCTTGGGGGTCGACGTGCTCGGCAATATTGGCAATCTGTTGCTGCTGCCGGCTAACGGACTGACTGTTTCTGGCTCCAGCTTAAATGTGTTGCCCAATACTAAGGTCACCGTGGTTCTGCTGGGGCAATCCCTTGAGGGCACGGTCGACAGCACGGGCCACTGGAGTGTCAAATTCTATGGGAGTTTCCTTAGTGCATTGAATGTTGTCAGCATATTGACCACCACAGTGGCGGTATCGGTCACCGATGAAGCCGGTAACCACAAAGCGATCGCGGTCGGTTTGCTCTCGGGGTCGGGGGTTCAGTTACTCTCTGCTGATCAGGATATTCAGGCCGCCAGCATGATGGTCACCCCTGACAGTGATTTATCGCATTCTGCCAGCGCACCCAATCCAACAGAGACAAGCCAAAGCGTGGCGACCCCCAGCGAGCACTCGGCCGACTCGGTTGCGGCTCAATCCGCCACTGCTCAGGTGGAGTCCACAACTGCTGAATCATTGACTGCGCCTATCGACAGCACGCTGACCACCACGGTGACCGAAGGCGGCTACACCATCGGCGGCGTCACGCTCAATCTGGCGGATGGAGTGGTGATGTCCGGTGAAGCACTGACCGGCAGCAGCGGCGCGGATGTTTTCACAGTCAGTTCCCTGAATTTCAACCATATCGACGGCGGCTTGGGGATGGATACCTTGCTGCTGGGTGGGACTCATCAGGTCCTGGATCTGACCAGTTTGGGGCTGAAGGTGGAGCATATCGAAATCATTGATTTAGGTAATAGCGGCACCAACAGTATCCAGCTTGATTTGCATGATGCGCTGACGCTAACCGATAAACCGCAAGATGACTTGTTGATTAAAGGAGCAGAAGGCGGGCAAGTCACACTCAGCAATACGCCAGACGGAGTGTGGAGCAGTGTCGGGCAACGCAATGTTGATGGGCAAGCATTTGACGTCTACCACAACTCATCACTGGATAGCAGCAACACATTGGGAGATGTGTTGATTCAGCACGGTTTGCAAGTGCATTTAGTGTGAAACCACCGGCTCGGTTAAGAGCAAAAAACACTTAGAAAATGATCGGCACGGGAGTATGTCGGCGATGAATAGAAAAATAAGCGGCTTTACTGGCCGGTGCATTCCTGGCGCATTATGGGGTATTACGGCGTTAATCACACTGGGAGGGCCGCCGCTGTGGGCGGCACAACCCCCACCGGTGGCGGCTTTTAACTGGCAGGCTGCACCGAGCGAAGAGCAATTGGCGGAGCTCAGCTTGCGTGAAGCTATCTTGCGGGCTTTTGCCCGTAATCCGCAAATTGCCCAAGCGGCGGCGCAGATCAAAGTGGGGCAAGGTGATTTGGATATCGCCGAAAGTGGCTGGTATCCGCAAATTTCCCTACAAGGCACGACCGGAAAATCGCATCAAACCGACTCTGCTGGCAGCTTAAATAGCAATGCTTCTGCCGGGGTTCAACTGAGCCAATTATTGTATGACTTCGGTAAAACCGGCGGCAGTATTGATGAGCAACAAGCTCTGTCAGATGCTTATCGCTATGAACTGTTTAACACCATGACCGCGGTGGGGCTGAGTACGGTTCAGGCTTATTTGCAGGTCAAGCGCTATCAGGCATTAAGTGTGGTCGCGCGCAGTAATATTGCCTCGCTGGAAAGCGTTAAAGAGACCGCCCAACTCAGGGCTGATGCTGGCTTGAGCTCGCACTCTGATGTTTTACAAGCTGAAACCCGCATCGCCGGTATGGTTGCCACTTTGGAGCAGTATCGCGCGCAGCAGCGCTCAGCGCAGGCGCAACTGACGGTCTTGACCGGTGTGGTGTCCGACAATCTGCCGGATCTCCCCAAAGATCTGCTCAAGCAAAAAATCACGCTCAACGCTATTCCTTACGATACCAGCAGCGCAGTGCGCAGTGCCGAGGCCAAGCAGCAGGCCGCCATGCAGCGGGTGCGGCAGAGTCAGGCGCAACACTGGCCAACCTTAAAGATTCAGGCGGGCCGGACACGCTATGAAAATGACTCCCGCTCTTACTGGGATGATCAGGTGCAACTGGCGGTTGAAGCCCCGGTTTATCAGGGCGGCGCGGTGAGTGCCAAAGTTCGTGCGGCAGAAGGCGCGCGCGCGGCGGCACAGGCGGAAGTTGAAAAAGCCAAGCTGGATGTGAATCAAAAAGCCGCAACGGCATACGCCGACATGATTGGTGCCATACAGCGCCAGCAAGCAGGGGAACAGCAACTGGAGAGTGCCCGCCATACCCGCAGTGTCTATCAGGATGAATATAAGTTAAGCAAACGCAGCCTGAATGACTTACTGAGTGTTGAGCAGGATGTATCACAGGCAGATTCAATGCGATTGATGGCGCTCTATGACGGCTGGGATGCCACCGCGCGCTATGCCTCGGCGGTCGATAATTTGGTCGACATGCTCGGTATCGACCGGGTTGCTCAAAGTGGCGAAAGGTTACCGACACTCTGATAGCGGCATTTTCACCTGCCACTGACGGGGGGGGATCGGGTTTCATTGACGCAAATGTGCGCGCGACAGGGGTAACATGACAACGCAATCTACGCCAACAGAAGTCTGGATAACCGCAATGGCGAGGGTTGCCAGCCGTTATGGCAAACCCGCTGATGTTAATTTTCTGACCCAGCAAATGCGCTGGTTTGAGCAATTAAATGGCTTGCGTCAACTGGAGCGACTCAGTGGCCTGCTGGGTTTGCAGGTCAACGTGATGCCATTGAAGAAAGTCCGCTGGCGCAATGAACTGCTGCCGGTGTTACTGGAATTGGAACCCGGCAGTGTGGCGGTATTAGAACACCTGAGTGATGACGAGCAGGTGAGCTATTGGCTAAGTGATGGTGGTGATGTGATTCGTGAGGCGAGCCTACCCGAGTTGCTGGCGCGCAGTCAGGGGCGGGTGGTTATGGTGGGCACCGCCATGCGCGGCCGTGATCAACGGATTGATGAGTTTGTCAGACCCTATCGCAAGCACTGGTTCTGGCAAAACTTCCGGGGTGCCGGACGTAAAATTGCTGAGATCTCTCTCGCCTCGGTGCTGGGTAATGTGCTGGCACTGGGGGGGATTCTGTTCTCCATGCAAGTCTATGACCGGGTAATTCCAGCACAGTCTTACGCTACATTGTGGGTGCTGTTCTTCGGTGTATTGCTGGCCGCGGTTATGGAGTATGTCATTCGGCTGACCCGGACTCAGATCTCTGATTTGATGGGTAAAAAAATCGACCTCAATGTTTCGTCGATGCTGTTTGTCCGCGCGATGGCGATTAAAAATGAAGCTCGCCCCAAGTCGACCGGCTCCTTTATTTCTCAACTGCGTGAAATTGATCAAGTTCGTGAATTACTCACATCCACGACGGTAGGGGCGGCGGCTGATATGCCGTTCGTGCTGCTGTTTCTGGTCATCATGGCCTTTATGGGTGGCCCTCTGGTTATTATCCCGCTATTGGCTATTCCGCTAATTGTTATCCCCGGCTTATTGATTCAGTTCCCCATGGCGAAACTGGCGAAGGAAGGAATGCGTGAAGGGGCACTGCGCAATGCCATTTTGGTTGAAACCATTGAAGGTATTGAAGATATCAAAGCATTGCAGGCCGAACCTTATTTTCAGCGCCAATGGGAGCAAACCCACGAGGTGAGCGCGGCGGTAGGGATGAAACAGCGCTTATGGGGCGCGCGCCTTACCGGTTGGGCCTCGACAGTTTCACAATTGACCTATGCGGGCATGCTGGTTTTTGGCACCTATCTGGTGTTGGCCGGGGAGATAACCACCGGGACACTGGTCGCCAGCAGTTTGCTCTCCTCAAGAACTATCGCGCCGTTAATGCAACTGACCATGGTTTTCTCGCGCTGGCAACATGCGAAAAGCGCCATGACCGGCTTGAATGAGTTACTCAAAAAACCCCTAGATCGCCCTGATGAGAGCGAGTTGGCTCACTGCCCGATACTGAACGGCCACTATCAGCTGCACAACCTGCAATACACCTATGATGAAGAGAAAGGGCAAAGCGTCATTGCGATTGCATCTCTGGAAATCAAACCCGGCGAGAAGGTGGCAATTCTGGGCAAAGTAGGGGCCGGTAAATCTACTTTACTGAAGCTGTTAGCCGGTCAGGCCAGTGCCACGCAAGGCAAAGTGGTGATTGACGGAGTTGATATCAAGCGGATAGAACCGGCAGATTTACGCCGTCAACTGGGCTTTCTGTCGCAGGACTCTCGCCTGTTCTTTGGCTCACTGCGGCAAAACCTGATGCTGGGCCACCCCCATGCCAGCGAGCAGGAGATGATTCAGGCGCTGCGGATCAGTGGCGCAATCGCCATGGTGCAGCAGGATGCGGCTTGCCTTGATCGGATTATTAATGAAGGGGGGCAAGGGTTATCCGGCGGGCAGCGGCAGATGGTATTGCTGAGCCGGATGATTTTACGTAATCCACAGGTTGTACTGATGGATGAACCGACGGCGTCAATGGATGAACAACTGGAAGATTATGTCATTCGTCAAATGGATAGCTGGTTGGATGGCCGCATGTTGGTGCTAGTGACCCATAGACCTGCATTATTAAAATTGGTAGACCGCATCATTGTGATGGATAACGGCCGAGTGGTGGCTGATGGCCCGCGCGACCATATTCTCAATGCGATGAGCAATAAATCTCAACAAGGTGCTGCCTAACAGGAGTTGGTCATGAGCAATCTCAGCCTGCAACAAGAAAGGGTACAGCAGGAGCGGCGCATGTCGGCCATTGTGTGGCTCATGCTGGTGGGGATGATAGTGATGTTTATCTGGGCTTATTTCGCCACGCTGGATGAAGTCACTGTGGGTACTGGGAAAGTGACGCCCTCGAGCCGCGCGCAGCTAATAGAGAGTCTGGATGGCGGTATCATTAATGAGTTGCTGGTGCATGAAGGGGCTATCATCAATAAAGGGCAAATTCTGGCCCGCCTTGATCCCACCCGTTTTCAATCTAACTACGGCGAAGCCGCCGCCAGAGTGCGTACTTTGCGCGCCTCTTCAGAACGCTTGCGCGCTGAGCTCACCGGTGCGGCATTGGCTTTCAGTGTCGATACCTTAAAAGAGCCGGAACTGGTGGCGCGCGAGACTCAGTTCTATCTCTCTCGCCGGCAAAATCTCAATGAAACTGTCAGCAATTTGCAGCAATCACTGAAACTGGTCCAGCAGGAGCTGAGAATGACCGAACCGCTGGTGGTTAAAGGTGCCGCCAGCCAGGTCGAGGTGATCCGGCTACAGCGACAAGTCAGTGATCTGCGGGGCAAAATTGATGAAGCTCGCAACCAGTATGCGGTTAGAGCCAGAGAGGAGCAGCTTAAAAATAATGCCGATTTAGATGCACAGTTGCAGGTGGTCTCCGGCAAGCAGGATCAACTCACGCGAACCACACTCATTTCACCGGTTCGTGGGATCGTAAAGGATATTCAGGTTTCCACCGTCGGGGGGGTGCTGCAACCCGGCGGTAAGTTGATGGAAATCGTCCCTATCGAAGAGCAATTATTGATTGAAACGCGTATTAACCCGCGTGACATTGCTTACATCCGCCCCGGCTTACCGGCGACGGTAAAGATAACCGCTTATGATTCATCCATCTACGGCAATCTGAATGGCGAGGTAGAGACGGTGTCGCCGGATACCTTGCAAGATGAAGTTAAACGAGACCAATTTTACTACCGTATTTATGTGCGCACTAATCGGGCTGATTTGACGAATAAAGCCGGGAAGTCATTTCCAATATTACCGGGAATGGTGGCGAGTGTAGAAATTAAAACCGGGCAGAAAACGGTATTAGACTACCTAATAAAGCCGTTGAATAAAGTGAATGAAGCATTGCGGGAGCGCTAATAACGCTGCTTAATTATTTGTCTCTATTGGCGTTTTACAGTTGACGCTGAATGCCCTTTATTTTCTGATAAATTTTAAACTATGCCAATAAATAGTTGGGTGCTAGTTAACCAATCAGGCTAATTATTAGCCCGTGATGTTTAAGCTATTCGTGCTCAAATATTATGATGAAACTATATGTTTTGCCTATTATTTCATTTTGGAAATATGCCCGTCATTATAAATATACTTCACTATATATATTGCAGACAATAAAAAAGCCGGTCAAAAGACCGGCCGTAACACTAACGAATTATCTGGCCGCGGAGGCCACAATGAAAGTAATAGTAAAATAATGATGATAGCGGATTTATTATAGTTGCTGTTTCTAAGATATTACTTGTCAATTTGTGCGGTATGAATTTTCTTGTAACTTATTGTATTTATTTAAAAAATAATCATTATTGATTATAGGTGCTATATTTATTGGTATTTTCTATTTTTGTGAAAGTTCGCCAGCATTTACATTTTGAAATGATTTTTGGACATATGAAACATTATCCGAGACTTGGTAGCATTTTCTGTATAGATAAATCCTAATCTTATTACCACAATAGAATAACCCCATTGGGATTATATGCTCGCAAGAGCAGTGGCATAGTTAGATCTAATAATTAGAGGATAATAACGATGAAACTTCGAGTTCTTTCCCTGCTTGTTCCAGCCTTATTAGTCGCAGGTAGTGCAGGCGCGGCTGAAATTTACAACAAAGACGGCAACAAGCTGGATCTGTACGGCAAAGTCGATGGTTTGCATTATTTTTCTGATGATAAGAGCAAAGATGGCGACCAGTCTTACATGCGTTTTGGCCTGAAAGGCGAAACTCAGATTAGCGACCAACTGACCGGTTACGGCCAGTGGGAATATCAGGCAAATTTAAACAAAGCTGAAGATCAAGACCAAGGTAACTTTACCCGTATTGGTTTCGCTGGTTTGAAATTTGCTGATTACGGCTCTTTCGATTATGGCCGTAACTATGGTGTGCTTTACGACGTAAACTCATGGACTGACGTACTGCCAGAGTTCGGTGGCGATACCTACGGTGCGGATAACTTCCTGTCACAACGTGGTAACGGCATTGCGACTTACCGCAACACCAACTTCTTTGGCTTGGTTGATGGCTTGAACTTTGCTCTGCAATATCAAGGCAAGAACGGCAGCGGCACTGAAACCAACAATGGCCGTGATGTACAAGGTCAGAATGGTGACGGTTACGGTATGTCTGTATCTTACGACCTTGGTTGGGGCGTGAGTGCGTCTGCTGCGATGGCAAGCTCTCTGCGTACTACTGATCAAAATAAACTGGCATATGGTCATGGTGATCGTGCTGATGCCTATGCTGGTGGTCTGAAATATGACGCCAACAACGTTTATCTGGCCGCAACTTATACTCAGACTTACAACCAGACCCGTTTCGGTAACTTTAGCAATGAAGATGCTGACGCGGTTTACGGCTTTGCTAACAAAGCACAGAACATTGAGTTAGTGGCTCAGTATCAGTTTGATTTCGGCCTACGCCCATCCGTAGCTTACCTGCAATCTAAAGGTAAAGACCTCGGCAACGGCTATGGTGACCAAGATCTGCTGAAATATGTTGATGTCGGTGCTACCTACTTCTTCAACAAAAACATGTCCACCTATGTTGATTACAAAATCAACCTGTTGGATGAAAACCAATTCACCAAAAATGCCGGTATCAACACTGATGATATCGTAGCGGTTGGTTTGGTTTACCAGTTCTAATCCTGATAGCAGGGTAGGTTCTGATAAAACGCGGTCACTTGGCCGCGTTTTTTTATACTTGTCATTGCAGTAACCGAGCAGTAATTCAATCCAGCATCGTTGCGTTTTTGACCAAGTTGGTTTTTTTTGACCAATTTCGGCATGAAGTTTAACCAAACGAACCGAATTTCAATTTTTTCTGAACCAAACACTAGACATATCATCACGCTATAGATGATAATGCCGCTCATTGGAAGGATGGCCGAGTGGTTTAAGGCAACGGTCTTGAAAACCGTCGACTGTAACAGGTCCTAGAGTTCGAATCTCTATCCTTCCGCCAAATTACGCCGGCATAGCTCAGTTGGTAGAGCAACTGACTTGTAATCAGTAGGTCCCGAGTTCGACTCTTGGTGCCGGCACCAATTAAAAGCCCGCTATCTGAATAAGATAGCGGGCTTTTTGCTATGGGCTTTACATCGCGACTCAGCGAGGCGGGGTGGCTCATATCTATCGAAATGGCGGCAGCTACCGTCGCTGCCGCCAATAGCATTAGCTGTTCTTGGCTAGTTGGGCCACCAACTGATTAACGCCATCACTCATATTGGTGAATTTAGTCAACTGCGTGCGGGTCACTACCACGAAGACGCCGATATTCTTTTCCGGGATCATGGCCATGTAGGTGATGAACCCGCCGCCGCCACCGGTTTTTTGCATAATTCCCGGTAGTTCATCATTGGGTGCCATATAAACCCATCCCAAACCCAGTGCATCTGCCTGACCGGCAACATCCATCCCTTTTAATGAAACTAAGTCGCGGCGTTGGAAATACAGGGTTTGTTCACGTTTGGCTGAATTCTTACGCGCGCTGTTATCTGAAGATAAGAATTGCTGCATCCAGCGCTGCATATCCTCCGGTGTTGAGTAAATCCCACCGCTGCCAGCGGCGGCTGTGGTGTTCTCACAACGGCTGCTGCCAACACCAACCATCAAACGGCTACATTGCTCTGCCGTCGGGGTGAGGGTGGTATTGCGCATGCCTAACGGAGCGGTGATTTTATCGCGCAATAAGCTGGTATAAGGTTTGCCAGAGGCTCGTGAAAGTGCATCCGCCAGCAAATCGTAGGCCAAATTGGAATAAGCCGCTTTTACACCGGGGGGAACAGCGACAGTTGCCTGTTTAAGCCACTGCCAGCGGTTATCTTTAGTCGGCCAGGTAAACACTGGCCTTTTCTGCGGGCCACCCGGCTGTTCACGCGGCAGGCCGCTGGTATGGCTGGCCAAATTCAGCAGGGTAATTGGCTGCTTACTATTATAAGCCGGAACTTTGGCCCCACTTGGCGCATATTTTCGCAGTGGGTCGGTCAATTTTACCGTGCCATCTTCAGCCAGCTTAACCATCACTTCACTGGTCATCAGCTTGGTGATAGAAGCAATGCGAATCAATGAGTCTGGCCGCGGGCGCAGATTATTACCGGGCTTGGTTTCACCAAAGCTGCGGTTGACCACTTGGTTATTATCGATAACCACCAGTGCCATTCCCATGGCCCCACTGTTATAGAAGATATGTTCAGCATATTGATCAACAACTTGTGATGTCAAAAGCTCAGTATTGGCATAGCTGTGCATAGGGATTGTAAATAATGCTGCAGCCAGCAATGGGGCGGAGAAATGTTTCAGCAATCTTTTGTCCATGTTCAAAAAATAAATAAGTGGTCGTGGACTTATAGTAATCGGATATTTGTATAAAACATGCTGAAATTTTCAGATAGACGAATAATTTACATTAGCGGGCAGAACTTATCGGGCCAGTGGCCTCATTGCGAGTCAACCCACAAAGAGAGCCACTCTGTTTTTTCTGCTTTATATCCTGTTATTACATTAGACGTGGCTTAGATAGGGGATATCTGACGAACCTCGTGCTGAAAAACGTAAGGGTCTGAGAGTAATTCGAACTGTTCGTCATCGGGATAGGTGACTGCCACCTGATAATTCTCGCCAGCGAATGCTTTAACGGCATTAATATCTTGCCAGTAAGTGGCTAAAAAGAAATGCTCCCACATCCCCTGAGTTTCATGGCGTACAAATGCACCTCTATTCCCTGCAATTCCTTGGGCATGTTGCACACCGGTGAGCTCCAAATGCTGCCTGAATCCTTCCGCATATTTTACTGGGACACAACCATGCCAAGTTCTTACAATCATTTTAGCCAATATCCTGTTGGAGAAAAGGGGAGCTAAACACCATAGCATGATAGAAAGGGAAAGCGGGAGAGGGGAAATAGTAGAATGGTAATGATATTCAGCATGATAAAAAACCGCACCGGGTTAGGGCCGGTGCGGCTTGCGCTGACTATCAGACATCTATTAGCTTTCAGTGACCGGTTTAGGCACCACGTTAGATGACTCTTTCATACCGAGTGGGTTATTGCCCCAACACTGTTCGTATTTCCAGCCGGTGAGTTCTTCCGCGACGGCTCGAGCATGGGTTGGGATATCAGCCATGGCACCGCCACCTTTGATTCGCTCAATTTCTTCCAGCAGGATTTTGTGGTTTTTACGGTCCAGTTTCATCTGCGTGGTGTAGTAGATAGCCACTAATGCTAGAGCAATAACGCCGATAGCGAAGACCCCGACAATGGCTTGCACAGCCATTTCCGGCTGACTCGATTGCCCGGAGACAAAACCAAAGCGACTTAACGTCCACCCCATGGCGAAGACGATAATCGAGCGCACCATTTTACCGGCAAAAGTCATGGCCCCGGCATAGATCCCTTCACGGCGACGGCCGGTTAATACTTCGTCCACATCAGCCAGGAAGGTATAAACCGTCCATGGGATGTAGTAGATGCCGCCGGTACTCAAACCGAAAACAGCAGTGATGCAGAACAACACAATCACTGTGGTGGTCTGAGACCAGCCAGTAAAATAGAGTGCGGCATACGCAATCACACTGACAATCACGACTTGCAGCGCGATACGGAACGGGCGAGCAAAGCCCATTTTGACGCAGATACCAATAAAGATCGCGGTAGAAATCAGCTGCATGATTGAGCTAAAACTATTGAGCTGAGAGACCAGCGCGGCATCCTGACCTAAACCAAAAATAATAAAGTAAGTAAATGCGGAAGCGAACAACCATTCAGCACCAAAACCAAACAAATACATCCCCAAGTGTTTGCGGAAAATGCGCAGATGGAAAGTTGATGCCATATCCACACAGAGTTTTTTCAGGGCTTGGCCTAAGCTGCTCGTGGTTTCTCTAACCACTTCGCTGGCTGGACGTTCCCAAGATGAACTGTAAAGCCAGATCATGGCGCAGCACATAATCAGACCATAGGCGATCCCGGTATAGAGGAATGGCGTCGCTGAATCTTTACCATAAATGGCAATAAACTGGCCGGGAATGAAAGCAGCTAAAAAGTTAGCGACTTTGCCAAAGATAGCTTTAGAACCCGTCAGTTTTGAGCGCTTGGCAAAATCGGTGGTCATCTCGGTTGCCAGTGTTTCATAAGGCACCATGATCGAGGTGTAAATCAGTTCAAACAGCGCGTAGGTCAGTAAGTAATACCAGAAGCCAAAGCCACTCATCCACAGCATTGGATAGACCAATACCAGTGGGATCCCCAGTAAAATGAAGAAGCGACGGCGGCCAAAGATGCGGCCCAGTCGAGTATTGTAAAAGTTATCTGTGATATAACCCATAACCGGGTTACTAATGGCATCGATAATACTGGCGATTGAAAAGATAGTGGCAGCTTCTACGACAGAGAGTCCGCAAAAGGTGGTGTAGAAATACATCAGCCAGGCACCGCTAATTGCCAGTGCGCCGCTCCCCAGTAAGTTGGCGCTCCCATACGCCAAGGTATGTCTTGTTGTAATAGCTTTACTCATTTTTACCGCCACCTCAAATTAAAACAATGTTTCATTAATAATGGATAAGCGTTTTCTTTATAAAGGTATGGCGTTCATAAAAATGAGTGGTCGATCACGAAAAAGGGTTTTTCGGTCTGAAATGGCGCGAATTACAGTAAAAATTGATGTGAATCAAGTTAATGGATGGAGGGAATATTCGGCAAAAAAACAAAATATCCATAAGAATACTAATGAGTGATAATGCTCTTTTACGGCAATCATCACCGTGACAAATGTGGCAAGATTTTAATCAATGGCATGAAAAATCGGCATCTGTATTAAGTCTGTTGCGTACATAGTGAAAATATCAATATTTGATATATGGGAATGGTTCCGTAGCATATGAATGTATTCTGGCTGCACCAGTGGCTAGCAGTGAAGGATGTAAAATGGCGAAGAAAAACCCCTATTATGATGCCAGTAAGCCACACCACACCGAATTTGGATTTCAGAATCTGGAACCTGTTATCCACCATCCGCAGGATCTAAAACGTTGGCGCGAAGAGCGCAAACGCCAGTCGTTACCCAAACCTCCGCAGCAGGGTTATGCCCAGTTTGTCACTGACTGGTGGCAAGCGGCGGATTTCGGTGGTCAACAAGATGCCTTATGGTGGTTGGGTCATGCCTCATTATTATTGCGCGTCGGGGGGAAAACTGTCCTGTTCGACCCGGTACTCTCTTGCCGTGCTTCGCCCCTCAATTTTTATGGGCCAGCACGCCGAACCCCGGCTCCCGCCAGTGTAAAAGAGTTGCCACCTATTGATGTGGTGGTGATTTCTCACAATCACTATGACCATCTGGATGTGACGACCATTACCCAATTAATCCGGCGCTTCCCCGAGGTGGTTTTTTTGGCGCCACTAGGGCTAAAAAGTTGGTTCGTACAACATGGTGCGCAGCATGTTCATGAGTTGGATTGGTGGGACAAGCATCTGGCTGCTGAATTTGAGTTTCATTGTGTCCCAGCGCGCCATTGGAGTATGCGCACGCCGTGGGATCGTAACCAAAGTCTATGGTCGGGCTGGGTGGTTAAACGCGACAATGTTAACTTCTATTTCACCGGAGATACCGGCTATTGCCAGCAACTGTTGACCATTGGTGAAAGATTGGGGCCATTCAACTACGCGGCCTTGCCTATTGGCGCTTATGCTCCGCGCTGGTTTATGAATGCACAACATATGGATCCGCAGCAGTCGGTACAATTATTTAAGCAATTACAGCAACCTATGACAGTGCCTATGCATTGGGGGGTATTTGAATTGGCCGATGAGTCACTGGATGAGCCGCCGCAACAATTAGCGCTGGCGTTAGCTGAAGCCGGTGTTTCACAAGAGAATTTTGCGCCGATTAAGATTGGCGCACGGATAGTGCTGGAGTAGGGCGTTCCAGCGGGTTTAATGACCACCCGCTGAAGCTAACCCTCAGTTTTTATTGAATTTGATGCACTAGATTCTGAATTGATTCACGGCACCGGTCAAATCAGCCGCCTGAGCTTGTAATGCCGCAGAGGCGGCAGTTGATTCCTGCACCAGTGCCGCATTTTGTTGCACCATGGTATCCAATTGAGCCACTGCACTATTGATTTCATGAATGCCGCGCATCTGTTCATCTGCGGCGTTGGTGATTTCTGACATGATGGTGGTGACATCAGAGACGCTGCTGACAATCTCGGTCATGGTATTACTGGCTTGACGTACCTGACCCGAACCGGAGGCTACACTGCTGACGGTTGATTCAATTAATGTTTTTATCTCTTTCGCGGCTTGTGCACTGCGTTGTGCCAATGTGCGCACTTCACCGGCAACCACGGCAAAACCGCGACCTTGTTCACCTGCTCGGGCAGCTTCTACCGCCGCATTCAGTGCCAAAATATTCGTCTGGAAGGCAATACCATCAATCACGCTGGTGATATCGCCGATTTTGCCAGATGCTGCCTCAATTGATTCCATGGTGGTGATAACTTTGGCGATAACATCGCCACCACGCGAGGCATCATTGGCTGCGGAGAGCACCGCAGTGTTAGCTTGCCTTGCTGCACTGGCCGACTGAGCCACAGTTGCTGAAATTTGTTCTAATGCCGCAGAGGTTTGTTGCAAGCTGGCGGCCGCTGATTCAGTTCGGCCCGACAAGTCCTGATTTCCAGCGGCAATTTCATTGGCGGCAATTCTTACCGACTCACTGGTATCGCGAATTTGAGCCATGACAGCACTGAGTTTGTCAGCAAAGTTATTGAATGAACGCGCTATTTTTGCCACTTCATCACGGCCTTCTACCGGCAAACGCTGTGTTAAATCCTCGGTACCCGAACTGATTGCATCCATGGCTTTATGCACGTGGGTCAGTGGTGTCAGAGCGCGCTGGGTAATAAGGCCAATAATCACTGCGGCAATGAGGATAATCACAATCAGCGTCACCAGCGAAGTGGTTAATAATGAGCGCATCCCGGCAGTAGACTGAGCTTTGTCCAGTGCCACAACAGTAAACCATTGTGTACCCGGCACGGCCTGCGCCAGCAATAACTTACTGCTGCCACCGATGTCGGCAGTCATAGGCTGAGTGGCGGACAAGAGTGCCTTAAGATCCAGTGTGGGGGCAATTTCACTCAGTGGTTTGAGGGTTAATTGCGCGTCTTGGTGGGCGATGATGGTGCCATCAGCATCAATCAACATCCCGAAGCTACCTTCCGCTGGGTGTATAGATTTTACGTTTGCAATCACACTGTCCATGGTGACATCGGCAGCCAATACCCCTTTAACACTGCCATCTTGGATGATGGGTAAGGCAAAGGTGACCACTAACTGATTTGTTCCGGCATCGACATAAGGCGGCGTGACGACAGGCTTTCCTGCTTTCACAGCTTGCAAATACCATGGGCGTCCAGTGGGGTCGTAACCTGCAGGAATACCCTCAGGATTAGAGAAGATGGCAGTCTTATTCGCGTAACCAATATACACATTAATAAAATTACCGGCCGCCGCAACCTGACGCAGTGCGGCGGTTGGATCAGCCGCCAGAGCCGTGTCTTTGAGTGACACAATCATTTGTGTTTTAGAGGCGACCCAGTCTGCAATGCCAACACCATGACTGGCAGTCACTGCCGTCAGAGTATTATCAATGGCACTGCTGTTATATTTGTTAGCAACGGAATAGTTAAAGTAAGTATTAATGGCAAGGGAACCCGCCACGATAATGATACAGGCAGCCAAGATACGTGAACGAATGGAATCAAGCATAGAGCGTCCTAAGTAAAGGGGAATGCATGATTCAAGTAACGGCTTGGCGTAGGGAAACTTGAGCTGAGTCACAGTAACAAAGTGTAATATATGCACCATTGTTAATTCTTTTTTATGTAATAGTGACGACAGTGGTCCATTTTGTTGATATCGATTTCCAATGAAAACATAAACTTGGTTGTTTTTTGATCTTGATTTTATTGGATTGAATAGCGATAAAGTTGAAAAAAATAGAAAAATTTAAAGGGTAAAATAAGCACCAATCGGCTGAAATCCGGGGATGTATCTAGATTGATGCTAAATATTCGAGCTTATAAGATAATCATGATTCACTGACTAACCACTGGTCGGCCTCGTCAAACATCTCTTCAACTAAACGATTGAGTACCGATTTCTCTTGTTTGCTGGCATCGGTATTTATGCCGTTAGCTTGCATCGGCTTGACCTTAACTTCTGCATCAGGAAATACCTGGTGTACGCGCTTGGTCAGCTCCGCCTTAATCATTTCATTCGCATTGGTCAGGCCGGCGACATTCCGTTTGTCATAAATTAATTCAACTCGCATCGCTTCTTCCTAAGTTTTCTCAAATTAAAATACTGTATTAATATACAGTTATATTGGGTGTGAGACAATAGGATTTTAGCTTTGTGGGCAAGGAATTAGGTTAACTGACTGTTTTTTAGGCGATTTGGTTATATTAAAAATAACCGCAGGTGATTTATTGAGTAATCACTGGCGGTTATTTTTTGTTTGAGATTTTATCTGCTTGTTTATGCAGGCAATTTAGATTTTTTTGCCGAAGCAGTAAAATGATCAGAATAGATGTATCTGGTTAATCTATCTCTAACCAGCGGGCATCGACCACGACACCGAGTATCTTGCAGTTACCATTGAGTTCAATTAATCGGTAGGCAGGATTCAATGGTTTCAAATACTTAACTCCGGCGTCGACGATCAATTTCTTAAATGTGGCTTCGTTATCATCAGTGAGTTTGGCGACAACAAAATTACCTGGCATCGGTTCTTTTTCCGGATCGACGAGAATAATCATCCCTTCGGGAAAACTGATACCTGACGGCGAGGTCATAGAATCGCCTTTTACACTCAACCAAAATGCATTGTCATGTGCATTCTTGGTCGACTCCGGCCAAATTTCAATATCGCGCAGGGTATAGGGCTCTATTGCTTCATACCAGTTGCCCGCACTGATCCAACTGATCAGCGGATAACTGTTGGCAACCGATCCCGCCGGTTTATCATTTAGTCCGCTGCGGGTAGATATAGACAAACTTTCAGCCATCTTCGCCAACTCTTTTGCCAATGAAGGGCTAAAGCTGCTGATAGGTTCATTCAACACTTTGGCAAAAGCAGCGGCATTGGTCACATTGAGCGGATTTATACCGTTCAGAAATTGGTTAACCGCACTTTGGCCCACGCCCAATTCGTGCGCAACCGATTCCTGGGATATACCCAGTGCTTTCTTCTTGGCATTAAACAGCTCTTTCAGCCGTTTAGCGTCGTCTAACTGTTCTGGCGTCAATGGCTTCTTTTTCATCAGTCAATTTTATTACCGTTAGCAATAATATCCAATCACCTGCGGTATTGACTATAAAATCACTTGCGGTAATAATCAATCAAAATATATAAGAGAAACGCATGGAATCGCACCTGCAACACGCACTGTTAGTCGTGTCATCAGCCTTCGTGCCGTGAGTTGCTCTGGTTATCACAAGAAGACGGCAGCCAGGCGTATTGGGGTTTCCGTTGCTGAACAATCGATAGGTTGAGGTGTCATCCTGTGACCCCGCCTTTTGTGGAGTAGCTATATATGAGTTCAATCAACGGCCCGAAAGCCGGAAACCATAGTCAGAAGATGCCGGGCATGAGAGATATTCAATTAGTATTAGCGCGCTGGGGGGTTTGGGCGAGATATAGCTCGGGGCTGGATTATTCATCTATTGCCGCTGGCTTCAAAGGGCTTTTGCCCGATACCTCTAAAAGTAAAGCCTCCTGCTGTGATGATGATGGCTTAGTCGTAGATGGTTGTGTGGCGCGATTAAAACAATACCGACCAGATGAATATGAATTGATTATTCGTCATTATGTTCTTAACCAATCAAAGCGAGCTATTGCACGTCAGCAAAAAAGAGATGAAAAGCTGGTAAGGATTAATATGCAAATGGCTGAAGGCTTTATTGATGGTTGTCTGGCTATGTTGAATGTAAAATTAGAAATGGACCCATTAATTGAAAACTTACATATTTATGAAAAAACATTAACGCGGTCCGCAAAAAGTGTATTAGTCTGATATTACTGGTTGGTATGTTACGCAAGAATAATATTTTAAGACCTCGCTAATGCGGGGTTTTTCTTTTTATAATTCTGATTGTTAGTGTAAACAAATAATTTTTTAAATATTCATTAAAAAACATTAGCGCGGTCCGCAAAAAGTATATTAGTCTGATATCACTGGTTAGTTACATACTGATTAAAAACAGGAAAGCCTCGCAATGTCGGGGCTTTCCTGTTTCTGTTGGTAATACGTTCCAGTGTATCAGAATGGGAGGTAATAAATGAATGAACAAAGTCAACTGCCATATTGGTGGACAGGATCGCTGGCACTATTTTCGGCTCTGAGCTTACAGGATTACATCTTTATTCTCGGCACAGTGATTAGCGTGATATTCACGATTAAAACTTATTACGTCAATTTACATGAGAAGGCCGCAATAATTAAAGAGGAGCAACGTCGAACCGAAATATTACGAGATTTTTTACGGAATAAAACAATAGAGAATATTCCAGCCGCCATTGCGGTATGCAATGACGCATTGCACAAGATGGAGAGCTGATATGACACCAGCATTACGCAACAAAGTGTTGGGCGCTGCTGCCGGAGGTGCTATTGCGATTGCCGGAGTATTACTTGGCGGGCATGGCGGCATCGAGGGCCGCGAATATCGTGCTTATTATGATGTCGCGGGGGTTCTGACGGTATGCGATGGCCACACTGGCAGCGATATTATTCGCCATAAGCAGTACAGCGATCAGGAGTGTGATGCTCTGCTACAGCGGGATTTACTGCCAGTAAAGGCGCGGGTTGATAGCGCCGTACAGGTTCCCATCGGGGAATACACCCGGGCAGCACTCTACTCTTTTACCTACAACGTCGGTCAAACCGCATTCATCAACTCAACTTTATTAAAAAAATTGAATAGTGGCGATATGGCTACTGCGTGCGACGAGTTACGGCGCTGGATTATGGCGGGCGGTAAACGGTGGCAAGGTTTGATTAATCGGCGCGAGATAGAACGCGAGCTGTGCTTGATGCCCCTATCGGTGGCGAAAAAAGCCGCGGAGGATAAATGAAGCGACGGATTATCAGCATTGGGTTGCTGTTGTTCTTGCTCCTTGGCCTTACAGCAAATACTTATCGGCTTAGCGCTAAGCAAAAACAAGAACATACACAGTTACAGGCGGAACAACTGGTGAATCAGACGTTGGGTAACATCATTGATGCCTATCAGTTAAACGACGCCGCCAATCGAGCGGCCGCCGCCCGACAGTTAGAAAACGAAAGGGCGTTACGACATGAAACCGAGGATCGTCTCAAGCGTTTTGCGGCTGCGTCGGCAACTGACAACTGTGCTGTTAGCCGCATGCCTGAGTCTGGTATTAGCATCCTGCGCGAATAAACCGCGCACTCTTTTAGTCAATCCCCCGCTGTTATTGCCGCCAGAGTCGGCGATGACTGCATGTGAAATCCCCGAGTTTACCGGATCAACATGGGGTGATAGCGCCTTATATGCCCTGACCCTCAAGCGGGAGTTGCTCATCTGCAAAGGGCGGTTAGATGAGGTTATCCATTGGCGTAACTCCCTGCGCCCCTGAGAAATTCCCGCTGTTCGGTGACTCGCCCTTAGTGGCCGCTCGAGCTTTATCCCCTAATGGGGCAACTATCTATCAGGAGAATAATCATGGCATGTATTGATGTCGGAATTCGCATTTTCTATCGGGTGAAATCATGAATGCAGCTCAAATCAGGCAACTGGCAGCCGCAGCGCTAGTAGGAAAAACCGATGCTGAAGATCGGATCTATTCAACTGACGCCTGGCCGCTAACGACTTATCCGGCCATTTTGTTGCAAACACCGATGGAAGTTAAAGAGTCCATTGGCCGTAATGCGCCGCAGTTTAAGACCATGACCACTTTGCGAATCAGTGGGCATATCCAACTGAGTGAGACGGAAAATCGGGTCACTGCAGCAGCTGCTGCACTTGAGCGTTTGTGTGAGCAAATTCAACGCGCGGTGATTAACAGCTATGAGTTGACCCGGCAGATTCAGCAATTTGCCAAAGTGCGCACCACCATGGGTATCGACACCAGCAGTGAGCAGCACTTTGCTGAAGTCAAAGTAGAGTTGGATCTGGAGTATTACCAAGGGCCGGAAGATTTCTTCCCGCTGGAAACCACGCCATTGGCGGGCATCGACGTCACTATTGCTATGCCCGATGGCACCACCGACCCGCTGATCGCCATCACCTTCCCGGAGTAACCCTATGTTCGTCAAACCTATGACTGGTCGCGCGGTACGTGACCCGGTCAAGGGCACCTTTTTGCCTGAATCGGGTACTGAGGTTCCTGATAACACATTTTGGCGCCGTCGAATTCAAGACGGCGATGTGATGCAGATAGCCGCTAAATCAGTGATATCTGCATTTGAAGTATCAACAACGGAGAGTACAAAACTATGACCATTCCTTTCACTAATATCCCAAGCAATTTGCGCACGCCGCTGTTCTTTGCGGAATTTGATAATTCCCAGGCTAATACGGCGAGTACTACTCAGCGGACTTTGATTATCGGACAAACTTTGCCAGAAAGTAGTTTGCCAGCCAATGTGCCATTACTGGTTTCATCAACGGCGACAGTGGCCGGTTTAGCCGGGGCCGGTTCGATGCTACATGGGCAAATGGCGGCTTATTTGGCGAACGACACTGCCGGTGAAATTTATCTTCTTCCGCTGAGTGATACTGATGCCATGGTGGCTGCTACGGGCAAAATCACTGTCACCACGCCAGCCTCGGCAACTGGGGTCATTTCACTGTATATCGGCGGTATTCGGGTACAAACCACCGTGGTTGCGACCGATGATGCTAATGCTGTTGCCGCCGCACTGGCTGCGGCCATTGAGAGCAAACCCGAATTGCCCGTGACGGTTGTTCATGCCGAAGGTGTGGCGGCGGAAGATGGCGTCGTCGTCCTGACAGCGAAAAATAAAGGCGCGCACGGTAATAATATTGACTTGCGTTTGAACTACTTAGGCAGTGCAGGTGGGGAAGTAACCCCAGACAGTCTGGTCCTGACGATGACCCCGATGGCTGGTGGCGCCGGTGTGCCTGAACTGGCTGATGGCCTGGCGAATTTGCAGGATCGCACCTTCGATTTCATCATTAACCCTTATACCGATACGGCGTCATTGGATGCTATCAAAGCTTTTCTCTCCGATAGCACTGGACGTTGGAGCTACAGCCAGCAGTTGTATGGGCACAGTTTCGCCGCGCAATCGGGCACTTATGGCCAACTGACCGCTGCCGGAGAGCTACGTAATGATCAACATGCTTCATTGCTGGGCATTCATAACTCACCGACTCCGGCCTACATCTGGTCAGCAGCTTATGTGGGGGCAATTGCTCAGAGCCTGCGCAATGATCCCGGTCGCCCATTGCAAACACTGGCGGTCAGTGGGGTGCTGGCTCCGCCATTATCTAGCCGTTTCACTCTAACGGAGCGCAATAACCTGTTGCACAGTGGTATATCCACCGTGACAGTGGCGGATGACGGTAGGGTCCAAGTGGAAAATATCATTACTACCTATCAGACCAATAAATACGGTGCTGAAGATGATAGTTACCTGCAAATCGAAACCTTGTTCTTGCTGATGTTTGTCACCCGCTACCTGCGTACGCAAGTGACCTCTAAGTTTGCTCGTATGAAGTTAGCCGCAGATGGCACCCGTTTTGCCGCCGGTTCGGCGATTATCACCCCCAATGTTATTCGTGCTGAGCTTATTGCCCAGTATCAGACATTGGAATTTAATGGCTATGTGCAGGACGCCAAAGGTTTCGCCCGCGGGCTGATTGTTGAGAAAAACACCAGTAACCCAAATCGCGTCGATGTGTTGTGGACCGGTGTACTGATTAATCAGCTGCGTATCTTCGCGGTACTCAATCAATTCCGTCTGCAAGCTGCAGTTTAACTGCCATCTGCTAATTCTCAACTCGTTAAAAATAAAAGGAAATAAATTATGAGCGATTCTTCAAACCGCCTGGCGGGTACCGCTTATGTCACTGTTGATGGCATTACTATCATGGTCGCCGGTCAGTTCAAATACAGCCCGTCAAAAGTTAAACGTGAAACCGTGATGGGGATGGACGGCATTCACGGCTATAAAGAAACCGTGGTTGCACCGTCAATTTCTTGCACCATCCGCGATAGTGGCGGTGTTTCTATCAGTGACTTCAATGACCAAACCAATGTCAATATCGTGTGTGAATTGGCTAACGGCAAAACCATTATCGGTAGCGGCATGTGGTCAGTGAGTACTTTGGTGGTGGACAGTACCGAAGGTACGGTTGATGTCAGTTGGGAAGGCGGTTCGGTGACGGAGAACTGATATGGCTGAATTGGAGCGCAGTAAAACCATTTCGCTGGTTAAACCCATTTCGCACGAGGCTACCAAGACCACTTATGAGGTGGTCGAACTCTGCGAACCCACTCTATTGCAAGTGCAGCAATTTTACGATGAGCAAACCAAGACCGGTTCACTTAGCGGCATGGGATTGCTGATTGCATTAGTGTCTGGGGTACCGCGTGAGGCCATCAAAAAGATGGCTTTCACCGACTACAAAGCTTGCGAGGTCTACATGATGGGTTTTTTAGCCTACTCCCCAATGGGGGACGATGGCGCGAAATAATCGCTGACGTCACTTACTACTATAGCTGGGGGCCGGGCGATGCCTGGTCCCTGACCTACAGTAAATTAATGTGGTGGTGCCAGCAGGCCGAGCGGATTAATAAAATTAAGGCTGGCAAAAATGGCTAATAAATTTGATTTTGAATTAACCACTAATGCTCAGATAACTGAGTCAGTTAAGCGTATGAATAAGGCAGTAAAAGAATTAGTGCCTCAATTTTATGAACTACGTAAAAGTGTTGTGGCGGTTGATCAGGTAATTCCTCTCCCAATTAAGAGGATAGAAAAACGTCTTGAAAAATATAATAAGAGTTTTAAAGGTAATACTGTTGGCGCAGCTTTAGAAAGCCAGGAGGATAAAACTTCAGATAGAGCGAAAAATATTTATAAATTAACCAGACGAGCTAATCTTATTTATACAGCTGGCGCTGAGGTTGCCAGCGGGCTAAATAGAGCGGCTGAGCAGGCTCATACAGTAAATACGGCAGCTCTAAATGTCAGTGCG
The DNA here is from genome assembly GCF_025133195.1 of Yersinia alsatica. Taxonomy (NCBI): domain Bacteria; kingdom Pseudomonadati; phylum Pseudomonadota; class Gammaproteobacteria; order Enterobacterales; family Yersiniaceae; genus Yersinia; species Yersinia alsatica. The sequence continues at coordinate 2,394,179 of NZ_CP104006.1, forward strand.
CCTATTAACCAATTTAGCCAGATTAGTGGTGCTATGCGCATTCGCGGTGCTGAGCAAAATGCTTCAATCAAATCGACTGAGCAGCTCTATAGTCAGTTGAATGATATGCTTTGGGGGCGTAATGAGAAGGGATTAGCTCAGCTACGTAACTTCGGTTTTGAAATTATCAGTAATAAAAATGGTACAGCGGATGTTCCTGCAACTATGGCTAACATTGCCAATGATTTTTCGCAAATGGATCCCAAAGCACAAAGCACGTTGATTAGTTCTCTTGGCTTGGACAGTAATGCTATTGAGTTATTACGAGAGGGTGTACGGCTAAGGGACTTACTGGCTAAATCGACTAGATTTGGGTTAATGATTGACCCTGAACTCAATACGCAGTTAACAGAACTAGACCGCAAGACTAATGAGTTAAGTGCGGCTTGGGATGGGTTGAAAGATAAAGTATCCAATAAATTATATGGCGCTCTAGTTTCCGATGGCTCTATAGCTGATGGTATAGGAGGAGTAACTGATCTGATGACGTATGGTCTAGATAGCTTCGCCATTACGCGAACCCTTGGGGTAATCAGTGGCGAAGAATCCGATAAAATGCGCTCGGCATATAATGATTCGGATTTTTATCAACAGCTAAATCGATATGAAAAAGAAATGCTTAAGCTTGGTTTTATGACTGATGGTTTTCGCAAAAAGTACCAAGATTACTCTGAGTTCAAAAATGCTGAACCATTAGTCTATAAAGAAGCTATGGCGGGTGCTATTCCAGGACTTACATTACCTCAGCCTGAACCGAATCCATTGACGGATATATTTAATCTGGGAAACAAATCTTATTCTGATAAGAATACATTTGATCTGGAAGCTGATGATACGTGGAGTGATAATCAACCAACGGATTATTATATTTGGCCACTGTTGTCATCATTACCTCCTATTTCATCTGAGCAGGCTGTAGCCAGCAATCTAATGAATACATTTCCTGCAACAGCTTCTACATCTATATCGCCTATTTATCCAGAGTCGGCGGGAGGCTTTAATTCCGGTGATATTGCCGATGTTATTGCAACTGCAATGCAGAATAACCGAGTGCAGATCGAACTGACATTAATCGACAGCCGGAGCGGGGAAACTTCAATGCTATTGGCGCAGGGGGGCGGGCGGATTAGCTATGCGATGGCCATGCCAATGTAATGGCGTGAGCCATATTACTTCGTTTTTGCAATAACCCGCTGCGGCGGGTTTTTAACTTTCTATCGTTAGGATCCTCAACAGGAGAACGCCATGTCACTCATCGGCAATACCTTATCAGCGCTATTAGGCGGCGGTGACACCCGTTGGCAATGGTCGGAACATTTACATCAAGCTTCATTTCGCGGTGTTCCTTTTGTCATTGAAAAAAGCACCGGCACCTTTGGTCGTCGTCAGGCAGTACACAGTTATCCTTATCGTGATACCAGCTATATCGAGGATCTGGGGCGCAGTGCCAGAAGCATGACTTTGGGCGGTTTTCTGGTGCAGAACAGTCAGATTTATACCGCACCAGATGTGATGACCCAGCGTGACTCATTGATTGCTGCCTGTGAAATGCCGGGGCCGGGGACATTAGTGCACCCGACGCTTGGCGAAATGACCGTCAGTGTGAGCGAATTGAAAATTGATGAAAATACTGCTGGCGGGCGGATATTTTCATTCAGCTTAACAGCGCACGAATCTGGTTTACGCGCCTTTGCCATCACCGGCGCGACAGAAATGGGCGTATCAATCCAATCTTCCTGGCTGGGTTTGAGTGCTAAAGCCGTCGCGGGTTTTATCGCTACTGTGAAAGGAGAAATGCGCTCTGCAACTCAGGCGATAAAAACACTGAAAAGTACGGCGGCGTTTTGGGGGCGAATGGTCACCAATACCGCCAATGAAGCCAGTAATTTGGGAAATGCACTGCGCTCAACTTTTGGTCGCAAACGCTATGGCCGCTACAACCACGGCACAGTAGGCGGCAGCAGTTCGGGGGCCACGGCAGCCATCGTGCTGGAAAGTGATACTACCGATCTGGCACTTTTGGTGTCGCAGCGGCTGGCATTAACAGTTGAGGGGCGGGCGGCTGTGGATACGGCGGTAAATGAACTGCTCGATGCGAACAGCATCAATGCTCATGCCGACAAGATGTTAGCGCTGGTCAATACACTGCAAAGCAGCGGCGTCAGTATCGTAGATGTCATGCGCATGATGGAAAATCTGGCTATATCTCAAGACGATATGTTTCGTGCCAATAATAGCGATGTTGCGGTTGCTGACGCCAGCCAGCACTTAATGACGACATTGTGCGCGGGCGCGATGGTCTATGCCGCGTCGCAATATCAGCCGGAAAGTTATGACGATGCTGTCGATGTTTTGGCGCGAGTGTGTGAGGTCATCGACAGTAAAGCGCTGACTGCCGCTGACAATGGAAATGATGAAACCTATGGCGCATTAATGCTGATGCGAGAGTCTATCGTCCTGAAATTACAGCAAGCTGGCGCTAATTTATCGCGAGTCGCTGAGGTGAATTTTAGCCGCTCACAGCCCGCCTTGATGTTGGCAAATCGCCTGTATCAGGATGCTTCTCGCACTGATGCATTAGTGAAAATGGCCGACCCGATTCATCCGGCATTTATGCCTATCCGTTTTAAGGCATTGAACTTATGAATGATGAACGGATAAACGATGATTTAACACTCGAAGTCGGTGGCCGGGCAATCACCGGCTGGAGCAAAATTCAGGTTACCAGAGGCATTGAAAAATTACCCAGCAGCTTTGAGCTGTCATTAATGGACCACTACCCCGGTAGCGAAGGGCAGCAATGGATAAATCCTGGCGATCCCTGCGTAGTTAAGCTGGGCAACGATGCTGTCTTGACCGGCTATATCGACAGTTGGGATAGCACCATTACGGCTACCAGCCGTGAGGTGACAGCCAAAGGGCGCAGCAAATGCCAGGATTTAGTGGATTGCTCCGCTGAATGGCCCAACAGCGTGATCAGCCAGTCTACGGTATTACAAATTGCACAAAAACTGGCCGAACCTTACGGCATTAAGGTGACATCAGACATTAACGACATGGTGGTAGTGCCGAAATTTACCCTTAACTGGGGGGAAACCGCACAGGCGGTCATTGAGCATGTAACCCGCTGGGCAGCATTGCTCTATTACGACCAACCCGATGGCAATTTATACCTGACACGGGTTGGTACGCGTCAAGCTGCCAGCGGCGTGGAGCAGGGGGTTAATATCTTGAGTGCCAACCTGCATACGGATATCAATCAGCGTTTTATTGACTACACCGGTGTCGCCCTTTCCAGCAATGCGGTCGCCCGCCGTTCTGCTTCGGGCGGCAATAATACCTCGGCTCTGGTGAGAACTCAGGATACTCAACTGGCTGAACAGTTTCCGGCTCGCCACCGCAACAAGATAGTTATCGTCGAAAGCACAATGAATTCACCAAACTTGGTGAGGAACAGCCTTGATTGGAGCATAAATCGTAATAACGGTCGTTCCAAAGCCCTTAAGGTGCAAGTTGATAACTGGCGTGACCGGGAGCAGCAACTCTGGCAAACCAACTCACTGATTCCTATAACTATCCCGTCCTTGGGGCTGCAAGATGAACTGTGGCTGCTATCAGAGGTGGTTTATCAGAAAGATACCAGCGGAACCGTGGCGACCATGACGCTGATGCCTCCTGAGGCCTTTGCAGTTCAGCTCTATAAAATCAAATGAAACAGGGGGTTATATGCATAACGTTAGTGGGCAAATCTCGACCCTGTACCGGCAGATAAAAATGCTGTTGGGGATCGGGCGAGCAACGGCTTTCGATGACAGTGATGGGGTACAAACCGTGCAATATCAGACCTCGCTGGAAGTTCACAGCGATACGCCACGGTTAGCCGAGTTTGGTTTTTCGTCGGGATTACCAGCGGGCAGTGACGTGGTGATGGGGTTTCTGGGTGGGGATCGCTCCAGCGGCATGATCATTGCGTCTAACCATCCGTCTTACCGCCATAAAGAATTAAATCCAGGAGAAACAGTGATTTATTCCCAATGGGGGCAATTTATTAAATTGACCGAAAGTGGAGTGATCATTGAGGCCAATAACCAGCCAGTGACGGTAAATGATGCCACCGAGGTGACCGTCAATGCATCGGTAAAAGTACGGTTAAACACCCCGCTACTGGAGGTCAGCGGCGATATTGTGGATAACGCCGACAGTAATGCGACGACGCTGAAAACCTTACGTGACACCTACAACAGTCATAATCATCAACTCAAAAATGTACAGTCGGGTAGTGCAACACTCACCAGTGAAACACCCGCTAAGGTGGTGCGATGACAACGGATATTAAAACAGTTTGGGATGTCGATGCCTCGCTGGGGGATTGGCGGACCGGCCATGGTGGGTTGCTGGATGGTGATGATCTGCATACTGCCATTTTACTGAGTTTGTTCACTGATCGTCTGGCCCGCGCTGATGACGATATCGATGGTGATGATCGTCGCGGCTGGTGGGGGGACAGTGGTGCAACATCGGCCATTGGTTCACGGCTTTGGCTATTACGGCGGCAAAAACTGACCACTCAAGTTGCTATCAAAGCTGAAGATTATGCTCGTGAAGCATTGACCTGGCTGATGGAAGATGCCGTTGTCAGCGCTATTAGTCCTCGGGCGCAAATAATCTTCCCCAATACATTATTGCTGATTATTGCTTATCAACAACCGGGTAAAACTCAATCATCAGTTAAATTTTCATGGGTATGGGAGGAGTAATTCATGCCATTTAATCGACCCACATTAAGCGAATTGCGACAGCGAAATCAGTCCTATATCCAATCGGAACTGAAAACTGGCGGCAATTTATTGCGTTTTTCTAACATTGGCGTGATCAGTGACGCGGATGCTGGGATGGCTCACCTGCATTACGGCTATCTTGATTATATTGCCCGGCAAGCGACACCTTATAATGCTAGCGATGAATACCTTGCGGCTTGGGCGGCGCTGAAAGATGTCTTTCGCAAAGCCGCTAATCCGGCCCGCTGTGCCGATGTGCGCTTCAGTGGTATTGCGGGGCGAGTTATTCCGGCCGGTCGGCGGCTAAATCGAGCTGATGGCTATCAATATAGGCTGGATAATACAGTCACCATCGCTACCAATGGCAGCGTAATCGGAGAAATTACCGCCATTTTACCTAGCCCATTGGACGATGCGACTGGCGGGGGAAATCGGGGGAACAGTGCACTCGGAACTGTACTGACGCTGGATATTGCCATTGATGGGGTGCAGGCCACGGCCACGGCGCTGAGTAAAATTAGCGGCGGAGCTGATATTGAATCCGAAGATGCATTTCGCTCCCGCATGTTATTGGCTTACCAAAATATCCCACAAGGCGGTAATGATACTGACTATCAATCTTGGGCATTGTCGGTGCCGGGAGTGACCCGATGTTGGGTTAAACGGCGCTTGATGGGGGCCGGTACCGTCGGCATCTATATTATGTGTGATGATAATGATTATGCGGGCTTCCCACAGGGCAGCGACGGGATTTCATCTCTTGAGGAGTGGGGGGCGATAAAAGCCAGTGGTGATCAGCGGCGAGTCGCGGATGCAATTTATCCGCAGCAACCGATTATCGCACTGATTTATGTCTGTGCCCCTGTCGCGCAATCCATTGATTTTATTATTAGTGGTATTTCCCATGCTGATAGTGCAACTACCGCGGCCATTAATGCAGCCATCGACGAGGTATTTTTCACCGAAGGAGAACCCGGAGGCAAAATTCTGTGGTCATCGCTGCTGTTAGCCATCGGTGAAATCGCCGGTACCGGGGGCTTTATCATGCAATCTCCAGCAGCAAATATTGAGCTGCAAACCGGCAAACTCCCCATTAGGGGTACAGTGAGCTACTTATGAGCCGCTATTCTGTCAGTGAATATACCGAAGCTTTGCAGGCGTTAATGCCAATTGGTTTGGTCTGGCCGCGACGGCCCGATGGAGTACAAACCGAAGTCCTACGGGCGTTGGCTCAGGCTTATCGGCGCAGTGATGAAGAGGCACAAGACTTGCTGTCTGGCGCTTTTCCGGCCACAGCCACGTCAATGCTACCGGAGTGGGAAGCAACACTTGGGTTACCGGATTTGTGTGCTATTGGTGAAGTCGACAGTATGATCCAGCGTCAGCGCGCTGTGGTGTCGAAGTTATTTGGTATCGGTGGGCAGTCCGCCGCTTATTTTATCCGGGTAGCAAAGGCGCTGGGCTACTCCATTATGGTGACCCAATACCGACAAGCTTGCGCAGGGATGGCGGTTTGTCGAGATGCCTTGAATGGCGAAGAGTGGCCATTCACCTGGTTAATTACCGCCCCTAAAACCACCATTAATGATGCCCAAAGTGGCCTAACTTATTGCAGTGACCCATTACGTTCATGGGGTAATAAACAGCTTGAGTGCAGATTAGCAGTATTAAATCCGTCTCATACGATTTTGAAATTCGGCTACGTTAGTTAACTAATCCCTTTCATTTATTTTTAAGTGCCTTAACTGGCGAGGATTTTCTATGCAAAAAATTGGCGATATTCCTAATACACGCGCCGACAGTAATGGCGAGTTCACCGACGGTAATGTTGCCGCCGGTGTGCCACCAACCATATTACCGGCTGAATGGTTTAATACCTTGCAACGCGAATTAATTAAAGTCGTGCAAGACGGAGGATTAGCATTAGATCCCAATGACGATACCCAGGTATTAGCCGCCCTGAAGAAACTGTTTTTACAGTCGGGTAATAATTTATCCGAAATCAAAGCCGCTGGCCCAACCGCCGTTGCAGCGGCTCTGAAAAATCTTGGGTTGAGTGATGATAAATCCATTCCAGTTGGTGTACCTATTCCGTGGCCAAGTGAAATACTTCCGGCTGGTTATGCTCTCATGCAAGGGCAAACATTTAATAAAGCTGAATGTCCATTATTGGCGAAAGCCTACCCATCGGGAGTTATTCCCGATATGCGAGGTTGGGTGATCAAAGGCAAACCAGAAAATGGCCGAGCGATTTTGTCACAAGAACAAGATGGCAATAAATCGCATACGCATGGCGCTACCCTTTCTGATACTGACTTGGGAACGAAATGGGCCTCCACATTTGATTATGGCAACAAGGTTACTGATACCCAAGGCCAACATACTCATACCTATGCCCTTGGTGGTGTTGGTGGTGGTGGTGCTCCGGTGTTATCCAATGGTGTTGGCAGTAACCCAAATACCTCAGCTGCAGGTAATCATGCCCATAATGTGGGTATCGGTGCCCATGCTCACACCATCGTGATGGGCGCCCACGGACATAGCATTTCTATTATTGAACAAGGAAATGCAGAAACCACAGTTAAAAACATGGCTTATAATTACATTGTGAGGTTGGCATGAAACAACAATTTATGTTCTCGGATAAGAATCGTATTATTACTATATATAACTACTCGCGCGTGACTGGTGAGTTTATTGGGCAAAGTGATGTTTTTATACCGGCGAATACTGGATTACCAGCATATTGTGTTTTTATTGCTCCTCCGCAGATAGAGGAAGGTCATGCTGCCGTATTTATCGATGAGAAATGGCAGTTAATTGAAGATCACCGGCAACAAATTGTTTTTGACTCGGTGACAGGTCAACCCATCACTATAGATAAATTAGGGCCACTTCCGAATATCTATACAGCATTAGCCCCATTAACACTATTTGATAAATGGGATGGTAGCGCATGGCATGTGGATAGTGACAGAGTTGCCTGTTTTGCTCGCACTCATCGAGATGCTTTTATTACTGCTACTGATTCATTGATGATCAGTGATTATTCAATTGATGATATCCCATTGACAGAAACGCAGCGTAGTGAACTGCTTGTAATTCGCTCTGCATACCGGGTGTGGCCGACATTGGAAAACTGGCCAATGATTGAATTACCAGAGCTACCACAGTGGTTGTTGATTGAAGCGGTTAATCAAGGTTTTCAGGTACCAGTCTGGCCACCTGAAGTTAATGAGCGTAAAACCAATTAAAGATTAACATCTTTATGCGCTTAATGATTTCGTTCAACCTAAAATACTGGTTAAAACCGGGCTTGGTTGCCCGGTAACTTATCAACTGACTATAACTTGTCTTCCCCAACCCTACACCAATCCCCTCTCGTGACTCTCCTCATTTCATGGTAAATTCTCATATCACAGGCCAATGCATCGTTTCAGGTACCAGTATGTTTACCTATAAAGAAATATCATCGCTAAACGAACTGGAACTGATTGTCTATAACTACATCATAAAAAACACTGACAAAGTGATGTATATGACCATCAGAGAACTGGCTGATGCTGCGGGTGTTTCAACTACCACGGTTTTGCGTTTTTGCAAAAAAATGAATTGTGATGGCTACTCTGAATTCCGCGTGCGTTTTAAACTGTATTTAGAGCATGACGAAAAGCCACTGGTTAGTTTTGGTATCAGTGAAATAATTAGCTATTTTAAAAGTATTAATAATAGTGAGTTTGATGAGTTGATTGATATGGCCGCAGAACAAATAGCGGCAACGCGTCGAATTATTTTTGTTGGAATAGGTACCTCAGGTGCATTAGGTAAATACAGTGCTCGTTTCTTTTCTAATATAGGGAAATATAGCACTTATATTGACGATCCTTATTATCCTATTAATAGTGATATGTATCAGGATGCTATTGCGATCATCCTCTCAGTCTCCGGCGAGACCGAGGAGATTATTCGTATTGCCAATCAGTTCAGCTTGCACAACTGTAAAATTATCAGCCTAACCAACAGTGATAACTCAACATTAGCTAAGATGGCTGATTTGAATATCTCTTATCATATGCCACCTATTGTATTGGAAGGTCATTATAATATTACCACTCAAATTCCGGTGTTGTATATTATTGAAACTATAGGTAAGAAACTCCCGCCATTAATTAATAAAAACGCGAAATAAAACAGGGTGTTTTTTACCTGTTACATATTCCAAGTTGCGATTTTTGTTATATCGTGACTTCACTTCTTTTTTTGTTAAACTCCAGTCTCAATCGACCAAAAATATTAATAATAAGCCGATAACGCTCTGTTTATCTTATACCAGCGTCCTTAACAGGAGACTAATAATGGCAATTGATTACTCATTAACCGCTCAGGAAATTATTAAGTATATTGGCGGTGATAATAATGTGATTACCGTCACACATTGTGCAACGCGTTTACGTTTTATATTGAAAGATAATAAAGCGGTCGATAAAGAAAAATTAAATCGTGTTAAAGGCGTTATTACTGTTATTGAAGCTGGCGGGCAAATGCAGGTGGTCATTGGCAACCATGTTGGTGATGCCTACAAACATGTCACCAACTTAATTAACATCGATGAAAGCGCGCCAGTTGCCGCTCCTAAAGTCGGTATTGTTAGCCGTTTGATGGACATTATCTCCAGTATTTTTGCTCCTTTCCTTTATCCATTGGCGGCATGCGGTATTTTGCAGGGGATTATCTCATTCCTCGCGGCTATTGGTTGGATGGATGCTGCTAGTGGTACTTATCGAATTCTAAATTTTGTTTCCTGGACGGGCTTTACCTTCCTGCCGGTCATGGTGGCTTTCACCGCGGCTAAAAAATTCAATGTTAACCCTTTTACTGCCGTCATTACGGCATGTGCACTGATCAGCCCTGATTACATGAATATGCTGACCGCCAATAAGATAGTGACTGTCAATTCAGCGGACCCGGCGGTTCAGCAACTGATGCATGAAGCGGTGAACAATCCACAAATTGCCCAGATTCTGAATACCATTGCCGGTATTCCTTTATCCTCTCCAACATTGGATTTCTTCGGTATTCCCGTGCAATACCTGAGTTATACCGCCTCGGTTATTCCGATCATTTTGATGGTCTGGGCCATGTCATATGTGCAGCGTTTCTTTGAACGTATCCTGCCGATGGTGGTGCGTAACCTGTTTACCCCCATGTTCTGTATCGCCATTATGGTGCCATTAACTCTGCTGGTTTTCGGCCCGATAGGTAACTTGATTGGCGGTGCTATCGGCGGTGTTTACAATACACTTTATAACCTTAGCCCAGCGATTGCAGGGTTTATGGTCGGGGCATTCTGGCAACCATTGGTGACTTTAGGGGTGCATTGGGGCATTACGCCAGTGACGGTGGGTAACTATGCAACTCTGGGTTACGACACCTTTACCGGTCTGCAAGCTTCAGCCGTCTTCGCGATGGCAGGTACCATGTTTGGTGTTTACCTAAAAACTCGCAACAGTGAAATGAAAGGTATTTCATTGTCGGCCGGGATCACCGCTTTATTCGGTATTACCGAACCGGCCATTTACGGTGTGGCATTACGACTGAAAAAACCTTTCTTGTGCAGTTGCGCTGCTGGTGGAATTGGCGGGGCTATTGCCGGGAGTTTTAATGCGGTGTCCTGGAGCTACTGTTTACCGGGTATTGCTGTGCTCCCCGTCTTCTTTAAAGAGGGGCATATGGCCCAATTCCTCGGTTTCTTACTGTCTATCACTGTCGCTTTCGTCTTGGGTGCCGTGTTCACTTGGCTGGTTGGGTTTACCGATGAGAGTGAAAGTGTAGAGGAAAAAACATCAGCAGCACCTATTGCTCAGGCACAAATGAATCAAGGCTAAAATAGTTTTAAGATTTAGGCGGGCAACCACCCGCCATTGAATTTCATTTTCAGGGCGAATAGTTGCCCACAGTACTAAGGGAGAAAGTTATGAGCCACAAACAATTGCCGAAAGATTTTTTATGGGGCGGCGCGGTCGCAGCACATCAGGTCGAAGGCGGCTGGGATAAAGGCGGTAAAGGGGTAAGTATTGCCGATGTACTTTCCGGCGGTGCACACGGCGTTGACCGTGTTATGACCGATGGTGTGCAGGAAGGGTATCGCTATCCAAACCATGAAGCGGTTGATTTTTATGGCCATTATAAAGAAGACATCGCATTGTTTGCCGAGATGGGCTTCAAATGTTTCCGTACTTCTATTGCCTGGACACGTATTTTCCCGCAGGGTGATGAACTGCAACCGAACGAAGCTGGCCTGCAATTTTACGACGATATGTTTGATGAACTGTTGAAATACGGCATCGAACCGGTGATTACTTTATCTCACTTCGAAATGCCATGGCATTTAGTCAAAGAATACGGCGGCTGGAAAAATCGCAAAGTGGTCGACTTCTTTGTCAGATTCAGTGAAGTGGTGATGGAGCGCTATAAAAGCAAAGTCAAATATTGGATGACTTTCAACGAGATCAATAATCAACGTAACTGGAAATATCCGTTATTTGGTTATTGCTGTTCTGGCGTGGTGTTCACTGAACAAGAAAATCCTGAAGAGACGATGTATCAGGTTCTGCATCATCAGTTTGTTGCCAGCGCCAAAGTGGTCAAACTGGGCCATGCGATTAACCCTGAGTTCAAGATTGGCTGTATGGTTGCGATGGTGCCGCTATATCCGTTCTCTTGCCACCCTGACGACATGATGTATTCCGTGGAAGCTATGCGTGAGCGTTATTTATTCGGTGACGTTCATATGCGCGGTTATTATCCTTCGTACATTCTGAATGAATGGGAGCGCCGTGGCTTCACCATCAATATGGAAGAGGGCGATCTCGAGACTCTACGTGAGGGCTGTGCTGACTATATGGGGCTGAGTTACTACATGAGTAACGCGGTTTCAGCGACCAATCCAGGAAGTGGCAATTCGCTGTCTGGTTTCGAGGGCAGTGTGCCTAACCCACATGTTAAAGCCTCTGACTGGGGATGGCAGATTGATCCGGTCGGTTTACGTTATTCACTCAGTGTATTGTATGAGCGTTATCAAAAACCGTTATTTATTGTTGAAAACGGTTTTGGCGCTATCGATAAAGTGGCTGATGATGGCATGGTCCACGACGATTACCGTATTGCTTATCTCAAAGCGCATATCGAGCAGATGAAAAAAGCGGTATTTGAGGACGGTGTTGATCTGATGGGTTACACCCCATGGGGTTGCATTGATTGCGTGTCATTTACCACTGGCGAATATAGCAAACGTTACGGTTTTATCTATGTTGATAAAAATGATGATGGTAGCGGCACAATGGCGCGCTCGCGTAAACTGAGTTTTGACTGGTATAAGAAAGTTATCGCCAGCAACGGTGAAGAACTTTAAATCTGTAATGCTTTAGACATATTGCGTGTCATCGGGTAAACATTGAATAGAAGTATTGAACCACACGGGTCAAATATAGTCGGAGTTTTACCATCCTCTTACCATTGTTTTACCCTCACCAAACCCCACAAACAAAAAAACCAACCTTAACAGGTTGGTTTTCTTTAGGTATTTTGGTCGGCATGAAAGGATTTGAACCTTCGACCCCCGACACCCCATGACGGTGCGCTACCAGGCTGCGCTACATGCCGATGCTACGGTATTTATACTACATTTTACAGTGACTAATGCAATACCGGATAAAAACAGTTGCCGGTTTTTTAAACGTATCGTGCTCAGTTTTTAGAGCTAGTTCGCAATAAAACGTTTTATATCCGTCAGCACTTGCAACAGTAATGGGAGTTGAGGCTTTTCATCTTTGATTTCATTGCCTTGCTGATCATAGGTCCGATATTCACCGTTATTATCTAACACAATCGTTTGTGTTGGCGTAGTAATAACCAGCATGCCGTTATCGCCGGTGGCCACCCAGTTATGATTGCGCTGCGCGGCGAATAAATCTTCCCCTTGCGAATAATCTTCTGATGTCGTTTTGACGTGCAACAACCGCTGCATCAGTGTCGTCATGATGTCTTCGTGGTTAGTTAGCTTGTTAACTGCTTGCGCGGGTGTCCCCGGCCAGTGAACAATGAGTGGCACTTGTAGCTGTTGACGATTGAAGCTACTGCCTGCACCCCAATTATCATTGCCGTAGTCATTAAATTCGACACCATGGGCGGCAGTAATCACCACCACTGTTTTATCGAGTTGCCCACGTTGTTTCAGGGTATCCAGAATGGTCGCAATCTGTTGATCCACATCTTGCGCCCCGGCTTTATAGTGACGAATAAAGTCAGTTGGCAAGGCAACTTGATTACCTTTGATGGGGTCTTGTGCTTCGACTGCGCCATTAAGATTAATGTATGAGAACCACGGCGCACTGCTGGTCAGAGTTGACAACCACTGTTGCCATTGTGCTGTCGTTTCACTGTCTGTCTGCTGTGTTGGCGCAGGTAAGGTGAAATCAGATAATAACGCTTGGCGGTAGAGCGGCGATGCAAAGCCATCAGATGAGAACAGACCAAATTGGTAGCCTTGCGCACCTAATGCCGTAATAAATGCAGAAGGTTTCCGGGCAGCGAGAACCCCGTCCAGATAAGTTGGAGATATGCCATAAAACAGGCCAAACAGACCCGTATCTTGGCGGTTACCCGAACTATAATGTCGGTCAAACTGAATGTTTGAGTGACCAAACTCAGCTAACGCGGGCATATCTTTTTGCAGGCTATCGACGCGGATACCATCAACCACAATCAATAGCAGGTTATAACCGCTGCCTTTATCACTAAAAGTAATCGGGCTGAGTGGATATTCAACCGTTAATGCATCCGGATTCCCTTGCTCTACCAAGCGGCGCTGATATTCCTGTTGGTCAAGTAGACCATGTTTTTCAAGGAATTTACGCGCGGTCATTGGGTATGACAGCGGCAAGTTAGCGCGTTGCATACTGATTGGGCGATAGAAATTGGCATCGGCCCAGATATAAATTAGATGTGAAGCAAAGAATGCGGAAATGAACACCGCAACCAATGGCTTAACGAAACGCTGCCGGTTGAGACTGCGTAGTTTTTGCCACGCCCAGGTACCAAAAAGCATCTCGACCAGAAAAATGACCGGCACGGCAATAAACATCAGTTGCCAATCACGCGCTAGCTCAGTTTGGTCGGGGTTAATCACTAACTCCCATACCACGGAGTTAAGATGTAAGTGGAAGCGGGTGAAAACTTCAGTATCGACCAAGAGCAGGGTTAAACCCGCAGTGGCAAAGGCCGCAGAAAGGAAGCGCAGCAATCGTTGCGACATCACCACAAAAGTCAGTGGGAATATCACCAATAAATAGGCGGCAAAAACGATAAAACTAAAGTGCCCGAGCCAACTGACAAGGGCATAGATACGGCCAATCAGCGATGAAGGCCAATCGGAAACAAACAAATAGCGGCTACCCAGCACTAGGCTGAACAGGATATTAAACAAGGCGAACCAGTGCCCCCAGCTGATCATCTGGGAGACTTTTTCACGATAGCGCTGACGATTTGTCACCATATTGAGATTGCAGTCTTGGCCGATAAATTAATGAGCTTTATCTTCACGTACTGAAGCTTGCAGGGCTTCAGCGAAAGAACGCGCCAATACTTTGCGTTGCGCCGGGGCAATGCTGGTATTGATCAGATTTGTTACCATATTTCCCAAAACCATCAAAGAAAGATCGGTTGGGGTACGGTGTTTTTCCAGTACGCTGACCAGTTCAGACAGCAATTGTTCAACGTGTTCGTCGCTATAACGGGATGATTGTGGCATAAAAATTGTGCTCAACACCTGACAAAGTCCCATATCTTACCGTATAGAGTCGCGCTTTTCCGCTATTTTATAGCATTAAGAATCATTAGCCATTAATTGAGGGCGGCGATAGCTTTTGGGTTGCAGCTCTCAGGCATCAGTGATTGAATACGCCCCTAGCCAAAAGGAGTATTTATCATGAGTCTGGATATTGACCAGATAGCCTTACATCAGCTTATCAAACGTGATGAACAAACGCTTGATGTGGTGTTGCGCGATTCGCTGTTACCTGCCAATGCTGTAGTTGAAGAAATGATGGCCGAGCTGCATCGGGTCTACAGTGCCAAAAGCAAAGCTTACGGGTTATTTAATGAGCAAAGTGAGCTGGCTGAAGCACTGAAACGAAGCCGTAAGGGTGATGAAGACTTCCTCAGCTTTAGCCGTGCGGCAACTGGGCGCTTACGCGATGAGTTAGCCAAGTATCCCTTTGCTGAAGGCGGTGTGGTGCTGTTTTGCCAATATCGTTATCTGGCGGTGGAATATTTGCTGATTTCGGTGCTGAGCAGCTGTAATAGCATGCGAGTAAACGAGCAGTTAGATCTGAGCACCACTCACTATCTTGATATAAACCGCGCTGACATTGTGGCTCGTGTTGATTTGACTGAGTGGGAAAATAACCCGGAATCTACCCGTTATCTTTCATTCCTGAAAGGGCGGATCGGGCGCAAAGTATCTGACTTCTTTATGGATTTCCTGTCTGCTGCGGAAGGTTTAGATACCAAAGCGCAGAATCGCGGTTTATTACAAGCCGTTGATGATTACTGTGCGGATGCTGAACTGGGTAAAAATGAGCGTCAAGCCTATCGCCAGCAAGTTTATAGTTATTGTAATGAGCAGTTGCAGGCCGGTGAGGAGATTGCCTTACAAGAGCTTGCGCAAGAGTTGCCGAAGTTGGGCGAAAAAGATTTCCAACAGTTCTCTGCTGAACAAGGCTATGGATTAGAAGAGAGCTTCCCGGCGGATCGCGGTACTCTACGTCAGTTGACCAAGTTCGCAGGCAGTGGCGGCGGGTTGAGTATCAATTTTGACGCGCTATTACTCGGTGAGCGTATTTTCTGGGATGCAGCGACAGATACATTGACCATTAAAGGCACGCCGCCGAATCTGCGCGATCAGTTGCAGCGCAATGCCGGTAAGTAGAATAGATTGCGTGATGAGAAAATTATAAAATTAGCCAATAAAAAACGCCGCATAAGCGGCGTTTTTTACTTCGGCGTCCCGAATATCGACAGCGACGCGATTAAACGCGAACGAAGTCGATATGAGTCAGTTTTGGCTTGAAAGCGTGACGCTGAACAGCCTGTACTTTAACTTTGGTTTCTTTACCGTCAACAACCAGAGTCAGTACGGAATCATAAAAGCCCGGTTTCAATTCAAGGTTCTTGGTGGTGTCATGGTCAAGAGCAATAGAAATTGCTGCTTCAGAACCACCGTAAATGATTGCCGGAAATTTATTTGCTGCACGCAGGCGGCGGCTCGCACCCTTACCCTGGTCGTTACGTACTTCTACATTGATAGTGGTCATTTTGTTTTCTCTTAAAGAAAATTTACCCTGCTACAGGCGACCCAGCAACAGGTTCGATACTCGGCTTTGACTGGGTAAACCCAGAGCAAAGCGGGCGATATTCTAGCGAAGTCTCAACCAGACAGCAAACAATACCGCATATTCCCTGCGTATTTGACGCTACAGCGGTGTTGGCTACGTTCGCTTACCCGAATCACTTACTGATGTAAGCTCATCGGGATGCACTCACTTGCCGCCTTGCTGCAACGTCAACTCATTAAGCCAGTGAGTCTGCTTTTCTAAAACGCCCTTGATAGTCAAATATCTTTTCTCGGATTTGCCACCATTGTCCGCGAGGACGGGCGACAACAAAATCCGGGTAACGCAGTAATGCCTGTTGCGCGATGATATCTGCGGCGTTTTGCCATTTGAGGGTAATACCGGGCGCCCGCTGGTGAGGGCGTAAGAAAATTTGCTCAAATGCCATTCGCTGAGCGGGCGTGGTCAGGCGAAAACGCTCACTGGTATTGGTGCCATCCTCATCGTAATAAGTGATTTTTAGCCACTCGCCTTTCGCATCATGCCCCGCTTCCAAACTCATTCCGCCGCAACGCAGTACCAGTGCATCCTTCAATTTCAGGGCAGCTTTTAACATATCATCGGGATCGACCAGCACTTCCTGGCACTGATGACAGCGGCGGGCGGCAATATCATTCTCAGCACCGCAATGTGGGCAGGACTTAAAGCGAAAGCGATAGTCACATTGTGCCCGCGCCCCAGAGTCATCCTCAAACCAGCCCTGACAGCGGCGGCCATAATGTTCAATAATCTCGCCTGACTCAGTGCATTTACCCCAGAAAATATTGGCAAAACCGCAGTCAGGGCAGAAGACCTGCACCGGTTGGCTATCACTGTGAGGTTTGCTGGTACCCACTTCTGGCGTGAATAAGTCATGGGGATTGCCAGCATAATCCAGAATCAGACAATCTT
Source organism: Yersinia alsatica (assembly GCF_025133195.1). Lineage (NCBI taxonomy): Bacteria > Pseudomonadati > Pseudomonadota > Gammaproteobacteria > Enterobacterales > Yersiniaceae > Yersinia > Yersinia alsatica. The sequence continues at coordinate 2,411,337 of NZ_CP104006.1, forward strand.
CTTTACCCGGAGAGAGCCGCAAACCGCGGCCAACGATTTGTTGATATAAACTGACCGACTCAGTCGGGCGTAGAATCGCAATCAGGTCGACATGTGGGGCATCAAAGCCGGTTGTCAGCACGGCAACATTGACCAAATAACGCAGTTGCTGCTGCTTAAAGGCGCTAATGAGTGCATCGCGCTCCGCGGGAGGCGTTCCGGCACTGACCAGCGCGGCTTCACCTTGGGGTAGTAGCCCGTAAACCTCTTTAGCATGTTCAACGGTGGCGGCAAAAATCATCACCCCGCGACGATGGGCGGCATACTCAATTATCTGGCTAACAATATGCGGAGTAATTCTTTGCTGTTGTTTAAGTTCGCGGTCTAGATCAGCTTCACGGAACATACCGTCACTGTTGCTGGTCAGACGGCTGAAATCATATTGTACCACCGGCATATCCAGCCGCTCTGGTGGCACCAGAAAACCGTGCTTAATCATGTAGCGCAGGGGTAATTCATAAATACAATCGCGGAACAGAGATTTCCCATCACCACGGGTAATACCGTGATAGTGGAATTGATAAATCCAGCCCTTACCCAGACGATAAGGCGTGGCGGTCAGCCCCAGCAGCCGTAGACGCGGATTAGTGCTACGCAGGTGCTGAATAATTTGCTGATATTGGCTGTCATCCTCGTCACTGATGCGATGGCACTCATCGATAATCAGCAACGAAAAGGCGCTATCAAACAAAGTAAGATTGCGCGCCACAGATTGCACACTGCCGAAGACCACTTTCCCTGCACTTTGGCGCTGTTGCAGACCGGCGGCGAAGATATCAGCCTCTAAACCATAGGCACAGTATTTGGCATGATTCTGCGCCACCAGTTCTTTAACATGTGCCAGCACCAGAACGCGCCCACGTGCCAGTTTTGCCAACTCGGCAATGACCAGACTTTTCCCGGCCCCGGTGGGTAAAACAATCAGTGCGGGTTCAGTGTGACGACGAAAATGGGCCAGCGTCGCATCCACCGCTTCTTGCTGATAGGGGCGTAATGTGAATGCCATTACACTGCGTGACCATAGATTGAATACATGATTTGCAACACTCTTTTACCGGGTATAAACAATATTTCTCTCTACGAGTAGTGAAAAAATTTCTACTCTCTATTGTGCCCATCGGCGGGATTAGGGCGATTGCTGAATTTTACCACGATGTGGTTGCTAAATAAGGGTTTCACTGCAACTGTTCCTAGGATGATATGGCAACCGCCGCTATACTGGTGAATTAGGTCGGTTAGGCAGCAAATTATTTTCCCCTATACCACTTTACTGCTTCATTCATTCCACACCGTATAATCCCCCGCATCTTTAAGATGTAGGCGTGATTGCGGGTATCGTGCCTGTTACTGGCACGACTATACAACAGGCAAAGTAGATTCAATGCGATTGGACAAGTTTTTATCTCAGCAATTAGGTGTCAGCCGGGCGTTGGTCGCGCGCGAGCTGCGGGCAAAACGAGTAACCATTGATGGCGAAGTGGTCAAAAGTGGCGCTATTAAGCTGACGCCAGAACAAGACGTGAGATTTGATGGTAACCCACTGCAACAAACAGTTGGCCCACGTTACTTCATGCTGAACAAACCGCAGGGCTATGTGTGTTCTACCGAAGATCCCGATCATCCGACGGTGCTGTATTTCCTTGATGAGCCAGTAGCTTACAAACTTCATGCCGCGGGCCGATTAGATATTGATACTACCGGGCTAGTCCTGATGACAGATGATGGCCAGTGGTCACATCGCATCACCTCTCCGCGTCACCATTGTGAAAAAACCTATCTGGTGACACTGGAGCATCCGCTGGCGGATGATACGGCGCAGCAGTTTGCGGACGGCGTACAGTTACATAATGAAACGTCCCTGACCAAACCAGCGCAGCTTGAGGTTATTGAGCCGCAGTTGGTGCGCCTGACCCTTAGCGAAGGGCGCTACCATCAGGTTAAGCGGATGTTTGCCGCCGTCGGGAATCGGGTGCTTGAACTGCACCGTGAGCGAATTGGCGATATCAAGTTAGACGATGATTTAGCACCTGGCGAGTATCGTCCACTGACGGCAGAAGAGATTGCGAGTGTCGGCGCTCCCCATCTGTAAGTGATTTTCTATTGCAGCGTGGGCGAACTGTCTCCACGCTGTTTTGCCGTTGATATAACCCGCAGTAGGTTATGGAAGGAGCTGTTGAACGTGCATGCCAGTAATCAAAATGACGGGAAGACCCGGACATCCCACTTTGGCTTAATCTTTATCTTGGGCCTGCTGTCGATGCTGATGCCCTTGGCGATTGACATGTATCTACCCGCCATGCCTACCATTGCGCAAGAGTTTGGCGTAGAGAGTGGCGCGGTGCAGATGACCCTAAGCGCTTATGTGCTGGGGTTTGCTATCGGGCAGATGTTCTATGGGCCGATGGCCGATAGCATCGGGCGTAAGCCGGTTATTTTCTGGGGAACGCTTATCTTCGCACTGGCGGGGATGGCCTGTGCTATGGCGCAGTCAATTGAACAATTGATTAACATGCGTTTTTTGCATGGTTTGTCCGCCGCCGCCGCCAGTGTGGTGATCAATGCATTGATGCGAGACATGTTCACCAAAGATGACTTCTCCCGCATGATGTCTTTTGTGGTCTTAGTGATGACTATTGCCCCACTAATGGCACCGATTATTGGTGGCGCGCTACTGGTGTGGTTTAGCTGGCATGCGATTTTCTGGACCATGGCCGGTGCCGCCTTGGTGGCGGCGATACTGGTTTCACTGTTTATCAAAGAAACCTTACCGCAAGAGAAGCGACAGCGATTTCACTTGCGTACCACTATCGGCAATTTCGCGACCTTATTCCGCCACAAGCGGGTATTGAGCTATATGCTGGCCAGCGGCTTCTCTTTTGCCGGGATGTTTTCATTCCTGAGTGCCGGTCCCTTTGTTTATATTGAGTTAAACGGCGTTTCTCCGCAGAACTTTGGCTACTATTTTGCACTGAATATTGTCTTTCTGTTCTTGATGACATTGATAAATAGCCGCAATGTTCGCCGTTTTGGCGCACTGAAAATGTTCCGCTTTGGTATGTTAGTCCAACTGGTGATGGGCATCTGGCTGCTGGTGGTATGTGCCACCGGGCTGGGATTCTGGGCGCTGGTATTGGGTGTGGCGGCTTATGTCGGCTGTATCGCGATGATCACCTCAAATGCCATGGCCGTTATTTTGGATGACTTCCCACATATGGCGGGCACGGCTTCTTCTCTGGCCGGAACTTTACGCTTTGGTATTGGTGCGATAGTGGGAACGCTATTGTCGATGGCACCATCGCGTAGTGCCTGGCCAATGGTGAGCTCAATGGCCTTCTGTATTATTGTCGCCATGCTGCTGTATCTTTATGCCAGCCGCCCCCATAAGGGCGCGGTAAAATAATTAATTGAGTGATATGAAGAGGAGAGGCTGGCGAGCGCTCCCTTCGTATCACTTATTTATTAATTAACATTTTGCTCATATTTCCTTTCTGCTTTTCCCTTCACTCTGCTAAATATCGCTCTAATAGCCACTAAAAAGCACAAAATTATTGCGCTCCATCAATATAGTAAGCATGCATATCATTATTTATTGCATAGTTATGTTTGACACCATATTGTTAACTTTTTGAGCGATGAAATAAAAAAGTTTCAATTGTATCAACCGGACTTTTATCCATTATTGGTACTCATAAAAGAGTGATGGATATCATTGAATATAGTTATTTATCAACTAATTAAGTGGATTTCTCTTGCTTGTGTTGGTCTTTGTTTGTTCTTGAAATGTAAAATGTTGATTGGTATTAAGTAACAAGTTTGCAAGAAAAATGGTTGAGATAGCCGCCATAAAGGTATAAATATAACAAAAAATGGGATCTAAATCCCAAACCAACAGTCCCGTGCTTGGCATCGGTGGCTGAATCAAGGTTAGAAACAGCATAAAAATGACATTGTAGATTTTTAGTTTCTAAATTGTTATCAATGTTGTGTTTTGGTAGAGGTTGAACCAGGCACAATGACAACTTAGCAGCTATAACTTTAGTAAGTGTGAGTCATTGTGGTGCTTTTATGATTTTTTGCATTTTTATATTTGACTAGGAAAAACACGTGAATAATATCCAACTTTCGGTAGTACATCGTCTGCCGCAAAGTTACCGTTGGTTATCTGGATTTATCGGCGTGAAAGTTGAGCCGATACCACTGACGGCGATAGACGAGACCAATAATGACCTCATGGGGCTGAAATTACTTAGCCACGATGGTAAACACGCGCAAATTATCATGCAGCGGTTGCATCTCTCGTTACAAGAGATACAAGTGGATTCCGCGATTGTTGAATGGGAAGGCGAGCCTTGCTTATTTGTTCACAATCAAGATGAGAGTGCCACTATCTGCCGCCTGAAAGATGTGGGTGTGGCCATTGCCGAAACCATGACGGCACTTTATCCCTTCTGATACGCTATCGAGCACTCGTTAGCGGCATTTCGTCAGCGCTGTTTGTCACGCAAATATGCTGGCGCTTTTTTGTGTCTTAATTCCTGATTTACACCAAATTAATCAGCAAATTGCAGCAGTTGCTGAGTATATTGCTGCTTGGGTGCGGCAAATATCGCCTGACAATCACCTTGCTCCACCACCTCGCCCTGTTTTAACACAATCACCTGATGACAGAGCGAACGAACGACTTGTAAGTCATGGCTGATAAACAGATAACTGAGTTGATAACGTTGCTGCAAGGATTTCAGCAAGGCCAGAATTTGTGCCTGTACTGATTTATCCAATGATGAGGTTGGCTCATCCAGAATCAGTAATTGAGGTTGCAAAATGAGGGCTCGCGCAATAGCAATGCGCTGGCGCTGCCCACCAGAGAACTCAGTTGGGTAGCGGTAGCGGCTCACTGGGTCCAGACCAACTTCTTCCATGGCCTTAATTACTCGCTGCTCACGGTGTACTGCACTGAGCCTTTGATGCACTTCCAGCCCTTCAGCAATGATCTGTTGAACATTCAAGCGTGGGTTTAGGGCTGAATAAGGGTCCTGAAACACAATTTGAATGCGGCTACGATAAGGCAACATTTGCTTGGGCGAGAAGCTGTGTAGCGGCTGACCACTAAACCAAATCTCACCTTTAGAGGGCAGCAAGCGCAGCAGTGCCAGCCCAGTGGTGCTTTTCCCTGAGCCAGATTCTCCCACTAAACCTAAACTCTCACCGGGCTTTAAATCAAAACTGAGATCTTTCAGTGCATAGTGATGAGCAACGGTGCGGCGCAGTAAGCCGCGTTTAATGGGAAAAGCCACTTGCAGCCCTTTAACTTGCAGTAAGGGTTGCAAGTCCATGGTCAGTGGCAGTGGGTCGCCCTGTGGCTCGGCATCCAATAATTGACGGGTATAGGGGTGTTGCGGGGCGCTGAACAGTGTCTGGCGGCTGTTCTGCTCAACAATGCGGCCTTCACGCATCACCGCCACATTGTCTGCCAGCCGGCGCACGATATTCAGGTTATGAGTGATAAACAGCAAACTCATACCCATTTCTTGCTTTAACTCTTTCAGCAAACTCAAAATCTGGGCTTGAACTGATACATCCAGCGCGGTGGTCGGTTCATCGGCAATCAGCAATTTGGGTTTGGTCAAGACCGCCATGGCAATCATGACGCGCTGACGTTCCCCACCGGATAACTGATGCGGGAAATCAGCCAGTCGGCCTTTGGCATTGCGAATTCCTACCCGGTCAAGGCACTGAATAATCTCCGCTCGAGCCGCTTCTTGACGCATACCTCGGTGCAGCGACAAAACTTCAGCCAACTGTTTTTCAATGGTATGCAGTGGGTTGAGTGAGACCATAGGCTCTTGAAATATCATTGAAACCTGGTCACCACGAATACTGCGCAATGTCGGTTCGTCGGCATGTAACAGTGATTTACCAGCAAACAGAATATCCCCTGTCGGGTAAACTACCGGCGGTGAGGGCAATAAACGCAATATTGACAAGGCGGTGACACTCTTGCCAGAGCCAGATTCCCCCACCAAAGCCAGTGTTTCACCCGGTGCTACCTGCAATGACAGCTCGCTGACCACTTGACGTTCAACGCCAGCCTGACGAAATGCAACACTGAGATTCTGAATATCCAGGAGTGGAGAGGTCGCCATATCAGTACACCTTACTTGGGTCAAAGGCGTCACGCACCGCTTCGCCGATAAAGATCAACAGAGATAACAGCACGGCTAATACCAGGAATGCAGTGATCCCAAGCCAGGGCGCTTGCAGGTTATTTTTACCTTCCAAGAGCAGCCCGCCTAATGAGGGAGAGCCCATAGGCAAGCCAAAACCAAGGAAATCCAGCGAAGTTAGGGTGGTAATAGAACCACACAGAATGAAGGGCAAGAAGGTCAATGTGGCCACCATGGCATTAGGTAGCATATGTCGCGACATAATAACTCGGTCGCGTACTCCCATGGCCCGTGCTGCCCGGATATAGTCATAATTTCGCGTGCGCAGAAACTCTGCCCGCACCACACCGACCAACCCCATCCAGCCAAATATCACGGTAATACCTAATAACCACCAGAAATTGGGTTGTACGATGCTGGACAGTAGAATCACTAAAAACAGGGTTGGCATACCTGACCAGACTTCAATAAATCGCTGGCCCCATAGGTCAACTCGGCCGCCGTAATAGCCTTGAACTGCCCCGGCACAAATCCCAATCACACTGGAAAATAGCGTCAGTGTCAGGCCAAATAACAGCGAAATACGGAACCCATAAATGACTTTAGCCAACACGTCGCCACCGGTGCTATCAGTCCCCAATAAATTGGTGCGGCTGGGGGGCGAAGGGAAGGGCACGTCAGTGGCAAAATTAATGGTGTTATTGCTAAAGCGGATAGGTGCCCAGATAGCCCAACCATGATCTTTAATTCGGCCAATAACATAAGGGTCTTGATAATCGGCGGCGGTGGTTAAAATGCCGCCAAAAGTTGACTCGCTGTAATTAGCCATAAAGGGCATATAAATTCGCCCTTGATAGCTCACCAGCAGCGGTTTGTCATTGGCGATGAGCTCGGCAAACAAACTAATAATAAACAGAGTCAGGAAAATCCACAGCGACCAGTAGCCACGGCGGTTCTGACGAAATCGCCCCCAGCGGGCCTGATTAATAGCACTTAGCCGTATCATTATTGGCGACCCTCAAAATCAATCCGTGGATCAACCAAGGTGTAGGTGATATCGCTGAGGATATTCAGCAGCAAACCAATCAGGGTGAAAATATAAAGAGTGCCAAACATTACCGGGTAATCGCGCTGTAAGGTGGCGTCGTAGCCCAGTAATCCCAAGCCATTCAATGAAAACATCACTTCGATCAGCAGTGAGCCGGTGAAAAACATACTGATAAAGGTGGCCGGGAAACCGGCGATCACCAGCAACATGGCATTGCGAAACACATGGCGATACAGAATTTTTTCTTCAGGTAGCCCTTTGGCGCGCGCGGTGACAACATATTGCTTGCGAATTTCGTCGAGGAAGGAGTTTTTAGTCAGCATGGTCAATGTAGCAAAGCCGCCAATCACTGTGGCCAATACCGGTAAAGTGATATGCCACAAATAGTCGGTTATTTTGCTGTACCACGGCAGCGTATCCCAGTTACTGGAAACCAGTCCGCGCAGCGGGAATAAATCGAAATAGCTGCCGCCGGAAAACAGCACCACCAACAAAATGGCAAACAAAAACGAAGGGATAGCATAGCCGATAATGATTAAGGTGCTGCTCCAAGTATCAAAAGCTGTGCCATTTCGCACCGCTTTTTTAATCCCCAGTGGAATGGAAACGATATAAATTATCAGCGTGCTCCATAGCCCGAGAGAGATGGACACTGGCAGACTGTGCTTAATCAATGACATTACCGATTCGCCACGAAACAGACTGTCGCCAAAATCAAAGCGCACATAGCTCCATAACATATCGAAATAACGTTGGTGCAGCGGCTTGTCGAATCCAAAACGCTGTTTGATTTCGGCAATGACTTCCGGGTCTAATCCGCGTGAGCCGCGATAGTTACTGTCACCCACCTGGGCAGCATTAAGGCCCACTTTCGCGCCACCCAAGCCAGCATCACCGCCGCCTGCGCTATAGCCACTGGAATGGCCCAGTTCAATGTTGGCTATCGCCTGATCAACTGGCCCGCCTGGGGCGATTTGCACAATAAAAAAGTTGATAGTAATAATCGCCCACAATGTGGGAATAACCAGCAATAACCGCCGTAATAGATATGCGCCCACAACCGCCCCCTAGTGACGTTCTGCTGGCAGGCGAGCTGCCTTGTTGACATCCAGCCACCAGCTATCAAACCCTAGCGAATAAGTGGGGCGATCCGCAGGCATTGAGAATTTATCCCAATACGCAAAGCGGGCATGATTGGAATACCACATCGGGATCATCAAATAATTCCAGGTCAAGACGCGATCAAGGGCGCGCCCCAGAGACAGCAAGGCTTCGGGCTGTTCTTGATGTTTGATAATCTGTTCAATCAAGTGGTCAATAGCCGGATCTTTAATACCGGAAGCATTATAGCTGGAATCAATATAAGCCGAGCTCCACAAGATTTGCAGATTTGGGCTAGGGTAAGGGAACGCAGTGTAAACGGTCGGGATCATATCGTAATCCCGACTGCGTAGGCGGTTAACAAATTGAGAACTGTCAACCTCACGGATATTCATGGTGATGCCCAAACGCTGCAAATTATGTTTGAACGGCTGAACATATTGGAAGTTGCTGCCACTGAGCAATAGCAATTCAAACTCAAAAGGTTTGCCGGTTTTGCTATTGACCAATTGCTGGTTTTTTACTTCCCAGCCAGCTTCACTCAGTAATTCGCGCGCTTTTAACAGATTATCCCGCGAATCGCCGCTGCCGTCGGTTTGTGGTGGCTGATATAGTTGTGTAAATACCTCTGGCGGTATTTTGCCTTTCAGTGGGGCTAACCAGGCTAATTCAGCACTGTCTGGATAACCCGTCGCAGCATATTCAGTATTCTGGAAGAAACTGTTAGTGCGCTGATAACTGTTGTAATAAAAGGCTTTATTCATCCAGTCAAAGTCAAAAGCTAAGGTGAGCGCCTGACGAACTCGGCGATCGCTAAAAATAGGGCGTTGGACATTAAATGCCAGCCAGCGAGTATTTTGTGCCGAGTTATCGACGATATCCTGTTTAACGATATAGTTTTTGGCGAAGTTGCCGCCCACATATTGTGTGGCCCAGCTTTTTGGCGAGGTCTCTTCACGGAAATCAAACGCCCCAGCTTTAAAGGCTTCTAGCGCGACTTTATCGTCTAAATAATAATCATAGCGGATGGTGTCAAAATTATATTGGCCACGATTGACTGGCAAATTAGCCGCCCAATAATCTCTGACCCGCTCATAAGTAATAAACTGGCCCATTTTATATTTACCAATACGATAAGGGCCGCTGCTGACTGGCGGTTTACTCAGAGGATCACTGAGTTTATGGTCTCGCCAAAAATGCTCTGGCATCACTGGCAAACCAAATAGACCCAGCATTTTATCTTTATTGGGTTCCGGGAATTCAAAACGTACTGTCAGGCGAGAAATGGCTTTTACCTGCACGCCTTTATAGACGATACGAAATTGTGGCACACCCTCGGTCATGAATTTATTGAAAGTGAAGGCAACATCTTGCGCGGTAATTGGCGTGCCATCATGGAAACGGGCACGGGGATTGATATCCACTTCAATCCAATGAAAGTCTGGGGCAAAACGCGCGGATTCGGCAATTAATGGGTAATAGCTGCCAATTTCGTCATCGGAGGTGGCAAATAGCGAGTCATATAGCCGCTCAGAGCGTATAGCCGGGTTGCCACGCAATGCATAGCGGTTAAAGTTATCAAAGGTACCAATAGCCGATAGCGTTATATCCCCGCCTTTAGGGGCCGCCGGATTAACATAATCAAAATGGCTAAAATCTGATGAGTATTTAGGTTCACCCAGTATGGCAAAAGAGCTGCCTTCTTTAATAGTTTCAGCCTGTAGCCCAAAACTCAGGGCCGCAAGTGCTAAGGCAGCAAGTAGGCGTGACAACATATTGGTGGTGATCTCCTGCTGTTATTCGAATAGTAATACTCTTAAATGAAATTACCAGTTTGCAGGGGTAAAGCAAACATTAAGCCAATGAGTTTTTGTTACGAATTCTTTTTATTACAAAACTTGACTAAATCCCCAACAGATAACGGCTTGCTAAGTAAATAGCCTTGCAAGAAGTTCACCCCATGTTGGGCCAAATACTGGAGTTGTTGTTCTGTTTCAACACCTTCAGCAACCGTCTCGATATTGAGGTTTTGCGCCAACATTAATACAGCATCTAATACCGGTGCCGCGACCGTATTAATGCCGATGGTGCTAACAAAGCCACGATCAATTTTAATATAATCTAAAGTAAAACGTTCTAAATAGATCAGCGCACTGTGTCCAGTCCCAAAGTCATCAACCGCGATTTGTATCCCTTGGGAACGCAGCCAGGCGAATTGCTCAATAGCTAATTCTTCTTCAACCATACCTCGCTCGGTAATCTCGAACACCGGAGCAAAAATGTCGGTATTTAATTGCTGCAACATGTGTAAGACATCTTTACGGAAGCCATCATCAGCAAGATGGACAGGGGAGATATTAAAAGCAAGCTTCGTCCCAGCAGGAACGTAATCTTCCATTAACTTACTGTCACTGACGATTAATTCAAATAAATGCCGAGTCAGTGGTTGAATCAAATGCTGAGCTTCTGCATAGGGAATAAAGAGATCCGGTGAGATTCGCCCTTCGATAGGATGTTTCCAACGAATGAGTGCCTCAAAGCCTGACATTGTACGTTCATGTGAACGGAATACTGGCTGATACTCAATGAAGAATTCACCACGCCGTATACCGCGTAGAATTTCGGCTTCAGCACTTTGACTGGTAATCAAAATATAATATGCCAGGATACCGACTAAACCTGAAAGTAACAGACCGCCGAGTAACGTCATGCGAATATCATCCGCAGTCAGGCTGGTGTGATAAATCAATATTTTAATGGGATAGCCGGGTAATTGGACCTCATGTGAGGATTGGGCTGGTAATTGGTTGACCGGAATGACTCTGGCGCTAAAAGTGGTTATCGCTAAATCATCAATAACGATAGCTAAGTTATTGACTTGGTTTTCCGCCGAGTTCAGCAAGAAATAAGGATGTAGCGTTAATTCTAGTGTTGCTAATACCCCAGAGTTACCTCGACCAGCCTCACGCAACCAAACCCCAATTGCCGGTTTACTTGGCATCATGGGCGTACCTTGCTGAATTTTAAAATCTAAAGACTGGGATACGTTAATTTTAGGATATAGCGCACTGACCGGTACATGCATTTCACCTGTTGCTGAAGAACAATAAACAATGTCATCGTGAACCAATAAAAAAGCTCTAACGCCATTGGTAAATGCAGCTCGATAGTGCAGTGCTGAACTGGCCTGTTCACATGTCTTGGTGCTTTGCGGGATAAGCTGAGACATGGTTGTCGTCAGCCCATTAAGGAACTGAGACGAATAGGATATAATATGATCGCTTTGTGTTGTTAATTTACGTTCACTGCTGCGATAAAGTAATGACAACGTAATAACAACAAAACAAATAAAGAAACAGAGTGCGAGGATGACACTTTTTTTTACAAGGTGGCGTCTGGATAAAATATTGCGGGAGAACGCACTGTTTGAACCCATGTTACGCCGCTCCTCAGCATGATTGATAAAGTGTTATGAGTATAAGTAAGTTGGCAGCACAGCGCTACCGGTTTGCTAGTGAGCATTATTGGCATTAATAAGCGTATCGATATGAATAACATCCAATATAAAGAAATGTGCTCATAAAATGCATCAAATAAGCGGATCTGCATTCTTAATTTGTACTGATAGGTATATTCAGGAATATATATCAGTAAAACAAATTTTCAGATTATTGACACAATCTACTTAATTCTAGAAAGGAGAATCGTCGGTTGATATGTCTTAGTGCCAGAAAACTCTTGGTTAAGTGGGGCGGATTTTACACAGAAATTTCTTGAATTTCGCGGTTGCTAAAAAAAAAGGACATTTCCTACAAGCCAGCAGGAAGAGTGGGTAGTTGCAGAATGGGCAGTCATAAATAGCGGATAATAAAAAACGCCGCTAATGCGGCGTTTCATAGTTTCGTTTGGCATCTCTCGGACAACAGGAATAAAATCAGCTAGCTGCGCGAACCGCTACTTAGCACTCGGCGCCCATCGCGATAACGCTTATTCCAATAATCTTCATTTAGGCTCGATATTGTCACGCCGACACTGGTCGATGCATGAACAAATTTATCGTTACCTAAGTAGATACCAACATGGCGTCCAGTCGAACCCGCTCGGAACAGTACTAAATCACCAGGACGCAACTTGGTACGTTGAATTTTCTTGCCAAGATCCTGCTGCTCAGATGTTGAGCGTGGCAAATTCATACCAAATTGTTCACGGAAAGTGGCTTGTACAAATGCGGAGCAATCAATACCGCGTTTGGTGCTACCGCCTAAACGATAACGAACACCTTTCCACCCTGCATACTGTTCTAGAATTTTTGACTTGACGTCAACGTTGCGCACCATCGCTTCGAATTCATCCTGAGAGGCTTGCAGTAAAAGCCCATCTTTGTCATTAACTGCACGCATCTCAGTTTGCGTATTATGTAAGTTCGAAGTCTGTGATGAACTACACGCGGATAACATTACCGCTACTGCAACCGCAGGAATGACCCGCAGAATATATCTCATAATAGGTTGAGACTTGACCATTGTTGTTGTTTTCCCTTGCTGTCCTTACGACGGATGTCGCTACCCAAAAATGCCAAACGAATCGAGATTATTGATTGTGGTCTGATGAGACAATCACTTAACCAAATAAATGTGCAGGAACGCACAATATTAATCAGGACAGTGGTGAAATGCCGGTATCCGAATACAAACGTTTTTGAGGTTACCGTAATAGTTAATAAAAGGCGAGAGCTTTTATAACCATTATTTTACTAAATGTTAATGAAACTTAATGTGTGCTATTAAAAGCGAGATTGCTGATTTTGTAGCCACTCGGGGATAATAAATGAAGGGAAATGTTAATGGCAGTTGGAGCAAAAAATAGACTTTTGCCCCAACATAAGCAGGTTACAGATTATTTCGTTGTAAACCCAGGCAAGTTCCGGTTAATGACATCAATGGCCTTGTCACTGAGTGGTGTTAGCAGTACCCAGCTTATCCCAACCAGAACAACGGAAAGAGAACCAACAGCAATATCAGTAAACCAATGCGCGCCGATCATCACTCGTGGCATCGAGAAGACAATCACAATCAATAAGGCGATGGCAAAAGCACCGCGAGAAAAATAGCGCAGCATAAAGCAGGCAAAGATCATTAACATCATGCCATGGTCGCCAGGGAAACTATCACCAGAAGCGTCTTTGGTTGGAATACCGGTTAACTCACTGACGCGATTAATATTCTCAAACACCAGTGTTGGGCTGGGATGCGAAACTGGCAACATGTGGCCTAACTGGTTGAGGATAACCGCGGTCAGCAACATGACAAACCCGGTGACTATCAGTCGGCGACGACCTACGGGTGTTTCCTTTATGTAGAAGTATAAATACAGCAGGCCCATACACATTAGGGAAATGACATCAAAAGCCCGATTGTTGGTGAGTGCCACCAAATGCAGAAAGGCAGGGCTGGACAGCAGATGTTGGTTAAAATAGAAGAATATTGCCGAATCTATTTTGAACCAAAAACCGTGGTTTGCCGGGATGTACCAAGAGAAGAACAGAGCAATCCCAAGCAAATTGAGCAGTAAAATTGTCGGTAAATTACGACGGGTCATGCGGCGGCCTATACTATAAATTGTGCAACGAATAAAAATCGGGGCATATCATACCCCTTTATTTAACCGAATATTCAGTAATTCATGCTGTAGTGCATTCCAATCAGCTTCATTCGCGCTAATCAGTTCAATCCGGCTATCTAGCGGGGGGATCTGACGTGTTTCTATTTTTAGATCATTCCCTTGCTTGTTAATTACTAGTGTTCCCTCTGCAATACGCATCACTCCCTTTACCCGCTCGGCTGGATTTAATCGTACCCATTCCAATAGTGGAACTGTATCAAATACGGTGTCGGCATTAAATGCCCAACCACAGCTCAGATAACCTTGACCTTTATTCAGTGCCCGACGCCAAGGTTCCGTCCCTTTCAAACGTAATGCTGCCAACCCATGTTGTCGTGTGGAGCCGTGGTGATGCGCACCGTCAGGTAATTCATCATTATTACTGTGTGGTGTATCGAGCAGGGCCACATCAATTTTCCCTTGTTCCGCATAATAGAGGGGGCGTGATGTTGGTTGTTGCTCATGCCACTGTTGTAACGCGGCATAATCTGTTGCGCTATAAGTATCCTGTTTATTCGCCACCAAAATATCTGCGGCTGCCAATTGGTCGCGGAAATTTTCATTCTCGGTATAGCGAGGCTCACTCAGTTGGCGAGCATCCAGCAAGCTTAAGGTCGCGCGTAGATCAATCCATGGTTGGTAAATATCTGAGGTCAATAAGGAGAGGATCTGTTTGGGGTGGCCTAATCCGGTTGGCTCAATCAGCAAACGGTCCGGTTTTGCCTGCTGTAGCAACATATTCAAACCGACTTGCATCGGCAAGCCATTAACACAACACATACACCCGCCAGGTATTTCTTTTAATACCGCGCCGCTCTCAGCTAATAGCGCGCCATCAATCCCTATTTCACCAAATTCATTCACCAAAACGGCCCATTTCTCATGTTCCGGCTTTTGGGCCAACAAATGACGAATAGTGGTGGTTTTTCCACACCCCAAAAATCCGGTAATCAAGTTGGTTTTTGTCATATGGATTCTCCGCAGTAAAATTTTTTTTTAATTAGCTATTAAGTTAATGGCATTTTAGCCGTTGTTATTAGAACAGGACAGAACTACGCGTAGGCTAATTATTAAACGAAAAAAGCCCAAATTAAGAGTATTTCCTAGGAAATTTCAGAACAGCGCCTAATGGCGGCCCTGAGTTAAGCAATATAATTAGCTTATTCGGGGGATTTTAGTGGGTTATAGACGGAGTAGAGCAATAAAAAAAGCTCTGCCATTGCTATTGCTCGCGCTGAAATCCTCTATCTTTAAAATGACAGATATGAGAGTCGAGGTGTTTATGAGCAATTATCGAGTACTAATTATCTTAGCGATAATGTTTTCATGGATAATATCTTTTTCTGCAAGTAGTGCGCAATCTACCCTGTCTGTTTCAGGAACAATTACCTTTTCCGGAGCCATTGTAGACAGTCCATGTGATACCGCATTAGTGGGCCAAACAATAACAACTCGTTGTTATCGTAATGGCGAAACACTGACTCAACGACAAGCACTCTCACGTAATATGCCTCTGACCTCCCGGTTACCCGGTAATTTAGCCTCTTCCACTCTGGAATGGCTGAATCCACAGCGTAGTCTGGGCATTTTAACCGTCACTTATCTCTAATATTTCAGTCTGTATTGTTTATATCTTTGAATACTTATCTCTGTAGAAACCTATCCCTATAAACACGGCTTATCCTGTTGATAAGTCGTGTTAGCTCGTCAGATGTTTTTGCTGTCAGAAGTTATTTGACCACAATGAAATTGTGTGACCACATGATATACTCACTGCTATTCAGACACTCTTTGGTCCGGCCAATTTGGTATTATTAACATCAACGCCAATGCCCGATGCAGGAAATAAGGCTATGCGGTTATATCAGGAAGTGGGCAGTCAACTGCGCGCAGCGATTGTCAGTGGTCAATATAACGTAGGCGATCGTTTGCCGCCCGAGCGCGATATCGCCGAAAATTTCAGTGTCAGCCGCAGTGTGGTACGTGAAGCACTGATTATGTTAGAGCTGGAAAAATTGGTAGAGGTGCGTAAAGGCTCCGGCGTTTATGTGGTCAATGTGCCTGAGATGTCAGTTGGGGGCGAGTCCGCCGCGGCAACCGACAGTGGTTATGGTCCGTTTGAGCTCTTGCAAGCCCGCCAATTACTCGAAAGCGAAGTTGCTGCTTTTGCCGCGATGCAGGCCACTAAAGCTGATATCATCAAAATGCGCCATGCTATTGAGCAAGAAAAAAGTGCGCTAGAAGCGGGGGCGGTGGATGAAAGTGCGGATGAACTATTTCATTGCCTACTGGCTCAATCGACACAAAATAGCGTGCTGGCCAATATGGTTGCAGAAGCTTGGCAGGCGCGGAAAACTAGCGCAATGTGGTTAGGTGCTCACGGCCATACAGTTGATTTCAGCTACCGCTGGCAGTGGCTGGAAGATCATCAGAAAATCTTGCAAGCCGTGCTGCGCCGTGACAGCAAGGCCGCCAAGCAAGCTATGTGGCAGCATTTGGAGAATGTAAAACTGAAGTTACTGGAACTTTCTGATGCTGACCATCCTGATTTCGATGGTTATTTATTTGAGTCTGCGCCGTATCAGTTGGAAGAATAGAATCTCATTGAGTCATTAAAGTATTGGCTGGATAACCAGCATAAATGTCATCCAGCCAATATTAAGTCATGAAATTAAGCGTGTTCGGCTAAACGTTTCACACTCTCTTTCGCGCCAAATTGTTGCAGGCTGAGATAGGCCTCGGTGACAGCCTCGACGAAAGCTTGCTGTTGTGGCAGGGTCTCGCCAAATAGTGCTTTCAGCGAGAGCAGACTCTGTACTCTGGCAACCCCCTCTTCGCTGTTGGCGACACATTTCTTAAAGTTGTCAGCCATAGGGTCACGGATATCAATAGGCTGGCCGTTATCATCCACACCACTGACATAACGCATCCAACCGGCAATACCTAATGCCAGACAGCGGTAGTTTCCGCCATGTTGCAAATGCCAGCGCACGGAATCTAACATCCGCTGTGGTAATTTCTGACTCCCGTCCATAGCAATCTGCCAAGTGCGGTGTTTTAACGATGGATTGGTATAACGCTCGATCAACTGGTCGGCATAGGCGTTAAGGTCAACACCGGTGACGCGCAGAGTAGGCGCTTGCTCATCGAGCATCAAGCGGCGAGCTGTAACACGGTAATTATCATCGGCCATACAATCATTAATATGCTGATAACCCGCCAGATAACCCAAGTATGCGAGGTAGGAATGGCTGCCGTTCAGCATGCGCAGTTTCATTTCTTCAAAGGGCAATACGTCATCCACCAACTGCGCCCCGGCGATCTCCCAGTCAGGGCGGCCGGCCACAAATTTGTCTTCAACAACCCACTGAATGAATGGCTCACAGGCAATCCCGCACGAGTCGACTACGCCAAGTTCATCGGCAATCTCTTGCAGAGTTTCTGCAGTAGCTGCTGGCACAATGCGGTCAACCATGGTGTTCGGGAAGGTGACGTTCTGGCTAATCCAGTTGGCCAGTTCAGGATCACGTGCCGTCGCCAGACCCAGAACCGCATTTTTCACGACATGACCATTTTCAGGAATGTTATCGCAGGAAAGCACGGTAAAAGGCGGTAAGCCACGCAAGCGACGCAGGCGAAGAGCTTCAACCAGCACACCCGGTGCGGATGTTGGGGCGTCAGGTATTGCCAGGTCGGCACGAACAAACTCATTTTGCAGATCCAGTTGGCCGCTACCCGGTTCGATGCAATAGCCTTTTTCAGTAATGGTCAGTGAGACAATGGCCACTTGTGGTTCGGCCAATTTCTCCAATACTTGCATGATGCCGTCTAACCGGGCATGTACCGACTCACAAACAGAACCGACGATAATCGCCTGATTGCTCTGCGCGCCTTTTTCCAGAACGGAGAAAAGATGGTCTTGCTGGCGTAAATTTTGAATCAATACGTCGCCACCTAATAAGCTGACTTCGCAAATACCCCAGTCTCCCCCTTGTTGATTTAATACTCGATCAGTGAGCAGTGCCTGATGAGCGCGGTGAAATGCGCCAAAACCAATGTGAACAATGCGGCTTTTCAGCGCTGTTCTATCATAAGTAGGCAACTGTACAGTTGAGGGCAGGGTGCTGTTGGCTATGGTGTTCATACGTGGCTCCAAAATCATTCACCCCAGGATGGGTACATGGGGAGTTGACATAAAAGGTGGCAAATAAAAAGTTGTTAGACCAGTTTCGATGGGCTGCTTGTAGGAAAAAGGCCACACCGTGCCGATCATTTTCTTTTGCTGGTTGCCATGAATATCGGCTTGCAGTGTAAAGCCATATGACAGAAAATAAAATTGGTAAGTCCAATATTGGTTATATTCGTGAAGTGGATCAACCAATGAGGTTTTGCTTTTTGACACTTAGCGCTGAAAGAGTAAGGATAAGCTGAGTGATACCTCTTGGAAATCTGTATAACAGCATTTTTAGCACACCTGAATAGTTTACATAGAAGGTAAAAAAATAAATGGAACAAACATGGCGTTGGTATGGCCCGAATGATCCGGTGTCCTTAGATGATATCCGTCAGGCTGGCGCAACTGGAGTAGTGACCGCGTTACACCATATTCCGAATGGCGAAGTTTGGCCGGTGAGTGAGATCAAACAGCGTCAGGCTGAATTGGCGGCAAAAGGTTTGGTCTGGTCGGTAGTAGAAAGCGTACCGATTCATGAAGAGATCAAAACTCACAGCGGTAATTATCAGCAACACATTGAAAATTATAAGCAAACGCTACGTAATCTGGCAGATTGCGGCATTGATACCGTATGCTACAACTTTATGCCGGTACTGGACTGGACGCGTACTGATTTGGAATATCAATTGCCTGATGGTTCCAAAGCATTGCGTTTCGACCAGATAGCTTTTGCGACCTTCGAATTGCATATTCTGAAACGTCCTGGTGCTGTGAATGATTACACTGCTGAAGAGCAGGCACAGGCGGCTGACTATTTCGATGCTATGTCTGAAGCGGATATTGCCAAGCTGACAGGCAATATTATTGCCGGTCTGCCAGGGGCGGAAGAGGGCTATACGCTGGACCAGTTCCGCGCGCGTTTAGCTGAGTATGACGGTATCGATAAAGCGCAACTGCGTGAAAATATGGCCTATTTCCTGCGCGAGATTATACCCGTCGCTGAACAGGTAGGCTTGCGTATGGCGGTACATCCAGATGATCCACCGCGTCCAATTCTTGGCTTGCCGCGTATTGTTTCAACGATTGAAGACATGCAGTGGCTGAAAGAAACCGTTGATAGCATTCATAACGGCTTTACGATGTGCACCGGTTCTTATGGCGTACGCGCTGACAATGATTTGGTGCAGATGATCGAAACCTTTGGTGATCGCATTCACTTTACTCATCTGCGCTCAACCTGCCGTGAAGGGAACCCAAAAACCTTCCATGAAGGTGGTCATTTGCAAGGTGATGTCGACATGTACTCGGTCGTTAAAGCAATTTTAACCGAAGAACAACGTCGTCAGGCTGCCGGAGACATGCGCCCAATTCCAATGCGACCAGACCATGGTCATCAGATGTTGGATGATTTGCATAAGAAGACCAATCCGGGTTATTCCGCCATTGGTCGCCTGAAAGGGTTGGCAGAAGTTCGTGGTGTGGAGTTGGCACTGAAGCGGGCGTTTTTCCCTGAGCTAAAATAGCCATCCATACCCGTCATCTTTCATGCTACAGCGGTGTTTTAGGATGAAAAAGCAAAAAGGGCCGAGAAATCGGCCCTTTATTGTAGGTATACCCAATAGATTTCGCGATGCAGGAAGGCGGCAAACGAACTCATCCCGATGAGCTTACATGAGTAAGTGATTCGGGTGAGTAAGAGCAGTCAACACACCTGTAACGTGAAAGATGATGGGGATATTATTCGGCGCGTCCCATATAGCGACGCTCCGCAATATGAATACGAATCTTCTCGCCCGGGCTGATATATTCTGGTACCTGAATGGACAGACCGGTGCTCATCACAGCCGGTTTGTTACGGGCACTGGCGGATGCGCCTTTGATGCTAGGTGCGGTCTCGACAATTTCCATATCAACAGTCTGCGGCAATTCCAGCGCTAACAATTGGCCGTCCATCGTCAGAACCTGCATCCCCGGCATACCGCCTTCAGGAATAAACAGCAGTTCTTCTTCAATCTGCTCTTTCTTGAAGTTGTATGGGGTGAAATCTTCATCATCCATAAAGACGTATTCGTCGCCATCAATGTAGGAAAAGTTGACTGAACGACGGGTTAAAGTGATGGTGTCGAGGATCTCATCGCCTTTAAAACGCTCTTCAACTTTCAAACCGGTACGTACATCAGAAAAACGCATTTTATACAGTGTACTTGCACCACGGGCACTTGGGCTTTGCACGTCAATATCCTTCACCAGCAGTAATTTGCCGTTGAGGTTGACCGCCATACCGCGTTTTATTTCGTTAGCTCTTGCCATTTATTAACCGCCAATCAGAATTGAAGATAAGTTGCGACAAGTTACTCGTGCCGCGTGTTTCAGGCAAGCAGATAGCGCAAAAAAGAGTGATATTTTCGCCATAAAATCGGCCCTATTGATAGACCGGTAACAGGCCAAATAAAGCGGCGATATGGGTGACGCCATTGATCAGGCCAAACATGATAATAAAGCCAATCATCATGCGCCCACCGGGAGCCCGATAAGTCGCTTGCGGGAAGCGCTTGCGGCTGGCACGCGCCATCAATGCAGGAACAATGACGGCCCAAATAGTCGCAGCTAAACCCGCAAAACCGATGGCATAGAGAAAGCCATTTGGGAAAAGTAAGGCACCGATGGTTGGCGGCACAAAAGTGATTAATGCAGATTTGGTGCGCCCACCACGGTCATCGGCAAACTTAAAGAAGTCGGCAATATAGTCGAATAACCCAAGGGACACGCCAAGGAATGAGCTAGCCAATGCCATATAAGAGAAAGCATTAAGGAGCTGGCTGGTGGCCTGACTCGCCGAGACCGTATCCATCTGTTTCAGCAAGCTACCAATATTACCGCCATCAGCAATGACTTGTTTGAATGCATCCCGAGCAATATTGCCCTGAATGGTATACTGCCACAGGATATAAATGACCAATGCGATCAAGGTGCCGTACAGCAGGCTTTTCACCACGGCTTTGCCATCTTTGTGATAGTACTTCACCAGCCCCGGCACATTACCGTGGTAGCCAAATGAGGTCAGTAAGTAGGGCAGTGCTGCCAAAGCATAAGGCAGGTAGCTGGCGTTACTGTCGGTCTGATTGAACAGAACTGCACTTTCCACGTGGCTAAACATATCACCGACAGACATGACGAATGTGATGACCATGCCGCCAATCAATATTGTACTTAAGCGATCGACGGCTCGGGTTGATAACCAAACAATAAACGCCACCAACAGTGCAAAAATAAAGCCGGCACCAGCCTGACCAATCCCCACTGTATTTTGCAGTGTATGGGTAATGATTGAACCACCAGCAGAGATATAGGCGTAGGTTAAAATATAGAGGACAAAAGTGATTGAAAGCCCATTGATTGAGCTCCATACCTTACCCAGCAGGTCTTGCACCATGGTGTGGAAACTGGCACCACTTGGGTAGTTTAAGTTGGCTTCCAGAATCATCAGACCGGAAATCAACATACAGGCCCACGTATAAATCAACAGAGCCAC
This sequence comes from Yersinia alsatica, assembly GCF_025133195.1. Lineage (NCBI taxonomy): Bacteria > Pseudomonadati > Pseudomonadota > Gammaproteobacteria > Enterobacterales > Yersiniaceae > Yersinia > Yersinia alsatica. The sequence goes on from NZ_CP104006.1 coordinate 2,433,056, forward strand.
TGAGCCGCTGAACCACACACCGGCTGTCACGATGGGGATTGAGAACATCCCTGCGCCCACAGCGGTGCCAGCAACTATCATTGCGCCGCCCAGCACAGAAGGTCGTGATAAGGGTTGGGTTAAGTCCATCGACATTTGTCACTCCAAATATTCTTCGTCTTTAAGGCTGTAGCGCCAATGACAGTGGATATTAATAATAGGTTAATAGTTCTTTTGTACTAGCTTAATGGTACATGTTGGCGATGAAGCTGTAAACAGATGAATATGCTTGCGTGGATCATTTGGTCAGTGATTAGTCTGGTTGCCTAGATTAAATACTGAGCGAATATTGCACCAAAAGGGATGATTCAGGTTAAAAAACAAACTGAAAATGCGAATCTAACGGCTGAAGCCTGTGGGATGAGTCGGTGACGAAGCTATTGATCAAGGATAATGCTGGCAGTTCATGAGGGCGGTTGCTATTGTCCGCAGTTATGCCACCAGCCTACAGGAGCCTGCTGATGGACTGTCGCTCAGATTGCGGTGCCTGCTGTATTGCTCCTTCGATTTCCAGCCCGATCCCCGGCATGCCTTTGGGCAAGCCTGCCAATACCCGTTGTCTGCATTTGGATGACAATATGCGCTGTGGTATTTTCCACTCGCCATTCCGCCCGGCGGTCTGTGCCAGCCTACAAGCATTGCGTGAGATGTGTTTTGATACCCGCGAACAGGCGCTGGTGTATTTGATTAAGCTGGAAGCGGATACTGCGCCTTAATAGTCGCGAAGGGCGCTCTGATTACCGCCCTTCGCTGATGACTTAGTGCTATTAAGCTCCGGCAGGAACCGCGTGGGCGGTATTTTTCAGTATTGGCCCGCGATACTTTTCAATTTCAAGCTGCGCCATCTGTCCACAGTTTCCCTGTGCCAGACTGGATGAGCCAATATCGAAAGTCAGGCAGTTGATATTGCCGTTTTTGCACAGAGAACCCGGTACTGATGGGTCCGCTGGGTCAAACCAGGCACCTTCACTGATCCGCACCACTCCCGGGCGAACATCGTCCGATACCACGGCACCCACTAAGATCTGCCCGCGATCATTAAACGCGCGTACCAAATCCCCGTTGACAATTTCCCGCGCGCTGGCATCTTGCGGGCTGATGAGGATCGCTTCGCGGTCGGCAACGGCATACTTTTCACGTAGCGGGGTGTTATCCAATTGCGAATGCAGGCGATTGATAGGGTGCGCGGTATTCAGTGACAGCGGATACTTCTTGGCCTCCACGCCACGATACCATTCATAAGGCGGCATCCAGGTTGGGATCCCCTGACAATCGGCATATTCCATTTTGGCGATAGTATCAGAGTAGATTTCAATCTTACCGGATGGCGTGCCGAGAGGATTGAGCAGCGGATTCTCACGATAATCAGCAAAACGCACCCACTGCTTGTTCGCTTCAGGAATCGGGAAGCGAATATAGTTATTCGAGGCCCAAAACATATCGAAAGGGGGCAGGGCAACACGGGCAGTACGCGCCTGTGATTTCATATCGTCATACATTGATTTCAGCCACTGTGTTTCATCTTTGCCCTCGGTAAAGGCATCAATGACACCCAGCCGAGTGGCCATCGCGGCGAAGATATCAAAATCATTGCGTGATTCATGCTGTGGCGGAACACACTGATGCATTGGGAAAACATACAGCTGCGAATAGTCGCCGCCCATTTCCAAATCGTTGCGTTCATAGCTGGTGGTTGCGGGCAATACGATATCGGCATGCTTGGCGGTGGCAGTCCAGTAAGGTTCATTCACCACGATAGTTTCTGGGTGCTGCCAGGCCTTGACCAGATTATTGGTATCCTGATGCTGGTGGAAGGTATTGCCGCCAGCAACATAGACCATTTTGACATCGGGATAGGTCACTTTGGTGCCATTGAAATCAATGGTTTTCCCCGGATTAGCCAGACACTCGGCAATACGCGCCACCGGAATTGGCGTTGGCGAGTTCTTCGGCGCATTACCGGCAGAAATTCCCGGTAAAATACCGCCTTTAGCTGTCGGGCTGCCACCCGAAGAGTAGTGATAGCTGAAACCAAAACCGCCCCCCGGTAAGCCAATTTGACCGAGCATTGCAGCCACAGTTACCAGCAACCAGTGTTGTTGCTCACCGTGGTGCTGGCGTTGAATTCCCCAACCACCCATGATCATCGTGCGCTGTTTTGCCATATCCCGCGCCAGTTGGCGCAGTACCTCAGCATCCACGCCACTGATATCAGCCGCCCATTCAGCACTCTTCGGCTGGCCGTCAGTTTCCCCTAATAGATAAGCCTGGAACTTATCAAAACCGATGGTATAGGTCTTGATAAAGTCTGGATTGTGAAGCTTTTCAGTTAGTAAGGTGTGGGCAATCCCGATAAGCATGGCGCTATCAGTGTATGGGCGCGGGGCAATCCATTGAGCATTAGTGAATTTAGCGCTGTCATTATGTACTGGGTCAATACTGATGACTTTGGTGCCTTTCTTCTTCAAGGCTTCAAAACCGGTTTGACCAACATGATCCGGAATATTCCAGCTATTTTTCAAGGTGATCATCGGGTTACAACCCCATAGAATCACCAGCTCGCTGTTTTCAACCACATTGGGCCAGGCGGTTTGCTGCTCATAAACCTCCATTGACCCCATAACGTGGGTCATAATGACCTGTGCGGCACCGGTTGAATAGTCACCGGCATAACCGAGGAAGCCGCCACTCAGGTTCATCAAACGTTGCAGTAAAGTGCGGCTGTTGTGTAGCATTCCGACACTTTTCCAACCATAAGAACCGGCATACAGTGCTTGCGGGCCATGATCTTTCTGCACTCGTACGATTTCGTTGCACACCAGTTCGGTGGCTTTATCCCAACTGACACGCACCCACTCATCACGGCCTCGCAACTCGGTATGGCTGCCGGGGCCGCCTTCCAGCCAGCTTTTCCGCACCATTGGGTATTTGATGCGGTTATCGGCGTGCACCTGATAAGGGGCCATGGTGATAAGGTCATTGGGCCACGGATCATCTTTGACCGGCTGAACACCCACCATGCGTCCATTCTCGACAATAGCTTCAAATGCACCCCAGTGGGCGCCAGTCAGAATGCCTTTTTGTGCCTGACGCAGTGCCAGAAATTGAGGTAATGCCTGACTGATGGCTTCTGCTAATGCTGATTTGGGCCACAGACCACCGACCATCGGCAAGACGGCCAGCGCACTGGTTCCCAGTAAGAAGCGGCGGCGGCTCATAGTTAAAGGTTGTTGTTGGTATTTAGTCATTTTCGCCTCTTATTTACAGCTTGGCCGGCATATCACTGGCATGTTTTTGTACATATTGTGTCATCACGCGTAACTGCTCCTGAGTCAGGGAGGTGCGTGGTGCCATGCCTTTGATTACCCCAATCCATTGGTTCGCATTGAAGCGGTCCAGTGCCGTTAAGCCGTGGCAACCGGTACAGTTAGCGGACATCATATCGGCGGCATAGCGCCAGATTTTCTGTTGATCATCAACCAGTTGTTTCTTCGGCAACCACACCTGAAGTGCCACTTGATGCCAGACCAAATTGGTTTCCGGGTCAGTTTGGGTATTCAGTGTTTTCAGCGCTTTTTGCGCATCTTCGCCCAGTAGCACACTCAGAATGCGTTTTCCTTGTGCGGCATAGAACACCTCGGCGACGCCATCTTGTTGCCAGCCCTTAACATCAACCAGCACCTGATCACCTTGCTGTTTCACCACGTCGACCTCGGTCGATGGCATCAGATTACCGGCGTTATGGCTGTCACCGGCATTCATAAAGAAGGGCTCAGTGGCGATGGTATAGAGTTTGGTTGCCGAGGCCGGGGTTTGTGCCGCCGCAGTGGCCAGTTCAGCAGCGCCAGCTTGAGTCACTTCACTCATGTCTGGCAGGATATGGGCGACACCTTTATGGCAATCAATGCAGGTTTCGCCATTCTTAATGGCAACCGGATGCTGAATGCGAGCTTCAGCACTTTGCCCGGTGATGTCCATGGCATCAAAGCTATGACATGAACGGCAGGTCGCGGAGTCATTCTCTTTCAGTGTTTTCCATACTGACTGAGCCATCGCGAGTTTGTGGGCTTCGTATTTCTCTGGCGTATTGATTGTGCCAGCCATTTCACCGTAGATATCTTTCACGGCCCGGATTTTGGTCCAGAGATAGTCCAGTGGTTCATGAGGCACATGGCAGTCAGCACATTCAGCGCGGATACCTTTAGTATTTTGGAAATGGACGCTACCTTGGTATTCAGCCAGTGGTTGTTGCATGGTGTGGCAGGAAACGCAGAACGCAGTATCGCTGGTTTTATGGAAGACGGTTGCTGTCCCTGCCAATAGCGCCGCACCAATAATGATGCCGATCAGCAAGATCCATAACCATCCCCACCGGCGTCGCTTGACGAAGCCAGTCTGTTTATTGCTCATAATTGCACCCACTGTTATCTACCCGTGATATTTCAAGCCGCAGCAATTCATCTCAGTCAGTTAGCTGAACTAAGCTGCCGCAGAGTCATGCCGTTGCTGTAACTCGAAACTTTTGGGTATCTCTAATGATTATTGGTAAAACGGACGGATCAAATGCACGAAAGGATAAAATGCCAGATAATCTGCCAATAGATTCTTATCAGTTAGTGATAAATATTTCCCACAAAATAAGTACGAGTATTGTAGGGGGATTTTTTGCTGATGACTAACTCAATGGAGGTATTTAGCAATAATAGTTCAGATTTGCTGAATAAAAATGTGATGAATGGATAAATTTTTGCGTGATAGCGCAAATAACCAGCTGAATTTGCTGGTTATATAATATTTTATATAGCGATATTTTTTAGTCGAAGGTGGCGTAAAACCGCTGATTTAGCCATAAATCGATAGCATGGCGGCTGGCTTCAAAATGTGGCTCGGGCAATTCTCGCGGGTTGCACCATATCCATTGCTGACACTTATCTGGCTCTTTCAGCTCTGGCTGCCCACCGGGGTGTGATGCCAGCAAACAAACTGAAACGGTGTGTTTAGCTTCTGCCCGCCAGGTCGCCAGATTATTGCACAATGCGATAACTTTCATCTCATTGATATTTAAACCAGTTTCTTCCAGCATCTCCCGCTGAGCGGCTTGTTCAAATGACTCGCCAGCCTCCATGTGACCGCCGGGAATTGACCAGTAAGGCGCGTGCTGACTACAGCGTTTGCCCAGTAACACTTCACCTTGTTGATTGACGATAATGACGCCAACACCTACCACGACAGACATCGTATTGACTCCTTTGCAATGCGTGTCAGCAAGCATCAGCTATTCATGCTATTTTGCTGCCGACACCGGCCTATTCACCATGAAAATGTGCGGAGTGTCAAAAATTCATCAAGAATAAAAGCAGAAAACTTGCATATATTCTGAGTCGGAAACACACTCCTTGAAACGTTTCAGCGTTATCTCGTCACCAGATGATAAAGGGTAACGCTCCTTTTTCTCACCAAAGCTGAAACGATTCAATTTCAGTAGAGAGGAGACATAATGTTCCAGTTATCAACCAAAGATATCCATCTGGCTGCACAAGCAGGCAGTAAAAACGAGGCTATCACCCAGGTAGCCGCCGCGTTGACTCAGGCTGGCTGTGTAGCCGCCGCCTATGTCGATGGCATGTTAGCCCGTGAGCAACAAACCTCGACTTACTTGGGCAATGGCATCGCTATCCCCCATGGTACCACTGATACCCGTGACCTGGTGCTGAACACTGGCGTACAGGTTTTCCAATTCCCGCAGGGTATCGCGTGGGGCGAAGATCAAACCGCCTATATCGTTATCGGGATTGCCGCACGCTCTGACGAACATCTGGCCTTACTGCGTCAGCTAACCCACGTATTAAGTGATGATGCGGTTGCGGCAAAGTTGGCCAAAACCACGTCAGCTGAAGAGCTACGCAGTTTGCTGATGGGTGAGCAAAAAACCGCTGAATTCCACTTTGACACCTCACTGATAGCACTCGATGTTGCGGCTGATAATTTGATCACGCTGCAAGCGCTGAATGCGGGCCGCCTACAGCAAATCGGCGCGGTTGATGCTCGTTTTGTCAGTGATGTGATCACCCGTGAGCCACTGAATCTGGGGCAGGGCATTTGGCTGAGTGATAGCACTGAAGGCAATTTGGTCAGCGCCGCTACGGTAAGCCGCCCGGCAACTGCATTTGAGCATAACGGAGAGAAAGTGGCCCTGCTGCTGACACTGTCGGTTGCTGATGACCAGCCGCTCTCGGTGCTGAACTATTTAAGCGACCTGTTATTGGCGAAAAAAGCTGACGCGTTGCTGAACGCGGATGCGGCGGCATTGCTGGCGCTGCTGACCAGCGAGTATGTCGAGCAGAACGCAGTATTAAGCGCTGAGTTTGTTATCCGTAATGAACATGGGTTACATGCGCGCCCAGGGACGATTTTAGTCAATACAATCAAACAGTTTACCAGTGAAATCACCGTGACCAATTTGGACGGCACCGGTAAACCCGCTAATGGACGTAGTCTGATGAAAGTTGTGGCTTTAGGGGTTAAGAAAGGGAATCGCCTGCGCTTTACCGCCAGCGGTGAAGATGCACAAGCAGCACTGGATGCCATTGGTGAAGCTATCTCCGCCGGTTTGGGCGAGGGGGCAGCATGAGCAGAAGAGTTGCAACTATCACACTGAATCCAGCTTACGATCTGGTCGGTTTTTGCCCGGAAATTGAACGTGGCGAAGTTAACTTGGTAAAAACCGCCGGTCTGCATGCTGCTGGTAAAGGCATCAATGTTGCCAAGGTACTGAAAGACTTGGGTATTGATGTCACGGTCGGTGGTTTCTTGGGTAAAGATAACCAAGACGGCTTCCAACTGCTATTCAGCGAGCTGGGCATCGCTAACCGTTTTCAGGTGGTGCCGGGCCGTACCCGCATTAACGTCAAACTGACCGAAAAAGATGGCGAAGTCACCGACTTTAACTTCTCCGGCTTTGAAGTCACTAAACCGGATTGGGATCGCTTCGTGACCGACTCATTGAGCTGGTTGGGGCAATTCGACATGGTTGCCGTCAGCGGCAGTCTGCCCGCCGGTGTTAATCCTGATGACTTTACCGACTGGATGAAGCGCCTGCGCAGCCAATGCCCGTGCATCATTTTCGACAGCAGCCGTGAAGCACTGGTGGCAGGTCTGAAAGCCTCGCCATGGTTGGTCAAACCCAACCGCCGCGAACTGGAAATCTGGGCCGGTCGCCCATTACCTGAGCTGGGTGATGTGGTCGAAGCCGCACACGCCCTGCGTGATCAGGGGATTGCCCATGTGGTTATCTCGCTCGGGGCAGAAGGGGCGCTGTGGGTTAATGCCTCTGGTGCTTGGTTGGCAAAACCGCCGGCCTGTGAAGTGGTTAGCACCGTGGGTGCTGGCGACTCCATGGTCGGAGGCTTGATCTATGGGCTGCTGATGCGCGAATCCAGCGAACACACGCTGCGCTTGGCAACAGCTGTTGCTGCTTTGGCCGTCAGTCAGAGCAATGTGGGTATTACGGATCGCCCGCAGTTGGCAGCCATGATGGCGAAAGTTGACCTGAAACCCTTTAATTGATCTCCGGAGGCGAAATGAAAACGCTACTAATAATAGACAGTTCGCTCGGGCAGGCCAGAGGCCACCTTGCGACACTGATGTTGGGTGCTGCGGCGGCAAAAGCAGGACTGAGCTGGGTTGATAAGGCCGCAGATGCTGAGTTGGTGATTGTCGCAGGGCAATCCATCCCGGCTGATGCTGCGCTGAACGGCAAAAAAGTCTATCTCGGTGATGTAGAAAAAGCGGTACGCGACCCGGAAGGTTTTTTGGCCCAGGCTATTGCGCAGGCTAAACCTTATCAAGCCGCAGTGACTGCTACTCCAGCAACATCGTCAGCAACTGCGCCTAAGCGCATTGTGGCAATCACTGCTTGCCCGACCGGTGTGGCTCACACCTTTATGGCCGCTGAAGCCATTGAAAGTGAAGCGAAAAAACGTGGCTGGTGGGTAAAAGTTGAAACCCGTGGCTCCGTTGGTGCTGGTAACGCGATTACACCAGAAGAAGTCGCAGCCGCCGATTTAGTGATTGTGGCGGCCGACATCGAAGTGGATCTGGATAAGTTTGCCGGTAAACCGATGTACCGCACCACCACCGGTCTGGCCCTGAAGAAAACCGTGCAGGAGCTGGATAAAGCCTTGGTTGAAGCTGAAGTTTATCAGCCAAAAACCGGCAGCAGCACTGGGGTGAAAAAAGCAGAAACTGGCGGCCCTTATCGCCATCTGCTGACCGGTGTCTCTTACATGTTGCCAATGGTAGTTGCCGGTGGCTTGTGTATTGCACTCTCCTTCGTGTTTGGTATTAAAGCATTTGAAGTCAAAGGCACTTTAGCCGCGGCCTTGATGCAAATCGGTGGCGGTTCTGCCTTCGCCTTGATGGTGCCGGTGTTAGCTGGTTTCATCGCCTTCTCCATTGCTGACCGTCCGGGTCTGACTCCGGGTTTGATTGGCGGTATGTTAGCCGTCAGCACTGGTGCTGGCTTCCTGGGGGGTATTATTGCCGGTTTCCTGGCCGGTTATGTAGCAAAAGCCATCAGTACCAAGCTGCGTTTGCCACAAAGTATGGAAGCGCTGAAGCCGATACTGATTATTCCGCTAGTAGCCAGCTTGATTGTCGGTTTGGTGATGATTTATGTGGTCGGTACGCCGGTGGCAAAAATCATGACTGGCCTGACTGACTGGCTGCAATCCATGGGTACCGCCAATGCGGTGCTGCTGGGCGCTATCCTCGGTGCGATGATGTGTACCGATATGGGCGGGCCGGTGAACAAAGCGGCTTATGCCTTTGGTGTGGCGCTGCTGAGTTCGTCAGTCTATGCCCCGATGGCAGCTATCATGGCGGCGGGGATGGTGCCTCCGCTGGCAATGGGTCTGGCAACTCTGCTGGCACGTCATAAGTTTGACAAAGGCGAGCAAGAAGGGGGCAAAGCGGCGCTGGTACTGGGGCTGTGCTTTATCTCTGAAGGGGCGATTCCCTTTGCCGCGCGAGATCCAATGCGTGTTTTACCGTGCTGTATCGCGGGTGGCGCATTAACGGGTGCTCTGTCTATGGCCTTCGGCGCGCAACTGATGGCTCCACACGGTGGTCTGTTCGTGCTGCTGATCCCGGGCGCAATTCATCCGGTACTGCTGTATCTGGTGGCTATCATTGCCGGTACTGTTTTGGCCGGTGGCCTGTACGCAATGCTAAAACGCCCAGATGCAGTGGTCGCGAAAGTTGCATAAATATTATTAAATACGATTAAGATAACTATTATTGAGTAATGCCAGTCAGAATTAACTGACTGGCATTTTTATTGGTAAATCATATTGTTATACATACCTAATGCCATTATTAACGGATAATAATGTAGTTAAATTTGTGCTTGCCAGGGTTAAGTTGCCTCTATAAAATACCGGTCCGTTACTATTTTCCCTTATGTCTTTAATCACTCAACGACTTTTAAATTAAAAGGAGGCAAGGGTGAGTAGCCCTATTATTTTAGATAAATTAAAAAATGTGCTTGTCATTAATAATGAAACACATGCTTTATCAAAAAATGAAGTGCTGCTGTTGGAACATCTCTATTTACATGGTGGTGAAGTGATTCCCCGCGATGATTTGCTCAGTACCTGCTGGCCTGATCGGGTGGTATCCCCAGTTTCATTACCGGTGGCGATAAAGCATATTCGCGATGTATTACGCAAGGCCACCCAAAACGAGGTGATTAAAACCCATAAAAGTGTGGGTTACAGTTTCCAGCAAGATAGTCTTGAATTGGCAATTAACAGTGCGGTGTATGAGCAACAAATCAATACAGCAGAAATACGTCAAGAGACCCCAGTAGAGAATAGTGCAGAGCAGGAACAACCCTTGCAATCGACTAAAGTGCATGGCGGGCAAAGATTCTCCCATAACTACACTTACTATTTTATGGCTATTGCCATTATTGTGGTTATGGTGCTTTTTATCAGCGGTGAAGAGGATGTTATCTCTTTTACTGATAGCGATACTCACAGCACTATTATCACCAATGTGCCACCGGCGCTGGATAATAGCGCTGCAGCATTACCCAAGGTCAAGAATGGGGTGATATTTAAAGATAACTTTGGTTCAGTTATCGTTTGCGACCAAGTGGAGTGTCAGTGGCAATGAAAATCAAATCTGTGGCTATCATATCTATTTTCTCCATTATTACTTTATTATTAATCTATAGTTACAAACACTTATGTTATTACTCCGAAATGAAGTATGGCAGCAATACCGAGCATATTGATATTAAGGTGAGCGGACTAAAATTTGACATTTTGCACTATATCACTGATAAGGATTCGCATTTAATCCTGTCAGAAGAGATGTCCGGTATTAGCCTACGGAAACCGGGTGGGGGATATATTTTCTTCCCGCTGCACTCATATCAATCAGCAGCTAATGGTCAGCCCAAAGGATCACTCAAGTCATTAGGTTCAGTGTTATCGGTTTGTATTTATGAAGTTGATAATCAGAAAAAGAATATTGTCAGTTTCTTTAATGGCGATCGTGGGTTTATTGAAATAAACGGTGAAACTATTCATCTGTCCTCGCTATTATTGGGTTTACAAGGTAAACATACCCATGCTTCTTATCTCAGTGTGAGTGAATAATAACGTTACAATGAAAATATTCGTTTAATTAACTATGGCTCATAAAGTAAAAAAGCAGGCTATCTCAATACGATAGCCTGCTTTTTTTATTGGTCAGTTTTTATTAATCATTAATAAACCATTAATAATTTAAATCATCAAAAAAACTTTGCCAGTATATGCCCCGTCAGTGATGGCGACGCTTGCAAAGAACGGGTGTTAACTTATTAACTTAACTGACGGAACGAAAACGGAACGCGCTGACGCGCTGAATAGCTTCGTTTTTAAAATCATTACTGTAAACATTGTTGTAGATATTTATCTTTGTCGTAGATATTTATCTTCTTCATATTAAACACCACATTGGAGATCTAGGAAAGAAATGAAAAAATTCGCGAAAAAACATTTAGCAATTGCTGCATTCATGATGGCTTTGGGGGGCATGGCGAATATGGCACATGCAAATCTGATCTACGCCAAAGACGTGTCAGCTGACAAGGAGGTAAAACAAGGCGGATCAGCAAAAGTTGAATTTGTGGCCTCTGAGGATACAATAGTCGCAGGCAAACAGCTACAAGACGTAAATGCATTTGTGTTAAAAGTATCAGATTCAGCAGAACATTCCGGTTGGAGTCTAGTAACAACTGGCGACTCAGCAGGCGGTTATATGTATAACGACAGTGGTGATAAGGTCGGACTACATAGTAGTGATTGGGATTGGGAAGCATACCAAAACGGCTGGCATATCGATAACAGTAGTAGCGAAGAAGTAGAGGATTACCTTTACTTAAAGCAAGGCCAAGTGCTTAAAGCAGGAGTATATCATTTTACAGGTCGAGTTGAAGAATATCTGTAATTAGCTATTAATTAAGCAGAGAATATGGCGGTTTATTATCGTCATATTCTCTATGTTGTTTTCAGCTTTAAACTCCCTCCTTGGGGGGGGTATTTTCAATGAGGAAATAAATGAAAATAAATATTAAAAAAGTTATTTTTATAATGCTTTCATCATTAATATATCTGCCTTGTGTTTATGCTAAGGAGACTAATTTTAATACCATTCAACATAAATTTTCAGTAAAAGTGGGGCAAACACGAACTATCTACCCGTTATCTTCGGTTAAAGGGATTTCATTGTCGGTGATGAATCCACAAGATTATCCTATATTGGTGCAAACACAGGTTAAGGGCGAAGATAAACACTCGCCAGCCCCGTTTGTGGTGACGCCACCGCTATTCCGTCTTGATAGTGGGATGCAGGGCAGGGTACGCGTTATTCGTACCGGTGGTAACTTCCCGCAGGATCGCGAGAGCTTACAATGGTTATGTCTGACCGGGGTACCACCGAAAGAAGGGGATGTGTGGGATAATCGTCAACACGACAAAAATAAAACGGCCCAAGATGTTAATCTGGATATTCGATTGTCTGTCAGTACCTGTATGAAATTATTGGTTAGACCCGACCAACTCAAACAAAAACCGGAGGAAGTTGCCGGAGAATTAATATGGCATCGTAAAGGAAAACAATTGCAGGTTAATAACCCGACACCTTTTTATATTAGTTTCGAATTTATTCATTTGGGTGACAAAAATATCAATTTATCTTCTGCTGGCGAAAATATCTATGTTGCTCCCTTTGGCGAAAGAAGTTATGCACTGCCGGTTGACATGGCAGGGACGCCATCTGAAGTTAATTGGCAGATCATTGATGACTTGGGGGGAGTGAGTAAGATATTTAAAGCCAGGGTATTAGGTTGATGGCTGCTTCCTGATATTTCCCCTGCTTATTTATGGGGTATGGCGATGTTTTGTTCTTTAAATAATTTGGTGATTAAACTTATCGTTTTGCTGGCAATAGGTTTGGTGTCCCCAGCTTGGGCCAACCATTATACTTTTGACCCGACATTATTGGCTGATAATAATGCTAAAGATAAAACGGAGCTTTCTTTATTTGAACAAGGTGGGCAGTTACCGGGTACTTATCTGGTGGATATTATCCTGGGCGGCGAAAAGGTGGATTCCACCGAGGTGGCGTTCCATTCAGTAAAGCTATCCAGCGGAGAATATGCACTACAATCTTGTTTAACTAAAGAGCAATTATCCCGCTATGGTGTGGATGTGGATAATTACCCGGAATTATTGCCGCCAGCAAAAAATACCCAGCAGGGTGAACAAGCTGGCCAGTGTGTTAATTTGGCGGCTATTCCACAGGCCAGTGAAGAGTTTGAATTTTATCATATGCAACTGGTGCTGAATATTCCGCAGGTAGCATTGCGGCCCAAGGATGAAATCCCAATCGAGCGCTGGGATGACGGTATTACGGCTTTTCTGCTCAATTATATGGCCAATAGCAGTGAAACAACTTATCGCCAACATGGCCAGCAGCAGCGCTCACACTATATTCAGCTGTATCCCGGTTTGAATATTGGGGCATGGCGTATTCGTAATGCCACCAGTTGGAGCCAATCCGGTGATACTGGCGGCAAGTGGCAAAGCAGCTATATCTATGCCACACGCGGGTTATACCGCTTAAAAAGCCGGATCACTTTGGGGGAAAGTTATACCCCCGGTGATTTTTTTGGCAGTGTACCATTCAGTGGAGTGATGCTGGGTGATGACGCCAATATGTTACCAAGTAGCCAGCGCGATTTTATGCCCGTAGTGCGCGGCATTGCTCGCTCTCAGGCACGAGTGGAAGTGCGGCAAAATGGCTATCTGATTTACAGCACCGTGGTGTCACCGGGGCCATTTGAGTTAACTGACATGCTACCAAATCACTCAGATGGTGATTTGCATGTGACGGTGTTGGAAAGTAACGGCGCAACGCAGCAGTTTACCGTGCCTTATACTGTACCGGCTATCGCGCTGCGCAAGGGGCGTTTGCGCTACAACCTGATGGCAGGGCGCTATCGCCCCGCTAATGTGGATGTGGAAACCACGCCCATTGCGCAGGCCACCCTGGCCTATGGTTTGCCGTGGAATCTGACCGCCTTTGTTGGTGGGCAATGGTCGCCGCACTATCAGGCCACCACGGCTGGGATGGGGGTGATGCTGGGGGATTATGGTGCGTTGTCATCCAGTATTACCCAAGCCTGCAGTGAATATCGTCAACAGCAGCCGGTGAAAGGGCAAGCATGGGAAGTGCGCTATAACAAGACGTTGCAAGCATCGGGTACTTCATTTTCATTGGTCAATAGCCAATACAGCACCGCAGATTTCCATAGCTTATCTGATGTGTTGCAGAGTTATCGGCGCCATGGTGATAGCGGGTCGCACTCAAACCCGCTGCGCAACCAAACTAGTGTGGTGGTTGGGCAACCCTTAGGTCAGTTTGGTTATCTGAACCTCAATTGGTCACGACAGAATTACCGTGATGCTCCGGTGAGCAGTTCGTGGGGCGTTCAGTACAGCTTCAATATCGGCAATTTATATTGCTCACTGGATTGGACGCAAAATCAGTATCGCGGTAATCAGGAGCGCCTGTTGAGTTTGTCGGTCAGTATGCCGCTGGGGCGCGCGCGCGACACTTATGCGGCTTACCGCATGACGTCATCTGGTGAGAGTAAAGACCATGAATTGAGTCTGTATGGTCGTGCTTTTGATAATCGGCTGAGCTGGAACGTACGCCAAACAGAACGTTATGCTCAATTTCACTCCGGTGGAAACAGCGGTTCATTGGGCCTGGATTGGCAGGGTAACTACGGCGATATTGGCGGGGATTATTACTATACCCCGACGATGCGCCAGATCAGTGCCAATGTGTCTGGTGGGGCGATTCTCCATCGGCACGGGCTGACATTGGGGCCGCAAATCAATGGCACCGCCGCACTGGTTGAAGTGCCGGGGGTGAGCGGAGTGTCCACCAGTGAAGATCACCGGCTGAAAACGGATTTTCGCGGTTACAGCATTGTGTCGGGTATTTTCCCTTATGAAGAGCATGATATTTTGCTGGAAACTACCGATTTACCGCCGGACGCGGAGGTGACAAAAACCGATGCCAAGGTGCTGCCGACCGAAGGGGCGATTGTTCGCGCCAGCTTTAGCCCACAAATCGGGGCGCGGGCGCTGATGACCATCAAACGGGCTAATGGCGAGATTATTCCGTTTGGTGCGATGGCCAGTTTGGTCAATCAACCGGCCAATGCGGCGATTGTCGACGAAGGCGGGAAAGCCTATCTGGCTGGCTTGCCGGAAACTGGGCAGTTGTTGGTGCAGTGGGGCAAGGATGCCAGCCAACAGTGCAAGGTGGATTACCAGCTTGCGAACGCGAAAAAAGGCGACGTCGGGCTGTATATGCTCAGTGGAGTGTGTCATTAAGAGGGATAAACCATAGCAAAATGCCCGTCAGGTTAGCTTGCGGGCATTTTTTTTTGCTTAAATTTCCGCCTGTGATTTCAACCAAGCTATCTCTTCGGCCCAGATATCCGGGTTCACTGTTTCCAGAATCAGCGGAATATTATCAAAGCGCGGATCGCGCATAATATAGCTAAACACCGTTTTGCCGATATTCCCCTCACCCAAGCTGTGGTGGCGGTCAACACGGCTGTTAAATTCACTTTTGGCATCATTAAGATGCATACCGCGCAGATATTGGAAGCCCACGATATCACCCAGTGCGGCGAAAGTACGCTGACAATCCTCCTCGGTACGTAAATCATAACCGGCAGCAAAGGCATGGCAGGTATCAATACAAACACCCACGCGACTTTTATCTTCTACGCCGTCAATAATGGCGGCCAGATGTTCAAACTTAAAGCCGAGATTACTGCCCTGACCGGCGGTATTTTCAATGACTGCGGTTACCCCTTCAGTGGCATTCAGTGCAATATTGATGGATTCGGCGATGCGGGCCAGACATTGGTCTTCATCGATTTGCAATAAATGACTGCCGGGATGGAAATTCAGTAACGACAGCCCCAGTTGCTGGCAACGAACCATCTCATCGATAAAAGCTTCACGGGATTTTTCCAGCGCCTCGGTGACTGGATGGCCGAGATTAATCAGATAGCTGTCGTGAGGCAGGATTTGAGCAGAAGTGTAGCCATACTGCTCGCAAGCCTGTTTAAATTTCTCAATAACATCTTCTGCCAGTGGCGCGGCGCGCCATTGACGTTGATTTTTGGTAAACAGGGCAAAGGCCGTGGCCTCAAGTTGGTGCGCCCGAATCACCGCCTGATCGACACCACCCGCTGCGCTAACATGTGCACCGACAAATTTCATTCCATTCTCCTTTATTTTCCTCTGCATTATGGCATTAATAGGGGATCGATTGAATGGTGAAAAACATAAATAAAATGCGGGTCACGTTTGGGTAATTCTTTTTGTGTCTATTGTTTACCAGAGATATTTTGCACTTTCTCTGAGGGAAAAGCTTTTGATATAATATTTATGACCATGATAAATGATTGGTTTTTATCATTCTTTTTTTGTTATAACGGATTGGACGATTTTTATGAAAAAGACTTTATTAGCTACGTCTTTGATAGCTTGTTTATCAATCATGTCAGTCAATGTATATGCTGCTAATGAAAATACCGTTTCTATTGGTTATGCTCAAAATAATATAAGTGCAGCGGGTAATAGCTTAAATAAAGATCCTAAAGGTTTTAACTTTAAATATCGTTATGAAATTAATAATGCTCTCGGGCTAATAGGTTCATTTACTCATACCCATCAAGGATATAATTTATCTGATGGCTATGGCGATGTTGGCTCTGGTGATTTTGATTATTACTCATTCACTGCGGGCCCATCTTATCGTTTTAATGAATATGTTAGTACATATGGATTAATAGGGGCCGCGCGAGGTAAGGTCAGCCTATCTGTATTTGATGAATCTGTCAGCGAGAGTAAGACCGCTATGGCCTATGGCGTTGGGGTACAATTCAATCCGCTCCCAAATATTGCCATTGATGCCTCATATGAACATACCAAATTGAGTGATATTAAAGTTGGCACATGGATGTTGGGTGTTGGCTATAGATTCTGATTTATTGATATAGCCACAGAATTCAACTGAAAGCATACTTTTCGGTTATTTTCAGGGTTGGTATTGCGGTTTCTTATACCTAAGCCCCTTGGTTATGATCCGCTCCAAATTTGTGGATGCCATTAGGGGTCATGCTGATGCTGTCTCTTGAACTGAGAACTGCTCAAGAGACAGCTGATATGCCCCTTCTTCTGCACTAATTAAATAGCGAATAAATTCTTCCTATATCGATTTACGCGGCAATATGCTGAACCAGTAAGTTGATGCCGGTCCCCCCGATCAGCAACCAGGCAAACAGCATTAAAGCCAGTAACAGCGGTTTTATCCCCGCCTGGCGAATAGAGCCAACGTGGGTAGTTAACCCCAGAGCTGCCATCGCCATCGCTAGTAAAATAGTATCCAATACAATCAGATGGTTAACCCAAGCTGCGGGCAGCAGGTTGAGTGAGTTGAAACCGGCCATCAGAATAAATATCACCGCAAACCACGGAATGGTGATGGCACTTTTCTCACGTTTTTCCCCATGGGTCTTCATGCTGCTACGGCCCAAATAAGCGGAAAGTAACAGCAAGAACGGGGCTAGCATCATGACGCGGATCATTTTGGTGATAACCGCTGCATTTTCAGCATCAGGCCCCATCGCATGGCCCGCCGCCACGACCTGCGCCACTTCATGAATGGTTGAACCGGCAAAAATACCAAAGGTTTCCTGACTAAATGGCAGCCATTGATAATGCAGATTCAACTGGTACAGCCATGGATAAACAAAAATGGCTAACGTCCCAAAAATCACCACGGTTGCCACCGCTACCGCAACTTTGCTGGCATCGGCTTTCAGCACCGGCTCTGTCGCCATGATTGCCGCAGCGCCACAAATACTGCTACCGGCACCAATCAGCATCACGGTTTGCTGGTCCAGACCAAATACCCGTTTACCCAGCCAGCACGCCAGTATGAAGGTCGAACTTAAGGTTAACAGGTCGATAATCATCCCGGTGGCCCCGACATCAGCCACTTGCTGAAAAGTCAGCCGGAAACCATATAAAATAATCCCTAATCGCAACAAATGTTGCTTAGCAAGCACCACCCCGTCAGCACAGACTGGCTGCACCCATGGGTACAAGGTATTGCCCACCACAATGCCGAATAGAATAGCCAGAGTCAGAGCCCCTAGCCCCATATCGATAAACCACGGCATATCACCCACTTTAAGTGCTACCCCAGTAAGCACACCGGTTAATACTAAACCCGGGATATAGCGGGTCAGAGTAAACTGCTGTGGTTGGGAGAGTCCTTTAGTATGAGAAGTCGCCATGTTATCTCCTGTGTCCTGTAAAGATTGCGCACAGTTTACTGATTTTTAGCATAATAGATAAATTCATTATATATTTATAATCAATCGATATAAGTGGTAAAGGTGCTTGGAGGCATCACAAAATGAGTGGTTTCAGTTATTGATAATGCAGGCATACACAGGAGAGCATGCCTGATAATTTATTTATGGCGAAGTGGGTTGGTCAGTTTGCCCTGTGGCAGTAGGGGAGGACTGATCATGTGGATTAGGTGTTCCTAGCATACAAGCGTTATAGTCCTCTATTTCTGGTTGCAGACAGGCCGTTATGCATTCGTCTTCACTTAATCCAGCAAGTAAGCAAGCATTCGCCGACCAAGAAATAGCTGAAATAGTTAAGGAAAGCAGTAGATATTTAATAGGATTATTCATAAGTACGCCTCAATAAGTTAAATGAATCCATCTATTTAATATGTGAGGGGTCATTGACGATATTCTAATTTCCAAGCTAATAAATAATATTTATACTGAATATATACAATGAGTTACCACACCACGAAAACAATATGCTGATAGTGCGAGCAGTTCAATGAACTAATACTCGTATTAATAGGACTAAAGCATCGGAACAACCTGCAGATGACTGGCGGGTGTAGTGGGGAGAGCAAGCAACGACGTTACAGTTGCAATATTTAATCAGCGATATAAGGTTTTAATATGAAGAAGATAAAACCAGAAAAGTCGCTTTGGGCGATATTGGTGATTGCACCACTTATTTATTTATTGATTCCACCTTATTTAGTCGCTTATTTTTTCAAATTATATAACTTGAATCCTTTCCATATAGCGTCGCTGCCGCATTTTAATCCATTTAAGACCGAGCGCGGCATCCCATTATCACATACTTTTAGCTATCTGCTGATTATGTGGTTGATTTTAAACGTAGTTGTCAGCACTATTGTGGCAATAGTTTATCGGTTATTCTTTCGTCCAGAGGATAATAAATAGTATTTTCGCTGCTTAATTTGATCCCTGATAACCTCCCGATTTTACTCAAAGGTGTTAGTCTTATACGGTAATTGAGGCTATATAATCCTTTCGTCAGCAATTACTTTGGGTAGACATTAGCTCCTCTCATCTGGCAACTGACGAACAGAGTGATGATAGCGTCCTCCATTTTTTACTACAGAGACCGTTATGCACATAACCTTACGTCAACTTGAAGTCTTTACTGAGGTGCTAAAGAGCGGCTCCACCACCCAGGCATCGGTTGTGCTGGCGCTTTCACAATCGGCAGTCAGTGCTGCCTTGGCGGATTTGGAAGGGCAATTAGGGGTGCAACTTTTTGATAGGGTCGGTAAGCGTTTAGTGACCAATGAGCATGGGCGTCTGCTTTACCCCAAAGCGCGTGCGCTACTCGATCAGTCGATTGAAATAGAACAACTTTTCTTACAGGATTTAGGTGCATTACGCATCGCGGCCAGTAGCACTATTGGCAACTATATGTTGCCGGGCATGATTGCCAAGTATCGGCGTGATTTTCCTGGCACGCCGCTGGAACTGAATATTGGTAATACCCAGGATGTCATTGAGGCGGTAGCTGATTTTCGCGGAGACCTGGGGTTGATTGAAGGGCCATGCCATATGCCGGAGCTAATGACTCAGGCCTGGCAACGCGATGAGCTGGTGGTGTTTGCGGCCCCTGATAATCCACTATGTCATAAAATGCTGACTCTGGATGAGCTAGCTGACGCCGCTTGGATCCTCAGAGAGCGAGGTTCAGGTACCCGCGAAGTGCTCGACCATTTATTGTTGGCAAAATTGCCCCATTTTAAGTTAGTTATGGAACTGGGCAACTCAGAGGCCATTAAGCGGGCAGTGCGTTACGGCATGGGAATCAGTTGCTTATCGCGTCAGGTTATTGCCGATCAACTCGCCAGTGGTGAATTGATCGTGCTTAATATCCCTTTGCCGCCACTTTTCCGCACGCTATACCTGATTCATCATCGGCAAAAACACATCTCCAATGCTTTACAACGTTTTCTTAGTTACTGTCAGGAAGAGACTTGAACGCGGTGGTTTTCATGTCAGTGTATTAGCAGCATGGTGCGGCGGGTTTTAAGTGTTTTACACCAGCTAAAAGGGCGATTTTGGCTTGAATACCCTGTTGGCATGAGCTTCTTCTGACAATTAAGCTTTTGCTAATAATTGGGCTGGGATCATGAAGGTATCTTATATCAGCGCATTGTTACTAACAGAGCCGGTGGGATTTGTTACAATCCCGCCTCATTTTTAAGGGCGGATTAGGGTAAGAATGACTCAGCAACATACTAAAATCCCAGCGCAGCAGGGTGCACAGCGCTTACGCCGAGAGCTTAAATCACGGCATCTAGCCATGATCGCTATCGGTGGTTCAATTGGTACCGGTCTATTTGTGGCCTCAGGGGCGACGGTATCACAGGCAGGCCCAGGTGGAGCATTGCTCTCCTATGCATTGATTGGCCTGATGGTTTATTTCTTGATGACCAGCCTCGGTGAACTGGCGGCATTCATGCCGGTATCCGGTTCATTCTCGACTTACGGCTCAAAATATGTTGAGGAAGGCTTCGGCTTCGCCCTCGGCTGGAACTACTGGTACAACTGGGCGGTCACTATCGCCGTTGACTTGGTTGCTGCACAGTTAGTGATGAATTACTGGTTCCCGGACACCCCAGGCTGGATCTGGAGTGCGCTGTTCCTCGGCTTGATGTTTTTACTGAATTGGATATCAGTAAAAGGCTTTGGTGAAGCGGAATACTGGTTCTCACTGATTAAAGTGACCACAGTGATTATCTTCATCATTGTGGGCGTAATGATGATCAGCGGCATCATGAAGGGCGGCGAAAGTGCCGGCTGGCACAACTGGACTATTGGTGATGCACCTTTTGCGGGTGGTTTCTCCGCGATGATTGGTGTGGCAATGATTGTCGGTTTCTCTTTCCAGGGGACTGAGCTTATCGGTATTGCTGCGGGCGAATCAAAAGATCCGGGCAAGAACATTCCACGCGCGGTGCGCAAGGTGTTCTGGCGTATTTTGCTGTTCTATATCTTCGCGATCCTTATTATCAGTTTGATCATTCCGTACACTGACCCAAGTTTGTTACGTAATGATGTTAAAGATATCAGTGTCAGCCCGTTCACCTTGGTGTTCCAGAATGCGGGTCTGCTGTCGGCAGCTGCGGTGATGAATGCAGTTATCCTGACGGCAGTATTATCCGCCGGTAATTCAGGCATGTATGCTTCAACCCGCATGCTGTTTACGCTGGCTTCAGAAGGTAAAGCACCACGTATTTTCGCCAAGCTTTCTAGCGGCGGTGTACCGCGTAATGCGCTCTATGCCACGACGGTAGTGGCTGGTTTGTGCTTCTTGAGCTCGATGTTTGGTAATCAAACGGTCTATCTGTGGTTGCTTAATACCTCAGGGATGACGGGCTTTATTGCCTGGTTGGGGATTGCCATCAGTCATTACCGTTTCCGTCGCGGTTATATGATGCAGGGCCGTGATTTGAATGACTTACCTTATCAATCAGGCTTCTTCCCATTAGGGCCGATTTTTGCCTTTGTGCTGTGTTTGACCATTACTTTGGGTCAGAACTATCAGGCATTCCTGCAAGATCGCATTGATTGGTATGGCGTCACCGCCACCTATATCGGTATTCCATTGTTCCTGATCATTTGGTTTGGCTATAAGCTGACCCGTGGTACTCGGGTAATCAAATACAAAGATATGGAATTCCCTAAATGGCGCGATGATAGTCATGATGAGCAGGAACCGAAAAAACCGGTGCTGATCTCTGACTAACCTCAGGATGCAATAAGAGAAGGGCGATAACATTATCGCCCTTTTTTACATCCATAATTTGAAGGTTATCTGCCCCATCTTCCGCAAATATTTTCGCTAACTTCACCTCATTCCCCCTATCAGAACGTGGGTAAAATTAACCCTATTGATTAAATAATATTATAAAATAAGCATTTACAAACAATTAGATTAAATCAGTTATAGCAATCTTATTGATAAGTATTATCGTTTGTTTTATTGTTAGCACCATCTGATAAGGAAGTGTAAAGGGCATTGGGGTTGGTGAGCCTGAAGACCGTTCTGGCGACATCCCCTAAAACCAATAATGGCCCGTGGCAGGTAACAGACATAAATGAGTGTATCTACAGAACCCATGACCAACACGCAGCAGCAAACTGATGTCAGCGTCATGGGGCGTTATAAGAATATTGTACGTCACCGCCTGTTAATTATGGGTATTTTGGTGTTGGCGATTGTCGGCTGCTTGTTGTTGGATTTCACGATGGGGCCATCGGGCCTAACATTGTCGTCGCTGTGGCAGACATTCATTGATCCGGCCAGCGCGAATGCGGGTACCCGGGTTATTGTTTGGGATATTCGTTTACCCTATGCCTTGATGGCGGTGGTGATTGGTTTATCGCTCGGGCTGGCCGGGGCTGAAATGCAAACCATCCTGAATAACCCACTGGCTAGCCCCTTTACCTTGGGGGTTTCCTCAGCGGCGGCATTTGGTGCGGCGTTGGCGATTGTCTCGGGGATTGGTATTCCTGGGGTGCCTGACCAGTGGTTTATCTCAGTTAATGCCTTTATTTTTGCTCTGTTCGCCGCCTTGATGCTCGACGGAATTACACGCTGGACGCGGGTGGCGACTTCCGGCGTGGTGTTGTTCGGTATTGCCTTGGTCTTTACCTTCAATGCGCTGGTTTCAATGATGCAGTTCATTGCCAGTGAAGACACCCTGCAAGGCTTAGTCTTCTGGACCATGGGCAGTCTGGCGCGTGCTTCATGGAGCAAACTTGGCATCATGCTGGCGGTGTTTGCCCTGATGCTGCCATTGTCGATGATGAGTTCATGGAAACTGACCGCATTGCGCTTAGGCGAAGACCGCGCCATCAGTTTTGGTATTGATGTTCGCCGCTTACGCTTGGGAACATTGCTGCGTATCAGCATATTATCGGCGTTGGCAGTGGCATTCGTCGGCCCGATTGGTTTCATCGGTCTGGTAGCGCCGCATATTGCGCGCATGATTTTTGGTGAAGACCACCGTTTCTATCTGCCCGCCAGTGCCCTGATTGGCGCGCTGGTCCTGTCGATGGCGTCCATTGCCTCGAAAAACCTGATTCCTGGCGTCATTATTCCGGTTGGCATCGTGACCTCGTTGGTGGGCGTACCATTCTTCCTCAGCATTATTTTACGCCATAGGGGGAATGTATGACTTCAGGCTTACGTATTGAGAGTTTTAATGCGGGCTACCCGAAACGCCCGGTGATTCAAGACCTGACGGTACCCTTGCTGCCACGCGGCAAAATTACTGTATTGCTTGGGCCGAATGGCAGCGGTAAGTCAACCTTACTGCGCTCCTTGGCGGGGTTAAACCGCGCCCAAGGTCAGTTGTGGCTGGATGGCAGTGACCTGATGCAGATGCCGTTTGCCCAGCGGGCCGAAAAAGTGGTGTATTTGCCGCAATCACTGCCCGCAGGTGTGCATCTGCATGTGTTGGAGTCGATTATCGTGGCCCAACGTGCCTCTGGCGGGCGCAGTAATGCCAGCAGTGAAGCAGAAGTGATGGCCTTACTGGAACAGCTAGGTATTGCTCACCTGGCACTCAGTTATCTGGATCAACTTTCTGGCGGTCAGAAGCAATTGGTGGGGTTGGCGCAATCTCTTATTCGCCAGCCGTCACTGTTATTACTTGATGAGCCACTCAGCGCGCTGGATCTTAATTATCAGTTCCATGTGATGGATCTGGTAGGTAAAGAAACCCGTAAACGCAATATTATTACTGTGGTTGTGGTTCATGACATCAATATTGCCTTACGTCATGGCGACCATGTGCTGATGCTGCAAAACGGCACCTTGATTGCTGATGGTTTACCCGAGGATGTGATTACGCCGCAAAGTCTGGCCAGAGTATATGGTGTGAAAGGGCGTATTGAGCGCTGTTCACAAGGAACACCACAAGTATTAATTGATGGGTTGGTCACAGAGCCCACAATATAAATAAGTCATTTTTTTATGCCTTATTTCACGCGGTGCACCAGCACTGTGATGTAAGGCATATATTTGAGAAGTAACCGATTTTATAAAATAAAAATTATCTATTAAGCAGGAGTCGTTGGAAGCGCTATTTCTGCTTTGGTGAGCTATTGCCGATGTTTATAAAAATAATATTTATCACCTGCCCGTCAGGCGGTATCGCTACAGGCAAAAAGAACCTGATGGAAAGGCTCTGAGTAAATTTATATCTCATGGAGAACGTATAATGGCGAAGGCCAATAAGAGTTTTAGGAAATCTAATGCTGCGGCATTGGTAATAGCGACAATTATCTCATCTCAGGCGTATGCCGCTGAAACCAATACCACCACAACAGATACTATGGTGGTAACGGCAACAGGCTTCCAACAACGTATTCAAGACTCAGCGGCGTCTATTTCTGTTGTTACCCGCGAGCAAATTGAAAATAAAGCTTATCGTGATATTACCGATGCGCTAAGAGATGTCCCGGGCGTGGTGGTGACTGGCGGCGGTAGCCACAGTGATATCAGTATTCGTGGTATGGCCGCGAAATACACGCTGATTCTGGTCGATGGCAAACGAGTGGATACCCGTGGCACGCGGCCAAACAGCGATGGCTCGGGTATTGAGCAGGGCTGGCTGCCGCCACTGGCCGCCATTGAGCGCATTGAAGTAGTTCGCGGCCCGATGTCCTCACTTTATGGCTCCGACGCCATGGGCGGGGTGATTAACGTCATTACCCGTAAAGTGGGCAAAGAGTGGCACGGCACCGTGCGTGCTGATGCGACTTTGCAAGAAGATGCCAAATCTGGCGATATTTATCAAACCAACGCTTATGCTTCTGGCCCATTAATTGACGGTTTACTGGGATTAAAAGTCAGCGGTCTGCTTTCTCATCGTAGTGAAGATAAAATTGTCGATGGCTATAATGAGCAGCGCCTAAGAAATGGTGCAGCGACATTTACTCTGACCCCGGATGACAAGAACGAATTTGATTTTGATATTGGCCATTATGTGCAAGACAGAAATTCAACCGCTGGGCGTTCAGTGGCATTAAATGGCAAAAGCAGCGATGTACAATATGACCGCAATAATTACGCGGTTACCCATCACGGTTATTATGATTTTGGTAATTCAACCAGCTATGTTCAGCGTGATGAAACCCGCAACCCATCGCGGGAAATGAAAAGTGTCGATAATATCTTTAATAGCCAAACTTCATTCCTGTTCGATAGCCACACATTAATTCTTGGCGGCCAATATCGCTACGAAGAATTATATGATGAAGGCAACCAATTAGTGTCAGCCAGTGATTTGACTAAATTGACGCGCTGGAGTTGGGCACTGTTTGCTGAAGATGAATGGCAGATGACCAATGATTTCGCACTGACCGGCGGTATCCGCATGGATCAGGATGAAAACTATGGTACTCACTGGACACCACGTTTATATGGGGTCTGGCATCTGGCAGAACAATGGACATTAAAGGGCGGGGTATCCGGCGGTTATCGTTCACCTGATTTGCGTCAGGCTACCGAAAACTGGGGGCAACTCACCGGTGGTGGCCGTGGTGATCCGGCGATCATTATTGGTAATGCTAACCTGAAACCTGAAAGAAGCCTTAGCCAGGAAATTGGTATTCTCTGGGATGATCAGGAAGGTATGAATGCCGGAGTCACGCTGTTTAATACTGATTTTAAAGATAAAATTACCGAGGTGCGCCGCTGTACTGACGTTGATGCAAGCGGCAAGCCCTCAGGCAATGCGTCCGGTCAGTGCATGATCAATGGCACCAGCTATAAATTTATTAGTGACCGTACCAACGTGGATAAAGCCATGACGCGCGGTGTGGAAGCTACTTTCGGCTGGGATATCAATAAAGAGTGGTCACTGACGTCCAACTATACCTTTACTCAATCTGAGCAGAAGAGCGGGCAGTTCTCTGGCCAGCCACTGAATCAGATGCCAAAACATATGCTGAACGGCACACTGAACTGGCAAGCGAGTGAAGAATTAGCCACCTGGATTCGGGCTAACTACCGTGGTAAAACCTCGGAATATCTTGACCGTACCAGCATGGGCACTCAAACCCCGTCTTATACGTTTGTTGATGTCGGGGCCAACTACCAACTGACAAAAGAGTTCCGTCTCATGGGCGGCGTCTACAACGTGCTGGATAAACGTGTGGATATTGAAGTTAACGATAAGGTTCTGGATGGGCGTCGTTATATGGTTGGGGCGAGCTACGATTTCTAATTCCCCTTTGTCCTTGGCGTCGCAGGGGTGTTAGCGGCACTCACTCACCCGAGTCACTGACTGCCAATTTGCGGCGATTTGCTGTCGCAGGGGTTAGCGATATTTGCTGACCCCTGTGGCTTCATCAGCTCAGGCCAATATCTATCACTTTCTGGAATGCCGGTCTCTGCGCCAGCTGTTGATACCAACGCTGTAAGTGCGGTAATTCCGGGCGCTCAATCTGCAGGTTAAACCAGGCGTAAGCCAGACAGCCTAAGGGAATATCACCGATACCGAATTGATCACCAGAAAGATAGGCTTGCTTGTCGAGGGCCGTATCCGCAATTGTCATCAATTTATTCAGTTGCTCAATACCTTGAGCGATCTTCACTTTGTCTTGCTGTTCTGGCGCGGTGCGCACGAGCCCAATAAATACCGCTTTAAAGGGCTCCACGACACTGGACGAAGCCCAATCCATCCATTTTTCAGCACTTGCTCGTTGCCGCGCATCAGGTAGATAAAGAGTCTCTTCGCCATATTGCGCCGCCAAATAGCGCACAATAGTGTTCGATTCCCACAAAATAAAATCGTCATCTTGTAGGCAAGGGATCAGGCCATTTGGATTCAATGTGCGATAAAGCGGCTCATTAAGCTTGCCATACTGACCACCGACATCAATTCGCTCATAGCGGAGACTCAACTCTTCCAGACACCACAGCACTTTTTTGACATTGGTCGAGTTATTTCGACCCCAGACCGTCAGCATATCAAATCCTCTTTATTTAACGCCGTTGCCAATGATGGATATCCCAGTCATGTAAAATTGCCAAATCTACCAATTCGGTGCCCGGATTGATGACTGCGGCACGGTCGACATATTCCAGTAGCGGCTTGTCATTGATGGAGTCACTGTAACCATAAGTTCGCTGGAAATCTAACTGGGGTGACTCCGCCAGCCACTGTTTCAACCGCTCGACTTTACCTTCACGATAAGTCAGGGTGCCGTATGTCTTGCCGGTATAGCGATTGTTTTCCAGCTCGACGCCAATCGATAACGCCGCATTGGCAGAGAAATACTGTGCAATCGGGGTGACCAAATGCTCGCCAGTGGCTGAAATAATGACGATATAATCGCCACGTTCTCGGTGCCAGGTTAGTAGCTTTCTGGCTTGTGGATAAACGCGAGGCAAAATATCGCGCTCAATAAAACGCGCCACCCAACCTGCCACTTCAGACTGATGTTTACCGACCAGAGGTGACAAAGTCGACTCCATATAACAGGACATCGACAGGTTCCCTTGGTAATACTGCTTCATTAAATATTGTTCTTGTTCTGCCAGCTCGATGGGAGCCAGTCCCTCATCAACTAACCAGCGCAGCCATAGGCCAGAACTGTCATCGCTTATTAGCGTTTCATCAAGGTCAAATAGGGCCAAATCCATTAAGCCACCTCCTGGTTGGTAAATCGAATGAAGTGAAACTTAACAGTGCTGGTGCTGAGCATCAGAATATTCCCCACTGGAATAACGGCTATCAACAGCTAACCTAATACTTTCTACCCAAATAGGGAAGTTAAGCAGATTAGTCGGCAAATAAGACAGAACAATGAAATCCTTTTCATTTCTCCAGAAACAGGCTTTCGGCGCGCCATCACGTCGTCAACTCATTGAGTTATCTCAACTCGTTAAGACTTATTTTATGGGCTAGTGCGAACTCAGCTTAAATCAACCCCCGCTATATTGACCATTCAGCTGCCGCGCCAACCCGAAATCTATTGGCTACAGACCACTCTGATAAAAATGAAAGAAATAACATAGAACGGATTGATATTGGTGTGCTGAGAAATTTCGGTGTTAATTGTTTATATCGTTTGGATATAGATTGTTAAATATCTAGTCGAGAACGCTCTTAAAAATGTTTTCATCCTCTACAGCTCAGGAGCTGATTATGCTGATTATTCGTTTGTATGGTTGTCCAGTTTTCATTGGTTATGAGCAAAAAAAGCAGCCAATTGAACATTCTGGAGTGAAAAATGAGCCACCAACAGTTAAGCCATCAATCATTTAGTAATCAATCTGCCGTTAATACAGTATCTGCCAATACATTACCTTTATTGGACCTTTCATTGCTTAATGGCAGTGACACTGAACGTCAGACATTCTTGAGCGCTTTACGCCATGCCGCCCGAGATATCGGTTTTTTCTATCTTACCGGACATGGAATTGACCCCGCGCTACTAAAACAGATCCAAACTTTGTCACGTGAATTCTTTGCTCTGCCAGATGAAGAAAAACTGGCGGTCGCCATGGTGCGCTCCCCGCATTTTCGCGGCTATAACCGTGCTGCTTCTGAGCTTACTCGCGGTCAGCCCGACTGGCGCGAACAGTTTGATATCGGTGCTGAGCGAACGCCATTACCTCAAACCCCCGGCACGCCAAGTTGGGCGCGGCTGCAAGGCCCCAATCAGTGGCCTGAGGGGCTACCTGAGCTAAAACCAGCACTGTTGCAATGGCAGCGGGAAATGACGGGAATGGCATTGCGCTTGCTGCGCGCTTTTGCTCTGGCATTGAACTTGGATGAAAACGCCTTTGATGAGTTATATGGCGATAAGCCTAACGAGCATATCAAGCTTATTCGCTATCCGGGGCGAGAAACCACGCAAAGTGGGCAGGGGGTCGGGGCGCATAAGGATTCAGGTTTCCTCAGTTTCTTATTGCAAGATCAACAACGTGGTTTGCAGGTAGAAGTGGAAGAAGGGCGCTGGATTGATGCGGTTCCACAAGACGGCACCTTTGTCGTCAATATTGGTGAATTGCTTGAACTGGCCAGTAATGGATATTTACGCGCCACAGTACATCGTGTGGAAACCCCACCGCCAGGGGCTGACCGTCTGTCTATCGCCTTTTTCCTCGGCGCGCGCCTGGATGCAGTGGTGCCATTGTATCAACTGCCTGAATCTTTGGCGCTGGAGGCTCGGGGGCCAGCCAGTGATCCGCATAATCCGCTGTTTCGTGACGTCGGGCTTAATTATCTCAAAGGGCGCTTGCGTTCTCATCCGGATGTTGCAGAGCGTTACTATCCAGAAACCTTTGGCTCTTGAAACTTACTCAATGGCGTGGGTGTTATTAATGATAAAAACTTATTTTGGGATGATGATTATGACTAAGAAACCTGTTTCTGGCTGGATTCGTGCGGCATTACTGACAGCACTGACATCAACTTTTACCTTATCAGCGCAGGCCGCTGAAGCCCTGCGGGTAGCCGCAGATCCGGTTCCCCATGCGGAAATTCTGCAATTTGTACAGAAACTGGACCCGTCGTTAAATCTGAAAATCATTGAGATCCCAAATGGCGTGAACTCCAATGAGTTGTTAGCTCATGGTGATGTGGACGCCAACTACTTCCAGCATGTTCCTTATTTGCACTCACAAGAGCAGGCACTGGGGCAGAAATTCGCTGTTGCCGCCACGGTGCATATTGAGCCACTCGGCGTCTATTCCCATAAACACAAAACCTTTGCAGATGTGCCGGAGAATGGCACGGTGGCGGTGCCAAACAACGTCACTAATCTCAGCCGTGCACTCTATTTATTGCAAGATCAGGGGCTGATTACCTTGCAGCCGGGCTTTACTGATCCAGCCAAAAACCAGGCAACACCTAAAGATATTGCCAGCAATCCAAAGCACCTAAAAATCTTGGAGATTGAATCACCGCAGATCCCACGTTCATTGGATGATGTTGATTTGGCTGTGATTAATGGCAACTATGCCTTGGAGGCTGGGTTAAGTCCGGCTAAAGATGCATTGGGGCTGGAGAAAGCGGCCGGTAACCCTTACGCCAATATTTTGGTCACCACGCCAGCATTGGCAGCCGACCCGCGCATCAAACAACTGGCGCAAGATTTACAATCGCCAGAAGTGGCGAAGTTTATCACTGAAAAATATGCCGGTTCGGTTATCCCAGTGGCAGGTATTAAATCATGATCAGCATCGAACGCCTGAGTAAAACCTATCCGCAAGGAGGGCTGCCGATGGTGGCTCTGGAGGAGGTCTCGCTTGAGATCCCGACTGGCTCGGTGTTCGGGATTATTGGCCGCAGCGGGGCCGGTAAAAGTACTTTAATCCGCTGTCTTAACTTACTGGAGCGGCCCACTTCGGGCCGTATTCAGGTCGATGGCCGCGAGTTAACCACACTTTCTGACCGTGAGTTACGATTACAGCGGCAGAATATCGGCATGATTTTCCAGAATTTCCATTTACTTCATTCACGTAATGTCTGGGACAACATTGCTGTGGGTTTGGAAATTATTGGTATGCCGAAATCGCAGCGGCAAAAACGTGTCGCAGAATTATTAGATTTAGTGGGGTTGAGTGACAAAGCGCATGCTTTTCCCTCTCAGTTATCCGGTGGGCAAAAGCAGCGCGTCGGTATTGCCAGGGCGCTGGCGGCTAAGCCCTCATATCTGTTATCTGACGAGGCCACCAGTGCACTGGACCCAGAAACTACTGCCTCGATATTGGCACTGCTCAGTGATATTAACCGCCAGTTGGGGTTAACCATCGTGCTGATTACCCATGAGTTGGATGTGGTGAAATCTATCTGTGATAACGCGGCGTTACTCGAAGGTGGGCGAGTGGCCGAAACCGGCGCTATTGCGGATTTACTGGCTTCTCCTCACTCCCGTTTAGGGCGTTTATTACTGCCAGCCCGTGGCCCGGCTTCTTTATCCGGTACGCCGGTGGCGGAGCTCACTTTCTTTGATACGTTAGCGGCCTCGCCAGCACTCAGTGAATTGGCGCACCGACATGCGGTGGGCGTCACTCTGCTCGGCGGCGGAGTGGAATCGATTGGCGGTCAACGGGTTGGCCGTTTGCAGGTTGATTTCAGCCACCCAGATGGCGGGTTGAATTTGGCTGAAGTCTTACAATTTCTTAATGAGCGTGGTGTGAGGGCCGAGTTGCTATGAACAACCGCATGAGTTGGCAGGACCTGCTGGCATTGGTCGCTAATGCTACCGGCGAGACCCTATATATGGTGGTGATTGCCACCTTTTTCACCGTGCTGATTGGTTTGCCTTTGGGCGTATTATTATTTGTTTCACGCCCTAATGGGGTGCTACCTGCGCCGCGGCTAAATACCTTGATCGGGGCCATCGTGAATTTAGGGCGTTCAATGCCCTTTGTGGTGCTACTCATTGCATTAATTCCCATTACCCGGTGGATTATCGGGACGACACTGGGCAGTACTGCCGCTATTGTGCCCATCACTCTTGGGGCAATTCCGTTTTTTGCTCGAGTGGTTGAAGCGGCATTAGATGAAGTTGATAAAGGGCGAATTGAGGCCATTTTATCCATGGGGGGATCGGCGCGGCATGTGATCCAAAAAGTGTTGTTGCCGGAAGCACTGCCCGCTTTATTGGCGGGGATAACTTTAACCGTCGTCATGCTGGTGGGGTTCTCATCAATGGCGGGGGTTATCGGTGGCGGCGGGCTGGGTGATTTGGCTATTCGTTATGGTTATCAACGATTTAATAATGAAGTGATGGTCGCGACTCTAATTATATTGGTGATTCTGGTTCAGGGTGTACAAAGCTTGGGTGACAAGTGGGTCAGGTCACTGGCTCATCGGCGTTAACACTTTTACCGCATAAAAGTTTTTGCCGCTTATTTTTTGTTCATCCCGACACCTATTTTCTTTCATTTCTTTTCTTCTCTGTCTATTCTTGACGTTCTCTTTTGTACCTATCAAAATGATAGGTACAAAATTGAGAGGTGATTGAATGGAATCTAATACACCTTTACGTTATCAGGGAATGACGGTCAGGGAGTTTCCGCTCAGTGCTGTTTCAGCACGAAAAATAGTTAACGATCTGGCAATGAATCATACTGGACGTATTCGTATCAGCCGGCATGCCAAGCAAAGGATGTCTGAACGGAGTGTTACGCTGCGGCAAATTTTGCATGTTTTTGTCAGCAAGCACAGCCGATTTATCGAAGTACCGCACCAAACTGCCGCCGGTGACTGGAAGTTTAACTTACAAGGTGTTGCCGCAGGTGATGTGATTGAAATAGTGACGGTGCTAAAGCGGCATGAGGACGACCCAACGGTATTTGTTGTCACGGTGATGATTAAGTAATGGAGAAAAGTCATGTATCACTACACGGAGAGTGGTTTAACCACGGTATGGTTGGCTAATGGTTATCACTGTGATGTTGTTGATGGTGAGCGGTTTACCAGTATTGATGATGTTGATGGTTTGCATCGCCTCATTGGCAAAATATTAGTTAACCGCAGCAATCCTTTAGTCGCCGATGAAATTCGCTTTATACGTATTGAAATGAACATGTCGCAAAAAGCACTCGCGGCATTACTCGGTGTGGATGTACAGACGGTAGCTCGTTGGGAAAAAGGGCAAACCAGCTTGCCACGAACAGCAGATGTCTCTTTGCGGGCGCTGTATGTGGAATCTATTGATGAGGCCAGTGGTGTGGGCCATTTTTTACGTATTCTGGCCGATTCTGAAGTGCAGCAATCAATAGAAAAATTGATTTTTGAAGAGCGCGGGCATAGATGGCAAAGAGCCGTTTAGTTTTCAGCGCTGTGTGTATCACGGTAGGAAAGCCTCCACTCCTACCGTATTTTTTATTAAAAATTAACCGTTTAACGCTTGCGCCAAATCGGCTATCAAATCTTCAGTATCTTCAATACCGACGGACAAACGCAGTAATTGTGGCGTAATGCCGTGTTTGAGTCGGGTTTCCAAGGGGATTGAAGCATGGGTCATGCTGTAAGGCTGGCTGATTAAGCTCTCGACTCCGCCAAGACTTTCGGCCAGCGTAAACAAGTGTGAGCGCTTAATCACTGCACGAGCAAAGGCATCATCCCCTTTCAAGCGGACAGATATCATGCCACCAAAACCGGCCATCTGTTGGGCAGCCAGCGCATGCTGTGGATGACTTTTCAGCCCCGGATAATACACATTTTCCACTTGTGGCTGCTGTTCAAGCCATTCGGCAATGCGCTGAGCACTGTAATTATGTCGTGCCATCCGCAAAGCCAGCGTGCGTAAGCCGCGCAATGTCAGGAAACTACTGAATGGGTCTAAAATTCCCCCCACGGCGTTGTGCAAAAAGCCCAATTGCTCAGCCAGCTCAGGGTTATTCCCTACCGCTGCCACCCCGGCTACCACATCAGAATGACCATTAAGATATTTGGTGGCTGAATGCACCACAATATCAAAGCCCAGCTCCAGTGGGCGCTGAATGTAAGGCGAGGCAAAGGTATTATCAGCCACACTGATCAGACGATGTTGCTTGGCAATAGCGGCAATAGCTGCCAGATCGGCCAGTTTTAACAGTGGGTTAGTCGGTGTCTCCACCCAGATCATTTTGGTGTCAGGTAAAATGGCCTGTTCCAGTGCTGCGGTATCTGCCGGAGAAACATAAGTCACGCGCAAACCGGCGCTGCGACTGCGCACTTTCTCCAACAATCGGTAAGTTCCGCCATATAAATCATCAACTGCAATGATATGGCTGCCTTGATCCAGCAGTTCAAGTACAGTTGAACAAGCTGCCAAACCGGAAGCGAAGGCGTAACCACGAAGGCCACCCTCCAGTTCTGCAATAGCGTTTTCCAGTGCAGTACGAGTGGGGTTACCACTGCGGGAATATTCATATCCGGTATGTTCGCCGGGAGCCGGTTGTGCAAACGTGGATGTCGCGTAAATGGCGGGCATCACGGCACCGGTGCTGTCAGGGGTATAACCGGCGTGGACGGTCAGCGTATCGAACTTTGCCATAATAAAAATCCTTAATAAGAGAAGGTTAAGCCAGCTTTTGACGCCAGGTATTCAAAACATCGGTGCGGGTAATCAGGCCAAGAAAGTGTTCGCCATCCAGTACTACCGCGACATGACCATCATTAAAGGTGGTCAGTAGCGCGTGGTAATCCGCCTCTTTTTGCAGCGTGTTGACCTGACGTGTCATGGCAGTACTGACGGGTAATTTAAAATGATTGGCATCGGCTTGGACCGCATTCAGCAGATCCCACTCATCAATCAGCCCAACGACTTTTTCGCCGTCTAACACCGGTAACTGTGAGATGTCATACAGGCGCATCCGGGCATGAGCGACCGCCAGTGTGTCTTGTGGCGTGACCGAGACAGTCGCACCATCCTGATGGCTATAAGTGATGTAATCGCGCAAATCGCCATGTTGAGGTTTGCTGAGTAAACCCTGCTCCAGTAGCCAGTAGTCATTGAACATTTTTGACAGGTATTTATTCCCACTGTCGCAGACAAAGGTCACGACCCGTTTCGGTGTGGTCTGCTCGCGGCAATAGCGCAATGCCGCAGCCAGCAAGGTACCGGTTGAAGAACCCGCCAGAATCCCTTCTTCGCGTAATAGGGTGCGGGCAGTGCTGAATGCTTCGGCATCATCAATTTGGTAGGATTTTTTTACCTGAGAGAAATTACTCAGTGGCGGAATGAAATCCTCACCAATACCTTCGACCAACCAACTGCCGGCATCATTAATCTGTGAGCTGTTGACGTAATCCGCCAAAATAGAACCGGCGGGATCAGCCAGCACAAACTCGGTGGTCGGCGAAACCTCAGCAAAATATTGGCTCAGCCCACTCAAGGTGCCACTTGAGCCGACACCGACCACGATGGCGTCGATGTGTTCGTCCATCTGCTGCCACAGTTCTGGGCCGGTTGATGTCCGGTGTGCCGCCGGATTCGCAGGGTTATTGAACTGGTCAATATAGAAAGCGCCGGGGATTTCCTGGGCCAGACGCAGGGCATAATCCTGATAATAAGCCGGATGACCTTTACCCACATCAGAACGGGTTAGCAACACTTGTGCGCCTAACGCCCGTAGATGGAAAATTTTCTCCTGACTCATTTTATCCGGCACCACCAAGACCAATTTGTAGCCTTTTAGTGCCGCTACCAGCGCCAGCCCCAGGCCAGTATTGCCCGCAGTGGCTTCAATAATAGTGCCACCGGGTGACAGCAGACCATCTCGTTCCGCCTGTTCAATCATCGACAGCGCGACTCTATCTTTAATCGAACCGCCGGGGTTTTGATTTTCCAACTTCACAAACAATTGGCACGGGCCGGTATCAAAGCGGGTCAGTTCCAAAAGGGGGGTATGGCCGATAAGATCAAGCACCGAGCGAGGGATTGCCATTATTTGCTCCAGCAAAAATTTGAGTTAACTGAGTGAGTTCGATTAACAACCTATGGCGGGATAATAGCGCTAGCGACTTAGGCACTAAAAAGAACAAATAACCCATTTATATTCCTTTTTGGAATATGATTATTGTTTTTTAGACGTTTAGCTGCTTAGGTGTAAGGACGTTTAGATAGGAAGATGGTTAGCCGTGTAGCCATCAATATTTATTGAAAAAGCGCATCTTTACAAAACAAAACGTAAAACTACGCCCAATTGACTCGGCAATGGGATAAATTTAGAAAAGGTGCTGAAGTATGACTAAGCTAATATTTCAGTATCAGTGAAAAGACGTTACTTTTTCGCTAATTGGACTGTGGTTTGTTCTGGGAATACCACTTATTTCCGATTATTTGCAAGGATACTCTGGCGACCTCATGATGAAATTTACCCTCCCGTTTAAGACAAAAAAGTTCTCTTTCAGTGCCGGATTATTGCTCTTGGTACTGCCCGCCGCCCATGCGGCTGATGCTCCAGCGGCTCCGGTGATCGATGCTAAAGCCTATGTATTGATGGACTATGACAGTGGGAAAGTGCTGGCTGAGGGGAACAGTGACCAACGCCTTGACCCGGCCAGTTTGACGAAAATTATGTCCAGCTATGTGATTGGGCAGGCGATTAAAGCCGGTAAAGTTCATCCGGATGATCTGGTGACTGTCGGGAAAGATGCTTGGGCCACTGGTAATCCGGCCTTGCGAGGCTCTTCACTGATGTTTTTGAAACCGGGCGATCAGGTGAAATTGTCCGATTTGAATAAAGGCATTGTTATTCAATCAGGTAATGATGCCAGCATCGCATTGGCGGATTATATCGCTGGGAGCCAGGATAGTTTTGTTGGCTTGATGAATAATTACGCCAAAGCATTGGGCCTGAACAATACCAACTTTATGACGGTGCATGGCCTTGATGCGCCGGGGCAGTATAGTACCGCACACGATATGGCCTTATTGGGGCAAGCACTGATCCGTGATGTGCCCGAAGAGTATGCACTACACAAAGAGAAAGAATTTACCTTTAATAAAATTCGCCAGATTAACCGTAACCGCCTGTTATGGAGCACTAATCTCAATGTCGATGGTATGAAAACCGGCTATACCACCGGGGCGGGGCATAATCTGGTGGCTTCGGCGACCGACGGGCCAATGCGACTGATTTCTGTGGTACTAGGTGCGCCCAGCGATAGAGTGCGTTTCAGTGAAAGTGAGAAACTCCTGACGTGGGGATTCCGCTTCTATGAAACCGTGGTGCCGATTAAAGCCACCAAACCTTTTGTGACGCAGAAAGTATGGTTTGGTGACACCGGGCAAGCTGAACTTGGTGTTGCGCAAGATGCCGCCATCACCATCCCGAAAGGGCAGATGAAGAACTTGAAAGCCAGTTATAAGCTGGATCAAACAGAGCTACGAGCACCACTGGCGAAGCATCAGGTGGTGGG
Source organism: Yersinia alsatica (assembly GCF_025133195.1). Classification (NCBI taxonomy): domain Bacteria; kingdom Pseudomonadati; phylum Pseudomonadota; class Gammaproteobacteria; order Enterobacterales; family Yersiniaceae; genus Yersinia; species Yersinia alsatica. The sequence continues at coordinate 2,469,998 of NZ_CP104006.1, forward strand.
GACGATAGATTTTCAACTGGATGGCAAAACTATCGACCAGCGCCCGCTAGTGGTATTGAACGAAGTCAAAGAGGGCGGCTTCTTTAGCCGTATCTGGGATTTTGTCATGATGAAACTTAACCAGTGGTTTGGCGGGGTTTTTGGTTAAGTTTAGGATGATTATATAGGGCGACTATCCGATCGCCCTATTACCCTTCGAACTTGAAGCCGCAGGGGTGTTAGCAGCGCTCACTCACCCGAGTCACTGACTTGAGTTAGCTCATCGGGATTTGCTCTCTTGCTGCCTACCTGCAACTCCACGTTCTTTGGGTAACCTCTTCAGACTTGAAGCCGCAGGGGTGTTAGCGGCGCTCACTCATCCGAATCACTGGCTTGAGTCAGCTCATAGGGATTTGCTCTCTTGCTGCCTACCTGCAACTCCACGTTCTTTGGGTAACCCTTCGGACTTGAAGCTACAGGGGGTTAGCGGCGAGAGTTCATCCGAATCACTGACTTTAGCCTTAGTGCATCAGTTGCAGGCGACTATCTTGATTGCCAGCCCACCGCGAGACGTTTCACGATATTTTGAGTTCATATCTTTGCCGGTTTCATACATCGTTTCGATGACTTTATCCAGACAGACACTTGGCTCACTAGTCCGACGCAGCGCCATCCGAGCGGCATTAACCGCTTGCACGGCGGAAATGGCATTACGCTCAATGCAAGGCACCTGAACTTGCCCGGCCACAGGGTCACAGGTTAGCCCCAGATTATGCTCCATGGCGATTTCAGCGGCGATACAGACCTGAGCAGGGCTACCTCCCATTAACTCAGCCAAACCTGCTGCGGCCATTGAACAGGCAACCCCGACTTCCCCCTGACAGCCCACTTCTGCGCCAGAAATAGATGCGTTCATTTTATACAGCGCACCAATAACCCCTGAAACCAGGAAATAACGGCTGTAAGAGTTTTCATTCACTGGGCGAATGAATTTATCGTAGTAAGCCAAAACCGCAGGAATAATACCGCAAGCCCCGTTAGTCGGTGCTGTGACCACACGCCCGCCCGCGGCATTTTCTTCGTTAACGGCTAAGGCATACATATTGATCCAATCAACCACCATCATTGGGTCAGCATTATGCTTATCCGTGGTGACCAGCATCCGGCGCAATGCCGCGGCACGGCGCGGCACTTTCATCGGGCCGGGTAACAGGCCTTCAGTATTAATACCGCGCTCAATCCCCGCTTGCATCACCTCCCAGATCGCCGCAAAGTGTGCGCTTATCTCGGCTTTACTGTGCAAAGCCAGCTCATTTTGCATCACTAAACCTGATAAAGATAAACCGGTATCTTTACAGTGTTTTTGCAGATCGCGGGCAGAATTGAAGGGATAGGGCACGGTCACTGCGTGGCTATCTTGCTGACCAAACTGAGTTTCATCGACAATAAACCCGCCGCCGATGGAGTAATAGGTTTTGCTAAAAATACAGTCATCACCAGCATGTGCACTGATGGACATGCCATTTTCATGCAGTGGCAAATTGGTTTCATGGAAGTTCATGCCACCCACTGCCGGGAAATCAACTTCATGGCTACCATTAGCCAGTAGCAGACGTTCCCGCGACTCTACATCACGAATAAACCCTTGTATTGCATCAATATCAACGGTATCAGGCAAGTTACCTGCCAGCCCCATGATAATGGCGATATCAGTATGGTGACCTTTACCAGTCAGAGACAGAGAGCCGTAAACATCAACAGTGATTCGGGTGACGGCAGGAAGATGTCCTAGTGTGATTAAATCATCGGTAAACAGCTTGCCGGCTTTCATTGGGCCGACGGTGTGGGAGCTGGATGGACCAATACCAATCTTGAAAATGTCAAAAACGCTGACCATATATTCGCCTCCTTCATGTTAAAGGCGTTATACCCATGCTGGGTAATATTATTAAAATGCTTACATTACCGTGGAATAGAGAGCCGGCGCGGACGCACCGGCTTTTGAAACAATTTACAACGTCAGATGATGGTTGTGAGCTGGCCGTGAGCACTGGCCAGCCTCTAAATCATTTACCAAACAGGCTGAACAAGATTGCAGAGATAGCAATCAGGCCCATGATGACGACGAATACGTTGCTGATGTGACCGCTGTATTTGCGCATCGCAGGAACTTTATGGATTGCATACATTGGCATCAGGAACAGCAGCATTGCGATGATTGGGCCACCCAATGTTTCAATCATGCCCAAGATGCTTGGGTTCATGGTTGCTACGATCCAGGTTGTCACCAGCATGAACAGTGCAGTAATGCGGTTCAGTTTGTCATGATTGATGGCTTTGCCTTTGCTACGCAGAGACTTGATCATCATCCCGTTAAAGCCTTCACGTGCGCCTAAGTAGTGGCCCAGGAAAGATTTGGTGATAGCGATAAAGGCAATGACCGGAGCCATATAGGCAATCATTGGGGTATTAAAGTGGTTAGCCAGGTAAGACAGAATAGAGATATTCTGGCTTTTTGCTTCAGCCAAATCAGCCGGAGACAGGCTCAGTACGCAGCTGAATACGAAGAACATCACCGTAACAACCATCATGATGTGAGCGAAAGCCAAAATGCGGGAGCATTTTTTCTCAGCCTCAACACCGTACTCTTCACGTTTTGCTACCGCAAAGGCGGAAATGATCGGGGAGTGGTTGAACGAGAATACCATCACCGGAATCACCAGCCATAAGGTCATCCACAGGCCACTGCCAGTCCCATTGCCATCCATTGATACATGTTCAAATATCGCACCTGACCAGTTAGGGATCAGATAGACCGCCAACAGCATCAATACCGCGACAAATGGGAAGACCAGAATACTCATTGCTTTCACAATGGCATGCTCACCAAAACGCACGATAGTCATCAGGCCGATGATCAGAATCAGCGACAGAATGGCACGTGGTGGTGATGGCAGATGCATCTGGTGTGTGATGAAGCTATCAACAGTGTTGGTAATTGCCACACTGTAGACCAACAAGATTGGGTAGATAGCAAAGAAGTAAAGCAGAGTAATCAGCTTACCCGCGCCTTTACCAAAATGCTCTTCAACCACTTCAGTAATGTCTTCACCCGGATTTTTACCTGACAGCACAAAGCGGCACAGGCCACGGTGAGCATAAAACGTCATCGGGAAAGCGATGATAGCCATAACGATAAGAGGCAGAAGGCCGCCGATACCCGCGTTGATTGGCAGGAACAGTACGCCAGCACCGATTGCTGTTCCGTACAGACCCAACATCCACATGGTGTCGGTTTTACGCCATGTGCTTGATGAAACTTTTCCCGTGGAGGCAATAGTGCCTACTTGAGTAGTGTCCATGAAAAATCTCCATAGTGAACACGTTAATTTAAAATTAAGAACCGAAAGTTAGGCTCCTGTAATGCTTTATTTAGCGACATTATCAGGCGAAAAATTCAGTCTAAACGATTCGTCTAAAATGGTGCCCTGGTTATTACGTTGGTGCCGTAGTCGCGTGTTATACCTAAAAGTTAAAGTGCAAAAATTAACCGATTGTAAGAGTGTGAATTCGTTTTATCGGATATTTTTATTGTTCTGATAAGAACTCTAGTTTTTGCTGGCGGCAAGATAGCGATTTGTAGTGAAAACTACCGTGATCCTGCTCTCAAATGCTCAATAAACTCGCCGACGATCACTTGTTACGAATTTACATCTGATTGTTGTGTTAATGTTTATTTTTTATCACTAAGGATAATAAATAAGCATTCTTTGTACTGTTCAATAAATAAACAATCAGATTTTCATCCTCTCTATCTTTGTGGGAAATATATTTTAACCACGCTTATGAATCTAGTTAAAATCAAGTTTTTCACTGATTTATTGATGAATATCATTAATGTAAAATAATGATATTGCATTAACTAATTGATTTTAAATGACTTTATCTTTTTTATGTTATCAGTATGGCTGCTGATACCTGGCGGTAATATAAACAGTTAAATAAGACAAAAATGAAAGGTTTATTGCTGAATTAAATAAGTCAGTGAGTGACTATTTGCATTCCATGGTTTATTTGTCATATGAAATATTGTGATGATTATTTGTCTGACAATATAACTGTCGCTATTTCTTGGCATAGATGTATTAAAAAGAATGACAAATGTTAAATTAATTTACCTTAAGCTCAGTTATTACTGGCACTTAATTATGGAATGAAATTGTGTTTTAAATTTTTTATAGATTAAAAATCATATTAAGCACAAATAAAATAGGGTTATAACCCCTTGGCTTATTTTGCTTAAATATAATACGTTTTTTAGATAATACACCTCTATCGTATTCATCCAGTATTTACACAATTAAGATTTTTGCTATGTAATCAAGGCGATCTGTCAGCGAGCGACTAAATCAGTATTTAGAGCGGAAAAAGTCCCATGCCAACGAGATGACGCGCATCTCACTAGCAAGGGAAATAATCAGTGGGGCAGGGCGTGCGGGCTTAACAGTAGGTTTTAATACTATGCTGTAAAAAGAATTGGCTGAATTCATCATCAGGTTGGCGATCAGTCACCAATGCATCAAAGAGGGTCAGAGCGCCAATACTGGCAGGTTTTATTTTGCCGAACTTACTGTGGTCAGCGACCAGAATTTTATGCTGGGATTTGGCAATCGCCCGGTGCTTCAGTAGGATCTCGTCGAAGTTGAAACACGTTGCGCCGTACTCAATTGAAACACCGGCTGCGGAGATAAAAGCTTTATTCGGGCAGGCGTTGTCTAGTTCATTGTGCTGGCTGATAGGGGTGAAAATGTAGTTGTTAGGCTTGAACTCGCCACCACACAGGATCACTTTACAGTTAGGTTTATCTTGTAAGGAAAGAAAAGTGTTGAGGGAGTAGCAAATGGCGGTAAATGACAGTTCTTCCTCTATTTCGTCAATGATTGATGGAATTGTGGTGCCACAATCAAAAAAAACAGTGTCATTCTCGGCAATAAGACGTGCTGCCAACTGACCGATGCGGCGTTTTTCTTCCACCTGCTTGGCTTGTTGGTCCGAAACAAAATAGTTATTGGCGTTATTGCTTTTTGGGTCCATCACCACGTAACCGCCCAACAAAATGACGGCAGTAGGTTCAGCGCTAAGATCTCGGCGAATGGTCATTTCAGACACGCGCAGCAGATTGGCGGCGTCTTTTAGATGGATTTTGTCGGAACGCTTAAGGGCCTGAGTAAGTTTATTAATTCGTTCAGCACGGCGGGTTTCCATAAGCTATTCCTGACAAGTTATTTTCAAAACCAAATATTGCGCACAACTCTTTGTAATGCAATCTAAAACAAGCTATTACAAAACAAAAAACAGCGTAAAACAGTCGATAGCAATAATTAAGCCCGACAAGCGCCGGGCTTACAATAATTTAGTAACTTGATGCGGAGGCGGACTGGCCTGAAACGATGGCCACTCCTGAACTGGTACCAATGCGTGTCGCGCCAGCTTTAATCATGGTTTCAGCTGTTGCTTGGTCTCGAACTGCACCGGATGCCTTAACACCCATGGCTGGGCCGACTGTGGCACGCATCAATTTTACATGTTCTTCTTTCGCGCCACCGGTGCTGAAACCGGTTGAAGTTTTAACAAAAGCGACGTCAAGCTCACGGCAGATATCACAAACTTGTACAATTTGTGCATCGCTAAGCAGGCAAGTCTCTAATATTACTTTCAACGGTGTTGCGCCGCAATTATCACGCACAGCCTTGATGTCAGCTTTAACTTCATCAATTTTGCCGCTTTTTAACCAGCCAACATTGATAACCATATCAATCTCTTGTGCGCCAGCCTTGATAGCCGCTTGAGCTTCAAAGGCTTTTGCTTCGGTCAGACCGGCCCCCAGAGGGAACCCAATTACTGAGCATACTTTTACTGGGCTACCCGCCAGTTGCTGTGCCGCCAGGGGAACATAGCCAGAGTTAACACATACAGTATAGAAATGATGCTGTTTAGCTTCTTCACACAACTTAATGATTTGTGCTTCAGTGGCATCCATTGCCAGTAGGGTATGGTCAATGTAGCTAGCGTAATTGATCGTCATGATTATTATCCTTTTGTTCATCTGTAAGTTAGTTCTGTTGTTATAATAATAACATTTAAAAGAAAAAACAAAGATAATTCTCACAAATATGGCTATTTTAGATTTTATTTTGTTATTTTAATTACATTGATGGCGATTAAATAGACAACAGATACACTTAATTGAAGTGTATCTGATTGAATTTTATTGGTTTTAAATAGAGTGGTATTTTTGACGAGAGAGATTGCCGGTCTTTTCGCTTACCGGCAATGTGAGATAAGTAACGTGCGGAGGATTAGCTTCTGACCCATCCTCTACTGATCGGCAAGGCAAAACTTACGTGATAAAGACGCTGCATACCATTCGAAATAGCTTCCCCGAATAAATTCCACACTAGCTGTGCGAACAAGCAGCCGACAATCCCTAGCAGGAAGGCTCCCACCATATCTAATGGCCAGTGAACACCCAGATAAATGCGTGACCATGCAATGGCGACCGCCACGATCATCATGCTGACTGCCGACCAGAGTTTGTGCCAGAAAACAAAGGCTAAGGCCACGGTAAAAATAGCGGTGCCGTGATCGCTCGGGAAAGAACTGTCCGGTGAGTGCGGTAAAAAGTTATAGCCAAAACCCACCACGAAAGGTCGATCATGGGGAATAAGCATGCCAATACAAGTGGCTGATAGCATGGAGAATGCAAGGGCAATGGCAGCTTTAGTGACCATGGTGCGCTGCATATCCATAGTGTTTTTCGGCCCCCATAGCCACAGCCCTATGAGCAAAATAGGGATAATCATAATGAGATCGCGTGCGATAAAAGTCGCAAAAGAAATTATCCACGATGGTGATGCTGGAGTCGCATTTATCATGGAAAAGAAAAAGTAATTCATTTGTTCCATCATTTTGTACCTTTATCGCGGTGGTAAAAACCGCTAATCATCCAAAACACAGCCAACTGGCTGAGCCATACCCACCAACCTGCCCACAGGTTGTGAGTAAGAAAATGTGCCCCACGCATAATTTGACCAAACCCCATCAACATGCCAAGGCTGGCACCGACGAACCAACACAGTGTGGCCAATCGCGGGCGCTCTGGGTAAAACAAGAAAAACAGCGCCATTACTGCAAAGCCGCTGGATGCATGGCCACCAGGGAAGCAGTGGCCGGGGCCTGCACCGACTGGGGCCGTCCCCATCAATACGTAGCTCAGGGATTTACCGCCGTACTCCACCAGATCCCAAGGGCAGGAGTGCGCGCTGGTGGCTTTTAGAATACCGATCACCAATGGGCCGATACCCAGCAGCAACATGGTGGTCACCAAGCGCCCATTGCGACGATAAATGCCCCATAACAATGTGACGATCGCCGCACTGATAATGCTCAGTTTCAGTAACCGGTGGTTAAGTAAATCCAGCCAGTAATTATTCTCCCACGGAAAATTCTGGCCAACCGGGTCAAACCAGTAATTACTGATAAACCAATCCAGTTGCTCGTTGCGGGACAACCACAGAAACAGCAATCCGCTGATCAACAACCCAAAAACCTGCCAAAAATAAAAGGATAACGGCAGTGAGTAAAGGGACTTTGTCCTAATTATCTGTACCGTTGAGGTATTATTTAATATAGACATAGTTGCGTTTGATTGAGCGGGCAGTTTGTTGGTCTTCACGAAATGGCCTGAAGCAGAGGTTTTGATGTTGATATTGTGTTTATTTTGTCTTAAGAAAGCCTTAAGGGCTGATAGCGAAGGGGATTACAGCAGAACTCAAATTTCAGGCAAGAAAAAACCCGATTAGTCTTGAACCTAAGAAGGCGGGACTATCGGGCTCCTCAATATGGGGACATCAAAGAAAAGCAGTGGCATTAATTCAGACCCCAGCTCGGTAAGAAAGTTCTGGGCAAATGAAAAAAGTATAAAATAATGTTTAGTTTTATCTTAAATGCACTTTTTCCGCGCTAACCTAATACCCCCGGCCAGACAATGACGATTAATGAACCTGCTAACGTCAATAATACGTTCGCGATGGCATAAGTTCCTGCATAACCTAGGGCTGGGATATTACTGCGGGCGGTGTCGCTGATGATATCCATCGCCGGAGCGCACGTCCGAGCCCCCATTATCGCGCCGAAAAGTAGAGCTCGGTTCATGCGCAATACATAAGCGCCAAAGATAAAGCAGATAACGACCGGCACCAAACTGACTATCAGGCCAGATATTAGCATCTGCCCACCAATGGCTCCCAGACTGCTATTAATGCCCCCACCGGCGCTTAACCCGACGCCAGCCATAAAGACCATCAACCCGAACTCTTTCACCATATTAAGCGCCCCTTGCGGGATATAGCCGAAAGTAGGGTGGTTAGCACGTAAAAACCCGAGCATGATGCCTGCCATTAATAACCCGGCAGCATTACCAATACCGAAGCTGAAATTACTAAATTGGAAGGTAATCAGGCCAATCATTAATCCCAAAATAAAGAAGGCACAGAAAGCCAGCAGGTCGGTAACTTGGCTGTGAATGGAGATAAAGCCAATCTTTTCAGCCACGCTTTTCACTCGGCGGGCATCACCACTGACTTGCAATACATCGCCTTTATTCAAGACCACATTGTCATCAATCGGCATTTCGATTTGGCTGCGAATCACCCGGTTAAGGAAACAGCCGTGGTCGGTCAGTTTTAAATGACTTAGACGTTTGCCTACCGCATTGCTGTTTTTGACCACAATTTCTTCTGTCACAATGCGCATGTCCAGCAGGTCACGGTCAAAGACTTCTTTCCCATTACGGAAGCTGGGGTCAAGCCGCGAATGTGCATCGGGATAACCCACCAGCGAGATCTCATCACCCACTTGCAGCACTGCATCGCCATCCGGGTTTGCCAGAATACCATTGCGGCGAATTCGCTCGATATAACAGCCCGTTTGGCGGTAGATCCCCAGTTCGCGTAGATTTTTACCATCAGCCCACGCCACCAGTTCTGGGCCGACACGATAGGCACGAATCACGGGTAAATAAACTTTACGTTGGCTATCGGTATCAAGGCCACGCTCGCGCGCAATTTGCTGAGCACTGGTCGGTAAGTCTTGATGCTGCAATTTAGGGAGGTAGCGCGCGCCTAAAATCAGGCTGACCAAGCCAATCAGGTAGGTCAGGGCATAACCGAGGCTCAGGTTATCTTGGGCATGTTGCAGCGCCGGATTATTGGCGATGGTATGGCGCAATGTGTCGCCGGCACCCACCAGCACGGGAGTTGATGTCATTGAACCTGCGAGCATACCGGCCGTTAGACCAATATCCCAGCCAAATAACTTACCAAGACCGAGGGCCAGAATCATGGCACTGCCCACCATGACCAAGGCGAGCATCAAGTAGTTTTTGCCATCGCGGAAGAAAATAGAGAAAAAGTTTGGGCCAGCTTCGACACCGACACAAAAAATAAACAGCATAAAGCCCAGATTGAGCGCTTCTGTATTGATAGTGAAATGCTGTTGCCCAAGCAACAGTGATACCACCAACACACCAATAGCGTTGCCTAATTGAATAGGACCCAGCCGCAGTTTGCCTAGGCATAATCCCAGCGCTAAAACTACGAATAACAGCAATATGTAGTTGCCGTTTAACAAATTTGCGACGTTTATATTCACTAGTATGACTTTCTATTTAGCCCGGATGACGATGATTTACGATGCACTCGCCCTCAATGTAACGCTAGAGCGACACATATCTTTAAATTCAAAAATGTTATCGCCAAAAAAAGATAAATGTTGGCAATAACGGGGCTTATTCTAATCGGTCTGCTGCGAGACAGCCAGTAGTAAGCAGGAAGTTTGGCATAGCCAGATAGATATGCTTGGTTAGTAATAAAATGTGGGCTTATATGCTACTAATAATCGAGGGTGAACCGCTTTGGGGCGATATTTTTACTGCGGTGAGATAAATGACAGGCAATAAAAAAGGGTGTTAAACACCCTTTATCGGATAAAACCAACCAAAATTGACAGAAAAACCCTATTGGTATAGAAAACTTCAGTTGGTTGCTAACCGGATTACTGGAACAGGCTTAGATTTTGTTTCGCGTAAGCTTCAAAATCGGTGCAACCACCAATATGTTTTTCATCGATAAAGATTTGTGGCACGGTTTCTACCGGTTTACCGACTGTTTTTTCCAGGTCAGCTTTGGTAATACCTTCCGCATGAATATCGATGTAACGGAATTTAAAATCGTCGCGTTCAGTTTCCAGCTTTTCCGCCAGTTCTTTGGCACGAACACAGTAAGGACATCCAGGACGCCCGAAAATTACAGCAAACATGTAGAACTCCTTGATTAAATTGAGATAATCACTTCGCCAACAGTTACTGATATATTCAACTGTTAAATGACTTCTAGCGCATTACTCACTCTCACTGGGGTCTACTATGCCCTTTGGCGTAGTGAAAAAAAAGCAGGAATTACCTGTTAGTCTGATTAATCTTACCTATTTGCTTATCGATACTGTTACAAACAGTGGGGATTCAATACACTGAGTCAAAGTCGTTCTTGAGCTTATCGGAGGCAAAGATGCGCTCGTTAGGAGATATGCCCCGCATTGTGATTATTTCAGAAGTGTTGGGGATGGTATTACTGGTTGTTGCCTATCTTAGTATTAATGACTTTGTGTCATTACCTGGTTCGATGGGAACCGCCACTGTTGCGATTATTATGATTTTTGTCGGAATTGGCCTGATGCTCCCGGCTGCCGCCTATATTGTTTGGCGCGTGGCCAGCGGTTTTGGGCCATTATTAGGCAGTGCAGATAGAATATCCAAACCGCAATCCAAGAAAGAGTTAGATGAAGAGCGAATAAAAAAGGAGAATAAATCTGAGTAAGGTCATGACCAAGTCTTCTTTAGGGCATTAAATTAGTCGGGATTGAAGTGGCACTGTCGGCCAATATTCCGTAAGCTATGCCACTTTTCGTATTATGAGAATCGTGAGGTAGGTAGTTATGGATTCACTCATCGTCCCGGATTTAGCCTTATTACGGCGTTGGCTGGATCAGCTCGGTATCTCATTTTTTGAATGCGATTCCTGCCAGGCACTGCATTTGCCGCATATGCAAAATTTTGAGGGTGTGTTTGATGCCAAAGTTGATTTGGTTGATAACGTCATTCTGTTCTCTGCACTGGCCGAGGTTCGGCCGACAGCTTTGATCCCATTAGTGGCCGATCTTAGCCAAATTAATGCCAGTTCACTGACGGTTAAAGCCTTTATTGATATTCAGGATGATAATCTGCCAAAACTGATTGTTTGCCAGTCGCTGACAATAGAAGTTGGGGTAACATTTGCCCAATTTGGCTACTTTATGCAGCAGTGCGAAGAACAGATCTCCATGATTATTTTGGAAGCACGTGCTAATGATTTGCTCTTCATTGGCAACAGTGACGACGATGAGTTGCCGCAAACTGCCACGGCTTATCCTGTTATTCATTAATCGACACCTCACATCAATTATCAGAGTGCTGCTGATCATCAGTGGCACACTGCTATCCCCCTTATAAACCATAAGATATTCTGCTTTTTACCCGCCTTTGCCAGATATTTGTCGCCGTTTATACCGTAAGTGGCGCATTACATAGATAGAATATGCATAAAAAATCGATAAAAGGCGTTTTTTACCCTAGAGTCTGGTGTGAATTGCGAACTGCGGTTATGCTGCTGTTTCTGCAACGGGCATAATATTCCCCCGCAATATCAGTGATTATCCTTGTTAGGTTAATAATCACACGCCGTGCATAGTCATGCATCTGGTGTTTGTGGCAATCACGCTCGGCAGGCCAAAGGTGTTGTATCCCCTCGGATACAAATTTGCGTACGACCTCACCCCCTATTTTGGAGGAGTTAACGGATGTTCACCCAACGTAAAAAGTGGTTATCGGGTGTTGCTGCTGGCCTGTTAATGGCCGCGTCCGTCTCAGCATCTGCTGAGGAAAAAACACTGCACGTTTACAACTGGTCCGATTATATCGCGCCGGATACGCTGGCAAATTTCCAGAAAGAGACCGGCATTAAAGTTGTCTATGATGTGTTTGACTCCAACGAGGTGTTGGAAGGTAAATTGATGGCGGGGAGTACCGGGTTTGACTTGGTGGTGCCATCTGCCAGTTTCCTCGAACGTCAATTGTCTGCTGGCGTATTTAAGCCGCTGGATAAAAGCAAATTACCGAATTACAAAAATCTTGATCCCGAATTGTTGGCCTTGGTCAGCAAACACGATCCCGAGAATAAACACGCAATCCCTTATCTGTGGGCGACTACGGGTATCGGCTATAACGTAGAAAAAGTTAAAGCAGCACTGGGGACTGATGCCCCCGTCAACAGCTGGGATTTAGTATTAAAACCCGAAAATCTTGAGAAGCTGAAAAGTTGTGGCGTCTCTTTCCTCGATGCGCCAAGTGAGATTTTTGCCACCGTGCTCAATTATCTGGGCAAAGATCCGAACAGTATTCAGGCCAGTGATTACACCGGCCCGGCCACTGATTTACTGTTGAAATTACGACCGAATATCCGCTATTTCCACTCATCACAATATATTAATGATTTGGCCAACGGCGATATCTGCGTTGCGGTAGGTTGGGCTGGTGATGTTATGCAGGCTTCTAATCGTGCCAAAGAAGCTAAAAATGGTGTGAATGTGGCTTACAGCATTCCAAAGGAAGGGGCACTAGCTTTCTTTGATGTGTTTGCGATGCCATCTGATGCCAAAAATCAGGATGAAGCTTATCAGTTCCTGAATTACCTGATGCGCCCTGATGTGATTGCGAATATCAGTAATCACGTGTTCTATGCGAATGCCAACAAAGCGGCAACCCCGCTGGTGAATGCAGAAATTCGTGATAATCCGGGCATTTACCCGCCAGCTGATGTGCGCGCCAAAATGTTCACTCTGAAAGTACAAGATCCGAAAATTGATCGCGTGATCACGCGGGCCTGGACCAAAGTGAAAAGCGGTAAATAAACCATTGGCGTGACGCAGTTACTCATTGAAGACTGTTAACCCATTGATGAAAAAGTAAAATAGACCATGGTAGGGACAGGGAGTGTATCTTCCTGTTCCTGTTTTTTTATTGTGCCGCACCTTGAATGCGGCCTGTTCTGCTTTCACGGAGAGCACGCTGAGTGAATGATGTAATTCCCCGTCCGCAGCCAAAATCCCAGAAGGTGTTTACCCCCTTGCTGGAGATTCGCAATTTAACCAAATCATTTGATGGTCAGGCCGCGGTAGATGATGTCAATTTGACCATCTATAAAGGTGAGATTTTTGCGCTGTTAGGGGCTTCAGGCTGTGGCAAATCCACCCTGTTGCGTATGCTGGCCGGTTTTGAACAACCGACTCAGGGGCAAATAGTGCTTGATGGGCAGGATTTGTCGCATGTGCCGCCTTATCAGCGCCCAATCAATATGATGTTCCAGTCGTATGCATTATTCCCACATATGACTGTCGAGCAAAATATCGCCTTTGGTTTGAAGCAAGACAAACTCCCAACGGATGAAATCAAAAGCCGAGTGGCAGAGATGCTGACATTGGTGCATATGCAAGAGTTTGCCAAACGTAAGCCGCACCAGCTCTCTGGCGGTCAGCGCCAGCGAGTGGCACTGGCGCGCAGTTTGGCGAAACGGCCCAAACTGCTGCTGCTGGATGAGCCCATGGGCGCATTAGATAAAAAGCTGCGCGACCGCATGCAACTGGAAGTAGTGGATATTTTAGAGCGGGTGGGAGCCACTTGCGTCATGGTGACCCATGATCAGGAAGAAGCGATGACCATGGCCGGGCGCATTGCCATTATGAACCGTGGCAAATTTGTGCAAATTGGCGAGCCAGAAGAGATCTATGAGCATCCTAACAGTAGATTCAGCGCAGAGTTTATCGGTTCGGTGAATGTGTTTGAAGGGGTGCTAAAAGAGCGTTTGGATGATGCACTAATTATTGATAGCCCCGGCTTACGCCATCCGTTGAAAGTTGATTCTGATGCTTCGGTGGTTGATGGTGTGCCCGTTTTTGTTGCCCTGCGTCCAGAGAAAGTGATGCTGTGCGAGCAGGTGCCGGAAGACGGTTGTAACTTTGCGGTGGGTGAAGTGGTGCACATTGCCTATCTGGGCGATTTGTCTATCTATCACGTTAAATTACACAGTGGGCAGATGCTGAGTGCGCAGCTACAGAATGGCCATCGCTATCGTAAAGGGATGCCAACCTGGGGTGATGAAGTGCAACTCTGCTGGGACGCGGATAGCTGTGTGGTGTTGGGAGCTTAATATTGTGATACCAGAATCTACCCGTGGGGCAGCAGAGCCACCGACCCGCGCTATCGGGCCAGTTAAGGCGCTGATACAGCGCTTCCAGATGTCGCATGGCCGCAAATTGGTCATTGCGATGCCCTATTTGTGGCTATTCCTGCTGTTTATGCTGCCATTCCTGATTGTGTTTAAAATCAGTCTGGCAGAGATGGCGCGTGCCGTTCCCCCTTATACCGACCTGGTGACCTGGTTGGACGGTAAGTTGGATATCTCGCTCAATCTTGGCAACTATCTGCAACTGCTTGATGATCCACTGTATATCGATGCTTACCTGCAATCACTGCAAGTGGCGGCGGTATCGACATTTTGTTGCCTGATTATCGGCTATCCATTGGCGTGGGCGATCGCCCACAGTAAATCATCCACGCGCAATATCCTATTGCTGCTGGTGATTTTGCCGTCATGGACCTCATTCCTGATTCGCGTTTATGCCTGGATGGGGATACTAAAAAATAACGGTATTCTGAATAACTTCCTAATGTGGACCGGGATTATTGATCAGCCGCTGATTATTCTGCACACCAATCTAGCGGTATACATTGGCGTGGTGTATTCCTATCTACCTTTTATGGTGCTGCCTATCTATACCGCGCTGACCCGGCTGGATTATTCGTTGGTTGAAGCCGCGCTGGACTTGGGGGCGAAGCCATTTAAGACTTTTGTCAGTGTCATTGTACCCTTGACCAAAGGGGGAATTGTTGCGGGCTCCATGCTGGTCTTTATTCCTGCGGTCGGTGAGTTTGTTATCCCTGAACTGCTCGGTGGGCCGGATAGCATCATGATTGGCCGTATTTTGTGGCAGGAGTTCTTCAATAACCGTGACTGGCCGGTGGCCTCAGCGGTAGCGACGGTGATGTTGGTGTTGCTGATTGTGCCGATACTCTGGTTCCACAAACACCAGAATAAAGAGCCAGGAGGCTCGGTATGAATAACCTACCGGAAGTGCGTTCGGTCTGGCGCCGGGTGATCCTGATTGTCGGCTATACATTCTTGTATGCGCCGATGCTGATGTTGGTTATCTATTCATTTAACAGTTCAAAATTGGTCACCGTGTGGGCAGGGTGGTCAACCCGTTGGTATACTGAGCTTTTTAATGACTCGGCGATGATATCTGCTGTTGGCTTGAGTCTAACTATCGCGGCAGCTTCTGCCACAATGGCGGTGGTGCTGGGGACGATAGCCGCAGTGGTCATGGTGCGCTTCGGGCGTTTTCGCGGCTCTACCGGCTTCGCTTTTATGCTGACCGCGCCGTTGGTGATGCCCGATGTCATCACGGGTTTGTCACTGTTGTTGCTGTTCGTGGCCATGGGCCACGCCATTGGCTGGCCGGCGGAGCGCGGTATGTTTACCATCTGGCTGGCCCATGTGACGTTCTGTACCGCCTATGTGACGGTGGTGATCAGTTCGCGTTTGCGCGAGTTGGATCGGTCAATCGAAGAAGCGGCGATGGATTTGGGGGCGACGCCATTAAAAGTCTTTTTCGTGATTACCGTACCGATGATTGCACCGGCGCTCATCTCCGGTTGGTTGTTGGCCTTTACCTTATCGCTGGATGACTTGGTGATTGCCAGCTTTGTTGCCGGGCCGGGCGCAACCACGTTACCGATGTTGGTGTTCTCCAGTGTGCGCATGGGGGTTAATCCAGAGATAAATGCCTTAGCGACGCTTATCTTGCTGGTGGTCGGGATTATCGGCTTAATCGCGTGGTGGTTTATGTCCCGCGCGGAAAAACAGCGATTGCGCGAATTACGTAAAGCTGCCCGTAGCTGATTAGCATTAAAACTGTTAGGCTTTCATCATCTTATAACGCCGCGCTTAAGCGGCGTTATTGTCAAGGATAACATCAGGTTGCAAAACCTGAGCAGGGAGACCAACAGGGCAATATGAGATCGTTATTTTCATCCTCAGCGTTTTCATCTGCGGCGACTACGCCGGTGCCGGTGTTAATTGCCGGAACGGCCATCATTGCGACCCGTTTTATCGGGGTATTACTGTTGGTGGCGGAACTGGGCTGGAGCGGTACCGGCAGTTTTATTTATGAAAGTCTGCAAACCTGGGGTTCCGGCTTGGTCTTTACTGTCAGTATTTTGCTGCTGCTACTGGAGATCCTGTGTGGTGTCGCAGTCTGCCTACGGCAAAATTGGGCGCGCTGGACCTATTTGGTGTGTCAGTTACTCGTCATTGTTTATTTATTGATGGTATCGCTGGATTGGCTATCTCTTGATGTGGATGTTTTCCGCGTCGAAGGGGATACTGGCGCAGAAATCCTGCATAGCCTGCTGTTACAGAAGATCCCGGATGTGGTGATTATCGGTTTGTTGTTTTTCCCCTGGCACCACGACTTCCGCGCGCCAAAATGAGTGTTTAGCGTGACACAGTGCTACAATCCGTTCCCATCAACAGCCTCGGCTGCAAATTATTTAATGTCTCAGATTATAACGGTCAATTATTAATGCATTGCGCACAATATACGGCAGGTAGTTGCCGTTCTTGTCAGTGGCTGGATAAACCTTATCCCCAGCAACTAACTGACAAACAACATCATTTAGAAAGTCTGTTATCCGGCCATGCCGTAGCTCAATGGCTCGATCCGGTGTTCGGGCGTGAAAGTGCTTTTCGTAATAAAGCGAAAATGGTGGTCAGTGGCAGTGTTGAACGCCCGCTGTTAGGGATGTTGCATCGTGATGGCACTGCGGTAGATTTGTGTGATTGTCCCCTTTATCCGGCCAGTTTTGCCGCCATTTTTGCGGTGCTTAAAATCTTTATTGCCCGTGCGGGTTTGACGCCCTATAACGTGGCCCGTAAACGGGGTGAGTTGAAATTTCTGTTGTTGACTGAGAGCACCTATAGCGGCGAGCTTATGCTGCGTTTTGTACTGCGCTCTGAAGCTAAACTGGCGCAACTGCGGGCAGCGTTGCCGTGGCTTCAGCAACAATTGCCGCAACTGGCGGTTATCTCGGCCAATATTCAGCCGGTGCATATGGCGATTTTGGAAGGGGAGCAGGAGATAGCGTTAACTGAGCAGCAGGCGCTACCCGAGTTATTCAATCAGGTTCCGCTGTTTATCCGGCCACAAAGCTTTTTCCAGACTAATCCACAGGTAGCGGCCTCGCTGTATGCCACGGCCCGCCAATGGGTGCGTGAACTGAATATTGATAGCATGTGGGATTTGTTCTGTGGGGTGGGCGGGTTTGGTTTGCATTGTGCCGATACCGATACTCAGCTTACCGGGATTGAAATCAGCGCTGAAGCGATTGCTTGCGCGCGACAGTCTGCGGATCAGTTAGGGCTAAAAAACGTCAATTTTGCCGCGCTCGATTCAACCCGATTCGCTAGCGCCGAAGCACAAGTGCCGCAGTTGGTTTTGGTCAATCCGCCGCGCCGTGGAATTGGCAGCGAACTGTGCCGCTATCTCAGCCAGATGGCACCTAAATTTATTCTCTATTCAAGCTGCAATGCAGAGACGATGGCAAAAGATATTGGCCAGTTAGCGGATTACCGCATTGAGCGGGTTCAGTTGTTCGATATGTTTCCACATACTAGCCATTATGAAGTGCTGACATTACTTACCCTTCGTCCTTGAAGCCGCAGGGTGTTAGCTGCGCGTGCGCACCCGAATCACTTACCTGAGTAAGCTCATCGGGATGTGTTT
This sequence comes from Yersinia alsatica, assembly GCF_025133195.1. Classification (NCBI taxonomy): domain Bacteria; kingdom Pseudomonadati; phylum Pseudomonadota; class Gammaproteobacteria; order Enterobacterales; family Yersiniaceae; genus Yersinia; species Yersinia alsatica. The sequence continues at coordinate 2,488,028 of NZ_CP104006.1, forward strand.
GCTGGCCGCCGAGCTGCAACTCCAATGGCTTTGAGGACTGATTAACGTGTGGATCAGTTAGGAAACCACTTATCATTAATGGCTTTGTATGTGCCATCAGCTTTTACTGCATCAATCGCTTTATTCAGTTTTTCCAACAGCGCACTGTTCTCTGGGCGCACGGCAATCCCCAGCCCAGTACCGAAATATTGCGGATCAGTCACATGCTGGCCAACTGACGCCAGATTCGGGTTGGTTTTCAGCCACTCATTAACGACCGCAGTGTCACCGAACACCCCATCAATACGGCCATTTTTCAGGTCGATAATGGCATTTTGGTAGCTGTCATAAGCCACGGTTTGAATTTCAGGGTGCTTATCCTGTAGATATTTTTGGTGGGTGGTACCATTTTCCATGCCGATTTTCTTGCCTTTCAAGTCAGCGAAAGAACTGAATTTACCTTTCGGGGCGATGACAATGGCTGAGTTAGCATAGTACGGCTGGGTAAATGCCACTTGCTTGCTACGTTCAGGAGTAATGTCCATACCGGAAATGACTGCATCATAACGTTTGAATTTAAGCGCGGGGATCAAGCTATCAAAGGCCTGATTGGTAAAAGTACAGTTGGCTTCCATCTGCTTGCATAATGCTTTTGCCAAATCCATATCAAAGCCGACAATTTCGTTATTGGCACCAATAGATTCAAAAGGCGGGTAAGTTGCAGAAGCGGCAAACCGGATAGTTTCTGCGGCAGTCGCACTGAAAACCATACCACTTAAGATTGTTGCCAATAGTAACTTTTTCATGCTTAAACTCCTGTCTGAATTTTTTTAATAGAATACGTTGTTAGTTATTGATTTTATTATTGCTGGTGATGCTTCATCGCGATTTATTCGGATGAATGATGATGTTTACATTGCCATTTTATGAATTTATATGCAAGTAATGTGATTAAAAATTTAGTTTTTATTTTTGTGATAAAAGAAGGGGGGATATTTTGATTAATCGATATCGAATCAGATTTCGGTTGATATTCATTTAGGTGTTCGGTTCGGTTGTTAAAGCTTCACTGCTCACTTAATCTCCGTGGCCTCAACCGGTCAAGGGTGTGTTGGCGCACACCCTTGACAATCCCGCGCCTACGCACGTATCGCTAGCCCACTTCGTGGGTGTCCCTCACTCATCGTTTCGGCTGGCGGACGGCTTTACGCGGGTCCCTCCGCGCGACGCCTAAAACGGGCGTCCTGCCCATTTTCCTTGCCTACTCTCTTCACTCGGCTGCTCAAATGTGCTTTTAAATATTAAGGTCAAAACATTGGTTTTTGGACTTTGATGTTAAGCGCAATCAGGAATATTGCCGACAAGGATGGAGGGTAGAGTGAGCGGGCATGGACGCCCGCGAAAAGCGCGCTCGGGCAAGGATGCCCGTCGCGCTGGCTCGTTAAGCCCGGAAGACGCAGGAGGTTTACCCGCAGGGCAATATTTCGCGCAAGCGCGGGATTCCACAAGGGTGTGCGCTCACACCCTTTGGCGGTTGGTTCATCCGAGATTAAGTGAGCAGTGAAGCTTTAACAACCGAGCTGAGCACCTAGTTCAAGCAAAACCATTAGGAAAAGCTTCCCCCTAATTACGCCGCTCAAACGCTAATGCTCTGCGCTCCACCAACCGCATTAACAGGGTCAGCAAACCATTGACACACAGGTAAACTATCCCCGCCGCACCGAATACCATCACGTCATAGGTACGGCCATACATCAATTGGCTATAACCCATAACTTCCATCAATGTGATGGTGTAAGCCAGTGAGGTACTTTTGAACACCAATACCACTTCGTTGGAATAGGAGGATAGCGCGCGTTTGAAAGCATAAGGCAGCAGAATGCGTAAGGATTGTGCTTTGGACATCCCCAGTGCTTCGCAGGATTGCCACTGACCGGCCGGAATCGCGCGGACAGCACCGTGGAACAGCAAGGTGGTATAAGCCGCGCTGTTCAGCGCGAGGGCTATCATGGCACACAACCAAGGTTGCGATAGCACATGCCACAACCACGGAAATTCGCGAATCGCTGGGAACTGGCCGGGGCCATAATAAATCAGGAAAATCTGCACCAACAGCGGAGTACCGGTAAACAGAGTGATGTAAATCTTTACCACCTGGCTCGCTATCGGGGTTTTCAGTGTCAACACAATGGTAAACAGCAGTGACAGCACCAAAGCAACCAACAGAGAGGCGATGGTCAATGTCAGGCTGGTATGCAGCCCTTTAAGAATCTCGGGTAAGTATTCCAACATCAGGATGGGCTCCGCTCAAAACGGGTGGTACGGAGTTCAATCCATTTGAGTACATACTGACTCAGCAGGGTAACCACCAGATAGATTGCCGCGGCAATCATATACCAAGTGAAGGGTTCCTGTGTTCGAGTGGCAATGCTTTTGGTTTGCAGCATCAAGTCATTGACACTGATCAGCGACACTAACGCAGTATCTTTCAGCAGCACCAGCCATTGGTTACCTAAGCCGGGTAAGGCATGACGCCACATCTGCGGCATAATCAGACGGAAGAAGATAGCCGCCTGACTTAAGCCCAGCGCCTGACCTGACTCCCATTGCCCGACAGGCACCGCTTTCAGTGCACCGCGTAAGGTTTGCGAAGCATAAGCGGAATAGAGCAGGGCCAGGGCGATAACACCACACAAGAATGGGCTGACCTCGAAATCATCAATATTGAGCTTAATGGGCAGCTCAAACAGATAGAGATTTAGAGTAAAGCCGTCCGACAGCATCATCAGTAGCTGAGAAGAGCCAAAATAGATAAACAGGACCACCAGTATCTCGGGTAGCCCGCGTAAAATAGTGACCCAGCCGGTGGTCAGGTAACTGACCACTTTCCAACGCGATGATTCACCGACGGCAAACAGCATCGCCAGAACCAGGCCGAGGACCAAGGCACAAACGGCAAGGCCGACGGTCATGCCGGCGGCGCTTGCTAAAGGTTGAAATTCATTCATGGGTGTTTAAATTACTGCTGGAACCATTTTTTATAGATTGTCTGATAGGTGCCATCTGCTTTAACTTTCGCCAGCGCAGCATCTAACTTACCCTGTAGTTCGGTATTGTTTTGACGAACCGCAATACCTAAACCGGTGCCGAAATAGTTGGCATCAGTCACTTTATCACCGACCGCCACCAGTTGGTTGTTCTGCTTCAGCCACTCATTGACCACGGCTGTGTCACCAAATACGGCATCCAGACGACCATTTTTCAGATCAAGAATGGCATTCTGATAGCTGTCATAAGGAACGGCAGTAATTTCAGGGTGTTTTTCCATCAGGAATTTCTGATGGGTAGACCCATTTTGCATACCAACACGTTTACCTTTCAGTGCCGCCAAATCAGCAATTTTGCCTTTCTCTGCAATAAACAGGGCAGAGTTGTCATAGTAAGGCTGGGTGAAAGCTACTTGCTTCTGGCGCTCAGGGGTGATGTCCATCCCAGAGATAACTGCATCAAAACGTTTGAATTTCAGGCTTGGGATCAAACTGTCGAAAGCCTGATTGGTAAAGGTACAATCGGCTTGCATCTCTTTGCACAGCGCATTGGCCAGATCAATATCAAAGCCCTGCATTTTATTATTGGCATCAATAAATTCAAATGGCGGGTAAGTTGCTTCAGCAGCGAAACGAATAGTTTCAGCGGCAGAGGCAGACAAACTGATACTGGCGAGGACTGCAGCAATTATTAATTTTTTCATCGCAAATTCCCAAATAGATATCAATGTGACAGATAGCTGGCAAAAGCTTCAGTTGTTGGCTGTGTAAAGTGGCTGGCATCGCCTTGTTCCACTACGTGACCGTTTTCCATGTAAACCACACGGCTGGCCGTTTTGCGGGCCACTTCAACCTCATGGGTAACAATCACCTGAGTGATACCGGTGCCGGCCAATTCACGGATAATACTGACAATTTGTGCCGTAATTTCTGGATCAAGTGCCGCGGTTGGTTCGTCAAACAGCAACACCTGTGGCTCCATCATTAATGCACGCGCAATCGCCACACGCTGTTGTTGACCACCAGAAAGGTGCAGCGGATAGCGATCAGCAAAATCAGTCAAACGCAGACGTGTTAGTAATTTTTGTGCCCGCGCCATGGCTTCATCTTTTGACAGACCCAGCACACGGCAAGGGGCTTCAATCAGATTTTGTACCACTGATAAGTGCGGCCAAAGATTATATTGCTGGAAGACCATACCCACATTCTGGCGTAATTCGCGGATAGCTTTTGCGCCCGGAGCCTGAGTAAAGTCGAAGTGATTACCGGCGATCTGCAAGGTCCCTGAACGAGGCATTTCCAGCAGATTAAGTACGCGCAGCAATGAGCTTTTACCGGCACCACTTGGCCCCAATAGCACCAAGGTTTCGCCCGCAGGACAATCTAATGTAATGTCGAACAGCGCCTGGTGTACGCCGTAGTAACAGTTAATTCCGTTAAGTTGAATACTCATGCGCCAAATCTGAATAGCCAATGATGCGGTGAATGGTAACTTCCGCGGCATACTTATGCAATCTTTGTGCGTTAAAATTTATTAATAACCAGTGTTACGGCTAAATAACAGCATAACATTTGGATTTGAATGCTATCAGAGGGAATTTGTCATGCGATGAATAAATCTGACAGAGCATCCGCAGTGTGGGTTAAAAAACAAGCGAAATAGGTTTGTACTTGCAAATCAAAGGGTACCGGTTTACTGGAATAAAACCGGTACACCCAATATGGCTATTTCAATTTTATCTGATTGAATGTGGTGAAGATGATCTCAACATCAGCTTCTTTTAAATTATGCTGGCGGATGGTTTTGATAAATAGCGCTTTATCGCCCATCTCTGCGGGTTGGCAGCTTTTCAGCTCTTGCGCTATCTGCCGCAAAATTGTGCTGCTTAACTCACTAATGTGGGTTCGCACTTCATCCAGTGGCTTTGGCTGCCAATGTGTTTCTGGCTGTGATAGCCAATCGGCGCGGTAACGATATTGGATGGCTTTTGCGGCATTGATTTGTGCCACCATGAACGGCTTGATAGATGCGCCACTTAACCCCAGCGACTCGGCTTCAGCCAGACTTTTATCCATTACTTTATCTTCTTGGATGAGGTCTTCTATCGGCAAATGATTGGCGGCTTTATAGCCCGCGACATCCTTCATATAACTTAAACGTTCGTTGAGCAGTTGGGCGGTTTGCCCACAATTTTGCGCTTGAGCCGTCGCGGAGATAAAAAAGCAGCTAACAGCGATAAACCGGATGAATGGGTGCATAGTCACGACTTCCTTGTTGAGGCTTATTTATTCGGTGGTTGAAAGGCAAGAGTTTTACATCAGGTACTTCCAGTAAACATCATGGTTGTTTACTGGAAGATTAGCTAACGGAATTAACGATCGCCCAGCAGTTGACGCAGGCTGCTCGCTGGGGCAGAGACTCCCATAAAGCGAATATCATCGACAACCCAGCAGGTTCCTTCGCGGATCATTAACACTTCATCCTGCCATGCCACAGATTTCCCGTCGGCTGTTTGGTGCGTCAAATTGACACGTAACGGAATATTCCGCGCATCGGTATTAGGGATAGTTGAGGCGCTAGCGACGTCGGCACTGGTGCTGCCTTCACGGAGGCTGGTAAAAATATCGCCATTAATAGTTTGTGTGGTATTTACCTGAGTAGTGGCGCGGTTACCGGCTTGTTTTCTGGCTGTTTGGATAGTTTCATACAGTGCCTGACTCAGATAAGGGCGAAATTGAGCTGACAAATTATCGTCAGGCAAGCCGTTCTTATTACCAATTTGCTGAATCCGTAAGTCATAGAATTGCTGCGCGACTTGGTCCGGTCCCCCGTCAACACAAGGTGCCGTGCGGCTGCTAACATCCTTGAATGCTGGAGAAACTGAAGTGGTACAAGCACTGAGCAGGATGGCGAGTGGGAGAATCAGGGCAATATTTTTCTTTTTCATATGATGACCTTAAGTGAAAGAATCTATTATGAAAGTGATTGTAGTATATACCCAAAGAATGTGGAGTTGCAGCAAGGCAAAGTGAATGACAAACCTGCAGCTAACCTACCTTATCAGCCGCGTAATTTACCATGCTCTTTTAACCAGCGGGCGGTACGAATAATACCTTCGTCCAGCGACACTATTGGGCGATAACCTAACTCTAACTCGGCACGCTGGGTATCCAGTGTCAGGTCAAAATTGAGTTTAGCGACGCCATAATGCGTCAGTACCGGCTCTTTCTCTGCTTTATTGCCCAACTTTTCCATGGCTCTGGCCATAATATCCATCATTGGGTAGGGCACGGAGCGAATGCGGCATGTCATCCCCAACTCTTCCAGCAGATGTAGCGCGATAGTGCGCAGCGGACGAGGCTGCTGATTGGTAATATTGTAAGCTCGGCCCGATAAGGTATTTTGGCTTTGGGTCGCCTGCCACATGGCATGAACCGCATTTTCCAGATAGGTCATGTCCACCAATGCATCACCGCCCCGCGGCAGTAGCAAAGTGCCATAATACTTAATCATCTGTAGCAGGCGCGGGAGCATCACCGTGTCATGCGGGCCGAATAAACCTTGTGGGCGCAAAATAGTGAAGTGGGTCTGTGGGTTAGACAACGCCAATTGCTGGATAACCTCTTCTCCGGCGGCCTTACTGCGGGCAAACTCGTTGGCGAAACGTACTGGGCGGAAATCTTCCTGAATATTACGGTGGTGGTGATAATCGAAATAAATGGCAGGTGAGGAGATATGAATAAAATTCTCTACGCCATAAGCGGCGGCCCATTCACCCAAGCGGCGTGTGGCGCGGACATTGGCTAATTCAAAGGCCTGCTCAGTCCCCCACGGCGAAGTGAAACTGGAGCAATGCCACAAGGTATCAACATCCGCCAGCATGGCTTTTGCCTGCGAGGAAACCAGATTGGTCAGATCAGCATGAATAAATTCAGCGCCTAATTTTGTCAATAATGCGCCCATCGCCGGGTTGTTGCCGGTGGCGATGACTTTGATGCCCTGACGACGGAGATATTCAACGGCATTTCGGCCTAACCCGCAGGTTGCACCGGTAACCAATACCTTCATAGCGAATTCGGTTCCCACCAATAATCAGAATGCTAGAGCTTTGAATTATTCGCCCAGCAAATAAGATGCCATTCTTCCGTGAAATGATGCGCTATGCAATCAGAAAGGGCTGAGTAAATATTACAAATGTCTCACTTGGCCGACAAATAACCGTTATTTATCGGCCTTTTGGTTCATTGAGCTGATGTATCCACGGTTTTGATGTCTGGCTTATTTGTTGATGAAGCACTCTGTGGGCCACTACTTTGATGCTCGCGGTCATATTGCTCGGCTAAAGTTGTAATTCGCTGGGCCATTCCACGGAAAATAAACAGGTGTGCCGGCATCATAACAAACCAGTACAGTAATCCGTTAAAACCAGCCGGATGCCACCATGCTCGAACATCAAAACTCCGACGTCCACCCAAGTCTTTGATAGTAAAAGTCAGCCGCCCGAGCCCCGGCGCTTTCATACCGAACATCATGGCGAGTTGGCGCATTGGCTTGAGAGTGATAACTTTCCAGCCATCAATCAGGTCACCCAACTCCAGTGTTTCCCTCTCCGGGCGGCCATAAACGACACCGCCACCGGCAAGGTCATCCATCCAGGCGCGGGTTTTCCACAGCAGATTGCCATAGAAATAGCCCTCTTTGCCGCCAATTTGTTGTACCACGTGCCACAGCGCCTCACTGGAGGCGGTGGTATACAGTTGGCAGCCAGCTTGTTTGGGATAAAAACCGTAACCCGGCCGCCAACGGGCGCGCGCCTCTGGGTCATAGCCCCAATCTGCTGAGTCCACCACTTCATCTTCACGACGCAACGTCTCTTTAACAGCATCATCAAAACTGATGAGTTGCTGAGGAATCAGCGCCTGCAAAGCTTGGCCGTCGGCAGGTAGGTCGTGATTCAGCCCTTCAATCAATGCACTGGCAATTGATGTGGGTACTGAGGTGATCATATTGATGAAATAGACTGAGATAAAACGGGTGGGGAGGGGAATTGGCACCAGCCAGCGCCGCTTGCCACTGATGGCAATAAAGCGCTCGAACATGGTCTGATAGCTTATATATTCCGGCCCGGCGACATCGAAAACGCGGTTTTCAGTGGCCGGGTGATTGAGCAATTCGGTCAAATAAACCAGCAGATTTTCCAATGCCACCGGGGAGGATTTTGACCGCACCCACAGTGGGGGCGTTAGGATGGGCAGGTTATAGACCATGTCGCGCATCACTTCAAAGGCCGCAGAGCCGGGGCCGATGATGATACTGGCGCGCAGCTCTGTCACTGGAATGCCACTCTGGCGCAGCAGATCACCGGTCAGTTTGCGGGCAACCAAGTGCGTGGAGTTGCTATCACCGGGCTGTGAAGCTCCCAGATAAATAACCTGCTTGACCGGCGAGGAGGAGGTGCTGGCAACATGCTGTAACGCGGCCTTCATATTGTTGGCCGCAATACGTTCTTGCTCAATCAAATCCTGCCCGTCCCCCATGCCATGCACCAGATAGTAAACAACATCAATATCTGGCAAAACAGCATGTAAGGTTGCGGGTTGATAAAGGTCAACAAAGCGGCAATCGACCCCCGGCCACTGTTGCTCTTTTAACCATTCGATACGGCGGGCGGCGGCAATGACCTGGTGCCCCTGTTGGCTAAGCTTTGGAATCAGGTGCTGACCGATGTAGCCACTGGCGCCTAGCACCAATATCCGTTGTGGTGTCATGAGCGCTGTTCTGTCAAAAATTCACGCCACAATGCGACCACTTTTTCCAGATCTGGGCGGCTGATATTTATATGAGTAATCATTCGGGTGATGGGGCCAGCACTGATTAATACCCCACGCTCGCGCATCCAAGGGCCAAGTTTGGCAGCATATTCAGCCGATTGCTTAATATACAGCACGTTGGTTTGTGCGCCGGGAGCCACAATGTCGATATCCAATGAGCGCAGTTGTTGTTCCAGCCACACGGCATTGTCGTGGTCGTCTTTTAGACGGGCGACATTATGCTCTAAGGCATATAGCCCGGCTGCCGCAAGTATCCCAGCCTGGCGCATGCCACCGCCGGTCATTTTCCGCCAGCGGCGGGCGCGGTGAATATATTCAGCACTGCCACACAGCAGAGAACCTACCGGGGTTCCCAAGCCTTTGGAAAGGCAAATAGTCAAAGTGTCGCAATATTGGCTGATTTCGCTTAATGGCACATTCAGTGCCACTGCGGCATTAAATATACGTGCGCCATCAATATGCAGTGCAAGTTTATGTTCGTCGGTCAATGCTCTGGCTTGCTGTAAATAGCTCAGCGGCAACACTTTGCCGCTATGAGTATTTTCCAAACTTAGCAGTCGCGTTTGGGCAAAATGAATATCATCAGGTTTGATGGCTGCCAAAACTTTATCTAAAGGCAGCGTACCGTCATCATTGGCATCAATAGGTTGGGGTTGGATACTACCGAGAACTGCGGCACCGCCCGCTTCATACAGGTAGTTATGCGCCTTCTGGCCGACAATGTACTCTTCACCACGCTGACAGTGAGTTAACAACGCCACCAGATTTGCCTGGGTGCCGGTTGGTAAGAATAGCGCGGCTTCTTTACCTGATAACCGGGCGGCTTCAGCTTCTAGAGCATTTACCGTTGGGTCATCGCCATACACATCATCGCCAACTTCGGCATTGGCCATAGCACTGCGCATCGCAGCGCTAGGTTGTGTTACTGTGTCACTGCGTAAATCGATAAACATAATTTTCTCGCGGCTGGGAAAGAAAAGCGTTGTTTCATCATAGCGAGAATATTGAAACAAAAAAGCCCACTGCGGCGTTATTTGTTTTAAATAGCATAATAGGCCCGAGCCAGAAGCTTATTGGCTGATTTTATTTTGATTTTTATTTAATAGCATGGGCAATAGCCAGCGCGGTATTCAGTTTGCCCAGCACCTTTCCTTGTGAATTGGCAAAAAAGCGCTGTTCAAGAATATTGGCATCCATCTCATCAAGCAGTTTCAGATGGTGTTGATTTAAAAAAGTATCCAGATGCCCTTTTTCTATGCCAAAAAGCATATGCTCGCCAATATTTTTTAGCCCTTCAAAAACCTCGATAGAACCATATGAAGTGTTCTCCCCGGTTAAGACATCGGAATAAACATAATCGAAAATGATTTCGCTGGCGGGGGAGGCATAAGTGCCAATCGCGGAGAAAATATTCTCTACTGTGTCAGGGAGCAAATACATAATCAGCCCCTCCAATATAAATAGGTTTTTTTCGCCTTTTTTTCTCGGCAACTCCTGCAATATGTTAACCAAATTGTTTTGGTTAAAATCGATAGGGATATAGCGCAAGTTTTGCGGGGTAGAGATGCTTAGCTCTTGTAGTTTGGCTATTTTATTTTTTTGCGACACCGGATGGTCTAACTCATAAATCAGGCTTTGCTGTAGTAAATTCTGAAACCTAATGGCTCTGGAATCAAAACCGGCGCCAAGAATGAAAATATTAGCAAACTCACTAGCATGTAATTGGAAAAACTCATCTAGATACTTTGTCCGGCTAATTAAAAATTCATAGCTGCCCGCAGGTATTTGTGGTGAGAGAATATTACCCGGCATCAAAAATGATTTTTGGGTCATTGAAAAAAAAGAGGTTAATGAGTGTGAAATTAATAGCGAGATATAATCCTCTGTTTTGTATCCCTCCCTTTTTTCACTGTAGGATTTTGCCCTGAGTATGCAGACTAACTCAGCAGAGGGTGAGAAATCTGACATAGTGCTTTTTGCCATTTGATTTATCCTCAATATAGATTCGATTTTGTTATGATTTTACGGCACACATTATGAATGAGGATTTAAATAAAACAGCCTCATGTGCCTGCATAATTTTTGTCTGGATATGATGTAAAAACTGTTAACTGGCTGGAGAAAACACCAGAATTATGTGCCAATGGCACCGATGGAACACCGGTATCATTGGCGGGGAAAACGAGGAAGATTTTTATTGATTGAAACGCTGCTTATTAACGTAGCCAGTTAGTTTTTGCCAATTCGACGACTTCATCACCACGGCCATTAATAATCGCCCTGAGCATATACAAACTGAATCCTTTGGCTTGCTCAAACTTGATTTGCGGTGGCATCGAAAGCTCTTGCTTGGCGGTGACAACATCCACCAATACTGGCCCCGGATGCGCGAAAGCACTCTCCAGTGCAGCATCCAGCTCAGAGGCTTTTTCTACTCGAATCCCTTTGATTCCCGCGGCATTGGCAATGGCGGCAAAGTCTGGATTATGCAAGTCGGTGCCGTCAGTTAGATAACCCCCAGCTTTCATCTCCATGGCGACAAAGCCCAGCACGCTGTTATTAAACACCACAATTTTCACCGGTAATTTTAGCTGCGCCAGCGTGAGGAAATCCCCCATTAGCATGGTGAAACCGCCATCGCCGCATAAGGCGACAACTTGCCTATTCATATCAGTGGCTTGCGCACCAATAGCTTGCGGCATGGCATTCGCCATCGAGCCATGGTTAAACGAACCTAACAACCGCCGCTTACCGTTCATTGCCAGATAGCGCGCGGCCCAGACGGTTGGCGTGCCAACATCGCAAGTAAAGATGGCGTCATCAGTAGCATGGCGGCTAATTTGCTGCGCCAGATACTGTGGATGAATAGGTTGGCTGTCATTGGCGGTTGCCAGCCCATCAAGATCTTTGCGGGTGGTACGATAGTGTTCCAGCGCCTTAGTCAAAAATGCCTTGTCACTTTTGGCTTCGAGCTGCGGTAACAGGGCTGTAAGGGTGGTTTTGATGTCACCGACCAGCGCCATATTGACCGGGCAGTGGGCACCGATACTGCCTGGATTGATATCAATTTGAATGATATTGGCATTGGTTGGATAAAAGGCGCGGTAGGGGAATTGTGTTCCCAATAGCACCAAAGTATCAGCGTTGATCATCGCATGATAGCCGGAGGAGAAACCGATCAGCCCGGTCATGCCTACGCTATAAGGATTATCCCATTCAATATGCTCTTTCCCGCGCAGGGCATGCACCACTGGAGCCTGAAGCATTTCAGCTAATTTCACTACTTCATCATGGGCATCGGCACAGCCACTGCCGCACATCAGTGTGATATTTTTTGCCTGGTTCAGGGTCTGCGCCAAAATATTCAACTCACTCATCAGTGGCTGAACCAACGGCAGTTTAGGGGTTTGCCACACGATGGCGGCATCTTCAGGTGCGGCTTGCAGCGCAACATCACCCGGTAGCACAATCACTGAAACACCGCGGTTAAGAATGGCTTTGCGCATGGCAATTTCCAGCACGCGCGGCAACTGCTCTGGATTGGAGACCAATTCACAGTAGTGGCTGCATTCACGGAACAGTTCTTGTGGGTGGGTTTCCTGGAAATAGCCGCTGCCAATTTCGCTGGAAGGAATATGCGCGGCGATGGCGAGCACCGGAACATGGTTGCGATGACAATCAAATAAACCATTAATCAGATGTAGGTTTCCTGGGCCACAGGAGCCCGCACATACCGCTAACTGCCCGGTTAGCTGCGCCTCGGCTCCAGCGGCGAAAGCGGCAACCTCTTCATGGCGAGTCCCCATCCATTCGATAGTTCCCATACGGTGCAGGCTATCACTCAGGCCGTTGAGTGAGTCCCCGGTTACACCCCAGATTCGCTTAACACCAGCTTGTTCCAACGTTTTTGCGACCAGTGTTGCCACGGTTTGCTTCATAGTTGTCCCCTCAAGGATTAATGGCGAGTCATTATTCTATGAGGTCAAAGTATGGCGTGTTTGGCAATAATTGCCCCATTAAAGGTAGTTCTACACAAGTATGGGGCGGCTAAAGGTGGGTTTAGGCCAGTTGAATGTCACCTTGTAGCTGACAGCTGCATGCCAGCACATAACCTTGGGCAATTTCTTCTGGTGTCAGCGTCATAGTGCTGGTGGTGGTGTATTCGCCATGCAGAATGCGGGTCTTACATGAACCACAGACTCCCGCACGGCAAGCAGCCATCACCGGAACTTGATGTTGCTCTAGTGCAAATAACAGTGAAGTACCGACCGGAACTTTCACTTGGCGCAGTGGGTGGCTGATGGTCATCGTAAGTTCATTGCTGGTATCAATAGCATCATCGGTGGTGCGGAATTGCTCTTTCTGGAAATGATCCATGGGCACCGACTGCTCGCGACAATATTGCTCGACCCAATCCATATAAGGTGCAGGCCCACAGGTCATGACCCGACGGCGGGCAATGTCCGGAGCTACTTGCTGCATCACTTGAGCATTAATTCGCCCAGCAATAAATCCGGCTGTTGCTTCAGACTCCGCCATCAGTGTGAGCTGTAATTGTTGTGGGTAGCGTTGCAATAGCTTTTGCCACTCATCAGCAAAAATGACATCTGCCGGGGTGCGGACATTGAAAATGACGCGGATATCGACTTGCGTGCGGCGGGCCAGCACATCACGGCACATCGACATTATTGGGGTGACACCGCAGCCAGCCGCCAGCATCAGGTAGTGGTCATCATCAACATGGGCACAAGTAAACTCACCTTGAGCATCAGATAACCACAGATAATCCCCCGCGCTGACCTGTTGAGTCAGCCACTTTGAGCCTTCGCCATCAGCCAGACAGCGTACCGTCAGTTGGATAAAAGGGCTTAACCCGGGTGTGGAGGACAGCGTATAAGCTCGTAGGGTTTCATCACTGTTACGAATACTGACTAAAGCATATTGCCCCGGTAAATAGGGGTAAAAATCGTGATTGATTAAACGCAGGCTCCAGACATCAGGGGTTTCTTGCACCATAGAGTGGACTTGCATGCGGTTAGGACAGAGGGGCGTTGGGCAATCACTGGGAATAAAATCGGTCATCGGGGCCTCACAACGAATCAGATAATTAGCAAAAAAGTAGTAAAAGACCATGAATAAAAGCCCGGTCAGAGGCGAAAAGTGCCTTAACCGGGCTGGCTGTTATCGGCTTAGTTACCCAAAATCGCGTTCATATCTTGCTCTACGGTCGTAATTGGTCGCATACCAAATTTCTCATAGAGAATGGCCATGAGGTTGTCAGTCAGGAATCCCGGAGCAGTCGGCCCGGTATAAATATTTTTCACACCTAATGACAGTAAAGTCAGCAGGATAACAATGGCTTTTTGTTCAAACCAAGACAGCACCAGACTGAGTGGCAGATCATTGACGGTACAGCCCAGTTTTTCCGACAACTTAACGGCCAGCATAATGGCTGAATAAGCATCATTGCATTGGCCGACATCCAGTAGGCGCGGTAAACCTTCCAAGGTGCCAAAATCCAGTTTATTGAAGCGATATTTGCCACAGGCCAGTGTCATGATGATGCAATCTTGCGGCACACTGCGGGCAAAGTCGGTGAAATAGCTGCGTTCTGTGCGGCTACCATCACATCCCCCCACCAGGAAAACATGGCGCAGTTTTTTGCTGGCAACCAAATCAATAACAGTGTCTGCGGCATTCAGTAAGGTCTGGCGACCAAAACCGACGGTAATCAGCTGTTCCAGCTCATTGTATGGGAAACCGGCCATGCCCTGTGCTTGTTCAATAACTGGCGCAAAATCCTCACCTTCCAGATGATTCACCCCCGGCCAGCCAACAATACTGCGCGTCCAGATGCGGTCGCCGTAATTGCCCACATTTGGATCAATAATACAGTTGGATGTCATCAAAATAGGGCCGGGGAATTTGGCAAACTCTGTCTGCTGATTCTGCCAGCCACTGCCATAGTTACCGACTAGATGTGGGTAACGTTTTAACTCCGGATAGCCGTGGGCGGGCAGCATTTCGCCGTGGGTATAAATATTCACGCCGCTGCCCTGAGTCTGTTCCAGCAGCATCTGTAAATCTTTGAGATCATGGCCGGAAATCAGAATGGCTTTACCGGCGACCGGGCGCACGTTAACCGACGTTGGCTGTGGATCGCCGTAAGCTTGGGTTTCACCACGGTCTAAAATAGCCATGACATTGAAGTTCATTTTGCCAATGCCCATGGCGTTATTGAGCAAGGTATCGACATCACGTGGTTGCGTGCCCAACCACGCCATGTAGGCATGATATTCGGCATAAATCTGCTCATCAAACTGGCCTAATACGTGGGCGTGTTCCATATAGGCCGCCGCCCCCTTCAGGCCATACAAACACAACATCCGCAAACCATGAATGTCGTCACCGACCTCAGCTTTGTCGCTATTTAATGCGAACTGTTGCGATTGTTGTTGCAGGGCAGAGATATCGTCTGACAGCAGTTGCAGCTCGGCTAGCGGGTGATCAACCGTGATGGTGTTGTCAATCAGGCGGCAGCGAATAGCCAGTGATTGGCGTAACAGAATGGCCTCTTTGGCATAGCCGACGATGCGATCGGAATCGAAGTTCACATTGGTTAGCGTTGAGAAGAAGGCTCTGGGTGCAAAGCTATCAATTTGATGATCAACAATGCCAAGTTCGCGGGCGGTCAATGCCCAAGCCGAAAGTCCTTGTAATACGGCAACCAATAAGTCTTGTAAATCAGAAGTTTCGGCGGTTTTCCCGCACATTCCCTGCGCGTAAGAGCAGCCGTTACCCGCGGGTGTTCGGATGGTTTGTTCACATTGCACACAGAACATAATTATTTTTCCTTTTAAAGTTGCATTTGTAATGCGTGTTTAAAAGCATAGAGATGCTACGAGGGTTTAAAAAGGCTTTTTTAATGCAACTTTAACTTGTTTTGATTTAGCGCAACTTTTGCTGCGAATGAGAATTTATTCAATATTAGGCAGGGATACTGCGCAGTAAACCGAGAGATTCACTGCGCAATAGCAAGATTATGAAGAGAAGAAAGCAATCAAGATGGGTGCCAGCAAGCTCAATAAGAAACCATGCACGATAGCCGCTGGAACCATTTCCAACCCGCCACTGCGCTGTAATACCGGTAAGGTGAAGTCCATTGAGGTTGCCCCACATAAGCCCAGTGCCGTGGAGCGGCTGCTGCGCACCAGTGTGGGAATTAGCATGATCGCCACCAGTTCGCGGGCCAGATCATTAAAGAATGCGGCACTCCCAATTACTGGGCCGAATGTATCGGTCAATAAAATACCTGATAGTGAATACCAACCAAAACCGGAAGCCATCGCCAGCCCGGTTTTAACGGGCAATCCAATCAACATGGCGGCAATAGCGCCGCCTGCCAATGCACTGATTGCCACCACAAATGCCACTATAGTGCCGCGGCGATTTAACACAATCTGGCGCAGTGTCATGCCACTGTTACGTAATTGAATACCAACTAAAAATAGCAAGAAAATCAGCGCTAGCTCACTGCCTTTCGCCGCAAATTGCAGCCATTCCCATTGGGTCAATCCCAGCAGAAAACCGACAATAACCACGCCACAGAGTTTTAATGATTCCAGTGCCATATGTAGGCGCGATGGCAGTGCTTCCTGACGATGCGTATTTTTCCACGGAGTTTTGCGTTCGAGTAAAAATAGTGCCAGCAAATTGGCGCAAAAAATACACAGAAAAAAGATGCCGGTGTATTGGAATATCAGCAGCAGATTAGCGCTGAGATTTTCCAGAAATGCCAGGCTGATGCCCATAAAGAATAAAATAACGTAGACCATCCAACTTAATAAGCGGTTGATCAATTGAATTAATGATTTGCGGCTAAGTGGGATCAGATAACCAATAATTAACGGCAAAAGAATGATCAGCAATCCTGAGTACACGAGTTATACCGTCCTATACCTTTTTCATTGACGTTACTGCGATGTTAGCAGCACGAAATTACCCGCTATCTAAGCTCATTGCGATTATGAGTCTCATCAGAGGGGGTAGCACCAACACTATTTAAATCGGTTTATCACCAATTTGTCATTCGTTTGCGCCTTGCTGTAATGCCAATGACTTTGGGTATTATGAGTAGATGAATAATGGGCTGTGGCGCAATAAGCTATCTAAAATCAGGGAGAGAGTAAAGAGCACCGGCTACCGTGGTACTTGAGCTATAAGGTTTTTTTGCTTCAGATAATCAGGTAATGGATTAAGCCAGTAATCTGATAGTATCAATATGAATACATTCGCACCGGAGGCGTAGTATGTATCTTGAACGTGTCGATATTGTCGGTTTTCGCGGTATTAATCGTATTTCATTGAATCTTGATGATAATACGGTGCTTATTGGTGAGAATGCTTGGGGTAAATCCAGCTTATTAGATGCCCTCACGTTACTTTTATCCCCCGAACCGCAACTTTACCATTTCACCTCGCAGGATTTTTATCACCCGGCAGGGGATGAAAGTGCTAAAGAACGCCACTTGCAAGTTATCTTCACGTTTTGCGAAAAAGACATTGGCCACTGGCGCGCACCCCGTTATCGCCAATTAACACCGTTATGGATAAAAAATGACGATGGCTTACATCGTATTTATTATCGGATTGAAGGTGAGTTAGGTGACGATGATACCGTGTGTACCTGGCGCAGTTTCCTCGATTTAGAGGGGTTGCCATTGGCATTGCACGATATTGAAAAGCTGGCGCGTGGTGTTATTCGTATTCATCCGGTATTACGGTTGCGGGATGCGCGTTTTATACGCCGGCTACGCAGTAGCACCGCCGAAAATAACCGCCAACCCGATAAAGCGGCACTGAATCAACAATTGGATCAATTAAGCCGTGAACTGGTGCGTAACCCGCAGAAGCTAACTAACTCCGAGCTACGCCAAGGGTTGGAGGCGATGCGCCAACTGCTGGAGCACTACTTTGCCGAGCAAGGGTCACAATCAGCCAACTTGCGTAATCACCATTACCGCCCACAACCGGAGCGCGAGGCATGGCTTGCTCTCGATAGCATTAACCGCATGGTTGCAGAGCCTAACAGCCGCAGCATGAGATTGATTCTTCTGGGAATGTTTTCAACATTGCTGCAAGCCAAAGGGCCATTGAGTCTTGACCCACATGCTCGCCCACTGCTGTTGGTAGAAGACCCGGAAACCCGTTTGCACCCCATCATGCTGTCTGTTGCCTGGGGGCTACTCAGCCAACTTCCTCTGCAGCGCATTACCACCACCAACTCAGGTGAGCTGGTTTCATTAGTGCCAATTGAGAGCATTTGTCGACTGGTTCGTGAGTCTTCTAAAGTTGCAACTTACCGTATTGGGCCACGCGGCATGAGTTCTGAAGACAGTCGCCGCATCGCGTTTCATATTCGTTTCAACCGGCCCTCGGCATTTTTCGCCCGCTGCTGGTTGTTAGTCGAAGGTGAAACAGAAATCTGGTTACTCAACGAACTGGCGCGCCAATGCGGCTATCACTTTGAAGCCGAAGGGGTAAAAGTGATTGAGTTTGCTCAGAGTGGCTTGCGCCCATTACTGAAATTTGCAAACCGGATGGGGATACAGTGGCATGTTCTGACCGACGGTGATGATGCAGGGAAGAAGTACGCGGCGACAGTGCGTACTATGGCGGATGACGGGCGTGATCATGAACGCGATCGTTTGACCATTTTACCGGCACCAGATATGGAGCACTTTTTGTATCGTGAAGGTTTTGACGAGGTATATCACCGGATATCGGCTATTCCTGCCAATGCTAAAATGCAGCCGCGTCGGGTGATTGAAAAAGCGATTCATCGCACGTCAAAACCGGATTTAGCTATCGAGGTTGCCAGCCAGGCCAGAGATTGGGGGGTAGAATCTGTCCCCCCATTACTGAAAAAAATGTTTTCTCGTGTGGTATGGCTAGCGCGTGGGCGAGCTGATTAACATCAGGTATACCCGTCATCTTTCAAGATGCAGGGTTGTTGGCTGCCATCACTCACCCAAGTCATTGAGTTGTCTCAACTCCTTGGATTCATTCAGTTGCCGCCTACCTGCAACTCGAAAGCTATTGGGTATATATTAATGTATTAACATCATTAACTTTAGGTGAAATGCGTGCCTAAGCCGTTTTCGAGTTGATCAAGTAATTGATAACGGCGGCGATATTCGGCACGTTTTTTACTGGCAATATCTTCAATCGATTTACGAGCAATCTTGGCCGGTAAACGGAAATGGCCTTCTGCGCACTGTACCCCGCCTAGCGATATCCAGAAGTTGTCATAATCTGCGTGTAATTTATCTTTTTTCTTCGCCCGATAGCGCCAGTTTTGATAAACATGGGTGGCATTACCTACGGCAATAATATGTGTTATTTCCATCAGCTCTGCCAGGCAGCAAGTGGCCTCCAAAACCAGACGTTTGGGAAACAACCCATGGCAGGCTTTGGTGCTGCTGTGAATTTCGTGGTGCGGAGTTTCATTATCTGCACCTTGTAAGCCACCAATAAACAAGGTTTTTTGGTTTTGATAATAAAATAGGCTGAAAGTCAGCAGTGCCAGTGTTTGTTGTTGCTCATTAGCCAGCATCAGCGTAATTTCGCCCTCTTTATTGAGTTTTGGAAAACTACCCAAATAAAGAGAATACTTTTCATCATTTTTGCCAATTAGCTCAGTCAGTTTATAAGGCGAATGATGTAAAAAGTTGCGGCGTAATGATTCAGGCATACATTGATTGATCAGCTTGAAATGGTCCTGTAATACCCCCAGTTTCTGGCGATTATTGAGTGTGTTCGCCAGATAAGGGCGATGCAATTTACAGGGTAAATCAGGTTGAGCGCGAAGTATGCTGTTGAGTAGCGGCTGCTTCACCAGCACGCCGAGTAAGTTAAAGGTCAGCTTTGGGCAGATTAAGGCCCGGGCAATAAATTTAAGCCGAAACTGTAATTCTTTCCATGAACCACCGAGTGCTTGATGACCTTTGAATAGCAATGCAATTAACCCCCAGCGGTTAATATTATTAGGGATTAATACGGTATTCTTTATGTTTTGCATGATTAAATCCGTTATATCAATGTATTTCTGGCGCTATTGAAACAAATGGGAACTAAACAGAGTCTCAATACATCTTAGATTCCGCCTGTTGCCCGGTAGGCATTGATATTTGGTTTAGTTAAATGAGAATTTCTGATGTTATTTTCAACGAGTTGGTCATTTACAATTAAGGAAGGTAATTGCTTTGATGCAGTTAAGTAGAAGTCAGCGCCGATGGTTTGCCGCAATTGCTGCGTTAGTTATCGGTGGCTTTTTCATTATTCGGCACCTAATGGCACCTGCACCGGTGCAATTTCAAACCGTGAAAGTGGCCCATCGTGACCTGCAACAAAATGTGCTGGCAACCGGCAAACTCGATGCTGTCCGCAAAGTTGATGTGGGTGCTCAGGTGAGTGGTCAGTTGGAAAAACTGTATGTGGAAATTGGCGACCAAGTTAAGCAAGGGCAACTGCTGGCGATGATTGACCCGCAACAGGCTCAGAACCAAATTAAAGAAGTTGAAGCCACATTACAGGATCTGAACGCCCAACTAGGGCAGGCAAAGGCTGAGCAACAATTGGCTGAGGTGACCCTGCGTCGCCAGCAGGAGCTGGCAAAATTGCAGGCCGTTTCACGCCAGGATCTGGATCAAGCCAGCACTACATTGGCCGTGAAAAAAGCGCAAGTTGAGACCATTAAAGCGCAAATCAATAAGACCAAAGCCAGCCTGGATACGGCCAACATCAATCTGGATTACACCAAGATTTCGGCTCCAATGGATGGCGATGTGGTGCAAATCACCACCTTGCAAGGCCAGACCGTGATCGCCGCGCAGCAAGCACCGAATATTCTGACGTTGGCAGATATGAGCACCATGCTGGTTAACGCGCAGGTTTCTGAAGCCGACGTTATTCACCTTAAACCCGGCATGAAAGCTTCATTCACCGTGTTGGGTGATCCCGGCAAGCACTTTGATGGAGTGTTAAAAGATATCCAACCCACGCCCGAAAAAGTGAATGACGCGATTTTCTATTCGGCGCGTTTTGAAGTGCCGAACCCGGATCGGCTATTACGGCTGCAAATGACTGCGCAAGTGTCAATCCAGCTCGCGAATGTTCCGCAGGCTATGGTTATCCCATTATCGGCATTAGGTGATGAATTGGGAATTAATCGTTACCAGATTGCGGTACTGAAAGAGGGTAAAGAAGAGAAACGCGAAGTGACGATTGGCATCCGTAATAACGTTGATGCGCAGGTGATTTCGGGGTTAAACGTGGGTGAGGAAGTCATCGTGAGCCGCGGCGGCGCGGAGGAAGCATAATGACGGCATTGCTTGAATTAAAAGGCATCCGTCGCAGCTATCAGTCCGGCGAAGAAACGGTTGATGTATTGCAGGATGTCTCACTCACGATAAATGCCGGCGAACTGGTGGCCATTATTGGGGCTTCCGGCTCAGGTAAATCCACGCTGATGAACATTCTTGGCTGTCTGGATAAGCCGAGTGCCGGTGTTTACCGTGTCGCAGGTCAAGATGTTGCCGTATTAGATAACGATGCGCTGGCAGCACTGCGCCGTGAGCATTTTGGCTTTATTTTCCAGCGCTATCACCTGTTGCCTCATCTTAGCGCCGCCCACAATGTGGAAGTCCCGGCGGTCTATGCTGGTGTCGGCAAAAATGAGCGCCGTGAGCGGGCGAACATGCTATTAACCCGGCTAGGGCTGGGTGAGCGTGTCAGTTATCAGCCCAATCAACTGTCTGGTGGGCAGCAACAGCGCGTCAGTATTGCTCGTGCTTTAATGAATGGCGGGCAGGTGATTCTTGCCGATGAACCAACTGGCGCACTGGATAGCCATTCCAGTGTTGAAGTGATGGCCATCTTGAAACAGCTACAACAGCAGGGGCACACCGTGATTATTGTGACCCATGACCCGACTGTTGCGGCTCAGGCCGAGCGAATTATTGAGATCAAAGATGGCCGCATCATGGCTGACTCTGGCTCAAAAACAGTGGCAACTGCCGCGGCTTCAGCGGCTATTAGTCTGACGCCACCGGCACCATCATGGCAGCAGTTAGTCGGCCGTTTCCGTGAGGCACTATTGATGGCCTGGCGTGCGATGTCGGCCAATAAAATGCGTACCGCGCTGACCATGTTGGGCATCATTATTGGTATTGCTTCGGTGGTTTCGATATTGGTGGTCGGGGACGCCGCTAAACAGCTGGTGCTGGCGGATATTCGAGCAATTGGCACCAATACCATTGATGTCTATCCGGGCAAAGATTTTGGCGATGATGACCCCAGCACTCGGCAAGCATTGGTTTATGACGATATGGTGGCGCTGAAAGCGCAGTCTTACGTCAGTGCGGTATCCCCGACAATCGCCGGCAGTATGCGGCTGCGTTATGGCAATATTGATGTCGCCGCCAGTGTGTCTGGGGTGAGTGAGCAATATTTTCGGGTGTATGGCATGAAACTCGAACAAGGAACCCCTATCACCAGCGAACAGGTTGAGCGCCAGTCGCAAGTGGTGGTTATTGACCGTAATACTCAGCGCCGCCTGTTTCCTCACCTCAAAGAGGTTGTTGGGCAGGTGATATTGATTGGCAACATGCCCGCAACGGTTGTGGGTGTGGTGGAGGAAAAGCAATCGATGTTCGGTAGCAGCAAAGCGCTGCGGGTATGGGTCCCTTACAGCACCATGGCGAGCCGCCTGATGGGGCGCTCCTATTTTGACTCGATCACTATCCGCATCAAAGAGGGTTATAGCAGTAAGGAGGCTGAACAGCAGTTGGTCCGGTTATTGACCATGCGTCATGGCAAGAAAGACATATTCACCTACAACATGGATAGCTTGCTGCAAACGGCAGAGAAAACCACCCGAACCATGCAACTGTTCCTGACATTGGTGGCGGTAATTTCGCTGGTGGTCGGTGGGATTGGTGTGATGAATATTATGCTGGTGTCGGTGACCGAACGTACGCGAGAAATCGGTATCCGCATGGCCGTGGGCGCGCGTTCCAGTGATGTTATGCAGCAATTTTTAATTGAGGCGATACTGGTTTGTCTGGTCGGTGGCGCGCTCGGTATTTCGCTATCCTTTGCTATTGGTTTGATTGTGGAAATGTTTTTACCTAACTGGCAAATTGCTTTCCCACCAATGGCACTATTCAGCGCATTCCTGTGCTCAACGGTGATAGGGGTGGTGTTTGGCTATCTACCGGCCCGCAGTGCTGCCCGGTTAAATCCTATTGATGCATTGGCGCGTGAATAATTGGCACTGAGTCAAGGGTTGATATTGACGACTTTGGCCGCATAATAGGAAGACAACAAAGAAAAATGCCAGTCGCAACTGGGCTGGCATTTTGAACAGATGTTTTGAATTGTCACCGATGTAGGGCTGCAACAACCCGCCTTGGAAATACCTTTGGCACCAGAATGTTTTAGGTGATGGTATGCCGAGATAAGCAGGCAGAGAAGTGCGTGGTGTCAGGCTAATGCAGCCAGTTCCTGCGGTATGGCTTCTTGCAATACCACATCTAACCCGAGTGGAACAATTAGGCTGGCGTGATTGCCCTTTGGTCCCTGATGGACATCAAAGTTAACCATCTGACCCGCTTTTAACGTTCGGTAGCCATCCATCTGTATAGTTGAATAGTGAGCGAAGATATCTTCGCCGCCGCCCTCAGGGCAAATAAAGCCAAAACCTTTGGCATTGTTGAACCATTTAACAGTACCCGTCTCCATACTTCTACGTTCCTCGCAAGGCTATTTTAGTTCGAGATGAGGTAATCACTGGTTAAAGTGAGCGCGAATTGGTTAAAACTCCAACAGCTCACGAAAATACACTCTAGTGGAAATGGCCTTAACGTCAAGGGGACGGCTTTTGTCAGAGCCGGGCAGTTCTTCAAAGTTTGATGTAGCTAACGCTATTGTATTTATTTGGGTACAATTTAATCGTTCTTAACGTCAATACCCTTACTTTTTTCTCGAGCGGCGTTATGACATAAGTGATGATAAAATAATAATAGATATCTGCATGAAATGGTCTTATAACCGGAGTGAGATGTTGCTCCTGTGTGGTTCAGTAAAACGATGGGCAGGCAATGGGCAAGAACAACGACTGGCTGAATTTTGAACATTTAGTCAAAGATAAACAAATCGAGGCGCTCAAACCGCCGTCTATGTATAAAGTTATACTTAACAACGACGATTACACACCGATGGAATTTGTGATTGACGTTCTGCAAAAGTTCTTTTCTTATGATATTGAACGTGCAACACAACTGATGCTCAATGTGCATTATCAAGGAAAGGCGATTTGTGGTGTTTTTACTGCCGAAGTTGCAGAGACCAAAGTCGCACATGTAAATCAATACGCCAGGGAGAACGAGCATCCGTTGCTTTGTACGCTGGAAAAAGCCTGATTAAGGCAATTATTGGGAGGTGCCTATGCTCAATCAAGAACTTGAACTCAGTCTCAACATGGCTTTCGCCAGAGCGCGTGAGCACAGACACGAGTTTATGACCGTGGAGCACCTATTGCTGGCATTGCTAAGCAATCCAGCCGCGCGGGAAGCGCTGGAGGCGTGTACGGTTGACCTGGTGGCATTACGCCAGGAACTGGAAGCGTTTATCGAACAAACCACACCAACATTACCTGCGAGTGAAGAAGAGCGCGACACCCAGCCGACGCTCAGTTTCCAGCGCGTGTTACAACGTGCGGTCTTCCATGTCCAATCATCAGGGCGCAATGAAGTTTCTGGTGCCAACGTGTTGGTCGCCATCTTCAGTGAACAAGAATCCCAGGCGGCCTACCTGCTGCGTAAGCATGATGTCAGCCGTCTGGATGTAGTGAACTTTATTTCCCACGGCGCCCGTAAGGACGAGCCGGGTCAGGCACCGAATGCAGAAAATCCGGTGAATGAAGAGCAGGCAGGAGGGGAAGACCGTATGGAAAACTTCACCACCAATCTGAATCAACTGGCCCGCGTTGGCGGCATTGACCCGCTTATTGGTCGCGAGAAAGAGCTGGAACGAACCATTCAGGTATTGTGCCGTCGTCGTAAAAATAACCCGCTGCTGGTGGGGGAGTCCGGTGTCGGTAAAACCGCTATCGCGGAAGGTCTGGCTTGGCGGATCGTGCAGGGCGATGTCCCTGAAGTGATGTCAGAATGCACATTATATTCATTGGATATAGGTTCACTGCTGGCTGGCACCAAATATCGTGGCGATTTTGAAAAACGCTTCAAGGCGCTGCTGAAACAGTTGGAAAATGACAAAGACAGCATTCTGTTTATCGATGAAATTCACACTATCATCGGGGCAGGGGCCGCGTCTGGTGGGCAGGTCGATGCCGCTAACTTAATCAAACCACTGCTTTCCAGTGGCAAGATTCGGGTTATTGGCTCCACGACTTACCAGGAGTTCAGCAATATCTTCGAAAAAGATCGTGCTCTGGCACGACGCTTCCAGAAAATTGATATTACTGAGCCAACACCAGAAGAAACTGTGCAGATTATCAACGGCTTGAAGCCGAAATATGAAGCGCATCATGACGTACGTTATACCGCGAAAGCGATACGTGCGGCAGTGGAGTTGTCGGTTAAGTATATTAATGACCGTCACCTGCCAGATAAAGCCATTGATGTGATTGATGAAGCTGGCGCACGTAGTCGTTTGATGCCAGTTAACAAACGTAAAAAAACCGTCAATGTGTCGGATATTGAATCCGTGGTGGCGCGTATTGCCCGTATTCCGGAAAAAACAGTATCGGCCAGTGACCGTGATGTGCTGAAAAACTTGAGCGACCGCCTGAATATGTTGGTGTTCGGCCAGGATAAGGCCATCGAGGCGCTGTCTGAGGCCATCAAGATGAGTCGTGCGGGCTTGGGCCATGAGCATAAGCCGGTTGGCTCCTTCCTGTTTGCTGGCCCTACAGGGGTGGGTAAGACAGAAGTGACCGTGCAATTGGCTAAAGCGCTGGATATCGAACTGCTGCGCTTTGATATGTCCGAATATATGGAGCGCCACACCGTTAGCCGGCTGATTGGTGCACCTCCGGGCTATGTTGGCTACGACCAAGGCGGTCTGCTGACCGACGCGGTTATCAAGCATCCGCATGCCGTTCTGCTGCTGGATGAAATTGAGAAAGCCCACCCGGATGTGTTTAACCTGTTATTGCAGGTCATGGATAATGGGACTCTGACGGATAACAATGGGCGTAAAGCTGATTTCCGTAACGTCATTCTGGTGATGACCACCAATGCCGGTGTGCGGGAAACTCAGCGTACTTCTATTGGCTTTAAACAGCAGGACAACAGCACTGACGCGCTGGAAGAGATCAAAAAAGTGTTTACACCGGAGTTCCGTAACCGGCTGGATAACATCATTTGGTTCAACCACTTGTCACCTGCCGTTATCCAGCAAGTGGTCGATAAGTTTATCGTTGAATTGCAGGCGCAATTAGATGCTAAAGGTGTGTCACTGGAAGTCAGTGAAGAAGCACGTAATTGGCTGTCTGATAAAGGCTATGACAAGGCGATGGGCGCACGACCAATGGCGCGAGTGATTCAGGAAAATCTGAAGAAACCACTAGCTAACGAGCTGCTGTTCGGTTCTCTGGTTGATGGTGGCTCAGTCACTGTTGGGCTGGATAAAGAAAAACAACAACTGGCTTATGAGTTTCAGAGTGCGCAAAAACGCAAAACTGAAGGTGCGGTTCATTAAGTCAGTGAGCAGCTAATACTGCGATAGTTTGATGTTAAGAAAAATAAAGGGCGATAAGCTAATTTAGCTATCGCCCTTTTTATTTTTTTGCACATTTTACTTTTGTTTGTTCGATAAATAATTTATGCGATGAGCCAACTGCACTCAATCGACAAATACTAAGCCGACAAATAAAAGAAAACGCAAAACGCCCTTACCATAATAGGAAGGGCGCCGGAGGGGGACTACATCCTCAGAGCTCGCAGGTCGTTGACTTGCGACAGTTTAGCCGATTAACGGCTACGGAAGACAATGCGGCCTTTGCTCAGGTCGTACGGGGTCAGCTCTACAGTGACTTTGTCACCCGTCAGGATGCGGATATAGTTTTTACGCATTTTACCGGAGATATGAGCGGTTACCACGTGCCCGTTTTCCAATTCAACGCGGAACATGGTGTTCGGCAGCGTATCAAGAACGGTGCCCTGCATTTCAATATTGTCTTCTTTGGCCATCGAATCCTCTAGGTGTAACTACCTTAGTTTTTAACCGGCAAGATAATGCCGAAAAACCCACATTATGTAAAGAAGTGTTGGCGGTCATCGCACCATTTCAGCAAAATTAGTCTGCCGGTAAGAGGGGATAAAGCCTAATGTGGGGTTCTTTTCAACGGTTGAGCTTTACTGCATCGCGGATGAAAAATTCAACGATTGCGGTAACCAGCATTCAGCCGGTAGTGGACTAAACTGGAGTTGACTCAACTGCTGCAAAAAAAAGTTGCGTGGGATCTCAATTGCACCCAGCGACGCAGTGTGAGCGTTGAGGACCTGACAGTCAATCAGTTCTCCACCATGATGGGTAAAATGATGACAAAAAACCATTAATGCGCTTTTTGAAGCATTGTCAGCCCGGCTAAACATGGATTCACCACAAAACAGTGAGCCCACTGCAATTCCATATAAACCACCAACCAGTTCATTTTCCAACCAAACTTCTACCGAGTGAGCATGACCCAAAGCATGTAGCTGGCAATAAGCTTGTTGCACATCGTCACCAATCCAGGTTCCCTCATCACGTTGCGAGGCACAGGCGCGGACGACATCTTCAAAAGCATGATTAAGGGTAAAATGGTAAGGGCAACGACGCAGAAAACGCCGCATACTCCGGCTGATATGCAAATCTTCTGGAAATAATACGGCTCGAGGATCAGGAGACCACCATAAAATCATCTCTCCGGGACTGAACCAGGGAAAAATCCCTCGCTGGTAAGCTGCCAGTAAACGAGGTGCGGATAGATCCCCCCCGAGAGCCAGCAACCCGTTTGGTTCGCGCAGAGCCAGCTCAGGTGAGGGGAACGCGAATGATTGAGATGAGAGCTGTGTGATGCGCATAAATCCCCTTGGTGACGTTTACAGGCCCATATCCTTCATGTTCGATGTTGCAGGAGTGTTCACTAGCAACCTACCTGCAACTACTATCACTCTGGGTATAATCATCAATAACAAATAATACTGCTTTGGTTTCAGCAGCTTTACTTAATATTAGCTGCAAATTTGCCGATTATCTGCCTGTATTCAATTGGCGCTCACACTGGTCACCTTTGCATTAATACCGCTGATGAATTTGTCTTAATGCCGTTGATGGAATTGGTAATAACGGCCTTTGTTCTGTAGCAAACTTTGATGATCACCTTGCTCGACTATCTGCCCGCCATCCATTACACAGATTCGATCCATATATTCCAGCCCATACAAGCGATGAGTGACAATAATCAGGCTTTTCTGCTGACAATGTTGGCGCAATAGCGTCAGAATTTGTTGTTCGGTTTCAGCATCCAAACCTTCGGTAGGTTCATCAAGCAGCAAAAGCGGGGCCGGATGCAGTAGGGCACGAGCAATACCTAAACGCCGTTGCTCACCACCGGATAATGGCCGCCCGCCATCTCCCATCCAGGCATTTAGCCCTTCGTTGTTATCCAGCAAGTTGGCTAACCCCACTTGTTGCAGCACATTTTTTAGCTGCGCATCTGATGCATCAGGGCAGGCTAGTAGCAGGTTCTCGCGCAAGGTGCTGCTGAAAATATGCACCCGCTGGCTGACGACTGTCATCATTTGGCGCAATGTGGCTTCATCATAGCTGGCTAATGATTTCCCATTGAGGGTGATAACGCCCTGATTGGCATCCCAGGCTCGGGTTAATAACTGCAACAGTGTGGATTTACCACAACCGGTGCGACCCAATAGCGCAATATGCTCTCCTGCGGTCAGTGACAGCGATATATTCTGCAAAACAGGTAAGGGTTGCTGTGGGTAGGTAAAACTCAACCCTGTCACTTCTAGCGCCACCTGTGAGGTTGGTGCTGGACCACTGGTCGGGAATGTCACTTCAGGCTTTTGTTCCATTAGCTGACCAACACGGGTTGCAGAGGCAATCACTTGCCCCAAGTGTTGGAAAGCACCGGCTACTGGCAATAGGGCTTCAAATGCCGCTAAAGAGGTGAAAACAAACAGCGCCAGTAATGCGCCAGGCTGACTATCCCCACCAATCCCTGCGGCGGCGAGCCATAAAATCAATGTTACAGTCAGACCGGAAGCCAGAATCATTAGGGCCTGCGCTAACCCAGCCAAAGAGGCTTGCTGTTTTTGGCGGCTCATCCAGTGCTGTTCAATACTCTCCAAAGAGACGCGGAAGCGATGTAATGCACCGAACACCAGCAATTCAGCCTGGCCTTGTAGCCAAGAAGTCAATTGTGACCGGTAAAGGCCGCGTAAGTCGGTCAAATCACGGCCAATAGGCTGACCAGCACGGTAGAAAATCAAGGGTACGAGTAATAACAACCCAAGCAGAATGGCCCCCAACGTTAGGGCTAAATTGACATCCAGATAGCTCAGGCCAAAAGTCACCGCAGCAATAATGACAATGGCCGCCACCAACGGCGATATGACCCGAAGATAGAGATGATCCAGTGTGTCGACATCGGCAACTAGGCGGTTTAACAGCTCACTTTGACGAAAACGAGCAATACCCGCAGGGGACAGCGGCAGGATCTTTTGGAATGCAAATACCCGCAGATGCGCCAGTACACGGAATGTTGCGTCATGACTGACCACTCGCTCAGCATAGCGGCCTGCGGTCCGGGTAATTGCAGCCCCTCGCACACCCGCCGCCGGTAACAGATAGTTAAACGTATATAACCCTGCGGGACCAGCAATGGCCGTGCCTGCCAAGAACCAACCGGATAACGTGAGCAAGCCAATACTGGCCAGCAGCGTAATAATTGCCAGTACAATACCCAGACAAATCAGGAACCAATGACGGCGATACAGCGCCAGAAAAGGGAGAAGTACGCGCATAATTAAAGTTCCTCACTGCGGTGGGACAGCAGATTGGCAAATGAGCCAGCGGATTGACTTAAGCTTGAATAATCACCTTGTTGAATCAAAAGGCCGTTATCCATTACCCAAATTTGATCATATCCCAAGGTATCTTCCAGTTGATGGGTGACCAACAGGGTTGTCTGCTGGCGGGAGGCTTCTTCTAGCGCCTTCATCACCAACTGCTCACTATGGGCATCCAGGCTGGCGGTAGGCTCATCCAGTAGCAATAGACGGCATGGATTCAGTAGTGCTCTGGCAACAGCAACTCGCTGAGCCTGCCCAACAGAAAGCCGCGCTGAATGGTCACCGACTTCGGTATTTAGCCCTTGTGGCAAGTCGTTAAGGAACTCGTTGATATAGGCGCGTTCAACAGCCAGTTGCAGTTGGTTATCATCAGCGTCAGGCTGCCCCAACAAAATATTGGCGACAAGCGTTTGTTCCGGCAAGTGTGGGTTTTGGCCAACCCAACTTAACTGAGCACGCCAGGCTTGTGGGTCCAGTTCACGCAATTCTACGCCGTTGACTTTTAACGAGCCGCGATAGGGCAAAAAGCCTAGTAGCAAGTTAAGTAATGAGCTTTTACCCGCACCACTCAGGCCTACAATGGCAACTCGTTTTCCGGCAGGTAGGGAGAAGGTGAGTGGCCCAGCCAAGCGGGTACCGCTGGGAGCCAGAATTTCTAGCTCGTTAGCCTCCAAAGTAATGGCATCAATGCCACTAAGAGCTTTATCACCTTGGCCGATAGCCTCACTTTCACTACTCAAAAACGTTACTAACGACTCTGCGGCACCGACGGCTTGCGCTTTGGCATGATAGAAAGTGCCCAAATCCCGCAAAGGTTGGAAGAATTCAGGTGCCAAAATTAGCACCAGAAAACCTGCAAACAGTGTTACACCTAAACCGTAACTACCAAAATTCAGCTCTCCCAGGTAGGAAAAACCAAAATAAACGGCAACCACTGCAATGGATATCGCCGCGAAAAACTCTAATACCGCCGAAGAAAGGAAGGCCATCCGCAGCACTTCCATGGTGCGACGGCGGAAATCTTCTGAAGAGTCACGAATTTGATCAGTTTCTGCTTTGGCGCGGTTAAATAACCGCAAAGTGTCCAAGCCACGTAAGCGGTCGAGGAAGTTACCACTTAAGCGAGCCAGTGCCACAAAATTGCGCCGATTGGCATCAGCAGCACCCATGCCGACCAAAGCCATAAACAGAGGGATCAGCGGGGCTGTAACAAATAAAATTAAACCTGCTACCCAGTTGATGGGGAAAACAGCAATGAGAATCAGGACTGGAATAAAGACCGCTAAATACATCTGTGGCAGATAGCGAGAATAGTAATCTTGCATATCTTCAATCTGTTCCAGAATGATAGTCGCCCAACTTCCGGCAGGTTTGCCTTTCACCCAGGCAGGGCCCAGTTGTTCTAGTCGGTCCAGCACCATTTTGCGGATTTGCTGCCGCACCTTCATGCCACAAATAAACCCCACTCGCTCGCGTAACCAACTGATCACTGCACGTAAGGCAAAGGTTCCTGCCAGCAACCAAAAGTCAGTGAGCAATGCCGCACGGGGCACTTTGTCAATGATCAGCGATTGCAGCAAGGTGGCCAATAACCATGCCTGAGCGATAATTAATAACCCACTGAGGAGGCCAAGTAACATGGACAGGCGGAGCCAACGTTGCGCGGGGGCGCTTTGTTTTTTCAGCCAACGAATCAACTCATACTGTCGTGTTTTATTCATCGGGCAATTTGTCTGCGCAGAGTACTGGAAAATATCAAAAAGTGTTTGTCACCATGAGAGGTGGCACACCAGCGAGGGGCAATATTACCTCGTCATGCCATGAGGTGAAACCATAATGCTTGTGATAGTTGCCGCATTAGTGGATATCAATAATTTGCTGTTTTTCATTGACATGACGAGGTACAAAAATAAAGGGCAAAATAGAAATTAAAAACGGGCAGCTCACCTATGTGTCAGCTGCCCGTTGGTACGAGGTCCAATGCCACTATCAATGGCGTTATTTGTCGTTAACTAAGCCATCCAAATAGCGCTCTGCATCCAGTGCTGCCATACAACCAGTACCGGCTGAGGTAATGGCTTGGCGATAGATATGGTCCATCACATCGCCCGCAGCGAAGACACCCGGAATCGAGGTCTGTGTTGCATTACCCTGAATACCAGACTGCACTTTGATATAACCATTTTCCAATGCTAACTGGTCGCCAAATATGGCGGTGTTAGGGCTATGGCCGATAGCAATGAAAATACCCGCTACCGCTAACTCTTCGGTCTCGTTGCCTTTGGTTGATTTCAGACGCACGCCGGTTACACCCATGTCATCACCGAGTACTTCATCCAATGTGCGGTCAGTGTGCAAAACGATGTTGCTGTTTTTCACTTTTTCCATCAGGCGGCTGATGAGGATTTTCTCTGAACGGAAACTATCACGGCGGTGAATTAGATGAACTTCGGCGGCGATATTTGCCAGATACAGCGCTTCTTCAACGGCGGTATTACCCCCACCAACTACAGCGACTTTCTGGTTGCGATAGAAAAAGCCATCACAAGTTGCGCAGGCTGAAACCCCTTTGCCTTTGAAGGCTTCTTCGGATTCCATCCCTAAATAGCGGGCAGACGCGCCAGTTGCGATAATCAGCGCATCACAGGTGTATTCCGCGCCATCACCAAACAGGCGGAATGGGCGATTTTGTAAATCAACTTTGTTGATATGGTCGAACACGATTTCTGTATCGAATTTTTCTGCATGGGCATGCATCCGCTCCATTAGTGCAGGACCAGTCAGACCCTCTGGGTCGCCAGGCCAGTTTTCTACGTCGGTGGTGGTGGTCAACTGACCGCCTTTTTCCATGCCGGTAATCAATACAGGTTTCAGGTTGGCGCGTGCTGCATAAACTGCCGCGGTGTAACCCGCAGGGCCAGAACCTAAAATAATCAATTTGCTATGTTTAGCCGTGCTCATGAATACCTCTTTCCCACAATGGCGGACAATGTTAGCGATTGTAGGGAAAATCGATCATTAAAAAAAGCAGGCAAAAATGTTGTTAGCGATTTGTTTGATAGGTAATGCCTATTTAATAAACTAAATGTATTAAGAATCGACAGTTAGGCAGTAAAAGAATTTAAGCGGATTGCAAATTAGACCAAAATTGATTTTTACGTTATGAACAAAATGGCGCTAAAAATCTTTAACCCCATAAAAAATGTGGCTTGCAAGCCGATTGTATCAAAAAACACCCGTATCTTTCATATGCCTATTTGCACCATTTTATAGCAAATAAACGGTGAAAAAATAGGTAAGCGCAGGGGGTTGAGATTTTAATTCTGGCACGTTCCACTGATTTAACTTCTTTTACTTTGACAATCGGCTGTGCATTTGCGAAAACATCATAGGAAGAAGAAATTATCTGCGCGCCATAATTTCAGATTTGGTGTCAGTGATACCAAGCGAAAACCCTGGAATGTTTTCGATTAATACTGGATGGCATGTGGAGTATGTTCTCGAACAACTGCAGGGGGGAATTTTTGCGGTTGTTTGTGATGCGCTATCTCTTCCTTAACGCTAATAATCATCGAGTACCTCGCATACAGTTGGACAGACAGGGTGTGAGATAACAACGTATTGATATATTTGCATAAAACAGGCTGCGGGTCGTTGTTTGCAGCAGGTTCTAAATCGATTAACGATTGGAGCCTGTCGCAGACTCAAGGAAATTAAGAGAGACTATAAGATGATAGATAATAAAAAACGCCCGGGGAAAGAGCTTGATCGTATAGATCGTAACATCCTGAATGAATTGCAAAAGGATGGGCGCATCTCTAACGTCGAGCTTTCAAAACGAGTAGGGTTGTCACCAACACCATGTCTGGAACGGGTTCGCCGCTTAGAGCGTCAGGGCTTCATTCATGGTTATACCGCACTGCTTAATCCACAGTATTTGGATGCATCATTGCTGGTTATCGTTGAGATTACTCTGAATCGTGGCGCTCCGGATGTATTTGAGCAATTTAATGCCGCTGTAAAAAATCTTGAGGAAATTCAAGAGTGTCACCTGGTTTCCGGCGATTTCGACTATTTGTTGAAAACCCGTGTACCTGATATGTCAGCTTACCGTACTTTACTCGGTGAGACCTTGCTTCGCCTGCCGGGCGTGAACGACACCCGTACCTATGTGGTCATGGAAGAAGTGAAGCAGAGTAACCGCCTAGTGATTAAAACGCGGTAAACAGGCAGGTGCAAAACCTGAGTAATTTGGTTACACTCCTGTTTATTCATACAGTTTCAACGCCGGGAGGGTTCTCGGCGTTGTTACTCATACCAATTAACAGGAACCTGGAGAGCCTTTCTTGAGCCAGGAATATACAGAAGATAAAGAAGTTACTCTGAAAAAACTCAGCAGTGGGCGTCGTTTGCTTGAGGCTGTTTTGATTATAGTAACGATATTGGCAGCCTACCTGATGGCAGCGCTGCTTAGTTTCAATCCTTCGGACCCGAGTTGGTCCCAAACCTCATGGCACGAGCCTATCCATAATCTTGGTGGAAGTGTTGGTGCCTGGATGGCCGATACGCTGTTCTTCACTTTCGGTGTGCTGGCTTATGCCATTCCCGCCATTATGGTGATGTTGTGCTGGGCGGCATTCCGCCAGCGTGATGCCAGTGAACATGTTGATTACTTTGCGCTTTCGTTACGCCTGATTGGCACATTAGCCCTGATTTTAACGTCATGTGGGCTAGCGGCATTAAATATTGACGACCTCTATTACTTTGCCTCTGGCGGGGTGATTGGCAGTCTATTCAGTAATGCAATGTTGCCATGGTTTAATGGTGTGGGTGCGACCCTGACGTTGCTTTGCATCTGGGCTGTTGGTCTGACGCTCTTTACTGGCTGGTCATGGTTAGTCATCGCGGAGAAAATTGGTGGAGTAGTCTTAGGATCATTGACATTCATGACGAATCGCTCACGTCGTGAAGAGCGTTATGACGACGAAGATGACGATTATCAGATTGATGATGTGAACGCCGCCGAGCAAGAGCCGAATAAAGCTGTTACAGCGAGTGTGGTTGCCGCAACCGCCTTAGCGGCAAACTCTGCTCATGCCGATGATGATGATGTGTTGTTCTCTGCGCCGTCAGTGACTGACGCGCCAGTTAATCCTCTACAGAATCATGATAATGCTTCGCGAACTGATGGGCTATCGGCAGGAATCAATAATAGCGACGACCCATTATTAAGTACATTACGTGCGACCGATGATAGCGGCTTGTCTCCATTATCTGCTATCTCCTCAGAGGATTCGATTGAACCGGTTATTGGTCATAGTCACGGTACTATCCCTGTAACTGATAGTGTGATGGTAACACCGCCACTCTATTCTTTTGAAATTCCACCAGAAGCGATATCTCCTGCGCCGACCTACGTTGCGCCGCCCGCAGAGCGGCCAGAGCCTCAATTGGGGGCATGGGATAAGCCAGCAGCGTCTGCAAGCCATTCGCCATTTGATTTCTCGGCGGCACAACGTCATAGCGATCAGGTGGAAAGTACTCCTTATATGAATCCTGGGCTGAGCACTGATAGTGATAGTTTGGCCGCAATGGGAGCAACAAATCGCCCGGTATCTACCTCTGGAATAGTGGCGGCAAGTGCAGCTGCTGCTACGTTTATGCCAGCATTTACGGCGACCAGCGATAGCAGTTCTCAGATTAAACAAGGTATCGGCCCTGAGTTGCCACGGCCTAACCCGGTGCGTATTCCAACACGGCGTGAGTTGGCATCCTATGGCATTAAATTGCCGTCTCAGCGTATGGCAGAACAAGAGCAACGCGAGCAGCATGAAGAGGGTGTCCAAAATCCGTCAGTAACAGAGACTCCGTTTGATGCAGGGGCTGCATCGGAAGATGATGATGCATTGCAGCAGGCCATTTTGCGCAAAGCCTTTGCTGAACAGCAATCAGAGCGGTATGGGCAAGCATCAGAAACAGGGATTAATGCTTTCTCGGCACCTGAACCTGAAGACGAGCAGGCTTTGCAAGAGGCGGCTTTACGGAAGGCCTTTGCAGCACAACAGCAGCATCGTTATGGTGAGGTTCATACTGAAAATCACGCAACTAATGTTGTTGAAAATACGAGTGCTGAAGAGATGCAGCCGGTAAATACGCGCAGTGCTTTTACCTTCTCGCCAGTTGCAGACCTCGTCGACGAGAGCCCGCGTGAGCCGTTGTTTACGCTTTCTCCGTATACTGAAGAGGTTGCTCAGCCAGTAGTTGATCACCGCACGCTGGCACCAGATTATCCTGAACAGGCCTCGGCCTATCAGCCATCTGCGCCACAGCAAGCTTATTCAGGGCAAGCAACACCTGTTCAGCCCGCAGCGCCAGTTCAACCGGTTGCACCGGTACAACCAACGCCAGCAATGGACAGTTTGATTCATCCGTTCCTGATGCGTAATGACCAGCCGCTTATTAAACCGACAACGCCATTACCGACTCTTGATCTGCTCTCTTCTCCGCCAGCGGAAGAAGAGCCGGTCGATATGTTCGCGTTGGAGCAAACTGCTCGTTTGGTCGAGGCGCGGTTAGGGGATTACCGGGTAAAAGCTGAAGTGGTGGGTATTTCTCCGGGGCCAGTGATTACGCGCTTTGAGCTAGATTTAGCTCCGGGTGTTAAAGCTTCACGCATTTCCAATCTTTCGCGCGATTTGGCACGTTCTCTGTCTGCCATTGCGGTGCGTGTGGTTGAAGTGATTCCAGGTAAACCTTATGTCGGTCTGGAGCTGCCAAACAAACACCGCCAGACTGTATATTTGCGCGAAGTGCTGGATTGCGCCAAATTCCGTGATAATCCTTCACCACTGGCTATCGTGCTGGGTAAAGATATTGCCGGGCAACCGGTGGTGGCCGATCTGGCCAAAATGCCGCACTTGTTGGTAGCGGGTACCACTGGCTCGGGTAAATCGGTTGGGGTGAACGCGATGATCCTCAGCATCTTATATAAAGCCACGCCAGACGATGTGCGCTTTATCATGATTGACCCGAAAATGCTGGAATTGTCCGTGTATGAAGGCATTCCTCATCTGTTAACTGAAGTCGTGACAGATATGAAGGATGCGGCGAATGCATTGCGCTGGTGTGTCGGTGAAATGGAACGGCGCTATAAACTGATGTCGGCTTTGGGTGTCCGTAACCTTGCCGGGTACAACGAACGAGTTGCTCAAGCCGAAGCTATGGGGCGGCCAATTCCAGATCCATTCTGGAAACCATCCGATAGCATGGACATTTCACCGCCAATGTTGGTGAAATTGCCTTATATCGTGGTCATGGTGGATGAATTTGCTGATCTGATGATGACGGTAGGCAAGAAGGTTGAAGAGCTGATTGCCCGTTTGGCACAGAAGGCGCGTGCCGCCGGTATTCATTTGGTTCTTGCAACTCAGCGTCCGTCAGTAGATGTGATTACCGGTTTGATTAAGGCAAATATTCCAACCCGCATCGCGTTTACCGTCTCCAGTAAAATTGACTCGCGAACTATCCTTGATCAGGGAGGTGCCGAATCACTACTGGGAATGGGTGACATGCTGTATATGGCACCTAACTCTTCAATTCCAGTACGTGTGCATGGTGCTTTTGTCCGTGACCAAGAAGTACACGCCGTGGTTAATGATTGGAAAGCTCGTGGTCGTCCACAATATATTGAGAGCATTCTCAGTGGGAGTGACGACGGTGAGGGCGGCAGTCTTGGATTGGATAGCGACGAAGAGCTGGACCCGCTATTTGATCAAGCGGTGAACTTTGTCCTGGAGAAACGTCGTGCGTCAATCTCCGGGGTTCAGCGCCAATTCCGTATCGGTTATAACCGCGCTGCGCGTATCATTGAGCAGATGGAAGCTCAACAGATTGTGAGTACGCCGGGCCATAATGGTAATCGTGAAGTTTTGGCTCCGCCGCCACACGAGTAATTTCTTGCTTTGACGTCGTTAACATAAATGGGGCCGCTTTGCGGCCCTTATGCAAAGAAGCGTAAAACCGGTATTTATCAGATTAATATGCTAACGCAAAGGCAATGCTTCAGCTAAAGTGCATGGGTTGGTCGAAAATAGGTTTGTAGTCTGCATTCAGTTTGCCGGTCATGGACTTAAATCGCGCTTAGAGTGACAATATATTCGCTTACTGAATCCGCCTTTGTGGCAGCCCGGTTAGGGTGCAATGAATCTTATAAGGTATTTAGAGTAATGAAAAAACTGCTTATTGCTTGCTGTCTGTTGTCAGGTTTAATTTCGGGTTCAGTTCTGGCCGATGCCAGTACAGACTTGCAAGGTCGCCTGAGCAAAGTGAACAGTTTCCATGCTAACTTCTCGCAAAAAGTTACCAGTTCAGATGGCGCAGCCGTACAAGAAGGTGAAGGTGAGTTATGGGTGAAACGGCCAAATCTGTTTAACTGGCATATGACGACCCCGGATGAAAGTGTGTTGATTTCTGATGGCGAAACCTTATGGTTCTATAACCCATTTGTTGAGCAGGCAACGGCGACTTGGCTGAAAAATGCTACCGGCAATACGCCTTTCATGCTGATCACCCGCAATAACCCAGATGACTGGAAACAGTACAATGTGAAGCAGAAGGGTGACGATTTTGAGCTGACGCCGAAAAGTGCTAGCGGCAATCTGAAGCAATTTGCGATTACGGTGACGCCAACCGGCACCATCAAAAGCTTTACAGCAGTTGAGCAAGATGGGCAGCGCAGCGCGTATGTGCTGAAAGGTCAGCAAAACAGCTCAGCCGATGCAAGCAAATTTAAATTTACCCTACCAAAAGGTGTGACGCTGGACGACCAGCGGCAGTGAGGTTTGCGTGAGTAATATGTCCCTCGATTTCTCCCAGAATGAGTTTCAGCCATTGGCCGCGCGTATGCGGCCTTTGACGCTAGAACAATATATTGGTCAGCAACATTTGCTGGCCCCGGGTAAACCGTTACCGCGGGCAATCGTTGCCGGGCAATTACACTCGATGATCCTCTGGGGGCCGCCAGGAACGGGCAAAACGACATTGGCAGAAATTATTGGTCGCTATGGCCAGGCCGATGTTGAGCGCATTTCCGCGGTGACCTCCGGTATTAAAGAAATTCGTGAAGCGATTGAGCGAGCAAGGCAAAACCGCGATGCTGGCCGGCGAACTATTTTGTTTGTCGATGAAGTTCATCGCTTCAATAAAAGTCAGCAAGATGCATTTTTACCGCATATTGAAGATGGCACTATCACTTTTATTGGTGCCACCACGGAAAACCCATCGTTTGAACTGAATTCGGCTTTGCTCTCCAGAGCGCGAGTTTATTTACTGAAGGCATTAACTGCTGCAGATATCGAAAAAGTTATCGATCAGGCGATGTCCGACAGCAGCCGTGGTTATGGCGGGCAGAATATAAAGCTGCCCGATGAAACTCGCCGTATGATGTCTGAATTAGTGGGTGGAGATGCCCGCCGCGCGTTGAATAGCCTTGAAATGATGGCAGATATGGCGGAAATAGATGCCAATGGGGTACGAGTACTGACCCCGGATTTGCTAAAAGAAGTTTCAGGTGAGCGCAGCGCCCGCTTCGATAACAAAGGCGATCGTTATTACGATCTTATTTCGGCTGTGCATAAGTCTATCCGCGGTTCTGCGCCTGATGCGGCTTTATATTGGTATGCGCGCATTATCACTGCGGGTGGCGATCCACTCTATGTCGCCCGGCGCTTATTGGCTATTGCCTCCGAAGATATCGGCAATGCCGATCCGCGAGCCATGCAAGTGGCGATATCTGCTTGGGACTGTTTTACCCGTGTTGGCCCGGCGGAAGGTGAGCGAGCGATTGCTCAGGCGATTGTTTATTTGGCCTGTGCACCGAAAAGTAATGCTGTTTATACCGCGTTTAAAGCGGCAATGCAGGACGCGCGTGAGAAGCCAGATTTTGATGTACCGGAACATCTGCGTAATGCCCCGACCAAACTCATGAAAGAGATGGGGCTGGGTGCTGAGTACCGCTATGCTCATGATGAACAGCATGCTTATGCCGCTGGTGAGAACTATTTTCCACCAGAAATGGCTGCTACTCGCTACTATTCTCCGTCATCTCGAGGTCTGGAGGGGAAAATCGGTGAAAAGCTGGCATGGTTGGCTGAGCAGGATCAAAATAGCCCGATAAAACGCTACCGCTAGCCTTGCTGTTGCGGTAAGGTTAGCGCTATAAATACTTTGTAAGTGGCTGTTTACACCACTTACGTCGTTAATTTCTCCTTTCACAACTATTTATCAATAACTACAAGCACAGGACTAGCATGCTCGATCCCAATATGCTGCGCAATGAGCTAGACGCAGTTGCCGAAAAACTGGCTCGCAGAGGTTTTAAACTTGATGTTGAAATGTTGCGCCAACAAGAAGAGCGCCGCAAAGTTTTACAGGTTGAAACAGAAAGTCTGCAGGCAGAACGTAACTCCCGATCGAAAATGATTGGCGCGGCCAAGGCGCGTGGCGAAGATATCGAACCATTACGTCTGGAAGTGAATGTGCTGGGTGAAAAGCTGGATGCCGCTAAGGCCGAGCTGGACAAGTTGCAAAACGAAATCCGTGATCTGGCATTGTCTATTCCTAACTTGCCTGATGATTCTGTTCCCGTGGGCAGAGATGAAAACGATAACGTTGAAGTCAGTCGTTGGGGCGAGCCTCGCAAGTATGACTTTGAAGTAAGAGACCATGTTTCTCTGGGCGAAATGGCCGGTGGCCTTGATTTCGCAGCAGCAGTGAAACTGACTGGCGCGCGCTTTGTGGTGATGAAAGGGCAAATTGCCCGTATGCACCGCGCGTTAGCGCAATTCATGCTGGATCTGCACACTGAGAAACACGGCTATCTGGAAACTTACGTCCCTTATCTGGTAAACCATGCAACATTGTACGGAACCGGCCAATTG
Source organism: Yersinia alsatica (assembly GCF_025133195.1). NCBI lineage: Bacteria > Pseudomonadati > Pseudomonadota > Gammaproteobacteria > Enterobacterales > Yersiniaceae > Yersinia > Yersinia alsatica. The sequence goes on from NZ_CP104006.1 coordinate 2,528,984, forward strand.
CCTAAGTTTGGTGGTGATTTGTTCCACACCAAGCCACTGGAAGAAGAGTCAGACAGCAGCAACTATGCGCTGATTCCAACTGCCGAAGTCCCGGTGACTAACTTGGTGCGTGACGAGATTCTGGAAGAAGAATCCTTGCCATTGAAAATGACCGCTCATACACCTTGCTTCCGTTCTGAAGCGGGTTCTTATGGTCGTGATACTCGTGGCTTGATCCGTATGCATCAGTTCGACAAAGTTGAAATGGTGCAGATAACTCGCCCGGAAGATTCAATGGCGGCGCTGGAAGAGCTAACCGGTCATGCAGAGAAAGTTCTGCAATTACTGGAATTGCCTTACCGTAAAGTGCTGCTGTGTACTGGTGATATGGGCTTTGGTTCCAGCAAGACTTACGATTTGGAAGTATGGCTGCCAGCGCAGAACACTTACCGCGAAATTTCTTCATGTTCTAACATGTGGGATTTCCAGGCGCGCCGTATGCAAGCTCGTTGCCGCAACAAGACTGACAGAAAAACCCGTTTGGTTCATACCCTGAATGGTTCTGGTTTGGCTGTTGGGCGTACCTTGGTTGCAGTGCTGGAAAACTACCAGCAGGCTGATGGCCGAATCCAAGTGCCAGAAGTCTTACGCCCATATATGGGTGGATTAGAATTTATCGGTTAATAAACCAGGTGAATTAGTTGCCTGAAACTTGTTATTAATCTAAAAGCGCCTGCGGGCGCTTTTTCTTTTTATAATGACCGCCAGCGTTTTGATTTAGTGCTGTAGATGCTGCTAAGCAACATATTGTGCTATCCCCTCCCGCGAGGTAATTGACTTTTTTATCGCCAGTGGCATGATGCGCTCACTTTCATTGTCCCGATGGCTTCAGTCTTATTATGTCCGCATATTCTCGCCCAGTGCTGCTTCTGCTCTGTGGGCTTTTGCTGTTTACGATTTCTATCGCGGTTTTAAATACATTAGTTCCCTTATGGTTATCCCATCAACAGCTGCCAACCTGGCAAGTGGGGATGGTGAGCTCATCATATTTTACCGGGAATCTTGTCGGGACATTAATTGCCGGGCGATTTATTCAGCGCCTTGGCTTTAATCGTAGCTACCATTACTCCTGTATTTTATTTGCGCTAGCGACTTGTGGGCTGATGCTGTCGGTCGACTTTTGGAGCTGGCTGGGGTGGCGTTTTTTTGCCGGGGTGGCCTGCGCGCTGATTTGGGTTATTGTCGAGAGCGCATTACTGCGCAGTGGCACATTAATCAATCGCGGACAACTGCTGGCGGCTTACATGATGGTTTACTATCTCGGGACCGTCACCGGGCAACTCCTCTTGGGCATCGTCTCCACACAATTACTTAACGTTATCCCTTGGGTCAGTGCGTTGGTGATTACGGCGATGTTGCCACTGCTATTTGCCCATTTCTCGCATCAAGGTGATAGTGAATCATCACATGTTGCCGTTTGGCCGATGCTGAAGCGTCGTAGCGCGCGTCTGGGGATTAATGGCTGCATTATCTCAGGTGTGTTATTAGGTTCGCTCTATGGGTTGTTACCGCTGTATTTGTCCCATCAAGGAATGAGTGATGCGAGCGTCGGGTGGTGGATGGCACTGCTGGTCAGTTCGGGAATTGTGGGGCAGTGGCCGATAGGTAAAATGGCAGACCGCTATGGCCGGCTACTGGTGCTGCGCATTCAGGTATTCGTCGTTATCCTTGGTAGCGTGGCTATTCTGGGTAACTATGCCTTGGCTCCGGCTCTGTTTATTCTGGGGTGTGCTGGTTTTACCCTCTATCCGGTAGCCATGGCGTGGGCGTGTGAGAAAGCCAGTGCTGATGAGTTGGTGGCGATGAATCAGGCATTATTGATGAGTTACACCATCGGCAGCTTGGCTGGGCCGACGATGACTTCACTGTTAATGCAGCATTATTCGGATAATTTATTGTTCGTGATGATTGCTGGCGTGGCTTTAGTCTATTTAATGATGTTATTGCGCAAACCTGACCAGCAGCACACGCCTTACGCTGCAGTGTAGTGGACAAAAAAATGCCGCCAGCGGAGTAATCCGGCAGGGCGGCACAGTTTGAGCATCAGTGGGGCGCTATTAATTACTCGGTCACTGAGTTAGTAGATAACTTTGTGACCGTAGCTTTCTAAAATGCCTTTTACACGATCCATAATTTCCTTGGATGGTGGTTTAACGCCATCCAGCTTGTATTCTTCGCCCATGGCAATCCATTTGTGCTTACCTAATTCGTGGTAAGGCAGCAACTCGATTTTTTCTATATTGGTCATGTTCTGGGTAAACTCACCCAACATATGAGCTGATTTGTCATCATCTGACCAGCCCGGTACCACCACATAGCGAACCCAGGTTTTCTGGTTACGTTTTGCCAGATAGCGAGCAAATTCCAGCGTCCGGTGATTGGATACGCCGACCAAATTCTGATGCACGCTGTCATCCATCTGTTTTAAATCCAGCATCACTAAATCTGTGGCATCCAATAATTCATCAATCACTGGATCATAACGACGCACAAAGCCATTGGTATCCAGGCAAGTATGAATGCCTTCTTCATGACAGGCGCGGAACCAATCGCGTACAAACTCGGCCTGCAAGATAGCTTCGCCACCAGAGGCAGTCACGCCGCCGCCAGATGCATTCATAAAGTGGCGATAGGTGATGGCTTCTTTGACTAATTCTTCAACGGTAACTTCTTTACCGCCGTGGGTATCCCAGGTATCACGGTTATGGCAATACAGGCAACGCATCAAGCAGCCCTGGAAGAATACGATAAATCGGATGCCTGGGCCGTCAACGGTGCCACAGGATTCGAATGAGTGAATACGACCAAGTACTGACATAGCAGGATTTCTCCAATGCTGGATGAATAAAGGCCCCACTAAAGTGGAGCCTTTAAGTTTATGCCATTTTACTGCGGCAGGGAATTATATCGACTGTGTAAAGGTACGAGTAATCACATCCTGCTGTTGTTCTTTAGTCAGTGAGTTGAAACGAACAGCGTAACCTGACACACGGATAGTCAACTGCGGATATTTTTCCGGGTTTTCCATCGCGTCTAACAGCATTTCACGGTTCATTACGTTCACGTTCAGGTGTTGACCACCTTCGATGGACGACTCGTGATGGAAGTAACCATCCATCAGACCTGCCAGGTTAGCTTTACGAACTTCATCGTCTTTACCCAGCGCGTTTGGCACGATAGAGAAGGTATAAGAAATACCATCTTTCGCATAAGCAAACGGCAGTTTAGCAACGGAGGTCAGAGAGGCAACAGCACCTTTCTGGTCACGGCCGTGCATTGGGTTAGCACCTGGACCGAATGGAGCACCAGCACGGCGACCATCTGGAGTGTTACCGGTTTTCTTACCATAAACCACGTTAGAGGTAATGGTCAGTACAGACTGAGTTGCTACTGCACCACGGTAAGTACGCAGCTTCTGAATTTTCTTCATGAAGCGCTCAACCAGGTCACAAGCGATATCATCGACGCGTGAGTCGTTGTTACCAAATTGTGGATATTCGCCTTCGATGTTGAAGTCAACAGCCAGGCCATCAGCATCACGAATGGTGCTTACTTTGGCATATTTGATAGCAGACAGTGAGTCAGCTGCAACAGACAGACCAGCGATACCACACGCCATAGTGCGATAAACATCACGGTCATGCAGTGCCATCAGCGCAGCTTCATAGCTGTACTTGTCATGCATGTAGTGAATGATGTTCAGCGCAGTAACGTATTGTTTAGCCAGCCAATCCATAAAGTGGTCCATGCGTTCCATGACTTTGTCATAGTCCAGCACGTCATCCATCATTGGCGCTTCTTTCGGGCCAACCTGAATTTTCAGTTTTTCGTCAACGCCGCCGTTGATTGCATACAACATGGTTTTCGCCAAGTTGGCACGGGCACCGAAGAACTGCATTTGTTTACCAACAATCATCGGGCTAACACAACAAGCGATGGCATAGTCATCGTTGTTGAAGTCAGGGCGCATCAGATCATCGTTTTCGTACTGTACAGATGAAGTATCGATAGACACTTTAGCTGCATATTTTTTGAAGTTCAGTGGCAGTTTTTCTGACCACAGAATAGTCATGTTCGGCTCTGGAGACGGCCCCATGGTGTACAGGGTGTTCAGGAAGCGGAAGCTGGTTTTAGTGACCAGAGTACGACCATCAACGCCCATACCAGCCAGGGACTCAGTTGCCCAGATTGGGTCACCAGAGAACAGCTCATCGTATTCAGGAGTACGCAGGAAGCGAACCATACGCAGTTTCATAACCAAATGGTCAATCAGTTCCTGAGCTTCGATTTCAGTCAGTTTACCTTCTTTCATGTCACGTTCGATGTAAACGTCAAGGAAGGTAGAAACACGACCGAAGGACATTGCAGCGCCGTTCTGGGATTTAACCGCAGCCAGATAGCCGAAGTAAGTCCACTGTACAGCTTCACGGGCATTAGTCGCAGGACCGGAGATATCACAACCATATTTGGCTGCCATTTCTTTGATCTGACCCAGAGCACGATGCTGTTCAGCAATTTCTTCGCGCAGCTGGATAGTCATTTCCAGGTCTTTACCGTTTTCCAGATCATCCTGCAGAGAGTTGAACTGAGCCAGTTTGTCTTTCATCAGGTAGTCGATACCGTAAACGGCTACGCGACGATAGTCACCGATGATACGGCCACGGCCATAAGCATCTGGCAAACCAGTCAGTACCCCAGATTTACGGCAGTTCAGGATATCTTTGGTATAAACGTCGAACACACCTTGGTTGTGTGTTTTACGGTAGTCGGTGAAGACTTTTTTCAGTTGCGGGTCAAGTTCACGGCCGTAAACTTTGCAAGAGCCTTCTACCATTTTGATGCCGCCGAATGGGATCAGGGCACGTTTCAATGGTTTTTCAGTCTGCAAACCAACGATGGTTTCCAGATCTTTGTTGATGTAGCCAGCATCATGGGAGGTGATGGTCGCTGCTACGTCGGTATCGAAATCAACTGGCGCATGGGTGCGGTTTTCCAGTTTGATACCTTCCATAACTTGCGCCCACAGCTTGTCGGTCGCTTCGGTAGAGCTGGCAAGGAAGGACTCATCGCCTTCATAAGGAGTGTAGTTTTTCTGGATGAAGTCACGAACGTTTACTTCGTTCTGCCAATCACCTTTGGTAAAACCTTGCCATGCTTTGGCCAATTTTTCATTAAGTTCGGTCATAATGCATCTACCTTTTAATGTGAATTTCTTCGAAAACCGTGTGCGGCCACACTTAGTGCTGCTGGTCACCGCGCAGATAAATTACCCAGTAAGTCAAACCTACCAATAATCCGCCACCAATGATGTTACCGATAGTGACTGGGATCAGGTTATCAATAATAAAGTTACTTACGGTTAAGTGAGCAAATTGCTCAGGTGCTGCTCCTATGGATTGCCAAAACTCAGGCGAAGCGAAGTTTTTAATCACAATACCCATAGGGATCATAAACATATTTGCGATGCTATGCTCAAAGCCGCTGGCAACAAACATTCCCACCGGTAAAATCATCGCGAACATCTTGTCCATTATGGTACGGCCGGAGTAACTCATCCAAACCGCCAGGCAGACCATTAAGTTAGCCAAAATACCCAAACATACTGCTTCAATAAAAGTATGGTGCAATTTGTGGTCGGCGGTTTGTAAAACATTCAAACCCCATTGACCATTTGCCACAGTATATTGGCCTGCGAACCAAATAAGGCACACAAAGAATAGCGCACCGACCAGGTTCCCAACATAGACATTAACCCAGTTACAACCCAGTTGACGCCAAGTAATACGGCCACTGGCTTTGGCGACAGTTGTGAGCACGGTAGAAGTGAAAAGGTCACCGCCACATACCACCACTAACATTAGCCCCAGGGAGAAACAAATACCACCTACTAACTTGGCAAAGCCGAAAGGCACGCCTGCAGTTCCGGTAGTCGCTGTAATATAAAAAACAAACGCAATTGAAATAAACACACCAGCAGTAATCGCTAAATAAAAGGTTTTTAGCGGATGCTTGGTGGCTTTATAGACACCGGCATCTTCGGCTACTTTAGCCATTGCCGCAGGTAATAATGCATCGAAGGGGTTGTCAGCTTTCACACTAACTCTCTCTTAAGGGTTAATAAAGCACAACGAGATACTAGCAAAGCAGTATAGCGTGAAAATTGATGTGGATCATATTGCGCGAGTTTAGTTGGCTCTAAAACACCACAAAATGTGTGCTTAATGAGGTTAACTATTTGATTTTTAATATGAAAAAATATTTTAAGATTTACAAAAAATTTTGAGCGACCTGTTTTAAAGCCGTTGAGAACGTTAAGTAAAAAGAGTGTTTGTAGCTATTTTTATTATTTACCGTCATTAAAAATTAACTATTTATTCACCTCTTTGTCTATTTTATCTGGTGAACAAATAATGTTTGTTTAAAGGTGCTGTTTTTTACCCGAAGTGGCGTCAGAAAATAACGTTTTTTTATGACAAAAACAATTATTGTCTCTGGTGATTTGTATTTATTTTCGTCAGGAATAATTGCAGTAATAAATAGAAGGGCAGAATCAAGGCGTAAAAACTAAAACATAAAAAGAGGTAAAGCGACATTTGCCGCTTTACCTGATGGAGCTTATGCGCCTTTAGTCCAATAACGGCGTTTAGCCGCTTGTAACTTGGCGTAGGCACCGAGCAGCGCCTGATGCGCTGGCAGAGCTTTCAAATCTTCATCCACACTGAACAGGCCATTAAAGCGCTCTTCACCAGCTAATGCTGCAGATGCCGCATCTACCGCTTCCTGACCATACATTTTCACAAAGGCACTGTGATATTGCATTGGTTCGCGATCTGGCTCTTGGGTCAGCAGCAGCAAGGTTTGCAGGCAACGGTAATAATTTGCCTGTTTTGCGGTGAAGACCGAAGAGTTGAAATCTTGTGTCCATTCCACCCAGATCAGCGCTTGCTCCAGATCACCACCGGCTAATGCCAGCATGGATTTCAGTTCACCGACACGCAGGGTATACCAGCCGTTATCTTTACCGGAGGCGATACCGAGCAGCTCGCGCACACGGGCAAAATCATCCAGACCGTCGTCATCCAACTTCTGAATGAGTTCCAGATATTGCTCTGGTTGCCACTCAGTGTCTGGTAGCGCCAGAATGGTGTCACGCAGATGCACACCCATGGTGTTGTTGGCCATCAGCAGGTCTTCGGCAGGATAGATATCTGACATTCCTGGCACCAGAATACGGCAAGCATAAACCCCTAAGTGTTCATAATCAGCAATATACACTTCGGCATCTTCTTGCTTGAAGATAGCCATCAAGGTTGCGAACTCTTCTTCTGTGGTGCCTTTAAAGCTCCAGTCGACAAATGGATAGTCGGCATCTTCTTTAAACATGTCCCAACTGATCAGACCGCTTGAATCGATAAAGTGCGTTTCCAGATTGGTATGCTCAGCCACTTCTTCGTCATCAAAAGTCGGTGCAGTAAACACATCCAGATCTTTCAGGCTGCGGCCTTGCAATAACTCAGTCACCGTACGTTCAAGGGCCACACCAAAGTCTGGATGCGCGCCGAACGAAGCAAAACAGGTGCCATTTGATGGGTTAAACAGCACCACACAAATAACCGGATAAGCGCCGCCTAAAGAAGCATCGTAAGAGAGAATTGGGAAACCTTCTTCTTCCAGCTTGGCAATAGCCTCTACCACACCCGGATAGCGATTGAGCACTTCAGCCGGGATTTCTGGCAAGCTGATGGACTCGGCAATAATGCGATTTTTCACCGAACGTTCAAACACTTCTGACAATGCTTGCACGCGGGCTTCGTTAGCGGTGTTCCCCGCAGACATGCCATTAGAAACATACAAATTGCCAATAATATTCATTGGAATATAGACAGTTTCTAAATCTGACTGGCGGGTGAAAGGCAATGAGCAGATACCCCGCTTGGCATTACCTGACTGTAAATCCACCAGATCACTGGCCAGTAACTCTTGCTCTGGATCGTAAAACGCCAGCAGACGTTGATCCAAAATCCCCTCTGGCAACAGGTTATCCTCAGGAATTGGGAACCATTTCTCGTTCGGATAATGAACGAAATCGCCCTCGGCAATGCCTTTACCCAGATAGAAATCAGCAAAGAAATAGTTGGTGGATAAGCGCTCGAAATATTCACCCAAGGCCGAAGCCAGTGCTGCTTTCTTGCTGGCACCTTTGCCATTGGTAAAGCACAGCGGGCAGTCACGATCGCGGATATGTACCGACCAAACGTGAGGAACTGGGTTCAGCCAGGAGGCTTCTTCAATATTAAAACCGAGGTCGCTCAGTTTTTGCTGAAAGCGGGAGATGGAGTCTTCCAGCGCGGCGTCTTTGCCGGGAATAAAGGTTTGAGTCATTGTCTTCACTTTTTGGCGGTACTAAAAACGCGCAATCATACGGGGTTTTAGCTAATAGCTCCACGTATTCCTAAAGCACAGCAAATGTCACAGTTTTGGTATGGATATTCCGGATAATTCACTAGCTTATAAATAATGGAGTCATAATATGAAGTCTATAAAGCTAACTGTCTTAGCCGGAATCTTAGCAGGGATCAGCGGTTCGGCCTTTGCTCTACCCAATATAACCTTGTTGGCAACCGGGGGAACTATCGCTGGTGGCGGTGATTCAGCCACCAAATCTAACTATACCGCGGGCAAAATTGGGGTCGATGCCCTGGTTAATGCGGTGCCAGAAATGAAAAAACTCGCCAATATTCAAGGTGAGCAAGTGGTAAATATCGGCTCTCAAGATATGAATGACGAGGTTTGGCTGAAATTGGCGAAGAAAATCAATGCCGATTGCGCTAAAACCGACGGCTTCGTGATTACCCACGGTACCGATACCTTGGAAGAGACGGCGTATTTCCTCGATTTAACTGTCAATTGTGATAAGCCCGTGGTGATGGTTGGGGCGATGCGCCCGGCAACCGCCTTGGGTGCTGATGGCCCACTGAATCTCTATAATGCGGTAGTGGTTGCCAGTGATGCCAATTCAGCTAAACGTGGTGTGTTGGTTGCCATGAATGACCAGGTAATGACTGGCCGTGATGTCATGAAAACCAATACCACCTCGGTGCAAACCTTCCAGTCACCGAACACTGGCCCATTGGGCTATATCTATGATGGTAAAGTTAATTATCTGCATCAGCCCGCACCAAGACAGCCTGCTTTCGATATCAGCAAGCTGAATACCTTACCGAAAGTTGGCATTATCTATAACTATGCCAATGCCTCTGATTTACCCGCCAAGGCTTTGATTAGCGACGGTTATCAGGGAATTGTTAGTGCCGGTGTTGGCAATGGCAATCTTTATCATACGGTGTTCGATACCTTGGCAACTGCGGCACATAACGGTGTTGCTGTGGTGCGTTCATCTCGCGTGCCCACAGGCTCGACTACGGAAGATGCTGAAGTTGACGATACCAAGTATGGTTTTGTTGCTTCCGGCGCACTAAATCCACAAAAAGCGCGGGTATTGTTGCAATTGGCACTGACACAAACGCAAAAACCGCAAGAAATTCAAAAACTTTTCCACACCTATTGATTTAGCCAATCTTTAACGGAGGTTGCGGCCTCCGTCTTTTTATTACCTGTAATCTGAAATAAAAACGCTAATACCTTCTGCCAGCTACCTTTAATGGGTATCAGGCAAGGATTTGTGTTTTTTTTAGACTGCGGGAAAATAATAAATGAAAACCTTTGATTTCAACCGGATGGCTCTGGATAAGTTTCCTATTGAATTTTTAGCAGAGGTGGGTATTCGCTGCTTATTTACCTTTGTTTTAGTCTTTTTATTTCTCAAACTGAGTGGTCGCCGAGGTGTGCGGCAGATGTCGCTATTTGAAGTGGTGATCATTCTGACACTTGGTTCTGCCGCGGGTGACGTCACCTTTTATGAAGATGTCCCTATGCTGCCTGTCGTCACGGTATTTATCAGCATTATGATTTTGTACCGTCTGTCCACTTTTCTGATGTCGCGCAGCGAAAAAATACAGCAATGGATGGAAGGTAAGCCGCTGATTATTATCAGCGACGGTGTCTTTGTTTGGAAAACTATGCAGCAGGAAAATATTACCCATGACGAGTTCTTTATGGAGTTGCGTCAGCAAGGTGTGGAGCACCTTGGTCAGGTACGGCTGGCAATTTTAGAGGTCAATGGGGCTATTAGCGTCTTTTTCTTCACTAATGAACAGGTTAAGCCTGGGCTGCCTGTCCTGCCAAAATGTTGCATCAAGCCATTGAGTATCATCGAGAAAAAGGGTGAATATGCCTGTAGCCAATGTAGCCTCATTATTAGGTTATCAGCGGATTCACGGGCTACCTGCCAACGTTGCGGTCATCACCACTGGGTTGAGGCCTTGCACCATCAACGAGCAAAATGAGTTATCTATCGTGCCGTAGCGATAGTATGGGGCCACTTTTGGTGAATAATTTCAAATTAATAGCCAGTTAACGCACAGCCTGCTGTAGCCGAGGTTGAGAGTTTGCTCCTTGCCAGTGAATAACCGTTGCAGCAGGCGGACTCGGATGATAAAACCGAGTGATGGGTTATAACGATGGCAATCTCAGTAGAGTGTGGTGAGGGGAAATGACACAGGTTTATAATTTTAGTGCTGGTCCAGCAATGCTACCGGTTGAAGTTTTACGTCGTGCGGAACAGGAATTACGTAACTGGCATGGTCTGGGTACGTCGGTCATGGAAATCAGCCACCGCAGTAAAGAATTTATGCAGGTAGCTGAAGAGGCTGAAAAAGATCTGCGCGATCTGATGCAGATCCCCGCCAATTATAAAGTGTTATTTTGTCACGGCGGCGCGCGCGCGCAGTTTGCTGCGGTTCCACTGAATTTACTCGGTGACAGTAACAGTGCCGATTATATTGATGGCGGCTATTGGGCGCACAGTGCGGTCAAAGAAGCACAGAAATATTGCACTCCGAATGTCATTGATGTGACGACTCACGAGAATGGCGTCACTGGCATTCAGCCCATGAAACAATGGAAATTGAGTGATAATGCCGCCTATGTGCATTACTGCCCGAACGAAACCATTGATGGGCTTGCTATCGATGAAGAGCCTGATTTTGGTAACAAAGTGGTTGTCGCAGACTACTCCTCATCTATCCTTTCTCGCCCGATTGATGTCAGCCGCTATGGTGTCATTTATGCCGGTGCCCAAAAGAATATCGGCCCAGCGGGTCTAACAGTGGTTATCGTGCGTGACGATTTGCTCGGCAAAGCCCGCCAAGAACTGCCGTCAATCCTTGATTATAAAGTTCTGGCAGAGAACGATTCGATGTTCAATACTCCGCCAACTTTCGCCTGGTATCTCTCTGGCTTGGTATTTAAATGGCTGAAAGAGCAGGGCGGTTTGGGCGAAATGGCAAAACGTAATCAGGCCAAAGCTGAGTTACTGTATAGCGCTATTGACCGCACTGGTTTTTACCGCAATCAGATTGCTACCGCAAATCGTTCTCGGATGAATGTGCCGTTCCAAATGAAAGATCCTTCGCTGGACAAGCTGTTCTTGAGTGAAGCTGAAGCTCAAGGGCTACAAGCCTTGAAAGGCCATCGGGTCGCTGGGGGAATGCGGGCTTCAATTTATAACGCTATGCCAATTGAAGGCGTTAAAGCATTAACCGATTTTATGGCTGATTTTGAACGCCGCCATGGTTGATTTCGCTGTGTGGGTATAAACCTGCACAGATTCATTTATCGCCATTATTTGCATCGTAATTATTCATTAGTAACTTATTCATTAGTGATTTATTAATTGATAGCCACAGCCCCGTGCGGGGCTGTGGTTCATTAAGACTGGAGAGTGCTTTTCCCATGCTGGAATCCCTGACTTTACAACCCATTGCCCTGATTAATGGCACCGTTAATTTACCTGGTTCTAAAAGTGTTTCTAACCGTGCACTTCTTCTGGCAGCGCTGGCTGAGGGGACTACCCAGCTTAACAATTTGTTAGACAGTGATGATATCCGTCATATGCTCAATGCGCTTCAGGCATTGGGGATAAAGTTCCGTCTTTCTGCTGATCGTACTCGCTGTGACGTTGATGGCCTTGGCGGCAAACTGGTTGCCGAGCAGCCGTTGGAGCTGTTTTTAGGCAATGCCGGCACAGCAATGCGCCCATTGGCGGCGGCACTGTGTCTGGGGAATAGCGATATCGTACTGACCGGTGAACCGCGTATGAAAGAGCGGCCAATTGGTCATTTAGTGGATGCATTACGCCAGGGCGGTGCACAGATTGATTATCTGGAGCAAGAAAACTACCCGCCATTGCGCTTACGTGGCGGTTTTCGCGGCGGTAAGCTAACGGTTGATGGCAGTGTTTCCAGCCAATTCCTGACGGCATTACTGATGACGGCCCCTTTAGCTGAACAAGATACTGATATTCAGATTCAAGGTGAGCTGGTTTCCAAGCCTTATATCGATATTACCCTGCATCTGATGAAGGCTTTTGGCGTCGATGTGGTGCATGAAAACTACCAAGTATTCCATATCAAAGGTGGGCAGACTTATCGCACACCGGGAACGTATCTGGTTGAAGGCGACGCGTCATCGGCATCCTATTTCCTGGCAGCTGCGGCGATTAAAGGCGGCACCGTGCGTGTGACGGGTATCGGCAAGAAAAGCGTGCAAGGTGATACTAAGTTTGCCGATGTGTTGGAAAAAATGGGCGCGAAAGTGAGTTGGGGTGATGACTATATCGAATGCAGCCGTGGTGAATTGCATGGTATCGATATGGATATGAACCACATCCCAGATGCGGCAATGACCATTGCCACGACGGCATTATTTGCCGATGGCCCGACGGTGATTCGTAATATTTATAACTGGCGAGTTAAAGAAACTGACCGTTTATCTGCAATGGCGACGGAACTGAGAAAAGTCGGAGCCGAAGTGGAAGAGGGGCAGGATTATATTCGGGTGGTACCTCCGGCACAGTTAATCGCCGCAGAAATAGGGACTTACAATGACCACCGCATGGCAATGTGCTTCTCTCTGGTGGCACTGTCCGATACGCCGGTCACTATTCTGGACCCTAAATGCACCGCCAAGACTTTCCCTGATTACTTTGAACAACTGGCCCGCTTGAGCCAATAATTTCAAGGGTAGATTGACATAATTTAACTGCGTAAATGGGTGCCAATGGGTACCCATTTTTTATGACATAAAGGCGATTTCTGAGCGAGTTATGATTGGCTATCGGCGGTGAAATCTTGGTGATAGATAGATTAGAAATAAATAATTATCGGCTTATCTTGCCCATATCTTCTACACTTCAGCCACAGCCTATGGTTTTATTTTCAGCAACTAAACCACTGCAGGGTAACAGTTCATACCGATGCAGCGTATAATACTGCTCCTGTGTTTGCCCTATCGGGTAGACAAGAGGTTTTGCCTACCGAAAGGAGAGATAAATGACGGCGTCAGCCCCGGTGATAACCGTTGATGGACCGAGTGGTGCAGGTAAAGGTACGCTTTGTAAAGCACTGGCTGAATCGCTGGGCTGGAATTTGCTGGATTCTGGTGCGATTTACCGTGTTTTAGCTTTGGCAGCACTGCATCATCAGGTTGATATCAGCACCGAAGAGGCATTAGTTCCACTTGCCGCGCATCTCGATGTTCGTTTTGTCTCACAGAATGGGCAGTTAAAAGTGATTTTAGAAGGTGAGGATGTCAGCAATGAGATTCGCACTGAAACTGTGGGCAACACGGCATCTCAGGCTGCGGCTTTCCCCCGAGTGCGTGAAGCATTGTTACGCCGACAAAGGGCATTTCGTGAAGCACCAGGCCTGATTGCTGATGGTCGCGATATGGGCACTGTAGTCTTCCCTGATGCGCCAGTGAAAATATTTCTGGATGCAAGTTCGCAAGAACGTGCACACAGGCGCATGCTACAGTTGCAGGAAAAGGGGTTTAATGTTAACTTTGAACGTCTTTTGTCCGAGATACAGGAGCGGGATGACCGCGATCGTAATCGGGCTATTGCACCTTTAGTCCCTGCCGCAGATGCGTTGGTACTGGATTCAACCAGTATGTCCATCGAGCAGGTGATCGAACAGGCGCTGGCTTATGCCCAACGAATTCTAGCGTTGCCGTTAAAAAAATAACGACAATGCGGTCAGTTCTGAGCTCTCAACGATTTATTTTTTAATTAAAATTATTTTTGATGAGCACTTTAACCTTGCTGCAAGGATGTGTGGCGAGGCATGTGAAACAACCCCATCCGGCGGGATGCTAGATGGACGTTAAACTTAAGAATCCTGAAGATTATTAACATGACAGAATCTTTTGCTCAACTCTTTGAAGAATCCCTGAAAACAATTGAAACACGTCCGGGCTCTATCGTCCGTGGTGTTGTTGTTTCTATCGATAAAGATATCGTACTGGTTGACGCCGGTCTGAAATCTGAGTCAGCAATTCCAGCAGAACAGTTCAAGAACGCGCAAGGCGAACTGGAAATTCAAGTTGGTGACGAAGTTGACGTTGCTCTGGACGCTGTTGAAGACGGCTTCGGTGAAACTCTGCTGTCCCGTGAGAAAGCTAAGCGTCACGAAGCATGGCTGATGCTGGAAAAGGCTTACGAAGAAGCTGCAACCGTTACTGGTGTGATCAACGGCAAAGTGAAGGGCGGCTTTACAGTCGAACTGAACGGCATCCGTGCGTTCTTACCTGGTTCACTGGTTGATGTGCGTCCAGTTCGCGATACTCTGCATCTGGAAGGCAAAGAGCTTGAGTTCAAAGTCATCAAGCTGGATCAGAAACGTAACAACGTCGTTGTTTCTCGTCGTGCAGTTATCGAATCCGAGAACAGCGCTGAGCGTGATCAATTGCTGGAAAACCTGCAAGAAGGCATGGAAGTTAAGGGTATCGTTAAGAACCTGACTGACTACGGTGCATTCGTTGATCTGGGTGGCGTTGATGGCTTGCTGCACATTACTGACATGGCTTGGAAACGTGTTAAACACCCAAGCGAAATCGTCAATGTGGGCGACGAAATCACTGTTAAAGTTCTGAAATTCGACCGCGAACGTACTCGTGTATCCCTTGGCTTGAAACAGCTGGGCGAAGATCCATGGGTTGCTATCGCTAAACGTTACCCAGAAAGCACTAAGCTGACTGGTCGTGTAACCAACCTGACTGATTACGGCTGCTTCGTAGAAATCGAAGAAGGCGTTGAAGGTCTGGTACACGTTTCAGAAATGGATTGGACCAACAAAAACATTCACCCGTCTAAAGTTGTTAACGTTGGCGACGTAGTGGAAGTTATGGTTCTGGACATCGATGAAGAACGTCGTCGTATTTCTCTGGGCCTGAAACAGTGCAAATCTAACCCATGGCAGCTGTTTGCAGAAACCCACAACAAAAACGACCGCGTTGAAGGTAAAATCAAGTCTATCACTGACTTCGGTATCTTCATCGGCTTGGACGGCGGCATCGACGGCCTGGTTCACCTGTCTGACATCTCCTGGAACGTTGCAGGCGAAGAAGCAGTTCGTGAATACAAGAAAGGCGACGAAATCGCAGCTGTGGTTCTGCAAGTTGACGCAGAACGTGAGCGTATCTCCTTGGGCGTGAAACAACTGGCAGAAGACCCGTTCAATAACTACCTGTCTGTTAACAAGAAAGGTGCTATTGTTACTGGTAAAGTAACTGCAGTTGACGCTAAAGGTGCTACAGTTGAATTGGCAGGCGGCGTAGAAGGTTATCTGCGTGCTTCCGAAGCAACTCGCGACCGCGTTGAAGATGCGACGCTGGTTCTGAACGTCGGTGATGAAGTTGAAGCCAAATATACTGGCGTTGACCGCAAAAACCGCGTAATCAGCCTGTCTGTTCGTGCTAAAGACGAAGCTGATGAGAAAGATGCTATTGCTACAGTTAACAACAAGCCAGAAGAAGGCAACTTCTCTAGCGCAATGGCAGAAGCGTTCAAAGCTGCAAAAGGCGAGTAATAACGGGGGGCGGTCTTTCTGCCCCTATACGGTAGTTTAGCTGCAAAGCTTGGAGGTAATATGACCAAGTCTGAACTTATTGAAAGACTTGCTGGCCAGCAATCTCACGTACCGGCGAAGGTCGTTGAGGATGCAGTGAAAGAAATGCTTGAACATATGGCTGGAACACTAGCTGAAGGTGAGCGCATTGAGATCCGCGGATTTGGCAGTTTTTCGCTTCACTACCGTGCTCCGCGTGTTGGCCGCAATCCGAAGACTGGCACTAAAGTTGAGTTGGACGGTAAGTACGTTCCACACTTTAAGCCAGGTAAAGAATTGCGCGATCGCGCTAATATCTACGGTTAAGTTGTTTACAACTTTCCGCGTTATTATATATACCTAAAGTACTTGAGGCGTATGCTTCAGATTACTCAGGTGTAACGCTAATACGAAACGGTGCCTATAATGGCACCGTTTTTATTTTGTTCTTCGCCTCGACTACCTACCCAGATCAAATCTAGCTACATCAAAACGCTCTCCCTTCATGAGTAAAACCCCATTTATTTAAGATACATCCCGCATTTCTAAGATTGTTTTTGCAACAAGGCAAAACTGTTCGCGAACCTGCTCTGAACACTCACTATTCATGCTGGTTGTATTGCCCACTCCCATAGAGAATCCGTGTCTTACCCAGAGAGGTTCGGATGGCAATAAGCTTATCTGAGCGTCATAGAATGGATGGATTAATATCACTTTATCAATTGATCATGCCGCAATAGCTATTGTTGCCGGCCTTCTGCCCCTGGTTTTTCTGCCGCAGCTTCCTGGAGCGGCAGCCATAAGCGCATTTCTGGTGTTGGGTGGTTTGTTATGGATGAGTGGTAATGCTTATTGCCAATGTCTTACATTGGCCCTGATTAGCTTTGCATGGGGTGTTTGGCATGGAGATAAAGCATTGATGCAGATTGAGCTTTTGACTCAAGGGGAGCAGCAAGTCGTTGGTACAATCAATAGCTCACATTTGGCCTGGAAGGATGACAACAAAGTCCTGCTTGGTATTCAACAGGTTAATGGTCAGAGAGTTTTCCCGCCGATTAGCGTTGCGCTAAAGTGGCAAAAGGATCTTAGCTACTGTGCGGGGCAGCAGTGGAAACTTCGCCTAAAGATGCGAGGTGTCCACAGTTTACTCAATGAAGGGGGTTTTGATAGCCAACGTTGGGCAATAGCCAATCACCGTCCGCTGCAAGGGCGAGTCATTCACGCTCAAGTACTTGATGCCCGCTGTAATACTCGCCAGCAGGTTATCCGGGCTGTTGAGCAGCAACTTGAACCCTACAGTCAACGAGGAATATTGCTGGCGCTGGCTTTTGGTGAAAGACGTCAACTAGACTCTCAGCTCTGGGCTCTTCTACGTGACACCGGCACGGCACATCTGATGGCAATTTCAGGTTTGCACATTGCAATGGCGGCACTGTTTGGCGGCGCTCTGGCCCGGTGTGTGCAGCTTTTCCTTCCTGTTAGCGGGATTCGGCCACTGTTTCCGTTGTTGATAGGCTGGCTGGTGGCAATGATTTATGTTTGGTTGGCTGGGGCCAATCCACCTGCGGTCAGGGCTGCCATAGCATTAACGCTATGGTCATTGCTTCGACTAGCTGGCGTGTCATGTAGTGCCTGGCAAGTGTGGTTATGGGCATTGGCGCTAATTTTACTCAGCGACCCACTCGCAGTACTTTCAGACAGTTTCTGGCTCTCTTGTCTGGCAGTCTTCAGCCTAATATGTTGGTTCTACTGGATGCCACTTTCATCGCGTTTTAAAACGAGTAGGTATGGAGGGCCAATCCGTTGGTTTCATTTGCAATTGGGTATGATGCTGCTGTTGATGCCATTGCAAATAGGTCTATTCCATGGCATCAGTTTATTTTCGATACCAGCCAATTTATGGGCGGTCCCTGTTGTTTCCTTCATGACTGTTCCAAGTGTTCTATTGGCGCTGATTTTTACGCTACTTCCTACTATTGCCGCAGTGTTTTGGTCATTGGCTGATATGTCGCTAGCGGCAGTGCTTTCGCCCCTTCACTATTTGAGCACTGGTTGGCTATATGTCGGTACGACATCCATTGCTTTGGGATACGGAGGTTGGCTGCTCATGCTGGTCTGGCGCTTCCAGTGGTGGCGTAATTACCCTATTGGAATCATAGTTCTTTGCGTTAATTTGATATTGCTCACACAACGACGTGATGAATACCGCTGGCGTGTTGATATGTTGGATATCGGTCATGGTTTGGCGATGGTAATTGAACGCGACCGAAAAGCCATTATCTTCGATACAGGTAACCGCTGGGCAACGGGTAGCATGGCCTCAATGGTTATCCTGCCTTATTTACGCTGGCGTGGCATTACCGTGGAGCAGATTATCCTTAGTCATGATCATCTGGATCATACTGGAGGATTAGCTGAACTTCGTGCTGCTTTTCCACTGGCGACGGTTCGCGCGCCATTCCCTCTAGAGGGCGATGTCAGTGTGTTGCCCTGTAAGCAAGGGGAGCAATGGCAGTGGCAAGGTTTGAATTTCGAGGTTTTATGGCCTGAGGCACAGGTGGTTAATGCTCAAAATGATGATTCGTGTGTTATTCGTATCGATGATGGCAAATACCGCTTATTGCTGACCGGTGACCTTGAAATGAAGGGGGAGCGGCAGTTGGTCAAATATTCTCGTCCAAAGCTAGCCTCAACACTGATACAGGTTCCTCATCATGGGAGCAATACCTCTTCAACTGCGCCTTTCTTACGGGCGGTGAAGCCGGAGTTGGCACTGACTTCTGTTGCACGCTATAACCAATGGCATCTTCCTGCCAAAAAAGTGATTCAGCGCTATCAAAAAAATAGCATTATTTGGCGTGATACCTCGGTATCTGGACAACTAAGTGTGTATTTTTACAGCGATAGTTGGCAAATTAATGGCTATCGGGAACAATTAATGCCACGTTGGTACCACCAGCAATTTGGCGTTAGGGGTCATAATGAGTAGAATGGGCCGCTATTTCTTCTGGTGCTGGTATTTGCATGATGAATGATAAAGATCTATCCACTTGGCAGACGTTCCGTCGCCTCTGGCCAATGATCTCTCCTTTTAAGACCGGTCTTGTGGTGGCGGCGATAGCATTGATCCTTAATGCTGCCAGTGACACCTTTATGTTGTCATTGCTAAAGCCATTGTTAGACGATGGTTTTGGTAAAGCGAACAGCTCAATTTTAAAATGGATGCCTCTGGCGGTAATCGGTTTGATGGTTGTCCGTGGTGTCACTGGCTTTGTTTCAAGCTATTGCATCTCCTGGGTCTCAGGCAAAGTGGTGATGCATATCCGTCGCCGCTTATTCAGCCATATGATGGGAATGCCGGTTTCATTTTTTGATCAGCAATCAACGGGTACTCTGTTATCCCGTATAACCTATGACTCCGAGCAGGTCGCGGCATCTTCTTCTGGCGCATTGGTTACTGTAGTGCGGGAAGGGGCTTCGATTATCGGCTTGTTCATTATGATGTTTTACTACAGCTGGCAGTTGTCGCTGATTTTAATCGTCATCGCACCGATTGTTTCGGTTTCTATCCGTTTGGTCTCAAAGCGTTTTCGTAATATTAGTAAAAATATGCAAAGCACGATGGGGGAAGTGACCACCAGTGCAGAACAAATGCTTAAAGGGCACAAAGAGGTGTTGATCTTTGGTGGCCAGAAAGTTGAAACCGAGCGTTTTGAGACGGTCAGTAACCGCATGCGTCAGCAGGGGATGAAGCTGGTTTCAGCCTCTTCTATTTCCGACCCAATTATTCAGTTGATCGCCTCTTTTGCCTTGGCGTTTGTGCTCTATGCAGCAAGCTTCCCAAGTGTGATGGAAACCCTGACCGCCGGTACGATTACGGTGGTGTTCTCCGCCATGATTGCACTGATGCGCCCATTGAAGTCACTCACCAATGTGAATGCCCAATTCCAGCGCGGTATGGCGGCTTGCCAGACGCTATTCACTATTCTGGATATGGAGCAGGAAAAGGACGATGGCAAACTGGAAGTTGAACGCGCGAAAGGTGAAATAGAATTCCGCCATGTGACTTTCTACTATCCGGGCAAAGACACCCCAGCACTGAATGATATTAATATGCACATTGAAGCGGGTAAAACCGTGGCATTGGTAGGGCGTTCAGGTTCAGGTAAGTCAACTATCGCTAATTTACTTACCCGTTTCTACGATGTGAGTGAAGGCAGCATCCTGATGGATGGTCATGACTTACGTGACTATCGGTTGGGCTCCCTACGTAATCAGGTTGCGCTGGTATCGCAAAACGTACATCTGTTCAATGATACTGTTGCTAATAACATCGCTTATGCCCGTGATGAGCAATACAGCCGCGCTGAAATTGAAGAAGCTGCCCGCATGGCTTATGCCATGGACTTTATCAATAAAATGGAAAATGGCCTGGACACCGTGATTGGTGAAAACGGCGTGATGCTTTCTGGTGGTCAACGTCAACGTATTGCCATTGCGCGAGCGCTATTGCGAGATTGCCCAATATTGATTCTGGATGAAGCGACCTCGGCATTGGATACCGAATCTGAGCGGGCGATCCAATCTGCATTGGATGAGTTACAGAAAAACCGCACTTCACTGGTTATTGCGCATCGCTTGTCCACCATTGAAAAAGCGGATGAGATCTTGGTGATTGAAGATGGGCGCATTGTCGAACGCGGTGTACATGCAGAATTGCTGGCGAAAAAGGGTGCTTATGCCCAACTTAACCGTATGCAGTTTGGCCAATGATTGAGCGTATTTGGTCTGGGAAGTCGTGGCTGTATTTATTACTGCTACCGCTATCTTGGCTCTATGGTGCAATCACCTGGCTTATTCGTACCAGCTATACTCTGGGGCTGCGTTCAGCTTGGCGCTCCCCAGTGCCGGTTATTATTGTTGGTAATCTTACCGCTGGCGGTAATGGTAAGACGCCAGTGGTTATCTGGCTGGTGGAACACCTACAACTGCGGGGTTACCGTGTTGGTGTGGTGTCCCGTGGTTATGGCGGTAAGTCGGATGTCTATCCGTTGCTACTCTCCAATGAAATCACAACGGCTCAGGCAGGTGATGAGCCGGTGCTGATTTTTCAGCGCACTGGTGCGCCAGTGGCCGTTTCTCCTAAACGTTCTGAGGCTGTAAAAACCTTACTGAAATATCACGAGCTGGATTTCATCATCACAGATGATGGTTTACAACATTATGCATTGCAGCGCGATTTTGAGCTGGTGGTGATTGATGGTGTGCGGCGTTTCGGTAATGGCTGGTGGCTTCCTGCTGGTCCAATGCGGGAGCGGGCAGGGCGACTTCGCTCTGTCGATGCAGTGATAACTAATGGCGGTCTGGCAGCTGTGGGTGAAATCCCCATGCAGTTGGTGGCATGCGACGCGATTAATTTGGTAACAGGTGAACGCCTACCCGCACAGCAATTGCACCATGTCGTCGCTATGGCGGGAATCGGTCATCCGCCCCGTTTTTTTGCCACACTGAGTTCATTAGGTATTGAGCCTAAAAATGAATATGCTTTTGCAGACCATCAGGATTATTCATTGGCTCAACTTAGCCCACTGACTTCGGGGCCACAGATATTACTCATGACCGAAAAAGATGCCGTCAAATGCCGGGCTTTTGCTCAGCCTAACTGGTGGTATCTGCCAGTCGATGCACAGTTACCGCCTGATCAGGCTGAACAATTACTGCTGAAAATTCAGGCACTCCCTCGCCATTCGGTATCATCCAATTTATAAACTCAGAGTCGGCAATTGTAAGGCTGCTGCACATGCAGCCAACGAACGTTGCTGGGTTTCTTCATACAATTGCAGTTCATCAATGACCTCAACCCCTAAATCACGCTGAAAATTCTGTTTACTGGAGTGTCCGGTAAAATGACTCTGGCCTTTATCCCCTAAATTTGATTGGAAAATCCCTGCGGCACTGACAGGTAAAAAATCCTCATAAACCAAAGGTTCATATTGGATGATAGCGGCGCTAATTAGTTGTTCTAAAGTCAGATCTTGGATTGATGCCGCAGAAATATGGAGGCCTTTCTCGGTAGGGAAATAACGGAAAAAGGCGAGTTTCTCTGCGCGCATTGTCGGGTAATCATCAGGGAATTGGCTGAATTGCTCACAAAGGAGAGTTTTATATTGCTCAGCATTTTTCTCATTCGCAGGCACCTGTAATTGATCTTGGGCTGCCTGTAACAAGTGGTCATAAAGGGAGCGGCCTTTGGCGGTCAGTGCAGCACCGCGCTGTTCTATCTCGCCGAAGCGGGCAGTGTGATGCCCTTGAACTCTCTGGCCATCAGTGGATATAAAGGCGACTTTTTCTTCCAATGCCTTAAAGCTGGTTTGCCGCAATAGTATCGGGCAGTGGCGTGGCGGCGGCCCTTCGATCACCGCCTTGGGGGTAATATGGTGCTCTGGCATCGCTGTTTGCACGGCATCTATATTTAACGTTCGTGGGGTCAGGTGATTAATATGGGGCCCTTTGAAAGCAACTACATCAGCAATTAAGCGATGCTGATCATGAAGTTGCTGGTAAACCTCGGCACTGACAGTGGCTTGGCTATGCCAGCGGAATGTTTCCAAGGCCTGAGTAATAAAATCAGTCGCTTCATTATCCGTTAGCCCACCCGCAGTTTCATACTTTGCAATTAACTCAATGGCACGTGGGGTGAAAATATCTCTTTTCGCAAGAATATCAGCAGCTTGCTGTCTCAGCTCAGGTTGTTCAATCAGCTCTAGACGTAATAGTGAAGTGAAAACCCGGAAAGGGCTGACCTGCAATGAGGCTTCATGCACGGCGCGAAATGCCGTGGAGTGAACCGGTACTCCGGCTGGAGCCAGGTCATAATAACCAACAGGAACCATACCCATGACGGCAAATAAACGGCGCAAGGTAGCAAGTTCGGCGGCCGTTCCCACCCGGATAGCGCCATGACGCTCCATATTTAACCGCTCAATCTCCCCTGTTTGGCGCAAATGACGAGTCAGTTCTGGTTGCTGTTCCATGGTCTGGGTGTTTATTTCGGCAACCAATTGCAATAAGGCCCCGTATAGCGGGACTTCGGCCTGATACATATCCGACATAGCGCGGGAGAATCTGGCACGTATTTCATCGGGCTGAACAAAGGATGGCTGGGTCGTCATCAGGTGGCTCCTATTGGCCTATTGCAGCGCAAATTGCCGGGTGGTTACTGTATGCTCAATTTTTATTTTAGTTTGATATCGTTAAGTTAGGGAGTAACCAGCGGAGAATATTGGTTTTTTATGCGTGACATCTCATTGATGCTGCAGCTGGATGTATTTTCCCAGATAAAATGATTGCATGATTATATTTTTTGTGAGTAAATAGCCGCCGGCCTGTGATACAGACCTATTTATGTGTAAGAGTGTACGAGAGTAAAGCAAAGCAGTTCCTCCCAAGACGTTATCTTTTTGATGCCGCTTCAAAGACGAACCTCCTAGTATCTCCGATAAGTAACTCCCATAAGTAATGTTTCTGATGCAGACCCGCTATTGCCAATAGCGTAGAGTGCCTTATGGCAGATTTATTAGTATTTGTATTTGATAGTAAAGGTAAAAGTTATGTCTAAGAAAACTGGTCAGGTTAAGTGGTTCAACGAAGCTAAAGGTTTTGGTTTTATTGAACAGCATGATGGCGGTAACGATGTGTTTGTTCACTTCTCCGCAATCGCAACTGATGGGTTCAAAACTTTGGCTGAAGGCCAACGTGTTGAGTACACCATCCAAGACAGCCCGCGCGGGCCGGCTGCCGCAAACGTTATTGCTCTGTAATTCAGAATTATAATGTTTGAATTATCTTGGAAATTGATGATGCCGATGTGCTAATCATCTATCCGGATAGCAAAATTCTAAAACCCGCATTTATGCGGGTTTTTTCATACAATCAAGCTCATAGAGGTTTAATCAGAAAACTTTAGGATGGGCAACTGCATCTAAACAATAAATAAAAATGAGTTGTTAGGATGCCCAGTAAAAGGAAATTTATTATGACGTTAAAAATGGGTCGCGTGAAATGGTTCAACCAGTCCGAAGGTTACGGTTTCATTTCTCCACATGATGGTAGTTTGGATGTGTATGTCAGCAAGACAGCCATTGCCAACACCAAAAATAAATCACTGAGTGAAGGGCAGGACGTTGAATTCTCTACATATCGTAGTATTCACGGGCCGTCAGCCGCTGATGTGATCGCTTTCTAAAAAAACGGCTACCCAAGGGTAGCCGTTTTTTTTACTCTTCTGACTGGACGCCGTAGCGCCAATTATTTTGAGTCGTTGTTGCCTCTGTTCGATATTAACTTCATCGCCGGGCTATTTTGCAGGTGCTGCTATTTGTATTTTTGCGGCTTAGTTGCTGAAGTTAGCAAACAGCGCAATAATTTTATGGAATACTTTCATTTCTTACTCGATGCACATAATTGTGTGATGTCAGTCACAAAATAATACTCCTCGATATTCAACATATCAATAACAAAACCAACATTTACCACCCCAATTGCCGAGAGTATTTACTTATATTAATGCTGCTTAACATAACTGCTTGTTATTAACCGTGGATATCAATGACGGCATCGGCGCAGTTAACCTGCAACTGTGGATATGATATCCTCGACCACTTTCCTGCTGGCTAAACTCCATTCTGGAGGATGTATGGACCACCGTTTACTCGAAATCGTTGCCTGCCCGGTCTGCAACGGCAAGTTGTACTTCAATAAAGAAAACCTTGAGCTGGTATGTAAAGCTGACAATCTGGCTTACCCGGTGCGTGACGGCATTCCGGTATTGTTGGAGAACGAAGCCCGCCCACTGTCAATTGATGAGAAGCACGCATGAGTTTCCTTGCTATAATTCCCGCCCGCTATGCATCAACCCGTCTACCCGGTAAGCCACTGGCTGATATTGCTGGCAAACCTATGGTTGTTCATGTGATGGAGCAAGCGCTGGCGTCAGGTGCCTCTCGGGTGATTGTGGCAACAGACCATCCAGAAGTGGTGAAAGCTGTTGAAGCAGCAGGGGGCGAGGTGTGCCTGACTCGAGCTGATCATCAGTCTGGTACCGAGCGCTTAGCCGAAGTTATCGAGCGTTATAATTTTGCTGATGATGACATTATCGTCAATGTACAGGGCGATGAGCCACTGATACCGCCGGTGATTATTCGCCAGGTTGCTGATAATTTGGCCGCCTCTAGCGCGGGTATGGCAACACTAGCTGTACCGATTGCAAGCAGCGAAGAAGCGTTTAATCCAAACGCGGTGAAAGTTGTTATGGATGCTCAGGGTTATGCGCTCTATTTTTCCCGTGCGGCAATCCCATGGGAGAGAGAGCGTTTTGCTCAATCCAAAGACACCATTGGTGACTGTTTCTTACGTCATATTGGTATCTATGCTTATCGCGCCGGTTTTATTCGCCGCTATGTTAATTGGGCACCCAGCAAACTGGAACAAATCGAATTATTAGAGCAACTTCGCGTGCTGTGGTACGGCGAGAAAATCCATGTTGCCGTGGCAAAAGCTGTGCCGGCGGTTGGGGTGGATACTCAAGAAGATTTGGACCGAGTTCGGGCGATTATGCTCAATCAGTAATGCAATAATCATCGTTAGAACTCCAACGGCAGGCTCATTAGATCCTGCCGTTGCTATTTTATAGCCGATGGTTTGATTTTTATTATGGATGTTATTTGATCTGGGTTCTGGAAATATCCAGCCCACCATCTCATTATGAAGAATCCCTATAGTCAGATAATCGGAAGAGCCTTATGGAACAGCTGAAAGCTGAGTTGAGTGTCGTGCTTGGGGAGTCTATTACCCGCCTTGAACGTATCAGCGAGCAGCCCTATGCCCATCTGTATGCAATGTATAATCAGCAGGGGCAGGCCATCCCATTGTTGGCGAAAAGTTATGTTTGTCAGGGGATTGCGCAGCAAGAGGCATATAAACTGTCAATGTTGTCGCGTGAGGGCGATATCCGCCTGCCGACAGTGTATGGCTTAGTCATGACCCACCAATCCCCGTATAAAGAAATTCTGCTAATGGAGCGTTTACGTGGGGTTTCAGTGGAAGCGCCAACCCGGACCGGCGAACGCTGGGATGCTCTGATGGATCAGATAGTTGAAGGTGTATTAGCCTGGCACCGCATTGATAGCCATGGTTGTGTGGGTAACGTTGATAGCACACAGGAAAATAATTGGTTCAGTTGGTATCAGCAACGCGTCGAAGTATTGTGGGCCACACTATCTAATATGAATTCACCGGTCATGACCTTGGAAGACCGCGCGGTACTTTATCGTGCTCGGGCCTCCTTAAGTGCACTTTTCGCCGGTTTTGACGACAGTTCAGTGCTGGTGCACGGCAATCTCACCTTACGCAGTATGCTGAAAGATGCGCGCAGCGATCAGTTATTAGCGATGCTGAATCCCGGCCCGATATTATGGGCGCCACGCGAGTATGATTTATTCCGACTCAGTGAAGAGGGAATGCCGAGCCAACTATTTTATCGTTATCTCAATAAAGCGCCGGTTTCTGAATCCTTTGTTGCCCGCCGTTGGCTCTATACCCTGTGGGAATTGGTATCTCGTTTTATTCATACCGGCAATTTAGACCGTGCCTTATTTGATAATGCGGCCCGGCAACTTTTACCTTGGTTAGATTAAATATCCCATTATCTCTTTCAATTTTCTGGCGGGTTATTTTCAGTTAATTTCTGCCAGATTAGCCCCAATGTTTCATACCAGGCCCGCTCGGAATGGCCAAGATATACGGCGGCCGGAATGCTGCGCTCCCAGCTATGCAGTGGGGTGGTAATAGCTAACTGATTGGCCGGCGCCGGGATGGGATGCAGCCCTTTGGCGGCGAAGAATTTCATCGCCCGTGGCAAATGGCTGGCGGAAGTCACCAACAAAAACGGCTTATCACCGACCAAGCCCGCCACTGCAGCGGCTTCTTCCACCGTATCTTTGGGCTGCTCTAACGCAATAATATTCTCGGCTGGGACACCTAAACTTTCAGCAACCTGTGCCGCGGTTCTTGCGCTGCTTTGACTATTGGGGCCAGCGCCGCCAGTAAACACCATTTTTGCATTGGGATGAGCACGATATAGCCGGATCCCTTCGGTGACACGCGGCAAACTATTTGCGAATAAATTCGCACTTGGCGGCCAATTCGGATTAAACGTGTAGCCGCCACCAAGGACAACAATGTAATCTACCGGGTCGTTTCCCTGATAAGTCGCGTACTGTTTTTCCAGCGGTAATAGCAGGCGATCCGCGATAGGTTGCAGGCTAATAAGCAATAATATCAGCCAACTTAATGCAAAAAGCGTTTTGCCACTTTTCTGCCAGCGAGTAAACCACAATAAGATGAGTGCCAATCCCATAAGGATTAGCACCAAAGGCAGTGGCATTAATAAGCCACCGACAAATTTTTTTAGGGTAAAAAGCATAAAAACAGGCACCTTTTGGCTGAAAAATCGGCATTTGGTGATGATTATGGGTCAAGAAGATTTATTCTAAGTCAGGCTGTGCCAAAATAGCAGGTTGGTAGTCATTCTTTTTGCTGTAGCCATTGATTTGTACGTCTCTACCAAGGCGGGTAAATCAATAGTTATATTGATGATGGTGGAACAGTTATCTATGCAGGATCGCAATTTCGATGATATTGCCGAGAAGTTTTCCCGCAATATCTACGGCACGACGAAAGGCATGATTCGTCAGGCGGTGGTTTGGCAAGATATCACCGGGCTATTAGCGCAGTTACCGCAACGCCCGCTACGGATTTTAGATGCTGGTGGTGGTGAAGGGCACATGGCTTGCCAACTGGCAGCATTAGGTCATCAGGTTCTATTATGTGACCTGTCTGCTGAGATGATCCAGCGTGCTAAAGTTGCGGCTGAAGAAAAAGGTGTGAGCCACAACATGCAATTTGTACAAAGTGCGGCGCAGGACATCACCCAACATTTAGAACAGCCAGTTGATCTGATATTGTTCCATGCGGTTTTAGAATGGATTGCAGAGCCTCAACAAGTTCTGCAAATACTTTTTAATGCGCTAAAACCCGGTGGCGCGCTTTCATTGATGTTTTTCAATGCCAATGGGTTGGTGATGCGTAATGCGGTATTGGGTAACTTTCAGTTGGCAATACCGGGTGTCAAAAGGCGCCGACAGCGCTCGCTGTCACCGCAATATCCTTTAGACCCACCGACGGTATATGGTTGGCTTGAGCAAATGGGATTAACCATTAGCGGTAAGACGGGAGTGCGGGTGTTTCACGATTACATGAAAAATAAACAGCAACAAGTCGATGAGTTTGCTGAATTATTGGCGTTGGAACAGCGCTATTGCCGGCAGGAGCCCTTTATCAGCTTGGGGCGCTACGTGCATGTCATGGCGTTTAAGCCGAATCTGAAGGACCCATTATGAGTGAATTTTCCCAGACAGTACCCGAACTGGTCGCCTGGGCGCGAAAAAATGATTTTTCGATTACTCTGCCAACGGAGCGTCTGGCCTTTCTTATGGCTATTGCTACCCTAAACGGTGAGCGGCTGGACGGCGAAATGAGCGAAGGGGAGTTGGTTGATGCATTTCGTCACGTCAGTAAAGGTTTTGAACAGACCACCGAAACCGTGGCAGTGCGCGCCAATAATGCCATCAATGACATGGTGCGCCAGCGTTTACTGAACCGCTTTACCAGTGAAATGGCCGACGGTAATGCTATTTACCGCCTGACTCCATTGGGTATTGGTATTACAGATTATTATATCCGCCAGCGCGAGTTCTCGACTCTGCGCTTGTCGATGCAGTTGTCGATTGTGGCGCAAGAGCTGCAACGTGCAGCCGAAGCGGCAGAAGAGGACGGTGATGAATTCCACTGGCACCGAAATGTGTTTGCCCCGCTCAAATATTCAGTAGCTGAAATCTTTGACAGTATTGATATGACGCAGCGCTTGATGGATGAACAGCAGCATAGCGTGAAGGAAGACATCGCCGCATTGCTGAATCAAGACTGGCGTGCCGCCATTGCCAGCTGCGAAATGTTGCTGTCAGAAACCTCCGGTACACTGCGAGAATTACAAGATACGCTGGAAGCGGCGGGTGATAAGCTTCAGGCGAATTTATTGCGAATTCAGGAAGCCACCATCGGCAATGCTGGTCTGGAGCTAGTTGATAAGCTGGTCTTTGATCTGCAAAGCAAACTTGACCGCATTATCAGTTGGGGTCAGCAGGCCATTGACCTGTGGATTGGTTATGACCGCCATGTACACAAGTTTATCCGTACTGCGATTGATATGGATAAAAACCGGGTATTCGCCCAGCGTTTGCGCCAATCAGTGCAAAATTATTTTGATAGCCCTTGGGCTCTTACCTACGCCAACGCCGATCGCTTGCTGGATATGCGCGATGAAGAGTTGGCATTGCGTAGTGAAGAGGTTACCGGGGAGCTGCCACCGGATCTGGAATTTGAAGAGTTTAATGAGATCCGTGAGCAGCTAGCCGCCATGATTGAGCAGGCATTGCTGGTTTATCAGCAGCAAAAACTGCCACTTAATCTGGGGGAAGTGATGCGCGATTACCTCGCGCAATATCCGCGTGCTCGTCATTTCGACGTGGCTCGTATCCTGGTCGACCAGGCAGTTCGCCTTGGTGTGGCCGAAGCCGATTTCTCAGGGTTACCAGCTGAATGGTTGGCAATCAATGATTACGGAGCCAAGGTGCAGGCACATGTCATCAACAAATATTGAAGTAGTAATGCCGGTTAAACTGGCTCAGGCATTGGCCAACTCACTGTTTCCGGCACTCGATAGCCAGCTGCGCGCTGGCCGTCATATCGGTATTGATGAGCTGGATAATCATGCCTTCCTGATGGATTTTCAGGAATATTTAGAAGAGTTTTATACCCGTTATAACGTGGAATTAATCCGTGCACCGGAAGGTTTCTTCTATTTACGCCCGCGTTCTACCACCCTTATCCCGCGTTCAGTGTTATCTGAGCTGGATATGATGGTTGGCAAAATTCTCTGTTATCTCTATCTCAGCCCAGAGCGCTTGGCCCATGAAGGCATTTTTGCGCAGCATGAGCTGTATGAAGAGCTGCTGAGTCTGGCCGATGAGAGCAAATTGCTGAAATTCGTTAATCAGCGCTCGACCGGTTCAGATTTAGATAAACAGAAATTGCAGGAAAAAGTACGAACGTCACTCAACCGGCTACGTCGCTTGGGAATGATCTACTTTATGGGCAATGACAGTAGCAAATTCCGTATCACTGAGGCGGTATTCCGCTTTGGTGCCGATGTGCGTAGTGGCGATGATCCACGCGAAGCCCAGTTACGCATGATCCGTGATGGTGAAGCCATGGCGGTAGAGAATAGTCTGTCACTCCATGATGAAACCGATATCACCATGGGTAATGCAACGGACAGTGCAGAGGATGAACAGGAATGATTGAACGCGGTAAGTTTCGCTCACTGACCTTGGTTAACTGGAATGGTTTCTTTGCCCGGACATTCGATCTTGATGAGCTGGTCACCACATTATCCGGTGGCAATGGTTCAGGGAAATCCACCACCATGGCGGCTTTCGTTACCGCACTGATCCCCGACCTGACGCTGCTGCATTTTCGTAACACCACCGAAGCTGGGGCGACCAGTGGTTCCCGTGATAAAGGTTTGCACGGTAAATTGCGCGCCGGGGTGTGTTATTCCACCTTAGATGTGGTCAACTCTCGCCATCAGCGAGTGGTGGTTGGGGTCCGTCTGCAACAAGTTGCCGGGCGTGACCGCAAAGTGGATATCAAGCCTTTTACTATCCAAGGATTGCCAACCGCCATTCAACCGACCGAAATTCTCACTGAAGTGGTCGGTGAACGTCAGGCGCGGGTGTTGTCATTGCAAGAGTTGAAAGAGCGCGTCGAAGCAATGGAGGGGGTGCAGTTTAAACAATTTAACTCCATCACTGATTACCACGCCTTGATGTTCGATTTGGGAGTGATTCCGAAGCGTTTACGCTCCTCAGCCGACCGCAGTAAATTCTATCGTTTGATTGAAGCCTCTCTGTACGGTGGTATCTCCAGCGCCATTACCCGTTCCCTGCGCGACTATTTATTGCCGGAAAACAGCGGGGTACGAAAAGCCTTCCAGGATATGGAGTCGGCGTTGCGTGAAAACCGCATGACTTTGGAGGCGATTCGCGTTACTCAGTCTGACCGCGACCTGTTTAAGCATCTGATCTCAGAAGCGACTTCATATGTTGCTGCTGACTATATGCGTCATGCCAATGAGCGGCGTATTCACCTTGATGGCGCGTTAGTATTGCGCCGCGATTTGCTGGCGAGCCGCAAGCAACTGGTGACCGAGCAGTATCGGCATGTTGAAATGTCGCGCGAATTGGCAGAGCAAAGTGGGGCAGAATCTGATCTCGAGACTGACTACCAAGCGGCCAGCGACCATCTGAGTTTGGTGCAGACAGCCATGCGTCAGCAGGAAAAAATCGAGCGCTATCAGAGTGATCTGGAAGAGCTGACTTACCGGCTGGAAGAGCAAAACGAAGTTGTTGCCGAGTCAAGCGAGCAGCAAGCTGATAATGAAGCGCGAGCTGAAGCCGCAGAGCTGGAAGTGGACGAACTGAAAAGTCAGTTAGCCGATTATCAGCAAGCGCTGGATGTGCAGCAGACGCGAGCTATTCAATATCAACAAGCATTACAGGCTCTGGAACGTGCGCGTGCCTTGTGCCAGTTACCAGAATTAACAGCTGATAATGCTGACGAGTGGCTGGAAACTTTTCAGGCCAAAGAGCAAGAAGCCACCGAGTCTTTATTGCAGCTTGAACAAAAACTGAGTGTTGCCGATGCGGCGCACAGCCAATTTGAGCAAGCTTATCAGCTGGTGGTGGCGATTGCCGGTCAAGTCAGCCGCAGTGAAGCTTGGCAGACCGCGCGTGAATTATTACGTGATTGGCCGTCTCAGCAACATTTGGCTGAGCGCGTTCAGCCCTTGCGCCTGCGTTTGTCCGAATTGGAACAGCGCTTGCGTGCCCAGCAAGATGCCGAGCGTTTATTACAGGAGTTCTGCAAACGTCAGGGGCAGGAGTATCAGCCGGAAGAGCTGGAAGAGTTGCAGCGCGAGCTGGAATCGCAGGTTGAAGAGCTGTCTCTCAGTGTCAGTGATGCCGGGGAGCGGCGCATGGAAATGCGTCAGGAACTGGAGCAACTGAAGCAGAAAATTCAGCAACTGACTGCGCGAGCTCCGGTTTGGCTGGCGGCACAAGATGCGCTGAGCCAACTCAGTGAGCAAAGTGGCGAAGCACTGGAAGACAGCCGTCAGGTTACTGAGCACATGCAGCAGTTGCTGGAGCGTGAGCGTGAAACCACGGTCGAGCGCGATGAAGTGGCAGCGACTAAACGCGCCATTGATGCCCAAATCGAGCGGCTGAGCCAGCCTAGTGGTGCTGAAGATGCGCGGATGATTGCGTTGGCTGAACGTTTTGGCGGCGTGCTGTTATCCGAGATTTATGACGATGTAACCATCGACGATGCACCATATTTCTCTGCATTATATGGCCCATCGCGCCACGGTATCGTGGTGCCAGACTTGTCATTGGTGCGTGACCAATTGCAGGGGCTGGAAGATTGTCCGGAAGATCTCTATCTCATCGAAGGGGACCCGCAGTCATTTGATGACAGCGTATTTGCCGTCGAAGAGCATGAAAAAGCGGTAGTGGTGAAAATTGCCGATCGCCAATGGCGTTATTCTCGCTACCCGGAAGTGCCACTGTTTGGCCGTGCCGCCCGTGAAAACCGGCTGGAATCACTGTATCAAGAGCGCGATAGCTTGGCAGAACGCTATGCGACGTTGTCTTTTGATGTGCAAAAAACGCAGCGCCTGCATCAAGCATTCAGCCGTTTTATCGGCTCTCATCTGGCTGTGGCATTTGATTCTGATCCCGAAGCTGAAATTCGCCTGCTGAATACTCGCCGTGGTGAAATTGAGCGCGCCCTGAGTGCACATGAAGATCAAAATCAGCAACAACGTCAGCAGTTTGAACAGGCTAAAGAGGGTATTTCAGCCCTTAACCGCCTGATTCCGCTGGTTTCATTGTTACTTGATGATACGTTGACTGACCGGGTAGAAGAGACAACCGAGGAGCTGGCAGAAGCACAGGAAGCCGCGCGTCATATACAAAAACACGGCGCTTCACTGACCAAACTCGAGCCGCTGTTAGCGGTGCTGCAAAGTGATCCACAACAGCACGAACAGCTGCAAGAAAACTACCTACTGGCACAAAACAGCCAGCGTCAGGCGAAGCAGCAAGCTTTCGCATTGACTGAAGTGGTGCAGCGCCGCGCACACTTTAGCTATACCGACTCAGCAGGCATGCTGACTGAAAATTCAGACCTCAACGATAAGTTGCGCCAGCGCTTAGAGCAGGCCGAAGCCGAGCGTACCCGCGCCCGCGAACAGCTGCGTCAGTATCAGGCCCAATTTACGCAATACAATCAGGTGCTGGCATCATTAAAAAGTTCTTATGATGCCAAACGTGACATGCTCAAAGAGTTGAGTCAGGAGCTGGTGGATATTGGTGTTCAGGCTGATCCTGATGCTGAAGCCCGCGCCCGTACTCGCCGTGATGAACTGCATGCCGCATTGAGTGCCAATCGCTCACGCCGTAATCAGTTAGAAAAGCAGCTGACTTTCTGCGAAGCCGAAATGGACAGCTTGCAGAAGAAACTGCGCAAGCTGGAGCGGGATTATCATCAGATTCGCGAGCAAGTGGTTAATGCTAAAGCGGGCTGGTGTGCAGTGATGCGCATGGTGAAGGATAATGGTGTTGAGCGCCGCTTACATCGTCGGGAACTGGCCTATATGGATGGCGACGAACTGCGCTCAATGTCGGATAAGGCGCTCGGGGCGCTGCGTTTGGCGGTAGCCGATAATGAACATCTGCGTGATGTGCTGCGGTTATCAGAAGATCCAAAGCGACCTGAACGCAAAATTCAGTTCTATATTGCGGTGTACCAGCATCTGCGTGAACGTATTCGTCAGGATATTATCCGTACTGATGACCCAGTGGAAGCCATTGAACAAATGGAGATTGAGCTGGGCCGTCTGACCGAAGAACTGACTGCCCGTGAACAGAAACTGGCGATCAGTTCAAAAAGCGTGTCGAATATCATCCGCAAAACCATTCAGCGCGAACAGAATCGTATTCGGATGCTGAATCAGGGTCTGCAAGCGGTGTCATTCGGTCAGGTGAAGAGTGTGCGGCTGAATGTGAATGTGCGTGAAGCCCATGCAACCTTGCTTGATGTGCTATCTGAGCAGCAAGAGCAGCATCAGGACCTGTTCAACAGTAATCGCCTGACCTTCTCTGAAGCACTGGCAAAACTCTATCAGCGCCTGAACCCACAAATGGATATGGGGCAGCGTTTGCCGCAAACCATTGGTGAAGAGTTACTGGATTATCGTAACTATCTGGAACTGGAAGTTGAGGTTTACCGCGGTGCGGATGGTTGGTTACGGGCAGAGAGTGGGGCATTATCAACCGGTGAGGCTATCGGTACCGGGATGTCTATTCTGGTGATGGTTGTTCAGAGTTGGGAAGAAGAATCTCGTCGTTTACGTGGCAAAGATATTTCGCCATGCCGTTTACTGTTCTTGGATGAGGCCGCGCGTCTGGATGCAAAATCCATCGCGACATTATTCGAACTGTGCGAGCGACTAGAAATGCAGTTAATTATTGCTGCACCAGAAAATATTAGTCCAGAAAAAGGGACAACCTATAAACTGGTACGAAAAGTCTTCCAAAATCATGAACATGTACATGTGGTTGGTTTACGCGGTTTTGCGAATGAAATTCCAACTCTGCCCTCAAAACCTGTTGAACAGCAGCAACCCGGTTAATTATCGTTCAGCAAAAAGGTGAATAATAATTAATTCCATTTAATGGCCGTCTAGCGGCCATTTTTATTTTTTGCTACAGCTGAGGGTTATATTCTATAACCAGAGAAAATCTGTTAGCGTAACGTAAATGGCTAAATTTTTAATATTGGCCGCCCAGTAGGATTTCTGTTTGTATAATAATGTTAATACCCAAAGATAGTGGTATTGCAGTTGATGAACAAACAATGCTGAGCGGGTTCCCGTCAGTCATTCGGGTGAGAAAGCCGCTAGCATGCTGCGACTTCAGGGAAGAAAGGTAACGACAGACTATGACGTATTTAGACAAGCATACCGGGGGCATAGAATGTCGGTAGAGAGAAAAAATCCGCAACGCGTATTCGCGTTATACTGCGCTTTAATTTGTAGCCTGATGCCGGTATTTACAGCATCAGCCACCGCGCCAGTCATGCCTGTAGATTCATCTTCAGCACTGTCCACATCGTCAAAAAGTATGACGGTCGCACAAAGCCGCTCTCAGTTATTGGCGACGTTACCGAAAAACGTCACGCCATTCTATGCTTCGGAGTTAGCGCTGCTTTATGCCGCTAATCAAATGCAGCCCATGTGGCAGGATAGAACGGCTGTTCAGCATTTTCAGCAGCAATTGGCTGAAGTGGCACTCTCCGGTATTCAACCACAATTTATGCAGTGGGTGAAATGGCTGAGTGATCCTGAAATTACTGGCATGGCCCGCGATGTTATTTTGTCTGATGCCATGTTGGGGTATTTGCACTTTATCTCAGGTGTTGGCGCGAATGGCAGTGTCTGGCTCTATAGCAATGTGCCGTACAAGATGGCTATGCCGCCGACTACGATTTTAAATCGCTGGCAGCAGGCCGTACACGAAGGGACCACTGCGCCTTATCTGGCCTCACTGGCTCCTCAGCATCCGCAATATGAAAAAATGCATCAGGCGCTGAAACAACTGTTGGCTGACCGCCGTCCATGGCCGCAAATGGCCAATGGCCCGAGTTTACGCCCAGGCCAACTCAGTGACGATATTCCCGCTCTGCGGGAGATTCTCGACAGAACCGGCATGCTGCATCCGGTGGCTGCGGTTCCCGCGAAAGATACCGAAGTTATCCCCGTGGATAACCCGGCAGCCGCGGTTGTTAATGATGACCTCTCGGTTGATGAAGAGAAAAGCCGTGCCCAGGCCCACAGTTTGGTGGTAAGCCCATCGGCGGCACCGGTCGCGGATGTCCCGGTTACTGAAGGGGTGGTTGCGCCATCATCATCACCACTGACGGCGACTGCCGCAGTGACTGATAATGTTTACACTCCAGAGCTGATGGAGGCCGTCAAACGTTTTCAACAGTGGCACGGGCTGAGTGATGATGGGGTTATCGGGGTTCGGACTCGCGAATGGCTGAATGTTTCGCCGCAAATGCGGGCAACATTATTAGCATTGAATATTCAGCGATTACGTATTTTGCCGGGCCGGGTAGACAACGGCATTATGGTTAATATCCCGAACTATTCGCTGAATTATTATAAGAATGGTACAGAGGTGCTCTCATCGAGAGTGATTGTTGGCCGTCCAAGCCGCAAAACACCACTCATGAGCAGCGCGTTGAATAATGTGGTGGTGAACCCGCCCTGGAACGTGCCGACATCCCTGATACGTCAGGATATCGTGCCAAAAGCGCGTTATGATTCCAGCTATTTCCAGCGCCACGGCTATACCGTATTGTCCGGCTGGAGTAACGATGCTGAAGTCGTCGATCCTTCGATGATCAACTGGAACATGATTTCGCCGAATAATTTCCCCTATCGTCTACGTCAGGAGCCTGGCGCCAGTAATTCCTTGGGGCGCTTCAAGTTTAATATGCCAAGCTCGGATGCTATTTATTTGCATGATACGCCGAACCATGGCTTGTTCCAGAAAGATATCCGGGCACTTAGTTCTGGTTGTGTTCGAGTGAATAAAGCCTCTGATTTAGCCAATATGCTGTTGCAGGATGCGGGTTGGAATGATGCGCGAGTGTCCTCGACCTTAAAGCAGGGAAATACCACTTACGTCAACATTCGCCAACGTATCCCGGTACAACTGTATTACCTGACGGCATGGGTTGCCGACGATGGCAAACCGCAGTTTAGAACAGATATTTACAATTATGATATGACGGTGAGATCAGGTTCACAAATCTCCCAACAGGCTGAACTTTTGCTGCAATAAATGCAGTAAAACTCAATAACTAATGGTCTCAATATCGGGTTGTCTTGTGGGCACTCATTAATGGGTGCCCAGCCCCTAAATCTAAACGCACAGTGAATGCGTACCGAATGCGGGTTGACTGGTTTTCCGTAGGCGGTTATGGTTCGGGACGGCACATTTTATAGTGCTTACTTTTGACATTCTTGCCGGGTATTAACAGAGATCATGGATAAAATTGATAATTATCGCCGTAAATGGCTAACGTTAGGCGGGGCAGCGTTGGGTATATCGCTGCTTCCGGGGCAAGCATTCGCTACCCTTTCTACTCCTCGCCCACGTATCTTGACCCTGAATAATTTGAATACAGGTGAGTCGATAAAAGCCGAATTCTTTGATGGTCGAAGCTATAACAAAGACGAACTTTCCCGCTTAAATCATCTATTCCGCGATTATCGGGCTAATAAAGTTAAAACCATCGATCCACGCCTCTTTGATCAACTCTACCGTCTGCAAGGCCTTCTCGGTACCACTAAACCGGTACAGCTTATTTCAGGTTATCGCTCACTTGATACCAATAATGAACTACGTGAACGTAGCCGGGGTGTGGCTAAACATAGCTTCCATACCCAAGGGCGGGCGATGGATTTCCACATAGAAGGCATTCAATTGAGTAATATCCGCAAAGCGGCATTAAAAATGCGCGCAGGTGGTGTAGGATATTACCCTCGCAGTAATTTTGTGCATATTGATACTGGGCCAGCACGAACCTGGTAACACGCATTTTTTGCCAATGCTTCGCAGCTACTGAGTTGGCATTGGGGTTGGAGCTTTATGAAATATCAAATTATTCCGGTGACGGCTTTTAGCCAAAACTGCACACTAATCTGGTGTGAAGCGAC
Organism: Yersinia alsatica; assembly: GCF_025133195.1. Taxonomy (NCBI): domain Bacteria; kingdom Pseudomonadati; phylum Pseudomonadota; class Gammaproteobacteria; order Enterobacterales; family Yersiniaceae; genus Yersinia; species Yersinia alsatica. The sequence goes on from NZ_CP104006.1 coordinate 2,567,054, forward strand.
AGGGCAGGCCGCACTAGTGGACCCAGGTGGTGAAGCCGCCAAAATTATGGCTGAAGTGGCACGTCAAGGCGTTAAAGTGAGCCAGATTTTACTGACTCACGGTCACCTTGACCATGTAGGTGCTGCCGCAGAATTAGCTGCACATTTTCAGGTGCCTATTTATGGCCCAGAAAAAGAAGACGCTTTTTGGTTAGAAGGATTGCCGGCCCAGAGTAAAATGTTTGGGCTCAGCGAATGTGAGGCTTTTACACCGACTCGCTGGTTAGAAGAGGGTGACAAAGTCACTGTTGGCGAAGTGGAGTTATCCGTCTTACATTGCCCAGGGCATACTCCGGGGCACATTGTTTTTATTGATCAACAGGATCGTTTGGCGCTCGTGGGTGACGTTATTTTTAATGGTGGTGTTGGGCGTAGCGATTTTCCACGCGGCGATCATCAGCAATTAATTAATTCTATCCGAACCAAATTATTACCCTTGGGTGACGATATGACGTTTATTCCAGGCCATGGCCCTATGTCGACGCTAGGTCATGAGCGGCAGACTAATCCATTTATACGAGAAGAACCTGCAATCTGGTGATGCATCAAGTTTACTGTCATATACTCTATGCATAATTCAAGTATTGATCACAATGAAGGCACCTGACGGTGCCTTTTTTACGTTATATTTAATATGAGTGATTAAAGTCTTTTGTGAACAAATAATCAGCTATTTATTGGTACTATAGACATAATGGTGATGGCTATTAAGTCAGCATGTTTTTTACGATATTGATAAGGCGCAGCAAAACAAAAAAGATCTCACTGGTATTAATCCGGCATCGTTCTTTGTTGCCATTTTGAGTTCGTAAAATGACGAACACCTTTCAATGGAATCTACTATGCCATTTCGTCGTTTCAGACTGAATAAGTTACTGTCCCGGCTCGGCTTTGCTTGCATGGTTTTATTACTATTTCTGTTGTTAGGTGCAGTAGTGATTTATGCACAAACCAAGGCCAATATGCATCAGGATGCTGAGGCTAAGTTATTGCAAGCCAGAGCTCGCTTTGATCAAATATTTAATAACTTGCAGCATGCTGCTATTCAGGTAGAAACCGGATTAGGGAAACCTTGTGTGCAAGTTGTACAGAATCTTCGGGATCAAGTGGTAATGATCCCGGATGTTCGCTCAGTCAGTTTAGCGAAAGGCTCCACGATCTATTGTTCCTCAATATATGGCCCACTCGCGACTCCTTTTGATTTAGACGTGTTTGTTAATGGGCAATTGGAATTAATGTCGGGCAATGATGTGACGCCGGATCGCGCTCTGATGGTTTACCGGCTGGAACGCGGTGATTACAGTATTTTGGTTGCCGTCGATGGCTACTACTTACGCAGTATTCTGAATCTCTTGAGCAGCAATGTTGAGCTGCAACTGAGAGTGGGGAATACATGGATGGATGCGGCAGGAATAGTCCATTCAGGTCGCCCGCCAAATGGAGACGAGCCTTTATATTTGGCATCTGAGAAATATGCGTATTCATTAAGTACCACTCTTTCCCATCAGCAATATTTAGATTATGCCTGGCAATATTCGCGAGGCAGCTTAATTTTCTTCATCCTAATGAGTGTCGGGTCTGCCACACTGGTTTTTTGGTTATCGGGTAGGGCGGCATCACCAACCTTAGTATTAAAACATGCATTAGAAAATAATGAATTTATTCCTTATATGCAGCCCATTGTATCCGGTAAGGATCAATGCTGGGTTGGCTGCGAAGTATTAATGCGCTGGCAGCATCCTGGGCATGGTCTAATTCAACCTAATCAATTTATTCCGTTGGCTGAAGACAGTGAACTTATCGTGCCGATGACGCGCTCTATTATGAGACAAGTGAGTGAAAAATTTGCACCTTATGTCAATCAATTGCCTGAAGGTTTCCACTTTGGTTTTAATATTAGCGCCAATCATTGCCGTGATTTGAGTCTGGTAGATGACTGCCGTAATTTTATTGAGGCCTTTGGCTGCAATAAGATCAATATTACGCTAGAGCTAACCGAGCGAAAGTTGATTGTTGCCGATGAGACTACAGATAGGTTATTTGCAGAGCTTCATGCTCTGGGGGTATTTATTGCTATCGATGACTTTGGTACGGGGCATTCAAGTTTGACTTATTTGCAGAAGTTTAAAGTCGACTTTATTAAAATTGACCAAAGTTTTGTCGGCATGATTGGTTCAGATGCGTTGTCGAGCCACATTGTGGGGAATGTTATCGATCTGGCGACACGACTGGGGCTGCAAACTATAGCCGAAGGCGTCGAGAATGATACCCAAATGCGTTATTTACAAGCGCACAAGGTTGATTATCTGCAAGGTTATATGTACGGGCGACCAATGCCAATGAACGAGTTTGCCAAATATATGTTCCATTAAGATTCTTTTGGCTTTATGTATAAAACAAAAGGGTGCCAAGGCACCCTTTTACAGTGAGACATTACCACTTAATCAGAGCACGGCAACGATGGCTTCACACAGTGGTGCCATATTGTCTGGTGTCATGCCAGCAACGTTAACACGGCCAGAATTTACGGCATAAACAGCAAACTCATTGCGCAGACGCAGAACTTGTTCTTTAGTCAGACCGCTGAATGAGAACATGCCGTTCTGGTTAATGATAAAGCTAAAATCTTGCTGAGCGCCTTTTTCCTGCAAGGTATTCACAAACAACTGACGCATACGATGAATGCGTTGGCGCATGTCAGTCAGTTCTTGTTCCCAAATTGCGCGTAGCGCAGGGGTGCTGAGTATGGTCGCAACCACAGAAGCACCATGAGCAGGAGGGTTAGAGTAGTTGGCACGGATAACAGCTTTAACCTGACTGAAAGCAATATCGGCTATTTCACTGCTTGCGGCAACAACAGTACAAGCACCAACGCGCTCATTATACAGGCCGAAGTTTTTGGAGTAAGAACTACAAACAATCAGTTCTTGATGCTTCGCGGCAAAAATACGCAAACCTTGGGCATCTTCTTCCAAACCTTTGGCAAAACCTTGATAAGCGAAGTCAAACAGCGGCAGCCAACCTTTGGCTACAGACAGCTCAGCTAATTGGCTCCACTGGGCTTCTGTTGGATCGATACCTGTTGGGTTATGGCAGCAGCCATGGAATAGCACGACATCGCCCGCTTGGGCTTCTGACAGGCTACTTAATAGGCCATCGAAGTCCAGCGCATGGTTTGCAGCGTCATAATAGGCATATTCAACAACTTCTAATCCAGCAGCAGCGAAGATGTTTTTATGGTTTGGCCAGCTTGGATTGCTGACCCAGACACGTTTGGCGCTGGTTTGGTGGGCAATAAAGTCAGCGGCGATACGTAATCCACCAGTACCACCAGGCGTTTGAGCAGTACGCGCGCGCTTATCAGTAATGATCGCGCTATTGGTACCGAACAGCAGTTCCTGAGTACAACTGGCGAAAACGGGCAGGCCATCAATGCCCAGATAGTTTTTGGTAACTTCATTTTCCAGCAAATACTGCTCAGCTTTTTTTACGCTGGTCAGCACCGGCGTCTTCCCGGTTTCGTCTTTGTAGACACCGATCCCCAGGTTGATTTTATTAGGGCGGTCATCCGCGCGGAAAATATCGGTCAGGCCCAGAATTGGGTCCGCAGGTGCAGCAGTGATTTTTTCAAACATGTCAGAGGCTTCCATGGCTTAGCGTTAAGCAAACAGAACCATCAGGGTAGCGCCAGTTGCGGTCTTTGCCAACCGTTTGCGAGAAAAAGAAATGAATGTTGTGAGGCGGGGGGATTCAGGGTGAAAAATCGGCAGAATAGGTCAATCAGCAGCGTAATATCCCTAGATTGACTAAAGGGAAAACAAAAAGACAGAGCCGAGGCCCTGTCTTTTTTTCAACTTATGTCAGCAGATAAACTGCGTGATTAAGTTTAACTTAGAACTGGTAAACCAAGCCAACACCAACAACGTTGTCTGTGTTCAGACCGTTTTTAACAGTGAAGGTATCTTCGTCCAGCAAGTTGATTTTGTAATCAACATAGGTAGACATGTTTTTGTTGAAGTAGTAGTAAGAACCAACAGAAACATATTTCAACAGGTCATGGTTGTCGCCAGTTGCGTCATTCAGATCCTTGCCTTTAGACTGAACGTAGCCTAAAGATGGACGCAGACCGAAGTCGAATTGGTATTGTGCAGTAATTTCCAGGTCACGAGTTTTGTTCGCGATGGTGTTAGCTACAGTACCGTATGGAGTCATGTTCTGAGTTTCAGCATACATAACAGCCAAGTATACGTTGTTTGCGTCGTATTTAGCACCAACGTTCCATGCTTGAGCTTGGTTGCCTGGAGCGGTAGAAGCATCTTTCTGCAGAGTAGTACGGTTTGCAGTAGAGTAACCAGCACCGAAGTTCACGCCGTAGCCGATATCATAAGTGGAAGACATGCCGAAGCCGTCGCCATTAGATTCTTTAACATCGCCATTACGTTCGTTTTTGCCTTGGTATTGCAGGGCAAAGTTCAGGCCGTCAACCAGACCGAAGAAGTTGGTGTTACGGTAAGTTGCCAGACCAGTAGAACGGCCAGTCATGAAGTTGTCAGAGTTGGAGATTGAGTCACCACCGAACACTGGCAGCATGTCAGTCCATGCGTTGACGTCATAGATTACGCCGTAGTTACGGCCGTAGTCGAATGAACCGAATTCAGCAAATTTCAGACCAGCAAAGCCCAGACGGGTTGCGTTGCCATCTTGAGCGTCACCGCCTTCGGTGTTGTTTGCTTGAACGTTGTATTCCCACTGGCCGTAACCGGTCAGTTGGTCAGTAATTTGGGTTTCGCCTTTGAAGCCAAAACGAACATAAGATTTGTCGCCGTCTTGTTTAGCGTTATCAGAGAACTGGTGACGCGCGTCAACTTTACCGTACAGGTCAAGTTTGTTGCCGTCTTTGTTGTAGATTTCTGCTGCATTAGCTGCGCCAGCTACTAACAATGCTGGGATTACTACTGCAAGAATATTGCGCTTCATCATTATTATTACCCTCATTGGTTTTATTCGGACACCTGCCACTGCCGCCAATAATTTTTTTGGAACTATTGTTGAGAGTTTGGTGTCGTCTGTGTCTGAACGCAGTGTTCCATTCACCGGCCCTATAATCCACACCGAAAATGCTACCAATTACCTGAATATGTTTCATTGGGAAACTATGTGTTACTAAATGTAAATATCAGGGAACTTTGTGACTTAGATCGAACTTTAAAAAATGACAAAAGCCAGCTGAGCTGGCTTTTTTTTATACAAAAATACAAATTTTTTCTAAATGATAAACTTAGAAGCTGGCATTTCTCGGTGTGCGAGGGAATGGAATAACATCACGAACGTTTTGAACTCCTGTTACATAGGAGATTAAACGCTCAAATCCAAGGCCAAAACCTGAATGTGGCACTGTGCCATAGCGACGAAGGTCACGATACCACCAATAATCTTCTTTATTGAGGCCCATTTCTGCCAGACGAGCATCCAGCACATCTAAACGTTCTTCACGCTGTGAACCACCGATGATTTCGCCGATACCCGGGGCAAGGACATCCATCGCGGCTACGGTTTTACCATCTTCATTCATCCGCATATAGAAAGCTTTGATATCTTTCGGGTAGTTTTTAACCACTACCGGCGCTTTAAAGTGTTTCTCAGCTAAATAGCGCTCATGCTCAGAAGACAAATCAATCCCCCAAGACACATCATTTTCAAATTTCTGGCCCGATGCCAGCAAGATTTCAATGGCGTCGGTATAGTCAACCTGAGCAAAGTCAGAAGTCACAAAACGCTGTAAGCGATCTACAGCATCTTTATCTACGCGCTCGGCAAAGAATTTCATGTCATCAGCACGTTCGTTCAGTACTGCCTGGAAAACGTATTTCAACATTTTCTCAGCCAAACCGGCGACATCATCTAAGGAAGCAAAAGCCACTTCAGGCTCTACCATCCAGAATTCAGCCAAATGACGGCTGGTATTGGAGTTCTCTGCCCGGAAAGTTGGGCCGAAGGTGTAAACTTTTGATAACGCACAGGCGTAGGTTTCACCATTCAACTGACCGGATACTGTCAGGAAAGCTTCTTTACCGAAAAAGTCTTCGCTGAAATCGACAGCACCGGTATCTGTGCGTGGCAGATTTTCTAGATCCAATGTGGATACACGGAACATTTCGCCAGCGCCTTCGGTATCTGAGGCGGTGATTAGTGGGGTAGAAACCCAGAAATAGCCATTCTCATCGAAGAAACGGTGAATGGCTTGCGCCAAGGTATGGCGAACGCGAGCAACCGCGCCGATTAAGTTAGTCCGTGGGCGCAAGTGCGCGACCTCACGGAGATACTCGATGCTGTGACGTTTTGCTGCCATTGGGTAGGTATCGGGATCATCGACCCAACCGACGACTTTAATAGCCGTGGCCTGAATTTCAAAACTTTGGCCTTCACCCGGTGATGCAACTACCGTTCCGGTGACTTCTACAGAACAGCCGGTAGTCAGATGCAGCACTTCATCCTGATAATTCGGCAAACTATTATTCACGACGGCCTGTAACGGGTCAAAGCAGGAACCGTCATAAACGGCAACGAAGGAGATACCCGCTTTAGAATCTCTCCGGGTACGCACCCAACCGCGTACGGTGACTTCACTGTCAACCGCAGCACGGCCTTGCAGTACGTCGACTACAGGCACTACGCTCATAGATTTCTCTCTTTAATAAATAGTTTTATAGAAATAGTTAATAACCCAACAAAATGGGGATATTGCTATGTTACTTGTGGCAGTGCAGGACACAAGTAGAAATCACCAAATCGGTGCAACATTTCTAGGGTTAGCTTAAATAAAGACGGCATAAACGGGATAGAGTTTAATAGAGACAATGATGAGGAGACAAAAGATGTCGGTGATATGAATAGCCGGGCAGAATGAGCCCAGCTACTCGTAAACCCGTGAGCAATATGCTAACTGGCTTTCTTAACCAGCGGCAGAGCAAATGCTTCACGTAATTCATCAACAAAAGCCGGGTCGTGGCAAATAGTTTTACCCGGGCTATCAGAAAGCTTAGCGACGGGTTTATCGTTACATTCGACCAGCTTAATAACAATATTAAGTGGTTTGACACCGGGAATATCGCAGGTTAGGCGGGTACCAATACCAAACACCAATTTAATCCGCTGATAGAAATGGCGATATAGCGACAGCGCTTTTTCCAAGTCTAAATTATCAGAGAACACCAGCGTCTTGCTCATAGGGTCAATACCCAGTTTTTCATAATGAGCGATAGCTTTTTCACCCCATTCGACCGGATCACCCGAGTCATGGCGCAATCCCTGATAGCGCTTAGCGAATGTCTCGTCAAAATCGCGCAGGAAAGCATCCATGGTAATGCAGTCGGTTAATGCGACCCCAAGTTGATCGGGATATTCATCTAGCCAAACTTGCAGCGCCACGCGTTGGCTGTTGGCCAGAACCGGGCTTATCTGCTGGTGAGCCTGGAACCATTCATGGGCCTGAGTGCCAACCGGCGTTAAAGATAACTCGCGCGCTAAATCATAATTACTGGTGCCGACCAGATAGGGGAACTCGTCTTTTAAGCTGCTAACAATGGCATGTTGTATCTCGCGTGAGAAACGACGGCGTGTACCAAAGTCCATTAATTTGAAGTGAGTAATATCGATATCAGCACTCAGCGCTTTAAATTGCTGAAGTTTACTACGCAATTGCTTGACGGCTTGAGCGGCGGTGACATGTACAGAACGACGGTGATGTACGATTTCACTGATTACTGCCAGTAATGGCACTTCCCATAGAATCGTTTCACACCACAGCCCGGTAATGCGAATATCTAATTTCCCTTCCTTATTTAATACGCTGACTTGCTCTGGATTAAAACGAAAATCCCGCAGCCAATTCAGATAGTCATCCTGAAAGAAGGGTAAACTTGAAAGATAGATAAACTCATCATCGGTCAATGCCAATTGGCTCATCAATGTTATTTGATGGCGGATTTCGTCGGCATATTCGCCCAACAGCTCATCACCACGGCAGCGAAACTCCGCAGCAACGGTAATATGGCGATAACGATGGAACACTGCTTGTTGCATATGGAGCTTATAAGCATCCGTATCAAGCAATGAAGTCAAAATCGGTGAGGCGTCTTGGGTCATGGCGCTATACAGCATCCTCGTAGGAGCATTTTCCACAGTCGGCATAATCTAAAAGTTGCAGGAGTATACCGGTATTATCCTGTTATTGAAGCCTCATCACACCATAAATGCTAATCAGAGGTCTAGGATTAAACGTGCCATTATCAGCGAAGTCGCTCTTTTCTTAAATGTGTTATGGGATAAAAGCCAAATTTTTAGGTATTTAGATGATGAGAGAGAAATATTGTCTTAAAAAATATAGGGTTATTAACTTGAGTAGAATATCGACAAAGCGTAAGTTTTTATGTCTACGATGGGGAAATGCATCTTGCACATTTCCCCGTCATTATATTTGCATTTCTTAACAATTATTTAATTTTAGTCAAAACGAGGCAAAATTTTAATAAGAGGTAACTAAAGGAGGGCTGACTGGCTTGGTGTTCTTTTATAGATTTTCTGGCTATTTTTAGGCCAGACATAGACGTGGGGTTGTGGTGGTGATTAAGTGAGTATCTGCTTATCTGGGTTTAATTTTATTAATGTGCAGGCTGCTTTTTGTTCGATACAGAATTTGCCGCAATAGCATAGGTTCTCAACTGGGATTTTTTTGCAATTGTGATACATTGAAAAGCTATCTGAGTCTGAGGGCAAAGCCACTGGCAGCCTTGTTTTTAACCCAAAATTATTGGTTTTCACTCAAACATTATTGTTTTTAGCCTAATGTTTTTTAGCCCCAACAACCATAATTGCAGACCTGGTAATCATATTCACTGATGACGTCAAAAGGGTTTCTATGACACAACAGCCGCAAGCTAAATACCGTCACGATTATAAATCGCCGGATTACACTATCACCGATATCAGTCTGGACTTCGCGCTAGATGCACAAAAAACGACGGTAACGGCGGTCAGTAAAGTAAAACGTCAGGGAACAGATGGCGCACCGCTGATTTTAAATGGTGAAGATCTCACATTAATGAGTCTCAGTGTTGATGGGCAAGCCTGGCCACATTATCAGATACAGGATAACGTGCTGGTCATCGAACAACTGCCGGCGAATTTCACACTTACAATTGTTAATGATATTCATCCTGCAACCAACAGTGCGCTTGAAGGGTTATATCTTTCCGGCGAAGCATTGTGTACCCAGTGTGAAGCCGAAGGTTTTCGTCATATTACCTATTATTTAGACCGCCCTGATGTGCTGGCGCGTTTTACTACGCGGATTGTTGCCGATAAAACGCTTTATCCTTATTTACTCTCCAACGGTAATCCGGTGGGGAAAGGCACTTTAGACGATGGTCGCCATTGGGTTAAATGGGAAGACCCATTCCCAAAACCTTGCTACCTATTTGCTTTGGTCGCCGGTGATTTTGATGTTTTACGCGATAAATTCATTACTCGTTCTGGTCGAGAAGTTGCGCTGGAGTTGTTTGTTGACCGTGGCAATTTGGATCGTGCTGATTGGGCGATGACCTCGTTGAAGAATTCCATGAAATGGGATGAGACCCGTTTTGGTCTGGAATATGACCTAGACATTTATATGATTGTTGCGGTTGATTTCTTCAATATGGGCGCCATGGAAAATAAAGGGTTGAATGTATTTAACTCAAAATATGTTCTGGCAAAAGCAGAAACAGCGACAGATAAAGACTATCTGAATATTGAAGCGGTTATTGGCCATGAATATTTCCATAACTGGACTGGTAACCGCGTGACGTGTCGCGATTGGTTCCAGTTAAGTTTGAAAGAGGGGCTAACAGTATTCCGTGATCAGGAATTCAGCTCTGATTTAGGGTCGCGTTCGGTTAATCGCATTGAAAATGTGCGTGTCATGCGCGCGGCACAGTTTGCAGAAGATGCCAGCCCAATGGCTCATGCTATTCGGCCCGATAAAGTTATCGAGATGAACAACTTCTATACCTTGACGGTGTACGAGAAAGGTTCAGAAGTTATCCGCATGATGCATACATTACTGGGTGAACAGCAATTCCAGGCGGGTATGCAACTCTATTTTGAGCGCCATGATGGCAGCGCCGCAACCTGTGATGATTTTGTCCAGGCCATGGAAGATGCATCAAATGTCGATTTATCTTTATTCCGCCGCTGGTATAGCCAATCGGGTACGCCAATCCTGACGGTACGTGATGATTATGATGCGGAAAAACAGCAATATCATCTGTATGTGAGTCAGAAAACATTACCAACCCCCGATCAGCCGGAAAAACTGCCATTGCATATCCCATTGGATATTGAGTTATATGACAGCAAAGGCAATGTTATTCCGTTACAGAGAAATGGCTTGCCGGTTCATCACGTCCTGAATGTGACAGAAGCGGAACAGACTTTTACTTTTGATAATGTTGAACATACGCCGATCCCGTCTCTGCTGCGTGAGTTCTCCGCGCCGGTAAAACTGGATTACACCTACAGTGACCAGCAACTGACTTTCCTGATGCAGCATGCGCGCAATGAATTCTCCCGTTGGGATGCGGCGCAGAGCTTGTTGGCAACGTATATCAAGCTTAATGTTGCTAAATACCAGCAGAAACAGCCGCTGAGTTTACCTAATCACGTGGCCGATGCTTTCCGTGCAATATTGCTTGATGAAAATCTTGATCCCGCTTTAGCCGCTCAGATCCTGACATTGCCATCCGAAAATGAAATTGCTGAGCTGTTTACCACTATTGATCCACAGGCAATCAGTGCGGTGCATGAGGCGATTACTCGTTGCCTGGCTCAAGAGTTGTCCGACGAACTGTTGGCTGTCTATGTGGCGAATATCACCCCAGTCTATCGTATTGAGCACAGTGATATAGCCAAGCGTGCCTTGCGTAATACCTGCTTGAATTATCTGGCGTTTGGTGATGCCGAGTTTGCTAATAAACTGGTCTCTTCGCAATATCATCAAGCCGATAATATGACTGACTCGCTGGCCGCATTAGCCGCATCAGTGGCGGCACAACTGCCATGCCGGGACGAGTTACTGGCTGCCTTTGATGTGCGCTGGAACCATGACGGTCTGGTGATGGATAAATGGTTTGCTCTGCAAGCAACCAGCCCGGCGGTAGATGTTTTGGCGCAAGTTCGCGGGTTGCTTAAGCATCCGGCGTTTAGTTTGAGTAATCCAAACCGTACTCGCTCATTGATTGGTAGCTTTGCTTCCGGCAACCCAGCGGCCTTCCATGCCACTGATGGCAGTGGTTATCAATTCCTGGTGGAAATCCTCAGCGACTTGAATACCCGTAACCCACAGGTTGCTGCTCGTTTGATTGAGCCATTGATTCGTTTGAAACGCTATGATTCAGGGCGTCAAGCTCTGATGCGTCAGGCATTGGAACAGTTGAAAATGCTGGAAAACTTATCAGGTGACCTGTACGAGAAAATCACCAAGGCATTAGCGGCATAAGCTGTTTTTGTATAATGAATAGAGGGCAGTTGTGCCCTCTATTCATGACTGACCCACTCTGCAATACCACTATTCTTTCCATGGCTTTACTTCGCAAACGTTTACTTTCCTGAAAGATGAATTTACCATTCCCGCATCAACGGCTTGTCATCGCTCGCTCAGGAGATTACATGTACTATCCTCTCGTCAAAAAAGCACTCTTTCAGCTTGATCCAGAACGTGCCCATGAGTTTACTTTCCGCCAGCTAAAACGAATTACCGGCACACCGCTTGAGTTTTTGGTACGTCAGTCGGTGCCAACTAAACCGGTAAGTTGTATGGGATTGTCATTCAAAAATCCACTCGGCTTGGCTGCGGGTCTGGATAAAGACGGTGAGTGTATTGATGCTCTGGGGGCAATGGGGTTTGGTTTTATTGAAGTAGGGACTGTGACACCACGGCCGCAGTCAGGTAATGATAAACCCAGACTCTTTAGGATCGTTGAAGCCGAAGGTTTGATCAACCGCATGGGATTTAATAATCACGGCGTTGATAACTTAATTGAAAACGTTAAAAAATCACATTTTGGCGGTATTCTCGGTATTAATATCGGCAAGAATAAAGATACTCCCGTAGAACAAGGTAAAGACGATTACTTGATTTGTATGGATAAAATTTATCCTTACGCTGGATATATTGCGATTAATATCTCTTCACCAAATACACCGGGATTACGAACTTTACAGTATGGCGAAGCATTAGACGATCTGTTAGCTGCAATTAAAAATAAACAAACTGAATTACACCAGCGCCACCATAAGTATGTTCCTGTGGCAGTAAAGATCGCGCCAGATCTTACTGAAGAGGAATTGATCCAAATAGCTGACAGTTTGGTTCGCCATAATATAGATGGTGTTATTGCCACTAATACAACTTTAGATCGTTCCCTCATTCAGGGATTAAATTATTGCGAACAAGCCGGTGGTTTAAGTGGCCGACCATTACAATTACGCAGTACTGAAGTGATTCGTCGTTTATCGCAAGAGCTACAAGGGCGTCTGCCTATTATCGGTGTGGGTGGAATAGACTCAGTAACCGCTGCTCGTGAAAAAATGGCTGCGGGTGCTTCATTGATTCAAATTTATTCCGGATTTATCTTCCGTGGGCCAGGTTTGATTAAGAATATCGTTACTCATATCTAATTATTTATCTTCTTTACTTGCCTGGGGGTTTATTTATTCCCCCAGCTCGTCTATATTTTGTTCCTATAGATTAAATATACATCAAAAACCTTATTTGAATTTAGTCTCATTTGGCGGGTGAAAATCTTGCTCATTGAGTCAATGATGTTGGCGACAATAGTGGGAAGGATAAAATATGCGGATTAAACCAGACGATAAATGGCGTTGGTATTTTGATACCGAACATGATCGACTCATGTTGGATTTAGCTAATGGTATGATATTTCGCTCGCGTTTCCCGTCAAAAATGTTAACCCCTGATGCTTTTGCTGACTCCGCATTTTGTGTTGATGATGCCGCGCTTTATTTTGAATTTGAAGATCAGTGCCGCCAAATTAAAATGGGCCATGAGCAACGTTCAGAATTGATATTAAATGCTTTGGTTGCATTTCGTTTTCTAAAACCTTTAATGCCTAAAAGCTGGTATTTTGCACAACAGCCAAAAGCTTGGTTGCCACAGAATGCTGAATTGGCGACAGTAAAAGTATTGGATAGCGGTGAAGATATTAGTTTATTGGTGGTTGAATCAGGCGACTCTGCCAGCTTATGTTTATTGGCACAATCTCAGGTGGTATTAGCAGGGCGTCAGTTAGTATTGGGTGACGCAATAAAGATAATGAATGATCGTTTGTTACCGCTGGTGATTGAACAGACGTACACCGCGCCAGCCTACGACCGGGCGATGTAATATCCATTATCTTTCAAGCTACAGCCGTGGTGGCTACCTTACTGACGTAAGTTAGTCGGTATTCTCTTATTTACCGCTGAGAGTAATATCCCCTTTAGGGATACAACTGCAACAAAGAATCGTCCCGTCATTACCGATAGCACTCTGTTTTAAAGGTGCGACATCGCCATTGATTAATGTAATTCGACAACTGCCACATATCCCTGCCCGACAAGAGTAAGGTATACGAATATTTTGTTGCTCCAATTGCTCTAATAATACCTGCTGATTATTACCATTAAAGCGGATGCCATTATATTCAATAGACAGCGTTTTGGATTGATCTTGCGGCGCGGCTAAGCTTTCAACCACAGCACCGGCACTATAAGGGCGTGGTGGTTTGGTTGACAGAATTTCGACTTCATCCCCAACCCGAATAATCCCGCTATTTCTGGCCACCATATTTTGGCCAAAGTCGATATCACCATTTTCAGCGGTTCGGAATGTCTGTAGTGTCTGTAAAGGTTCACCTGTAGGATGTTTACGTCCACGTTCAACGCTGACTGTGGTTAATACACAGCGGCTGCATGGTTTGACCAAATCAAAGGTAATATCCCCCACTCGGATAACCTGCCAACTGTCTTCAGCAAAGGCATTGGCCCCCGTCACCACTAAATTGGGGCGGAACTGTTCCAGCTTAATACTGCCGGGGCAGCGCTGCTGTAATTCTTTAAATGATGCTTCATTAATGAGTAAATAAGGGAAGCCATCAGCAAAGGAGAGTGGAATTTTCGGCATCGGTTTTACCCGGCGGGTTAATTCTGCTCCGAGCCAGCGCAATTGCACTTCACGCTGAAAATAGTCACTGAGCCAGTTGTTGATAGCGGGTGGGGCAATTAACGCGGTAAAATGGTTGCCCCAAACTTCAGTGGGTTCCCCATTGGCTAAAAAATCATTAAAGCGGATACTGGCGCTCTCGCCATCGGGGGCAGTAAGGTACAAACCGTCTGGCATTAATGCCGGGGTAAACATGACCATCTTCGGATATTGGCGCGCAGTAATAAAAGTGCCATCCGGTTCGGTAATCATAAATACGCGGTCAAAGGCCAGTCCGCTGCTGCTAACTTGAGCATGAGAAAGCTGCAAGCCGCGCATGGATTTCACCGGATGAACGTAAAGTCGGGAGAGGGTAATCACCATTGCCTCCGTGCGAGTATTAAATTAGAGGGAGCAACTTTATGACAAGCTGCTGGGATTAGCTATAATGCGCAACAATTTTCTTTTTGGTGATAGTGCGATATGAACTCTCTGTTTGCCAGCACGGCGCGTGGACTGGAAGAACTGTTAAAAAGCGAACTCGAAGCGCTGGGCGCTCACGACTGTAAAATAGTGCAGGGTGGGGTACATTTTCAGGGCGACGATCGACTCATGTACCAAAGCCTGTTGTGGAGCCGCTTGGCTTCGCGCATTTTGCTACCGCTCAACGAATTCAAAGTTTACAGTGACTTAGACTTGTACCTTGGGGTGCAGGCAATTGACTGGCCGTCAATCTTTGGTGTGGACAAGACATTTGCCGTGCATTTTAGCGGCGTGAATGAGGAAATCCGCAATAGTCAGTATGGTGCATTAAAAGTAAAAGACGCTATTGTCGATAGCTTTACTCGCAAGCTGGATCAGCGCCCGACAGTGGCCAAACAGCAACCGGATATTCGGGTCAATGTGTTCCTGCAACGAGATATGGCCAGTGTGGCGTTAGATCTTAGCGGTGAAGGCCTGCATCAGCGCGGTTATCGCGACTTGACCGGACAGGCACCATTAAAAGAAAACCTGGCGGCGGCTATTATTCAGCGCTCAGGTTGGCAGTTGGGTACGCCAATGGTCGATCCAATGTGCGGCTCCGGTACGTTGTTGATTGAAGCCGCCATGATGGCCTCTGATCGCGCACCAGGTTTGCATCGGGCACATTGGGGCTTTACTGCCTGGAGCGCATTCAACGAAGAGCTGTGGCGCGAATTAACCAGCGAAGCACAAGTGCGTGCTCGCCGTGGCTTGCAAGAAACAACGTCTCGCTTCTTTGGCTCAGATATTGACCGGCGTGTCATTGAGATGGCTCGGGCCAACGCCCGCCGTGCCGGGGTATCAGAATTGATTACCTTTAATGCCAATGATGTCAGCAAGCTGGTGAATCCACTGCCCGAAGGGCCGGTAGGTACGGTTATCAGTAACCCGCCTTATGGTGAGCGGCTGGAAAGTGAACCGGCGCTGATTGCCCTGCACAATATGCTGGGCCGCATCATGAAAAGTGCATTCGGCGGCTGGCGTTTGTCACTGTTCAGCGCGTCACCTGAATTGCTGAGCTGCTTGCAGTTACGTGCAGAGCGCGAATTCAAAGCCAAAAATGGCCCGTTGGATTGTGTGCAGAAAAACTACCAGTTGGCGGCGAATCCACAGGGTGCTGCCGGCGTGCAAGTGGCAGAGGATTATGCCAACCGTCTGCGCAAGAATGTGAAAAAACTGGATAAGTGGGCTAAGCAGCAGGGTATTGAATGCTATCGCTTGTATGATGCCGACTTGCCAGATTACAACGTGGCGGTCGATCGTTACGGTAGCAAAGTTGTGGTGCAGGAATATGCGCCGCCGAAAACCATTGATGCGCAAAAAGCGCGTCAGCGCCTGTTTGATGTGATTAATGCCACTTTGGCGGTGCTGGATTTACCGTCAAATCAACTGGTGTTGAAAACACGCGAACGGCAGAAAGGTAAAAATCAATACGAAAAATTGGCACAGAAGGGTGAGTTCCTGCTGGTGAGCGAATATAACGCCAAGCTGTGGGTTAACCTGACTGATTACCTCGATACTGGCTTATTCCTTGACCACCGCATCGCCCGTCAGATGCTGGGTAAAATGAGTCAGGGTAAAGATTTCCTTAACCTGTTCGCCTATACCGGTACTGCCAGTGTTCATGCAGGGCTGGGTGGCGCGCGTAGTACGACCACGGTCGATATGTCGCGTACTTATTTAGAATGGGCTGAGAAGAACCTGCGAGCAAATGGCCTTACAGGTCAGCAGCACCGCTTGATTCAAGCTGATTGCCTCTCTTGGCTCAGTAACACCGATGAGCAATTCGATGTGATCTTCATTGATCCACCGACGTTCTCCAACTCCAAGCGTATGGAGACCACCTTTGATGTTCAGCGCGACCACTTAGTGCTGATGAAAGAACTTAAACGGTTACTGCGCCGTAAGGGGACAATCATGTTCTCTAACAATAAGCGTGGTTTCCAGATGGATTTGGCCGGTATAGCAGCGTTGGGGCTGGAAGCGAAAGAAATCACAGCGCAGACGCAATCTGAAGACTTTGCCCGTAATCGTCAGATCCACAACTGTTGGCTGGTCACCCACGCCAGCGAGGAAAAGTAAAAACTATGTCGTTAATTAGCATGTCCGGTGCTTGGCTGTCGTTCAGCGATGCACCTTTATTAGATAATACGGAATTACATATTGAGGCAAACGAGCGTGTTTGTCTGGTGGGCCGTAATGGTGCGGGTAAATCCACCCTGCTGAAAATCTTAAGCAAAGAAGTTCCTTTGGATGATGGTCGCATCACTTATGAACAGGATTTGATTGTCGCGCGTCTGCAACAAGATCCACCGCGCAATGTGGCCGGGACGGTGTTTGATTTTGTTGCTGAAGGCGTGCAAGAACAGGCTGAACATTTGAAGGCTTACCACGCGACGTTGCATCAGGTTGAACTTGATCCGAGCGAGAAAAACCTTAATCGTCTGGCAGCATTGCAGGAAATTTTGGACCATCAGGGCTTATGGCAATTAGACAGTCGTATCCAGGAAGTGTTGGTCCAATTGGGCTTATCGGCAGATGCCGAACTTTCGTCGCTGTCTGGTGGTTGGTTGCGTAAAGCGGCATTAGGTCGCGCACTGGTAAGCTCACCAAAAGTGCTGTTGCTGGATGAACCGACCAACCATTTGGATATTGAAACCATTAATTGGCTGGAAGGCTTCCTGAAAGAGTTCCAGGGCAGCATTGTCTTTATCTCCCATGACCGCTCCTTTATCCGTGCAATGGCCACTCGCATTGTCGATCTGGACCGCGGTAAGTTGGTGTCATGGCCGGGTAACTACGAACTGTATCTTGCCAGCAAAGAAGAAGCATTGCGGGTTGAAGAGTTACAAAATGCTGAGTTTGACCGCAAGTTAGCGCAAGAAGAAGTGTGGATTCGCCAAGGCATCAAAGCACGACGCACGCGTAATGAGGGCCGTGTTCGCGCCCTAAAAGCCTTGCGGATGGAGCGCTCACAGCGCCGCGAAGTGATGGGCACCGCCAAGATGCAAGTGGAAGAGACTGTACGCTCGGGCAAAATTGTCTTTGATCTGGAAAATGTGAATTATCAGGTTGATGGCAAAGTGCTGGTGAAAGATTTCACCGCCCAAGTCCAGCGTGGCGATAAAATTGCGCTGGTGGGCCCGAACGGTTGCGGTAAAACCACCTTGCTGAAACTGATGCTCGGTCAGCTTAAAGCAGACAGCGGCAAAGTGCATTGCGGTACTAAGCTGGAAGTGGCTTATTTTGACCAGCATCGTGCAGAACTTGATCCAGAACGCACGGTTATGGATAACCTGGCGGAAGGTAAGCAGGAAGTGATGGTCAATGGCCGTTCACGCCATGTTCTGGGCTATCTGCAAGATTTCTTGTTCCACCCGAAACGCGCGATGACGCCCGTAAAAGCCTTGTCTGGTGGTGAACGTAACCGTCTGTTATTGGCTAAATTATTCCTTAAGCCAAGTAACTTACTGATTCTCGATGAACCGACCAACGACCTGGATGTTGAAACGCTGGAACTGTTGGAAGAAATGGTAGATAGCTATCAGGGCACCGTGTTACTGGTGAGCCATGACCGCCAATTCGTTGATAACTCAGTGACAGAATGCTGGATCTTTGAAGGCAATGGGCAAATCAGCAGCTTTGTTGGCGGGTATTATGATGCTCACCAACAACGTGCTGAGGCAAAACCTATTCGTCAGGTTGCAGCTAAAGTGGAAGAAACCAAAGTTGCAGCGCCAGTAAAAAGCGCGGCACCCGCGGCGAAACGCCCTGGTAAGCTGAGCTATAACCTGCAACGTGAGCTGGACCAATTGCCGCAGCAGTTGGAAAAGCTGGAAAATGAAATCAGTGAGTTACAGGCTCAGGTCGGTCATGCTGATTTCTTCTCTCGTCCACATGAAGAGACGCAGCAGGTATTGAAAGCTTTGGCCGATGCTGAACAGGCATTAGAAGTGGCATTTAGTCGTTGGGAAGAGCTGGAAGCTCAGAAAAACGGCTAAAAATATGCAATAGCCGTTCTGTCAGATGAGGTGGTATACGATATTATGTCTATTGTTATATTAAGCCTCCTGACAAAACGGCACTCAGCGACATTAGTAATACCCAATAGATTTCCAAGTACAGGATGGCGGCAAGCGAAAGAATATCGACTCACTGACTGATGCCAGTGATTTGGGCTAGCGAATGCGGCCAACACACCTGTGCTTGGAAAGATAAAGGGTATTGAGGAATGAGATATTGTGTTCTGTAATTCAGCCTGAGCACGCCGGGCAGACAGGGAATGTGATCCTGTGCCGGCAGTGTGATATGTCAGTGGTCTTACCCTCTCTGCCTTATGGCACCAAAGCGGTATGTCCGCGTTGTAAAACAACCCTGACCGCGCGGTGGGATGAACCACGTAAGCGCCCAGTCGGTTATGCGCTCAGCGCACTGTTTATGTTATTGCTGGCGAATATGTTCCCCTTCGTTAACATGCGAGTGGCGGGGATCACCAGCGAAATAACACTGATCCAAATACCACAAGTGATGGTGGCTGATGACTATGTCAGCATGGCAACCTTATTTATGGTGCTGGTGCAGTTGATTCCGGCCTTCTGTATGGTGGCCATCATTCTGCTTTGCCTGCGGGTGCGTATGCCAACACGCTGGAAAGCATTCATCGCCAAAATATTATTCCAATTTAAAACCTGGTGCATGGTTGAGATCTTTCTCGCCGGTGTGCTGGTCAGTTTTGTCAAACTAATGGCCTATGGCGATATTGGCATTGGTAGCAGTTTTATTCCTTACTGTTTATTCTGCTTGTTGCAGGTGCGCGCTTTCCAGTGTGTTGACCGCCACTGGATGTGGCAAGATATTGCTCCCGCCCCAGCGCTACCTTACCCACTCGTTGCGGGCCGCACGGGGTTGCGTCAAGGTCTGCGCTCCTGTTCGTGCTGCACGGCGATTTTGCCGCAATCTCAAGAGCAATGTCCGCGTTGCCATACTCATGGCTATGTTCGTCGTCGCAATAGTTTGCAGTGGACCATGGCATTACTCATCACCTCAATACTGTTATATATCCCAGCCAATCTGATGCCGATTATGATTACCGAAAGCTTGGGTAGCCAGATGGGTTCGACCATTATGTCTGGGGTGATTTTCTTGTGGAGTGAAGGTTCCTACCCAGTGGCATTGGTGATTTTTATTGCCAGTATTATGGTGCCATCACTGAAGATGTTGGCGATCGGTTGGTTATGTTGGGATGCAAAAGGCAAGGGTAATACGGATACCGAACGGATGCATTTTATTTACGAAATAGTGGAGTTCGTTGGCCGCTGGTCAATGATTGATGTTTTTGTTATTGCAGTGCTTTCATCATTAGTCCGCATTGGGCAACTTATGAGCATCTATCCGGCAATTGGTGCACTGCTGTTTGCGATGGTGGTGATCCTGACAATGTTTGCTGCATTAACCTTTGATCCCCGGTTAACCTGGGATCGGATAAGTGAAACAACCCAAGAAGGAGCCGCAAGGTGACGGACAATAATCCCAGCCAGGGTGTGGCGGAAATTGAAAAAATCAAGCGGTGGTCCCCGGTGTGGATCATCCCTATTGTCACCGTGCTGATCGGCGCATGGATACTGTTTTATCATTTTAGCCATCAGGGGCCAGAAGTGGTTATGACCACTTTGAATGCTGAAGGCATTGAAGCCGGTAAAACAAAAATAAAAAGCCGTAGCGTGGATGTTGGCATCGTAGAGCAGGTCACTCTGAGTGAAGATCTCAACCACGTTATTGTGCAAGCGCGCTTGAGTTCCGGCATGAAGAATTTACTGCATAGCGATACGGTTTTCTGGGTGGTCAAACCCCAAATAGGTCGCGAAGGTGTTTCCGGTTTAGGGACACTGCTTTCTGGTGCTTATATTGAACTGCAACCCGGCGGCAAAGGTAAGGCATTAGATAAATTCACCTTGCTCGACTCTCCGCCGCTGGCGGCACCGGATGCCAAAGGCTTGCGCATTATACTCGACAGCGAACAGGCAGGGCAGTTGAATGCCGGAGATCCGGTCCTGTTTCGTGGTTACCGCGTGGGTTCAGTGGAGACCAGTACTTTCGACGCCAAATTACGCCTGATGCGTTATCAACTCTTTATTGGCGCGCCTTATGACAGTCTGGTGACGACCAATGTCCGCTTCTGGAAAGACAGTGGTGTGGCGGTTGATCTCTCCTCACAAGGGATGCGGGTGGAAATGGCCTCGCTGGCGACGTTGTTCAGTGGTGGCGTGAGTTTCGATGTACCCGATGGTTTGGATCTGGGTCAGCCAATCACGCAACAGAAGCCCGAATTCAAACTGTTTGATGACCGCAGTAGCATTCAAAATTCTCTGTACACTGAACATCAAGATTTCTTGCTGTTCTTCTCTGATTCTGTTCGCGGCTTGCAGAAGGGAGCGCCAGTCGAGTTCCGTGGGATCCGCGTGGGGACTGTCGGTGAAGTACCTTTCTTCGCCATTGGTATGAAGCAGCGTGTTGATAATGACTTCCGTATCCCAGTGCTTATTCGTATTGAGCCAGGTCGTTTCCGTAATGATTTAGGCCCGGATGCGAACTTTGAACAAACCCTGAAACAAGCCAAAGAGCGCGGTTTGCGAGCATCACTGAAATCAGGAAACCTGTTGACCGGTGCACTGTTTGTCGATTTGGATTTCTATCCAGATGCAAAACCGTGGAAAGGGCCGCTGGAAGTGGTGGGTTATCCGCTACTGCCAACAGTCAGCGGTGGTTTAGCGCAAATTCAGCAGAAACTGACGCAAACGCTGGATAAGATTAATAATTTGCCGCTAGAGCCAATGATTAATGAAGCCACCAAGACACTGGCTGAAAGCCAGAAAACTATGCATGAAACTCAGAAAACGCTGGAGTCACTGACCGCGATTACCTCTAGCCCAGCCATGCAGAACCTGCCAAAAGATCTGCAAAAAACCTTGAATGAGCTTAATCGCAGCATGAAAGGCTTCCAGCCAGGATCTCCGGCATACAATAAAATGGTGGGTGATATGCAGCGGTTAGATCAAGTGTTGCGTGAATTACAACCGGTATTGCGTACGCTGAATGAGAAGAGTAACGCGCTGGTATTTGAAGCGGCAGGAAGTCAGGACCCTCAGCCTAAGAAGGCCAAAAAATGATAAAATGGATGGCAGTAATCGCCGCGCTGTTACTCAGCGCTTGCAGTAGCGAACCCAGCAAGACGTATTATCAGCTACCAGCACTCAGCGCGCCTGCAACGGCCAGTAGCAACGTGACATCGCGGCAGCTGTGGATTGAGCATGTTGGTGTCGCTGATTATCTGGCTGCGGCTGGCGTGGTGTATCAGACCAATGATGTGCAGTATGTGATTGCCAGTAACAACCTTTGGGCCAGCCCACTGGACCAGCAATTGCAGCAAACCTTGGTGACGAATCTGAGTAATGCGCTGCCGGGTTGGTTGGTTTCCTCACAGCCACTCGATAGCGATCAGGACGTTCTCAATGTGACTGTAACCGGGTTCCATGGCCGCTATGATGGTCGTGCCATCATCCGTGGTGTTTGGATACTGAAACATCAGGACCAGCTTATTAAGCAACCATTCGATCTCGAGCTTAAACAGAGTGAAGATGGCTATGATGCTCTTATTCGTGCCTTGGCAGAGGGTTGGCAGCAAGAAGCTAAGACGATTGCAGCGCAGTTGCAGCGAGTTAAATAATATTTTGTTCTAAATCAGTCTAACCCTCTTTCATTGGTAATAATGAATTTATCGTGAAAGAGGGTTATCAATAAATATCAATAAGTTACCCTCCAATACTCCAAATCAATCACTTAGGCTAATCAGCGTGCAT
Source organism: Yersinia alsatica (assembly GCF_025133195.1). NCBI lineage: Bacteria > Pseudomonadati > Pseudomonadota > Gammaproteobacteria > Enterobacterales > Yersiniaceae > Yersinia > Yersinia alsatica. Next base: position 2,589,707 of record NZ_CP104006.1, read on the forward strand.
AGCTCACAAATGTGACATTGGCGTGAATTTTGCGCATTGCTTTTCTGTTTCCTAAGGTCTATCACTTAACTGTGACCGCACATAAAGTAGTCACTGTTTTCTTTCCACCAGACCGAAAGATGAGGGAAACGAGGCATGAAGAGACAGAAAAGAGATCGCCTGGAAAGGGCGTTGTCACGTGGGTACCAAGCAGGTATTTCAGGGCGTTCAAGGGAAATTTGCCCTTACCAAGCTTTAGACGCCAGATCACATTGGTTAGGAGGTTGGCGACAAGCCATGGAGGACAGGGCTGTGACCGCCTAAGCGGCTCTCTGTCAGACTAAAGGAACACCTCCGCTTTATGCGCATATCGCGGAGGTTTTTGAAAAACTCTTCGTACTTGCCGCCGCAGCGTTGTTGGTTGCTCTCATAAACCCGAATCATTGACAGAAGTCAACTCATCGGGATTTAATCGTTTACCGCCTAGCTGCAACACCAATTACTTTGAGTTATCTCTTCGTACTGACTGCCGCAGCATTGTTGGCTGCTCTCATAAACCCGAATCATTGACAGGCGTCAACTCATCGGGATTTAATCGTTTACCGCCTAGCTGCGGCCCCGCCTACCAGCGTTTCAGTAAGATACTCGCGTTGACTCCACCGAAACCAAAGCCATTTGACAGGGCATATGTCATTTCATGAGCCTGAGCTTTGCTAGCAATCACATTAAGCCCGCTGGCCGCAGGATCCAGATTTTCCAAGTTCAATGTTGCGGGGACAATTTGATCCCGTAATGCCAGCACAGTGAAAATGGTTTCCAGTCCGCCAGCAGCGCCGAGTAAATGGCCTGTTGCTGATTTTGTTGATGTAATGGCTAACGTATTACCCTCGCCAAACAAGTGCTTAATTGCATTGATCTCACCCAGATCACCCACCGGTGTTGAGGTTGCATGTGCATTCAGATGCTGAACTTGCTCGGGTTTAATTCCCGCCTGACGTAATGCAATTTTCATTGCACGATATGCACCGTCGCCATCTTCCGCGCCTGAGGTCATATGATAAGCATCGGCGCTGGTGCCATAACCGACAATTTCAGCCAATGGTTGCGCGCCACGGGCCAGAGCATGCTCTAACTCTTCGACAATCAGCAAGCCAGCACCTTCACCCATCACAAAACCATCACGGGCGCTATCGAATGGGCGAGAGGCTTTCTCTGGCGCATCATTAGAACCGGTCGATAATGCGCGAGCTGCCGCAAAACCGGCCAGGCTGACTTTATCAATTGCCGCTTCAGCTCCCCCACATAGGGCAATATCTGCTTCATCGTTGCGGATCATGCGTACCGCATCACCGATAGCTTGAACACCAGCCGCACAGGCAGTGACCGGGGCACCAATTGGCCCTTTAAAATGATGCTTGATAGAGACGTGGCCCGCGGCCAGATTTACCAAGAATGAAGGGACGGTGAAAGGAGACAGGCGCTTTGGTCCACGGCTATCTGTGGTGCGCACCGCATGTGCAATGGACGGGAAGCCGCCAATGCCGGAACCGATAACCGTGGCGGTTCGCTCTTGTTTATCTAAATCATCGGCTTGCCAGCCCGCATGGGCAATAGCCTCATCTGCTGCGGCCATCGCAAATTCAATAAAGCGGTCCATTTTCTTTTGATCTTTAGGCGCAACGGCTTTGTCCGGATCAAAGCCTGCCTCAGGGTCTGCTGCAAGAGTTGGAACTTGCCCACCAATTTTTGCCGCTAGATCGCCGACAATCTCCTCTGGCAGAACACGGATACCCGATTGTCCCGCCAACAGACGTTGCCAGACAGTTTCGATACCACAGCCTAATGGGGAAACCACCCCCATCCCGGTAATTACGACACGGCGCGTATTCATCATTTTTCCTTTCTAGACTCAATTGAATGTTGTGGGTGTCTGGCATCGACTGATTGTTTGTCATGCATCAGTGCCAGCCGTTTATTAATTATATCGCTCCTGACAGAGCCTGCCGTGAGGGTGACATCTTGTGCACGGATAGGCTGTCGAGTGGCATTGTCCAGTAAGATGGGTTCCAGCGGTGTGCCAGTACGGCGATCGGTGAGTATCACTGCGGGGCCATCGGGTGCAAAATGTTGATTACCCCATTGAAATAGGGCGGCAATAACCGGAAAGAAATCAGTGCCACGCTCGGTCAATAGATACTCATAGCGAGCAGGACGGGAGTGATAAAGCCGCTTTTCAAGGATGCCGCTTTCTACCAGATACTTTAAACGTCGGGTCAGGATAGTGGGGGAAAGCTGCAAACTTTGCTGAAATTCATCGAATCTCGTTAACCCCTGAAAAGCATCACGCAGGATCAGTATGCTCCACCACTCACCCACTCGCTCAAGGGAGCGAGCTACCGGGCAGGGCATATCTTGCAGGCGAGTTCTTTGCATACTGCTCCTCGTGTGTTCCTGTGAATATAGCTGATTACTGGCTGATATTAATTGGTGGCTACATTTATTGTAGTCACTAAAGTTAAAAAAAATGCCATTGGCATACTGATAACAATGCAGGGGATTTAACGGCCCCTGCATCAGGTCACGGATAAAGATATTAGAAAGCAGCAGTGTCTTTAAACAGGCCAACTTTCAGGTCGGTGGCGGTATAAATCACTTTGCCATCCACTAACACTTCGCCATCCGCAACACCCATGATCAATTTACGCATGATAACGCGTTTAAAATTAATACGGTATGTCACTTTCTTGGCGTCAGGCAGTACTTGGCCAGTGAATTTAACTTCACCGACACCCAGCGCGCGGCCTTTGCCTTCGCCACCTAACCAGCCAAGATAGAAACCAACCAACTGCCACATGGCATCAAGGCCCAGACAGCCAGGCATTACTGGGTCACCAATGAAGTGGCAACCGAAGAACCATAGATCCGGATTAATATCCAGTTCCGCTTCCACATAACCCTTGTTATAGAGGCCGCCGTCTTCCGTCATTTTGACGACACGGTCCATCATTAACATATTGCCTGCTGGCAATGGTGGCCCACCCGCGCCAAACAGTTCGCCACGGCCAGATGCTTCAAGGTCTTCTTTTGTATAGGATTCGCGTTTATCTACCATGTTCTCAGTAAGCCTTATTTTAATGAAGTGCGCAGAATAGCGTACAGCTGTACGCTGAGCAAGTCCGATCAGCCCTGGTTGAACCAGTTCAGCCAGCGTAGTGGCCATGGCCAACGATGCCTGTCCTGCGGATTTACTTGTGAGATTCGTTCTTGAATTATACCTAACAAGCTTGGTTGCTGCTCATCGGCATAAACCACACCGGTTAATAATGGCAATGCTTCAGCAGCACTATCCACCGCCCATAAATGGAATTGACCATTTTGCACCGCTTCAATGACTGCTTGATTCAAGCACAAATGGCGGACATTGGTGGCGGGTAAAATCACCCCTTGATGGCCCGTCAACCCACGACGTTGGCAAGCTTCGAAGAAGCCTTCGATCTTTTCATTGACGCCACCAATAGGCTGAACATTACCAAATTGGTCAACTGAACCTGTCACGGCAATTTGCTGATTGATTGGCTGCTGTGACAGGGCACTGATCAATGCACAAAGTTCTGCCAGTGATGCGCTGTCGCCATCAACCTCACCATAGGATTGCTCAAAAACAATGGAGGCGGAGAAAGGCAGCGGCTGATCAAGCTCCAATTCTGAAATCAAGAAAGCTTGCATAATCATCATGCCTTTAGCATGAATATTACCGCCCAGCTCTGCTTTACGTTCAACGTCAACAAATTCGCCATCACCTAAGTGGACGACGCAACTGATACGAGCGGGTTCACCAAAGGCATAAGGGTGGCCGGGATATTCCAAGACTGACAGACCATTAATCTGACCGACAACTTGCCCTTCGGTCTCAACCAGAATTTGCCCCAGTTCTATCTCATCCTGCATCCGTTCAGCCAGGTAGCTATTGCGCCAATCTCGGGCATTGAGCGCCACTTCCAGCGCGTTAGCTGTGATGGTGTCTTCTTCGGCATAAAGCGCAGCTTCCGCAAGCACGCGGGTCAGCCATTGTGGGCACAGTGGCAGACTGCCTTGGTCGCCGCTATAACGCACTGCTTGGCGGAACAGTACCGGCCAGGCATCGGCAGACAGCGCAGGGAGCTGTTTTTGCTGCAACAGTGTATTGATATAGCCGCACCACAAGGTCATGCCATCAATATCGACCAGCGGCAGCTCTACTTCGAACTCACCATAAATAGCCAATTCGCCCAGCTCGGGTTCCATATCATGGAAATCACCCAATCCCAGACGATCGCCAACCAGAATCAGACGTAAATCCAATGGCATTGACGGGATATGTACTGGCAAAGGACGAGTTTCATCCGGTGATAGCCAGTCGAAGCGCTGCTGAACAATCATCTGCTTCAGTCGTAACCACATCAAAGGCTGCGCCTGTAATGCGCGCACCGACAAGATCAAGATGCCGCCATTGGCTTGATGAACCAAGCCGGGCTGTAAACTTATTTGATCTTTATGCCATCTGACACAGCCAAACAGCTGTTCGGGCTCTACCCACTCTTGATAGAGACAGCGTGAGAGCGCCGCAAAGGGCTCGTCACCGCGTTGCGCTGGTTGCCAAGTGACTTGGTGACCGTGCACCAGATAATCTCCGCCAGACAGGGCAGAGGCCTCAGGTTGCAGCTCCTTAACAGCTTGAGCGATCAATGCCAAATACTCAGTACTTTCCTGTGCTTTGATCAGCATAAAACGCGGCTGAGATTGTGGATGACAGAATAACGTCATGCCATTTTCTAACCGGGGCTGAATCGCGGCGAAAGAAACAGGCTCCAACTGGGAGGCAGTAGCAAATAACGCTTCATATGGCGTTGTGTTCGGCAGCAGTGACTGCCATTCAAGTCTGTTATTGGTCAAAGTGATAGATGCAATCGTCAAAAAGGGAAAGTGCGATTATACAAGAATAAAGCAGACTGCATATACGTAGAGTGGTAGTTGGTGGCAAGGAGTAAGAAATCGGCAGTGTTCCGTACAAAAAACAAACTAATCATGTGCTTTTAGTAGGGTGAAATTCTGTGTAAAGCTGTTATGCTTGAGTTAAGTTACACGGTCACTAAAGAGCTCACGATGAAATATCAGCAACTGGAAAATCTGGAAAGCGGTTGGAAATGGGCGTATTTGGTAAAAAAACACCGTGAAGGTGAGGCTATTACTCGTCATATTGAAAACAGCGCCGCGCAGGAAGCAGTAGAGCAACTGATGAAACTGGAAAGTGAGCCGGTGAAAGTGCTGGAGTGGATTGATACTCACATGAATAGGCAACTGGCTAACCGGATGAAGCAGACTATTCGTGCCAGACGTAAGCGGCATTTCAATGCAGAACATCAACATACCCGCAAGAAATCAATCGATTTGGAATTTCTGGTTTGGCAACGTTTGGCAGCTCTTGCCAGACGCCGAGGGATAACTTTGTCAGAGACCGTTGTTCAATTAATTGAAGATGCTGAGCGCAAAGAGAAATATGAGAGTCAGATGTCGTCCTTAAAGCAGGACTTGCAGGATATTCTGAGGAAAGAGATTTAAGCTGTTTAGGTATGAATCAATATTCAGAGCACTAAAATACGGCTATTAAGCCAATAAGATATGCCGTGTATTTTGCTGATATAGATACTAAAGAATATCTAATAAGAAACAGATGATAAAAAAAACCCCGCAAAGCGGGGTTTTTTATTAAAGGAGTAAACTTAAGCCTGTGGCTGAGTTACAACTTCTTTGTAGCCTTTAACTTCGATCTCTACGCGACGATCTGGTGCCAAGCACTCAATCAGAGCAGCACGTGGTTTCACGTTGTCACAGGTATTACCTGTAACTGGGTTTGCTTGACCTTCACCGCGAGCGGTGATTTTGTCAGCAGGGATACCTTTAGAAACCAGGTAGTCACGCACGCTGTCAGCACGACGCTGAGACAGAGCTAAGTTAGGAGCTGGTTGACCGATACGGTCAGCGAAGCCCAGAACAACTACAGAACCGTCTTTAGGATCGATAGAGCTCAGCTGTGAATACAGTTGGTCCAGAGCTTGCTGGCCTTCTGGTTTCAAAGTTGACTTGTTGAAAGCGAACAGCACGTCAGATTTCAGAGTGAAACGCTTAGTGTCAACAACTGGAGCTGGAGCTGGAGCAGGAGCTACTGGAGCTACTACATCATCTTGACCGAAACGGTAAGAAACACCTACGCTCAGCATGCCGTTGTCTGGACGAGCACCAACGGTAGCTTTATCACCGATGTTGCTAACCCATTGGTATTCCATACGGGTTGCCCAGTTTTTGGTCCATGCGTATTCAGCACCCAGAGCTACCAGTGGAGAAACACCGGTGTCATGGTTGCTAGCACGAGTATCAGTTGGAGCATTGTAAGCGCTAGAATCTGCACGCCATACCATACCACCCAGACGGGTATACAGATCCAGGTCCTGAGCAATTGGGTAGCTCAGTTTAGCAGCCAGTTGAACGCCCTGTGCTTTAAAGTCGCCGTTATTCACGTCGCCTTTGTAAGGCATACGGCCAAGCCAGTCGTATCCCATTTCAAAGCCCAGGTATTGGTTTGCTTGGTAACCCAAGAATGCACCAGCGCCCAGTTGGTTTTTATGGGTAGGACCGTCGTTGCCAACGTCGCCATAGATACCGCCAGTGCCAGTATCTTGATACTGGGACCAACCCAGTTTACCACCGGTGTACCAGGTGTTATCTTTCGGTGCGGCTTGCGCTACTGTAGCGAAACCTGCCAGTGCCACTGCTAATGCGATAGCTGTCTTTTTCATTTTACGCCTCGTTATCATCCAAATAGGCAATGAGCTTTAAAAGCCAAGCCCTTGGTTAAAATTCTTCGTCAAGGTATTCGCGCTCCCGTTAATCACGCTGCCAGTATAATTTGGCGTTTTAGAGCAACCTTGGCGATGTAAAGTCTACAACGTGGCGAGAAAGTTACAAGTGTGATGTGATAAACCGCCTGAAAAAAAACCGAAATTGTGCATGATCTTTAACGATTTAGCGGGAAAATGCAGCTTTTCTTATACGTTATTTTCTGCTGCAAGCCGCATTCTGACTCGCTTTATGCTGGTTACACAGGACTAAGCGCTAGATATTGTAAAAATTCATGGGATAAATCCTAAATTTACTTAATGATACAAAGAAGAATGAATTTTTAACGTTGCGCACTGTCCTTGAGGCGATTTTGTGTCATCCACAGGATGCATAACAAACCCGTAAGTATTCCCTAACTTTGCTGCTAAGCGTAATCGGCTACGATCGTTTTCTGACAATTCAGGTAGCCAACCAAGAACAACACTATAATTCCCGGTCAACAGGGCTTTTTCCATAGCATCAACTGTTGATAATGGATTGATCTGCCTTACCTGCACAATTTTACTGATTGGTAAACCTGATTGCTGTATCCATGAACGGCTTAATTTCTGCTGTGGTGTTAACCATAACAACCAGCGAGATTGTTTGCCAAGTTGCTGTAAAAGTGGAAGCAATAACTGTGTTACAGCAGGCTGGTTTTCACTGTACATAAGTTCACTGATAAGACCGCTATCTGTTGGGGCATCAACTCTTTCCTGTGTATCACGGGTATTCAGAGAATGATAATTAGCATGATAAGGTTTTAGTGATTGGGTACGCATTATGAACCTCGCCTGTAGTGTGCTGTATGTATATACAGTAGTCACTGTTTGTTCGAAGATCAACTAAATTTTTACAAGACGCTTCGCATTATTGTGATGCAGATGGGCGTCAAACACATTTTTTGTTTGGCTCAGTTATCTATATTGCGTATTTTCTAATTAGTTGTTCCTCTTACACTTATTACAACTGAATAGGGACGTTTGATCGGATTTTTGCTAAAGGAGTAGTCATGAAAAACGTATCAGAAAGGATGATAGTACGGGCTCAGTCTCATTTTGATTTTTTGGGTCAAATCACAGTTCGCTCACAATTTGGCGGTTATGGACTGTTGGCTAACGGCATTATGTTTGCTGTGGTTTCTGAGGGAGAGTTGTATCTACGGGGTAATGATCAGGTTGAAAATTTATTCCGCACCAGAGAAATGACCAACCTTATTTATGCTAAACGCGGGCTTCCGGTTTTGCTGCGCTACTATTGGGTGGACACTCTACTATGGAGTGATGACCTCGCACTGCGCCATTTTGCTAAGTTGGCTTATCAAGGGGCTAAAGCTGAGGTTTTAAGTAAGAAAGGCCCCGCGGTTCGCTTAAAAGATTTACCAAATCTTAGTGCCAGTCTAGAGCGATTATTATGGAAAGTGGGCATCAAGAGTGCAGCAGAGTTGCGCATCGAGGGTGCCAAGTGCTGCTATCTTAAATTGCGAGCATTAAGACGGTCGCTCGGAGTGAATATTTTGTTATCCCTTGCTGGCGCGATCAGTGGTCACCACTATGCAGCATTGCCTCTAATGATGCGAAGTGAGCTTATTGAATGGTTTGAAATACACATTCGTTCGCCCAAAATTGCACAATATGAAACTGTATAGCAGTGGGCCACTAATAGAACGTGGCCCGAGCATTAATTAGCTCGCTTGACTGATGCGTTTATTCAGCTCGCTAAGTTCAGGTAACAATTCAAGCAATAAGCCAATTTGTTGTAAAACCAACTGGTCTATACTTTCCGGCTCAGGATTACAGTCCTGCAGCCTGGTAGATAAGCCGGTTAGCACTCGTGCCATTTGGCTACTGTCGGGTTGTTCTTGCTCAAGTGAGCCCTCGATATAACAAATCGCGTCATTGAGTAAACTCAGGGTGGCGGTATTACTCAGTTTTTCACGATGAGCGCCCAGCGCAGAGATATAACTCAACATCGTGTGGTTTAGGCAGAGTAAACGGAATGCCGCTTCCTGAGTTTCTTTATTGCTGTTGGGCTCAGCTGACATATTTGAAATCACTGACGCCAGTTCAGCATCGCAATTATGCGCGTCGCGGCGTGCAACGCGGTAGGACAGGCTATTATCCTTACCTTGATGATATTGCACTAAAATAGCATCAAGGTAACGGCAGTTGGCATTCAGTGTTTTATTCACCACGGCGGGAAGATGACGGAATTTCCAGTCAGGCCAGATAAAACTCACCGCAACCCAGGCAATGGCACAGCCGAGCAAGGTGTCAAATACTCGCGGAATGGCAACCTCAAATCCTTCACCTAATAGGTTAAAACATAATAAAACCAACAGGGTAATGAACATTGTTGCATGAGCATACTGAACATTGCGGAAAGCAAAAAACAGCACGCCGCTAATGACGATTAAGATCAGTTGCCCTTCAATGGAAGGGACAAAATACAGGATAGGTAGCCCGATAAGTATCCCTGCGAGGGTACCGATAATACGCCGTGTAAGGCGGCTGCGCGTCGCGTTGTAGTTGGGTTGGCAGACAAAAAGGCTGGTTAATAGAATCCAATAGCCGTGGCGCATACCAGTAAGCTGAATGAAAGCATAACCCACGCAAAGTACCACTGACATGCGGATAGCATGGCGAAATAGTGCAGATTGCGGTGTCAGATGGCGGCTGATACGCAGCTTAATGTCGCTCCATCCGGTGAGGCGATCATCAGATAGACGGTTTTCAGGCTGTGAGCCTTCGGCTAATACCTGTTCAGATTCAATACCAGCCAGTTGTGCATCAATGGCACGTAAGTTTTTAAGCAAAAGTGACAGCGCTTTCACTTGTGGCACATTCTCATTTTGAGCCATTTCTCTGGCGAGTGCGGCATCTAAATAGGTAAATGCGCGCTCGAAACGTGGGTCATGTTGATACTTTTGCCGCATTAAAATGGATTGCGAGAGTTGCATACAGGCTCTGGCTTGCATGCTAAGTAGGCGCTGAAAGCGGAACAAAACATCACTGTAGCGGAATTTCTCTCGAAGCAACTGATACTGAACATGTGATGAACTGGCGCGTTCATGGATATCTTGTGCCACGAAATAATAATGAAGCGTTCGTCGAGTCTCGCGCTGCCCGCGGTCACCTTTCAGCCGTGAAACCAGTGAAATTCTGGCCTGATTCAATGTCGTCAGTAATATGCCGTTAGCCATCGCCACATCAATAAGCGGCTGGTCAACATCAGATTCAATATCTGGGTCAAATAGATTGGCTTTTGCTTCCAAATAGTGAGAAAGCTGCTGATAACAACGGGCCAGATTATCCTGCAAGGGGCGAATAGGGAAAATCAGGTGGCCACACAGGGTCAGAACGTTGTACCAAACGGCACCGATTATCAGTAACAGTGGTTGCTGGTACCAAATATGGTACATCGAGGTGCCCAGCATGGTGTAGATGGCGATAAGTAATGCGCCAAAAGCGATGGTGGCATAACGCTGGCCTAAGGCTCCGAGCAGAATAAAGCCGCAAGTTGATAAGGTCAGCCCAAGGGCAAAAAACCATGGATAAGGAAATAACAGTTCAATAGAGGCTGATGCGATAAAAAAACAAATCAGCGTAATAAATAAGTTACGTAACCGCCCAGCCAGGCGGTCATCAAGATCAGTAAGTGCTGCGGCAACGACACCGAGAGTTAAGGGGATTGTCAGCTTGGGTTGATCAATCCACCATGGAACCGCCGTTACTCCTGCTAATGCGATAAAAATACGGACATGGTAAAGCAGGTTGCTGTTGTAGACGTAACGACGTAAACCAGTGACGAAAGTGAGCACAAAAAACCTCTAAAAACAGAAAAGTCAGCGTTGCTGATACTGGCGTTGGGCGTTGGCTATTCTTGCTTGTTGTGCCATTTCGACAGAAACGACACGTCGGCCCACTGGCCATAATGCGATAGCGGCAATTTTAAAATTGGCGATCCCAACCGGAATACCAATTATGGTTATACATTGCACAATGCCGGTCGCAATATGCGATAAACACAACCACCAGCCAAACAAAACAAACCAGACTATATTCAGTAAAGAACCGCCTGCGGATAACAGAGGATTACTTTTTTCTGGGTATAATTCATTGACATGGATCGCCTCATTACCATAAGGCAGAAATGATAACTTAGTAATCTCCCAGCAAGAGCGAGTTAGTGGTAAGGTGAAAATCAGGATAACACTGACCACGGTTGCGAGTAGCCAGCCTAATGTTGTGAAGAAACCACCTAAAACAAAGTTCAAAATATTCAGTACAGTACGCATAATAGTTAGTCAGCCTCGCTGAATAAAAAACCGCAATGCGGATGAGTAAAAACAGGTGCTATCTATTCTATACGGATAGCGCCAGTTAGTTTCCTTAAACAACTATCGGATACCTGTTGTTTAAACTCAATTATTTTATTTACACTCCCTTATGTTACTTCAATTCACTTAATACGAGTTATGGCGCGCAGATATGGAACTTAAAGCGACATCCTTTGGCAAGCATCTGGCTCAGCACCCCTATAACCGGGTTCGTTTGCTCAATGCGGGCATCGAAGTATGCGGTGATAAACATCAATACCTGATTCCTTTTAACCAGTTGGTTAACATTCAATGTAAGCGCGGTATTGTCTGGGGCGAAATGGAATTTGAATTGCCAAATCAACAAGTTGTGCGCTTGCATGGCACTGAATGGCAGGAAACTCAGCGCTTTTATCATCACTTACTGGGTATCTGGCAGCAATGGAGTGAGGAGATGAGCCTGGTTTGTGTTGAGGTTTTGCAGAAACAAGTCGAATCAATTAAGCGAATTGAGCAGCAGGATAAATGGTTTAAACGTAGCGAATTAGGTCAAGTGCAGGCTGCCATTGGTGAGGCTTTTGCATCACTGCCAATGCCGGTTCAGCGCCTGCCCGAGTTTGCATCGTGCCGCGCCGATTATGAGCTCTGTCTGCGCTGGCTACAGCAGGGCAGCCGCAGTGTTGATCATCGTAATCAGCAGTGGACTAACCGCATGTTGGAAGAGCATCAAGACTTCTTCCAGAGTGTCGAAACTTCTCCGTTGAATGAATCGCAATGCCGTGCGGTGGTCAATGGTGAAGATTCGGTATTGGTGTTGGCGGGTGCCGGGAGCGGCAAAACGTCAGTGTTGGTTGCGCGTGCAGGTTGGCTATTACGTCGCAATGAAGCCTTACCGGAGCAAATCTTATTGCTGGCTTTTGGTCGTCAAGCGGCGGATGAAATGAATAGCCGCATTAAGCAACGGCTGGCGGTGGACGATATTCAGGCCAAAACCTTCCACGCCCTTGCACTGCAGATAATCCAGCAAGGTAGCCGCAAAACGCCAGTGATCAGTAAGCTTGAGTCTGATAGCAAGGCCAGAAGGTCATTATTGATTCAGAATTGGCAGCAACAATGCAGTGAGAAAAAAGCCCAAGCCAAAGGGTGGCGCGAATGGCTTACTGACGAGCTGGAGTGGGACGTCGCCGAAGGCGAGTTTTGGCAGGATAAACGGCTGGCGGCACGGCTGGGAGGGCGACTGGAACGTTGGTTAGGATTAATGCGGATGCATGGTGGCAGCCAAGCTGAAATGATAGAGCAGGCTGATGAAGAAGTGCGTGATCTCTTCCAAAAACGTATACGGCTAATGGCACCACTACTCAAAGCATGGAAGACTGCACTGAAAGAAGAGGGCGCGGTCGATTTTTCCGGGCTTATCCATCAAGCCGTTAACTTGTTGGATAAAGGGCGTTTTGTCAGCCCGTGGAAACATATATTGGTCGATGAGTTTCAAGATATCTCGCCACAACGCGCAATGTTGCTGACTGCCTTGCGTAAGCAAAATAAGCAAACTTGTCTATTTGCTGTTGGTGATGATTGGCAGGCTATTTATCGATTCAGTGGTGCAGAGCTTTCTCTCACCACCGCTTTTAAGCAGAATTTTGGTGAAGGGGCGGAATGCGCCTTGGATACCACTTATCGTTTCAATGACCGTATTGGTGAGATTGCTAACCGGTTTATTCAGCAGAATCCATACCAACTGAAAAAACCACTAAATAGCTTGAGTAAAGGCAATAAAAAGTCAGTGGTTATCTTGCCAAGTGAGCAGCTTGAAACACTGCTGGATAAATGCAGTGGCTTTGTTAAGGATGATGAACGTATCCTTGTTTTGGCGCGTTATCATCATCTGCGACCAGAGATTTTACAAAAAGCAGCAACCCGTTGGCCAAAGTTAACGATTGATTTTATGACTATTCACGCCAGTAAAGGGCAACAGGCAGACTACGTCATCATTGTTGGTCTGCATGATGGGAATGACGGTTTCCCAGCCGTCGCGCGCGAATCTATTCTGGAGGATGTGCTGCTACCCGCTCCAGAGGATTTCCCTGACGCGGAAGAACGGCGTTTACTTTATGTCGCGATGACCAGAGCAAAACATCAAGTTTGGTTACTGCAAGACACTGCTAACCCTTCAGTCTTTATCAGCCAACTCAGTGAGTTAGGTGTGCCAACTCAGCGCAAGCCCTAATTAAGGTTTACGAAGGGATTCTCGATAGATTAAGCCCGGTGATTTTAACGCACCGGGCTTAATGCTTATTTAAGGCGTTGTTTTAGATAGCGCTCATAATCGGGGATCGCGATGGTCACTTCACCGCTAAATAACGCCGACCCAATTAAGAAATCTGCGGTAGATCGGTTAGTGGCAACCGGAATATTCCACACGGTAGCCAGGCGCAGTAGGGCTTTGACATCAGGATCATGAGGGACGGCATTGAGCGGATCCCAGAAGAAAATCAAAATATCAATTTTCTTCTCAGATATCAGCGCCCCCACTTCTTGATCTCCACCCATTGGGCCACTGAGCAAACAGTGAACATCAATACCTGTTGCGTTCTGCACCAGGTTCCCTGTGGTGCCGGTGGCATAAAGTTCGTGCTGCGATAAAAGATCCCGGTTTTCCATCACCCACTCGAGCAGTGATTTCTTACAGTGGTCGTGAGAAACAAGAGCAATATGCTTACGTGCCGCAATAGTGCGGGTAGTGAGTTCCATCAAAATATCCTTCAATAAGTGCCGACGGTTTGCTGACAGATTACTGAAATGGCGATTTTGTGCATAGTGGTAACGCAAAGAAATGCGAGGAAACAAGCATAACCTGATGTTTAAAAACGGCCTTAGCGCTGTTGGGCTATTTAGTCGGCGGTTTTTTTGCCCATAACAGGAAACGTTGCTGGGTTTCTTTGTCCGCTTGCAGGAACCAATATTGCAGCATCTGCTCGGCGACATTCTCACCTTGCAAGTTGGTGGCTTTCTGTGCGGCATTGGTGCCCGCCACGGCAATGGTAGTACCCGGTACCGCACTTACTGGCGACGGAGGAATAGTGGCAAAAGAGGGGACTGAAGCACTAAATTGCCCGACATTATAAGTTGCCATGGCCGTTTCAAGTGTGGCAGCAGTATTGAGGTTGTCCTGATGCAATACGTCATGACGTACAGACAATGGGCGACCATTATCTCCAATAAGTTGATATAGCGGGTTTTTAGAGAACTTATAGCCATCTCGCTCGGTATCAATCGTCGGTAATTTTATAGCAACTGAACGAATGTTGCGGGTGTTAAATACCACGACTAACGGCGGAGAGGTGTACAAAACTTTCGGGTCGGCCGGAAGCGCTTTAGCGACTTTGAACAGGATTTGGTGCTGCCCACTATTTAATTCCAAGCTATCAGCTCCCTTCAGCAAGGAACCCGACATATTTTTTCCATCGACCACCAACAGGTCAATTTCCGGTGCAAGTTTTAAGGTCGTGGCTATAGCTGAAGCACTACAGCAAACGGCCAAAATCCCTGCGACCACCAGACCAAATTTCATGTGCTACTCCTGAAGGCGATATCTGCTTATTTTGTCAGACCAGCTAGATTATGTGTCAAACTCTTTCCGGTTGCCCATATTTATTTACGTTTTGAAATATTCAGTATAAATACGGCATTTTATCCTGATGAATTCTAAAGATAAAACAGCTAATCTAACAGTTAATACTTCTCTAACTATTAAACCAAATCAATTAGTCTGCATTTATCATCGTTTTTCATCATGATGTACACTTAAGGCGTCGCCCCTATTTGTAAATCCATTCGGATGCAAATGGATTGGAACATTCTTTTAGCGCATCAGAGGAACTGAAAAATGCACGATAAAGAGATTGCTGACATTCTCCAGCAGGTAAAAACAATTGCATTGGTTGGCGCGAGTGATAAGCCTTCACGTCCAAGTTACGGTGTCATGGCTTACCTGTTACAGCAGGGATATCAGGTGATACCTGTCAGCCCTAAACTGGCTGGAACGTCATTGCTAGGTCAGCAGGTATATGCTGAGTTAGCTGACATACCTCATCCGATTGATATGGTGGATGTATTCCGTAACGCTGAGGCTGCGTATGGTGTCGCACAGGATGCTATTGCTATCGGCGCTAAGGTTCTGTGGCTGCAAATTGGGGTTATTAATGAATTGGCGGCAACTTTGGCGGCAGATGCTGGGCTGAAGGTGGTTATGGACCGCTGCCCGAAAATTGAAATCCCGCGATTGGGATTAGAAAAAGAGTGATCTTTTCGCTACCTATGGGATGAATTTTTGACGATAAAAAACCCGGCCAAATGAGCCGGGTTTTATTGATTAGTCTCAAGACTTAGTTGCGCAGACGCGGAGCCTGTAACTGATGGCGAATGGACGCCGCCAGTTCATCTAATGAAGGTTGCTCCGGATGAGCATCCATATCTTCATAAGTCAGCTGTGCTTCAGCCAGATAGGTGTGTACCGGTTGCCCCTCATCATCCTCAATGACCACATGATACCAAGGTGATGAACGCAAAATGTCATTGTTTGCAACTTCATCAGGTGCTGGTGGCTCAAGAGAATATTCAGGATCGATATCAATCACCACACCCAAGTAGCCATGTAGGCTATGGCGAACCTGCTGCCCAATACCGAATTTGCTGGCGATCATGATAACCTCCTGAGAAACTTACTCTGCCTTCTATATGAGGGCAGTGCAGGGCATTTCAAGTCACATTACCCGACACGCAAATCCTTTCAGGTACAAACCTTCCGGATATGCCGCGATAACAGGGTGATCCGCTGCCTGACGGAACTGTTCTATAAATTGTATATCATGACCTGCATCTAACGCAGCATCAGCCAAAATTTTCTGGAATAAATCTGTTGGCATTAAACCTGAGCAGGAGAAACTTAACAAGATCCCGCCTGGGCGCAATAGCTGTATGGCTAACATATTGATATCTTTATAACCGCGACAAGCACTGGCGAGCTGGCTTTTGTTTTCTACAAATTTCGGTGGGTCCATGATAATCATGTCGAACTTTTCCCCTTGCGCGCGGTAGTTGCGCAGCAATTGGAATACATCATCACGAATAAATTCAGCTTTACTCAAATCCAATTGGTTGAGTTCAACGTTCTGTTTGGCGATATCCAGCACTGATTGTGACGTATCGACACTGATAACCTGTTGGCAATTCCCCATTAACGCGGCAACAGCGAAAGCCCCGGTATAAGAGAAACAGTTCAGAACACGGCGGCCATCGGCGTAATTACGCGCCGCGAGGCGGCTATCGCGCTGATCTAAATAAAAGCCTGTCTTATGACCTTGCTGAATATCAACCAGCAATTGCATGCCATTTTCAGTAATTGGCAACAGTGCCGGAGGCATCTCACCATAGACCGTACCTTGGGTCAGCGGTAAGCCTTCTTTTTTACGCACTGAAACATCGGAGCGGTCATAAATAGAGCATTCTGGGTAGCACTTTTGCAAGGCACTGACCAGCGCCGCTCGCTGATATTCGGCACCCGCTGACAGCAGTTGCAATACCAGGAAGTTTTGGAAGCGATCAATGGTGATGCCGGGCAAGCCGTCAGATTCGCCCGCAATCAGGCGATAGCCATTCAAGCCATCTCGTTGTGCCAACCAATCCCGCCAGCTTTGTGCTTGCTGTAGACGGCGAACAAAGAATTCGCTATCGATAACTTCATCTTGTTGGAATGTCCAGACTCGTGCCAGAATTTGAGATTCTGGTGAGTAGGCGGCGCGGGCCAGCCATTTTCCCTGACTATCAAGAATATCGATGGTTTCCCCGGAAATAGCATTGCCTTCAATGCGTTGAACAGCCCCAGAGAAAATCCATGGATGGCGACGAAGTAAGGATTTTTCACGTCCTTTGGCAAGAATCAAGCGTACGGTCATAATTAGGTTGCTGCCAGCTAGGTAAAAAAGAGCGGTATTGTCGGAGTATGAGCCGTAAAATGCAAATTATCACGGAGATAAGGAGTCGATATGCCTCAAGTATGCACTGCGGCCTATGTTTATGGTGTCGTCCAAGGTGTCGGTTTTCGCTATAGCACGCAACGCCAGGCGCAAGAACTGGGGGTGACGGGGTATGCCAGGAATTGTGATGATGGCAGTGTGGAAGTGGTTGCTTGTGGTGAGCAGCAAGCTGTGGCGCAGCTAATGGAGTGGATCAAGCAGGGAGGGCCACGCGGAGCGCGAGTTGAGCGCTTGCTGACCGAGCCGTATCCTCCCACACAGTTTGAGACTTTTAAAATTCGTTATTAACCAAGGTATGCACCGGAAAAAGCGTTACTCGCGGCTCCGCGTTAAATACACTTCACCGGCTTTGGCAATCCCGCAATTTTGGTCGCCTGTTTTGCTGGCCCTTTGGGGAATAAGCGGTACAGATAGCGGCTATTGCCTTTTTCTTCACCATATTTCTGCGCCATCGCCTTTACCAGCATACGAATCGCGGGTGAGGTATTGAACTCTTGATAAAAAGCGCGCACAAAACGCACCACTTCCCAGTGAGGTTCGGTGAGCGTAATACCTTCCTGCTCGGCAAGTATGCTAGCCAAAGCTTCGCTCCAGTCTGCACTGTTTTTTAGATACCCTTGTGCGTCGGTTTCAATTGTCCGACCTTCAAACTCCAACATACAACCTCAGATTCAATTAATGAAACGGTGGCTAATTTAGCAAATCTTTGCCGATAACCCAATGAAGTCCGTATTTTTACGCTGTAAGATTCCATTGATGCAGAACAAGGTCAGGGAGCTGTACACTGAACCATCAGCCAGTATCGCGGATGACGATTAATTCAGCATTTAACAATTGAATGATGACTTTTTGGGCGGTTGAACGCGAACAAGCTTTACAAGCAGCGGCGCTCTGTTTATAGTTCGGCTCGTTGCGGAGGGGTGGCCGAGTGGCTGAAGGCAACGGTCTTGAAAACCGTCGACGGGAAACCGTTCGAGAGTTCGAATCTCTCCTCCTCCGCCATCTTAGAATCCCAATCCCTTGAAAAGGTTGGGATTTTTTGTTTGTGACTTTTTCTGGTATGCCATCGGGTATGCCATGTCCCATTCGCTGTGATTAGACTAAATTGATTGAGATTAGGATAGATACAGTCTGCGATGAAGATAAGTATCCACAATTCGGCCCGATAGAAATCGGGTCAATCGGTTCTGAGAGTATCGAATTTAGATGCTGCTAAATTTTTGTCGAAAGCATCTGTGGATAGTGTTTCGCCACGATATCATTCATCTTATCAATCAACTCAGGCTTCCTAAATGTCAGATGCGCTGAGCCCTTCATGAAATATTTTATCGAAAAGTAATCGTCTTCATAAACTTTCGCTATATGCGGATTGGCACTGATATGCGCATAAAGCCGAGTTGTCACATCGCCACGGTTGTCAGGAATAGGTTTACTATCCAGCAGATAAAGCATTCGTTCCAAATCCGCCAACTGGTCTCGCCGGTAACTGTGGTTCAGGGTAAAGCCCCATTGGTTGCAACTGACCAGATTGCTGATGATCAGCTTTTTACCAAATCGGCATGGGCTATTGGTTTTATAGTGCCAAGATAACCCTTTGAATAAATTGATGACCCCGCGTTCAAATACCTCGTCTTTCTGCTGGTGGAGTTGCTCAAAGGTACTGAGTATGTTGGCTTCGCTGACGGCAGGAATATTATCTCCCTCAAGGTTTCTGTACCACTGGTCACGGGCTTGGGCATCCATCAAACTGAGCATGCCCGATTTTTTCATCAAATCTCGCCATATACCGCGATCAAGATTGCGGATAATGGCTTTCATCGCCGTTTCTGATTTCTCCATGAACCAGCAGCCAGTACGGAAGTCTTGCCGCATGGCCCAATCCTTTGCAATTCCACCGCCAATGCTGTTGGTGATGGCTGAAATATCCTCAAGCTGCTGGATTAGCATCTCAATCTGCACTAGCGCGGTGTTACGCACGGTGATGATACGTTCAATACTGGTGGAGCAAATCACATCGGTGTGGCCGGTTAGAACCTGTGGCTCATCGATAACTGTGCTGAGTGAAGTAGACATCGTAGGAACTCCATAAAAGCAAAACACCAACTATTGTTGTTGGCGTCGAGGAAGAGGGATGTTTCAGGTGCCAGTGTCTGCCGTTCAAGACAGTTCCTGATACACCGCGATATAGACATAACCGTGACTGCCCAGAGTATCGGCGTCACAGACAAATTCGCCATGCCGAACCGTAATGCCTTGCTGACGGCGTGGATCCAGCGCCCCGGACAGCAGCTGAGATTCTAGTTTGGTTATCAGTGCGGGAAACGCTGCATCAAGAGCCTGAGTGGCTTCAAGGGAAAAGGTGCCGAGAATATTGGCTCTGTCACTCAGAAAGTGCAGGTGTGTTCCCTCCTGTACCAGCCTAGCTCCCAAACGTGGCGTAATGTCACGTTTCAGACCCCATGTTGGGGAAGTAGTCATGTGGTTATTCATGTTAACGGTCTCTATGGAATAGGATTGAGGGACTCGGTTGGGTACAGCAACGTTGGCGGAAAATGCGCACGCCACTGACCCGCAGCCTGGCGAGCCCGCACGATATCGCCCTTGCTCAACATCGGGTCTTGCGCCAGTGCGCTGAACCCATTACGACCAATTCGCACTAAGGCATATTTCTCAACCAGTGTGTTTATGGTGTCGCCGACTGAAATCTCTTGTTCTATCTGCTGTGCAATCACCTGTTCATCGTGATAGGGCGTATCGTTGAGGCTCAGGCCGTAGTGGTGCTCCAGCAGAAAAGCGAGCAGTTGTTGATAAATAACAGGCACGGGCAATGCACCCGCTGTTGTGGGGTTTGGTTTCATGGGGATGTTCTCAATGTGGATAATTTGGGATTAAGTCAGGAAGATGCTAAGGGTTACCAAATCGTTTGGTTGAATGGAACATCACCTTATATCAATCGATTAATGCAAAAATGGCATGACTTTCTGGATGATGCAGCGCGTAAGCACGCAACCGATAGAAGTGTTCGGTCATAAGCTCATTTTCAGAACGGCAGGCATGGTGACTGTAAGCCATCAGGCAGGCGATGATTCCGGCTGCTTCACGACTGACGGTGGCTCCGTTGCCATTGAGTGCGTTAAACAATGCGTAGTCTTGCTCCGTACCTGGCACCATAAATGCGCCGCCGTCGCTGAGCGTATAGTAGTCCCAGAAGTCGCCGCGATAGTCGTCACACAATCGGTCCAGCCAACCAAACACCTGTGGTTCAATCAAAATCCATTGCGGTATCCCACCAAAATGGTCTGGCCAGAAGTGAATGCGCTGAGAGTCGGTAACCGGCGTGGCGGTTAGTGTATCCATCTGAGTTGTCGTTGGGATATTCATGAGTAATGTCCTTCTTTAATAAAGATAAATAGCAAAACAGCCCTCCGGGAATACCGGGGAACCTGTTTATTTAATGGGTTAAGAATTTGATTCAATATTTAAAGTCGTGAGTGAAGATAGGACGCGGGGAGAGGCAGGACCTCTTAGATTAAAAACCCGTTATCGTCGGGATAACGGGCGGTGGTTTTCCCTGAATATTGGCATAACGCCTGTCCCTGACTGCTGTTTTGAATACATTTTGCTGACAGGTAACCCTATCAATTTTATCGATGGGTAAAGAGAAAAGATAATGGGTTGTGCAGATCAATAACGCGAAACCGATCGTTGAAATCGATCGTCACTGGAGGTGTGAAACAACATCAGAGCACAGCCTGCTTAAGCTGTTCAGCCATGACCCACAGTGCACGATTGAGTTTGATGTCACCATCGATACCACTGATAGCACGGGTTCTGGCACGTTTTCCTCCAGTGCTCTTACCTGATATCCCGCCTTTGGTCAGATTCTCCTGCACACGCTGAAATGTTGTCCAGAGGTCATCTTTCTTATCTTCCCAACGACGAGGCATCAGGATTTGGGACTCCGTGACGGGATGGTGCTCCTCACCGTAACGGTAGGTCAGTGCAGCATGGGCCAATGCATGTTGGTGCTCCGCTGATAGCGTCAATGACTGCATGCTTTCACGACTTTCTTCTATCTGGTCAAATATCCCCAACACTTCATAGGCCCCTTCAATCACCTTTTCCACCACATCCCCTTTATGCGGTACACGAATTTCGCCAAAACTCTGACCACAAACCAGTCCGTTGCTACAAATTTCACGGAACATACCCGGCAGCATTTGATAGCTGCTGGAGCCATCATGGCTGTTGAGCAGAACAATCTCCTGCACTTCTCTCTGCGTGATTTGCCCTGTTCGGCGTAACCGCACCATATGCTTGGTATGCTCACGTTTACCCAGGTCTCGTACTCGAGTCTGGCAGGCAAAGAACGGCACAAATCCTTCTTCGCGCAATTTATCCAACAAGGTAATAGTGGGAATATAGGTATACCGCGCACTGCGGGAGGCATGTTTGTCTTCGCCAAATACACTGGGGACATAGTAGGCCAGTTCATCATGGGTCAGGGGGCGGTCGCGGCGAACAGAGTTCACCCGGCCAAAGCGGGAGGCTAAACGGGTCATGATTCATTCCTTAACAAAAAGTGGGCATAAAAAAGCCACCCCGAAGGATGGCCCTGATTGAGTGGCAAGATTGTTTACGGTGTCACGGGGGGCAAAACCGGTTGGGCAATGTGTTCCTTATCAGGCAATGCTGCGGGCTCTTCAGCACGGCTTCTTTCATCCCGATAAAGCTGCAGTTTCACCAGAAGCGGTGTCTTACGCGACTGCAGGTAGCTCAAACACCATTCCCGCTTTACCACCATTCTTACTGGTGCAGGTAAAAGCTCATAGGCTTTGCTGAAGACAGATTCAACAAAAATATCGTCGTTTAATTTATCTTCAGCAATATTCAACAGCCCATTGATAACGATATTTTCAAGCAACGGTTTATATTTTGATAAGCGAGAAACCGACGGTTCAACAGGGCTGCCCAGTTCAGGCTCTTCAACGGTTTCAATTGGTATATCGACAGGAGACGCCTTTCGGGCAAAGCTTAATTTATCTTTCAGCCTGCCGAATTTCCCTTTGGTATTTTCAGGCATATGACTATTATCCTCCAGGCCAGCAGGTCGGGTGTTCAGGCCAATATGGCGAGTTTTTTGACAATCCGGATTAGGTGTAACGTCGTGAGCGCTGCCCCCATACTTTTGATTGTTATAGAGTCGCTGCGCATTAAAGTGATCCCTGTAACGACCAACACAACAGGCCAGGTAACATCCGGCATTTCAGGTTTGCAGGTGTCTTTCGGCATAAAGAGTTCCTTTCTATATACTGCTCTGCGGATTGAGGCATTGTTTCCAGGAGATCCCCTTTAACAGTTCAGATAAGCCATGACTGGAAAAACTCCCGTATTCATGACCCATTTGTAATACAACGATTTTACTGCTGGGTGGAAGGTGGCTGAGTGATTCAAAGAATATCTGGTCCGGGCTAAATTCATCTGCTCCGACCTTCAGACTCAGCGGTGACATAGGACCTGAAGACGTCCAGTGACCTTCTGTTCCGTATCGGACTGCAAAATCACCATTTTCACCACAGGCTAATTCAAGTTGTGTACCGGATTCATTTTCTGTCGTGAATATTATTGAGCTTTCATTGCGGGCCATTTTCCAGGCACTACTTTGTGTCGATGTGATGGAAGGCTGATTATTAGTGGGATCCTCAATGTCCACGGCATCAAAACTATCGCCACCTTTAAAACGAATTAAAGTCGTACCGCGATAGGTCAGCTTGGCAGGCCATTGCACTCGCCAGCCAGTACCTGCTTCCGCATAATCAATTTCATAAGATCTGATACCCTCGCGATCCATACCTTTCCCTGTAACCACTTCAATCACTGAGCCACATTGAGGAGGAGATTGCTTATATTTGTTGATGATTGCGCAGCCATTGGCTTTCAGGTCGGCAACGACTTTGCTCACAATTGCCGGATCAGTTTCCTTTGGTGCCGGTTCGGGAAGAGCTTGTGGTTTTGGCGGATGTACTGGAACGAAATTAACAGAATCATCCCGCACAGTGGGATCGTCGTTCTGCAGAGTCAGATAGACAGGGCAATCATTGTCACCCACACGGCAAGACTTGGCTATTGCACTGCGCAACGGCCACCCGTTGAAGCCAATGTATTCGGCACCCACTTCATCCTTGCACCAGGTTCTTTCCATTGTGATATGACGGCTAGCGTGTGGGACCGTGACAGTGGACATCAGGCAAGTCACAGCTTTTACAGGTTGATCGTCGTCACGTACCGTCGATTTCTGGATACTCTCAGGGACAAAAGATGCAATTCCGACCGAGTCATATCCTTCTTTCTGCAAATTACTCATGTTCAGGGCATCATGCATATTACCAGGACGAACCTTGCCAATAGCGCTGACCATCTTATTATTTAAACGCTTTAAATTGTCACCGCCTTTATCATTGAGAAAAAAGGTATAGCGTTCAGGATGAATTTCTCCATAGACATCCAGCGCTGAAGATACGGCGGGAATAAGCAACGTTACGCTGCTGAGTGATAACATAATGAATCTACGCATGAGATATCCTTTCAATTAATTAATGGCTGGTGCAATCCTGCCAGGTGATGTCCTGCAGAGCCTCTTTCAGGCCCTGAGCACTGAAGGGGGCTGATTCCCCACTCTGACGCGAGGAGAAAGTGATATTGTCTTTTGCACTGCTGTATTTGAGTGCGGAAAAGGCTGAACTGTTTAGGCTGTATGCCTTCTTGCCTATTAGCAATTGGACATCATTAAGGCCTTCGCTATTGACACGGTAATGTCCTTTCGTATCTTCATAAGTCACTGCCAATTGACTATCACTGCAACGCAGCGTCAGGGTTTCTCCTGCTTTATTGTTCGTGTTCAACGCAAACTCCATGGCATCGATATTGCCGTACCATTTCCCCCACTGCTGCTCCCCGACGACGGCCTGTGTTGTTGCGCTAAAGAGCATCATCCCTGCCAGTAGCAGCCCTGCGCGTATAGTTTTAGTCATTGAGTCTCCTTAAACCCCGTTAATAGGGACATGTTGTCGATAGGCTCGATGGCCTAATGTAATGAAAATCAGAGTATTCTTTTGATATAGACAGAGAATGCTTCTGTGCAATCGTATTCATTTTTCGGGAGATGGGATAATCGTTAGTACAGATCAATAAGCTGAAACCGATCGTTACAACCTATCGATATTAACGATCGATTTATTTTTATTGATTGTTAATATCTATTAATTGGGGTGTTTCGATCGGTGTGGCAGATCAATAGTTTCAGAATGATGATGTGAAATATCTAAGAGGAATACTTTCAACTTAGTGATATAGGTCTGAAAATTAATGGGATAGGTTAAAAGAAGAAAATATATCCAGAGCAGAGAAGTGCATTGAAGAAACTGAATAAAAAAGTAATAGATACATGATCCTAACCGCGAATAGTGGGCGCGCGACTAAGTAGGGAGTATTAGAAATTCTATGTCATTCTGCTAAAGTATTTAAAAAAAGGAATGACACATGACTCAACCTTTCGATTTTGAAAAAGCTCTAAAAGCCTTGCAATCAGGTCAAGCGTTGACCGGTAAAGATGACATCTTAACTTCGTTAATCAAACAGTTAACTGAAGCTGCATTAGCGGCGACGCTGGACTCTCATCTGGCCAGTGATACTGACGTTAATCGTAGGAACGACGCTGGCAAAAAAACCATCCAAACGCCGACTGGCAGCTTTGAACTCGCTACACCTCGCGACCACAACAGCACTTTCGAACCGCAATTAGTGAAAAAACACCAGACCACGCTCTTCGATGAGATTGAACAGAAAATCATTCGGATGTCCGCGCTGGGGATGAGCTAAACCGATATCAGCCGCGAAATTGAGGACTTATATGTTTCAGCGTCTCCAGCGCGGTGACGGATAAGCGCACTTGGTAAGGTTAATGTTCAATTAGAGGCTCAGCCGGATGGCTATGTGCGTAAACTGGAAGAATATGGTATCTGGAAGGTTCAGCGTTTAACGCTGGCTAATCTGCTACAGCTAAAGTTCGCCATGTCCATCACTAGTGAAGCGAGACTGCTTGGCCAGTTGCAGACTGATTTGCATTTCCCGCTGGTAATGGGTCAACATTTTCAGACACACAGGGACGATATTGATTCCAATAAACAAGTATCTTCTTCAGGAATCTTACGTTGCGAGGTAACAGGAGAGGGAGATGCTCATAACCTTTCCCTGAGTTTAGCGGGCAATATCTGTTAGTTGAATGTACTAAAACACAGAAAAATCAGCCAGATAGCAGTAGCAAAGAAGCCTGGCCGAAAGATATAAACGTATTTGTCCCGGTTGCCCATCAGATAAATGATAAGCCTGAAAGTCAGGTGAAGCTGGAGAATGTTAGCGTAATATGTTGATGAGCAAGCAGGTTCATCGCTTTGATGGGTGAACCTATATTTCGTCTACAGCGTCTGGATGGATGAAGGGTATGTTGCCACTCAGTGCAGCGTCTGATAACAAGTCCGTACAAAAATCATCGCGAACACAGAACGAAAATTTCAGTTTCTGAGTCATTTAAGATAGCTGAAAAGAAAGTTGCCCACGAGCAGTAAACGCTATACCGAAGAGTTCAAAACAGACGCTTGATATTGCGAGAGCTAAAAAGTTGATTAACCCATAAGAAAGTACAAATAACAATACAGGATAGACATCCATTGCCAAATTGGTACAATTTACCATAAATATCTAAAACTATCGTTTTGTCTGTTCCTGCAGTCGATTTGATGGGGAAAATATGAAACAAGTTAAATTCAGATTGAATAATCACGAATATAATTTAGTAACTAGTGTGATTGATGAATTTGATTAGGGGTGTAGTGATTATGAAAAAATTATTTTATTGAGTTATTGTAATTATTTATCAAGGATGAAAAGTGAAAAGAATTTATCTTATCTGTTGTTTTTTAACTCTAGCATTAACTGCTTGCACATCTAATTCTATTCAGCCGGACAAGCCCAAGGATATAACTTCTGAAATGCAAAATAGAATGGGAATTATGTACGCTAAAGGATTAGGTGTTACGCAGAATTATCATAAAGCCTTTGAATTTTATATGAAAGCAGCTATTCAAAATGATCCTCAAGCTCAAAATAATGTGGCTTTTTGTTATGTTTCAGGACAAGGAGTTGAAAAAGATTATTCAAAAGCTATGGCGTGGTATTTAAAGGCTGCAAAGCAAAATCACGGTGAAGCTCAAAATAATGTTGGCGTGATGTATGAAAAAGCAAAAGGTGTACCACAAGACTATACTAAAGCGATGGAATGGTATCTAAAAGCGGCCAGTAATGGTAATGCCAATGCTAAAAAAAATATTGGTAACCTTTATTATTACGGCAAAGGAGTGCCGCAAGATTACACTAAAGCTATTAAGTGGTATCAAAGCATTAATTCAAATGATGTTTACTTACAAGAGTAATATATATCCCACCTCCTCTGGCAGAGGCCGATGGGGGAGGGGTAATATATCCCACGGTATTAATTATATTATTTTTTCTCTCTCAATAAGAGAAGTGAATGTAATATGGTTACCATTAAAAATTTTGAATTTATGCAAAGCCGAGGCTGTAATAAAAATGTGTAATTACCAGTTTTTGATATGTTTCTTTCAATAACAGTGATA
Source organism: Yersinia alsatica (assembly GCF_025133195.1). Taxonomy (NCBI): domain Bacteria; kingdom Pseudomonadati; phylum Pseudomonadota; class Gammaproteobacteria; order Enterobacterales; family Yersiniaceae; genus Yersinia; species Yersinia alsatica. The sequence goes on from NZ_CP104006.1 coordinate 2,616,646, forward strand.
GGTAAGTTATGAGCAAAAGAAACTTAAATCTCTTGCAACTGAATTGGCTAAGGCCTTAAAACCGAAGCCGAACTAAATGCATTTTCTCGCATACTGACGAAGCTTACCGTTGAAACGGCACTTGATGCAGAGCTGACAGACCTCCTCAGGTGCGAGAAAAATATCCCAAAATCAGGATCGAGTACCCGCAACAGCTATTCATCTAAAACGCTGCTGTGCGATACCCTTTCTCTCCTATCTGAACGTGAAATTGCGGGCCAGTTCGACCTGTTTGAGTAACAATTTTACATTGCGAGTGTCCAGAGCAATATTGAAGTTGTGCGTCGGGAAATAGGAGTTGCTGCCATTTCCCCAGACTGCCTGAAGATAAGGTTCTCCATCAACGTCAATAAAGGAGTAGTGCCCTTCATCAGAGCCAGTGAATATTTTAGCTATATTCAATTGTGGCTGCCGCTCACTACTGGCTTTCCTGGACCAATGGATGAAATCGTTAAGTAGATTTATTTTTGTGTCAAATTCAGCCGGATTCTGAATAGCGAACACAGAAAAATACCCACCATAATACAACTGAAAAAAGGTTTGCTCGCTACCGTCCAGACGTCTGAGGTGGTTTTCATTTAGTGATGATGGCGCCGTCGTCAATTTCACTTTTCCCTCATCATTGTTTACCTGATAATAGGTAATTTCAGTGTTGAAGGTTTCTTCTTTGGCAATCCAATCCGTTGGCGCAACGCACCCGTATAATGCTGCACTAATCAGAAAAATGACGGCTACTTTCAATAGGGTTTTCACGAAATATCCTTTGTCGCTAAATCACGGATTGTATATGACTACCTCAGCGGAAACGAGGTAAAACGACATCCCTTCAAACTGACCGCCACATTACGGCTAATCAAAGAAGCAAAACTGCAGATGATACGAAACAACGACAGGTCAAGTATCCCACTTCAGTCCTTTTTTGGATAAATACCGCCAGCTTTCTTAATAGATTCAGCCAAGGCGGCGATTGATGGTTCATATGCCATACGACTGCTGGGATGTATAATGCCGCACCACTCAACAGGGTATGCGGGCGGTAGTTCAGGCACTTCATCCCAAAGCCTGCTGCCAAGTACCAGAATAACATTCGGCTCCAGTTGCTTCACAACTTCAAGGAATGGAACGTATGCCGCTTTCCACATTTCCGGTGTAGGTGCTATTCGAGCTCCTTCGCCTACAAACTCCTGTATGTAGTTGTAAAAAGCAACATGCTTCCAAATCTCTATCCGCTCTTCTTCTGTAGGGTAATCAATATGGCCCCTGAGTAAATTAGTCAGCTTGCTAAAGAATGCCTGACCAGCTTTTAGAGCATGTTTTTTAACCACTTGTTGCGTGAAATCGCAGGCTGAATCTGAGCCGTCTCCGTAATGTGATTCTCCCAGCACCATTACGCGTATTCCGTAACAGCTGTCATAGTACTTATCCCCAACAAACGGAGGAAAATTAATGCCTTTCATAGATTATCCTTATCATATCTGATCATTTTGCGTTTTCTATAATATACATATCATGCAATCGCTACTCAGGTATATGTCCGTTCTTCGCTCATAGCGAACCTTATGACCTTGCTTTTTGTCTGCTCTGTGCCAACAGCAGATGCTAGAAAATCCATAACGCTCCATTAAATGATAGGAAATTATATAGGCGCGGTTCCATTTAACAGCGATGAGAGCCACCAATACTTCTCACATATCATTCCTAGTTAGTTTACTGCTATAGTCATCAATCCATTGAATTAAATGGCTATAATTAATTTCATCACACAAACACGACTCCAAAGTCCATCGCCTCGTCGAAACTGTCAAAAGAGCCCTTTCTGTGAAGTGTTCGTACACGCCAGAAGTAAAACGATCGCATATCTTGGACTGCCACATCTGGTAGTTCCCGATAGACTTTACCTTTAGAAACAAGAGCTGTACCGCAGTTTCCATCAAACTGCATTGGGCGAACTGGTCCCCAACCCGCATTCCAGTAATAAAGGTGGGCGACAACCTCATTACCTGATTTCACCTCCAATTGCCCGTTACGAGGAACGATCTCGATCAGTTCATGGCCAGGCATAGTGGGCAATAAAAGTCGTCCCGGGTACAGATCATGTTGCAGGTAGCCCAAACGGGCCATACCGATCGGCATGGCCATAGGTAAGGCTCTACTCCTATTGTCCACGACAGAGTAAAGGGTGGGCGACATCAAGACAGTCGTCGTACTCAGTGGCTCCGGAGCATAACCGTGAAGCATTTGTCCGCTACTCCAAAAGTCTTTTAGGTGCTCGGCCAAGTTATCATCCTCGATGCAGCCATCTGTTATCTGCTCCCAGCGGACGACCGATACTTCTACACAGCGCTCAGTTGAAATTACGATGGGCGACGTGAAGGCTATCAGCTCGTCTCCGGGACTTTCGATTGAGGCTTGTCCAATTAGACTGCGTACAGCTGCACCTATTGCCTCGTGGCCACCATCGAAATCAGTTACGCAGGGAAACCAAGACGGACGTCGAGGTCTGAGCAACGCAAGCGTTGGGTGTACAGGCAATGCCAGCAGAGTCATTTTTTCCGCCAATTCTAAAGGCATGCTCCAGAGCTCTTCAGCAACCGACAATGTGCGGAGATAGGCGGAGATCATCCGTATGGCAGCCCTGGAAGAGATCTGACCGATGAACCCGTCGCCAAGTGGCCTCACAAAATGCCAGTGGTCCCCCTGAAAAGGAGCATCTGGATAGACATTGCTGTTTACTGACCACTCGAACGCCATCTGACGGACGAATGGGAAGCCGCTATCACGCTCAAGGTTAACCATAGTAGTGTGAAAAATCCGTGGAAGATCTGTTCCTTGAACACCGTTAAAATCCTGTGGAATAGCGAAGCTCTCAGTCACCTCTTCCAGACCGGTTATAGGGGTCTCAGTCTGTAGACCAAGGCTTTCCAGCAATAGATCAGAGAGGATGGACGGTCTAGGAATGTTTTGCGCCAATTTCTGGCTCGCCTTGTAACGATGCATCTGCACCGCTATCCAGAAGACGCAAAGTGCCTCCACCACTTCGGCCTCAAGCTTACGCGAGCTCAGAAACCTAAGTAACGCAGCCTCCGTTGTAGCTTTCGATGCTGATTCACCCAACCGGGCGGCAAGTTCCTGCATGGTCCACCATCTTGTAGCGGTTGATGGCCAGCCGAGTCTGGCGATTAGAATACTTAGGTCGTCCATCATTTTCCCATTGTCATCGAAGCATCAAGTTCTGTTGCCCAATGTGGGCGTTCCAGAGGCAGGGTTCGGGTATCTTCACGCACGCAGTTGACCATCATTTCGGCAAACTTCACGGCATCTGCTACGCGCTTTTGTTGCACATAGAAATAGACCAGCAGCTCGGTCGGCGCTACACGCTGCAGCTCGGGCTCTCCGAACCAGCTGTAGGTAGTCGCATCAACAAACTCATCGCAACGGCTCGGGAAGTACTTCACTACCATGTCAAACCTCTTACATGTATCTTCCTCTCTCTCCACAAAACTCATCCACCCGCCATTTCGAATCTGCGCCTGGACAAGATATTTCCACGCAGCTTTCGAGCCGCTCAACCTGCGTTTGGTCTCAAAGGCAAGGTCAGACAGATCGAAGATGCCCTTTTGCCGCCCCTCGTCTGACTGCAGCAAACCATCCAGAGCCGCGAGTAAGCGTTTCCCCTGCCCGGAGCGATCCCAGTGCTCATACCAGGCCCGAAGCAGTCTCTTCTTGTCGTTGTTGCTAGTTGACAAACTTACCAGCAGCTCATCGAGTTGCTCCGGGGCAAAGTTGGTAATATCGCCAGTATACGGATTGCTGTCGTTATCGCTGCTGGGCGAACCAGTGCCCTGCAGCACACCAATGTCCCAGCCGGCATGCTCCCTAAGAACACGTAGCTGTTCTGCGGCACCATCCTGACCATCGCGTTCAAGCTGTATTAACTCGTCCTGAACGTCGGGATGAACTCCCGTACGCATGAGTGCATCCAGCGGCCAGCCGTCTCTGACGCCCTGTTGCACATATACCCGCAAACTGTTCTCCGCATGCGACCATTCACCTGCGTGCGTGTGTTCCTCGTATTTTACGACCAAAGCCATCGGGCTGAGTTTTGCCAGCAGGTGGTCTGCAACTTCAAGCAGGTGCCTAGTGCCTTTTCCGTCTGTGTAGTCCAGCACGTGATGGATCTGGGGCGAAAGCAGACTGAGTAGCCGTCGAGCGTCATCTGGTGAGGCATCCACCAGGTAGCCAATAGCATCGACCGTGTTACTCAACGTGGGATCTTTACGATGTCCATAGCCGGTCGTTAGCTCCCAGACCTGTTTGCAGAGCTCTTGTGCGTTGACGTTTAATCCATGGGCCAAAGTGATGCCACATAACTGCAGAGGCGTCTGTAAATGCACGCTGGTCTCCTCGCGGATATCTGCATCCAGCATGACGCGTTGAGAATGGACGAAAGCTGCAGCCGCCTCATCACTCATCCTTGTCAGCAATCCTGTTGCGTACTGAGTGCGGAAAGATGCACTGTCAAACCACTCAGATGTGGCTGCCGCTGCCAAGGTTGACTCAGTAAGAACCACATCGTCACTATTGAAGAGCAAGCAGCTTCCAAGCCGAATGTCGCAGGCAACACGATGCAATCCTGCCCGGAAGTCCTCTGCCGCTGAACTCATATGGTGATCCTGCCTGAAATGTTGGAACTTGACCGGTTTGAGGAGATTGAATAGCTCATGAAAATCCACAAATTCCCCTTGCCACCAACGCTCTGCAACCTGGGCTGCAATCTCTGAGAGAGCATCAAGGAAGTGACTGATGTTCTCCCTTTCCTCGTAACTGGGTGCTCGTACGAACTCGAAGGCGATTTGATTCTCAGCTTTCATGCACAGGCTCAGGTGCACACCGCTGAAGAACCAATGGTGTACCAGCGTGTTTAGATTGTCTTTATGCTCGTAGTAGTTTCCTTTGAGCCACTCGACCGGAATAGGCTCATTTAGTGGCTTCGAAGTCCGCTTACAGGCCGCTTCCACCGCTGCAACAAAGGGGGTTCGCGTCAGCTTGCTGAAGTCATCGTGGTCGACGATGCTTACTCCGGCCGTTGCGGCCGCGCGAACGCAGAAATCACTTAGAACACTCGTGTCCGAATCAGGTAGAAGCGAAACAGCCGCTTCCATCAAGTCATCCAGATAACCATCCTGAACCAGCATTCGGGCTCTGGGCATCCATACTATTTGGCTGCTTTCTCGAACTAACTGGGTAAAAGCCTCTGGGGGCGCCCCAATGGCACCAAGGCGTGTGAACGCATCGACCAGAAACTGGAACTCGTCAGCCCCCGCGTTGGTTGAATACCGATTGGAGAAGCGGCTAAGGCCTCTAAAACGACGCAGGGTCTCCTCACCGCAGGTCTCGGCCAGTACAGTTTGTCCACGTGCTTGCAAGGCTAAGCCGAGAGCTGCCACGTCCAAAATATCTGTCTCGTGCCGCGAGGCTATAGCCTCTTGAACAACCCCCTCATTGGCTGTCAGCGTCAGGGTAAATGACACAAGCCGGGCTATGTCGTCGCTCTGCATCTGAAATTCGCTGCCGCCAACCATCCGGGACTGCAGGTGTGCGAGCCGATATGCGTCCGCAAATGCGTTGGTCTCCAGAGCTGCGACCAGTGCCTCGGATAGCAGCGTGTCAAAGAGCGATTCTGGATAGCCTTCCTCTAAACGAAGCATGATCCAGTCACGAGTTAGCCCAGTAATGAGATTTTCAGGATTACCCAACCTTGCCTGGACCGTCCAGAGCCAGTTAACGCGAAGAGAAGGTGGCGCCTCAGTTTCCAGCCAGATCGCCACCGCTGGCATCAGGTTCTTGATACGCTCGCCGTAGTCAGAGGTCGAGCGTACAAAAACCGCCAGACTCTCATGGAAGACCTTCAGACCAGCAGCCGATGAGTGCAGCAGATGTTCCACCCTGGCGACATCTGGCGGCGCAGCGCCCTGCTTAGCGGAGATCTCCAGAAAAGCGGCTTTGGGCCAAAAGAAGGGAAACGCACATACCAATCGCAGCGTGTCTTTGAGACTTGGTGGCAGCTCTTCCCACAACGATGCGTAGTAGAACTTTGCCTCTTTGGTCATGTCACCCTGTAGCCGCTCAATATTCCAGCTATCCAGGTCTCGTCTTGCGTGCTCAAGCTCAGCCGTGGCATAGATGACGTGCAGCGGGTGGCCGTTGGTCTTATTGCGAAGTGCGGTCGCAGCTTCCTGTAGCTGGTGTTCTATCTGATCTTCATCGTTGAACCGGATCAAGAGCCTGCCTTCGTCAACCGCCTTGTGAAGGTAGGACAGGATGGCGTTCTCGGACATCGCCGGCAATGTTCGCCAACTAGCCTTAGGTGCAACTGACAAGAGGTCCCTGGGCAGTTGAGTGTCGTCGACCGGCTGTGTGCCTACCAACAGAACCATGTTATCCGGGCAGGGAATAATCTGGGAGAACACATCGTCCAGCGGCCGTTTGTCAGCGTTGTTAATGCGCCAGACATGGTCCAGGCCGTCCAGAACCAGTACGAACGGCTTGTCCTTAGTCTTGTAGTAGGTTGCGCATGCTTCGAGGAGGCCCCGCAGGTCATTACCAGGCGCATCAACTTCCGGATGTAACCGTTTGACTTGCGCCTCGATCGATTGCTCAACCACGTAGCTGTTCACACGGTCTCGTCCCCGCTCGGTCGTCGAGAGGAAGTAGTGGTGCCGTACCGTGGGAACCCCTGATTCAGCAAGTACTTCGCACATCGCGCTCAAGTATGTGCTCTTCCCACGACCAGGCGGCCCTGTGAGCACGATTGTCTGCCCGGCCCCGGCAATCGTGTCACGTACGAATTCACTGTGGAACGTCTCGTCAGGCACCTCATATCCGAGAGGCACAACAAAATCTTCCGGCAGGGGGGCCGGCGGTATTGCCCGCAGAATAGTGCGGACTTGCTCCAGAGAAATCCACCCTTCTGGCGGCGGAAAGTTTTTCTGAATAGACCAGTTCAAGGCGACGTTTTTTAAGTTCGCAACTCCCTCTTGTGTGCCGTGCAAGCGCAATCGCGCATCGATCTCGTGTTCAAGTGATTCGAAACTCTTATCGCTGTGAACAATCTGCAACTGCTTGAAAAATAATTCGCATTTCTTTTCGTCGCCGAGTTCGGCGATAACCTCTAATCGCCGTGGCTCTGGAACTTTGGATAAATCGATTTTTCCATCAGTCAGGCAAGACTCAATGTCGGCATCTGGTCGGCGATTGGTCTTCAACGATAGCTCTCCGACGCGAGCAGAATCCAATTTAACAAAAGCATCAAACCACTTACGCAACATCGACCTCGATCGTGCTGTCTTCCCGGTCCTCTCCAACATCCACGCCCAATTCAGGGTGTGCTCGGCAGGATTAGGAGTATATTTCACCTGCTGGAGGTCAACGAGATGGTTAGGGCGCTCGGCGACGATGTCATCCAGCCCGGTCGGAGCAACAGCCTCGTCGTCGCACTCAAACTTCACTCGGGTATAGCGTGTCGGCGCATCTAGCCAGTCACACAGCAGTTTCAGCCCCTGCCTGTTCTGATAGACATAGCCTGCAGCAGTGATCGCAGTATTTTTAATTTCTTCAGACATTAATGGGCCACCTGTGATCAGAATGCTTTACCACTGCTCTCGATGACTGGCCTGATCCTGTTTCTGAATAGGCGTAATTTTGAGTCAGGATCACGCTTTTCAGATATTTGAGCTGGCAGCTAAAAATTGCATGGCGGTTATGCAGAATACTTTATTTTATGATGCACTTATTGCACATGCACGTCCAACTCCTGTGAATAAACTCGTTGAGAGCTAGGTCTTGATCGAAGAGCAGGGAATCGACATGACTTACCGTCAGAGTGCTACGGTTTCGCTGAACGTAACTGGCTTACTTGGCATAGCACTTCCTTTTGGATAAAAACGCGAAGGACAGCCGATTAACGTTCAGATAGTTGGCTAATTGCATGTTGAAAGGACCATTCTGCATACCAGCTTCACTGCTAGAGCCTGTCAGCCCGATAAAAACTCTCACCCTTCGCTTTAAAACCGAAAGGCCTTTTTGGCTCAAGGTCCGCCTCTCGCTCAAAGCGGGAGCCCACTTGGAGAAACTAGCATTACTCATGCCATGTTCACGGCACAGTTCAGAAACGGACGTTCCTGCCTCGGCCTGCTTCAAATATCAGTCCAGAACTGGCTGCAGGCATTAAACCACTTTATGATTGAATACCCGGAGCGGTTGGCTGAGTATTTATAAACGGGCGTTTACACAGAATATGGGACAGGTACGGAATAGGTTAATTAAAAAAATTGATAGTCAGTAGTTAATGTTATTTATTATTGTTTTATATTTTCGTTCACTATTAATGACGTGCTTAATAACCCAATTTTAATGATATTTTCTATCTGATGATTTTGTTGCCTATATTATGTTAACTTGAGAGTAGATAATTACTATTTAATGAGAACAATATGGATAATATCTATACTTTCTTCTTATATATGCATTTTGTGGTTTTAGTCTGTATTATTGTGTCGGATTGGTAATATAACTATAAAGAAGGGGTTTTATTATCCTACAGATAACGTATAGAAATGTAATCAGTAATCATGCTGCCTATTTGATAAAAGTAAATGACGTATACCACTAATATTTAGAATGTATTATATCTAATACCCACTTGTAAGATTATATTAATATAACGATAGTTAATGATAAGAGGCAATGAATAATGAGTATCAGTATCGAGAGTTATGGTCCTTTAAACTCCAACTATATTAATCGTATTCAAGATACCCTAAACAAGTCAGTGAATGAATATCCCAGAACAATGTGTCTGAGAATAGATCTTCATTTACCTACAGATAATATAAATAACCATAATGCCGACTCCACGCTTATAACCCGCTTTATCATTTCTCTGAAAGCACAGGTTGAAGCAGATTTACAGAGAAAGGTCTGTGCAGGGAAACGAGTACACCCTTGCAGAATACGGCACATATGGGTCAGGGAGTTTAACCCGGATGGCAAGAAACATTATCATCTGGTATTACTCTTCAATAAAGATACCTATGCTTATCCGGGCAGTTACTACTGTAAAGAAAATGGCTATGTGCATAATTTATCATTGATGATAATGGAAGCATGGGTACGGACTTTAAACCTTCATACACAAGTCAATTATCAGCAGCATTACTCTTTGGTACATTTCCCTAGCGAATGCTATTACCATCTGAATACCAATAACCAACGTTTCAATACTGATTATTGTACAGTTATGGACCGAATAATTTACTTGGCCAAAGAGCACAGCAAAATAGGTACTGACCGACAGCGTAACTTTGGTTGTAGTCAGTATTAACGCATTTAAGAGAACCAGTATGCTATGGTTTGGAATATCATTGTAGCAGGGCGTAAATAGTGCTGTAGCGGTTTTGAATATAACATGGTGTTAACGTGCATTGGTTGCAATGTATTGTAGCAGCACTGTAGCGGAATGATATGTCACTCATTAGGTGAGTGAAAATTAAGCTATTTGATGTGATTTTGCTGCATGGCTATCTCTAAACGCCGCTACAGTTCGCTACTGTAGCAATTGTAGCAGGGTACCAGCATAACGATACTTCTATTTTAGAGGAGGAAGGCTCGTTGATACCTCTGAATCACGAGCCTATCGAATGTGGGTTTTTGATGGCAATAATGCAACATTATGTTGCTGTTTTGTTGTTTATCACCAGCCTAAAATAAGAGCATTTAATTAAGTTGTTTAGGTTCTTGCTGTGTGGGAAATTGCTTGCCAGTTGGGTACTCAATAATTGGCGCATAGTAACCATTACCCATGAGGAAGGTAATATACACCGCTGAATGAGGGTTTAATTGGGCGTAAACAATGCTACCGGTAGCTATTATGCTGTTCAGCAAAGGTTCCAGTTTATCGCTGCGGCGGAACTTGCTAGGTCCGTATTTGATAACCTCATTCTTTTTGAACGGGATACAGCAATTAGACATAAAACGCTGGTAAATCCACTGGTGAAGTTCATACACGTCTTGCTGAAATTTATACTCATCCGTGAACTGATAAAACCAGGAGGCGAAATGGTTGAGATACCACTCCATGATAGTGGATGCTCGCTCAATAGTTTCGAGTGAAATAATGTCAACGTCCTGACTAGAGAAATGATGAATCAATCCAGCAATTCGTAAAGTATTCGTGTTGGCCTTCAACACCATAGGATTGATATAATACCAAGCCTTACCAGGCATAGTTTGTTCAATCCAGATAGCTCGCTGCTGCTCCCAGTAGTTTTCTGCCACAGATGAAAGTTTAAGCGTCTTTTTTTCTGTTCGCCGCGAATAAATTTCTTTCTTCTGCTTTATCAGCAATTTGTTAATCTGGGTATGAAAACAATTTAATGCAGTTTCATCACGAGTAGAAGTATTCGAACAATAACGATGGCTCATAACAAGTGAGCGGTAGTTACTGCTTGGCTGGATATTAGTAAATAGGAAGCGGAATAAAAAACCACTCTCTAATGCTTTATCACCATCCTTTTTCATGTAATCGAGAAAGAGGGGGGGCTGCAGTAGTAATGATACCATCAGAGTTGGTTTGAAACTCAGAGGTTCTCGATTACTCCGTTTGTGCTCATAAATATCACCATCCCAGGCTTTATTAAAGAATGCCAGATTATCTTTGAGGCGATGGTCAAAAAAACTGCTTGCCTCATCGGATATCAGACCTGCATATGGATATTCATTTAATCCATCAATGAGAGCCGTAAGCGAGGTGTCATTGTATACAAGCGTGGGTAGTAGAGGCTTGATGGGTTCAATTGATGCATGAGCTTTCAGTTCTGTCTGGGCTTCATCGGCACAATTACCCTTTTTGACAGCTTGATGCAGTTTGCTATCCAGAGCCTTATGTTTGGTCTTCCAGACGGCATAATCTCCCTTGTAAGTAGATAATTTGGCCAGATACTCCTTAGCTAACTCAGCTCTGAATGTATCAAAGGGTTTCATCACCTGTTTGTTGATGGTTGATTTTCCCATACCGGAGTGAGCAAGTGTCAGTATGTTAAGTGCGCAATGCTCTTCCATGTTCGTGTAGGGATTGAGCACTTCTATATGGGGCTGGCAAGCCAGCGATACAGCAGCTAAAACCGGATTGACAACTAACTCTGTCGGAATTTTGCCGCCATCCTGCAGATAGCTAATGACATTTTGCATGAGTAGCGGTAGTGCACATACAGGAAAAGTCGATATCGGAATCGGTTGCTGCTGGAAAGTAGGTCTTGGTGGTAATTGATTCATTTTAATTTCCTTTTCTTTAATCTGATTAATTCAGGTATGACATCGCCGATGCGACTTACCCTACCGGGTAAGGGCATGCGGTAGATGTTCATTACGGGTGTGTTATTTCAGTAGGCTCTTTCTACAGTAGCTTGTGAAGGTGAGCGCTCAGTACAATGCCGGTCTACGCTGCATAATCCATTCATCCAGCTCGGACTCCAGCCAGCCAACAGACTGCCTTCCTAGCGGGTAGGGCTTAGGGAATGCCGGATCGTGACGGGGTGACTTTGCATTCAGCCAGTCGTAGATGGTGGAACGAGCGATGCCGAGTTTGGCCGCAACTGCTGGCATACGCAGGATTTTTACGGTCTGGGTGTAGGTGATCATCTTTCTACCTCATTGAACTGTAAGAATGTAAGTTATCTGTTGAATAACGGAGAGCCGTTATTCAATACCTGAATCGATTGGCTGGTATACGATGGATTGTAATGAAGTCGAATGGTGTCTAAAATTGGCAATTACTACTTACTTTTTTTGACACTAACTTATGCCAGCAACAACATCCGCACAGAAAGCAGCGTTTGATGCTATCGACAGTCTTCACTTCAGTCAGGTTGTGATGAGCCTCATATGCGCAGACCCCGTTGCAGAAGAGTGGTATCGCCGTATTTTTGGCAGAATCAACAGTATCCTTCAGAGGGCAGGGATAACCGGAAAACAGGCTCAGATAGCCAAGCATTATTTGCTGGGTGCTCTTGAAATCTACTTGTCTATTGATAGCAACTTTTTTTCGGATACAATTGAGCACAATAATAAAGGTGTTGATGGTGGTGCACCTTACAACAGAGAGCTTCACGAGCAATTTGTTGAACACAACCGAAATTGCAGTATCGCCATACTTTGCAATATTGCCGATTATAATGGTGTGGACAGAGAATTCTTTTTTCAGGCAACAGAAGAGTTAGTGAATGATAAGGCGTTATCTACCATGCCGCGTTTTATCAGATATCGTCTTACCGAGTGTTGCTATGCACTGGAATATCCTGATGCTCCTCTCTTTTTTTATCGGGAGTTGGTGAGTCTGGGTATTGTTTTATGTGGAAAATACTCACATCATCGTGATCAGTTTGTGAATAAGTCTGGTTCAGAATTATCACTTTTGTTCATTCGTGCAGGCTTACTTTTTGAGTTTAAGATGCTGCAAAGAGCAGTGAAGGTGATAACCTCCCTCAATAATAATGGTACTCTTGTTTTACCCGCTGCAGATCTCCGAATGTCCTGTACAGAGCGAAAGAATATTGCTGATTACTATAAAAGACTTGTTGATGTTTGGTTGCTGGAAGATAAACCTGGTTCATTTGTGGTTTTTCAATGTAAAGGTGATGTTTCGGATTTAAATGTCGAAATGCTTCTTAAAAACATGAGCAAATTTTATTTTCATAAAAGAATGTTTGGTGGCACACAGGGAAGCTGGCTGGGAACGCTGGGAGCATTTGATATTGAGGTTAGCCGTTGGGTAGAACCTGAACTGGCGATTTATTATGAGGGTAATAATAGCCTTACAATTTCAGAAAAAATCAGATCAAAGTTTATGGAGTCTGGTTTTAGTGTTTCAGCTAGAAATTTGTATCTGCGGCATAAAGCGATAAGGAAAAATAGTTACTCTAAAATCCGATATTATTATGCCATTTTATTGAATCAGTTATGCATGGTCCCCTGGTATCTCAATGACAATAATTATTACGACATGGCTCTGGGGTTTGATGGTTCTGAAATAAGGTAATGCATCCAATTAGTAGAAAATATTTTTTCAATGAATGCCCCGAAGCGTTTTAGGTGTTTATATATGAAGTGCTACTTGGAATTTTGTTTAATTTGTCACAGTGAGTGTAAGCATTCCACATATAAGCCGTTCTATTTTTAAAGATGAAATCAATACCGCCTTCATAGAAGGCGGCATTTTAACTAAATATCATCAATAAGACCAATAGGCAAACCATTTTCACCGGTTGAACTGTATTGTGCGACAGTAATCTCCCTCAATTTTTCGGCCAAATTTTCAGGCACGTCATTATCAACTACTATGATCTGAATTGGGGTTTTATTTTTTTCCGCATAATTGCAAATATCAATAAGATTGAAGTATATTTTTTCATATTTTAAGGGGTCAGAGGCGCCCTCAATTGCATCTTCCTTTTTATCAGTAAACTCGACATATTTTTCTTTTAAATTTTTCCCTAAATATTTTCCAACTGTGTCGAGCATTAAAAGACGCGGGTGATTAATATCATTTTTAATTGAGCTTTTGAGTATAGAGGACATGTATCCAATGGAGACTATTGTTCTCAATCCACCTGAGGTAATATTGAAGTAGTCCTTCCCTCTAACAATTGCCGAAAAATGCGTCTTGCTAATATCTATCCCAGTTCTGTTTTTAATATTAATTTTAGCAAGAAAATCGTTTAAGTTATCAGCTAAATCTGATAGTACACCATCTATACTTGGAGCATTAGATCTGAGTCGGTCCAACTCTTCATTTAATTTTTCTAAGTTATCAATTAATGTTTTTTGTCTAACTAGAATTTCTTCTTGATGGTTTCTTACTCGCAGGCTTGATACGAGATTTTCTCGCTGTTTTTTTGTGCTAACAACCTCTTTGATTAAAGTATCTCTCTGTGTTAAAAATGGAGTGATCATTTCCCTAGATTCAGAATCGATCATCTCACTTACCTTTATAAGATCTTTTTCTAATATGTTCTTACTAACTAGCATATCATGCTGTTGAGCTGTAATACCTATTATCAATTCTTCAATTGATTTCGTTCTTTTGATTAATGACTTAAGTTCTTCATCTAATTGTTCTGGTTTTGAATTAATGAATCCGCCATCTGTGGTGTTAATTGACATTATATTGTCACAGATTGGACAGTTGCATTTTACATCTACTAGTGAGCCAATTCTTTCATTAGCGACGTGAATTGCTTTGATCTTTTTAACGTCATTTAAATAGTCATTTTTAAGTCTAATATATTGATCTTTCTTGTGACTAAGCTCGATGGACTTTTTATTTAAACCTTTTATTTTTAAATTGAATTCATTATGGAGTGACTTTAATTCATTATAATTTTCAGAATCAGCTGTCATAGTAGCATTGATTTCTGAAAGAGACTCTTCAATGTCTTCTATGAGGGTATCACATTCGGTTATTGCGTCATCTAAAGATGATATGCTTTCATAGCCCGTTTCTCTTAGGAACTCAGCAACGTTATCATATTTCTTTACTAACCTTGCATGTTCAGATTTTTTCTCTGAAATTTGAGATTCAATATCGGCTATATCTGCGTCGAACAAATTGTAAATGTACTTAAATACTTCTTTTGTTTGGGTATAACGTCCCCATTCAGTTAAGTTTAATAGTGACTTACTTCCCATGTCATCCTGATTAATATAGGCAAATTTCATAATGTTCCTGAAGCTTAGTCTTTGAAACTTAGATACCTCCTGAGTTGGCGACACTTTTAGCTTCAGTTTAGGAAAATTAAGTTTATCCATTAAAAAATCAGAAAAAAAACCGTCCGGAGCATTTGTTATTTTGAAATTAGGTGCATATTTTCCGGGTAAAAAAGAATCTTTTTCTTCATACAAACTTGGGTAAACTTCAATTAATTCAGATGGTTTATAGATATCCCTTATTATAGTAAAAGGTGAGTCATTTATAAAAACTTCCATGGCAGCGAACTTAACCGAAGATATAACCTCATCAGCTAATTCAATTCTACTTGAGCCAAGTAAATAATTTATAAATTCTAATATGCTGGATTTACCTGTGTCAGAATCACCATGAATAATATTTAGCCCATTCTCAAAAGAAACAATATAATCTTTTCTTAACCCTGCGAGAATTAATTTTTCAATCCTTAAATAAGATTTCATTCTGATATCCTTACTAGGTCATTTGTCAATTTATTGAGCTTGGGTGTTGTGCAGGATTTTAAAGCAGAAATTAATTTTACGTGTTGTTTAACCTGATTAAAAAAATCAGAATCTAAATTCTTGAAGAAGAGCTTTCCATTCTCTGATAGTTTAATTAATGTAACACCATCATTTCTTAAAGCCTCAATAAGCCCTTTGCAAGACAGGTATTTTATTAACTCTTTTATTTTTCTACTATTAAATAAAATGTCAACATTTAGAGAGAGACCTTTTATCGTATAAGTCTCCTCTCTATCAATTATTGGTATTTTTTTACCAGCTAAAAACATCGCCCGCTCAATTTTAGATGGGTTTTTTATCAAGTACATGAATATCTGCGCTTTATTAATATCCATGACTGCGTCAGAGTTTTTATTTTCTCCTAAGCCTTCAGTGATAATTATTAATATGCATAGATTGAGACTAAACTCTTCATCTAATGGAATATAAGGTAAAATGTTCACTGACTACTCCTGAGCTGATTGAGCGATTCAAGTGTAGTATCAGCAGACCAAATTACATCTCTATTTGATTTGTTGGCTAACTGATGAAGCATACCTTTTTTATACAAATTATCGAAATCAGAAAGTAAAACATTTAATGCAACACGATCTTCATCTTCAATTTTTTTGTGGATCGCTGATAATAACTGATCAGCAGTAAGATGGTTAGCAATGGCTGATTGAAGCTGGGTTTGATATAACCCTTTAATTTTACGATACAATCCATCTAATATCGCTCTGTCACGATCGCTTGTAAAGAAATTTCTTGCTAACTCCGCATTATAATAATATTCCTTTGCATGATTTGAAATATCATCATGTACATCAGCTACAATCATCTTTAATACAAAGTATTCATTATCATATTGATTTTCATCGACGAAATCATTTATAACTAATGGCTCTCGATTGTCACGATCAATTTCTAATATAAATCTTTTTACTAATTTATATACATTGTTATCAGTATCTGAAGGCTTACAGATGGTACCGTGATCTTCATGAACTGCTACTGAGTCTTTTGCTAGGATTTGAATTGGTAATGCACTTTTTTTATTTACTATTAAATCATTTGTGCCATAAATGAACTTTGAACTTGGCGTTTGATTTGACGCAAGCCATTCTCTATTTAAAGAATCAGTCTCATCACTAAATACTTTCAAATCTTTTATCTGTGCACTTGATGATATCATTGACGAGTAGGACGCAAGCTCAGAGCCAGCATGGGGAACGGCAAGAGAAATAAAACCTTTAATATTATCGTTGCGACCATATTTTATCATTTTCAAAATACATGATTTAGCAACCAACCCCCCCATGCTGTGAGCTACAAATATAATGTTTTTGTATTCTGAAAGGTTAACATCAATTTCTGTAACTAAGAGCTCAGATAATTCGTCAACTGGCAAGTTCATTTGTATTTTATTTGTAGAGTTAAAAAGCTTCCTCAAGAAGCCTTTCGCTACATTAAATTTACTTGTGAAGTTTGTAAAGTATTCAAAATATGAAATATCGAAACTTGCTAAATCTTCATCCGATTTTAATAACTTTGGAAAGGAAACTTCATCGCTGTAATTCCAAGTATCACCACCTCCATTCAGTCCATGAATAAAGAGTACTAAATTAGAGGCTTTTTCCTGTCGAATCCATTTTAGCATTGTCATTGTTTTATCCTAAAAAACGCTAAAAATCATAAGGCTATAAGGGTTGCTTAACATAAATGATAGTCTAAAACAATGAAATATAAAAGACTAAAATATTTATCTAAATCAAAAGGATAGTTTTATTGCTAGCAAGGGAACAGTCTTTGTATCTACCAGAAGTACGGCTAATATCTTAGGAGACTCTCCTCAATGTTGAAGCAACGCTATCATTGTTCGAAGATAACGTTGCAGCGACCAATTTAATTAGCAACATATGCCGAGCTGCATTGTGAGATTTCAAGTTGCATCAATACTGCTTATATTTTCTACCCAACGAGCCGCATTCCTTTTGTCCCACCGTCAATAATACTTCCACGATCCGCTGCTATCACAAAATCAGCCCACGCTAACATCATTGGCCGCCGTTGCTCTAGCAAATCAGTACGATGATAGGCCGCTTCGACTTTATTTTGCACTGTGTGGGCCAATGCTCGTTCAGCCAAATCTCGGGGATAACCCTGTTCACTACACCAATCGCGAAAGCTTGAGCGGAAGCCGTGGGCGGTCGCTACCCGTCCGGATGTATTGCTGGGGGCTTCGACGCGGCGCAAGAACGAAGTTAACACCATGTCAGACAGCAATGCTTGCTTCCTTGGGGAAGGGAAAACAAGATCATCATGTAATCCTTCTAAACCTCTCAGGATCTCAATGGTTCGAGGTGTTAACGGGACCCGATGCATAATCTTGGCTTTCATCCGCTCTGCGGGGATCGTCCAGGTAGCAGAATCGAAATCAATCTCAGACCATCTCATACCTCTAACTTCGCCAGAGCGGCAGGCTGTTAGGATAACCATTTCCAGCAGTGAACGGGTTACATCAAAACGCTTAGCATTTCTGACATGTGTATTTATAAATGCAGGAATATCTCGCCAGGGCATGGCAGGCTGATGCTCGGTGCGGGTGAGTTTACTGGGTTGCTGAGGCAGTAGATGAACAACGACATCAACCGGATTAGCAGTACAGTGACCATGAGCCCATCCCCAAGCCATCACTGCATGTAACCTTTGCTTAACCCGGCTGGCTGTTTCCGGTATCGAAAGCCAGATAGGACTCAATACTTCAGCTATATGGGCAGGGGAAATAGTATTGATCGTCGCAGTACCTATGAGTGGGAATGCATATTGCTCTAATGTTGCAATCCATTGTTTTCCGTGTTTATCATTTTTCCATCCCGGCAATAAGTCAGTATGAATCCGCCGGGCGGCATTTTCGAAAGTTGGCACTGCGATTTTTTCGGAGTTAACTCTCTTTTGTTCAAGTGGATCAATCCCCTGGGCAATTTGCTGTCGCATGGCATGTGCTTGTTTTACTACATCAGCGATGCTGATTTCTGGATAGGTACCCAAGCCAGCATTACGACGTTTCTTTGTTACTGGGCTTATGAAGCGTAAGACCCATTTTCCATGACCTTTGCTGGAGGAAGGATGCAGTGTCAGACCGGTAATACCACCATGAGGAAAGGGAGTGTCATCTGGTTTGATCTGGCGAGCTTTGGTATCGGTGAGAGTAGCCATCAGTGAATCTCTTAAAATTCCAGTATGCCATTGAGTATGCCATTAATGATTAGGTAGGGTTGTTTTCATTTGTACTGGATTGAGGTGGTTTTTATATAACCTTTTGTTTTATAGTTTAAAATTGAAATGTATTGTTCCGCATTAGAAATATTTTTAGCGGACTCCTCCTCCGCCATCATTTCTCTTTATCTTCTCAGTTTTGTTCGTTTTTCACTCCAATCTAATCTCTTACTTTGTTGTTCTGTATGCCATTTCCCCTTTTACTGCCGTTAGACAACGTGGGCTGAAATTTCCAACCAAGAACACGGTCAAACTGTAGCTGCGATTACTGCGAATAATGTTCTAATCCAATAATGATTTTATATTTAACCACGTTATTTTTTCTTTAAATTAAAAACAGCGCCTATACACATTTTAAATAAAGAATTTACTAAATAATTCTATATCAGTGGCATAGCTTTATTAATTATTTATTTGAAGATTTAATCTGTTTTTTTAATGCTAAAACATCTCTAAATAGGATGTTTTCTGGGGTTATCTTGCTGGGGTGGGATTATTCCTACAATAATTTAGCGAAATTTCCTATATTTTTAATGAGGTTAAAAACACATTGAAAATAATCTTCCCACAGGCATAATGCGCCAAATTATTTTGATTATATTATTTATCTGCCCCAGCCGGGCGAATAAGGATATGCCCTGTGCTGCGTTCCAATTATTCTATATTACTTGGCAGTATATTGCTGACAGCAATAGTTATTTCACCTATTAGTCAAGGTGTTGAATTAATACCGGTCGATCAAACTATTCATCAACAAGAACGTCAGCGCGCCCTGGAAGAACGTTTGGCCCCTGCAACACCTGACGTGCGCTTATCTGCACCTCCTGCTTCCTTTGGTCACCTTACTTTCCCGATAGAAAAGCCCTGTTTTGTCATTGATCGTATAAAAATCAGTGGCGCAGAACCATTACCGCGCTGGTTGCCACTACAACGCATTGCCGATCAGGCGCAAGGTCAGTGCTTAGGAGCGAAAGGCATTAACCTGCTGATGAGCCAAATACAAAACCGCCTGGTGGATCATGGCTATGTCACCACCCGCGTGCTGGCTCCCCAGCAGGATTTGAACAGCGGCACCCTGGCGTTACAAGTGGTGCCCGGCAAAATACGGCGTGTTGAGCTGACACCCGACAGTGACCGCTATGTCACGCTATTCAGCGCTTTCCCCGCTCGTCCCGGTCACTTATTGGATTTGCGCGATATTGAACAAGGGCTCGAGAATTTGCAGCGCCTCCCCACGGTACAGGCCAGCATGGAGTTGATCCCCGGTGATGCCCCCGGCGAGACTGATATCGCGCTGAGCTGGCAACAAAGCAAAATGTGGCGATTGGCGGCCTCTCTGGATGACTCAGGCACCCGCAGCACCGGCCGTTATCAAGGTGGCGCAACCCTGTTTCTGGATAATCCGCTCTCCCTGAGTGACCAGTTTTATGTCTCTGCTGGTGGCTCATTGAAAAGTCGCGGCGAGAAAGGCACCAATAACCTGACCGGCCATTATTCGCTGCCGTTCGGTTACTGGACCGCAGGGATTACCGCCAGCAGTTATGACTATCATCAAACCGTGGCAGGTCTGAATGGCGATTACGGCTATCGGGGCGAAAGTGAGAATGTTTCACTGCAACTCAGCCGCCTGCTGCATCGCAATGCCAGCCAAAAAACCACTGTTACTTACGATGTGCTGACTCGCTCCTCGAAAAACTACATCAATGATACTGAAGTGGAAGTGCAGCGCCGCCGCACCTCGGCCTGGCGTGTCGGGCTACAGCATCGGCACTTTATCTCGCAAGCCACACTGGACGCCGGTATCAGCTATCAGCGCGGCACTCGCTGGTTTGGCGCGGTACCTGCGCAGGAAGAGTATTTCGGCGAAGCCACTGCGTTAAGCAAAATTCTGCGCATGAATGCGCAATTGGATATTCCTTTTGCCATTCAAAAACAAAACTTCCATTACAACCTGCAGTACCAACGCCAGACCACCAATACACCGCTGACACCACAGGATCAGTTCAGTATCGGCGGGCGCTGGTCAGTGCGCGGGTTTGACGGCGAACGCACGCTTAATGCCGATCGTGGTTGGACGGTGCGCAATGATCTCGGCTGGTATACGCCCCTGCCGGGGCATGAGCTGTATGTCGGTGTTGATTATGGCGAAGTGGGTGGCCGCAGTGACCCCTATCTTCTGGGCCACCATCTGGCGGGCAGTGTCGTCGGGGTGCGTGGCCGCGTGCTTAATACCCAATATGACCTGTTTGCTGGCAAACCCTTGTCGAAACCCGATGGCTTCAAAACCGACTCGGTGACGGTGGGCTTTAACCTGAACTGGCAATACTAATGCGCCTGATTAATAACGACTCTTTGAGAATGAACCATGAATAAGAACCTGTACCGTATCGTATTTAACCAGGCGCGTGGCATGTTGATGGTGGTGGCTGATATTGCCGCCTCCGGTCGGGCTACCTCTTCTGCGTCATCAGGTGTTGGGCAGACTCAGAGCCGTCGTATCAGTGCATTATCTCCACTCAGTTTCAGCCTATTACTGGCGCTGGGCTGTGTTTCATTAGCCGCTCAGGCCAATATTGTCGCCGATGGCAGTGCGCCGGGTAATCAGCAGCCGACCATTATTAACAGTGCCAACGGCACACCACAGGTCAATATCCAGACCCCGAGTAGCGGTGGGGTATCGCGCAACGTTTATAGCCAGTTTGATGTCGATAATCGCGGGGTGATCCTCAATAACGGCCACGGTCCCAACCAAACCCAGATTGCTGGTGTGGTGGATGGCAACCCCTGGCTGGCACGGGGCGAAGCTAGTATTATCCTCAACGAAGTCAACAGCCGCGACCCGAGCAAGCTCAATGGCTATATCGAAGTGGCCGGGCGCAAGGCACAGGTGGTGATTGCCAACCCGGCAGGCATTACCTGCGAGGGCTGCGGCTTTATCAACGCCAACCGCGCGACATTAACCACCGGTCAGGCGCAACTCAATAACGGCCAACTGACGGGCTACGATGTCGAACGGGGCGAAATTGTTATTCAGGGCAATGGTCTGGACAGCAGCCGTCAGGATCATACCGATCTGATCGCCCGTTCCGTCAAAGTCAATGCGGGCATTTGGGCCAATGAGCTGAATGTCACCACCGGGCGCAATCAGGTGGATGCCGCGCATCAGGCCATTAATGCCAAAGCCAGCGATGGCAGCCCGCGCCCTACCGTGGCAGTGGATGTCGCCAGTTTAGGCGGCATGTATGCCGGTAAAATTCGTCTAATTGGCACTGAAAGCGGTGTCGGTGTGCGCAATGCCGGAGAGATAGGGGCTGCTGCGGGCGATATCACGATAACCGCCGACGGCATGCTAATGAACAGCGGCCAAATCAACAGCGCACAGCACTTAGTGGTGAATACCGCCGCTGGTATAGAGAACACCGGGGTGCTCTACGCCAGCGCCAATACCCAGCTCACCACCGCCGGTAAACTGACTAACAGTGGCACCATTGCCGCGGCGGGTGACACTTCGTTGCGTGCGGCTGAGGTTAACAGCAGCCGAAATTCTGTGTTGGGTGCGGGCGTAAAATCCGACAACAGCAGCATTACTAGTGGCACACTGAAAGTAGAAGCCAGCGGCAAGTTAGTCGCCCAAGGGAAAAATATTAGCGGCACGGCGCAGAGCTTCAATGCGCGCAGTATTGATTTAAGCGGCAGTCAGACACAAAGCCGTGATGTGGCCCTCACAGCACAAAGCGGGGACATCAATCTCACCGGGGCTGAGGTGCTTGCCAGCCACAGCCTGTCGGCATCAACGACTTCGGTGTTATATACCGATAATGCCCGCCTGATTGCAGATAAAATAACCTTTAACGCACAAACCCTCTCTAATGTGGGCGGCGTGATTGCGCAAACCGGCACCACAGATTTCAACCTCAATCTGCCGGGTTATATTGATAACCGTGATGGCACTCTGCTGTCTATCGGCACACTCTCGCTACAAGCCGAAGGTTTACACAGCAACGGCAACAGCCTGCTGGGCGCGGGCATACAGAGTGATGGCCGCCTGACAGAATCCGGTAATTTGCTGGTCAATACTCGTCAGGAATTAATCGCCCAAGGACAAACCCTCGCCGCCGATACCATGATATTAACCGGCAGCCGGATTGATCTGAGTGACAGTTACACCCAAGCTCGTGAGATGAATATCACTGCCACTCAGGGAGATATCAGCACGCAGCGTGCCAATATACTCGCCCTTGGCGCACTGACCCTTAACGCCAGTGCCAATGCCGGGCAAACCCTCAATAACCAGAGTGGCGCGCTGGCGGCAAACACGGTTTCTTTGAATCTGGGCCAATTGGACAATAATGCTGGCAAGATCACAGCCAGCGAAGATCTGGCGATTAGCTTACAGCGTGATTTCACCCATCTGGCGGGTTCTACCCTTCAGGCTGGGCGTGATTTCACCTTGACCACCGCAGGCGATTTGACCAATAACGGGCAAATGCTCGCGGGCGGCAAACTCAGCACCGACTCAAACAGCTTACTGAATACCGCCGATATCATTGCGGCACAAACCAGCCTCACCACCGTTGGCGCATTGATAAATAGCGGCGATATCTTGACCCGCGGCCTGCTCAATACCGACGTTAACACCCTGTTCAATACGGGCACCATTATTAGTGCACAGGCCACACTCAAAGCACGCGAGCGCATCACTAACTCCGGCCCGAACGCCCTGATCGGTGCCACGGATGAAAACGGTACTTTAGCCTTACTGGCTCCGGTGATTGAAAACAGTGATACCGTCACTGACACCGATACCGCGCCGACCACCACGATTTTAGGGATGGGCACGATTATTCTGGCCGGTGGGCAAGACAGCGGCGGGAATTATCTGCGGGCGGCTCAGGTACTCAACCTGTCCGGCTTGATTGAATCCGGCCAGGATATGCTGATTTACGCCACAACGCTGACCAATAGCCGCCATATTCTCACCGCCAATAGCGACTTTGTGGTGGCCGACACGGTGAATGGGTCAGCTTACTGGACAGTGGAAAACCCCGATATACCGGGTGGGCGCTATAGCGAGCCGCCTCATGAGGGGGCAGATAACAGCGATTATATTGGCACCGATTATACGTCGACTATCGCCTATAACAGCATCGATAACATCAGCCCGGAGGCGCAACTGCTGGCGGGGGGCAACCTGACCCCGCAAGTGGGCACGCTGGAGAATTTCTGGAGTAAAATCAGTGCTCAGGGTGAGATTAACCTCACCGGCGTCACCCTGCAACAGGATGGCTGGGGAAGTGCACAACGCCTGATGGAGCAGACCACCTCCTCCGGTCAGTGGAATTACCGTAACTATAAAGGCGGGTTATGGCACAGAGATTGGGGCCCCGAGGTGAGCGCGCGCGCGACTCACCAATATGCCTCCAGCCTCACCGCACAAACCGTCAGCGGCAGTGGCACCACGATCAACAATGGGGCTAATCCCGGTGCTATTGCGCCACCCAATGGAAACAACAATTCCGGGAAAGACCTTGCCATCGAGTTTAACGGCATTTCCCTGACACCGCCTAATGGCGGGCTGTATCAGTTCAGTACTGACTACACCGTTAACAGCCAGTACCTGATAGAAACGAATCCGGCCTTTGCCAACCTGAATAACTGGCGTGGCTCGGACTACGTGCTGCAGCAACTGAATAACGACCCGAATGTGATATTCAAACGGCTGGGCGATAATGCCTATGAGCAGCGTTTGGTGCGCGACCAGGTGCTGGCGTTGACCGGTCAGGCGGTGGCCAGTGATTATCGTAGCGCGCAGGAGCAGTTCGAGCAGTTATTTGCGGCGGGCCTGGAGTACAGCAAAGCCTTTAATATTACCCTCGGCACTCACCTCAGTGCAGAACAGATGGCGGCATTAACCACCAATATTGTGCTGATGGAAAGCCGTGAAGTCGCCGGGCAAACCGTGCTGGTACCGGTGGTCTATCTGGCGGGTGTTAAACCGGGCGACTTACAGGCCAACGGCGCATTAATTGCCGCCGAGAATATCACCTTAACCGAGGTTCAGGGTTTCACTAATCAGGGAGCGATGAAAGCCGGCAATAACCTGAGCATCAGCATGGCGCAGGACATCAACCTGAATAACCGCGGCGGCTTACTGCAGGCGGGCGGCAACATGTTACTCAGTACACTGAACAGTGATATTGACCTGACGGGCAGCCGATTAAATGCCACCAACCTGCAACTGGACAGCGGCCGCGATATCATTCTGCGCACCGACAGTGCGCAGCTCAGCAGCGATAATGGGGCCGTCCAGCGCAGCCAAACCGTGCTGGGGCCGCTAGCCAGCATCAATGTCAGCAATAACGCGGTTATCAATACTGAACGTGACTTTATCATGCAAGGCGCTGGCCTCAATGTCGGTCAGGATTTACAGGTCAATACTGGCGGCGACTGGTTGCTCAATACGGTGCAAACCCGCGACCAGATCAGTGCGCAGTATGGCAGTGGCAGTTCGACCAGTGAGCATATTCGCCATCTGGGCAGTGAAGTGAATGTCGGAGGCGCACTGACCGCTAACGTCAACAATCTGACCGCCATCGGCGCTAATATTAATGCCAATACTATTGATGTACAGGCGCAGAATATTAACCTCAGTGCCGCCACCGACAGCCTGCATGTCACCGGTGAATCGTCGAGCAAACGCAGTCGCAGCTCGGTGGATCTCTATGATGAAACCCTGCTTGGCAGCCAGTTGAACGCCACCGGCGATATCAACCTGAACACCGCGCACGACATCAATATCAGCGCCAGCGCGATACAAACCGACGGTGCGCTGAAGCTGGCGGCGGGCGGCGATATCACCCTCACCACCCAGACTGAGCAGCATGACGAGCAGCGCAACCATACCGGCACTAAAAAAGGGCTGGCCTCCAGTACCACCACCCGCACCGAAGACAGTATTAGCCAGACGTTGGCGGTGGGTTCGATGCTGTCAGCTGGCTCTATGGATATCAGTGGTAAAAATATCGCCGTCATCGGCAGCAATGTGGTGGCCGACAACGACATTAGCTTGCGCGCGCAAGAGAACATTATCGTCGGCACCGCGCAGCAGAGTGAAAGTGAGTCTCACCTGTATGAGCAGAAAAAATCTGGCCTAATGAGCACTGGCGGTATTGGGGTCACCGTTGGCAGCAACAGCACCAAAATGACCGATACCGGTCAATCGATTTCCAACGTCGGCAGCACGGTGGGCAGTGTACTGGGCAATGTCAGCATGACCGCCGGTGAAAACCTGATGGTGCAAGGCTCCGACGTGTTAGCCGGTAAAGACATCAGTCTGACCGGGAAAAACGTTGCCATTGTGGCGGCTGAAAACCAAAGCAGCCAGACCCATACCGTCGAACAAAAATCCAGCGGCCTGACACTGGCGCTATCCGGCGCAGTCGGCAGCGCCCTCAATACCGCGGTCACCACCGCCAAAGCTGCCAGCGACGAAAGCAATGGCCGACTGGCGGCATTGCAAGGCGTGAAGGCTGCGCTCAGTGGTGCTCAGGCGGTACAGGCTGGGCAACTGGTGCAGGCGCAGGGGGGCGATACCGCCAGCATGTTCGGCATCAGCGCCTCATTAGGCTCACAAAAATCGGCCTCGCAACAGCATCAGGAACAGACCAGCGTGACCGGTTCGACCCTGACGGCAGGTAACAATCTAACCATCAATGCGACCGGTGATGGGAACCCAGCGAACAGCGGCGATATCGTGGTGCAGGGCAGCCAGCTCAAAGCCGGTGGCGATACGACGTTGGATGCTGCGCGCGACATATTGCTGCTGGGTGCCGCTAACACACAAAAAACCGACGGCAGTAACAGCAGCAGTGGCGGCAGTGTGGGTGTCAGTCTGGGGTTCGGTAGCTCTGGCGGTGGCCTGAGCATCTTTGCCAACGCCAACAAGGGTCAGGGCAATGAGCACGGCGACGGCACGACTTGGACGGAAACCCAGGTCGACAGTGGCGGCACGCTGTCGCTACACAGTGGCCGTGATACCGCGTTAATCGGTGCTCAGGCGAGTGGTGAAACCGTCAAGGTGGATGTCGGCCGCGACCTGCTGCTGCAAAGCCAGCAAGACAGCGACAATTATGATGCGAAGCAAACCAGTACCAGCGGCGGTATCAGCATGGCAGTGGTCGGCGGCGGCGGTTCAGCCAACCTGAGCATGAGTCAGGACAAGCTGCACAGCAATTATGATTCGGTGCAGGAGCAGACCGGTATCTTTGCGGGCAAAGGCGGTTTTGATATCACCGTTGGTGAACATACGCAGCTTGATGGCGCGGTGATTGCCAGCACCGCCGACAAGAGCAAAAACAGTCTGGATACCGGCACACTGGGCTTCAGTGATATTGAGAACAAGGCCGATTTCAAGGCCGAACATCAGGGCGGCAGCCTGAGCTCCGGTGGCCCGGTCGGGTCTGACCTGCTGAGTAATCTGGGTGGCGTGGTGCTGTCGGGTCTGAGTAATGATGGTCATGCCGAGGGCACCACTCAGTCGGCAATCGCGGATGGTACTATCACCATCCGAGACCAGGATAAACAGCAGCAGAATGTTGAAGACCTAAGCCGCGACACCGACAATGCCAACGGCAGCATCGGCCCGATATTTGATAAAGAGAAAGAGCAAAACCGCCTGCGAGAAGCCCAGCTGATTGGCGAGATTGGCGGTCAGGCGATGGATATTGCGCGCACGCAGGGCAAGATTATTGCGACCAATGCGGCTAACGAGAAGATGAAGGATGTCCGGCCTGAAGATATTACGGCAGCCAAAGAACAGTGGGAAAAAGCCAATCCGGGCAAAGTAGCTACCGCTGAAGATATCAATAACCAGATATACCAAACTGCTTACAATCAGGCGTTTAACGAGTCAGGTCTGGGAACAGGCGGCTCGGTACAGCGTGCGATGCAGGCGGCCACTGCAGCAATACAGGGACTGGCGGGTGGCAATATGGCACAGGCACTGAGCGGCGCCTCGGCACCGTATCTGGCGGAAGTGATAAAGGCCGGTACAGGGGATAATCAGGTAGCCAATGCCATGGCGCACGCGGTATTGGGTGCGGTAACAGCGTATGCCAGTGGTAACAATGCACTGGCGGGTGCAGCGGGTGCGGCGACGGCAGAACTGATGGCACCGATTATCATCGCGGCAATGGGCTGGGACAAAAACAATCTCTCGGAAGACCAGAAACAGACGGTCAGTGCACTGGCAACACTGGCAGCAGGGCTGGCGGGTGGCTTGACCGGTGACAGCACCGCTGATACGGTTGCAGGTGCGCAGGCCGGGAAGAATGCGGTTGAGAATAACTCCCTGAGTGGAGATCAAGCCCGCGAGTCTGTTGAGCAGGTTACGAGTAACCTGAAAGATCAGGTAAGAGACAAACTGGGTGAAGGGACACTCTCCGCTATCGTTAACAGTATAATCAATGCGACAGCTGACACAGGTGATGCGATATTAGGTGGCGTGGATTACGGCGCTGATGCGGCTATGGCGCTCACTTCATGCGCAATGGGAGACAGTTACTGCACTCAGGCATTAAACGATCTGGCGGGTAAAAATCAGGCTGCGGCAGATACGCTGAAAGCCCTAATGAAGAGTGAAACCTGGTCAGCGGTTGCAGGACAGGTGAAAGAAGCGGCTCAAGGTAACCAGCTTGCTCTTGAAGCCACAGGTGGAATGCTGGCGGGTCTTTTCCTACCGGGTAAAAAATTGCCTGATATTGGAGCCATAGTAATACCTGGAGGAAAAACAGTTGGTCAGTTTGAAAAGGGAATATCGGGTTTACCTCCTGGCGAACGAGTTGCACAAATTAAAGAAACAGCAGTAAAAGTTGTTTTAGAAAATGGAATGGTTAAGGATAACAAGCTTACTAAATTGAATAACAGAGATGTGTATCGAGGAGCTGACGGTAACTTGTACGCGTTGGATACGCAACATGGTCGTTTTGAAGTAGTAGATCCCCAGAATGGTAAGCATCTGGGAGAGGTTAATTTTGGAATGGCCCAAACAAAGCCAGCAGATAAATCAGGTAAACATGACCTGAAGGTGAAATAAAATGCAGGAAATTGTGAAGTTAACTGACTTTGAAGAGCAAGCTCTGTGCCATGGAAATATATTGCGACTGCCAGCACAGTGGCCCTATGAAGAGTATGTCGATTTTATGGTCTTCGATACTCAAGACGATGAGCGGCCAAATGGATTAATCGTATCATCGGGCTATAAAGCTGGTCTGATACTTGTTCTGTTACCCCTAGAAAGCAGTTTACCAGAGGTTAGAGGACTTAGTACTCAATGGGTCATAGCTAATTGGGAAAAGTGGATTTATCCAGAATGTGAAGTAAATAATGTTTATGTTATTGAAAGATATATAGCAAAAGCTATTTTATAAATATAAATCCTCCCACTTCTCACCGCTGCAACCGGAGCACACCGGGCGCAGTGGTGACTCCCAGTTGTCCCGCTCCTCCCGCTTCGCAGAGTGGAGATGATTCGGCTAATAGTGCGGTGAACTCACATTGATGTAGAAAACTGGCTTTACCTAACAATGAAAATGTTTTTATCTTTTTGATTTAATATGTATTTTTAATAAAAAAAGAGACCCAACAGTAACCTGCTTAACTGTCTGAGTCTTTTGGCTGCCCAAGTGCTCCATAACAGGTCTGCCAAGGGTATCAGATATAATTGTTCAATCTTTTATCGAGAATAGTGCTTTTATGATGAAAAGAATATTTTTAGCCTCCACCTTAATAACTGCATTTTTATTAAGTGGGTGTGCCTCTGAGTCCTCGCGGTCGTTAGAAGTGGCGAAAGTCGCCTCTTATGGCACGCAATATAACGGCCCACGCAGCCCTATTTCTGTGGGTAAATTTGACAACCGTTCAAGCTATATGAGCGGGATATTCTCCGATGGTGTTGATCGTTTGGGGAACCAGTCAAAAACCATTCTGGTGACGCACTTACAACAAACTGGCCGCTTTAACGTATTAGAGCGTACCAATATGGAAGAGCTGAAAACCGAAGCGGCTATTTCAGGGCAAAGCCAGCAATTGAAAGGCGCGACTTACGTCGTGACCGGTGATGTGACCGAGTTTGGTCGCAAAGAGACTGGTGATCGTCAGTTATTTGGCATTTTGGGTCGGGGTAAATCTCAGATTGCCTACGCTAAAGTGAATCTGAATATCGTCAATGTGAAAACCTCTGAAGTGGTGTTCTCTTCACAAGGTGCAGGCGAGTATGAACTGTCTAACCGCGAAGTGATCGGTTTTGGCGGAACAGCAAGTTACGACTCAACTTTGAATGGCAAGGTGCTGGACTTAGCTATCCGTGAAGCTGTCAACAATCTGGTTGCTGGCATTGAATCGGGCGCATGGCAACCGGCGAAATAGACGTTAATGGCAAAATAATTCCTAATAATGAGTATGGATACCACAATATGAAATTAGTGAGAAAGCTCTCTTTGGTGCTAGCTGCCGCAGTATTGGCGGGCTGTGCCACAGCACCGAAACCTATTTACAACTGGGATAACTACCAAACGACGATTTATGATTACTATAAATCGGATGCCAGCCCTGAACAGCAAATTGCTGCTTTAAAAGAGAATATTGAAAAGTCACGCGCGAAAAATATGCCAGTTCCTCCGGGCTTACATGCTCATTTGGGCATGCTGTATGGTAATACCGGGCATACCGATTTGGCGATGGCTGAATTCAATACCGAGAAAACGGCATTCCCTGAGTCTGCTCCGTTTATGGATTTCTTGATGAGCAAGGATAAAGGGGCATTTAAATGAAATCTATTTTCGCAATCTGTGCTGTTATGATGGCGCTACTGTTGACTGGCTGTGCCAAGCCAGTACAGCAGCAGGACTATTCTGCATTTAAGCAAAGCAAACCAAAGAGTATTTTGGTCTTGCTGCCGCAGAACCAATCACCAGAAGTGGCTGCCAGCCATGGTATGTTGTCTCAGGTCACTTACCCGTTAGCTGAAGCGGGCTATTACGTGCTGCCCGTTGCTGTCGTGGAAGAGACATTTAAGCAAAATGGCATGACAAATGCGGGCGACATCCATGCTGCCAGCCCAGCCAAACTGCATAAAATCTTCGGCGCAGATGCAGTGCTGTACATCACTGTGGTGCAATACGGTACCTCTTATCAGATTATCACCAGTGATACTCGTGTCACAGCGAATGCCAAACTGGTTGATTTGAGAACCGGAAAATTGTTGTGGAGCGGCAGTGCTACTGCGTCCAGTAATGAAGGCGATAACTCTTCTGGTGGTGTCATCGACATGTTGGTGCAAGCGGCGGTCACACAAATCAGCAATACACTGACTGATCATAGTCATGATATTGCTGGAATTACCAGCACCCGAATGCTGACGGCAGGAACGCCTAACGGCATTCTGTACGGGCCGCGTTCACCCAATTACGGTAAAGATGCTAAGTAACTCTCTTTAGTGCCCATGCCCCCTGATATTACAGGGGGCATTTGTTCCCCGCCGTGACTAAAAATGCCTTTGGATGAAGCAATATATCCCTTAGGGATAGATAAAATGCTCAGTTAGTGATGTCTGTTTCCCCACTCTCGAAATCAGCCCTTTGCCAGTAATGTGGTGGTCGACGCGTCTGGTGGGGTAATGGGTAAGTATATTGCCCAACAGATGTACCTGGGTATCAAACGTGAAGACCTAACTGAAGATCAGCGATAAACTTAGGGCTAATATTTTTTGTTGTAGTAAAATTAACTTATGGAAAAGGATTTGCTATGTTTTTAATGAAATTAATTAAGCTTAATACAGTATTTATTTTGAGTTGTGCCATTTCAGGATGTGCAGTTAATATGACCAAATCGTTGGAGGATTACACTGGAAGTGATTCGGCAAGAATAAGAGTCAAAAACTATCTTCCACCACTGACATTAGAAATTTATGAAAAATCAGGTCAATGTTTTAAACTGGTAAGTACAAAATCTTTGACCGCAGGTATTAATCTTGTTGGCATAAAATCGACGTACAATAAGAAAATAACAGGAATGCGTCCTCCTTCTTCGGAAATGAATGGAATGGATTCGTTGGAGTATAGAATTAAATCTAATCAGCATATAAGAATAACATATAAGGAAGAAACATTTAGGTCGCAGTATAACCAAATAATCGCAACGCGTTGGATAGGTTTTGTTCCTGAAACAGGGCATGACTATGATATTTATGCAGTGAATTCTGGTGTTAAAATTGTTGATTTAAATCATACTGATGGTATTCCAAGGTATTGGGGAAAAGAGGATAAGGAGTGTAAATATGAAGATGGATTCTTTGGAAAGAAAAACTACTGAAAAATTAATATAGTTGCAAATATGACTATAGAATTTAATCTTCTGTTAGTTTAACGTTGATAATGATTCGCTGAGTAGTAATGAAATTCTCGAATCAATTAAATTGATTACCAGAAAATGAAAGACTGGATTTGGGATAGACTGCAGCTACTACTTTGAGTGCAGTGGAAACCTCCAGTTTTTCTGCATCCGTAATGCGAGGCTCAGTGTGCGGGTCACCTTTAATTACCAGTGACTTGTTACCCCATATCCAAAACTCGAAAATTACAACACCAAGATAATTAGTTTTGTTATAGACCTTGTCTACCGCTTCCGACTCCAATTAACTCAGACCTTAGCCTGATACCCATCAGTTAATGAAGTAAAAAATCAAGACTAGGTATTGATAGCGGGAGTATCATATTTAGTGCCAGTGGCACTTTATAAATACGTTGCTCCCCAGTCTCTTAAAAATAATCAAAAGGATGTTCGTTTATAAAGACGGTATTGCGGTTGCCAGAAATTCTTAATGATAGTTTCTCTCAGCATATCATCTGGGATCTCGTTTGCTACGCTGGCTAACTGAGCTTCTTTCGCGACGCTATAAGCAATGGCCTGTGTGACTTGTTGAATATCTTTAATATCCGGTAGCAGTGGGCCATTGCCATCACGAGCTTGGGGCGAGAAATCGGCCAGCGTCCGACTGGCGGCCATTAACATACTATCCGTGACACGTCGTGCCTGGCTGGCAATAACACCCAGCCCTATGCCGGGGAAAATATAAACATTATTACATTGGGCAATAGGGTAGGCCTTATCCTTATAAACAATGGGCTCGAAGGGGCTGCCAGTGGCGATAATGGCATGACTCTCAGTCCAGCGCAGAATATCCTCCGGGCGAGCTTCCATGCGCGAGGTTGGGTTGGATAACGGCATAACAATGGGCTTTTGACAGTGGCAATACATTGTCCTGATCACTTCTTCACTGAATAACCCCGGTTGACCCGTGACCCCAATCAGCACTGTCGGCTTGACGTTCTGGATCACTTCTATAAGTGAGAATGTTTCACCTTGGCAATTCCAGCCTGTCAAACTTGAGCGTGGTTGCGCCAGATGCTGCTGGAAAGCCGCAAGATTAGTTTGGTCATCGGTTAACAGACCAAACCGGTCAACCATATAGATATTGGCGCGCGCTAGGGCGTCGGTTAAGCCTTCGGATACCATCTGTGCCACGATATGCTCAGCAATACCGCACCCCGCAGAACCAGCACCAAGGAATACCACGCGCTGATCCCGTAGCTGATTATTTGCGGCGCGACTGGCGGCCATTAAGGTACCCAACGTGACGGCGGCTGTACCCTGAATATCATCGTTAAAGCAACAGAGCTGATCGCGATAGCGGTTTAGCAGTGGAATAGCCGTATGCTGGGCAAAATCTTCAAACTGTAATAATACATGGGGCCAGCGGCGTTTGACTGCGCTGATAAACATATCAACAAACTCAAAATACTCATCGCCGCTAATCCGTGGATGACGCCAACCCATATAGAGTGGGTCATTAAGCAGCTGAGAATTGTTCGTTCCCACATCAAGTAAAATAGGCAGTGTTTGAGTTGGGCTGATACCACCGCACAAGGTATATAAGGAGAGTTTGCCTATTGGAATCCCCATACCGCCAATACCTTGGTCTCCAAGACCGAGAATGCGCTCACCATCAGTTACCACAATCACTTTAATATTCTGCTTAGTCGCATTATGCAAAATATCATCAACCATATGTCTGTCAGGCCAAGAGATAAACAGCCCCCGAGCCCGGCGATAAATATCAGAAAAGTGCTCACAAGCATGGCCGACAACCGGGGTATAAATGATCGGCATCATCTCTGAAATATGCTTGCCGACCATATGGTAAAACAGTGTCTCGTTAGTATCTTGGATATTGCGCAGGTAAATATGGCGAGCAATATCGGACTTGATGTCGAGAAACTGTTGATAGGCCCGCTGCGACTGCTCTTCAATAGTTTCTACCGCCGCGGGCAGCAGCCCGCGTAAATTAAAAGTTTCCCGCTCATGACTGGTAAATCCACTCCCCTTATTTAACAGGGGAGTGTCCATCAATAACGTGCCCGTATAGGGAATATACAGTGATTCTTGGCTATCTTCATGAAACATATTAAATATCCAAATACTCAACGATGATGAAATGTTCTGAATTTAAAACAGCAGGTAATTAGCTATCATCATGGTGACGATGCCACCGATAGCCGGAATTAGCGTTCGTCTTACAATCATAAACGGAGAGCATTCACCGGCCTTACTGACGGCGATGATGATACCGGCTACCGGAGAAATAGAGCGGCCCATCCCGGCCATTAACTGCATCGGTAGAATCATGGTAACTGCTTCTTGGCCGAATTTACTGGCGATAGAGGGTGCCATACCTGAGAAGGAGAAAAAGGCAGCGACACCAGAACCAGTTAATACTGCAGTTACACCGACCAGCAGCGTCATTAGAATTGTCATGCTGGCAAAGCCAAAGCCGGCGTTTTGGACTGACTCCAGCAAATAGTCTATCGCCCCAATTTTCTGCATCCCTTGGGCATAAATATCAGCACAAACCAGTAAAGAAACGATGCTGGTAAACATGCTCCCCATACCTTTGAAGAAAACTTGAATGCCTTTACAACAGCCACGGAAATCACGTTTCACCAACAGGTCACAAACAAATGCCGTCAACGTACCGATAATCATGGCGGTGACCACATCTATTTTTATGGTATCAATAAATAACGGGCTGAATATCAGAACCAGAGCAACCGGGAAGATAGGTAATAATGCGTAGAAGGTAGGAACACGTGCTTCTTCGGTGTTTTCGGCGCTGTTAATATCTTGAACGACAACAGAATGACCATCTTTTTTATCGTAATATTTGGCGGTAAAGAAGACTAACACCGACACCACTAACATCACGGCAACAGCAATCGGCATCTGATAATGGACAAAATAGATTGCGGTTTCCATGCCTGCGTGTTTTGCCGCGAGGTTAGCTGTCCCCACCGCAGGACCAAGATCCATAAAGGCACAAAGGCCAATCATTGAGGCTGCTGCGGCTTTACTCACACCTAAGCGCACCAGTACCGGGAAGAAAGTCACCAACAACAGCATGGCTAACCCGGCAGCACTGGAAATTGCCACGTGCAATAACTGTGCGCAAATATAGCCAATTGCCAGAATAAGGTAGGGGGCTTTAATCAGTTGTAGAGGGCGAATACAGGCATTAACCATGGCATTTGATGCTTTGATATGGTCCATATAGCTGGCAAAACCGCCGGCAGCCATAATGATCAAACCGATGCCGGCAACCTGAGTAGAGAGTGAGTTTTTTGCAAAGGCAAAAATATCAATCCAAACTGAACCGGTCGATTTCGCTTTATCGTATAAAATATCGTGTTCTGGGTAAAAAATAGCAGTGATAGTCAGTAATGAAATACCGGCTAACAACAGCACGGTTTGCGGTTGGTAATTCTTAATGATTAACCATGCAGCAATGATAGTAATCACTATTGCGATTATAAATGCAATCATGAGATGAGCCCTTTTTATTTGTTTTCCCGAGTGAAAAACCACAGTTAAATAAATCTTTTCAGATATATCTCAGGCGTGAACGGTTAATCTGTGTGCCTGTTTGCAATGTATCCATAGTAGAAGTAAGAAATCATTGGCAGAATGAGAAAATAGTTTTCTCACAGTAATTTGTGCGCGACGTCTCATTCCTTGAAATTCTTTGTTACATCAATAAATGATTTCATTTTACCTATACTTTGCGTGATCATTAACAAGATATTTTTTCCGAGAATATATTTATATGTTAGCTAGTCAATTTGAAGGTCAAGAGGCAATAATGAATGAAAATTAATAATTTGTTGACACTTGAGAAATATATTTCACAAACTATCCAATTAAATTCATTGACAGAATCAGAATGTCGCCTTGATGCATATATTCAAGGGCATTTTAACGAACTGCCATTTCATGGCATTGTCGATCTCGCACGTAATGCCATGGTGAGTAAAGCAACCGTTGGGCGTTTTTTAAATAAATTAGGGTTTACCGGTTATTCGGCTTTCAGACGTGAACTGGAGGAAGCGCTGTCACAGCAAAAACTGGTACCGCCATTTGAGCTGGTATCACGGGCTCATGAGAAAGCCAAGGTCACCACCGCAGAGATAGTCTCTGAATTTAATAAGAATGTGACCATGCTGTTTGAGAGCTTCAAAGATAATATCGATATCGAGAGTCTGGATGAGTTTATCAGTCTTATTTTGGATACTGACAGACATCTCTATGTTATTGGGCCTTCTTCGTCTCATGCTATGGCTAAGCATTTCACCACTCTGGTTAAATACTTTAGGGACAAAGTGACGCTGCTCTCGGTGGATGTCGGTGATTTACCTAAAGATTTGCTTAATTTATCCAGTAAAGATGTTCTGATCACCTTTTCTTATTACCGGTTTAACCGAGTCGTGATTCGAGTAACAGAGTGGTTTCGCAAGAAGGATGCGGTAGTGGTGTTGATAACCAATTCTGAATCCAATCCTTATGGCAAATTCTGTAATCTACAGTTTGTGTTGCCAAGCGACGTACAGTCAGTTTTTAAAAGCAGAATTATCAGTTTCTTTTTTGTCGAACTCGTCCTGCATCTGGCCTATGAAAAAGGGGAAGGAGAGGGGAACTTTGAGCAGTTGGAAGAGCTATTTGTCTTTTTCGAACTCTTTTCTCCACTCCCTAAATAGGTGAGTAAAGATTCCCCCAAGAGCCATGCTTAGGGGAGTCTTTACTCTATCAACCGACCAAATTCTTTTCAGTGGCATCAAAGAATGCCAATGTTTCCTCAATCAATTCATCATTACAGCCAAGATAGGATGAGGGATCACAGGCGGTAATAATCTCTTCTTCTGTTAAGAATTCACGAATCTGAGCATTATTGAGCGCCAACTGCTGTAAATCTTGGGTACCATCAGCCTCTTTTAATAGATTTTTCATGATGTTGTAGCCCTGATCCCGGCCAATTTTGTCAGCCAATCTCATTGATACCGACTCCGACATAATGAAATATTTCGATATGTTGAAGTTGTCCGCCATGCGCTGTTTGTCAATCACCAAATGGCTGATAAGGCGGCAAGCACGATCAAGGCTGGTGGAGAGGCTTAACGCCGATTCAGGTAGCAGGGTCCAGTTTAATACGCGCATCGACGCGGCCCGCACATCCTGCTGATCCAGCAAATTGGTGGCACCAGAGGCATACATCCAGCCCATGCGAGACAGTGTTTGGATCATATTGCTGGCGCGAGGGTTGGTTTTGTGCGGCATAGTACTGGAGCCGCCGCCGCCTTCACCCTCTCTGACTTCTCCAAAGGATGGCCTTCCCATGGTTTCGACATCATTGGCAATCCGACACAGGGTACCGTGTACCAGAGCAAAAAACTGGACCACCTGCACCACGTTATCCTGACTGGCATTCATCATTCCTATAGGTGAAGATAAACCTAATAATTTCATTAAGTTATTTCGGGTCGCTATGCCGTCATGTCCCACGGAGGCGAGATTGCCCACCGCCCCGCCAAATAAACCGGTAATGGCAGTTGGGTAGAGATTATCAAGACGATGAATATGGCGGGTTAACTCACTCAGGTAACTACTGACCTGTAATCCCCAGGTGGTTGCTGAGGCATCTACAGAATTGGTTCTGGCCACCATCACGGTCGCTTTATGTTCCTGCGCCATAGTTTTTAAGCATTCGCCCAGTTCAATAAGCTGGCGGCGCAGCAACAGCAATGTCTGCTTCATTCTCATCGCTAGTGCGGAATCCAATAAATCCTGAGTCGTACAGCCCCAATGCAGATATTTTTTCACCAGCGGTGTACCGACATCCGTTATTTGGTCAACCAGCGGTTTTATCGCCATGCCAACGG
Organism: Yersinia alsatica; assembly: GCF_025133195.1. NCBI lineage: Bacteria > Pseudomonadati > Pseudomonadota > Gammaproteobacteria > Enterobacterales > Yersiniaceae > Yersinia > Yersinia alsatica. The sequence continues at coordinate 2,654,565 of NZ_CP104006.1, forward strand.
AACGTGTCTCTGCGGCCAGTCGCGGCCAATCAACATTTAACGATTGGCAAGTAGCGACAATTTCTTCAGCGGCCTGTGCTGGAATTATATCTAATTCAGCCTGCACGCGGGCTACCGCCATTTCAAACTCCAGCCAGCAGCGAATTAAGTTTTCATCAGACCAAACCTGTTTCATTTCAGGGTGAGTGAACAAGGATGAATACAGTTCTGAATCAAATACTGAACTATGACTACCCCGCATTATTGACTCCAAAATAAGTAGATGAACGATATCAGTGAGTTGTTTCTATTTATATCCAATTGATGACCGAAAGTCTGGTCTAAATTTCTGATCATAAAAATGAGAATATGAATTTCCCCCCTACTCACCCCGTTTTATTCCTAAAAACGTGACAAACTTAACACAAAATACTTATTACCACCTTTTTATGGCGTACTGCGGGAGAAATATTACTTAACTTTTATTTATCACTTATTAAATTGAACTGGGAAATAGTGATTTAAATCCTGTTTGAATAATTTTTTGAGCGGATTATCACGTTTTAAAGTGAGAAATAAATATTCCCATACCTCACATTATTTTTTTGATCTTAATAATATTCACGATAAAAATGTTTTTTATCTTCTTATCAGTTGAGAGCTTCTGACTGGGGTGCTTTATTCGCTTTTAATTATAGGTAAATTATGAAAATTAAAATAATGCCGATTATTCTTTTAACCTGTATGAGTTCATCAGCCTTTGCGATTAATGTTTACAAGGATAAAGGAACGACGCTAGATATTTATGGACGCCTGGAGTATCAATTTGCTCATGGTGATTCTTCATTTGCCGGGGACGATGTACGGAATCAACTAGGCGGGCGTTTAGGTATCTATGTAACCCGCGACCTTTCACTGCTTGAAGATACTAAAATTATCGGCCGCCTGGAGTGGCAGTTACGTACCGAGAAAAACGACAATAAAACCAAAGATAGAGATCTGGATGCACGTTATGCCTGGCTCGGTTTATCTCATGCGCGCTACGGTGAATTAATTGGTGGCCGTACTCAGAACCCGCTATATCAGGTGATGAGAATGACTGATAAATATAAAAACTTTACACCAAATGTATATAACTACGGTATTAGCACCATTGATACGTCCTACCAATATAACCGTCAGGACGGTACTCTCCAATGGAATGGTCAATTTGATGGGCACCAGATTCAAGCGGCTTATGTTGCCGGTAATGCTAACAGCGACAATGAAGGGCTCGATAACGGCATGATGATTAGTTATCGAAAAATGATTAAATTTGGTGACTTGAAAATAACGCCAGCCATTGCTGCCAGTGAGTTTAACCGTAAAGATAACCCGCAGAAAAAGACTACTGATGGTCGCAAGAAACACCAGCAGATAATGGGTGGATTGCAGCTTGATTATAATGCTATGTCTCTGGCGATCACCGCAGGAAAGATCTCTATCGAGCGCGATAATAAATCTGATAATGATTATTTCAGCTTCGACTCAGTGGCCTCGTATCAGTTTAAAAATATTAAAATTCTAGGTGGATATAGCTTCCTGGATGAGGATGGTAAAGACATATATGAGAAAGAGGGCTGGAGAGCAGAAGCTCAGTTAACTGTGGCGAAGAATGCTTATCTCTCGTTGACCTATGACAAAGTGCTGGCGAATAACAATCTCAAAATAAACGATGATGCCATTATTCTCGGATTACGTTACGACTTCTAAGGATAAATATAATGAAAAAGCTAATGTTAATGTTGGCATGTGGGTTAATCACGATAGCCAGTGCTCGGGCGGATACGATTATTGCGCCGCAGCCTCAGGCGAAAATGGATGGCGAAAGGAAAACATTCGCGCTCTACGGAAATTCATATATGCATTACAACAATCATGTGAATACCCGACTGCGTGATTTAAGCCGTTCACTGTTATCCGATGAGGCTAAAGGATATGCCTTTCGTGGGATAACTATTTCCAGCGGACAATTAGGCTGGCACATCCCTAACTTGAGTTTCCAAAATTCGCTCCAGAAATGGGATGTTGTTGTTCTACAGGGCAACTCTATGGAGCCTATTTCGGCTAAAGCAGACTCACGCCAATATTTCACTGACTCAGCCACTGCTATGGCGGATACCGCTCATAAAGCAGGATCTAAAGTTGTTTATTTCATGACATGGGCAAATAAGGATAAACAAGAACAAACAGATAAACTGGCCAAAGCCTATATCGATATTGCCAGTAAAACTGGCGGGTATGTGGCTCCGATCGGCCTGGCATTTAGCCGTGCAATCAAAGCCCATCCAGAAATAGATTTGTATCACAGTGATGGTAATCATCCCTCTTTAGCGGGTACTTATCTGGCCGCCGCGGTGTTGTTTGCTACGATTTATGACCAATCCCCTGTTGGCGGCGCATTGCCAGTTGATAGTGACATGACAGAACAGACCGCCCGGGCGCTGCAACAAGTTGCCTGGGATACCGTGACGGAGTTCCGCCAACAAGGAAAATAAGCTCGGCAAGTCAACACACTGTTGAGATGCCCCCTTATCTGCCATCGGCTAAGGGGAGCATTTTGCTTGAAGCTAGCAAAGTATCCTCTTTACGCAGAGCCTCAATAATAAAATCGATATTGCCAGCTTGGTGATCAAGGCGGGGGGGAGCACTTTCATTGGTAACAATGACTGTGGGCTTCGTGTGGTGGCAATTATTGGGTTTTGTTAAATAGCGGTTTAAGCTCAAATAATAGGCAAAAAAAACCCTTACCAATCTCATTTGGTAAGGGATGCCAATTCGGCCAACACCAGGGAAACATTATAACCGTTTATTTATCATACGATTAATTTGAGTTAATGACATGACTTAAGTCAAGTTTATCAAGATTACATTAATTTGTTTAATGTTTATTATGCCATTAAAGGTTTTTTTTTCGTTCTGAGGTTATTGATGCTGTTGCACAAGGGCGTTAGTGAGCCATGTTAGCAGTAAAATAAATATGATAATTAGATTAAAATTATTTAATAACAGACAGTTAAATGAAGAATGATAGTGCTGTGGGATGGCATATTGGTCTGAAGGTTAAACTGGCAGGATGGTTATTGGATATGGAATTTAGATTTCAGAAGGATAGTAGCCATCTGAATGTAAAGCCATCCAGACGGCAGGGTAAAACTTGGTGTTGGTGGACTAAAGTCCCTGGTATTGGCGAAAATATATTCATCGCAGACTAACTTTCTTAGCATTAGTGCGCTAAGATATTAGTTCTATTATATTTGAAACTAATTCTGTAAAGCAAAAACAGTTTAATTAACATAGGGCTATAATAATAGCTGACCTTAAGTCTAGCTTCCAAAACTATCCTTTGGTCTAGGTTTTTTTCGTTTTATGTTGTTAGCTAATTTCATATAAGAAATTTCTGTGAGGATATCTTATACCGTATTTTCTATTGAAAACAATGTGATAAAATTGTACTGTGGCACTACGCATCAGGTAAATTTGGTTTGTTATGATAATTGATTATTTTGATAATGAAAGTATTAATGAAGACATCAGAAACTATATTCAAAGAAGAATAAAGTCTTATGGTGATCTTCGTTATTCTTATTTAGTTATGAATAAGAAAACACCGTTGCATCCTACAATTATCTCTAACTATCCATTAGATTGGGTAAAAAAATACAAAAAAAATAGTTATCATCTTATTGATCCAGTTATTTTGACGGCGAAAGACAAAGTTGCCCCCTTTGCATGGGATGACAACTCGGTTATCAACAAGAAATCAACAGATTCGGCAGTATTTAAGCTAGCCAGAGAATATAACATTATTAATGGTTATACTTTTGTACTCCATGATAATAGTAACAATATGGCGACGCTAAGTATTTCTAATGGTAGCGACGATAGTATCTATTTTGATGAAAGCATTGAAACAAATAAAGAAAAAATCCAAATGTTGCTCATTCTTACCCATGAGAAAATGTTAGGGCTCTATCATAATAGTACCGAAAAAAATGAATCAGGCTCTAATAAAATAGAGCGGGATATATTCTCTCCTAGAGAAAACGAAATATTATATTGGGCCAGTGTAGGTAAAACTTATTCTGAAATATCAATTATACTAGGAATAAAAAGAAGTACAGTTAAATTCCATATTGGTAATGTTGTCAGAAAACTTGGCGTTTTAAATGCCAAGCATGCAATAAGACTTGGCATCGAGTTAAAATTAATTAAATCTATTTTATGATATTGGGTACGATCAGTGGCCAATTTTCAAGAATACCAGGCTCGATTTGATGTATTCTACGTATTTTATTTATGAGTTTTTGTTGGCTATCAACATCGACACCAAGATGTAAAAGATAAATGACTTCATTTTTCTCTGACTCACCTTGGTTCACTACCGTAATATTCCAGCCGGAACGTTTAAGTAGCACAAACATGCCGCGACTGACGACAGTTAATATCCCTTTATACCCATGGTCTTTAGCATAATTAACCATAGCTAAAAAAAGTATTGTGCTAAGAGAACTATTATTACCTACCATATCTCTTGCTAATGCTTTCTCAACAAAAAAGCGACTGGATTCAATAAATCCATCAATCGGCAAATCAATATCAGCAAAGTAAGGTGAGAATGGTCCGGTGATCATTGTCGGATATTTCATCTCAACAAATCGGACACTGCAGACAATAGTGTCATCTATGGTGCCCAATATATAGTTGGTATTCTCATCATCATATTGGTCGCTTTCTTTGCCATCAATGCAAGTTACTTTCCAGTCGAGTCGATCTTTAAATGTTATTTTTCTGAGTGAAAAGACCTCGTCTAACTTTCTTTCAGGCATATTATTAAAGTTTACGTTAAAGAGTTTTAACATAATAAAAACCAAAGTTATTTAATTAAAACAACATCGTACACGATCTTTGCCTATCAGTGCAAACATTGAACGATGCTAAATTTTCAGGTGAATGGTAAATAAAAGTCCACATCACTGTACAATTATTCGGCAGGCGACTCAACCTTTACATCTTTTTGGGCTTGATATGGGCTATTGGTGTGATGTAATTGGATTACCTCAATCTTTTTAGAGAAAAAGTGACATCAGACAGGACTTTTGGGTGAGAAATGGTTATAACGAAACAATGTTTCATTTCTTTATCGAAAAGGATGTTGACGTGGACAGTAGTCCTCCGCTTTTTACCAATAAAAAATTTGTTTTTCTTGTGGCGACTTTCTGTTGTTTACTTTGGGGCAGCGCTTATCCTGCTATTAAAAATGGTTATGCGCTATTTCATATCGCGCCAGATGATATTCCGAGCAAAATGGTGTTTGCCGGGTATCGTTTTTTATTGGCCGGCATTGTGTTACTTCTTTTTGCTATTGCTAGTGGTAAAGCCATTGGTCGCCTTAAAAAAGGCCAATATAAGCAAATTGCTATTTTGGGGTTAACACAGACCGCTTTGCAGTATGTATTTTTTTATATTGGTCTGGCATATACCACCGGAGTAAAAGGTTCGATTATGAATGCAACAGGCACATTTTTTAGTGTGCTATTAGCGCATTACATTTATAAAAATGACCGGCTAACATTCAATAAAATCATTGGCTGTGCATTGGGCTTTGCCGGTGTCATGGTGGTTAATTTCGGCTCCGACTTGATGGATTTTAATTTTTCCCTGATGGGGGAGGGTTGTGTTGTATTGGCAGCTTTTATTCTTTCGGCGGCCAGTATTTATGGTAAACGAATCTCACAAACCATGGATACGACGGTGATGACAGGTTACCAGCTGGCTATTGGCGGACTGGTCTTGACGGTCGGTGGCTATTTGTTCGGTGGCAACTTGAGTGAGTTTGGTTGGCAGGCACTATTATTGCTGGCATATCTGGTGCTGTTATCGTCGGCTGCATTTGCTTTATGGAGCTTATTGCTCAAATACAACCGGGTTGGCATGGTGGCCCCATTCAATTTCCTTATTCCGGTTTCTGGTGCGGTTCTGTCGGCCATTTTCCTGAACGAAAGTATTTTAGAGTGGAAAAATGCTATTGCGTTGGTCCTGGTTTGCGTGGGGATTATCTTGGTTAATCGGATTAAGCAGAGCAAAACCTAGTTTTTTACCTTGAATAACAAGACTATTATTTAAAGTACACACATTATTTTCCTCTTTATTCTGCCCAGAACTACACTAACAAGTCACTGCCAGCAATTATTGCTAGTGATAACTATCTGGCCCACACACCACAATGATTGCGGTGCGTGGGTCTCTAAAGAGGGCAAAATCATGCTGATTCAGCCTTATCTGTTTTTTAATGGCAACTGCGAAGAAGCGGTCAACTTTTATGCTCGGCAATTAGGGGGCGATGTGGTTGCCATGATGCGTTATAAAGAAATTCCCAACCCTGAGAGTTGTCCTCCCAGTACTGATCCTGAGTCCATCATGCATGCCCGTCTGCAAATCGGTAGCAATGTCATTATGGCCTCTGATGGTTGCCCTGATGAGGGTGATAGCCCACATAAAGGTTATTCACTTTCAATTAATGTGGCAGATATGGGCAAAGGTGAAGATCTGTTCAAGCGTTTATCTGAAGGAGGGCAGGTGATTATGCCGTTTGGTGCGACATTCTGGGCCAAAGGCTTCGGCATGCTGACCGACAAATTTGGTGTGGGCTGGATGATTAATGTCGAATGACAATGATTGAGCGATAATTTGGGCATGCCACCGTGAGTTGTGGCATGCCTAAGATAATAAGTAACGAGGAAATCAGGCTTTATCCGTCACAATTTTAACCCCAACGCGGCTGACACGATCAGAGTCCATTTCGGCAATTGTCCAAGTCAGGCCATCCCACTCAATCTGATCACCAATAACCGGTTCACCACCAAAGAGATAGAGCACGAATTGGCCCAGAGTTTGCTGCTTATCGATGCCAGGTTCCAGATTAAGGCCATAAATCTGGGAGATGTCATGGAGTTTTGCATCCGCATCAAGAATGAAATCACCAAAGAAACGCTCATCCAACTGGATACTAGGCGACTGACTAAACAGTTTCCCCAATGCCGGTAAGTCATGCTCCTGACCGATAACACACAAGATATCGCCTTCTTTCAGGCGGGTGCTGCCGGTTGGATGCAGCAAGTCCTTGCCCCGAAACAGTGCTGCAATTCGGGTTTCTTGCGGCATTTTCAAGTCACGCAAGGCGGCACCGATGCACCATTTGTCGGAGCTTAGTTGATAAATAAACTGCTCCCACTGATTATTTTTATCAATGTCTAAACCAATCCGCGCGACCGGAGCCAAGGCCGGAGGCACCACGAGTTTTGTCTTGCGTGCGGCAAATGACAAACTGGTCCCTTGCAATAGTAGTGAAACCAGCACGACAAAAAAGGCGACATTAAAGAATAGATTTGCATTGGGTATTCCCGCCATCATTGGGAATACGGCCAAAATAACCGGCACCGCGCCACGCAAGCCCACCCATGAAATAAAGATTCGCTCACGCAAATTAAAGCTTGGGAATGGCAGCAAACCAATGAATACCGACAGCGGGCGGGCAAACAGAATCATCCACAAGGAGAGGATCAGCGCCGGAATGGCAATCGGTAACAACTCACTCGGGTTAAGCAGCAGCCCCAAGACGACAAACATGCCAATCTGACTGAGCCATGCCAGGCCGTCAAAGGTTTGTAAAATTCCAGCCCGGTTACGGATGGGGCGGTTGCCGAGCAACAGGCCGCAGAGATAGACCGCCAAGATGCCGCTACCATTCATTGCGGTGGTGAGTGCAAAGACTAAAATCCCGCCGCTGACCGCCAGTAGTGGGTATAAACCATTCGGTAATTCTATCCGATTGATCAGCAAGAGCAGTAATCCGCCGCCACTCAGCCCGATGAAAATCCCTAAACCAAATTGCTGAATTAAGTGCACCAAGAACATCCAACTGAGGCTGCTTTCACCGGCGGAAATCATGGCAATTAAGGTTATGGTTAAAAATACCGCCATTGGATCATTGCTGCCCGATTCTATCTCCAGAGTTGCACTGACGCGCTCATTGAGGCCTTTGCCACCTAATAGGGAGAATACGGCGGCTGCATCCGTGGAACCTATGATGGCACCGATTAATAAGCCTTGAATAATATCTAGGTTGAATAGCCAAGCCGCCGCCAAACCGGTCAGGCCTGCGGTGATTAACACACCCACCGTGGCTAGTGAGAGAGCCGGCCAGAGCGCGACGCGGAAGGATGAAGCCCGGGTGCGCATACCACCATCAAGTAGAATTACCGCCAGCGCCAGGTTACTGACCAGATAGGCGGCGGGATAGTTATTGAAAGCAATGCCACCAATGCCATCGGTCCCCGCCAACATACCGATGCCGAGAAAGATGACCAGGATGGGGATACCTAACCGAGAAGAGAGTGAGCTCAGTAAAATACTGGCTCCTACCAGCACAGCGCCGATCAAAAAAAGGCTATTAATAGTGATGGCGTCCAAGGTGGAAGATCTCCTGATGTAAACGAAATAAATGAAGGGCGAGCAAAATTATTATACACAGATTTGCTGGAATCGATGGGAAGATATGACCTAATTCAATGTGTTATTGACGCCGTAATGACAATGACGGTGGGGAAGGAAAGAGGATAAGAACAGAATTGTACAGATAACCGCCAGGTCGCTCACCTTTAATCGCCCAGCGGGGAATCAAGGGTGAGCGTTGGTTTATAAACTAATCACGTTTTAAGGTTGCTAACGCTCTGCGTAGGGCCTCGGCGGTGACTATTTTTTCCTGCTCAGGCAGGGTATCGACAGAAAGTTGTGACAGCTCATGGACTAATACACTGCGATCTTTACCCGTTATCGCGCTGTCCAGTGCACCGCTTAGGCGGCTAACTAAGGCCAACAGGGCGCTGAACTCGGTGACGGACGTAGTATCAGATGTGGGATTATTCTCAATAGATTCTTGCTTATTCATCACAATTCCTCTTTTTGTTGTCACTGCAAGTGAAACAAATCCCGCTAAGGAATCAACAGGATAGTTGCTCTGAAAACAGAGCGCACAGTGAGGCACTTGCCATCCCGCATCTACATGATGGTTTGACAGTGTAGCGGTTTTATGGCCAAAACGGTATGTAGATACATAGATTGCTTAGCAATAACATTATTCGTTTGGATAATACTTTGATTACGCCGTTTGCTGCTGTGGCTTACCAGAAAACAAGAATTTCAGCACAGGAATACGGCGATGAACCTCGTATAGCACAAACGAAATCAAACAAACAAAGACCATTCCAAGTATGAAACCCAGGCCATTATTGTCAATTTGTGGCGTAATAAAGGCACCATATATTAAGGTTAATGGGTGATGTACCAGATAGATGAAGAGCGAGGCGTTAACCAGATAAGTGATACGTGGTGACGGATAATTGAGCAGTCGATGTCCAAAAGAGTAGACAACGTTTGTCATAGTCACGCCCATTAATGCTTTGATAATAAGGTCCAACTCGAAAGCAAAAAACTCAGAAGTATTAATGTGTTGGTTCAGATAATAAGCACAGAACAATAGTACTGAGGCCACTAACGCACCCGGTGAAAACCTGAGAAATACCTGCTTAAGTGGAGGATAGATAAAACTGTAGGCACCCAGCAAAAAGAAAGGCAGATAAAATAGTGTCTCCATAACAAAGAAATTGAAGACGCTATTAAAGAGTATTTCTGGGTTAAGGAGAAATATGATCCGGCGTATTACTGAATAAATAAATACAAATAGAAACAATGATAGTGAGATTTTTCCTATATTATTCATTCCCTTTATCACCGAAGGAACTGCGTGTTTTTTATTCTTCATTTTCTGGAACAGATAAAAGCAGATACCGGTCAGTAATGCGAGGGTTAACAAAAACCATAAGTGCGAAACAACTTCCCAAATAGCAATATTTATTTTTTGATAAATTGTAAATGAATTCCAATCTTGTAATTTATCGGTGTAGTTCTTGAGCAAGAAGAACTGTGGCAATGTAATGAGTGGGATGGCGGTAACTAACGGAATAACCACACGCTCCAGGCGGACCTGAAGCCAGCGCTGGCGCTCATAACGCTGATATAACATGAAGGAAAAATAGCCTGAAATAACAAAAAAAACCTGCATGCGAAAGGCATGAATGAAATCATTCAGTATAGTGAATAGCAGTGACGGGTGGCTGCTGTTAACGGCCCAATGATTGCTGGAGTATATAAGAGAAAGATGAAAAGGAATGCCGAGTAACATCAAATAGGCGCGTATTGCGTCTAGAAAGTACTCCCGCTGGTTAGTGTTTTTTTTCATACTTATTCGCTATTTGTTATCGGAATTAGAATAACGTATCTGATTTTGCCCGAGGTTTTTTCTTTATAATAAATATTCGTTGATAACTATATACGTTATCAATGGATCAGTGCGACGAGAAACACTACTATAAGGGTTAATAATTTTCCATAGCGTATTTTAGCCTGGCTTGCTAGGCTTGTGGCTTAGCCACTGGTTTACACAATGAGCTGGCGGTTTAACTCCGGGCGTAACAATAACCTGGATTTATCTGCTTGCCCTGCTGGATAAACCGTCAATAATTTGGCTGTTGTGATTTAGGGGGAGATGTGCAAGTTAATATTTTGTCGAACGTCAATAGAATGTCAAAAGGGTCGCGCGCGAATAGCGTCAAATGGCTGGGGATCACTCTCCTGCTATCATTATTCACTTCTCACGCAATGGCTTTCTCATTAGATGATGTGGCTAAACAGGCACAGGCTCTGGCGGGTAAAAGCTTTGAAGCACCAAAAAGTAATCTTCCATCGCAATTTCGAGAAATGAAATTTGCCGACTACCAGCAGATTCAGTTCAACCATGACAAGTCATATTGGACCAAACTGGATACGCCATTTAAGTTAGAGTTTTATCATCAGGGGATGTATTTCGATACCCCGGTGCAGATTAATGAAGTTACCGCCACCAGTGTAAAACCTATCAATTATAGCCCGGATTATTTTAACTTCGGCTCGGTCAAACACGATCCTGATTCAGTGAAGAATTTGGGCTTTGCCGGTTTTAAAGTGCTTTATCCGATTAACAAGGCGGATAAAAAAGATGAAATCGTCAGTATGTTGGGTGCCAGCTATTTTCGCGTGATTGGTAAAGGTCAGGTATATGGCCTTTCTGCGCGTGGGTTGGCCATTGATACGGCATTGGCCTCTGGTGAAGAGTTCCCACGTTTTCGTGAGTTCTGGATTGAAAGGCCAAAACCTAATGATAAACATTTGGTGATTTTCGCCTTACTGGATTCCCCGCGCGCCACTGGTGCTTACCGTTTTGTGATTTATCCGGGGCGCGATACCACTATTGATGTGCAAGCCAAAGTCTTCCTGCGCGATAAAGTTGAGAAACTGGGGATTGCACCATTAACCAGTATGTTCCTATTTGGCCCGAGCCAGCCGTCTACTGTGCTGAACTATCGTCCGGCACTGCATGATTCGAATGGTCTTTCTATTCATGCGGGCAATGGTGAATGGATCTGGCGACCACTGAACAATCCGAAACATCTGTCAGTCAGTACCTATACGGTGGAAAATCCTAAAGGATTCGGTCTGCTGCAACGTGGCCGTGAATTCTCGCAATATGAGGATTTAGACGACCGCTACGATCTGCGCCCAAGTGCGTGGGTGGAGCCGCGCGGTGACTGGGGTAAAGGTAAAGTTGAGCTGGTGGAAATCCCAACGGCCGATGAAACCAACGATAATATCGTCGCGTTCTGGACACCTGACGTGTTGCCAGATGCGAAGAACTCCTTGGATCTAAACTACCGTCTGCATTTCACCCGTGATGAAGAGAAATTACATTCACCGGAAGTGGCCTATGTGAAACAGACTCTACGTTCAACCGGTGATGTGAAACAGTCAAATCTGATTCGCCAACCCGATGGCAGTGTGGCTTTCCTGGTTGATTTTGTCGGCCCAGTGCTGAAATCACTTGATGAGAATGCACCACTGGCCTCGCAGGTGAGTGTTGATGAAAACGGTGAGTTGATTGAAAACTCTGTCCGCTATAACCCAGTCACTAAGGGCTGGCGTTTGACACTGCGGCTAAAAGTTAAGGATGCCAAAAAACCGATAGAGATGCGCGCTGCGCTGGTTAATGGCGATAAAACCCTGACTGAAACCTGGAGCTATCAGCTACCTGCCGATGAATAAGTCAAATCAATCCCCTGTACAGGATTACATTGCGGACTTGCCCCTGACTGCACAGCAGCAAGGGGCGCTACGTGATGCTTTACCTGAGGATGTGCTACTTGATAGCACACCGGATGCCATCCCTCTGTTGCATCAGCAACTGGCGGCCAGCATGTCTGAATCTGAACCCACCTGTAGTGAGCAAGACAGCGCGTTGGCTTCCGTTGATGCGCGTTTGCAAGCTGCATGGCCGGATGCACTGAATGATGGCAAGCTATTAGCGCAAGATGCAGAAGGGCGCACGGTTATTCATGCTATGCCGCCGATCAACCGCACCAGCATGGCACCGCAAGCATGGCGCACCAATCCAGTAGGACGTTTTTGGGATTCATTGCTGGGTCGCAGCCCTGTTTCACGGGCACAGAGCCATGAAGAAGCGGCGGCTGAGAAAAAGTGGCGTAGCGTGGGTTCGCTGCGCCGCTATATCCTGCTGATACTGATCGTGCTGCAAACCACGATAGCTACCAGCTATATGAAGACCATTCTGCCTTATCAGGGCTGGGCATTAATCGATCCTTTCGAGATCTGGCAACAGAACTGGCAGGTGTCGGTGATGCAATTGCTGCCTTATTTACTGCAAACCGGCATCCTTATTCTGTTCGCCATTCTGTTCTGCTGGGTCTCTGCCGGTTTCTGGACTGCGCTGATGGGGTTCCTGCAATTATTGATTGGCAAAGATAAATACAGCATCTCTTCCACCATTAAAGGGGATGAAGCGTTAAATCCCGCGCATCGAACTGCGCTGATTATGCCTATCTGTAATGAGGATGTAGAGCGAGTATTCGCCGGGCTGCGGGCAACCTATGAGTCTGTGGCCGCGACGGGGCAGCTTGAGCACTTCGATATTTATGTGCTGAGCGACAGCTATGACCCTGATATCTGTGTAGCAGAGCAGAAAGCCTGGTTGGAACTGTGCCGCGATGTTGATGGTCATGGCCGTATTTTCTATCGCCGCCGCCGCCGTCGGGTTAAACGTAAAAGTGGCAATATCGATGACTTTTGCCGCCGCTGGGGCAGTCAGTACAGCTATATGGTGATTCTGGATGCTGACAGCGTAATGAGTGGTGGCTGCTTGACTGGCTTGGTGCGGCTAATGGAAGCCAATCCGAATGCTGGCATCATTCAGTCTGCGCCGAAAGCATCCGGTATGGATACGCTGTATGCCCGCGTTCAGCAATTTGCGACCCGAGTCTATGGCCCGCTGTTCACTGCCGGCCTGCATTACTGGCAATTGGGCGAATCCCATTATTGGGGCCACAACGCCATCATTAGGGTAAAACCTTTTATTGAGCACTGCGCGCTGGCACCTTTGCCCGGTGAAGGCTCATTCGCTGGCGCTATTTTGTCTCATGACTTTGTGGAAGCGGCATTAATGCGCCGTGCCGGATGGGGGGTGTGGATTGCTTATGACTTGCCGGGCAGCTATGAAGAATTGCCACCTAACTTGCTTGATGAGCTAAAACGCGACCGCCGTTGGTGCCACGGCAACTTGATGAACTTCAGGTTGTTCTTGGTTAAAGGTATGCACCCGGTTCATCGGGCCGTGTTCCTCACCGGCGTCATGTCATATCTGTCGGCACCGTTGTGGTTTATGTTCCTGGTGCTGTGTACTGCGCTGCAAGCAGTACATACCCTAATGGAGCCGCAATATTTCTTGCAACCACGTCAGTTGTTCCCGGTTTGGCCTCAATGGCGGCCAGAACTGGCCATCGGGCTGTTCTCCACCACTTTGGTTTTGCTGTTCTTGCCTAAGTTACTCAGCATCATTTTGATCTGGGCGAAAGGGGCGAAAGAGTATGGTGGGGCAATACGCCTGCTGATATCGATGTTGTCTGAAATGCTGTTCTCAGTATTGTTGGCACCGGTTAGGATGTTATTCCACACCGTATTCGTGGTCAGCGCTTTCCTCGGATGGTCAGTGCAATGGAATTCACCGCAGCGTGATGATGATGCCACTCCCTGGAGTGAAGCGATGGTGCGTCATGGGCCACAGCTATTACTGGGTTTGGTCTGGGCGGGTGGAGTGGCCTGGCTGGATCTGCGCTTCTTGTGGTGGCTATCGCCGATTGTCTTTTCGTTGATTCTCTCGCCAGTAGTTTCGGTTCTGTCTAGCCGCCGCACTTTGGGGCTTGCCAGTAAACGGGCTAAATTGTTCCTGATCCCGGAAGAATATAGTCCACCACGGGAATTGGTGGCGACGGAAGAGTATCTGAAGCTTAACCATCAGCGTGCGCTCAGTAATGGCTTCTTTCATGCAGTGATGAACCCATCATATAACGCGTTGGTTTGTGCCATGGCAACTGCGCGTCATCACACTCGCGCGATTATCGAACAGGTGCGTACCGAGCGGGTAGCGCAGGCGCTGGAAGCTGGGCCAGAGAAACTGGCTAAATTACAGCGACTGGAACTGCTCAGTGATCCGGTACTGATTGCGCGTTTGCACCAGCAAGTGTGGCAGCAGCCGGAGCAATATCGAGTCTGGAACGGATATTATCGCCAGTTGGCGCATAATATGAAGGCGTTCCCGGCAGCTAAGTAGCTAATCCGGTAATACTAAAATAGAAAACGGGCCTACAGCATGTATTGCCCGTTTTTTTTTACAGCTAATCAGGCCGTCTCTTAACACTCGCTGCACGGCTTCTTAACACGCCACTATGATAAACTACATTCAGTCCTGAATTTGAAAGCATTCATTATCTGAACTGCAAATTGTGTGAGTCCCATGTTTAAACCAATCAATCGCCGGTCTGGCCTGATACGAAGCTTACTGCTGGGGACAAGTCTGATGCTGTTG
Organism: Yersinia alsatica; assembly: GCF_025133195.1. Lineage (NCBI taxonomy): Bacteria > Pseudomonadati > Pseudomonadota > Gammaproteobacteria > Enterobacterales > Yersiniaceae > Yersinia > Yersinia alsatica. The sequence goes on from NZ_CP104006.1 coordinate 2,669,611, forward strand.
TCCGGCTGCGGTAGCATTATCAGCCGTACAGTGCCGGGGCAGGGGCATGGACACCAATATTATCCCGGAGTGCAATGGGATATGCGCGAGGGGCCATGGAAATATGTCACGGTGATTGATGTTCCCCTATCAATGATTGTTGATACTTTTATGCTCCCCATTGATGCCAGCCACGGCCCCTACGAATAACAGTAGGAGCGATATAGATGCCAGTCAAACCAGCCACCACTCATCCACCGGTATTAGCGTCAGCCTCGATAATGCGGGTTGCCAGACCGACAGATAACCTTGAAATTGTCAGTGAGATGTATTGCTGTGGTCTGGGGTTCACCCCATTAGGCCGCTTTACTGATCATCAGGGATTCGATGGCGTCATTCTTGGTCATCCGCACCACGCCTATCATTTAGAATTTACTCATCACCGTGGCGTTGAGGTAGGAAGGGCACCGACGCAGGACAACTTATTGGTATTTTATATACCGGACGAGGAGTTGTGGGCCAGTCAATGCCAACAAATGTTAGTCGCTGGTTTTAACTCAGTAACATCTTATAACCCTTATTGGGATGTGAGCGGAAAAACCTTTGAGGATCCTGATGGTTATCGAGTGGTATTGCAGCAACGAGGGTGGGCGCTATAGCTATTTCACTAATATAAACTTGCCATAAAGAAACCCGCCACAAGGACGGGTTTTTGAATCGAGCTTGGTTGAGCAATAACTATTAGGCGGCTTGTTGGCCCTGAGTATTGTTCATCAAGCGGCGAATAGGCACGATAAGCAAGATCAACACGGCCGCACAGATAACTAAAGCAATTGAGCAGCGGGCAAACAGGGTTGGCAACATATCAAGCTGGTCTGCTTTAACATGACCACCAATCAGACCCGCCGCCAGATTACCCAGTGAGCTGGCACAGAACCATAGCCCCATGACCTGACCGCGCATTCTGTCTGGTGCCAGTAGCGTCATCGTCGCCAGCCCAATAGGGCTTAAGCACAATTCACCCAGCGTCAGCAGCAGAATACTCATCACCAGCCACAATGGCGAAACACCGGCACCACCACTGTTAAGCACATGCTGCGCGGCATACATCATTACGGCGAAGCCCGCAGCGGCACATAAGATACCAATGACGAATTTAGTGATACTGCTCGGTTGAATCTTCTTCTTCGCCAGCGCAGGCCATGCCCAACTGAATACTGGTGCCAACAGAATAATAAATAGTGCATTTATCGATTGGAACCAGACTGTTGGGATCTCAAAACCCATAACAGTACGGTTGGTATAGTCATTAGCAAACAGGTTAAATGAAGTTGGCTTCTGTTCAAAAGCTGACCAGAAGAATGCCGCTGACACCAACAGAATAAAGCACACCAGCAGGCGGGCGCGGTCTTTACGGCTCATGTTGGCAAAAGCAAACAAATAGACAAAATAGAGGGTAACGGAAGCGGCGATAACATATACCAGTAAGCTGGCAATCAACACCGGGTTAATCGGGATAACGCCCTGAGAAATCAAGGCTATGATGACCACGACCACGGCCATGATGGCGGTAACCCACTTGCCCACACCCTGACGTTGAACGGTGGGTTTATTCCAGCTTGAGTCCAGGCCAACTTCTGCGTCATAGCGTTTCATCGCCGGGATAGCAAAGCCACGGAAGATAAGTAATGCCACCAGCATACCAATCCCGCCGATACCAAAGCCCCAGTGCCAGCCATGGGTGCGCAACAGCCAACCGGAGAGCAGTGGCGCAATAAACGACCCCATATTGATACCCATATAGAACAGTGAGAAACCACCGTCACGACGAGCATCGCCGGGCTTATACAGCGTCCCGACCATCACGGAGATACAGGTTTTGAACAGGCCAGTACCCAGCACAATAAACACTAAGCCGATAAAGAACAGGTCATTACCAAAGAAGGCGGACATAGCAATCGACAGATGACCCAGCGCAATCAGGATAGAGCCGTACCATACCGCCCGCTGTTGCCCAAGCCAGTTGTCAGCCAGCCAACCACCGGGTAATGCTGCCAAATACATGCTACCGGCAAAAATCCCGACGATAGCCGAAGCTTGTTCACGCGGCAGACCCATACCACCATCAAATACTGTGGCGGCCATGAATAGAATTAAGAGGGGGCGGATGCCGTAAAACGAGAAACGCTCCCACATTTCGGAAAGAAACAGCCCGCTGAGCGGATAAGGATGACCAAAGAACGTACGACCGCTTTGGTTGTTAACAGAGGTTTGCATAAAGTCTTCCCATAGAATCGCCGTAAAATGAGCGAATAAACCATCATCGAATGTCACCCTTTTGGCACTGCGGCCGGTTCTCAGGCTTAACACTCGTTACAGTAGAATTTAACGCAATAATAACGTCATTTTTTTGTGTCCATCGGGGTTATATCGTATTTTTAGATGAAAAGTCGACACGCATCGCATTTATCAGGGTTATGTTTCTGGCTTTAACCGCTTTTCGCTACAATAATACGTGATATTTTCTAATGAAATGTGGACTTATTAATTATATTTATCAATAAGTTAAAATGAAAACTGAAGGTTTTATTGGTTCAGCGGCTTATTTTCAACTGTCTTGCGGTTGTTGAACTTCACGCTGCCGTGCTTTTAGTGGCTGGCGCTGCAAACACCAGTAAGAATAAATCGCGTTAAACAGCACGACGACCGCCGTGACACAGAACACGGCACGGAAGCCATAGCTGGCGGAAACCGCCGCACCTAATAGTGGGCCACTGACATTACCGACATCACGAAATGATTGGTTATAACTAAAAATCCTACCAGCCACCTGATTAGTGCAGTTATAAATTAATAGCGTCTGTACCGCGGGCAGCAATGCGCCATCAGTTGCGCCTAATAAAAAGCGCAGAATGCCCAGTTGTAGCGGCGTCTGAACAAAAGCCATCGGGATCAGAATCAAGATGGAGAGCGCCAGCATGGCAATCAAAATACGTTCCGGGCCGATTTTATCGCCCAGTTTTCCCAAGCGCGGCGCACTCATCAGCGCGGCAACACCGGGCACCGAAGCAATCATGCCGCTGACAAATGCCAGATTATGAATATCACCCGCCAGTTCACGCACATATAACGTCAGGATCGGCGCGATAGAACCGGTGGCAATCTGGATAATCATGGTGGTGACAAACAGGCTGAGGATTAACTTCGGATTTTTTAGCGAGTTAAATACTTGCCGCCCATTGAGCATGTCTTTTTTCAGTACTGGGGCAAATTGCTCTCTGACATACAGCCATGTCATAGCAAAACAGGCGAACAAAACCCCGGCCGTAATAAAGAATACCGGGCGCAAGTCATAGTTATCGGCCAAGAGCCCACCAATCAATGGCCCAATTAATGCGCCGCTGACCCCGCCGGTTGACAGCGTCCCCAAAGCCCAGCCACTTCTGTTGCGAGGAACTTGAGTGGCAATGAGTGCATTGGCATTAGGAATAAAGCCACCCAATAGCCCCAGCAGTGCTCGCAGTGCCAAGAACTGCCAGATATTCTGTGCCATCCCCATCAATACCATCACAATCCCCATACCGAGCGCTGAGCGCAGCAGCATGATTTTGCGGCCTTTCCGGTCGGCAAGGCTGCCCCAGAATGGCGCGGCAATAGCAGAAAACAGGAAAGTGATGCTGAAGACCAAACCGGACCACATGTTTAATGACTGGTGGCCGCTCACACCTAACTCCTCCACATAAAGTGGCAGGAAGGGCATGATCAAACTAAATGCCGCGCCGGTTAGAAAACAGCCTAACCAGGTGACAAATAGGTTTCTTTTCCAGTTAATAGGTTGTGGAGCCGAGGTCATAAATTACCGATTAAGCAAGTGATTGCTTTGTGTCTCTTTATTCGTCGATAGGGGCGTTTGAAGGGGCAACAAAGCACAAGAAGAAAACAGTTAGCAAGGTAAGTATGCGCCCATAGTCCATTTACATCAATGAGATGAATGTTAGTTTTTATTAAAATGGAAAGGTGGTTTGAAACAGTGGGATAAGCTTATTCGTTTGGGGAATAACAAATTAGTACTCATTGGTCTTAATGTTATATTCAGTATGGTTTTTATCAACATAAAGACATGAAAAAAGCCACTCCGCTAGCGCAAGAGTGGCTCAATATCACATCCGGCATTAGCGCAGATTTTTAGCGGTAAGCTTCGTTCTTGGTAATGGAATAACGGCCACTACCCAGCAGCATAATGGCAACGCCGCCCAAGAAATACATAGCTTCGTTTTCCAGACCCCAAGCACCAACCTGAGTCAGGGTAAAGAATTTACCGGTACCTACCATCAATACGGCAACCAATAAATTAACGGCGTAAATAAACGCCGCTGGGCGAGTAAACAGGCCCAGAATAATCAGCAGCGGGGTAATAATCTCGCCAATGTAAACGCCATAAGCGACAAAGCCCGGAATGCCCTGAGCTTGTAAAGACTCTGCTATCCAGCTAGTACCGTGCTGAATTTTTGCCACACCATGAAATAGCATCAAAATACCGAACGTAAGGCGCAATAATAGTCTGCCGCCGTCCGGGTGATTAGTTAACCGCGTGAACCAGAGATTGAGCGTTGCTAGCATGTGTATATCCTTATCAAGAAAAAAATAACCAGATAATAACTAAGATTAATTATTTGCATTATCAGTCAGATAAATACTATCTTTCTAGCGGATAAAACTGACAGATTGTATCAAAAAAACTGATATAAACTAATTCTCATTATTATTTGTAATATCTTTTTCATCTAAGCGATTACTCATACAGTGAAGGCGCGCCCTCTGGCCGGGTTTTAAAGCGGCGGTGAAGCCACATATATTGGTCTGTGGCCCGAACAATCTCTTTTTCCACCACTTTGTTCATAAAGGCCGCCGCCTCAACTTCATTATCCAGAGGGAAGTTCTCAACCGCAGGTTGTAAAATCAGTTGATACCCTTTGCCATTAGGCAAACGGCGCGGTGTGAACGGGATAATGGCAGGTTTACCCATACGCACCAGCAGGTAAGTCCCAGTGGTGGTTGCGGCTTGATCGACAGCAAATAGCGGCACGAAGACACTGCTGCGTGGGCCATAATCATGATCTGGGGCATACCAGATAATCTCGCCTTGTTTAAGGCTACGAATCATTCCTTTCAGATCCTTGCGATCCAGCATGGCTTTATTCGACCGCATCCGGCCCCATGTCTGCATCCAATCCATAGCTTTATTGTCATGAGGGCGATAGACGCCAATACCCGGATTGTAGATACCAAAAATACGTGCACCCAACTCTAACGTCAGGAAATGCAAGCCGATCAGTAACACTCCTTTACCTTCATCGCGTGCTCGTTGGATATGCTCCAGCCCGCTAACACTGCACCAGCGCTGAATGCGCCAGTTGGGCCAAAACCACGCCATACCGGTTTCAAATAGCCCCATACCGACGGATTCAAAATTCTTAACCAGCAGTTCATCGCGCTCCGCTTGGGGCATATCAGGAAAACACAGCTCCAGATTGCGTTGCGTTATGCGCTTGCGCCGTTTGAGAAAACGCATAGAAAAACGGCCCAGCGAGGTACCCATAGTGTAGATAACCGGGTAGGGGAGTAGCACCAACAAGTAGAGAATACCGAGGCCGAGCCAGGTCAGCCAATAACGTGGGTGCAGTAGTGAACGATCAAAAGAAGGAACTTGCATATCTGTTCTCAGCGTCATTGTAATTCATGCGGACAGTTAACTTGCTATTATTGATGGCGGACGTTGGATCCAGCCCTGTGCCAACCTGCTCATCTGTCATTTTAAGGTAGACTATTCTGGCATTTTTAGGGGCTTACAGGAAAAAAGACCGCACCAAAAAGCCATTTTTATGCTTTTTTACAGAAATTTTCGTCAGCGAAATCACATATTTGATGGTTAATTAGCCAACGGTAATGTGGCTATTTTATCGGATTAAGGATGCTGACCAGTTCCGCTAAACTGCTGACCGCCATTTTTTCCATCACTTTCGCGCGGTGGACTTCTACTGTTCTGACGGAGACACAAGCTTTGTCGGCGATATCGCGATTAATCAATCCCTGCATAACCCATTGAGCAATCATCTGTTCCCTGGGGGTCAGCAAGGCATAGCGCTGTTGTACTTGCCAACGGCTCATCAGTAGCTCCGATTGCCGCAATCCTTGCTGCAACGCCGCCATCAATGGCGCAGTGGCAACCGGTTTTTGCAAGAAATCGACCGCCCCCAGCTTCATCTGTTCCACTGCTTGCGGCACCTCGCCATGTGCGGTGAGGAAGATCACCGCTAGTGTGCTGTTTAACTGGCGCATCCGGGCATAAACCTGTGTGCCATCAAGTAATGGCATGCGAATATCCAGCAATAATACGTCGGACTGATGTAAGTCAGCTTGAGCGAGAAATTGTTCGCCGTCATGCCACACCTTTACTTTGTAGCCCAGGCTTTCCAGTAAAAAACGGCAGGCATCAGTGACGGCAATATCGTCATCAACCAGATGAATCAGAGACAAAAGTCAGCTCCTTGCTTGGGTTAAGGGGAAAGGTCAGTGTCACTTGCAGCCCGATATTACCATTGGGAGCAATAGGGTTACGTAGCGATAGATTTCCGCCCTGACTGCTTATCAGTCGTTGGCAAATAACCAATCCCAGGCCGAGGCCATCACGCTTGGTGGAGCGAAACGGCGTAAAGGGTTGGCTGAGTTGTTCAGCGGTTAAACCGCCAGCATCATCTTGCAAGGTCAGTATCGTCCCGTCGGCTTGTTGATGAGCACTAAACCACAACTGGCGGGCACCGGCCTGCAAACTGTTGGTTATCAGATTACACAAAACCTGATCCAGCAGTGTCGGAGGTAACTTCAGCTTTATGTGTGGTTGGATATCGGTATGCAACTGGCAAGGTGGCTGGTGCTGCTCAGCCCCCAATAACTGCCACAGATGCGGCAGCAGTTCGTGCAGCGGCTGGTTTGCCGTGATGCTTTGAGTTGCTGGCGATTGCGCCGGTGTTTTTCCTGCCCATAGGCGCAGGTTGGCAATGGTGTCGGCGCCGCGCTGGGCCTGTTGGCTAATTTGCGCCAGAATCGGCAGCAATGGATGACCGGCTTGTTCCCTTTGCAGGCGAATGGCGCAGCCATCGGCATAGTGCTGAATGGCACTGAGCGGTTGATTCAGTTCATGCGCAAATCCCGAGGCCATTTCACCGAGAATACTCAGGCGCTGAGCCTGTTCCAGCGCACTTTCTCTGATACGTAGTTGCTGGTGTAGTTGCTCTAATTGGCGGCTGCGGCGGCGCACCAAAAAAGCGACCCAAATATGATTGGCTCCCAGTAGCAGTAAAACCAGAGTGATAACGGCGATCAGTAGCCGATGTTGTTGCGCCCAGTCGAGAACTTGCTGCCAAAAATGCGGCTGTTGCGGGTGTTGGTTCACCGCGCGCAATAGACTTTCTACCTGACTGGTGGACGAGGGCGCTCCCCACTGTGGGGCTTGGCTGTTCGCGGGGTTAAGCAAAATCCGCGTTACATTATCGGCGAGCTGATCAGGAACCTGCGCGAGCGCGGCAAATGACCAATTAGGGTACAGTTCGGTGCTGGTAATACAGGGGATAGCTGGCTGTTTTGCCAGCAATGGCCGAAAGTCGCTTGCATGGACTAGCCCCTCGGCTTGCATATCTTCCAACAAGCAAGTAGGAACGATGGCAGCGGAAATTGCGCGGTCGCGCAGGAGATAAATCAAAGCATCAACCGGGAAGCCGGTGAAATGTAACTTAAAATCCTGCTCGGGTTGCAGCCCTACATCGCGTAACGCTTTGTATCCCAATAAATAACCGCCAAAGGCCTCGGGGGAAACGGCACCGACGCGCTTACCGACAAGAGCCTGTGGCGAATGAATGTCGCTGTCTGCACGCACCAGAATGACACTGCCAATCACATTACGGCTGGTGCCATCCGGTTCATGGCTGGAACGTAAAGAAACCAGCCAGCGCAGGGGATAGTGATTATCAATCTGTACATACTGCGCCGGGTTGGTGAGCAGAAAATCAATTTGGTTCTGCTCCACGGCGCTTTTCATCGCCGATAAATCCAGTGGCAATAACTGAAAATGCTGCTCCGGTAATTGTTGATTCAGACTGTCGACCAGCGGTTGCCAATGGGCTTGCGCCTGCGCATCCCCGCGTAATGCCAAAACACCAATCGTCCAATCTCGGGCATCAGCGGTAGAAACACACAACCACAGCATTATCGCCAGTACTCTGAAGTTCATGCATGTTCCTTTTTATGATCCCGATCGCGGTGCGCAATTGTCCTGGATCAAGTCCCTAAAGGGAATGTGGAAAACCACAATAGGGCTTCTGTTTATCAATTTCTACAATCCCTTTACCAAGAAGATTCTTATTAGAAAGATGAGAAGAAAAATGGACCAAGGGAAAAGAGCATTTCTACAGCGACTGGGCGTATTAACCGCCGGAGCTGCGCTGGTACCACTGGCAGATGCTGGCTGGCAGATGGAGCCGATACGAAAACACGGTGATATCAAACGGCGTTATGCCATGTTGATTGATTTGCGCCGCTGCATTGGCTGCCAAGCCTGTACTGTCAGTTGCGCCATTGAAAACCAACTGCCACAGGGCCAGTTCCGCACCACGGTCAATCAGTATCAGATTGCATTATCGGGTGCTGAAAGTGTGACTAACGTATTGCTACCTCGCCTGTGCAATCACTGTGACAACCCGCCTTGCGTGCCGGTTTGCCCGGTGCAAGCCACTTATCAGCGGCAAGATGGCATTGTGGTTATCGATAATACCCGCTGCGTGGGGTGTGCCTATTGTGTGCAGGCCTGCCCTTATGAAGCGCGCTTTATCAACCACAGCACTCAAACTGCCGATAAATGCACTTTTTGTGTTCATCGTCTTGATGCCGGGCTATTGCCTGCCTGTGTGGAGTCCTGCGTCGGTGGGGCGCGAATTATTGGGGACTTACGTGATGGCAACAGCACATTACGTAAAATGCTGTTAGAGCATGCCGTTGACATCAAAGTGTTGAAACCGGAACAAGGTACTCATCCGCAGGTATTTTATCTCGGATTAGACGAGGTATTTACGCGCCCATTACAGGGCCAGCCCGCACTCTGGCAGGAGGTCCACCTATGATCCGCGAAATTTTAGCTCGGCCACAAGATATCGCCTGGTTGCCGTGGGCGGTGCAGTATTTCTTCTTTATTGGCTTGGCATGTGGGGCGGTATTATTTGCCGGTGGGCAGCGGATGCTGGCGCGCCGGGGGGTCTTATCCGCGCAACAAAGTCAACTGGAGTTCGCCGCGCTGATGCTGGCCGTCACTGCGGTGGTGGTGGCGCCATTGGCACTTAATGCGGACCTGCATCAACCCGCGCGCGTCTGGCATTTTTACGTGCACTTTACTCCGTGGTCGTGGATGTCATGGGGTTCCCTCTTTTTGCCGCTGTTTAGTCTTTGTGTCGTGGGTTATTTTCTGGCACTGATTTATAGCCGACTGAAAGCAAAACCTTTGCCGCGGTTACTCAGTGGATTAGCGCTGCTTGGTGCACTTTCTGCTATCAGTATTTTGCTTTATACCGGCCGCGAGGTATCGGTATTACGCGCCCAGCCGCTGTGGTTCAGTTGGTGGCTACCGCTGTTTATTTTCCTGACTGCTTGTCAGTCCATCCCGCCCTTGTTGGCAATGTGGTTATGGCGGGCGCCGCAATATCAACCATCACTGGCCGGTTGGCAATTCGCAAACTTAGCGCTACTGGCGCTGGTTACTCTGCTGTGGGCCAGTGGTGATAATCCTTCAGCGCAAGCTTTACGTCAGTGGGCGGTTCAGTCCCCGCTCACCGCCGCATTCCCACTCATGTTGTGGTTGGCACTGTTCGGGCTGGCCTTATTGATGTGGAATAAGAGATTACCGGTCTTCGTGGTGGCGATACAGGTCGTAGTCGCCTTGACATTATGCTGGTCGGTGCGGTGGTTGCTGCTGATGCAAACGCAAACATTGCCTAAATACAACGTGTTAGCTAATCCTTATTCCCTGCCGCTCGGCAGTGAAGGATTGCTGGCAATTATCGGCACTTTCGGATTATGGGTAGCAGCAATCATTGCTATCCGTGAAAGTGTCAGATGGCTTGAGCAAAAAGTATCAGGCGCAAACCGAGCTGAAGGGGAAATACATCATGGCTAAGTCCACACGGCGTCAATGGTTAAAAGGCAGTCTGGCCTTGGGGGGCGTGGTGGCATTTGGTGCCAGCTATCATGCCGTGGCACGAAAAACATTGGCCGGGCTGATGGATGGCAGTGCGGGAAAGCTCACTCTTGACCCTATCAGTGCCAATGCTTTGCCGCTCGAAGGGAGGGTGGGGCAACAGTGGCAGGCCAATCCGCAACAGGCGGTTTCGATGACTCAGTGTTTCGGCTGCTGGACTCTGTGTGGCTTGCGAGTGCGTGTTGATACCCAACAGAATAAAATCTTGCGCATCGCTGGCAACCCTTATCATCCCTTATCTCATGACCACCATTTCCCTTATCAGTTACCTCTGAGTGAGGCGCTGCAACGGTTGGGCGGCGAGCAAGGTCTGGCCGGGCGTTCAACCGCCTGTGCCAGAGGCGCGACTTTGCTGGAGGGGGTCGATAGTCCGTATCGCATCACTAAGCCGATGAAGCGGGTTGGGCCACGGGGCAGTGGCCAATGGCAGCGTATTAGTTTTGAACAATTAGTGGCCGAGGTCACTGACGGCGGTGATCTATTCGGCGAGGGGCCGGTTGAGGGGCTGCGGGCGATCCGTGATTTAGTCACCCCCATTGATGCGAAGCAGCCGTCGCTCGGGCCGAAAGCGAATCAGTTGCTGGTGACCAATGCCGGTGATGATGGGCGCGATGCTTTTATCCAGCGCTTTGCTAACCAGGCATTTGGCACTAAAAACCTGGGCAGCCACGGTGCCTATTGTGGGCTGGCTTATCGTGCCGGTTCTGGCGCGCTGATGGGGGATTTAGACAAAAATGCCCATGTTAAGCCCGATTGGGATAACGTGCGTTTTGCGCTGTTTTTGGGCACCTCACCGGCGCAATCGGGTAACCCATTTAAACGCCAAGGGCGTCAGCTAGCCAATGCCCGCCAACGCGATGACTTTAACTATGTGGTCGTCGCGCCCGCCTTGCCGCTCACCACCACCTTGGCTAATCAGCATAACCGCTGGGTGCCAGTACTGCCCGGCACCGATGCGGCGCTGGCGATGGGGATGCTCCACTGGATTATCGAACAAAATCGCTTTAATCGCAGCTATCTGGCGCTGCCCGGAGAGGCCGCAATGCAAGCGGCTGGTGAACGCAGTTGGACCAATGCCAGCCACTTGGTTATCACCACCGAAACGCATCCATTGGCAGGGCAGTTTCTGCGGGCTAGCCAGCTAAGTGGCGAGCCAGTGGCCGAGGGAGAAGAAAGCCCGATATTAGTCCAAGCGACTGATGGCACCTTACAACCGGCGGCACAAGCACTACAAGCGGAGCTGTTCGTCACGCGGCAAGTCACTTTGCATGATGGGCAAAGTGTTAATGTGCAATCGGGTATGGCATGCCTCCAGCAAGCTGCCGCCCGCTTTTCACTGGCGCAATACAGTCAGCAATGCGGCGTGCCGGAAACCACGATTATCGGCTTGGCGCGCGAGTTCACAGCTTATCAGCGTCAGGCGGCGGTGATTTCTCATGGCGGCATGATGGGCGGCAATGGTTTTTATACCACTTGGGCCGTCATGATGCTGAATGCGATGATTGGCAACCTAAACCTGAAAGGGGGGGTGTCGGTCGGTGGCGGCAAATTTGATGGTTTTGCTGATGGGCCGCGCTACCAACTGGCAACCTTCACCGGCATGGTGAAGCCAAAAGGTTTACCGCTATCGCGCAGCAAGCAACCTTATGAAAAATCAGAAGAGTATCAGCAAAAAATTCAGCAAGGCCAGCCGGGTTATCCGGCTCGTGGGCCGTGGTATCCCTTTGTCGGCGGGCAATTAACTGAACAGCTAGCTCCGGCACTGGCAGGTTATCCTTATCCCTTGAAAGCTTGGATAAGCCATATGACCAACCCGCTGTATGGGGTCGCGGGTTTGCGCAATCTGATTGAGGAAAAACTGCAAGATCCGCGTCAGTTACCGCTGTTTATCGCCATTGATGCTTTTATGAATGAAACCACCGCCTTGGCGGATTATATCGTGCCGGATACCCACAATTTCGAGAGCTGGGGATTCAGTGCACCTTGGGCCGGAGTGTTGGTAAAAGCCAGTACTGCCCGGTGGCCGGTGGTCGAGTCGCGCACTGCTCGCACTGCGCAGGGCGAGCCGGTGGCAATGGAAAGCTTCTTGATTGCGGTGGCCAAAGCCCTGCAATTACCGGGCTTTGGTGCCAATGCGATGCAAGACAACCAAGGTAATTATTTGTCGCTGGATCGGGCAGAAGATTATTACTTACGGGCGGCGGCGAATATTGCTTATGGTGGTGAAAAACCACTGCCACCAGCAGTAGATGATGAACTGCGGCTAACCGGTGTGGATCGTTTATGGCCCGCTTTGCAACAGAGTTTACAAGCTGATGAGCAGCGCCGAGTGGCGTATTTGTTGGCGCGTGGCGGGCGCTTTGCTCCTTACGAGAAAAGTTGGAATGGCGATGCCACCGGCCCGCAATGGAAAAAACCCCTGCAAATCTGGAATGAGAATGTAGCGAAACATCATCATGCCATTACCGGTGAGCGCTATAGCGGCTGCCCGACTTGGTATCCTCCTCGTCTGGCTGATGGCTCGGATGTGTTTGAACATTACCCGGCGACGGACTGGCCACTGCGCTTGATGTCGTTTAAATCCCATCTGATGAGCAGCTCTACCGCGATGATTGAGCGCTTACGGGCGGTTAAAGCGACCAATTTGGTGGCGATTAATCCGTCTGATGCCCGCCGCTATGGGATACAACACGGTGATGTGGTGCAACTGATGACACCGGGGGGCCAGATGGAAGTTCAGGTCAGTTTATTGGATGGCGTAATGCCGGGTGTTGTTGCTATTGAGCATGGTTATGGACATCGTGAAATGGGGGCCAGAACCCATTTACTGGATGGGGTAAAAATGGCGGCAGACCCGCGCATTGGTCAAGGAACCAATTTGAATGATTTAGGTTTTACTGATCCAACGCGCGAAGTGCCTAACACTTGGCTGGATTGGGTGAGCGGCGCGGCGGTGCGGCAGGGGTTACCGGCCAAATTACAATTGATAAGCTAATGGACATGAATTTCTAGTCGGGCGGCAGCATCGAGTGGTGGCTTTGTCATGAGTGTGTATAAATCCCTCGCAGTTAAAGAGGGATTTATTATTTCTAAATCAGGATGTTTTCAGTGTATAAATTAGCGATGCTAATAATTACGGGAAAACAGCCAATGTCAGTGGCGAAACTCAGTGCCAGCTTACTGGTACTTGGCGGTCTGTTGGGCTACTTCGGTGCCGATTGGCAGAGCAAATCATTACTGATTGCGGCCGCCATTGCACTGCTGGCGGGGGTTGTCGCCTCCGGTTTTACTGATCGCGCTCCTCGCGGCAAATAGTCACTGGAGCTTTAAAAGCCGCCCGGCGGCCAATGAATGGCGCGATACTGTGCACAATCATTCCTACCATCACTAATCCCATCCCCAACAGCGATAACCCCGTCGGCAGTGGCGCTGCCAGCCAAAGCATCTCGCCAAGTAAAGCAAACAGCACTTCCCCGGATTGGGTGGCTTCCACCGCCGCCAGTTTCGAATAATCTTTTTTAACCAGATTGGTGGCGGCAAAAAACAGCAAAGTGGCGATGACGCCAGAGAACAACGCGACCAGCAAGGATTGGTTGATTTGTGCCGCTGACGGCCAACCGGTCTGTGACCAACCGTAGTACGACAGCAACAACCAAAAAGGTAAACTGGCGAGGGTCATATTGAGCACCCGCTGTAAGGTATCCACATCGCCTTGGCAGATATCCATCATTTTGCGATTACCTAATGGATACATAAATGCCGCCAAAGTTACCGGCAAAATACACCATAAAGTTTGTTGTAGGCTGAGTGTTTGGGCATGTTGCCACTGCATTAATGCTACGCCGAGGAGAATCAACAGTGACCAGCGCAGGTCTTTAAAGGGGATTTTCCCTCGCACCCGTTGTAAGCCAGCAGGAGTCGATATTGGTTGCTTAAAAAGTGGGATCAACAGAGAGCCAGCAATAATGGTTATTTGCCAAGAACCGGCAACCAGCCAGCCCTCGCCATAAGCACCCGCCAGGCTGAGTGAGGCATAGAATAGCCCGAAACCGACTGTGCTCCACAGCAGATAGCCCGGCCAATATTGGTATAAATGGTGCAGACTTTGTACTAGCTGGCCGCGCAGCAATACCAATAACAACAACATGGGGGCCATAAAAATAAAACGCAGTGCGGCGCTCCAAACCCAGCTCCCCCCACCGAGATCCATGGCGCGATTAAGAATAAAAGTAAAAGCAAAAAACAACGAAGCGGCAAGACCATAACAAATCGCGCGCATTATTTTACTCATTAGCGCTGAAAGGAATAAAACAGGAATATCGGTAATTACCGTTGGCGTCAAGTTTTGCTCTATGGCAAAAAACGCTAAAGATGTGTGATGGCGATGTTTCGGGTATTATATGTGCCGCACGGGGTGACCGGTGCCAGAATATCAGTTCTATTGCGCGATGATTTACCGTGGTTAGCTGTTTACGTAGTTACGTAACCCATTGAGCAGTAATAAACTATTATCAGTAACCTCTCTGAAAAACAGGAACGTACACCATGCCAGTGTTACATAACCGAATTTCTAATGAGGAACTTAAAGCGCGCATGTTGGCTGAAACCGAACCGCGTACCACAGTTTCTTTTTATAAATATTTCACGTTGGAAGATGCAAAAGCCTTCCGCGATAACCTCTATAGCCAATTTGTTAAGCTCGGTGTTTTTGGCCGGGTTTATGTGGCAAAAGAGGGGATTAATGCACAAATTAGCGTACCCGCTAATCGCTATGACGAATTTAAAGTCGCGCTGTTTGCTTCACATCCGGCGTTGAACCAAGTACGGCTAAATGTTGCTCATGAAGATGACGGTAAGTCATTTTGGGTGCTGCGCATGAAGGTTCGCGAACGTATTGTGGCTGATGGTATCGATGATGACAGTTTCGATCCCAGCAATATCGGGCACTATTTGAAGGCCGATCAGGTTAATCAGATGATTGATGACCCTGATACCCTATTTGTCGACATGCGTAATCACTATGAATACGAAGTGGGTCATTTCGAAAACGCGATAGAAGTGCCATCAGATACCTTCCGCGAGCAACTGCCTATGGCGGTCGATATGCTCCAACATGACAAAGATAAGAATATTGTTATGTATTGCACCGGCGGGATTCGCTGCGAAAAAGCCAGTGCTTATATGCTGCATAATGGCTTCAAAAACGTCTATCACGTTGAAGGCGGGATTATTGAATATGCCCGTAAAGCCAAAGAACAGGGGTTGCCGCTGAAATTTATCGGTAAAAACTTTGTGTTTGATGAGCGGATGGGCGAGCGGATCTCTGAGGATGTGATTGCGCATTGCCATCAGTGTGGAACGGCATGTGATACACACACTAACTGTAAGAATGATGGTTGCCACTTACTGTTTATTCAGTGCCCAAGTTGTGCGGCAAAATTCGAAGGTTGTTGTAGCGAGATTTGCCAGGAAGAATTGCAGCTGCCGCAGGAAGAACAACGTTCTCGCCGGGCAGGGCGCGAAAATGGCATTAAGATTTTTAATAAGTCGAAGGGATTGCTACAAACAACAATGCATATTCCAGTGCCAGATAACAGCACAGACAAGAAATAATCATACCTAAAGTTATCGGTATTGCAGCTAACACTGCTGCAACTTGAGGTTGAAAGGAAATACATCACTTAACCTGCTGGCTGTGCTATTAAAATAAGACGTTGTCGGTTATTTTATCCGGTAGCGTCTTTTTTTTGCCATTTTGAGCGGTGGCGGTTCCAATACAAGGATTGATAATGACAACACCTGTGGTAAGTAACCAAGGTTTACGGTTAGTTGCAATGTTGGCAATGCTGGTAGTGATTATGGCTGGAATTAAGGCCGCATCACCTATTGTAGTGCCGTTTTTATTGGCGATCTTCCTCGCTATCGTATTGAACCCTTTGGTTAAATTATTACAGAGAATAAAAATCCCCCGAACATTGGCGATTGTCTTATTAGTCACCATTATTGTATTACTGATGGCATTACTCTTTAGTCGCTTAGGTTCTTCACTCAATGAATTTGCCCGCTCATTACCGCAATATCGCGGCATGATGCTGGAGAAAATGCGCGATCTGCAAGAATTCTCAATGCGCTTTAATATTGAGTTCTCGGTGGATGACATTATGAAGCATGTCGATCCCAGTACCGCCATGAACTTTATTACCCGCCTGCTTAGCCACTTGTCTGGTGCTATGGCTAGCACGTTCTTGCTGCTAATGACCGTGGTCTTTATGTTATTTGAAGTGGAACGCCTGCCTTATAAAATGCAGTTGATGTTTGATAATCCAGAAAAAGGCAATGCGATTCTCAAACGCGCACTGAATGGCGTGACACATTATCTGGTCATTAAGACCATTATTAGCATTGCAACAGGGATTGTTATTTGGTTATTCCTGGCGGCGATGGGGGTGAGGTTTGCTTTCCTGTGGGGGTTACTGGCTTTCGTTTTGAATTACATTCCCAATATCGGGTCAGTATTAGCCGCCATTCCGCCCATCATTCAAGCCTTACTCTTTAACGGTTTTGCCGATGCGTTTGCCGTTACCTGCGGTTATATTCTCATTAACTTGATTGGCGGTAACATCATTGACCCACGGATGATGGGGCGGGGTTTAGGTTTATCAACGCTGGTGGTGTTCCTATCGTTAATTTTCTGGGGATGGCTATTGGGGCCGGTAGGTATGTTGCTTTCAGTACCTTTGACTATTATTGTCAAGATTGCACTTGAGTTAACGCCTGCCGGTTATAAATTTGCGGTGTTACTGAGTGATGGTAAACCGGCTAAAATCGAGTCGGATAAAGTTAGCTGATAATGCGAGCTTAAGCCGAAAAGGGCCACAGATAGATGGATATCTGCTGGCCCTGACTGAAAATAAGTAAGATGTTGGAAGCCTGAATTAATAGAAAAAGAAATAAATATCTAGTGCTAGCAGAATCAGCCATAAGCAGATATAGAGCACCAGATGCTCCCGCACATTATTGATAACCATTGAGAGCAATTTATTTAACATGCGACTGCCTGCGGCTAAAATTATCCCCCATTATATACTCTTCGAACCTGAAATTGCAGGGGGTTAGCTACATTCACTCGCCAAGGTCATTTATCAATTAATTCTGTCATGTTTTTTATAGAAGACGACTTGGTTATATAAATAACCTCAGTATAAATACTTAAAGACGTTATAAATAAAACACAGTTCCAGACGATTTCTGACTTTTATTTTCTCGGTGATATGACGTTTGTGTGAGTAAACTGTGCTGTCGCTAATATTCAACTTTCTAGCGATACGATAATTAGGCATTTCTGTCATCCAATAACACATGACTTTATGTTCTTGCGGGCTGAACAGTGATGAGGAGCATGATGGGAGTTCTTCACCGATATCATCTGAAGAGCCAGATAACATTTTTAATAGCTCAGGCAAATGCCTTTTAGCCAGGATTGAGACTGAATCAGTAAGAGGAATAGGTGTTTCACTAAATGGGTATGATGCATCCAGATAAATATAAACCTTTGCACTACTACAGCAACTGATAAATTTCTCTAATAAAGGGCAATGTCCACCGAATCGACAATATTGCGTAAGATTAACAATTATTATCTCAGGATTAAAATCGTGAATAGCCAATGTTGCCTGGGCAACGGTAGGCACATCCATTAAATTAAGAGATATAGCGTTATTTAAATAAGTATTTACCCCAGAACGGGTATAAAAGCATTCGTCGATAATTAATATTTTCATGTGACATACATCCTTGTCTAACAGCAACCATACCTGACTGCATACAAGGATAAGGTAATCCCCTGACGACTAAGACGTCAATTCGGGATTTACGAGGTTTTTTTGCGGATATAACGAATAAACTACCTGATAATAATTTGAATAGCAGTATTTCACACTAAAAAGAAAATGTCAGCAAATTGAATAAAATACCGATGACTCATTTGAAATAGAAATGGTCATCGGCAGGCGTCATGAGAATAATTTGTGCGTACTGATACTACAAACTCGCAAAGCGAGACAAGGAAAATGCTGAAATATCAATAGGCGAGGCTTTGTCTTGTGCAAATAGCGCTGCGACTTCACCCAGAGCAGTGGCAAATTTAAAGCCATGACCACTTAAGCCAGTTACCACCATGATATTGGGGTTATCAGGTAAGGTATCGATGATGAAATCTTCATCAGGGCTCATATCATAACTGCAGGCGGCTCCACGGAGGCAGACGCCAACGCCAGGTAAAAAATTGCGTAAAAAGCCAAAAACTTCAGTGCCATCTTCGGCATAACTGCCGAAAGGTTTCCGCTGCGCGGCAGATTCAATGGGTTGTCCACCATTGTGCTTACCGAGTTTTAGCTCATCATTTTGTGAAGGGAAACCGTAATAGTGGATATTATCCGGAGTTTCGACGGTGAATGCTGGGAAATGGTTATTTTCACTGTAGCGACCATCGGCATGATGCCAGGAAAAGACTTTGCGCACTGCTGTCACCGGCAACTCTGGTAGCAGCTCTTTGACCCAAGTCCCAGCGGTAACAACCACTTTACGGGCACTGTAGGTGCCATCTATGGTCACGACATCGACACCGTCATCTAACGGCTCAATCGCAGTGACAGGGCAGTTGAAGAGAATGCCACAACCGGCGTCAGTCACGGCTTTGATCAGGGTTTTTATGGCTAATTCAGAACGCAGAAAACCCGCTTGCGGTTCGAACACACCAATATAATTGTCCGGCACGGTAAACACTGGCCACTTTTCACGCACCTGTGTTGCACTTAAGGTTTCTACTGGCAAATTATATTGTTGGGCGCTGTGTTGGGCATTTTGCAGGAAAAGCGAATCATCTGGCCCCAAATTGAGCACGCCACAGTCCTGGAATAACTTTTCACCTGTTTGGGACGACAGTTGATTCCACAAGGCTTGGGCGCGTAATACTAAGGGAACATATTTCTCGCCTTCACCATAAGCATGGCGAATGATTCTGGTATCGCCATGGTGACTTCCCGTTTGATGTGGTGGCATTGCACTGTCAATCATCAACACCTTTAAACCGGCTTGTGAGGCGTAGTAACCTGCGGCAGAGCCAACAGAGCCGCTACCAATGACAATCAAATCGTAGTCCATATTTTCCACCTTGGGGAATATCACTGCAGGCCTTATTTAGCACTCTCTGATTTGCCGCATATCTTTATCGTGGCATTGAACAGAGATATTAAAATGAAAGCTAGCAACGAGCGATAAAAATTAAAACGATAGTAATAACACGGGACTTAGAGGAGAAAAAGGGATGTTAGCCATATTAGGGTGGAAGCGGTTAATAAAAAGGCACCAAGTGATATTCACGGGTGCCTTTTTACAACGCTGAAAATGAACTGGCATAAAGAATTAATGCTTACGATAATCCAAATCTTGATATTCTGATGACTCAATTTTAGCAATGCCTGCTTCTAAGATATTTATTAATTGGCGTGCAACATCAGTCGTCAGCCAGAGTGTTCTATCAACGAGTGCATCTTCTGGCGGTTGATCCATGGAAGACAGGTAATGAAGACGTATCATCATCGCGTCATATGCATCTACAGTGCTGATATCCCAACCTACGAGCGGGTGAGTCTGGATAACTTCATCATTTCTGTCCATAAAGACCCCTTATATAGTAGTTACTGACTGGAGTGACTAACGAGGATCAATGCGGCTCAATACTGAGTGAGCTTTTTTAGTATACGCAACCGCCGCTAAATTTGGAGATTATCCACAGATCTTTACAAATTATTTATTTTCTGATGATTAATTAAGCGACGAGGAAAGTGACAAGAAGAAAATAACAATGCGCAGTTTAAATATGTATATAAAAAAGCCGAGGAGCGACTCCCCGGCAAAACAGCATTACTGTGGGTTACTCTGCATCAAACCAATCGTCAGCGCTTTCCCATATTTCTTGTAATATTTCAGAGATTAGATCTTTATCTGTTTTGGCTCCGCCTAAAACAGACAGATTATTAGCACCCGCATAGCGCACTTGTACGGCGGTACTGGTGTCCGGAAATTTGGTATTCAGTCGTTTACTCAATTCATGAGTTAGCGCTTCGATAGCACCTGCGGGTAATGGGTTTCTTTTATCAATACTGACTTCAACACGCATATTTGGCCCTCCGAATATTTATACTGTTTATTTATACAGTATAAATATTCAGGCCGCAACTAGCAGAGATAAAAAATTTTACTGTAGAGAAGGGCGCTTCCCCACAGTGAAAATTATTAGGCTTTTACTGACCAATTGATAGTTTGGCCAGCGAGGAAAGGAATAATTGATTCATTTCCCAATGGGATTTCTTCTGGTTGTTGGAACGGAGTCCGAACCAACTCAACAAAATCTTCGTTAACAGGCAGGTTATAGAAGCGTGGGCCATTTAAGGAACAGAAAGCTTCCAAATGTTGCAATGCATGCATCTCTTCAAACACGGTGGCGTAAGCCGGTAACGCAGATGGTGCATTGAAGACACCGGCACAGCCGCAAGAAGACTCTTTACGATGTTTGGCATGAGGTGCAGAGTCAGTTCCAAGGAAGAAACGCTCAGAACCGCTGGCCACCGCTTGGCGCAATGCCGCTTGGTGAGTACCACGTTTCAGTATGGGTAAGCAGAACAGGTGAGGGCGAATCCCACCCACCAACATATGATTGCGATTAAACATCAAGTGCTGTGGAGTAATGGTAGCCCCAAGGAAACGATTGCCTGCCAGCACATAATCGGCAGCGTCTTTGGTGGTAATATGCTCAAAGACAATCTTTAATTCAGGAAAATTAAGGCGAATCGGTTCCAGAATTTGATCAATAAAACGCGCTTCACGATCAAAAATATCGACTGCTGCATCCGTCACTTCACCGTGGATCAACAATGGCATGCCGATCTTCTGCATTTGTTCAAACAGAGGATAAATTGCCGGAATATCTGATACACCGTGCGTTGAGTTGGTGGTGGCGTTGGCAGGGTATAACTTGGCTGCGGTAAATACGCCTTCTGTAAAACCACGCGTCAGTTCACTCGCTTTCAGTGTATTAGTCAGGTAGCACGTCATTAATGGCGTGAATTTATGGCCCGCCGGTGTGGCCGCTAAAATACGTTCCCGGTAAGCAATCGCGCTATCGACTGTGGTAATCGGTGGCGTCAGATTTGGCATAACGATGGCCCGGGCGAACACCTCGGAAGTATAGGGCAGCACGGTACTGAGCATTTCGTCATCACGTAAGTGAATATGCCAGTCATCTGGGCGGCGAATTTTCAGGGTGTTAGATTGTGCAGTCATTCAACGGGCTCCGCAGTCATGATGAGATATCGGGGTTTTTATGCTGTTTCTGGCGGGGTCTAAGGATAAGCGGAAAGTGCTCAGGATGCATCTGATTGTTAGGGTTAAGTTGAAAACAATGTAAAAAGGGCATCTTATAGAGGGGCTCGGGGTAAAATTTGCCCGACAGGGTGAGCGATTAATTAGCCATCAAATACGCTAATTGAATGTATAACATGGGAGAATAACTATGGAAGTCCGTGTCATCGCCAGTTTAGTGGCAAAACCTGAATTTACTGCTGCGGTTAAAGCTGCGGTTTATCAAGTGATAGAACCCAGCCGTGAGGAGCAAGGAAATCTGCAATATGATCTCCATGCCGAAAGCGATAAACCAGGTTCTTTTGTGTTTTTCGAGCGCTGGGAATCTGACGAAGCATTGGAAAAACATAATAAAACTGCGCACTTCAAAGAGTTTGTCAAATCGATAGAAGGCAAGCTTGAGAGCATTGAGATAAAGAAAGTGAAGCAGATTGCTTGAGAATCTCATCAAAATAAAAAACCCGCCGGATGGCGGGTTTTTGTATTGTTCAAGCGGCGATTAATCGACCGATTGTGGTTTTGTCGCTGGTGCTGTTGCCTGCGTTGCTGCAGCATGACCACCCGCAGAGCCTTTACCTGCAAAATCAAAGGCTGGACGTTCCCAATGGCCTTGGGCTGGTGATGCCGGAGCATAATCAGGTGCCGGAGCTTTAGTCATTGGAGCTGAAGCATAGTGCTTGAATAACACGCCGTCA
The DNA here is from genome assembly GCF_025133195.1 of Yersinia alsatica. Taxonomy (NCBI): domain Bacteria; kingdom Pseudomonadati; phylum Pseudomonadota; class Gammaproteobacteria; order Enterobacterales; family Yersiniaceae; genus Yersinia; species Yersinia alsatica. The sequence goes on from NZ_CP104006.1 coordinate 2,692,006, forward strand.
GGCTGAGCAACCACTGGCTGTTGAGATACGACAACTGGCGCGGCATCGGTTACTGGTTCAGTAACACTCGCTTCTTCAGTCACATTCTCTGCAACAGTTTCGCTCGCGATTTGCTCTTCAGCGGCAACTTCTGCCACTGGCGTTTCAGTCGCGGCGGTTTCTTCAACTGGGGCTTTTTCAGCAATAACTTCTGGTGCTGGTGCTGCCACAACCGTCTCTTCCACTGCAACTTCTTCCGCTACAGTGGCTTCAACCGCCGTCTCTTCAACTGTTGTCTCTTCAACTACAGCTGCTGGCGCGATGGTCTCTTCAACCACAGTTTCCGCAGCTACAGTTTCTTCAACTACTGTCTCTTCAACTACAGGCTCGACCGCGGTTGGAGCAGGTGCAATTGCGGCGATGGCTTCAGTTTCAGGTGCAATTTCAGCCACTGGTGCTACAGCTTCAACAGCAATCGCTGGCTCGACAACCACAGGTGCGCGGCCAGGTACAGCTGCAGCTGAAGATGAAGAACCGCCTGGTTTATGCTGCGATGCTACTGGGGTTGGGGCCGGAGCGGCAACTTCAGCAACCGTGGTAACAACCGGAGCGACGACGACAGGGGCTGCAATCATCGGAGTAGTAACGGCGGCGACTGCAACTTCTTGCACTTGCTCTACAGGCAATTGCTCTTCAACCGGATTTTCCACAAAGGCGGCTTGTTCGATCGGTTGAGCTACTGGGTAACGCACCCACACTTTGCCCGATGCCATTTCTGGAGAGGCAAAAGCGCCCGCCAGAGGCATAGCAGACTGTGTCGGGTAACGTTCATCACGATAGCGACGACGACGCTGACCACTGACACGCAGATGGCGAGGTGAACGGCGAGAACGACGCGGCATGCCATTTTCATTATTGGCATTACGATCGTTAGCCACGTCATCATCAGCTTGAGGGGTTGCTTGTGGCAATAATTTCACTTCTTCCTGTACGATTGGCGCGGCAATGTTAGCCACCGGCTCGCTAGCAGGACTTTCCAAAACATTCAGCTCATCATTGGCAGATTGAATACGGACTTTCTGATTCAATTGGCGACGCTGACGGCGCTGCATTACCTGTTGACGTTCTTCTTGCTCTGGCTGCTGTACCTCTTCTACAACACTGACCTCGGCAACATCAACTTTAGCTTTAACATCTTGTGGAGCCTGGCGTTTGTCATCTTGACGACGACGTTGACGATCACCACGACGCTGCGGCTGCTGCTCTTCACGCTGTGCTTTATCCGCATCAACCACTTCAGTCTGTGCCTGTGGTGCCGCAGCTTGTTGAGTAGGACGTTTGTTGCGACGCTGATCTTCACGGCCTTCGCGATTGGAATTATCACGATTGGTGTTGTCACGGCCTGAGTTATCGCGACCTTCACGTGGTGTGCGGTCATTGCGATCTTTACGGCCATTGTTCTGACGACGAGGATTACGGCGGTCATTACGGCGATTTTCGCTGGTTTCAGTTTTTTCAGCTTCAACCGGTTTGACTTCAGCTTCTGCTGAACCAGCGAAAATACCCTTCAGGCCACTGAACAGACGGCTAAAGAAGCCTGGTTGCTCTGGCGTTGTTGATGCCGCAGCCTGTGGTGCCACTGTTGGCTTAACCGTCGCAGTAGCAGGCGTGGCTTCTGGTGGCACTTCAGTTGGTAGAGAGAAAGTTGCCAGCGCCGGTTGTTCTGGACGTTTGCGTTCAATAGCAGCTTCTTCCTGCGGTTGTGCCATTTCTGCTTCATGCAGTTGTGGCAGCAAATAGCTGAGAGAAGGAACTTCTTCACCTTTACGGACGCGCAGCACCGAATAATGCGGGGTTTGCATCTGATCGTTTGGCACGATCACTGCACGTACACCGCCTTGGCGTTTTTCGATGGCATTAACGGATTCACGTTTTTCGTTCAGCAGGTACGAGGCAATCTGTACCGGCACAATCGCGTGAACTTCATGGGTATTTTCTTTCAGCGCTTCTTCTTCAATCAAACGCAGAATAGAAAGTGACAGAGATTCGTTGTCACGTACGGTACCGGTACCGCTACAGCGTGGGCACACATGGTGGCTCGACTCACCTAGTGATGGGCTGAGGCGCTGACGGGACATTTCCAGTAAACCAAAGCGTGAGATGCGGCCAATCTGGATACGCGCGCGGTCTTGACGGACGGCATCACGTAACCGGTTTTCCACTTCACGCTGGTGGCGCACCGGGGTCATATCGATAAAGTCGATAACAATCAGGCCACCCAAGTCACGTAAACGTAACTGACGGGCAATTTCATCTGCCGCTTCAAGGTTGGTATTGAAAGCGGTTTCTTCGATATCGCCACCACGAGTTGCTCGCGCGGAGTTGATATCAATCGCGGTCAAGGCTTCTGTGGTATCGATAACGATAGAGCCACCGGAAGGCAGACGCACTTCACGTTGGAATGCAGATTCAATCTGTGACTCAATCTGGTAGTGGCTGAATAATGGAATTTCACCACTATACAATTTGATTTTGCTGCTGAAATCAGGGCGACCCAGTGCAGCGATATGCTCTTTAGCCAGTTCGAGAACTTTTGGGTTATCGATCAGGATTTCGCCGATGTCCGGGCGCAGATAATCACGGAAAGCACGGACAATCACGTTACTTTCCTGATGAATCAAGAATGGCGCAGGGCGACCTTCAGCGGCTTTTTTTATCGCATCCCAGTGCTTAAGACGGAATGATAAGTCCCATTGCAGCGCATCAGCAGATTTACCAACACCTGCGGTACGCACAATCAGACCCATGCCATCAGGCAATTGCAGGGAGGATAAGGCTTCTTTCAGTTCAGTACGGTCATCACCTTCGATGCGGCGAGAAATACCACCGGCACGTGGGTTGTTTGGCATCAGAACTAAATAACTACCGGCCAGACTGATAAACGTCGTCAGTGCAGCACCTTTATTACCGCGCTCTTCTTTATCAACCTGAACAATAACTTCCTGGCCTTCGCGCAGCACATCTTTGATGTTTGGGCGGCCATGGGAGGAATAATTACTAGGGAAATATTCGCGAGAAATTTCTTTTAGTGGGAGGAAACCATGTCGTTCAGCGCCGTAATCAACAAAAGCGGCTTCCAGACTGGGTTCGATTCGGGTGATTTTGCCTTTGTAAATATTCGCTTTTTTCTGTTCATGACCTGGGCTTTCAATATCCAAATCATACAGCCGCTGTCCATCTACAAGGGCAACACGCAACTCTTCTTGCTGAGTTGCGTTAATCAACATTCTTTTCATCTTTAACTTACTCGTTATTTTTACATTGTCATTAGAACTGCGGGCAAAATAACCTCATGGTCGGGTAAACCGATGACCCCGAGTCTTCTAGCAAAGCCGTCAACCTCACGGTTGTCGCCTGCATAGGGGCGCATTATTTCGGTAAGCCTGTGTTTCTTTCTGAAAAACAGCGCTTTTATATAAAGGGCAGCTTCTGAATATAAGACAACAGAGCTTTACCCACTTGCCGACCAAGCTGCAACCCGCAGCCCGCTAATTGCTTGATTTCACATTACGTCTTACGCCATTGCTGCGTTTTTGTGTGATCAGGCAAAGTTTATTATTCCACTAGTCTCTTGGTCTAACGAGAATCAACGCAGAATTAATCACATTATTCCATTGCTGACACTGATATAGCAAGATGACTTTACCTACCTACGTAAAGATTCTTTTACTGTTTTCACAGTGTTGACGGCTATCGTTGTCTTATTAAACAATAAATGCACGCAAACGTTATCTTTAAATAGCCAGATTCACAGTTAAGCACATAAAAAGGGGTGGCGCTAATTCCTCGGTGTATTTAGAATCGCGCCCCATGAAAACGAATAATCCAGTAGTACAATTAATCACCATTTCTGCCGACGAAGCGGGTCAGCGGATCGATAACTTTTTGCTCACTAAATTGAAAGGTGTGCCAAAGAGTATGATCTACCGAATCGTTCGCAAAGGTGAGGTCCGCGTTAATAAAGGGCGTATTAAGCCAGAATATAAACTGGTTGACGGTGATGTGGTGCGTGTACCGCCGGTACGTGTTGCTGAGCGCGAAGAGATTCAGGTATCAGCTAAACTTGATAAAGTTGCCGCGCTGGCCGAGTGCATTTTATTTGAAGATGACTATCTGTTAGTGCTGAACAAACCTTCTGGCACTGCGGTGCATGGCGGCAGCGGTTTGAGTTTTGGCGTTATTGAAGCATTGCGGGCATTGCGCCCGGAGGCTCGCTTCCTGGAATTGGTCCACCGCCTTGACCGCGATACTTCCGGTGTGTTGTTGGTCGCCAAAAAACGCTCGGCTTTACGTTCGTTGCATGAACAGTTGCGTTTGAAAGGAATGCAGAAAGACTATTTAGCGTTAGTGCGTGGTCAATGGCAACCTCATTGCAAAGCGGTACAGGCACCTTTGCTTAAAAATATTATGCAGAGTGGCGAGCGCATGGTGAAAGTCAGCAGCGAAGGCAAACCCTCAGAAACGCGCTTTAAAATAGAAGAACGTTTTGAACATGCTACGTTGGTCAAAGCCAGCCCCATTACTGGCCGGACACACCAAATTCGTGTTCATGCCCTGCATGCTGGCCACCCGATTGCCTTTGATGATCGTTACGGCGACCGTGAATTTGATCAGCAATTGCAAGGGACCGGTCTACACCGTTTGTTCCTGCATGCGGCGGCCCTGCGTTTTGAGCATCCTAATACCGGAGAGACAATGCGCATTGAAGCACCATTAGATAATCAGTTGCGCCATTGCCTGTCGGTATTACGTAAAAAAGCCGCAGTTTAAAAAACGGTCATTTTACCAGTAATGGATTCAGCCCTTGCTCAATCAACATTTGGGTGAGGGCAATTAATGGCAGGCCGATGAGCGTATTTGGATCGCGGCCTGATAACCTATCAAATAATGTAATCCCCAAACCTTCACTTTTAAAACTACCCGCACAATTCCACGGTTGTTCCCGTACTAAATAGCCTTCAATTTCTGCTTTGCTTAACGTGCGGAAATAAACATCAAATGTCTCGCAAAGACAATTATGACTTTCTGTTGCTGTATTTAGCAGCACCAGTCCAGTATAAAAAGTGACACATTGACCGCTGGCTTGTTCTAATTGTTTGACTGCATTTGTATGGTTATGCGGTTTTCCAACAATTTCTCCGTTAATAACACAGACTTGGTCAGAGCCGATAATTAAATGCTGCGGATAACGTGCTGCCAACGCTTTGGCCTTAGCCAAGGCTAATCGTTGCACCAACGCACTGGCGGTTTCTGCGGGTAATGGGGTCTCATCTGCGTCTGGTGCATCAGTAATAAAGGGTAATTGCAGCTTTTCCAGCAGCGCACGGCGATAAGATGATGTTGAGGCAAGAACCAGTTGCGGCATAATATTTTCCATAAATCGTAGCGTAATTTTATCAGGCATTTTAAACTGTCTACCGCTTCGGAAGCGAATATTGGTGAAAGGTGCGGTAAAAAGGCCTTTTTCTTTGACTCTATGTCGTTACAAAGTTAATATGCGCGCCCTATGCAAAAGGTAAAATTACCCCTGACCATTGATGCGGTTCGTACCGCTCAGAAACGTTTAGATTACGCAGGTATCTATTCACCTGAGCAGGTTACACGTGTAGCCGACTCAGTGGTAAGTGTGGACAGCGATGTCGTGGCCTCATTATCGTTTAATATCGATAATCAGCGCCTGGCGGTTATTACAGGTCATGCAGACGTCGATGTAACATTGATGTGTCAGCGCTGTGGTAACACGTTTGCACACCATGTTCATACAACGTATTGTTTTAGCCCGATCGTCAATGATGAGCAGGCTGAAGCATTACCGGAAGCGTACGAGCCGATCGAAGTCGACGAATTTGGCGAAGTTGATCTGCTGGCAATGATTGAAGACGAAATTATTCTTTCACTGCCTGTCGTTCCGGTACATGATTCTGAACACTGTGAAGTGTCCGAGGCGGACATGGTATTTGGCAAACTGCCTGAAGAGGCGGAGAAACCTAATCCATTTGCCGTATTAGCCAGTTTAAAGAAAGTAATTAAGGAGTAAGGTCAATGGCCGTACAACAGAACAAACCAACTCGTTCCAAACGTGGCATGCGCCGTTCACACGATGCGCTGACCACTGCCACTCTGTCTGTGGACAAAACTTCCGGTGAAACTCACCTGCGTCACCACATCACAGCCGACGGTTTCTACCGCGGCCGCAAGGTTATCGGCTGAGTAGTACTTGCTAATCTTTAGCAAGGCGATACCTTGACTTGTCTAACCCTAGCGTTAGATGCAATGGGTGGGGACTTCGGTCCCTGCGTCACAGTGCCTGCTTCATTGCAGGCACTGGCCTCTAATCCACAGCTTAAACTCCTGCTGGTCGGGAACCCCGACACCATCACTCCGTTACTTGTTAATGCCGATCCTTTGTTGCTGGAAAGGTTACAGGTAATCGCCGCTGAGCATGTTATTGCTGGCGATGCTAAACCCTCACAAGCTATCCGTGCCAGCCGTGGTACTTCCATGCGCATAGCATTGGAACTGGTTAAAAACGGCGAAGCCGAAGCTTGCGTGAGTGCAGGGAATACTGGGGCATTGATGGGGTTGGCGAAGATGACTATCAAGCCATTGGATGGAATAGAGCGCCCGGCGTTGATGACCGTCATCCCAAATCAACAGCGCAGCAAAACTGTGGTGTTGGATTTAGGGGCCAACGTTGAATGTGATAGCACGATGTTAGTGCAATTTGCTGTCATGGGTTCGGTGATGGCAGAAGAAGTTGTCGGGATAACCAACCCCCGTGTTGCTTTGCTGAATATCGGTGAAGAGGAAACCAAGGGGCTAGATAATATCCGCGAAGCCGCCGCAGTATTAAAAAATACACCGGCGATCAACTATATTGGTTACCTGGAAGGCAATGATCTGCTGACAGGGAAGACCGATGTAATGGTTTGTGACGGCTTCGTGGGTAACGTCACTCTAAAGACCATGGAAGGTGTGATAAGAATGTTCTTGTCACTGCTCAAATCATCGGGCGATGGCGGTAAACAGTCCTGGTGGCTTAAACTCATTGGGCGTTGGCTGCAAAAACGCGTGGCGAAGCGGTTCGGTCATTTGAACCCCGACCAGTATAATGGTGCATGTCTGTTAGGATTACGGGGCATCGTAATCAAGAGCCACGGCGCGGCGAATCAACGAGCATTCGCCGTCGCAATCGAACAGGCTGTGCAGGCGGTGCAGCGGCAAGTCCCTGAGCGGATTGCCGCGCGCCTTGAAGCGGTATTACCCAAGAGTGACTGATCGTACATGTATACTAAGATTCTCGGTACGGGGAGTTATCTGCCCGTACAAGTGCGCAGTAATGCTGATTTAGAAAAAATGGTGGATACCTCGGACGAGTGGATTGTGACTCGGACAGGTATTCGTGAGCGACGTATCGCTGGTTTGGATGAAACAGTCGCAACCATGGGTTTCCATGCAGCTGAAAAAGCGCTGGAGATGGCCGGTATTGATAAGGACGATATCGGGCTGATTATCGTTGCTACCACCTCCTCAAGTCATGCTTTCCCAAGCTCGGCTTGTCAGGTGCAGCAAATGCTGGGCATTAAAGATTCAGCCTCTTTTGATTTAGCAGCAGCCTGTGCTGGTTTTACCTATGCACTGAGTGTGGCTGATCAATACGTTAAAAGTGGTGCGGTCAAAAATGCCATCGTCATTGGTTCAGATGTGTTGTCTCGCGCATTGAATCCTGAAGACCGCGGCACGATTATTCTGTTTGGTGATGGCGCGGGTGCTGTTGTATTAGGTGCATCTGAAGAACAAGGTATTATTTCGACCCATTTGCATGCTGATGGTCGTTATGGTGATTTGCTGGCGTTACCGTATCAGGATCGCCAACAACAAGACCAACCCGCCTATGTCACGATGGCCGGGAATGAAGTATTTAAAGTTGCGGTGACGGAACTTGCCCACATTGTGGACGAGACGTTGCAGGCCAATAATCTGGATCGCTCAGCGCTGGATTGGCTGGTACCGCATCAAGCTAACCTGCGTATCATCAGCGCAACGGCTAAAAAATTAGGCATGGGGATGGATAAAGTGGTGATCACGCTTGATCGTCATGGCAACACCTCTGCGGCATCTGTACCTGCTGCGCTGGACGAAGCGGTAAGAGATGGGCGTATTCAACGTGGGCAGTTAGTGCTGCTAGAAGCGTTTGGCGGCGGCTTTACCTGGGGCTCTGCGCTGGTTCGTTTTTGATTTAACAGAAAGTCTTTTGATTTAACAGGAAAGCAAAATGTCAAAATTTGCAATGGTATTTCCAGGCCAGGGCTCTCAATCCCTTGGCATGCTGGCTGATTTGGCCGCACAATTTCCGATAGTTGAAGAGACCTTCAGTGAAGCCTCATCTGTTCTGGGCTACTCACTCTGGCAGCTGGTGCAACAAGGCCCAGCTGAAGAATTGAACAAAACGTGGCAGACGCAGCCAGCATTGCTGACAGCCTCTGTGGCTATCTGGCGTGTTTGGCAACATCAGGGCGGCAAACTGCCAGCGATGATGGCAGGCCACAGTCTGGGTGAGTATTCGGCTCTGGTTTGTGCTGGCGTTCTGGATTTCAAACAGGCGGTTCGTCTGGTTGAGTTACGTGGCAAGCTGATGCAGGAAGCGGTACCTGAAGGTACCGGCGCAATGTATGCCATTATCGGTTTGGATAATGAATCCATTGCTAAAGCTTGTGAAGAGTCAGCGCAAGGGCAGGTGGTCTCGCCAGTAAACTTTAACTCACCGGGTCAGGTGGTCATTGCGGGTAATAAAGATGCGGTAGAACGTGCGGGTGCTGCTTGTAAAGCCGCCGGTGCCAAACGCGCATTACCGCTGCCGGTAAGTGTGCCATCCCATTGTGCGCTGATGAAGCCCGCAGCGGACAAATTGGCCATTGCACTGGAAGAGATCGAATTCCAGGCACCATTATTCCCTGTTGTTAACAACGTAGATGTGAAAACTGAAGTGTCACCAGAAGCTATCCGCAGCGCACTGGTGCGTCAGTTATATAATCCGGTACGTTGGACTGAGAGTGTTGAATTTATCGCAGCAGAAGGCGTTGAGCTGCTGTTAGAAGTTGGGCCGGGTAAAGTCTTGACTGGCTTGACCAAGCGTATCGTTGATACTTTAGCTGCAGCACCGGTAAACGATGTTGCCACGCTAACCAGCGCGCTTGAAAACTAAGAAAGAGGGTAACATGAGCTTCGAAGGAAAAATTGCGCTAGTAACTGGCGCTAGTCGCGGTATCGGCCGTGCGATTGCAGAATTATTGGCTGAACGTGGTGCCCGTGTTATTGGTACGGCGACCAGTGAAAAGGGCGCAGAAGCAATTAGCGCCTACCTGGGCGAGCATGGCAAAGGTTTAATGCTGAATGTCGTAGATCCCGCGTCAATCGAGTCAGTTTTGGCAACGATTCGTGCGGAATTTGGAGAAGTCGACATTTTAGTGAATAATGCAGGTATTACGCGTGATAACCTGCTGATGCGTATGAAGGATGAAGAGTGGCAGGATATTATTGACACCGATCTGACTTCCGTATTCCGCCTGTCAAAAGCGGTAATGCGCGCTATGATGAAAAAGCGGTTTGGGCGCATCATCACCATCGGTTCTGTGGTTGGGACAATGGGCAATGCGGGGCAGGTTAACTACGCGGCAGCTAAAGCGGGTCTGATCGGTTTTAGCAAGTCTTTGGCGCGTGAGGTTGCTTCACGTGGCATTACTGTCAACGTTGTGGCACCTGGCTTTATTGAGACAGACATGACGACGGCGTTGACAGATGATCAACGCGCAGGCATTTTAGCCCAAGTACCAGCTAACCGGCTTGGGCAAGCAAAAGAAATCGCCAGCGCTGTTGCATTTTTAGCCTCTGACGAGGCCAGCTACATCTCTGGTGAAACGTTACATGTCAATGGCGGCATGTATATGATTTAAAAATCACGAAAGTATTTGCGTTATTTGAGGTAAAAACCGCAAAATAGCGTAAAATCGTGGTTTGACCAGCCGAGATTTAGTTGCATCTTTTTCAACATTTTATACACTACGAAAACCATCGCGAAAGCGAGTTTTGATAGGAAATTTAAGAGTATGAGCACTATCGAAGAACGCGTTAAGAAAATCATCGTTGAACAACTGGGTGTTAAAGAAGACGAAGTGAAGAACAGTGCTTCTTTCGTTGAAGATCTTGGCGCGGATTCTCTGGACACCGTTGAGCTGGTAATGGCTCTGGAAGAAGAATTTGATACTGAGATTCCAGACGAAGAAGCAGAAAAAATCACTACTGTTCAGGCAGCTATTGATTTTATCAACGCTAACCAGCAGTAAGCGTACATGCTTTAAGTTTAGATAGTTAGGCGGTCACTCGACCGCCTAAGTTTTTTTTGTCCTAAGTGTTATTTTCCCTCCTTGGAGGACAACCGTGTCTAAGCGTCGAGTTGTTGTGACTGGACTGGGCATGTTGTCTCCTGTCGGTAGTACAGTCGAATCCACATGGAAAGCTGTTCTTGCCGGGCAGAGTGGCATCAGCCTGATCGACCATTTCGATACTAGTGCCTATGCAACGCGATTTGCTGGCTTAGTAAAAGATTTCAATTGTGAAGATTACATTTCGCGTAAAGATGCACGCAAAATGGATGCCTTCATACAGTACGGTGTCGCGGCTGGCATGCAAGCCATGCAAGACTCCGGGCTTGAAGTAACAGAAGCCAATGCTTCACGTATCGGTGCCGCTATTGGTTCTGGTATTGGTGGCTTGGGTCTGATTGAAGAAAACCACACCTCGCTGGTGAACGGTGGGCCACGTAAAATCAGCCCATTCTTCGTGCCTTCAACCATTGTTAACATGATTGCCGGCCACTTGACCATTATGTATGGTTTGCGTGGGCCAAGCATCTCTATCGCGACAGCATGTACTTCTGGTGTGCACAACATCGGTCACGCAGCTCGTATCATTGCTTACAATGATGCTGATGTTATGGTGGCCGGTGGGGCTGAAAAGGCCAGTACACCACTGGGTGTTGGTGGCTTTGGTGCTGCTCGAGCATTATCAACTCGCAACGATAACCCACAGGCAGCAAGTCGCCCATGGGATAAAGACCGTGACGGTTTCGTGCTGGGTGATGGCGCTGGCATGATGGTGCTGGAAGAGTACGAACACGCGAAGAAACGTGGCGCGAAAATCTATGCAGAAGTTGTTGGGTTTGGGATGAGCAGCGATGCTTATCACATGACCTCGCCACCGGAAGACGGTTCTGGCGCAGCTCTGGCCATGGTTAATGCTTTACGTGATGCGGGTGTGAGCACGTCTCAAATCGGCTATATCAATGCCCACGGTACCTCAACTCCTGCTGGCGATAAAGCCGAGACGCAGGCAGTTAAGTCTGTATTTGGTGAAGATGCCTATAAAGTGATGGTCAGTTCCACCAAATCCATGACTGGGCACTTGTTAGGTGCGGCAGGTGCAGTTGAGTCTATCTTTACTGTGTTAGCTTTGCGTGATCAGGCCATTCCGCCAACCATTAACCTGGATAACCCAGATGAAGGTTGTGATTTGGACTTTGTACCGCATGAAGCTCGTCAGGTAAAAGATATGGAGTACACCCTGTGTAACTCCTTCGGCTTCGGCGGCACTAACGGTTCTTTGGTTTTCCGTAAGGTATAATCATAACTGTTAAGCGCCAGTGGCTAAAAGACCCGGTTTTCCGGGTCTTTTATTAAGTTCACCACCCGTTCTTCATAACATCCCGCCATAAAAATTGTCTTAAAATAGCTATTGGCTTAAATCTGATACTGTACCCATTCCATTTAAAGAGAATCTGAATGTTCTGGATTAATGGTGTTGAACAAAGTTTGATTTCAGCTTCAGACCGCTCTGTGCAGTTTGGTGACGGCTGTTTTACTACCGCAAGAGTCTCTCGTGGCCGAGTTGTGTGGCTTGATAAACACATATTACGCTTGCAGCAGGCGACAGAGCGGCTATTGATGCCCGCGGTAAATTGGAATGCATTGACCAAGGAAATGGTTGAGGCGGCAAATCATACAGAAGATGGCGTGCTAAAGGTCATTATCAGCCGGGGAACCGGCGGACGTGGCTATAGCGGTACTGCATGTCAGCATCCGACCAGAATTATTTCTCTTAGTGATTATCCAACTCAATATAATAGCTGGCGTGAGCGGGGCATAGTATTGGCACTCAGTCCTGTTCCTTTGGCGCGCAGCCCTTTATTGGCTGGCATTAAGCATCTGAATCGGCTGGAGCAAGTCTTGATTCGTGCGCATCTTGAGCACACAGAGGCTGATGAGGCACTGGTACTTGACACTGAAGGCATGCTGGTGGAATGCTGTGCGGCTAATTTATTCTGGCGCAAAGGTGATGAAATCTTTACCCCGGATCTGAGTCAATCAGGTGTCGATGGCATTATGCGCCAGAGAATAATCGCCTGCCTGGCTGCTCTCGGCAGGTCAGTGACGATGGTGGTGCAACCTCCAGCGGTGCTGGCCGATGCCGATGAAGTTATGCTGTGTAATGCACTGATGCCGATACTGCCAGTGAGTCGCACCCACGAGAGGGAGTATCACTCGCGGCAGCTGTTTGATTTTCTCAGCCAGCATTGCTGTGATATCTGAGTCATGGTTGACAAAAGTTCTGATTCTTTGTGTTTATGACTACCTTTAATTTGAAGATGGCCGCCCGATGAAAATAAAAAGCACCAGAGCAATAATCCTGTTTGTTGTGATCTGTTTGGGATTACTGCTGTTGGGTTACCAGAGAGTACAAGATTTTGCGGACCAGCCATTGGCTATCCAGCAAGAGACCCTATTCAAGCTCCCTGCGGGGACCGGCCGGGTTGGGTTGGAGAATTTACTGCAACGTGATCATCTGATTAAGAACACCCGCTGGTTCCCATGGTTACTGCGTATTGAGCCAGAGTTGGCCAAATTTAAAGCGGGTACCTACCGTTTTCCCCCCGGAATGACAGTTCGCGGCATGTTAGAGCTGCTCGCCAGCGGCAAAGAAGCACAATTTACGGTGCGCTTTGTGGAAGGTAAGCGGCTGCGTGATTGGCTGGATGAATTACAGCAATCAAAATATATAAAGCATGTATTGGCAGGTAAGAGCGATGCGGAAATCGCGGTCTTGCTGGGGCTGAAAGATAGCGAGCATCCTGAAGGTTGGCTCTACCCGGATACCTATTCATATACTGCTGGAACCACTGACTTGGCATTGCTCAAACGTGCCCATGTGAAGATGGAAAAAACAGTCGATGAAATTTGGCAAGGGCGTGATAAATCGTTGCCTTATAAAACGCCGGGTGAATTGGTCACCATGGCATCAATCATCGAAAAAGAAACCGCCGTCAATGAAGAAAGAACCAAAGTGGCGTCAGTATTTATCAACCGCTTGCGTATTGGCATGCGTCTGCAAACTGACCCGACGGTAATTTATGGCATGGGCGATAAGTATAATGGCAACATTAGCCGTAAAGACTTAGATACCCCGACGCCTTATAATACCTATACAATTTCTGGTTTGCCGCCGACGCCGATTGCCATGCCGGGGCTGGCCTCGTTAACTGCTGCCGCTCATCCGGCCAAGACGGCTTATCTCTACTTTGTGGCTGACGGCAAGGGCGGGCACACTTTTACCACCAATTTAGCCAGCCATAACCAAGCGGTGCGGGTTTATCGCCAATCGCTCAAGGATAAAAATGAACAGTAAATTTATCGTTATTGAAGGGCTTGAAGGGGCAGGGAAAACCACCGCCAAAGACACCGTGGTTGCCACGCTACGCGCCCAGGGGATTAACGATATTGTCTTTACCCGCGAGCCGGGAGGGACGCCACTGGCAGAAAAACTGCGTGATTTGATTAAGCAAGGTATCGACGGTGAGGTTCTGACTGATAAAGCCGAAGTGTTGATGTTATATGCCGCTCGGGTGCAATTGGTTGAAAATGTTATCAAACCGGCGCTGGCCCGCGGCAGTTGGGTGGTCGGCGATCGCCATGATTTGTCATCACAGGCTTATCAGGGCGGAGGGCGCGGGATTGATAGCAAGCTGATGACATCATTACGTGACACGGTATTAGGTGAGTTTCGCCCCGATTTAACACTGTATCTGGACCTCCCCCCGGTGGTTGGTCTCGCGCGTGCTCGCGCCCGTGGCGAATTAGACCGTATTGAACAAGAGTCATTGGCCTTTTTCGAACGCACTCGTGCGCGTTATCTTGAGTTGGCCGCCGCAGATTCCAGTATTAAAACTATTGATGCTTCCCAGCCTATTGAACAGGTAAGTGAATCTATCAGTCAGGTGCTTAAGCAGTGGCTAATCAACCGGGAAACAGCGTAATGAAATGGTACCCGTGGCTTACCGCGCCTTACCGTCAGTGGGTAGGGCAGCAGATTGCCGGGCGTGGTCATCATGCATTATTACTGCACTCTTTGCCCGGAAATGGCGAGGAAGCGCTAATTTATGGCATCAGCCGCTGGTTGATGTGCCAGCAGCGACAAGGCGAGAAAAGCTGCGGTGAATGCCACAGCTGCCGTCTAATGTTGGCGGGTAATCATCCCGATTGGTATGTGCTGGCGCCAGATAAAGGCAAAAGCAGTATCGGTGTTGAGTTGGTGCGCCAACAGATTGAAAAACTCTATTCTCATGCCCAGCAAGGGGGGGCAAAAGTGGTGTGGCTGCCTCATGCTGAGTTGCTGACCGATGCCGCAGCGAATGCCTTGCTGAAAACCTTAGAAGAGCCGCCAGAGAAAACCTATTTCCTGCTAGATTGCCATCAGCCTGCCAGTTTGTTAGCCACTCTGCGCAGCCGCTGTTTTTACTGGCATCTGGCCTGCCCGGATACGGCGCTCAGTTTACAATGGCTCAATCGGCAAATTCAGGCTGAACCCATCTCGATGCTGGCTGCGCTGAAATTGAGTGAGGGCGCGCCGTTGGCGGCCGAGCGTTTGCTGCAACTCGAACGTTGGGGCATCAGAACCACCTTATGTGGCGCGCTGGGTAGTGCACTGAACAGTTCAGATTTATTGTCGTTGTTGCCGCAGCTTAACCATGATGACGCCCCTGAGCGCATCCAATGGCTCTCTTCGTTAGTGCTTGATGCTCTGAAATGGCAACAAGGCGCGGGTGAGTTCGCCGTCAATCAGGACCAATTACCGCTGGTACAGCAGTTGGCGCAAGCCGCTACGACACCGGTATTGCTTCAGTCAGCGAAACAACTGAGCCATTGCCGCCATCAATTATTAACGGTGGTGGGGGTTAATCGTGAATTATTGCTCACCGAGTTGCTGCTTAACTGGGAAACCGCCCTGACGACCGGTGCCTATTCCACCTCATCTTCATTAAATACCTAGAAAACTTGGATTATTATGTTGTTAGTAGATTCTCATTGCCACCTTGATAGCCTTGATTACCAGACGCTGCATAGCAGTGTCGATGATGTATTAGCCAAAGCACAGGCGCGAGATGTCGGCTTTGTTCTGGCGGTTGCCACCACATTGCCGGGCTTTTCGGCTATGATATCCCTTATCGGGGCGCGAAAAAATGTCGCGTTTTCCTGTGGTGTTCACCCGCTGAACCTTGATGGCGGCTATGATTTTCAGCAACTTGCTACTCTGGCAGCGGCAGATAATGTAGTTGCGATGGGGGAAACCGGGCTGGATTACTTCTATCAGCAAGATAATATCCCACTGCAACAAGCTTCTTTCCGCGAACATATTCGTATTGGCCGCAAATTAAATAAGCCGGTCATTGTGCATACGCGCGATGCTCGTGAAGACACATTGGCTATTTTGCGTGAGGAACAGGCACAAGAGTGCGGCGGCGTTTTACACTGCTTTACAGAAGATAAAGCGACGGCAGCCACCTTATTGGACTTGGGTTTTTACATCTCTTTCTCTGGGATCCTGACTTTCCGCAATGCAGAACAACTGCGAGATGTTGCCCGCTACGTGCCGCTGGACAGGTTGTTAGTTGAAACGGATTCGCCTTATCTGGCGCCAGTTCCTCATCGTGGTAAAGAGAACCAACCGGCCTATGTCCGTGATGTTGCAGAGTATATGGCGGTACTGAAAGGCGTAAGTCTTGAATCCCTGGCTCAAGCCACGACAGATAACTTCTGCCGGTTGTTTCATCTGGAATCGTCGATCCTCTCCAGTGATACGCAGCAACTTCCTTAATAATACTTTTTTTTAAGCTCGTAATTAATCGCCGAAACGAGTAATGTTCTCACCCGATTTAGTGGGTGAGGGCAGGGCTTATTGACGTTTTTTTACAAAAAATGCGCGATTTGAATCAAATTAGGCGCTTTCTTGAAAGAAACGTGACTGCCATCAAACATTAAGCAGGCTATTTATTTTACTCTTCGTAAAAATTAAAAGGGTGCTTTAGACACCCTTATTCGCAAAGGCTTACTCCCCCCTTTGTAATGCCAATAAACGCGAGAAAAAAGCAGAAAAAGCACTATTTACTCAGGAGCTCACTCAACTATGTTTAAGAACGCATTTGCAAACCTGCAAAAGGTAGGTAAATCGCTAATGCTACCGGTATCCGTCTTACCCATCGCAGGTATTCTGCTGGGTGTCGGTTCCGCGAATTTTAGCTGGCTACCAACGGTAGTCTCTCACGTAATGGCAGAAGCAGGCGGTTCCGTTTTTGCTAACATGGCATTAATCTTTGCTATTGGCGTTGCACTTGGCTTTACCAATAACGACGGTGTATCCGCGTTGGCGGCAGTTGTTGCTTACGGCATCATGGTGAAAACCATGGCTGTTGTCGCACCGCTGGTCTTGCATCTTCCAGCAGAAGAAATTGCTGCCAAGCATTTAGCTGATACCGGGGTACTGGGCGGGATTATTGCTGGTGCAATAGCCGCGTACATGTTTAACCGCTTCTACCGTATTCAGCTACCTGAATATCTGGGCTTCTTTGCGGGTAAACGTTTCGTTCCGATTATCTCTGGTTTCACCGCGATCTTCGTGGGTGTGATTCTGTCCTTCGTGTGGCCACCTATCGGCACTGCGATCCAGACATTCTCTCAGTGGGCTGCTTATCAGAACTCAGTTGTTGCCTTTGGTATCTACGGCGTGGTTGAACGTGCGTTAGTACCATTCGGTCTGCACCATATCTGGAACGTACCATTCCAAATGCAAATTGGTGAATACACCAACGCAGCGGGTCAGGTATTCCACGGTGACATTCCTCGTTATATGGCGGGCGACCCAACTGCGGGCAAACTGTCTGGCGGTTTCCTGTTCAAAATGTACGGCTTACCAGCGGCTGCAATTGCAATCTGGCATTCCGCTAAACCGGAAAACCGGGCGAAAGTGGGCGGGATTATGATCTCTGCGGCACTGACCTCCTTCTTAACCGGTATTACCGAGCCAATCGAATTCTCCTTCATGTTCGTGGCGCCAATCTTGTATGTTATCCATGCAATTCTGGCTGGTCTGGCGTTCCCAATCTGTATCCTGCTTGGGATGCGTGACGGTACCAGCTTCTCCCACGGCTTGATTGACTTCGTCGTCCTGAGTGGCAACAGCAGCCGTATCTGGCTGTTCCCTCTGGTGGGTATCTGCTACGGTCTGGTGTACTACACCATCTTCCGTGTACTGATTGCCAAACTGGATCTGAAAACACCCGGTCGTGAAGAGAACTCTACTGAGCAAACTGTACAAGGCGGCACAGAAATGTCAGCAGCACTGGTCAATGCGTTCGGTGGTAAAGAAAACATCACTAACCTTGATGCCTGTATCACTCGTCTGCGCGTTAGCGTGGCGGATGTATCCAAGGTTGACCAGGCTGGTCTGAAGAAATTGGGTGCTGCGGGCGTTGTGGTTGCAGGCTCAGGCGTTCAAGCTATCTTCGGGACTAAATCTGATAACCTGAAAACAGATATGGACGAATACATTCGTAACCATTAATTCAGGTATGGGGAGTGCAAAAGGGAGGCGAAAGCCTCCCTTTTTTTGTGCTCAGAAAGTCTCAATAACTCTCAAGAGGGCTGTATTTCTTTACGCGTTTTTAAATTTCTTGATGAGTATTTTTTTGGCAGGGAAATCGATTAATAAGGCAAATTTGTCGAGAAAATTTTTGCCAATTAGCCCATCTGTATCCATCTGATTAAATGCGCCGTCTAACAGGACTGCATTGAAACTAATTTCCTTGACCCCTTTTTCATTAAGCTGAAAATCTGAGGCGACACAACCTTCATGTTCCATCCCAACCATGACCGTTTGGCAAGAAATGCTAACAAAAGGGTTTTTAATTCTTTCTTTCCAAAAAACAGAGACGGTTGCGCCGGTATCAACCACCATGTTGTATTCTTTAGAATTCTTCAACACGTTGATTGCAACCCCTTCTTGCGTCATCCGCAGCGGCAGTGAAACCCACCCATCAGCCATATTAATGCCCAATGCTTGGGTAGTATCAGCAACAGACAGACGCTGGCTTTGGTAATCAATCAGCACTGCTTTTTCCTTGAATAAATCCAGCCCAATCATCATGGTATGGGGAATGATGCTATCTGATGTCAGAGGCATTCCTCGAGGGATAGTTAATGATATTCCTTTCACATCCTTAAATATCATGCCATTAATCGAAAGTTGTGGAATATGGAATTTATCGTTTAAATATATTTTCCCTGTCAAGTCAGTCGTGCGCTGTTTACCGGGTTCTGGTATTAAGCCGGGAAGTTGCGCCATGACATCTTTGAATAAATGTAGGGCAATGGTGGCCCCAGTATCGATCATAAAAGTTTGTCGCATGCCGTTGATTTCAACATTGACCACCGGTACTGAAGTGTCATCCCACTCAAAAGGCATATGCATGACCGCGACGGGAGTGGGAGCTGCGGAAGCCGCCAGTGAGAATACTGAGAATAAGAGGGTAATTATCATCGTTCTAATATATTTATTGGATAAAAAATGCATGAGGATTGTCCTTTTCCATTTCAGCGTTTTTGCTGAGATCAAATACCCTATCCGCCATAGCAATCATTGTTGGGCGGTGGGCGATGACGATCATTAATATGTTTAGGGCCGTCAATTGAGATACTGACATTCACTAAATATTTTTCGAACAGTGATATCCATTCATCGTCAATCAGTGTGCCATTGGTTTGCAATGCGAGACTGATATTTGAACCACTGTAGTTGCCTGAAATTAATAGGCTACATATTTTGGCGAAGTGTTCTTTTTTCATGAGTAGTGGTTCTCCGCCATGAAAATCAATTTGTAAAGTATCAATCTCATACTCAAAACAGGCTCGTTGTAAAAAATTGGCTAGATGACTAATTTTTTATTAGAAATTCTAGCTGGATTGTTATCAGTATCTGAGTTTCCTTTGTTAAATACATAGCAATAATCATAATTTATATTACAGCGGTCACTTATTTTTAAGATTATTTCAAAATGTTTAATCCTTATTTTAATAGATTATCCATAACTCTACACTCCCATCAGGGATTGAAACTCTGGACTGTAAAGCAAGTTAAATAGGGACTGCCAATTGGTAGTCCCGCCGTTTAGCATTTAAATCTAAAAGCTTCTAGGCCAGTTTAAGAAAGCATTTACCCAACCACCAGCGATCTGATCAAGGAGATCATCAGCGAGATGTTGAGGTTGATTTTTTTAGCTTTATTACTGCCAATTGCAGTTTTGGTTTCAGTGATCTCTTTTTTTAAACGAGACATAGTGTACTCATCCATTGATTACGTGTACCAAGAAATGATTTCTTGGTTTAGTCCATTAAGGAAAGTATTATTTATTTTAAATTATGAATTTATTTTAATTATACATATTTAATATTGTAATTGAATTTAATAACTCATGCTCTTACTTCCCTTAAAGAATAAGTACCATTTAACTCTGTTCATCGTCAAGAAATAATAATGATTTTTTACCCTAATTAACGACTATTGCTAAAGGTCGTTGTTAAATCATAAAGTTAATTTTAAGCGTTAGTTTAAATGGTGTTTTTAAATGAAACTTAAATTAAATATTTATATAAAATTACTCGCTATCTTCTGCAATATTAATTTTTATTCTTAATTGATTCTACCTTGTTAATATCAGCCATTGTTATTCTGGCTCTAGCCAGGTGGTTTGGAAATCAAACCAGCCGAGATTATTGAGGTGGACACCTTGGGCTTGCTTGGGGGCTTTTAGCCGCATCCAGTGGTGGAATAGAGGCTGCAACCAGCCGGTGGCGATAACATCTCTGATCAATTGCTCGGCATTGAGGGATTGGTTACGCCAATCATGGAGGTAGGTTTGTAAACGAGCCTCATCACCGCCAGTGATGGATTGGCGCAACAGTGGAGAGCCCAATAACCATGCTGCGACATTCCACTCTTCAGGAACGGCAAAATTCACTGTTCCCAACCACAAATCGACATTGGCATCACCTTCAGCCCAGGTGGCGTAATCAAGCTCGGATGCTTCCAGTCGAATGCCCTGTGCCGCCAGAATATGGCTCATCTCGGTAACTAACATCGAATATTCAGGATGTTGGGCATGATAAGCCAGTGTAAGCACTGGCAGGTGTTCAGTACAAGTAGGGAAAGGAGAGCATTTCTCCCCTGAATCAATGCCGTGAAACCATGTGGGTAATACACTACTCGCTGGAACCCAGAAAGGGCGAATGGGTTCAATCAGGCGTTGGATGAGATTATAAGGATTGAGCGCTTCTCGCAGCCAGCGGCGCTGTTCAATACTGTGCCAGTGTGGTGAGCGGCTATCACACAGCAAAAAATATCCGCCTCGTTCCAAGAACATCTCTTGAGTTGAATCTGACGGTTTCCCCGTCAGACCGGCAGCGAAGCCAGAAACATAGTCAATATCACTGATACTGGAACTCAACCAGGTGGCACTTTGGATGTTTGCGAGGCTCAGTTGCTCCGATAGCACCACTGGGGCATCCGAGGTTGGTCGCTCTTGTGGGCGTGCCAGATCAGGGAAGATCAGCACCTCTACTTCATCCAGCAAGCCACGAAAGCCAAAATAGTGGTCAAAAGACTTTATCTGCAAATGCCAGTCATCATTTTCTGCCACCCGATAAGAGCCGGTTCCGACCGGGTGTGAGGCAAAATCGGGTTGTGCAGCATGATCTGCTGGCAAAATCAGCGCGCTGTGGTGGGCCAGTAGCAAGGGAAGGTGAGGATCGGGCTGGTTAAGTTCGATAACGATACCGAGCAACCCGTGCTGGCTGACATGCTGAATGTGCGAGAACAGCGGCAGCTTGGCACAGCGGGTTAAAGAGCTGACAACATCACGGCTGGAAAGCTCGCGACCATCATGAAATTGCACTGCTGGGCGTAAATAAAAGCGCCAGTGCAGCGGGTCCAGCATCCGCCAGCGGTGTGCTAAATCTGGTGTTACCCCGCCAGTCTCTTCATTTATCCGTGTCAGTCCGTTAAAAATTTGCCGCACGAGGTGCAGCTCAGAACGGCGCAGTGCTGTGCCGGGGTAAAGGTTTGGCATAGTACGGTAGTAGGGGATGCGTAGCGCTTGATAATCATCCCGTACCCGGTATCCCAATTTGGCCCGCAGCAGTGGGGTGATAAGCTGTTTATCCTGCCCGAGCAGCGCAATGGCTTCATTGAAATCACCTGAATCCAGTAACTGTTCCGCTTTTTCTAGCAATAACTGATGAGTGTTCCGCAATAGTTGCAAATGTGACCGACGACCACGGCCTGCCTCTGCCTGCCAGATTAGCCAGCCCGCTTGTTGCATCTGAACCAACAATGTTCGCATATGGCGCTTAGTACAGCTGAGTTTATCTGCCAGCTCTTGCAGCGTAATGTCAATCGCGTGCACACCAACCAGATTTAATAATCGTAAATATTGTTGTTCAAGACGTCGGCTGGTCATAAAAGAGGAACTCAATTAATGAAAAGTCAGCAGTTTTTAATATCATCTTTTTAGCCGATAATTTTCACCACAGCAAGTATAATTATTTAAGGTGAAATGGTGACCCGTTATTTAAACAAAGACACCAAAGTGTGTATCTCTCTGGCGGCCAGACCCAGCAATTTTGGCACTCGTTTTCATAACTTTTTGTATGATGCTCTGGATCTCGACTATCTGTATAAAGCCTTTACCACCACAGACTTGGCGGCGGCAATTGGCGGGGTGCGAGCGCTAGGTTTTCGTGGTTGTGCTATTTCAATGCCATTCAAAGAGGCAGTAATCCCTATGGTGGATGAGATGGACCCATCCGCCGCTGCAATAAATTCAGTTAATACTTTGGTAAATACTGATGGATATCTGAAAGCGTACAACACCGACTATATTGCTATCGCGCAATTACTGCAGACTTATCAAGTCTCGTCTGAGCAGGTTTTTGCTTTGCGCGGCAGTGGTGGGATGGCCAAAGCCGTGGCGTTTGCGCTAAAAAATGCCGGTTTTAAGCAGGGTTTTATTATCGCAACCAATGAAAAGACGGGTAAACAGTTAGCGGAGCAATCTGGCTACACTTATCAATCCGATATGCGGGGCGTTCAGGCCGATATGCTGATCAATGCCACGCCGGTGGGGATGGCGGGGGGTAAGGATGCGGATAACATGTCATTTACTGAAGCTGAGGTGAATCACGCCGAGGTTATTTTTGAGGTGGTGGCACTGCCTGCTATTACTCCGCTGATACGTTATGCCAAAGCACAAGAGAAAACCGTCATTACCGGGGCTGAAGTCTTTGCTATTCAGGCAGTTGAGCAATTTGTGCTGTATACCGGCATTCGTCCGGATCAGGCTTTGTTTGAAAAAGCAGCGGCTTATGCCCGTGGTTGATGATTGAGGTTGAAATCAATAGAAATAGTCGCTCATACTACGCATTCTCCATTTTTATAATGATCAAGGAAATGCGTTATGGCCGAAGAAACGATTTTCAGCAAAATTATCCGCCGTGAAATTCCTGCCGACGTGGTTTACCAGGATGAACTGGTCACCGCGTTTCGTGATATCGCCCCACAGGCACCAACTCATATCTTAATCATTCCCAATATTCTTATTCCAACTGTGAATGACGTCACCGCAGAACACGAAGCAACATTAGGCCGAATGATCACCGTGGCTGCTAAACTTGCTAAGCAGGAAGGCATTGATGAAGATGGTTATCGCCTCATTATCAACTGCAACCGCCATGCAGGGCAGGTGGTTTATCATATCCATATGCACTTGGTCGGTGGCCGTGATCTGGGTTCCTTGTTATCTCATAAATAACGACATCTAACTGAGGTAAGCCTATGCGCCGTACGAAGGCGTTTTTATTACCGGTGATTGCGTTGGCAAGTATGGCGACATTGCTGGGGTGCAGCAGCCCGAAAGGGATTGCGGTTAATAAGCAGCAAACCGTGGTAATGGATTCGTCGGTACTGACGGCGGGCATTTTGGCTTCTCAACCCACAGTCTCAACTTCTTCTGGTAATAATACGGCGCGCTCGGTGATTACCAATAGCCAAAATAAACCGATGAAAATAAACTACCGTTTTTATTGGTATGATGCGCAAGGCTTGGATGTGCCACCGCAGGAAGCGCCGCGCTCCATTATTGTGGCGCCAGACGATGATGTGGACATTCAATCAGTTAATAATAACTTTAATGCGCGCAGTGCGCGTGTTCATATATTTTTATAACAGTCAGATTGTTATGCCCAAAGAACTTGGCGTTGCAGAGAGGTAGCAAGCGAAATCCTGTGCAATTTCAAGAACCAAGGGGATATCATCGCGCTATTGGAGTGGGACAATGAAAAGGTATTTATCTGTGGCTTTGGCGGCACTGGTGCTGACAGGTTGTATGACTCGGGCACCTACTGAGCCAACCACCACGCCACCCGTCACCATTGAGCCGGTCACACCACCCGTAATTGAAACTCCTCCACCGGTAGACACAGTGCCGCAGCCACCAAAAATGCAGCAGTCGATTGACTGGGCTGGCAGTGTCGAGCCGTTGGTTGCACAAATGGTTAATAGTAACGATGTCGCCAATGGCAGCATATTGCTGCTCGATAGCGTCAAAAATAATACCAACGGGGCATTACAAACCGCTAAAGCGACCTCGGCACTGCATCAGGTGCTGACATCCAATAAAAAGTTTGTGTTGATCTCGCCGCAGCAACTGGCTGTTGCCAAGCAAACACTGGGGTTATCAGAAGAAGATAGCCTGGGTTCACGTAGCAAAGCGATTGGTCTGGCCCGTTATGTCAGCGCCCAATATGTGCTGTACAGTGATGTCAGTGGCGATGTGAAATCACCAACTATTGAAATGCAATTGATGCAGGCGCAAACCGGCGAAATCATCTGGTCAGGCAATGGCCCGGTCAAGCGCTGATCCCTCTCTTTATGCGCTTATTGCCAGCATCAATCCGGCGGTGAAAACCGCCGATTGTCATATTAGCCCGGTGTCAGGCCTAACCGGCGAAAGTTGGCGCATTTCCCAACGGTCAAACACCGCCCCGAATATTGACTGGCTGGCACGCGAACAATCGGCGCAAAAAGCCCAGTTGGGGGTTAACCGGCGGCAGGAGCGTAAACTGCTGCGGCATGTGGCGGGTAGCGATTTATCCCCGGTGGTTATTGCTGCCAATCAGCGCTGGTTAGTGGTTAATTGGCTTAAAGGTGACGTTGTCACTAATGAGCAATTCATTGAATTATCAGATAATGGTCAGTTGGCACGTCTGATGACCCGCCTGCATCATTTGCCTGCCAGTGGCTATCGGCTGGATTTACGTGGTCAGCTCATCCGCTATGGGCGTCTGATTGATCCCAAGCGCCGTTCACCTGGCTGGCTGCGGCTCCAGCATGATTTTATCCGCCAACCATTGCCGCAACCGGTGAAGCTGGCCCCTCTGCATATGGATATTCACCCCGGCAATCTTTTAATGACTCCGACTGGGCTAAAATTAATTGACTGGGAATATGCTGCGGATGGCGATATTGCACTCGATATCGCCGCGCTGTTTGGCAGTAACCAATGGTCAGTGGCGCAACAGCAGGCTTTTTTACAGCACTATTGCCATAGTGAGCAGGGTTATCATGACATTGCACGTTTATCCCGTCAGATACCGCGCTGGTTGCCGTGGATTGACTACCTGATGTTGATGTGGTTTGAGGTGCGCTGGCAACAGACTGGGAACAGTGAATTTTTACAATGGGCTGCGCCGCTACGTCAGCGATTCAATCTCTCTTTTTGATGTTAAATATAAAATTTATGGAGTTGTCGTGGGTCCAGTGATGCTAGATGTTGCCAGCTATGAGCTGGATGCGGAAGAACGTGAGATTTTAAAGCACCCGCTGGTGGGGGGCTTGATTCTATTCAGCCGTAATTTTCATGATGCCGAACAGTTGCGTGAGTTAGTGCGTCAAATTAGGGCGGTATCCCATGAGCGCCTAGTGGTGGCGGTTGATCAGGAAGGCGGCAGGGTTCAACGTTTTCGTGAGGGTTTTACCCGCCTGCCAGCGGCTCAGTCGTTTGCCGCCATTAATGATGCGGCCACTGCCGCTCAACTGGCGCAAGAAGCGGGCTGGTTGATGGCTGCTGAAATGATCGCAATGGATATTGATATCAGTTTTGCACCGGTATTGGATATTGGTCATGTCAGTGCCGCGATTGGCGAGCGTTCCTTCCACAGCGCCCCGCAACAAGCGATGAATATGGCCGAGTGCTTTATTCGTGGGATGCATAGCGCGGGTATGAAAACTACCGGTAAACACTTCCCCGGCCATGGCGCAGTAACGGCAGACTCACATAAAGAGACGCCACGGGATAATCGACCGCTGGCAGAAATCCGTACTCATGATATGGTTATATTTCGCGAACTGATCGCCCGGGGATTACTGGATGCCATCATGCCCGCCCATGTGATTTATACTGAAGCAGATGCGCGCCCGGCAAGTGGCTCAGCTTACTGGCTGCAAACCATACTGCGCCAAGAGCTTGGCTTTGATGGCATCATCTTCTCTGATGATTTATCCATGGAAGGTGCCGCAGTCATGGGCAGTTATGCTGAGCGCGGGCAGGCCTCTTTGGATGCTGGCTGCGACATGATTCTGGTCTGCAATAACCGTCAGGGCGCGGTAAGTGTGTTAGATAACCTGTCTCCGGTCAAAGCAGACCAAGTGGCGCGCTTGTATCATTCTGGGCAGTTCAGCCGCCAGGCGTTGATGGCATCATCACGTTGGCAGCAGGCGAATAAGGCATTAACAGCACTCAGTGAGCGTTGGGATGCACATAAACAAATGTCGTAGCGAGGATAAATATGATCGTCTATTTACATGGTTTTGATTCCAACAGCCCGGGTAATCACGAGAAAGTCCTGCAACTGCAATTCATCGATCCGGATGTACGCTTTATCAGTTACAGCACCTTGCATCCGCGCCATGATATGCAGCATTTACTGAAAGAAGTCGATAAAGCCATTCAACAAGGTGGTGATGCCAAGTCACTGATTTGTGGTGTGGGTTTAGGCGGATTCTGGGCAGAACGTATTGGTTTCCTGTGTGGGATCCGCCAAGTTGCCTTCAATCCAAATCTTTATCCGCAAAACAACATGAGCGGAAAAATCGATCGCCCGGAAGAGTACATTGATATTGCCAGTAAGTGTGTTAATGACTTCCGCGAGAAGAACCGTGACCGCTGTCTGGTAGTATTGTCGCGTCATGATGAAATGCTTGATAGCCAGCAAACTGCCGGTGATTTGCATCATTATTATGAAATTGTCTGGGATGATAAACAGACTCATAAATTTAAGGATCTTTCCCCTCATCTTCAGCGGATCAAGGCCTTTAAGACCCTCGGCTAGGCAACAGCGAGTGAGTGAATAACCAGCAATTAAAATGGTTTTTTGTTAATGGTTGGTTAACTACAGTGCTGTTTACGCTTTATTATCTGGCTTGGAAAAAGGAGGCAATATACTTTTTTCAGGCCATTTTTATGACATAAATTCCTAGAATAGATCTTTATCTCCCATCAGATAGAAAAATCGTAAACTGTGACTAAACGCTAACTATTTGAATCTTCTTCCAGAAAAATTTGCTCTGCTGCCAGTTTAATCAAAAAAAGTTGATATATATCAATTTTGGTATGACCAAATAACCCTGCGTGATATTCTGACTACAGATTATTGAATTAGCATCATTGAACCCTATGTTATCTAAGGATATTATTCTTTTACCCTTAGCTAACAATTGGTTCACATTTAGGGGGTCATTTTGACAACGCCGAAGAAAAAAATCGTTATTATTGGTGGTGGTGCCGGCGGTCTTGAGCTGGCAACCAGTCTGGGTCATAAGCTGGGTCGCAGCAAAAAAGCTGAGATCGTCTTGGTTGATCGTAACCACAGTCATTTGTGGAAGCCGCTGTTACATGAAGTGGCTACCGGTTCTCTGGATGATGGTGTTGATGCACTGAGCTACCTTGCTCATGCTCGTAACCACTATTTTAATTTCCAGTTGGGTTCTTTAACCAACATTAATCGTGAAACCAAAACCCTCAGTCTGGCTGAGATTTGCGACGAACACGGTGATGTGTTGGTCACTCAGCGCGAATTGAGCTATGACATTTTGGTGATGGCGCTGGGCAGCACCTCAAATGACTTTGGTACGCCGGGGGTGAAAGAAAACTGTATCTTCCTGGATAACCCGCATCAGGCGCACCGCTTCCATAATGAAATGCTCAACCTGTTCCTGAAATATTCAGCACAACCGGGTGAAAAGGGCAAAGTTAATATCGCCATCGTCGGTGGTGGTGCCACCGGCGTTGAACTCTCTGCTGAGCTGCACAATGCGGTGAAACAGCTGCATAGCTACGGTTTTGAGGGCTTGGATAATCAGGCGCTGAATGTCACGCTGGTTGAGGCCGGTGAGCGCATTCTACCGGCATTGCCGCCACGTATTTCCGCTGCGGCTCATCAGGAATTGATTAAGCTGGGTGTTCGCGTATTGACCAAAACTATGGTCACCAGCGCTGACGAAAAGGGGCTGAATACCAAAGATGGCGAGTTCATCAATGCGGACCTGATGGTATGGGCTGCGGGTATCAAAGCACCGGACTTTATGAAAGATATCGCCGGGCTGGAAACCAACCGTATTAATCAATTGGTGGTTGAGCCAACGCTGCAAACCACCCGTGATCCGAATATTTTTGCGATTGGTGACTGTGCTTCTTGCCCACAACCCAACGGCGGTTTCGTGCCTCCACGCGCCCAGTCTGCGCATCAGATGGCCAGCCGCTGCTACAGCAATATTCTGGCCTTGCTAAATGAGCAGCCGCTGAAACCTTATATCTATAAAGACCACGGCTCGCTGGTTTCCCTGTCGAAATTCAGTACTGTCGGTAGCCTGATGGGTAACCTGATGCGCGGTTCGATGATGGTGGAAGGCCGTGTGGCCCGCGTGGTGTATATCTCACTGTATCGTATGCATCAGGTGGCACTGCATGGTTATACCAAGACCGGTCTGATGATGCTGGTGGGTGGGATTAACCGAGTTATTAGACCGCGGTTAAAACTCCACTAATGTGGCAATGAGCGTAGCCAACGCACATGCAGCTTGAAGAATGATTGGTTAAACAGGCCGCTGCCATCGATGATGGTGGCGGTTTTTTGCTTTTAGTGGCGCACGGAAAGCTAAAGGCTTTCGCACGTAATGCTAAATTTTCAGCATAAAACTCCGCAGTAACAAATTACCGCAGTCGGATTCCTCCTAAACATATGCATTCACACCTATTATCTGGGTGTTTAGTCCATTTGTCTTATTGCTAGGCCAAAGCACAGTGTGCAGACTTCATGTGTTTACAGACGGCGAGTCACGCACGCCGTATTCCGCTAATAAGAGGTCAACCCTCAAATACCGGGCGCTGACAGATTTTCGTTTTTTATTTTGGAATTCTGCGGCAGAAGATGCGTGGTAACACTTTCAGGAGGATTTCCTGTGAACAAATCAATGTTAGCAGGTGTGGGTATCGGTATCGCGGCTGCTCTGGGAATTGCCGCTGTCGCGAGTATGAATGTCTTCTCCGGCGCACCGCAATATGCACAAGTTCTTACTGCGACACCGATTAAAGAGACGGTTAAAACGCCTCGCCAGGAATGTCGTAATGTGACCGTCACTCACCGTAAGCCGGTGCAGGACGAGAATCAGATAGCGGGTTCAGTGTTGGGTGCTGTTGCTGGTGGGGTTCTGGGCCATCAGGTAGGCGGCGGTCGAGGTAAAGATATTGCCACTGTAGCGGGTGCTTTAGCGGGCGGGTATGCCGGTAATCGCGTCCAAAGTAATATGCAGGAGAGTGATACTTACACCACAACCCAACAACGTTGCCAAACTGTTTACGATAAGTCACAGAAAATGTTGGGATATGACGTAACCTACAAAATTGGCGATCAGCAGGGGAAAATTCGCATGGATCGTGATCCAGGCACGCAGATTCCAATCGATAAAAATGGTCAACTGATACTGAACAACCGAGCATAATAGAAAATCTGTTGTCCAAGACCTTGCATTAAGAACCCGTGTTTAGTGCTAATTCTGATCGTCTAATTTGCTGAATAAACGAGTGGCATTAGCATTACGCGGGTTTCTCATATCTGAAACCCGCGCTAGTTATCTTATTGAGCCACTCGATGTTGAGCAAATGACGCCAGCAGCTCACTGATAAACTTCAGCCGCTGCGCTCTATCACTCAAGTCCTGCATAAACTTCAGTTTAGTTGGCCCTTCCAGCCGGAATATCTGCGGCTGGCGTTGCAACAAACCAATCAGATAGACAGGATCAACTTGGTTTTTCTCACCAAACTCGATAAAGCCCCCGCGCTCATTACCTTCAATTCGTTTGATACCTAACTTCTGTGCCTGCTGGCGCAATTCTGCGGTATGTAACAGATAACGGGCGGCATCCGGGAGTTTGCCAAAGCGATCGATTAGCTCCACTTTTAACTCATCGAGTTCGGTTTCATTCCGCGCACTAGCAATACGCTTATAGAACGAAAGCCGGACATTCACATCTGGAATAAAGTCTTCGGGCAGTAACACCGGCATGCGCATTTCAATTTCGGTTTGATTGCTGGTCAAATCCTCCAGTGACGGCTCTCTGCCTTCTTTCAGCGCATCTACCGCGCTTTCCAGTAGCTCCATATACAGTGAGAAACCGATGGTAGTCATCTGACCGCTTTGGTCCTCGCCGAGCAGTTCACCGGCACCTCGAATCTCCAGATCATGGGTTGCCAACGCAAAGCCAGCGCCCAGGTCTTCCAGTGATGCAATGGCCTCGAGCCGTTTTTTGGCATCGGTGGTCATGGCTTTTGGATTCGGTGTGAGCAGGTAAGCATAAGCCTGATGGTGAGAACGCCCGACTCGGCCTCGTAATTGGTGCAGCTGTGCCAGACCAAAATGATCGGCCCGCTCAATAATAATGGTATTGGCGCTGGGAATATCAATCCCCGTTTCGATAATGGTCGTGCAGACCAAAACGTTAAAACGTTGATGATGGAAATCATTCATCACACGCTCAAGATCCCGCTCTCGCATTTGGCCGTGACCAATGGCAATGCGGGCTTCCGGCACTAACTCCGCCAATCGCTGGGTGGCTTTTTCGATGTTTTCTACATCGTTGTAGAGGTAGTAAACCTGCCCACCACGGAGAATTTCACGCAAGATCGCTTCCCGCACCACCAAGCTGTCGTACTCGCGGACAAAGGTTTTTACCGCTAAACGACGTGCCGGTGGCGTGGCAATAATCGACAAGTCGCGCATGCCACTCATTGCCATATTCAAGGTGCGTGGGATCGGCGTGGCTGTTAGTGTCAGGATATCGACATCAGCGCGCATCGCTTTGATTCGCTCTTTATGGCGCACCCCGAAGCGATGTTCTTCATCAACAATCAGCAGGCCAAGGTCTTGCCAGCGCAGGTCACTTTGCAGCAACTTGTGGGTGCCGATAATAATATCGACTTTCCCTTCAGCGGCTTGCTCCAGAATCACTTGCTGCTCTTTGGCGCTACGGAAGCGCGACATCATTTCTATCCGCACTGGCCAAGTGGCAAAGCGGTCGCGGAAGTTATCAAAATGCTGTTGGGCGAGCAGGGTGGTCGGCACCAAAACCGCAACTTGCTTATTATTCGCCACCGCCAGGAAAGCCGCGCGCATGGCCACTTCGGTTTTACCGAAGCCAACATCGCCACACACCAGACGGTCCATCGCCAGTGGTTGGCACATGTCGCTGAGAACCGCATTGATTGCCTGTTCTTGATCGGGCGTGGTCTCAAATGGGAAGCTTTGGCAGAATAGCTGGTATTGCTCGCGATCGAGTTTGAATTTAAAGCCCGATTTAACCGCGCGCTGTGCATAGATATCCAGCAGCTCGGCAGCCACATCGCGCACTTTTTCAGCGGCTTTTTGCCGCGCCCGGCTCCAGGCATCGCCACCCAGTTTATGCAGCGGTGCATTTTCATCGGCGCCACCGGAGTAGCGGCTGATGAGATGTAATGATGATACCGGCACATACAGCTTATCTTCGCCCGCATAGGTCAATATCAGGTATTCAGCTTTGATGCCGCCAGCTTCAAGGGTGGTCAAACCGAGATAGCGACCGACACCATGTTCTAAGTGAACTACCGGTTGGCCGGGGCGCAACTCAGCCAAATTGCGAATTAAAGTGTCAGTATTAATAGTCCGGCGATTATCTTGCCGACGGCGGCTCACACGCTCGCCGAGCAGGTCGCTTTCACAGATTAGCGCCAACTGCTTATCGGTATCAAGGAAGCCGCGCTCACTGGCCCCAATCATCAGATAATGACCAGGAACCGTGGCTTGAGATAGCTGAGTTATCAGGGTCGGACTGATTTTTATGCGCGCCAGCAAATCTTGCAAGGTTTCACGCCGGCCCTCACTTTCGACCGAGAACACCACACTGCCGCTGAAGGACTCAATAAAGCGCCGCAGATTATCCAGTGGGGCTTTTTGCTGCGCCTGAACCGCCAAATCAGGCAATGCCTGATAATCCAAATTGGTGTTGGCTGTTTTAGTCGGCAGTTTGTCAGTTTTAAACTGAACGCGCGGCCACTCTTTTAGCTCGTTGAAGAGTGAATCAACCCGCAGCCATAAGGTTTCGGGCGCCAGTAGTGGGCGCATTGGGTCAACACGGCGGCTCTCAAAGCGCTGGTTAACATCCAGCCAAAAGCGCTCTGCTGAGTTCTCCAAGTCACCGGTGTTAATCAGTAAGGTATTTTCAGGTAAATAGCTAAAGAGTGAAGGCAACGGCTGGCTGAAGAACAGCGGCTGCCAGTATTCAATACCGGCCGGCCAGATGCCTTTGCTCACTTGCTGATAAATATGTTCAGCATCCCGGCGAACTTCAAATTGTTCGCGCCACTGGCTGCGGAACAACTCAATCGCGGTTTTATCGATTGGAAACTCATGGGCGGGCAGTAAGTTTATCTGCTCAACTTCCGACAGTGTGCGCTGGGTATCAACATCAAACACCCGCAAGCTATCAATATCATCATCAAAGAAATCAATTCGGTAGGGTTCTTCGCTACCCATTGGGTACAAGTCTAGCAGTGCACCACGAGTGGCAAACTCGCCGTGTTCCATCACTTGATCAACACTGCGGTATCCTGCTTGCTCTAATTGAGCACGCAGTTTGTCCCGCGACAGGTGCTGGCCTTTTTTCATCACCAGCGCATGACCGTGCAGGAACTCATGCGGGCATACCCGTTGCATCAAAGTATTAATCGGGAGAATAATAACGCCGCGATCCATCGCTGGAAGGTGGTACAAGCAAGAAAGGCGCGCTGAAATAATATCCTGATGAGGCGAGAAACTGTCGTAGGGCAGTGTTTCCCAGTCGGAGAGGGTGCTCACCGGACGGGAAGAGAATTGTTGTATCTCATCACGCAGACGCAGCGCCGTTTGCATGTCAGGGGTAATTAACATTACCGGGCCATCATGGCGCTCAATGATTTCTGCGCATTCGACCGCGCAAGCTGAGCCAGTCAACTGGCCTAATTGACGGGTATCTCCACGTCGCGTCGGCAATGCATAACGATGTTGTTGGGACATAAGCAGTTAAACAGTCTCTTATCTTAGATGTGGTTTACCCTTCATCCTTGAAGCTGTAGGGGTGTTTGCTTGCCGCCTATCCGCAACTTCAATGACCAGGGTATCATTGACCCGTGTTTCAGTATCAGCACAACAGATAACAAATTATCTCGGCGGCTATCCTAGCACGTGCGAGGGCATAGCCACAGATTGGCGCTCTGATTTGGAATAAAAGCCGGAGATATAGGCGGTTAATGGTTCCATAAAGCGGTAGTACCCTTTATTATCCTCGATCACTTTGCTTTAGCAACAGGATCTAAACAGATTTCATGTATCAACCTGTCGCCTTATTTATTGGCCTGCGTTATATGCGCGGGCGTGCATCCGACCGTTTTGGTCGGTTTGTCTCGTGGCTTTCTACCATTGGCATCACGCTTGGCGTGATGGCGTTGATTACGGTCTTATCTGTAATGAATGGTTTTGAGCGTGATTTGCAAAATAACATTTTGGGGCTGATGCCGCAGGCGCTGATCACCACGCCGCAAGGTTCTCTCGATCCCAATAAAATCCCCGCTTCAGCCTTAAAATCATTGACGGGCGTTACCGATATTGTGCCTTTGACCACCGCGGATGTGGTGTTGCAGAGTGCACGGAATCTGGCCGCCGGGGTGATGCTGGGTATTGACCCGGAACAGCGCGAACCCCTGGCTGATTACTTGGTCAATGTGAAACTAAAGGATTTGCAGCCGGGGAGTTACAATATGATCCTCGGAGAAAAGCTAGCCGGTCAATTGGGTGTTAAACGGGGTGAGACATTACGTTTGATGGTGCCCAGTGCCAGCCAGTTCACGCCAATGGGGCGTATTCCTAGCCAGCGTCTGTTTAATATTATCGGCACATTCGCCGCAGACAGTGAAGTTGATGGCTACCAAATGTTGGTCAATCAACAGGATGCATCGCGTTTGATGCGCTACCCCGCAGGTAATATTACCGGGTGGCGTTTATTCTTGTCGCAACCGCTGGCAGTCGATAGCTTGAGCCAACAAACCTTACCAGAAGGCACGGTTTGGAAAGATTGGCGTGACCGCAAAGGCGAACTTTTCCAAGCAGTACGGATGGAAAAAAATATGATGGGGCTGCTGCTTAGCCTGATTATTGCTGTTGCGGCCTTTAATATCATTACCTCGTTGGGCTTGTTAGTGATGGAAAAACAGGGAGAGGTGGCTATTTTGCAAACTCAAGGGTTAAGCCGCCGCCAAATCATGCTGGTGTTTATGGTACAAGGGGCCACTGCAGGGGTGATTGGTGCACTGCTTGGCGCTGGGCTTGGCATTTTACTGGCCAGCCAATTGAATGCCATTATCCCGGTTCTTGGCATATTGATTGATGGAGCCTCTTTGCCAGTGGAGATTAACCCCATTCAGGTGACCGTGATTGCTCTGGTGGCAATGGCAATCGCTTTGCTATCCACGCTTTACCCTTCCTGGCGCGCTGCCGCCGCACAACCTGCCGAGGCTTTACGCTATGAGTAATCATCCTTTATTACAGTGTTTAAACCTGTGTAAACGCTATCAGGAAGGTCAACTGCATACCGACGTATTGCGTAATGTGTCGTTTACTATTGAAGCGGGCGAGTTGATGGCGATTGTCGGCAGCTCTGGCTCAGGTAAAAGTACCTTATTGCATTTGCTGGGGGGGCTGGACTCTCCGACCTCGGGTGAAGTGATTTACCAAGGGCGCTCGCTGAATCAACTCTCCTCCACGGCAAAAGCGGAGCTGCGCAACCGTGAATTAGGTTTTATCTATCAATTCCACCATTTACTGCCTGATTTTACTGCATTAGAAAACGTCGCTATGCCGCTATTAATTGGTGGCGCTAAACCCAGTGATGCACAGGAGAAGGCTCACGCCATGTTAGCGGCGGTTGGTTTGGAAAAACGCAGCAAGCATCGGCCATCAGAGTTATCTGGTGGTGAGCGTCAACGAGTGGCTATCGCCCGATCGCTAGTGAATAACCCCTCGCTGGTGCTGGCGGATGAACCCACCGGTAACCTTGACCAGCGCAATGCCGATAGCATCTTCAATCTGCTGGGTGAATTGAATGTCCGTCAGGGGACGGCATTTTTAGTGGTCACCCACGATTTGCAATTGGCGAAGCGAATGAGCCGCCAGTTGGAGATGCGTGACGGCCAACTACAGCAGCACTTGACGTTGGTGGGGGCCGAGTAATGGGCGTTTCGCCACTTTCACTGTTAATCGGTTTGCGTTTTAGCCGTGGTCGTCGTCGCGGCGGCATGGTGTCGTTAATCTCGGTGATTTCAACCTTGGGTATCGCCTTGGGCGTTGCGGTGTTGATCGTCGGCTTAAGTGCAATGAACGGTTTCGAACGTGAGCTAAAAAACCGCATTTTAGCGGTAGTACCACACGGTGAGATTGCAGTGGTTAATCAGCCGTTCAGTGGCTGGCCAGAGACTTTGCAACGTATTGAAAAAGTACCCGGTATTGTGGCTGCGGCTCCTTATATCAACTTTACCGGCTTGATCGAAAACGCAACGCAATTGCGCGCGGTATCGGTTAAAGGGGTCGATCCTGAAGCCGAACAGCATCTTAGTGCCTTACCCAGTTTTGTGCTTGGCAATGCTTGGGCGAATTTCAAAGCCGGTCAGCAGCAGATTATTTTAGGTAAGGGGCTGGCAGATGCTTTGGGGGTTAAACAGGGCTCATGGCTGACGGTGATGATCCCCAATAGCGACCCTGAAATGAAGCTGCTGCAACCCAAACGTATTCGCTTGCAGGTCGCGGGCATTTTTGAGCTTAGTGGCCAGTTGGATCATAGTCTGGCATTGGTGCCTTTGGCTGATGCCCAGCAATATTTAGAAATGGGTGACAGTGTCACTGGTCTCGCCATCAAGGTAGATGACGTCTACAACGCCAACAAACTGGTACGCAGCGCGGGTGAAGTGACCAATGCTTATGTGTATATCAGTAGTTGGATTGGGACTTACGGCTATATGTACCGTGATATCCAAATGATCCGTACTATCATGTATTTAGCTATGGTACTGGTGATCGGCGTGGCCAGTTTTAATATTGTGTCCACGCTGGTTATGGCAGTTAAAGATAAAAGCAGCGATATTGCGGTACTGCGTACCTTAGGGGCCAAAGATGGCCTGATACGCGCCATTTTTATCTGGTATGGCTTATTGGCGGGGCTTATCGGCAGTGTCAGCGGGGCGGTGGTGGGGGTGATTGTCTCTCTGCAATTGACCAACATTATCCGTGGGCTGGAAACGCTGATCGGGCATCAATTTTTGTCCGGCGATATCTACTTTATCGATTTCTTGCCCTCAGAGCTGCATTGGTTTGATGTGGCCTGCGTATTGGCAACGGCACTGGTGCTGAGTTTAATCGCCAGTTGGTATCCGGCCCGTCGAGCCAGCCGTATTGACCCAGCACGGGTATTGAGTGGGCAGTAGCATGTATCCATTAGCCTAAGAAATGGGCGTTGCTGGTGGGGAGAGATCCTCCTGCGGCGGCAAGTTCAAAGGTACAATAATAAATAAGGGCGAGCTTATGTACTACGGTTTTGATATGGGCGGCACCAAGATAGAGTTAGGCGTTTTTGATGCCAACCTACAGCGAATCTGGCATAAGCGAGTCCCTACACCGCGCGAAGACTATCAGCAATTACTGCAAGTATTACAAAGTTTGACGTTGGAAGCCGATGCCTATTGTGGCGTTAAAGGCAGTGTGGGTATCGGTATCCCCGGTTTACCTAATGCTGACGATGGCACCGTATTTACTGCTAACGTGCCAGCGGCGATGGGGCAATCATTGCAGGGCGACCTTTCCCAACGGATTCAGCGCGAAGTTAGAATTGATAATGATGCTAACTGTTTTGCGCTTTCCGAAGCTTGGGACCCGGAATTTCGTCACTATCCAACGGTTCTGGGTTTGATTCTTGGCACCGGTGTGGGGGGCGGGCTTATCGTCAATGGCAGTATCGTTGGTGGTCGCAATCATATTACCGGTGAATTTGGTCATTTCCGCTTGCCGGTTGATGCGCTGGATATTCTGGGAGCCGATATTCCGCGAGTACCTTGTGGTTGCGGCCATAATGGTTGTATCGAGAATTATATTTCTGGGCGTGGCTTTGAATGGATGTACCAACACTTCTATCAACAATCCTTGTCCGCGATTGATATTATTACCAACTATAATGCTGGTGAATCTAAAGCTGTGGCGCATGTTGAACGCTTTATGGATGTGCTGGCGGTATGTTTGGGTAATTTATTGACGATGCTGGATCCCCATTTAGTGGTGATTGGCGGTGGTTTGTCTAATTTCGAGCAGATCTATCAGGAACTGCCAAAACGTTTACCGCAGCACTTATTACGAGTGGCCCGATTGCCACGCATTGAAAAAGCGCGTTATGGTGATGCGGGCGGCGTTCGTGGCGCTGCTTTTTTACATTTATCTGAATAATATAACGACAATATCCAAATGTTAGATTGACAGGATATTAAAAAGGAAAAAGTTATGCGCATTCGCCATCGGCTATGTCGGTTTCGCAAGAATAAGCATTTGCGGCATCAACGTTTTCGCTCCCGTATTTTTCATCGGGATAGTGCGGCAGTATCAGAAATGAAGAAGCCGTTTGTGGTGGTTCTTACTGGGGCTGGTATCTCGGCTGAATCAGGGATCCGGACGTTCCGTGCTGCGGATGGTTTGTGGGAAGAGCATCAGGTAGAGGATGTCGCGACGCCAGAAGGGTATCGCCGAGATCCAGAGTTAGT
Organism: Yersinia alsatica; assembly: GCF_025133195.1. Lineage (NCBI taxonomy): Bacteria > Pseudomonadati > Pseudomonadota > Gammaproteobacteria > Enterobacterales > Yersiniaceae > Yersinia > Yersinia alsatica. Next base: position 2,729,894 of record NZ_CP104006.1, read on the forward strand.
TCAGGCTTTCTATAATGCGCGCCGCCGCCAGCTACAGCAGCCAGAAATTGCACCCAATGCTGCTCATTTCGCACTCGCTGATTTAGAGGCCGTGCTGGGCGATAACTTTGTACTGGTGACGCAAAATATTGATAACTTGCATGAGAGAGCTGGCAGTAAGCGAGTTATCCATATGCATGGTGAGCTGCTAAAAGTGCGCTGCACGCAGTCGGGCCAAGTATTGGACTGGCCGGGTGACCTCAGCGCTGATGAACGTTGTCATTGCTGCCAATTCCCATCGCCATTGCGACCGCATATTGTGTGGTTTGGCGAGATGCCCATGGGGATGGATGAAATCTATCAAGCACTGGCCGCAGCTGACTTCTTTATCTCTATTGGCACCTCCGGCCATGTCTATCCAGCCGCCGGTTTTGTTCATGAGTCAAGCTTGCACGGGGCTCATACCGTCGAGTTAAATCTGGAACCCAGCCAGGTAGAAAGTCAGTTTGATGAAAAACACTACGGTCTGGCTAGCAAAGTCGTACCAGAATATGTGCGTGAGTTTTTGACTACACGAGGCGAGAATCGTCAGGGCGATTAATTTATCCTTCTTAATTGGAGCCGCAGCGTTGTTCGTGGCTCTCAATTATTCGGCCCATCCATGGGCCTCACCTCTTCGAGGCCGCTGCAAGCAGCGTTCAAATCTGCTCCCGGCAGATTTGTCACCCAAATCACTGACTTGTCGTTGACCTTATTTGGATAGACTCATTGGGATGTATTCGTTTGCTGCCTAGCTGCAACACCAATTACTTTGGATAACATCCTTCTTAGTTGGGGCCGCGGCGTGGTTCGCGGCTCTCAATTATTCGGCCCATCTATGGGCCTCACCTCTTCGAGGCCGCTGCAAGCAGCGTTCAAAGCTGCTCCCGGCAGATTTGTCACCCAAATCACTGACTTGTTGTTGACCTTATTTGGATAGACTCATTGGGATGTATTCGTTTGCTGCCTAGCTGCAACACCAATTACTTTGGATAACATTCTTCTTAGTTGGGGCCGCGGCGTGGTTCGCGGCTCTCAATTATGTGGATCTTTTAAGTGATATTGGCGGATAAATAAGCGAAACTCCTTGCTGACTGATGAATAAATCACCAAGCACAGTTTTCACGATGCACCTTATTATTCTGGCTTAAGTTTGTCTAAAGCTGACCTGACGCAATATTTGATCACGATCACTTCCCCATAATGATATTCACTATTATGAGGGTGGGAACCATGGACAAATTACTCGACCGCTTTTTCAACTATGTTTCTTTTGATACACAAGCAAAAGCCAATGTAAAATCCGTGCCGAGCACTGAAGGGCAGCGCAAGCTTGCTCAGGCGTTACAACATGAGTTACAGACGCTGGGCTTTTCTCAGGTTAGCTTGAGTGACCATGGCTGCGTGATGGCAACATTGCCAGCAAATGTTTCCTGGCCGGTCCCCACCATTGGTTTTATTGCCCATCTTGATACCTCCCCCGACTTCTCGGGGAAAAATGTGAATCCGCAGATTGTCGAAAACTACCGTGGTGGTGACATCGCCCTGGGCATGGGGGACGAAGTGTTGTCTCCGGTAATGTTCCCGGTATTGCATCAGTTGCTCGGGCACACATTAATTACCACCGACGGAAAAACCTTACTGGGTGCCGATGACAAAGCCGGCATTGCAGAAATTATCACCGCGATGGTGCGTTTAAAGCATAACAATGTTCCTCATGGGGATATCCGCATTGCTTTTACGCCGGATGAAGAAGTGGGGAAAGGTGCGCGCTTCTTTAATGTGGCAGAGTTTGATGCTCAGTGGGCTTATACCGTGGATGGTGGTGGTGTCGGCGAGTTAGAGTTTGAAAACTTTAATGCGGCGTCAGTGACCATTAAGATTGTGGGTAATAATGTGCACCCCGGTAGCGCCAAGGGAGTGATGGTGAATGCATTATCACTGGCAACCCGTTTTCATCAGGAATTGCCCGCGGATGAAACCCCGGAACGTACTGAAGGTTATGAAGGTTTTTACCACCTACAAAACATCAAAGGCACTGTTGAACGGGCGGAAATGCACTATATCGTGCGAGATTTTAACCGCGATGGTTTTGAAGCACGCAAGAAGAACATGGTGGATATTGCCAAGCGGATAGGCAAAGGTTTGCATCGTGACTGTTATATCGAAATCGTTATGGATGACAGTTATTACAATATGCGTGAGCATATTATTAAGCATCCGCATATTATCGAACTGGCACAGCAGGCAATGCGAGATTGTGATATCACGCCAATTATGAAGCCAATCCGCGGTGGCACTGATGGCGCGCAGCTATCTTTCATGGGACTACCTTGCCCAAATATCTTTACTGGCGGCTATAATTATCATGGTAAACATGAGTTTATTACGCTGGAGGGGATGGAGAAAGCGGTTGCGGTTATCATGCGGATTGCAGAACTGACGGCTAAACAAGCCAAAGAGGCCTAAGTTTGGCAGCCCGATTAAAAACGCCCCGTTTATCGGGGCGTGTTTGTATCTAAGCGGCAGATATTAGTCGTTAAAATACCAATAACCGCTGTTCACTAATGCAGTCAACATCGCCAGGAACGACGGATCTTCCAGTGCTTCCCCCAGTTTTGTCGAGTCAATGCTGTAGTGCTGGCACAATGCATCAGCCGCCTGTAAATGCGGCGTATCAATCAGTTCACCGTTAGCAAAACACTGCTGGCCAATGCGAAGCACGCGCAGGCCACTAAGACGTTGTAATTCTTCACCTTGCTGGAGCAATTCATAAACATCCCCAGCCTGATAAGGCGGTTCTGGTGGTGCCAGATCCAGCTCATGACGGGATTGCGAGATAAATTCGCCAAACCAGTTTTGGAAATCCTCAGGCTGCTGGACTAAATCCAACATCATCGCCCGCAGCTTATCGACTTCTTGTGGTTTAATTTCTGCCGGATGCTCTCGCAGTTGTAAGTCTGGGTCACTGTAGCGGTAGCTGCCTAACTCACGCGAAAGGACATAATCAGCAAAGCCGCTGACCAATTCGCGCGCATTAGGTGCGCGGAAACCAACCGAGTAATTTAATGCATTTTCAAGCGCATAGCCTTCATGAGGAAAGCCCGGCGGAATATAGAGAATATCACCCGGCTCCATTTCTTCATCAATAATGGCGTCGAAAGGCCCCACTTGCAGTAAGTCTGGGTGTGGGCAATGTTGCTTCATTTCTGTTTTTTCACCAACTCGCCAGCGGCGACGGCCAGTCCCTTGAATGATAAAGACATCATACTGGTCGAAATGTGGACCAACACCGCCACCCGGAACGGAGAAAGAGATCATTAAATCATCCATACGCCAATCTGATAGCGGGCGGAATGGGCGCATTAACGCGGCGGCTGGCTCATGCCAATGGTCTACGGCTTGCACCAGAAGCGACCAGTTGGTTTCACCTAAATGATCAAAACTCTCGAATGGGCCGTGACTGACTTGCCAGCGGCCATCTTCATGACTTACCAGACGGCTGTCTACTTCATTTTCCATCGCCAAGCCAGCAAGCTCATCAGGCGAGAGTGGGTCAATAAAGTTTTTAAAACCACGTTTGAGGATAACCGGGCGTTTCTGCCAATAACGTTGCAGAAAATCAGGCCAGTCGAGATCGAGTTGATAATCCATGTTTATTCCAGGAAAGGGGGTGAACTTGCCAGTGATTATAACGGATGCCTGCCAACAGTATCAGGTACTAACCGGCAAATTTTATTAATCAGTGTGATAATCATGTTGCTGGCCAAAGGTCACCATCATTCTTGCTCCCCCCAAGGGGCTTTCAGTGATGGTTATCTTACCTTGATACTGTTCAATAATTTCGGCTGCAACAGATAATCCCAGACCTTGGCCGGGGCGTAAAGTATCGACTCGTTGGCCCCGCTGGAAAATTAACTGCCGCTTACTTTCAGGGATACCCGGCCCATCGTCGTCAACGACAATAGTCAGTTGTTTTTCAGAGTGCAGGGCGGTTATTTCAACGAACTCCAGACAGTATTTACAGGCATTTTCCAGAACATTGCCCATCACTTCCATAAAGTCGTTTCGCTCACCAAGGAAGGTCACTTCAGGCGAGATATCGAGCGTGAGTACCACACCTTTGCGCTGATAAACTTTATTCAGCGCACTGCACAGACTGTCGAGCAGGGCAGGGACCGAGTGAATTTCACGGATTAATACATTATGTTCGGATCGCATACTGGCGCGGTGCAAATAATAGCCAATTTGCTGAGAAATACGGCTTATCTGCTCCAGCATAATTGGCTCGACTTCTTCAATGGTGGTTTGCTTACCGGTACGCAAAGAGCGCAACGTGGTTTGTAATACCGCCAATGGAGTTTTGAGACTATGGGTGAGATCCGACAGCGTAGTGCGATATTTGGTATAGCGCTGGCGCTCATTGGTTAACAAGATATTGAGATTTCGCACCAAACTTTGCAATTCACGCGGGGGATTCTCATCCAATTGCTCGCGCTCGCCTTTCTCTAGCTGACTTATCTGGCTGACTAATGCCTTAATTGGCCTTAAGCTCCAATAAGCGGCTAGCCACAGTAACGGGACAACTAACAGTAAGTTAGCCAGTAAAACATAGCTGAACCAATTCCAAACCAAGTCTGAACGCTGCAACTCTTGTGGGATAGTATCGACGACAACAATACTGAGTTGTGGCAAGCGGGAGGTGGCTGGGTAAGTATTGACCGAGACGGAGTGTGTTAACGCGCTGCTGTCGGTATCGTCATATTTTTTCAGCTGATCTTGGGCTTTGGGGTTATCACCTAGCATCATGCTACTGATATGCGTCCCGGTATCAAGCTCGTAGAAGCCCGGTTTTTGTAGCCAGCTTTTTTCGATATGAGATTCAAGTTCAGGGACATGGCGCTGACGCCAGAGAATATTGCCATCTTTATCGTAAATCAGGACCAGCGTAGGAATATTCAGTTCAAGTTCGGGAGGCACCGAGATGCTGAGTTTGTTGTCATGCCACTGCGCCAGACTGAAAAATAAATTACTCTCGCCGCGATGTGCGCTGAAGGTATTTTTATCAAAGCTGACAATATAGCCGACGACAGCAACCATACCATAGGATAGCGACAGCGCTAAGATGACACCTGCTGTCGCCATAAGAAAGCGAGCACGAAGGGAGAACGGTTTACTATTTTTCCTGAGCATGTTGTCTAGTTGGCGTCAAAACGGTATCCCTGACCACGGATGGTCGTAATCACTTCACCCTCATGTTCCGCTTGCAGTTTTTTACGTAAACGGCCCATAAGTACATCAATAGTATGGCTTTCACGCAGTTCTGCATCGGGATAGAGTTGCAGCATTAAGGTATCTTTACTCACCACTTTGCCAGCATTACGAATAAGAGTTTCGATAATGGTGTATTCGAAGGCAGTCAGTTTAATTTGTTGTTGATTGACAGACAGCTCGCGTCGCGAGAGATCAATCTGAAATGGCGGAAAATCAATAACTTGAGATGCCAAGCCGATATTGCGTCGCATCAATGCCTGTATCCGCGCAATAACTTCTTCCAGATGAAAAGGCTTGGTCACATAATCATCGGCACCGGCTTCCAGCACGGCGACTTTATCTTGCCAGCTTTCGCGGGCAGTCAGCACCAGAATCGGCAAATTAGTCTGATGACTACGCCAGCGACGGATAAGGCTTAATCCATCTTCACCCGGTAAGCCAAGATCGATAATTGCGATATCTGGAGCATGTTCCTGTAAGAAATAGTCTGCCTCTTTGGCATCTTCCGCTGCATCAACTTGATGGCCCATCTCGCGCATTTGCACGGTGAGGTGGTGACGCAACAAAGCATTATCTTCGACAACCAGAACCCGCATACCACATTCCTCGATATTCGTTAACCGGGTAATCTAATATTACCCGACAAGTAAAAATTAAAACAGTTACTTAGAAGTTGTAACGTAAACCTACCTGCATAGCTTGGTCGTTGACTTTCCAGTTATGGTAGGTATAGCCGACTTCTGCAGCAAGGCTTTGTGTTAATGCATAATCTGTCATGACCCGCGCTTCATGGAAGGCACGGCCATCATAGTTTGCTATGCGGTAAGCAACGTCCAGACCAATATCTTGGGACAACTTGCTTTTGATGCCGACTTCGCCGGTAGCACTGTTATAAGTATTGGTTTTTTTACCGTTTTTGCTGGCATCAAATACCATGGCGTGGCGACTGCCACCAACTAAGGTATAAAAATCAATATTAGGCGAGAAAGCAAAATGGTAGCCCAGCCCAAGTACGGCTTCTGCCAAACCACGGTCACCATTAGCAATGCTGTTTATACGACCATCAATAAACAGGTCATTATCAAAGCCATAACCACCGTTAAGGTAAATCCCACCCATATCTCGGTTACCGACATGGCTGTAATTATTTTGGTCAAATTGCTTATCGAAACGTGCATTATTGCTGATGGAACCGTATTGCAAACCACCAGCAACATAGGTGTAATCAGCCGCCATGGTGGCAGTAGAGGTTCCCAACAAGGCAAGTGTGAGTAGTGTTTGCTTTAACATAATGATAATAGCTCCTGCGGTTATAACGTCCTTTTGACATCGCGAGTATTATCAATGACAACGACTAAACCGGGGCTAAACAGGGGCCGCGCACAAGGGAATAAGAAAAGAGAGGGGATATACAGGTGACATTGACCCGCCACCTGTATGTAAGATTATAATATTACTTCAATTCATCGACCATGGTTGTCGCGCGACCAATATAATTGGCCGGAGTCATGGCTTTTAAGCGGATTTTCTCTTCTTCTGGCAGTGCCAGGCTATCGATAAATGCCTGCATACCCGCCGCATCGACACGTTTACCGCGCGTCAATTCTTTCAGTTTTTCATACGGTTTTTCAATGCCATAGCGGCGCATTACTGTTTGGATAGGTTCCGCCAGAACTTCCCAGTTATGGTCCAATTCTTCCAACAGGTGCGCTTCGTTGACTTCCAATTTGCTAATGCCTTTCATGGTCGCCTGATAGGCAATCACGGCATAACCCAAACCGACGCCCAAGTTACGTAACACCGTGGAGTCTGTCAGGTCGCGCTGCCAGCGTGAAACCGGCAATTTGCTCGCCAGATGACCGAGTACAGCGTTAGATAGCCCAAGGTTACCCTCGGAGTTTTCGAAGTCGATCGGATTGACTTTGTGCGGCATGGTGCTGGAGCCAATTTCGCCCGCAATGGTTTTTTGCTTGAAGTGATTCAGTGCAACATAACCCCAGATATCACGGTCAAAATCGATCAGGATGGTATTGAAACGCGCCACACAATCAAACAATTCGGCAATGTAGTCGTGAGGCTCGATTTGCGTAGTGTATGGGTTCCAGTTGATCCCAAGCGATGTCACAAAACTTTCACTGAACTGATGCCAGTCAACTTCAGGATAAGCCACGATGTGGGCATTATAGTTACCCACTGCGCCGTTGATTTTCCCTAAAATTTCCACTTGGGACAGTTGGCGGAACTGGCGCTCCATGCGGTAAGCCACGTTCGCGAATTCTTTACCGATCGTGGACGGGGTCGCCGGCTGGCCGTGGGTACGAGACAACAGTGGCAAGTCGCGGTATTGGTGCGCCAGTGCTTTAATTGAATCAATAATCTGACGCCACATTGGCAATACCACTTCCTGACGGGCAGTTTGTAGCATCAAGGCGTGGGACAGGTTATTGATATCTTCTGAAGTGCAAGCAAAGTGGATGAATTCAGATACCGCATGCAGCGCCGGGACGCTTTCCACTTTCTCTTTCAGGAAGTATTCAACCGCTTTCACATCATGGTTAGTGATGCGTTCAATGGTTTTGATGCGTTGTGCATCTTGCTCATTGAATTCTTGCACGATCTTATCAAGGTAAGCGTTTGCGTTTGCATCAAAAGCGGGAACTTCTTTGATTTCTGCACAGGCGGCCAGTTTTTGCAGCCAACGTACTTCGACCTGCACGCGGAATTTCAGCAAACCGAATTCGCTAAAGATTGGGCGCAGTGCGCTGACTTTGTCGCCGTAGCGTCCATCAATAGGGGAAACGGCGGTCAGTGAGGATAATTCCATCGGTGGCAACTCCTGAGGAAGGATTTCAATTATGAGCAAGAATACTCTGCGCCTGCTTAAACAGACGATTTCGTGAGAACATTAACTGCAAGCGGCTTCCGCCGACTTGTTGCCAAAGCACGGCTGAGCGGATACCCGCCAGCAGGGCGGCACGAACTTTTGCCTGCACCAGTGTGCTTTGTAAAATAGCAGGTGAACCTGTCACCTGAATACGCGGGCCAAGCGGGCTGATAACATCAGTATAAATGGCTGCCAGCGAACTCATCATGGTTTCGGATTCAAGATCGAAATGTGCCAGTTGGCGGTCAAGCTGGCTAATACGCGTGCCTAGGGTATTCATGGCTGATTTGTTGGCATTAAGTTTTCTTTCTAACACCATCAGGCTCAGGGTATAGCGGGTCAATTCAGCGGCTGGCCCCTGACGATTGGCATTTAAGACACTCTGCAACGTTTCCAACCCCATCTTCAGTGATTGTTCGTTGCCGCCATATACCGCCAGTGTTGAGGGTGGGTTAGTTTGTAACAACCCGCCCAGCACGGTATTCAATGCATCATTATCGCATTGGCCTTCATGGGCCAATTGCTGAACCAAGCGAGCTGACTGGCAGATCCCTGCTAATGCCAACGTAATATCGTAATAATTTTTCGCCACGGTTACTCCTGTAAGATTGCCGACTTGGTTGATGACATATTTAGCTTGCTACTGAATCCGCCAGTGGGTAGCGCTCTTCAATAATCCCGCCGCCAAGGCAGACTTCACCTTGATAGAAGACCGCAGACTGTCCGGGAGTTACCGCCGCGACGGGCTCATCAAAGCGAACTTCGACACGTTCGTCATCCAGTGGCGTCACGGTGCAAGGAATATCCTGCTGGCGATAACGGGTTTTCACCACACAGCGGAAAGCCTCTGTTACCGGCTCTCTGTCAACCCAGTGCAGCTGTTGAGCAATCAGGCCAACAGACATTAAACGCGGATGTTCATGCCCTTGAGCAACCACCAAGATGTTATTGGCGACATCTTTATCCACAACATACCATGGGTCATCGCCGCCATCTTTGGTGCCACCGATACCCAAGCCTTTGCGCTGGCCCAGTGTGTGGTACATCAAACCCTGATGCTCACCCATATGCTGACCATCGACCGTCATAATAGGGCCGGGTTGAGCCGGGAGGTAGCGCCCGAGGAAGTCACGGAATTTGCGCTCGCCAATAAAGCAGATACCGGTAGAGTCTTTTTTCTTCGCGGTAACCAGCTCCAGCTGTTCGGCAATGCGACGAACTTCGGGTTTTTCTAGCTCACCCACCGGGAACAAACTCTGAGCGAGCTGTTCATGACTTAAGGTGTAGAGGAAGTAGCTTTGGTCTTTATTGCCATCCAAACCGCGTAATAAGCGGCTTTTGCCATCAACATCCTGACGGCGAACATAATGGCCGGTAGCGATGTAGTCCGCCCCCAAATCTTCGGCAGCGAACTCAAGGAAAGCTTTAAATTTGATTTCTTTATTGCACAGAATATCGGGGTTAGGTGTACGCCCGGCTTTATACTCTTCCAGGAACAATTCAAACACGTTATCCCAGTACTCTGCGGCAAAATTGACGGTGTGCAACTCCATGCCCAGCTTGTCGCATACTGCTTGAGCATCGGCCAAATCGGTCGCTGCTGAGCAATACTCTTCGTCATCATCTTCTTCCCAGTTCTTCATGAACAAACCGGCAACTTGGTAACCCTGTTGCTGGAGCAGGTAAGCGGAAACGGAAGAATCGACACCGCCGGACATACCGACGATTACTTTTTTCTGGCTGTTATCTGACATGGGAGTCTCACTAACGTAAATACCAAACGATTGGATGAAGGTTATGGGGTTGCATTACCCGAATAACTTTCCAACACTGGTTGGGCATTATAAAAACAAGCGCCGGATTTTATCACGTTGATTGCGTTGCTGCATGGTAGATTCGCAATTACCTGAATAAATCAAATCTGCTTTTTATAGCGGCCAATTAAATGCACCAACCAGATCAAGGGAATAACGCTCTGGTTGCTGATAACAGCGGATACTTTCCGCAACCAAAGGGGAGCGCAAATTAGACGACTGCAGTATTTCATCGGCTGTGAGCCACAAACAGCAATCAATATCACTGTCATGGGGCTCTGTTGGTAATTGTTCTTGTAATTCAATGACAAAGGCAAAACGTAAGAATGGCGTGTTATCGGGAGCCAGCCATTGATGCATGCGCAGAAAAGAGTGCGGAGTAGCACGAATGCCGGTTTCTTCCCACAATTCTCTTTCTGCAGCTTGCAGTAAGGTTTCATCTGCTTCCAAATGACCCGCTGGTTGATTCCATAACTTTTTGCCATTAATTGTCTCTTCGACAACTAAAAATTTGCCTTGCGCATGAACAACGCAAGCGACGGTTACATGGGGCTTAAACATGGTTTATCTCCTTCCATTCGCCTGGCTGTAGGTTACCAAGGCTTAAATTTCCCATACTAAAACGTATCAGGCGCAGGGTAGGGAAGCCAACATGGGCTGTCATTCTGCGAACTTGCCGGTTACGACCTTCAAAAAGCGTGATTTTCACCCAACTGGTTGGAATGTTTTTACGTTCTCTGATGGGCGGATTTCGAGGCCATAGCCATTCAGGCTCATCAACCAACTCGGCTCCAGCGGGCAAAGTCGGGCCATCTTTTAAGCTGATACCTCGCCTTAATTGCATGAGTGCGTCATTCCCCGGCACCCCCTCGACTTGCACAAAATAGACCTTGCCAGTTTTTTGGGCCGGTTGTGTGAGCTTGGCTTGTAACTTGCCATCATTAGTTAATACCAGCAAACCTTCACTATCACGATCAAGACGTCCTGCGGCATAAACATCATTAAAAGGGATGAATTCCTTCAAAGTGGCGCGCCCAGCCTCATCTGTAAATTGAGGTAACACATCAAAAGGCTTGTTGAATAACAGGACTCGCCGTGGGGAGACGGGCTTCCCCGGCTTAGCCGCTACATTGGTGCTGAATCGGTTAACTTTGTGATTTTTAACAGAGAATTTATTCATGATTATTGCGATTCCGAATGATTAGCGCATTATACCTCAATCCGTTTCGGATTGGCGCGGAGCGAATATTCAAGTAGTATTGACACGAATCTTACAAGGCATTAACAAAATTGCGCTGAAGGAGAGGTTGATGGAAAGCAAAGTCGTTGTTCCGGCAGAAGGTAAGAAAATTACTGTCGATGCTCAGGGTAAACTGGTTGTTCCGCATAATCCGATCATTCCATTTATTGAAGGTGACGGCATTGGCGTTGATGTAACTCCAGCCATGATTAACGTGGTCGATGCCGCGGTTAAGAAAGCCTATAAAGGTGAGCGTAAAATCTCCTGGATGGAAATCTACACCGGCGAGAAATCCACCCATGTTTATGGCAAAGATGTTTGGCTGCCAGAAGAAACATTGGATCTGATTCGTGATTACCGTGTAGCAATTAAAGGCCCGTTGACCACGCCAGTGGGCGGCGGTATTCGTTCTCTGAACGTTGCTTTGCGCCAACAACTCGATTTGTATGTGTGCCTGCGCCCAGTACGTTATTACGAAGGTACTCCAAGCCCGGTAAAACACCCTGAATTGACTAACATGGTGATCTTCCGCGAAAACGCAGAAGACATCTATGCGGGCATTGAATGGAAAGCCGGTTCACCAGAAGCAGAGAAAGTAATCAAGTTCCTGCGTGAAGAGATGGGGGTGAAGAAAATCCGTTTCCCTGAACAATGTGGTATCGGTGTAAAACCTTGTTCAGAAGAAGGGACCAAGCGTTTGGTTCGTGCTGCAATTGAGTATGCAATTACCAACGATCGTGAATCAGTAACTCTGGTTCATAAAGGCAACATTATGAAATTCACCGAAGGCGCGTTTAAAGACTGGGGTTACCAGTTAGCGCGTGAGGAATTTGGTGGTGAGCTGATCGACGGCGGCCCTTGGGTTAAAATCAAGAACCCAAACAATGGCAAAGATATCATTGTTAAAGATGTTATTGCCGATGCCTTCTTGCAGCAAATTCTGCTGCGCCCTGCTGAATATGATGTTATTGCCTGTATGAACCTGAACGGCGATTACATTTCTGACGCATTGGCTGCACAGGTTGGCGGTATTGGTATTGCCCCTGGTGCCAACATTGGTGATGAGTGTGCTCTGTTTGAAGCCACCCACGGCACGGCACCAAAATATGCCGGTCAGGACAAAGTCAACCCAGGCTCTATCATTCTGTCCGCAGAAATGATGTTACGTCACATGGGCTGGTTCGAAGCGGCTGATTTAATTATCAAAGGCACAGAAGGCGCAATTCAGGCCAAAACGGTGACTTACGATTTCGAACGTCTGATGGACGGCGCTAAACTGTTGAAATGCAGTGAATTCGGCGACGCCATTATTCAACACATGTAATTCTGCTGTTGATGTCATATCTCACGGGGGCTTCGGCTTCCGTGAGTTTTTAGTGCCCGTCCCAACTCTTCTGCAAAACCTCGCTGCAACATAATCTAGCAATACTGATGTGGGCTTACCGCTCAACTTTCACAGAAGAAAACAAAAATGATCAATCACTTGTTATCCGCGCCCCGTCACCATTGACACATTAATGTGAAGAAAATATTTGACTGATTATGGTAACTCTTTATCCTTTACCGCAAAGTTACTAGGCATAACAATGCCATTTATTCTTACTGAGTTTATTAAATCGTCAGTATTCAAGAAATTATAAAAATTTATTTTTATTTTCTCTCTTAAAACAGAGGCTTATATTGTGACAAAGGATGTAGAAATCGTTAAAGCACGGCATCCGTTAGATAAGCAGCACATCAAGTTGTCTTATGTAACTCATTTTTACTGTAATCAGGGAAATATGGATTCCGTTGAGTCCTTGTTGAAGGAATATGAATCTTATCCTGACGATATTAAGGATGCAGTCGAATTTGTCATCGTTGATGATTGCTCACCACTAGAGTATGAAGTTAAAGATTATGATTTGAATTTCACGTGGTTACGAATTACCACTGATATTCAATGGAATCAGGCGGGTTCCCGCAACCTTGGGGTGACTTATGCCAAATCAGACAAAATAATCATTACTGATTTAGATTGTCTGCTGCCTGAAGATACCATGCGCTATCTGGTTAATGCCCGTAATCCGGGGCGTTCACTGTACCGTATCTACCGTACAGATGAAAAAACCGGCAAAGCCTATCGTGGTCACCCTAACTTGTTCTTCATGTCCAGAGCCCGATTCTTCAGACTTTATGGTTATGATGAAGAGTTTGCTGGCCATTATGGTTCGGAAGATTACCGTTTTGTGAAATTCCACAAAGACCACGGCAGTACGCCGCGCTATTTGCCTAAACAATACCGATGTATCGAACGTAATGTTGATAGGAAGAAAAGCTACCATTCTCTGGATCGTGACCTGACGTATAACGCGCCGATTGATGATCGGAAGAAAAGTGAAATTGCCAGATTTGGTGCGGAATATGGCCACAGTAGAATATTCCTTAACTTTAATTGGGAAATCAAAAAAGTGCATTCACGTCCACCGACAGTGCCGCCACGTAAGATCTGGTGGCGACCATTATGGTGGTTCCGTTACTTGTTCCGATCACTCGCAGCATAACGGCACATAGAGTTAAAAAGTCACATAGCCAACTATTACCCAATGGTTGGCTATGGCGTAAATAGGGCTGTGACGCTCGAAGAATGAGTGTTAAACAGTTGTTACTGGTTATTAATCTGAAGTGAGTGACTTATGATTTCTCCTGCCTCTTTGCCAGGCTCGCCCCCCGCGCATCGATATGTTGGCACGCTGTCTTGTGCAACTGCATTTCTGTTAGGTATTGGTCTACCCACTTCTAATTTCATCATGAACTTGTCGCTGGTCTTGGCGGTTATCTGTTTACTGCTGAGCCGCGATACCCGCTATGTCAAAGAGTTGGCCAAGAATCCGCTGATTTGGTTGCCAGCACTGATGGTGGTGCTGTTGGCAATATCCTTGCTCTGGCATCACAATCTGTACGGCAAAGTGATGGTCAGTAAATATTCTAAGCTATTGTATATCTTGCCATTAGCGATGTTTTTTGTTCTTTCCCGCTCACTTGCTGGCTATTTTGCCAAAGGTTTTTTATTAGCGAATGCCGTTATTCTGGCCGCCAGTCTGTGGGTGGGTGTCTTGCATATGCCATTGGGCCATATTGACCCGCTCAATCCGTCAGTGTTCAAATTACAAATTACCCATAATTTCTTTATGGCCTTGGCGGCAGTGATATGGCTTTCTCTGGCATTTAGAAATCATGGGCTTAAGCGCTGGGGCTATGCATTGTTAGTGTGTCTGGCTATCTATAACATTGTGTTTATGGTGCAGGGCAGGACTGGCTATGTTGCATTAGCGGCAACCTTTGGAGTGTGGGGACTACTCTCGCTATCAACCCGTCAGCGTCTGGGGATGGTGGTTTGTGCATTAGTCGTCGGCGTTATTGTGCTGATGGTGCCAAATCGGGCAGTTGACCGGTTGCATCAGGGGGTCACAGAGATTCAAACTTGCCTGACTGTCAGTGAGGGGAATGCAGATCAGTCTTGTGACTCTTCGATGGGGCTGCGCACTGCCTTTCTGCTTGAGTCGGCTAAACTGATAAAAGAAGCGCCAATTTTGGGACACGGTGCTGGGGGTTTTTGGTACCCGAATCCACAAATTGGTTATAGCATCAATCCACATAATGAATATCTGATGCAAACTGTTCAGTCGGGAATAGTAGGTTTGGCTTTATTCCTAGGATGGATGTGGTGCTTCTTCCGTTCGGCCTGGCGTTTACCTACCCATATTAGAAATGTGCTGGTTGCTTTGCTCGGCGGTTATCTGGCTTGCCATCTGTTCAACTCCTTCTTACTGGACTCGTCGGAAGGGCATTTATTTGTCATCCTCACGGCTATTGTTGCCAGTTATTCGGTGTTGCCGCCCAAAGAGCAGCGAGAAACCAGACAAACAGAATAAAGCCCATCGTGGATAACGAGAGCGTTAAATCAACAGGTGCCCAAGATGGCACCTGTTTTTTTATCCACCTAGTTTGCTGCTTCCGGCGGCAAACCAAACCCTAAATTGTTATAACCCTCTTTAAAGCCAAACAACTCGAGAAACTCATAAGCGGTTGAATACATATGATACGGCGAGCAGAACATCCAGACAAAAAGTGACAATAAAACCATAATGGCAACCAGTAGGATTTTATCCAGTAACACTTTTCCTCCTTGTAATATTTAGGCCAGCCTTGAGTCGGTTGGCTTATGGCATCTAATACGCAATGTACAATGACGATAACGTAAAAACATGAAAATTTCATGGCTAGAGTCAGCAAATATGCACTTTTTGCCGCGATGGCAGCTTAACTCTATGCAACTCGTTATTTGTTAGCCTCTTAATGATCTTGATGTCCCTAGTGACGCTCATCACATAAACCAAGTGTTAACGTTAACATTAGTGATTAACATCACAATCCTCGCTCGACTGATCTTCTCAAAGTAAAAAGTTAACGTTAACAATGGGTGTAAATCTCCAACAGGACACAGCCATGAAACATTCTGTTCGTAATCAATATCTGATTTTGAGTGGCTTATTGTTTACGTTTTTCTTTACCTGGTCATCGGCATTCTCTTTATTCTCCATATGGCTCAATCAATATGTAGGATTAAAAGGTACCGAAACCGGAGCCACTTTTTCCGCCATTGCCTTAACTGCACTTTGCGCTCAGCCGCTATATGGCGTGATACAAGATAAATTAGGGCTAAAAAAACATCTTTTATGGGCTATTGGTATTTTGCTGCTAATCAGTGGCCCTTTTTTTATTTATGTTTATGCCCCTTTATTGCGCGTCAATATGCTGGCTGGTGCAGTGGTGGGCGGCTTATATATGGGGATGACGTTCTTTGCCGGTATAGGGGCGCTGGAGTCTTATACCGAACGAGTGAGTCGCATTAGTGGGTTTGAGTTTGGCAAAGCCCGGATGTGGGGCTCTCTCGGGTGGGCGGGGGCCACCTTCTTTGCTGGCATGCTGTTTAATATTAATCCCAATATTAATTTCTGGATGGCTTCAGCATCAGCCGCGATATTCCTACTGCTGCTATGGCACTTACATGAAGTTAAAACGGCAGCTATGGGGCAGTTGGAATACGGTAAGAGCAGTGCTCTGACGTTGAGCGATACATTGTCACTCTTTCACATGCCGCGCTTTTGGGCGCTGGTGGTGTTTGTCACCGGTGTAAGTGTTTATAACGTCTATGACCAGCAATTCCCGGTCTATTTCTCTTCACTATTTGCAGACCCGCGTCACGGTAATGAGATGTACGGGTTTCTTAATTCTTTGCAAGTATTCCTAGAGGCTGGTGGCATGTTCCTCGCACCTTTGCTGGTTAACCGCATTGGCGCGAAAAATGGCTTGCTGCTGAGCGGATTAATTATGGCGATGCGTATATTTGGTTCCGGGCTGGCACAAGACGCAGTCACAATCTCATTGATGAAATTGTTACATGCGGTGGAGTTGCCTATTTTGCTCATTGCGATGTTTAAGTATATCGCCGCCAATTTTGATCCGCGTCTGTCAGCCACACTGTATTTGGTGGGATTCCAGTTTATTACCCAAGTCTGTGCCAGCGTATTTTCGCCGTTGGCGGGTAAAGGCTATGACCAGATAGGGTTTGCTGATACCTACATGATCATGGGGGGGATTGTCCTCGGATTAACAGTCATTTCCTGTTTTATGCTGCGCGGCGAATCGCGTACCGATGATCCTTCCCTGCAATTAACCACTAAGTGAGTCACGATGAATTCATTAATTGAGCGGGCAAATGATGCGCTGCTAACCTTGGCTTCTCAGGTGGAGCTGAGCTTCTATCCACATTTTCATTTGGCCCCTCCGGCGGGATGGATGAATGACCCAAATGGGCTGATTTTTTACCACGGGCTGTATCATGCATTTTATCAACACCATCCTTATGATGAAAATTGGGGGCCGATGCATTGGGGGCACGCAACCAGTCAGGATATGCTCAGTTGGCAGCATCAGCCCATTGCTCTGGCCCCTGAGGATTCATGGGATAAAGACGGCTGTTTTTCCGGCTGTGCCGTGGATGATAATGGTGTTTTAAGTCTGATCTACACCGGGCATGTGTGGTTAAAAGGTGAGGGTGATGACAGTGCAATTCGCGAGGTACAGTGCCTGGCCACCAGTGAAGATGGGATACATTTTGCTAAGCAAGGTGTAGTGCTGACGCCCCCTGAGGGCATCATGCACTTTCGTGATCCCAAAGTATGGTTCGAGGATGACTATTGGTGGATGGTGGTCGGTGCCCGCGATTCACAGGATCACGGGCAGGTGTTGTTATATCGCGCCAGTTCATTGCGACAGTGGCAATTTATGCAGGTATTAGCCCGAGCAGATGATGGCATGGGGTATATGTGGGAGTGCCCTGATTTCTTCCCATTGGGTAATGAACGGATTTTGATGTTTTCGCCGCAGGGTTTGGTGGCAACCGGTTATCGCCATCGTAATCTGTTCCAGAGTGGGGTGCTGCGCGGCAAGTGGCAACCAGGGGCAGATTTTACGCCCTCTCAACCTTTTGCTGAGCTCGATCATGGCCATGATTTCTATGCACCACAATCTCTGCTCACTCCTGATGGTCGGCGAGTAATTATTGGCTGGCTGGATATGTGGCAATCCCCGATGCCGACAAAAGCCGATAACTGGTGTGGATGCTTAAGTTTGCCACGGGAGCTAAGTCTTGACCCTCAAGGGCAGCTATTGATGCAACCGCTGCGTGAGGTGGCGGCATTAAGACAAACTGAGCAGCTAATCGCCCCGGCAAGGTTGCAGCAGCGGCAATTTTTGGCTGAAAACTGCCACAGCCTGGAGCTGCAACTGAAATGGGATTGTGCCACTAGCGATGCCGAAAAATATGGTTTTCAACTGGGGGATAATCAAGGAAACGGCGGCAGAGTTGCTGTCTATGTGGATAATCAGGCCAATCGCCTGATATTGGAACGATACTATCCGCAGCATGGCTTGACGGGGTATCGCAGTGTGTCATTACCGGTGTCAGGATTACTATCCTTACGTGTATTTATTGATAGTTCCTCGCTAGAGGTATTTATCAATGGTGGACAGGCTTGCATGAGCAGCCGTATCTACCCCGCACAGCATGAGCGCTGTTTATCGCTGTTTGCTGAAAATGGTCAGGCGCAATTGCTGGCAGGTAAATTTTGGCGCTTAAATACGGGTGTTCACTATTAAATCGCCGGGAAAATCAGATTGAGGCCCGCTCCAGCAGTGGGCAAGGTAACCGGTGGGTTAAGCGCGATTCACGCCCTTCAATTAAGTGAAGGGCGGCTTCTCGGCCAATATCATAATGAGGAAGTTGAACCGTCGTGAGCGGGGGGAGGAACAGTTCGCCAATACCGACCATATTGTCATAACCCACGACAGCCACTTGCTGTGGAATGGCAATACCTTTAGCCAACAGCACCTGATAAGCCAAAAAAGCGATGCGATCATTGCCGCATATCAGCACATCAAACTCAGGTTGATTCTCTGGGCAATGGCGGTCTAACAGGGAAATAACATCCTGATAATGTTCATCCCCCCACGCTAAATGACATTGACGTAATTGCGCCATTGGCAACCCAGACTCTTGCCACGCTTTTTCCGCACCGGCCCGCCGCGTCTTACCTGCCAAAGTACACTCGGGGAGATAAATACACAGTGGCCGCTGATATCCTCGGCGCAACACTAATTTCATCGCTTGATATTGGCCATCAAAATCATCAGGAATATAGCTAGGGATTGAATGGATTTCACTGACGCAATTTGCCAGCACAATATTTTTATCTCGCAGGCGGTCGGGGATGGTGACTTGCCGTAGCCCCATCGACGTAAAAATAATGCCATCAGGGCGCTGGGCGAGCAGTTGATTAACTGCGCGTTCGCTATCTTCTTGTGACGTCAGATTAACCAGAAAGCTATTCCAGCCAAATTCGCGCGCAGTTAACTCAATGGAGAGTAATATCTCAACTGAAAAAGGGGTGGTGGCGGTATCCCAAGCGAGCACGGCGAGAGTCGAGGTTTTGGTGGTATTGCCGCGCATTTTTCGGGCAGAGAAATCAGGGACATAATTGAGCGCTTCAATGGCCTGCATCACTCGCTGATAAGTTTCCGGGCGCAGTTGTTCCGGGTTATTGATTGCCCGAGAGACGGTCATTAATGAAACTGACGCCAGATGTGCCACTTCTTTCAGCGAAGCCATTACATTCCTCAATGGTTATATTGCCGCTTTCTTTGATTGATTATCGTTTGCTTGTTGGCGTTGATCAACTGCTCAAAATTATTAGGGCGCGATCAGTAAAAAGCCCTCAATGGAGAGGGCTGAGGGCTAACGGTTGGCTTTGTCATCAGCCTCATCAAGCAGGCCGTTGGCTATCTTGCTGGCGTCAAGATAACGTGAGGAGTTCAAGATCCCATTAAGGGTCTCTCGGACACTGAACAGAAATTGATCGTTGTCCGACTCATTAGCACATTCAACCATTAATGCGACAAGCAAAGCTTCATGGGCGATCAAATGATCTTCACCAGGTAAGTTTGCATCGGTTTCACCTTGCTGAGCGCGAACAGATGCTGGGTTAATTGATGACATAAAACTCCTTATTTAATAATTGAATAACCACATACCCACTATAGCGGGGTTTCTGTTTATTGCTATGACAGATGAATAGTCTACCATAGTGACCATAACAGATATGCGGGTGGTTGAGTTTGTCTCCTACGTTTATTGGGTTATCTCACTTAGATATCATTTAATAATGACGCCACTTTATTTTCTTCACTTCACTGGCCGATAAATTCGGACCGCGGCAGTCAGGCGCAAGGTGCGGTGAGCCAACTCTTCCGCAGCGCCAGCATATTGCTCCACCATGGCGGCATTCTGATGGGTCATTTGATCTAACTGACTAATTGATTGGCTAATTTGACCCAGAGCTTGGGTCTGTTCATGGGTTGAGGTGCTAATTTCACTGATCAGGGTAGAAACCTGACCCGCCTGCTTGACGATATTATCCATGGTCGCCCCGGCATTTTGCACCAGCGTGCTGCCGTCGCGCACCCGCTCTACGCTGGTTTCGATCAAGTGTTTAATCTCTTTCGCCGCAGTGGAGGAGCGCTGCGCCAAATGGCGTACTTCACTGGCAACAACGGCAAAACCTCGGCCTTGTTCACCGGCTCTGGCAGCTTCAACCGCCGCGTTGAGCGCCAAAATATTGGTCTGGAAGGCAATACCTTCAATCACACTGATAATATCGACGATACGATGGCTGGAGTCATTAATCGTCCCCATGGTTTCAATAACCTGATGCATTAACTCGCTGCCTTGCTCAGCTGCATGACTGCTCATCTCTGC
Source organism: Yersinia alsatica (assembly GCF_025133195.1). Taxonomy (NCBI): domain Bacteria; kingdom Pseudomonadati; phylum Pseudomonadota; class Gammaproteobacteria; order Enterobacterales; family Yersiniaceae; genus Yersinia; species Yersinia alsatica. Next base: position 2,750,482 of record NZ_CP104006.1, read on the forward strand.
CAGTGAAGTTGTCTCGTTCGCGGTGTTGGCGCTGTTTTGTACGGTGGCGACCAGTTGTTCAGTCGCACTGACAATATGTTGTAAGTTAGCGGTAGCCTGTTCCGTCCGGACCTTTAACTCACGATTTCCGGCGGCAATCTCACTGCTGGCGGTATTAATGCCATCAACCTGACCACTGACATCATCGGTTAAAGAGCGAAGATTCAAACCTAACTGATTGACGCTACGCATTAAATAGCCAATTTCATCAACACGGTTTAGCTGAACATAATCACCGGCTTGCCCGGAAGAGACATCTTGCGCCTGTTGTAAAATAGCCGCGATCGGGCGGGCGACCTGACGTTCCAGCCAAAATGAGGTGATTATGCTGCTGGCAAGGGTAACCCCTCCCATAATCAACAGCGGCAAGGCCGTCATCCCCATTACGCCTGCGGCGACAGTGGGCAGCAAGGCAGCGGCCAAGAGTGCACCGCGCAAACGCCAACGCAGTGGTAGTGTTTGAAATAGCGAGAATAAAGAGAGCCAACCGGTGCGGACAATCAAGCCGCGATAGAGCGCAATACGGCGCTGCTTTGCCTTGCCAGAGTTAAAATCGGCATACAGTGCCTCGGCTTGTTTAACCTCTTCGCGGGTTGGTGCAATTCGCACCGAGATATACCCCGTCAATCGGCCATTGTGGCGCAGTGGGGTGGCATTGGCGCGCACCCAGTAATAGTCACCATTTTTGCGGCGGTTTTTTACCAATGATGACCAAGAAAGCCCGTCATTTAAGGTTTGCCACATATCGGCAAACGCGGCGGGTGGCATCTCTGGGTGTCGCACCACATTATGAGGTTGCCCCAGCAAGTCCTGATATTCAAAACCACTGGCGCGCACAAAGGCGGCATTGGCATAGGCGATATTTCCGTGAATATCGGTAGTTGATTGCAGGGTGGTATCGCTTCCAATGGGATACTCCTGCCGACTGACAGGCTTGTTGACTCGCATAATAACCTCAGTAAATGGGGGAGTTCCCTGAGCACAGGTAGATACAATAATTACTGACGGTAATCGGCATCCTTAGATAAAACTTTATACTTTTATTTATTAAATTATTAATTCCCCATAAAAGTGCTAAATATTAGTCTCGTTGCACTTATTTAGAGCATTTTTCTTAATTATTTAATGATTAGATAGGTTGAATTTATTATTTATATTTAACTGTGTGCTAGTGTTTTAAATAATATGAAATCAATTTAAATCGTTTAAAAACAATAAATTACATTATATTCACCCCAAGGGCTTAATGATAAACTGATGAGGGTTATAAATGGATGTTCATTTGCTGAACTGTTTATCTACAACTTTGATAAAACATGGGTAAGTTTTACTTAAAAGTTACATAACATGATGTTCATTGAGGGTTTGGTTCGCTACGATTGTTAATTATGATTTTTATAATAATTATTTGTTACAACCCTGGCAGAGATTAATCTAAACAATATTAATTAAGAATAAAGAGATCCCTGCGGTTGCAGGGATAGAGAATTTAAAACATTAAGAAAGTAGCGAATAAAAATTTACTGGAAATCGAAAGTATTGTGGCTTTTCTTCATTCCCTCGATTTTCATCAGAAAGTTATAGATAGGTGCAATTCGTTTGAAATCTTTGCTCAATATATCAACTAATTGCGCAGAAAATAATGCATCCATATCTCTATGCTGGCTAATGAGTGCCCAGGATTTCTTGTTGTACCAGGCCGCCAACTCTGGCTGCTGGTCTTTAATCAGTGGCCGTTTATAACTTTCACCTTCAATAGAGAAGTTTGGATGAATACATTCAGCTATCTTGAGGAAGTCAGCCGGGGCGCGGAGCAGTTGTTGCCGGAAAAGATCCATGGTGATACGCGAGGCACTGTAATAACCCAGCCCATAGCGCCACCAATCTGGGCCAAACTCAAAAAAGTAGGTTGGCGCATCAGTCCAGTTTTTACGCGAGCGTTTGAATGTCAGCCACAAGTTATTGCGATAAAGAGATTTGTCATGAGAAAAACGAGTATCCCGGTTCATGCGGGAGATGGTCTTGCCAATCGCCGGGCGCGTCTCAAACAATTCATCAATCATCAGCATATCAGAGCTTAAGTCAGTCACCAGTTTTCGCATCGGTTGCAGCAGGTGACTATCATAAATAGCGCGGTGCTCTTCGAACCACTCCTTGTTATTGTTCTGACTAATTTGTTGTAAGAATGTCAGACCATCCTGAGTAAAACCGGTAAATTCACTCATAATATTCCTTTTCTATGCCCCCGTTAAACCGAGCTTCGATGTGAGTTTTGACGTTTTTCATTCACCAGAGGCTACACCGTGACACCAGCCGGTGCCATCTAATTGCGCTATCAATGATGAGGTTCGTGGGGCAGAAGATTCACCACCGCCTTTTCTCACTCGGCTTGAAAGATGGCAGTTTGGTGTTCAGTTGCAGGTAATTTTGCTTGATCGCGCACGAGGATCACAGTCTGAGTGACTCACTCTTTCGTCCGAGCATGATGTCGATAACATTTAATTATAATTAATAGCTAAATAATTTCTTTTTGGCGGTAGGTGTCGTTCATTAATTCCACTATTGTTAATCGCACTATTGAAACTGGGTCTAATACCTCTGTTACCAGTCAATTCTCTGGCTAATCAGGGGGCCGCAGCAGGGTTTATCACGCCATAACTCTCGGTATTGTCATCTATACAAAGGATAAAGAATGAAATTAGAAACATTATCTATTCATGCAGGTTATTCGCCAGATCCAACCACCAAAGCTGTTGCGGTGCCTATTTATCAAACTTCTTCTTTTGCTTTTGATGATACCCAGCATGGGGCTGATTTATTTGATTTAAAAGTGGCGGGCAATATTTACTCTCGCATCATGAACCCAACCAATGATGTTTTAGAACAACGCGTTGCAGCACTGGAGGGTGGGGTTGCGGCGCTGGCAGTGGCATCAGGAATGGCGGCCATTACCTATGCTATCCAAACCATTGCTGAAGCTGGGGATAACATTGTCTCGGTAGCCAAGTTATACGGCGGAACTTACAACTTACTGGCCCACACTTTACCGCGTTATGGCGTAGAGACCCGTTTTGCCGACCATGATGACATTGAAGCATTGGAAGCGTTAATTGATGACCGGACCAAGGCAGTTTTCTGTGAATCTATCGGTAACCCAGCGGGCAATATTGTTGATTTGAAGAAATTGGCTGATGCTGCTCATCGCCACGGTGTACCGCTGATTGTCGATAATACCGTCGCGACGCCGATTCTTTGTCGGCCATTTGAGCATGGTGCCGATATTGTGGTTCATTCATTGACTAAATACATCGGCGGCCATGGTTCGAGCATTGGCGGTATCGTGGTGGATTCCGGAAAATTCCCTTGGGCACAATATCCTGAGCGCTTTGCACAGCTCAACACTCCGGATCCGTCATACCATGGCGTGACTTATACCGAGCAATTCGGTGCCGCCGCTTATATTGGTCGCTGCCGGGTTGTGCCACTGCGTAATACTGGCGCGGCGCTATCGCCGTTTAATGCATTTTTGATTTTACAGGGGCTGGAGACCTTGGCGTTGCGCATGGAGCGCCATACTGAAAACGCGCTGAAAGTTGCCCATTACTTAAAAAATCATCCGCAAGTCAGTTGGGTTAAATATGCCGGTCTACCAGACCATCCAGAACATGAATTGGCTCAGCGCTATTTTGGCGGCAAACCTGCGGCGATACTGTCATTTGGTATTCATGGTGGTCAGGAAGCGGGGGGGCGTTTTATTGACGCGCTGAATTTGGTGGTGCGGCTGGTGAATATTGGTGATGCCAAATCACTGGCTTGCCATCCGGCGTCCACTACACACCGCCAGCTTAATGATGAAGAACTGGTCAAGGCGGGCGTGCCACGGGATATGGTGCGGTTATCAATTGGTATTGAGCATATCGACGACATTCTCAATGACCTTGCTCAAGCACTGGATGCGGCAAAACGTTAATATCACAGCTAAGAGTGACCGGTAGCCGAGGGTTACCGGTCATCAGGATAGAGACAATATTTAGAGTGCAGCCCGAGTGTTAAAGTGTCGCAAGAGTCGCGGCAATCACCTTGGCATAAGGTGTGGTTGGGCGACCAATAAGTTTGCTCAATGTATGGCTGTCATCAAATAGCCCACCTTGAGCCGCACCCGCATCAGAATCTGCCAGCATGCTAGCGAAACCTTCGGGTAAACCGGCGCTGATCAGTGCTTGTTTGAAGTCCGCCTCCGATAAATCTTGGTATACCACCGGCTTACCTGATTGACGGGCAATTTCAGCCGAGAACTCAGCCAGTGTGTAGCTATCATCACCCGCTAATTCATACACCTTGCCAGCCTGACCTTCTTGGGTCAGCACTGCGGCGGCGGCTTGGGCATAATCTTCACGCGCGGCAGAGGCGATACGCCCATTCCCCACCGCACCAATAAAGGCACCATGAGCCAGCGCCGGGGCGATACTGGCGGCATAGTTCTCGGTGTACCAGCCATTACGCAGCAACACCACCGGCAAGCCAGATTCACGTAGCAATGCTTCGGTGGCGCGATGCTCTTCGCCTAATCCCAGAATACTTTTATCGGCATGCAATAAGCTGGTATAGGCCAGCAGTTTGACTCCGGCGTGCTTGGCGGCATTGATCACCGCGGTATGTTGGGCGACCCGCTGTCCCACTTCACTTGATGAGATTAACAGCAATTTGTCCACCCCTTGGAAGGCGGCATCTAATGTGGTGGGTTGGCTATAATCGGCTTTACGTACCTGAAGCCCTAATGCGGCCAAATCACTGGCTTTCTCAGGATGACGCACGGCGGCAATGATTTCACTGGCAGGGACTTTTTTAAGCAATGCATTGATAACAAGACGGCCCAGTTGGCCTGTGGCTCCGGTTACTGCGATCATAGTAAGGCTCCAAACTTTATATTATGGGAAAGGTGGCGCGCTGTTTTTAAGAATTAACATCCGATTATTCGTCAAAAAAGCTGCCCTTATGATCATCATATGCAATATACTAACTTTAAGTAAGTACGTACCAAAAGGTTAGTATGAAAATAATGAAGTCGCAAAATTTGACGGGCAATATCTCGTTTCCTGAACAGGTCCGGCGCGGTGAACTGCTTAATGTCGATTGTCCTTCAAGAGAGGTACTTAAGCGTGTCACCAGCCGTTGGGGGGTGTTGGTGCTGATTGCTTTGAGCAATGAAACCCTGCGCTTTAGTGCTTTAAGGCGCAAGATTGGTGGGGTCAGTGAAAAAATGCTGGCTCAGACGCTACAACACCTTGAAGAAGATGGTTTTATTGATCGAATTGCTTACCCGGTAGTTCCGCCTCATGTGGAATATAAGCTGACGCCACTGGGGAAAGAAGTGCAAGAGCAGGTAGAAGGGTTAGCGCTGTGGCTGGAGGAAAATCTGCATCGCATTATGGAACAACGGCAGCAGCGGCTAGCATCATCTTCTGCGGGCACCCCATCTGCCGAAGTATAATTTACCGGACAACGGCGGGCCATGGTATCGACCATGGCCGTTATTATTGCTGGTAAGTACAGCATTACAGCGTTTTTAATGCGGCAACTGACTCAATCGCCATGGAGGGAATAAACTCGATCACATCATAATGAGCCACTGCATTAAACGGATCTTCTGCCAATATTTTATCCAGCTCCTCACGCGCAATACTTTTTGCCAAAATAATGCCACCGGTGCGCGGCACTTTACGGCCTGACGCAATAAAAGCGCCTTGCTCATAATACTTTTTGAGCCACTTTTTATGGCTCTCAGTGAGGGGTTCAACAACGTCAATAGGCTGATGATAAGTTAGGGTGACGACGAACATGAGTTATTCCTCTAAGGTTTCACCTTTCATCCTCGCCGCCGCAGGCGTATTTACTGCCTGCAACACCAATGATTTTGGGTGTCTATTTGGGTGCTTTCAAGATAGCGCCTTGAGCCACCACTGGCATCCTAAAAATACTAAATTTTTTGTCTCTATCTCAAGACTGGGTCGAGATAGCTAAATTTCGCATATGAAAAGCAATAATGCTTATTTCATTTATTGCGCAGTTCAGCGTTTACTCTTTATTCATCAGTTCAGCATTGGATAAATAAGCAGAGGCGAGAATGGCTAAGATTACGGCATGGTTTACCGGACTTCCTCTGTGGCAATCAGCCCCTATCGCAGAGGCTGACACAGCATTATTGCATGCTGACGGCGCGCATCTATTGGAAACAATAAACGCCATTGGTGGACTATATGGCATTGAATTTATTCATTATTAAAAAGTTAGTTATAGAAAAATAGCATTTAAAAAATATCACTAATAAGACAGATAATCTTCTGATTGAAAATTCTAATTTATTAATTACCAGGTAAAGACAAATGAAACTGACAAAAACTTTATCCCTGAGCGGGATATTGAGTGCATCGTTATTGTTAAATGCGGCCCTGTCATTTAATGCGGCTGCCGCAAGTTTATTGGATAAAGCCAAGAATAATGAGGTATTGATTGCAGGTATTGCCAATGAACAGCCTTATGGCTATATCGGCACCGACGGTAAAGTGACCGGGGCTAATGTAGAAGTTTTACGCGCGGTGTTGAAGCCATTAGGAATAACTCGGATAGAAACCCCGATAGTTGATTTTGGTGCCTTAGTCCCCGGTTTGGCGGCCAAGCGTTTTGATGTCATTGGTGCGGGGCTGTTTATTAATCCAGCGCGCTGCAAAGTGATCGGTTTCTCTAATCCAGTCACCCGTTCCGGCGGTGCTTTTATTGTGAAGAAAGGCAATCCACTGAATTTGCACAGTCTGAAAGATGTTGCCGCCAATAATAAAGCTCGCCTTGGCACCCAGAATGGCACTAATCAGATAACCGAAGCCAAAGATAGCGGAATTGCAGCAGGCAATGTGGTGCTGTTTGATAAAGACACTGAAGCATTGGCTGCGCTGAAAGCTAATCGCGTTGATGCGGTTTATTTTCCTGACGCTGAAATCATCAGTTTATTGAAAAAATCAAATGACCCGGCAGTCGAGCGTGCTCTGCCTTTCCAGCAAATTGCTGATGCACACGGCAACCCTAGCTACAACTTCCATGCTTTTGGCTTACCGCACAATGATCCGGCATTTACCCAAGCATTTAATGCTGAGTTAGCAAAATTACGCGCCTCCGGTGAGTTACTGAAAATCCTGCAAAAATATGGTTATACCGAGAATGAGCTGCCGCCAGTAGAGGTTAAGGCCAGCCAGATATGCGAGCCACAGGCATAGTTTTCGTAAATGGTTTTGCTGCGATTGATAGGTTATTTATGTCAAAAAATTCAGTCAGTTCATCATATTCAAAACACGCCATAGGGCAGAGCGGGCAACTGAGTTGGGGAGTGTTATCTTTCACCCACCCAACTCTGGCCGGGCTTGAGTTACCCTATTTTGATATTAAGGCTCCTCAAGCGGGGCCTGCACTTGCCATTATTGCCGGTATGCATCCGAATGAAGTTTCAGCCATGGAAGCGGCTCTGCGCTTAAAAGATTATTTTGCTGAGCATCTGGTGAGCGGCTCGGTCAGCATTCTGCCGGTGCTTAATATGCCCGGCTTATATTTGCATTCTGAATTCGTCTGTCCGGAAGACAATAAAAACATTAACTTCCTTTCTCCCGGCTCCCCGCAAGGGAGTTTCAGCGAAGTATTGATTGATGCAGTACTTAATAGCTGGGCGCAAGAGGCGGCGGTGTTTATTGATCTGCATGGCGGTGATTTGCGCGAAGATGTCGCCAAATTTGTTATGTGCCAGTGGGTGGGTGATGAAGAGTTCGACAATATTACCAGCTTATTGGCTCATCAATTTGATGCTGATGCCATTGTGGAGTTTGCGGTTGATCAAACCAATAATCGGGGGCGGGCAACCAATGAACTGCCATGGCTAGGCCGTCATGCCGTGATGTCAGAGGGTGGGGCGAATGGCATTCTTGATGAGGAAAATACGCAATTCCATTTTAATGGGGTCGCTAATATTGCCCGTCAGTTGGGGTTAACATCGGACCCTAGTGTGACGCAGACGCGGCGCAATATTGTGGTCGATAACTTTGCCAAAGTTGAAGCGCCTTTTAGTGGCCGCTGGTATCTGGAGATTGTCGCCGGAGAGCAGGTGAGCCGGGGGCAATGTCTTGGCGTGATTAAGAATTTGTACGGTGAATGGGTAGCCGATGTGATAGCGCCTTTTTCTGGCCTGATATTGATGCTAGTGAATCATAACATCGTCAATCAGGGCGAATGGTTGATAAGTCTGGCCCCGACACCTTCCGGGCGACAGCAATAGGCTATCTGCACATTGAGTTAACATTATGGAATTGAGTAATCTGCCGTTTGTTGCCGGTGAGCTGGCCCATGGCGCATGGGTCACCGTGCAAATAACCTTACTATCGGCTGCATTGGCTTTGGTGTTGTCGTTTGTTTTTGCTCTATTGCGCTTGTCACCCTTGCGACCGGTGAGAGTGATTAGCGGAGCTTGCATTGAGTTTTTACGTGGTACTTCGGCACTGGTACAACTGTTTTATCTGTTTTTTATTTTGCCCCTGTTTGGCATCAGTATTAGCCCGATGACCACGGCGGTGATTGGTCTCGGGCTTAATTTTTCATCTTTTGGTGCCGAAATTGTGCGCAGTGCCATCGTCAATGTCAGTCAGGGGCAGCGCGATGCTTTGCAGGCGCTAGACTTCCCGCCACTGACGGCATTTCGCCGCATTATTCTGCCGCAGGCACTGCCTTTTATGCTGCCGCCGTTGGGTAACCTGCTGGTGGAACTGCTGAAATCTACCTCGCTGGTTTCCTTAATTACACTGAGTGACCTGACGTTCGCCGGAGCCTCACTGATTACGACGCTGGGCGATCAGACGCTAATCTGGAGCATCGTGCTGCTGTGCTATTTTGCGATGGCGTGGCCACTGACCAGTCTGGTGGCCTATTACGAGCGGCATCATACCCGCTATCGTCAGGTTGGGAATCGTTAATGTTATTAGGGCTGGTGATGCGTTTTGTGGGGAAAAGCTATGGATTTTGATTTCGCGTTTGCCTGGTCAATATTGCCGGATTTATTACCCGGTTTGCTGGTGACTTTCGAAGTCGTGGTGGCGGGGTTCGTGCTGGCAACCTTGTTGGGAATGGTGGTCGCAGTCTTACTGCAATTGCCCTCGCGGCTCATGACCAAGTTGTGCCAGGCATATGTCGCTTTCTTTCGTAATACACCGCTACTGGTGCAACTCTATTTTTTGTTTTTTGCCTTACCACTCAGTGGATTAACATTGCCCGCGATGGTCACCGGTGTGCTGGGTATGGGGTTGTATTACGGTGCCTATATTGCGGAAGCATTCCGCGGAGCTATCAATGGAGTGCCGCAAGGGCAGTGGGAAGCCGCGCGTGCGCTAGATTTCTCTCCCTTAACGCAGTGGACGCGCATCATTCTACCCCAAGCATTGAAGCCGATGTTACCGGTGCTGGGGAATTATCTGATTGGGATGTTTAAAGAAACGCCTTTATTGGCGGTGATTACCATCCCCGAGCTGTTTCAGGCAGCAAAACAGATTGCGGGCCTGACATATCGTTATAACGAGCCATACACCTTAATGGCATTACTGTTTCTGCTTATTAGTTTGCCGACATCATTACTGTTCAGCTATTTGGAAAGGCGGCGTGCACATGCTTGATTCCTCTGTTACTTCCCCGCAACCGGTGCAGATTACTCTGTCGCAGGTGGTGAAAAACTATGGTGACACCCGGGTGTTAGACCACCTTGATTTATCGATCCCTGCTGGGCAAAAAGTGGCGTTAATTGGCCCCAGTGGTTCAGGAAAATCAACCATATTGCGGCTGATAAAAGGGCTGGAAACTTTTAGCTCTGGGCAGATTAGTATTGCAGGGCAAGCAGTTAATGCCAATGGTAGCGCGGGTTCACTGTTCCGTCGTCGTCCCGCCACCAGCCATGTGGTCGGCATGGTATTTCAGCATTTTAATTTATTCCCTCATCTGACTGTTGAGCAAAATATTACCGAAGCTCCACTGCGAGTGTTGAAAGTGAGTGTTGAAGAAGCACGGGCGCGTGCTCATCATTATTTGCAATTAGTGGGGCTGTCTCATAAAGCTAATGTATGGCCAGCCACCTTATCGGGAGGGCAACAGCAGCGGGTCGCGATAGCTCGCGCCCTGGCAATGCGCCCCAAAGTGATGTTATTTGACGAGGTAACCTCCGCGCTGGATCCGGAGTTGGTCAGTGAGGTTTTAGGGGTTATCCGCCACATTGCCCATGAGCAACAGATGACCATGCTATTAGTGACCCATGAAATGAATTTTGCCCGGGATGTCGCGGACAGGGTGATTTTTATGGAGCAAGGCAAAATAGTGGATGACGGTGTGTCACAGGATATTTTGGTTACCCCGCGCCATGCCCGTACCCGGCAATTTCTCAATCTCTTGAATGATCGTTGAGTGAGAGATAAGGGTTTATATATTCATTTGTTGAAAAATAGCGTTAAAAAAAAATCGCATTGAAAAAAATAGCCACTGGGCATGATTAACCCAGTGGCCTTATTGCGATGCGGTTAAATAATCAGAAGTTGTATTTCACTCCGAACATCACCGCTGTGTCACTATAACCTTTATTGCCTACTTGCTGGCCCACATTGCCCCACACATTCACTTTCTTACTTAACTGGCCTTCTACGCCGAGCTTCAATTCGGCAATATTTACGGCACCGTCTTGTTTCACACTGATGCCATTCATGGTGGTGCCAAAGTCTTTAGTATTGTGGATCCAGTTGGTCTCAACAAAAGGCTGGAACATACGATCCTTGTCTTTATCCTGATCGGCATATCCGTTCATAAAGGCTTTTACCCCCAGACGGGTCTGGATATTACCCTCACCTTCACCTGATACTTTCGTCCCATTCGCTTCGGTATGCTGGTCTGCCTTGACGCCCATCCAAGTGACCTGCGCTTTTGGCTGAATAAAGTAAGAGGCATTTTTTGCCGTATTTTCGCCGACTTTAAAGGTATAGCCGCTTTCTACTGATGCCGTTACGCCCTTGGATTTGTACTCTTCCGTGACCAAACCTTGGCCATTTACGGTGTTATTAAACCAGCTATATTGTGCCCAGCTATCCACATACAGGCCGGTTTTGTCTGCGTCATTAGCATACCAGGTGCCATATATCCCGGTGCTATAACCGTCCACCGATGCCCGGGCGCTATAACCGGATAATTGCGACTCTGTTCTACTTTTGCTATTACCGTAACCCGCCATCACGCCCAAATGGAAACGATCCAATCCATTATTGCTCCACTGCGCAATGTCCCCACCTAACTGCACGACGTAACGATTGCTTTGTGTGCTCAGTTGGTCTTGCGTATCGCGAGAACGGTTATGACCACCTTCGTTACGTAACCACAAGCTAGTGACTTTCTGCTCTCCGGTCAGTGCGTCGATATACTGCGTTTCCCCCAGGCGGTCATGTAAACGAGTGACGAACATGTTGTTGGCTGCTGCCAAGTTAGCACTATATCCGCTGGCCTCTGGACGTTCGACCATGATGCCAGGCATCGGCGCGGAGGTGGCCGTATCCGGTAAGTCTGGGCTAGCGGATAGCGGGAGATACCAACTATTCAAATACCAATTGCCAGACTGACTACCTTCTCCCCGGTTCAGATAATAGTCGTAGGCTCCAGCGACAATACGCCCGTCCTGAGTAAATTCGCCCCCTGATAGGCCCGCCACTGTAATGAGCTCAATCCCATTGAGAGTTTGTGCGCCACTACCACCGGCATTATTGACTTTCACAAGGGTATTACCTGAAGTATTACCTTCAATAATCAGTTTATCCGTCGGGGAGGAATCATCTCCCAGAACAGTATTTAAAGAGAGATAACCGCCATCGCCATGATAATCGCCAGTAACAGTAAGATTTTTAAACATCGCACCGTTATTCAAATAGTTAACAGTTGCCCCATCCGACAAATTTAATGAGGTTACGGTAGAGTCGCCCGTCATATTCCACCGGCTATTTACCCCAGAGATATTCAGGTTAGTTGTTCCTGGTACGGCACCAAGCTCTGATATTCCAGTAAATCTTGAGCCATCCGTCATTGATAAATTCAAAACCCCGCCAGAAGCGGATAACAGTGACCCGGTAATATCATATTGGGCGGCATTACCGGTGATGCTGCTGTTTTGCCCGGTGACATAAAATGCCCTGGCATCTAGCGCATTAATCGTGCCGCCAGTGAGGGTTAATTCCCCTTCTCGGGATGCCAAGATAGCTGAAGATGTGGCATTACCTCCCGCCAGTGTTACGTTAGTCGGGCCTTGAAAATTAATGTTGCCGCCGTTAGCCCAGGCTCCATAGAGGGTTGCTGCACTATTAGAGCTGGTGTTATTGACGGTAACTTCTTCTAAACTCGTGACGGTAGAACCTGATGTATTCGCCAGAATCCCGGTTGAACCTGAACCCCCATTAACCAAATTGATAACCGACGTTCCGTTAAGTGCTACAGTTCCTCCTAACGGGGCCGACGCGGTTCCACCTTCAGCACGAACACCATAAATTGTCGCATTACTCCCGGTATTCACATTGACAGTTAATCCGTCTTTAGTATTAACCTGCGTGCCCGCGATATAAGCATGGATACCTGCGGAGCTATTCCCGGCATTATTCAACGTGATAGTGGTATCTTCGTTGAGATAAGCTCTCATATCAGGAATTAATAGAGCATTGGTATATGGCCCGCCCTCAAGATTAACGCCATATAATGTAATGGCATCATTACCATTAAGTGTAATTGTTGAATTGGCACCGAGCTCTGCGGTAATTGTTGCAGCCAACTCTGGCGTTGCAGCGCTGCCATTTTTTAGCCGTAGTCCAGTAACATAGCTGCCCGTGACGCCGTTATCAATATTGACAACAACATCAGTTTTGCCAAAGTTTGCAATACTGTTAAAAACGCTAATAGCCACCGGGTTATTAGAGAATGGTGCAGTAAGATTTTGAATTACACTGATATCTCCCATATATGTAAAAGCATTTTCGTCAAGTGCTGCAATACCAAACTGATTATTAACGTTAACAGCACCGCCATTAATTGTTAATGTATTAATATCTTTTACAGTTGTGGTGGCTGGCGCAGCACTTACGGTGCCCGCCAGAACTAAATATATGCTGAGTGTGAGTGTTTTTTTATGAATCATTATCTTACGATACCTTATTAAACAAATCTTAAGTAATTATCAATTCATGTGCTAGCACATGCCTAAAAGGGTGGCAGATGAGGGTTAATTGTCCGATTAATATTCGGTTAATATTTTTAATGAATAAAAAATGGTGTTGTAAATAATACTTATTGTGGACAATAACAGATGGGGGATGAATTGAAATAAGAGCGTGGAGTAAATTTTGTAGGAATATTCTTTATTTTTATTATTTATTTATCCTTATATTACAATCAATTGAGTTAATGGTCTGACATCTATAACAAACTAAATCATTAAATTATTCACTTATTAGGAAAGTGTTATCATTAAATTAACATCGGGGCGGGTTATTGCGGGGTTTACTCTGTAAATAGTAGGCTTTTATTTACAATAAATGACAAGTTATACCTAGAATGACATTTCATTAGATAAATTTAAATATGAATAAAATGATAACTATTCAGTGTGTCATGATAATTTCGAGCGGCTGCGCTATTTTCAAAAAAATCACTGAAAGGTATCTATTAAAATAATAAATACCTTCAGAACAAATTACACCTACAGACACAGGTGATTGCGAGTTGCGGCATTATCCCAGTGATGGCCGCTTAAACCAAGATTGCACCATGCCCGGTCGAGAGAACATCACCAAGTTGCCCAATAGAATAAGGAGTAAACCGATAATGGCATTCAGATGCCAGTGATAGTCTTCATAGAGGGTGGAAATGCTCAGTGCCACCAAAGGGAATAATAATGTACTGTAAGCTGCGCCACTGGCTCCGATGCGACCAATTAAGCTGAAGTAGGCGGCAAAGGCAATGACTGAGCCGAAAATTGCCAGATACAATAATGAGCCAAGGTAACGTGAGGTAAGTTCAATAGTGAAAGGTTGATGCTGAATCAGGCTGAAAACCCCCATTAGTATTGCGCCATAAGTCATCGCATAGGCGTTGGTTGACAGAATATCTAATCCACGACGTTGATGACGGCTGCTAATCATATTCCCCAGAGAAAAACCGTAGGTACCCAACAGGCTTAGACCAATACCTTTCAGCAGCTCTGGTGCGATCTGTGCTGCGGTTAAATCTTGCCAAAACAAAGCAACAATACCAATCATCCCAAGAATACTGGCGGGCAGTAGATTCGGGCTGAGGCGCTGGCGGAAGAAAATCATGCCATTGATGGCATTAAACAGAACCGCCATCGAGAAAATAACCGACTCCAAACCACTGCTGATATAAGCCGCCGCATGATAAAAACAGTAAAAGTTAAAAGCGAAAACACAGAAGCCCTGTGCTACGCAAAAAAGATGGTCGCGCATTGCGAGAGGGCGCAAGCGGCGAGCGAGTAATAACACCAACATCATGACGCCGGCTGCCAAAGCAAACCGGTAGAATATTGATACCGTAATGGCGACATCCCCTTGTTGCTGTAGGGTGATGGCAATCCATGTTGTTCCCCAAATCAATACAACTAAAAAATAAAGCAGCGCGTTCATAGTATTTCTCACGACTTCTGGAAAACCTCAGTATCAGAGATGTGGGCGAGGGGCGCTTTCAGTGGTTTGCTAAAAATTGCAAAATCTTGCGCATTTTTGCGATAAATAACGGGAAAATATGGTCTGTCGCACAGCAAGTCATTAAACTGGTTTCATCCGCTTTACCACAGGAAGTCAGTGCGATGTTGGAACGGTATCAAGCCTTTGAAACCCTAAGAGAACATAAAGCTCGTTTGCATGATTGTGTGCAGCTCGGCTCGGGTATTCAATTGGCGGCTTGGTCTAATCGCGATGATTGCGTTACTCAAGAAAGCCCAGACCATCACACGCTGAGCCTGTATGTTGCGGATGGCTATGAGTGTTACCACAAAACGCAGGCGGGGTGGAAAAACGGCGGTGGGCCGGACCATTTTTGCATTATGCCAAAGGGCAGTTTATCCAGTTGGGATGTGCGCGATGACTTATCCTTTGTACATCTGTATTGCACCGATGAGCATTTGCGCCAATTAGCGGAGCAAATTTGGGAGCGAAGCCCTCAATCGATTCAGGTGGATGAACGTACTTTCGCCGAAGATCCCCACATAACTTTGCTGTATCGCCAGTTTTTATTGAATTATCACTGGCAAGAACAGGCAAACCATTTGGCACTCAGCAGTGCAGCGACTTTGCTGATGACCCATCTGCTGAAAAACTACACTCAGTTGCAGTGGGCAATACCCACCATTCGCGGTGGTTTAGCGCCAGTGGTATTAAAACGGGTCAAAGAATATATCGACGCTCACTTGTCTCAGCCGCTGTTATTATCAGATCTGGCCGGGCAGGCCGGCTTGAGTGAGTTCCATTTCGCCCGGATGTTTAAACAAAGTACCGGGCAGGCGCCACATCAATTTGTGCTAAAGATACGTTTGGCGCGTGCTGAGCAATTATTAAGGCACAGTATGATGCCGCTTATTCATATTGCATTGGAGTGTGGTTTTAGCTCGGCCAGTCATTTTAGCAACTGTTTTAAAGCGGCTTATGGCCTAACCCCGTCTCTAATGCGGCAAAGGCAACTCTAGCAGGAGCCTCTGCCGATGCGAATGTCGCCACCAAGACTAGAGCGGGCAGCTTAAATCGCCTTCAGGGCAATTAAGATAGGATTTCAGCTGTGCGGTGCGCTCTTCTGTTTTGTGGGTCAAACAAGCCGAAATAATCATAGGATGGACTGAGCCCCCTTCGGTGGCTGATGCCTGGAAGGTACAGTCGGCATCTCGGTATTTTATCCAGGTCAGTTGCGCACTTTTCAGTAATGCCCGCTGAGCTACCGATGTTTTGGCAAGAACCTCTTTATAAGTACGATTGAGTTCAGCATCAGCCTTTTTATAGTCGGAATTTGCACACTGGTTCATGTCCAGTTGAGTGACTGCATTTTTACAGTCAACCGCTAAAGCCTGGCTGACAGGGAGTATCAGCAGTGATGCCAACATAATTTTCTTTAACATACTTATCCCTAAAAATAATAGCTAAGAAATAATAATAGCCTCATCTAACTAAGATGAGGCCAATAATTATATTACAGAGGCCATTTAGCCGCCGTTACAACGTCTTTTTTATCTCTGATAATTTTTTATCCGGTGACTTCTTACAGATATCAATTATTTTGGGCGTATACACGGTATCTATTTCCTGAAAATCAACATTATCCCCTTTCTTATACTGGGTATCCTCATTGAGAATCCAGAAAGCAACGGGCGTCATGCTTTTGGGATTAAGATCAAGAAACTCTTTACAAGTCATATCCTTCGGCGTTGTAGGAGAGGGTGCGGCAAATACAGGACTCATTGTGGTGAGTAAGGCTGTGGCAATCATAATATTAGCTAGTGATTTATAAAGCATAATTATATCCTTATTTGTCTATTACCTTGAGTCGGATAAAGTTGATGTGTCAGCAGAAGATTATTTCCTTATTTAGCATGGGTTATAAAATCATATCTTGCCAGATGGAATGGAAAATTAATTGGGTGAACTAAATGAGGTTTATTACCATTCTTTAGTTTGTAATGATTATGTGTCTGTTTTTTATCATAAGAAATGGAAGTTGATTCTGTTATTTAAGGCTAACTAATTAGAGTGGTTTACTAATGACCCTATTTAATTATCACTCACTAAATTACATCATTATTACTTTGATAATAAAAAGCAGATAAATAAAACCATTCTTGGCTAAATCTATCTGCGTTTATAAATCAATTATCTATGCTGATAAATAAATTATTTCACTATTAATATTTTTTATCGGCAGGGGGTGGGCAGCGGTGTTTACCGTCATGAGGAGGCTCCCCCTTTGGTGGATGATCCTCTTTATGCTCTTTTGGCGACGGCAAGGGGCGGCCGTTTTTATCTTTTGGTGGCTCCGGAGGTCGTTTGCAGGTCTCGCCAGAGGGCTTTTGAATGTCTTTATTAGCTGGATTTTTATCAATGCTTTCTTTATTAACATTCTGTTTATTAATAGGTTGTTCAGCATAGCTGGTGACAGCATTTAATAGTAATACTGCAGACAGACAAATCATGAGTGACGTCTTCATTCTCGCTCCCATTGTTCAATAGAAATTCTCTGTGATAATAGCGAGTTACAGCCTCAGTTTTCTTGGTGGGATTGGTAATGATTTTATCAAGTTGAATGTCATTACTTATCCAATAGGACGCGCCATCAGTGTAGATCTACACTGACACATTGGTCTGTGTTATAATTTTCGGTATTATCATTTATGGGTTTAAGTGATTTTATTTTATTTCTACTGTTTTTGTTTTATGTTTTAAATGATAGGTGATTTATCTGTATGTCTTTATTTTCTTTTTATCATAATTGCCTGGCTTCTTTTAACAAGCGAGTATTTGGCAGCCACCCAAGAGGTGAACCAGTGAAGAGAGAGAATAGGAAGAATGAATTATCTAATCTTCAACTGGATGTGCTACTGAATGCCGAGAAACAGGTTGCAATCATAACAACCGACTTAGATAACTGCATCACGATATTTAATGTGGGCGCAGAGCGGATGTTTGGTTACTCTAAGGCAGAAGTTCTAGGGCATCCTATATCGGATATATTACATATTCCAGAAAATGGCGACGATCAAGCTAAGCTGGACTATTTATTACTTAACCGACGTAATGCCAGTGAATGGTCTTATCGGCGTAAAGACGGTGAACGTTTCTGGGGAGCACTCAGCGTTCACGAAATAATGTCCGACGCTGGTGACATTGTTGGCTATATCAGTGTTATTGCTGATGTTTCAGAAAGAAAATCCTTGCTGATCGAGTTGGAAGAAAGTAAGCAAATGATGGACCGGTTAACCAAAAATTTGCCGGCGATGATTTATGCTTATTATTTAAATACTGACGGCGAGTCTTATTTTAAATATTGCAGCGAGGGCGTTCGTAAGATATTCGATCTCGCGCCAGCGGATGTTTTATATATACCGCGCGAGAAAAACCCTTTGTTTAGCCGCGTTCATCCCGACGACATGGATATGTTAAGGCAGGCGGTGACTATTTCGCAGCAGGACTTATCGGTTTGGAGTTGTGATTTTCGCGTAGTGCTGCCCGAGAAAGGGACACATTGGCTCCATGGCGAGTCTTTCCCAATCCGGCAGGATGATGGGACCGTCATCTGGTATGGCTCGTTTTTTGATATCACAGAACTTAAACAGTCTGAATCGATCCTAAAAGCTCTGTCACAAACCGACGTATTGACCGGGGTGGCTAATCGCCGTCATTTCGATGAACTTTATCTGCGCGCTTGGAAGAAAAATCGCATCGAAGGCGGAGCCATCTCTGTTTTAATGATTGATTTTGACAACTTCAAAAGCTTTAACGACCTCTATGGCCATGCTATGGGGGATGTTTGTTTGAAATCTATTGTCGAGACATTATCAAAATCTATCCGTAGCGGCTCAGATATTCTGGCCCGCTATGGTGGCGAGGAGTTTATTGTCTTGTTGGCACCGAGTACACTGGCGGATGCGCAAGCGGTTGCTGAACGTATGCGCCATTCCATTGAGGAGTTGGATATTCCTCATGCGATGTCCCCCCTAGGGCGAGTGACGATAAGTATTGGTGTGGCATCCGTCTCTGAGCCGGGTGAACACCTTTCGGCAAAAGAGCTGTCAGATGCTGCGGATAAAGCACTTTATCGAGCTAAAACTGCCGGGAAAAACCGAGTTGAGACGGCCGCTCTGAGGTGATTGTCTTGGGCTGATATATGATAGAAAAATCGGTTTACTCATTACCTTGAAGGAAGGGAAACAGGCAAAACAGAGTAAGTGAAACAACATTACGCTGCATTTCACTTACTCTTATTATCATTAGGAATGGGGCGATAGGGGCTAGCTAATAAGGATCTTGAGCTTCGCGCAGACGTTCCTGCTCTTCCTCTATGACGGCCTGAATCTCCTCCAGTACACCTTCAACATCAACAGCTTGCGTGCTTTCCGCAAATTCGCCAGTTAACGGCGTTTCAGGATGCAGCTTGCCATCTTCATAAAGCGCCCACATCTCTTTGGCATATTTACGATTAAGCAGTTCCGGGGCGTATTGACCATAATAGTGCGTCATATTCGCGACATCCCGCTCCAGCATCGCTTTTGCATGGTTGTTGGCTGCCGCATTGACGGCTTGCGGCAAGTCAATAATGACCGGCCCGTCTTTATCAATTAACACGTTAAACTCTGACAAGTCACCATGGACCAACCCGGCACACAGCATCCGAACGACATAGCGGATCATGATGGCATGGTCAATCAGGGCTTGTTCTTTGCTAAACGGCACATCACTCAGGCGAGGTGCCGCCAGCCCGTCCTCATCAGTGACCAGCTCCATAAGCAGAACACCGTCAAGGCAAGCATATGGTTGTGGCACACGAACACCAGCACTTGCGAGCAGGTACAGCGCGTCTACCTCAGCGGTCTGCCAAGTCTCTTCTTGTTGCTTACGGCCAAACTTAGAACCTTTCGCCATGGCGCGAGCATCACGGCTATTGCGGACTTTACGACCTTCTTGATATTGCACCGCTTGCTTGAAATTGCGGTTCTCAGCTTCTTTGTAAACTTTAGCGCAGCGGATATCCTGCCCACACCGGACAACATAGACATCAGCTTCTTTGCCACTTTTTAAACGACGGATGACTTCGTCAACCAAGCCGTCATCAACCAGCGGTTGGATTCGTTTTGGAATTTTCATGGCGTCCTTGTACCCTATTTAAGCCCGCGATGGAATGGCTTTGGCTGAATTTTCCTCCAGTTTACCATTCGAGCCTATCTGCGGGTGGGTTTTTACGGGCCTCAGGTGGTACTAAACTGAGCATTATGCAATTTAGCATAAGCCCCTTTACGGGCGAGCAACTCGTGGTGATCACCTTGTTCTACAATGCCTTCTTTATCGACCACAATGATGCGATCGGCATTTTGAATGGTGGCTAAGCGATGCGCAATAACCAAAGTCGTTCGGCCCTGAGATAATTCAGTCAATGCTAACTGAATGGCTTGCTCTGTGGCGGTATCCAGTGCAGATGTTGCTTCGTCCAGAATCAAAATAGGCGGATTTTTCAGGAAAATACGCGCAATTGATAGCCGCTGTTTCTGCCCGCCAGATAATTTCACTCCGCGCTCACCAACCACAGTATCAAGCCCATCTGGCAAGCTTTCAATCAGCTCATCCAATCGCGCTTGCCGCGCAGCAGCCATGATTTCGTCATCACTGGCATCCAGCTTGCCATATGCAATATTCTCGCGGATAGATCCGCCGAATAAGAAAACATCCTGCTGAACAATACCAATATTATTGCGCAGTGATTCTTGAGTCATATCACGAATATTGATGCCATCAATAGTGATTACACCATCATCAAGTTCATAGAAGCGGGGCAGCAATGAACATAATGTGGTTTTACCCGCGCCAGATGGCCCAACGAATGCCACTGTTTCACCGGCACGAATTTGCAGATTCAAATCAGTGAAAATTTTATTCTGCGGTGAATAACCGAAACTGACATTCTGATAGCAAATATCACCGTGCAGGTGGCCCACTGGGCGTGCATCTGGCTTATCGACAATATCAGGCAACGTATCAATCAGTTGAGTGAATCGTTTGAAACCGGCGATCCCTTTCGGATAGCTTTCCAGTACGGAGGTTATTTTAGCCACTGGGCGGAAAAAGACCTCAACTAGCAAGAGAAAACCGACAAAGCCGCCGTAACTTAATTGATCATTAACCACGTACCAAGTGCCGACGACCATCACAATCAACTGTACCAGACGGGTACTAAGGTAGCTCATGGTCATACTGGTGGTCATGATGCGATAAGCCCGCAGTTTGGTGGTGCGGTAGTCTTCGTTATCTTTGGCGAATAATTTCTTTTCATGGGATTCGTTAGCGAAAGCTTTCACCACACGAATACCACCGATACTCTCTTCAATGCGGGCATTAAAGTTACCCACCTGACCAAATAGCTTGCGCCAGGTTTCAGTCATTTGCGCACCGTAACGGCTGACCAGATAGGTCATAAACGGCACAATGAAGATAGTGAGCATTGCCAGCGGCAAATGAACCGATGCCATTAGGATAAACGCACCAATAAATGTCATGACCGCAATGAAAAGATCCTCTGGGCCGTGATGGGCAATTTCCCCAACCTCTTCAAGGTCTTTCGTGACGTGGGTAATAATATGGCCGGTCTTCACATTATCGTAATAGCTAAACGATAGCTTTTGCAGATGACTAAATGCCTGACGGCGCATGTCGGTTTCGATACCCACACCGAGGGCGTGGCCCCAATAGTTAACCACCGCCATCAGTGCAGTATTGAGCAGGTAAATAAGTAACAACCCTGTTGCAGCCCAGACAATGAGTGCCCAATCCTGATTAGGGAGCAGCTTATCAATGAACAGCTTTACCGCCATAGGAAAGCTCAGTTCCAACAACCCGGCCAGGATCGCGCAACCAAAATCCAGATAGAAAAGCCCTTTGTAGGGAGCGTAATAAGAGAAGAAACGGCGGAGCATTGAGGCATCCTTACAATTACAGAGGAAAATCGATATTAATATCAAAAATCAGTTTGCAGCATTATAAATGTAAATGGTTCTTAATAGCATTCATTTTGCCCATTCTTTGTAATTAATAGAATTCCTATCCACGGTAATAGGCATTGAAGCAAAGATAATATCGGGTATTGTTAATCAAATCATAGCAAGGAGTAATAACCATGAAGTTGACGTTGACTGATACCCCGGCAACTGAAGATGTTGCAGAAATTATGGCGGGGTTGAAAGCCTTTAATCGTAATTTTGTTGGTGACAATGGCCGCAAACCATTAGCCGTATTTATCACTGGCGAACAGGGTGAGAAGTTAGGTGGGATTACGGGTTATACATTAGGTAATTGTTTGAGCATCGAATTGTTATGGGTATCGGATGCATTACGCCATTCTGGCGCGGGCAGTAAACTAATGCGTGCAATTGAACAGGAAGCTCTGCAACGAGGGTGTAAGTTTGCTCAAGTCGATACATTCAGTTTTCAAGCTCGACCTTTTTATGAAAAACACGGCTATCAATTGAAAATGACGCTAGAAAATGTCGTGGATGAATATCATCGCTATTATTTAACTAAAAATCTGATTAGCTAGAATGTGCCTCTATGGCGCAAAAAATTAAATTTTGAGTGTATTTATTTTCTCTCCAATAGATAAGTTTTCTGTTTAACCATCTTCCGACAATGTACCAGGTGGTTTCCGTCACAACTGTGTGCATTATTAATCTTGCTATACTCAAGCTGTAAACATTCAGCTTTTGATGCAAACTCACATTTTCACTGAATATCATCATAGGACTTGGTCTTTCATTAGGTTAATCTGTTTTATATGGGATTAACCAATGCAAATGGAAATGAATATGGCGGCCTCATCGAATAAGAAATTGTCACTGTGGTCATTAACTTCGCTCGTCGTAGGTTCAATGATCGGTGCCGGTATTTTCTCTTTACCTGCAACATTTGGCCGTGCAACCGGTGGTTTTGGTGCCCTTATTGCCTGGATTATTGCCGGGGGAGGGATGTTGACTCTGGCCTTTGTATTTCAGACATTGGCGCAGCGCAAACCTGATCTTGATTCTGGTGTTTATATCTATGCTAAAACCGGGTTCGGTGATTATGCAGGTTTTGCTTCGGCAATTGGTTTTTGGGCCGGAGCATGTATCGGCAGCGTCTCATATTTTGTATTGATCAAATCAACACTGGGAGCCTTCTTTCCACTTTTTGGCGACGGTAATACATTATCGGCTGTTTTAATTGCGTCATTCATTCTGTGGAGTTTCCATTTCATGGTGTTGCGTGGCATCAAAGAAGCCGCAGCGATTAATACCATCGCGACTTTTGCTAAGGTCATCCCGATATTTATATTTATCATCGTCTTGGCATTTGCATTTCACACCGATACATTCGCCTTAAATTTTTGGGGCACTCAATCTTTAGGGGCTGTTGGTGATCTCTCCCATTTGGATGATTATGGTTATACCGGCCATGCTGCCTTAGAAATAGCTGCTGGGTCTGACAGCCTATTTTCACAAATTCGCAGCACGATGTTAGTCACGGTATTTGTTTTTGTTGGTATTGAAGGGGCGAGTGTTTATTCCCGCTATGCCAAAGAAAGAAAACATGTCGGTATCGCCACGGTTTTAGGTTTCATTGGTGTTTTATGTCTGTTGGTGCTGGTCACTATGCTCTCTTATGGTGTGTTGCTTCGCCCCGATCTTGCGGCTTTGCGCCAACCATCAATGGCGGGTGTGCTAGAACATATTGTGGGCCGCTGGGGAGCGATATTTATCAGCATCGGGCTGATTATTTCTGTTATGGGCGCCTATTTGTCATGGACGTTGTTAGCGGCGGAAGCGCTTTATAGCGCCGCTAAAAGTAACATCATGCCGCAGATATTCACGACCGAAAATAAGCACGGCGTACCTTCAGCGGCAGTTTGGATGTCGAATATTTTTATCCAATTATTCTTAATTGTTACGCTTTTCACCGAGTATGCTTTCCAACTGGCATTGGAGTTAACCAGTTCGCTGGTTTTGATTCCCTATCTTCTCGTCGCTGCCTATGGGCTGAAATTGGCCTGGACTCGAGAAACATACCCTGTGGGTTCAACAGACCATAAGAAAGATTTAGTTTTTGCTTTAATAGCCACGTTATATGCCATATTGATGGTCTATGCTGGAGGCTTGAAATACATATTATTATCAGCAGTGATATACGGTCCTGGAACCTTATTGTTTATTATTGCTAAACGTGAGCAGAAAAAACCGGTTTTTTCTGCCATTGAAAAATGTCTGTTTGCTGTGGCACTCATCGCCGCTGTTGTAGCACTCTACAGCCTTGCGACAGGCATAATTGCGGTGTGATAAGATTGCTATATTAAGTGAGGATAGTCAGAGGCGAAGGAATCTGAATATTGCTTGCAATACATTATTGGTATTAATGTGTTCGGATAATTCCCCTATTTTTACAATGGGTGGGCTTGATCTATAACACAGACTACGACAGGATCGCGCTGGAATAACCTGCTATCAGGTTAGTGTTGGTTTGGTTTTTGATAAAAATATCCAATAAAAAACGCGGTTTTTCTTATGCAGGGTCACGGCTGGTGTGTTTTTACCAGTAGGTATTGCTTTGAAAAAACAACAAAATATTACCCAGAATAGCGATTATTCAACGGGAATTGGCGATGCGCAATTTGCGCTCGTGGTTTTACTGACAACATCATGTTTGCTGATTGCAATAACGTTGATTGTGATCCTATGGCTAATTTGATGCGCCATGGCAATTAGGGAGAATGTATGGATAAGGGTTTGTTTGATGACAATAAAGTCATTGCACTGATCGGTTTACTGTTGGCGGCACTTATTGTAGTGAGTACGATGTTTGTGATGACCTATATGGCGGATCGTCAACGCAACGAAGTACAAACTATCGATGTGCAAAACTGCTACAAAAAGATCTGAGAACTTTATTCGCCGGATAGCGCTAGTCTGCATTCAGGCGAATAATTGCATTGCGGGATGTTATGCCAGTTTCTGATGGATAGCATGCAAGGGCAAGGCAATATTAAGGTCAATATCGGTATTTTGTCTGAAATCATACGGGGTTATGCCGTAACGTTTTCTGAACATATAAGTAAAGTGGGACTGTGAGCCAAAGCCAAAGTCCAACGCAATGTCAAAAATAGTGCTGTCACTGCTTCTGAGTTGGTAAACAGCCCCTGCTAAGCGCCTTTCTCGAATGTATTTACCTAGCGATATGCCTGTAACTTCTTTAAATATTTTTTGCATATGCCAAAGCGAATAGCCCGAATACACGGCTAATTCTTCGAGGTAGATGACTCGCCCCAGATGGGTTTCGACCCATTTACTGAGGGCGCAGACTAACGCGAGATGATTTTCTTGTGACATTATTTAGTCTGTTTTTTCTAGTTAGGAGTAGTGCAGTATACACAAGTTGAATCTAACAACACAAAACACCAAATTGACCGCTAGCGAATGGCTGGAGCGCTAAAGACTTTTCAGCGAATGCTTGCAAAAGAGCTTTCTGGTGCCATAGTAAAAGGGTAGTGCCATCTGAATGGGAAATTTCCCAAGGGTAAAAGGTTGAGTTTGGAAAAATAGAAATTAAAAATGATGAGGTGATCGCATGTTGATAACAGTGATTATGACTCTGATAGCGGTTGTGGGCGTAACCGTCTTTCTAAAGATGCCAGTAATGGTTCTGCATAAAGGTAAAGGCGCAGGAGGTGATGAACTGTGAGGTTAGGAATATTGTGATCGGCATATATAAAATGAATTCTTCCTTGAACCAGGTGATTGATAACTATCATACCTGGTTTTTTTATGCCTAATTTTTGCCATACCTCGTGAGTCCTCCACATCATATTTGTCTTTTTTTACAACAATGAACCTTTCAGCAACTGAAACAGTGTATTGAATAACTCTCCCTAGGTTGCTAATTAACCACAGATAATTGCAGAATGGTTTAGCGGTAAAGGTGAGGATATGACACGGTCGGCTAAAGAAATATTTTAATCAGCGTGATATCCTTGCGCGATATTATTGTGAAGGAATTATTCATGTCTGAAATGTTCACTAATGACCAAGAGCTGGTCTCTGATCTGGTCGCCTGCCAATTAGTTATCAAACAAATTCTGGATGTGATCGATATCATTGCCCCCACGGAAGTGCGGGATAAGATGTCGCATCAACTTAAATCTATCGATTTTTCTACCCATCCAGCGGGTGCAGACCCGGTAACAAAGCGAGCGATTGAGAAAGCCATTGCGCTGATCGATATGAAGTTTACGCAAAAATAACGAGTACATTAGGCGAAAGCCAGTGGTACAGAACTACCCAGAAGCCAGTCGGGTGAGTAGCGGGTTAATAACTAACCCGCAAACTGATTACTCAAGTATGTTATTGCCTATCTTTTTCACTAAAGGGCAATTACTGACGCCAATAATGCCATTTTCACCGTTGATAAATTGGGCGGTGGCAATAGTTCTGGCCGTCAGATATTTACATTGTAAACCTATGCCTGCTGCGTTCTTCTCACTGCCAATAAGTACGCCATAGCCAGAAAAGAGCAAGCCAAGGTATATGATTGCGGCGACTAAGAACAACCTGAATAAACTCATGTAGTCACTCCCTGTAATTAGTTTTACTTATTTTGTAGCGAGTATATTTAGCAGTTTAACTTGTAATGATGAGTCGGTTAATAGTAAAAATCCTAAATCATTTTGATTTATAGGATAAACCATCATTAAAGTGCTCTTTTAAGACGATAACAAACATTAGTAATTACATCTTGGCTATAAATGGTTGATGTTTAATACAGTATAATTTAAAAAAATGTTAAGTAAGGTGCTCGATTTGAACATAAAGAAACTTGTTGCAACGGTAGGTATCATTGCCGTTTGTTGCTTGTTTTATCTATTAGCCCTTGATAGCTACTGTGATCAGGGGGGGACTTTCTCTACCGGTATTTGTACTATTACTTCGATTATTCCATGGTAAGGATAGGCGACTCATTTTATCTATAATAACAGTTGAAAACTATTACTATGAGTTATCTTTATTAACGGTTAATTAACCACAGGGATTTACCTTTGTGGTGGGCAGAGTGATAAGATAGCCTCTTCGCCACGCATGTAATAGGTAATAGGGTAGTCAATGTCAGACACAACTATGGGCGCACTTGGTGCCATCCCAATCGCTTTATCACTATTTACTGTCATTTTTTTCTTGATAGTTTGGTTCTTTTTGAGCCGTGCTAGTGTACGAGCAAATGAACAGATCCGCTTGTTACAAGACATCGCTGAACAGCAGAGACAGCAAACAGAATTGCTCAAAGCATTACTGGAAAACGCCACGGGCGTCAGTGATGGGCAAAGTGATAGCGATATCGTTTCTCCCCTCGATTTTAAAGGTTTTATTCCCGAGAGATAACATTCATCGCCATTCTGACACTGCCCATCGGCAGTGTCAGAATGATGAGCCAGTACTCTCTTTCCCTAACTCCCTCTGCATGTTTTATATTTTCCCTTTCGCACGCCACAATAAACCCTACTAGCTGTCATAAATTTGTCTTAATTTCGCCGTAATGTAGCCAGAACTTTTCAGGAGAACGGTGATTCGGATGATTAAATGGTATGAAGAGAGTGACAGCGAAGTGAACAGAAGCATTGCATTACTTACCGGTGAAGATCCAGATAAGTGGTATCCCTATGGTGGTATCAAAGGTAAGGACTATTGCAAGAACCCCTCAGATGCATGGCCTATCATCTACGCCAACAAAATTGGCCTCTATTCGCCAGAAATTAATGATAATAATCAGTGGAATGCCAGAATTACTAATCCGCAAGGCGAGTGGCAAGCTTATAGCCAAAGCCCTTTGCGTGCGGCAATGATCTGTTATCTGCTTAGCCAGGAAGTTTGAGCAGCGGAGTTGATGATTTTCAGCAGAATATCCCGTGAGTAGGCAGTAACGGGAGTGACAAACGGTAAGAAGTTTTTGACGACTTTCGTGGAGCTGATGATGAAACGTATCATTAAAGGGGATTCAAATTTATCACACCTGGTTATTGCTCATGCAGCGATTGACCACCATCAAAAATCCTACGGCGAGCGGCGTCAGGGCTGGCCTTCAACTTATCTTATCCGCTATAAAAATAATCGTGTTGCCGTTGAGGTTGTCACTCGACGTCAGTCATATGTGGCCACATTAATGATTGGCGCTCGAAATTTGAGCAAGTTATGTGGCATATCTGCGTTACATCCCTGAGTATTACCTCAAGGCTCATCAATGCAATGCTCAGCTTATATAATGTAAGCTGATTGATTGCTGCTCAATTGTCCGCGAACCACCTTTATTCTTGATGCAATCAGCTTTAAGTGTTAAAAAACCGCCGCAGATTCATTTACGAAAGGCGCTGTTACTACACTAATGGGTAACAGGTGCGGCAGAGGGCAGGATGGAACAGCAGTTGCAGGATTCAACACTAAAACGCGGTTTAAAAAATCGACATATTCAGCTGATTGCTCTGGGTGGGGCGATTGGTACTGGACTGTTTCTAGGAATAGCGCAAACCATTAAAATGGCTGGCCCCTCGGTGATACTGGGTTACGCCATCGGCGGCTTTATTGCCTTCCTTATTATGCGCCAACTGGGCGAAATGGTCGTTGAGGAGCCTGTTGCGGGTTCATTCAGTCACTTCGCCTATAAATATTGGGGCGATTTTGCTGGATTTTTATCTGGTTGGAATTACTGGGCCATGTTTATCTTGGTCGGTATGGCTGAATTGACTGCCGTCGGCATTTATATCCAATATTGGTGGCCGGAGATCCCGACGTGGGTTTCAGCTGCAGTATTCTTTGTTCTGATAAATGCTATCAATCTCGTTAATGTCCGTATGTATGGTGAGACCGAATTCTGGTTCGCTATCATTAAAGTCGCAGCCATCATTGGTATGATTGTATTCGGTGCCTATCTGTTGGCGTCTGGTTCCGGTGGGCCAAATGCCTCGGTGACTAACCTCTGGGCGCAAGGAGGCTTTATGCCTCACGGCCTTAGTGGGTTGGTGATGGCAATGGCGGTAATCATGTTTTCTTTCGGCGGTCTGGAGATGGTCGGTATTACCGCCGCGGAAGCTGAAGACCCGCATCACAGTATTCCTAAAGCGACCAATCAGGTTGTCTACCGCATCCTTATTTTCTATATCGGCTCATTGGCGGTGCTGCTTTCCCTTTATCCTTGGGGGAAGGTGGTTGAGGGCGGTAGTCCTTTTGTCATGATTTTCCATGCACTGGACAGTAATCTGGTGGCAACCATTCTGAATGTGGTGGTTTTGACGGCTGCACTATCCGTCTACAACAGCGGCGTCTACTGTAATAGCCGCATGCTCTTCGGTCTGGCCTCTCAGGGGAATGCTCCTAAGGTACTGACCAAAGTGAATAAGCGCGGCGTGCCTATTCTGTCAATCGCACTGTCCGCGTTGGCGACCTCAGCAGGGGTGGTTATTAACTATGTCATGCCCGGCAAGGCCTTTGAATTGCTAATGGCGCTAGTGGTTTCAACCTTGGTCATCAACTGGGTCATGATCTGTCTGGCTCACTTGAAATTCCGGGCGGCGAAAGTGAAAGAAGGCGTCGAGCCGCGCTTTAAAGCATTATGGTACCCTTACGGAAATTATCTGTGTCTGGTATTTTTGATGTTAATTCTAGTCATCATGTATCTGACTGAGGGCATTCAAATTTCAGTATTGATGATGCCCGCATGGATTGCACTGCTGTGGTGCGGATTTATGCTTACTCGCCGTAAATATAAGAACAATCAACCCGCAGCGAATGATTCCAGCGCAGTCTGATGTGATTATTATGTGATGGTAAAATAGCCGGGTGGAATAATTCAACCGGCTATTTTTTTGTATGAAGTTGCTCAAATCATTATCTATTGTTTAAATACGCAGCAATAAATAAAGTAAATAATTGAAAAGTTATAATAGGTTATGACTATCAACTATGATAAAGCATTGTCTGTTAATTGAGATTAATTCTTAACAACTCAATATAACCCCTTTAACAATATGGTTAATGGGTTATATAATAAATTCAATTAGAACTGCCAGCGCATCCATGTAAACAAGACATTACCGTTATTATAAGTACCGGGAATATAGGTGGTTTGTAGCGCAAACTTATTATATTCAATCGAGATAAGCGGCAATGGTAGCGGTATTGGAATGTAATGATATTCATGACGCGCGGTAATACTGGCGGTGAAGCCAATACCAAAACGCCAGCCATCCATTTCCCCCGGTATCCACATTTTTTGATAGCCATAACCTATAATGGGCTCAACTTCATTGTGCGAGTCCATAAACGCCATCGCATACACTGCATGCCAGTTGTTATCTTCATCATAGCGATATTTGCCATAGCCGATACCCCAAGGCCTTTCGTTGTATGACTCTATCTTGTCATCATCATAGGTCCAGCGGTTATGCCAAGTATTCAGTGGGATATACAGCTCCTGGTTGGGTGAATCCCAAGTCAATGAGATGTTATTCATCAAACGTTGCCATAGGCTGTCATTGCCCGCAGAGGGCGTAATCTTACTATCTATAGGGGATAGGGCTGAGGAGTCTTTGTCATTAGCAAGAGCTACTGAGGTCTGGCTCAACCATAGGCCACTGACAAATACGGCCTTGATAATATGTTTGTAATTCATGGTGTAACTCTCTGATGCTGATAAGGTGAAATAAGATCTCTTGGCATCAGATAATCTTTGTACCTATCAAAACTAATGACGAATAAAGCGTTATTTATAATGTGGTAAGGTTATAGAGCCAAACTTAAACGATTCTATAACGAGTAACTAATATAGAGTTTTAAACTGCGCGACAGAGTAATTAAAATTTAATTCTGGCACATCAAGAAATGTCTTAATCTGTTTTTTTTAGCACAATTTGCTAGCATATTTAACAAGATTTCACTGCATAAAACTGACTAAAACAAGAGGGTTTTTAGTATATTTATATAGATTAAATAAAGTGTAATTGCACTCCTCTGGTGCATTTTGTTCAATGTGACCGGTTTATTGCACCTATATGACACAATAAAGCCTTATTGAGATAACGTATTTTTCGTCTTCGAATATTATATTTTGATTTGTTCTTTTTGATTAGAGAATTGCTCAACCGCAGCTTAGTGAAAAGATCATTTTTTCGCCTCTGGTGTGAATCGAGAAATAAGATATTTATGTATTTTTACCCTGAATTATTTTGAGAGCATAACCTGAGGCTAAGTAAGGAGTTAGCCTAGTGGAGTGAAAGGGTTTGATCATCTGGCTGGGGTAGGCGCGCTACCGGAACAGAAGCGACGATATATTCAATTATTATATATTTAATGCTAATAAATTTTATACCAATGCTGTTTTCTGCCATCAGTTTGGGATGGAAACCACGAAAAAATCACGTAAGCAGTATTATAAAAAGAGTTAGCTTAAATGTTAAAAACCAGTAAGAAAGCCGGATATGACAGTATAAAAAAATAGAGCAGAAAATACGATGACCTTCAACAATTTTTAGCATATTTACGCATTCTTTATGTGCAACCGTTTCAAATATGTGCGACAGGTTCACCCTTGATTAAAAATGGCTTGCCATCGAATACAGAGTATGTGATAACGCATATGGGTAAAACGAGGTACAGTTCTGTATATGTGTGGCATTTTCAGTAAAGAAGTTCTGAGTAAAGACGTTAGCGTTGAATACCGCTTCTCTGCCGATCCTTATCTTAGTGCCTCAAGCAGTAACGACTCTAGTTTGTCTATGTAAACGCCCACGGGCGAGTTAAACAATCCAAAGGAAATACTCAAGATGGCAAAGATCAAAGGTCAAGTTAAGTGGTTCAACGAGTCTAAAGGTTTCGGTTTCATCACTCCAGCTGACGGCAGCAAAGATGTGTTCGTACACTTCTCTGCAATCCAGGGTAATGGCTTCAAAACCCTGGCTGAAGGCCAGAACGTAGAGTTCGAAATCCAAGACGGTCAGAAAGGTCCGTCTGCAGTAAACGTTACTGCAATCTAATCAGCTCTTTTGCTGTTAAAAACCCGCCTTTGTGCGGGTTTTTTCATATCTATAGCCAATTAAATCAGCAAATTAAGGCAATATAATTAAGCCGGAATACTGATTGCGGCCTTTAATGCCGGGATGAGTAGGGTCTATAGCCTGTTGTTGGCTAGTGCGACGAAAGCTGGTGTATTTGAACTGCGGTTTATCATTATCCACGTCATGCGCCACGGTAGAGCAAATGGTACAACTCCCGACCCGATCTACTTGATGAATTCCGGCATTATGCAGTTGGTGCTCAGCAATTGCGGCGAGGTTAAGATGGCGAAAACGGGGTGAAATGATATTTTTCGCCAGTGGTAGCTCGTTAATAAACCTTTCCACCAACTCTTCATTGACTTCGTAACAGCATGAGCGGGCGGCTGGCCCTATTGCGGCAACCCAATTTGCTGGGTCATCATCGCGGGCAATCCGTTCAACCATTTTTAAGATAATGCCATCTAATAAGCCGCGCCAGCCAGCATGCACCACCGCAATGCCTTTTCCCTGCCGTTGACTGAAGATAACCGGTAAGCAATCTGCCGTCAGTACCGTCAATAGGATACCCGGCTGCGTGGTATAGAGACCATCGGCGTCGCCACACTCTTGTCCCGGCGTGATGACATCAACAATCGTGGTGCCATGAACCTGCTTTTTATTGGCTTGAGAAGCTTGATAAGGCCGGAGACAGTCAGGCAATAGGGTGGATTTATTGCCAAAGCCATGGCAGATACTGGTGATTCGGCTGAGTTGTGGTGAAAAATCAGTCATAGGACTTACCTAATGAAGAAAAAATACGCCATTCAGTGTAAGCCGTTTTTTAACTTATTGACCAGTCGCCATTTCTTTTAAACTGCCGTTAGCGAATTGTTGCAAAATAACGCATCTTGTATCACTGTTTTGGCACCTTATTACGCGGTGGATAGGGTTTAATGGTCACTATCATTCAAGCGGCCCTTTAGGATAGATCCCCGTGATTTCTAAACCAAAAAATGACTCTAGCAACTTTATTCGTTGGCGCTTTAGCTTGCTATGCGGTTGTATTTTGCTTTCATTTTTTGGTCTGGTGGCCCGGGTTGCCTGGTTACAAATTATTGAGCCGGACCCGCTGGTGAAAGAAGAGGACATGCGCTCGGTGCGGGTCGTCGCAACACCGAACACCCGCGGCATGATTACGGACCGCAATGGGCATCCACTGGCGGTCAGTGTGCCCGTTGAAGCTATTTGGGCTGATCCTGCATCAGTGCTGGAGAAAGGCGGGGTGGGTGTTTCTGAACGCTGGCAGGCATTGGCGCAGGAACTCAATATGCCACTCGATCAACTTAACCGCCGAATCAGGCAAAACCCCAATGCTCGGTTTATCTATCTGGCCCGACAAGTCGAGCCGGATGTCGCCGAATATATTCAGCGCCTGAAATTGCCCGGCATTGCAATAAAAGAAGAATCGCGGCGCTTTTACCCTTCTGGCGATGTAGCGGCCAATCTGGTGGGCTTTACCAATATTGATGATCAGGGAATTGAGGGCATCGAAAAGAGTTTTAACTCGCTACTCAGTGGCACCGCGGGCAGTCGGGTGGTGCGTAAGGATCGTTTTGGCCGAGTGGTTGAAGATATTTCCTCCACCGACAGCCATCCGGGGCAAAATGTTGAGCTTAGCATTGATGAGCGGCTACAGGCGGAAACCTCCCATGCTCTGAGCAATGCGGTAATGTTTAATAAGGCTGACTCCGGCTCGGCAGTGGTTATTGACGTCCATACCGGCGAAATTCTGGCTATGGCGAATTATCCGACCTTTAACCCCAATAATCGTGCTGGCACCCCGGAGGAGAATTTCCGCAATCGGGCCATTAGCGATATTTTCGAGCCGGGCTCAACCGTTAAACCGATGGTGGTGATGACGGCATTACAACGCCACTTGGTAAAACCTGACTCGGTGCTGGATACCCATCCCTACATATTGAGTGGGCATCAAATTAAAGATGTCGGTTTTTATCCGGCACTGTCACTGACTGGCGTATTGCAAAAGTCGAGTGATGTCGGGGTTTCTCGCCTGGCGCTGGCCATGCCCGCCTCTGCTTTGATGGAAACCTACACACTGTTTGGTTTAGGTAAATCGACGCAATTGGGGATTACCGGCGAGAGTAGTGGGCTGATGCCACACCGCCCACGTTGGAGTGATTTAGACCGCGCGACTTTCTCTTTTGGCTATGGCCTGATGGTGACACCGCTGCAACTGGCCCGGGTCTACGCCACTATTGGCAGTTTCGGGATTTATCGGCCCCTGTCGATTACCAAAGTTGATCCGCCGGTGCTGGGGCAGCGGGTATTCCCAGAGGTGTTAGTGCAGCAGGTTGAGCACATGATGGAAAGTGTGGCACTGCCCGGTGGCGGCGGGATAAAAGCTGCGGTAAGGGGATATCGGGTTGCGGTTAAAACCGGTACCGCCAAAAAGATTGGGCCCAATGGCCAGTATATTGATAAATATGTGGCCTATACCGCCGGTGTTGCTCCTGCCAGTGATCCTCGATTTGCTTTGGTAGTGGTGATTAACAACCCCCAAGGGGGCAAATATTACGGCGGTGCAGTTTCGGCCCCGGTATTTAGCGATATTATGGGGCAAATCCTGCGCACCATGAATGTGGAACCCGATGCGATACCCACAGATATAGTTCGGCATAGTTGATATTGGCTGTGAATTCACCGAGTTAAACCGTGGCTTGCAACAGTTCAAGGGCTTCTTTAGACTAACGCCGCGTCTGCCGCTAATTCTGGCAGTTATTAATTTGTTATCTGGAATTCAACCATGTCTTATCAGTGCCCCCTTTGTCATCAGGCCATGCAGCAGAGCCAGCAACAGTGGCGTTGCGGCAATAACCATCAGTTTGATTGCGCCAAAGAGGGTTACGTCAATTTAATGCCGGTGCAGCATAAAGGGTCGAAACAACCCGGTGACAGCCCGGAGATGATGCAAGCCCGGCGGGCATTTCTGGATGCAGGGTACTATCAACCTTTGCAGCAGCGAGTCTGTGAGATTCTGGATCAAGCACTCCCTCAAGATGCCAACATGTTGCTTGATATTGGTTGTGGTGAAGGTTATTACACCGCAGCTGTCGCTGACCGGCTAAATCGGCAGCGCCAAGTATCAGTATTCGGGCTAGACGTGGCTAAAGTCGCCGTAAGATATGGGGCGAAACGCTACCCGCAGGTACATTTCTGTGTGGCATCCAGCCATCGGTTACCTTTTGCTAATCAATCCCTTGATGCAGTATTACGTATTTATGCGCCTTGCAAAGCGGCGGAGCTGGCCCGAACGGTGAAACCCGGCGGCATTGTGGTTACCGTGGCACCCGGCCCTCGTCATCTTTATCAGCTTAAAGCACTGATTTACGCTGAAGTACAGCTTCATGATGATACCCCAGAGCATCTCGACGGTTTCGAGCTGGTCCGCAGCGAAAAGTTGGCTTATGAGATGCAGCTAACCGGTAAGCTGGGCTTCAATTTATTGCAAATGACACCTTTTGCCTGGCGCGCATCGATTGAAACCGGGCAAGAATTGGCTGCGCGGCAGAAGTTTAGCTGTGAAACCGACTTTGTCATCGCCTTACATCGGCGCAAAGAAGATTCTGTCGTGGCGGACCCACCGGTCGAGGGCAACTAAGGCGTATGTATACCCAGCCAGGTTTGGCCTGATAAGTTTCGGGCCATGTCGTATCGAGGTTGGCTGTAAGCTATGGGCGTAAAATCCCCTTAAGGGAAAGAGTATTATAATAAAGCTGCGTAATTATTCCCTGGTACAAAAATATATTATTAACTTAAGTTAAATTTTTGGTGTGTTATTTTTTATTATAAGGCTATCTATTTCAAATCTAAGTTTCGCCAAGTTCTTCCGCCGGATTCAGTCACCAAAATAGAGGGAATAAATCGTATTTGTTCGGCAATTTTTAGTGCTAAATCAGCCACTTCTTGTTTGTTTAATGTACCGCTACCATAATTAAATTCACCTTCCGGCAGTTTATATACTTTTTCTCGCCCGATAAGCCGGGTAAATCCGGCATCAACCATTTTCTTATTTAAGGTCTCGTAATCGCCTTCCACGGCATTATGCAAAACGACACTGACCGTAAAATACGGCATATCTATTTTCCAATCTATTAAGTGATGATATTTATATATCACACCCTAGGAAACGATATTTTGACCGACGTCTAATTGCGGGAAATGCAGCAAAAATAACCTTGCTAAAGTTGTGTCAATGCGGGGCCAGATCAATGGCAAATACTGATGTCAGCATGTGGGTGGCAAAGGAGGCCACCCACTTAACCTGTCAGTCTCAAAGAGCGAGTGATAAACGATTGCGGCCGGCGTGTTTTGCCGCGTAACAGGCGATATCGGCCTGACGCATCGCTTGTGCGGCATTTTCAGTTTGTGGGGTTAAAGAGACCGCGCCCAAGCTTGCCGTGAAGGAGTAGGATTGACCGTGCCAATGGAATTGGATAGAGGCTATGTCCGCGACTACAGTTTCCAACACCTCGGTGGCTGACTTGTTTTGGCAATTAAACAGCACGATAGCAAACTCATCGCCGCCTAGCCGTGCTACCAAGTCGTTCTCACGCACTGCTTGCTGCATGGTTTGCGCTACCATCCTCAGCACCATGTCACCGGCTTCGTGACCGGCACTGTCATTAACATCCTTGAAATAGTCTAAATCGACGTAGCAGAGAATATGCTGTTCATCATGACCCAATTGGCTGATGGCTTGATTTAGTCGCTCCTCCAGGCGCCGCCGGTTAATCAACCCGGTCAGCATGTCATGATTGGCTTGATATTGCAGTTCACGCTGCTCATGGCGCGCGCGGGTGACATCCTGGAACACCACCACCGCACCGGTGAGGAGGTTATCGCGATCACGAATAGGGGAGGCCGAACAGCGAATTTCCTGGCGCTCACCTTGGCTCGACAACAACTGGCTGCCTTCTGGCAACAGAGTATGACGTCCTTCACTCAAGCACTGCTGGATGGCAAGTAATTGGTTTTTATCTTGTAAAGGGGACCACAGAACAAAGACTTCTTCAATGGGCAAACCGCAGCACTCATTCTGGCTGCGCCCGGTCATCTCTTCAGCTTTAGGGTTCATTAATTCCACGCGGCCTTCACTATCAAGAGAGATAATTCCTTCCTGAATGGATGACAACACCCGGTGCAGTTGCTCACGCTCTTCATAACGTGCGACTTCGCTGGCACTTAAGGCATCTTCGCGCTGTTTCCGCTCACTCATGTCGCGGATGATTTTGGCATAGCCGAGCAGTTTGCCGCTATGGTCATGTATCACGGTAATGACGGTAACGGCCCAATAGCGGGTCATATCTTTGCGAACCAGCCAGCCCTCACGTTCTACCCGACTGGTTGATGCGGCAGTTTTCAGCAGTTTTTCTGGTAAGCCCGCAGCAATATCTTCAGGTAAAAAGAAACAGCCGAAGTGTTGGCCAATAATTTCATTGCTGGGATAACCAATATTACGTTCTGCGCCATGGTTCCAGGTATTGACCCGGCCCCAAGGGTCCAGCATTAAAATGGCATAATCTTCCACCGTATCCACCATCAGGCGAAAACGCTCTTCGCTGATACGTAGTGCCTCTTCCCGCTGGCGGCGCTCGGTCAAGTCACGGACAATTTTGGTAAAGCCCAATAGCTTGCCGCTGTCATCATGCATCGGATTAATCGCCACACTGGCCCAGTAGCGAATACCGTTTTTGCGCACATGCCAGCCTTCGGTTTGGAAATTCCCTTCAGCGATAGCTTTTGCGAGTGATTTCTCCGGCAGACCGGCAGAGATATCCTCCGGTGTAAACAGCAGTGCAAAGTGTTCACCGATGATTTCATCACTGGTATAGCCTTCATTGCGCTCCCCGCCTTTGTTCCAGGTCAGAATGCGGCCATGAGTATCTATCATGTAGATAGCATAATCTTCGACTTCACTGATCAGGTGGCGAAACTGTTCCTCACTCTTGCGCAGGGCATTTTCTCGCTGCCATTTATCGGTCAAATCGCGGGTAACATGCACAAAACCTTGTAAATTTTGCTCTGAATCGTGCAAAGCACTGAGTGTAAGATTGCCCCAAAAACGTTTGCCATTTTTGCGAACTCGCCATCCTTGAGTTTCATAATGACCAAACTGATTGGCATGAATGAGCCCTTTTTGCGGGAGCTCACCAGCCAAATCTTCCGGCGTGTAAAATAGCTCGAAAGAGTGACCAATGACTTCTTCGGCGTTATAGCCGGTATTGCGTTCAGCACCGTTGTTCCAGGTCAGGATATGTCCTTGAGCATCAATGATATATATGGCGTAATCATCTACAGCTTCAATTAATAGCCGAAAGATGTGATCGTCAAATGATGCCGGGTGCAAAGCCATTCCTGTATTCCTTGAATTTTTATTCAGTAGCTTATCGCTGCACAG
The DNA here is from genome assembly GCF_025133195.1 of Yersinia alsatica. NCBI lineage: Bacteria > Pseudomonadati > Pseudomonadota > Gammaproteobacteria > Enterobacterales > Yersiniaceae > Yersinia > Yersinia alsatica. Next base: position 2,788,883 of record NZ_CP104006.1, read on the forward strand.
AGTTATGCCCAGAAAATTTAATCTGTTGGCGCGATATAAATGATTGGCCAGTCTATCGCTAACCTGCAAAACAAGGTAATAAGATTTTTCTTGGTAGCAATAAAAATAAATAAAAAGGAAGTCAAAGAAATCCTATTACGGGTCTTCATATTGCACCAGACCACTGAATACGCGGCTTTCGGCGATTATTGAGTCAGTTGCATCGCGGCACTAAATAATAATTTACCTTATTAATAATAAGGGCAAATTGGCGTGGTAATGTATAAAAATAATGACTTAAGTAGGGAGGGTTAATTAATTCCGAGCCAAACAGCGTCAATTTACAGAATAATGCCACGCTAATATTATTTTTCTCACACGAATCAATAACGTTACCAGCAGAGATCAGGTTTATTACATAACAGATCTAATTCTTTTACGACCGCAAAAATAATCCCCCAGAAGTGCAGAAATGCTTGCATCAGCAAGTGTTATCCGGATAATTCCGAATCTTTATAATAAGCATTCTCATTAGTGGTAAGTTTGCAAAATTCAGGGGCATCAAGACGATGAATAAATCTATCTCTACCCGCGCGGATCAGAAACGGCTGGCGCCGCGTCTTTTGTGCGTGATGATCGGTGCTGCTCTCGGCACGCTATCAGCCTCTTCATGGGCGGCGACAACAACTAATTCTGCGGCTGACAGTGTAAAAAAAACCAGCCCGGTAGCGAATAGCGCACAAGCTGATGAAGCCAAAAAAACCGACACCATTACTGTAGTCGGGACGCAGGATACTTTCCGGGCGGGTGGCAACGATTTAATCCCAACCTATTTGGATGGTCAAGTAGCTAATGGCGGCCGTATCGGCTTCCTTGGGCAACAAGATGCCCGTAACGTGCCATTTAACGTTATTGGTTACACCTCTAAATTGGTGGAAGATCAACAAGCGCGGACACTAGCGGATGTGGTCAGTAATGATGCGTCAGTGCAGAATGTACGTGGCTATGGTAATGCATCGCAAAACTTCCGCATCCGTGGTTTTAACCTTGATGGCGATGATATTTCATTCGGTGGCTTGTTCGGTGTATTGCCACGCCAGGTTATTGATACCAGCATGGTCGAGCGAGTTGAGGTATTTAAAGGCCCGAACGTATTTGTAAACGGTATTTCGCCAAGTGGTAGTGGTGTGGGCGGGATGATTAACCTGGAACCCAAACGAGCAGGTGACACGCCACTGACTCGCGTTAGCTTGGATTATACGTCTTCTTCCAAGGTGGGGGGGGCGCTGGATGTAGGCCGCCGCTTTGGTGACAATGATCAGTTCGGGGTGCGAGTCAATGCGTTGCACCGGGAAGGTGAAACCGCTATTCATGACCAGAAAGAGCGTACTACCGCAGTCTCTACTGGTTTAGATTACCGGGGCGAGCGCGCTCGTACTTCTTTAGATATTGGCTACCAAAAACAAACTGTACACGGTATGCGTACTGATGTCGGCATTGGTAGTGCAACAGTGATCCCGGAACCACCAGCAGCCACCTTAAACTACGGTCAGCAGTGGGTATATACCGATATGGAAACCACCTTCGGTATGCTGCGCAGCGAATATGATTTAAGCCAGAATTGGACAGTTTACGGCACTATTGGTGCCAGCCACAATGATGAGACCGGGCAATACGGTTCACCTATCCTGACGGATAATAATGGCAACGCCACCATTAGCCGTCTATATGTGCCTTATATCTCTGATTCTATTGCTGGTATGGGGGGCGTTCGTGGACATTTTGATACTGGTTTTATTACACACAAAGTAAACGTGGGTTATGCCGCCAACTACCGCACTGCAAAATCAGCGTTTAATATGTCTGAGCCAGTCAATACCAATATTTATAATCCAGGCGTTGTTCCTTTCCCTCCTACATCCACTCTGCCAGGCTATACCAGTGCGAGTCAGAATCCGACGCTGAATAGTCAGGTTCGCGCCAGTAGTATTTCGGTGTCTGATACCTTATCCGCGATGGATGATAAAGTGCAGTTAATGCTGGGGCTGCGCCGTCAGGATCTGGTTATCCGCAACTTTAACAATGGCGTACCCGATAGTGCCAATATCCAAGATGCGATGAAAGTGACGCCAGTGTATGGTCTGCTGGTAAAACCGTGGGAAAATGTTTCTCTGTATGCTAACCACATTGAAGCATTATCTCCGGGGAGAGTGGCGCCTTGGTACACCGCTAATGCTGGTAATGTAACCGGTATTGTGCATGCTAAACAGAATGAAGTTGGGGTGAAGTTTGATAACAAGCGCTATGGCGGTACTCTAGCACTGTTTGAAATCACCAGACCTGCTGGTTCTATTGATGCGGTAACCAACAAATACACCTTAAGTGGCGAACAGCGTAACCGGGGTGTTGAGTTGAATGTATTTGGTGAACCCGTCTTTGGTACTCGTCTGTTGGGTAGTGCGGTCTGGTTGGATCCAACTTTGACGCAAGCGCAAGACAGTAAGAATAATGGTAACTATGCTATCGGTGTAGCTCGTTACCAGTTAGTTCTTGGCGGTGAGTATGATATCAAAGCGGTTGAAGGCTTAACGGCTACTGGTACTGTGACCCGCTCAGGTTCACAATATGCTAATGAAGCCAATACCTTGAAGCTCAAGCCGTGGACTCGTCTGGATCTGGGCATGCGTTATACTATGCCGTTGAAAGAGACTAACTTAATCTGGCGTGCCAACGTTGAGAACGTGACCAATGAACGTTATTGGGAGTCTGTGGAAGATAGTGGTGTTTATATGTATCAAGGCAATCCGCGTGAGTTGAAATTATCAGTCTCAATGGATTTCTAATCAGATGTTAATGCCAGTCTGATTGATGGGCATCTCAGCAATAAAAAACCCCGCGATTCTTCAGGAATGCGGGGTTTATTTTTGGCTGCTAATAATACTGCGCCACTGACTTTATTTTACCATGAGAATAAAATGGCGCTTATTATGCGGCGACACGATAAATGTGTTCATAAAGAATATTAAAGCCGATGGCAATCAGCACGATACCGCCCGCTATTTCAGCACGTTTACCCAGCAGTGGGCCGATATAACGGCCAATCAACATACCGAGCGTTGCCATGATCATGGTCGCTAATCCAATAGCCATTGCGGTGTGAACAATATTGACTTGCAAGAACGCCAAGCCAACACCAATAGCCATGGCATCAAGGCTGGTGGCGATAGCGGTCATAACTAAAACCCAAAAACTGTGGCTTCGCATTTTTTCAGTTTCTTCAACTTGCTGTTTAGCGCCTTCAAAAATCATGCGGCAACCTAAAATAAACAGCAGGCTAAAAGCGATCCAGTGGTCCCATTCCAAAATATACTGACTGGCGAACAGGCCAATACACCACCCAATAAGGGGGGTAATAGCTTCTATCACACCAAAGATAAGGCCGGTGCGTAGTGCTTCTCTAAAACGGGGTTTATGTAGACTGGCACCTTTACCAATAGATGCAGCAAAAGCATCCATAGACATGGCAAAAGCAAGAACAAGAGTTGCAGATAGATTCATAGAAATAGTCTCGGCCGGGCGGCTCCATATACACGTAACCCACCCCCAACCTAACGACGGAGCTACGTGTCTATGGTCTCGCCAACCTTACCTGGCTGCCCGCACCACGTTCCAAAAACAGAACGAGTATGTTGATACGGGCGTTTCTATATATCGATATATCAATTCAATATATCGAACAGAAACCGGCTACTCCCCATGAACGGCGCAACCTTAACATATAAATTCTAATATCGACAACCCCAAATATAATATGGCAACTTGGCAGTATTGATAATGATTTTCATTATCGAAGTTTTAGTGATAAATAGCACATATAAGCATCAATAATGGTGTGGAAATAAGCGGGGAAGGGGTGAGAGATAATGTCGGGAAATTAATCAGTTAACTCAATGTTCAATAGATTAACTTCCCAAAAGGTGCGGCTTTATGATTGATTTTCAATGAAAAAGTTATAAATTTTTTCTAGATCATCTAATTGCTTAACCTGGATTAGTAATCTGCGCTGCTCTAAATCAATCACTAAAATCCCATCTTCAGATAAATTCATACTTTTTATTCGGCTATATTCAATAAAAGCATTAGCGTAGAAGAACCCTGTATTTTTAAACAACAACTTGGGCCAGCGGATATAAGAGATATAAACCGCAACTAACGCTAAACCCACTAATAAATAGGTGGTTAAAGCTGCACCATTCGCCATAACATTATTGTAAATAAGAATAGCAATCAGCCCGACAAAAATTGCGCAGTCGATTTTGTTTTTACGTTTCAGGTGGACTTGTAGCAGGGTTTTGCCTTTCATCATATTCATGATGAACTCATCATAGATGGCATAAGCAAGCAGCAGGACAATAAAAACTATCAAAACAAGGTCAGTAACCGACATGCAATAACTCCTGTATACCCGTCATCTTCCAAATTGCAGGTGTGGTGGTAACTCTGTTCGCGGCCGGTGTAAGCTCATCGGAATAAACCTCTTTGCCGCCTTCCTGCACGTTAAACCGATAGGGCATAGGATGAGATCCTATCTGAAATAAATAACCGGGAGCATGCTCCCGGTTTTAGTGACATCTAATACTCGCGCGGGATTACAGCCCTAAGAAGCCAATCCAGTAACCGAAGATACCGATGGCGAAGAAGCCCATAATAATCCACAGTGCGTTAACTTTACGCCGTAATAGCCACATACAGCCGAAGGTTAACAGCAACGGCACCAAGCCTGGCATCAACTGATCCAAAATGGTCTGCACAGTAGTGACTGTGGTTTGGCCATTCTGGTTGGTTATCTTGGACACCACCACCGGTATGTTGACGTGCGTCCACTTGTTAACCAAGGCCCCCATCACAAACAGGCCGAGGATAGACGCCCCTTCCGTCAGTTTTTGCAGAAGACCACCGTCCATATCGCTAACGATATTGACGCCTTTTTTATAGCCGTATGCCACGCCATAGTAACGAGTCAGCAAGCGCACCACGTTAAACAGCACGAAGAACAGCAATGGCCCCAGTAAGCTACCGCTCATGGCGATACCTGCACCGAGGGCGGCAAATACCGGACGTACAGTACCCCAGAAGATTGGGTCACCCACACCGGCCAAAGGCCCCATCAGACCGACTTTGATACCGTTAATTGCTGCATCATCAATTTCGGCACCATTGGCTTTCTGCTCTTCCATTGCCAGTGTTACGCCCAGAATTGGGGCCGCAACGAAAGGCTGGGTGTTGAAGAATTCCAGATGGCGTTTTATTGCCTGTTTACGCTCTTCAGAGTTCTCTGGGTACAGACGACGAATCGCTGGCACCATGGAGAAACAGAAGCCGAGCGCCTGCATACGTTCGAAGTTCCACGACCCTTGGAAGAGGTTAGAGCGGAGAAACACACCGCGAATATCTGCGGGCGTGAGTTTCTTTTCACCTGTAGTTGTCGTAGTAACAGTTGTTGTATCAACCATTTCTCTCACCTTTTCCTAGTCTAATTCGTTATCAAGATCGTTATTGGCCTGGCCAGACTGAACTACAACCTGAGACTTGTTGTATTTCGGGCTGAGCTGGATATAAAGAACGGCCATAACCACACCAATAACACCCAACGCTACCAGGTTGAAGTTAGTGAATGCGGCAGTAACGAAACCTAAATAGAAGAATGGCATCAGGTAGCCAGCACGCATCATGTTGATAACCATGGCGTAACCTACTACGACGATCATACCACCGGCGATATTCAGACCACTGGTAACCACTTCTGGAATTGAGCTGAGCATCATCTGAACTTCAGATGTACCCACGGACAGGGCGACGATCAGTGCAGGAATAGCAATACGCATTGCTTGTAAGAACAGTGCGGAGATATGAATCCAGGTAATCGCTCGCAGGCTGCCACGTTCGGCTGCACCATCGGCGGCGTGCTGGAATGCCACAGTAATGGTACGTACGATGATGGTTAATACCTGACCGGCTGCCGCCAACGGAATCGCCAGTGCAATACCAGCACCGATGTCTTGTCCGCCAGCAATAACCAGGATGGTAGAAATAATCGATGCCAGAGCCGCATCCGGTGCCACTGCGGCCCCGATGTTCATCCAACCAAGAGCGATCATTTCCAAGGTACCACCGATGATGATACCGGTTTTCATATCACCCAGAACCAGACCTATTAAGGTACAAGCGACGAGAGGGCGGTGAAATTGGAACTCATCCAGAATGGAGCCCATCCCGGCGATACATGCAACTATGAAAATCAGCACAATCTGAAGAGTTGTGATCTCCATTGTACTTCTCCTATGACCAAAAAAGCTGAGTAAAAATAACCGAGTCCCAAAACAGAACAGGGCATAACCTTGCTACGTAGTTTTTGAGTAAAGCTATTTATTAAGTTTGCTAATTAAGTCCATCATTTTGAGCCGGGAATCCGAAGACACTTTCCGGACTTCCAATTCAATACCGCGGGCATTCAGTTTATTAAATGCTTCAATATCTTTTTCATCAACGGAGACCGCATTGTTCACCTGGGTTTTGCCCTGACGGAATGCCATACCACCGATATTTACTGACTTAATATCCACGCCACCTTCAACCAAACGTACAACGTCTGTTGGATTGGTGAAGAGCAACATAACCCGGTCATTAGCATATTTCGGGTTGTTGTATACGCGGATAGCTTTCTCAACATCAACGACGTGCGCAGTCACACCCGGAGGAGCAACTTGTGTCAGCAATGTCTTACGCATTTTATCGGCGGCAACTTCGTCACTGACGACAATAATGCGTTTTACGTTAGTCTCTTTGGTCCAACGAGTGGCGACCTGACCATGGATTAAGCGATCATCAATACGCGCCAACCCGATCTTCATATGATCGTTCGGGCCTAAAGCGACGGCCGGAGCCTTGGCTTTTGGCGCAGGAGCAGCTTGTTGCGTCTCGGGCTTATCACTCTTAACTTCAGGCGCTTTCAGTGCTTTAACGCCTTCACGACCGGTTTCTACCGCGACTGCAACCAATTCAGCAAATGATGGATTATCATCACGGGCCATAAAGGTTTCAGCCAGCATCGGAATGTTAACCCCGGTGACGACCTCATAGTTCTCTTTATCGATAGCAATACGACTGGCAGCGTTAAACGGGCTACCACCCCAGGTATCAACCAAGAATAGAACACCTTTACTGGTGTCCAGCCCGGTCAATTTACCGTTGTATTTCTCAATCAACGTTTCGGCATTCTCACCGGGGACGAAATCGATATAAGCGACGTTAGCTTGCTCGCCTAAAATCATTTCAGCTGTTTTCAGCAGTTGTTCTGCCGCAGCCCCATGTGTGCCAATGATAATAGCTATACTCACTCGCTACCCCCTCTGTTAACTCAGAATTGAGTTCTCGCACGTAACAGAAACACCAGTATTCCCCAACAACATTTCAGTACACATTGAATCTATTATGATAGTCACAATGTCAGCTCACTGCTGACGATTTATTCGCAACCACAATGAATCGATTCAGGTACATACCGTAAAGTGCTGGATGTGATTTATTTTAGTCAGTGAAAAAATAAATTATGTGACGATGCTCATTTATTGGGACATGTTATGAATGATTTAGCTCATTCGGATAATAAATAGACACATAGATGAACAATATTGATATGTTTCACCCTAACTCACTCATCACAATATGATTGTTATGTTTATTATTTGTGCTAGTTGTGTGAAATTTGACAATTAGCCTGCTTTTTGAGCAGGAGAAATTTTAGTCATGAAAAAATAGCCTCATGGCGGATAGCCATTTTTAGCCTCATGACTGGATGGCTTGTCAGGCAGCAGATAATAAATCTGACTATGCTGACAAAAAAATTCCTGATAAAGTTAACGGCTCTATTAATTGTCAGGAGTTAAGGGCCTCAGCTCTCCCTATGGACTGTCACCGAAGTTACTGTTTCTTTAGCGTTAATACCCAACCAGTGGGTTTAAATCTGGTTATCCAATCACGCACATTTGCTGCGTCTAATATCACCCGATCTTTCTGCGTATCTATACTGACAACCGTGCTGCGGCGTTTTGCTGTCTCTGTTGTTGGTCGCACATCATCTGAATCGTGTTCTTATTCTCGGAGTCTGACATGGAATTTCTAATGGACCCCTCAATCTGGGCAGGGTTACTTACGTTGGTGGTACTGGAAATTGTTCTGGGTATCGATAACCTGGTATTCATTGCTATTCTTGCTGACAAACTCCCGCCTAAACAAAGAGATAAAGCTCGAATCATCGGCCTGTCTCTGGCATTGATTATGCGCTTGGGCTTGCTGTCGGTCATCTCTTGGATGGTGACGCTGACAACGCCGCTCTTTAGTGTCGGCAGTTTCAGTTTCTCTGGGCGCGACCTGATTTTGCTGGTGGGGGGGCTATTTCTGTTATTTAAAGCCACCACCGAGCTACATGAGCGGCTGGAGGGTAACCAGCACGATGACAGCGCAAACCGAGGTTATGCCAGTTTCTGGGCTGTTGTTGCCCAAATTGTGGTGTTGGATGCCGTGTTCTCACTGGATGCGGTCATTACTGCGGTTGGGATGGTTAACGACTTAGCCATCATGATGACTGCGGTCGTAATTGCGATGGGCGTGATGCTGCTGGCATCGAAAACCCTGACTAACTTTGTCAATGCCCACCCCACGGTGGTGGTGCTGTGCCTGAGCTTCTTGTTAATGATTGGTCTGAGCCTGATTGCCGAAGGCTTTGGTTTCCACATTCCAAAAGGCTACCTGTACGCTGCAATCGGATTCTCTATCCTGATTGAGCTGTTTAACCAGATTGCGCGCCGCAACTTTATTAAGCATGAGTCTCGTTTGCCAAGACGCCAACGCACGGCGGAAGCCATTATCCGTCTGATGGGCGGGCGTCAGCAGCAGGAACCACAAAGCGGTGATTCGCAATTGGCATTGCCGACCGAGGCTTTTGCTGAAGAAGAGCGCTATATGATAAGCGGCGTGCTGACCCTGGCATCGCGCTCATTGCGCAGCGTGATGACACCGCGCACTGAAATCTCTTGGGTGGATTGTAATCGCTCGCAAGCGGAGATTCGTGAGCAGTTATTGGATACGCCGCATAGCCTGTTCCCTGTTTGTCGCGACTCACTGGATCAGATAATTGGCGTGGTGCGTGCTAAAGACCTGTTAGTGGCGATTGAGCGCGGGGAGTCGATTTGCGAGTTTGCCGCAGCGACACCACCTATAGTGGTGCCTGATACCATGGATGTGATTAATCTGCTGGGTGTATTGCGTAAAGCGAAAGGTCGCTTAGTGGTGGTTAATGACGAATTTGGCGTGGTACAAGGGTTGGTAACACCGCTGGACGTGCTGGAAGCTATTGCGGGTGAATTCCCAGATGAAGATGAAACGCCGGATATCATTGTTGATGGTGATGGTTGGCTGGTGAAAGGGGGAGCAGATCTGCACTCTCTGGAGCAGGCGCTGGATTGCCAGGAACTGGTGAGCCCAACGGCTGATTATGCTTCACTTGCCGGCATGCTGCTGTCGCATTCAGGCCATATGCCAACAGCGGGCGATGTGATTGAATTGCATAACCTGCGCTTTGAGGTCATGGAAGTTTCAGATTATCGCATTGAGCTGGTGCGCATTACGAAACTGAGTAATGAGCAGGAAGAGCAATAACTCTGGCAAAGCCCAATAAAAAGGGGAGCTTCGGCTCCCCTTTTGCTGCGTGACGCGGTCAGTGACAGATATTAATTACACTGCACTTTGATAGCTAAACCGCCACGGGAAGTCTCGCGGTATTTGGCATTCATATCTTTGCCCGTTTCAAACATGGTTTCGATCACTTTATCCAGCGAGACTCGAGGTTCGCTGGTACGGCGCATTGCCATACGCGCAGAGTTAATCGCTTTAACCGAAGCAATCGCATTACGTTCAATGCAAGGCACTTGAACCTGACCGGCAACCGGATCACAGGTTAGGCCCAAATTGTGTTCCATGCCAATCTCAGCGGCGATACACACTTGAACCGGGCTTGCCCCCAGCAATTCGGCCAAACCGGCCGCAGCCATAGAACAGGCCACCCCGACTTCACCCTGACAGCCCACTTCAGCACCTGAAATCGATGCATTCATCTTATACAAAATTCCGACAGCACCTGATGACAGGAAGTAGCGAATAAAGATTTCTGGGGTTACTGGCTCGATAAAGTGGTCGTAATAGGCCAGTACTGCCGGGACGATACCACAAGCACCGTTAGTGGGCGCGGTGACCACTCGACCACCCGCAGCATTTTCTTCGTTGACCGCCAGTGCGAACATATTGACCCAATCAATGACATTCATCGGATCGCTAGACAGTTTATCTGAAGAGACCAGCAGGCGACGTAAGGCTGAAGCACGACGAGGAACTCGCAGCGGGCCGGGGAGCACGCCCTCGGTATTCAGGCCACGATCAATACATGCCCGCATCGTCTGCCAAATGGCAGTGAAGTAGGATTCGATCTCTTCTTTGCTGTGCATCGCCAGTTCATTTTGCATCACCATACCGGAGATGGACATGCCGGTTTGCTCGCAATTTGCCAGAATTTCTGCCGCAGAATTAAACGGGTAGGGAACACTGACCGCATTTACCGCTGCTTTGCCAAAATGCTCTTCATCAACGATAAAACCACCGCCGATTGAGTAGTAGGTTTTGCTGAGCACTTTCTCATCGCCAGCAAAGGCGTGGATCTGCATACCATTTTCATGCAGTGGCAGGTTATCGCTGCGGAACACCATCCCGCCTTCACGAGGGAAGTCAACTTCATGCAAGCCATTAGCCAGCATCAGTTTTTGGCGCAATTCAACATCACGGATAAATGCCGGAATACTATCGATATCAACAGTATCGGGCATGTTACCCGCCAATCCCATAATAATGGCGATATCGGTATGGTGACCTTTCCCTGTCAGTGACAGTGAGCCGTAAACATCAACGGCTACCCGCGTGACAGATGGCATCAACCCTTGAGTGACCAGCAAATCAGCAAACTCTTTACCGGCTTTCATTGGGCCAACAGTATGAGAACTGGAGGGGCCAATACCAATCTTGAACATGTCAAAAACACTAATCACGCTAAAACTCCTTAACAAAACCTTTGGTGATCTCCAGTTCATCGGTCTCTGGCTGAGGATCGCTGTATTAAGTATAAGAGCTCTGTGGATAGCAGCAGGTTACTTTGTGTGAAGTATTGCTACCACAGGCCCTGTAAATTTGGGTCCTACTGGTGTTGGCGGTATCAATTGGATACCGCAACAGTGACATTTCGCTACCAATTTATTGCTATCACTATCCGCTTTTAACCTTACTTTTTTAGTGGTTTATAGTGATGAAAGATATTTTACAGATATTTCATAACGCTGACAGGCCAGTTTACAGTTTTTTTAAAATGGTTGTGCAGAGAAAGTAGAGTAAAAATCGATGTGATGGGGTGATAGGGATCGCTTTATGCTGCAATTCAGACTCTTTAGCCGTAATGCTGTGAAGTTTGTCACTCATTGTCCCTATTGAGACTGTGACTTTAGGGTCAAATACTGACCTGCTGTGCCAGGCGGCGAATGATCGCGGCGGTCAGACCCCAGATAAATTGGCCTTCATACCATGAAAGATAGACCCGGTGATTGACTCCCCCGCGATGGATATCCAACGAATAGTAGCGAGACAGACTTAGCGCCTCATGTAGCGGGATTTCAAACAGCCCGGCGACCTCTTCTTCATTACCATGAAAGGCGATATTGGCTGGGACTAAACCCACAATCGGGGTGACCTGATAACCACTGGAGCTGTCCAGTGGGGCCAATTGCCCCAGCACATGGACAGATGAGGCCGGGATCGCGACCTCCTCTTCGGCTTCACGCAGTGCGGTGGCAATCAACGAGCCATCTTGTGGGTCAGCTTTACCACCGGGGAAAGCCACTTGACCGGCATGTTTGCGCAAATGGTCCGAGCGCCTTGTTAGCAGCAATGTGGGTTCGGGCCGGCAAATAATAGGGATTAATACTGCGGCATGGCTGTTATGGCTAGAAAAACTCCCCGGCTGCGGCTGTTGTAGCTGAAAGCGGCTGATAAATTCAGACAATGGGCTCTCGGCAACCGATTTATTTACCAGTAATTTATTCATAACAGATTGATTCACAGACAAGTCACTCACCAAATGGCCCACTCATTAATTATATATTTTCCAGTTGAGGTAATATGCGGGCGATTTTATCAAATGTTTCCTGATATTCAGCCTGTTCCTGGCTGTCAGCCACAATGCCCCCGCCAGCAGAGCAATATATCTTGCCGTTTTCAGTCAACAGGGTGCGGATAGTAATATTGGTATCCATGGTGCCACAGCAACTAATATAGCCAATGTTACCGCAATAGGCATTGCGACGTTGTGGTTCCAACTGCTCGATGATTTCCATCGCCCGAATTTTAGGCGCTCCGGTTATCGAGCCGCCGGGGAAGCAAGCACGAAGTAAATCGGTTGCAGTAGATTCAGCGGGCAGGGTTGCCGTGATGGTGCTAACTAAATGGTGCACTGCAGGGAAAGGTTCGACCACAAACAGCTCGGGTACCCGCACGGTGCCCGGTTGTGCGACCCGGCCAATATCATTGCGCAGCAGGTCAACTATCATCAGGTTTTCCGCACGATCTTTAGGCGAGTTGGCGAGCCGCTCAGCTTGCAAACGGTCCTGCGCCGGGTCGCTCAGCCGTGGCAGCGTCCCTTTGATGGGGCGAGTCTGAATCTGATGCTGTTCCAGCCATAAAAAACGCTCTGGCGAAACACTCAATAGGGCATTTTGCGCTAAGCGAATAAAAGCTGAAAAAGGCGCTCTATTACTGCGGCTCAATGACAGAAAGGCTTGCCATTCATCACCTTGATATTCTGCACTGAATCGCTGGGCCAAATTAATTTGATAGCAGTCGCCGCTGTGCAGATATTCCTGAATTTGGCGGAATTTTTCACCATATTGCTCACGCGACATATTGGCCTGCCATGGGCTAGTCAATTTGAATGGCGCAGCGGTGACAGGACTTTTCTGCTGCTGTAACCACAAAAGACGTTGCTCAGCATCACCGTGACAGACCAGCGTCAGTTGCTGCAAATGATGGTCGGCAATAAGCGCCCAGTCATACAAGCCGACCGCCATATCCGGCAAGGCGATATCTTTCTCTGCCCGTTCCGGCAATTGCTCCACTCGTCGCCCCAGATCATAGCCAAATAGCCCTAATGCGCCGCCCAGAAATGGCAGGTCAGGGTGGGAGGGTATTGGCGGGGAGAATTTATCCAACTGTTGCTGTAATAAAGAGAATGGGTCGTCAAGAGAGAGCTCCCGTCCTTGCGCGCTGATAATCTCGGTTTGTTCGCCGCGGGTGGTGAGGGTTACCCGCGGGTCGGCCACCAGAATATCAAAACGATTATGGGCATGTTCAGCAAATCCGGAATGCAGCAGCATAGCCCAAGCTTGATGGGCGAGAGGAGCAAATTGCTGGAGCAGGGCGTCAGGCTGATAAGGTAAGGTTTGGTAGGTCAGGGTTTTCACACTCATGAGTCACTGTTCTTTTGTTTCGGCTAGCAATATTAGGTGGCGTAATGGCATCTTCACAACATGCAGTGGGGAAGATTAGCATAAATCGCTCATGTATTTGGCTCCCATTTACTTAGGGCAGTCAGTTCACCTGAAATCAGAATAAACGGGTATACTTAATCAATTATATGCAGGAGATAAATCAATGTTAGCGGGTATGCCTTCACTTTCTCATGAGGAACAGCAAGAAGCTGTCGAACGTATTCACAAATTCATGTCGGAAGGAATGAGCAGTGGTGAGGCGATTGCCTTGGTTGCCGCCGAAATCCGTGAGCGGCACCAAGACGATCCGCAAGCCATGCCTATCTTTGAAGACAGTGACTTTGATGACCACGGCGAGTCTGATTATCGCCGTGATGATGAGCCGGATGCCGACGAAATAGAAGACCACTACGAGGGCTAAGCCCTTGCTGAGCATCCATTTAAACCCGCCGCGCTGGCGGGTTTATTTATGGGGGCAGAGATTATTTCCCACTGACAACGACGGCCCCGGCGGCGCGTTTCGCCACTTTAATGGCAGTGTCAATATCATCGGCGACAGCCAGTGCCACACCTAGACGCCGTTTCCCGTCAATCTCAGGTTTACCAAAGAGGCGGATTTGCGTATCACCGACCAGCGCGGTTTCCAGACCATGATAAGCAATATTCTGACTGGTTAATTCCGGTAAAATAACGGCGGAGGCCGCAGCGCCATACTGGCGGATAGTGCCAATCGGCAGACCGAGAAAGGCGCGCACATGCAAGGCAAACTCAGACATATTTTGTGAAATCAATGTCACCATTCCGGTATCATGGGGGCGCGGCGAAACTTCACTGAAAATCACCTCATCACCACAGACAAACAATTCCACACCAAATAGCCCGTAGCCACCCAGCGCGGTCACCACGCGAGAGGCGATATCTTTTGCCCGCGCCAAGGCGATTTCACTCATCACCTGTGGCTGCCAGGATTCACGATAATCACCCTCTTCTTGACGGTGACCAATAGGCGCGCAGAAGTGAATGCCATCAACGGCACTGATGGTGAGCAACGTAATTTCAAAATCAAAGCGCACCAATCCTTCAACAATGACTCTACCACCGCCCGCGCGGCCACCTTGTTGCGCATAATCCCATGCAGACTGAAGTTGGTCTTCATGACGGATCAGACTCTGACCTTTGCCCGAAGAGCTCATTACCGGTTTAACAATGCACGGATAACCCATCTCATTGACGGCTTGCCGGAAGGCACTCTCGGTATCAGCAAACTGGTAGCTGGAGGTGGGTAATTGCAGTGTTTCTGCGGCCAGACGGCGAATGCCTTCGCGGTTCATGGTCAGGCGAGTGGCTTGTGCGCAAGGCACCACGTGCTGGCTCATATTCTCTAATTCGACCAGCATATCAGTGGCAATAGCTTCAATTTCCGGCACGATATAGTGCGGTTTTTCCTGTTCGACTAACTGTTTCAGCGCTGCGCCATCCAACATATTAATCACATGGCTACGATGGGCGACATGCATCGCCGGGGCATCGGCATAGCGGTCAACAGCAATCACTTCCAGCCCCAGTCTCTGGCACTCAATAGCCACTTCTTTACCCAGCTCACCAGAGCCAAGCAACATGACTCGGGTGGCGTTGGGACGCAGAGCAGTTCCAATAGTCAGCATAGTTAGATACCTACATCAGTGGGAAAATTTTACCGGCGTAGTATAGGATAAATCAGCCACGAAAACGATTGCGTATTCAGGTCGCAACAGTATAGTTCCGGCAATGGCCCCATCTCTGGTATTATCGCGCTAAAATCTTGCGCTTGCCTTCAGGCCATCGCTGCCATTCCATCCAGTTATAAGAGTTACTGCCGTGAGCACAACTTCCTTTTCTTCCCTGACACTGCCTGCTGAGCAGTTGTCCAATCTTAATGAACTTGGCTATACCGAGATGACACCGGTACAAGCCGCAGCGTTACCGGCAATCCTCAATGGGCAGGATGTCCGGGCAAAAGCCAAAACCGGCAGTGGTAAAACTGCGGCCTTTGGTATTGGTTTGCTAGATAAAATTGCTGTCGGCGAGTTTGTCACGCAGGCGCTGGTATTGTGCCCAACCCGCGAGCTGGCTGATCAGGTCAGCAAAGAGTTACGCCGCTTGGCTCGCTTCACCCAGAATATTAAAATCCTGACACTGTGCGGTGGCCAACCAATGGGCCATCAACTGGACTCTTTGGTGCATGCGCCACATATCGTGGTAGGGACGCCGGGGCGTATTCAGGAACATTTGCGTAAGAAAACACTGGTACTGGATGACCTCAAGATTTTGGTATTGGATGAAGCCGATCGCATGCTGGATATGGGTTTTACCGATGCCATTGACGATGTGATTGCCTACACCCCGCCACAGCGCCAAACTTTATTGTTCTCTGCCACTTATCCGGCGGGTATTGAGCGCATCAGTGCGGGGGTTCAGCGCCAACCCGTCAATGTTGAAGTTGAAGATGGTGATGAAGCACCGGCCATTGAGCAGGTCTTTTTCGAAACCACCCGTGAAAAGCGTCTACCTCTGTTGATTGCGGTCCTCAGCCACTATCAACCGGCTTCTTGCGTGGTGTTCTGTAACACCAAGAAAGATTGCCAAAGTGTGTTTGAAGCCTTGGAATCTCGTGGTATCAGCGTGCTGGCTCTGCATGGTGACTTAGAGCAACGCGACCGTGATCAGGTGTTGGTACGCTTCTCTAATCGTAGCTGCCGGGTTTTGGTGGCCACAGATGTCGCGGCCCGTGGTCTGGATATTAAAGACTTGGAGTTGGTGGTTAACTTCGAGCTGGCATTTGATCCTGAAATTCATGTGCACCGTATTGGCCGTACCGGTCGGGCAGGAATGAGTGGCCTAGCCGTGAGTCTGTGTACGCCACAAGAGATGGCTCGCGCCCATGCCATTGAAGATTATCTGCAAATCAAACTGAAATGGACGCCAGCAGAGCAGGTAAGCCGCAGTACGAACGTCATGCTCGAACCTGAAATGGTGACACTATGTATTGATGGCGGGCGTAAAGCGAAAATTCGGCCAGGGGATATTCTGGGCGCATTAACCGGGGATGCCGGTCTGACTGCGACGGATGTAGGTAAAATTGATATGTTCCCGGTCCATGCTTATGTTGCGATCCGCAAGGCTTGCGCTAAACGCGCTCTGGCACAGTTGCAGCAAGGCAAGATCAAAGGCAAAAACTGTAAAGCCCGTTTATTAAAATAATCACAGTGGGGCGATGGTGGTTGCATCGTCCCAATAAATCACCTTATACTGTGTTTATGTACAGTAACCTGTAAGTGAAAAGGACGCATATCAATGGCCGTTGAAATAAAATTCGTCGTAGTAAGACAGGGTGAGGAAAAAATGACTTTCACAACCAAAAAAGAAGCCGATGCCTACGATAAAATGTTGGATTTGGCTGACAATTTGTCTGAATGGTTGTCACAAGCGCCATTAACACTTGAAGAAGAACAACGTGAGTCATTGAGCTTCTTCCTTGCAGAGAACAAAGATGCGCTGGGGCAAATTTTGCGTGGCGCCAGCCCGACAACCCCGACAGAGGTGCAGCCGAAAGCCAAAGCAGAAAAGCACCCGCCAGAGAAGAAATCTAAACCTGAAGAAAATCAAGCCGCTTAATCTGCCAACTTTCGGCAGAAAGTGCAAAAGGGATCTAAAATGAATCGTGAAATCACCTTCTTTCGCCGGTTTGAGGCGGATATTCTGGCCGATCGCAAAACGATCACTATCCGGGATAGCAGTGAAGCCGATTTTCGCCCGGGCGAAACCCTGCGCGTATGTCGTAATGAAGACGGCGTATTCTTCTGCAACATCGTGGTCAAGTCTGTCACTCCAGTCACCTTGGATGCACTGTCTGAACGCCATGCGGAGCAAGAAAATATGTCGTTGGATGAGCTGAAAAAAGTGATTAAGGATATCTATCCGGGCTTGGAACAGTTTTACGTGATTGAATTTACTCGGTGTTAATTTAGCGGCATCCATCCTGCTGGTTGGCAATGCGGCCCACTCTGTAACCTACCTTTCAATCATTGTTCCTGCCATAGGATAGAAATAATAATATGTGGAGGAATGATGAGAAAGACAGGAATCGCCTTGATATTGGTCACTGCATTGGCAGGGATTACCCATAGTGTGCAAGCCCAAGAGCCGCGGGTAGCCAAAGTGCCCGCTTGTACCGGTTTAAATCAATCTCAGGTCGCAACGCAGGTTAAACGGGACTTTCTGCAAAACCGCATAACACGTTGGGAAGCCGATAAAAAGCAATTGGGTACTGATAGCCCGGTGGTGTGGATTAGCGCAGTAGACATTACAGGCAAGGATGATGTTTGGCAGGTGCCATTAACCGCCCGTGGCAATAAGGGCGATAAAACCTATCAAGTGGTACTCGACTGCAAAGCGGGCTCCATCACTTATAATGGGCCTCAATAATTTCTATTGAGAAGAATGAATCTCGACTAAACAGGCGCAGGGGCTCACTCTCCTGCGCCTGTTTATTTTTTCACGTCTAAAAGTGGTCTGGTACTTTTTAAACATCTTATTTATCATTTGATTAGCTATCGTTCATTAAATTATAAGCATCTATAGATACTTGGCATCAGCAGGTAATCGTGTCACTCTCGCGCTAACGAACACAGATGGATAACTCAACTAATGACCAGACCGCCAAAGGCAGATAAACGCCCTTATCCAATAACAATACACGGTGATACCCGTACAGATGATTATTATTGGTTACGTGATGATGAGCGCACAGACGCTGATGTTCTGAACTACTTACAAGCTGAGAATGAGTTTACTGAGGCGGTTTTAAAACCGCAGCAGCCGCTACGAGAAACCCTCTATCAGGAGATGGTTTCCCGCATTCCGCCGCAGGAAGAGTCCGTTCCCTATACGCGCAATGGCTACCGCTACCAAACACGTTTTGAGCCGGGCAATGAATATGCCATTTATGTGCGCCAGCCGGTTTGGGCTGATAGCAGTTGGGAAACACTGTTGGATGGTAACCAGCGCGCGGCAGATAGCGAGTTTTATACCTTGGGTGGGCTGGATGTCAGCCCGGATAACCAACTGCTGGCGGTGGCTGAGGATTTCTTATCACGTCGTCAATATGATATTCGGGTTAAGCATTTACAAAGTGATACCTGGCACGAAGAAGTCATCAGTAATACGTCGGGTAATTTTGAGTGGGCGAATGATTCAAAAACGCTGTATTACGTGCGTAAGCATGAAAAAACATTGTTGCCCTATCAGGTTTATCGCCATGTTGTGGGGACCGACCCTAAGTTAGACCAGCTGATTTATCAGGAAACTGACGATACCTTCTATGTCGGCTTGGAAAAGACCACTTCTGAGCGTTTTATTGTCATCCACCTAAGCAGCACCACAACGTCTGAAATTTTATTGCTGGATGCCGATCAACCCGAACCAGTACCGCAGATGTTTGCGCCTCGCCGTAAAGATCATGAATATGGTTTAGATCACTATAAGCAGCATTTTTATATTCGCTCAAATAAAGATGGCAAGAATTTCGGTCTGTACCAAATCGCCGAAGCAGGGCATGTGCAATCTGACTTTGCTGATGAATCGCAATGGATCTCATTAATTGCGCCAAGAACTGATGTGATGTTGGAAGGGTTCAGCCTATTCCGCGACTGGCTGGTGGTGGAGGAACGCAGTGAAGGGCTGACACATCTGCGACAAATTCATTGGGTCACCCATGAAGAGAAATCCATTACTTTTGATGACCCGACTTATGTCACCTGGCTGGCGTATAACCCAGAGCCGGAAACTGAACTGCTACGCTATGGCTACTCTTCCATGACCACGCCGAGTTCCATGTATGAACTGAATATGGACACCGGTGCTCGTCAGTTGCTTAAACAGCAAGAAGTGAAAAATTTCACCCCGGAAAAGTATCGCAGCGAGCGAATTTGGGTTACCGCATCAGATGGCGTCAAAGTCCCGGTCTCTCTGGTTTATCACCGCGAGCACTTTGTCTCAGGCCATAATCCACTGTTGGTCTATGGTTACGGCTCCTATGGTAGCAGTATGGACCCGGCATTCAGCGGCAGTCGGTTAAGTCTATTGGATCGCGGTTTTGTCTTTGCACTGGCACATATTCGCGGCGGTGGTGAGTTGGGCCAGCAGTGGTATGAAGATGGCAAATTGCTTAATAAGTTAAATACCTTTAGCGACTTTATTGATGTCACCAAAACCTTAGTTGCTGAAGGTTATGGTGATGCTGACCGCGTCTTCGCCATGGGTGGCAGTGCCGGAGGCTTGCTGATGGGGGCGATAATCAATCAGGCTCCTGAATTATATAAAGGTATTGTCGCGCAAGTGCCATTTGTTGATGTGGTCACCACCATGTTGGATGAATCTATCCCCCTGACCACTGGCGAATATGACGAGTGGGGTAATCCGAACGATAAGACTTATTACGATTATATTAAGCAATATAGCCCATATGATCAGGTCAAAGCTCAAGACTACCCGCATATGCTGGTCACCACTGGTTTGCATGACTCCCAGGTGCAATATTGGGAGCCAGCGAAATGGGTCGCCAAACTGCGTGAATTGAAGACAGATGACCATCAGTTACTGCTTTATACTGATATGGATTCAGGGCATGGCGGAAAATCAGGGCGTTTTAAAGCTTATGAAGATATTGCCTTGGAATATGCATTCATATTGGCTTTGGCATAATCTCACATAGAACATTACGTCAGGTAATGTGTCAGCGTATGGCGCATATCTGGCGTAAGGTCAGAGATTGACGCTAACATCCAGCGCAGATAGTCCGGATCTTCTCGGGCTATCTGTTCAATACTCTTCCCGCGATACTTCCCAAATTTAAAGGTCTGCAATAGCAGCGGTTGCTGGGTTAGCTCCACCATTTGCTCGGCGTTCCACCCAGAGTCTTGCATGATACGCTGTAACAGCGCGGCGGTGACATAACAGTCATATAAAGCGCGGTGTGGGTAGAGGTTATCCGGTACTGAAACATTCAGGCGCAAAGCGTAACGCAGATATTGATTGCTGTGCTTAATATCAGGATAAAGCATCCGCGCCAGCTTAAGAGTACAAATCCATTGGCCGCCCATCTCGGGTAACACGCCACGGTCGAAGGGGGCATTATGGGCAACATAGTAAGGGCTGCCTTGATACTTCCTCACCGCCACAGCAATCCGTGGTTTGCCCTCCACCATATCCTCAGTGATATGGTGAATCACCATAGCATCAATACTGATTGGCCTATCAGGGCTGACCAGGTCACTCATAGGGTTGTTCAATACCCCATCAACCACATCAACAGATGCGATTTCGACGATGCCGCCCTCTAAGCCGCAGGTCTCAGTATCAATGACACGAAAGTACATGCTTACCTCCTGTAATCCTTAAATATTAGCAACAAAAAACCCGCCTATCGTGGCGGGTTGACTAACGAGACGAAAAATCCGTTATTCTGCGCTAGTGGAAGATGACTTCTTAGCGCGTTTCTCAGCTTTTTTCTCAGCTGGCGTTTTTAGTGGCTTTTTCTTCGCGTTCTTTTTGCTGTCCATTCCCTTACTCATGGCTTGCCTCTCTTTACCTTCGGTTAGGTTGGTACGCACCCCCTATTAACCACCTTATGAGCGCGAGTTGCAAGGGAAGAAAGCATCACTATGATTAATGTATTGTTTAGCAAGAGTATTATTAAACCTTAATCTCTCTTATTAGTGTTTAATAGTTGTTATTTTGTGATGCTACTTCTAAAAACTCATTGAGATATGATGCAATTATCGCCAGTTGATGGAATTAATTGACTGATTGGCGTAAATGTAATGTTTTATCGTTGACCCTGCGTGCTGTATAGGCTTTGATAACTTTAATGTCTTAACAAACATGGAAAAATAATGGAACAGTTACGTGGGCTTTATCCAGCGTATGAACCTTACGACAGTGGCTTGTTAGACACAGGCGACGGTCACCAGATTTACTGGGAACTGTGTGGCAACCCGGAGGGTAAACCTGCGGTATTTATCCATGGTGGCCCCGGCGGTGGGATTGCGCCGTATCACCGGCAGCTTTTCAACCCCACAAAATACAAAGTCTTGTTGTTTGATCAGCGTGGATGCGGGCGTTCAAAACCTCACGCCAGTCTGGATAACAACACGACCTGGCATTTAGTCGATGATATCGAGCGGCTACGTAAAATGGCTGGTGTCGATAAGTGGCTGATATTCGGTGGTTCTTGGGGATCGACACTCGCATTAGCTTACGGCGAGACCCATCCCGACCGGGTCAGTGAGATGGTGTTGCGTGGGATATTCACTCTGCGCAAAAAAGAGCTGTATTGGTATTATCAGGATGGCGCTTCACGTTTCTTCCCAGATAAATGGCAACGAGTGCTCTCTATTTTGTCGCCAGAAGAGCAGGGTGATGTAATTGCCGCTTATCGTCAACGCCTGACATCACCGGACAAGGCTGTGCAGCTCGAGGCGGCTAAAATTTGGAGCTTATGGGAAGGCGAGACTGTCACTCTGTTACCCACCAAGAGTTCGGCTTCTTTCGGTGAAGATGACTTTGCGCTAGCTTTTGCCCGCATTGAGAATCACTACTTCACCCATATGGGCTTTTTGGATAGCGATAACCAGCTACTGGATAACGTGACACGTATTCGCCATATTCCTGCGGTTATTATTCACGGCCGCTATGATATGGCTTGTCAGCCACAGAATGCGTGGGATTTAGCCCAAGCCTGGCCGGAGGCTGAATTGCATCTGGTTGAAGGGGCAGGGCACTCCTTTGATGAACCGGGGATCTTGCATCAATTGATTCTGGCAACGGATAAGTTTGCGCGTAAATCCTAGCACTTCATCTGATTAACTCCCGCAGAGCCAGCTTTGCGGGAGCATTTTGTTCATCACTTCATCTTCGGCTCATACGGCAAGCGAGAGAATTTATTCGATTCGCTACGGTAATGCGCCAAACGCTGCAAAAAGTAGTCGCGCAGCTCCTCTGGTTGCTCCCTTGCCACCATTTCAGGGATCACCGGCATATTGTAGCGCTCTTTAAATGCGACCCCTGAAGCGGCCAGGTCAACGTTCATTTTTGCTGTTTCTTCGTCAGAAAGCTCTGCCAAATTATATCCCATTCTTTTCTCCTTCTTGGCTGGTGGGAGGTTATGGCGCAAAAGGTAATGCAGACGGTCGTGATTGGCAAGTGGTGAGGATTATCAAGCAATGTCTATTTCTAAACTTTCAGCCGGAAATTATATTAACCTTCAGGCGAAAGACTTATTTTCATTTAATTAATACTCAAATAGGAATCATTCTTTTTAGTATTTGCACGGTAATGATAATGATTACTATAATAATTAAATAAATCCAGCGAGATTTATTTTTTTGTTTAAAATCATCGTGTTAATCGTTTATCTTATTTTTATAAAGTATTAATGTGAATAGGGTGTTCTTATTTTGTTTTTAACTTGGCATAATACGCCAAGTTAATCGTTGCTTACCTGCATTATAAATATTAGGGAATCATTTATGTTGAAGACAGAAATGGCACAAAAGCTCAATGAGCAGCTGAATCTAGAATTTTACTCTGCCAATCTTTATTTGCAGATGAGTGCCTGGTGCAGCGATAAAGGGTTTGAAGGTGCGGCGGCATTTTTAAAAGAGCATTCTCAGGAAGAGATGCAACATATGCAACGTTTGTTTGAATACCTCAGCGGCACGGGTTCTATGCCGGTGTTGGGTACCATCACTGCGCCGCCAATCGATTTTGCGTCATTGGCGGATGTATTCAAATTGACTTATGAGCATGAGCAACTGATCACGACTCAAATCAACGAGCTTGCCCATGTAGCAATGACCACTCACGACTACTCGACATTCAATTTCCTGCAATGGTATGTGGCTGAACAGCATGAAGAAGAAAAACTGTTCAAATCTATTCTGGATAAATTGGCACTGGTGGGTAATAGCGGTAACTCATTGTTCTTTGTTGATAAAGATTTGAAAACAATGGCGGCTCAGAGCCACATTCAGGCTTAATACTTGGCTTGATTAGCACTGACAGACTATTTGCCGCAGTTTCTGATTCCCACTGGTGGAACTCGGAGCTGCGGTTTTCGTTGTAACCGCATGATATTTATCCGCACTCCTTCCTCTCATTTTATTGTTTCGTGCTAATAACGAGTTGTTTAGCTATGGTTTCTCGACTTGCCATATTCAAATCGTTATCATTTGCAATAACAACAAAAGCTCGTGAGCTTAATAGCTGTTCGACAATTGGTGATATTTCAATCGCTATTCAGAATTTGGCGTTTTATTTTGTGTCCTACCTCACAGGTAGTGCAATTCACTGGAAGTGATAGGGGTTCACGCTGCCAATATAGGATATGGTTGGTAGCAGATTGATTATTCTCCCCCATCGATTAAGGGACATTATGTTTATTCGTAAAGTACGTTCTTCTTGCCGCATGCTGTCGGCGCTTATTGTGTTGTTTGTTGGGTTATCCAGCCAGCAAGCGCTGGCCCACGCACATTTAAAAATTGAGTCACCTGCCGCCGATACCACCATAGGTTCAGCGCCGGAAGCCCTGACATTGGGGTTCTCTGAAGGAATTGAGCTGAATTTCAGTGGTGTGAAAGTGACTGGCCCGGATAATGATGTGGTAAAAACTGGTGAGCTAAAATTAGACCCAGTCAATAATACGCAATTGATTTTACCAATTGATGATGCGTTAAAAGCAGGGAAATATAACGTTTCATGGCATGTCGTCTCTGTTGATGGCCATAAAACCAAAGGCACATACAGCTTCACAGTGAAATAATATGTCTCTGGCGACTCTATTCGTTCTGTGTCGCTTTCTGCACTTTTTGGCGGTGATGTTGATGTTTGGCATCAGTATTTTCACCGCCTTATTAGCACCAGACCGTTTTTCTTCGATACTCAAACCGCGTTTATCGCCTCTGCTTATCTTCAGTACCTTTCTGGGGCTAGCTTCTGCTGTCGGACTTTTGGCGATTCAAGCCGGTATGATGGGGGATGGCTGGGCCGATACCTACCGACTGAGTGTTTGGTGGGCAGTATTTGGCACCCGCTTTGGTCAGATATGGCAATGGCATCTTGGCCTATCCATCTTGAGCATGTGGATCGTATTGCTGGGTTCAACCCGTATTTATTACCGGTTAATGGCCGGGTGTTCCACTGTATTACTGGCAAGTCTGGCTTTTACCGGGCATGCGGCGATGCACGATGGTGCCTTGGGATGGATTCATCAAATCAATCAAGTGATACATTTACTCAGCGCGGGTTATTGGCTGGGATGTCTGCCACCACTCTTAATTTGTCTTGCTTATACCCGCCATAGTGATGTGAAACGCGAAGCTATCACGACATTGATTCGCTTTTCCAGTTGGGGGCATTTAGCGGTAACCTTGGTTTTAGTGACCGGTATTATTAACAGCATTATTATACTGCGGGAGACCTCTTTAACATTAACATCCACCTATCAGATGTTATTGCTCTGCAAAGTAATATTGGTGTTATTCATGATTGTTGTCGCACTGATTAACCGCTATTGGATTGTCCCAATGCTGCGAAGGTTGCCGGTGAAAGGCCACTATTGGCTGGTGGTTAACAGCTGCGTCGAGATAATCCTTGGTGCAGGGGTACTGCTGTTGGTCAGTATTTTTGCCACGATGGCACCGGTATAGGGCGGGATAGATCTAACAAACAGCGCCAGCAAGCTTGCATCCACGCCTCACTATGAGAGAAAATCTAAATAATCAGTTAATTAAGGGTAATTAAGATGAAGGGTTTTGTGCTGACGTTGTCGTTACTCATGTTATCCGCTAACGCTATGGCTGCCGGAAAGATTATCACGGTCAGCAAGTTTGAGTTTGGCAAACAATGGGCATTTAATCGCGAAGAAGTGATGCTGGAATGCCGCTCCGGTAATGCCTTGTTTGTGATAAATCCAAGCACACTAGCGCAATATCCGCTAAATGATATTGCGACTGAACAGATGAAGTCGGGTTATGTTCTGGCAAAACCATTAGATATTCTGCTGTTGGATGACAGCCAAAAACCGGGTCAAAAGATGAGTCTGGAGCCTTTCCAGCAACGCGCCATGACATTGTGTCAAAAGTAAGCCCGAGCACAGAGCCGGGGTATTTAGCGGTATTAGCCTATGTTTAACAGATAATTATCTTCTTTGGCATAGGGACGAGCTTTCCCTCACTCAAATTAGTTTATAGCCGTTATTAATTACTTCTGCTGCTAAGTTGGCGAAACACATGTACTCGACTACGCTTAAGGAGTACGGCTGAATAAGCCTACGTTAATGCCAACTTTTAGCGCACGGCTCTCTCCCAAGAGCCATTTCCCTAGACCGAATATAGGAATCGTATTCGGTCTTTTTTTAATTTATTGATTTTAAAGGTGAATTTTTGGGTTTATCGAAATTTATCGAAATTTTATCGAAATCTGATATTCGGTCTTTTATAGCATCACGTATTCTTTCCCTCTCGTATCAAGGTACTTATTCGTCATTTTCTCCGATTTATGCCCCAGCAGTTTCATCGCAAATTCCTTACCTTTTTCCTTTTCATACAATCGTCCGGCTAGGCTTCTGATCTCATGAAAAGTTGGCGGACTTTCATCAAAACGAAAATCTGTTCCTGTTCTCGCCGTTACGAATTTCTTAGTCAGGCTGTCTGGATGTAGTGATCCATCAGGGCTATTTTTCCGGATACCGGCACTTATCATAAAATCTGTTTTACTGGTTAATCTGCATCTTTCAATCACGGAGCTAAGACGTAGGCCAACGGCTTTAAGCTCAAGTTCTAAGGGCAGGGAGATCATGGCTCCGGTTTTTCCCTGATCTATCTGTAATCTGCCATCAACAATCTGGTCAAAGCGCATCAATGTTAAATCCTCACGCCGTTGGCCAGTCACCAGCGCCAGATCCATTGATAGCCCAAACCATGCCGGTAATGTATTAGCAACATTGCGAATGGCAAGATACTGATCCAGTTCCAGGCGCTCACGTTTTACCACTGGTTTAGCGGAACGTGTCGGTGTCACCGGGTTGTTCTCTATATGACCTTCGACAATCGCTTCCCTAAAGATATCTGACAGAACCGATCGCATGGTGGCAGCCATAGTCTTTTTATCCTGCGCTACCCAGAACTCCAAAAACTCAGCAACATGGCGCGTGCTGATTTTTGTTAATACATTGCTGCCCAATTTTTCGCTGATCATGGCTATTTGTCCCTTGCGAACTTTATAGGTGTTTTCGGCCAATTCCCGACGCTTATAGATGACGTCATATCGTTTTAGCCATGCTGCCAGTGTGTACTCCTGCGTGCCTTTGAGCTTTTCTAGTAGTGCGACAGGAGTGTAGTTTTGTTCAATGAAATTATTGGCCTCAATGGCTTGGGATATAGCGTCTCGTCGGGCAATTTTGCCGAGAGATAATTCCTTTCCAGTTAGCGGGTTGCGCCAATAGAAAGTTTGTTGAACACGCCTAAAGGTGAGGTTTTTGGGCAAATTAGCGTCATACTTTCCCGGCCTTTTTGCCATAACCCATCTTCTCCAATATTGGCGGTATCGTAGAATGTGAAATATTCAGCGCTTTCGCCATTCTGTAGCTTTTGGGCTGTATATAAATGGCGCCAGGCCGCACGCGATATTGTCTGCCGTGTTTTTCTGCTGCAGGGTAAAAGTTACCGTTTCTGGCCCAGCGTTGGAGTGTTTGAATCGTCGGCTTGTCAGTCGCATACGTTTCATCACACCATTCGGTTAATGTCATTAATTTAGCCATTGGTCATACCTCGATATGACCGGCCAGCATAGTAACGCGCTGACCGGTTCAGTTTTGATTTTTAAAAATCAGTTAGCGGACGGCTAACGAACGTTCGCCAGTTTCGAACTTGGCACCGGCTATCAATAGGCCCTCATTTAAGGCAGCTTTGATTTCATCGGCTTTTGGTGTGGTGATAATTTGCACCTGAGAAACGGAGTCCACATATTCATCAGGCAACAAATTCACATCGGTGATGACGAGTTTTTTTGCCCCTTTTCGGGCAGTAAAGGTATTGGACGCCGTTTTGATCGAGTCTTTACCGGTCTGAATCATGCATTCCAATATATATTTACGGTAGATCTCAGCCTGATTATCAAAACTTTTCTTGCGTGCACTCATCCGTTTGGCTTCGTTGGCGCATATCTCTGCCTGACCCTGCGTGTTACGAACCAATGCCATCAAAGCATCGAACTTATCTTCCAGCATGCCCTCAATGCCAGAGAGGGTATCAGCGACCATTTCGGGGGTGAGTTCATCACCGCTATCGGCCATTTCCTGCAATTTTCGGTAATCAGTGGCTAATGATATGGCGCTTGTGCTCATGCCTTTTCTCCCCCAGTGACAAATTTTGCCAGGCACTCATCTTTGATTTGATTCAAACGGGTTAGGCGTCCGGTCAGATATTTGACGTGCTCATCATCATGGGATGATTCGGCATTCTTGAGATGAACCCCGATGGTGCGTGTTAGTGAAGTGCTGATTTTTGTCACTTCATTCGCCGTGACTGCTGTTTTCATCGTCTCGGTATTGGCTTTGAATTTGTCATCTAACTCTTTACGTAGACGAACCACATCATCAGCTTTAGTGCTGGCATTTTTAATACCGAACTCAATATTATTGTCGGCGGTGTATTCAGCATCATCAAACAGCCCCATAAACACATCAGCGCTGAAACCAAGCTGTGCTAATGCTTTGGTCGTGGCGTCCGTTAGGCTTTTTTTACTGACTTCATCGTCACAAATGAAACCGTTGGTACTTTGATAAATATGTTTGGTATGACCAAAAGCAGGGAAGCGACCCCGACCTCCTGCGTGCTGGTACCACAGTTCAATCCGCATAGTGTGGTTGGATGTCCGTAGAATGGTGCCATCCCCATCACGCATTGGTTTACGCCCGATTTCTCGATTGTTGCTATCCAGAACCGACTCCATAAATGGAATGCCGGGTATAAATTCTTCACTGATAATATCCACGCCCCAGCCGCTACCAAAGGGGCCAAAAATCTCTGTGGCTCTCATTGTCTGATAGGTAGGATTGATGCTGGTCACAGAGCGAATGACTTTGCCATTTTTGGTAGTGTCTTTTCGCTTGGTACGTGCTGGATCGGTGCGCTGTACTGATTTCCAGATACTTAAATTATCCTGAGACTCTTTTGGTAACTTAGAGATATCCTGATCAATCTGTGATGCACGTTGCTGGAACTCATCTGCAGCAAGAAGCGGTGATTCAGGCTCTATCTGCTCGCTGGTATGTGTCTCGGCATTAATGCTCGCTGTTTCATCATTAATGGTGCTATTGGCAATGTTCGATGCATGATTTGGTTGTTCTGTTGCGCCTTTTGGCACTTTTGTATCAGTTTTTGGTTTTTCGATTGTGCTGGTATTCGCCGGTGAATCGTTGGCTGCGGCTGTCAAGCCATCAACGCTAAATTTGCCATCGCCAAGGTTTGCTACTTTCACATCATCGGCTTTGATTACATCAAGCTGTAAACACTGATTGATATAGGTTTTCAGCTTGGCTGGGTCTTTATGAATATCCAATTCAGCACCACGGATCATTGCAAACAGATCATCACGGGAAACCGCTAAAATGGCAGGGATAATCCGTAAAGCAGTTGACCAGCGTCGCCAAGCCTCATCACCTTTTTCTACTTTTTCTTTAGCGCCCCGATAAATGGATGATGGCACTTCCCAAACATCATAATCACCGGGAAACAGGGCGCAGGCGACTTCAAGATCGAGAGAGGCGTAATCATGCTTATAATCGCGTTTACGATGACCCGTTGGCGTAGGCGATGAATTGGCTGGTTCATTAGCTTGGCTGGTAGGGTGTTCACGCTCATCCGGGCGGGACATAATCCACTTTTCAGCAAATTTATTGACGTCTGGCCATGACTTAAAGGGGGGCGTGTGGCCCTGAATATCATCAATCAACTGGGCCAAGGAAGTAATCAACATGTGTTTAATTTGGGGTAGGCGCGGGAGACCATCAATTATTGCTCGATACAAAGGTTCCGATTCATCGTCATTAATTAAGTCATAAGCATTTGACAATAAATGGCTATCTACTGTTTCTGGTTCTACCCCGTATAACAAGATATAAGCAACTCTCACTTCTATTGGTAAATTGAATATATCCTTTATGTTTTCAATTTCATCATTATTTTGAATAGGGATAGGTTCAAATTCTTTAGACTCATCGTTCCACTGATTATGCTCCATCCATTCAGTGCTAAATATGGCATTATCATCAGAGTCATCATGAACTGGTGGGCGCGGGGAGCCGACACGATCAGCACAAACTTTAGGCGCAAAGAAATTACCACTTGAACCGGGGAATTCACCCTCTAATAACATGGTGGATTTCATTGTTGCCATTTTTTGATTTTTGGCATCAACAGTAATTGCCATGGCGACAGCACCATTTGCCATGGCAGATTTTTTGGGTACAAACCCACATATAAATAAGCTCATTGGTCATTCCTCGCTAATTATTTTTAATCTGATAATAACAATCGGTAAATTCGATTAATTTATCGGTTGGTAATACGTGTCTTAAAGTCTCAGAATCACACTTTTTAATTTGCTCTAAGGCGAGAGAAATTAAATCACGTACATCAACAGATCCTGTTTCAATAAGGTCCGTAACTGTTCCCATAATGGCATCAGAGTTTGCTCCAACCTCTACTAGTGCTGGAGATTTAGCCGTATTAACAATAGTAATAGAATCAGCCAGGATTCTTAATGTTGTCTTTTGCATAAAGATCCCTATATAATTTTGGCGTCCAGTGGTGGAAGCCATTGGTCATACCTCGCTGGAGTCGGTTTGGTCGCTGACTCAGCCGTCACCGGGACGTTAAGCCGGTAAGATAGCCCGCCTTGCGCGGGCTTTTTTACATCCCCAAAGCAGAATGACAAGAATGAGTTGCTGTCACTCACGCTATTTAGCAGCGTTTTACCCACTTTAATTAGCTGAGATTGATGACTGTTTCACGGTGTTAGCTACTAAAGTTAATGTTTTTCCTGAGGTGCTAAATCATTTACAAATTTTGATAGCAAAGCGATTAATAACAAATCACGGACTTGTTTCTTACCGAGACTAAAATTGGCTTCAATTGCTTCATCTTCACCAATGCCAATATAATTTTTGGCGGCAGCTTTAATTGCGCATCCCATACAATGGTAATCACCCAACGTTTCACCATTAGGTAATACAATAGATGCGGCAGGTAATTTTGAATTTGTATTTTTAACTGCATACCCGATGATTTCATTATCTGTTGATAATTGAGCAACAGCATCATGAAGTGGTTTAATAGATAATTTAATTTCTTTAAATTTCATTGGTCATACCTCGTTATTTTTGATGAATCATGGCATCGACTGGATAACAGTTGCCGTTGAATAACCTATTTTCGAAAATTACTTTTTCACACTCTTGTTGGGTGTCATAAACTTCATAGACAATATCTCTACAAATTTCATGAGCAGGGCATACCGATACAACTAAAGCGAATAGTAGTTGCTCCATAAATTTCCTGAATATTAAGGGTTAAATTATCTCGGCAGTTGCTTTCCCACCATCAGTAATTTTTAGATAAATCGATTCGCAATAAGGGCAAGTCGCCAGTGAATCCCAAACTGTGTTATCTATTCCTCTGCGTGTTTCAATTTCTTTATTACATATTGGGCAGCTAAGAGTGATGAAATTCACCCCCTTAGCTTTAGCTTGTGCAACGTATTTATTGTGGTCATCCAATAGTTTTCCCATCGTCTATCCCTTTTTATCTGCTTTCAGATTGTCAGAACTTGCTTACCTAAGCGGCTGTTGTGCCGTTGATGGGAGCAATTAAACCACAGGGTTACACCTACAATCAACCATTGGGTTATTTTAATTTAAATCTATGGGTTAATTTGTTGATTTTTAGGCGAAAAAAAACCGGCATAAGCCGGTTCTATAGGAGAGAGACGATTATTTATTATTCTTTGCTTCTATTATGTCTTTGATATTACGCGTTTTTACTAACTCACCAAACAATCTATCGTAATTTTCAATCATGCTTCTCAGTGAGGCGATATGATTATCTTTTTCACTTTCTGGAAGTCTATCAAATAGGTTAAGTAGCTCTCTATGCTGCTCATCTAAAACCATAGGGTTATCTAATGAGCGCTCCTCGGCTTCACTATCATCACTAAGCAACCAGGCGAGCGATACACCGAATGCTTCGGATAGCTTCAAAGCCGAATCTTTACTCATTTTTCCTTTAGTGAACCAACGCCCCGCAGCCTGTGGGCTAACCCCACATATACGAGCTAAACCAGATTTGTTTATTCCGGTCTTACTCATCAACTGGTAGAGACGACCTGCGATAGCCGGTTCTTTTGAATTATTTTCTTTATTCATTTCAACATTATAACCCAAAGGTTTACCCTTAAGAATAACCTTATGGTTGTATTTGTATGTAACCCTATGGTTTAATTTGAATGCAACCACGATAAGGATTGAAACTAATATGTCAAAAGATGCTCTCCACCGCGTAATTGATGCGGTGGGTTCCACTAAATCCCTTGCCGAACAGCTGGGAATCTCTCAGCAGTCAATCGGTAAATGGAAAAATAAGCGAAAGGGAATTATCCCTCATGCGCGAGTTTTAGAAATTTTTGCAGTTTCAGGAATTACTCCGCATGAGTTACGACCGGATATTTACCCTAATCCAACAGATGGGTTACCTGTTGATTATCAATCTAATACATCAGCCCAGTAAGAACTGATTTTTAAAAATCAGTTTCCACAAGGAGATAGCTGTGAAATTAAAACATGATGCCATCTGCGCGGAATTGCGTGGTTGGGCAGCGGAAACCAAACAGGAAATTGTAGCGGCAGAAATAGCACAGGCTTATTTCGCTTTGGGGGGAGGGGATCTTCCATTGACACCTGTTAACGATGAACACGCTACGCACAACAACAAGCAACGCCTATTTAGATGGATTGACAGTGACACGGACAGGTCAAGGACAAAAATCGCAGAGCTTACCCCGGCAATCCTCCGTGCATTGCCCGGAGAGCGTCGAGCCAGATTAGAAAATCCAAATTCAGTGAATTATTTAGCCGCACAAGCATTGCGAGATTTCTCGCTAGCCATGAGTGCAGTTTTTTTGGGCTGTTCTGATATGTCACAGAAGTTAATAAAAGCTACCGAGGCGATACATGCATTGATCCCAGTAACACAGCAGTTGATTGCATAACGAGGTATGACCAATGGCCAGATTTTCCAGAGAACAAGTCGAACAACAATTACGAGATGAACTGCAGAGGGCTGGGCTTACGGAATCCGTATCCAGATCAGCAGCAATTCAAGGAGGCAAGCATTACACCGAAGTACCTAACTCCACATTCTCAAGTGCTTTAGCTTGGGCAAAAACATACGCCAAACCTTACAAACGTATTCGGGATAAACCGGCGAAGAAAGTGGTTAAACCTAATAAGTCATGGAGGACACCACATGTCTAAAAAACTCACTTGGTGCAATGGCTATCGCTACGGAAACATGCCTATTACATCGAATATGGCACGGGTGGTTTTACGGCAAGTTGCACGCGAGTCCATGCAATGCCAACGGAGAGCATTTCACGCTCTTTTTAATATTAGTAACGCCAAATGTAACGTGTTCAGCGTTACAGAAAAGCACTGAGTCGGGGTAGGTATGGCATCAAGTTGGATAAAAGTCGAAGTGATAACTCCAGATAAACCGGAGATCTTTCAACTGGCTGAAATCCTGAATATTGACCCGGATACCGTACTTGGAAAGTTAATCCGTGTTTGGGTCTGGGCTGATCAACAGACCATCGACGGTAACGCAGATGGTAACGCGGCCAGCGTTACAAGAATTGGCATTGACCGTATCACTTTTATGACTGGCTTTGCTGATGCACTGATAACAGTTGGATGGTTAAAACATGACGGCGGGAAAATATACTTTCCTGACTTTGATCGCCATAACGGAAAAGGCTCTAAAAAACGGGCAGTTACAAGCAGACGTGTTACAGAATTCAGAGATTCCAAGGCAAAACGTAACGTTAAGGGTAACGCTGGCGGCGTTACACAGCAGGATCAAAAAGCGTTACCAGAGGAAGAGTTAGAAGAAGATAAAGAACTAAAAGATAAAACCCTATTGTCCCATGGCGAAAATAACGCCACGGGACCGAATGAAAATAATTTGCCTCCGAATTCCGAACCGGATCCCCAAGAGGCCGGTGGCAAAAACAAGCGGCATGAGTACTCGCCAGAATTCGAGGCGGCTTGGTTGATATATCCCCGTCGACCGGGAAGCCCTGACAAACACGGTGCTTTCAAAGCTTGGAACGCCAGACTGCGAGACGGCGTAACGACTGATGCGATGTTGGAAGGGGTGAGGCGCTATGCGGCGTTCGTTAAGGCGACGGGGAAAGTTGGTACGGAATTTATCAAACAGGCGAAAACATTTTTTGGACCGTCGCAGCATTTCGACGATGAGTGGCAAGTAAGCACAGGAGAAAATCATGTGGAATTCAGATTCAACCAGAGCGACCCACGACCGTACTCTGAGCAATACCTCAGTTGGGAACAACAACAGGAGATCACAGGCATGGAACCTATGGGATCTCATGATCAAAATCTACGCGAACCGCTGGACTGCGAAGAATGGCAATCGCCCGTCTGAACTGTGGGAACGTCAGATTAACACAATGACCGGTGACCAACTCCAGCGAGTCTGCACTGCATGCATGAAACGTTGTGAATCTGGTAACTCTTGGCCTCCAGATTTTGCCGAGTTTGTCACTCTCGTTGCTGAACATGGCGGCGGTCATCTGGGCTTAACCGTGATTGATGTTCTCGCCGAGCTTAAGCGCTACCGGAATGAATTTTATAAATACAGTTGTGCTGAGGAATTCAACTGGCGCCACCCGGTTTTATATCAAATCTGCGTAGACCTTAAGCGCCTTGGAATTGAAAAAAGGCTTACTGATACCGGACTAGAAACACAGGCAGGTATCGAGCTGGCCAAGTGGCAAAAGCGCGTTGCTAGTGGTGCACCAATCCCTCCCATTCGCCGCCAATTGAAAACACCTGACCGACCATCAGGATTAACCCCGGCACAGCAACTAGCAGCAGGAAACCGATACGTTAAATAAGCGAGGTATGACCAATGGAAATTAACAACTGCAATAGTTTTATCAATGACAGCCGGCCAGTTATTGACGACAAATGTGATCATTCGTCCTGCATCATTGATGCCTGGGGAATGGCGGCCCGCGCCAGATGCCGTGCACCTTACACGCCGCCGGTAAAGCCGAAAAAAGTAGCAATTCCTACATCGGCAGCAACGAAATCAGAGAAGCTTAAAGCGGCCAAAAAATCTAACACATCATCAGCACTGCGGCTAAAAGCCAGTGAGCTGGTGGCAGTGATGCTGGGTAAAACATTGACCTATACCGGCATTCTTGCCGCGCTTGATAAATCCTATCCGGATCACGGCATTACGCTGCGCATGTTGCAGATGCGTATGATTGGCTTGATGAAATCGCCGCATGTTGACATTACCCGTCATGAAAAACCGGTAGCGGAATTTACCCTGCACAGTGTCAGTGAGCGTTTTTATGCGGATTCGATACTCAGGGCTAAAACTAAAGGCGGGGGTGCTCAATGATCTGGCCGACTGAAGTAAATCAATGTGCCTCATCGGTTATACCGGTACATGCTTTGAGTCCCGACCACCAGCAACAGCTTTTGCTCCAAATGAACCAGATGTTTTTAAATCGAGATAATCCGCAGCATATCCAACAGGCGGCTCATGCATGGGCGCGGCGTAAAGAAATCACTGTAGCGCGGCCTGATTTACAGGATGGTCTGGTTGTCGTGGGGTTCGCTGGTGGTGGCGGGAGCTGTGAGGGCATTAAGCAAGCATTAGGCTATGAGCCACACATTGCCATGAATCATAACCCTGTGGCAATGGCGATGCATGCCATCAATCACCCACGCACGTTGCATTATCCTGAGGATATTTTCAGCGTTGACCCGCTGATATCTACCGGTGGTCTGCCGGTATTACTGGGGTGGTTCAGCCCTGATTGCCGCCATTTCTCCAAAGCCAAGGGCGGCACGCCAGTTAAGAAAGAAATTCGTGGTTTAGCCTGGGTGGTGTTGCGCTGGGCGCTGGCAGTACGTCCACGCTTTCTGATGTTGGAGAACGTCGAAGAGTTTCGCGGCTGGGGGCCATTATTGACGGATAGTCAGGGTAATCACCGACCTGATCCTGCCCGTAAGGGAGAAACGTTCAAGGCATTTATTGGCATGCTGGGTGCTGGCATCGATGCGAATCACCCCGCGCTGACCGAAGTGTGTGAGTTTTTGAAGATAGATATCAATGGCCCAGAGGCGGCAAGGTTGGTTTCAGGGTTGGGTTATAACGTTGACCACAGGGAACTGAAAGCTTGTGATTACGGTACACCCACTATTAGAAAGCGGTTGTTTGTGGTTGGGCGGTGTGACGGTGAACCGGTTGTATGGCCAGAGCCAAGCCACGGCGCACCAAACTCTTCTGATGTGCTTTCTGGCATGCTGCAACCTTGGCGAACGGCAGCGGAGTGTATCGATTGGAGCCAGCCAACTCGCTCTATTTTCGGTCGCAAGAAAGATTTGGCTGATAATACCTTGCGGCGCATCGTCAAAGGGCTGCAACGCTTTGTTATTGATAACCCTGACCCGTTTATTGTGCGACTGGGACAAACTGGTTTTGGTGGTGACCGCCTGCAGTATCCGCTAGACCAACCGCTAACCACCATCACCAGCAAGGCCGAGCATTTATTGCTGGAGCCATATGCGGTGAAGTGCAACCACACCAGCACCAAGACCAAATATGATTGCTTCCGTGGGCAGTCATTGCGTGATCCGTTGCAGACCATCACCAGAACCCATGGTTTTGCTGTCGCTGCGCCGGTGGTTGTGCGTCAGTTCGGTAACAGTACGGCAAATCCAATTTAGGATAGCTATTACGATAAAGAACTATATCGTATTGATTTCTATTTTCATTTGGTTTTGAATTTCCATCAATAATCTCACCAGTTCCAATAGATATATTGCTCGGAAGATGATCTTTAAGAAATTTGCTTATAAATGATTCCCTAGGGTTTCCCTTATGTAATGAATGACCAGTGTTAGCCGCTACTTTAGAATTGGCAACTAACACATTTTCCATAGCATTCATGTGAGCTTGTAGCATTCCTTTACCCTCTGAAAGTTACAATCAATAAAGCATTATCTGGATATTGAGTTTATTAAAATATCTAATGAAACAGTATAACCAAAATAGGTTGCTGAAAGTGTGTAGTACTTGACAAAAATTTGAGGCCTGTTCACATAACAAGGTCTTCTTTTTCCGCTTCACACCCAACCCATCAGGGAGGGGGAGACTATGAAAATGAGCAATATAACAACAGCGGTCTCCTATACCGTGTCGGGTGGTAGTTTCATTTTTTGGGTTAAAGAGCTAATTGCTGGCTTCACCCCTGATGAGTGGACGGTAATTGGTGTTCTTGGTTCGTTATTTTTTATGGCTCTGACATTCATGCTTAATGCTGGCGTCAAGATTTGGGATCGCCGCCACGGCTATAAACCGGATGGTGAGTGATGGCCTCGACAAAAAGCAAATTAAGCGCGGCTGTCCTGGCTCTGGTTATGGTTGCAGCACCGGCCACCATAATTCTTGATCAGCTATTGGATGAGAAAGAGGGTAACCGGCTGGTAGCTTATCCAGATGGAAAGGGGATTTGGACTGTTTGCCGTGGTGCTACTCAAGTAGATGGTAAGCCGGTAGTTAAAGGGATGAAGCTATCAGCGGAGAAATGTGCTGCGGTGAATAAGCTGGAGGCTGACAAGGCCATTAGTTGGGTAAAGCAGAATGTCCGTGTCCCGCTGACTGAGCCACAAATTGCCGGTATTGCTTCGTTTTGCCCCTACAACATCGGCCCTAGTAAATGCTTCACCTCCACGTTCTATAAAAAACTCAACGCTGGCGACCGTAAAGGTGCGTGCTCTGAAATCAAACGCTGGGTATATGACGGCGGTAAAGATTGCAATGTTCGCGCAAATAACTGTTACGGGCAGATAGAACGCCGCGCACAGGAAAGCGAACTGACCTGCTGGGGGCTGGATGAATAAGGCCATCGGATTAGTTATTGCTGTGCTGGTGGTTATTGTGTCGGCTCTGTTCTTTAACAGTTATCGGCTCTCAAATAAGGTCGAAAAAACGGAAGCGGAGCTGGTGGCCGAGCAAGCCACAAATACAGCCCTGGGCAACATAATTGATGCATACCAGATGAATGAAGCCGCCAACCGAGCAGCCACCACCCGTCAGCTTGAGAACGAAAGGAAACTCCGCAATGAAAGTGAAGATCGGCTTAAGCGGTTTTTGGCGGTGTCATCAGTTGATGGGTGTGCTATTCAGCGTATGCCTGACGCTGGCATTAACATCTTGCGCGAATAAGTCGGCACCACGCCCCTTCGCTACTTGCCCCGTGTTATTACCCCCAGAGTCAGCATTAACTGAATGCGAGGTACCGGACTTTGTCGGTACTACATGGGGTGATAGCGGGCTGTATGCACTGGCTTTGAAACGGGAGTTGCGGATATGTAAGAGCAGACTAGATGAGGTCATTAACTGGCGACATAATGCCAGTTAATGAAAAGATGCTATTTCGATTTAATAGACAATTTTTCACATGTCATATTAGCTGAAGCCAATTGATCCAATGCTGTAATTAAAGTGAATTGCGACATCCATATTCCAAAACCAACCAATAGCCAAAAAATGATAAAGGCAGCTCGGTTTTTAGGCTTTAAAGTGTCGTTTAACCGTACTGCTATATCAAGCGCACAGCAGAACATTAATGAAATACCTAGGAAAACCGCAATATTTTCAATCCAATTACTGGATGTAGGATAAAGACAAGACAGCCTAATATTCATCAAGAATATGATAGTTATAACTACAAAATAACTTGCGATGCTAGCGCATGATTGAGTTGTTAACTTGCTAAAGGATCTGATGTTTTCGAGGGTTATTAACTTGCTAAGGCATCTAATATTTTTGATGATTATTTCTTTTATTTTCACGTGATTTCCCTATCTCTAACAGAGCAATGATACTTATTGCATTACAGATGGTACTCATTGAGCATTATCGATAATGCGCAAGCAAAGCCATCAGTAACACCTTCCGCTCACCCTGAGCATGGTTGCTGGTGGTTTTTTTATTTAGGAAGGTGGGCGACCGCGAGTAGTTGGAGCTACTAACGGCCATTCATACCCACAGTTGAGGTCATGAGTACGAACCAAGGCCCACTTGCTCTCGAGAGCAGGGTCATAATAGTTGGAACTTGCAAAATGACCATAGAGAAAAATCAGAAAAGATTGGAGATAGTCTACAAACCTCTCAATTCGTTGATTGTTTACGTGAAAAATGCCAGAACACATTCAGCAGAGCAGGTGAATACAATCGTTGCGAGTATTAAGCAATACGGTTGGACTAATCCGGTATTGATTGATGAAAAGGGAGAGGTGATTGCTGGCCATGGACGTTTATTAGCTGCAGAACAATTAAATGCGAAAGAAGTACCAACTATCACTTTGGTTGGATTAACTGAAACAGAGAAAAAAGCCTATCGTCTTGCTGACAATAAATTGCCGCTTAATGCCGGATGGGATCAGGAACTATTAACACTAGAGCTGGGTGATTTATTGGCAGACAATTTTGATCTTTCTCTCACTGGATTTTCATCAGAAGAGATAGATCAAATGTTGAATGCCGATTTTTTGCCTGGTAACGAAAATGATCAGGGAAAGCTCGACCATCTGGATACCAAGCTTTGCCCACATTGTGGGGGTGTTCTATGACATCACTCACAGTGGATTGGGCCACTCATCAGGCAGCCAGCTTTGCATGCCTTAACTGGCATTATGCTAAAGCGGTACCAGTGGGAAAATTGGTAAAAGTGGGGGCATGGGAGGATGGGAAATTTATTGGTGTCGTTATTTTTAGCCGCGGTGCCAATAACCATATCGGGCAGCCTTACAGCTTGCAGCAGGATCAAGTGTGTGAACTGACCCGCGTAGCATTACGGCAACACATATCGCCGGTTAGTCAGATATTGGCTAAAGCGATTAAGTTTCTCGCTGATGTTTGTCCGGGGCTGCGGCTAATAGTCTCCTATGCAGATAAAGACCAAAATCATCATGGCGGAATTTATCAGGCTACCAACTGGATATATGAAGGACTATTTGGTGTAGGCACCTTAGGTGCTTTCATTATCAACGGTAAGAAAACCCACCCGCGCAGTGTTGCTGCTAAAGGGGTAAAGCAAAGCCTTGAATCTGTCAGACAGCATTTAGACCCCAATGCTCAAGAGTTCAAAACATCAGGCAAGCATAAATATCTGATGCCTCTCGACAAGCAAATGAAAAAAATCCTGCTTTCACGTCATAAACCCTATCCCAAGAGGGCATGACGATGGATAAGCCGACGCTAGATAAGGTGGAGGCATTGGCAGGGCGTGGATTAACGGAACAGCAGATAGCCGACACATTGGAAATCGACATTGATATTTTAAGGAAGGATAAATCAGCAATCTCACTTTACCGGCTGGCCGTTCGCAGAGGAAAAGCTAAAGGGATAGCGGATATATCCAATTCTCTGTTTATCAAAGCCAAGAAAGGCGACACGCGAGCCATGATTTTCTTGCTGGAGCATTTAAAACCTCAACAATAGTTACCTACTGTCATTTCATCTATAAGGAAAATGATATGAACGATCAGCCCTATATTTATGCCGGAAGTCTGAATAATCGAGAGTTGAGCAATTGGTTAGCTCAGAAACTATTGGAACTCGGGTACCTTATTTCAAATGAGAATCAGCAAGCATCTCTGAACGAAAGGCTTGCCGAATTGAGTGATAAGCATCCCGAGGTTAGCGTTCTTGCACTTGCAGGAATATTTCGGCAATCGTCGGCTTCCACTCATGTTCCTGTAAGTCATCAAAAGCAATCTGAACTGTCCCTTCCTGATGCGACAAATACTTCTGAGCATCTTCTGGTAGGTTCGCAAGAATCAGCTCGTCCTGAAGAACAAAAAGGGAATCATTTAGGCTCATTTCCCGTATAACAGACAGTGGCCATTTGTATTTCATCAGAATTTTGTGGTGCAGGGCATTCTTACCTTGCAAAGGGAATACACCCGAACCGTATTTTTTACGGTGCTCATGTAAGAAAACATCCAGTATAAATATCTGCATTGTTCTGTTATCGACTTTTAGGCTGTCATTTGCATCTGCGTAGCCAACGTTTTTGATACCACGAACTTCGTTGAT
This sequence comes from Yersinia alsatica, assembly GCF_025133195.1. Taxonomy (NCBI): domain Bacteria; kingdom Pseudomonadati; phylum Pseudomonadota; class Gammaproteobacteria; order Enterobacterales; family Yersiniaceae; genus Yersinia; species Yersinia alsatica. Next base: position 2,830,014 of record NZ_CP104006.1, read on the forward strand.
ATGATTTTTTATGCTGTGCCATAAGTTTGAATAACCTGACATGTTGAACCTCCCAGTTCTTTGATGTGAGAGTCAACAGAATATACTGGGAATGGTTCAACACCAATTGTGTGAGTAAAAAATGAAGAAGCCGGATTGGGAGGCGATAAAGCGCGAGTACTGTGCCGGACAACTTTCAATTCGGTCGTTAGCTGAAAAGCACGGTGTAAGTGATACAGCAATACGGAAAAGGGCTAAATCAGAAGAATGGGTTAAACCCGAAAAAGTTCATACTACAAGTTCGCATAACTCTGGTGCGAACCAAAACGCGAACCTGCGAACCAAAGCTAAAAAATCAATTTCTCCAATTGAAAATCAAATCGATCCAAATTACTCACCAATTGAAAATCAAATTGAAGAAAGCTGCTCTATCGCCAGTAGATATGGGCTAAACGATATGCAGGCAAAATTTGTCAGTGAGTATTTAATTGATTTGGATAAGACAGCTGCTTATAAACGGGCCGGATATAAATGTGAGGGATTAACCGGTGCTGCCGCTGCCCGTCGGTTGTATCGCCATGTATCGGTAAACAAAGCCATACGTGACTCAATGGAAGCCAGAGAGAAACGGACGCACATCACGCAGGACGCTGTTTTAAATTGGTGGTGGGATATTGCCACAGCCAACGCTAACGAAATTTCAGAGTTTCGCCGTTTATGTTGCCGTCACTGTTGGGGGATTGAAAATAAATACCAGTGGATTAACGAGCAGGAATATCAGGAAGAGTCAGAGAAAAGAACCAATAACGGTAAACCTGCACCACTGGATGATGGCGGTTACGGTTTTGACAGTACGCTCGATCCCAGTCCAGATTGCTCACGTTGTAATGGTGAGGGGCAAGGCAGGGCGCATTTTCATGATTCACGGGATTTATCAGTTTCGGCACGCCGCCTTTATGCCGGTGTTAAGCAAGGTAAGTTTGGCTTAGAGGTCATTACCCGTAATCAGGACGACGCACTGAAAATGGTCGGGCAGCATTTGGGTATGCTGAAAAATAAAACTGAAATCAGCGGCCCTGATGGCGGTGCCATTAACCAGGTGAATTACACGCCAGAAGATTATGCGAACGCTCAGCAGATGTTAGAGGGTAAATTGCCGGGATTGGATTGAAGTCACTAAGAGTAAGAAAAATTGAAACTCAGATTTTTGGGGCTGATTAATAAACTCCCACCCACAATTTTTTCTGGCTGGGAGTTACTGTAAATATAAAGTACAAGAATAAAAAAACCGTAAAATTACTGCTTCTATAGGACAGGCTCAGTTGATTCTGAGAAAACGATTTTATCACATTCCTTGATCACATATGCCGGTATGAAGTCAAAATGAGTAGGGTCTAATTGACAGATAAATTCATTTTCAATGTGGTAGGTTTCGTTGATAAACTTTTGGATAACGGAATTTTTAACATCCATATCGAACAATCTGAAAACCTGAAGTTTTTCATATCCACTTTGGCAACTCCGGTATAAGGCTCTAATATTTTCATCATCGGATAATTCGGCATGAATGCGAGTATAATTAAATGTGCTGATCCGTTCGCTTATTTCGCCGCAGCCTTTAATTACCCGTAGACTATCCATTTCTGGATGCTGGCGGTTCTGATCCTGAGGTTCCCGGCTATCGGTAGGTTTTTCTCTTTTATGGAGGATATTTGATAAAACTTGATAGGCGTCACCTTTGTCATCCAAAATTTCATAATGTCTTCTTAGATAAATAAGTTTAATAATATCATTATATTCTGAATCGGTAACCGACTGGCAGATTTGGGCGAAAGTCTTAATATCGTTTTCACTAATCCTCTGCTCACAAATTTGATCATTATCGAGTCGTAGGTAGGATGCTGATACTTGATTGCTGAACTGATTTTTGACTGATTTTAATGTGTCAATAATTGGTTCAACGTCATGGGTTAGCATTAATACAGTTTTACCTTTGAGACAGTCTTTCGAATCACGGCGAAATAACATTTCTAGTATCGCGAACTTTTTATTTTTATCAAAGGAGGAGATAGGGTCATCCAATATTATAAGGCCAGGATTTTTTGCAAGACACTCATACATAAATAAAACGATTGCAAATGCGTTTCTTTCACCATAGCTCAAATGTTGGCTTCCACCACTGACGAATTCATCATGATCGACATGCTGAAGTTTTAGCCATGACTGCATACTGTCACCGATAATTTGTACTCTATATCGATATCCAGCATAAGATAGAAAGTTGTTAATATCTTTCTTATGTTTCTCAATTAGTTTTTTTATCTTACTTCTTTGTTGATTAATTTTCCCTTGAAGTTTACCAGCATGAACTATAAGCCCACTCAGAGAACTATTAATTTTATCAACGGTTTCTTGGGTTTTAGTAGACTGAAGCTCTGTGAAAAAATTAAGGTCTAGGATGTAGGATGCCAATTTTTCTGCAACGTTTTCTCCTTCCTCAAAGTGGAAACCTGATAACATTTTCAGTGTGTTTAACTTTTTGATAAGGTCATCTGTTTGTGACTTGATAGTGATAATATAAGTTTCATGCTGGTTCTCTAGTCCATTTTCAAGGTTGGTAATTGTTGCAAGATTCTCTCTTGCAGCCTCAGAGAAATACTCACCTAGGCTTTTAACAACATTGATAATTCCAATCAGATTTTTAATGACAGCTTTGTCATATTCCTGACTGACTTTCTGAATTTGCTCTTTCTTCACACTAGCATCTGAAGTGCAGAATGGACAACAATTGTCGGACAATGCGCTAAAATCTTCGTGTCCCTTTGTCTGCCACGAAATCCAGTCAACACTTTTATCACTTTGAATAAATGGTTTGTAAGACTCCAATCCAAGAGGTATATGTTTTATTTTGTTACCGGATGATAGGCCTTTCATGCCAGTTGTAGATTTGGAAAGTCCCGCTTTTGTCAGTTTGAACGCGTCAGCAAGCACTTGAAGATTTGATAATAGGGTTTCAAGGTCAGGATTATCAGTGAATACTTGCCTGATAGTGATAATTATTTCTTCTATTTCGCGTTCTGTCTCTCTGTATGCATCATTTTTTATCAAGATATCAAAGCTATTGCTGACTAGTTCATCAGGTTGAAATGTAAACTGGCTCACGTATTCTTCATTGAAGCACATTACCTGAGACAGGGCTTCAGTGCCGGTCACTAAAGGTTGTATATTATCAGGATTGTTGGTTCGAAATTTGAAGGGTAGTAACAGTTGTAAGGATTGTTGATTTTGAGTTTGGCTATACTGTATTGCCCTAGCAATAGTGCTTTTCCCTGTGCCATTGGGCGCAAATTTAATATTTAACTTACCTTCTGAAATGAGTATTTTTGCTTTATCAATGTTATTACAGTAATTAATCTCAACATCCATCAAACTTTCCTTTTAATTACAATAAATTATGATTTATATGAAAGTTAACATATTGCTTAAGATAGAAATGCGTCCAAACAGAAGGTTAATTTGCATACAGTAGAATTGTCGGCGAATCTCAAGTATAGAATGACCAAGAGAAAGAGAAGAACCCAAGGTCTGGCACATCTTTGTCCAGAAAAGAGGATATTTAAGCATGACTAGAAAGTGAGATTATTACATTAAGCTGACGTCTTTTCCTTGAGACTCAGTCATTGTGTTAATCAGTTCACAAATTGGCGAAATAAAACCAACCCGCAGGATCACCACATGAGCGATATTCTCGAATGGGAAAATCTGGATTTCCCGTCGCGTGTCGCCTTGAAATCCCGGTCTGAAAAATCATTTCTTAACTTTACCCGCATTTGGTTTGAGCTGTTGCAGAGTGACCGGCTATTGGTGAACTGGCATCATAAAATGATGGCCTCAAAGCTGGATGATTTGGTCAATAACCGGCTGCAACCGCGTAACCTGATTGTGAACGTGCCGCCAGGCGGGACTAAAACTGAGTTTATTTCGGTTCATCTGCCAGCCTATATCAATATGTTGGTGCAGACCGGCCAGTTACGGCGCTTTCGAAATCTCAATGTATCGTTTGCTGACACACTGGTAAAACGTAATAGCCGCCGCGCTCGCGATATTATCGCCAGCCCTGAGTATCAATCACTGTGGCCTTGCCGCTTTGGTATTAATCAGGCGGAAGAGTGGGAAATCGTTAATAGTCGGGGCCGAATGGTGGGGCAGACGGTTTCACGCTCCAGCGGTGGGCAATTAACCGGCGGTCGTGCGGGTTTCCCCGGCCCTGATTTTTCCGGCTTTGTCGGGCTGGATGATTACAACAAACCCGAAGATATGTTTTCGGCCACCAAACGGGCCAGTGCTAACCGTATTTTGGTGAACACCATCCGCTCACGACGCGGTGATAAGAGCAAAGAGCACCCGACACCCTTTGTTTCTATCCAGCAGCGGTTACATACCGATGACGCCACCGGATTTATGCTGTCCGGTAAGATGGGGGTGGATTTTCACCACATCACCATTCCGGCGCTGGTCAGTGAAGAATACATCGATGCATTGCCGGAGCCGTGGCGCTCGCAGTGCTGGTTCTCGGTTAAAAATAGTGAAAGTGTGGTGGTCGGCGGGGTGCGGTATTGGTCTTATTGGCCGGTAAACGAATATGTTGGTGATTTGCTACGGTTGTGGGAAAGCGACGAATACACTTTCATGTCGCAATATATGCAGCGCCCACGCGCATTGACTGGCGGGTTAATTGATACCGATTGGTTCAAACGTTACACCCATTTACCCCCACTGACTCACCGCGCCGTTTATGTTGATACCAACTCCGGCAAAATCGAAGATTACAACGACTATACCGTTTTTACCCTTGTGGGGATTGGCGTAGATGGCAATCTCTACATTATCGATAGCGTACGTGGGCGGTGGGACCCGGAAGACTTACTGACCACTGCCCAAGACTTATGGGAGAAATGGCGGCCGTATAATCCAAAACGCCCTGCGCCATTACGCCATATGGGCATCGAGGATAAGCAGGCTGGGCAAGGTCTGATTACCACGCTGGTAAAACGTAAAAGCATTCCCATCCTAACCATCCCGCGCGGCTCAGGCCAAAACAAGCTGATCCGCTGCCTGAATACTATTCCGCAAATGAAAACTGGCTGCGTCTATATTCCGGCACTGATGACCGACGACGGTCAAAAAATCCCGCAGGTGTATTACTGGGATGGCGCGGTTGCCGCCTCGACTGATTGGGTTGTGCCTACACTGACCGAATGCGCTGACTTCTCGGCTGATGATAGCCATAAAAACGACGATATTCTCGACACAATCATGGATTCGATAGAGATCGAATTAATTGCTGGTGGCAGCATCAGTTATGACAAGTGGGTTTAACGATGAGTGAAAAACTGGATTTTGGCGGTAAACCCCGGATTCGCCTGACTGCTGATGGTTTATCGAATGTCATGACGGGGATGGGAACAGACCGCGACAGGCGTATGTATAGCCGCTTTATGTATGGTGCGATGCAAGATTTTGCCGAGCTGGAGGCGGCTTATACCGAAAACTGGATTGCCCGGTCAATTATTGATATTCCGGTTGATGATGCAACGCGTGAATGGCGGTCATTTCCTTCCGATGATGCCACGGCTCTGCGCAATGCTGAGAACCATTTTAATATTCAAGGGATAACTCAAGAGTCCTTTAAATGGGCTGGGTTGTATGGTGGGGCGGGAGTATTGATGCTGACCGATCAGGATCTGTCTCATGAGTTGGAATTGAAGAATATCAAGAAAGACTCACTTAAACGCTTATTGGTTCTGGATCGCATGTTGGTCAACGGGCAGGAATACAACGTTTCTAACCCGTTGGCTGAGAACTTTATGCAGCCGGAATACTATTTAGTTAATGGTGGTCAGCAAAAAATTCATTTCAGCCATTTTGTGCGCGCACCGGGCGCAGCTTTGCCCATGCGCTTACGCATGATTAACGGCGGTTGGGATGATAGCCGCTTGAGGCGCTGCCTTGAAGATGTGAAAGATGCGGTCGCTGCCAAAGGGGGGATTTCCTCACTGATCCTGGAAGCGAATATCGACACCATCAGCAAAGAAAATTTAGCCACTGATTTAGCTTCTGGCGATATGGATGAAGCCATAGCCAAACGCTATAACACTTTTGGCATGATGAAATCGCTATTTCGACTGGCGTTGCTGGATTCCAAAGAGACCCTTGATCGCAAGCAAATCTCATTCGGCGGTTTGGGCGAAGTGTTGGCGGTGCTAATGGAGTGGACGGCTGGCGCATCTGGTATTCCGATGACACGCATATTTGGTGTGCAAGCCAAAGGAATGGGGGATTCGGGACAGGGTGACCAGAACAATTATTTCAATACCATCAAAGGGGATCAGGAAGCTAAATACCGTCCATTTCTGAAAAAATTGGATGAGGTATTGGTGCGTTCAACATTAGGCACCATGCCCGATGGTCTGGACTTTACCTTTGCGCCACTGTCGCAACCGACTGATACCGAGATATCTGCCCAGCGACTGGCTGATGCACAGGCTGATGATATTCGCCTGAATCAAAAGGTGGTATTGCCATCACAGGTGGCCCGTAAGCTGATGGAGCAAGGCGTTTATGGTATTCAAGAAGATGACATCACCCGACTTGAAGACGACGAATCCGCCGAACGGCAAGGTGATTATCAATTCAGGCTTGGCGACACTCCAGGCGATGATAAAAAACCAGCCACCACGCAGGAAGGCACAACTCAGGCCAGTTAAACAGACGGATGAAACCGAGCGCTACTATCGTGCTCAGTTGCGCGAGATGGTGCGATTGATGGCTCAGTCCGTCGATGAGGTATTAACACCAGTTCTGCGGCGTAATTACACGGCTGATAGTTATTTGGTCGATATCATTAAAGAGTCAATCAGACAGGCTGCCGACAAATTTAATAGCTCAGTGATGGGCCGTCAGGCCGACCGATTAGCCCAGCGAGTGGTTAGTCGTGCGGAGTCCGAAAGTTCAGCGGCGTTTGTTGAGCAAATCAATCGCGCTATCGGTATTGATATGACCTCACTTATGGTTAATGAGTCATTAGTGGATTATTTCGATGCCTCGGTCGAAAGCAATGTTGCCCTGATTAAATCGCTGTCCTCTGATTATTTCGATGATATTCAGCGGGAAGTGATGGATAGCATTATGCGTGGTGACTCGCTCACGACAATGGTCAGAAATATCCAACAAGTAACCGGGGCGACTTATCAACGGGCGCATCTTATTTCTCGTGACCAAACAGCCAGAATTCGTAGTGATATCACCCACACTCGTCAGGTGAGCGCGGGGATTGACCGTTTCCGCTGGTCTACCTCGCAAGATGTTCGGGTATCCGGTAACCCAGCAGGTAAATATCCGCGGGCTAAAATCAAATGCTTTGAGATTTCTCGCGTCAATGTGGGTTATGGAGCGGGCATTTATCTTTGGTCACGAGGGGCGGCTTATAACGGTGAAACAGGACTACTCCCCGGCAGAGCTCATATCGGTTGCCGCTGTCATGCTATACCCCAAATAAAGGGGCTTGATTACTAACAGGATTTATTATGCGGATCACCGTTCGTGACCGCGTGTCCTTTCCGATTAACTCCCAACGAGAAATCACCCCTGAGGGCTATTTAAAAGTCCCCGGGCGGGTTGCGCGCGTCGGTGTGCAGCAATATCTCGCCTCTGAACTGGGATTAACCGACAGGCCACCCGGTCAAATCGTCAATGTTTACCGACCACCTGTGGAGGTGTTTGATCCGGACAGTCTTGCCAGTTATGACAATAAAGACGTCACCATTGATCATCCTGATGACTTGGTGAATGCCCAAACGTTTAAACAGGTCACCGCCGGGCACGCGATTTCGCCGGGACGCCAGGATACCGATGACCCTGACTATGTGGTGGTTGATCTTCTGATAAAAGATCAATACGCCATTGATGCCATCAATCAAGATAAAGAGGAGTTATCCGCCGGCTACACCTCCGAATATCGCTATGCACCCGGTATCGCCCCCTGTGGTACTGCCTACGAATTTATTCAATGCACCATCACCATCAACCATATCGCACTGTGTGATCAGGCCAGAGCCGGACACATGGCGCGGTTATTTGACCGTAAACCCAAGGGAGTAAACCCCATGTATAAAGTTGTGCTGGATTCCGGCGTGCGCATCGAGGTGGCTGATGAGGCTACCCAGCAGCTGATCCAATCTTCTATGGATGCGTTAAACAAGCGTGTCACGGATGCGGAACAAGGGCAGGAAAAAGCCGAAGCTGCCAAAGATGAAGCAGAACAGAAGCTGCAAGAAGCAGAAGCAAAGACCGATGCAAAAGATGAAGAAATTGAACAGCTAAAAGAAAAATCTTCTGAGGATTCGATTGCTAAACAATTGGCTGATGTTGTCGCGGCTCGTGATTCCGCTATCAAAATTGCAGGTGCATATTTTACCTGTGACTCCGTAGTGCCCCTGAAAATCAAACGTGCCGCGCTGGATAGCGCTGGTATCAAATGCCGCAAATATACCTCATGGGATAAAGCGCCAGATACTTACGTATCAGCTTATTTCGATGCGGAAGAAGAGCGTCGGGAAAATGAGGATGACGATGATCCTGACGATAAAAATGACGTGAATGATTCCATCATCAATTTGGGCCGCGATATGAAGAAAGTTAAAACGGGGGATGCGCAAAACACCCGTGACAGCGTTCGTCAGAGCTGGTTAGACAAACGCTATGGCAAACAACCGGAGAATAAATAATGGCTATTGCTCAGAGTGAATTTACTAAGTGGCGCGGCAAGGCTTACGAGGGGCAAATTTCAACTACTGATGTTTGTGAAGTGGTATCCCGCCGGGTGGAAGCAAAAATACTGCCTTTTGGTCGAGCCGCTATCCGTGGTGTTGGGGCGCGCTCTTGTGCCCCAGTAACACCAGATACCACCGCCGCACAAATCATCGGATTCAGCGTCCGTTCAATGGCGGTATTTAGTAACAGTGTACCTACCAATCCACCAGATTATGAAGTGGGCTATGACGTTGATCATGTGGCGTCGTTACTGCGGCGTGGGCCGATGTTCGCTTTGTGTGTCGATGGTGCCAACGCAGGTGACTCAGTCACAGTAATTACGGCATTAGGGGCAAATCAGGGCCGATTAACTACCGGTGGTTCTGGAGTTGAATTGGATTTTGTCCGCTGGATTGATGATGTTGTCGCAGGTGAAGTGGGCGAAATTCGCGTTGATGGCATTTTAGCGTCAACGCCGGCTGCTGGCGGCGAATAAAATTTAAAGGAAAATATTCATGAAACAAAGTGTATTTGACGTCAGCCCGGTATCGGCGCTCTCTTTTTTGGTGCAACAAGCCGCGCATATTGAATCAGAAATTTACCGTCTGGAGTATCCGCAGTTTAAATACAGCACAATATTACCGCTGGATAACAGTGCACCTGACTGGGTAAAAGTGGTGGCGTTTCGCTCGATTGATGCTCGTGGTGAGTTGCAAGTATTTGGTCCGAACTCGACTGATGTACCAACCGTGGATATCGCCATGAATCAGGGCTTCCATGAAATTAAAACTGCAGCATTGGGTTACACCTACTCCATTGAGGAAATTGGTTTTGCCATGCTCAATAACGTCAATCTGGATGCTGAACGGGGTCAGGCAGTACGTGATGTCGTTGAACAAGGTCTGAATAAGATCTACTTGTTAGGCCACAATGACATTGGTGAAGGGCTATATACCAGCTCCAATGTGGGCATTGAGGCGGCTCCGGCAACCTTGGTCGAGTTGGTCGCGGATATTCCTACCAAGGGTACTCAGCCGATCATCGATTTCTTTGGTGCTGCTTATAATCAGGTGTACTTGAAAAACACCGTCACAGTTCATCGGCCAAATGGTTTTATTCTGCCCTCGGAACAACATCAGTTACTGATGCGTACCTTGCTCTCTACCCATAACGCTTCAAACGTCACGTTGTTGGAATTCCTACGTACCAACTTCAAAGATATGGACTTCGACGATGATATCTTGCTGGCCAGTGCCGGGGCCGCGGGGAAAGATCGCCTGATGGTGTACAAAAAAGATATGCGGGTAGTGAAAGGCCATGACGTGATGCCGTTGCGTTTTCTGGCGCCAGCCACACCAGACAACGTTAATTTCAAAGTGCCAGCTATTTTGCGTACCGGTGGTACGGAATGGCGTATTCCTAAAGCAGCTCACTATGTGGATGGGGTTTAATCATGTTTGAATTAACTAACTTGCATACTTCGCCGTTGACGGTCACTGATGATAAAACCGACCAACGCATCACGATTGCTGTCGGCCATTCTGCGGTGGTGAATGGCGATTTTATCCGTCACTTATTTACTCAGGCGGGCATGATGCGTGCCGAGCGATTCGATGAGCCATTTAATGAGCATGCTGATGATAGTGAGCTGGATATCACTGCGGTGCGTGATGAATATGAAGACTTATTCGGTAAAAAAGCCCCCTCGGCGGCTAAAGCGATAACCTTGCAAAAGGCGATTGATAGCAAAAAAAACGAGTTAGCGCACAACGATACCACCGAGCCGGCAAACCCAGCGGATGATACCGATAACATTGATAACCCGTCCGCGTGACGGGTTTTTGCTTTAGGGGGCGATGTGGATATTAGTGCGCAAATTGTGGCTGACTTTCGCGAGTATTACCCCGAATTCAGCGATATTACTTTGTGGGCCGAACAAACAGTCATACAGGCATTGGAGGAGGGCGACTCGGAAACGGGCAAACGTTGGCTGAAATATAATGCTCGTCCGGCATCAATCAAAAAGCGCGGCTTGTTTGCCTTTGCTGCTCATCGGCTGGTGATGCGCAAAAGGGCCATCAGTGGTGATGTCGGAGCAGCTTATGCTATCTCATCGAAATCAGTGGGGGATGAGTCGACCTCTTTTGCCGTTCCTGCAGTGACAGCAGACGATCTCAATATCAACGGTGACTTGCCACTGACCACCTACGGAGTGGAGTTTCTGCGATTGCGTCGCCGGGCCGGTACCGGAGGCATGATGGTATGAAATTGCGAGCTGAAGTTCGGGGTGGGAATAAACTGGCGCAGAAATTGCGTCAGATTCATGACCGAGTCACGGCAAAACGTCGAGTGCTGGTGGGGCTGCCGGAAGGTGCGGGTATTTATGAAGATGGTGTGCCTATCGTGGTGATTGGAGCGGTACAGGAATTTGGTTCCGCTGACGGGCGTATTCCCGAGCGTTCATTCCTTCGTGTACCGCTTCGCCAAAATCAGGACAATATTAAAAAAGGTTTCCGTGCACTTACTGCTCAGGTCACGCGTGGTGAGATCACTGCTTTCCAAATGCTGGATCAAATTGGTGCGCGTGCGGTGGGTTATTGCCAAGAAGCGATTGAAGCAGGTATTCAGCCCAAAAATGCTGATTCCACTGTAGCAGCTAAAGGCTCGTCAACACCGCTTATCAGGCATGGCGATTTAAAAGGCGCAATGACTCATATCGTGGAGGATTAATCATGTTCGGTAATGGTCTGGATATGCACGGGCATATTGATGCCACCTTTAATTCGCCTATTGAGGGCGGTATTCGGTTGATTCGACCGACTGCCGGTGACTATAGCGGCCCCGGTGGTATTTGGCAGCAGGGGGAACCGCAGGTCACCGAATTGCAGAAGGTGAATGTGCAGTCGGCAAAATGGAAAGATATTCAAATGCTGATCGGCATGGGCGGCACGGCTAACCCGCAGGATCTGCGAGTGGTGCACATCAACGATGGTGTGCATTATCTCTGGCCCGATGACGAAGGGAAATTTAGCGATTTACTCGAATTCAGCGATGGATTAGCAATGCGACAATGGCGGGTGGCTTCCTGTGATAACCGGCCTTGGCGAAGTTTTTGCCGCGCCGTAGTTGAACGCTATCGAGGAGCAGGCTAATGGAAACCATTGAAGAGATGTATCCGGTATTTCAGCAACTCATTTCACTCGCCGCTGCAGTCCCCCTCGAACGTGTTGTATTAGCCGATCAAGGCCGTAACCCACCAATCGGTAATAGCTTATATGCCACTTATAACCCGGTGCCGATTCGGGCCTATGGGCAAACGCGGCGCAAGCGCGAATTTATCCCGGCGATTGCTGAAACTGATCCGGCGCTAGGGGAGGAGTGGCAAGACTTGCAAGAAACAGCCTGTACATCAATGGAGTTTTTGCTGTCGGTGAATTTGCTCAATACGGGCGCGGCAACCGCCGCTATGCATTTAGCTAACGCCAATTTCGTGACGCCAGTCAGTGACTATCTGTTCCGCCATAAAATCGCCTGGCGGTTCTCCAGCAACTTTCGAAATCTCACTGGCTTATTGCAAGCTGGGCTGCAGCCACGCTATCAGGCTGACATCCATATATTCATTGAGAAAACCGTATCCTACGCCCTGTTAAGGGCGGCAGGGTTTGACATTCAAATTAGAGAAAGAGACTGCTCTTATGGCTTATCCGGTTGATAACATTATCCCCGTCAATCTTATTCTAACGGCAGCAGGGTTGGGGTACGGTGATTTTTCCAGCGCACTGGTTTTTGCTGATCTGTCTGATTTAGTTGAGGGAAGTGAGTTTGATGCAGATTCATTCCGTGACTATGCATCATTGCCAGAACTCGGTGCCGATTTCAAAACTGACAGCCCAATTTATTACATTGCCACCCGCTATTTTTCACAAATTCCCAAGCCGCCACAAATGACCGTTTGGATGAAAAACGATGAGCATTCACTGCTGGAAATAGTCAATAGCGCCACTGATCGAATCTGGCGCTATCACTACTTTTTCAAAATTGAAGATATGATTTCCAATGAGATTATTATTCAGTTAGCTGATTGGTCAGATGCTAATAGCCACCCGATTTGGTGGACATTCAGTGATGGCGAAATTATCGATCAAAATAAAACTGATGATGTGATATCCGTACTGAAAAGCAAAGGTAACCGTCATGTGTTTGCCGGATATAAAACTACCGAGTCAGTCACTACCGACCCCACACAAGCCTATTCGATGGTGCAGTTAGCCGCAGCATTCCATAAATTCAGACCAACAGGTTTAAATACCGCTATTACCGGTGAGTATCAGGTATTACCCGGTGTTATTGGCGATGATATGGCGACCAGTGCTTATAATGCCTTAAAAGCCAAGAACGCCGTGTTTTTTACCAAAATAGAATTGGCCGGTCAGATTGATAACAGCAGGGTGATTAATAGCAAATCGATGTCATCTTACGGCGAATTTATTGATGATGTGATTAATCTGGATGTACTGAAAAACCACATTCAGGTAGATGGCTACAACTATATTGCTAACGTTGGCACTAAGCGTGCGTTGACACCACGGGACTATGACGGGTTGCTATCGACGGTGGCTACGACTTGTAAGCGTTTTTTCAATAATGGTGTGCTCGGTACCGGCTCTTATGTTGATCCCGATGATGGCGTGACAAAAGTGGCTGATTTTGGCTTTGTTATCCGTTCCCGCCCAGAAGATGTGCTTTCTTTGACCTCAGACCAACGCAAAAAACGTGTTTACCCGTTAACTACTCTTTTAGTGATTTTAGGCCGTGCTGGCCATATTGCTGAAATTAATGCCACCGTGGAGTAATCCCTTATGACCATGCACAGATATGGTGCTGACGGCTCAAATTTAACCGTCTTTGGTATTCCTATTGATGATTTTGGCGATACGGACCCACCTATCACCATTGAAGATTTAGAGCCGCGAGCCGTTTTAAAGCGAGGTATCGGGGCAACTTCCGTTCGTCTGGATAATAAAACTCGCGCCAAGCGATTAACTATTAATTTGATACCCGGCTCAATTCAGGCTCGTCAGTTATTGGCGGTGGAAAAATCAGGTATTGATGCCACCTTTACCTTTTCACAGACCGGTACCGACGAACGCTTTGCCGGTTTCGACGGCATCATGACCAACCGCGGTTCGGCAACGCGTGCCGGTAAAAGCGGTGTGTCAGATGAACAATTTATTTTTGAATTTGCAGACTCTGAGGAAACCTAATTATGGGGCGTCAAATTGAAGTTATGATCGGTGACACCCTTTTCCGAGGGGCAACATCGCCGGCCAGAGATCAGGTGGAAATGCTGCAAATCGCCGCTAAGTCTGGTTTGTTACCGGCGATCAATCCCAATGTGGGTATTATGGGGCTGGCAGCGAGTCTCGCATCGGTGGACAGCATGAGCCTTAATCGTCTGCGGGATTTATGCTTGAAAAACGGCAATATCATTCGTCAGTCGGATAATGTACCGGTTGCCGAAAACCTGTTTCAGGATGAGGCACATAATTATTTGGTGCTGCTGGGACTGGTACTGAGGGAAAATATCGGCCCTTTTTGGCAACTCAGCAGCGGGGAGGAAAGCGAGAAAAGCAAAGCTCAGGACGTTCCCGTATAGATTGGTTCTTATGGCGACCTTGCGCTGGTGCCGGGCAACACTGCCCGCCGCTGGCAAGGTGGTCAGATATGCTGGATGGCACTTACACCATTGATGATGTGCAACTGATGCATGATGTGCTGGATGAGATTGCGGCGGTGGTGGAAAGGGGTAGGATCCAGCAATAAAGTATCAGGTATGGCAGCTATTTTTGAAAGAAAGAGCAGTGATGGAGTATCTCTGGGAGCAGAGTAACTAATAATTTATTGTTGTTTTTTTGCTACCTTAGATGTACTGTAGTTAAATACAGTAGTTGGTACTGTATTTAACTACATGATTACGATTTTTAAAAACATGCTTATTATAGGGGATTGTTAAGTAAACTTTAATATTTAGCCAATCTTGCAAGGGACTTATCATGGTAGAGCATGCAGCGGAGCTGTGTAAATCGTGTGGACGTGAAATTGACTTAGAGGCGCAAACTAAGGCTTGTGATTGTGGATATGATGAGTCCTTAGAGAAAGAGGATATCGTATATAAAGCACACAATGCTATTACTGCTAGGTTGGATGTAGTACCAGGTATAGGTGGTCTAGAGTTTAAGGCGACCACTGGCGAAATCTGGGGATTAGATGTCGATGATGTTCAATCATTTATATTGCAAGCAGAAAAAAAATTCAAATTAAAGCGTAAAAGCCATGGTTTTATTACAAAAAATGAACTCCCGAATAGTACAGCTTCGGTTTTAAAAAAATACATTAAGTCAGGTATTGATTTTAAAACGTTCGTTACTGCTTTCATGAATAATATAAAAACAGAAGCAGCACTCAATAGAAGAAAACCTTCTGGAGGATCTGTGGTTTTTATCCATTATCATACGGATAATGAAGTGGAAAGTGTCGGTAAATTATTTGTTATAATGGTCGATAACAACAGTGTTTTTAATTTTGATGAAAACCTAGTTCCTAAAAAACTACCATCTATAGATATGGATGCTTTGCGACAAGCAGTTTTTGTTGATCTTACATTGTTTGATGCTTCATACCCAGATGATGCAAGCGATCCTTATTTACAATTTATTACCGGCAAGTCAAATAGTAATTTTTTCAAAAAAGCCATTGGTTGCCAAGAAGATCTTAATAATAATAGAAGTGTAGAGGAGTCAGAGCAGGCTGTAAAAGATTTCATTGTTCATATGAAGTTAACTCCTATTGAAAAAATAAAGGTATTGAATTCAGTTAAACAGTTAATGCATGAAAAACTGAAAAATAAGACAAATAATAAAGTTACAATTTCAGATATAGAAAGCAGTATAGATAAAGTGCTTGCAGATGATTCTAATGCAAAGGGTAAATTTGCTAAATTTACATTGCTTGGTAATTATAAAATAGATGAATATTTCGAGCCAAGTATCAATTCAGGAAAGAAATTTGGGAAAATAGACTTATCTGATGAAGAGAAAGATTACTCATGCAGTATATCAGTTAGTGCTATTGGAATAGATAATGATTCTGAAGCAAAGGCAATATATAAAAAAGATGGTGGACTATTAATTATAAAACTATCTGAGAAAGACATCGGAAAAATGGATGTTATCTTTAGTGAAAATAAATAAATTATAGGGGGAGGCATGACAGTTAATGATGATTTTAGAGAGTTCGTTAACTCTTTTGCTTTGTCCTCTATTGATTTTAGCGATGGATTTGTATCTGTATGTTTAAATGAACAGTCAGTTAAAGCTGAAGACTTCTCGAAACAACTGAAAACGTATGGGCTAATAGCAGAGATTATTATCGATGAAAACACGTTGGCTTTTAGCATTGGTAGTGGGAGTTTTAGAGATGACTCTATAATATTCTCATCTCTAGAGTCGTTGTGGCGAAAAAGTTGCAGCCTATCTATGGTCCCTGAGAAGTTTTTATTACTAAGTGAGCAACGGAGTTCTTTTGATGATTTGTCTGAAATAAATAGCATAAAACAGTTTATTGAATGGAGAACAGTGCTTGTAAGACTATCAAACCATCATTTTGACACTAAGAGTATTTGGTACCTACCTGATGATGAGGGAGGAAAAGAAATTGTAGTAGAGATGCATGATAATTTATCTCGCGTCAAGAAAGTTAATTTCAGTTCATTATCTCTTGATAGTGCAAGCAAACTGATCATGACTTTAAATTTAGATGATGCTCAGTCGGGAGAGCGGAAATCTATACTGAAAAAAGCTATCAGTGATTTTGTTAAGAATGATAAGTCTATTGACAATATTATTACTGCCGGAGAAAGAGTATATAATCGTTACAATGATTTATTGGATCTTTACACAAAAAGATTTTCTGTAAATTCCATATTATCAGAAATTGAAAAGAAAAATCTCGAGTACACAACAAAAATAAATGAGTTTATTTCTTCTAGTCAAAGTAAAGCATTTGCTATTCCTGGTGCATTGATAGCGGTAGCTGCTTTAGCTAAGGTCACGAATGAATGGGAGTATTTGTTGGTGCTAATTGGATTATGGATGATATATTACATAACAAAAACATCTAATGATGTATTACGAGAATCATATGATCATTTGGTTTCTGATTTAGATGAGTCATTTTCAAGATACTATGAATTCGATGAAGGAAAAGAAGTAAGAAATTCTGCTACTAAGACATTAGAATCGTTAAAAATAAAAATACAGAATGCCAAGAGGCGACTTAATAATATAGATTCACTCGGTATTTTTATGTTTTTTCTAGGTGTGCTATATATTATTTTTAAATGATTTTATTGCCATTACTTAAAGATCTGATTTATTTCTATACCAAACCCGCCACTGCGCGGGTTTTTTTATACCTAAAATATGAGGTTTCCATGTCAGAGACAATTGATTCTCTATTGGTTTCCCTTGGCCTGGAAACAGATGCAAAGAGCTTTCAAACCGCCAATGATGCCGTTAAAGGGATTAAAGACGGCATATTGCAACTGGCCGCCGCAGCCGGTACTGGTGTTGGCTTAAAAGCCCTGACTGCTGATTTATCTGCCTCAGTATTAGAAATGGACAGGCTGAGTAAGATTACCAATTTTACCGTTAAACAGATCGATGGTCTGCGCTACGCGATGCGTAGTCTTGGTCTTAGCCCGGATGCAGCTAATCAGATTGTGCAGAAAATACCTGACCTGCAACAGCGTGCCAGACAAGGGGAGTTAGGCGATAAAGCCTATTGGAATGGTGCATTTAACCCGACGGAATTTGCTAATAAAACCGGCATGGACTCACTCAAGTATCTTATTGATGCTTACAGCAAAATGGATAATGACCAGCGGCGAAATCTACGCAGTGGAATTGGCAGCGGTGATAATGATCCCTTTACCCGTTTATTGGAGGGAGGTAGCAAGGGGCTTAATGCCTCACTGAAAAATTTTGACGAGTTATATAAACCGCTCGATCCCAAACTTATTGATTCAGCTAACGAGTTTAATAAAGAAATGGCGGATTTGGCGACTAACTTTGACAATCTGGCCCGTTCAATGGGTGGCGACTTACTGCCAATCATCAATGCGTTACTAGAAAGCATTAATCAGTTTATTAAAGAAAATCCCGAAGTTTCAAAAGCTATTTTGACTGCAGCAGGTTTGGCCGGTACCGCTGGTGCATTAAAATTTGTCGGTGGCATATTACCCGGAGGCGGGAAACCATCAGTCGGAGCTGGTGGACGTGGTTGGTTGTCTCGCTTACTGGTTAATCCGGTCACTATTGGCGCGACGGCTGCATTGACGCCCGGTAACATTTTCACTAGTGCCGAAGATGCCAAAGCAATGAGTAATCCTGAAGCGATAGGGCGCCAGAACTGGGCTAAAAATAACCCTGGAGTGCCTTACCCCAATGATACCCGTGACCTTAATAATCTGGTTGATGATCCGAACGTTCGCCAGTATCTGGATGTGTTATCTAAAGCTGAGGGAACTGCTGGTTATGCCAATTCTGGCTATAACACAATGTTTGGCGGCGACCAGTTCTATGACAGCAGTGACCACCCACGGCAATTAAAAGAGTTCACGCAAACCGACGGCGCTAAAAATAAAACTTCGGCTGCCGGACGTTATCAGTTCACCAGCGATTCTTGGGACGATGCTGCTAAAGCGCTTAATCTGACGGACTTCTCCCCGCGTAGTCAGGATCTTGCCGCACTGTTTCTGATCCAACGCGCCGGCCAGTTAGAAAATGTTGCGAGTGGTAATTTTGCTGATGCTACTGGTGGGTTGGGCGGAGTGTGGGCTTCGTTGCCCTCATCAAATTATGCGCAACCGAAACGCTCATGGGAAGAGATTCAGGGCTACAGTGACCGCCAGATGACCCCCACACAATCAGTTACGGCGTCCATGTCTCGTGGTGATGTCAGATTGGAGCAACACAATATTATCCATGTGGGGACGGTAGGCGGTGATAGCGAATCAATTCGCAACGGGGTGTTACAGGCAACAACTCAATTAGCCCAGCAAGCGCGCGATATGATGCATACGGAGCACTACTAATGGCTATTACCGGATTATTTACCCGTAACCGCCCTAAAATCGGCAACCTCTATTTTGATGCGCTATTAGAAGAGTCGAGTGAGTTACGCACTGATGTCAGTGAGTTCCCGTTGGAAGATGCGAATACCGCCCATGATAACGCGGTGACACGCGCATTGGCCCTAACCATGATCATCGGCGTGTCTGATAACTGGTTTCGTGAACTGCTGGCCCAACAAGACAGCAGTATTGCCGGGCTGTTGGGGGCCGGTGCGAGTATCACCACCGGTATGGCGGCCAGTTTGCTCTCTGGTAGGGCGGCGGCGCTGGCCGGGGTGGCAGCTTCGGTCGGCACCAGTTTGTATTCCGGTACATTAGGCTCACAATCACGCTCAACCCGCTCACAAAATTTACTCGAGCAATTACGTGAATTACAACGCTCACATACACCGTTCGAATTAGTGGCCAGTCGGGGAGCCGCTTATAAAAATTGCCTGATCACCAACACTCGTACCCAATTGAAAAAAGAGAATGAGGGTGGGCTGGAGATTGTGGTTGAACTGTTGCAGCTCAATATTATTTACGACACGGTCACTGAAACTAATGACAATTTGCCCTATGGCGATAGTGCTGCCACTCAGGGGCAACGTGAATATTCATTTGGTGAAGTTTTCGTCGAGGCCACGTAATGAAAGTTATCCCATTAAACAATGGGTACGCGGTGCAGCGTTTCCGGGTGCAATTAAATAATCACTATCTGGTATTTCGTTTGCACTGGCTTACCCGTTTTAATTATTTCTGTGTCGATATTTATGAACAGGGCGAGCCGGTAGTTTTGGGGCGTTCTTTGCATATTGGCGTTAATTTATTGGCGGGACTCAATACCGATATTGGTCCACTGATATTAGCCGGGGATACACCGACTATCGCCAATCTTGGCATTAATAATCGCCTGACATGGTACCCCGATAATGAGTAGCTATTTTGGCCGCAATTACCTACTGACCATTACCCCAGTGAGTGGCGATGAACTTACCTATCAGCCGCCATTAGAGATCCGCTTTGCTGTCGATAATACCCCGCAGAATGTCGATGCCACCGCCAGAATCACTTTATACGGTGTTTCAGCACGCACCCGAGCCTTAATTCAACGCTATGACGATAAGGAAAAACGTTATGGAAATCTGGTATTAAAGGCCGGTTATGGCGAAAACATCGGCACGATATTCAGCGGACGTATTCACAATGTCGAAGTGGTCAAAGAGGGGGTAAATACCTGTCTACGGTTATATTGCCGCACTATAGGGCTTGAATGGAATACTGCCAGTTTTAAAGTATGGGGAGCCAATACTCCCGCCATAAAAATGCTGAAAGATGTCGCAGGTGAATTTGGTCTTGATGTTGAAGTGATTGGTGATTTTTCAGATCTTCCCCGTTTTGCCTTTTCCTATAATGCCGGTGGTCGACTGTGTCGTGATATTTTGAATGCTTTACGGGAGGATTGGAAATATTACTGGATGCTAACACCTACGCGAGTTTTATTGGGTAGGGAAGGTGCAGCAAGAAATGGGGTAACCCACGATATAACTGCTCAAAATGGTATGGAAAGCGTCCCGCGCTGGTATCTCAGTACCATGGAAATTGACGTCAAAATGAATCATCAAATTCAGCCGGCCGATGTGATTAATGTTACGTCGAGTTTTTGGACGATTAATTTTAGCGGCATGTATAACACCGACCTCAATAATCTGGCGAATATTCAGCAGCAAACCGGCCAATTTAATGTGTTGCGTACCTACCATGAAGGCACTCTGTGGGGTGACATCTGGAAAACCACGCTGATCAGTCAATGGCGTATACCCTGAGGTAATGATGATTGAGAGCAATCCGCTGTATACCACTATGATGCTGCTCAAACGCGATATGGTGCGTGACCTGATGATTGGAATGCCCGGCAAAGTCATTAGTTATAACGCCGATCTGCAACGCGCAGTGGTGGAGTGCGGCATTCAACGTCATATCGGTGACGGTCAATTTAAGACACTACCCGTTATCGAACATGTGCCAGTGCAATTTTCGGGCAGCGCCGAATGGACGGTTTTTCATGAGTTGCCTGCGGGTACCGAAGGCTATATCCATTTCAGCCAACGTTCTATTGATAACTGGCTAAGTCAGGGCGGGCCGGTAGCACCACTGGATGCACGGATGTTTAATCCGTCTGATGCTTTCTTTGCTCCGGGTTACCGCTCACAGCAAACCGCGATTGCGGGCTTGCCGACGGAAGGGATTGGTTTAAGTAACCAAAGTGGCGGGGTTCGCATTCATCTCACTGATGTTGGAATTACTTTGACGGCAGGAGGTACCACATTGGCGCTTACCGAATCCGGCATGAGCTACAGCGGCCCTGAGTTTACCAACAATGGGCAAACTACCCTGAATGGTCGCACTGAGGTAACCCAAGGCGGTTTGGCAGTTGAAGCATTGGAAGTTGGTGACCACGATCACGGTGGTGTGCAGCATGGCAATAATCGCACGGATGGGCCGCAGTAAACCATTACCCAGACTTAATCCTAACTATTATCGCCCTGGCTTATGCCGGGGCTTTTTATTTCTGGAGGCACTGTGATCCGCAATTTTCAAAATGGCGACATTGTTACCCACGGCAGCCAATTCGCCAGCGGCAAAGAAGAAACCCGGCAAGCTATGATCTGCTGCCTACGGTTATTTCTTGGTGAGTATTTTCTCAATGCCACTGAGGGAACACCGTGGTTTCAAAGCATATTGGGCAAAACCTCGCGTGATATTGCCGAAGCCAATATTAAACAGCGCTTATTGGCGGCCAAAGGCGTACTGACTATTAATCGCTTTGAAATGGATCTCGATATGAAGAATCGCAAAATTACGATATTTGCCGCCGTGATTGATATTAATAACGATGCATTTGATTTTTTGTTCACTGAGGACCTTGTCTGATGGCAACTATTAATCGTGACGGAGCCACTGGCACCACGCTGAGTGAATATCTGGATACTATGCGCCAGCAATATCTCGCTATTGATGATGGCTGGAATATTAATCCAGAATCACCTGATGGTTTGGCAATTGCCATTTGGTGTGAAGCATTAGCCAATTTGGACGAGGCCGTGATTAATACCTACCACGCCGCAGATCCCAATTCAGCTATTGACCAACAATTAGACCGTATTGCCGCATTTGCCGGGATCAAACGTAAAAGCGCGACCTATTCCACCGCGACCGTCAATTTTCATGGTATCGCTTTTACCCCAATCAATGCCGGAACATTAATCAGAAATAGGGTAACCAATACCTTATGGGCGACTGATGGTGATGTTGTTACTGATATAGCAGGAAATGCGACGGTGAATGTCACTTGTACGCTGGCAGGCGCGCAGGGGGCCAATAGTAATAATCTAACCATTATTGCCACACCGATCGGCGGCATTACAGCGGTGACAAATAACACTGCAGCTTCAATGGGATTGGATAAAGAAACCAATAACGCATTTCGCATCCGGCGCAATGAGTCAGTAGCACTTCCTGGCTCGAACCAGATTGATAATATTTATGCGGCACTGGTCAATATTGAGGATGTTAAACGGGCGCGTATCTATGAAAATTTTGAGAATGAAGCAGACGAAAATGGGGTGCTTGGTCACTCAATGGCGATATTTGTTGATGGTGGTAGCATCGAAGATGTTATTAACAGCATCGCCACTAATAAAAGCCCCGGCTGTGGGTTAAACCGCTACAACATTTTTCCCAATAAAATCTCGTTGGATACCATTACACCAAAAGGTAACCCGATCACCGTAACCTTTTTTCGCCCCCAGCTGATACCGGTTTATGTCCGGGTAGAGATCGCTAGTAATAGCGAGTTTATTGACGATGAGATAAAACAGGCGATTGTTGATTACAGCGTCACTGGTTTTGATCAAACCAATGGTTTTTCTAAGCTGGGTTTCAAAATTGGAGAGAGCATCGGCGCGGGGCGCTTATTTACCCCGGTCAATTATCTGGTGGCCGGTAATGGTTTTGTGAATGCTATTACCGTAGGAGCGGCTGCGGAACAGGTCAATATGAGTGCAGTGAGCATTGCCTTTAACCAGTTAGGCGTGTTCAGTGCTGAGAATATCGAGGTGGTCTATGTATAACCATCGTCAAAAGGCCCTGTCACGGATTTACCTGCAATACAAAAATGCGCCCCAATTAGTTGAATGGATAAGCCTCTTGCCGGATATTTGCCAATCCTTACTTGAAGAGCAGATAGCCAAAATTAATAACCTACTGGATATTGATAATGCCGAGGGTGATCAACTGGATATTTGTGGCCATATTGCCGGGTTTATTGAGCGCCCATTAATCCGCAGTGATTACTTATCGATATTTGCCTACAAAGGCACTGGTGGTGCACAACCCTACAATGTCGCGCCGTATAAAGCGCCACATGAGCAAATCGGCAAAGTCCCTGTATCAGATTATCTCTATCGGGTATTAATCAAAGCCAAAATTCAGAAGAACAATACTAACGCGACGTTGGATGAAATTAAAACTGCCGTTGATTACATTCTAGATGTTAATTCCGCCATCATCGATGGGCAGGATATGACGATGAAAACTATCTGGGTAGATAAACCGATCCCGGCCAATATCTTAGTGCTTATTCAGTTATTCGACTTAATTCCCCGACCGCAAGGCGTCAAAGCCAGCTTGATCCGTTTTAACCACCATCCTTTTGCCTATAAAGGCACATTCGACGCACAGCCTTATGGTATGGGCGCTTATATCTAATTGGAGCCACTCTATGGCAAGAAATGACAGTTTTAATCAGCCGTGGGCCAGTGTGCCTGCACAATTTGAACGTCCCGGCGATGCTCTGATTGCCCGAGGTTGGGCAGGGGGAGCATCAGAAGATCCGCCAGAAGCTAAATGGGAAAACTGGTGGCATAACCGGGTGGATTTAGCCTTACAGGAATTGCAAAACCTCGGTCAGCTGATCTGGTTTACTGATGCTCCTTATCAGGCAGGGGCGAGGGTTAATCATGGTGGTAATAGCTATATCGCATTATCAGATAACACCGGTGTAGAACCGACGGGAGTATTAGATATTGGAGTGTGGCGTAAAGAGGGGGCCAGCTCCTATTTGCAGACTGATAATAACCTCGCTGAAATCGCGGTGGCAGGGCCGGAAGCTGTAGCTGCCGCCATTGCTAATCTTGGCTTAACTGATACTGCGGCCATTGCCGCGAATGCATTACAGAAAAGCAAAAACCTCAACGATGTAGCAGATAAAACCGCCGCACGAACCAATTTAGGGCTTAAAGGTGCGGCAGTGCTGGATGTGGGGTCTATCGCTAACACCGTGGCGGCGGGCAATGACTCACGTATTGTTAATGCGCTTCAGTCAACCAATACTACGATCAGTTTACCCGGCACTCTGACAACGGCGGGTGCGCTAAAGGGGGCAGCAGTTAACGCGATGGGCAATGTGACCGCTGGGAACGGTGCTGCATGGTTGCCAGGTGACGGCAATGTGTATGGCACGGTATGGGGCGGCTATTTAAGCACTTATATTGCCAATGTAATAGCGCAAGCCAGAGTGCCGGATACTTACGGTATTGGCTCTTATGCTTTCGCCATCAACTCTACCAATGTCGGATATGCAGTTAATCCGGGGGATGTGAAAGCGGGTAGTGAATTAAAGTGGAATAATGCCGCGAATTATAATAACGGACAAACATTATTAACCGGGACATGGCGTTGCCAAGGTTTTGCGGCGGTTAATGACGGCCTTACCAGAACCACATTATGGATGCGTATCTCATGATTAATGATATAGATAAAATTACTGTCACCGCGCCCCGCTCACGGAATATCGAGCGCTATATTGATGTTACGATCACTGACAATATCGTCGGTGGAACCTTTAATTTCAGTGCCGCGCCGGTAGATTCTATGGCGTATTGTGTTGAGATCTACCAACGAGCTTTAGCCGGGGATTATGGTGTTGTATCAGTCTGTCCCGATGACGGCAATTATTATGAATGGGATGGTTCCGGCTGGGTGCTGGCAAGAACCCATGCAGAACTAGAGCAAGAGGCAGATGAACACAAGAAAGCCAATTTATTAACGTTAGCCGCAGAGGCTATCGCACCGCTTCAGGACGCAGTTGATCTGGCAATAGCAACGGATAGCGAAAAGGAATTGATTACCGCATGGAAGAAATATCGGGTTCTCTTAATGAGAATTGATATAGCGAAATCGCCTGATATTATCTGGCCGGTGGCACCAGAGTAACCAATGCCGGGCGCTATCGCCCGGCTAATTGTATATTTACTTTACATCTGAAAAGTATTTTTTATAGATACCAGTTTCAATAAATCGTTTGGCAGCCATCAATGAACTGTCGATTGAGATATGAGCACCGTCAAGAGAGTAGGGGATCTCTATTCCGTTGTAGTGGTATGAGTCACTTTCATCAAATATGTCATCTTTTTTGATGAATTTTATGTACCCATCTTTTTCTAATTGCGAGAAGATAATATCCATCTTTTGGGTGTCATCATCTTTTTTATTGGAATTACCTTTTAATCTAAACGGTAAATCATTGACTCCCGCAGCGATAAAATTAGCAAAAACATTGATGTCGTATTGTGTTGGGGATGCCATGACATACACTTTCACCCCTTTAGATTTGGCATATTTAATCACATCAACAATTTCATTTTGATAACCTTTGCGATATAAATCAAACCAGATGCCAGAAAATATAACGAAATCATATTTTGAAATATTATCTTTTAGATATTCTCTATTTAACAGGCACTGTTTATAGGCTACTCGTGTTTTAGTGCCATTGGTTGAATCCGTTAAGC
Organism: Yersinia alsatica; assembly: GCF_025133195.1. Classification (NCBI taxonomy): domain Bacteria; kingdom Pseudomonadati; phylum Pseudomonadota; class Gammaproteobacteria; order Enterobacterales; family Yersiniaceae; genus Yersinia; species Yersinia alsatica. Next base: position 2,855,829 of record NZ_CP104006.1, read on the forward strand.
TCGGGAAACACCAGTTAGTGGTGACGGAATCTACTGATATACCGAGTTTCTTCGCGACTTCATCGACGAAGGGTTCATAATGCCCGGCAAAGGAGTCACCAAAAAGCAGGCCTTTTGGCTTCAATGACTTAACCCCCAGTTTGCACACTGATTTTTCCATTGAGATGATGGGGTTGGACTCACCGTCAACATTATAAAAACAATAACCATTATCTCGGTTTGGCATTACATGAAATGATTGTATTTTTGCATAAAGTTCAACGGTTTCTTTATCTGCCATAATGTCGCGTTCGAGCGTACTGTGCCTGACGGTCAGCGCCAGTACACCAACGACCAGTGTACACAGTGATATATAGACCAGGTTAGAGGTGGCGGATAATTTGGCGAAAACTTTCCGTGATGGATTTTCCACCAACTTAAGGGATAATTCACCTAATATCACGGTAGCAACTAAAGCCAGCAACACCCATTTATAGTTACTGAGTAAACTTAAATAGGTTAATGCGACGACAATAGGCCAATGCCATAAATAGATAGAATAGGAACTGGCCCCCAACTTTTGAGCGATAATATTAGCGGTGAAAATTGATTTTTGCCGCGCAGAAATCAGTACCAACACCGCACCGGCTACCGGTAATAGCGCATTTGAACCGGGCCAAACAATTGATGAGTTAAATAACACAATTGACGCAGAGATAAATACTATACCGATAACTTCTGTATATCTCGCCAGAGTATCCGGCATGGCCTTTCTACGTGTTACCCACCAAGCCATCCCCCCAGCCAGCATTTCCCACATTCTGGTTGGCAGAAGGTAAAACGCCGCTGACGGCCAGCGCTGTGAAGCATAGATAGAAAGGCACAGTGATAGAAATCCTAGTGCGAATAAGGCAAATTTAACGGCCTTGTAATTGATGAACTTCCACAGCACAAAAATGATAATAGGCAGAATAATATAAAACTGCCACTCCACAGAAAGTGACCAGGTATGTAACAACCACTTTTCATGTGAGGACGCATCGAAATAACCCGATTCACGCCAAAATTTAATGTTCGATATAAAAAAGAGTGTATTTACCACATGGGTTGCTAGCAATTTATAATTCTGTTCAGGCAGCCAGAACCAACCAAAAATTAATAGAGCAAAACATAGCACCAAAAGCATGGGAATAATTCTTCGCGCTCTGGCCAGATAAAACTGTAAGAATGAAAAATTGCCAGACTCCATGCCAGAAACGATGATCCGGGTCATTAAAAAGCCGGAGATAACAAAGAAGATATCAACGCCGACAAACCCACCCGAGAACCCTGGTACACCAAAATGGTACAGAACAACGGCAATGACCGCCCATGCTCTAAGTCCATTGATATCATTACGAAATTTATTTGATGCTATTTTTTGCGTTGGAGTTGTTGCTAACATTAAGATGACTGCCTGCTGTTAAATTTTTCAAAAAACATCCATGTTTGAATGACGCTATTCTAACAGCTGTGTCGATTGATCAATAGACTGTCATGGTTATGTAATTTTTCGGTGAGGAGGAAGAAAAGAGTTAAGCTAGTCATCTAGCTTGCAGCAGCGAAGCGCTATCAAGAAGCTCTGAGTTTAATCGCTCGGTCTTTTCATTGCATCCATCGGTTGAACTCACAGCCTGAAGCGGACATCAAAGTAATTCAAGAAAAGTACAAACATTTATCTTTTTTTAATTAACTGATTTGCTAACATTCATGTAAATTGAATGTCTAGTTGAGTACATTGTAGGTAATCAATCTCAAAATATATCCTGCCAAAATACGGCAGGATGGCTACAAAGAATTTTCGAACTAATCATTACTGAAGTGATAGTACCCATGATCCTCTGCATATGACGCAATTGAGTCATGATCGTTGGGATCGATTAATTCGTAAAACTCTTGAGGAGTATAATGTGTTCTGTTCGTATAGTGATCTGCAACGCCAGCAGCAGCTAATTGGGCATAACCATTTAGCTTTAAGCCACAAGCTGGACATAAAAACGAAGTGGGAATTACTGATCTCCTAGTTATTATTTCATTTTCTTTATTTTCGATTTGTTCTTTTCCATACTCACTTCCTTGAACTGTGGCGGTACAAGAACATGCTGGGCATTTTACCTTATGATGTTTATTATGAGAAAGAGTTTCACCTTGTTGTTCGGCGAGTATCCGCAATGTTTCTTTCTCTTCCTCTAATTTATCATTAAAAACTTTTTCATAAGCATTGATTTGAGTTTTTACATACTGAATGACTTGCTTATCAAGCTCAGAGATAATTTCTTGAGCTACTGTTGCTTCGTCTTCTCCGAATAAATCTATTAAGTTTCTATTTTGTGCTTGCGACAAAATTTTGCAACATTTATAAAACGGTCCAATCCATTGCTGGGGTTTATACTCAATGAAGGCAGCGCTCCCAGAGTGAACCTCTTCATTTCTACGTCCGGCCAAAGCCAAAGATAATTTCATCTCTTCTTCATTGAAATCTGTAATTAGATCTTTGCAAAGTTTTAATACTTGCGACGTTGATATAGATTTAGCCTGCGACACGTTGGTATTAAAACCAAGGGCAGTGAGAAGATTTTTTTGCTCCTTGTCTGGCTCGGCAAGAAGGCATGGGCTAAAATGTGAGACAGTTGATCGTGATAGTAATTCAAGTCCCATTGCACACCATAACCCAAAAACCTCTGATGTTCTTTCCTCATTAAAAGCTCTCTGAAAATAAACTTTACTTTTAAACCATAAAGAATCATTATCCCAACTCATTTTCTACCTCACGTAAGCCCTAAAAACTCGCCTGTTTTCATGTATATTTTCAACATGTTTTCTACCATGAAGCATATTCCAATTATCCAGAACCAAAGCATTTGACCCTGACCAATTAAAATCAACCAACTTGACCTCTTGGATGGCTTTTTTATAAACCATCACAAACTCTTCACCTTGTTTATTTGCGGGATGCATTATATTAGGATCATATCTGAACCCTTTCTTTCCGGAAGTAACAAATTTAACACCAGAGTATTTTATGTGTTCGTATGTATGCACTGTGAATATAGCATCATATAAAATATTTTTTTCGCTTTCAGAAAACAATTTCAATAAATCATTCCATGACACAATTGTTGTTGAGGCTGAGCTTGCTTTAGGTGACCACATAACTAATAATCTTGCGGGAATAGCCCAAAAAGCAGTATCTGTGTGTAATGGAAAATCCTTAAAGCTAAAATTTTTACTGAAAGAACCTGTTCTGGCGTTAGTTCCATCATTTGCAATTACTATGTCATATAACTCACCGTTTGGATGGCATATTATCTCCCCTAAGGATCTCGCTAACTCCAAAAAGCTATCAACTGAAGTACAATTTTCTACGCTATTATACCCATTCATACTTATGCACTCATGATTACTGACATTAAACGAAATAAGATAGTTAAGAAAATAGTGTAAAATTTGGCTAAAACATATACTTTATAAAATAAATTTATTCAAATGTTAGCACGTATTGTTATTGATAGTATATGTATTCATCCTATTATGAATAGTAAAATTGGACAATATCAAATCAATATGTGTTGTTTTTCAAGAGATATGAGGGGGGTAGTTGTAGCTCATTATTTTGGAAAAAAGCTTTCGCAATTCGCTCAAAGCTGCCAAAAATCTTCGTGTAGTGGCTGATGTTAAAATGTATTGTTACTAAATCACGATTGTTAGTTGATGATGATGAGGGCCGGTCACACAGGCTTGTTTGAGAGCTAAATTATGATACACGAGCTTTGGACAAATGAAGAAGATTTGGATTTGTTTTGCCTTGCAGGCCAGCGGGGCGATTCTGTTCGTAAATTACTGGAGCCAGGCTACAGGTTAGTGTGGACGTGTGATTCAGATTCTCACTTTGAAGCAATGACAAGATATTATGAGTTTCGTAATTGGGGGGAATATCAAACTGTTTTCCCTGAGCAGGATAGGAAGACCTATAAAGAATTAGGGTGGGAATAGAAATGCGTGGCAGCCATAACACATTAACATGGTGTCCTAATGTATCTATCGGTTGAACTCATAGCTCATAGCTGACAGTCAGGCTTAATCGTATCTTGCTACAGAACACAACACGAAAGCATTAAATGTATCGAAATTTTTACGAATGGTTACGAATTAGCTGTTAACTATATGAATTTAAAGACTAGGGAAGTAAGGTAATGGAAGGTGTTTTTTGAGATGAAATTGATTTAATTGTTTGATTTTAAAAAGAAAAATTCTTTTAAATCTAAAAGAGGAATCGTATTCGGTCTTTTTTTATGTATCTTTGAAAATCAACAATATATTTAAATATCATTTAATTACCTCGCTCCCTGTTACTCACCATTACCTGTTATTTCATCCTTCACCGCCACTTTGTCGCCATCCTCCAATACCGGCCAGTGCTGTCGACACCGGTAGGCAGTCCAGCCCTGGCACCCCGAGAATGCGTGGACGCACGCCAGTTATAGACTGTTTATCTAACAGCGCTTTCATTCCCGTATAGCGGCCATTTTTATCCGTGCCGCCAATAATATTGGTAGTGGCAAATTCGTTTTTGCCGGTAGCAACACGCACGACAGCCATGATGGGGCGGGTTTAATCCACAATGGCGAGAAACGATGCCGCCAATGTGCCTCTTTTTCCCGCCTTACCGGCAACAGCCAGTAGATTGGTGATCAATACCGGCGTATTCAGTGGGAATGTGGCGCTATCGGCATCATCACCAGTACACACCATACCGACAACGGCGGTGGAGACAGTAGAAATAGTGCGGGTGCGATCGTTGATTTCGAGCACTCGTACACCATGATGATAATCCGCCATGTGGCAACTCTCCGTGGGTGGGGGAGAGTAGGATGGCAGGGATCAGCTGATTAAGCTGTGGGGGAGAGTTATGCGTGTTTTGGCACAACTCATATTAAATATTTTTATATATAATTCGAAAGTGTGATGCCAGACTAAAGGGATTTGCAATTAACAGTTATTGTAGCAAGTGGCATTTACCATATTTAATATAATCATTAGGATGATTAAATGACTACATACCAACTGATCAGAAATGCAATAGAAAAGAAACAGCAAATAACAGCTATGTATAATGGGCATTATCGTGAATTATGCCCACATGCAATCGGAACGAAAAATGGTAAAGAACAGGCGATGTGCTTTCAATTCGCAGGTACAGGTAGTAAAGGACCGGTAACTCATGACTCTACAGATAACTGGAGATGCATTGAAATTGCCAAATTGAAAGATGTTGCCGTTCGTGACGGTGAGTGGCATACGGCCTCAAACCATTCTATTGCTCAAACATGTATTGACGTGATCGATTTGGAAGTAAAACGGTAAGTCATTAATTAAAATCTCATGAAGGCCGCTTGTTCTTTAACTGGCTTTCATTGCATATATTTTTCTACACAATATTCAGCAGATAACCATAACTCCGATTACATAATTCAGTTGCTCTTATCCCAGAATATGATGACTGCTTTTATTATTGTAAGTGAATAACTGCGTGCCTCATTGAATATAATGAGGCACGGCTTGTATTATGCAGACTTAATGTGGTTGATTATAAATGGATTTGTTTTCAATAAAATAAGTAGCTTACGAGCTGCACCTACTGGTTGTCGTCTCCTACTCTCCCAGCTTTTCACCAAGTCATAGCTGACACCAATTGCCAATGCGAAATCCTGTTGTTTTAACCCAGTCGTCTCGCGTATAGCTTTTACATCAATATCGGTAAAAGTGTGAATATGCTCTGGCTTAGGTGTCAGTTCACCGTTTTCAATTTTTACCATTTCCTCTGCACTGGCCAGCAGCTCGGCAAACAATTCATCTTTCATAATTCTTCTCCGCCCTTTGGCGCGGGAATGATTCCCAGTAAAAATCATTAACTACAAAATAATATATTGTGTAACTAACTTAGCTTGTCTGACAATTGCTTCAGTGTTTTTTTCTGCTCTTCCGTTAAATTGTCCAGCTCATTTTTAGGATAAATTAATGCCAGATAGATACGCCCTTTGCGAGTGACATTAAAATATATCATTCTGATACCGCCACGTTTTCCCGTTCCTTGACGGCTCCAGCGCACTTTCCTAAAACCTCCTGAACCAGAAATAGTATCTCCCATTTCAGGATTGTTAATGAGGGTTTCTTGAAACTCCCTAAACTCATCATCAGTAAGTAGTGTTGGCCGTCGTCTACTGAAGTTAGATAGTTCAATGAACGTAAACATTACCTTTCCTGACTTGTTATCCGTCATCCGTGTCATCTGTCATCCTTATAATACGTGTACAGAGTACACATAGCAATTGCATTTTATGTACTATGTACACCTTTTAATCTAGTAATGCTTATGTGAATAGTCGTGCAGCATTAATTTCTAGGTGGTTTGGTACTATCCAATGGCACATTGATATCCCGCGCATAAGTGCCGTGCAAAGCATCGATTTGTTGCCACAAAAGCAATGAAAGCACCTCTTTAACATCGGCTCTGTCCAGTGTCACCATGGCATAAATCAGCGCGCGACAGTGGTCGATAAGTTCTTCGGCTTCGCGGGGGGTGTCATCGTACATGGGGCACCTCCGGCAGCAGAGGGGTAGATGAAGCAACAGGTATGGGAATAGCAACGATAGTGCAGGTCAATAATGACAGGTGTTTAGTCGTCAGATCCATGATGACTACCTCTTTGGTAGGGGGACTAATCACCACCTTGAGGTTCCAATCTCTTTATGGGTGGTGAACTGAGCGAGGTTGGAACTACCGGTTACCAAAGAACCCGGCGCATCTTGCGATGCCCCCACCCAGTTCACCGTTTCTTGCATATTACAGGTGTCACTGTGCCCGCACATAATAGCCGTGTCTACGGTCGTGCGCTTTGGTAATTTCCGGAGTTCCAAACCCGGCAGCAGATTTTGCCGCTGCGGCGTGACTATAGCCCAGTGGCGTTTCGCCGTGCAATGAGCTGGGAGCATTTTAGGACAAACATTTTTTTCAGTTAAAATAGGGAGTTATAGCGGATATTAATAGGAAGCGGTAAAGAATAATTCAGACTGGTGAGGATGACAAATAACAAAAGCTAGGCAAGGTTGAGGATAACATCGCCCATTAGATTTACGATTTTAGTCGGTGAGTTAGTGGCAACTTAGTGGCTAAGTTGTGCCAGCTCTTTATCGCTCAGACCGGTCGTTTCCATGACTATAATGCGGTCAATGCCTTTGGCCAGTAAAGAGCGGGCAATTTTCAGGGTGGCATTCTTCTCGCCTCTGATTTCACCTTTGATCTCACCTCTGATTTCGCCCTTTTTTTCCAACTTCTGTGCAATGGTCATAAGTTGCTCCTCGTGGGTCGGAAAACTTTTAGTGAAAGTATTACCTTACTGCGTCAGATCTTCATCGCGTAGACCCGTGACTTCCTTGACCAGAGTGCGATCAACACCTTCGGCCAATAATGCGCGGGCAATCTGCAAGAGTGTTTCCCGATGACTTTTCTGGTAGCTCTCAATAAATCCTTCCATAAAACCCTCTTTGAAGCCTTCTAACTTCAGTTTCTCTGCAATCGTCATACGTGCTTCCTTGTACTAAGACGGGGCCGCACCAGCCATCGAGTTATTGGGTTGGGTTATTTCTCCGTGGATGCTGTTTGGGACATCGCGGCGCGGTTTTCTGATGCTAAGGGGATGAACTGAGCAGGGGCAACAGAGAATCCGATACCCCCGCCCAGTGCACCCTTGCTACTTATTGTCGGTGTTGCTGTATCTACGTCATGCGCCTTGCTATAGACCGGACCAGAAAGTCCGGTAAAGGATTTTATAGCTGCGGAGCGACTATAACCCGATGAGATCCTCCTGAGCAATGAGCCAACATCACTTTAGGACAAACATTATTTTCTGTTAAAATAATGAGTTACGGGTTTCAATTGCGGGTGTTTATACCGCTTTTGCGAGAGAAACGGGCAGCCTGACGAACCACCATTCAACGCCACGTTAAAACCCGCATTCTTTCGACAAAACACGCGCTATTGTGGCGGTTTCGGCCAGTCAATATGGGGGGCCGTGTCGGTGTTGATGCGCACCATCGTGTTCGGGGCAGTTTGCCGCTAATGAGCGCGGATGGCATGTCAGAAGGGATATGTAGGGGGGGGACAATAGAGAAAGTGAAAACAGCCCAAGTCATCGGGCTGTCAAGATTATCAGGCAAATACCACTTTCAGGCTACCCGGCGTGCGGCGTGGTTTCCCTACCACAATTTGCACATCTCGCCCTAAACGAGTCAGGCATTCCAGCATTTTAGCTTCACTGATACCTCTGAATTGCCCGCGCAACATATTAGACAGCTTAGGCTGGGTCATTCCGAGTAGTTTGGCTGCCTGTTCTTGCGTCAGGCGACGGCCCTTAATAATGTTGCCGATCGTAGTGGCAAGTTGTGCCTTAACCTGCATTTCTTCAGCATTCTCTTTACCAAGATCGGCATAAATATTGCCGCTGCTGGCTTCAATATCATGGCTCATATTATGCTCCTTTAGCGTGGCTCTCTGCGATTTTTAGCCGCTCGCGGATCTTATCCATATCGGGTTTGGGTGTGGTGATCCCTGACGAGGACTTTTTTTGGAAAGCATGTAGTACATACACTGCATGCCCGAATTTGACGGTGTAAACCGCCCGATAAGTCTCACCGATGTAATCTTCAACAACTTCCAATACGCCAGCACCACCAAAGCCTTTTAATGGCTTAGCCTGCGAATGTTTACCCCCCATTTGCGACAAATGAAGGCCGTAGCCGAAAATATCCTGTACGTCTTCAGGTAAAGATTGAAGGTCCTTCTTACTACTACCAACCCAATAAAGTGGTTTCATCCGCTAATCCATGCGTCAAATTATACCCATTTGGGTATAATTTAGCACGGTGGATGGTCAATGCATAGCCAAATTAGCAAGGTAAAGAAGGTCACTACTTAAGGATACTCCCGAAGATACCCGGCTAAAGAAATATATAACTGTCTAATTAGTAGAAGCTTATTTTATCCCTAATGTCCTATCATGACTGCACTGCACTGCACTGCACTGCACTGCACTGCACTGCACTGCACTGCACTTGGCCGTGGCCATGTATATCGATAACCACGCTATTAGATGAACACTGGCCGCCAAAGTGTTCGATCTCGCCGCTCATTTTTACGTGATGCTTCAGTATTTATACCCATTTAGGGGAGCGAAATATTCATTGCTACGATTTCAATAGAAGGGAAATTAGCGCCATTAGATCATAATATAAATGCGAAACATCGGATAAAACAGACCGTGAATTAACCACCATTAAACTCTTACCCACTGCGGCATAGGTATTAATAAAATCGGCAATATGTTTTGTGGTAATAGCTTCAATCTGCATTTTGCCAAATTTCTGATTAATGTAATTATTAGCTTCGATGGCTTGAGCAATGCCACGCCCTTAGTTTTGCTCGTTTCACACAGATAAAAACACGAGTGGATTACCTCGAGTTTTTGGCTACTGAATGAGAGTTTGTTGACGCTTACTATTTATTAATGTAGGACTACAGGCCCGACTGGTAGATACAACTTATTAGCCACACAATGGGAATAGCAAATGTTAGTTTCCATGTTAATACACTTCATAACACGATGATGAATAATGTATTAATGAAAAACCCTTTTTAGTTTGGGATATTTCCTACAAATAAATGGCTGCATCTCATATCCGCTCTGAAATTGTTAATTCAATATGTGGAAATAGTACATTATATATATGTAGATAATTATAAAAAACATATAAGATATTTTGGTTGAATTGATTGAAAATATGTTAATTCCAGGTTTATTTTCTTTAAAAATATCAGCCAAAAATTCAATAAAATTAATTTATCGATGAGTATCATGAAGTTATATTTTGCTCATTCTATTTCACCAGTGAAATTATTATTAAAGGTCTTCTTAGATATGAGCAAAAAAAACAATTAAATTAAATGCCCTGTAACTGCTATTTGCAGGGGAAAATTGATATATCAGTACCCGCGTACAAAGATATCAGCATTAGCCATTCTCATTTGCAGTGTATTAGGTAGCCCCTCGCTCATGGCATTTACTCCCGAGGTTATCGGGCAGGAAGTGACCGGGGAAATTCTGAATGACAGGGACAGACAAGAAATACGAGCAGGCGGCATTGCCAACAATACCACGATTTATGGTCTTGGGCAGCAAACGGTCTGGGGTAATGGTATCGCAAACGGCACTACTATTAATGGTCGTGGGCAACAATATGTCTACGAGAGTGGCATTGCCTACAACACCACATTGAATATTCAAGGAGCTCAAGTTGTCACCGAATATGGTACTGCCTACGGCACCATCATGAATGACGATGCGGAGCTATATATCCATGTCGGGGGGGTTGTCAACGGCACCATAATGAATGGCAATAGCTTTCAAGAAGTCATTTATGGTGGTTTCTCAAACAACACCACGATTAATGATAATAGCCATCAATCTATCCAAAGCGATGGTATCGCCAACGGTTCAACAATAAATAATACCGGTATGTTAACAGTCACTACCGGAGGCAAGCTTATAGGTCAAACAGTCATCAACGACCAGGGAACCTTTGAAGGTCCTGATGGTACTGTACAAAATGAGGGCGAGTTAATTTTCCAGCGCAGTGAAGATTATTCGCTGGATTTCAATCTCGCCGGCACCGGTAGTCTGACACAAAATGGCCCGCATTCTCTGACTCTTTCCACTGCCAGTTCCTACAGCGGAGCAACCACTATTAATGGCGGCAGCATTAAAGCTGGTGCTGATAATGTCTTCAGTACCCTTTCGGATTACACCACCCATACTGGCGGCACACTGGATTTAGATGGCTACAACCAGACGCTCCAATCCCTCAATAATGGCGGAGCCGTGAGTTTTGGTGGTATTGGTGGTAACACCTTAACTATCACCGGCGATTATATTGGCAACAATGGCTTGCTCAATATGAATTCGGTACTGGAAGATGACGATTCCGTCACCGATAAATTGATTATCGGCGGCAATACCTTCGGCAACACTTATGTACAAATTAACAATTTGGGTGGCAGTGGCGCACAAACCCTGGACGGCATAGAACTGATTACTGTTGCCGGTAATTCTGATGGCGAGTTTACTCAAAGTGGGCGTATTGTCGCCGGAGCTTATGACTACTATTTAGAGCGTGGTATCGGCAGCAATGAGGCTAACTGGTATTTGAGTAGCTCTATTCCGACGATTGTGCCAGGGCCCTATGTTCCTGGCGAACCTTCGCCACCTATGGTCGAGCGCCCGGAAGCCAGCGGTTACAGTGCTAACCTTGCCGCGGCCAATAATATGTTTGTCACTCGCCTGCATGACCGTCTGGGGGAAACCCACTATATTGATGCGCTGACCGGTGAGCAGAAAGTTACCAGCCTGTGGCTGCGTAATGAAGGTGGGCATAATCGCTCGCGCGATAGTCAGGACCAACTGCGCACCCAAAGTAACCGTTATGTGATGCAACTGGGCGGCGATATTGCTCAGTGGAGTCACAATGGCGCAGATCGTTTCCATCTGGGGCTGATGGCTGGTTACGGCAACAGTAAAAGCACCACTGAGTCGCGGTTGTCTGGTTACAGCGCCCGTGCTTCGGTGGATGGCTATAGCACCGGCGTATATGGCACCTGGTATGCCAACAGTGCGGATAAAACCGGCCTGTATGTGGACAGCTGGGCGCAATACAGCTGGTTCAATAACACGGTTAATGGTCAGGACTTAGCGGTTGAAAAGTATAAATCCAAAGGGGTCACTGCCTCGGTGGAAAGCGGCTATACCTTTAAAGTGGGTGAAAATGCAGCGAAAAACGCCAGCTATTTTATCCAGCCAAAGGCGCAAGTAACTTGGATGGGGGTTAAAGCCGATGACCATAAAGAAGCCAATGGAACAAATATTTCTGGTGAGGGTGACGGCAATATCCAAACCCGTTTAGGGGTAAAAGCCTTTATGAACAGTTATGCCGATCAGGATAAAGGCAAGGACCGGGAATTCCAGCCCTTTGTGGAAGCTAACTGGATCCACAACACCAAAGACTTTGGCACCACCATGGATGGCATCACCGTGAAGCAGGATGGTGCGGCCAATATTGCTGAGTTGAAACTGGGTGTAGAAGGCCAGTTAAGCAAAAAGGTGAATGTCTGGGGCAATGTTGGCCAGCAAGTGGGCAATAAGGGCTACAGCGATACTGCGGTGATGTTAGGGGTTAAATATAACTTCTAATATTGGCTAAGAAATTATAGATAAACCGACCGGGCAATTAAGCCCGGTTTTGTTTTTTACACTATTGCTGCCCTCGTTATTTGTTAAAGAGTAATACTTTTTCTGTTTTAACAAAAAAAACTCATTATTGTTTTTACTATTTCTTTCACCCACTCTTCTAACGTCAATAGTTTGGTCATTGGCAGGAAGGGCTATGATGTTAAGTCGTGATACTTATCCCATATCACTATGGGTCAAACACTGCATGTGGTCGTTTCACACAGATAAACACGTGAACGGATTAACTCGAATTTTTGGCTGCTGAATGAAAGTTTATTGATGCTCATGATTCATCTGTGTGGGACTACAGGCCTGACTGGTAGATGCAATTTATTGACCACCTAATGGAAATAGAAAATGCTGGTTTCTGCTCCAACTCACCTCATAACCCAATGATGAATAATAATTTGTGAGGAACTATGATTTGGTTAGGACATTTCCTACAAATTAAAGGCCATATCTCATATAAAGCCAAGAAGAATTAGATTAAATTCAATTATCAAAAATACATCCAGCCCTGTTTATACAATAACAAATGCATAACTATATTTAGATCATAAAAATGGTGCATGTTAATTTCAAGTTTATTTTTATCAAAATAATAGTTTATGCACCTCATATAAATTAATTTAAGCACAATGCATTAACGAATTAAAAACAATTCACCTTATTTCATTTTATTTCACCAGCTGAATTTTATTCAAAAAAATTCAATTATAGGCTTTTCATATATGAATAAAAAAAACATTAATCGCTCTGCAACTGTTGTTTGCAGGGATGATTCAAGGCATCAACATCTCCGAGTAAAGGTAACCATTTTAGCCATTCTTATTTGTGGTGTATTAAACTCGCCCTCGTTAATGGCATTTACCCCAAATGTTATCGAACAAGAAGTCTCTGGTGAATCTCTTTATGAAAGAGAGATTCAAAATATTGGGATGAACGGTATTGCCAACGGCACTACCGCTAATATTCAGGGAGTTCAGAATGTTAACGAAGGTGGTACAACCAACGATACTATCCTCAGTAATGGAACCCAAAACGTCAATAATGGTGGCGTCGCCAATGGCACCACTATTAACAAAGGGTATCAGTATATCAAGGATGGTGGCATAGCTAACGGCGGTACCCTTAACGATGGATATCAGACTGTCCAAGGGGGTGGCTTAGCTAACGGTGTTACCATTAACGGTGGGGAGCAGACTGTCAGGGAGGGGGGGATAGATAGAGATGCCATCATTAACGGTGGGCGTCAGTATCTCTACAAAGGCGGTATAGCGATAGATGCCACCACTAACGGTGGGTCTCAGATTGTCGATGGAGGCGCAATCGCCTACAACACTACGGTTAATCGTGGGTATCAGCATGTCAATCCAGAGGGAACAACCTACGGTTCTACCGTTAACGGTGGATATCAATATGTTTTAGGTACCACCCATGACACCACTATTACGGGTGGGTATCAGAGTGTCTATGACGGAGGCATCGCTAATATCACCACGATAACCGGTGGGTATCAAACCATCTATGGTGGCGGGATAGCCAACATCACCACCATTAGCGGTGGTAGACAGGAGATTAGAGGTACAGCCAACAGCACAACCCTTTACGGCGGAAGTCAAATTATCCACGGTGTGGGAGTCGCTAACGATACCCTTGTTAACAATGGAAGCCAGCATGTCACTGGCACGGCCAACAACACCATTTTTAATAACAGTGGGGAACAGACTCTGTACGGAGGTGGCATAACCAACAATACCACCTTTAATGACGGTAGCCGCTTAATTGGCTCAGGTGGAACACTGGCAGGTCAGACAGTCGTTAACGATCTGGCAACCGTTGTATCGCCTACTCAAAACTTACAAAACGAAGGCGAGTTAATTTTCCAGCGCAGCGCCGATTTCTCGCTGAATTTCAATCTCGCCGGTACGGGTAGCCTGATACAGAATGGCCCGCATGTCTTGACATTATCAGCGGCCAGCAGTTACACCGGTGCCACTCACATCAATTACGGCGCCCTTAAAGCCGGTGCGAACAATGTCTTCAGTACCACGTCGGATTACACCACATCTTCGGATGGCACTTTGGATTTGGATGGCTACAACCAAACGCTTCAATCCCTCAATAATGGCGGGGCCGTAAGTTTTGGCGGTATTGGTGGTAACACCTTAACTATCACCGGCGATTATATTGGCAATAATGGCCTGCTGAATATGAATTCAGTTTTGGAAGATGACGATTCTGTCACCGATAAATTGATTATCGGCGGCAATACCTCCGGCAATACCTATGTGCAGGTAAACAATCTGGGTGGCAGCGGCGCACCGACACTTAATGGTATTGAGCTGATTACTGTTGCCGGTAATTCTGATGGCGAATTTACTCAACGTGGGCGTATTGTCGCCGGAGCTTATGACTATTATTTAGAGCGTGGTATCGGCAGTAATGAGGCTAACTGGTATCTGAGTAATGCTATCCGCACAAGTATGCCAGGCCCCGGTGCTCCTCAAGCACCCGAGCCCCCAATAGTTGAGCGGCCAGAAATACCCGAGTCCCCAATAGCCGAGCTGCCAGAAATACCCGAATCCCCAATAGTCGAGCTGCCAGAAATATCACTACCACCAGTAGACTCTTTGGGAACACCGCAACCTATGATCGAGCGCCCGGAAGCCAGTGGCTACAGTGCTAACCTTGCCGCGGCCAATAATATGTTTGTTACCCGCCTGCATGACCGTTTGGGGGAAACCCACTATATTGATGCGCTGACCGGTGAGCAGAAAGTTACCAGCTTGTGGTTACGTAACGAAGGTGGGCATAATCGCTCGCGCGATTCCCAAGACCAACTGCGCACCCAAAGTAACCGTTATGTGATGCAACTGGGTGGCGATATTGCCCAGTGGAGCCACAATGGTGCAGATCGTTTCCATCTGGGGTTGATGGCCGGTTACGGCAACAGTAAAAGCACCACTGAGTCGCGGTTGTCTGGCTACAGTGCCCGTGCTTCGGTGGATGGCTATAGCACCGGCGTATATGGCACCTGGTATGCCAACAGTGCGGATAAAACCGGCTTGTATGTGGACAGCTGGGCGCAATACAGCTGGTTCAATAACACGGTTAATGGTCAGGACTTAGCGGTTGAAAAGTATAAATCCAAAGGGGTCACCGCCTCGGTGGAAAGCGGCTATACCTTTAAAGTGGGTGAAAATGCAGCGAAAAGCGCCAGCTACTTTATCCAGCCGAAAGCACAGGTCACCTGGATGGGGGTTAAAGCCGATGACCATAAAGAAGCCAATGGAACAAATGTTTCTGGCGAAGGTAATGGCAATATTCAAACCCGTTTAGGGGTAAAAGCCTTTATGAACAGTTATGCCGATCAGGATAAAGGCAAGGACCGGGAATTCCAGCCCTTTGTGGAAGCTAACTGGATCCACAACACCAAAGACTTTGGCACCACCATGGATGGCATCACCGTGAAGCAGGATGGTGCGGCCAATATTGCTGAGTTGAAACTGGGTGTAGAAGGCCAGTTAAGCAAAAAGGTGAATGTCTGGGGCAATGTCGGCCAACAAGTGGGCAATAAAGGCTACAGCGATACGGCGGTGATGTTAGGGGTTAAATATAACTTCTAATATTGGCTAAGAAATTATAGATAAACCGACCGGGCAATTAAGCCCGGTTTTTTTGCACTATTGCTGCCTAGGTTATTTGTCAAAGACCGGACAATTAACTCATCAAAAGTAAATATCATTATCGCAAGGCTCATTTATGGATTGCGAGAAGTACCCACTGATACCACAATTCTTTATTGTTAGAAGTGAATAAGAGAAATTTATCTGTCAAAAATAAGCGAAACGATAGCTGATAGAGTAACGAATAATACTTATGCGGCCATTAATATTTAAGCATTAAGTAGAATCAGAATAACCGACAGGTTTTTTAGTTACCAAACAACTAAAATTGGTATTTCATCTCTTTTAGTGAGCTGCAATTGGCTTGTTATATCGCGAGTTATTCTTTAATTATCTGATTAAAAATGAAGTGTAGAACTTATTACGCGGTGAGTAAAAAAATAACTATACTAAAAACTCACACTGACTCTGTGAATAGCCTTACCGACAATAAAGATAGCTGTTCCAGTGATGTGAACTGATTAAAATCACATTGCACAATTCACTGTAATTTTGCGAGGTAGTTTATGCTACACGTTGATATTCCAGGCCGTGAAGAGTTTTCCCGCCTATCTGACGTTCGTTCAGATGCTTGTATCTCTATTTACCTTGAAACCTCTCCGCAACGCCAAAAACTGGAAAGCAGTAAAATTCAGTTAAGTAACTTTATCAAGGCGGCATTGTTGCAGGTTGCTGATAAAGGTTTGGACAAACGTCGTCTTGCACTGTTGGAGGAAGAACTTTATTCAGTGTTGGAAGATCCTGAGTTTTGGGATTTGCATGCACGTAGCTTGGCAATTCTGGCCACGCCAGACAATATTTTAACTTATCGTTTAGCCAATGAGTTACCTAATCGGCTTGAGATTAGCGATCGTTTCTATCTTAAACCTTTACTACGAGCACTCACATTCCCTCATTCAGCTTATATATTAGCTTTGTCTGAAAATCAGGCCCGCCTTATTGAGTTTTTTGCTGATGTGCCGGCGGTAGAGGTTGCGGTCCCTAACATGCCATCTCATAAACGTGATGCTATGGGGGATGCATCATTAAATGATCACCACCATGGTGCGGTTCATCATAAGGTTCGACTGGCACAGTATACGCGCAAAATAGATCAAGCATTGAGACCTATATTTGCTAACCATGATTACCCGCTTATTCTCGTTAGCACCGAACCTTTGGCTTCTATCTATCGCTCAACTAACTCGTTATCTAATCTTACTGATGAAACGTTTTCCAGTAATGCAGAACATCTGGGTGTATCTGAATTAGTTACTCAGGTTCGTCCATTATTAGAACGTTATTATCAAGCACAGTTGAGTGCGCTGAAAGTACGTTTTGAAGCACGCGAACGCGAGCGGCGAGTTACGCAGGATTTATCCGATGCCGCGCGTGCAGCCACCTTTGGTGCTATTGATTTACTATTGATTAATATTGATAGCAACGTGAGTGGTGTTATAGATGACGAGGGGATAATTTCATTCGATGGTGATGAGGTGAGTTACGGCATCGTTGATGAGATTGCGAAACGCACTTTGGCAACCGGAGGTCGAGTGTTGGCGGTGCGAACTGCAGATCTACCCCATGGCGCTGATCTGAATGCAATATTACGTTATCCGCTGTAAATAAAGCATTAACAACAACAGACTCACTTTCTGTATCGTGAAAAATTAGTCCATAAAAAGCCTCATACTTGGGGCTTTTTATGGATTAATATCGATGGACCACACTGGGTGGGAATATTTATGGTTATTGTATTGGTTTACTGTTGTGCTCACTTTCTTTTAATTCTGGTGCCGCAATGGGGATGTGACGGATATTAAAACCGGTTATACCTAGCACCAGAGTGATCAATGGTGCGGCAATATTAAACACAGCAAACGGCATATAGGCCATCGTTGATACGCCTAAAACGGCTGCCATATAAGCGCCACAAGAGTTCCACGGGACCAAGGGTGAGGTAACAATACCTGCGTCAGAGACTGCTCGTGACAGGTTTTCCGGTGCTAACCCACGCTTGGCAAATTCAGCTCGATACAGACGAGTGGGTAACAGCAGAGCAATATATTGATCGCCAGCGGCAATATTCAGCCCAATAGCGGTGGCAACCACGGATGCAATTAAGCGCCCGACGGTTCTGGCCCGCAACAGTAGCGGTGTCACCAGTTTATTCAGCAGGCCAAAGTCATCAACCATGATCCCGAAAGTGACGGCACCAATAATTAACCAGATGGTGAGTAACATACTGTCCATACCACCGCGCGAAAGTAGGGCGTCGATCTGTTCAATGCCAGAGTTCTCTTGAAAGCCGGTGGCCATAGCAAGCCAAATAGCTTTAATGGCAAGTAGTGGTGTGGCAATATCCGGTTCAGCAATAAAACGCAGAATAACCTGTGGTTGCATAAAAGAAGTCATGATGCCCGCGAGTAAGGCCGAACTCATGATGGCCAGAGAAGCGGGCACCTTCAATATCGATAATGTCAGCAAAAAGAACAGAGGCAGCAAGTTCCATGGCGTAATATGGAATAACTCATTGAAGCGGGTCATTTCATTATTGGTGACCGTCACATCAAAAGCACTGTGTTGATTCATGCCCAACACAATAAATGCAATCAGAGCAATTAACGCTGCCGGGACAGTGGTCCAGAGTTGTGTTCGAATATGTTTATACAGTTCTACCCCATTTAATTGTGCGGCAAGTACAGTACTTTCTGATAGCGGTGAAACTTTGTCACCTACGTAAGCCCCGGAAATTACTGCGCCAGCTGTTATTTCTGGCGATAAACCCAGCATATTAGCCAGACCGACGAGCCCAACGCCCAGAGTACCGGCAGTAGTCCAGGAACTGCCAATGCTCAGTGATACCCCGATACAGACGAGAAAGGCAATAGGGTAAAACCAATTAGGCGTGATCATCACAATACCGTAATACACCATCGTAGGAATGGTACCGGACATATTCCAAGTACCGATCAACGCGCCGACGGAGAAAAGAATAAATATTGCGCCGGAGACAGTTGCAATACCTTTACGCCCTGATTCAGAAATAGCATCCCAGCTATGACCATTTTTTAATATGATGATTGAAGTTATCATTGTGCTGATAATAATGGCCACTTGCAGTGGGCCATTTACAGCATTAAGGCCGAACAAGGCAACAGAAGCCCCAACCAGCACAATCAATGAGACGATGGGAATAAGAGCATCCAGATAACTGGGGGCTTTTATAGTTCGAGGAGATTTGGGGTCAATGTCCATGTATGCTCCATATACTATTTAGACGAAAGAAATTTTTTAAAACTTAACATTTGAGTCTTGGGTTAACGGCTCTAAATTTAATCATAGTCGATTTCGACAACAGTATAAGAAGAATGTATTAATCTAATTATTTAATCGGGTATTTTTCCTGTACTCCTATCGGCGCTGACGGGCGGGTGTGACTTATAGCCATTCAATAGGGAAGTTAAATGCTATATTACCTTTCCGCTCTTATTATAATTCAATGATTGGTAACGAATTAAAAATAAAACATTTCTGTCTTAGGATATTTCCCACAAACAAACGGATACCTCTTATATCAACCATAAAGTCTCTGATTTATGGTGCGTTAATGCATTTATTGGAAATCACACTTAAACCTGCTGGTGTTTTATCAAATACATCAATAACCATAACTAATATGGCTTGGATTGATTTAATAAAATTCCGAGGAACACAACTCTTCGGCAGGTATAGCTATGGGTAAATACATTTAAATTATGAATAGATTAAATAAATCAGCAACCTTTCAGGTCGTCATACCTTCCGCCATGTCAGGGCTGATTCTCTTACCCCTCTTCCCGTTGCACCGGCGGTACTCTTACTTATGGGGGGATAGGCACCTTTAGTGGCCTGTCTGATGGTGAGTTTATTCAGCAGGGGCGTATTGTCGCGGGAGCTGATGATCGAGCGCCCGGAAGCCAGTGGCTACATAATGAAGGCGGCCATAACCGCTCACGCGATTCCCAAGATCAACTGCGCACTCAGAGTAACAGCAAAAGCAGAACAGAATCACGGCTGTCAGGCTACAGCGCTCGGGCCTCGGTAGACGGCTATAGCACCGGTGTGTACGGCACCTGGTCCAATAATACGGTTAATGGTCAGGATTGGGTGGCTGAAGAGTATAGATAAACCGACCGGGCAATTAAGCCCGGTTTTTTTATGCTGCAATAAAACAGCATTTAGTGAGATTCAGAATTTGTTGAGCTGGCATAATGCACACAAGAAGTACGCACATGAGATGTTAATTCTTCAATTAAACCATTTTTCGCATTAAATATATCTTCATAAATACGGTCACTGACTCTATTAACTATCTCTGATACAACTCTGTTTTTTTCTTGCAGATCTTTTTCAAATAGTTCATTTATTTTACTTTCTCCATTAATATATGTTAATACACAATGTTTTATTGAGGACTGTGCACATGAAATATCGAGTTTTAACTTTTCATCAAAAAGATATCCATGGGCAGAACTAAAGATAGCTGTCTTATCTTCAATAGACATTTTAACACCTGATTTAATACAAGCATTATCTATTTGTTTATTAATGGCTGCTGACAGATAGGTGGTCCTCTCTTCCTTTTTCCACATGTCAAATTTATCACCTTGGTTAATATTCTTGACATCTCTAATTAGTTTGTCATAAATATCTGTATAATTTAGCGTGATATCCCTTCCCTGATATGAAATACATGCTTTTTCGTTTATCATAAATTTTACATTAGGGTTTGGAGAGGGCTGTGGCCAGTGGTTGAAGGTTACGGATAATACCTCATTGTCGAAGTGAGTCTCTTGAGAGGCTGTTTTGATTAGCGGAGTATCAAAAATAAATGTTTGATCTAAAATAGTGTAATTACATAATTCACCATTTTGTTCGATATACAATAAGTCATCACCGCCATCACCTTTTATGTGTAACTTCCCAGTAGTTGAACTGTCAATATGGTCATTACAGAATCTGTCTTTGTATCCAGGTGAGGCTAGCTCTTTTAACCTAAAAAATATTTCTTCTATATCTTTATTTGTGAGATCAATTGTGGGGTTGCATAATTTATGTAAGCATAGTAATGCCTCACCTTGCCCCGTAGGGAAAAAGTAATTCACTATTTTCTCCCATAGTGTCATATGCGGCATAGAGTCTTTAGTAAATAATTCATTTATTTTATTGTCGCTAATATTTGCAGTAAAAAAAGAATTTCCAACAGTAAAACTCATAAACGCTACCTCCTGAAATTGAACGTAATAAGTTATAAGTAATTTTAAGGGTATTAGCACTAAGTGTTTTACCTGATTTTATAGGCTTTATAGTTCGATAGTCGTATGTTCTAACACTAATAACTGTGTTATAGCGACAAAATTGTGACGCTAAGTACCAGTAGCCCGGTAGCCCTTATTACCTACTTGTTGGCCATCATTACTCCAGAGATTGCTCCAATACCGGCAACATTGAGTTGATTTTTTATCTGACACATGTATGATTGACTAATCACTCATTTAAGGCGAATATTATGGAAGGCGAATGTTATGGCAAGGCCACTAAACGAGGATAAGCGCAGAGCTATTTTGGATTCTGCTGTCCGTATCATTGCCAGCCAGGGGCTTGGTGCAACCACGGCTTTAATCGCCAAAGAAGCAGGCATCTCAACCGGCTCTTTATTCACGTATTTTCCGGATAAGGTGACACTTTTCAATCAGCTCTATCTGCATATTAAAACAGACGTCGCGGACGCACTGTTACAGGCTTTTCCTTTGCAGGCAGATATAAAAGAAAAGGCCTTCCATGTTTGGCAGTCCTATACTGTATGGGCCTGTAATCAACCTGAGCGTCGGGCTGCACTGCAGCAGTTGTCGGCTTCTCGAATTATCACTGAGGATACTCGCCAGCAGTCGATGTCTATGTTTGACGCAGTTAACCAAGTACTGTCTGAACTCGGTAAATCCGATCTCTGTCAGAACGTCGGGTTTATCACTGCCATTATGGCGTCACTGGCAGAAACAACGGTCGATTTTGCGGTTAAGGAACCGGAAAAAGCAGAGGAATATACTCTGAATGGCTTCCGGGCATTTTGGCGGACACTGGGAATGTAGGCTATATTTTTTTACTCAATAAATGACTGACTAATCAGTTTTATAGAAAAGATTGCATCTATTATTCGATGCTCTGGCTACACAACCAATCACTCCAGTCGGGAGAATATGATGAAACACATTACGCAACATTACATTAATGGGCAGTTTGTAAATTCGATTGGACAGGAGAAGTTTGAACTCGTAAATCCGTCGACTAACCAAGTCATAGGTACCGTTCAACTGGGCAATGAAGAGGATGCGCGACGGGCAATTGCTGCAGCGAAAGCCGCATTCAAAGCATATTCCCGCACCACGATTGAAGAACGGGCTGAATATCTTCACCGGCTCCATGATGCCATAGTGGCTCGGGGGGATGACCATGTACGAGCCTTAGTGGAAGAGTACGGTGGGCCAGTACAAATGGCGCAGTTCTTGGTAAAAGCCTCTGCGGACGCCATTCTAAGTGCCAAAGCAAGCTTGCCACATATCCCGTTTAAGGAAATGGTGGGGCAGACTGAAGTTTCTCTGCATCCGGTGGGCGTGGCAGGGCATATCACCCCCTGGAATGCCAATATTTTATATTTCTGTAATAAAACAGCGGCGGCTCTTGCCGCTGGGTGTACGGTTGTGACTAAGCCGAGTGAAATGAGCGCTCTTCAGACCCAGCTGATCATGGAGTGCGTTGATGCTGCCAAATTACCTGCTGGGCTTATCAATATTGTTAATGGGCGGGGCGATGTCGTTGGTGAGGAATTAACCCGGAATCCTGGCGTCGCCAAAATTTCATTTACTGGATCAACGGCGATTGGGAAACATATCGCGAGTGCCGGGGCTGCTACCCTGAAAAGGGTGACGCTTGAGCTCGGTGGTAAGTCAGCGCACATTGTTCTCGATGATGCCGATTTACATAAAGCGATGCCATTTATTCTTTCCGCTGGCTTCATGAACAGTGGACAAGCCTGCGTCGCTGGCACGCGAATTCTGGTGCCAGAAAGCCGTCGCGATGAAATCACATTGGCGCTGAAACAGGCTGTCGAACAGATTAAAGTTGGGCTACCAGAAGAATCGGATACAGCTATCGGGCCAATGGTATCGCAAAAACAGTATCAGCGGGTTCAAGACTATATTCAGAAAGGTATTGAAGAGGGGGCTGAAATACTCACCGGCGGGCTAGGTCATCCTGAAGGTCTGGAAAGCGGCAATTTTGTAAAACCGACGGTATTTGTGAATGTCACTAATGATATGTCAATCGCAAGGGAAGAAATTTTCGGGCCGGTACTCTGTGTAATGTCCTATAAAACTGAACAGGAAGCGATTGAAATAGCTAATGATTCACCGTATGGGCTTGCCGGCTATGTTAGTAGCGAAGATGTCGATCGCGCGCGAAAAGTCGCAGAGCAAATGGATACCGGAGGAGTTTCCATTAATGCTTTCAGTCACACGCCATTTGCGCCATTCGGCGGTGTCAAACAGTCAGGTATTGGCAGAGAGAATGGCACATATGGCATTAAGTCTTACCTTGAGTATAAAACGATCGCCTAAGCTTTATTGCCGGTGAATATATTCTGGATGGATAAAATCCGATAAGTTTTATATCTGAGACATTTGTATAGACAGAATCTGGGGGGAAATCCCCCAGATTTTAAAATACTGGGAGTGTGTATATGAATATTTTGATTTATGGTGCGTCTGGCATGGTGGGGCAAGGTGTTTTGCGTGAATGTCTTCTGGCGGAAGATGTGCATCATGTGACGGCGGTTGTACGCTCATCTCTGCCAGTTACCCACCCTAAACTGGTACAATTCGTGACGCCCGATCTGACTGAGATTCCAGAATCAGGTGATGCTAATAGCCACTATGATGCGTGTTTCTACTGCTTGGGTATTAGCTCCTCCGGTATGTCTGAAGAGAAATACAGCCATTTCACGTATGATTTAACGCTCAAAATAGCGTCCCGTTTGGTGAAATTAAACCCTGATATGGCGTTTATCTATGTGTCAGGCGCGGGTACAGATAGCTCTGAACAGGGTAAAAGCATGTGGGCGCGTGTTAAAGGAAAAACAGAGAATGCGATCCTGAAACTGGGCTTTGCTTCAGCATGGATGTTTCGCCCGGCAGTGATACAACCGCTGAATGGTGCCCGTTCTAAAACAGCAAGTTATCGAATTTTATATCAGTTGATGGCACCTGTACTTCCTCTTTTGAAGCGGATGTTCCCGGATGCTATTCTGACAACTGAAGATATGGGGAGGGCTATGCTGAATGCAGTGCGTTATGGCTATAAAAAGCCCATTTTGGAAAAAACGGATATTAGCAGGCTGGCTCGAGGTGGAAACAAATAAGATAATTTATATAGATTGCGCCAGCCCATATCATGTTGGCTAACTCGCACCTTCTCTCTTTGCAAATTTTATGGCTAAATCAGTTTAATCGATTATAAACAGAATACCCGTCAGCACTCTCCGGCCTCCGAGGCGCATTAGTCGCACCTCGGCGAAAACGGGGGATAATTGATTAAGGGAAAGTAAATAATTACTCTACTGTCCAAGCTTCACTAAATTCGGTATCTGCAAAAAGCTCAGCAAGGCCGGTGATCTGTTTCAGTCTAAGGATTTCGTCAAGGCTCATTCCCAGCTCTTTACTTATTTGGTCATCCTTCCAGCCCAAACGACAAAGGTCACGCACAATATCCGACATGGCTGTAATCTGATGTTTACCTCTGGCTCTGTTATGCCTAATAGTTGCGCTAATACGTTCTCTTTCTCCTTGTCGTTCTCTATTTATTCGCGTGACAGGTAAATAGCCTTTCAAACGTTTATTGAGTGATGGGTGTGAGTTAGCGACCTGATGGCGATGAAACCCATCAACAACAATATGTTTAGCCTCTTCCGATGACACGACAATTGGCTGAGTGAAGCCATCAAGCTCTATAGAGCGGGTTAACAGTTTTTTTTCTACTGTAGCCATCACATTAGGATTATAGTCATTGGCTTCAATTGAACTGGCTTTAACCCAGACAACACAATCAACAGGCTCATCATAAAACGGGCTATGTTCGTGAATTAGGTGTCTTAGTTCATTAATAGCCTTTATTTTCTGATGAAGGTCGTCAATAGACTCAAGATATTCAATTAGAATTTTGGTTATTTTTGATGACATTACAATATTCTCCATTCCGCTCTTTTTTTCTCTATGTTTTTACAGTAACGCTCATAATGGGCTGATTTTGTAGGGCTGAATGAGAGTGCTTTGCACCAAAAATCATTTTTTATAATTGTCTTACAGATCCTGCGCCAGGAAGGTATATCCCGATAACCCAGATCGTTATCTTGTGCATCTGGTATATCATCTGGATAACCTCTGGTCTTAAACCAGCGGAGGTAAACGAAGATCTTATTGCGGTAATGGTCGGCTGTTTTCTGAGGCATATTATCGAGAAGAAAGAGGGCGTAACTTCGCCAAGTATAATGTTCAGGCTTACGGACTTGTTTTCTCAACGCATAATAGTCACCACTTTGGTTGGCATAAATAGCGCCACAGTGAGCGCCATTAACGCGCAGACACATTTTTTCCCAGGTATCGGGTTCAATAATATGGAATAGCCATAAACCAATTCTCTGTTCCGGGCCAAACGGCTCACAGACACGCATGTTCCGAGGGGGAACGCCAGCACGATACATTAGGTCATATAGGGCGTTATAAGGTAGTTTTGAGCGAGCATTGAAGGCCCAGATATCCTGTGTTTGCCAATCGTATAATGGATAACATGTGTAGCTAAACCCTTCGGTAGATGCAGTAGTCCAGGGTTTATCTTCAGCAAACCTAATTTTCTTCTGAGAGGTTAAGGCCAGATAGCGGTTGAGTGATTCACTGGTCCTGATACCGATAAGTGATGCCAAACTCTTTCCGCCAGCCAGCCAGTTGGAAAATGCAGGAACAAACTCCTCGAATGTCATTGGATAACGATAAAAAGGGAAATAATTCTGCTCAGTAATCGCCTCTGCGGGGGGCTGGCGAACCCAATGCTGCCCCGGCTCCCAAGCTATCCATTCAGGCTGATATTGAGAGACTGCGTTGACGGTTTTTAATGGCAAAGCAACCCAGTAAAACTGACTAATAACATCGCTATACATTGTTTTTAGGGCTTGAATATGACTAATGGTGAGCGAATATTGAGCCTCCCAGTCAATAAAGAGCACAGAGAAATTTTGTCGTTTCTTTCGTGCAACAGCCGCTGCCAAATGAAGTAACACTGTAGAGTCTTTGCCACCAGAAAAAGATAGACAGACTTGATTGAATGAATCGAAAACCCAATCTATTCGCATCAGTGCAGCATCAAAAACATTCATCCCTATTTTTATTTTTTTCATCCGCATCTCCTACATGATTATTTGGGAAAATTATATTTATTTTCTATTCTCGGCACTTTACGTTAAATCAAAAAAAGCAGGTAAACAGTGAGGGTAAATAATCATTTTTTTGAGGAGTCTTGGGGCTGAAAATTTATGTCACATAAAGTGACTATGATTGGGCTATAGCGATAAAACATCTGCGCTCGAATTTATGCTCGCATTTGTCTCATCCAAGTAGAACATGGCAATAAGCATACTTGATCCACGACTAAATACAGTAATATATCGCTACGATATTGTCAGCGCTAGCATTGATTGTTGAATGGATTGCTGGCCGTGGAATACATCCACACTCATTAGATTTAGCTGCATTGTTGGCGGGAATTAATGCGATTGCACGGGTTTGTGCATAACCGGCTATTTTATTTTTAAGGGGTGTAAATTTCTGAGGATAGGTTCCCTTTAACTAAATGAGTAAAATATGATTTTTTCTTCAGTAGAAAGAGGCCTGCAGCGTTATCTGAGTGTTCATATATTCTGTTAGGCGGAAAATTAAGCTATAAGTAATTAAGGCCAGGAAATCACAATGAAAACCCTGCATTAGCAAGGTTTTAGAGATTCTCTATTTGGGGCTGACTATATCGATGAGTTATTAATATAAGGTCAGTCTGATGGTTTGGCCTCCACTTAGAATCTATATTGCATGCCAACAGATACTGTATAATTCATATTTTCTATGCCAGCAGCATCACCACCGACATAGCCTTTATTCCCAGTGGTTCTATCGATGATTTCAGAGCCGCCTTTACCTTCCTCATACTTGCTGAGGCTTAGCTCTGTATAAACTTTGGCGTTAGGTGTTACGTAATAACCGGCATCAACAGTGGTGGAATAATAGCGTGAATTATTGCTTTTATCGTGAAAAGTAAGACTGCGAGCATAATGCTCATCATTATCTTTTGCAGTAACCCAAGGGCTAAATTTTAATAATGCATTAAATTCAAAATCTTGATAGCGATACATACCAGCCAGCCCTAAGTAGGGCATGCTAAACTGCTGATTGTAAGCTATAACTGGTGCGTCAGGAGGGATGTTACCAGTCCTTGCACCGTTATTATAGCTATAGCTCCCTCCAGATGCTGCCCAGCTAAATCTGGTTTTTTGATAACCGAATATTGTTCCAACACGATATTCAGGCGTATTTAGAACCCAGCCTTTTACATTCACATCAAACTCGTTGGCATGGTTCAGTTGTGTATTTGGATGAGTAGACCAGTGCGACCAATTAGACTGCCCTGGGGTTAACCAATCGTAGTCATCCATACCCGACGAGCTGGAGGCGAGTGATGTCCAGCCGCGGGCATTTAATGTTAACCAATTAAAGGCATCCCAAGAGATATCTCCTTTAATGATGGCTGTGTTTTTAATTTTCCAATTTAACTCACTTAACTTTTGTCCATTATCCGTGTCGTAGACATACTCTTTAGATTCGCCGCCCAAGAATCCGAGAGCGATACTGGTTTTAATACTGTCCGAATTCAAATTAATATTATTGTCTGCAAATGCAGGCGAAACTGCGGTAAATGCACTGAGTGCTACCAAAATACCCTTTATCATCACAAAAGATTCCTTGTCTTTAAATTAACTACCGCGATTCTTTCAATGAAATTACAGTTAGATACTGAAAATAGATCTCGCCTACCTAATAATCTATAAATGCTCCATGCCAGGTAAATAAAAAAGTCCAATGCCTCTAATGGCATTATTAAATATCACATCTAATTTAAACGATTAATCAATAGGCCTTATGAATGCTTTCATGAGTGTGCTGGGCTTTATTTTAATGATATTTATTGCATTAATCTGTTAGTAAAGTTGTATTCATAAACTGAATGCATTTATTACTCACCGCCTTAGAGCAAAGGCCAGCAGGTTTCAATTGCAGTACCAAGGATAGGGCGGCTTTACTTTGGTTAATCAGCCAGTTGCTACTAGCTCGGTAACAAAAAATAGATATTTATGATAAAACATTAGTGAGGTCCGCAAAAAATGTATTAGTGTGATAACTGTGGTATGTAGTCAATAGCCTATATCTTGTCATCGAGACCTCGCTTCGGCGGGGTTTTTTGTTATATAGGGGGTGTCAAAACAGATAATCGGAAATACAGTTTTTAGACCAGCTGACATCGCTAACATTTTCTTGGCGCAGCGGCTACACAAGCAAACAGTTATTTTACTGAATCCTACACCGTCGTGAGATATCGCTGGCGGTGATTTATTTCTCCAAGCCGATGATTAATTTCTCGGCTTTTTTTTGTTCAACTAAAAGGTGTTTATCTATTATGTCTACAAATTCAACTTTGAAATATCCAGTAGTGTTAGTTCATGGCTTATTTGGTTTTGATAAAATAGCCGGGATTTATCCTTACTTTTATGGTGTTGAGGAGCCACTGAAAAAAGCAGGCGCAGATGTATTTATTGCCACGATTTCCGCAACCAACAGTAACGAAGTCCGTGGTGAGCAATTACTTAAATTTATCAAAGAAGTCATGGCAAAAACCGGGGCGAAAAAAGTTAATCTCATTGGCCACAGCCAAGGGCCATTAGCATGCCGCTATGTTGCCGCAACACACCCAGAGCTGGTGGCTTCTGTTACTTCCGTGAATGGGGTTAACCATGGCTCGGAAATTGCCGATCTGGTTCGCTCTGCCTTGACGCCTGATCGTCTTCCTGAGCAAATTGTTAACACTATCATGTCTGCTTTTGGTGCATTTGTTTCCCTGCTGAGCGGGAAGCCTTTCTTGCCTCAGGATTTTATGGAATCTATTAATGCACTGACCACAGAGAATGTCGCCAAGTTTAATACTCAATATCCACAGGGTTTACCCGAAGTTTGGGGAGGCGAAGGGAAGGAGTTTGATAATGGGGTTTACTATTATTCATGGGGAGGATATCTGGGCTATAACCCACTCACTGAAGGCATGAACAACCTCGACCCACTGCACCATTCATTGGTTGCTTTATCTCTTTTGTTCACCAAAGAGCGTTACCAGAATGATGGTATGGTCGGGCGCTATAGTATGCACCTAGGTAAAGTGATTCGTTCGGATTATAAGTTAGATCATGTAGATGCCGTTAACCAAACAGCTGGCATGGTCAGTAGTGAAATTGACCCGGTTAAATTGTATGTAAACCATATTGAGCTTTTGAAATCAAAAGGCCTTTAATAAAATCAGCCCCCTCTCTAACCGGAGGGGGTTAATGACTTATTAGATATCATGCTATCTATTGTGTCTCAGATCCTTTAACTAAATTCTTTCAGATTTCAACGCGTTTGGCTTGGTAGCTAACAAGCCGCTTGATCTGTGCCTACAATTCGAAATACTGTATATAAAAACAGTATTGATGATGTGGCAGCCGTTTTATTTAAGGTTCTAGTGGGGGAGCGTTCAAGCCACTAGGTGTTTGTGGAGAATTAACAAGATATGGTCCAAATGAGTGCATATGGGAATCCCGCTGCGGATTACACAGAACGACCACTGGATCTGAATGAGTTATGTATTGCTCACCCAGCCGCGACTTATTTTGTCCGTGTATCAGGAGATTCTATGATTGGTGCGGGTATTTATGACGGCTCACTGCTGGTTGTTGACCGCAGTGTTACACCAAAGCATGGCGACATTATTATTGCGGCGATCAGTGGGGAATTAACAGTGAAAAAACTGTGTCTGCATCCGGCTGCGCAACTGGAAGCCATGAATCCAAATTATATCCCTATCATTCTGAATGATGGTGGTGATGGTTTAGAAACGTTCGGTGTTGTGAGATACGTTATTAATGAGGCTTCACATGTTTGCCCTCGCTGATGTGAATTCTTTTACGCATCCTGTGAGTTAGTATTCCGGCCGGACTTGCAGGGTAAGCCGATAGTCGTACTTTCTAATAACGATGGCTGTGTCATTGCGCGAAATCGTGAAGCGAAATTGGCTGGGGTAAAAATGGGTGAACCTTACTTCCAACTGCGCAAGCTTATTCAGCGATATGGTGTTTTTACATTCAGCAGCAACTATGAACTTTATACTGATATGTCGAATCGGGTTATGACCGTGCTGGAAGCGATGTCTCCAGTGACAGAGATCTATTCAATCGATGAGGCGTTTTTGAAGGTATCCGGCGTACAGAATTGCATAAGTTTGGAGCAATTTGGCCGAGATATTCGCCAGCGTGTATTGCAGTGTACCGGCCTTACTGTTGGTGTAGGGATAGCCCAGACGAAAACACTGGCAAAACTGGCTAACCACGCGGCAAAACAGTGGAGTAAGACCGGAGGCGTGCTGGATTTGTCCGATCCCCTCAGGCAGCGTAAGTTGCTTGCGATAACGCCAGTACAGGATATATGGGGAATTGGTCACCGTATTGGCAACAAACTGAATTCACTTGGTATTAATACGGCATTACAGCTGGCCGATATGAATTCTCAGTTTGTGCGTAAAAACTTTAATGTCGTGTTAGAGCGAACCGTCAGAGAACTTAATGGCGAGCAGTGCCTAGAGCTTGAAGAGTTTATCCCAACCAAGCAGCAGATAATATGCAGCCGATCCTTTGGTGAGAAGATCACGGATTATCAGGCTATGCGCGAGGCTATCTGCGAATATGCCGTTCGTGCTGCTGAAAAGCTGCGTGGCGAGCATCAATATTGTAGGCAGATAGCCGCCTTTATTAAAACCAGCCCGTTTGCATCTGATGGCCCATATTACGGGAATGTTGTAAGCACTAAACTGCATATTCCCACCCAAGATTCACGCGACATTATAGCCGCGGCATTAAGATGTCTTGATGCGATATGGAAAGATGGACATCGCTATCAAAAGGGCGGGGTAATGCTAGGTGATTTTTACAGCCAGGGAACTGTGCAATTGGGGCTTTTTGATGATAACCAGCCAAAGGCTAACAGTGCAGCGCTGATGGAAGTACTGGATGGGATAAATAAATCAGGCAAGGGTAAGGTCTGGTTTGCCGGACAAGGTATCCAGAAAGCATGGCAAATGAAACGCAAAATGTTATCGCCTGCCTATACAACTCGTTGGTCTGAGCTGCCCATCGTCAGCTAAGCAGGAGAATAAACAAGCAATATTGTATATCTGCTAAATATTGTTGAAACCCCGTTTAATACTTTATTGTGATCAGATTTGTTATCAACCCTATATATGTTCTGTCGCCCCCAAATAGTGAACGAATAGCAGCAAAGAAACCTCACCAAAGCAGCGAGGTTTCTTGTGAGTACAGGGAATAGCTCAGTTCGGGTTATGCATGATAACTATTAACGGACCACAAGAACGGAGCATTTTGCGTGGCGGACTACTGCCGCAGCATTTGAACCCAGTAAATAAGTCATTATGCCGGGCCGATGTGATGCAATGATAATCAAGTCTGCCCGGATTGAATCGGCAATTCTCAGGATCTCATCTTTAGGGGAGCCTGAGGCTACATGCTTTTTGATCCTATCCGCTGGAATATCAAACTTATCAATAAGTTCTGAAAGTTTGGATAATGCTTCGTTTTTAATCTGCTCTTGATCTGGAGCTTCCCCTGAATAGGCGAGCCCTAGAGAGGCATAATAAGGAAACGTCGGAATGACCGTCAGGAAATGAACGTGAGCGACATCAGTAATGTTTGCCTGTGCCTCAACATGTGCAATGACTTGTTGGGTAAACTCAGGATCTGAAATGTCCACAGGCACCAAAATAGAGTGATACATACATCCTCCTATTTGTTTTATAACCCGCCGTAATTATAGCGGCTTATTTCAAATCAACTGTGGCATAGATCATTGTTATTTCAATTAGAACATTGAGAGTAGCAAGGCAACCGGTAGGCTCAAGGGCCAGGTTATACCGATAAGAAATGACGAAATCCATCTTACTAACAGGCTCTGATCGCGAGTCAGGGGGAAGATGATGCCAGTCGCGACAACAACGCCAATCCCGTAAATGCAAAGCAGGATAAATCCAGTGCTCATGGGGCAATTTTCCTTTTGTCCATGCTATTTGCTTATTATCGACGAAAGAGCCTCTGTGTTGGCACGGTCATTCAAATTATAGGGCAGGGCAATTTGCATGGTCATTTTTGTTTCGACACATCAGTGACTCAATCCATTTCGCACACATTTTTAACTGATAAATGGCTATCTTGAAAGCTAAATTCCATATTTGGACACATAGTGCCGGAATCTATTTTGCTACATAAGACAAATAACCTGCCACGCCTCCTTTTCCGCCATCTTTCGGATGATTCACACCATCCACGACTTTAACAGAAGGAAAGTCGAATGGAGATACGCCTTCTATGCAGGCAACATTAACGCCATATTGATTTGGATTAGAACGACGCTGATGAAAGGTATAGATACCACATGCTGAGCAGAAGTAATGGGCGGCTGCTCTGGTATTAAAACGATACTCAGTGAGTTTGTCTTTTCCCTTAATAATATCAATAGATTGCGCTGACACCACGACGGCACCCCGCATACGACAAAACGAACAATTGCAGCGAAGGGCAGTATTAAACCCGTCGATAAGCTCAACATTAAAGACTATGGCCCCGCAATGGCATTGAGCTGACATTTTATTTGGCATAGTAATCTCCATATAATCATTCGACAGTATTGGCAGTTGGATAATTGACTGTGAGATAGATAACCGTTTTAATTTACACCTCTTATACCCATCGTACAGTTATCCCATTTTATTCGCGGCGGCTCTTACTGTCGCTAACCGTCTTTTTTCTATAAGTGGTGCCAGTTGATCTTTTACTTGTTTAAGCAAATCTGCAGCAGCTGTTCGTGGTGAGCCCGAGGTAAATGGGGGCTCTGGATCGTACTCCATATTCAATTGAATATTTTGAGCAACATTATCGCCATAAATAGCTGCCACGACACTCAGGGCAAAGTCGATTCCAGATGTCACTCCCGCGCCGGTGATTCGGTTGCGGTCTCGTACCACTCGTGCATTTACAGGTTCGGCACCCAACAGAGCAAGTTGATCTAACGAAGCCCAGTGAGTGGTGGCTTTATATCCTTGAAGAAGACCCGCAGCACCTAGAATAAGAGCCCCTGTACATACCGAAGTAACCAATTTGGACTGCGCGCTGTGGTGCCTAATGAACGAGAGTGTTTCTTCATCCTCCATCAAATCTATTTGCCCTGGGCCACCGGGGATACAAATCACATCCAACTTTGGACATGTATCGAATGTGACTGTTGGCAATATAGCCATGCCGCGGTCAGAGATGACGGGCTCGCTATTTTTCCAAATAAGATGAACTTTAGTGTTCGGTGCTCGGGCAAAAACCTCATAAGGGCCAGTTAGGTCAAGTTGGGTTAATGCTGGGAACAGAAGTAGCCCAATGGATATGCAGGAAGAATCAGTCATGAAGAAATCCTTTAAAAAATAGGAATTATTACGGCCCCGGTTCTATAGGTGTGTTTTTAAATACATCAATATTGGTTTGCATGTGATAAGGCGGTGATGTTATCGACACATTGGATCGCGGATAATTGCGCCGTATCTAGCTGTAAGTGAATTCTATCCCATGGTTCATAGTGCCGGTTGATAACCTTCTTCCAATCAGGCAGCGTGAGTCCTTTAATATCGGGTGTTCGGCTTTCTACTCGCAGCCGATGTTCATCGAGATTGGAGCAAATAATTTCAACTTCTAAAAAGGGTACATTTGCCGATAGAGCAATATCACGATAGGCATTGCGTGTAAGAGTCATGGGATTGACGGAGTCAGTAATCACCGTTGAGCCGAGACGTAAGTTTTCTCGCGCTAATTCATAAGCGACAAAATAACCGGTAGGGCCCATTGCCATATTTTCACCCGCAGAATCAGCAGAGCGAATCGCTTGTTCTATAGTATCAATGCGCAAGTAGATGGCTTTTAATCGTTCAGCCAACAAACGGGCGATGGTGCTTTTTCCCGTGCCAGGTAAACCGCCAAAAATGATTAACATTGCTTATCTCCTTATAATACATATCTATTATTTTACATGGCTGCATTGTTGGCTGATTATCTGAGGAGGTAGAGCCGGACTCCCTCATCTACATTCTCCCTCATGCCCTACAAAATCTCAGCGAGATTTTGAGCCTTAGCTTCAGAGGCTATTTCTGGCATTAAGCATTCCTGCATGCACTCCATAAAGACTCTCATTGCTGGGCTGACAAACTTACCAGCATGATGGGCACATAATGCAGTAATTGTTAGCGGTATATCTGAAAAATGAAGTTGCTGTAGCTCGCCTGACTGGAGTTCTTTTTCAACCGTGAAGCGAGGTAAGAAAGTGACACCAAGGTTACTTGCTACGCATCGTTTAATACTTTCAATACTCCATAACTCAATGGTGTTTTCAAGTGTAATACTGCGTTGACGTAGTGTGCTTTCAAAAAGCTGACGAAAAATGCACTGAGGTTCATTAATAATGAAGCTCACCGGTAAATGCTGGTTCGGGCGGGTAAAATCCATTTCTTTGAGCAACGGTGATGCGACTAAAACCAGCTCCTGCTCACCAAAATTTGTCATATGCAATGCGTCATCATTGCCGACACGGTAGAAAACACCTAAATCAGCCTCATCCGCCAGTAATGCATCGCGTATGACATAGCAATTAAGTGATTGCAGGGATAAGCGAACTTTTGGCGCTTTCATTTTAAAGCGCTGCAACACTTGCGGCATTTTGTATGCCAGTAAGGTTTCGCCTGTTGCGACCCGAAGTTCACCTGTTGGCTCAGTGTCCTGTTGTGCTGCTTGACGTATCCCCGCCATCACTCGTGTGAGTTCATACACATGAGGCATTAAGTTTTTCCCGGCTTCAGTAAGCAACATACGACGGCCTATTTTTTCAAACAGTTGCATCGATAGTTCTTGTTCTAATTGCTGAATATGGAAGGTTACCGTTGATTGCGTACAGCACAGTTTTCGTGAGGCTCGCACAAAAGAACCTTCTTCCACTACAGTTTTTAGCGTAATAAATCGGCGTAAATCCATGGAGTTGTCCTGTTAATCAATCGAAATTATTGAATTGATAATATCAAAACATTCGTTTTTTTGATTCTTTCGAATGAGATAAAGTCTAAAAAAAATTTGGAGAAGACAAGTGACATCTACCATCGTTAGTGCGTTTCTGACTTATACGCTGATTACTGCAATGACACCTGGGCCTAATAACATTCTCGCACTGAGTTCAGTTAATCAGTATGGTCTGAGAAAAAGCACCCGGGTTTTGGCTGGAATGAGTGCGGGTTTTTTAATTATCATGCTGTTGTGTGCTGCTTTCACTTTCACACTAAATAACCTTCTTCCTTCGGTGAGTATTTGGCTTAGTTGGGCTGGCGCGGCTTATGTGCTTTGGCTGGCTTGGCGTATTGCGGTTAGCGAACCTTCTTCATCAAATACTCAAGCGAAACCACTGAGTTTTTGGCTGAGTTTCTGGCTGCAATTTGCCAACGTTAAGATTATTTTGTACGGCATTACGGCGCTATCTACTTTTGTGTTACCGCATACCGATAATGTTTTTTGGGTGCTCATTGTGAGTCTTCTGCTGGCTGTTATCGGTATTACGGGTAATTTATGCTGGGCGCTGGCAGGGCATCTCCTTCAGTCGCTATTCCAACGGCACGGTAAAACAATCAATTTGATTCTTGCAGCGGCATTGATCTATTGTGCTGTCCGAATGTTCATCTAAAACTTATTGGCATCCTGCTGCTCTTTTATACCCCCAATGATTAGCGATGTAATTTCATCATTTCCCCACTCGAATGGGTGGGGTAGTCTGATATACTGCTGAAAAATTGTTGTAACTTGTGATAATAGCTAGAGTTTATTGTTTTAACTCATTATCGAAATCAGTTTGGGGCCAAGTGTGTGAACACGAATTCTACCGTCTTACCTTCTCGGCATACCTTTAGCTACGCTCCGTTTCGCCACTTATTTTTCGCCCGCCTGCTTACTGTTTTAGGCAATGGAATTGCGCCTATTGCACTGGCCTTTGCAGTACTTGATATCGGCGGGACTGCAACTGATTTAGGGCTGGTGGTTGCCGCCCGTTCTCTCTTCAATGTTGCTTTCTTATTGATTGGCGGTGTGCTTGCAGACCGCTATTCCCGCAGTCTGGTTTTGGTATCCTCATCCGTCATCGCGGCATTATCTCAGGGCGTGGTCGCCTGGATAGTGCTTGATGGGACAGCAACAATCATGTGGCTTATGGTGCTAGGCACGGTTAACGGCGCCGCCGCAGGTATTGCACTGCCAGCCTCTTCGGCAATGGTTCCACAAACCGTGCCTACACGTAACCTTCGGGAAGCGAACGCTTTTATCCAGTTGGGTATCTATGCGGGAACAGTCATTGGTGCCTCTTTGGGCGGTGTTTTAGCCAGTGCTGTTGGGCCCGGCTGGGGATTGGCCATCGATGCTTTGGGATTTGCCGCCGCAGCACCTCTTTATATGTTAATCCGTATTAACCCGATGCAGTCTTCTGAATCACAAACTAATATCTTGCAGGATCTGCGAGATGGCTGGAAAGAGTTCATTTCCCGGGCTTGGGTTTGGGCTATTGTCGCGCAGTTTACTATTGTTAATGCTGCTTTTAGCGGCGTGGTGATGGTGCTTGGCCCCATAGTGGCAGATGCTTCATTTGGGCGAACGGGCTGGGGGATGATTGTTGCTACACAAAGTATTGGTTTAATTGTCGGTTCTTTTATTGCGCTTCGATGGCGTCCACGGCGCGATTTGCTAGTTGGCGTCATGCTAATTGCACTTTGTGCCATACCTATCGTCCTGCTGAGTCTGGCCTCTTCGACATCTATTCTGATGGGCGCATTTTTCATTGCTGGGGTTGGTTTTGGCCAATTTGGCGTTGTTTGGGCCCATTCGCTGCAAACTCATATTCCACCAGAGAGACTTGCGCGAGTTTATGCTTATGATGCCATGGGGTCATTTATCGCCATTCCTCTAGGTGAAATTGCTGCTGGTCCTCTCGCGATGCACTATGGCAGCAAGGCTGTTTTGTTATCTTCTGCCATTGCCGTCGTGGTAGCGACTGTTGCTGCCAGTTTTACGCCAGCAATTAGGCAACTCGATAATGCACCTCAGGTGAAGCAGCATATTTAGTTGAAAAATAGTTCGATACTTTTGCATGCTATTCAACGTCACTCTATTCTGGGCTTAAGATTATTGGGTTTTATATATAAATTTAATGAAAACTTTACATTAAAATACAAAGTTTACATAAAATGGCAGGTGGTCATTATTAATGCATAAACTAGAAACACACTTATTTTTTGTACTTGATGGTTACTGGGTGGTTATAAATACATCTTAATACTATTGTTTGAAAATAATAATCATTACCATATTCGAATTATCTCCTCAATATTCTGGCATCAAACGACTGGTATTTAAAACTACGAATCATTTAACAATTGATGCATTATTCCAGTCTTGTCATGCAGTTAAGTGCAATACACTATGACTTTAGTGTTTTTTCTGACGGCCTCTACCTACTCTTTTGTTGATTTGGATTTTTTTAAATGATTTCTGTCACACTTTTAAACTTTAACAATACTATTTTTGATTAATTTCAATAAAATCATCAGATTGGTTTTTATTTTTCAAAAAATAAGTGCGATTTTAGTGGCTCTATAACGTCAACTTATCATCTCTATATAGTTCTTTCCTACATTTTTATAGGAATATTCTTTTTATTTTGTCGGCATAATTACCGGAATAATATGATTATTTTCAATTTATAGTGGAAATGTATTATTTTTTAATTTTAATTTAAAACATAATGCGCTACTAAAATGATCCGAATCAATATTAACGTTCAGTATTTTAAATTTACAGTGAGCTAAAAAACCATTATAAATTCACAATCCAGTTTTTTATGCTAATTATTTGCCGACCTCTGGGCCAAAGATCTGCGGTTGTCCCATTTACTAGAGGATTTGATCGCGTATACTCCTGCTCATAGTTATTGAGGTCGGCTATAAGGATGTTTGGATTTCTAATGTATTAAACATCAGATTTATATGTTTATGATATTAGCCCCCCCGTATTTCTCATGCCTATAAATGATATTTAAAATGTCGATTGTGCTAACGTGGTAATATTGCTTGAGTTTTTAACTTATGAACTCTTTTGAGAAACTCATTGAACTGACTTTAATGTCCAGCAACGATAAATAAATATCTACTAATTATTGTGGGCAACACCTCACAATTGAATTCACACACAATAGTATCGAGTTTTTTACTCATATATTTATTAATAATCGGAATTATAAATGAAAAAATTAGCTATCATTGCTTCAGTCGTTGCTGCATTCACTGGTATTAACGCCGCTCAAGCTGCATCTACCGGTACCATCAACTTCACCGGTGAGTTGACCGCTTCTACCTGTAACGTATCAGTTGATGGGCAGGGCGCAGAGGCAACAGTGGTGTTACCAACGGTCAGCACCAGCCAACTGACAACGGCTAATCAGGTTGCTGGTAGCACTGGTTTTAATATGGCGTTGAGCAACTGTTCTGGAACACTTAAGACGGTTTCTGCTTTCTTCGAAGCAGGCCCGAGTGTTGATCTTGTCACCGGTCACCTGAAGAATGTAAGCGGTGATGCTGGCATGGTTAGCCTTGAATTACTGGATGGATCTAACGCAATGGCTCCAATTAAAGCCGGTAACACCAGCCAGGCAATCAGTACAACCTACGTTAATGCGGCATCAGGTTCTGCAACACTGCCCTATGCTGTTCAATATTATGCTGACGGTGAAACCACTCCGGGTACAGTTATCAGCAACGTTGTTTACTCTATTCAATACAAATAAGTATTAAAGTGTAAACTTGAAATATTAAGGGCAGATATCTGCCCTTTTTGACGATAAGAACTAAAATTGAAATATGCACTCATTCACTAGGTGTCGAGGTGGTTATGAACAGAACTAACCGTATTTTATTCACTGTTTTTTCAGCCTTGATTTTACTTTTACTGGTGGGTCGTTCTGTTCAGGCAAGTGTGGTTATCAGCGGAACTCGGGTGGTTTATCCTGAGAGTCAAAAAGAAGTGACAGTAAAAGTCACGAACATGGGTAGTGGCCCAGTCGTATTACAAAGCTGGATAGATAACGGTGATGTAAATGCCCGCCCAGAAACATTAAAAGTGCCTTTTGTTCTCACGCCGCCAATTAATCGGGTTGAGCCGAATAAAAGTCAGACACTACGTATTAGCTATACCGGCACAGCATTACCTAAAGATAAAGAGTCTGTATTTTGGCTCAATGTATTAGAAATACCGGCTAAAGCTGATGCCAGCAGTAAGAAAAATTATTTACAGATGGCTTATCGTTCGCGGATTAAATTGTTTTTCCGCCCTCAGGGTTTGATGGGCAATGCGAATGATGCTGCAAAATCACTCGTCTGGACAAAAGTACCCGGTGGGCTTAAAGCGACGAACCCAACGCCGTTCCATATTTCGCTGGTGACGGTTGAGGTTAATGCCGGGGGTAAAAAATCCCAAGTTGAAGGACAAATGATCAGTCCCAAAGATTCGCTAACGTTTGCATTTCCAGGGAATAGTTCAGGCTCCACGGTAGATATTGAATTTGTTAATGATTACGGTGCGCTGAATAAACTGAGTCAGACTATCAAGCCTTGATAGATAACCTTTTTTTATTAAGTCATAAAAAAATACCAGTAGATTGCCGCGTATATCGTGGGGTCAGAAGATGAGAGTATTCTACGGAATAAATAAATAATGAAACGCTCTGCAATAACTTTTTCTGCGGGTCTACCTGATCGTATTTATTTTTTAACCCCTTTGGCGGCAGCGCTTATTTCAACTTTTTTGTCCCCTGTGGCTTTGGCTGCGGAGAGTTCAGAAAAAATAGAGAGTGCTGAAAAAACCACAGTTAACACCACACCCGAAAGCAGCAAACCACAGGTTGCCGAGTTTGATAATGCGTTCTTAAATACGGCTCATACTGGTTCCGGTGTTGATTTAAGTCGTTTCTCGACAGGTAGCAGTGTGCTGCCCGGCAACTATCGTGCCGATATTTATTTAAATAATTCACTCATTGGCAATGAAAATGTGGAGTTTAAAGCCCGCGATGATAAAAGTGTGTATGCCTGTTTATCCACTTCACTTATTGCCAGTCTTAATCTCAAACCCGATGCTTTGCCATCTCAGTCTTTAGTACCGCTGAAGAAAGAAGCCGGTTGTGTTGACCTGCAATCCCTTATTCCAGATGCGTCAGTCACCTTTGATAACAGTGAACAGCATCTGAATATCGCTATTCCTCAGGCTCTATTACTCCATACCGCGCGTGGAACAGTAAGCCCTGCCTTGTGGGACAGCGGCGTAACATCAGGAATGCTGGGTTATTCACTCAATGGCTATAGCAGCTCATCAAATGGGCAGACGTTTAACTCGGCTTTTGCGGGCATTAATACCGGGCTTAATCTGGGATCATGGTATTTCCGTCATAACGGCTCGTATAACTGGCAGGAAAATGGCGAGAGCAAATACACCAGTATTAATAGCTATGTGCAGCGGGATGTTCCGGCTGCGCAGGGTCGGGTGTTATTGGGGGAATCCAATACTCCCGGGCAGTTATTCGACACCATACCCTTTACCGGTGTGCAATTTAGCACTGATGACCGCATGTTGCCTGAGTCTTTACGCGGTTATGCGCCAGAAGTGCGCGGTATCGCGCGCACCAATGCGCTGGTTACTATCCGCCAAAGCGGTCAGGTGCTATATGAAACAACAGTTGCACCGGGTGAATTTATCATCGATGACCTCTACCCAACCGGCTATGGCGGCAATCTAGATGTGACCGTACGCGAGGCGGATGGCAGCACTCAGAACTTTCAGGTGCCGTTTGCCGCGGTGGCACAGTTACTGCGCCCCGGTTCTCAACGCTACAGTCTGACGGCAGGTAAAGTACGCAACGACTCGCTGTCCTTTACCCCGGGACTTTATCAGGGAACTTATCAACGCGGTCTGAGTAACAGTATTACCGGCTATACCGGCGCACAGGTCAGTGAAGACTATTATGCCGTGCAGCTCGGGACGGCATTCAGTACCCCGATTGGCGCAGTGGCATTTGATGTGACACAAGCCAACACCCATCTGCGGGAAGGGTCGGAAAGTGGTCAGAGCTATCAGGTCAGCTACAGCAAGGTACTCACGGAAACCAACAGTAATCTGAGCGTGGCCGCCCACCGCTTCGCCACTCAGGGTTATCTCGATTTCTCGACGGCAATGCAAACCATCGATGCTGAGCGTCAGGGCTATGATGCCAACCGCATCTATCGGGCAAAGAACCGTCTCACCGTCACTGCTGCTCAGGGATTACCGGAGAAGTGGGGCCAGATGTATATCAGTGGCTCGTTGCAGGATTACTGGAACAAAGAGGGCAGTGACCAACAGTATCAAATAGGTTACAGCAATAATTACAAAAGTATGACCTATGGGCTGAGTGTTAACCGCAGTCGTTCTGGGTTGGGTGATATGCAAAATACCTATCTGGTCAGCGTGAGCTTCCCGTTAGGGCGCAATGACCAGCGGAATGTGCCGCAGATGCGTCTGGAAATGAACCGTAATGGCCAGGGCGATTGGGGCGAACAGGCCACAGTATCAGGCAGTGCCGGTGAGCAAAGCCAGTTCAGTTATGGTGCTACCGCGATGAACAGTAATGGCGGCTCAGGTGCCAGTGGCAGTGTGAATGGCCAGTATCGCGGCGATCGTGCTACCAGCATGGCGTCGTATGGCGGGGGGAGCAATTACCAGAGTGGTTCTGTCGGTATTTCCGGCAGCATGATTGCCCACCCAGGAGGGGTAACCTTAACCCCATACAGCAGTGAGACCTTTGCGGTGGTAGAGGCCAAAGGGGCGGAAGGGGCAGAAGTGTCGTCTTATTCCGGCGTGAAAATAGATTCACGAGGCTACGCCGTGGTGCCGTATCTGAATGCCTATCAGATGAATGAAATCACCATCGACCCGAAAGGCACCTCTTATGATGTTGAGTTGGAGTCAACCAGTCAGAAAGTTGCCCCAAATGCGGGTGCGGTGGTGATGGTGAAATATAAAAGTACCAAGGGTTACCCGATATTGGTCAATGCCATACAGTCGGATGGCGAACCGGTACCCTTTGGTGCCGATGTCCTTGATATGAAAGGCCTGGCGGTGGGTTCTGTTGGGCAGGGCGGGCAGGTTTATGCGCGGGTCAGTGAAGAACGCGGGCGCTTGCAAGTGAGCTGGGGCGAGGGGGCTGGGCAGCAATGCTATCTCAGCTATATCTTGCCGCCACAACAGGCGAATACGAAAACCACCGGAATAATGCAATTTACCTCAACGTGTGTGCCGCAGGGATAAATCCATCGCGGGGAGATAAAGCACGTTATCAGTGCATGTGTTGTCAACCGTGTCAGACATTCTGTTTAACTTTTCACGTTGGTTGATGCGTCAGTCAGCCAACGGCATAGGGCTTGATGATAATGAAAAACTCAGTCATAGACTTAGCCAGACACCGTATCTTCTCAACAGCGAGCTTGCTGCTGTTGTTGTGTGGAACTCTGATGGTGTTATCACCTGGTGCTCTGGCGCTCACCACCTGCACCGGTAATACGAAAACCATTACGGTACCTATGCCAGCAGCGGTAACAGTACCGAGTGATGCTGATGTTGGGACGATACTGAGCTCTTGGTCGATGACGGCAGCCGAGACGAACTGGTTTACCTGTTCTGCGACGGTACAGGAGAGTATTGGTATCGGTTTTGAAGCATATATGCTGACACCGTCGGGGTTAACTATCACTGATGGAGGGGCGGTTTATAAAGTGTTTAATACTAATCTGGCTGGCGTCGGTATCGCCATGGGCTCCAAAGGCTATGCGAATGGATGTGGCTGGCAGCCGGATTGGAAACCGGTTTCTGATGTGCAAGGCTATGCCTGTAACGCGCCGGAATTATTGCCTAATGGTGGGCAATTTCGTGCCATTCTGGTTAAAACTGGCCCGATAACTGCCGGGACAGTCAATGCGATGACCGTGGCGAAGGCTCCGATGAAAATTAACGGGGCATGGAGCACCTCATTGGTCAATACCATCAATATTACTGCAACACAGGTGACAGTGCTGAGTTGCCTCACGCCAGATGTTTTGGTGAGGCTAGGGACTCACGATGCGTCAGAATTCTCAGGGATGGGGTCATTTACCGCAGCGGTTAATTTTGACGTTGCG
Source organism: Yersinia alsatica (assembly GCF_025133195.1). Lineage (NCBI taxonomy): Bacteria > Pseudomonadati > Pseudomonadota > Gammaproteobacteria > Enterobacterales > Yersiniaceae > Yersinia > Yersinia alsatica. The sequence continues at coordinate 2,899,612 of NZ_CP104006.1, forward strand.
TTGAACAATTGCCCGGCAGGCATTAACACCATTACCTACCAGATTGATGCCGTGACCCCGATCCTGAATGCCGCGTCATCTGTCGTGGCACTGGACAGTAGTTCAACTGCCAGTGGTATTGGGGTGCAATTACTCGATGAAGTGGGAAACCCGTTCACATTTGGTCAACCTACGCGGCTGACGGCATACAGTGGTAGCACGGGGGGGAACTATAAAATCCCACTTAAAGCCCGCTATTACCAAACTGAAGCCAGATTACAACCCGGCACGGCCAATACCATGATGAGTTTTACCATGACCTACAAGTGATTGAATGACAATGGCATAACCATTTTAGCCACCGTCTATTAAATCAATATGCCCGAAATTGATGTCACGCCGAACAAAGCACACGCTAAAGTTGTATTCCTGATAAATTACTACTAATAATATCCCCCTCTGAAGAAATTCTGAGGGGCGATCTTTCCATTACTACCTCGCGCCAGCTCAGTAAACTATTGCCAGTCCATTTAACTGAGTTATCAGGAGTCAGCGAAATCCGATGGATACCCCGCTAAATTGGCACAAAGATCATTTCATTATCACCACCGACCCTGCTCAATTAGATATTGATGCTATTCATCGTTATCTGACCCGCTCCTCTTGGGCGGCGGGGATAAATAAAGAGACTGTTCGTGCATCAATAACTCATAGCCTGTGTTTTGGGCTCTTTCATCACCATAACCAAATTGGATTTGCTCGGCTGATAACGGACTTTACCACCTTTGGTTATCTATGTGATGTCTATGTTATTGAGGAATATCAGAAAAGTGGCTTGGGATTATGGCTAATTGAATGCTGCCAGTCACACCCTATTGTGAGCTGCTTGCGTCGAGTTATGCTCGTTACCACCACCGCGCCTTGGTTGTATGAGAAAGTCGGCTATCAACCGGTTAATATTCCTGATTATGTTTGGCAAATAACCCGTCCTGATATATATAAAGTCTCGTAGCTATTCCTTTGTATGGAGTTAGTGACGAATAATAACGTTTAGAGGGTCAGTAAATGGGAACTGTTTTGGCACTCATGGGCTTGATTTTAGGTGCCTGGGCTGTACGTAGTATTTGTCTTAAAGAGCAAAGTACCGGGAAGAAGGTGGCAAAATCTATTTTCGCGGCTTGGTATTTTCTGACCGCCGGTGGGATAGGGGGAACTGAAGAAGATAAGATTGTGCTCGTTATTGTCGCCATGTTGATTGGTGCCGCGGTTGTCCTCTATTCGAATCACGCTGATAAGGTGAGTTCTGAGCGGTCGTGAGCAATTTCACCATACCGGTTGGAAAAGCTGGGCTTTACCAGTACTTAGGTCTTTGAGGTTTGTCAGGAGATTAATTTATGAATTCACACCCAATACGGCAGGTTATTGAAGCCTGTGATAGGGCTATTACCGCCAGAGATTTTGATGCACTGATGAAGCACTATGCCGTGGACGCGGCGCTGGTGATCAAGCCTGGAATGATTGCCCGAGGTGCGGAAGATATTCGTCGGGCTTTTATTGCTATATCTGACTATTTCCAAAATCAACTTGTTGTTGAACAAGGGGAAATGCAGGTTATTGAAGGTGCGGATGATGCGCTGGTTATTATGGAAACGGTACTACGTTTTCCTGATGGTCAGGGCGGAACCGTCAACACCACTCGGCGGGCAACTTATGTATTTCGCCATGAAGCGGATGGCCGCTGGTTGTGTACCATTGATAATTCATATGGGACGGCGCTGTTAGATAGTGATTGCGCTTAACTATCCGCCACGTTGATGTGGAAAAACCGCTTTTCACCTGACTCGGGCTAACGAGAGATTGGCGTGGTGGTGAAAATACTCAAAAAGAGATCAAGTGGGGGGTTAAAGCGAGTCGGTCAGTCCTTTACTGAGGAGTTGCATAACTTGCAGCCAGGCCACTTCAGTTTCTTTGCCCAATTGCTGGAATACCTGCTGTAGTAGTTGCTTTTGTGTATTGGTTAATTGAGATTCGAGTTTTTTACCCGCGGGGGAAAGAGATAATTGCCGCACTCGCTGATCATGTGCAGCAGCCGTCACCGTAATTAATCCCATTTTAACCAATTGCTTTAGTGGGCCATTAAGTGCCTGTTTACTGATTTTTAAAATGCCCAGTAACGCATTGATAGCAATGTCGGGATTGTGCCCGACAAAGTACAAAATGCGGTGGTGTACCCGCCCTAATCCTTGCTCCGCCAGTAATTTATCGGGCAACTCAGTAAAGGAGCGATAACCGAAATAAAATTGCTCGATGGCTTGATGGAGTAATAAGTCTTCTTGTTGCGATCTGTTTTTAGCTGTTGCCATCGAATTTTTATCACAAATAAAAAATAATTAGGTCAATAGTATTGACGTAACAAGCTGTCCATTTTATGTTCCATAAAGGTCAAATTCGTTGACCTTTATGGAAGGACTGCAATGAATAAGACAGTAGTAGGCCAGAATAATCGATTTTCCTCACGGCTGCACGATCTTCACCCATCACCAATACGGGAAATACTCTCAGTGATTGATCGGCCTGGCATGATCTCATTTGCCGGTGGGTTGCCCGCGATAGAAAGTTTCCCTCACTTAAATCTTGCGGGAATGCCGCAATCGATGCTGCAATATGGGGCCAGCGAGGGAGAGACTGAATTACGCGAAAAAATTGCACAGAATCTGTGTAAGCGTGGTTTATCCTGCACCCAAGAACAGGTATTAATTATTTCAGGTTCACAACAAGGGATTGATCTGGTCGCTAAGTTATTCATTGATGCAGGAACACCTGTTGCTGTTGAATCACCGACCTATTTGGCGGCATTACAAGTATTTCGTTTCTTTGGTGCGCAGTTTATTGCCTATGATTCGGCTCAGCCTGATATTGATAAACTTAAGACAGAAAAACCTGCTTTTGCCTACAGCATCCCTACATTTCAGAATCCAAGTGGTCATTGCCTCAGTCTGACTCAGCGAGCCGCTCTGGCAAAAGCATGTGACGATATTATGTTGCCGCTTTTTGAAGATGATCCCTATAGTGATCTGGTCTATGACCCTTGTGAGCGGAAACCGGTATGTGCCTTATTACAGCAAGCTCCTTGGATTTATCAGGGGTCTTTTTCTAAAAGTTTATCACCCGGGCTTCGGTTGGGTTATCTTGTCGCCTCGCCAGAGTTGATTCCTTATTTGACTCGGCTAAAACAAGCGACGGATTTACACAGCAGTCGAATCAGCCAATGGCTGGTATTACAGCAACTCAGTGATCCTAATCATTCCGAGCATATGAAGGAACTGGCGGCTTATTATAAACAACGCCGTGATTCCTTTGAGATCTCTCTACAGCGTCATTTAGGTTCCCTCGCTTCATGGGAAAAACCAGCGGGTGGGTTATTTTTCTGGTTGAAACTTAATCACTGTATAGATACTCGTCATCTACTGCCTAAAGCTCTTGAAAATAATATTGCATTTATGCCGGGTGAGCCCTTCTTCCCACATTCATCAACAGGATGTGGTCAGTTGAGACTAAACTTCAGCCATGCAACAGAGGAACAGGCAGATAGAGGATTAGAGATACTGGCTAATTTAGTGCGGGAATATTCATAATATAAGCCGTTTTCTATCCGGTAAATAGGGTACCCATCGACTTATGGGTACCCTTGAAGTCTTAATAATTACCTGAGACCTTAAATTAGCTTAACTGCGCAAACATCGGCAGCAATAAAGACATTTTAATTACGATAGCATTAGCTATATCCAGGAAGAAAGCACCGACCATAGGTACAATAAGAAACGCAACGTGAGATGGCCCGAAACGGTCGGTTATTGCTTGCATATTCGCAATTGCAGTCGGTGTTGCACCTAAACCTAAGCCACAATGCCCAGCAGCAAGAACCGCTGCATCGTAATTCTTTCCTATTACTCGGTAAGTGACAAATATCGCGTACAAAACCATGACCAGTGTTTGTACCAATAGAATCGCTAGCATTGGTAGCGCCAGAGAGGCTAATTCCCACAGTCTTAAACTCATCAAGGCTATTGCCAGGAAAAGGGATAAACTCACGTTACCCACCACCGATACTGCGCGGTCAAAAACCTGATAAAACCCAGTATAAGTCAGTATATTGCTGAGGATAACCCCAATAAATAGGACATAAACAAATATCGGTAATTCAAAAACTGACCCTGCAAGTAACCCTCTAATATAATTGCCTGCCATCAAACAAATGGTAATCATGGCAATGGTTTCGACTAATACCAGTGATGTGATCATTCGGCCTGACTGCGGTTTTTCGAAGGTCGTGGGTTGCAGGGCATCATCGGGTCGCCCATTGGGCGTTGCTGAATGTTTAATGAGATATAATGCTATAGGGCCAGCAATGACGCCCCCGAGTACCAGACCGAAAGTTGCACCGGCCATCGCGACTTCAGTCGCATTGATTAATCCATAATGTTCAACAAATACACTACTCCAGGCCGCTCCCGTACCATGTCCACCAGACAGGGTAATTGTCCCTACAAGTAATCCCATCAAGGGTTCCAGCCCTAATATTTTCGCCATACCGATACCGACGGTATTCTGTATGAGTAAAAATCCAATAACGACAATAATAAATTTTACCAGGGCTTTACCACCTGCCCGTAAACTGGCCAGATTAGCGTTAAGGCCAATGGAGGCGAAAAACGTCAACATTAATGGGTCGCGTAATGATGAATCAAAGTTGGCTTCCCAACCGGTTGTTTGGTGAATAAGCAAGAACGTCAATGCTACTAGTAAACCGCCAGCTATTGGGTCTGGAATAGCATATTTTTGCAATAAAGGAATATTCTGAACACATTGCCGTCCTAGCAATAGAACCAGACTTGCAACAACCAGTGTGCCATAAGCGTCGAATTGGAACATGTTGGAATCCTATATATGAAAAAGTAATGACCTGTTATTGGTATTATTCTTTATGGACATTTAAGGCGTATTTAAGGGACATATATAGGAGGATTCATTGCGGCGCTCCAGACAATGTTGGGACATGTAACTTATGGGCTGGTGATGTTATAGCGCACTCTTAATAGGCAGTTATATGGCAATGATTTATTAAGTATGTTGCTATTACCACTTAATTAAAGCGTAGCACGACTTTGTACTCTTCTGTGATTCCTTACAATAACTTTTGATTTATAACGGATTGTTTATACCCGTGAAGAATGTAATTTGTACTTAATCGGAAAGTGCTATGACAGGGAGCACCATAAGCATGGTGGTTTTAAAATGTATTTTTTGATCTGTTGTTAAATGGGCAGGGTAACAGAATAATCGGGCAGCTAGATTGGGGTAATCCCCCCCAAAGATTTCATTAAGGTTTATCGCGGTAGACTTCACCACAAATCAATACCACATCGGGCCGTCTTTCATGAAGTCGAGCAGCCACAGCCATACATTCGTGGCGTGTGGTATAGACTTCGTCAGTCACGGGCAGAGCCTCACAAGCATCCATTCCGCAGGTGCTAACCAGTAAAACAAACCCTATGAGCATATATTCTCCTTGTTTATAGGATTTATATGAGTATAGCCGGTTTATAGCAGAGGTTGCCTGCTTGTTTTTATCAAAGCAATAGGTAGCACTACCATTTGATTAAGTATTAGCCAAATTTGGTAATAACAACGCCAGCCATAATTACGGCACTGGCGATAACACGCAGCATTGAGGGCTTTTCTTTTAGCATCCAGACAGAAATAACCATAGCAAAAAGCACGCTGGTCTCACGCAAGGCCGCGACTAGCGCGATTGGTGTGCTTTTCATGGCCCAGATAACAATCCCGTAAGCCAGTAACTGCATAGCACCGCCTATAATACCGTGACGCCAGTGTTGCCGGATTTCACGAAAAACCACATTACGATGCATTATCCAAAGGAGTGTGAACATGGTTAATCCATTGAACATAAATAACCACAGAATATAGCTAAGAGGCTCAATACTGGCCCGGCTCCCCGCGCCATCTGATAGGGTATAGCAAGCGGTAAAGGTCGCAGTAATAAGGGCATAGATTATCGCTCTGACATTGAGTTTATTGGGGCCGTGGCGGCCATCAAATGTCATCATAATCACCCCAGAAACCAAAACTAACGTACCCAATAAAGCGATTGTTCGCGGTATTTCTGACAAAATTAGCCATGAGAGCAGGGCACTTAATAATGGGGCCACACCACGGGCAATAGGATAAATTTGACCAAATTCAGCTTGTTCATAGGCTTTACTCAGAAACAGGCAATAACCGGTGTGGAAAGCAACTGACAGGAGCAACCAAGGGAGTGCACTAAGGGAGGGAAAGCCGACAAAAAGAATGCCAATAAGTGAGATAACACCAGAGAAGATCGCCATCAGCGAAATAGCCACAAAACGATCACTACCAAATTTGACTAGTGCATTCCAACTAGCATGTAGTAGTGCTGCCCCCAAGACAGCAAGAAATATCTCACTACTCATCTTATCTCCTTATTTTAGCTACACAGTTTATCGTAACTGTATTTATTTTCACGTGTGCAATACGTAAAAATTACGTCGTCGGCCTGATGTCGGAGACTAAAATGGGGCGAAGGGGGATATCACCTTACTCATTTAACACCAGAGAGAATAGAGACCACCATCAGTATTCGCATCATTATATTTACCTTTCTACAAGATAAATTATGGATGTTTATTCTAGCTAATGATGCTTTTACTTGTTTTATAAATGTGAATGTTACATGTAATAATCAATTTAAATTATTTTGTGATTAAAATAAACGATATTAAAAACTTAGATCTATATGTTGGAGTTAATTAATTAGGATATATCTTGGATGATCTAAATGGACTGGGAAGAATACAAGTGGATATAATTTAGTGGCAACGAAACTTTATCAAAACAGTGCCAGGCATTCATTATTGCTGGGTATTATATTAATTTTATTCTGGGGTGTTTATTTTGTTAAAGAAAAGTATTTTTCTATTATTTGCAATGGTGATTGTACTGGCTGGTTGTTCTGATCCCGAACCAACAGGTACTAAAGTCTTTGGTGGCAAAGCTTACATTGATATGCCAGCTGAATTCACGTTGATGTCTAAAGAAATGTTGGCAACTAAGTATCCTCAAGCCAATGCACCGCAAGAAGCTTACGCTGTTGGCGATGGTAGCGTATCTTTCGCATTTAGCGATACCAATAACGCCATACCTGAAGGTAAGCTTGGTGATGTCGTCAAAATGATGAAAACGCAATTCGCTGCATTTAAACCTACTCTGGAAGAGAAGGATATTGATGGGCGTAAAGCTTATATTCTGACCATGGATACACCGGCTGCGGATGGAACCATCAAAAATGTAATGTTGCTGACGACGATTGATGGAAAGTTGGCTATCGCTACATTTAATAGTACCGAGGCTTTAGCTGATAAATATATGACAGTGGGCAATAATTCATTGCTTTCTTTAAAGTTTAAGAAATAACCATGAAATAATACGGTTATCTTGAACAGGTTTGATGAGTAGTAATAAAGATTGCCATGAGACTCATGGCAATCTTTATCATTTCTAAACCAGTGTTATTATATACTTAAAAAGAAGGCTTAGATTCTGTCTGCCTCTTCCTAACATAGTCATAAATTGGCATTATGTCGGTATGTTGAGTTTTAGGGTATATGATGAAACAGTTTCCATTTGATAAACGTTATGAAATTGAAGATGCTAGCGGCACCATTGGCTACTATATTGATGGCGATGAATATATCCGTGGACAGGATGGCATCCCTGGCTACCGCATCGCCGGTTATGAAGTGTTCGAGCATAATGCCGAGGCCAAACTGGCAGGCTTCCTTGAGGGGAAACATATAACGACCCCGGATGCAGACATCTTGTTAACGATTTTAGATGACCAACAAGTGGCTGATTAATCTTCTCAATAATAACCATGTGGAGCCCCAATGAGTTATCAAACTATTACTTTGTATAGTGATGCGAATTTTTTCAGCCCCTATGTGATGTCGGCGTTTGTTTCACTGACGGAAAAAGCGCTTCCTTTCTCATTGGCTCCCATCGATCTATCTGCGGGTGAGAATTTACAGGCAGCCTATGGCCTGTTATCCGTGACTCGACGGGTGCCTACATTGGTTATTGATGACTTTCAATTATCTGAATCTTCAGCAATTTCCGAATATCTAGAAGAGCGTTTTTCTTCTCCGGAATATGCACGAATTTATCCGCAGGACAAACAAGAACGCGCTAAAGCACGTGAAGTCCAGGCGTGGTTGCGCAGTGATTTTATGCCTATTCGTGCCGAGCGCCCTACTGAGGTGGTTTTTGCCGGGCTGAGATTGCCGCCACTGTCTGACAGTGCTCAGCAGTCAGCTAATAAGCTTATTTCGGGGTTGGAGCGCTTACTTTCCGATGGCAGAAAAAACCTATTTAGCGAGTGGTGCATCGCAGATACGGATTTAGCACTCATGCTTAACCGGCTAGCGCTTAGTGGTGATGCGCTGCCAGAGTCTCTGCGCAAGTATGCAAGTTATCAATGGCAGCGACCTTCAGTACAGCAATGGCGTGCATTGTCGCAACATTAGCCGTAAATGAAGCAAGTGATTGAAGTTGAAACCGAACGTCTACGGCTGCGGCAGTGGGTTCCTGCTGACAAGGCCCCATTTGCCACGTTAAATGCTGACAAACGGGTGATGGAGTTTTTTCCTGCAACGTTAACCCGCAAAGAAAGTGATGCAATGGCTGACCGTTGTCAGCGATTGATCGCCCAGCGTGGGTGGGGAATGTGGGCGGTTGAGCTCAAAGCATCCAGGGGATTTGTCGGCACTTTAGGATTGCATATCCCTACAGCTGAATTACCTTTTTCACCTTGTGTCGAAATAGGCTGGCGCTTTGCTTATCCATGTTGGGGGCAGGGATTGGCCACCGAAGCGGCATTCGCGGCCTTAGACGTTGGTTTTAAGCAATTAAATCTGGCTGAGATTGTTTCATTTACCGCATTAATTAATTTGCGTTCACAAGCATTGATGGCACGAATTGGGATGGAGCGAGCGCCAGAGAGTTTTCCTCATCCTAATGTTAGCCCGGAGAGTCCACTTAGCCAGCATTGCTGGTATCACATGTCAAATCAACAGTGGCAGCGTCGATATGGTTCTTAATGGAGCAGAGAGTGGTGAACTCATTAAATTGAGTCTTTATATTAGGTGGGTTACATCATGTCTAATAGTGGTAGTGACCCATCAACGAGGGCGGCAGTGATATAAATAATAAAAAGTGAATAAAGAAAAATATTGCTGATCATTTGACACCTCGGTTACCTACTTGGGGTAGAACTTTTGGTCATGACAGAGCAATTACAATATAGCACGCAAATTGAATAAAAAACGCACAGTAAATGAATAAATAATGAATTTTGTGTTACGTGCTTGTGATGATGGAGCTTTTTTTAAGAAGTTTTGGTGATGATTGGCAGTGGTCTGGGTATCGGCACTAATTGAAATTGGTGATGCTTCAAGCGGATAGTGGCGGAGAAGGGAATCATAAATCTTTATTTTTATCAATCTGTTAGCTTGAATTGAAAACAATTTAGCCAGCATATGATCAGAGAGGGAGTAATTGTGCTACACTATGCGACCGATAATCAAGGATAAAACATGAAAAAAGTCTCAATCATTGCTCAGTGCTTAATAAACGCTAAGAGTTTCAGTGAGATGTCCGAAGCTGAATCCTCGATAAAAAAGGTTTTCAACGACAGTTACGCCGATCACTCTTTTGAGGAATGGAATACTGATGTTTCTACGTTGAGTGCTAACCGTATCATCAGCCTGGTTGCCGGTGCTTCCAAGGTTCGGGTCAGAGGGTTGATCCAAGAATTATGGAATCACTGATCCCCAACCAAGGGTTTCCAATAACCTGCCTACCATTTCACTACGCCAAGCATGCCAGCCATGCTGCGTGGTGAATGTTTTCCCTCGTATCTTTCCATTTTCCGCTTGTTTCTTTCCATTGTCTCCTGCAAAACCGGTTCTTTCCTGTAAGCGAAATCTGATCCGGTACAGATAATCTGAGTAACGCTGACCACACCACGGTTTAGTGCTGTCGATTAACGTAATCTAATGGGGTTGTACAACTGAGGGGCGGGAAGAATATGTCATTTCTTGATAATGTCAGAAAATGGGTTAGCAGTGCCAAAGTGAAAATTACGTGCCCAGATTGTGGTGCGACGTCAGAGCAGAGCACAGATAAAGTGCATAAAAATACGGCATTAGTCTGCCCAAAGTGTGGCTGTTTATTTTTGCCGAAAGATAAACGCTAGCGGCGATAGGGTCAGCCAAAAATCATTGATGCCCACCGTAGCAGCATTAATGCGCCACAGATACAAAGTAACACCAAAAACGTTTTCCAATGCTTGGTATGTAAGCGCTTGGTCACCATGAGGTCCCTATTTTTATCTGAATATTGTTGTTTGATTTGAAATAATTCTGCGGAGTTTATTTGTTTACCGCAACCTGAGTTATAGTAGCGAAAATTTATATTGATGCGAGAGTTAGTTCGTAGCGATAAAGTGTAATATGCGCTGCATCAATAATATTACGAATAGGAATAATGAAACCATGGCTACCATTCCACAAAAATATGAAAACGCCGAGCGTTGGGCTTTTGGCGATACTGAGCAAGTCGCCGATGATGTGTTGGCGCTGGTACTGGATGGCACTAAAACCGCGACTTGTGCAGCATTAGATGAAGATGGCGTCCCACAAGCGGGTGATGTGTTTGTTGTGGTTAATGGCCGCAATGAGCCGGTATGTGCTGTCGAGTTAACCGACGTTGAGCTGAAAACCTTTGATCAAGTTGATGAAGCGCATGCTTTGGCTGAAGGTGAGGGCGATCGGACGCTGGCTTACTGGCGCAAAACGCAACAGCGTTTTTTCGAGGAGTACGATATGTTTTCCCCGGACATGATGCTGATTTGCATGCAGTTTAAAGTGTTGGAAAAGTTCTGATAGCTGATTTTTGCTGATCGGTCTTCTGATTTATCACCGATTGGGCAGCAGTTCCGAATGGTAAAACTGCATGGTAAAAGAAGAAGCCGTCACTCATCTATTCATATATGGGCTGACGGATCTTCTGATTGGTCAATCAAGTTACCCTCATCACCCAGGCATCCTGATGTCTATCATAATGTTTCTTATATAGCAGCCGGTCTTTACCATCGAGTGTCGCTGGAATACTGGTCTGTTCATCCCACCCATCTAGCTGCATACACAAGTCAGGGTCCGATTTGCAGGGGATACTGAGTGTGTTTTCACCTTTTGCCAGTGGTGCGGATAACACGGCGTCATCAACTTCAAAGTTTCGGATTTTTACTACCGTTTTTCCCATAAAGACTCCTTTCCACCTGTAGTGGTATGAGGTGTGACCAGATTGGTCGCCTTATTGAGAATAGCTGAGCTAAAAAAAAGCGCCAGAGGGTGCCCGCAAAAAAATCACGTCCTTAGTAAGGAAGTTCGGCCAAATTAAATTGATTACGCCCATTCTTCTTCGAGTAATACAGTGCCTGATCTGCGGTCAACATCAGGTCAGCCTGATCAGTAATGCTGCTGTGCTGGTGTGCTTGATACACGGTCACACCAAGGCTGATGGTCACTTTGCGAAATTTACTGTCGCTATGCTTAATCCCCATGGCGCGGATAGATTGCAGAATATGCTCTGCCACCAGACTGGCTCCTTTCTGGTCGGTATCCGGCAGAATGGCGGCAAACTCTTCACCACCATAGCGGGCCACAATATCTGTGCTGCGTTTTAATGATTTACGTAATGCTCTGGCCACCAGACGCAGACAGGCATCACCCGAAATATGACCATAGCAATCATTAAAATTCTTGAAATAATCGATATCAATCATTAAGACCGCCAATGGGGAGCCTGAGCGCCTTGCCCGCATAAATTCATGGGCCAGCACTTTTTTGAACTCTCGACGATTAGGTAATTTAGTCAGCGAGTCGGTTCTGGCTTGAATCTCCAGGCGTCGATTGGCCTTAATCAGTTTCAGTTCCAATAGCTTGCGTTCATGAATATCTTCGGCAGTACCATACCAACATTGCACATTACCCTGATCATCAACACTGGGAACTGCGCGAATACGCATCCAGTTCCAGCCTTTTTCCACATGACAAAAGCGAATTTCAACGTCGAGAGGTTCCTGAGTTTGGAGGGAATGCTCCCAACTTATCAGGGTAGGATGGCGATCATCAGCATGAATGGTGCGCAACCATCTGTCTGCCAGCGCTTCTTCACGGGTTAAGCCGGTAATTTTTTCAAAGCGAGAACTGACATTGGTGATCATCCCGTCAGGGGAGGCCGTCCACGGAATTTGTGGGTTCAGTTCGACCATATTGCGGTAATGCTGCTTGCTACTGCGCAGCTTTTCTTCCATCTCTTTCAGCGGCGTAATATCTATCATGGCAACTGACAAACCGCTCACTTGACCACTGGGATATCGAGCCGCTTTCATGCGCATGAAAAAGACCCGCTTCTTATCTGGCATCTGAAACTCAGCATCAGGGATGCTATCGCTGCAATAAGCTTTTAATAGGGCACTTTGTACAATAGGGACGATACTGGGTAAGAAATCAGCCACTTTACGGCCATTGATCTCTATTGTGTTTTTACCCAATAATTCAGCAAGATAATCATTTACCGTCAGGTAGCGCAGGGTTGAGTCAATGAAGCACAGGCCCGCCGGTGCATTAGAATAAATGGATTCGAGCTCAAATAAGCGTCTACCGGCATCATAAGGTAAATTGCTCAGATTGCGGTCAATACCCCGATAGCCTTTGAATTCACCATTATCGTCAAACAGTGGGATACCGCTGGTTTCAAGCAAGACTTCGCTACCATCTGGGCGAATATTACGGTTTTGCAAACCCGCGAAAGGGATACGAGCAGCCACAATCTCAGCGAATATCTTTCCCACCCGACTAGCTTCATCTTTGGGCATAAAATCAAAGGGGGTTTTGCCGATCACTTCATGAGGGCGACGCCCCAAAAGCTCGACAGATTTTGCCGATGAAAAGGTGTAACAGCCAGTAGCATCAACTTCCCAGATCCAATCTGAGTTATTCTCGATGATGTCCCGTAAGCTGTTCATTTCTTTTAACAGAGCAATGTCAGCTGATTTTTCCCGATTATCATAATCAGTCATGATGTCCACTCCTGTTTAATCGCGGCTTTCCTTAGGTAAAATTCTGTCGGCTATTATTTAAGCCCGCAGATTGTATAACAGGGACAGATTTAGTACAGCTCAATCGGAATTTTCTTAACTACAAATCTTTTTTTGATTTCTACTACATTAATAAATAAGGCGAAAACAATAATTTTAAAATGTGCTCATTTTCACCTTCGGATAAAACTTACATTTAATACACCAACACCAGACTCACGTTGTCTTGATAGCTGCCTGGGGTGCGTTGATTCTGATTGGGGTTAATCACCGCATGAAAGGGAACCTGCTGTTGCGTGCCAGTGCCGGTTCCGGGCAGCATGGAGGTTGCATTCCACAGTGTGGAGCCCGAGGCACCTTGATAGAGCTGATATTGCAAATAATCGGTGGCGGTTGAAGATGTCAGTTTCATTTGCTGCCAATTAGTCACTGGGTTATCACCGGTGGTGACATAAGTATTAAAGGTCGAGCCTTTGGTGCAGGTGAGGGTAATCGTCTGGCTGATCGGATTGAACTGACCCACTAAAGCGAAACTACCGAAGTTAACATCTTGAGCACTATTAATGGCGCAATTCTTACTGACCACCAGGGTGACTGTCACAGTGGATATATCGGTTCCGGTACCTGTTCCTGTCCAATAACCACCGATGCAGGCACCTAAAGCCGCGACTTTACAAATATTATAATTCCAGGCCAGATGAATAACATCGGTATAGGTACCGGCACTGATATTCACGTTAATGGCACCATTGTTACCGGTTCGAATATAGATTGGTAGGCTAGCGCTAATTCCCGCCAGACCGACTACTAATAGATTTCCGCCACTGTAATCTAATATTCCGTTGATGCCTAAAGCAGGGCTAAAAGTACCGGTGCGGTAAATAGAGTAGGGAATAAGGTCTCCCGCAGCATTTTTTAACATGAGATTGTTGGTGGTGCTGACTATTGTTGCTGACAATGAATATGAGGATAATAAACTCACGCCAAGCCCACTACAGGCCATTGCCGTGGCACCTTGAGCATTCACTGCTGTGGTATTTGCCGCCACAGAAGAGCTGGGTGGTAAAGTGACGGTACCCGCAGTAAAAGTGCAGGAGTCAGCCTGAGCAGTTGGAGCTATCAATTCCATCACTAATATCAGCAAAATGCTAATAGCCAAGAAGAAGCCGCTAGGGCGTATTTTTATTTTATTCTGGCGCATTTTTTCTCCCGTTATTTTGTTGCCGCTCATTTGCAGGTCACTGTGCCGATATTCTGTATTCCGGTGCTGGCTTTTAGCGCAAATTGCACATAACAATTAGCGCTATTATCCGCTCGGGTTATTCTCAGTTTATTTTGTGGCTTAATTTGTTCGATATATGCAATACCGTCCCAACCGACATAACTGGCGGGTTTCGCATCGGCGGCAAATATTGGACTTCCTTTCGGTAAATCTTTACCTGACTCATCAACAACATGTAGTGTCGCAGCCGTAATTTGCTCTATCGGGAAATCGATTAAATAACCGCTGCGTTCACTGATTGCCAGTTGGCGTTCAACTTCGGGCATGGAAACATCAGCCGGCAAGCTCATAGGATCTATTTGGAATTTCGCCTGATAGTAGGAAGTGACATTAGGAATTAATAAATAGCCATCGTCATTGGTGGCTCCAATGAGCTGATTTTCATAACTGACCGGGATTTGGCGGAAACCATGGGTTGAAACTAGTGCAAAAGCATCATTGATAGTGTTGCTGGCATAGATCCCTCGGTTCATCATGACCAGCGAACCGCTCATTTCACCCCAAGTCCGGTAGTCGCTGTCATTACCATAGACACCGACCCGACTTTCCATGACGCGCGTCCGCCATGTCAGGTCGGCTTGCTGGTAACTACTGCTTTCACCGCTACCATTGGCATAAGCCAGATTCCAACCCAGCCCGCCGTTGGTTGGGGTCGCTCGGCTATAATTGACCCTTTGACTCCAAACGTTATTGGTATCACGCATACTGCTGAGACTGCCAGCCCCCCAATCGCCGAGAGGAATACTTAACACTATCTGCGCGTTATAACCTTTGCTGCCAATTTCCCGATTAACTGAGAGATAAAAACTGGTATTGCCAAAGACAGTATTGCTGTAACTGAGGTTGACCAGCCGAGTACGCTCGCCTAAAGCATCCTGAACATCAAAATAGCCGGAGCCGATAGAGCCATAAGTTCCCAACCCCAGACTGCCAGTGATCTGGTCAGTACGCCTACTGAGTCGGTATTCACTCTTATAATTCGCCAAGTCGCCGTAGTTAGGGCTGCGAGTGATGCGCTGGGCATTCAGGCTGAAAAAAGCATTGCTATAGCTGTAACCGAATGAGTACTGATTACCATTGCCGCCGTATCGTGGGGAGGAGGGTGCTGCTGAAGTATCAATATTCAGCTCTGGTGCAATGCCGCTGCCTAAAATATCATTACCTGCGTGACTGATACTGTAGGAACCATTCAACACACCGTAATTTCCGGCGCGTAAACTGATGCCACTGCCAGCAACATTCAGTTGTTTGGCGATATCGGCTCGCCCCTCTAACGTTAACCAAGGTGTCGTGCCATAGCGGAGCACTCCGGTGGCGACAGGATCGCCATAGTCAGCAGACTGAATGCCATAGTTTTGGCGTAGCATACCGCTGGAAACACTGAAGTCCCATAGGCCGGGCTTGAGTAAATCACTGGCGACATAGAAGGGAACCGATGTACTGACTTGCCGCCCCAATGCATCAGTGGTAACCACAGTGGCTTGTCCCGCACCATTGATTCTTGGGCCATTATCAATAACAAAAGGCCCGGGATTAACCGTCGCCGATTGGGTCCTAAAGTTATTGATATACAGGTCTACGGTACTGGGGATAGCGGCCTGACCCGCAAACTGTGGGAGTGGATAAGTGACTAAGTCTGGGCGTATGGCAAAATTGCGTGATAATTGCAGCCCGCCAAGGCGCACTGAACTGCTCCAGGCCAGAGAGCCTGTTATCAGGTCACCCGCCGTGTAGCTCAGCATATGATCTTCATCATTTGACCGCCACTGGGTATCGTAGCGGACATATCCTTTCTCTACGGTGACATCCGCGGTGTCTGTCAGGGTCGAACGATATACGCCGGTATTACTGATGACACCGAAGCGATCGAAGAGCCGTTGCTCGGTCCAGGCCGAGAGATTACTGGGTTGACTACTATTATTGCCCTGACTGGCATAAACATCGTAATTGAATAACAGGCCAAGACTGCTTTGCGCTAAATTGTAATCAGTTGGCGTGGCGGTATTCACCCGCTGTTGCGGCAGCCACTCGCTGGGGATATCAATGAGCAGTTGCTGGCTGTCGCCTTGATAGGTGACTTTGACTTTATCCATCGCATCAATGGCAACTTCCTGCAGATTTGCTTCAGGCAGCGGTAAACCCACCGCTTTTAGTTGCTCAGGTGTCAGATAATAATGCCCGCCGCGAAAGACCACCGGTACTGCCTCACCGAAGTTACGGCCATTAACCACCAGTTCCAGATAGAGGGTGGCGTCAGGCATCACCGCGGCAGAGGGCGGAGGCGGCAAATCATCCCCCCTTGCCGTTTGCGGCATTAATATGGGGGATATCATTGAGGCATACATCAATGTCAAAATTGGCGATAGCCTGAATTTGATCATCATCCCAAAC
Organism: Yersinia alsatica; assembly: GCF_025133195.1. NCBI lineage: Bacteria > Pseudomonadati > Pseudomonadota > Gammaproteobacteria > Enterobacterales > Yersiniaceae > Yersinia > Yersinia alsatica. Next base: position 2,916,522 of record NZ_CP104006.1, read on the forward strand.
CTTATATTCCTGTTTATCAATGCATTAGCGATGCATCAATCAATAGATATTCTTAGATAAGAACAATCTATTGATGAGGAATAACGACAGGTTTGGCATTGCTATTGACCGATGCCGTTAATTGCCCGGTGCGGGCCGATGCCGGAACCTGGAAACGCATTTCACTGCCCGGCAGCACATAGCCCATCAACCCACTATTGATATCATTATTTTGCAAACTGACCCGAGAGATGCGCGCGTGGGTCTGGCCCTGATTGCGAATCGCCAGCCACTGTTTACCGCCATCCGAAACGAGTTTGTAGCTTAGGTTGAGTGGGAAAAACGTCGTGGGGTTATTGGCATCTTCAGATTTCAGACCTTCACCATAGATAAACAGTGGGACGGAGTAGCGCATTTGAAACTTTAACCCCATATTCAGGGCTGGGGTCGGCGCATCGTCATTAGGATCTTTGCGGGGAATTTCATCAATCAGTACCCGGAATGCCTGCTCTTGGCCCGCCGGGACTTGGGTATTTTTAATCAGACGCACCAGTTGGCGTTTACCCGGTAAAATAGTGGCAACCGGCGGGCTGGCAAGCACGGCTGTTTGGCTACTGTAATCTTCCTGCCCCTCTTTTTGCTGCCAGCCTAATACCCGCACTTGCATATAAACTGGCTGACTGTCTCTATTCTCCAGCCACAAAGCGGTGGCTTTTTCATGGCTATTGATCACCGGATCAATCGGCCAAATCAGTACCGAGGACGCGGCATAAACTGAGCCACTGGTGACTGCTGTTGCCAGTACAACCATCGATGAGAGTGATGTTAATTTCGTCATAGTGAACTCCTTGTCGATAAAGTACCCACATTAAATAAATGGTCGCTTAATAGCTGACAGTGACTAAAAGTGTGTCTGTGTAATTCCCCGCGGTGGGTAGCGTGCTGCTGGCAAATAATTGCGCGTATAAAATGATTTGTTGCACCGTGCTATTGGCGGTAATCATTTGCGTCGCTCCCCCGTTGCTGCCATTGCCCCAGATAACACTGCGGGCGCTATCTTGAAATACTTGATAAAACAGATACTCGCCGGTAGCACTGTTGAGTAGTCGTCTGCCGGAGGCGATATTGCCCGAAGTGTTGGCGCCGCTATTGAGTGCCAAAGTGAGGCTGGGAGTCCCGCTGCATTGAACAATAATTGAACCGGCATTCTGGCTGGAGACGATATTAATCGCCGTGGAGAGTGAAGACACATTACCAAAGCTCAGCGTGCCAAAACTGCTGCTATCTACAGTGCCACTGCCCAAAATACAGCCGGATAAAATGGTGGCTTTAACCGCAAATGGGCTAGTCAATGTATCCCCATAACTGCTTGCCCCGGGCAGGCCCAGCAGGGCAAGTACCAGCAATTGAAGCAAGGTGGGATAGCAACCGTGATGCGCCATAGTCCCTCCCTACCAATTGACCGTGACTTGCACGGTATCGGTGTAGATGCCAACGGGCGGTGTACTTTGTATGGGTATTAATCCATAGACGGGAAGGGTGACGGGCTGTCCTGTCGCGACTTGTGAAACCCCCACGGTATTATCCCAAATATGGCTATGTGCGGCGTCGGTATACAGGTTGTAATTCACATGCTGGCTGGTTGTGCCACTGGCCAAATAACGGCTATTGACGCTACCGCTTTGCCCGGCACTGAGTAACACGGTAAAGCTGGTACTTTTGCTACACTGCACCGAAATTGCGCCGGTATTGGCCTGTCCGGTCACGGCAATCGGTGTGTTCAGCATGGTGGCAGAACCAAAATTTAGGGTGCCAAAACTTGTGGCACCACCAACAACGGTACCTGCAATGCAGGTTGGCAATAAGGTGGCGCTAACGGTGATATTGGCGGTTTTTATATCGGCATGAGCCGGATAAACTTGCAGTAATAACAGCGCGCTGGATAGCCATAAAAAAGCTATTTTATAGAATGTTATCAGCGAGTTATCCAGCGTAATATTCTGAATCATACCCACTACCAACTAACAGTCACGTTGACTGTGTCGGTATAGGTGCTGACGCTGGGGGTGGTCTGTATTGGAACTTGGCTATAAACCGTGAGTGGGATGGCCGTGGCGATGGTGCTTGCCGTGCCAGTGAGAAGACCGGAACCTGTTGTTCCCCATGCTTGGCCATACGCGGAGTCTTTATACAAGTTATAGGTGACAAACTCTGCAGTTCCGCCAGCCAAACGGCGCTGATTACCTGAAGCATGTAAGCCATTGTCTATGGCAATACTGTAGTTAGTTCCGGTACTACAGTATAAATTCAACGTGCCACCGGATGTGCTGCTGTAGGGCACTTTTATCTCGGTATTCAAGGTAGATACCGTACCGAAGTTTATGGTACCTAAATTCGTCAACCCACCCGGGGCGGTGCCATCATTAATATAACAGCCCGTAATAATGGTTAATGTGGCCCCTAACGTCCCAGTTACCGTACCTGCACTTTCTGCTGGTGGAGCAGCGGGTAATAAAGCCAGTGTACCTATAATAAGTAAGGTTTTCTTCATTGTTTCTTCCTTAATCATATAATTTGCAACCAGGTAATCTAGAAAGAGGTTGAGCCAATAACGTAGCGCAACCGATGTTTATGACAGTAATCATTAAAAATTCTAGATATTTAATTAATAGCAGCAAGATTCAGAAAGTGTCCAATATTAAGCAAAAAATCACTTATCCATCTCATATTTCTGATTTATTGCTACGGCGCGGTGGAAAATAATCAGAGAGGGCCAGTGCCTACATTAAAGATAAATTGATGTTTATGGGCTGAAATCTTTAATGTGAATCCATTCAGCAAAATAATGAATGACCGTCATTTCTCACTGAGGAATCATTATTGGTAAGATTTATTTTTCAAATGAATTGCAGCTATTCCTAAGGCGATTAGCGCTAATAGCGCGGCCACCCGATAAGTCAGCTGCATGCCGCGAGTGATATCTGCGGCTGTGGCTAACGCGGTGTTTTGTGAGGCTGAGGCGGAGAAGAAAACGGCCCCCATAACCGATGCGCCAGTAATCAGACCCAGGTTGCGGGAAAGATTCAGCATGCCAGCAGTCACACCGCGCTGATCGACGCCAACAGATTTAATTAATAGCGTGTTGTTGGCAGTTTGAAAAATGGCATAACCTGCAGTAATTAGGCAGACAGGTACAACATAACCGAAAACCCCCGCAGTAGGTGTGATTATGGGCAGTACCATGGTACCGGCGGTGATTCCCGCCAGCCCGACAGTAACCATAGTGTTAGCGCCCAGTTTATCCACCCAATAACCCGCCGGAATACCGCTTAGCGCCGCGATTATCGGGCCAACAGACAGGGCTAATCCGACCCATTGCGCAGGCAGACCGAGTGCCGATGAAAGATAAAATGGCCCAACAATAAGGGTCGCCATCATGATGGTGGTGACTAATGCGCTCATGATTAACCCATTACGCAACACAGGACGGCGCAACATCGAAATGTGAATTAAGGGAAATTTAGCGCTCTTTTCTACCCAGAAAAATAATCCAAGGCCGGCAATGGCTCCCCCGAGTAAGATAAAATTGAAGGCGCTGAAGATACCCTGTCCCAAGGTCATGGCGAGGGCATACAGTGCAAGGATTAGTCCCAATAGCAGCATTCCGAGAGGGTCAAATCCTGACGGGGATTGAGGTGACAGTGTAACGATTTTAGGTAGATAGCGCGATACTAACCACAGAGCTAATAGCGCTAAAGGTATATTTATCAGGAATATAGCTGACCAACCAAATCGGGAGATTAGTATGCCGCCGAGCGAAGGGCCAAGTGCCGTACCGATAGCGGATACAGTGCCGAGCAGCCCCATAGCTCGCCCTGTTTTTCCTTGTTCTATCGTCTCACTCACCAGTGCCAGAGTCAGAGTCATCATGGCTGCAGCCCCCAACCCTTGTAAGACACGAGCGGCGATCAATATCCCGATAGTCGGCGCAAATGCGCACCCTAGGGAGGCCAAAGCAAACAAACCAATTCCGCTTTTTAGCAGTTGGCGTTTGTCGGTGATATCCCCAAGGCGACCAATACTGATAGCCGATGTGGTCACTGCCAGTAAATAGGCTAAAACCACCCATTGCACCTCTTGAAAAGAGGCACTGAAAGCTTGTGTCAGGGTGGGTAATCCAACATTAGCAATGCTGGTGGCGAGTGACGAAAGCAACATCGGTAGTGAGAGGCTGATCATTTTTTGCCGCAGACTGCTGTTGTCAGAACGGTATAAATTGGTGCTGTTAGTATCAATTTTCATTTATGAGGCACTCCTGAAAGACATTAACAGGAGACTATGGCATTGCTTCATAAGGCGGAAGACGCACTGAATGCAGTTTATTCATGCATCTAACGCCATGTCATAATCCTGTGCTAGAGTCAGAACATGACAAAACCTGATCTCAACTTATTATTCACACTCAATGTCCTGCTGGCGGAAGGCAGTGTGGTGGGGGCCGCGCAACGATTGGGACTGAGCCCATCAGCAATGAGCCGGGCGCTGGCAAGATTACGTAAGACGACGGGCGATCCCTTGCTGGTGCGGGCAGGGAGGGCATTGGTTCCTACACCAAGAGCGCTTGAATTACGTGAACAGGTCAGCCAATTAGTACAGGATGCAACATCTGTTTTGCGCCCTGCGGAGAAACTGGATCTGGCTCAATTGACCCGAGTTTTCACCTTGCGAACCAGCGATGGTTTTGTTGAAAATTTTGGCGCGGCACTATTAACACGAATCAGCCAGGACGCAGCGGGCGTGCAGTTGCGTTTTATGCAAAAACTTAATAAAGACAGCCTGTTACTCCGTGATGGTAGTGTCGATCTGGAAACCGGGGTAGTCGGTTCTGCGGCCAGCCCAGAATTGCGCACGCGAGCGCTGTTTCGTGATGGTTTTATTGGTGTGGTCAGGGCGGGGCATCCCTTAACCGAGGGGGAGATAACGCCTGGTCGCTATGCCGCTCAGCGGCATATTATTATTTCGCGGCGTCAGGGCCATAAAGGGCCGATGGATGATGCTTTGCAATTATTGGGGCTGGAAAGAAATAGGGTCACTTACGTTGATAGCATTTCAACTGCGCTGGCTTTGGTGAAAGATTCCGACTTAGTTGCCACCGTCCCGGCACAACACACGCTGAATTTGCGTCGCGGCATGTTTAGCTTCCCACTGCCGATAACTTCGCCATCCATTACTATCTCTATGCTATGGCACCCACGAATGGATGCCGATCCTGCCCATCGTTGGTTGCGGCAATGTGTACTAGATGTTTGCCGTAATGATTCTCAGGGCAACCCATGACGGGCCACCCTGAGGAACAATATTAACTAGAAGCGCGGTATTGCCGTGCCCCAGTTACGCCAGTCTTTCGGCTCTTCGGCATTCAGTAAGAAATGCTGATTTATATTGGCTTTCGGGGCCAGTGGGGTGGTCGGTGGGGTAGCAAAAGCAATACCGCCGCGAATAAATTGCTGGAAGGTGCCGCTTTTCACTACGCCGCCAGTCAGACCGAATTCGAGGTTATAGCCTGATGCCAGCCAGAACACTGTATTCTGCCGGACTAATTGCTGGAATTTCTGACTGATACGGAGCGAGACTTGCACTCGGTCAGACATGGCCCCCAGATTGAATCCAGTGACGGTACCGACCTCAAGCCCACGGAACAGCACCGGAGTGCCAACTTGTAACGATCCAGCTTCCGCAGTATCAAGAATAATGCTCAGGCCATCAAGATAACGAGAATCAGTAATCGTTGCGGTTTGTAGCTCAAAGCTGCGCAATATCCCGCCTTTACCCGGCTCTACATTAATGTAGGGCTGGAACAGCGTATCGAGGTTGTTCACCCCTGCGGCGGAAATCTCCGGTGAAACAATTGAGAAGCGAGTTCCTGCCCGGGCAAAACTCTGCACATATTCAGGATAGAGCACGGCTTTGGCTAACACTTCATTGCGCTCTGGTGCCAATTTGAGAGATTCAACTTGACCAATATTGATACCCAGATAGCGAATTGGCATGCCTGTTGCCAGTTTGCTGGCATCAAAAGTGCGCAAGATAATCTGGCTACCCACAGCGCGAGCGGCGGTTTCATTGCCATAAAGTGTTCGTTTGGCCCCTTTATCTAGCGTAACCCCTTCAAGGTTATCAAAGCTGATAGCCCCTTTTAGTGCCCGATTGAGTGGCGAGGCTTGTACAGTCAGACCACTGCCGTTCAGCTGTACTTTCGCCCCGCCTTCGGCCCAGAAAATACTCTTATCAGTGAGCAGGTTGCGGTATTCTGGCTGGATATAAACATCCACCTCAAACTCATTGGCTTTCGGCCTGACGCGGGTAATTTCACCAACCTGAAACTTGCGATACAACACTACGGAGCCCGCTTGGACATCAGGCAAGCTGCTGGCGGTGAGTGTTAATGTGGTGGCTGGGCCGTTACCTAAAATTCCGTCAGTGGCTTTTTCCACACTGCTATATAGCGGATATTTACCCAGCGGTTCACCTTTACTGCCCGGTAGAATCAGAATGCCGCCATCAACCCACTCTTGCGCACTGGCACCTTGCACTTCAATCCCGTCAATACCGAGTTTGACGTCAATGCGGCTATTCACCACGAACTTGCTGTCTTTGTGCACTAAATTCCGGTATTTCGCTTCAATTGCCGCAGTGAAGTTTACGCCATTGGCGGATAACTCGCGGGTTAATACCTGACCAATCTTTACGCCATGCAATGAGATAGGCTGGCCAACATCAATGCCATAGCTTTGTGGCGCGGTTAATTGTACTTCCAGCACATTGGGTTGCTGTAACAGACTTTTGCTGCTGGGCAGGACGGTAAAACGCTGTTGTGGTTCACCTTCTCCGGGGATGAGCTCCAATGTATTGCCAGTCAAAAGCTCACTCAGGTTGGCATTATTAAGACTAATTCGTGGGCTATTCATTTCAATGCGAGTACCGGTACGCATTAAATCGACCACTGATGGATCAATGGTGAGCTCGCCAGTCACTTTACTGTCCGGCTGGAGTGTCATTTTAGTCAAGGTACCTACTTGTAACCCTTGATAAATCAGTGGGGTGCGGCCTTCACTCAGGTTATTTCCATTAGGAAGGTCCAAGGTGATCGCCACGCCACGCTGGCTATGTGCCAGATCAGAATAGAGCTGGAAAGGCTGGTCTGGCTTTGCATTTTGACTGTTGGGTGGTGAATCAAAAGCAATCGCGCCGTTAACCAATGCGGCCAGACTTTCCATTTGCACCGACGCGCCACTCAGGCTGAAATCACCTTTGAAACCAGAGACATTCCAGAAGCGGGTATCATTTTTAACCAGCTTGGCAAAGCGTCGGTCAATCAACACGTCAATAACTACGCCGTTATTATCAGGCGCAATATTGTAATCATAGACTTTCCCCACCGGGATTTTACGGTAATAAACCAGTGAGCCGTTATTCAGGGAACCCAGATCCGGCGCATGTAAATGAATCATTAATTCGCCGGTATTCATGCGAAATTTGGGCTGGGTATCCAGCGCGGTAAAGTGGTTCTGAGGTTTGCCTTCGCCCGGCATCATGCCGATATAGTTGCCTCCGACCAATGCATCCAGCCCGGAAACCCCGGCTAATGAGGCTTTTGGGGTCACCAACCAGAACTGAGTGCCTTCACGCAGTGAATCTTCCATATCATTTTTGATACTGGCGACAACTTTAATATTACGCAGGTCATCATCCAGACTGATGGATTGCACCATCCCGACTTCAACACCTTGATAACGAATCGGCGTTCGCCCAGCGACAATCCCGGCGGCAGATTGAAAATCAATCGTCACCTCGGTGCCGCGCTCTTGCCAATTGTTATAAACCAGCCACCCGGCAATCAGCAGGGCGATAAAAGGCAGCAACCAGAAAGGCGATATCCGGCGTTTATGTTTAATTTGTGCCTCAGTCGGTGTACTCGGCGTTTCCTGTTGCATGTGCATCCCAAATCAATCGGCTATCCAGCCATTCAACAGCAAGGATAGTCAAAATAACCGCAGACCCAAAATAGAAGGCTGCTGGCCCCATAGTGAAAGAAAGGAGCTGATCACGATTAATCAGCGACATCATTAGCGCAATAACAAAGAGGTCCAGCATCGACCAACGGCCAATCCAGGTAATCAACCGCAGCAACCGCATGCGGGTTTTCAGACTGTGCTGGGTCTTTAGATGGATACTGAGCAGCAATGTTATCAAGACAATGACTTTAGTAAATGGCACCAACACGCTGGCGATAAATACCACGGCGGCTATTGGTAAATTACCCGAGGAAGCCAAGGAGACCACACCAGAGAAAATAGTATCCTCCATGCGCGTGCCGTTAGCATAAACAATTGATATCGGCAGTAAGTTGGCGGGAAGCAACAATATAATAGAGGCAATGAGCGCCGCCCAGGTTTTTTGGATGCTATGACGCCGGCGGTGGCGCAATGGGGTATGGCAACGCGGGCAGCGCCCCAAAGCATCAGGATGCCCGGTATATTGGCAAGACAGGCAAACTCGCAGTGTTTCTCTTGGGCCGGGAGTCTGCTCTTGCGGATAAAACCGCTCCCACAACTGTTCCAGATTCAGGTGCACCAGCGCCAAAATGCTGAGCAAGGTGAGTGTCAGGTATGCGATCAATCCAGTACCCGGCATGACATCGGCATATTCTTTGACTTTTATACAGGCCACTACCATGCCGATAAGATAGATATCCAGCATGACCCACTCTTTTAAGCGCTCCAGCATCAGCAATATTGGGCGCAGATTCATGCCAATCCGGCTGCCGATGCGTAGATAGAGAATAGAGATGGTTAGTGTAATGGGCGCACCCAGAATACAGAATGCCACCATGCTGGCAGTGATAGGGTCACCCTGGCGACTCATTTGCCAGATCCCTTCCAGCAAACTGGCATCAATGCGCGTACCAAGTAGGCGGATAGTAATCAGCGGCTCGGTAAAAGCGAATGGCATCAGTAACAGCATGGCGACAGCTATTGCGGTCAGCCGAGTTAGAGACCAATCGCGCCCGCTGGTAATTTTCGCACTGCAACGTGGGCAATACGCGGTTTGCTGGCCATTGAGGGGCGGCAAACTAAATAACGCATCACACTGGCAGCAGCGTTGAACTCGTGCCGTGGATAAAGGGCGTTGAATGGCATGTATCTTCATTATGTAAAACCCTGACACCGACACCGGTTTATAAATAATAGCGCGGATGGTAGCAGAGCAATCACTCAAAACAAGGGGCAAAAAGGGTCAAACTGACAATGTTGATAACTCTTTTGCTTCATTAGCGCGGAATAACCTTGTAGCCAAGAGCATTTAATGATTATTTTATATAAGCTACGCATAACTATTGCCTCTGGCTATTCTTAGGTTTCTAACGGTCATTACATGAAAAAAGCAGAATTCTACGCGGAATTAAAACGTGATTTGAGTGCCCTGATTGCCGGTGAAACCAATTTCATCGCTACATTGGCTAATGCCAGCGCCTTACTTTATGAACGCCTTGATGGTTTAAATTGGGCTGGATTTTACTTGCTTGATGGTAAGCAACTGGTGTTGGGTCCTTTTCAGGGGAAAATCGCCTGCGTGCGTATTCCGGTCGGGAAAGGCGTATGTGGAACTGCGGTCGCAGAAAACCGCGTTCAGCGAGTCGGTGATGTGCATGCATTCCCCGGTCATATCGCCTGCGACGCCGCCAGTAATGCTGAAATTGTGCTGCCAATCACAGTTCAGGGGAAAGTTATCGGCGTTTTGGATATCGACAGCATAGTTTATGATCGCTTTGATGAAGACGACGAATTGGGCTTAACCTCAGTCGTGGCGGGGCTTTGCGAGCATCTGGAGCTATGTGACAGTTCAAAATATGTCACACAGACTGCAAGTTGATATACGGATAACGTGGCAATTGCTGATGGCGTCATTATAATGACGCCTGTTCATGCCTGCGCTGGTTGGCAAACCCGTTGTAATCAGGAAATTTCATGGAAAATCAACCTAAGTTGAACAGTAGTAAAGAAGTCATAGCCTTTTTGGCTGAGCGGTTCCCGCTTTGCTTCACCGCCGAGGGCGAAGCACGTCCACTGAAGATCGGTATTTTTCAAGATCTGGTCGAACGTGTTCAGGGGGAAGAGAATTTAAGCAAAACGCAATTGCGTTCTGCGCTGCGTCTCTACACCTCAAGCTGGCGTTATCTTTATGGGGTCAAAGTCGGTGCTGAACGTGTTGATTTGGATGGCAACCCTTGTGGTGTGCTGGAAGAGCAACATGTCGAACATGCCCGCAAACAGCTGGAAGAGGCGAAAGCCCGTGTTCAAGCACAACGTGCTGAACAACAAGCTAAAAAGCGCGAAGCTGCCATTGCTGCGGGTGAAACCCCAGAGCCACGTCGCCCACGTCCGGCAGGTAAAAAACCTGCGCCGCGTCGTGAAGCGGGTGCCCCTGTGGAAAACCGCAAGCCTCGTCAGTCACCTCGCCCGCAACAAGCTCGGCCACCTCGTCCACAGGCTGAGGAAAACCAGCCACGCCCTGTGCCGGTCACAGATATCTCTAAACTGCAAATTGGTCAAGAAATCAAAGTCAGAGCAGGTAAGAGTGCGATGGACGCAACCGTATTAGAAATCGCTAAAGATGGCGTACGGGTGCAGCTATCTTCCGGTCTGGCGATGATTGTGCGCGCAGAACACTTGCAGTTCTGATACGGAGGCCAACCTAGGCATGAACAATTTTGTCAGACTAACAGCAATCGCAGGCTTGTTACTGGCGGGGGCGAGTTACGCGGCCGATACAACTTATCGCATCGATCAACTTCCTCAACTGCACCAGGAACCAGAGCATGCAACCGTGAGTGAGCGCGTAACATCGCGCTTCACTCGCTCTCACTATCGTCAATTTGCATTGGACGATCAGTTTTCAGCCAAGATATTTGATCGCTTCCTCAACATGCTGGATTACAGCCATAACGTGTTGTTGGCATCAGATGTGGCACAGTTCGCGGATAAAAAACATTCGCTGGACGATGAGTTAAAATCAGGTCAGCTAGATACGCCGTATGCGTTGTTCAATTTGGCGCAAAAACGTCGTTTTGAACGCTATCAATATGCATTGTCAGTGTTGGATCGGCCAATGGTCTTTACCGGTAATGACACCATTGATATTGATCGCAGCAAAGCCCCGTGGCCGACCAGCGAAGCCGAGCTGAATAAGCTTTGGGACGCTAAAGTTAAATATGATCAGCTTAATTTGAAATTAACCGGTAAAACGGATAAAGAGATCAAAGAAACGCTGACGAAACGCTATCAGGCAGCCATTAAGCGTTTGACGCAAAGTAATAGCGAAGACGTCTTCCAGTTGATCATGAATGCGTTTGCTCACGAAATCGACCCCCATACCAATTACCTCTCGCCACGTAATACTGAACAGTTCAATACCGAGATGAGCTTGTCTCTGGAAGGTATCGGCGCAGTCCTGCAAATGGATGATGATTACACGTTAATCAACTCTATGGTTCCAGGCGGCCCAGCGGCGAAAAGTAAAACTATCGCGGTAGGTGATCGAGTGATCGGCGTTGGTCAAACGGGTAAACCGATGGTCGATGTGATTGGCTGGCGTCTTGACGACGTCGTCGCGCTAATCAAAGGGCCGAAGGGCAGTAAAGTGCGTTTGGAGATTTTACCTGCGGGTAAAGGGACGAAACCTCGCACTGTGACACTAACTCGCGAACGTATTCGTTTAGAAGACCGTGCAGTGAAAATGTCGGTGAAAACTATCGGCAAAGAGCGTGTCGGGGTATTGGATATTCCGGGTTTCTATGTTGGCCTGACTGAAGACGTTAAGGTGCAACTACAGAAGCTGGAAAAACAAAATGTCAGCAGCATTATCATCGACTTGCGTAGCAATGGCGGTGGCGCACTGACAGAAGCCGTCTCTCTGTCTGGTCTGTTTATTCCGAGTGGTCCAGTGGTCCAGGTTCGGGATAACAATGGCAAAGTACGCGAAGACAGTGATACTGACGGCGTGGTGTACTACAAAGGCCCGCTGGTGGTATTGGTTGACCGCTACAGTGCCTCTGCTTCCGAAATCTTTGCTGCGGCAATGCAGGATTATGGCCGTGCACTGATTGTCGGTGAGCCGACCTTTGGTAAAGGTACAGTGCAACAGTATCGTTCACTGAATCGTATTTACGATCAGATGCTGCGCCCTGAATGGCCGGCCTTGGGTTCACTGCAATACACTATCCAGAAATTCTACCGGGTAGATGGCGGCAGTACTCAGCGCAAAGGTGTTACTCCGGATATCGTGATGCCAACAGGTGTTGATCCGGCGGAAACGGGTGAAAGCTTCGAAGACAATGCCTTGCCGTGGGACAGCATCAATGCTGCCAGCTATACCAAGACGGGTGATCTGAAACCGTTGGAGCCAGAGTTACTTAAAATTCATGCGGCGCGTATCGCTGCTGATCCTGAGTTCCAGCATATTCAGCAAGATATTGAACGCTATAAAGCACTGAAAGATAAGAAAAACATTGTCTCTCTTAATTACGCTCAGCGCGAGAAAGAGAACCATGATGATGATGCCACACGCCTGAATCGCTTAAATGAGCGCTTCAAACGTGAAGGTAAAAAGCCACTGAAGTCATTGGAAGATTTGCCAAAAGACTATCAGGAGCCGGACCCTTATCTGGATGAAACCGTGCATATCGCATTGGATTTAGCGCATAAAGAAAAAGCACAGCCACAAGTTGAGCCTCAACCCGCAACAGCGGCGGCAACAACTGCAAAATAATTGCGGCTGATATTAATAATCCGGGTTCTATTGAGCCCGGATTTTTTTTTGCTTTTTTTATGGCGAAGCTAATGAGTTGGCGAAAAAATAGCAGAATATGTAATAAAAAGTATCCAAATTTGTAAAGTTATGTTGATTTACTCTCTTAGAACTTAACAAGCCTTGAAAATTTATCAGATGCCCATACGATCAGCATATCTCAGCAGTAATTTGGCTAAGTCATCATTCAGTTTTATAGCAATTATGACTTAATACCTATTTTGACTTAATGCAGTGTCGATTTAGTACAATCGCCAATTAACACAATAAGGAAATAAATTTTTATGATGCGTATCGCTCTGTTCCTTCTCACCAACCTGGCCGTTATGTTGGTGTTCGGGTTGGTACTTAGCCTGACAGGTATTCAGTCCAGCAGTGTGCAGGGGCTGATGATCATGGCCGGTCTGTTTGGTTTCGGCGGCGCATTCGTTTCGTTGCTGATGTCCAAATGGATGGCTTTGCGTTCAGTAGGTGGTGAAGTTATCGAACAGCCACGTAATGAAACTGAACGTTGGTTGCTGGAGACTGTGCGTCGCCAGTCTCAGCAGGCTGGCATTGCCATGCCACAAGTGGCTATCTATCAGGCCCCGGATATTAATGCTTTTGCCACAGGGGCTCGCCGTGATGCTTCACTGGTCGCCGTCAGTACTGGCCTTTTGCAAAATATGAGCCGTGATGAGGCTGAAGCGGTTATTGCCCATGAAATTAGTCATGTGGCTAATGGTGATATGGTCACCATGACCTTGATTCAAGGGATTGTGAATACATTTGTCATCTTCATTTCGCGCCTGATTGCGCAAGTTGCTGCTGGCTTCTTGTCTGGCGACCGCGACAATGAGGGTAGCAGTTCCGGCAACCCGATGGTTTACTTTGCCGTATCAATGGTATTGGAGTTAGTGTTTGGTATTCTTGCCAGTATCATTACCATGTGGTTCTCGCGTCATCGTGAGTTCCATGCCGATGCCGGTTCAGCAAGGCTGGTGGGGCGTGAGAAGATGATTGCCGCATTGCAGCGCTTGAAAACCAGCTATGAGCCACAGGAAGCTGGCAGCATGATGGCTTTTTGCATTAACGGTAAATCTAAATCATTCAGCGAGTTGTTCATGTCGCATCCGCCGCTGGATAAACGTATTGAAGCGTTGCGTTCTGGTCAATATCTGAAATAACCAGGATAGCAGCGGAACATTAAAGTTGGTTTTAAAACTCGCGGAGAGTGTCGCAAGAGACTCTCCGCGAATGTTATATAAGGCACAACCCACCAAGAACAGGGCCATTGGCCTGATACTTCAGAAGTTATCTCCTCTCTTCAGCTCGCACCAAAGTCACTATTGCCACCCTTATTAGTCATTAAAAATAAGGAATGAGTAACAGAAAACAGTATGAATACTATTTCATATGGCTATCATGAAATTGAACATGGCCTTTAATCAAATCTACTTTATTAAGCTAATTCTATAGCACTATAAATAATATAATCATGCGTTAATTAAGGTTGAAGCATGAGTTATTTATTGAATGAAAAGTGCCAAGCTATCAGCTTCAATACTATTTAGTCGATGGCGCTAATCTTGCTATGACTTAATAATTTACATTATTTTATATGGATTAATTATGAAGAAAATTATGTCATCATCATTACTGTTATTTATGGGGGTAATTGGCAGCTGTATACCTCAGTTTGCCACTGCCGATATGTGGCGAGAGCCCACGCCAGAAATTAAGCAAGGGAAGTATTTCAGCCTGATTGTTGACCGTGGCGAATTGAAAAAAGCAGTCAAAGATTCCAATAATGAATATCTCTTTTCTGAGAAAGGGGCTGGGACTAAGCCGCTGGTGTTGGTAGGAACCGCCGTTGAAGTCGCGGAATTTCTACTTAGCAATGAAACCAGTGGGATTGAAAACCATATCGCTGATTTACCTGATATTTACATGGGTATCTCCCCCTACGTGGTCAGGCAGCGCTTTAGCGGTCTATTCCCACTTAATGATATTTTAATCGCCTCAGTTGAACAGGCACAGAAATTTTTACCTTTCGGCACCATTCTTACCGATGCAGCAGGTATTCCAAGTGACCTTAAAGGCTTGAATGATGCACTCCATCAATTAGATGCAAAACAAAAAGAAAGTGGCCCCATTCTGTATGTCAAATTCAGTTATTTACCTGAAGAAGGTATGGTTAAGATTGGCAGAAAAACAATTAGCTTTGGCAAGATATTAAAAATCATGAAAAATAAATGATAAATAACTTATTTAAATAAATATCTGTCGCGAAAAATAATATTCTGGCGAGTATTACTTGGCATTGCTTGGCAGGATAATAACTAGGGAATTTATTATAGTAATAATATATAAAGATAAATAAAACCCCCGCATCGGCGGGGGTTTTAGCATGACAATAAGGTTAGCTCCGTTTTTGGCTTACGCGCAATAAACTGACCAATGCCGCGATACTGGCAAAACATCCAGCCAGAACCAGCGAAGCATGAGTTCCACCGGTTGAAAACATATTAAACATCAGCGCAACCAATGCCGCGCCAGTTGTTTGCCCCAATAGTCTTGCCGTCCCTAACATCCCGCTGGCACCACCACTGCGCTGCTGCGGGGCTGCGGAAATAATAGTGTGGTTATTAGGCGACTGGAACAGACCAAAGCCAGCTCCACACAACACCATCCGCCAGATGATATCGATATCACTAGGGTCAGCGGGTAATATTGCCAACAGGAATAAACCACTGGCAAAGACCGCCAGACCAATCCCACCCAGTAATCCAGCATGGTAGCGTTCAACCAAGCGCCCTGCGATAGGCGCGACAACCATAGTGGCCAGTGGCCATGGTGTTAGCAGCAGTCCGGTGGCGACTTCATCACGGCCCAATACGCTTTGTAAGAAAAATGGCAGTGAAACCATTGCCAGCATTTGTGCGGCGAAAGAGCAAATTGATGTGCCGATTGATAGTGCGAAAATGGGAATGCGCAGCAAATCAACCGGAAGTAAAGGGAAGGGCTGGCTGAGTTGGCGGCGCACAAAGAAGAAGCCGATAAGCAGTAATGCGATGACTTCGGCAGCAATCAGTGTTGGGCTTTCTCCTTGGGCAAAACCGCTGATAGCGGTGATCAGTAGGCCAAATGTCAGTGCATTCATTATGCAACTGGTCATATCAAAGCGATTGCCATTACTTTTCATGTTATTGGCGGGTAAGTACTTCATACCTAGTCCCCATGCCACTAACCCGATGGGGACGTTAACCGCAAACAGCCATTGCCAGGATGCAACCGATAATATGGCGGAGGCAATGGTGGGGCCAGCCGCGGCAGAAACCGCCACGATCAGTGAGTTTATACCGATACCTCGGCCCAACTGTGCCCGCGGATAAATAATGCGAATCAATGCAGTATTGACACTCATCAGTGCCGCAGCACCGAGCCCTTGCAGTACTCGGGCAAATGTCAGTGTCCAGAGAGAGTCCGACAGGGCACAAAACAGTGATGTGATACTAAATACCAATAGACCGGCCTGATATACCCGCCGATAACCAATGATGTCACCCAGCGAAGCCATAGAAAGCAGTGATACGGTAATGGCCAACTGGTAGGCATTTACCACCCAGATAGATGTAGCGGGGCTGGCATTCAGGTCACGAGCAATGGTTGGTAGCGCGACGTTAGCAATAGTGCCGTCCAGCACGGCGATCGTAATACCTAAAGCGATAACCAGTATTGCAGCATAGCGCTGAGGAATCGGCATTCCATCTGTTGCTGATGGGTTCATAGGTTTTATCTGTAAAAATAATAAGGTAGGGGAATTTTTCTATGCTAACGATTATTGTGCTTGAATGCATCCCTACAAGCAGGGTTATTTGTAAAAGACAATTATTTTCAAAAAAGAGTACATAAATTGCTATCAAAGCAAGATTAACAGCCTGATAAGGACAGTAATTTGTGTAAATCAGTAAAAACAGAACCACGATCACGGAAAAATGAAACATCGTTTCTATAATGTGAGATAGTATTAGCCGAACAGGTTCCCCTGCGGGCAAATTTTAATTCTCTGATGATTTTAAGGACTTTCCGGATGGCCAAAGGTAAACAAATCCCCCTGACATTTCATACTTATCAGGATGCCTCTACCGGTGCACAAGTGACACGTCTGACGCCTCCTGATGTGACTTGCCACCGTAACTATTTCTATCAAAAATGTTTCACCCGTGATGGCAGCAAACTGTTGTTTGGCGGCGCTTTTGATGGCCCGTGGAACTATTACCTGCTGGATCTCAATACTCGGGTGGCAACACAACTGACAGAAGGGCGTGGCGACAATACTTTTGGTGGTTTCTTATCACCGGATGACGATGCGCTGTTTTATGTGAAGGATGGTCGCAACCTGATGCGCGTTGATCTGGCCTCTTTGGCAGAGAACGTGGTTTATCAAGTGCCGGAAGAGTGGGTTGGTTATGGTACTTGGGTCGCAAACTCAGATTGTACCAAGTTAGTGGGTATTGAAATTAAGCGTGAAGATTGGCAACCGCTGACTGACTGGAAAAAATTCCACGAGTTCTATTTCACGAAACCCTGCTGCCGACTGATGCGTGTTGATTTAAAAACAGGTGAGTCAGCGGTAATTCTGCAAGAGAATCAGTGGCTTGGTCATCCAATTTATCGCCCATATGATGACAATACAGTAGCGTTCTGCCATGAAGGTCCACACGACTTGGTTGACGCACGTATGTGGTTAATCAATGAAGACGGCAGCAATATGCGTAAGGTGAAAACCCACGCCGCAGGCGAAAGCTGCACCCATGAATTCTGGGTACCAGATGGTTCCGCCTTGGTGTATGTCTCTTACATGAAAGGCAGCCCGGACCGCTTTATTTACAGTGCAGATCCAGAAACATTGGAAAACCGCCAACTGACCTCAATGCCAGCCTGTTCTCATCTCATGAGTAACTATGATGGCACTCTGATGGTTGGTGATGGTTCTGATGCACCAGTAGATGTCCAAGATGATAGCGGCTATAAGATCGAAAACGATCCTTTCCTCTATGTTTTCAACATGAAAAATGGCACTCAGCATCGTATTGCTCGCCACGACACTTCATGGAAAGTATTCGAAGGCGATCGCCAGGTAACACATCCGCATCCTTCCTTTACGCCTGATGATAAACAAGTGCTGTTTACATCTGACGTTCACGGTAAGCCGGCATTATATTTGGCCACATTGCCTGAGTCGGTCTGGAAATAGTTGAATTTTGCACTAGCCTCTTTCATGGAAAGAGGCTAATTTGCTGTCTGCAAGGCTTTTATCCGATTATTCACATTGGTTTATTGCACAGTCTCGCGACTTCCCTTTATAATAAAACCACTGTTCTATTTTTTTTAAAACATATTGTTTTATGAAACACAGAAAACTGAGTAGGGTAACCAAACAATGGCTATTGCAGATCTAGATAAACAGCCCGACTCTGTTTCGTCGGTTCTGAAAGTTTTTGGCATCTTACAAGCATTGGGCGAAGAACGGGAAATTGGTATTACCGAACTTTCTCAACGTGTAATGATGCCTAAGAGTACAGTATACCGCTTCCTTCAGACCATGAAATCCTTGGGCTATGTAGCACAGGAAGGCGAATCAGAGAAATACTCCTTAACGTTGAAGTTATTCGAGTTGGGAGCTAAAGCACTACAAAATGTCGATTTGATTCGTAGCGCTGATATACAAATGCGTGAATTATCCAATGAAACTCGTGAAACTATTCACTTGGGTGCTTTGGATGAAGACAGCATCGTTTATATACATAAAATTGACTCTATGTATAACCTGCGGATGCATTCTCGCATTGGGCGTCGTAATCCACTGCACAGTACGGCCATTGGTAAAGTGCTGCTGGCATGGCGTGACCGTGGTGAAGTAGAAGAAATCTTGTCTCACATCGAGTTTACCCGCAGTACCAAACATACTTTGGGCAGTGCCGCAGAATTGTTGCCAGTGCTGGATAAAGTTCGTGAACAAGGTTTCGGCGAAGATGTTGAAGAACAAGAAGAAGGTCTGCGTTGTATCGCTGTCCCTGTTTTTGACCGCTTCGGCGTGGTGATTGCCGGGTTAAGTATTTCATATCCAACATTACGTTTTTCTGAAGACAGTAAGAGCGATATTGTGAAATCTTTACATCGCGCAGCGCGCAATATTTCAGAACAGATGGGTTATCGCGATTATCCTTTCTGAGGAAATTTCTAATTAGGGTAAATACTGTATAATTATTGGATATTTGTAATCAGCTGTTAATTATAACTATTTATTCCTTTCCATCCCATGCGGCTCCTATAATCAGGGGCCGTTTTTATTGACAATCATACCTCATGACGGCAACGTCAAGGCACTTAGTGTATAAGTCTTCTCAAATCTTAATAGTTATTATTTAGAAACATTGTTTATAGTTCATTTAGTTCTGCTGGGTCACTATAACCGTGCTTAAGCATATTATAGGGAGAAATATGATGAGGAAGTTATTAAGCGCCGGGATATTACTGCTGCTAGCCGGTTGTAGTAGTTCCCAACGTGACAATCAGCATAAATTGATCGATCGGGGTGATTATAAGGTTGATACCAGTATGCCTTCGATTGCCCAAAATGAACGAGTACGGTTCTTGGTACTTCATTATACCGCGATAGATGATGCTGAATCATTGAAGGTACTGACGCAAGGACAGGTCAGCGCCCATTATCTGGTAAAAACACATCCTGACACTCTTGATGGTAAACCTGTTGTTTTGCAATTGGTTCCCGAGTCTCAGCGTGCCTGGCATGCCGGTGTTAGTGACTGGCACGGGCGTAGTAGCCTGAATGATACCTCGATAGGTATTGAAATCGTTAATAAGGGCTTCACTGAGAAGATGCTGGGTAGGGAGTGGTACCCTTACAACGAATCACAGATTAAACTGATTGAGCGGCTAACTAAGGACATTGTTGAACGTTATAATATTGACCCAACTGATGTTGTTGCTCATAGCGATATTGCCCCTCTAAGAAAATCCGATCCCGGTCCACTATTCCCTTGGCAGCGTTTGGCACTGCTTGGTATTGGTGCGTGGCCAGATGACGCAACGGTCACAAAGTATATCGATGGTCGCGATAAGCGAGATATGGCTTCAGTCAGTGTTATTCAGCAGGCGCTAGCTCGCTATGGTTACCAAATCCCCCAGAGTGGTGAGCTGGATGATGAAACGAAGCAAGTCATTAAGGCTTTTCAGATGCATTTCAGAGCGCAAGATTTCAGTGGCGTACCTGATGTAGAGACGGAAGCTATTGCACTCGCGCTAGTGGAGAAATATCGTCCCCTGCATACTTGACGCTACAGGGGTGTTGGCTGCTTTCACTCGTACATGAGTAAGCTCATCGGGACTTGTTCACTTGCCGTCTACCTGTAGCTCCAATGACTTTGGGGATGTTCGCTGTACTTGAAACTGCAAGATGGATGTCGCTAGAAATAAAAAAGCCCGTCACTTCTGACGGGCTTGCTCGGGTTATCACTACTCAATACATCAATGCTTACTGATGGGCTAAATCGCCATCATCATCACTATTAAGAATTTCTTTATCTGTTTGTTTCATTAGCTGGCTGGTAACAGTACCAGCAGTCATTGAACCGCTGACATTCAATGCGGTACGGCCCATATCAATCAATGGCTCAACCGAGATAAGCAGCGCAACCAATGTGACGGGTAAGCCCATCGCAGGTAAGACAATCAGTGCGGCGAAGGTCGCGCCGCCGCCGACACCGGCAACACCGGCTGAGCTGATAGTGACAATCCCGACCAGTGTCGCAATCCATATTGGGTCCAGTGGGTTAATGCCAACAGTCGGTGCCACCATGACGGCCAGCATTGCAGGGTAGAGCCCCGCGCAACCATTCTGGCCGATAGTCGCACCAAAGGAGGCGGAGAAACTGGCAATAGACTCGGGCACACCTAAACGACGAGTTTGTGCTTCCACATTCAGCGGAATGCTGGCTGCGCTAGAACGGCTGGTGAATGCAAAAGTCAGCACTGGCCATACTTTACGGAAGAATCTCAGTGGATTGATACCGGTGAAAGACAGCAACAGCGCGTGCACCACAAACATAATGGCCAGGCCCAAATAGGATGCAACAACAAAACTACCCAACTTAATGATGTCTTGAATATTAGAGCCAGCAACGACTTTGGTCATCAATGCCAACACCCCATAAGGGGTCAGTTTCATGACCAGACGCACGAGCTTCATCACCCAAGCCTGGAGGGTATCAATAGCGACCTGAACACGTTGGCCTTTCGCCACATCATCTTTCAGCAATTGCAGCGACGCCACACCAAGGAAGGTAGCAAAAATCACCACACTGATGATTGATGTTGGGCTAGCACCGGTTAAATCGGCAAATGGGTTTTTCGGAATGAAGGACAGAATCAACTGAGGTACTGACAGGTCAGTCACTTTGCCAAGATAATTACTCTCTATCGCACTCAATCGCGCTGATTCTTGTGTGCCTTGCACCAAACCTTCAGCAGTTAAGCCAAACAGATTGGTGACCAGCACCCCGACCAATGCCGCAATTAATGTGGTAAACAATAAAGTGCCGATAGTCAGAACACTGATTTTACCCAGTGACGAAGCATTATGCAGTTTAGACACGGCACTTAAGATAGAGGCAAATACCAGTGGCATAACAATCATTTGCAGTAACTGTACATAGCCATTGCCGACAATATTAAACCAAGTGATAGACTCTTTCAGTACTGGATTATCTGCACCATAAACCCATTGCAACCCCAGACCAAACAGCACACCTAGCCCCAGACCAACCAAAACTTTTTTAGCCAGACTCCATTGCTTATGCCGGGTTTGTGCCAACAGTAATAGCAGTGCCACAAATACCAGCACGTTAATCACAAGCGGTAGGTTCATCCCCAAATCTCCAAATTATTATTTTAAATACTGGCTACGCACTCTATTTCTATTTTTTATAGAACAGAGCCAGATACAGTCAATTATGTCATTAGCCGTGTATGGTAGCAGTTACCCCATGGCTCACTTATATCCAAAAAGAATTGTTTATAAATTTTTGCCATGATTTGTATAGAATGTATTCAGATTGGTTATAGTTTGCTCATTAAAGTGTGATCACAGTCTAAAGTTTTTCAATTGCTCCATATAGGATAGCAGCGGAATTGTCGTGTCAGTCTGCCAATAGACGGAAAAACAAACTAATAGCACACATAATACTCGCTCCAATTGATTGCCTTTCTGGGGCCGCAAGATAGGGATAGAAAAACGCCAACGGCAAGGCCAGAGGAGGGGGACTCCGGCGGGCGTTATCATGTCGGCTAATAGATGACTAAAATAGCCAATAATCATGGCGTGAAATACATCTGGGGGAACAATCCAATCCCGTGAAATATCCATTTGGAAAAGGGCAATACCACCAATCACCGCCAACAGACTATGGGTAAAGCCGCGATGACCAAATGCGCGAGCAATAGGGGTTGAGATCCACTTCAGCCGCTGACCTAAGATAGACTTTGGATGATCAATATCTGGCAGCAGGGAAGTTAGCAGGGCGCCAGGTATAATATGCCACCAGTCGCCATGTGCCAGTTCAGGGGTAAGACCGACTTTTTTGGCAAAAATAACGCAGGCGACAGAAAAAATAAGGTGTCCTTCCCCTGTCATACTTGAATTCCGAATCTGTAGCTGTTGATATATCCAGTATATGAGATTTATCTCGCTTTAGATAGCCGTTACGCTGTAACTAAATGTCTCATTTTTCTCTGGCTGAGAGAGGTAAATTCCGCTTTGGTATTCAGCTGTGTGATATCTGTGCTGCGGGGGAAATGTAGGGGACGAGGCGCGAGGTGATTGACTGGATATTGGGGCCCTGATTACGCGGCTTAAAAAAGGGGAAAAGCGACCGGGAGTCAACTTTTCCCCAAAGTAATACGGGTATGGGCATAATTTAACAAATAATGATGAGGGTACTTATAACGACACGTCTATTTACAAGGCCAAAATTAGAAGCTGTACTGCACACCTACACGATAACGAGTTTGACGCTCGTCAGTGGTTTTGCTACCTGCCACGTTGCCGATTGCAACATAAGGCTTCCAGTTTTTATCCCACTTGTAAGCGACCTTCAGGTCATGGCTCCACTCTTCTTTCTCTTTATTTGCCAGAATTTCGTCTTCAGATTTCTTGTAGTTCAATTCATATTCAGCTGAATAGTCTTTCAAGAAGTTATAGGCAAACAGCATGGTGAACTCGTGGCCCTTCTCTGTTTGTTTGGTTTGAGCTGGCTGGTTACGTTTGTAATATGGGCGATAACGCAGTGAGGTTGAGAAATCATCAGTAAAGGCGACTTTACCACGCAGGTAAGGGCGGTAGTTGTTAGAGTCTGAAGTTGACTCTAATGAGAAACCAGGTTCCAGTGAGAATGTTTTATTGAATTGGTAAACATAGCTGGCAACCACTTCAGTACCATTACTAACATGCTCGTTGAATGGTTTATTCGGAGTTGTGTCGGAACTATGCTGGCCCCATTTCCCTTCCAAAGACAAACCAAAACCATTAGCAAAGCGATTGGAGATCAGTAAACGGTCTTTATGATCTGATTTACTGGTGTCTTTCATTTCATGTCGGTAATCAATTGTGGTTGCCACAGAACTAAAGCTAATTACAGATGCCACTGCCAGAGTCAGTAATTTAAATTTCATTTTTTATATAATCCCAGGGTTATGGTTATTTAAAGCAACAGTCATTAACAAATTTATAAAGAATCAACATACGATTGAAAAACAATTTCACGAATAAAGAAACAACGTTTCATTTGTTGTGGATGTACATTCTATTTGTATTTATAAATAATTATGTGATCCAGATCTTTGTTGATGATTAATTTTTTAAACAAATATTAAATTGTGATGTCGGTCTAATTGGTCGTTATTATCTTTATTTATAAAACGAAATAACCCCGCCAAATTAATGGCAGGGTTTATTAGAAGCTTAAGTTAAATTAAACTAATTAATTAACGCATTGCGCGTTTCAGAATACGGTCACCTTGTTTATTAAAGTATTCTGCAGTTTCTTGTACGGTCTTCTGACCATAATCAATATATTGAATTGCGTCACCGAACAGAGAAACAATTTGCGGGTCATCAAAGTATGGTGAAGTTGTCATTTTATGTGGCAATTCCAGCGCCATATTCAAGCCAGCCACAGAAGGATCTTCATCTTTAATTACACCACTAGCACGTAACTGGGTCACAGCAGCCGCACTTAATGGCACGCCGCGCTCCAGACCTAATGCTTCAACCCCTTCTTTGCTGTTTAATAAGAAGTTGATTAACATCGCACTTTCTTTTGGATGCTTGGTTGTTTTACCAATTGAAAGCATCTGTGCTGGTTTAAAGAATAAGCCGGCATCTTTCGCATCTGGCAGCATTGGGTAAGGGCCAAGATCCAATTTTGCAGGTTTGGTCAAGTTATCGGAATACTTAGTTATAGTGGAGTTCCACATATAAGTACCGGCCCACTCACCATTAATCCACGGCTTCATTTCATACATATTACTTTTGCCGAATGAGGCATAGTATTTGGTGGATGGCATAACATGACTATCTACCATGGTTTTATACATGGTAAAGAACTCAACCCACTGTTCTGGTGTGTAGGCAAATTTCTTACCTGCTTCATCAATGGTAGGGATATTGTATTTTTGGGTCATATAAGAGCGGATTAACGCTAATGTATCCTGGTGCTCTAATACCACTGGATAATATTGGTCACCCAGTTTTTCTTTAAACACTTTACCCGCAGCAAGTAATTCATCCCATGTCTTAGGATATTCTAAACCTGCTTTAGCCCAAGTCGCATCGTTGAAATAGAAAACACGCGCAGTCACAGAAATTGGAATACCATTCAACTTGCCATTAACTGTGGTTTGTTGCAATTCTTTTGGATCAAATTGTGCCAAATCTAATTGTTCTTTTACGTTAAACAGATTGTAGAAGCCAGTGCCGTCTTTAGAGAAAATAGGCAACCAGTTCCAGTTAGTCTGCATAACATCTGGCTCAGTACCACCTGCAATCTGTGTCGTCAGACGAGATAAGTGACCATCCCAGCCGGTATACTCCGATTTAACATTAATATTCGGATGTTGTTTGTGGAATTCTTCGATCGCTTTCAATGTTACCTGGTGACGGCCATTACCCCCCCACCATGACATACGTAAATTGACTTCATCCTGTGCTGCAAAAGCTTGGTGTGACAATAACGCCAGAGTGGATGCTATTAGCGTATGTAGGATCGCTTTTTTCATTAGGTACTGCTCCTGTTAAAGAGAGATATTTTTTTCTGTTTTTGCATCAAAGATATGGCATTTATCCATATCAAACTGGAAATACACGGTGCGATGCAGGCCATTTTCGATAATTGGCCGTGCTTCGTCAGACGGTAAGCGGCAGGTCAATTCAAAGTCGTCAACCTTGATATACATGAAGAATTCATGGCCCATGTTCTCCATTCGTACCAATTCACCTTGTGAGTGATTTTCGGCAAACGGCTGCATAGACATGCTGACGAATTCAGGACGTACGCCGAAGAACACTTTTTCTCCGGCGTGGGCGGCAACTTTAGCCTGCTGTTTTTCATTTAAGACCAGGGTGTATTGGCCGACGGTCAGGCCAATTTGCCCGTCTTTTTCTACCAGCGTGCTCGGTTTGATATTCATCTCCGGCGCGCCGATAAAACCGGCAACAAACATATTGGTAGGGTAGTGATAGAGATTATCTGGAGTATCCACTTGCATAATGTGGCCCAGTTTCATCACACAGATACGGTCACCCATGGTCATTGCTTCGGTTTGGTCGTGGGTGACGTAAACGGTAGTTGCTGCTTTGCCGCTTTTCTTCAGTTGCTTATGCAAATCTGAGATACGGATACGCATCGATGCGCGCAGTTTGGCATCCAGATTTGATAACGGCTCATCGAACAAAAAGACATCTGGCTTTTTAACAATGGCACGACCAACCGCAACACGCTGTGCCTGACCACCGGACAACTGACGTGGTAAGCGATCCAGCAGGTCTTCTAATTCCAAAATCTTTGCCGCTTCAGCAACTTGTGCTTCAATTTGGTCTTTTGGCAGCTTGCTTAACTTCAAGCCAAACGCCAGATTTTCTTTCACTGTCATATGCGGATATAACGCATAGTTTTGGAACACCATGGCGATACCACGAGATTTCGGCGCCAGGTTATTGACCACCCGATCACCAATTCGTACTTCGCCATCACTGATGGTTTCCAAGCCTGCCAACATGCGCAGGGTAGTGGATTTAGCACAGCCAGATGGGCCAACAATCACCATAAATTCGCCATCATGGATCTTCAAATCAATGCCATGAACCGCGCGGAAACCGTTGGAGTAAACTTTGCCTAATTTATTGAAAATGACTTCAGCCATGATAAATCCTCTATTAACCTTTAATTCCGCTGCTGGTTACGCCTTGAACGAAGTAGCGTTGAGCCAGGAAGAAAACAATGATGGACGGCAGAATGGAGATACTTGCCATTGCCAGAATTTCGTTCCACGGTGCGCCTTCGGTCACGTCAATTGACATCTTCAGCGCCAGCGCTATCGGATACTTATCTACGCTGTAGACATAAATCAGTGGGCCGATAAAGTCGTTCATTGACCACATGAACTGGAACAGAGCCACAGAGATAATGGCTGGCTTCAGGATTGGCACGACCACATACCACAACACTTGGAAGGAGTTGCATCCGTCGATTTGTGCTGCTTCTTCCATATCGCGAGGAACACCGCGCAAGAACTGGATAAGCATAAAGACGAAGAACCCTTGTGTAGCGAACGCCAGTGGCAGATACAGTGGCATGTAACTATTCAGCATGCCCATTTCACGGAACATGATGTATTGCGGAATCAATAACACAGTACTCGGCAGCAACATGGTGGTGATTAATGTTGCGAACCAGAATTTCTTCCATGGGATCTCAAAACGTGCAAATCCATAGGCCACGATAGTGGAAGAGATAATGGTCAAAATGACTTTCGGAATAACAAACTTAAAGGTGTTAAGCATGTAGTGACCGAAATTATATTCAGTACCGGTTTTCCAACCGTTAACAAAGCCATCTTGTGTCGGGTGCTCTGGCCATAATCCTAATGTGGTGAAAATTTCATTATTAGGTTTAAATGCCGCCGAGAACATCCACAGCAAAGGATAAAGCATCATCAGCCCGACAATAATCAGAACGACATAGCGGATAGCGGCACTGACTTTTGCTTTACGCAATGTGCGGTTAATTTCCGCATCAGCAATATCCTGCGCCAGATTTAATTTCTTCTGGTTGGGGTTTTGTTGTACGTCAGTCATTTTTTCCTCCTTTATCGGCGGAGTAGAAGACCCAATATTTGGAAGATTTAAATGCAATTGAGGCGAAGAGGGCGACTACCAGGAATAATATCCAGGCCAGTGCCGCACCGTATCCCATATCAAAGTATTTAAACGCTGTATCGTATATATAGAGCGAGAATAAATAGGTGTAATGGGTTGGCCCACCACCGGTTATGACATAAGGCGCGGTAAACTCTTGGAATGCCTGGGTGGTTTGCATAATAAAGTTGAAGAAAATAACCGGCGTGATCAGTGGCACGGTAACTTTCATAAACATTTGCCATTTAGAAGCACCATCAATCATGGCAGCTTCATATTGGGACTGTGGTACGTTCTGCAAAGCGGCCAGGAAGATAACCATGGCAGAACCAAACTGCCAAACACGCAGTAATGTGACCGATGTCAATGCCAGTGCCGGCTCTCCCAGCCAGTTGACTGGGTCAAGCCCAAATACACCGATGAAACCATTCAGCAAACCATCAATGGCGAACAGAGCACGCCACAAAACCGCAATTGCTACGCTACTGCCCAGAATTGACGGAATATAGAAAGCGGTACGGAAGAAGCCGATACCACGTAATTTGAAGTTCAGTACAAAAGCGATCCCCAGAGCAAAGGCTAATTTTAATGGAATAGTAAGAAACACATAAGCGAAAGTAACGCCCATGGATTTCCAGAATAAATCATCTTCAAGGAACATATGACGGTAATTCTCGATCCCGTTATAAACGGGAGGGTTCATTAAGTCATACTCAGTAAAACTGAGAAAGAAAGATGATACAAAGGGGAAAGCCGTAAATATTATCAACCCTAATATATAAGGTGATATATAGGCTAACCCCAGCATTCTGTTTTCATTCATAATGCTTACCTATTTTTAATAACATGAAAGATAAATAAAACTACTGATTCAAAAGCTTCGGATAAATAAAATTAATATCGTATAGAGTGCGGCTTTCACCATTCACCCGATAATCTCCGTGGATGTAACCACCATTGGTAATAAATTGAGGTATTGCCGCCGACTTATTTTGTTTGGCTGCAATCAAGGTTAATAAAGCTAATGCAATCGGGTTGTCGATACGGAAATAACGGTGATTTGCCGATTCGACAAACAGGCCGTGATGATAATGTTGCTTAAATAAGGTATTGCCAGTTTGCCAGGCCAATTCAAATAATTGGGTACATTGGCAATGCTCAGCCAGTTCAACTAAGGCCAGCAGCAGATAAGGCGTGGCGGTGGGTTTTTTGCCGATCATCAGTGTTGCGCGGCGCTTTTGCTTGTTTAACTCAGCCAACTGCCAGCGATGCAGCAATACGCCAATCAGATCTAACAGCTCGTCATCTTCACTTAAGCGCCAGGCACGAACCAGCGGCAGCAAATAATCAACGTCTAATACGAATGGCAATATAACCGTGCCTTTGGCCCCATAATAGCCATCACGTTGCAAGACATAGCCACTCATGTCCTGACCGTCGTTCCATAATGGGCGCAATGTATTGCTTTCGACGTCATAAGCGAAACGGTAGTAATTCTTTAATCCCTCAATTACCCATTGCATCACTTCAGCATCGGGCTGCTGACGCAGAATATCCAACATAGCTAATGGGTTATCAATCAACAGTGGGCGCATATCGCGGAACAAAACATTCGCTTCGCGCGCAATTTCACCAAATTCAGGGCCAAACTGGCGCTTGGCGCGATCGCCATACCAAGATTGGGTCTGGTTATCATCAGCCGGAATGGGGCGACGCTGTTGTGGTGAACTGAACTGATAAACCGGCAAGTTAGTTTCAGGATTGCGAGCTAAAACGTATTGGCGATATAAATGCTTGCCCCAAGCCGCCGCGGCTATATCACCGGTGTACTCAGCATATTTATAAGCTGAGTAAATCAGATCGGTTCCTGCATTTACAAAGGTCAGGCCTTTAGTCTCAGGTAACTGTGGCAACTCCTCTGGTTTAACCACATCATGACGCAGATGCGTGAAAACATGAGGGTCACGTTGTTTGTCATAGCTACCGTGGCGGCCCAGATCCAGCGCTTGCCAATCTTCAACATGGGCATGCCAGAACCCTTGCAGGAAATTAAGTGTTTTTTCTCGGTCAACGCTGGCCAGCAGGTTGTAATAGGGCAGATGATGTTTAAGTTCATGCACTTGCGCTTTTGATTCTGGCCCTTCGGTCTTCAAGGTATCCAAATTCAAGAAGCGATGCCCGCCCCAGTAAAATAACCCGCTTTGCTCATGCACACCCAGTTGCATGAAATAGCGCGTTTGCACCCGTGCTTGTTGGTGATATTGCGGGTCCTGCGTCACCAGACTGAGAGCATCTAGAGTCCGCAACCAATTCTGTTGACTGGCAAAATTAGATATCGGAGTATTACGGCCATCAGGGAATGCCCAGACTACCGGTTGGTGGGTCTGGACGTCAAAACCATCAGCCATCAGAGGGGTTGGGTTTTGCTTGCTATGGCCAACAGACTGGACTAAATCAACATAGCTGCGAATAGCGCTTAGCCAGTTGATCATCGTTGCGTCGCTGCCTTTAATGTTGCCTACAAAATCCATCACCGTAACCCCATCATCTGAACATCAGTACGGAACCGGTTTAAGGTTCCTTATAAATAGAAACATCGTTTCAATCCATTATATTTGTATTTACTGGCGAGTCATTGGGCGAATGACAAAAGTGTGATCGAAGTCGGAACGTTGTTTTGAATTTTTTATTTTTGGTTTTTTGGCAGGATTTTCAAGATAAGTTTATTTGTTAACTATTTGATAAATAACTAATAAAAAAGGCACAACTTCTGTTGTGCCTTAAGGTGATTATGAGTCTGCGTATTGTCTATAACTCGGTATAACAAACCTTAACTCAAATTAATCATCATTATTGGTTTAGCGAGCCAACCAACCACCATCAACGGCGATGGTATAGCCGCTGATATAATCAGATGCTTTAGAGGCCAGGAAAACCACTGGGCCTTTCAGATCATCAGGTAAGCCCCAACGGCCAGCCGGGATACGGTCAAGGATCTCTTTGCTGCGCTCTTCATCTTTACGCAGTTGTTGGGTGTTGTTGGTTGCCATATAACCCGGCGCTACCGCATTCACATTGATGCCGTGTTTTGCCCATTCATTGGCTAACAGACGGGTGACGCCCATCACTGCGCTTTTCGATGCAGTATAAGATGGCACGCGGATACCGCCTTGGTAAGACAGCATTGAAGCAACGTTGATGATTTTGCCGCCATGGCCTTGTTTGATGAATTGTTTGGCCACCGCTTGAGACATAAAGAACACGGTTTTGATGTTAACGTTCATGACATCGTCCCAGTCCTTTTCGCTGAAGTTGATCGCATCTTCACGGCGAATAATACCGGCGTTATTAACCAGAATATCGATTTGACCAAATTCCTTAACTGCGCGCTCTAATAAGGAAGGGATACCATCAATTTTGCTCAGGTCGGCAGTCAGGCTCAAGAAACGGCGGCCCAGTGCAGTCACTTTTTCGATAGTATCTAGTGGCTCAACGATGTTTATGCCGACGATATCACAACCCGCTTCGGCCAAACCAATCGCCATACCTTGGCCTAAACCAGTGTCACAGCCGGTAACCAGAGCAACTTTACCCTTTAACTCAAAGGAATCTAAGATCATAGCTAACATCTCTCTCAAGGCGGTCAAAGATTACCGCGATTATAATATTGGGGAGAAAACCGCCAAATGACGGCTTTGGTTGGTGACGCTTAACGCTGTTGGCAAACATTTAGCGCAGTTCGCTAACGGCGATGTGGTCCATATCACCGAAGACTTGGTTTTCACCAACCATGCCCCAGATGAAGGTGTAACGCTTAGTGCCCACACCCGAATGGATAGACCAACTCGGTGAAATAACAGCCTGTTCGTTGTGGACCAATAAATGGCGAGTCTCTTGTGCCTGGCCCATCATGTGAAAGACTGCGGTTTCTTCGTCCATATCAAAGTAGAAATACACTTCCATGCGGCGGTCATGGGTATGACAAGGCATAGTGTTCCAAAGGTTGCCAGGTGCCAGCTTGGTCAAGCCCATCGTCAGTTGGCAGGTTGGCAACACATCGGGCACGATGTATTTATTGATAGTGCGACGATTACTGGTAGCGTCATCACCCAGTGTTTGCGGTGCGGCTTCTGCCAGTGTGATTTTTTTATTGGGATAAGTGGTGTGTGCCGGTGCGCTGTTGTAGTAGAACTTGGCCGGTTGCGCACTATCGACACTGCTGAATTGCACTTCTTTTGCGCCTTTACCGACATACAAAGCTTCTTCATTGCCGATTTCATAACTCTGGCCATCAACGCGGATAAGGCCCGGACCACCAATATTGATCACCCCTAACTCACGACGTTCAAGAAAGTAGCTGACCCCTAACTGCTTACCCACTTCATCACCAATACTGACGACTTTTTTGACCGGTAAAATGCCACCGACAATAATTCGGTCAATGTGGCTATAGGTCATGGTGTATTCATCTGCGACAAAAATATTTTCAATTAGAAATTCACGACGCAGACCCGCGGTATCAAGTTGCTTTGCGTGGTCGCTATGGATGCCTTGACGAACTTGCATGTCGGTGCCTCTCTTTCAGAACAATATCTTGGAGGGATATAACCCCAATCAGATAGCTCGTCAGATGAGAAAATTCGCATGAAGTCGGAATGATGTTGACCGCGTACGAAGGTTTAACTTCTGACTGAGTGTTTCTTCAATGCGATGATGATAGTATTTGCGGGAAGTTAATTCAATAAAAATGAAATGATGTTTTATTATTTTTTGAGGGACGTCATGATTTTTGGATTAAATATGATCAAACTGCGGAATTTGGCCGTAGAATAAGCCGAATTCAACGTAAAACTGTGACTACGCTACAGACAATTCTGCATAATAATGAGGAGAAATGATGAAGATGTTCTTTATTAATGATGAAACGCCATGGGAAGAGCTAGGTAATGGCATCAAACGCAAAGTCATGACTTGGAGTGATGAATTGATGATGGTCTGCGTTCATTTTGACAAAGGTGCCATTGGTACGGCACATAAGCATGATATTCATGACCAGATTGCTTATGTCGCTGCCGGCAGTTTTGAAGTCGAAATTGAAGGGCAGAAACGTATTTTGAAAGCAGGGGATGCCTATCGCGCGGTTAAGAATGAGATGCACGGTGCGGTATCACTGGAAGATAACAGTATTTTGATCGACACTTTTACCCCTAAGCGGGATGATTTCCTCTAAAACGTCTTGTGGCGGCTGAGTTGCAATGTCAGCCGCCTTTATTGTCATTGTCTCGATATTTATTCATCTGCAATAACAACGCGGTCATTAAAAACCGCCGATCACGAAATATCTTCTCTGCGTAATTGTTTTAACGAATCTAACTGAATATCCGCTAACGCCCAGCGCGGGTCGGTACGATACTCTTCGGATGGAATAACAATAGAGCGCATGCGAGCCGCTTTAGTGGCAATCATCCCATTGACAGAATCTTCTAAAGTGACGCATTGCAGTGGGTCAACACCCAAATCAGAGGCGGCATTCAGATAAACTTCAGGATGCGGTTTGCTATAGGGCAGGTATTCTGCGGAAACCAAGCGGTCGAAGTATTTTTCAATTCCCAACATTGCCAGCACACGCTTTTGCATATGCAAGGGTGAGGCTGAGGCCAAACCAATTTTTAGTCCTTGTTGGCGGCAAAGATCCAACGCATATTCGACGCCCGGCAACACCGGGCGCTTCTCTTCCACCAACTCTATCGCCCTGGCGATAATGAGCTTGCATACTTCTGCCTGGCTCGGCCCTTGCCATGGCATGGCCTGGAACCACATCTTCACCACTAAATCGATACGCAAACCCAGTGTATCGGGCAAAGTATCTCGCGAGGTGGTATCCAGCCCCAGTGAGGTGAAAATATCCAGTTCAGCCTGTAGCCATAATGGCTCCGAGTCAATCAGCAAGCCGTCCATATCGAAAATTGCGGCCTTAATGGTGTTAGGGGTCGCCATTTGTCATCACTCCTGTTGGTATATCGCTACGGGTTTTACACTTTATCATTGGTTCATAATGATTGAACGGGGGGAACGCAATTCTTTCTCTTTCTGACAATTTAATTTATTAACGTAATGATATTTCGTCGGATGAGCTAGGCTTGAATCTATGTTAGTCGCAAGTATTGCAACAAAATCCTGCACAAAAGCGGGATGTAGCGGGTAAACTAAGGCCACATAAGTTGTGGTATTTACAAGGAGAAGTCATGACCTATCAACAGGCTGGGCGTGTCGCTGTTATCAAACGGATCGCCGGGTGGCTCGTTTTTATTCCAGCACTGCTGTCAACATTGATTTCAATTATCAATTTTGCCTATCAATATAGTCAAAAGAGCACCGGAGTTAATGCAGTTATGCTGGATTTTATCCACGTCATGACTGATATGATCCGCTTCAACACCACTTTTCTGGATATTTTCTGGTACAACTCGCCGGTACCGAATTTCGAGCAAGACTTTTCGGCATCGAACATTATGTTCTTTATCATTTATATGCTGATTTTTGTTGGTTTGTCCTTACAGGCATCAGGTGCCCGTATGTCGCGGCAAGTACGGCACATCCGTGAAGGCATTGAAGACCAACTGATCTTAGAGCAGGCCAAAGGTAGCGAAGGGCGCACACGGGAGCAGTTGGAAGAGAAGATTGTCCTACCGCATCACACGATATTTTTGCAGTTTTTTACCTTATACATTCTTCCATTAGTTATCGGCGTGGCGTTCTATTTTGTTATCAAGTTATTGGGATTGATGGCTCAGGGTTAGCACCGATAGCGGGCAGACCAGAGAAATATATAAATCGGCCCATTTATTCGGGCCTTTTTGCTATTTATCACCATGATAAATAAACAAATTAATCTATTGAAAGAATTTTCTGACCCGCGGAATACGATACTCTTCTTGCACTCACAATTTTACCTGTGTAATTCCCTTATGCTGTAGGCCTCTTTCCACTGCGATATCAGTAAAGTAATGAACGTTTTCATTTCGAAGAAAATGCGTAATTTTATTATTTTGGCTCAGACAAACAGCATGGCGAAAGCCGCCGAAAAATTACACATGACAGCCTCGCCGTTTGGTAAAAGCATTGCGGCTCTGGAAGAGCTGGTGGGATATGCACTGTTTACCCGTAATGAGAAAAGCATCAGTCTAAACAAAGCCGGGCAAGAGCTTTATCAGGAGCTATTCCCAATTTATCAACGGCTTTCTGCCATTGATAATACTATTGTCTCGCTGTCCCAGCGGCAGAAAAACATCGTCATTGGTATTGATAACACCTACCCCACAATTATTTTTGATCAGTTATTCAGCCTTAGCGACAAATATGATGGAATTACCGCACAGCCGTTTGAATTTAGCGAAAACACGGTCATTGATGATTTACTGGATCGCCGGGTAGATTTTATTATCTCGCCACAGCAAGCTTCGCCGCGGGTGACTCACATTGATAGTTTGCAGAGCACGGAGCTCCCTGCGTTGCGGCTCGGTTTTTTAGTCTCGCGCCGCTTTGAAAATAGCCAATCACTTGAATTATTGAATACATTGCCGTGGTTACAAATGCGTTTTCAGAACCGAGCTAATTTCGAATCGTTATTAGATGCGCATTTTCGTTCAATTGGTATTAATCCCACCATTATTTATCGCCCTTATAGTTTTATGGCGAAAATCAGCGCGGTAGAGCAGGGGCAGTTTCTGACGGTTGTGCCCCAGTTTGCTTATCGACTGGTGAATCCGGCCAAGCTGAAATATTTCGATGCGCCGAATCAGCCCATGTACATGCGTGAGTATCTTTATTCACTCAAGAATAATCACCATATTGAACAAGTCATGGGCTATATACATGCTGACCGTAATGGCGATTAAGGCACTAACATGGAGCCATACTCGAACAGATTTTGGTGGAGTTGGAAGGCTTGCGCCAGATTGTGATGCAAATGACCCCCTTTAGCCTGCGCCAGATATTGATGCAGGTAATCACGATACATTGGGTGTGCGCAGTTATTGATGATAGCCGCAGCACGTTGCATGGGCGATAACCCACGTAAATCAGCCACACCTTGCTCGGTGACAATAACTTTGACGCTGTGCTCACTGTGATCAACATGAGTACACATTGGCACAATGGTAGAGACCTTGCCGCCCTTGACGATCGACGGGGCCATGAAAATGGACAAATAAGCATTGCGCTCAAAATCGGCGCTGCCGCCAATGCCATTGACCAGCTCGGTACCCGCCACATGGGTGGAGTTGGCGTGGCCGTAGATATCAAACTCAAGCCCGACATTCAGCGCAATGACACCTAAGCGGCGAATGATTTCAGGATGGTTAGATATCTCCTGCGGACGCAGCACTATTCTGTTCGCGAAGAAATCCATATTGTCATAAATTTTTTTCAGTGAAGTGGGTGAAATGGTCAAGCTGGAGGCACTGACACCCAACACTTTTTCGCTTTCTATCAGCCGGACAACCGACTCCTGCAACACCTCGGAGTACATCATAAAAGGCGGAATGTGAGGATTTTCACCAAGGCGCTTCATCACCGCATTATTAATATTCCCCACACCACTTTGTAGCGGAAGAAACTCCGGTGGAATCCGGCCTAGCCTGAGTTCATTCAGTAAAAAATTAACTACGTTGTCAGCGATTTGCTCACATAATGGGTTTTCCCGATCGAGGCTGTTACTGGCATCCGGTAACTCGGTTTCTACTACGCCAATAATCTTGCTGGGATCAACTTGTACATAAGGTTGCCCCACTTTATCCAGGGTGTGGAATATTGGCAGCGTATTGCGCCGGGGCGGGGCACCCAGCATCACAATATCAGCCAATTCAGCCACGCGTGGGCTGTGATAATGATTCAGTTCAATAATGATTTTTTTAGCTTTATGTAAGAAAACCGGGGAGTTGCCAATACCACTGGTGAGGTAAACTTTGCCATCGGCGCTGAGCGCCGAGGCTTCAATCACCGCCACATCAATGTCACCAAAGAAACCATAATTGACCATTTGGGCGACTTCGCTCAGATGCAAATCAACAAAACTTACCGCCCCTTGGTTGATTTTCTCCCGCAGTAGCGAGGCGGTTTGATAAGGCGCTCGCCATGCAATGGCATCCGCTTGCGCCAGCTCATCATCGGCTTGGGCACTGATGGATGCGCCGGTCAGTAAGCGGATTTGAAACTCTTTTTGCTGCTCATGATGATCCATGGCACGCCTGGCGATAGCACCGGGCAGCACTTTTGGCGCACCGGCTGGGGTAAAACCGCTGAAGACCACCATATTCCCATGCTCAATACACTCGGCGGCGGTATCCGCGCTCATGATGCGATATGACCGTTTCATAGAGAAATCCTCTGTCTGAGTAGGGTTAACGCCCAAGAAAGTTAGGTTTACGTTTCTCCATGAAGGCGCTCATGCCCTCGTGATAGTCATCGCTATCGTAGACTGCGCGGCGCATACCTTGAATGCGCTCAAATTCATCAGAATTCATGGTGTGGGCTTCACCCAGCACGCGAAGTTCTTCTTTAATCACGGCAATGGCCAGTGGGGCTTTTTCGGAAATGACGTGGGCCAGTTTTAACGTGAAATCCTCCAGTTCTTCAGGTTCAACCACATGATTGAGAATACCCACTGACAGGGCGCGCTGGGCTGAGATAGGGGCGGCGGTAAAAATCAGCTCTTTCACAATGTGAAAACCGGCATCGCGGATCAGGTTATGAATACCGACTAAATTATAGGGAACCCCCAGATTCACGGGCGTCATTGAAAAGGTCGAATTACTACAGGCGATGATAATATCTGAACTCATAATCATCTCGAATGCGCCGCCCCATACACTCCCTTCAACCATAGAAATGATCGGTTTAGGATATTTTTGAATAATGCGGGTGATTTGGCGCAGTGGATCGTCGTAGGACAGCGGATCGCGTCGGCCAGTGGGTAATTCATGGATATCATGGCCGGCAGAGAACACTTTAGAGCCTTCAGCGGCGCGCAAAATAATGCAGCGAATATCGGTGTTATTGAGGTCATGCAATGCTTGCATTAAATCATCAATAAATACTTTGCTTAAGGCATTGAGCTTGCGGGCATAATTAAACTCAATAATACCAACCCGGTTAGCAATCAATACTTTGACATACTCATAAGACATAATCATTTCCCTTTAATTGAAGATTTTTTGCGTAATAAAATCGGTGATGGCGCTAATTCCAGCCCGCGGTGAGATTTGGTTTTGCTGCAACAGTGCTTCAATTTGCTGGTAGTGTTGGCGCAAATCAGCACGGGCAAACAGTGCCGCCAGCGTATTGGCCTCGATTTGTTGGTGAACCCACGCCAAATTTTGCTGCGCGCGCAAGGCCGCCAATTGCCCGCTGTTCGCCATTACTGGCCAAAAGGTTTGTACCGCTTGCCAGGCTTCGCGGATACCGCGTTTTTCCAGGGCGCTACAGGTGAGAACTCGCGGCTGCCATAGGGGATATTTTCGTCGGATAATTTGCAGCGCGCTGTGGTACATATGGCGGGAAATTTCGACATTGACGTGATTCTCGCCATCATCTTTATTGATGATGATGAAGTCAGCCATTTCCATAATGCCTTTCTTGATACCTTGTAAATCATCACCAGCCCCAGCAATTTGCAGCGACAGAAAACAATCCACCATGGCGGCAACTTCTGTTTCCGATTGCCCGACACCGACAGTTTCTACAATCACGATGTCGTAGCCCGCCGCTTCACAGAGTAAA
Organism: Yersinia alsatica; assembly: GCF_025133195.1. Taxonomy (NCBI): domain Bacteria; kingdom Pseudomonadati; phylum Pseudomonadota; class Gammaproteobacteria; order Enterobacterales; family Yersiniaceae; genus Yersinia; species Yersinia alsatica. The sequence goes on from NZ_CP104006.1 coordinate 2,954,623, forward strand.
ATCAGTTCTCGGGTGCTTGGGCTGATCCCGCCAAGATGGCCTCTTGAGGGGACGGGACGGACAAAAGCATGCTCGGCACGAGACAAATTCAACATGCGAGTTTTGTCGCCCAAAATACTGCCACCGCTGACCGGGCTACTGGGGTCAACCGCAATCACCGCCACCTTATGCCCCTGCGACAGCAACTCTTCACCTAGCGCTTCGAGAAAAGTGCTTTTTCCCGCACCGGGTGTGCCAGTGACACCCAGCCGTTTAGCCCGCCCGGTGTAGGGCATGATGTGGTCTAGCATCTGGGCGCTGAGTGCCCGATGCTGGGGATGGCTACTTTCTGCCAGCGTCATGGCCTGAGCCAATGCCGCACGATCACCTTGGCGCAAGCGGCAAATGTAATCGTCCAGATTGTCGCGACTAATCATGATGGTTACTGATGAGCTGTAATACGTCGCGCACGCTGGCGAGCATTGGGGTGCCCGGCCCGTAAATGGCGGCAACTCCACGTTCACGTAAGAAGGCATAATCCTGCGGCGGAATAACACCGCCGGCGACCACACAAATATCCTGACGTTGGTATTGGCGCAATGCTGCAACCAATTCAGGAATCAATGTTTTATGACCCGCCGCTAGTGAGGAAGCGCCGATGACATGGACATCGTTCTCGACTGCCAGTCGGGCAATTTCATCCGGTGTCGAGAACATTGGGCTAAGATCGACATCAAAGCCAAGGTCAGAATAAGCGCTGGCAATCACCTTCGCGCCGCGGTCGTGACCATCCTGACCCATTTTGGCGATCAGAATTCGTGGATGGCGGCCATGTTCGGCCAGGAAATGCTGGGTTTGAGCCAGTATTTGATCAAACTCCTGTGCATCTTTTTCACTCTGATGGTAACTGTGTGCAATTACCCCGGTGACACATTCGCTGGGCACCAGATAGCGATTAAATTCCTCTTCCATGGCATCTGAAATTTCACCCAGAGTGGCGCGCAAGCGAGCAGCCTGAACTGCGGCTTCCAACAGATTTTCATGATGCCCAGCGGCGTGGCGCAGATTAGCCAAGGCGTGCTGCACTGCCTCGTCGTCGCGTTCAGCACGAATGCGTTTCAATTGCGCAATTTGTTCATTGCGTACTTTAATGTTATCAATTTCCAGTACTGGGGTTTCGGCCTCTTTCTCCAATTTGTATTTGTTGACACCAACAATGACGCGCTTCCCCTGATCAATCAGAGACTGTGCACCGGCGGAGGCTTCTTCAATCATGCGTTTGGGCAGCCCGACCTCAATGGCTTTTGCCATGCCGCCAACCTCATCAATCTGTTTAATAATGGTTCTGGCCTGTTTGACCATTTGATCGGTGAGTGACTCGACAAAATAGGAGCCAGCCAGTGGGTCGATGGTGCGGCAAATCTCGGACTCTTCCTGAATAATGATTTGCGTATTACGGGCAATTCGCGCTGAAAAATCAGTGGGCAGGCCGAGTGCCTCATCAAAGGCGTTGGTGTGCAAAGATTGTGTCCCACCCAGGGTTGCGCCAAGGGCTTCGATGGTGGTGCGAATAATATTGTTGTAAGGGTCTTGCTCGGTCAGACTCCAGCCGGAAGTTTGGCAGTGAGTCCGCAGCGCTAATGATTTAGGGTCAGTCGCGCCAAACTGGCTCACTGCCTCACTCCACAGGTAGCGCGCCGCACGTAGCATGGCGATGTTCATAAACAAATCCATGCCAATACCAAAGAAGAATGAGAGGCGCGGGGCAAAGTCATCGATATTTAAGCCAGCACTCAGTGCCGCTTTGATGTACTCAATACCATCTGCAATGGTAAAAGCCACTTGCTGTACACAGTTGGCACCGGCTTCCCCCATGTGATAGCCGCTGATGCTGATAGTGTTAAAACGCGGCATGTTCTGAGAGCTCCAGGCGATGATGTCTGAAATGATGCGCATGGAGGGTTTGGGCGGATAAATATAGGTATTGCGGCACAGATACTCTTTCAGAATATCGTTCTGAATCGTGCCGGTCAGTAGGGCGGGAGCCACCCCTTGTTCTTCCGCAGCCACAATATAAAACGCCATAATCGGCAGCACTGCGCCATTCATCGTCATGGAGACAGACATTTTGTCCAGCGGGATTTGGTCGAACAGGACTTTCATATCCTCGACACTGTCAATGGCGACGCCCGCTTTACCGACATCACCAGAAACCCGCGGGTTATCAGAGTCATAACCACGGTGGGTCGCCAGATCAAAAGCGACCGAAAGGCCTTTTTGCCCGGCGGTTAGATTTCTGCGATAAAAAGCATTCGATTCTTTCGCTGTTGAAAAACCGGCATATTGACGAATAGTCCAAGGCTGAGCAGCATACATGGTGGCGCGTGGCCCTCTGACATAAGGGGCCATTCCGGGTAGGGAGCCGGTCACTTCTAGCCCCTCAAGATCTCTGGCGGTATACAGCGCTTTGACCGTAATACCTTCCGAGGTTTTCGTGACTAAATCTTCGACACTCTTTCCGCGTCGGCTGAGTTCTTTATTAGCAAGGTTTTCCCACTCGCGAATATCCACCATTTGTCTTACTCCCAATTTTCTGGCAATAGAATTCCTATTGAGGAGGGTAAAAATTCCTCAATGAAGGCTCTTGATTTTATTTAAGTAAGCGCTTTTTGGCGGAAGTTGTCGCTGGCAAAAAAGAACAGGGTGAGCTGTCATTATTAGACGGCTGGAATACATCTAATCTGTGGTTTTGTTCAAACTTTTTTAGCAAAACTTGATTTCATTGCCGAATATTGGGGCATAAAAAAGCACCCTGACGGGTTGGTTATCCAACTTTTAGGGTGCTGGTGACGATATTCAAATTACGCTTTACTGCGGGGGAAATTAAAACCGCTCTGGATGTAACAGCTGTTCGACGGCTTTCTGTGCATTAAGCCAATGCTGTCCGCCAAATAAGTTACTGCGGTTCAATAAATAATAAAGTTGATAAAGAGGTTGGCGTTCAATAAACCCAGCAGGAAGCGGCCAGACACTCTGGTAGCCGTCATAGATCTGAGCGGGTAATGCAGGGTAGAGCGGTAACATGGAAAGGTCGCATTCTCGGTCGCCCCAATAACAGGCGGGATCAAAAATAACCGGCCCATTAGCACTGGTGGCACAGTTAGCTGGCCATAAATCGCCATGTAGTAAAGAAGGTTGTGGCTGGTGGCTTTGTAACCGCTCTTGAACAAGATGGGTTATATGGTCGATATCACCAAACGACATTCCTTTTTCAGCCGCCAACTGTAATTGCCAACCAATACGTTGCTCAGCAAAAAATTGTGCCCAGCGGCGTTGCCAACTATTAGGTTGCGGCGTGGTGGCCAGATCATTATCAAAATCCAGCCCGAATTGCAGTTGCTCACTCCATTGATGTAAATGTGCTAATTGTTGCCCGAGGCAATAAGCATTATGGGCATCGAGGGGTTTAAGCGGAATATATTCAAGTAACAGGAAACTATAATCACGATCACTGCCGACACCATAAACTTCAGGCACCTGCACAGTTTTGCTGCGAGCTAATAAAGAGAGTTGGTCTGCCTCGGCGGTAAATATGGGCAGCATCTCGCGAGTATCACATTTGACGAAAACCTCAGTTTCACCATAACTGAGACGCCAGGCCTCGTGAATATCACCGCCCGGTAATTCGGTTCTTTCCCGAATTTCAGCGGGGCCGAGATATTCACCTAACAGACGATTCACTGCTTGCCACATGATTCACCCCCTATTAGCTACCTACCTACCTGCAAATCTAGTTTCATGGGTATAGATCATTAGGTTAGCGTCTTTATCCTGTGAATAACAAGAGCTGATGCACAGGGATACTGGTGCAGGATCAAATAAAAGACATATTCTGCGCCCAACTCGTGACATATTTTCGATAACGTCAATGCGCTAGGGCTACAGAAATAACACAGTGGAAAATAGACTGAGTGATATCAAGTTATAAATAAGCCGTAAAGTTTGAATACAATACGGCTTATATTTAGCTGTAGCGAGCTTAGTGACTCAATTGATTATAGCAGGTTACCTTTTGCGCTGTTTTCAGCGCCTTCATCTTGCGTCACTGTGGCTATTGTGCGGCCTTTTACCGGCTTTATATGGTTATAAATCAGCGCGACAACAAAGAATAGTGCCTGAATAATGACAATGCAGGGGCCAGTGGCTCCATCAATATGGAAGCTGACTAATGTGCCTAATACGCAGGCGGTGACCGAAACCAGTGTAGCAACCACCAGCATTTGATCAAAACTGCGACAAACCAGAAAGGCGATAATACCGGGCGCTATCAACATGGCGATGACTAAAATAACCCCCACAGCCTGCAATGAAGCCACGATAGTTAATGCTAACAGGCAAAGTAAGCCATAGTGCAGTAACTTAACCGGCAAGCCAATCACGCGGGCGTGGTTTGGATCAAAGCAATACAACATGAAATCTTTGCGCTTTAATAACACCACCAGCAGGGTGAACCCCGCTATCCATAAAGTTTGTTTGAGCTCAGCCAGTGAAATACCCAGCATATTGCCGAACAGAATATGGCTAAGGTGTTGGTCAGTATCCATGCGCGAAAACAGCACCAGCCCGAATGCGAACATACCGGAGAATACAATTCCCATGACAGTATCTTCTTTGACCCTACTGTTTTCCTTCAAATAACCGGTGGCGACGGCGCAAAAAATCCCCGAGACAAACGCCCCAATAACCAATGGGATACCGAGCCAAAAAGCTAACACGATACCGGGCAACACAGCATGAGAGATAGCATCTCCCATCAGTGACCAGCCTTTTAGCACCAGATAGCAAGATAAGACCGCACACACCACGCCGGTCACGATAGCAGCGACGATCGCCCGTTGCATAAAGGGATAGGCGAAAGGCTCACTGACCAGACTGAACAATGCATTCATACATTATCCTCCGGATGTGTTGCGACCGGGTGGCGGCGCTTCTGGCGAGTTTGGTAGCGAGTTGCCAGCAAGCCATGTTTAGGGGCAAAGAAAAAGGCCAACAGGAAAACCAGCGTTTGTAACGTCACAATCACTCCGCCCGTCGCGCCATCAAGATAGAAACTGAGGTAGGCACCAAAAGCACTGGTAAAAGCACCGATGACGATAGCGATCACCAGCAAGCGGCTGAAGCGGTCGGTGAGCAAGTAGGCGGTCGCTCCCGGTGTCACCACCATAGCAATGACCAAAATTGCGCCAACGGTTTGCAAGGCCGCCACAGTACAGGCGCTTAGCAGGGTGAAAAACAGAATTTTTAACCGCAGTGGCGATAATCCTATCGACAGGGCATGGCTTTCATCAAAGAACACCGCCAGCAGGTCTTTCCAAATCAGACATAAAATCACAAAAGAAACCAAAATAATGATTTCCACCTGCAATACATCTTCATCGGCTATCCCTAAAATATTGCCGAAAATAATCGACTGCACATTTACTGACGTTGGATTGAGGGAAACAATTAATAGCCCGACGGCAAAAAAGGTCGAGAAAATAAAGCCGATGATAGCATCTTCACGCAGGCGGGTGATGTGGCGAACCAGTGTCATGGCCAATGCCGCCAGCATACCGGTAAAGAAAGCGCCTGCGGCATAAGGCAGCCCGAGGGCATAAGCGCCAGCGACACCGGGAACGACCGAGTGCGAGAGTGCATCGCCCATCAGCGACCAGCCTTTCAGCATCAAATAAGCCGAGAGGAAAGCGCAGACCGCGCCGACAATCGCACTGACCCAAATGGCCTTGACCATGTAATTGTAATTAAAGGGTTGCAGTAAAATGTCCAGCATCAGGGATTTTTCTCCTTCGACTGGCTTTGTGCCGGTGGATCATTTTTGGTGTGACCATAAAATACCGCAGGGCGCTCATCATCGGTGATAACCGTGACGGTGCGCGGGTCGTTATCGTCATGCAGTGTATTGCCAGACAAGTTGATATGGCGCAGCACACCACCAAAGGTCATTTCAAGGTTCTTTTGGGTGAAGGTGGTTTCGGTTGGGCCAGCCGCCAACACCGTCTGATTAATTAGAATTACGTGATCACAAAACTCTGGCACACTGCCGAGGTTATGTGTTGAAACTAAAATCAGATGACCTTCATTACGAAGTGCGCGTAACAAATCAATAATGGCATTTTCTGTTTTGACATCGACGCCGGTAAACGGCTCATCCAGCAACAAAACCGAACCTTGCTGAGCCAGCGCCCGTGCTAAAAATACCCGTTTTTTCTGCCCACCAGAAAGTTCGCCTATCTGGCGTGAACGCAATGCGGTTAACCCCACCCGTTCGATAGCCTTATCCACAATGGCTTTATCTTCACGGCTCGGAATGCGCAGAAAATTCATTTTCCCGTATCGGCCCATCATTACGACGTCTTCCACTAGCACCGGGAAGTTCCAGTCCACCTCTTCTGTTTGTGGCACGTAAGCGATAGTGTTTTGCTTCAATGCGTGGCTAATCGGCTTATTGCTTAACTCGACTTTGCCAACACTGGGCTTCACTAAGCCCATAATGCTTTTGAAGAGGGTAGATTTACCACTGCCATTGACGCCGACCAGTGCGCAGATAGTCCCACCAGTGAGTGAAAAACTGGCGTCATAAATAGCAGTATGCCCATTGTTATAGGTGACAGTGACATTATCCACTATCAACTCCGGGCGGACAAAAACAGCATGACTCATTGACCAAATCCTTTCGCAATAGTTTGCACAGTGGTGTTAATCAGGTCGATGTAGGTGGGAACTGGCCCTTTTTCGTTCGACAACGAATCAACATATAACACCCCACCGTATTGCGCACCGGTTTCTTTGCTGACTTGTTTCGCGGGCTTATCAGAAATGGTGCTTTCGCTAAATATCACCGGAATTTTATTCGCACGCATAGTATCAATGACACGACGCACTTGTTGCGGAGAGCCTTGCTCCTCGGCATTGATTGGCCATAGATAAACCTCTTTAAAGCCATAATCTTTCGCCAGGTAACTAAATGCCCCTTCACTGGTCACCAACCAGCGCTGCTCTGCTGGGATGCGAGATAAACGCTCACGTAATGGGGCATCCAAAGCGGCAATTTTTTCCGCATAAGCTTTGGCATTGCGGTTATAGATTTCAGCATTAGCCGGATCGTGTTCAACCAGTGCTTTGCGAATGTTTTCAATATAGATCAACGCGTTTGACGGCGACATCCAGGCATGGGGGTTAGGAATACCTTTATATGGCCCTTCACGAATAGGCAGTGGCGTAATGCCATCGGTGACGACGGCCGAAGGGACATCTTTAATATTTTCGAAGAAGCGCTCAAACCAGCGCTCCAGATTCATGCCGTTCCAGAGTATCAAGTCCGCAGATTGCGCTTTTACAATATCCCGTGGGGTGGGTTGATAGTCATGAATTTCAGCCCCAGGCTTGGTTATAGACTCGACGACGGCAGCATCACCGGCGACATTTTGTGCAATATCCTGAATAATTGTGAATGTCGTCACAACTTTGAATTTTTTATTGGGGTCGCTGGGCTTATTCTCTGCCAATGCTGAGGTGCTACTCAGTGCTGAAAATGCAACGAGCATAAACAGGGCTACGGCGTGTAAAAAACGGGGTGTCAGGCGGCTAATGGGGTGCAGGTAGGGTATTTTTTGCTTAGTAAACATGGCGATGTTCCCTTTCTTTAAATGAAAATGATTATCAATATCATTAGAGATGATGTCAAGACCTGCCATACAATAAACTAAAACTTACCGATAGTTACCGAATATAGCCTGATCATTATCTTGATAATGGTCAAACTAGGCCAAAAAATCTATTTGGACGAGGTGACAACTTGTATATGCTACAAAACGGCTTATTAGCACGGGGAATACTGTGAATCCAAAAGTCGGTTGCCTAATGGCAATTTTATTGCTGGCGGGGTGTGCCAAACAAACCCCTCCACCGCAAGCAAATAACGGGTGGCTGAAGAACGCGCCACAAGGTGGTTTCCTTAATGCACCGAAAAGCAGCGCCGGTTCAAGTACAGTTGCGTATAGCGATGTAATTAAACAAGCAGCCAGCCATTATGGTGTTGATGAAACTTTGATTAAAGCCATTATCCAAGTGGAGTCGGGTTATAATCCTGATGTGGTGAGCACCTCAAATGCAGTGGGTTTAATGCAGATTAAAGCCTCAACCGCAGGTCGTGATGCGTACCGAATGAAAGGGCGCAATGGTCAACCGAGTTCTGGTGAATTAAAAGATCCGGTGAAGAATATTGATATTGGGACGGCTTATATCAATATTTTGCAAAACCAGCAGTTAGCGGGGATCAGTGATCCGCAGACATTGCGTTATGCAACTATCGTTTCTTATGCCAATGGCGCGGGTGCCATGCTGCGGACTTTCTCATCAGATAAACGTCTGGCAGTGAATAAAATTAATAGTCTTAGCCCGAACGAATTTTATCAGCATATACAAAAGAAGCATCCGGCCGCGCAAGCACCGCGTTATTTGTGGAAAGTGGATACTGCCTACCGGGCGATGTCAGAATAATATTAAAACGCTAACCGATGTAGTCGATGGACGCTGTAACTTGGTATTAATAAGTATAAACATCGGCTAGCGTTTCTCTCTTAACTTGTGTTATTCGTTATGCAATGGCGGGTTGGTAGTTGGCGATAATATCCAAGACGCCATTAATAATAAATTGCACGCCCATACACACCAGTAAGAACCCCATCAAACGCGAAATCGCTTCAATACCGCTTTTACCGACCCAGCGCATAATGGCCCCAGAACTAAGCAGTGACCCCCACAAAATTAGTGACACACTGAGGAAAATCAGTACCGGTGCAACCGTTACAACCCAAGGGCTGAACATGGCATGGCCTTTTACGGAGGCGGCGGAACTGATAATCATGGCAATGGTCCCCGGCCCCGCAGTGCTTGGCATAGCTAATGGCACGAAGGCAATATTGATAGATTTGCGCTTCTTTAAATCCTGCGATTTTGCTTCAAGCTGTGTGTCTTCAGCCGATTGTTGAGGGAAAAGCATCCGAAAGCCGATAAATGCCACAATCAATCCACCAGCAATACGCAAACCGGGAATCGAAATACCGAAAGTATTCATGACAACTTGCCCGGCATAATAGGCAATGGTCATGATAAAGAAGACGTAGATTGATGCCATCTTTGACTGCTGATTGCGCTCTTCGCTGGTCATATTACCGGACAACCCGAGCAATAAGGCCACTGTCGTCAATGGGTTTGCCAAAGGCAGTAGCAATACTAAGCCAAAGCCTATGGCTTTAAATAATTCGAGAATATTCTGCATCAATCTTGCTCCGAAAATAACGTCAAACGTACCTGATGAAAGAAAAACATATCAGGTAATTAATTGCATCGCGGCAAATAGGGCCACTCACAAAATTATTACTGACTTCGCTACTCTACGCGATACGCTGGGCAAAAGGCCATAGCCAAAGCCACTGGCGTTACAGCAGGGCGGTGAACTCATTCATCCTGATGAGTTGACAACAGTCAGTGATTTGGCTGAGTTAAAATAGCTAGCAGCGTAGCGACGTGAGGGGAGAAGGGGAAATGTGATGCAGATCAAATCTCTGGCGGGCAACAGTTGGTTCAATACCGCAGATCCAGAATAATCATGTCAGCATTAATTTCGGCAAGGAACATAGCTTTGTGCATTTGTGATATCAGCGTTGAAGATGAATATACTCGCCAACCCTTATCGGCTTCAGCCGCATGGGTGTTAGATGCGCAAGCAGCGCGTGCCCGTGGCCGTTTGCGCTTTTTAAAACCGAAACGTGAAGCTCGCCCGCGCTGGCGCTTAGCGCCACTCAAAGATACTTACGAAATTCGCTTTTATCCTAATCGTTTGCCTGAGCTCTGGTTTTTTAGTGCGGAAAACGCGTCGCGGAAACGGCTCTGAATAATACCCACATAATTTGTGGGTATGCGGTTTTGTTTGACAGTGAATTAAAATGAATTTACTTTCATTTTTTGTGAATTTAAATTCATTTGAGGTATGTTGTGTCAAACTCATTATTACCCGTTGAAAAACAGTTTTATGCTTATAATCAACACGATCTATCTGCATTCGTAGCAAACTTCAGTGATTCATTTATTGCTTACAGAATGCCCTCCACCACACCATCGTTGATGGGAAAGCAGCAACTTACCGAGTTTTATCGGACACAACGTTTCAATATTCCAGCGCTAAGAGCAGAACTTATTTCACGTACCGTACTGGGAAATAAAGTATTTGATTTGGAACGAATTCATGGGTTAAGTGATGAACCCATAGAGAGCATGGCTGTATTCGAAGTTAACGACGGGTTGATTGATACCGCATGGTTCTACTTTAAATAAATCGTCTTTTTATTCGCGATAGCATGGTTTTAATGGGAGACCAGCATGGCATTTTCTGACCTTGAGCGTAGCGAATTATTGGCGGTAAAAGGGGTTGGGCCAACAGTTATTACGCGCCTGGAGCAACTCGGTTTTACTTCATTGGCTCAACTGAGTCAGGCTGATATGAATGAGATTGTTAGCAGCGCTGCCGCTATGGTGGGATCTACCTGTTGGAAAAATAGCCCGCAAGCGCGCTCGGCAATTCAGGCTGCAATAGATTTGGCTAAAACGCATTCACCTGAATAAATACGTCTCAGCCATTATCATCATCTACCGCAGTTTCTCGTCTTTAACTATTTGTCTTATCTCGTGCAGCCGGTCTCTTTTCTGGTGGCTTAGCGGGATAGGGCATCAGTAAATCATCTAATATCTGCATTCTTTCCTCTACTGGAATATACAGCCAGCGTGTAAGCCATGAGGTTTCTTCGGTGCATTGCTGATGCGTTTGGCGAAAGTAAAGTTCGAGACCTGACAGAACCTCGGCGATCCTTTTCATCATATATCTCCCCTTGTTGACCAGTGAGCAAATCATAAGCAACAAAATGCGGAAGAAAAACGGATGGAATCTATTTTATTGTTCAGTATTTATCAGTAGCTAGGTGCTATCGATGTATAGCAACAGTTTCGGGGAGAAAGTTGGGTGACTCATCTGCGGAGAAGTAGAAGGAATGACCAAATAAAACGCCCCGACTGCGTAAACAATCGGGGCGGCGTTCCAGTAACCATTGCTACACGGAAACGGAAATTTATTATGGGCACTTCCTGTAGAAATAGCAATACACCCAGTACTACTCAAAAGCAATAGATCATAATGTAAATCATTGTTGGTGATGATAGACACCTTTACACAACTGACACCAGCGGTATGTATGATAAAATCCGCGCCACTTCTCCGGCAAAAATTACCCCGGCGATTCAGTTGTTTGTGTTTAGCTATTATTGGCAAATTCCTAATTCTAAAACAGACACATTTTAACCCTTCAGAACGCGTTTTAGCGATTGGGAGCATGTTATGGTCGGCCCGTTTATTAACAGCGCAGGGATAATTCTCGGTGGTATTGTTGGCGTATTACTTGCTCGCCATGTTCCCAAACGCTTACAAGAGGGTTTACCGGCTACATTTGCTCTGGCCTCAATCTCCATCGGTATTGTGATGGTGGTGAAAGTGCACTTTATGCCGGCGGTGATTTTGGCATTAATTATTGGAACCGCAGTGGGGGAGTTATTATCACTTGAGCAAGGCGTAAAATGGGGGGCAAATAAAACCCGCGGTTTGCTGGAGCGAGTAATCCCAACACGCAGTACCTTGCCGCCGCAGGAATTTGCGCAAAGTTTTACTGCCATGATTGTGTTGTTTTGTGCCAGTGGGTTAGGCGTCGTCGGTTCTTTGACTGAAGGTATTACAGGCGATTTTCAGCTGTTATTTGTTAAAGCGCTGATGGATTTTTTCACCGCACTAATATTTTCCATTTCGCTGGGCATTGCGCTGGTGGCTATTGCTATTCCGCAATTGCTCATTCAAATCGCGTTGGTTTTGCTGGCAAAACTCATTATGCCTTATATGGATAATATCGCCTTTGCTGACTTTTCGGCCTGCGGTGGGATTATTATGATTGCGGTGGGGTTACGAATTGCTCAAATTAAGATATTCGCTGTGGTGAATTTCCTACCAGCCTTACTTTTCGTCGTGCCAATATCTTATGTATGGCGTTATTTTATGGCATAAGAATTTTAGGAAATGGTACTAGCAGTTTCTGAAACGGTGAACTTCTTGGCGAAAACTTGTCATCGAAGTAACCGTTTCAGTATGGTCTAATGATATGTTTTTATTTGATTATTTTTTATTTAACCAATTTTCCGGCACAAAAACTTACCTTTAATCACGCCATCAAAAAAACGCCCTTTTGAAACTACAGACATAAAATTCTGATGAACACGTTCAGGGACACCAAGATATTGATAAATCCCTTGTTCACGGAACTGTATCTCCAGCATGCGATTTTCAGGATCATAACCAATCGACAAGATTCTGGAGGATGTAACAGGTTGTCGCTGCAATAGTTGACCCTCAGTTATACGGTGTTGATATTATGGTGATCATAAAGCATTTTTAGCATGATAACTTTGTCGGCGATCATTATCACTGTTTAGTGAAAATATCGCTGATGTATTTTCATGAAGCACTCCATTTTATTCTCTAACCGATACCAGGCAATAGATAAATCACTGTGGTGGATAACAGTGATAGTGTTTGTCATTGTATTGAGTAGTGATAATATGAATTTCCTTTGCGGCATGATCTCTGTCACAAAGTAAACTGTATACATAGTTGCGGACCAATATAACAAACGTGGGTTAAATTGATGTCGCAACTTTTTGAAATTAAACAATAATTACGTCTTGCATGTGATCTGTCGTGTGGGTCACCACTGTAGATAAGGAATTAGAATGCCTGTTATTACCCTCCCTGACGGCAGTCAACGTCAATACGATCACGCCGTTTCTGTGCTTGATGTTGCTTTAGACATCGGCCCCGGTCTGGCAAAAGCCTGTATTGCTGGCCGCGTAAATGGCGAGCTGGTGGATGCCAGTGACTTGATCGAATCTGACGCGCAACTGGCCATTATCACCACCAAAGATGCTGAAGGCCTGGAGATTCTCCGCCACTCGTGTGCACACTTATTGGGGCACGCTATTAAGCAACTTTGGCCTGATACTAAAATGGCTATCGGCCCGGTTATCGACAACGGCTTCTATTACGATGTTGATATCGACCGTACTCTGACGCAGGAAGATTTGGATCTGCTGGAAAAGCGGATGCACGAGCTGGCCGATAAAGATTACGACGTCATCAAGAAAAAAGTGAGCTGGCAAGAAGCTCGCGATATTTTTGCTGCTCGTGGTGAAGATTATAAAGTGGCTATTCTGGATGAGAATATCAGCCGCGATGATCGCCCTGGTTTGTATCACCATGAAGAATACGTTGATATGTGCCGTGGCCCACATGTGCCCAATATGCGTTTCTGCCATCATTTTAAATTGCAGAAAACATCCGGTGCCTACTGGCGTGGCGACAGCAAAAATAAAATGCTGCAACGTATTTACGGCACGGCTTGGGGTGATAAGAAGCAACTGAATGCTTATCTGCAACGTCTGGAAGAAGCGGCCAAACGCGACCATCGTAAGATTGGTAAGCAATTGGACCTTTACCACATGCAGGAAGAAGCACCTGGCATGGTGTTTTGGCATAACGACGGCTGGACTATTTTCCGTGAACTGGAAACTTTTGTGCGCACCAAGCTCAAAGAGTACCAGTATCAGGAAGTCAAAGGGCCGTTTATGATGGACCGCGTACTGTGGGAAAAAACCGGGCATTGGGAGAACTATGCTGAGCATATGTTCACTACATCGTCGGAAAACCGCGAGTACTGCATCAAGCCAATGAACTGCCCAGGACACGTGCAGATTTTCAACCAAGGGTTGAAGTCATACCGCGACCTGCCATTACGTATGGCAGAATTCGGTAGCTGCCATCGTAATGAGCCATCAGGCGCACTACACGGCCTAATGCGCGTCCGTGGTTTTACCCAGGATGATGCTCACATCTTTTGTACTGAAGAGCAGGTTCGCGATGAAGTGAACAGCTGCATTAAGATGGTGTACGACATGTACAGCACCTTTGGCTTCGAAAAGATTGTGGTCAAATTGTCTACTCGTCCTGAGAAACGCATTGGCAGTGACGATTTATGGACTCGCGCTGAAGACGATTTAGCGGCTGCGCTGACTGAAAATGGTATTCCATTTGATTATCAGCCGGGTGAAGGTGCCTTCTATGGTCCGAAAATTGAATTTACCTTGCATGATTGTTTGGATCGTGCGTGGCAGTGTGGTACCGTACAGCTCGATTTCTCATTACCGGGCCGCTTAAGTGCGTCTTACATCGGCGAAAATAACGATCGCCAGGTGCCAGTAATGATTCACCGGGCTATTTTGGGGTCAATGGAGCGCTTCATCGGGATTTTAACCGAAGAATATGCAGGCTTCTTCCCAACTTGGTTAGCTCCGGTACAAGTCGTGGTGATGAATATCACCGATAGCCAGTCTGATTATGTCCAACAAGTGACCAAAAAACTGCAAGATGCAGGAATTCGGGCAAAAGCGGACTTGAGAAATGAGAAGATTGGCTTTAAAATTCGTGAACATACGTTGCGTCGGGTTCCATATATGTTGGTCTGTGGCGATAAAGAGGTCGAATCAGGCAAGATTGCCGTTCGTACCCGCCGCGGGAAAGACTTAGGAAGCTTGGACGTCAACGTGGTCGTAGACCAGCTGCTAGCAGAAATTCGCAGCCGTAGTCTTCATCAACTGGAGGAATAAAGTATTAAAGGCGGAAAACGAGTTCAACCGGCGCGTCCTAATCGCATCAACAAAGAGATTCGCGCCACAGAAGTTCGCTTAACAGGCGTCGATGGTGAGCAGATTGGTATTGTCAGTCTGAATGAAGCTCTTGAAAAAGCTGAGGAAGCTGGTGTTGATTTAGTAGAAATCAGTCCGAATGCCGAGCCGCCGGTTTGCCGTATTATGGATTACGGCAAATTCCTCTATGAGAAGAGCAAGTCGACAAAAGAACAGAAGAAGAAGCAAAAAGTCATTCAGGTCAAGGAAATCAAATTCCGTCCTGGTACCGATGATGGCGACTATCAGGTCAAACTACGCAACCTGATTCGCTTTCTGGAAGATGGCGATAAAGCCAAAATCACCCTGCGTTTCCGTGGGCGTGAAATGGCGCACCAACAGATCGGCATGGAAGTTCTTAATCGTGTCAAAAAAGATCTGACTGAAGATTCTGATCTGGCCGTTGTGGAGTCTTTCCCGACTCGTATCGAAGGCCGTCAGATGATCATGGTGCTCGCACCTAAGAAGAGACAGTAAGGCATACAAGTAACAGGCTTCTCTGCGCTTGCGCAGCAAGAAGTCTGTTCGCCTAGCTAGCTCGTTGTAATTAACAATGCGAAGTGGATATATTCAATGCCAAAAATTAAGACAGTACGCGGCGCCGCTAAGCGCTTCAAAAAGACCGCCAATGGTGGTTTTAAGCGTAAGCATGCTAACCTGCGTCATATTCTGACCAAAAAAGCTACTAAGCGTAAACGTCATTTACGTCCAAAAGGCCTGGTATCTAAGAACGATCTGGGTCTGGTCGTGGCATGTCTGCCGTACGCATAAGTAATTTTGGTTTGAATTAAGACGATAGGAGAAGTAAATGGCTCGCGTAAAACGTGGTGTGGTAGCACGTGCACGTCACAAAAAAATCTTAAAGCAGGCGAAAGGTTACTACGGTGCCCGTTCGCGCGTTTATCGTGTTGCTTTCCAGGCAGTAATCAAGGCAGGCCAATACGCCTACCGTGACCGCCGTCAACGGAAGCGTCAATTCCGCCAACTGTGGATTGCACGTATCAACGCAGCTGCTCGTCAGAATGGTCTGTCTTACAGCCGTTTCATCAATGGTCTGAAAAAGGCTTCTGTTGAAATCGACCGTAAGATCCTGGCTGACATCGCAGTATTCGATAAAGTGGCATTCTCTGCACTGGTCGAAAAAGCGAAAGTAGCTCTGGCGTAAGTCAGAATTGAAGAGGGAGCTTGTCTCCCTCTTTTAATCTTTATCTTCTTGGAAAGAAGGTCGTTGTTATGATGCATGCAGTTACTTTTCGCTTCTTTTTTTACTTTAGCGCCTGATTCCAGGAGGCTTGCGCGTAAGAATAGAAACGAAAAATAGCGCCTAAGCCTCCCATCGTGGAGGCTTTTTTGTTTGTATTTCAGAGGTTTATTAGAGCCTCTGAGTAGGCACTACTTGCGGGTTTTGATTAAGTCCGGCATTTTTAGGTAAACCTGTAGATTTTTATAAGAGTGTTGAATATTAGATTTTCAGTTATTGAGCTTGTATGCGCGGCTTTAGATGGCTGTATTTCTACATAGTTAACAATTTATATAACATTAATTTATATACCCAAAGAGTGCGTAGTTGCAGCTAACAAGCTGGTGGCTTCAAGCTCTAAGGGGATAACTACAAGCGGGCCATACCGGCCAGAGGAAGAGGAAACAATGCCACATCTCGCAGAGCTGGTTGCCAAAGCTAAAGCAGCCATAGAAGATGCCCAGGATGTTGCCGCGTTGGATTTGGTACGCGTCGAATATTTAGGCAAAAAAGGCCATTTGACCCTGCAAATGACATCGCTACGTGAGCTGCCAGCTGAAGAGCGCCCAGCGGCAGGCGCAGTCATTAATCAGGCGAAACAAGAAGTACAAGAAGCACTTAATGCTCGCAAAGATAAGCTGGAATCAGCCGTTCTGAATGCTCGATTGGCAGCTGAAACTATTGATGTCTCTTTACCAGGGCGTCGTATGGAAAACGGTGGGTTACATCCAGTAACCCGCACTATCGATCGTATTGAAACCTTCTTTGGTGAATTGGGCTTTTCGGTGGAATCCGGCCCTGAAATCGAAGATGACTATCATAACTTCGATGCATTAAATATTCCGGCTCATCACCCAGCTCGCGCAGATCACGATACTTTCTGGTTTGATGCGACCCGATTGCTGCGCACGCAGACTTCAGGTGTGCAGATTCGTACCATGCAAGGCCAACAGCCACCGATTCGTATTATCGTGCCGGGCCGTGTTTATCGTAATGATTATGACCAAACACACACACCGATGTTCCATCAAATGGAAGGGCTAATTGTTGACCGTGACATCAGCTTCACCAATTTGAAAGGCACTTTGCACGACTTCTTGCGTAACTTCTTTGAGGAAGACCTGCAAATTCGCTTCCGCCCGTCTTATTTCCCATTTACTGAACCGTCCGCTGAAGTGGATGTGATGGGTAAAAATGGCAAATGGCTTGAAGTGCTGGGCTGCGGCATGGTGCATCCAAATGTGTTGCGAAACGTCGGCATCGACCCTGAGGTTTATTCAGGCTTTGCATTTGGTATGGGGATGGAGCGCTTAACGATGCTGCGTTACGGCGTCATCGATTTGCGGGCCTTCTTCGAAAATGATCTGCGTTTCCTCAAACAGTTTAAGTAAGGCGGGAATATCTCATGAAATTCAGTGAACTTTGGTTACGCGAATGGGTAAACCCAGCCATTAGCAGTGATGATTTAGCCCATCAAATAACTATGGCCGGTTTAGAAGTTGATGGTGTAGAGCCAGTCGCCGGCGAATTTAATGGTGTGGTTGTTGGCCACGTCGTTGAATGTGGCCAGCATCCAAATGCAGATAAATTGCGAGTCACCAAAATTGATGTAGGCGGTGACCGTTTATTGGACATCGTTTGTGGTGCACCTAACTGCCGTCAGGGCTTGAAAGTTGCTGTTGCCACTGTGGGTGCCGTTTTGCCGGGCGATTTCAAAATTAAAGCCGCAAAACTGCGCGGCGAGCCATCCGAGGGCATGCTGTGCTCTTTCTCTGAACTGGCTATTTCAGAAGATCACGATGGTATTATTGAGTTGCCTGCTGATGCGCCAATTGGTGTTGACCTGCGCGAATATCTGCATCTGAACGATAAAACCATCGAAATCAGTGTTACGCCAAACCGGGCCGATTGCTTAGGTATTATCGGCGTAGCGCGCGATGTGGCGGTAGTAAACCAATTGCCATTAACCGAGCCAGACATGAGCCCGGTTGCAGCCGCCATTACTGACACTTTCCCTATCCGCGTAGATGCTCCACAAGCTTGTCCACGCTATCTGGGACGCGTAGTTAAAGGGATTAATGTCAAAGCTGCGACGCCACTGTGGATGCGCGAGAAGCTGCGTCGCTGCGGAATTCGTTCAATTGATCCGGTTGTTGACGTCACCAACTTCGTCTTGTTGGAATTAGGTCAGCCGATGCATGCGTTTGACCTTGACCGTATCGACGGTGGGATTATTGTCCGTCTGGCGGCGGAAGGTGAAGAGCTGACACTACTGGATGGTACGAAAGCCAAACTGAATGCCGACACTCTGGTTATTGCTGATCAGCAAAAACCGCTGGCGATGGCTGGTATTTTTGGTGGTGAACATTCTGGTGTTAATGAAGAGACCCGCAATGTATTGCTGGAATCGGCATTCTTTAGCCCACTGTCAATTACCGGGCGTGCGCGCCGACATGGTCTGCATACTGATGCTTCTCATCGTTATGAGCGTGGTGTGGATCCTGCGTTGCAACATAAAGCCATTGAACGCGCTACACGTTTGTTGCTTGATATCTGCGGCGGAGAAGCCGGCCCGGTTATTGATGTGACCGCAACGGCTGAATTGCCAAAACGCGCCACTATTACGTTGCGTCGTGAAAAACTGGACCGCCTGATTGGTCACCACGTCCCGTCAGAGCAAGTTAGTGACATTCTGCGCCGTCTTGGTTGTCAGGTAACAGAACTGGGTTCTGACTGGCAGGCAGTAGCCCCAAGCTGGCGTTTCGATATGGAAATCGAAGAAGACTTGGTGGAAGAAGTTGCCCGCATCTATGGCTATAACAATATTCCAGATGTGCCAATTAAAGCTGATCTGATCATGACGAAACATCGTGAAGCCAAGTTATCACTCAAGCGAGTGAAGACCGCTTTGGTCGATCGCGGCTACCAGGAAGCAATTACTTACAGTTTTGTTGACCCTAAAGTGCAAGCGTTACTGCACCCGCAGCAAGAAGCCTTAATCTTGCCAAGTCCGATCTCTGTTGATATGTCTGCAATGCGGTTGTCATTGTTGACAGGTTTACTGTCGGCGGTAGTGTATAACCAGAATCGTCAGCAATCTCGCTTGCGTTTATTTGAAAGTGGCTTACGCTTTGTACCTGATAGTACAGCAGATCTCGGGGTTAGACAGGATCTCATGCTAGCCGGTGTAATTGCTGGCCACCGTTATGATGAACATTGGGATCTGGCGCGTCAGCCGATCGACTTCTATGATTTGAAGGGCGATTTGGAAGCAATTCTGGAACTTACCGGCAAATTATCTGATGTTCAATTCCGTGCAGAAGCTCATCCTGCACTGCATCCTGGGCAGAGTGCTGCAATTTATTTATCAGGGGAACACATTGGTTTCATTGGTGTAGTTCATCCTGAACTGGAACGTAAGCTCGATCTAAATGGTCGCACTGTGGTGTTTGAAGTGCAGTGGAACAAGCTCGCAGACCGCGCCGTGCCTCAGGCCAGCGAGATTTCGCGCTTCCCGGCAAACCGTCGTGATATTGCCGTTGTAGTGGCTGAAAACGTTCCCGCAGAAGATATTTTGGCGGAGTGTAAGAAAGTTGGCGCAAATCAGGCAGTTGGCGTAAACTTGTTTGATGTGTACCGTGGCAAGGGCGTAGCAGAAGGTTATAAGAGTCTGGCTATTAGTCTGGTGTTGCAGGATACCGCCCGTACACTGGAAGAAGAGGAGATCGCCGCTACTGTCGCAAGATGTGTAGAGGCGTTAAAACAGCGATTCCAAGCATCCTTGAGGGATTGAACCTATGGCGCTTACTAAAGCTGAAATGTCAGAACATCTATTTGAAAAGCTAGGGCTTAGCAAACGAGATGCCAAAGATCTGGTTGAGTTATTCTTTGAAGAGGTACGTCGTGCTCTTGAGAATGGCGAACAGGTCAAACTGTCTGGCTTTGGCAATTTTGATCTGCGAGACAAGAACCAACGTCCGGGCCGTAATCCGAAGACGGGTGAGGACATTCCTATTACGGCGCGCCGTGTGGTGACTTTCCGTCCAGGACAAAAGCTAAAAAGCCGGGTAGAGAGTGCCACTCCAAAAGAGTGAGTATTTTCAGAACAAAAGGCCGCGCAAGCGGCCTTTTTCTTGTCTGTAACTTATTGAAATACGTTGATTTTATTTTAATGATGTCCACATCCTGACCGCAGGTTCGGGGTATTCTTCTTGATTTGTGTTTCTACCTTTAGTCTTGAGGTGGGATCTTAAAAACCAATAGAGCTGATTTGAAATGGAATTTTCAGGATTAGGCAAAGGGCTTCAGCATTTAGTTTGTTTAGCAAAAACTCTGTACAAAAAGAGAGTAAAAATAGTTGTCTATCTTGTCATCGTTGGATTTTTTTTCCCTTGTATTGCATTCTTTTGGGACGGGGGAAGTGGATCTAGCGAAATGTTCGAATCAATGGTGGGCAGTTACACTATTTTTGTAATCCTGGTAGGTCTAGTATTTATTTTCTCTTTTCTATTCAAGCGGCAGTGTATTAAATGGAATTTAAATAGAAGTTTCTCTTTATATGAAATCTTGGATGAATTATGTAGCTTGCTTGGAAATATTTTATTAATAATAAGTGGTTATTGCTGCTTTAAATTCTTAACACATGATGTCTCTGATCGGCATTACTACGGGCTCATGTCTATAGTCATACTGTATCTATATGCATTATTAGAATACATTTCAAACGGCTTACTGGATGAATGTGAGCGAAAAACAAAAGAAAGAGCAGACAAAAAAGCCCGCACGCGGCAGGCTAATTGAAAACAGCTAAGTATTAAAACGCTAAATCAAACTGGTCATCATCCAAATGCCCCGGAAAAAACAGATCGCGGGGTAGGGTGGCGGTATTATTGCGGCTGGGTTGAGACAGGATTTTATCGACGGATTGCAGCGTGGTAAACGTACAGCTGCATAACAGGTTCTGGCATTGGTGGTAATTCTCTTTGGTATTGGCGGTTATCATTCTGCTGGTACGGGTGCGGGTGACGGCACCACATTGTGGGCATGACATCATGATAATAACTCCAACCTTTTTCGTGCTTGGCTAAAGTATAACCTATTCATTCCCTGAATTCTTTTACTCTGTTTCTTCCCCGGCCATGTCCAAATTAGTGATTTTCACTTCAAAATTTAGCGCAGTAGTAAAACCATTATCCCCAATAGTGTGCGTGACCTGGGTAATTATCCAATCTGCCTGATCAATCTCTGGTTTAAATCCCTGCATCACGGCGGGCAGTTCTGGGAATAAATCAGCCCTACCGCGTGCCAGTGTCATGGAAAATTCAGCCGCACCCCGTTGTAGCTTCGACCAACGAGCGGCAGCGGCGCGACGGGCGGCTCGTTCTGTCTTGAACGTTTCCCGCATCACAAAAACATTGCCCTCGACACCTTCCAGATAATTTCCCTCTTTGCTACTGGAGGCCGGGGTTTTGACTTTCGGTGGTGTTGCGGTTTTCCGCTTGCGGCGAACACTGGTTTTTTGCGGCTTGCCGTAATTGAGATCCAGGCAGTAGGCAGTAACGCCGGTGTAGGCGTCGCGGTCAGCCACCCGAAAGCTGTGTTTGTCACCACTGGCGTGGGTGATGGCCGGTACTCGACCGTCAGCGCTGCGGGCGTGGGCTTCATAGGCTCCGGTCGGCCCGGCGACACTCAGGGCTTCAAAGGCTTGCGGAATGCGCAGACGAAAATCAGTATCGGACTCCATCACCGCCGCTACCGGCGGAATGGCCTCATTGTTGGCCGGAGTAATGACCAGGCGACTGACGTTATTATTGGCCTCCAACTGATCCAGATCACCACTGTTGGCATAGGCCACCATCACCGCCTGTGCGGCCTCATTAACTCGTTGACGCAGTACCAGCTCACGGTAGGTGCTTTCCTGCAATAACTTGGTGATGGGTTCTGATTCCAGCGTCAGCGTTTGCATGACGGCGTTCTGTTCCTCAAGGGGATACAAGGCGATAAAGGCCGCCTTTCGTTCGGCCAGCAGGGTTTCATAATCCCGTGATTCAACCACCAAAGGAGCGGGCAACTGGGACAGGTCAATCACATTCATGCATCACCCCCAATCGGGATCGCCAGATTAAACGTGTCAGCCAGATCGGTGCGCTGGCCGTGAAGTTCCAGTGTCATTTTCCCCGCGTTCGGTTCCGTCAATATCACGCGGGTGAGTACGATACGCGGCTCCCAACGCATGATGGCTCTGTAGGCCGCTGACATGGCTTTCAATCGCAACAGCGGGTTCTGCGGGTCGTCTAACAGGTCAGACAACAAAGAGCCATAGCCGCGCCGCATACACCGGGTGGTGACTGGCGTGGTCACAATGTCGGTAATTGACTGGGTAATATGATCCATATCGGTAATGCGCCGCCCCGTTTGGGCGTTCATGCCTAAATACATCATGTGTTTGGCCCGTAAGTGTTTTCTCCACCACGCTGCACGCCGCCGTGGTTATGACTATCAATCACCACACCATTGGATGAGAACGTGCCACCAGTGTGTTGAATGTCGCCGCTCATCTGGCCGCCGCCGGTTACTTTCAGTGCGCCGGTGTCGGCGTTGTACTCAATTACTGCGCCGTCGGGGTAGGCGGTGTGTTGGGTATTGGCGGCCGTCGTTGGGGCAGAAATGCTTTTCTGATTCAGGGACGCAATAGCCACACCGGCGGACAGTTCACCGCCAGCGGCCAAAATAATTACCTGTTCCCCTTCGGTCGGCGGCCACCATATGCGGGCGTTTCCGGCACGACGGGCAGACCATGGCAACCAGTCGGTCAGTAACTCACCACAGCGCACGCGGGCCATGGGCGGATCAAGGGTTAAATTCACCTGTTCCACGATACCGAAACGGATCAGATTCATTATCAGGCGATAGATTTCGGCGTTGGTCATGGTGGTCAATACTCGTTATTCAGCGTAACGGTATTGTTTACGCGCGCGGGCAGAGGCACAACGCGCGGCAGTTGTAGGGGGGCTGTGACAACTTAATTTATACCCGTCATCTTTCAAGATGCAGGGTTGTTGGCTGCCATCACTCACCCAAGTCATTGAGTTATCTCAACTCCTTGGATTCATTCCGTTGCCGCCTACCTGCAACTCGAAATCTATTGGGTATAGCGGGAAATGTCGGTGTGGTTTAACGAATACAGCGGGCGAAAATCTCAGTCATACGTTGATAACGGCAATGGTAGCCCTCAATATTGGCTTGAATCCATTCATCGGGGCTTATGCCAGCAAAGGAGATTTGAAAGCCGCAGTTGATAACCATATGTTCGAACAGTAACCGCTGCGCCCGGCCATTACCTTCACGGAAAGGGTGGATAACATTCAGGTCAGAATAGTATTCTGCCAGCTTTACAATCAGCGAATCATAGGGCAGGCCAATCAGATAATTCTCTTGCGCCAATTGGCTAAATAGCCGGTTCGCTTCAGGTTCAATGCGATTGGTATTGCAGAATCGGGTGTTGCCTTCGGAAATATCAATGGTACGCAGCTTTCCGGCCCAATGATAAATATCGCCAAATAGGGCTTGATGCAATGAGCGCCAGTAAAGTAAATCATAGGGTGGGGGGCTAAATTCGATATCCATAATCGCCAGCTCGGAAAAATCTTTTTCCATCTCAATAAATTGGTCGTCATCAGTAATACCCAATTTATTGATTAATACCTGGCTGTGCGGATAAGTGTAAGGATCTGGGCCATCGCCGTATTTATCGCTATTCACCGCGAACTCTGCTGGCTTTTAGCGGCATATTTATTAATCAAGTTTTGTTTCAGTTTAGCCCTTTCATTCTTTGACGCTGGCAGGGTTTGATTAGAGCTGTTTAGGCCTTCCAAACGCATACTTTGTCGATAGTTGTCTAACTTCACACGATCAAAGTACTGTTTTTTTTCAGCCTGGCTCGTCATTACAATAGCCATTACCATCTCCGGGAGTGCGTATAGAATGCGAATGAAACAAATATACGCGATCTTGCGGAGTTTTTCACCCTGACCGCAGTTTATGGCTGGGCGATAAAATCAAATACCTGACTGATCACGTTATCGCTGTCTTTGGCGGTGATGCCGAGCAATTGGCGGGCCGGATAGTCCGCTTTCACATACGGGTTCACCTGGTCGGTGCCACCGTATTGGTGTATCTGGGCAATTTTAGCCGCGACACCGGCAGAATCGGGCAGTGCCTGAAGGCGTAAGAATGTGGCATTGCGTAAGCGGCGAAACATCGGTTGTTTTTTACTGGTGCGTTTGGTGGAGGCTTGTGCCTCGACCGACAAAAACCGGTCAATATCGACACGGTTAAAGGTGCGGATAGCGTTACGGTCATTATCCCAGCCGGTTATCTGGCGCTTATTGCCCGACCAGTTTTTCAGGTCGTGCACCGTGCCCTGGTAAATAAACCGCAGGCGTTTTTGCACGGTTTTAATGCTGTCTTTGCGTTTGGTGTATGGTGAGTCGTCGGCGTTTAATTGCTGACGAATACGCTGTTGTTGACCACGGCGCAAGGTGATGGAAATATCGCGGCTTAATTTATGCCGAGCGCCAGATTTCCCACGATTAATCAGGTGTTGTAAATACTGTTCCAGTTCCTGAAATTCGTTATCCATGTGCCTCTTTTTGTTTGTGGCCAACACAATCATTTTTGTCTGTGCTCGATATCAGCCCACCCATGGCGGATTGTCCTTTTATCCAGCCAGATAGCCAGCCTGTCGGGGTTCTCCCGCAGATAAGGCACCGCCTGACTCAGTGCGGCGCGCAGCAGATCGGGTATTCCTTGCTGGCAGGTCAGTACGGTAGAGCTAATACCGAAGTCATGGGGTTGCTAAATTTTAATGCTGCTTACAATTTTATTATCAAAACACGATCCACAAATTGCCCAAATCACTTACGCAATAGTAGGTTTTACCACGCAACGGCACGCATGCCAGTGATTGCTTTATGCGTAAACTATTGATTTTAAAAGAGTGTCTTGGCCGCGCAAGCGGCCTTTTTCTTTTTCAGCTTTACTCCCTAGGAAGGAGTGGTATTTATTGTTACTGGCGCGGATGCTATTTATCAGCAAACATTCGAGGTCCAATACGAGGAAGTGCTATTTGAACACTACCTGATGCGCTTTAACTGTTTTCGCAGTGGAAAAGAGGGCAGATAATGTCATTAGTGTGATGGAACACATCACTTATCGATAAAAATATTAAGGATTAATCTTAATTTCTAATAGAGTAAACACGTAATTAATTAGGACTGATGCATTATCACAATAATAAGAAAGTTTGATTAAAGTATCCGAGATGATAAATTATTTAATATCAATAAAATATAAATTAGATTTTTCTTATTGAAAATAACTTAATACACCTCGGGCACATTTAGCCTAAAGTGACTAGTTATTATAATGCATGCCTGGACCTCTACCATGACCACCGCCGCCATGCCCGCCACCTGGAGGTGGGAAGATACAGCAAGCGGATAATACTGAACTCAGTAAGAGCACACTTAGCATTAGTGTTACACGTCGCATTCTATTTATCTCATCGTTAAATTATGGGGGTAAATACGAGCGACAATTGTAATTCAATATAAAAGTAGCCACTGTCAGTTCAGTGTTAAGATGTGTTAGAAACAGTCGTGAGCAATAATATCAGCTATGAAATGATTGTATGGATATCGTAAGAATTATGCAATGAAATAGAAAATGGAAAGTTATCTCATAGAAGGAAGATATTTACGCTGATATATATTTATCAACTGTTAATAATACATTCGGACTTATATGAAAAAATATCTCTTGCTACTGGGTGTTCTGTCGTTAATGCCGCTGGCCGTGCAGGCAGATGTGTCACTTGATATCAATATGCCCGGTGTCAGTTTGCACTTAGGCGATCAAGATAACCGTGGTTATTACTGGGATGGCTATGATTGGCGTCCGCCACAATGGTGGCATGAACACCGAGGTGCTCATATTGGTGATCGTAATGAGCGAGGCTATTATTGGGATGGAGGTCGCTGGCAGCGTCCACCTGAGCATGATGGCCGCAACCCGTTCCGTGGGCAAGAACATGGGGAGCAACGGCATAATGACCACGATGACCATGGTAATCAGCCAAGACATAATGAAAATAACGGGCACGGGCAACCGGGTAATCATGGCGGGCAGGGCAACAATGGCCTGCAAGGTGGTTCAAATAGTCATGGCAGCCCAAATAATGGTGGTGGCCGTGGAGGTCAGCAGGTTTACCCGCCACAGA
The DNA here is from genome assembly GCF_025133195.1 of Yersinia alsatica. Lineage (NCBI taxonomy): Bacteria > Pseudomonadati > Pseudomonadota > Gammaproteobacteria > Enterobacterales > Yersiniaceae > Yersinia > Yersinia alsatica. Next base: position 2,981,013 of record NZ_CP104006.1, read on the forward strand.
ATAATGGTAATCGCTGATATCCCTGACTTTTTGCGAGATGCTGGCGGAGGTTTGCGACAGAGCGGCAGCGCGAAATATAGTGGGCATTGCCAATAATAGATGAGCGCTAATTTTGCCTCTAAAAATCAGGGGCAAGATTAGCGCTTTCTATCAAAAAAAGTCATATTTTTCATGCAAATCTTCCCCTTCTTACATTAACCCCCTAATATACCCTTCATCTTTCAAGTTGCAGGTGTGTTGGCCGTAGACAAACACCCAAGTCACTGACTTGAGTAAATTCATTGAAATTTTCTTGTTTGCCGCCTTCCTACATATTGAGGTCTATTGGGTATCTCAGTGCCTAATAGAAATCTGATATCTTCAGGTAAATTCTGAGGTAATGGCCGAGGATGTAATGCAGACCAGTCAGTTATTTACCGCACTTCAACAGCGGCAACAACAGCGTGATCACCGTTATATCAAAGGATTAGTGGTTACATTGGTCTTAGCGCTGGCCATCAGCTTGTGTGCCGGTGACATTTGGCTTTGGCCAACACAGTGGTTTAGTGAATACGGGCAATTATTTGTCTGGCAGTTGCGCATGCCCAGAGCTTTGGCTGTCATGATGGTGGGGGCCAGCCTTGCTGTCTCTGGTGCGGTTATGCAGGCTTTATTTGAAAATCCGTTGGCAGAACCGGGCTTGTTAGGGGTGGCAAATGGCGCCGGTGTCGCGCTGGTTATGGCCGTATTATTGGGCCATGGATTGCTGCCTATCTGGTTTCTGAGCGCTTGCGCTATTGCCGGGGCTTTATTAATGACAGCGCTGCTACTGGGTTTTGCCCGGCGGCGTTTATTAACCAATGCTCGCCTGCTATTGGTTGGCGTTGCCTTGGGAATTGTGTGTAGTGCCATTATGACTTGGGCCGTCTATTTCAGTACCAGTCTGGATTTACGCCAGTTAATGTATTGGATGATGGGCGGATTTAGTGGTATTGACTGGCGACAGCAAGGATTGGTGTTAGCACTATTACCTATTGTGGTATGGCTCTGCTGTCAGGGCCGAGTACTTAATTTCATGTCTCTTGGTGAGCAGCAAGCAAGGCAATTAGGTATTCCTCTTCATCTGTGGCGCAATTTATTGGTATTGGCAATTGGCCTACTCGTTGGTATCAGTGTTGCTTTGGCTGGCGTTATCAGTTTTATCGGTCTGGTTATCCCGCATATCTTGCGGTTAACAGGTTTAACTGATCAACGCCGATTATTGGTCGGATGCGCATTGGCGGGAGGAGGGATATTGTTGCTGGCTGATGTCGTCGCGCGTATCGCGTTATTCTCCGCTGAATTACCTATTGGTGTTGTGACTGCTACATTAGGTTCGCCACTATTTATCTGGTTGCTGACCAGAGTGAACCGTGTAAAGTGATCTGCCTAGCGCAGATTTATACGCCTGTGGGTTCATCTGTTTATTATTGCTGAATAAGGATTCTTCCCGATGAGTCATACAATTTATTCCATTCCGGTAAAAACCATTGAAGGCCAATCAGTTAAACTGGAACAGTATAAAGGTTCGGTTTTGTTGGTGGTTAATGTGGCCTCTCAATGCGGTCTAACCAAACAATATGAAGGCTTGGAAAATCTGTATAAGACATACAAGCAGCAAGGGTTTGAAGTGTTGGGTTTCCCAAGTAACGAATTCGCCGGACAAGAGCCGGGTAGCGATGAAGAAATTCAGGCATTCTGCCGTGGTACGTTCGGCGTTGATTTCCCAATGTTTAGCAAAATTGAAGTTAATGGCCCGCAACGTCATCCTTTATATCAGCAATTGATTGCGGCGAAACCGGCGGCAGTAAAACCGGAAGGCAGTGAGTTTTATCAGCGGTTGGCAAGTAAGGGCCGTGAGCCGAAACAGGCCGGTGATATTCTGTGGAATTTTGAAAAATTCTTAATTGGCCGGGATGGTGTAGTACTTGAACGCTTTGCTCCGGATATGACGCCAGAAGATCCTATTTTGATCAGTGCGGTGACTCGGGCATTGGCCGCTCACTAATACCGATGGAAAAATTATTCTAATGCTATTGCAACTCAGCGATGTCAATGTAGAAACTCGCCTGGCACCTTTTTCATCTGAGGTAAAAGCTGGGTTGCAAATTCATTTGATCGGGCCAAATGGGGCAGGGAAAAGCACTTTGCTGGCTTCACTGGCTGGCCTGTTACCTGCGGGTGGCGATATTGTTCTGGTAGGAAAATCGTTACCACTCTATTCAGGGAATGAATTGGCCCGGCTGCGCGCATATTTATCTCAGCAGCAATCGGCGCTGACAATGATGCCAGTTTTCCAATATCTTTCTCTCTATCAGCCCGCGGGCGTCGCTGTGGAAGCCGTAGCAGAGACGATTGGCTACCTGTGTCAAAAGCTACGATTAACGGATAAATTATCACGAATGCTGTCACAACTTTCCGGTGGTGAGTGGCAACGTGTTCGTCTTGCTGCCGTATTTTTGCAGGTTTGGCCGGATATTAATCCAGACAGCAAATTGTTATTACTTGATGAGCCTTACACTGGCTTAGATGTAGCACAGAAGGTTGCATTGGACGGCTTGTTGCGTGAGTTTTGCTCTGCTGGGCGCAGTGCAATAATCAGTGCACACGACCTTAATCATACTTTGCAACAGGCTGACCAAGTTTGGTTAATGGCCAGTGGGAAGGTGTTGGCGCAAGGAGAGACTCAGCAAGTGATGGAAGCCAATATGTTGTCTGAAGTATTCGAAGTCGATTTCCAAATTCATAGTTTTAATCAACAGAATTGGATCATTACAAAAAGCGGTTAAAGCTTACATTTACCTATTTATCTGAGTTCGGTTGGTCGAATTAATATCCTTTAATTATGATTTCCTCACTAATTATTATAGTTCCTGTCGCTGCATGTCTTAAACGCTAAAATAGCGCAACCCACCATTATAGTCACTGATATCAGTTTGTGCTATTTAATTGATTTTTCATGCAAAAAAAATAATTTCAATATGAATTAATTACTGAAAATATATTCACAAAAAACGCCTATCTTAAGGTTTATTTAAGGTTAATAGGCTAAAGTTATTCCTAGTAAATGAAGAGTCTATCTGATTAGCGTTTAGTTTCCGTTAACTTACGTGGGCATATAGTTGCCCAAAGCTCAAAGTGTCCTAGGGATTTTTATCAATGCAGAATTTTTTGCCTTTTTCTCGTCCAGCAATTGGTTCGGACGAAATTAATGCGGTAGTAAATGTGCTAGGTTCCGGTTGGATTACTACAGGCCCGCAGAATCAGCAGTTAGAAACTGACTTTTGCGCGGCATTTGGATGCAAACATGCCATCGCTGTCTGTTCTGCCACCGCAGGGATGCATATTACGCTGATGGCGCTAGGAATCGGCCCCGGCGATGAAGTGATTACACCGTCCCAAACCTGGGTTTCAACACTAAATATGATTGTGTTGCTGGGCGCAGAACCCGTCATGATTGATGTTGATCGCGATACCTTGATGGTCCGCGCAGCTGATGTTGAAGCCGCAATTACGCCGAAAACCAAAGCTATCATTCCGGTTCATTATGCTGGCGCACCTTGCGAGCTTGATGCCTTACGTGCAATTGCCCAACGACACGGCATTCCATTGATTGAAGATGCAGCCCATGCTGTCGGCACCCGTTATGGTGATAAATGGATTGGTGAGGAAGGTACCGCTATTTTCTCTTTCCACGCAATTAAGAATATAACTTGCGCTGAGGGCGGTTTAATTGCAACGGACGATGATGAATTAGCCGCCAGAGTTCGTCGTCTCAAGTTCCATGGTTTAGGTGTCGATGCCTTTGACCGCCAAATTCAAGGGCGTAGTCCGCAAGCTGAGGTTGTTGAACCCGGTTATAAATATAATTTATCTGATATTCATGCCGCTATCGCAGTGGTTCAACTCGGTCGCCTGTCTGAAATCAATGCCCGTCGGCAAGAATTGGTGGCCCGCTATCATCTGGCATTAGCCGACTCTCCCTTACAACCATTAGCTGTTCCTGATTATTCCCATCAGCATGCATGGCATCTTTTTATGGTGCGTGTTGATGAAGCGCGCTGTGGTATTGACCGGGACACATTGATGGCTCGCCTGAAAGAGTTCGGAATCGGTACTGGTCTGCATTTTCGTGCGGCGCATACCCAAAAGTACTACCGCGAACGCTATCCTTCTTTGCATTTACCTAATACCGAATGGAATTCCGCCAGATTATGCACATTGCCCCTTTTCCCCGACATGCTGAATAGTGATGTTGATCGGGTGGTTGATGCATTAGCAACTATTATAGGGCCGCGCCGTGTTACAGAATGAACAAATAAAGAAAGTCTCAGTCGTTATTCCTGTTTATAACGAGCAAGAAAGCCTGCCTGCATTAATACAACGAACATCGGCTGCTTGTAAATTACTCAGCCAACCATACGAGATTATTCTTGTAGATGATGGCAGTAGCGATAGTTCAGCCGAACTTTTGACGGCAGCCGCTAACGAACCAGACAGTTGCATTATTGCTGTTTTGCTTAATCGAAATTATGGTCAACATTCAGCCATTATGGCGGGATTCAATCAGGTTAGTGGTGATTTGGTTATTACTCTGGATGCTGACTTGCAGAATCCGCCAGAAGAAATCCCACGGCTGGTCAGTGTTGCAGAAGAGGGTTATGACGTTGTTGGGACTGTTCGTGCCAACCGGCAAGACTCGCTGTTTCGCAAAACAGCCTCTCGCATGATCAACATGATGATTCAGCGCGCTACTGGGAAATCAATGGGTGACTATGGCTGCATGCTTCGTGCCTATCGTCGTCACATTGTTGAAGCGATGTTACACTGTCACGAACGCAGCACCTTTATTCCTATCTTGGCAAATACCTTTGCCCGCCGCACCACAGAAATTACCGTTCATCATGCAGAGCGTGAGTTTGGTGATTCGAAATACAGCCTGATGAAGCTCATCAATCTGATGTATGACCTGATTACTTGCCTGACGACAACTCCGTTACGTTTATTAAGTCTGGTTGGCAGTGTCATTGCACTTTCGGGTTTCACTCTGGCAGTGCTGCTGGTGGTTTTACGTTTGGTATTTGGCCCTGAATGGGCTGGCGGCGGCGTCTTTACATTATTCGCCGTGTTGTTCATGTTCATTGGTGCCCAATTTGTTGGTATGGGGCTACTCGGTGAATATATCGGTCGTATTTATAACGATGTACGCGCGCGTCCACGTTATTTCATACAGAAAGTGGTCGGCGCTGAGCAGACCGAAAATAATCAGGAAGTAGAGAAATGAAAGCGATTGTATTTGCCTATCACGATATTGGCTGTGTTGGACTGAAAGCACTGGTCGAAGCTGGGTATGATATTCAGGCAGTATTTACCCATACTGATTCCCCTAATGAGAATCGCTTTTTCTCTTCAGTTGCCAGAGTCGCTGCTGATCTAGAACTCCCGGTATTTGCGCCAGAAGATGTTAATCATCCGCTGTGGATTGAACGGATTCAGCAAATGCAGCCTGATATCATTTTCTCTTTCTATTATCGCAATATGATTTGCGATGAGATTTTGTCATCAGCCCCACGCGGTGGCTTCAATCTGCACGGCTCTTTATTACCGAAGTACCGTGGGCGCGCACCTATTAATTGGGCGCTAGTCAATGGCGAGAAAGAAACCGGTGTTACTCTCCATAAAATGGTCAAAAAAGCCGATGCAGGCCCGATTGCTGGGCAACATAAAGTTATTATCAGTGATGCCGACACCGCCTTAACATTACATGCAAAAATGCGCGATGCGGCCCAAGAGTTGCTGCGTGACTTATTGCCTAAAATGAATAATGCATCATTGCATTTAGTGCCACAAAAAGAAGCCGATGCGAGTTATTTTGGCCGTCGTACTGCCGCTGATGGTGAAATACATTGGCAAAAATCCGCATCAGCAATTAATAACCTGGTGCGGGCGGTAACTGAGCCTTACCCAGGTGCTTTCAGTTACCTTGGGCAGCGCCAACTCATTATCTGGCGTTCACGTCCATTGGATATCACACACGGTAAGGCTCCTGGTACTGTGTTATCGACCTCTCCACTGGTTATTGCTTGTGGCGAAGGGGCGCTGGAGGTTGTTGCCGGGCAGGGTGAGGCCGGCTTATATGTTCAGGGCAGCCGTTTGGCACAAGATATGGGCATTGTCACCGATGTCCGTTTAGGTAATAAACCTAGCAAAGCCCAGAAAAGACGTACGCGCGTATTGATCCTTGGTGTTAATGGTTTCATTGGTAATCATTTAACTGAGCGCTTGCTACGTGATGACCGCTACGAAGTTTATGGTTTAGATATTGGTTCTGATGCCATCAGTCGTTTCTTGGATAATCCTTATTTCCATTTCGTCGAGGGTGATATCAGTATTCATTCCGAATGGATTGAATATCATATTAAGAAATGTGACGTTATCCTGCCATTGGTTGCTATTGCGACTCCAATTGAATATACCCGCAACCCGCTGCGTGTCTTTGAATTGGATTTTGAAGAGAACCTCAAGATTGTCCGAGATTGCGTAAAATACAATAAGCGCATTGTCTTCCCATCCACGTCCGAAGTTTATGGCATGTGTGATGATAAAGAGTTTGATGAAGACAGCTCGCGCCTAATTGTTGGGCCAATTAATAAACAGCGCTGGATTTACTCGGTATCTAAGCAATTACTGGACCGAGTTATTTGGGCCTACGGCGCAAAAGAAAACCTCAAGTTTACTTTGTTCCGTCCATTTAACTGGATGGGGCCACGATTGGATAACCTTGATGCCGCGCGTATTGGTAGTTCTCGTGCCATCACGCAGCTTATTTTAAACTTGGTTGAAGGTTCGCCAATTAAATTAGTTGATGGCGGTGCGCAAAAACGCTGCTTCACTGATATTCATGATGGTATTGAAGCGTTGTTCCGTATTATTGAAAACCGTGATGGTGCTTGTGACGGTCAAATCATCAATATTGGTAACCCGACCAATGAAGCCAGTATTCGTGAACTGGCAGAAATACTGCTGAGCAGTTTTGAACAGCATGAATTACGTGACCATTTCCCACCGTTTGCTGGCTTTAAAGATATTGAAAGCAGTGCATATTACGGCAAAGGGTATCAGGATGTGGAATATCGCACGCCAAGTATCAAGAATGCGCGCCGTATTTTGCATTGGCAGCCGGAAATTGCGTTGCAACAGACGGTTACTGAAACATTGGATTTCTTCCTACGTGGGGTTGTCCAGGAACAGAATGAAAGCTCAAAGGATGACGCTCACGTATGAAGCAGGTTGGTTTAAGAATCGATGTGGACACCTACCGTGGAACCAAGGAAGGTGTGCCATCGTTACTTGCAGTGCTTGAAAAGTATGATGTGAGTGCCAGCTTTTTCTTCAGTGTCGGACCGGATAACATGGGGCGCCATTTGTGGCGCCTTTTCCGTCCCCGCTTCTTATGGAAAATGCTGCGCTCGAATGCCGCCTCACTGTATGGCTGGGATATTTTGCTGGCGGGTACGGCCTGGCCAGGGAAAAAGATTGCGAAAGATTTTGGCCCATTGATGAAAGAGACTTTGCAGGCGGGGCATGAAGTTGGCTTGCATGCTTGGGATCATCAGGGCTGGCAAGCGAAAGTCGCATCATGGTCAAAACAGCAACTGGCTGAACAGGTGCAATTGGGAGTTGATGCATTGCAGCATAGCATTCAGCAACCTGTTACCTGCTCGGCAGCAGCGGGCTGGCGGGCTGATGAGCGTGTTTTAGCCATAAAGCAGCCGTTTTCTTTCCGCTATAACAGTGACTGCCGTGGTACTCATCCTTTCCGCCCATTATTACCTGATGGCAACCTAGGTACGGTACAAATTCCAGTGACTTTACCCACTTATGATGAAGTGGTCGGCAGCGAAGTCCGTGCTGAGGATTTTAATGATTTTATTATGAATGCCATATTGCATGACAGCGGAACTCCGGTTTATACCATCCATGCCGAGGTTGAAGGGATGTCGCAAGCCGTAATGTTTGAACAATTATTGGTCATGGCAAAAAAATACGACATTCAGTTTTGTCCCCTTGGGGCTCTATTACCTGAAAATCCAGATTCACTGCCGGTGGGTAAAGTTATTCGCGCTGCTTTCCCGGGGCGAGAAGGCTGGTTAGGGTGTCAGTCAGATATAAAGGATGCGCAATGAGGCTGTTAAAAGGAAGTGGGGCAGCCCTACTGGCGTTGTTCTTTGCATTGGTCTATTTATTACCTGTTAATAGCCGCCTATTGTGGCAGCCGGATGAAACGCGCTATGCGGAAATTAGCCGGGAAATGCTGCAACGTGGCGACTGGATTGTGCCCCATCTATTGGGTATCCGCTATTTTGAAAAACCTATTGCGGGATATTGGTTTAATAATATTAGTCAGTGGATATTCGGTGATACTAATTTCGCCGTACGATTTGGCTCAATTTTTAGCACGGCGTTGAGTGCTGTATTAGTTTATTGGCTAGCGACTTTATTGTGGCGTAACCGCTCAACATCGGTGTTGGCGACCTTAATTTATCTTTCGATGTTGTTGGTATTTAGTATTGGCTCTTATGCTGTGCTAGACCCGATGATTTCATTGTGGCTCACCGCGTCGATGTTCTGTTTCTATCTCACTCTGCGAGCTGAAACTGCGAAACAGAAAATAGTGGCTTACCTGTTGCTTGGTTTGGCGTGCGGCATGGGCTTTATGACCAAAGGTTTTCTGGCTTTGGCCGTGCCGGTTATTGCGGTATTGCCGATTGTCATACAGCAGAAAAGAGTAAAAGAACTTATTATTTTTGGCCCGCTCGCGATAGTGAGTGCGGTGATAATAAGTTTACCGTGGGCATTAGCCATTGCTCAGCGGGAGCCGGATTTCTGGCATTACTTCTTCTGGGTTGAACATATTCAGCGGTTTGCAGAAAAAGATGCTCAGCACAAAGCCCCTATGTGGTATTACTTGCCGGTGCTGTGTTTAGGTGTTTTACCGTGGCTGGGATTATTACCCGGAGCCTTACTGAAAGGGTGGCGCGAACGGGTGGCAAGGCCTGAGTTATTCTTTTTACTCAGTTGGGTATTAATGCCATTGATATTTTTCAGTGTGGCGAAAGGGAAGCTACCGACTTATATCTTGCCTTGTATGGCTCCGTTATCCCTACTGATGGCTGCCTATGCAACAGATTGCGCCAATAATATGCGCATGCGCGCACTGAAGATTAATGGTGCAATAAATCTTATTTTTGGTCTGGTCTGCGCATTGGCGGTGCTGGTTATTGGTATGGGGTTGGTAGCACATCTGGTCGCCTACGAACCGCATGAGCATCTGAAAGTCATTCTGGCGACACTTGCTTTTGCTGGATGGGGGCTGGTGGGCTTTGTAACCTTACGCAATAATGCCCGTCATTGGCGCTGGGCGGCGGCGTGCCCATTACTGTTTATATTACTCGTCGGTTATTTAATTCCCCAGCAGGTCATTGACTCTAAACAGCCGCAGAACTTTATTCAGCAGAATTTTGATGAGCTTAATAACAGCCATTATGTTTTAGCTGATAGTGTTGGCGTTGCGGCAGGGCTGGCGTGGGAATTGAAACGTAGCGATATTCTGATGTTCAGTGAAAAAGGTGAGCTAACATACGGGTTGAACTATGCCGACAGTGAACATCAATATATCAGTGAGAAAGATTTCAGCCAATGGCTCGCCCAGGCGAGGAAACAAGGCGATGTATCGCTGGTGGTTCAATTATCTCGCAACGAAGAGCTTCCAGCTGATTTACCGGCAGCAGATAAGGTTAACTTGATGAATCGCTTGGCACTTTTGTGGTATCAAAAAACGCCATGATAAGTTATGTGCTCTTGATAATGGTCAGTTTATTGACCTGTGCGGGGCAATTATGTCAGAAGCAAGCCGCGCAATGTTGGGAGGGGCCAGCAGAAACACGGCTGGCTCCGACCTTGCGCTGGTTCGCTTTCGCGGTGCTGCTCCTCGGGTTGGGGATGTTGCTATGGCTACGCTTATTGCAACATCTTCCGCTGAGTGTGGCTTATCCGATGCTCAGTTTTAATTTCGTTTTGGTAACTTTGGCGGCTCAACTGTTTTATGGCGAGGAGACGACGCCGCGCCATTGGCTGGGTATCGCCGCTATTATGTTTGGTATCTTATTGATTAGTTGGCATCTATGAAAGGTTATGGCTGGGGTGTAGGCAGTGTGGTGTTGGTGACGATTGCCCAGTTAATGCTGAAATGGGGCATGATGAATACGCCATTAATGTCTTTAGCTGATATTAATGGCCAATTTTTAATGAACCACCTAACACAATTAATTGCCGTAATATGCGGGTTATTTGGTTATGCCTTATCCATGCTGTGTTGGTTTTTTGCGCTAAGATATTTGCCGCTTAATCGTGCTTATCCATTATTAAGCCTCAGTTATGCGCTGGTCTATTTAGCGGCAGTATTACTACCTTGGTACCATGAACCTGTCACTTTATTAAAAACCATCGGGTCAGGTTTTATTCTATTAGGTGTATGGCTGATACATTCAAAGCCGAAAAAAAGCGATTAAATCTATTATCTTATTCATATAACTTGTTTTTTCCAAACTCGATAGTTAAATTAGCCATACTGATGTCTTTCATTAGCTTATTTTCTGGTGAATTGGCTAAGCCTTACCTTTGGTGAATTATCGATGCGGATACGTTTCTGGATCTTTCTGGTCAGTATGATCCTGGCGGGTTGTAGCAGCCATGCCCCGACACCAAGTGGTCACTTGTCTGATTCTATTGTGGTGGTCGCGAAACTGAATGAACAGCTACGCCAGTGGGAAGGCACGCCATATCGTAATGGTGGGCTAGACCAAAGTGGGGTGGATTGCTCTGGTTTTGTATATCGTACCTTCCGCGACCGTTTTGATATGCAATTACCCCGAACGACAGTAGCGCAAACCACGCTAGGCACTAAAGTCTCGCGTGATGAATTGATGCCCGGGGATTTGCTCTTCTTTAAAACCGGCAGTGGTCAGAATGGATTACATGTCGGTATTTATGATACCAATGATGAGTTCATCCATGCCTCCACCAGTAAAGGGGTTATTCGCTCGTCGCTGGAAAATGTTTATTGGAAGCGCGTTTATTGGCAAGCACGCAGAATTTAAATATGACATTGAATCTATAGGCCGAAGCTAAAGTTATCTCTGCAGGTTATGTTATCTTAGTGGTTGCTTATTTTGGTTCGGAGCCGCGTTTATGTCATCCCTTCGCTTACTCATTTCTGATTCTTATGACCCCTGGTTTAATCTGGCCGTGGAAGAGTGTATTTTCCGCCAAATGTCCCCAGACCAGCGGGTACTATTTTTATGGCGTAATGCCAATACCGTGGTCATTGGCCGCGCTCAGAATCCGTGGAAAGAGTGTAATACCCGGCGTATGGAACAGGACGGCGTGAAGTTGGCTCGGCGCAGCAGTGGCGGCGGGGCAGTATTTCACGACTTGGGCAATACCTGTTTCACTTTTATGGCGGGTAAACCTGAATACGACAAAACCCTATCTACTCAAATTATTCTGAATGCTCTGGCCTCGCTTGGCGTGCAAGCCACGGCCTCAGGCCGCAATGATTTAGTGGTGGTTAAAGAGGATGGCGAGCGCAAGGTTTCGGGCTCTGCTTATAAAGAAACGAAAGACCGCGGTTTTCATCATGGCACGTTATTATTGAATGCTGACCTAAACCGTCTGGCGGACTACCTTAATCCTGATCCCAAAAAGTTGCAGGCCAAAGGCATCACATCGGTACGTTCACGGGTGACAAATCTGGTGGAGTTATTGCCTGGAATTGACCACCAGCAAGTTTGCGCCGCCATTGAGCAGGCCTTTTTTGACTATTATGATGAAAAAGTGTCCGCCGAAGTTATCTCACCACAAGCTTTGCCTGATCTGCCGGGTTTTACGGAGCAATTTGCCAAGCAGAGTAGTTGGGAGTGGAATTTTGGCCAGGCTCCGGCATTTAGCCATTTAGTGGATACCCGTTTTGTTTGGGGCGGAATTGAACTACATTTTGATGTATTACAGGGTGCAATTGATCGCTGCCAGATATTCACCGATAGCTTAAATCCAGCTCCGCTGGAGGCGCTGGCTGAGCGACTGCAAGGTGTAGTTTATCGCACCGCCGCCATTAATGCGGTTTGCCAGCAGCTCAGTGATGATTTTCCCGAGTCACAAGCGGAGTTATTGCAAGTTCGCCACTGGTTGTCGGAGGTATTACGTTAATGTCCCCTTTAAATACCGCTGAATCCGGTCAAGGTTCTGGTGCTGATAATACGCCTGAGTTTGATAATGCTCCTCAATTTGATAACAGCTACGGGCAGCAATTGAGCGGTTTTTATACCCATTTACAGCCAACCCCGCTCAAAGGAGCTCGACTGCTCTACCACAGTGAGTCGCTGGCGCAGGAGCTTGAACTGGATACCCGCTGGTTTAGTGCACCTAAGTCAGCAGTATGGGCCGGAGAGCAGTTATTGCCCGGTATGGAGCCGCTGGCGCAAGTTTACAGTGGTCACCAGTTTGGTGTTTGGGCGGGGCAGCTTGGTGATGGCCGCGGTATTTTACTGGGGGAGCAGCAACTCAGTGATGGTCGCAGCATGGATTGGCATTTGAAAGGTGCCGGGTTAACCCCTTATTCCCGTATGGGCGATGGGCGGGCGGTATTGCGCTCAGTGGTGCGAGAGTTTTTGGCCTCTGAAGCCTTGCACCATTTAGGGGTTCCAACCAGCCGAGCGCTGACTATCGTGACCAGTGACCATCCGGTTTATCGTGAGCAACCGGAGCGTGGGGCCATGCTATTGCGAGTGGCAGAAAGCCATGTGCGCTTTGGTCACTTCGAGCATTTTTACTATCGCCAGCAGCCTGCGCAAGTTAAGCAGTTAGCCGACTACGTCATCGCCCGGCACTGGCCGCAGTTTGTCGGGCAAGATGAGTGCTATTTATTATGGTTTACTGATGTGGTTAAGCGGACAGCCCGTTTAATGGCTCATTGGCAGACTAAGGGTTTTGCTCATGGTGTGATGAATACCGACAATATGTCGATATTGGGTATCACAATGGATTATGGCCCATTCGGTTTTCTGGATGATTATGTGCCAGGTTATATTTGTAACCATTCCGACCATCAGGGGCGATATGCTTTTGATAATCAACCTGCCGTGGCGCTATGGAATCTGCATCGGTTGGGGCAAGCGCTGTCTGGTTTAATGTCTACGGCGCAATTACAACAGGCGCTGGAAGCTTATGAGCCGGAATTGATGGCGGCCTATGGTCAGCAGATGCGCGCCAAATTAGGGTTCTCGCAGAGTGACAGTCAGGATAATGACCTATTGACTGGGTTATTGAGTTTGATGATTAAAGAAGGGCGGGATTATACCCGAACATTCCGCTTATTGAGTGAAGTGGAAATGCACTCAACGCACTCGCCATTACGGGATGATTTTATTGATAGAGCCGCTTTTGACAGTTGGTTCAGCCGTTATCGTGCGCGTTTGCAACAAGAGCCGGTTGATGATGCTCAGCGTCAGCAAGCAATGAAAGCAGCAAATCCTAAGTATATCTTGCGGAACTATTTGGCTCAGCTTGCCATTGATCATGCTGAAAAAGATGATATTGAGCCATTAACACGCCTGCATCAGGCTTTACAGCAACCTTTTGCTGAGCAACCCGAATTTAATGATTTGGCTGAATTGCCGCCCGATTGGGGAAAACATCTGGAAATATCCTGCTCCAGTTAATCTGCTCTAACAAAATAGCCTCAATCAAACCCAATAGCGGTGGCAAGGGAACTCCTGGCCACCGTTTTTCTGTGAAATCTCTTTCCTCTCAACTTGATTCTGCCGCCGCGCGCAGTTGCTTTAGAATATCGGGTGTTTGCAGGCCAAAACCCAGCAAGGCAATATCATCAAGCACCAGCAGCCGTTTTTGCTTACCTGCTGGTGTCAGTGCTATACCGGGTAAACGCCAAACATTCTCCACGCCATTAAGTGATTTCACCCCGTGGGTGGTGACAATCAGTAAATCCGGGGCGCTGGCAATAATTCCTTCTTGTGATAGTGGGCGGTAACCACTAAATTCCTGTAGTGCATTTTGCAGTCCAGAGGCCCTGAACATCCTGTCGGCGGCGGTATTCAAGCCGGCCGCTAGCGGGGGAATTCCTGCGTGATTCATGATGAACAGGGCTTTCACCGGCAAGGGGGTCGAGACTACTGTAGCTAACTGCTGTTGGTAATGCTGTATCAGCTGTTGGCCTTTTTCTGGTTGATTCAGGGCCGCGGCAATCACGCGTATTTTGTCCGCCACCTTTTCCGCGGATTTATCGGCGGGAACATAAATAAGCTTAATCCCAAGGTTGGCCGCCTGCTGCAACGCCCTTGACGGCACCGCGCGCTCGGTACTCAAAATCAAGGTGGGCTTGATGGCCAGAATCCCTTCCGCATTAAGTAGGCGCATATAGCCGATATCGGGTAGGGCTCTCAGCGCTGCGGGATTCAAACTGGTGCTGTCTCGCGCCACAATGTGGTTACCTGCGCCGAGTGCATAGGTAATTTCAGAGACATCGCCACCAATGGTCACGATACGTTGGCTGGCAAGACTACTCATTGAAATTAGGAAGATGAATGCTGCGACCCATTTATTCATCTAGTGAGTGCCTATCGCGGTCAACTGAGCCAATTGCTGATGCCATTGGTTTTGCTCTGGTTGACCTTCAGCGCGTTGACCAAACACCTGCAAAATATGTTTTCCTCGGTTATCGAGCAATTCTAGGCTGGAGACAAAACCGTCTTTAGTTGGCTTACGCGTCACCCAACTTTCAGCGATGCCTTTCAGGTCTAAACGCAAACTAAAACGCTGATTCAGAACATTTATCCAATGATTATCAGAGGGCTGTTTATCTTGAATCAAGGTAAGTTGCTCAATAACCCCGGTGAATATTTGCATGCAGCCACTGTTGCCGACGAAGAGCATAATTTCATTCTGACAAGTTTGTGCAGCGCCGAGTATTTGCTGTATTGACTGGTTATCAACCTGATAGGCCAAATCATCCCCAACTGCCTGGAAGGCTTGTTTTCGCGTGATTTTATTGCGTTTCAGTAGCATAAAGAATTGGTGAATATCACTCATTTTACGCCATTCGCTATCAATGGTGGCATTGTCGATGGGCAATTCGGGACTGGATTCCTCATCTGTCGGTGGTAGCACCAGAGGCTCATTATTCAGCGTGCGATATTTTGCCACTAATGCGTGCCAGGCATGGTGGTCGGTCTCATGGGTATAATAAATCTGATGGATTAAATGCCCCTGAAGATCAAAGCATTGAATACTCAGTTGTTCACCTTGCGCGGTGGTTTCGCGCAAACTGAAAATCGCACCCCATTGACGAAAAAACAGCCTTAAGTCCAGCGCGCGCGGGTTGAGGATTAAGCCCAAATGCCCATGTAAACGTAAGTTCTGATATTGGCCCATGTGCTCGTGTACTGCAGAGTGGTTGGCAGTGACAGAGCGGGTCACACCGACACTCGCTAACCCGGTAAGCAATGTGCTGGCATTGATATCTAGGCGTTCTGTATTTTTGCCGACACGGGCATAGGCCAGTTCGGCCTCACTGATATTCATCTTCTGTGCGAGATCAGCCGCGAGAAGCGCTGGGTTTTCTTGCTTCATTGATAGATAGCGTTGATACAATGGTATTTCCATATATTTGTTCCTTTAGTATTGTGCCTTAACCGGTGCGGCCGTTAGCGGCAGAGTTCCATTAATTCATTTCAGTATGGCTAGCTTATAACTGTGGGGCTATAGACAAAAAGAGTGATATATCACCACTGATAGCTGACCAGGAATTTGGCATTACGTCCGTCTTGGGGTATCGCCTGTGGGGAGTAATATTCTTTATCAAAAGCATTACTCAGTACCGCAGTGGTGGTAACGCCTTTGAATGCGCCTTGCCCACGATAACTTAGATAAAAATCATGTAAGGCATAACCGGCTTGCGGCTTATGGGGTGCTTTTGGGGCATCATTATTTTTCATGAACTTGGTATTTTCGACCATGGTCATGACCCAACCGGCACTAAACCCACTGTTAGCAATAGGGATATTCAAACTGCTGGTGACGGTATCTGGGTTGATGCTGTTAATAAATTGGCGAGTATCGAGATTAATGCCGCGGGTGCGGTTATAAGCCAGATGCCAGTCGAACCAGTTGTTTTGGTAATCTAGTGTGGCATCCCAACCCCAGGTTTTGCTGCGGGGAATATTGATATAAGTCGAAGAAAACCAGCTGACTTTACTGGTAATACGCTCTTTGGCATCAATATGGAAATAGCTGGCTTTAAACTTAATTGAGTCGTTATCAGTCAGCAAATCATCAAAATGCACACCCAAACCGGCTTCTCGGGTGACATTGCTTTCCGGTTTTAAGTTGGGGTTGGGTTGCCAGCGATTAACCATCCCCAGCCAGGTACCTTTGCCCATAATAAAATGCACTGAGTCATTATAAAGCTCTGCCAGTGTCGGGGTGCGGAAAGCCTGACTGTATGCACCAAACATCATCAGCCAGTCGGTGGGATTGACGGTCATTGCCCCACGTGTTGACCAACTTTTGGCTTCTTTATCAGCAAAGCCTGCGCGGCTATTTTCATAGTGATCAAAGCGGGTACCCGCCAGCAAGGTGACTGGCAGGTCACGCAAAGTGATTTCATCTTGTAACCAACCCGAAGCAAACTTAATTTCAGCCGGAGGAAAACTGCGGGTAACCCCAGCGGGAATCTGCTGTTGGTGATAGGTTTCAGCGCCGTATGTGAATAAGTGCCCCGCCGGACTTGAGGCCAATAACCGGCTGCGATTTTCCAGTTTTAAACCGCGAGTAATTTGTTTCCGGCTGCCGTACCCCTCGCTGCGTACGTCGTCGTTAACATTAATCTCGGAAACGTAAAGTTGAGTGGTAGCATCCAGCCAATTAAGTTGCTGCGGTTGCAGGCGGTAAGTGAGTTCGGCGTCGCGTTGAATAGTTGAGCGTTTCATCATCGGACTTATCATTAGGTCTGGCACACTCTTATGAGCCATCCTTGGTTCTAAGGCACGATTATTGTAATAGCGCAGGGCCGCGGTTAATGATTGGCTGTCAGAAAGGTAGGCGGTGCTCTTAATCATCAGGTTATTAATGTTTTCATGATTCGGTGCCTCATAACCATTACTTTGACTTATATTGCCAACCTTACGTGTATTCAAGGCAATGATTCCGTCCAGACTGTCAGTACGACCAAAAGCAGACATTCCGATACCTTGGCTATGATAAGCACTCGCGCCATAGCTACTGACGCGGAAACCGAAATTTTGATCCTTAGCCAGTAAATCGGCAGGATCTATGGTCTGATAGGCAATCACGCCACCCATAGCGCCACTGCCAAATAATGAGGTCGATGGGCTACGAATGACCTTAATTTGTTTGATTAAAACCGGGTCAAGGAAGGTGCCATTAAAATGTGTGCCATTGATCCCTTGGCGGATGCCATCAACCAACACCAAAACACCATATTGATCATAGCCTCTGATATTGACATTCTGTCCATTGGTGCGCCCGACACCGGTAACATTGACCCCCGGGAGATTCTTGAGCATCTCCACCGCGGTGGTGGCGGTTTGTTTTTGGGGCTGTGAGGCATCAATGACCGTCAAAGTGCCGGGGGTATTAAAGCTGTCTGTGGCCACTTGGGCGCCCTTAACCACTAAAGTGTCGTTTTTAGGTTTTGCTCCCAGACTGGCCGTTGCCACCGAAGATAGGGCAAAGGTGACCGCCAGACAGCAGGAGGATAAACGAAAGAAACGCGGCATAAGCAACTCTCCATATATTGTTTAATATAATCAATGGATTGCTGGCTGCCGTAATGCTAAGTATTAGGTGGCTGGCGGGGTGTTTTGTTGATAATAAAAGATGACTAAAAATTATTTAGTCAGTATGAGTTTTCCAGCTCTGGTTTGGCGTAAATAGTAGAGCTGGCCTCGGTGATTGATCGCCACCACATCATGTTGCCCTAAAAGTTGTTGGCTATTAATACATGGGGATTTCGCCAGCGAGTGTATTGGGTCTGTCGCAGTGTTTAGCGCTTGAGTTTGATACGTAGCATTATGCATAAGGTTTTTTGCAGTTCATGTCATTATTTATTTGATAATGATTATCATCTGCGTTTATGTGTGACTTCAAGCTAATCGCTATTAGTGGTTATTCCAAAGCCTTATTTTTCATTAATCACTGGCGCGATTAAGGATTTGGGAGGAATTGATAAGACAAAGAGTCGGCAGGCGATAGGAGGATTAATTCAATGATTGAATGGCAATCAAATACCATTCAACCACTGTGTTTATTTTAAGCAAAACAGGAATTAATTAAAACGGCTGCTAACAGCATCGGCCAGCAAGCTTAATAGTTGCTCGGTATCTGCCCAGTTCAGGCAAGGGTCAGTAATGGATTGCCCATAAGTCAAAGGAACCCCGGCAACAATTTTCTGTGTGCCTTCAACCAAGAAGCTCTCGGCCATGACTCCGACAATGGCGGTTGATCCGGCGCGGATCTGTTGACCAATATCAGTGGCGACTTCTAACTGGCGGCGATGCATTTTCTGGCAATTGCCGTGGCTAAAATCTACCACCAGATGTTCCGGCAAATCGAATTCACGCAGGCTATCGCAGGCCGCGGCAATATCTGACGCACCATAGTTGGGCGTTTTCCCACCGCGCATAATAATGTGCCCGTATGGATTGCCGCGAGTTTGATAAATGGTCATCTGGCCGGTTTTGTCCGGCGATAAAAACATATGGCTGGCTTGTGCCGCCCGGATTGCATCAATGGCAATGCGGGTATTGCCGTCGGTACCATTTTTGAAACCGACTGGGCAGGATAGAGCCGATGCCATTTCGCGATGAATTTGACTTTCGGTGGTTCGCGCCCCAATGGCACCCCAGCTAATCAGATCGGCAATATACTGGCCGGTCACCATATCCAGGAATTCAGTGGCGGTTGGTAGTCCTAACTCATTGACTGCTAACAGCAATCTACGAGCCATCTCAATACCCAGATTGACCTGACACGAGCCATCGAGTGCTGGGTCAGAAATTAATCCTTTCCAGCCCACCACGGTGCGAGGTTTCTCGAAGTAGGTGCGCATCACGATTTCAAGACGGTCTTGATAGCGCTCACGTAATACATTCAGCCGCGTGGCATAATCAATTGCAGCATCAAGGTCGTGAATAGAGCAAGGGCCAACGACCACCAGTAGGCGGGAGTCTTCACCGGTCAATATTTTTTCAATTCGCTTACGTGACGCTGTCACGTTGTCTGCTACCGCTTCTGAAATCGGTAACTTCTCCGCCAGTTGTTGCGGCGTGACTAAGCTATCGATGCGCGCGGTCCGCAGTTCATCTGTTTTGTGCATGAAGATTCTCTAAATCTGTTCTTCTCTACGGCAGGAATACCGGGAAGTGATGGCGATCACAATAAACCAAAATTAAATGAATTCAACCGCCACAGTCATGATTCATAGAAATTCTGATGAAATAAACCATAAATAATATTCTTGGTGAATATTTCGAGTCAGAACATCCGACGACTCATCCCTAAAATATCCAGAATTTTGGTTGAGATCTCTTCAACCGAGTAGTTGGTGGAATTCAGATAGCGAATCTGGTTTTTACGGAACAGTGCCTCGACTTCTCCCACCTCCATGCGGCATTGACGCAAGGAAGCATAACGGCTGTTTTCACGTCGTTCCTCACGAATCGCGGCCAGTCGTTCTGGATTAATGGTTAACCCGAACAGCTTATGCTGGAAGGGTTTTAATGCCGCAGGGAGCTGTAAATTATCCATATCGTCGGCAATAAAAGGGTAGTTTGCTGCCCGGATACCAAATTGCATCGCCAGATAGAGGCTGGTGGGAGTTTTACCGCAGCGGGAAACGCCTAATAAAATCACCTGCGCCTGGTCCAGATTACGCAGAGAAATACCGTCATCATGGGCCAACGCATAGTCGATAGCGGCGATACGCGCATCATATTTACCCAGATTGCTTTCAGTTAGGCCGTGTGTACGGTTGAGTACCGGTTGGGGTGACACCCCCAGCTCACCTTGCAGTGGCGCAACCAACGCCTGCACGATATCTTGGCAAAATCCTTCACTGTGCTGGATGAGTTCCCGTACTTCAGGGCTGATTATCGAATAGAAAACCAGTGGTCTGACGCCGGTTTCCCGATATATTTCATTGATTTTCTCACAGACTTCTTGGGCGCGGGCTGCACTTTCCACAAAGGGCAGCGTGAAGGTAGTGGCTTTAATCGGAAACTGGGATAAAACGGCATGGCCGAGGACTTCTGCAGTAATAGCTGTGCCATCTGAAATATAAAACACACTTCTTTCCACGCTAACTCCTGAGTATTTGCTGATTGAACCATGCTAGTGACTTACTGCTGAATGCCATAAGTGTAGCGCAGCCAGTGTGCCTTATTCGGCATAGTGGTAAAGCGTTCACTGTCAGAATAGCCTGAAAAAAACTTTTCTTGTTGGCTTGATCGATTCACCTGTCCATGGGCTATGGAGCATTGTGCTAGTCTGACACTGGTGTTGCTGATTCGTCAGCCCCAATAATCTCTCGCTATACCCTACTGAATGTTCGTAATTAACGATAAGTCCGTCATTAACGATAATGTAAAAGGATTGTTTCGATGTCCAACAATGGCCTAAATCTGTGTAATGTGCTTTGGTACAACCAGCTTGGCATGCACGATGTTGATCGGGTTGGCGGCAAGAATGCCTCCCTGGGTGAAATGATAACCAATCTCTCTGAACTGGGTGTTTCGGTGCCTAACGGCTTCGCCACCACAGCTCAGGCGTTTAACGACTTTCTGGAGCAAAGCGGCGTTAACCAGCGTATCTATCAATTGTTGGATCAAACCAATGTGGATGATATTGCCGCGTTAGCCAAAGCCGGTGCGCAGATTCGTCAATGGGTCATTGAGACACCATTCCACCCTGAGTTCGAACAATCAATCCACGAGGCTTATAAGCAGTTGGCAGAGGGCGAGCCAGAGGCTTCTTTTGCGGTTCGATCTTCTGCAACCGCTGAAGATATGCCCGATGCTTCCTTTGCTGGTCAGCAGGAAACATTCCTTAATGTACAAGGCATTGATGCGGTAATGATCGCCATCAAACATGTCTTTGCTTCCCTGTTTAACGATCGGGCCATTTCTTATCGGGTACATCAGGGCTATGACCACCGCGGTGTCGCTCTGTCTGCCGGGGTGCAGCGCATGGTGCGCTCAGACTTGGCCTCTTCCGGTGTGATGTTCACTATTGATACCGAGTCGGGCTTTGATCAGGTGGTCTTCATCACCGCCGCCCATGGTTTGGGGGAAATGGTGGTGCAGGGCGCGGTCAACCCAGATGAGTTCTATGTGCATAAGCCCACTTTGCGTAATGGCAAACCGGCTATTGTGCGGCGTAATATGGGTTCGAAAAAGATTCGTATGGTTTATGCCGATAGCCAAGACCATGGCAAACAAGTGCAAATTGAAGATGTGCCAGAGCTGCAACGCAATCGTTTCGCTCTAAGTGATGATGAAGTTGAAGCGCTGGCCCACCAAGCTTTATTGATTGAAGAGCATTATGGCCGCCCGATGGATATTGAGTGGGCAAAAGATGGTCATAGCGGCAAGCTGTATATCGTGCAAGCACGTCCAGAAACCGTGCGCTCCAACGAGCAGGTGATGGAACGCTACCAATTGAATACTCAAAGCAATGTGCTGGTTGAAGGCCGTGCTATTGGGCATCGCATTGGGTCAGGGCCCGTCAAGGTGATTCATGATATCAGCGAGATGGATCGCATTCAGGCTGGTGATGTACTGGTAACAGACATGACTGACCCTGATTGGGAACCCATCATGAAAAAGGCTTCCGCTATTGTGACCAACCGGGGTGGACGAACCTGTCATGCGGCCATTATTGCGCGTGAATTGGGGATACCTGCGGTAGTGGGTTGTGGTAATGCCACCGATATTTTGCATGAGGGGCAAAACGTCACGGTTTCCTGCGCGGAGGGGGATACTGGCTACGTTTATCATGAACTGCTCGATTTCTCGATTCAAAGTTCACAAGTGACAGAATTACCCGACTTGCCGTTGAAAATCATGATGAATGTCGGTAACCCAGACCGGGCTTTCGACTTTGCTCGTCTGCCCAATGAAGGCGTCGGGTTGGCTCGGCTGGAATTTATCATCAACCGCATGATTGGCGTGCATCCAAAAGCACTGCTGGAGTTCGATATTCAGCCACCGGCCATTCAAGCCGAGATCAAAGCACTGATGAACGGCTATGACGATCCCGTCGAGTTTTATGTTGGTCGCTTAACCGAAGGGATTTCTACCCTGGGCGCGGCATTTTGGCCAAAACGTGTAATTGTGCGTTTGTCAGATTTTAAATCTAACGAGTATGCCAATTTGGTCGGTGGCGAAGCTTATGAGCCACACGAAGAGAACCCAATGCTGGGCTTCCGTGGGGCGGGCCGCTATGTCGCAGATAGCTTCCGTGATTGCTTCGCTCTGGAGTGTGAGGCGGTGAAACGGGTGCGTAATGTGATGGGGCTGACTAACATTGAGGTGATGGTGCCTTTCGTGCGCACAGTGGCTCAGGCTGAGGCAGTGGTTGCCGAGTTGGCGAAACAAGGCCTTAAACGCGGTGAGAATGGCTTAAAGATCATTATGATGTGTGAAATCCCATCGAATGCGCTGCTAGCTGACCAGTTCCTGGCGCATTTTGATGGTTTCTCCATTGGTTCTAACGATATGACTCAGCTAACGTTGGGGCTGGATCGTGACTCTGGTGTAGTGTCTGAATTGTTTGATGAGCGCAATGAAGCAGTAAAAGCATTGTTATCAATGGCGATTACAGCGGCTAAACGGCAGGGGAAATACGTGGGTATTTGTGGTCAGGGCCCTTCAGACCATGAAGATTTTGCTTTGTGGTTGATGGAGCAAGGGATCGATAGTTTGTCTCTTAATCCTGATACCGTCGTGCAAACCTGGTTAAGTCTGGCGCAACATACTCAGCACTAATTCTCCAATATATTGATTAATCCGCAGCTCAGGTTGCGGATTTTTTTTTTATCATTTTTAAATGACAATTAATTGCATTAGCAAGATAAAGTCATGCAATGGTTTAATTTAGGACACAGAGAAGATAAATTAAAAAAAGAGCAAATAGTCATTAAAGCTAATATAGCCAAAATAATTCGAATTGCAGGAAGGCGGCAAGAGAATGAATCACGATGAGTTTACTTGAGTAAGCGATTCGGGTGATTGAGTGCAGCCAACGCGCATGCAGAAAGGATATAATAAAAAAAAAGCCCGTCTTAGGTGACAGGCAAAGACTACACACAGCAATACGTGTATTCGATTACAGATATTTAAATAAGCCATTACGAGATGATTTATTTAAATGTCTCAGGGGAAATCATTACTACAGCATAATAGTAAATAAATTCCGTGAGTTAGTCATTGAGAATTGTCTGAATAAAATAGATTAAATAAATATTTACGGAAGAAGTGATTTCATTTGGTTATTAATAATTATCTTATTTAATACCTGATATAATTGGTCGTCAAGAATATGAATGTGGGAATTTAAACGGCTATTGTTTATTTATAATAGCGGATGTTGCTGGAGAATAGGGGTTCAGTAGCATAACTACCAAACCCCTGTCGCCGTCATTTTAAAGTTTACAGGATGTCATTACTAAAGTTCCTCTAAATGTTTAGCGACTTCGGTAATACTCTCTTCTGGCTCCGGTGCTTCGCTGACCCAAGCCGCAGTTAGGCGGTAGGAAATAGCCAACACCACAGGGCCGATAAATAACCCAATCATTCCAAATGACAGCAAGCCGCCAATAACCCCAGAGAGAATGAGAATCATGGGCATGTCGGCTTCCATACGGATCAGATAAGGGCGCAATACGTTGTCCATTGTCCCGACGATACAACTCCACACCAATAAAATGGTGCCCCAAGTTGAATCCCCCGTCCAGTAGAGCCAAATGACCGCAGGAATGAGTATCAGCAGTGGCCCAAGCTGGGCGACACAGCAGACAAACATCAATACTGTAAATAATGTGGCATATTGCACCCCGGAAACCGCCAGGCCAATCCCACCCAACACCGCCTGAACCAGCGCGGTCACCACCACCCCTAAAGCCACAGCACGAATAGCTTTAGCGGCCAATACCACCACGGCATCACCGCGTTTATCCGCAGCCCGCACCGCAAAATGTCGAATGGCTAAACCGACTTGCTCGCCATGGAAATAAAGCAGCACACTGAACAACAACATCAATGCCAGATGAATCAAGAAATAGCCAACATGTGCAGCTTGTGCCACCAGCCAAGTTACGGACGCACCAATATAGGGCTGAACTTTGGCAATGATGGCATTGCCACCACCGGCTATTAATGTATGCCAGCCGCTATACAGTTTATTGCCGACCATGGGGATTGTTTTCAGCCAGGTGACATCCGGCATGTGCAAATTAGAGGGGCTGGAGGCCCACTGAATAAGCGGCCCACTATTCTCAACCAGACTGCTGACCAGCAACGCAATGGGGATAACGAACAGCAAAATCAGCAGTAGGGTCATCACAATCACCGCCAGCCAGCGCTTACCCCAGAGCAGTTTTTGCAGTCTAATCAGCAGCGGCCAGGTGGCAATAACCACCATGCCAGCCCAGGCAAATCCCATCACGAAGGGCTGCACCACCCAAAAACTGGCGACAATCATTATCATAATGAATATCACCCCAAACATCAGTTTAGGTAAATCGAAACGACGTAGCTGCGGGTAATTCATCAGTGGGTTCTCACTTCGGAAATCATGGCAAGGTGGCCATCGCACTGTAACTCATTAGAGTTTGTGCTAATGAGTTATTTGCACAATCTAATTAAGTATCAACAGTAATCATGGTGTATTTCTTCAGCTTTTAACAGATAAGCTGACGTTTTTACTGCCGCGATTTTATCAAAAAAGGTCAACGTCCCTGGAATAATAAAAATCCGATAGTCATAAATGTGCCGAAATAATCCGCTCCTGACAGGGTTTGAACATTATTTGCACAATATAAAATTTTGATACTCAAGAGTTTATAGCCGTATTTATCCTTGGTCGATAGCCATCACTTTCCCATCATTCTGAATTGGCATAAATTATTCGACAAAGGTTGTCGCGACCAGATAATCTCTCAAGGGAACAGTTCTTAAAACAAACACACATATAGATAGGGTCACACTAATGATCCCACAGATTTCTCAGGCACCCGGTGTTGTTCAGTTGGTGCTGGATTTTTTGGATGCTTTGAAGCAAAACGGATTCACCGGCGATACCGCCACTAACTATGCTGACCGCCTGACCATGGCGACGGACAACAGTATTTATCAACTGCTGCCCGATGCGGTGGTTTTTCCGCGCTCGACGGCGGATGTGGCACTGATTGGCCGTCTGGCTGGGCAGGATAATTTTAAAACCTTAGTCTTTACGCCACGTGGCGGCGGGACAGGGACCAATGGTCAGGCGCTGAACACCGGTATTGTGGTGGACATGTCGCGCCATATGAATCGCATCTTGGAAATTAACCCCGAGCAAGGTTGGGTGCGGGTTGAAGCCGGGGTGATTAAAGACCAACTGAATGAATATCTGCGGCCATTTGGCTATTTCTTCGCGCCAGAATTATCAACCAGTAACCGCGCCACATTGGGCGGCATGATCAACACTGATGCATCCGGTCAGGGTTCGTTGGTCTATGGCAAAACCTCTGACCACGTGCTGGGGTTACGTGCCATTTTACTCGGCGGTGAGATGCTAGATACCCGCGCTATGCCGACGGCACTGGCGGAAACGATTGCGCAGGAGGATTCGGTCATCGGTCGAATCTACCAGACGGTATTGAATCGCTGTCGCGACCAACGAGCGCTGATCCTGGAGAAATTCCCTAAATTAAACCGTTTTCTCACCGGTTATGACCTGCGCCATGTTTTCAGTGATGACTTGCAAACGTTTGACCTCACGCGGATTTTAACCGGGGCCGAAGGGACTTTGGCATTTATCACCGAAGCCACGCTGGATATCACGCCATTGCCCAAAGTTCGCCGTTTGGTGAATGTAAAGTATGACTCTTTTAATTCAGCACTGCGCAATGCGCCTTTTATGGTGGAAGCCAAAGCGTTGTCCGTCGAGACGGTGGACTCAAAAGTCCTTAATCTGGCGAAAGAAGATATTGTCTGGCACTCGGTCAAAGAACTTATTACTGATGTTCCCAATAAAGAGATGCTGGGGCTGAATATTGTTGAGTTCGCTGGTGATGATAAGGCACTCATCGATAGCCAAATGGAGGCGCTTTGCCAACGTTTGGACGATTTGATGTCCAGCCAAGAGGGTGGGGTTATTGGTTATCAGATTTGCAGCGAATTAGTCGGTATTGAGCGTATTTATGGTATGCGCAAAAAAGCGGTGGGTTTGCTCGGTAACAGTAAAGGGCAGGCCAAGCCGATCCCCTTCGCCGAAGACACTTGTGTGCCGCCGCAGCATTTGGCCGATTATATTGTTGAGTTCCGCCAACTGCTGGATAGCCATAATCTGGCTTATGGCATGTTTGGCCATGTGGATGCCGGGGTGTTGCATGTGCGTCCGGCGCTGGACATGTGCGATCCTCAGCAAGAGATGCTGATGAAGCAGATTTCTGATCAAGTGGTGCAACTGACGGCGCGCTATGGCGGCCTGTTGTGGGGCGAGCACGGCAAAGGCTTCCGCGCAGAATACAGCCCGGAGTTTTTCGGTGAAGTGCTGTACAGCGAACTGCGGCGTATTAAGTCCGCGTTCGACCCAGATAATCGGTTGAATCCGGGGAAAATTTGTTCGCCATTGGGCAGTGATGCCCCGATGATGAAAGTGGATACCTCGGATAAGCGCGGGACGCTGGACCGACGTATTCCATTGGCGGTCAGAACCTCTTTCCGCGGGGCGATGGAATGTAATGGCAACGGATTATGCTTCAATTTTGATGCTCGCAGCCCAATGTGCCCATCAATGAAGATAACGGGCGACCGAATTCATTCCCCCAAAGGGCGGGCAACGTTGGTGCGCGAGTGGTTACGGCTACTGTCCGACCAAGGTGTTGATCCCGTGGCATTGGAGAAAGGGCTGGCAACCCAGCGCCCAAGTCTGCGCAGTTTGATTGAAAAGACCCGCAATAGTTGGGCCGCCCGTCAAGGCGATTATGATTTCTCGCATGAAGTTAAAGAGGCGATGTCGGGCTGTCTGGCATGTAAAGCTTGCTCGACCCAGTGCCCGATAAAAATTGATGTGCCGGGCTTCCGCTCGCGCTTCCTACAGCTGTATCACACTCGTTATCATCGGCCACTGCGCGATTATGTGGTTGCCGGGGTTGAAAGTTATGCTCCGTTGATGGCGAAAACGCCGAAACTGTTTAACTTCTTCTTGAAGCAACCTTGGGTCAGTGAATTAAGCCGTAAAAGCATTGGAATGGTGGATTTACCCCTGCTTTCCAGCCCCACGTTGAAGCAGTCGCTGTCGGGGCATTATGCCAGCACCATGACACTGGAGCAGTTGGAAAAACTGCCGGAGGCGGAGCGACGCCAACATGTGTTAGTCGTGCAGGATCCTTTCACTAGCTACTATGATGCTCAGGTGGTGGCTGATTTTGTCCGGCTGGTGGAAAAACTGGGCTTTAATCCGGTATTACTGCCATTCTCGCCGAATGGTAAAGCTCAGCATATCAAAGGATTCCTACAACGATTTGCGAAAACCGCGCGTAAGACAGCGGATTTCCTGAATCGCATCGCGCAATTGGGCATGCCAATGGTGGGGGTTGATCCGGCGCTGGTGCTCTGTTATCGCGATGAATATAAAGAGATTCTGGGTGAGAGCCGCGGTGACTTCAATGTGCAATTGGTGCATGAATGGTTGCAGGTGGCACTGGCGGAGCAGCCGGAGTGTCCAGAACAGCAAATGAGTGGCGAATCCTGGTATCTGTTTGGTCATTGCACTGAAACCACCGCACTGCCAGCCAGTAGCCAGCATTGGATATCGATATTCTCCCGTTACGGTGCCAAACTGGAAAGTGTCAGTGTGGGATGCTGCGGTATGGCCGGAACTTATGGCCATGAAGCCAAAAACATCGATAATTCATTGGGTATCTATGCACTATCCTGGCAGCAAGCATTGCAAAAACTGCCGGGGAAACGTTGCTTAGCCACCGGCTATTCTTGCCGTAGCCAAGTTAAGCGGGTTGAAGGCAGTGGCTTGCGCCATCCATTACAGGCTTTGCTTGAGCTGGTTTAACTCGTGGGTTCAAGTGACAAATCTGCCGGGAGCAGATTTGAACGCTGCTTGCAGCGGCCTCGCAGAGGCGAGGCCCATGGATGGGCCGAGTAACGAGAGCAGCTAACAACGCTGCAATTTCAAGAACGAAGGTATTAGCCAAAGTCATTGGAATTGCAGGTAGGCGGCAAACGAAGTCATCCCGATGAGCTGACATGGCTCAGTGATTCGGGTGAGTGAGAGCAGCTAACAACGCTGCAATTTCAAGAACGAAGGCTAAAGGGGAGACAGAATGCTGTGGAAACGCACCGCGACACTAGAACAACTAAATCAGCAAAGCCAAAACTGCATGGTAGGGCATTTGGGCATCGAGTTTACCCGATTCTCAGATGACGAACTGGAAGCGACTATGCCGGTAGATAACCGCACAACTCAGCCTTTTGGTCTGCTGCATGGCGGCGCGTCGGTGGTGTTGGCGGAGTCATTGGGTTCTATGGCCGGTTATCTGTGTACTGTCGAGGGGCAACAAGTGGTGGGGTTGGAAATTAATGCCAACCATCTTAAGGCGGTGCGATCTGGCAAAGTCCGTGGTTGTTGTCGGGCGATTCATGTTGGCCGCAGCCATCAAGTTTGGCAGATTGAAATCTATGACGAGCAGGATAACCTGTGTTGCACTTCCCGCTTAACCACCGCAGTATTAACCCGTTAACAATAAATAACCCTATAAAATACAAGTCATTACTTTGCTCAGGGCGATTCAGCGGCCTTGAGCAATTCAACGTCCAGTCACTTACTTTTTCTCTCAATCGACTGACAATTTTGTTTATCCGATAAATGCGGCGAATCTCTACGATAGGTTTCCCCTGCGGAGGTTTTCAGCTAAAGTTAATGGAGAAATAGGTATTTTTTATGAATGTTTAAAAAACTCGGAGACTGACTGCGATTAGCCTCTGAGACAGCAAGGGATTCGAGTGTCACTGTAGAAATTATCGTGTTATTTCATAGTGATAAAAGTGTACTTGTTCCTCCCGACTTCTTCGGCCATCGCAGCATGTTATCTTCGTTGCCGCCTCATTCGGGGTTTAAACGACACTTTTCTTAATATCCCTGCAAAACAAACGGTTGAAGTGATAATTATTATCACTACCATTGTGATCAATCTGTGTTGATTTATCAATTATCAGCGAGAAAAAGGTAGGGCATATGCAACAGGAATCCGTCGGGACATTCTCACTCGATGACAACGTTTGGCAAGGCGTAACGATAACCGACAGCGCTGCTGCGCAAATTACCCGTCTCATGGAGCAGGACCCGGAAGTCAAAGGGTTACAGCTTGGGGTCAAGCAATCCGGTTGCGCCGGGTTTGCCTATGTTATGGATATGGCGAAAGAGCCAGCCAGCGATGCTTTGGTTTTCGAGCATGGCCGCGCCAGACTTTACGTCCCCCTCAAAGCGATGCCATTTATCGATGGCACTGAGGTGGATTACGTCCGTGAAGGGCTCAATCAAATTTTCAAATTTAATAACCCTAAAGCTCAGCATTCCTGCGGGTGTGGCGAGAGTTTTGGCGTTTGAGCGATGTAAACGAAATGACACGAAGCAATGTAGAAGTTCCAGATGATGTGCAGGCTTGGGTCAGCGACGGTCGCTACAAAGAGGGCTTCTTTACTCAACTTGCTACTGATGAGTTGGCGAAAGGCATCAATGAAGATGTCATTCGCGCCATTTCAGCGAAACGTAATGAACCTGAATGGATGCTGGAGTTTCGTTTGGGTGCTTATCGAAGTTGGCTACAAATGGAAGAGCCGCACTGGCTGAAAGCACATTATAAGAGCCTGGATTATCAGGATTATAGCTATTACTCCGCGCCATCCTGCGGCAGTTGTGATGATAGCTGTGATTCGCAACCTGGAGCGGTGCAACAATCGTCAGCGGATGGCACCACCTCGCAGGATATGTCGCAGCACAATATTAACGAGTACCTCACTGCCGAGGTCGAATCTGCTTTTGCTCAGTTAGGTGTTCCGGTACGTGAAGGGGCAGAAGTGGCGGTCGATGCTATTTTTGACTCAGTTTCTGTTGCCACCACCTATCGTGGCAAGCTGGCCGAGCAGGGCATTATTTTCTGCTCATTCGGTGAAGCAATTCAGGAGTATCCGGATCTGGTGCGTAAGTATCTGGGTTCGGTGGTTCCGGCAAAAGATAACTTTTTTGCCGCACTCAATGCGGCGGTGGCCTCTGACGGTACCTTTGTTTATGTCCCTAAAGGGGTGCGCTGCCCGATGGAGTTATCGACTTACTTCCGGATTAATGCCGCGAAAACGGGCCAGTTTGAACGCACCATCCTGATTGCTGACGAAGACAGCTACGTGAGCTACATCGAAGGGTGCTCGGCACCGGTTCGTGATAGCTATCAGCTGCATGCGGCGGTGGTCGAGGTTATTCTGCATAAAAATGCAGAAGTGAAATATTCAACCGTGCAGAACTGGTTTGCCGGAGCCGACAGCACCGGGGGTATTCTCAACTTTGTCACCAAGCGCGCCTTGTGTGAAGGGGCAGGGTCGAAAATGTCCTGGACTCAATCTGAAACAGGCTCAGCCATTACCTGGAAATACCCCAGTGTGATTCTGCAAGGGGATAACTCAATTGGCGAGTTCTTCTCGGTAGCGCTGACCAATGGTCATCAGCAGGCAGATACTGGCACCAAAATGATCCATATCGGCAAAAACACCAAATCAACCATTATTGCCAAAGGGATCTCTGCCGGTCATAGCCAAAATACCTATCGTGGTTTGGTTAAAATTCTACCCGGAGCGGATAACGCCCGTAATTTCACCCAATGCGACTCAATGCTGATTGGCCCAGACTCCGGCGCGCACACTTTCCCCTATGTGGAAGTGCGTAATAGCTCGGCGCAATTGGAGCATGAAGCGACCACTTCAAAAATTGGCGATGACCAACTGTTTTATTGCTTGCAGCGCGGTATCAGTGAAGATGATGCCATCTCAATGATTGTGAACGGCTTCTGTAAGGATGTGTTCTCTGAGTTGCCGCTGGAGTTTGCCGTCGAAGCACAGAAATTGCTCGCTATCAGCCTGGAACACAGTGTCGGCTAAGCGTTCGCTGCATAAGTAAAGTTTTGCGCTCAGGCGCACCAAGGAAACCTATGTTAAGCATCAAGAATTTAAAAGTCAGTGTCGAAGGTAACGAAATCCTTAAAGGGTTAGATCTGGAGATCAAACCCGGTGAAGTGCATGCCATCATGGGGCCGAATGGCTCAGGGAAAAGTACCTTGTCAGCGGCGTTGGCTGGGCGTGAAGAGTATGAAGTCACCGAGGGCAGTGTGACGTTCAAAGGCAAAGATTTACTCGATTTGGACCCAGAAGATCGCGCCGGTGAAGGTGTGTTTCTGGCGTTCCAATATCCGGTGGAAATTCCCGGGGTGAGTAACCATTTCTTCCTGCAAACGGCGGTTAATGCCGTGCGTAAATATCGCCAACAGGAACCTTTGGATCGCTTTGATTTTGCCGACTTTATTGAAGAGAAAATTGAGTTGCTCAAAATGCCAGCCGATCTGCTGACCCGTTCGGTTAACGTAGGTTTTTCCGGCGGTGAAAAGAAACGCAACGACATCTTGCAGATGGCGGCACTGGAGCCCTCTTTATGCATTCTGGATGAAACGGACTCAGGTCTGGATATCGATGCACTTAAAATCGTGGCAAACGGTGTTAACTCGCTGCGTGATGAAAACCGCGCATTTATTATTGTGACTCACTATCAGCGCATCCTTGACTACGTCAAACCTGACTTTGTCCATGTGCTGTATCAGGGGAAAATCATCAAATCGGGTGATTTTACACTGGTAAAACAGTTGGAGGAGCAAGGTTATGGCTGGCTTACCGACCAACAGTAAAATGCAGGAACAGCAAAGCCTTTCGGAACAACAACGTATTCTGGAACAACAGCGTATTGATGCATTAAAGCACTTCGGTCAGCTATTTAAACAGCGCCAGAATGGTTATTCCGCCGCAGCCGCCGGCCATTGGCAACAGGTGCTGCAATTAGGTTTTCCTACGGCTAAACATGAAGATTGGAAATACACGCCACTCGAGCGCCTCTTGGCCCATGACTTTGATTTTGCCCGCGCCCCGGCGGTAACACTCGCCCAGCGCGATGCCCTGTCATTGGTGCAAGATGCTCATCGGTTAGTCTTCATTGATGGGCGGTATTCTCCGCAATTAAGTGACAGTGAGTGCGGCCCGTACCAACTGACCTCGATGACAGAGAATGCACAGCTTCCCGCCGCCATCCAGCCGGAAGTCTTTTTGCATTTGACCGAAA
This sequence comes from Yersinia alsatica, assembly GCF_025133195.1. NCBI lineage: Bacteria > Pseudomonadati > Pseudomonadota > Gammaproteobacteria > Enterobacterales > Yersiniaceae > Yersinia > Yersinia alsatica. The sequence continues at coordinate 3,013,776 of NZ_CP104006.1, forward strand.
GTCTGGCTCAAGAGAGCTGGCACCTTCGTCTGCCAGCAGGGAAACAGAGTGATAAACCACTTTATCTGCTGCATATCAGCTCAGGTAATGATTCCGATGTAGTGAATACCAGCCACTATCGCCATCATCTGACCATTGAAGCCAATGCACAGGCTGAAGTGATTGAGCATTTTGTCAGTCTTGATGAGCAGCCGCATTTTACCGGTGCGCGGCTGACCATCGCTGTCGGTGATAATGCCGAATTGAGCCATTGCAAACTGGCATTTGAAACCGCACAAAGTTACCACTTTGCTCATAATGATTTAGTGCTAGGGCGCGATGCGCGAGCGCGGAGTTATAGTTTCTTGCTCGGTGCCGGGCTGTCCCGCCATAACACCAGCGCTCAGTTGAATGGCGAGGGTGCGACGCTCTCCATTAATAGTCTGTTGTTACCGATAGGGCGTGAGATTTGCGACACCCGTACTTATCTGGAGCATAACAAAGGCTACTGTGAAAGCCGCCAGTTGCACAAAACCATTGTTCGCGAGCGGGGCAAAGCTATCTTTAATGGCATGATTAAAGTGGCTCAGCATGCTCTGAAAACTGACGGCCAGATGACCAATAATAACTTGCTGCTGAGCAAGCTGGCGGAAGTGGATACCAAGCCACAGTTGGAAATCTATGCTGATGATGTGAAATGCAGTCATGGTGCCACAGTGGGGCGAATTGATGCCGAGCAGCTATTTTATCTGCAATCACGCGGTATCAATCAAGCTGATGCACAGCAAATGATTATTTTTGCCTTTGCGGCTGAATTAACCGAAGCCATCCATGACGAAACTATCCGCAAAATAGTCTTAGCACGCATTGCTGAGCGCCTGGCCGAGGCATCGCTATGAGTATTCCTACTGAACGGTTCCCTAGTGAATCATTCCCTATAGAAAAAATAAGAGCTGATTTCCCGCTGCTGAGTCGTCAGGTCAATGGGCAGCCTTTGGTGTATCTGGACAGTGCCGCCAGTGCGCAGAAGCCACAAGTGGTGATCGACCGGGAACTTAATTTCTATCGTGAGGGTTATGCAGCCGTTCATCGGGGCATTCACACGCTGAGCGCGCAAGCAACGGAACAGATGGAAGCGGTACGTAGTCAGGTTGCCGAGTTTATTAATGCCGCATCTGCCGAAGAAATTGTGTTTGTTAAGGGCACGACTGAGGCCATCAATCTGGTGGCTAACAGCTATGGTCGCCATAGTCTGAAAGCGGGCGACAGCATTATCATCACCGAAATGGAGCATCACGCTAATATTGTGCCTTGGCAGATGCTGGCAACCGATCTGGGCGTCGAAATTCGGGTATGGCCGTTAACCGCAACAGGTGAGCTGGCGTTAAGTGCGTTGGCGGGCTTGATTGATGACACTACGCGGCTACTGGCGATTACCCAGGTTTCCAATGTGCTGGGAACGGTTAATCCTATCAAACAGATGGTCGCGCAGGCCAAAGCGGCTGGCTTGGTGGTGCTGGTGGATGGCGCGCAAGCTATCATGCATCAGAGTGTCGATGTGCAGGATTTGGGCTGTGATTTCTATGTATTCTCTGGCCACAAGCTGTATGGGCCGTCGGGCATTGGCATCTTGTATGGCAAGAGTGCTTTGTTACAACAAATGCCACCTTGGGAAGGCGGCGGCTCGATGATCAAAACCGTGAGTCTGACTCAAGGCACCACTTTTGCTGATGCGCCGTGGCGCTTTGAAGCTGGCTCTCCCAATACCGCGGGAATTATGGGGCTTGGCGCGGCAATCAGTTATGTGAATCAGTTGGGGCTTGCCTCTATCCAGCAATATGAGCAATCACTCATGCAGTATGCATTGCAGCAGTTGGGGCAGATCCCGAGCCTGAAAATCTATGGTCCGGCAAAACGGGCCGGGGTGATTGCCTTCAACCTTGGCCCACATCATGCTTATGATGTAGGGAGCTTCCTTGATCAATACGGCATTGCTATTCGCACCGGGCATCATTGCGCGATGCCGCTGATGTCATTCTATCAGGTGCCTAGTATGTGCCGTGCATCGCTGGCGCTTTATAATACCCCGGAAGAAGTCGATAGACTGGTGAGTGGGTTACAACGCATCGAAAAATTGCTGGGCTAAGCGCAGACAGTCCGCGACAATGCCCCCTAAAGCCGACTATCATTTTAAGCAGTCGGCTTTTATTTTGGCTTTTATACCCAATCGATTTTGAGCTGCCGGTAGGCGGTAACAAAATGAACTCAACGACTTGAGTAAATGATGGCAGCCAACACCGCTGCGCTTGAAATATGACGGGTAACTTCAGTAATAGGAAGCATGTTATGGCGGGTTTGCCAGATAAAGATAAATTGATTCGTAACTTTTCCCGCTGTTTAAATTGGGAAGAGAAATACCTGTATGTGATCGAACTGGGCGCACAGTTGCCGCCGCTAACTGAGCAACAGCGCCAGCCAGAGAATCTTATTTCTGGTTGCCAGAGCCAGGTTTGGATCGCCATGACCCTTTCACCAACGGGGCAGGTGACTTTTACCGGTGACAGTGATGCCGCAATCGTCAAAGGTTTGGTCGCCGTGGTGTTTATTCTCTATCAGGGTTTGACCCCGCAACAGATCGTGGATTTGGATGTTCGGCCATTTTTTGCAGATTTAGCCTTGAGTCAGCACCTAACGCCTTCGCGCTCTCAAGGGCTTGAAGCGATGATCCGCGCTATTCGTACTAAAGCCGCAGCCCTAAACGTCGGCTGATCCGCACCAACATTTTGTGCTTTATTCATAGGTGACTGAGCAATTTTGCGTCATGAGTCACAGTATTAAAATGGTGAAATTTCAGCAGGTTAAATCGTCCTCCCTGCTGGAAGAAGCATAATAAATTACTTTGTAACACCTTGATTTTTAGAGATATAAATTGCCTTTATAATAAGGGCTGTTACTATATGGTGGCCTTATTATTGGCTGCTAAAATTAACGTAGATAGCCGTGTAAACCGAATTTTAAGAAGTGATGTAGGAACTAAGCATGAAACGTGCATTAACTTTGATTGGTATGTTATTCGCAACTTGTATGGCGGGAAGTATCACCGCTGCCAATGCGACCGAGTATCCTCTACCTCCAGCCAATAGCCGTCTGATTGGTGAAAATACTACTTATACCGTTCCAAATGATGGCCGTCCGCTTGAGGCTATTGCTGCCGATTATAAAATCGGTTTGTTGGGGATGCTGGAAGCTAACCCAGGTGCTGACCCGTATTTGCCATTACCGGGCTCAGTATTAACAATCCCGACTCAGATGTTGCTGCCAGATACCCCACGTGAAGGTATCGTCATCAACCTGGCTGAACTGCGTCTTTATTATTACCCTAAAGGCCAGAACAAAGTGATTGTGTACCCTATCGGTATCGGCCAGTTAGGGCGTAATACCCCAACTATGACAACGTCTGTCAGCCAGAAAATCCCGAACCCAACCTGGACACCAACAGCGAATATCCGTAAGCACTACCTGGCTGAGGGTGTTACCTTGCCAGCGGTAGTTCCTGCGGGTCCGGAAAACCCTATGGGTCTGTTTGCCATGCGTTTGGCTGCGGGTGGTGGTGAGTACCTGATTCATGGTACCAACGCCAACTTTGGTATCGGCATGCGTGTTAGCTCGGGTTGTATTCGTTTACGCCCAGATGATATTGAAGCGCTGTTCAAATCCGTACCTAAAGGTACTCGCGTCCAGATTATCAATGAGCCGGTTAAATATTCTGTAGAGCCCGATGGCAAACGTTATGTGGAAGTTCATCAGCCGTTGTCTCGTGTAGACAGTGATGATCCGCAAACCATGCCAATTGCTATCAGCAGTAGCTTGCAGAAGTTTATCAACGACAGCCAGACTGATGCACAAGTGGTTCAGGATGCAATTGTACGCCGCGCTGGCATGCCAGTTATCGTCACTGTAGGTAAGACTGCCCCTGTGCAAGCTCCGGCTACTGTAGCGCCTCAGAGCGAGCCTCAGGCACAACCACAGAACGAAGAGCAGCAACCGACTGAAGAAGCCGCTCCTAAGCTGGTTCAGCCAGGCCCGGTTTACTCTGCCGCCAATTAAGTCTTAGTCGTACCTTTGCCGTGGCAGCCAGATGTTTGCCATGGCAAAGTTTATAGCGCAGTCGTATTGTGAAATGTGTTGATGAGTGAGTAGCAAAAGGGAAGGGGACATCAAGGAAGGTCACTGTCAGAAACGGGTTTTAGCGAAGCAAAAAAAATGGCGCACAATGTGCGCCATTTTTCATTCAGGAAGTAATATTACTTCTTGTAAGCGTGAGCTTGGTTGTCCAGACGTTGGTTAGCACGTGCTGCATCGTCTTTAGCTGCTTGAACGTCAGAACGGATTGCGTTCACGTCGTTGCTCAGTTGGTCAACTTTAGCGTTCAGAGTCTGAACGTCAGAAGACAGTTGATCGATTTTAGCATTGCTTGAACAACCAGCCAGCATAGTAGAAGCCAGAATTACCGCGCCCAGTACAAGTTTAGTACGATTCATTATTAACACCCTCTAGATTAAGTTAATCTCCATGTAGCGTTACAAGTATTACACAAAGTTTTTTCGAAAGAGAATAAATTTTTAGTATTAGAGGGGTTTATTTTGATCGTTCGCTCAAAGAAGCATCTTGTTTTAAAAAAAAGTTAAAAAAACGAGGCAAAACAGCCGGATTCTTTCAGATAAGTCTTACTGAGAAAAAAACTTTAGCGCTCTTAGGATAAAGTGGATTTTTCAGAAAGTTTATTTTGCAGTGGTTTAAAAAGAAAACGCCGCTATTGAAAGCGGCGTTTTTAATTAGTGTTCTAGCGTGCGGTTCGGGATTATAAGACGTGCACGGAAGAGGTATTGGTTGTACCACTTGGAACCAAAGCACCAGAAACCATAACGACAACGTCGCCTTTCTGTGCCAGACCGCTAGCCAGAGCTGCTTCTTTACCGATGCGATAGAAATCATCCGTTGAAGCAATCTCGTTGACCAACTGAGTGACAACACCTTTGGTCAGAATTAACTGACGGGCAGTGGTTTCATTGGTGGTCAGCGCCAGAATAGTGGCTGTAGGGAAGTATTTGCGTACTGATTTAGCAGATTTACCGCCGCCAGTTGCCACAACAATCACTTTGGCTTCCAGTTTTTCGGCGGTTTCTACAGCACCACGGCAAACGGCTTCAGTGATACGCATTTTGCGATTGTCATTCAGCGTTTCGATGCGGCTAGGCATGATACGGTCTGTGCGCTCACAGATGGTCGCCATGATGGTCACAGACTCTAATGGGTACTTACCCTTAGCACTCTCACCAGACAGCATCACGGCATCTGTACCGTCCAGAATGGCGTTAGCAACGTCGCCTGCTTCTGCGCGGGTAGGGCGTGGGTTCTTGATCATGGAATCGAGCATTTGAGTTGCAGTGATAACAACTTTACGGGCGCGGTTACATTTCTCAATCATCATCTTCTGCGCGAAGATAACTTCTTCTACTGGGATCTCAACACCCAAGTCACCACGGGCAACCATGATACCGTCAGAGGCTTCCAGGATTTCGTCGAAGTTATTCAGACCTTCCTGGTTTTCAATTTTAGAGATGATCTGGATGTGCTCGCCACCATGTGCTTTCAGGTGTTCGCGGATTTCCAATACATCAGAACGTTTACGGATAAAGGATGCCGCAACGAAATCTACGCCTTGCTCACAACCGAAGATCAGGTCAGCTTTATCTTTTTCAGCCAACGCTGGCAGTTGGATAGACACGCCTGGCAGGTTAACGCCTTTGTTTTCGCCCAAATCACCGTTGTTCAGCACTTTACATACCACAGTGCTTTCGGTGACTTCAGTCACTTCCATACCGATCAGACCATCGTCAACCAGCACAGTGTTGCCAATTTTCAGGTCAGCAGCGAAGCCAGGGTAGGTCACAGCAACGATGGTGTTGTTGCCAATAACGCTTTGATCTGTGGTGAAAGTGAAAGTCTGACCTGCAACCAGTGCAGCATCTTTGCCGCCATCCAGTTTCATGGTGCGGATTTCAGGACCTTTGGTGTCCAGCAAGATACCGGCTTTCAGGCCAGTTTCTGCCATAACAGCACGAATATTCTTGATACGTTGACCATGTTCTTCATAGTCACCGTGGGAGAAGTTTAAACGCATAACGTTCATGCCAGCATTCAGCAGTTTCGTCAGCATTTCTTTAGATTCGGTTTTTGGACCGATAGTACAAACAATTTTAGTCTTTTTCATGACGGATTTTTTCTACAAGTTGTGATGGATAAAAAGCGAAAGTTCCGTTACGTACGGCAACGGAGTGGGATCTGATTAGTGTCTGGTGTAGCGAAACGTTACCAAGAAGCAAAACATTACTAAGAATAGATGACAGTTGCGGAAGTTGAGCGGAAAACTTTAGCACGAGGCTAAACGCATGATCGGAGTACGATGGCGTAAATGCGAGTTGTATTTTTTTAGCGTATCTACAGATCAAGATGCTGAAACCATTCAACTGAAACGACGGTTCGTATTATAGGCGGTAAGTAGCCGGAAATGAAATAGAAAACAGAAACTCATTGCCGTTTTTTATAAAAAGGGGCGATTCGTCGCGCAAACACCGAGAATAATGCCTAGTTTGTTGCGCAACTGCTGTGTGTTTTAACATTTTTTACGAACTTTTTATAATAAATAGCGAAAGTGTCGTGGTCAAAATATAGACAGGTTGCGAGAGATGATAACGTCGGGAGGTTGCAGAGTGGTGCGTTCTAATGGACTCGAACCATCGACCCCCACCATGTCAAGGTGGTGCTCTAACCAACTGAGCTAAGAACGCATAGAGAATCTGAAGCAAGAATAACTGAGGATTGCAGAGTGGTGCGTCCGAATGGACTCGAACCATCGACCCCCACCATGTCAAGGTGGTGCTCTAACCAACTGAGCTACGGACGCACATTATACTCTTCATTAATCATACTGCGAGTAGTGCCAAAAGTAATGTTGGTGCGTCCGAATGGACTCGAACCATCGACCCCCACCATGTCAAGGTGGTGCTCTAACCAACTGAGCTACGGACGCATCCTTTATTACTTGCCATCAATGCTGACAGCGGGGACGAATATTAACGAGCTGCCCGTCTGCTGGCAAGGGGAAAAACATAATATTCACCGCAAACTCACGTAATTGCTGTGCTTTTATCCATTGCGCTGTTTTTTTCTCCATCTTTTTGCTTTGGCTGGCGCTAATTGTTAGCGGCGATAGCAACAATTAGCGCCAGAGACTTTAAGCCGTTAGTGGGCCGCTTTTTGCAGGATAAAAGCGGGCGGTTGTTTTTGTAGCCAACGAATACGCAGCGCCATCAAAATAGCCGCCGATGTCAGACCAATAACAAACCCTATCCAGAAACCACTTGGCCCCATGGCGGGAACAATATAGTCAGTCAGCCCCAGCAGATAGCCACTTGGTAATCCCAGCAACCAATATGCGGTAAAGGTAATAAAGAAGATTGAGCGAGTATCTTTATAACCGCGCAACACGCCACTGCCGATAACCTGAACTGCATCAGATAGTTGATAGATAGCCGCCAGCAGCATTAAGTGGGAGGCCATCATTACCACGGCAGGATTTTTATTATACAGCAGAGCAATGTGTTCACGGAAAGTCACGGTAAATATCGCGGTAACGCACGCTAGCATTAAGCCGACCGCGATGCCGGTATAAGATGCGACTTTAGCTTGCTCAACCGACCCTTGCCCGAGACGGAAGCCGACCCGAATTGTCGCCGCTACACTCAGTGACATCGGCAGCATGAACATGAGTGAGCTGAAGTTGAGGGCGATTTGGTGCCCAGCTACCGCGACGATACCCAGTGGGGACACCAATAAGGCGACGACGGCAAACAGTGTGACTTCGAAAAACAGTGCTAATGCAACCGGCAGCCCTAAACCACCCAAGCGTTTCATCACCTGCCAGTCGGGCATGGCAAAACCTTTTTCTAGCTTGATATCTTGCTGAGAGCGGGCGCGGTTGACGTACCAACGCATCATCAGGAACATCACCCAGTAAACGGTGCCGGTTGCCACCCCGCAACCCACGCCTCCTAAGGCTGGCGCACCAAACTTGCCGTAGATGAAGATATAGTTAACCGGAATATTCACCAATAACCCAACAAAGCCAATCACCATGCCGGGTTTGGTTTTGGATAATCCTTCGCACTGATTGCGCAGAACCTGGAAAAATAGGTAGCCGGGCGCACCCCACATAATGGCATGCAAGAAACCCACGGCTTTATCGGCCAGCACCGGATCAATATTATGCATCTGCTTAATAACGTGGTCGCTATTATAGAGCACCACCATAATGAGCAGCGAAACACACAATGCCAGCCAAAAACCTTGTCTGACTTGATGCGCAATCTGATTCCGCCGTCCGGAGCCATTGAGTTGAGCAACCGTCGGGGTCAGTGCCAATAATAGTCCGTGGCCAAATAAAATAGCGGGTAACCAAATTGAGGTACCAACAGCCACTGCGGCCATATCCGTTGCACTGACAGAGCCGGCCATAATAGTGTCAACCACGCCCATGGCTGTTTGCGATAATTGCGCGATGACAACGGGAATAGCGAGAGCCAATAAGCTACGCGCTTCTACAATATACTTCTGCACGTATGCACCTTTTATCATTTTAATAGTGATTATTTATCGTGCGATTTACGACAAATAAAGCAATGGGAAATAAATATAGCCAAAGTAATTGGAGTTACAGGTAGACAGCAAGCGAACGAATCCCGATGGAGCTTACTCAAGTAAGTGATTCGGGGGAGTGAGCGTAGCTAACCCCCCTGTAACTTCAAGTACAAAGGGTATAAAGATTGTACCTACTCGCCAAGCTTAATCAATGAAATACCACGGAAGTGCCTTTTTCATCTAAGTGGTTTGGTTTTCCTTATCTTCTGAGGCAAAATCAAGGCATAGCATTTTTCTTTCTATAGATAACAGATAAGAGGCATGGCGTATGTTTACAGGTATTGTGCAAGGCACCGCGCCAGTGGTTGCAATCGAGGAAAAATCCAACTTCCGCACCCATGTGGTGGAAATGCCGAGTGAGCTATTGCCTGAATTAGCTTTAGGCGCTTCTGTGGCCCACAATGGCTGCTGTCTGACAGTGACTGAAGTGAATGGGAATCGGGTCAGTTTTGATTTAATGAAAGAAACGCTGCGTATTACTAATCTGGGGGATATTAAGGTTGGTGACGTGGTTAATCTGGAGCGGGCCGCTAAATTCAGTGATGAAATTGGTGGGCATCTTATGTCCGGGCATATTATTTGTACTGCTGAAATTGCCAAGATATACACCTCAGAAAATAACCGCCAGATCTGGTTCCGCATGCCCAGTGATGATTTAATGAAATATGTACTGCATAAAGGTTTCATTGGTATTGATGGTATTAGCCTGACTATCGGTGAAGTCGTGGGGAATCGTTTCTGTGTGCATTTGATCCCCGAAACACTGGCGCGGACCACATTAGGTAAAAAGCGCTTAGGGCATCGGGTTAATATCGAAATAGATCCACAGACCCAAGCGGTAGTTGACACTGTCGAGCGAGTTTTGGCACAGCGCGATATTGCTACTGCGGCAGCAGCAGTAGAAAAAACTGTGCGGAGCTAGTTAACAGAGAGCAAAGCAGGGGGCTAATGGCCCGCTGCCTTGCTAACTTAAGAGAAGAGATTAACGAGCAACCCGAATACCGCCTTCGACACCATTTGGGCTGAATAATACTTGCCACAATTGAATGTCTCTGGCGCGGAATGCACCCGCACAGGCATTCAGATAATAGCTAAACATCCGCTGAAATCGTGGTGAATAGTTTTCTGCCAGACTTGGCCATGCAGCTTGAAAACGTTCATACCATGCCATCAGTGTTCGGTCATAGTCTGCACCGAAATTATGCCAGTCTTCCATGATGAAATAAGGTTCGCTGGCGTTGGCAATATGCTTCACTGACGGTAGGCAGCCATTGGGGAAAATATACTTATTAATCCACGGATCAATACTGAGATCAGTACGATTGGCGCCAATGGTATGTAACAGGAATAAACCATCAGGTTTTAGATTGCGATTTACCACATCAAAATAGGTGTGATAATTCTTCGGCCCGACGTGCTCGAACATCCCAACAGAAACGATGCGGTCGAATTGTTCATTTAAGTCACGATAATCTTGCAGCAAAATCGTGACATCCAACCCTTCGCAGCGTTTTTGCGCCAATTTTTGCTGTTCAGCAGAAATGGTGACACCGGTGACAGACACCCCGAAGTGACGGGCGGCATAAGCGGCAAGCCCACCCCAACCACAACCAATATCCAGCAGCTTCATACCCGGAGCTAATTGCAGTTTCTCGCAGATCATCTGCAATTTATTTTCCTGCGCTTGCTCAAGTGTGGTGGCATCTTTCCAGTAGCCACAAGAATATTGCATATTGGGATCGAGCATTAAGCTGAATAAGTCATTACCCAAGTCATAATGTTCTTTACCGACAATCCAGGCTCTTTTCTTTGATTGCAAATTGATAATGCGAGCAGCGGCAATACGTAAAGTATCTTTGAGATGATGTGGCAGTTGTTTTTCCAAGCCGGCTCTGAGTACTCGCTGGAAGAAAATATCCAGGCGGTCGCACTCCCACCAGCCATCCATATAACTCTCACCTAATGCCAAAGATCCTTCTTGTAATACCCGCTTAAAAAAGTCTGGGTTATTAACTCTAATGTCGAAGGGGCGTGAGCCATTGATTTCAATATCAGCCCGAGTCAGCATTTCTTGCACAATGCGGAACCACGGATTTTCTTGAATACTCTGGTCTTCAATACAGGATGAACTCATAGCTTCTCCATCACTTTCTTCTGACTTATGACCCGCGCCACTGTCGATATACGCGAATACATACCAAATAGGTTGTCGTGACCTTGGTGTCTGATGTCCTTTACGGACATACCCTTGGTATTTGAAGTTGCAGTGTTGTTGCAGCTCCCATTACTTCAGGTAAAGAGGAAGATTAAGAAGAAACCCTAATGACTCTTGGAGTTAGGGCGACTCATCCATAAGAGTAAATGTGACGCAATCCACGCGCACAGAAAATGCTTAAGATAATGCTTTTTTTTAATGATATCGTTATCGGTTAAATCGAGTATAGGCTTGCCGGGACGCTTTCTCAATAATAAATCGTTCCCGGCCAGCATGTTCGTTAGTGACTATTTTTATTGGTAATTATGACTCAGCGCAATTATAGCCAGTACTGTCAGTGTGGCTTTTTTCTTTGCGCAAAGCGTAGCAATGAATGCCATAACCCAGAAATGCCAAAATAACGGTCGATAACATCACTGTGACTGTGGCCAACAAGGGCTGGCTGATATAAGCCGAAACCGCCATGCTAGCGACAAAACACAAACCGAGCTGCAACGTATTTTGTAGTGCTGCGGCTTTACCCGTATTGGCCGGAAATGGGGTTAATGCATTTGCTACGATAATAGGGTAGCAGGCACCATTCACAAGCGCCATTAAGCAGAATGGAATAAGTAAAGTTATCAGCGTTGGCGTGGTCAATGTTGCGATCAAATAGAGCGCAACCATGCTGATGGCATAGCCGCTCAACAGCCAAGGCAGCAGGGTATTGCCTTTAATCCGAGTCAGTGCGCTGCGGCAACCAAACCCCCCCAGCAGGAAGGCCAAAGTTTGTGGAACATAACTCAAACCAATGGCATTGGGGCTATATCCCATCTCACCCAGAATGAAAGGCGAGCCGGTTAACCAGGCGAAGAACCCCGCGCTGCATGCCGCAAATATCATCACGTTGCCGCTAAAGACTGGCGATTTTAGGAGCTGCCAGAAACTAATGGCGCTTTTATTTTGCACCGTATTATCTGATGGGGCATTTTTCCGCTCTTTCAGTAGTGCAGTGGGGATCAAAAGTAACAGTGTCACGGCCAACAGTACGACGAAAATTGAGCGCCAGCTGAAGTGGTTCAATAGCCAAGCACCCAATAATGGGGCGAGTGCCGGAGATAACGCCACTAACGGCATAATTGTGGCAAAGACCCGGTTGGCTTTACCGTCACGGTAGCGGTCTACCACTAATGCTTGCCAACTCACTGCTGCTGAGCAGACCCCCACAGCTTGAATAAAGCGCAGCACCAAGAGTTGTGTTGCTGTCTCAACCCACAACACCCCCAAACAGCCGATGGCAAATAACCCCAATCCAGCTAATAGCACTGGTTTGCGGCCCAGCTTGTCGGAGACTGGCCCCCAAATAAGCTGGGCGATAGCGAAACCGGCGAGGAAGATGCTGAGACTGGCACTAATGGAACCAGCGGAGGCTTGTAATTCTTGTTGCATGGCACCAAAGGCGGGTAAATACATATCGGTGGCCAAGTACCCCAACATGCTCAAACCCGCCAGATAGAACATGAAACTTGTTGACGTCTTCATACTTTATTTCTCTTTATCATAATTTTGCAGGCAATTTGCTGTCTTGAGACAGCTTTATAATTAGGGATTTATAGCGGGGGGCATTCTATCCGCTACGATAATCAGTTGTGAAACGGTAATATTTGCGAGAAGCTATCAAAAAAATTGACACCAAATAATTGAATATAGAGAGGCAGAAAATAATGTGGTCTGAATACTCATTGGAGGTGGTTGATGCTGTGGCGCGCACCGGCAGCTTCAGTGCGGCTGCTCAAGAATTGCACCGTGTGCCGTCTGCCGTCAGTTATACCGTGCGCCAACTGGAGGAGTGGCTGGCAGTTCCCCTGTTTGAGCGGCGTCATCGCGATGTCGAATTAACTCAGGCTGGAGTGGTTTTCATCAAAGAAGCCCGGGATGTTATCAAAAAAATGAATAACACGCGCCGTCAGTGCCAACAGGTGGCGAATGGCTGGCGGGGGCAATTAAATATCGTGATAGATAAAATCGTCAAACCGCAGCGAAGTCGCCGCCTGGTGCTGGATTTTTATCGCCATTTCCCTGACGTGGAGCTGCGGGTGCGCTATGAGGTGTTTAATGGTGTCTGGGATGCTTTGGTCGATGGGCAAGCCGATATGGCCATTGGTGCCACCCGGGCCATCCCGGTGAGAGGGCGGTTTGTATTTCGCGATATGGGCTTTTTGACCTGGCATTGTGTAGTCAGTGTGAACCATCCTTTAGCCCGTTTAACCGGGCCACTTAACGACAATCAGTTGCGGCCATATCCTTCACTTTGTCTGGAAGATACGGCACGAAATCTGCCTAAGCGAGATACCTGGACGCTGGATAATCAGCAACGATTAGTAGCACCGGACTGGACGACGGGGATTGACTGCCTGTGTGCAGGGCTTTGCATTGGTATGGTGCCAGCCCATATGGTGTCGCCGCTGATTGCCGATGGCCAGTTGGTGGCATTGACGTTAGCTGAACCACTGCCGGATAGCCCGTGCTGCTTAACCTGGGAACAGAATAATCACTCCCCAGCTTTAGCGTGGTTACTGGACTATTTAGGTGACAGTGTCACGCTAAATGACGAATGGTTAAAGGATGGCAATGCAGCGGATGACGGCGGCGTGCAGCACTAGCGGCCAGTCACGTGGAATGTGACTGGCCGAAGAGGATTAACGGCGGTAATCGCGGAACGGACCATCAGCGACAGAACGGCGCTCTACCAGTTTCGGGTGTACTTCAATGGTTTGTGGGTCTTCGCGCTTGCTGACAATACGATCAAGCAACATGGCAAAGGCGGTTTCACCTAATCGCTCTTTGGGCTGGTGGATCGTGGTTAGCGCCGGTGAGAAATAGCGGGCATTACGCACATTGTCATACCCGATCACCGAAATATCTTGCGGCACGCGTAAACCCAACTCATCAGCGGCACATATTGCGCCCATCGCCATGATATCTCCGCCACAGAATACCGCGGTCGGACGATGTTTTTGCGTCAAAATCTGATGCATGGCTTTATAACCAGACTCAGGTTCAAAATCGCCCTGAACCACCCATTCATCGCGTATCGTGATATTGGCTTCCTCTAATGCCTTCAGGAAGCCCTGATGGCGACCGCCCCCGGTATTACGTGATAACTGGCCGGGAATAGCACCGATATCACGATGGCCGCGCTCAATCAGATAACGGCCAGCTATATAGCCACCCTCGAAGGCATTATCAATAATTGAATCGGTGAAATCACCGCGCGCGGTGCCCCAATCCATAACTACCATTGGAATATTACGATAATCTTCCAGCATCCCTAACAGTTGCTCGGGATATTCTGAGCACATCACTAATAGCCCATCAACACGCTTTTGCGCCAGCATGGCCAGATAAGCTTTTTGTTTATCCAGATTATTATGAGAGTTACATAAAATCAGGGTATAGCCTTTGCTATAGCAGCTATTTTCAACCGCTTCGATCACTTCAGCGAAATAGGGGGCTTCACTGGATGTCGCCAGTAAACCAATTGACTTAGTGTGATTCACTTTCAAACTGCGAGCCACAGCACTGGGCGAATAATGCAGTTCTTTAATGGCTGCCCACACAGCAGCCTTGGTATTTTCGGCGACGAAACGAGTTTTATTGATCACGTGTGAAACGGTGGTGGTGGACACACCCGCGTGTTTGGCCACATCTTTAATCGTTGCCATAAAAAAATGACTCCTAAGCTTACCTGTTACAGCAGGTAAGTATTATGTTAATCGTTTGCCTGCATTACTCGAAAACCGCTCAGACAGAAGCACGATAGTAGGCTGGATGGTTGAGTCAGCTGGTCGTCTGAGAGTTTTTATTGGACGTTATTAGTCGGTATGCAGTTATGAACTGCGAATTTTGTCTGATCTGGAGGGAAAGTGGAAGAGCTAATCAATGTTATAAAGTGCGTAATGAGCACAAGATTTTTTTTCCTATCTGTGGGAAAATAATTTAACGCACTAATTATGTGCCTTTTCCCTACTAAAATTAACCGGCTGAGGAGTTTTTATGGATACCAATTTGAAGATGTCGCTGATTACGACTGTTGGTGCGCTGGCAATGATTATTGTCTTTAGCTTCGTGGCGGTAATGAATTAATTAAGCCGCTTGCCGGTGATAAGTAGGGCGGTTTACCCGCCCTTAATTATTACGCCGCTATTAAGCTAAATTCTGCTCAACAAAAGACCAGTTAACCAAAGCCCAGAAGTTCTCCAGATATTTTGGCCGCGCATTGCGGTAATCAATATAGTAAGCGTGTTCCCACACATCCACAGTCAACAACGGCTTATCGCTGGTTGTCAGTGGTGTTGCTGCATTCGATGTACTGACAATTGCCAGAGTGCCATCCGCTTTCTTGACCAGCCACGTCCAACCTGCACCAAAGTTTTTCACTGCGGCGTCGGTAAATTGCGCTTTAAATTCAGCAAAAGAACCAAAAGATTGCTTAATGGCATCATCGACTTTGCCCGTTGGTTCACCACCGCCATTCGGCGACAGACAGTGCCAGTAAAAAGTATGGTTCCAGACTTGGGCAGCATTGTTAAAGATGCCGCCGCTGGAGGTTTTGATAATCTCTTCCAACGTCTTAGCAGCAAACTCAGTATCTTTAATCAGGTTATTAAGATTCACCACATAGGTGTTGTGATGCTTGCCGTAATGATATTCCAGTGTTTCAGCCGAAATATGCGGTTCCAGTGCATTTTGTGCATAAGGTAATGCGGGTAATTCAAAAGACATAGCTCTCTCCTTTCGGGGTTGCTCAGGGTGTTTGCTCCTCAAATCCGGTCATTAGCTGTAGCCATGATGCGGCGAAGAGCGGTTAAATCATAATTGTTGTATTTTTGTTGTGGGTATTAATCTTAACAACTTTCAACAGGAATGACAGATATAACCACACTACAAGATGGGGGATTGCACGAAAATTAAACGCATTGAGTTATGTGATTGGTGGGGATGGTGAGAGGTAGGCACCTGATAGATTTACCGGGTGCCAGAGTAAGGATTAGCGGATGGTTTTTGGTGTCACTACCCGGCGCGCGCCGACATAGTGATCTTGCCAGTAGTCATTATCCATCATGCTGATGCGGATCTCTTCGCCCGTCCGCGGGGACTGAATAAACTTGCCGTTGCCTAAATAGACCCCTACATGGTCGGCCACACCACGATTAGCAATATTGAAGAACACCAGGTCACCACTTTCTAATTCAGCGCGTTTAACCGGTGCTGCATCGCGCAAATGATACATTTCGTTGGCGGTGCGCGGCATTTTTATTCTGATGACATCTTTATAGGCGTAATAGATAAGCCCGCTGCAATCAAAACCGGTATTAGGGGAGGTGCCGCCCCAGCGATAAGGTTTGCCGACTTGTTTCATCAGTTTGCTCATAGCGGTTTGTTTGGCGTGTTGGTAGCGTTTTTTATGTGCCGGGCTGAGTTTCATTTTATTATTTGCGGCTAATTCGGTGCTGGCTTTCCCTTCCGCTTTATTTCTATGGCGACCATAAGCAACTTTTTCTGTTTTCTTAACTGTCGCCTTTTTATTGGCCGCAGTTTTAATATCGGTTTTTTTACTCTCAGTGGCTTTACTGTTGTTTGATTTTTTAGCGGTAGGTTTGCTGACTTCTGGTGCTTTCTTCTTAATAGTTTTACTGGCAGTGGCGGCTGTTTTCTTTTTATCGTTATTGGCGGCTATCTTATTTGGGACTTTTTTACTGGTAGTGTTTTTATTGTTGTCGACTTTAACTTTCTTAATGTTTTTATCTGCTTTACGTTTCTTGCGATCATCAGGGCTGGCCTGACTAATCTGACCTTTCTTTTGCTCAGCAGAGACGTGAGCCTGCGGCGACGCATGCGCCAGGTTTAGAAATAGCTGGGTGAACAGCAGCACAAACAGCGTAAGAATTAAACGCATAATAACGCTACCAACCTTGGCCCTGAAATGAATATGAAGAGTCACAGTATTGCCGAAACTCCGGATATAAAACAGCGGCGAACTACAAGAATCTAATCGATATTGTGAGAAAACGTTAATGGCGTCGCAATTGTTGTTTTTTCACCCGTCAAATGACCTTAAATCAACCATACGTCAACGAGTTAACCACCGCCTATTTCAAGCACCCCACAAGCAAGATAATAATGAAGTGATGGGATCAAAAATGTTATTATAAATGCATATATTTGTAGCCGACAATATAACCATTTGCTGGCAGAGTAAAGCCCCTGCAAAAGATGGCGTTTTATTCCTGTCGTGACAGTCGCTACAATAGGCCGTACGCAATAATTAAATTGAGCAATAAGTATTGTAGCCACAGGGCTTGAGGAAGCAAGAAATGACCACGATTGATAAAATTCAGCGCCAGATAGCGGAAAACCCAATCCTGCTTTATATGAAGGGTTCACCTAAGCTGCCAAACTGCGGTTTCTCTGCTCAGGCTGTGCAGGCGCTGTCCGCGTGCGGCGAGCGTTTTGCTTATGTTGATATTCTGCAAAACCCAGATATTCGTGCTGAGCTGCCAAAATATGCCAACTGGCCAACCTTCCCACAGCTGTGGGTTGATGGTGAATTGGTCGGCGGCTGCGATATTCTGATGGAAATGTATCAACGCGGCGAACTGCAAAAGTTACTGAAAGAAACTGCCGATAAATATCGTGCAGAAGAAGAAAAACCAGCCGCAGAATAATGGGTTGGCGAGTGAGTGGAACAAACAAAAGGTGGCTTGCAAGCCACCTTTTTTAATCATGAAATCGCTATTCCCACCTCAAATCTGCTTACTCAGATTCACCCGCCGGTACCGGCCAGCCACCTAGTTTCTTCCAGCGATTCACTAGTTCACAAAATAGTTTTGCGGTTTGCATGGTATCGTACAACGCGGAGTGAGCCTGGCTACTGTCAAAGGGGATACCCGCAGTCAGACAAGCTTTAGCCAACACTGTTTGCCCCAGCACTAACCCGCTGAGCGCGGCAGTATCGAATGTGGCAAAAGGGTGGAATGGATTGCGCTTCAAACTGGCACGTTCTGCCGCCGCCATCACAAAGCTGTGATCAAAGTGGGCATTGTGCGCGACAATAATTGCCCGGTTACAGCCTTGATCTTTCAAACCTTTGCGTACCGCTTTGAAAATGGCATGTAAGGCTTCATATTCACTGACTGCGCCACGCAAAGGGTTGGTCGGGTCTATGCCATTAAATGCCAGCGCTTCAGGTTGCAGATTGGCACCTTCAAAAGGGTCAACATGAAAATGCAGTGTTTCATCTGGCAACAGCCAACCATCCTTGTTCATTTGCAAGGTGACGGCGGCAATTTCCAGTAATGCGTCAGTTTGAGCATTAAAACCGGCGGTTTCTACATCAATTACTACCGGGTAATACCCACGAAAACGGCCACTCAGGGCGTTAAGGTCACTTTTATCTGCCATCAGTTTCTTATCTTCATCGAATTCAGCGCACATTATGTCAAATTTTAGCGCGGGATGCAGGGGGATATCGCGATGAGAAAAAAGGCACCTTACCGGTGCCTTTAAGTTAATCAGTTTCCGAGGCCCAGTCCGGCGCTCTTATTCTCGATTAACTCGATTTTGTAACCGTCGGGATCTTCGACAAAAGCAATAATGGTATTACCGCCTTTGACCGGACCGGCTTCACGAGTCACTTTACCGCCCGCGTGGCGAATTTGGTCGCAAGTGGCGGCAACATCATCAACACCCAGCGCCAGGTGACCGAATGCAGTCCCCATTTCGTAACTATCAACGCCCCAGTTATAAGTCAGCTCAATGACTGAACCTTCACTCTCATCACTGTAACCGACGAATGCCAACGAATATTTATATTCGGTATTTTCGCTGGTACGCAGCAAACGCATCCCTAATACCTTGGTATAAAAATCGATGGAACGTTGCAGGTCACCCACGCGGATCATGGTATGGAGTAAGCGCATTTACAAAGCCCCTTATAATCAATAGGTTAAATTTACAAGTCATGATAAATAAAAACTAATTTATAATCATATAGCAATATTATCACACTCACTAGCTCGGTAATCTTCTACGGGTCAAAAACAAAACAGCCGGTCAGAATTATCTTCTAACCAGCTGTTATTTAATGAATTATATAAAAGAGTCTTACAGTGTTGGGTAGTCAGTATACCCTTTAGCGCCACCGCCGTAGAAGGTTTCACCATCTGGCTCATTCAGCGGCGCTTTCTGTTGTAGACGAGCGACCAAATCCGGATTGGAAATGTAGCTGCGGCCAAAGGCGACGGCATCAATAAAGCCTTTCTCAATCAGGTCTTCAGCTTTTTCTGCGGTATAAGCACCCGCACCGATAATCACCCCTTTAAAGCGTGCGCGCACGGCGTCACGGAAGGCAGCGGTATAAGGTTTTCCACCGGCCCAGTCTGGCTCGGAGATATGCAGATAAGCAATCTGGCGTTTATTCAGCTCATCAATCAGATACAGCGCAGCTTCTTCCTGATCTTCACCATTATCCAGGCCATTGAACGGCCCCAGTGGTGAAATACGAATCCCAATATGCTCAGCACCCCATTCAGCGGCAGTGGCATCGACCACTTCCAGTGTCAAGCGCGTGCGATTTTCAATACTGCCGCCGTATTGGTCGGTACGTTGGTTTGATGCTGGAGACATGAATTGGTGCAGCAGATAGCCATGGGCGGCATGCAGCTCAATATAGTCGAAGCCAGCTTCACGGGCATTCGCCGTTGCCTGACGGAAGTCATTGATAATGCTGGGGATCTCTTCGGTTTCCAGTGCCCGTGGAGTCGAGCAGGGAACACGCACCCAAGCACCGGTTTCGTCACGGATGGTGGTGCGGGTGTCGGCCGAAATAGCCGAAGGCGCGACGGGCGCTTGCTGACCCGGTTGCAGGCTATTGTGTGAGATACGGCCGACGTGCCATAACTGCACAGCAATATGTCCGCCTTCTTCATGCACTGCCTGAGTGATTTTTTTCCATGCATTTAGCTGTTCTTGGGTATGTAACCCCGGCGCACCGGCATAGCCTTTCGCCTGGAAAGAAACCTGAGTTGCTTCAGTAATAATCAAACCTGCGCTGGCTCGTTGGCGATAATATTCCGCCATCAGAGGGGTTGGGATATCACCTGGCTCAATGCTACGTAAACGAGTCAGTGGCGCCATAAAGACACGATTTGGCAAAGTGAGCGCGCCAACCTTCAAAGGGGAGAACAGTTTAGCAGTTGTCATGGTGCGTCCTATATTAATAGACCGGTCAACTAGTGACTGGGTAAATCCCGAAGATAAATAATATTAACTTCAGAATCATTGGATTATGAGATCATTGAGTGGGTTGTAAAATCAGTTCAATACTTTCCAGCGCACAAGTCAGCGGAGTCACTGATCGCTTCACCTTGGCGCGCAACGCCGCACCAAGCCACAAGGCATAGAGTGTTTCTGCGGTTGCGGCAGGGGAAAGCGTGATACGCAGCGAGCCTTCTTCAATACCGGCTTCGATGGCATCTTGCAAACGACCAATGACGCGAGCAGTGCCGATATCCAGCGCGTGACGCATGGGTTCGGATAAATCACTCACTTCGGCTGATAGTTTAACCGCCAGACAAGCATTGTGGCATTCACTGCCACAATAGTTAGCAATAGATTGAGCAAAATATCGCAGTAGATGGTGGCGCTTATCCCCTTGTTGCTGGGCTAATAAACTTTCCATCTCAGCATCATAACGATCAAAATAGCGCTGTAGCATCGCCTCACCGAAAACTTCCTTTGAACGGAAGTAGTGATAAAACGACCCTTTCGGGATACCCGCGGTGGTGAGTAGCAAGCTAAGGCCCATACCATTGAAGCCAAGGCGCAAGCTGAGACTCTCGCCCGTAGCCAATAGATGCTCGCGGGTGTCTACCTGTGTATGCTGTATTTTGTTCATGCCAAAGAGCGTAATAGACCGATCGGTCTAGGTCAAGAAAAAAATGCCAACAGAGGAGCGCTGGCATTAATTTCAGATATTATCGGCTGTCTAACAGCACTTTTTTGTTTACGGGTTTGGGCTGCGACACTTATGCAGTAAATCCATTGCAGCTTGATACTCGGTAGTTTGAATATTCATCATGCCCAATAGGGTATGGAAAAGATTATCCTGAGAAATTTCATTATGTTGCGCACTGTCGGACAGACACTGGCGGTCAATGCCATAGTTTTTTGTATATTCGGGAGATAGCCACATTAAAAAAGGTATGTGTGTTTGCTGGCTAGGGGCGAACATATACGGAGTGCCATGCAAATACATGCCATTTTCTCCGAGTGACTCGCCATGATCGGAGAGATAGACCAGTGCGGTATTAAAGTTATTGTTGTGCTGTTGCAGTAACTTAATGGTGTTATCCAGCATCGCATCTGTGTAGAGAATAGAATTGTCGTAAGTATTCACCAGCTCCTGGGGAGTGCAATCCTGAATTTGGTTGCTATCACAGGTTGGGGTGAACTGGCGCATCTCTGGCGAGGATCGGCGGTAATATGCTGGGCCATGGCTGCCCATCTGATGCAATACAATCACTGCATCGCCTTGTAGTCCATTGATATAGTTATCTAATTTATAGAGCAATGCATTATCCAGACAGACGCCATTTTCGCAATCATTACTTAACTTTAGCTGTGTCACATCCTGATGAGGAATGCGATCACAGGCACCTTTACAGCCGCCATCATTTTCCCGCCATAAGACATTCAACCCTGCGCGCGCCAGGATATCCATCAGCCCTTCCTGATGGCTAGCCAGTGTAGCATCGTAATTTTTGCGCGGCATATTCGAGAACATGCACGGCACCGACACCGCCGTTTCAGTGCCACAGGATGAAGCATTCTTGAAAAAGGTAACGTTTTGTTTCTGCAAGCGAGGATTGGTTTCTCGCCCATAACCACCTAGCGAGAAATTCTCTGCTCTGGCGGTTTCGCCGACCACTAAGATAACTAATGTTTTTTTCTGTTGCCCGCTAATCAGCGGGCCTTTATGGGCATCTTCACCTATCGTCACCAATGCCATGTTACTGGCAAAATATTTATGTTTCGCAAATTGAAAACTGCCGCTGACAAAGTTAGACGGCGTTAGCATCTTGACGATACTTTTATTGTTACGAATCAATGAGGCGTAATCTTTATAAAACAGGGTCGCGACCAGTAGGATAATCACGGTGGAGAGCAAAATATTGGCTGCGCGCAACCCCAACATATACCACCAAGGACGAGTGGCCCGGATGTGTACAAAACAGACAACAACCGCAGGGATAATGCCTAACACCAGCAACCACAGCGCCATGCGCGGGGTGAACAGGGCGGTGGCTTCCTGTGAGTTAGTCTCAAAGGCATTTTGCATCATATTGGCGTCGATCACGGCACCGTAACTGAACATAAAATAGTTAGCGACCGCGCTGCCGAGCAGAAACAGAATAATGATGGGCTTGCGCAGCAAGGGCACCGCGAGCAAGCTAAAAATAATATTAAGGGCGCAGAAGATGACTACCGGTATGGTTGCAGCAAAGAAATAGCTGTCACTGCTGTCAAAATGAATCAGCGACCAGGCTTTATAAATAAATAGTGCATTTTGGAACAGGGTAAAAAACAGTGTGCAAGACAGAATAAAAACCAATCCGTTACACTGTAACTTATGTCGTACATTCATTATGAAAATCAAACTCTACAGTTCACTCATTGCCAGCAGAGTAGCGCATGAAACTTAAGATAACCTTAGCGGTTGAGGTGCGCTCTGGGGCAGATATGGTCGGTTTTTCTTACCGACAGAAATAGGGACTTGCCAGCGGCGGTGAAGCAGTCTTCAATTAAGGGACCAGCATCAGGAGATTATGTGGCTCAGCAACTTGAGTTTTTTGACATCCCCAGCCCATGCCGCGGTATCTGCCAAACAGATGACCGTGGTTTTTGTCGTGGTTGCATGCGCAGCCGGGAAGAGCGTTTTAATTGGATGCAGCTGAGTGATCCGCAAAAGCGCGATGTACTGCGTCTGTGTCGTCAACGTTTATTGCGCTTGCAGCGCGCCAACAAGCAGCCCGATGAATCTTTGCCAGAACAACCTTCTTTATTCTGATTCTTTGCTGCCTTTTTAACGTTTCTGGCGATTTTATGGCTCAGCCCCCAATTGACCCCTAATTCATTGACCAAGGATGATGATCCTTTTCGTCGGTTGTGTATGCTTATGGGCAAATAAACAAATGAGGTAGCTGATAATGGATACACGTAGCCAACTTGCTCCGCAAGGGCCTGAATTTTCCCGCATGATTTGCGGTTATTGGCGCCTGATGGAATGGGGTATGACGCCTGAACAATTGCTGGTATTTATTGAACAGCATATTGAATTGGGTATCACCACCGCTGATCACGCAGATATTTACGGCGGTTATCAATGCGAGCAGGCATTCGGCAAAGCATTACGTCTTAAACCCTCCCTGCGTAGCCAACTGGAGTTGGTGAGTAAATGCGGTATTGCGACCACCGCGAAGCCGGAGCATGCGCTGGGGCATTATATTACCGATCGTTCACACATCATTGAAAGTGCTGAACAATCACTGACTCATCTGCATACCGACTATCTTGATTTATTGCTGATTCATCGCCCAGATCCATTGATGGATGCCGATGAAGTTGCTGAAGCATTCACTCAATTGCATAAAAGCGGCAAAGTAAAACATTTTGGTGTTTCAAACTTTACTCCGGCTCAATTTAGTTTGCTGCAATCGCGCCTGCCATTCTCATTGGTAACTAATCAGGTAGAGATTTCGCCGCTACATCAGCCGGCGATTGTCGATGGCACACTCGATGCTTGCCAACAATTGCGTATCAAACCAATGGCTTGGTCTTGTTTGGGCGGCGGTCGCTTATTTAGTGATCCTGAGTTCCAGACATTACGTGATGAATTACAAGCTGTTGCGGATGAAATTGGCGCGGAAAGTATTGAGCAAGTGGTTTACGCCTGGGTTCTGCGTTTGCCATCGGCACCGCTGCCAATCATTGGCTCTGGCAAGATTGAGCGGGTGAAAACTGCCTGGGCGTCACTCTCTCTGACGATGACTCGCCAGCAGTGGTTCCGTATTCGTCGTGCCGCGCTGGGCTATGATGTGCCTTAAGACTTTTCTTTGCGCCAGTTTAGGCTGGCGCAGCTTGGCTTCCCTCGGCGGGTACGGCCAATTGCAGTTGTGTTAGTGAGCAATATAGCCGCCAGATAAGCCCGGCCAGCTCTCGACCCGTGGCATCCGGATATTGCCCCAAAATAGCACTCATCCGCTGCAACTCTTGCAACGTGGCTTGCAACGACGTCGGTTGAATCCCTTTCTCGGTCATACAACCCTTCAAACAGTGGATACACACATCACGCACCGCAGACAGGGGCGCTGACGTGGTTTGCCAATCACGTAGTTGCCAGACCACATGGCTGCAATTGAGCAGCACCATCCCCCAGCGCAGTAGCCATAACCGGGCGGGTTGGTCCTTGCTAAGATTAAGCTGACTGATGCGATGATAAATCAGTGATTCGAATTGATGCTGACTCTGTCGCGGGTGACTGCTAAGTTGATCGATAAAATCACGGCGAAGCATGCGAATAATGCGGCGACTTTTGCGTTTATCAGAGCTGGGGCGCAGCAGCTGGAATGCGACACCGGCCAGCATAACCCCCACTAATTTAGCGATGTTATCATTCAGGAACTCTTGATAATCATAACTCGGTGGGTTGGTGACACTCAAGAAAGACCCCATAAATACAATCAGTTGCCCCCACAGCGAAGCATAAGACGGATGTTGGAGCTTCATCATTTGCATGGTGATTAAAATCGGGAACAGCAGCACGGCAAATTGCCAAAAATCATCTATTTGCACCATCACGCCAAATTTCAGAATAAAACAGCCGATAGAGAGCAAAACAATGGCTTTCAATAGGGTGGCGATGCTGTCCGTTGGTGAGGGTGTGGCAGAGTAGAGCACACAACTGACCGCGGCTAATGCCAGTGCCGCACTGCCAGAACTCCATTGTGTGTTGATCCAGAATGCGCAGCCGATAACAATACAAACGAAGGTTCTCAGGCCATTATAGGCCGCTTCATAGGTGTCGGTATGGCGAGCCAGTGATGCCACTGGCGGCGGCGATAACATGCCACTTTCCGGCTCTTTATCCAATTGCGCCAGCCAGCGATTCACTTGCAAATAGAGCCAGCAGAAATGACGTAATCGTAACCAGAAGGCCCGGTGACGATAGTCAAACTCATCATGAGGGGCGATTTGTTGCAGTATTTTGGCCAACTGATACTTATCACAATCCGGTTGTTGTAAGGCGGCCAGTAATTGTGCCAGAACCGTTGCCAAATTTTCCGGCGGCGAAGGCCAGTTAACCAACATACGGCGCAAACTGGTAATCACGCTAGTGATGCGTAGCTGGCGATGCAGAATAAAATTCAATACGTTATTTTGTCGCCGCAGCCGGTAGTGGCTCCAAAACGCCTGAATTCGCAGCAGATTCATGGTGAGGATCTGACCAATCAACCCCTCGTGTGAGGTGCGAATCTGTGGCGTCAGCTCGGTTTGCCATAATAATTCAGCATGTTCCAGTAAACGCGACTGCATCCGGCGCAGGGATGTCAGCAGTGCTTCGCCGTCGGAGGTACTGGGCAGCAGCATCATCATCAGCCCGCCGCAGAGAATACCGGTAATGACCTCACAAACCCTGGCTTGGGCAATATCAAAAATTTGTTGTGTATCAGTGATATTGACAGTCGAGAAAGCAATTATGGCGGTGGTGTAACCGGCTAATGCAAAAGCATAAGAAACGTTGTTCTGGTAATGATTTGAGACAAAAGTACAGCAGCCAATCCAGGCGGCAATGACAAAAGTAAACAACCAAGGGTCATTGAGGCAATGACCGGCAATCATCAACGATGCCGCGGCACCAATGAGGCTACCAATAACCCGACCAATACTTTTACTGATGACACCACCGACTGTCGGGAAACTGACAACCGCGGCAGAGGTCATTGCCCAGTAGGGTTCATCCAGATTCAGTGCAAAGGCAATCCACAGCGATAAGCACATCGCCAGTGAATTGCGCAGCGCGTAGCGCCATTGGCCAGCATTGGCTTTACCCCAAGGGGTTTGCTGCCACGAGGGGAAAGCAAGGCGCATGGCTTATTGCACCAAGGAGATAGTGCAGGTGGTACCGGCAATCAAAGTGACGTCGGCAGGAACATCCAGCAATTTAATTCTCACCGGAACCCGCTGCGCCAAACGCACCCAAGGGACATTCGGCTTCACATCGACCAATAAATTGCCGCTGGTATCGACACTCTGGTCATAAATTGCGCGACCAATACTTTCCACCACTCCCCGTAAAGGAATGTTGCCATTATACAGCACAATTTTGGCTTCATTACCTTCTCTAATGTGTCTCAGTTTGGTTTCTTCAAAATAGCCCATCACATAGAATGAGTCGGTATCTATTAGCGCGACTAAAGGAGTTCCTGTGGTTGCGTAGTCGCCTACGCGGGTCTGTAAGTTAGTGATATAGCCATTGGCTGGAGCATAAATACGGGTTTTGCTGAGATTCCATTTCGCTTGTTCAAGGTTGGCTAAGGCGCCTTGATAAGCCGCTTTCATACTCTCTGCGGTTAAATTGGCAATATCGAGATCTTCGCCAGAAATGATATTTTTCGGCAAGTTTCGGCGGCGTTCGGCTTCATGATTAGCTTTGGCTAATTCAGCCTGAGCCCTGACGACAGCCGCTTGGGCATTATCCAGCGCCAGCTGATAAGGTTGTGGGTCAATCACAAATAATAAGCTCCCCGAGCTTACCAACTGGTTATCATGAACTAGTATGTTAACCAGCCGGCCAGAGACCTCCGGGGTGATGCTGACTAATTCTGCCCGGACTTTGCCATCGCGAGTCCAGGGAGATTGCATGTAATAATTCCACATCCACCAACCAGCACAAAGTGCGAGGGCGAATACAATGACTGAGGTGAAGTATTTAAAAGACTGATGATTCATATCAATTTACCAACTGGCTAATATCCATAAAGAAACGCTGACTGCAATGACAAAAATTGACAGATCCATTAATATTGGATGCCAGATGTCACCAGAGTAGATCCAATTCCGTAGCATATGATGGATCAATAGCCATAACACCAAACCTAGCATAACCGCCTTAAACATTGGCGGGAAATAGATTGAGGCACCTAAAACCAAGTCTGAAAGTGGTGCGTTAGGGGATAATATAGATACATACATAAGGTTAATCCTTAAGAGGTAATTTTAGTAAATACATCATTTTTGCTAAAGGATTCCCCGTATTTATTGCTATTGTCCTAGCATCGACGGTATATATACATTTGTGTTTTTAATGTTAATTACCCAAAATAGACTGGACTCTGGTAGTTATGCTAGCACGCTAAATAAAAGGAGGGGCAATTGGAATCGACATTAGGATCTGATTTAGCACGATTAGTTCGCGTTTGGCGCGCACTTATTGACCATCGGCTGAAACCGTTGGAGCTGACCCAAACGCATTGGGTTACTTTGCATAACATTAATCGTTTACCACCTGAGCAATCACAGATTCAACTGGCAAAAGCGATTGGTATCGAACAACCATCACTGGTTAGAACCTTAGATCAACTGGAGGAGAAAGGTTTAATCACGCGGCATACCTGCGCAAATGACCGACGTGCGAAGAGGATAAAACTGACGGAACAGTCTTCACCGATAATAGAGCAGGTTGATGGAGTCATCTGTTCCACCCGTAAAGAAATTCTTGGGGGAATTTCGCCAGATGAAATTGAATTGCTATCTGGTTTGATTGATAAGCTCGAGAGAAACATTATTCAACTACAAAGCAAGTAATAATAAAGCTTTAGATTTCTATTCACAGCAGAAAGATTTTTTCGTTGAAAAAACAAGCCAGGGCGCATTACCGCCCTGGCTTTTATTTAGGGATGACCTGAGGGCGATTAGCGTGGGCTAACAGTCACCGTGCTGCCGCTGCTGGCGAGCATGACACGCTGACCAACGCTAAAGCGGGTTGGACCTTGCTTCTGAACGACCAGAATAGTGGTGCCATCATCTTTGCGAACTTCAAGCTGCACACCGTCAGTACGGTTCATTGCCCCCTGAACACCTTGCCCAGCCATACCACCCGCCACAGCACCCGCTGCAGTTGCCAGGCTACGACCTGTGCCACCGCCGACAGTATTGCCAAGGAAACCACCCAATACGGCACCACCGATAGCGCCCATAACATTGTTATCATCGCCGCCCTGAATAGTCACAGGACGCACGGAAAGCAATGTGCCGTAAGTCACCGTCTGTACTTGCTTCGCTTGTGAGGCGCTGAATACATCACCAGACAGCGTGCTGTTGTTAGCACAACCGGTTAGAGTCACTGCGGCAATAGCAACGGCGATTAATGGCTTGATCATAAAAACTCCTATTAAAAATGCATAACCGTATTACGGTTTAGTATGCCAGGGATATCCAAATCCAGTCCATTGACGGCCTAGTATCTGCATAAAGTATGGCTTACCCAAATGTTTATTTCACTACTTAACTGATTTTTGACGACGTGCTTAATTTTTCTACCACTTCAATGGGTCGCAGCTTAGCGGTTTATCCTTCAACCAATATTAAACGGCAGTTTAACTTTCTTAAAGTAAGAAATATCACTCCAATAAATGAAACCGTAAGAACTAATGACTTTTATGTGACCTTTCCTACAAATAGAAAGCATTCTTTAAGACATGCCCCTATGGCGGTATACACTTAAAAAAGTATATCTTTTCATGGTGTTAATTTTACTATTCCGACATGGTTCACGGAAAGTCTTGTCACTATTTTATCCCTTAAGGGGAAATAAGGTCATTGCTATGAAATCAGGCCGTTTTATTGGAGTCATGTCAGGAACCAGTCTGGACGGGATTGATGTGGTGCTGGCGGCTATTGACCAGCGCATGGTGGCTCAGCAGGCCAGTTACAGTCACCCGATGCCAGTACAGTTGAAAAAAAATATTCTTGGCATGTGTCAGGGCCAGTCAACCACCTTATCGGCCGTCGGTAAGCTTGATGCCGAATTGGGGATATTATTTGCCGAGGCAGTGCTGGCCTTGTTGGCCAAAGAGGGACTGACGGCGCAAGACATCACGGCGATTGGTTGCCACGGGCAAACTGTGTGGCATGAGCCACTGGGAGAACCCGCCTTTACTATGCAATTAGGGGATAATAATCGCATTGCGGCGATGACCCACATTGCTACCGTTGGCGATTTCCGCCGCCGCGATATGGCTTATGGCGGGCAGGGCGCGCCTCTAGTCCCCGCCTTCCATCATGCCTTATTAGCCCACCCCACAGAGCGGCGCATGGTATTGAATATTGGCGGCATTGCGAATTTATCGATGTTGCTGCCAGATTTACCGGTGCGTGGTTTTGACACCGGCCCGGGAAACATGCTGATGGATGCCTGGATCTGGCGCAACCGTTCACTGCCTTATGACAAAGATGCGGCTTGGGCGCTGCAAGGGCAGGTCAATCAATCACTGCTTGAGCTAATGTACAGCGACCCTTACTTTGCGTTACCGGCCCCGAAAAGTACCGGGCGTGAGTATTTCAATGCCGGATGGTTGGATAAACAACTGGCTAAAACTCCGGCAATAGCACCTGAAGATGTCCAGGCCACGCTGGCTGAGTTAACTGCGCTATCAATCGCAGAGCAGGTTCAACTGGCAGGAGGTTGTGATCGTCTGTTGGTCTGCGGCGGTGGCGCGCGTAATCCGCTGGTGATGTCGCGGATGTCGGCGCTGTTACCGGGCACTGAAGTGTGTGTGACGGATGATTTCGGTGTCAGTGGTGATGATATGGAGGCACTGGCCTTCGCTTGGCTGGCATTTCGCACTTTATCAGGCAAACCGGGTAATTTACCCTCAGTAACCGGCGCGAGTTGCGAGACCATTTTAGGAGCAGTCTATCCTGTATCGTCACGATGAGGGTGCTAAGCTGCCATAGATTAGGGCAGCTTATTCACTCAATAAGGACGACATCATAATGAAACGCTTTCTTTGCATAACAGCGGTAATGGCGCTGGCGGGGTGTAGCCTGGTACAACCGAAGAACGAAACTTTGCATTATCAATGCGGTACTACCAAGCTGACGGTAATGCAGGACAATAAGCAAGATAAGGTCAGTTTTGTTTTAGACGGTGAACAGTTGACGCTACCGCAAGTGCGCGCGGCATCTGGCAGTAAATACAGTGATGGGCATTACACTTTCTGGTCGAAAGGCAACAGTGCTTTTGTTGAACGTGGCGATAAAATCATTATCAATGATTGTGTTTTGATCAAGTAATCGGGCCATTGTCGGTTCAGGGTGATTGTGATTCTGTTGCTGCAAGGGCAGAATGATAATCACTGCTTTCCTGCGCGTTATAGAGCTTATATGACTGACAATAATGAATTTGATGTTGCAGATTTGCGCCGTGAATATATTCGTGGCGGTCTACGCCGTAGCGATTTAACCGAAAATCCATTGGAATTATTCGAGCGCTGGCTAAAACAGGCGTGTGATGCCCGTTTGCCCGACCCAACCGCCATGTGTGTGGCAACCGTTGATGCTAATGGCCAGCCTTATCAGCGCATTGTGCTACTCAAGCATTATGATGATCAAGGGATGGTGTTTTACACCAATTTAGGTAGCCGCAAGGCGCAGCAATTAGCTGAGAATCCACATATCAGCTTGTTATTCCCTTGGCATATGTTAGACCGGCAAGTCATTTTCCTTGGCAAAGCTGAACGGCTTACCACCCTCGAAGTGCTGAAATACTTCAGCTCGCGCCCTAAAGATAGCCAGATTGGTGCTTGGGTATCCCAGCAATCTTCACGGATTTCAGCCCGCGGAGTGCTGGAAAGCAAATTCCTCGAGCTAAAACAAAAATTCCAGCACGGTGATATCCCTCTCCCCAGTTTTTGGGGCGGATTTCGCGTTAAATTCGACTCTGTCGAGTTTTGGCAAGGTGGCGAACATCGTCTGCATGACCGTTTTATTTATCAGCGAGATGCAGATGCATGGAAAATTGACCGTTTAGCCCCTTGAGAATGATGAAATAGTTGTGGTTAAACCTAGCGCTCGCGGGACGGGCGCTTTATTCTATACCTTCCTTGAGCACCCCTCGTAAAATACAATTTTTGTACCAGACAATGTTTGTCACAGAGAATGTTTGTCACAGAGAATTTTTGTAGCAAGCAATGTCTCGTAAAAGAACATGTTTCGTAAAAGACAATGGAGTCGTTGATGACCAGCAGCAACCTGATTAAACAATTGCAAGAGCGGGGCCTCGTTGCCCAGGTTACGGATGAAAACGCGTTAGCAGAGAGACTGGCGCAAGGGCCAATTTCACTGTATTGCGGTTTCGATCCTACCGCAGACAGCTTGCATTTGGGCCATCTGGTTCCATTGTTATGCCTAAAGCGTTTCCAACTGGCAGGGCATCGCCCGGTGGCCTTGGTTGGCGGTGCTACCGGCATGATTGGTGATCCGAGCTTTAAGGCCAGCGAACGTAAGCTGAATACCGAAGATACCGTCAATGAGTGGGTGGAGAAAATCCGCCGCCAGGTTTCACCCTTCCTGGATTTTGATTGCGGTGAAAACAGTGCGATTGCCGCGAATAACTATGACTGGTTTGGTGGCATGAACGTGCTGACTTTCCTGCGCGACATCGGCAAACACTTCTCCGTTAATCAGATGATTAATAAAGAAGCGGTGAAACAGCGCTTGAATCGTGATGACAGCGGTATTTCATTCACTGAGTTTTCATACAACTTGTTGCAAGCATACGATTTCGCCTGCTTGAACAAAGCTCACGGCGTAGTCCTGCAAATTGGCGGTTCGGACCAGTGGGGCAACATTACCTCAGGTATCGATTTGACTCGTCGTCTTCACCAGCAGCAGGCTTATGGTCTGACCGTGCCGTTGATCACTAAAGCAGATGGCACCAAGTTCGGTAAGACCGAAGGTGGCGCAGTATGGCTTGATCCGCAGAAAACCAGTCCGTACAAATTCTATCAATTCTGGATTAATACTGCGGATGCTGATGTTTATCGCTTCCTGAAATTCTTTACTTTCATGAGCATGGAAGAGATTAATGCGCTGGAAGAAGAAGATAAAAACAGTGGCAAAGCACCACGGGCGCAGTATGTGCTGGCCGAAAATGTGACCGCTATGGTCCATGGTGCTGAAGGTCTGGCAGCGGCCAAACGTATTACCGATAGCTTGTTCTCAGGCAATCTGCATGACATGACCGAGGCTGACTTTGCCCAGTTGGCACAAGATGGGATGCCGACGATTGAGCTGAGCCGCGATGCAGATTTGCAGCAAGCGCTGGTGAATGCCGAGCTGGTGCCGTCCCGCGGTCAGGCACGCACGATGATTAACTCTAATGCCGTTGCTATCAATGGTGAGAAGCAGTCAGATCCAGAATATACTTTCACTGATGCTGATCGCCTATTCGGCCGCTATACCTTATTGCGCCGTGGCAAAAAACATTATTGCCTGATTAGCTGGTTATAAGAATGAAATAAGATAAGGGGCAGAAATGTCCCTTATTTTTTTTAAGCGCCCTTAACTTTAGGCCGTACCATGAAAAATATACTTTCGATTCAATCACACGTTGTTTTTGGTCATGCAGGGAATAGCGCTGCTGAATTTCCTATGCGCCGGATGGGGGTTAATGTCTGGCCGCTGAATACTGTCCAGTTTTCCAATCATACACAATATGGTCACTGGACCGGATGTGTGATGCCCGCCAGCCATTTAACTGAAATTGTCCAAGGCATTGCCAATATTGATCGGCTGAAAGATTGTGATGCCGTATTGAGTGGTTATATTGGTTCCCCCGAGCAAGGCGGCCATATTTTGGCGGCAGTGGCGCAAGTAAAACAGGCCAATCCAGCAGCCTGGTATTTCTGCGATCCGGTGATGGGGCATCCTGAGAAGGGCTGTATTGTTGCTCCCGGTGTGGCTGAGTTCTTCTGCAAAGAGGCATTACCCGCCAGTGATATTATTGCCCCCAATCTGCTTGAACTTGAGCAACTCAGCGGTGTGCGAGTAGAGAATGTCGAGCAGGCGGTTAACGTTGCCCGCGAGCTTTGTGCTAAAGGGCCAAAAATTGTATTGGTTAAGCACCTGAGCCGAGCAGGTTATCATGCTGATTGCTTTGAAATGCTCTTAGTTACCGCTGATGAGGCATGGCACATTAGCCGCCCGCTGGTGGACTTTGGCGCTCGTCAGCCGGTGGGTGTCGGTGATTTGACCAGTGGTTTATTGTTGGTCAATCTGCTTAAAGGCGAGCCACTGGATAAGGCGCTCGAGCATGTGACGGCGGCAGTATATGAAGTGATGCTGAAAACTCAGGCAATGGGTGAGTATGAGCTTCAGGTGGTTGCAGCGCAGGATGCTATTGTTAATCCGTCATGCCAGTTCACCGCCAATCCCCTTAGTATTTGAAGTCGCAGAGTTGTTAGCTACGTGCACTCATCCCAGTGACTTAGTGAACTAAGCTCCAGTGGATTCGTTCAGTTGCCGCCTTGCTGCAATACGAAATCTATTGGGTAGATAAGCTGCCATTTATATCAAGCGCCCCTTAAAGAGGGGCGCTGCTCTTAATTTAATCTCTTATTTCTTCGCGTCTTCGGCGGCTAATGCCGCTTTTACTGCTGGGCGTTCAGCCACTCGTGCCATAAATTTATCTAAATGGCTGCGTTGCTTAATTTCAAGCTTCAACGCATTGGCCCAGCGGGTGACGGTAAATAGATAAGCGTCAGCTACACTGAATTTTTTGCCTAACAGATAATCATGCTGTGCTAATACGCTATCGACATAACTGAATTGCTTATCTAGCCGCTCACGAGCAATCGCTTTATACTCTTCAGGTGTTTTTGAATTAAACAGTGGGCTGAAACCTTTATGTAATTCAGTCGCAACGAAGTTTAACCACTCAATGGCATGGTAGCGGGAAAGGGTACCTGATGGGGCAATCAGATGGCGATCTGGCACTTTATCCGCCAAATATTGCACGATAGCCACACCTTCAGTTAGCAGGCTACCATCATCCAGCAGCAGCGCGGGGACCTGTCCTTTGGGATTGATGCTTAAATAGTCTTCACCCGTTTCAGTCTTTTTGGTCGCCAGATCGACGCTTTCAATACTGAAGTCCAATCCTGCTTCACGTAATACGATATGCGGAGATAAAGAACAGGCACCGGGTTTATAGAACAATTTCATCACAAACTCCTTAATAGAGCACTGAAAGAAAAAAGCTTCCTTAATCCTAAGGCAGACGAGAGAAAAATGCAGCTAGCGACGTAAGATAATTATGCGGAAAATAACAGTGGGAATAGAAATCAATGTGGTGCAAGAAATAAAGTGCCCGCAGCGGAGAGGACTTCCCCGCTGTAGGTCATCCATGACAGCTAATTTCTGTCAGTGGAAATTAATTACCGTGGTGGACGGGTGCTGATCGATGCTGACCAGCTAAAAGTGGTGGTGCTTGGTGCTGTTTTTTTGGTTTTTCTTTCGACGCGGGTTAACTTGGCGACTTGTTCTCTGGCGTGCATGATTTTTTCTATTGCTTCGTCTTTGACTTTATTTTGTTCTGAATTGGTTAATGCCCTTCCTAAATTGATCCTGGCTTTATCGAGTTGCGTTTTGACGTCACGTTGCTCACTTTCGGTCATTTCTTTTAATGTCAGCTTTTTCATTTTTTTTGCCTTGTTTGCATCAGTCCTACACAGTGTACAACCTTATGCTGTACGGGGATGTAAGAGATTGCGATCCAGGCGACATTAATTACCATAAAAGCCTGTTAACGGTTTCAAATAGGAAATAAAGAACCCCGCTTTACGAAAAATTTCGCAAAGCGGGTAGTAGTAGCAAGACCAGGAGTGAAGAAAAAGCGAGTGCGAAGCCTATTGGCTATAGCAATCGTGAACCGTAGCCCCACAGTAGAACGGTCAGGCCAAGGAGTAACTCTAATACTAAAACGCCAATGGCAAAGGTGGAGCCGGAGAAGATAAATCCCTCTTGTCGGTCAATATTCAAGAAGGTAGGGATCCCCAGATACATCAGATAACCGGCATAGCAAAGTGCCACAATCCCCACCAGCAAACACAGCCAAATAATAGGGTAGAGGGCCACCACACCCGCTAAAAACATCGGTGTCGCGGCATAACCGGCGAACAGGGTACAACTTTGCCAACTGGGGCGGCTTTCATAGCGGCGCGCCATCCAGTAAATCACGCGGCCCATCAGGGCGACGGCGGCCAGGATCAAAACATAGAAAATAATGGCGGAATAGAGCGCGGTAAGGGGTGTCAGTTTTATGCTCTGGCCATCACCGAAATTCCAGCCCACTTGCGTGGTGCCGATAAACGCGCAAATCACCGGAATAGCGGCCATCAACAGTACGTGATGAGCATACAGGTGCTGGACACTTTCACCTTCATGCTTGATTTGCTGCAATTCCTGACTGGGATGGGTCAGAAGCCCCCATACATGGTTGATCATAAGTCACCTCCTTGCCCGCTACCGGCCGCGAATAACAGACAAATATCATCCCCATAGCACTGGGGGATGGGGTTTAATGCCACACGACCTAAGATCAGTATAGTTCGTTTTTTACACTGTCATAATGTGATGCTGTTCACGCACAAGTGGGAGAGGATTGCAGACATCAATAGCTTAAATACCTAAGATAGGTCATTAACCATATCAATGAACTCACCACAGGAGCAGCTAATGGGTATTCAGGGAAATGATAGTCGGATCGACAACATAGAGTTTGCTGTCAGTGACATTGCCCGTTCGAAGGCGTTTTATGGCACGGTTTTCAACTGGCAGTTTACTGATTACGGGCCGGGATACTGTGAGTTTACTGATGGCCGGTTGACTGGGGGTTTTACTACCTTAAGTGAGGTTCAGCCTAATGGCGGGCCGCTAATTATTCTGTATGCAGATAATTTAGAACAGACGCAAAAACGTCTGGTAGCGGCGGGTGCGCCAATTGTGGTGCCTATTTTTGCTTTTCCAGGTGGACGACGTTTCCACTTTACCGATCCAGATGGTTATCAATTGGCGGTATGGTCAGATAACTAAGTTGCCCATGATCAACTTGAAAAAAACCGCCCAAGAGTGAAAGGCGGTTTTTAATCTCAGCGGATTAAGCCGTATTGCTTTATTTTTTCTCAATCAGTGGGCTGTATTCCACTGGCACCCAAGTGTAACCGACTTTATCAGCCCGAACATGGCCGAGGCCAGGGAACGGAAGATGAGCACCGGCTACCCACAGTTTGTCTTTCGCGGCTTCAGCAAAAATGGCTTTGCGGGTTGCAATGGCCTGTTTGCTATCAGAATCAAACTCTAAAGAGACATTCGGATGTGCGAATTGAATGGAGTGACTGTGCACGATATCCCCCCAAACCAGCAAATTGTCACCTTTTGAAGAGAAAAGATATGAGGTATGGCCCGGTGTATGGCCCGGAGTCGGCACCACTTTGACGCCAGGGAGTAGGGTTTCACCCGCCGTGTATATTTTTAACTTATTATTGGCGACATAAGGGGCAACCGACTCCATTGATTTTTCAAACATTGGGCGGTGCTCTGGTGGTGCCTTACTGGCGACGTCTTTATTCAACCAAAAATCCGCATCCCCTTTTGACACATAGACCGTGGCGTTGGGGAACACGGCTTTGCCTTGATTGTTGATGCCACAAGCATGGTCGGGGTGCAGGTGAGTCAGTAGCACGGTATCAATCTGTTCCGGCTGATAACCTGCGGCGCGAATATTATCCACCACTACCCCGAGTGTCGGCCCGAAACATTGTGCCGCGCCAGCATCAACTAACACCAAGTGACTGCCGGTGTTAATCAAGAAAGCATTTACCGCTGTCTGCACGCCGTTAGTGCTATCAATAAACATACTGGAGAGCAGCGTTTGGATATCTTTTTCGCTGATATCTTTCAGCAGATTAGTGCCCAGTTTTATATAACCGTCATAGATAGCCGTGACTTCAAAATCCCCTAATGCCATCCGGTAGTAGCCGGGAACCTGTGTTTGCTGCTGGGCGGGCGCTGCGGCGCTACTGATCGTCGGCAGGCTGAGAGCCAGAGTGCTGGCCCCGACAACTGACAGCGCCAGTAATGTTTGGCGGAGTTTTGTTTTGCTAAGCAATGCAGTCTTCATCGATACCCTCAGAGGTGAGTAAAAAATCTTGTTATAGACCAAATGTATTTTCTAAATGGATGGTTGTCACTTAAAGGATTGAGCAGGGGCAGTGTTTAGGAAATATTAGGTGGGAGGATGGAAATTTCCAGTTTGGCGTAGGAACGTCGTTGGCAAGCGTAAAAATAAAAACAGCGCCCCAGAGGAGCGCTGTTAGTTAGTCAGATAATTATGCTGCTGTTACCGGGGTGGCTTTCTTGCTGTCACTCGGTGCCAATGTCATGCGATACAGTTTTGGCGCAGTCAGCATCATCAGTACGGCGATGACGGCGGTGACAATACCAATCTGCATAAACACGTGGCTGTAGATAGCCAGTGATGCATGGGCGTCGGTGATATCACTTGGTACAGCGGTCAATGCCGCGACTTTACCGGCGATCAGGGCTGCCGCCGCAGTGGTCAGGAACCATGACCCCATGATGAAGCCCATTAAACGCTGAGGAACCAGCTGTGCAACCATCGCCAGACCGAGGCCAGAAATCATTAATTCACCGATACTTTGCAGTGCATAGCTCAGAATCAGCCAGTTGACGGAGACGATACCGTGCTCGTTAGCGAAGCTTGCGCCCCATGGCAAGACCAGGAATGCCGCAGAACAAAGCACCATGCCGAAAGCAAACTTATGTGGCATTGGCAGGCGGTCGCCCATTTTATTATAGATAGCGGCCAATATTGGGCTGGCAACCATGATCCAGAATGGGTTCAGTGCCTGATATTGTTCTGGTTCAAAAGCAATGCCAAAGATTGAATGCTCAACGTTGTGAATAGCAAAGAAGTTCAGTGAGGTTGGCATTTGGCTATACAGCACAAAGAACACCACGGCTTCCAGCATCAACAGGAACGCCACAATCATTCGGCGACGTGCTGTCCCGTGCAGAGAAAACGTCTCTTTGGCAAAGATAAAGATAATGCCCAGTGAAACCAGTGCCAGTGCCCAGCGCGCCACAATTTGGTTATGTAACAACCAGCTAGACAGGGTAACCAATGCAACCACGCCAATCAGTACCATCAGTAATTTTTTAAACTGCAATGGTGCAAAGTCAGGTTTAGAACCTTGGTTTTTCACCCACTTACGGCAGAACCAGAAGTTCACCAGAGTGATCAACATCCCCACTACGCTGAGAGAGAATGCCACGCTCCAACCATATTTAGCGGCTAACCATGGTGTTGCCAGCATAGAGAAGAACGAACCGATATTGACGGACATATAGTACATGGTGAATGCACCGTCCAAACGCGGGTCGTCTTTGTTATAGCAGGTTGAGAGCAGGGAGGATGGGTTAGCTTTAAACAAACCATTACCAACAGCAATGGTCGCCATGCCCAGATAAACCCAGAAAATGTCATGACCCGAGTAGGCGATCATGGTATAGCCCACAGCCAATGTCAGTGCGCCGAGCACGATGACACGTTTCGCGCCGAGAACCTTATCACCTAACCAGCCACCGATGGCCACAAAGCCATAAACCAGTGCGCTGAAGGAAGAGAATAACGTGATGGAATCGGCTTCGCTCATCCCGAGCATTTTGACCAGATAAACGGCCATGATCCCTTGCAGGCCGTAATAACCAAAACGTTCCCAAAGCTCTATAGAAAAGATCAGATAGAACGCTTTCGGCTGCTTGAAAGCATTCATGCTGATGTTTTCGGGCTGTTCACTGTTTGGTGGTTGTTGATTGCTGTTTGCTGTTGACACGAGAAACCTCTGTTTTTCACTACCGGCCATAAATGACAGGAAATACAAAAGTGAATGCGCGGATGGCATCCTTTTGCGTTGTTATAAGATGTTTGGCGGCGGTTAATGTTCACTATCTTTGTCAACGAGACAAGGCTTTTGTAATGTTCTGTTACATATATCCCTCTCAGTTCGATGTAACCATGTTACAAATGTTATGCAGTATTAACGTTTATGTTTTGGCTGTTTGGCGAATTTTTGTTTTGATTAAAAGCTGAACTGATTTTATTTAGTGATATATTCTGCTATTTGGCTAATTTATGGTTCATATAGTTATCTGTATGTGAATAACCAAACCAATATTGTGCTTATATGGAAAAGTCTGAAATTATCCAAAGTTAGCTTAAATGTTAACCAGGTAAAAACCTGAGCCGCGAGTTAAACTGGGATCTGGATCAGAGAGTTGTGTAAATTTTTTCACCTAAAAGCACCCCAAGGGCAAAACATAGGGTGCGAGCACAATGATATACTGCCGGTAATCGTAAAAATCTGAGTATTGTATGGATATCAAACAGCTTATCTATCTCTGTAATTTAGAGCGCGAAAAACACTTTGGCCGCGCGGCTGAAGCCAGCTTCGTTAGTCAGCCGACACTGTCGATGCGCTTGAAAAATCTGGAGCGGGAGCTGGGAGTGGCCCTGATAAACCGTGGCAATAACTTTGAAGGATTTACGGCGGAAGGTGAGCGTGTTTTAGCTTGGGCGCGGGAGATTGTCTCGGTCTATCAAGGGCTAAAACTAGAAGTTGAGTCACTCAAAAATGGGTTAAATGGCACGCTGCGTATTGGTGTGGTGCCACAATGCAGTATTTCACTGGCGCGTTTGCTGAAAAGCGCCAGCGAGCACTATCCCCATCTGGACTATCGGGTTTCAGTATTAAGTGCGGATCAGCTGCTCGAGGCGTTGACCGGTCACTCAGTGGATGTCGGCATTGGCTTTTTTGAACTGAACACATTGAAAGAATTGCATTTTCAGGTTCAGCCTTTAGTTGATAGCGGTGTTGATGTGGTGTTTCATCCCGAGCATTTCCCTGATTTGGTTGGTACTGAGCCGCTGACATTGGCGCAAACAGCCGCCTTACCACTCTGTTTAACGGAGCCTAGCCGCTATTTTCGCCGCTATATGGATAACAGCTTTCGCGATGCGGGGCTGTCATTGCATGCCCGGCTGGAAAGCACCTCAATTTTCCAGTTGTTACAAGGTGTTTTTGTCGGGCTGGGCTGCGGGTTGTTCCCTCAGGGCAGTTTGTTGCCGGATATGTCGCCAGCACTACAGCGGCGGCCAGTGGATATTCCTAAGATGAGCCGACATGCCGCCGTGGTCGTGGCTGAGCCAGGGCGAGTCACACCACTGGCTCAGCATTTCTTTGATGTTGCCCACGCGTGGCTAGCGACTCACGAAGCTTGATGACC
The DNA here is from genome assembly GCF_025133195.1 of Yersinia alsatica. Classification (NCBI taxonomy): domain Bacteria; kingdom Pseudomonadati; phylum Pseudomonadota; class Gammaproteobacteria; order Enterobacterales; family Yersiniaceae; genus Yersinia; species Yersinia alsatica. The sequence continues at coordinate 3,054,196 of NZ_CP104006.1, forward strand.
AGCAGTATGGATGAGCATCAAACGGCTTGCCCTAACGTGTGGCGGAGGCGGTTGGTCCAGCCTGCGGTTGCCACGTTAAAGATAATACTCAGTAATTGTTCATTGCTGATGCCAAGGGCGAGCAATGGGCTGACGTGCTGCGGGCTAAAACGTTCCGGTGCGCGGGTCAATTCGGCAGTAACATAAATAAGCTGGTGGGTGATTTGCTTATCTGCTTGGCTTGCCAGCGCGCAATCAATCCCGGCCTGTAGCGCCGCCAGTAATGATGAATTCCCGGCCCATTGCTGCAAATGGTGTTGATGACGCGCCTGACAGTAGCGGCTGCCGTTGATCCGGCCACTGACCAGTGCTATCCACTGTTGCCAAGCCGTGGCAGCTGAATCGACGGTCACTAACTGAAGGTTTTGAGCCTGCGCGGTAATCGCATGATAAGCATGTGAACTGAGTGGGTGGAGTGCCAATAATTGGTTCAGTGTCAGCTCAGGATTAACCTGTGGCTCTTCAGTCGCTGTTGCTGTTAATCCCGGCAACCAACCTTGCCATAGAGAGTCAATCTCCGGTAACTGACTTGCGCTGGCATCTTCCATGCGCGGGAAACCGGGCAACATGACAGTCGGATAGCCGGCCTGAGCCGAAAAACCGGCTACGACTCGGGCCTGATAACCCACAAAACCAATTACCTGCGATAAAACAATAATATCTGCGTTGCTCAAGCCTACGTCGGCTAATTGTTGCAGTGCGTGCCTATCGATTAAGGTCGGCTGGCTGGCGAGTTGGCGAGCATATTGGGTAATTTGTGTTAGCCGCATATTGCTTTCCCGCGATGCATCCGGGCTGGAAAGCGGGGTGAGACGCGCGGCATAGTGGCTGCACAAACGTTGAACGCCGGTCACCTGCGCGACGGTCAATGCGCTACTTAGTCGGTCATAGAGCGAGAATCGATGGTCGTGATCTGGCTCGACAATCGCCGGGAAAAGCGCCTGATACATCGCATCTGAAGCCCGTAAGATAAGGGCGTGATGCTGCAATGCGTCATCTAGTACGGCGGGAACACTCTCGGCTAGGCCGAGCAGAAAAATACCTTGCTCAGTGGTGTTCTCATCATGGTGGCGGTTGCTGATATTACTACTATTAGCACAGTAACTTTCATCGCTGGCTGACGCCGCGAGGCTCCCGCCGCTACGTTGAGTTTCATGATACCAATGGGCATTATCGTGGCGTCTAAATTGCACCATAGTGACCTCCGTTAGGGGCAGCAACATGCCAGTGTGAAAGGCAGCAGTGGGGTAATCACAACTGAATGACCGGCCGGATGTGAGTAGCGGATTAGTGCGGTATCTGGCTGGGAGCAATGCAAAGTGCAAGGATTCGACATCGGCAATATATCCTGTTGTTTTGAGGAGTGAACACAGTGGATATCATTGCTGATTGGGTTTGCGAGATAAAATAATGTTAAACCATAATCCATAACCAAAAGTAATAACATATTATTATATATAACAAAAATGTTGTTACGTTAGTCAGTAATTGACTAATGGATGAGGAAAATAGAAAAAATCCGCGCCGGATAGGTCGCGGATGACAAAGCGGGGCGTGACCTTACTTAGCCGGTGGTGGGCGATTACTCTGGTTTCTTCAGGTTCAACTCATTCATTGCCGCAATACTGAAACCGCCATCAACATGCAGGATTTCACCGGTGATGCCTGCGGCTAAATCGGAACACAGGAATGCGGCCGGATTACCGACATCTTCAATGGTGACGGTGCGACGAATAGGGGTTACCGCTTCACAATGTGCCAGCATTTTACGGAAGCTATCAATACCCGAAGCTGCCAGTGTGCGAATTGGCCCCGCAGAAATGCCATTGACACGAATGCCTTCTGGCCCCATCGCATTAGCCATATAGCGCACGTTGGCTTCCAGAGAGGCTTTTGCCAAGCCCATTACGTTATAGTTTGGAATAGCACGTTCAGCACCCAGATAGGTCAGGGTCAGCAGGGCCGCGTTCGGGTTGAGCATGGTACGGCAAGCTTTTGCCATAGCGACAAAACTGTATGAGCTGATGTCGTGCGCAATGCCAAAACCTTCGCGGGTGACGGCATCAATATAGTCACCTTTTAACTGATCCGCTGGAGCAAAACCAATCGAGTGCACGAAACCATCAAATTTCGGCCAAGCTTGGCCTAAGTCAGTAAACAGCTGCTCAATACTCTCATCCTGCGCGACGTCGCAAGGGAAAATCAGTTTGGAACCGAGTGCCGCCGCAAACTCTTCAACGCGACCTTTTAATTTGTCATTCTGATAGGTGAAGGCCAATTCAGCCCCTTCGCGGTGCATGGACTGGGCAATGCCATAAGCAATTGATAATTTGCTGGCGACACCTGTTATCAGAATGCGTTTGCCGGTAAGAAAACCCATAGCAATAATCCTTTTGTGTACATTAACCGGGCGCGATATTGAGCCGGTACTGTATTGAGGCCTCTCCACGCAGAATTCGTCGCGTGGCAGTATTAAAAATTGCCGGAATCCCGCCGCCAGGCATCGGCGGTCAATGCTTCACCAAAATGGCTGGCAATTAAGCGTTTGGTCAGGTCATGCAGCGGCGCCGCCAACACTTCAGCGGTGCTGCCACGTTCCACTACTTCCCCTTCATGCATCACAATCACTTGGTCACTGATATGCTTCATCATGCCTAAGTGCTGAGTCACATAAATATAAGATATTCCGTGCTTTTCCTGTAACTCCAGCATCAGATTAATAATCTGCGAGCGCATGGACATATCCAGTGAGGCTAGCGCTTCATCGGCAACAATCACTTTGGGTTGCAAAATGAGTGCCCGCGCCAGCGCGATACGCTGCTTCTGGCCTGAAGCCAACATATGAGGATAGTAATTAGCGTGATCAGGTAACAGCCCCACCTGACGTAAAGTCTGATAAATGCGCTGCTCACGGGCGGCTGAGTCTAAATCCGTGTTCAGCTTCAGTGGCGCATCCAGCAGTTGACCAATACGTTGGCGCGGATTCAGTGAGGTGCTAGGGTCTTGGAAAATCATACGGATACGTTGACTACGATAGGCGTAATCACCATAAACCAGACGATGGTCGTCAATGAGCAACTCACCGTCAGTCGGTTCAATCATGCCTGATAGCATCTTCGCCAGTGTGGATTTACCCGAGCCATTCTCACCAATAACCGCCAGTGTTTGTCCCTCACGTAAGGTAAAACTGACGGATTTAACCGCCTCTACATGTTGGCGGCGAAATAACCCGGTGCGATAGCGGAAGGTTTTGCTCAGGTTACGGACTTCGAGCAGCGTCTCGGCCATTATTGCTCCTCCAAATTTAAGGGGAAGTGGCAGGCAAAGGCGTGGTTTTTAACCAATCGCAAGCGCGGCGTTTCAATGCAGGTTTTTTGTGCATACGGGCAACGTGGCCCCAGACGACAGCCGATCGGCAAATGCTCCAGTGATGGAATGGCTCCCGGCAAAGTATTCAAGCGGCTTTTATGTGGCAAAGAACGACCAAAATCGGGCATGGCGCGGATCAAGGCTTGAGTATAGGGATGATGCGGGGCCGCCAGCAGATCTTCACAAACGGCACTTTCCACGGTTTGACCGCAATACAGCACATTAACCCGGGTCGCCCATTTGCTCATCATCTGCAAATCATGGCTAATGAGCAAAATAGTGGTGTTGTTGTTCTGATTCAGCCGCGCCAGCAGGCGGAAAATTTGTGCCTGGGTGGTCGGTTCCATCGCATTGGTCGGTTCATCGGCGATCAGCAGCCGTGGCTGGTTTGCCAGAGCGATAGCAATCATAACTTTTTGGCATTCACCCTCGGTCAGCTCATAAGGGTAGCTGCGCATAATATCTTTGTGGTCTTTGATCCCCACCCGGTGCAGCAACTCTATCGCGCGCCGTTGACGCCAATGAAATCGCTGCCACCAGCGGCCTTTATACGTCCAGCCGGGGATGGCTTGCTGTAGTTGTCGGCCAATACTTTCGGAAGGGTCCAGACAAGATTGCGGCTCTTGGAAAATCATCGAAATATTATGGCCGATCACCTTACGCCGCTCACGTGGGGTCAATTGCAGCAGGTCAATATCGTCAAAACGAAAACGGTCTGCGGTGATGCGCCAGTTATCTTTGCTGACTCCGCAGATAGCTTTGGCAATCAAACTCTTACCTGAGCCAGATTCACCCACTAATCCACGGACTTCCCCCTCTGTCAGAGTAATGCTAATGCGGTCAACCGCCTTTACCATGCCCTCAGAGGTCATAAATTCAATAGTGAGGTTACGAATATCAAGTAACGGCATTATTCCACCCCCGCATTAATCGCTCGGCGCATACCATCACCTAACAGGTTTACCAACAACACACTCACTAAAATGGCACCGCCGGGCAGCATCACCGTCCAAGGGGCAACATAGACTAAATCCAGTGAATCACCCAGCATGGCACCCCATTCCGGCGAAGGTAACTGCGCGCCTAAATCGAGAAAGCCCAAGGCGGCGATATCCAAAATGGCCATCGAAAGGGCGCGGGTAAACTCCGTCACTAACACCGAGGCAATATTGGGCAAAATGGCATAGGCCAGAATATGCGGAGTGGAAGCGCCGTCCAGACGGGCCGCAATCACATACTCTTTATCCAACTCATCATGAACAGCGCTATAAATAGTCCGAACCATTCGCGGTAATAATGCTAGCCACACGGCGAACATGGCATGCTCTAAACTCGGGCCGACAAAGGCCACAACAATGATAGCCAGCAGTAATGAAGGAATAGAGAGCAAGGTATCCAGAATATGATTCAGGATCGCGGAGCGGAAGCCATGAGTAATACCGGCAAAGACACCGAGCACCACGCCACACAGTGCTGCGGCGACAGTGACGAGCAGCGCGGAGCCATAAGTAGAGGCTGTACCCGCCAATAAGCGGCTTAATATATCGCGGCCTAAATCGTCAGTGCCAAGGAAGAAAGAGACATTGCCATAGCGAGACCAAGAGGGTGGCAGTAATTGATAACCTAAAAACTGTTGGTCGAGGGCATAGGGGGCCAATGTACTGCCCAGCACACACAGCAACAACAGGCCAACAACCCCGTAGAAACCCACCATCGCCAAGCCATCAGAATAGAACAGCCGCCAGGTATACAGCAACGGGCTGGGCATTTTCTTCTCGCGGTAGACATTATCGAAGGGCATACCATTCCTTATGCTTTAGCGGCGTCATCATTGCGCCCAGAATATCTGACAGGACGTTAATGACGATGACCAACGAACCCACCACCATCACACCGGCAGAGATAGCGGCGTAATCTTGCTGACGAATGGCGTTAATCAGCCAACGGCCCAACCCCGGCCAGTTAAAGACCACTTCGGTTATCATCGCCAGTGTCAGCATGGTTGAGAATTGTAATCCTAATTTCGGGATAATCGGCGGCAGCGCATTATGCAGCACGTGGCGGCGAATAATGGTGAATCTTGATAAGCCACGGGTGGCTGCCGCTTTGATATAATTTTGCCCGATAACATCATCGGTGCTGGTGCGCATCAGGCGGATAACTTCGGTGGTAGGAGCCACCGCCAGTGCGGTGATGGGCAAGATCATATGCTGAAGCGCACTGAGCATCATCTCTTTACGATAAGGTGAGGGTGAGAGCCAGGCATCGACTAATGCCAGCCCGGTGACCGGTTTTACCTGATAGAGCAGATCAAAACGCCCTGATACCGGTAGCCATCCCAAATGCAGCGAAAAGAACAGCATCAATAACAGCGCCAGCCAAAACACGGGAATTGAGAAGCCGATGAGAGCAATAGAACTGATGGCGATATCAGCAAATTTGCCGCGCATCACCCCGGCAATAATGCCCAACGGAATGCCGACAAACAGCGCCAGGGTAAAGGCTAAAACACACAGCTCCATGGTGGCTGGGAAAGCTTCGCGTAGCTGCTCACTGATAGGCTGACCATTAATGCTGGAAACGCCGAAATCCCACTGCAACAAGCTACTGAAATAGAAACGATAGGCATCCAGCAGCGCTGCGCCATTTAAGGGCGCATGAGGGGTAAAGTAGCTCAAACTAAAACTGACCAGCGACAACATAAACAGAGTTATCATTAGCAGTAATAAGCGCCGTAAGGTGAAGATGATCATGGCTTTTTGCCCTCATCGCTCTCGCGGAACACGCCAGCAAAAGAAGAATTGCCAAACGGACTGAGTACCAAACCTTTAATATCATAGCGGTATGCTTGTAACCGCAAGGATGATGCCAATGGCAGCAGCGGCAACTGTTGCTCCAGAATACGCTGGGCTTGCTGATAATAATCAATACGTGCCGACAATTGCTGGGAACGTAATGCTTTTTGCAGCAGATCATCAAACTCCGGGTTACACCAGTGAGCATAGTTTGTTTGCGAACGAATTGCTGCACAGCTTAATAATGGGCGGAAGAAACTGTCTGGGTCATTACTGTCGGTTGACCAGCCAGATAGCGTCAGGTCGTGACTCATCTCCATCAGCCGCGCCTCTTGGAAACGGCCCTCGACCGGCACAATATTCACGCTAATTCCCACCTGTGCTAAATCCGCCTGAATTAGCTCCGCCGTTTTTAATGGGCTAGGGTTGTAGGATTGCGACGCGGTAGGTACCCATAAATTGAGTTGCAGCTTAGTGATACCCAGCTCTTTGAGTATTTCCTTGGCTTTTTCCGGATTGTATTCAGTGACTTGAGCTTGGCTATCATAAGCCCATGATGCGCGCGGCAAGATAGATGCTGCCGTCTCGGCGGTGCCGTAATAGATAGATTGCATCAAACGCTGGTTATTAATAGATAAAGCTATGGCCTGGCGCACGCGCTGGTTATTGAGTGGCGGTTTACGGGTGTTGAAGGCCAGATAGGCGACATTCATCCCCGGGCGCAGTGTCAGCCGCAAGCGCGGGTCATCACGTAAAATAGATAACTGGCTGGCCGCGGGATAAGCCAGCACGTCACACTCACCGGTCAGTAATTTAGAGAGACGGCCAGTGCCACCGGCACCTAAGTCAATCACCACCTGAGGCATGCGCGGCAAACCTTTCCAATAGGCACTATTGCGGAATAACCGGATATATTGACCAGAGCGATATTCATTCAATAAGAATGGACCGGTACCCACAGGCTCGCGGTCGATCTGCTCCTGTCGCCCCTTTTTAGTTAAGACATCGGCATATTCGGCCGACAGCACCGGCGCATAATGGGTTGCTAAATGCCACAGGAAGGAGGCGTCGGGCGCTTTTAGTTTAAATTCAACCGTATAGTCATCCAGTTTTTTGACACTTTGTACTGCATCGGCAAATTGCAAACTGTCAAAATAGGGATATTCGCCGCCATTGACGTCATGGTAGGGGTGCTGCGGGTCAAACACGCGCTGAAAACTGAACACTACATCATCGGCATTCATCTTCCGAGTGGGAGAGAACCAGTCGGTGGTCTGGAAAGGGACATCTTTGCGTAAATGAAAACGATAAGTCGCGCCGTTATCCAGCACTTGCCAGCTTTCGGCTAACTCCGGGATTAACCGATAGGTATAAGGGTCGACATCCAGCAGCCGGTCATAAAGCTGAGCAGCCAAGGTATCGACTGTTAATCCGCTGCTGGCCATCTGTGGGTTAAAGGTATTGAGTATCCCGCTGACACAATAAACAAAACCACGCTGACGGATATCCGGCAGTGGTTGAGTGGGTTCGGCGGCTGGGGCAGGTTGCGCCAGCGCGGGAGTCGCAAGGCAAGCCAGCGACAGCATCCAAATCAGTAAAGCACGCATATACGCTTTCGCAGTCAGTAAGCAATGTTCTTAGTGTACCGTAATCTGGCACGCCCCCCAATCCATTGAGCAAAACAACTATTCATTGAGAGCAACAAATACGCCATCTGCTGCTTATTACAGCAATTGAGTGAAATAAAAAGCAAATTATTGTTTCCTCAATAGGAAATCATAGCGGCATAACAAGCAGAGAGGGGATTTCGGGTATTCGCTGCACATAATTCCATCAGAATCAGTATGGGAATGAGAAAAATTCTCAACAAAGTGTTTGCAAGTGCTATTGATAACTATTATCATCATTTTGCTCTTCGGGATAAAGTCAGTGATTTTAGGCTTTTGACAGAAAAGCACGACATTGCTCACATTGCTTCCAGTGTTTTTTAAGCCAGCTCGGGTGCTGGCCTTTTTTTTGCCTGCTATAAAGCTATCCAGCTAATCTCGCCTTTACTGCTGATCATTTTCTCCTGCCAGCATGGCATGTTTTTTTAGCATGCCGCGTAATTGATGGTATGTCAGACCCAGCAGACTCGCCGCCTTACGTTGATTAAATCGCGCCTGTTCTAGCGCGTGCTTTAACATCTGTTGTTCACGGCTATGCAGCCACTGTTTAAGATCGATAGGAAGAGTGGGTAACTCTGACGATGAGTCGGCCACCCCATGGGTATCATGATGCGCAATAGCCTCATTTTCAGTACCCAAGCGGCTGGCAAAGGGATTGATAATAATATTCCCCAGTGGCTGGCTGCTGTCGCCGTGACGATATACCGAGCGCTCGACCACATTTTTAAGCTCACGCACATTACCGGGCCAGCGGTATTCCAATAACTCGGCTTGCGCCAGTGGTGTAAATCCAGGGAAAAGAGGCAGACCTAATTCGCGGCACATCTGAATGGCAAAGTGCTCGGCCAGCAACATGATATCTTGCTGGCGCTCGCGCAAAGGCGGCAACTGCACCACATCAAAGGCGAGGCGGTCGAGCAAATCGGCGCGGAATTTACCTGCTGCCGCTAACGCCGGCAAATTATCATTAGTGGCGCACACCAGCCGCACATCCACCTGCAATGGTTGGCTACCCCCCACGCGCTCCAGATGGCCATATTCAATCACACGCAATAACTTCTCCTGCACTAACATCGGCGCGGTTGCCAGTTCATCCAAGAACAGGGTGCCGCCGTCCGCCCGTTCAAAACGGCCCAAATGGCGTTTTTGCGCCCCGGTAAAAGCCCCGGCCTCATGACCAAACAACTCAGAATCGAGTAAGTTTTCATTGAGGGCAGCACAGTTAAGCGAAATAAATGGCCCCTGCCAACGATTGGATAAGTAGTGCAGGCGGTGGGCAATAAGCTCTTTACCGGTCCCTCGTTCGCCAATTACCAATACCGGCTTATTCAGCTTTGCCAGCCCAGAAACTTGCTCCAGCACCTCAACAAACGAGTTTGCTTCGCCTAACAGGTTTTCTAATTGCTCACTCATGGTGAAATTCGCCAATAGTTGGTTAAAATTATTAATCTACATTCTATCCTAAAACAGTCAAAAATTTTTTTTGTTATTTTTCAGTCCATTAACTTTAGTGAAAAGTTGGCACGACTCTTGATTGTAGTTAACCCAAGAAAGAAATGTGTTATTGCCAGACAGTTATCTGCCAAGGCGTCATCAGACGCCACTATTTCAAAGAGCCAATAAGTTAAAAGAGGATGTAAATTATGGGTATTTTTTCTCGTTTCGCCGATATCGTGAACGCCAACATCAATACATTACTGGATAAAGCCGAAGACCCGCAGAAATTGGTACGGCTGATGATTCAGGAAATGGAAGATACGCTGGTTGAGATTCGCTCAACATCGGCCCGCGCATTGGCAGAGAAAAAACAGCTGCTGCGCCGCATTGATCACAGCGAAAGTCAGCAGCAAGAGTGGCAGGATAAAGCCGAGCTGGCCCTGCGCAAAGATAAAGAAGATTTGGCACGTGCGGCACTGATTGAAAAACAGAAAGTAGCGGCATTGATTGACACGCTAACCCGTGAAGTGGCGACAGTGGATGAAACACTGGACCGCATGAAGCATGAAATTACCGAGCTGGAAAGCAAACTGACCGAAACGCGCGCCAGACAGCAGGCATTGACCTTGCGCCATCAGGCTGCGGCATCATCCCGTGATGTTCGCCGTCAACTGGACAGTGGCAAACTTGATGAGGCGATGGCGCGTTTTGAGCAGTTTGAGCGGCGTATTGACCACATGGAAGCCGAGGCTGAAACTGTGGGGATTGGCAAACAAAAATCACTGGAAAGCCAATTTGCCGAGCTGAAAGCGGATGACGAAATCAGCAACCAACTGGCTGCCCTGAAAGCAAAAATGAATTCAGCTGAGTAATGTTACTACCACAGTGCAGGTCGTCAGATGGGATAACGAACGACGACCTGCCATGATAAAACGCGGAAAACCGCTAGCAAAGATGATTAAGGGGAATGAATGAGTATCCTGTTTCTTGCCATACCGCTGACAATTTTTGTGCTGTTTGTAGCACCAATTTGGTTATGGCTGCATTACAGCAATCGCCAACAAAGCGGTGCTCAACTCAGCCATCAGGATATGCAGCGCCTATCACAACTCACTGATGATGCTCGCCGGATGCGCGAACGTATCCAGACATTAGAAGAAATTCTTGATGCGCAGCATCCAGATTGGAGGCAGTCATAATGGCTAATGGGCTCAGCAGCAAAAAACTGTACCGGGTACCGGAAGAGGGCATGATCAAAGGGGTCTGTGCGGGTTTGGCGCACTATTTTGATATACCGGTACGCTTGATTCGGGTGATGGTGGTTTTATCACTATTTTTCGGCCTGTTCGTGTTTACCATTGTGGCCTACATCGTACTGACTTTTATGTTGGAACCGGCTCCCGCCAGCAGTTTCAGCGAACATCGTGAAGCAACGCCAAGGCAGCTTCTCGATCAGCTCGAGTATGAGTTGGGGGCAGGTGAGCAGCGTCTGCGTCAGGTCGAGCGCTATGTCACATCCGAGACCTTCGGGGTGCGCAGCCGTTTTCGTCAGTTGTAATATCACGGGATGAGTCATCCCAATTTCGGCTTGCCGGAGGGGAAGAAGATGAACAAAAACCTCGCCCGCACGCGAGCCGGTGTAGTATTAACGACAATAGCTAAAATTATTTTTACTGTCGCACTGACCTATGGCCCCGCCGGTGCCGCAGGCTTGATAGTAAAAAATGTCAGCCGTAAGCCCCTACGTTGGTTGCTGTTGATGATGCTGGAGCCTATGTTAAAACGGGCGATGGGGGCCGCTGCGGGCCAATTTGCCAAGGAGAAGCATGAAACGACTGCAAAATGAAATTACGTCTTTGGTTAACCGTGGGATGGACCGTCATCTGCGGTTAGCGGTAACCGGCCTGAGCCGCAGCGGGAAAACCGCCTTTATCACTTCGTTAGTGAATCAATTACTTCATGTCCACAGTGGTGCGCGTTTGCCGCTGTTTTCTGCTGTCCGCGAGGAGCGGTTACTCGGCGTAAAACGGGTGCCGCAACGTGACTTGGGTATCCAACGTTTTACTTATGATGAAGGGCTGGCCTCTTTATATGGCACGCCGCCAAACTGGCCAACCCCCACCCGTGGCGTCAGCGAAATTCGTCTGGCGCTGCGTTTTCGCTCTGGCGATTCGTTGCTGCGTCACTTTAAAGAGACTTCGACGCTGTATCTGGAAATTGTCGATTATCCGGGTGAATGGTTACTCGATTTGCCGATGCTGGAGCAGGACTATTTAAGCTGGTCGCGCCAGATGGCGGGGCTGTTACAAGGTGATCGTGCCAAGTGGGCCGAGCCTTGGCTGGCACTGTGCCAGCAGTGTGATCCACTGGCACCGGCAGACGAAAATCAACTGGCAGCGATTGCACAAGCCTATACCGATTATCTGATTCGTTGCAAAAATGAAGGGCTGCATTTTATTCAGCCAGGGCGATTTGTGTTACCCGGCGATATGGCGGGCGCACCTGCATTACAGTTTTTCCCATGGCCGGATGTCAACAGCCTAGGTGAATCTCGGTTAGCTCAAGCAGATAAACACTCCAATTTGGGGATGTTACGCGCTCGTTTTAACTATTATTGCAACTCGGTGGTGAAAGGTTTCTATAAAGAGCATTTTGTGCGTTTTGACCGGCAAATCGTGCTGGTGGACTGCTTGCAACCCCTGAACAGCGGGCCGCAGGCATTCAATGATATGCGTTTGGCGCTGACACAATTGATGCAGAGTTTCCATTATGGGAAGCGTACTTTATTCCGCCGCCTATTCTCACCATGTATTGATAAGTTGATGTTCGCGGCAACCAAAGCTGACCATGTCACGGCAGATCAACATGCCAATTTGGTTTCTTTGCTCCAGCAACTGGTGCAAGAAGCTTGGCAGAATGCGGCTTTCGAAGGGATTAGCATGGATTGTGTCGGGTTGGCCTCGGTACAAGCAACAGAGAGCGGCATTGTCGAGCATCAAGGGCAGAAAATACCGGCGTTACGGGGCCATCGTCTGAGTGATGGTATGCCGCTGACGGTGTTTCCCGGCGATGTTCCAGCCCGTTTACCGGGCCCGGCTTTTTGGCAGCAGCAAGGCTTCCATTTTGATGAGTTTCGCCCGCAGGCGGTCAATGTGGACAGCCCATTGCCTCATATTCGTCTTGATGCGGTGATGGAATTTTTATTGGGAGATAAATTGCGATGAACGAGCCGTTAAAGCCTCGAATCGATTTTGAACAGCCATTGCAACCACTGGATGAACCGGTATTAAAAGCGGCGCAGGATTTCAGCCAGCAAGCTAGCGAGAATTTCTATCCTGCCACCCCGGAATTAGATGCAGAAAATGAAGAAGGCCGAGTTGAAGGGCTAGTTAATGCGGCACTGAAACCTAAACGTAGTCTGTGGCGTAAAATGGTCACTGCCGGCGTGGCGCTATTTGGTGTCAGTGTGATTGCTCAGTCAGTGCAATGGGTTAACCAAGCCTGGCAGCAACAAGATTGGATAGCGCTGGGGGCTACCACTGCCGGGGGGCTGATTGTGTTGGCGGGCGTTGGCTCGGTAGTGACGGAATGGCGGCGCTTATACCGGCTGCGTCAACGGGCTGAAGAACGTGATATCGCGCGCGAACTGCTGGTTAGCCACGGGATTGGTCAGGGGCGGGCGTTTTGTGAAAAACTGGCACGTCAGGCTGGGCTGGATCAAGGGCATCCGGCATTACAGCGCTGGCAAGCGTCGCTGCATGAAACCCATAACGATCGTGAAGTCGTTGAACTTTATGCCAAATTGGTACAGCCAGCTCTGGATAATCAGGCGCGGGCCGAAATCAGCCGCTATGCTGCTGAATCCGCATTGATGATAGCCGTTAGCCCATTAGCGCTGGTGGATATGGCCTTTATTGCCTGGCGTAATATCAGGTTAATTAATCGTATTGCGGCTTTGTATGGCATTGAACTGGGATATTTCAGCCGCATTAGGCTGTTCCGCCTGGTGCTGCTGAACATTGCTTTTGCCGGTGCTTCAGAATTGGTGCGTGAAGTGGGTATGGATTGGCTGTCTCAGGATCTGGCTGCGCGTCTATCAGCCCGTGCTGCCCAAGGCATTGGGGCGGGGTTGCTGACGGCCAGACTGGGTATCAAAGCTATGGAACTGTGTCGCCCATTACCTTGGTTGGGGGAGGATAAACCTAAGTTAGGTGATTTCCGCCGCCAGTTGATTAGCCAACTGAAAAACACCTTGCCCAAAAAAGATAAGATTAGTCAGCCGTGATAAGCGTTAACCCTTGGTTGTGAAGACTATTTTAGGCGTGAGTCAAAGGAAAAAGAGAGCGGCTTGACACTGGTCAGGCAAGCTTGAAAGTCTTGGTGGCGAGGGTTAACCAGCAGGTTATTTTCTGATGGCACCAGAGTAGAGGGAACCAGTAATCCAAGTGATGATTCTGACTCCAGCCATTCGGTGCCAATATCCATTGTGGCTACCGGTGCCGGATCACTGCGCCAGTCAGTTGGCCAGTCCTGCGGCTGTAGCAACATGATATTGCTGTCATCTATCTCAATCTGGAATAGCTCGAACTCACTCAATGTTGAGCTATCCTGAATATGCACTAAGGTTTCCAGCATCGCTAGCGACACACTGCTGGCTAAGTAGATAGCCGCATGTCCCTTGTGGTTCCAGCGACCGCCATAGATTTCTGCCCCGTAGCCAGTCCAGGTTGACGCCAGATAATGGCGCATCACAATGCGGTAGAAAATCATCAGTAACGGCCCATCAGGCGGTCATTCATAGCAAAATCACCCTGTTAGAATACTACTTATCCCTGTACCCGATGCGTAAAGCTCGGTCCTTTCTACTATGAAAATACGCCGTGCTCTAGCCGGCCAATTAAATCACAAACTTCCAGTGCACCGGTTTCTGTTTCCAGCAAAGAATCAGGGCTGCGCTGACCCAAGCCTTTGATTGGGGTCGACATCCAGGTGATGGCACGGTTTTTATCACCACCGAACAAATCAACGGCTGCATCCATTACGCGGACAAAACGCGCAATTCGCTCACTCTCTTCGGGGGTAAAACGACCATCATGAGTGCGTCGGCGGGTGAGGCTGCGGCTGGGAATCCCGGTTGCACGTAATATTTCGGCTTTAGGTATTGATGCCCATAGATGAATACTGTCGATAACATCAACAGAAAAACCCATTTTGATGCTATCTACCAACACAGGACCGCGGCTGGCGGGCAAGCCAATCTCACGCCATAGCGCGTCTGTTTTGGTCGCTGGGGCTGGGTGATATGCTCTCATGTAACCTCCTCGGTCAATTGGCTACCTCTACTATAGCCAGTTGGCCGATACAAAGCAAAGTGTCACTCGCGCTTGACGAAGAGCTTGACACGATTAAGCATTATATTATTCTGAATTATTAGAATAAAAACTAATATGCCGCTATATAGTTCGGCTATAGGCGCTGATGATATTTCCTTTCTGTGCTTTATCGAGCAAAAAAAACAACAAAAAGCCGATTCCTGTCAACTTTTGCTGACAGACTGCTTCATCAGCACGGGGGGACAGGGTATTATCATGACAGATATTCCGCACCTGCCATATATAAGGTCGATACTGATGCGCTTGGAAGTTTTTTGCGAAGACCGACTCGGTCTCACCAGAGAGTTACTTGATCTCTTGGTTTTACGCAGCATTGATTTACGGGGGATCGAAATTGATCCGATTGGCCGCATTTACCTGAACTTCTCCCAACTGGACTTCAGTGTATTTAGCGCCTTAATGATGGATATTCGGCGCATTGAAGGTGTCACTGATGTCCGAACCGTCTCTTTCATGCCGTCAGAGCGCGAACACCGTTCGCTGCGGGCATTGCTTGAGTCCATGCCCGAGCCTGTATTTTCTATCGATTTGAAAGGTAATCTTGAGTTAGCCAACCCTGCCGCTCGCGAGTTATTTTCCCTTAATGAAGAGAAAATCCGCCATAAAACGGCCGGTGGTTTGCTGGGTGGGTATAACTTTGCCCGCTGGTTTGAAGAGGGCGAAACCGCGCCTCATACTGAACGGGTGTTGATCAATAATCAGGATTACCTGATGGAAATCACCCCGATTCAGCTTGAAGATGAAAATCAGCAGAGCCAGACCGTGGGGGCCGTGGTGATGTTAAAATCCACCGCGCGCATGGGCAAACAGCTGCAAATTTTATCGGTTAATGACGATACTGAATTTAAACAGATTGTTGCGACCAGCACGAAGATGCGTCAGGTACTTGAACAAGCACGTAAATTGGCCATGCTGGATGCACCTTTATTGCTCGTGGGGGATACCGGCACCGGCAAAGACTTATTAGCGCGCGCCTGCCATCTGCGCAGCCCGCGCGGGAAAATGCCATTCCTCGGCTTAAACTGTGCGTCGATGCCAGATGATGTGGTAGAAAGCGAGCTATTTGGCTATGCCGCGGGAGCTTATCCTAATGCCATTGAGGGCAAAAAGGGCTTCTTTGAGCAGGCTAATGGCGGCTCGGTGCTGCTGGATGAAATCGGCGAAATGTCGCCTCGCATGCAAATCAAATTGTTGCGCTTCCTTAATGACGGGACTTTCCGCCGGGTTGGGGAGGAGCACGAGGTGCATGTCGATGTGCGGGTTATTTGCGCGACACAAAAGAATTTAGTGGAGTTGGTACAGCGTGGTGAATTCCGTGAGGATTTATATTATCGCCTCAATGTATTGACCATCACTTTGCCACCATTGCGTGAGCGTCAGGCCGACATCATGCCGCTGACGGCGATGTTTGTGGCGCGTTTTTCCGACGAACAAGGCGTGCCGCGGCCCAAATTGGCCCCTGAACTGAGTAGCTTCCTGACGAATTATGGCTGGCCTGGCAACGTGCGGCAGTTGAAAAATGCTATCTACCGCGCCCTGACTCAGTTGGAAGGGTCTGAGTTACGGCCGCAAGATATCATTTTACCGGAGTTCGAAGTTGAAGCTGCGCTTGGGGATGAAGTTCTCGATGGCTCACTTGATGACATCAGCAAACGTTTCGAACGCTCTGTTTTGACTCGCCTTTATCGCAATTATCCTAGTACACGTAAGCTGGCCAAACGGTTGGGGGTTTCTCACACCGCCATTGCGAATAAGCTACGTGAATATGGCTTGAGCAGTAAGCGAGTTGCTAGTGATGAAAGTGAAGAAGAGTAAGTTGCTGGCTCGCTAGCGATATAGCTAAAGCCACATAACGTTCAGTAAAAAGACAATAGCGTCGGTGGCGATAAAAAAACGGCTGAACCTAATGGGTCAGCCGTTTGCATCATGACTTCAGTTTTAATGAAACCAAAGGCGTGATGGTTACTTCAGTGCCGCCAGAGCAGCATCATAGTTTGGTTCGGTAGTGATTTCGTTAACCAACTCACTGTAGATCACGTTGTCCTGACCATCCAGAACCACGACAGCGCGTGCGGTCAAACCCGCCAATGGGCCTTCAGTAATGGCTACACCGTAAGCTTGTTTGAACTCTGCGCCACGTAAAGTTGACAGCGTAACAACGTTGCTCAGGCCTTCAGCACCGCAAAAACGTGATTGAGCAAATGGCAGGTCAGAGGAGATACAAAGAACGACGGTGTTCTCAAGTTCGCCAGCCAGTTGGTTGAATTTACGTACGGATGCGGCACAAACACCGGTATCGATACTCGGGAAGATGTTCAGGACTTTACGTTTGCCAACGAAGCTGCTCAATGCAACATCAGATAAATCTTTCGCTACCAAAGTAAAGTCTTTAGCTTTATCGCCCGGTTGTGGCAGTTGACCGGTAACGGTCACTGGATTGCCTTGGAAATGTACTGTCTGTGTCATTATTTGCTCCATTTTACAGATGTGTAACACGAAGTTCAGTTTAAGGTAACAATGGCAGCTTGGATATGAGAAATTTGCCAAATAATTGAGATTTTACTGACGTTAAGTCCTCGCACTTGACGCCAAAGCCTGAATTCTGCCGAGGAACCCTTATGAGAACCATGCGTTGTTATCCTGAGGCCTGGCCTCTTCACTCCGCGTTTGTTATTTCACGCGGAAGCCGTACTGAAGCCAAAGTTGTGGTGGTCGAGATTGAGGAAGAGGGTATCCGTGCATTGGGTGAATGTACGCCATATCCGCATTATGGTGAAAGTGAATCTTCGGTGATGGCTCAGTTGGCGCTGGTGGTAAGTGCGATAGAATATGGTATTTCACGCGAGGAGCTGCAGCAGCTCTTGCCAGCCGGGGCGGCAAGGAATGCGGTAGATTGCGCGTTATGGCAACTGGAGTGCTTACAGAATCAGCAAAGTTTATGGCAGCGGGCCCATATCCCTGCGATCCCTGCAATTTCCATGGCCCAGACTGTCAGCATTGGTACGCCGGAAGCCATGGCATACAGTGCCAGTGCATTAACACGTCTTGGCGCTAAACTATTAAAAATCAAGCTGGATGACCATCTTATTGCTGAACGTTTAGTCGCTATTCGCAGTGCCGCCCCTGAAGTGACCTTAATCGTCGATGCCAATGAAGCTTGGCAGCCAGAGGGCTTAGCGGCTCGTTGCCAGTTATTAGCAGATTTAGGCGTGGCAATGTTAGAGCAACCACTGCCCGCAGGTAAGGACGAATCATTGGAGAATTTTATCCATCCACTGCCTATTTGTGCCGATGAAAGCTGTCATACACGGGTTGACTTAGCCGGTCTGGTTGGTCGCTACGACATGGTTAACATCAAACTGGATAAAAGTGGCGGGTTAACTGAGGCGTTGCTATTAGCCGAGCAGGCAAAATCGATGGGATTTGCCATTATGCTCGGTTGTATGTTGTGCACGTCACGGGCGATCCGCGCCGCATTACCACTGGCACCCGCCGCTCGTTTTGTCGATCTGGACGGCCCAACCTGGTTGGAACGCGATGTCGATGACGGCTTACACTTCTCTACGGGGGCTATCGATTTATCGGTTTAATCCGTCAGTGTCAGTAAATCAATCAATGCGGCCAGATAACATTCACTGGCTGCATCGGCTGAGATTGGTGGCAACTCCGCGGTAATACAAGGTAAGTTGCGCTCAGCACACCAACTGCCAAATGAACCCGGCGTGGCGTAGCCAACACTGGTGACCAGTGGCAATTCAAAATTGTCGGCGAGCCATGCTCCCAGCTCTGAACTGTCGGGATCTTCGATACAGGCCAGCGGCTCATGAAATGAGACGACCCAACTGGGGGAAAGCTGGTCAATTAATGTGCACAAAGCTTGAGTTTCCGGTTCTGAACTGGCGTATTCCCCGGTCGATAACACCACGTCGCGTGCATCAGCTACGCTATTCCAGCGATAGACGGTATCTCCGGCCTGCCAATTTTTAGCTGGAAAATTACGATTAAGATCAACGCCATTGGCATTGGCACGTAGCCCCAGTTGGCAGCCGTCAGGATTCACCGCCAAGACTACGTGATGGCGCTGCTGTAGTGGCGAGATGCTGCGCAATGCACAGGAGAGGGCCACAATTGCCGCACTTTCATCACCATGAGTGCCAGCAATAATCAAGCCGGTATCAACTGATGGATTGAGTGCAGGGAAATAAAGCAGTGGTGCTCCCAGTAGGGATGTGCCGTAGTGTTTCCCTGGCGTAACCAGATTTCCCCGTGCTGTGCGGGGGCGAAGTTGGCTCATGATAATCTCTGTTATTTCGCATATATTTATATTACATTCAACATAGCATCTAACATTATTACTTTGAATCAATAAGATAAGATATTTGGTAATAAACTGGGTAATGATTCAAAAAAGATGAAAGTTAAATTTGGCTGGTGATTGTAGCGCTGGGTTGTGGCTGCATTAGATGGCCACTAAATCGAGTATTCGACGGCCGTTATTATGATGTTTAATCTGCTAGTTTATGCTTATTAGACTTTTGCACTTTCGCTGAAATGGAACAACGAAAAGGTTATCAATTATGCGCTATTTCCGTTATGCATTGTGTGCCGCATTAGTTGGCACAGCGCTGGGCGCAGCCAATGCTGCTGATGTCCCTGCAGGCACCGTACTGGCTGAAAAACAAGAAATTGTTCGTCATATTAAAGATGAACCAGCCTCCCTCGATCCGATGAAAGCGGTCGGGTTAATAGAGGCTCAGGTTGCCAGAGATTTGTTCGAGGGGTTGGTTAATCAAGATGCGCACGGCCAAATAATTCCGGGCGTGGCGGCAAAGTGGCAAACAGCAGATAACCAAACGTATATATTTACCTTACGCAAAGATGCGAAATGGTCCAATGGCGAACCGGTAACGGCGCAAGATTTTGTTTATAGTTGGCGTCGTTTGGTGGACCCTAAAAGTTTATCTCCTTTTGCCTGGTTTGCAGAACTGGCAGGAATGGAAAATGCGCAACAGATTATTGCGGGGAAAATGCCACCAGAGACTCTTGGGGTCAGTGCGGTTGATAAATATACGCTTAAAGTTAAACTCAGCAAGCCGGTACCTTATTTCCCAAGCCTGACGGCAAACTTCAGTTTATTCCCAGTCCCCGCTACTGTAATTGAAAAATATGGTAATGATTGGACTAAAGTGGGTAATCTGGTTGGAAATGGTGCATTTAAATTACAAGATAGGGTAGTGAATGAAAAGTTAGTGTTAGTCCCCAATAACCATTATTGGGACCATGCTCATACTGTGCTGACTAAAGTGACGTTTATTCCCATTAATCAGGAAGCCAATGCCACTAAACGTTATCAAGCGGGTGACATTGATATTACAGAGTCCTTCCCGAAAAATTTATATCAAAAATTATTAAAAGATATTCCGGGGCAGGTTTATACACCGGATCAATTAGGGACTTATTATTACGCATTCAATACGCAGCGTGCGCCAACAAATGATGTGCGAGTGCGCAAAGCGCTATCTTATGCCATAGATCGTAAAATTATTGCGGAAAAAGTATTAGGTACCGGAGAGAAACCAGCCTATCACTTTACGCCTGACGTTACTGCGGGCTATCACCCTGTGGCGAACTTGTTGCAGCAGCAAGATCAGGAAGAATTAAATGCTCAAGCTAAAGCACTATTACATGCTGCAGGCTATGGCCCTGATAAACCACTAAAATTATCACTGTTGTATAATACCTCTGATAATAATCAGAAATTGGCTATTGCTATTGCCTCCATGTGGAAGAAAACCTTGGGTGTGGATGTCAATATGATTAACCAGGAATGGAAGACATACATTGATAGCCGTAATACCGGGAATTTTGATGTGGTTCGTGCATCATGGGTGGGGGATTACAATGAGCCATCGACATTTCTATCACTGCTGACA
This sequence comes from Yersinia alsatica, assembly GCF_025133195.1. NCBI lineage: Bacteria > Pseudomonadati > Pseudomonadota > Gammaproteobacteria > Enterobacterales > Yersiniaceae > Yersinia > Yersinia alsatica. The sequence continues at coordinate 3,074,829 of NZ_CP104006.1, forward strand.
TCTACTCACAGCGGTAATATTGCCAAATTTAACAGTGCAGATTATGACCGCTTATTGAGTGAAGCGGGTAAACAGACTAACCCTAAAGCATTAAGTGATGACTATAATAAAGCCGAACAAATTATTGCAGAGCAAGTGCCGATAGCACCAATATATCAATTCACTAATGGACGCTTAATTAAGCCATGGGTAAAAGGCTATCCTATTACTAACCCTGAAGATGTGGCATATAGTCACACTATGTACATCATCAAACATTAATTTTATCGTAATAAATAAGCCGCTGGTATTAACCGGTGGCTTTTTATATTCAATAGTTAATTAAGGATGTAAAGAATATAAGGCTATTTTATGTTATGCCGCTTAGGTACAATAGCAGAGATGGAAATCATAAATCCAGTCAATGACGCCACGATTAATGGAAAAATAAAAGCATCTGAAGATCTCAATGGATTCTTTATATCAATAATCATCACAAAAAAGAATGAACTGGTCGCAAAAGTTGATGATGAATATAACTCATTAAGTTTGTATTGCAGATTTTCTAATGCAAATGGTGGCGTCTTTTTTGAAATACAATCCCAAATAATATGTATTAGCATGTAAGAGATACAGATAATACAGTAAAACTTGGTCAACTCATCGGTTGTCTGTGGTGAGTACCAGTGGGGGGAGAGTAGCTCCAATTTAGTTCACCAAAACTTTGCCCAGATAGGCACCAGCTATGAGTACGCCTCCAATTGCTGCAAATGTGAATGCAAGGGAAGCCGTAACCGTCAATGCAGGGACTAAAAATGATAAGCCCCCAGTTAGTGCAAACCCTGCTCCCGCGCCACCAATTAATGCTTTCATTAACGTAATGAAGCTGATTTCCATAATCAATATTCCTTGAATATACAACGTGGTAACTAGTGAAAATTGTACCTCAAAGCCTGAGCGGCGCCTGCTGACTTTATCCTTATGTATCCTTAACTATATCGGTTTAATGGCAATATTTTCATGCCACGAATCTTGATGAATATATTAGGCTCAGCTGTTATCGATGATAATTCTTGCCGAATAGTCGCTATTTTACTCGGGGTAGCGGCTATCCGCGGACATCGGCTTTAAAGATCAGGTTGCTAGCGCTACACTGAGCTAATTGCATGATAAATGCCGAAATAGAGGATGTTGTCGTGGATGTAGTCGAAGGGAAAGCACTGCAAGTCTCGGATGCAGTTTATGCCTATCAGCTCGATGGTAAAGGGGGAGTGACATCCATCAGCACTGATGCTGTCGCCACTGCGCAGCAACCTTGCTGGTTGCATCTGGATTACACCTACCCGGAAAGTGCCGCTTGGCTGCAAAATACCCCATTATTGCCAGAGGTAGTTCGTGATGGGCTGGCTGGCGAGAGTGTCCGCCCTAAGGTCACTCGCTTGGGCGATGGCACCATGATAACTCTGCGAGGTATTAATTTTAATAATGATGCCCGCCCAGATCAGTTAGTCACTATCCGGGTTTATATGACAGACAAGTTAATCGTCTCGACCCGGCACCGCAAAGTTTACTCCATCGATGATGTACTTAATGACTTACAAAGTGGCACTGGCCCGATAGACAGTGGCAATTGGCTGGTGGAAATTGTTGATGGTCTGACGGACCATACCAGTGAGTTTATCGAGGATCTGCATGACAAAATTATCGATCTTGAAGATGATTTGCTGGAACAAAAAATTCCGCAGCGCGGGCAGATGGCGCTGCTCCGTAAACAGTTGATTGTGTTGCGCCGCTATATGGCACCTCAGCGTGATGTTTTTTCCCGGCTGGCCAGTGAGCGCTTGCCGTGGATGAGTGATGATGATCGCCGCCGAATGCAGGAAATTTCTGAGCGTTTAGGGCGTGGTTTAGAGGATTTAGACTCTAGCATTGCGCGCACGGCAGTGTTGTCCGACGAAATTAGCTCGTTAATGGCGGATGCTATGAACCGGCGAACCTATACCATGTCACTATTGGCCATGGTATTTTTGCCGACTACCTTTCTGACCGGGCTATTTGGCGTCAACCTTGGCGGCATTCCCGGCAATACCTACTCTTTTGGTTTCGCTACATTCTGCATGATGTTAGTGGTTTTGGTGGTGGTTGTTGCTTGGTGGTTAAAGCGCAGTAAATGGCTCTAATGGGTGCTAGACAGGTGAGTAAAAGAGTATGCCAGAGCAGGGGTTAATCACTGCAAAATTGAGCCATATCAAGATTCAGCGGTTATGACTCAGGCATTATCACTTTGCAGGTGAATGCAACGTCAAGCGATGGGCGTTGCGCTCCATATTTGTAATACTTTTATTTTGAATTACTGCATAGCACATAATTGTTACGATGCCGATGTTGTCTCAACATCGGCATTTTTTTATGTTTTTTTTGGCAAAACAGCAGTTAAAACAAACAAGAGAACTCGCCTCTGAACCATGGAGGGAACGAGGCGATAGCTATCCGCGCTTTATTTGATTTCTAGCACATCAAGACGAATCAGAGGCTGTTTTTCACTCTCTTCATCATCTTCGGGCTGCCAACCAACAGGTTGTAGGGGTAATTCTTCGCGATCAAAAGCCAAATCACCGCCATCCACCACTTCGCTATTATGAGTAATGCTTTTAAAATCAAACAGCTTATGGTCATTTAAGTGCGACGGTACCACATTTTGCATGGCGCTAAACATGGTTTCAATGCGCCCTGGATACTGCTTATCCCAGTCACGCAGCATATCTTTGATTACCTGACGTTGCAGGTTAGGTTGCGAGCCGCATAAGTTACAAGGAATAATCGGATACTCTCTGGCAACAGCGAAACGTTCAATATCTTTTTCACGACAGTAGGCCAGTGGGCGAATGACCACATGCTTGCCATCATCGCTCATCAGCTTGGGCGGCATACCTTTTAATTTTCCGCCATAGAACATGTTCAGGAACAGAGTCTGCAAAATATCATCGCGATGATGACCAAGGGCTATCTTGGTTGCCCCCAGTTCACTGGCGGTGCGGTATAAAATGCCACGACGCAGACGCGAACACAGTGAGCAGGTGGTTTTCCCTTCAGGAATAATCTCTTTGACGATCCCGTAGGTGTTCTCTTCAACAATCTTATATTCCACACCTTGCTTGTCCAGGTAAGCTGGCAGGATATCTTCAGGGAACCCCGGCTGCTTCTGGTCCAAATTGACCGCAATCAGAGTGAAATTAATTGGGGCACTTTTTTGCAGACTCTGCAAAATATCCAGCATGGTATAGCTGTCTTTACCACCAGAGAGGCAAACCATCACGCGGTCGCCTTCTTCAATCATATTAAAATCAGCAATCGCCTGACCGACATTGCGGCGCAGGCGCTTGTGCAATTTATTCAAATTGTATTGTTCTTTTTGATTAACTACTTGTTTCTCTTGCATTTATTCTTGACTCATATCCAGTTGGGGCATAATGGTGCACTGTCGCTATGGCACAAGTTTATCATTCAATAAGCGTATATATTAGTATTTTAATTTATGAGTCAGTCTTTTTTAGCGAAGGGCTGAAGAGTCGCTTATACAAAAATATTTGAATTTATGACTGTTTTAATAATGTCCCCATCGTCAACATCGACAAAGTCAGCAACAATAATGCCCATTGTTTGTTTCTCGCGGTATTGCTTGCATACCCAGACGTTCATGCCATCAATTAAATGATGACCGGCAGCGCCGGTATACGGCATTAATAATCCCGATACACTGATAAAATTAATAAACAAATCCTGAGGACGTTTATTTTTTGCTTCTGAGAGTAAAGCGGCTACAAATTTCCTTTTAAAATTTATATTTAATGCGTTATAGCCAGCATAATGATCTTGGACATGGATATTGAAACCGCTATTTTTAATTTTAAAGGTGGTATCGTCTTTCCACGGATTCGCATTAATGCCAATGTCGCCACCAGAATAACGCCGTAGCAGAACTATTTTCCCTCTGACTTCGTTAAGCCTAGGTATTTTATTCTGTAAATAAAATAGATTACTATATTGTTTAACATAGCGTTTCTGCATGACTTCATGAAATTGTGTAATGCTGTTCTCTGCTGTATGCTCTTGTTTAACCGATAAAATAATGAACTCAGTAGGGTGGCGAATTAAAAAATCAACACAGGTTTTAAGCATGTCGCCAAATTGTTGTTTTAGAAAGACCGCCCCATGATGCATAGTGAATACATCCTCAATAAGACGGCATCTGGCATCCAAAAACCTCACGCCGTTATCAAGCTGCTCTTTAATGTTCCATGACTGAGTTTGAGTAAAACCAGCACCAGAAACATTTATATTAAATGATGCCGAATCATGCGTCCCAGGTATGGATATTTGGCTTAATAACATTGAATCGCTAAGATGAGACATCCAGGTCTGCATAAAGTATTCCTTATCATTGAAAGGGTATTTTAAATAATATTAAGTAGTGTCATCAGTTTGATATGCATATAAAAATAATACGTTAAATTTTTAACTGATGCTAAGTTAGCATTTTATTTAACACGGCGAAATTTCAACTTTAAAATGAAGAGGAATAAAAATAGTCACAATATAAAAAGCCAGTCAGTAAAAACCGACTGGCTTGTGGGGGCACGCACGAATCTATTACTCTGTTGGCGCTTTATCCGCCTTACCGGCCAACAAACTTAAGAAGTCATAGCGTTTTTTCAGGTCTTTTTCCGCTGCGGCATACAGTTGCGCCGCCACTTCTGGCTCTTGGGTATTGAGCCGGCGGAAGCGCTGCTCATTCAACAGTGTGGTGGTCAGGTCGCTGTTGGGTGGGCGGGAGTCCAGCGCTAGCGCCACTTTACCTTCATCGGCGCGACGCGGATCGAAGCGATACAGTGGCCAGAAGCCAGTGGCGGTTAATTGCTTCATTTGATCATGGCTATAGGCAAGATCATAACCGTGCTCTTCACAAGGACTGTAAGCAATGATCAGGGACGGGCCTGGATAAGCTTCAGCCTCTTGAATGGCTTTCACCGTCTGATTGAGCTGGGCACCTAATGAAATCTGCGCCACATAGACATGGCCATACATCATCATGCTGACACCTAAATCTTTGCGTGCCTTACGTTTACCGTGTTCGCCAAATTTAGTTACCGCACCTAAAGGTGTTGCTTTGGATTGCTGCCCACCGGTGTTGGAGTAACACTGGGTATCCAGCACCAGCACATTGACGTTTTCGGTCAAGCTGAGGACATGGTCAAGACCTCCAAAGCCGATGTCATAGGCCCAGCCATCACCACCAATCAGCCAAATAGATTTATCCACCAAATAATCGGCATCAGTAGCTAATTGCTGAGCATCATTGCCCGGGATTTCCCGCAAAATCTGGCGCAGTTGCGTGACTTGCTCACGGCGAACTTCAGGTGTTGCCTGTTGCTCAAGCAGTTGGCTGACCAGTTCTGACGGCAGTTGCGGCGCCAGTTGAGTGATTAAACGAATAACGCGCTGGCGATGTTGATCGACAGTTAGGCGGAAGCCCAAACCGAACTCGGCGTTATCCTCGAATAGTGAGTTTGCCCAAGCCGGGCCACGCCCCTCTGCATTGGTGGTGTAAGGCGTGGTTGGCAGGTTACCACCATAGATTGACGAGCAACCGGTGGCATTCGCAATTAACAGACGGTCGCCATACAACTGGGTCAGCAATTTAATATATGGCGTTTCACCACAACCAGAACAAGCGCCAGAGTATTCAAATAGCGGTGATATCAGCTGAGAGGTGCGAATATCAATCCGTTCCATCTGAGTTTTATCGATTTCCGGCAATTTGAGGAAGAAATCATAGTGGGCTTTTTCTGCCACCAGATGTTCCAGCCGCGGCCTCATATTAATGGCTCTAATTTCTGGGTTTTGGCGATCTTTCGCCGGGCAGACCTCATAACACAGGTTACAGCCGGTGCAGTCCTCTGGTGCTACTTGCAAAACATATTTCTGCCCGCGCATATCGCGTGCTTTTACATCCAGCGACTGCAAACTATCGGGTGCGCCAGCCATGGCTTGTGGTGGCACCACTTTGGCGCGAATGGCTGAATGAGGGCAGGCGGCAACACAATGGTTGCATTGGGTACAGAGGTCAGGCTGCCAGATAGGAATGTCTTCAGCAATATTGCGTTTTTCCCACTGAGTTGTGCCCACCGGCCAAGTGCCATCCGGTGGGAAGGCGGAGACGGGTAATGCATCCCCTAAACCCGCCAGCATGGTTGCGGTCACGGTTTTAACAAAGTCCGGTGCCTGGTCGGAGACGATCGGCGGGCGCATCGGGCTGTTTTCATCAATCGGTTGCAGCGGGATCTCTACCAACGCATCAAGGGTAGCATCCAGTGCTTGCCAGTTGCGGGTGACAATTTCTGACCCTTTATTGCTGTAACTGCGGTCAATCGCTGCCCGTAATTGCTCCAGCGCCATTGCCGTGGGCAATATTTGTGTCAGATGGAAGAACGCCATCTGCATGACGGTATTGATGCGAGCGCCTAGCTTGCACTCGCGCGCAATTTTCGCGGCATTAATGACAAACAGACGGGCGTTACGCTGGTGCAATACCGCTTGGACTTCTTGGGGCAAACGTTGCCACATTTCGTCGGCGCTGAAAGGGGTATTAATCAGGAAGATACCGCCGGGTTTTAGCCGCTCGGCCATTTGGTAAGTATCAATAAACTGTAACTGATGGCAGCCGACAAAATCGGCCTGGCTGACCAGATAGGCTGAATTAATCGGTGTTTCACTGACGCGCAAGTGTGAGACCGTCAAACCACCGGCCTTTTTGGAGTCATAAACAAAGTAACCCTGCGCATACAGCGCGGTACTGTTACCGATAATCTTAATGTTATTTTTGGTCGCGGAAACCGAACCGTCACTGCCAAGGCCGTAGAACAAGGCCTCGAGGGTGGCGCGCTGCTCGATTTTCTCATCCGTTAGCGGCAATGAAAGACCGGTGACATCATCGAAAATACCCACGGTAAAGCGCGGGCGCGGCAAGTCTAATGACAATTCGTTGAATACCGCCAGTACGCAATCCGGGCCAAATTCTTTAGAAGACAAACCATAGCGGCCACCAATCACTTTCGGTAAGGTTGCTCGTTCGCCACGGCTATAGGCTTCGGCCAGCGCGGTCATCACATCCAGATAGAGTGGTTCCGCCAATGCGCCGGGCTCTTTGGTGCGATCCAATACTGCAATTTTACTCACCGATGGCGGCAAAACACGCAAAAAATGTTCTGCGGAGAAGGGGCGGAATAACCGTACTTTCAGCACACCGACTTTCTCACCGCGAGTCAGCAAAGTGTCAATAACCTCTTCGCAGGTGCCAATCGCTGATCCCATTAAGATAATGATGCGCTCAGCTTGTGGATGGCCATAGTATTCAAATGGTTTATATTCACGCCCGGTGGCGGCGGCAAATGCTTGCATGGCATCAGCAACATGCTGATAGGTATTGTTGTACCAAGGATTTGTCGCTTCACGAGACTGGAAATAGGTATCAGGGTTGGCTGAGGTGCCGCGCACCACCGGATGATCTGGCGACAAAGCACGGCTACGATGGTCATCAATCCCTTTTTGCGGCAGTAACTGACGCAATGTATCGTCGCTAAGCGGCACGATTTTATTAATTTCATGTGAGGTGCGAAAACCATCAAAGAAATGAATAAATGGAATGCGGCTATTGAGGGTCGCTACCTGTGAAATCAGGGCGAAATCTTGCGCTTCCTGCACACTGCTGGCACATAACATGGCACAACCGGTCTGGCGTACAGCCATGACATCGGAGTGGTCGCCAAAAATAGACAGTGCGTGAGTGGCAATGGTTCGAGCCGCCACATGGAGGACAAATGGTGTCAGTTCGCCCGCCAATTTATACAGCGTGGGGATCATCAACAATAAGCCCTGCGAAGAGGTAAATGAGGTTGATAGCGCCCCAGTTTGCAAGGCACCATGCACGGTGGCGATGGCACCGCCTTCCGACTGCATTTCAACTACGCGGGGAACGTCGCCCCAAATATTGACTTTACCGTCACCAGACCAGGCATCGGCTTGTTCAGCCATGGTAGAGCTTGGCGTAATGGGGTAGATAGCGATAACTTCACTGGCACGATAGGCCACAGAAGCTACTGCACTGTTACCGTCAGTTGTAATCATTAATTTATACCTTCACATTGCTTGTCATGCAGCGAATCAGCCTTTCTGCATATTGAAATTTATTGGGTCTATTTGGCTATTTGAACTAATAGAGAAATTCTAGCAGAGAGTATTTTTGCCAGTTATCGCATTTGTGTGGCGATGTTTATGCTGGAATAAGGAATTCGCTGGGGATAGGCTATATCGTGACTATCAGATAATAATTATTACAATTAGAAAACTATTTATGACTGTAATTAGATTTTGTTAGCAATGATGGCGAGCAAATATTGCGCTGGGTTTAAGTTGGTTTGTGAAATAATTGTGAAGTACAAATAGATTTAATGAACATTTAATGATGAGTGGGCATAATGTCGCCTCAATACTGAAATGTGAGAGTGATAATGAATGGTTTCATGTATTTAATGATGGCAATTGTGGCTGAAGTGGTGGCAACAACCATGCTAAAAGCCTCGGATGGCTTTACTCGTTTGGTGCCTTCAGTGGTGGTGGTTATTGGTTATGGGGTTGCCTTTTGGGGGTTATCGCAGGTAGTAAAAACCATGCCATTGGGGATTGCTTACGCCATCTGGTCAGGGTTAGGCATTGTTTTAGTCTCAGTTGCCGCCACATTTATGTATCAGCAGAAACTGGATTGGGCCGCAATCGCCGGTATGACGTTGATTATTGCTGGCGTATTGGTGATTAACTTACTGTCCAAGACACCGATGCATTAATTATCGGTAGTGGATGCGGGGAGTACGCATCCGCTTTCCGCGTTATCACCATCAAAAGATAACGCGGAAAGTTGGCACATTATTATTACCTTCAAACCAGTCTGGCTGACAGTGGCCAATCCCGCTATTTAATATCTAACTGCTGTATGCCCTCAATGGCCAATAATGTGGCATACACCTTGTCCAAGCTTTTCCTGGGTGACAATGTCACTTCCATCGTCAATTCGCAGCACGCATCACTCTGTTCGGGTTTTTGGGTCACCGACAGGTTAATCGGGCGTAGACGCAATTGCTCCAGGGCGACCAAAAGGCGGGGTACGCTCTGCGGTAACAGTTTGATATAGACATAATGATGCTGACCCAGCAGGCGGTTGCTTAATTGACGGAAGATCTCCAGCACCACCAGTGTCATCAGGGTGCCATAAATGCCAATCTGGTACAGGCCACTACCAATCACCAGACCAATGGCGGCAGTCACCCACATCCCTGCGGCGGTTGTCAGCCCTTTAACCATCTGTTTTTGAATCATAATGGTCCCGGCACCAAGGAACCCCATACCGCTGACGACCTGTGCTGCGACACGGCTGGGGTCAAAACTGACGTGATCTAATGTCAGTAAATCCTCAAAGCCATATTTCGACACAATCATAAACATGGCACTGCCGATCCCCACTAAAATATGGGTGCGCAATCCCGCTTCTTTGGAACGTAATTGACGCTCAATACCAATTAGCCCGCCTAATGCACCTGCCAAGGCAATTCGTAGCAGTAAATCAGTGATCATAATTATTCCCATTGTATTTCGTTCAGACTGTAGGTGTTTGATTTACACTCTGATTAATATTGCTTTGATTATTTTTATTTAACTCGAGCACTAAAGTAACGTGATAATTCGGCGGCTGACGGTGATCTGCGCTAAATTAAATTAGTGCATTTTTGCTTATTTATGTTGTGTTTTAATTATAACAGATATTATATAAACCAAATATAACGCTATATACTTCTCATGCCGGAGCAAAAGAATGAAAGTATTATCTTGGTTAGTGGGTGGTGCTGTGCTTTTTTTAGCCGCTTGCAGCAGCAATGATCCCACGGATACCGCCATAAATAATAATGATGCCTATGAACCGGTACAACAAGCCACCAGTGCCAATGTTCACCATAATCTTAATATGTCGAATCCAGCGGCAGTGAATTGTGCCAATGCCGGGGGCGTCTTGACGGTTGCTAAACAACTTAATGGTGGCAGTGTGGGGATGTGCCAGTTACCTGACGGCAAACGTTGCGAAGAGTGGGCATTAATGCGCGGTGCGTGTCCGGCACGTTAATCGCTTTCGGCCTTGAAGTTGCAGGCGGCTGATTCACTTGCTGCCCACCTGCAACTCCAGATTATTAGGTATTACCGTGCTGCTCTTTTAATCTCAGGCCGAAATGATATTCGGGCAATGTTCACCCTTTACCAATTGAGCAATATTCTGCATGGTTGTTGCAGAAATACTGGTCAGCGCTTCTTCGGTCAGGAACGCCTGATGCCCGGTAAATAATACGTTGTGGCAAGAAGACAGACGGCGGAAAACGTCATCCTGAATGACATCGTTGGATTTGTCTTCAAAGAACAAGTCACGTTCGTTTTCATAGACATCCATGCCGAGGGAGCCAATTTTTTGCTGTTTCAGCGCTTCAATCGCCGCCGTCGAATCAATCAAACCACCACGGCTGGTATTGATGATCATCACGCCATTCTTCATTTGATCAAACGCTTGTTTATTGAGCAAATGATGATTTTCCGGTGTCATCGGGCAATGCAGCGAGATAACATCAGATTCAGCATATAAGGTTTTAAGATCAACATATTCAGCACCCAGCTCCAGTGCTTGCTCACTTGGATACGGGTCAAAGGCCAGCAGACGCATACCGAAACCTTTCAAGATTCGCATGGTTGCCACACCAATTTTACCGGTACCGATAATCCCCGCCGTGCGGTTATGCATGTTGAAGCCAATCAAACCTTCAAGCGAGAAGTTGGCATCACGGGTACGTTGATAGGCACGGTGAATGCGACGGTTAAGGCTCATCATCATACCGACAGTATGTTCCGCCACCGCTTCTGGAGAATAGGCCGGAACGCGAACCACTTGAATACCTAGCTCTTTCGCTGCATCCAAATCCACGTTATTGAAGCCAGCACAGCGCAATGCCAAAATTTTAACACCGGCATCTTTCAGCTCTTCTAATGTCGCGCGGCAGCCATCATCATTGACGAAAATGCAGACAGCATCACAACCCACAGCCATTTTTGCTGTTTTTGGGCTCAACAGAAAATCGAAAAACTCTAATTCAAAGCCAAAATCTTTGTTGACCAATTCGAGGTATTTGCGGTCATACTGTTTAGTACTGTAAACGGCTAATTTCATCATGATTACTCCGCTAAAATATTGTGATCAATCTAACAGATTTGAATAAATCATACAATTTGCCACAATAATAAGTGAATGGGGCGCTTGTAACATTCCTATGCCAATGAGGTAAGGTTTTTATTCCGCTTTTCAATGGCAGCAGTTCTAGGCATATCACAAGGGCAGAGTTATTGATTATGGTATCTTGCAGTACTTTAAGCTGCACAGATTAAAGCACACTGGACGACGTGTAGGGTATAAAACAAGGCAAGTCATGGCTAAATGCGCAAAAATAGTGGGTTGGTTGTTATTAATCAGCGCAGTTTCTCTGATGATATTATGGAAAACCCTGCCGCAGTGGTTACCCAAAATTGCACAGTATTGGCTGCCCGCGGGGAGCCAGCTTATTTTATCCAGCTCGCCGGTTTGGCGTGATGGCGCATTGCGTGTCCCCCAATTGCGCTATCAGGTGCAAAATTGCACGCTCGCTAATATTGAGCAATTGAGTGTAGGTTATCATCAGGGCCGCTGGCTATTAGGCGCTAATCAGGTTGCCTTGGATACCGCTTGCCTTAGCCAATTACCGGTTAGTGGCGACAGCGCTGCGCAAGATTTGGCAAATTGGCAACAGCAGTTATCCGTATTGGATTTGAACATCGCCAATCTGCAAATTACGCCGTGGCAACAATATGCTGGCAAACTGACGCTGACCTCGCCCGACCCGAAAAAATTGCTGCAAGAGTTACATTATCAAGGGCCACAATTGAGTTTTGCTGCCACTTTGGATGAACAGCAACAGCTGAGTCTGCACCAATTCTCTATTGCAGTGCCCGGCACTCCGCAGCCATTTGAACTGAGTGGCAAAATCAAAATCCCCCTGTCACTGGATGAATGGCCAGAGCAGGGGGCGCTCGACGGTGTCTTGACGACCGGTTATCTGTCTAAGCCGCTATTATTAAATTTGAGCTGGGCGCAGCTGCAGGGCGTTCTGACACTCACTGAGCGCGGCGATGACACTCCGCTGGCGCGGCTGCCCTGGCACATCACTCCCAATCAAATTCAGATTACTGCTGGGCAATGGCAGTGGCCATATGCTCAGCAGCCTTTAAGTGGTGGCATTAATCTCACTTTGCATGATTGGGATCAGGGGCTGGATCAGACCTCGATTGATGCCCGAATCAACGTGATAACCTCGGGAAAAAGTGGCAAAGGTAATGCTGTGCTGACACTCGGGCCGGGTAATCTGAGCATGATCAACAGCAATTTAAAGTTTCAGCTCAGTGGGCAAGCTAATCTGGAGCATATGATACTCAATGCCACTATTCCCGGGCTACTGAGTGGTTCAGTATTGAACCCGACATGGGTTCTCCATCCGGGGGCACTGTTGCGTGCGCATGGTAATGTGACACCGGAATTGCGCATCAGAGATGCCCGCTGGCCGTTAGCGGGTGTCAAGGTCACCGCCGCCGGTGTGACTGGCCGGTTACAAGCTATTGTGGATGCACAGGACAGCTATTGGGGTGATTTCAATCTCCATCTTGATGGCCAGGCGCAAGAGTTTTGGCCTGATAAAGGTCTCTGGCAATGGCGCTATTGGGGCAATGGTCGTCTACCACCACTGGCTGCGCGTTGGGATATGGGCGGCACCGGGAATTGGCGGGGGACGCTTATCACGCTCGAGAAGTTATCGACCGGTTTTGACCATCTGCAATATGGGCTAGTCAAGGTTGAAGCGCCACGGTTGACCTTGGTGAAACCCTTGACCTGGCAGCGAGATAACCATCATCCGGCCTTTATTGCCGGGTTGGAGCTAGGCGCGAAAAAAGTGGCGTTCAGTGATGGCGGCGGGTATCTGCCTCCTGCTTTATTGTCACTGCAACTCAATGGCCAGAGCCCGGACAGTTTCTTGTGGCAGGGGAAATTACAGGCCAAGAACATTGGGCCCATTCCACTGCGCGGGCGTTGGGATGGTGAGCGTCTACGTGGTGAGGGCTGGTGGCCGAAACAGTCACTAACGGTTTTCCAGCCGCTGATTGCGCCGGAGTTAGGAATTAAGCTGCGTGATGGGGAGCTTTATGCCCAAGCTGCCTTCTCTGCGGCCCGTGAACAAGGATTCACGGCGGGTGGGCATTGGGTGGTGAAGAATGGCGGGATGTGGCTGAAAGAGGGCGAGTTGAGTGGGCTGGATTTCGTCATGTCGTATCGCTTGCAAAATCACCGTTGGCAGTTAGGGGCCAAAGAGCCGGTTATGCTGCGCATTGCCTCGGTGACTAACTTGTTTACAATGCAGAATATTACCGCCGACCTTCAAGGGACTTACCCTTATTCAGAAGATGCCCCATTGACCTTAAGTAATGTTGGCATGGATATTCTGCAAGGCCATTTGAGTTTATCTGCTTTGCGTTTACCGCAACATGATGCGGCGGTGCTGAAATTAACCGCCATCGACTTAAGTGAGCTATTTACCGTGCTGCAACCTAAGCAGTTTGCCATGTCGGGTAAAGTGAACGGCGAATTGCCCCTGTATCTTAATAACCCGCAGTGGCTGGTGCGTAACGGCTGGTTTGCCAATCAGGGTATGGTGACACTGCGTTTGGATCAGGATTTGGCCAATTCAATCAGTGACAGTAATTTTGTTGCCGGTGCGGCGATTGACTGGTTACGCTATATGGAAATTTATCAATCTTATGCCACGGTGGATCTGGATAATTTGGGCCAATTGACGTTACGCTCGAAGATCCATGGGGTAAATACGCAGAAAAACTCAAAACGAGAGATAGTATTGAATTATCGACACGAGGAAAATGTGTTCCAACTCTGGCGTAGCCTGCGTTTTGGTGACAATTTACAAGAGTGGTTACAGCAAAATATTTCGCTAAAACCCACTATCTCGTTACAACCAACAGCAATACCGGCGAGGGCGAAGGAATGAAGATCTTAACATGGGAACGTGTGGCAATAGTGTTGGGCATTTTCCTGCTCAGTGGCTGTTTACGCCTTGAGGTAGCAACGCCAGAAAAACCTATCACTATCAATATGAACGTCAAAATCGAGCATGAAATCCAGATCCGAGTGGATAAAGACGTAGAAAATTTACTTAAAAATCAATCCAATCTATTCTAAGGAGCCACGATGAAAAAGCAAACTTCAGGCTGGGTTGGTGGCAAGCAACGGTTGATTAACGCGATTCTGGCCTTTGTGGTACTGAGTGGCAGTTTGTTGTTTAGCTCGGGGGTATTGGCGCTGACCTTAGAACAGGCCAAGCAGCAAGGCCGGGTAGGAGAAACACTGAGCGGCTATTTAGCTCCGGTGAAAAAAGACGCTGAAACGTTGGCGCTGGTGGAGCAAATCAATATCGCCAGAGCAGAGAAATACCAAGAAGTGGCGCAGAAAAATCATATCTCAACCGAGGATGTTGCCAAACTGGCGGGGCAAAAGCTGGTTAACCGTGCGGCAGCGGGTGAATATGTGCGCGGAATTAATGGTCAATGGATGCAGCGCTGATCATTACTGTACCGACCTCATCCAATTGATAAAAAGCGCCCGCATGAAACGGGCGTTTTTTTATGGCGGAGACGGTTACATTCGATCAAAAAATAGTGCTGTTAGCGCTCAACTTGTAAGCTGACAGCCGCAGGATGACCATTAATGCTATTGAGTGACTCTGGGCGATAATAAGTATCGACGTGGCCCGGTTGCTCCACTTTGACAATCAGGGTCAGCACTGCGGCAATCAGATAGAGGGCGGTATAAACCCACACTACACCCACGATATCGAAGAATGGCAACACCAGAGAGGCTATCGCCGGAGCGGCAAAGTTACTCAGGCCGGCAGACAGGTTATAAATCGAAATAGCAGCCCCTTTGTGCTCCGGTTCCAACACTGGGAACACGGCGGTCATTGGAACAAAGGCGGCGACGGTTATCCCTAGCATCACCGCCGGGATCAGTGCCGCCCAGAAATTATGGCCGAAGTGCATCGGAATATAGTAAAACGCCAGGCTGGAAAGGGCGCAACCAATGCAACCGAACCAGCGCACTTGCCGCATCCAGCCAATCTTTTCGCCCAAAATCCCCCACATAATATTGGTGAAAATAGTCACGAAGAAGAATACAGCCCAGATTTGTAGCCATTCGGACATAGTAAAACCGAGTCTGCCAACAAACAGGATCGGCATAATCACGGCGAAGCCAAACAGCGATAACGTGTTGATGATGCGGATTAGGCAGGATAAGAAAATATTCTTATTGGTAAATAAAATCGTCACTGCGCGCGACAGTTCTTTTACTTTCTCTTTGTTAGAGAGCGAGGCCTTGGGGCTGGCGGTGCCGACATTGCGCAGCAGTATCAGCGCCATCATGCCGCCAACCGTAACCCACACAATGGCAAACCATAAAGTACCGGTTTCGCCAATCATTGGGATGGTAAAGCTTGGCAAATAACTGCCTATCACCCCAATCCCGATGGAATACATCGCCCAAAACCAGCCCATGGCCGAAGAGAGCTGTTGCTTAGGTACGTTTTGCACGATAAGCATAACAAACGAATAGATAAATAATGGATATGCCAAACCACGGATACCGTAGAACAACAGCATTAGCGGATAACTTTTGATCCCTAAACCAAACACCATAAACAGGCAGTGCATGACGACCCAAAGGATAAAACCAATCCGCATGGCGCGTTGTGGTGTAATGATTTCAGCAACAACACCCGAACTCCAGGCGGCTATCGCGGCGGCCAGTCCATAGAGCGTAAATACGAAGGCTGACTGTGCTGGGGAGAAGCCCATATCCGTGATGTGTTTGGATAAAAAGGCCATTTCAAAGCCATCACCGCTCATAAAAATGGCAATGGCAACGTAACCCCAGAACAAATTCATCGGCAAACCAAACCAGTGGGTAGGTTTTTTTTGCATGGCAAGTTCCTTTGGCGCATCAGCGCTAGCTTGTTGTTGATAGAAACAGGTTTGTAGGGACAGCTAATAGGTTTTTATTGTAGTAATGATTGGCGTAGCTGTTTTTGCTGTTGATACAGCAACCGGAAGCGCTCCAGGCGGGAAAATAAGGCATCCTGCCGGTTAATATCAGGAATAAACCGCTGATCGATTGGCGGCTTAGTGCAAACTCGCAACTCATCGCCACCTGCCGCCAACCACCCTAAGCGCGCCGCGCCTAAAGCCCCGCCTGCTTCTCCGCCACTGTGGGTGACGATAGGCAAATTAAGGGTGTCAGCCATCAGTTGCCCCCACCACAGGCTGCGAGCACCGCCACCAATCAGCGAGGCTTGAGTGAGTTGGGTTCCGGCTGCTTGCAAGACTCTTAAGCCATCCGTGATACCGAAAGTGACACCTTCCAGCACCGCATAGCCTAATGCTGCCCGGTCGGTCGCATGGGTCATGCCATGGAATGCACCCGTAGCTAATGGGTCATTATGCGGCGTTCTTTCCCCGGAGAGATAAGGCAGGAAAATGGGGGCCAACCGCTGCTCTGACCGGCTAAGTTGGGCCACTTCTGACAGCAAGGTGGTTTCATTGGTACCCAGCAGTTGGCATAACCAGCGCAGGGCACTGGCGGCGGTTAGCATCACACTCATTTGATGCCAGCGGTGTGGCAGAGCATGACAAAAGGCGTGAACGGCTGATTGGGGATTCGGGCGGTAACAATCATTGACGGCGAACAATACGCCGGATGTCCCCAACGAGATAAAACCATCACCAGGATTGATAGCACCAATCCCGACGGCACTGGCAGCATTATCACCACCACCACCCGCAATCACGACTCTATCGGATAAACCCCATTCGCGAGCAATATCAGCTTTCAGATAACCACTGGGTTCATTACCTTCAATCAACCTTGGCATCATATCGCGTGATAATCCGCAGGCTGCTAGCAGGGAGTCAGACCAATCGCGCTTTGCTACATCCAGCCACAGCGTGCCGGCAGAGTCAGACATGTCGCTGACCTTATCGCCACTCATCATCCAGCGAAGATAGTCTTTGGGTAGCAATACAGTTGCCAACTGCGAGAAAATCTCTGGCTCATGGCGAGCCACCCACAGCAGCTTAGGCGCGGTAAAACCGGGCATCGCCAGATTTCCGGCAATTTGATGTAGCTGTGGCGCATTGCGTGTCAGTTCCTCACACTCCTCGGCGCAGCGGGCATCATTCCATAAAATGGCCGGGCGTAAGATGCGGTCTTCTCGGTTGAGCAAGACTGCGCCGTGCATTTGGCCAGATAGACCAATGGCGAGAATTTCCCCCCAGCGTTGCGGAATTTTATGGCGCAGACGAGCCATTACGCGCTGTGTGGCTTGCCACCAGTCAGTTGGATTTTGCTCTGACCACAGTGGATGTGGGCGTTGAACCGTGAGCGGCTCGCCCTCACTGGCCAGAATTTGCCCCCGATCATCAATTACCACGGCCTTAATTTCTGATGTGCCTAAGTCAAGTCCAAGATACATAGCCATTCCTCATCGATAATTAACGGTTCGCTACCAGCCAGGCATTTACCCGGTCAATGGATTGGCGTAATAACTGCTCAAACTGACGATCACTGGCGAGAGGGCCAAACAGTTTGCTGTCGCGGGCAAACAGGCCGACCGGGTCGGTTGACTGGAACATGGCGTGAACGGCAGAAGCATCCAGCATTCCGTCCTGGTATTCATATGGCAGGGTGCCTTGATGCCAGCTCTCCATAAAGACAAAGAACAGGGCGGGCAGCATGGCTGTGGCGGCTGGTATATCGCCTCGTTGGTAGCACTCCATTAAAGTCGGGGTGATAAATCCGGGAATTTTGGAGAAACCATCAGCGGCGACGCGTTGGTTAGTGTCACGGATATACGGGTTACTGAAGCGGTCCAACACCACATCACGATAATTGGCTAAATCTAATGGGCTAGGTGAGAGAGATGGAATGACGTCCTGAGTGACATAGTCATAAGCCATCTGGCGAATAGCCTCGGTTTGCGTACTTTCATGAATATAGCTTTGCCCCATCAAGGTGCCGGCCCAGGCAATACAGCTGTGACTGGCATTGAGAATGCGGATCTTGGCCTCTTCATATGGCAATACGGACGCCACCATCTCTACGCCAACCTGCTCCAGTGCCGGGCGGCCAGCAATAAAATCATCTTCAATCACCCACTGGATAAATGATTCCCCCATCACGGGCACTTGGTCGGCAAAACCGGTTTGCGCCAATACGCGTGGGGCGATGTCATCAGAGGGGCGTGGGGTAATGCGATCGACCATGGTATTGGGGCTGCGAGTCTGGCTGGTTGCCCAACTCAGCAGGCTTTGCTGGTCGCGCAGGGCAAGAAATTCCAGCAGGCAATGGCGGAAACGCTCGCCATTGTGGCGCAGGTTATCGCAATTCAGCAGTGTCACCGGGCCGCTCTGCATTTGTTGTCGTTGCAATAAAATGCGGCTGACCGCGCCGTAAATTGTCCGGCAATCACCATTAAGATCGGCCTGAATATCAGCGTTATCTTGTTGCAGGTTAAATTGGTTATCTAGGTAGTAGCCGCCTTCGGTGACGGTAAAGGAGATCACGCGGGTTTCTGGTCGGCTACCTTGTTCCACGAGATGACTCAGTTCTTTATCCCACGGGATGATGTTACGCAGCGAGGTGATTTTCTCGTACTGGCGCTCACCGGCGGGGGTGACCGTTTCCAGCGTGTATTCGCCATCTTGTGCGGCGAGTGCTGCTAACAAAGGGGCGGCATCGTCACGAATATTAGCCAGCGCAATTGACCAGCGGTTATCTCCCATGGCCCGCAAACGGTGTAAATACCAGGCCTGATGGGCACGATGGAAGGAGCCAGCGCCAATATGTAGCCATACAGCAGGGGTTGAGTTCAGCTCAGTATTCATTATGTTCTCCGCAATCACAGTAGGCGTTAAGATAAATCTTGGGCATAAGCCCTTTAGTGGGGCATTTGCTCTAATTGCGATAGATTAGTGTAACTTTTGCCCTTTAGTTGGGCTTTAGCTCACATAAATGACAGCAGAGATAAAAATCTGCCAAAGAGCGGCGTAAAATGATTAACATGGTGACTTCACACGCAGATATCCACGTAGATAATCCCATGCATAAGAGTGATAAAAAATTGGATCAGGCGGCCAGAGCGGCCTGGATGTATTACGTTGCCGGGCAGACTCAGCATGAAATTGCTGATGCGTTGGGTGTGTCGCGTCAGGTTGCGCAGCGGCTGGTGGCTTGTGCGATTGATAATGGGCTAATCAGTGTCAACATTGCTCATCCGGTTGGCCGCTGTATGGCGTTAGCGGATCAACTGCAAAAGCAGTATGGTTTGCATCAATGTCAGGTGGTGCCCAGTTTGGGAATGGACAGCGCCGGTATTCTGCGGGCTGTCGCCGTGGCGGGCGCCGAGGTTATGGCGCAATTTTTACGCCAAGAGCAGCCACTGGTTATTGGTGTCGGTTCAGGGCGTAGCTTGAAAGCGGCTATCGACGAGTTACCTGATTTTGAGCGCCCGCAGCACAGCTGCGTTTCACTTATCGGGGCGATTGCTGCTGATGGTTCTTGTACCCGCTATGACGTTCCGCTGTGGATGGCGGAGAAAACCCAAGGGCGCTATTTTATTTTGCCCGCGCCACTGTTTGCCGACAGTGCCGCAGATCGTGACCTGTGGTGCAATCACCGTATTTATCGCACGGTGACAGAGAAAGCCGCGCAAGCGGATGTCACGTTTATCGGTATCGGCTCCATGGGGTATCACTGTCCACTGCATAAAGATGGTTTTATCTCCGAGCTTGATGTTGATGCGTTGCTGGGATCGAATGTGGTGGCAGAAATGCTGGGCAACTTTATCGATATTAATGGTCAACGCGTGAGCTACGAATTAGATAAGCGTTTGACCAGCGCCAGTCTGCGTATTCAGCCAGAGAAGCCGGTTATTGCCATTGCGGGGGGTAAGGAGAAACATCAGGCTATTAAAGCGGTGCTCAGCGGCCATTGGGTGAATGGATTAGTGACTGATGAAGAGAGTGCCATGGCGTTGTTAGCGCAGGAGCCCGCTGCCAGAGCATAAAAAAAGCGCACCCTAAGGTGCGCTGAATACAAACACTATCTTGAATAAATGAACGAGTGGGTAAAACGAGGGTAATACAAGGTCATTTCAGTCGCGCATTAGCGGAGACACCCGCCAGTGCGCGAAAGTTAAGTGTTTATTTACATTGGCTAATTAAGCGCTAACCACCTGAGCCAATAACTCTTTGGCATCTGCCTGTGCTTTGGTCGCCATTTCAGGACCATAAGCAATACCTTCTGCGAACACGAACTCCACATCGGTAATCCCGATAAAGCCCAGGAACAGACGCAGGTAAGGCACCACCAAGTCAGTTGGGGTATCTTTATGGATGCCGCCACGGCTGGTCAGAATAATGGCGCGTTTGCCAGTAACCAGACCTTCCGGGCCTTTCTCGGTGTAACGGAAAGTCACGCCAGCACGGGCAATCAGGTCAAAATAGTTCTTCAACTGCGTCGGGATGTTGAAGTTGTACATAGGTGCTGCCATGACAATCACGTCATTGGCCTGCAATTCAGCAATCAGCTCATCAGAGAGTGCCAGAGCTTCTTGTTGACGCGGCGTCAGGGCTGCATCTGAAGGGCGCAAAGCACCAACCAGTTCACCATCTAATACCGGAATCGGTTGAGCGGCTAAGTCACGAACCGTGATTTCATCATCAGCGTGGGCGGCTTGCCATTGTTCAACAAAAAAATCAGCCAGTTGGTTAGACTGTGAATAAGTTGCCAGGATGCTTGATTTCAGGACCAGAACTTTGCTCATCGTAATTCCTTAAAAGGTAACAGAGACTTAGGCGATACGCCCTTTCAATGGAATACACTTTATTCATATTTTTCTATCAGTGATAGCGCAATATTTTGCGTTCTTTGTTCGATTTTATTGAATGAGGATAATCAGCGAGCCAATATCGGTTGGGTTACGGGGCAAACTCTGTCTGTGTTACCATATCCGGTAAGGTTTATATCATTAAAAGCTATGGATTTCTTACAGAGCGTTAGCAGGTCAAAATTACCGTCTATTAATAAAAAACACCGGCTAATCAAATCCATAGTATCAAATCATTGGGCTGATACCTTGAGTGCAGCCGCATCGTAACAAGGAACACTGAACGTGAAATCTTCACTCGCAGCATTATCTTCCCAACTCGGTGAGTTGATGCTCCGTGACCAACAGCGTATGCGGCGTCGGCTGCAAGGCGCACGAAAAGTCAATAATCCTGAGGCTATAGAAGCCATTACCCGTGAAATCGAGGCTGAAATAGCCACGGCGATGCAGCGGGTTGTCAGCCGTCGAGCGGCTTGTCCGACCATCACTTATCCTGAAAATTTGCCGGTCAGTCAGAAGAAACAAGATATTTATGATGCTATCCGCGACCACCAAGTGGTTATCGTCGCCGGTGAGACCGGGTCGGGTAAAACCACGCAGTTGCCGAAAATCTGTTTGGAGCTGGGGCGTGGTGTTAAAGGGGTCATCGGCCATACCCAGCCACGGCGTCTGGCGGCTCGGACGGTAGCGAACCGTATTGCTGATGAATTGGACACTTCCCTTGGCGGTTGTGTCGGCTATAAAGTCCGTTTTAACGATCAGGTTGGCGAGAATACGCTGGTTAAGTTAATGACCGACGGTATTCTGCTGGCTGAAATTCAGCAAGATCGTCTGCTGATGCAATATGACACCTTAATTATCGATGAAGCGCATGAACGCAGCCTGAACATTGATTTTATTTTGGGCTATTTGCGTGAATTATTACCCAAACGCCCTGATCTTAAAGTCATTATTACGTCGGCTACCATTGATCCCGAGCGCTTCTCTAAACATTTCAATAATGCACCGATTATCGAAGTTTCAGGCCGTACTTATCCGGTGGAAGTGCGCTATCGCCCGATAGTGGATGATGCCGACGATGTTGAGCGCGATCAGTTGCAGGCTATTTTTGATGCGGTAGATGAACTGAGCCATGAGAGCCCCGGTGATATTCTGATATTTATGAGCGGTGAGCGTGAGATTCGCGATACCGCGGATGCGCTGACAAAACAGAACCTGCCGCATACCGAAGTGCTGCCGCTCTATGCTCGCTTGTCAAATAGTGAGCAGAATAGGGTGTTTCAGTCACATCACGGGCGGCGTATTGTGCTGGCGACCAACGTCGCAGAAACCTCGCTGACTGTACCCGGCATCAAGTATGTTATCGATCCCGGCACGGCGCGTATCAGCCGCTATAGTTTCCGCACCAAAGTCCAGCGGTTGCCAATTGAGCCCGTTTCTCAAGCCTCGGCTAATCAACGTAAAGGCCGCTGTGGTCGTGTGTCGGACGGTATTTGTATCCGTCTTTATTCTGAGCAGGATTTTCTCTCACGCCCTGAATTTACCGATCCTGAGATTCTGCGCACTAATTTGGCGTCAGTTATCCTGCAAATGACCTCATTAGGTCTGGGGGATATAGCTGCATTCCCATTTGTGGAAGCGCCGGATAAACGCAATATTCAAGATGGTGTGCGGCTGCTGGAAGAGTTAGGAGCGATACAAACGGCGGATAATGGTCATCAGCAATTAACACCACTAGGCCGCCAGTTGGCGCAATTGCCGGTCGATCCTCGTCTGGCGCGCATGGTGCTTGAAGCACAGAAAAGTGGCAGTGTGCGGGAGTTGATGATTATCACCTCGGCGTTATCTATTCAGGATCCGCGTGAGCGGCCAATGGATAAACAGCAAGCCTCTGATGAGAAACATCGCCGCTTTGCCGACAAAGATTCTGATTTCCTGGCGTTTGTTAACTTGTGGGATTACCTGAAAGAGCAGCAAAAAGAGCTGTCATCGGCACAATTTCGTAAGTTATGCCGCAGCGATTTTCTGAACTATCTGCGGGTACGCGAATGGCAGGATATCTATACTCAGCTGCGTCAGGTCGTGAAAGAGCTAGGAATCCCGGTCAACAGTGTCGCGGCGGATTATCGCAGTGTGCATACCGCAATACTGACCGGCTTGCTATCTCATATCGGTCAGAAAGATGTTGATAAGCAAGAATATACCGGTGCGCGCAATGCCCGATTCGCTATCTTCCCCGGGTCCGGCTTATTTAAAAAACCGCCGAAATGGAGCATGGTCGCAGAATTGGTTGAAACCAGCCGTTTGTGGGGCCGCATTGCGGCTCGCATTGAGCCAGAGTGGATTGAACCTTTGGCGCAGCATCTGGTTAAACACCATTATAGCGATCCCCATTGGGAGAAAGCGCAAGGGGCGGTGATGGCCAGTGAGAAAGTCACCTTATTTGGCTTGCCGATTGTGACTGAGCGCAAAATAAACTATGGCCCGATTGACCCGCCACTGTGTCGCGAGTTGTTTATCCGTCATGGATTAGTCGAAGGGGATTGGCAAACGCGCCATGCTTTCTTCCGCGCCAATTTGAAACTATTGGCCGAAGTGGAAGAACTGGAGCACAAATCCCGCCGGCGCGACATTCTGGTTGATGATGAGACACTGTTTAATTTCTATGATCAGCGTATTGGTCGCGATGTTATTTCAGCGCGTCATTTTGATAGCTGGTGGAAGAAAACCAGTCAAACCCAACCCGAGTTGCTTAACTTTGAAAAAACCATGCTTATCAAGGATGGCGCTAACAAAGTTAACCCACTGGATTACCCAAATTTTTGGTATCAAGGCTCACTAAAGTTACGGCTTTCCTATCAATTTGAACCGGGTACTGATGCCGATGGGGTTACGGTGCATATTCCATTGCCTATTCTCAATCAGGTTCAGGAGCAGGGCTTCGACTGGCAGATCCCCGGGATTCGCCGCGAATTAGTGGTGGCACTGATCAAGTCATTGCCCAAACCAGTTCGCCGCAACTTTGTTCCTGCGCCTAATTATGCGGAAGCTTTTCTGGCACGGGCAACACCACTGGAAACAGGGCTGCTAGATGCCTTAGAGCGCGAGCTTCGTCGCATGACTGGCGTGACGGTGTCACGTGAAAGTTGGCAATGGGAGCAGGTACCAGACCACCTGAAGATGACATTCCGGGTGCTGGATGACAAAAATCGAACGCTACGTGAAGGCAAAGATCTTGCTGCCTTGAAGTTGCAACTACAAGAGAAAGTGCAGGAGACGCTCTCTGCGGTTGCTGACGATGGTATCGAACAAAATGGTTTGCATATCTGGAGCTTCGGCTCTTTGCCTGAATGCTATGAACAGCGCCGTGGTGGATATGAAGTCAAAGCTTATCCGGCCCTGGTGGACGAAAAAGACAGTGTAGCTATTCGTTTGTTTGATACAGAATCTCAGCAACAACAGGCCATGTGGCAAGGAACTCGGCGCTTATTGCTGCTGAATATTCCCTCTCCGATTAGGTATTTGCATGAAAAGTTGCCGAATAAATCCAAACTCGGCCTCTATTTTAATACGTATGGCAAAGTGATGGATTTAATTGATGATTGCATCGCTTGCGGGGTGGATAAACTGGTCGCCCAAAATGGCGGCCCAGTGTGGCAAGAAGCTGATTTTGCTCGGCTACAAGAAAAAGTCCGTGCCGAGCTGAATGAAACTGTGGTCGATATTGCCAAGCAAGTTGAGCAGATCCTTACCACGGTATTCAGTATTAATAAGCGGCTGAAAGGCCGGGTCGATATCTCGCAGGCCTTAGCGCTTTCCGATATCAAAGCCCAACTTGGGGGCCTGATTTATCGCGGTTTCGTCACCAATAATGGCTGGAAGCGGTTACCGGATACATTACGTTATTTACAAGCGATTGAGCGCCGGATGGAAAAACTGGCGGTGGATCCTCATCGCGACCGCGCACAAATGCAACGCGTTGAACATGTGCAGCAGATGTGGCAGCAATGGCTCAGTAAGCTACCGCCAAAACGTCAGCAAGATGAAGATGTTAAAGAAGTCCGCTGGATGATTGAAGAGTTGCGTGTCAGCTTATTTGCTCAGCAATTAGGGACACCATATCCGATTTCCGACAAGCGTATTTTGCAAACAATGGAACAGCTTTCTGCCTAATTAGCACCGCTCCGCGCTGAGACATAACTGTTTTTCGTGCGGAGCTTTGCTTCACTCCCTTTTCCCCTTAAATCCCTGTTTGTCTCGACATCCATATGATTTATCAATTGTTATTTATATTTTTGCTATGTAATCGATGAAGAGTTTCAACTCTTCTGCGAAGCCGATCGAGAGTCACTAATTAACTCCCACATCCCGCCGCTTCATTATTGCCTGGAGTCTTTGACTACAGGTATATCTGTCTTGGCAATTGGGCGGGTTGTTCAAAGTTTGTCTGATTGTGGGTCACCATGTTTGATTACATTTGGTGAGTTTGATAGAGTTTTTTCAGAGCAAGGATTGCTTATGTATAAGATTAATTTGTTGCGGTTGTCGCAGCGAGAGTTATTCAAATTACCGGCAGGTATACAGGCGGCTTTGATTAAGGCCATGGATGAGCTTGAAGCATATGGACATGAGTTGAGAGAGCCAGTAGTTCGCGATATCGGGCGAGGCCTGAAAGAACTGCGGGTCAGTGCAAAGGAGGGGGTAGGGCGCGGTTTTTTCTTTTATCAAGCTGAGCGACAAGTTTATGTCATTCATATTTTGCAGAAGAAAACGCAAAAGACCCCAAGAAGGACACTGATGTTGGCCTATCAGCGCATGAAGGAACTCAAACGGAGATTGCAGCCATGAAAAAACAAGATGATTTTGACATTATTCCTTTTGCTGAAGTTAAAGCAGCGGCTTTAACTCATCCTCAGGTCAGTGAAGCTTATTCAGATATACAGATTCGGCAAGCGATGATGACGGAGCTGAAAGCTGCCCGTCAGCAATGCCATCTCACACAGGAAGAGGTCGCCCAACGCGCAGGGCTGAAGAAGCAAAATATCAGCCGTATGGAGAAAGGCATCATTTCACCAAACCTGACAACATTAAGCCGATATGCCGCCGCACTCGGTGGGACTTTTGTGTTTAAATTTAATCAAAAGCCCCACAGTGTTAATAAAGAATAATCAGGTGTTGAATATTGAATATTGAATATTGAACCTTGTGGCTTAATTTTCTATTTGGCTTTCTTAGTGACTTTATTTGCCAGTGCTTTTAACCGATCTCTAATAGCAGTAACGGCTAAAGCGCGGTTATCTGCAAGATAGCGGTCCTTCGCGGCGGGAGCTGAACTTTGAATGGCAATCAAAGACCAGTTCTCGCCATCTTTCAGCAGTAAGGGTGAGCCACTATCGCCCGGTAAAGTATCGCATTGGTGTGAAAGTACGCCTTGCTGCGCCCAGCCAGTAATCAGGCAATTCTCATGGCTGTATAGTGTGTCTAGGTGATCAAGTGGATAACCTGCCTGCGTTATTTTTCGATTAACTTGCTTCAGTGCTTGTGTCAGCTCATTAGCAGTGCCATCCCATAATGGCAGCGGCTTGATCGGAATACTTTTTGCATTGGTTAGCCGAATAAGAGCAAAGTCATAAGCAGCGGCGGCCGGCGGAACTATCCAGCCGTCACCATCAGGTTTAAGTTTCTTACCTAACTTAGCATCGACCAGAGTTTCCAAATGAGATGTTTGATATTTCCAATGGCCATTATGGGAAATAAACCGTAAGGCAATGGCGCGATCAATCTTCCCTGGCGGAGCTAATACGCAATGACCAGCAGTGAGCGCAAGGTGAGGGGAGATTAACGTGGCGGTACAAAGATTGCCGCTAGCGGTTTCAACTTGCCCAATGGCTTGCCATGGCCATTCGGTACTATCGGTTACGACTGTACGGTCATCTTTACCAAAAAATAGGGTTGTTTGATCCGCAGCACTGCTATCAGCAGCTTGTGTATCAGTCGGAGGGGCGGCAATAGCGGTAGAAAGAGGTAAAAAACTTAATAGCAATAATGAAGATAAACGCATAAATAGTTAGCCTTGCCTTTATTTACCGACCAAGAGGTTATCTATCAACACACAGTTGAAAACTGTTGATTAAACGGCTCATCATGAATCCCACTATCGCTAACTATAGACATAATTAGCCGTGTGGAACATTGTCGATAATTGATTTTTCAATAATTTTAGCGCGGCACCAGCCACTGGTACTATAAATAAAAAAATAATGTGATCACACCGCAAATAACTAATGTAGCTAAAGTGATTTCAAATAAGTAGCGACGCAGCATTTTCAGCACTCCTGATAAAAAACACCCGGAAAACCGGGTGTTGAGTGAATCAGCTGTTACAGTCAATCGTGGAGAGCTGGCTCCAGCTTTATTTAGCTAGAGGCTGCTACTTTGCGGCAGGGACTGCTGCCGGTGCAGATTTACTGTGTGTTGCTTTTTTATGGTGTTTTTTGGCTGCCTGAGCTTTTTGCATTGGCGCGGCTTTATCCATTTTTTTCATCGAATCTGACTTCATCGATTTTTTATCTTTTTTGTGGTGCATAGTTTTAGCTGGAGCACTATGTGCAGCCGGTGCAGTTGCCATCGGTGCTGCTGGCGGTGCAACAGTGTCTGCGGCGAAGGCGACAGATGACATACCCAGAGTTGCAGCAACAATCAGAGCTAATACTGTTTTCATGATTTATTCCTCAGTGTTCTGTTTGTATATCGGCCCCGTTGGGTCGTTGTAATGAGAATAGAGTAAATGATGAATAGCTTCCGTGAGTCATTGGTTTCGGCTTGTAACCGATTGTACAGAGCTGATTGTTCTCGGTAATCAGTCGCTCGATATATCTCTCACTCTATTTAAACCTCAAACTTTAGTTACAACATACAGTATGCTGTGAGTTAAAAAACGGCACTCTTTAGCCATGTGCCAATTGGGTATTACGCTGGGATCTAAGCTTGGCAGAGGAATACTGCCGCTCAGGGTGAGGGCAGTATTTTGAGGTTTAGTTTGTGTGCAAAAGCAGATTATAAATAACGCCGTTCTAGATGCTGACGGAAAAAGCGCGGATTAAGTGGTTCACCTGTAGCTTTAGTGATCAGTTCGGCGGTTAAATAGCGGCTACCGTGTTGCCAGATATTCTGCTGCAACCAAGTGAATAGGGCGCTAAGGTCGCCATTGGCAATATTTTTATCTAAGTCAGGAATTGAGCTGCGGGCAGTTTGGAATAATTGGGCGGCGTACATAGCGCCTAGTGTATAAGTAGGGAAATACCCAAAGGCGCCATCCGTCCAGTGAATATCTTGCATACATCCATTACGGTAGTTGCCTTCAGTGCTAATCCCGAGATATTGCTGCATTTTCTCATTCCAGATCGCGGGAATATCTTCTACCTCTATTTCACCGCTAATTAATGCCTTTTCAATCTCATAGCGCAAAATGACATGCGCAGGATAGCTGACTTCGTCAGCATCAACCCGGATAAAGCCAGTTTTGACACGTTGATTGAGAGCCACAAAATTTTGCTCGGCAAAAGCAGGCTGTTCACCAAATTGTTGGATAACCAGCGGGCGAACAATTTGTAGAAATTCCTCACTGCGCGCTAATTGCATCTCAAACAGCAAGCTTTGCGATTCGTGAATTGCTGTCGAGCGAGCATGTGATATTGGTTGGCCTAACCATTCACGGGGAAGGTTTTGCTCGTAACGGGCATGGCCGGTTTCATGCACAATGCCCATTAATGAACTGAGGAACTCTTGCTCATTATAACGGGTAGTAATGCGTACATCTTGGGGAACACCGCCACAGAATGGATGCACACTGACATCAACGCGCCCGCCGTCAAAGTCAAAACCCAGTACTTTCATCACATTCAAGCCAAGCTGGCGCTGTTTTTCTAGGTCAAATGGCCCTTGTGGGATCAGGCAACGTTCATTGGCTTGTTTGGCGGTGACTTGCTGTAATAACTCAGGTAACCACTGCTTAAGATCGCCAAAGATACGGTCCAGATCGGCGCTGTTCGTCCCCGGTTCATATAAATTCAGTAAGGCATCATAGCGCGATGTACCCGCGGCCTGTGCGCGAATTGCCGCTTCTTCGCGGCTGAGTTTGACCACTTCACGCAGATTTTCTGCAAAGCCATTCCAATCATTGGCGATACGTTGTTGCCGCCAGGCATGTTCACAGCGCGCTCCTGCCAGTGATTTGGCTTCAACCAGTGCTTCTGGCAATAACACCGCATTATTGTAATGGCGGCGCATTTCACGCACATTCGCCCGCTCAATGTCATTGAGTGTTTCTTGCTCGGCTTGTTGCAGCCACTCACCGACCTGTTTGGCGGTTAGAATCTGATGTTGCAGTACATTTAACTCAGCCATAGCCTCTGAGCGAGCAAGGTTACCTTTGGCGGGCATCATGGTTTGCATATCCCATCCGGCAATAGCCGACAAATGCTCAAAACGGGAAAGGCGAGTGAAAGTGGTGCGCAGGTGCTGATAAGCATTAGTCATAGAACACTCCATAAATCTGATATGCCAACTTATGTCATTGGTGGCAATTAATTAAGACTATCTGGGTCAGTAGACAGTGAGTAAAGACTTTTTACCGGCCAACAGAATCTGAAGCTGGCACCACCTAATGAACTGGCATCGACAGAGATACTGCCTTGATAAGCCAGTGCAATGGAGTGAACAATAGCCAATCCCAGGCCACAGCCACCGGTGGCGCGATCTCGGCTTGGGTCGAGGCGAACAAATGGCTCGAAAACTCGAGCTCTTTCTTCCAGTGGGATACCTGGCCCGTCATCTTCAACTTGCAAACAGGCGTTATCGCCATCAAACCATAACCCAACCCGCAGTCGTTTGGTGGAGTAACGTAGGGCGTTATTGACTAAATTATCCAGAACGCGCTCCATCAGACGCAGGTCAACCGCACCAAAATCCCCGTGATGGGGGATATCCAGTTCAATCTCGCGCTCACTATGAATCAAGCGCATATCCATAACCTTTGTGGTTAACCAGCCCGGCAGATCTATGGGTTCAAGATTTAGGGAGACTTGCGGGCGGTCCAGACGAGCATAAGTGAGAAGTTCGTCGATCAGAGCTTCCAACTGGCCAATATCATGATTCAAAGCCTGTTGTTCACTTTCAGTCAGATTATCACTCATTGCTAAACGATAGCGTAGGCGAACTAGTGGGGTGCGCAACTCATGTGCAATCCCATCAATCAGCAGCTTTTTACTGACAATCAAGGTGCTGATATTGTCTGCCATTTGGTTAAAGGCGACCCCCAGGCGGCTTAAGCTAGACGTGGGATCAAAATGTGTTCGCTCATCAAGATGACCCGCCCCCAAGCGCTGGGCCGCATTTTCCAGTTTAAGTAAATCTTTCCAGTGGGGGCGCATCCAGAGGAATACGGGTAAAGCTAAAGACATGCCAATCAGAATGAGTAAGGCTAAATCGAGCAAACGCATCTGATGCAGATAAAATAGATAGGGGACTGGGCCTACCGCGAGGACATAATGGCTGCGAGGTATTCGTTGCAGGAATGTATATTCATCATCCAGCGCAATGATTTCGCCTGCCCGTAGGCGCTTATTCAGCCGCTCGCCAAGGTCACGTTTATCGAGTGGCTCGATATGTAATTGGAAAGAAAGATTTAAATCTAATGTGGCGATGGTTTTGTTCCAGTCTTTTAGCGGGATCTCGCGTAACTCACTGCGCATTAAAGACAGCGAGCTTTTCATCAAATCATCGAGTGACTGACGCCCAGCGCGCTCTGCGGTGACTTTATAAACCAGCCCGACTAACATCGCCATCACCAAAAAACAGACGAATAGCAATAAGAAAAACTGAATAAATAGCTTCCTCATTGCTGCACAGACTCCCATGCATTCGGGGCGAACAAGTACCCTTTATTGCGCACGGTTTTGATGCGGAAAGGCTCAAGAGCATTGTCATAGAGTTTGCGGCGCAAACGCGAAATAGCGACATCGATGCTGCGGTCCATCCCGTCATAACTGACGCCGCGCAAGTTTTTCAAGAGTGCCTCGCGATCCATTATGATGCCAGCATGTGTTGCCAACTCCCATAGCAGATCAAAGTCAGAGGTGGATAACGTAATCTCTTCATCACTGAGATTGACCTGCCGATTGACTGGGTCAATGCAAAGTAAGCCGAAATGAATCGCGTTATAGCTGGTGAGTGGCGGGCTGATAGTCTCTTTAGTCTGCTGCTGATTGTGCTGACGGAGATGCAAACGTAAGCGGGCTAACAATACCGCTGGCGGTGTGGTTTTCAGGATATAGTCATTGGCCCCCATCTCCAGAGAGAGAATATGGTTCATATCACTGTCCAGTGAGGTCAACAGCACGATGGGGCCGTCATAACTTGGTCGCAAGTCGCGACACAATGTCATCCCATCTTTTCCAGGCAACATGATATCGAGCAACACCAGGTCAGGCTGTTGATCTTCAATAACCGCTTGCGCTGTATCACCGCGTGGTTCTACATACACATCGATGTCATGCTTGCCCAGATAGGCTGCAATCAGCTTTCCGACCTCCGGGTCGTCTTCTACAAAAACTATTTTGGTCATGTTTTTCAGTTTATAAAAGGGCCGGAATTCAGCATAGCGCGCTGTTGGCAGCAATACTATGCACGTTACTTATTCTACTTGTTATTAATGCTAGTGAGTGATTGCTAGACAACGGGCAAATCATTTCATTATATTAATGTAAGTGATTATATCGTCATCTCTATCTGGTTGCGCCCATCGTTTATATATCAATATCTATGATTAATGAATAGCTGTATCGATCAGCTAAGGACTGAGGGATGAGTGGCGAACACATTGGTGTGCCAGCGCACAGTGAGAAAGTCTGCTTCGATTACACGGAATTTTTGGCCGCTTCTTGCAAAAAACGTTGGAGTTTTCTTGATGCTATTTATGGTGTTATGCCGATTTTTGGGATGGTGGTAAAATCGCAAACTGAATTGGAGAGAACCCCGCAAGAGCGGCTTACGGCCTTGGCTCTACAGGTTTTATCAACCCAACTTAGTGATGAAACGAATATTGTTCGCTTGATTCGACTAGCGGAGCTGCAGGGCATAACCGCGCTGGATATTCAGTTGCCTTATGCTTTGGAAACCGCGCAACTCGGAGAAATTAAGCAAAAATTTCCGCAGTCGATGGGGCTGAGTCAGAAGGGCGAATGCTTATCTGTGGACATCTTGGGAACAGAAAATTACTAGCGGTGTTAACAAAATATTCAAATGGACAAACTCGTTTAACTGGCCTGTCCATTTGAGATATTTATTTCGCTACTATTTTCAACTCATTGCATTGCGAGCCAGGTTGCCGGGATAGTGGCGATTAACACCAGGCAGATAGCCGCACGTTCCAACGTATTGAGTAGCCGTAGCCCTTCATGCCCTTTACGTGCATAAATGAATACCGCCAGTCCTGGTGCGTATAGCAGGACAGAGAGCAACAGGTATAATAATCCCGCAGCATAAATCAGCCACAAGCCATATAAGCAAGCACCAGCGGCTACCACAATCAACCGCCAATCCTGACGTTTTAACGCCACTTTAAACAGAAATGCGCCAACCAGAAAGTAGGGCACCAGGATCATTTCTGATGCGATCGTCAGCAAAGTATTGTAATTACTGCCGGTCAGCCAGATAAGGATCAGTGCCACTTGTACCGCACAGTTGGTCAACCACAGGGATTTGGCCGGAGCATTGTGTTGATTGTGATGGCGGAATATTTTAGGGAATGCGCCGTGGTTAGCAGCAACCATTGGCACTTCTGCTGCCATAATGGTCCAGCTCAGGTATGCGCCGCAAACAGAAATAATCAGCCCGGTGGCAATAATAACTTCCCCCCAAGACCCCATCATCTCAACCATAATACCGGCCATCGAAGGGTTACGCATGCCAGCCAATTCAGCGCGAGGCACCACCCCAAGGGACAATAACGTAATGAGCAGGTAAACACTGAGTGCGGAGAGCACCGCCAGCATGGTAGCGCGCCCAACATCTTTTTTATTCCGTGCTCTGGCAGACACCACCACGGCGCCCTCTACACCAATAAAGACCCACAAGGTGATCAGCATAGTGTCTTTCACTTGCTGCCATACTGGGGTGTGCAGCGCAATACCGGTAAAATCAAAACTGAAGGTATCGAGGCTGAAGGCGAAACCCGCCAGAACAATAAAACCACCAATAGGGAGTAGTTTCGCCAATGTGGCGGCCAGATTGATACTGGCGGCAGTTTGCACGCCGCGTAACACCAGAGCATGCACCAACCACAGCAGGAAAGATGCCCCCAATAATGCCTGCCAGGTATTTCCTTCACCAAAGATAACGCTGCCCGATTTATCGGTAAAGAAACTCAAGGCGGCAAAAACAATCACTAAGTAAGAGACGTTGGCAATCACCGCACACAGCCAGTAGCCCCAAGCCGAGAAAAAGCCGATAAGGTCGCCAAAACCCTCTTTGGCATAGGTGAATATTCCACCATCCAGATCAGGGCGCAGGCGCGTTAATAACAACATCGCAAACGCCAGGAAAATGATCCCCACGCCGGTAATACTCCAGCCAATGAGCAAGGCTGCCGGGCTGGCAACTTCAGCCATATTTTGCGGCAAGCTGAAGACACCTGCACCCAGCATAGAGCTGAGGACCAGCGCAGTTAGCGCAGTCAGGCCGAGTTTTTTTTCCAATTGTGGATCCTGGTTTTTAGAGTATTAATGAATGGTTACTGGCTTTTAAGCAGCATTATATGAGGCGAATATATCAAGACCTGACAGATAATAGCCCCAAAATTTTTGGAAGATTTTACGGAGTGGGAAGCGATCATGCAATGATTGGTTATGCGATTTCGGCAAAAAATTATTCAATCAACGCTCATCAACGGCGGGTATATTACGAGCCAATAACAAAAGGGCAGCTAATGGCTGCCCTTTTGATGATTATTCAAACAAATTTATTTGAACAGGTCAGCACTCACGCTCAAGTTACCGCCGCTTTTATTCTGCCATTGGCGAGTCACGTGGTAGTACTTAGCCCCTTTTGCCGCCGCACGTTTGGCGACTTCGTGAGAGACATCCGTCATGCTGTTAAAGTGACCAGTGAAGCTAACAGAATCAAACGGCACCATCTGCGCGGCAGTGGTGTTATTCAATTCTTGAATCTGAGTGCCATCTGGCAGCGTTACGGTGTAACGTTTACCAGTTGATGATTGGGTTTCAAAGAAACGGCCAACATCAGCACTCGGTGTACCTGAAGAGGCCACACCCGGAATTTCAACATTCGCTGCAGCTGCGCCACCGGCTGCCAGCGCAGCACGACCCGCATCTGAATCCGCAGGAATCACATCCGGGCTTTGTACCACACGTTTGGCTGCATCTTCTTTATAGACATAGGCCGTCACGAACTGGTTGCCACCTTGGTTGGCATCGACCTGACGCACGATGAAGAAGGAGTAAGCGCCTTTCTCTTTTGCTGCTTTGGAAATGGCGTCACTGATATCAGGTTGGCTACGGAAGAAACCGCTGACAGAAACAGTGTCATAAGGTTGCAACGCGTAGGCTTCTGTTTTTGGTAATTCTTTAACACCATTAAAGACGCGATACTGGGTCTCTTTGCTCACTTCCGGTGCATCATTATGATAAACATCGGCCGTTACACGCCAGTTGCCGCCATTATTGTTGCTGTTGATATCTTGGATATAGAAAGAGTCTGCGCCCAATTTATCAGCACGGCGGGATACCGCATCAGCTGCTTCATTGATTGCATTAAACCGGCCAGTAATAGTAATGCGATCAAAGGGCTTGATGGCTGCTGCTTGCTCTGGAGCGAGTTCTTTTGCCGCATGTGCAGCAGAAAGCGCGGTGAGTGATAGCAATGCCGATGCGATGATCGTGTATTTCAGCTTCATAAAAAATCCTTTCGCCTTGCGCATTAACGTTGATACGTGCGGAACAATTGATGTGTAACAGAATAGCAGATGATTATTACATGTAATAATGGCGAGTGTCTCCGCAATTTATATGACTTAGTATATGAATTATGAAGTTCAGCCGCCCGGTACTTTACATTAAGAATCGATATAAGCTTTACGAATAATGGCTTTAACGTCATAAGTGCTGATTATTTACATTTTTCTAACTTAATCCCGCGCGGTGACTGGGTTGTACCACATTGAGAAAACTTATTATTTTGGCGCAAAGTTGCAGGACAAGCCGCTAGTAATTATTCTTTCTATAGTGAATTATACAGAGTTCTTTCCACCTGCCAGTTTTAGTGAAAAAACTGCGTCTGTTGCGCACACAGATATGGATCATCAGTCACATTTTCAGTAGGTTATAGGGAGCTATAGCGAAGCAGGTTTTTATCATAGGGCAATTACCCAAAGTATTTGAAACAGTGGGTAGGCAGCAAACGAATAAATCTCGGTGAGCTGACGTAGGTCAGTGATTCGGGAGCAAGAGAGCAGCTAACACCCCTGCAGCTTCAAATATGCAGGGTATGACAATACTCATCATCAAAGACAGGTAAAAAGGGAACATTATGCGTATTGGTGTACCAAGAGAGCGGTTGGCCAATGAAGCCCGTGTTGCAGCAACGCCGAAAACGGTAGAACAATTGCTGAAATTAGGCTTCACCGTGGCGATTGAAAGCGGAGCTGGCCATTTAGCCAGTTTTGACGATGCGGCATACCTGGAAGCGGGTGCCACCATTACGGATACCACCGATGTGTGGCAATCCGACCTTATCCTCAAAGTGAATGCCCCCCTTGAGGAAGAAATTGCCCTGATGCGTGAGGGGAGCACTTTGGTCAGCTTTATCTGGCCGGCTCAGAACCCTGAATTGCTGCAAAAGCTGGCAGAGCGTCAAGTCACTGTATTAGCAATGGATTCAGTACCGCGCATTTCTCGCGCCCAATCCATGGATGCGCTGAGCTCAATGGCTAACATTGCGGGCTATCGCGCCATTGTTGAAGCCGCACACGAATTTGGCCGCTTCTTTACCGGGCAAATTACCGCCGCCGGTAAGGTTCCACCGGCAAAAGTTGTCATTATTGGTGCCGGTGTTGCGGGGTTGGCCGCCATTGGTGCCGCCGGGAGCTTAGGGGCGATTGTTCGTGCCTTTGACACCCGTCCGGAAGTGAAAGAACAAGTTCAGAGTATGGGGGCTGAATTCCTCGAGCTGGATTTTGAAGAAGAAGCGGGCAGTGGTGACGGCTACGCCAAGGTGATGTCTGAAGCCTTTATCAAAGCTGAAATGGAGCTGTTTGCAGCACAAGCGGCTGAAGTAGATATCATCGTCACCACGGCATTGATTCCCGGTAAACCTGCACCACGGCTGATCACCAAAGAGATGGTGGCCTCGATGAAGTCGGGCAGCGTGATTGTCGATCTGGCAGCGCAGACCGGTGGTAACTGTGAACTGACGGTAGCCGATAAAGTCACTGTCACTGAAAATGGCGTGAAAATCATTGGTTATACTGATTTACCCAGCCGTTTACCGACCCAGTCATCCCAGCTTTACGGTACAAACCTAGTTAACTTGCTGAAATTACTCTGCAAAGAGAAAAACGGCGAGATCGACATTGATTTTGAAGATACCGTAATTCGCGGTGTTACCGTGGTTAAAACCGGTGAAATAACCTGGCCGGCACCGCCAATTCAGGTTTCGGCACAGCCTCAGGCAGCGAAAGCCGCGCCATTGGTGAAAGAAGAGGTTAAGCCGTCATCGCCATGGCCTAAATACATCATTATGGCTCTGGCCATCGTACTGTTTGGCTGGTTGGCAAATGTCGCGCCGAAAGAATTTTTATCTCACTTTACGGTCTTTGCATTGGCCTGTGTTGTTGGCTATTACGTGGTGTGGAATGTCAGCCATGCGCTGCATACGCCGCTGATGTCAGTCACTAACGCAATCTCGGGCATTATCGTGGTGGGCGCATTGTTGCAGATTGGCCACGGTGGCTGGGTAAGTTTCTTATCCTTTATTGCCGTATTGATTGCCAGCATCAACATTTTTGGTGGCTTTACCGTCACCCAGCGCATGCTGAAAATGTTCCGTAAAAACTAGGTTTATATAAAGCCGGGCTTGCCGAAAGTGCAGGCGGGTAAAGCTGAGTTGATGAAAATGTTGATTAAAAAAATTTTGCTGATGAAAACAGTGTCATACAAAAATAAAGGAGTAACTGATGTCTAGTGGTCTTGTTACAGCTGCGTACATAGTTGCTGCGATTCTATTTATTTTCAGTTTGGCTGGGCTGTCGCGCCACGAAACATCCAAACAAGGTAACACCTTTGGTGTGACCGGTATGGCCATCGCGCTTATCGCGACCATTCTGGGGCCAGACTCAGGCAATGTTGCTTGGATTATCATTGCTATGGTGATTGGTGGGGCAATCGGTATTTATCTGGCGAAGAAAGTCGAAATGACTGAAATGCCGGAACTGGTGGCTATCTTACACAGCTTCGTGGGTCTGGCGGCGGTTCTGGTTGGCTTTAACAGCTATCTGGATCATGGCCCAGTGGTCATGGATGCGGTGATGGTGAATATTCACCTGACCGAAGTGTTCTTGGGGATCTTTATCGGTGCGGTGACCTTCACCGGTTCTATTGTTGCCTTCGGTAAATTACGTGGGATTATCTCCTCCAAGCCGCTGATGCTGCCACAACGCCATAAGTTGAACTTGGTCGTGCTGGTTGTTTCATTCTTGCTGATGATTCTGTTTGTCAGAACCGATAGCGTCGCGCTGCAAGTGGTCGCACTGCTATTGATGACCTTGATTGCTTTGGGCTTCGGCTGGCACTTGGTTGCATCCATT
Organism: Yersinia alsatica; assembly: GCF_025133195.1. Lineage (NCBI taxonomy): Bacteria > Pseudomonadati > Pseudomonadota > Gammaproteobacteria > Enterobacterales > Yersiniaceae > Yersinia > Yersinia alsatica. Next base: position 3,112,863 of record NZ_CP104006.1, read on the forward strand.
GGGGGTGCAGACATGCCAGTGGTGGTCTCGATGCTGAACTCCTACTCCGGTTGGGCCGCAGCAGCAGCAGGTTTCATGCTCAGCAACGACCTGTTGATTGTAACCGGTGCATTAGTCGGTTCTTCCGGTGCGATCCTGTCGTACATCATGTGTAAAGCGATGAACCGTTCGTTTATTAGCGTGATTGCCGGCGGCTTTGGTACTGATGGCTCTTCTACTGGTGATGCCGAAGAGATGGGCGAATACCGTGAAACTACAGCGGAAGAAGTGGCCGACCTGCTGAAAAATGCTAGCTCGGTTATCATCACCCCTGGCTATGGTATGGCGGTTGCACAAGCTCAGTACCCCGTTGCGGAAATTACGGCAAAACTGCAAGCCCGTGGGATCAAAGTGCGCTTTGGTATTCACCCGGTAGCAGGGCGTTTGCCTGGCCATATGAACGTGTTATTGGCAGAAGCTAAAGTGCCTTATGACGTGGTGCTGGAGATGGACGAAATCAATGATGATTTCCCAAGCACCGATGTGGTATTGGTGATTGGTGCCAACGACACCGTTAACCCAGCCGCACTCGAAGATCCGCGCAGCCCGATTGCCGGTATGCCAGTGTTGGAAGTGTGGAAAGCGCAAAGTGTCATTGCCTTTAAACGTTCAATGAATACCGGCTATGCTGGCGTTCAGAACCCATTGTTCTTCAAAGACAATACTCAGATGTTGTTCGGCGATGCTAAAGACAGCGTAGAAGCCATCTTACGTGCGTTGTAATCGTTAGTGTTGTAGCTGAAAAAGGGCCACTGATGTGGCCCTTCTTTTTTGGCATTAAATTTGAAAATCAGATGAGAGGGCGATTATTCATCATCTTCGTGGTCTTCATCACTTTCAATCGGGCAAGTAAAACCTTCTGGTTTAATGGCCAATAAATCACATTTAAGATGGTCGATCACATGTTCGGTGGTGTTACCGATAAAGGCGGCAGATAGCCCGGTGCGCCCCAAAGTACCCAGCACCACCACCCCGGCGCGTAAATGCTCAGCTAAGTCCGGGATAACTTCTTCAGGTAATCCTTTCTCCACATGAGTGAATTTTTCGTCAATACCAAACTGCTGACGTAATGCTTTCATCGCCACCAAATGCTGACCGCGAATAGCATCGTTGTAGACACTCGGGTCAAAATCAGGCAATTCAATAGCAATATTGATCGGCGTTACCGGATAGGCGCTGATTAAATGCACCTGAGTTTGGTTAACATGCTCAGCCAGTTCTCTGGTTTCTTTCACTAAACGTAGATTGAGAGGGTCGTGCAGGGGATCTTCGCTGGATAAGTTGACGGCCACCAATGCGGTACCACCTTCCGGCCAAGGTTGGTCTTTTACCATCCACACCGGGCATGGACATTTACGTAATAAGTGCCAGTCAGTTGGGGTGAAAATAATGGATTCCAATCGGTCATGTTGATGAGCCATTTTTAGCAACAAATCGTGCTTATATTTCAGGACTTCCTGAATAATGGCTTCATACGGGCGATTGTGCCATACCACTTTGATTTCAATGGGCACGCCAGCATCAAGATAAAATCGGCACTGTTCGCTGATCCATGCTGAGCGTTGGCTAATGACCCCTTTGCGCATAGCCGTGCGCTCATCCGGGGACAGCAGGGTGGTCATGTCATATGACAAGTCATAAATAGCTAAAAATGCTTTGATTGTGCCGCCATTACGCTGCACAAGATAAACTGCACGTCTTAATGCAGGCTGATCATCCTGATTGGGGTCAATAGCCACCAGAATATTCTGATACTTTGCCATAGTGTCTCCTTACTACCGTGAATTAACAGTATGTTAGTTAAAGAGTAAACCATGAAAGTGAAAGAGGACAGGGAGAGAGCAAATCAGACCAATAAATAAGAGTTATCCTCTTGGGCATTTATTGATCTGATATCCGACTTAAAGATTAGGTCTTGGATTACCGGCTAACTGGGCCAACGCTTCGGTATTCTCAATGGTGATGTACTTGCCTTTCACACTCAGAATATCGCTTTTCTGGAAACGGCCCAACAAGCGGCTGATCGTTTCTACCGTCAACCCTAAATAGTTGCCGATATCACCGCGCGTCATGGTCAGACGGAACTCACGTGGAGAGAAGCCACGTTGAGCAAAGCGGCGCGAAAGATTATAAATAAAGGCGGCCAGACGCTCTTCTGCATTCTTTTTAGAAAGCAGCAAAATCATGTCTTGATCACCTTTTATCTCGCCACTCATCAGACGCATCATCTGCTGGCGCAGATTTGGCATTTTGCCGGATAAGTCATCCAGTGTATCAAACGGGATTTCGCACACCATGGAAGTTTCCAATGCCTGAGCAAAGCTTGGGTGTTGCAAGTTACTGATAGCATCAAAACCGACTAAATCGCCCGCCAGATGGAAACCGGTAATCTGCTCATCACCTTCTTCGGTAATGGTATAACTTTTAATGGTCCCGGAACGGATGGCATACAGGGATTTGAGTTCATCACCTGCTTTAAACAGCGCCTGTCCTTTCTGAATAGGTTTTTTCCTTTCAATGATATTGTCGAGCTGGTCCAGCTCGTTTTCATTTAAGGTAAACGGAATACAGAGCTGGCTGATACTGCAATCCTGACAGTGAATTGCACAACCACCAGACTGAATACGTCGGATTACGCGTTTTTCCGGGATCATAGGGTATTCCCATTAATATTGATATGCGTCAATTTTAACATCTTTTCTTGCGTCTGATAAGAGCAACAATAGTTAGCGTGCTAAAAGATAACCCTCATGCATTAATAACCAGCGTTTTCGCTCCACGCCACCGGCATAACCGGTCAATGCACCTTGTTGCCCAATCACCCGGTGGCAGGGGACAACAATGGAGATTGGATTCAGGCCATTTGCCATCCCAACCGCTCTGGACGCTGTTGGGCGGTTAATTCGCTTTGCTAACTCGCCATAGGTAATCGTCTCACCACAGGGGATTTTGCGTAATTGATCCCAGACCTGACGCTGAAAATCAGTACCGGCGGTCTTAACCGGTAAATTATCAATAATATTGAGTTCACCGGCAAAATAGCGTTGCATGCTCTCGCTTAAACCGCCGGGATTACGTTTTTCAACCAGCGTAAAGCTATTTTTGCCGTAATGATTGTTTAGCAATTTTATCAGTCGATCATAATGATCAGTCCAATCGATGGCCCGTAACCGGTGTTCTTCATCTGCAATGAGCAACAGTTCACCCTGAGGCGTTGTCATCCTATCAATCAAAAACGTTTCCATAAGTCTCCGCTATCTTGCTGTCATTGGTTGATGAAAATCTGTAACGGTGAATATTTTACTGGCAATTATTGCATGAAAAAGAGCTTCGATAGATCACTATCCGGATGTGAAAGCAAAAAGCTGTTCTTATTGCGGCATTAATCGCATAACACAGAAAGTTTAGTTATAAGGTCGGGGTGGGCGAAGTGAGTTTTAGCCGCTAGGATGAGAGTTTGTGAACGCGGTTTGTAATCATATTGCTGGCGGAAATACTGCTGGCGAAATCCATCTAATATCAGGTAGCCCATTCATGTCCAATACCCTGTTGTATCCTCTATTACGTGATGGTGAACCGCCAGCGGCGGCTATTGAACGTCCAGCAAGTCGCTCACCTTTTATTTTACTGGCAGATCATGCCGGGCAGCGCATTCCGGCTCAGTTAGGTGATTTGGGATTACCCGCCGGAGAAATTGATCGGCACATCGGCTGGGATATTGGCTCACTGGCTACCGCGCAGCTGCTTAGCCAGTATCTTGATGCCACATTGATTCATCAGCGCTATTCGCGCTTGGTGATTGATTGTAACCGCACTCCGGGGATCGCCAGCTCTATTCCTGAAATCTCGGAGCACACGCGGATTATACGTAACATCGGCGTGACGATAGAAGAGGCCGAAGCCCGTCGTGCTGAGGTATTCCAGCCGTATCATGATTTGATTACACAAACACTTAATCGGCGTCGTGATAGCGGCCAGCCCAGTGTCATTATCTCGATGCATAGCTTTACACCCTCATTTAAAAATAACGATCGCCCGTGGCAAATTGGGACCTTATTTAATCGTAACCCGGCCTTTGCTTCGCAATTGATTGAGCTTTTACAACAAGATAGCTCGCTGAATGTCGGGATTAACCAACCTTACGCCATGACGGATGCAACAGACTTTACTCTGCCATTCCATGCCGAACGTCGGCAATTACCTTATGTGGGTATCGAGATTCGTCAGGATCTTATTACGCAACAAGCGGGGCAGGAGCAATGGGCTCATCGTCTGGCAACACTATTACCACAGGTATTAGCGACATTAAATGGCGCAAAATAAGTGGTGGAATATGTATTTCCCCGATAAATATCTGTTTTGCATCAATGATCAAATGGGACTTATGACTAGCAGCAATTAATTGGCTATTATCGACCTTAACCATCACATTTTATTCATAACATGATCCTAAGGTTGACTATCACGTGGAATCTAAGCCTGCGCGTATCCTGATCAGTGCCTGTTTAATGGGAAAACCTGTTCGTTATAACGGCAGTGCTCTGTCTGTTCATGATGAAATTATTCAACGCTGGCAGGATGAAGGGCGACTGGTTCTGGTTTGCCCTGAGTTAGCCGCTGGTATGCCGGTACCGCGCCCCCCAGCTGAAATTCAGCAAGGCAATGGCGAGGCCGTGCTACAAGGGCAGGCGCGGGTGATTGAACAATGGGGTAATGATGTTAGCCGGGAGTTTCTGCAAGGCGCTTATCAGGCATTGGACGTGGCACAAAAACACCATTGTAAACTCGCCATTCTGACAGAAGGCAGCCCATCCTGCGGGAGTAGCCGTATTTATGATGGTCATTTTAGGGGTACTCAACGTACAGGTCAGGGGGTGACCACGGCACTATTACGTCGCCACGGGATCACCGTGTTCAGCCATCTTCAACTTGAACAAGCAGATGATTTTTTGCGAAGCTGTTCACAAATCAAGGTTGAAAATTAATCAAATGTCATAAAAACACGGTACACTGTATAAATAAACAGTGGTTACGTAACAATCGTATCTTTGATCACTTAATTTTGCTTGAAACCATTAAGTCGAGGTAGCGATATGACATTTAAGATAGTTGAAAAACAACCGCAACACGTCGTCAGTATCCGGGTGGTTGGCCCTTATCATGAGACCATCCCACTAGGATTTGACCAACTTTCATCGCTCTATGCTCAGCACCAAATCCCCGGCCGAGACTGGCTAGCACTGTATTGGGATAACCCAGAAACCAATCCTCCGGCCCAATTGCGAGCTGATGTGTCGCTATCGGTCGCAGATGACTATGTCTTGCCTGAAGAGCTCAGTAATCAACTGCAATTACAAGTGATCCCCGGTGGTTGCTATGCGGTGTATAGCACTCGAGTAACAGATGATGATTACGCCAAAGCATGGGGTGAATTGTATCATCAGCATCTGCCGCAAAGTGGCTATCGCCCAGCGGACGGCGCATGTTACGAGGTTTACCTTAATGACGGCAGGAGTGATGGATATTTTGATATTGATATTTATCAATCAGTTGAGAAAGCGCAATAAAGTGCAGCAGCAGCCGGGTTAGCCAGTTCGGCTGCTGACTCAAACCATCTTTGTATTCATCTTTATTCTTTATATTGAAGCCACTGATGATAGCCAAGGCTCATTCTTTTTGCGGGTGTCTACTGCCACTTTTATCTGTCTGCATTTTGCTGCTCAGTAGTTAGAAATAGTTGGCTTAGCCAGTCACTGAAAATCCGGACGCGCGGGGAAAGCTGGCGATTATGGGGATACAGAAAAGAGACTGGCATGGAGGGCGGAGCATACTCCGGCAGTATCTCAATCAATGTTCCGTTCATTAAATCGGGTTCAATGTGATAGCGCGGCACCTGAATAATCCCTAATCCCAGCCGTGCAGCAGCCACGAAACTTTCTGCGCCACTGACCGACAAAACAGTACGTAGCTTAATTTGATGATATTCAGGGGATGAGCGGGGCGATGATGGCTGATGTGAGTTTGCTTTTGGGGGGCGCGGCAATGTGCCATGCGCACAAAATTCCAAGGGCATCAGTCCACCGGTCGCGCTTGAACGAAAGCCGACCATCTGGTGTTCTGCCAGCTGTTTTAAGCTGTATGGCATTCCATATTGTTGCAGATAACTCGGTGCAGCACAGGTGACTTGGGGTAATAGTGCGACTCGGCGGGCGACCATGTCACTGTCTTGCAAATTCCCGACACGTAGCACGCCATCAATGCCTTCACGAATCAAATCGACCAACCGGTCACCTTCACTGATAAATAATTCAATATCAGGGTATTGAGCAATAAAGTCAGGTAATTGCGGCAACACAAAATGACGGGCCAGAGTGCCTTGTACATCAATTCGCAGTAAGCCTCGCGGCTTGGCATTGGCAAACGCCATTTCAGCATCTTCAATGTCGGCAATAATGTGCAGGCAGCGCTGATAGTATGCTTCACCATCCAAGGTCGGGCTGACATGCCGGGTTGTTCGTTGCAAGAGACGAACATTTAAGCGCTTTTCCAGTTGCTTAATCGCATCGGTCACCGTAGAGCGTGGCAAATTTAAATCTTCGGCTGTTTGGGTAAAACTGCGCTGTTCCACTACTCTGGTAAACACACGCATTGCATCTATTCGGTCCACGCTATTGTTCGCTTTATTCGGATAGTATTACCGAATAATAGTGGATTATCCGAATAGGTAAAGGTGGCATTCTCTGTTTACCGATTTGGCGGCGACAGATCTCATTGGGATATGCGGCCAATCAGCGAACACTGACCATTAAACTGACCTTCAGGGGAATATCATGACGAATACAACTCAGCCCGTTGCCATTGTGACCGGGGCATCGCGCGGTATTGGTGCCGCTATAGCTGAACGCTTGGCGCAGGATGGCTATACCGTGCTTATTAATTATTCTCGGGCTGATAATGAGGCCGAAGCCTTAGTGCGCAAAATACAACAAGCGGGTGGAAATGCATTGAGCGCCAAAGGCGATATCAGTGACCCCATCGCCGTTGCTCAATTATTTACCAAAGCTGAAACGGCTTTTGGTGGTGTCGATGTGTTAGTTAATAATGCGGGAATTCTGTCTCTTAGCACGATTGCTGAGAGTGATGATGAGCACTTCGACCGCCAAATTGCCATCAACCTAAAAGGCAGTTTTAACGGAATGCGGGAAGCGGCTAAACGGCTGAGAGATGGAGGCCGTATTGTTAACTTCTCAACCAGTGTGGTGGGGCTAAAACTGGAGAAATATGCTGTTTACGCGGGTACGAAAGCCGCTGTTGAAACCATGACTGCCATACTGGCAAAAGAATTACGGGGCCGCAATATTACGGTCAACGCCGTTGCTCCTGGGCCAACAGCGACCGACCTGTTCTTAAATGGTAAATCACCTGAGCTGATTGAAAAAATGGCAAAAATGGCCCCACTGGAAAGATTGGGTACACCCGAAGATATCGCGGCGGCAGTGGCCTTTTTAGTCAGTAAAGAGGGTGGCTGGATTAATGGACAAGTTTTGCGGGCCAATGGGGGGCTGATTTAACGCCATCAAGTTGTTTGGCTGCGAGAGATCTGGGAATAATCTTGAAAGTTAAGGATTAATAATTAATTGCGCTTGTCATAAAAGCGTCATTAGCCTGTTTTAGTATCCGTTGTAACCAATAAATACAATTTGTATTACTGTTTTACAACAAGGAATTCTACTAATGCAGAACCGCATATCCACTTTGTCCGGCATAGCGTTATCCACCCTGATCTTAAGCAGCTCTCTGTTCGTACCGAATGCGGTTGCCGCCGCTACTGGGCTATATGATCGCAGCGCTCATGGCGATGTCACCCAGTTTGGCGGAGCGCGTCGTTTGACGGGGGATCAAACTCAAGCTCTGCGTGACTCGTTATCTAATAAGACGGTAAAAAATGTCATTTTATTGATTGGTGACGGCATGGGGGATTCAGAAATCACCTCTGCACGTAACTATGCTATGGGAGCCGGTGGCTTCTTTAAAGGCATTGATGCCCTGCCGCTGACAGGGCAATATACCCACTATTCATTAGATAAAAAAACGCAAAAGCCAGATTATGTCACTGACTCAGCCGCTTCCGCGACCGCATGGTCTTCGGGTGTAAAAACCTATAATGGCGCGCTGGGTGTCGATGTGTTTGGCAAAGATCATGTCACTATTTTAGAACTGGCTAAAAAAGCAGGTAAAGCTACCGGTAATGTGTCAACCGCAGAGCTGCAAGATGCGACGCCAGCAGCACAGTTTGCGCATGTCACCGGGCGTAAATGTTATGGTCCAGAAGAAACCAGTGAGAAATGTGGCACCAATGCATTGGAAAATGGGGGCCGTGGTTCTATTACTGAGCAAATGATTGAAGGGCGCGCCGATGTCACTTTGGGCGGCGGCGCAAAATCATTCAGCCAGTTGGCTAAAGCCGGTGAGTGGAAAGATAAATCACTGCGTGACCAAGCATTGGCCCGTGGTTATGTGATTGTCGAAAACCTTGATGACTTGAATGCCATCAAACAGGCAGACCAGAAGAAACCGCTTTTAGGGCTATTCAGCTCTGGCAATATGCCGGTGCGCTGGCAAGGGCCAAAAGCCTCTTACCACGGCAATCTCGATAAACCCGCGGTTGTATGTGAAAATAATGCCGAACGTACCAAGGATATTCCAACGCTGGCAGTCATGACTGAAAAGGCCATTGACCTGCTGAAAACCAATAAAAATGGCTTCTTCCTGCAAGTAGAAGGGGCGTCGATTGATAAGCAAGACCACGCCGCTAACCCATGTGGCCAGTTTGGCGAAACCGTCGATCTGGATGAAGCCGTACAGAAAGCACTGGAGTTCGCCCGTGCTGATGGTAACACCTTGGTTATTGTGACGGCAGACCACGCGCATTCTAGCCAAATTATTGAAGCTGACGCTAAAGCCCCAGGTTTGACGCAAGCATTAACCACTAAAGATGGTGCGATAATGGCGATCAGCTATGGCAACTCTGAAGATGATTCCCAAGGGCACACCGGTACCCAATTGCGTATCGCTGCTTATGGCCCACATGCAACCAATGTTGTCGGTCTAACTGATCAGACCGACCTGTTCTTTACCATGCGTGATGCCATGGCAATTAAATAAATTCCCTTTCTTTTTGTTGAATAATCCCGGTGCAGTTATGGCCGGGATTTTTATTGCTGCCATCCCACCCTGGTTTTTATTTCTGCCGAAATATCCTATTTACATCATCATCGCTTATCAATTGTTATAATAATAACATTTTAGATTGTCTGGTTAAGGCGAAAAACCGAATTATCTCCCTTTCATTGCTGCGATCATTGTCACACACATAACATTTATAGCCTGATAATGTTATTGCATTAACATTGAATGATAAAAAAATAGCATAGAGGAAGGGACAATGGATATTGCAGTCATTGGTTCGAACATGGTTGATCTGATCACCTACATTGATGAAATGCCACAAATCGGGGAAACATTAGAAGCACCGGATTTTGAAATCGGGTGCGGCGGTAAAGGGGCGAATCAGGCAGTAGCCGCGGCCAGATTAGGCGCCAATGTCATGATGGTCACTCGCGTGGGTGATGATCTGTTTGCAGAAAATACCATTCGAAACTTACAACAAGCGGGTATTGATACCCAATATGTGAAAACAGTCGCCGGAACGTCCAGTGGTGTCGCACCCATTTTTGTCGATAAGTCATCACAAAATCGCATTCTCATTATCAAAGGCGCGAATAACCACCTGTCACCGGCAGATATCGATGCTGCGGCTGATGCCTTAAAGACCTGCCAGTTGATCATCTTGCAACTCGAAATACCATTAGAAACGGTCTATGCCGCGATTGATTTTGCTCGTCAGCACCAGATTAAAGTTATTCTCAATCCAGCCCCGGCATCTAAAGCACTTGATATTGGCTATGCCTGTCAGTGCGAGTTCTTCATGCCAAATGAAACCGAACTTGCCATCCTGACCGGAATGCCAGTGGACAGTCTGGATAATATTTATCGGGCAGGGCGCAGCTTGTTGGATAAAGGTCTGCATAACCTGATTATTACGTTGGGGCATCGCGGTTCTTTATGGATGCATGGCGAAGACATTCACCATGTGCCGCCGGTCAGTGTTCATGCCATTGATACCAGTGGCGCTGGCGATGCTTTTATTGGCTGTTTTGCTCATGAATATGTTCAGCACGGAAATGTATTAAAAGCTATGGAAATGGCCTCTGCTTTTGCAGCATACAGTGTCACCGGCAAAGGAACACAACGTTCTTACCCTGACGCGTCGCAATTTATTGATTTTTTAAATACCCTACACCAAGGAAAATAAAATGCGCCTGAATACCGTTCAACTGCCAGATGGCTATTTAAATAAAACCCCTTTATTCCAATTTATTTTGCTTTCCTGCTTATTCCCACTCTGGGGATGTGCAGCTAGTCTGAATGATATTTTAATTACTCAATTTAAAAGTGTTTTTGCGCTCAGTGATTTCGCCAGTGCATTGGTACAAAGTGCCTTTTATGGTGGCTACTTCCTGATTGCTATTCCCGCGTCATTAGTGATTAAGAAAAGCAGTTATAAAGTGGCTATCTTGATTGGGCTAACACTTTATATTGTTGGTTGTACATTGTTTTATCCCGCATCCCACATGGCAACTTACACCATGTTTCTGGCGGCTATTTTCGCCATTGCCATTGGTTTGAGCTTCCTCGAAACCGCCGCCAATACCTACAGCTCAATGATTGGTCATAAGGATTACGCCACTCTGCGCCTGAATATCAGCCAGACGTTTTATCCGATTGGCGCATTGATGGGGATAGTATTAGGCAAATATTTGGTATTCCAGGAAGGCGACAGTTTACAGAGTCAAATGGCATCAATGACGCCAGAGCAGATCCATGAGTTTCGTCTTAGCATGTTAGAACACACCTTAGAGCCTTATAAATATCTAATCTTTGTCCTATTACTGGTAATGCTGCTCTTTGTCATTACCCGTTATCCACATTGCAAGCCTCAAGGCGACAGTAATAAGAAAGTGGCCCAGCCATCATTAAAAGAAACACTGAAATACCTGGCAGGGAATGGTCGCTTTAAAAAAGGCATTGCGGCACAGTTCCTTTATGTTGGTATGCAAGTCGCAGTCTGGTCTTTTACTATTCGTCTGGCGTTGAATCTTGGCGCATCTAATGAACGAGATGCTGCAAACTTTATGATCTACAGTTTTATTTGCTTCTTTATCGGTAAGTTTGTTGCCAACTTCCTGATGACCCGTTTTAAAGCAGAGAAAGTGTTAATTGCCTATTCCATCTTGGGAGCATTAACCCTGCTATATGTGGTCTGTATACCTAACTTTACTGCGGTTTATGCCGCCGTATTTGTCAGCGTATTATTCGGGCCGTGCTGGGCCACCATTTATGCCGGCACATTGGATACAGTAGACAATAAATATACCGAGGTAGCTGGGGCGATTATTGTCATGTCAATTGTCGGTGCTGCGGTTGTTCCTGCCTTGCAGGGTTTTGTCTCTGACCATTTAGGCTCAATGCAGCATGCTTTTGTTGTCTCTTTACTGTGCTTCGCCTATGTAGGTTTCTATTTCTGGGGTGAACTGCGCAATAAACAGCGAGTCAATGCGGCAACATTGGCAAATAACGAATCCTAGTTAAACGGGGAGTAGAATAATGACCGCTAAAATAGCGTTGTTCCGTGAACAATTCAGCCGCCATGAGCAGGAAATTTTTCACAGCGACAACTTTACTGTGACCAGCTTTAAATATGCATCGGGAATTGAAGCCTTAAAGATTAGCAACTCTCGTGGTTATGTGACTATCTTACCTTATTACGGGCAGATGATTTGGGATGCTGAGTTTGATGGCCATAATTTGAAAATGGATAACATGTTCTCTCAACCCAAACGGGGAGAGAGTATTGTCGATACTTACGGTTGTTTTGCTTTCCACTCAGGTTTGCGCCGTAATGGTTGCCCATCACCGCAGGATGACCATGTCCTTCATGGCGAAATGCCTTGCGCCGAAATGGATCACGCCTGGTTAGTTATTGAGGGTGACAAGCTAGCACTAACAGGAAGTGTGGAATATGTGAAAGGGTTTGGTGATCACTATTGCGCGCAACCGCTGGTGAGATTAACCGCAGGGAGTGCGCAGTTTGATATTGAAATGAATGTCACCAACTTGGCCAGTGTCCCAATGCCGCTCCAATATATGTGCCATATGAATTACACCTATATTCCGGGGGCCACTTTCCGCCAAAATTTACCGGGTTCAGCATTAAAACTCCGTGAAACGGTACCGGCACACGTACAGCCAACACCACAGTGGTTGCAATACACTCGGCAATTACAGGATCGACCTGCGGGATTAACTGATTTAAATGAGCCGGAGTTCTACGATCCAGAGATCGTTTTCTTTGCCGATGATTTATCTCAGTACGTTGATGAAGCCGAGTTCTTTATGTTGGCTCCACAAGGGCATCGTTTTGTAACTCGTTTTTCAACAGCACAGTTTAATTATGGTACTCGCTGGATACTGTATAACGGTGATCAGAAAGTGGCTGCTTTTATTCTACCGGCAACCTGCCGTCCAGAAGGATATCTGGCAGCAAAAGAAAAGGGGACTTTACTGCTACTTTCACCGGGAGAAACGCGTCATTTTAGCGTGACAACTGGCGTGGTCTAAATACAGGATATTTCTTTTGGTGGGCAAGGAGGCCCGCTAAATATCGGCAAGCCTATCTCGCATAACTTTGGACACAATATAAACTAAAGGCGGCCATAGAACGTCATTCTGGCGCTTTCTGATAGCGAAATATCAGGTTGAGCATTATAGGCCAGTACCACCAGCATGCGGGTAATGTCACCCTGCGTCGGTGTGACACGGTGAATAGCATTTCGTCCGCGGAATAAGACTAAATCACCGGGTTCAATCTGTAATGTTTTAGGCGTAATTTGTTGATTCAATAGTTTTTCTACCCCGGAATAGTTCATTTCTCCTTGGTCGGCATCTCGCATCTCTTCAATATATTCAAAAACACCCCCGGCCTGAGGTTTTTGCACTAATAAGGTAATAGCAAATGATGAATTATCAAAGTGCCAACCCAGTTCTTGGCCTTGAGCGGCATAGTGTAAATTAATGGAAGAAAGTGAGTCCGCATAGGGATGGAGCTGCTTTTCATTTAATACGGCGCACAGAAAGTTTTGAAAATCTGCTGCGGCATATAAGGTTCTGAGCGCAGAATCTACCGGGATGTCTTCATCAGTAATACAGCCCTTTGATGAGGTCACCAAGCGATTTCTGGGATGTTCAACGGCAAAATCCGTATCAGTTTTAGTTAGATAAACATTGTGTTGATTAGCGGCATAATAAGCCAGGTGCTGATGCTCGATACCTTCTTGTTTGATGCTATCGAGTGCTTGGGGTAATAAGAAGTTTGATAGGACTAATGCCCCATAGCTTTCTAAAGTCTCTTTACACTGGGCGATGAAGGCTAAGTCGTTAACTGGATTCGCCGCCATATTAATGATTTCATCGAGTTTCTGCATATATCCCCGCAGTGATGCTAAATGTTGCTTGGTTTCTATGACTAACTGTATAGGATTAGTTGTAACTGGAATAACAATAAAACGTTAATGATAGGTTAAGTTCAGCTATCGATAGCGACAGTACAGATAATGGGGAAGGGAGCGAATAATGGGGAGTTTAAAAGCAGTTCGCTTGCCAAAATTAACTGCCATTTTAGCATTTGAAACCGCAGCAAAAATGGGGAGTTTAGCTCGTGCAGCTGCATGCCTATCATTAACACCTGCGGCGGTTAGCCAGCAAATTCGTCAATTAGAACAGCATTTGGGCATTCAACTCTTTGCCCGGTCAAAATCAGGGGTTGAACTGACTAAGCAAGGCAGTGCTTATTTGGCTTATGTGCAACAAGCCTTTGAAACATTACGGGTGGCACAACAGAGCCTGGAGCGAGATAAAGGCGATTTATCGCTAAATATCTTTGCATTGCCAGCACTCGCCAGTCGCTGGCTTAATCCGTCGCTCAAACACTGGCTGACACAGCATCCGGATATCGATATCCGTATTCATGCAACGCATTCAGCTGTGGACTTTAATCGTACTGCGGCTGACTTTTATTTAGCTTTTGGTGATGAGTATTATCCTCAGCAAGAAAAAGAGGTTTTATTCCAAGACTGGGTCTTCCCGGTGGCTAGCCCCAATTTATTAACCACTGCTTGGTCAGAAGGGAAACACCACATTAACTACCCCATGATTCATGTTGATTGGGGCAAAGAAGGGCAATTTCTCCCCGACTGGCATGAGTGGTTGTTGTCTGCAAAATGGTCGCAATGCACGCCTAATCGTGGGCCAATCTATAATTTAACCGCCATGGCGATCGATTCAGCGCTGGCGGGTAACGGCATTTTGCTGGGACAGCAGCATTTGATTAAAAAAGAATTAGCGGACGGTCGCTTAATTCAATTATCTGACCACAAACTGCCAGTGACGAAACCTTATTATTTAATTTATCCCAAACGCACGTTGGACAAACCTAAAGCGGCGGAATTTATCCAATGGTTGCATAGTCTTTGCTAGCTGAATGCATAATCAACTGGCATAATTGACTTATTGTATGCTTGGATTCACGACGAAGCCGAGTACATACTATTTAAAATAAAACAGTAACTTATTATTTAACCGATAAATTGCACTTAAGTCTAATTTATCGGTTTCCTCTGTGGTTTTTACCGTGATCTATTTATGTAAAAAGCATGCGTAAAAAGAACTATTTATTAGAAATTGCCATTAAAGGCAGAATAAAAATTACTATTTTAAGATAGGGGCATATAAACCATCGTGGCTAAGAGAAAATCTACTGGTACCGGCTGGGTTATCCTACTGATCGTCGTTTTAGGTTTGATCACTGGTATCCCAAGAGAGGCGTGGATTGCACTGAGTGCAGCTATCTTATGCATGTATTTTGTCTGGCAGAATCTCAAAGGCGCCAGAACCCACGCGCGCCCGGCTATCAATACGGATATGCAAAAAACCGCGGCGATACCCGATCTGGGCGACTACCAGATTGCCCCTGCGCAGTTAGAAGCAGAACAATCTGCGGCAACTGATGAACAGATCCAAAAGCCATTAGGTGATGAAGATAAGAAGCCGAAATCAAAACAGCCAGAAACATCTCGAGGTTCTTTAGCCCGGGCTTCCTGGCTTCGCCCGGGGGAACTGGCGGTGGTGGCGGGAATAACCTTATCTGATGGTATGGTTTACATTGGTAATAAATACAAAAGTAATCGTACCGGAGCAGAGCCGGCATTTATTAATCCATCGATGGAGGTCGCGACAGAAGAAATTGATATTTCATTGCCCCTGATAGACAGTGCGCCCGATTATTCGACTTGTTCACCTGAGGCGAGAAAGGGATATTTACAGTGGTTATCCTCAGGTCGTAAATTACCTACCGCAGATATCGGCTATGTTTTCTTATTTTTCTATGGCTTAGAACATCGCATACTCATTGATGCAGCAATAGATCCAGTGGCGAAAAAAGAACTTCCTATAATTGAATCTGAAATTAATCGCCTGCTAAATATCTATGGTAAAAATAATGCCTTTAATCATTATGCGCAAAATCTATTAGTTTATATTTCGAGGGTGAATATAGATGAGAAGCTTTATCTCTCACCCCCGCCTGTAGTGCGCGAAGCCTCGACTGAATTTCCTTTGGCGCTGTTAGTTGGGTTAGGGCAGCTAGCCATTGACCAAAAGCCCTTACCAGCAGCATGGGCGCTAGCTTGGGGGGAAGCCGACCCGGCTATCAACCAGAATATTTCGATGGCGCATTGTGCTGATGCTTTTGCCACATTATTCCAACAACGTTATCAAGAACAATACGGCGAAGGTTTTCTATTGCCGGTCAATAAAACCAAATTACAAATATTCTACCGCCCAGCCTCTGCGGGCTTAATGGGGCAAGAGTTTTTCCAACAGATTGCCGACTTGCCAAATGTTACTGTATGCAAAGCGTATCGCGATAAGTTGCGAGCAATATTTGCCGCATGTCAGCAGGATCTTGATATCTAT
Organism: Yersinia alsatica; assembly: GCF_025133195.1. Lineage (NCBI taxonomy): Bacteria > Pseudomonadati > Pseudomonadota > Gammaproteobacteria > Enterobacterales > Yersiniaceae > Yersinia > Yersinia alsatica. Next base: position 3,129,054 of record NZ_CP104006.1, read on the forward strand.
AATCGTTTTGCCAGTGTTAATCCTAAGAGGAAGATGTCACTGGAAGGGCAGTTATTGATGCCAATGATATTGTGGTCCAAAGAATTAAAAACTGAGCTAGAGAGTATCAAAGCCAGAGTGGGATACGGTTTACTGATGGTCACGCTAGCTGAGCTGTTTACTCAACTCAGTACTGCCTGTGGCACCAAGCCATTAGAGCGTTTATCTCGCAGCCATGTTATGGCATTGACTTATGCACTAGCCTCTTTGCAAGTGGGTGTCGAGCCTGATGTGAGAGCCGATAACCGCACCCCGGTATTACAAGATACAGTGGCGCTGTTCCCGATTGAATCACTGGCTGCCGAGTCGGCGACGTTTGACACCTACCGCGTGACCATGCTTGCTGTGGAACTGGCTTGTGCCGCAGTGATGATCGATGGGCGTATCGGTGAACCTGAATCCATAATATTGACCCGGCATATTGATGCCTGGGGCTTCTTAAGCCCGGGTCAACGCATGCGTTTAAAAGCTTATCTACAACCGGGCATTCGTAAAAGTAATACTTTGTTAGCGCTAAAGAATAATTTGGAGCCGCTTTCACCGGAGAATCGCCGAGTTATTGCTCGTTTCCTGGCTCATTTAATGCAAGTTGAAGGGACAATCACTCCACAGGAAGTTAAATTCCTTGAGCGGGTCTACCAGCGTTTTGCTCTGGACAGCAAATGGGTCTATGCCGATCTTGATAGCCGTGCAACACCAATGACGTTAAGTCTGCCGTCACCAACAGCCGAAGTTATTACCGATACCGACCGCGTTAATTTGCTGAAAAAAGAGAGTCAGGAGCTGGTCACATTACTTGAGAATCTATTTGTTACTGAAACCGTCGTGGCACAGACAGCGGAAGAAATTAACCCACAATCAATGGCGGCGATCAGTGCTAATTTGCCTGATGGTACAGTGACGTTCTTGAAGTTACTCATTTCCCGTGATACTTGGGAGCGAGAGAAATTGGTCGATATTGCCTGTGATATGGAAATTAAGCTTGAAGATGCTTTGGTGGAAATTAACCGAAAAGTATTAGCTGCGTTTGAGGTGCCATTGATCACTGGTGAAGAGACTATCACCCTTGATCGCGAGATATCAGCAGCACTCCTTGCTTGAGCCGGTCCACAATAATCGCTACCATAACGCGCCTAATAATGCCAAATGTCAGAGAGATAAGCGTAATGAAATACCAATGGATACTGTTCGATGCGGATGAAACTCTATTTCACTTTGATGCCTATGAAGGGTTAAAGCTGATGTTTTCACGTTTTAACGTGGATTTCTCCGTACAGGATTTCGACCATTATCAATTGGTTAACAAGCCACTGTGGGTTGACTATCAAGACGGGAAAATATCAGCAACTGAGTTGCAAAATACGCGTTTTGAGATGTGGGCTGAAAAATTAGGTGTGGCGGCGACGCGCTTGAACAGTGAGTTTTTAACCGCTATGGCAGATATCTGTTCATTGCTACCTGGTGCACGGGAACTGGTTGATGCTCTGAGCGGCAAAGTTAACATGGGTATCATTACCAATGGTTTTACCGAGTTGCAAACCATACGTTTAGAACGCACGGGCTTAAAAAATGTCTTTTCTCCGCTGATTATCTCTGAAGAAGTGGGGGCAGCTAAACCAGATGTTGCCATATTCGAACATGCTTTTAATTTAATGAATCATCCGGCGAAAGAAAATATTCTGATGGTAGGGGATAACCTCCATTCTGATATTCAAGGCGGGATTAACGCCGGGATCGATACCTGCTGGCTTAATATGCATGGCGCAGCAGCCGATAATAATATTGCACCTCGCTATCAAGTCAGCTCATTGGCAGAATTACAAAAATTATTGCTGGCGTAGTTCAGGGATATTTAATTAAACGAAGGCCGTTAACGAGACATTATCGATAACGGCCTTTTTATTTGCCTAATAGCCTATTTATGCCGCTAGGATAATAAGTAAATTATATTATCCCTGATGAGGCATTAATGATGGCGTACCGGCAAAGGCGGGCTTGCTGCTCTGTAGCGCTTGTTCATCTTGGCTGATACTGCCGCTATTGGCTGCCCAAACGCCTTCTGGTGTTTTGGTCACGGCCTGATGGTGTGAATTCAAGTCTTGCCCAACTGCGGCGATATGAGTGCTTTCAGTTCCACCACTGTTATCGGCCCACGGAATTTGTGGGTCCGCAGCGCGGGCGATATTGGCACTGGCTAAAGTAATGATGGCAATGGTCAGAGCATATTTGATTTGAGTGTTCATATTATACCTGCTTATTTCGTAGCAAATACGTCGTCTGCCATGTGGCAGAACCCTCTCACTCAGGCGAATTACTGTCGGGGGAGATACTCATCAAGCTTATGCCGCTGTTGTGTCTTTGATTTAGCAACAAGTGCGATATGTTGCGATATTGTATATTAAAATGTAACTGATTTTGGCGCGGTGTAATGTAGTGCGAATCACTTGATGACCATTCAATCTACAATAGGGTGCATAGCATTATTTTACCCGGGTATTATTGACATTTATATTTACCCGGGTAAAATTAAAAAACTTTAAATTCTGGACAAAATCGCTATGCCAACTGTAACACAACCCTCATTCACCAGCTTTGATGGCTGGCAACGTATTGCCCACGGCAATTTAGAAACCAACGCACTGGCAGTAAAACGGGCGGTGGAATCAGGTTCTACCCACTCTATATTGACCTTTGACGACCATACTGGACATGTCATCGAGTTAGACATCCGTGGCACGGATGCTGAGATGATCGCGCGATTACCTCAAGAGTCTCAGGATGTTGAGATTCAAGAATCTGAAGCTGAGCAATCTCAATCTCGCAGTCGCGGGCGACCAAAGCTTGGCGTGATCGCTCGCGAGGTTACGTTGTTACCTCGTCACTGGGATTGGTTGTCAACACAATCGGGAGGCGCATCAGTTGCTTTACGTAAGCTAGTTGAAGAGGCTAAACGCCGTACCGCGACACAGGAAGATAAGAGAAAGGCTCAGGAGCGAGCTTATCAATTCATGTCAGCAATGGCTGGTGACATGGCTGGTTTTGAAGAGAGTACGCGAGCATTGTTTGCCGGAGACTCAAATAAATTCATTCAGCTCACAGCCAATTGGCCATGCGATGTTCGTGACTATGCATTGAGTTTGGCTGGTTACGATCGCGCTGAATAGGGGCAGGTCAGAAATGATAGACGCCGACACGGCTGCCAATAAACAGCCGTGTCGGTAATAAAGGTGAGATCAGATTTTTTCTACTTTTATTAAAGCGAAAGCATCAACGCTGATTGGCGACCAAATCTTCGACTTGGTCAAAAATCGGCATTTCAGCCCCAAAGCGACGCACCTGAAGGACATCCTCTAACTTTTCTAGCTGACTTATCATTTGCAGCAGGCGCTGATCATCCAAGACCTGCAACCAAATACGGCTTTCTTCGCCACTGGCTAGCGGCATACATAGAATCCCTTCGACGTTAAAGGCACGACGGGCAAATAAACCGCAGATATGGGACATAACTCCGGGATGGTTGCGTACTGTGAGCAATAGCGTTACCCGCGCGGCAGTAGGTAAGTCTGCAGTTGGTTGAGCTGTGCTGTGTTGATTTGTCATATTACTCACCTCCAATCATATCGATATTGGCCGCGCCGGGAGGCACCATCGGATACACTTTTTCATCTACATCAATCAGTGCGTGGATCAATACCGGCCCCGGGCGGTTCAATGCTTCGTGTAATGCAGCATAAGGGTCACTCGCGGTATTAAGGTCGCAGGTTGAGAAACCAAATCCTTCGGCAATATGAATGAAATTAGTCCGATAAGGGTAGTCAGCAGCAAAAATTCGTTTGCCGAAGAACAATTCCTGTTGCTGATGGACTAAACCTAACGATTGGTTGTTCATCAAAATAATTTTGACGTTCAGTTGCTCTTCAGCTGCCGTCGCCATCTCCTGAATATTCATCATCAAGCTGCCATCACCGGAAAAACACACCACTTTTGCTTGGGGTTTAGCCAGTGCGGCACCAATAGCGGCGGGCAAACCAAATCCCATAGTGCCCAACCCGCCGGAGGTTAACCACTGGCGCGGGCGGTGCAAAGGATAAGCTTGAGCCACCCACATCTGATGCTGTCCAACATCAGTGGTGATGATAGTTTCGTCATCCAGCGCTTCAGCGGCGGCACGAATCAAACCATAGTGGCACAGTGGGTTTCCGCTATTGGGTTGATTGAACGGGAACTCGCGCTGCATATCACTGACGGTTGCGCGCCACTCACTGCGAGTGTTGCTCTCAACCAAGGGCAATAAATGAGTCAATACCTGTTGAATATCTGCATTCATCGCCAGATGTGGACGGCGAATTTTACCCAGTTCAGCTGGATCGATATCAACGTGAATAATGCTGGCATCAGGGCAGAATTGCTCGGCTTTTCCGATGGCTCGGTCATCAAATCTGGCTCCCAGCACAATTAATAAGTCAGCTTGCTGCATGATTAAATTGGTGGAGCGCGCGGCATGCATCCCCAGCATTCCTAAGGATAATGGGTGGTCAACAGGCATCGTGCCTAACGCCATTAATGTCATTGTGGTTGGCAAACCCGCTTTTTCTGCCAGCTGTATGGCTTGCTGATGAGCGTCAGAACTGACGATCCCGCCCCCCAGATACAGCACTGGCCGAGCCGCTCGGTTAATCATTTGCGCGGCTTGCGCAATAGCGATTGGCTCAATCGGGCAGGGAGCATCAGCTACCCCGGGCGCAGGCAGGTTATCAATCTCAATGGTGGCCGTTTGCACATCTTTAGGGATATCAATCCATACCGGGCCGGGACGACCAGACTGCGCAATGCGGAATGCGGCAGGGATCACCCGGGTGAGTTCGTTGATATCACGAACCAGATAGTTATGTTTGGTAATAGGAATCGATATGCCGTAGGTATCAACTTCTTGAAAAGCATCAGTGCCAATCATAGAAGAGGAAACTTGGCCGGTAATACAAACCAGTGGAATTGAGTCAAGTTTGGCATCGGCAATCGCCGTCACCAGATTTGTCGCACCGGGGCCACTGGAGGCCAAACAAACGGCGGTTTGTCCAGTGGCTCTGGCCATGCCTTGCGCCATAAAACCGGCACCTTGCTCATGTCGCGCCAATACATGGCGAATAATGCGGCTCTGCCCCAGCGCATCATACAGCGGTAGCGCGGCACCGCCGGGGATCCCGGCAACGGTGGTAATACCTTGCTGCTCCAGCAAGCGAACTATTAATTGGGCGCCTGTATAACGCATGGTTATATCCTTTATCAGGGCCGGCGGCTAACAGAGTGGGGCTAAAAAGAAACCCCGCTCGGCTGGCGCCGGCGGGGTTTGGGAATCTTTCTGGATTCGGTACCCGTTACGGCGCGCTGCCGACCACCACCACCACGCGCACGACGACTACCGCGTCAACATGCGCGGTGTTTAGTAGGGCGAAATTGGCAGTGGAATAGTTCACGGGATATCTCATCAATAAGTGTAATAAGCCTTAAAAGATAAACACGATTAGCAAAAAGGCACAAGAGTGCAGAACAACAAGAATGCAAAAACCCAAGATTGATCACAGAGTTGTTGAGAACAATGTTGTCCTCATCAGCTGGCGCTAATTTCACTCAATGTCGTTTTGTTGATGCCTTGTTTAAATTTTAAACATTAAAGTAACATTTCTTGGCTTGAATGGAATAACGCAGAAGGGACTTATGCATAAATCATTGTCGTTGGTTTTAATTGCAGTTTTAGCCGGCTGTGGTGCGAAATATAGCCCACATGAAACAGTTGATATTGATAATTATACGACAACACGCATTGCGCAAATTATAGCAACTCAAGTAGACACCGCTCAGGGTCAATCTGCGGGTGAAGTTATCAATAAAGTCTCCGCCGAATTTCTAGGGACACCTTATAAAGCCAATATGCTGATGGGATCTGCAACAGAAGCTGAAAAATTGGTGATAGATTTCAGAGGGCTAGATTGTTTTACTTATCTTGATTATGTTAATTCGTTACGTAAATCTACAGATAGCAATATATTTGTTCAGCGGCTTATTGAAACGCGCTATATCAATGGTGATGTTAGCTATAAAAATCGCAAGCATTTCTTCACCGATTGGTCACAGCGACAACCCTTAAATGCCCAGGATGTGACCGCAACAATAAGTTCGCACGCGGTTACTGTCACTAAGTATCTGAATAAGAAAGAGGATGGCGGTGAGTTTATCCCAACGTTGGGGGTGACAAAACGCGATGTGGTTTATATTCCAGCCGAGTTCGTTGATGATACGGTTGTGCATAATTTAGAAACCGGTGATTACATTGGTATTTACACCAAAATTAAAGGGTTAGATGTCACTCATACCGGTATTTATATTATGACGCCCAATGGGCCAATGTTGCGTAACGCCTCGTCAATGAAAAAGAATATGAAAGTTGTTGATTCACCATTTATTGAGTATGTAAAAAACACGCCTGGAATTATTGTGCTTAGAGCATTGTAAATATCTATTACCCAAATGTTCTCGTTAAATGTGGGCTAAGTGAAAAATAGGGATGTATTGATTAACACATATTAAATGATGTTGATACCACAAGGAGTTCACTATGTATCAGATTGATTATAATAGTTATCGCTCTGTTAAGGGGTTTAATTTTCGCGTCAGATTTTTAGTGCTTCATTATACTTCGGAGAACTTTTCAGATTCGATGGCTTCTCTAACAGGAGATAAGGTCAGTGTCCAATATCTGGTGCCAGATATTACTGATGAGAGCTATATTCAGGCTGGATTTAAAGATATGCGCATCTTTAATCTCGTGGATGAGAGTGCGCGCGCCTGGCATGCTGGCGAGAGTGGCTGGGCAGGGCGTACTCAAATTAATGATAGCTCGATTGGCATTGAAATTGTTAATTTGGCAACTGAAAGTAAAGGCGTTTTTAATTTTCCACCTTATCCAGCTGAACAAATTGCCGCCGTCAAACAGCTGGCCGCCAATATTTTACAACGTTACCCCGATATTACCCCGGTCAATGTGGTGGCTCACTCTGACATTGCACCCACCCGAAAAAGTGACCCAGGCCCAGCTTTCCCTTGGCAGGAGTTATATGAAGCGGGAATAGGGGCTTGGTATGATGATGATACCAAGCAAAAATACTCTCAAGACTTTGTTTCCCATGGCTTGCCGACCAGAGCGGAACTGCTCAGTCACTTTAGTACTTATGGTTATGATATTACTTACGCTAACAGTGAAGATGGCTATAAATATCTGGTGCGCGCATTCCAGCTACACTTTCGCCCCGAGAATTACAGTGGAATAATTGATATTGAAACTGCTGCAATTTTATATGCGTTAGTAGAGAAGTATTTTCAGGCAGTTTAGTGAGTTATCGGGTTGTACGTGGCAAGAATGCCGGTAGCAAGAAAATGTTCACTTAATAACAGTCACTCACTCTCGGCTTATTGCTAAAAGTGAGTGACTCTCTTTACGCTTTAATCAGTTTTAATAAGGCTGCCAACTGTTCGCGATGGAGCCCACTAATTTCATTACTGGCTGAGTAACCTTCGTTGTGAATAATCATTTCACCTAAACCAACCAGCCAATCATAAATATAAAATGCGGTGTTATTGGTTGGGGTGAGCGCCAGTTTTGTTAATCGATGTGATGCCCCCAGAGGAGAGGCTGACTTAGGCGGCTGAACAAAAATCTTATAGCCACGATTAATTCGGCTGTTAGGGCGCTGATCTTCACTGATTTGTAAGAAGCCGAGCCAGGCAACAAAATCCCCTAATACGCTGAGGGCGCGGGATACCTGACGATCGGCTTTGGTTTCACGCTGTAAACCCACAGGTTCGCTGTCTGCCAGTGTCTTGATCAACTGCCCGACGATATTTAAGCGGATACTGGCGGTAATTAGTTCCGCAACCAGCAATTCAACCGTGGGCTTATTAATGCCCAGTAATTCGATCAGCGGCCCATTTTCCGGCAATTGCCGTAAGTGATTGACCCAGTAACGGTGCACTTTGGCAGCATATTCCGCGTCATAGTCACTCCCGAGCGGTGTCGCAGTCGCGGTGGGTATTTCAAAGGCAACAGGTTGGTCGCTGAATAAATCGATATCAATACCAATGCTAAAAGGTTCTGTGTTAGCCGTCGGGGCTTTCAATTCAACCGCGTGACTTTGCTGCTGCAAATACAAGCCACGTAACTCATCACGAGAGGGTAATAAACGGTCTAATAACTCGCCATGTAGGCCCGTGCGGGTTTGCAGTGCTTTAAGCAATGTCTCGGCAATAAGCTGTTTTTGTTGTGATTCATTCGCTTCAGGTTGATACCAACCCGCTAGCACATTCTCTGTCAGTTCCCGTTGCAGTTCATGGAGTTGCTCGGTAAGACGCTCAGTTTTAATATCTCGGCGAACTTCCTGAGCCAGATAAGTCACCATCCGTTCAATACCACGAGTATCCAGTGCCAGCATCGTGCCCCAGCTATCCCCGGGGTTACCCACGTAACGTTGAACCGCTTCGTCATGGTTTTTTGCACCATCCGTCGCCATGCGCTGATCAAAAGGTGTTAATACCCAAATAAGCCCTGGGTTTCGCCGTGAACGGACTTGGCTATTTTCACCTTGAGACTGCTTAACCCAATAATCCAACCTCTTACCAACCGTTTTCACTGCGTCGCGTTGAGCCGCCGCATTGCAGACCAATAACAGATTGATTTGCTGTTTGTCAGTGTAACGCTCCAGCAAGTAGGCATTTTTAGCTTGCGACAACCCAGCAGCTAGCGGGTAAGTGGGGTGCTCAGGGACAGCATTGTCAAGCGCAGCACTAAAATCAGGAAAATCTAATAAGTCGATTGATTCAAATACATTTTCTGCTGCTGACATCGGCAGCGGAATCTGTAGCTCGACCGACAATAAGGTTAATTCGGCAAGTGACAACGTCACTGAATCATTAACGGTATCGTCTGCGACAGGCAGCACTTGGATATGGCTATCAGCAGGGGTGTTAAGGTCGCCAAGTGTGGCGATATTCATGATGCCGTTGGCCGGCAACAGCATATCATCGACTAATACACTCAGTGGTGCCAGTAATTGCGGCGCGCCGCCCAAATGCTGCAATGTATAGGCGAAATGGCGATAAGCCTCGGTTAGTGGCTGAGATTCGGCCCACAGCAGTGAGAATAGGCGGGCACGGTCATCAATACTCAAATAAGGGGCCAGTTCAGTCGCCATGGGCCAAAAATGTGCCGCCAATATTTTCTGCCGTGATGTGTCATGGCGAACCAAATAGTCCCAGAGGCTAATAACATCATCACTGGTTATGCCAGCAACAACAGCAGGTTGTTTGCGCATCACCAACTGTTGTAGATGGTCGTTAATATGCTGCTCATCCAGAGTATTTTCGTGAGTCTCTTGCCGTTGGCTTTTCGTCTGATTTTCCAGCAAAAAAACATTGGTGACTATCTTAAGAAGATCCACTTCACTCAGCAGCGAAAGCTGCACCGGATGGCTCTGGTGATGAGCTATTGTTGGGCTCATTCCGGTCTGATAGCTAAAGCGAGTGACCAGACCGCTGGCTTGATACCCCGGTTTGATTTGCTGCCAAAAGTCGAGAGTTTTCCCCGCCAACGTCGTTTCCAGTCGGCCATGTTCATTCGGCATCAGCGCTGAAATGAGATGCTGTTTCCCGGCGGATGACTGGCCAAAAAAGCCAATACTCATGGCTGTTAATGACGTCGCTGCTAAATGGCGCGCTTTATTACGATGGCGGCGTAATTTGATGGTCAGTTGGTCAGCTTCGATATCCAGACGAATAGCATGTTGGCGCGTATTGTTAATCCAATCAATAGTCTGATCAATGCCTTGAGTCACCTGCTGAAGCTGGCTATTGAGCTGAAGGTTGGTTAATGATTTCATTTTCTAAATACGCTCCCACTATCAATCCAATAATGGGTTGATGCTGAACCATTGCTGGCTAAGGTGTTTAGCTTAAGACGTAGATGATGCGATGGAACGCGGCTACCATCTTGCAATACCGCATCAGCTATCTCAAAACGCTCGGGGCCACTGTTTTTATCAATCCTGCTTTTATCAACCCAGCTTTTATCAACCAATAAATTATCGCCTGTTGCCAGTTTCAATCTGACATGCAACACACTATCCCCAGCGACTTTGCGCGCCAATTCTTGATCAACAATCGACAAGCTATAAAGGGGAGAAGCCGGCCAGCGGTCGTTATCGAGTTGACGGAATCCAAGGCACAATGTGCCTCTTACTTGAAAGCGGACCTCAGATGGCAAGGTGTAATCTGCGCTATCAAGATCAATATCGCGATAGTAGACATTTTCATCAGTCAGGGCGTCGCTATTGTCCAGCATACCAAGATAGCGAATAGTCGAATAAGGCTGGAAATCGCCCGCTTTAAAGTAAAAACCGGCCAGTCGCAAATCCAGTGCCAACAAACACAGCATGGCTCCCACTGCTGCCGTAGATTTCGGGTTCTCAATACGGCCTTGTTTACTAAACGGGTACCAATCACTGGTATGGTATCCATCCAGTGAAAGAATACGGTTGTTAGGCAGCGGTTGTAGATGGCGGAACAGGGCTTGAATACCGGGGAAGCGCGAAGGGCGGCCGGTCAATAACAGCACATCACAGCTATAGAGCGACACCACTTCCGACAGCGAACGCAGATTTTGCGTAATGCTCATCCGGTTAGATAAAAACTCGCCGTGCAATTTACTTAATTTCAATACTAATGGCACCTGCAAGATATCAAACTCAGCCGCATCGGCAGGCAGCTCGCGCTGAACCTCACTGTTGATATACTCCAGCACTTTCGCAGTCGGTTGTTGGGATAATAACTCACCGAAATTGGCCTCAATTTCTGCATTGGTATCCAATGGGTCAAAGCTTTCATAAGCTTCCAGAATTGCCCGACCAACTGGCATAAATATCTGTAATGTAGCTTGCTGCCGCAGTGCTGATTGCCCGTCCATGCGACCATCATTACCGAACAACTTATCCATCAACACATCAGTATTGGCGACGGCGGCTTTCTTAAGATGCGCCTGAAGGGCGGGCAAAATATAGAGCTGAATAACATCCAGCAAAATATCGTCGCCAGCCACTTTAAATCCTTCACGGAACAATAAACGTGGGCTGATTTTGACATTATTCCCCATGCCGCCATCCAACCAATATTGGGTGATAGCCAAGTCGGTGGTGCCGCCGCCAATATCAATTGAGGCAATGCGTAAGGTTTTCCCTGCGCTTTCTCCGGCTTCAAGTTGCTTATCAGGCCGGGCCATGCTGGCAAAGAAAGCGGCGGTGCGCCCACCGAAGTTAACCTGAGTTTCGTTATACAGATAAACCATTTGGCCACAGGTGGCTTCATCCCATTCCATCTGGACACTGGGTACCGGGACTGAGCTTTTGGCGCGGTCTGCTTCGGAGACAAAGTTATCATCAGCCGGATGCCAGCCCATAGACTTCCATACCAATGCAATGGCTTCCTTCATCCGACGACGGAAAATCTCGCGTTCTGGTTTTGGCATCGCCGAAGGCAGCGTCAGAATAATGGCGCGTAATTGACGCGGAGCATTGGCATGAGTCATTTTCAGCCGCTGCGCTGCACTGTTTATTTGCATCAGTGCCTGCGCTAATAACTCCGATAACATGAAGGTCATCAATGAGCTGCGGCTATAGTGCGGCGAAAATACCGGCAGTCGATCATCCAGCGGCAAGCTATATAAAGGCTGGCCGTCATCATTAACCAAATTAGTCAACGGCGGTGCGGTAGCCAGCGGTTCATCGGTCTGTGTGGATTGCGTTTCATTAAATCGCCAGCCAGGAGTATAGGTTTCTTCATCCCATAAATAGCGGCGCGGACTAGAAATCCCAGTAGAACCTTCGGTTCCTAAGCGATGCAGCGCCATTCGACTCGCTTCACTACCCACCCGGGTTATTGCAGGCCAAATAAAGGCATCGTCGCGACCACTCTCCACCGAGAAATTCTGCTTGCCGAATTTGGCTTGCGCGAATTCAACCCGGCTTTCAAACAGTTCGTTATACAGATGATGAGGTTCGCTTAAGTCGCGTATTTGCAATTCGTAAGTCTGTTTTAGACCATTACTTTCATCGGTATGGTCTTCAACTAAAATACCGCAAGTATGTGAGTTACCGACATCAAGAATAAGGTCAACATTCACCGCCGGTTCTTGCAGGGTGCTGGTATTGATTTTAATTTCCGGCACATCAACTTGGCTGCCCAGTAATTCAAGCAAGTTAAGGTAGTGGGCCTGATATTCAAATTCACGCAGTGAAGCACTGATATGCCGCGCAGTACGTTCTTCCTGCTCAGAAGCTTGCTGGATAAACACTTCGCGTAGCCAGCCATCTACCCAGGTTAAATCCAGAAACTCAGCTAACTCTTCATTATGGTAGGCTAGGGCAAAACTCAGTCCGGTCTTAATATCGTTCTCATTCGGTGCCAGATATTCGTTAGCATGACCTTCAGGATAAACTTTGGTATCAAAGGCCAGTGTCACCCGCAAAGTATTGCCATCTTGATCTGGGCTATCCAAGACTAAAATTTGCATTCTGGCCCAGTTATCTGGCCCATTAATGAAAGTGCGTGGCGGATTAAAACGCAAGAAAGGCAAGGGGAGCCAAATCTTATTCAGCAACTTCAGCGATTGTTCTAGCGGGAAGCTAAATTCAGGTTTAACAATCTCAGGCGCGGCACCTGGCACCATAAGAGAATATTTACCATTATGTTCATTATAATTCAGTCGCAGCAGTGGGCCGTTTGCACTTTTACGGACGAATTTATTGGGCAGTTCAGTCTCTAATTCAGGTTTTAAAGCGAAGTCCAAAAACTGGATGCCACTATTCTGAATCAGCGTAATTTTCTGTTTATAGTCAGTGATCGTTGCCAGCATAATATTATTTAGTCTCACGCTTCATCGTCATTGGAAGGGTCGTATTGGCATCATAACGGCCTTTACAATCGGCAATACCGCTGGCACCTTGCTTACAGACCAGCTCAGGCATTTGATATTTTGACCCATCACTACACTGTGCTCGGTAACGGCTATTGATCACCAAGTTGCCCGACTTCATCAGCCCGGCAGTAATATTGGCGCGACAAGTGACATTATCGCCGTGGGTTATTTTGGCAGTACCTTTCCCACTCTTAATCTGATATTTCAAGCTTGGCGCTTTACCCGTATGGGCGGTTTTAATATCCGGGCTAACACGCCAGTTGCCATTCAGGAAAGTGGTAGAGCCAACCTTGACGGCATCGGAGGGTAATATCAGCGCACTTTTACTCTGTGCCTCAGTTAATACCGGCACGACGACAGACTCGGTAATAACCGGGGCCGGAGTGACGATGGTGGCATTTTCCAACGGCAGTTGTGGCTCAATGGCGGGTTGCACAATCTTGGTAATTGGCGCGGTAACTGGCGGAGTAACCTCCTGAATTTTAGGCGTTTTATCTTCAGCAGTCACGGCTTTAACTTCGGGTGCCGCAGAGGCTCTCTCTGGCATGCTGCCGCTAAATTGCACGATTAAAGCGATCATTAACGCCAGTGCCGGTAACATCCAACTTAATCGTAACCAGCGAGATGATTTTTTTACCTCGGTAACTGGCGGTGCGAGTTCACTCACCGGCGCGGGCGGTATCTCTGGCGCAATGTCGGCTTGAGGGGGTAGCTCAATAGCGGCAACAGTGGCAGGGGCCACCGAGGTAATGGGCGCAGGCGGAGTGGCGCTCAGTGTCGAGAAAGTCGGTTCACTGTTTTCTGCCGTCTCGCGCAAACAATCCAGTGGGTCAGTGCGTGTTTTCTTATCCTGACTGACAAATCCCCAGAACGTCAGCACTGGCTTGCCAGCAACTAAATACACGTGGTTTTGATCAGGAAACTGCATGGCTTTAGCGAGCAACACGCCAAATAGTCGTTGCGCCGCTTTATCTGATTGCTGTGCGCGTTGGCAGAGGTCATTGACACTCGCCAGACACGCCGACAATTGCTTAATGGCGGCTTTGCGTTCAGTGGTGCTGGCGGCTATCCATGAGGTGACTTTACCGTCAATCGGGGAATACCAGTCAATACGATCGCCTTGTTCATTGAGCTGAGGAATTGCCAGACAATCAGCAATATGCTGCTGTTTTTTAAGGCGTAATGCTTCTCTTATCTGAAGTGCAGCCGCATAAACCGGCTGCCCGTTTTCGCCCAATGCCAGAATATCGGCCAAACTACCACTGCGTAAAAATAATTTTGCCACGCAAAAGAGACCTTTGTAATGAAACCCAAGGCAGAAAATAATGTGTTATCTGCGACAGCCTATACTTTAGTGCGCAACAGTAGGAATCAAACGGCGGAATAAGTGGCAAAATGCCCCGTTGTTTGCTGGAAACGTGTTCGGCAATTAACCCGGTAGCCTTCGTTACAGGGTATCGCTTCTTACTCGCAGTACTTGGATTACTGAGAAAGTATTTTGCCAATTCCCGCATAGAGAGAGCTACCTCTGTCTGGATTTATTGCGTAAGCTCTAGTAAAGCCATGGGAACGCGTATTGCAAGCAAGGAGATACTTTGAATCAGTCATCCACTACAACTCATCTCTCGGCTATTGAGGCCATAGAGCGATTGGAGACGTTATACGAGTCGGCACTGGCGGCATTGCGTGATGCCATCAGCGACTATATTCGTGATGGTTCTTTGCCGGATGCAGGTGATAGGGCCAGAGGTTTATTCTCATATCCGCAGATCAGTGTCAGTTGGGACGGGCGGTTGCGTGACCTCCAGCGCACTCGTGCTTATGGGCGCTTCTCGCGCACCGGCCAATACAGCACCACTATCACGCGGCCTGCCTTGTTCAAACCCTATTTAACGGAGCAACTGACTTTACTCGAAAACGAATATGGTGCAGTGTTTGAAGTGACACCGTCACAACAACAGATGCCATATCCGTTCGTGATTGATGGCTCCGACCTTGTTCTTGACCGTTCAATGACCGCGGGGCTGGCTCAACACTTCCCAACCACAGATTTGGCGATGATTGGCGATGGTATCACTGATGGTATTGATACTCTCACCGCCGACTTCCCACTGTCGCATTTTGATGCGCTGCGTACCGACTTTTCACTGGCGCGCTTGAAACACTATACCGGCACCCCGGCAGAACATATTCAGCCCTATATTCTGTTTACCAATTACAGCCGCTATGTTGATGAGTTTGTCAGCTGGGCCTGCGAGCAAATTCTAGACCCGACCAGCCCTTACAAAGCGCTATCCTGCGCCGGTGGGAGCTATATAACGGCAGAAAATGCGGATCCTGACAAAACCACTTCCGATCTGGCGTGGAAAAAGTACCAGATGCCGGCTTATCATTTAATGGCTGAAAGTGGGCATGGTATTACGCTGGTGAATATTGGGGTCGGCCCATCCAACGCCAAAACTATTTGTGACCATCTGGCCGTCATGCGGCCCCATGCCTGGTTGATGATTGGGCACTGTGGCGGTTTACGTGAGAGCCAGGCGATTGGCGATTATGTACTGGCTCATGCTTATTTGCGTGATGACCATGTTCTGGACGCAGTATTACCCCCAGATATCCCCATCCCCAGTATTGCGGAAGTGCAGCGAGCACTCTATGACGCCACTAAAGCGGTGAGTGGCATGCCGGGAGTAGAAGTCAAACAGCGGTTACGTACCGGAACCGTGGTGACCTCGGATGATCGTAACTGGGAGCTGCGTTTTTCTGCTTCTGCATTGCGCTTCAGCTTAAGTCGTGCGGTGGCCGTGGATATGGAAAGTGCCACTATTGCTGCGCAAGGTTATCGCTTCCGCGTGCCTTATGGCACCTTACTGTGTGTCTCTGATAAACCGCTGCATGGCGAAATCAAGCTACCGGGTCAGGCTAATCACTTCTATGAAGGGGCGATTTCTGAGCACCTGCAAATTGGTATCCGGGCGATAGATTTGCTGCGCGCCGAAGGGGATCAACTGCATTCCCGCAAGCTGCGCACCTTTAACGAGCCGCCATTCCGTTAATCTCGGCACCTAATCGCTGACAAAGCATCGGAGCCATTGATGCTTTGTCAGTTACTCATTAGTAATCATCTTAATAAAGTTATCCCGCACCACGTCCGTAATGGCGTCATTCCAGGCGATCCCAACAGGCCAACTAAGGTTATTGCCACTGGGTGGCATAATATTGAGGGTAGCAGGGGCGATATGCACCACACTGTGTGGCAATAGTGCTACTCCGATACCGGCAACCACCAGTGCGAGTATGGTCTGAATATCTTCCACTTCTTGCACCTGAGGGGCATAAAGTTGGTTTGACTGCAAAAACAGGTCAATTTGCGCATTTAATCCACGCCCGCGCGCACTATATAACCGCAGCAACGGCAGCTGTTTTAGCCACGCATCGAGTGTTAGTGCGGTATTTTGGGGCGTAACCAGCACCAGTTGGTCTTCAAATAAGGGATGAAAATGTAGCGATGCTGTAGGCGGCATTCGCACAAAGCCAACTTGCAGTTCACCACTGGTCAATAATGCATACTGTTGGGCCGAGGGAATGTCCTCCAACGTCATGGTGATAGCCGGGTATTGTTGTCTGAATTTTGCGATACAGTTCGGCGCAGTATAAAAAGTCGATAATCCAAAACCTACAGCTATGAATCCGTCCATTCCCTGCGCCACTCGCGCCGCATGCTGTACAAAAAAGTCGGACTGATTGACCACTTTTTCCGCCTCGGAAAGCAGTTGCTGCCCACTTCGCGTCAGTTCCGCACCATGACGCCCGCGAGAAAATAACTGCAGATTAAGCATTGATTCCAATAAGTTAATCTGCTTACTCAACGCCGGTTGTGTGACGCAAAGTGCTTGCGCCGCCTCACTGTAGTTGCCTTTCTCGGCGAGCATAACAAAAGCTTTTAGCAATTTGAGATTCACAGTCCATTCCTATTGGTAATCAATAAAGGAAAATCATTCATTATAAAGTTATCAATACGGCTGCTGTAATAGCAATGATAAACATCAACAGCGGCTAACCTTGGAGGTTAATGTGACTGAATCACAATTGATAACCGCAGCAACAGTGCAGTTCCAGCATCAGGCCAACAACAAGCAATATAATCTATTGGTTATTGAGAAGTTTATTGAACAGGCAGCAGTGCAAAATATCCAAATATTGGCCTTTCCAGAGATGTGCATTACCGGCTATTGGCATGTGCCGAAATTGACGGCAGCACAGGTCAGTGCTCTGGCCGAGACCATTGACAGCAGCCCATCGATTGCCTTAGTGCGCGCTTTAGCGGTGAAACACCAAATGCTCATTGGTGTCGGTCTGATTGAATTGGCTGATGATGGGCGGCTCTACAATGCTTATGTGGCCTGCATGCCGGATGGATCTCTGCACACTCACCGCAAGCTGCATGCCTTTGAGCATCCGGCGATCAGTAGCGGCGATTCTTATACTGTGTTTGACACGCCATGGGGAGTCAAAGTCGGGATTCTCATCTGTTGGGATAACAATTTGGTGGAAAATGTCCGCGCCACCACCTTATTAGGGGCCGACATATTATTAGCGCCACATCAGACTGGGGGCACACATTCACGTAGCCCATATGGTATGAAGCCCATTCCACTGGCGTTATGGGAGCAACGGATTGAAAGAAAACAGGAAATGACTGCGGCTATTCGTGGAATCAATGGCCGCGAATGGTTAATGCGCTGGCTACCGGCGCGAGCCCATGACAATGGCCTTTTTATTCTGTTTAGTAATGGTATTGGCGCGGATGATGATGAGGTCCGTACTGGCAATGCCATGATATTGGACCCTTACGGCCGTATCATCAATGAGACCTGGGAAGCGGCGGATATGATGGTCAGTGCCGAACTGGATCTCTCATTGATCCCACTGAGCACCGGTCGTCGTTGGATTTATGGTCGCCGCCCAGAGCTATATACTCTTTTGACTGAGCGGCAAGGTTATGAGCGGGATGCCATTAGCGCGCGTTTTTCCACTGAAGTTACCGACCTGAAGCACCCCTAACTGAGCCGTAACTAGCCGCAAGGCAGGGGGCTTAAAATACCTACCTAGCGGCGAACCCCGGTGCCAATGCTGATGCTGGAGATGCCACTCGAACCTCCGCTCACCCCAACATGGCCGGTATTCGCGCAGGCAATCAGTAACAATGTAATCATCACAATGGTTAACTTTTTCATTCGGTTTCCTGGGTTCACGAGCAAGCTATGGGTGCAGCGACGGCAACCAAAGCTGGCATATCCATAATGATATTTATCTTAATTATATCAAACTATGATTAATGCTGATCGGGTACCAAAAAAGCTTTGAATTGTGGCGTCATTACCGCCGTGAATCCTTGGTCAGTTTTAGTAATCAAATACACCGCTAGCCCTTTGCTTTCTGCCAATCTCAGGGCTTTTTCGGTTCCCAGCACCATCAGCCCGGTATCCCAGCCATCGGCTTCTAACGCGGTGGTCGCAATCACTGTGGCGGACACCAATCTATGGTTAATAGGGCGGCCATTGGCCGGGTCCAACACATGAGAATAACGTTGGCCTCCTTGCTCAAAATAGTTGCGATAACTGCCTGAAGTGCTGATGCTGTAGCCTTGCAGGTCAACCAGCGCCTGCACGGCATTTTCCTGATCTGTCGGTTTCTGAATGGCGACACGCCATGGCTGCCCCTGACCATTAACGCCACGGGAAGAGACCGCGCCCCCCACCGAGACTAAATAGTTGGTAATTCCTTTTCGCATCATCAGGTTAACTAATAGATCAACACCATAGCCTTCTCCCATGGTCGAGAGATCAACATATAAATCAGGTAAGTCTTTCTGCAACCATTCACCACGGTTATCACTGATAAGCGTCAAATGCTGTAAGCCAACCTGTTGGCGTGCGCTATCTATCTGATCTTGAGTGGGTATCTGCGTTGGTTGCTTCTCTGGGCCAAATCCCCATAAGTTCACCAGCGGGCCAACAGTGATATTCATCGCGCCGTCGGTATCACGACCAATACGCTGAGCCAGCAAAATAATATCCGCCATACCACGGGGAATCGGCTGGGGTTCAGACCCACGATACTGATTAAAGCGGGAAAGCACCGACGTTTGGCGATAGGTCGAAATATCATTATTGGCTTGCTCCAACAGCGCATCTATCTCTTGTTGTAGCTTATGTGGGTTGGGGGTGGTTGCCCCACTGATTTTGACACTGTAGAAGGTCCCCATCGTTTTACCTTCAATATCAATTTGTTGCCGGGTTTCAGTATCATTACAGGCGGTCAGCAGGCCCAGTACCGCGCTCAGTAATAATCCGTTGGCAAAAAGGTGTGCCATGGGAACGTCCTTACAAGAAAAATAGTTAGAGCGGGATTATATGCTTTTCATCTAACAGCTGAATAGGTCGTAGTGATTGCCAGATACAGCGCAAATGTATAGTCGCCATGGGCGGATTCAACCAGATTAGTGACAGTATCTGTTTAATAATCAGATTAATCCTTTCGCCATCAATCAAGAGAATCCCTATGCACTTTACTCAAGCCATTGCCAGACTCCCTGCTGACACTTGCGGCAGCGGCCAGACGACCTCAAAATTGGGTGCGCCAGATATTGCTGCAACCGGCCGCCAGTTCTTGGCCTATGTGGATACTTTGCTGCGTCTTGGCCTGAAAGTGACTATTTTACCGGCAGCGCCAGCATTTCCAGATGCGCACTTTGTGGAAGATACCGCGGTTGTGATGCCGGAGCTGGCGGTGATAACCCATCCCGGCGCGCCGAGTCGTCAGGGAGAAGTTGACACCATTGAGCCACTATTTACGGATCGCCCCGTTTTTCGTATGAGTCAGCACGGTCATCTTGATGGCGGTGATGTTCTGTTAGTGGATAAACAGTTTTTTATCGGGTTAACTTCTCGGACCGATGAGGTGGGAATCAGTGAATTTTCTTCCGCGGTCGGGCGCTATGGCTATCGAGTGACCACCATCGAAGTGAGTGCTGGTCTGCACCTGAAATCTATTGTGAACTACGTGGGGCGCAACACATTATTGCTGACTGAGGATTATCAACAGCATCCCGCATTTGCCCATTTTAATACCATTGTTATTCCCGAGGCCGAATCTTACGCGGGTAATACCTTATGGATCAATGATACGCTGATTACACCTCAAGGTTATCCTTATACTTTGGCCCAAATTGAAAAGCTGGGAATGCCCATTGTGCAACTTGATACCAGTGAATTTAAGAAGATGGATGGCGGCTTAACTTGCCTCTCACTGCGTTTCTAACCCTTTTTATCTCTGACTATTCACCATCTCTATTATTTGCCACCAGTGGGATCCTAACGATGAAAAAGACATTAGCTGCATTATTGACTGGCCTGATACTTTCCGCTCCCGTGGCGGCTCAGACGATTGACACTATCAGTTTTGGGGTTGATGGGGGATATCCACCTTTTGACGTGCTGGCGCCTAGCGGCGAGATCACCGGTTTTGATATCGATATTGCCAATGCACTGTGTGACAATTTGCATGCCAAATGTGTCTTCGTCAAACAGCCGTTTGAGAGCATGATTGCGGCCCTCAATGCCCGTAAGTTTGATGCCATTATTGCGTCACTCAGTATTACTGAAGAGCGTAAAAAAGAAGTCGATTTTACTGACCGCTATTACCGCAGCGCCGCCCAGTTAGTCGCGCGCAAGGGCAGCCCATTGACACCTGATGTGGCCACACTGAAAGGTAAAACGGTTGGCGTGCAAACCGGTTCTATCCATGAAACCTATGCGAAAAAACATTGGGCTGGGCAGGGCATAAAAATCGTTTCTTATGCTAATCAAGATAATGTGTATCTGGATCTGATGTCCGGGCGAATTAATGCTTCGCTACAAGATAATATTCAGGCTGCCAGTAGCTTTATTGATACGCCACGCGGGCAGAAATTTGCCTTTGCCGGTCCGGTGATTCAAGACGAAACCATCTCTACGGATGTCGGCATTGCGGTGGGTAAAGATAACCCGGCATTACGCGATGCCCTTAATGGTGCGATTAAGGCTATTCGCGCGGATGGTACCTATGATGCCATTGTGAAAAAGTATTTTAGTTTCGATATTTACGGTAACTAATTTTTTGCTCCAACCGGGCGGCGTGCTGAAACGCCCGGTTGCAGTTTCTCAGCATGGGGAGGCCGATAATGGTAACAGACTATTTGCCGTTACTGGCACAGGGGGCGGGGTTATCGCTGTGTGTGATGCTGCTTTCATTGGCGGTGGCGCTGATTCTCGGGCTGATTAATGCGGTGATCAAACTGTTTGGCCCGCGCTGGTTACGTTGGATATCAACCGGATACACCACCGTGGTGCGCGGCATTCCTGAGCTGGTGATCATGTTGTTGCTGTTTTTTGGCGGCGAAATGCTGGTTAACGGTTTCTTGAGCTTATTGGGGTTAGGGCCGGTTCGCTTCAATACCTTTGTTTCCGGGGTGCTGGCGATTGGCATTGTGTTTGGCGCTTATTACACCGAAACCTTCCGTGGCGCTTTTCAAACGGTTGATCGTGGACAGCTCGAGGCTGCGGTGGCTTACGGTATGCGGCCCGCTCAAGTATTCCGCCGCATTATGCTGCCACAAATGCTCAGTTTTGCTATTCCCGGCATCAACAATAACTGGTTGGGTTTGATGAAAGCCTCGGCATTAATCTCTATTTTGGGCTTAGAAGATATGGTGTGGCTGGCTGAGCAAGCCGGGCGGGCGACCCAAAAACCTTTCTTGTTCTACTTCCTGGTGGCGATGATTTATATGGTCATTACCGCACTTTCCAGCTGGGGCTTTAGCCTGCTAGCGCGGCGCTATGCGCTATCGACCTCAACGGCGAGGGCGCGCTAATGAATCTGCAAACGGTGCTGGAAGCCATACCCACATTTCTGTATAGCGACGGTTCCGATACCACCGGGCTAGCCATGACCGCCAAACTGTTTTTGTTGTCGGTATTCCCCGGTCTGCTATTGGCGCTGTTAATGGCTATCGGGCAAGCATTTGGCCCACGCCCACTGGCTTGGTTGATCCGCAGTGTGACCTATTTCTTTCGCAGCACGCCGCTCTATCTGCAATTAATGCTGATTTATTATGGTCTTTCGCAGTTTGATATTGTGCAATTGGGCTGGCAGGATGACCAACCCTTCTGGTTACTGTTCCGCGATGCCACATTCTGTGCCGTGCTGGCCTTGGTGCTCAATACCAGTGCTTATGTTGCCGAATTATTAGCTGGCATGATGGTGACATTTCCCCGTCAGGAGTGGGTAGCTGGCGAGGCATTTGGCATGACACAGTGGCAAATCATCCGTCGGCTGGTACTGCCTGCGACCTTGCGCCGTGGTATTCCGGCACTGAATAACGAAATGGTATTCCTGTTGCACGCGACCTCCCTTGCCAGCACGGTCACCTTGCTGGATATCACCGGCGTCGCCCGTGCTTTCTATGCCGCAACTTATTCACCCTTTATCCCATTCTTGATGGCCGCCGCCCTTTATCTGCTCTGTACCTTTATATTGATATTCTTGTTTTCGCGCGCGGAACGGCGCTGGTTGGCATTTGCCCGCCACGATTGAGGTGGCAGGCTGGCCAGAGGTTCAGGAACGCTTAATCGCTTGCAGCTCGGTGATGGTAACAATTTTATCGACGCGGAATTTTTTGCTGGTCAGCCAGGTATCGGCCAGTAACCGGTAGTGTTCCATGTTGCGACAACCAATGCGTAGCAGAAAATCGAAACTACCGCCGACGAGCCAGCAATCCAGCACTTCGGGGGTTTTACGGACCTCTTGTTCAAAGGCTGCCTGGGAGTGACCGTGGTCAGCCAGCGCAATTTGCGCTTGGATCACAAATGCGTGCTCCGGCTCCGGTAACTCAATAATCGCGCTGTAGCCACGAATAATACCGGCGCGCTCCAGTAGCCGAACACGCTCCAGACAGGGGCGGGCGGTCAGATTGACCTGTTCAGACAGCTTCTGATAAGAGATACGACCATCCTGGCTTAGGATTTCAAGGATTTTTTTGTCAATTCGGTCAAGCCGGGCTTTCTTTTCCACAGATAGGATGTCCAATGAAAATCAATCATCATAAGTTACCTGAACACGCCCTGAGTGGGCAGCGTCAATTAACCAGTTTTCACTTTGGCCAACCGGGTGTGGGCGAGAAAATCTACCTTCAGGCTGGCCTGCATGCCGATGAACTGCCCGGTATGCTGGTATTACATTATCTTAAAAGATTACTGAGTCAGGCGGAACGGCGGGCCGAAATTCAGAGCGAAATAATTATTGTGCCAATCGCTAACCCGGCGGGCATTGCACAAGTGCTACTCAATAGTGGAATCGGCCGTTTTGATCTGGTCAGCGGGCGCAATTTTAATCGTGACTTTCCTGATCTGGCTAAGTTGCTTCAGCAGCGGCTGGGCCACCAGACATTAAGCCAAGAAAGTCATCAGCTGCGGCAACAGATACGCCACGAAATGGTTGATGCCTTACAAAATTTGCCTGCCAGCAGTGAAGTGGAGGCTTTACGGCAACATTTACTGATGTTGGCCTGTGATGCGGATCTGGTGCTGGATCTGCATTGTGATGATAGTGCCATTTTGCACTTATATGCCGATCCCGCCTGGCGTGAGTCGGTCGATACACTCGCGCGCTTTTTGCATATCGACACCGTGTTGCTGTCACAAGATAGCGGCGGTGGCTCCTTTGATGAAGCTTGCGGCTTGCCGTGGCACCGGCTGGCGCAGCAGCCAGATTTAAGTGCGCTGGCCCCGGCTTGCATGGCGGTCACCGTGGAGTTGCGAGGGCAGCAAGATGTCAGCCACGCGTTAGCCAGTGCGGATGCCGAACGTATTTACCACTATTTGCAGTATCGGGGGGCCATTGCCGGGGCCAAGCCAGATATCCCGCAGCGCGACGTGGTGATGTTGCCATTTTCCGCCGGAGAAATTGTCACCGCACCCGCCAGCGGCCTGTTGCTGCTAGTGCGTCAACCGGGCGACTGGGTCGGCAAAGATGAAGTGGTGGCTGAAATCATTGACCCCATAACTGATACCGTGAAAGCCGTACGGGCGAAAGCCGGGGGCATTATCTATGCCAGTCGTCGCGCGCCGTTTGTGACCTTGGGGGCTGAAGTCATGAAAATCGCCGGGAAAACACCCTATGCCGGCGGCGGGGAATTGGCGTCGTGATGGGGTAGTGCAACGCTAGGAGAACCTCGAAGGTAAAGGTTCGATAAATTAGGGGCCGTTTACGGTCCTATTCTTATTAAGAATGACTATTCAATCTAAAAAATCGGTGCAGTTAATTCTGTCCGAGAATTGGATATGTTTATTTCAAATAATGGGCATCGTACTTCGATTCAATAGATGACAACATACCTAAAAACTTAAATGGATCCAATGAGTTGATTCCCCCCCTCTCTTGTTTAATTTCAATAGGCATATTACCAACGTCACACCATTGTAGAATACCCGCAGCATCAATATAAGCTCTCGATTTACCTTTATTATCAAAGTGAAGACAATAAGGTACATCAATAATACCCAAGCTAAATGCTTTGAGTATTGCCTCGCCAACATCAGAATCTAAATTCAGAACATGGCTTATTATATTAGTCGCTTCAGTATAAATTTCATGAAAAAATAAAGTACTGTCTTTATATGAATTGTACTCCCCCAGTGAATCCCAATGTTTACGGGCCCTTTCGAGGGAAGCAATATTTTCGACAATTGTCGGTATACGAAAAGCTTCTTTTACCGTTTTGGTGATCAGCCTTTCAGCATGACCATATTTACAGATTTCAACGCTGGCCTTCAGTAGGTCTGTCGCCCCTTCGATGGTTTTTGGGAAAACCCCCATATAGGTATACACAACAACATGCCATTCAGCCTTTTTAAGCCATTTCGTTGCCAATTCACGTAATGCACGAACTGCGCCGATATCTTGGCTGACCGATGTCTGCTGCGCATAGCTTAAAGAAAGACTGGTCAACCCATAACGTTCAAAAAAAACCCCTTCAATAATAGCAAGAGCCACTAGCAAGCCCGGCGGACACATTTGCCCAAGCATACATCCGCCAAAACTCTCAATATGGAGAGGTCCGAACGCCCCTCCTATTGCAGCCATGTTTACACATTGTCTCCAAGAATTTACGGCGTCCTTCAACGGAGTACGGCTATATGGCAAGCAATACGAAATTGGGCCACCTTCGGTTGCCATAACACCACTTTCCACAAGACATTCAAATATGTGGTTAGGCAGAGAACTACCATGCCTGACTTGAACCATAAAATAGTCATCTTGAATGGTATTAAGTAAATCAATACATTTTCTAGAACCATGATTAATGATCGGATAACCATTTAATATATGCCCAGCATCCAGACTTTTTTGAGCATTTACAATATCATCCACCCGAGTATAGCTGTCTAAAGTGATGGTACCCATCGTCGTTGCATTGGCATTTTTGACGGCTGTTAATCCATTCAGCATCTTATCTGGGCAATCAAACCCCATACGAGGTTGTACCGTTAACATGCCGTTTCGATTGGCTTGGGTGACAATTTGGTTAAAATCCATGATAAGTATTTTCCCTGTTTATTCACTTGTCAGTAGCGCCAGAAAATCATCAAAGGAATCTCCCTGCTGGCTGTCGTCATAAACTGCATCAAACCCTTCTGATAGTAATTCTTTGATATAAGCCACATTGCCCGCACCTGCTGTCCCCAGTTTTCCGCCGATAAAGCAGGGAAGGTGACAAGTCAGTTTATGTTCCCTGATTTTTTTGATCAGGCGTCGACCATCAATATGTCCATGACCATTCACACTGCTAATAACCAGCATGTCAATATCTTCAGAAATGCAATTCTCAATAATCAATTCATCAGGAGTACAGGCTCCTAAATTCACTACTGAGTGGCCATAATGCTCAATCAACAATTGGATAAAAACCAGGTTCCATGTGTGGGAGTCTGAAGATATGCCTGTGAGTAAAATCTTCAGTGGTTTCTCAATCGTTAGTTTTTTGTTTCTTATAAAGCTAATGTGTTGACTCATATTCTTATCACCATAAGCATATAAACTATTTAAAATAATTTAACTATTCATATAAATAAAAGTCAAAAAATACCACCGCGCCACCTTGGGTGGCAATTATTTATTTGATAAATAAAGATGAATATAATATTAACGCCACGCGCCGTCTTATTTTAATATTAATTTATTTACACCATAAAAAGCCTGTGATAAGTTCTGTAACACTTTAAGTACATATAAAACCAACCAAATATCAACAAACAATTCATTGATGCCATAGGCTATTAGGGGGTTGCGTGAGAGTTCTTGTTCTTCACTGTGTACGCTATGAATCAATCCTTTACCATTTAGCAATTGACCATCAAAACAATGATGTCGTGTATATTGGCCTGCCTGATAAATTAGCTGATATTCCTAGCAACCTCCGGTGTGAGAAAGTTAGTATCACTGGCGAAAAAGCACTGTATGAAGAAGTCGAGTCCTGGCTAACGGATCACCCTCAAAAATTTGATAAGCTTATTTCAGTTTCTGAGTTTGAATTGCTGACAGCGGCAAAACTCCGTGAGCGTTTCGGTATTAACGGGGCTAATTATGCACAAACAGAAAAGGTGCGTAATAAAGTGATTATGAAGCAGTGTGTGCAAAATGCGGGCATTCGCACTCCCCGCTTTGCTCATCTAACACACTGGTTTAAGGATCAAACGGTATTTCCTGTTGCAGGCAAAGTGGTCATTAAACCACTGGATGGTGCTTCCTCAAAGTACGTGACTATTTTTGCCACAGCAGAAAGCGCATTTGATACCTTAACTCAACGCACAACTGGAGTTCCTCAGCTTGATGCCGGTCAATATGATAATTTCGAGATAGAGGAATATTGTTCTGGGCCAATACTGCATATTGATGGCATTGTCAGCAACGATAAAATATTGATTATTATTGCCAGCCGATATATTAATTCTCTGCTTGATTTCGCCAATGGTACACCTTCCGGATCAGTTCAATTTGAAACGGATAAAGTATTCGAGAACTGGGTCAGTACAATTCTTGCTGCGACCGAAATTCATAACGGGGCGTTCCATTTGGAAGCAATTGAAACTGACAATGGCAACGTCTTTTTGGAGATCGCTCATCGGGTAGGGGGAGCTAGAATATCGGATACCTTTGAACTAAAGACCGGTATCCACCCGTCTGTGGCAGAAATAAAAGCACATTTAGATAACGACATTCAGTTAAATATTAAGTGGGATATGGATTATTTGTACGGATGGTTTATTTTCCCCGGACACCACCTTGCGGCAGATAAATACCAAATTTCAGGACATGAATATCTACATGACCACCCAAATGTGTTGCATTTAAATCAGCTCCCCTTAGAACAGTATTTATTGAAAACTGTCACTTATAATGAAAAGCGTTTACCTCTGGCAGGCATTATCCGCGGGCAAACCACGCAAGAACTGACTAACATGCTCAATGAAATGTACTCTAGGGTGAAAATAACGAGTGCTTGAATGAAATATGGCTGATAAATATAGGGAATGTAAATGAAGCCTTTATCATCGGCAGAGTTCTTTATTAATATGGCTCGCGCCATGCTGCTACTCAGCATAGCAAAATTCATGTTTGATGAGACCGGACAGATATGGATGGTCAGTATTTCATTTATTAGTGAGATATTTATTTCTGCCTGCATGCCGCTGTTAGCAGGGAAGTATGTTGATAATCACGGCGTATCAGGTATTTTACGCGGCGTTGCTGCCATGAATATTTTCACTAGTTTGGTGACACTCTTAATTTGGTATCATGCTGGACTTTCTGCTGGACTAATACTCTTTATCTCCATTGTGTTGAGTGCGTTATGGAGAATGAGTCGGCTATGTGTATTTAATCTCATCCCAACGTTGTTAACCTTCGAAAAATTAGAATGGGGCAATGGTAAGTTGACGTTTAATTCACAATTGGGGCAATTAATTGGCATGATCAGCGCTGGGGGGTTGTTATATTTTTTAAATTTTCCCACAGTAATCGGTGTTGTCTCTGTTTGCTTTATTATGGCAGCAATCGGTTATATTCAGGCAACATTGTTACCGACACATAATGGACCAGCAACGGAATTAAAACGTTTACACTTACCACAAACTATCAACAGCCTGATCAGTGCTTGCAAGCGATACGGGCTATTATTTGTGATCAGTGATTTTGATTTTACTGTTCTGGCAATATTCAATATCTTGTTAGCTTCTATCGTGTCTGAGAACTTCGGTGGCAATGCCTTATGGATGTCGGGTATTGATGCATGCTATGCCCTTGGTGCTATTACCGGTGGAGCGCTTGTCAGCCATTGGCAAGTTAAAACACGATACTGGCATGTTACATCAGTACAGCTGATATTTTTAGTATGGCTGGGAACGTCAGCCGCTATTACAACTAGTTATCTTATTATTATCGCTTCATTCATTATGGGATACTTTACCAGTTTTTCCGGTATTTATTGGCGTACGTTCTTGCAGCAAAAGCTACCCACTGAAATACGTGGCACACTGACTGGTGTAAAGTTTATTTTATCTTCTCTGTGGATAGGTATGGTCAGTTTATTCATTTCATGGATACATCAATTTGGCTTTGATAAGGCTATTTACAGCTCTTTAGCTATTGTTACCTTGCAATTATTAATTTTGAGTTATTACAAAAAAACTCACCTCACACAGAAAAGAAAATTCGCTAAGCAGCACAATTGAAAATTAAAGTTTCGTTCTGATTTAAAATTTAATAATACCCCGTGGTTAAACAACAACTGAGTTAACGTACTGATTTTATTTTTATTTAACTTTAACAAGGAGTATTATTATGTCACGAAAAGATATTAATACTACAAAAGATTACTTTAAATCAGTATTGATTGGACATGGTGATAATGACTATGAAAAATACATGAATACTGAATTTTTATTATCTTTACAAAGAAGTTCTGATGAGTGGATTCATCGGGATGAGCTTCTTTTTCAGATTATTCACCAATCTACCGAATTGTGGTTGAAGCTGAGTAATGAAGAGTTAAAAGAAGCGATCAAACTACTTGAAGAACATAGTTTATCACACGCGACAGCACTCATTCAGCGTGCTTCACAATGTATTCGCTCTATTACAGAACAGTTGGAAATACTGACACATATGACGCCATACGATTTCTTTAGGATCCGTCCAATATTGGGTAACGGCTCTGGGTTGGAGTCCCCTGGCTGGAAAAACGTCAATACTATTGGCCGAGAAATGGCAAAAACAATAAACAACTATCTTGACGAAACTGAAACCGATCTGATTAAGGTTTATACCCAACAGACACACAGCGAAATATTTAATCTTTGCGAAGCGCTTATTAGCTGGGATGAGTGGGTTTCATTATGGCGTACCCGTCACTATAAAGTAGCTGTTAGGACGATCGGGCACAAAACCGTTGGAACCAAAGGTACACCGGTCGACAAATTAGCACAATTGATCGGTCATAAATATTTCCCTCGTCTCTGGCAATTACGCTCAGAACTGGTGGAGGAGTATTGATATTTATGCAACCGATGTTGACGCCATCATACTTTCGACAACAATATTTTCCTCAGCTTGAGAGCCTGCACTGGTTAGCGAGTTGTAGTCTTTCGACCCCGTCATCTTTGTTGACAGAAAAAATGCAGGTGATGTTGGACGTAATGGCAAAACCACATTTGGCTTGGGACTTTTTTGAGAGCGAAATTGAGAGTGTGCGTCATAAAATCGCGAGACTTATCAATGCACAACCGCAGCAAATTGCGCTACTTCCTAATGCATCTGCCTGTGCCTTCCAAATTATCAGTACGCTAAAGTCATCCGCCACTGTTCGTCTGTGGTACTGCGACAAAGAGTTCCCGTCCATTGCCAACGTGTGGCAGGCCCAAGCAACATGCGGAGCTTTGATCAGTCATGGTAGTGAACATAAGCTGCTCGAGGCTGGGTTAAATGGCGAGAGTCAGGATCTTATCTCAATGCCACTGGTGGGATATTTACAGGGAGATTTGCTCCCTGTAGACGAATTGATTCATTTGAACAAAAACAGTCCTGCCAGAGTCGCTGTTGATGCCTATCAAGCGCTGGGCGTCATCCCTATCGACGTCCAAGCCTTGCGTTGTGACTACCTGTTTGGCGGTATGATGAAATATCTTTTCGGATTGCCGGGGTTAGCATTTTTGTATGTGCGGGATTTGTCAATTGCCAAGCTTAAGCCCCAATTTACGGGTTGGTTCGCCAGATGTGATCCTTTTGATTTCGAACCTCATGTACTCGATTTTTCCGCTGATGCTCGTCGCTTTGAAACTGGGACGCCAGCCGTTCCTGCGATCCTTGCAGCGCAAGCTGGGTTATCTCTACTCGAGCAAACAAACGCACTGGCTATCAGGCAACATATCATGGGTTTGATTGAGTATGCTGCTCACCTGCTACAACAGCAGGGGGAGCAATTGTTCGGTTATTCCTGCGCCCGCCAGCATGGCGCTCACCTGGCATTACATGATGCCGCCCCCCATAAGTTGGCTCAGTTTCTTGAACAATACGCCATCGTTACCAGCCCTCGCGGAAAGGTATTGCGCTTATCCATTCACTATTTCAATAGCACAGATGATATCGATGCTGTCTGCCTGCGTTTGCGGCAATACCGCCGTTCTAATCGATGAGATATGAAAAATGAATGAACCACCCGATGTAATAGCTTGGCAGCTCACTACCAAGGCTGTCCCTGATTCGCCACGCGATACGACTATGAAGCTGATTAATCAGTTAGATGACTGGTTAAACGGGAGGATTTCGGCTCCTTTGCCGATGGCGGAAATACTGCAAGCCTTCCATGACTACGGCAAACAGTTTGTCGATAAGGCGTTGCTACAGCGTTTGGATGGGGTGCGCCAGAGACTTGCTGCTTCACAGTTGCTAGCCAATACATGGATAGGCGCTGCGTTGGCGACGTTGCTGGATAAATATGACGGTAAATATGATTACTACTCCTATCTTGCATTGGATCTTCTCAACTGGGAAGAGAATGCGACAGGCAATGAAGCGCTGCTGGACTGGCGTTTGACACTACTCACTTTTGATATTATGCGCTTTGAATTTGCCGCACTGAGTGGCAATGAAAATTGGCTTCCCCGAATACCGAGTGATGAAAAACTCGCCTCAATGCGAGGTCGGCGTCTTCTGCGTGCTATGCAAGCAGCCCTAGAAAGACAGCAACTCACTCCACACAACGTGGAGAGCGGAGTTATAACCGAGATATCGAACTTATGGTCGCAAATTGACGCCCGAATGAGTGAGACAGATAGGCTGCGACTAAACTATTCCTTACTACCAGTGGATAAAGTCCATGATGAATACCTTTTTTTACGGATACTGCAAACCTTTGAAACTGTATTCAGTTGGCTGGCCGTCTCACTGAATCAGGTCATTCGGTTAGGAACGACCGATATTCATCAATCCCATCATTTGATCGAACGCTGTCATCAGCGACTCTGCGAAGCTTCATTATTATTTCCTCTTCTATCTAGCTTGCGCGTTGAGGCCTTTCGTGACTTTCGCACCCATACCGAGGGGGCCAGTGCAATACAGTCCCACAGCTATAAAACTGTTGAATCGTTATGTCGAACGCCGAGTAAGGAACGTATTAATTCTATCGCCTATATTTCCGTGCCGGAAGTACGCAACAGAGTATTGCAGCAATCGGAGACCATCGATTCGGTTTATCTGAACATGGGGCAAACAGCAAGCATCAGCCCATCGGACTTAGCCGTTTTCTCGCAAGCAATGAATGCATTCGAATTTGAACTGAAAAAATGGCGTCAATCGCACTACGGTATTGCGGTCAAAATGTTGGGAGTATCTCCGGGAACCGGATATACAGAGGGAACACCTTATCTTAATGAAGTCCGGCATATTGCGGTATTCGAAGCCAATAAAATTCAGGAGATAAAATGAAGCCCTTACATAACCTGCCGGTGGCAATTGTCGGAGCAGGCCCAGTAGGGCTGGCACTTGCAGCCCGGCTCTCAACATTTAATATCGCCAGCGTAATCTTCGATAAAGCCCCATTTCTACAGAAAAAAGGCTCTAAAGCTTGTCTCATCCAGGGCGATGTCCTTGAAATCCTGGAAAAGATAGGATGTGCGACGCGGCTTGCCCAAGAGGGGATACACTGGCGTATCGCTCATACATATATCAAAGGGTTAGAACTCGAACCGCAACATTTTCCTGAACGTGCGGGCTTTGGCCAGTTTATTAACATTTCTCAATACCGTATTGAGCAGGAACTAGGGGCGTTTATTGCCACGACCGAACTGACTGAAATCCATTGGCAGCATGAGGTCATCGCGATGGAACAGCATAAGGATTCAGTGACGCTAACCTTACAGACCCCTGATGAGGTTTGTGATGAACATTTTCGTTATGTTGTCGCCTGTGATGGTGTGCGTAGTAAAATTCGTGACTTAGCTGGGCAAAACTTTTCCGGTTATACGCACAGAACGCCATTCCTAATCACTGATATTCGGGCCAATATCGCCTTAACTAAAGAGCGCCATTTTTGGTTTGATCCTCCTTTCCACAAAGGAAAACAGTTAGTTATGCATCCGCAGCCTGACAACGTTTGGCGCATCGACTGGCAGCTCGAAGAAAATGATGATATCGAGAAGGAAAAAATCAATGGCAAACTGGATCAACGCATTCGTAAAGTCATTGGTAATATCCCATATGAAATTAATTGGTTAAGCACCTACCGTTTTAACCAGAAAGTCATTGATCAATTTCGTCATGGCAATCTGTTCTTTGCCGGTGACTCGGCACACTCACTGCCGCCGTATGGTTCACGCGGCATGAATAGTGGTATCCAGGATGCTGATAATCTTGCCTGGAAACTGGCATGGGTAATCAACGGGCTAGCTCCTGATGCTCTACTTGATAGTTACCATCAAGAGCGTCGGCCAGCTGCACTAGAAAATTTGCGTGTCACTGAAGAAACCATGCGCTTCATTGCTCCCAGTGAGCGTGGTATTCGCATTAAGCGCAATCTTATTTTGCTGATATCACGTTTTTTTCCACAGGCCCGACGCTGGATTAACCACGGAAAAATGGCGGAGCCTTTTACCTACGCAAGCTCATCACTAATCCATAAAAGCCCAGAAACACCGTTAGTTGGGCAGTTTTTACCTGATATGTGCGTTTTTATATATCACCAGCGTACCCGTCTAAGGAAATTACTCGGTGTACACTTCACCTGTTTATGCTTTGCAGAAGAGATATCGCTGGCGGCATTTACTCAGCTATCGCAGCAATGCCGTGCTCCTTTCGAAGTCAAATTTGTTGCCGTAGTTCCTCGCGCATCATTCGAATATCAGACGGAAACAGCGATCACTGTGGCAGATTACGATGATATTTTGGCTGCCCAGCAATTTATGGGATCTCAGCCTCTTTGCTATCTCGTCAGACCCGATGGACATATTGCTGCACAGTTTTATTTAAGTGAAATGAAAGATATCAACGAATTAATCCATCTATGTGCAATGGCTGATTCAGATATAAATAATTTATATCAACGAACATCCTGAATAATAGCGAGTAAATGAAATGTCATTAAATAAACCTGCATTCGCTTGGCTAAATGGCGAGGTTGTCCCATGGGATAAATGTGTGATCCATGCCCGCAGTCAGACTGCATTTTGGGGCGCTAATGTATTTGAAGGTATCCGTGTTTATTGGCAGGAAGATAATCAGCAGATGTTTATTTATCGTCTTACCGATCATTTAAGACGATTACGTGAATCAATGAAATGTATTGATATGCCGGTCAGTTATAGTGATGAAGAGATCACCCAGGGCTGTTTACAAGTAATTAAAAGCAATCATTTCCGTGAAGATATTCATATTGTGATTGTGGCCGGTTTTGGTTTCGGCCATAACTTTGACTCTCTTGGCTACACCGCCGATACACTGACGCATATTACTGCATTGCCCATGCCGCGCTCACCCCGCTATGAGCAAGGGGCACATGCCGCTATTACCTCTTGGCGCCGGATCAGCGATGAATGTATGCCACCCCGTATCAAGACGGGTGCTAATTATCACAATAGCCGCTTAGCACAGCATGAAGTCCAGCAAAACGGTTTTGATACCGCTATTTTCCTCAATCAACGCGGTACCGTCGCTGAAGCACCGGGCTCATGTGTTGCTATGGTACATAAAGGTACACTGGCTACTCCGCCGGGATCCAGTGGTGTGCTCGAAGGTATTACGCTTGATAGTCTACAACGCCTGGCCCAGACCGAGTTTGGGTTGTGTTTTGAAAAACGCGAAATTGACCGCACCGAAATGTATCTGGCTGATGAAGTTTTCCTATGTGGAACTCTGGCTGAAATCCAACCCGTCATCTCCCTCGATCGTAAAAAAATTGGTTGCGGCGGAGCAGGCCCCATCACGCGCCAACTACAGTACAGCTACGAGAAAGAGGTGCGTTCAGCACCAACACATCATTATTCCCTACCGGTTTATGTCAAATAATCAGGAGATGCCAGCATGTCGCAATGGTTAAAACGCCGCATTATTGATCTCACCGCACCTCTTTCGGAACAAACGCCGGTAATCAAACTACCACCCACTCACGGTCAGGCTTGGTCATCCAAACGTGAAACTATCAGTCACTATGATGAGTATGGCGAGGCCTTTTGGTACAACATTTCAATGTCAGAGCATACCGGTACTCATTTTGATGCGCCGATCCACTGGCCCTCGGGCAAAGATGGTCTTGATGTGGCTTCTGTGCCTCCTGAGCACCTCATCGTACCCGCGGTGGTGATCGATATGAGCGACAAGTGCAAGGAATCAGCTAATTTTCTCCTTGAGCGTCAACATGTTGAAGCATGGATAGATCAATATGGTCCTCTGCCTGAGGGTGGTTGGTTGCTGTATCGCAGTGGCTGGGATGAGAGAGATGGCGATATCGAGGGTTTTCTCAATAACCGCCATACCCCAGGGATAAGCGTGGAATGTGCCCGCTGGCTAGCACATGAGACATCTATTATTGGTGTCGGCGTTGAAACCGTGGGAACCGACGCAGGTCAGGCTGCCAGCTTCGTCCCCCCATTCCCGGTTCACTGGTATTTTCTTGGCGCAGGGAAATACGGTATTACCCAACTCAAAAAGTTGGCACAACTGCCTCCTATCGGCATTGACTTGATTATTGCGCCTTTACCTATTGTTGGCGGCACCGGTAGCCCCTGCCGCGTCTTTGCCCTGATCAATAACATTGTCTAATGATTAAAAGTAACAGGAGAATAGTCATGAAGATTCAAAATGTGGTTAAAAAGGGAGTATGGGAAACTGAACGGCGCCAGCTACGCGAAAAGCTAGCACAACGGGTTAATTATATTCGTCTCGATCTTAATGAGAACTTGCTAGATTTAGATGAAAAGTACTTTAAAGATTTTATTTCAGGGTTAAAACCTGAGTTGCTATCTGCTTATCCAGATCTGAGTGCTATTTATCAAGAAATGGCAGACTTTGTCGGTGTCGATGAGAACGAGATTATCCTCACTAATGGTTCAGATCTCGCCGTTAAATGCCTTTATGACGCCTGTATATCGAAAGGCGATCACATACTAATACATGACCCTTGTTATTTGATGTATGAACGTTATGCACAATTTTTTGAAGCGGAATTAGAAAAAATCCCGATGAATATGGCCTGGAAACCAGATTTGCCATTAATGAAAGCCCAGTTGCGTGATAATACCCGAATGGTGATTCTGGAGACCCCGAGCGGTTACCTGGGAACACAGGCAGACTTGCAGTCGATCACTGAACTTGCCGCTGAGCTTGATAAGCGAGATATCCTGCTAGTTATTGATGAGGCTTACCTCTATGTAGCGAATAACAAGAGTGAGCATCTCAGTTTGCTAAAGCAATTTAATAATGTGGTTTTACTACGAACCTTATCCAAAGCATTCGGTTTGGCAGGTGCGCGGGTTGGCATGGTATTGGCAGCGCCGGAACTTATTCAGCAATTATATAAAGTCAGACCCCTTTACGAAATCAGTGCATTAGCGGGTGAAGCAGCACAATGGCGCTTACGTAATACTGATTTGCTACAAGAATATCAGGACAATACTCGCAGTAATAAAAACTGGTTAATTAATCAATTAAATCTATTAGATATTCAATGCCGAGATGCCGCTGGTAACTTTATTATTGTCCACTTCTCTGACATTTTAGGGAATAACCTATTTGAATTGCTGAAGTCAGAAGGGATTTTAATTGGCAAACCTTATGAACTGTCAGCACTAAAACACTGGTGGCGCATTACCGTAGGCAATAAGCAACATTGCGAAATTTTGATTGGAAAACTGGCATTACTCAAGTTTTCACAGGTAAATATTTCATGAGAAAAATTAAATAAACAATAATTAAAGGATTAAATAACAATGAAAAATAAGAGTCTGGCTAAACCTGTTGGTATTAATCATATATCGCTAGTTGTCGGTAATATCGCTGAGGCTGTGGCATTCTATGGTGGTTTCCTCGACATTGAAGTGGTGTATGAGGATCAATCTGGCATTCCTCGCTCAGAACTTGCCTCCATAGAAATGGGCGATCAGTTTATTGCTCTAACTTGTGGGAAAAAAGAAAGAAATGATGTTGACCATCATGTTGGTCTGGTCGTCAGTGATAAAGAACGGGTGCGTGAATGCGTAACTGATTTAGGTATTTCACTTCTGCCAGGACCGACATTTACCTTCCTTGACCCTTGGGGTAATCGTATTGAGATCGTCTCCTACCAACATATTATGTTTACCAAGTTGCCAGGGATATTGGAAAAAATGGAGCTCTCTAGCTTAGAAAAAAATGATAACGCGGTGGCTAAACTGCGTAAGAAAGGGTTTATTCCTTCGTAACGTGCAGAGTGCCCAATTAAATAAGGAGTTAAATATGCCCTTAAGAATAGCGTTGATACACCCCACTCTTGGGGTACCGTTTATTTTTGACATCGCATCCCGAAATGGCATTGAACTGATCGTCATTTCCCCTGACGATACCGCAGAGGCGGAAGCTTTCCCTGCTGTCATTGGTTGTGAGTTTTTACCTATTTATGATGCACCCGAACAGGCGCTTACTTCACTCGAGGCGCTACATAAGAAATGGAATTTTGATGGCATCATGTCAGTAAAAGAACCCTCCGTAGTATGGACAGCAGCCGCGGCAAACCGACTAGGTTTACCGGGAATATCCCCAGATGCAGCCATGGCCGCCCGCGATAAATCTATGATGCGTAGATTATTTGAGGAAGCGGGGTTAACTGTGCCACGTAATATCACCCTGGAGCATAGCAATGAACTTGAACACTGCCGGTCACTGACGTTTCCCTGCATAGTTAAACCAAGCTCTGGCCTTAATAGTGCTGGAGTTCAGTTAGTTCAGGACTTTGCACAATTGTGCAAAGCATTTACTTATGTGGAGCAGTTAAATCAGGATGTTTATCGGCACCTATCTTGGCATCAATCTGGCAATTTTGCCAAAGTTCTGATAGAGGAGTTTATTAATGGGCCTGAGTTTGTAGTGGAATTGTTCGCGGTTGATGGGGAAGTTCATGCGTTAAATTGCGGCTATAAGGGCATACCGCAAGGTCCCTATTTCGAAGAGTCAGTTTATCTGTGCCCCCCTGACGTTGAGCCAACACTGATAACCAACATCCAGCATACTGCTATCGCGGGTATGAAAGCATTAGGATTAACGAATGGACCGGGACATTGTGAGCTGCGACTTAATCATGAAGGGACACCGATAATTCTGGAAATTGGCGCTCGCCTGGGTGGGGCAGGTTGTGCTCATTTTAACGTTGAAGCATCAAATAGAATCGACTTTATTGGCCTTTATTTTCACTGGTTGACCAACACTTTGACACCTGAAAATTGGCCACCTGATACCACCGGGTTATCGAAAGCGGCTAGTAGCTGGATTATGCCTCTGGGAGGTTCAGGCGTGCTGCTCTCTATTAAAGGATTGGATGCGGTCAACAAGCATCCAGATACACGCTATATTCTTGATTTTTCCCATCCTGGAAAACATTACCGGCCATATCCTGATTTCGACGGTTTCTTGATCATCGTATTTGGCCAACATAATTCGCCCCAAATGGGTGAGGAGTATTTCAAATTTCTCGAGAGCACACTTAAAACGCATTGGGGCCAACAACATGTTAAATAAGAATGATCACTCCATTGAAAAAATGCTGCTGATAATTGGCTATGGAATGGATTCGCCGGATACCTTAAAACGAATCAATGATACCGGGCTAAAATTCGTATTTGTGCAGAGAAAAGAGTTACTCGATATCCATGCACTATCTGCGACAAGTGATATTGTTATAACAGATTATCTTGCGGAAAGTTTTCTGCCACTCGCTGATAGTTTGCATCAGCACTGGAATTTTTTCTCGGTATTATCCCTTACCGAGGCTGGTGTTGAAATTGCGGCGAAATTAAACATTCGTTGGGGAAAGCCAAGTACATCGCTAGAGTCAATATATTATTTAAAGAATAAAGGTGCCATGCGAGCATTGCTTAATAAGCATTATTTTAGTCCGGTACATTATGCTGTTTGTGCTAACGGTCAGCAGTTAGTGAATTTTATTAGTGCTAATGGTCTTCCTGTTATTATAAAACCTATTGATGGTAGCGGTAGTATGGGAGTGCAGTTAATTACACAAAATGAGATGCTGGCTGATATAGTCAATAATATTGATTCAGGTCGGGGCGATTATATCGTTGAAGAGTTTATTGATGGCCCAGAATACAGTATTGAATGCTTTAGCTTTAATGGTCAGCACAAAGTGGTGACCATTACTGAAAAAATTTCAGTAGAAGAATTTGTCGAAGTTGGACACATGGTACCAGCAAGACTGGCACCTGACGTGGAGCAGCAGGCCCAAGTGATGGCATCACAGTTTCTGAATATTATTGGGCTGAGCAACGGACCATCCCATACTGAATTTAAAGTAAGCTCGAAGGGGATTAGGATTATTGAGTCACATAATCGTATTGCTGGCGGAAATGTAGGTAAACTGATCAAAAGAGTTTTCGATATTGATATGATTCAGTTATCAGCACTATGGGCTGCAAGAGAAATCACACCTGACTATTTAAACGATAAAACTGCACAAGGTGTCGCTATTGTCAGATTCCTAGTATTGCCTCCCGGTAAAGTTAAAAGGGTACAGGGATTTGAGAAAATAAAAAGTGATGAGTACAATGAGGTTGTTGAAACCAAAATTAATTACTCTGAAGGTGATGAAATTCCAGCCTTGGAAGGCAATTCAAGACGTTCAGGTTATATCATCTTGCATGGTTCGGAAGCCGCTCAGATTTTAGAAAGATCCATGGCTTTAATTAAGAGCATAAAAGTAGATATAGTAGTTAACAGCTAGCGATCAGCTTCAGTGGTAGCCTGACTCCGTGGGTGAATGGGCGAGCCTGTAAATAGATTCGTGGTTTGCCGATCCGAGTGGCACATCGAGAGCGCTTGGGTTGCCCCAAACGCATCACGATCAAAACAGCTTGTTCAACCACATCAGGCACCATTTACTTATGCACTACAGACGGTCAAAATCTGCTGCATCATGGCGTTCTGGTAACTGTTCTTCTGGCGCGCCCCAAGTACGATTGACTATGCGGCCACGCTGTACCGCAGGCCGCTTCGCAATGGCCTCCGTCCAGCGGATAAGATGGGGATAGGACTTCACATCGAGGAATTCCCCAGCTTCATATTGCAAGCCCAGCACCAAATTGCCATACCATGGCCAGATCGCGATATCGGCAATTGAGTACTCGTCACCGGCAATATACGGGTGCGTTTTGAGCTGGGTATTGAGCAAGTCGAGCTGCCGCTTGGCTTCCATGGTGAAACGGTCAATAGCGTACTCAATTTTCACCGGGGCATAGTGATAGAAATGGCCAAAACCACCGCCCAAATAAGGTGCTGCTCCTTGTAACCAAAACAGCCAATTCAGTGCTTCGGTTCGGCCAGCGTGTGACTTAGGTAAGAAGTGGCCAAATTTATCCGCCAAATACAGCAGAATGGCGCCAGACTCAAATACCCTGACTGGCGGGGTCGTCGAATAGTCCATTAGGGCAGGG
Source organism: Yersinia alsatica (assembly GCF_025133195.1). Taxonomy (NCBI): domain Bacteria; kingdom Pseudomonadati; phylum Pseudomonadota; class Gammaproteobacteria; order Enterobacterales; family Yersiniaceae; genus Yersinia; species Yersinia alsatica. The sequence continues at coordinate 3,169,389 of NZ_CP104006.1, forward strand.
ATCTTTGAATTCGGATTGACGGCAACAAAACCACTTGAGAACTGATCACCTTCACCGATACGAATCAAGTGGGCATCATATTCCGCACCTTTTTCGCCCCATGCCAATAACTCTTCCAGCAGAATAGTGACCTTCTGACCATTCGGCGTACCCATGGAATAGAGTTGCAACGGGTGTTTGCCAACAGGTAGCTCAGCTTCATATCGAGCCCCCGCTGTTGGGCGATTGATTTTGGACCACACACCGCCGCTGGCACTGTTTTCTGTCCAGACTTTGGGTGGTTGGTATTCGTTATCTTTCATCATGGATTACCTTATTTGAGAATGAAGACGAACTTAATAATACTCAGAATCAGTATGCACCAATCATAGAGAATAACAGGGATAATATTTCTGTCATTCAGGCTCCCTATAGTTAGGTTGCTTTATACCTTTGGGCAATAACAATAATTAGGGAACTTAACATGAAGATGACCACATTTCGGTTGGCACTGCTAGCCAGCAGCATCGCGTTCAGTACCTCTTTATGGGCGCAGGCTGTTGAGGTGCCCGCTACTCTAGCCGGGCATGCCGTATTACCGGTGAAATCAGCCGTGGCGACACCACAGGATGCCCCATCAGACTTACAAGAAAGTGGTAAATACACCAGTGGCCAACGGGTTAGCGCATTGGGGACTGTGGCGGGTAAATCTGCCGACCGGCTAACAGGTCTTGGACTGCCGATTAAAGGGCAACCACTGCAAGGGCATTCAGGAATAAAGCATATGCCCGATGGCACCTATTGGGTGCTGACGGACAATGGATTTGGCAGTAAAGCCAACTCACCAGATGCCATGCTGTATCTCAATCACTACAATATTGATTTCAAGAATGGCAGTGTGACACCGCTACAAACCGTGTTTTTGCACGATCCAGATAAAAAAGTGCCTTTCCATATCATCAATGAGAGTACTGAAAAACGCTATTTAACCGGCAGCGATTTTGATCCCGAAAGCTTCCAATTTGCTGATGATGCCCTGTGGATTGGCGAAGAATTTGGCCCCTATCTGATTAAAGCCGACCTCAATGGCAAGGTGCTGGAAGTGTTCGAGACTCAGGTTGATGGCAAAATCGTGAAATCGCCGGACAATCCAACACTGACATTGCCAGGCGCCCCGGACGGGAAGCAGAATTTCCAGGTGGCGCGCTCTAAAGGCTTTGAAGGCATGGCGGTTTCACCGGATGGCAGCAAATTGTATCCGATGCTGGAAGGGGCGCTGTGGCAGGATGAAAAGTTTGAGAATGTGGCGGGCAAACGCTATCTGCGCGTGTTGGAGTTTGATGTCAAACAGCGGAAATGGACCGGGCGCAGCTGGCAATATGTACTGGAAGATAACCAGAATGCCATTGGTGATTTCAATATGATTGATGCGACACATGGATTAGTCATCGAACGCGATAATGGCGAGGGTACGGCGGATAAAGCCTGTGCGGCGGGGGCAGCAACAGCAAATTGCTTCAGTCAGATAGCCAAGTTTAAACGTGTCTACAAAATTGCGTTTTCTGATGACAACGTCGGCAAACCGGTGGATAAACTGGCCTACATTGATTTAATGAACATTCAGGATCCGCAGCATCTGGCGCGTAAGCCGCTCAATAATGGCGTACTGACATTCCCCTTCTTTACCATTGAAAACGTTGATGTGGTGGATGGCAGCCATATCATTGTTGGCAATGATAATAACTTCCCATTTTCCTCCAGTCGCCAACCCAATGAAGCCGATGATAACGAATTCATTCTGTTGGACGTAAAACAGTTATTGAGTCAGTAACCGCCCACAAGATAATTTTCGCCGGGTTAGGGGAGCATCATGATGTCCACTAACCTGGCATTATGATGCTTCATACAACACTTTTGATGCTTCTGCGACTTGGCGCTTGAGGAGGTTAAGGGTCTTAGATAACAGGTTTTCTTGTTCTTTGAACCAACCATCTTTATCTGGCAATGAAGTTGCCAGCCGCCAGGATTCTTCTTTCTCCAGCGCATCCAACTCGTGCAGCATTGCCTCAATTTGACTTCTGACTTCGCTAATTTTTCGACGTAATCGCTCAAGATCATCAATAAGGTCACTCGCCATTAGCGGCTCAAGCCCTTGTTTTAAGCTCTCCAGCAGAGTATGAATGGCAGAAAAATCACCTCGTTGGCGAGCTTGGTTAAGCTGCACCATAAGCTGATGGGCTTTTTCTTTAAATTCATCCGCGACTAAATCGGGATGACACAGCCGGCTGGCTTGCCGCCATAGGCGTTTTAATTCTTGCCGTTGGTCAGCGGAGAGCTTGCGCTCATTGTCGTGCCGCTGTTCAGCATCATTTTGCTGTTCCTGATAACTCTCGTACTTCTCTTTGGCTTCTTCACGGGCTTGACGGGTTGATTCGGTATTACGGGTGTTAAACCCCTTTTCCAGTTCTTGGATCTCCGCCAGTAATGCCGTGACCAACTCAGTTTGTTGCTGAATTTGTTGACGTATTGCAACGGTTTCATGGGAAAGGGAAGAGAGCCCCAGCCAGCGCTGTTTTAGCACAGTCAGCTCATCAATGGCTTGAGAAATATACTGCTGACAATTGCGATAATCGCGCTCTCGACGGCGGGCTTCCGCTTCGGCTTTACGCAAGGTGCTTTCTGCCAACTGTTTGCGCAGATGGAGTATTTGCTTGGTTAAAGGGCCAAGACGCACCAGATAGAGATCGTTGAAATCATCCAGTAACTGAATACGTTCATTCCGCTTATCGATGAGCTCGCGTAACTGTTCCTCCAGCGCTTTCAACTCAAGTTTACAGGCGGCCAACTCAAGATCCTGCCACTGGGTTACCGACTGTTTAGTGATCAGCCATGCAGAAATAGCGTCCAGTGCTGCGGTGAATTTCCCTTGTTCAATCGCCACGGCAATAAATGTCAGTACGGCATCCTGAGATTCACTTTTAAGGTAAGGAAGTTGATGGCGGATCATTTCGTCATCTTCAAGCTCAATCGCGCTTTTGATGATCTCTAGCCGTTTAATGAGTTTTTTCATAAATATCGGATTTGCTAATGACGTAGGCAGAATACCTACATACTAAACAACGGCTTCCCATTGTTCCAGATGAATGAGGGCTGATTTCATCTGGATAACAAGATAGTTATCTGGGCATGAGCGATAAATCACACTCGGCCCAAGGAAAGAGGAGAAATATCAGACTGAGAAGGTTAATTGGCGGGCCCACAATTGGCTGAATGCATTCCAAGAATGTAAGGTTGGGGAGATAAACTTGCTTTTATGGTAGCAGAGCGTGAATTTGCGCAGAAATCGGTGCTCAGTTTCAAGCTGGACAAAATGCCCTTTATAGAAGGGTTGAGCAAACATTCTGCTGGAAATAAATGTAATGCCCAAATTGTTCCGCACACAAGCGAGTATTGCATCAAATGCGTTGAGTGAAAGCGTTACCGGTGGGTTATTCAGATGCAGCGCCAGTTGATTGTCGAAAAAGGCACGGCTACTGGAACCGCGTTCACGTAGAATCCACTTTTCTTGCTTGAGTGCTTCATAAGAAACCTGTTTTTTCTTCGCCAGTGGGTGAGTCTTACCCACGACAATCACCATTTCATCTTCCATCCAAGGTTCACAGATTAAATTTTGCTCAGTCGTCGGCCCCTCTAATAAAGCCACGTCAATTTCGAAGCTATTCAGCATGCTGCTAATATCTTGGGTATTCGCGATGATTGATCGCGGTAACCAGCCATAACTCTTCTCAAAGGCAGTCAACATATTAGGGAGTACATAGCTACCGATGGTCTTAGTGCATCCTAAATTAAGTTGAGTGTCGTGAGACTTCTCATCAAATAACTGTTCAACACCTTGCATCCTCGCTAACAGTTCATCTGCCACCGGTAACAGCTTTTTTCCTTCATGATTAATAATTAATCGAGCATGCTGCCTATCAAACAGCCGCACCCCGAGCTGACTTTCCAATTCAGCTAAGGTCTGAGATACCGCACCTTTGGTCATAAATATTGAGTCTGCGGCTAATGTCATACTGCCGTAGCGCACAATAGAAACAAAAACGGATAGCTGTTTAAAGGTAATGTTCATCGTTTAGTTTTTCTAAACCTGCAGTAATAAATAACTCGATTTTTTAAATGATACCTTATCGCTATAATTTTTGCCGTAGATAGAGATAAGAAAAATCGAGGTGATAGCATGTTGAGATATTTACATCATAAAGTCCGGGGATTGCCAACACCGGTTGCAGGGTTGGCCTTAGGCATCGCGAGCTTAGGCTTATGTTTAGAGAATGCATTACCCCTGAAGGGAATAGGGCAGAACATTGGCGCTCTAATAGCCGCAACTCTGCTCAGTGTGATGATTATCCGTTTTATTCTTCATCCCGATACTCTGACTCAAGATATTAAGCACCCTGTTGTAGGCAGTATTGTTCCGACATTTGCGATGGCAGCAATGGTTGTCTCTAAAGCACTCGGCAATTTCCTACCAACAGCGGGTGAAATACTTTGGCTAGCAGCTGTCTTTGTACATTTAACCGCCCTAGCTTTTTTTATTTATTACCGTGCAAAAGAGCCTAATTTGCATCACATGGTGCCGAGCTGGTTTATCCCTCCCGTGGGGATTATTGTGGCCGACGTGATGTGTCCAAGTGATGCATTTCATACTTTGGCATTAGTGTTATTAGCCATAGGCATGATCAGTTACCTGCTAATGCTACCTATGATGATTTACCGTTTCATGTTTCGCAACGAAGTCCCTGATGCAGCAAAACCGACCATTGCCATTATGGCCGCGCCTGCCAGTCTGTCATTAGCCGGGTATCTCACTGTAGTTAAAGAGCCTTCTCTGTTGATTTGTGCGGTGCTGCTGGGTATCGCGTTGTTAATGACGATCGTTATTTATTGTGCTTTCTTCCGCTTAATGAGACTGCCTTTCAGCCCAGGTTACGCCGCATTTACTTTCCCCATGGCGATAGGTGCTACCGCGCTATATAAAATGGCGAATCTTGTCGGGCAATATCCGCAAGCCATTGAGTATGCCCAGCAGCTACATATGATTGCGACATTAGAAGCGGTTGTTGCAACATTAGTAATTAGTTATGTCGCTGTAAGGTTTATCCATAACTATTTAACTCCTCGTCGGTTAACGAGTTATCACCAAACGACTAAATAAATGGATTTACATTAAGGAAGGATATAATGGAGAATTCTAATCAGGCTTCAATAATTCCCGCAATCGCGATAGTTTTTTTTCTAAGTTGTTTCGTCATAGCACTATTTTTATAGTTTTATCTGCTTTCTTAACACATCCGTAATTTATTGAACCTAATAACATAGGGCTTTAATATGAATAATGTTATAGAAAAATGCGCCAAGAGAGGACTTATCGTCGATATTAGCTATACCATTGACCATCAGAAACAAACGGTTTCTGTTTGTGAGGTATTTACTAATAAAGAAACACTGTTTAATTTCCTGGGTGAGCTAGATCAGAAAACAAGAAAAGTAACGACTGAAATGCATCGCTGCAAAATATCTTATAAAATACAAGAGAGTGATAATAAATACATTCTTGATGCACACTTTCAATTTGCATGTCCAAATGAAGCACTGATATTTGAAACAGAAATAAACCATGACATTTTTCTGTATCCAACTATTAATGGCTATTATTGAGGTGATATTGTGGCTAAAGATAAATTTATTACTCACAGCTTTCCAGATGTCCTATGTTGGATTGAAAACAATATTCACCGTGGAATAAAATCCACGGATGTGGTCGCCATTACTGGATACTCGCGATCGTATTTTTTACGCGAATTTCAACTTGCCATCGGTGTGAGCCTCTCTCAATACATTCGAGAGCAAAGATTAAGAATTTCAGCAAGTAAGCTAACATGGACTAATTTAAAAGTTCGAGAGATTAGCGAAGAAATGGGATTCCCGAGTCAAAGCACATTTTGTCAGACATTTAAAACATACTTCAATATATCCCCAAGTGAATATCGTTATAACTCAAAACTTCTATAAAAGTAACAAGCAGAGGGTTGGGACCACAGAATATATCTGAATATTATTCTTATGCCTTGGAATCCGGTTAATAAAATGAAAAGACAATTTAAAGAAAAAACGGTGCTATCGGCTTTCCCTGAAATAAGGGATTGGATATCAAAGAAGATAGAAAATGGGAATAGGGTGGCGACATCAGACGTGGTCTCTATTTCTGGTTATTCACGTTCTTATTTCCTGAGAGAGTTTGATTATCACCACCAAATATCGGTCTCAAAATACATTAAGCGCGAGCGACTATATCATGCACTTAATAAAGTATTAGAATTAAAAAACAGCAATACAACATTAAAAGAAATTAGTATGACGTTGGGTTTCCCAAGCCAAAGCTCATTTTCAAGAGCATTCAAATCTTACTTTGGCGTCTCACCATCAAAATATGTACTTATCAATGCACTTATGGATTATTGAATTAATAGTTAAGGAGAGAATAAACAATGAGCTCAATTTGCGTTGATTCAGAATTAAAACAAGATCATTGGTATCGAATTGCAGCAGAAATGCTGGGCCAGGCCAGGATTGCAATAAACGGAACTAAACCACAGGATATTAGAGTTAAGAACCCGAAGTTTTTTCAGCGCGTTCTTCAAGAGGGCTCTCTGGGGTTAGGTGAAAGTTATATGGATGGTTGGTGGGAGTGTGACCGTCTAGATATTTTTTTCCAGTGCATTTTAGCCTCTGAACTTGATAATCAACTTCCTAAACGTCTTAGTGATGTTGCCCGCATCGCCTCTGCTCGTATCTTTAATTATCAAACACGTAAACGCGCCTGGATCGTAGGTAAAGAGCACTACGATTTAGGCAATGACTTATTTAGCCGTATGCTCGATTCTTATATGCAATATTCCTGCGCATATTGGAAAGAGGCCGAAACATTAGAACAGGCGCAGCAGGCCAAATTGCGGATGATCTGCGAAAAATTACAGCTAAAACCCGGTATGACGTTGCTGGATATTGGCTGTGGTTGGGGCGGGTTATCCGCATTTGCGGCTAAAGAGTATGGTGTGTCGGTAAAGGGCGTCACGATTTCAGTTGAACAACAAGTCATGGCACAGGAGCGCTGTAAAGGTTTAGACGTACAAATTCAGTTGCAAGATTACCGTGATCTCAATGAGCGATTTGATCGTATTGTTTCGGTTGGTATGTTCGAGCATGTCGGCCCAAAGAATTATCGCACTTATTTTGAGGTGGTCTCTCGCAGTCTTAAACCTGACGGTTTATTCCTGTTACATACTATTGGCTCTAATCAAACCGACCTTAACGTCGACCCGTGGATTAATAAATACATTTTCCCTAATGGCTGCCTACCGTCGGTGACACATATTGCCTCCACCAGTGAAGATCTGTTTGTACTGGAAGATTGGCATAATTTTGGCTCCGACTATGACCGCACACTAATGGCCTGGTTCGATGCTTTCCAGCAAAGTTGGCCGCAGATTAAAGATAATTACGACGAGCGCTTTTATCGTATGTTTACTTATTATCTTAATGCCTGTGCCGGCGCTTTTCGTGCCAGAAATATCCAGCTTTGGCAGGTATTGTTCAGCCCTAAAGGTGTTGATGGCGGTATTCGAGTCTATCGTTAATGGCAGCTACCCAGATAAAAACAACTGCCGGTTGAATCATGGCGGCAGTTGTTAAGTATAAAAAAAGATGCGTCAGCGCTGATTGTGTCTGTCGGCGAACGTGAAGATATAAGGTGCACCATGATACAGTTGGATCTGATTTATATCCGGTGAATTATCATCGATAGTCAACCCGGGGAAATCGTGTGGCTGGATCAGATTGTCCATTATGTCAGACACAACCGGATACTCTGTGAAATCAGGACTTGCCTCATATTTATCGCTGATCATATCTAGCCTTTCGAAGAAAGCCTCCTCATGATCTTCATGCCGCGTTGCCGCCTGGCGAAGGGCATTCAGGTTGCGTGACCTAAGATGAGCTTCACGGTCCGGCGCTGTGTATCCTATGAAGTCGGGAATTGGCCATCCCAGCTCTTGAGCCACACGACGCGCGAGAATCTCAGTCGGTCCTAGCTCTATATTGCTATCTCTGGATGGATCGCTAGCTCCAGTAACATGATGAATAATCTCGTGAATCAGCCCTTCCTGCCATGATGGCATCTCGTACGAGTCAGCATCCGGTGCCACACCAAAACTGACATAAGGTTTCTCGTGATCGTTTTCTCCCGCCTCACAAATGGGAAAAATTGGCTCTTGCCCGACATCGTATTCATATAATTCGGCACACGTCAGCGATTGAATATCATCAACTTCGACGGGGGATTCTCCGTTGATCTCGTATTCGTTTCTGTATTTAATGTAACCAAGGTGCACTTCCTTATTATGAATGCCATAGCTTACGGCGTCACGAAAGGTCTGTGACCGGCTCAAAGCATCAAGTACAGTGTTACCGATCATATCGACTGTATGCTGATCGATGAGTCTGCTACAGCTGTCATGGACGGCATGAATGACATTTTGGTATAGATTGCCTAAATCGGCGGCGGAAAGTGGTATTCGCTGGCCTATATCCAACACGTAATCCGCATAGGCATTGTCCGAATGATTAGGGACAGCAGCAGCAGAGTATCCTGCCTGGGCGGAAAAGTTGAAGCTGGGCTGGAGAGAGGGAATTTTCATGTTGATACCTAATATGGTTTTGTACATTTCAGAGTCGCCAACTCGCGAGTACCAGTGCGGATTTATCCAGTTCCTTCAAGGATAGGAGCCATTTTATGCTTTAATTTTCTGGTATTTTGGGCGCTAGTAGACAGCATAGCTGCCCAGGTCATATTTTTATCCCGACTGGAATAGTTTTTCTATCAGGAAAAAACACCTTTTCTCTATAAACAATATTAGGTATGAATACGGAGTGCGGCACTCAAATTTAGCGTTTTCTGTTGCCGAAAAAAGCGCCACTTTTAGATGCCTCTACGTGAATTCTGGTGTACTAAGATACTGCCAAAAAGACAGAATTCACGTAGCGTATGCGAAATCTATATTTTCATTTTGTATTCAATAGGTTATGTATAGAAAATCATTCAGAATAGGGCAATAAACAAGCGATTTTATTCAAGATTGGCTTTATAGACAATTCTGGCTCTGTCTGTATGACAAAACGCAGTGTAGGAATACCAGGATTGGTGACAACAGAATAAACACATTGCTAAGATAGCCGGCTTGTTGCGTAGCGAAGAGAAATGCATCCCGAAGATACGATGAGTGGTTGATGTTTAAATTCAAAAGTGTCGGCGGACACAGTCAGATTGGACAGCTAAGAAAAACGAGTGACCCAATTTAACTTCACGGGTTGAAGCCGCAGGTTGAAATTGAGCACTGAGGTCAGTCTTTTGATACTCCATTGGCAATTGGCAATTTGAAAACAGCGGGAAAAATGGGGGAGGCCATGATTATGGTTGGCAGACTCTGATGGCAGTTGCAGATCGTTATTATAATATTCAATTTAACATAATATACATTATACGCACCAAGATAAAGATGGGCAGGATCTGGGGTTTTGAGCTTTGCATTGATGCTGATTGATTGAGTTCTGCTACCTGACTAACCATAAAAATTCCTTGCTGACTCTAGCTCAATCCGGCCAAAGATGGTCATCCGCAAGCGCGTAACTTAGCCGACTGGATAAAATTGACTATAGGAACAATACTTAATACGGTTCCATATGGTTTTTAGCTATCTTTATGAGAGGAATATTATGAATTTATTGAAAAAAATGGCAATGTTAGCTGTTCTCGCCGCATTCTCTTCCGGTGTAATATCCGCTGAGCTGTTGACTAAAGAAGATCTCAACAAAAATCCTGGTCAGTATGAGAAAATCGGGAATATTGTTACATCCAATGAAATGGCACCGATGGATGCTCGAGAAGAGTTGTCAAAAAAAGCAGATGAACTGGGTGGCGATTATTATGTAGTTACATCAGCAAATACTGATAATAAGATTCATGCTACCGCTGATGTGTATAAGAAAAAGTAGCCACTATATTCGGTGGATTTTATTGAATTACCTTGCTACAGATCCCCGTTGCATCCTCAACGGGGGTCTGAAATAATTTCATGATTTTTCTGATTACTTGTGACACTGTCACTCAATAAGCCTCTTCTGAATCCGGTATGCTCAAAATATGTTATAGGACCACATGGATTTGAAACGTGATTTCAGTGTTCAGTCTGCCCTATTTATCTCTATTAAAATCAATTCACTTCAGCCATCTTGATATGTATAAAACGGGGCCCTAAGGCTCTAACTTAGTGCGCCCCGCTCTATTTAATACCGCTTTCGACAAAGGCGGATTTTCACAATATTAAGCTAACGGCTAAAAGTTAATTCTGAAACCAATATTGGCTTTGATCGGCACTTCAATATTACGGCCGTTAACATAGTCTATTTCCGCAAACATAGAAGTATGCTTATTCACCGATAGATTCAGACCAACACCATATTTACCGGCAGTACCAGAAAAATCATTGGTGAACTTTGTCGTATCATTAATATAGACAGGGTTATCCGATATCAGCTCGTGTTCCGCTGCAATCTTGATATACGGGCTCAAAATCGCTGTTTCTGCCACAATAAACTCAGCACCGAGTGAGAAACCGACCTCCCCCAGTAACGATTCTTGATGGTCGATTTTTGCTTGCATACCGTTACTAAGCTGGAAATCTTTGCCCTTAACCGTTGAATAGCTCATACGTCCATAGGGTTCAACAAATAGACCAAAACTATTGTTCTCAAACTGGTGTTTATATCCCAGTTCCAAGGATGTACCGATACCATTTTGCTTATATTTAGCCTGTGCCAAACTACCGTTAGTTGTTCTTACGTTCAGGTCATTATCAAAATGAGCATACTTTACTACAGCATCAATGTAGACATTATTTTCTGCCACATACGTTGCATAAATACCGCTGGTATAGGTATCGATATTGCTGGTGCCACCACGGTTATGCTTCACTTTATTGTCTGACACAGATGTGCTAATCCCCACCATCAGTTTATCGTTGCCGATATCAAAGATTTGATCGCCACCCAACTCCATGCCGCTGCGTTCCAGCTTATAGGCAGAATTTTCAGGTCCATTAATTCGTAAAGTACGGGTTAAAAGCCGTCCCCAAACGTTAGAATTCTCGCTGGTGTTTCTCGTCATATCACCACGACGCATACGCAAGTTTTCCAGCTCATCATTTAGAATAAACTGACTGGCGGAAGCCATACTGATGACACCATCAGTAGATGGGCTGGTCTGAGGACGATCTGGAATCAGTCGGGAATCGACAACTTCTTCTTCTGTCAGCGTTGATAAATCCGACGGCGTCAGGAACCAGGTATAGCGTTCGCCATTGCGGACAGAAGCCAGAGAGTAAGTATAGGCACCAATATCCACACATTTATTGTCGTTCAACTGGAACTGGCCACTCTCGCCTTTGCCCACATAAATCAGAGAAAGGCCTTCTTTGCTGGTTGGTTCTCTGCCGCTGTCCTGAATCATTACGTTGAACTTCCCGCTCGCCTGTTTAATGTCCAACATGTCGCCCGTTAGTGTCGATACATCAGTATTCATTGTAATAATGCCACTGCCATCGGAAGTCATCCGATCAACATATAACAGCTTAAATTCCCCTAGCGGCGAAAACACAAAGTTGGAACCGCCGTTGATGTTGATCTCATGAATATACGAATCATAATAATGTGGGTTCTCATAGGTTGCATTTAGGTGACTACCACATGAATAACAACCGTCGTCGATAAGGAAACTATTACAATTATCTGAATCAGTACAATTCCCCAGATAATTAAATACTGAATTATTACTCAGATTCAGTGCAGTATTAGTTAAGCGAAAGCTACCGTAGAATTCGCTGTAGATGCCAGAGGAAACTGTGGAGTTATCCAGATTGACCTGAACCGCATCTTTGACAGATGTGGTGTCATATATCGATTGTCGGCCATTAATCAACAAGTTGTTAAACTGCCCCTGACTGTCCGTCAGATTAATCGCGATAGTATTACCTCTATCTTCCCACTCGCTGTAGCTGCAACATCCCTCTTTACTGATACCAGCCAGCGCTTGCGCACGTATTAAGCTGTGATTAAAATTATACGCCACAGTTAAATCCCGTTGTTCCTCATCAGCCCAATCGGAAACCGGATAAATATTCAATATAGTGCCTAAGCGGGTATCTAAAATGTCGCGTTCGATATCTTCGTCATCATTTGAGATATGTTTCTTATCATTAATAATTGTGGAGTCATTAATCGATATAGCATTAATGGTGCCTGCATCTAATAAATCAGGAAAATAAATGCTAGTATTAAAGATAGTATCAGCATTGGCGCGAATGAAAGAATTATTTAGTGATAAAATATTTTTATTAATCTCATCGCCCATGTAATATTTATCTATATAAAAGAGAGAGGTAATTCTTTCTGTTGTATCAATATTCCATTGATCAAAACTAAAGCTACCCGGTTCCCCCATAAGGTGAATGATAGTATTTTCATAATAATAGTCCCAGTCGTATCTATCAAATTCAATATTATCATCATTAATATTCAGATTTTTAATAAAAAAAGCATTTTCTGAATAATTTACTATATCGAAGTGATCACCCAAATTAATGCTCCCGCCACCAAAATCAAGCGTATTATCGGGGTGCCCATCTTCCAGATTACATCCGCTGTCATCACAGTAGTCTTCAGGCCCGCTAGCGGCAGCATAGCCAGAGAATACCATGCTTAAAAATACGATAAGTAATGCAGATTTATTAATATATTTCATTATAATTAACATTCCTTGTAGTGATATGTTTATGTGACTCGCTAAATGGAATACATACAATTAAGCGAAGTTTTTGTTATCAAATTGTTTTAGCCACAGGCTGCCGCTGATTAATAGCTACATGAAAATTTCTCGACTCCATAATGAGTAATTGAAAAGAAAGCAATCGTTAAATATTTTTGTGCTTTGGGTGTTTCACACTGATAAGTGTTAACAGAAAAATTTAGAGATACTGTCTGTTAATGGCATATTAAAACGATATTTTTTAAATCCCCTGCCCCAGCAGATACAATCTTATCGCCGAGAGAGAATACATTAGAAATAAGTGTCAATTAGCCAGGTTAATTATTTCACGGCAGGAATGATAAATATTCATACAGTGATTTAACACTCTCATTGACGTATAACTGAATAAAGGAAATTCAAACCATTACAATCCCATTTAATGACTATGGATATCACTATACTCGATCTATTAATCTGTTTAAAACCAATAATATAGATCATTTCCCTATAACATCGAGCTTAACAAGTCATATAGACTATTGGTTACCTATTGCGCAGATTTTTCGATCGCATTCGCTAAAAAAAGTGAATTTATATATCAACTCTATGATTCAATCTGGTTAATTATATTTTTAATTGAAATACAAAAAATAAGTAAAATCCTTATCTACATTGGATATATCCTACAGTCGTAAATGAATTTACGCACAATCAGGGTAATATATGGCCGTTTAAATGCAGCAGACTGGGTGATTACCCTGTTTATGGGGATAACGGTCAGTGGTCACAGACGAAACATCTAATTCAAATTTTCAAACCTCATTTTAGATCTGAAATTAGAGTCTCAAATGTAGATTATTATCTTATTAGAATTGGCGCTGCGCATTGCCGAGTGGTTCATCCCTATCGCGCGGCAATGATCCCACTGGAAAATTTCCAGATAGCATTTGTGGTTATTGGTGCGGTCGCATTACTATCGCTAGTAGACACATTGACGCTTAGCGGGATGCGGGCGATGAAGTGTGTAAGAAGCCAGTCAGATGCGGAAATGTAAAATAGTGATGTCGCAATGGCTTCCTTGCAGACTCAAGGGTATGTTAATCATATCAATTATAATATTGGCAACGAAAAATAAGGAATGCATATGATCGTTTTCGTCACTGGCGCAACCTCAGGTTTTGGTGAGGCTATCGCCCGCAAATTTATCAGCCACGGTCATCAGGTTATCGCGACAGGCCGTCGTCAGGAGCGGCTGGAAGAGCTAAAAACAGAACTGGGCGCAAAGCTGCATATCGTGCGGCTAGATGTACGAAATCGTGCGGCTATTCAGCAAGTTATCGACGAACTCCCCGCCGAGCTGAAAAATATCGACGTGCTGGTGAATAACGCCGGTTTGGCATTGGGGTTGGAACCAGCTCACCGGGCCAATGTTGAAGACTGGGATACCATGATTGACACCAATACCAAAGGTTTGGTGAATATGACGCGCGCGTTATTGCCGGAAATGGTGGCGCGTAATGTGGGTCATATTATCAATATTGGTTCTACCGCGGCTAACTGGCCTTACGCCGGTGGTAATGTGTACGGTGCTACCAAAGCCTTTGTTAAGCAATTCAGCTTAGGTCTGCGCGCTGATTTGCATGGCACACATATTCGTGTGACTGACATTGAACCGGGGATGGTTGGTGGTACTGAATTCTCCGCCGTCCGTTTTAAAGGTGATGGCGAGCGCGTGAATAAAACTTATGATGGTGCAAACCCGTTGACACCAGAAGATGTCGCCGAAGCCGTGTATTGGGTGGCCACTCTACCTGCTCGCGTTAATATTAACTCACTGGAAATGATGCCAGTCAGCCAATCCTTTGCGGGATTAAGTATTCACCGCGAAGGTTAGTCCAACGCATAAAGTCACTGGGGCATAGCTCATTTATCTTCATGGGCTATGTCATAATTTACTTAGGTGCCAGTGGGACATTTTCATGCATCGATATCCCCGCCCCTTAATTTACCCGCCAACCGGCGACAATAATGAGCATACCCGCCAAAGCGACTCCCGCACCGACCCAATCAAATACCGAAAGTTTGATACCATCGACCACGCGTAGCCAAATTAATGCTGTTGCCACATATACCCCACCATAGGCAGCATAGACGCGCCCACTGGCAGCAGGATGCAGTGTCAGTAACCACACAAATAGAGCCAAACTCGCAGCCGCCGGTAGCAATAACCAGATTGTTGCGCCTTTACGTAGCCATAAATAAGGTAAGAAACAGCCGATTATCTCAGCTAATGCGGTAACAAAAAAAAGTAACGATGTCTTTAACACATGCAGATCCCTTGGTTTTGCTGGCATAAATAACACCCAACCAGCAGTGATAATTAACATCAGGTTACTCTACATAGTCTAAACAAGACTGTCGCTAGCTAGTGTATCGGCTACGAGCAATGATATAATTTTTGCATCCGCTGATAGCGTGCCATTAATTACATGATGATTTAACATCACCGACTGATAAAGGACTTAAGACGATGAAGATAAATAGCTTGCCACGCCTGATCCGCGCATTTCTGCCGGTCGCTGTGCTTGCCTTGCCACTGACCTGGCAAACCCCGGCGTTAGCGCAATCGGCAACCTGCACTCAGGGCAGCACCTGTGTTTCTGTCGGTGGGAACAACGACCCAATGTCCAAAGAGCAGGCCCGGCAAAGCCAGCAGCAGTGGGATGACACCCATCGTCTGCGCAATAAAGTGAATAGCCGGGTAGAAAAGAATTTTGATAAATATGATCGTGCTGAAGATGCTAAAGATAACTGCGATCGTAGCGATAATCTGAACGCTTATTGGGAACCTAACACTCAGCGCTGCCTGGATCGTCTGTCTGGTCGCCAGATTAATCCGTAATGGGCCGCGATGTGTCAGATTTACTTGAGGTTATGTGAGTCTGGGCTATCCTTTAGGTACCATTTAAGAATCAATACGTTAGGCAAGCTATTCATCCACATAAGGATTTTATGATGAAAAAAACGCTTATTATCAGCACATTGCTACTTTCTCTGGCGCCATTGGCTGCTTTGGCATCTTGCGAAACTGTCAAAGCAGATATCACACAAAAGATCATCAATAATGGTGTCCCGGAATCCGGTTTTAAACTGGAGATCGTCCCTAATGATCAGGTTCAGCAAGCCGGTGGACAGGTTGTTGGCCATTGTGAAAATGATACCCAGAAAATTGTTTATACCCGCATCACTAACGGCGAGTAATTTCTCAATTTTCTAGCAGGGCGTACCCTTAGGTGCGCCCTTTTGTTTTATAAGTCATCTTCGAGCTTACTCACATGCCAGCCAGTTGCTTTATATGAAACGACCTGCCCACCTTTATTATTACCGCGCGATGCTGCGCCGGCTACTGATCGCTATTATGCTCGGCATGATGTCGGCATTGATTGTGTGGTTGTTCCATCAGGCTATGTTAGGGTTGGAGTGGCTATTATTCGCCCGCACGGATGGCAGTCTGGTTGCGGCGGCCTCTTCTATTACCGGCTGGCGGCGGGCACTAACCCCAGCACTCGGGGGCTTGGCGGCCGGTTCACTACTGTGGGCCTATCAGCGCTACCAACATCGTCAACCCAGTGCGCCAACTGATTATATGGAAGCCATTGAAATTGGTGATGGTCGGCTAGATGTTTCCGCCAGTCTGGTAAAGTCGTTGGCCTCTTTACTGGTGGTTTCCAGCGGCAGTGCCATTGGTCGTGAAGGCGCCATGGTTCTGTTGGCCGCTTTATTTGCTTCCGTTTTTGCTCAGCGTTATGCCAAACCTAAAGAGTGGAAACTTTGGGTGGCTTGTGGTGCGGCGGCCGGTATGGCCAGTGCTTATCATGCGCCTCTGGCGGGTAGTCTGTTTATTGCCGAGATTCTGTTTGGCACCTTAATGTTAGCCTCTCTCGGGCCGGTGGTGATCGCCGCAGTCAGTGCATTGCTGACCACCAATCTGTTACACGGCGGTCAGGAGACTCTTTATCAGGTACAGGCGCTACCTTCACCCTGGCCGATACAGTATCTGTTGATGGCATTATTGGGATTACTCGCCGGTTTTTGTGGGCCACTGTTCCTGCGGGGTATGACCGCCAGTGGACATGCATTCCGCTCGTTGAATCTATCGCCCCCACTGCAACTTGCACTTGGTGGTATTATCGTTGGGCTATTATCGTTGATTTTCCCTGAGGTCTGGGGGAATGGCTACAGTGTGGTACAGTCATTTTTGACCACGCCACCCGGGGTGTTATTAATTGGCGGCATACTGATATGCAAGTTAATGGCGGTATTGGCGAGCAGCGGTTCAGGCGCGCCCGGCGGGGTATTTACCCCGACACTGTTTGTCGGGGCAGCATTGGGCATGTTATGCGGGCAGATGTTTGCCTGGTGGCCAATACTCGGAGACAACATTGCAGTACTCATGGCATTGACCGGTATGGCCACATTACTGGCAGCCACCACTCACGCGCCAATTATGGCCGCGCTAATGGTCTGCGAAATGACGGGGGAATATACCTTACTCCCCGGGCTGCTACTATCCTGTGTTATTGCCACAACAATAGCTCGCTGGTTACGCCCTAATTCAGTATATCATTCACGTTAAAATAGGCTGACAATATTAAAACGACAGAAATTATTTATTTAGCTAAGAATCATCGCCTGCAATATTTATATTATCGACTCATAGCCGTCAAATCTAAATATTTTGCCAGCGGCTTTTGTTCTGGATGAGGCAGATAAGGTAATTGTCCTAACTGCGGAGCTGGTAAACGGTCGCGTAACATTGCGATGGTTTCAGCATAATGTGCCAGCCCAGGGTTAATTCTATTCGCGACCCAGCCCAATAAAGGTAATCCATCATTGATAATGGCTTGTGCCGTTAATAAGGCATGGTTAATACAGCCTAATTTAATCCCGACCACTAAAATAACTGGCAATTGTTCTTGTACAACCCAGTCAGAATAAAAGCGTTGGTCATTCATCATGACTTTCCAACCGCCACAGCCCTCGACCACCACCGTATCTGCTTTAGCCGATAATTGCTGCAACCCTTCGGTCATCTTGTTGTAGTTTATCAGGGTATCCGAGCAGGCATGGATTACATCGCCGACTAACGGATAGGGGTTAACTTCCTGATAATCAACTTCAATTGATGATGAAGCTTGTAAAATCAGTGCATCCTGATTACGAAATCCATCGGGAGTTTCTTTGCTCTCGATCGCCACGGGTTTATAACCCACCGCTGTTCTGCCATTTTGGCTTAAGGCCTGAAGTAAGGCCCGTGACACTACGGTTTTACCAACAGCAGTGTCGGTTCCCGTCACAAATATCCGCGTTAACATAACAATACTCCGCAATCTGGCCACTTCGACTCACGTTTTTCCGCATAACATTAGCGAAATTGGCAACATGGTTAAAAGTCTAGGCGATGCCAGAGATGGACAGCTTGCGTTAGCGCAATGTTTTGCCGAACTGGGAGAGGTTTTTAACAGATAGCGCCAAATAACGTTGAGCATACCCACTAATAATTAACTCTTAATTATTAGTGAATACTTTATCCTTGCAGTAATTTAACCAGTAACGAGCCGTTATATAACGCTTCTTTTACTAATGCCGCACCTGGCATTGTTCCCTGATTAAAAAATGCGGTGGGTTCAACTAAAATATTCTCGCTGTAAGCGGGCAGCGCTTGTTGCCGAATACAGGATGCTATTGCCGGATGTAGAATAGCCGCCGCTTTATTTAGTGGCGAGCCAACCAGAATTTTTTCCGGATTAAATAAATTAACCATGATGGCAATAATTCGCCCCACACTGTGGCCAACACCCAAGATAATATCTTTAGCTAATTGGTCACCTGCCAAGGCGGCATCACAAAGAGACTCAACACTTAATGGCGTACCATGTAATAACGAGCTCATCGAACCATTTAAGCGCTGCTGAGCAAGCTCCAACATGCTTTCAATACTGGCCACTGTCTCAAGGCAGCCATGATTACCGCAGTAACAGCGTTTACCATAAGGATCGACTTGAGTATGACCAATTTCTATCACACTGCGGCTACCCGCATGCAATACCCGACCGGCGGTAATGACCCCCGCCCCCACATTATGATCAATCACCACCTGAATAACATTTTGACAACCACGGGAGGCACCATACAGTGCTTCAGCCATGGTCCAGGCGCAAATATCGTGTTGCAGATAGACAGGTAATCCGGTTCGCTGCTCCAATGCGGGCCCTAGCAGCATTTCATCCACATCATAAAACGGCATTTTATGCACAATACCTGCCGGGGCATCAATAATGCCGGGCATGGTAATCGCAATGGCTGTCAGCCTTTCAAGCTTTTCCTGATGGCGGATAAAGAATTGATCAACTTCGCTGAGAATACGATTAAGAAGTGGCTCTGGGTGGCTGTCCGGTAATGGAATTTGATCTTCGACCACCAGTTTACTGCTGAGGTCGCGCAGTGCGAGCGTGATAGAACCTCGGCTGATACGTCCAGAAACATAATGCCAGGCTTCGGTGTCGAGTACCAAGCCAATGGCAGGCCGCCCACGACTACCAACATCTTGATATTCGGTCTCTTTTACCAGATGAGCTTCTACCAATTCACGCACAATTTTGGTGATGCTGGCGGGGGCCAGCTGCGCCCTCTTAGACAGTTCAATGCGGGATATCGGGCCGAACAAATCAATCAGCCGATAAACGGCCCCTGCATTGGTCTGCTTGATTTGATCAATATGCCCAGGCTGTCCATCCGTTATCACTAAACCGGCTCCTTCTCTGCCACCGAGTATTTTTCGCGCTTCTAAATAAAGATTATCGGCTATGTTGGGGCTTTTAGCATATGGCGTCAACTATTTGATTAGTTATGTGATTTACTGCACATAATCACTGATTTTCTTGCACACTGTGCTGGTTATTTATACGAACTAAGCCCAGGGAGATCCGCGACCATCAGGCGAATCAATGCTTCAGCAGGAGCCGTCACGGGCCGATGCTTATGATTGACCAACCAGACCTCGGTGGTGGCACTGACCTCAGCTAAGGGTAAATATTTCACCCCATCCACTTTTACCCGCGTAAACGACGCCGGCAAAATAGAGACCCCTAATCCGGAAGAGACCAAGCCGACAATCGTCATCGCCTCGCCAACTTCTTGCGTAATATAGGGTGTGATACCGGCCCGGGCGAGCAGCGTGAGAATTTCATCATATAAGGCCGTGCCCACCTCTCGCGCAAAAAAGACAAAGGGTTGCTCGGCCAGTGAACTGTATTGAATGCTCGGTAACGCCGCTAATGGATGCTCTTCGTGAACGACGGCCACCAATGGCTCACGTAGCAATAGACGATATTGTAATGCATCCGGCAAGCGGGTATTGCGCATCACCCCAAGATCAAGCCGCCCATCCAATAGCGGTTCGATTTGCTGCTTGGTATTGACCTCCTGCATTTTAATATGCACTTGCGGATGCAGTTGACGGAACGCCCGTAAATTCTTCGACACCGCACTAATAAAAGGAGCGGATGAGGTGAAACCAATGGTGAGTTCGCCAGATTCTCCACGATGCAGGCGGGCCGCCTTCTCAGATGCTGAGTTTACCTGCGCCAAAATTTGGTAAGACTCTTTTAAAAACAGAGTGCCCGCTTGGGTCAGACTGACATTCCGATTATTACGAGCCAATAGCCGGGCACCGATTTGCTCTTCCAGGATTTGAATCTGCTGGCTCAATGGCGGTTGAGAAATCCGCAAGCGCTCAGCTGCCCGCCCGAAATGCAACTCTTCCGCCACGGCGATAAAATAACGCAAGTGCCTGAGTTCTATACTCATTCAACCTCATTGAGACTTTAAACGTCTTATTCTGAATAATTAATATATTAGACAAAAAACTCTACTATTTCTATGATCTTGCTATTGCAGCAGATTGTTTTGATTTTTTTGATTGAAGGAAATACCGTGACCAGCTCTTTGCGCCCTACAGATACTGTAGCGCCGACTCCCGCAGCAAATGATGATGCCAGCGTGTTAGTGGCAGAATCGAAAGTGACTCGTTTAGCTAAACGCCCCTATATTCAACGCGGTACGCCAGAATTTATCCGCGTCACACTGGCCTTCTTTTCGGCCGGGCTTGCTACCTTTGCCCTACTTTATTGTGTCCAACCCATTCTGCCGCTGCTGTCGCAGGATTTTAATATTTCGCCGGCGGAAAGCAGTTTGTCACTTTCGACAGCAACCGGGATGTTAGCTTTTGGCCTAATGTTTACCGGCCCACTTTCCGACGCCGTTGGACGCAAGTCAGTGATGGTCGTCGCACTGATGCTGGCAGCAATCTGTACACTAATTTGCTCATTTATGACCAGTTGGCATGGGATTTTACTGATGCGGGCGCTGATTGGTTTGTCCCTTAGTGGGGTAGCCGCCGTGGCGATGACCTACCTCAGTGAAGAGATTCACCCGAGCTTTGTTGCGCTATCCATGGGGCTATATATTAGCGGTAATTCCATTGGCGGCATGAGTGGTCGTTTGGTCACTGGGGTGCTGAGTGATTTCTTTTCATGGCGAATTGCACTGGCGGTAATTGGTTTATTTGCTTTAGCGGCTGCTTGCATGTTCTGGCGTATTCTTCCGGCGTCGAAACACTTCCGCCCTACTTCACTGCGGCCTCGGACACTTGCCATTAATTTTAAACTGCATTGGCGCGATTCAGGTTTGCCACTGTTGTTTGCCGAAGGTTTCTTGATTATGGGGAGCTTCGTGACCTTATTTAATTACATCGGTTATCGTTTACTGACACAACCTTATTATCTCAGCCAAGCCGTGGTGGGATTATTATCGATTGTTTATTTAACCGGATCTTATAGCTCACCCAAAGCAGGCTCTTTGACCAGCCGTTATGGCCGAGGGCCAGTATTAATGGCATCAATAGGCATGATGTTGGTGGGTGTTATAATTACTGGCTTTTCACCGATAATTACGATTTTTATTGGCATGATGGTATTTACCGCTGGTTTTTTCGCCGCACACTCAGTTGCCAGTAGCTGGATTGGCCGCCGCGCCCGCCGCGCAAAAGCCCAAGCCTCGTCGCTGTATTTATTTTGTTATTATGCCGGTTCGAGTGTAGCGGGAACATTAGGCGGTATTTTCTGGCTTAATTTTGGCTGGACTGGGGTGGTGGTATTTATCGCCATCCTACTGTTGCTAGCCTTGTATGTCGGGCAACGGTTACGTCAACTTCCCGAAGCGGCAAGAATTTAATCCTTAATCCGCTATCTGACGTCAAACTACAATTTGACGTCCTCTCATTTATGTACTTATTATTAAAGTGAAACTTAATACCACGAGTGACTACGTAAAGTATTTAGGGATTTTTTACGATAAATGTTTCTTTAATTTATTTGATGTTAGGAGAACGTATGACAGCTCACTTTTTGACGCTTTGGGATATTCTGGCAACCACATTTTCAATTTTCTTCTTTATAGCGTACTTGCTGATCCTGTTTCAGGTAATTTCTGACCTTTTCAGAGACCATGAATTAGGCGGTGTTTATAAAGCGATATGGATTCTGTTTTTACTCTTTATTCCATTACTCACCTCTTTGGTGTACCTCATTACTCGAGGCAAAGGCATGGCGCAGCGCTACCGCGCATCAGTACAGAAGTCTGTTGCTGATACTAATGACTATATCCGTCATGTCGCCGGCAAATCACCCGCTGAGCAGATTGCTGATGCTAAGAAATTATTGGATGAAGGCACCATCACTGAAAGCGAGTACCAGCAGTTGAAAGCCAAAGCTCTGGCTTGATTTATAACGTTATCCAGCATATTTAACGGATAGAAAAGGCTAAATGTCAGTATCCCTGCCATTTAGCCTTTATTGTTATTTCACTCCCTAAATAAAAAGCAAAAGCACATTTCAGCTTTACCACCATTCCCCCTATAATGCCCTTTCACTATTCGTCTATTTAATTGCGAGATTCAGGAATGAAACATTCACCGTTGCGGCGTTCGCTATTATTAGCGGGAATTACCCTCCCCTTAGTCAATTTTAGCCTGCCAGCCTGGGCTGCGGCCCCATCCGACTTATTAGGCAATCAATTGGCTGAACTGGAGCGGAAATCAAATGGTCGTCTAGGGGTCACCATGATTAACACCGCTAATGGCAGGAAAATTCAATATCGCGGAACTCAGCGCTTTCCTTTCTGTAGCACATTTAAATTTATGTTGGCCGCCGCAGTATTGGGCAAAAGCCAAACCCAGCCGGATTTGCTCAATAAACACATAAAATATCGTGAGAGTGACTTATTGTCCTATGCGCCGATTACGCGCAAAAATCTGGCTCATGGTATGACTGTCTCGCAATTATGTGCGGCCACCATGCAGTACAGTGATAACACCGCGGCAAACTTGTTAATCAAAGAGTTAGGTGGTGTAGAGTCAGTTAATGCGTTTGCCCGCAGTATTGGCGACCAGGCATTTAGATTAGACCGCCTGGAGCCGGATTTAAATACCGCCCTGCCAAATGACCCGCGTGATACCACCACCCCTGCAGCCATGGCTGCCAGTATGAACAAATTGGTGTTGGGTGATGCGCTCCCCGCCACGCAGCGAGAGCAGCTCACCCTATGGCTTAAAGGAAATACCACGGGCGCAGAAACTATTCAGGCGGGTGCTCCGGCGGACTGGATTGTGGGTGATAAAACCGGCAGTGGCGATTATGGTACGACCAATGATATTGCCGTGCTCTGGCCAACTCAGGGAGCACCGATAGTTATGGTGGTTTACTTTACGCAGCGAGAGAAAGACGCCAAACCGCGGCGCGATGTATTGGCGGCGGCGACTAAAATAGTGCTGTCGTCGTTATCCCCCGCAAAGTCATGATGATTGTAGGCAGGCGTGCAGCGGCTAATTTATCAAGCCAGAATATCATTGCGCTGCATTGGTAACATTCATGGAGTTATCGGCCGAACAAGGCTGACTGCGACCATTTTTGCTTATCAGCCAAAATGCGGCCTATTATGCGATTAGTACCCCAAGGACGGGGTATTATCTTATGTAACCGCCCTACGCTTCAAAAACAACTTTGCTATCCCTCCTAATTAGCGCCTTTAAATTGCAACGCCGGGCTTTCAGATGTTGCTTTTTAGTGATATAAGTAATGTATGTTGTAACTAAAAAAAACTATTATAAGAAAAGACGATGAATAAATATGATTTGATAGACCGGCTAAATAACCGATTCTCTTCTCTGGAGATCGAATTACAGCACCTCCACCAGCAGCTTACAGAGTTGCCCTTGCTCGCAGCGCGCGTTTTTTCTCTGCCTGAAATAGAAAAAGGCACTGAGCATCAGCCTATTGAGCAGATTTCGGTCAGCACTACGATAGGAAATGAAGCCAGAGACCTGGCTTTGCAGCATTATCAGCGTCTGTTTATTCATCACCAAGGGCAGAATATCAGTAGTAAAGCCGCGGTCCGTCTCCCCGGGGTACTCTGTTTCTCCGTCACAGATAACCAATTAAACGCATGTCAAAAGACTATCTATCAAATTAATCAATTAAAAACCGAACTAGAGCACCTCATTACCGTCGAGTCTGGCTTGCCAAGTGAACAACGTTTCGAGTTTGTGCATACCCATTTACATGGGTTGATAACATTAAATACCTATCGCACTATTACTCCGCTCATTAACCCCAGTTCGGTGCGCTTTGGTTGGGCCAATAAACATATTATTAAGAATGTCACTCGCGAAGAAGTACTGGCGCAGCTAAATAAAAGTCTGAATGCTGGACGTGCAGTTCCCCCTTTCAGTCGCGAACAATGGATGGAATTAATCAGTCTGGAAATTAATGATGTGCAGCGCCTGCCCGAAAATACGCGCCTGAAGATCAAGCGGCCGGTAAAAGTACAACCCATTGCACGAGTCTGGTATCAAGAGCAGCAGAAGCAAGTGCAACACCCCTGCCCTATGCCATTGATAGCATTCTGTCAGGTTGAGTCGGAACTGGAATTACCGAAGTTAGGTGAGTTAACTGACTATGATGCCAACCATATTAAACACAAATATAAACCCGACGCTAAACCTTTGCGTTTGTTGGTGCCAAGGCTGTATTTACATGTCGAAATAGAGGGGAAAAATATAATATAATTATTATATTTCCCAAAAACCTAAAAGTTATGCTTCTCTCTGGGTTATTATTGCAGCTCAATCACCAGAAGAAATTAACCCCTTCACGTAGAACTTTCTTAGGGATATATTGATTCAACCCTGATGCATGGCAATATTCAATCAAATCGTTCAAGGAGTGACAGCCCACTTTTTCATAAATAAATCTAAGCCTATTTTCAATGGTTCTGTTTGATAGGAATAATTTCTTTGCTATCTCTTTGGCTGTCATCTTTTGAATGGCATAAAATATGATATCAAGCTCTTTTTCTGAAAAGTCATCTACTGGTGGGGTCAGTGTAACAACCGCGGGTTTTAAATTTTTAAAAAAATCACAGACAGAAATAAAGTTAAATTTTTTGCCAAAAAAAACAGTCCCTAACACATCCCCATTAGGGTTATAAATAGGAAATTTAGGGAAGTACCACGGTGAAAGAACTTTTTCACGGCCAAAAGACGAAGTGACAATGATCTCCGCCCCCTCTCTGCTTTGCTCAGCCTTTCTGTCGTGGGCCTTGAAATCGTCACTATACTCAGACCACGAGCATGGCATTTCCTCATCTAAACGCCCTTCAAAATCAAAACCGGGTTGAATATCAAACAAATCTAGACAAGATTCATTTAAATAAACGAATTGGGATTTATTATCTTTTATCGCCCAAGGAATGCTGGCCTTCTCCATTATAGCAATGAGCGGTATTTCACTAAGTGAATCAAGGGTTAAGCTAGATTCATCGGATTGACGATTTGAACTGACTATTTTGGCTTTTTTATCTTCCATAAAATAAACTCCTGCCGAGTAAAAATAATACTTTGATAAATACAAACCATCTTAATTATAGCTACCTAACGGCTAACGTAGAAATACTAATAAATAAAATCATTCACGAAAGTAAATAACAGCTCGCTTTGAAATACATTATTGAAATATATCATACAAAGATAAGCAAAAATTATTCTAAGCTAGAAGCGAAAAAAAACACCACCTAAATAAAATTATTTTTCCTTTTTTACCCGGTGACCAGACACTCTTTTAATTTTTACGCTTATTACATTCTGCTAATATAGCGCAGTTAGATTCCCCCCTAACCACACCGAAAAAAGATCCCGACATGGTAGGAGAGACTCAAATGGGCATTACTTCATACTTCCGACCATATCTTCCGGCTTAACCCATTCATCAAACTGTTCGCTGGTCAGATAGCCTAACTTCAGGGCCGCCGCTTTCAGTGTTAGCCCCTCTTTGTGCGCCTTTTTAGCAATCTCCGCCGCTTTATCGTAGCCAATATGAGTATTCAGCGCAGTAACCAACATCAGTGACTCATTCAGCAACTGTGTTATACGGTCGCGATTGGGTTCAATACCCATGGTACAATGCTCATTAAAACCGCGCATACCATCAGCGAGCAAACGGATGGATTGCAGGAAGTTATGTATCACCAGTGGGCGGAACACATTCAATTCAAAATTACCGGATGCCCCACCAATATTAACCGCCACATCGTTACCCATAACCTGCGCGCATAGCATGGTCATCGCTTCACATTGTGTCGGGTTAACTTTACCCGGCATGATAGAACTGCCTGGTTCATTCTCTGGAATCGAAATCTCGCCAATCCCACACCTTGGGCCGGACGAGAGCCAACGCACATCATTAGCAATCTTCATCAGCGAAGCCGCCAAACCTTTTAAGGCTCCGTGGCTATGAACTAATGCATCGCACGTGGCTAATGACTCAAATTTATTTGGCGCAGTGATAAATGGTTGATGAGTTAAGGCGGCAATCTCATTTGCGACGCGCACCGCATACTCAGGATGGGTATTCAGGCCCGTGCCTACTGCAGTCCCCCCCAGCGCTAGCTCACATAAATGAGGAATGGTTGCCTCTATATGCTTCACACTGTGGGATAACATCGCCACCCAGCCCGAAATCTCCTGCCCCAGCGTCAATGGTGTGGCGTCTTGCAGATGTGTGCGACCAATCTTCACAATATCGCGATAGGCTTCGGCTTTGTCCGCGAGTGTCTGCTGCAATATCTTCAGTTCTGGCAGCAAATGTTCACGTAGCCCAATAACTGCGGCAACGTGCATTGCCGTCGGGAATACATCATTTGAACTTTGGCTTTTATTGACATCATCATTAGGGTGAACCAGACGATTATTACCCCGCTCTCCCCCTAACAGCTCGCTGGCGCGGTTTGCCAATACCTCATTCATATTCATATTGGTCTGAGTACCAGACCCGGTTTGCCAAATAGACAGCGGAAATTCACCGGGATGGCAATCATCCAACACTTCATCGGCGGCCCGCATAATGGCCTTTGCGCGCTCAGCAGGTAGCAAGCCAAGGTCCATATTCACCTGTGCCGCGGCCCGCTTAGTCAGCGCCAGAGCATGAATCAGCGCGGTCGGCATTTTCTCTTGTGAAATACGAAAATGCTCCAGTGAACGCTGGGTTTGTGCGCCCCATAATTGACTGGCCGGTACATCGATTGGCCCCATAGAGTCTTTTTCACTGCGGGTGGTCGCCATCACGGTCTCCTTAGCACTTAAAACAGTAGGTTGAGGTAAGTCATGCCACTCTTATTGGTTACACGACAACAGTAATAATGGCATATTTAGCGCCATCTTTATGCGATTGATTCGCATTTCTATCAATTAGTAATACCCGTTAGTCGGGCGAGTAGCATTACCACTTGCAACCCCTCTGGCCCCATTGTTTACTAAGAGACTATTTTTATTAGGGCGCTGGCCTTTTTAAGGCAATGAGTTTTCAGCTGACCTCGGCATAAAGCTCATTATAGCCCGCAACAAATGGCAGAAAGTAACCATGCAAAAAATGAAAAACGCGGTACAAAACTATGCTTGGGGCAGTACCAATGCACTCACTGAGCTGTATGGTATTGCCAATCCACAAGCTAAACCTATGGCCGAACTGTGGATGGGCGCGCATCCCAAAAGCAGCTCTGAAGTGGCAGATGCCAACGGCCAATGGCACTCACTGCGCGATGTGATTGAACAAGATCCCGATGCCAATTTAGGCCACGACGTTTTCCAACGTTTTGGTGAGTTACCTTTCCTGTTCAAAGTGCTGTGTGCTGCTCAGCCGCTGTCGATTCAAGTACATCCCAGCAAGCGCGCCGCCGAAATTGGCTTTGCTAAAGAGAATCAGGCCGGTATTCCACTCGATGCCGCCGAAAGAAATTATAAAGATGCCAACCATAAGCCTGAGCTGGTTTATGCCCTGACACCTTTCCAGGCCATGAACGGTTTCCGCACCCTTGATGATATTGCAGCATTGCTACACCCCTTGGCGGCAGCGCATCCCGATATCGCCGCATTCCTGCGCGAACCGGACACTGAACATTTAGCCACACTATTTGCCAGTTTGCTGAGTATGGAGGGTGAACCCAAAACGCGCGCACTGGGCATATTGAAAGCAGCATTGAATAACCAGTTGGGCGAGCCTTGGGATACTATCCGCAGCATTTCGCGTTTCTACCCTGAAGACAGTGGCCTGTTCTCACCATTACTGCTGAATGTGGTGACGCTGCAACCGGGCGAAGCGATGTTTTTATATGCCGAGACTCCTCATGCCTATCTGGATGGTGTGGCGCTAGAAGTGATGGCTAACTCAGATAATGTGTTACGCGCCGGGCTAACCCCTAAGTTTATCGATATTCCAGAGTTAATGGCGAATCTGCAATTTATCCCTAAACCAGCCGATACTCTGCTTACCCAGCCGCAGCAACAGGGCAACGAGTTGGTCTTCCCTATCCCGGTTGAAGACTTCGCTTTTTCGCTGCATACATTAACTGCCGATCCGCAACTATTAGCGCAAAATAGCGCCGCTATCGTGTTTTGTGTTACCGGTCAGGCGGTACTGAAAAAACAGCAGCAAGAAATTACCCTGCAACCGGGCGAATCTTGTTTTATTCCGGCCAATGAATCCCCGGTTAGCGTGCAAGGTGTTGGCTCAATTGCCCGTGTCTACAACGCAGGGTGAACGAAGTACCTCATTTTGTTGTCTATTGCTGGCCTTTTACTGCCTGAATAGATAGATTTCGGGGTCGCAATTAACATTTGCACCGCTAAATGGGTTTTTAGGCTCAGGATCGTTTCTGTTATAGGTTATAAATGATTATTCGCCGCAATAATATTTGTGTAAGTTTAATCAAGGCCTATATTATTTTGGGGGGTGCTATTTCTAGCACTCCCTTAGTGTCATACCCAGTAGTTGCAAGATGCTGGGTATATTTAACTAGTGACTCATTACCGCGTTCAACGTAGTGAATTTGGTGTATTAAAAAAGGATGAACAGAACAATGAAAAAATCGTTAGTGGCTGTCAGCGTCATTGTGGTACTTGGCGCAGCATGGACTGGAGCCTCGTGGTATACCGGCAAACTGATTGAACAACGTATGGGTGAATTGGTTAACAATGCAAACGGTCAGATCAGAACCTTGCTACCAAAAGCCGGGGTGAAATTTGCCTATACTGACTACCAGCGCGGCCTGTTCCGTAGCCAGGTTCGCTATGTGTTACAAGCAGATAGCAGCGTTGCCGGTGAAAAAGCCCTAAAAGATGGTGACGAAGTGGTCTTCATCGAAACTATCGATCATGGCCCGTTCCCGTTAGCCCAGTTAAAAAAATTCAATCTGATCCCCAGTATGGCTTCGGTACATACCGAGCTTGCCAACACGCCAGCATTGAAAAAGCTGTTTGAAGTGACTAAGGGGCAATCACCATTTACTGCCGACTCCCGCATTTCATACGGCGGTGATACCTCTTCTGCCATTACCTTCATTCCTATTGATTATCAGCAAAATGCCACCAGCGTGAAATTCTCTGGTGCCAAAATTGATGCTGATGTTTCGCGCGATATGCGTGATGTGAAAATGAGCGGTTCTAGCGATAGTCTGGTAGTCGCCAGCAAAAACCAGTGGGATCAAGTGGAGCAATTCACGCTGCAAGGTCTGTCAGTGAAAAGTGACAGCAAAACCGGCAAGTTTGATCTGAGCATTGGTGAGCAGCAACTTGGCATCAAACAGATCGGTTTCAGTCTCGAAGGCAAAGATATTGCCACCTTGGTTGGTTTTAACCTGAATACCCAGTTAGGTGAAACCGATAAAGACCTGAACGGTAAGCTGACCTACACGCTAGATGCGTTGAAAGTTCAAGGTAATGACTTTGGCTCTGGCAAACTGGCCTTTACTTTCGCTAACCTCGATGGTCAAAGCCTGAAGCAATTCGCCAGTGCTTATAATCAGCAAGTGATGAAAGCCGTGCAAGCGGGTGAAAATCTCGATCCTGAAGCTTATCAGCAACAAATGACTGAGATATTGCTGGCCAATCTTCCGGGCTTGCTGAAAGGTAACCCGACAGTGAGCATTGCACCACTAAGCTGGAAAAATGCCAAAGGGGAAAGTACCTTTACCCTGAATGTCGCACTGGCTGATCCAGCACAGGCCAAAGCCACTAATCAGCCACTGTTAGCACAGTCAGTGAAAAAAGTAGATGCGGCGCTGATTATCCCGATGCCAATGGCCGTCGAGTTGATATCCCAGGTTGCCCGTCTGCAAGGTCACTACAGCCAGGAAGAAACCCAGAAATCGGCGCAGCAGCAGGTTCAGGGTATGGCGGCTATGGGCCAGATGTTTAAACTGACCACCACCAAAGATGATGTTATCAGCAGCAGCTTCCAATATGCTGATAACCAAGTCGATTTGAATGGTCAGAAAATGTCACTGCAAGAATTCGTCGGGCTGTTTGGTATGTTCGGTGGACCAGATGCAGAAGATGACAGTAATGAGCTTGAAACAGTCCCCGCCACTCCAGTACCAGATGCTCCAGCAAAATAAGTCTTTTATCGGCGGAATATCAAGCGGAGCCTGCGGGCTCCGTTTTTTATGGTGGCAAGGTTTTGATTCGTCGTACCTGTTCCAAAAATGAACGCAGTACCGGTGACTGATTATCCGATAAATAGGCAATGCCAATCCCCATGGATAAAGCAGCAAACTCATGGTTAAGTGCCCGGAAAACAACACCCTCTCGTTTTACCTTCTTCAGTGATGAGGGGATCAGCCCAATGCCTTGCTCTTCAGCAATCAGGCCCAGCAAGATATGGTGATCCACCGGTTCGGGAATTACCGGAAAAGTAAAACCAACCCGATCAAAAAACGCCTGACAATAGTCATAGAAACCTGGATTCAAGCGCCGTTTGAACCAAAAAATGGGCTCATCTCTGAGGTCATTTAAACTCAATTTTCGTTTACTGGCTAACCGGTGATGTGCGGGCAAAGCCGCAATAAAAGGCTCCTGATAAATCGACTCGATGGCTAAACCCGCCCCGGCGATGCTGGTATTCAATCCGATAAAAGCAACATCCATCACACCATTCTTGATATCGCGCAGCAGATAGAGTGACGTCTTACCCTTGGTCACAATCTGCCAGTTGGGAAATAGCTGACTAAGTTGTTGCTGCATATCGGGAATAACACTGCGATCAAATACCGTGGTATAGCCAATAACAAATTTTCGGTATTCAGGGTCCTGAGCGGACCGCGCCACAGTAATGGCTTTCTCGGCCTGCAACAGTGCCAACTTAGCTTCAGGCAAGAATGCGGCTCCTGCCCCGGTCAATGTGACACCGGATTTACTCCTGAGAAATAACTGCACTCCTAGCAACTCTTCCAACTGCTGAATTTGCCGACTCAGTGGTGGCTGAGAGATATGCAACCGCTCAGCCGCCCGCCTGAAGCTGAGTTCTTCGCTGACCGCCACAAAGTAGCGGAATTGTCGTAAATCAATCGCTGTATTCATACCTAAAAAGTATCACCTAAAGGGTATTGGATACAATGCTTCTTCGTAGCCTAGAGTAACGCTCAGTAAAAGATGAGTTTGTTGAAAATCCACTCTAAAGATAAGGTTGCGACCGATGAAAACTGGCCTGTATTCCCTGATATTAGGATGCAATACCCTTTTGCTTCCTCTCGCCTTCCCGTCAATCAGCCTAGCGCAGTCAATAGCGGCTGAAAATATTAGCCAATGGCAAGGATTTAATGCCCCAACCGGCATCGCCACCGCAAAAGATGGAACGGTCTATGTGACTAACTGGGGCGGCAATACCGTCGACAGAATCGCACCTGATGGCTCCCGTACCGTTTTTCTGACTGGAATATCCTCGCCAGCAGGTATTGTCATTGATAACGATGGCACCCTTTTCGTGGCATCCTATTCCGGTGACTATATCGAGGCCATAGCGCCCGACGGGGCCAGAAAACGACTGGTTGAGGGACTTGCCACTCCAACTGGACTGGCCCTTGCGGCTAATGGTCAACTGCTCGTGGCCAATAGAGCAGCCGGTCAGATTTTGTCGATCAATAAATCAAACGGCCAACAGCGTGTTGTTGCCCGCTCACTATCCCTGCCAGTAGGCGTTGTGGAAATGAAAGACGGCAGTCTGGTTTCGTCGCAGTACGGCGGGCGAGTGACCCGGATTAAACCCGATGGAACCACACAGGAGCTGGGGAAAGACTTTACCCGACCGGGTGTAGGTATTCTGGCTGATGGCGATGATGCCGTTTTTGTCATTGATAATGGGGCTAACGTGGTACGGCGGGTTTCATTCTCAGGGCAGACACAGACCATCGGCCCTGAAATGACTGGCGGTAGCGCGGTCGCACTGGGTTGGGGCAATAGCAACGAACTACTGGCAGGCGCTTGGGGCAGCAATAGGATTTACCGTATCCAGTTGACGCGTTAGCCTGAACAACAGAGACAAAGACGCGGCCAAGAGAGTTCGGCCGCGCTTGTTTCTGCCTGTAGTGACCAACAAGGTGATCGTTGCGATCAGGCCGAACCACGGCGGATCAGCACCGGCGGTAATATGACACTTTGTAGTTGCAAATCGACCCCGGCGATCCGTTGTAGCAGCCGCTGGCCAGCGCTGTAGCCAATCTCTCTGGCAGAACTGGTGATAAAGGTTAACGGCGGCTCGGTGAGTTCGGCTTCCGGTACATCACCAAAACCAATCAATGCCACTTGCTGATCGAGATAAGTATCCACCCCGGCACTGCCAATGGTCCTGCCGGTACGTAAAATACCAAAATAAGCCCCCAAGGCAACTGACGCCTGATGGCACACGATGGCGCTGACATTGGGGTGATGGCGCAATAACTCTTCGGCTGCATCGGCGGCTGCTTGTTGGTGGCTATCACACTCCACCACCCACTCTGAGCGAAACGGCAGCCCATATTGTACCAAGGTGGCACAAAAGCCCCCTAGCCGCTCAGCACGCGTCAATGAGTGCGAATGCCCGCCCAGATAAGCTATTTGCCGATGACCGCGCTCAATAAGAAACTCCGTGGCCATTTTAGCCGCTTGCATATTGTCTGGCCGCACCACGTCCACGCCATCCAACACATTCGATCGCGCTGCACAAATCAGCGGGATATCATGCTCGGCGGCTTTTTCTTGCAATCCCATTTCCCGTTTGGCACCGCCCCCCAGCACCAAACCATCAACCCCTTGGTCAATCAGCGTATCAAAACAACGCAATAGCCCTTTCCCTTCGCGGCCACTTTGGGTCAAAAACAACAGCTTGCCCTCGGCTTCAATGGCCTGACTTAATCCCGCGGTCATCTCGGCATAAAAGGGATCGCCGATATCGCGCACGATCAAGCCAATCACGCCAGACTCCCCGCCGCGTAATTGGGCCGCCTGACGGTTACGCACATAACCTAATTGTTCTATTGCCTGATTAACCCGGTCGGAAGTAGCCGGAGAAATACGCCCTTTGCCACTAATAGCGAGTGAAACCGTCGCGACTGAGACGCCCGCAAATTTGGCCACATCGGTAATTGTCGTTTTTTTAATTGTCATAACCGCTGATAAGCATTGTTAACTTAGTCTGGTCAATCTTCGTACTTCAGCACGAAGCCCAATACATCCGGATAAATGTTACACCCACAGCATCTAATTCATCCTACAAAACACGCCAAGTTAAACGTTTAATCTGATGATTTACTCTAATACAAAAATAGGATCCGTAATTGTGACTTGTCGCTCATATTATCTGGGTTAAACGTTTTATCTTGTTTTACCTCCAGACAGGGAGACGATAGACCCGCTATGGCACCTCAATCAATATCAGCGGGTGGCGTTTTTAATATCAGCATTTTTAACATCAGGTGTGTTAAGCACAGGAGTCACTATGTCAGCGGTAAAAAAACAAAAAATTACGCTGTGGGAGTTTTTCCAAAGTTTAGGGAAAACCTTCATGCTACCCGTCGCCCTGCTCTCCTTCTGTGGGATCATGCTGGGTATCGGCAGTTCACTCAGCAGCAAGGATGTCATCACTCTCTTGCCATTCATTGGTCATCCGGCCTTCCAGCTATTATTTACCTGGATGAGTAAAGTTGGCTCATTTGCCTTTAGCTTCTTACCAGTGATGTTCGCCATCGCCATCCCTCTGGGTATGGCGCGCGAAAACAAAGGTGTGGCGGCGTTCTCCGGTTTTGTCGGCTTTGCGGTACTGAATCTGGCCACCAACTTTTACCTCACCACCAGCGGTGTGTTGCCGACGACCGATCCATTGGTACTGAAAACCCATAACATTCAGAATATTTTGGGTATTCAGTCTATCGATACCGGTATTTTGGGTGCAGTCATTGTCGGGGTTATTGTTTACCTGCTCCATGAGCGCTTCAACACCATTCGCCTGCCTGATGCATTAGCTTTCTTCGGCGGCACCCGCTTTGTCCCGATTGTCACAACCGTGGTGCTCGGGCTGGTTGGTTTATTGATCCCGCTGATCTGGCCTTGGTTTGCTGCCGGTATTAATGGATTAGGCCGCTTGATCAATGGTGCCGGGATGTTTGGCCCAATGATTTTCGGTAGTGGCGAGCGCTTATTACTGCCCTTTGGTTTACACCATATATTGGTAGCGCTGATTCGCTTCACTGAAGCAGGCGGTACTATGGATGTTTGCGGTCATAGTGTTAGTGGTGCATTAACCATCTTCCAGGCGCAATTATCCTGCCCGACCACCACCGGCTTCTCTGAAAGCGCAACGCGCTTCTTGTCTCAGGGCAAAATGCCAGCCTTCCTTGGTGGTTTGCCGGGTGCGGCACTGGCCATGTATCACTGCGCCAAACCTGAAAACCGTCATAAAATTAAAGGATTGCTGATTTCTGGTGTCGTGGCCTGTGTGGTCGGCGGCACTACCGAACCGATTGAATTCCTGTTCCTGTTTGTTGCGCCATTCCTCTATCTTATCCATGCCATCCTGACCGGTCTGGGCTTTACCGTCATGGCCTTACTGGGTGTCACCATCGGCAATACTGACGGCAATATCATTGATTTCGTGGTGTTCGGCATTCTGCATGGCACCGCCACCAAATGGTACTGGGTGCCGGTAGTGGCGGGGATCTGGTTTGTGGCTTACTACATGATCTTCCGTTTTGCTATTCAGCACTTCAATATCAAAACACCGGGACGTGAGAGTGAAACCACCGCCAGTAGCAATGCTGAAAAAGCCGCCAGTAGCGCAGTTACCGGCAAATCCGGCTATAACTCTCCGGCTATCCTCACCGCGTTGGGTGGTGCAGATAATATTGTCTCATTAGATAACTGTATTACTCGCTTACGTATGTCAGTGAAAGATATGAGTCTGGTAGACAAAGAAGCTCTGAAAGCCAACCGAGCCATCGGGGTTATTCAACTCAACGATCACAACCTTCAAGTGGTTATTGGCCCGCAAGTGCAATCAGTGAAAGATGAATTAGACTCACTGATAGGCAATGAACAATTTGCCACGTCCTAACTCGATAATCCGTTAAGCTATTACTAAAGACCGATTATTTGCCCATCAAGACCCAACGTATTTGACCTGGCGGCTAACCCGCCAGCGGCGTCAAATACCGCGGGTCTCTTTGATAAGCGAGATGCAAATGTTTGATTTCTCCACCCCTGTCGATCGCCACGGCACTTGGTGTACCCAATGGGACTACATTGCTGACCGTTTTGGCGCCGCAGACTTGCTGCCCTTTACTATCTCGGATATGGACTTCCCCACCGCACCGGTTATTTTACAGGCGCTAAATCAGCGCATTGAGCATGGGGTGTTGGGCTACAGTCGCTGGCAGCATGAAGATTTTCTGGGCGCAGTTCGTCATTGGTATCAGCAACGTTTTCATTGCCATATTGATACCTCAATGGCGGTTTATGGCCCATCGGTGATTTATATGGTGGCCCAGTTGATTCGCTGCTGGTCAGCCCCCGGCGATTTCATCGTCACCCATACCCCAGCTTATGATGCTTTTTACAAAGTGATCCTGGGCAATCAGCGTCAATTACTGAGTTGCCCGCTGCATAAAGTCGATAACCAGTGGCAATGTGACATGGCCCATCTGGAGGCTTTGCTGGCGCGCCCTCAGACTAAAATTTTGCTACTGTGCAGCCCACATAACCCAACAGGTAAAGTCTGGACACCGCAAGAGCTGGCGCAGATGGCCGAGTTATGTGAACGTCATCAGGTCAAAGTTATCAGTGATGAGATCCACATGGACATGACCTGGGGTGATCAGGTTCATACGCCGTGGAGTGAGGTTGGTCAAACACCTTGGGCGTTACTGACCTCTGGCTCCAAGACGTTTAATATTCCCGCGTTAACCGGCGCTTACGGTTTTATCAGCGACACTGAAACCCGCGATATCTATACCCAGATGTTAAAGGGCCGAGATGGCCTCTCTTCCCCGGCGGTGCTGGCAATCGTCGCGCATATTGCCGCGTATCGGCAGGCAGAGCCTTGGTTGGATGAATTGCGCCACTATCTGCAAGCTAATCTGGCTTATGTTGCCCAGCGGTTGAATGAAGCCTTCCCGACATTGGACTGGCAGCCGCCACAGGCAACCTATTTGGCATGGATAGATTTGCGTCCACTGAATCTTGATGATCACCAATTACAGAATGTGCTGATCGAGCAACAGAAAGTCGCCATTATGCCCGGCTTTACCTATGGTGAAGAGGGGCGCGGTTTCCTGCGCCTCAATGTCGGCTGCTCGCGCAGTAAAGTGGTAGCCGGTATGGATAAGTTGATTGCTGGCATCCAATTTTTGCAAGGAAAATAGCCACTCTTAACCAGAAACTTGATTCTTGTGCGCCACTCTATCCCAGAGTGGCGTTTTATCCCTTCCCCCGGCATCATCCCTACTGATAATCAAATAAAAGATATACTATTGAGCTACCTAATGGGACGAGGTCAATTTATATGCGCCGGGCCAGTCAATGAAAAAGAAAGAATTTATTGCGCAGGATTTACTGAGCAAAATGTACCAATATGGTGAAAACTTACCTGAAAAGTTACCGCCAGAACGCCAGTTGGCCGAGGAGTACGGCGTGTCGCGTTTTACCATTCGTAAAGCGTTGGAAAAACTGGCAGCCATTGGTGCAGTGCATATGGTGCAAGGCGCGGGGATCTTCATCAACCCCGGTGTTGGTAATAATCCGCTCGTGTATAACTCAATCACTGAGAAGAAATTCAACCAGATTAGCTTCCGTCTGATTAATCTGCATAAGCGCCGCCCTGATAATGAAGAGCAACAAATATTTAATCTCACTGCAGATGATTTTATCTGGGCATTTTCGCGTTTGCGTTACATTGATAACCGCAAAGTTCAAATTGAAAACTCCCGCATGCCGGTATCGGCCTTCCCTGATTTAACACCCAAAGTCATCGAAAGTTCGATCCAGCAATATATCCTCAGCAAAGGTTATCGCCTGTCTCACTCATTAACCCACTATCAGGCAATTAATATCAATAAAGAGCAGGCTGAATTACTCGGATGCAAGAAAGGCATTGCCGCCATGCATATCCTGAACCGAGGAATTTTGCAGGACGGCAGTGTCTATACTTTCAGTGATATCGTCGATATCGACTATTCCTGTACCTATATCATTCCGTTCAATCAGGACAACCTGAAATTTCGCCAAAGCTGAGCTGGATACCCGTCAATGCCTTATGCCACCGCCCTCTAAGGCGTATGAATGGTGCCATTTGGCAGGCGGCTTTGCGTCCATTCATGAGGCCGATAAACTACTGGGAATTCATTCGCTAATTTGCCATCAAAATCAACGCCAATTCCGGCTTGCTCAATCGGATAGAAATAGCCTGACTCCGGGACCACAGCTCCGGGGAAAACATGGGTGGTGTTGGTCGGATAGGCCACAAATTCCTGAATTGCCGCATTGTGCAGGTAAATATTTAGATGTGTATTAACTGCCGCACCAATGGGGGTCATATCCGGCGGACAATGCCAGGCGAGCCGCACGCCAAAACTTTGGCAGAAACTGCCCAATTTTAATGCCGGCGTAATCCCGCCAATCTGCGAAACATGGCAGCGCAGGAAATCGATGCGGCGATGAATAATCAGATCTTTCCATTCTGCGGGGTTATTAAATAGCTCACCGGTGGCAAGAGGAACCGCAGTCTGATGACGAATCTGCTCCAACCATTCATTCTGATTGGGCGGCAAAATATCTTCAATATAGTAAGGCCGGAAAGCTTCTAACTGCTTGGCGAATTGCACGGCTTGCTGTGGGAACAGACGCTCATGGACATCATGTAATATATGGAATTGATTGCCATATTTTTCGCGCAGCGCCTTGAACATTGCCAGCGTGTTATCCATATATTGGTCTTGGTCATAATAGGCCCCTTCCGTTGGCTCACGAGTGACATGTAAATTTTCAGCATTGCCGCCATAGAAACCCAACTGACAGCGAATATGCCGATACCCTTGCGCCAGAAGTTTATCCACCTCAAGGTAGAGCCCTTCGAGAGTATCGCTGGCGGCATGGCTATATACCGCAATAGCATCTTTCGATTTACCACCAAACAGCTGATACAGCGGCATATCAGCTAACTTACCTTTAATATCCCACAGCGCCATATCAATGCCTGCGATAGCATTGTTAATCACCGGGCCGTTGCGCCAATAAGCATTGACCATCATCATCTGCCATAAATCTTCAATATTATTGGCATCACGTCCCAGTAATAATGGCCGCAGATATTCATCCACCATCACTTTAACCGCCAAAGGACGCTGCTGAAATGTGGCACAACCCAAGCCAACCACCCCTTTATCGGTTTCAATTTTAACCACCACCAAATTATGGCGATCAGGTCGAGTTATTTGACATTCAATGCCAGTGATTAATGTGGGTTGCATGCAACGCTCCTTGACAGCACTCAAGTAACCACTCTTTCGACGGGTTACAAGCTATGCGAAAATAAATAAATTTGTATGAAGTATTTGCTGATTTCACCTTATTTCGCCGGGCGTTGTAAACCTTAAATTTAAATGTTTTTTTTGGTCTGTAATTCACGCTATTTATCATAAAAAACCATACCAATTTACTGAAAACACCCTCAGATAAGCTCAACACACCGAATAGTGTGATACAGAGCATGATTTATTGGTTTGTTTTTAATATTTAGTAAATCTATTATCTTTCACAGTTAATAAAAATAATTATTCAGGTGCGAGGGCTTTATGGGCAGGACTGAGGCATGTCAATTAATAATCAAACTGGTTGGTGGACAGAAGAATATAAATAAAGTCTGGCACTGCATGACGCGCCTGCGTTTTGATTTAATTGATGATAGTCAAGTTGACTGGGAAAAAATCAAAGCATTACCCGGCGTATTAGGGGCGCAAAACCAGAGCGACCAGGTGCAAATTATTATCGGGCCCAAGGTTAATGCCTGGTATCAGGATATTGTTGATAACCTGGAACCTGAAGAAAATAAACCTTCAACCGCCCCTAAGGCGCGCAAAAGCCTGATCTCGCTGTTTATGGATACCGTTTCTGGCGTATTCGGCCCTATCGTGCCAGCAATTGCCGGTGCGGGGATGATTAAAGGCTTATTGGCAGGATTGATCGCGCTGAAAATCATCTCGGCCAAAAGCGATACCGTCATGATTATTGACTTAATTGCCAGTGGCGTATTCTATTTTCTGCCCTTCTTCCTTGCCGTCTCTGCGGCCAAAATATTTAAAACTAACGAATATCTGGCTGCCGCAGTTGCAGCTTGTCTGATGTACCCCACACTGATTGATGCCGCCAAAGCACTGGCGGCACATACTCCGGGCGCCGTTAACGTCATCTATTTTATGGACATTGTTCCGGTGTCGGTATTTAACTATTCCGCTAGCGTAATACCGGTTATTTTCTCGATTCTGGCACTGAGTTACATTCATCGCTGGGTCGATAAAATTATGCCCGATGTGCTGAAAACCGTCTTTACCCCGACCCTAACCCTGTTTATCACCGCCCTGGTTTCATTAACACTGATTGGCCCTGCGGGGATTTATTTAGGCAAACTGTTGGCATTTTGTATTCAGGGATTATTTGATATTTCGTCAGTATTTGCTGGCTTTATTGTCGGGGCCATTCGCCCGGTCGCCATTCTGACCGGTATGCATCACGCCATGACGCCGATTGCATTGCAAAACTTTACTGACAAAGGTTTTGATATGTTGATGCCGATGATGTTTATGGCCAATATGGCTATTGCCGGTTCCACCTTTGCTATCTATTTCCATGTTAAAACACGAGAAGAGAGAACCGTGGTATTGTCAGCGGCGGTTTCTGGCTTACTGGGAATAACCGAGCCGGCCCTGTTTGGGGTATTAACCAAATACAAGAAAGCTTTTATTGCCACCACCATCAGTAGCTCCATCGCCTCTGCATTTATCGCCTTCTTCGGTGTCCGACTTTATGGCTATATTCTGTCGAGCATATTTAGCCTG
This sequence comes from Yersinia alsatica, assembly GCF_025133195.1. Lineage (NCBI taxonomy): Bacteria > Pseudomonadati > Pseudomonadota > Gammaproteobacteria > Enterobacterales > Yersiniaceae > Yersinia > Yersinia alsatica. The sequence goes on from NZ_CP104006.1 coordinate 3,210,304, forward strand.
CCCGCCTATATTGGCCCTTACTTTATCTATATTTTGCTGGGGGTCACTCTGGCGCTTGGGCTGTCCTTCACCCTCACTTATCTGCTGGTGGTGCGATCGGAAAAGAAACTCGTCGCGGTAGAGTCTTAGTCGGTAATTAAAAATTGAGTGAGATGATGGGTGGACGGTGTCGTTCACCCATCATTCATTTGTGATACTAATCACTTTTCTATGCAACAGGATGGATATTTTCATCGATTTGTTTTTATAATGTTCTGCACTTTACCTACTAACAGCAAAATCTAAGTGAGTGCACAATATGATCGACGCCCGCCTTCCTCTGACCGACATTCATCGCCACCTTGATGGCAATATCCGTGCGCAAACTATTTTGGACCTGGGTCGCCAGTTCAATTTATCATTACCGGCTAATGAGTTAGATGCCCTGCGTCCGCATGTACAAATCACTAAAACTGAACCTGATTTAGTCAGTTTCCTGCAAAAACTGGATTGGGGCGTGGCGGTATTAGGCTCACTGGATGCTTGTCGTCGCGTGGCTTACGAAAACGTCGAAGATGCGGCAAACGCGGGTTTGCATTATGCCGAGTTGCGCTTTTCTCCTTTCTACATGGCCATGAAACACCAGTTACCGGTGGCCGGGGTTGTTGAGGCGGTGATTGACGGTATCAAGTCCGGCTGCCGTGATTTTGCTATTGATATTCGCCTTATCGGCATTCTCAGCCGCACCTTTGGTGAGCAGGCCTGCTTGCAGGAACTGGATGGCTTACTGGCCCATCGCGATAGCATCACGGCACTGGATCTGGCCGGTGACGAGCTGGGTTTCCCCGGCGGCCTGTTCCGCAGCCACTTCAATCGCGCGCGTGATGCGGGCTTGCATATCACCGTCCATGCCGGCGAAGCGGCTGGCCCAGAGAGCATTTGGCAGGCTATCCGTGAGTTAGGGGCTGAACGTATTGGTCACGGTGTTAAAGCGGTAGAAGATATTAAGCTGATGGATTATTTGGCTGAGCATAAGATTGGGATTGAATCCTGTCTAACCTCCAATATCCAAACCAGCACGGTCGCCTCTTTGGCAACCCACCCTTTAGCCACCTTCCTGCGTCATGGCGTGATGGCCTCCATTAATACTGATGACCCTGCGGTTCAGGGGATTGAAATTGCCCATGAGTATCATGTTGCCGCACCTGCCGCGGGCCTGACAGCGCAAGAAATTCGCCAGGCACAAGAAAATGGTCTGGCCATGGCCTTTATCAGCGAGCAAGAAAAACAGGCGCTGCGTGACAAAATTCGCGCTTAAAGCAGTTCGTGGCTCTGCCGCCGAGATAATGACATAAAAAACGCCCGTATTTCATTGAAGTACGGGCGTTTTATTTTGATATTAACTGTGCTGATAAATTACTTGGTTTCTACGCCATCAGCAGAAACCGACGCGATAGCCACTGACTCTTTATCCGCCTTTTCTTTAGCGATCCTTTTAGCATAACGCTGCGCCAATACTGCACAGACCATCAATTGAACTTGATGGAATATCATCAGCGGTAAGACCATAACCCCCACCACGGCGGCCGGAAATAGCACGTTAGCCATTGGAATACCATTCGCCAGACTTTTCTTCGAGCCACAGAACACGATGGTAATCTCATCGGCAGTGTTGAAACCGAGCCAGCGCGCCGCGTAGGTATTGACGACCAACACTATGGTCAGCAACACCATTGAACACACCAATATAGCTAACAGTGACCAGCCGTCGATTTGATGCCAAATTCCCTGCACCACCGCCTCGCTGAAGGCCACATACACCACCAACAGAATTGATGACCGGTCAGTGATATTGACTAACTTTTTATGGCGCTCGACCCACTTGGCAATCAGTGGTCGTGATAAATGGCCCACAATAAATGGCGCCATCAATTGCATGACGATAGAACCAATAGCATGCAAGGTATCAGTATCGCCGCCCTGGGTTTGCATTAACATGCCCACCAGAATCGGTGACAAGAAGACCCCAAGAATACTGGAGGCCGAGGCGCTACATATTGCCGCCGCCACATTGCCGCCCGCCACCGAGGTATAGGCAATGGCGGATTGGACTGTCGCGGGCAGCGCACACAAATAGAGAAAACCCAGATATAACGTAGGAGTTAAAACGCCGGGCACCAGCACATTCATGCCCAAACCCAGCAGCGGGAATAAAGCAAAGGTACTGAGGAACACCACCAGATGCAGCTTCCAGTGCCCCATACCGGAGACTATCGCCGCACGCGAAAGTTTGGCTCCATGCATAAAGAATAATAAGGCGATGGCCGCCGTCGTCAGGTGTTCAAACCACACTTTAACTTCCCCTTCACAAGGGAAAATCGAGGCAATGATGACCACCAAAATTAGGACTAATAAAAACTTATCTATTTTTAAACGCTGTAACCAAGACATGCCACTGTAATCCTTCTCCCCAGTGAACTTGACGCCACAAAGTGATTAGCGGCCTCGCTGCGACATCAAGTTCTTTAGGATATCTTTTAAATAAAAAACTGAGTGTCTGATAACACTCAGTTCAGTGTGGCAACTCAGTTTGCAGATGAAACCGGCAGCGCTTTTTTCTGTTGATCAGAGGCGATACCCAGCTCAATCAATTCCATCACTTTAATCGCTTCAGATGCTGGCACCGGATTGGCGGCAATACCTAAAATAGCATCGCGAATACCTGCGTAATAAGCAGGATAATTACCCGGTAATGTCAGTAACGGTTGCTCTGCCAGAACACCATCATGTGACAGTGTCACTATGCCATCGCGCATATCATAGCCCCAGTCAGCCTGAGGTAGACGCTCACCCGCCTTCAGCCTATCTTCCTGAGGGTCCAAGCCAAATTTAATATAGCTGCCTTGCATACCATGGACGATATAGCGCGCAGTTTCTGCCGCTGCCAATACCGTGCCGTGCAGCACCACGCGCTGCCCCGGATAGCTAAGAATGGCATGGAAATAATCAACCGACTGCGCACCTGGGCGCAACATCCCCAGATCCACATTCAAGGTTTCAGGTAAGCCAAACAGTTGCAGCGCCTGATCCAGCAGATGCGGCCCCAAATCGTACCAAATGCCACTGCCAGCACCGGCTTGTTCACGCCAACGCTGGCGGATCTCCGGGCGATAGCGGTCAAAATGAGACTCAAAATAGACCACTTTCCCCAGCGCACCTTCTGCCAGCAAAGTTTTGAGGGTGAGAAAATCGCTATCCCAACGACGGTTGTGGAACACCGATAGCAATAAACCGGCGTCATCTGCTTGTTTTTTCAGCTCATTAGCTTGTGACAGTGTCACGGTAAACGGCTTATCGACCACCACATTTTTACCCGCTTCTAGTGCTCTTTGCGCCAGCGGGAAATGAGTATCATTGGGGGTTGGAATAACGATGAGGTCGATGGAAGGATCATCAAATAGCGCTTGCGGGTCAGCAACGACAGTCATTGATGGCCAGTCGGCATGAACTTTACTGGCATCACTGCTGGAAACACCTGCCAGTTCCAGTCCCGGCGTCCCCATAATCAGCGGTACATGGAACGTTTTACTGGCGTAGCCATAGCCCAGTAAACCTACTTTTATCTTGTCGGCCATTTTGTTTCCCCTTGCCCGGAATATTCGTCATCTTTACACTTCAAGTGGATCGATTTGACACCATGATGAATCCCGCGACAAGAGGTAATTTTAGACTTAACATTTCTGGCGGGATCAAATCCGCACCATCGCCTCCGAATTATCGCGCCATTCTGGCTGGCGCAAACTGCGCTGCGGGTAGTTGGTTTCAATACTGCGCCGCCTGAAATCACTGGGACTGACCCCAACACGCTTGCGGAAAACACGCGAGAAATAGAGCTGGTCATCATAGCCCACCACCCGGCCAATAGTGGCTATCGGCTCTTGGGTGGTTTGCAGCAATAATTTAGCCCGAATAACACGTTGGTCTTCGCGCCAGCGCAGGATATTGATTCCCACTTGCTCGCGAAATAGGTGTGCTAACCGTGATGGCGACAGGCATACATGGCGGGCAACCTCATCAATGCGCAGTTCACCGGCCAGATTGCCGGTAATAAACTGGCAGGCTTCGATAACTCGCGGATCCATAATACGTTGCGGGCTAAGAGGATCTTCTTCCATGGCACGCAGCAGCAGCCGCTCCAGTAAGTTCATCCCCAACTCTTCACCAAAACGGCGGCCCGACTTTTGTGTCTGCTCAATATTGGCGAACAGGCGGTCAAACTCCAGCAGCAAGTTATTATTAGGTAAAGACAAACGCCCAACCTCGTGGGTTTTGCTGTGCCACTCTAACCAGTCGGCCCAGTAGGCCCGTGGTCGGAAATAGACCCAACGATGATACCAGCAGTCACTGTTCGGTGAGCGGCCATAGTAGTGCGATGCTTTCGGCGGGAATAACAGCAAGTCACCGGGATTACTGTAAAACGTATTTTCACCGTCAAAAATCTTACCCTGACCTTTAATCGTCAGATTTAGAATATAGCCCTTCATGCCACCCGGCCGGTCGATAAAGAAATCGAGTGGTCCATCTGCCAGAATCGGGGTTAATCCCGCGACCAGATAGGCGTTAAAGGTGTAGCCTGGCAGTAAGGGATTGGGTTGCGGTTCCTGAACCATTCGATGATACATTTAGCCTCCCTGGAGTCTTTGTCTGTTATGTATTCAAATTCGCATGCTTATTTCAGTTTATCGGGCAGATTTCGCGCTGCCCGATAGTGATGACAGAATTGTGAGCCAGATAGGCTTTTTATGGACTTTTCTGTCACTTGCGTGTTTATACCGTCCGTTTAGCCAGCTGTTTGTAGCGGTCGAAGATAACCGCTGCCAGTAGGATCAAGCCACGTACCACGTATTGAGAGAATGGCGAAATATTCAGCAGGTTCATGGCATTTTCAACTGTCCCCAGAATCAAGATCCCGGCAATAACATAGGAAATTTTGCCAATCCCGCCTTTGAGTGAAACGCCACCCAACACACAAGCAGAGATAACAATCAGCTCGTAACCAATGGAGGTCATGGGCTGACCACTGGTCATGCGCGAAGCCAGAATAATCCCCGCGGCGGCAGAAACCAGGCCAGATAATACGAAGATGATAATTTTGGTGCGCACCACCGGCACCCCAGCCAGGCGGGCGGCATCTTCATTCCCACCGATAGCCAGTGTATTGCGACCAAAAGTAGTTTTATTCAATAAGAAGCCGAACAAGGCCAGACAAGCAATGGTTATCCAGATCGGTGCCGGTAAGCCGAACCAGTTGGTATAACCGAGGGCAAAGAAGCGTTCATCTTCGATACCCACCGCTTTACCATCAGAAATGATATACGCCAGACCACGGACAATCTGCATGGTTGCCAAGGTGGTAATCAGGGCGTTAATTTTCAACCGGGCAATGACGAAGCCATTAATTAAGCCGCACAACGCCCCCAATAGCAAACCCGCGCCAACCCCAATCCACAGGCTTTCAGTCATATTAATCACCACCGCCGTGGTGACACCCGCGCATGCAATAACCGAGGCTACCGATAAGTCAAAATCACCGGATGCCAGACAAAACAGCATGCCGCACGCCACCATGCCCGACATCGAAATGGCCAGCCCCAGCCCTTTCATATTGATAAATGAGCCAAAGTTCGGCACAAAAATGACACAGCCAATAAAGACCACCGCAAACACCACCAGCATGCCGTAGCTGTCCCAAATGCGGGATAACCCTAGCCCCCCTTTAGCGGGAGCCTCTTGCGGTGGCGGCGACTGAGGTGAGGTCGGGGTCTTCTTATCTGAATTCAAAGTAACGCTGGACATAGTTAACTCCTTCACAATCAGGCAACCGCAGGCGCGGCATTAGTAGCAATATTCGGGGCACGCAGCATCGCCAGACTTAGCGCCTGCTCTTCAGTGGCATGACCGTGATCTAATTCACCGGAAATAGCCCCTTCACGCATCACCACAATCCTATCCGCCAGCCCAAGAACTTCGGGCAAATCGCTGGAGGCGAACAGCACGGCAATGCCCTGTTTCGCCAAGGCATAAATCACGTTATAGATTTCATGCTTAGCGCCGACGTCAATACCGCGCGTCGGCTCATCCAGCAGGATCACTTTCATATCCTCGGATAACCAGCGGCCTAAAATGGCTTTCTGCTGATTACCGCCAGATAAATTCATAATCAACTGCTGGGGGCCAGGCGTTTTGATATTCAATGACTGAATGCGTAATGCTGCATTTTCCTGCTCCCAGCGATTATTAATCAGGCAGCCCGCCGTCAGTGTCTTGCGCCGGGCGCTGATATTGATGTTGTCTTGCACCGAATGCACCGGAATGATGCCGTCCGCCTTGCGATCCTCAGGACACAGCATGATCCCGGCGGTGATAGCATCAATGGGTGAGCGAATAGCCAGTGTTTTTCCATCCAGCAAGACCTGCCCACTGGTCAGTTTGGTGCCGCCAAATAGCCCTTTCAGTAATTCACTGCGCCCAGCGCCGACCAAACCAAACAAGCCGACAATCTCGCCTTGATGCACCGTCAGACTGATCGGTGATTTCACACCAATGGCTTTCACCTCTTGCAGCGTGAGACGTTCAGGGCCGATCTCCCGTGGCTGATAGCCATAAATATCCCCCAGATTGCGCCCCACCATGGCTTGCACCAGCGAGTCATTATTGACCTGCTCCATATCAGCAAAGGTGCGCACATAGCGACCATCTTTAAACACGGTAATGGCATCACTCAGTGCAAAAATTTCTTCCATACGGTGGGAGACATACAAAATAACCCGCCCTTCGGCGCGCAGTTCGCGGATGACCCGGAACAGTTGTTCGATTTCTCTGGCGGAGAGCGAGCTGGTGGGCTCATCAAAGGCAATGATTTTGGCATTGCGGGCCAACGCTTTGGCAATTTCCACCATCTGCCATTGGCCGATGGAGAGGTATTTCAGTGGCGTGTCGGGATCAATATCCAGCCCTAAATGTGCGAGCTGCAAACTAGACTCATAGCGCAGTAATTTGCGGTCAACCATGCCCATCTTGGTAGGCAATTGGCCTAAATAGATATTTTCTGCCACGGTCATTTCTGGAACCAAATGTAGCTCCTGATAAATGATCGCTACCCCGGCGTCGAGCGCCTCGGTGGTATTGGTAAAATTAACCACTTGGCCTTTAATGTGGATTTCGCCCTGCGTCGGCTGATAATTACCACTGAGAATCTTCAGCAGAGTGGATTTTCCTGCACCATTCTCCCCCATCAGGGCATGGATTTGACCGGCCTGACAGGTAAAACTGATATCATCCAGCGCTTGAACACCGGGGAAACTTTTGCCGATGCCACAAAAAGCCAGATAAGGTGACTGCTCGGCTTCCAGCTCGGCTTGTAACGCAGAATGGAGTGCTGACATGATGGCTTCCTTATAAAGTTTGGGTTGCACTGCACCACGTAACGCGATGATAAAAAACTGTATGCTGAGGTGGGCAAGCCGTAGCCTGCCCCCAGTGCATCAGAGCCTGTATCTCCATAAGATATGGCAGGATTACATCAAGCCTTTTTTCTCTAATTCGACTTTGAAGTTATCCCGCGTGATCAGCACCACATCCGTGACTTCAGTAAATTTGGCCGGTTCAACATCTTTGGTGACCCAGTCATGCAGCATCTGAATACTTTTGTAGCCGTGAATATCCGGGCTTGGTAACAGAGAACCATAGAAGCCGGTAGCCTGGCCTTTCGACAGCTCGCTGACCGCATCCACGCCATTAATGCCAATCCCAATCACATTCGGTGCTTTGAAGCCTTGGCCTTCAGTGGCCCGCACGCCGCCCAAGACGGTGTTGTCGTTCATCCCAACAATCAGCCAGTTTTTCACTTCAGGGTGCTGTACCAGCATGGAGTTGGCGGCATCAAAAGCCCCCGGAATATCATTGGATTTGGTCGGCACTTTATAGATTTGTTTCTCTGGGAAGCCCGCCGCTTTCAGCGCGTCCATTGAGCCACTGGTACGACGACGGGCGGTATCCAGCTCATCAGAAGTGATCGCCATAACCGCGGTTTCTGCTGGCTGCCAGCCGCGTTTATTCATCTCTTTCCACAGTTCCTGCCCTTGGCGCTCACCAATTTTGGTCGCCGCCATCATTACCAATGGCACGCTGTCCATCGGTTTGCCTTTGGCATTGACGAATTGGTCGTCAACGGCAATCACTTTCAGGTTATAACTGCGCGCCTTCGCCTCGATGGCCGGCCCCAGTTTCGGATCAGGGGTACAAATAACAAAACCTTTCGCGCCACTGGCCGCCAGACTATCAATGGCATTTAGTGTTTTTTCACCATCGGGCACAGCAATTTTTATCACTTCGAAACCTAAATCTTTGCCAGCTTTATCGGCAAACTTCCATTCGGTCTGGAACCAGGGCTCTTCAGGCTGTTTGACCAGAAAGCCGAGTTTCATGCTTTCTGCTATAGCTGAATGTGACATAACTGCCGCTAACCCAACCACTGCCAGCGCCTTAGTTAATTTATGCATAGTGTTCTCCGGACTGTTTTTGTAGGAAGAGATGTTTTTTGTTTATTAAATCGTCAACCACACCAATCAACCGATTTTTTGTGGAAACGTTATCAATAGTATTTTTCAGCTTCAGTGCGGCTGTATGCTTTATTAAAAGCCACTTAACCTCACCACACCCGGTAAGACGGTGATAGTTTTAGCGTTAATTACCCTTCAGAATGTAGAGCGCTATCACATCCAGGGATTACAGTTTATTTATCCATATATTCAGCAAATTTAACCTCGCTCTAACTTTTGACTGACATCACAAAAACGCTGTAGGAAGCAGGAAAGTACATACTTCCAGCTATTGGCTCCTCACATCTTGCGGCCACTCACTCCTATGGTTATTGCCAATGAACTCTTGTTTTCTGCAATCGTTAGGAGCCCCCCATGGCAGGCGACGTTATATCGGCAGGCGGTCCTTTATCGGAAAACCGCCTTTTATCCCCCCATAGCGCTATCGCACTTGGGTTGGATTTTGGCAGCGATTCCGTCCGGGTATTGGCGGTGGATTGCCAACATGGCACCGAGATCGATACCGAAGTGGTCTACTACCCTCGCTGGCAGCAGGGTCTCTACAGTCAGGCGGCACAAAATCAGTTTCGCCATCATCCCCTCGACTATATAGAAGCCATGGAACAGGCGATCCGGCAGGTGGTTAATCGCCTGTCGCCCCAACAGCGCCAGCAGATTGTCGGTATTGGTGTTGATACCACCGGCTCGACGCCGGCCCCGATTGATGATCAAGGTCAGGTATTGGCGCTGCGTCCAGATTTTGCCGACAACCCCAATGCCATGTTCGTGTTATGGAAAGACCACACCGCCATTGAAGAAGCTGAAGAAATCAACCGCTTATGTCGTAGTGGTGAATTTGCTGACTATTCGCGCTACATCGGCGGTGTTTACTCTTCCGAATGGTTCTGGGCCAAAATTCTGCATGTGACCCGCGCGGATAAAGCAGTGCGTGATGCTGCGGTGTCATGGATTGAACTGTGTGACTGGGTTCCGGCGCTACTCTCAGGCACCACTGCCCCACAAGATATTCAACGTGGCCGTTGCAGCGCCGGGCATAAAAGTTTGTGGCATCCCTCTTGGGGCGGCTTACCACCACGGGAATTCTTGGCGGCTCTGGATAGCAGTCTGGTTAACAAGCTTGATTACCCGATGTTTACTGATACCTATACCGCCGAACGTCCGGTGGGGATAATTACAGCTGAGTGGGCCGAGCGTTTGGGATTACCAGCCACGGTGGTTATTTCTGGCGGTGCATTCGACTGCCATATGGGTGCGGTTGGTGCAGGTGCCCAGCCTTATACCTTGGTCAAAGTTATCGGCACGTCTACTTGTGATATTTTGATTGCAGATGAGAAATTGGTGGGTGATCGGGCCATTGCTGGGATCTGTGGGCAGGTTGAGGGCAGCGTGGTTCCTGGCTGGATTGGCATGGAAGCGGGTCAATCGGCATTTGGTGATATGTATGCCTGGTTTAGCCGATTATTAAGCTGGCCATTGCAGCAGGCCGCACTGGCACAACCTGAATTGCAGCCCCAGCTCAAACAGATTGAATCCACCCTGCTCGCCGCGCTAACCACTGCGTGGGCTAAAAACCCCTCCCTTGATCACCTGCCGGTAGTCTTGGATTGGTTCAATGGCCGCCGCACCCCGAATGCCAATCAGCGGCTAAAAGGCGTGATTACCGACCTCAATCTGGGAACTGACGCCCCGACATTATTTGGTGGATTTATTGCGGCCACTGCCTTTGGGGCGCGCGCCATTATGGAATGCTTTGAACAGCAGGATATTCCGGTGGAGAACGTGCTGGCATTAGGCGGTATTGCGCGAAAATCACCGGTTATCATGCAGGTTTGTGCTGATGTGATGAATCGACCATTACAGATAGTCGCTTCAGATCAATGTTGTGCTCTGGGGGCCGCCATTTTTGCGGCAGTGGCTGCGGGGGTCTTTGCTGATGTCCCAGCGGCACAGCGCCAGATGGCGTGTAAGATTGAACGCACCCTGACGCCGAATGCGGCACAAGTCGCACGCTATCAACAGCTTTATCAACGCTATCAACAGTGGTGCATATCGGCAGAGCCACACTACGCGCCGGTCACCGACGCTAAGCACTGATTGATAACAAAACCTATTTTTCCCCAAAGAAATTGGAGTGCCAGATGGACGTATTCAAGCAATCAGAAGTGTGGTTTGTGATCGGCAGTCAGAACCTGTATGGCCCTAAAACCCTGCAACAAGTTATGGATAATGCCCATCATGTCGTCAATAGCCTGAACAGTGAGGCGGGTTTACCGGTCAAATTGGTGCTGAAACCTTTGGTCACCACACCGGATGAAATCACCGCCCTGTGCCGTGAAGCAAATTACGACACCGCCTGTATCGGCATCATGACCTGGCTGCATACCTTCTCACCTGCCAAAATGTGGATTGGTGGGTTGAGTATTCTGCATAAACCGTTACTGCAATTCCATACCCAGTTTAATGCCCAGATCCCGTGGGAAACCATGGATATGGACTTTATGAACTTGAACCAAACAGCCCACGGTGGCCGTGAGTTTGGTTTTATCGGCGCTCGTATGCGCCAGCAACATAGTGTTATCACCGGCCATTGGCAGGATAAAGCGGCCCACCAGCGCATTGGTCAGTGGATGCGTGTCGCTGCCGCGAAGCAGGAAAGCCAACAGCTCAAAGTGGCGCGTTTTGGCGACAATATGCGTGAAGTGGCCGTTACCGAAGGTGATAAAGTTGCGGCGCAAATCCAGTTCGGCTACTCGGTAAATGCCTACGGCATCGGTGATTTAGTCAGCGTGGTGGACGCGGTCAGTCAAGGCGATATTGATGCTCTGGTTGAAGAGTATGAAGCAACCTATCGCTTGACTGATGCGGTGAAATTGCACGGCAATAAACGTGAAAACCTGCTGGATGCGGCACGCATTGAGCTGGGTATGAAGCGCTTCCTTGAGCAAGGCGGCTTTAAAGCCTTTACCACCAACTTTGAAAACTTGTATGGCCTGAAACAGTTACCGGGGTTAGCGGTTCAACGTCTCATGCAACAAGGCTATGGTTTTGGTGGCGAAGGCGACTGGAAAACTGCGGCGCTGTTGCGCATTCTGAAAGTGATGGGAACCGGCCTGAAAGGCGGGACGTCCTTTATGGAGGATTACACCTATAACTTCCAGCCGGATAATGACTTGGTGGTTGGCTCTCATATGCTGGAAGTGTGCCCATCGATCGCCAAAGAAGAGAAACCGCTGTTGGATGTACAACATTTGGGTATTGGCGGCAAAGCAGACCCGGCGCGTTTGATCTTCTCGACCCCCGCGGGCCCGGCATTGAATGCTAGCCTGATTGATATGGGTAACCGCTTCCGCTTACTGGTCAATGTGGTTGATACCGTTGAACAGCCGCACCCGCTGCCAAAACTACCGGTCGCTCGCGCTATCTGGCAAGCCCAGCCGTCACTGGCAACTGCCGCCGAAGCCTGGATTATTGCCGGTGGCGCGCACCATACCGTGTTCTCTCAAGCTATCGGTGTCGATGAGCTGCGCCTGTATGCCGAGATGCACGGGATTGAATTCCTGCTGATTGATAATGACACCACCTTGCCGGCGTTTAAAAATGAAATCCGCTGGAATGAAGTCTATTATCATCTGAATCATTGAGTTAAGTGCAATAACCACTTAGCTTTTTGATTATCAACGCCGTAAACAACGCCGTAAATTTTGGGGGCTTAACCGCCCCCTTATCATCTGCTGTTTCCAACTCGATGGCGCTAACGCTTTGGCCAGCACCACTCAGGCGTAGCGTCTTGCTGTATGGTCGTTTCACTGAGTTGCTTAGCCAGCAAAAAATGACGGCAATTCTCTTCCTGCTGCAATGCCGCCACCAACCCGGCGGCATGAGAAACCACAATCACTTGAGTGCGCTGCGCCGCCTGAGCAATCAACCGGGCTAAGGGTTGCAGCAAATCAGCATGCAGACTGATTTCCGGTTCGTTAAGGATCATCATCTCGGGAGGACGTGGCGAAAGTAATGCAGCCACCAGCAACAAATAACGCAAAGTGCCATCCGACAACTCCGCCACTTTAAGCGGCCTTAGCAAACCCTGTTGCGACAGCAGAATCTCAAAATTGGGTAGGATTTCCAGAGTGGTGCCGGGGAAAGCATCGGCAATGGTATAGTTCAGCGCGGCGGAATCGCCTATTTCGATGATGGTTTGCAGTGCAGCAGCCAGATCTGCGCCATCACTGGCGAGTACCGGTGTATAAGTCCCGACCTGCGGTTGGCGCGCCGGTGCATAGCGATCGGTGCGTAAATTGTCATAAAAACGCCATGCCCGCATGCGTTCGCGCATCACCAGAATCTCCGGGGCATCACGCGGATCAGTACCGTGCGTCATCATGCTGTCGTAGGGAGCCAGTCCGTGATGTGCCTCCTGCCAAATACCACGCTCATCACGAATACGAATACTCGGGCCACGGCGTTCAGCAAAAACATTGCTGTGGTGCAGTGTGTCGCCGCACCACAAGCTTTCAATCTTGATTTCGGGATCTTTGGCAAAATAGGATTCTGTCGGTGGCGCTAATCCTAAATCGATGGCATAACCGTAGTCTTCACCAGAAAACCCCAGTTTCAAGCCGACCGGATGATGACGCACCACACCCTGAATAGGTTGCTCCCCTCGTTTCACTGCTTTGGAGAATGACTCAGGCCCGGCCCAGAGTGTGGATTGCAATCCTCCCTCGGTGGCCAGTGATTGAATAATCCGCCCCTGACCAATATCGGACAGCAATCTTAGCGCCCGATAGAGGCTGGATTTTCCGCTGCCATTCGCCCCGGTAATCACATTCAATTGACCTAATTCAAGCACCACATCGCGTAAAGAGCGATAACCAGAGATAGCAAGCCGAGTAATCATAATCCTCTCTTTTGAAATAACCTGTCCCGCACTAACCAAGCCATTGATTATAGCAATCCACCCGGTTCATGTTACTTCAGTGTAAAGCGGCAGAATATAGGCAAAACTTTAGGTTAAATTGATTTTTAATTTTGGAAGTAGTAGTGTTGAACTACGTATAATTACATAAAAATCAGACGGTTTGTTATGCCAATCATTCAATCTGTTGAGCGTGCTTTACGCATTCTGGATCTTTTCGATGAACACTCTACCGAATTAAAGATTACCGAGATCAGTACCCTGATGGGGCTGCATAAAAGTACACTTCATTCTTTACTAAAAACACTTCAAGCCCAAGGTTATATCAGCCAAAACCCCGACAACGGAAAGTATCGTTTGGGTATGAAGCTGGTAGAGCGTGGGGATTTTGTTGTTCATTCGATCGACATCAGGCAAAAAGCGAATAATTATCTGGTTGATTTATCAGTAAAAACAGGTCAAACCACGCATTTAGGTATCCTTGATGGTAAAGAAGGTGTTTATATCGACAAGGTCGAGGGTAAAAAAGCCATTATTACTTATTCCAGAATAGGTCGTCGGCTCCCTATCCACTCCACGGCGATTGGTAAGGCGCTGATAGCTTTCAAAAATCAAAATGAAATTGACGCGCTGCTAAAAGATTATGTCTACACCAAGCAGACAGAACAGTCGATTACCGATAGTAAGCAATTTCTTGCAGAACTTGAACAGGTCAGAGTTTTGGGTTACGCCGTCGATAATCAAGAGAATGAACAAGGTGTAAAATGTGCTTCCGTGCCTATTTGGAATCACGAGAAGCGGGTTATCGCGGCAATAAGTATTTCTACCTTGATTGCACGTGTCAATGATCAAGAACTACAGGAATATATAGAATTATTAAAAACTGCCGGACATGAATTATCGCAACAATTAGGTTTTAAAAATAGTTAAGCTTTAAAAATAATTAAGTTTTGAAAGTGGTTAAATTAAAAAAAACCGAACACAAATATCACCTATCAATGTTAGAAAATAATAATAAACCAGTAATAGCGCATAGGGATATTACTGGTTTATTCAACCGGTTTATTTTAGAGCTTATCTATCAGACGATAGTTTTATATAAAAGAATTGAGTAACAAGATGAAACATAACCCAGATACCGAGACAATGGTTGAAAGAATTGTCCAAGTACCAAATGTTTCTTTCATGGTTAAGCCAAAATATTCTTTAATCATCCAAAAACCAGCATCATTAACATGAGAAGCAATCGCACTTCCTGCACCTGTCGCCAGTGTTACCAAAGCCAGATTAGCATCGTGCTGCCCGAGTGTTGGTAGAACGAGCCCGGCAGTAGAGATAGCCGCTACCGTCGCAGAACCAAGCGAAATCCGTAAAATTGCGGCAACGCCCCAGGCGAGAATAATAGGTGACGCCGAACTACCAGCAAATAAATCAGCGACATACTGCCCGACACCGCCATCAATCAGTACCTGCTTGAAAGCCCCACCGCCACCAATGATTAGCAGCATCATACCGATACTGGCAACAGCGGAAGAACAAGACCCCATCAGATTTGTGATTGAGATTTTACGAGACAATCCCATGCTATAAATGGCAAACAGCAAGGAGAGCAACATGGCAACCGAGGCATTACCAATTAACTGAATGGTCGTGATAAATGCATTATCCGGTAACTTAATTTCTTGCTGAATCATTGTAATAATGGTTGCTACCGACATTAGAATAACCGGAAGCATGGCAGTAAAGACACTGATCTTAAACCCTGGTGTGTCATCCAGGTTAAATGTCTTTTGCTCACCCAAAGAGGCAATATTGCCCACCCTTTTGAATCCATCAGGAACGATTTTTTTAGCCAGCTTGTTAAATACCGGACCGGCAAGAATAACGGTGGGGATCCCGACAATAATGCCATAAAGCAGGACGGAGCCAATATCAGCACCATACTCGGCGGCAATCATGGTGGGTCCTGGGTGCGGCGGTAGGAAACCATGAGTAACCAGTAATGCTGAGGCCATTGGTATGCCAAGATGCAGTATTGAAACTTTCAGCTGCTTGGCAATAGTGAACACAATCGGAATCAATAATACTAAGCCGACCTCGAAGAACAGTGCAATACCAACAATAAATGAGGCAACCACAACCGCCCATTGAATGTTTTTCTCGCCGAATTTGTTAATCAGGGTTATTGCAATACGTTGAGCACCGCCTGCATCTGCAATTAATCGCCCTAACATTGCCCCAATACCAAAGATTAAAGCAATGTGGCCAAGAGTTCCCCCTAGCCCTCCTTCGATTGATTTAACAATTTTATTGAGTGGTATCCCTAAAGCTAATGCTACACCGAATGAAACAATAATAAGGGAGACGAAAGTATTTAACTTAAATCGCATAATGAGGATGAGTAAAGCAATGATCCCCATCACTACTATTAGTAATGGCATAATAAACCCTCGGATTAGAAAGTATTAAAAATTAAATTTTTTCTTATATATCAAGGGAAGCCCTATAATTAAACTTATAGAGCGTCCTATTATAATAATGGATGCAGTAAATAATTCAGTTCTTACTTTTCTTAATTATAAGTAAGGAATAACACTAGCTATAGATTATTCACTTATAATAATCTCATCGCCATATATGAATTCTTTATTGCATAACATGCCCTGGTGTTGGCTTTAAATTTTAATTTATTTCCTTTTTGGCTTTATCGGCCAATGTTTGTTGTCCTACGGATATAACTTCGATAATTTTGTCTACGTCATAAATACTCCCAGTCCATGTACCGCCGCTCACAGATTGAAGCGCTGCCCATAAACGCGTATCGTCAGGTAAATCAGCATGAGGTTTCAGATCAGGATGTAGCGATCTTTTTTCCAGAACTGCGGCTGCATCAGTGAAAGAGAGTGGATTATCTTCGGTACCGATAAAGTTAATTGAGCCGACTAAATTATTACGATCAATGATCATTTCAATTATGTCGCCATCTCTTAATTTACCAATAGGCCCGCCGACTAAAGCTTCTGGCCCTATATGACCAACACAAGCTCCGGTTGAAACTCCAGAAAAACGCGCATCAGTCAGTAAGGAAACATATTTACCGTAAGATAAATGCTTAAGGGATGAAGTTAATTGATAAGTTTCTTCCATTCCCGTACCTGACGGGCCACCACCGATAACAACCATAATATCGCCAGAGTGGATCTCGCCATGTTTGATCGCCGCTATGGCGGCTTTTTCGGAGGTGAAAACCTTAGCTTTGCCGGTATGACTGTAAATACCATCTTCACCAACGACAGCAGCATCAATTGCCGTGGATTTGATCACTGCACCCTCGGGAGCAATATTTCCGGTTGGGAAAGTGATTGTTGATGTGAGTCCCCTACTTTTAGCTTGCTCGGGGCTCATAATAACCTCGTCGGGATTGACGCCATCAAGCTCCAGCAATCGCTGTTTCAATCGTTCACGCCGTTCAGAAGCCTCCCACCAGTCAAGATTTTTGCCCAATGTTTCACCGGTGACTGTCATAACATCTTCATGCAACAGGCCCAGTTTACGTAAATGCAGCATGACTTCCGGCACACCACCGGCAAGGAAAGCGCGGACTGTTGGATGATAAACTGGACCATTGGGTAAAACACTCACTAAGCGCGGCACCCGCTTATTAATTGCAGTCCAATCTTCAACTGTCGGAATTTTACATTTTGCGGCATGTGCAATCGCGGGTATATGTAAGAGTAAATTGGTTGAACCGCCAAACGCCGCATGGATTGTCATCGCATTTTCAATAGCTTTATCGGTGATAATGTCTTTGGTGGTTATGCCTTTCTGTTTAAGGACTAATACTGCACGCGCAGATTGTTTAGCAACCTCGAGCCAAATTGGTTGACCTGAAGGAGCTAATGCCGAATGAGGTAAAGCGAGCCCCAGCCCTTCAGCCACAACTTGCGAGGTACCCGCCGTGCCTAAAAATTGACATCCTCCTCCCGGCGAAGCGCAAGCTCTGCAACCTAATTCTGCGGCCTCTTGCAAGGTAAGTTCGCCATTAGCAAACCGCGCGCCAATAGTCTGAACTTTACCGGCATCCTCACCGTTGGTCGGCGGTAATGTCGCCCCGCCAGGAACAATGATTGTCGGTAAATCATGCATGGCAGCGAGGGCAATCATCATCGCGGGTAAACCTTTATCGCAAGTCGCTACGCCAATAACTGCTTTACGCGTAGGTAATGAACGAATCAACCGGCGAAAAACAATAGCGGCATCATTCCGATAAGGTAAAGAATCAAACATGCCTATGGTGCCTTGCGAACGTCCATCGCAAGGGTCACTGATATAAGCTGCATAAGGAATACCTTTGGCTTTGGTTATTTCTTCTGCGGCGGCCGTCATTTGCAAACCAATTTCCCAATGCCCGGTATGGTAACCTAAGGCTATTGGTGAACCATCGTGAGCACGAATCCCGCCTTGAGTGCCTAATATCAAGACTTCTGTGCCTAATAATTTATTAGGGTCCCATCCCATCCCGGTATTTAGCGTCAAAGCAAAAATGTTCCCGCTCGGGGAGTCAATCAACATTTCTGGTGTTAAAGGAAGTTCTCCCTTAGGACCTTCGGCATGGGTTTCAATATCGTATATTTTGCTGTTTTCATTATTGAAAATATATTTTATAGACATAAGCAACACCACTCATTTAAACCGCACTGTATCGACTTCGTTAAAGTCGTCTGGTGATGACATATCAGACTAGATATTGAGGTTTAATATCACTATCTGACAATATTGGCATTTTGTAAAATACGCTTAACTTGTTCTCTTTTTTCCTCACTCAGGGATCGGGTTGGCGGTAATGAATAAGTGGAAATGTCCTGTCCACATAATTTCATTGCTTCTTTAACAACATTGACAAAAGGTGAATCAATCTTATAAATCAATGGCAACTGTAACAGTGTTTTATGTAACTCTGCGGCTTGGCCCAAATCCCCAGAAGAAAATGCCTGGAAAATATCAATCGACAATTCCGGTACAAAATTAGCACTGGCGGAAATGGCGCCGTCGCCCCCGAGCAACAGGGTATTTAATAGATGGTCATCAAAACCACAGAATACTGAGAAATTCGGATGCTCGTCTTTAAGAGAAAAAATCATTTCACGAAGATGAGCGATGGAGTCAATCGTTTCCTTGATACCAACAATATTAATATTCTTATCAACGAGTGATTTAACAAACGCTGGAGAAAGATCCTGTCCAGTTAAATTGGGGAAGTTATATAAAATGACAGGTAAATCAACGGATGAGGAAACCTCACTAAAATAGTTAAATAAATTATCTTCAGTCAATTGCCAATAATAGGGATTGATAACAACAATCCCACTCGCGCCAATTGATTGAGCGTGAGTACTTAGCTCAATGGCTTCTCGGGTATTGGTACTTCCGGTACCAATTAATGTCGGGACACG
Source organism: Yersinia alsatica (assembly GCF_025133195.1). Lineage (NCBI taxonomy): Bacteria > Pseudomonadati > Pseudomonadota > Gammaproteobacteria > Enterobacterales > Yersiniaceae > Yersinia > Yersinia alsatica. The sequence goes on from NZ_CP104006.1 coordinate 3,229,272, forward strand.
TTTGTCTACATAATTAACCGAAAACTCAGCAACTTGCTTTCTCTCTTCAGTGGACATTTGTGAAAATTCGCCCCCAGTGCCGAGAAAAAATAACCCATCAACCCCTGAGCGGATTAGGAAGTCAATTACCCCCCCCATTCTCACTTTGTCCAATATGCCATCATCGGTAAACAGGGTGGATACCGGTGGAATTATCCCTGAGAACTGCTTGGTTTTATTCATTCTAAAGCCTTATTGTTCGAAATGATGATGACGACAGTCTGTGTATCAATTTCCCAACAGATTGAGACATCCTTATTGTTTTGTTCTACATTATAGAACTTGGTTTTATAATGCACACTATGATATTGCGCCCGAATTTCTCAGGTGTAAATAGTCAAGCTTTATCTGCTTGTTCAATATCGACTGTGGATCACAAAAAAATAATTGTCGCAAATAGGATCATCTCCGCGCCGCCACTCTCGGCAACAGACACGGATATTCCCTGATAACCGGCCCTCAGCGCCGATACTTCAGATTCACCCTCAAACAGAAACCGGTTACAGAAACCGGTTGCATAAATAATGGGTTCACGAATACACTGGTGGCAGATGCTCTAACAACCTCCTTTTCATTCATTACATAAGAGAGATTTTATGTCTGCTTTCCCGAAGGATTTCTTATGGGGTGCTGCCAGCGCCGCTTATCAAGTTGAAGGTGCCTATGACGCTGATGGTAAAGGCCCGTCTATCTGGGATACCTTTTCTCATCTGCCAGGAACTACTTATCAGGGCACCAATGGTGATGTCGCCGTCGATCACTATCATCGTTTTCGTGAAGATGTGGCGCTAATGGCGGAAATGGGCATGAAAAGCTATCGTTTTTCTATTTCATGGCCCCGATTGCTACCCACTGGACGTGGCGAGGTCAACGCCGCTGGGGTCAAATTCTACAGTGAACTGATTGATGCCCTGCTGGAACACCATATCGAGCCGATGATCACCCTTTATCACTGGGATTTACCGCAAGCTTTGCAGGATGAAGGCGGTTGGGAAGCACGCAGCACTGCCGATGCTTTCGAAGAATATGCCCGTTTGTGCTATCAGCACTATGGTGACCGGGTCAAACTTTGGTCTACGTTTAATGAAACCGTCTGTTTTATTGGTTTTGGCTATATTGTCGGCGCTCACCCACCGGGTGTTCAGGATACAGGCCGTGCCATTCAAGCTTGCCACCACGTATTTGTCGCGCATGCCAAAGCGGTTGCGGCATTCCGCGCCAGCGGTATTGATGGGAAAATAGGTTTTGTGAATGTTTTGCAAACCCATACCCCATTTAGTGATTCACCTGAAGATATGGCGGCCTTCCATTTAGCCGAAGGGATCTTTACCCACTGGCTGTATGACCCTGTGTTGAAAGGCGAGTATCCGGCTGAATTATTGGCACAAACACAAGCCATCTGGGGCGTGCCTCAATTTGCGCCAGGTGATGACGCATTACTGCGTGATAATATCTGCGACTTCATTGGGCTGAATTATTATAAGCGCGAGACTGTTGCGGCTAATCAGCAGGAAACCCATTTCACGCTCAACACCTCGGGCCAGAAAGGCTCAGGCCACCAGCAAGGCAATGAGTTTGGTTTTAAGGGATTGTTTAAGTTTGTGCGTAATCCTAACGGGGTTTATACCGACTGGGACTGGGAGATTTATCCTCAAGGCCTAACTGAAGGCATCATGAATATCAAAGCCCGTTATGGCGATATTCCCATCTATATCACCGAGAATGGTCTGGGCGCCAAAGATGCCATTATTGAGGGTGAAGTGGTTGATGATGATCGGATTGATTATCTGCGCCAACATATTATCGCTATCGAAGACGCCATCAAGCAAGGTGCTGATGTCCGTGGCTACTATCCATGGTCATTTATTGACTTGCTGAGTTGGTTGAATGGGTTCCAGAAGCAATATGGCTTTGTTTATGTCGACCACCAAAAGCAGTTGGCACGCCAACGTAAAAAAAGCTTTTTCTGGTATCAGGAAGTGATTAAATCCAATGGAGAAAAGCTATAATTAGCTGATAAATATTAATAAATTAAAATGGCTGGGTGTAAATTCACACCCAGCTTTATGGCGATAAATGGAGAGGAAGCTTAGCCGCGATTAATGCTACTCGGTCTGTAATCGCCACAAATGCGCGTAAACCCCGGACTGCGCCAATAACGCTTGATGACTCCCTTGCTCTAAAACTTGCCCCTCTTTTAATACCAAAATGCGATGACACAAGCGCAATGTATTCAAGCGATGTGCGATGCAAATGACAGTGCGGTTGCGGATAATCTCTGGCAACTGGCGCATGATAGCCGCCTCCGATTCATAATCCAGTGCGCTGGTGGCTTCATCAAGAATTAATATTTTGGGATCTGCCATTAATGCCCTTGCCAACGCCACCCGCTGGCGCTGCCCGCCGGATAACATGCCACCCCGCTCACCCACGGGTGTTTGATAGCCCTGCTGCAATGACATAATAAAGTCATGAGCGCCCGCCAGCCGCGCAATGTGTTCAACTTGCGCATCATCCGCATCAGGTCGACACTGGCATATATTGTCCCTGATGGTGCCCGAAAACAGCACACTTTCCTGCAATACCACACTCATTTGGCAGCGCAAACTGGTGGCATCGGTAATGGCTAAATCCTGCCCATCGACCAGAATCTGCCCGTGCTGCGGGGTGTATAGCCGCTGGAGTAACTTGGTCAAGGTTGACTTGCCGCAACCGGATGGCCCGGTAATACCAATAAATTCGCCCCCGGCAACCTCTAAATTAAGATTTTGGATAACCTCGGCCGTATCAGGCCGATAGCGAAAACGCACCTGCTTGAAGGCCAAACTCCCCGCCATAGCATGGTTTGACACCAGCCCGACACTGCCCGGTTCCGTCGGATAATCCAGAATGCTGCCAATGCGCTGCAAAGAGACTTGGGTATGCTGGAAATCTTGCCATATCTGGGCCAGACGTAAGATAGGTTGCGTGACATAGCCTGAAAACAGGGTGAAAGCGATAAATTGCCCCGGGCTAAGCTCCCCGGCCAGTACCAACATCACGCCACTCCACAGCAAAATCGCCGAAGTCACTTTATTGATCAGCATGATGCCTTGTTCAGCAACATTTGCCGCCCAAGAAGAGGCAAAAGAGGCGCGCACATAAGCCGCCAATGAATTGCGCCAACTGCGGTTAAACAAACCCTCGGTAGCCGAGGTTTTGATGGTTTCCAAACCGCTGATCGCTTCGGTTAGAAAAGCGGTATTATGGGCACTGGCTTCATATTCACGTTCCACCCGCCGGCGCAACACGCCGCTCACTGCCCACCAAAACAGCAAATAACACACGAGCGAGAAGATAACTATCCAGGTCAGTTGCTGGCTGTAGCAAAACATCACCGCAATAAAGGTACTGACGAAGACTAAATCCAGCAACATGGTCAGGGCTGAACCGGTTAAGAAACTGCGGATTTGCTCCATTTCCCGGACTTTAGCGATGGTTTTCCCGGTTTGCTGTGCCGCGAAATAGCCCAGTGGCAACCCTAATAAATGACGATACAGGCCGGTATTGAGTTCTGCGCCTACCCGGCTGGATAAATGTGAAAACAGCCAGCCGCGCAAAAAGGTATAGCAAGGCTCGGCAATCGCCAATGCAATCATGGCGGTACCCAGCACCATTAAACTGCCTACCCCACGGCTCACCAGCACTTTGTCGATCACCGTTTCAAATAGCATCGGCGTCACTAACAAGATGCCCTGCAACAGCAGTGAAACCAAAATAATGTTACGTAACTGATGGCGATACTTAGTGATTACCGGAATAAACCAGCTAAAACCAAAAGCGGTTTTCTTTCGTGCTGAGGGTTCCGCTTTCGCTAATAAGATAGCCTCGCCACACCACAAACCGGCGAGTTCCTGCTGGCTTATCTGTTGCTGTTGCCCAGTGGCTGAGAAATAAATGAGCGCCCCTTGTTCATTGAGCGCCAGTAGTACATACCACTCAGTGCCATTACGGAACAAAATAGGCAGCGTCAGATGGCGTAAACGCTCAAATGATTGGCTAACAACTCTGGCACGCAAACCAATCCAATTTGCACTGCGGCACAGGGCAATGTTATCTATTTGCTGGGGAGCTAATCCAAGTTTGTGCGCTAACACCGGGACTTCGACGGCAAGATCAAAACAGGCCGCGGCGCGTACCAGTGCCTCCAATGGTTGAATAACCGGAGTTGACGTTGAATGCATCATCTCACCGCTCCCTCATGGCTTCTGATTGATACTGCTGCAATGGGCTCAGCAAGTAATCAATCACCCGGCGACGGCCGGTTTTAATTTCCACACTGACCGCCATGCCCGCAGAGAGACGCACCGGACGCCCCTCGACGCTCAGCGTATCGCTATCGAGCCGAACCCGTGCGGGGAACACCAAACCTTGCTGTTGATCTTCCATCGCATCACGCGAGATATGTTTGACTTCACCTGAAAGAGTGCCGAATCGGGTATAGGGGAAACTGTCTACTTTGACTTCTACCGCCTGCCCCGGCAGAACAAAACCGACATCTTTATTCAGGATCATCACATCCAGTTCCAGTGGGTAATTTTCTGGTACCAGCACCATCAGCGGTTGAGCGGTGGTGACCACCCCGCCAAGGGTATGTACCGCCAATTGCTGGATAACACCACTCACTGGCGCACGCAAAGTTTGCTGCCGTTGCCTTTCTACCGACTTAATCAGCTCTTGCTGCAATTGATTGATAACTTCGTGGGTTTTGTTTAATTGCTCCTGATAACTTCGTTTCTTTTCAGCCATATAATGCAATCGTGTTTGGCTGAGATTGCGCTCTTTCGCTTGTAAGATAGCGAGTTCATTTTGCATACGGCTGGCTTCCGCTTTGGCATTTAGCCACTCCCGCTCTTGGATTAATAACTCAACTTCAGCAATAGCTTTAGATTTGGCGAGTGTCTGCAATGCTTGTAACCGCTGATAAATGTTTTTCATCAAGGTTTTTTGGTTGGCAATGCTGGCAGCGGCTGACTGCATATGTGCCTGATTAACGGCCAGTTCACTCTCTTGGCGCGCCAGTTCGGCATTATCCTCATCATGCTTTTTTATCAAAAGTGACTTCGCCGTCATGACCAGTTCCTCAGCGCTGCCATCAGGGGAGACAAAATTCGCCAGCGGATCATCGGTCAGTAATGCCGTGACTTGAGCAGCCTCAAGCAAACGATGTATTAATTGTTGATTGATATTGCCGACCTCAGCATCAATGCCAATTGGATTTAGCTCAATTAGCACCTGACCGGCGCTGACATGGTCACCATCACCAACATGAATGGCCGCTACCACTCCGGGTTCAAAGGGTTGGATGACTTTGGAGTGTTCGGAGACAATCACCTTGCCATTGGCTGAGGCGTGGATATCTAACTTGCCAACTATTGACCAAGCCAATACCAGCAGTAATGTCAGCGCCAGAAACCATGCAGTACGCCGCGCCAATGGCGACACCGGACGCTCAACGATATCCAGATAAGCGGGAAGAAAATCATATTCATCGCGGGTTTTTCCTTGGGCGAAGTGGCGCTGCCAGCGCTGTTTCAAGGCATTCACCCAGGACAATTTAGCCAGATATTGCATCAACTTCATTTTGATTCCTCATGGCTAAAGTCAGCTTGTTGCCGCCAGAGTTGGGCATAGGTGCCATCGAGCGCCAATAGCGCATCGTGACTGGCAAGTTCGGTCACTTGGCCCTGAGTAATAACGGCAATACGGTGGCAATGTCGTACGGTTGAAAGACGGTGAGCGATGGTAATCACGGTGCGATTGGCGATAATACGCGACATATTTTTCTGTACTTCAGCTTGGGATTCATCGTCCAGCGCACTGGTCGCTTCATCAAAAATCAATACCCGGGGATTGGCCAGCAGGGTTCGAGCAATTGCAATCCGTTGACGTTGCCCGCCAGACAGCGATGCCCCGCCCTCTGACAGTAGCGTGTCATAGCCAAGCGGCAGAGCAAGAATGAAGGTATGAGCGCCCGCCAACGAAGCCGCCTCAACCACCTCACTAAGGGGTGCAGTGGGCCGAGAATAGGCAATGTTTTCACGCACCGTCCTGTTAAACAGGTAGTTTTCCTGCATCACCACCCCGACTTGCCGCCGCAAATATTCAGGAGAGAAACGGTTTATTGGGTGACCATCTATACTTATCTCCCCCTGTTCAGCGATATACAGGCGCTGCAATAACCGGGCGACGGTACTTTTCCCCGAACCGGATGGCCCGACTAACCCGATATGCTCCCCGGCTTGTAGTGACAGTGAAAAATGGCGCAGCACTGGATCAAGATCAGGGCGATAGCGGAAAGTGACATTCTCCAGTGAAATATGGCCGCGGATCTGGCTATCAGAAGGTACGGTCCCTGTGGCTTGCTCCACCGGTAAACTCAAAATATCAGCGATAAGAGTCAGCCCGACTTGGGCCCGAATGCTCTGTTGCCATAAATCAACCAGCTTACTCATTGGCATTAATGCCTGAACCGCCAACATGTTAAAGGCAATCAACTGCCCGATACTGAGCTGCACCGACATCACTTGATAGGCTCCAACCACAATAACTAGCGCCCCAGCCAGCTTTTGCAACAACTGGGCACTCTGGCTACTGAAGTTTTGCAGATTCTGCACCTTAAAATTCGCTTGGGCATAATCACGCGTTTGTATTTCCCAGCGTTGTTGCATTTGCGGTTCTAATGCCAGACTTTTTACCGTTTCAACCCCAGACAGGGTTTCAGTTAAAAATGCGCCATTTTGTGCGGCGCAGGTGCACAATACGCTGACTTTCTTTTGCAGCGGGCGCGTGCTAAGTGCGGCTAATAACAGATAAAAAGGCAGTGTGGCGAGAACAATGAGTGTCAGCAGCGGAGAGATACACCACATGACAATAAACAGCACCAGGGTAAAAACAACATCAACACATAATGTCAGTGCAGAACCGGTGATGAATTCGCGAATATTATCGAGTTCACGCACTCGGGCAACAATATTACCCACATGACGTTGCTTAAAATAACTTAGAGGTAGTTTTATTAAGTGATTAAATAACTTTCCACCCAATAAAATATCCACCCGCGTCGTAGTATGAGTGAAAATATATTCACGCAGGAATTTCAGCACCACTTCATATATACCTGTTACTAATAATACAATAATTAATACATCAAGGGTTGTCAGCGCATTATGAACTAAGACTTTATCCATAATAACTTGAAAGAAAAGTGGCGATATGAGTGCCAGAAACTGTAATAATAGAGACAACACCAAGACCTGAGTCAGTGATTTTCGGTGATGGAGTAAAGCAGGAATAAACCAGCGAATATCAAAGCGTGAGTGACTGCAATAGAGAACAACGCCACCCCACAAGGCACTAAGATCTTGATGATTAATGATTTTGGGTTGTTGGCTGTCGGCATATTGCAGCAATGCCTGATTGTCACTCAGCCGAGCCAATAAAATAAACCGGCCCTGTGTATCGCGAAATGCGAGTGGTAACTGTTCTGGCTTGACTCTATTTAGTGACTGTTTTTTGACTTTAAGACGTGTTGGGGTGGTTCGTGATAATGTTGAGAGATATTGCTGCAATAAGCTGAGCGTTGCCATTGCTGAAATTTCAATATTAGCATTTTGTCTAAATATCTTCACAGGCTCCGCGCTAAATCCCGCTAAGCTGAGTAATCTCGCCGCACATACCAAAGAGGAGTGAACGTGGTTTTCCATAAATTACATTGTCCATTATTTCATCGTAAGGAACAGATAAGTTTCGATGTGCTAAAAATATAACTATGGAATTGTATAGCTTCTTTTATAAACCAATCTCATAAAGTAAGAAGTTTTAATATCCAATATCTCAAAAGTTCTTTAATGCCATTTGAAAAAATAAAACTGATATAAAAAACGAACAAGAATAAGACACCAAAGATATAAATCAGCGCTCTTGCATTAATTTTTGAGGGTGGAAAACACAACATTATCAACCACTGATGACTTCACATTTATTGATTTGTATCGCCAAATCCTCATCACTTTGTGTGATAATTTCGCGGTGATTTATAGCCCCCATGATTGGCTACCGCCGTTTTGTCACTGATAACAGGAATTTCCCCAGCATGACACCCACTCTACCGTCTACTGCCGATGATCTCTCCCTAATACCCTATGCGAGTCATGACGCAAACTTGCAACCTATCCAGCATATTGCGCAGCAATTAGGTCTCACTGCCGAGGATTTAATTCCCTATGGGCATCATATGGCGAAAGTCGATATCAGTGCCTTACGCCCCGGTAAAGTGCGCGGTAAACTGATTCTGGTTTCCAGCATTACGCCCACGCCAATGGGAGAAGGCAAAACGGTCACCACCATTGGATTAAGTCAGGGAATCAACCAGTTAGGCCACCGCGGCGTGGCATGCATCCGCCAGCCTAGTCTTGGCCCGGTCTTTGGTGTGAAAGGGGGAGCCGCAGGCGGTGGTGCCGCACAAGTGTTACCGATGGAGAAATTAAACCTGCATCTTACGGGGGATATTCATGCCATCAGCGCCGCACATAATCTGGCCGCGGCCGCACTGGATGCCCGTCTGTATCATGAACAGCGGCTGGGGCCAGCCTTTAGTCAACAAACCGGTATGCCACTGCTGAATATTGATGCTCAGCAGATTCTGTGGCCACGTGTAGTTGATCATAATGATCGCGCATTGCGCCACATTAAAGTGGGAGTGGGCGGCGGAACTCATGGTGTTGAACGCCACGATCACGTCGAGATAACCGCAGCATCAGAGTTGATGGCTATTCTGGCGTTATCGGAAAGCTTGCAAGATATGCGGCAACGTATTGGCCGGATCATTTTGGCAAAAACCACCGGCGGTGAGCCCATTACGGCGGATGATCTGGGGGTTGCTGGGGCCATGACCGCATTAATGAAAGAGACCATTCATCCGACATTAATGCAGACCAGCGAACATACTCCGGTATTAATCCATGCCGGGCCATTTGCCAACATCGCGCACGGAAACTCTTCAGTGCTGGCCGACCGTTTAGGGCTACAGTTAGCGGATTACGTGGTCACCGAGGCCGGTTTCGGCTCCGATATGGGAATGGAAAAGTTCTTTAATATCAAATATCGCCAATCCGGTATTGCCCCCTCTTGTGTGGTACTGGTTGCCACAATCCGGAGCCTGAAAGCCAATAGTGGCGCTTTTGACATTAAACCGGGCCAGCCACTGCCCGCTGAAATTCTCAGCACCAATATTCCGTTACTCAGTCAAGGTTGCGCCAATCTGAAATGGCATATTAATCATGCTAAAAGCTATGGTCTGCCGGTGGTGGTCGCGGTCAATTGCTTCCCCGACGACAGCGCAGAGGAACTGGCTTTTGTTAGCGATTATGCACTATCGGCCGGGGCTGTAGCCTGCGAAATCAGTGAAGCATTTGCCAAAGGCGGTGCCGGGACCACAGCGCTGGCGCAGCAAGTTATCAATGCTTGTGCCGAAGCTCAAGAACCCACCTTGCCTTACCCTGACCAGGCCTCACTGGAGCAAAAAATTGCCGCTCTGGCTCAAAATTATGGTGCTCGCGACATCACCTATACACCCCAGGCACGCCAGCAACTTGCGGCGATAACAGCGGCAGGTTTTGCTCATTTGCCGCTGTGTATGGCCAAAACTCCCCTGTCTATCAGCGCCGACCCTCGCTTGAAGAATGTCCCACAAGATTTTGTCTTGCCTATCACCGCCTGCGCGGTGTCAGCCGGAGCCGGTTTTGTCCGCATTTATGCTGGGGATATTATGACCATGCCCGGCCTTGGCACCCAGCCGGCGTATTATCATATTGATATAGATGACGAAGGGCACATTTGCGGGTTAAGCTAGCCTCATGCAACCTCAGGTAAAAGGTAATAAGGTTTATTATGTCTCAACAGCAGGAATATCAACGTATTGGTGGCTGGTTATTGGCCCCACTGGCCTATTTGATTGTGACATTACTCAGTGCCAGCTTAATGCTGGCGTTGTATGCCATGGCTATTTTTACACCGGAATCCAGAGAGTATTTGGTCACCAATTCGCAGGCATTTACGCTGCAGTGGTATTTCTCGGTTGTAACCACTATTTTAATGTGGATTTATACAATATGGGTTATCTGGCTATTGTGTAGCCGCTCACAACGTTTCCCCCAATGGTTTATTTTATGGTTATTGTTAACCGTATTATTGGCATTAAAAGCATTCGCGTTTTCCCCTATCAGCGATGATATCGCCTTGCGCACCTTAGGTTGGCCTCTGCTGGCGGCGGCTGTTTTTGTTCCCTATATCAAACGTTCTCAGCGGGTGAAAGCCACATTTACCGAAAAATAAGCGTATTTAAGGGAGTTAGACCACTTTTTACTATCCTCAAAGGATTTTGAGTTGCCGTTAGGTCGCCATTGAATAAGCCCAAGGAGTTGAGATAACTCAATGACTTGGGTGAATGATGGCCGCTGACAGTCCGGTATTTTGAAATAGGATAGAGATAAATCGTAATAACCTTGCACTTCATCTGTTGTCGTCAGGCCGCCAATTTTGGATAATAGGCGGCTTTTATTTTTTTAGGCTCCGCAATGACTGAATACCTGCTCCTGTTTGTCGGTACTGTTTTGGTAAACAACTTCGTCCTGGTCAAATTTCTTGGCCTGTGCCCCTTCATGGGTGTCTCCAAAAAATTGGAGACCGCCATTGGTATGGGGCTGGCAACCACTTTTGTACTGACACTGGCCTCGGTGTGTGCCTGGATGGTCAACAGCTTTATTTTGCTGCCTCTCGGCTTGGTCTATTTACGGACGTTGGCATTTATTTTAGTTATCGCGGTAGTGGTGCAATTTACTGAATTGGTGGTCCGCAAAACCAGCCCGGCACTTTATCGCCTGCTGGGGATATTTTTGCCGTTGATCACCACCAACTGTGCGGTGTTAGGTGTGGCCTTGCTTAATGTCAATCAATCTCACAATTTTATGCAATCGGCAGTCTATGGCTTCAGTGCCGCCGCCGGTTTCTCTTTGGTCATGGTGTTATTTGCCGCGATCCGCGAACGCCTTGCTGTTGCTGACGTTCCGGCCCCGTTCCGCGGCTCATCCATTGCCCTGATAACTGCAGGGCTGATGTCATTGGCCTTTATGGGCTTTACCGGGTTGGTGAAGTTCTAATGATGTCGTTATGGATTGCCATAGGCGCACTCAGTACCTTAGCGCTGATTTCAGGTGCAGTGCTGGGTTTTGCTGCCCGTCGTTTTCAGGTTGAACAAGACCCCATCGTTGAGCAAGTTGACGCCATCTTGCCACAAAGCCAGTGCGGCCAGTGTGGCTACCCCGGCTGTCGCCCCTATGCTGAAGCGGTCTCAGGTGGTGGTGAGAAAATAAATAAATGCGCCCCCGGTGGCGAGCAAGTGATGCTCAAGCTGGCCGAGCTGCTGGCTGTTGAACCACAGCCATTAGATGGCGATGAAGCTGCCGCTCACCCTCAGCGCAAAGTCGCCTTTATTGATGAAGCAAACTGTATCGGTTGTACTAAGTGCATTCAGGCCTGCCCGGTCGATGCTATCGTTGGGGCGACCCGCGCGATGCATACCGTGCTGCCCGATCTCTGTACTGGCTGTGACCTTTGTGTCTCTCCCTGCCCGACCGACTGTATTGAAATGATCCCGGTTGCTACCACCACCGCTAATTGGAAGTGGGATTTGAGCACGATCCCAGTCAAAAACCTTCCCACACAATTAACTGCCTCGCAGATGATTCCGGTGAAAATGATAGATGTGGAGCAACATGTTTAAGCTGTTTACTGCCCGTCAGCACGACACCATTTGGGATTTCAACGGTGGGATTCATCCGCCGGAAATGAAGCTGCAATCAAGCCGGGTACCAATGCGTATCGCGCCCCTGCCCGCACAGATGATTATCCCGTTGCAGCAGCATCTTGGGCCAGAAGGTGAACTCTGTGTCAAAGCTGGCGACCCCGTGTTAAAGGGCCAACCACTGACTATTGGTCGTGGGCGTACCGTTCCGGTGCATGCACCGACCTCTGGTATCATCACCGCCATTGCCCCCCACACCACTGCTCACCCCTCAGGTCTGGCAGAGCTGTGCGTGCATATTACCCCGGATGGTGAAGACCGCTGGCGTGAACAGCAGCCTTGGGCTGATTATCGGCAACAGGATAAGCTCGCCCTGCTGGACCGAATTCATCAGGCGGGGATTGCCGGCTTAGGTGGTGCGGGCTTCCCCACCGCCAGCAAGCTGCAAGGCGGCTTGAGCGGCGTGACCACTCTGATTATCAACGCGGCGGAGTGCGAACCTTATATCACTGCCGATGATCGGTTGATGCAAGACCATGCGGAAGAGCTGGTTACCGGGATTCATATTTTAATGTATCTGCTGCAACCTCAGCAGGTATTAATTGGCATTGAAGATAATAAACCTGACGCTATCGCGGCCCTGAAACAGGCGCTACGCGGTCATGATGACATACAGTTGCGCGTGGTTCCCACCAAGTATCCCTCCGGTGGTGCCAAACAGTTGACCAAAATTCTGACCGGTAAAGAAGTGCCTTTCGGCAAGCACTCGTCCTCCATTGGGGTGTTGATGCAAAACGTCGGGACAGTGGTAGCTATCAAGCGGGCAGTGATCGACGATCAGCCATTAATCGAGCGAGTGGTGACGTTAACCGGCGAGGCATTATCAAAGCCAGGTAACTTCTGGGCCAGAATCGGCACCCCCGTCATCCACTTGTTAAAACTGGCCGGTTTTCAGCCACAAAGCCAGCCCATGGTGATTATGGGTGGCCCACTGATGGGCTTTACTCTGCCAAGTCTGGATGTGCCCATTGTTAAAATCAGTAACTGCATTTTGGCCCCAACCGAGGCTGAAATGGGGTTATCCGAGCCAGAGCAAGCTTGTATTCGCTGTGGCTTATGTGTTGATGCCTGCCCGGCTGGTTTATTACCTCAGCAACTCTATTGGTTTAGCCGGGGCGAAGAGCATGAGAAGGCCCGCAATCATAACTTATTTGATTGTATTGAATGTGGTGCTTGCGCCTATGTTTGCCCGAGTAATATTCCTTTGGTGCAGTACTACCGTCAGGAAAAAGCAGAAATCCGTGCCCTTGATGAAGAGAGCGCCCGAGCTGCAGAAGCCAAAGCACGCTTTGAAGCTAAGCAAGCTCGGCTCCAGCGCGAGAAACTGGCGCGTGAATTGCGTCATAAACAAGCTGCCGTCAAACTGACCGAGGCGGATCAACAGACCGTTGAAGCGGCGGTCAGTCGTTTGGCCAGAGAGCCAGAGAGCACGGATTCCGCTATCACTGTGATTGCCGGGAAAGCCCCAGACAACAGCGCGGTTATTGCCGCCCGAGAAGCGCGGAAAGCACAGGCCAGAGCACGTCAGGCAGAAAAGCAAGTAATTGCCGCCACCGAGGAGATTGATCCGCGCCAGGCCGCCGTTGCTGCCGCTATTGCCAGAGTGAAAGCCAAGAAAGCGGCGCAGGCTCTGTCTGAGCCAGAAGTGGCGAAAAGTGACAATGAGGCGCCGGAAGTCGATCCGCGCAAAGCCGCAGTCGCTGCCGCCATTGCCAGAGTGAAGGCCAAGAAAGCGGCGCAGGCTCTGTCTGAGCCCGAAGCGGCGAAAAGTGACCGTGATGTGCCGGAAGTCGATTCGCGCCAGGCCGCAGTCGCCGCCGCCATTGCCAGAGTGAAAGCCAAGAAAACGGCGCAGGCTCTGTCTGAGCCCGAAGTGGTGCAAAGTGACAGTGATGTGCCGGAAGTCGATCCGCGCAAAGCCGCAGTTGCTGCGGCCATTGCCAGAGTGAAAGCCAAGAAAGCGGCACAGGCTCTGTCTGAGCCCGAAGTGGCGAAAAGTGATAGTGATGTGCCGGAAGTTGATCCGCGCAAAGCCGCAGTCGCTGCCGCCATTGCCAGAGTGAAGGCCAAGAAAGCGGCGCAGGCCGCTAATCCAGATTAAGTTTTCAATTTACCGCCATCAGGTAGTGATAGACAGATGAAATATCACGCATTTTAGATTCAGCATGGCAGCTGCTATCAACCTCGATAACTTCCATTTCTAAGCCGCCACCGAATTCATCACGCAGCTTAGGTAATACTTCGTTATACAGATAGATAGAGAATTTCACGCACTCTTTAGCGCTACCCTGATGAGTTATCGACAAAAATTCACCCGCCGGTATTGAGATATGGTCTATCTCACGATGGCCCTGAATTTCGTGCCTTTTCTCTTTATCAATCGCGGTCGAATAATACACACTGTTCTGCCCTTGCTGACAATCTTTAGCTGAGAACAGCGAATAAATTCGCTGGCATGAGAAGTTAACTTCCTTAAAGAAATCGAGCAAAATTTCATCTTTCATTGCCATAAATGATGAGTGCTGACCGCTACAATGATTGTGCTCATCAAAATCCAACCGCCGGGTAAAGCCCACCAACTCGCGCTCAGGCAAGACTATGCGCTTGATTTCTGGCGTATAATGCTCATAGAACCCAAAGCGCGGGATCATGCCCTGCACATCCCACTGCTCCATCTGGCGGAAACTATTAGGTGTCACACCAAAACGCTTTTTAAAGGTACGGGTGAAGGTCTGTTGCGAATCAAAGCCTAACTCATCAGAAATTTCAATGATTGGTCGCCGTGAAATACGCAATGCAACTGCGGCTCGAGTCAGCACGCGCCCACGGATATAGGAGGCTAATTGTAACCCAACAATACTTTTAAACTTACGTTGTAGGTGCCATTTTGAATATCCTGAAATCTTCGCCACATCATCCAATGTGGGTCTCTTTTCTAAATTGATTTCAATCCATTCAATTAATTCTTCTATAAATAATATGTCTTCATTAATCATTTTACTGTTCTTTAAATATATAATTACCTTGCATACTACATTAATCTATCATTATGCCAACGCTTTTCTTAACTCTAATTAATAACGTTAATAAGTCGTTAATTTACAAATGGTTGACAAATTAAGATGAGATGATAAACGCTATTAAAACAGTGAATTATCGCTCTCTTTCTACTACTTAAGTCTAATAACATTTTTTGATAAAACAGCGCTACCGACTATTTGCTTGTAACTATTCTTATATGAATTGCAAGTTAATTCTTTGATTGGCTGTACTTATTAAACCCCACTATTTCCTGAATATCATCAGATATGATGGGCAATAACCCTATAATTAAGGCGTATTACACTTTGTCTGAATAGGGTAGAATGCGACACCAATATTATTCCCCCTGACGGCTGAGTGTATTGACGCCCGCAAGCACTGACTTGCCCGCGCGACGCCTGCGTTTGAGAACCCTGTTAAGTATTCGACATATGGTTGCAATTTCATGAAATTCAGGCCTGTAACACCGACCCAGAGCAAAGGGTTGCAGATAGCCAGCTCCCCTTTTACCCACAATCAACGTAGCACCCGCAGCATCATGCTATTGGTGATTTTGGCCTGTATTCCCGGCATTATTGCCCAGACTTATTTCTTTGGTTATGGCAGCCTGATTCAGGTCGCACTGGCCATGGTGACCGCCTTGCTGGCTGAAGGCGCGGTGTTGCAATTACGTAAACAGCCGGTACTCATACGGCTGAAAGATAATTCCGCCCTGCTCACCGGCTTACTGTTAGGGGTAAGCCTGCCACCACTGGCTCCCTGGTGGATGATTGTCTTGGGTACCTTATTTGCCATTATCATTGCCAAACAACTCTATGGCGGCTTGGGGCAAAATCCCTTTAATCCTGCCATGGTCGGCTATGTCGTGCTGCTGATTTCATTCCCGGTACAAATGACCAGTTGGTTGCCGCCACTGCCATTACAAGGCACTCCGGTCGGATTTTATGACAGCCTGTTAACCATTTTCACTGGTTTTACCCACAGTGGCGCAGATATCCATCAACTGCAAATAGGGGTCGATGGCGTCAGTCAGGCCACTCCGCTCGACCACTTTAAAACGGCACTGCGCTCACAACCTGCCGAGAAAATCCTCCACCAGCCGCTGTTTAGTGGGGTTCTGGCGGGCATCGGTTGGCAGTGGGTTAACATCGGCTTCCTGGCTGGCGGTTTAGTGCTGCTGTGGCGTAAAGCCATTCACTGGCATATTCCGGTCAGTTTTCTGTTGGCTTTGGCCGGTTGCGCCGCGATCAGTTGGATGATTGCGCCACAAAGCTTTGCTCCGCCGCTGCTACATCTGTTTTCTGGTGCAACAATGTTAGGGGCGTTTTTCATTGCCACCGACCCGGTCAGCGCCTCTACCACACCGCGTGGTCGCCTGATTTTCGGTGCGTTGATTGGGATTTTAGTGTGGTTAATTCGCGTTTATGGCGGCTATCCCGACGGCGTTGCTTTTGCCGTCTTGCTGGCTAACATTACTGTTCCGCTAATTGATCACTATACCCAACCACGGGTCTATGGTCATAATCGCGGGCACAAATAAGGAGCCGTTATGCTAAACACTATGAAGCGTCACGGCATCACTCTGGCACTGTTTGCCGCCGGTGCCACCGGCTTAACTGCCGTGGTTAACGCATTGACCGAGACCACCATCGCCCATCAGGCTGCTTTGCAACAAAAAGCCTTGCTCGATCAGGTTGTTCCAGCTGAAAATTATGACAACGACATGCAAGCAGAATGTTACGTTGTCACTGATTCAGCCCTCGACAACAACGCACCGCACCGCCTCTATTTGGCACGTAAAGAGGGCCAGCCGGTCGCTGCCGCCATTGAAACCACGGCGCCAGATGGCTATTCCGGTGCTATCCAACTGTTGGTTGGGGCCGATTTTCACGGTAACGTACTGGGCAGCCGAGTGGTTGAGCATCACGAAACCCCCGGGCTTGGCGATAAAATTGATATCCGGATCTCTGATTGGATAACCCATTTCAGTGGTCAGCAGGTTGAAAATGCACAAGATAAGCGCTGGGCTGTGAAAAAAGACGGTGGAACTTTTGATCAATTTACCGGTGCGACCATCACCCCTCGGGCGGTGGTGCGGGCGGTGAAAAATACCGCGCTGTATTTGGAAACCCTACCGGCAAAACTCGATAGCTTGCCGGTCTGTGGAGAGAGTCAATGAGTGAAGCAAAAGATCTCTTAGCCCAAGGGCTATGGAAAAATAACTCGGCATTGGTACAACTGCTGGGCCTATGCCCATTGTTGGCCGTTTCATCTACCGCCACCAATGCCTTAGGTCTAGGTTTAGCCACCACACTGGTGTTGGTCTGCACCAATACCGCGGTCTCTGCGCTGCGCCGCTGGGTACCGAATGAAATCCGCATCCCAATTTATGTGATGATCATTGCATCGGTGGTCAGTACCGTGCAAATGCTGATTAACGCCTATGCCTTTGGCTTATACCAATCATTAGGGATATTCATTCCATTGATTGTGACCAACTGCATTGTGATTGGTCGAGCGGAAGCCTATGCCGCAAAAAATCCGGTGGGTTTATCGGCGCTGGATGGTCTGGCAATGGGGCTGGGGGCCACTGGCGCACTGTTTGTGCTGGGCTCACTGCGTGAGATTCTGGGCAACGGTACTCTGTTTGATGGTGCCGATATGCTGCTGGGCAGTTGGGCAAAAGTGCTGCGTATTGACGTCTTGCATCTGGATAGCCCCTTCTTGTTGGCGATGCTGCCGCCCGGTGCTTTTATTGGCCTGGGTTTATTGCTAGCCGGTAAGTATGTTATTGACGAGAAAATGAAAGCGCGCAAAGCCAGAGCATTGGCCACTGCACCACAAACTCAGGATATCGCGGCCGGGAAAGCCTAATGAATAAAGAAAAACGTGTCGCTATTTTGACCCGCTTGCGGGATAACAACCCGCATCCAACCACCGAGTTGGTCTACCACACCCCTTTTGAGTTGCTGATTTCCGTGTTGCTGTCAGCGCAAGCCACCGACGTCAGCGTCAATAAAGCCACCGCCAAGCTCTATCCGGTGGCTAACACGCCTCAGGCTATACTGGACTTGGGGGTTGAGGGTTTGAAGCCATACATCAAAACCATTGGTCTGTTTAATACCAAAGCCGAAAACGTCATTAAAACATGCCGTATTTTGCTGGAAAAACATCATGGTGAAGTCCCGGAAGATCGCGCCGCGCTAGAGGCATTGCCCGGAGTTGGCCGCAAGACCGCCAATGTGGTTTTGAACACCGCCTTTGGCTGGCCGACCATCGCGGTTGATACCCATATATTTCGGGTCTGTAATCGCACCGGTTTTGCCCCCGGCAGTAATGTTGATCAGGTTGAAGCCAAACTGCTCAAAGTGGTACCGGCAGAATTCAAGCTTGATTGCCACCACTGGTTGATTCTGCATGGCCGCTACACCTGTATTGCCCGCAAACCGCGCTGTGGCTCATGCATTATTGAAGATTTGTGCGAGTTCAAAGAAAAGGTTTACCCCGAACATTGATTATCCCGCCCGGTAACCTAAGCCGGGCGGGCTCGCGATAAACCCGCTCTATGCCGCGATTGCGCTATTCGATTAGACGCCTCAGCCCCGCCCCACTAGACTTGTGACAAAATAGATTCAAACAGTTAATTATTTCGTTACCTGTTTGAAACAAAAATAACACCTGCGGCGTATCCATAATGAAATTTAAACCAGCAATAAAACCCTATACCGGCGCGGCCGGTGGTTGGGGATCTCTTGAAGCCACCACCCGCTTTGTATTGGACAGCAAACAAGCCCTGAAAAATATTCGTAACTTGCTACGCGTCAATCAGGTTAAAGGTTTTGATTGCCCGGGCTGTGCCTGGGGCGATGATAACCACAGCACTTTCAGTTTTTGTGAAAATGGTGCCAAGGCCGTCAGTTGGGAAGCCACACGCAAAGCAGTTGAACCGCAATTCTTTGCCGAACATAGCCTGACCACTCTGCGCCAGCAAAGTGACTATTTCCTTGAGTATCAAGGACGAATCACTCATCCGATGCGCTATAACCGGCAAACTGACCGTTACCAGCCTATCAGTTGGCAAGCCGCCCTTGAGTTGATTGCCAAACATATTAATAGTCTGGACAACCCCAATCAATTGGAGCTGTATACCTCGGGCCGTGCCAGCAATGAAGCCTCCTACCTTTATCAATTATTTGGCCGCATGTTAGGGACCAATAACTTCCCTGACTGCTCAAATATGTGCCATGAAGCCAGCGGTACCGGGCTAAAACAGAGTATTGGGATCGGTAAAGGCACCATTCGCATGCAGGATTTTGAACTGGCTGATGCCATTTTTGTTTTCGGGCAGAATCCGGGCACCAACCACCCACGAATGCTGCACAGCTTGCGCCATGCCAAAGATCGCGGCGCGCGGATTGTGAGCTTTAATACCTTACGTGAACGCGGATTAGAACGTTTTGCCGATCCACAAAATCCGCTTGAAATGTTGACGCCAAAATCCTCACCGATTAGCTCCGCCTATTTCCAACCTAATCTGGGCGGCGACATGGCGGCGGTCCGCGGGATGGTGAAAGCCCTGCTGCAAACCCATCGTGAGCAACTGGCGCAAGGGGATGCTGGCCTATTCGACCAGGCATTTATTGCCGAGCAGACTCAAGGGATTGACGCCTATCTGGCGACGGTCGATAACACCTCATGGGCGCAAATAGCGCAACAATCCGGTCTGAGTGAGGAACAAATACGCCATGCGGCTGATATTTATCAGCATGCGGAACGTGTCATCGTGACTTGGGCGATGGGCGTGACACAGCATAAACACTCGGTGATAACCGTGCGTGAACTGGCCAATCTTCAGCTCTTGTTCGGCCAGCTTGGTAAGCCAGGCGCGGGTTTGTGCCCGGTTCGTGGTCACAGTAACGTGCAAGGCAACCGCACCATGGGGATTGATGAAAAACCCTCTGCCGCCATGCTGGAGCGGTTAGGCCGTCACTTTGGCTTCACGGCACCGCAAGCGGCGGGCCACAACACGGTAGAAGCACTGGAAGCGATGCTGCGCGGTGAAGTCAAAGTACTGATAGCGCTGGGGGGCAATCTGGCTGCTGCCGCGCCGGATACCGAACGCACCGCACAAGCCCTACGCAGTTGCGACCTGACCGTGCACATCAGTACCAAGCTCAACCGTAGCCACCTGATTACCGGTACTGAAGCCCTGATTTTACCAACCCTCGGGCGCACCGAGCGCGATATGCAAGCCACGGGTTCACAATTTATTACCGTGGAAGACTCTTTCAGTATGGTGCATGCCTCGGAAGGTGTGGGGAAACCCTTGGCAGATACTCAGCATTCAGAAACCGCCATTGTCTGTGGTATTGCCAATGCGGTTTTCGCCCAGCGACCGGCTCAAGGGAATGCGCTGAATTGGTTAGCATTGGCTGATGATTACAACCTTATCCGTGACCATATTGCCGCAACCATTCCCGGTTTTGATGATTTCAATGCGCGTTGCGAGCAACCCGGCGGTTTCTATCTGGGAAATGCGGCCGCTGAAATGCGTTTTGCTACCCCAAACGGTAAAGCCGAGTTTTGTGCCTCAGCACTGCCGGAGAGTCTATTCCCACAGATGGCTGGGGAGCCCGTCCCGTTTGTGTTGCAAACCCTGCGCTCCCATGATCAGTACAATACGACTATTTATGGCCTTGATGACCGCTATCGTGGGGTTTATGGGCAACGAGAAGTGCTATTTATTAATCCACAAGATTTAGCCGAATTATCACTGGAAGAAGGTGAATTGGTTGAAATTGAAACCCTGTGGCACGACGGTATCACTCGTAAGGTTAGCGGGTTCAAGTTAGTCAGCTATGATATTCCTCGTGGCAATCTGGCTGCCTATTACCCCGAAACCAATCCTCTGGTGCCGCTGTCCAGTTTTGGCGATGAAACCCATACACCCACATCAAAATCAGTCCCGGTGACGGTACGGCGCTGGCAACAGCCCCCATCGTTACGTATTGCCTGACGTTACGTATTTTGCCTGAATAGAATAGAACTGGGGCAATGGACATGCCCTAATCTTTATCAGGGAATTGCTCTCTAAGGTGATATGCCGCTTGCCCGATGGGGCTGATTCGCGTAAAACTGTCAGCCGGATTAATCCCACTCACTACACCATTCACTGGACGATATGTTTCAAGATAACCCGCTGCTGGCGCAGCTAAAACAGCAACTTCACACTCAGACTCCACGCGTCGAAGGCGTCGTAAAAGGGACTGAGAAAGGCTTTGGCTTTCTTGAGGTAGATGGGCAGAAAAGTTACTTTATTCCGCCACCACAGATGAAGAAAGTCATGCACGGCGATCGGATTATTGCCACCCTGCATACCGATAAAGATCGTGAGATTGCTGAGCCGGAAACACTGGTTGAGCCATTTTTATCGCGCTTTGTTGGCCGAGTGCAGAGAAAAGACGATCGCCTATCTATTGTGCCTGACCATCCTCTGTTGCGTGATGCCATCCAATGCCGTCCGGTGCGTGAATTAACCCACGACTTCCAGAATGGCGATTGGGCGGTGGCTGAAATGCGTCGCCATCCATTAAAAGGTGATCGCGCCTTTAATGCTGATTTGACGGCCTTTATCACCAATGGTGAAGATCATTTCGTCCCTTGGTGGGTCACCTTGGCGCGCCATAATCTGGAACGCGAAGCACCAGTGATGGTTGAGTCATCCCTGCATGATACTGATCTTCAACGTGAAGATTTAACCGCACTTAATTTTGTCACTATCGACAGCGCCAGTACCGAAGACATGGATGATGCGTTGCATGTGGCAGACAAAGGCGACGGTTCCCTGCTGTTGACCATTGCTATCGCCGACCCGACGGCTTATGTCGATGAAAACAGTGAGTTGGATTTAATTGCCCGCAAACGTGCTTTTACCAACTATCTGCCGGGCTTTAATATCCCGATGCTGCCGCGGGATTTATCTGACAATCTCTGCTCATTGCGCCCTAATGAACGCCGCCCGGTATTGGTGTGCCGTGTGACCATTGCTGCCGATGGCGCGCTGGGTAATGATATTCACTTCTCTGCCGCGTGGGTCGAGTCCAAAGCCAAACTGGTTTATGACGAGGTTTCAGACTGGTTAGAGGGCCAAGGTGACTGGCAACCACAAAATGCCGCTATCGCCGAGCAAATCACCCTGCTGAAACGCGTGTGTGAAGCCCGCAGTAACTGGCGTCAACAGCATGCATTGGTGTTTAAAGACCGCCCTGACTACCGCTTCCTGTTGGGTGAAAAAGGCGAAGTGCTGGATATTATTGTTGAGCATCGCCGCATCGCCAACCGAATTGTTGAAGAGTGCATGATTGCCGCTAACGTCTGCGCAGCCATAGCTCTGCGGGATAATCTCGGTTTTGGCATTTACAACGTGCATACCGGTTTTGATCCGGCGCTAGTTGAGCAAGCGGCCAATGTACTGCAAGCCAATGGGGTGGAAGCGGACCCACAAGCCCTGCTGACATTACCGGGCTTCTGCGAGTTGCGTCGCCATCTCGATGCCTTACCGACTCAATTCCTCGACAGCCGCATTCGTCGTTTCCAGACTTTCGCTGAAATCAGCACCGTTCCTGGCCCTCATTTCGGTTTGGGGCTTGAGGCTTATGCCACCTGGACATCGCCAATTCGTAAATACGGCGATATGGTTAATCATCGTCTGCTGAAAGCGATTATTACTGGTCAGCAAGCAGAGAAACCGCAGGATGAAATTACGGTGCAATTGGCCGAGCGCCGCCGGTTGAATCGTATGGCTGAACGCGATGTCGGTGACTGGTTGTATGCCCGTTATCTCCAGCCGCAAGCTGGGACTGATACGCGCTTCCCAGCAGAGATTATTGACGTAACTCGTGGCGGCCTGCGGGTTCGCTTGCTGGATAACGGCGCGGTGGCCTTTATTCCTGCTCCCTTTATTCATGCAGTGCGTGATGAGATGGTGTGTAGCCAAGAAACCGGCACGGTGCAAATCAAAGGTGAAACGGTTTATAGCCAGAGTGACAAGATTGAAGTGCGAATTGCCGAAGTGCGCATGGAAACCCGTAATGTGGTGGCCCGCCCTGTCGTTTGATAGCTAATTGGCAGCAAACTGATAAGCCGTGGTTAACATCCCACGGCTTTTTTATTGCCTTTTTCCATCGCCAATAGACTGCAAGATGCCGGTCACATGTCACAATATGTAAGTAAATGATACTAAGCATGAGTTAAAAACAAATAGCCCATCACATTTCTCACTTCCGCTACTTTTCTTTCACATTAAAGCTCCTATGTTAAATAACCGTTACAGCCTACTTAATTCTACAGGCATCGATAACCGTGAAATCCCCCAACATAACGAAGGAGTCGTTACCCATGAAGAACGTCAAGACTGTCGTCATATGGCTGACCGTGGCGTTAATTGGCGCATTTGCCTTTGCCATGCTAGCCCTGAGCCGGGGTGAGCATGTCAATGCCATCTGGCTAGTGATTGCCTCAGTAGCTTGTTACAGCATCGCTTACCGCTTTTACAGCCTCTTTATTGCCAAGAATGTGTTTGAGTTAGATGATCGGCGGCTTACGCCAGCGGAGCGGCGCAATGACGGTCTGGACTATGTCCCGACCAACAAATGGGTGCTCTTTGGTCACCACTTTGCGGCTATTGCTGGCGCCGGGCCATTAGTTGGGCCCATTTTGGCGGCACAAATGGGCTTCTTGCCCGGCACTATCTGGATTCTGGTTGGGGTGATGATGGCCGGTGCGGTACAGGACTTCCTGATCCTGTTTATCTCTACCCGTCGTGATGGCCGCTCTTTGGGGGAGATGGCGAAACAAGAATTGGGGGCTTTTGCGGGCGTTATCACCATGCTGGGGGCCTTGGGGGTGATGATTATCATCCTGTCCGCACTGGCATTAGTGGTGGTTAAAGCACTGGCCGATAGCCCTTGGGGTCTGTTTACCATTGCCGCTACCATCCCCATCGCCCTGTTTATGGGCGTATATATGCGTTTTCTGCGCCCGGGTAAAATTGCTGAAGTGTCATTAATTGGTTTTGTGTTAATGATGGCTGCAATTATTTACGGCGGGAATATTGCCGCCCATCCATATTGGGGGCCATTCTTCACCTTGCATGGCACCACATTGACTTGGGTATTGGTTATCTATGGCTTTATTGCTTCAGTATTACCCGTGTGGTTATTGCTGGCGCCGCGCGATTACCTGTCAACCTTCCTAAAGATTGGCGTCATTATTGGCCTGGCGGTGGGCATTGTATTCGCCATGCCAGAGATGAAAATGCCAGCGGTTTCGCGCTTTATTGATGGTAGCGGCCCAGTATTCTCCGGCAGCTTATTCCCGTTCCTGTTTATCACCATCGCCTGTGGCGCGATTTCGGGCTTCCATGCGTTAGTGGCCAGTGGCACCACACCGAAACTGATTGAGCGCGAAAGTCATACGCGCTTTATCGGTTATGGCGCAATGTTGATGGAATCCTTCGTGGCCATCATGGCGTTAATCTGTGCCTCGGTGATTGATCCGGGTGTTTACTTTGCCATGAACTCACCCGCCGCCTTAATTGGTACTACGGTAGAGAGTGCCTCGCTGGCCATCAACAGCTGGGGATTTGTGGTCACGCCTGAAATCTTGACCATGATTGCCAAAGATGTGGGCGAAAACTCTATTCTATCTCGTGCTGGCGGTGCGCCAACCTTCGCCGTGGGAATGGCACACATCATCAGTGAAGTCTTTAATAGCCGTAACATGATGGCCTTCTGGTATCACTTTGCCATCCTATTCGAAGCCATGTTTATTCTGACCGCAGTGGATGCCGGTACCCGTGCTTGCCGCTTTATGGTGCAGGATTTGGTGGGCGTGGTAGTGCCGAGTTTGGCGAATAACCGTTCATGGTTTGGTAACTTGTCCGGCACCACCGTAGCAGTTGCTTGCTGGGGCTTCTTTGTTTACCAAGGCGTGGTCGATCCACTGGGCGGGATCAATACCTTGTGGCCGCTATTCGGTATCGGTAACCAGATGCTGGCCTCAATGGCGCTGATTTTAGGTACTGTGGTCCTGTTTAAAATGAAGAAGCAGCGCTATGCTTGGGTAACCATCCTGCCGACCATCTGGCTGTTTATTACCTCAATGACGGCGGGCTGGCAGAAGATATTCCATGAAAAACCGAGTATTGGCTTCTTGGCTCAAGCGAAGAAATTCTCTGCGGGTGTCGAGCAAGGGGTGTTAATTGCGCCAGCCAAGAGCATTAAGGACATGGAAACCATTGTGTTTAACAACCAGATCAACGCCGCTTTATGTGCTTTCTTCATGTTGGTGGCGGTGACTATGCTGATTTCATCTTTCTTTGTGGTGCGTCGTGCGCTGAAATCCAGCAAGCCAACCACCCATGAGACTGAAGTTGTTTGGCGTGAGGAGACGGCTCGTGGCTAATGCAGGTATACCGCTGCGTACGCGGCAAACCAACCTTTTACACAACAAGCAATTGCTTACTGGGCCGCGGCAGATTACGCGCTGCATCCCTCTGATTCCGCGGGTCACTCACCCCACCACGCTGCGGGCTTGGGCACGGTTGATTGCACATCGCGTGGCGCAAAGCTTCCGTTTAATGGTGGGAGTTCAGGATTATGGCAACTATGTTAATCATATGCGCCGCCATCATCCAGAAACACCGCCAATGAGCGAACGGGATTTCCACCGTTATTGTCTCGATGCGCGCTTCCCCAGCAAGGCCGGTAAACTCGGTAAGTGCCCTTGCTAGCATAAAGTATTAAATAAGTGACATCGTAACGCCCTGTTGATCGTTAACAGGGCGTTTTCTTAATAGCAGTCCGTGATGATAGCCAATAAAACTAGCTCAAAATGGCGCTACCAAAGGCTCCCTGCCAATCATGCTCAAACTGCTCCACTGCCGCTTTTACTGCCGGTGTGCTGATAAACTGCTCGGCAACATCAACCGGGATAGTCACCGACTGGCAACCGGCCAGCAGGCAATCAAGCACCTGCCGTGGGGTGCGGAAACTGGCAGCCAGCACTTTCGCGCCCGGCGCATGTAAGGTCAGCAGCTGTTGTAGCTCGCGCACCATCGCAATGCCATCCCCGCCCTGAGCATCCAGCCGATTAACGTATGGCGCGACATATTCAGCGCCCGCTAATGCGGATAGCAAGCCTTGCCCGGCACCATATACCGCGGTACCTAATGTCGGAATCGACATAGCTTTCAATTTCTTGATTGCGGCTAAACCTTCAGCAGTTGCCGGAACTTTGATCACTAAACCGGGGACTCGCTGCGACAACAACACCGCCTCAGAGACCATCAGCTCACTGTCGCTGGCCAACACCTGAGCAAAAAGTTTACCGGTGCCACCCAGTGCATCACGCAGCGCAGGTAACACTTCCCAGATAGGTTTGCCCGCTTTTGCCAAAATACTTGGATTGGTGGTGACGCCCTGCAATGGCAATACACGCGCCAGGCGTTTTACTGCGGCCACATCTGCTGTGTCGAGATAAAGCTCCATAAAAACCTCCGGGATTATTTAAAACGGATAGATTAACCAAGAATCATTAGCCGCAATCATAGACCAGCCATCAATCAATAATGTGATCCTTATCAAACATCTTTCATTCGAAAGTAAATTACACTTCAAACGAAAGTTTATTTACTCGGCGGGAATGCAATGAACTTAAGACAGCAATCAATTATACAGTTAGTAAATGATCGACAACGCATTAGCGTCAGTGAATTGGCTCAGGCAAATCAGGTTTCTGAAGTGACCATCCGTCAGGATCTCAATCTGTTAGAGAAGCGCGGCTTGCTCAAGCGCGTGCATGGGTCGGCTGTCGCCCTGCAAAGTGATGATGTCGATGTCCGCATGATGAGCCATTTCGCTACCAAGCAGAAACTGGCCAATCATGCCGCCTCGCTGGTTAATGACGGCGAAACTATTTTTATTGAAAGTGGCAGTAGCAACGCCCTGCTGGCCCATAAGCTGGCACAGCGCCCCGGCATTACACTGGTGACGGTGAGTGGCTATATTGCCCGACAGCTAAAAGACTCCGCCTGCGAGGTCATTTTGCTTGGCGGGATTTATCAGAAGAAAAGTGACAGTATGGTCGGCCCATTGACGCAACTCTGTCTGCGTCATGTGCATTTTAGTAAAGCGTTTATCGGCATCGATGGTTACCAGCCCAATGCCGGATTTACCGGACGTGACATGCTGCGAGCCGAGGTTATTAACAGCGTGTTGGCTAAAGGTGCCGAAAATATCATTCTGGCTGATGCATCAAAATTTGGTCAGGTACATCAAAACTCATTGGCTCCGCTGTCGTCCATTAGTCGGGTCATCACGGATAACCGCCTGCCGACAGTTTATCAGCAACAGCTCATTGCCCAAGGAATTCAAGTCGATATCCTCAGCGAATAAGCCTCCGTGGCTAAAACAGGCAGCAAAGCAAAACAACAATTTTCGGAGTCACAGCAATGGCAGATATTACTTTCACTCGCGAGCAGACTCAGCGCATGGCGCATAAGATCCAACGCTATATGGAACAAGAACATAACTTTGAATTGGAAGATTTTGATGCGGAGTTTTTATTGCAATTTATCAGCCGTGAGTTAGGTGCTCATTATTACAATCAAGGCGTCAATGATGCGATTGCACAGGTTGAGGCCAAAATGCTGGATATCACGGACTCGATACTATGGCTGGAAAAACCCGTGCAAGACTAAGCCCGGGTTCGCCAGAATAGCCAGACTATTGCCCGTAATAGGCATTTTTCCCGTGTTTACGCAGATAGTGCTTATCCAATAGCTGCGGCTGCATATCCGCTAATTGTGGGTTCAACTGGCGTGAGAAAATCCCCATATAGGCCAGTTCCTCTAATACCACGGCGTTATGTACCGCATTATCAGCACTGCTTCCCCAAGCAAATGGCCCGTGTGAGTTGACTAACACCGCGGGCACATCTTCCGGCTTAATCCCGCGCTCTTGGAAGGTTTCGACAATCACATTGCCCGTTTCCCATTCATAACGGCCAGCAATCTCTTCTGCGGACATCAGGCGGGTACAGGGAATGGTGCCGTAGAAATAATCCGCATGAGTGGTTCCCCAAGCGGGCAAATCCAAACCAGCTTGTGCCCAGATGGTGGCATGGCGCGAATGGGTATGCACAATGCCGCCAATCTGAGGGAAATTAAGGTAAAGCACCCGATGGGTATCAGTATCAGACGAAGGCTTCTTGCTGCCCTCCACCACTTTGCCGCTCTCCAACTCGACCACCACCATGTCATCGATCGTCATCACGTCATATTCCACACCCGACGGTTTAATCACCAACAGACCTGTTTGCCGGTCGACGGCACTGACATTCCCCCAAGTGAAGGTGACCAGATTATGGCGCGGCAGCGCCAGATTAGCGGCTAGCACCTGCTGCTTCAGTTCGTTGAGCATCGTCGTATCCTGAATAACGGAATTTGTCTCATTTTCAGCGCCACGGGTCAGAACCGGTATGGGGGAAATAGCTATAAACTGCGTGTAGATCGGCTGGAAAATGCAGTCTGAGAGATAGACAGATCAAGCTGAGGAACTTTGTTTAGTGCGGACAACAGGTTAAAGGGTCAGATAATCCTTAATTTCGCCCTGGCTCAGCCAAATTAAGACTATTTACCTATTAAATGATTCACGGGCATTTATACTGGTTTATATCGGCGACAAAACGAGTTTTTAGCATTAATCCCGAATTTAAATCAAAAAGACGTTTTTTATTCCAAACACTAACACAAGAAGACCTCGGCTAAAATTGATTCAATGCCTATACTTAGTAAGGTAAGTTCAATGTGATACGTATGGATTAGGATATATAGACTGAATGAATGTTTCCTGCTCTATCCGTATTAAGCCAACGTCAGGAGAATTATTATGATGATCACTAAACGATTTGCCACTGCTGCATTGGCCCTCACCCTGGCCTTATCGTTATCCGCATGTTCTAACATGTCCAAACGCGACCGTAATACTGCCATTGGTGCCGGTGCCGGTGCCGTAGGTGGTGCCGTGCTGACAGGGAGTACGCTGGGGACATTAGGTGGGGCGGCGATTGGTGGGGTTATTGGTCATCAGGTCGGCAAATAACGTTTATCCTTCGTTCTTGGCGCTGTAGCTTTGTTGGCCGCACTTATTTACCCGAATCACTGACACAAGTCAGCTCATCGGATTATGAGCCCTTAATAAGGCTCACCCTTCGGGCCAACGCAAGCGTTGTTCAAATCGGTTTACAACCCATTTGTCATTCGTTTGCCGCCTTGCTACAGCACCAATAACTTTGGATAGTATCTTTCGTACTTGACGCTGTAGCTTTGTTGGCCGCACTCATTTACCCGAATCACTGACACAAGTCAGCTCATCGGGATTCATTCGTTTGCCGCCTTGCTACAGCACCAATAACTTTGGATAATATATTTCGTTCTTGACGCTGTGCTTTGTTGGCCGCACTCATTTACCCGAATCACTGACACAAGTCAGCTCATCGGATTATGAGCCCCTAATAAGGCTCACCCTTCGGGCCAACGCAAGCGTTGTTCAAATCGGTTTACAACCCATTTGTCATTCGTTTGCCGCCTTGCTACAACACCAATAACTTTGGCTAATATATTTCGTTCTTGACGCTGTGTTTTGTTGGCCGCACTCATTTACTCGGTCTATGCATGGCGCTGATGACTGTGGATAATATGCTAGCAAAGCTCAAGGGTGGGAAATGTGCCAACGACCATCGGTACCCTAACCCCACCCGCTTCTGAGCAACAAATTAGCGTGTTATATCAACCCCCCGCTAATTTAACTTTCATCCCTTTGGCTTCCAAAAGTTGCTTCAACAGATCGCGTTTATCGCCCTGAATTTCGATAACGCCGTCTTTTACTGATCCGCCGCAACCGCATTTCTTCTTCAGCTCTGCACCGAGCTTCTCCAGCATTTCATCACTGCCATCAATACCGGTAATCAGACTCACGCCCTTTCCTTTACGGCCACTGGTTTGGCGCTGGATGCGAACAATTCCATCACCTTTAGGACGTTCAGGTTTTACCTCTGGTTCATTGATACGACCAGTGTCTGTTGAATAAACCAGGCGGCTATTATCATTGCTCATTATGCGACCTTACTCAGTGATGCCAGAATTTCACTCAGTGTTTTCTCCGGATCTGGTGATAAGGTGATCGGACGCCCTATTACCATATAATCGACACCAACCGCGACGGCCTGCTCTGGCGTCATAATCCGGCGCTGATCACCGGCATCACTGCCCTGTGGGCGAATACCCGGCGTCACCAATTTAAAATCGGTACCACAGACTTGTTTCAAACGCACCGCTTCATGGGCAGAACACACCACACCATCCAAGCCGCAATCCCAGGTCAATTTCGCCAGCCGCTCCGCATGTTCCGCAGGGCTGATAGTAATGCCGATATCACGTAAATCTTCACTGTCCATACTGGTTAATACCGTCACAGCAATCAGTAATGGTGCTTGTGGTCCAAAAGGCAATAAAGCCTCTTTTGCCGCGGTCATCATCCGGGCACCGCCACTGGCATGAACATTCACCATCCATACGCCGAGATCGGCGGCGGCGGCAACAGCATGGGCCGTGGTATTAGGAATATCGTGAAATTTCAGGTCGAGGAAGATTTCAAAGCCGCGCTGTTGCAAGTCACGGACAAACTGTGGGCCATATAAGGTAAACATCTCTTTGCCCACTTTTAACCGGCAATCTTGCGGATTAACACGATCCGCAAAGGCTAACGCCGCGTCTTTATTGGCATAATCCAGAGCAACAACGATCGGAGAAGATATTGAGCCACTGTTATTAGTGTTAGTTGCAGACGTCATTTTTAAGCCTTTTTCAGTCAGTTAGTCATGATAACGCTGACATTCTACAGGGTACCTCACTGAAATTACAGCTATCAGCCCGCGCGGTGTTTACCCTTTGTTCAACATGAATTGATGGTGAGAGTCAGTTTGCGTCAATAATACGCCGCCTCCATACCCACCATTAAGTAAAATAGTTTCAAGAAGCGTAAATTATCAATCAAAATATTTGATTAAAACAGTCAACTGTTTGTGATTTTCATTCAACAGCAATGCTATATCATTCACTCCATCGCAAGACATTGACTGTCTACTAATGATTTAAATAAACTTTATTTAATCAAATAATAAACAAAAAATTGGAGTTTCACATGAAAAGCATCAAATACATCGCCCCGGCATTAGTGCTCTCTTTAGCCTCATTTGCCAGTGTTGCTGCAACACAAATCCAGCATACTCCATCAACTGGACTGAATGAAATTGGCGTTATTACTGCCAGTAATGCCAGCACTCTGACTGATTTGGAAAATATACTGGCAGAGAAAGCTGCAGCGGCGGGGGCTAAATCTTTCCTTATTACTTCTGCTGGGGGGAATAACAAGCTACACGGCACCGCGGTTATTTATCGCTAAGTCGGTTTCCCCTCAGGTTAAGTCTGTGTCGCAGCATAAAAGAGCGCTTTGGCGCTCTTTTTGCACATTCTAATGTGAATTTTTTGTGACAGTTGTGTTATCCCCTAGACAGTTCACCTTCCCTCGCTTAGCTTGGTATTTTCCCCTAAGTTGAAGGTTATATGATGAGCGAAATATCTACCTTAACCATTAAAATCCCTCTGGAATTAAAAGAGAAAATCAAAGCAGCCGCCTTAGAAAAACAGTTTTCTCTCAGTA
Organism: Yersinia alsatica; assembly: GCF_025133195.1. Classification (NCBI taxonomy): domain Bacteria; kingdom Pseudomonadati; phylum Pseudomonadota; class Gammaproteobacteria; order Enterobacterales; family Yersiniaceae; genus Yersinia; species Yersinia alsatica. Next base: position 3,261,036 of record NZ_CP104006.1, read on the forward strand.
CCGAAGTCTGCGAAAGATTAGAAAAAAGCTTTGAAGTTGATGTTAAAAATAGTAAGGGCGGCCGTAAAGATGCCAAATTACATCACAGTGAGATTGATAACCAAGGTGTCGAAGAGATTTCAGAACAGCCGTTAAGCCAGAAAGAATTGAAGAAACTGCGGCAATTATTGAAAGCGCCGCAGAAGAAAAAATAGCGCCTAATTTCCTTATCTACTCCAATCGGGTGATTCACTTCACCCGATGACGCTTTGCTCCCAGCAGCCATTACTGCCCATCCAATCCTCTGATCGGTTTAACCGACGCCCAGGCCCGGCAAGATGGGCAATGCCAGTAGAGGGAATGTGCGGTAAAACCACACTTGTGGCAGCGGTAACGCGGTTTGGTGCGGATTTGCTCCCCAACCATGTCACGTAGCAACAGCAAGCTCTCTTTCGCGCGCCCTTCCTCTGCATCAGCCAAGTGATAATCCATCAAACGATAGAAAACACGCATAGTTGGATGACGTTGCAACTGGCGGTTAATATAGGTTTGCGCCACATCACGGCCTTCATGCTGCTCAAGAATTTCCGCCAGCATCAACTCGGCCGTAGCACCGGTATTATCTTCAACACAGCGCTTCAGGAAATTAGCCCAAGCCTCGGGTTGTTGTAGATGCTGATAACACTCACTCAGCATGGGTAATGCTTCACTTACAATTTCTTTATCTTGCTCCAGCACCCGCTCCAGAGCTTCAACGCCCTTAGCATATTCACCTTTGGCGAGATATAACCGGCCTTGCATGATAGAAACTCTGGCGCACTGTTTATCAGCAGAGGCGGCTTTTTTCAGCAACCCCATGGCCTTATCCAGATCATCACTCCCCATAGCTTGCAGCGCGAGTTCGCAATAAAAATGGGCAATTTCCAATCGCTGGTTATCTTTACCCATTTTGACCAGTTTTTCAGCCACTTCGATGGCATTGTTCCAGTCACTGGTGGCCTGATAAATGATTAATAATTGCTGCAATGCACCCAGTCGGAAATCTTGTTCCTCAACCAATTGGTTGAACATATCTTCTGCACGATCATATAAACCCGCCGCCATATAATCACGGCCCAGTTGCTGAATCGCCAGTAACCGCTGTTCAAATGTCAATGAAGCGCTTTCCATCAAGGCCTGATGGATGCGGATAGCGCGGTCAACTTCACCACGGGAGCGGAACAAATTGCCTAACGTCAGATGTGCTTCAACGGCTGAACTGTCTTCTTTTAGCATTTCAAGAAACAGATCAACCGCTTTGTCCTGCTGATTGGAGAGAAGGAAGTTAACCCCGGCCACATATTCACGAGACAGGCGGTTAGCATCCTGCTGCTTATCCTGCTGAGCACTTCTACGCCCCATATACCAACCATAGGCGGCAGCGACCGGTAACAGCAGAAACAGCATTTCTAACATAGAAAATTATTCCTTGCTGACAGCAGGTGCGGATGCAGTAACACTGGGTTCAGTTGACGGTGCAAGCTGTGCTTCAAGACGTTTAATTTTCCGCTCTGCGCGACCCAATAAAATTCGAACCCGCAGATAAAAAAGCCCGCAAATAACCCATCCCAGCACCAAGCCTGCCGCAAAAAGCGTTGCCAATAACGTCGATACCCGATATTCGCCCTGAGCCAATAGATAATTAAAGGTAACGACCTGATCGTTATTTGCCCCTAGCGTGACTGAAATCACGAAAATCACCAGCACTAACAAAAAAATCAGCAAATATTTCACGTTTTTTCCTAAAGGCCGAATCAACCTGATGAATTATGCCAAAAATGTGGCGTCCTTACTTATTAAATTAGCACTTCCTCACCCAGCAAAGAAACCCTGCACCAAGATAAAGCGCCGAAGCGGTGCTCAATAGGCATTATTTTAAGCAACTTAACTGAGAATAATAACTAATCGCTTAATTTTCCCCATGCTCACGGTTTTCGATTTCCTGCTGTTCTTGCGGCACAATGGTTAATGGGCCAAACCAACGCTGTACCAAACTGCATACAATCGCGACTAATAAAGCACTAATAAGGGTTGCTGCCATCAGATCCCGCGGCCAATGCATTCCTAACACCAGGCGGCTCATCATGACACCTTGCGCCCATAACATCAGCAAAATTACCGTTTTATAGTGCCGCCGTGGCCATAATAATCCCACCGCCAATAATGCCCAGCTGGCAGCAAAAACCGTGTGTCCGGACGGAAAGGCAAAACCGGTTTCAAATTGCCAATGGTTACTCAACCACGGCGGAATAATAGATTGGTTTTGTAGTTGCTGCTTCACTAACTCGCTACGCTCAGCGCGCGGTAACGAATAGAAAAACCGATTATCAATATGATGCTCAGCTTCAAGCCACACCACGAATGGCCGTGGCTCCTGCACATGTTCTTTGATCAACGATTTGAGGCCTTGCCCCAGCACAATCGCCATACTCAGAATCACCAACAACCCCACCGCAGGTTTGATTCGAAAGCGCAGACACCATAAGAACCAGCCGCTTAGCAATACGCTGGTAATGATCCCCCAAGGGGCGGTGACTGTTTCGGTCAGCCAAAAAAGGCCTTTTAGCCAGCCAACATTGTTACCGGGTTGCCACTGCCAGCCGGAAAGCCAGATAGCAAAGGTTGGCAGCAGCAAAATAAGTGCTCCCACAGTGATTCGTTTTGCTATATTCCACATCTGAGGTCCTTTCTTTCTGGCGATATCCACAACAGATTATCCATGGTGATTACACTAATTGCAGTTATAGCCATTACACATCAATTACGCTATCCATTGATAACATAAATAAATTTTTGTCATTGCCGAAATAAATCCCAGCCAGACATTCACTCTTACCTTCTTGCTGCTTTGTTGAACAGCAGTGAGTCAAAAGTTATGGCAATATAGCTAATAATGATCGCAGAGAAACTTTTTATTTAACCTTATACCCCAATATAGAGGGTATAACGGGCATTCACGGTAGGATGTGCAACAACCTTCCTAAGGGTCTGAAGTTATAATATGAACAGCAAGATGCAGCTAAAACGTGTAGCAGAAGCCAAATTACCTACTCCTTGGGGTGATTTTCTGATGGTCGGTTTTGAAGAACTGGCCACAGGTCATGACCATCTGGCCTTAATATTTGGTGATATCAGCGGAGAAGAGCCAGTGCTATCCCGCGTTCATTCCGAGTGCCTGACGGGTGACGCTTTATTTAGTCTGCGTTGTGATTGCGGTTTTCAGTTAGAAGCCGCGCTGGCACACATTGCTGAAGAAGGCCGTGGTGTGCTGATATACCATCGTCAGGAAGGCCGTAATATTGGTTTGCTGAATAAGATTCGAGCCTATGCTTTGCAGGATCTTGGGGCCGATACCGTTGAAGCCAATCACCAACTCGGTTTTGCTGCTGATGAGCGCGATTTTACCCTGTGTTCTGATATGTACAAATTACTCGGTGTCAAAGCCGTGCGCTTGCTGACCAACAACCCGAAAAAGGTTGAGATCCTGTCACAGGCCGGGATCAACATCGTCGAACGTGTTCCGCTGATTGTTGGCCAGAACCCGAAGAATGAGCATTATATGGCGACCAAAGCCGCTAAAATGGGTCATTTATTGACTAAGTAGCCCACTACTCTCGGGGTTTAGGAAAGACAATTTCCAGACAGTATTAGGGTGGCTTTATCGCCACCCTTTTTATTTACTACATATCTATTCGTTAAAAAGTGACACTGTCACTCATCACTGTGGCTATTACAACATTTTGCGGATCACATAATGCAAAATGCCGCCGTTTTCGAAGTAAACCAATTCATTACCTGTATCTATACGGCAGCGAGTATTGACCGTTTGTTGGCGTCCGTCAGCATAGGTTATTATCACTGCCACAGTCTGCCCCGGGGCCAAACGCTGTAAGCCACTGACGCTTATCGCTTCATCGCCGGTCAAACCTAACGTTTTGCGGTCTACGCCCGCTGGAAACTCCAGAGGCAGAATCCCCATGCCGATTAAATTTGAGCGATGAATACGTTCGAATGATTCAGCAATCACCACTCTTACCCCTAATAATCGTGGCCCTTTTGCGGCCCAGTCGCGGCTGGAACCGGAACCATACTCTTTACCGGCAATCACCGCCAATGGCACATTTTCCTGCTGATAACGCATCGCCGCATCATAAATAGGCATTTCATTTTGCGATGGAATATGTCGAGTGATGCCCCCTTCAACTCCGGGCACCATTTCGTTACGAATGCGAATATTAGCAAAAGTGCCGCGCATCATAACTTCATGGTTACCACGGCGGGAACCGTAAGAGTTGAACTCCTTAATTTCTACCCCGCGATCGCGCAAATAGCGGCCAGCCGGGCTGTCCAGTTTGATATTACCGGCGGGTGAAATATGGTCGGTGGTCACTGAGTCGGCCAAAATTGCCAGAATACGGGCATGGTGAATATCCTGAACTGGCTCAGGTAAGGCTTTCATATCACTAAAGAAAGGTGGCAAACGGATATAAGTAGAATCGCTCTGCCAGTCATAGGTCGGTGTGCTCTCCACCTGAATGGCTTGCCAATCTTCATCACCATCAAACACTGCGGCATATTCCTTGCGGAACATATCGGTTTTAACTTCTTCAACCGCTTTGGCAATCTCGAGCCCGGTTGGCCAGATATCTTTTAGATAAACAGGATGGCCATCAGGGTCATTACCCAGCGGGTCTTGGGCCAGATTGACATTCATATTCCCAGCCAGGGCATAAGCCACCACCAGCGGCGGTGATGCCAACCAGTTAGTTTTGACTAATGGATGGATGCGCCCTTCAAAGTTGCGGTTACCGGAGAGCACCGCTCCCACCGTTAAGTCCCCTTCTTTGATGGCTTTTTCTATTGAGTCCGGTAATGGGCCAGAGTTACCTATACAGGTCGTACAGCCGTACCCCACCAGATTGAAGCCTAAACGGTCAAGATAGGGGGTTAAGCCCGCCGAATTGAGATATTCAGTGACCACTTTAGAGCCGGGAGCCAGCGAAGTTTTCACCCAAGGTTTGGTTTTCAGGCCTTTTTCTGAGGCTTTTTTCGCTAACAGCCCCGCAGCCATCAACACGCTAGGGTTCGATGTATTGGTACATGAGGTAATGGCGGCGATGACGACCGCACCATGCTGTAGCTCGTGGGTTTCGCCGTCAAGAGTGAAGGCGACGTGGCTGACTTTGTCTTTTTTACTGTTAACTTCCAACTGTTCAAAAGCATTAAATGCGAGGGGAACTTTAGCTAATGCGACCCGGTCTTGTGGGCGTTTCGGCCCAGCCAGACTGGCCTCTACCGTGCTCAAGTCCAGCGATAGCTGGCTGGTAAACACCGGCTCATCCCCCGCATGACGCCATAGTCCTTGCGCTTTACTGTAGGCCTCAACCAAGGCTATTTGCTCATCACTGCGGCCACTTAAGCGCATATAGCCCAGAGTGACATCATCCACCGGGAAGAAGCCGCACGTTGCGCCGTACTCCGGTGACATATTGGCGATAGTGGCACGATCCGCCAGCGGCAAATCCGCCAATCCATCACCATAAAACTCAACAAATTTACCGACTACGCCGTGCTTTCTCAGCATCTGCGTGACCGTCAACACCAAATCAGTGGCGGTGATCCCTTCGCGCATTTTGCCCGTCATTTTGAAACCGACCACATCAGGGATAAGCATGGAGACCGGCTGGCCCAACATCGCCGCCTCAGCTTCAATCCCACCGACACCCCAGCCCAGAATCCCCAAGCCATTAATCATAGTGGTGTGGGAATCGGTACCCACTAAGGTATCCGGATAAGCGACCTGCTTGCCGCCCTGCTGCTCATGCCACACGGTTTGCCCCAGATACTCCAGGTTAACCTGATGGCAAATCCCGGTACCCGGTGGGACGACGCGAAAACGGCTAAAGGCTTTTTGCCCCCAGCGCAGGAAAATATAGCGCTCGTGGTTGCGCTCCATTTCTAAGCGGACGTTTTCACCAAATGCCGCTTTATCGCCAAACTCGTCAACTGTTACGGAGTGGTCGATAACCAAATCTACTGGGGACAATGGGTTAACCTGTGCAACGTCGCCCCCCAGGCGTTTAACCGCCTCGCGCATTGCCGCCAAATCCACGACTGCCGGTACTCCGGTAAAATCCTGCATTAATACCCGAGCGGGACGGTAGGCAATCTCTTTATCGGCATGACCGGTTTGTTGCCAGTCGACGATGGCTTTAAGGTCTTCTTCCTGAACTTGCTCACCATCCAGATGGCGCAGTAAGTTTTCCAACAACACTTTCAGTGATTTCGGTAGTCGGTCGATATCCCCCAGCACTGCCGCCAATTGCGGCAAGCTGTAGTAGTGATATTCATGGTTAAGGGCGACCAACTTAGCCATACTCGTTTTTCGCAGATCCAACGACATAGCGCCTCCATTGTTTCTTATAAGTGCTCTAAACAACATTCATCTCAACAAGGCTATTCCCTTGAAATTATGAGGTCTAGATTAAATATAACACAAAGAAACATTAACATTTTGGCAACAATGGTGCTAATCCAATTTGGGTTTGCTAATACTCATAGCCACGAGCAGGCCTCTAGCATATTTTCTCTTATCTCCATTTAAGCTATTTCATGCTTAATAATATTTCTATTCATTACTTATTTAATTACCGAGGTTATTCTCACTCCAATCATTAAAGCCGCTAAAAGACAGAGTCGATGTATTTTTCTACCAGGCTTAAAAAATAATATAAAAATCATTATTGCCCGCTAAAATAACCTATTTATTTTCACCAGAGATAGGGATGCCATCTGCAACCTTACCCAAGAAGAGGCATTGCAACCAATAAAGAGTTTTTTGCACTACACTTTTTTGCTCCTGAGGCTCAGTTATATGCTTAGGATATTTGTCCAAACAACTCACATCTTCTTTAATAGCATCCCTGTTACGCGTATGTATATCCTTGAGTAATGTTTGATATCGAGTATTATCGGTTAGGTGAGCGAGTTTATTTACATTTGTTCTCGATAACTCTGCAGTGGCTGCAGCGTCTTTTTTTAGCTCAGGGGCTGTACTGTCTATATCATGATCATGAGAGAATGAGGGAAATAACTTTGTAAGATACTCACAAATTTTATCCCACAAACTTCGCATATCAAAAATTTGATTCAAATCATGGCCACAATCATTAAATGTCACTCGCAAAATGTTATCATGATTTTTTGTTAATACTGCACCATCCGGAGTGAATTTGATAATGAAGTCCACTCTGACAAAAGGCTTGTCATCTTCATGAGCTATATACTCATTTTTTATAGTTCCATCCGGATGGCATTCATTATATCTATTATAATCAACAGTATGATGCATAACTAAATTGTTTTTAGAATCAATAGCAAAATTTATTGCACTCGCACTTGGATTCAGCGGGTAAAATTGTAACTTATTAAGTTTGTTTAACTCTTTTATTTTTTGGTTAACAACCCTATCAACTACGGGGTTTTCGCTACATTGAGTAATTATCTTACCTAACGTATCATACTCTGCTCCGCCGAAATTATTACTTATAGGCTTCTGAAAAACAATACCATCATTTATCCAATGAAATCTTGAATTATACTTTTCTTGTATATGCTCACGATTTTCTGATGTGAACTTATCGATTACAGTTGATACATTCTTTACATCTTCTTTATCGAACTGAATTAATGAATCTTTTTTCTCCCCTCGATCTAATTCGTTTGGTTGGTTACAAGGATATTGAATATATGTAGGTGAAATTCCTGTTATTATCATTTTTATGGCTATTCCCTATTGGTTGTTGTCGTAATTTCTACCGGTCTAACTTAATTCTCCCTATATGAGAACGTGTTAAATCATAGATAAATTAATAGGGTTTATCTTTCAGTTTTCACCAATTAAAACAGAAAACCACCCAAATTAAGGTGGTTTAAGCATGAATGAAAACATTAATTAGTTATGTCACTTCGTAGGCAATTTTATGTCTTTGAACATTGCCTCAATATCATCATTCGAACGCAGAGCCACTGCTTTATCCACTACATCACGCGTTAAATGCGGTGCAAAGCGCAGAATAAAATCATACATATAACTGCGCAGGAAGGTACTGCGACGGAAACCAATTTTGGTGGTGCTATAAGTAAAGATATCTCGTGCGTCAACGGTCACTAAATCAGGATCTTGAATCGGGTCAACCGCCATGCTGGCGATAACCCCCACCCCCAACCCTAATCTCACGTAGGTTTTAATCACATCGGCGTCAGTGGCGGTAAAAACAATTCGCGGTGTCAGACCGGCGCGATTAAACGCCATATCCAGCTCAGAGCGCCCGGTAAAACCAAAGGTATAGGTCACAATAGGATAGGCGGCCAGCTCTTCAATACTGACATGCGCTTTGCCCGCTAAAGGATGATCGGGTTTCACAACCACCGCACGATTCCAGTGATAGCACGGCAGCATAATCAGGTCGTCGTACAGATGAAGCGCTTCTGTCGCAATGGCGAAATCAGCACTCCCCTTGGAAACTGCTTCAGCAATTTGTGTTGGTGACCCTTGATGCATATGCAAGGAAACACGCGGGTAGCGTTCAATAAAGCCTTTAATCACATTAGGCAGCGCGTAACGTGCTTGAGTGTGGGTTGTCGCCACATACAAAGAGCCTTTATCAGGATAAGTGTGCTCACCGGCGACCGCTTTGATGGCATCAACTTTGGATAAAACTTCACGGGCGATACGGATGATTTCCAGCCCTGCGGGGGTTACCTGTGTAAGATGTTTACCACTACGGGCAAAAATCTGGATACCCAGCTCATCTTCCAGCATTCGCACCTGTTTACTGATCCCGGGTTGCGAGGTGTAGAGGCCTTCAGCGGTAGATGATACGTTAAGGTTATGGTTAACCACCTCAACAATATAGCGGAGCTGCTGCAATTTCATATCTATACCATCCTAGGTTAAACACTGCGGGGAAACCCACAGTTTGGTATATCGGTATCACCCGGTATGCCGAGAAGTTATTAACTGAAACCCATAACTGCATGATGCCAAAGTGGTCAGTATTGACCTTATAATAACATTCGGTGATAAAAAAATATTTTATATAACCACTATATCATTTCATCAGAAACTGTATACACCCTCTCAGGTTACATTTCAGCGATATTAGCGGCTTTTTTCGCCTAAATCACTGACTCGCGTCCCTATGTATACTTGGGCTATTAACCACCTTAGCTTTCGAGTATTAGCCTAAAAATAATTGTGTTTTTGATAAATGCAGACAGCCGCTAAAGATTGATAGCATCAACGGATTAACCAAGACTATAAAGCACTTGGATAGATTAGCCCAATAAAAAAACCAGCCATTAAGGCTGGTTTCAGTTGCGCAACTCGGTGCTGCACTTTGCCGCTTAGTGGCAGCCAATCAAGTTAGATGCTGCCACATGCTCAGTAAAGCACTTATTTTTTAGCTTCAACCCATTTGCCGTCGATGTAGAAAGCAGACCAACCGGTAGCTTTGCCATCTTTCTCTGACGAAACATACTGTTGTTTGGTTTTACGGCTAAAGCGCACCATGGTTTTATTACCCTCTTTATCCGTCACTGGCGCATCAGCCAGGTAACGTAATTTTTCAGGTAAACGGTCCTTGAAACGCACCAACTCTTCTACCAATGGCGCACGGGTTTCGCGCGATTTAGGGAAGGTATTGGCCGCCAGGAATACGCCTGCTGCACCATCTCGCAATACAAAATAGGCATCAGACTTTTCACATGGCAATTCTGGTAACGGGACCGGATCTTCTTTCGGTGGCGCAACTTCACCACTGCGCAAGATTTTACGGGTGTTTTTGCACTCATCATTGGTACAGCCCATGTACTTACCAAAACGCCCCATTTTCAGGTGCATTTCAGAACCACATTTCTCGCACTCAACAATTGGGCCTTCATACCCTTTGATACGGAACTCGCCTTCTTCTATCTCATAACCATCACATGCCGGGTTATTACCGCAAACATGTAATTTACGTTGGTTATCGATTAGATAACTATCCATGGCTGTGCCACATTTCTGGCAGCGGCGGCGGGCGCGTAATGCGTTAGTTTCCGCATCATCACCTTCCAGGATATTCAGAATTTCAGCTTCTGGCACCAGATTAATGGTGGTCTTGCAACGTTCTTTAGGCGGCAATGCATAACCCGAGCATCCTAAGAACACGCCCGTGCTAGCGGTACGAATCCCCATAGGACGGCCACAGGTTGGGCAGTCAATGCTGGTCATCACCATCTGATTTGGGCGCATACCGCCCTCTTCAGGATCTTTTTCGGCTTTTTCAAGCTGCTCACTGAATTCGGCGAAGAAACCATCCAGCACCGCTTTCCACTCAGCCTGATCATTGGCGACTTGGTCCAAACCACTTTCCATGCGCGCGGTGAAGTCGTAATTCATCAACTCGCGGAAGTTTTCTTCCAGACGGTCAGTGACGATTTCACCCATTTTCTCTGCATAGAAACGGCGGTTTTCTACCCGCACATAGCCACGATCCTGAATGGTCGAAATAATCGACGCATAAGTGGATGGGCGGCCAATACCGCGTTTTTCCAGCTCTTTTACCAGTGATGCTTCACTGTATCGTGCCGGTGGCTTGGTGAAGTGCTGGCTTGGAATCAGTTTTTGTAAATCCAACTCACTACCCACTTCAATCACTGGCAAGGTGCGGTCTTCATCACCTTTACGCAGTGCCGGCATCACCTTGGTCCAACCATCAAACCGTAAGGTACGGCCTTTAGCACGCAGTTGGAAATCGCCCGCCTGCACAGTCAGTGTCGTAGAATCATACTTGGCCGGTGTCATCTGGCAGGCTACAAACTGACGCCAAATCAGCTGATACAGCTTCTGAGCGTCGGCTTCCATATCTTTTAACTGTTCAGCCAGCACATTCACATCAGAAGGACGAATAGCTTCATGCGCTTCTTGTGAGTTTTCTTTGCTGCTGTACTGATTTGGCGCCGATGGCAGATATTTATCACCAAAATTATCGCCAATATAACCGCGCACCATAGTCAGTGCATCTTGACTTAAATTGGTGGAGTCAGTACGCATATAGGTGATATGACCCGCTTCATACAAGCGCTGCGCCATCATCATAGTTTTCTTCACACCAAAACTCAGGCGGGTACTGGCAGCCTGTTGCAAGGTGGAAGTAATAAATGGTGCACCCGGCTTGCTACTGGTCGGTTTATCTTCGCGATCCAGCACTTTATAGCGGGCATTTTCCAGCAGTTTAAGCGCGGCGTGAGTTTGCTCGCGATTTACCGGTTTAAATGGCTTGTCATGCGCATGAGTGACTTCCATTTGAATCGGAACTTCACCTTTTGCCAGCAAGTCGGCATGCAGTTCCCAATACTCTTCAGGAACGAATGCTTTGATGTCACGTTCGCGTTCCACCACCAGACGCACCGCAACCGACTGTACGCGCCCTGCTGACAGGCCACGGGCAATCTTTTTCCACAGCAGTGGCGAAACCATATAACCCACTACCCGGTCCATAAAGCGACGGGCTTGTTGGGCATTAACCCGGTTGATATTTAATTCACCAGGTTGATTAAACGCCTGTTGGATGGCGTTCTTAGTGATTTCGTTAAATACCACACGGCTGAAACGCTTATCGTCACCACCAATCACTTCCCGCAAATGCCAGGCAATAGCCTCTCCTTCGCGGTCAAGGTCGGTTGCGAGATAGATGTGGTCAGCGTTTTCAGCTAATGCTTTCAGCTCGGCAACCACTTTCTCTTTGCCGGGCAAAATTTCATACTGCGCTTTCCAGCCATGATAAGGATCGACGCCCATACGGTTAACTAAGGCAACCTTTTCGTCTTTCTTTACTTTAGTTTTGGGCTTGTCAGCTTTCTTGGCTTTATCTTCAGTTGAGTTAGCGCTCTTCTTACTGGCTGAGCCACTGGTCGGCAAATCACGAATGTGACCGACACTGGACTTAACCACGTAGTCATTCCCTAAATATTTATTAATAGTTTTGGCTTTTGCCGGGGACTCAACTATTACGAGAGCTTTACCCATAATTACCTTTACCTAAATTATTTCTTCTAAAAGAAGGTTTTTATCTTGCCGTACCGCGGCATTCTGAATCTCTTTTTTATATTGCGGTACTTTTTCAGGAGATCAACCTGTTTTTTTGATCGGAGCCATAAAAGAGTCATCCGAAACAGACCAGGCTATCCCGCAAAATCTTTGCCTGTGCCCAGAGCAACAGTCGTAAATTTTGCCCTATGGCGTCAACAAAACCTTCCACCTAATAGTATAAAATCCCACACTGTACCTGATAAAAAGCGCCACGCAACCTAATTAGCTCGGAATCTGAATTTATCCAATTGTGCTGACAAAACCATCAATGACTCGAATAAACCTTAGTCGGTTTGCGAACAAATGCTAACCCGCAGTAGAATAGTGAAAGAAATTACCTTGTTCTGAGGAAATATAATTGTTGTGAGGAAATATAATGTTTGTAAACACCGCACCTATTGAGCGTAATAAATTGTTGGCAGAGGCTAATGAGATTATTCGCCAGCATGAAGATTATCTGCAGGGTATGCAGGCCACTGACGTTGAGCAAAAAGGCTCAGTATTAGTATTTCGCGGCGAATACTTCCTCGACCCAGATGGTTTACCAACGCCAAAAACCACCGCGGTATTTAATATGTTCAAACATCTGGCGCACGTTTTGTCTGCTAAATATCATTTAATCGATTAATGGCAGATTACTCTTCTATTTATTGCTTCTTGTTTTAGCTATTGAGCAAAAAATAACAGGGGGCTAAGCCCCCTGCTTTTATCCTACAACATTCATATCACATCAGGTTATAGCAGTGGTTTTTCACCACGCTGCCACCAGCGTAATAATAAGCGATCCACACTTTCTGCGGCGCTACCGGTAAAACGATCCATTAGACGTTTACGACGAGAATAACGAACACCAATGACTTCGTGGTTATCCATTTCAGCAATCAGTAAATCATCACTGGTACCAATGGCATCAACCAAGCCTTTCTCTTTGGCTTGTGTCCCAAACCAATGTTCACCGGTCGCCACAGCATCAATGTCTAAAGAGGGGCGCTGCTGCTGAACGAACTGCTTGAATAACAGATGTGTTTCATTCAGATCTTCGCGGAATTTCTCACGACCTTGTTCAGTATTTTCACCAAACAACGTGAGAGTTCGCTTAAACTCTCCTGCGGTATGCAGCTCTACATCAATATCATTCTTTTTCAGCAAACGATGGAAGTTAGGTATCTGTGCAACCACACCGATAGAGCCGATAATAGCAAAAGGCGCGCTAATAATGCGGTCAGCTACGCAGGCCATCATATAACCCCCGCTGGCAGCCACTTTATCTACCGCCACCGTCAGACGGATGCCTTTGTGGCGCAAACGCTCTAACTGGGAAGCGGCCAGACCATAGCCATGAACCACGCCCCCCGGGCTTTCGAGCCGAAGTAACACTTCATCTTGTGCTGTGGCAACCGCGAGTACCGCCGAAATTTCTTCGCGCAATGATGTCACTTCATGTGCATCAATGCTGCCTTTGAAATCAATGACATATAAGCAGGGCTTTCCTGTCGCCACCGCGCCTGCTTTAGCACGCTGTTTCTTCAGTTTTTGATCGGATTTTTGCTGCTTTTTAAATTCTTTGCTCCAGGCTTTTTGTTCAGCATGACTCATGCGCGCCAGCCGCATTTCACGCTGCATTTCCTTATATTGCTCACCCAGGTCAACCAGATTAAGCTCTCCCCGTTGCCCTTGTTTTCTCATTCCCTGGCTGACAATCAGTAATACTACCGCACCAATCGCGACCACAATGGTCACCACCTTAGCGAGAAACAGTCCGTACAGCGAAAATAACTCCACAAATACCGCCTTTATTCATCTGCTATTAAAGAGATACCTGCATTCTAGCGAACCCATCGGCCGCCGTCTTGCGCAAATGAAAAATTGCATTGGTTTCGCTTAAATATAAGAATGTAAGAGATATCGCGGCACACGAAAGTCAAAGACCCGCCGCCAGGAAGAGGAATAATTATGCATTACCAACCTAAAGATGATCTGCTCGATAATCGTACTATTCTCATCACGGGAGCAGGCGACGGCATTGGTCGCGAAGCGGCGCTGACTTACGCACGCTTTGGCGCCCATTTGATTCTGGTGGGCAGAACAGAAAGCAAATTAGTTGCCGTGCAACAGCAGATTGCCGCAGCAGGAGGCCATCCAGCCTTGGTTTTGGTATTAGATCTCTTGCACGCAACACAGCAAGATTGCCAGCAATTGGCTCAGACTCTCGGCAGTCAAATATCGCATTTAGACGGCGTTCTGCACAATGCCGGCTTATTAGGTGACGTTGCCCCAATGATCGATCAAAATATTGCGGTCTGGCAAGACGTCATGCAAGTGAATGTCAATGCAACTTTTATGCTCACTCAAGCACTATTACCCTTACTGCTTAAATCTCCCAGCGCCTCTCTGGTGTTTACCAGTTCCAGTGTCGGCCGCCAAGGGCGCGCTGAATGGGGAGCTTACGCCGTATCAAAATTCGCCACTGAAGGCATGATGCAAGTGCTAGCGGAGGAATATAAACACAGTAATCTGCGCGTTAATTGCATTAATCCCGGTGGAACCCGTACTCAGATGCGTGCAAGCGCTTTCCCTGACGAGAACGCTGACAAGTTAAAAACACCCGCAGATATTATGCCGCTGTATCTCTACTTAATGGGCGACGATAGCCGCAGAAAGACCGGCATTAGCTTCGACGCACAACCAGGCCGTAAAGCCGGCCCCGCAGAATAAAGGAAGGTTTTATGTCTGAAGAACGTCACCAACAGCGCCAACAGAAAATAAAAGAAAAAGTTGAATCTCGGGTTGCCGCCGCGCAGGAAATTCGCGGTATTTTGATTGTTTTTACCGGCAATGGTAAAGGCAAAACAACTGCCGCATTTGGTACGGTAACGCGGGCGGTTGGTCATGGTTTAAAAGCTGGAGTCATACAGTTTATAAAAGGCGAGTGGCCAAACGGTGAGAAAAATCTACTGCAACAACATGGGGTTGAGTTTCAGGTGATGGCAACCGGGTTTACCTGGAATACACAGAATAGAGAAACGGATACCGCCGCCTGTCAGGGGGTTTGGCAACACGCGCTGCGTATGTTAGCTGACCCATCGCTGGACTTAGTGGTACTGGATGAGCTGACTTATATGGTGGCTTATGACTATCTACCACTGGATGAAGTTGTGAATGCACTAAAACAGCGCCCTGCCCATCAAACTGTCATCATTACCGGTCGTGGTTGCCATCGAGACTTGTTGGAAATGGCAGATACAGTCAGTGAATTGCGTCCGGTCAAACATGCCTTTGATGCTGGAATTAAAGCTCAGCAAGGTATTGATTGGTGATTACCGCCCCGCTTCAATAACAAAAAGATGCCGCGGGGAAAAGCCTGCGGCATTTATCTTTAAAGAACATCCTAATATCGCTAACCGATATTCCCTACTGTTCCTCTCCTGAGAAAAGTACCGGCATATTTGCGGGTGTTAATATTCCCATAGCTGGCGTTAAAGTTCCCATCGCGGAGGTAGCCTGGCCTGTCGGTGGTGTCTTTTGCTGGGTGCTACCAAAATAGCAAAGTGTTTTCCAAGGCTGTGAAAGAGGGCTACAAGTTTTTTCACAAATATCACCGTAGTGGGAGTGCGGGCCACTGCAAGCATAAGTCATTGAGGAAAATCCGGTACCGACAACAAATAAGATTGCTGTGCTGGTCATTAACAGAGATTTTTTCATGGTAATGCTCCTTAGAGTTTAAATCTGATGGGGTATTTATATATTCCCCAAGAGCACTGTAGCCATTTGAAATAGCATAAGACCAGAGCTATCCGGTGATGGTTGACCTAATGTTTATGCTGTCAAACCTTTCCTGATAGGTAGTTTATATATTCGAAACAATCAGTGTCAGTTTTTTATACTTTAGGGAGAAAAGTGAAATAGAGGAAAGGCAGGAAATTGAGTGATATTAGAAATAACGAATGGGAAGAAAGTTATTTCTTCCCATTTTGGCGATTACCCGCGCTTGTTCGACCCGCGACGCCCAGCCGTTGCTGCTGGAGCTGCATTACCCGCATTTTGACGAGTGGAGCCTTTGCGTGCTGAACCTTGACGGCCAGCAACCTGACGGCCAGCGACTTCAGTATGGCGTTTAACTGCACGACGGATCTGATTCGCTTTCACCCGGCGTCTGTCTTTTTCTACCGGCAGCTTGCTGACAGTTTCAGAATCCAGTTCAACCAGTTCGCGCAGATAGTTAGTCGCGCTCAGATCTAATTCAGTCCAGCCACCACGTGGTAGACCTTTTGGCAGATTGATATCACCATAACGAACACGAATCAGGCGGCTAACCTGCACGCCGACAGCTTCCCATAAGCGGCGAACTTCACGATTGCGCCCTTCGGTCAGAGTGACGTTATACCACTGGTTAATCCCTTCGCCACCTTGGAATTTAATGGTGCGGAATGCCGCAGGACCATCTTCCAATTGTACACCACGGCTCAGTTGCTTGATTTTTTCATCATCAATTTGACCAAATACCCGCACCGCATATTCGCGCTCAACTTCACGACTTGGATGCATCAGGCGGTTGGCCAGCTCACCGTCAGTGGTGAACAGCAATAAGCCGGAGGTATTCACATCCAAACGGCCTACCGCTACCCAGCGCGAACCACGCAGCTTTGGCAGACGATCAAACACCGTTGGGCGGCCTTCAGGATCATTGCGAGTACAAAGTTCACCTTCTGGCTTGTAATACGCCAGAACTCGGCAGACGGCTTCTTCAGACTCTTTAATAGAAAGAAGATGGCCATCCAGGCGAATTTTAGTGGCCTGAGTGACTTCAACACGATCACCCAACTTTGATATTTTACCATCAACGCTGACGCGGCCCTGCTGAATGATTGTTTCGATTTCTCGACGAGAACCATGACCGGCTCGTGCCAAGATTTTCTGTAATTTTTCACCCACAACTTTATCGCCCTGTGGTTTAGGGCTTTGTGGCTTTGAGTTTGGTAATTTTTGGTCTTCTGACTTCTCGCTCATTGAGCAACCTCTAATGTCGCCTTCACAGGCGTCAGTTTTAACTATAGAATCAATACGTTAGCTTAATGTTTCATTAGATCTCAATGAGTTACAACATTAAGGCACACAATATGGACACCAAATTGGTGAACAACAGGCCTAAGTTTACCACAGAGCGCAATGGATTTTTTTATATTAATTTCAGGCTTTCCAATGTTAGATAACCCAATAGCAATGAATTACTCAGCATTAGTAACCAAGGCGCATTTGAGAACGGAAGATCGCTGTGAATTCTTTGTGCTTCTTCTAGCCCGTTTCAGCGTGACGTAAAGCAATATGTTTTATTGTCCTCGGATATTTTCAGCCAGTCGATTATTGGTGACTCGTTACTATTTTTACTGGTCTACAATCAAATTGATACTGAGCTTTTATGTTGAAGTTACTGGCAAATAACAGGAAATATGAGTGTAATCAATGCCAATTTAATTACCTTTAATTTCATACGTTAAGGAACGCGTCCATGCCTGAAACTATTAATCCCGTTGCCCTGGTTGCATCAACAACACCTATTAGCTCCAAACCTTCGAGCTATCCAGAACCCTTTGCGTCCAGAGTGTCCGGCAAAGAGAAGCATCCCCTTAGTGATTTATTTGGCCTCACAAATTTTGGCGTCAACTACACCCGTCTAAGCCCAGGTGCAACATCAGCACTGCGGCACGCCCACACAAAACAAGATGAGTTCATATATATCCTGCATGGAAATCCTACTTTGCATACTGATGAAGGTTTTACAAAACTCGCTCCAGGAATGTGCGCAGGTTTCAAGGCTGGCAACGGCAATGGTCACTGCCTGATAAATGAGTCAGCAGAAGATGTTGTTTACCTTGAGGTTGGCGACAGGACTTCAGAAACCGAAGTCAACTATCCAGACGATGATTTGAAAGCCATTGTTGCAGATGGTAAATGGATTTTCGTTCACAACAATGGGGTTCCATATTGATGGCTGTTCCATTGCGGGTAGGTACAACCTGCTCGCTGAAACAGCGATAGACCTGAGGTGGCGTAATGACTTCCCCTACGGGAAGTCATGGCAGAAGCGGCAATGAAGCTTAGTACTTAATCATCGATGGCCCAACACTTAGAGTTCTCCCTGTATGAAAAGACGAGTTTTGAATTTTTACCGCCACAACGGGTACTTCGTGGGAGGAATAATTTTTGTCATCCTCTCATTTTTTATGGGCTTCTGGGGAAATTTGAGCATTAAAGGTAATACCAGGGAAGGTGTGATTTGATTGACCAGAACATTCAGGTTCCGGTGACATTATTATAACGGTTTGAATATGGAAAATTGAAAGCTACCTTTTGCATCAAAACCTACATGATGAACAGCTACTCCAATAACTTTACGAACACCGTCTATATCAAAAACGCAAGATTAGTTTGGCTACTTTTATATTTTAGCTGCCTTTAGGTAATTAATGTAAATTAATTATAAACATAATAGTTTATCTTTAAAAAAATGGTTTATTTTTAGTTGATAATAAGACATTCCAGAATAATCACCTCCTTTACTATTTATCATTGAGTATTTTACTTTCGGATGAGCTTAATGAATAAAGTCTTTATTTAAAGAAAAAACAAATTATGTAAAGTTTTGTATGTAAGAATTAAAAAGATTGACGACTCTGCAATTATTATAAAATAATTAATCGCCATTAAGGATGATGGTCATTAATTTATGATGATTCCATTCTGCTTTTATTTTTCTGACGTTTTGTCAATTTTATAATGTCTCGAGGAGTTGTAAACGTGAGTCAACGTAAGATAAATATTAACTATATAGTGCCGTTAGCATTATCTTGCACGGTAGGCCAACTTTTGCTCGCTGGTCAGGCTGTAGCGAAAGACTACGACCTTTCCTTTAAAAATAAGGTAGAAAATCAGCATGGTATAGTTATCAAAGATACTATTCAGGACAGTAAAGATTATAATATTAACGTTACTGTTAATAACCCCGCTACTGGCGAAAATAATGGCCTTGAAGTGTATATTGGTGACCTTAGGGATAGAGAAATCGGCGGGAATTATAATATTGGTGATTATGCCGTCTCGATTAAAGGAGAGACAGAACAAAATCACCAGAGTGGTTTGGCTTTTTTTGGTTTAGCCGCAACTGGTGCAGACACGAAGGTCACCGTTGATAATTTCAAACTTGAGAACGAGTTTACGGTTAAATCTAAGTACAATCATAACAATACAGCACTCTTTGCTGATCTCGGGGCTAATATAGCTATAAACGGCGATCTTTATATTCGTTCCAGTGTTGATCATACAGAAAGCGGGGAAAAGGCAACATTAGCCAATAATGGTATTTATGCAAATGGAAAGGATACTTCTATAACGGTAAACGGCGGAAAAGTTTATATTAATACTTATGCCAGTAATTTTCAGGAACGTATGGATAACAATAGCGGCTATCCTGAAGGCTCTTCAAAAAGCGATGCAATCAGTGCGAAACGAGGCGGTAGTGTTAATATTAACCAGACAGGTAATCACCAAGTAAATATTCTGGGGAATATCGATTTTGGTGACAAATTGTACGACAACACCAGCCAAATTAACGTTGTCCTCAATGGTACTAACTCCTACTGGCATGGTCATGAAGTCAATTATCGTGACCCTACTTCTGGGAAATGGACCGGAGATCTAAATGCTGTATTCATGAATGGTGCACACTGGATCCCGGATGGAAAAGACGCCGAGATCAGTGCTATTACGCTAAAAAATGGCGGTACTGTGAACCTGCATGGCTATAATTTGCATACCAATCAAAGTATTAACGAAACCGTCAAGATCCATGATTTGCGTGGCAATGATGGTATTTTCCTGATGGATGTCAATACCAGCAAAACTGACGGACAGCGCCGTAATGGCAGCGATTTTATCGCAGTTGTTAATAGCAGTACGGGGGGAACTCACGCCATTGAAGCATTAAATGTTGATAAGCTGGCAGATCTTAAAGAAGATATTTGGGTCGCTGATGCGGCAAACAATGTTAACTTCGTTGCTTACGATAAAATCGATATCACCAATGAGTACGTTTACGACTATAAACCGCTGCTTCGTTCAGATATCCGGGAAGGCGACCCGGATAGTCAATACGGCACGAACTGGTATATTACAGGCATTTCCACGAAAGCCAGTGCGGGAAGTAATACCGCAATTGCGAACGCCAGCATAAACTATACTGCCGCTACCGCGCGTCTTGAAATTGATAATTTGAATAAACGCCTGGGTGAACTACGCAATAACCAACAGGAGAATGGGCTGTGGCTCCGCTATAAAGGCGGTGAAATAGAAAGCCGAAATGGAAGTTACTTTAAAAATCAATATAACTTCTGGCAGCTTGGTTACGATAATAAAGAGGAGGATGAAAACTCCATCTTCACCCGCGGTATTGCTGCACATTATATGAAAGGTAAAGCCGATTTTGACTACGGCTCAGGTGATAATAAAAGCTTCGGTGGTTCACTGTATACTGCATGGAGCCGACCAGAGAAACAAGACTATGTTGATCTGGTTTTAAAATATAGCCATCACGACAGTGACTTTGATTATCGTAATGTCTATGGCTATGGCGGAACAGGTGATTCCAGCACCTGGTCTATCAGTGCCAGCGTCGAATATGGCCGCGAGTTTACCATTGCAAAAACGTCGTTTATTGAGCCTCAAGCTCAGCTTATTTACACCTATCTTGATGATGCAAAATATACGACCAGTAGTGGTTTAAAGGTTGACCAGAAAAATATCGACAGCGTCATTGGCCGCGCAGGGTTCAGAATGGGGCATCGTTTTGATGAACAGCCCAATAGCGATATTTATCTGAAAGTGGATTTGCTCCATGAATTTGCCGGCGATCGCGATATTTCAGTGCGTGGTAAAGATGCAACGCTGACAGTCAGCGAAGGTGGTGACGATACTTGGGTCAACTACGGTATCGGTGCTAATATCCAGCTGACGCAGAACAACAATTCGCGACTGTATGTTGATCTGGAAAAATCAGCAGGCGGAAATTTTGATACCAACTGGCAAGTCAACGCAGGTTTTCGCGTTGAGTGGTAATTAACGCAGTGGCCTGTTAAGGCGTATCAAGTAGGTGGCGGGATTATTCCCGCCATCCTCTCACATCGCTGCACATGCGTTAGCTCAAGCAATTCCCGGTATAGCGATTCTGGAAGGTGATGAACGAGGCGGTAAGAAATAACGACTACTTCGCATCAGCGGAGTTGTTTCGTGGAGAAATTCGGCGATTTTTTTGGTGAAATATCTCTGGTAATTGCGGGTTGCTGACATATCGAATTAATTTCAACTTCCAGTTGCTGTGAAATGTATCTTCAGTTAATCATGTATAAATCTGATATATTCAACACAGTCTTGATTAGAGGAAAGAACTTTGGGTAATCAATCTATTACGGTATAGGCAACCACCGTTTAGGCCGTCGCATATTGTGGCTCCGGGCTAATGTCATTCAATAGTTGTGAAACAATCCCTGCATTCATCAGCATCGGTTGTAATGTGTTGATGCCTAATTTCCCCAACGCACTGCGTTTGTGATAGCTAACGGTTTTGTTGCTTAGCGCCAAGTGACTGGCAATATCATTGTTCGATTTGCCTTGCAGTAACAGGGCCAAAACGGTTCTTTCTCGCTTCGATAATATACAGGGGCGTTTTTTACTGAGTGCTGGCGGGTTTGAAAATACCCGGTTTAATTGAGCAACAAATTGGCTCAGAGGCGCATTTTGGGCAATGACGGCGTAGACCTGCTCCACCCCATAGAAATATTGTTTTAGCAGATAGACACAAAATTCATCGGCAATGACAATGACGCGACAGTTTGGGCGATGTATACGCAACCAATCAACCACCAGACTAAGACTATCGCCAGAGGTATAATCCTCACCGCGTAGATTTAGAATAGCCAAATGTACTGCCGGAAACTTGACCAAATTATCATAACAATCAGTCAGGGAGCTGATACTGGCGGCTATCTTGACTGATTCACTCATTAATAGTTTTTTTAAAATACGTTCCAGAGTGAAACGAGTATAAAAACAAGGGTGTTGAATGATTGCAAGCTTCTCTTCCATAGCGCTTATTTCCTTTTAGACACTTAGGTTAAATTTTATTTATCTAAATCTTCTTAATTTTTTTAAAAATACATTTATAAAAAACATGGCAACCATCGCGGAGATAAGTGATAACCATAATGAGAGCGAAATTAACGAGTCATACGTCTCTTCAGAGACAATGGCACCGAGATAAATTGAGTGTATGTAGTTCATAAAGTCTGGAAATGTTTCAACAATAACCAGACTGAAAAGACAGAACAGCCAGATAAACCAGAAGAGATAAAGTGAATATGATGTCAATTTATTCATAGGGTTATAACCATATCGCCATTAATCTTGTAGGAAAACCTTTAGGACGGTCATGCGGTTACTGACATATCTAGCTGCGGGAAGCAGCAATATCCCGATATAACGGCATCAATTGCACCATCAAGATTAATAACATCATCCTTTTTATATACGTATCCACTAACCCCGATCCCAAGACACTTTTTTAGGTAATACATTGAGGTTAAAGAGGTGTAAATAAGCACCCTTGACTCAGGTGACATCAGCATCAACTTTTGAATCAGATTAAGTTGAATATTTTTATATCCGACAAAATCTATAACAATGATGCTCGGTTTATAAATGCTGGCCATCTTAAGCGATTCTAACTCTTCGCCTGTCTCATAAACTCTCCCTCCTTTGCATTCTATAAGCCCCCTCACCACATGTCTTATTAAAGGATGCTGATCAATAATTAGAGCTGAAATGGATTTATTCATAGTAACTTCCTCGTGAAGTTATGAATATTTAGGCGAAATTATCATTAATAATAAAATCGCCAGATAATATATTGGCTTAATTAAGGGTATATTGCCCCGAAAGTGCGCAGTTTAAGTCAAGAGATGTTTCGGCTGATGTCGATGGTGATGTGACATAAAGCCCATAATAAATATTGTCGGTATCATACTGTTCGGAAATACCGTCAAATCCTGCGACACTGATTGGGCGCGAGAATGAATATCCAGCGGCAGTCCCCGCATTTGCATCACGGTAGGCACCGCAAGTCACTTGAGTATTGCCGCCGCTTGCTATTGTTGTATTAGGCGTAATAGAAAAGTTCAGCGTTTTAGTTTTTGCCGTTGATAACCAGTTAACACAATTAACCGATAAGCTTATCGCACCAATATTTTGCGACAATCGTGATGCGCTGCTGTTATATAAATAGAGATGATCGCCACTCAAAGTATTCTCAAGACTAAGAGGCCCGGATGCACTGGCCTCACAAGCAACATCAAGATTTTGTTGACTCAAGTTAATGGTATTGGTTGTATAACCGGTCCCCCCGCTAGCCAATGTACAATTGGCACCATTAATACATGAATACCCCTCTGAAGAGGTTATAACAATAAACTGCCCATTACTGCCAACTAACTTGGAAATTTCGGCATATGGGATTGATACATGTTGATTGAGAACAACACCATGGGCCTCCGCAACTCTAAGTGAATCATAGTGAGTAGCTGCATTCGACAATTCAAGGTCATAACTACCATCGCCCCGAAGGTCAACCTCACCTCGTTGTATTAGGGTACTTCCTGTGACTAAATTAAATACATAGACCAATTTGCAAGATTGTAACGATTGAGTTCCTGTCCCTGCTTTCATTTTGCAAGTATTAGGATGAGTTTCGTGACCAGATAAATAATAATGCTTTAAGTCAAAAGTGAGCTCACTTAAGCTGGTGCGCGGATTTTCAACTTGATAATGACCTAGTGCCACATTGGGTAATACAGAAAAGGCTAATGTGAATGCTAATAGATTAAATAATTTCATAGTAAATATCCAAAATAAGGTAATGACAAAGTCGGCATAAGTTCTGGCAAAGAATATCGCCGTCTTTTTAACTATTAAGCGGCGTATAGAGGATATTAACGCTATTGATATACCCTCTATACGGCCATTTATTTCACTATCGCCTTACATTGTTAAAACGAATTTCACACTGAATGGCACCGGAATAAACGTCAGAATATCTGTATCAGTGGTGCCATTGATGGTTGCCGTCACGGTGCTGTCCCCTGGGTTGGCACTAACGACCGTCATAATAACTTCACCATTACTATCTGTTGTTCCATTGGCAGCCATCGTTGCGCTGTTAGTCGCATTGAAGCTAACCAATTGATTCGCCACTGCATTACCAAATGCATCGATAACTTTGGCTTTGACACTATTCAGTGCAGTACCATCTGCTGGCATATTACCGATTACCGCTGCCAGACTGACACTGGCGGTGCTGGCATCAGGAATAAAGGTGGTATCTACCGTCTGGCTATTGCCATTGACGCTGGCGGTCACCTTAGTCACACCCGACTTAGTGTTGGTCAAGGTTAAGGTAACCGAACCATCGGCACCGGTAGTGCCGCTGGCGGCGATCACGCCACTGTTATCTGCACTGAAATTCACCAGCAGATTCGGTATCAAGTTCCCTTCAGCATCGGTCACTATCGCTTTCACTGAGTTGGTCGCCACACCGTTAGCCAGTGCACCATCCACTTCAATACTCAGTGCCCCACTGACAATAGTCGCCGTGCCGCTGTTAGGAATAAAGTTCACATCGACACTTTGGCTATTGCCATTGACGCTGGCCGTCACCTTAGTCACACCCGACTTAGTGTTGGTCAAGGTTAAGGTAACCGAACCATCGGCACCGGTAGTGCCGCTGGCCGCGATCACGCCACTGTTATCTGCACTGAAATTCACCAGCAGATTCGGTATCAAGTTCCCTTCAGCATCGGTCACTATCGCTTTCACTGAGTTGGTCGCCACACCGTTAGCCAGTGCACCATCCACTTCAATACTCAGTGCCCCACTGACAATGGTCGCCGTGCCGCTGTTAGGAATAAAGTTCACATCCACACTTTGACTGCTACCATTGACGCTGGCGGTCACCTTAGTCACACCCGACTTAGTGTTGGTCAAGGTTAAGGTAACCGAGCCATCTGCGCCGGTGGTGCCGCTGGCGGCGATCACGCCACTGTTATCGGCACTGAAATTCACTAACATATTCGATATTCGGTTCCCTTCGGCATCGGTCACGATCGCTTTCACGCGATTAGTGGCGATACCATTTGCTAGCGCGCCATCGGTCTCGATACTCAGTGCGCCACTGACAATGGTCGCCGTGCCGCTGTTAGGAATAAAGCTCACATCCACACTTTGGCTATTGCCATTGACGCTGGCCGTCACCTTAGTTACACCGGATTTGGTGTTGGTTAAAGTTAAGGTAACCGAGCCATCGGCACCGGTAGTGCCGCTGGCCGCGATCACGCCACTATTATCAGCGACAAAATTCACTAGCTGATTGAGTATCAGGTTGCCTTCGGCATCGGTCACTATTGCTTTCACCGAGTTGGTCGCCACACCGTTAGCTAATGCGCCATTGGTCTCGATACTCAGTGCCCCACTGACAATGGTCGCCGTGCCGCTGTTAGGAATAAAGTTCACATCGACACTTTGGCTATTGCCATTGACGCTGGCGGTCACCTTAGTCACACCGGATTTGGTGTTGGTTAAGGTTAAGGTAACCGAACCATCTGCGCCGGTGGTGCCACTGGCCGAGATCACTCCACTGTTATCAGCACTGAAATTCACCAGCAGATTGGGTATTAGGTTCCCTTCAGCATCGGTCACTATTGCTTTCACCGAGTTAGTCGCCACACCGTTCGCCAATGCGCCATCGGTCTCGATACTCAGTGCCCCACTGACAATCGTTGCCGTGCCGCTATTAGGAATAAAGTTCACATCGACACTTTGGCTATTGCCATTGATGCTGGCGGTCACCTTAGTTACACCCGATTTGATGTTGGTTAAGGTTAAGGTAACCGAACCATCGGCACCGGTAGTGCCGCTGGCGGCGATCACGCCACTATTATCTGCACTGAAATTCACTAACAGATTCGGTATCCGGTTCCCTTCAGCATCGGTCACGATCGCTTTCACCGAGTTGGTCGCCACACCGTTAGCCAGTGCGCCATCGGTCTCGATACTCAGTGCCCCACTGACAATGGTCGCCGTGCCGCTGTTAGGAATAAAGGTCACATCCACACTTTGACTATTGCCACTGACGCTGGCGGTCACCTTAGTCACACCGGATTTGATGTTGGTTAAGGTTAAGGTAACCGAGCCATCGGTACCGGTAGTGCCGCTGGCTGCGATCACGCCACTATTATCAGCGACAAAATTCACTAACAGATTGGGTATCAAGTTGCCTTCGGCATCGGTCACTATTGCTTTCACCGAGTTGGTCGCCACACCGTTAGCCAATGCGCCATTGGTTTCGATACTCAATGCACCACTGACAATGGTCGCTGTACCACTGTTAGGAATAAAGTTCACATCGACACTTTGGCTATTGCCATTGACGCTGGCGGTCACCTTAGTTACACCGGATTTGATGTTGGTTAAAGTTAAGGTAACCGAGCCATCGGCACCGGTAGTGCCACTAGCCGCGATCACCCCACTGTTATCTGCACTGAAATTCACTAGCAGATTCGGCACCAAGTTCCCTTCGGCATCGGTCACGATCGCTTTCACGCGATTAGTGGCGATACCATTTGCCAGTGCGCCATCAACTTCAATACTCAATGCCCCACTGACAATCGTTGCCGTGCCGCTATTAGGAATAAAGTTCACATCCACACTTTGGCTATTGCCATTGACGGTGGCAGTAACGTGGCTGACCCCGGCAGTGGTGCTGGTCAGTGGCAGAGTCACTGAACCATCAGTTCCCGTCGTGCCACTGGTGGCAATATTAGCCCCATTGCTCGCCACAAAACTGACGGCAAGATTAGGGATCGGGTTGCCACTGGCATCGGTCACCACCGCTTTTACCGAGTTGGTCGCCACACCATTAGCCAGCGCACCATCAGTTACAATAGTGAATGCACCACTCACAATGGTTGCCGTGCCGCTATCTGGAACAAAATTCACGTTCACACTTTGGCTGTGACCATTCACCGTGGCGGTGACATGCACCACACCTGCTGTGGTGTTTGTTAGCGGCAGAGTCACTGAGCCATCCGGCCCTGTGGTACCACTGCCAGCCATCGCCGCACCGTTATCTGCCAGGAATGTCACAACCTGATTAGGTATGAGGTTGCCGGTGGCATCGGTGACTATCGCCTTCACTTCGTTGCTGGCGATACCATTTGCCAGCGCATTATCTATGGTGATGGTCAGTGCGCCGTTGACGATGGTGGCTGTCCCGCTATCGGGGATAAAGGTGACATCTACCGCCCGGCTAACGCCATTAACCGAAGCAGTGACTCGCGTCACACCTGCGGTCGTATTGGTCAGCGATTGCGTGATAGAACCATCAGCCCCGGTCGTCCCATTAGCGGCAATATGGGCCCCATTGCTCGCCACAAAGCTAACGGCAAGATTAGGAATCGGGTTGCCACTGGCATCGGTCACCACCACTTTCACTCGATTACTGACACTGCCATTCGCGAGTGCGTTATCGGTAAGCACGCTAAGTGCTCCGTCAACAATGGTCGCCGTACCACTGTCTGGGATAAAGTTAACCGCAACACTTTGGCTCGAACTATTTAACGTAGCCGTGATGTTGGTTACGCCCGTCACGGTGTTAACCGCCGTGACAATGATCGCCCCGTTGGTGTCGGTAATGCCGCTGGATAATGAGAGTGTGGCGCCGTTATCCGCAACGAAACTGACCAGTTGGTTAGGAACAGGGTTACCATTAGCATCGGTTACTCTGGCCTGAACACTGTCAGTGGCAAGACCATTTGCCAGCGCATTGTTGCTTAGCACCGTGAGATTTTCGCCAAGAATAGTTGCCGTGCTTTCATCCGCCATAAACATCACTGCGGCTTGCGCTCTGTTGCCATTATCTAATACGGCATGGACCTGCCCAGCGCCTGCCAGGGTACTTTTAACCGAAACAGTTGCCCGCCCCATGTTATCTGTTACAGCTGATGGCGTGACAACGTCACCAATGGTGGCATTAAAGGCAATATTCATCCCAGCCATTGGCGTATTTGCCCCATTAGCAGTATCAACCACAGAGGCCCGATAAGTGACTAATGCGCTGCCATCCGCCGTGGCGGAGGTGCTTGAACCCACGACATTAAGTGCAATCTGATGTGGTGATTCCTGCACAATAATTTGAGTGGTTGCCGTGTTAGATTTATTGCCACGAATGTCGTAGGCAACAGCACTGACTTGATAACTATTGATATTTTGCAGGTGTTGGTAGGCTGGGAGTGTGATTGAAGCGGATTCCATCGCCAGTGGCGTCAAGGCGCCACCGGTAGTAATCAATATCGGAGCACTCCATTCAACCCGAGCGGCACCATATTTAGAGGCCACGCTCCCGGTTAAGGTGACATTTTCCAGCGCATGGGCTGAAATCGTTTCCGGCAGCGTTAAATTGATCAGGTTCTGCTTTTCATACTGCATGACGATGTTGTAATTACGATCAACCAAATCATAACGGCTGCCCGCAAGGCTACGCATCAAAGCAACTGTGTCTTTATTGATTTGATCAATCCAAGGCACACCGAAGCGGTAATTAAAGTTCAAACCAACCTGCAGTTCATTTGAGGTGTTTTGGCCTTTCTTATGAGCAACATCGACGGTAACTAGCGGGATTGGCGTGTAATTTACACCCAAGGTCACGGCTGATGGTGAGTCGCCTAAATCATCCGGGCTAGTGCTGCCGCTATTGAGCGCGACACCTTTGCCGAAGTATTTCTCATACATTAATGAGCCGCCCAGTTGGGGATAAGCAGGCAGATAGGCCGCAGCCCTGACATCAAAGCCATTTGCCGGGCGCTCGTTATAATCTTCCATATTAGACAGCACCGATTGGTGCCAGTCAGTTAAACGAAAATAGCCATTGGCGGAGAACTTAAGATTATCAGTCCAGGCTTCAGCTCCGACCCCTACCCGGCTATTTTTGCCCGTCAGGTCATAGTCATAAAAGCTGTTGACGCCCAACATCCAGTTTTCGGTAAATTGACGAACCCCGATGCCAGCATTATTTGTCGTCCGGTAGCCATCGTAACGCACACCTAATTGACCAAATAACAGGTTGTCTTGTGATTCAACCAGCGGCAGTAAAATATCTGCATTGCCAGTGCCGGAGGAATTAAGTTGCACTCTGGCATGACCAAATTGACTGAGCCAATCAGAGGCCGCTTGCGCCGCCAAGCCAGAGGATACGCCTCTCACCGCACTTTCTGCCGCTCGCCCTGAATTCTCGCTGCCCATCACGCCCCAGAATTGGGTGGCGGTGCTGGCAACGTTATCTTCGGTAAGATTAAATTTATTCGCGCTCGTGCTCTCGGCTTGCGATAAATCTTCGGAGCCTAAATTAGGTAACGTACTGCCCTGCGGCACATTAGATGGAGCTTCATTCCCTATGAAAGGATTCGCTGGTTGATATTGGTAAGGAACAGCGGGTTTTTCAAGATGATTATTGGGCTGTTCAGAATAAGTGTTAGGTGCCACCGCCATGGGCTCAACCAGTATTTCGGAGGACCGCATCTTCGCCATTATCTCGTCTAATTCATCTGCACGTGCAGATAGCGATATTAGCGGTGTGAAAGCTATAGTTATGGGCAGCAGTAGTTGCATTAATAAGGTATTAATTGCAACTACTCGCATAAGTGATTTATTTGAATGGAAACCGTTCATAGTGAATTCAAAGTTCCGATTTTGAATGGCGATATCCGTTACCGCATAGATACAAGCCGTTTTATTATTGACAGACATAGATATAATCATCATTGATTAATATTAATGATGTTATTCTGTGTCTCACCCAATAAACTCAATTTTATTGATTTTGCAATAATGTGGATTACGAAAAGAAATGAGCAATTTAGCGAACTAAACTGCTCTAATCCTAATGGCTATATTAGAAATATTTCATTGTCATAAAATACAATATCTATCCCAACCAGAAGATGAGAATGATAATCATATAAAATGCAAAACATAAACACACGGATTGTTATAATTACTGCATATAGCAAATGTCACTGTGTCTTATTGAATAAAAGGCTAGATCCGTGAAAGATAATTCACTTTGTTTTGTACTTCGTTGAACGCAGTATTTCTAACTCTGGCACACACCATTTTAAGTTTTGAATCCAGTTCCAGAGAAATGAGCTGCTTAGGATCATTATCCAAGATATTTCTATTCTGTTCCAAGAATGCGTACATATCATTGATTTGGTCAAACTGCCCTCTAAATACCCCAAACTCATTGGTATTCAGTTTTTTGACCATGGAGAAATTATTGACGCACTGATCGTTGGTACTCTTCTTAATAATGGCTGCGGTCTGCTTCTCGGAGTCAACCTTTGCTTGCGTGCTGCACCCTCCCAATACTGCACTTGCCATCAAAATCACTATCGCCACTGCTTTCATAAAATACCCTCATTAATCCTTTATAAGTACTCAACCTTCCATTGGATATGCCGACCCTGGTACCAATATCATTTCCACCAAATATCTGTGTAGTGATATCAGTCGCATTTGTTCAATAGAATGCAATCCAACAGATGTAGCAGGGACACTCTACATCGCGATCTTTTGTGCTGTCAAATGACCTTAAGTTAGATCTAAACGCTATCTTATCTCATTAGTCCAGTTTAATATTCTGATTGATAATCTTGAAATGGATGTAAAGATCGTATTTTATATGATTGATAGTTTTATATTTCAAATTATTTATACAAAACAGTTGATCAACCCAATTAAATTTAAGGCAAAAAAAACATAAAATTAATCAAAATTGTTGACACAGTGCATAAAAATGAAATGTCAATTATTACTCGCTGTAAGAAATAAAACATTCCGTCAGCAAATTAATAACAATATATATCCAGGAGGGGATTGTTTAATATATCTTGTGGATTTAAAAGATTAAGAATTATCTTGGTTATTCAAAAGCAAAATTGAGAATAGAAATATCCATTTTTCATAAAAAAAGCTTACCAATCATTGGGGCATCAGTAATACCTTAAGTATCCCGTTAATTTCTTTGACGCCTAGCTTATTATATACATTACGTCTATGTGCACTCACTGTCTTATTTTTCATATCAAGCTCACTTGCTATATAACTATTACTTAAATCTAATAATATATATTCAAGAATTTCATTCTCTCTTTGAGTTAATTGTGACTTTATTTTTATTGAAAATGTTATTCTGTCAAATTTCTTAGGGAGGATTCGTGAAGATAATAACCTAATTATCATGGTTTCTATCTTATCTATGGAGGCTGTTTTACATACCACCCCATCACATGCCCCTGACAAGCAAATAAAGTCCCCGGAACTCTCTGGTTTACTACAAATAGCCATAATAAAAGCCAACGGGTTAAGTGTTCTGATCTGTTCAATCGCATTTAATAACTGGATTGAAGATGTATTATCAAGAATAACAACATCTCGTGAATTTGATGGGTTATATATATAATTACTGTCAATGGTGGAATGTAGCTCAACATGAATATCCTGCTGTTTATCCAGAATATCGCGTATTCCCTTAGTTATTATTTCTAAGGACAGCCTTGTTAAGCCACAATGACTCATCACAATGACTCTCATGACGTTGTGTTATTCCTTATTTCCAATATTGGTTTATTCAGAATGGAATTTCATTACATTGGCGGCACATAAATAACGGTGCCGAAGCACCGTTATTTATGAAGCCTGATGACGATTAGAAGTTGTATTTAACCCCTAACATGACCGCGGTATCGCTATAGCCTTTATCACCCAATTGCTGGCCGACATTGCCCCAGACATTGAGTTGCTTGTTCAATTGCCCTTCAACACCCAGTTTCAACTCACCAATATTCTTCGCACCGGCCTGCTTCACATCAACCGAGTTCATATTGGTACCGAAGTCTTTGGTATTGTGGATCCAATTGGCTTCCACAAACGGCTGGAACTCGCGATCCTTACCATTATCACTTTCGTGGTGGCCTTTCATATAAGAACGAACCCCCAGACGCGTCTGGATATTGCCGTCGCCCTGACCACTCACCTGAGTACCATTGGCCTCACGGTGCTCGTCAGCCTTCACTCCCATCCAGGTTATTTGCGCTTTCGGCTGGATAAAGTAGGTTTCATTCTTAGATTTGTTTTCACCAATCTTAAAGGTGTAGCCGCTTTCAACCGAGGCGGTGATCCCTTTTGACTTGTACTCTTCAGAGGTTAAACCTTCGCCCTGCACGGTATTGTTAAACCAGCTGTATTGTGCCCAACCGTCCACATATAAGCCGGACTTATCTTCGTTGTTGGCGTACCAGGTGCTATACACACCGGCAGTGTAACCATCAACGGAGCCATCAGACTGGTAACCGGATTTCGAGCGAGTGTTGCTTTTGCTGTTACCGTAACCCGCCATGACACCTAAATGTAACCGGTCGAGATCATTGTTACTCCACTGTGCGATATCGCCACCCAGCTGCATCACATATCGGTTGCTTTGGGTTTTCAGCTGGCCGCTGCTATCCCGTGAACGGTTATGGCCGCCTTCATTTCTCAGCCACATACTGGTCACTTTCTGCTCGCCAGTCAGGGCGTCGATATATTGAGTTTCCCCTAAGCGATCGTGCAAACGAGTCACAAACATATTGTTCGCTGCAGCCAGGTTAGCAGTATAACTGCCAGCTTCAGGACGTTTGGTTTCTTCACCTGGGTTAACCGGGCTCTCTGGATCTACCGGTTTTTCTGGGTCAACCGGCAAATTACTCAAGCTGGTCAGGTACCAGTTAGTCGCATTCTGCCCTACACCACGTACCAGAGAATAGTCATACGCACCCGCCACAATACGGCCACTTTTGAAATCACCGTCTGACTGGCCGTTGACCTGAATCAGTTCAATACCATTCAGCGTTTTAGCCCCCAGACCACCGGCGTTGTCCACACTTACATTGGTGGTTCCGCTGGTGTTGCCGTTGACTATCATGCTGTCCGTGGCAGAGTTGTCATCACCCAGTGCAGTGTTGAAATGCAGTAACCCGTTGTTACCAATATAGTTGCCATTCACTACTAATTGATTGCCGGTGGTACCCGTGCCGTCACTGGTTTTGTTACCGATAAACACCGTACCGCTGTTGGTTAAATCCGTCCCCACCGTAAATACGTTGCTGGCAGGTGCCAGACGGCTCAATATTGACGTCACCGGCGCTGTTGGGTTGCCGACAAACAATACGCCCTGGTTATCAATCGCCCCCGCCACACCACCAAAACCGCCCATAAAGGCACCGTTGGCAATATTCACTTGCTGGCTAGCCAGTGTCATTGGATCTACACTGCTGCCCAAGATCAGGCCGCCCGCGTTAATGTCAGTTTGACCGGTATAGGCCGCAGACGGTGTTAACGATACCGTGCCAGTACCATTCTTAGTCAGACTGCCGCTGCCAGTAACGCTATTTGCCAATGTCCAATTAGCATCTGAGTTCAATACCAGCGAACCATTATTGGTCACGGACGCCGTGCCCAGATTCTCGGCCTGAGATACGGTTAACTGGCTGGCATTATTGATATCAAACAGGCCGCTGAACCGGCTGTTATCACCACTGGCAGTAATATCGCTGCTATCTTGCAATACCACACTTCCGGTATCGCTAATCGCATTAACCAACTGACCTGCCGCACCGGTCAATGTTAATAGACCGGCATTGATAATGTCGCCATTCCCCAGACCAGCGGCATTGTTCAATAACGCTTGTGCGCCATTGGCAATAGTGGTCACCGCGCTCAGGCCAGTGTTAGCACCATTCACCGTCAGCACATCGGCGGTAATCGTCAACGCGCCGTTACCGGTGAGTTCACCGTCAGAAATACCGCCCTGACTCAGCGTCAGACTGCCACCATTGACGTTCAATGATGAGCCGGCAGTACCGTTCAATTCACCCACCGTCTGGCTATGACCGTTCATATCAAAAACAGTATCGGCTGCCAGAGATAACAGAGACGTATTCCCCAGCACATTGTCATTCAGCATCTGCAAGGTTCCACTGCGAACCTCAGTAGCGCCGGTGTAGTCGTTGTCCAGATTAGACAGTGTCACGGTATTGCCAGCGCCAGTATCAATGGCCAGATCACCGATGCCGGTGATTTTGGCACTCAAGTCTGCCGCCGAGCCGGTTTTATTGGTGGCATACAGTGACAATGCATCAGCACCGCTACCCAGCAACTCAACTTGCGTCAGGCCGTAACCGACATACAAACCATCGTTACTCACACCGCTGGTCAGGCGATAATCGTAAGTTCCTTTGGCGACCGTGGTGCCATTTTGGGCAATATCTGCCGTGGTGGCGTCAGTAATGACATTGCCATACTGGTCTTGCAGCACCAGATTACCGCCATTGCCCTGTACCGTCACATCACTGACGGCCAGTTGCAACAGGGTGTTGGCATCATCCTGCTCCATAATAGGCAGGACAGGATTGACCGGCGTCGGGCTGTTATCGACACTCTCAATATTCACCTCGACCGTACCGTTACCCAGCAGGTTCATCTCGTTGGTGGTATGAATGGTGCTTTTCGCTACCGTTTCACCCGGTGTGCCGGTGTTAAATTTCGCGGTACCGCCGTCAAAGATTAGCCCACCAATCGTCTGGACCCCATCAGCGACCGTGGCGATGCTATCAGCACCCAGTTTCAAGGTGGCATTGACCAGCGCCGTGGTATTCTGCGCCGCCAGATCAAAAGTAGCATTGCCCAGCGCCAACACGCCGTTAAAGGCATTCTGTGCTGCATTGGCGGTAAAGTTAAATGCATTACCGGCGGTATCAACACTGACCGTACCTAGGCCATTCAACTTGCTATTAAAGTCCACTGAATTCAGATTATTAACCTGCAACAGGCTGCCGTCGCCCAGATTAAAACCGGTATTCGCATTGTCATCCTGCGCATTGCCCAGCGCCAACAGCACATTATCCAGTGTTAGTGTGGAGTTATTAATCAGGTCGATGTAATCCATATTCTGGATAGCATCGGCATCACTCAGGGCATACACCGAGTTGTCAAAGGTCAGGGTGTCGCTACCTGTGCCACCATTCAGCGAACTGAACACGCCAGTATCAGTCAGTGTCAGATCTTTCAGAATAAATTCGTCATCACCGCTGCCGGTGGTGAAATCAGTCCCTTTACTGCCTTGCATCAAGGTGACAGTGTTGTTTCCAGTCAATAAATTGACCTGGCCAATAATGCTGCCGCCCGCCTGGTTAGTGAAGGCCACACCGTTCCCGGTATTGGTCACCACTGCCTGCTGTGCCGCACTGTTGGCATGGATCGCGCCACTGTTAACGAAACTGGTGACATAACCGTTGTTGATATCCACCACTGGGTTAGTTAGTGACTGTGATATCAAGTTACCGGACTGCTCGACCTCACTGGTGGTGCCTTGCACAATCAGAGCGGCACCGCCTGCGGCATCATTGACATTAACACTGGCACCGGTTTTCAGATTCTGACTGGAGTTAGTGACGATCCCTTTGCCCGCAGCGGAATTGACGTTAATCACCAAGTCAGCCGAGTCGGACATATCCAATGTGTTGTCGGTAATGGTATCGCCGGTATTGGCAAACAAAATACCGGTACCACTGCCGTTCACATTGATGGTGCCCGAGTTAGTGGCCGCCATTGAAGCACCGGTACGAATACCCGCGCCATTGCCCACGGTCAACGTGGTGTCTTTTAACTGAATACCTGAAATTTCGGCTTTGTTCTCAATAGCATTACCGGAACCACCGGCCGTCATGGTGATGGTGGCACCATCGACAGTCAGTGCTGTGGCACCGGTATCCAACAGCACACCATGGGCCGTGCCACCGGCTTTGGTTTCACCATTACCCGACAAGGTCAAGCTAGCGCCCGCCCCCAATAAGAAAGCGGCGGTGCCATCAGTCGCATTGACGGTACCCGAGTTATTGACTGTCGAATTAGCACCCTGAATATTCACCGCGGTGCCATTCACTGAGATCAAATTTTGGTTTGTCAGGATCCCGCCATCCACCAGCACACCTGTGCTGTCAGGCTGAGTAAAGTCAATGGTACCTTTGTGGATTAACTCACCACCATTACGAGCGATATAGCCATAGGCGCCGGAGGCGGTGTTGCCAGTGGTTAATACTGCAGAGCTGGTTAAAACAGACTTGCCGGTAGCGCCGGTCGCTATCCCATCCAAGCCGTAATAATTGCCATCAACGATACCGGCGGTAGCACCATCGCCACTGAGAGTGAGGCTGGCATCGGCGGTAATCGTACCACTCGCCCCACCTTCAACTTTCACCCCGGTGGCACCTTCACCCGAGAGCACCATATCTAGCGCACCAGAACTAAAGTTACTCCCCACCCCGGTGACCTGAATCAATGATGAATTCTGGCCGATTGCATTCATAGTCGAGGCAGTCGTTCCCACAAAGCTGGCACCTTTATCGACGCGATACAATGTGGAGCCTTCGGTTGACACTGTTTCAGCACCAACTGCCGTGTTATTAACACTCGCCCCCGCACCATAAATCAGGTACCCCACTTGGTTCTTACCTGAAACAAACTCAACCTGACCATTGCCGGTCACATTGATAGTGCCTTGATCTTCAGCCACCACGCCAATAGCGCCGTCGCCCGTAAGGTTCACCTGACCGGAAAGATTAGCGACAGCACCCGCACCAACAGCCTGGATACCGTAGTTGGCCAGATTGGTGGCAGCATCAAGTCCTTTATTGACATAAATGTTACCCGCATTCGTCGCGGCGCTGTTTGTCAGCACTTTCATGCCAACGGTATTGATACCATTGATAATAATATCGCCATTATTGACAACATTAGTGGCGTTCAAGCTCGAAGAAATACCGATATTCTGTGCCGCGTTTTGCCCAGGCGTTGCACCTGCACCATTGAGCTCAATAGTGCCATTTTGACTAACAGCGGTCCGGGCACCTTGCGCAATAATTGCAGTGGAGTTTTCAGTTTTGCTACCAATGACAATTTTACCGCCCACATTATTGATGAAAGTGGCGATATTGCTCAGATTAACGGTATCTTGAACTAATTTAACCGCATAAGACTCTGTTTTTATTGCTAAGTCGGTAACCACGTCCGCTAACGAGCGTTGAGCTTCGCGGCCCACATAGACGGTGCCATTGTTTTCGAAAGTAGAGCCTTTCTGAACACTCACCCCTTCGTTCAGATACCCTGCTGGAGGTGCTTTATCGACCGTTGAAGCAATGTTAATTGCGCCGTTATTGACGAAGGTTGAGGTACCGTCAATGATAGCTGCGCGGGTATAAACACTGGTGCCACGAGAAGCCGTGTTTATGACGCCATTGTTAGTGACTGAAGAGGCCCCATTCGCCAAAATTGCAGTATGACTGCCACTGGCGACATCCAGTGGCAATGTGGCACTCGGTACGGGTTTGAAATCCAGCATCTCAGGGTTAGTCCCTGCATCCAGAACCCCAGTAGCTTCATTAATAACTGTACTGTCAGTGGCGAAAATAATATTGGTGCCACGAACAGTGCCTGCGGCTGAACCTAATGTCCCCGCGTTATTCAAAGTCGCGCCATCATTGAGCCGCACTACTGAAATATCAGTGTTAAAAGCCTGAATATTGGCATCAGTACCAATATTCACAACGGCATGCTGACCATCACCATGAATAAAGGCAACACGACTAGAATCAACGATGTGATTGACGGCGTCGTTAGCATCAATACCCATATCAAGATAAATAGGGGTGACTTTCGGTGAAGTGCCGGTACCGGTAAAATAGGCACGCGCCAGTTCGGCCTGATAGCCTTTGCTGTC
This sequence comes from Yersinia alsatica, assembly GCF_025133195.1. NCBI lineage: Bacteria > Pseudomonadati > Pseudomonadota > Gammaproteobacteria > Enterobacterales > Yersiniaceae > Yersinia > Yersinia alsatica. The sequence goes on from NZ_CP104006.1 coordinate 3,299,153, forward strand.
TAAGACAATCGCGCCACTCTTAATACCTGCAATCAAAGCATTATTGTAATTTTGGAAATCAGCAAAATTTTGAACATTCTGCGCACCTAAATAAGGGCTGGTGAAAGTGCCGGTAAAGTCATCAAGGACCGCATTGGCCACTGAAGTGCTGCTATCACGAATGTTATTACTGTTATTTCCCAGATTGACGACTGTTTTAGCGTCATAATTTAAAACTGTATTCTGAGCAGATGTCGTCGAGTCAACATAGAATCCTGAAGAGGTTGTTGCCTCCGGTTGACTTTTCAAACCGCCTTTAAGAATAGCGCTAAAGTAGTTAGTACTCTCATTAACCCAGCCCGCCGCGGTGCTACCCACATTCACTGTCAGGTCACTGCTATCTTGTACATGAAATAAGTTACGGTTCACATACTGACCATTCTCACCCACCGCATAAGAAACCGGCACCGAAAAATCGGCCAATGGTTTAATTGACATCGCCGTGCTGCTATACACATTAATAGTAATTAATGCGCCGGTTCCTTTCGGATCAAGGAAAGTTTCAGTCACCATATCGCCTAAATTGAAAATATTTTTACTGATCAGATTCTCAGCACCATACAGGAAATTCCCCGGGGGAATATCCCCTAGCTTACTGTTTTTAAAACCGGCATCGCCTCGGGCAATGTTACTAAAGCTCCCCGATAAAGTATTACCTGTGCCAGTGAATGATTGTTCAAAATCAACTTCAGGGGTAAATACCGGAACAGTAATATCGGCGGCAAAAGCAGAGCTAGCTCCGAAGGCCAACATTAAGGTTATAGCCATCTGATTTAAACAAGAAGGTGCCGTTAAACTTAGTGTGGTTGCGACAGTTCCTGAACAACATGATTTGGCTTTTTTGCTTGATTTAGAAAACTCTGATGCAACATCGTAGCGACCTAATGCACTATTCCAAATGACTTTAAATACTCGATTCATAAGACTCTCAACGTTATCTCTATATATGGATTATAATTAACGAGCAATATCCTTACTTGAATAGAAAGTAATTAACCTGACAAGCGTCCACTGGTGAATAGCTTAACTCTGATATTGCATCATTAATGAAAATTATAAACGCACAAGATCACATAGATATATAGGAGCCAAGGACTACATACGTAGGAATAATCCCACAAATCATACAGATACAATTTATTGCTCATATATATCAATAAGTTAAAAACAAAAAAACATAAGAATTATCTTGAATGAATATATCATTCATATATAAGACACTTCCAATAAGCCATCTGTTTTACTAACTAGTTATAGGTATTTATCAAAAATCAAAAACATACCCAATAAAAAATCAGTAAGTATTTATTGATGAAGAATATTTTATTTAACATCACAGATTTGAACTCTGTGATAATCCTTAATTAAAACCACACGATTATACACAAAAAAAGGATTTATTGTATTTTATGATCGCAATTCTTATAAATGCGACATATAACACTAAAAGCAAGCATAAAACAACCACCTATAGAACATTATTCTATTTTAGGGTTTAAACTCTAGAATAAAAGATCGTCAAATTAAAATGATATCAAATAAGGTATATTTACAATTAAATTCTCATTGGATGTGTCTTAAAAATATTGGTGCATAAAAAGTATTAAATAGGTAAATAAATAACAAGTTAATTATTGTTGAGAATTTAGTTTAGCGCCCACAAAAATACACTTAAACATCAGAAATAACGAGTGATTACTCTAGGAATGATACCAAGAATACTGAAAAATAGATAAGCAGATGAATGATATATTTATGCAGAATAACTTACTGTAATAGCGCGTCATTAATTGGCGGTGGAATTGGCTATATTAACCCTATGCTCTGCGAGAATAGCGCCATGATAGCGGCAATTTGATTGGGTCTGGGAGGGAGGTTGGTGAACGGGTTGGATACGGGCATTTCACAAAGGAATTGATACCGTATCCAACATAGGCTGTATCCAATAACGGCGAATATCTAAAACAAACCTAGCGGAATGGCGTGACGTCCCCCGCTCCTTCACGGATAACTTCAGGTGAAGAATCCGTCAAATCAATAACAGTAGTCGGCTGTTGGCCCAATGAGCCGCCGTGGATGATTAAATCCACTTGTTTGCCCAAGTGTTCTTTGATCTCTTCAGGATCAGATTCTGCAAAATCATTACCCGGTAGCATCAACGTGGTCGACATTAATGGCTCACCCAATACATCCAGCAGCGCCAGCGCGATAGGATTAGACGGCACACGCAAACCAATAGTCTTACGTTTGTCATTCATCAAACGCCGAGGTACTTCTTTGGTCGCTTTTAAGATAAAGGTGTAATTGCCGGGGGTATTATTTTTGATCAAGCGAAAGGCCGTGTTATCCACATAGGCATAGGTAGATAACTCTGACAAATCACGGCACATCAACGTGAAATTATGATTACCATCCAACTGGCGAATACGACAGATACGCTCCATTGCCGATTTGTCTTCTAAGCGGCAGCCAAGGGCATAACCGGAATCTGTCGGATAAACAATCACCCCACCTTTGCGCAAAAAATCAACACTCTGGTTGATTAATCTTGGTTGCGGATTTTCCGGGTGAATATAAAAAAATTGACTCATGACTCTACCTCATCATTCAACATTCGAGTTGGCTGGCTCTATAGGCCAATCACGCCATACCGGCTCCACCCCAGCAGGTAGCCACAATTTGCGGCCTAGCTCAATCCAGGAACAAGGTTGATGGAAATCAGACCCCTGGGATGCAAGTAAATTATAGTCGCGTGCATATTGGGCAAGTTGTGCTCGCTCATGCGGAGCTTGCTGGCATTGAGCGACTTCCATGGCATCTCCGCCAAACTCGGCAAAATGTGCCAATAACCGTTTCAGCCATTTGGCGGTTAAATCATAGCGGCCGGGATGCGCCAGCACCGCTTGCCCACCAGATTGCTTAATTGCATCAATAGCTTGTTCTATTGTACACCATTGCGCGGGAACATAACCGGTCTTGCCTTTGGCTAAATATTTTTTAAAAACCTGCCCGACATTACTGGCTAGCCCAAGCTCCACCAAATAGCGGGCAAAATGCCCACGGGTCACCTGTCCGCCACTCGCCAACCGATTAGCCCCTTCCCAGGCATTAGGAATACGTGCTTTTGCCAGACGAGCGCTGATCTCTTGCGCACGCACATAGCGATGGTTGGATTGTTCACTCAGCAGTGTACAAATACTGTCATGGTGGATATCAATACCGAGTCCCACGATATGGATTTCATGATTTTCCCATAAAGTAGAAATTTCAACGCCGGGGATAAGCCGTAATGCCAGTTGCTGTTGTGCAATAGTGGCTGCCGCTTCTGCTAATCCCGCCGTCGTATCGTGATCGGTAATGGCCAAAACGCCCACCCGCATTTGCGCCGCCCTTATCACTAGCGCCGCAGGTGTCAAGCAGCCGTCCGATGCCGTGGTATGGCTATGCAAATCATAGAGTGTAAATGCCGTTGAGCCGGCTGCTGTATCAGGTAAATCAGCCGAGCCAGGCAAGATGGCGTTATCAGACAAAACGGGTTTATTTATCAAAACGGTCTTATTAACCAAAACAAAAATCCAGAAAAAACGTGGTTGAGTATGATACTCGTTAATAAGCTTTTTACGCACCTTAATTGAGGTCCGTACTCGCCAGCCACACCAAGTTCATTAAAAAAACAATCATTCAAGAGCTTGACATTCATCTCGCGAACCAGTTAACTAGTACACAAGTTCACGAGGTACCAAAATGGTGATCGGAACAGTGAGTCGCATAACTGTGTTCCCCAAAGATATTGGAGTTGCAGGTAGGCATCATCCCGATGAGCTTACATCAGTAATGAGTGAACGCAGCTAACGCCCCAGCGGCTTCAAGAGCCAAGGGGATAAAATGAAAGCAATCCTAGAGAGCAATGACTGAAATGAAAACTACCCTGATCTCCTTACTGCGTTGGTGGCACATCTCCCTCACTCGGGCGATGTAATCACGCATATCAGTCATCAGACAGTGCAGATTGCTTCAGCCCGCTAATAGCGGGCTTTTTTATGGACAGATTTCGGCGTAATTACTTTTTCAGGATCAACAAATAATGATGCAAACTTCGCGCCCCACTTTACAGCTACTCACCGCCACGGCGTGTTACCGCGATGACCCAACTGCACTGTTTCATCAACTTTGCGGCGCGCGCCCTGCCACTTTACTGCTGGAATCAGCAGAGGTGACCAGCAAACAGAACCTGAAAAGTCTGCTCATTATCGATAGCGCACTGCGGATCACCGCATTGGGACAGAAAGTAACCATTGAAGCGCTCACTCGCAATGGCGCGTCTTTATTAGCCTTGTTAGACAGTGCGTTACCGGCTGAAGTTGATATTCAAGTGCGCCCTAATGGTCGTGAACTCACTTTCCCGGTCATTACTGCGGTACAAGATGAAGACTCTCGCCTACAGGCGTTGTCGGTTTTTGATGCTCTGCGCCTGCTATTAAAACTGGTTGATTCCCCAGTCGCCGAGCGCGAAGCCATGTTCCTGGGCGGCCTGTTTGCCTACGATTTAGTCGCCGGTTTTGAAAACTTACCGCCACTGCGCCATGAAAACCGTTGCCCGGATTTCTGCTTCTATCTAGCCGAAACCTTGTTAGTGTTGGATCATCAAAATCGCACCACTCGATTACAAGCCAGTCTGTTCACCCCAGATCTCGCCGAGCATCTGCGTCTGAGTAACCGTTTAGAGCAAATTAGTCATCAGTTACAGCAAGCACCACAGCCGATTCCTGCCAAAGCAGTACCCGAGATGACGTTACAGTGTAACCAATCAGATGCAGAGTATGGCGCGGTAGTCAGTCAGTTGCAACACGCCATTCGTGAGGGTGAAATTTTCCAGGTGGTACCGTCACGCCGCTTCTCTCTAGCTTGCCCATCCCCACTAGCGGCTTACCAAACCCTGAAAGACCATAATCCCAGCCCTTATATGTTCTTTATGCAGGATAACGAATTCGCGCTGTTTGGTGCATCACCTGAAAGCGCACTGAAATACGATGCCACTAACCGCCAAATTGAGATTTACCCCATTGCCGGTACTCGCCCACGTGGCCGCCGTGCCAATGGCGAGTTGGACCGCGATTTAGACAGTCGTATTGAGCTGGAAATGCGTACTGACCATAAAGAGCTTGCTGAGCACTTGATGCTGGTGGATTTAGCCCGTAACGATCTGGCGCGCATTTGTGAGCCCGGTAGCCGTTATGTCGCCGACCTCACTAAAGTTGATCGCTACTCTTTTGTTATGCATCTGGTTTCTCGCGTAGTGGGAACGCTGCGCCAAGACTTGGACGTGCTACATGCTTACCAAGCCTGCATGAATATGGGGACATTGAGCGGCGCGCCAAAAGTTCGGGCCATGCAATTGATTGCTGGCAGCGAAGGTGCGCGACGTGGCAGTTACGGTGGTGCCGTCGGCTATTTTACTGCCCATGGTGACCTGGATACCTGCATTGTTATCCGCTCGGCTTATGTCGAAGACGGTATCGCTACCGTACAAGCCGGTGCCGGTGTTGTACTCGACTCCATTCCACAAGCGGAAGCTGATGAAACCCGCAATAAAGCACGTGCTGTTCTACGGGCGATTGCCACCGCACACCATGCCAGGGAGCTGTTCTAATGGCTGATATCTTGCTACTCGATAATATCGATTCCTTTACTTATAACCTGGTGGATCAACTGCGTTCCAGTGGCCATCGCGTGGTGATTTATCGTAACCACATTGCTGCCGAGACCATTATTGAGTGCCTGCAACAACTCGAACAACCGGTGTTGATGTTGTCCCCTGGCCCCGGCACTCCGGCACAAGCAGGCTGTATGCCTGAATTACTGCAACGCTTACGCGGCCAACTACCGATTATTGGTATTTGCCTGGGTCATCAGGCCATTGTTGAAGCTTATGGCGGCCACGTAGGTCAAGCAGGTGAAATATTGCATGGCAAGGCTTCAGCCATTGAACATGATGGACAAGGGATGTTTGCCGGTATGCCAAATCCATTGCCGGTTGCCCGCTACCACTCATTAGTCGGCAGCAATATCCCAACAGAATTAACCGTTAACGCCCGTTTTGGCGAGATGGTCATGGCGGTTCGTCATGATGCGCATCGGGTTTGTGGCTACCAATTCCACCCGGAATCGATTTTAACCACCCAAGGTGCCCGTTTGCTTGAGCAGACATTGGCCTGGGCGTTAGCGTAAATAAGGAACATAAAATGCAAAATTTACCCTCTAAAGACATGCTGCTGGCCAAAGACCTGTCATTAACCAAAGAGCAGTTATTAGAAAAACTGTTTCAGGCCGAGGTTATGACCCAGCAGGAAAGCCAGATGCTGTTTGCGGCTATCGTGCGTGGCGAACTGGAAGCCAGCCAACTGGCCGCAGCATTAATCAGCATGAAAGTGCGTGGTGAAACCCCGGCCGAGATTGCCGGTGCTGCTCAGGCTTTGTTGGCCGATGCACAACACTTCCCGCGCCCTGACTACTTGTTCGCGGATATCGTCGGTACCGGTGGTGACGGCACAAACAGCATTAATATTTCCACTGCCAGCGCCTTTGTTGCTGCCAGTTGTGGCGTGAAAGTCGCCAAACACGGTAACCGCAGTGTCTCCAGCCGCTCTGGTTCATCAGACCTGCTGGCCGCCTTTGGTATTCGTCTGGATATGCCGGCTGAGCAATCACGGCTGGCATTAGATGAGTTAGGTGTTTGCTTCCTGTTTGCGCCGCAGTATCACACAGGTTTTCGCCATGCCATGCCAGTGCGCCAACAGTTGAAAACCCGTACCTTGTTTAATGTACTGGGGCCACTGATTAACCCTGCCCGCCCACCACTGGCATTAATCGGTGTTTACAGCCCAGAATTGGTGTTGCCCATTGCACAAACACTGAAAGTGCTGGGTTATCAGCGCGCAGCCGTCGTGCATGGCGGCGGAATGGATGAAGTGGCTATTCATGCACCAACGCAGGTTGCAGAACTGAATAACGGCAGCATCGAAAGCTATGAATTATCGCCAGAAGATTTTGGTTTAAACCACTATCCACTGGGTTCGTTGCAAGGTGGCGCACCTGAAGAAAACCGTGACATTTTAGCAAGGTTGTTACAAGGTAAGGGTGAAGCAGCGCATGCCGCAGCCGTCGCGGCTAACGTCGCGTTATTACTGAAGTTGCACGGTCAAGAAAACCTGCGTCATAACGCACAACAAGCATTGGAAATGATTCACAGCGGTCAAGCTTTCTCACGAGTGACCGCTCTGGCAGCAAGAGGATAAATCATGCAGGAAACCGTACTTCACAAAATAGTGCGCGATAAGGAAATCTGGGTTGCCGCGCGGAAATTGCAACAGCCTCTGGCCAGCTTTCAACACGATATCACTCACAGCCAGCGCAACTTTTATCAAGCGCTGCAAGGCGATAAAACCGTTTTTATTCTGGAATGCAAAAAGGCGTCCCCATCCAAGGGGGTCATTCGTGACAATTTTAATCCGGCAGAAATTGCCGCTGTATATAAAAACTACGCCTCCGCTATCTCGGTATTAACTGACGAAAAATACTTCCAAGGCAGCTTTGATTTCTTACCGCAAGTCAGCGCGGTGGTGACTCAACCGGTATTGTGCAAAGACTTTATTATCGATGCTTACCAGATTCAGCTGGCTCGTTTTTACCAGGCTGATGCTATTTTGCTGATGTTGTCAGTGCTGGACGATGATACCTACCGCCAGCTGGCTGCTGTCGCGCATAGCCTGAATATGGGAGTATTGACCGAAGCCAGCAATGCCGAAGAATTGGATCGTGCCATTACACTGGGCGCTAAAGCCGTGGGCATTAATAACCGTGATTTACGCGACTTGTCGATCGACCTTAATCGTACCCGTGAGCTGGCACCTCGTCTGCCTGCCGGCGTCACTGTTATCAGCGAGTCGGGGATTAATTATTACCGCCAGGTGCGCGAACTGAGCCATGTTGCCAACGGTTTCCTGATTGGCAGTGCGCTAATGTCTGAGACAGACCTTAATGCTGCCGTGCGCCGGGTCTTGCTGGGTGAGAATAAAGTCTGCGGACTGACCCGCGCCCAAGATGCCGTTGCTGCCTATCATGCCGGTGCAGTATATGGCGGGTTAATTTTTGTCAGTAGCTCACCACGTCATGTGGACATTGCACAAGCTCGCACGGTGATCAGTGGTGCGCCGCTGAAATACGTCGGCGTGTTCCGTGATGCTGAAATCAATACCGTCCAACAAACTGCCGAGCGCTTATCTCTGGCTGCCGTGCAATTACACGGGCATGAAGACCAGAATTATATCAATCAGTTGCGTGACGTTTTGCCCACCAACTGCCAAATTTGGAAGGCATTGAGTGTCGGTGACACCTTACCCGCGCGCAATTTACAGCATGTCGAACGTTATGTATTGGATAATGGCAACGGCGGTACCGGCCAGCACTTTAACTGGGCACTATTAGCCGGTCACTCGTTGGATAACGTCCTATTGGCAGGCGGATTGGGGGCTGAGAATTGTGACGCAGCGGCTCAACTGGGTGCTGCCAGTCTGGATATCAATTCCGCAGTAGAAAGCGCCCCCGGCATCAAAGACCCACAATTGATCGCCGCCGTATTCCAGACATTGCGCGCTTACTGATTTCTAAACACATTTGAGTTAACCCTCTACCCAATAGATTTCAAGATGCAGGAAGGCGGCAAGCAAGATAATCCCGATGAGCTTACAAAAGTCAGTGATTCGGGTTAGTGAATGCCGCCAACGCACCTGCAGTTTGAAAGATGACGGGCATATAAAGGACAGAAAAATGACCACATTGAATCCTTATTTTGGCGAGTTCGGCGGCATGTATGTGCCCCAGATTCTGATGCCAGCATTGAAGCAACTGGAAGAGGCTTTCGTCAGTGCGCAACTGGACCCTGAGTTTCAGGCGGCATTTCAGGATTTGCTCAAGAACTATGCCGGGCGTCCGACAGCCCTAACTCTGTGTCAGAATCTGACCGCCGGGACCAAAACCAAGTTATATCTCAAGCGCGAAGATCTGCTGCACGGCGGCGCGCATAAGACCAACCAAGTGTTGGGCCAGGCTTTATTAGCCAAACGCATGGGTAAGACTGAAATCATTGCAGAAACCGGTGCCGGCCAGCATGGCGTGGCATCAGCATTAGCTTGCGCCCTACTGGGTTTGAAATGCCGCATTTATATGGGCGCGAAAGATATTGAACGTCAATCACCGAACGTGTTCCGTATGCGGCTGATGGGCGCAGAGGTTATCCCGGTACACAGTGGCTCATCAACCTTAAAAGATGCTTGTAATGAGGCGCTGCGTGACTGGTCTGGCAGCTACGAAACCGCACACTATATGCTGGGAACCGCCGCTGGCCCGCATCCTTATCCAACCATTGTGCGCGAATTCCAGCGGATGATCGGTGAAGAGACCAAAGCGCAAATATTAGCCAGAGAAGGCCGTTTACCGGATGCGGTATTGGCATGTGTCGGCGGTGGCTCAAACGCAATTGGTATGTTTGCTGATTTTATCGATGAAGAAGGTGTTGGCTTAATTGGGGTAGAACCCGCCGGGCTGGGTATCGAAACCGGCCAGCATGGTGCTCCACTTAAACACGGTAAAGTGGGTATCTACTTCGGTATGAAATCACCGATGATGCAAACCAGTGATGGCCAGATTGAAGAGTCTTACTCAATTTCTGCTGGGCTAGACTTCCCGTCTGTTGGGCCACAGCATGCTTACTTGAACAGCATTGGCCGCGCCGATTATGTTTCGGTCACTGATGATGAAGCTTTAGAAGCATTTAAAGCATTGTCATGTAAAGAAGGGATTATCCCGGCATTGGAGTCTTCCCATGCCTTGGCACATGCCCTGAAAATGATTAAAGCATCGCCAGAAAAAGAACAGCTTCTGGTGGTTAATCTGTCCGGGCGTGGTGATAAAGATATTTTCACCGTCCACGATATCCTGAAAGCACGGGGAGAAATTTAATGGAGCGTTATCAGCAGCTTTTCAAACAGTTGGCCGCCAAAAATGAAGGTGCTTTTGTTCCTTTCGTGCAATTAGGCGACCCATCACCGGCAATATCATTAGATATTATTGATACCTTAATTGCCGCAGGTGCAGATGCTTTGGAGTTGGGTATTCCCTTCTCTGATCCACTGGCGGATGGCCCAACCATTCAAAACGCGGCATTGCGGGCTTTTGCTGCAGGCGTGACGCCGGGTATCTGCTTTGAGATGCTGGCCGAGATCCGCAAAAAGCACCCAACCATCCCTATTGGGCTGCTGATGTATGCAAATTTGGTATTCCACAACGGCATTGATACTTTCTATCAGCGCTGTGCCGAGGTGGGTGTTGACTCGGTTCTTATTGCTGACGTGCCATTTGAAGAATCAGCCCCTTTCCGTGCGGCGGCATCCCGTTATGGCATTGCGCCAATCTTCATTTGTCCACCCAATGCGGATGATGATTTATTACGCGAGATCGCTTCTCATGGCCGTGGCTATACTTACTTGCTTTCGCGCGCGGGTGTAACCGGTGCAGAAAATCATGGTCATCTGCCGTTAAACCACTTGATTGATAAACTGCGTGAGTACCATGCAGCTCCGGCACTGCAAGGTTTCGGTATTTCCGAACCTGAGCAGGTAAAAGCCAGTTTAGCGGCGGGTGCCGCCGGAGCAATTTCTGGCTCCGCGATTGTAAAAATCATTGAACATAATCTCTCGCAACCGGCCGAGATGTTGGCTCAGTTATCCCGTTTCGTGACGGAAATGAAAGCCGCCACTCGTCTCTAGTGTTACCCAGCGCCTGAGGGTTTACCCTTTCGGGCGCTATATTCTCTTCTTTTCAAGCTGTTCCACGCCACTTATCTGCCGTTTATTTGAATAAAATTCATTCATAACCAATACTAATTACTGCGTAATACATGCCCTATGTCATCAATAAACATGGAGAGTCATTTATGAAGATTTTCAAGACCTTTTCAGCTTTATGCATTGCAGTAATCATGGCGATGGCTGTTTCAGCCTGTGCACCCACCGCAAAGTCGGAAGGAACGGGGGGTTATCTGGATGACACCGTCGTCACCACTAAAGTGAAGTCAGCGCTGCTGGGTGAGAAGAATCTAAAATCGACTGAAATCAGTGTTGAGACTTTCAAAGGGCGGGTTCAGTTGAGTGGTTTTGTTAGCTCACGTCAGGATGCCAACCGCGCAGTGCAGATCACCCGCACAGTACCAGGGGTGAAGTCTGTTAGTGATCAAATGCTTATCAGATAATTTAACGGTCGGAGGCGCATTGCTGCGCCTCCTTTGTGACCCCATCCTGCCATACCCAGCACGACAGGCTTACCCAAAGTTATTACTGTTACAGGTAGGCAGCCAGTGAGCGCAGCTAATCCCCCTGTAATATCAAGCACGACGGGCTTGCCCTAAGTTATTGCCGTTACAGGTAGGCAGCCAGTGAGCGCATCCCGATGAGCTTACTCAAGTAAGTGATTCGGGTAAGTGAACGCAGCTAACACCCCTGTAGCGGTAAGAACGACGGGCAAGTTAGAAACGATAACCCGCGCCAAACATAAACACCCACGGATCAAGACGAGTATGAATACTCTGCTCTTCACCACCCGCTTTGAATTTGACGTCAGTTTCGATGTTCATCCACCAGACAGACATATTCAGCATCCAGTTCTCGCTGACCATATAATCCAGGCCGGCTTGCCCTGCTACACCCCATGAATCTTTAACATTTAAGTCCGTCAAACCGGCGGAACTGCCGGTGTTATTGAACTTCTCATCAAAGAACGTGGTGTAGTTCAGACCGATCCCCAGATACGGACGCAGTTTGTCTTGTTTATCACGGAAATAATATTGCGCCATTAGGGTCGGTGGCAATTGCTTAACTTCGGCAATATCCCCGGTCGGCCCAAGGCCAATTTTGTGGCGGAACGGCGTAGCCGCCAGCAATTCTACCCCGATATTATCAGTAATGAGATAGCTGAAGGTCAGGCCCAACTGAGTATTGTTATCTGCCTTGAAGGAACCATAACCTAGAACATCATCAGACCCGGCATTTGGTCTGACAGTCGCCGTCCCTGCCCGGAAAATATAATCGCCTGCTTGATGTGCGCTTACCGCAGTCGATGCCAGAGTTGCTACGGCTAACAATGCCAAAGTGACTTTTTTCATTATCCATTCCATTTGTAGGTATATTCGCGAACAGAATATACCTACAAATGAGTATTCATGATCCAATAGAGATCACACCTTTCGTAACAAATTGAATAAATCCTAAATTAAGTAAGGTTATTTAATTCCTTAATAACATTGAAATTGATCTGGATCATAAATGGGCACTTCACATTAAATCGTATTAATACGCATTGATGAAAAAGAGAACAGTGGTCATGCTGCTATGCTTGGATGTCGTATGTGTGAAATCGTGATCGGTTGGCTGTTTACTTTGTAAGGAGCAGTAGATTAAAGATGAGCGCTGAAATTAATCCCTGTGTGAACTGTGGTGCCTGCTGTGCCTATTTTCGGGTGTCATTCTATTGGGCTGAGGCCCAAGAAGGTGGCGGCACCGTTCCTAATGCCATGACTGAGCAAGTCACTCCCTTTATCAGTTGCATGTCTGGCACCAACAGCAAATCCCCCCGCTGTGCCGCCCTGCAAGGAGAGGTCGGTCAGTCTGTTTCCTGCTCAATCTATGGTGATCGACCGCCTCCTTGCCATGAATTTGAACGTTCAGGTGAAACAGGCGTGCGCAATCCACATTGTGATCGCGCCCGCGCCCACTATGGTTTGCCACCGTTACCTATTGATAACATCCAGATAATTAGATTAGAAGAAATCGGTCATTGGCCTATCACGGGATCCCATAGCGCCCCATAACAAGGTATAATCATTGGCTAAGCGCTATTTTTTCGATCCCAAGGAGCTTTCATGCCTATCACGGCTAACACTTTATACCGTGACAGTTTTAACTTTTTACGTAATCAGTTGCCGGCCATCCTGTTACTGGCTTTGCTGACTGCGTTCATTACCGTCATGCTGAATCAGGCATTTATCCCTGGTACAGAACAACTGAGTATTTTGAGTGCCTCAGAAAGTGATTTTGCGTCATCAGGGAATATCAGCATTCGGGATATGGTGGCGCAACTGACGCCTGAGCAACAAATAGTGCTGCTCAAAGTCTCTGCCGCAGCAACCTTTTCCGCATTAGTGGGCAATGTGCTATTAGTCGGTGGGATGCTAACGCTGATGTCGATGGTATCAATGGGGCGTCGTGTTAGCGCATTGCAGGCCATTGGTATTTCTGTGCCTATTTTGCCTCGCTTGCTGTTACTGATGTTTATTGGCACGTTGCTAATCCAGTTAGGATTAATGCTCTTCATCGTGCCCGGTATCGCCATTGCAGTGGCGCTGTCATTGTCGCCAGTTATTGTGACCACTGAAAAAATAGGCGTTTTTGCCGCCATAAAGGCGAGTTCTAAACTGGCCTTTGCCAATGTGCGGTTAATTATCCCTGCCATGATGTTGTGGATAGCGGCTAAATTAGTGTTGCTGTATCTGGTCAATCACTTGACCGTATTACCAGCACCTATTGCCAGTGTCATTTTAAGTGCGCTGAGTAATCTGGTTTCTGCATTATTGCTGGTTTACCTGTTCCGCTTATATATGTTGCTGCGTCCAACCGATGCTAGCGCCTAAATATCGGCTCAGATAGAACCATAAAAAGGGCCATTACGGCCCTTTTCTAGTTTTAAACCTTTTCTATTGACGTTCGATGATAACGAATGCCCATCAGTTAACTTCAGGCTCGCCACCCTCTACTGACTCTTGTTTCTCTGGTTCTTGCTTTTCGGCCACTCGCTGTTTACTTTGAATCAGCTTAAGGGCCAGATACAGATCGGGAACTAAAATCAAATCTTCATCATGGCTTTTTAGCCGATTAATTCGGAACCAGCGCGTCAACTCAGTCCGTCGTCCGGCTAATATCAGCTTAATATTGCGCTGTTTCAAATCACGTTTAAGTTCGTCAATGGCGGCCAGCACACTGATATCAGCATAGGTAAAGCTGGCAACAGCATCGATAACGACCCAATTCGCCGGATGCGGCGTGCTATCAACCAGATTCAAAATTCGCCGCTTGAAATAGGCCACATTGAAATAGGTCAATGGCGAATTAAAGCGATACATCATGACACCGGATACCGGCTTAATACCATTACCGCTACGCATTGAATGGATCATGCCGTCCGCGTTAACCCCCAATAACTGCTCAGTCGGGCGGAATACGGTACGCAGGAATTGTAATAACCCGAGTAACACGGCTAAGCCAATGCCGCTAATCACCCCGACTAACACCACGCTGATAAAGGTAAAAAGCGCCAGATAGAAAGCTTGAGTGTTGCGTTTACGTAACTGCCATAGGCTCCTGAACCCCAGCAATGACCAAGCGGCATAAATCAGCACCACGCCCAATGCCGCGATAGGAATAAATTGCAGTGGACGCGTTAGAAACAGCAGCACCATCGCAATAACCAATGCTGCAATAATAGAAACCAACTGGCTCTTACCATTATTGGCATCATTCACTGCGGTGCGAGTACTGGCCCCGCTGATAGCAAACCCTTGAGACAAGGCCGAGACGATATTGGTGATACCCAATGCGCGCAGTTCGACATCGGCATCAACCTCATAACCATTCTTGGCGGCAAAACTACGCGCCGTCAGCATCATGCTAACAAAACTCACTACAGCCAAGTTGAGCGCGGGGATAACCATGTCACGCAGCAGGCCCGGTTGGAAATCAGGCCAATGCACCATAGGCAGACCACCTTCAAATCCGCCGACGATAGAGACACCAAATTGCTGCATATTGGCGGCCCACGAAACAAAGGTAGCAATGACAATCGCCAACAGCGGCGCAGGCCAGTTGGGCCTTAACCACTTAACGCCATACAGTACCACCAGCGTCAGTAGCGAGATGGCCACGGTTGGCAAATGGGTATTCATCAAATTATGTGGCAGCGCCAACACCCGCTCAATCAGCTGCGGTGGGCGGGTCATAAAGCCAAAAACCTTACCGAGTTGGTCAACGATGATGGTAATGGCAACCCCATTAAGCAACCCGGTCAGTATTGGCCGCGATAATAAATCCGCCAATGCGCCCAGTTTGAAACGGCTGGCCACCAAGCACCATGTCCCCATCATCAATGTCATCATGATCGTGAGTTGCCAGTGCACTTCACTATTACCGGCAGCCAGCGGTGCTACTACCGCGGCGATCACCGCACAAGTGGCGGCATCAGGCCCAACAATCAATTGTCGCGATGAGCCAAAAAATGCATATGCAATCATCGGCAAAATACACGAATACAACCCCACTGCGGCACTGACACCGGTCAATTCGGCATAAGCGATGGCAATGGGTAATGCCACAGCGGCGACGGATAAGCCCGCTCTGACATCTGGCTTGAACCAGTCGCGTTCATAAGCCATTAATTGGGTCAAACCCGGCATCCAATACCGGAGTGATTTTCTCTGCATAGTTACTCCACAAGCTTTAACCCAATATTCACTACGTATCATGCTGGGTTAACGCATGACTGGCAATATACAGACAAAATCTGTTACTTGTTTATCGTAAGTTTCTGCAAATTCCACTGGCAGAGCGCGCATTCCGGCAGATAATTAAGGATAATAGTGTTTTACCGCTGGTACCCTCACCGCACTGAATCCGGTATAGTCGGGCGGTGTACAAATGATGGATTGATTCATGAAGCAACTTTTAGATTTTCTCCCATTGGTCGTATTTTTCGTTTTCTACAAGATGTATGACATTTTTGTCGCCTCAGGGGCGTTGATTGTCGCGACATTGCTGGCATTGGCCTTTACTTGGGTCAAATATCGCAAAGTAGAAAAAATGACATTGGTTACCGCCATTATGGTGCTGGTATTCGGTACCCTAACACTGGCATTCCACAGTGACTTATTCATTAAGTGGAAAGTAACGGTGCTGTATGTGCTGTTCGCTGCTGCGCTGTTAATCAGCCAGTGGTTTATGAAAAAACCATTGATTCAGCGAATGCTGGGCAAAGAACTGACATTACCTGATGCAGTGTGGTCAACGCTGAATATGTCTTGGGCCATCTTCTTCCTGGCCTGCGGCCTGCTGAACATCTATGTCGCATTCTGGTTACCGCAAGATATCTGGGTGAATTTTAAAGTCTTTGGCTTAACCGCACTAACGTTGGTATTCACCCTAATCAGTGGGGTTTATATTTACCGACACATGCCAGAAGAACAGAAAAAGTCGTAACTTTAACGATTACCCCGCTAATAAATGAAGTATTTGCTGCCCACTGACCTTCCAGTGGGCTATTCCAGGTGAGCAGATTTTTAGTAGGCAGAGATGACTCAGGAACAATTATCACCTCGCGGTGAGCAATCATTACCTAACGGTGAATTGGTACTCCGTACCCTTGCAATGCCCGCTGACACTAATGCCAATGGGGATATATTTGGCGGCTGGTTGATGTCGCAAATGGATATCGGCGGTGCTATTCAAGCAAAAGAGATAGCGCAGGGGCGTGTTGTCACGGTACGTGTTGACGGGATGACATTCCTCAAGCCCGTAGCGGTGGGTGATGTCGTATGCTGCTATGCCCGCTGTATCAAGACTGGCCGCAGCTCTATTACTATCAATATCGAAGTCTGGGTGAAAAAAGTCTCTTCCGAGCCTATCGGTCAGCGCTATCGCGCGACTGAAGCGGTCTTCACCTATGTCGCTGTGGATGATGCCGGTAAAGCCCGTGCCTTACCAGATGGCCGCGGTAATTTTGAGGTCGGTGCGACGCAATAGTCGCTAACCGGGTTCTACCGATGCAAAAAGGGTCGCATTAAAGCGACCCTTTTCTATTGTGCTGATTAAATCATGTTTTGAACCAGAGCCTTAATGCTTTAGTTCATCTCCATGTTGCCACCAATCTTGAACACGATGGTCGTAACATAATCTTTAGCGGCAACTGCTTCAAACCGCCACTTACGCATAACCTGCTTCACCTCACGTTCAAAGGTATTGCGCGGAGTCGCTTCCAAGATACGTACATTTGTCACACGGCCATTTTCATCGATGTCGTATTGCACTTTAACCTGCCCTTCAACCCCCAAGGCCAAGGCTCGGGCGGGATAAGTCGGTTTCGCCTTACTCAGTGCTTTTGGCCCTGCTGATGTTGATGCCCCCGGCACTGATGCCTTAGGTGCCGATTTTACCGGCGCATTGTTAGCAACCAGCGCAGGCTCATCAGATTTAAAGGGTTTATCATCCGGTGGCGCCACTGTTTTCTTAACATCGGGCTTCTTCACTTCCGGCTTTTTCACTTCTTTTTTCACCGGTTTAGGTTTTGGCTTAGGTTTCACCGGTTCAGGTATTGCAACGGGCACCGGCTCTGGCAACACCTCAGGCTCTGGTGGTGCCTCTTCAACTGGTTCAGGCTCGGGCTCTGCCTGTGGTTCCGCCGCCGCAGGTTGTGGGGCGGCAAAGGTGGCAATATTGACCATAGTGACAGCAAGCGGCGCGTCCTCGATTTCCGGCTGTTCTCGCATTTGCTCTACTGAAACGTATAGCAATGCCGCAACTACGCTGCCATGTAGCCCTACTGAAAGTGCGATTGGCCATGTAAGGCGTCGACCCAGAAAAAATTTATTTAGCTGCATAATAATTCACTGTCCTCTGATGCAGCTAAGTTTAAATGCAAATAGCAATCATATTCAATAAGCATCTGCAAACTATCTCATCAATAGGCCTTAAATGATGTTTTAAGCGGCAATATCAACGGAATGACACTTTCTATTTACGGTTAGTTATCATTTTATTTCATTATCAATTACCAGTGTATTCCGCGATTTTCCCCTTTACACCCATGATTGAATTTAGCAATGGAACGTGCTGTTATGGAATACCGAGCCAATATCATGATAATGATTTTAAAGGTGAAACATGCTTTATGTAATCTTTGCTACCGATATCCCTGACTCACTTGAAAAGCGTCTATCCGTGCGCCCTGCGCATCTGGCTCGCTTACAAGCATTGCAGGACCAAGGGCGCTTACTGACCGCGGGCCCAAACCCCGCCATTGACAGTGCCGACCCGGGTACTGCCGGGTTCAGCGGTTCAACGGTGATTGCTGAATTCGCCTCACAACAAGAGGCTGAAGCTTGGGCCGAACAAGACCCTTATGTGGCCGCTGGCGTGTACCAGTCGGTTATCGTCAAACCTTATAAGCGGGTATTCTGACAGCATGCTTAGCGGGCCGCCGCGCTAGCATCGTGGCAGCCCTACAGGAAAACTGCTTATCGTCTTTCAATCTCCCCCCCCCTCGCTCCGCGCAATTACATCTATTTAAGTATCTTTACTTATAATTACCGTGAATCATTGTCTAATGGGTTATCGATTTCTCTCTTGAGATATTGAGCTATTTTGTTAAACGCGGAGATGAAAACTATGCAGTGTCCAGTATGCAAAGATACCCAATTGGTAATGTCTGAACGTAAAAGTATTGAGATTGATTACTGCCCAAATTGCCGTGGGGTCTGGCTGGATCGCGGAGAGCTTGATAAAATCATTGAAAAATCAGTAGAAAGTGAGCCTGCAACTGCCTCTTATTCTGAACCTAGAGACCGTGAACGTCATCATGACCGTGATAACCACGGATACGCAAAACCTAAGCATTACAAGAAGAAAAGTTTTCTATCAGAATTATTTGATTAATTGAATTGATAAATACCATTAATCCACACAATACGCCTGGCCTCAGGCGTATTTGATTGACTTCTCTGCGCCCCACTACACTTTGTAGTGTTTCAACCAATGATCTTCGCAAGCTTCCACCGCTTTATCCAGCATGTGTGCAGGTGATTTTAATATCATATGGTCTTTTCTTACCCATACAGGATAAGTATGTTTCCCGGCAGCAATCACTTGTTCAGAATAAATAGCAGCGTGGTATATCAGCTCAGACTCTTCACAATAAATCTCATATTTATACAGTGCGGTACTGGTTTTTAAATCCTCGAAGAATACTGTTTTAGCCAGTTTATATTGAGACATGAACGATAGCCTTTGCTGTAATAGGGATTATATCATCCACTGAACGGCAACATATAACTGTGATACTCACAGCAAAAGCCTGCTAAGTTGATGTCCTGTCGATATAATTTGGCTTTTCTCTCGCAGAGGACCGTCATTTGACGGTGATTAATGCTGGGCTAATATCGCAGTAAATCTATCTGATATTGGCATACTCATAGCGCAATGGAAGATGATTGAGTTCATCCAATACCACCGAGCTAAATAAGTAACCTTGCATGGCATCAACGCCCATATTGGCAAGCTGATTAAACTGCTGATGAGTTTCGACCCCTTCAACAACAACATTCTGACAATGGTCACGTAGACGTATCACCAGATTGTCAAAGGTGACACTCCCAGCCCATTGCCAGTAAAAATGCTTGTCAATTTTTACACATTCGAAGAAGTCACTCGCCGCTGCCGCGATGTGAGCATTGCCACTGCCAAAGTCATCCAACCACAAGCAATATCGTTTAGCCAGCTTACTTAATGGTGTATTCCTCGCCCCTTCACTGAGATTGGGAAAGCTCTCCATTATCTCCAGCCGGATAAAGGGCATTGAGCTCAATAATGCGATGACACTCTCGTCACAAAGCACCGCTTGCGTCATATCAAAATCTATATTTATTGAGAGTATTATTTGATGTTCAATAAACCATTTTTGCTGTTTTTTTACTGCAGATAATTGGTCATACAACAAGGTTGCTTTCATCTGCGCATTAAGTTGATGCAAGAAACGTTCGGTATAAATAGGCGATTTAAAAGAGCTCGTCGTGAACCGACTCAATAACTCTACTGCAAATAATTTACCATTACGTTTGTAAACCGGCTCACAGATAAAAGTGCAATCGACTGCAATGTTTAGCCTGCTATCCACGGTAAAAATCCTTTTATTTGATGAGAACAGCAGTATTGATCAATTGGTAAAATTGATCAATTTTTTATTATTGATCACTAAAAACGATAACAAGAATTGACCAAAGAGAATACGCCAGATAACAACTCATTGATAGATAAGAAAGTATTAGTTAATCACGATGATTATCAAGTTTACTATTTCATATTCATTTATTTAACAGGAGATTGGCCGCCTCGAACAACCCAACAGTAACACCCCTGAAACTGAACGATTAGAACGAAGCGGCCGAATATATAGGGTAGCGCGATGTCATTCTGATGTGAAATAAACTGATAAACCACTATTTTGCACTGTTTATTATTAATAATAACATCAGAATTGTCGCATTTTGTTAATTTAGGATAGGGCTGATTTTTATGCGAAAAAAAGCGTAATTTAA
The DNA here is from genome assembly GCF_025133195.1 of Yersinia alsatica. Lineage (NCBI taxonomy): Bacteria > Pseudomonadati > Pseudomonadota > Gammaproteobacteria > Enterobacterales > Yersiniaceae > Yersinia > Yersinia alsatica. The sequence continues at coordinate 3,319,653 of NZ_CP104006.1, forward strand.
AGAGGAAAATATCATTAGGCAATTTCAGATTAACCACGAAATGTTAAAATCGTCACCAGCAACATCACCACTAGCCGCTGTATAGCTCGAGGGTTTGTAGAGCGGAAATTTAATAACCCGCAGCAACTCAGTATGGCAAAAACAAAAACAACCTCATAAAGAGGCTGTTTTTATTATCGACTACAGTGAATCACCATTCATAAGCCACGGTGAACAATAGCGACCTACGATGCTGATGTTCATGAAGCTGCCGCACACAATAGATATGGCGATAACGCCGCGATTGACCTTCAAGCCAGCGATTTTTACGGCGCTGATTTTGCCGCAGCATACGCCAACGGCCGACCTCATTCTTACTCCGTCTCATGAAACCATTCTTCCAAAGCTGAGAACCGGCTCATTATAGACCTTTCATCTCTTGATCCAAGTCACAGCATGGCAAAAACGCATGTTTGGTCCTAAAACTCGCCACGTTCGAACCGGAATATTAGCAAACGTCTGCTATATTTAGTCTTGCAAGTCCTTTAGCCTAAAAGATTTTATCCAGTAATATATCCGATTAAAGGTTTCGCCTTTACCATACTGTGCGTACACTCTTTAGTGACCGTTTGTGAACAGGATTTCTGCCCTTATGACAACATTTTATACCGTAATCAGTTGGCTCTCAGTTTTTGGCTATTGGTTGCTTATTGCCGGGGTAACATTGCGTATTCTAATGAAACGCAGAGCCGTTCCTTCGGCCATGGCATGGCTGCTTGTTATTTATATTCTGCCTTTGGTGGGGATTATTGCTTACCTCTCATTTGGTGAGCTTCATCTAGGTAAGCGGCGCGCTGAGCGGGCAAAAGCCATGTGGCCTTCCACTGCGCGCTGGCTGAGTGAACTGAAAGACTGCCAGCACATATTTGCCAGCTCAAATAGTGAGGTGGCGACCCCGCTGTTTCAATTATGCGAACGCCGCCAAGGCATCAGTGGCGTTAAAGGTAATCAATTACAATTATTAACCACTACCGATGACACACTTAAAGCGCTAGTGCGTGATATCGAACTGGCGCGCCATAATATAGAAATGGTGTTTTATATCTGGCAACCAGGCGGCCTGGTTGATCAAGTGGCTGAATCACTGATGGCCGCAGCACGACGCGGTGTTCATTGCCGGTTGATGCTCGATTCCGCCGGGAGTCAGCAATTCTTCCGAACCCCATACCCTTCCATGATGCGCAATGCCGGTATCGAAGTGGTCGAGGCGCTTAAAGTCAATGTCTTCCGGGTATTCTTTCGCCGCATGGATTTGCGCCAGCACCGCAAAGTGATCTTGATTGATAACTATGTGGCCTACACCGGCAGTATGAATATGGTAGATCCACGCTTCTTCAAACAAGATGCGGGTGTGGGTCAATGGATTGATATGATGGCGCGTATGGAAGGCCCGGTGGCGACCACTTTAGGTATCGTATATGCCTGTGACTGGGAGATTGAAACCGGCAAACGCATTCTGCCACCGCCGCCAGATACTCATATCATGCCGTTCGAAGAAGAGAGCGGCCATACCATTCAGGTTATTGCTTCCGGCCCGGGTTTCCCTGAGGAAATGATTCATCAGGCATTATTAACCGCCGTGTATGCCGCCCGTAAACAGTTGGTCATGACCACCCCCTATTTAGTCCCGAGCGACGATTTGCTGCATGCCATTTGTACCGCAGCGCAGCGCGGTGTTGATGTCAGCATCATTGTACCGAAAGATAATGACTCGATGATGGTCCGCTGGGCTAGCCGTGGCTTCTTCTCCGAATTGCTTGACGCTGGCGTTAAGATTTACCAGTTTGAAGGGGGTCTGTTGCACAGCAAGAGTGTGCTGGTTGATGGGCAGCTAAGTCTGGTGGGCACCGTCAATCTGGATATGCGCAGCTTATGGCTGAATTTTGAAATCACGCTGGTGATTGATGATGATGGTTTTGGTGCAGATTTGGCGCAGGTGCAAGATGACTATATTGCGCGTTCGGTGTTATTAGATGTCGAACTTTGGAATAAGCGCCCTCTCTGGCACCGGGTCACTGAAAGACTATTCTACTTTTTCAGCCCATTCTTGTAATAAATGGAAAGCTAACTGTCATCCAATTGTAGATTCTCCGAGTTATTAGCTTTCAGCAGCATAATAATTGTAAAAGTGACATAGAGAATGTTTTAATGAGCGCAATCTGCAAATGATAAATGGGAATCTGCAAATGGATCAGAATGCACCAGAGCCAAGCACTATGGACCTTAATAATCGCCTGACTGAAGATGAAACACTGGAACAGGCTTACGATATTTTTCTGGAACTGGCGGGTGATAACCTCGATCCAGCAGATATTTTATTGTTTAACCTTCAGTTTGAAGAGCGTGGCGGTGCTGAGTTGTTTGATCCCGCTGAAGACTGGCAAGACCATGTCGATTTTGATTTAAATCCGGACTTTTTCGCCGAGGTGGTTATTGGCCTTGCTGACAATGACGGTGAAGAGATAAACGATGTATTTGCCCGTGTTCTTCTGTGCCGTGAAAAAGACCATAAACTTTGCCACATTCTGTGGAAAGAGTAATAGGTAACTGCCTTGTAACCCTGACCATCAGTGTTTCTGGGCTGTAGTTATCCGTAAACACTTATCCATAAATACTGATAGAACCATAAATACTGATAGGTCCATAAATACTGATAGGTCCATAAATACTGATAGAAAAATCCCCGCTTATTTATTTGGCGGGGATTTTTTTATGGGCCGATCAATGTCTGATTGCAGTCATCACAAAGGGTCAACTTTCAGGCAAGAGACCGCGTGGCGGAAACTTCCTTCTAATAATGGCCGTGTCTTGGCGCACTCTGGCCCCGCTATCGGGCAGCGAGTACGAAACACACAGCCAGAAGGTGGGTTTATCGGCGACGGTAACTCCCCCTCCAACAGTTGAATAACTTTCGCCCTTTCTTTGTCAGGATCGGGGATAGGTACTGCCGACATCAGTGCCTTGGTATAAGGGTGCTGCGGATTATGATAAACCTCATCATAGGTACCCAATTCCACTGCATGGCCCAAATACATCACCAACACCCGGTCAGAAATATGCTTTACCACCGCCAAATCGTGCGCAATAAAGATCAGAGACAACCCCATCTCACGCTGTAGTTGCTGTAATAAGTTCACAACTTGAGCTTGAATTGACACATCCAGCGCCGACACCGGTTCATCACAAATCACCAGTTTCGGTTCCAGAATCAACGCGCGTGCAATACCAATTCGCTGGCACTGCCCTCCTGAAAATTCATGGGGATAGCGGTTGATTAAGTTCGGCAGCAAGCCCACTTTCAGCATCATGGCTTTAACTTTGTCTTTGATTTCCTGGCGCGGCATTTTGGGATGATACGTCCGCAGTGGCTCGGCAATGATTTCACCAATAGTCATTCGCGGATTTAATGACGCCAAGGGGTCTTGGAATATCATCTGAATATCACTGCGAGTCTCACGCCATTCGGCATCACTCATATTCAGTAGATCTTTACCTAACCACGCCACCGTGCCGCCGGTCGCTTTCACTAAGCCAATAATGGCGCGGGCAAAAGTTGATTTGCCACAACCAGATTCACCCACCACCCCTAAAGTCTCGCCCTCATACAGACGCAGAGTGACACCATCGACGGCTTTGAGTGTTTTACTCGGCTGCCAAAACCACTGTTTACCGTCTTGAATATCAAAATGGACTTTCAGATCAGCCACTTCCAACAACACTTTTTTTTCTGTCATGGCATTCATACCAATTCCCCTACTGGCTTATAGCAGGCACGTAAACGGCCATCACCAAAGTGCTCTAATGCCGGAGCCGTTGAACAGCGGTCCATTGCATATTGGCAACGAGGCTGGAACGGACAGCCTTTCGGCAAGCGCAGTAAATTGGGCGGATTACCCGGAATAGTCATGAGAGAGTCGCCTTCAGCATCAAGACGGGGAACTGCATTCAGTAGACCAATAGAATAAGGATGACTTGGGTGATAAAAAACATCACGCGCCTGACCATACTCCATTGTTCGGCCTGCATACATCACCAGAACTTTATTACAAATACCGGCAACCACCCCCAAGTCATGGGTGATCATGATAATGGCGGTATTAAACTCATTTTTCAGTTCATTCAGCAGAGTCATGATTTGAGCTTGAACGGTTACATCCAGTGCTGTTGTCGGCTCATCAGCAATTAAGAGCTTAGGCCGGCACAGCAATGCCATGGCAATCATCACGCGCTGGCGCATACCACCTGAAAATTCATGGGGATACATGCGCATGCGTTTACGAGCTTCCGGCATTTTCACCGCATCAAGCATGCGGATTGACTCTTCAAAGGCTTCACTCTTACTCATCTTTTTATGCAGTTGCAGCACTTCCATGAGCTGCTCGCCCACGCGCATATAAGGATTCAAAGAGGTCATTGGGTCTTGGAAAATCATCGAGATCTCTTCGGCCCGTAAACGGTTCAGTTGCTTTTCTGGCAGATTCAGAATTTCACGGCCATTAAACTTCGCCGAGCCGCCGATCCGACCATTACTGGCCAGCAACCCCATTAAAGCAAACGCCGTTTGCGATTTACCGGAGCCTGACTCACCCACAATACCCAAAGTTTCACCGGCGCGCAGATCAAAATTAAGCGCGTTAACTGCGGTAACATCACCATCCGGCGTACCGAAGGTGACGGTCAAATCCTTTACATCCAACAGTACATTGTGCTCAAACAAATTAGATTGCTGAACAGTAGACTGATTATCTATCGTCGTCATGGTGCTACTCCTCAGCGATCTTTCGGGTCGAGGGCATCACGCAAGCCATCGCCGATAAAGTTAAAACAGAACAAAGTCACGACCAGGAAACCGGCAGGGAACATCAATAGCCACGGAGAAACCTCCATTGAGTTGGCACCATCACTCAGTAATGCGCCCCAACTGCTCAGCGGCTCTTGGGTCCCTAAACCCAGAAAGCTCAGGAAGGATTCAAACAGAATCATGCTCGGAACCAGCAAAGAAGCGTATACCACAACCACACCTAATACGTTCGGGACGATATGGCGCAAAACAATGTTGCGCGTGGAAACACCGCCCACCACTGCAGCCTCAATGAATTCTTTGCGCTTCAGACTTAACGTTTGCCCGCGCACAATACGCGCCATATCCAGCCAGGAAACCATGCCAATGGCGACAAATATCAACAGGATATTCTGACCAAAGAAGGTCACCAACAGGATAACGAAGAACATGAAAGGAAATGAGTTAAGAATTTCCAGCAGGCGCATCATCAGTGAGTCGACTTTCCCACCAAGATAGCCCGATAAAGATCCATACAGTGTGCCGACAACCACAGCAACCAGCGCGGCAGCAACACCCACCATTAATGATATCCGCCCACCAATGGCGACACGAACCAACAGGTCACGGCCCGATGAATCAGTACCAAAATAGTGGCCAGACTCCATATCAGGTGCGGCTGACATCATGCCCCAATCAGTATCCGCATAAGAAAACTGCGCTAACATTGGGGCCAGAATAACAAATAAGGTAATTAACATCAGGATCACCAAACTGGTGATCGCCGCACGGTTATGAATAAAACGGCGGCGGGCATCCTGCCAGAGGCTGCGCCCTTCAACTTCCAGTTTTTCACTGAAAACTTCCAGAGCTTCGCTATTTTTCTTGCTCAACATAATTGGCGTGCTCCAGTGCTAGTAACGGATTTTTGGATCAATGACAGCATAGAGCACGTCAACAATCGCATTGAATAAAATGGTTAACGCGCCCACTAGAATGGTCAAACTCAAGACCAAAGAGTAATCGCGGTTTAACGCTCCGTTGACGAACAACTGACCAATACCCGGTAGACCAAAGATAGTCTCAATAACCATTGAACCGGTGATAATCCCGACAAATGCCGGTCCCATATAGGACAGCACCGGGAGTAATGCAGGTTTCAAAGCATGACGTAAAACAATCGTTCGCAATGGCAAGCCTTTGGCCCGCGCAGTGCGGATGAAATTGGAGTGGAGAACTTCAATCATTGAACCGCGAGTAATACGCGCGATACTGGCAATATAAGCCAGTGACAGCGCCACCATCGGCAAAATAATAAACTTCGGTGCCCCGCCATTCCAACCCCCACCGGGCAGCCACTTTAATATAATGGCGAACACCAGCACCAATAAAGGTGCGACCACGAAACTGGGAATAACCACCCCGGTCATGGCAAACCCCATTACCGTGTAATCCCATTTGGTATTTTGGTTAAGTGCGGCAATAACACCGGCACTAACCCCTAGAACCACAGCCAGTAAAAATGCAGCGAATCCGAGTTTGGCTGAAACCGGAAACGATGCCGAAACCAGCTCATTTACGGTGTAATCTTTATATTTAAACGAAGGCCCAAGATCACCTTGGGCCAATTGCCCCAAGTAATTGAAATACTGTTTATAAACGGGGTCATTGAGGTGATATTTCGCCTCAATATTCGCCATAACTTCAGGGGGAAGATTACGTTCGCCGGTAAATGGGCTGCCCGGGGCGAGACGCATCATAAAGAATGAAATGGTTATCAAAATAAAAAGTGTCGGAATTGCTTCCAGACAGCGGCGTAGAATAAATTTTAACATTGCCTGTACCTTTAGCCTCTTACTGCGACTTTATATTTCAAAGCAATAAGGGCAGCACACAGATTGAGTGGCTGCCCTTACTAAACTAGTGCTTGATAATATAAAGATCTTTAACGTGCATATTATCCAGTGGATCTTTACCGGTGTAACCACCGACATAAGGTTTCACTAAACGGGCATTCACGTAATAGAACAACGGTACAATCGCAGAATCTTTATCCAGCAACACTTCAGCTTGTTGGTATAAACCAGCGCGCTCTTTCTCTGATTTCACTTTTAGGGTATCGGACATCAGCTTATCAAACGCCGGGCTCTTATAATGCACGGTATTATTACTACTGTCAGATAGCATCATGTTCAAGAATGAGGATGGTTCGTTATAGTCAGCACACCAGCCAGCGCGCGCTACATCGAAAGTCCCTTGATGGCGGGTATCCAAGAAGGTTTTCCACTCTTGGTTTTCCAGCTTAACGTCAACACCCAGGTTTTTCTTCCAGATAGATGCGGCAGCAATAGCCAGTTTCTTATGCAAATCGGATGTGTTGTATAACAGGTTGAATGTCAGAGGCTTATCTTGGGTATAGCCCGCTTCTGCCAGCAGTTTCTTAGCCACTTCATTACGTTTTTCTTGTGTCCAGCTAAACCATTCTGGTGGCGTCAACTCAGCACCACTGGTGTACGGCGGGGTGAAACCATAGGCCGGTAAATCACCTTGGTTTTTCACTTTGTTCACAATGATGTCGCGATCCATACCCAGCTTCAGCGCTTCACGCACTCGAGCATCGGTGAATGGTGCTTTCTGGTTGTTGATTTCGTAGTAGTAAGTACACAGATACGGGTCAACATGAACTTCTTGTGGGATCTCTTTTTTCAGCTTCTGGAACAATTCAATCGGCATGTTGTTATACGTCATGTCGATTTCGCCGCTGCGATAGCGGTTAACGTCAGTCACTTCAGAAGAGATTGGCAGGTAAGTTACCTGATTAATCACAGTTTTGGCGTTATCCCAATAAGTCGGGCTACGCTCTAATACAATACGTTCGTTAACGGTCCAGTCTTTCAACTTATAGGCACCATTACCGACAAAGTTTTGTGGCTGAGTCCACTTCTCACCAAACTTCTCAATCACAGTTTTATTAACCGGAGACATAGATGGGTGAGCTAACAGCTTATCCAAATAAGGTACAGGTTCAGTCAGCGTAACTTCCAGAGTATGGTCATCCAACGCCTTCACACCCAAAGTGTCAGGTGCTTTTTTGCCGGTGATAATATCGTCGATATTGGCAATATGCGCATATTGCACATAGCTGGCATAAGGAGAGACTGTTTTAGGATCGGCCAAACGCTGCCAACTATAAACAAAATCCTGTGCCGTTACAGGGTCACCATTTGACCATTTAGCATCTTTACGAAGATGGAAAGTCCAAACTTTAAAGTCCTTATTATCCCAGCTTTCTGCAACACCCGGCAGGATTTTGCCGTTAGGATCGTTAATAACTAATCCTTCTAACAGGTCACGCGAGATATTTGATTCTGGCACACCTTCAATTTTATGTGGGTCCAGCGACTGAGGCTCGGAACCATTATTGCGGACTAACACTTGTTTCTCTGCCAGTTGCACGCCTGCCGGCACATTAGCCGCAAACGTATTTCCCACAGCCATCATACCCAAGGCAGCCACAATACCCGCAGCCAGGAGACTTTTCTTTGTGATGTTGGTCATGCTTATATCCACTCCAGTTTTTATTATTGCATCACCCAGTGACTGGGCAAGCTTCACCTTTAAAAGGTATTTTTAAATTACATCGCTCGGGGAACGAATCCGACGATATAAACACCCTATGTATTAGCACCAGACGAAAATTCGTACTGTGTTATACATCCCTATTACTCTGTCTTTTCTAAACACTTTGTGGCACGGTTTCTTGCTACAGCCAATATGACTAATAACTACATGGTTAATAACTACATGGCTAATAACTACAACTTACGAATATACAGATTTTTCAAATCCACCAAATCTTGTGGGTCTTTACCGGTAAACCCACCGACTGTCGGTCGAATAAGCCGGACACTGACGCGATAATAGACCGGCACCATAGCCGAGTCTTTATCCAATAAATTTTCCGCTTGCTGATACAAAGCAGTGCGTGCTTTAGCATCGGGAGCCGCCAACGTTTTGGCTAACAGCGCATCAAACTCAGGGTTCTTGTAGAAGAATGTATTATTGCTGCTATCTGACAACAACATATTAAGGAAGGCGGTCGGCTCATTATAATCACCGCACCAGGTTGCTCTGGCGACATCAAATTGGCCCTGATGGCGGCTTTCTAATGATGTTTTCCACTCTTGGTTTTGCAACGTTACCGTTGCACCCAGATTTTTTTGCCACATAGATGCGGCGGCAATTGCCTGTTGTTTATTTTGATCTGAGGTGTTGTAGAGCAAATTAAACTTCAATGGGTTTTCGGCATTATAGCCCGCTTCAGCAAGCAGTTTCTTCGCCTCAGCATTGCGTTGTTCCTGAGACCAACTGGCCCACTCTGGTCGCGCAAAATTACCGCCGTCAGTAAATGTTGGGGTAAAACCATAAGCGGGGATCTGCCCTTGCCCCATAATTTTGGTCGCGATGATGTCGCGGTCCAAGGTTAATTTGATTGCTGTTCTTACCCTTACATCAGTAAATGGCGCTTTCTTATTATTAATTTCGTAATAGAAGGTGCAAAGGTATGGGCTGACGTGAACCTGCGATGGCAGGTCTTTTTTCATCTTGGCAAATAAATTGGGCGGGATTGCGCTATTGGTAATATCAATTTCACCACTGCGATAACGGTTAATGTCACTGACTTCCGAGGTTATCGGTAAGAAAGTAGCCTTATTAATAACCGTTTCTTTGTTATTCCAATAAGTCGGGTTACGTTCAAGCACAATGCGCTCGTTGACTACCCAATCTTTCAGCCGGTAAGCACCATTCCCCACAAAATTCTGTGGAAGAGTCCATTTATCACCATATTTCTCAACAATATCGCGCCTAACTGGTTTCATCGAGGTGTGTGACAGCATACTGATAAAATAAGGGACGGGTTCAGTCAACGTGACTTGCAAGGTTTTATTATCGAGCGCTTTTACACCTAATTCATCCGGCGTTTTAGTCCCTTTCAAGACTTCATCAACATTTTCAATTTGGGCATACTGCAAATAGCTGGCGTAGGGTGAACCTATTTTAGGATTAGCCAAACGTTGCCAACTATAAACAAAATCCTGCGCAGTGACTGGCGTACCATCACTCCAAACGGCATCATCCCGCAGATGGAAAGTCCAGATTTTATAGCCGTCATTATCCCAGTGAGTTGCCACCGCTGGAATAACATGCCCATTGGCATCATTACTCACCAATCCTTCTAATAGATTTAGAATTATATTAGTTTCGGGATTTCCTTCGACCTTATGCGGGTCCAAAGAGGCGACCTCGGAACCATTATTGATGGTAATACTCTGATCTATCGCTAATACCACACCATTAGGAACAGTTGCTGCCATTGCTACAGAGGAAAATGATAAACCCAGAATAGTGCTAATTATTGCCAGTGGTCGCTGCTTAAACTTTATTTGCATTTCTAACCGCCCATTTACGAGATTTATGATGTTTTTCTCTAGGTTTGCGTCAATCTGCTGCCCACAACGACTAGCAATAACTATTCCAAAATAAAAATTGCCCGTGATATTTTCTAAAAAAAACAAGAAATCTCCCAACGGAGAGTTGTTCGGAAACTAACAGAACCCGAAATCTGACGCCAATAATTTTTACAGAAATGTTAAGCAATTCTCTTTTTCAATGAGTCACTAACGATAGTGACTATCTGTATTAGCCAGCAGCAACCCAAGTAACCTACTGATTAAAAACAGTAAAATAGTTACTAAATTTAATTTCACAGCAATAATTATGTTGCAAAACAGCCAAAAGAAACATTAAGTTAACATTGCTATCGTTACCAGAATAAACCCCTATTCATTGGGGTGTAATCACTAATAACATCTAGATAAATTCAGCACAAGCCCCACAGAATGATGTGAGCATTTTAACAACAAAGGGTGTATTTAATTTAAACAGATGGTAGGTAAGCCATTTATTAAAGATGAAAAAATAAGCCTTAAGCTAAATTTTTTGTGCAGAAGAACTATTATTGCAACATTTAAGTGCAACAGATTAAAATTCATGCATTATTTGCACCAAATTAAGGCTGAAAGATTTGAATTTCATCTTCATCACACAAAAAAGGCCACCGATAATAAGCGGGTGGCCCTTCTATGGCGATGAATAGTGAATGACATTACAGCGGATTAGAGTAAACCGGGGAAAATAGCCTTGATGCCTGTCACAATAAATTCGATACCCAATGCCATCAGCAGTAACCCCATAATACGCGTTATGACGTTAATACCGGTCTGCCCTAACAATCGAACTAATAGCGGCGCAGCACGGAATAATAGCCAACAACAGAACGCAAACAGGGCAATAGCGACAGTTAATCCCAACAGATTCTGCCAACTGTGGTAGCGAGAGCTCCAAACAATGGTTGAACTGATTGCACCCGGCCCGGCCATTAATGGCAATGCCAGAGGCACCACCCCGATACTTTCTCGTACCGCCGTTTCTGTTTTTTCTTGTTTGTTCTGTTTGTCTTCACCGAGTTTGCCACTGATCATCGACATCGCGATGCTGACCACCAGGATCCCACCCGCAATACGGAATGAATCAATAGAAATACCGAATATTTTTAGGATGGCATCTCCGAGGAACAGAGAGATCCACAAAATAATTGCCACCGACAGGTTGGCTGTCAGATTGGTTTTATCCCGCCCTGCCGCCGCCTGATAGCTGGTCATACTGATAAAGACCGGCAATATGCCGACCGGGTTTACCAGCGCAAATAAGCCAACAAAAAACTTGATGTAACCTGAAAGGTCCAACAGTGATTGACTCACACATCACTCCGCGAAATTGCCAATAAATACATCACAGATAACAGGTCATTATAACTAATGCCCCAGACAACACACTTTATGGCCAGAATCCGGAAAATTTGCGGCACCAACCATGTTGCCAGCACGCAGAAACTATTCCGCATTATTCAAATATTCCACCACAGTGCTTTTCACCAAAAATCACCCTTAGGGCATCACCCTATTGATGTGCGCGCTAATGTAATGGAATTAGTTACAGGAATCCACGGAATAAACCAGCATTTATGCTGTGTTTATTCTCTCCACTTAAAATGATGATTATTGTTAATATTCTGTAGTGTTAGTGGTAGTTTAACGTCATGAACTATCACTTTATTTATGTTAGTGATAATTACTCTCAACAAATAATTGCTGAATGGTGTCAGCTTGACGATTTTGTGATTTAAATCACGAAAAACATACCTAGGAATAGTTAAGCTCTGAGCACTGGTGAAGAACACGTAGTAAAGAAATAGAGTATAAAGGTTGAAAATAGTCTTTTTTGCCCCACTTTATTCCTAGTGCACCAAAAAGCTCTTTCAGTAAATCAGCGGTGAAAATGAGAAAGTAAGATACAAAAACTATCTCTAATTGACAGTACAGCATGCTAGAGCCTGTCTATACTAGTTGCTTCAACAGCTCATTTACTAAAAGAGTTTAACATTATCAGGAGAGCATTATGGCTGTAACGAATGTCGCTGAACTTAACGAGCTAGTAGCACGCGTCAAGAAAGCCCAGCGCGAGTATGCCAACTTCACTCAAGAGCAGGTTGATAAAATCTTCCGTGCCGCAGCTCTGGCTGCAGCAGATGCCCGTATTCCTCTAGCCAAATTGGCGGTAGAAGAATCAGGTATGGGTATTGTGGAAGACAAAGTGATCAAGAACCACTTTGCTTCTGAATACATCTACAATGCATACAAAGATGAAAAGACTTGTGGCATTCTGGAAGAAGACAAAACCTTTGGTACCATCACTATCGCTGAACCTATCGGTTTAATCTGCGGTATTGTACCAACAACTAACCCAACCTCTACCGCTATCTTCAAGGCGTTAATTAGCCTGAAAACCCGTAACGGTATCGTATTCTCTCCACACCCACGTGCTAAAGACGCAACCAATAAAGCCGCAGATATCGTGCTTCAAGCCGCGATTGCAGCAGGTGCGCCAGCAGATATTATCGGTTGGATTGATGCGCCAACAGTTGAGTTATCTAATCAACTGATGCACCACCCAGACATTAACCTGATCCTGGCAACCGGTGGCCCAGGCATGGTTAAAGCGGCTTACAGCTCTGGTAAACCTGCTATCGGTGTTGGTGCTGGTAACACTCCTGTTGTTGTTGACGATACTGCTGATATCAAACGTGTTGTAGCTTCTATCTTGATGTCTAAAACCTTTGATAACGGTGTGATTTGTGCGTCAGAGCAGTCCATCATTGTTGTGGACTCTGTGTACGATGCAGTTCGCGAGCGTTTCTCTTCCCATGGTGGCTACCTGTTACAAGGTAAAGAACTGAAAGCTGTTCAAGACATTATCCTGAAAAATGGTGGTCTGAACGCCGCTATCGTTGGTCAGCCAGCAACTAAAATTGCTGAAATGGCCGGCATCAAAGTTCCATCTAATACCAAAATTCTTATCGGTGAAGTTAAAGTTGTTGATGAATCTGAGCCATTCGCTCACGAAAAACTGTCACCTACTTTGGCAATGTATCGTGCGAAGAACTTCGAAGACGCTGTTGCAAAAGCAGAAAAACTGGTGGAAATGGGCGGTATCGGCCATACATCTTGCCTGTATACAGACCAAGATAACCAGCCTGCACGCGTTAAGTATTTCGGCGATAAAATGAAAACCGCCCGAATTCTGATCAACACTCCTGCCTCTCATGGTGGTATCGGTGACCTGTATAACTTCAAAGTAGCGCCTTCACTGACGCTGGGTTGCGGTTCTTGGGGTGGTAACTCCATCTCTGAAAACGTCGGTCCGAAACACTTGATCAACAAGAAAACTGTGGCTAAGCGAGCAGAAAACATGTTGTGGCATAAACTCCCGAAATCTATTTACTTCCGCCGCGGCTCTCTGCCTATCGCATTGGAAGAAGTGGCAACTGACGGTGCAAAACGTGCCTTCATCGTGACTGACCGCTACCTGTTCAACAACGGCTATGCAGATCAAATCACTAGCGTACTGAAATCTCACGGTATCGAAACTGAAGTCTTCTTCGAAGTAGAAGCTGATCCTACCCTGAGCATCGTGCGTAAAGGTGCAGAGCAGATGAACTCCTTCAAACCAGACGTGATTATCGCGCTGGGTGGTGGTTCACCGATGGATGCTGCAAAAATCATGTGGGTAATGTACGAACATCCTGAAACTCACTTCGAAGAACTGGCATTGCGCTTTATGGATATCCGTAAACGTATTTACAAGTTCCCGAAAATGGGCGTGAAAGCGAAAATGATCGCCGTAACAACCACATCAGGTACCGGTTCAGAAGTCACACCATTCGCGGTAGTTACTGACGATGCAACAGGCCAAAAATATCCATTGGCTGACTATGCATTGACTCCAGATATGGCAATCGTTGATGCCAACCTGGTTATGAATATGCCTAAGTCTCTGTGTGCCTTCGGTGGTTTGGACGCAGTAACCCATGCTATGGAAGCTTACGTTTCTGTATTGGCAAATGAATATTCTGATGGCCAGGCGCTGCAAGCACTGAAATTGCTGAAAGAATTCTTACCAGCAAGCTACCACGAAGGTGCTAAGAACCCGGTTGCACGTGAACGTGTTCACAACGCCGCGACCATCGCTGGTATTGCTTTTGCTAACGCCTTCTTGGGTGTCTGTCACTCAATGGCCCATAAACTGGGTTCTGAGTTCCACATTCCACACGGCTTGGCAAACGCCATGTTGATTTCTAACGTTATCCGCTATAACGCGAATGACAACCCAACTAAGCAGACTGCTTTCAGCCAGTATGACCGCCCACAAGCGCGTCGTCGTTATGCTGAAATTGCAGACCATCTGGGTCTGAGTGCACCGGGCGACCGTACAGCACAGAAAATCCAGAAACTGCTGGCTTGGTTAGATGAAATCAAAGCGGAACTGGGTATTCCTGCTTCAATCCGTGAAGCTGGCGTTCAGGAAGCTGATTTCTTGGCTAAAGTAGACAAACTGTCTGAAGATGCATTTGATGACCAGTGTACCGGTGCTAACCCACGTTACCCACTGATCTCTGAGCTGAAACAGATTCTGATGGATACTTACTACGGCCGTGAATTCAGCGAAGAGCTTGACCGTGAAGAAGTTGCCGCAGTAGCAACTCCAGCACCGAAAGCTGAAAAGAAAGCCAAGAAGTAATATCAATCTTAATGTGTAAACCTCATGTTTAATTGAGGCAAGCAATAGAAGATATAACCCCCGAGCAGCAACTGCTATTCGGGGGTTTCTTTTTATCTAACCGTCAGAAATCACACATCACGGCAATTCCCGCCTGAAACGCCTCCAGAACAGCTATCTAGTCGCCCCTTGCCGTTGTACTCTTTATATTAAATAAGCTCACCACGCGCCGCCAATAGCGCCGCATGTTACAAAACCGCAAGTGACTCGCTTACAAAATAAGCTAATCTCAAAATAATCGGCTTTGGGATGATGGATAAAAATGCTCGACAGTCTATGTGTGTTAATACTGAAAAAGAAAAGTAGGCAAAGAGAGGCTTACATGGCACTCAGGCGCGATGAATAAAGCTATATGGCGTTAATACAACAAGAGGCTAACTACCCCACGGCTGCAATGATAAAGCTCGTGAGGTATGCAGGTTGAGACATTGGGCTTAAGAATGCTATTGAAGGCTGGCCGCTTTAATGGCTTCTTTGTAATGGCGGCGACAAACGGAGACGTAACTTTCATTCCCCCCGATCACCACTTGTTCGCCATCGTGCATCGCTCGGCCCTGCTCATCCAACCGCAGTACCATATTCGCCTTACGCCCACAATGACAAATCGTTTTTAGCTCTACCAACTTATCAGCCCACGACAACAGATATTTACTGCCAGGGAATAACTCACCGAGGAAATCTGTACGCAAGCCGTAGCACAGAACAGGAATATGCAATTCATCGACCACCTGGCACAATTCCTGAACTTGTTCTTTGGTCAAGAATTGGCATTCATCGAGCAGAATACAATGTACCGGTTTATCCTGATGCTCAGCACTGATAATAGATAATAATTCTGTTTCACTATTGTACAACAGAGCCTGCGAAGATAGCCCAATACGCGAGCTGACGGTCCCCACCCCAAAGCGATTATCAATCTCGGCAGTAAATACCAAAGTACGCATGCCACGCTCTTGGTAGTTATAAGACGACTGCAACAGCGCGGTAGACTTTCCTGCATTCATAGCTGAGTAATAAAAATAAAGTTGAGCCATGGGCCCGTGACTCCAATGATATAATAGATGGTCATAGTGACAACGTGTCCACAGTTTATCATAAACTCAGGCTTTACGGGCAGCAGGCAATTTTCTCTATATTACTGTTTTCTATATTAAGTAATGATATAGCTAATGAAATTGTTCGTTTTTTTATGTCAAGTACCTCGCTATTATTAGGTACATTACATGACCTATTTCACAATATTGATGCAGGATAAGTATTCTGCTTGAACATTAACCAGACCCGAGAGAGCAGAAAGCAATTGTGTTCGATATGAACGCCGCACGATTGGTTCATTAATCATACGAGTAATGTGTTCACATGATTAATTCGTAAAATAGTGATAACAAATATTGTCATAATCTGACAAATCCTATGTCGCATGCTTTTTTCTTACTCAATATTTCGTTGCCACTATATCAATATCACGTCACGCTCATGTGATCAGTTATTGCGCATCCCAACCTGACAAGTAACCTATTTTTGCTTTATTGATATAAAGCAAACTTATAACTTAGTGGGAAAATCATGTTCGCGAGTAGGATCATTAGGGAGCAAAATGAACTTTCGTGTTAAAAAGAGCTCAGATAATAACAAGTGCCCATCGTTTATTAGTAGCAAGCAGCAAGTTTTCGCTAATAAAATACGTAAATTCGAGTATACCAATCAAATTGGCTATTGCAGAAATTAAAATAGCACTCTATTATTATCCAGACGCCCCCCCACCAATTATAATTTGAGACCAGGACAATGAGCGAAGCGTTAAAGATTCTTAACAACATCCGTACTCTGCGTGCACAAGCTCGTGAATGCACTCTTGAGACATTAGAAGAAATGCTTGAGAAACTCGAAGTGGTCGTTAACGAACGCCGCGAAGAAGACTCCCAAGCACAAGCAGAAATTGAAGAACGCACACGTAAATTACAACAGTACCGCGAAATGCTTATTGCAGACGGTATTGATCCAAATGAACTGTTGAATACTATGGCTGCTGCTAAAGCTGCTACTGGTAAATCAAAACGTGCTGCGCGCCCTGCTAAATATCAGTACACAGACGAAAATGGCGATGTGAAAACCTGGACAGGCCAAGGCCGTACTCCAGCTGTGATTAAGAAAGCCATTGAAGAACAAGGTAAATCACTGGATGATTTCCTACTGTAATCGTAATAGATAATTGACTATTATGATGAAAATACCCTCCTATTATATGGGGGGTATTTTTTTGTTTATCTCTTGGTAACCTTTCATAGTTAGTATTTGTGCCACCACTTGATGAATAACTCCGCTCAATCACTAACAGACAATCGGTAAGCAACAGTCAACCTAAACATATCACTTTCAATAAATAACCTTCTGCAACCACTGTGCTTGTAAATCGATAAGAATACTCTGCTAATTTATAACAACATAATAATCGATATAACTGTGGTGCCCGAGCGACACCATCGTTTTGTGATATAAGTGAAATTTTGCAATAAACTTCAGTTACAGAATCCTACTGTGATGGTGTTGGATACAAAACAACACTAATTTTATTTTTGTACCCAACACATAAATTCATCTTTATCACTTATTACGCACGATTAATCGAAGAACCACGGCCAATCCCGTAATAAGTGAATCCTCTGCTATTTAGGCGCTCCGGATCGTACAGATTACGTCCATCGAAAATAACCGGTTGCGTTAGCCGAGCTTTGATCATATCAAAATCAGGTGCTCTGAAATTCTGCCATTCTGTACAAATAACCAATGCGTCAGCGCCTTGTAATGCAGACTCTTTGGTGCCCATTAATCTTAAGTCATCCCTGGCACCATAAATTCGCTGAGCTTCATCCATTGCCTCTGGGTCATAAGCTTGAATAGTAACCCCTGCTTTCCACAACGCCTCCATTAAAACTCGGCTTGGCGCTTCTCGCATATCATCTGTATTGGGTTTAAATGCTAATCCCCAAAGAGCCAATGTTTTCCCTGCAAGTTGTGAAGAAAAGTGATGTTGAATAAATTCGAACAATTTATACTTTTGCTCGTTATTGATTTGCTCGACTGCCTGTAACAATTGAGGTTGATAGCCACAACTTTCCGCTGTACGAATTAGCGCCTGAATATCTTTAGGGAAACAGGAACCGCCATAGCCGCAACCAGAATAAATAAAGTGGTAGCCGATACGGGAATCAGAACCAATGCCCTGCCGTACTTTCTCGATATCTGCACCAAGCCGTTCCGCTATATTAGCGATCTCATTCATAAAGCTGATTTTGGTGGCAAGCATGCCATTTGCTGCATATTTCGTCAGTTCGGCACTGCGAATATCCATAATTAACATGCGGTCATGATTTCGATTAAAGGGCTCATATAGCTCGCTAATTAAATCAATAACGCCATTATCATTAGTATCAATACCGATGACGATTCGCTCAGGGCGCTTGCAATCCGCTACGGCCGCCCCTTCTTTTAGAAATTCTGGGTTTGAAACTACGTTGAATGCTATTTCCTGCCCACGTTGCTGCAGGATAGTTTTTATCCTTTGTTGCACTTTATCCGCAGTCCCTACTGGCACAGTAGATTTATCAATAATGACTTTAGGTGCATCCATATATTTTGCAATAGTACTGGCAACCTCAAGGACATATTTCAAATCAGCGGCACCATCTTCATCAGGCGGCGTACCAACAGCAATAAACTGAATGGTCGCGTGTGCCACACCTGCTTCTGCATCCGTAGAAAACCGCAGCCGGCCCTCTTCATAGTTTTCTTTTACCAGTGGTGCTAGTCCGGGCTCAAAAATAGCGATACGGCCTTTTTGTAGGTCAGCAACTTTATTTGCATCAACATCAATGCAAAGTACATCATGGCCAACCTCGGCCAGTACCGCTGCCTGAACCAATCCTACATAACCAATACCAAAAACCGTAACTTTCATCCAATCAATCCTCGAGTAGAAATCCGATAAGGGGTGTACTGTTAGCCATTATCAGGAACTAACCTTAATTTAGCCTGAAGCGACACCACCTTATTGCTAGCGAATAATAAAGCTAGCATAAATTTTGCAGAGATAAGTAAGGCGGAAAGTATATCAATCGATATTTTTCACATCTTGGTGATACACACTGATTGAAACAAATTAGCGTTATTTCACAGATTCGTTATAGAAATATTTATGTTGAGGTGGGTGTAAGGCAAATAAAAGGAGGGACATATTAGTGATCAGAGCGACTCATCAGCGGAAAGCATCAAACGTAAGCGGCTCCCACCGCCCCATACTTGACACTGCCATGCCTCACAGCGCTGACTAATTTGATTTAAGTGGGTTGTTTTTAGTGTCCCCAAGGGCACACCATTACTGAGTTGAATTTGATTTTTGCCTGCGTTGACGTTTGCATGTAAGCCCGCAGAGACCAAGATTAAATTCTGATACTCCACATGATAATAACCTACCAACAAAGGAAATTGCCCATCAAGATGAGTACGTCTTAATAGCTGATTGAGTTGTTCGAGCAGGGATGACATCTGCGGCAAACGATGTTGCTGCTGTGACAGATGCTCTTGTAAAATCCCGTTAAATAATACGCGCAGTAGCAAAGCAGCTAACACGCCATTATCCCCAGCCCGTGTTACGTCCAGACAGTAAAAAGCCAAATCCTTATCTGACAATGCGGCAATATCAAGGACCAATCCTGGTTTCTCAACCATGGTTAATTGTCGGTAATTGATGCGACAGCGAGCAATAATTTGTTGAGCCGGAGGTTGCAGTTGTTTAAGTAACTGGGCGGCATCATAAGGATTCTTACGCAGTGCATCCCAATCCTGTATTAACTCGGTTTCTTCGATGGCATGAGAGGTGAACAGGGCTGGATACAGGCAAGCCAACACGGCCTCACGCAAACGGTTTAAATCAACAATCGGCTTCAGCAGCACGTCCTTAACCCCCAGACGCAAGACTTTAGCGATATCCGTCATTTTATCTGTCGCCGAAATAACCAAAACAGGGATTTTCACACCTTGAATGAGTAAGCGCTCAACGAATTCGATCCCGCCCATCTTCGGCATAGCCAGATCGCACAAGATAAGCTCGGGAGTCTGGATTTTTAGCTGCTCTAATGCTTCCAGCCCATTTCCAGCCTGGTGGACCGTCGCACCAAGTGACCCTAAGAATCCCGCAATTACTGAGCGAAAAACCGTTTCATCCTCGATGACTAAAATATGTTTACCTGCTAGTGGTTTTTCCATGCCCTGCTTCTCTTACTAACCTTAATGGTAATAGTGGCTCAAAATGATAGATTGTGCTTGTCAGAAATTGTCATGCTCTGTTTTCAAATACATACCGAGGCCTATTTTTGCCTTACCAGGTGGCACAATTTCTCAGCATTCTTCTCCGTGGCTAATTGCCCCGCAGCAATGGCTTCATCCGCACGGTGAAAATCCAGTGTGGATATCTGTGGGCAATAAGGTTGAATCAGCACATCAGGAGGATCACCAGCCATCCGGTTACGTTTCAAACGGTTCTCCAGCACTTGTATAGAGGTAGACATTATCTCCATCGCACTGGGAATACTCTTAGCCGGGCTAGCTGACATATTCGTTATCCGCGCCGTCAAACGCTTATGCCAACTGTCCGATATATTCACGGGTTTGCCTTCAGTTGGCGTTTGTGAGGAAAACATATCTTGCTGGATCAAATGGGCATCATGTTGCAAATCAACGGCAATGACGATATCTGCCCCCATGGCTCTGGCCAAAGAGACCGGAACCGGATTAACAACTGCGCCATCAACAAGCCAATACCCACCAAACCAAACAGGCGAAAGTAACCCTGGCATGCTGCACGAAGCTCTAATCGCCTGCTTAATATCCCCTTCCGTTAGCCATAACTCACGACCCGTGGTTAAATTGGTCACCACGGATCCGAAAGGCAGTCTACATTCCGCAATATCCTGCACTTCTATTATTCTGTTGACCGCATTGAAGACCCGTTCCCCACGCAGTAATCCGCCGCGACGCCAGGAAAAGTCCATCATCCGAATAACATCCCAGTACTTAAATGAACGAACCCAGTGCTCCATTACATCCAAATGATCACTGGCATAAGCTGCACCGACCAGAGAACCAACTGAACAACCCGCTACCACATCAATTTTTACACCCATTTCATTCAGAGCATTAATGACGCCAATATGGGCCCATCCTTTAGCAGCCCCTGCTCCCAGTGCCAATCCAACCTTGATCTGTCTCATTGTATTTCATCCATTTTCAACTGGTTTGGCACTTTCTTATAACCAGAATAAATCAAATAAAAATCGCATAGCCCACCTAACTGGTCGGTACGCCAATTAGCGGAAGCCAACAACCTGATACTCCGGAGAAAAATGTATATTTCCCAATTTACTTAACTAGAACACTTATATGACTATAGTGAATATTTATCTTTCTGGTAATTTGATACAAATATTTTACATTTATTGACTAAGATATAGCTTGGAGCGCGAAGGATATACTATGAACATTGAAATATGCCAAACCGATCTGTTTATTCCTGAACTTATTGCATTGATTACTCAATTAGATGCGTACCAAGAGGCACTCTACCCGGTTGAAAGCAATCATGCCGAATCTATTGAAAGTCTGGCTCTGGTAACGACCTTCGCTTATATCGCAAAACTAGAGGACACTATTGTCGGGTGTGCAATCCTTACGTTGCCCGAAACACCCTACCCTGAAATTAAACGGGTCTTTGTCAATCCAGATTACCGTGGGCATGGGATCGCATCATTACTGATGACTGCCATACTAGAGAAAGCTATTTCATTGAAATTAAGTAATATTTATCTTGAAACAGGCATTTACCAACCTGAAGCAGTAAAGCTCTATCAGCGATTAGGTTTTGAATTGATATCTCAATTTGGACATTATCAATATGATCCATTGAGTATATATATGATGAAGTCATTAGCTAGCTGTCGATGAGCTAATGAAGAGAGACATAATAGATAAGCAGCTAAATTGTCAAATTACTTAATTTACAAACATCTATCATTTGAGTTTTATTTTTCAGCAACAGATTAAATGCAAAATAGCCACCCTATTGGCGGCTATTTAGAGCAAACATTCTGGATTAAGTAAAATCAAAAGATTAAATATCTTTTAATAATAACAAATCGGGTAAACAGGTCATTGCATATTCTGCTTTCGCTTTTTGGCCTGCTTGCTATGGATGCAGCGCCATTACCTGTAAACTAATTTAGATCAGAATATTATGAAAATTTTCTGGCTAATAATGAAATAATTAGCCGTTGATGGTGCCGAATGAGACACTCATTTTTTCGAACATTGCGATAACTTTATTGATCAGTTTCATGGGTTGCTCCTGTAAATATCTTTATTTTTATGTGACACACATCACAGTTGCTAAGTTACGCCGGAATGAAACGCCGGTCAAGTTTTTTTGTGAGGTACATCACAAATCTTTCTACCAACTTACCTTTCTTGCGAGATTATCAACTTTGAACCTCAAGGCGTGATTAGGTAAGATGGCGTCTGTATTTACCAAGACGCTATTTTCCTGCCTTGGTCTGTTGCTAACCTTCACGCCAGATATCAGGGCAAATTGATTATTTCGGAGAGATTTTGCCAGAACAATGTCCATGCGGCAGCCCACTTGAATATCAGAAGTGCTGTGAACCCTATATTCTGGGGGCGAAAATTGCGGCTAAACCGGCAATTTTGATGCGCTCACGCTATAGCGCCTATGTAAAAAAGAATGCGGATTATCTGATTAAAACCTGGCACCCCGAGTGTAATGCCCAAGAATGGCGTGATGGAATAATTCAAAGTTTTTCCAATACAGCTTGGCACGGGTTAACCGTCATTGCTGAAAATGCAGGTACTCACGATAATGAAGCCTTTGTTGAGTTCATTGCTCGTTTTACTGATGAAAATAGTCAGCAGATGAGCACAATGCATGAACGTTCGCGCTTCCTTCGCATAAATGAACACTGGTACTATATTGACGGAATCCGGCCATCCGTGGGTAGAAATGATACATGTCCTTGTGGTTCGGGGAAAAAATATAAGAAATGCTGCGGGCATTAACAGTAAAATCGTTCTATTACTGACTGCAACATCAGACATTTACATAACATCAAGTCATGTTAAGACAGGATTTACCACCTTATGCCACACCAGAATGTACAAAAGAAAGTGTTACGCACTATTTGCCCTGATGCCAAAGGCCTAATCGCAAAAATCACTAATATCTGTTACAAGCACCAACTGAATATTGTGCAAAATAATGAATTTGTAGACCATCTGACCGGTCGCTTTTTCATGCGCACAGAACTTGAAGGTATTTTTAACGATACGACCTTATTGGCAGATCTGGATGATGCATTACCAGAAGGGACCAACCGAGAATTGCATACCGCAGGGCGTCGTCGCATTGTTATTATGGTGACCAAAGAAGCGCATTGTCTCGGCGACTTATTAATGAAAAGTGTTTACGGTGGCTTGGATGTTGAAATTGCCGCCGTCATTGGTAATCACGATGCACTACAGAATTTGGTTGAGCGCTTTGATATCCCCTTCCATCTAATTAGTCATGAAGGTCTGACTCGCGACCAACATGATCAACTGTTGATTGAACAAATTGAGCAATACCAACCAGACTATGTGGTGTTGGCAAAATATATGCGGGTCCTAACACCCGCCTTTGTTCAGCGTTTCCCATATCAGATTATTAATATTCATCACTCATTCTTGCCAGCATTTATTGGGGCGCGCCCTTATCATCAGGCTTATGAACGTGGTGTGAAAATCATTGGGGCCACAGCTCATTATGTCAATGATAGCCTGGATGAAGGGCCAATCATTATGCAGGATGTGATTCATGTAGATCACTCTTATACCGCAGAAGATATGATGCGAGCAGGTCGTGATGTAGAGAAAAATGTTCTGAGCCGTGCTCTATATCGTGTTTTAGCGCAGCGTGTTTTTGTTTACGGTAATCGTACCGTCATTCTGTAACCGCACAATAAATCGATATTTTTTGCCCATATAAGCATCTTCGCGGACAAAAAAGCATCGAACGAATTATTTTTTTCATTTCAAGTCTTTACAGCGGCGCTTCATTTGATATGATGCGCCCCGCTTACCAAGACAGTGTTGTTAAGCAGTTAGGCCAGTGGTGGGGTTCCCGAGCGGCCAAAGGGAGCAGACTGTAAATCTGCCGTCATCGACTTCGAAGGTTCGAATCCTTCCCCCACCACCATTTCTAATCTTGCGCTATCAGTGATTCGAAATAAAGAATCTAGGTAGGAATCAAGGGAAGAAAGTAAAGCCTCTGCATTGAGTATGTACGGCCAAGTATTTTAGTATTAAAAACCACGAATTCAGTGGTGGGGTTCCCGAGCGGCCAAAGGGAGCAGACTGTAAATCTGCCGTCATCGACTTCGAAGGTTCGAATCCTTCCCCCACCACCATCTCTAGTCATACCCTCGAACTTCCCAAAAAATAATTCAATCAAAAAATAGCACCTATCTGGGGAAGGTAAGAATCTTCGACAAGATTCGCGCCGAGCGAAGCGAGACAACGACGCAAAGCGGCGGCCCGCAGGGTGAGGAACAAAGTGACGAATAATCCTTCCCCCACCACCATCTCTAGACATACCCTCGAATTTCCCAAAAAATAATTCAATCAAAAAATAACATCTATCAGGGGAAGGTAAGAACCTTCGACAAGGTTCGCGCCGAGCGAAGCGAGACAACGACGCAAAGCGGCGGCCCGCAGGGTGAGGAACAAAGTGACGAATAATCCTTCCCCCACCACCATCTCTAGACATACCCTCGAATTTCCCAAAAATAATTCAATCAAAAAATAACATCTATCTGGGGAAGGTAAGAATCTTCGACAAGGTTCGCGCCGAGCGAAGCGAGACAACGACGCAAAGCGGCGGCCCGCAGAGTGAGGAACAAAGTGACGAATAATCCTTCCCCATCACTATTACATTATGATGCACCCATTCCCACAATAAATTGTGGCAAAATAATAAATTAGTTCAGGGAAGGAAATAATAGTGACTAATATAGGCTAACAGTCAATTAATAAATCTACAGTTCTTATGTCAAGGTACAAACGTAGTCAATAAGTCCATTTAAGACACTCGAGTGTGATCTTGATTTATAAAAATACAATTTATTCTCATCTTGAAAATTCGCTAGATTAATAAAATCCAATTGGGAGTCACCATTGAAATTATCCATAATAGAATCTGTGATGCAAATATAGCGCCCAGAGTAGATGAAATCCAAGCAGCACGCCAAGTTATCCACTTGTCTAATACTCACTTTACTGTGTTGTTTTTTAACGAATTCTTCTAAGTATTTAACAAATTTGCTTCTATATAATGTTGGATTACATAACCAGATATTGTTATGAAGAATATTGATAACATCTTGGCTTTCATTAATAATATCCTTTCTTCCATAAATACCAAAACCACTATCTGGGATTTCATTCAACAGTGAAAATCTCTCACTGGTTATTTTTTCAGATGATAAAACAAGTGAATTACCATCATAGTCTCCAATCTCATCAATGTTTTCATAATAAAACTTTATTATATTAGCCTGGATGTTATTCTTTTCAGCGACTTTATATAGCTTCGTTAGCTTTTCACTTTTCCCCCAGTCGTAATAAATATTGATGACATTGGAAACATGCCCTGTCAGATGTTTTTTAGTTATTTCTTTTTCCTGCTGATATAAATCTTTTAGATCATTATAAAGCACCTCACCATCTCGTGTTAAACTCATACCAAACTTCTCTCGTTTAAATAACTTTTTCCCTATTATGCTCTCAAAGTCCTTTATAGACTTGGCCACTGGGGGCGTAGTCCTGTTCATCACTCTTGCAGCTTTACTTAGCGAGCCATTTTCAACTACAGCCATAAAGGCTTCCAACTTACGAGATAGAAACATAATTCACCAATCCTTTGCTTTGCGTGAAATTGATCAGAAAAAACGACAAGCATGCCCACATATATAATTCTAACTTTAGATATTATTTATATATAATGTAAAACACACCGGTTGGATTTGGAATAATTGAGAGATAAATTATAAAAAATTATTATCGCGTAGAAACTAGCGACGTGAAGTTGCATTTTGTGCAATCAAAGTTTTGGAGACCTTGTGTATTACCGCCTTATCACTACAAATATTTCTAACAGAAATTACTATGTAGATCCATGATTTTAAATGACTATTTTTTATTTACCCTGTTACAAAATCAATTAACTCAATCAAGAATTAAGTCAGAAAATATAACTTGTATTTATGAGGGGAAATAAATACCCCACTTCAACATATAAAACATCGACTGAGGCAACTTGTGGCAAGAGAATAAAAATAGATTAATAGATATTTGTTATGGCACTCTGACTTACGATAAAAAACAACTTAATTATGACTGTGGAAATCATGAAAATTACAGGTGCAAAAATAGACAACCAAACCCTCGTCATAATAACAAAGGAATATATAACATTGATTTAATTAATCATGAATGATATGAATTAAATTTCATATTTTCCACAAGAGTATTAATATGGTTATTTTGAATAACTTTCCCATCTTGCTCGTAAATTATTTTTTGTTGTCTATTTTTTATAATTTCTTATTATTTATTCTCTTCTGGTGCATTACATTTTTATTGTGCATCTGCTAATATTCCAATTCATTTCTAGCGAATAAAACGGTGCTGACCATGAAGTTTGTCTCTTTTAATATCAATGGCCTACGTGCTCGACCTCATCAACTGGCGGCCATCATTGAACAACATCAGCCTGATGTTATCGGACTTCAGGAAACGAAAGTGCATGATGATATGTTCCCGCTTGAGGAGGTCAGTCAGCATGGTTATCACGTCTTTTATCATGGGCAAAAAGGTCATTACGGTGTAGCACTGCTAACCAAGCAAGAGCCGTTAGCTGTTCGTCGCGGTTTTCCAACTGATGAAGAAGATGCCCAGCGCCGTATTATCATGGCTGATATCGCAACGCCACAAGGGACTTTAACTGTTATTAATGGCTATTTCCCACAAGGAGAGAGTCGCGACCACCCAACAAAATTCCCGGCTAAAGAGCGTTTTTATGCTGACTTACAGCAGTATCTGGAACAACAACTTTCTGCTGATTCTCAGGTTCTGATTATGGGGGATTTAAATATCAGCCCAACGGATCTGGATATTGGGATAGGTGAAGATAGCCGCAAGCGTTGGTTGCGTACTGGCAAGTGTTCATTCCTGCCGGAAGAACGTGCGTGGCTGGATCGTTTGCAAAGTTGGGGTCTGGTTGACACTTTCCGTGCAGCCAATCCTGATTGTAACGATCAGTTTTCGTGGTTTGATTACCGCTCACGCGGTTTTGATGAAAATAGAGGCCTGCGCATAGATTTATTGCTGGCAAGTCAGCCATTGGCTGCGCGTTGTATTGCCACTGGCATCGACTATGAAATCCGTGGGATGGAAAAACCGTCAGATCACGCGCCGGTATGGTCTGAGTTCGCGCTCTGATTTTTATGCTCTCACTCTAATCATTATGGGAACAGCCAAACCACTTATTTTGAGCGGCGCAGTTCCCATAATTCTGGATATATTGGCTCTATTTAAATATAGGGCGATTTTTCAATGGAATATAGTAACCACTGTTATTGGGTAAATAGAAATGATTGATGTCGTCGCGGCAATTATTGAACAAAATGGCAAAATTTTATTGGCGCAGCGAGACTCACACCGCGATCAGGCTGGATTATGGGAGTTCCCGGGCGGGAAAGTTGAAACCGGTGAAACTCAACCACAGGCTTTGATACGTGAACTAGCCGAAGAGTTGAATATTAAGGCAACAATTGCAGAATATATTGCGACCAATCAATGGGATTCACCAAAACATACTATCCGGCTACATGCCTGGCATATAGAAAGTTTTAGTGGTGAGCCGGTTCTGCATTGCCACTCAGCACTGATTTGGTTAGCACCAGAGGATGCTTACAACTACCCTCTGGCACCCGCCGATATTCCACTGCTCGATGCTTTTATTGCCCAAAAGCGCTAAATCACTATTTGGTTAATCTTTTCCAGATCAGTGGATTAGTCCCTATGACACTGGAATCACGCACACATTGCAGAACTTCCCCCTCGACCCGCAGTACAGCCCCTTCCGAGTAGTTCTGATTTTGATAAACACAACAACGTGTGCACGGATTATTGTTAGAATTGCGGTTTGCCGCATTATTCCATACCTCTGGTGGCAAAGGGACGACAACATCGACATTATTTCGGTTCGCCATAGCCGCACCGGAAATTAGCGTGGCAAAACCAATCACTCCCAACAGTACCCGTGTTCTCATGACTTATTCTCCTTGGCTTTAGACGGTGTTTTCTTGCGCTTCTTTGTCGCACCAGAGGGGGCTGCTGGCAACCCGCGGAAAACCTGAGGTGAACGATTCTGTTTTGCCTGACTAATAAGATCCTGCAAAGTCGCCACCAGCGGCTGCATAAAATCCTGATAGCGACAATTTTTTTCGCTAATTTGGGTCAGTGTCGATTCCCAGTGCGCCGTCATATCGGGTCGCGCCGCGATATCAGGTAATGCATGAATCAGTGCTCTTCCCGCTGGGCTGGCATGAATATAACGACCTTTTTTAAACAAAAAAGTCCTTTTAAACAGCAACTCAATAATACCTGCGCGCGTTGCCTCGGTACCCAGCCCATCAGTGGCGCGTAAAACTTTCTTCAGCTCTTTATCTTGCACAAAGCGCGCGATCCCCGTCATGGCAGATAATAAACTGGCATCCGTGAATGGCCGTGGTGGTTGAGTTTGGCGCTCAACGACTTCACCCCGTTCACACAATAATTCGGCCCCTTTTTCCACCACCGGCAACGGCGCGCCTTCGTTTTCTTCATCACGCTCTTTACTGCCCAGCAAAGTCCGCCAACCGGCTTCGGCCAGAAAACGGGCTTTAGCAATAAACTTTCCGCCGGCGATATCCAATTCAATGACACATTTACGAAACTGGGCATCAGGGCAGAACTGCATCAGATATTGTTGCGCCACTAATCGATAAACCTTGCCCTCATCCGTGGTTAGATTCACCTTACTGGCTCGTGCGGTAGGGATGATGGCATGGTGCGCATCCACTTTTTTGTCATCCCAACAACGGTTACGCCGGTCGCTGTCCATCACCTCAAGCGGCAACAGGTCGGCTTGGTGGATACTAATAGCATTGAGCACGGAATGACGCCCGGCAAAATGCTCCTCTGGTAGATATCGGCAATCTGAACGCGGATACGTAATCAATTTGTGCGTTTCATATAAACGCTGGCAAATATCCAATACTTGCTGGGCACTTAAGCCAAATCGCTTTGCCGCTTCAATCTGCAATGTCGACAGAGAAAATGGCAAGGGGGCGATTTCTGATTCCCGTTTATCATTATAGGACGTGACAATGGCGGGCTGACCGGTGATACGGTTAACCACATGCTCGGCCAGCGGGCGATGCAACAAGCGCCCTTCTTCATCCTGATAAGACTCACATGAATCACTGGGCTGCCAGAGTGCTATAAAACGCTCTTCCGCCGGAGTGACAATATGGGCTTTAACTTCAAAAAAATCTTTGGAGACGAAATCTTCAATCTCTTCATCGCGACGAACCACCAGCCCCAAAACGGGTGTCTGCACTCGCCCAACAGACAAAACACCGTCATAGCCCGCATTGCGGCCAAGAATGGTATAAGCCCGAGTCATATTGATGCCATAGAGCCAATCCGCTCTGGCCCTTGCCAAGGCGGAAACACAAAGCGGGATAAACTCACGGTTATAGCGCAAACGCTCGACTGCGCGCTCTACCGCCTGTGGGTTTAAGTCATTAATCAAACAACGACGTACATTCTGCCGTTTCTCTGCGGCTAAATCGAGGTAGTCCAGCACCTCGTCAACCAGAAGTTGCCCTTCACGGTCAGGGTCACCCGCATGCACCACTTCATCAGCTTGCTGTAACAACTGTTTGATAACATTCAGTTGTTTACTAACAGAAGGCCGAGGCTGCAATCGCCACTTTTCAGGAATAATCGGCAAATCCGCTAATGACCAGCGCGCATAACGGCTGTCGTAAGCATCGGGCTGAGCCTGTTCCAGCAAGTGGCCCACACACCAGGTCACCATTTGATCACTACCACAGGCAATGAATCCATCACCCCGACGATGCGGCTTCGGCAAAATATCGGCAATAGCCCGCGCCAAACTGGGTTTTTCGGCAATAAAAAGTCGCATCATTCACCGCATAAATGCATCAAAGAAAAGGTCATTCGGTTATCTCAATCAATGCCCGGCGATTATCTAGCGCAGTTAGCTCGCCAATGGCACTGAGCGTCATCCCATGTTGAGCAGCAACTTCTTGGACTTGCGCTTCAGCCTCTGGCAGTACCGCCAGCAGCAAACCGCCAGAGGTCTGCGGATCACAGAGTAGGTTTTTCTGTAGCTCAGACATCTTGCCAATCAGATGACCATAGCTATCAAAGTTTCGTCCGGTGCCGCCCGGTACACAGCCAGCTGCAATATACTCTTCAACAGCCGGTAAACGTGGAATAGCCGAAAAATGCAGTGTCGCCTGCACCCCTGAACCCTGACAAATTTCACTTAAATGCCCCAACAGGCCGAACCCGGTCACATCTGTCATGGCGGTAACACCCGGAATATGTGCAAAATCAGCCCCTGATTTATTCAACTGGCACATGGTTTCGGTAGCAACACCCTGATGTTCCCGGCGTAATTTACTTTTCTTCTCTGCCGTGGTCAGAATACCAATCCCCAGCGGTTTGGTCAGGAACAACTTGCAACCGGCTTGTGCCGCGCTGTTCTTTTTCACCTGTTCAGTGCTGACGATGCCGGTAACCGCCAAACCAAAAATCGGTTCCGGCGCATCGATAGAGTGCCCGCCGGCCAGCGAAATACCGGCTTGCTGACACACATAGCGCCCGCCTTCAATAACTTGCTGAGCGACTTCTGGCGCCAACTTATCAATTGGCCACCCCAGAATAGCAATCGCCATAATAGGTTTACCGCCCATGGCATAAATATCACTAATCGCATTTGTGGCAGCAATGCGGCCAAAATCAAAGGGATCATCAACAATGGGCATGAAGAAGTCGGTAGTACTGATAATGCCGACACCGCTGCCAATATCATAAACAGCGGCGTCATCACGGGTTTCGTTACCCACCAGCAGACGGGGATCTAAGAATTTTTGTTGCTCAGAATGCAAAATTTTATCCAACACTTTGGGCGAAATTTTGCAACCGCAGCCCGCTCCGTGGCTGTATTGAGTAAGACGTATCGCTGGCGATGTCATAACACTCTCCCGTCTGAAGGTTCAATAATAAGCAATTCAATCAATACGTAAGCTATTTAGTCAGGAATGATGCATATAAGGCAAGAATCCAAGGTTGCCTATGGTAGCGCCTATAGCTTGGCTTGGTAAGTAGATAGCAGTTATCAGGCAGATAGGTTGGTCACAAAGCGGGCTAAAACGCAGCGTATTGCTGATATCCACCCGGTTTCAAGTTGCAGGTTTGTTGGCTGCACTCAATCACTCGAATAACTTGCCATCGTCCTGCAACTTGAAATCTATGGGATATAGCGTACTAGAATAATTTATTAACCTTAGAAATGACGCACAAAAGTCGAGTAATCCGGTGGCGTCACTTTGGTCGCTGATTTCAGTTGTGGTGTTCCAAGGTAGAGGAAACCGACAATTTCATCTTGCTCGCGGCAAGCAAAACCTTTGCGTACAACCGGGTGCTGAGTCCAGGAACCGGTGCGCCAGATACCATTAAAACCTTGTGCCAAGGCCGCCATTTGCATGGCTTGTACTGCACAACCGGCAGAGACAAGCTGTTCCCAATTCGGCACTTTAGGATTTTCTGTCACATGAGCAATCACGGTAATAATCAGAGGGGCGCGGAACGGTGCTTTGGTCGCTTTCTCCAACACTGCGGCATCCGAACCATCGTGTTTAACGGCATCTTGTAGCAATTGGCTAAAGCGCTCCAAACCCTCATTTTGAATTAAAACAAAGCGCCACGGCTGTAATGTGCCATGATCAGGTGCACGCATACCCGCATGGATAATATTGTCCAATGCCTCGCCCGCAGGGGCTGGTGTAGTTAAGCGAGACGCCGAACGACGATTGAGTAATAATTCCAATGCATCCATCATTTTCTCCTGATAACGATTTTCATTTTCAGCACGGTAGCATAAGTTGTCGTTTTGTTACCAGTGTTGACCTATTAGCTAGGTTTTTCGGTGATTTAAAGCTGACTTTTGTTCGTCAGGTCATTAGGATAACGATACTTGCCCGGTTTTGTTGGAGATAACATGCGCACCTTGTGGCGAATTATTGCTGGCTTTTTCAAGTGGACCTGGCGTCTGCTGAATTTTGCCAGAGAGTTTATTCTTAATCTTTTTCTAATATTGCTGATTTTAGTCGGCGTTGGTATTTACCTTCAGTTCCAAAGTAAACCGGCAGAACCGGTTAAGGGCGCACTGTTAGTTAATTTAAGTGGCGTAGTAGTTGACCAGCCCGCAGTCAATAATAAGCTGCGCCAATTGGGGCGCGAGTTATTAGGGGCATCCAGCAATCGCCTACAGGAAAACTCCCTGTTTGATATTGTAGAAACTATTCGTTTGGCGAAAACCGATAATAATATTACCGGTTTGGTATTATCACTGAGTGATTTTACCGGTACTGACCAGCCGTCGCTACAATATATCGGTAAAGCCCTGCGGGAATTCCGTGATACCGGCAAGCCGATTTATGCTATTGGCGACAGTTATAACCAAACGCAATATTATCTAGCCAGTTTTGCCAACAAAATCTATCTGTCACCGCAAGGTGCAGTCGATCTGCATGGTTTTGCCAGCAATAATCTGTATTACAAATCGTTGTTGGAAAAACTCAAAGTTACCACCAATATCTTCCGCGTAGGCACTTATAAGTCTGCGGTTGAGCCGATGATTCGTGATGATATGTCCCCCGCCGCGCGTGAGGCTGACAGCCGTTGGATTGGTGGACTGTGGCAAAACTATTTGACCGCGGTTTCCGCTAATCGGCAGTTAACGCCAGAACAATTGTTCCCAGGTGCGGCAGGAGTTATCAGTGGATTACAAGCGGCTGACGGCTCCCCTGCGCAATATGCTCTTAATAGCAAACTGGTCGATCAATTGGCTTCTCGTCCAGAGGTAGAAACCGAGCTGGTTAAAACCTTTGGCTGGGACAAAAAGAATAATGATTTCAACTACGTCAGTATTTATGACTACCAGCCAACTCCAGCCCCGCAGCAGGGCGAACAGATAGCGGTGCTCTTTGCTAACGGCGCGATCATGGATGGCCCACAAACGCCTGGAAATGTCGGCGGTGATGCACTGGCGGCGCAAATTCGCCAAGCGCGGTTAGACCCGAAAATTAAAGCGGTTATCCTGCGGGTAAACAGCCCAGGGGGCAGTGTCAGTGCCTCTGAGTTAATTCGTTCTGAGTTAGCGGCATTGCGCGCAGCCAATAAGCCATTGGTAGTGTCAATGGGTGGCATGGCGGCCTCGGGTGGCTACTGGATCTCGACTCCAGCCAACTATATTATCGCCAACCCAAGTACCTTGACCGGCTCAATTGGTATCTTCGGTGTGATTAATACATTCCAAAACTCACTGGAGAGTATTGGGGTTCATACCGATGGTGTTGCTACCTCGCCACTGGCGAATGTGTCGATGACCAAAGATTTGCCGCCTGAATTCTCCCAGATGATGCAAATCAATATCGAAAACGGCTATAAGACCTTTATCGATCTGGTGGCCACCTCACGGCACAAAACACCGGAGCAAGTCGATCAAATTGCGCAAGGCCACGTGTGGATTGGTATGGATGCCAAAAATAATGGTTTGGTAGACCAGCTCGGTGACTTCGATGATGCCGTTAAGAAAGTGGCTGAACTGGCAAAACTGAAAACCTGGCAGCTGAATTGGTTTGTTGATGAACCAAGCCTCAGCGATTTGATTTTTGGCCAAATGAGCGCGTCAGTACAGGCGATTTTACCTGCCGCAATTCAGGCCTGGTTACCTGCGCCAATCTCTGCCATGGCACAGGCCGTCAAAGATCAACCTAGTTTGCTCAATACCCTCAATGACCCGCAGAATCGCTATGCGTTATGTCTTACTTGTGGTGATGTGCGCTAGTTAATGCATTAAATTGTAGATAAATACTCCGCCCGGCACCTGCCGGGCTTTTTTTCCTCGCCAGTCACCCTATAATTCACCCATCTTATTCAGTTCGACTTTTCAGGCATATTGCTCATGCAGAAGAAATCTATTTATGTCGCCTATACTGGCGGGACTATTGGTATGCAGCGCTCGGATCACGGATACATCCCGGTTTCTGGCCACCTGCAACGCCAACTGGCGCTGATGCCTGAGTTTCATCGCCCCGAAATGCCTGATTTTACTATCCATGAATATGCTCCATTAATTGACTCCTCAGATATGACACCTGAGGATTGGCAGCATATCGCCAATGATATTCAGCAGAATTACGATTTATACGACGGTTTTGTTATTTTGCACGGCACCGACACCATGGCATTTACCGCGTCGGCCCTCTCCTTCATGCTGGAAAACTTAGCTAAACCGGTGATTGTCACGGGTTCCCAAATCCCTCTGGCCGAGCTGCGATCTGACGGGCAAACCAACTTGCTGAATGCCCTGTATCTGGCGGCTAATCATCCCGTCAATGAAGTCAGTTTGTTCTTTAATAACAAACTGTTCCGCGGCAATCGCACCACCAAAGCTCATGCCGATGGTTTTGATGCTTTTGCTTCGCCCAATCTCTCGGTGTTGCTTGAAGCGGGTATCCATATTCGTCGTATGGCCTCAGTGGAGTCACCTATCAATAATGGCCCATTGATTGTCCATAGCATCACACCGCAGCCCATTGGCGTGGTGACTATTTATCCTGGTATATCCGGTGCGGTAGTGCGTAATTTCCTCCTACAGCCAGTAAAAGCTCTTATTCTGCGATCTTATGGCGTGGGGAATGCGCCACAGAAAGCCGAGTTATTAGACGAGTTAAAAAATGCCAGCGAGCGCGGTATTGTGGTGGTGAATCTGACGCAATGTATTTCTGGCAGAGTGAACATGGAAGGATATGCGACCGGTAATGCACTGGCGCATGCGGGGGTTATCAGTGGTTTTGATATGACCGTTGAAGCCGCCCTGACAAAACTGCATTATCTGTTGAGTCAATCTCTATCCCCTGAAGATATCCGCCGGTTAATGCAACAGAACCTGCGCGGTGAATTAACTGACACTAACTGATCTGGCGGAGTTTTCATGAACGCGGCACTGCTTTTAATTGATTTGCAAAATGACTTTTGTCCGGGTGGTGCTTTGGCGGTTGGTGAAGGTGACCGGGTGATTGCGGTGGCGAATGAGGCTATGAATGCCTGTCTGGCACAAAATATACCGGTCATTGCTAGCCAGGATTGGCACCCTGCCGAACATCGGAGTTTTGCTATTAACTCCAATGCGGAGCCAGGGACGGTCGGTGAGTTAGAGGGATTAACACAAGTCTGGTGGCCAGTACATTGTGTGCAAGATAAACCCGGCGCGGCGCTGCATCCCCTGTTGAACCAAACGGCTATTACCGCGATTTTCCGTAAAGGCCAAGATCCGGATATCGACAGTTACAGTGCATTCTTCGACAATGGCCGGCGGGCAAAAACGCCACTGGATGATTGGTTGCAGCAGCACGGAATCAAAAGTTTGTTTATTATGGGGCTGGCAACTGATTACTGCGTGAAATACACCGTTTTGGATGCATTAGCCCTGGGCTATCAAACTACCGTCATCAGTGACGGTTGTCGTGGGGTAAACCTGCAACCACAAGATAGCCAACAGGCTTTTGATGCTATGCGCGATGCGGGGGCCAGCATACAGACCTTGGCGCACTTTCTTGCTGACTGAAGCGAACAACAGCTCATTGAGATTAATACTCAACGGAGCCATTATTAGCACCGTTGAGTCTTTCACTCCGGCTTCAGCTTCACCAAGGTCGGTTGGCTGAATTGCTGCTTCAGCTCTTGCTTGGATTTCATCACTATCTGGCCATCAGTACCAATGCTCATATGTTGGGCATCAGTGTTATGGCGTGCTTGCCATAGCATAACCATTTGCAGGCTATTTTCTTTCTGCTCTGGCGTGAGTGCCACGCCGTCTGGCCATTTGCCTAACTCAACGGCTTGAACCAAACGTTGATAGATTTCCGGCGTCATCACTGAAATCAGGTCTTCAAGCTCCATCAGAGCATCCTCAGGTAAATGAATAACAAGCTGAATCGATTTTTCTTGTGTCAACTAATGATCTCAGACCGCACTACCCGGCGGTCTGTTCGCCATTTTGGTCATCAACAAAATTCAGTGATGCCGAATTCACGCAGTAGCGCTCTCCGGTTGGCTGTGGGCCATCAGGAAATACATGTCCCAAATGGGCATCACAATTGCCACAGCGAATCTCGACACGATGCATATTATGAGAATAATCATCAATATAGCGAATTGAGTTAGCATCAAGAGGTTGATAGAAACTCGGCCAACCACAGCCCGAATCAAACTTGGATTCTGAGACGAAAAGCGGCTGATGGCAGCACAGGCATTGGTACACACCGTCGCGTTTGTTATGCAGTAATTTGCCGCTAAACGGCGCTTCCGTCCCCCGCTGTTGGGTGACATGACGCTGAATATCGGACAGTTTCTCAATATTTTCTGTAGGGTTCAGTTCTTTAGCCATTTGTGCGGTTCTCTGGCAGGGAATAAAGTCAACGAAAACAACGTCTAATAATAACAAAAAATTAACAACAAAGCAGTTAAAATTGTCCTAAACTGTATGCCATCGAAGCGGCAACAGTATAAATGTGATAAAAATCGCAAATATTACTGATTCTCACTTTAAACTGAATAATTCGCCCCAATATAAAAATGAGGCTAATCGTATCAGGAAACGCGCGATTAATGTTCGATCTACCTCCCCTGGTTTGATTTGTAGCAATAATTGACACGATTCCGCTTGACGCTCGGTAAGGTTTTTGTAATTTTACAACCAACCTTTTATTCACTAACAAATAGCTGGTGGAATATATGACTATCAAAGTAGGTATCAACGGTTTTGGCCGTATCGGTCGCATTGTTTTCCGTGCTGCTCAGGAACGTTCTGACATCGAAATCGTTGCAATCAACGACCTGTTGGACGCTGACTACATGGCGTACATGCTGAAATACGACTCTACCCATGGTCGTTTCGACGGTACAGTAGAAGTAAAAGACGGCCATCTGGTTGTTAACGGTAAAACCATCCGTGTTACCGCAGAGAGAGATCCGGCTAACCTGAAGTGGAACGAAGTTAACGTTGACGTTGTTGCTGAAGCAACTGGCCTGTTCCTGACCGACGAAACTGCACGTAAGCACATCGCTGCTGGCGCGAAGAAAGTGGTTCTGACTGGTCCTTCTAAAGACGACACCCCTATGTTCGTTATGGGCGTTAACCACAAGTCTTATGCGGGCCAAGAAATCGTTTCTAACGCTTCTTGCACCACTAACTGCTTGGCTCCACTGGCTAAAGTTATCAACGACAAGTTCGGTATCGTTGAAGCGCTGATGACCACTGTGCATGCAACTACCGCAACTCAGAAAACTGTTGATGGCCCGTCTCACAAAGACTGGCGCGGCGGCCGCGGTGCATCCCAGAACATCATCCCTTCTTCTACCGGTGCTGCTAAAGCAGTTGGTAAAGTTATCCCAGAACTGAACGGCAAACTGACTGGTATGGCGTTCCGCGTTCCTACCCCTAACGTTTCTGTTGTTGACCTGACTGCACGTCTGGAAAAACCTGCTTCTTACAAAGAAATCTGTGCTGCCATCAAAGCAGCTTCAGAAGGCGAGCTGAAAGGCGTTCTGGGCTACACCGAAGACGACGTTGTTTCTACCGACTTCAACGGCGAAAAACTGACTTCAGTATTCGATGCTAAAGCAGGTATCGCGCTGAATGACAACTTTGTGAAACTGGTTTCTTGGTACGATAACGAAACTGGCTACTCAAACAAAGTTCTGGATCTGATCTCTCACATCTCCAAATAATGGATTGATGTAGATTTCTGCCAAAAGCCACCCTCGGGTGGCTTTTTTATTGTCTAAAAACAGCGATATGAATGCGCCAGCTTATTAAGCTTCGACAATAAGTTGCGCAATATCAATGATTCACTACTACTCTACCCTAGGTTTGCTGCAAGATCTGACGGCTGTGATATTATCGAAAATCTGAAGTTCAATGGATCTCAAGCTCCTATTCTCATAAGGCCAAACGAATGAACGAGAAAGTATTCACCCTACCTGTTGTTGAACAAATTTCGCCTTACATCAGCCAACGCCAGTTAGATGAACTGCCAGTCGTGGTTGTTTCCCATCCGAAAGTTCGCGCCGCAGTGAGCCTGCAAGGTGCCCATTTACTGGCATTCCAGCCAAGTGGTGAACAACCGATCATCTGGTTGAGCAATAACACTCCCTTTAAAGATGGCGTCGCTATTCGTGGTGGTGTGCCTATCTGCTGGCCTTGGTTTGGTCCATCCGCACAACCTTCCCATGGCTTTGCTCGTTTGCTGCCATGGACTCTCAGCGCACACGATGAGAATGAAAATGGGGTTATCCTGACCTTCACTCTGGAAGACAGCGATGCATCACGTAAATTCTGGCCACATGCCTTCACTTTGATTGCCCGCTTCAAGCTGGGTGATGAATGTGAAATGGAATTAGAATCACACGGTGATTACGAAGCGGTTGCAGCTTTACATACCTACTTCCAGATTGGCGATATAAACCAAATTAAAATCAGTGGACTGGGTGAAAAATACCTGGATAAAGTGCTGAAAATTACTGATGCCACCCAACAAGGTGACTTAGTGTTTAATGGTCAAACTGACCGAATCTATACACAGCCAGAAGCTTATAGCCTGATCAAAGATGCCGCGCTGAAGCGCACCATTGAAGTACATCACCATCATCAAAGTGATGTTGTTGCCTGGAACCCAGGGGCTGAGCTATCAAGCAGCATGGTTGATATGCCAAATGATGGCTACAAAACTATGGTTTGCGTGGAAACTGCTCGCGTGAATAAGCCGTTGGTCGCAACACCAGACTCTCCTGCGCGTCTGGCCATGACCATCCGTAGCCGTAAAAATTCCTGATAGGGATATAAAGCGTCAGATACAACAATGGGGCTTTATGCCCCATTTTTTATGGTATCTATTTTCTCTGCGCTAAATTAGCGGAAAGTATAAGTCACACCGGTCCACAATAAGCCGCTGTAAGATGCATCTACCATTGGGCTGTTTTTTACTTCATTCGCCAAACGAATATAACGGCCGGTAAAGAAAGCATTCCAGTTTGGATTAATGTTGTAGTTAACCGACAGCTCCAGATACGGTGCCCAACTGTCATTTGGGCTGTATTCTGCTAAACCACTACGCGCCGATTCACTGCGGCTGACACCATAGTAGTAATCATTCTGATCATCACTATTCCAGCTGACACCCACACCCGGTGTCAGTGTCCAGCTATCTACACTAAAGCGATAGAGATAGGCCAGATCGCCGATAAAGCCGCCGCTGTTATCCAGCACATCGCCAGAGAACATGGCACGCAACGTCCCCCAATCCTCAATATGAGAATATGACATTCCTGCCATCATGGTACTGCGGCGTTTATCCAACTGCTTCATCTGCTGGTCATCACTGTCGCCCGGCGTAAAGTGCAGCGGCAAATAGTAAGCATCAATAGACAAGCGATTAGTATCATCTTTCCACAGGTAATAACCGGCCGCCAAAGTTCGGAAGTAGAAATTATCACTTTCATAAGAAACGATAGGCACAGGATAGACACGGTCATTCTTACCGCGGTAAGGGTCTGGACTGACTAAAGCGGAGGCCCCCAGAGACCAAGTTCCTGCCATCGCTGTTGGCATACAAACAGCGGTAGCAACAGCCAATGCTGCCAGCGTTTTTACTTGCTTCGTTTTTATGTAATGTTTTTTCACGGATTAAATCCCATTGGTAACAAAATCATGAGTTAACGTAGTGTAAATCAATTGCTTGTCCGTGGCGAAATCTTTACACATGCCAGTCTGATATCAATAGTTTCTGTACAACTTATCGCCGATAAACCACAAACTGACAACCTAAAAATTTACGTAGATTTGATTACAATAAAATAACAATATATTCAAATGGATAATCCTGATTGATCATATATAAAACACTGAGAATGAAATAAAAAATAGATTTAATTACCAAATGGTGGTTATTTATTGTACTAGCAGTGGCAAGTCTGTGATTAAGGTGAACTTGACCTTTAGAGGAGACGCGACCATAACAATAAGGTAGTAGTTTCAAAATTTTAACCCAATAAAGCGCTACTATTATTTTATGTTCCCAACCATTCAAACAGGACGGGCATCGCTATGAACATATTTGATCACTATCGCCAGCGCTATGAAGCTGCCAAGGACGAAGAGTTCACACTGCAGGAGTTCCTCACTATCTGCCAGCAAGATCGCAGTGCGTATGCCAATGCGGCTGAGCGTCTGCTGATGGCTATTGGTGAACCAGTCATGGTCGATACCGCGCTTGAGTCCCGCATGTCTCGGCTGTTCTCGAACCGAGTTATCGCCCGTTACCCTGCGTTTGAAGAATTCTATGGTATGGAAGAAGCCATAGAGCAGATCGTTTCCTATCTCAAACATGCGGCACAAGGACTGGAAGAGAAGAAACAGATTCTGTATTTATTGGGTC
The DNA here is from genome assembly GCF_025133195.1 of Yersinia alsatica. Taxonomy (NCBI): domain Bacteria; kingdom Pseudomonadati; phylum Pseudomonadota; class Gammaproteobacteria; order Enterobacterales; family Yersiniaceae; genus Yersinia; species Yersinia alsatica. The sequence goes on from NZ_CP104006.1 coordinate 3,360,669, forward strand.
CAGTCGGTGGGGGTAAATCATCTCTGGCCGAACGTTTGAAAGCCCTGATGCAGCGCGTGCCAATCTATATTCTCAGTGCCAATGGCGAGCGCAGCCCAGTCAATGACCATCCTTTGTGCTTATTCAACCCGCAGGAAGATGCGGCGATTTTGGCCAAAGAATACAATATTCCTAGCCGTTATCTTGGCACTATCATGTCGCCGTGGGCGGCTAAACGCCTGCATGAATTTGGCGGTGATATTACCAAATTCAAGGTCATTAAAGTCTGGCCGTCTATCCTTGAGCAAGTAGCGATAGCGAAGACTGAACCAGGCGATGAAAACAACCAGGATATCTCAGCACTGGTCGGTAAAGTTGATATCCGTAAACTGGAGAATCACGCCCAGAACGATCCCGATGCCTATGGTTATTCCGGGGCATTGTGCCGGGCAAACCAAGGGATAATGGAATTCGTCGAGATGTTCAAAGCGCCAATTAAGGTGCTGCACCCTCTGCTGACGGCAACACAGGAAGGGAACTATAACGGTACTGAGGGGATATCTGCCCTGCCATTTAGCGGCATTATCCTCGCGCACTCTAACGAATCTGAATGGGTCACATTCCGCAATAACAAGAATAATGAGGCATTCCTTGACCGTGTGTATATCGTCAAAGTGCCTTATTGCCTGCGGGTATCGGAAGAGATAAAAATCTACGACAAGTTGTTGAATCACAGTGAGTTGACTCATGCACCTTGCGCCCCGGGCACCTTGGAAACACTGGCTCGCTTCTCGATTCTTTCGCGCATGAAAGAACCGGAAAACTCCAGTATTTACTCCAAAATGCGGGTATATGACGGTGAAAGCCTGAAAGATACTGACCCGAAAGCCAAGTCTTATCAGGAATATCGGGACTATGCCGGGGTTGATGAAGGGATGAACGGCCTTTCTACCCGTTTTGCCTTTAAAATCCTGTCGCGGGTGTTTAACTTTGACCACGCTGAGGTCGCCGCTAACCCAGTGCATCTGTTCTATGTATTGGAGCAGCAGATTGAACGTGAGCAATTCCAGCAAGATGTTGCGGAAAAATACCTCGAACATCTTAAAGGCTATCTGATCCCGAAATATGCTGAGTTTATCGGCAAAGAGATCCAGACGGCCTATCTGGAGTCTTACTCTGAGTATGGTCAGAATATTTTCGACCGCTATGTTATCTACGCCGATTTCTGGATTCAGGATCAAGAGTACCGTGACCCAGATACCGGGCAACTGTTTGACCGCGAATCACTGAATGCTGAACTGGAGAAAATTGAAAAACCAGCGGGTATCAGCAACCCGAAAGACTTCCGTAATGAAATCGTCAATTTTGTGTTGCGCGCCAGAGCGAATAACAGTGGCCGTAATCCAAACTGGACCAGTTATGAGAAGCTGCGCACGGTTATCGAGAAGAAAATGTTCTCCAACACTGAAGAGTTATTGCCGGTAATCTCCTTTAACGCCAAGACCTCAACGGATGAGCAGAAAAAACATGATGACTTTGTCGACCGAATGATGGAGAAAGGTTATACCCGCAAGCAAGTTCGTTTGCTGTGTGAATGGTATCTGCGGGTAAGAAAATCATCATAACCTGATGAGCCCCGGGAGCGTAGTCCGCTAGGTTCCCGGGGCGAATAAGGCAGCCAACACAGCAACAACGTGAGAGATGCAGGGGTTCACCTCAATAACTTTCGCGTTGTAGCAAGGCAACAACTGAGCGAAGCCCTGGGAGCGTAGTCCGCTAAGTAACGAGGGTGAGTAAAGGCGGCCAACACAGCAACAACGTGAGAGATGCAGGGGCTCGCCCCAATAACTTTCGCGTTGTAGCAAGGCGGCAACTGAGCGAAGCCCTGGGAGCTTAGTCCGCTAAGTGACTAGGGTAAGTGAAGGCGGCCAACACAGCAACGACGTGAAAGATGCAGGGGCTGGGGGAGCTATGGGCTACTTTATTGACCGACGACTCAACGGCAAAAATAAAAGCATGGTCAATCGCCAGCGCTTTTTGCGCCGCTATAAGTCGCAAATTAAACAATCTATTTCCGATGCCATCAATAAACGGTCGGTAACTGATATTGAAAGTGGCGAATCAGTCTCTATACCTATCGACGATATAAATGAGCCGATGTTCCATCAAGGGCGCGGTGGATTACGTCATCGTGTACACCCCGGTAATGATCACTTTGTGACCAATGACCGGGTGGAGCGCCCTCAAGGGGGCGGTGGCGGAAGCGGTAGTGGTAGTGGTAGTGGTCAGGGTAATGCCGGTCAGGATGGTGAAGGCGAGGATGAATTTGTCTTTCAGATTTCCAAAGACGAATATCTCGATTTACTGTTTGAAGATCTTGCGCTGCCGAATCTGAAAAAAAATCAATATAAACAACTGACTGAGTTTAAAACTCATCGCGCGGGTTATACCTCCAATGGCGTGCCAGCCAATATCAGCGTGGTGCGTTCACTGCAAAACTCACTGGCGCGTCGCACCGCGATGACGGCCAGTAAACGTCGCGAATTGCGTGAGTTGGAAGAGACTCTCACTGTATTGGAAAACTCGGAGCCCGCACAATTGCTGGAAGAAGAGCGTGTCCGCAAAGCGATTGCCGAGTTAAAACAGAAAATCGCCCGGGTACCTTTTATTGATACCTTCGATTTACGTTATAAAAATTATGAACGTCGTCCTGAGCCGTCCAGTCAGGCGGTAATGTTCTGCCTGATGGATGTGTCCGGCTCAATGGATCAGGCGACCAAAGATATGGCGAAACGGTTTTATATCCTGCTGTATCTCTTCCTGAGTCGCACTTATAAAAACGTCGATGTGGTGTATATCCGCCACCATACCCAAGCGAAAGAAGTGGATGAACAGGAGTTTTTCTATTCGCAAGAAACCGGCGGTACCATTGTCTCAAGCGCCCTAAAATTGATGGATGAAGTAGTACAGGAGCGCTATGACCCGGCACAGTGGAATATCTACGCTGCCCAAGCCTCTGATGGTGATAACTGGGCCGACGACTCGCCACTGTGTCATGAATTACTGGCGAAAAAGATTCTGCCCGTAGTGCGCTACTACAGCTATATCGAAATAACGCGCCGTGCTCATCAAACGTTATGGCGGGAATATGAAGACTTGCAGGCAAAATATGAAAACTTTGCCATGCAGCATATTCGTGAACCCGAAGATATTTACCCGGTATTCCGTGAGCTGTTCCATCGGCAAACCGTGGATAATTAAATTCGGCGATAAATACCCAGCCGGTTAACTCTTTCTGTTACAGAAATAGCTTTCCGGCTTTTTCATGTTCATGGGTTAGAATGACCACTCCCTGGTTATTCTCAGAGTGACGCAATGAAATGGCATGATGGATTACGCCAACCCGGCGTGTTAGCTGCATTAGCTGCCGCAATACTGTTTGGCGCCGGTACTCCGTTGGCGAAACAATTGCTCAATACTGTCAGCCCGTGGCTACTGGCGGGCTTGCTTTATCTAGGTTCTGGCGCAGGTCTGGCGCTCTATCGGTTAATCACTCGCCCAGCGGCTGTCCGCCTGCCCCGCAATGAACTCCTGTGGTTTATTGGCGCGATTACCTCGGGTGGGATTATTGCCCCGGTATTATTAATGGTCGGTCTGACCGGAATGCCCGCCTCAGGGGCTTCACTGCTACTCAATGCTGAGGGGGTATTTACTGCCCTGCTCGCCTGGTTTGCTTTCAAAGAGAACTTTGACCGCCGCATTGCCTTGGGCATGATAGTTATTGTTGCCGGTGCCGCGATTTTAAGTTGGCCGGGAGAAGCACGCTTTGCCGGTTTATGGCCAACGTTAGCCATTCTCGGGGCCTGCTTCGCCTGGGGGATTGATAACAATCTGACCCGCAAAGTCTCTCTGACTGACGCTACCTGGATTGCATCAGTTAAAGGCCTGGTGGCCGGTATCGTCAACCTCAGTCTGGCTTTTGCTCTCGGTGCCACCTTACCGCCACTCACAAATTTGGCCGGCGCTTTACTGGTCGGATTTTTTGCTTATGGCGTCAGTCTGGCGCTGTTTGTCATTGGTTTACGTCATCTTGGCACCGCGCGTACCGGCGCTTATTTCTCTATTGCGCCATTTTTAGGGGCGATATTGGCGGTAGCAATGGGTGATGCGGTCACAATGCCATTAATCGTCGCTGGCCTGCTGATGGCAATAGGGATTTGGTTGCATCTGACTGAGCAACATGAGCACCCACATCACCATGATGATGTGGTACATGAGCACGAACATCTGCATGATGAACATCACCAGCATTCACATGACTTCCCTATTAGTGCGGGTGTGCCACACAAACACCGCCATCAACACCAGCCGCTAGAGCACTCTCATCCGCATTTTCCGGATTCACACCATCGCCACAAGCATTAATGAAAGTCAGCATTAATGAGAATGAGTATTAACATAAATGATAAGCAGTATTTATAAATCACCACGTTGCTGGGTATTTAATAGCGTAAATATCAGTTTGTATACTGCCGCCAGCATAATTAACCAATTAAAATCAGAATACATATCATCTGTATCGGAATAAATGCAAAAATCAATAATTATCTGAAGGGAAACTATTAATATATATAATTATTTTTATACTTTGTGACGTTCACATCAACTTAACAATTTAAAAAGATCGCCTAAAATCATTGGTTTATCCCAGTCAGTAAATCATCTAGTATAAGAACATTCTTATTTCTTATGAATTGCCGAGAAAACTGTGCGCCTCTTACTTTTACTGACGCTATTTCTGTCATTCATTCCTGTCTCTCCGGCGGCGTATAGCCCCTATGAATATAATGTTTGGCATACTCAGGGGGGAATTTTATATGGAACGACCCAAACAGCGGATAAAGAACCGGTACATATCAGCATTGCTGGCCCCACGACAAATTGGGCAAATATGGTAATTTCATTATTAGGTCATGAATCCTGTAATCTCCAGAAAACTACAACAGAGTTTTCCTTCAATAGCGATATCTATACGGTAGAATACGACTGCCTAAAAATGACCGAGCATACGGTGATCAGCTACACTCTACGTGACGCCGCTAAGGTCAATTTACTCTACGACCAACTAAAATCAGGTTTTACTGTCACGCTGGATGAACACATTCTAACATTTGAGCATCCAACCTTAGTTCGCCCAACAACTTCGCCATCTCAACAATAGTGGGCACCTGCTGATACCGTCTTATCGATCATCCAGTTGGCTAAAACGCAATTCCAGATAATCAAGCACACTGCGCACTGAGGGGAGTAACCCTCGCCGTGATGGGAACACCGCATGGATGATTTCATGGCGCAGGGACCAATCAGGTAGCAGGCGAATAAGCGCACCTGTCGTCAATTGTTCGGTCACCATCATCACCGGGAGTTGTACCGCTCCGACACCACTGAGTGCTGCACTTCGCAATGTCGTCATGTCTGCCGTCACCAATCGCGGCTGATGATAAATTGCAGCATGTGCCCCCTGCGGCCCATCTAAGTGCCAGATAAAATCTTGCTGCGGCTGCCCTAGCCCAAGGCTTGGCCACCCCGTCAAGTCAGCCGGTACCCTGACCTCCCCTTGACGCACGAGTAATTCAGGGCTGGCAACCAGACACTGACAGCGATTACCCAATACCTTCAAGACCAAATCACTGTCTTGCAATGGTGGTGGCCGAACACGAATAGCAATATCAATCGCTTCCGCTACTGGGTCCACTTGTCGGTTAGTTGATTCGAGATGAAGAGTCACCAAAGGGCAAGTGGCCATAAAATCTGCCAGCATGGTACTCACCGTCGCCTGTAACAATGCCACTGGGCAAGTCATACGCACCACACCACGGGGTTCTGCCCGGGTTAAATCAATGGATTCTTGCGCGGCTCTGGCCTCTTCCAACATCGCTTTGCAGTGTTCGTAATAGGTGCGGCCAACATCGGTCACGGCGAAGCGCCGAGTTGAGCGCTGAATTAATCGGACACCCAACCGCTCCTCTAGCAAGGCCAACCGCCGGCTCAGCTTTGATTTTGGCAGGCCCAATACTCTGGCTGCTGCACTAAATCCGCCATGCTCCACCACCTCTGCATAATAATAGAGATCATTAAGATCCTGCATAAACCGCCTCTCGACTATTGGCCGCTAATCTGATTATTGTTCTAATAATAGAACACTGATACTCAGTTTTGCTATCTACTGCTTAGATTATCCCGAATATATACTTTCTCCAACGTGTGGCCAGAGGCATAAAGCAACAGGGCTGCTATACCTTATTAATGATGTTGTAAGGAGAAAGTGATGAAAAAAGTTCAGGGTATTTATCGCGCCCCACGCCAACATTGGGTGGGTGATGGCTTCCCGGTGCGTTCACTGTTTTCATATCAGAGCCATGGCAAGCAACTGAGTCCTTTCTTGCTGCTGGACTATGCCGGGCCGATGGATTTTACCGCAACCCAGCATCGCCGTGGCGTCGGGCAGCATCCACATCGTGGCTTTGAAACCGTCACGATTGTTTACCACGGTGAAGTTGAACATCGTGACTCTACCGGCAAAGGTGGCGTTATTGGCCCCGGTGATGTGCAATGGATGACGGCAGGCGGCGGTATACTGCATGAAGAGTTTCATTCAGATGCGTTCGCACAGCGTGGTGGGGCCTTTGAAATGGTGCAATTGTGGGTCAATCTGCCCGCAAAAGACAAAATGGCAGCGCCCGGTTATCAAGCGATTCGCAGTGAAATGATTCCTCAGGTTGCATTGCCAGAAGACGCCGGCAGCCTGCGGGTGATCGCCGGTGACTATGCGGGGGAAAATGGCCCAGCCCATACATTCTCACCATTGAATGTGTGGGATATCCGGCTGAATCAGGGTAAAAGCACCGAGTTCCTACTGCCGGACGGTTGGAACACCGCACTGATTGTATTGCGGGGCACGGTGCAGGTTAATGGCGATGCCATTGCCCGCGATGCAGAAATGGTCTTGCTGGATTCTGCAGGCAGCCATGTGACTATCGAGGCCAATAATGACGCCGTGCTGTTATTACTTAGCGGCGAACCTATTGATGAGCCTATTATTGGTTATGGGCCATTTGTGATGAACACGCAGGAGCAAATTGCTGAAGCTATTGCTGATTTTAACAGTGGTCGTTTTGGTTCGATGGATGCCCAACCCTAACAACTGATCTACCCGCCATTACCTGATAACAATGTTGTCAGGTAATGGCATTTGTCTTGCTCTCAGAAAACACGCCGCTAGCAACAGACCACTCGCTATGTAATGCACGCCATAAATTCCTCTTTTTCCTCTCCGGTTATCAACTAAACTTACTGATATACGAGATATATAAAAATAATGCTGAGATAAATAAGACGGCAGTGTTTATTTAACATTCTTATTATTAATTCGCGCCTGAATATTTGTCATTTATCCTATTTTATTTATTCATAAATAGTGATATTTCAGTGGAGATAACCATAATTTGATTTAGCTAATATGACTTCCAGCGCTTCTTTCGCATAGGAATTCACCATGAAGCCCAAAAACACAGCCACATCGCAAGATGTCACGCAGTCTGAATACGACGAAAATAGTGCGTTATTAAGCGCCTTGGATCGCTCATTAGCCATTATTGAGTTTGATCTCTCTAGCCGTATTATCGCGGTTAACCAAAACTATCTTGATTATTTTGGTTATCAGCGTGATGAAGTCATTGGTCAACATCACCTGATGTTTTGCCCTCCAGGCTATAACACTAGTGAAGAGTATCAAACACTTAAAAGGCGTTTGCACGCCGGGGAATCGCTGGAAGGGACTTTTGAGCGGTTACATAAAGATGGCTCTACAGTATGGTTGGCCGCAATTTATCAACCGGTCCCCGCCCCCGATGGCTCACTGACCCGCATGGTGAAAATTGCTAAAGACATTACTTTTTTAATTGAGCAGCAAAAAGCCACCCAAGAGTGGGTACAACTGCTGACTCAATTAACCGACCGCAGCGACAGTGCGATGTTTATTGCGGCCAATAGTGAGCATGGGCAACAAGCCGTTTATATCAATCAGGGGTTCACAAAGTTATTTGGCTATACCCCTGAGCAGGCCTTAGGGCAAAATATGGTGGATTTGCTCCAAAGCGCCCATCCTGAACAATTGGCATTGATAGATTCTTCATCCACTGATGCACGTCAGCAACTGCTGCCTAAAGAACTTTTCTACAGCAAAGATAGGCAACCCCATTGGTGTTCCGCAGTCATTAACTCGCTAGTTAATCAACTGGGTGAACAGAGTTATAGCATCGGGGTATTAACCGATATTACGCTGACCAAAATGTATGAAGTGTTGCAATATAAGGTGCTAGAGGCGCTGGTTAAGGAACACCCGCTTGAAGAAGTGATGTCTTTGCTGTGCCATGAAGTCGAGCGCATTGCTCCAGAGGTCACTGCCAGTATATTACTGGCTAATGGGCCTGAGCACCTGAGCCATCTCGCCGCGCCGAGTTTGCCACTGAGTTATACCGCCGCACTCACCAATGTGCCCATCGGGCCATACGCTGGCTCCTGTGGCACCGCCGCTTTTCGTAAAGAATCTGTCGAAGTGCAAGATATTGCTACTGACCCACTGTGGGCGGACTATCGCCACTTAATTCTGCCTCATGGCTTACTGGCATGCTGGTCGACGCCAATTCTGTCCAGCCAAGGGGAAATCCTCGGGACTTTTGCTTTCTATTACAAGCAGGCGCGCGGCCCAAGCGAATTTCATCGCCAGTTAGTCAAGTTAATTGCCAACTTGTGTTCTCTAGCGATGGAGCGGGAAGTATCACGCAAACAAATTCAACATTTGGCGTTTTATGATTCTCTGACCGGTTTACCTAATCGCAGCCAGTTTTTGATTTACGCGAAACAAACCATTGCGTTAGCCGCTGAAGTTGGCCACTCACTGGCCGTGTTAGTCATTAACTTAGATCGCTTCAAGCAAGTTAATGACTCCCTTGGCCATGCGGCTGGCGATGAACTTCTGGCTTCTATCGCCCAACGGCTGCGCAACGAGCTGCCCAAAAGTGACATTATTGGCCGCCTGTCTGGCGACGAATTTATTATTATTTTATCCCCCTGCACCATGCAGCAAGCCACCGTGAAGGTTGAGAAGATGCTCAGTTTGCTATCTCAGCCCTGCATGATAGCCAACGTCAATATTATTCCTTCCGCCAGTATTGGCATCAGTTTATATCCAGAAAATGGTGAGGAAATGGATACGCTGATGAACCATGCTGATATTGCGATGCATAAAGCCAAAAACATGGGACGCGGACATTTCAATTTCTTCAGTGTGGAAATGAATAATCTCAATCAACAACGCCAGGATATGGAAGATGCCCTGCGTCATGCCTTCCATATCGGTTCTCTTGAGTTATTTTATCAGCCGCAAGTGATGCTGAAAGATGGGCATCTGTATGGGGTCGAAGCCCTGAGCCGCTGGGTTCATCCCATACTGGGAAATATCCCGCCACAGCGTTTTATTCCTATTGCCGAAGAGAGCGGCCTGATTAACGAACTGGCTCTTTGGGCTATTGAAACCGCCTGCGAGCAGTTGGCCGACTGGCGTTTACGCGGGATTGATGTCCCCTCAGTATCGGTGAATCTGTCCCCGACCAACTTCCACAACCCCGGTTTGCCAGACATGATTTTGCATATTTTGCAGCATTATCATTTACCGCCACAGGATCTGACGTTAGAAATTACTGAAGATATACTGATTGAAAATAACCAGGCGATTTTCAGCACTATCGAAAAAATTCATCGTCTGGGCGTCAGATTATCAATGGATGATTTTGGCACCGGTTACTCTAGCCTGAGCTATCTCCGTCGTCTGGATCTCGATGAGATCAAGCTGGATAAGAGTTTTGTCCACGACCTCGAGCATGATGAAACTAGCCGTACTCTGAGCGAAGCGGTGATACGCATTGGCGAAAGCTTACAACTTTCAGTCATTGTTGAGGGGGTAGAAAATGAAGCTCAGCGCACTTTATTGAGCCGCCAAGGCTATCAGATTGGTCAAGGGTTCCTGTTCTCTGAGGCCCTGCCGGCCATCAAACTGGAGAAATGGCTAGAACATCGCCTTACCACTTAATTAGAAACCACTCCGTTAATGAATGATAAGTGATTGTTAATAAATAATAAGAAATAGTAAGTGAATAACAAGAGATATCTGATGAGTTGTAGTACCCTACTAGCCGATTCCAAACACTAATAAGTGACACCGTCACTATCATTGGTTTTGGCTGTGCTCAACCTTCTCATTAGTCGGCAGATTATTTATCCTTGCCACCTGTGTAATCTGGATGTCGTCTTGTTGCCATGCAAAAATTTCTGTTTCTATTATTAAGCCTAATTCTACTCGGCCCATTGGGCATCGACCTCTATCTACCCACGATTCCGGCCATCGCCAAAGGGTTGAACAGTAGTGAATCACTGATCCAGTCCACCATTGCCCTGTTTATTCTGGTGCTGGGGCTGGGTCAACTCATTGCCGGTCCCTTGGTTGATAAATATGGTCGCAAGCCCATCGCTATCATCGGTATTATTCTTTATATGCTGGGTGCCGCTATGGCCGCGCTGGCGGTTAGCCCGATGATGTTTGTCGGCTCGCGCCTGCTACAAGGTGTGGCGGTTTGCTGCACGGCGGTGGTGGCCTTCAGTGGTGTGCGTGATCGTCTTAATGGCAATGAAGCCGCGCGCGCCTTTGGATTCCTCAATGGGACATTAAATATTGTTCCGGCCTTAGCCCCGCTGTTAGGCGGCCTGTTGGCCGAAGCCTTTGGCTGGCGCGCGCCCTTCTGGTTCCTGGCGCTTTACGGCTTGTTAGTATTAATTCTGATCATTGTTTTCCTGCCCGAAACTCGTCCGGCGGATACTCAACCAGTAAAAAGTTTGCCGATAAAGAACTATCTGCGCATTTTACGTGATGATCGCTTCCTGATTTTCTCACTGGTTAACGCCGGTGCAATGGGCATGGCATTGACCTATGTCTCTCTGGCTCCCAACGTGTTGATGGTTGGCGCAGGGCTCAGCCCACTGCAATTCTCGCTGGTATTTGGTGCCAATGGTTTTTGGATTATGGCCGTCAGCTTTTTTGCCAGCCGGGTTATCCAGAAAGTGGGCCGTCCGACGTGTCTGATGACCGGCAGTTTATTGATGGCGCTAGGTTGCCTGGGGTTACTCTTCGGTCTGACCCAACTCTCGGCGGCCACACAGAACCACTGGCTGGTGTATATGTTACCGGTCGCCAGCGCCTGTGCCGGTTTAGCCTTTATGATGGGGCCAGCAACCAGTTATGCACTGGAGCCTTACGCCAATGAAGCTGGCGTTGCCTCAGCCTTAGTGGGTTTTGTGCAAATGGCGGGGGGCGCCGGATTAGGTTTACTGGCCATGGCATTACCCATTGAGCCAAAACTCTCACTGGCTATCGTGATGCTGGTCGGTTGCATACTGGCAGGGCTAGCGCGCCGCGCCAGTAAACATGTGCGTGGAACATTGCAGAAAATAAACTAACGCTAGCTACAACCTTTGGCGTTGTCGCCGGACAGCAAGCGAACTCATCTCGATGCACTTATGAAGTTCAGTGATTCGGGTGAATAAAAACCGCTGACCGCGCGACAACGTCAAGGACGTAAGGTGACAGGCACTCGATTTGCCAGCGCACACATCAACTCATAACCTACGGTACCGGCGGCTTTAGCCACATCATCAATAGGCTGATTTTCACCCCAGACTTCAACTTTACTACCTATTTGCGCTTGCGGGCACGGGGTTAAATCCACCGTCAGCATATCCATCGAAATTGAGCCGACCGTCTGTGTCAAGATGCCGTCTACCCTTATGGGCGTTCCGCTGGGTGCCAGTCGCGGATACCCATCGGCATAACCACAAGCCACCACGCCGATACGTTGCGCGGCACTGGCGGTGTAGCGGCTGCCATAACCCACCGAGTGGCCGGCTGATAATGACTGAACCGCAATAATTTCACTGTTCAGGCTCATCACCGGTTGCAGGCCAATCCCTGCGATATCGGCAACCTCCCCACTGGGTGACGCGCCGTAGAGGATAATACCGGGGCGGACCCAGTCATAGTGCGTCTCTGGATTACGCAATATTGCCGCGGAATTGGCAAAGCAACGCGCTGCCGGAATATGTTCACTAGCCTGCTGAATCAGCGAAAATTGTGTCTGCGCGCCGATGTGATTATCCGCATTGGCAAAGTGGCTCATTAGCGTCACCTCACCCACGTTACTCAGGCTTTTCGCCCATTGCCAAATAGTCTCCGCCTGCCCAACAGGAAAACCTAAGCGATTCATCCCGCTATTCAGCTTTAAATAAATATTCAGTGGAGCTGACAAACGCGCGGCTTTGATCGCCTCAAGCTGCCAGTCACTGTGCACTGTTGTCGTGAGGCGGTAATAGTCCAGTAGCACTAAATCCTGCGGTTGAAAGAAGCCCTCAAGCAGCAAAATCGGCCCCTGCCAGCCCTGTTCACGTAACATTATTGCTTCATTTAAATCCAGCAGTGCAAAGCCATCCGTTGCCGCCAACCCTTGCCAAATACGTGCCAGACCGTGCCCATAGGCATTGGCTTTCACCACTGACCATATTTTTGCCGCTCCGGCATGATGGCGAACAATACTCAAATTATGGCGCAGTGCAGATAAATTAATCGTGGCAGATATCGGGCGAGGCATGCTTATTCCTTCCAAAGCAGTAGTCAGTCATGCACAACCTATTGCCGCTTGCCCATAGTGTTGTGCCTGAATAATCAGCGTTTTAGCGAACAGGATGAATGTCGTGTAATGGCGCAGTATTCAGTGGCCGAAAGCCCGCGCTATAACGTGATACCGCAAGGTCATCAGCTAAAATAGCGGGTCGACGGCCATATATAATATCAGCCAATAACTGGCCCGAACCACAAGCCATCGTCCAGCCCAAAGTGCCGTGCCCGGTATTCAGATAGAGGTTCTTAAGCGAGGTTCGCCCGACAATTGGCGTGCCATCTGGCGTCATTGGCCGTAAGCCGGTCCAGAATGTGGCCTGGCCGATATTGCCCCCATGGGGGTACAAGTCAGTAACCACCATTTCCAAGGTTTCACGTCGTGCTTGTGCCAATTGGGTATTGAAGCCGACGATTTCAGCCATGCCACCCACACGAATCCGGTCGTCAAAGCGTGTAATAGCAATCTTGTAGGTTTCATCTAACACAGTAGAAAATGGGGCTGATGCTGGGTCGGTGATAGGGATGGTCAGCGAGTAGCCTTTGAGTGGATAAACCGGAATCGACACTAACCCAGCTAACAGCGCGGTTGAGTATGCGCCAAAGGCAACAACATAAGCATCCGCTTTTATAATGTCATCACCGCACAATACACCCGCGATTTGGTCACCCTCCACCAGCAATTTATCCACCGAGCGGTTAAAGATGAATTTCACCCCGGCCTGTTCGGCCATTTTTGCCAGCCGCTCGGTAAATAATTTACAGTCCCCGGTTTCATCATTGGGGAGACGTAAACCACCGGTGAGTTTGTGTGCCACTTTGGCTAATGCCGGTTCGACAGTAGCCAGTTGGTCGGCAGTGAGCAGTGAATATGGCACGCCCGCATCATCCAATACGGCGATATCTTTGGCCGCATTATCAAATTGCTGTTCAGTGCGGAACAGTTGCAGTGTCCCCCCCTGACGGCCCTCATATTGAATACCGGTATCTTCCCGCAGATCTTTTAAGCAATCGCGACTGTATTCTGCCAGCCGTACCATGCGGCTTTTGTTGGTCATATAGTGGGAAGTGTCGCAGTTTCTCAGCATCTGCCACATCCAACGCAACTGAAATGCACTGCCATCTAGGTGAATCGCAAGCGGGGCATGGCGTTGAAACATCCATTTAATGGCTTTTAAGGGAACACCAGGGGCTGCCCAAGGGGCTGCATATCCCGGGGAGATCTGCCCCGCATTGGCGGCACTGGTCTCTTGCGCTGGCCCCTCCTGGCGGTCAATTACGGTGACATCATGGCCGTCTTTGGCTAAGTACCAGGCACTGGCGACACCCACTACACCACTTCCTAAAATGACAACGCGCATATCATCCTCACTCCAAAATCACCACAAAAGCATAATATTCTGTTGACAGAAAATTAACCCAGCAGAAAAAACTATCCAACATATTAATTATAGACTGTGACTTCATTCACAATTAATTTACGCTGCAATGACTTTTTAATTCAATAGCGCCAGAGAAATAGCGATAAGATGCTATTTTTGCCCAATTAAACGAAAGAAAGACTGAAAATTAAACTGATTATCCCTATTAACAGCATGAATAATTAGCATGTTGCATAAGTTGATTTTATTGGTTTTATATTCTGCATAACCACTAAATAAACAGAATAATAATCCAATAAAAACCTATTTAAGATTATCCGTTAGGGCGATAAAAAATAATCTATATTGACATAAGGTCTTGCCATGCCTCAGTTTGTTCATATTGAGCTAGGATTATTGAAGTGACCGGTATTTTGCAGGGTTATAAAACCGTGAGGATGCGCTAATGACAACTTCAACACCAAAACACACCGCGCAAGATAAGCGCCTGACTGACGGCCCGGACTGGACATTTGAATTGCTGCAGGTCTATCTGGATCAAATCGACCGGGTGGCAAAACATTACCGGCTTGATACCTATCCCCATCAGATAGAGGTGATCACCTCAGAGCAAATGATGGATGCCTATTCAAGTATTGGCATGCCAATCAACTATACCCATTGGTCTTTCGGTAAGAAATTTATCGAAACCGAGCAGAAATATAAGCACGGTCAACAAGGACTGGCCTACGAGATTGTTATTAACTCCAATCCTTGTATTGCTTATTTAATGGAAGAAAACACCATCACTATGCAAGCCTTAGTCATGGCGCACGCCTGCTATGGCCATAATTCCTTCTTTAAGAATAACTATTTATTCCGAGCATGGACGGATGCCAGTTCCATCGTGGATTATCTGCTGTTTGCTCGCCATTATATTAGTGAATGTGAAGAGCGCTATGGAGTGGAAGAAGTTGAGCGGCTGCTCGACTCTTGCCATGCGCTGATGAACTATGGCGTCGATCGCTATAAACGCCCACAAAAAATATCCTTGATTGAGGAAACTGCCCGCCAGAAAAGCCGTGAGGAGTATCTGCAAAGTCAGGTCAACTCTTTATGGAAAACCTTACCGCGTAAAGATCGGGGAGAAGTGCAAGCTCAAGCTCATCGCTATCCCAGTGAGCCACAAGAGAATCTGCTGTATTTCATGGAGAAAAATGCCCCACTGCTGGAGTCATGGCAGCGGGAAGTGCTGCGTATCGTGCGCAAAGTCAGCCAGTATTTTTATCCACAGAAACAGACTCAAGTGATGAATGAGGGCTGGGCCACCTTCTGGCATTACACCATTTTGAATCATCTGTATGACGAAGGCCAAGTCACCGACCGGTTTATGATGGAGTTCTTACACAGCCATACCAATGTTGTCTATCAGCCGCCCTATAACAGCCCTTATTACAATGGTATTAACCCCTATGCTCTGGGGTTTGCCATGTTCCAGGATATCAAGCGCATCTGCCAGTCCCCGACTGAAGAGGACTATTACTGGTTCCCTGATATTGCCGGTAAAGATTGGCTGGATACGCTGCATTTTGCCATGCGCGACTTTAAGGATGAAAGCTTCATCAGCCAATTCTTATCACCGAAAGTGATGCGTGATTTCCGCCTCTTTACTGTGCTGGATGATGATAAGAATAACTATCTGGAAATTTCGGCTATTCATAATGAAGAAGGCTATCGTGCCATCCGTAATGAATTGTCTGCTCAATATAATTTGAGCAACCATGAGCCCAATATTCAGGTCTGGAATGTCGATTTGCGCGGTGACCGCTCTCTGACGCTACGCTATATCCCTCATGACCGAGCACCACTGGATAAAAGCCGCCAGCAAGTGATGAAACATATTCATCGGTTATGGGGGTTTGATATTCATATGGAACAGTTGAATGCTGATGGCAGCATTGAATTGCTCGACAGTGTCCCGCCCCGAGCGAGCAAACTCTAGGACGATAGGTCGCCGCTAATATCCATCAAAAAGGGGCATCAAATGCCCCTTTTACTTTGCTATTTTATCGCCTTTACCTAGCGACGAGCTTCAGCCAAATCACTTGGCATGGTGCCCTGCATACTGTGCCAGATAGCGCCGCTCTCTTTACCGTAGGTCCGCAAGCAATCTACTACCTGCTCGTGCCCTTTCTCATCACACAGTGTCGACAGCTTGCTATAAAACGCCAGTGCCAGCTTACGTGCTTCAGGATTAGAGAAATAGTAGCGCCCAACCCGGGTATAAAGCCCTTTCAAGCCATTGAGGATCAAGCCATAAATCGGATTACCGGAAGCAAACGCCAAACCACGGAAAATACCGTAATCCAGTGCGGTAAAGGCCTCTGAATTATCATCAACCGTCTGGGCTTGTGCCAGAATTTCCTGAGCTTTTTCCGGATGGTTGCGAATAGCCGTTCGGACAAAGATGGTAGCGATATTGGTTCGAACAGCCAGTAAGTTGTCTATCAATTGTGGCACACTGTCGTGGTCAAGCCGCGCCAGCGTTTCCAAGATATTAAGACCGGACGTCTCCCAAAAGTTGTTTACTTTCGTCGGTTTACCATGCTGAATAGTGAGCCAGCCATCGCGGGCTAACCGTTGCAGCACTTCGCGCAATGTTGTGCGGGTAACTCCAATAAGCTCTGAAAGTTCACGCTCCGCGGGCAAAATGGTGCCTGGAGGGAAGCGATTATTCCAAATACTTTCAATAATATACTCTTCCGCGAAACCGGCAGGACTTTGCGCCTTTATAACCATATTTTTTGACGTTCCGTAGCGATATATATCAGCAATTTAGTGCGCTCATCATACCAGACGACTCTATTCTGACATAGCATCGGAACCGAACAAATGGTGAAAGCAGTCATAAAGTTGCAAAAATTGCGCAGATAGAATGATGAGCAGATTATACATATTGCTTTTAGAGCAATAACCTAAAGTAAAATGTAACTTTGAGCAGCAATAGCATCATAAAAAATTTATTAAGGAGACCATAAGCCACAATGGATATGACCATTAGACAAGCGGTACTTAGGAATTTTCTTGGCAACTCGCCAGATTGGTACAAACTGGCAATCATAGGGTTCCTCATCATTAACCCGTTGGTGTTCTTCTTCGTCAACCCATTCCTCGCGGGTTGGATGCTGGTGATAGAATTCATCTTTACGCTGGCGATGGCACTGAAATGCTACCCATTGCAACCCGGTGGTTTGCTCGCTATTCAAGCCGTGGCTATCGGTATGACCAGCCCGCATCAGGTTGCAGAAGAGATTGCTAATAATCTGGAAGTCCTGTTGCTACTGGTTTTCATGGTGGCGGGCATCTACTTTATGAAGCAGTTGTTACTGTTTGTATTTACCAAACTGCTACTCACTATCCGCTCAAAAATCATTCTTTCATTAGCCTTCTGTGTGGCTTCTGCTTTTCTTTCCGCCTTTCTCGATGCCCTAACCGTTATTGCGGTAGTCATTAGTGTGTCTGTCGGTTTTTATACTATTTATCATCATGTTGCCTCCAATCATTCGGATAAAGACATTAATGATGACAGTTGGATAGACAGTCAAGATAACCGCAAAACACTGGAGCAATTCCGGGCATTTCTGCGCAGCTTAATGATGCATGCCGGTGTGGGTACGGCATTGGGCGGCGTGATGACGATGGTCGGAGAGCCGCAGAATCTGATTATTGCCAAAAGTGCCGGCTGGCATTTTGGCGATTTCTTTATCCGCATGTTGCCGGTCACGCTACCAGTGCTGTGCTGTGGGTTATTGGTTTGCCTGTTGGTTGAGCGCTTCAAACTGTTTGGATATGGTGCGGAGTTGCCTGAACGTGTGCGTCAGGTTTTAACTGATTACGACAAACAAGCCAGCGCCAAGCGGACCCAGCAGGAGAAAATGAAACTTCTGGTTCAGGCGCTGATTGGTGTGTGGTTGGTGTTGGCGCTAGCCTTACATCTCGCTGAAGTCGGCTTAGTGGGGCTATCGGTCATTATTCTCGCGACCTCCCTATGTGGCATCACCAATGAACATGCGCTGGGTAAAGCTTTTCAGGAAGCATTACCGTTTACTGCCCTGCTCACGGTATTTTTCGCTGTGGTCGCGGTAATTATTGAGCAAAGTTTATTCACGCCTATTATTCAATTCGTGCTGCAATCTTCGCCATCAGCCCAACTATCACTGTTTTATCTGTTTAACGGTTTGCTGTCATCGGTATCAGATAATGTCTTTGTTGGCACGGTGTATATCAATGAAGCGCGCACTGCATTTGAGCATGGCATCATTTCACTGCAACAATTTGAATTATTGGCAGTTGCCATTAATACCGGGACTAACCTGCCGTCAGTCGCCACGCCGAATGGTCAAGCGGCATTCTTATTCCTGCTGACCTCGGCACTCGCGCCATTGATTCGCCTCTCATATGGTCGCATGGT
This sequence comes from Yersinia alsatica, assembly GCF_025133195.1. NCBI lineage: Bacteria > Pseudomonadati > Pseudomonadota > Gammaproteobacteria > Enterobacterales > Yersiniaceae > Yersinia > Yersinia alsatica. Next base: position 3,379,261 of record NZ_CP104006.1, read on the forward strand.
GTATATGGCTCTGCCTTATACCATTGTGATGACCCTTGTGGGTCTGCTGGGCGTTGAATATCTCTTAGTTCCGGTGACAGAATGGATGATGCAAAGTGGCTGGATAAGTTTGCCTCATATAGCCGCAGAGGTTAGCATCACACACTGATTGCTTGCATTATCGTCTCTGCCAGCCCTACACTTTCCCTCGCCACGAGGGACGGTGCTATACCCACAGACATAAGTTTCAAATACTATGGGGTAGACTTAGAAGGATTATGGGCTGGCAAAACAAACCAATATCTTATCCAAAGTAAAATTTATGCTCGTGGTAGTCGGTCATTCGCGAGAAATAACTGATTTTTGCCTAATTTTACCTTTGGGTAGCTGGCAGCAAAGATGAATTGGTTTACACTGCCGGTACAATTGCTTACTGCATGGAAAATAAAGATATGTTGCAATTCCTTAACCGCTGCTCTAAAGGGCGCGGTGCTTGGCTATTACTGGCCCTGACTGCACTTGCATTAGAATTAGTTGCGCTCTATTTTCAACACGTGATGCTACTGCAGCCTTGCGTGATGTGTATTTACGAACGCGCCGCATTATTCGGTATTCTTGGTGCCGCATTGCTAGGTGCTATTGCCCCTAAATCACCCTTGCGCTATCTGGCTATTTTTATCTGGATTTATAGCGCCTGGAAAGGGATTCAGCTGGCGTGGACCCACACCATGCTGCAACTGCATCCATCGCCTTTCACCACCTGTGATTTCTTTGTGAGCTTCCCTTCTTGGCTGCCATTGGACAAGTGGTTCCCGGCTATTTTTGTTGCCAGTGGTGATTGCGCGGTAAAACAATGGGAATTTTTAAGCCTGGAAATGCCACAGTGGTTAGTGGGTATTTTTGCAGCTTACCTGTTGGTATCGCTGTTAGTGCTGATGAGTCAGTTTGTTAAGCCGAAAAGACGCGATCTGTTTGGTCGATAGTTTTCATACATATCTTTATCTATTTAAGGCGCCCATTTGTGTGGCGCCTTTTTTATATACCCTTTCTGCTCGCTGTAGTGACCTACATTCCGCATAGGTACATCAGATTATCAAATCACAATGGTAATCTGCTGGCCTGATTAATTTAACGAATAATTCCGCGTGCCGAGCGGGAGAAAAAAGGCTTATAGGGGATTAATATTTGCCACTCTTTCGCCAGAAGCTCAATTTCTTCATTAACATCTGCTACCAACTTACCCGCATGATAAATAAGCTGATAAGCATTCTGAACCGCTTGCCCATCCCCCCAATTTAACCCATCGGCTTTCACGCCAATAGGGACTGCACGGTTACCTTCAGCAATCACATACGGAGGAATATCCTGCACCACACAGGAGCCAGTATTAACCAATGCACAAGTACCAATCACACAAAATTGATGCACTGCGCTTGCCGCACCGATAGTGGCGCAATCACCCACTTCAACATGCCCGGCTAATCCCACATTCGACGCCAATAAACAGTGGTTACCGACAATACAGTCATGACCAACGTGAACGTGGCTCATCAGATTATTATCATCACCAATCGAGGTGACGCTGCCACCTTGCAAAGTACCGCGATGGATAGTGACATTTTGTTGAATCAAATTGCGGTTACCGATGACCACCCGAGTGGCCTCACCATTATATTTAAGATCCTGATTAATCTCGCCAATAGAGGAAAACTGTCCAATATTATTGTCACATCCAATCTCAGTAATACCATTAATCACAATGTGTGATTTAAGCACGGTGCCTGAACCAATAGTGACTTGAGAACCAATGTAGCAAAAGTGACCAATCTGTACATTCGCCCCAATTACCGCCCCCTTCTCAATGATTGCAGAAGTAGAAATTATCGCGGTGTTATCAATCAAGCTATTTAACTCTCCATGTGGAGGACTCACTTTACGACTTCGTGGGTAACTTCAGCGTCGACTCAGGACTAATCCATCCATTGGTTTAATCGGATTTACTAACATAAAAGTGGTTGTCGCTCAGATTAGGTAGGCCCATATGCAAAAACCCTGGCAATAACCAGGGTTTTTAAAAGGGAGCCGGTACTTTCCCGGCCGTCATGTTATGGCGTAAGCGTTCATCGTACACTCCGACGTTACACAGCCTAAGCACGACTATTGCACAACAGAGAAACACACTGGAAAACTACCCAATAAGCTTCTCTGTTACGCATCTTTCTACACCCTCTAAGAGCGTGATTGCCGAAATGTTGCTATGCATTTACTTCACCAGAGCAATAATCATACAGTGTTATAATATTTCATCAAGGTAAATTGAAAATTTTCTTCCATTGAAACCTTCTTTGGATTTTTTATTTCTCATCACTTACGTGTAGAGCTAATTATAGCTGCGAGTCACACAAAAAAGGCCGCCATTAGGCAGCCTGAGTTCAATCCATCATCAAAGGCTAAGCTTTGGTATGGGTGCAAATATATTGATTAGCTTGTTCACCATCGACAACCGCCAAACGAATTGGCAATGCCGAGATATTAAGAGAGGCAATCACTTGCTCTTGGCTACTCGCCTTCTGGAAGATTAACGACTCTCCCTGCCCCTCTGGATTCACTTTTACAAAATGAAACACCGCGTTATCTATGGTCAATTGTTGATTCGGGCCATCCAATACCGCAGTAAGGCTGGCGCCATCTTTCAATTCGCAATCAAGATTAATTAATGAAGCCCCAGCGGCCTGAACCTGGTGTGAAACACTACCTAAAGTAGTGGAGATGCCGATGATGATAGCGGCTAATGTTGAATATTTCATATTTTAGGTTTCTTTGTTAGATACGGCGTATGTCAGCCAAATCTGGCTTATTAATAGGTAGAGTTATCTAGCCCACTGCGGTTTATTCAGGATGTGATCTTGCCAGTCAATGACTTCGCTCTCGCGAACAGCAATATGGCGCACTGAGATTCGCTCACCATGCATAGCTGATTTTGACCCAGTTAATAGCGGATGCCAGCTTGGTAAATCATGGCCTTCACCAATTAAACGATAAGCACATGTGGGTGGTAGCCAATCAAAAGTGACCAGATTTTCGCGCGTTAACTTTATGCAATCTTCTTCTAATTCAAAGCGACGCTCATAGTTACGGCACTGACAGGTTTTAATATTGAGCTGATCACAGGCCACATTGGTGAAATAAATTTCATCAGTGTCCTCATCAATCAATTTATTCAAACAGCATTGGCCGCATCCGTCACACAGCGATTCCCATTCACTATCTGACATCTCAGCGAGTGTTTTTTGTTGCCAAAAAGGAGGTTGTGACATATTTGTATCCGCGGTGGTTGATGAGCATGCAGTAATAAGCATATAGCTAAATAAGCGGGTCGTTATAGACGTTTTGGCTACCAGATGCAAGTTTTGCCGCCCGCAAAAATGGGCAAGCGGCATAGTTTTCTTAGATTATGCGGGTGTTCAACGTTTTACCATTTAGCATAATTTTAAGCATATCGCCCGACTTCATTGGCCCGACACCCTGCGGCGTTCCTGTCAGTACCACATCGCCTGCGCGCAAGGTAAAGAAGCGACTGATGTAACTTATCAATGGGATTATCGGGGTGATCATGTCGCGAGTATTACCCTGCTGACGGATTTCATCATTAATGGTCAGGGATAAATCGACATTTTGCGCATCGCCAAACTCAGCCACCGGGATAAAACCGGAAATCGGGCACGAACCATCAAATGCCTTGGATTTTTCCCACGGCTGCCCGGCTTTTTTCAATCCTGACTGCAATTCCCGTAGCGTTAAATCCAATGCCACACCATAACCGGCAATAGCACGCGCCACCCTATCTTCACTGGCTTGTTTCAATGGCGTACCAATCAATACCGCCAATTCCACTTCATGATGGACAGCACCGAAATCTTTCGGAATAGAGACCGGCTGGCGAATATCGCATAATGCTGTTTCAGGTTTGATAAACAGCACCGGTTCAGCTGAGGCTGTACTCCCCATTTCTTTAATATGCTCGGCATAGTTGCTGCCGACGCAAACCACTTTGCTTACTGGAAAATCCAGCAAAGCCCCTTGCCAGTCTCTATGTTGGTACATACTGCCTCTCCTGAATTCACATCCTGATAGACACTACACCGCGGCGATTTGACCGTGGTATACAACAACTATTTAACCATAGATATTATTAATCATAGACATTATTAGCCACAAACATTATTGACTAATGCTCTCAGCCATCATACCAATGCTGATGGCGAAATAGTAAGAGCGGTTCCAGTGCATAAGGGTACGAAAATTATCATAAACCAGAAATGCTCGCCCTTGAACATCATCGGGAATGATCACCCAAGCCCGTAAGTCTGAGTTAACGACCTTCCCTCCGGGGATCAGCGTCACACCAAGCTGCTGCCATTGGGCCACTGTTTTAGCTTGATTATCTTTCAGACCAGCCAAGGCGACATTGAATCCTTCCGGTAGTTGCGCTTCCTGTCCCCAACCAATGCCGGGTTTCCAACCTTCAGTAGACAGATAGTTAGCAGTAGAAGCAAATACATCATCAATATTATTCCAAATATCGATTTTTCCATCGCCATCACCATCGGCACCATAAGTCAGGAAGGAACTGGGCATAAACTGGCTTTGCCCCATCGCTCCGGCCCAAGACCCTTTTAACTGCGGATCCTCAACCTTGCCTTGTTGGATAATCTGGAGTGCTGCCATCAGTTCTTGAGTAAAGAAAGCTTCTCTCCGCCCTTCAAATGCTAATGTCGACAAAGCCGAAATCACATCTTCCTTACCCTGAATCTTGCCAAAACTACTCTCCATGCCCCACAACGCAACAATGTAGCGTTCAGGTACACCGTAGCGGGCCGTCACTTGAGATAGCTTAGGCTTATAGCGCTGATAGTTTTCCTTGCCCTGCTTGATTCTGTTCGCCGTCAAGACCTTGGCCAGATAATCATCCAGTGTGACTTTCTTCTCTAATTGATTACGATCAGCTTGGATCACTCGGTCAACAAAATGAATATTGGCGAAAGCGACATTCAACGTCGCCTCACTGATCCCATTGGCTCGGGCTTGTGCTTTCAATTGCTCAACATAAGCAGGAAATCCTGCCGGATCACGCCCTTGCTGAGATAGCATCGTTGCAGTATTAGCGCTGTTTGTCGAAGCTGATTTTGCCTTAGCTTGGGGGGCAACCGCCTGGGTTTGCATGGGGGCCGCCGAATTCTTATTGGCACACCCCATCGAGATGACCGTCGCCAGTGCGACGGCAATCATGGATAATTTCATCGACGCATTCCTTGGTAAAGCAATAGCCAGTGAGGAAGCCGGGCGTTTAAAATCAGTGGGTTTCACCCAAGTGCATTTTCAACAGACTTTCCGGTGGCGGCGGGACTTGCAAATAAAAGCCCTGCTCGATAAGTGCACTTTTCACTTTCTCGATATCAGCTGTTGCCAGACTTTTGCGCTCGTTTAATGAAAGCAGCATCGCGAATTGCGGTTTGCCAAAACTGGCCAGTAACTCAGCGGGAACTCTCGAAAAATCATCTTTCGTTTCAATATATAGGTAGGTTTGATCCCGTTTCGGACTTCTATAGATAGCACAAAGCATGTTCTGGACTCTGGTTGATAAATTCAATAATAAAACTGCATAGTTAGCTTAAGATTATAACACGTCAGGCCATCTTGCAGGCCCGAGTTGTCAATAGACGGGAATTTCTATGCCTATACTGCCAGCACAGGGGTCTGGCTTATAGTATTGATACTTACCATTGTCAGCACGTCGACGTTGTAGATATTCCTGCTGCTGGCATTTAGTCTGCTTTTCAGCTTCACGCCTTGCAGACTCAGCATCTATCCGCGCTTTTTCCTCATCAAGTTGCCGTTGCCATGAATTAGCATCCGGGGCGACAGAACCCAGAGCCTTACGTTTCTCCAGATAATCGGGCGAAACCTTACTATCTTTTGGAATTTCAGCATGATAACTATAGTCAGCCCATGCAGTTACCGGGGCAGACAGAGCTGTAATGCAGATAAATGATAGTGGGATGAAATTCCTTTTCATCATTGATTTCCTTTCGATTAGAGGGGATAGAAAACGCAAATTATCACAAAATGATTATCATTCTCAATGTTAAATAACTAAAAATAGTACTCATTGGCGCAGTTTATATCGAGCACAAAAAGAGAGGCTGGGCCGTATCATTAATTATCATTTGCCGGTCTGTTTCACCAATTGACAAAGTACTGCGTGAGATTTTTCTGAAATAATATGGTGAGGTATTTCACTAAGCCGATAATAACGACATTCAACCGCCCTATTTCATCATCTTAAAAGTGATAATAATGGTCAGCGCTTACTGTATTTTATAAAAAACAACTTCAGCTGATAAAAAAATGACCACATTTGTTAGAAAATAGCGACTTTTATGGGCGGTGCTAACCCCAGATAAAACCAACCCAACTGCTGAAAAAATACTCAACTTAATCATGGTCGTGATAATAGCCAAATATAGGCAGGTCAGGGCTAGCGAATAAGCAGAAGTTATGCTGTAATTTCTTGTCAGATTGGAGTCATTGTGGCCTTAAGATTTCAATATATTGATACGGATAGATTTATTTTTATATTACCTATAACATGTTTGGTAAGATCAGAATATTGTACCCCGAATGATATTGCGGGGATTAAACGCAGCTGAAACTGAGTCAGGATAGATGTCACAATCGCCAATTGAGTTAAAAGGCAGTAGTTTTACCCTATCGGTCGTTCACTTACATGATTCTCGACCGGAGGTAATTCGTCAGGCTTTACAGGAAAAGGTAGATCAAGCACCTGCTTTCCTGAAAAACGCCCCTGTTGTGATTAACGTTGCAACGTTACCTAACGGTGCTAACTGGAAAGATCTCCAACAGGCTGTCACTTCAGCAGGTCTGCGTATTGTTGGCATCAGTGGTTGTCAGGATGAACGTCAAAAACGTGCAATAGCGCGTGCAGGCTTGCCGTTACTGAGCGAAGGTAAAGGCCAGAAAATGGCACCCGAGCCGGTTGTCAGCCCGCCAGAAAACGTTCCTACCAAGACACGAATTATCAACACGCCTGTCCGTTCCGGCCAACAGATTTATGCTCGTAATTGCGATTTGATTGTTATCAGCAGTGTCAGTGCCGGTGCTGAATTAATTGCCGACGGCAATATTCATATCTATGGAATGATGCGAGGCCGTGCGCTAGCAGGTGCATCGGGTGATGCTCAATGCCAGATTTTTTGCACGCATCTGGGTGCTGAACTAGTCTCTATCGCAGGGCAGTACTGGTTGAGTGATCAGATCCCGCGCGACTATTTTGGTCAAGCCGCGCGTTTGCATCTGCTGGATAACGCATTAACTATACAACCTTTAAATTAAGCCCTTTTGACAAGGAATCCATTTCATGGCACGCATTATTGTTGTTACATCGGGTAAAGGGGGCGTTGGCAAGACCACATCAAGCGCGGCTATCGCAACCGGCTTGGCCCAAAAAGGTAAAAAAACCGTCGTTATCGATTTCGATATCGGGCTACGGAACCTAGACTTGATTATGGGATGTGAGCGCCGGGTCGTTTACGATTTTGTTAATGTTATTCAAGGTGACGCCACGTTGAATCAGGCATTAATAAAAGATAAGCGCACAGATAATCTATATATTCTGCCCGCTTCGCAAACCCGTGATAAAGATGCTCTGACCAAAGAAGGTGTTGAAAAGATTTTAAACGATCTTGGCGACATGAATTTTGAGTTTGTTGTGTGTGACTCACCAGCGGGTATCGAAAGCGGCGCCTTGATGGCTCTGTATTTTGCTGACGAAGCGGTCATCACCACCAACCCTGAAGTTTCTTCTGTGCGTGACTCAGACCGTATCCTTGGGATTCTGTCATCGAAATCACGTCGTGCAGAAAATGGCCAGGAGCCAATTAAAGAACATCTGCTGTTGACTCGCTACAATCCAGGGCGTGTGAATCGCGGCGATATGCTTAGCATGGAAGATGTCCTCGATATCCTGAGGATCCCACTGGTTGGCGTTATTCCAGAAGATCAGTCTGTATTACGTGCCTCGAACCAAGGCGAGCCTGTGATTCTGGACAAAGAGTCAGATGCCGGTAAAGCTTATGACGATACCGTTGACCGTTTGCTAGGAGAAGAACGTCCCTTCCGCTTCATCGAAGAAGAGAAGAAGGGCTTCCTGAAACGCCTTTTTGGGGGATAAACCATGGCTTTGTTAGACTTTTTTCTGTCCCGCAAAAAACCGACAGCCAATATAGCCAAGGAACGGCTGCAAATTATCGTCGCTGAGCGTCGTCGTGGGGACAGTGAGCCCCATTATTTGCCTGACTTGAAACGCGATATTTTGGCGGTTATTTGTAAATATATTCAGATCGACCCTGAAATGCTACATGTGCAATTTGAGCAGAAAGGGGATGATATTTCGGTGCTTGAACTTAACGTGACATTACCGGAAACGGAAGAAACGCCTAAATGATTTCTTCGCAATAACTATCCCCTGTATTTATTTACAGGGGGTATTTCTCTGTTATTTACTGTATATATATCCAGCTCAAACTTCTCTATAAATATATCGCCAGCAAAACAAGAAAATTCTTAACCCCTATTTCAATTGTCCATCAACGGGCTATAAATTTAAACTGAAACATTCAGAGCGAAGTCTCCTCCCCTCTGAATATCGATTAATACTGTTGTAAAATCTCGGTTAATTCCACAGACAATAAATCCCCACGCCAGCCACTTAATAATTCTGGTTGAGTGTCCGTTGATTTCAGTTTCCAGTGCCAACTGAGTAATTGGTTTATTTGACGACGTGATGCCAATAGCTCACTGCTGAGTCCACTACGTTCACTGACTGCGAGAATAAGCGCTTTAATATCTTTAAAGACTTTCTTGTAACCGGGCTGATCAATCAAATTAATCACCGGTGGTGGCAGTTGGTCTTCAGGGACGGCATTGCCCTCGACCACCAGCGCCAGCAACGTGCGCCCATGATAACGGATCTCCTGACCACTCAACCCCAGAGAATCCAGCTCTCCCAGTGAGGTTGGCTGATAGCGGGCAACTTGCCACAGATTTTCTTCTCGCACCACGAAGTTCACCGCCAGGTCACGCTCACGCGCTTGACGCAAACGCCATGCAGCCAGCTTTTGCAAACAGGCCAACTGGTGACCACGTAACTGCCAGGCGTTGGTGATTTCGCGGTATGCTAGTTCCGGTTCCAATGTTTCACTGCGGCGTCGACACAGCAGCTGACATTCATCAATAGCCGCATCCATACGCCCGGCAGCCTCGGTCGCTTCAACCAGCTTGGTGGCCAAAGGCAGCAGATAAAACACATCCGCAGCCGCATAATCACACTGTTTTTCACTCAGTGGGCGGGCAATCCAATCCGTGCGAGATTCGCTTTTATCTAACTCAATACCTTCGAACTCATTCACCAACATGGCAAAGCCACAAGAGAGCGAGCGCCCGGAGAATGCAGCCAATACCTGAGTATCAATCATCGGCGTCGGCATCAGACCAAAAGCATTGAGGAATACTTCAAGATCTTCACTACCGGCATGCAGATACTTCACCACATCCAAATCTTGCAGCAGTTCGCGGAAAGGTTGCCATTCAGTAATAGGTAAAGGGTCGATCAGTGAAAGTTGTTCACCGTCATACAGTTGAATCAGGCCCAACTGCGGATAGTAAGTGCGCGTTCTGACAAACTCTGTATCCAGCGCGACATGGGCATGTTTTCGGGCGAGCTCGCAGACCTGCTGCAACGCACTGTCGGTCGTGATCAACTGATAATTCAAAACGTCATTCTCTTGGTCGTTATACCCGTTATCGTGCAACTGGATATAGTCTATGGCAAACACAACAACGCCGGTGATGACCGGCGTTGTTGATGATGATTGGGTGACTCCGTTACGCTAAGCTGCGTTTTGCTCGCTAGCGTTAGCCTTAACCTGTTCGTCACGCAGTTCCCTTCGTAAGATTTTACCGACATTAGATTTCGGCAATTCATCACGAAACTCTACTATTTTCGGTACTTTATACCCTGTAAGGTAGCGGCGGCAATGGGTTAACAGCTCTTCAGGCGTCAATGAAGCATCTTTTTTCACTACAAACAATTTTACCGTCTCGCCGGAGACCTCATTAGGCACCCCAACAGCGGCCGACTCCAGCACTTTTGGGTGTAACGCGACCACATCTTCAATCTCATTGGGGTAGACGTTAAAACCAGAAACTAGAATCATATCTTTCTTACGGTCCACAATTCGCAAGAAACCTTGTTCATCGAGGGTCGCAACATCGCCGGTTGCCAGCCACCCATCTTTTAACACTTCATCGGTCGCATCGGGCCGCTGCCAATAGCCTAACATAACTTGTGGGCCACGCACCCATAGTTCGCCCGGTTCACCGAACACGGTGACATCGTTACCTTCATCATCAACCAGCCGCACATCCGTAGAGGGGACGGGCAAACCAATGCTGCCACTGTAATGCTTCAAGTCGTAAGGGTTACCTGTGACCAGCGGCGAACATTCCGTTAAACCGTAGCCTTCTAATAAGTGTTTACCGGTCAGTTTTTCCCACTTTTCAGCCACCGCCTTCTGTACTGGCATGCCGCCACCCACTGAAAGCCGTAATGTCGAAAAGTCTAATTTGGTAAACTCTTCATTATTTAACAGCGCATTAAATAATGTATTCACGCCGGTCATGGCGGTGAATGGATAGCGGCTAAGCTCTTTCACCATACCCGGAATATCACGCGGGTTGGTGATTAATAAACTGCGCCCGCCTAACTCGATAAACAGTAAGCAGTTCATGGTCAAAGCAAAGATATGGTAGAGCGGCAGTGCCGTTACCACCAATTCATGGCCCGGTTGCAGTAATGGCGCGTAGGCCGCCTTCGCCTGCTCCAGATTCGACTGCATATTGCGGTGAGTCAGCATCGCGCCTTTCGCCACGCCGGTCGTTCCGCCGGTATACTGCAAGAATGCCATATCCGTATTGATGACATCCGGCTTCACATATTGCATGCGACGGCCTTTCTGCAGAGCGGTGCGGAATGAAATGGCATCCGGCAAATAGTACTTCGGCACCAGTCGCTTGATGTATTTCACGACAAAATTCACCAGCGTTCCTTTGGCCGTCGACAGTTGATCCCCCATGCGCGTCAAAATGACGTGCTTGACCTGGGTTTTGAAAACGATTTTTTCCAGTGTGTGAGCAAAGTTGGAGACAATAACAATGGCGGCAGCGCCGCTATCATTCAACTGATGCTCCAGCTCGCGCGGGGTATACAGTGGGTTAACATTCACCACCACCATACCGGCGCGCAAAATACCAAACAAGGCGATAGGATATTGCAGCAGATTAGGCATCATCAAGGCAACGCGGTCGCCTTTTTGTAGCCCTAGACCTTGTTGCAAATAGGCGGCAAAAGCACGGCTACGCTCTTCCAGCTTACGGAAGGTCATCACCTCCCCCATATTGATGAACGCAGGTTGGTCCGCATAACGCAATGCCGCGTTCTCAAACATTTCCACCAAAGAAGAATAGCGGTCCGGGTCAATCTCTGCGGGGACATCTGCCGGATAACGCTTTAGCCATACTTTTTCCAAGGTAGCACTCCTGAAATTATTATTGATCGCCAGGGTAAGACTCAAACTCACACCAGAACTTTAACAATATTTTAACTCAGCTTACCAGTTTGCTTTTAAACAATTTTGAAGTTGAGAAGTACATCACTAATTCTTTTCATGCATCCCAGCAAAAAAACCAGGCAGCCAGCACCCTCTCATTAATACAATTAAAATCAATATGTTACATAAATTCATATTTATGGCAACCATAACCTATTGATTATACATCGTTTTGACTCATTCTTAATCTAAAGCTTGGGTGAGAATGATTATCTGGTGATCATTGATATAAATTGGTTGAATAGCACCAGCAGCTTTTGCCCTTTAGCTAATGAGCCTTATACAGGGCTTCATTGCGATTAAGCTGTCACCGTAATGTTAACAAGTAGATACCATGACCCTATATCGTATTGAGTTTGGCCAAAAACAAGATTTACCTTTTCTGGCAAGCATTGAGTAACAGGCCGCCGGACTTTTCTCCAAGCACTGACTGCCGATAGAGCCAATTCTCACGTCTTTGGGGGGCTGGTAGTGGGTGGGATTGATGCCACAAAGGATAAAAAAATCACGACTTTTTCAGCGAAAGGTTTAAACCAATAAAAAAGGGTGCCGATTACTCGACACCCTGCTCTATTATGTTCTTAGCCAAGATAAATCAACAACTTGCTAGCCGTTACTCGTCGCGCTATTCAGTCACAATAGTCTGAATTTGCGCCGGTCCGGTATCGTACCAGCCCCATGGCCCCCACATTCCGGGGTTGCGATAGCCCCAAGGCCCCATGGCTGGCGGCATCATCACTTGTTGTGCCAGATGCCAACGCTTGTAACCCGTAGCATCAACCACCACAAAATCGTACGGTGTCATGCCAATTTTACCCGCCTCGACACCGGTAATCGGGCCGACGACGGTTACAAGATGCCCACGAAAATCGACAGGCTCAAGGAAACCATTCACATAAGCAATCACTCGCCCCTGCGAAGGTTCACCCAAAATAGGTCTGGCACCAGAATCCAACGGCACGCTGGCAATTTCTAGCCGAGTGCGGCTCGGTTCGTTGGTCACACTAATAACTGTGCCGCCAAAACGCGCTTCCTGACCGACAAATACCTGCGGTGATGTTCTGACCAAATTAAGATTTTGCTGCGGTGTCGCTGTAGTCCCCTGAATCGCTGGTGGCACCGTGACACAACCGGAAAGCAGTAGCGCGCCCAACCCCAGCCAACCACACATCCATTTACGGCTTCTATTCTGTCTAGATTGAGTTATTGTCATCGTTTGCTACTCCTTATTATTTCTTTGCTATCCTGACATTTTAGACTCTAATCACGATAGCAAGTTGCTAAGTTCTAGCGGCCCGGTAGTTTTTTCCACGTCACTTCATTACGCAGATAGACTGGCTCAGCATGTTCAACACTGACAATCTGCCCGCTAGCCCATGACGATAAAGCCAATGGCAACATATCTTCGGCGTGCGGCAAGATAATTTGCCCGTCAACCAGCACCACATTGCTGCCGTTAATCATATCGGGATAAGTCTGCCAGCCAGTACCCACTGTAGCCCAATGGCCACTCAGTGACTGGGCCTGTAACAATGCTTGCGCCGGAGTCATTACCGCCTCGCTGCCCTCGCCAAGCCACTGCCCTTGCGCATCGCGCTCAAACTCGCCCCAATAGACCTCCCCCATCCGCGCATCAATTGCCGCCAATACTCGAGATGCCCCGGTCAGACGAAATGCGCCCTGAGCCATGGTTTGCAAGGTAGAAACACCGATCATCGGCAAATCAGCGCCTAATGCCAGCCCCTGACCAATACCAATACCAATGCGCACACCGGTAAAGCTCCCCGGGCCGCGGCCAAAAGCCAGGGCATCGAGTTGTTGCAGTGTCAGGCCCGACTCAGCCAAAACTTGCTGCACCATCGGTAAGATTCGTTGGGTGTGTTCCCGTGGGCACAGTTCAAATAAAGCCTGAACTTCGCCGTTATTCCAGAGTGCGACAGAACAAGCTTCTGTTGCGGTATCGATCGCTAAAATTCGCGTGGACATGCCAACCTCGGCAGGAAAAGAGTATGAATTCAACACAGGGCGCGCATGATAGCACACCCCTCCTCGCTTTTCCCTCAATCGCGCTGTTTGAGAAAAGCGATGGCTTTCGCCAGATCGCGGGTACGTGGTGCGGGCGGCAGGCTATTAAGGAACATCGCGCCATACGGGCGCATCACTAGCCGGTTATCGCAGATGACCAGCACCCCGCGATCGTCAATATCACGAATCAGACGCCCCACCCCTTGTTTTAGGGTAATGACGGCATCAGGTAATTGCACATCGTTAAAGGGATCACCACCGCGCAGACGGCAATCTTCAATGCGCGCTTTCAGTAACGGATCGTCTGGAGAGGTGAACGGCAGTTTATCGATAATAACGCAAGAGAGTGCATCACCGCGCACATCGACACCTTCCCAGAAACTGCTGGTAGCCACGAGTAGCGCATTGCCCGCCGCCACAAACTGTGACAGCAACTGCCCCTTGCTGGTTTCCCCTTGAACCAAGACCGGCAAAGTCATGCTGGCGCGAAACTCTTCTGCCAAGCCGCGCATCATCTGGTGCGAGGTACAGAGGAAAAAACAGCGCCCTTGGTTCGCATCAATCAGTGGTTTTAACATCACGGCTAATTTGCGCGCCGCGCCGGGTTCATTTGCCGAGGGTAGATTACGTGGCACACACAACAATGCCTGATTAGCGTAGTCAAACGGGCTGTGCAGCAGCAGTGTTTTGGCGTGAGTCAGCCCCAGTCGCGAGGTAAAATGTGACAGTTGGTCATTAACTGATAAGGTGGCGGAGGTAAAGATCCAGGTTCCCGGCTTTTCTTCAATTAATTCACGAAAACGGTCAGAAACCGAAAGTGGCGTGAGTGCCAATACAAAATGGCGTGAATTACACTCATACCAATAGCTGTAACCCGGGGTGTTGACATCCTTTAAGCGTTTGAGGCGGTTACGATACACCGTCGCCCGCTCAAAAGCCGCATCAAGCATCGCCGAGCGCCCCAGTGACAGCTTCATCACGTCGTAGCAAAGCTCCAGAGCATCATCGAGCAATAACAGCGCCCGCTGGATGGCAGGTTGCTCCATAACATCGCGTAAGTTGCCGCGATAGCCAGGATCGCCAAGCACTAAACGAAAATCTTGGGTACTTTGTGTCAACCGATCGGCACTTTTTTGCAACTGTGCGGCATCACGAACTTCGGTGCGATAAGCAATAATGATGTCTTTCGCCAGATCCATCAGCTGTCGGCTGGTCAGTTGCTGGCCAAAATATTGGCTGGCAATATCGGGGATCTGATGGGCTTCATCGAAAATCATCACATCGGCAGTGGGGATTAATTCAGCAAATCCGCTCTCTTTCACCACCATATCGGCCAAAAACAGATGATGGTTAACCACCACCACATCAGCATCCATTGCCTTGCGGCGCGCCTTTACGACAAAACAATCTTTATACAGCGGGCAATCACTGCCCAGACAGTTATCATTGGTGCTGGTCACCAACGGCCAGACAAAACTATCCTCTGCCACCTGACCGCAGGTGCTGATATCACCATCAACGGTTTCAGCTGACCAACCGCGCAAGCGAACCAAGTCGACCAGAGTCTCACTCGCCAACTCGCCCCCCGCCAGTGATTGCTGTTCAAGCCGCTCCAGACAAAGGTAATTGGAGCGCCCCTTGAGTAAGGCCAGCTTCCCTTTGTATTTTAAGGCTGTTGCAACAGTGGGCAGGTCACGGGAATAGAGCTGGTCCTGTAATGCCTTGGAGCCGGTCGAGATAATTACTTTGCAGTCAGCCCGTAAAGCGGGTGCCAAATAAGCAAATGTTTTACCGGTCCCGGTGCCAGCCTCTACCACCAATTGCTGTTTGGCAGCAATAGACTCACTGATTGCCGCAGCCATCTGGCGCTGGGATTCGCGGGGATTAAAACCTGTAATGGCCTGCGCTAATGCGCCGTCTGTTGCAAAATCGTCTGTCACGCTTTCTCTTCCGAGTGAAATCAGCGCTGATTATGCCAAGCCTCACGTCCCGCGACCACACATTCTCGCCGTAAGCTATGTTACTCTAGCGGCGAAACTGACATTGACATTCACACAAGGGAGTGAAAATGAGTATTGAGCGAATTAATCCAGAGAAGCGTTGGTCCGACGCAGTGGTATTCAACAACACAATTTATTATACCAGCGTACCGGAAAATCTGGATGCAGACGCCACGGCCCAGACCGCGAATACACTGGCAGCAATTGATATCATGCTGCATCAGCTCGGTTCTGATAAAAGCCGGATTTTGGATGCCACCATATTTCTGGCCGATAAAGCAGATTTCGCTGCAATGAATGCCGCCTGGGATGCCTGGGTTGTCGATGGCAATGCCCCGGTGCGCTGCACTGTCGAGGCCAAGTTGATGAATCCAAACTATAAAGTTGAAATCAAAATCATTGCGGCGCTGTAGTTATAAGAACGTTATTTATGGCCCAAAAATGATAAGGGTAGCCAAATGGCTACCCTAGTTTGCTGTGCTGAATACTGTTTATATCCGCAGCCACTGGTGTTGCCACCAAGGGCTACAGGGGATCAGGACAGTTTGATCATCACCATCCCCGCCAGTAGTAAAATCAGGCCAATCCAGCCTTTGTAATTCAGGCGTTGGTTGAATAAAATCCAACCGGCGGCCACAGTCGCGGCGATACCAAACCCGCCCCACAGCGCATAAGCCACTGATAATTCGATGCCTTTAACTGCCTGAGCCAAAGCGCTGAATGCTCCTAATACTGACAGTAACGACAGGATACCCAACCATACACGGCGAAAACCGTCTGACATCTTCAGCAAGATATTGGCAATAATTTCTAGAATGACGGCCAATATCAGAAAAGCAATATGATAAAACTCAAGCTGTTGCATGATGCTCACCTGACTGGGTACTTATCTTGCCACTGCCTGGTTTCTTCGGCTTACGGGTCCCCGATTTCACTAACATAATGCCGCCGACTAAGGTAACTAAACCGGCGATTTTCAGTGGAGATAAACTTTCATCAAACCACAGCACACTGAAGACCGTAATAATCAGGATGCCGATCCCTTCCCACAATGCATACGCGACACCTAAAGCCACTTTTTTAACAGCCAGCGCCAGCAGAATGTAAGAACCGGTAATCATAAAATACATCACAATGTGCCCGGTCATCTCACCACTGACACTCGCGTATTTCATTGATAAAGTGCCGATAATTTCAGCAACAATCGCTAAACCTAAAAATATCCAATAAATCATGATTCTTCTCCTAACATCCATAAACGCACGCTAAGGTCTATTTGTTACGGTTTCCAATTCACTTGATATATCCCCACAGGCTTTGGCGGTGCGGGTCGGCAGCAAGCGAACTTATCCCGATGAGCTTACTCTGGTAAGTGATTCGGGTGAGTGAACGTAGCTAACATCCCTGTGACGTCAAAGACGAAGGGCATGCGCAGACCGTAAGAAATAGAAACTCACTTGGCGTATAAACTTTTATACCTTAAATAATTCGAGTTGCAGCAAGGCGGCAGGGAAGATAATCCCGATGAACTTACATAAGTAAGTGACTCGGATTATTGAACGCAGCCAACGCATATGCAGCTTGAAATATGACCGGTATGTTTAAAGCGGAAGAAGAAAGACGCTATAGCTCGCTGCACCAGTGATGCTCACTGGCCAGAATGGCTGACAGGAAGAGTTGGCATGTAGAGTGTTTGAAAGTAATTCCATTAATTTTGATCATAATATATCTCTTTTTTTTAGCCACACCTGCTTTAGCCACATACTTGTTTGCTAAACCTAGTGTGATTCGCCTAAAACCCTCATCAAATTGGAATAATTAACTGCTGTATTTTTACCACAGTCAATTTTATAAATCAAACCATCCATTTGATAAATTGTTTAAAAAAAGAGATTAAAAAATAATAAGTTAGTAAATCCAAAAAAACAAAACCCCTGCATTGCAGAGGTTTTATATTGGGCGATAATCCGCGCTTCTCCCATCAGTTCAGGGAGTTAGAGTAGCTTATGCTGTAGCGCCCGCCACAGCTTGTTTCGCTAATTCAGTAATACGAGCGTAATCACCTTTTTCCAGCGCGTCAGCAGGAACCAACCATGAGCCGCCGATGCACAATACGCTCTTCAGCGCCAGATAATCGCGGTAGTTGTTTGGTGTAATCCCCCCGGTTGGGCAGAAGCGCACTTGTGAGAATGGGCCGCCAATCGCTTGTAATGCTTTAACGCCGCCGTTAGCTTCCGCCGGGAAGAATTTAAACTCACGCAGGCCATAGCTCATGCCGAGCATCAGTTCTGAAACTGTGCTGATCCCTGGGATCAATGGAATAGAGCCTGCTGTCGCAGCTTTAAGCAGTTCATCAGTCAGCCCAGGGCTAATAGCGAATTGCGCGCCAGCCTCAACAACTTCAGCCAACTGCTGTGGATTAAGCACGGTACCCGCGCCAATAATGGCTTCAGGGACTTCTTTGGCAATGGCACGGATAGCCTCAACAGCACAAGGGGTGCGCAACGTCACTTCCAGCACCCGAACACCACCAGCCACTAAGGCTTTTGCCAGCGGTACCGCTTGCTCGAGCTTATTAATCACAATCACCGGGACAACTGGGCCTGCAGTCAAAACCTGTTCTGCGCTCGTTTTCCAGCTTTTCATCAGTTGTTATCTCCACTTATGCCGATTGGCATGTACTCACCCGAAGGTGTCAGTTGAAATATGGCTGGCAGAATACTCAGCTTTTCGCCAACCATAAAGAATCATGATGCGAGCCTGCTAACAGCTCTTTATTATTTACCGGCTTCCTGCCTCTAGCTGCCCGCCGATCTCCTTGGCGGAGATGCGCCGCCAAAACCTGCTCTGGCAGCGCGTGCAACAATTAATCTTCGCAGATGAACAAGTTACTCGAACTCATTCCATGAGCGGCCATCACGGGTGATCATGGCAACAGAAGCTACCGGCCCCCATGTACCTGATTGATAAGGTTTTGGTGCCTCATTATCAGCAGCCCATGCTTCCATAATGGAATCAACCCACTTCCAGGCTTCTTCAACCTCATCACGGCGCACAAACAGTGCCTGAATACCCCGCATGGTCTCCAGTAACAGACGTTCGTAGGCATCAGCAATATGCTGCTCGTTAAAGGTTTTAGAGAAACTGAGGTCAAGCTTGGTCGTTTGTAGGCGGTGCTTGTGCTCCAGACCTGGGACTTTATTCAACACTTCAATTTCAATACCTTCATCTGGTTGCAGACGAATGGTCAGCTTGTTTTGTGGCAATTGCTGGTAGGATTCACGGAACAGGTTCAGCGCCGGATTTTTAAAGTACACCACCACTTCAGAGCATTTGCTTGGCAGGCGTTTACCGGTTCTTAAATAGAACGGCACCCCAGCCCAACGCCAGTCATCAATATCCACCCGGATAGAAACGAAGGTTTCGGTATTGCTGCTCTTATTCGCCCCTTCCTCTTCCAGATAGCCCGGGACTTTATTGCCCTGAACAAATCCAGCCGTGTACTGACCACGCACAGTGGTTTCACGCACATTGGTGTGATCGATACGGCGCAGCGAGCGCAGCACTTTCACTTTCTCATCACGGATACGGTCGGTGCTCAAGTCTGCTGGTGGCGACATCGCAATCATGGTCAGGATTTGCAGCAAGTGGTTTTGGATCATGTCGCGCATTTGGCCGGCCTGATCAAAATAGCCCCAACGCCCTTCAATACCCACTTCTTCCGCCACGGTAATTTGCACGTGGTCAATGGTGCGATTATCCCAGTTGGAGGCAAACAGAGAGTTAGCAAAACGTAATGCCAACAGGTTCAGTACCGTCTCTTTACCTAAGTAGTGGTCGATACGGTAAACCTGACACTCATTGAAATATTCCGCGACTTGATCGTTGATGACCCGCGAAGAGGCCAAATCTTTCCCCAGCGGTTTCTCCATCACCACCCGGCTAGGCTCTTTATTCAGCCCTGCTTCGCCCAATCCTTTGCAAATAGCACCAAAGGTATTAGGTGGCATGGCGAAGTAGTTGATGGTGGTGCGATTTTTTTGATCCAGCATTTTGCCCAACTTGGCAAAATGTTTGCTGTCGTTTACGTCCAGATTACAGAAGTCGAGACGAGAACTGAGCTTTTGCCACAATTCATCATCCAGCTTCTCTTTCATAAAGGTATCGAGGGCTTCCTTTACCACGGCTGTGTACGCGTCTTTATCCCAGTCGGCACGGCCTACGCCGATAATCCGAGTTTCAGGGTGGATGTGACCCGCTTTCTCTAATTGGTAAAGGGAAGGCAACAGTTTACGGCGAGCCAAGTCTCCCTTAGCGCCGAAAATCACCAGATCACACGCCTGGGCTGCCTGGGCTGTATTAGTTACCGCCATGTTATTCTCCTCGTTGCAGGATATTTGTAATTTTCTTACATTACTAATGTACTCTCTTTGACTATAGCCAGTAAACCCAGATAAAAGTGGTCCAAAAAAGGTTAAATAACACTCTATAGAACCGCAGGCCGCGTCAAATCAGGCCGCGTAACTTTAAAATGTAATTTTATGACGTTTTTGACAACTATTTACCATTATGAAAATTAGACACAGGTCATATTCTGGTGAAAAAGTGTGACTTCCAACCAGATGCCACTGCCAACGGGTCCCAGCACGTAGTATATTTTCATTAAACCGGCATAGATTTCTCCTTTAAATGAAATCGGTAAAACCCATGGGTGACTCTCGTTATATGAATACGCTGGAAAATATCCAAAATAATCTGGACCTCCTGAGCAAATCGGAAAGGAAAGTCGCCGAGGTGATCCTGGCCTCCCCACAAACTGCCATTCACTCAAGTATCGCCACCCTCGCCAAAATGGCGAACGTCAGCGAGCCCACGGTAAACCGTTTTTGCCGTCGATTAGACACCAAAGGTTTTCCTGATTTTAAACTTCATTTGGCACAAAGTCTGGCTAATGGCACACCTTATGTGAATCGAAATGTCGAAGAGGATGATAGTGTATCCGCTTACACTGGAAAAATTTTCGAATCGACCATGGCTAGTCTGGATATGGTGAAGAATAATTTAGATATTGCCGCGATAAATCGAGCAGTTGATTTATTGACCCAAGCGAAGAAGATTTCGTTCTTCGGCCTTGGTGCGTCTGCCGCCGTAGCCCATGACGCGATGAATAAATTCTTCCGCTTCAATATCCCAGTTATTTATTTCGATGACATCGTTATGCAACGTATGAGTTGTATGAATTCCAGTGAAGGCGATGTCGTGGTATTGATATCTCACACGGGGCGAACAAAAAGCCTGGTAGAACTGGCTCATTTAGCCCGTGAAAACGATGCCACAGTGATTGCGATTACCTCACGCGATACTCCTCTGGCCAGCGAAGCAACATTGCCGCTGCTGTTGGATGTGCCGGAAGATACCGATGTCTATATGCCCATGGTGTCGCGCATTGCCCAATTGACATTAATTGATGTGTTAGCCACCGGCTTTACGTTACGCCGAGGGGCAAAATTTAGAGATAATCTGAAGCGAGTCAAAGACGCCTTGAAAGAATCTCGCTTTGATAAAGGTTCACCTCCGGTTAATAGTGGCGAATAATGTGAGAGAATGAATTGTATCAAAAAGTAAATGACATCAGTGACCGAAGTCGCTTTGTTTTGTGTTAGCGCATCTTCTGAGACGAAAAATTGACGTATTATTGAAAAATAATGCTCTTGATGACTCAAATATTTATTGAGCCAATAAGTGGTAAATAGCTCGCTTTTGTAATGTTGTCATTGATGTGCCGATGTCCTCCGGGAGGAGGCATTCATGCATCAGTCGTTTTACATCCGCAAGCGGATAACATGTAGGACACTATGTATTTGATAATGCCGTGCTTTTGATTATGTCATCTTTGATAAACGTTTTTTTCATCAGCATGTCGCTGTAAAATTTGTAGCTTAGTTACATTTTACTATCGGATTCATTATCCGCTGTTTTAACAACACCATGCTTCATCAGTCAACGGAGTAAGAGATGTCCAGACGGCTCAGAAGGACCAAGATTGTTACTACACTGGGGCCGGCTACTGACCGCGACAATAATCTGGAAAAGATTATTGCTGCGGGCGCTAACGTAGTCCGCCTGAATTTTTCCCATGGTAGCGCCGAAGATCATGAATTGCGGGCCAATAAAGTCCGTGAAATTGCCGCCAGATTGGGGCGCCATGTTGCGATTCTTGGCGATTTGCAAGGTCCGAAGATCCGGGTATCTACTTTTAAGGAAGGCAAAGTTTTCCTTAACGTACACGATAAATTCTTGCTGGATGCCAATATGGCAAAAGGCGAAGGCGATAAAGACAAAGTTGGTATCGATTATAAAGGCCTGCCTGCTGATGTGGTTCCCGGTGATATCCTGTTACTGGATGATGGTCGAGTACAACTGAAGGTTATTGAAGTTCAGGGTATGAAAGTATTCACCGAAGTGACTGTAGGTGGCCCTCTTTCCAATAATAAAGGCATTAATAAGTTGGGCGGTGGCCTGTCAGCCGAAGCATTAACGGAAAAAGACAAAGCCGACATTATTACCGCCGCTAAAATTGGTGTCGATTTCCTGGCAGTTTCTTTCCCTCGTACCGGTGAAGATTTGCATTATGCGCGCCGTTTGGCCCGTGATGCTGGCTGCAATGCTCAAATCGTGGCAAAAGTTGAACGTGCTGAAGCCGTGGCAACTGATGAAGCGATGGATGATATCATTCTGGCCTCTGATGTAGTGATGGTGGCGCGGGGTGACTTGGGTGTTGAAATTGGCGACCCTGAGCTGGTCGGTATCCAGAAAAAACTGATTCGTCGTGCTCGTCAGCTTAACCGTGCGGTCATCACTGCAACTCAGATGATGGAGTCAATGATTACCAATCCAATGCCAACACGTGCAGAAGTAATGGACGTGGCTAACGCCGTATTGGATGGTACTGACGCCGTAATGTTGTCGGCAGAAACAGCCGCTGGGCAGTATCCGGCTGAAACAGTTGCGGCAATGGCCCGTGTTTGCTTGGGTGCTGAAAAAATCCCAAGTATTAATGTGTCTAAGCACCGTCTTGATGTGCAATTCGACAATGTCGAAGAAGCTATCGCTATGTCTACCATGTATGCAGCCAACCACCTGAAAGGCATCACCGCAATTATCGCGATGACCGAATCGGGCCGCACTGCTCTGATGATGTCTCGTATCAGTTCTGGCTTACCAATCTTTGCCATGTCACGTCACGACCATACTTTGAACCTGACGGCTATCTATCGTGGTGTCACCCCGGTTTACTGTGATACTCACACCGATGGCGTGTTGGCGGCTAATGAAGCAGTCAATCGTCTGAAAGACAAAGGTTTCTTGGTATCTGGCGATCTGGTTATTGTGACACAAGGCGATGTGATGGGCACGATTGGGACAACCAATACCAGCCGTATCGTCCGAGTTGATTAATTTGTTTTAATTAACTAAAAGCAAAAGCCCGCTCATCAGAAGCGGGCTTTTTTATACTCAATGGTAATAACGCTTAATAAATATCCTTACGGACATAAGGCTCTATTTCACCCTCTTTACGGGTTTTCAGCAGCTTAAGAATCCAGGTATATTGTTCCGGATTAGGTTTTACCAACAGCTCAACTTCTTCATTCATTCGGCGAGCAATATAAGCATCATCGGCATCCGCTAAATCGTCCATTGGTGGGCGAATATAGATATCAAGGCGATGCTCGCGATAATTGTAAACCGGGAACATTGGCACAATAGCTGCGCGGCATACTTTCATTAACCGCCCTACGGCTGGTAATGTCGCTTTATACGTGGCGAAGAAATCGACAAACTCACTTTGCTCAGGGCCATAGTCTTCATCCGGTAAATAGTATCCCCAGAAGCCCTGACGCACTGAGCTAATAAAAGGCTTAATCCCACTCTCACGCGCATGAATACGCCCACCAAAACGCAAGCGAGCACTGTTCCATAGATAATCGACCAAGGGATTACGTTGATGATGGAACATCCCGGCAACCGGCTTACCCTGCTCGGCTAAAAGCATGGCTGGAATATCAATCGACCAGGCATGGGGCACCAACAAAATAACATTACGTTCTTGTTGTTGCAGGTGGTCTAGAACATCTAGCCCATGCCAGTGAACACGAGATAGCACCTTCTTCGGATCACGAAAACAGAGTTCCGCCATCATCATTAAAGGCTGTGCCGCCGTAGCAAACATCTGGTCAATAATATGCTCGCGCTCGGCTTCTGGCAGTTCAGGCATGCAATAGAGAAGATTAATGCGGGCACGGCGTCGGGCGCTTTTAGCAAATTTCCCGGCGAAACGACCAATTCCAGCCAACAGTGGATCTCGGAATTTCGGTGGAACATAAGCCATCGCCGCCATAGCTCCGGTTCCTAGCCATACCCCCCAAAAACGTGGATGTAGGAAAGATTTTTTGAATACTGGGATAAAGCCAGCAGCGTCGTTTTTCTCTTTTTGCATGGGGGAACTCTTAGATTGGCAGTGGACTAATAATAATTGCAGTCGATATCTTTTGCAGACAATCTTTTAAAAAATAGTCTGTTATAAAAGCGACTCTGCGCAGTTAATGTCCGGAAACAAAATCGATATCAGATAAATAACCTATCTAACAGACTGAAACTGAGCCGCCAGGGTGTACCGCTGGCGGCGTAGAGATAATCAATCCGGTAGAAATAACGACCGGATAACGGTTAATCCAGTTGCAGCTGTGGAATCACCTGTTTGGCAATGGCCAGATACTCGCTGCGATCTTTGCCACTTAACCCTTCTGAACGTGGCAACTTAGCCGTCAATGGGTTAACCGCTTGCTGGTTCATCCAGAATTCATAGTGCAGATGTGGGCCAGTAGAACGGCCAGTGTTACCTGACAGCGCGATACGGTCGCCGCGTTTCACTTTTTGCCCCGGCTTAACCAGCAGTTTCTTCAAATGCATATAGCGCGTGGTGTATTGGCGACCATGGCGGATAGCCACATAGTTACCCGCCGCACCACTGTGCTTGGCGATAACGACTTCGCCATCACCCACCGCCAGCACCGGTGTCCCAACCGGCATAGAGAAGTCAACTCCTTTATGCGGCGCGATACGCCCGGTGACAGGGTTAAGACGGCGAGGATTGAAGTTAGACGATACGCGGAATTGTTTTATCGTAGGGAAACGCAAGAAACCACGCGCCAGACCAGAACCCTGACGGTCATAAAACTTACCGTCATCGGCGCGGATAGCATAGTAATCTTTACCACCGGAGCGCATACGCACCCCAACCAGTTGGCTTTGTTCACTACGACCATCAAGGATTTCGCGCGACATCAACACCGCGAATTGGTCGCCTTTACGCAGTTTGGCAAAATCCAATTGCCACTGTAATGCTTTAGTCACTGCGCGGATTTCAGAATTAGTCAAACCGGCCTTTTTCGCACTGGTAACAAAACTGCCATCAAGCCGACCCGTCAGAACCGAATTACTCCACTCACCCTTCTGCAGCTCTTTGGTCTCTTTGAAGTTATTACCAACGCGGTTATAAGTGCGGGTTTCACGACGTGAAACTTCCCACGTCAAACTTTGCAAATCACCGGCATCATTAACGGTCCAAGAGATTTGTTGCCCAATTTTCAGATTACGTAAATCACGATTCTGATTCGCCAATAACGACACATCGGAAATATCGATACCATATTGGGTAAGAATGCTGCTCAGGGTATCCCCCGTAGAGACAACATACTCATGGACACCCGCTTCAGTGGCATCTTTGGTATCTAATTCATCTTGCGGGATTTCATCATCAGGGGCTGGCTGATCGATAGGTTCGCTGGCTTCAGGTAATAAAATGCGGGGTTGACTGTTATCTAACACCACGCTTTGGGCGATGGGATCATGCTCCGGATGATAAACAAAAGGCCGCCAAACAGCGACGGCCAGTGTCATTACGGTCAACGACCCCAGCATGATGCGGTGGGGGCGAGGGAGATTGTTATACGCCAAAGTGATAGTTCGGACTATCTGCTGCACTTATGAGTATCCTTTTAATCTTACTTCAGGCAGCTCACGTATTGGTTAGACAACTGAAACAAAAAGTTCACATAGCTGTCCTTGCCTAATACTATGCCACTCCCCAAGGGATCCAATGTGCCAGAACGCACATCTGTTCCTTTGGCGACAGCACTAATGACGGCCGGCCTGAATTGTGGCTCAGCAAAAACGCATACCGCTTTGTGCTCAACCAACTGTGTTCGAATTTGATGTAAACGCTGCGCACCAGGCTGTATTTCAGGATTGACTGTAAAATGCCCTAATGGGCTCAAGCCAAAGTGTTTCTCAAAGTAGCCATAGGCATCATGAAAAACGAAGTATCCCTTACCTTGCGCAGGCTTGAGCATAGTAGCAATATTTTTTTCATTTTGCGCTAGTTGATCCTCGAATCGGCGCAGGTTTGCATCTAATTTGTCCTTATTTTGTGGCATAAGTTCCAATAATCTGTCGTGAATGGCGATTGCAGATTGTTTTGCTATGGTTGGCGATAACCAAATATGCATATTATATTCGCCGTGGTGGTGCTCATCGCTGTGATTATCTTTAGCATGATCATGGTCATGCCCTGCTTGTTCCCCTTCATCTTCATCATGCTCGTCGCCTTTCATTAATAAAGGCGTAACAGAAGGTAACTCAGCCAGAGCTATCTGCTTGTTATCAGCAACTTGCGTCAGAGGCTTTGCCAGAAATGCTTCCATTT
Source organism: Yersinia alsatica (assembly GCF_025133195.1). NCBI lineage: Bacteria > Pseudomonadati > Pseudomonadota > Gammaproteobacteria > Enterobacterales > Yersiniaceae > Yersinia > Yersinia alsatica. Next base: position 3,405,777 of record NZ_CP104006.1, read on the forward strand.
CAGGTCCGACCCAAATAACCAGCTCAGCACTACGTAACCGCTGGACATCTGATGGGCGTAGAGCATAATCGTGTGGCGACGCGCCATCAGGCAATAAAACTTCTGTTGGCAGCACACCATCCGCAATGGCTGAGGCGATAAATCCCAGCGGACGCACTGATGTAACGACCGCAGCCGAGGCAATATTAAATGGGTTAGCGACTAAAATTACGCTGGCCAGCATTGCCCGCTTCAGCCATTTATTTTTATGTAACATAATACGAATTCTCGACGTTTTGATGGGTAAAGCGTAATATTATAACATTCAATCGGTTCTGCAAACGTAATCATAATGTCCACATTGGTAACTCTAAATAAGATATCCGTCACTTTTGGTAGTCGACGGGTACTAAATGATATTTCCCTTTCTCTGCGTCCGGGAAGAATACTCACCCTGCTTGGGCCTAATGGCGCGGGCAAATCAACACTGGTTCGCGTGGTGTTGGGGTTGATTGCCCCCACTAGCGGCACACTGGTTCGAGAGCCGGGTTTACGGATCGGCTATGTCCCGCAAAAACTCCATCTGGATGCGACGTTACCGCTCACTGTCAGCCGCTTTATGCGCTTAAAACCCGGCGTTAAAAAAGCAGATATCCTGCCGGCCCTAAAACGGGTGCATGCCGCTCATTTATTAGATCAACCGATGCAGAAACTGTCTGGTGGTGAAAACCAGCGCGTGTTGTTAGCGCGGGCATTATTGAATCGGCCGCAGTTATTAGTGTTGGATGAGCCTACGCAAGGTGTTGATGTTAATGGGCAATTAGCGCTGTATGATTTGATTGAGCAACTGCGTAGAGAACTGGGTTGTGCCGTCCTGATGGTTTCCCATGACTTGCATTTAGTGATGGCTAAAACTGATGAAGTATTGTGCCTCAATCAGCATATTTGCTGCTCCGGTGCACCAGAGGTGGTATCGACTCACCCTGAGTTTATTGCCATGTTTGGCAATCGTGGAGCCGAACAACTCGCAGTTTATCGTCATCACCATAACCATCGTCACGATTTACACGGAAAGATTATTTTGAAGAACAGTGGGAGTCGTGACGCATGATTGAATTATTGCTGCCCGGCTGGTTAGCGGGTGTATTACTGGCAACCGCGGCGGGGCCACTGGGTTCTTTTGTGGTCTGGCGTCGAATGTCCTATTTTGGCGATACTTTAGCTCACGCATCTTTGCTTGGGGTGGCATTCGGTTTACTGCTAAATGTAAATCCATTCTATGCCGTGATTGTGATGACCATGGTATTGGCGCTGATTTTGGTATGGCTAGAACGTCGCCCGCAACTGGCGGTCGATACCCTATTAGGAATCATGGCCCATAGCGCATTATCACTAGGTTTAGTGGTGGTCAGCCTGATGCACAATGTGCGGGTTGATTTAATGGCCTATCTGTTTGGCGATCTACTTTCCGTAACACTGAGTGATATCTGGCTGATTGCCGCTGGTGTGGTGGTGGTATTGGGGGTTTTGTGCTGGCAATGGCGCGCACTGTTATCAATGACCATTAGCCCAGAGTTAGCCCATGTCGACGGGGTGAATCTGGAGCGGGTACGCATGCTATTGATGTTGGTGACCGCACTCACTATAGGGTTGTCGATGAAGTTTGTCGGCGCCCTGATTATCACTTCACTGCTGATTATCCCCGCCGCTGCTGCACGTCGCTTTGCTCGAACACCAGAACAAATGGCCGGAATTGCCATCGGTATTGGCATTATTGCCGTGACTGGCGGCTTAACATTCTCTGCGTTATATGACACGCCAGCGGGGCCTTCAGTGGTGCTTTGTGCTGCGGCAATGTTTGTTCTTAGCCTGTCACAAAAAGCACGCGGGTAATCACTTTCTCTTGGGGTTTATATTGATAAGCCCCAATTCCCCTCAAACCCTTTCCCCCTGCTATTCTTAATTATACTTAGTTGGTCATTATTTTATTCTCTGCCGATAAGCATCAATTCTGTATTTTATATTTTAATTAGTGTGATCAACCACAAATACAATTGATAGGCAGTGTAATACCCTGCCATCCTCTCAAACTAATGAGCATTATAATGGTTATGCAGTTATTTCTGCATAGGCTTTGTACGCTCCCAATTTTTGCACAATGATTATTGCGCAGAGGCGACCTATCATGGATAGATCCACCCCCACTGGTTTACTTCAGCAACCTAAACCGTTCTTTATGATCTTTTTTGTCGAGTTGTGGGAAAGGTTCGGCTATTACGGTGTGCAGGGGATTCTTGCTGTTTTCTTCGTCAAGGAGTTAGGTTTCTCGCAGGAGCAGGCATTTGTGACTTTTGGCGCTTTTGCGGCATTGGTTTACGGCTTGATTTCAATTGGTGGATACGTTGGCGACCATCTATTAGGCACCAAACGCACGATGGTTTTAGGCGCAGTGGTGCTGGCTATCGGCTATTTCGCCACCGGCCTATCACTGTATCAACCCAACTTAATCTTCTTCGCACTAGGTACCATCGCCGTAGGTAACGGTTTATTTAAAGCCAACCCAGCAAGCTTACTGTCGAAATGTTATCCGCCTAAAGATCCACGTCTGGACGGGGCCTTTACGCTGTTCTATATGTCGATCAATATTGGCTCCTTACTGTCACTATCATTGGCGCCCGTTATCGCTGAACGTTTCGGTTACACCATTACCTATTACTTATGTGGCATTGGTTTGATTTTTGCTCTGTTGGTCTACTTCTGCTGTCGCCATATGGTGCGCCATATTGGTTCAGAGCCCGATGCAAAACCCTTAAATTGGCGAAACCTCTTCCTGGTACTGGCTGGGACGGCGGTAATGATATGTGTCTGCGCCTGGTTGATGAACCATGTGATCATTGCCAATCTGGTGCTGATCGTGTTATCGCTAATTGTGGTGTTTATCTTCTTCAAAGAAGCATTGAAGCAGGACCAACTGGGCCGTAATAAAATGTTTGTGGCTTTTATTCTGATGATTGAAGCCATCGTGTTTTATGTTCTATATGCACAGATGCCCACCTCATTAAACTTCTTCGCTATTAATAATGTCCATCATCAAATTCTTGGGTTCAATATCAACCCGGTCAGCTTCCAGGCATTAAACCCATTCTGGGTGGTGGTTGCCAGCCCAATTCTAGCTTCGATTTATACCCGTTTAGGCAGTAAAAATCGGGACTTATCCATGCCAGCAAAATTCACTCTAGGGATGTTTTTATGTTCACTGGGTTTTCTGACCGCAGCCGCAGCCGGGATGTGGTTTGCTGATGCACAAGGTCTGACATCCCCTTGGTTTATTGTTCTGGTTTACTTATTCCAGAGCCTAGGGGAATTGATGATCAGTGCGCTAGGTTTAGCTATGGTGGCTGCACTGGTGCCGCAATATCTGATGGGATTTATTCTGGGGATGTGGTTCCTGACACAAGCGGCATCATTCCTGATTGGTGGCTATGTCGCCACCTTTACTGCGACACCGGAGGGGGTAACTGATCCGTTGGAAACATTGCCTATTTACACTGATGTGTTTGGTAAAATAGGCATGGTTACACTGGTCATTGCGTTGGTTATGGCACTGCTGATCCCATGGCTTAACCGAATGATTAACACCCCGGTGGTAGAGAAAACCGCCGCCTGAAGATAGTCATAAACAGGGCTGATACTGACTCAGCCCTGCATTAAAGAAAACTTACTCTTCGCGAGTGATACCGAAATGTTTATAGGCATGGTTGGTGGCAATACGCCCACGTGGTGTCCGCTGAATAAAGCCTTGCTGGATTAAGTATGGTTCCAGAACATCTTCAATGGTTTCACGCTCTTCGCCAATGGCGGCTGCCAGATTATCTAGCCCCACCGGGCCGCCCATAAACTTATCAATAACTGCTAGCAAGAGTTTGCGATCCATGAAATCGAAACCTTCGGCGTCGACATTCAGCATATCCAGAGCTTTCATTGCAACATCACCATTAATTGCGCCATCTGCCCTGACTTCGGCAAAGTCCCGCACGCGGCGCAGCAAACGGTTGGTGATACGTGGTGTTCCCCTTGAGCGACGCGCTAATTGATGCGCCCCTTCGGCGGTTAATTCCAGCCCCAGACACTTGGCGCTGCGTGAAACGATATGTTCTAAATCAGCAACTTGATAAAACTCCAGCCGCTGGACAATACCGAATCGATCACGTAATGGCGAGGTCAGTGACCCTGCACGCGTCGTCGCACCAATCAAAGTAAAAGGCGGCAAATCAAGTTTGATTGAGCGCGCAGCCGGCCCTTCACCAATCATGATATCCAACTGATAATCTTCCATCGCCGGATAGAGAATTTCCTCAACCACTGGTGATAAACGGTGGATTTCATCAATAAACAGCACATCGTGGGGTTCCAGATTGGTCAGCATGGCAGCTAAATCACCAGCTTTCTCCAACACCGGGCCAGAAGTTGTCCGTAGATTTACCCCCATCTCATTGGCGACGATATTCGCCAGTGTGGTTTTACCTAACCCCGGAGGGCCAAAGATCAACACATGGTCCAGTGCATCGCCACGCTGTTTAGCCGCCTGAATGAAGATTTCCATCTGCTCGCGGACATGAGGCTGCCCGACATACTCTGCCAACAGTTTCGGGCGAATAGCCCGGTCAATACTCTCTTCATCACTGATAACACCCGCAGATATCAGGCGGTCTGCTTCAATCATCCTTAACCCCTATTATTTCTATAACGCGGCGCGCAGGGCATCACGAATGAGGGTTTCACAATCTGCACCCGGTTTAGCTATTTTACTGACTAAACGGCTGGCTTCTTGTGGTTTATAACCTAAAGCCACCAGCGCAGAAACAGCTTCTGCTTCAATATCGGCATCGGAAGTTTGCGAAGCACTGGCGGGTAACTGAATATCGCCGGTATTGTTGAACAAATCACCATTGAGGCCTTTAAAGCGGTCTTTCATTTCGACCACTAGCCGCTCAGCGGTCTTCTTGCCCACACCCGGTAACTTCACCAATGTAGTGATATCTTCTCGCTCAACTGCTGCGACAAACTGCTGCGCCGACATGCCAGAGAGAATGGCCAGCGCGAGTTTTGGCCCAACGCCATTAACTTTGATCAATTCACGAAACAGTGCCCGCTCCTGCTTGTCATTAAATCCGTACAGCAGTTGAGCATCTTCGCGCACCACAAACTGGGTGAAAATAATGGCTTCTTGCCCCAAATCTGGCAGCTCATAAAAGCAAGTCATCGGTAATTGGACTTCATAGCCAACACCGTTTGTTTCCAGCAGCACCAATGGCGGCTGTTTTTCCAGAATGATACCTCTGAGGCGCCCTATCACGTTGACTCTCTCCTCGATTACCCACATTAGGGTATGAACATAATGGCTGTTTATAGCATAAAAAAGGCTGGATGGATATCCAGCCTACAATAACAGTTAACCCGCTCGCATAAAATAGCGGCTAGCGGATTCTACCGCGAGCCAACGTCATCTGCTCATTACCCAGTCGCAGGGTATTTTGACTCAGATGGCAATGGGTAATAGCAATTGCCAATGCATCAGCAGCATCGGCTTGCGGGTTCGCCGGGAGTTTTAACAACGAGCGTACCATGTGCTGGACTTGGCTTTTTTCCGCCGCCCCGGTTCCAACTACCGTCTGTTTAACCTGACGAGCTGCATATTCGGAAACGGGCAAATTCAGATTTACCGCCGCGACAATAGCCGCACCACGCGCCTGCCCCAACTTTAAAGCTGAGTCTGGGTTTTTCGCCATAAACACTTGTTCGATGGCAAAAAAGTCAGGTTGAAACTGAGTGATAATTTCAGTCACGCCTGCATAGATTAACTTCAGGCGAGTAGGCATATCGTCAACAACCGTGCGGATACAGCCGCTGCCCAGATAGGTGAGCTGACGACCCTGCTGGCGAATCACGCCATAACCGGTGACACGAGAACCGGGATCGATGCCTAATACGATCGCCATACCAGCTTATTTACCTTTTCACATCAAAAGCCCTGGCCACCAATGCGGCCAGAGAGGATTACAGATAGATTTAATGAGTAGGATGAGTCAGCGATGATTTACAGGGTTGCTGCAACTTCATCAGAGATTTCACCGTTATGGTAAACCTCTTGCACATCATCAGAATCTTCTAACATATCAATCAAGCGCAGCAGTTTTGGTGCCGTTTCAGCATCCAGATCCGCTTTAGTTGATGGAATTAAGGAGACTTCAGCACCCTCAGCAACCAGACCCGCAGCATCCAGTGCATCTTTCACCGCACCCAGCGATTCCCAGGCAGTGAACACGTCAATAGCACCGTCATCATAGACCACGATATCATCCGCACCCGCTTCTAGCGCCGCATCCATCACCGCATCTTCTGCTAAACCCGGTGCATAGGAAATAACACCTTTTTTGGTGAATAGATAAGAAACCGAGCCATCAGTCCCCAGATTACCACCTGTTTTGGTGAATGCATGGCGGACTTCAGATACAGTACGGTTACGGTTATCACTCAAGCATTCGACCATGACCGCAGTACCGCCCGGGCCATAACCTTCGTAAATGATGGTTTCCATGTTGTTATCTTCGTCACCACCCACACCACGGGCAATCGCGCGGTTCAGGGTGTCGCGTGTCATGTTATTCGACAACGCTTTATCGATAGCAGCACGTAAACGTGGGTTGGCACCCGGATCACCACCACCCAGACGTGCGGCAGTTACCAACTCACGAATAATTTTAGTGAAAATCTTACCGCGTTTAGCATCCTGTGCCGCTTTGCGGTGCTTTGTGTTGGCCCATTTACTATGACCTGCCATAAATAAGTATCTCCAAAATAGCCTAATTATCCCCTTGGTACTTGAAGCCACCGCGGTGTTAGCTGTCCTCACTCACCCAAATCACTTGCTTATATACGTTCATCGGGCTGGTTCGGTGGTCGCCTACCTGTAATTTCAATTACCTTGGGGATAGACGGGAATTAAATAACAAACTCTTCAATCGCTTGCTGATTACTCCAGGACTTGGTCGATGCTGCGGCCTCCACAGCATCGACCCACTGATAAGCAAGATGTTCAGTAATAACCACATCCCGCTCTTCAGGTAACGCCAGACAGAACCAATGTTCTTTATTCCGCGTCACACCCGGTGCATAGCGATGGCGAAAATGCATAAAAATTTCAAATTCCACGCAACGTTGGCAGTCGATCAACTCAAGGTTTTCACCCAGTATATCAATGCCGACCTCTTCCTTTACTTCGCGCTGCGCAGTTTGCAACGGAGTTTCTCCCTCTTCCAGACTGCCGGTCACCGACTGCCAGAAATCAGGGTCATCACGCCGTTGCAACATCAGCACCCGACCACTCGATCTGGCGTAGATAACTGCCAGTATTGATTCGGGGCGTTTATAATTCATTACTTCTCGTCTTCCACGCTATCCGTCGCCCCTTTCTTCGCCACAACGCTGATAGACAGCTCTTGCAATGAAGCAGGATTAGCAAAACTTGGCGCATCAGTCATCAGACAAGCTGCAGCAGTGGTTTTCGGGAAGGCAATGACATCACGAATGTTATCGGTGCCGGTCAGTAGCATCACCAGACGGTCAAGGCCAAAAGCCAGACCGGCATGTGGTGGGGTACCGTATTTCAATGCGTCCAACAAGAAGCCAAACTTCTCACGTTGTTCATGTTCATTGATACCCAGAATACCAAACACCTGCTGTTGCATTTCAGTGCGGTGGATACGCACCGAACCACCACCGACTTCATAGCCATTGATGACCATATCGTAAGCATTGGCGATAGCTGTGGTCGGTGCCGCAGCCAATTGTTCCGGGCTCATATCTTTAGGGGCAGTGAACGGATGGTGCATGGCGGTCAGGCCACCTTCGCTGTCATCTTCAAACATTGGGAAGTCAACCACCCACAGCGGTGCCCATGTCCCCAACTGAGTCAGTTGCAGGTCGCGACCCACTTTCAAGCGCAGTGCGCCCATGGCGTCAGTGACAACTTTGTCGCTATCTGCGCCAAAGAACAGGATATCGCCGCTTTCTGCCTGAGTACGAACCAGAATCGCTTCCAGCACTTCTGCACTGAGGAATTTCGCCACCGGGCTTTGTACACCTTCAATACCCGCAGCACGGTCATTCACTTTCAGCCATGCCAAGCCTTTTGCACCATAGATGCTAACAAACTGAGTGTATTCATCAATTTGCTTGCGAGTCACTTGAGCGCCGCCCGGAACACGCAGTGCCGCAACACGGCCTTTAGCATCATTGGCAGGGCCAGAGAAGACTTTAAACTCAACATCTTTGACCAAGTCAGCGACATCCACCAACTCTAATGGGTTGCGCAGATCGGGCTTATCGGAACCATAGCGACGCATCGCTTCGGCAAAAGTCATTACCGGGAAATCGCCCAGTGAAACACCTTTGGTCTCTTGCCACAATTCACGCACCAGTTTCTCCATCACTTCACGCACTTGATCGGCGGTCATGAAAGAGGTTTCCACATCGATCTGAGTAAATTCAGGCTGACGGTCAGCACGTAAATCTTCATCACGGAAACATTTTACAATCTGATAATAGCGGTCAAAACCAGACATCATCAGCAGCTGTTTGAACAGCTGTGGCGATTGTGGCAAGGCATAGAATTTGCCTTTATGTACCCGGCTTGGCACCAGATAGTCACGAGCACCTTCAGGAGTTGCCTTCGTCAGCATTGGGGTTTCGATATCAAGGAAACCATGGCTGTCCATAAAGCGACGTACGAAGCTGGTAATTTTAGCGCGGGTCTTCAGGCGGTCGGCCATTTCCGGGCGGCGCAGATCCAGATAGCGATACTTCAGACGCTGCTCTTCACTGTTGGTCTGGTTGGAGTCCAGCGGCAAAGGCTCGGAACGGTTGATAATATTCAGCGCGTGGGCAAAGATTTCTACTTCACCGGTAGGCATATCTTTATTGATTTGGTTGTCAGGACGCGCGCGCACAGTACCAGTAATCTGAATACAGAACTCATTACGCAGCTCAGAAGCTTGCTCATAAGCGGCTTTATGGTCCGGGTCGAAGAACACCTGAACGATGCCTTCGCGATCGCGCATATCAATAAAAATCAGGCCACCCAAGTCACGACGGCGGTTAACCCAACCACAAAGAGTCACTTCTTGGCCCACATGGGACAGATTCAACTGCCCGCAATACTCAGTACGCATACAATATCCTTTTACTCAGCCGATGCCGCACGCGTTATCTACTGTCCGTGCGGCTGTTTTCTGATGAGCCCTTATTGAGCCTCAGCTACTACTGTCTGGTTTACTCTTATTATCTGGTTTGCTGTTACTGCCCGGCTTGAAATCTGTCGCGTACCAGCCGGTGCCTTTCAATTGAAAACCGGCCGCAGAGATAAGTTTCGATAACGCGGGCTGATGACACGCAGGACATTGAGTCAGAGGCGCGTCGGAAAATTTTTTGCAGTTTCTCTAATCGATGGTTGCAAGCGCTACACGCCCTATTTTATCCCAAAAGAAGTCATATATTGGCATAAGTATTGATAGATTAAAGAGTGTTGAAAAAAGGGGGCCATTATAAAGGAATTTCGTGGCATAGATAAGAGCGAACGCACAGCTCAGAGACGACAAAATCCCTTTCGGTGATGTTTTAACACATCATTTAACAAATTTGTTCCCTCGCAAGGACTGCCCGATAACATATGTTGGCATAAACTGGTCAGCAGATTGAGCCAGTCGTTTTGGCTCTCCCCCCATGATATAGAGGCACAACCACATGAAACTTGATGCAAAAACCACCGCTCTGGTACTGATCGATTTGCAGCAGGGGATTTTACCTTTTGCCAAAGGCCCCTACAGTGCCGAGCAGGTTATTGCCACCAATGCTCGCCTGGCTAATACCTTTCGCCAGTCGGGTGCCCCAGTCGTTTTCGTGCGTGTGGGGTGGTCCGATTCATTCGCTGATGCGCTAAAACAGCCGGTTGATCAGCCAAGCCCACCTCCTGCCGGTGGTTTGCCGGAGTCATGGTGGACTTTCCCTGAAGAGTTGGCGGTGACCGATGGCGATATTAAAGTCATAAAACATCAGTGGGGAGCCTTCTACGGCACAGATTTAGATTTACAGCTGCGCCGTAGGGGGATTAAGACCATCGTATTGGCCGGAGTTTCCACCAATATTGGTGTCGAATCCACCGCTCGGGCCGCCTGGGAGCTGGGCTATGAGTTAGTCATTGCCGAAGATGGTTGCAGCACCGCAAGTGCCGAAATGCAGCAGTTTGCGGTTAACAATATCTTCCCGCGGATATCCCGGGTGCGCAGCAGCAGCGAAATTGTTGCAGCCCTTACCGAGTAACGATAAATTCTGTCGAGAGAATATCGCTAACTCGGTCTGTAGCAGCAAATATAATAAATTTACCCAAAATATTTGCTGTTACAGCTAGGCGGCAAGTGAATAAGTCCCGATGAGCTGACACCGGTCAGTGATTCGGGCGCGTGAATGCAGCCAACAACGCTGTAGCAGCAAATAAGAAGGGTAAACATGTATATAGGACTGCCGCAATGGCAACACCCAACCTGGAACCGCTTGGGTATCAAGGATTTGGCCGATTACAGCCGTTATTTTAATTGCGTCGAAGGGAACACCACTTTCTATGCATTACCCCGGCTAGAAATTGTGCAGCGCTGGCGTGATATGACGCCCGATAGCTTCCGCTTCTGTTTTAAGTTCCCCGCCACTATTAGCCACCAAGCGGCCCTACGCAACTGCGATCAAGAACTGGACGCTTTCTATCAATGCTTAGCCCCGCTGCACCAGCGTATTGGCCAATTATGGATACAACTCCCCGCCGCTTTCGGGCCGAATGAACTACACCGCTTATGGCAATTTATCGATAAATTACCCGCAGATTTTCATTACGGCGTAGAAGTTCGCCACCCGGAGTTTTTCGCTAAGGGGGCAGCAGAACTGGCTCTCAATCAGGGTTTACACCAACGAGCCGTCAATCGCGTGATGTTGGACAGCCGCCCGATTCATGCGGCTAAACCGCTCACCGCCGCAGTGCGTGATGCGCAAAGTAAGAAACCGCGCCTGCCAGTGCATGCCATCGTCACGGGTGGCCAGCCTTTGGTGCGCTTTATTGGTGGCGATCAACTGGATGATAATTTAGCTCTATTTTCACCTTGGTTACAAAAACTGCCACAGTGGGAACAGCAATATCAGCCTTATGTTTTCATTCACACACCAGATAACAGTGACTCGCCACAGCAGGCACAAAAGATTTGGCAACAATTAGCCGCAATAATAACGACCTTGCCTCCTGCACCTGACTGGCCAGAACAAGACCAACTGTTTTAAGGATATTGGCGTCTTTTTCGCCCTAACCCAGGGCTTTCGTCGCCTAACGCCACAATGTATCCGCAAGCTTATCTTTCCAAACATGAAACTGACTATTAAGAATTGTGCTTCTGTCCACTTTTTCTAGCGACAGTTTCCCGGTAGGCGGTTATCATTATTCAGCCAGTCGATGGTTGGGCAATGGAGTTAAAAATGGTTAGCTCGCTTTATGTCGTGTTGGGCGCACTGTTACTGATCAAGCTTTCATTTGATGTTGTTAAATTGAGAAATCAGTACCGAGTCGCTTATGGCGACGGTGGTTTTTATGAATTACAAACCGCCATCCGCGTGCATGGTAACGCCGTAGAATATATCCCTATTGCTGTCATTTTACTCATCATGATGGAAATGAACGGCGGTGAGACATGGATGGTCCATATTTGTGGATTAATGCTGATAGTCGGTCGTCTACTGCACTATTATGGTTTACGTCATCGCGAAATTCGTTGGCGTCGTTCTGGGATGAGCGCCACGTATGTTTCTTTAGTATTGATGATTATCGCTAATATTTACTATTTACCTTGGGATCAGATTTTCAGTCTGACCTAATAATGACTATTTTGTCGGTTCCGCAGCCAAACAGCCGGAACCTTGCTACTCTGGGCGGCTTATCACCGCCTTCATGTCTGCCTTTACCTATCTGATCCCCAACCTTCGCTTTATCGCGCTTATCTGCGGAGTTTTCTGTTATAATATGCGCCTTTAATTTCTTGTTAATGCCAATGACAGTCATGCCAAATCGCGACACTCAATCTCAAAACGATGCGCAGCACCATCAGTCTGGGGCAACAGAGCCACAGCGTGATAGCCTGTTTGCTGCCCCTATTGCCAAATTAGGTGACTGGACCTTCGACGAAAAAGTCGCTGAAGTATTCCCTGATATGATTCAGCGATCGGTGCCCGGTTATTCCAATATCATTTCGATGATAGGTATGTTGGCGGAGCGTTTTGTGCAACCCAATAGTCAAATTTATGATCTGGGCTGCTCGCTGGGCGCGGCCACACTGTCAATGCGCCGTAATATTAAAGCTGCGGGCTGTAAAATTATTGCCGTGGATAATTCACCGGCCATGGTTGAACGCTGCCGCCGTCATATAGATGCTTTTCGGGCAGAAACACCGGTGGATGTGGTGGAGTCGGATATTCTCGACATCAAGCTGGAAAACGCCTCAATGGTGGTGCTTAACTTCACACTGCAATTCCTTGAACCGGCTGACCGTCAGCGCTTGCTTAATCAGGTATACCAAGGGCTGCGCCCAGGTGGCGCCTTAGTGCTGTCTGAGAAGTTTAACTTTGAAGATAACGATATTGGTGAACTACTGTTCAACATGCACCTCGATTTTAAGCGGGCTAACGGTTATAGCGAACTTGAGATTAGCCAGAAGCGCAGCATGCTAGAAAATGTGATGCTGACCGATTCCGTTGAGACTCATAAGCAGCGCCTGCATCAGGCCGGTTTTGAACATGCTGAAGTGTGGTTCCAATGCTTTAATTTTGGTTCGCTGATTGCCCTGAAATCGGGAGAGGCTCAATGATTGAATTTGGCGATTTTTACCGGCTGATAGCCAAAGGCCCATTAAGCCCGTGGCTAGATACCCTGCCCGCTCAACTCAGTGCCTGGCAGCGCGAATCATTACACGGTAAGTTTAGAACCTGGTTTAACGCAGTCGAACATTTACCGGCACTCACCCCCACGTCATTGGATTTGCGCGAAGGCGTGCGGGCAGAAATGTCCCCGCCGATTTCTGCTGGCCAGCGTGAAGGGATGGAAAATATGTTGCGCGCCCTGATGCCGTGGCGCAAAGGCCCATTTTCATTGTATGGGTTGGATATTGATACCGAATGGCGCTCCGACTGGAAATGGCAGCGAGTCTTGCCACACATTAGCCCATTGGCAGGACGTACAATTTTGGATGTCGGTTGCGGTAGTGGTTATCACTTATGGCGCATGATTGGCGAAGGTGCTCATCTGGCGGTTGGCATCGACCCAATGCAGCTGTTTTTATGTCAGTTTGAAGCCATTCGCAAACTGTTAGGCGGTGACCAGCGCGCTCACGTGCTGCCGCTGGGTATTGAACAACTGCCTGAATTAGCCGCCTTTGATACCGTGTTCTCAATGGGTGTGCTGTATCACCGCCGTTCGCCGCTAGATCACCTCTATCAACTGAAAAATCAGTTGGTCAGCGAAGGGGAGCTGGTGCTTGAGACTCTCGTGGTTGAGGGGGATAGCCAGCAGGTCTTGGTGCCCGGCGACCGTTACGCACAGATGCGTAATGTGTACTTTATTCCATCAGCACCGGCGTTGAAAGCCTGGCTTGAGAAATGCGGTTTTGTCGATGTGAGAATCGCCGATATGGCGGTGACCACCACTGATGAACAGCGCCGCACTGATTGGATGACCAGCGAGTCATTGGCAGAATTCCTTGATCCGAATGACCCAAGCAAAACCGTTGAAGGCTATCCGGCCCCCCTCAGAGCGGTATTAATCGCACGGAAACCATAAAAAAACCCGGCCTAAGTGCCGGGTTTTTTATAAGCTGACAGCAGTCAGTGACTCGGGTGAGCGAATGCCGCTAACCACGCTGTAGCGCCGAAGCCACAAATCAAGACCCAAAGTCATTGGTGTTACAGCTAGGCAGCAAAATGAGTAAGTCCCGATGAGCTGACATCAGTCAGTGACTCGGGTGAACGAATGCCGCTAACAACGCTGTAGCGCCAAGGCCGCAGGGTCTATGCTGACTGCGGTAAAGGCGCGCCCATCACTAACAAACTCTTCATGGCTTCAACCACTTCACCATCGACGCAATAATGAGCGAACTCATCAACATCACTGTCGGCGCACATGGTGACACCGGCTTTACGGTATTTCATGGCTGAGGGAACAAGACGCCCGGCTGAACTGTGTAGCTCGCGGATACCGGCATCGATAAATTTCTGCATATTGGTCAGGCGGACCCCCGCTCCAGCCATAATCACTGGCCCCTGATCTTTGGTTGCAGCCACTAAATCTTTCAATAATGCCAGCCCCAGCTCCGCATTCTGCTGCTGGCCAGAGGTTAAAATCCGCGCCACGTTAAGGTCGGCTAATTGCTGTAGCGCCACCATAGGGTTCTGGCACATATCAAATGCGCGATGGAATGTGACCGCCAATGGGCCACTGATCTTCATGATTTCCCGCATCCGCGGCATATCAATGTGACCATCAATATCCAGCAACCCCACTACAACACCCGCAAAGCCCATATCGCGAATTCGGGCGATATCATTCTTAATGATGGCAAAATCATTATTGCTATAACAGAAATCACCGCCACGAGGACGGACGATCGGGTGGACAGGGATAGTGACCGTCTCTCTGGCTTGCATTAAAGCGCCGATACTCGGCGTCAAGCCACCTTCAGACTGGCCGCAGCATAATTCAATCCGGTCGGCTCCTGCCTTTTCTGCTACTTGCGCGCAATCTACGCTATAGCAACAAATTTCCAATGTAGTCATTCTCTCCCCCGTTTGATGGATGCCACTGCGACAGGCATATATCCATATTATTTCTGAACATATAAATAGGTATTCAACAATTACACCGTTGAATAAATAAAGTGCTGAATATAACGTTCACGCTAAAACAGAATGTAAGTAAACATGCTGAAGCATTTACTATGGCACTCATTTTGAATCCATGAGTAGATGTCAGTCACAGTGATAACCATAAGTGATAGTCGGTATTGAAATAAATAACCCATAGACGTTAGTCATTGCGTTCGCTATCCACTATTTGCCACAGAGTGTAAGGGTGAAACTTAATGGTTATCTCGCCATCACTGACCGCCAGTGTCGGGTTAGCCAAGCGCTCATGTTCACCTTGTGGTGAGCTAAATTTGGTATGAATCCCTTCTGGCAATGTGGCAGGTAATAAGGCCAGAGCACGTTGGTGCAAGGTTTGCGGATCACCGGACAACACCAGCTCAATGTGCTCCCACCCTTCATGAGGATAATGCGTCTTCCCCGGATACGGCAATTCGATACAGTCTATTTGCCATGGCCCGACAGCCAGTGGTTGCGCCAACTTGAACAGGCAAATGGGTCGCCCATTAATTTGCGACTCGGACATCAAATTGCCACATTGCTCTAATCCACTGCGCCAGCGTTGCGCAGTCTCCGTCTGATGGCAGCGCAACGAAATATGGTCAGCACTGAATTGCGTTAAATCCAGCGTTAATTTAGCCGCGAAAATAGCCAGCTTTTGTTCAAAGCACGGTAAGTCAGTTAATAAGTCCTGTAATTCGACGATATTTTTCAGGCCGTGCATCTTATTTTCCTTTTAAACTGTTATTTCCGGCATCGAAGCGGCCATAATCTACAGTTATTAGCGCTAATCAGCCATATTTAATCTGACTGTTTTATGACTTTACATTATTCATGGCTAATAAAATTGTCTGCGGCATTTCAGTCAAAATAGGCGCCTCAAATAGATTAGCCGCAACCGTAGGCCTGATGCTGACGTCGGGGGTCAAATATGGTATAAATCCTGCCATCTTGTGACTAACGTTGTGTCAGACCATCACGCCGCTGGTCATTCTTTTGTGGTGTCATGTTTTGGCTCCGTTTGAATTAACTGGCACACAGATGCTCTTGTGTGTCTTTTGTGCGTAATTAAGGTAACCCGGTGAATATTCAGGCTCTTCTCTCAGATAAAGTCAGCCAGGCGCTGATTGCAGCAGGTGCTCCAGCAGGCAGCGAAGCTCAAGTTCGCCAATCTGCCAAAGCGCAATTTGGCGATTATCAAGCTAACGGCGTTATGGCCGTTGCCAAAAAACTGGGTATGCAACCCCGACAACTGGCAGAAAAAGTCATTGAACTGCTCGATCTTGACGGCATTGCCAGCAAAGTTGAAATTGCCGGTCCCGGTTTTATCAATATTTTCCTTGATCGCCAATGGGTTGCCAGTAAGGTAGAGCATGCGCTGACTGCGCCCAAATTGGGGGTTGCGCCAGTTGAGCCACAAACTATCGTGGTCGACTACTCGGCACCTAACGTAGCGAAACAGATGCATGTGGGCCACCTGCGCTCAACTATTATCGGTGATGCGGCGGTACGAACTTTAGAGTTCTTGGGCCACCATGTTATTCGCGCTAACCACGTCGGTGACTGGGGTACTCAGTTCGGTATGCTAATTGCCTATCTGGAAAAAATGCAGAATGAAAACGCCAGCGATATGGGCTTATCCGATCTGGAGCTTTTCTATCAGCAGGCCAAGAAAACCTATGATGAAGATGAAGAGTTTGCCCAGCGCGCCCGTGCCTATGTGGTGAAACTGCAAGGTGGCGACGAGTATTGCCGTCAGATGTGGCGCAAATTGGTGGATATCACCATGGCACAAAATCAGATTGCTTATGATCGTCTGAATGTCACCTTGACCAAAGATGATGTGATGGGTGAAAGCTTATATAACGCCATGTTGCCCGGCATTGTTGCTGACTTGAAAGCTAAAGGTCTGGCGGTGGAAAGTGATGGCGCAACCGTCGTGTATCTGGATGAGTATAAAAATAAAGATGGCGAGCCAATGGGCGTCATTATCCAGAAGAAAGATGGCGGCTACCTCTACACTACCACTGACATTGCTTGTGCCAAATATCGCTATGAGACACTGGGTGCCGACCGTGTGCTGTACTACATCGACACCCGTCAGCATCAGCATCTGATGCAAGCTTGGACCATCGTACGTAAAGCCGGTTATGTCCCTGAATCCGTGCCACTAGAGCACCATATGTTCGGCATGATGTTAGGTAAAGATGGCAAGCCATTTAAAACCCGCTCCGGTGGTACCGTCAAACTGTCCGATTTGCTGGATGAAGCCATCGAGCGTGCTGGCAAGCTGATTGCTGAGAAAAACCCTGACATGCCTGCGGACGAGCTGAAGCAGGTGGTTGAAGCTGTCGGTATCGGTGCGGTGAAGTATGCCGATCTGTCAAAAAGCCGCACCACCGACTATATCTTCGACTGGGATAACATGCTGGCACTGGATGGTAACACCGCACCTTATATGCAATATGCTTATACTCGCGTGGTTTCCATATTTAAGCGTGCTGGAGTCGATGAAAACAGCCTGACACTGCCATTGGTCATTACAGAAGACCGTGAAGCTGCACTGGCAACCCGCCTGTTGCAGTTTGAAGAAGTTATCACCACCGTGGCCCGTGAAGGCACACCACACGTGATGTGTTCTTATCTGTATGACTTGGCCGGTCTGTTCTCAAGCTTCTATGAACACTGCCAAATCCTGAATGCAGAAACTGAAGAAAGCCGCCAGAGCCGCCTGAAACTGGCCATGCTGACAGCCAAAACCTTGAAACAAGGGTTGGATACCTTAGGCATTCAGACCGTTGAACGCATGTAGTTTTTATCGCTAGTCATTACTAAAAAAAAGGCCCCGAGGGGCCTTTTTTATTACTGTAAAATCAGTTGGTTCTGCGCGCAAAATCACGCAGTTTAAACCCAAGTAAGGCCAGCGCCCCAAAATAAGCAATAACCCCCGCCACCACGATAGCAGCCAGCCGGAGTAAACGATATGCCATACCGCCAATATCCCACGCTGGCATCACCCACAGCAATGCCAGTAACACCGCAGACATCACGATAACACCAATAACCAATTTGGTTAGGAACACCGCCCAGCCTGGTTGTGGCTGGAAGATATCTTGCTTACGCAATTGCCAATATAACAAGCTGGCATTCAGGCAAGCTCCTAAGCCAATCGACAGTGATAAACCGGCATGTTTAAGCGGCCCAATGAAAATCAGGTTCATCACCTGAGTTAATATCAGGGTGATAATGGCAATCTTGACCGGCGTTTTAATGTTCTGGCGCGAGTAGAAGCCCGGAGCCAGCACTTTTACCACAATCAGCCCCATTAAACCGACGGAATAAGCCACCAGCGCACGTTGCGTCATAACCGCATCAAAAGCGCTGAATTTCCCATACTGGAATAACGAAACAACCAGCGGCTTGGCTAGAATGCCTAAGGCGACCGCACTGGGTAATGCCAGCAAGAAGCACAGGCGCAGCCCCCAATCCATCAGTTTGGAGTATTCATCATGGTTACCGCTAGAGAAGCTTTTGGCCAGCGAGGGCAACAGAATTGTCCCCAAAGCCACCCCCAACACACCAGATGGGAACTCCATTAGGCGGTCAGCGTAATACATCCATGACACTGAACCTGAGACTAGGAATGATGCAAAAATAGTATTTATGATCAGCGAAATTTGGCTAACGGATACCCCGAGTATCGCGGGCCCCATTTGGCGCATCACACGCCAAACTCCGGCATCGCGCAATGACAACCTTGGCAATACCAACATCCCTATCTTTTTCAGATGAGGTAACTGGTAGCCCAATTGCAGGACACCACCGACCACCACAGCCCAAGCCAGTGCCATCACCGGAGGGTTAAAATAAGGGGCAGCAAATAGCGCAAAACCTATCATGCTGATATTCAGAAAGGTGGGCGCAAAAGCCGGGATGGAAAAACGGTTCCAGGTATTAAGGATCGCACCGACCAATGATGCCAATGAAATCAGCAAAATATACGGGAAGGTCACCCGCAAAAGTGCAGAAGTTAGCGCAAACTTATCCGGTGTATCGGTAAAACCGGGGGCAGTAATAAAAATAACCCACGGGGCTGCCAGCATCCCTAACACCGTGACCACTGCCAAAATCAAGGTCAACAGACCAGAGACGTATGCCACAAATGTTCGTGTGGCTTCCTCACCCTGCTGGCTTTTATATTCGGCCAAGATAGGCACAAAAGCCTGTGAAAACGCCCCTTCAGCAAAGATACGGCGCAACAAATTGGGCAATTTAAATGCCACAAAAAAAGCATCCGTTGCCATACCCGCACCAAAAACCCGTGCCACAATCGCATCACGAGCAAAGCCTAATACGCGGGAAAACATGGTCATAGAACTGACAGCAGCCAGTGATTTCAATAGGTTCATAGATTTTTCTAATAGACTTGGATGACAAAACTGGCGCTAGTCTACGTAATCAACACTGAATAGCCACTGATAGATGTAACAAATTAATGGCCCGTTATTATTTACGCCCATATTGCTATTGCTGCAAAATACGCTCAATCATCCGCTGTGCATAAATAGCCTGCTCACCAGAGACTTGTGGCGCGGTTTGGTTACTCACTGCGGTAATAAAGTGATGAACTGCGCCACTAAACCCGCGCTGTTCCAGTGTGGTTTGCCAGCCCGGTGTGGGTAGACTGATCACCTGCCCTTCAAACTCCTGTTGCCACTGGCGCATATCGGTAATTTGATAACAGGCTCCGGGACTGACAGCTTGTACACTTTCCCGCTGGGTGCCAGCATGTCGATGCATACTGGTGGTAATTAAGCAGTTACCCGCCTGAAAAAGATGCTCCGCATAGAGCATTTGCCCCTGCTCATTTGCTTGCACCGAGCCGGTCATCAAGGTTGCCGACTCGCCACCTAGCCACAGTGCAGTGTCAACCACATGCAGATAGTCATCAAGCAGCGTAAAACGAACATCATGTGGCCCAATACCATTCTGACGATGTTTCTCCATCCGCAGGGAGGCCGGCTGATTCATCTTTTGCTTAAGCTGCTGATACAATGGCGCAAAACGACGATTAAACCCCACCATCAGGGCCAAACGCTGCTTCGCCGCCAGGGCAATCAGTTGCTCGGACTGTTCGATTGTCTCGGCGAGCGGTTTATCGACATAAACATGAATACCAGCCTGCAATAACTCACTCACCACCTGAAAATGGCTGGCGGTGCTGCTGTGGACAAAAATGGCATCACAATCCGCCGCTAAGCTATCCAACCGCGAAAAATAGCGCATTCGATAGCTGTCACACACCGGTTGTGCTTTAGCCTGATTCGGGGAGAATGCCCCCACTAACTGCCAATCCAGCTCTTGCGTCAAGAGGGGCAAATAGGCTTTTTGCGCAATCCCACCAAGGCCGACAATGCCAACCCGCAGTTTTTTGCCAATAGAGGGCTTTTTCATAGCATCCTTATTAATCATCCAGTTGCAACAGCACTTCATCCAGACGTCGTGTTAGTGCAATCACCTGCTGCTCAAGTTGAGCCACGCGAGCTTCAAGGGCGCTGCTGCCCCCTTCGACACCTTCTTCCACTGACAACGTAGGCGCAATATCACCACTGAATAGATGCATAAAGCGGCTTTCACGTTTCCCCGGCTCACGAGCCAGACGCACCACAAATGGCCCATCTTCGCGTAAGGACAACTGAGTCAGAACCTCTTCAGTTTCAGCCACATCAGCAAACTCATACATACGATTGGTTCGGGTACGTAATTCACCCGGCGTCTGGGCGCCACGCAGTAATAACGTGGTGATCACCGCCAGTTCAGCGGGTGAAAATTTAAGATTACCAAACTCAGAATTACAAAAACGATGTTCGTATTTCATTACCCGGTTACCACTTTGGGTACGGATAAGATGCTTTTTCAGTAGGAAATCCAGCGTCTGTTGCACTTCTGACTCAGACAGCTCCATCACCGGCTCGCGGTTAGTTTTCTGATTACAGGCAATAGTTACGCCGTTAAGCGACATCGGATATTGCTCCGGCGTCGTCACTTGTTTTTCCAGCAAACAGCCAATAACTCTGGCTTCCTGTGCAT
Organism: Yersinia alsatica; assembly: GCF_025133195.1. Classification (NCBI taxonomy): domain Bacteria; kingdom Pseudomonadati; phylum Pseudomonadota; class Gammaproteobacteria; order Enterobacterales; family Yersiniaceae; genus Yersinia; species Yersinia alsatica. Next base: position 3,426,846 of record NZ_CP104006.1, read on the forward strand.
TTAAACTGTGTTTCATCCTGACCTCAGCGAGTTGACGTCCATTCTTTGTTAGTCAAAGCCGTCAGCACGTGATCGCGCCATTGACCATCAATGAGTAAATAATCTTTCGCGTAACCTTCGCGCTCAAATCCAAGGCGCTCAAGTAAACTGCCACTGCGATGATTATGCGGCATATAGTTAGCCATAATACGGTGCATCCGCTCTTGGCGTTGCATATAGCGAATCAGCGGTTGCAGGGCTTCAAACATTAAGCCCTGGCCTTGCCAGCGTTCACCTAATGAATAGCCCAGGAAGCAGGCGTGGAATGAGCCGCGCAATACATTGCTGAAATTCGCTACGCCACGCACTTCTTTTTCTTCTTTGTCTAACAAAATAAAGTAGTAGGCGCTGCCCTGTTTTTGCAGCTCCATGATCATGCCCAGCCGCGCTTGCCACCCCGAAGGCATGCAGTGACTTTGGTCGCGCACCGGTTCCCACGGTTTTAGAAAAGCCTGATTCTCAGCGTAATACTCCGCCATGCGGTAAGCATCACGTTCATTAACCAGCCGCAGTGACATACGGTCAGTTATCAGGCGTATTTTAGGTGTTGCTGAATGATAGCCGAACATCTGCTCCCCTTGAGATATGCGCCGGACTTGATTTCGCGACACGCTTTTTCTTCAATATACCTGCTACGTCGTTGCCGCGTAAAACCACACTTGCGCGCTTTCCATACATCAATACAACAAAATTACGCAACAAAAGGGCTTAAATTGCATTTTATTATGAAATTGCTGGTGAGGTAACGTATTGACGATAAAAAAATATTATCAATCTACCCTCTAGAGTTCTCGACAATTAGGGTACAAACTATAAGCGTTATTTCCATTCCCTCCCTTTTTAATTTCTGACGGTGAAGCATGGCCTTGGTATCGCAAGCTCGCAGCTTGGGTAAGTACTTTTTATTGCTCGATAACTTATTAGTGGTGTTGGGTTTCTTCGTTGTCTTCCCACTCATATCTATCCGATTCGTCGATCAATTGGGGTGGGCTGCGGTGCTGGTGGGTCTAGCCTTGGGATTAAGGCAACTGGTCCAGCAAGGGTTGGGGATTTTCGGCGGCGCGATTGCAGACCGCTTCGGTGCTAAACCGATGATAGTCACTGGCATGCTGATGCGCGCGGCGGGCTTTGCACTCATGGCAATGGCAGATGAACCCTGGATATTGTGGTTGGCTTGCGCACTGTCTGGCTTAGGTGGCACCTTATTTGACCCACCGCGTACCGCGTTGGTGATTAAACTCACTCGCCCTCATGAACGTGGCCGTTTTTACTCCATACTAATGATGCAAGACAGCGCCGGTGCGGTGATTGGCGCACTGATCGGCAGTTGGCTGTTGCAATATGACTTCCATTTTGTCTGTTGGACCGGGGCAGTTATCTTCATCTTGGCGGCAGGATGGAATCTCTGGTTGCTGCCCGCCTATCGCATCTCAACCGTGCGAGCGCCAATGAAAGAGGGCATGATGCGGGTGTTGCGTGATCGCCGCTTTGTCACCTATGTGCTAACGCTGACCGGTTATTACATGCTATCGGTGCAGGTGATGTTGATGTTACCTATCATAGTAAATGAAATTGCCGGTTCACCTGCGGCAGTGAAATGGATGTATGCCATAGAAGCCGCACTTTCGCTAACCCTGCTCTATCCGATTGCTCGTTGGAGCGAAAAACGTTTTCGCCTTGAACAGCGTTTGATGTTCGGGTTGTTGATCATGACATTAAGCCTGTTCCCTATTGGCCTGATTAACCAGCTACAAACCCTGTTTATGTTTATTTGCTTCTTCTATATGGGCTCTATTATTGCCGAGCCAGCACGCGAAACTCTGGGGGCTTCACTGGCAGACTCCCGTGCTCGCGGCAGCTATATGGGCTTTAGCCGTCTTGGGCTGGCTTTGGGTGGTGCAATTGGCTATACCGGCGGCGGGTGGATGTATGATACCGGCCGAACCCTTGAAATGCCGGAGTTACCTTGGTTCCTGCTCGGCGTGATTGGCTTAATCACCTTGGTCGGGCTTTACTGGCAATTCAATCAGCGCCGCATTGAGTCGGCGATGCTGAGCGGAAGTTAGTCGGTTACTCGCCGGAGCCGTTTTGTCTCCGGCGCTTTTCCTCTCATTTCTATGTTCTCTGATTCAGGGTTATCTGATTGGCAATGACCCAATACTGCCGCACTATCGCCCTCCATCCCAAACCGTCATTGAACAAACAGGGTTAATAATACAAAACAGCTGATTAACCGGTTACTATTGGGCAAATTCTTTTTGTTTGATGTGATGAGTACATATTGCTACGAGGCTTTAATGAATAAATTAATGTGGGGCGCAGCGGCGCTGATAGTGACGGCAACACTGGTTGGCTGCAACCAACTGACGCAGTACACCCTGAGCGAGCAGGAAGTTAATGACTATCTGCAAAAGCATAATAATTACGAAAAACAGATTGGTATTCCGGGTCTGGTGGATGCTCATATTACCCTGACCCAATTGCAGAGCCAGATTGGCCGCGCCGAACCCGGTAAAGTGACATTAACCGGCAATGCTAAAGTGGATATCACCTCGATCCTTGGCCCGCAAACTGCTGATATGACACTGACCTTAAAAGCACAGCCAACATTTGATCGTGAAAAAGGCGCTATTTTCCTCAAAGATATGGAACTGACTGATTATCAGGTCAAACCGGAAAAGATGGATTCAGTGATGAAAGCGCTGACACCTTATTTAAATCAGTCGTTGAAGTCGTATTTTGATCAACAACCGGCCTATGTGTTAGACGGTGAGAAGAGTAAAGCGGAAGCAATGGCGAAAAAGCTGGCGAAAGGTTTAGAAGTTAAGCCGGGGCAATTAGTCATCCCACTGACTGACTAATCCTACCCCCAGCTTATTATGAGCAGATTAACTCTGGAGGAGCTCGAAATCATTCCTCCGGGTTATCTGCCTCAGACAACTCATCCCACATCGCCTGCAATGCTTCGCGGCTTAACTGTGCCAACGTGCGATAGAATCCGCTGGTGGCATGAGCTTCAACTTTACCCAGAAAACGGCCGCACCATGGCAGTAAATAGTCGCTAAACAGCGCAGTTTGTGCCGCAACTTCATCTTCAGCCGCTTGATCTTCCAGCCAGGATGCCGCCAGTAATAGCCCACCAAAATGGTCAGTTGGCCCGTCACCCAGCGGCATACCGCGCTGTTGCAGGAAGGCTCTGACCTCAGATTCAGGGCGAGCATCCTCGTAATCAGAGCCATAAGGCGAAACGCTGCGCTCGTCACCCACGAACAGCGAGTTATAATCGGCACTCAACACTTCAGGTTGATACTCTTGCTGTAAGCGAGCCAGTAATTCACTTTGCTCCAGCGGCCAATGCTGTTCTAACTTCCCCTGGCTTATCAATGCAAACAGAGGTTCCAGCAGCGGGTCTTGTGGCTGGCGATAAAACAGTGACCCAAGGATGCGGCACACCAGAGAAAAATCATTCATTTACATCTTCCTGTTTCTTATCTATTTTAAAATCACATTTGTGACAACGTCACTATTTAACCTATAACTCAGCCAACTCAGGGATAGCAGGACGACCACGCTGCTCAAGGTAATCCAGTAAACGACGTGGGCTGACATTCAGAATCCGCTCTGGTGGGAAATCCACTTCGGCAATAATACGTTCGCAGTGCTCAAAAATCCCCAATGAATAAGCAATATGGGAGTCAGAACCCAGCGCCAACCAGCCACCAGCATCTCGCACCGCGGCAGCGATGGCACGGCAATTAGCTTCACTGCCCTTACGTGAATGTGCAAAAGATGAGTTATTCAATTCCAAAGCCACATCGTAGTGAGCTGCGGCTTCAGCAACAGCTTTAATATCAATGGGATACTTAGGATTTCCGGGGTGACTGATGATATGCACATTGCCCTGCGCCATAGTAGCAATCATAGCTTGGGTATTGGCAGCCTTATCTTGGGGCGGGAACACCGGCTCATGGAAACCGGCAATCAGCAGATCGACAGCATCAAGCATAGGCCCAGTGCAATCAATGTCGCCGTCCAGATTTTTAATATTCGCTTCGATGCCGCGCAAGATCCCAACACCGTCAACCAGCCGTGGCCATACCCGCATATTCATGAAATGCCAATAATGGGGAGCATCGGCCATGTCCGGGCCGTGGTCAGTAATGGCAAACAGTTTGATATTTTTCAGCTTAGCTTCGGCGATATAATCGTGCAGGGTACTATAAGCATGGGTGCTGGCGATGGTATGCATATGTAAATCAACAGGATACATGACTACTCCACAAAGTCTTTTAAGGCGAGATAGATTTTTTGCAGGCAAAGCATAGTCCGCTAATGATAGCAGGAATTCTTCTCATCAACAGTGCTAAAAACCTCACCTGCCAATCACCCCAGTGAACTCAGGAGCGCCACGAATCAGTATCCTCGTGCCACATCAACCAAACCGACCGGTTCCCTGCCCGCTTCAATAGCATGAATGTTGGCTACCACTTGATCCATTGCGGCTTCGGGTAAGGTTACCGCGGCAATGTGTGGCGTAATGGTAATCCGCGGATGGCTCCAGAAGGGGTGCATTGACGGCAAAGGTTCTTCAGCAAACACATCTAATGTCGCCGCCGCTATTTTACCCGCACTCATGGCTACCAATAAGTCCCGCTCTAACAGATGTGCCCCACGGGCAATATTGATGATATAGGCATTGGCATTCAGTTGTGAAAAGAGTGACTGATTAAGGATCCCGGCAGTTTCTGGGGTATTCGGTAGCAGGTTAATCAACAATTGTGTCCCTTGAATGAACGCGGGCAACTTTTCTTTACCGGCAAAACTGACTACACCATCAATATTTTTTGGTGTCCGGCTCCAACAACGTACTGTAAAGCCGAACTCAGCCAGCTTGTGGGCAACACTTTTACCTAATACCCCCGCGCCAAGAATACCCACGGTAAATCGGTCGTGCTGGTGAGGTTCCAAGGGCTGCCACTGTTTCTGTTGTTGTTGCAGTTGATACTCGTCCATTCGGCGGAAATAGCGCAATACACTGGCAACGACATATTCCTGCATTTGCAAAGACATTCCGGTATCTTCCAGCCGAATTAATGGCACTCCGGCAGGTAATGTTCCCGGATAACGCCGCTCTTGATCCAAGATAGCATCCACACCGGCACCCAGCGCAAAAACCCCTTTTAACTCAACACGTTTTGCCAGCATTTCTTGTGGTGGCTGCCAAACCAGTGCGTAATCCGCCGGTTGTGTATCACCACGTCGCCATTGCCTAATTTTCGCGGTAGGTAAGCGGGATTGCAGCCCTGATAACCACGGTTTTGCTTCAACAAACGGGTGATAAAAAATAATATTCATTATTTGCCAGCTCCTTGCGAAAGTGCCTGTTAGATTTCCGCGATTATCGTTGAGATGCAAGTGCTACTAGCAAGAAATGCCGATGAAATCAGCAAACTGCTGCAACTTTAGCTAAACAGCAGCAAAGCGCACATAAGAGGGTTGACGCTGGGCACACTTTTGCCTACATTACGCCGGTCGACGACGGATAACGTGGTTGATAGCAGTAACACGGTGAGGTGTCTGAGTGGCTGAAGGAGCACGCCTGGAAAGTGTGTATACGCGTAAGCGTATCGAGGGTTCGAACCCCTCCCTCACCGCCATATTAAAGCAGTTAATAAGCGGCAATCGATGACAAACTTGGTGTTTTCCCCCAAGGCGGTTAATCAGATTGCCGTTTTTTTTTCATTTTTTCTTCCCCTACACACTGGGCTATCTTATCTCTTCCATGGTTATTCCATGTAAATGTCACGCTGCATAAGCAGCAAGTCGCCTCATCGATTATGAATAATCTCTGTTATTAATTGATTGCGCTAGCAGCTCAAATTACATGCTACAAGGTAGTTTATATCTCCCTAAAATATAAACTACAAAGGTATAACGCATGAGGCTATATATTGGTTCGCTATTATTAATCTTCGGTTTTAGTTCTGTATTTGCGTCCCCATTGATTGTCGCCCACCGGGCCGGAACAGCAGATCATCCAGAAAATACCCATCACGCCATCAGTATGGCGCTACATAATAAAGCCGATGTTGTATGGCTAAGCATCCAATTTAGTAAAGAAGGTATTCCGGTATTATATCGTCCCAGTGACCTTAAAGAACTGACTGATGGCAATGGCCCGGTCTCCAACTACTCTTGGGAGGACTTGCAGCAATTAGATGCTGCATATGCCTTTAATATTCAAGGCCAATATATTTATAGAGGTAAAGGAATAAAGATACCTTCATTGCGAGAAACAATTCTGTCCTATCCAGATGCAAAGTTTTTTCTGGATATTAAATCACCTGATACCGCCCCCATTATCATGGCTGGAATACTCGATAAGCTGATAAAAGAGACGCATTCTCTCGATAGAGTGACATTTTACTCTACCGAGAAAAAATATTTGGCAGCCCTGCCGGAATATATTAATAAATTTGAGACACGAAATTTTACCCGCCGAATTCTCACTAATGTCATTATGGCCAATGACTGCAAAATCACTAAAATCCCCGAGGATATGTTGGTCAATGAGCCTGATAAGTATCATGCCTTTGAATTAAAGCGTGATGTCAGAGTGGTCGAAAAGTATACCCTTGGTAGAGGCTCATCACGATCACAGTTGATTTGGAATCAGCCAGCCATGGCATGTTTTAAACTAAACAAAGACACCAAAGTGCTATTAATGGGGGTCAATTCTTATAAAGACTACCAGTTAGCTGACACGCTGGGAGCAGATTATGTGATGGTGGATTCCCCGTCCGCAGCCAGATATTGGCGTTAAGTAGGCATAATTCGCCTGCGAATTCTTCTATATGAGTGCAGAATAACCAGATGACAAACAACGAATAAATACTGCTTGACCATCAGGCTGCCGGTCACTATAGTACCGCCCCGTTGCAGTGCATAGCGCGGTAACGTACGGTGAGGTGTCTGAGTGGCTGAAGGAGCACGCCTGGAAAGTGTGTATACGCGTAAGTGTATCGAGGGTTCGAACCCCTCTCTCACCGCCATATTCGAGCGAAAGGCTCTGACGAAAGTCAGGGCCTTTTTCTTTGCTGCCCCATCTGGTTGCTGCTCCGTTATGACTAGCGGCGGCGCTTCTCTTTCACCGTGCGATCCCCCAGTGGAGAAAACGGCATTAAGCGGCTATAAACCACTTGATTGCGGCCTTGATTCTTAGCTTGATACAGTGCTTCGTCGGTCATTTTCAGTGCTGTTAGCATCGACATTCCCGGTAGATAAAGTGAAGCGCCAATAGAAATGGTCGCCTTTATTGTCCGTCCATCAGACAATTCTACCGTTAAGTCCTCAACTCGCTGTCGAATGCGCTCAGCAACGGCTTTAATAGCCTGTGGCTCATGACGATGAGTAATAATAATAAACTCCTCTCCGCCATAGCGGCCGACAAAATCCTCATCCCTGATAGCTGACATCAATAACTTGCCAACCGCCGTCAGCAAAATATCACCGCCGTTATGTCCATAGGTGTCATTAACAGATTTGAAATGGTCAAGATCTAAAATCATCAGGCCACATGCCTGACGGCTGTTATGAATTGCCGTCAGCCGATAATCGACACTGGCTCTGTTATTTAATTGCGTTAATTTGTCAGTATTTGCTCGATTCTTCATCGAGAAATAGGCGTAAATATGGCGCTCTTTAAAATTCAACGCATGATAACAAATAGCCAAGCAGAGCACAGAAATCAGCTGATATACCATGACCTGAGTCCAGGTAAGTGATTGCGGTACGAGTAATAAAGCGGCGATCATTCTGTAAATCGCGATTAAAATAATCGTCATGTAGAATATGCGATTACTCTTTTTCTCCCATACCTTAGAGAATAAAAGAGGAATAAAAGCTATCGTTATTAAAATGTTATCTAGCGTAATCCAGCCGGTAAAAGCAAAGTTCATCACCAGCGCAGTCAAACCACTGAGCCAGCCACCATAAAAGGTAACCAAAATAATCGGGATAAGCTCGAAGCTGTAGAAGAATGACCCGGAAATAATCCACTGGTCTTGATTGAGATAGAGTGAAACCAACCCCGAAGCAAAGCCAAACACGATGCGTTTCCAAATGTCACCATCGTAAGAAAAAGCGCTATTTTTACTTAAGGCAAAATAACTAATAGAGAGTGTCGCATAGGTTACACAAGCATCTCGATATAACGTTGATAGAGATTCTAATTCACTCATGGCGTAGCATCAGTCCTTTGAATTTTATATGTTGATTCTGACCGATATTGATGTTGCCAACTGGCGACTAACATTAGTTCGCTTTTTAATTTTAAGTTATTCATTGCAATTCCTAAACATTCAATTTGGCAATGGCTCTAGTTTCTAATCTAGATCTTAGCTGTGAGATAGCCTTTATTCCTGAATAATTTCATTATGCGGCCTGCCTCTCTCCTCAGGTAACAAGATATCTCCTAATTACTTAATTCTCATCCAATTGCGCCAGATTTATCGGCACTTAATGCTTATTATTCAGTTTCTGGTACTTGAGGTGGATAAACAGTGCTATAGGGGATAATAGCTACTTTTCATTTGCTGATAGCGTAAATTCTCTTGCCAGCTGTGAATCTGTTCATTTAAACCACTTTATAAAACGGACGGTTATCTATTTTTCCGCCAGAGATTGATATACATCTAGATCTCATCCTGCGAATTGGCGTATCGTTGTTATTAGCTACTCGAGACGGACCCATATTGGCCCGCCATTTATTTTGTCTTTTCTTTATTTGGTTTGCACCTTAGATGAAAACGCACGGAATTAACGGCATTAGGCCGTTCAGCGCGCTTATTGACGCTTGCTGGCGAGAAACCTATACACTTCAAAGACTTCTCAAAGATATAATTGCCGGTGTCACCGTCGGTATTATTGCCATCCCATTGGCTATGGCACTGGCGATTGCCAGTGGTGTTCCCCCACAATACGGCTTATATACCTCGGCTATCGCCGGGATCGTTATTGCTGTTAGTGGTGGTTCGCGATATAGCGTATCTGGCCCGACTGCCGCTTTTGTGGTTATTCTTTATCCCGTTTCACAGCAATTTGGTTTGGCGGGTTTATTATTGGCCACATTAATATCGGGGATATTTTTACTGTGCATGGGATTAGGGCGACTAGGGCGCTTAATAGAATATATTCCATTGTCAGTGACTCTGGGCTTTACCTCGGGGATCGGTATCACCATTGCCACCATGCAAGTGAAGGATTTCTTTGGCCTTCACATGGAGGAAGTGCCGGAAAACTATGTTGGCAAAGTTGCAGCACTCGCACAATCACTGCCGACCATCAACTTCAGTGATACGTTAATTGCCACTGTCACATTGATGGTGCTAATTTTGTGGCCACGATTAAAACTAAAGTTACCGGGTCACTTACCTGCATTGGTTGCTGGCACCGCCGTTATGGGCCTGTTATCGCTGTTTGATCATCAAGTTGCCACTATCGGCTCACGTTTTGGCTATTTGCTGGCTGATGGTACTCAAGGCCACGGCATCCCCCCTATTCTGCCGCAGTTTGTCCTTCCCTGGCACCTTCCAGCTGCCAACGGGCAAGAGTTTGTCCTGAACTGGGCCACTCTCTCTGCACTACTGCCGGCGGCCTTTTCGATGGCCATGTTAGGGGCGATTGAGTCATTGTTATGCGCGGTGGTGCTTGATGGCATGACCGGGCAAAAACACCATTCAAATAGTGAATTGGTTGGGCAAGGATTGGGCAATATGGTCGCGCCATTCTTTGGTGGCATCACCGCCACCGCCGCCATAGCGCGCTCAGCGGCCAACGTCCGCGCCGGGGCAACGTCGCCTGTATCGGCCATTGTCCATGCCCTACTGGTGCTGCTGGCTTTACTGGTTCTGGCGCCGATGCTGTCTTATCTGCCGTTAGCTGCCATGGCCTCTTTACTGTTGATAGTGGCCTGGAACATGAGTGAGGCGCACAAAGTTGTCGATTTACTGCGGCGTGGCCCCAAAGACGACATCATCGTGATGCTGTTGTGTATGAGCCTGACAGTCTTATTCGACATGGTGATTGCTATCACTGTGGGGATTGTATTGGCCTCATTGCTATTCATGCGCCGTATCGCCCGCATGACGCGCTTAAGTGAAATACCGACAGAAATGAATGAGCACACCTTGATATTGCGGGTTAACGGGCCGCTGTTTTTCGCCGCGGCTGAGCGCATATTTAGCGAGTTATTGAGCCGTAGTGAACATTACGAAACGATTATTCTGCAATGGGATGCCGTGCCGGTGCTGGATGCGGGGGGTCTAAATGCCTTCCTGCGCTTCACTGAGGCGCTGAATGAACATCAGCAACTCATCATCACAGATATACCTTTCCAGCCGCTGAAGACGCTGGCAAGAGCTAGAGTGCAGCCAATTGAGGGCAAGTTGAGTTTCTATGGCTCATTGCCAGAGGCCCTGGACGTTTTACGCGCCAAAGCTTAGTCCAGTTGACAGCATTATTATGGCGATCAAAAAAGGCAGTGTAGTTATCTACGCTGCCTTTTATTTATTCACGCTAAATACCGAGAATATTAAGTTACTTGCTGGTATCTAGCTCTGGGAAGCTTTTGACCAAATCATCAATCGCTTTCATCTGCACCAGGAAAGGTTCCAGTTTGTTTAATGGCAGTGCTGATGGGCCATCGCATTTAGCGCTGTTTGGCTCTGGGTGTGCTTCAATGAACAACCCTGCCAAGCCAACAGCCATGCCCGCACGAGCCAGTTCCGCAACTTGTGCACGACGACCGCCAGATGCAGCACCAAACGGATCACGGCATTGTAAAGCATGGGTCACGTCAAAAATCACCGGGTGGCCGCCCGTTGCTTGCACCATGACATTGATGCCTAACATGTCAACCACAAGGTTGTCATAACCGAAATTGCTACCGCGATCGCAAAGAATAACCTGGTCATTACCGGCTTCTTTGAACTTCTCGACGATATTGCCCATTTGGCCCGGGCTGACAAACTGAGGTTTCTTAACGTTGATAACCGCACCGGTGCGGGCCATCGCTTCGACTAAATCGGTCTGGCGCGCCAAAAATGCCGGTAACTGGATAACATCGACCACCTCGGATACTGGCTTAGCCTGACTGGCTTCATGCACGTCAGTGATGACTTTTACGCCAAATTGCTGTTTCAGTTCCTGGAAAATTCGCATCCCTTCTTCCAGGCCTGGACCACGGTAAGAGTGAATTGAAGAACGGTTGGCTTTGTCAAACGAGGCTTTAAAAACGTAAGGAATACCCAGTTTTTGGGTCACAGTTACGTAATGCTCGCAGATGCGCATCGCCAGATCACGGGACTCAAGCACATTCATGCCACCAAACAGCACGAAAGGCAGGTCATTCGCTACCTTGATATCGCCAATGCTAACCACTTTCTGTTTCATACTAATACCTTTATAAAGGGTAAATCGAGATTAATGACAGCAGCTTAGCCGCAACAAATAGCGCAATAATCCTGTCGCCGATGCTGCGCCACATCCGCTATAGAAAAGAGAATCAGTGCAACGTCACTCGCTGTTGTTCAATGGAGTGGATCTGCATTTTTATCATTTCAGCGATAGGGTCTTCTGGGCACTGTTCAACAAAATAGCTTAAATCCGAGATAGCAATGTGATTGCAATCCAGTTGGGCATAAATCAGACCACGGTCGCGGATTTCATACGGGTCATCGGGATCAAAAGCCAATACCGCTTCACTGGCCCGCAAGGCCAGCTCCATCTGCTTCTCTTCCATTAATGCCGCTTTTAGTGTGTCGAGCATTTTGCGTACAATCAGGGTATTTTCCGCTTCTTCCAAATCTTCATCTTCCAATTCGGCACTCAGCCCCAGATTACCCTTGATCCACACTTCCAGCACATGCTCGTTCAGTGTTTCACCATTCAGTGGGTTAATCAGCCACATCTCTTCATCGAGCCAGTCGGCACGAAGAATTAATTGGGTTGGGAAAATGACTGGCATCAGCGGCAAGTCCAGCTGATGTGCAATATGCAAGAAAATAACCCCCAGCGACACCGGAGTCCCCTGCCGTTTATCCAGCACTTTATCCAGCCAGATAGCATCAGACAGGCGATAAACGCCACCTGCACCACCAAATTTCCATTGGTGGTAGAACAGATCGATAAGCACTTCTAATTGCTGATCCTGATTGAGCCCCTCGGGCATCGCAGCCTTGGCATCATCGACCAGCTGTTGCAGTTGATTGCGCACATCAGCCAGTGGAAAATTCTGTCGAATCTCCTGGGTAACCAGTAGCACCCCCTCACACAGGGACGCGTTGTTAAATTCGAAATCAGCAATGCGACTCATAGATATCCCATCAGCAGTGGTAACTTAGTTGTTGCCAGTTTGACAATTAAATACAGGCAACCCAATGCGAGTATAAAGGCCAGCCAGCGACTTTTCTGGCTGCGGGTTCGCTTACCTAATGCGACATAGCCAAGCAGGATATAGATAATAACGCCAAACAGCTTTTCAGTCAGCCATGTTCCTTGCGGACTGAAAGGATAAAATCCGGTAATAAAGATCAATACAATGCCGCTGACAAATAGCAGCGTATCATTAATATGTGGCGTTATCTTTACCCAGCGTTTGTCCATCATAGCTGAACCACGACATTTCCAGAAGAAACGTAGTACAAACAGCGTAATACTGATGACCACCGTGAGTAAATGCAAATACTTCATGGCGATGTAATCAATCCACATGACTTCGCTTCCTTATTTTACCCATTTTGATTGGTATTGCAGCCATCTCAGCCGCCTTACTCGTGACGTTGGGCATATGTTAATTATTCATCGCTATTTATGTATTCAGTACAGAAATTCGATTTTAACGGGAATTTTCTTGATTAAACCGCCACTGCCCAAGTGTGACACGATCATTATTACCATAATCTTTATGCGTCATTACAGCACTAAATCCCGCATTCTTAAGTAATTTCTGTACCGCCTCGGCTTGCTGCCAACCATGCTCCAGCATCAACCAGCCTCCCGCCGCTAAATATGCCGGCGACTGGCGAATAATCTCAGCCAAATCAGCCAGCCCTTCAGCAGGGGCCACCAGTGCACTGTGCGGTTCATAGCGAACATCACCTTGGTTAAGGTGGGGGTCATTAGCATCAATATAAGGGGGGTTACTGACAATCAGCGTAAATAGCCCGCTCACTGACTCAAACCAGCTACTTTGCAGAAAATACACATTATTGATGGCAAGTTTTTCTGCATTATGGCGGGCTAGTGCCACAGCATCGGCTTTAATATCGCCGCCAACCACTGAGCAATCTGGGCGTTCGCTGGCGATAGCTAATGCGATGGCACCGGTGCCGGTACCTAAGTCCAAAATGCGGCAAGGAGTGGCGGGTAGATGAGCCAATGCCTGTTCCACCAAGCATTCGGTATCTGGGCGCGGGATTAATGTGGCGGAGGAAACACTCAATGGTAGCGACCAGAATTCGCGCTCCCCGACCAAATATGCTATCGGCTCCCCTTGTTCACGACGAGCAGCCAATGACTCTAATACAGCTAATTGCTCCGCGGTCAGCACGGTTTCACCGAAAGCCAGCAAATAGGTACGCGCACGCCCTGTCACGAAACTCAACAGGATCTCGGCATCGCGCTTCGGGCTGTCACTCTGGTTAAAACGGGCTGCCGCTAACGACAGCCACTGCTGATAATCCATTAGTCTTGCTCAGACAACGCAGAGAGTTGATCAGCTTGATATTCCTGCACAATTGGCTGAATCAACATATCCAATTTGCCTTCCATCACTTCATCCAGACGATACAGTGTCAGGTTGATACGATGGTCAGTGACACGCCCCTGTGGGAAGTTATAGGTACGATTGCGGTCTGAACGGTCGCCAGAACCTAACAGGTTGCGACGCTCAGAGGCTTCCGCCAACTGACGTTTCTGCATTTCGGCGGCACGGATACGCGCCCCCAACACTGACATCGCTTTAGCTTTATTCTTATGCTGCGAACGCTCGTCCTGACACTCCACCACAATCCCTGTTGGGATATGGGTAATACGAATGGCCGAATCCGTGGTGTTAACGTGCTGACCACCGGCACCTGATGAGCGGAAGGTATCAATACGCAAGTCACCGGCATTGATCTCTGGCATTTCGGCTTCAGGAATAGCTGGCATCACCGCAACGGTACAGGCCGAGGTATGAATACGGCCTTGCGATTCGGTTTCTGGCACACGCTGCACACGGTGACCGCCGGACTCAAATTTCAACTGACCAAAGACACCGTCACCAGAAACTTTGGCAATAACTTCTTTATAACCGCCATGCTCACCTTCACTGGCGCTCATGATTTCAACTTTCCAACGGCGCGCTTCAGCATAACGGCTGTACATGCGGAACATGTCACCGGCAAAAATAGCTGCTTCGTCGCCACCGGTTCCAGCACGAATTTCCAAGAAGCAATCGCGCTCATCGTCAGGGTCTTTTGGCAGCAATAACAGTTGTAATTGCTGTTCCAGCTCTTCACTACGAGCTTTGGCTTCTTTCAGTTCTTCCTGTGCCATTTCACGCATTTCAGGATCTTCGAGCATCATTTCTGCCGCTTCGAGGTCATCTTGCACACTGCGCCATTCTTTAAAACAGCGAGTGACATCCGTCAATTGCGCATATTCACGAGATAACGCGCGGAAACGGTCTTGATCGGCAATAACGCTGGCATCGCCAAGGTGCGCCAGCACTTCTTCGTGGCGCTCTTGTAACGCTTCCAGTTTGGCAACAATAGAAGACTTCATCCGTGGTTTTAAACCCTGTAATTAGAGGAAACTAGTGCTGATCCAGCCCAAGGCTGTCGCGTAATAATTGCAACCGCTCCATATCGCCATCGCTGGCGGCCTGCTGGAGGGATTTGGTGGGCGCATGAATCAGGCGGTTGGTTAGCTTGTAGGCCAGTTCGTTCACCACCTGTTCGACATCAGCCCCCTGCTCAATGGCGGCTAAAGCTTTCGCCGTCATTTCACTGCGCACCTGCTCGGCCTGAGAGCGGTAATCACGAATGGTTTCGACCGCCCCCTGCGCACGCAGCCAGGTCATAAAATTCATGCTTTCTTGTTGTACTATTGACTCAGCCTGAACTGCTGCCGCCTGACGCTGCGCCATATTGTGCTGAATAATCGCCTGTAAATCATCAACACTGTATAAATAGGCATTCGACAGTTTACCGACCTCGGGCTCAATATCCCGTGGCACGGCAATATCAACAAATAACATTGGCTGATTACGACGACTTTTCAGAGCGCGTTCGACCATGCCTTTACCAATAATAGGCAGCGGGCTGGCCGTTGAACTGATAATGATATCGGCATCCGCCAGCCGGGCATCAATCTCCGGTAAAGTAATGACCTCGGCCCCGACTTCTGTCGCCAATGCTTGGGCTCGCTCGCGTGTTCGGTTAGCAATAATCATATGCTTAACTTGGTGCTCGCGAAGATGACGCGCTACCAGCTCAATGGTTTCACCGGCACCGACCAGCAACACATTCAGTTCAGAGAGTGATTCAAAGATTTGGCGTGCCAGCGTACAAGCGGCAAAAGCGACCGAAACCGCACTGGCGCCGATTTCAGTTTCGGTACGGACCCGTTTAGCCACTGAGAATGACTTTTGGAATAAACGCTCCAACTCGCCAGAAAGTGATTGCCCACGTTGAGACTCAGCAAAGGCTTTTTTCACCTGCCCCAATATCTGCGGCTCACCTAAGACTAAAGAGTCCAGGCCACTGGCAACGCGCATCAAATGGCTGACGGCATCATTTCCGTGATGCCAATACAGGCTTTTTTTCACTTCGTCCGGGCTAAGCTGATGATAATTACATAACCAGCCGACAAGCTGTTCGTGCAGATTTTCTTGCTGTTCTACGCTGAGATATAACTCAGTTCGGTTACACGTAGACAACACGACACCGCCCTGCACCAACGGCTGTTGGAGCAAGCTAGCAAGTGCCTGATCGATAGATTCCGGTGAAAATGTCACGCGTTCACGTAGCGATACAGGTGCGGTTTTGTGGTTAATGCCTAATGCAAGCAGAGTCATGAGAACGGCTTCGAGTAATACTGGTGTTAGTATGGATTCTCGTCTGAACCGCATTCTACTTGATGCGAGGGCTCAATAAAAGTCACAGTGCATCATCCTCAGTATTATCCCAAATTATGCTCAGAAATTGATTATATGATGTACAAAATAGAACAAGATATTGACGCTCAGCCCTCAGGTGGTTAGCGTGAGCAGCAATACTGCCGATTTAACATGCATCAAATACAACACATCAAAACGATTTGCTTTATTATTAAGTTGCTTCATTAGAAACGTGCCGCCAGTGAAAACCCTGCGACCGATAGGATTTATACCCATATGCCTCAGCGCAAAATCAGTTTTTATCGCCTACTTCCATTAGCTACTCTGCTGTTGGCTGCTTGTAGCACTACGCCGCCACGCGGCCCTGCAACTAGCCCGACATCGCCACAATGGCGTCAACATGAGCAACAATTACAGCAACTGAGCCAATTCCAAACCCGTGGTGCTTTTGCTTATATATCTGATAAACAAAAAGTTTATGCCCGTTTCTTTTGGCAACAGACTACCCCTGAACGCTACCGCCTATTGCTCACCAACCCGTTGGGTAGCACCGAGCTTGAGTTAGTCGTGCAACCCGGTGTGACTCAGTTGACGGATAATCAAGGCAAGCGCTATGTCAGCGATGACCCACAAGAGATGATTCAAAAATTGACCGGAATGTCGATTCCGTTGGAGAGCTTACGCCAATGGATTCTAGGCTTGCCGGGAGATACCACTGACTTCATCCTTGACGATAAATACCGTCTGAAGCAACTGACTTACCGGCAAGATGGCGTGACATGGGTGGTTGATTATCAGGAATACAATACTCAGGTAACACCCGCATTGCCTAGCCGTATGGAATTAAGCCAAGGCGGGCAGCGCATCAAGCTAAAAATGGATAACTGGACGGCCAAATAGCATGACTATCACCAATCAACATGTCTGGCCGTCGCCCGCAAAGTTGAATTTATTTCTTTATATCACTGGGCAACGTGCTGATGGCTACCATCAGTTACAGACCTTGTTCCAGTTTCTCAATTATGGTGATGAACTCACTATCGTGCCGCGAGATGATAACCAGATTCGCTTGTTAACTCCCATTGCTGGTGTGGAAAATGAGCAGAATCTGATCGTTCGGGCAGCTCGCTTGCTACAACATCATCATAAACAGTCCGGTGTGATAAATATGCCACGCGGCGCGGATATCAGTATTGAGAAGCGTTTACCAATGGGCGGCGGACTGGGCGGTGGCTCTTCCAATGCCGCCACCGTGCTGGTCGCACTCAATATCTTGTGGCAATGTGGCTTATCTGATGAAGAATTAGCCGCCATAGGCCTAACATTGGGGGCCGATGTGCCAGTATTTGTGTACGGACATGCCGCCTTTGCCGAAGGAATTGGTGAAAAATTACAACCCGCAGAGCCGCCAGAGAAGTGGTATTTGGTCGCACACCCCGGTGTAAGCATCCCAACACCCATTATTTTTTCCGATCCTGAATTAAAAAGAAATACGCCAGTTCGCCCGCTGGCGGCGCTTTTAAGCGATCCTTACGCAAATGATTGCGAACCGATCGCAAGAAAACGTTTTCGCGAGGTTGAACAGGCTCTTTCATGGCTGTTAGAATATGCCCCGTCACGCCTAACCGGAACCGGCGCTTGTGTGTTCGCAGAATTCGACACTGAGTCTTCGGCCCGAGAGGTGTTAAGTATTGCCCCAGAGTGGTTGCACGGTTTTGTCGCCCGTGGCGTGAACGTTTCGCCATTGCATCGCGTACGCTCTGGGAACATTGTAAGCAGTGAGCACAGATAACGATTTACAGCGTTATGTAAGGTCGAAGTAATGGCCCCACAGACCTTGAGTTCTGAAATACTTGTCTCACTTGATTGAAAGCCGGTTCATAATGCTGTTTTAGGTTTGATGTGTTTTGGCTTTAAATACCCGTATGTATATTGCAGTCAGTATGTGTTAATCGCCCCTGATTACTGATCTGACAATATCTTCTCTGGACGCATGCCTGAGGTTCTTCTCGTGCCTGATATGAAGCTTTTTGCTGGTAACGCCACCCCGGAACTAGCACAACGTATTGCCAACCGTTTGTACACCAGTCTTGGTGACGCCGCTGTAGGTCGTTTTAGCGACGGCGAAGTGAGCGTGCAAATCAACGAAAATGTACGCGGTGGTGATATTTTCATCATCCAGTCCACCTGCGCACCCACGAACGATAACCTGATGGAACTGGTTGTCATGGTTGATGCCCTGCGTCGCGCCTCCGCAGGACGAATTACTGCTGTTATTCCTTACTTCGGTTACGCCCGTCAGGATCGCCGTGTGCGCTCCGCTCGTGTACCTATCACTGCCAAAGTTGTTGCCGATTTCCTCTCAAGTGTTGGGGTTGACCGCGTATTGACAGTGGACCTTCATGCTGAACAGATCCAAGGCTTCTTTGATGTTCCGGTTGATAACGTATTTGGTAGCCCAATTTTGCTGGAAGATATGTTGCAGCAAAATCTGGAAAACCCAATTGTTGTCTCTCCAGACATCGGCGGCGTTGTTCGTGCCAGAGCTATTGCAAAACTGCTGAACGATACTGATATGGCGATTATCGACAAGCGTCGTCCACGCGCTAACGTTTCTCAGGTGATGCACATCATCGGTGACGTTGCTGGCCGTGACTGCGTATTGGTTGACGATATGATCGATACCGGTGGCACTTTGTGTAAAGCGGCTGAAGCCTTGAAAGAACGTGGTGCCAAGCGTGTATTTGCTTACGCAACTCACCCGATCTTCTCTGGCAATGCGGTTGAAAACATCAAACATTCCGTTATCGACGAAGTGATTGTTTGTGACACCATTCCGCTGTCAGCTGAAATCAAAGCATTGAAAAACGTACGAACTCTGACATTGTCCGGTATGTTGGCTGAAGCTATCCGCCGTATCAGCAATGAAGAGTCAATCTCTGCGATGTTTGAACATTAATCAGTATTGAGTAATGAATCTGCGGTGCTGGCTGGCCGCAGCTCTAACGTGATCAGCCCCTTTCAGGGCATCACATTAGGTTATTCATTACTTTTTGATATTGTGCGATGAGAGAATTAAAGCAGATAAAGAAAAACCCGTTGAAGCGGATGCAACAACGGGTTTTCTACTCTTGATCGATAGGTTCTTGATCAGTTGATTCTTGGCCAATAGATCTTTGAGCCGTCATTTACCCCTCCCTAACATCAGCTCATTAAAAAGCCGTGACGATAGGTTGTATATTTGCTGCCTTTACCACCGTAACACTATCAATAATAGCTAAGCACGCTAATTGTTAAGAGTGACGCTGGTTACGATTGCAACGTTTATCAAAGTGTTTAACCCACCAATAACGGTCAGCCACTTCTTCACGCCCGCCAATACGTGCACCAACTAGCCATAACAGTGCCCCGACAAAAATACTCATCACTGCACCGTGGGCAAAGAATTGCGGTAAACCAAGTTGAGTGACTTCAGTTAGTATGGAGTAACCTACCCCACCGACCATTGTCACCAAACCCAGCCCCATCAGCACATTACCGAGCATTGCTGCGCTTTTACGTTTCATATGCCACCTCCACTTGGGTTGCCAATAAATAATCACCCAGCTACGCATCCCGACTGCTTGCTTAATGTGATTATTCATGTCCACTTAATAACCAAGTATAGTCAGGCTGGCGACAAAGGTATTGCGCTGGCGATCACAACTGGCAAATATATTCCAACAAATCTTTACATTATCCAGTCATTTGGCACTAAACTTGAATTATACAGATACGTAATTATTCACATTGTAAATTAGTTTACTTGTCATCTGTACCTAAAGTAATTGCCACGCTGGACTGCCGGCAGCGTCAAGCACCAACTATACAAACCTTGGTTTTGTTATTACGCGCCATGACAGGTAAACTGTCACACTTTAATTCCTTTAGTAATAGCGAATGACGACGTGAGCAGTATTAAATTAATCGTTGGGCTGGCAAATCCGGGCGCTGAATATGCCCAAACCCGCCATAATGCGGGAGCCTGGTATGTGGATTTATTGGCTGAACGCCATAATCAATCACTGAAAGAAGAGAGCAAATTCTTCGGTTATACCGCACGGTTAAATCTGGCAGGCCAGGATGTTCGCTTGCTGGTGCCCGCTACCTTTATGAATTTAAGTGGTAAAGCGGTTGCGGCGATGGCTGGATTTTATCGCATTTTACCAGAAGAAATTTTAGTCGCTCACGATGAGCTTGATATCCCACCGGGTGTGGCAAAATTGAAGCTGGGCGGCGGCAATGGCGGCCATAACGGTCTGAAAGATATTCAGAGCAGACTTGGGAATAACCCGAACTTCTATCGCCTACGCATTGGTATTGGCCATCCTGGCGATAAAAGCAAAGTGACCGGATTTGTTCTGGGTAAACCACCCGCAAGCGAACAAACGTTAATTGACGATGCCATTGATGAATCTATCCGCTGTACTGAAGTATTGCTGAAAGAAGACATCACCAAAGCAATGAATCGCCTGCATTCCTTTAAGGCAAGTGCATAGCCATTCATCAGGTTCCCCGGCTGGCTAATATGCCTCGGGGAACCCGCTTTTAACCCTCACTCATTTCGATTGCACAGCGCGTTGATCCCCTGCTGCCCTTCGCTCGTCAGTACCACCCCAGCAATAATCACCTTCACTCGCCCAAGAAAATTATTGCTCTTGGCATCATATTCACCAGCAATATCTTGTAGTTCGTCAGTGCAAAATAGCGACGCCCAATCCGCCGCCTTTTTCTTATTTTCTGCCAATTCGTGGCCACGTTCGAATTTGTCGTTTATGGCAGTAAAGGTCAGTTGAACACTATCAAAATCCTCATAAAGCGTATTTTTCTTATAGCCGACATATCTGACACTCTTGCCAGACTTATTTTCTATTTGCACACCATATTGGTCGACAAGCTGCGCAAAAGTGGGCCCTGCAGGTTCAATGTCTGCCGTTAGAAAGCGCATGCCCACAATACCTACCACTCCCCCAAACAGAATTACTATCAGCCATTTATAGATGCTCATTTCCATGGGGATTATCCAAATTCCTATGCAGACTCTAATGACTTGTTATCGGACATTAGCCAGAAAACTTCAGATAGCAGAAGCGTGATCTCGGACACAGAGTTAGAAAAATCAATTACCTATCGGCTATGGCAGCAAAAGTGATTCCGGCAACGCAAGAGCATGATCGAGATAAATCGTCATTATGTGTATAATGGCGGCATAAATTTTGATTACATCGGTTCGTTAAACCTAACGAGTTGATTTTTAAGTTATTTAAGGTGATATAAAACATGGGATTCAAATGCGGTATTGTGGGCCTACCTAACGTCGGTAAATCCACCCTGTTCAACGCGTTGACACAAGCGGGCATCGAAGCAGCTAACTTCCCGTTCTGCACCATTGAACCCAATACGGGTGTGGTGCCAATGCCGGACCCGCGTCTGGACCAATTAGCCGAGATTGTTAAACCTCAGCGTATCTTGCCGACCACTATGGAATTTGTTGATATCGCTGGCCTGGTTAAAGGGGCATCCAAAGGCGAAGGTTTGGGTAACCAATTCCTGACTAATATCCGTGAAACCGAAGCAATTGGCCACGTAGTTCGTTGTTTTGAAAACGATAATATCATCCATGTTGCTGGCAAAGTTGATCCAGTAGATGACATTGACACCATCAATACTGAACTGGCCCTTTCTGATTTAGAAACCTGTGAACGTGCGATGCATCGTGTACAGAAGAAAGCCAAAGGTGGCGATAAAGACGCTAAAGCCGAACTGGAAGCGTTGGAAAAATGCCTGCCACATTTAGAGAATGCTGGCATGCTGCGCGCGCTTGACCTAACAGCAGAAGATAAAGCGGCTATCCGTTATTTGAGCTTCTTGACGCTGAAACCGACCATGTACATTGCCAACGTCAATGAAGATGGCTTCGAAAATAACCCATATCTGGATCAAGTACGGGCTATCGCTGCGGCTGAAGGTTCTGTCGTCGTTGCAGTATGCGCTGCCGTTGAATCAGATATTGCCGAGTTAGAAGATGAAGACCGCGCCGAGTTTATGGCCGAGTTAGGTATTGAAGAACCGGGTCTGAACCGTGTTATTCGCGCAGGTTATGAATTGCTGAATCTGCAAACCTATTTCACCGCCGGTGTTAAAGAAGTTCGCGCCTGGACCATCCCTGTTGGTGCCACCGCACCACAAGCCGCCGGTAAAATTCATACCGACTTTGAGAAAGGCTTTATCCGTGCCCAAACTATCGCGTTTGACGACTTTATCACCTATAAAGGTGAACAAGGCGCGAAAGAAGCCGGAAAAATGCGTTCAGAAGGCAAAGAGTACATCGTAAAAGATGGCGACGTAATGAACTTCCTGTTTAACGTCTAAATAATTTCTGTTGACTCATGAGGTTTCATTAGATCTCACGATAATCACAAAACCCCATAAAATCCATGCAATTGCATGGATTTTTCTTTTCACAAGACCTCAACTAATCTCAATACAGCTCAGTCAAAAATGAGTACAGGAGTGAGTATAAAATACTTTTATCTTCTCTCAGGGTGAGTACAATAACGGTATAATAATTATACAGAGACAACGTTATGCTCACAGACACCCAGTGCCGTACTGCAAAGCCCAAAGAAAAGCTTTATCGCCTTAATGACACTAACGGCCTCTATCTGGAAGTTAAGCCCAACGGCAAGAAAGCCTGGCGTTATCGTTTCAAAATCAATGGAAAATCCAGCATGTTTGCTCTGGGTGAATATCCGCTCGTTAAACTGGTTGAAGCGCGTGAGAAATGTAAGCAGGCTCGCAAACTCGTCAGTGAAGGCATCAATCCCGCTCAGGCACGCCAGCTCGATAAGATCCGTAAAACCAATGAAGCAGCCAATACTTTTGAGGTCATCGCAAGAGAGTGGTTACAGATGAAGGATTGGGCTGAAATTACTAAAACACGCCGCCTTGATATGCTGGAGCGCGTTGTCTTCCCCGCTATCGGAAAGCTTCCTGTCAAAGAAATAACGCCACACCACATTTTGAGTATTCTGCAAAACACAGCTAAGCGTGGAGCACCTACCGTTGCTGCTGAAGCCAGACGCACCATTTCTGCCATCTTTGAGCTTGCCGTAGCTACACTACGCGCAGATAGCGATCCCGTTTGGCCTGTACGTAAGGCGTTACCCGCTAATAAAACTCAGCACAAGCCAGCCCTGACACCAGAGCAAATCGGTAAGTTATTAAGCAGCTTTGACAACACTCGATGCACTTATCAGGTAAATTATTGCATGTGGCTAATGTGGTGGACGCTGGCTCGCCCTGCAGAAGTGGCGGAAGCCGAGTGGGCTGAATTTGCTCTGGAAAAAGCACTATGGATTATTCCAGCAGAAAGAATGAAAGCTCGCCGCGACCACACCATTCCCCTACCCCATCAGGCCGTAGAAATGCTCACCGCACTCAAAGGAATAACAGGAAATCGCAAGCACCTGTTCCCCGGTCGCGACAATCGTCACGCTCCAATGACAACACATTCATTAAGACAGGCGCTTAAAACTCTGGGCTGGAGCGGCACCTATAGTCCTCATGCCACCAGAACTACTGGCAGCACTCGTTTAAATGAAATGGGTTACCGCGCTGACGCTATCGAAGCCCAGCTGGCACATGCTGATAAAAACAACGTTCGCAGGACTTATAACCATGCTACCTACCTTGATGAACGGCGAGTGATGATGCAGGATTGGGCGGATAAGTTGGATGGGTGGGTGCGTTAATCAACCGGAAGCAGGTCACCTAAAACCTGCCCCTTATTCCTGCAACAAAAAACGCTGCCATGAGCTTCAATTGCTGACTAACCTTGAGATTCAGGCAACCTATAAAACTCACCACCGTCCAAATAAGGCTTAAAAAAAGTGTTATAAACAGCTTGGTTATTAAAATCGAGTGACTCGTAGCCAAATATACGTGCTGGTGACATAAGTGGTTGAACTAGATCCTCATCCTTAGCATATTTTGATGTGAAAAATATTGAATTTCTGACCAGCTGTTTATTTTTCACTGAGCTAATCAGTGCGGAAGCGGGCATTATGGACCGACCAGACTTAAAAGAATGGTAGAACATCAGATCCTCCCGCAATGTTATCTGGTAAATCCCCGCAACACCTACAGACTCAGCTATATCGACCACGATGGTGTCGGTGCTTTTTCTACTTGGAATTTTCTTCCTGATTTTTATATGTAACAAAGAGTCCTCTGGAGTAACCGGCTTCTCTCCATTGATAGAAACTCTAAAATTGCGCCTCATTACGAGGTTTTGAAACTCGTCGCTATCATCCTTCGAAGATGCTTCACCGAGAATATCAGTGAAATCGATGTCCCCAGCGCCAAGCGTCGCATCCACAACAATCGGTAGAGTACTGTCACCAAAGCAAAGTTCTGCCAGTGCTCCATACCAAGGCTGGTCATAAGGTAGCAGCAGTGAATCATTGACAACAATTATGTAATGGGCTCCTTCTGGGACGTGCCCGGCCGATTTGTGAGTTTCGAATTGCTTCAATTTGGTTTTGATAGCTGATGTAACCGATAGCAAACGTTCACGAAATACAAAATCCCGCTCTTCAAGCTCTAACTTGCTCCGTCCAATAAGCTCTCTGATAGAATCTTGCGGGGTGGGAGTGACCACTTCAAAACAAAACGTCTCACCATTTTTCTCGGCGACAAAGTCTGGCCCAGCATCCTTGCTTGTAATATCGCCAAAGCCCATTCCTAAAAGCCGGTAGTAAAACAGCATCTCCGCCATCCGCTGGGAATATACATCGACATTAGGAAGCATGACTTGCTTATTGAACTGAGTATCCTTTAAGTCCGAAAACTTCAAGAAGAGGGACTCTAGACCTTTTATCATACAGTCTATTATCAGCTCCATGCGCTGACCGCTTTGGGGCGACTTATCAAAAAAATATGCGAATCTTGTGGTTAAGATATCCCGCCACTTGGTTTGAAGATAGGCTATACACAAATCGTTTGTTTTGTTCTTCTTTGTCGTTCCTTGCTTTGCGGAACTATACGTTTCACTACTTGGCATGACGTTAAGGCTCCCACAGTTAGGTCTCTGTTATAGCACAGTGTACTCTAAGTTCTTCAAAACAATCCTCAAATACTTATGCGTCCAATCTTTATTGACATCCAGCTTCCACAGACAGATAAAGCCATCATGCTCCAACGCACAGATCCCATGATGCTTGGCAACAAAATCATACACAGCCTGACTTTCCAGCCCCTGTAACATATGGGAAAGCAGCTTGCGGTGCATTTGCTGGGGCTGCCGCTTTTTTCCTTTACCTGATTTTTTGTACGTGCAGTTAAAACTCTGCCCTACAGCATTCTTCACGCACAGACCATAGCGGTTACGCGTTCCGGTGGTCAGATAATGATCCACAAGCTGATTTAAATCCTCTTTCAATGGCTTCATCAGCTTTTTCCAGCGTTTTAATACCCTTTCAGCCTCTGCCAGCCCCAGATTTTTATTTAAGTACTTTCTGGTTGAGCTTTTCAGTGAAAGACTAACTGTCCCAACGCTGAAAATAGCCGAAAAACGGAAGTTTTTTACCTTATCTTCACTAATCCCAAGTTTTTTACTGATATATGTAGTTTCAAGGCGTTTCAGGTTTTTCGGCGATATCCCTTTTAGTATCAGCTCATGACGCAAAATCTCCAGCTGGCATCCCTTGATATCATAGTTGTACCCCTTGCCCAAACAGGCTTCCTTCATTGCTCTGGGTAAGTACTGATACCCAGCTCCGTTCTCAAATGAACGACCGCCCAGCTTTGCTGTTTTATAAGACTGCCGATAAGCCACCACCAGCGGCTTATGGCTGATAATTTCTACCCCAACATCGCAAAGATGAGATATAAAGTTATGGTAATACCCCATATTTACTGACGTAGGATGTTGGTTGCAATAATCCCGCAGCGCATCCAGATTGATACAAAGGGGTTCAAGCTGGCTGTAGACCTGCTTTACTCGCTCACGAAACACCTTATCAGGGATATCGCGAACTGAAGTCTTGTGCTTCACTTTCATCTTTCCTGATGCAGCCTGAATCATTAAATCTTCCAGCGTCTGAGGATTCTGGCGCTTACCGTAGATATTCGTCAGATAGGTATAGCGATCTTCCCTTTGTAAGTAGTCTTTACGCTTCCCCGGAAACAGTTGCTTCAGAAAACGCTTTGATAATGCAAATTCACGGCACTTATGGTTTTTGACATCCTTAGGGATAATCTTTATCAAACCAGCCTGTTTTAGCTTTTCCAGTGCTCGATCAAAGGGCAGCTCTCTGCTTTGTTTAAAAACCCCAGCAGCATGTTTGTTACCTAACTGATAAGGAAAGGGTACTGAATAGGTCCATTTCTTGTTCCCTTCAAAACGAGCGCGTTTTTTAGTATTTCTGCTAGCCGTTGCACTACAGATTAGGTGCTGCAAAAATATAGCGATAGACGTGTAATAAGTCGGTTTACTCCGGCCATCATCACATTTATCAATGAGAATACTGAATACGATTTCTTTAAATTTCCTTAATGTAATCTCCGTTACTAGAATATTATTTTTAGTGCAGTACGCCTTCATTTTATTATCTCCATTACGCGAATTAACAATGCTTATTTACAATGCATTTTCATGACGCAATGAATTACGTAAGCGCACAAAGCACGCCATTAAATAATGACGTTACTCTAACAACGGTTTTTAATTGGTTATTTCAGAATGATTATAATTCTAGAAATGAAGATTTAGGCTGGCTAATAATATTATTGATACCGCTATAACGACTATCTATTAATTTAACTATATTCACATTCCCCATACTATAGCCATATAATATATACAGCTATCTCAAGAGGGCACCTCATATATATAGTCATACACATATGGATATCATTATATTTTTTTTAGCGCGTGATTTTTTCCAATAATACAGGCGTCCCTGCCCGTATGCTCTATTTATGATTTACTCAACCACTTTTATGCGATTCTCATACTTCCAGTATTGCGGTTTCCCCAAAATTCCTAGCCGTTCAATCACCTCAGGTAACTTGTCCCATAGCGCTTCTGCATCAAACAATTCAACCTCATACTTTACCAAAAGGCGGTTAAAGCGCTTTTTAGCCTGTTTTTTAGCTGTGCTGACAGATTCCCCGTTAACAACAGACGATGGCACATGTTTACGCCATGCTTGAGGAATACTCATTCCTTTATCTAACAGGCTTGCCAGCGCCGGATCTAGCCGCTTGTCTTCACGCAGTTGCTTACTGTAGAAAGCCAGCCGAGATGGCAAATTCACCATTCTATTCACCTTTCTCAGGGGCAACTCACCTTTCTCAGGCGACAAACGCAGCTCAAGGCGAAGGAATTCACGATATTGCTTGTATTCCAACTCAACAAGGGTTACCTGATAACGCTCCTCATCACTCAAATCGCTTACATCCACTTTTTCATAGCCTGCAACATACAATGTTGATTTAGGGCTTCCTATACGCATTCCTTCCATACCATTGTCAGAATCATAGACTTCCCCCGTACTCGTCCTCTCAAGGCTGATATAGAAGTCGTTCAGCTGCATATCGACGATATCTAACGCATAATCGACTCGTGTTATCCATGCTCTTTTCAGTACACGGTATAAATACTTACCTAACCGTCCTTTCTTACCCAGCCAGAGTAAAAGTTGTGTCAGCTCATCCGCTGTATAATGTTGCGGGCTGAGTTCCATACGCACAACACCGCGCTGAGTAATACCCTGCTTACCGCCATGCTGCTTTGAGGTGGGCTTGAAGTAGATCATCAACACTGCTGGGTGCCCTTTTGGCTTATCCCTGATGCGAATCTCAGCTACACTCTGGTACAAGTCTCCGCATTCACCTTTCACAGCTTTATGGCACCTAACACTATAAGGCGAACTGGAGCGACTCCTTGATGCAAACAAGCGAGCAAACAGCGCCTTATTGCCATCAGCACCCAATTCCGACACGAGAGCCAACTTATCCACCCGAGCGTACATCGGCTGCCCAAGTGATGTCGATCCCATAGAAACAGAATGGCGTAAAGTATCTACCCGCTGTTTGCTTACTTTCTTTTTACTCATATTTACTCCTTACGGGCAGGCATAACGCCTACCCGCAGGCAATAGCAATCCACGCCCTCTATAAAGAAATAGAGAGATAGTTACTATTGCTATTAATGAATTAAGTTATAGGTATCTTTATAGGGGTTATAACTTGCTACTAGATACGTTTTGCTTGCAGCTTTATTCAGTTGACGATACTTTCACAAGCTTTTCGATATGGGTTTCAACGTCTTCTAAACGCCATGCGACCCGCCGAGCACCGATGCGGAGCGGTTTTGGAAAGATTCCTGCTTTTACCTGACGATCAAGCGTCGCACGTGATACCGGATACAGTTTTAAGACATCGATTTTGGAAATCAATTGTACGTTTTTCATAGCATTTCGCCTTTATGAGTTACGCGCTCAATTCGCACGCCTCGACGATTTACTACTATTGATTTTTAGTGATTTTCTGGTTTTTATGACGGTCATAAATGCCAATTTTTAACATGTGACCGTCATAAGTAAGTTATTCCTGCAATCTCCGTCATATCTATTTTTTTGTCCACAAACACCATTTCCGCGCATGACCGTCATAAAAAGAAAAAACCTGAGATGACGGTCATGGATTTTATTTTATGACCGTCATAAGATGCAACTATAAGCCCCTTTGATAATCAACCTAACAAAGAAGATTTTCTCTATGAAAAATAACAAGCACGAGCAACCATCAAAATTGGCTAGGATAAAAGAAAAAAGCAGGGATAAATTAGTTAATAAATTCGGCCCACGAATGGAAATTAACTTACATTGTGATAGTCGGGAACGATTGCTAGAAATAGCTAGTTGGATTAATCAGGATAATTATTCTCATTTAACTCGCGGTCAAACCAATATATTTAGAAAAACAATTAACGATCTAATAAACATGTTCTATATAGACAATTTTTATATACCTAAGTCTAAGGAATCAAAAGTCTTAAAAGAAATTTACGAAAAATATCACGACTTAAAATTCAACTCTAAATTATCAATAATGAAAATAAAAAAATCCTTATCAGCAGAATTTCCCACGCCTCAAGATGTTGAAAAAAAGGACCTAACATTAAAAGATACTGCATGGAAAAATAAACAAATAGAATGCCTTCAAGATTACCATTGGGTTATTCAAACTATGGAAAAACTGGATGGTATTTCACGAGAAGATGTTAAAAACGCAAGCAAGAAGAAGTAAGACGTTGAATATTATCACTACGCCTGTCATACAGTACTGTCGTGCTGATATCACTATGCCCAGCCAATTGACGCACAATGTTGATATCAGCGCCCTGCTCCAACAAGCGGGTAATGAAGGTTCTACGTAAGTCATGAGGCGTGAATGGCTGTAATTCAGCCATATCCCTTAGTTGTTGCAAGATACTGGTGATCCCCGCTTCCGTCAGCGCTTTTTGCCCCGCTTGCCCATAGCGATGTATATGGGTAAAGAGAGCATCGCTGCCAGTATTCACTTTTATCCAACTACACAAAGCACGGGCAACTACAGGGGCAACGGTAATTTCCCGATATTTTCGCCCTTTTCCCCGGCGTATGGTGAGTGTTTGATTGGCAACACAGTAATCATCGATGCGTAGCACAACTAGCTCTCCAACCCGTAATCCAGCTCCACACAGCGTTAGAACAATGGCTTTATCACGCTGCTGGCGTATTTTTTGCGGATGCTGTTTTGTTGCTTGAATAAGTCGTTTTATCTCGTCCTTGCTCAATGCCCGACCTTTACGGTAACTATCACCTTTGACACGCTTAACGGTTCTAATACGCGTCAGACTGTCGGCATCAAGTAACTGTAAGTTAAATGCCGTCTGCGCAATGCCTTTCAGGGCTGCCAGCGTCATGTTTACAGTGGATGTTGCATATCCTTTGTCCAGTAACGTAGCTCGAACTTTTGCTACATGCACGTAGCGTAGTTGCATCCAATCGAAGTCATCAGCACGACTATCAGCTTTCAGTATTTCTGCACAGTTGTTTAGCAGAGAGTACATACTGCGTCGGCCACTAGGTGCCAAACCTCCCAGATAAATTGTCAGCGCCGTCTTTGATGTCGCTTTCTCTGAGCTAAATGACGTCAACTCGCTCTTATCACCATGATTCTTGGTCATTATACTTGTCCATTAATGCATATTAACAAAAGCCAGCATTACAGCTGGTCGCGCTCTGCCATCGATACAGTGCAGTCTCCTGCAACAATAAAATGATCCAATACCCTGACATCAATAAGCTCTAAAGCTTGTTTTAACTTTTTGGTAATGTGGCGATCTGAAGTACTGACCTCTGTACTACCGCTGGGATGGTTATGAACAAGAATGATTGCTGCTGCGTTATGCTGGAGTGCCAGTTTTACGACTTCACGTGGATAGATGTGTGTTTCATTCACTGAGCCATAAAACAGCTCACGCCAGACCTGTACGCGATTTTGATTGTCCAGTAAAACAACACCAAACACCTCATTTTCCCGTAAGGCCAACGTGAAAAGTAGAAAGTCACGTACATCATTAGGTGACGTTAGCTGCTTCCCCTTACGTACTGCTGCTCGAAGTAGCTTTCTTGCCTGCTCTATCAATAAATGTTCAGTTGAGGTCATGGCTGTTCCCCCTGCTCAATAAAGTAGATGGCGTCTTTGAATAACTGATATTTCCCCTGTTGATGACGTAGTGACCAACGATGCCGGTGAATATGCTTACGTGAACCACTGTCAAAAAAACACAACCAATCATCATCAATATACGTGACAACAGACCAGTGATACTGATCGCCCAGCAATATGACACCTTGGTTATGTTCAAGCCATTCCTGGCACTGCGCTAAAATGGCTTTCGTTGATACATTAGGCTGGGTAAGAAACGGACGGTAAACGGTGATGGGATAACGTTTGTAGCGGCTGGTTTGAAGGAAGTGCAGCAGACAATCTATTTGGGGAGATTCCATGCCGTTAGTAAGGTAATCGGCAATGCTACTGTGTTGACTGAGATGATGAACGAGCGCTCTGAACAGCGGCTTTCGTCGAACTTTTTGACCATAGAACCAATAAAGCGTATTGATGACACTGTAAAGCCCACAGAGGCTGTCCAGTTCACCCTGTTTTGCAGGGGTTAAAAGTGTTGCTTGAAATTTTTCCATTGTTGAGTCACATATCTGTTGCTCATGACGTCATGAATAAGGTTTTACGCGTATTACTTAAATTTATCGTTTTAAATATCGTCCTATCTCAACATTCCCATTGGACAGAGACTGAATAAATTTTCATTTTCCAATATTGAATAAAGTTACGTTGCCACAGTTCAAATAACGCTCCTCCTTCTTCAGGATCTAAATCCCCCATCAGATAATGCCAGACATATTCCTGCCTCCATCTGATATCCATTTCTTTTTCCAGCTCAGGCCATACTGCGCCCATAAAACTGAAGTCAGTGAGATAATCAAATTGCCAGCCATCATTACACCGTATTAGACGGATCTCTACCGGATGAAATCCCCCACTCTCTGCGGTATATTGAGAGTCTCGGAAATTAAGTATTACTGCATGGTGATTTACTTCAATTTTGGATGGTAAAGAAACAATCCTTTTCAAAATAGAAAGAAAAGCCTGACTCATGGGTAAATTCAGCCCTGACTGTTTAAAAGCCATTATATTTTCCATAATGTATTTCCATTAATTAACGTGAAATAGAAAAGATAATTAATCACTTATTAAATAAACACTCACCTCCGCTTGAAAAATTTATTTCCCAGATTTTAGACAACAGCAAACCTCCCAATGAGAGGATAATAAAATATTTGTTTATTTGTGAGTAAATGACATGTGGCAAAGCATTTTAAAAAATGTATTTTGCCAACATTGATAATTATACCATCTATATAATTAAAGTCAAAAATAAATTATTTAAAAATCAGATGGTTATAGTCATTATGACATTCTTCAGGGCTTAGTAGATAAATCCTCCGCCACTAACACCAGCGCCTGTTGTAAAATTTTTTCACGTGATGCAGGCGTCAT
The DNA here is from genome assembly GCF_025133195.1 of Yersinia alsatica. Classification (NCBI taxonomy): domain Bacteria; kingdom Pseudomonadati; phylum Pseudomonadota; class Gammaproteobacteria; order Enterobacterales; family Yersiniaceae; genus Yersinia; species Yersinia alsatica. Next base: position 3,459,220 of record NZ_CP104006.1, read on the forward strand.
CGATTTAAACAGCTGTATCCAAAGATTCAGTTGTTCGTCAGATGAAATCTGCACAGCCGAGCGCTCACTTTTTAGCGACATACTTGCGGCGCTGATATGATATTCAAACCCTTTTCCCTGAGTTCTCTTTCGCTTAATACCCGGATGTATGGCAGCCAGCTTTTCCAGTCGCAAACGAGCACCTTTGGCAGTACCGGGCATCCCTTTCATTCCCACAAAATTAGCTACTGATAACCATTCGCCACTTTCATTGGAAGCATTATTGTCTGATATATGTAATTTTTTATCTTGACGTGTCATAAAAATATCACCAGATATCAAAGCATTAAAACAAAAGAGCACAAAAACAATAAAAAGATACTTGAAAAGTTCTCTTTGTTCGCTTTTAATATCAATGTAATGAATCAGTGGAGTTAATACCGTGAATAACTCACTAGCATCGCAAAAAAAACGAACTAAGGGAAGTCAGCAGGACTGGCATAGAGCAGATATTGTGGCTGCTTTGCATAAACGTGGGCTCACATTATCACAGCTTTCACGCGATCAGGGACTGGCTGCAAGAACATTAAACAATGCCTTTGAACGACACTATCCAAGGGCAGAAAACCTAATAGCACAGGCTTTGGGGGTAACACCTGAAGAGATCTGGCCAAGTCGTTATCATGGGAAAAAAGCCAAAAGGATACTTGAATGAGTACTTCTGTCAGGGATGTTGTTTCAAGCTTCGATTACCTGTTTTCTTCACTTTATAGACGTGAATTTGTCAAAACACTACGCCTGAATGAGTGTAACGAAAGGGAACTTTTACCACTGGTAAGGTGCTACCTTTTAGGCTGGTTTGGCGACAACCTCACACCAGAAGTACAGGCACAGCTACCGGGTGCGTTGATGGGCAATGGCTACATTGATTTTGTCATTGATGATGTCGCAGTGGAATTTGCCGTCAGGCGTCCCGATGCCCCTAAAGCAACACTCTCCGCATACGTGAACGCGACTGAAATGAAAAAGCTGATGAAGTACGACGGTAAAGCCTTGCTAGTACTCTTCGACTTCTCAACTACACCATTTACAGAACAGCAGATTGAAGCTTTCAGAGACTGGCCTTCATTGGGACAAGGAAACCATAAAAATCCGCTTTCAACGTTGCCTACTTTTACGTAGAGAAACGGCGACCGCTGACGACGGGGAAAATTATCAAGAACATTCAGATAAATTAGGTATTTTTATAACAAAGGAAGGACACTATGAGTCTGTTAACCGGTGTAATCATTGGTACCCTTGCTGTATGTACATGGCAGGTAATTCAGCTTACTCGCCGGGTTGAGAAGCTAGAGGATGCGCAAAACAAGCCCTCAACATCACCGGAAAACCAAACACAGCCACTTTCATCATCGAATGATAATTCATCTGGGTAAGTAAGTTAAATTTCAGACATCGTAATTCACTGAACAAAATCATTGCCAATAGTGAGGGTAAATATATGTCTGAAAACAACAGCCAAGTAACCAAACAACTTGGAAATAAAAACCCTAAAATAGTTCCGTTATATTGCTTGGCAATTAATCTTATCTTAAATAAAGGATTGAGATTAGTTAATCCTAAAATAATACAACGCCACTTCAATATTGATTATAGCCATGCCACGCGTATTTATAAGAAAATTAAAAATAATAATCCACCCATTAAATAAGGAATTAATATGTCAATTTTTAATAAGTTAAAAGAGCATCAAAAAAATAGCGAAGAGCAAGCTAACATTGGTTTCCAAACGATGCTTAATGGAAAGTGGGGATTAGCAAAAACGTTCTGGCTGTACTGGTTTTTGCTATATGTTGTTATTGGAATTTTTTGTATTTTTGTTGAAAAAACCTTTCAGATACTTCTATTAGATGTAGCCTCTATTTACGTAGGCATCACTGCGTTTAAAGGAGTCAGGAACACATTAACAGCAACAAATAAAGGCTGGCGAATAACAGCACTCGTTATTATTGGATTATTCATTATTTTAGATGTGCTAGGACTATTGTGGGATTTATTCCAAGATCAAATCATTGCTTACTTAGGATAGATATAATGAACACTAAACTTATTTTTCTGCTTGTTGCTACCGTCGTTCTTTCTGGCTGTGATACCGGAACACCAAAATGCAATAGTGAGGATGCCCGAAATCTTGTAATCAACATCGCTCAAGAGCAGATAGACAAACAGATAGCAGCGATGAGGAATTCTCAGCTATCGGGATTGGTTCCCAAAAACATGGGTGCTCTAAAGCTTTCGGTTACCAATGTCAGAACAATGAGTCATGATTCAAAGCTAGGTATTTATCAGTGTGCTGCTGATTTAGAATTTTCCACAAATGATAAAAGGCTTCCGATTACATATAGCATACAAAAAACGGATGATAGCGACGGCCAGTTTTATATCAATGTGTATGGATTATAATGATCTGATCTATTTCCCTCAAAATATTGACGTAATTAAGAGTGAATTATGCAAAAACTTCAGCGCGTCATGAAAAACATGACCAACAAGAGTTTTTGATGCCGTTAGTTCGAGAATGGATAATACAAAGACAGTTAACCAATATCACTATTTCTAAGATATTACGACACTTTCGTATTGGCTATAACCGTTCAACAGGCATCCATAATATGGTGATCTTCTAAAAACGGGAGAATTACGCCGCTGTAATAAAATTGAAAGCGGCGTTTTTCTAGCATCTAAGCCCAAATATTATTATTTTCCTGAAAATCAAGACCTACACGTGTTTGCGAAGAACCGAATTTATGTAGCAAATTAAGAGCATATTCATAGCGAAGTTCAGCAATAGCAAAAGCCTGTAACGTTTTCATCACAAGTGGCTTACCTGCAACTGTTATATCTTCACGCACACCTGTAAGCGATATCTTATAATCATCACCATAGCACCCTAATGCTCCGGCATAAAATGTATCCCAAGAAGGGTTATCGCTGCCTAACCAGTACGCTTTGGGTATACCATCGACATTAAGATAAATATATTCATTACGATTCGCCTTTCCATTCGCAGTTTCCAACTTAACACTCTCAAACTTTACGGCTTTAAAAACTAAATGAGACTCTCCAATACGTGACTGCCACTGAGCAATTTTTTGTCCTGGTACCAGATCACATGCAGGGGTAATGCATACCCATATTTCCCCTTCAATATTCAATACAGTACCAGTTATAAGGTGATTATTACTGACAGGCATAGAACAAGAAAAAGCATTAAGGTGCCCTAAGGCCAAATCCTTTTTACCTATACACTCATTGAAGAATTTTTGAACAAATCTTTGGGCATCTGCTTGGCAATCGATTTTAGCAACAGCCATGATTTTTTTAGAGAAATCACGAAGAACCAAACGTGAGGCTGTGGCCAGTTGCTCCCAATGCAGATTAATCGCCTTATCATGTGCAGAGTCGTTATCAGCATTTTGAAGCAGATTATATAACCAGCCAGCTTGAGCATATCGATTACTAATAATTCTCGATGCTTGCTCAATTCCTTTTTCGTCCAACTCATAGCGCATTTTTGCCATCAGTAGATGCATTGGTGACGCATTATGCTTAGTCAAAGCAGTACTAAGCGAACCTATGAGTTCATCTTCTGGATCCTCAGCACTCTTTCTGATAACAGAAATAAACGTTTTACCTGTGCTAATAAAATTAGTATCTGCATCCCAATACCACTGCAAATCCACTCGAGCATCGGCCTCGAAAGTTACTCCATTTGTTTTTAATATGTCGGCAAACCGCCATTTCATGAGATCAATATATGACAGTCCTGCTTCCCCAGCTACTTTATTTATATCTGTAATGAAAGCATTCAAAGGATGTGCTGGCTTACGTGGGTTAATACACTTTTCAGGTTCTGGCGAAAAATAAATATCAAAAATAGTTCGTAAATTGATATCTACATCAATCCACTGATAAGCCCTACCCTCTTCATTTGCATCCATCCACTCTTCCATCTTATTAACAACCGTTTCAGATGGAAGAAGAGGATGAGAGGACTCAATACGAATAAAATCTTTCAGAATTTCTACAAATACAGTTTCGATCTCACCTACATACCCTTTTGTATGCACCAGTGTAAGATTATAGTGATTATTCTGGTCAAGTGATTGGAGAATCTTTCTAGCACGCATACCATCATCTACGGCTGTATCACCATCAAGGTGATAGTCTAGAACAATCAAATCACTATGATGAATATGTGGCGGTATTTCCTCAGTTCCTCCAAAGTTCGGAGTGTGTCCATCAAAAACATCAATACTCCACTGATAGCTGGCATGACACATGGCAATAATTTTCTTGAGCCGTTCAATATTTGCACTGTTCGTTTCAGCTACAGTTGCTATATTCTCGCCCAAAGGCCGATTTTGTATGTCTATTAGCGATAAAAGTGTTGGGTACTCGTCATCGATAACAGTAACGTTACGAATCGGATTTATAAAAGCTTCCTTTATCAGATCAGGATAAGTCAGTGTCATTTCAGTCATTGGTTAATCCTTTAAAAGCAATCACAAAATTAGCACCACTAAGCACTTTAAAATCCTCTCTGGCTTCATAACGAATACTATGTCCACCAGCCATCAGATTCTGTTTACAAAGATAAAGCCCTACGCCCCTACCGCCTTTTTGTTTACGTGTAAAGAACAATGTAAATAGACTATCTAGATCATCGCTATCCACGCCAGGGCCATCATCACATATAAAAACTTCATTATTATCAAATGTCAGGAAAATCTCTTTTTTATTATCATCTCGCCGCTGCACCCAATATATTGAATTATTAATTATATTTATGAACACCGGATATATGCGTGATTGCAAATCCATGAGGGACATCTCTCTGAATGCAGGTGTACATGAAAGCTGAATACCTGCTGACGCAAGTTGCTTTGAAAAATACCCAATAATGTACTCTTCAATTCCTGCACCTGTTATTCTCTGAATCTCTTTTTTTCCAGATAGCTTGAGTGGTGATAGGAAGTTAAGTTTATCCATTAGAGAGCTATGGCAATGTAAAGCTCTCTCAATATTTTTCTGCTGAGATAGTGTTAGCTCACCATCACTAATAACTTTCAGAGCGTGTGTCAGCTCCTGATCTAAACCATCAAGTTCATGTCCGATAATTTCAACCGTTATGCCAAGTTGGGCTAATGAGTGCAACCGCGCTAACTCATCTCGATAACGGACAGTCTCGTTCATGCTATGAATGGCTAAACTTTCTAAGTCTATTTGTTCATTGATACGTTCAAGGGCTGTTACATACGGAGATAGCTTCTGAGCGTTTTCGATTTCTATTTTCTGTTGTTCTGCATCCAGCTTCTCAAGCACGATAGGCAATGTAATGTTAGCGAGCTTCAAGTCCTCAAGGCTTTCCTCCATAATAAGCTTATACTGCTCGCGACAGTGCCGAATAAGCTCCTCCAGCTCAACCTGCTGTTTAAGGAGCATTTCTTTACCACGAGCAGCATAACGGCTAATTGCATTATTGATGCTTGAAAGCTTACTGCGATAGACCTCATATGCCTTTTCGTAGTCACTTTTCTGAGTAGAATCTGCGATAGCTTTATTTATCACGTAAGTCAGATCTTTAATGATCTCTTTGCAGCGTAATTCCTCTTTCCTATAAGTACGGTATTCATCCTCCAACCGCCCTAGATTTGTAGGTAAAGGACTTAATGAGTAACCTTGAACTGTTTCAGAAAAATCGTCAGTTGTTTTCTTAAGAGCCTGAAGATCATCGATAGAGTCCAAGCTAAGCCTTCCAGCAAGACTCTCACTGAATTCAGATAGCGTTGATACCAAAGCGGTGAGTGAACCCATGTTACGCTTTATTGAAGTACGTATACGCTTGCGCTCTTTGTTAAGTAACTTTTTTCTATCTTCCTCAGCCTTTAGCGATGCTTTCTTTTCTTTTATATCTTCAATTGTACTTTTTCTTTCTTTAGATTCACGCCCAAAATATTTATAAGCAGAATCTAGTAGAATTTTCTCGACGATTTCGCGAAATAATTTCGATGCTCGATTTTCAATGAAGCCTTCTCGGCCAGCCTTATCTTTTAAGTTTGAGTTATTCTCACGAGTAATCGCAATGCGCCCAAACATACGTCGGTTAGACCAGAAGTATCGACCCGCATTCTTGGAACGGCGCTCTTCAATTGAGAAATAGTCACTGTCTACTCTCCCATATGGCATTACACGCAGTCCATCGCGGTACACTCTAAGTCCACCATATTTTTCTGACTGCTCTGTAAAAAACGCATGTTGGGAATCGTTTAACGAAGAGCTATTGAAGGTCGATTCATAAGACCCTATACGTAAATGAAAAGGACCAAATGCACTGTCTTTTCTAGTTTTGTAAACCTGCTTTGGTTTTATTACATAGTCTTCAATCCATTCGCCAAATACCTTAATTCTCCCCTTAAAATAGCCTTCGGCATCAACCTGACCTTCAATAATATGTTCCAAATCTTCAAGGCTACGTAGATCAAACTCTCTATTTTCACCAATGATTATTCTCGGTGCATTCTTGACCCAACCTGTGACACTGTAAACAAAATCATCTACCAGCGTCTCATCTTCACGAGAGAAAGGGTCCGTAAAATTCGAAAGTGTTTGAAAAAATCTCTCACGAGTACTTTTCTCTGTATCATCAGCTTGATTAAGTGGCGTATTAGACAATTGGATATAGAGATCATACTGTACATCAGCAATAAACATGGCAGTCCCATGTCGGGAATCACCCGACCATACTGACCATTTACTAAAGTGCTCATCTTTGAATACGTCCTGAATCAGCGTATGTTCAATTTTTTCCTGCGTCGTACTTTCCAATCCATCTTCGATTTCCTGCTTACTAAATGCACTCCAAGCATCAGCAATCCTCTTTGTACGTTCTGGATCGTCCGATTCTCCCCAGATATTCCCCATCATTTGGTCAAACAGCAATGGAAGAGCTTCTGATAGATCATTTTTATGACTAAACTCTCTGACCGGTATTCTGACATCGCTCAGATACAAAAAGGGATTTTCAAATAACCGCCAGTCTATAAGCGCCACAACAAAATCACTGTTTTGACGTTTAGAAATTAGTAATAGAAGTGGGCCAAGTGCAGCAGAGGATAATCGTCCAATACCTTTTTGACCTTGCTTGGGGCGCTCAAGAAGACCATCACGGTCGATTTCAGGGATCGAGAAACCATTAGTTTTAGATTCTGTACCAACTATCAACCATTTAGATTCGAATTCATCACGGTTCATCCCGTGCCCATCATCTACAATGGCAGAGATATTCATCTCACCATCAAAAATATGAAGGCTAACCTGTCGGGCATAAGCATCATAAGCATTCTTCCACAGCTCCGATATAGCTGTCGGGCAGTCAGCTATTTGTTCCCGCCCAAGGTGATCAATCGTTCTTGCCCGAGTCTGAAACGTAACATGTTGAGTCATAGTGTACATTCCTTATCACAATCCATTTCCCTAACACCGCTTTCAATCACAGGGGAAGTTTGCATCAATAATAGTTGAATTATTGAAACCAACAGTACCTCGCCAAGCTTCACAGGAACGGCATTTCCGATTTGTTTCGCGACAGACATTGCTCCCCCCAAAAAAGCATAATCATCAGGAAATGTCTGTAATCGCGCAGCATGTCTCAGAGAAATGCCTTGAGGTAGCCACGGATGGACAAAGCGGCCTTTCGAGGGATTATTACACCCCGTAGTAACAGTATTTGATGGAATATGGGGATAAATTCTTCCATAAACATCCAGATGACCACTGTAATTCTTATGACAATTCAACATCCTCCCTGATTCAGTTCTATCACCCAAGAGAGGTGTGTTTTCAAAAAGAGCTGTCAGTTCTGGAGAATGCATCATGTGGACATTGCATGGATCATCAGAAGCAATGGGGTCGCCCCATACTAACGCATCAATGCAGCTTTCTGCATCATTTCCAGTGAACCCAAATTTATCAATAAGTCTCTCTTTCAGCTCTATCAATACTGATTGAGGAGGACGTTCAAACACAGTAGAAGACGTTGCCCATGCTCTTATACCTGATTTGGTATGAGTAGCTTTTGGAGGCCATTCAAAACCATCTGTGCATATATCCTTTCTAACTGCGAGTATGAATGCACGCTTGCGGTTCTGCGGCACACCATAATCTCTCGCATTCAGAATAAAAGGTTTATCACCAACGATGTGATAGTCATGTGCTCTCGTAAGAGCAATAAACTTGTTCAAATACTCCGCATGGCGAGGCCAAAGAAGACCTGGCACATTTTCAACTAAGAAAATTTTCGGTCTTAGATTCTTAACAAAATCAAAGTAGCGTATTAATAGAGCATTTCTTGGATCATCTTTCCCAGCATCATTAATACGATGCGTCGAAAAACCCTGACATGGGGGGCCTCCTAGCAAAATATCAAGCTCACCCTGTTTGATACACTGGTACTTCATCAGGGAATCGATATCAACATCATTGATATCTTGTGAGAACACCTGAGTCTGCGCACCTAGCTTGCCAACAAGGTTACTGTAATATGTCTCAGAGGCCATTTTATCGAGTTCAATTGCAGCCTGAACATCAATACCAGCCTTTAAGGCTGCAAGAGAAAGACCACCCGCTCCTGCAAACAAATCGATCGCTTTCAGTTTATGCATACTTATAATTTTAAAGTTTTGATTTTAACATTATACGCGACATTCGTGGCAAATGTCCTCCGTTGATGTGATCCTAAGCAAAAATCCTAATCTCTTCAGAAACAATGTGATATGAACACACTGGGCTGATGAAAAGCCTCACAGTTTATCCTTGCCCTAAAACTGGTAGAGTCGGAGGCAGTAATGAAGGAACGTGAGTGTAAACTAGGCAACTAAAACGTCACCTTTCTTGTATGACATAACAGATATCGCCCAGTAGTTCTAATGAGGATATATGGAAAATATTGAACACTTTACCTATGATCGACACAAACTCTGGTGTATTCATTGCGGCTCCCCCATTAGTGCCGTTCAAACCAATAGGGATCACGTTCCAACCAAAGGGTTACTAGACAGACCTCTTCCCCCGCATGTACCACAAGTCGAAATATGCAAGGAATGTAATACAGGCTTCTCGTTAGATGAAGAATACTTCGTTACTTTCCTGAGTTGCATACAATCAGGAACCACAGAGGCTTCAGCGCAGAGAAACCCAAAAATCGCGAGGGCACTAGCTCGCAACCCATCGTTAGTGGCTCGGTTAGAAGCAGCTAAGCAATTTCAAATCGACGTAAATGGCGAACAGCAGATTATTTGGCAACCTGAGATAAATCGTATACATCGGGTTATTTTGAAGAATGCCAGAGGCCATGCATTCTACGAGTACGGAGAACCAATGTTGGACGATCCGATCTCTATCAGCGCAATTCCGCTGATATCTATGAATCACGATCAACGTAACGATTTTGAAAAAGCTGGTGGCTCCTTTACTGGATGGCCTGAAGTCGGTAGTAGAATGATGACTCGTGTTATGACAGGTCAAGACTTAAATGATGATGGCTGGATTAATGTTCAAGATAACATTTATCGGTATATAGTATTTCAACAAGACCTACTGACCGTCCGTTCAGTCATTCATAACTATCTCGCAACAGAGGTCGTTTGGGAATAAAGATGCAACTAATTTGGCCACGAACGACCAATCCCATACTCGTCCCTGCTAAAACTGATATCGTCCTCCTATACCTCTTTCCATTTGCTCTAACATGTAGCTAGCTTAGATAGTCGTCTACACCACCACTTCGATATCAGCATTAACTGTGATCACCTGATAGTAAAACTGGTCTAGAAAGCCAGACACAGCACCAGCACCTAAACTTTAGATAGTAGGTAACAGCTAACTCATCGAGTATAATCAAACAGATAGAGCACTCACCATCACACTACACAGAAATGATTGCCTACTTATATCACCCTTGGTACGCGCCTTGGTAACGATTCAATCAACTCACTGATAAATAAAGAGACAGCATAATCCAGATCAGATAAACAGACCTGTGATAACTAGCCTCAGATAGCAGCATCAACCAAAGTGAGTACAGGCGTGAGTATGAAAATAGAATTAAATAATAAAAACATTAAATATCAATGTAATAAATAAGTAATCACGACTCAACGTCTAAATAGAATTTGTTGTTTCATGAGGTTTCACTGAATCTCATGAATGTGAACAAAAACCATAAAATCCACGCGCTTGCGTGGATTTTTTTATTATGTCTCAGATACTCTTATATAAACGTGGCTAAAAGTGAACAAGGTTCTTTCATTATTTGTATATCAGATCTCCAAACCTTAATACGAATACAGTGCATCCCTGTGTATCCAATTCCATTTGCTCATAATTTACTCACTGTGGTGCAATATCGCGATGTATTCAAGATGCTAGGCTATTTGGCCACAACGGTTTTATTAGCTAGTTCCAATGCAACATCAATAAAAGCCTTGGTTGCCGCTGTCTGCCATGCCCCTCTTCGCTGCATTAATACCGCCGTTCTTCCCAATTCCCAGCCAGTAACAGGAAGTGCTACCAGGTCATTATTTTGTATAGCAATCGTGGCAGGAAGTAGGGTTGAGAGTGATGTCCGGCGGATCACCTCAAGCACAGCACTAATTTCATTCATCTCTATCTGTACCTTAGGGTGCAGTCCTACTTGAAGAAAATTACGATCAATATGCGTACGCGTAGCATACTCCTGACTGAGAAGGATGAGTTTCTCATTGTTGAGGTCATCAATAGTCACATTTTTTCGCTGTGCCAGGGGATGATGGTTGGCAACTATCAGCGCCAGAGTTTCGGTCAGCAGAGTCTGTGATTCAATTTCTTTACAATCACCGTTATAAAAAGCAATTCCTGCATCCAAATCATTATTCAATAATAGACTTTCTATTCTCTCCTGCGACATTTCTTGGACTTGTAAATTAATATTTGGAAAGCGTGCATAAAACTCTGCCACCAGCGGTCCGATAAAATAGGAGGTAAAGGTGGGTGTGGTAGCAACACGTAGCGATCCTCGGCTGAGATCTTCCACATCATGAATAGCTCGTTTCCCTTCATCTAAAGCCCGGAATGCACGGCGTACATATTGTAGATAGACCTCCCCTGAGTCCGTCAGCCGAATATTGCGCCCACTACGATCAAACAACTGGGTATCAAGACTTTCTTCCAATAGCTTGATCTGCTGAGACAAGGCGGGCTGTGATACATGCAGTGCTGCAGCTGCTCTTGTAAACCCTTGGTGCTCTGCAACAGCAAGAAAATAGCGAACATAACGGACATTCATGGCAATGACCCATAAGATTTTTGAATTGCATAGATTATAAATCAGTCTTTTATCTTATAAAACAAAAGGAATAATCTTCACCGCATCCCATAGCAAGAAAGAGAATTCTCCATGAAAGAGATTATTGACGGTTTCCTGAAATTCCAACGTGATGCATTTCCTGAACGTGCTGAATTGTTCAAAAGTCTGGCCACACAACAAAGTCCGAAAACACTGTTCATTTCCTGTTCAGACAGCCGCATGGTGCCAGAACTGGTTACTCAGCGTGAACCCGGTGACCTGTTTGTGATCCGTAATGCCGGCAACATCGTTCCTTCTTACGGCCCAGAGCCCGGAGGTATATCGGCCTCTGTAGAATATGCCGTTACGGCACTGAAAGTGACGGATATCGTGATTTGTGGTCATTCTGACTGCGGTGCGATGACCGCGATTGCCAAATGCCATTGCCTAGACCATATGCCTGCCGTCAAGCACTGGTTGCAGTACGCAGATTCAGCAAAAGTAGTGAATGAATCTCGTGAATACAAAGATATACATGATAAAACCATTTCTATGGTTCATGAGAATGTCGTTGCTCAACTGGCCAATATCCAAACTCACCCATCGGTTCGCCTCGCTCTTGAGGAAGGCCGTCTGACAATTCATGGTTGGGTGTATGACATCGAAAGTGGCCTGATTTCTGCTTTTGATCGTGCATCTCGCCAGTTTGTTTCCCTGGCTGCGAATCCAAATGTTCGTGCCGTTCCTGCTCATAACTGATTAATTTATAAAAAGAGGTATTACCGTGATTCAGTCACAAATTAACCGCAATGTTCGTCTGGTACTGGCAGATCAAATTCTGGATATTAAAGCGAAAAAAGATCTATCGTTTGCCGAGATTGCTGACGAAACGGGTTTATCCGAGGCGTTCGTTACTGCTGCACTTTTAGGGCAGCATCCGCTGCCAGCAGAAGTTGCGCAGATTGTTGGTCAAAAACTAGACCTCGACAGTGATGCCGTCAGACTGCTGCAAACCATCCCGGTACGGGGCAGTATCGACGATCGCATTCCTACCGACCCGACCATGTACCGTTTTTACGAAATGCTGCAAGTTTACAGCACCACTCTGAAAGTGCTGATTCACGAGAAGTTTGGTGACGGCATTATCAGCGCGATCAACTTTAAACTAGATGTGAAAAAAGTTGCTGACCCAGACGGAGGTGAGCGCGCAGTCATTACTCTGGACGGGAAATACCTGCCAACTAAACCGTTTTAACTGGTATTGAAACAAATACGGCGGATATTGCTATTCGCCGTCCTCATCAAGGAACACGATGTCCTCAAGTCATGATAGCGCCCATCAACCAGCCATAATGCTGACATCCTGCAATCTTACACCACGACAAAAAACATTATTTAAGCCACCTTTACGCCTCTTAAAGCCAGAGAGGAATCAACCATGAGTCAGGGGAAAAACAATAGTCTGATGCTGCTGGTTCTGGTATTGATTGGCCTGAATATGCGCCCGCTCTTAACTTCTGTTGGCCCGTTACTACCTCAGCTACAACAAGCCACTGGCATCAGCTTCGGCGTTGCCTCACTGCTTACGGCGCTTCCTGTCGTAGCAATGGGTATCATGGCTCTGACTGATGGCTGGATGGGCAAATATTTCAATGAGCGCAACAGTGTGGCACTGAGCTTATTGATGATCGCCATTGGCGCTTTGTTACGCGAAAGCGCTCCGCGCAGTAGCCTCTTACTCAGTAGCGCACTCCTTGGGGGTATTGGTATCGGTATGATTCAAACTATCATGCCGACGATTATCAAACGTCTATTTAGCCAGCGTATGCCACAAGTCATCGGCTTATGGTCTGCTACGTTAATGGGTGGCGGCGGCTTGGGAGCAGCCTTGACACCCTGGCTGGCGCAGCATAGTTACCTCTGGTATCACGCGTTGGCTTGGTGGGGATTACCGGCCATCATTGCGCTTATTGGTTGGTGGCTGCAATGCAACCCCCTGAATTCAGTCGCGCATATCTCTGCATCTACGTTACCCGTTCGCATACATATCAGCCCGCGGGCGTGGGTATTAGGTTTATATTTCGGCCTAATTAACGGCGGTTACACCAGCTTGATTGCCTGGTTACCACCTTACTATATACAACTCGGCTTCAGTGCTCAGTCTAGCGGTAGTTTACTGGCGTTAATGACACTCGGGCAGACGTTGGGGGCATTAATTCTGCCGATGTTGGCAAATCGTCAGGACAGAAGAGGATTATTGTTACTCACGTTAGTATTACAACTCATTGGTTTCTGTGGTTTTATCTGGCTACCACAGCAGTTCTCCATACTATGGGCTGTGGTCTGCGGTATTGGGCTTGGGGGGGCATTCCCTTTATGTTTAGTGCTGGCTCTTGACCATTCCCCCCACAACGAAATTACCAGGCGATTGGTGTCCTTTATGCAGGGAGTGGGTTTTATTATCGCCGGGCTTTCGCCATATTTATCCGGTCTGCTGCGAAGTTTGAGTGGAAACTATCTACTCGACTGGATGCTTCATGCTGGATGCATTATTGGGCTGATAGTGCTGACTTTGCGTTTTACGCCATCGCGCTATCCGCAGCAATGGCGAACCCTACCCCCATAAACGAAGAAAAACAGGTCTGATATCAGTAACTATTATGTAGCTTCCCAGAACGTGGCTAACGAAAGTTGCCGCGCTCTATTAAGGAAATCACTGTTACAGTCTTCTCCTGCATCAACTTTTACAGCAACAGCTCACGCAACAAGAATTTTTTAATTTTGCCCGAAGCGGTGCGCGGTAAATGGTCCACCAGCTCTAACCGTTCGGGATATTTATACTTGGCTACTCGTCTGCTGCGAAAGAAATCAACCATCGCGGCAAAGGTTAAGGGCACGCTAGGGTCACGGAGTACCACATAAGCACAGGCTCTTTCACCGAGTCTGTCATCCGGCATCGCCACCACACCCACATCCTGAACCAAAGGGTGCAATAGCAAGATTTCTTCTACCTCGCGACTGCTAATATTCTCACCGCCGCGAACAATAATATCTTTCTTCCGCCCGGTTATTTTGATGTAGCCCTCTTCATCCATTCGACAAAGGTCGCCACTGTAATACCAACCTTCCTCATCTAATGCCTGAGCAGTAAGTTCCGGTTCCCCCAGATAGCCTACAAAGACATTAGGGCCACGAGACGCTTCTTCGCCCTCTTCACCATAAGCAATGGTTTTGCGCGCTTTATCGACAACTTTTATTTCGACGCCAGACACCGCGGTGCCATCGGTATTAACCACCCGCGATAGCGGATCATCAAGTTTAACCACCGCATGAGGTGAGCTTTCTGTAGCACCGTAAACACTCAGTAATTTTATTCCGGCCTGTAAACAGTCACGGGTAATCTGTTTTGGGATGGTCGTGCCGCCACACAAAAAGAAGCGCAATGAAGAGATATCGTAAGGTTGTTGCTGCACAGTACACAACAGGTCGTAAACAAAGGGCGTCGCACCCATCACGCAAGTGCATTTTTCTCGCGCTAATAATGTCAGACAGTCGATAGGATTAAAGATATCCAATAGCACGCTGCGAGCACCAATGATAAAAGGCGCAGTCACACCATGCAGAAATCCGGTCGCATGCCCCAGCGGCGCAGGCATCAAGATGATATCCATCCAGCTCAAATTCAGTGTTGCACAATAAGCGCGCTCGCTCGCCAGCACATTATTATGCGTGAGCATCACACCTTTAGGGACACCCTCGGTGCCGGAAGTAAACAGCACCACAGCCAATTCGTCGCCATGAACCTTCACCGGATTTTCCAATGGGGAATAATCGCGCAGCAATTGGCTGAGTGATGGCAATGATGTTGCCGGGGCCAGCTTATCCACCGCCACCACTTGCTGTAGATAAGGAAGCTGGGAACGTAGCGGTGCAATCATCGCCACTGGATCAGTATTTTTAAACAGGGTTGGAACGAATAAAACCCGAGCCTGGCTCTTATTTAGCGTCCAGATAAGTTCGGTTTCGCGATATGCGGGCAGCAGAGGAACCGAAACGGCACCGGTTTTGAGGCAAGCCAGATAGATCAGGGTGAATTCACTCCAACCCGGAAGCTGAAAGGCGACTCTATCACCGGGTTGAATACCGCAGTCCAGCAAATAAGTGGCAAGACAGGCAGCAGCCCGATCCAATGCGGCATAAGTATATGACGCCCCTTGATTATCAAGGACAGCTATCTTTGCCGGGGCAACTTTAACGGAATGATGCCAATAATCAGCCAGTGAAGCATCGCCCCAGTAACCCTGCCGCCGATACTCTTCCTTGCGTGCATCATTAAGTTTAATGGTGACAGTCATTCTTTTATCTCACTTATTAACAGCAACTGCGCGGTGTAGTTGTCTAACTAATCGTTCTTGTGATGCAGGAAGATGGCCTACGAATAGGCCGGATATGAGAACAATCAATGCGGGGTTAGCCGAAACGGAATTCAACACCAAAAGTACCCTGCGGATATTCCCATTTTTCCAAAATTGTATCGCCACAGAGCACTCGGCAAGTGCCGCATTCCAGACATCCGGCATAATCAAAATGAATATTGCCATCGCTATCTTGCTTGTAGAGCCCCGCAGGACAGGCATTAATCAGCTTGCGGAAGTGTTCTCGGTCAGGGTTATCAACCAGTACAATGTGCGGATTACTTTCATCCACGCGAAATTTATTAATGCCCAGTTTTACATCGACATTGACGGTATTTTTACTGTTCATAGTGCCGTTGCCCCCTTGATTCCGTCCTTCAGCAGATTAATCAGCCCGACCTTTTTGGCGTGGTTAAATATCTTCGAACGTATAGGTTTGCTTGGGCTGCCATCAATAATGAACATATCAGCCATGATGTCGGCGACCATGCGAGGGTATTGCGTAAACATCCGTGGGTTTTCCATCATGGCTGGCATCTTGCGAAAATGATGCATATCCTGCATCACAAAGCTCTGTTCCAGTTTTTTCTTGTAACCCATCAGCCCATTAGCAGAGAAATCCTGCTGTTTTTTCGCTTCAATGGCAGTCAGTGCGGCAGCTTCTGCCGATGCAATCGCCAAATCCATACCGCGAATGGTATAGCCTAAATTTAAACAGAGCCCCGCAGCATCACCGACAATCATCACGCCATCACTCACCAGCGGCGGTATCATCGCTAACCCGCCCTCAGGCACCACATGGGCTGAATATTCCAGCAATGTGCCACCTTGAATCAACGGACGAATGGCTGGATGCTGCTTAAAGTCTTCCAACATTTGTGGCACGCTTTTGCTGGCGTGCTCAATGTCAGCCAGCCCGCAAACCAATCCCAACGAGATGGAATCGCGGTTGGTATACAGGAATCCGCCCCCCATCAAACCATTAGAAGGAGACCCGGCAAACAACCAAGCGGCCCCCTCGCCAGCAGAGAGATTGAAGCGATCTTCTATTTGGGATGGCGACAGCGCAATCACCTCTTTGACCCCTACGGCATAATGATGAGGCGACGGCGGCGGCACCATTCCAATCGAGCGTCCCAGCAGCGAATTAACGCCATCAGCCAAAATGACAATATTCGCTTCCAACGAATCTTCGCCAGCCTGTACACCAGTGACCCGATTGCCATCACGGAGTAAAGCATCGACTCTGACGCCGGGGATAAATTGCACGCCCGCTTCTTCAGCCTTTTCCATTAACCAAGGATCGAACCGATTGCGCAACACGGTGTAAGAGGCTTTAAGTGGAATATCCGGCTGTTCACTATGGAAATCCAAGGTGACGGCGCTTTCATCAGTGAGAAACGAAATCTTTTCTTTAGTGACTTTACGCTCGACCGGAGCCTCTTGTGCAAAGCCCGGCATAATCTTCTCCAGACTGTGTGCGTAGAGACGCCCTCCGGTCATGTTTTTACTTCCGGCGGTATTCCCGCGCTCAATGACCAGGACATCCAGCCCCGCTTTAGCCATGACATAGCCCGCAATACAACCCGCGACCCCAGCGCCGACGACGATGGCATCGAATTTTTCTTCCGACATTGCTTGACTCCTTACCCCGCCACGATTTCCGCTATCTTGCGCGGTGCCTGAGTGACACCGCAAAATAAGGGAGCAAACAGTGGCAAAGTACTCAGGTGGTTAACGGGATAATTGCTCAATAAGGGCGGGGACTACTTTGTAAATGTCCCCCACCAGGCCATAGTCGGCATATTTGAAAATAGGTGCGTTTTTATCTTTATTGATAGCAACAATCGTTTTCGCGCCATTGCCCCCGACCATGTGCTGAATCTGCCCGGAAATGCCCAACGTTAAGTAGAGATCGGATTTCAGCAACACACCGGAGACCCCGATATAGCGTTCACGCTCCATCCAGTGTTCACCTTCAGCTATCGGACGTGAGCATCCTACTTCTGCACCTATCACCGTCGCCAATTCCTGCACCATGCTAAGGTCAGCCTGTGAAACCAAACCACGGCCAATCCCCACCACCCGCTTGGCTTTACTTAGATCGACACTGCTCAGTGACTTGCTACGGCGCTCCTTACACAGAATTTCCTGGCGCGGAGTAACATAATTTGCCTGATAAACAGCGCAGTCATGAGAAGGGTTTGCCGCAATGGGTTCGACCGCTCCCGGCGCTAGCGTGACAATGGCAATCGGCGTAATAATTTTCTCTCTGCCAAAGGCCAACCCACCATACATGCGGTGTTCAGCACAGGTACCTTCATCATTGACTGACAATGAAGTGACATCATTAACCACCGCCGCGTCGAGTAAAACCCCCAATCTGGCCGCCAGTGCTTTACCACATTTGGTTGCTGACATCAGGATCAAGGTGACGGGCGAATGTTGAGCTGCGGGTTTTTCTATCAGAGAAACCAAGGTTTCAGCATAATTTTCTACTCGCTGTAGCGCAGATTGTTCTGCCAAAACATAGAGGACGTCTGCACCTAGCGGCTTAATCGCCGGAACGGCTTCAGCGCCCTGAACCAGAACGTTAACCTGCTCTCCCCACTGACGCGCACCGGCTAATAACTCGGCGTAGCGAACAAGATTGTCGCTGAACACCCATACATTGGTTAATTTACTCATAATCATTTTTCTCCGTATCGGGTTAGTTCAGCACTTTTCTTAAGTGCTCTGCCAATTCAGCAATGGCTTCTGAAGAGTCATTTTCAATAATGATGTGTTTACGTTCGGCCTGCGGTGGCACTTGGATATTGACCAGTTCGGTATAGGGTTGAGTTGGCGTCCAATCGATATCGCTGGCTTTCCAGTGGGTTACCGGTTTTTTGCCCGCACCAAGAATGGCTTTCATGGAGGGAACTTTAGGGACGTTAATATCCGAAGTCACACAGAGCACCGCTGGCAAGGGTAACTCCAGCACTTCAACTTCCTCTTCCAAAGTACGTTCAATCAGAACCCGTCCATCTAGCAACTGAATATGACTGACGGCATTAACTGTAGGAAGTTGCAGCATTTCGCCGACCAATAGCCCCACCTGCTGGGCATATAAATCACCAGAGCCTTCACCAAATAGCAGCAAATCAAAACCTATTTTATTAGCTGCGGTTGCCAAAACCTGAGCAGTATCTTTAGGCAGCGCGAGCTCCAAAGCAGCATCCTGAAGCAAATACAATTCATGCGGGCCGCGCGATAAAACGTCTTTACGCACTTTAGTATTTTCTAAGTATTTTCCTCCCACGCTGAGCGCCATTACCTGACCATCATCACCAGACAATTGCATTGCTGCTTCAATAGCATTCAAGTCGAATTGGCTTATTTTAGGATCAGCACGATCAAAACTGAGTTGGTGCTCAGCGGTCACTACAATGTCTTGCTCTTCAGGTACCAGCTTAAAACAGGTTATAATTTTCATAGTATTTCCTATTATCTCAAACGGATATATAAGGCTAATGATGATATATTGATACTGAGTCAGGAAAATAACGACATGATAATATGTTTTAGTTACCAACTATCTTGCAAAAAAACAGCGCAGAGATATCAGAGTGTCGATTATTTATTTTCAACTTGCACTCTCACGTTATATATAAAGATAAAATTGCGATAAAACCCACATTAATAGATAGAGAAAACCAGTAAGAAAATATGTAATAATCATCAAAAAATGTGATGTATGTTTGAGAAAAAATCCTTACTTGCTATGCAAAAATAAAATTAAATGCTCATTGTAAAAACTCTGTTTTAATTTTGTATATTATCAGTCAAATCAGATACCGCCATAACGTGTAAAACCGTCAATAATTGGTAAACTTGGTATTTTAAAACAAACTTCCCACCAGCATATTATCTTGCACGGCGCACAAACAATCTTGTTTTAGCATGCTAAATTCATGGTATATCTGGTTATCTGTTGCATGAAAATGACGGGTGTTCATCTCACAGTTAAATATGGAGGTAGCCATGTATCAGCGCTGTTTTGACAATAAGTCAGATGCCATTTTTGAAAACGGACTCACACCTAAGCTCTCCAGATATGTGGTTAGCGACGATCCAAACTGGGAATCAGGTCATCATATGCATGAAGCTGAAACCGAGCTAATCTACGTAAAAAAAGGGGTAGTCAAACTGACCATTGATTCATCAAACTATGTTGCTCAAGCTGGTGATATTATTGTTATTGAACGTGGTTGCTTGCATGCCCTGGCCTCTGACACCGAGTCGCCCGCGACGACCTATGCCTGTGCAGTGTATGGATTTAAAATAAATGGGCTTGAAGATAACCGAATAATGCAGCCCAATTCCTACCCCGTGGTTTCTGCCGTTAAAAACAAAGACGTTATACATGAAATCAGTATGCTATTACCGCAACAGAAAGATAATCTTTCATCATCAGTCTATGATGCATTTGGCTCTCTTCTGACCGTTATATTTTATGAGAATTTCAAAAGCGCCTACCGAACCAATACTGGCAATATAATCAAAGACGTCTTGGTAAAAGACATTCTGATTTATTTAAACAATAATTACAGAGAAAAAATAACCTTAGAACAATTAGCAAAAAAATTTCGGGCCAGTGTGAGTTATATCTGTCATGAATTTAGTAGAGAGTATCGGATTTCGCCTATAAACTATGTTATTAAGCGCCGTATAACCGAGGCAAAATTTGCATTGACCAATACCGATTTGTGCTTAAATGAAATTTCTTTCCGGGTTGGCTATGAAAATGTCGATCACTTCACGAAATTATTTATTCGGCATGTCGGCTGTTCGCCTTCTGAATATCGCAAACAATTCAAAAGTGACCTTAACAGAGAAGAATATATAGCAGAATTTGGCGAACGCTCAGAAATGCTAACGTGAGATTAATGGCAAATTCAATGGCTTTACCTCAAATTCAATCCGTTCACATTTGATGCAGTGAACGGATTGTCAAAGCGAGTTACTTATTCTGATAGTCTTTTAGGATCTGACGGCCAGCAATATAAATCATTATTTCATCAGTCCCGCCCCCAATCCGCTCGCACCGAACATCGCGCCAGAATCGGGAAACACGCGCATCATCGGTATAACCGAGTCCACCCATAATTTGTATTGCATCATCAATGACTTCAAGTGCAGTACGAGCACAATATAATTTGCACAAAGCCGCGCTGGTTCTTAACGACTGATGCATATCAGCCTGCCATGCCACTTTTAACACCATATTGCGCATGTTTTCTATTTTCACTGCCATTAGTACTAATTTTTCCTGAATCATTTGATTATGGCCAATTGGCTTACCAAACTGAATACGCTGGTTGGCATATTTGGCGGCATCCTCAAAAGCACATTCAGCAAAACCGGTGCTGCGAGCCGCATTAATCAGGCGCTCCATCTCAAAGTTATACATAACATTCAGGAAGCCCATTCCCTCTTCGCCAACCATATCGCTTTCATCTACTTCGACATTGTCGAGATAGACTTCACACGTGCTCAGCATGTGCCAGCCAATTTTATGCAATGGGTTGATTTTAATACCAGGGCGATTCGACTCAACCCACCACAGTGTAAAGGCTTTTTTAGGATCTTGCGGTTCAGGGTCTCGCGCTAGCACCAACATATAAGGGTATTCTTTTGCCCCGGTGATAAACGTCTTCTGACCATTCAAATACACTTTGCCATTCTTACGTGTGTAACTGGTCGTGGCACTGTTATTGTCTGAACCCGCACCGGGCTCGGTAAGGGCCAAAGCATAAGCCGGATCACCGGTTGCTAATGTACTTTCCGCCGTTTTCCGCAATTGTTCCGGCGAACCAAATCGCATCATACTGTGAATACATTGCCCATTAGTAATTAGAAATGCCGGTGCGCCGCATTTTGAGACTTCCATTAGCGCCAGCATTTGCGTGACATAATCAGCAGGGATCCCGTTATATTCCTCTGGTACCCCTAACAGGGAAATACCGTTATCGGATAACGCCCGCATAAACTCTTTGGGATAAGTTCCTGTTTGGTCACAGGTCCTGAAATACTCTTCGGGGAAGTCATTAGTAATGAGTTCCCGAATACTGGCCAGCAATAACTCTTGCTCTTCGGTTAAGCTAAAATCCATATTCTTCACTCCCCTACATTAGTTATCTTCAGGCAAAATAAATCCCATGACGTTATCGTAAAACATCCTTTCATCCATTAATTTGAGATTACTGGATATAATAGGTTTGAAGTCCATTTGCGATAACACATCCCGTTCCAGATCAACGCCGGGGGCAATTTCAACTAAATGCAAACCATCTTCTTTTAATGTAAATACCGCACGCTCAGTGATATAACGAACATCTAAGCCACGCTCTAGCGCAATTTTCCCACTAAATGTTATTTCCGGTATTTCTTTAATGAATTTTTTGACTCGCCCTTCTTGGACAATTTTCAGTGTTCCTTCACTGACTTCTGTTTTTAGACTGCCTGCAGTTAATGTTCCGCAAAATATAATTTTCTTCGAGGTGGCACTGATATCAATAAAGCCACCGGTGCCCATAATTTTGCCATTGAATTTATGCACGCCAACATTACCCTGTTGGTCTATTTCAGCAAAACTCAAATAACAAACATCCAGACCACCGCCGTGATAAAAATCAAATTGCGAGGTCATATCCAGAATAGCGCGGGTATTAACATTGGCACCAAAAGCCACACCTTGTGTTGTAATACCACCTATTGGGCCGGTCTCTACCGTCAATACAAAATCATCAGCGCAACCTTCTTCTCTGGCAACCAGACCGATACCATCCGCAATACCCACTCCCACATTACCGACGGCCCCTTTACGCATTTCAAACAGTGCACGGCGGGCAACTAACTTGCGCTGGTTCAGCGGAATCGTCATCTTGGTACTATCATCCAACACAAAATCACCGGAAATAAAGCGGTTAACCGGCGCTCCACCATAGAGTTGAGTTTGTGCTGGGTCGACAACCACTATATCGATGAGATAACCGGGAATTCTGACAGATTTAGGATGAAGAGTGGCTTTCTTAACCATCTTCTGCACTTGCATCATCACAATACCGCCATTGTTATGTACGGCCTGTGCGATGACCAAGGCATCCAGATACATTACTTCATCTTCAAAAGATGCATAACCTTCACTATCACAAGTCGTGGCACGTATAAAAGCAATCGTTGGTGCGATGGCTTTATAAAACAGGTATTCCTGATCATCAATTTTAACCAATTTAATCAGATCTTCTTTGGTCACTTCATTGAGTTTCCCCCCTTGCTGGCGTGGGTCAACAAATGTACCGATACCTATATTAGTTAAAATACCGGGTTGGTGAGCAGCAGATGCCCGAATAACCTGAGTTAAAACACCTTGCGGATAGTTATAGGCACTAATCTTATTTTGTTCAGCCAAATCAGAAATACGTGGCGATTGCCCCCAATGACCACAAAGTGCCCATTTGACCAATCCCTCTTGAGCCAGTGGGCTAATGCCTCTTTCTGCCCGGTCGCCTAACCCTGTTGGGCTAATTAAAGATAAATCACGAGGTGACTGCGTATTTTTATATTGCTCAGCTAAGGCTGTAATTAAGGTTGTTGCTTCAAGAATCCCACCACCTGCACCTAATACGCAAAGTGTCGCTTCATCCGGAATATATTTTACAGCATCCTCAGCGGATAAAACGGGAACCCGACCATTAATTCTTTTCGGTCTTTCCAGTTTCATAATTTCTCCAATTTTATAGATGCGACTAATCATGGCTAAATTAATTTATTTTCATCAAGAGAATAAAACACCATATTGCCGCTAGGGCATTTTAAATAAATATCGGGTAGGAATGGTTATTCAGGAATCTGAGAGACCGCTGAATAACCGTTAAATAATCACTAAATTAGGATTGATGTATTATTGTTAAGACAGACCTTAATTCCTTAATATCTATCTGGCCTGGCGCAGATGCTTGTTTCAGCGCGCCAAAGGTTGCTGCCGAGCCAAAGACTTCACCCGATAAACGGGAAATAATTCCCAACTTCGACATCGACATAGTAATGATTGGACGATCGGCATATTTTTCATGCATTTCCAATGTCGCCGCCAGCAGTGTCATCACATCGCTTTTGTTTTGGGGCATTAATGCGATTTTAGGAATATCGGCCCCAAGATCTTGCATTTTACGTAGGCGCTTAACAATCTCATCTTTGGGCGGGGTTTTATGGAAATCATGATTAGACATGATAACTTTTACACCTTTAGCATGAGCATATTCTATCGTGGCGCTGACGTCTTGATCGCCAGTAAAAAGCTCCAAATCAATCATGTCAACCTGGCCGCTATCAATCATCTTCTTATTTAGAGCAAGATAATCATTAGGCGATATCTCTTTCTCTCCCCCTTCTTTAGCTGTACGAAAGGTAAAGAGAATAGGTTTATTATGAATAATATTTCGGAGTTGCTGTGCGGCTTCAAGAATGCTCTCGACGTCTTTCACATCATCAAAATGATCGATACGCCATTCCAGAATATCAAAATCAAAGTCTTGGTAATATTGGGCTTCTGACTTTATCGCCGGTACATCTTTTCCCATCAATGACACGATGATTTTAGGAGCACCTTCACCTATTACCAGATTCTTTACTGTTACGGTTTTCATTCTTGTCCCTTCCATTAATGCCTGACCACTGGCATCAGCCAGTATGCTCCCAAAGAGGATAACTATGCGTTGAACCCCATAACCTTTTTAATATATTCCAGTGGGAACTCTTTTCCGGTCCAAAGCTTAAACTGCTCAGCCCCCTGCCATAACAACATCCCATATCCGTCAACAGTTTTACACCCAGCCTCCATGGCCATTTCTAACAGCTTAGTCATATGAGGGTTGTATACGCACTCAGAAACCAGCAGCTCAGGGCGCAGCATAGAGATATCACTGACGATACTTTCATTTTCCAGTGGTTTCATTCCCACTTTTGTACCGTTAGTAAGAATATCTGCATTGGCAATTGCATTAGCAAACGCTTTTTGGTTCGCCAAGTCATTAACCGTAACAGTACAGTCGGTGTTGTCATTAACGCGTTTGGCAAAAGCGAGTGCCTCTTCATAAAACTCATCGCGTCGGTTAAATAGCATTATTTCCTTGATATCTTCAATTGCCGCCTGTGCGCCAATGGCGGTAGATGCACCACCCGCACCTACCAGTACCATTTTTTTACCTTTAATATCAAAACCGGTTTCTTTGATTGCTTTGATATGTCCGGTCCCGTCAGTGTTATATCCGCGAAGAAAACCGTTATCATTAACAATGGTATTGATGGCACCCACTAATTTGGCCGCGGGTGTTAATTCATCGACATATTGGCAGGCTAACTGTTTATTAGGCATAGACACGCCGGTGCCACGCATTTTTAATGCCTTGAGACCTTCAATAGCTTTGCCAAAAGTGGAATTATCCACCTCGAAAGCCATATAAGTGTAGGGCAGACCCATTTCTTCCAATGCCTTATTCTGCATTTCTGGCGATAAGCTATGTCTGATAGGATATGCCATTAACCCAATCAATTCATATTTTGCAGTAACGTCCATTAACAACTCCTCACTAAAGATGGGTATATTCAGATTTCTTTAATTAATATTTCTCTTATTTGTTCTCAGCAATAAAGTCACTGAAAGAATCGCTCACCAAAGCGGAAGTCACTTTGTGGAATTTTGAAGACTTTATAGTAGCGAATAAAGACGACTATCGCGGTGAGGAAGGCAACAAGAGCAAATGCGATGTCCAGTAATATGATATATTGCAGGCCAATAGTTGATAGATAACCGGTAGCTAGCGGAATAACAAAATTCGCCAACCCACCCATCATCATATAAATGCTGGTAACCTTGGCTTTGCTTTTCGGGAAGAATTCAGACATAACCGAGACACCCAATTGCAATATCCCACCCGCGGCAGAGAAACCAATAACAAATGCCCCGACATTACATACCAACGGAGATGGATACAGATAAATAACAGCAGCGGCAATGACAGATAGCCCGGTATTAAATACATTGGCCCACACAGGGCGCACCATACTTTTAAGCAGGAAAGCAAAGAGGAATACACACAGTAATGAGCCTAAACTATAGTAAGAAATAGTTTTTAATGCATCAGCTTCTGCCATTCCGGCAAAGGCCATTGCATATTTTGGCATCCAAACGACGATGACATAAAATGTAGAAAATGCCGCGACGCCAAATACCACTGAGGCAACACCTTCCAGCCATGCTAAAGGCTTACTGCTCATCTGAGGCAAGTCTTTGGCAATAGTGGCATCCACTGTCTGACTGGGAAATTTACTCTTCATCACCAGCAGAGTGACCAGAATAAACAGTATGCCCGGAATGATCATGGCATAACCAAACCACAACTGACTCACCATCAAGAAACTAACAAGCATCGGATAGAACATTTGCCCAAAGGAAATGGTGGCCTTAAGCAGAATCACAGCAGAGCCGGAGGTTTTCGGGTAACACTCCATCAATGCGGGATAGCCCCCAGTGTCTAATGCTGCGTTCGCTGCACCCACACAAAAGGCCAGAATAAAGGCCACAATCAGATTGGGACTGGCGAGGATACCGAAGAAAAATAGGATATATAATGCTATACCGACAAAAATAACTGAGCGCCTACCGAACTTGTCAGAAATAACACCAAAGAATAGGATACAGACTAATCTTCCCAGACCTATCCCAGAAATCACATAGGCTATCCCGGCACTGTCGGTATTAAATTTTTCTGCCAAGGGAGTCATATTTTGCGCCAAGGTAATAACGCTGATCCCATGAAGAAAATAGCTTAGATATATACTTATGGCAGCTAATAAAAATGGCGCATTGAAGGCCTTGCTCTGGCTCATGCTTCTCTCCGTTTATTGTTAATTTTTTATTAAGTACATTCTTATAAAACATCAATAAACTACCAACCCTATATAATGTATATAACACCAACCTTGATTTATACGTAATATGAGGTTTTCATTTTCAATTTTATTGCAGACCACTAATAGGAAATCACGGAAATATTGTTGTTAGGTTGTGTTGATTTTACAAAACCAATACAACATTACGATAAGACCAGAGAATTACTTGGTAACAGTATGAATGCTTAATTTTTGTGAGTCAGTTAAAACTTATTAAATATAAAAATTAATATGCTGAACATGATAGATTTGTAAAATAAAAATCAGAATAAATTGACGTTATTACTGTGAGCCAGTAGACATTATTGCGATATGCATCTATCTGAAAAAATCACCCTCATCAACTGCTATTATCCATCTATGACTTATTGCTAACGTATTTAACAGTTTATTTACCCGGTTTATTTTCCTCAATGGTTAAAAGTGCATATTATATTGCACCACGCCATAATGATTTTGCATATCCTAGGTAAGTCAGCATCCATTTTCATTCAATAAATCAGATAATGCCCAAAACGCACCACAATATTATGTGACCGAGTCAGTGGTACAAACAGAATGTTTGCCGTATGTTCAACTATGAGTCAAATTGACCATAATGCTCTTGAAATGACAGTGTTACAGTGAGGGCAAAATTAACAAAGCGCCACGGGAAACGGAATGAACTTAAAACAATTACACTATTTTAAGCGCTTAGCCGAAAAACAACATTACACAGAAGCAGCATCAAGTCTGTTTATCGCCCAGCCATCTTTAAGCCATGCTATATCTGAGCTTGAAAAAGAACTCGGCGTCACTTTGTTTGAAAAAACCGGCAGAAATGTGCGAATAACAGAGAGTGGGAAAATCTTTCTACCTTATGTGGAAAATGCACTGCTTGAGTTGGAGAACGGCCGCCTTGCCTTGCGCCAAATGACTGGCTGTGAAAATAATACCATCAAGCTGGCATTTATTTACACCATGGGGGAGACCGTCGTTCCACAGCTGATTGACCGTTTTATACATATTCCCGGTAATGAAAATAAGCGTTTTTGCTTTTACCAAGGAACATCGTCATCAATTATTGATGATCTAAAAGCTGATAAGTTTGATCTGGCTTTCTGCTCTCAAATGCCAGAAGAACCCGAAATAGAGTTTATCCCGCTAATTAGCCAGGAGCTGGTACTCGTCACCTCCCGTGATCACCCATTAGCATTACGCAATGAAAGTGAAATCGCCTTAGAGGACACAATTCCCTACCCATTTATCTTTTTTTCGCAAAAAAGTGGCTTACGTCAGTTTATTGATAAGATGTTTATGCAGAAAAAACTGATGCCAGAAATAACCTGCTATGTCGAAGAAGATACGGCCATGGTGGGGCTAGTGAGTATTAATTACGGTATTGCCATTATGCCGCGGATAAGCACACTTTCACATTCTAATGTTCACGTCATGCATATCAAAGATCCCGGCCCAACTCGCTATATTTGCCTGGCAACCCGTAAAAATCAGATATTATCGCCAGCCGCTCAGACATTTAAGAAATTTGTCTTCAGTTCATGTCAGCTCATGACATTTAAGTAACCGGTAAATTAACGTGTAGATAGCCGCTGCTATCTACACACTATTTCTTCTTTCAGGCCTGAACTTGATTCATTTTTACGCTATAACTTTGCTCCCTCCGGCTGCGATAACCAATAAACAGTGCCGTCAAGAAACCGGCCGCAGCGAGGCCAACATCAAACCACATAATATGGGCGATGCTGGTTTGCGAGAGTTTGGCTGTAATTAATGGGATAGTGAATGTCGCCAGGCTCCCTGCACTATAAAAAATAGCGGTGGCTTTACCTTTAGCCTGCGGAAAGCGCATCGCCATCAGTGTCAAGCCGAGTTGCATAACACCGCCAGCAGCAGAGAAACCAATCACAAAGGAAAAAATAAACACGGTTGTGACGGTGGTATATAAACACACCGCTAGCAAGGCAACGAAAGATATAAAGGTATAAAGCATAAGCAATGTAGTTGAATTAACCGTTTTCTTAACCAATCCCGCCGTAATAAAGACACATAGCAAAGAACCTATGGTGTAGACACTGAGGAGTTTGATAGACATGGTATAAGACATACCCGCCACAAACTGCCCATACTGCGCCAGCCACTGGCTAATCAAATAAAACGTCGCCATAGCGATGTATCCATACAGCGTAAAGCTGGCGAGATCCAACATTGAGCAGGTATAACTTTTAGATGTTTCAGATTCAGCGGTATCCGTCATCGGCTCTATTTTCACTGGGGTTTTATGCTGTGGGAAGGGGCATCGAAACAGATAGAGTGCATTCACCAGCATGACGCAGGCGGCAATTAAAAACGACCAGCCGAACCAGAGATCAAACCACACTAATATGCTAATCATAAACGGCAAAATAAATTGCCCGCCAGAAACAAATGCTTTGATAAGAATATTCGCCGTGCTTGGCGTATTTGGGAAAGCTTCCATCAATGATGGATAGGTACCAGAGTCAAGGAAGCTGTTTGCCATTCCCGCCAAGAAACCGAAACAATAGGCCACAACAATACTTTGTGTGCCAAGGACACCGAGGAAAAAGACCAGATAACAGGCCATTCCCAGATAAACAAAAGGTTTGCGACCAAAACGATCAGAGAGCATGCCCGCCACCAGCAAAATACTCAGCCGCCCTATTCCCAATGAAGAAATGACAATCGAGACACCAGCAGCGTCAGTGTGCCACTGCTGTTGTAGATGGGGCATATTCAAACTGATCAATATGACACCCATGCCGTGGACCAGATAATTAATATACAAGCCGATAGATGTAGGTATGTAATTGTTTTTCATATAAACCCTTTTCAGAAAAGGATTTTTTGATTCGATCTACAGGATTTTCTTTCCTGTTCTTTATCTCAAAAAACCTGATCTATAGGTACTTTCCCGGTGAATTTTGTGATGCAAGAAAATGACAACCAGACTCAATGCGACAAGTAAAATAATCCTGAAAGGCTAGGCACTTCATGTATTTCCATACTAACAATCCGGTCTAGCAATAAATAATTCATTTTTTGAAAGCAATTCATAGATTATGTCTATGGACGGCCTATCAGGATGCTATTGGTCTACTTGCTCTGTTATAATTGTGTTTTTTATCAACGCCACTGACAGCTATTTAGCAACATTATCGAAACATGTAGATTGGTGATTTAACAAAGGTGGTATTTGTTTAATAGCAAAGACTAAAAAGATGGTATTTAATGATGAATATAGAGCAGTGAGCATGCCGCTAATAGGCAATAACACACAAGGTGTTTATTTTTAAATTTGTGTGAAAGGATACATATTATTCATTTTTATGATGAGAGTCATATTATTAAAACCAGTAATTAATTTCCTTGAAGTGTCAATATGCTTAGGCCATCAAGGAATAATTAATGCAAGATACTTTCTTTTCAGAAAGTAAATTTATTCATTGGTCACAAAATTCCTAGCGCGGTTAACACAATCTCTCCAGATCATGAGAATAAAGTTCGGCAGCAACAGATTGATATATTTTCCATTCTAAAAAGTCTGCATCAGCATAAACAGCATGAAATTCCTTATAATCGGGGAAAAAGCGCATAGTATTATTCCCAATACGATTATTTATCTTTTTAATGATGGCATTAACCCTTTCTTTTCTTTTTTCATTCATCAAAGTCATTGTTTCAACCACTGATACGGGAATCTCTTGCTCTCCATTTTCCCATTGTTGCCACATTTTTGTGTTTTTATCGCCTGCAATATAATTTGCCGCCTCGTCATAACTCATAAAAAAAAGCTGACGCAATGCCTGCAATTCTAAATTGTTCATAATGACTCCAACATTAATCAGGATGAATGATTAAATAGCATTATAATTCGCTGGACGAAATGATCATTATCACAATAAGTTAAACCAGCAATTATCAGATAATCCTGATGAATACAAAAACCCGCTCATCTATAACGATTGCGGGCTGTTTGTATTGTGGACATCACTGTCACTATCTCAGATGAAGCCAAATGTTTGCATGAGTGAGAACCGGCTGCTACTCCCCAACCAGAATAACCTCAATCCCACCTTTACGTAGCCCATTCAAACTTTCCGCTGGAATGCCTTGGTCGGTGATGACCATATGTATGCGCTGAGTATCAATAATCTTATGTAAACTGGAACGATTAAATTTGCTGGAGTCAGTAACCACAATAATCCGCTCCGCGACTTCACACATACGGCGATTAAGCCGTGCTTCGTCTTCATTATGTGTGCTTACGCCCCGCTCAAGACTGATGGCGTCCACCCCAAGAAATAACATATCAAAGTGGTAATTCTGTAAGGATTGATCGGCTTGATCGCCATAGAAGGAAAGCGACTGACGGCGCAAATGCCCGCCAGTCATCAACAATTCCACTCCTTCAGCATCTAGCAATGAATTGGCCACATTCATGCCGTTGGTCATCGCAATGACCTCCTTATGATGGCGCATATGGCGTGCAATTTCATTGGTGGTGGTGCCGGAGTCCAGAATGACGCGGTGCCCCGGTTTAATCAGGTTGGCGGCCACCTGAGCAATACTGCGTTTTAGTGATGTATTAAGGGAACTTTTATCTTCTACCGTCGGCTCAAGCGCAGGGGTTCCAGAGTCGCACACGAGCGCGCCGCCATATGCCCGAACCGCAATTCCTTGTTTTTCCAAGAAAGCCAGATCATTGCGGATCGTAACCGTCGAAACACCAAAGAATGACGATAAGTCATTAACCTGAACACTTCCTTGTTGGCGCAGGCGTTGAATAATCTGCTCGCGCCTTTCACTTGTACCCGTTATACGTTTGTCTGCTATTGAATCAGTATTGCTCATAGGAAATCCTTTCTAAAAGCCTTTCGTTTCTTTTCACTTTGCCTATTAACACCTTTCTTTTGCGGGAAAGCAAGCCTTAACATTGCGCAAAACCAGACTTCTTTCCGGCCAAACACCCTTTCATTATGTTTCTTTTGCGAAACAGATCCCAATTTTATTATCTTTCGTTTTGTTTTTATTCCATGATAAAGCAGTATCCTTGAAACAAATCGAAAGATAAAAGTCACCTAAAACCCATACGGAGAGGAAAGTGAAACATTTAACCGAGTTTGTGGCCGACCATAAACAGGATACAGGATGTGGCATTTTTGCCGTCTGTTCTGCACACCCCTTGGTTCTGGAAGCAGCAATACGCCACGCCCGGGCGGCAGAATCTATCTTATTAATAGAGGCGACCTCCAATCAGGTAGATCAGTATGGCGGCTATACCGGCATGACTCCGGCTGATTTCCGTGGTTTTGTTGAACAAATGGCCGATGACCATCAGTTTCCTCGCGACCAATTGATTTTAGGTGGCGATCACCTTGGCCCTAACCGCTGGCAAAACGCCCCTGCAGAAGAAGCGATGGCTCAGGCGGAAGAACTCATTCGCCACTATGTTACTGCGGGCTTTAAGAAAATCCACCTTGATTGCAGTATGTCTTGTGCTGATGACCCGGTGCCATTAACCGATGAAATTGTTGCTAAGAGAGCTGCCAGATTGGCTCTGATAGCAGAACAAACCCGTAAGGAACAATATGGTTCCTCTGATTTGGTTTATGTCATCGGCACCGAAGTCCCGGTTCCCGGTGGTGCGCATGAAACCCTATCAACACTGGCTGTCACCTCACCACCAGCAGCAAAAGCCACATTGGAAGCTCACCGCCACGCTTTTGAACAACAGGGCTTGAGTGACCTATGGCCGCGGATTATCGGGTTGGTCGTCCAACCGGGTGTCGAATTCGACCATACCCATGTTATTGATTATCAACCGGAGAAATCGCTGGCTCTCAGTCAAATGATCGAAGAATTTGACACCATGGTCTTTGAGGCTCACTCCACCGATTATCAGACCCCACTCGCCCTACGGCAGCTCGTTCAGCATCACTTTGCGATTTTGAAAGTAGGCCCGGCGCTCACTTTCGCGCTACGTGAAGCCCTTTTTTCACTGGCCGCGATTGAACAGGAATTACAACCAGCACATCAGCGTTCAGGTTTGCGGGATGTACTGGAAAATGTCATGCAGGAACAACCGGAATATTGGCAACACCACTATCACGGTAATGGTGAACAACGTCGTTTGGCTCGAGGTTATAGCTACTCCGACCGCATTCGTTACTACTGGCCCGATCAGGACATTGACAAGGCTTATTCCAAATTAATAGAAAATTTGGAGGATGAATCGATTCCACTGCCTTTAATCAGTCAGTATCTGCCTCTTCAATACGTTAAGGTCCGTGAAGGCCTTTTTGCAGCAACACCGCACGAACTGATTATCGATCATATCCAGGATGTATTGCGCCAGTACCATGCTGCCTGCCTGGGAACATCGCCATCCAATTAACACAATGATAATAAGGAAGAAAACATGCCAAACATTGTATTAAGTCGTATTGATGAGCGCCTCATTCACGGTCAGGTTGGCGTCCAGTGGGTAGGTTTTGCCGGAGCGAATCTGGTGTTAGTGGCTAATGATGAAGTTGCCGAAGATCAGGTGCAGCAAAGTCTGATGGAAATGGTGCTGGCGGAAGGGATTTCTGTCCGTTTCTGGTCACTGCAAAAAGTCATCGACAATATTCATCGCGCCGCTGATCGCCAGAAAATTTTGCTAGTTTGCAAGAACCCTGAAGATTTTCTGACATTAGTTAACGGTGATGTACCGGTGACTCGCATCAACGTCGGCAATATGCATTACGCCGACGGTAAACAACAAATAGCAAAAACTGTCTCTGTTGACGATCAGGATATTGCCGCCTTTTATGGCCTGAGAAAAGCAGGGGTGGAATGTTTTATTCAGGGCGTGCCAACCGAGCCCGCTCAGGATCTCTACAAACTCCTCTGAGGTATTTTCTATGGAAATTAGCTTACTACAGGCATTAGCGTTGGGGATTCTGGCCTTTATTGCAGGTCTGGATATGTTCAACGGCCTGACACATATGCACCGCCCGGTGGTCCTCGGGCCACTGGTTGGCCTGATATTGGGTGACCTTCATACCGGCATTCTGACCGGCGGTACATTGGAACTGGTGTGGATGGGGCTTGCTCCACTGGCGGGTGCCCAGCCTCCTAACGTGATTATCGGCACTATTGTCGGCACTGCCTTTGCTATTACCGCTGGCGTAAAACCAGAGGTCGCCGTTGGGGTGGCAGTCCCCTTCGCCGTAGCAGTACAAATGGGGATTACGTTCTTGTTCTCCATTATGTCTGGCGTGATGGCACGCTGCGACAAAATGGCGGCAAATGCTGATACCGCCGGCATTGAGCGCGTTAACTATCTGGCCTTACTGGCACTGGGGACGTTCTATTTTCTGTGTGCATTCTTGCCCATCTATTTTGGCGCGGAGCATGCAAAAACAGTTATCGATGTCCTGCCAGCCCGTCTGATCGATGGCCTTGGCGTGGCCGGGGGCATCATGCCAGCAATCGGTTTTGCCGTATTGCTGAAAATCATGATGAAAAACATTTATATCCCCTACTTTATTCTTGGTTTTGTCGCTGCCGCCTGGCTAAAACTGCCGGTGCTGGCTATCGCCGCCGCCGCACTGGCAATGGCTATCATTGATTTTATGCGTAAAGACCCACCGGCGCAGCAGCCTTCCCGTACTGAGCAAGAGGAATTCGAAGATGGTATCTAATACTCAAGTTTTGCCAGACGTCAGCGTAACGGAAAAGTCGGTGGTTGATGGCAACGACAATATCTATGAAGATCAAACTATCGGTGCCGAACTGACGAAGAAAGATATCAACCGTGTGGCATGGCGCTCCATGCTGCTGCAAGCCTCCTTTAACTATGAACGTATGCAAGCTTCTGGTTGGCTTTACGGTCTGTTACCGGCGCTGAAAAAGATCCATACCAATAAGAATGACCTGGCGCGGGCGATGAAAGGCCATATGGGATTCTTCAATACCCATCCTTTCCTGGTGACTTTCGTTATCGGCATCATTCTGGCGATGGAGCGTTCAAAGCAGGATGTCAACAGCATCCAAAGCACCAAAATCGCGGTTGGCGCGCCACTTGGCGGGATTGGCGATGCCATGTTCTGGCTGACCTTGCTCCCTATTTGCGGTGGTATTGGGGCCAGTCTGGCCCTGCAAGGATCGATTCTTGGCGCGGTGGTGTTTTTGGTAATGTTTAACGTCGTTCATCTTGGGCTGCGTTTCGGTCTGGCCCACTATGCATACCGCATGGGTGTGGCGGCCATCCCACTCATTAAAGCCAATACGCGTAAAGTAAGCCATGCGGCATCTATTGTTGGGATGACGGTGATTGGCGCTCTGGTGGCCACCTACGTTCGCTTATCCACCACACTTGAAATCACTGCCGGGGACGCGGTGGTTAAGTTACAAACCGATGTTATCGATAAACTGATGCCAGCTTTTCTTCCACTGCTATACACCCTGACTATGTATTGGCTGGTACGCCGTGGCTGGAGTCCTCTGCGACTCATCGGGCTCACGGTAGTGTTAGGAATTGTTGGCAAGTTCTGCCACTTCCTATAATCGCGAGAGAAAATAATAAGCGAGATAAAACAAGATGATAAGCATTATTCTCAGTGGCCACGGTGGGTTTGCCACCGGAATGGAAAAGGCGATGAAGCAAATACTTGGCGAACAACCGCAAGTGATAGCCATCGATTTTCCTGAAAGCTCCTCCACCGCCCTGCTGACGGCTCAGTTTGAAGAGGCGTTAGCCAGTCTGGATGAGCGCAAAGGGCTGGTTTTTTTGACTGATTTACTCGGCGGCACCCCCTTCCGCGTAGCCTCAACGCTGGCAATGCAGAAAGCAGACCGCGAAGTGATCACCGGTGTAAATTTACAGCTCTTGCTGGAAATGGTGCTGGAGCGCGAAGGCCTCAGTAGCCAAGAGTTCCGCCGCATGGCGCTCGAATGTGGTCACCGGGGATTGACCAGTCTGGTGGACGAGATGGGGCGCTATCGCGAAGCAGCACCCGTTGAGGAAGGAATATGACGGTATTGCTACGAGCCAGACGTGTTCTTACGGAGCAAGGCTGGCTCGACAATCACCAGTTGCATATCAATGGCGGCACTATCGTCACCATCGAGCCAATCCCAACCGGCGTGACGTTGCGTGATGCTGAACTGTTGTGCCCTGCCTACATTGATATTCATGTCCACGGTGGCGACGGTGTTGATGTGATGGATGACGATCCCCACGCGCTGGGCCGATTGGCATTACATAAAGCGCGTGAGGGGGTGGGCGGATGGCTGCCGACCACCGTAACCGCCCCATTGGAAGAAATAGCGCGCGCACTGCAACGTATCGCTCAGCGCTGCCATCAAGGAGGGAAAGGGGCCACCGTGCTGGGAAGCTATCTTGAAGGCCCCTATTTCACGCCACAGAATAAAGGGGCGCACCCGCCAGAACTGTTCCGCGAACTGGATGTTACCGAGCTCGATAGATTGATTCAGATTTCGCGGAATACATTGCGTGTGGTGGCGCTGGCACCTGAAAAACCCGGTGCGCTAGCGGCCATTAAACATCTGAAAAGCCGCGGGGTAAAGGTCATGCTCGGCCACAGCGCGGCGAGTTATGAAGAAACATGCCGTGCTTTTGATGCTGGGGCTGATGGGCTAGTTCACTGCTTTAATGGCATGACCGGCCTGCATCATCGTAACCCCGGCATGGTTGGTGCGGGGTTAACTGACCCGCGCGCCTGGCTTGAGTTGATTGCCGATGGTCACCATGTGCATCCTGCCGTAATGAGCCTTTGCTGTGGTTGCGCCAAGCCGCGAATATTATTGATAACTGATGCGATGAGTGCGGCAGGGATGCCAGATGGTGACTATTCGATTTGTGGTCACCCGGTAACAATGCAGCAGGGGGTTGTCCGCACGGTTAGCGGAGGCTTGGCTGGAAGTACGCTTTCGCTGGATGCCGCAGTGCGAAATCTGGTTAATGACGTGGGTATACCGGCGGCGGATGCTATCCATATGGCCTCACTGCATCCCGCCCGCATGCTGGGGCTTGAGCAAACCTATGGCTCACTGTCAGTGAATAAACGCGCCAATATCATTGCGCTTGATTCCCAACTCAAACTGCAAACTATTTGGATTGATGGCTTGCCGGTTCTCCTGTAGCCCTTTCATTACGTATCACATTGGTTTGTGGCTCGCACTGTCACAAACCTTTCTTTTCCTTTCGCACTTTTCGCATCAATCTACTATAAAAAACAATATTCATATATAAATCAACAGCATTTAAGAGATTTACTGCTTTTCACATCACGTTTTTCGTTTTATTTCTTTTCTTCTGTTGACCTTTCGTTTTCTTTTCTATAGATTCTCATTTAAACACAGAGCGGGTTAAATGAAACAAAACGAAAGATTACCATGTGCTGCTTTGTGCTGACCCTTTGAATATGCACTGCTAAGGACTGAGTTATGAACGAAACCCATTCTGCCCGTATTTCCAACACCTCGACCTGGACTGAAAAAGAGATTCGCCAACAACCTGAGTGCTGGATCCGATCCCTGAAAAATATTGAAAGCTTACGTCATGATATCGATGCCTTCCTTGCGCCACTGTTGCAAAAACCTGATTTACAGATTGTCCTGACCGGTGCGGGAACCTCAGCGTTTATCGGTGATATTATTGCGCCATGGCTATCACGCCATACTGAGAAAAATTTTGTCGCCGTGCCGACAACCGACCTCGTCACCAACCCGGTTGACTATCTGTCTACCGAGCAGCCCACACTGCTTATCTCCTTTGCGCGCTCAGGTAACAGCCCTGAAAGTGTGGCCGCCGTGGATTTAGCCAACCAATTAGTCAAGCAGTGTCATCATCTGGTCATCACCTGCAATGAAGCCGGCAGCCTGTATCAAAATGCAGCGAAAAGCGACAATGCACTGGCGCTGCTGATGCCAGCAGAAACCCATGACCGCGGCTTCGCCATGACCAGCAGCATCACTACCATGATGGCAAGCTGCCTGGCAGTTTTTGCTCCTGAGGTTATCAGCAGCACTCGCTTCCAAGATGTTGCCACCCGCTGTCAGCAGATCATTACCGCACAAGGTAACCTGAGTGAAGCCGTGTTTGGCGACCTGCCGTTCAAACGAATTGTTTACCTCGGTAGCGGTGGATTACAAGGTGTGGCGCGGGAATCGGCACTGAAAGTATTAGAGCTCACTGCCGGTAAATTGGTCGCGTTTTATGACTCGCCTACCGGCTTCCGCCACGGGCCAAAGTCACTGGTCAATGGCGAAACACTGGTGGTGGTTTTTGTTTCCAGCCACCCTTACACCCGCCAATACGATCTCGACTTGCTAGCTGAGTTGCACCGCGACCAACAAGCCATGCGTGTCGTGGCGGTCTCTGCCACCACCAGCCCAGAAATCGAAGCCGGGCCCTCTATTCAGCTACCGGCTTCCCGCGACTTTATTGATATCGAACAGGCCTTCTGCTTCCTGATGTACGCGCAAATTTTTGCCCTGACCGAATCCATCAAAGCAGGTATTACTCCGGATACCCCTTCCGCCAGCGGGACAGTTAACCGTGTAGTGAAAGGCGTGGTTATTCACCCGTGGAAAGGCTGAGAGGATCATTATATGAGTATTATTTCTACCAAATATCTGCTTCAGGACGCGCAAGCAAGAGGCTACGCGGTACCGGCGTTTAATATCCATAACGCGGAAACTATTCAGGCAATCCTCGAAGTCTGCAAAGAAATGCAGTCGCCGGTGATCCTGGCCGGTACGCCGGGCACGTTTAAACACATCGCTTTTGAAGAGATCTATGCGCTGTGTAAAGCTTATTCGGCAAGCTATGACATGCCGCTGGCGTTACATCTTGATCATCATGAATCATTGGAAGATATCAGTCGTAAGGTTAACGCCGGGGTACGCAGCGCCATGATTGACGGCAGCCACTTCCCGTTTGCCGAGAATGTGCAATTGGTGAAGACGGTGGTTGATTTCTGTCATCGCAACGATTGCAGCGTCGAAGCTGAATTAGGCCGTCTGGGTGGCGTAGAAGATGATATGGATGTCGATGAAGAGAGCGCTTTTCTGACCGACCCACAAGAAGCACGGCGCTTTGTCGAACTCACCGGTGTTGATAGCTTGGCGGTTGCCATTGGAACCGCCCACGGCCTCTATACTAAACGCCCCAAAATTGATTTTAAGCGTTTGGCAGAAATCCGGGAAACAGTTGATATTCCGCTGGTTTTACATGGCGCAAGTGATGTCCCTGATGAATATGTCAGACGTGCTATTGGGCTGGGTGTTTGCAAAGTCAATGTGGCAACCGAGCTAAAAATTGCCTTCGCGGCGGCGGTGAAAAAATGGTTTGCCGATAATCCAGAAGGCAATGACCCGCGCTATTACATGCGAGTCGGTATGGACGCCATGAAAGAAGTGGTACGCAGTAAGGTGACCGTCTGTGGATCTGCTAACAAATTAATTCCTGAAACTGAAGCCTCGCTATAAATAGGTTGTGCTTAGCATGTTGCCCGGTGACCGCCGGGTAACGCTATCAACTCAATACTTGTTCGATTAGAAACACTTTTTAATTTAATGCCCTATCCGATTCAAAGCACTAGCTGAAAAACTGCCAACACCTTTTCTGGACCTCAAATAACAAGGACATCCGCATGAAGAAAATCATACCGAGTTCGCTCTTATTGTTACTGGTGAGCAACGGCGCTTTTGCTGCCGAATACCTCTTGAATAACGATAAACTGTCCCTCTCATTTGATGATAAAAATTCAGCTGTCGTGGTGAAAGATAAACTTTCAGACCACAAACTTGCTCCAGTGGAGCTGTTTTTCCTCACCCTCCCCAATGAAGACGTTATCCACGCCGCCGACTTCAAAATTAAAAATGTCACTCAGAAAGATGATGCTATTCACATCGATTACGAGCATAAAGACTTCGATGTCAGCGTGGTACTCAATGTATTAAAAGGGAAATATGCCAGCATCGACTATACGATTAAGGCAAAAGGTAAGGCGCGTGAGGTAGCCAAAATCACCTTCTTCCCAACCAAAGGGCAGTCACAAGCCCCTTACGTTGATGGCGCAATTAATAGCTCGCCGATTATCGCCGATAGCTTCTTTATCTTGCCGGAAAAACCTATCGTCAATACCTATGCGTATGAAACTACAACCAATCTGAATGTAGAATTAAAAACGCCGATTGAAACTGATGCGCCCGTTACTTTCACCACCTATTTCGGCACCTTTGAAGAAAATAACCAGTTGCGCCGCAGCTTTAACCAATTTATCAATGCGATGCGCCCTCGCCCTTATCAGCAGTATCTTCACTACAACAGTTGGATGGATATCGGCTTCTTCACCACGTATACCGAACAAGAAGTGCTCGACCGGATGGACACTTACGCCGATGAACTGATTAAAAAGCGTGGCGTACAGTTGGACGGTTTTCTACTGGATGATGGTTGGGATGACCGCACCGGCAAATGGCTTTTTGGCCCAGCGTTCAGTAAGGGATTTGGGGTGGTGAAAGAAAAAGCCGACAGCCTGAATACCTCGGTGGGCTTGTGGTTATCGCCGTGGGGTGGATATAACAAGCCCCGCGATATTCGTGTTTCTCACGCCAAAGAGAATGGCTTCGAAACCGTAGATGGGAAATTCGCTCTCTCCGGCCCAAATTATTTCCGTAATTTTAATGAGCAGATTATTAAACTCATTAAAAACGAGCATATCACCTCCTTTAAACTGGACGGCATGGGCAACGCCAACTCTCATATTAAAGGTAGCCAGTTTGCCTCCGATTTTGACGCCTCCATCGAGCTGATTAAGAACATGCGTGAGGCCAATAAAGATCTGTTTATCAACCTGACAACCGGCACCAATGCCAGCCCTTCATGGCTGTTCTACGCCGACTCTATCTGGCGTCAGGGCGATGATATCAACGTCTTTGGTAAAGGCTCGCCAGCGCAACAATGGATGACCTATCGTGATGCCGAAACCTATCGTTCTATTGTGCGCAAAGGCCCGCTGTTCCCGATAAACTCGCTGATGTACCACGGTATTGTTAGCGCCGAAAATGCCTATTTTGGGCTGGAAAAAGTACAAACCGACCAAGATTTTGCTGATCAGGTGTGGAGCTACTTTGCGACCGGGACTCAGTTGCAAGAACTCTATATCACCCCGTCAATGCT
Organism: Yersinia alsatica; assembly: GCF_025133195.1. NCBI lineage: Bacteria > Pseudomonadati > Pseudomonadota > Gammaproteobacteria > Enterobacterales > Yersiniaceae > Yersinia > Yersinia alsatica. The sequence continues at coordinate 3,500,204 of NZ_CP104006.1, forward strand.
AAACAGCAACAAGTGGGACACACTGGCAGACGCGGCGAAATGGTCCAGGGAAAATAGTGATGTGTTGGTTGATACCCACTGGATTGGCGGTGATCCTACCGCACTGGCGGTGTATGGCTGGGCATCATGGAGCAAAGATAAAGCTATCTTTGGTCTACGTAACCCATCAGATAAAGCACAAAGTTACTATTTAGACCTGACCAAAGACTTTGAAATCCCGAGTGGTGAAGCTACCCGTTTCACCCTCAAAACGGTGTACGGTACCAACGCAAGTCTGGCCAAAGACTATAGCAAACCGGTGATTATCACCTTGAAACCACTGGAAACGCTGGTCATCGAAGCCACACCAGTGGCTAACATCAAATAATTTTCCTTCCACTATCAGGCCGGGTGATGATATTTGCCCGGCCTATCAACCCGCACTGCAATTTTTACTCTTCACTGAAAACGCGACAGTTCATCGAGTGGGAATTGCAGCGTTTCGTCCTGTTTAAACCGCGACAATAGATATTCCACCGTAACCCACACTCGCGGCGCTATCAGTGCCCGGTGTGGATATTGAATCACCATTTCATAGTTACCCGGGTCATGTTGACCAAACAGCACTATCTTCAACGCCCCTGACTTCAGATGCTGAAGCGCATGGTGCACCCCGACCTGTGCGATGCCAAGCCCCAAACAGGCGGCCTGAGCCTGAGCTTCCGGCGCTGAAATGGTGACCACCGCTGAATCCGGCTCCACCGTGGTAAGACTGCCATCCGTGGCCCGGAATCCCCAAGGCGCAACGCGCCCGCCCAAAAATCGCCTGGCGATTAAATGATGCTTATCAAGATCTGCTGGGGAGTGAGGAACGCCATGCAGAGCCAGATATTCTGGCGCGGCAACTAAAATCATATTGAGATGACAAACCGGGCGCGACACCAATGACGAATCCACGATACGGCCACCACGAATGGCAAGGTCATAACCATCCCGAACCAAATCCGTCACTCTGTCATCAAAATCAACTTCCACCGGCAGGGCCGGATAGCGCGATCGCAGGCCCGGTAATGCGGGCAATAATTGTTCGCGGCCAAATGCCGCACTGGTTGAAATTCGCACATGCCCGCTGGTCTCCATCTTGCGTGCGACCACCATATCCGCAGCCGTATCTAGCGCCTCAATAGCAATACGGGCCTGTTTCAGGAAGACACGGCCCTCCTCTGTCAAACTTAGCTTTCTTGTTGTTCTATTCATCAGACGTATACCGAGAACCTGTTCAAGGCTGGCGATATTTTTACTGACGGCAGCAGCACTGATGCCCTGAATACGGGCCGCGGCAGTAAAACTGCCAGAATCAGCGGCCTCAACAAAAGACAAAATGGCCCGCACCCGCTGTGATAATTCCATATCCCTTCCTCGCGAAATCAATATTTCCGACAGCTCCCCATCAATTATTAACCTTAGGTTGAATATGATTCAACCATAGCTGCCATTAAAGTTATCAATAAACCGCGGCATACTCTCCGCCATCAAGGGTGAGCAGTAAAAAATGAATAAAGGAAATAGAGAATGAAAAGCTTAGTTATTGTTTCGCATCCCTATCCAACCCAATCAAAAATAATCAAATCATTGCAGCAGACAGCGGAAGGAATAGAGAACGTAGAGGTACGTAACCTTGAGTCTCTCTATGGCAATAACCTGAACGGATTTGATGTCGCCGCAGAGCAGGCAGCTTACGAAGATATTGATCGCATTGTTTTTATCTATCCAACGCACTGGTTCAATATCACTCCTATGCTGAAGGCCTATTTAAATGAAGTCTGGACTTACGGCTGGGCTTTCGGCCCGGGTGGCGATGCACTCAAAAATAAACAGATGCTGGTCGTCACCTCAGCGGGTGCGAGTGAATATACCTATTCTCATGATGGATTGATTCAAAGCACCATGGATGAAGTATTGACACCAATGAAAGCCAGTGCGCTCTATGTTGGGATGAATTATATGAAGCCGCTGGTATTTCATGACGTCGCCGGTGCGAATAAGCCACACATCGCGCAGTTCCAACAAAAATTGTTAGCAGCACTTTCAGATAAATAATTCGTCGTCACGTAGGGCGAGCCAGGGCATCAGGTCTTTCTGCCATGCCCTGGTAGAGTCAAAATCATCAACAAAGGAGGTAACAGTATGAATTTTCTGACCAGCATGGCCGCCACTACCCTATTTTCTGTCAGCCTCATGTCAGTGGCTAATGCCGCACCTCTTTTACGGATTTTTGAGCTTGGCATTCAGGATAATCAGCAACAAGCATTTAATTTGGCCGGTCAGGAGAACCTGACAGCGTCTGTCAGCACCGAACCGGGAGTGTTGGCGATGTATGCGGTTAGCCCAGTAGATAAGCAAAATCTGTCATATTTATTCGAGATTTATCAGGATAGAAATGCTTATGAGGCGCATGTTGCGTCACCTCATTTCAAGGCTTACCAAGCGAAAGCGCCCAGTTTACTCACCGAGCATAAAAAACTTACCGAAACCGAGGCTCAGTTTTTCGCGGAAAAAGCCGCCCCTGTATGGGTAATCAACGTCTCAGATAAACCGGTGATGCGCTATGCGGAAATCACCCTGAAAAACGGCGTCAATGAGCAATTCCGCCAGATTGTGATCGATGAAATGAAAGCGGCAATGGAAAAAGAGGACGGCGTGTTAGCGATGTATGCCGCCACAGTGAAAGGCCATCCTGAACAGTGGCGTTTTGTGGAAATCTATGCGGGTGATGCAGCCTATGAATTTCATCGCCAGACCCCGCATTTTCAGCATTACATTCAGGCTACAGCCGACATGTTGCAGGATAAGAAATTGACAGTATTAACCAATCGCAGCTTGGTCAATAAAGGTGGGCTCTATTTCAACGTTCTTGATTGATATCCCTGTAATGAAAGCAACCTAATAGTGAAGATATAAATAATATGACTGCCACCAAAACCTGGTTGATTACAGGCGCGTCGAAAGGCCTTGGCCTGATATTCACGCAACAATTATTAGCCGCCGGGCATGACGTCGCCACCATTTCTGCCTCTGAGTGTCGATTTGAATGATGAAGCTAATGTTAAGCATGCAGTGAACCAACCCGCCATTGCACTTCTTTATGGGGGAAGATGCTTATCAAGCGGCGAATACCAAGCTTGATTCAGTAAAACGCGATTTAGCAATCTGGCAAGCTGATACACTCTCAATTGGCTTTTAACCCTAGGTTGTTGTACAAAAACCCATGCAATTGCTGGGTTTCTGTTTTTATGATCCCCTGCAAAAAGGTGCCGAGCTTCTTTTGTTTTTCTCATCCCCCCTCAATTCAGGCAATAACCTTGCTCTGGCTTTTGACGCTTATCATTCAAATGTTAATATAGGTGGCTGAGGGTGCTTGATATTTTGATGACAAAGGAAACGTTTTGAACACAAAAAGCAGAATGCGGTTGTGGCCACGGTTGGCGTTATATGCAATAACTATTTTGCTATTGGCTGGGTGCTCAAACAAATCAAAGCGCGACTATTCCACGTTACCGAAAGGCAGTTACAACGATAAGTCCTATACCGTTAAGCGCGGCGACACTCTCTATTTTATTGCCTGGATCAGTGACAGCGAAGTCAGTGATCTTGCCCGAATCAACAAACTCAGCCCGCCCTATCGGCTAGAAGTTGGGCAAAAACTGCGACTCAACAGCGCTACCTCTAGTGGAAGTTTGGCGTCGAATAAACGTAAATCTTCCAGCTCTACGATAACTAAATCCACACCGCCACCAGGAGCAGGTGGTTGCTGGCGTTGGCCAACCAGTGGTCAGGTGATATCGAAATACTCCACTGCCGATGGCGGTAATAAAGGTATTGATATTGCGGGCAAACGTGGGCAGCCGGTATATGCATCAGCCAAAGGACGTGTCGTGTACGTTGGGAATCAGTTACGCGGTTATGGCAATCTAATCATGATTAAGCACGGTAATGACTTTATTACGGCTTATGCTCATAACGACACCATGCTGGTGAAGAATGCGCAGGATGTGAAAGCTGGGCAAAAAATAGCCACATTGGGAAGTTCGGGAACCGATACTCTGATGCTGCATTTCCAAATTCGTTACCGGGCGACCGCCCTTGATCCCCTGCGCTATCTGCCCGCACAAGGAACCACACCTAAGTGCTAATCCTTGATACTCATCCTATTTAGTCCATCTCAGATAAGCAAAAGGCTCCTCAAAAGGAGCCTTGGTATTGCGACATGAGAGATTATGACGCCAGAACTTGTTTCACGAATGCTTTAATTTCTTCAACCTGACAGTTGTCGAAGAAGCACTGCTGGAAGCGTTCACCGCTCACCGCAGTTTTGACCAATTCTGGGTCGATCGCGCGCAGTGTATCCAGATAGTTTTCTTTCACTACCGCGGCTTTCACTTGGTTCAAAATACCCGCATTACGAACTTGCGGCTCTTTACGATCCAGTGGATAGCCTTCACCTTTAACGCCAGTAAATGCTTTCTCAAAGATATAACGCACATTCAGTTCTGCACCCCAGCCAAAACCTTTGGCGAATGGCAGAGACAGGGCATTACCGTTATTAATCTGAGCAAACAGGAAAGCATCCGCTGGATCAATGCAATAGCCGCACGCAACACCAGGATGGATGTTCAATGACATCATTGCGCCCTGACCAGTACCACAGCCAGTTACCACAAAATCGACTGCTTTAGAGTTAAGCAGAATGCTGGCCATAATACCCAGATGAATATAAGTCAGGTGATGATCGTTTTCATCACTCATGCCCACGTTGTATACCGGGTACGCTTTTTCTGAGGCTACGGCGTTCAGCTCTTTCAGGATAATCGCGTTTTTAGTTGCCTGACTGTTTTCCATCATCAGTGCAATTTTCATTATATTCTCTCCGATTTGGTCAATGAAACCGAGTCCATTGAATGTGTTGTTTGGCTTGATTATAGCGAAGATATCACTATCAAAACAACATTTCAATTTTAATGAAAATTAGTTCTACGCACATCACATATCAACATGACGCAAATTGAGAAGGCTCGATTTTCTCTTTTTCATTAACCGATGGGATGACCTGCAACATACCCTATTCAGGTAGCTTTATTTCACTGTGAGATAATTAATGTATTGAAAAGCTGATATTCTGACAGAATTAACTTAGCAAATAATGATGTAGACAAATTTATAGCAGGATTCTTCCTCAAAAATGGAATCAATAATGAATAATATGCTGGCCTCTTATACCTCTCAAGCCATTCGAAAATTGCAAAAGTTAGGGATTGTCCTTTCACCAGAATCAGATGCTCCCATTCTAACATTGCTCGACGCCATCGCAGACCTTGATACTAACCGTGTGATGGCGATTGGTCGCACGCTACAGCAGCAAAGTTCATTTAACGAGGTGGTTCGCGACAATATTGCCAATATGGATGTCGCTAACCGACAAGGAAAAATAGTTGCTGCATTTGATTCCATTCGTGAAGATGCCACACAGATGGTCGGTTGGCTGGAAGATGGCAAGCTCGATGTCATCGAGCGTATAAAATCTGGCTGGATGACGTTACGCCGCGGTTCAATTCCTGACAGATTCAATGACATCAAGAAAACCTATTTGGATGTTGCTAAGGCCTCAAATGAGCAGATCAGCCGTGAAAAAGCCATTTTGGATGCCTATCAAGACTTCCGTTTTGGCCTGAAACAAGCGCATGTTGATGCCCAAACAGTATTGTCTATTGCACAAGATAATTTGCAAAACAGCCGAGTGTTATTACAGCAAACACAGGGAGCCACTGAACAATATCAAGGTGGCGACGCCGCAGAGCTCTCACGATTAGAGCTTATCCGCGATGAGTCCATAAGAGCAATGCAGAAAGAAGACGAACGCTATCAGATAGTTAAAGATTTGACTGATAATCTTCTGATTGCATATAACGCCGCAGAAGCTATTTTTGCTCGCCTTCAGCAAACTAATGCCATCAAGGAGCGAGTTTATCGCCAAAGTGTCACCTTTTTCAGCACTAACGAAATCGTATTCACAGCCCTTTCCGCTTCAATGACATCACTGCAAGGTTTATCCGAAAGCACCCAGACACTGGAAGCAATGAAAACCGGCATCAATGATGGCCTGACAATCATTGCAACCCAAGGTAACCAGCAACTGGAAGATGGATTACGCGCTGGATATGGCTCGACCATAAAAGCCGACTCAGTCCGTGCTCTGGTTAATGCAATCGTGTCATTCCAAGAGTCCAGCTACCGCATGATTGACGAACTGCGAACTGAAGCAACGAATAATGCCAATGAGTTGGCTTCTGTTGTTGAAGAGGGAAAACGTCGTTTTGCCGATGTTGTTACCAAAGCGGAAGTCTCGCGCTAAATAAACCCAAATGCCCTTCTTACGAAAAGAGGGCTGAGTGCGGAGTGACTGAATGCAAGCTGAACAATTAAGCCAAATCCTTGAGCAATTGGCGGAAGAGAGCCGGATACGCCTTTCCCGAACAGAATCTGATCTGGCAGAAACACGCCACCAACAACTGGTAATAAAACAAAGAATTGCGACCACTTATCAGCAAATGGCATCGCTGTTGTTACAAGACAACAGTGGAGCTAATGACATTAAGATAGTGCAAGATTTACTGGATAATCTGCAGCATGAACTCGCCCAGACTCAACAAGAATTGCAACTCAATGAAAACGATATTCTCCGTCAGCTAAAGCAGTTGCAAGCATTGCGCAAGCAAATTGAACCATTAGAGACTGAACGAGAGCAATTACTACAACAAAATCCTGATGCCATCGCGACACGGCAAACTATGGTTCAATTCTATGATGAAGCAAATCAACAAAAAATTCACCATAGCGAATTAATTTCAGAAACTGACCGTAAGTTGGCCGAGTATATTAACCATCCTATCTTCATGTTTTTAATTCGTAAAAATTATGGCCAACCTAATTATCGCAGTTGGCCTATCTCACGTAATTTGGATAACTGGCTGGCGCGGCATATTAATTACACCAACAATTACGCCAATTACCAGATGCTGCAAGCGCTACCAAAGGAATCAGGGCGACGCCTGGAAATATTGCAAGACCAAGCTGAAAAGCGCACTAACGAATACTTGAATCATCTCACTAAAGTTGAAGAGAAACTAAATTTACCTTCCTACTATCAACAGTTTGAATTGCTAGAAAAACACTTGGCGGTAAGCCAGCAAAAGGTGCGAGATTTACAAGATAAAGTACAGCAATACTCGCTTGGTGAAGGAGAGACTTTTGATCGTATTGCTAAGCAGCTATCAGTACAAATGGCCTCATTACCACTCGAAAAGCTAGATGCACTGGTTGCTAAAACAGTGACAACTGATGATGACCGCCTATTGGGGGAACTTAAAAGGTTAAAACAGATGGGGCTAAAACTGGAGGATACACGGCGTGAGGAAGAGCAATATATTGTCACTGCGAAACCTCGTGCATCTGCCGCAGCTATATTAGAGTCGGCATTTTTAAATAGCCGTCTTAATAACTCGGACTATGAATTCCGATGGCTGCATAGCCAAGAACATAGTGACCTGTTTGAGAGCTTCCTCAATGGTGTTACTAGCCTGGAGCAAGTATTCAAAAAACTCAATGATATTGTCAGACTAGCAACTACCACACCAACCGCCACTGATGTTATTACCACCATTGCCGTGGCAGCGATATTATCCAACCGCCGCTCTTCGGGTAGAAGCTCAGGTTCCTCTTATTCAGAGTCTAACTCAGGTTCTTCTTCAACATCATCTTCTTATGGTAGATCATCCAGTTCATCTTCATCTTCATCTTCAGGTGGTGGATTCAGTTCATCGTCATCAACAGGTGGTGGTAACTTCCGCTCTACGGACAGTTTCTAATGCATATTAAATATCGACTGAATACGCCAAATGGAGTGCACCAATGAATGAGATTAAGCTGAGAGATCAACTAGGTGCCATGGCTATTATTGACTCACTCTATGCCCAACAAATTGCTTTGGAAGAGCATTTGGATCTGCCGAAATTACGCCAGCGTATTGCACAACGAATTCGTGATTACTATCAAAGTACCGGTGTAAGTATCAGTGATGAACTGATTGAGCAAGGTGTAACAAGCTGGTTTGACAATAGATTACGCTTCCAAAGCAATAAGATGAATGCTAGCCAGCGCATGGTGGCTTTTTTACATATGACCAGTAAAAAGTGGCTAACCAGTCTGAGCATTATTGTCCTTTTACTTGTCATCGGCGTAGGCATTAATATTTACGTGGGTAAAAACCAGCTTGCTGCATTGGAAAAAGACATTGCCTCGCAAGTATTACAAAACAGTGCTCTAACAACCCAAGCGCAACAATTATCGACTCAAATAGATAATATCAAACTGTCGCATCTAAATTACGCGGCACAATCGGCCCACCAGATAATAGCTAAAGCTAAAAGCGTATTGGACGATTTCCATTCTACCCAACAGGCGATTGAACCATCATACCAAGGAACCTTCTCCTCAAAAGAAAATTCACAACACTATTTATCGGCCTTAAGTAAAGGGAATGAGCAGCAGACATCACTACTCACGCAGGCTCAGGACTTAGTCGACAGTCTGCCACGGCTGCAAAAAATGGATGAAACTCTTAACCAAATAACCCAAGACCCGAACCTCAAACTCTATACCCAGCGGGCACCAGAAATTGCGTCTATCCTCGCAGGTGCGACTCTAGCTCTGTCACGAAATGCAGAGAATGTTGCTGCGCAGGTCGATGCCGCTTTTGCAGCTTATGATAAAGAGCAGACTCGCGAGAGTTTATATCAGTCGATGGATCGCCGAACCCAAGATCTCCGTAACCTTCCGCTCTCACCGCAAGATAGAGCAATAATTGCAGAGCAAATTGCTGAAGCCCGGAAAATGTTAGTTGGCGTAGATCTGGTGAATATAGGTCCACCTTCTGCTTGGGTCGACGCAATGAAAGAACTTGAGCAGACTTATGACTTTATTAAACAGCCACTCAGTTTGATTATTATCGATCGTGTGGGTGAAAAATCAGGTGTTGAACGTACCTACGATATCTCAAATGGCAGAAGCTGGTATCTGATTGTCGAACCAGTAACGCCAGGCGATAAACTCTTCCCTATGATGGTCAAAGACAGTGAAACAGGTGAACAGAAACTCGTTTCGAAATTTGGTGTCCGGGTTTCACAAAATGAATATGAAAAACTCAGAAGAGACAAACAGGATGATGGACATATCGATAACAATATCGTTGGTAATAAACCGGCTAACCAGTTGAGCTTCAAATTCACCCGCCCGGTGCAAGATGGCAGAATTACTACCTGGTAAATACTCTTTTATCTAAAACGAAGCCGCGCAAGGTGGACTGCGCGGCTTCGTTGTTACACAGGATAACTGATTAGGGCAACATCAGTGATGTAGCATCTCGTGAACAATTTCATCTTTGTCCGAAGATATTGGATAAAAGGTTGGCCAGTTTTCCATTTCTTTGAGGAGTTTTTCTTGTGACTCATTACCCATGTATATATGAAAATGATGGGATTTATGCGGCTCGATAATATGGTCACTAAACTGGACATATTTAGGCGCTTTGGCATTAGCATCTTTACACTCATACAAATAGCGCACCCCTTTCTTCCCTGACTCATAGTGCATTATTTTAAAACCTGAGTAAGTATATTGGCAGGAGCTAACCGCCTCAGCAGTATGAAAATCAATAGTGTTATTCTCAATACCGATCATATTAATATCGGTGGCATAACCTTTTTTATAATATTCTCGGTATTGCTCAACTGTTTTATCTTTGTTCTTTTTCGCCTTATCGGCGAGTACCGGATCCAAATCTCCCTTTAACAGATAGGGATTAACAGATTGCCAGACTCCGTCCCAATCACTGAGCGACCGATCTTTGACATCTTTATCGGCAAAAATACCTTCACTCGCTTTGCGAGCAACATCCGACTGTTGATGCTCGTGACCATGGCTATGTTTACCGTGGGCCAACGAATTAAAACTGGTCAATGAGAGACAAATGCTGAGTGCTATTAGTGGTAAATGGGTAAGTTTCTTTGGCATGCGTGCCTCCTGGCTGATTGCTTAATGTGTTATGTTATACCATTACACATCAAGCAATCAATAGCTTTGGCACTTTCAAGCCATCCGGAATTGGTATTGAATAACTAGCGTTTTTTACGATTACGGTGCATATCGATAGCTACTGCACTGACGATGATAATCCCTTTAATAATGTCTTGGATGTATGAATCCACACCAATAAAAGTAAAACCACTTTTGATCAATCCCAATATTACCGCCCCAATCACTGTGCCGGTAATGCGCCCAACGCCCCCCATCAAGCTGCTACCACCAATCACTGCAGCGGCGATGGCATCCAGCTCATATGATTGACCCATACTGGATTGCCCGCTGCTTACGCGCGCCGCCAGAACCACACCAGCTAAACCAGCCAATCCACCGGCAATGGTATAAACCATCACCAGATATTTATTAACGTTAATGCCAGAGACTTTCGCGGAAATCATATTTCCACCAATGGCATAGACATATTTACCATAGCGAGTGTGTTTTAATGCAATATGGAAAATGACAGCGACAACTAAGAAAATAATAACGGGCATTGCCCCCTGACCGATTGCCGTAAAATCATCAGAGAGAAAACTGACCGGATTACCTTTGGTATAGTACTGAGCCAGCCCTCTGGCAGAGACCATCATCCCCAAAGTTGCAATGAATGGCGGGATCCCGGTGCGAGTAATTAGGAAGCCATTAATAAAGCCACAGAGAATCCCTACCCCTATTCCTGCAGTAATAGGAACAACCGCAGGCAAATCCAATAGGTGTGGATACATTGGAGAAATACTATCAGATGTTTGTGCCAAACTTGCGGCAACCACAGCAGTTAATGCAATTAAAGAACCAGAGGAAAGATCAATACCCGTGGTGATAATGACCTGCGTCACTCCGACAGCAATAATACCTATTATTGCAACTTGCAAGATAATCAATAATAATCGATTAGGATTTAATAGAAATGACTGGTCACGGATAAACCAACCAAGAAACTCGAAGATTAATGCAATGCCGATCATGACAATAAAAATACCGGTATCTTTAGGTAACTTACCTTTTAATCCGGACATAAACGAATGTTCTTTTATCGAGCTAGTCGTCAGTGATTTATCAGCTTTAATATTATTCATTATTATTACCTTCCTGCAATTATTCAGAGGCTAGCGCCATTATTTTCTCTTGGCTGGCATCTTGTTTGTCTAATATTCCCGTAATATGACCACCATGCATAACCATAACTCTGTCACTCATTCCTAGAATTTCAGGTAATTCAGAGGAAACTAAAATGATGGCAACACCACGATTGGCTAATTCACTAATTAAGCGATAAATCTCTGATTTTGCCCCGACATCAATACCGCGAGTGGGTTCATCAAGAATAAGTATCTTAGGCTGAGCTAATAACCAGCGTGCAATCAAAACCTTTTGCTGGTTGCCGCCGCTCAGATTATTAATAATTTGGTCCATGGTAGGTGTTTTAATATTTAGCTTTTTAATCTGCTCCATGCAGTCTTGTGCCATTTGCCCATGACTGACGAAACCTTTTTTATTGATATACTCTGAAAGATTCACAATGCTCATATTCTCAACCACCGACAGCACGAGAAATAATCCTGATTTCTTGCGGTCTTCGGTCAAAAAAGCCAACCCTTGTTCAATAGCTTTTGAGGGTGAGTCAATGTTGACAGGCAAGCCCTCAATAAAAATTTCGCCACTATCTGCTGGATGCATGCCGAATAGACTTTCCATCACTTCACTGCGGCCCGCGCCGACTAAGCCAGCCACACCCAATATCTCACCTCGTTTAACCGTAAATGAAATATCACGGAACAAACCATCACGGCGCAATGCACTGACTTTAAGCACCTCTTCGCCAATGTTATTATTAAATTTTGGGAACATATGGGTCAGTTCACGACCAACCATCATGGTGATTAAAGATTGCTTTGTCAGATTTTCTGTCTTATCTGTAGCAACAAACATTCCATCACGAAAAATACTGACTTCATCCGTAATTTCAAAAATTTCATCCATTTTATGGCTGATATAAATAATGCCTTTGCCTTGTTCTTTTAATTCATTAATGATCGCGAAAAGGTGAAAAACCTCCCCTTCAGTCAATGCTGACGTTGGCTCATCCATGATTAAAATATCGGCATCATAAGAGACAGCTTTGGCTATTTCGACCATTTGTTGACTGGCTATATTTAACTCACCAACGACCATTTCTGGTTTTAATCTTATATTGAGATGTTGTAATAAATCCCGCGTCTTACTGTTGAGCAAGTCATGATTAACTAACCCATAGTGAACAGGCTCTCGTCCTAGCCAAATATTTTCCGCCACCGTCATATGTGGCACCAGATTTAATTCCTGATGAATCATTGCAATACCCGCATGAAGCGCGTCTAAAGTATCGCTAAAAGTGACGACCTCACCTTTTACTTTTATTGTGCCTTCATCTGGATGATATATTCCAATCAAACACTTCATAAGTGTTGATTTCCCTGCTCCATTCTCTCCCATTAATGCATGGACACTGCCTGGCTTTATTTTTATGCCCACTTTATTCAGTGCTTTAACACCAGGAAATTGCTTACTGATACCTTCAGCCTCGAGAATGTAAGGATACATATGACCATCTCCATCATCTCATTATCTTCTGTTGAACGTGCCGTATTTATTCACTTAATAAAATGATAAATACGGCATTATCTATCTATTAAAATAGCGTCAAAGCACACATTTTATTGCGTGTAATTCTAACTTTAAAAATATATTAACCTATTCACCGCAAGTTATTGAGTTAATTACTTACTAAGAATAGTTTCTATTTTATTTTTTGTTTTTATTGGCGAAATCTTGATAATTATCTTTGGTAATTAACTGGTAAGGGATCATCACGCTACTTTCTACTTTCTGACCAGATGCTAATTTAATAGCGGTATCTACTGCCCCTTCTCCTTGTCCTTTCGCATCTTGGAAAATACTGACATTAAGATCTCCTTTCTTAATAAACTCAAGTGCATCCGGCGTGCCATCAATCCCCCCAATCACCACACCTGTTTTCTTGGCTTGTTTTAAAGCAAGAATAGCACCAATAGCCATTTCATCGTTATTTGAAGCGATTGCATCTATTTGCTGCCCAGAAAGAATCCAATCGGTAGTAACATCAACAGCTTCTTTGCGGAAGAATTTTGCAGTTTGTTTATCAATAATATGAATGTCTGGATACTGAGCCGCAACTTTCTCAACACCTCGGGTTCTGTCTCGGGTCGCCTCACTTGAGAGCTCGCCCATAAGAATCATGACGTTACCCTTTCCACCCATCAGTTTTGCCAGTTCTTCCATCTGTAAGCGCCCTGCCAGTTCAGAGTCAGAACCAACATAGGCCATACCAGAAGGTAAGGTTATTTCAGGGCGACGATTTACAAAGACCAGCGGGATTTTGGCCTGCTCAGCCAGTTTAATCATTGGCTTCACACCTTGAGTATCAACCGGGTTGAGAATAATGGCATCGACCCCCTGACTGACGAAATTCTCTACCTGCTGAATTTGTTGAGCAATATCTCCTTTTGCATCTTCAAATTGCCCAGAGACATTCCCTTCTTCTTTCATCTTATTTTGCATAGCCTGACGCAGTATTGTCAGGAAGTTGTCATCGAAGTAGGCCATAGAAACGCCAATCTTCAAGTCTTTAGCATAGGCGCCCAATGGCAGCATACAGATAGCGAGTGAGGTAATAATGATTTTCTTCAGCTTCATGATCTATACCCTTCAATAGTGGAATGCATTAACATTTCGATGCCTACTTATTGAAAATATTTTTTTACCACCACTTAACTTGGTCAGTGATAAACATAGCTATTTTAGGCATCTCAGTGCGCTTTCCGTGAATGCAACCGCCCCATCCCCGGCCTACAAATTTCATAACTCAATATAAAATAATGAATTAATATTTTTTACTTTCTAATGACAATCCCTCCTTCGTTTTTTAAATATTTATTTCAAAATTAAGATTATTGAAATTTTTAACACCAAACAACCGAAATATGTGTTTTGTATCGAGCAAATAACAAAACTATGACAGGGATCTAACAAATGCTGGTAATTTAAGCGCCAGCCAATGAATGGACGCATGATTAAACTGCGGCAAAATCACCTATAGCGGATTTAAGCAGAAGAGAAAAATGGAAGAAGGCAATAGCGGAAAGCCCTGAGTATATGCCCATTCACTCTTAAATATCGGGCATATACTGGGTGTTTTTGATGAAATCAAATGATGGTTTAATAATTTAAATCAATAGGTTAGTGTTAAGTTCAAAAGACCGAGCCGACTAATATCCTATCTCTCGGGAAACAGGTCTACCCACAACAAACAACTGTCCGCAACCAGTGGTTGTAGTTGTCCCCCTTTGATAGCAGGTAACCACCAGCAGCCTTGCGAAGCGGTTAGCTCATGAGTTTCTGTGTGACTAATGAGCCATTTTCCCTTCACAACATAAATCAGCCCACCATGAGATACGGGTAGTTCTTGTGCTGAGCTAATAGATGTTACTGAAGACTGCCAGCAACCTCGCCGAGTCATGATGTTAAAATCCTGACTACTCCCCCCAAGCAGATGTGCATGGATAGGAATATCCCCAGGGAAAGCAAAAGGTTGTAATGGCTGTGAAAGTGTGTGAGCCTCCCAGTTTGGGCTGGATAACACGACGCCCTTCCCAGAAAGTAAGGTAATGGACCGGTCTATATCAGGGAATACTGAGAATGGACCATCTTGTTCAATCGTCGCAATACTGGCGCGCCAGGCAAAATCATCTCCCCCGACAGGCCAACACACAATTTCACGGGTTTCTCCGCCACCATTTCGCCAACGACTTACCGGTAAGCTGGCAAAATCAAAAACGGTAAAGCTCATCAGACCTCCTGTTGACAGGCTTTCAATACAGCCAGAAAATCCTGTGCAGTTTGCTGTTGCATTGGATGATATCTATCCACTATTACCGCTTTGCCCGCCACATAAACATCCCGAATTTGCGATTTGTCCCCCGCAAATAACCACCGATTCAATAAAGAAGCAGATTCTGTACCGGCAATGTAAGGATCGTCACCATCCAAAACTAGCCAATCAGCACGATATCCCTCAGCCAACTGTGCAATTTTACTGGCACAAGCTTGCCTCCCCCCTGCCAACGCTTGGCTATAAAGTAAATCTGCCACCGCAGAATGCTTTTCATTTGTTAGCCGATTACGGCGTTGATCCCGTAGACGTTGACCATATTCCAACCAACGTAGCTCCTCCACCACATCAAGAGAAACATGGCTATCAGAGCCAATTCCCCATCGCCCTTGATGATGTAAATAATCCACTGCCGGGAAAATACCATCCCCCAGATTCGCTTCTGTTGTGGGGCATAAACCCGCGACAGCTTGGCTGCTCGCCAGACGCACAAGCTCGGTTTCATCCAGATGCGTAGCATGAATCAAGCACCAGCGACTATCGACAGGTAAATTATCGTATAACCAAGTGACCGGTCGTTGCCCACTCCAGGCCAGACAGTCATTAACCTCTTTTTGCTGCTCAGCAATATGAATATGTACCGGTAACTGTTTATCCGAAGCTTGCAAAATTTCCTGCATTTGGCCCAGCTCTACAGCACGTAATGAGTGGAAGCAGAGCCCTTGATTTTGTAGTGGTTGATTTGCCAGCTGTTGGCGAATAACTTGCTGCTGCTTGAGGTAGGTTTCTGTGTTTTGTATAAAACGGCGTTGACCCTGTTGAGCGGGTTGAGCACCAAACCCCGCATAACTGTATAACACGGGTAATAAAGTCATCCCTATTCCGGCATCTTGCGCAGCTTGGCTCAGTTGTGACGTCATTTCGCCAGGATTACTGTATGGGATACCGTCAGGGCCATGATGTAAATAATGGAATTCAGCAACTTGGGTATAGCCGCCTTTCAGCATTTCTATATACAGTTGACGAGCAATCACCCCGACTTGTTCTGGCGTCAATTGCTGAACCAAGCGATACATCAGATCCCGCCAAGTCCAAAAGCTGTCCTGTGGATTACCCGCTACTTCAGCTAAACCAGACATCATCCGCTGGAAAGCATGAGAGTGAAGATTTGGCATTCCCGGTACTATTGGCCCGGATAAAACCTGACAACCTTCATTGCTGCTGCCACTAATAATACGCTGAATAACCCCTTGTTCATCCACCGTAATCTGTACGTCAGTTGCCCATCCATCAGATAGAAAAGCACGTTTGGTAAAATAAACTGGCATAGCGATATCCCAATATTTGGTTCAGAGTCAAACGCGCTAAGCAGCAGCTGCGTCAATTAATTAAATCACTTACTTGTATATACATATACACCGGCTAAATTCAACCGTAGACTTACCCTATAAATTCTCTTATTTGATGAGGTTAACGCCGTGGCGGAACAGCAAACGGTCTTAAAATTAAGTGCTGTAATGGACGATATTCCTGCGCCAATTTATCAACGGGTTAAATTGGCTATCATTCGCCAGATTAGAACCGGGGTCTGGCAGCCACATCAACGCGTTCCTTCAGAAAGTGAGCTCGTCGCCGAGTTAGGGGTCAGCCGTATGACCATTAACCGCGCACTGCGTGAGCTCACCAATGAAGGTTTTCTCATCCGTATGCAAGGTGTCGGTACCTTTGTTGCCGAGGCAAAAGCACACAGTGCCTTGCTTGAAGTCCATAATATTGCTGACGAAATTACCGCTCGCGGTCATCGTCACAGCAGTAAAATCCTACAATTAGAGGCTCGTCCAGCAAGCCCTGAAGAAGCGGTTGCTTTGGGTATTCAACCCGGCCAACTACTGTTCTACTCGCAAATTGTTCATTATGAGAATGACACCCCTATTCAAGTCGAAAACCGTTGTGTTAACCCCAGTACCGCACCCGATTACATGAAACAGGATTTCAATCAAATAACGCCCTACAGCTACCTCACCCAGGCTGCCCCATTAACCGAAGGTGAACATATTGTTGAAGCTGTGATCCCCACTCAAACCGAGCGCCAGTTGCTGCAACTAAGTGAACATGAGCCCTGCTTATTGATTCGCCGCAGAACTTGGTACGGGAAAGCAATTGTGACTGCCGCTCAACTGCTCTATCCGGGTTCCCGTTATCAACTCTATGGCCGTTTTACCGCACAAGGTACCGTGACGTCCTGATCAATTTTTTTTCTCTGCAAGAACTGCGAAGTGTTACGCAATTGTTTAAATCCCTATCTTGCCGATAGTGAATTTATACGCTAGGTTGTCCATGATTGTATATACAACTTAATTCTGTGCATTCTTAGGGAGTCAGATGGTGTTAACAATTCACTGTGACAGTCTGTGGTACGGTGCCGATATCGTGACCATGCGTGAAGGGAAATATCACCTGATACCGCAAGGGGCAATGGCAGTCACTGACGGAAAAATAGTCTGGATTGGGCCGCATAACGAATTGCCCTCGGTCAGTGCGTCACAAGAAGTCGTTTACCAAGGTGGCTTGATAACCCCGGGGTTAATTGATTGCCATACCCATCTGGTTTTTGGTGGTGATCGCAGTGCGGAGTTCGAACAGCGCCTCAATGGTGTGAGCTACGCCGAGATTGCAGCTAGTGGTGGCGGTATTGTGTCAACAGTCAGAGCGACGCGAAATACCAGCGAACAGCAGTTACTTGAACAAGCTTTATTTCGCCTAAAACCCCTACTCGCCGAAGGTGTGACCTGCATTGAAATAAAATCCGGTTACGGTCTAAGCCTTGAAAGTGAAATAAAAATGCTGCGTGTTGCCCGTAAATTGGGTGAGTTATTGCCAATTACAGTTAAAACAACCTGTCTGGCTGCGCATGCTTTGCCCCCTGAATATTCGGGTCGGGCTGATGATTATATCGATTTTGTATGTGACACCATCATTCCTCACGTTGCCGCTGAAGGTCTGGCTGATGCTGTAGACGCATTTTGTGAACACTTGGCATTTTCTCCTGCGCAAGTTGAACGTGTATTTTTAGCCGCGCAGCTTGCTGGCTTGCCAGTCAAACTCCATGCAGAGCAACTTTCTGCACTTAATGGCAGTACTCTGGCCGCTAAATTTAATGCACTTTCAGCCGATCATCTTGAATATGCAACTGAATCTGATGTTCAGGCCATGGGTAAAGCGGGTACCGTCGCGGTATTGCTACCAGGAGCCTATTATCTGTTGCGGGAAACTCAATGCCCGCCAATAGAGCTGTTTCGCCAATATAACGTCCCGATGGCACTCGCCAGTGATGCTAACCCAGGCACATCCCCGGCACTTTCTCTGCGTTTGATGTTAAATATGGCATGTACATTATTCCGAATGACACCAGAAGAAGCTCTGGCCGGTGTCACTTGTCATGCCGCTCAAGCACTTGGATTACAGGACTCTCAGGGCACCCTCGAAGCAGGCAAATTGGCAAACTGGGTTCACTGGCCACTATCGCATCCTGCCGAACTGGCTTACTGGCTCGGCGGTCAATTACCTGCAACTGTTGTTTTTCAAGGAGACGTTCGCCAATGAACCTAACTGATCCTTTGAGTTTCCAGGCTGGTAAACTGCCCTTGTTAATCAGTATTCCACATGCAGGAACACAGCTAACGCCCACAGTTGAAGCGGGCCTGACAGAAGCCGCTCGTCCGCTTTCCGATACTGACTGGCATATTCCTCGCCTTTATGACTTTGCCCGTGATATCGGGGCCAGCATAGTGATTGGCAATTACTCCCGTTTGGTTGTCGATCTAAACCGCCCTGAGGACGATCAGCCACTCTATACCACTGCGACTACCGGCCTATTCCCTGAAACACTATTTGATGGCCGTCCTTGCTTCATGGCGGGTAAAAACCCATCAGCGCAGGAACGTCAATCCTACCTGCTACAGATCTGGCGGCCCTACCACCAGCAACTTCAGTTAGAACTGGCACGGCTTAAAGCCAAGTTTGGCTATGCACTACTGTTAGATGCACACTCAATTGCCTCGGTTATTCCGCGGCTATTTGATGGGCAACTACCCGATTTGAATTTTGGCACCAACAGTGGAGCCAGCTGTAACCCATCGTTAAGCCAGCAATTGCTCGAATGTTGCGAACATCAAACTACATTCAGTCATGTCTTAAATGGCCGCTTTAAAGGTGGATATATTACTCGCGCATATGGCCAGCCACAGAATCACCAGCATGCAGTCCAGCTTGAGTTGTCACAGTTAAACTATATGTCCGAAACTGAGCCCTATTCCTATCTGCCTGAACGGGCTGTTCATTTACAGCAATTACTTCAGCAGTTGGTTAATACCATGCTGAAATGGGGTAACGAACACTACCCACACTAATATTTGCAATATCTTGGCTATTCTTTGCTATGACTGAAAATCCGCAGATTTGAAATGCAAAAAAGGCGGGGTTAGCCCCGCCTTTTTAATTCACCAATTTCCGACACAGAAAAGGGTAATAATTACTGCTTAAATTAACTTAGAAACGGTAAGTCAAGTTAACGGCAACAGTATCATCGGTGCCCAGACCCAGTGGGTTGTTGTCTTGGTCCAGCAAGTTAATCTGGTAGTCAACATAGGCAAACATGTTTTTGTTGATGTAGTAAGTCACACCAACTTCAGCATATTTCAGCAAATCTGCATCACCCACAACGGCCAGATCTTTGCCTTTAGACTGAACATAGGCGATTGACGGGCGCAGACCATTTTCGAATTGATACTGAGCAACCAATTCTACGTTTTGGGTTTTGTTGGCAATCAGTGCCTTGTATGGAGTCATGTTCAGCGTTTCGCCGTACATTGCTGCCAGATAAACCTGGTTTGCATCATATTTCAGCGCAGTGGCCCAAGCCTGAGCTTTGTCACCGGTAGCACTGTTAGCCAGATTTTTCTGACCCAGAGTACGGTTGGAAGAGGAGTATGCTGCTACGAAGCCAACGCCACTGCCTTCGATGTCTTGATAGTCAACAGACAAACCGAAACCGTCGCCGTTAGCTTTCTGAATTGCACGCTCATTCTTGGTAGTATCGCCATCGTCGTTACGACCTTGATACTGAGCTGCAACATTCAGGCCTTTCACCAGACCGAAGAAGTCAGAATTACGATAAGTTGCCAGACCGGTTGAACGGCCAGTCATATAGTTGTCAGTATAGGCGATTGAGTCACCGCCGAATTCTGGCAACATGTCGGTATAAGCCAGCGCGTCGTAAACTACGCCATAGTTGCGGCCATAATCAAAAGAGCCGAACTCAGCAAATTTTAAACCCGCAAAGCCCAGACGAGTTTTGTTGCCTTTATCGCCCTGAGATTCAGCGTTTTTAGCTGCAACGTTATATTCCCACTGGCCGAAACCGGTCAGTTGGCTATTGATCTGTGTTTCACCCTTAAAACCAAAACGCACATAAGTATCATCGGCGTTATTATGATTTGAAAAAAGGTACTTAGCGGCTACGCGACCATAAAGATCCAGCTTGTTGCCATCTTTATTATAAATTTCAGCTGCGTTTGACAGAGTTGGAACCATACTTAAGGTGACCGCTAAGGCCAGCACACTGCGCTTCATCATTATTTTTCCTTTAAATTTTAATAAAATTAACCCGCGGGCTGAATTAATTTTTCAGCCTCATAAAAGTTAACTTTTAATTTTTTATAGTTACCTGTCTTTGTAAAGCGAGTAGACATTATCATTAAGCACGAAAAGTTAAAACGGTAAAATTGAAGATATATAGGTATAGATAGGTAATCAATTGTAACAAAATGTTTTTAATGGAACTTTACATAACTCTTTGATTAATTTAATTTTTAAGTAATTACATATAACCAAAACAGTGCATTAGCACCAAATTAGTGCAAAGTCATTTCAATTTGTTTCTTTTTTGTTCTATTGGATGATTAGTTTTGTAAAATGGAGTTGATATCACACTTCTAATGCATTTTTTTATATATTCAAAGTAATTAATTGACTATTTAAAATACAAACCACAAAGAGTTGAGTGTCACATTTGGTGCAATGAGAATAAAAGAAAACATCAATTCCATTAATAGATTTATAAAAAGTGTGGTTTTAACTCAATTTTAATTAGATGAGATTCAATAAGAGATAGATTCTTTATAAAAAATAAAATGAGGAAAGATTTAACTTGGTGAATAAAAAATGAGCTTTTTATTACTAACAGCTCATTTTTTTGTATGCTAAAAACGATATATAACTTTTAATTTAACTTAAGTAAAACTCACGCTAGTGATATTACCCCGCGTAACTATCTTTTGCGGTATTAGTAATAGAGCCTTACTTATACTTGTGGCAGTTCATCTTGCTTCATTTGCACCAACATGATCCCCGCACGTAATCCCAATGCGACTCGCGGGTTTGGAAACAAAATCCACTCATATTCATGTTCAACGCGGTAGCACTCATTATGTTGCTCGACCAACAAGGTACCCTGTTTAAATCGCGTAAAATTCACGGTGTCATCGGCTACCCACAATCTAAAGTCTGGGTGCTGCTTGAGCAGTGACTTCGTCACACGATAAAATTTCATCTCTTCTATCGATCGCTGTGGTAGTCGTCCACCGCTCACTAAGGCGCGTAATCCAGTGATAACCATCCTAAATTGTTCAAGCTGATTCTCACCAAAGGGCAATGCTTTACCGAGCTCCAACGTACAACTGGCGGCCTGACAATGCTCGCTACTAAAATGAGCAAAAGTGCCTCCTGCAGACGTGTGCATCACTAATGCATCCAGCTCAATATCCTGTAACCAACGTAGCATGGACGATGAGTAGGGAGTGGTTTGATAAGGGAGCAACCCAAAACGGGTATGATGTGAAGCACGGATTGCCGTGTGCAAATCATAATGCAGCCGCGTTGATTGAGAATCAGCAGCAAAGAACGCCAAGACTTTTTGCTCTAGTATTTCAGCCCGCAATGTCTCATCACTCGATGGATAATTCTGATAGCGTCGACCAAACATACGGTTGATATCCGCAGTGAGATAGCGCTCTCCGGCTCTGATTGCAGGGGGGTTGCCTAATATCACTAATAGCCGTACTGCCAAGGATAATTTTTCAGCTAATAAGTCTGATACCAATTGATTTAAAACCTCAATCGGCGCTGTTTCATTTCCGTGAATGCCCGCAGATAACACTACTGACTGCGCATAGCTGCCGTGAGGCGTCAGCAACAATATCCCTTCATCCAGCCATTGCCACTTAAGGCTTGCCGTTTCCCCCGCGCTGACAGAGGGTGAATGACCCGATAATGTGACCGACAAGAAATCTGGCATCATCTTCCTTTCCTCTGCTTATTTATGGCTTCTAGCACTAATTACGTTGGAACGGGTATATCGAGCCAAGATTGAGTATTCTCGTCAATTCATCCAGTGCCTGCCGCCCTTCCTGCAACAACTGTGGGTCAGCTAAGTCCTTAAATTGCAAATGATCACGATAATGCTGGTCGATCCAATTATTCAGCGCAACAAACAAGGCTGGCGTTAGCATGACTCTGCTGTTTACCGCCTGCAACTCTGTACTGTTTAGTGCCACTCGCAAGCGCAAACAGGCTGGCCCCCCGCCATTGCGCATACTTTCGCGCAAATCGAATACCCTCACTTCATCAATTGGCCCACCACGTTGAATCAATTCAGAAAGATATCGCCACACGGCGGGGCTTTCTTGTGATTCTTGTGGAATAACCAGCAACATTTTGCCGTTTGGCTTACTTAGCAACTGGCTGTTAAACAGATAGGTCGATACCGCTTGCGCCACTGACACCTGTGCGGCAGGCACTTCAATCGAGACCAGTTGCTGCTCTATCCGTCCCAGCTTGCGGCGAATATCGTCAATAACATCGATGTCTGGTATGAATGCATGCTGATGGTGGAATAGCACATTTTGATTGCTGACCGCGATAACATCATTATGGAAGACCCCTTGGTCAATCACCGCCGGGTTCTGCTGCACAAAAACCGTGCGATCCGGCTCTAATAAGTGTAGCCGCGCAACAGCTTCACTGGCTTCCAATGTCTGGCGGGCTGGATATCGGCTAGGCGCATCGCCGCTTTCCAACCCTTTACGGCCATAAACGAATACCTGAATCGCCGGGCGGTCGTATTCACCGCCCAGACGGTTATGATTCGCTGCCCCCTCATCACCGAATAGCTCGACCGACGGCAGAGCATCATGATGAACAAAGTGCCGGTGGTTATTGAAAACACCTTTTAATATCGCGGTGGTGGTATCGGCTTCTATCGCCCGATGGAATTTATTATTCAAATTAGCGACGGTAAAGTGAACACGACCATCGGCACTGTCTGCCGACGGGGAAACAGTGGCTGCATTGGCCGTCCACATCGAAGATGCAGAGCTTACCGCAGAGAGCAAACGTGGAGATTTGCGCGCTACCTCACTCAATACCTGCTCATCTGAGCCACTAAAACCGAGCTGACGCAAAACATTTATCGCTGGGCGTTCCTGTGGTGGCAAAACACCTTGTTTGTACCCCAAGTCAGCTAAAGCTTTCATCTTCAGCAAGCCCTGCTTCGCCGCCAGCCGGGGATTGGAAATGTTATTTTGATGCCTGGCAGAAGCTTCATTGCCAAAAGACAATCCAGCATAGTGATGTGTCAGCCCGACTAATCCATCAAAGTTAACTTCATATCCTGCCATCGTATTATCCTTATTGACCTATTTGATATCAGGTGAAAAATGGCTATCAGGCAGATCGAAAGTGATACCCGGCGACAGTGTTGCTGGCAATGTCAGGCTTTCGCTTTCAAGTGAAGCCATTGGCCAGGCACAATAATCAGCAGCATAAAATGCACTTGGCCGATGATTGCCTGATGCCCCTATCCCACCAAATGGCGCGGCGCTAGAGGCTCCAGTCAAGGGTTTGTTCCAGTTAACAATGCCTGCACGCGCTTCCAGCAGCAGTTGATCAAATTGCTGGCGGTCTTCTGAAACCAGGCCAATTGCTAAGCCAAATCTAGTCTGATTGGCAATCTGTAATGCCTGATTAAAATCGCTGTAGCGAATAACACTGACCAGCGGCCCGAAATACTCTTCATCGGGAACATCGCTGATCCCTGTAATATCAATGATACCTGGCGTCAATACCGCACTTTGGCTGTCGGGCCGCGTCATGGCTAACAGCGGCTTCCCCCCGAGCGCCATCAAATACTGTTGTGCCGCCAGCATTTTTTCTGCTGCCTGTGATGAAATCACCGCGCCCATAAAAGGAGCCGGTTGCATATCCCAGCGGCCAATACGTAGCGCTTTAGCGACGGCGACAAACCGTTGTAGAAAAGCATCGCCGTCCGCACCGCGCTTCACTAACAGGCGGCGCGAGCAGGTGCAGCGCTGACCGGCGGAGATAAAAGCGGACTGAATAGCCAGGTTGACCGCAGCATCACGGTCGGTTACCTGCTCAACAATCAAGGCATTATTCCCCCCCATCTCCAGCGCCAGAATTTTCTCTGGCTGGCCCGCCAGTTGGCGGTGCAGGTGATAGCCGGTATTGGCACTGCCGGTAAAGAGCAAGCCATCAATATCTGCTTGAGCCGCCAGTGCTTCGCCGGTTTCTCGCCCGCCTTGCACTAAATTGATGACGCCATCAGGAATACCTGCCAACTGCCATAATTTGACTGTTTCTTCTGCCGTCAGCGGTGTCAGTTCACTGGGTTTGAACACTAGGGTGTTACCCGCCAACAATGCAGGAACAATATGTCCATTGGGTAAATGTCCGGGGAAATTGTATGGGCCAAATACCGCCATCACGCCATGTGGCCGGTGACGTAACACTGACAGACCATCGGCCATGGCGGTTTGGCTGCTGCCTGTTCGGGCTTGATAGGCTTGCAATGAAATAGCCACTTTGCCAATCATCGCCTGCACTTCGGTCAACGTCTCCCAATGGGGCTTGCTCGTTTCCAGACTAATAGTGCGCGCCAGTTGCTGCTTATGCTGCTCAAGTAGTTTGGCAAAGCGCTGTACCACTGCCGCTCGTTGTTCCAGTGGTGCACGCGCCCAAGCAGGGAAAGCTTCCCGTGCAGCGCGGCAAGCCGTGGAGACATCAGCACTGTCGGCTGCACGTGCTTGCCATAATAATTGCTGATCCATCGGATCATGCTTATCGAAATGTGCACCTTTACCGGTGCGCCACTCCCCGTCAATAAACAGTGCAGGATGAGTCATTTTCTTGTCTCCGGAGCAAAAAGGCTGACTATCCGAACCGAATCACCGGCGACGACACCCAGTGCAGCAGCATTTTCAGTGGTTAAATGCAGTAATTCGTCTGATAGATGAGTGTTAATCAATATTGAGCGGAAATATTGATAACTGTCATTTGCCACAAGGTAGGCACTGCCACTGGGGTCTATATCGATATCATCGATAATCACTTTTCGTTTAGTGCTATCACGCACCGCCCGCACTTCGTCAGTGTTAGCCTCCAACGTTGGCCCACCATCAAAGATATCTACATACCCTTGATATTGCAGGCCTTCAGTCTCTAGCACCGCACGCGCAGGAGCCGTATGAGGATGAACCTGACCAATCACTGCGCGGGCTTCTTCCGCCAAGAAATCAACATACAGCGGGTGTTTGGGCATCAATTCAGCAATAAACGCTTTCTGCCCTGTGCCACTGAGATAGTCTGCTTTGGCAAATTCAATCGAAAAGAAGTGGCGGCCGACATTCTCCCAAAATGGCGAGCGACCTTGTTCATCAGTGTAACCTCGCATCTCTGCGATCACTTTGCGTGAAAAATACTGACGAAATGCGGCAATAAACAGGAAGCGTACTTTTGATAAGAAAGGGCCGTTTTTATCCTTACGATATTCCGGATCAAGAAACAGCGTGCATAACTCGCTATAGCCGGTGTGGTCGTTACTTAGAAACAAGGTGGGTACTGATTTATACACATTGAGCGTTTTGGAAGCATGAACCAATGTCCCGACGCGGAAATTATACCAAGGGTCATTCATTCCCACGGCCACTTCAATGGCGCTGACCCCCACCACTTTCCCGCGTTCGCTATCTTCCAGCACGAACAAATAACCTTGTTCACCCGCCGCCAAGGAACCTTGCCAGGTATTTAATGCGCGCTCAATCCGAGCCGCCAGATGGGGTTCATTTTGTGGCAGTGAGGTCATGCCGACGCCAGTTTTTCCAGCTAATTCCAAAATATCAGCTAAATCACTGCGCTCTACCGGGCGAATGATCATCATATTCAAGGTTCCTTGCTGACTGCATAAATGTTACGACTTAGCCTTGCGACAGACCTGCTCAATACCCAGAGCAAGTCGAGCCAAGCCCTCTTTAATATCCTGCTGAGAAATAATGAGCGACGGAGCAAAACGCACCACATCCGGGCCAGCAATCAAGGCAATCAACCCATGTTGGGCGGCGGCCTGAACAATCTCTTTTGACTTACCGGCATAATCACTGTTGAGCACACAGCCAATCAGCAACCCACGCCCACGAATTTCTGCAAACACTTTGTAACGCGCATTAATTTCAGCCAGCCCATCCAAGAACCACTGATGCCTGTCTTTCACCCCGGTCAACACTTCCGGTGTATTAATCAGGGATAAAACGGTTCCTGCCACGGCACAAGCCAGTGGATTACCGCCGTAAGTGGTCCCATGACTACCGACATTCAGTGCACTGGCATATTGGGTCGTCGTCAGCATCGCCGCAATGGGGAACCCACCGCCGAGTGCTTTGGCGCTGGTCAACACATCCGGCGTGACGCCATAGTGCATGTAGGCGTATAGCTCTCCGGTGCGGCCTACACCGGTTTGTACTTCATCAAAAATCAGTAAGGCATTATGTCGATCGCACAACGCGCGCAAACCATGCAGGAATTCTCTATCTGCGGGTAGCACGCCGCCTTCACCTTGGATCGGCTCCACAATGACGGCACAGGTTTGGTCGGTAATAAGGGCTTGTGCCGAGGCTAAGTCGTTAAAAATGCCATGGCTGATGCCCCCCGGTAACGGTGCAAAATCCTGTGAGTATTTCGGCTGCCCACCAGCAGAAACCGTAAACAGCGTCCGGCCATGAAATGCATTTCTGAAAGCGACAATCTGGTTCTTCTCGCCCTGTTGCCCCGGCTTATTGGCAAAGTTATCCAGCGCATACTTACGAGCCAGTTTCAGGGCTGCTTCATTGGCCTCGGCCCCTGAGTTACAGAAAAACACTTTCTCCGCGAAGGTGGCGTCAATCAGTTGTTTCGCCAGACGCAGCACCGGCTCGTT
This sequence comes from Yersinia alsatica, assembly GCF_025133195.1. Taxonomy (NCBI): domain Bacteria; kingdom Pseudomonadati; phylum Pseudomonadota; class Gammaproteobacteria; order Enterobacterales; family Yersiniaceae; genus Yersinia; species Yersinia alsatica. The sequence goes on from NZ_CP104006.1 coordinate 3,527,608, forward strand.
GGTATAGCCATTGCCCAAATGCCACACTTTATCTGCTTGCTCAATCAGCGCGGCTTTAACAGCCGGATGCCCATGCCCCAAAGCATTTACGGCAATACCACCAGCAAAATCGATATAAGATTTGCCCTGCTGATCCCACAGCGTCGCACCTTCTCCACGCACCACAATAAAATCTGCTGGAGCATAGGTTGGTACGATCCATTCATCAAAAGACTGTCGGGTAACCGCGATTGGCTGTTCCATATTGGCCTCTTTAATCAGCGTAAATATTAGGTTGAGAGACTTGTGGCTAGGGTTTGCTTCAAGGGCCAACAAAATTCTCTTACTCTGTTAACAATGAAAAATGAAATATATTCACCTGATATAAAGTGTACAGCAGCTTTCATGCCATACCAGTCAGCATGTGAATAAAATGTATAAATTCCATTAAAACAATAATTTATAATGCATAATTATGCAGATAGCTCGCATTCATACTGCATTTAAGGGGATTTATTGAGCAATTTGTTAGATTTTCTCGAAATTATATGCATTCGATACCAATTTTGATTTTTGCTCTATCAGATCACATTTCGGCAACACTAAAATAACAATGGCGAATCCCTACGCCCTATAAATGGGCAGTGAATGCATCAATTAAGTGCATTTCTGCTACTAAGATAGTGGGCTGGAAGTGTCGGGCTAAGCTGTTTATGCATAACAGCGGGCGAAAATATCAGTAGAGGATTATGCTGACTTAGCCCCCTTTTTTGGGGCTGTCAGCATCATAGATTGGTGGGAGATTTAGCGAGAGCGACGTTCTGCGCCACTGGTTAATTGGGTAATAAGCAAGGCCAGAATACGAATGGCTTTTTCGCTCTGTTCTGACCAGGCAAAAGAAGCATTAAGGCGGAAACAGTGATCAAATTGGTTGCCCGTGGTAAACATTCGCCCCGGCGCAATGCTGACCCCCTGCTCCAGTGCTCGCTGATATAATTCACTGGCATTAAAAGGGGGTTCCAGCTCTAGCCACAAAAAATAGCCCCCAGCAGGATGGCTGATTTTGACATTTTTAGGGAAATGTTCGGCGACAGCCTGACGCAGTGCATTTAACCGCTGCTCCATGACACGGCGCAAGCGGCGCAGGTGGGTATCGTAGCCGCCTTGCGTCAGATAATCGGCAATCGCCAACTGGGTTGGCACACTGGCTGAGACGGTACTCATCAGTTGCAGATGCTGTATCCGCTGCGCATGTTCCCCTGCCGCCACCCATCCGACGCGAAACCCCGGCGCTAAGCATTTAGAAAATGAGGAACAATGTAGAATTTGCCGGTGTTGATCGAGGGCTTTTGCTGGCAATGGCCGTTCAGCACCGAAATACAATTCACCATAAACATCATCTTCAATCAGCGAGATATTATTTTGTTGTAATAGCGCCACCAGCCGTTTTTTCTGTGGCCAAGACATAGTAGAACCCAATGGATTTTGAAAATGGGTCATCAGCCAGCAGGCTTTGATGGGGTACTGGCTGATAACCTGTTCAAGTGCATCCAAATCTATGCCCTGCTGCGGGTGAGTGGTAATCGCAATGGCTTTTAGGCGCAAACGCTCTATCGCCTGCAAGGCACCATAAAATGCAGGCGACTCGATAACCACCCAATCTCCGGGCTGAGTGACGGCTTGTAAGCTCAGGCTCAATGATTCCATCGCGCCGGCGGTAATCACAATTTCCTCGGGTGAAACATTCATCCCACTGGCGGCATAACGCTGAGCGATATTGCGGCGCAAACTTTCATTACCCGGTGGCAAGTTTGTCACTGAACTCTGTGGCGATATCTTGCGCGCCACACCGGCCAGTGCGCGCGACAAACGCGGCTGTAGTAATAAGCTAGGATCGGGAAATGCCGAGCCAAAGGGCATGATAGCCGGATCTTTTCCGGCCTGTAACACATCAAAAATAAAGGTATTAATGTCTACCTGCTCATCCAGATGCAGCTTTTTACCCCGCTGAGGCTGCGGCAATTGGGTCGGACGCGAAGCAACATAATATCCCGATTGCGGTCGCGCCACGATCCAACCCTGACTCTCCAGCAACTGATAAGACTGCACCACGGTCATTAAACTTAAACCTGATTGCTTACAACTTTCCCGCAACGAGGGCAGCTTGTCACCGGCTTGCCAAACCTTGGACTGTATTTGCGCCCGGATTTGTTGTGCTAACTGTTCATATCGAGTCATAGGCCAACTGTTATAGGTAAGATTGAATTAATTGTCACTATTATAGCCACTTTAACTTATGGTTAACTAACTGCCAAGTTTACGCCGCGAAATAATCGCCGATAGCTACCCCAACGAATAGCTATCGTGCGCATGATTCATTTTACAAATTAATGAGGCAGTACCATGTTTGCAGCGAGGTCGCTATGTTTGGCTTAACCGCTCTCGAGTTGGCCAGAATCCAATTCGCTTTCACCATTTCATTCCACATTATCTTCCCGGCAATCACTATTGGGTTAGCCAGCTTTCTGGCGGTACTGGAAGGTTTATGGCTCAAAACCAAAAATGAGGATTACCGCGATCTTTATCATTTCTGGTCGAAAATCTTTGCCGTCAACTTTGGTATGGGCGTGGTTTCTGGCTTGGTAATGGCTTACCAATTTGGTACCAACTGGAGCTTCTTCTCTGAATTTGCCGGCAGTATCACCGGCCCATTATTAACCTATGAAGTGTTAACCGCATTCTTCCTTGAGGCAGGTTTCCTTGGTGTCATGCTGTTTGGCTGGAATCGTGTTGGCCCCGGTTTGCATTTCTTTGCAACCTGCATGGTGGCATTGGGGACCTTAATGTCGACCTTCTGGATACTGGCCTCCAATAGCTGGATGCAAACTCCCCAAGGTTTTGAAATCATTAATGGGCAAGTGGTCCCGGTTGACTGGTTAAAAGTGATATTTAATCCGTCATTCCCTTACCGGCTGCTACACATGTCAACCGCCGCCTTCCTGGCCTCTGCATTCTTCGTCGGTGCTTCTGCGGCTTGGCATCTACTGCGCAAGCGCGACACACCCGCGATGCGAAAAATGCTCTCAATGGCGATGTGGATGGCGTTAATTGTGGCCCCACTTCAGGCGGTTATCGGGGATGCCCATGGTCTGAATACGCTGGAATATCAACCGGCTAAAATTGCGGCTATTGAAGGACACTGGGAAAACCAGCCCGGCGAGCCTACACCACTGATTCTGTTTGGCTGGCCAGATATGGAGCAGGAGAAAACTCATTTCGCGCTGAAAGTTCCTTACTTAGGAAGTTTGATCCTGACACACAGTTTGGATAAACAGATCCCGGCGCTGAAATCTTTCCCACCGGAAGACCGGCCCAATTCCACCATTGTGTTTTGGTCCTTCCGCATCATGGTCGGGTTAGGCATGTTGATGATTTTGGCTGGCTTCTGGAGTTTATGGTTACGTTGGCGCGGCAAATTGTATCAATCACGCCCTTTCCTCCACTTCGTATTGTGGATGGGGCCGTCAGGGCTGATAGCTATTCTGGCGGGCTGGTTTACTACCGAGGTGGGTCGCCAGCCTTGGATTGTCTATGGCTTACAACGCACCAGCGATGCGGTTTCATCTCACGGTGAAATACATATGAGTATCAGTCTGCTGATCTTTATCGTGGTCTATGGCTCAGTATTTGGGGTGGGCTACGCCTACATGATGCGACTCATCCGCAAAGGGCCAAAAAAAGGAGCTCATCATGGGCATTGATCTGCCACTGATTTGGTTTGTCATTATTGTTTTCAGCACCATGATGTACGTAGTTATGGATGGTTTCGATTTGGGCATCGGGATCTTATTTCCGCTGGTCAAAAACAGCCGTGATCGGGATCTGATGATGAATAGCGTCGCCCCGGTATGGGATGGCAACGAAACTTGGCTAGTACTCGGTGGGGCCGCCCTGTTGGGCGCTTTCCCTCTGGCTTATGCAGTCATTCTGGATGCACTGGCAATCCCACTGACCCTAATGTTACTCGGGCTGATTTTTCGCGGTGTAGCATTTGAATTTCGTTTTAAAGCCAGCCCGGAAAAGCAACACATTTGGGATAAAGCTTTTATTGGCGGTTCGGTGATCGCTACCTTTACACAGGGAATGGTTGTGGGTGCTTTTATTCACGGCTTCCCTGTGACTGGCCGCAGTTACAGTGGCGGTCAATTTGATTGGTTTACGCCCTTTGCCCTGTTTTGTGGCTTGGGCCTGGTTACCGCTTATGCTCTTTTAGGTTGTACCTGGCTCATCATGAAAACCGAAGGCCATGTCCAGCAAGTCATGCATAAACTGGCAACCCCACTGACACTGATGTTGCTGTTAATTATTGCCGTCATTAGCCTATGGACCCCACTGGAACATCCACAAATTGCCACGCGTTGGTTCAGCTTACCCAACCTGTTCTGGTTCTTACCGGTGCCATTATTAGTGCTGCTGGCCAGTTGGGCTTTACTCCGGTCAGTCAGTCATGGCGGTCATTATGCCCCTTTCCTACTGACTCTACTGCTGGTGTTCTTGGGGTACAGCGGCTTGGGTATCAGCATCTGGCCTTACCTTATTCCGCCATCAATTACGTTATGGCAAGCCGCCGCTCCACCGCAAAGTCTGGGATTTATGCTAGTTGGCGCACTCTTTATTATCCCAATCATTCTGGTTTACACCTTCTGGAGCTATTACGTATTCAGAGGGAAAATCAATCACGAACAGGGTTATCACTGAATGATGAAATCACAATCACCCTCCCAACCTTTGGCGCAGGTAAAATCACCTTGGTGGAAGAAGGCGGGCTGGATGCTGCTTATCTGGTGCGGTAGCGTGCTGGCTTTATTGGCAGTCTCTATGCTGTTCCGTATGATGATGACTGCTGCTGGCATGAAGTCTCACTAGATTTCATGCCGATGAGTCTCAAAAGCGGCAAGGTTGCCACGCTTATTGGTTAAAGGAATTCCACTTTATGAAACGTTATCTAATCCCATTAGTTAATCAGATAGCTTTGCTGATGATACTGTTGGGGATGTTGGGGCTGGCTGGCATGACGATTTCATCATGGATGGCACAAAGCATTCAGGGTAACGCGCACGCCATCAATAAAGCGGGTTCACTGCGTATGCAAAGCTACCGGCTACTGTCAATGGTGCCGCTAGATAAGAATGATTTACCTTATCTGGCAGCACTGGAGCAGGACAAAACCAGCAGCGATTTACAGCATGCACTCCAGCGAGAAGGCTTAACCAGCCAATATCAGCAAATTGAGCGCTACTGGCAAACCACATTAAAACCACAACTGCTGCAAGCTAAACATCCTGATGACGTCTCCGCCAGTGTGGCAGATTTTGTGCATCAGCTTGATGCTTTGGTATTAGCCATTGACCATAAAACAGAGCAGCGCCTGCTGTTAGTCACCATGATCCAGTTGGTGTTCATTGTGCTGACTTTGGGGCTGCTGTTGGCGACTATTTATTACTTGCGCCGCCGCTTATTACGCCCGTGGCTACAGTTAATCTCAATGGCAAATGCCATTGGCCGCGGTGATTTCAGCAAGCGCTACACCCTCTCATATCAACGTGACGAGATGGGGATGCTGGGGACGGCGCTGAATCGAATGTCACAGGAACTGTCATTTATTTACAAGGATTTAGAGCAGCGAGTCGCACAGAAAACTGCCGATTTACAGCAGAAGAATCAGGTACTGGCATTTCTCTATCACAGCAGTCGTCAACTGCATACCCACCAACCTTTGGGTGAACGTTTAGTGCCGATCATTGAGCAATTACAGGCACTGACGCCGCTGGAAAATGTGCAGATCTGTTTGTATGAAAATCATCTTTATCGTGCTCATCTCACTGACGATACCGATGGTGAATACTTGCCACCGCAAAATCGCCCGACGCAATTGACCATTAGCGGCTCAGCCGCCGCCCTAAGCCATGCCACTTCACGTGAATCTCTGAGTTGGAGTTTGAGTGATAAGCTCGGTCAATATGGTTTACTGCTGGCAAAACTGCCATCAGAGACGCCGCTTAACTCCGATCAACAGCAACTGGTTAACATGCTGGTTGAACAACTGACCAGCACGCTGGCCTTGGAAAGTCAGGCCAAACATCAGCAACAGTTATTGCTGATGGAAGAGCGCTCGGCAATTGCCCGCGAGCTACATGACTCTATCGCCCAGTCTCTCTCTTGCCTGAAGATACAAATTAGCTGCTTGCAGATGCAATCGCCGGACTTAGCTGAACCCAGCAAACTATTGGTACAGCAAATGCGCGATGAACTGAATATCGCCTACCGCCAATTGCGTGAGTTGCTGACGACATTTCGTCTGAAATTGCATGAGGCGACATTACAAGCCGCGCTGCAAACCTTGGTCAACGAGTTCAGTGAGCGGGCCGGCTTGCCTATCACTTTCAACTTTAATTTACCCTCAGGCTTGGTTCCCGACCACCAAGCTATTCACATGGTCAATATTGCCAGAGAAGCACTCAATAATATTTATAAGCATGCGCATGCCAGTGGAGCCACGATTAATGTCACTGTCGAAGCCGGCGAAGTGATTATGTCGATCATCGACAATGGCTGTGGCATTGGTCAAGCCAGTGAGCGGCCCAATCACTATGGCTTAATTATCATGCAGGACCGAGCTGCCAGCTTGAATGGGCATTGTGTCATTCGCCAGCGTGATGAAGGGGGAACAGAAGTTCGGGTGCGGTTTATCCCTGATAATAATGATATTGACTGACGTTTTCACCCAAACTGCCAGCCAGTACCACTAAATTTGGTAATCGATCACCACTTCATCTGCCGCCTCCGCCAACACTTTCTCTTTAATATCATGCAGAGAAAGTGTTGGATTACAGAGCTGGATAAAGAACCAGATAAAGTTACGTTGTAACTGACCGCGTTTTAGCCCTAACCAAACGGTATTAGCATCAAAGAGATGCTCGGCATTCAGCCGCACTAACCCCTTATCCCGATGTGCCTCATAGGACATATCCGCCAGAATACCGACCCCCAGCCCTAACTCGACATAAGTTTTAATCACATCAGAATCTTGCGCGCTTAATGCGATATCGGGTGTCAGACCGGCATTCTTGAAAGCATTATCTACACGAGAACGCCCGGTAATACCTTGGCGATAGGTAATTAATGGCAAGTGGCTTAAGGTTTCCAGTGTGATATTGCTCTCTTGAGTGAGCGGATGATTCTCTGGCACCACAATTGCGTGATGCCAGCGATAATAAGGGAATGCAGCCACAGATTCGTCACTCATCAAGACTTCAGTGGCGATACCAATATCAGCTTCGCCGGATTGCAGCATCGCGGCAATCTCTTGTGGATTCCCCTGACTAATAACCAGTTTGACCTGCGGATACAGCAGGCGAAATTCTTTAATTACGCGTGGCAAACTGTAGCGTGCTTGAGTATGAGTGGTCGCGATATGTAACTGGCCGCTATCATTGTTACTGAATACATCAGCCAAACGTCGAATTTGGTTGGCATCATTTAGCATCCGTTCTGCCACCGTCAGTAACTCTTTACCCGGCTCGGTCATTCCTAGCAAGCGCTTACCGCGTCTGATAAATATCTCAATACCTAACTCTTCTTCCAGCTCGCGAATATGCCGACTGACACCTGATTGTGAGGTAAATAATGTGTTGGCGACTTCAGTCAGGTTGTAATTGCAACGAGCCGATTCCCGAATAATTTTAAGCTGCTGGAAATTCACACTAAGCCCCTTTCGTTTTATTCTGATTGATACATAGATTTACGAGGGATAGTGACGACAAACAAATACAAAAAAACCGTTGCTTATGTTTTTTTGTACTAAGTAAAGCTGAGGGTGGATGTTGGACAGCGCGTTTTAATTGAAAAAGTGAAAATAATATTATTTATCAGGGCAATAGATTCTCACCGAGTATTTTGATAATTGGCAAAATTCAAGACAATAAATAGAATTCGCTATATTCAATTACTTTTTAATATATATCCAATAGATTTCGAACTATGGGAAGGCGGCAAAGGAGATGCCTTGATAAGCTTACATTGCTAACTGATTCGGGTGAGCAAGAGTGGCAATCCCCTGTAGCTGGCAAAATGCCGGAATAGCACTTTGCCGTTAGACGCCATTTTATGCCGATGATAAAATTGTCCGATTAAATTCACCTGCACAGACTTTATCTCCTTCATATTCATGCCAGGGAGTGAGTTGATATTGATGTTATTCAGCCTCTCATGCCGAGAGAGGCTGTTCGGGAGTTATTCATGCCACTGGCTATTATTGCGCTGACCATTGCTACATTTGGCATTGGTACCAGCGAGTTTGTCATTATGGGGTTATTACCGGAAGTCGCTCATGATCTGGGGGTGAGTATCCCTAAAACCGGAATGTTGGTTTCTGTTTATGCCATGGGGGTTGTCATTGGTGCCCCTCTTCTGGCTATCGCGACCGCGCGCATCCCTCGCAAATCCACACTCTTGGGCTTAATCGTTCTATTTATTATTGGCAATGTTCTGTGTGCTTTGGCTGAAACTTATAACCTATTAATGGCCGCGCGTATTATTGCCGCATTGTGCCATGGCACATTCTTTGGGTTGGCATCAGTGGTCGCAACTGATTTAGTGCCACCCAATCGCCGGGCGCGAGCAATTGCATTAGTCTTTATGGGGGTTACGCTGGCTAACGTGCTGGGTGTCCCTTTAGGAACCGCTATTGGGCAAGCTTTTGGCTGGCGAGCGGCATTTTGGGGTGTCAGCGCCATCGGTATTGTCGCCATCGTCGCCGTCATTGCCTGGTTACCCAGCCATATTCCGATGAAAAGAATCAGTCCGAAATTGGAATTCAAAACACTCATGCAGAAGAAAGTGCAAACCGCCTTGCTGCTATCTGTGTTAACCAATACCAGTTTATTTACTGTTTTCACCTATATTGCCCCGTTACTACGCGAAGTGACTCGAGTTTCTGAGCATGGTGTCACGGTAGTCCTGCTGATCCTCGGGGTTGGGTTATCCATCGGCAGTGTTTTGGGCGGCCGTCTAGGTGATAAAAATCTAGTCGGCTCAATGACCCGTTTGATTACCATCTTGATAGGTATTTTGCTGGCGCTGCATTACACCATTGGCTTCTATTTACCGGCAATACTGACCTTATTTATCTGGAGTATCGTGGCTTTCGCTTTATGCCCAATGCTACAGCTCTTGGTAGTTGATCAAGCCCGTGACGCCCCGAATCTGGCGTCCACCTTTAACCAGAGCGCCTTCAATTTGGGCAATGCTTTAGGGGCTTGGCTCGGTGGCACCTTGCTGGCATTTGGCCTGCACTTACAGCAACTTCCGCTCGCGGCAATGGCCGTCATGGTTGTTGCACTGGTCACCATGTTGCGGCTAAGAATGCATTTTCGGCGCACAGCCATGGTGCAACCCATCAGCTAAATCCCTCTTTGATACCTGTTGATTCTGTCCCCACTGCGGTGGGGCATGAAGCCTTTTCGTTTCCCTGACACTCTTTTCATGCAAATAATTATCATTAACATTGGTTAATGGTATAATTTCGCCCACTAAAAGCCACAGCCCTTGCTGGCTGATGCCGCAGAATAAAACACCATAAGATAAGAAGGACAAACTGTGACTACAGAATCAACTGCAGCAAAACCCAGATATCGCCCAACTCCGCCGCGCCTGATACAGGTAAAAAAGGTTGTCGACATTTCACCTCATTTGCGCCGAATTACTTTTCATAGCCCAACACTGGAGAATTACCCGGCAGATTGCGCTGGCGCTCATCTAAAAGTTTTCCTGCCGCTGGCACACCAAACCCAGCCAGAATTGCCGGTGCTGAGTGACAAAGGCCCGGTATGGCCTGCAGCCGATGTTCGCCCGATTGTTCGTACCTATTCGGTGCGCGCAGTCCGCCCTGAACAGGGTGAAATCGATATTGAATTTGCCCTCCATGATCACCCTGGCCCGGCGGTGAGTTTTGCCCGCAATGCCAAAATCGGTGATTGGATGGGGATTACTAATCCAGGCGGCCCTGAAACCATGTTGCCCGCAGCGGCCTACAGTTATTTGGTAGGTGACCCCTCGTCACTGCCGGCTATTGCGGCATTATTGGAAACATTACCTGCCGACGCGCAAGGCCATGCCATTATTCGTGTAGATACCCCAGAAGATGTGCTCAACCTGATTAAACCTGCCGGTGTTGAACTGAGCTGGGTCATCGGTAGCACCGATAAAACGGATGATGTTATCAGCCAATTCTGTGCACTAGAGTTGCCAATGGCAGAAGCTACATTCTGGCTGGCGGGAGAAGATAGATTGGTAGTGGCACTGCGCCGTTATCTACGTCGTGAAAAAAGCTGTGAACGCCAACAACTTTATGCTGTTCCCTACTGGCGTGAAGGGCTGAATGAAGAAGATTATCATCACAAACGCCATGAAGTGATGGACAATATCGACGACTAAGCTACATTAATCTCTATGAAATCAATGGACATCACTCTGTAATGTCCATTTTGACATCTGTTTTTTTACCTTTCCCCGTTAAAACCTTGTAAATTTCCTGCGACAATTCCCTGTTATTTGTTAGTCTTAAAGCTACTTAGCCTGCAATATGGCACTTAATTATCGTTAAATGGCTCTAATGCCTGTTTAATGCAGTAAAGTTATTAGGAGTGTGCTCGAAATGAAGTCGCAAAATGATCCTGGCCGATCTAAATCCCGCCATCACGAATACTCCCTTATCCTGCCTATTATTGCGCTGGTTATTCTTAATATCTGGGGTGATACCAGCAATTTTGCTGCCGTGATCATTATTAACCTGATTGCACTGGTCGGTATTCTGAGCAGTGCATTTAGTGTGGTGCGTCATGCTGACGTATTGGCACACCGGTTGGGTGAACCCTATGGCTCGTTGATCCTCAGTCTGTCAGTTGTCGTGCTTGAGGTTAGTTTGATCTCAGCGATGATGGCGACCGGCGATGCTGCACCGGCACTGATGCGCGATACTCTCTATTCCATCATCATGATTGTGATTGGCGGATTGGTTGGGGTGTCTTTATTACTTGGTGGCCGCAAATTTGCTACCCAACACGTCAATCTGGTCGGTATCAAACAGTATCTGATGGCTATCTTCCCGTTGGCTATCATTGTGTTAGTGCTGCCAAGCACCCTGCCTGGCGGTAGTTTTAGTGTGACACAATCATTGGTTGTCGCGGCTATTTCAGCGGCGATGTACGGTGTTTTCCTGCTGATCCAAACCAAAACGCACCAAAGTCTGTTTGTTTATGAACATGAAGATGAAGGGGATGACCCAAGTGATCCTCACCACGGTAAACCTTCATCTCATAGCAGCCTGTGGCACACATTTTGGCTTTTGATTCACTTGGTTGCAGTCATTGCCGTGACTAAGTTTGATGCCAACCCATTGGAAGCCCTGTTAACAGAATTGAATGCTCCGGCTAAGTTTACCGGCTTCCTGATAGCCTTGCTTATCCTGTCACCTGAAGGTTTGGGGGCGTTGAAAGCCGTGTTGGCCAATCAGGTACAGCGGGCCATGAACCTGTTCTTTGGCTCAGTGCTGGCGACCATTTCTCTGACAGTTCCGGCGGTAACCTTGATTGCGGTACTGACTGGGCAAGAGTTGAACTTTGGTCTGGAAGCACCGCACATTGTGGTGATGGTCAGTGTGTTAATTCTGTCGCAGATTTCATTCTCTACTGGCAGAACCAACGTGCTCAATGGCACCGCTCATCTGGCGCTATTTGCAGCTTATATGATGACAATTATGCTGTAGCGGCAATAAGTTAAAAATATCCTTGAATAAGCAAAGGGCAAGCGCACATCACGCTTGCCCTTTTTTATCGGGTCATCCATTCATAATCTTGAGTTATGAATAGGCATTTAAGGTGTGCTGACAGAGTGCAGAACGGACACAGTCCTGTTTATCAAAGCGAATGATACCAATCATTTCATCCTCAGCAAAACGCTCCAGCGCATCACTAAGGCCTGATTTCACACCGCGTGGCAGGTCACACTGGGTGATGTCACCATTAACGATGACCGTGACATTTTCGCCAAGGCGGGTCAGAAACATCTTCATCTGGCTGGCGGTTACGTTTTGTGCCTCATCGAGGATCACCACCGCATTCTCAAAGGTACGCCCACGCATATAGGCGAAAGGCGCAATCTCTACCTTGCCAATTTCTGGCCGCAGGCAATATTGCAGGAAAGAGGAACCGAGTCGGCGCAACAGAATGTCATACACCGGGCGGAAGTAAGGCGCGAACTTCTCAGAGATATCACCAGGCAGGAAACCCAGATCCTCATCTGCCTGGAGCACCGGCCGCGTCACAATGATGCGATCAACTTCTTTGTGAATTAATGCTTCAGCAGCCTTGGCTGCGCTGATAAAGGTTTTACCACACCCCGCTTCACCGGTGGCGAAGATGAGCAGTTTACTTTCTATGGCTGATAAGTAATGACCTTGAGCTTCCGTACGCGCCTGAATAACGGAGGTATCACGGCTATCCCGTGCCATACCTATTGATTCAACACCGCCCATTTGTACTAACGATGTCACGTTTTCTTCCTCACGCTGACGATGACTACGTGAATCACGTCTAATTACGCGTTTCGCTTCACGACGAGCTTTGATCACTGCTTTCTGTCTTCCCATAGTGGCACCTTTCAGTTTGATTCACCTACCGCAGCAGAAATTGCCTGCGCGATTATGTTTCACATACGGATGAGGTTTTGGCTTCCTTTGCAGCCAATAATAGCCAATGAAAAATGCGAATTATGCAACCGCCCAAATGCCTGGAGTAAAAATGGCCGTTGAGGGAATACAGTATCGCAAGGGGAGTTATTACGTGACATTAATGCTGAGAACAACAATGCTGAGAACAACAACCAGGGGAACAAGAGTATGGTGAATATAAAAATAACAGGGATGGGTAATGACGATACTACTGAAATTTTAGAGTCGGAGAGGAAGCCCTCGTAACAACGAGTCGCTTGCATGAAACTTTGGTCTTGTCTTAACAGCCCAATCATGGACTCTACCATTAGCGATCCCCGCAGTGATAAACAACAGCCTAAGCTGTGCACCGTGTGAAAAATACCGCCAGATGATTACAGTATAATGACACTCTTAAGTTTCGCGATATCTAAATGTAAAAAAATATATTTTCAGCGTTTGCTCATTTTTTACTCTGATTATTTTTTACTCCACGCTATACTATTAAGCCCCGCAAAGCTCTCCGTATTAAACTTGATTGGTCATTCCACCTTTACTGCTCTAGTTTGTGTTTTAAGTAAAGGTGAGTATTAATAATAACCAAAGAATACAACAAGATAATTTCAGCTGTAATTAGCCTTGCAATCACTATCGACTGATTCTTAACTCTTGTAATCGTGTTTTCTGCTGTCCTTGACTATCAAAGTTTTCCATATCCAGCCAATCATTAAATGCCTGCTTAATTAATGGCCACTCACGGTCTGTTATGGCATACCAATTGGTATCCCTATTACGCCCTTTTGTCACGATAGCCTGCCGGAATTGCCCTTCATACTGAAAACCGAACCGCGATGCTGCCGCGTTTGATGGCTCATTCAGTGAATCACATTTCCACTCACACCGGCGATAACCTAACTTATCGAAGACATAATGTAATAATAAATAGATGGCTTCAGTACCCGCGGAATTACGTTTTAAGCGCGGTGACCAATTAACTGAACCTATCTCGATAACACCATTATTTTCATCAATTCGTTGTAATCCAACCGTTCCTAATGCAAGACCTGATTGCGCATCAACCACGGTGTAATGGAAGGCATCTTTAACATTGATTAATGTTTGGAGATATTGATGGAAATCATCTTCATTTTCAGGCCGTTCGCAATAAAAATAAGTCCAATCGCTGGCATCTTTAACCAAGTGATATGCTTGATAGAGACATTTTTCATGTTTATCGGCATTTACCGGCGCCAGATAACAAAAATGCCCGGGCAAAATCTCCCGCTGAGGCCGTTGCGCTGATTGCCAATGCTCTAATTCTGCTCCGATAGTTTGTCCAAAGTGGTTTTGTTTCATTGCATGCTCCCGTTGTAAGCAACTGTCAGAGAAATACCAATAATTATCACCCGCGCATTATTGCCCAAGATAAGTCCTGCTAAATCATAGCAATATATAAAGCGGATGTAATATAAGAAAGTAGAAAATGATGATGTTTGCACTTAGAGGAGGAATATAAGGCAGGTACTGAATACCTGATATAAGCACATAACCACTTACTATCAGGTATTCAGAAATAGCTAACTATCACCCACGGCGTAAATTGACTACCGGTGCAACATTGGGGAGCTGTAATCCATCTTTGACTTCCAACAGATGCCCATTTTCATCGTTATACAACGTGAGGCAGGAACCGGCTTTTAATTGGGCAATCATTGAACCTGACATCTCCATACTGTCAGCCAATTCATCGTCATTAAGATGTGGCCGATGCCCACGGCGTTCAACTTGAAAACGCACTTGGTTATATTTAGCCCAAACAATCAGCACCACAGCATTAAATGCCGCAATCGCTGCATACAATGCCAAGGTCGTCAGACCCGCCAGAATATACACTCTGAATGGAATTGGCCCCATATTCGGCGCTCTGTGGATCATATCCAAAAAGCCTTTCACGAATAAGAAGATAAAACCAAACCAGGCCAAAGCCGTAATAATAATATCGATCCAGCGGGGGATCGTCCGCTGTTCGGTATGAATCAAAGGTGCACTCATGGTTTAACCCTCCCGATCCCACGGTCTGGGCTCACCCAACGCGCACGTTTACGCTTAGTATTGAGCATGACTTTCGGGAACGAAACCACTGTGGTGAACAAACTCAACATCCAGTAAACCATTGGATACCAGATAATCCAGAACAGCGAATTTCCCAATTTAGGTTCATAGCGCCGTTCAATCACCAAGCTGATAGCAAACTGCAACAGACAAGTCAGAGCCAATACCATCCCGGTAAAGGCCGGTGGGAAGACTGTCTGCACATGAATTCCCGGTGGTAATTTGATAACCATGCCCAGCAGGAACAGAATAATACTGAACAGATAAGTAAACGCCCAAGTGATAGACAGTGAATACTCAAGGAACAGCAACCACATCCGACGATTACGCCAGCGCCACAGCTTGAACATATTCTTCAGGAAGACTTCCGCCCCACCCTGCGCCCAACGCAAACGCTGCTTCCATAAACCACCTAAGGTTTCTGGCATCAAAATCCAACACAAACCCCGCGGTTCAAAGAACACCGACCAGTGCCTGATCTGCAATTTCCAACTGATGTCGATGTCTTCGGTGATCATGTCTGGGCTCCAATAGCCCACATCGGCCAACGCCCGGCGACGGAAAGCCGCGACCACACCTGATACCGTGAAGACTTGACCATAGACTCGTTGAGTCCGTTTAATCAGCCCAATAATAGAGGAGAACTCACCCACCTGAACACGGCCAATCAAGGTTGAACGCGTGCGGATACGAGGGTTACCGGTCACCGCACCAGTACGTGGATTCGCAATGAGCGGTGCGACCAGATAAGGCACCGCATTCTTGTCCAGCAAGGCATCACCATCGATACACACCAGATATTCGCTGCGAGCCGCCGCCGTCCCCATTCGCAGAGCAATAGCTTTGCCTTGGTTATGGGCCAGGTGAATAACACGTAGACGTGGGTCTTCAACCAACATCGCATCTAACACTTGCGCTGTATCATCACTGGAACCGTCGTTAATGGCGATAACTTCAATGTTGGTATAAGTCTGCGCCAATGCCGCGTGAATGGTTTCCCGCGCATTTAACCCTTCGTTAAAACAAGGGATTAAAATAGACACCAGCGGATTGCCTTTCAGCTCCGGAGGTGGCACATCATCGCCCCACGCCCAATGTCTTTCACGGCGCAGCCAGAAATAGACACCGCCCGTTATCCAAATTCCGGACATAAACAGCGGATAGAAGAAGACAAAGTTCAGCAAAACATCGCCGGTAAAGAGCAGGATCATCCCCGCGGGAATGCTCAGTACCAGACATAGGATGAGTAACGCAATAATTCTATCGATCATATAAAGGATACCAAGCAGAAGATAGCACAGGGCGGACATCTTTTAGCGGTGGTTCGCCAGTGATAAAGTTATCCGGATAGTAACCAAAATTTTGCGCGCCATTTAACTGCAACTGACGCATCCATCCCGCCAGTATTGGACCACTGATGGCATTTTTGTCTTCAGGTTTGGTCCAGTCCTTCGATTGCAGTTCAAATACAGTTTTATCCAGTGCTCCGGGCCGCTCAGCAACCTTATTAACCAGTCGTGAAAGCCACTCATTAGACTCAGATAACGGTACCTTCTCCATTAGCGGCATCGCCATTGGGGCGACCCAATCATAGTTAGCCAAGAAATCATCCAGATTCTGCGCAAACCATGCTTCGCTTTCCGGTTCCAAAATCGGCATAGCAAACATATTACGGGCTGATTTCACTTGCGGGCCGCGAACATCGCGAACCTGACGGGTCAGCTCATTAGTAAAATCAATCAGATACTTACTCTTGTAGCGCGTCCAGCGCTGCATCATCTCTGGGTCTTGGCGAATGGTCGCAATCGAGCCAGGGAAACCGGCTTTTTCGTATGCCCGAATAGCATCCGGGGACGCATCTTCAAAATCAGACATCACCGCATCGTCATGATAGAGCACGCCGTCAATAGGGGCGCTATAGGCCATATCACGGTAAATATCGATGATGCGCTGGCGAACTTCCGGGTTAAATGGTGACAAACGACGGTATTGGTCCGGATCGATACTGGTCTTGCCCGTTTTCGGATCAATACGTTTAATCCGAGGTAACGATGGATCCATTTCAAACGCCAATACTGGCATCCAGGCATAAACCTTAACATCTGGACGTGAAGACAATTGCCAAGCTACACGGTTAAACAAGTCTTGGCGCATCGGTATCCAGCGGTTCGGGAAATAAACCTGACGAATATTGCCATCCCCTTTCGGATCAGAAAACGCCTGCAAGAACACGGTCGTCACCCGTAAATCGGCAATACGCTGTACCAATTTATCGAGATTCTCTTTTTCCTGTACTGGATCTGGGTCATAGAGATAATCCAAATCCACATGCGCCACCCGCATGATCTCTTTTTCCTGCACGGTGGTGATGGTTAGCGCAAAGTCCTTCAGTGATGGGTTATTACTGATAAGAATTCGCGGAATATTCATCAGATCATTAACGTTACCAATGCCCGGCTCCAAGGTCATCGCCAATTGATAGCCGTGTTGACGTAAAATATTCAGCACTGTGCCGTTAGCGGCACCGTATGGCCAAACCCACACTCGCGGCTGTTTACCCGTCGCTTTAACAATGCGCTCGGTTATCAACGAAACATCTTTTTCCATCCGCTGCTTAAAGGCAGCCTCTGTTTCATAGGTTTTGGTTTTCGCGTCATATATCAGGTTAGCGGCGGCAGGTTCGGTATTACCCTGCGGATTAGCCAACGCCCCATAATGAGAAGCATAGGTGTGCGCACCAATCTCGACTAGGCCAGACTGAGACATTTCTGTAATTTGCTTCCAGGTAGCAAACTTTTCTCGTGGGGTGCTTAAACCGCCAAAGTCAACATTCTTATTGGGCGGTGTATCAAGCCAGGTT
This sequence comes from Yersinia alsatica, assembly GCF_025133195.1. Taxonomy (NCBI): domain Bacteria; kingdom Pseudomonadati; phylum Pseudomonadota; class Gammaproteobacteria; order Enterobacterales; family Yersiniaceae; genus Yersinia; species Yersinia alsatica. The sequence goes on from NZ_CP104006.1 coordinate 3,545,325, forward strand.
CCCACCGGAGCCAAAACTGCGTGCCAGCTATACGCTTTTAGCAATGGATAAACACGGCGATAAAAGCTGCTATAGCCATCATCAAAGGTCAGAAGCACCGCTTTATCAGGCAGTGGTGCCCCACCATTATGGGCTGCCAGAATCTGATCAACAGAAATTACGTTGTAGCGGTTATCACGTAGCCAGGCAAATTGTTCACTCAATGCGCTGGTACGAGCAGCCAGGTAACGTTGATCCGCTTCATCATCTTCAATGTCATGATAAGCAATGACCACAAAGGTATTTTTTTGCCATGGTCTTTCACTTTGTGGCAATGCACGTTCAGCCGGAGGAACGAAAACAGGCTTCTCGGCATAACACACAGAAGCCAGCAGCGTTATCATTCCTACTACAAGTATCCGGATAATAAATAATATCTTCGCCATAACGCTGATCCCTTAGAAACGGTAATTCAAATCGAAAGCGAGCGAGAGGTCATGCTCACGAGCACCATCATAAGGGCGCTTGTCGTAGATAACGGACACACCAGTATCAACGACATCATTCCATTGGACACGTTGTCCATAACTTGCCGTAGTTACCAGACCATTACCGTAGTTTTTCTCCCAGTAGCCACCGACACCAAATTGCACTTGTTGGCTCCAGATTGTTTTATAACGGCGATACATAATGTGATTCAGAGTGACCGCAGGAAGGTAGGTGAAATCCCGCTTTGGGTTGTAGTAAATCACGTCTTCTTTGGTGTTAGTGCTTGCAGCCAGACCAAGAGAGAAATCAGCAGTCAGATAAGGCCCAGTCCAAATACGCTGGCGACCATTGAGCTCATATTCCCAACGTTTGTTACCATCTGAATAATCTGACGGTGTCACATTGAATTCGAGATCACGGCGATCATCGGCTTTCCAGAGCACAAAAGCAGAAGCACTGTTGGCGTAAATATTGTTTTTCAACGCTCGCAATGGCGTGTCTTTGGCCAGTCTTTCAACCTGACCACCAACCCGCCAATGGTCATTAAAATCATACCAAGTCGCTAACCGCGCCCCGGTTTTATTACCAAAACCGTAGTTCTGGTTATTTATCTCGCCTTCGACCCATAGGTCACGAGAAGTCCATTCACCGCCTAAACGCATAACCCGGTTAATACCGGTCCCTTCTTCAAATTGCGCATTGTCATAGCTCCCCCCACCAAACACCCGCCAATTATCCGCAATCGGTGGGCTATATAGCAGAGTTTCAATGCCATAGTCCTTGTTGCCACTGACTGGACTGTTTGACGAAATGGTGCGGGTACCGGTCACACGCAGTTCATACATATTATGAACCTTACGCTGGCGGTCTAATTCTTGCGAGGGCACATCTTCTGGCGAGCGGGCAATCACGTCATCAGTGAGCAATTCCATCTGACGCCACTCCTGCAAGTCCATGGCAGTTTCAGCTTGCGCACGTTCCAAAATTAGACTGCGTGGCTCTAATGACTCTACCGCTTTCAACTCTTGTTCCGCTTTATGCGGCCAATCGCGAGCCAAATAGACACTGGCTAAGGCAATTCTTAAATCCTGATTAGCTGGCGCGGTGCTGGATAAATCTGTCAGTTTTTTCTGTGCCGCAGGCAGATCATTAAATGCAACCAGAGATTGGATATACAACGTCTGCGCTTCAACCCAATCCACATTAGGCTCTTTACCACTTAAACCGTAAAGCCCTACCTGATACGGTGTTTGCTCACTATAGTTCTTAGCAAATTGATGCGCTCTATCCAGTTGTTCACTTTCATTCAGTGCGTAGTAAAGATCATCAGCATCAATCACATCATCACTATTACGGAAAGTTTTGCCATCGGCGTAATACAGACTGGTCAGGATTGGCGCTGCTTTTTCTGGCATCCGGCGGTCGATATAAGCAGAAGCGGCCCAGCGACGAGCGTAGTCCGGCATTTTGTAGCCTTCCGCTTCCATGGCTTCATAATCTTTAATTAATTCAGCCGTATTACGACGAACCAATAATGCGCCCAGCCGGTCAATTCGCGCTCGCTGATAGTCAGCCTGTGCTTCAGGAATTTTACTCCAGCGCGTTAACAAATCCTGATAGTCAGCAAGCGCTTGGTCGGCAATATAAAAACGCTCGGTTTCACTGCGCGTTGGCAGCACCGCCATCCGAACTTGCTCGGCGGCAGCATCTCGCTCCAACTGGCGATATTCTTCAGCCGATACTAGCTTCGGATTTTCACGAGCAAGTCGTAATGCCGGATCGGCAATACGGTTTCTTTGTAGAATCTCGAGGTGATTTTTTAATACTTCCTCAGACTCAGGAGCCAATCGCACCGCTTCACTTGAAGCCTGCAAGGCATCATAATTACGATTAGTTGCGCGGTTCAGGTAAGACAAAGTCATATAGTTTTTGGCAGTAGGATCACGCTCGGTTAACTCTGTCGCTTGCTTCAGCGCCTCACCTCCGCGCCCAGAATCAGCCTGCGTCATGATCATGCCGGTGATAAGGTCGGGGTTAGTAGGGTCTTTCTTTAAACTGCTTTGCCACAAAGCCAGAGCTTGATCCCAACGTTTTTCGTTACGATACGCGCGTGCTGCTGAGGCCAAACCACGCGAGGAGATATTCATTGAAGAGTGATATCTTTCGTAGACGTCAATCACCTCCTGATCACGCCCTGCCCAGCCTGCTATTTGTAGCCAGTCGTCTACCTGACCGCTATTAAGCGGCCCAGCTTTGGATTCTTTTTGTAAATAATCAAGGACCGGCGCGGTATTCCCAGCTCTGGCTTCAATGATTAATGAATCATACTGTGTATCTGCCAAAACAGGATTAACTGAAAGGCCGGAAATTAATAGCGCTAATAAAGTAATTCTGTGCCGGTGCAACGGGCGCAGCAGTGTAGTAAATGCGTTATACATTATATAACCCTTAAGCCAGCAACTTGTTTGATGATCAAGAAAAGCTACTTCGCAAACATCCATTTTCATTGTTGAATTATGATGAAATGAAGTCCTTTGAATGTATTACAGCATGTTACATAGGATAGTTGAAAGAAAATACTATTGTCGAATTATTATAGAATATTGTTATTCCAGCGATTAATAGAGGTGAAAATGTGATATGGGCGTTACTCCGGATGCAACTAAGATTATTCTTAGTGGAAAATTCTTCAGAAAAGCGAAAAATAAAGACTAAATATTTTTACTAGGGCAATGCTGCGATACAGTATCCTGTGAAAAGACCGCACGATTTGGTTTTTGGGTTGTTTTATGGAATTCTCTGCTACTTAGAATTTTGAATATCTAAAAGATTCTTTATATTTGGAGTCTGTAAAAAAACACCATTACTGGCTGAGTTAATTATCACTCCCGTTATAATAAAAAAATAAAACCGTACAAAATTAGACACTGCCGACAAAATTGATCCAAGCCAGAGGTTAAAACATTTTTCACTCTTAACCTTATATTTTATATGTGTATTTTATATCTCTTTTTTCAGTCATCTTTCTTATTTATTGGTGAAGTAAATAGACCCCATTAAAAAATCACAGAGTCTATTTTCTTAAATGGGCTTAGCTCGCATAAGATGAGAAGTCGCACACAACTTAATTGAAATGCAGCAGATCGCGGTCTAGTTTACTCAAAAACTCAAAACCGTTATCGGTAATGAGTATCATATCTTCCAGCATAATCGAGCCAATCCCGATACCATAATAAGGTGTCTCTAAGCTGAGTACCATTCCGGGACAAAAGGTTTCCGTTGCCAATGTGCTGACGAACGGAGCCTCTTCCAGCCCCAGAAATACACCATCGCCATGCCCAAGATGGCCGCGATTATAATGAGGCAAACCAGACTTTTTAATGACGTCCATAGTGGCATCAAAGACATCTTTCAATTTCACGCCAGGAGCGACCATCGATAGCATATGCTCATGCCCGGTTCTGATAGTGTCGTATATCTGTTGTGTTAGCGGGTCTGGCTCACCCAGCACAAATGTCCGTGCAAGATCAGCGCCATAACCTGCAACATCCACCCCGCAATCAAACTTAATTAAATCGCCAAACTTTGCCGGCGTTTCATCAGCAAACATTTTAGGTGAGAAATTATCACCGATAGAAATAAGATTAAAACGAGAAAAATTCGTCGCCCGATGACTCATCACTGCCGCTTTAAATGCTGCGGTCAATTCTGCGGCGGTGCAACCTACACGGATATGCTTAATCGCACTGGCAATGCCATATTCAGTGATTTCAGCACTCTTACGTAAGTGTTTAATTTCCCAAGAGCTTTTAATCATTCTTATTTCATTAAACAGTGGCGTAGAATCAACGAGCTTTAGCCCCGGAGCCACTTGGTCTAAAACACATTTTCCCCCATTGGACATAGCATGTAATTCAATCGCAATTTTCTTATCCAATACGCCTGCATTATCTAGAGCCAATTTGACTAAATTAAAAACCGCCTCGACCGGTGGGCCAATAGGGCGCTCACTCTTTTTCTGATGATTAAGTGGATTACGCGGATCATCAACATCAACCCAGACAGGGAAAGTTTTCAGCTCCATATTAGGCATATCGAAATGTGCGCTGGCAGCCTCAAATTCATTCATGATGATTTGCGAAGGAATACTCGCATCGCGAAACATAATCGCGACAGCTGCACCGGTATGGCGGAATGTGTACATAAAAAAGCTAGCGAACCCGGTGAGATAATAGAAATTATCACAGACAGTGACCACCAGAGCATCCAGCCCTTCCCGCTCCATAACCGCGCGAGCCTTATGACCCACTGCATCTAAATGGGCAATTTTTTCTTTATCCACTGAGTCTTTATTCACCAACATGTTATTCACCAATATGCCCTGCAAGGCTTACTTTTCTGTAAGCTGAATCATATACCGGTTATAGGCGAGATTCTAACGGGCAATCAAGGCAACTGCCGACACCGGGCAATTTGTTTCGTTGGCAACAAGTACGGCGTTCCATACCACCATTGCGTGGAATAACAGTGCGATAGAGAGGATTGTCCCGCCCGTCAGGCAGGCTTGAGGTGAGAAATAGGTTTTCGATAATATCCTCATAGCCATCAATAGCCCCCAACTTAGTACCGAACTCGCGCAAGTACCAAAACATCAAATAGCCAATGTTATTCCATATTAACCGGATGTTTGCTTTGGGTTGGCGCTCTATTCTTCGCATAACAGGAATAATATGATGATCGAGCAATAAATAGAGTCGTTCCAGTAAAGAGGACGGTGATTTATCTAACCAATGATGTTGATAGTAGATAGCTTCAGGTCGCCCTGTGGTATGAAACTTGATTCGGACTCTTTCCGGGCGAGTATCTATTGCTGTAGGCAATGCCAGCAGCAGCAAAATCATAGGTGGAATTAGCATACCGAAATACCACTGCCCCCACAGCGAGTGCAGAGCTTTATGATTCGGATTAAGTTCGGTGTCGCTGTAGTAGTGGCTTTCATACGTTTGCATCAATATTGGCAAACTATTCGACCACTGCTCTAGCGATATGCTTTCTTTGGGAACATCAGCAGCATCGACATAAAATGATTCAGAAAAGTGGACGAATGTGCGAGCAAACAAACTGGCGACTTCATCAGAAATCGCCGTTGTTAAAGGGTAAATTGCTTCAGCTGCATTCGACACAATCCATACTCCACGAATCTATATGGATTATATTATTACACTCAGTGATAATGATTATCAATGAAGTTAGTTAATAATTCTCAACAGTATTAAAGGGTAGAGTTATGATTCCAATAATAGGCAATCGCCATATCAACATATGGCTATATATTAATCAATCGCATAATTGACTGACATAATTCCCTTTTTCTCAGAAATAGACAGCACGGTAACTTTACCCAGCACTTGCAATGAGCTGACATGAGTGCCGCCGCAAGCATAAGCCGGCAACTCGCCAAAACCGACCGCACGAAAATCTCCCTGTACTGAAATTTTTCTTGGCAAATCCTGGCGAGTTAATTCATCTAAAGCTAACTGAATAGCATTAATATCAATGGGCTGCGGAGTTTCTGCTCGCTTAAACGACACCCGCCCTTCTCCCGGCCAATGATGCGCTTTCACCGGTAGCCAGCCATAGGTTTCGCCAATATTGCCAATCAGATGCCCTGCTGAATGCATCCGCGTATTTAGGAAACGGCGCTCACTGTCGACACGGGCCTGATGACATCCCAATGCTATAGGCGTTTCCAGATAATGGATTAATTGCTCTTGCTGCTGAACCACACGAATGACCCGACTATCCCCTATGTAGCCGGTATCTGATGGCTGCCCACCACCTTGTGGATGAAAAATAGTTGCTGACAATATGACGGCAAACTGCCCACCATCAGGTGTACAGCTCAAAACATCAACCTGCGTAGCCAGCATATCGTTCTCAAAAAATAGACGGGTTGTCATACTCATTATCCTTTTATCATTTCCATTATGATTATATTGATGTCAATCTGGTGTGATAATCCGTCACATCTTCAAAGGACTATTGCGCTGTAAGCACAAATCTCCCACTGTCTCTGCTCAGTGAAATGGCTATTTTTGTGAAAGTGGTCGAGACTGGCAGCTTTTCAGCTGTTGCTCGTCAACTCGGCGTTTCACCTTCAGCCATTAGCCGCAGTGTCAGCCGACTTGAGAAAGCACTGACAACCCGGTTACTGCAACGGACAACTCGGAAATTGCGGCTGAGTGACAGTGGTAAAGAGGTCTTCACGCGCTGTAATGCGATGCTCAACGCCGCCAACTCGGTAATGGAAGTTAGTGGTCAGTATAATCAAGAGCCAGAAGGCCTTATCCGCATCAGCGTGCCGAAGGCCGTGGGACGTTTTGTCATTCATCCTTATATACCTGAGTTTTTACGCCGCTACAGCAAGATAGATGTGCAGTTAATATTAGATGACCGCTACGTTGACTTAATTGATGAACATGTAGATTTAGCGATTCGAATTACCAACCAGCCGCCGCCGGGGATGGTTGGACGGCAATTAATGGATATTGAACATTTATTGTGCGCCACACCAGAATATCTCGCTACCTATGGAGCACCGCTACATCCCCACGATTTGGCCCATCACAGCTGTATTTATCTGGGAGAAACACCGGGAGATGCACGCTGGAAATTCCGACAAGGTAGCAAAGCGGTTACAGTGGCAGTGCAAGGCCGCTATGCAGCGAACCACACTGGGGTTAGGTTGGATGCGGTATTACAACATATAGGTATCGGCAGTTTGCCTTATTTTACCGCCAGAGCAGCGTTGCAGCAGGGGCTAATCGTGCAGGTATTACCAGAGTGGCGATTTATCAGTTCATACAGTGGCGGTTTATGGCTTCTTTATCCACCGACGCGCTATTTACCCGCCAAATTGCGGGTGTTTATCGATTATATTGTCAGTTGTTTACGCAATGAACCCAACTTACCGCCTCGCTAGCTAGCGGGTTATTTTATCGAGCGCTAAAAATCGCGAGGCAGCAAGTTATGGGCAACGCTATAATTATGGCTTTTTCGCCAATAGCGTCGCAAAGCGCAGCTTTATTCGGTTGCCTTGAGCATCGGTTTTATGTAATTGCCCAACATCTTCGTTGTATTTAATGATATCCCAGTCTTTATAATACTGACTCAGCTCACCTGATTTTAATGTGAAGGAGAAAGGCACGGTACAAGGGAAGTCATCAGTCGACATGGCGGAGATGATCAGATTGTAGCCACCGGGCAAAGTACATTCCTGCATATTATTGATAATATGTGGAATTCTTTCCGGCTGTAGGAACATCAACACCACAGTCGAGAGAATAAAATCGTAACGATTATCTAAACTCGCTTCATTGATGTTGTAAGTATTGGCAGTAATATTTTGCAGTTCTTCTTGTGCAATAATCTGCTGTAAATTGCTAATGCTATCGCCATTTTTATCTACGGCGGTGACATCAAAACCTAATAAGTTCAGATACAGTGAATTACGCCCAGAACCACAGCCTAAATCCAGAGCTTTCCCCGGTTTAACGGTTTTCACTGCGGCAATCACTTCAGAATGTGTCGGCGTTAAATTGTATTTCTTATGGTAAAAATCTTCCGGAGTGCAATAAAAACTGAGTTGGCATTGCAGGTCATCTGAACAACCCGCAATACGATGCCAGACTTGCGGCTCAATAAACGGCGGTTGATGCTCACCAGAGAATGAATGCCTTTCCAAGGTATTGCCCGCCTCGTCAAGGATCAGAAAATCCATTTCGCCACTCAGAATGGTCAGTTTGGCCCAAGTTCCTGCTTTAGTATTATGCTTTTCGCGAAACATCGCTGGCACGCCAGCACTGTTCCAGACAGGCAATTGTTTATAACAAAGTAGCTCTGATCTATTTTCCATGCTGATATTCCTCACATAACTTAAAGATGCATTTAATATGCAACATATAATACAGCATTAATGTGACCAAATGAAGTGGCGAAGTCCCACAAACGAGCAAGGCGCTATAGCATAGCGATATTTTACCATCACCATTGTTCGCGCCTAATAATCAACCGGCTGACGCTATGCTACTGAGGTATTTTCGGTTTCGCCGTTTTTAAACTTTCAATGTGATCGGCCAACTTTTGAATATCATCGTCAGTCAGATGAGCTTTGGCTTTGTTACCTCGGCCAACAATTTTACCATCGCGTCGAGCAGTCAGCCCGTCAACAATTTCATCGCGAGACAGTGATATCAAGGGCGGAGCTTTATCCAAACCTTTGCGGTCAGCCATACGCCCGTGGCAGCTTGAGCAGGTCTGTTTGTAGATATGTTCGCCGTTAATTGCGGCCTGAGTGGTTGCGCTGAACATCACCGCACTCATAGCCACCAGCAATACTTTCATTACGCCCCCGCGGCCCATTGTTGGAACAACGTCGCGAGATCTTTTTCATTACGCGCACCTTGATGCAATTGCGTTACCTTGCCATTACGGTCAATCATAAACGAGGTTGGTGTGCCAATGACTTGATAGCGCTCCTGCGTGATACCCAATTGATCCCGAATCACGGGATAACTGATATTACGCTGGGCTAATACCGGATTAATATCCACCTGTTCAGGATCAGTATTAATGGCAACCACCACGATATCATTTTGGTATTCCTGACTCAGCTTATCTAAAGCTGCCATCTCAGCCAGACAACCACCACAGCTTGCTGACCAGAAATTAAGGTATACTTGCTTGCCTTTCCATTTATCGAGTGCAACCGGTTTACCTTGCAGGTCATAAGCCGCCAATTGAGGGGCAACCTCACCCACGGCGACTTCCTCTTGTTTACAGGCACTGAGTAACAACAGTAAGCCGCACAACCCGGCTACTTTTAATCGATTACGCCACATGATGACGACTCTCTTCATTAAGATATTTACCGTGCTGAAGCCGAATTATCCGGTCAGCAACACAGCCTAAATCTGGATTGTGGGTAACCATAACAATCGTTCTGCCCTGACGATGAATGTGGTTTAGCAAGTCCAAAACCCGCTGTTCATTCTCTTCATCAAGATTACCCGTAGGTTCATCAGCAAATATGATGGGAGGTTGATTGACCAGAGCCCGAGCAATACAGACGCGTTGCTGCTCGCCACCGGAAAGCTGGCTAGGTAAATGGCCCATACGGGGTGTCATCCCAACTTGTTCTAATACCTGCCGAGCGGCATCTTCATCCACCACACTGTGGTAATGCTGCGCCAGCATGATATTTTCTAGTGCGGTTAGATAAGGAATAAGGTGGAATTGTTGAAAAACCAAGCCTATCTTGTCCGCCCTAAACTTTCTGCGGCCTTCTTCATCCAGACCCGCAGCATCAATGCCATCGAGCAGCACTTGCCCCTCACTGACTGTGTCCAGGCAGGTCAGGATATTCATCAATGTAGTTTTACCCGAGCCCGAGGCTCCCATGATGGCGACAAACTCACCACGATTAATGCGGATATTGATGTCATCAAGTGCCGTCACCTGCCCAAAACGCTTATATAAGTGCCGGGTTTCAATCACCGCATCTGCGGCGTATTCAGGTTTCACCCGTGTTAGTGGCGATGTCATTTGCTACTCTCCTTTCAGGACTTTAGCGGGTTCAATATGAATAGCCCGACGGGTGGGAACAATTGCCGCCACTGCGGCCACTAACAATGACAATATCAATGTCAGCGGTAATACCGGTGCACGCAAAGCAATTGCCGCGCTAAACACGGTCTGCCCCAAGACCTGCGCCAACACATAACCTAACAGGGCACCACAGACAGCAGCAGCCAGCGATATAATTAAGGTTTCAGTCAGCATTTGACGAATAATATCCCCACCACTGGCACCCAGCGCTTTTTGCAAAGCAAACTCTTTCGAGCGCTCGCCCACTATCGCCATTAGCGTGGTATTGACACATAAAGATGACAAAATAAGGATAACCACCGAGACCAACCCCATCAGCCCTTTGATCTTATCAAGCACCTGCCCCTCAGAAGCGGAAACCTTACGAATCGGCCTGATTTCAAGGTCTGGATATTGCTCACGAAGGTGGCTGGCGAAGGTTTCGACCTGGCCTACATCATTGCTGACACTCAGCAGTGCATTGCTGATACGCCCCGGTTGATGGAGCCATTTCTGCGCCAATTCCAGATTGACGATCAGCATGTTATCCGTGGCGTCTCCTGCCTCCACAATACCTTTGACTTGCAGACGTTGGCGTTCACCTTCATTGACCAAAGTGATGGTGTCGCCCACTTTGACATGTAAGCGCTCGGCCAGTTTGATGCCAATCATTGCGTTGCGGTCGTCAAAACTGACGCCAATCCAGTTACCGCTCACTTGCCAGTAAGGTACCAGTTGCTGTAGAGATTCAAACCACACCCCCATCAATACGACTTTTTCCAGCTCCGTGCGCGCCATACCATAAATGTAGGGACTTGAGGCATTGATAAGCCCTGGTGGTGCAGCATCAATAATTGGCTGGAACTGCCCCTGCGCAAATGTGCTGCCGTGTCCTGGGCCGATATAAAAGTTTGCACCAAAAGTACGTAACTCCTGGCTCATTTTGGCATTAATATCAAAGTAAACCGCCGACATCGCCGTGACAATCGCCGCGCCAACCGTCAGTGCGGCAAACACCACACTGACCCGCTGCATCCGCAGGCGCAAGGCGCGCAGCACCAACCGCCAAAACATCCCATCCAAACCTTTATGTTGTACTACCCGATGATTAGCGGCCATAGAGCACCTCCACCGGATAAAGACGGGCAATACGCCGAGCAGGGAACCAAGTGCCAATGACGGCAATTAAAACCGATATCACCAATACACAAGGCACGACCATCCAGGCAAAACTTAGCGGTGCACCAAATAGCATTAAGCCGATAGCTTTTGCCAATCCCCAACCGGCCAGACAACCGGCTAAGCCGCCAATAAGACCGCTGGTGGCGGCTTCAAGATAGAACAGCATCAAAATTTGCCACTGCCGCGCACCTAAGGCTTTCATTAAACCTATCTCTTTCGCCCGTTCCATAATTGTGCTGGTCATCAGTGACGCGATGCCCATAGCCGCAGCAATCAGTGCCGCCAAGGTGACTACCGCCAACAACAACTGTATTTTCTCAATCACTACCCCTTCAGAAGCTGCCACTTGCCAGATAGGGCGAACCACTGAACCCGATATTGCCTCTTCAAGTTGATGAGCAATTGAAGAGACATAGGCGGTGCAGTACCACAAGTCATATTCTTCGGCATTCAGTGCTTCCAGATTGTCACGCGCTTTGCGCGATAACTCGTTTTCCGGCACCGTCAGGGCCGAAACCCTCACAGCCTGAATTTTGCCCGGCAGCCCTAGCAGCGATTGGACAGCGGCGAGCGGCAATACCAAGCGGCCCTCTTCTTCACCACCACTGCTGAGCACCCCGCTTATTTTCACAGTTAACGGGCCAGAAACGCCGTTGAGATGCAACTCATCGCCTATTTTCCAGCCGGTTTGTTGTGCTAGTTGTTTACCGAGCAATGCTTCAACTTCAGTGGCATCGGCTTTAACTGGCTCTTGTGGCCAATGCCCATTAACCTGCCAATAAGGGCTGATAATTTGCTGCCCGGTGTGGTAATCCTCTTCATCTGGCACGTCAACCGGCTGATTAAAATAGGTTCCCAGTAGCGGGATATCCTGGCCGTTGACTTCAGTCTCGCCACTCAGCAGCGGCGCGAAACCAACGATATTATTGCGCCAGAAGATATCTTTAATATTGGGCAACTCTGCCTGATCCAAAAAGTCCTGCCCGGTTAGCGGGTTACTTTTCTCGCCAAATAATGATGGCAGCGCAACCTGACCCGCGGGCTCAATCAGAATATTGGCACCATAGGATTTGAGCTCACGCGACATTTTATCGCCAATGTCGATTGACACCGCCAACAGTGAAGAAATCAACCCTGCGGCAAGGAACACCGTGAATACCGCCAACGATTTGCGCCGGACATTCCTAAACCAAGACTGTTTTAGCATGCGCCACAGCATAATTATGGATTCTCCTGCGTATCGCTACTGTCTTCAGCATGGGTAACTGGAGTAACAAATTGCTCCGGATGTTCACGGAAACGGTTGTAATTCGCCTCAGATGAGAAGAAGTAAGTTTTGTCGCTATAACTGTATTTGTAGTCGGCTTTTTGGTTGGTCAGGTGGCTTTTATCAACCGGGTCAATCACATCTAACGTAACGACGGTGGTGAAGTAATTAACTCCCGCCTCAAGAGAAGCTTTAGGAATCACTAACTCTTTATCATCGCTTTTCCAGTCTTCCAATGGGATAGGATTGCATCCCCCAGCTTTGCCAATTGATGGAATAAAGATATGCACTGCACAGGCGACACAAATAACCTGATTACCCTCCATCACGTAGCCCTGATCACCGCATAGCAGACAGGCATCAAAAACGACGCTAAGGCGCAACCGGTCCGGGTAGCGGTTGATGATAAAGAAACGAACAGCTTTGCCATCATCAGCAACCCAGACAAAACGGTGTAATTTGCCATCTCGTACTTGTTCAACCGGAATATGAACCAACCCATCAGCGGCAAGTGTGACGGGCAAAGCTTCAGATAATTGAGGAGGTTGAGAGGCAATTTTGTCCCAGTAAAGCTGGGCACCCGCCACTACAACCCACGCCAGCAAGGAGAAGAGCAAAATACGGCGTACATTGCGGTAATCAGCCAAAGCCTTACGGTGAGCAATAGGTTCTGCATTTTCACTGACAACCCGGCTTGCCTGCCGCAATGGCATGAAATAGCACAGTGTCGTAAACGCCAGCAGTAGCGCGCAAATGTAGCTTAGCCAGGCATGCCCATTGGTGACTAATGCAACATAGCTGAGTAGTGATTTAGTTAATGGCAGTACCTGTAACTTCATCAGCAGCAGAATCGCATCGCCACTCAGCGGTAAAATCAATAATAGTGTCAACAGCAGCAGTAATGGCCAGCGACAACGCGGCAATTGCCTAATCATCATCAACAACAGTACTGCGCTGAAGACAACCCAAGCGAACGCCATCACAATGGCGGCCAGATTGAGCAACAGGTCAGTATTAATTACGTGGGTGTTGGTAAAGGCCCCAAGATTTGGGTTATTGCCCCAATTGAATGCGGCCCCCAATACCAACAGAATCTGCCAGAGATAGCCTAATGATTGGCGGAGAATCAATTGACTGCATAGGAATAACAGCAATGCAACAAGCTGAACCACTGCCAGCACGAGCTGCAATTGCTGAGATTTAGGGTAATGGCTACCGGCCCACACTCCTGCAATGGCCATGAGTATTGTTATCCATATGACCCGATTTAGCGCAGGAGCGGGCCGAACAGCCCAACTAAGCCCTAGTAACAGCGCCACAGGTAGAAAGGCTTGTAATACGGAAACAAAAAAATAACTCATTAGCACACCTTGGGCAGAGAAATCATGGCCTTGCGTAATACGTTGTTACTGACAATCTTCTATTGACGACCATAACGTTTTTGCAGGGATTGATAACAACCATGCTTTAGCTTTTCAGCCATAAAGAAAAACCGCGATAACGGTATTAGCCATCGCGGTCATCATTATCAATTCAAGCCGGTATATTTAAAGTCGTAGCTCACATCAAAAGGTTTCCACCAGCGACCAACACCGGTCTCACTGTCTGTGTGGCGATGCAGACCCGCTTTAGACGGCTCGCTAATATGATAAGTCACTTTATAGTTACCTACGCCCATCATTTTGATGTTAGCGCCGTAGTGTGGGCCGTCGCTGGCCACCATTGGCATGAACGTGCCTTCTTGTTTAGCGCCAGTGTCGGTATTCACCAAGGTATAAGCGATAGTCAGGTATGGCATCCATTCACCGGCACCAAAACCATTTTTATTACCTTCGGTAGCATGGATATCAGCTTCCAGATGGATGTCTGCCTTTGCCGCTGGCAAGCCCATACCACGAGGTTCCATATCAATCGGTTGTAAGTAGACTGCTGCAATTTCCATATCATTAATTTTGATAGGTTCGCCAGCTGGATACTCTTTAAAGGCAAAGGCAGCAGGTGCTGCAAAAATGCTGGCAATGATACTGCTGGCAATAATCGTTTTCTTCATGGTCATGTAGCACACCCTCTGGTATCAAATGATAAGTACGTTGTCGTTATTCACACCGGCATTATGCCGGACCATCATGCTGGGATAGCACGACCACGCCGTTGCATTACCCAAAGGGCAACCAGCGCAGCAATCAGTAGTATCCCTTGAGGAATCAAGGTTTCCAGATATGGATAGATCCCCAACCAACTAATTTCAGGTACACCCGGCAACAGTGTTGGCTCAAACAGTTTGCCTTCAATCAACTCAAGAACACTCTTACCGGCAAATACAAATGCCATTAGGTACATAAAGCCACCGGTAAAGATGAAGAAAGGTTTCAGTGGCAATTTGACTACGGTAAAGCGCATAACCAGATAGGCCGCCAGCAAAATGACACAGCCAACGCCAAAGCCGGCTAAAATCGACAAGTGACCACTTGTTGTGCTGGCGTCGCCCATCAGGGCCAGATAGAACAAGACCGTTTCAGCCCCTTCGCGGTACACCGCCAGGAAACTGGTCAGCCACAGCCCTACCATGGAGCCACTACTGAGTGATTTGGAGAATTTACCTTCAAGATAGGCTTTCCATTGGCGCGCTTCTGTCTTCGAGAGCAGCCAATAGCTCATGGAGAACAGCATGACCACTGCAATCATCATGGTGAAGCCTTCCAGTAGTTCACGGCTTTGCCCTGAATTGGCAAACAACCATTGGAAGACAAAGGCTGTCAGCACACTGGCGATTAAAGCCACCACCACAGATTGGCGAATCAGCGATAATTTATCCTGATGGTTGTTTTTCACCAGATAGGCAACGATTGCGGCCACAATCAGTAAGGCTTCCAGACCTTCGCGGACAATGATAAGCAGGCTGTAAATAAACAGGCTCCAATCGGTTTCATCCCCACCACCGAGCATCTCTACCGCACTGGCCAGATCCTTTTGTAAGGCCTGGGCCTCTGCTTGTAATTGCTCGACTGGTTGGCCTGCTTTCATCAAACTGACTAAGCGGGTGAAATGCCCTTCTAATGTTGATTTAAATGCCGCATCGCGTGAGCCAACCTTGTTCTCCATGCCGCTGGCTTCAAACAAATCAAAATAGGTATCCTGTACCGCCATCATCGCAGGGGTGGTCTGCCCTTGTTGATATTGACTAATAGCTTCATTAATTGACTGGTTTATTTTGTTGGAAACGGCGGCCCAATCAGCATTGATTTGCCCGTCAGAATTGCCAGCGGTAGGAGAAGATTGCCCGGCCGCTGGCTGATCGGCGGTAACTTGCTGCTGTTCACGAGTGGTTGGCAACCCAGGAAGGATATCCTCAATGGTTTGAAGCAACCCGGTGACCCGATAGGCAACCTCTGTTATTTGATCCGGCTGGCTGGTTAAATCAATTAATGCCGTAAATTGCTGGTTAATGGCCGCCGCTTGCTGTGAGGAGCGATTTCCTCGTACAGACATTTCCATTTCAGAGTTTTTAAAGCCCTGATAATGGGCTTGTTGCACACTTTGGCTGGCAGCAGCGAAGTTACCGTCTTGATATTCAGTGATAGCCTGAGCCAGTAAGTCATCGATAATCTTGAAACTTTGCTGCCAATACACGGCAATATCGTTATTTTCGTAAGTGGCATGTTGCTGTTCAGCCGTCAGTTTGTGCCCATCAGTCAGAACCGGCAGCACCCCGGTCAGTTCGCTTTTAAGCCAGTTAATTTTATTATCAACTTCAGCTTGAGGTTTCCCCTCACCGATCATCCGGCGGATTTCACCAAAGGCGGCTTCCATCTGATAGCTTTTTTGTGCCGAAATATTGATTCGAATTGGCCCTTCGAGGTTCTCAAAAACTTCAAAATACGCCATTTGCACCATAGTGCGGGCTTCGTCATTATTCTTCTGTTGATATAACTGGGAAGTTTTATCGAGGCGGGATTGGATATCGTTGACCCACTGCTGGTAATCTGGATTAGCCCAAGCGATAGAGCTTGATAACCACCAACAGCAACAAAGCAGAAAAAACTTGTGCCAAATTCGCATAATGATAAACGCACATGAAGTTGATAATGAGATTTATTTACATTAACACTAAACAAGGGAAATGTGTCTTGATCAGCATCAAAAAATATTTAGTCTTTTGAATTTTTGTTTAAAAATGCGGGGCGTACCGCAACTCTCTACTCAAAAAACACGCGGTATGCATGAATCAGGCGACTAGCACCACAGAGCTTGAGTGAGTGACCGATAACTTTTTTAGGCGGTTCGATATGAATGATATTCAGACAGAATATGAAAATATTCGCGCAGCACTCGGTGATAATCGGTTAATAACCTTATTATATATTGGCAATGAGTCTACGACGGTGGTGACTGATAACCCAGGTATGGCTGCCGCTGAACAGCATCTTACTGTTGGCTTTAATAATATTGCCTCAGGTTATTTTAGGCACAATCCGCCGACAGCTGATGAGATGGAAACCGCCATTATGGTGGTTGAAGATGAAGTTATCCGTATTAGCCCTGCGGTCAACAGAGCATCACAACTGATTACTGCCGACAGCCATATCTGCACTATCGCCCAACTCGCAGGTTTACCGCCGCAAACTGAAATGACCCTGTCACTCGAATCAATGGAGCGCATGTTTGACCGCTTAGCCGCAGTGATGATGGGGAGACCCGCAGCATCAGAAGGGATCCCGGCAGATAATGAATTTGCCGCACGCTTACTGATTTTACGTGAATTTATGCATCACTTGCAGTTTTCATCCATTACTGTGCTAACGCCGACCCAGTAGAATTTAATGCAAAACGGACAGTGCATAACACTGTCCGTCTCTGGTATTACATCAATGGTGATTGCAGCTTATTTACGGCTTTTTTTATCCAAATTATCCGCCGGTAATTCACCTGGCAAGTAATTAGGTAATCGCCCCGCTGGGAAGATAGCCAGCAGTGATAACAACGCCATAATCAGCAAACCAAATTTCAGCGAGCGAAGGCGAGCTTCCTCATTAACACGTACCGCCTCTGCTACTTGTTCTGGGGTTGCCGTGGTTTGCGCTAACACACCTTGCAAGCGGTCATTACTCACGAAGTTAATGCTGTCCATATTAACTTGCGCCTGAATCTCAGGTGTCAGGATTGGGGTTTCAGCCACGCCACGCATTACGTTGGCACTTAACAAACCCACCAGCAAAGCACCGGCAACCGCCGTACCAATGGCGTTTGCCAGGTTGTTCGTGGTACCACGTAATGAACCAACATCACCCGCCAACTCTTTCGGTGATGCACTGACCAGCACGTTGAACAGTAAGGTCACCAGCGCCCCTTGAGCCAAGCCAAATACCACCAGACCAAAGAGTACTGCGAATTCACTCCAGTTATTACGTACCACAAACGCCAGCCATAACAAGGCAATAGTACAAATGATGAAACCATAACGGCCAATTTTACGCGGCGTCAGTTTCTTGTAGAAACGAACAATCAACATCGCCGAGAAAAATACTGACAAGTTAAACGGCATCATGGCAATCGCCGTCGCCATGGGGGTACTGCCCTGCACTATCTGGATATACAGTGGAACAGAGAAGTTCAACATAGCTTCCAGCGCTACCACTGCGAACATAGCAAATACGGCTGCTTTTTCAGTAGGTGAGGTAATGACCTCCAGTGCTAGCAGTGGCGTTTTACCTTGCTCTTGCCGACGGCGAGTCCAGACAACAAACGCTTGGCCTAACACAATACCCAACACAATCATAAAGGGTGCTGGCGAGAAGCCTAACAGGTCGAAAGGTGCTCCATCACGCACCAAGCCAAAGCCCCAGCGGTTGAGGTTATTAAAGCCAAACGACAGCAAAATAATCGCTGATGCCGCCAGAATCACACCAATGATGTCGATGCCAACGTCTGGGCGGCCTTGGTCTGATTTCAAACGGAAACTCAACACAAAGATGATTGCAGACAATGCTATCAATATACCGAATGCCGGACGCCAGCCGATGTAAGTTCCTAGCACACCACCTATCAGGAATGCCGCCACCCCTGCACCCGCACGGGCAGAACCCAGAGCCCCAAGCGCGGTCGCCTGTTGCGTACCACGATAGTTTTCAGCAATCAGTGCCACCAGTGCGGGCACTAATGCCGCCCCTGCTAGACCACTTAATGCCTGCGCACTGATCATCACAGTCACATTCGGACTAAATGTCATCATGACCTGTGCAATACCAAACAGCAGAACAGTACTGCGGAATACCACCAATGGCCCGAAACGTTGGTTAAGTTTGGCACCCAACATCACGAAACCGGCAACGGACAATGAGTACATGACGATCGCGGTTGCAATTGTCGTCGGTGGCACATTAAAACTTTTGACCATACCGCCCAACGCTACCGGCAGGGAGGCAACGTTAAATGACATCAGAATCTGAGCCAATGCGATGGTTATCATCGGCACCCAAGACTCTTTAACTTCCGCACCTGCGCGGTGAGCTGATTGATTCGCCATAAATATATCTATCCTTTTGAAGGCATTTTTTGAATAACGTAGGGTTTAAGCTCAATCCGTTTTTACAGCACACGATGATGTGAGCCATAAACGGCTTGCGAGCTCTACCTGACTCTCACAGCTCAACTTTTTTCGGTGTAAGGCTCAGAAACAAACATGTCCATCCCAAGACTACGTGATAAGAAACGGGCAGCCAGCTGACCTTTGACACTGTTGCCTGCGCTATCAAGTAATGGCGCAAAAGTCCCCAGCCCACCCTTCCCAGGTGACACTGTCACTATCCCACCGCCAATACCGCTTTTTCCGGGCAGGCCGATGTCATAAAGCCATTCACCGGACGTTTCGTATAACCCCGCGGTGACCATGACGGCTAAAGCGTAATGGCATACATCGTTATCCACCACCCGTTCACGAGTCAGTGGGTTAACCCCGCCATCAGCCAAAGTCGCCCCCATTACCGCCAGATCACGGGCGCTAACATTCAACGAACATTGGCGAGTATATAAGTCGGTGGCAATCATCGGGTCACATCCCAGACGACCATAACCTTCCAACACATTGGCAATACCGCGGTTACGGAAGTTGGTTTCGCAGGCGGATTGATAGACTTCCTCATTCAGAGTCAATTCACGGCCCGCAAAACTGCACAAACCGTCATAGATGAATTTCCACTGTTCATCACTGGTCGCTCCGGGCACCAAACTGGTGGTTGCAATTGCACCGGAGTTAACCATCGGATTAGTGCGCCCATCAGCTGCGCGCTCAATGGCAGTGACGGAATTAAATGCCATTCCCGTGCTATTAACCCCCAGTTTTTCGCGAGCAGCTTTTGCCCCAATGGCCTGGCAGACTAAAGCAAAGACAAACGGCTTGGAGACACTCATGATGGTAAATTCATAGTCCACATCACCGGCTGAATGCACTGTGCCGTTTGTGCCGACCATACACACCCCAAAGAGATGAGGAGGAATACGTTCTAATGCCGGGTAAACCGTAGAAACTACACCTTCAGTATCACTACCAAAACGTTTATGGGCTTCTTGTATCAAATTAACCACGGTGTCTGGATCTGGCAGATGCCCAGTTGATACGTAGTCGATAATTCCATTCTTGCTATCATCTTTAGGCATATAGTTATCTCCCGTTTACCTTTTGTTTATTTTTCTGTCTTTTTTATCTCTATAACTTATTAAAAGTGCCAGAAATACTTCTACGTTTTAATTTATATGAAATGGTAATAACAATTCGCCGCTTGTTTGATTCTCGGTTTTATCAAATGATCATGAAATTCTTAGAGTAAGATATCCTAGGTTAAGAAAACTGTATATCAGTTGTTTTCAATACATTGATTATCTTTGAGCTGTAGGAGGAACAGTAATTTTGTTGCAGTATCATGACATTAATGGGCTGCGCTAAGCATATTAGATCCGAAATGACTTAATTAGTGGTAGCAGATTAACATGTGATTGAGTATTCATACGGCATAATAGCGATATATTGCTGGCAAACTGTTAGTTAATAATCGTCCTAGGAAAAGATAGTGTAATGATAACTCGCAGGAGTGTGGGCGATTATTATTAACGGCGGTTTTTCCTTATACTAAAATTTATCCCCCCCCAAAAAAGCATCACTAACACATCAGGAAGGATAAATAATAAAGAATTGATTTGGCCATCAGCCTCTATCACTCATCAACCTAATTTTTAGCAAAACACTCAATGCACCTTCATGCCATAGGGAGCAACCAAAGGTAGTAAATTTGATAACTATATAAATAGTTAAGTAGCTAAAGTAACCCTAAGTCTTAGCATCCTATAGAATAAACAGCGTAAACTATAGAGCGATTTTGGCTGCTCACATATTTTGATTTGCCACTCGTTATACCGCACCCATTTCATCAATCTAGACGTCTGATAGACCCTCAGGCCAGTGTCTCTGGAGCATGACATGAATAACGCAACAACGGCAGGAAAGCAAAAAGTGCCGTTACGGCTTAGCACTTCAATCACATTGATGGTCTCTGGAGTGATTGTGTCTGTGCTATTGGTGGTCCATACACTGTTCTTTGTTCAGCTCAGTCGGATGGCACAAGAGGGTTTGCAAGACAAAGCCGTTGCCGTGGCGCGGGCATTATCTTTTTCGCCCACGATAATTAAAGGATTAAGTGATCCAGTGGCCGGGCAGCAAATACAGGCCTATACCCACGAAGTTCAGCAAGCTAATGACCTGCTATTCATTGTTGTTACTGATATGAAAGGCATCCGTTATTCACATCCTAATCCTGAGATGATCGGCCAGCGTTTTATTGGTAATGATCTGCAACCCGCATTAGAAGGTAAAGAGAATAGCGCCATAAACCGGGGCGTATTAGAACGTGCATTGCGTATTTTCATTCCTATCTATGAGCCCCACGGGAAACAAATTGGCGTGGTGGCGATTGGTATTTCTCTTACGAGTATTGACTCCGTAGTCAGTGAAACTCGTTGGACTATCCCTTGGACCATTTTATTTGGCGCATTAATTGGCTCTCTGGGAACGTGGTTCTTAGTGAAAGCGCTTAAAAGAATTATGCTGGGTTTTGAGCCCTACGAGATATCTAATTTGTTCGAACAACGTAACGCGATGCTGCAATCCATTAAAGAGGGTGTTATTGCCGTTGATGCTGACTCACGTATTACTGTGGTTAATCATGAAGCGAAGCGTTTGTTTAAGCAAAGTGGGCCGATGGAGAATTTATTACTCAGCAATGCCAGTAAATACTGGCCGGTACGTTTGTATTTACAGCAGGTTCTGGAAACCGGCATTGCACGGCGCGATGAAGAGATAAACTTTAATGGCAGTATATTACTGACCAACACCGTCCCTGTGATGGTGAAAGGCGATATTATCGGCGCAATTGCCACTTTCCGAGATAAAACAGAAGTTAGCCAATTGATGCAACGCCTAACCGGCATGGTCCATTATGCCGATGCATTGCGGGCGCAGTCGCACGAGTTTATGAATAAGCTCCATGTTATTCTGGGCTTATTACATATGAAGTATTACCAGCAACTCGAAGACTATATTGTCAAAACATCAAATAATTATCAGGCAGAAATTGGTTCTCTGTTGCGCAAGGTAAAATCTCCGGTAATCGCCGGTTTTCTGTTAGGGAAAATCAATCGGGCTCGTGATTTGGGTATTACATTATCAATCAGTGACGATAGCCTTTTACCTGATACTGATAATGAGCAAGTGACCACCACCTTGATTACCGTGTTGGGTAACCTCATTGAGAATGCCATGGAAGCAATTGGAGATCAGGTTCAGCGGGAAATTAATGTTAGCTTTCATTATCAAAATGGCCGGATACATTGTGTTGTCAGTGATGATGGGCCGGGTATTGCTGCCGAGTTACAAGATCGTATTTTTGATAATGGCTTTTCGACCAAGGGCAATGAACATGGCATTGGTTTGAGTCTGGTTCGGCAAAGTTTAGAGAGTATTGGTGGTAGTATTGAGTTTGATTCGGAAGCGGGCGTATTTACACAGTTCTTTATTAGCCTTCCCTACGATATAACGTCGAATAGCATGACCTCTAGTGACAATTCGTCAAACAACATCAGCGCGGTAAATCATGATTAATGTATTAATAGTGGATGATGATGCAATGGTGGCTGAGCTGAATAAGTGTTATCTGAGCCAGGTTGCAGGTTTCAACTGTTGTGGCTCGGTATCCACTTTGCAGCAAGCCCGAGAGCATCTAATGGCAGCGGAACAGCCCATTGACCTGGTTTTGCTGGATGTGTTTATGCGCCAAGACAACGGGTTAGATTTGCTGCCGGTATTACGCGAATTCAGCGAACATACCGATGTCATTGTTATTTCATCTGCCACTGATGTAAACACCATCAAAAAAGCCCTGCAATATGGCGTGGTTGATTATTTAATTAAGCCATTTCAATTCTCGCGTTTTGAAGAGGCGCTCTCAACTTATCGCGAAAAACAGAATTTGCTGGAACAACGTGAATATTGTGCCCAAGAAGATGTGGACACATTACTGCGGCGCAATAATTCAGCGCCTGTTGAGCGCAAAAAATTACCAAAAGGACTAACAGCACAAACATTGCGTACAGTATGTGAATGGATTCAAGAGATGCAGGATGGGGAGTTCTCAACTGAACAGATGGCGAATGCTATTGGGATTTCACGAGTTTCTTGCCGTAAATATTTGATTTATCTTTCTGATACTGAAGTTCTGAGTACTAAAGTTCTTTATGGTGCTACTGGGCGACCCGTTTATCTCTACAAGCTCTTACCCAGCCAACAGGAAGTATTAAAACAGTATTGCCAGTAACCTTTGGCTTTATTATTTCTGTCTAAAATAACCAACGGCATCCGATAAAAGATGCTGTTGGTTATCACCTAGCCGCTAAGCGTTTATTTACATAATCCCGCCTACATAATCCAGCCTACATAATCCAGCCTAATAGTAGCGTGGCACCAATCACGGTAGAGGCACCGCCAATGCGAGTGGCTATCTGGGCAAATGGCATCAATGACATCCGGTTAGAGGCTGACAAAATAGCGACATCCCCCGTCCCCCCTAACCCACTGTGGCAACTGGTGACAATGGAGGCTTCTACTGGATACATATTTAAATAAGGTGCGATGATAAAACTGACGGCGGCCATTGATAACACAACTGCTCCACATACCACAATGTACCCGACAGAGAACACCGCCACCACACTTTCCAGCGGCACATACAACATACCCAAGCCAATCATCAGTGGCCACACCAGTGTAGTAGACACAAACTTATACCAACTGTGCGCGCCCTGTTCCATTTTCGACGGAATAACCTGTGCATATTTGCACATCACCGCAATCAAAATCATCAGCACCGGGCCTGGAATATGCACCAGCTTTTCAAACAGCCCTCCGACAATAAAGAAAGCGCAGGTCATCAATAAACCGCCGCCCATTAGCTGGAAATCGGCTTGTTTCGGCCCCTCTTGTGAGGTGAATATGGCATTATCCTGTGCTGAGCGAATTAACATTCCTTCGCCATTCAGATCCTTACGACGCATACCAATACGGGCCAACACGCCAGCGCAAATAATGGCGAAGATATTACCGACTACCGCCGCCGGAGCCAGCTGTGCAACATAAACATCCGGGGATTGTCCCAAAATGGCAGAATAAGCCAATGACAATGGCAGGATGCCTTCACCAATTCCACCACCAATAATGGGAACAATGATAAAGAAGAATGTGTGATAAAGGCTGAAGCCGAATAATTTACCCACTAGCAGCCCTGTCGCTACCGCGGTGATGGTCCCCACGACCAACGGGATAAACATCCGTGTCATCCCCTGAATAAGTACCACCCGATTCATGCCAAGGATGCTGCCAACAACCAAGCTGGCGATAACAAAGTAGAGTAAATTCGCTTCCTTCATTAGCAAGTGAACGGTATCGAGCGTATTGGTTTGAAATAGGCCAAAGTAGACCAAAACAGAAGGCACCATTAAACACAAAATGGCTGGGCCGCCGATATCTTTCAATACCGGGATATGACGACCGACATGGGATAGAACAAAACCCATGGTCATAATAACCGCCAAACCACCAATCATATTTTTTGGCAAATAACTGGCGTAGGCTGAAATAAATACAATGGCCGAAATGGTCATAAATAAAGCCATCGGCATGGTATTTATATTCATCTGATTTATATTTACCATCAATCTCTTGATTGAATATTTATCTGTTATATTAATCTCTTCAGTGGAAGTAAGCGCGGTATCCTGATTTATTTTTTTCATTATAGACCTACTGTTGGGTAGCAACTAAGGAACGGAAGGTAACGAATCTAATGTGATGACCGGTTAGCAATATTTAATTTTTTCGATATTCCTCTAGAGAATTTCGACTAACCTGGCACTAAAAAAGCCACTATTAACACAGAAAAACAACAGCATTAAAGAAAAGTGTAAATATACGGGTTCAAAATACCACTGTATCTAAAACAAAAGAACCACTACGCAGTGTCGAACTTCTGTATTTGAGAACACATAGACAAGTTTATTTTAATTAACTTAATTTGAGGTTTTGTAATTAAATAATTTAAGGTGAGAGAGATTTCTCTGTTATGCTTTTAGATGCTAGTCAGTCAAATTTTTTAGTGCAGATCATATAAATCCGAACGGCTCCAGTTAACATCAATAGCACAGTGAATCATACTGTTATAGCCTGCCCATAAGGGTTTCTCTCATCACGGTCAGTGATAGTCAGCGCACTATGTATAAGATAAAATCCACGATACAATCTATTCGCGACATGCGCATATCACCTGCAATCTAATCACTTAATAAATATTATTGAGGATATTAACTGCACTACGTATAAATAAATAATAAATTTTAAAAAGAACCTATAGAAATAGTAACCGCCATTTCCCCTCAATATGAAGAGTGGACATTTTATGCAGCGTCATAATGTATCGAAATAACATCAGTTGAAAACTAGTATTAATAACAATTGTAAAACAATATTTCGTAACTAAAGTAAGTAATATAATCAAGTGCTACTACAAAACAACAGGTTACCCGCTGCTCTAAACTTAACCAATTGAGGTGCTGAATACGTTATTATAACAACATGCCCTGTGATTATAAATTAATCTTAGCCATTCAATTAGTGACTCTGGTAATACCGCAAAAAAAATAGTTTATAAGTGAATATTTTTTTGCCTCATCACGATAGAAACGATAGCATGCCCTCCCGTAATTCAATACTCATGATATACACCATAACAACTGAAGGCGCTAAGACGCTATTTATGCATTAACCTTTAGCAATCGGTTGCAGTAATACATTCACGATGATTGCACAACAGACAGGAAAATAGGGAATGTCTATGATGTCAGGAAAACACTCTACGGAGACCCATCAGGCCGCAAAAAAGCGCTGGTTAGATTCTCATGATACTGGTTATCACAAAAGTATGGGCCGACGTCATATACAGATGATTGCGATTGGCGGGTCTATCGGTACGGGTTTATTTTTAGGCACAGGTGCGCGCTTGCAAATGGCAGGCCCGGCACTCGCTCTGGTTTATCTGGTATGTGGAGTATTCTCGTTTTTTATTCTCCGAGCTCTTGGCGAGTTGATCCTACACCGCCCCACCAGCGGTAGCTTCGTTTCTTATGCCCGTGAGTTTTTGGGTGAAAAAGCATCCTATGTAGCCGGATGGATGTATTTCCTTAACTGGGCGATGACCGGGATCGTCGATATCACAGCTGTCGCGCTCTATATGCACTACTGGGGGACATTCTCTGATGTTCCCCAATGGCTGTTTGCGCTAGGAGCACTGTCGATTGTTGCGACAATGAATATGATTGGCGTGAAATGGTTCGCAGAAATGGAGTTTTGGTTCGCGCTGATCAAAGTCGCCGCCATTTCAATATTTTTGGTCGTCGGTGTGGTATTTCTCGGAACCGGCCAAAGTGTTGCAGGGTACCCCTCGGGTATGAGCCTGATAACAGAC
Source organism: Yersinia alsatica (assembly GCF_025133195.1). Lineage (NCBI taxonomy): Bacteria > Pseudomonadati > Pseudomonadota > Gammaproteobacteria > Enterobacterales > Yersiniaceae > Yersinia > Yersinia alsatica. The sequence continues at coordinate 3,571,944 of NZ_CP104006.1, forward strand.
AATGGCGGCTTCTTCCCTCACGGATTATTACCAGCATTGGTATTAGTCCAAGGTGTGATATTCGCCTTCGCTGGTATTGAGCTTATCGGTACCGCAGCCGGAGAGTGCAAAGATCCAGAAAAGATGCTCCCCAAGGCTATCAACAGTGTCATCCTACGTATTGGTCTATTTTATGTCGGCTCCGTAGTCCTATTAGTCTGTTTACTGCCCTGGAATGCCTATCAGGCGGGTCAAAGCCCCTTTGTGACATTCTTCAGTAATTTAGGCGTGCCTTATATTGGAACCATTATGAATATTGTGGTGCTATCTGCTGCACTTTCCAGCCTAAACTCGGGCCTTTATTCTACCGGTCGAATCCTTCGCTCACTATCCATGGGCGGCTCTGCACCAAAATTCATGTCGAAAATGAGCCCGCAGTCAGTGCCATATGCCGGAATACTGGTTACGGTTGGAATTTATGTCTTCGGAGTACTACTTAATTACCTCGTCCCCTCTCAAGTATTTGAGATTGTGTTGAATATCGCCTCGTTGGGGATTATCAGTTCATGGGCCTTTATCATTATCTGTCAAATGAAATTACGTCAGGCAATAAAAAAGGGAACAGCAAAACCAGTCTCTTTCAAGATGCCAGGTGCACCCGTGACATCATGGTTAACGCTATTTTTCTTGGCTGGTGTGTTAATCATGATGGCTTTCGACTATCCAAACGGCACTTGGACGATTGCCACTTTGCCGGTCGTCGCTCTGTTGTTGGTGGCGGGCTGGTTCAGCCTGCGCAAACGCGCCCGTGAAGTTGCAGCAGAACCAATAGAAGCGCCAGCCAAAGAGGCAAATGAAGTCATTGCAGCACCGCCAGTTGAGTTGCGCGAACAAAAGTCGGTGAGTTAATACAGATTCTCAGCTCGTAGGTAAGTAAACAGACTTGCGGGCTGAGTTTCACTTTGTTCATATTGATTTGAGAATAACAGGGCCTATTAGTTTTCCGCACACTTGCTAATCAAAAAATCTCGCAAGACTATCGCCTGATTTTGTTCAGCATTACGGCTACCATACAACAAGGTTATAGGTTGCTGTTTCAGCACTGCTAACAAAGGTTGCCATGCGGTGGAGTTGTTGAGTTGAGCCTGATAGCGCACCACAAATTCCGGCCAATCAAGGTGTTGATGAAACCACTGACGCAACGCATTATCCGGGGCAACCTCTTTTAGCCATATCACCCCTTCCAAACGGGCCTTACTGATCCCTCGTGGCCACAAGCGGTCAACGAGAAAAGTGTTGGCTTGATAGGGTGCTTGAACATCATAAACCCGTTGTAAGCTTATCTTATTCACACTCACAGCAATCTCCTTGCGCTTTTTGCCACCAATCCAAAGCTAGCAGCGAATGCTCTTACTTTGAAAGACGATAACATACAAAAAAAAGCCACTATAACTGATGCTATCTTTTCGAAATCTTTACTCTTCTACTCATTCCAACAATTTTTCTTTCCTCTACTATTAGTAGCGTCAGTTTTAGTGTGTTTACAGTTGACACATAACTTTGCCAACATCAGGATTTTATTAGATTGCCAATTAAATGCCCGCTTGATGCGGGCTTTTATTGTTTTAATCAACAATCACTCGACCGTGATATTGCTGTATCGGACGATTATTTGCATCATGGTGAATAGCTGATTTAAATTGTGTGATTTGTTCGGCTGAGACAGTTAGCGGATTTTTCATTACCAACCAGCGAACTCCTTCAGAACAAGGTGGTGTGGTTAAAGAACCACTGAATCGATAGTAATGTTTATCTGTCGGTAGCAATGCATTTAGATTTAATGCTTCCTTCAGCGCAACCTGCTGATTTAACTTTTCAGGAATTTGGCTCCAAGCCTTATTCAGTTCTGGATTAGCGGCACCAACATTAAACATTACGGCCACTACCAATAGCTCACCCTGGTCATTCATATGAACTAAATGTGCTTCCAATGGAAATTGTTGCCCGTTGATTTCATTCTCACTGGGAACGTGGAAATGGAATTGCTGCAAAGTAAATAACTCACCATCTATCTCTATAGTATCGCCTTTAGCAACATTGATTTGTAGAGTATGGCCGTTATTAATAATATTCTGAGGCTCAGTAATATACTGCACCACCAGTGGCGCTAAATTGCTATGCAATGCTCCATGAATATCAACTGGAGATTGATTTTGTCCGTCCTGACACATATGAAATTCAGGACTTAACTTCCCCCAGTTTTCCGGCGCTTCCTTACCTTCGTAACCCCAACCATGATGTTCATTTGCCTGCAATGAGAAACTGGCCATAACCAATATTGCCAGCACTAACTTTCCTTTCATATACCCGAACTCCCTTCCGAAAAATAGTCGCCACAAGCAAAATGCTTTGTGTTTGCAATGATATACCCACGCATAAGGCATGGGAATATTTCGCGTAGCATTATTATTTGAAAAACTCGTAGGGAATGGTGGTAACGATAGATTTAAACCGAGGGAAGAAAATAGGTACTGAATGGCATACAGCACTCAGTACTCTTGGCGGGTTTAATGGGATTTTCTATTTTTGGTAAAGATCCCAACGATTGCCGTAGATATCTTCGAACACAACCACCATGCCATAGGATTCTTTACGAGGTTCCTCACAGAAAGTGACTCCCTTTGATTTCATCAGCTCATAATCACGCCAGAAATTCTCGGTCTCAAGGAAAAGGAAAACCCGTCCACCACATTGGTTGCCAATAAATGTGGCTTGATGATCATTTGATGCGCGAGCCAACAATAAGCGGCATTCACTGTCCTCACTCGGTGACACTGATACCCAGCGCTTACCGGGTTGTGGTTCATCTTCCCGTAAAAAGAAACCCAACTTTTCAGTATAGTATTCAATCGCTTTATCGTAATCATCAACTACGATGGCAATATATCCCATCCCTCTTTTTTTACTTGCCATATATCCATCCACTGTTAATTAATTCAGGTCATATTCCGCCAAAGATAACCTATTCTTACTTACCCATTATTTCTCAGCCACTCTTCACGGCTGATCTCCCATATTTCGGTCGGGAAATGGCCGCCCACATAATCTCGTTCTTCTCTTCCTATCAAGCGCATCCCATTTTTACGCGAGATAGCGGCGGAGGCTTGATTAGGCGCAGCTTTTGTTACCCGCAGATAGGGGCGATTTAATTGGGTAAACCAAAAATGGGTCACTGCGGTACTGGCTTCGCTTATTAGCCCCTGTCCCTGCCATTCCGGACTTAACCAAAAACCGCGATGATCTTCAGTATCACAAACTAGATTAATGACACCAATCAATGTATCAGGGGCAACTTTAGGGCGAATTGACCAGAAAAAACCACTGCCACACTGCATCTTAGGCAATGCAATGTCACGCACAAAAGTTAAACCACCCTCTGCGGGATAAGGCCAGGGAACCGCTGAAGCATCAAGATATTTAACGACGTCCCAAATTGGAAATTTTTGCTGTATCTGCTGTGCATCTCGTAACGTCAAAGGCAATAACAACAGACGATCAGTCAATAGCGATTCCATCAAATAGCCCCCAAACGATGTAGCCAGTTGAACAAGCTGGCACCCGCAGTAGATACACACCTAAACGGAAGGTAACATTGAATGAGATATGTCGACAAGTGAGTCAACTTATAGCAAAGTTTACTCGCTGTAACCTCCGAGCAAAGATTATGATAATTATTCCTTCATAAATACGAACATGTTATATTCAATTTAATTAAATTACGGGTGAAAAAAATGACTACCGTGCTGATTAATACAACCAAACAAATGAAGCAAAAAAATATCATGCTGGTTGCTAGCACATTAAAATCACTGACATCTGCCACCAAAGGAGATATATCGACACATACCGGGTTAAGTCTGGCAACTTGCGGCACAATTCTGAATGAATTATGTGCAAAGGGAGAAGTTATTGAAGAGTCTCTCGATGAATCGCGCGGTGGTCGGCCTGCAAAACGCTATAAATATAATGCCAATTATTTTAGTGTATTAAGCATCTATGTTGAAGGAATCGGTAATTCAGGGATTATATCATCAGCTCTGACCTCCGCTGATGGTAAAAAAATCAAAGAGTATAATGAAGTTTATAGTGATTTTACCGTGGATAAATTAATGCTCCACATTCAAAATATTATAGATAAGAACAGTAATATCAAGGCAATAGGACTCGGTTTACCTGGCGTCGTGGTTGATGGTAAAGTGCTTACCTGTGATATCGTCAATCTTGAAGGGTTAGCTATAACAGAGTTATTAAGCCACCAATTAGGTATTTTTGTTCAGGTTGGCAATGATATGAATTATGCCGCATTTGGGTTTTACCGGCATAATTGTCGCAATATAAGTGATCCCATTGCTTATATATATATGCCACCAAGGCATTGTGCAGGTTGTGGTATTGTTATCTCAGGAGAAATGCTCCGTGGCGGAAGCCAATTTGCTGGAGAGGTTTCAAAACTTCCTTTCTATGATAATTTAGAAAACGAAGCCAATCATAATACGCAAAATAACCTCGCCCTAGAAAAGCTGGTTCATATCGCTTCATCTCTGATCGCAATAATAAACCCTACTACCATCGCTATATCGGGGAGTACAATTGACCAGAGTTGTATTGGCGAACTAACTGTTAAATTACTGGAAAAGTTTGATAGTAAACATATTCCACATTTTGTTTATCGTGACTCAATCAAGTCTGATTATCATTATGGAATATCCGAATATACGCTTGATGCATATAATAATTTTAGAGTTTTTGATATTTAGCTCACACAGCTGCTTATAGATAAGCATTCTATCGCCGCCAAAATAATGCCAATCGACAGTAATCAAGCATCCACCCCCCTGCATCAACACCTTAGCCATCTATTACCCAGCATAAACCCATTTTCTAACCAGAATGTTCTTGACATCTCAAGCTTTGGCATTATATTTTACCACTTAATATAAGTCTTTTATAAAGTGGTTTTACATTGATATCCACCCCAATGTCACCACGATTAACCCGAGAAAGGTAACCCGTTAATGTCTAGCTATACCATTGATTTTCCGCTGGATACCCGTGCTAAACGCACATCCACTCGCGCTGTTTTTTTTATCGCTGGGTTTGCTATGGGATTGTGGGCTTCACTTGTGCCCTACGCACAAAATCGGCTCCAGTTTGATGCTGGCTCATTAGGATTACTTTTGCTCTGTTTAGGCACTGGCTCACTACTCGCCATGCTTTTCTCCGGAAAACTTATTGGCCATTTTGGGTGTAGGAAAATAATGTCATTAGGTATTGTACTTACCTGTATTTTCTTACCCACCTTGGCAATTATTGATCAATTTCCCTTAATGGCAGTCTGTTTGTTCTTTTTTGGTGCTGGAATTGGTTTGGTTGATGTAGCAGTTAATGTTCAAGGTTCTCTGGTTGAGCAATCGTCAGATAAGCCACTCATGTCTGGCTTCCATTGCCTATTCAGCATTGGTTCCATTGCCGGTGCCGGTGGGGGTGCAACCCTGTTTGCTCTAGGGTTAATGCCTCTTACCGTGACGTTCATTGCCATCGTCTTGATAGCAATTATTACGTCGGCAGTTTTCAATGAATTAATTCCCTTTGGTGATCATAAAGAACCTAGTGAGTCTGCAATAGCCAAGCCGCGGCCAAATTTTCGCCTCGTATTAATGGCACTGATGTGCATGATTTGTTTTATGGCTGAAGGGGCTGTATTAGATTGGAGTGGTGTATTTCTAACGAATGATCGTGGGCTAGATATAACACATGCCGGTTGGGGATTTGCCGTTTTTGGTGGAACCATGTCGGTCATGCGCTTTACTGGCGATAAGGTTGTTAGCATCCTGGGACGCAAACGTGTACTGATCTTAAGTAGTTTGTTTGCCATGGTCGGTTATGCCGTTGCGGTCATTATACCTGACTGGAAATTTACATTACTTGGTTTTGCTTTGGTCGGAATAGGAGCTGCGAATATTGTCCCAGTGTTGATCACATTAGCAGGCCAAGAAAAAGTTATGCCAGTGAATATGTCCGTTGCCATGGTAGCAACACTGGGTTATTTCGGTGTTCTGGGTGGCCCAGCCCTGATCGGCTTTATTGCCCATCTAACAGACCTCTACACCGCGTTCTCTATTGTCGCGCTGACATTTATTGTCATTACAGTAGGTGCTTTTAAACTGAAATATTCCTGCGACTAGTGCAATCCTGCAGAGAGGGATAAGCAGGTGGCGGTCTGTTAACGTTATCTGAAAATAAAATTTGTGACTGAGTATGGTAATTTTACCGGCTAGCAGAATTATGCTAGCTTTTTTTTAAATGAAAAAACGTTAAGATATTTTCTGTCAAACCAACGTCTTGGGTATATTAAAGAAGGAAATAAAATGAGTATTAAAATTATTGCTGTTGATATGGATGGAACCTTTCTCGATGATCAGATGAGTTTTGATAGAAAGCGCTTTAGCTCACAATATTCTCAATTAAAAAATAATGGGATAAAGTTTGTTGTCGCTAGCGGAAATCAATATTATCAGCTAATTACCTACTTCCCTGAGATTGCTCACGAAATAGCATTTGTCGCCGAAAATGGTGCCTATGTCAGCAATGAGAACACTGAAATTTTTTGTGGAAAAACATCAGATGAAGATCGAAATAAAGTTATAAACACAATATTACCAATACCCTATATCGACATCATTATTTGTGGCAAAAACGGAGCTTACATGTTGAGTTCTGCCAACAGTGATTTCTTTACTACGATGAGTAAATATTACTATCGTCTTAAAATTATTGATGATTTTAGTCAAGTTGATGAGCCAGCATTCAAATTTGCAATAAGTCTACCCAATGAAAAGTTGGCTGAATTTATGGCGTTTATTGAGAGTGAATTAGCCGGAATTGTCACCCCGGTCTCCAGTGGTCACGGCTCTGTCGATCTGATAATACCCGGTGTACACAAAGCCAATGGTATTCAATTATTGCAAAACATATGGGGTGTAAAAGATGAAGAAGTCGTCACCTTTGGCGATGGAGGTAATGATATTGAGATGCTGCAATATGCCGGTTTTGGCTTCGCTATGGCTAACGCACCTGAAAATATTAAAAAAATAGCAAAGTATCAAACAGACTCAAATAATGACTCTGGTGTACTAAATGTGATCGATAAAATTCTAAAAAAAGAGCCACCTTTCGCATAAAAATAAATCAATGACTGAAACTGCCCTTTCATATTGAGTTAACATAAAAAATGGAAGGGTCTATTAATTAACATAATGGCTCCCTAGTCGGGCACCCGTTGAAAATATAGATACTCCAACTTCGCTCATTACAAAAAAGCAGAGTTCAACTCTACTATCATGAAGCGGCAGCCATTAAGTAAATAGATAAAAGTCAGCCCGCAGCAAAATTCGCTCAAAGAGTTGATGAGGAGCTCAGGCCGACAATAGTTATGCGAATCTAGCGCCCCTTTTTCTTACGCCCAGGCTGAGAAAATCGCTTACGAGAAGCAGAGTTACCATCAGGTTTCTCGGTCTTTTTTGGCCCATTGGTATTTGATTTTTTATCTGCAGTAGGTTTAGCGCGTACTTTTTTAACCGTTTTTTCTTCAGATGACGAGTTCTCAATCAGTTTAAATAAGCCGATGAGTTCATCGTCATTCAAATCACGCCACTCGCCTAGTGGTAGTCCTTTCAGATTGATATTCATGATACGAGTACGTTCAAGCTTGGTGACTTCATAACCAAAATGCTGGCACATGCGACGAATTTGGCGATTAAGCCCTTGAACCAGAGTGATGTTAAATACAAAGGTCGATACTTTCTTCACTTTGCATTTTTTGGTCATTGTTCCGAGCATCGGTACGCCGGCCCCTAAACCGAGAATAAACTCATCAGTCACCGGCTTGTTAACAGTCACTACATACTCTTTCTCGTGATCGTTTCCTGCACGCAAAACCTTGTTAACCAAATCGCCCTGATTAGTCAGGAAAATCAGCCCTTGAGAGTCTTTATCCAGACGCCCGATAGGGAAGACTCGTTTACTGTGGTTAACAAAATCAACGATGTTATTGTGTTCACTATCTTCTGTGGTACTTATGATACCCACTGGCTTATTCAGAGCAATCAACACCAAGTCATCTTCATCACGCGCGTCGATAAGCTGACCGTTAACCTTCACCACATCCCCAGCATAGACCTGATCGCCAATTACGGCCCGCTTACCGTTAATGAAAACATTTCCCTGTTCAATATAACGATCTGCATCACGACGCGAACAGATGCCGCTCTCACTAATGTATTTGTTAAGGCGAATGGATGAGTTACTCAAATTAATTCTTCCGTAAATATTGGACTATATCACGTTAGGTTGTGAAACCTGAATGGCTGTTTAACAGAGTGTTAGCGAAGTAACACCGAGACTTTTAAGCACCTTTTCTATTTACTATTCCACTACTGAGCGATTCACTAATATCGCCGGTTTTAACTCTCTGACCAAACGAATCATTTTTCTCAACTCTGGGGCAATTTCGCCATGTGGCGTTGAATATGTGACTAGCCTGCTCTTCTCCTGCCCCTGCTTTATTGAATCATATCGCTCAATGGCTGCCAGTTCTCTTTATCTCAGAGGAGCTTTTGTGCTTTATTTAATTCACCTGAGGGCTAGATATGTAAAAACCGCCCGTAGACGGTTTGGCGATAATACTGAGCATATTAAACTAGACTCCCAACATAGGGATTCTTCATGCTTATCTAAGGATTAGTGCATCCGCCATTAGCTTGACAATGTGCATACTCAGAAGTGCCTACATCTGGCCCGGTAGCAGGATCATTGCAATAGGGCCACCATTTGCTGGAAGGATTACATTCTTCAGCCATAGCTCCCGCAGATACAGACATAACACCGACTAACAGTAAACCTTTTAATATATCTTTCATCGTAACTTCCTCCATGATTAGCCGCCATACCTAAAGCGACGGACGATTTGACTATTACTTTCAGTGCTCGTAATAGCCGCTCTCATCATTGATTCAGCATGCTTACTAATCAATCAAATAAGTTAGTTTGTTTAACTGTTGTTGATAATAATTCTCATTTTTATTAATTATGCATGAGATTGCGTTAACTCTTATATGCCAGTACCATTATTGAGTGTACTCATGGAATACCCGCCAGAATGCTTAATAATCAATCAATTCAGTATGTTGAAATATCTCTAAAAGTGACTAGTTCGGTTTAGCGGGATACCTATAAGTGCCCCGAAAAAGCGCTCAATCAATCTATGTGGTAAAATGAAAATTAATAGTACCTTATTTGCGGCTACCATCATTGTTGCGGTTGTGTCGTTTGGCTTTCTGGTGTTTGATTTATTGACTAGGTAGCTAACGATTAGCCTGTAGATAGGCAAGGAAGATAGATGAAAGAGTATGTAATTCCTGTCATTTTAGTATTGGCTACGGTAATCGCTATTTCTGCTGTAGCGGTGATAACCATAGCCTTGCTAGGCAATGGTATAAAAATTGGTGATATGACTTACTATCTCAGTTAGCGTACTAAGTTTAATTTTACGTCCACTGGAGGATGTATGAAAATAAATAGCACTGTAGTTGTTATCGTCCTCATAGTTGCTGCTTTTGTGGCTGGATATGTAGTGTCAGAGATGTTTGCTAGGTAGCCTTTAAGCCAAATCCAATATGCTTGAACGGAAATAACTATAGCTATACCAAGGAAAAGTTATGGCGAGTTATGGTTCGTAATCTCGCCCGGTTTGTTGGTCGCTCACTCCCCCTACTTGACCTCATCATTTTCATTGTTCACCTAACCAGTGGCAACTCAGACCAGCACGTTGTATAACCAGGTGATAGCATTTCTCTTTTCATTTGCCAGCCCCTTTGTATCCCCTACCCCGCACACCGCACACCGCACACCGCACGCTACCCTTTCCTGACTTATTAATATCGTCAAGAACAGCCATCAGTGGCAGTGTTATTCGCCTTTGGTTGTCATCAAACAAATCGGTTCAACACCCAAGCATATTTATAAAAAAATTAATGCAATGATTAATATGAATATTATTTTCAGCTAATTATCTGGATGCAAAAAATAAGATATTTAAAAAACAGGAACATTCCTACAAAATCAGCCCTGCAATCTGATTATTTTTTGACTTAGATCACGTTATTGTGAGCTCATGAATTATCGTTGTAAGTAATTAGCTTGACGTTCATATGTATTTTAAAAAGTAAACGAAAATTCATATTAATAAATTCACTCTTTTTATCATATTTTATATCAGGGTTATTACTTAACATGAGTTCTTTTAATTGTAAGTTATCTTGTATTGCCTTAACTATTATATCTACGATTAGTACCACAACTTCTTATGCTGACATCGGTTTTGCGGGTGATGTAATACCTGACAATGCTGGTTGGGATATTCCCGGGGTCCTAATAATCGGTAATACAGCAGCAGGTATTATGGATATTTTCGATGGTGGAACGTTGACCAGCGGAAATGTAGCCGCTGGACTGTGGAGTTATATCGGTAATAACTCGGGGGCTACCGGTCAGGTGACTATTACTGGCTCTGACTCTAAGTGGATAAATAACGGAGTGCTCTTTGTTGGCTATAACGGGAGTGGCACATTACAAATATTAGATGGTGGCGTTGTAAACAACCCAGTTAACACGACACATATTGGTTTTGGTGTTGGAGCTACTGGTTACCTTGAAGTCAGTGGGGTTGGTTCGCAATTGATCAACGGTGGCGGATTACGGATTGGTGGTGAAGATAATAGCAATGGCAAGATGAGAATCGCTGATGGTGCTGTAGTCACTAACCAAAATGATGCTGATATTGCATACCATCCAGGTTCTACCGGTAGTGTCGAAGTAACAGGCCCAGGCTCAATCTGGAATGCTGGTAACCGTATGTTTATCGGCCATGAAGGCGATGGTAGCCTTAAAATCACCGACGGCGGAGTTGTTACAACGACAACAAAAGCAAGTGTTGCCGCAGGTGTTACGTCAACCGGTTATGTGGAAGTGAGTGGTACAGGTTCTCGCTGGCAAATTGGTACATTGCTAGATATAGGGACTAATGGCCCTGCCACCATGATTGTTTCTGATGGCGGCGTGGTAACCAGTCAAAGTGGAAATATTAATGACTCTATCGGACTGGTGGAAATCACCGGTATTGGTTCTCGTTGGGATAATGCTCAAGCCCTTCAAATTGGTTCAAGTTCCGCATCAGTAGGTTCTGATAGCACTCTAAATATTACTAATGGTGGTATTGTTACAGATAATTCGGGTTATGTTGGTGCCGGAAACAATGCCACTGGCCGAGTAAATATCTCAGGGGCCGGTTCTGCTTGGCAAAACGCTAGCTTATTGATGGTAGGTTCGAATGGGGATGGCTCAGTAGTCGTCTCTGATGGTGGGAGTTTAACTAGTGCTGGCAGCTATGTGGGTGCCGCTTCAGGGTCAAGAGGTGACATTTTAGTCACAGGGGCCAATTCCACGTGGATTAACAACGGTGATATGCGTTTCGGTGAGTATGGTGGTAACACCTCACTTACCATCAATAACAATGGTTTCGTTAAAACAGATAATATAATAATTGCTAACGATGCTACTTCGACCGGTGTGCTGAATATTGGGAGTGCCGCGGGTTATGCTGCAACCTCTGCTGGAAATATTAATACGCCAATTATCACCTTAGGCAACGGCGATAGTTCAATTGTCTTTAACCATACGAATACCAATTATCAATTTAATTCTGCAATTAATGGTATTGGTAAAGTGGCAGTTTACAGCGGAACTACGGTACTCAATGGTGTCAATAACTACAGCGGCACGACAACTGTTAATGGCGGCACTTTAAAGGCAAGTTCAGCAAACAGCTTCAGTGCAGTTTCTGATTATCTTGTTGATACCGCGGGACTACTGGATTTAGCTGGTTTTGACCAAACACTGAACAGCCTGAGCAACAGCGGCACGGTAAGCCTTAATGGTGCACCAGGTACTGTATTGACAGTATCCGGTAATTACATCGGCAACGATGGCTTGCTCAATTTTAATTCTCTATTAAATAATGACACTTCAGCTACTGATAAATTAGTCGTTAATGGCAATACTTCTGGCACAACTCGTGTGGGCGTGGCTAACTTGGGTGGCAGTGGCGCAACAACATTGAATGGTATCGAACTGATTGAGGTTAATGGGCTGTCAAGCGGTGAGTTTGTTAAGCAGGGGCGTATTGTTGCCGGTGCCTATGATTACTCTCTGGCGCGTGGTGTAGGGATAAATGCCAGCAACTGGTATCTGACCAGCACAGCAACAACAGTTCCACTTGTTGAACCTGTTGAACCACCAGTGATGGTCGAACGGCCAGAAGCTGGCAGTTACACTGCTAACCTGGCAACTGCCAATAACATGTTTATAACGAGTCTCAATGACCGCATGGGTGAAACCCAATATATTGATGCATTGACCGGTGAACATAAAGTGACCAGCCTGTGGTTGCGTAACGAAGGTGGGCATAACCGTTCACGTGATGCATCGGGGCAATTGAATACACAAGCTAATCGTTATGTCCTGCAACTGGGCGGTGATATTGCTCAGTGGAGTAATAACAACACGGACCGTTTCCATCTAGGTGTTATGGCTGGATATGGCAATAGCAAGAGTACGACTGTTTCACAAGTGTCTGGCTATAGCTCTAAAGGCTCAATCGACGGCTACAGCGCCGGTGTATACGGTACCTGGTACGCGAATAGCGAAGATAAGTCCGGATTATACGTAGATAGTTGGGCGCAATACAGCTGGTTCAACAACACGGTCAATGGTCAGGATTTAGCTTCTGAAGAGTACAAGTCTAAGGGCGTAAGCGCCTCAGTCGAAAGTGGCTATACCTTTAAAATCGGTGAGAATGCGTCGAAAAACGCCAGTTACTTTATCCAGCCGAAAGCGCAGGTGACATGGATGGGTGTTAAAGCCGATGACCATAAAGAAGCCAATGGGACAAATATCTCCGGTGAAGGTGATGGAAACATCCAGACCCGTCTGGGGGTGAAAGCCTTTATGAATGGCTACGCCGATCAGGATAAAGGTAAAGATCGTGTATTCCAACCGTTTGTGGAAGCCAACTGGGTCCACAATACTAATGATTTCGGCACTACGATGGACGGTATGACGGTTAAGCAAGACGGTGCGGCCAATATTGGTGAGCTGAAAGTGGGTGTGGAAGGCCAGATTAATAAGAAAGTGAATGTCTGGGGTAATGTCGGCCAGCAAATTGGTAACAAAGGTTACAGCGATACAGCTGTAATGCTGGGAGTTAAATACAACTTCTAATACTGGTTAAAAAATATAGGTAAACAGACCGGGCAATTAAGCCCGGTTTTGCATTTTAGGCTTCAGTCAAAGTGGCCTCAATAATCATCTGTTGCCTAATTTGCGGTGCAGGCCAACTAACCATCCGCCATTTTCATCTGCATAGTATAGTCAGGCTGATGTATGGGTTGCCTTTGAAAAGTTCATGATCAGCCAGAAAGAGGATTCTTCATTTATTGGTTTGATTAATAAATTTCTGTTGTCTGGTGATTTCTGCGAACTTGCTAGCGAAACATAAAAGGACTACCGGAAGTATTCATCAAAAATAATTTCTGTGTTCGGAAAAATGACGCCAGACAACATAAAACCTGAGCATATTCGGAAGTATATGGATAAGCGTAGAGTAAAAAGCAGAGTCCAGGCAAATAAAGAAAAGTCTTTTATGTCGAGGGTTTTTCGCTGGGGTTACGAGCGGGAGAAAGTAAAATTAAATCCATGCTAGGGAGTGAAGCAATTCAAAGAAAAAGCCCGAGCTCGCTATATAACGGATGAAAAACATATAGCGCTTTATGACGCGCCCCCCCCCTTTATAGCCCGCAAGAAAAAGCGCCCCGATAAACTAGGCCGCATCAAACGCAAGATGTTTACCAAACTGCGCACCGCCCGTTTTATTAAAAGCGAATCCAACGCCGACGGGGACACTGTCACCTTTAGCGGTATGGTTAATAGTCTAGTGCGGGTGCATCACTACGGCTTGCGCGATAAGGTCACAAAGAAAGGGCCAACCGTGAAATATGAACGCCGCCAGTTATTGAGTTTTACTGACGGCGATAGTGAATGGATTGGGGGCTGGCTTTGGATTGTATTGGTAAGTAACTTTTTATCGTCCATTACTTAATTATTTGTTTCCCCCCATCTATTTGCTCTGTTAAATGTTTTAAAATCATTAAATCTTACCCCCATATCCTTCATTACTTTATGTGCAAATGGTGCTGATAGTTGTCTGATATAAAAAGGCTTATTTACTACAAAGTGATGTATTGCATGAGTGCTACCAAAGTTAAAACAAAATAGGTTGAACGGCCAAAGCCACCAAGGGTTAAGCACCTGAGTTTCCTGAATAGTATTACCACTTTCATTATCACCATAATAATGCATATTTGAACTTATGAAATGTAAGCAGAACGACCAAAGTATATTAGGAGCTATGATTATTACCATCATTACATCAATAGCATTGAATATTTTTAGAGTCATTCCAGACCAAGTTATTGCGATGCCAAGTAATGGCAAGGCAACATTTACTAAGTGAAATATAATAAATGAATATACAATTAGTGAGTGTAAAAGTGAGACTGGGAAGAACGCTTTAATTGCCTTCTTAAGTAATTTTTTTCTTTCCTCCTTCGATTCAGCCTGTAATATCACTACAGCTACTGCAACTATAAAATCACTAATCATCCATAGCCTCAGCAGGCTCCAGCGCTGACCATTAGAAAGTAATCGTTCTTCTAAATCCTCATATGTTCCTGGCATTTGGTGATGCCTTAAGTGAATCTTTCTCCTAACCCAAGGGTTAGCCGTACTAGGGCGAACCATCCATACTGAGGCCATCATTACGTTATGCATGACACGATTACTTTTGAAATATAGATTATGGATTAAATCATGTTCAATTTCATGTGCCACAGAAATACAAAGAGTATTGATTATGATACATGCCCACCATGCGATATATCCATTGAGATAACATAATGAACTAACTATAATAATTCCAATCATAGAGTATAAAATACTAAAACCTAATGCGTCCTGGTGTTTTAATATACTATATTTCCCCTCTATTTCTTTGCAGTGGCCAACTATAGCCTGCCTTATTTTCCGAGATTTAACTTTGTCATTATATTTATCTATGTTTAAACTGGTTGTATTCATAGTATAATTCCTATAGTGATTAGTCAGTATGAGACAGATAAGCATCATATCATTCAATATATAATTTCGAAGTGAACTCCTTTGTATAGTCAGCGTTAGCTATTGGTGCTGTTATTAGTTCAGGTGGAGGTGAGATAAGGTTAATCAGATACGTTATTTTCTCCATTGTAGGAACTACAGGACTTGGATTTTCAGACAGATAAGGTGAAAAGACATTAATTAAATCTAATAACAGCTCATCATCTAAAATACCTGAATTTTGTATCTCCTGAATAACCAAATCTAACCCGTAAGAGTAAGATAATATTTGTGCGGCAGCATGCGATAATGGGTTATGTTGACAATCAGCGACTACTTTCTTCTCGACCTCTTGAGCAAGATTGGCGGGAACAGTCATCGGATTATTAAATCGGTGTGTCCTAACCATGTGCTTTGCAATTTGGTATGACATTACTGAATTGTCACCAGCATAAGTTAATGCTGCCTCTGCATCATTCTGTAATGTAATAATTTTATTATAATGATGGAATCCCAAGGCTCCACACATCAAACGACACTGCCGCAGAACATCCAAACCCAACGATGTTCCAATATACTTTCCCGCCGAGGCTAGGATTTGCAACTCTTTATATGAATTCTTATTTTCCCACGAGTTTACAAACATCCTGACAATTATCTTTCCCATAATCATAATCGCCGCAGACTTTAATAACTCAGGATATAATCGTTGGCAAAATAGAGGCTCCATAATTAATGTTTTACATGTTGGCTCATATGATATAATTCTATTCTGAGAGTATTTAAATGTAATATTAAGTGCAGTTGCTGAGGATTTTACTAGCATATATAATGGGATTAGTCTTTCTTGTAAAAAAGTTTCAAATAAATTTATATAACGCTGTGGTTGATCCATTTCGCTATGATATACGCCGTCAGAAGATATTCTTGAATAGCGTTGTAACATAGCATCGAGAGGGATGCTAACCTGATTAAATCGAATTGCAGCCATCTGTATTCCGTGCATTCCTCCTTCAGGGCCTACGGTGATGATATTTATACCAGGAAATAATATCCCTTCATCCTTATCCCTTAACGGGACTCGAAACCAATGAGGGCCATGATCAGTATCATTAACTATAAGTCTTGCTAATACCATGCCCACTGATGCGCTGTAGAGAGCATTCCCTATCCAAAACTTACATGAACCAGAGCTTGGGGAGTGAAGGAGCATTTTTTTTTGTTTATGCTCATAGGTTACCGTGGTTTCCAGATTCTTTACGTTAGTGCCGTTGGCAATTTCTGAACAACACATAGAGTATATGCAGTGAAGGTTATTTACTTCATCATGGTATTTCTCCATCTGAATAGGGTCAGACTGTGTGAACATAACATTCCCAGAAATCAGATGGGTAGATATCGATATTGCTAATGAGTGGTCAAATGCACCAATTAAACCTATATTTTCACATAACTCATTGAACTTAATTTCTTTACCCTGCCCAAGCCACATATCATTGTGAATTAATTTCTCTTTAAAGATCAACTTCATCCTTTTTACAGTTAAATCTATATAGTCACGCCTGGAAATGTGATATTTCAATTCAGCATTAAATAATGGCAACTTGAAAAGCTCCATAAGTTTACTATTAACATTCATACAAACTCCAAATAAATTATCATGATAATTCTACGTGGGAAAATGAAAATGCCAGACATTAGAAATGACAGGCAAGATTAGTATAATAGTTATTAAAATGTACATTACATATATTTCAGGTTGAATTTAAATTATTAACTAAAAAATATAATTATTATAATGAGCTTTTATTTAATAATTTGTTTTACATTTATATTAAACACAACATTAATTAATTTATCAAATACAATATTAATTGATTATGTATTATTTAGCAGTCTAACCTCTTTTGCTTTATTTTATTTAACTCATTGTTTTAATTTAACTAAATGCTATGTATGAAAATTGAATTTAAAGCTCTGGTGAACCTTTTGTGCCATCCCTCACACAAAACCCATCACATGCCCCGCGCGCCCGTAGGCGGCAGACTGACCGAATGAATATTCTTATTGCTGGCCTTAAGCGCCTATTGGCTAACATTATCAGCCCTTTAATTCGGCACTGATTTAGCTATAGGGTGCTGGAGACAAAAAAAGGTACCAACCAAAAGTTGATTTGGCTTAATCAGAAATAATCAGCCTACCCCGCTAGCATGGTGGAAAACCAACACCAGGGAAACCAGCATGCAGCAATGGCAACTGGGCAAGCGCCTATTAACCGACTTCGATATTAAGATCGGCAAATTATCAGCCAACGTACGAAAGCAGCAACTCACCGACCAAGATATACAGCGTGCCTGTTCTGAGACCGACAGAGCGATAGGCCGAATAATACAGGGGCAAGACCATGAGAAACGACCACGACATAATCACCAAAGAGGAGATTATTGAACTAACCGGTCATCACTATAAAACCAAACAATGCGAATCTTTACACCGCTCTGGGATCTTTTCTATCCTGCGTCCAGATGGACACCCGAAAACAACTTGGGGTCATTTTTTGAATCCAGTTAGTTTACGCGGCAAACAAGTAGAACTGGCGAAAGAAGAACCTAATTTCGAGGCCATGACCAATGGCCGGTAAGCGTAAAAAACCCGAAGATGCCGCATTGCCCCCTCGGGTTTATCGTGGTAAATCCAAATATGAATTTCACCCTGCGCGTGGCGGCTCAATATCTCTTTGTCCGCTAGATGCACCTATTTCTCAAATCTGGTCATGCTACGAAAAGATAAATAATGAGCCACTAGAAAAAACCAGCCTGAATAAACTCATTGAGCAATTTTTCCGCTCTGCTGATTTTAATGAGTTAGCCATTGAGACGCAGAAAGATTACCGCAAATATTCACTTAGGGTATTACCAGTATTCGGGAAAATGGAACCAGACAATATAAAACCTGAACATATCAGGAAATATATGGATAAACGCGGGGGTGGCCAGCAGAACACAAGCAAACCGTGAGAAAACTTTCCTCTCGCGAGTTTATCGCTGGGGATATGAGCGGGGAATGGTGAAAGGCAATCCATGCAAAGGGGTTAAACAGTTTAAAGAGGTTAGTAGAGAAAGGTACATCACTGACGCGGAATATAACGCTCTCTACAATGTTGCACCGTTTATTGTAAAAGCTGCAATGGAACTTGCCTATCTTTGTTGTGCTCGGCAAGCGGACATCCTTGCCTTGAAAAAGTCACAGCTAATGGATAGCGGCGTATTTATACAGCAAGGGAAAACAGGCAAGAAGCAGATCAAGGCATGGACAGAAAGATTACAGCAGGCCATCAAGATTGCCGATGAAATAGAAATAGCGCCAGGAGTGAGCAGTATTTATGTACTGCATCAAAAATCAGGGCATGGTTACACAAGAGATGGTTTCAATAGTCGGTGGCGCAATGCAAAATTACTGGCCACAAAAACATTTCCTGAATTGGATTTTGACTTCACATTTCATGATTTAAAGGCAAAGGGAATATCCGATTTAGAGGGAACACTCGAAGAGAAGCAAGCTATTTCAGGGCATAAGAATACGGCTCAGACAGCAAGATATGACAGGAAAACAGAAATCGTGCCAGTGGTGGGCGGTCAGAAAAAGTGAGTTTTTATTCAGATTGCCAAAATCATGTTAGGAAATGATGTTAGGAACATCTTAGGAATGTGATTTCAGGCACAAAAAAACCGCCTCACGGCGGTTAACGACATACTCATACTGCTTTGTTTTACTTAGATTTGTTTCCATGGTGCCCGGGGCGGGACTTGAACCCGCACAGCCATAAGCCGAGGGATTTTAAATCCCTTGTGTCTACCGATTTCACCACCCGGGCTCTGGAAAACTGGAGGCGCGTCCCGGAGTCGAACCGAGGTAGACGGATTTGCAATCCGTAGCATGGCCACTCTGCCAACGCGCCTTATTCTTCTTTGCCTTTACTGCTGAGGTTCGCTTATCGCCAACCTACTAATTTGGAGCGGGAAACGAGACTCGAACTCGCGACCCCGACCTTGGCAAGGTCGTGCTCTACCAACTGAGCTATTCCCGCAACATCAGAACTTACTGATTCTTTTGCTATCTTTCGACATTTCGTTGCTGCCGTCTGATGCGATGCATTCTACTTACCTGACGCAATGAGTCAATAAAATTATCTGACGAATGTGTTCGTTTGCTGCTTTTTGCGGCGCTTCGATCAAGGTTCGAGCAAATCTTTCCATGCCGCGTTTAAATATTGAAACATTGACCAGAAAGTCAGTACCGCAGCGATGTAGAGTAGAACAAAACTCGCCAGCTCAACATTATGGTCTGGACGCCAAAGTAACCCCACCAATGAGCCCATTTGAGCCGTTGTTTTTACCTTGCCAATCCATGAGACTGCAACACTGCTACGTTTGCCAATTTCAGCCATCCACTCTCGAAGAGAGGAAATGATAATTTCACGGGCAATCATAGTCGCTGCTGGCAGAGTAATCCACCAGACATGATAGTGTTCAGCAACCAGCACTAAGGCAATGGCCACCATAACTTTATCCGCTACAGGGTCAAGAAAAGCCCCGAAACGGGTTGTCTGTTTCCAGCGGCGGGCTAAAAAGCCATCAAACCAATCGGTTGCTGCTGCAAACACGAATATGATGGCACAAACCATCGGGGCCCAAACGAATGGCAGATAAAATGCCAGAACGAAGAATGGGATGAGTACAACACGAAACAGGGTAAGCCAAGTCGGTATATTCAATTGCATAATGCTACGATAACTATCTGGCTGGTGTGGATATTATGAGTATGGTGCAACATTAGCTTCAGTGTTTCAATGCATTGTAGATTTTTTCTGCCAATGCTTGTGAAATACTCGGCACTTTTGCAATTTCCTCGACGCTTGCGTTAAGTAAAGGTTGCAGTCCCCCCATATACTTGAGCAATATTTGCCGCCGTTTAGGGCCAACTCCCTCTATCATTTCTAATGCGCTCGTATTTTTTACTTTTGAGCGGCGCTGCCTATGCCCGGTTATTGCGTGATTATGAGAATCATCACGAATATGCTGGATCAAATGCAATGCTGGCGAATCCGGTGGTAACGAGAAGCCCTCGCCCTCCGCTGCCAGAAACAATGTTTCTAGCCCAGCCTTTCGATCACTTCCTTTAGCAACACCGACTAATAAAGGCTTTTGCTTATCCCACGGCACATTTAATGAGGCAAAAACCTCAAAAGCCTGAGATAACTGCCCTTTCCCGCCATCAATAAAGATAACGTCAGGAATTTTTTTATCATCTAATGCTTTGCCATATCGACGTTTAAGCACTTGAGACATCGCCGCATAATCATCACCGGGCGTGATGCCACTAATATTGTAGCGCCTATATTCCGAACGTACAGGGCCATTTGCATCAAATACCACACAAGATGCCACTGTTTGCTCCCCCATCGTATGGCTGATATCAAAACATTCCATCCGATTTATTTCATCGAGATTAAGAATTTTTGCTAACTCTTTCATACGCTGATGAATAGTTGATTGCTGAGACAAACGTGTAACTAGCGCAGTTGAAGCATTGGTGCGCGCAAGCTTGAGATAGCGAGCGCGATCACCGCGTGGCCGGCTTTGAATCTGGATTTTTCTTCCCGCCAGTTCAGAAAGAGAAGAAGCCAGCAGATCTTTTTCCGCCAACGTGAAATCTAACAAAATTTCGCCTGGGAGCGTGCGGCCCTGACTGCCTTGCAAGTAAAACTGCCCAACAAATGTTTGAACAACTTCGCTCAGTTCAGTTCCTGCAGGCACTTTGGGGAAATAGCTTCGACTTCCCAACACCTTGCCTTGCCGGATAAACAACACATGAACACAAGCTAATCCCGCATCAAATGCCACGCCAATAACATCAAGATCTTCACTGTCGCCAGAAACAAACTGCTGTTCTGTCACTCGGCGTACCGCCTGAATTTGATCACGAATACGTGCAGCATCTTCAAAATGAAGTAATTGGCTGGCCTCTTCCATACGGGAAATGAGTTGCGTCAATACTTGTTGGTCTTTGCCCGATAGGAACAAACGCACATAATCAACCTGCCGCTGATACTCTTCATCACTCACCAGGCCGGATACACATGGCCCAGAACAACGACCGATTTGGTATTGCAGGCACGGTCGCGAACGATTGCGATAAACACTGTTTTCGCACTGTCTTACAGGGAAAAGTTTTTGTAACAGTGCCAGAGTTTCTCGGACAGCATAGGAATTGGGAAATGGCCCGAAATACTCGCCTTTTTCGTGCTTTGCACCACGATGAATGGCTAGACGCGGATGCTTATCCGCGCTTAGGAAAATAAGTGGATACGACTTATCATCACGTAACAACACGTTGTAACGAGGCTGATAAAGCTTGATGTAATTATGCTCAAGCAGTAGCGCTTCCGTCTCTGTATGAGTGACAGTCACGTCGATCTGAGCAATATTCTTGACCAAGGTCTCGGTTTTGCGGCTTGCTACATGAGCACGAAAATAGCTCGTCAGGCGTTTCTTAAGATCTTTGGCTTTGCCGACATAAATAACTGTGCCCGCTTTATCATACATGCGGTAAACACCAGGTTGGCTGGTGACAGTTTTTAAAAACTCTTTAGAATCAAAACAATCAGTCACTATTAGACAACGTCTCCGCGTTAAACAGACCATGGCGAATAGCCAAATGGGTCAGCTCAACGTCACCACTAATATTAAGCTTACTAAACATCCGGTAACGATAGCTATTCACCGTTTTGGGGCTCAGGTGAAGTTGTTCCGATATCTCATTCACTTTCTGGCCTTTCGTGATCATTAGCATAATTTGTAATTCACGCTCTGACAAACAACTAAATGGAGTCTCTGTTGAGGGCTCCAACTGCCCCAAGGCCATCTGTTGCGCAATATCAGAAGCTATATAACGTTGCCCTGAGTGAACCGCACGAATTGCGGTAATCACATCTTGAGGGGCCGCGCCTTTACTCAGATATCCACTGGCTCCAGCTTGCATAACTTTCGCCGGTAATGGGTTCTCTGTATGAATGGTTAGCATGATAACTTTAGTATCTGGAGAAAAACGCAAAATCTTGCGGGTAGCCTCCAACCCACCAATACCGGGCATATTCATATCCATCAAAACGATATCAACAATGTGGCTACGGCACCATTTTACCGCATCTTCCCCACACTGCATCTCGCCCGCAACTTTGATACCCTTGATGTCTTCAAGAATGCGTCGTATCCCTGCGCGCACCAGTTCGTGGTCATCAACAAGAAGAACGCTAATCAAAGAAAATTCTCCAAAAATAAGGGAGTAACCTAATCACACTTTGTTTACGCTAATGATATTACTTGTTTTCGACCAAAGAATGAATACAGAATAATTGCAAATTCATATCTATATTGTTTGACAGATATTATTTTCATCATCATTTTGACTATGTACATAAAATCGCAGGCATATCAATTAATACCATGATAGAAAAGAAAAGTTTTTTTAAGATTTTTCTCGGCGTCGCCCACATATTCATACAAAAAATAAATCTTAACACTAGAAAGTAATTTTTTAGGCAGACTGAGACAACATATTGATAAAACTAACAATCAGATAATTCTGCACTATTTTCTGGCATAGGAATTATTCTTAGTTGTTTATTTATTGTTTATATCTCATTTACTATCAAAATGAGTGTTTTTTGACACAAATCATACCGAGAAAATGGATATGTTTTTTATGAACAAAAGTGACTTAATTAAGTTAAAGCGTGGTGAGTGAAAACATTGAGTGAGTATAGCTGCCGCTACCTACCACCGTCGACAACACCATTGCTCGGGCTGTCCATTTAAAATTACGCACAGGTTATCAAAGCTAATCATCAGTTTATGATATAATGAAACGACTGTTTAATAATGCCGCTAATGTTCACTGTGATACTGGGTTCCCCACGTCTCCTTGTGCGCAGGTAAGCTACAACTTCAGGAAAAAAAATGAGTAATCCAGACTTTACCACTTCTGCTGACCCAGAAACTTTAGCAAATGAAGTTGCCTGTTTGAAAGCAACGATGACCCTGCTGCTAAAAGCGATCGGCCAAGCCGACGCTGGGAAAGTAATCTTAAATATCGAACGCTCCATCGCCGGTATTGAAGACCCTGCTCAAGCTGAAGTTTTCACCAATACTCTGGCTCAAATTAAGAACGGTTATCGTCAATAATAGCCGCGAGATAGGTGTGAAATCTTGATGTAATGCTGCTACCGATAAAGAATTTTCTTTTCTTTCAAGATAATATACTTTATTGGTAGCTTACATTTTTGATATGTTTGAGACAATAATGGGTCTGCTGCTGAAAGCATTGATCGGTGCCGGAGTTGTGGTACTGATTGGGATATTATCGAAAACACGTAATTACTATATTGCTGGCCTAATCCCGCTGTTTCCGACGTTTGCTCTTATTGCACATTATATTGTGGGCAGTGAGCGTAGCATCCAAGCATTACGCATAACAATTATATTCGGCTTATGGGCGATAATTCCTTACTTTATCTATCTGATATCACTTTATTTTTTCATTGCTCACTTACGTTTACCCATAGCTCTATTGGCCGCCGTTTTATGTTGGGTTCTTGCTGCCTGGATACTCATATCCGCATGGGGCCAGTGGCACAGTTAATGGCGGGATATGCCATGAAACCGGGTCCGATCAGCGAACTAGCAACAAAATAACTGCGTGAATCGCCAGCAGCACCACTGAAAAAGTCAGGTTTAGATTACTGATTGACGTTGATCTGACCTCATCAGAAGGCTCATCACTTACCTGAATTTTTCTGATTCGGTAAATCCAGTATCCGCCAAGCACCACAAAAAGTAGAGCAAGTAAGACCGCCAATAGCGGATAGCCCCACACCAAGTACTCACTTAATCCTGCAATAGCAAACCAAAGAATGACAAAGACCATAATTGACCACCTAAAGTTTTGATGATTCGAGCTTAGCACATTCCTTAAAAACGATTAAGTCACGTTAGCGAGAGAGAACTGAAAATGATAGAAAGGCAAAAAATAGCGGTATGAAAACATCATTAAGATTAGTGCCAGGTTGGTTGTTCGTTAATTATTGTGAGTAATATTTTTATCAGTCAGTCATCAATCAAGTACACAACATTGAGATACGGCGAATTGCCAGATTAATAATCTAGGATTGGCATGAGCTCTGATTACCCCTCTTCTATTAAGTAACATTTATCTGAACTTTAGATATAAAACAAAACACTTAAAAAACTAAATTAAGTAGTTTTATTACATCAAGAATTCATTTCATTTGCCGTTATACATTGCACCTAAATTTAATAAATGCAGTGATCATGAAAAAGTTCTCCGACCTATCCATTTTGACAAAATTACTCTCCGGTTTTTCTGTTGTTATCCTAATGATGCTATTGCTTGGTGCTGTAGCGTTGTCGCAGTTAAGCAGTAATAACTCTCGGCTAGAAGCCTATCGCGACAGCTGGCTACCAGGGGTTCGCTATGCATTGGAAATGCGTGGAGTTTTAGCTGAACTGCGGCTGCAACAGGTGCAATATATCGCCTCCTCAACAGAAAAAGAACGTGAAGGTCATCGTCTGGAGATTTTGCAGGCCATGGATGATTTTCGTGCAGCACAAAATCTATTCTTGAAACTACCGGAAGGTTACAATGACTCGGAGTTATTCAAGAAAATAATGTCAGATTTTGACCATTTTTCTCAAGCTAATAATATTGTTATTGATGCCGTTAATAATAACCAATTGGCTGAAGCAAGTAAGATAAGCGGAGATACCTCCAGAAAATTTCGCACGCAATTAATGAAAGACTTAGCTGAGTTGGTGGTACTTGAAGTTCAAGGCGGAGAGCAAGCAGCGGCAGAAGGCCAACAAAGCTTTAATACCGCTAAAAACGTACTGCTCGCCTTATTACTCTTTGCTGTTTTCATTTCGGCCGTGCTTGCTATTGTCATTGCTCGAAACTTATCACGTTTACTGGGCGGAGAGCCTGCTTATGCAGTAGAAATTATGGGTCATATTGCAGCAGGTAACTTATCAACTGAAATAAAACTGCGCTCAGGAGATAACCATAGTCTGTTGGCATCCCTAAATACAATGAATCAGCAGTTGAAGAAGACAATTAATGAAATCATGCACGGTAGCGAATCAATTTCTGTTGCCTCGCACCAAATTGCCCAAGGAAATACTGATTTATCACAACGTACCGAGGAACAAGCGTCTTCATTAATTCAGACCTCAGCAAATATGCAAGAATTGACTCAAACTGTACGCCAGAATGCTGATAATGCTCGGCAAGCAAGTGAATTAGCCATAAATACCGCCGCCACGGCCACTGAAGGTGGAATTATTGTGGATGAAATGCTACTTCGTATGCAGGAAATATCCAACAGCTCGAAAAAGATTGTTGATATCATTGCGGTCATTGAAGGTATTGCTTTCCAAACCAATATATTAGCGCTAAATGCGGCAGTTGAAGCAGCTAGAGCAGGCAACGAAGGCAAAGGATTTGCTGTGGTGGCAAGTGAAGTTCGAACTTTAGCTCAAAAAAGTGCAAATGCCGCGAAAGAAATTAAGCAATTGATTGTCGGCACTGTTGAAAAAATTACGGCAGGTTCAGAACGCGCCGATCATGCCAGTCAGGCTATGGGCGAAATTGTAGATTCTGTGGGCAAAGTTGCGCATATAGTGGGTGAAATATCTACCGCCTCACAAGAACAACATATTGGTATCCAAGAGATAGGCATTGCCGTCGAACAGATGGACCAAGTTACACAGCAAAATGCAGCCCTGGTTGAGCAAGCTGCGGCGGCAGCACAGTCATTAACAGAGCAAGGTGCTGAGTTGCGCCAAGTCATCCGTTTCTTTCATATTAATGAACCATCAGTAAGTTAGGAAAATAATGTATAAGAGCTAAGTTCTGGTCAGTCATACAGACTTAGTTCTTATACCAAGGCACCCTTCTCTCTGATTCTATACGAATGCTATGCATGTTATTTATGATAGCAATTCTCTAAGCACCCAAAGACTGACACTCCCGCCGTTCACCGGGAATACGGCCTCGCCAGTATCATTAGTCGTAATAATAGCCTGGTGGTTATCCAGATAATCAGCAAACTCTTTATTTTGTAAACCTTCTCCAAGTGAGATTGTTTTTTCATTCTCAGAACCATTAGAAAGAATGACTACGCAGCCGGGATCTTCTTCCGTACCTGCGCGAACAAAAGCGATACAGTTTTTGTCATCAAAATAGTCACTCTGTGCACCATGGGCAAAACGTTGTCGGGCTTGAATCAGTTTTTCCAATTCAGGGATAACCGGCATTTCTATCTGATAAGTCTCTCCATCATCCCCAGTATCTTCATAGTTAGCACCAAACAAGTCGGGATAAAAGACACATGGGATTCCCTGCTCACGAATTAAAATCAATGCATAGGCTAAAGGCTTAAACCAAGGCTCAACGGGTGCTTCCAAGGATTGAAGTGGTTGAGTATCATGGTTGGCGACCAACGTTATTGTATGCATCGGATCGACTTCAATTAACGAACCATTGAAGATTTGGGTCAGATCAAAATCTTCACCTTGTTTTGAGGCCGCATGAAATTTATGGTGTAGCGCAACATCAAATAGCATTGCAGAACCTTCAATCCGCTCTAAATACAGCTGTAACTTTTCAATATCCGGCGACCAGTATTCAGCGATAATCAGTAAATCATGCTCCGCTTTATTCTGTACATGGCCGATCCATTCTTTAAAGAACCACGCGGGAATATGCTTCACTGCATCCAGCCGGAAACCATCAATTGGCAGAGTTTCGAGCAACCATTCGCCCCAATACTTTAGCTCCCCCATGACTGCGGGATTTCTGAAGTCAATATCCGCTCCCATTAGGTAATCAAAATTACCTAATTCATCGTCCACTTCGGTATTCCAACCCTCATCGCTGTAGTCATTTAAAATCTTGAAAATTCCTTCATCAGTGGGGTCTTCAATATAATCAACACCAGTAAAACACTGTTTATCCCAGATGAATGATGAATAAGCCTCATGGCGGCCAGGAAATGTAAAACGGGTATAAGCTTGCGCATCGATAACTTCATCGTCAATTTCGGTACGATTTTCAGGATTCGCTTTACGGACACTTACTGGCTCTTTTTCATCAGCGCCCATTTTGTGATTGAATACAACGTCAAAAAGTACCTTGATATCCATTTCCTTCAATCGGTTAATCGCATTCAACAGCCCATCTTTATCACCATACTTTGTTGCCTGAGTCCCCTTTTGATCGAATTCACCTAGGTCAAACAAGTCATAGGTATCATAACCTACTGAGTATCCCCCTGAGGCCCCTTTATTGGCAGGAGGCAGCCAGACAACATTAATGCCAATATTGTGAATATGTTCTGCCCGCTCAGAGACTTCCTGCCATAACTTGCTACCATCGGGGTAGTACCAATGGAAAAACTGGAAAATCGTCGGATTTTTCATAGGCTTGATGATTCCATTTTACTGTATACCCCATAGTATGGCCCACTTTATAAAGATTAGGCTGGCAATAAAGTAATAGACTGTGTATTCCTTTTAATCTGCGTTAACTTTTAATTGGTCAGTCTGTATTAAATAGGGGCTTTAAATGAATATAGTGGATATTCCATTTGGTATCACCGATTGGTCAGCAGTAGATAAAACCGAACATCAAGGAGAGAAAGGTGTTGCTTACTGGCAGACCAGGAACTTTGGCAATATTAGAGTTCGTATGGTTGAATACAGTGAAGGATACCTAGCAGACCATTGGTGTTCCAAAGGGCATATTTTACTCTGTCTCGAAGGGGAATTAAGCACTGAATTGGATGATGGCCGCGTTTTTGTATTAAAGGCAGGGATGAGTTATCAGGTTGCTGATCATGCTGAAGCACACCGTTCATCAACAACCTCAGGTGCCAGACTTTTTATTGTCGATTGATATTCAGTCTCTTAGAAGAGTTGATTTCACATCTATATCAGCTAGCAGCCAATCCTTGACTGTTAGCTGAGAGAAGATTTTGTTATCGCCCTTCCGGTAATGAGTCAATCGGATTATCCGGATATAAGGCCCGGACTCGACGTCTGACGATTTCAACCTGAAATGCAGCCATTACAGCAATCATTATCAGAATCTCACCAAACCCGCCTTGTTCCGTTGGTTGATTATAAAGATACTGCAGTGTGCCAATAATCCATTTAGACCCAACGAGCAGCAGGAATAAAGTCATGGTCAGAGGTGTTCCTTTACAGAAAATAAGCCCATCAGGTTCACGCCAGATCTCGATGAGGCGACCTTGTAAAACACCGATGATAATACTAAACAGGACACCACTACCTAAAACTACCCAGGAAGTCATTGTAGTTGGCATATATGTACCACCCACTACCAGACCGACCATCCCGTAAACCCAGGCCCATTTAAAACGAGCAGGGCCTAATAAGACCTCGTGACTGACCGACTGACGGTATAACGCAAAAAGTGTTAGCACCAGAATAATCAGTATTTGTACGGGAGTCATCGCTATCTCCTTCGAGAGAAGCAGCTAGTCAGGGATAAAGCACTACTCTCTGGCATATAACAGACTACTCCGGCAGTATATGCGTGCTTTATCAGTCTTTGAGAACGCCAAACAGAAAACTATCTTTTCAGAACGGTTAACAATAATTCGCTAACGCGAGCTGTACAAAGTTTAGTCTATTTATCGATAAAGAGCACAATCCTAATTGCATTAACTCTATCTGAGCCTTACTTCAAATACTTTTAACTATCGGAACAATATTATCCCTCCATGGAATATTGCTAAACAAAGATAACATTCTGAGATCTTGCTCACTTTTCTAATCGCATCTTATTAATGCTAAACTGCCCAAGCTTTTTATTGAACAATAAGAAGTCTATTTATAAGGAAAAATAGATGACACAGAATATTTATGATAATCAGGCTTTTTTTTCAGGTTATGCCAAACTTAGCCGTTCAGTTGATGGTTTGGATGGAGCGCCAGAGTGGCCGGCAATTCGCCAAATCTTACCGCCCCTATCTGGGCGAAAAGTACTAGATCTGGGATGTGGCTATGGCTGGTTTTGCCGTTATGCAAAATCGCAAGGCGCAACTGACATTTTGGGAGTAGATATTTCGGAGAAAATGTTAAACCGAGCTAAAGAAATGACCACTGACAAAGATATTGTTTATCGTCAGGAGGATTTGGAAAATACTCAGTTACCACAGCAGTTTTACCATTTAGTTTATAGTTCGCTAATGTTGCATTATATAGAATCACTACCAGCCCTACTAGAAGCGGTTTATAACACTTTGTTACCCGGTGGCAGTTTTATTTTTACTGCAGAACACCCTATCTATACCTCCCCCAAACAGCCAGGTTGGTTAATTGCAGATGATGGACAGAAATCATGGCCAATAAATAGTTATCAAGCTGAAGGTGAACGGATAACAAACTGGCTAGCCGAGGGAGTCATCAAACAGCATCGAACGCTAGGAACCTATATTAATCTTTTGATTAAGCAAGGATTTACGATTACACACTTAAATGAGTGGGGACCAACAGCACAGCAAATTGCTGATTATCCGGCATTGGATGAAGAAAAAGAGCGCCCAATGATATTTTTGCTCTCCGTTAAAAAACCCGAATAAGAACCAGCCCGCCCTTCACGACCTATTTCTAGAAACATCCATTCTTGGGGAGGCTAACTCCCCGGATACTGTGCACCCAATTTGCGCCCAAATAGTGCCAACGCCCTAATTAGGGGCATTCATTTATTGAGAAAAAATAAATTATGCTATTTTTCAATTGATTATATTTGGCGCAGATATTGCTTCATTAAGTGTGATGATGCTAAAGGGGGCAAATATGAAATCAATGTCGGGATACTACTTACAATATACAGCGTTTCTACTAGTGATTGCTGGGGCCATTCATTTTGTTTTTCAATAAGCACTAAAAAGAGTCGAGCGAATGCACGGCTCTTTCTCGCCATTCAAGACGTCATATTTTTTTATAGGGCCGATATTTTATTGTGAAAAGGGGTCTTTGAAAGGCAATATCGACAAAATATGTCCGTGCAGTGGCAACATCTAAAACAACCTTCCATAATCTTATGTATCAGCCTGATGGCTGAATCTAGCTTTGGGAGTAAAACATCATGAAACGTAGAATACCGGAGACAGCTTGGTGTCTCATGACAATCATCGCTTACCTTGCTCTGGTGAGTGTATATACCATCGAAAACGCGGCTATACGTGGATTTTTCGGATGACTTGCAATAGTGCAATACCACACCACAAGTTTATGAAGTTAGAAATGGAAGAAACTCCGCCAAGGAAGGCATACTCCCTCGAAGAAAACCAGAAAGCAGGATTTAGGTCATTGCTAATTCAGAGCCGTGATTCGATACAAATAGCAGAAAAAAACCAGCAGAAATAAAATAATTATGTGTTAATAACAATAAATCAAGCTATTCAGCTTTAATAGTAAAATAATAGATAACTTATAGTGCTGTGATTTAATGCATACTAGGAGATATGTTCATCCTCGCCAAATAATATAAATAAACGAACCTAATAAATAGATGCGATATTTAATAATGGTGTCCAGAACATATCCTATGGAATAGATTTAAAACCAGAGGTTAATTCTAACTAATTGATTCTGTTGGTGGGTCGTGCAGGGTTCGAACCTGCGACCAATTGATTAAGAGTCAACTGCTCTACCAACTGAGCTAACGACCCAACGGCGATAATTATTCTCCTGTTAGCCTTGGCTGTCAAACACTTCGTCGGATTTTTCTTTTTATACTGCGCTGTATTTACCGCTGCGGATTAATTATGCATCTGGCACTAGCGATTATTGTTAGTTATGTAACTTCATGTTGTAATTCTACGCGCTGTGATGAACTTAACAAATTTCAGTGTGTGAAATATAAACACTGGAAAACGAGGCGCGTTGTGTAATTATTGTTGCGAAGATATTAAATAATTCGCAAATTGTACTTAAAGCATACAAAAAATCTAACAGACAGACAGACAGACAGGTTAAGACCAAAGAGCCAGCATAGAGCTCAACAACTTCACAAATACAGGAAGAGGGAATGGGAAAGATGGTAGACCAATCCAAGATAGTGGCAGAACCGCTGCCGGAACCTGAAGAGCACCTTCAACGAAGTCTCTCCAACCGCCATATTCAGTTAATTGCTATTGGCGGTGCCATAGGTACCGGTTTGTTTATGGGTTCGGGTAAAACCATCAGCCTTGCCGGGCCGTCGATCATCTTCGTCTATATGATAATCGGCTTTATGTTGTTTTTCGTGATGCGTGCAATGGGTGAATTGCTGCTCTCGAATCTAAAATATAAGTCATTCAGTGATTTTGCCGCGGATTTACTTGGCCCTTGGGCCGGTTTTTTCACTGGCTGGACTTACTGGTTTTGTTGGGTCATCACCGGCATCGCTGATGTTGTCGCCATCACCGCTTATGCGCAATTCTGGTTCCCCGGGTTCTCCCAATGGGTCGCCTCATTGTTAGTGGTTTTACTGTTGCTCTCACTGAATTTGGCAACCGTAAAAATGTTTGGTGAGATGGAGTTTTGGTTCGCCATGATTAAAATCGTGGCAATCGTGGCGCTAATCTTTGCTGGCCTGACTATGGTGTTGATGAGCTATCAGTCCCCTTCGGGCACCACGGCGTCATTTACTCACTTATGGAATGACGGTGGGATGTTCCCGAAAGGAATCAGTGGCTTCTTCGCCGGTTTCCAAATAGCAGTCTTTGCCTTTGTTGGTATTGAGTTAGTCGGGACCACCGCGGCAGAAACCAAAGATCCTGAAGTGGTATTACCGCGCGCGATTAACTCCATTCCTATCCGCATAATCATGTTCTATGTTTTCTCATTGATTATGATTATGTCAGTGACCCCGTGGAGTTCCGTGGTTGCCGATAAGAGCCCCTTTGTTGAGTTATTCGTTCTGGTCGGGCTACCCGCTGCCGCCAGTGTGATTAACTTTGTGGTATTGACCTCTGCGGCCTCTTCAGCCAATAGCGGCGTGTTCTCCACCAGCCGCATGTTGTTCGGTTTGGCGAAAGAAGGCGATGCGCCAAAGCAATTTGGCAAATTATCACGTCGCTCTGTTCCCGCTTCCGGCCTGACATTCTCCTGTATTTGTCTGCTCGGCGGCGTGGTACTTATCTACTTGATTCCAAACGTCATGACCGTGTTTACGTTGGTCACTACCGTGTCAGCAATTTTGTTTATGTTCGTCTGGACCATTATTCTGTGCTCTTATTTGGTGTACCGCAAAAGACGCCCAGCACTGCATAAGAAATCCATCTACAAAATGCCAGCCGGTATCTTTATGTCTTGGGTATGTATGGCGTTCTTCGCCTTTGTGTTGGTGCTGTTAACGCTGGAAAGTGATACCCGTCAGGCGCTGATAGTGACGCCGCTGTGGTTTGTCATTTTGACCATCGGTTATATCACATTGAAAAAACGCAGAGCCCGCCTGTACGACAGCAAGATCACTAAATTGTAATCATCACTGCCTAGCCCGGCGTCAGTACTTTTCTGACGCCGGTGCTAACCCTTAACCCCATCACGCCAGACAATCCCCCAAGCTAAAGAGTGGCTGTTACCCACTTTATCCCGTGGCAATAGAGAAAAGACATTGCAAACCCCGGTGACTACCATCATTGGCTATGATTCGGTTTTTTATAATGCCTTACTCAGACTATGGGGCGGTTATTGCTTCACGTAACCGGCGCGGAGTTAAACCAAAATGCTGCTGAAAACGCGAGGTAAAACGAGACGGCGAGATATAACCGTGCTGTGCCGCAATCTCCCCTATCGACAGTGATGTGGTTTGCAGTGCATGCAACGCGCAGCCCATGCGAACTTCCTCCAGAATCCCCCTGAACTGCCGCTCTTCTTGCATCAGCTTGCGCCGCAAAGTGGAGTCTCCCATATGCAGCGCTTGCGCGACATCACTCACACTCCAGTCACGGGCCGGATCGAGCAAGAAAATTTGTTGCACCTGTTCAGCCAGTTTATCTCGGCGATCGATCAATAATGGCCCTGCTTGCCCAGCCAGATGGAGGGCCAATAAAACCCCCATGGCAGAGTGCTGTAACAGTACATTGGGTGCCTGACTTTTTAGGTTGAGCAATAAAGATTCCCATGCTCGATGGGTATCGGCATCCAGAGGAACACATAAAGAAGCGCTGGTTACCGGTGTGACGGCCTGCGCGCCGTACCATTGACGAAACTGGCGCAGTAACTCTGGTGGCAGATAAACCATATCCGAACAGTAATGGCCCCGATCGGGGGTATTGGCGATACTGACTTCCGCACCAGCAGGGAACAAAATAAGTGTTGATTGCCCGGCGTTGGCGGCCTGTGCTCCCCATTGCACCAATTTACTGCCTTGGCGAACATGACACAGCGCTGGCGCAAATACCGTCACCCGATGCAACGTGTGTGCACGGCGGGCAACAATCTCAGCACTGGAGATGGTCATCTGGCGGTGGCTTATCTGCTGCATACGTTTTACTCTTGGATTAGAGGCTAACGGCCATAGGTCGTGACCAGTTCCGCTTTCGAAATGACGTTGCTGTTAAGCATAAAGCCCACCAATGCGCCGCTAGCATCACTGTTCAATGGCAATTTGTCTGTTTTCAATGCCCAGACGGTGAACTGGTAACGGTGGGGCTTATCTCCTGCTGGCGGGCAAGCACCACCAAATCCGGCATAGCCGAAGTCATTGCGCCCCTGCACGGCACCTTGGGGTAAGCTGCCGGTCGCCTCATTATCGCTGCGCTGCCCTGCATTGGTTGCCAATTCATGGACATTGGCCGGAATATTCACCACCGTCCAATGCCACCAGCCGCTACCTGTTGGCGCGTCAGGATCATAAGCCGTGATAGCAAAGCTTTTCGTCCCTGCGGGAGCACCCTGCCATGAAAGCTGTGGCGATTGATTCTCACCCGCGCAGCCAAATCCGTTAAAAACCTGCTGATTTTGCAGCGGTTTCCCGGCTGGCATATCCCGGCTTTTCACGCTAAAAGTGTGCGCCTGAGCTGATAATGAAACCGCAATGATAGCCAAAGACAGTGCTATTTTTTTCATGTTCGTTCTCCTGTGAGGTAAGTTGCCAGCTTACGCAAACAGGCTCTGTCACATTGTGCCATAACGCTCTTATATTATGCCAAAAAGCTCAATATAGAGCGTTAGCGATCTTTTTATTCGGCGGAATTATTCAATATGTAGCTGCCCCCCCTGCCAAGACATCTGCATCACTGCGGATGTGGCGGTGCCGCCGGTGGTTTCGCCACCAACCAAAATCAATTTATCACCATCTTGAATAGAAACACCGTAACCCAGTGGTTGAGGTAATTTGCCAGCCAACTGCCACTGGTTATTCACTCGGGCATAAATCGGCTGCTTCCACTGTTTTTTCAGCCCTTTGTGAGCATATAACTGACCGGCATTAAACTGCTGCCAGGCTCCGGGGAAGTTAGCGCCCCCCGCCACCAGCAGCACATTATTGCTGCTGCCGGAAAATGCCCCGGCCAATCCTTCTTGAACGACACCTTTTTCAGCACTCATTAAATCTGGCTGTTGTTGCCATGCCAGTTCGCCCCCCTGCTTTTTCCCTTGCCATACCGCAGCGGTTCGTAACCCGGGCTTAATTTCACCATTTATTAATATCAAGTTGTCATTCATAACAGTGATTGCCGATCCTGCCGTGCCTAAAAATGGTACCTGACCGCCGCTCTTCCATTGATTTTTGCTCGGTTCATAAATTAGGACATCGCGGTTATAAAAATAGTCGGCTGGAGCTTGCTCAAAATAGGCATCAATAACCGCATTTTTTTGTGTTTCATTACTCCCCGCAGCAGCAAGATCCGCGAAGTAACCGTCAAAAATGGCTTTGTTTACCCCACCCAATAATAGCGCTTGGGATCCATCTAATGTGGTCGCGGCAGTTCCTACCAAACCACGGGGTGCGCGGGTGGCCAATTGTTGCCATTGATTGGTTTGCGGATCAAATCGATAGACATCATTGAGCGCCTGCACCTGAGTATCACTGGCGCTATTTTTACCCACACCGCCAAAGACATACAGCTTTCCATCCAGTGTTACCGCTACCGCCTGCTCGCGCGGTTGACCGGGGAAATCTGCTATTTTTTGCCAGCCACCACTGGCGTTATCTGTATCAAGGCGAAACCACGACTGACCGGCACTGCCCAAGCCAACATATAAATTGTTAGCTATCCGCGCACCGGTACCATACTTAAAGGGGACTGGCACATCGGGATAACGTTCAGCATTGGCATAAGGTAAAGAGAGCGAGAGCATCAGCGTCAAGGCGCTAAACAAGACTATTTTGCTACTCACGGGTTTCTTATATTGATGATATATCTGAGTCATTCGCGGTGTTCCTCATTAATCAATAGTTTTGGCGCTGTGTGTTGGGGATAGTAAAAATAAAACTCCATATTTAAAAGCAAAATGGAGTTTAACTACCATTGAAATTATAATCCGTACTCAGCACTGTCAATGCGAATGACATATAACTGTGATAAATACCCCAGAGGTCAGATTTTGGCGAGATAGCCCGATGATTAACCGGCCACAACCGCTGGCGGGAAGATGTCGGGTTATTGTCTGGTTACTGTCGTGGTGGTGTAGCCTGCTTGCGCATAGGGTTATTGGTGACCTTCTAACCCCAGGAGAACTTAAGATGAACCTTTACCGTATTCGTGAATTACGCCAAGCCCGGGCTTGGTCACAAGAACAACTGGCGGAGCTTTGCAGCCTTAACGTGCGCACCATCCAACGTATTGAGAATGGCGAACAGGCCAGCCTCGAAACCTTAGGGGCGATTGCCGCTGTAATGGATCTGAAAGTCAGCGAGCTTTACTCCTCCGACGCCAGCCAGCAGCAAGATGCCCCGGCCAATGCGGTTGACCAACGTGTGCTGGATGCCCGCAATGCGGTTGAAAATGAAATGGCTTTTATGCGCCAATTATTGCGGGCAGTGATCCTGTGCGGCGTATTGTTGGCGATTAACTGGTTTACCTCACCCAGCTATATGTGGGCATGGTGGGTGGTGCTAGGGTTCAGTATTGTATTGGGCTTGCGAGCGATAAACACTTTCGTGTTGGGTAACTGGCTGGAACGCTGGCAGCAAAAACGGCTACAAAAGAAGTTACGCGATCTGTCATAACAACTAAAAAGTCTGGGTAACCAAGTTGTTACCCCCAACGCTATATACCTTCCGTGCGGTCAATCTTGCAGCTTGGTGGTATTGGCGTATTGTTAGTAAGTATCATAACTAGCGGCTATGAATACATCATCAGCATCATTCAATATCAGTATTATTCAATAACCTTGATTGGAGCGAAGCGAGATGGCGAAAATTTTAGTGCTTTATTATTCCATGTATGGACATATCGAGACACTTGCTGGCGCGATAGCCGAAGGTGCCCAAAAGGTCAGCGGTGTCGAAGTGACTGTCAAGCG
This sequence comes from Yersinia alsatica, assembly GCF_025133195.1. Taxonomy (NCBI): domain Bacteria; kingdom Pseudomonadati; phylum Pseudomonadota; class Gammaproteobacteria; order Enterobacterales; family Yersiniaceae; genus Yersinia; species Yersinia alsatica. The sequence continues at coordinate 3,608,870 of NZ_CP104006.1, forward strand.
AGTGCCGGAAACTATGCCTGCCGATGCTTTCGCCAAAGCTGGCGGCAAAACTGACCAAAAAGCACCGGTGGCCACCCCACAAGAACTGGCTGATTACGACGGCATTATTTTCGGTACACCCACCCGCTTTGGCAATATGGCTGGGCAGATGCGGACTTTCCTCGATCAAACCGGCGGTTTGTGGGCATCTGGTGCACTGTACGGCAAAGTCGCCAGTGTATTCTCCTCAACCGGTACTGGCGGTGGACAAGAACATACCATTACCTCCACCTGGACCACCTTGGCACACCACGGCTTTATCATTGTTCCGATTGGTTATGGTGCTAAAGAGTTGTTTGATGTTTCACAAACTCGTGGTGGGACGCCCTATGGCGCAACGACGATTGCCGGTGGCGATGGCTCCCGTCAGCCAAGTGCTGAAGAGCTGGCGATAGCCCGTTTCCAAGGTGAGCATGTGGCGAAGATTACCGCCAAACTGAAAAGTTAAGTTGCTATTAAAAATGAAAGCACCGCATAAAAGCGGTGCTGGATTTCAAACATAACACATTAAGCTTCCAGCAACCCTTGCGCCAGATAGTGGTTGGCGTCACTCACTCCCGGTAATACAAAGAAGTATCCCCCGCCAATCGGTTTCACATACTCTTCCAGCGCTTCACCATTTAACCGTTTTTGCACGGTGAGAAAGGCTTTTTCCAAATCAGACTGGTAGCAGACAAATAATAGCCCCATATCCAATTGCCCTGAATTTGAAACCCCTAATGAGTAACTGTAACCACGACGCAGCATCAAATTATTCTGAGTTTCAACGGTACGCGGATTCGCCAGGCGGATATGAGCATCCAACTTGATGACTTTGCCATCAGGATCTTGGGTGTAATCGGGCTCATCATGTTCATGAACCCTGCCCAAAGGTGCGCCGCTGTGCTTATCACGGCCAAAAATAGTTTGCTGTTCTTGCAGTGGTGTTCGGTCCCAAAACTCCACTTTAAAGCGGATAATCCGCGCGGCCTGATAGCTCCCTCCCACAGCCCAAGCAGGTTCGCCGACATTATCCTGCACCCAGACCACCTGATTGATTAGTGGTTTATCACTGGTTTTCGGGTTGGCAGTGCCGTCTTTGAAACCCAGCAAGTTAATCGGCGTCTCTTTACCTTGGCTGCGAGCAGAATGCGCAGAGATAAACCCCTCGCGCTTCCAACGAACACTGAGCAGATCCGGTGAGTGCTTAATAATATCCCGCAGCGCATGAATCACGGTTTCATTGGTATTGGCGCAAATTTGCAGCAAAATATCGCCGTGGCACAAGCCCGCATCCAGTGAGTCATTTGGGAAACGGGTCATGCGCTGAAGCCGCAAAGGTTTATGCTGCTGCAAGCCAAAACGCTCATCAAACAGCGAGTCACCGACCGACACTGTGATAGTCAGATTATCCGGATAGATTTCCGGCCCCATAATGCCTGAATCCAGTGGCGGTAACTTGGCATTCACTGAGGGTGCATGCCCGCCGGTGGTCAGAAAGGCAATGCGCTCGGTTAACAACTTGAATAACCGGCTCAATGCCGCTTTATCTGTTGCCAGCACATCAAACGCCACCAGCATCATCGCGGCCTGCTGTGGCGTGAGTACCCCAGATTGATGTTGACCATAAAACGGCTGTTTCTGCCAGCGCTCATCTTGAGCAGGAGCCGCCTCGGGGGCTGGGCAATCCGCAGCACGCGCGACTTTTGCCCCACCGAGGGCCAGTGCGCCACTCATCATCCCCATACCAAGCAACAAACGCCGACGGGACGGCAAAGCCGCCCCGTTATCATGCTGATACGGCCCTAATTGCGGGCCGGTTTTCTTACTCATCTTAATGCCTCAATCAAGACCTAATACGCCACGGAGCTGAGCAAGGTCTTCCGCCAGAGCCGTAATCGGCCCTTTCATTGCAGTGCGGTCGGCATCGGTTAACTTCTCGTATGACTCATAGCCATCTTTGGTACGATATTTCGCCAAAATGCTATCAACAGTCTTGAAGTTAGCATCAATTTTTTCCAGCAACGGTTTATCGGCTTTTTCCAGCAATGGACGTAGCAGATTAACAATTTTCTGCGCGCCATCGACGTTAGCCTGGAAATCCCATAAGTCAGTGCGGCTGTAGCGATCTTCTTCACCACTGATTTTACTGGCGGCGACTTCTTCAATCAGACCTGCTGCACCGCCCACCACTTTGCTTGGCGCAAAGGTTAGGCCGCTAATCCGTTTTTGCAATTCCTGCGTGTCTTGATACAGCGTATCGGCAAATTTATCCGCGCCTTTGGTGGTGTTATCACCAAATAAGATTTTCTCTAAACGGTGGAAACCGGTGAATTTCGGGTCCGCCGCTTTATGTTCAAAATCATCTTCACGGGCATCGATACTGCCATCTAAATCAGAGAACAACTCGGCAATAGGCTCAATGCGCTCATAATGTTGGCGGGTTGGCGCATAAAGCTGGCGTGCCAAGGCCAAATCACCTTTTTTTACCGCGTCAGTAAAGGCTTTGGTTTGCGCCACTAACTGAGCAACTTCCTGTGTTACATAGACTTTGTATTCGGCAATTGGCCCCACCAGCGCCATGGCATCTGGTTTTACTGCTGCGTTGGAATCTGCTGCTGCAGTGACCGTCAATTTGCCTTTCGGATTGCTCAGCAAACCACAGGTCATATCGTACTCACCCGGTTCCAAATTGGCGGTCATCTTCTGCGTAAAGCCAGGGGCGATATTTTCACGTTCTTCAACTACCATCACCCCTTTCAGAATCTCCCACTCCAAGCCTTTCTGGCTCGCATTGTGGACAATAAACTGAGTTTTACCGGCAGGGATGGACAGCGCCATTGGCTCACACTGTTTATCATTAACCGTTATTTTAACTTGTGGAATATCAGCTGCCTGCGCGCTGATAGCAAAAGCAGGCAGTGCCAATAAAGCGGCGTGTAAGGCTGTGCGACGGAAGAACCGGTTAGACATGTAATAAATCCCTGAATTATTGGTTAGTTTTCCGCGCAGCAGGTACGGTTGAGGCCGCCGTGGTGCGTGGTGGAAGGAAGAAGAGAATCAATGCCGGAATTAGGTAGATAAAGTAGACAGCAACCTCACTGATGGTCGGTGCTTCCTGATAGCCAAACATGCCCTCAAGGAAGGTGCCAAGTAATGAATGTGTTGACAGGACATTGGTCAGATCAAAAGCGATGTCCTGGAAATGGTTCCACAGACCGGCTTCATGGAAGGCTCTTATCGCCCCGGCAGCAAGACCGGCGGCCACAAACAGAATAAACAGGCTGGTCCATTTAAAGAATTTAGCCAGATGTAACTTAACACCGCCCCAGTAGATAGCCATGCCAACTAAAATGGCGCAGGTTAAGCCTAATATTGCACCAATAGGTGCACCAATGCCGACATCTTGCTGGAACGCCGCCAATAAGAAAAAGACCGACTCAAGGCCTTCACGAGCCACCGCGAAGAATACCATTGCCACTAATGCCCATCCCTGACTGCGGCCCGAATTTAGTGCGCTATCAATCGCCCCTTCGAGATGAACTTTGACTGACTTGGATACTTTGCGCATCCAGAAAACCATATAGGTTAATATGCAAACTGCCACCACCGCGATAATCCCTTCGAACAGCTCTTGCTGTTTTTGCGGGAACTCACCCGTGGTCTCATTAATAAAAATACCTATCGCCAGACAAAGTGCTGCGGCGGTAATAACCCCCACCCATACTGCTCCCATCCATTGACCGCGTTGAGTACGTTTAAGATAACTGGCGATCAGGCTAACAATCAGCGCAGCCTCTAGCCCTTCACGAAACATAATAAGAAATGGGACAAACATGCTAAACACCCCTGATGGGTATGGCTATGGGTAGCGATCTATGATTATAGACAGTGTCAGTAAACGTAAAGAAAAGTAAAACGATAGTGATTATCATTCTGGCAAAAAGAAATTCAAGAGGCTGAATAAGAATATTGTTAAACAAACTGTGGCAAGTTGTTTCTGATGGGTTAAATAATAAATAAATTCATTAGGATACAAATTAATGCTGCGATTTGTTCTGTGTAAGATTTATTGCAAAAAAAAGCTCCCTATCTGGTAGGGAGCTTTTATCAGCGAGTGATTAGAGTGGCTAAGCACCACCGACACACTGGCAACGGGCAAAATGACCGCGATATTAAATGGTTTTAAACTCGGCTTCCGCGTTACGGAAACGTTCAGTAATTGCATTGCTCGGCGTGCGGCCTAGCAAGCTCACCACCACAATGGCGATACTGGCGAACAAGAAGCCCGGGATGATTTCATAGAGATCCAACCAAGCATATTGCTTCCAGACAATGACGGTAATCGCACCAATTAGCATCCCCGCCAATGCGCCATTGCGCGTCATTCGTGGCCACATCACTGAAATCAGAACCACAGGGCCAAATGCCGCACCGAAACCAGCCCAAGCATAGCTCACTAAGCCAAGCACGCGGTTGTCTGGGTCCGCCGCCAAGGCGATAGCAATCAGAGCCACCAGCAACACCATGGCGCGCCCTACCCACACCAACTCCTTCTGGCTGGCTTTTTTACGCAAGAATGCTTTGTACAGGTCTTCCGTCAATGCACTGGAACACACCAGTAACTGGCAGCTTAATGTGCTCATTACTGCCGCCAAAATAGCAGACAATAGAATGCCGGCAATCCACGGATTGAACAGCAACTTGGCTAGCTCGATAAACACTCGCTCGCCATTTTGAGTCACACTTCCCGCTTGCTCTGGATGGTTCTCGAAATAAGCGATGCCAAAGAAGCCTACCGCGATAGTCCCTGCCAGACACAAGATCATCCAAGTCATGCTGATACGGCGAGCACTACGGATAGTACGATGAGAATCTGCCGCCATAAAACGCGCCAGAATATGTGGCTGACCAAAATAGCCCAAGCCCCAACCCAGCAAAGAGAGAATTGCGACCAGATTCAGTCCTTTGAACATATCAATATTGGCCGGGTTTTTCGCCGCAATCACCATCATTGAAGTATCGATGCCCCCGACCGCCAGAATGACGATAATCGGAGTTAGAATCAGGGCAAAAATCATCAGAGTTGCCTGAACGGTGTCAGTCCAACTAACGGCCAGGAAACCCCCAATAAAGGTATATGCGATGGTCGCCGCAGCACCGGCCCACAGAGCAGTGCCATAACTCATGCCAAAGGTGCTTTCGAACAGTCGTGCTCCGGCAACAATCCCTGAAGCACAATAAATAGTGAAGAAAACCAAGATAACAACCGCAGATATCACCCGCAGCAATTTACTGTTGTCTTCAAAGCGGCTGGTGAAATAATCCGGCAGTGTCAGAGCATTATTATTCGCTTCGGTATGCACTCGCAAACGACCGGCAACTAACTTCCAGTTAAGGTAAGCACCAATAGTCAAACCAATCGCAATCCAGCTCTCAGAGATGCCTGAAAGAAAAATCGCCCCCGGCAACCCCATCAGTAGCCAACCACTCATATCAGAAGCGCCAGCAGACAATGCGGTCACCACACTGCCTAGACTTCGCCCACCCAAAATATAGTCATCAAAGTTATTGGTCGCCCGGTAGGCCATAAGGCCGATAAGTATCATCCCAAAAATGTAAACTAAAAAAGTCACCAACATCGGTGTGTTCATGGTCATGCAACGTCTCCATAGTGCGTATTATCGTTTTAATATATCTCGCTATTTTTAGTTCTTTCCGCTTAAAGCGGCATCATGCTTTATACCCAATAGGTTGCAAAATGATGGTTATCTCTCTGGCTGGTCGGAACGTGACACTAAGTTGCACCAGAGCTGAATGCTTAACCTTAAATACATTGCTAGCGCACCTATTCGCTAGCAAACCACTGTCTCGCGGTTGCTATCCTAGTAGAGTCCTTTCTTCACTCACAAGAATTTAAACAAATTATTTACAAGAAATTCACCCTGCATCACATTACGCAATGTCGACAGTTACACCCGACATCATAAAACGAGTGACACCTAAGGCAAAGCCGCCATAACCCCTACTATTATTAGCATTAGTCGTCCTTACGCGTAATTTTAAGCAAATACCAATTCTTGATAATTGTTAAAAACAAGACGGAATTCACAGTTCAAATACGCACCTCAATTAACAAGGTTGCACAAAGTTGCAACATGCTTGATATTGTCTGAAATAAAATCATAACTCCCCTTATGGAAGGAGATAGACCGCATGGGTAGCACCACAATGGGCGTGAAGCTCGATGAAGCGACACGTGACCGTATTAAAGCCGCGGCACAGCGTATTGACCGCACGCCACACTGGCTTATCAAGCAGGCAATTTTTAACTATTTGGAACGACTGGAAAATAACAGCGAATTACCGGAGCTTCCTGCAACAAATGCGGCCACCTCTCAGGAAGCGGACGACATTATGCCGCAAGTCACTGAAAGCGCCCACCAGCCATTCTTAGATTTTGCCGAGCAGGTGCTGCCGCAATCGGTTACCCGAGCCGCTATCACCGCGGCCTATCGCCGCCCAGAGACAGAAGCCATTCCCATGCTATTGGAGCAGGCGCGCTTACCGGCAGACCAGGCGCAAGCAACCCATAAACTGGCTTACTCCATTGCTGAGAAACTGCGTAATCAAAAGAGTGCCAATGGTCGTGCCGGGATAGTCCAAGGCTTGCTGCAAGAGTTTTCACTCTCTTCACAAGAAGGCGTGGCATTGATGTGTCTGGCAGAAGCCCTGCTGCGTATTCCGGATAAACCCACTCGTGACGCTCTGATTCGCGATAAAATCAGCAATGGCAACTGGCACTCCCATTTGGGCCGTAGCCCGTCAATGTTTGTCAATGCAGCGACCTGGGGCCTGCTGTTTACCGGCCATCTGGTTTCGACTCACAATGAAGCCAAACTCTCCAGCTCCTTAAACCGAATTATTGGTAAAGGCGGCGAACCGCTGATCCGCAAAGGCGTGGATATGGCCATGCGCCTGATGGGTGAGCAATTTGTGACTGGCGAAACCATTGCGGAAGCATTGGCTAATGCCCGCAAGCTGGAAGATAAAGGTTTCCGTTACTCTTACGATATGCTGGGTGAAGCCGCGCTGACAGAAGCGGATGCTCAGGCTTATCTGCTCTCTTACCAACAGGCAATTCATGCCATTGGTAAAGCGTCAAATGGTCGGGGGATTTATGAAGGGCCGGGGATTTCAATCAAACTTTCGGCACTGCACCCTCGTTACAGCCGTGCTCAATATGAGCGAGTCATGGATGAGCTTTATCCGCGTTTGTTGTCACTCACCCTGCAAGCTCGCCAGTACGATATTGGGATTAATATTGACGCCGAAGAAGCCGATCGTCTGGAAATTTCACTCGATCTGCTGGAAAAACTCTGCTTTGAGCCAAAGCTGGCAGGCTGGAATGGTATTGGCTTCGTTATTCAGGCCTATCAAAAACGCTGCCCATTCACCATTGATGCAGTAATAGATATGGCGCAGCGCAGCCGTCGCCGCCTGATGATCCGCTTGGTCAAAGGTGCATATTGGGACAGCGAAATCAAACGCGCCCAAATGGATGGCTTAGAGGGTTACCCGGTTTATACCCGCAAAGTTTATACCGATGTTTCTTATCTGGCTTGCGCACGAAAATTACTGGCGGTGCCTAACCTGATTTACCCGCAATTCGCCACCCACAACGCGCATACGTTATCAGCGATTTACCATCTTGCTGGGCAGAATTACTACCCTGGGCAATATGAATTCCAGTGTCTGCATGGTATGGGTGAACCGCTGTATGAGCAGGTAGTTGGGAAAGTTGCCGAGGGTAAGCTTAATCGACCATGCCGTATTTATGCACCGGTGGGCACCCATGAAACATTGCTGGCCTATTTAGTTCGCCGCCTGTTGGAAAACGGGGCAAATACCTCATTTGTTAACCGTATTGCGGACGCCACCCTACCACTGGATGAATTAGTCGCCGATCCGGTGAGTGCCGTGGAGGCTATCGCCGCCAGTGAGGGGCAACTCGGCTTACCTCACCCACGAATCCCATTACCTCGGGATTTGTATGGTAAAGACCGCGCTAACTCCAGCGGGTTAGATTTGGCCAACGAACATCGTCTGGCCTCACTCTCCAGCGCATTACTCACCAGTGCCAGTCAACTGTGGCGGGCAGAGCCTATTATTGATGCCGAGCTTGATAGCGGTGTCGATCTGCCCGTTATCAACCCCGCCGAGCCAACAGATATCGTCGGTTACGTTCGTGAAGCCACAGAAGCTGAAGTGAGCCGTGCTTTGGATGCCGCAGCCAATGCCGGGGCGATTTGGTTTGCCACCCCACCGGCGGAGCGAGCCGCTATTTTAGTGCGTGCTGCCGAGCTGATGGAAAATCAGATGCAAACACTGATGGGTATCCTGGTGCGCGAAGCCGGTAAAACCTTCAGTAATGCCATTGCAGAAGTGCGTGAAGCCGTTGATTTCCTGCACTACTATGCCGGAATGGTACGTGATAACTTTTCTAATGATAGCCACCGCCCACTCGGCCCAGTGGTTTGCATTAGCCCATGGAACTTCCCACTCGCCATCTTTACCGGTCAGGTTGCTGCTGCTTTAGCTGCCGGTAACAGTGTGTTGGCAAAACCGGCAGAACAGACACCACTGGTTGCCGCTCAGGCCGTTCGTATTCTACTGGAAGCCGGTATCCCGCAAGGTGTACTGCAACTGTTGCCGGGCCAAGGTGACAGTGTTGGCGCCACACTCGTCAACGATGCGCGAGTACGCGGCGTGATGTTTACGGGCTCAACCGAAGTAGCGAGCATTCTACAGCGCAGCATTGCTGGTAGACTTGATCCTCAGGGCCGCCCAACCCCATTAATTGCTGAGACCGGTGGTCTCAATGCCATGATAGTGGACTCTTCGGCGCTTACCGAGCAAGTGGTCACGGACGTTGTTGCTTCGGCCTTTGACAGCGCAGGTCAGCGTTGTTCCGCTTTACGCATCCTCTGCATTCAGGATGATGTCGCTGAGCACACCTTACAAATGCTACGTGGCGCCATGGCTGAATGCCGGATGGGCAACCCAGAACGCCTATCTACCGATATCGGGCCGGTGATTGATGCGGAGGCTAAAGCTGGCATTGAACGCCATATCCAGGCGATGCGCGCCAAAGGGCGCAAGGTTTATCAAGCTGCCCGCAGCAATGAACAAGATGAGAAAGAGTGGCAACACGGCACCTTTATCAAACCGACCTTAATAGAGTTGGATAGTTTTGATGAACTGCAAAAAGAGATCTTCGGCCCAGTGCTGCACGTAGTGCGCTTCCAGCGCCAGAACCTGAGTGCACTGGTCGATCAAATCAATGCTTCTGGTTATGGCCTGACGTTAGGCATTCACACCCGTATTGATGAAACCATCGCCCATATCACTGAAAAAGCCAAAGTCGGAAATCTCTACGTTAACCGCAATATGGTCGGTGCAGTGGTCGGGGTACAGCCTTTTGGTGGTGAAGGTTTATCTGGCACGGGCCCTAAAGCCGGCGGCCCGCTGTATCTGTATCGCCTTCTGTGCAGTCGCCCGGAAGATGCGGTGGTCAATACACTGTCACATCCGCATAGTGAAGAAGTGCAGAATGTCGCTGGCCGTGAAATGTTGCAAGCCGCCCATCACGCTCTGATCACATGGGCTGGAGAGCAGCAACACAGCGAGCTCGCTGAATTGGCGCAGCGCTATGGTGAGTTGGCTCAAGGGGGAACAGTCCGGTTGTTACCGGGGCCAACCGGTGAGCGTAATACTTATGCTCTGTTACCTCGTGAGCGAGTGTTATGTTTAGCTGATACCGAGGCCGATGCACTGACACAACTCGCCGCCGTACTGGCAACCGGCAGTGAGGTATTATGGTCGGAAAATACCGTGCAAAGTGATTTGTTCCGCAAATTACCTCCAGTTGTGCAAGCGCGTATTACCCTCACTAAAGATTGGCAAACGGCTAATGTCAGCTTTGATGCGGTTATCTACCACGGCGATGCCGACCAATTGCGTATCTTGTGTGAGCAGATAGCGCAAATTGATGGGCCAATTGTCTCGGTACAAGGTTTTGCCCGTGGTGAAACCAATATCCTGTTAGAGCGCTTGCTCATTGAGCACTCACTCAGTGTCAATACTGCGGCAGCGGGTGGCAATGCCAGCCTGATGACCATCGGCTAGCTTTTCGTATTTCCAATTTTTTAATTAGCATAATAAGGCCCTTTGGGGCCTTATTATTTGCTCGATAATGAGTGTTTATTTCTCGAGGTATCCCGCACTGTCGTGTGCAAAACCGCAACAATCCTCTTTTTCTCTGGCAACATTCCGCATCTCTAGCTTCGTGTTCTTGTCACCTTGCTGTGCCTAACTCACTATTAATTCAAGCAAACAACTGAGCGACTTGTGTTCCTAGCTTTCTTCTTAGTGAAGATATTCTATACAGCAACTTTCAGAGGTGATATTTATATTCATGGCTGATAAAAAGATTATTGATGAGACCCATCAAATTGCTAGCCGGCGCGGTAATGGTCAATTACGCCGCGAGATATGGGCCGACCGGTCAGGTACCATTACCCGTTATAATTTAGCCTATATCAATCACTGTTTATCGCGGGGTGATAATGGTCGGGTCATCGGTTATGACAATGCTCATGGGTATCATCATCGCCATTACTTAGGCGCCATTGAAGCGGTTAATTTTGTCAGCTTTGAACAAATAGAGGATTGCTTTCAAAAGGATTGGACTTCACTAAGGAGAAGTTAATGGACAAGCTAGTCATCAAAACTGCAACGGAAGATGAATTTTTCAAGCGAGGTAAACAACTCGCAGCCTTGGCTGATGTGGGGCAAACATTACCTGAAGAGCATATAATTACTTTCGAAGACCCGTTGGAAATGGTGCGAGTATTAAGTGCCGCACGCATCGTGCTACTACGAGCCGTCAAAAAGCATCCCGGTTCTATCACCTCCCTTTCAACGCTACTCAAAAGAGATCGCAGTGCCGTCACCCGCGATGTCGCTATTTTGCAGAAAGCGGGGTTGGTTACCGTGGAACAGAAAGTATTACCCGGCCATGGGCGCATGAAAGAAGTTAAAACAACCGCTCATCGCCTTAAGCTCGAAGCCTTTCTATAGCACTGCCGAAAAAATCAGGGGCCATTGGCGGCCCCATTACACAACTGTTTATGCTCATTAACACACTTTATGCTAATTAACCCACTGGCGACTCAGTGATTATTCAGGAACTTATCCAGGAACTGCCGAGTGCGGTCATGTTGCGGATGAGCAAACAATTCTTTCGCTGGCCCTTGTTCAACAATCCGCCCATGGTCCATAAAGATAGCCCGATCCGCGACATCGCGAGCAAAGCTCATTTCATGAGTGACGATGACCATCGTGCGTTTTTCTTCAGCCAATGCACGGATAGTATTTAATACCTCACCCACCAGCTCGGGGTCTAGCGCAGAAGTCGGTTCATCAAACAAAATGACCTGAGGTTGCATTGCCAATGCCCGAGCGATAGCAACACGTTGCTGCTGACCACCAGATAAACGGCGAGGATAAGCATCTTCCTTGCCACTTAACCCAACTTTTGCCAACAACGCCCGCGCCCGCTTTTCAGCCTCAGCGCGTTTCTCGCCCTTAACAATGACCGGCCCCTCAATGATATTTTCCAGCACTGACCGGTGCGGAAACAGATTGAAGCTTTGAAACACGAACCCTACTTGCTGGCGTAGTGCGCGCACCTGACGTTGCTGCCTGCTGATAGGAATACTGCCGTCAATCTCTATATCACCCACTCGAATAATCCCCGAGTCAGGGATCTCCAGCAGGTTGATACTCCGTAGCAAGGTGGTTTTTCCTGAGCCACTAGGCCCGATGATCGCCACCACTTCGCCACTATTCACTTCAAGATCGATACCATGTAGTACCCGTTGACCTTTAAACTGTTTGGTCAGTTTTTTCACGTCGATGGCACTCATGGCTACTCCTGATCCTGACGATTAACATGTGCTTCCAGGCGATTTTGTAATGCTGACAACAATGTTGCCATGATCCAGTAAATCAATGATGCCGCCAGATACATAGTGAAAACTTCCAGTGTCCGAGACGTTACCAATTGCGCCTGGCGGAACAGCTCAGGCACCTGAATGGTGGCCGCCAGAGAAGTATCTTTGACCAAACCAATAAAACTGTTACCCAGTGGGGGTAAAGCGGTGCGCCCGGCTTGTGGCAATATCACCCGATAAAGTGTCTGCCAGCGTGTCATCCCGATACTGGCCGCCGCTTCCCACTGCCCTTTCTCAATTGATGAAATGGCAGCACGCAGTGTCTCGGAGGTATAAGCCGCAGTATTCAATGATAAGCCAATCAACGCCGCTGGCATTGGGTCCAGCTCAATACCAAACTGTGGTAAACCATAATAAATCATGAACAGCTGGGCAATTAATGGCGTACCACGGAAAATGGAGACGTAAAAACGCGAGAGCAGTGAAAGTGGCAAGAAACGGGATAGCCGCATCATTGCCAACATAAAACCTAATGCCAGACCAAAAAACATCCCCCCCAGACTAAGCTGGAGGGTAAACCAAGCACCTTTCAATAAAAATGGTGCTGAATCCAGCACCAATTGAATACTTTCTTGCATTATTTAGTTACGTCCGCACCAAAATATTTTTCAGAAATTTTGGCCAATGTGCCATCTTTTTGCATCTCAGCAATAGCCTGATTGATTGCCGCTAACAACTGAGGGTTATTTTTACGCAATGCCACGCCTGACTCCTGACGAGCAAACGCTGGGCCAGCAACGGCAAGGGTGTCATTGGTTTTCTTCACCAAATCCAACGCCGCTAAGCGATCAACTAAAATGGCGTCTGTACGGCCAACGCGAAGATCCTGATACTTGGTTGGGTCATCATCATAAGTACGGATATCAACACCTTTCAGGTTGTCACGTAACCACTGCTCATAGTTACTGCCCAAGCCGACGCCGACTTTTTTACCTTCCAAATCTTCAGGTTTGTTGAACTTGCCTTCATTACCTTTCTTGGTCAAAACCTGAATACCAGAGATGGTATAAGGGGTTGAGAAATCATACTTTTTCTTACGTTCTTCCGAGATAGTGACTTGGTTAATCGCCACATCAATACGTTTGGACTCCAGTGAGGCCAGCATGCCATCCCATTTAGTTGGAGTGATTTTTGCCTTAACACCCATGTGTTCAGCCAATGCGTTAGCAAAATCCACTTCGAATCCAGTCAGTTTGCCATCTTCACCTTGGAAGCTGAACGGAGGATAAGTCCCTTCCAGGCCGACCACCAGAGTTCCGCGTTCTTTGACCTGATCGAGCAGGTCAGCCGCAGCGTAAGACTTCACATTAAGGCCGGTTGCCAGTGCAACTGCCACCATACCCAGAACCATTCGACGACGTACAATTGAAAAGCTCATACATACCCCAACTGTCATGTTTGTTTTTGATATTCAGTACTTTATCAGTGCTGTTAATGGAATAAAGGAATATAAAATAATAACGATAGCCATAAATGGAATAAGCAATAACCAAAGGTTACACCTGTGGATGATATGCAAATAATGCCGGGGCACCGCCAGTGTGAATAAACAGAATCGGCCCCTCATCACGAAACTTTTTCTGCTCCAGGCCATCGAGTAAACCCGCCATCGCCTTACCGGTATAAACAGGATCCAGCAACATGCCCTCTAACCTTGCCAGCAGCCCTATCGCGGCCAATCCTTCTTCGTTTGGCTCGCCATAGCGCGGAGCGAAATAGTCATCCCACAAGGTAATTGCTGCCTGCGGCCCAGTAATGCCAAGGGATGCGGCCAGTTTTTCCTGAATATCCACCACTTTAGGCCGTTGTTCATCCGCTTTACGCGACACTGTCACGCCGATCAATTCAACCTCAGGTAGCAGTTGCTGTAACCCCACGGCTAACCCGGCATGAGTCCCGGCACTACCCGAGGCCACCACCACCGAGCTAAAAGCAACATTCCCTGCCGACTGGGCAGCAATTTCCAATGCGCACTGCACATAGCCCAATGCACCTAAGGCATTGGAGCCGCCAACCGGCACCACATAAGGGCGAAAACCTTGCGCTTCAATTCGAGTAGCCAGCTCCGCTAATTGCTGATTGGGGTCGTGCAAGCCATCACACATCACCACATCGGCATTAAACAAATCCAGCAGCAATCGATTGCCATTGGTCAGATAATTTTCCGCTGAAGTGCCGATAGGATTCTCGAGTAACGCAACACAATGTAGCCCCAGCTTGGCGGCAACGGCGGCTGTTTGACGCACATGATTAGACTGAATAGCCCCAGCGGTTACCAGTGTATCGGCCCCCTGCCTCAGTGCATCGGCAGCCAAAAACTCCAGCTTACGCAACTTGTTACCACCTAGTGCCAGCGGGGTGACATCATCACGTTTGATATAAATTTCACGTCCCAGGTAATCGGAGAGTCGAGATAATTTTTCTAATGGTGTCGTATGACCGACCAAGTCCAGGCGCGGAAATTGCGCCAGTTTATGTTGAAACGTCACGGGTCCCCCGGGGAATTAATGAGTTACTGCAATTACATAGATTTATCAGATGTAACACGAATAATCACTGATTTTATTATAGATGTCGGTAAGCAACAGCGTCGGAGATTAATATCATAGGAGGAATAAATGAAACGCCCGGCGAAGGAGAAACCTTGCCGGGCGCTGAATCACGGAAGAGTGTGACTGAATAGTTTTGCGTTATATTAGAAATGATTCCACTGAAAACACAGAGCTTTCTCAACTGCTGGAATGCGCTCTATTAACCTTAGTAATTTTTTTGCCATGCCAAATATTGATCATATTTACGCAAAGCAATGCGGTAATTGTTATGTGCGGCATTGGGCAGTTCATCGATAATACGCTGATGCATGGTTTCACTGGCGAATTTTTCTGCTGGGTAATTAGTGGCAACCAGCATTTCATCTAATCGACGTAGACGCACAACATATTCACGAACAGTGCTATGACTCATCTCAGTTTGTTCAAATAGATACTGTTTGAACGCCATAATATCAAAATAACCCGGTGCGCTATTACAGTATATCTCACTGCAAAAGCGGCATAATGCGGTTAATTCATGCTGAAGTTTTGACCAGACTTGATCGTCAATAGGCTGGTCCATGCCAGCGATTGCTTCTTTATTAATAATTTGTCCGCGAAAAACCAATGCCATGCGGTCGAGTTCTTTATGACAATGTGAGCAATGAGTTTGGCCGTGCTTATAATCTTTTAAATAACGGCTCAGCGGCCGCTTTTTTAACTGAAGTCCTGGCATGAGAAGACCTGCATTAATAAAGTTAAACACTGTGATATCACTGAGCGAAAGTGAATTAAGAGTCGT
The DNA here is from genome assembly GCF_025133195.1 of Yersinia alsatica. NCBI lineage: Bacteria > Pseudomonadati > Pseudomonadota > Gammaproteobacteria > Enterobacterales > Yersiniaceae > Yersinia > Yersinia alsatica. Next base: position 3,624,298 of record NZ_CP104006.1, read on the forward strand.
TACTCAGGCGGGCGCGTAAGCGTTTTATCGCCTGGCTATGAAGCTGACTGACGCGGGATTCCCCCACTTCGAGTACAGCGCCGATTTCTTTCAGGTTCAGCTCTTCCTGGTAATACAGCGTCAACACCATTTTCTCACGTTCCGGCAATGCCTCGATCGCTTCAATGACGCGCTGGCGCAGATTTCCTTCCAACAAATGTTGCAACGGATTGGCATCTTCATGCCCTTCCAGCAGCGGCTCGACACTTTCACCATGCTCTTCTCGCCATTCGTCATAGGAGAAAAGCTGGCTGTTATTGGTGTCTAATAAGATCTGGCGATATTCGGCCAGATCAATTTCAAGAATTTGCGCCACTTCCTGCTCAGTTGCCGGTCGCCCAAGCCGCTGTTCGACTTTTTGCATGGCGCTGGCAACTTCGCGAGCATTACGCCGAACACTGCGCGGAGCCCAATCTCGGCTGCGCAGCTCATCCAACATGGCGCCACGTATACGCTGTACCGCATAAGTGGTAAATGCGGTTCCTTGTAAAGCGTCATAACGCTCAACGGCATTCAGCAGACCAATCCCCCCAGCCTGCAACAAATCGTCCAATTCCACACTGGCCGGCAGGCGCACCTGCAAACGTAATGCCTCATGGCGCACCAGAGGAACATAACGTTGCCAGAGGGAATTCTTGTCCATCACGCCTTCGGCGGTATACAGATCGCTCACTAGACAGGCACCTAAGGGTAAGAGAGTCGTACCATTATCCTGTCAGGTCAGTCAGACAATCGCCGGAATAGGCCTATAAAAGGGCGGCTATTTGGCTTATGCCTGCGAGTTTTACGGTTAATCTACTGCTTAGAGTGAAAAAACAGAGCGAGAAGTTGCAGTAAAAACCAGCAAAAATAGATAATTAGCGCCTGATTTGAACTGTCCTTATCGAAATAGCTCTGTTTATTATTTCGACAAGGCAAGATAAAACCCCGCCGTAGCGGGGTTTGAAAACTTATGGTGTATCTGTGGAATTAACGCAGCAGAGACAGCACAGTTTGTGGAACCTGGTTTGCCTGAGACAGTACTGAAGTACCTGCTTGTTGCAGAATCTGCGCACGGCTCATGTTAGATACTTCTGTTGCATAGTCAGCATCTTCGATACGGCTACGAGCAGAAGTCAGGTTGTTTACGGTGTTGTTCAAGTTGGTGACAGCAGACTCGAAACGGTTTTGTACCGCACCCAGTTGGCTACGGAAACCATCAACTTGTTTGATAGCACTATCCAAAGTTTCCAATGGTGAAGCCGTTGCTGCACCAGCAGGGGTATATTGTTTACCATCTAATGAGGTTGTAAAAGCAGTCTTGGCAGTTGTAACTGCAGCAGCAAGAGTCGCATCACCAGGAGTACCAGCAGCAGCAGCAGCAACAGCTGTAGCTAAACCGGCTGCTTTTCCAGCGATATCAGTATCTTTAAAGGTGACTGCGCCACTAGTTGCATCTACAGCACCTTGATACTGTTTACCATCACTAGTACGGATAACATAGTCAGTATACGCACCAGTAGTTGCATCGGCAGTACCAACACCGTGAACTGTTGCACCTTTACCAGCAGCTGCCTCAACCCCTTTCATATCAATAGCAGTAGTTGTGGTTACACCACCAGTTGTTGAAGTCAATGCAGTCAGTGAGTTGGTCACACCGCTGACACTAAAGCTGCCCAGACCCAGACTTTGTGAATCGATTTTCTGCAAATTGATGGAGATAGTTTCGCCATCATTTGCACCAACCTGGATGTTCATGGTGGTGTTTTCAGCCAGAACTTTAGTGCCGTTGAACTGAGTCTGTGAAGACACACGGTCAATTTCGCTCAAACGCTGGCTGATTTCGTCCTGGATTGAGGTCAAATCGCTGCTTGAGTTAGAACCAGTTTGCGCTTGAACGGTCAATTCACGAACACGTTGCAAGTTGTTGTTGATTTCGTTCAGTGAACCTTCAGTGGTCTGAGCGATAGAGATACCATCGTTAGCGTTACGAGCTGCTTGAGTCAGGCCTTTGATGTTAGAGGTGAAGCGGTTAGCAATAGCTTGACCCGCAGCATCATCTTTCGCACTGTTGATACGCAGACCAGAAGACAAACGCTCAATGGCGGTGCCTAAAGAAGACTGGGATTTGTTCAGGTTGTTCTGAGTCATCAGAGACAAGCTGTTAGTGTTAATTACCGCCATAGTATTATTCCTTAAATGCTGTTGGGTTATGGTTTGGGCTTACTGCCCACGGCTTCATCACCGTCACAACTTGTATCGGCGCTCTTTAAGGAACCTTTAGTCATTCCACTAAATAATTTTAAAAATTTATAATATTATTCTGCCATTCCTCCTTATATTACTTACCTATTCAATGGCAGAAATAGCCCCCTGTTATCCCCTGTTATTCCAGCCATTATAAATTTACTTTTATGTGTAAACTTTCTTTCTCCTCAGCCGATAACCATTGCAACGACACTTGAAAATTAAGGATTAGATATGGCAAGTATCAGTGCATTGGGCACCGGTTCAGGATTAAATTTAACGTCTTTGTTAGATCAGTTAAGTACTGCAGAACAAGGGCGTTTAACCCCACTAACACAACAGCAAACCAGCTATAAAGGCAAATTGACGGCCTTTGGTGTGCTGCAAAGTGCCCTAGCAAAATTAGAAACTTCAGCCGCAGCATTAAAAAAAGCAGACACCATAAACACCACAACTGTTAGTGGTAGTAATACCGCATTTAGTGCAACCACAGACAGCAAAGCCACTGCGGGCTCTTATACTATTGAAGTCACTAATATTGCTAAAGCACAATCACTGTTGTCCTCTGACGTCGCAACCGCAACCGAGCAGTTGGGTAATAGTAATGCCAGCCGAACTATTACTATTAGTCAACCAGGGCAGAAAAAACCGCTGGAAGTCACGTTAGAGAGTGGAAAAACCTCACTGACTGATATTCGTGACGCTATTAATAAACAAGAAGGCAGTGTCAGCGCCAGTATCATGAAAGCCGATGACAATACCTATTATTTGTCATTAACAGCTAAAGATACCGGAACTCAGTCAGAAATGACGGTGAGTGTGACTGGCGATGATACTTTAAATGATTTTCTTAACTATACGCCAAGTGCTACCGGTGGTAGTGGTGGGATGACACAAAAAGTCGCCGCAGAGAATGCTGAATTAACGGTCAACGGCACCAGCATTGTACGTCAAAGCAATACGATTACAGATGCGCCTCAAGGCGTAACAATTAATCTAAAATCAGAGACAAAGGCTGGCGCACCAGAACAATTAAACATCATTCGTGATAACTCAGCGACTAAAACGGCAATCCAATCTTTTGTTGATGCATATAACTCGCTGCAAACCACCTTTGCTTCTTTAACGAAATATACAGCAGTTGAAGCCGGTGCCGACCAGTCCACCAGTAATGGGGCATTAGTTGGTGATGGCACTTTACGTAATATCCAAACTCAGTTGAAAGGTCTAATCGGGTCGGCTCAATCCGGCGATATTAAAACTCTCACCAGTTTAGGCATTACACAGGATCTTGATGGGAAATTAGTCGTTAATTCAGACAAACTTGATGCTGCATTAAAAGATAAACCCAACAGTGTCACTGCATTCTTTGTCGGCGATGGTAAAACCACCGGTTTTGCTACCCTAACTGATAACTTGCTTAATACTGCTCTCGATACAACTAATGGCTCACTGAAAAATGCCACTGACGGTATCAATAAGTCATTAAAAAGTTTAGATAAACAAATTACTGCTACCACTGATAGCATCACTGCCACTATTGCGCGTTATAAAACACAGTTTACGCAATTAGATAAAATGATGACTTCATTAAACAGTACGGCTAACTTCTTAACACAGCAATTCAGTTCATAAAGGATAGTGTATGTATAACCGATCAGGGAGCCAAACCTACGCACAAGTAGGGTTGGAAAGTGGCGTAATGAGTGCCAGCCCTCATCAGTTGATCGTGATGCTATTCGACGGGGCGCAGAGCGCCCTGGTTCGTGCACGAATTCTGATGACTCAAGGTGATATCCCAGCAAAAGGGGCTGAGATATCTAAAGCGATCAACATTATTAATAATGGTCTGAGCGCAGGTATCGATATAGAAAAAGGCGGCGAGCTGGCAGAAAACTTGTCAGCCTTGTATGACTATATGTCACGGCGCTTGTTGCATGCCAATTTGCATAATGACGAACAGGCCATTGATGAAGTCTTGGCTCTGCTCGAAAATATAGCAGATGCATGGCGGCAGATCGGCCCCAATTATCAACCTGATTAGGACCCCATTTAATGGAACGTCACCAGCACCTTTTGTCCGAATATCAACAAATCCTGACCCTCAGTGAGCAAATGTTAATGCTGGCGACTGAGGGAAAATGGGATGCGCTGGTTGATCTGGAAATGACTTACCTCAAAGCAGTTGAAAATACGGCTAATGTGACTATTTCGTCCTGCACATCTTCGGTGCTGCAAGAGCTATTACGGGAGAAGCTGAAAGCTATTCTGGATAATGAAATAGAGATTAAGCGTTTATTACAACTGCGTCTCGATGCATTAAGTGAATTGGTCGGGCAATCCACCCGACAGCAGGCGGTTAATAATACCTATGGTCAATTTCCTGACCATGCATTGCTGCTAGGCGAAACACAATAATCTCCAGTTCGCCTGGCCACAATATATCGACTTGTTGCGAAGCAATAACTTGCAACTTAAATGATTATCATGATAACTACTTTTAATTACCATTATTTTTAACATGGGATTATATTGACAGTAACAATTACTCATATCTAACTGACTATTATTCTCATATTTAATACTTTTCGCTAAAATAGTCAGTTACTGTAAGTTTTCTATTAAAATGGGTTGCCAGTCTGCTATTCAAAGCGTAAAGATATTCTCAGGCCAAAATTGTGAAATGAATATCGATGGAACGTACAATTAATTTTTGCCCTGGTGTGGGTAGCTCGGCACATGTTATTCAACACACAGAGCTACTACTCTCCTCTGTCTATATTGAGCATCCATTGCTCATTATGGTTAACCGTGGGCATAAGATTATTCGTTGGAATAATCAAGAATGTCGAGTTCAATCGGGCGAAATAGTCGCAGTGAGTAGTGGCCAAACCATTGATATAGTTAACGGCCTATCTGATGATGGGTTATTTTTCAGTCATCAGCTTCGTTGTGATCCTCGTTTGATAGCCACATTTGCCAATCACCCAGCATCATCTGGCCTTAGGGCCATTCCTAGTGTGATGCCAGTGCGTAATTTAGCTCCCGAATTTATTAATACCTTCGGAAATACCTTTAAAGCCATCTCAGATATTGGCGATATCCCTCCATCTATCGTCAGGCATCGTATGCTTGAATTACTGCTTTGGTTAGCTCAGCGAGGGGTTAAATTCACACTCAATGAAAGTCACTCATTAACTGAGCAGGTACGCCGTTGTCTGGCGATTGACCCCCACAAAATATGGTCAGCATCGGAGGTCGCCGAACATATGGCAATGAGCGAAGTGGTATTACGGCGAAAACTTGCGGCGGAAAATACATTATTACGCGATTTGATGATTGATGTTCGTATGACCAGTGCCTTACGTTTATTGCAAGGGACAGATTGGCCGATTTCATTAATTGCCAGCCAAGTTGGTTACGAAAGCGCATCACGCTTCGCTGAACGTTTTCGTAAACGTTTTGGTTTTGCTCCCACCGCCATTCGCGGGCATCATCGTTTACAACCCCCTGATAATGAGCCATCGCCCCCCAACTATCATAGTTATTTAAATCTTCATACACCGGATTTAGACTCAATCTAAACTCATTGAAGCTTCAGATAATTTTCACTGTAGCTCTTTGTTCTCCAATCTAAAATACATCCGCCTCGCTTATTTAAGCTTTCTCTATCTGTATTACAGCCAGTTATTTAGATTGCTAAACACTGCTTTTGGATATTCTGCGCGTTAAAACGTTTTTTTTACTGCGGTCATTAGTTATTTCATCCAACAAACCGGACTTGATAACTAAAAAAGTGATTACAATCATGCAATTATCCATAACCCACTGAAAAAAAGGGAAATATGTTAGTTAGGCCAGTACATTCTATTATTAAATTTGATTAAATAATAATCTTCCGGGATGGTTATGATGCTTAGCAACCTGTTCGGACTAAAAAACCGCTATCCTCTGCACATCCAGATTGCAGCCCTGTTTACGTTGCTGATTGTCTCAATTGGCACGGTAATTATTATCTTTGGTCATAGCCAACTCACTAAATTGACTGAAATCAGCACCAATAGGCAGTATCAAAAAACTGGCCAAGCAATTGCGGCCGAGTTAGATGCGGTGACCCGCCCGATGATGATGTCGGTTAATATTCTCGCCAGTATGCAAATTACAGAATTATCCACCCTTGAACAAAGAATGAACTTTGTGGGTAAGTTTATTGAAATCCTCAAGCAGAATAACTATGCCAGCGCTGTCTACAGTGCTTATCCTAATGGGGATTTATTTATGCTGAGGCGTCTGACAGCGGCTAATCGCCTCTTATTTCATGCCCCTGAAGATGCTGAGTGGATGATTCAAAGTAATCGCTTTCTCGATAGCTTGCCGGAAAAACGCTTTATCTATCTGAATAAACAGCAGCAAGTCATTGCCGTTATGCCTCGGGACAATGATAACTATGATCCCCGCCGGCGAGATTGGTTTATTTTGGCCTCGGCCAGCCCTACATTAGTCACCTCCCCTATCTATATTTTCAAAGGCACAGGAGAGGCGGGTTTTACTTATAGCCGTCAGGCTGAGAATAAAAAGGCAATTATTGGACTCGATGTTTCATTAGCATCTTTATCACAATTTCTTGTTAAACAAAACTTACCGCCAGGCAGTCAGGCCATCATTATTAACTCTCGCGGCGAAGTTATCGCTAGCTTGCCAAAAATCAAAGAAAGCACAACAGTCTCTGCCAGTGCTGATAAACAAGTTCCGGTATTGCAAGCATTGCTAAATGCTAAAGAAAATAGCACCGCCACCAACAATCTTGATGGTAATAGTGGTGATAGCATCATGTTTGAAGCACAAAGTCAGCAATGGTATGGTGCTGTTGTCGATATTAATAACAATAACAATAAATATCAGTTAGTCATTGCGACTCCAGCCAGCTATCTAACTGCCGATGCTAATTCTATTCGTAATCATTCGACCTTTATTGCCTTTATTCTTCTGATGCTCAGCTTGCCGATCGTCTGGTACTTCTCCAGAAAAATATCCAACCCGCTTATTCGTCTCCGTAAAGATGCTGACTCCATCAGCAACTTATATTTCGAGGAACACGAGGTAGAGCACTCGGTGATTGAAGAAGTGGATGAATTGCACAAATCAATGTCAAAAATGAAGTCGACGCTAAAACAGTTTATTTCCATGGGCAATATGCTGACAGCCGAAAGTAACTTCTTCCGTCAGATGCAGGGTTTATTGAGTGAAACCACGGAAATTGCAGCAATGACTGGGGGGATGATATTCCTCGCGGATAAAAATGAAGGGATCTTTACGCCAACGGCATTTCGCTGGAATGGTGAAAATATCCCTGTGGCAGAGATGTCTTCATTACAGGTAGCAGAAGATAATTTTGCCACCTTCCATCCCGTGCTGGAGGGAAAAACCATCACTGGCACATTGAACAAAGAAAATATATTCAGCCAATTGAAAGACTTCCTCCTGCCCTATTTACCGCTACGTTTTATTGCTGTGCCAATGAAGACGCATGATGAACAATTATTGGGCTTCTTGCTGCTCTTTAACCCTTATGTATTAAATACTGAACGTGAACGGTCAAAAATTCAGTTAGTTAATGCGCTGGTTGGTAGTTTGTCTGTTTCTGTAGAAACACAACGATTACTGCAAGAACAAAAAAATCTGCTCAATGCATTTATAGAGCTTATTGCCGGTGCAATAGATGCCAAGAGTGCTTATACCGGAGGGCACTGCCAGCGGGTACCTGAAATAACCAAAATGCTTGCCAAAGCCGCGGTTAATGTTAAAGAAGGGCCTTTTGCTGACTTTACTTTATCAGAGAATGAGTGGGAAGAACTGCATACAGCTTGCTGGTTACATGACTGTGGCAAGATAACAACACCAGAATTTGTTGTCGATAAATCAACAAAACTGGAATTAATTTATGACCGTATTCACGAGGTAAGAATGCGGTTTGAAGTATTAAAACGTGAGAAAGAAATTGCCTTCTTGCGCCGCCATGCCACCATCACGGCCAGTGAAGCTGACCAACAATTGCTGGCTGATGAATTGCGCCAGTTAGATGAAGATTTTTACTTTATCGCTAACTGTAATGTCGGCGGCGAATTTATGTCTGATGAAGCAATAACCCGTATTCAGCAAATTGCCGGTTATCGCTGGACGCGCACATTGGATGATAACGCTGGTATTGCTAATGAGGAACGAGCACGTAAAGCCCGGCAGCCAGCCGCATCATTGCCAGTACAAGAGCCTATGCTGGCAGATAAAGAAGAACATATTATTTATCGCGATAATAAAAACAGACGCCCAGAATATTATGATTTCAAAGTGCCAGAGCCAACCTTACTTTATAACCGTGGGGAGATTTATAACCTCAGTATTCGCCGTGGGACACTGACGGAAGAAGATCGCTATAAAATAAATGAGCATATTATGCAGACCATTGTAATGCTTAAAAAACTCCCCTTCCCGCGCACCATGGCGAATGTGCCCACTATTGCCGGCGGGCATCATGAACGGATGGATGGTAAAGGATATCCTTATCGACTCAATTATACCCAGATGAGTATTCCTGTCCGTATGATGGCCATTGCTGATGTTTTTGAAGCGCTGACCGCCGCCGATCGCCCTTATAAACCGGGGAAATTGTTATCTGAGGCACTGAACATCATGGTTAATATGGTGAACGAGAATCATCTGGATAGAGAGATATTTATCTTGTTCCTGCAATCGGGTATCTGGCATGAATACGCCGTGGCTCACTTGCAAGCCGATAAAGTGGATGTTATTGATGTATCGGCATTACTGCAAAGAATAGGTCATCAGAATATTACGTTGGCGGAGACGGCTTAAACACCAGCAGCAAGAAACGGAGTGTGCGCCAAACAGAATTGAGGCTAAGCTTTTCGCTTTTCACATGCACCATAAGGGAGTTTTTAAGCATGTTTTATAGCTACGGTGAAACAGAAATTAATCATCTCAAGCGGCGGGATAAAAAGATGGCGGCGGCCATCGATCGATTAGGGATGATAGCCCGCCCATTATCACCAGATCTATTTGCCGCATTAATCAGAAATATCGTTGATCAGCAAATATCGGTTAAAGCGGCGCTCACTGTTAATGCGCGCCTGGTGACTTTACTCGGTGCTGTTACACCAACGGCGGTGGCAGCAGCGCCTATTGAGGCTATTCAAGCTTGTGGTATGACCATGAGAAAAGCCGGATACATTAAAGGAGCCGCAGATGCGGCACTCGATGGATCACTGGATTTATCAGCTATCTCGCAGTTACCCGATAATGACGTCATTACTCAGTTATCGAACCTTAACGGCGTGGGTATTTGGACGGCAGAAATGCTGCTTATCTCTTCACTTTCTCGCCCAGATATAGTCAGTTGGGGTGACCTGGCAATACGCCGAGGTATGATGAATTTATATCGCCATAAAACATTGCCGCGCGAGCGTTTTGAACGATATCGCCGCCGTTATACCCCTTATGGTACCACTGCATCACTTTATCTATGGGCATTGTCACACGAAGAATTTGAATAACATCTGTGGCGCAGTTATTGCCTTATATTATTCCTCAAGATATCGCCCGCCCATTCTATCTAATGCATTCGCCAGCCTTTTAATATTAACGCAGCCAGGTTTCGGCGTATCAAACCTCGAGCTGCAAGTATTTTTCATCTGCCCAACCCAATAAGCTTTAAGAATGGATAAATCGACTAATTTCATGCAGGCAATTCGCTCTTTCTTCACATAGCGATTACTGCAAACAGCTTCTGAAACTTTCATTATTGCCGGTTCGGCCAAGAGTGGTTGGAGTTCACTAGAGAATGAAAAAATAGGAAAAGAGACAAGGAATATCATTAAATAAATTCTCATTACAGCCACCTATATCAATTGATTTGAATAATAAATATCGCATCGAATTGTTACATAAATGTTGAATGAGATTTTGCTCACAGGTGCGAAGTTAATTATCACCATGAGAAAGAGACTCTCGGGCTGGCATTTCACTGCACAAAGCCCAAGTTATTTTAAGTCGTGCGGGGAGTCAGCAAAGATTTAAAATAATTAAACCCCCATATTCATTACGTCTTGATAAGCCGCAACCAGCTTATTACGTACCTGAATACCGAGCTGTAAAGAGACCGATGACTTCTGCATGTCCACCATCACATCATTCAGACCGACACCGGGGACGCCCAACTCAAAATTTTGTGCTTGGGTGCGAGCATGTTGCTGATTTTCACTGATTTTGCCAATTGCCGCTTTTAATTCACTGGCAAAACCGGCTTCTGCGGGCAATGTTTTCACCGAGTTAGATGCTTGCAATGCAGTGACCTGCAACTGCTGTAAAACCCCTTCGATACCTTGGACAGACATACTCACCCCAGAACATTCAGTTGTTCGAATAACATCATGACAAGTGAAGCGGCCAACACAGTTATTCACCGCCAGACCCGTATCACTTTTTTCAGGATGACACCCTAACACATCATTTTTGCGCTAAAGCGGCTAATTAGACACAAAAATACCGGCTAATTGAGCCATCAAACCACTCACTTACAGCAAATAATGGCGTGCCCACAAAAGGGGATATCAGTTATTGATGCTTTCACTTGGGAGTCTGTTTTGTTTCGACACACTAGTTACACAAAGAATACTCACTCAAACGTTGATCAGCTTGGCCAAGGACGTGTATGAATGCCTCGATAACCGGCGGTGAAAATCGTGAAAATACCTTTGCGACGACACTGGCACGCCTACGCGCGAATCCAAAAATCCCACTGCTGATTGCAGCGGCAGCCGCTATCGCTATTATTGTCGCGCTGATGTTATGGGCTAAAAGCCCAGATTATCGCGTTCTTTATAGCAACCTGAGTGATCGTGACGGTGGCGATATCGTCACACAACTGACACAACTGAATATTCCTTACCGCTTCGCTGATAATGGCGGGGCGTTGTTGATCCCGGCGGATAAAGTACATGAAACCCGCCTGCGTTTGGCACAGCAAGGTTTACCTAAAGGTGGTGCAGTCGGTTTCGAGCTGCTGGACCAGGAAAAATTTGGCATTAGCCAATTCAGTGAGCAAGTTAACTACCAGCGGGCGCTGGAAGGTGAACTCGCCCGGACTATCGGCACTCTGGGGCCAGTACTGAATGTACGAGTCCATTTGGCGATGCCAAAACCCTCACTGTTTGTCCGCGAACAAAAATCACCGACTGCCTCGGTAACACTCGCCTTGCAACCTGGCCGTGCACTTGATGACGGTCAGATTAACGCTATCGTGTATATGGTATCCAGCAGTGTGGCTGGCTTACCACCGGCTAACGTCACCGTGGTCGATCAGACCGGTCGTTTGCTGACGCAATCTGACAGCGCCGGTCGCGACTTAAATGCGGCACAACTCAAATTTACCAATGAAGTTGAAAACCGCTTCCAGCGCCGCATTGAAACCATTCTGGCCCCTATGGTCGGCAGCGGTAATGTGCATGCTCAGGTGACTGCCCAGGTTGATTTCGCCAGCCGCGAACAGACTGACGAAGAGTACAAACCGAATCAGGCAGCCAACCAAGGCGCGGTACGTTCTCAGCAAGTCAGCTCCAGTGAACAACTGGGCGGCACCAATGTTGGTGGCGTGCCGGGGGCATTGTCCAACCAACCTTCAGCCACGCCGGTCGCTCCGATTGAAGTGCCTCAGCCGGCTGCGGCACCCAGTGCTGCGGGTGCAGCCGCGAATAATGCCAATGCGGCGAATCGCCCTGCCACAACCCGGCCGACAGCGACATCCAGTAATAGTCGCCATGACCAAACCACTAACTTCGAAGTTGACCGCACTATCCGCCACACCCAGCAGCAAGCGGGCATGGTACAGCGCCTCTCCGTCGCCGTGGTGGTTAATTACGGCAGTGATAAAGCGGGCAAACCCATTGCCTTGACTAAAGATCAATTGGCGCAGGTGGAATCTCTGACCCGCGAGGCGATGGGCTTCTCCACTAATCGTGGCGACACCTTAAATGTGGTGAACACGCCATTTAATGCTACCGATGATGCCTCCGGCAATACCCTACCATTCTGGCAACAACCGTCCTTCTTTGATCAGTTGCTGAATGCGGGTCGTTATCTGCTGATCTTGCTGGTGGCGTGGATCTTATGGCGCAAACTGGTTCGTCCATTAATTGCCAAGAAACAAATTGCTGATAAAGCAGCAGCCTCGGTCAATAACATTGTTCAGACCGCGCAAGCCACTGAAACGGCGAAACAGAGTAAAGAAGAGCTGGCCTTACGTAAGAAAAATCAGCAGCGGGTAAGTGCTGAAGTTCAGGCCCAGCGTATACGCGAACTTGCGGATAAAGACCCACGTGTTGTCGCGCTGGTTATCCGTCAATGGATGAGTAATGACCAATGAGCCTGACCGGAACTGAAAAAAGCGCCATCATGCTGATGACTCTGGGTGAAGACCATGCCGCCGAGGTGTTTAAGCACCTCTCCTCGCGCGAAGTGCAACAGCTCAGTACCACTATGGCGAGTATGCGTCAGGTCTCTCATCAGCAGTTGGTTGATGTCTTGGCTGAGTTTGAAGACGATGCCGAGCAATATGCGGCTCTGAGTGTCAATGCCAGCGATTATCTGCGCACCGTGCTGATAAAAGCCTTGGGGGAAGAGCGTGCGTCCAGCTTGTTGGAAGATATTCTGGAATCACGCGAAACCACCAGTGGTATGGAAACACTCAACTTTATGGAACCGCAGATGGCGGCCGACCTGATCCGCGATGAACATCCGCAGATCATTGCCACCATTTTGGTTCACCTCAAACGCGCTCAGGCCGCCGACATTCTGGCCCTGTTCGACGAGCGCCTGCGCAACGATGTCATGTTGCGTATCGCCACCTTTGGCGGTGTTCAACCCGCGGCGTTGGCTGAATTAACTGAAGTGCTGAACAACCTGCTCGATGGCCAGAATCTCAAACGCAGCAAAATGGGCGGTATCCGCACCGCAGCCGAGATTATCAACCTGATGAAAACACAGCAGGAAGAGACGGTTATGGAAGCGGTACGCGAATATGACGGCGAGCTGGCACAGAAAATTATCGACGAAATGTTCCTGTTCGAGAACTTGGTCAGTGTCGACGACCGCAGCATTCAGCGTTTGCTACAAGAGATCGACAACGAGTCGCTGTTGATTGCATTGAAAGGTGCGGATCAAGCACTGCGCGAGCGCTTCCTCAGCAATATGTCACTGCGCGCAGCAGAAATCTTGCGCGACGACTTGGCAACCCGCGGACCGGTGCGTATGTCACTGGTGGAAAACGAACAGAAAGCTATCTTGCTCATCGTCCGTCGTTTGGCGGAAAGCGGCGAGATAGTCATCGGTGGCGGCGAGGATATCTATGTCTGATCGGATTAATACCCTGCCCTGGCAGCCCTGGTCACTTAACGATTTTGCCAGCCAGCCCGAGCCTATCGCTGCATCCACGGCGCCAGATATCAGCATGCTGTTTACTGATGAGCCGGGTACCGAGACTGAGCCCACTGCCGTTGATGAGCAACAAACACTGATAAACCTGCAACTCGAAGCTGAGAAGCAAGGCCGGCAACAAGGTTTTGCCAAAGGGCTGCAAGAAGGTCTGGATAAAGGTTATCAAACCGGTCTTGAAGAGGGTCATCAGCAAGCTTTGGCTGATGCCGAGAAACAACTGGCCCCGATAACTGCCCACTGGCAACTGCTGGTTAACGACTTCCAAAGCACTCTGGATGCACTGGATAGCGTCATTGCTTCGCGGCTTATGCAGATGGCGCTGGCGGCAGCCAAACAGATTTTGGGTCAACCCGCAATTTGTGATGGCACCGCCTTGCTCGCCCAAATCCAGCAGATGATTCAGCAAGAACCGATGTTTGCCGGTAAGCCGCAATTACGAGTGAATCCGAATGACTTAGCCGTGGTTGAACAGCGTTTAGGAACCACCCTGAGTCTGCATGGCTGGCGTTTATTGGGTGATAGTCAAATTCATCCGGGCGGCTGCAAGGTCAGTGCCGAAGAAGGCGACTTGGATGCCAGTCTGGCGACTCGCTGGCATGAACTGTGTCGGCTGGCAGCACCGGGAGAATTATGATGACCGCCCGTCTTGGTCGCTGGCTCACCTCTTTGGATAAATTCGAAGAGCGTATCAGCCAATCAACCACCATCCGCCGTTATGGGCGATTGACGCGAGCGACGGGTCTGGTGCTGGAAGCCACCGGCCTACAGTTGCCATTGGGTGCAACTTGTCTGATTGAACGCCACGATAACGGCGAAGTTCAGGAAGTTGAAAGTGAAGTGGTCGGCTTTAATGGCCAGCGTCTGTTCCTGATGCCACTGGAAGAAGTGGAAGGCATTGTGCCCGGCGCTCGTGTCTATGCGCGAGTCACAACCGGTGGTGCCTCGGCCAGCAAGCAACTGCCTCTTGGCCCAGAATTACTGGGACGAGTGCTGGACGGCAGTGCCAAACCGCTTGATGGTTTACCGGCACCTGAAACCGGCTATCGCGCCCCCCTGATTACCCCGCCCATCAACCCATTGCAGCGCACCGCAATTGAGCAGGTCTTGGATGTTGGCGTGCGCACCATTAATGCCCTGCTGACGGTAGGTCGCGGCCAGCGTATGGGGCTGTTTGCTGGTTCTGGGGTTGGTAAAAGTGTGCTTCTGGGGATGATGGCCCGCTACACCCAGGCTGATGTGATTGTCGTTGGGCTAATCGGTGAACGTGGGCGCGAAGTAAAAGACTTTATCGAGAATATTCTCGGCGCTGAAGGTCGTGCCCGTTCGGTGGTGATAGCGGCCCCAGCCGATGTTTCGCCGCTACTGCGCATGCAGGGCGCGGCTTATGCCACCCGCATTGCAGAAGATTTTCGCGATCGCGGCCAGCACGTCTTGCTGATTATGGACTCCCTCACTCGCTATGCTATGGCACAACGTGAAATCGCGCTGGCTATTGGTGAACCTCCGGCAACCAAGGGTTATCCACCGTCCGTATTTGCCAAATTACCGGCTCTGGTTGAACGGGCCGGTAACGGGGTATCCGGTGGCGGCTCCATTACCGCATTTTATACCGTATTAACCGAAGGCGATGACCAGCAAGACCCTATCGCCGACTCGGCGCGCGCCATTCTTGACGGCCACGTGGTGTTATCACGCCGGCTAGCTGAATCCGGCCACTACCCGGCTATCGATATTGAAGCCTCAATCAGTCGCGCCATGACCTCGCTGATTGATGAGAACCATTACAGTAAAGTTCGCCAATTCAAGCAGTTACTGGCTAGCTTCCAGCGTAACCGCGATTTGGTCAGTGTGGGTGCCTATGCCGCAGGTAGCGACCCTTTATTGGATAAGGCTATAGCCCTGTATCCACAAATGGAAATTTTCTTACAGCAAGGCATGTTCGAGCGTAGCAGCTATGAAGATGCCTGCCAGCACTTGAAGAGTCTGTTCCCTGGCTAATCGCCAGCCGATGACGTCCCTGCTATCCCACCTGATGCTCAACGACATTAGAGTAAGGGTGTAAATGAGGAATACGATGAAAAATCAGTCACCTCTCGTTACCCTGTGCGAACTGGCCCAAAAGGCCGTTGAACAGGCAACTACTCAGCTGGGGCAAGCTCGTCTGTCCTATCAAAATGCTGAGCAGCAACTCACCATGTTGCTGTCTTATCAGGATGAATATCGGGTGCGGTTGAATGACACCCTGAGTAACGGGATGGCCTCCTCCAGCTGGCAAAATTATCAACAATTTATTCAAACATTGGAGCAAGCCATTGATCAACATAGAAATCAGTTGGCTCAATGGAATGTCAAAGTTGAACAGGCAGTTAAACACTGGCAAGAGAAACAGCAGCGGCTAAACGCATTTGAGACATTGCAAGAGCGCGCCGACACCACCGCACGCCTGCAAGAAAACCGTTTGGATCAAAAATTGATGGATGAGTTCGCCCAGCGAGCCTCACAAAGGAGTCTAAATTCATGAATCTGTCTTTATTGCCTACTGCTGCGGCCTCAACAACTGCAACTGCCGGTGAAGCCGAGGGCGCGGCATCCTCATCCTCCATTGCTGCTCTGTTTACCGATGCGGGGCTGCCGGCTGATTTTGCCAAATTATTGGGTGACCAACTGGGTAAAGAGCTTACTGCCATTGATGCTTCGACACTGAAATCCTCTCTGGCCGCCACGACCGATATCACCGCCGATGTTGACGGTGGCAAATCAATCACGGGTAACAGCAAACTGAATCAGTTGTTGGCTGCATTAGGCGACATCAGTGCCACACTGCCCGCAGGTCTGACTCATGCAGGGCAAACCGGGGATGCCGCAGGTATCAAAAAAACCACGGCAAATGATGACAGCGCGTTGGATAAAACCAGCGATAAAGTCGATCTTGCTGCATTGCAAACCTTGTTGGCCATGTTGCCCCATCAGGTTGCCAACACTCTGGGAACTGCCAGTTCTGGGCAAAAAACCAATGCCAATGGCCTAACCGATAGCAAGACCAGTACCAAGCAAGATATCGCCGCGCTGACTAACCTAACCTCGCAAGATAAAGGTTTAGCTGCATTGATTGGCGGCACGCTGGGCAATGTGAAGAGTGATAAATCCACCAACGGTGATGTACTGCCCGCGACAACCGCCAAATCTAAAACAGCAGCAGCGCAAGATAAACTGGGCCCGTTGAGTGCGAAAGATACTGACCACAACGCCAAAGTGGCGCCATTAGCCGCGCAAGTAGAAACCGCCGTCACCTCAGCAGCAGTAGACAAAACCTTAGCCAGCGCAAGTACCGTCACGCCGTCTCTGCCGCCAGTTTCTAGCCCGGTGTTATCAACCACCGCCAGCACCCTGGTCAGCCCCCCGGCTAGCGGCCATTTAAGCGCACAATTGGGCAGCCAGGAATGGCAGCAATCACTTGGGCAACAAGTGATTATGTTCAGTCGTAATGGGCAGCAAAATGCTGAGTTACGCTTAAATCCGCAAGAGTTAGGTGCGCTCCAGATCAGCCTTAAAATAGAAGATAACCAGGCTCAATTGCATTTTGCTTCAGCGCATAGCCAAGTTCGGGCCGCTATCGAAGCGGCGATGCCCAGTTTGCGCAGTGCATTAGCTGAAAATGGTATCCAACTAGGCCAAAGCAGTGTCGGCAGCGAAGGTCAATGGCAGCAAGCACAACAACAGAGCCAGCAAAATCAACAAGGTTTTGCATCTCGTGGTCAACCGGGCTATGGCGAAATTGCCTCAGGCGAGACCGTAACCAGCACCCCACTGACCACCCCAGCCGCATTGCAGGCACTGGCGAATGGCAAGGGTGG
This sequence comes from Yersinia alsatica, assembly GCF_025133195.1. NCBI lineage: Bacteria > Pseudomonadati > Pseudomonadota > Gammaproteobacteria > Enterobacterales > Yersiniaceae > Yersinia > Yersinia alsatica. The sequence continues at coordinate 3,641,922 of NZ_CP104006.1, forward strand.
CGTTGATATTTTCGCCTAAAATTGCTGTTAGTTTCAGCAAAAGGTGACAAACGAGTAAGTTAGGCCGTTTTTCGCCACCTATTCTGCCCATTGGGATTAAGGATGCGCGGGATAATCATCAGTAATAATTCGGATAACCTGGGGTGACCTGCCCCAGATTATTATCGTGGTTCACCGGTTTGATACCGAAACAGGAACTTGTCTTCTCCATGTCTGAAAATACCTTCCCGGCCAAGCGTAAGAGTTCGATCTGGGTGATCCTGCTGGTGCTGATTGCGGTAGCAGCAACTGCGGGTGGCGGTTATAGCTGGTGGCTGCTCAATAAGAGTAAACCTACCACGGCAAAAGCTGCCCCGGTTTCCCCGGTGTTCATGCCACTGGAGACCTTCACGGTCAATCTGATCACGCCAGATAACAATCTGGATCGTGTGCTTTATATCGGGCTGACCTTAAGGCTACCTGACGATACCACTCGTGCAAAACTCAATGACTATCTGCCGGAAGTGCGCAGCCGCTTGCTGTTGCTGCTCTCCCGTCAGTCCGCCGATAGCCTGTCTAATGAAGAAGGCAAACAGCGTTTAGTCGGTGAAATTAAAAACGTTCTTAGCCCGCCAATGGTTAAAGGCCAACCTAATCAGGTAGTCAGCGATGTGCTGTTTACCGCATTTATATTGCGATAATCATTATGGGCGATAGCATTCTTTCACAAGCAGAGATTGACGCACTGTTAAACGGTGACAGCGGTGGTGAAGAACCTGAAGCTGTAACGGGAAGCGAGACAGACGTTAAACCTTATGATCCAACGACCCAGCGCCGTGTAGTCCGTGAACGGCTACATGCGCTGGAGATCATTAATGAGCGGTTTGCCCGCCAGTTCCGAATGGGGCTGTTTAACCTGTTACGTCGCAGCCCAGACATCACGGTTGGCCCGATTAAAATTCAGCCATATCATGATTTTGCTCGAAATCTGCCAGTTCCGACTAACCTCAACTTGATCCATCTGAAGCCATTACGCGGCACTGCGCTGTTCGTTTTCGCACCGAGTTTGGTGTTTATTGCTGTAGATAACTTGTTTGGTGGCGATGGCCGTTTCCCGACTAAAGTAGAAGGTCGTGAGTTTACCCACACCGAACAACGCGTGATCAACCGGATGCTGCGGCTGGCGCTGGATGCTTACCGCGACGCCTGGGCACCTATCTATAAAATAGATGTGGAATATGTTCGTTCCGAAATACAGGTGAAATTTACCAATATCACCACCTCCCCTAACGATATCGTGGTCACCACACCTTTCCATGTGGAAATCGGTGCGTTGAGTGGTGAGTTTAACATCTGTATTCCGTTCGCCATGATCGAGCCATTGCGTGAGCTGCTGACCAACCCGCCACTGGAGAACTCCCGTCAGGAAGATAGCCATTGGCGTGAAACACTGGTCAAGCAAGTTCAGCATTCCGAGCTGGAGCTGGTCGCAAACTTTGTAGATATCCCGCTAAGACTGTCGCAGATACTCAAGCTGCAACCCGGGGATGTGCTGCCGATTGATAAACCGGATCGACTGATTGGTCATGTCGACGGCGTACCGGTACTGACCAGTCAGTACGGGACATTAAACGGGCAATATGCCCTACGTGTTGAACATTTGATTAACCCTATTTTGAATGCTCTGAATGAGGAACAGCCCAATGAGTGACCCTAAGCTTCCGTCTGACGATGGAAAGGAATCCGTGGACGACCTGTGGGCTGATGCGTTTAATGAGCAGCAAGCAGCGGATAAGCCAGCGGCCACCACCGAAGGCGTATTTAAATCACTGGAAGCGCCAGATGGACTGGGTAACCTACAGGATATCGATTTAATTCTGGATATCCCGGTGAAGCTGACTGTTGAGTTAGGTCGCACCAAAATGACGATCAAAGAGTTGCTGCGCTTGTCCCAAGGCTCGGTGGTTTCCCTTGATGGTCTGGCGGGCGAGCCACTGGATATTCTGATTAACGGTTATCTGATTGCTCAGGGTGAAGTGGTGGTGGTGGCAGATAAATACGGCGTACGTATCACCGACATCATTACCCCGTCAGAACGTATGCGTCGTCTGAGTCGCTAATGACCGCAGCACAGACCGTGACAGCAACGGATTCGACCACTGCATCTGATGTGCCGGTGGCCGTTAATACACCGGCAGTTAATCAGCCGGTTGTTAACTCATCGATTGTTAACCCAGCAGTTGTTAACCCAGCAGTTGTCAGTCCATTAACTACAGCGCAGACACCGGTTACCGGATTTGCTGCCAGTCATCCGGGCGTCGCTTCGCAGCAAACTGCACCAGCAATGCCCGCTGGCACGGTATTAACACAAGTCGGCAGCGTATTAGGTGGCATTCTCCTGCTGATTTTGTGCGGCGCGTGGTTGGTTCGTCGCTTAGGTTTTGCACCGCAGGCGCGCAACAATAAGTTATTGAATGTCCGGGCTAGCTGTCAGGTCGGTCAACGCGAACGGGTCGTGATTGTGGAAGTCGACAATACCTGGTTGGTATTAGGCGTTACCGCGCAAAATGTCACCCAACTTCATACTCTGCCCCGCCCACCCGTTGATGAAGCAAGTCCCGAGTCATCGCCAAATAGTGCGAAACCGGCTGATTTTCGCCAACTACTGAACAAGCTACTGAAACATCCGGAAAAATCGGCATGATGTCTCTGCGTCCGCTAATGAATAAAGCTCCCCTGTTGCTACTCACCCTGCTCTGCTCCCCGGCAGCATTGGCCCAATTGCCTGGCATTATCAGCCAACCCTTGGCCAATGGTGGGCAAAGTTGGTCGCTACCGGTACAGACATTAGTCTTTATTACCACCCTGAGTTTTCTGCCCGCCGCCTTACTGATGATGACCAGTTTTACGCGCATCATTATTGTGTTGGGTTTGCTGCGTAACGCACTGGGTACCCCCTCAGCACCACCGAATCAGGTCATGCTGGGTTTAGCGCTATTTTTGACCTTCTTTATTATGTCGCCGGTATTCGACAAAGTTTATCAAGATGCTTATCTGCCCTTTAGTCAGGACAAGATAAGTATGGAAGTGGCGATGGATAAAGGCTCGCAGCCGCTGCGTGAATTTATGCTGCGTCAAACCCGTGAATCAGACCTGGCACTCTATGCCCGCTTAGCCAATATACCGGCACTGGAAGGGCCAGAAGTGGTCCCGATGCGGATCCTGCTGCCCGCCTATGTCACCAGTGAGCTGAAAACAGCTTTCCAAATCGGTTTTACCGTTTTTATTCCTTTTTTGATTATCGATCTGGTGGTGGCCAGCGTACTGATGGCCCTGGGGATGATGATGGTTCCGCCGGCCAGTATCTCGCTCCCCTTCAAGTTGATGCTGTTTGTTTTAGTTGATGGTTGGCAACTGTTGCTGGGTTCACTGGCGCAAAGTTTCTATAGCTGATGCTATTTAGCTGAAAACACTGTTATTTGTAATCACGGTTAGGCAAGAGGTAGATACGTCATGACACCTGAATCGGTAATGGCACTCGGCGTCGAGGCAATGAAAATCGCCCTTGCACTGGCCGCTCCACTGCTATTAGCTGCCCTGATAAGCGGCTTAATTGTCAGCTTGTTGCAGGCCGCCACGCAGATTAACGAAATGACCTTGTCATTTATCCCGAAAATTTTGGCGGTTTTCGCGACCATGGTTATTGCTGGCCCATGGATGCTGAGCTTGATTCTTGATTACATGCGTAATTTGTTTACCAGCCTGCCAACGTTGATTGGCTAATATGCTTTCTCTCGATACCACCCAACTCAGCATCTGGGTCAGCCAATATTTCTGGCCGTTAGTCCGGGTATTGGCCCTGATCACTACCGCCCCCGTATTAAGCGAGAAGCAGATAAACCGCAAAGTCAAAGTCGGTTTAGCGGTGTTAATTACTTTTCTGATTGCTCCCTCGCTACCGCCGGTCAATATTCCATTGGTCTCTGCCGGTGCGGTGTGGGTAGCAGCCCAACAGGTATTGATTGGCGTCGCCATCGGTTTAACCATGCAGTTTGCCTTTGCCGCTGTCCGGCTGGCCGGTGAGGTGATTGGGTTACAAATGGGGCTCTCTTTTGCCACCTTCTTTGACCCCTCCGGCGGGCCGAATATGCCGGTGCTCGCCCGTTTGCTAAACTTGCTGGCGATGCTGTTATTCCTCGCGTTCGACGGCCATCTGTGGCTAATTTCACTGCTGGCCGACAGTTTCCATACCTTACCTATTCAGTTCGAACCACTGAATGGCAATGGATTCCTGGCATTAACACAGGCCGGTTCCTTGATCTTTATGAATGGACTGATGCTGGCATTGCCCCTCATTACCCTACTGCTCACTCTCAACATGGCGCTGGGCATGCTCAACCGCATGACACCGCAACTTTCTGTGTTTGTTATCGGTTTCCCGCTGACCTTGACGGTCGGCATTATTTCTCTTGGTTTAATTATGCCGCTACTGGCACCCTTTTCAGAGCATCTGTTTAGTGAGTTTTTTGACCGTTTGGCAGGTGTATTGAGTGGACTGGCAAGTTAGGAGAGAGACTGTGGGGCGAACCCCACAGGCAGAAGACGGTTTATTTATTCAGTTGGAACAGAGACATGCCCTGCATATTGGTGAATGTGGTGTAGGAAGCCTGTAATGCGGCTTGCTGCATGACATATGAGGAGATAGCTGACGTCCAATCCACATCAACTAAATCACTTAATCGCTGCTTATTGCTCAATGTACGGTCACTACCCAGGCTATCAAGGTTATCTAGCTCTTGCAGTTGCGTGCCCACTTCAGCTTGAACAGAAAGTATATTATTCAATGAGTTAGCCATACCACGAATACCTTTATCCATATCCGCTGTCGCCTGATCCTTAACCGCATCCGTCGCCCCACTCAATGGCGTCTTCAACGATTTTAAAACAGTATCGATGGTATTAAAGACATTGGCTTCAGCGGCAACTGGAACACCATTGACATCATCAGGCTCTGGTTTTGCATTACTGGTCAGCGCCATAAACACACTGGAACCGGTATGCCCTACTGTCATCGAGCGGCTAGCATCTACTTTTTGCTCAATCGCGACATCACCACCTTGATAAGTGACTTCACCCGTCGCACTCATCACAAAGGGTGGTTTGTCACTTTTAAAAGCGGCAAAAGCGTAGCGACCATTGCCATTGGTGGAGTTAGCCTGGTTGAGTAACTGATCTTTTAAACCCTGTAACTGAGTCGCATAGGAGGCGCGATCATCGTCACTCAAAATGTCACTTTTGGCACTGATGATAATGCTCTGGATTGACTGAATGGTGCTGGTAACTTGCTCTAGCGTTTTAGTCTCCTGCGACAACTCGTTGCGGGCAAAGCTACGCGCTAATGCATATTGATTATTTTCTGATTGAGCTTGCGACACCATCACAGCTTGGGATGCCGCCATCGGATCATCCGACGGGTTAACCACGCGCTTACCGGTAGAGAGTTGTTGACCCGACTGCATCCAAAGGGATTGGGCATTGGTGACGCCCTGCATAGTTTGCTGATAAATCATGCTGGTACTTAAGCGCACAATGTCAGTTCCTTTTAGCAACAGTTAAGTCAGCAATAGACTGACTTAACTCGAAATAAGATAAGTGGCGGCGCATCATTCTGCCGCCGCCAAAAAATTTAGCCACGAATACTCAGCAGCGCATCAAACAGGGTTGATGCGGTTTGCATAACTTGCGCATTGGCTAAGTAATATTGTTGGAAGCGCTGTAAATCGCCATACTCTTCATCCAGGTTCACCCCGGAAATAGACTGCTGTTCGGCCGTCAACTGAGTCACAATATTGGCTTGCGCGGTACTGTTGGTTTTCGCGGTATTGGTCTGGTTACCGACGTTACTGACTAACCCGGCGTAAGCACCAGAAAGTGTTGCTTTACCACCCACCAATTTTTGAGTTTGTAGATCTAATAAAGCTTTAGCATTGACGTTGTCACTCTCACCACCGTCTGCGGTACCGGCAGCCGCAATTTTACTGGAATCTGTAATCGCTACCTGAAAATTGGCGGCCACATTAGACACCGTTTTTACGGTGAATTTATCTCTGGCTTCTGCTCCTGCAGTGCCGTTATCAATAGTGACGGCAACACCATCAAAACTTAAACCGGTGGTTTTGCCACTGGCATCTTTCACCGGATTTGCCGGAACTTTGGTATTATCTGACAAACGCGTCACTTGCCAGTCAGTGCCATCGAACTCAACGCTATAGTCACTGGCTTGGACTTTGGAGGTGTCGGTGTAAGCGACGGTCAGGCTTGCATCCCCCTGATTTCTAGCATTTTTCAGCACAGTAGGATCGGCAAAACTAAAGAAGTCAGTACCGGCATCTCCGTTGGCATCAAACCCGGCTTTATGTTGAGTATTGAAGCTATCCGCCATCACCAGTGCCAATTGACCTAATTGGTTACGGGCGCTATCCAGAGCTTCACTCCGAAATTTCAAGGTACCGCCAAGGCTACCGGTCATCAGACGACTTTCATCCACTTCCAGTGTTGTACCACTACCATATTTGTAGCCAATGGCTAATCGGGTGGCATCAGCGCTAGAAGGTATCGCTTCAACATGATAAGAACTTGGTCCCTGAACCAAAGGCAAACCGTTAGCAAAGGAGACGTTATAAGCATCGCCATCTTGTTGAGTAACAGTCACTCCCACAATCTGATTCAGCTCGGTTACCAGTTGATCACGCTGATCAAGTAGTGCGTTCGGTTCGCTGCCACTGCTGCCGCGTAGACGGGTAATTTGGTCATTTAACTTGGCGATTTGATCGGCATAGTTATTAATCTTAGTAACACTTTCAGTAATCTTTTGGTTGACACCATTATCCATGTCACGCAGGTACTTATCCGCATTCTGGAACTGATTAACCAAGCCTTCCGCCTTACCCAGCACGGTTTTTCGCGCCGCATCGTCACCTGCATTACTGACTAAGTTTTGCAAATTGCTGAAGAAGTCTTGCATTGTGACCGAGAGATTATTGGAAGAGTTAGACAGCAAATTATCAATTTGTGAAACTTGCTGATAATAGGTGGTTAACCCACTGCTCTGGGTCTGAGCTGAACGCAATTGGTTGGTAATAAAGGAGTTATATTCGCGATTCACACCCGTCACTGTGACACCATTACCAACAAATCCTGCCGGACTTAGTGTACCGCCGCTTTGAGCAAAAATAGTGTTCTGGCGGTTATAGCCCGCGACTTGGTAATTGCTGATGTTATTACTGACGGTGCTCAGGGCATATTGTGCTGCGCTCAGACCACTCATCGCAGTATTCATTAAACTATTGGACATGAAGAAATCCTTTTACAGCAGGCGATAACACGCGCGAACCTGCGTTTATTAATATTGGGATACTGCCTGAGGAAACCGAAGCCCCCGCACAGCCTATTAAGGTTATCGACCAGACTTTTGATAACTTGAGTAAAAATGTGGGTCCAAACTCGGCTTTAATTACAATCAAAATATCTATTTATCAAAATAACTGGCTTAAGTCGCTACTATAAGCTTTCACCGCCTGCTCCCCCGCATTCTTCATTTGCTGAATAACACTGACCAATTTTTGCGCATATTGTGGGTCGGTGGCGTAACCAGCTTGTTGCAGGGCATGTGCGCCTTGTTCAGGGCTTTGTGCTGCAGCAACATTGGCATAGCGCGGGTTTTGGGTCAGTAATTTGACATAATCACTGATAGCTTCGACGTAAGAGCCGTAAACCCGGAAGCGGGCTTTGGTTTTCTTCGCTACCCCTTGCTCGTATTCGGTGGTGGTTATCTCACTGACCGGGCCATCCCAGTTACTGCCTGCTTTGATACCAAACACGTTATAGCTGGTCTTGCCATCCGCCGTTGGAATTTCACGCTGGCCCCAACCTGACTCCAGTGCGGCCTGCGCCACAATGAGCTGATGAGGAATACCACTTTGCTGACTGGCAATCTGCGCGGGGATAGACATGCGCGCGACGAAACTACCCGTGCCTTGTGGCAGTGATGCTGAGCTGTTGGTCGGCGGCGTCGGCATAGCCCGACGCACCATTTGCTCCAAGGCTTGCGCGGGCAGAGTTTGCAGGACTTCATTGTCCAGCATCATAGGTACCGTGCCCGCGTTTTCACTTGGTGAGGTAGTGCCAGAAAGCTGCTCCACCATCATATCCGCCAGCCCCAACCCTTTGACCGACATTTGCTGAGCGATTTGCTGGTCATACATAGAAGTATAAAGCCGGGTTTGATCACTGTTCATGACGCCATCTTGCGGCAAGGCAGAGCGCATGCTTTTGAGCATCATCTGCACAAACATCCCCTCGACCTGCTGGGCCACCTGTTTTAGGTTCCCCTGCGGATCTCTGACCGCATCACGTTTCAATGTATTCAGTGATTGAGCGTCATAAGCCGCCCCGGACATCGCCATCAAATCACTCATTAGATAATTTCCAATTTAGCCCGTAAGCAGCCAGCACTTTGCATCGCCTGCAAGATAGACATCAAATCGATAGGCGTTGCCCCTAGGGAATTCAAGGCGCGGACCACATTATTCAGATTCGGGCTAGCATTCACTCGCTGCAATACTCCGCCTTGCTGCTGCACGGAAATCTGGGTATTCGGTGTCACCACGGTCTGACCGCCACCAAAAGGGGTATCAGGCTGGCTGACCGTATTTTGCTTGTCGACCACCACGGACAGATTCCCCTGAGCCACCGCGCAAGAGTCCAGCACCACATTGCGGTTCATCACCACCGAGCCGGTACGGGAGTTGATAATCACCTTGGCATCACCGGCATCCACATTGACCGGGATATTTTGAATATCAGCCAAGAAACGGACTTGCGAGCTACTACCGCGCGGCACTAAAACCTGAATGGTACGGGCATCAATGGCGGTCGCAGAACCAAAGCCACGTTGACGGTTAATGGCATCACTGACCTGCTGTGCCATGGTGAAATCTTCGTTATTCAATTGAAGATTAATAACGCCGTCAGTACCAAAGGTGGTCGGCAATTCACGTTCAATGGTCGCGCCATTGCTAATGCGCCCACCGGTCAATTGGTTGACCTGCACACTGCTACCACCAGAGGAAGCCCCGGCACCGCCGACTAATACGTTACCCTGCGCCAGCGCATAAACCTGATTATCGACCCCTTTTAGCGGAGTCATCAGCAAGGTGCCGCCACGGATACTTTTGGCGTTCCCCATCGAGGAAACCACGACATCAATGGTTTGCCCGGCACGGGAAAATGCTGGCAACTTAGCCGTGACCATCACCGCAGCCACGTTTTTAAGCTGCATATTGGTGCCCGGCGGTACAGTAATACCCAGCTGCGACAGCATGTTACTCAAGCTCTGTGTGGTAAATGGCGTCTGCATGGTCTGGTCACCCGAGCCATCCAAACCCACCACCAGGCCATAGCCGATCAATGCGTTATCACGCACTCCCTGAACGGTCACTAAATCGCGGATACGCTCAGCCGAAGCCGGTAATGACAGCAGCGAAAATAGCGCCAAAAGCGGTACAACAAATAATGTGATAAGTGACGTTTTACGCATTGATGGGCCTCTTAGTACGGCGAAATATTAAGGAAGAACCGCTGCAACCAGCCCATGGTTTGCGCTTCATTGATATAACCATTACCCACATACTCGATGCGCGCATCGGCAACCTGTGTTGAGGTCACGGTATTGCTGCCGCTGATGGTGCGTGGGTTGACTACCCCAGAGAAGCGAATAAATTCAGTTCCCTGATTGATGGCGATCTGTTTCTCACCCACTACATGCAAGTTGCCGTTAGCCAGCACTTGATTAACAGTAACGGTGATGGTGCCATTAAAGGTGTTATTGGCATTCGCCCCACCCTTGCCACCAAAGGTGTTGTCACCAGAAATATCCATATCAGCCCGCGCGTTACCCAATAATCCTTCTAAATAACGAGGCGCAGTCGCGACACCAAATTTGCTGGAGCCATTTCGGCTGGCATTGGCTGAAGAGCTTTTGCTGGCACTGACATTTTCCTGCAAGGTGATCGTCAGTGTGTCACCGACGTTACGTGGACGCCGGTCTTCGAATAGCGGCTGATAACCATAATTCATCGGCTGGGCAGCCTGGAAAATAGAGCCATTCGGCAGTGGCGCACTGGCGGGGGCTGGCTGGGCAGACGTAGTGCCATCCACCAGTGGTTTATGCGGAATATACGCGCAACCATTGAGCAGTAGCATCGCCATCAATGGCGCACCCACCCATCTCAACTCACCTAATTTTCGCAGCGGCGATGTATCCATTTCTGATTATCGATCCTGTAACCTGTTAGAGGCTGGCAAGGTCAGCCCCGAATACTTATTATTCTGCGGCTATCAGGGGGCGCTATTGCCCCCCGAGAGCGGATTTACAGCTGTGTCAGTTTCTGCAACATCTGATCGGAAGTTGAAACCGCTTTACTGTTGATTTCATAGGCGCGCTGCGTCTGGATCATGTTGACCAACTCTTCCGCCACATTGACGTTAGAAGTTTCCACATACCCCTGATACAACAAGCCCGCGCCGTTTAGACCTGGGGTTGAATCATTAGGTGCGCCGGAGCTGGCAGTTTCCTGATACAGGTTCTCGCCCACACTTTCCAGACCACTGTTATTGATAAAGGTGGTCAGTGTCAGTTGCCCAACTTGTTGGGTGGCGGTTTGCCCTTGCAAAGTGACACTCACTATCCCATCACGCCCTACCGTCATGCTTAAGGCATTGGCTGGAATAGTAATCGCCGGTTGTACCTGAAAACCGCCGGAGGTCACTAACTGACCATTTTGGTCAACCTGAAAAGAACCATCACGGGTATAGGCATTGGTGCCATCAGGCATCTGCACCTGAAAGAACCCTTCACCTTTGATGGCGATATCTTTGCTGTTATCGGTCTTGGATAGGTTGCCCTGACTGTGCAAACGCTCAGTGGCGACCGGGCGCACACCCGTACCAATCTGCAAACCCGATGGCAACGTGGTCTGCTCGGAAGATTGTGCTCCCGGCTGGCGCATCGTTTGATACAACAAATCCTCAAACACCGCCCGCTGGCGTTTAAAGCCATTGGTACTAACGTTCGCCAAGTTGTTGGCGATAACATCCATATTGGTCTGTTGTGCATCCAAGCCGGTTTTGGCAATCCATAGTGATCGGATCATCAGTTTATTCCTCTGCGCCTGCGCGCTTAGCTCATTGCTAACAGCTGATTAGCGCGCTGTTCGTTTTCATCCACACTGTGGATGACTTTCATCTGCATTTCGAAACTGCGGGCATTGGCAATCATGTCGGTCATCGCTTCAACCGCCTTCACGTTACTGCCCTCCAGCACACCCGGCATGATTTTAATCAACGGATCGTTGGCCAACTGAGCACCACGGGCCTGTTGCGCCGCAGGTGTCAAATGGAACAAACCGTCATCGCCATGCATCACTTCACCCGCCGTGGCTCTGACCCGTTTAATTTGGCCGAGCTGGGCGATAGTATTGGGTGAGTCACCGGCATTCAGTGCCGAGATGGTGCCATCAGCTGCGATGGTCACCGCCGCCTGAGGAGGCACTTCGATCGGGCCGTTGTCACCCATTAATGGATAACCCTGCACGGTCATTTGCCCGTTAGCCCCAACCTGAATGTTACCGTTGCGGGTATAGGCCTCAGTGCCATCGGGCAGTTGCACCGCCAGATAACCATCTTGCTGCAAAGCAACATCCAACGGACGACCACTGTAATTCATCGTCCCCTGGCTGATATCTACTCCCGGGGTCGATGCCGTGACCAAGGTGCGCGTGGCCATACTCGGCCCGTCGATAGGTACGGCGCGCATGGCCGCCAACTGCGCACGAAAACCCGGCGTAGAGGCGTTAGCCAAGTTATTCGCGGTCACCGCTTGCAGCTCTAATGACTGCCGCGCGGCGCCCATCGCGGTATATATTGCGTGATCCATGAGCTTATCCCGTCAGTTCGATTAACGCAGGTTAACCAGAGTTTGTAAGATCTGATCCTGAGTTTTGATGGTCTGGGCGTTGGACTGATAGTTACGCTGCGCCACGATCATGTTCACCAGTTCTTTACTCAAATCCACGTTAGAAGATTCCAATGCGCCACTGGTCAAAGTACCGAAACCACCACCACCCGCAGTACCGAGAATGGGATTACCGGAAGATTTGGTTTCCTTCCAGACGTTATCGCCCTCTGGAGATAAACCTTCAGGGTTGGAGAAGTTAACCAGCACGATTTGACCGAGCAGTTGGGTCTGTTGGTTCGAATAAGTACCTACCACAGAACCGTCGTTATTGATCTGGAAACCAGTGAACTCACCCGCAGCGTAACCGGTCTGATTCTGGGTCACGATACCGTCAGTCCCGGTATTCTGCTGTTTGCTGCCACCCACATTCAGTGCGAAAGTTTGTGCTGGAGCACCGTTAACCACGCCCATCGGGATCGTCATATTGAAGTTAGTCGCGCTGGCTACACCGCCGCCATTCGCTACTGTTTTCAATGCGCCATTGGTATCAAATACCATCGTGCCACGCAGGGATGCCGCCGCTGGGTCAGCCGGGTCAAAGGGTTTGGTTGCGTCAGCCAGAGTGGCGCTGCTGTCTTTGGTGTACACCGCCCAAGTGTTGCCATTGGCGGCATCTTCCGCCGTTTTCACATAGTACACATTGATAACGTGGCGGTTACCCAGACTGTCGTAGGTCGTCATGTTATTAACAAAGCTGTACGTGTCGGGTTTTTCTGGATCAAAAGTGGCGGTAATGACATCGTGAGTTGAGGTCAGGTTAGCGACCATGTTGCCCGACACAGTAGCTTTGGCGGCAATCATATCCTGAGGAATAGACAGAGGAACCGGGTTAGCGCCCTGCTGTATGGTTGGTGGAGTACCTGTTGCCGGATAGCCGGTCAGGCTCAGCCCCTGCATGTTGACGATATTGCGGTTTTCATCAAGTTTAAACTGGCCGTTACGAGCAAAAAATACGCCACCGCTGCTATCTTGCATCCGGAAGAAACCACTCTGGCTGATGGCCAGATCCAGACGACGGTTAGTCGTCGTTGGCGTGCCGTCGTTAAAGTCCTGAGTAATCCCGGCAACTTTAACGCCCATACCGGTTTGAGAACCCGCAAACATATCGGCAAAAGAAACTGAGCCGGCTTTAAAACCTGAGGTCGCCGTGTTGGCGATATTGTTACCGATCACATCCAGATTACTGGATGCTGCGTTCAAACCGCTGACTGCTTGAGAAAAGCCCATTTTCTTCTCCGTTAGATTCGAGGCCCGTTAAAGACCTTGAGCATTGATGACATATCAAATGCCACTTTTAAAAATAAGGGTGAGTCAGTTCGAATCATTGCCTCACCGTAATGTGGGTTTACTGCTGTTTATGTCGATAACCGGCTTACAAAATCTGACGGACTTTATCCATCGTGATGGTTCCTGCCAGACCAAGGTCCAATTTGGAGCCGTCGCTACCGCGGGTCACACCATTGACGATGGCGTAGCTCAACGGAGTAGCAACCAGCGACTCGCCCCCATTGCTGGCGGTAATAGTCACGGTATAAGCACCATCTGGCGCATTGCCGCCAGCGTCCAGTGAGCCATCCCAGGTAAAGGCGTGCACCCCCGCAGACAGGCTGCCTATCTCAATAGTGCGCACGGCCAGACCATTGCTATCACTGATAGTCGCGGTCACTTTGTCTGCTGAACGTTCCAGCTCAACACCAAATGGCGTGGTGGTCACAGTGCCATCTTTACTGCCCGCTAAGATGCTGGTGCCCGGGATCATCACGCCGTGACCAATCAGGCTACTGGCTTGCAAAGATTGGCTGCTGTCGATTTGTCCGGAAATAGAACCCAGAGTGGTATTCAACTTTTCAATGCCGCTCACCGTGTTGATTTGCGCTAACTGCGTAGTCAACTCGTTGTTTTGCATTGGGTTGGTCGGGTCCTGATTTTTTAACTGCGCAACAAGCAAGGTCAGAAAGCTGTTTTGCAGATCCTGACTGGTACTGCCGCTACCGGTGGTAGAGCTGGTACCTGTGGTGCTGGTGATACCGTAATCGCTATCTGTCAGGGAATTGGTAATGGCCATTGATGCAGGCTCCTGTTATTGACCCAATGCTTTATTGACCCAAGGTCAGCGTCTTGAGCATTAGAGATTTAGTCGTATTCAGCACTTCGACGTTGGCTTGATAGCTGCGCGAAGCCGAGATGGTGTTGACCATCTCACCGGTCACATCGACATTCGGCATACGGACATACCCCTTGGCATCCGCCAATGGATTACCCGGTTGAAATACCAAGCGATCTGGAGCCGGATCATCGACTACCTGAGCAACACGCACACCGCCAGTTTCCTGCCCCGGCTGAGCCGCGACCTGAAATACCACTTGCTTAGCACGGTAAGGCTGACCATCTGGGCCAGTAACACTGTCGGCGTTAGCCATGTTGCTGGCGCTGACGTTCATGCGCTGCGACTGAGCTGATAATGCGGAACCGGCAATATCAAAAATATTCAGTAAAGACATACGTCTTATCCTTGTTGTAACACTGACATCATCCCTTTGATCTGACCGCCAAGAACGGTCAAATCGGTCTGATATTTCAGGCTGTTATCGGCAAAATTCGTACGTTCACGGTCCATATCCACTGTATTGCCATCCATCGATGGCTGATCGGGGACGCGGAATAACAGATCAAGATCAGGCGGCTGAACTGTGCTTGCCGGGATATGACGGGCTGACGTTAAACTGAGCGACACCCCTGTACCATTGACACGTCCTTGCTCCATCACTTTTTTCAGTTGGCTGGAGAAATCAATATCACGTGCCTGAAAGCCGGGTGTATCCGCATTTGCAATATTGGACGACAGGATCTCCTGTCGTTGAGCGCGCAAGTTAAGCGCCTCTTGTTGAAAACGCAGAGCACCGTCCAGTTTGTCGAGCATAGTCCCCCCGCAAGGTTAGAATTTGGAGTCGACAGCATAAACGCCGCATAGGGAAGCCTATCGCCAGAATAAGGGCAAAATGCGTCGCTATTTATCCCCTTAACCTTGTTGAGGTACAGGTACACTAGTGGGCGAAAAGAGGTTGTAGGCAATAAAAGAGCAGCCTGGCTTGAGCGGATTGCAGGGGCGAAAAGGAAAATTGATGGCAATAAAAAGAAGTGACGCCATAACATTAACTGTGGGGCTACTGCTGGCGAGTCAGGCATTGGCACATCAAGCGGTGGCGGCAGATTTATCTGCACAGGTAAATCAATTCTTCCGACAACAGTATCCCGACCAAGAGAGTCAGGTGAAAGTTGTCATCAAAACGCCACAGAGCCAATGGCCGCAATGTGAGATGCCCGAAATCACACTGCCAACCAATGCTCGCCCTTGGGGAAATATCAGTCTGTCGGTGCGCTGCGATGGTCAGCGCCGTTTTATTCAGACCCAAGTACAGGTCAGTGGGCACTATGCTGTCGCTGCTCGCCAACTGGCCAGTGGCGCGAAAATTACCCCGCAGGATATTGAGATGAAACAAGGCCGGCTCGATACTCTGCCCCCCGGCGCATTACTGGAACCTCATTTTGCCCAAGGGGCGGTGAGTTTGCGGCAAATCAATGCGGGTCAACCTTTGACTCGGAATATGCTGCGCCGCCTGTGGCTCATAAAAGCCGGGCAAGATGTACAAGTCTTAGCGCAAGGCGAAGGATTTAATGTTAATAGTAATGGCAAGGCCATGAATAACGGCGCTATTCAAGATAATGTTCGGGTGCGCATGGCCTCGGGTCAAATCGTCAGTGGTACCGTGGCGGAAGATGGCACAATTCGCATTATGTTATAGTGATTAAAGTTTTTTTAACCTTTGCCGATAACACTAATATGCAGTTATTTGCGGGGTAAATAGTGACAATCCCGCCATTCTTTTGCTGAAAGATAGCGGGTCGATAAACGCCAATCCCGCTATAAAGGGAGCACCACAACATGAGTATTGATCGCACTCAGCCGCTATTACCAGTAACACCAGTACAGCCACGGGAAACCAGTGATATTGCGCAACAGACGCGTAAACCTTCGGCCCAAACAAAAACGCCAGTAAGCGGTACCGAGGTTAAATTGAGTGATGCGCAGGCAAAACTGATGCAACCGGGCAGTCAGGATATCAATGTAGAACGTGTGGAAACATTAAAGCAGGCTATTCGCTCAGGCCAACTGACTATGGACACCGGTAAAATTGCCGATGCTCTGCTCAAAAATGTCGCCGATGACCTGAAAAATAGTTAAGTAAAGCCATAATAGTTAATCGTAAAAGGATATCTGGTGGTGGAAAGATTACAGACCAATCTAGACCAACAACTTGAACTTCTCGAATCCCTGAAAGCTGTTGTAGCGCAAGAGCAACAATTGCTGTGCTCCGGTCGGATTCAAGGTATCGTGTTGCAAGGTGTGACCGAACAGAAAAGTTCAATCTTGGCTACCTTGGCTTATCTGGATCAAACTCGCCTCACCACCGAGAAAACCGTCAATATTCAAGCGCCTTATCATAAGGTTGCTGAACTAGCCATACGCTGGCAGCGGATGATGGAATTGGCTGAAAGCCTTCAATACAACAACCTGCATAATGGGCTGTTGTTGCAACAACATATTGAATATAACACTCAAGCATTAGCTGTGCTGAACACCCGCCACGGCCAGTCACTGTACGGGCCAGATGGTCAATCTAAAGGCGCCAGTCTACTGGGCCGCAAGATTGGTATTTAGCCCCTTTATCGCACGGCGATTATATTCCATTGGCACAGAGCGGGAGTGCCGTCGTAACAGAGGGTGACTGTAGTGTACCTGTTGCCATATCCATGACGATAAAATCTGTGCTGGTCTTTTTGGTCCAATATTCGCCAGCTGACCAACCTGAACCATAGTCGGTTAAACTTCCCCATTCTCCCCACAACGTGCCATCCGGCGCACGTGCCCCATTAGTTGCCCGTGAGGAATCAATCAGTGTTGATTGATCCGAACCCTGGCATTTTCTGCTCGCCTCTAAAGCTGTTATCGGTCCTTTACCAGTGGAGTATATCCATAAATTAGGTTTGAATTGATAAGAGACTGTATAACTCGGGAATTTTTTACTTTTCGCGGCCACAGTCAATGTACCAAAGGGTTTATAGATAAAGGTCACCCGTCCTTGATTATTAACCGCGACATGGCTTGCGAATGATGATGTCCAGTCATACTGAGTATTATTAGTAATATTGTCATTCATCACTAATTGGAAAGTCGCCTTCTCAAACGCCGTTTTCGGGAACCCTCTATCCGTAGCGAACTGTTCGCCATTGACCGCAATATTGGTTATCTTTGGTACTGGGAATAATGTTATTTTTTGCTGTAATGTGCTCAATTCCTGAGTATCAACCTGTGGCGTAATAGTAACATAGCCCACCTTATCTCCTGTCAGAGTGGCAGTATAGTGATCTATATTTTCCGTGACCGCACTAATAGTCACCGGGACACCACTTTGAATAAAATCTATATTCTTTATTCCACTAATAAAATTATTATCTTTATTAAGAGGTACAAACGAGAGTATTGAGCTCATTGTGCCGTCAGCAACAATATCTGGCTCAGAGACAGTAAAGCGTGAGCGAGTTATATCAGGGGCAGAATCAGTGGTAAACCGGATATTGACACTCTGCTGTTGCCCCTCAACGTCCAGAGTTACTATCGACGGACCAGCAGTCGTATTGGTTAGTGCAATACGCGCAGTCCCATTACCCTCTGTTTTTCCAGTTATTTTACTGGGGAGCGCACCATGACTGGCCGTGATGACCACATCTTTCCCCACTATGGGCATTTTATCAGCATTGGTAACTGTAAACTCAACGGTTATTGCCGTGCGGCCATCCGCTGGCGCACCATCACCGATGACCGCTGATGTGATCCAAAATTGGGGTTGCTGAATAGTGATAGTCAATTCTGATGAATTAGAACGATTCCCGTGATCATCAACAGCAACCGCCGACAAAGTGTAAGTGTTCGCAGCCTGTTCGGCATGGCTACGAACAGCAGTCTGATCGGTTTGGGCCACGCGCTGGTAAGGCGGTAAAAGTAAACTGAACTGCGTGGCACTGAATGGTATTAGTTTGCCACCAGCCGCAACCCAATTCGCATCATTCCAGACGATATGTTTTACCCCATATTGGGCTTGTACTCGTGCGCTAATGGGATAACTCTGACCTGGTTGGCCAACAATCTTCACGGGGGATAATATCAATTTGAGGATATTTTTTTTCTGGTAATCCAGTACGATATTATTGTTTCGCTCAACAAGATTATAACGGCTCTCAGTGAGCAAACGTGTTCCTGCTATTGCCGAAGAACTCACTTGTGAGTAAAAACTCTCTCCCAGGCGATAATCCATTTGAAAATTCCACTGAGTTTCATGCTTGCGGCTTTTCCCCATGCGCTGATCAACACCAAGAGTGAAGAGGGGTATTGGTGTATAATTAAGCCCGGCGGTAACCGCGTAAGGGTTACGTTGTAGATTATCTTTACCAAATAAAGCGACTCGTTCACCAGAGTATTGCTCATATATTAATTTCCCGCCTAGTTGAGGGTGTGCAGGTAAATAAGCCTTTGCTCGCAAGTCTCCCCCAGAAACAGGCCGTTCATTATAATCGGAAAAATCACGGGACTGGTGCCAACCATTGAGGCGAAAATAACCATTAGCTGATAATTGTAAATAGTCAGCCCATGCTTCAACACCAAAGCCAATACGTTGGTTGTGCCCAGTAAAATCATTATCATAGAAAGTATTAAAACCGTACATCCAAGCTTCCTGCGCGATACGAGCCCCGGCGCCAATATTAAGCGTATTTCGACTGTCTTTATTACGAAAGCCAAATTGACTAAAAAACACATGAGAAAGAGACTCATGCCAAGGAATAAGCCAATCAATAGAACTTTCTTTAAGGGAGAGTTTTTTATTAAAATTAACATTAACTTGTGCAGTGCCAAATTGGTTTAGCCAATTCTTTATCTCTTGATTAGTCATATCATTTGCCATTGAGTGCGCAATTTCGGGTACACGCTCAGAGGAAGCCAAGCGAGTACTGGCATTTACCAACCTATTGACTGCCTCGTCGTATCGATATTCTTTAGCCATTTCCACATCTACGGCATCAGCTTGCCACTGATCGTTGACATTATATTTCCATGAAGCGCCCACAGTAAATATCATGAATATTAAAAAAGACAAAAATATAATTTTTAATATAGTATTTATGGTTATTAATTTAGTATAATAAGAATGCATTAATGCCTCCCTCTAAATTTTCACGATTAATTTAAAGTAGCACATAATCTAAACTTAGAATGAAAAATTATTTTATTTATTAAAAAGTGAATGCCAAATAAATAACAAAGATATTAAATAGATGGCTAATAAATTATTTAATATAGTTTTTCACTATTAAAATAACTGCAATCCTATTCATAAAATAAGTTCTTTGAGTTTTTCGCGATGCGCTAATGTGGCGTGACTAAGCAACTCTTTGCTTGGTTTCAAGGAGGAAAGATGAAAATACAGCGCATGTTATTTAGTTTGTTTTTTTGCAGTGTAATGGCGATGTCAATACACTCGGTGGCACAGGCTAAAGAGCTCAACAATCATCCGCCACTGCCTATATGCTATGCCTGCATTTACCCGATATGGGTGTAGGTTGACGGCGGATGTAGCTTAACGATAATTGACTAGTACTTGGTTGCTGATCACTTGTAGCGGCGGGTTTACTCGGCCTTTGCCCGCAATGAAATAAACAAAAGTCAGTTGGGTCGCGGCGGCTTCACCAGCAAGCCCCCGACTCTGCCCACTGCCACCTTCAAGTGGCATACAACGGGTTGGTGTGCATAACTTCACCTGCAACCCATCTGGTGCTGCCGACATTAATTGGTAGCGCCAGCCTACTGAAACAATCCGCGCGTTTTCCTGAGCCAGTGCCACAGGTGAACGCAGCGGTTTTGCTGATGTCGCCACGCCCCGCAGGCTCTGCGTCACGCCAATATCGTCTGCCACCCAAGAGCCCGAAGCTGCCGCATGCAATGGCAACAAACCGAGCGAAAGCAAACTACCGATAATGACTTGAGGAAGACGAATCGGCATCAGGCCGCTCCTATTGTTGACGTCATGCGAATTTGGCGATTATCACCAATTTCCAGATTAGACAGCACCACCATCTGCGGCAAACTGCGGCGCAGGAAGCGCGCTAATAATGCCCTAAGTGCATGATTAACCAGCAACACTGGCGGTGCTCCCAGCATCTCTTGACGTTGCAGCGCTTGTTTGGCTTGCTCTAACAGGCGGTCAGCCAGCCCCGGTTCCAGACCGCCACCGCCTTGTAGTGCCTGTAACAGCAAGCGCTCCAGTGCGGCATCCAGCCCGATAACCTGAATTTCACCGGTGCCTGGGAACCATTGCTGTGCAATTGAGCGCCCCAATGCAACACGTACCACCGCCGTTAACTCGTAAGGATCAGTTTGATTTGGTGCATGCTCGGCCAGTGTTTCAATGATGGTGCGCATATCGCGGATTGATACTCGCTCCAGCAACAGGTTTTGCAACACTTTGTGCAGCGTGGTTAGGGTCACCACTCCGGGGATGAAATCTTCGGTCAGCTTCGGCATCTCTTGCGAAACACGATCCAGTAGCTGCTGGGTTTCCTGACGGCCAAACAGCTCACTCGCAAATTGGCTAATCAGATGGTTCAAGTGCGTCGCCACCACGGTGCTCGCCTCTACCACGGTAAAGCCCTGAATCTGCGCCTGTTCACGTAATGCACTTTCAATCCATACCGCCGCCAAACCAAAGGCCGGATCATGTGTGGCCTCACCCGGTAATGTCCCAACGGCGTTACCCGGGTTGATGGCTAACCAGCGGCCGGGATGAGCTTCACCACTGCCAATTTCGACCCCTTTCATTAATATCCGATAGCTTGCTGGCGGCAGTTCCAGATTATCTCTGATATGCACCACCGGCGGCAGATAGCCCATTTCTTGGGCAAACTTTTTACGGATACTGCGAATTCGGCCCAGTAGCTCGCCATTCTGCTGAAAATCCACCATAGGAATCAGGCGATAGCCCACTTCCATACCCAGCGGGTCTTCCAATTGAACATCTGACCATGTGGCTTCAGTAGCTTGTTGTTGATCCTGTATGACTGGGGATTCTGCCTCTGTCGGCTGCTGTGTCTGTTTACCCCGTAAGCGCCAGGCTAATGCCAGCAACGCTACCGTGAACAGCAGGAAGACAAAGTTTGGCATCCCCGGGACCATCCCCAGCAAGCCCAGCACACTGGCACTCAAAACCATCACCCGCGGGTTGTTGAACAACTGGGTGACCATTTGTTGGCCGACATCCTGATCGGTACTGACGCGAGTCACAATAACACCGGCGGCGGTGGAGATAACCAATGCCGGAATCTGGGCAACCAAGCCATCACCGATGGTCAGCAAGGTATAAGTTTCTGCCGCATGACCGACGGCCATGTCGTGCTGAAGTACCCCAACGAGTAAGCCGCCGACCACGTTAATCACCATGATCAGTAACCCGGCAACCGCATCACCGCGCACAAACTTACTGGCCCCGTCCATTGAGCCGTAGAAGTCCGCTTCTTGGGTGACATCTGAACGACGTTTTTTCGCCTCATCTTCACCAATTAATCCGGCATTCAAGTCAGCATCAATCGCCATTTGCTTACCGGGCATCCCATCCAGCACAAAACGCGCGCCCACTTCGGCAATACGCCCGGCCCCTTTGGTGATAACCATAAAGTTGATAATCACTAAGATGATAAAGACCACGATACCAATGGCAAAATTACCGCCCACCAGGAAGTGACCAAAGGCTTCAACAACCCGGCCCGCTGCCGCTGCACCGGTGTGACCATCCATGAGGATGATACGGGTTGAGGCAACGTTTAATGACAAGCGCAGCAATGTTGAGAACAGCAAAATAGTGGGGAATGCCGCGAAATCCAGCGTGCGCTGGGTAAACATCGCCACCAACAGCACCATAATGGACAGCGCGATATTGAAGGTAAACAGCAAGTCAAGGATGAACGGCGGGAGCGGCAACACCATCATCGACAAGATCATTAAGATCAGGATTGGCCCGGCAAGAATTTGCCACTGCGTGTCTTTAAAGTTGCCCGGTAAACGTAGCAGGGCGGCCAAGTTAGCCATTAGTCAGTCTCACTCTCTGTTGCAAAATCCAGTCCTTCCGGTACCGGCAGATGTTCAGGTTTTTTCGGGATTAGCCCACCTTCCCGCTTCCAGCGTTTCAGCTGATAGACCCAGGCAAGGACTTCTGCCACCGCTGCATACAGGGTGGCTGGAATATGTTGGCCTACTTCGCTATGCCGGAATAATGCCCTGGCCAGCGGCGGCGCTTCTAATAAAGGAATGCGGTGTTCAGCCCCCAATTCACGGATGCGTAGCGCAACAGCCCCCGCCCCTTTCGCCAAGACTTTCGGCGCGCTCATTTTTGCTTCGTTATACTGCAAAGCCACCGCATAGTGAGTCGGGTTAGTGACTATCACATCGGCTTTGGGGACATCCGCCATCATCCGCCGGCGGGCCATCGCTCGCTGCTGCTGACGTATGCGCCCTTTCACGTGCGGGTCACCTTCTTGATCTTTGAATTCATCACGTATTTCCTGCTTAGTCATACGTAACTTTTTAATATGGCTGGTTATCTGGAAGAATACGTCAAAGCCGACCATCGGCGTCAAACCAAGCACCACCACCAATCCGCAGAAGATAATCAGATGCAGCGCATCGCCTAAAGCCGCGACCGGAGGCGCCGCCATCAGCCGCATCATATCTGGCCAGTTATGCCACAGGAATATGCCGGTAACCCAGCCAACCAAGGTCGCCTTCAAAATCGCTTTCAGCAACTCAGCCAGCGCCTGAGAAGAAAACATTCGCTTTAAGCCCGCGATAGGGCTCATCCGCTTTAGATCAAATTTGATCGATTCGCCGCTAAACAGCACGCCGCCCAACAGCATCGGCACTGCCAGCGCCACAATCACTAAGCCCGCGAAAATCGGCAGCAGCGCCATCAGTGTTTGCCTCAACAGCATGCCAATTTGCCGCAGCATTTGCTTATCATCACTCACCATGCCGTGGTCAAAATGCAAACCTTGGGCAATCATGGCGGCAAGTTGTCGCGCCATCGACTCTCCCGAAACCCACAAGATCGCCAAACCGGCCCCGAGCATCAGCATCGAGGTCAGTTCGCGCGAGCGCGGGATCTGGCCTTTTTCGCGAGCCTTCTCCAGCTTGTGGGCTGTGGGTTCCTCGCTTTTTTCCAGATCGCTATCTTCAGCCACAGCAGGTATTCCTGTTCAGCGTAAGCGTTCCCATATCAGAGAAATGAATGAAAAATAAAATTGCTGCTTAGCATGACAAACATTCAGCTAGCCTATGGATGGAACAAAGCTGCAATTAGGCGGTTATTTCTCGGATCAGTGCCCGCAGTGGCCCTCTTCGGCTCACTCAGCACTCGAACATCAAGAGCCTCCAACATCATTATTGGCTTATTCATGTTTTATAATGAATTTTTTATAAACAGTGTATTTTGATGTGATATAAAAAAAGAATTAAATTCAGTTATTTTGTTACCCACACAAACTCAATTTAAATAATAAACCTACAGAGTTAAATGATAAACAAAACATATCAAAAGGAAATTGAGATGAAAAGATTCGATGTGACTTATGATATTCAAAATCATAAAAGAAAAATATTATCCATAATAAAATCAAGTGAAATACTGATTATTAGAATGTTTCCAGGAAAAGACTTCGCAGTAATGATGCTCAATGCGATGACAGATAACATCGAGTATCAGGTCGTTTTCACCATCGCCTCAGCAGAGGTCTACGTTGTCAGCGTGCAATCTGATGCCAATAAAATCAATAAATTAAAAGAAAATATTGCCGCAAACACTGACGTTAGATTTGTCGGTCATGGCTATAAAATAGAGCGCAATAAAGAGCCTATTATTTATACCGAAAACTTATTTATTAAATTCAATGAAAAATTAACAGAAAATCAATGTAAAACAGTCACCAAGCAATATAACCTTATTATTAAAATGAATGACTGATACTTGATAAACGCCGATGGTCAGGATGAAATAGCGCGGCTAATAAGCCAAAGAAGAGTTGCAGATGAGATCTAATCTACTACAAAGAGTAGCCTCATCTGCACCGTATAATTCACTATCCGCTACAGGGTTCAGAGCCTATTAGAAGCCCAGGCTATCAAGCAGGTCATCAACCTGATCCTGATTGGCAATAACGCCAGTTCCATTTTTATCCAATTGCGGCCCATTGAGCAGGCTGTCAGTGGGTTTCTGCGGTTTGGATGGCATATCTGGAATGTTCTCCATCAACACCATTAATAGTTGTTTCTCAATCTCTTGCACCACATCCATCATGCGCTTGATAACCTGACCAGTTAGGTCTTGGAAATCTTGCGCCATCATGATTTCCAACAATTGCGCATTGGTAAATGATGTATGTTGTGGCACCACATCCAGATAATCGCGGGTATCCGTGACCAGCGAACGGGCATCTGAAAGCTCGATTGGATTTGCAAACCATTCATCCCAGCGAACTTTAAGCGCTTTAGCCGAAGACTCCAGCTCATTCTGGCGCGGCTGCGCTGCTTCAACGCAGTTTAATGCTCTTTCAGCGGCTTGTGCCGTCATGTGGACCACATAATCCAGACGGTCGCGAGCATCAGGAATCGCTTCTGCAGCCTGAGCAATGGCTTGGTCAAGACCCAACTCACGTAAACTATCACGCAGCATCCGTGTGAGCTGACCAATACGGCTGATTATATCACTGGCTGACGCCGCATCTGTTGCGGGCATTTGATGGTTACTCATCTCGCCTCCTTACATACCCAACTTTTCAAAAATCTTATTGAGCTTCTCTTCCAAGGTAGCGGCAGTGAAAGGTTTCACTACATAACCACTGGCACCGGCTTGCGCTGCTGCGATGATATTCTCTTTTTTAGCTTCCGCAGTTACCATCAGAACTGGCAAAGTACCAAGAGCACCGTCAGCACGGATAGTTTTCAACAGGTCCAGGCCATCCATATTTGGCATGTTCCAGTCGGAAACCACAAAATCAAAACCACCCGTACGTAATTTATTCAATGCGTCTACACCATCTTCGGCTTCTTCCACATTGTTAAAACCCAGCTCTTTTAGCAGGTTTCGGACAATACGACGCATGGTCGAAAAATCGTCTACCACCAAAAATCTGAGATTCTTATCCGCCATACTAACTCCTAAAGTTTGTTGCTCACCGCTGAGCGATTAAATACCAATATCTTGTTTATAATAGAAAAATTATATCCAGTAATATCAGCCAAGGTCATTGACGTTGCCAGTAGGCAGCTCACTCCTCCTGTAACGTCAAGGACGAAGAGTGACTAGATGCGCAAGGCTTGCCCGCTACTGATCTGCGCCAACATCCGCTGGCTTATCTGATTCAGCTCCAGGATTTCATTAACCCCACCCATTCCGATAGCTTCACGCGGCATACCGAACACCACGCAACTGGCTTCGTTTTGTGCGATGGTATAAGCGCCTGCACGATGCATTTCCAACAAACCGGCAGCACCATCATTGCCCATTCCCGTCAGAATCACACCGACGGCATTACGTCCGGCATACTGCGCGACAGAACGGAAAAGGACATCGACCGAGGGGCGATGACGATTAACCGCCGGCCCGTCATGAATACGCACCTGATAGTTTGCACCACTGCGCGCCAGTTCCATGTGCCGATCACCGGGTGCAATGTATGCGTGTCCGGGCAATACCCTTTCACCGTCTTCTGCTTCCTTCACCGTAATCTGACACAATTTATTGAGCCTCTCGGCAAATGAACGGGTAAAACCCGGTGGCATATGCTGCGTGATCAATAAGGCCGGACTGGTCGGCGGCAAAGGCTGCAAGACAGTTCGGATCGCTTCCGTCCCACCGGTTGATGCGCCGATGGCGATTAACTTTTCACTACTGAGCAAAGGTGTATGGCTGAGCATCACCGGGGCATGTTCCGGGCCACGTTGCGGCAAACGCGCTTTAGCCGCGGTACGGATTTTCTCCGCAATCAGCTCACTGTAAGCCAGCATCCCCTCTCTGATACCCAGTTGCGGTTTGGTGACAAAATCGATCGCCCCCAACTCCAGCGCCCGCATGGTTATCTCGGAGTTCTTGCCAGTTAATGATGAAACCATCACTACCGGCATGGGCCGCAGCCGCATTAATTTCTCAAGGAAATCCAAACCATCCATCCGCGGCATTTCAACATCGAGAGTCAAAACTTGCGGATTGAATTTTTTGATCAAATCACGGGCAACCAATGGATCAGGTGCTGCCGCAACCATTTCCATATCCGGGTGACTGTTAATAATCTCCGTCATTAACTGGCGCATCAATGCAGAATCATCAACGCACAATACTCTGATTTTACTCATCACCTCTCCTTGGTCAGTCCATAAACGGTCTGCCCGCGCAAATAGAATTCCCGACTAATTTGACTGAAATTCTCCGAATGACCTGCAAACATCAAGCCACCGGGTTTTAGCAAAGGAACAAAGCGACGCAGGATGCGCTCCTGCGTCTCTTTATCAAAATAAATCATCACATTACGGCAAAAAATAGCGTCAAACTGCCCAGGCAATGCCCACTCAGGCGCCAACAGATTGAGTTGCTGGAACTGAATCATGTTGGCCAACTCTGGCCGCACCCGCACCATGCCCTGATGAGGGCCGGTGCCACGCAAGAAATAGCGTTGCATTTGCTGTGCGGACAACGAGCGCAATTCATCTTGTCGGTATACGCCACTGGTGGCTTTTTCCAACACTTGGGTATCAATATCGCTGGCCATTACATGGCAGGAACCCGAACGATTTCCCAACGCATCACTTAGGGTCATAGCGATGGAATAAGGCTCTTCGCCAGTCGATGCTGCCGTACTCCATACCGAATAATTTCCCGCTCGCTGGCGAGCATGCTCAGCCAGAATCGGAAAATGGTGCGCCTCACGGAAAAATGCCGTCAGGTTAGTGGTCAATGCATTAACAAATGCCTGCCACTCAGCACTGTTTGGATCGGTCTCCAGCAACGCAAGATATTGACCAAAATCGTTAATCCCGAGTAACCTTAGCCGCCTGACCAAGCGGTTATAGACCATTTCCCGTTTGTGTTCGGCCAGGACAATCCCGGCCCGTTGATAAATAAGTTGGCAAATGCGCCGGAAATGCACATCCGACAGCGGGAGCCGTTGAATCATCTGGGTTAGAATCGACCCAGACTCTTGGGGTGACGGCTGAGTAGATTCTTTCATTAATGAAGACTTCATCGATGATGGTTTCATTCGGCCTCACCCCGCAACACAGTCTTTGTTACGTCGTTTGACAATCTGGGATTTCCTTTGCGACCGTGGCTTTTACAACCGATTGCTTACCACTGCCGTCTGCTGCCTGCCCCTCCCCGTTGTCGCTACCCTGCTCCAAACGAAAAACAGACACTGCATTAGAGAGCATACTTGCCTGCTCTTCCAATGCGTTAGCCGCAGCCGCAGCCTCTTCCACTAATGCGGCGTTTTGCTGAGTGACCTGATCCATTTGTGTTACTGCGAGTGAAACCTGCTCAATGCCTCGGCTTTGTTCATCCGAAGCGGAAGCGATTTCACCCATAATGTCGGTAACCCGAGTCACTGAGCGAACGATCTCTTCCATGGTAGTTCCCGCATTTTCGACCAGTGTGGAGCCCTGGCGAACACGGCTGACCGATTCATCGATCAACCCTTTGATTTCTTTTGCTGCCTGCGCACTGCGCTGGGCTAAATTACGCACTTCACCGGCAACCACCGCAAAACCACGGCCTTGCTCACCGGCACGGGCAGCCTCAACGGCCGCATTCAATGCCAGAATATTGGTTTGGAATGCAATGCCATCAATAACACTGGTAATAGCGCCAATTTTCTGCGAACTGGTGGCAATATCGTGCATTGTTGTGACAACACTTCCCGTCAATTCCCCTCCTTTGGCCGCCGTCTCCGAAGCATCTTGCGCCAGTAATGTGGCTTGACGGGCGTTATCCGCATTCTGTTTCACGGTCGCGGTTAACTGCTCCATGCTCGCCGCAGTTTGTTCCAATGATGCCGCTTGCTGCTCAGTTCGTGCTGATAAGTCATTATTACCGGCCGAGATTTCCTGAATGCCCGTTAACATGGCTTCGGTGCCGTCGCGCACATGGCTAACCGTCGTAATCAACGAGCGCTGCATAGTGCGTAAGCTGGCAAACATCTGGCTGATTTCATTGCGACCAGAGACATAGATTTGACCGGATAAATCCCCTTCAGCGATGCGATCAAAATGAGCTCGCATAATCTTCAGTGGTGTGACAAACATCGTGCGCAGCCAGACCAGTGAAGAAATAGCCATCACAATCACCATCAGAATCGCGCCACCAAATATCCACATGGAGAGATGGTAAGCTTGCTGATTCTGAGTGCCTGCTTCAGCAATTACCTCATTGGCATATTGCAAATACTGCACAAAATCGGCTTCAAACAAATCTTGCGTCTTCTGGGTGGGCTGGTCCATAAAGCCTTGTAAATTACCGGCTTCCAGCAGATCGATTAATTCTCGTAATGAGGTACGCAGGTTCTGATAACTGTTTTTGGTGGCATCCATCAATTCACCACCGGTATCACTCTCATCCAGACGTGGCACCGCCAGGAACTGATTAAAATAGAGATCAGCTTTCTGTAATGAGCTACGTGCATTCCCCATTAACGCGTTGACTTGCTCCTGAGGTACTTTGAGAGCCGAGCGAGTCCCCGCTCGGTTTAAGGTATTACGCGCCTGAAGCAAGGATACCCAACTGAGGCTTAATGCATCCCGTTGCTGACTACTGAGATCCACACGGTTTAAATTTTGATAGTCTGAACGAAAAGCAGTAAATGACAGACCACTTGAAATTAACTGTATTGAACAAATCAACATCAGTAACAGGAAAAAGCTGGTAGAAATCCGGATTCGGCCAAACATCGTAACCTCTTCTCAGCCGGCTCGTTGTCCGGCTTTATTTATCCCCGCCATACTTCAAGCTGCATGCGCGTTGGCTGCCTTCGTTCACCCCAGTCACTTATTGATGCAAGCTCTTGGGGATTCTCTTAATTGCCGCCTTTCTGCAACTCGAATTATTTAGGGTCTTTTGTGTAGGGGGCGCTAGAAAGTTTCCCAATTCTCTTGCAGGTCACTTCCCAGTGTTTTTTTAGCAGTTCCGCTCTTATCCTGTGTCGGCTGCTTTGGTTTTCTTACATCTCTTGTGGTACTACCGTTATCCATACGCAGAACAAATACGGACATGGATTGGGTTAACATACTGGCTTGCTCTTCCAGTGCGGCGGCGGCAGAAGCAGATTCTTCCACCAAAGAGGCGTTTTGCTGTGTGACGCGGTCCATTTCGGTAACAGCTTGACCGACTTGATCAATACCACGGCTTTGCTCATCAGAGGCGGAAGCGATTTCACCCATGATGTCAGTGACGCGGGTCACGGCATTAACGATATCGCCCATGGTTTCACCGGCGCTTTCAACCAGAACCGAGCCCATATCGACACGGCTGACCGAATCTTCGATCAAGCCTTTAATTTCTTTTGCTGCTTGGGCACTGCGCTGTGCCAGATTACGAACTTCACCCGCAACCACAGCAAAACCTCGGCCTTGCTCACCGGCGCGCGCGGCTTCAACCGCGGCATTTAAGGCCAAAATGTTGGTTTGGAAAGCGATGCCGTCAATGACGCTGGTAATATCCGCAATTTTTTGTGAGCTACCGGCAATCTCGTGCATGGTTTGCACCACGTTGGCCACGACTTTTCCGCCTTTCTGCGCGGTTTCTGATGCACTCAGTGCCAATTGACTAGCCTGACGGGCATTTTCAGCATTCTGTTTCACGGTGGCAGTTAACTGTTCCATGCTGGCGGCAGTTTCTTCCAGTGATGCGGCTTGCTGTTCAGTACGGGCGGACAGATCATTATTACCGGCCGCAATTTCTGACGCGCCGCTATAGATAGCATCAGCCCCTAAGCGCACGTCACTGACCGTGGTTACCAATTCAGATTGCATATGTTTCAGGCTGGCAGCCAAGGTGCCCATTTCGTTGCGGCTATGCACCTCGATGGTCTGGGTTAAATCACCATTGGCGATATATTTGATATGTTCTATCAAGTGCTTCAGTGGGTTAATCAAGATATGCTGCATACCCAGCCACACCACGATAATCACCGCTAATACCACAATCAGCACGGTAACAATCACTCCCATGGCAAAACTGAAGGATTGATTGCTGTCTTCCACTGCGGAGGCATACAGGCGATCATTTTGTGTCAGGTAAGTGTTGTAGTCATGCTCAAAGGCATTCTGGAAGCTAGAGGTCGGTTGATCGAAGAATTCATTGATTTTGCCCGCTTCCATTAACTGGATAAGCTCGGTCAAAGCACCAAAGTATTGATCATAGGTCTGTTTTAATTTTTTAGCTGACTCTGGATCCTGTCGGCTATCCAGCGGAATTTGCTCATAACTTGTAAAACGCTCCGCAGCCACACCCAATGTCCCTTTGGCGGAGGCCAAAAGATCATTTACCGTCGGGCCACTTCCCGTGTGATTCACATCCATCATGTAGCGGATGCCAGCACGGTTCAGTGTATTACGTGTTTGCAGCAGATTGACCCAGCTTTCATTTAAAACTGACTGTTGTTGGCGGATAACTTGTAAAACCGCAAAGTTTTCTTTGTCATTTTTCAGTGAGTTAAAGAAAAGCCCACCGGAAACCAGCTGTAAGGCACCAAATAGCACTAACACCAGCAGCAGGCTGGTGACCACTTTCATACGCTTGAACATGTTATCCCTTCATAAGTACGTCAAAACACAGGTACGCCAAAACATAAGACGTCTAATTAAGTGTGTTATCGGCACTAAAGGGGCGAACTTTACCGGTGTGAGGGATTATTTTAGCGGGTTGCGCAGGGGTTAACATTTTATAGCGAGTCGCTTCGCCCCTGTTATTTCACTCTATATCAAAATAGTCAGGGCCCTTCTTATCAGCCCTGACTCGTCACGGCAACTGCTGAAGCTAGCGCGGAGAGTATTATCTTATTAAGGATGCCTCCTCCTTAGTGATTGACCACTTCAACGCGTAAACTCTGTGTAGCAAGCAGTGCTAATTCAATATGCTCTGGGGCCAATGAAAACGGCAATCGTGCCGCAATATTGGGTGCGATAGCCACCCCTTCGGCAATCTTTTTCACTCGCGTATCGTGTGGATTTAATCCCAAATCGTCTAAGGTTAATGGGCCACCAAAACGCGCTAATAGTGACAGTAGCTCATTACGGTCTGCTTTTTCCGGGTGCTCAATAAATGACTGTGCAACCAACCCGAAACCCACTTTTTCACCGTGTAGCCAGTGGTGAAGCTCCGGCAAGCGGGTCATGCTGTTATGGATTGCATGAGCAATTCCGATACGTGGAATATCATCAGCCATGCTATTGGCTAAACCCGCCAGTGCAATGACGGCATCTATGACTTTTCGCAATGCAACACTGACCTCCTGACGCTGATTAGACGCGATGGCCTGCTGCCCATAAGTGTTAAAGGTATCCAATGCCTGCTTAGCAACCTGCGATTTCAGTATCAGCGCCAGCCCATCATCACCATGACGTAGATAGGGAAGGAACTCATACCATTTAGCTAAAGCATCAATAATGCCCGCGTTTAGATAGCGCGGGGAAGTTTTGGCAATAACCTGACTGTCCACCAGTACCCAAACCGGTAACCTGGCTAAAGGCAAAGGGCCAATATGTGCCCCCGACTCATCATAAAGAACACTGATTGGCGACCATGCCGCACAGGTTGCCGCGATCGTCGGTAAAGTGATGACAGGCAATTGCCCCAGTATTTGCCCTACGGCCTTTGCACTGTCTAATACCCGGCCACCACCGACACCAATAATAAGTTCAGCCCCCTGTTGCCGGGCTTGTGCAGCAAGCTCATCAATGGCGGCACGGGTGCAGTCTCCCGGCAAATAACTGAGATGAAAAGTGATCTGATGTTGTTGCAAGCTAGTGGTTACCGTACTCTCCACTGCCGACCACGCCCGTGGACTGGTCACGATAAGTACCTTTTGAGCCAAGGGCGCAACAAATTGCCCGATTTTTCCGCTAATACCGTCTTGATTCAGATAATGTTGTGGGGTTTTAATCGCCAGCATTTTTCACTCCTGTTAATGGCCTCAGCGCTGCATACCCCAGCGCTTGACGGTCAGTTTCTCTATACTGGCGAAAATCAGCCCCTCAACCAGTAAACCAATGACAATCACGGTTGCCAGACCAGCAAATACCCTATCGGTATACAATTCATTGCGATTTTGGAAGATATACCAACCAAGCCCCCCTTGGCCGCTTGAAGCACCGAAAACCAGTTCTGCGGCAATCAAGGTACGCCACGCAAAGGCCCAGCCGATCTTCAGGCCCGAGAGAATTGAGGGTAATGCCGCCGGGATAAGAATGTAGGCCACGTAGCGCCAGTTGCGCAGCCCATAGTTACGCCCCGCCATCCGTAATGTGTCAGAGACCCCCAGAAAACCGGCGTAAGTATTCAATGCCATCGGCCACATCACCGAGTGGATCAGCACAAAAACCAGACTTTTCTCCCCTAGCCCAAACCACAACAGCGCCAGTGGTAATAAGGCGATCGCTGGTAGCGGATTGAACATTGATGTCAGCACATGAAGCAGGTCACGACCAAAACGGGTTGAAGCTGCCAGCGCACTCAATCCCAAAGCGAGCAAGCTACCAATGGCATACCCTTTGAGCAACGTACTCAGTGAGTTAGCGACCTTGGCAGGTAATTCACCGCTGGACATATCTTCGGTCAATGCGCGCAATGTCTGCAAAAATCCCGGAAACATCAGGTCGTTATCCTGCCAGCGAGCGGCCAGTTCCCACAGCACCAACAATATTAGTAACACGCTCAACTGACGTAGCCATTGCTGGTTCCAACAGCGGACAATCAATGGCAATGGCTGTGCCAGCGCCACCTCTTGGAGCGGAGTCAGTTCCAACTGATATTCGGCGCGAATTGGCGGTTGAATGCTCATTTTGTTTACCTTGCGACAGGAGCGACGCCGCAGCTTGCGGTTGCTCATTAGGGAACAGCAAATGATGGATACGCTGTGCCGTGGACTGAAATTCATCATTGCCATAGTCCGCCAGAGAAAACTGGTGGCTGTTTACCTCAGCGCAAACCCGCCCTGGATGCGGTGACAACAGCAATATTCGGCTACCGACCACCAGCGCTTCCTCGATCGAGTGAGTGACAAAGAGCAGTGTGAAACGGATCTCTTGCCACAGTGCTAACAGCTCCTCCTGCATTTTACGGCGGGTCAGTGCATCAAGCGCGGCAAAAGGTTCATCCATCAGTAAAACTTTGGGCTGCATCGCCAAGGCTCGAGCAATAGCAACGCGCTGCTTCATTCCACCCGACAACATATGCGGGTAAGCATCAGCGAACCCGGCGAGCCCCACTTTATCCAGATAATATAATGCCCGCTCGCGAGCCTGCTGGCGGTTAGCCTGACGGCTGGCCACCAGTGGAAATAACGTATTTTCCAACACGGTTTTCCACGGCGGCAGTTGGTCAAACTCCTGAAATACCATCATACGGTCCGGGCCTGGCTCGGTAATCACCTGCCCCTCAAGACGAATTTCCCCGTCAACTGGCGGCAGAAAACCCCCGATGGATTTAAGCAAGCTGGATTTACCGCATCCTGACGGCCCTAACAGCACAAAACGGTCGCCAGGATAGACGTCAAAACTGACATCATGTGTGGCACGTACCCGTTTTTGGCGAGTACGGTACTCCAAACCCACGCCATCGGCCTGCAATAGCGGCGGTGGTGAGATTTCTTTGATGATGCGGTTCATGCCCCCTCCGGCGTAATCTGGCAATATTGTCGGTTTTGATTGTTAAAGGATGCCGATGGCTTAGCTACCTGACCCGCTATGGGCTTCGGCGAAGAAATAGTCCTGCCACGAGTCGGCTCTATTCTTGAGTATCCCGAGTTGATGCAGTTGATCAGCGTACACATAGGTTCGCTGTGGCGTGATAGTGAAATCAATCTCCGGGTCTTCGACGATTTTCTTCACCAATTCAGGTGACAAACGGGACTTTTCAACTCGGATATACGTCTCAGCCGCCGCCGCTTTATTAGCTTTCACTATCTGTGAAGCTTCAGCCAACGCATCGTAGAAAGCGCGATAGGTTTTAGGATTCTCATCATGAAATTTTTGCGTGGTGTAGAGCACATTAAATGTCGCAGGCCCGCCCAAGACATCATAGGAGCTGAGGATTTTATGGACATTGGCATGTTCTAGCGCCTGATATTGGAATGGAGGGCTGGAAAAATGGGCTGAAATTTCAGAGCCACCAGCAATCAAAGCCGCACTGGCATCGGGATGGGGCAAGCTAACGGTAATCGTATCAAAACGCTTATATTCGCTATTACCGTACAGCTTAGCGGTTTCAATTTGCAGGGTGCGAGACTGAAAACCAACACCAGCAGCCGGCACCGCAATGCGATCTTTCTCGCTAAGGTCGCTGATCTTGTTTACCGCGGGATTATTACTGAGCAGATAGTTCGGCATTGAGCCCAGTGAAGCTATCGCTTTTACATTCTGACGCCCACGAGTACGGTCCCAAACAGTCAGCATCGGCGGAACCCCGGCAGAAGCGACATCAAGAGCACCAGAAAGTAGCGCCTCATTCATCCCTGTTGCCCCAGAGATAGTGCGCCAGTCGACATTAATATCAATCCCTTGATCTTTACCATGCTTCTCTATCAATTGCTGATCTCGCACGACATCAAGGATGAGATAACCAATACCGAATTGCTGTGCAATACTGATAGAACCTTCGGCATGAACAGCAAAGGGGCTTAGTGCAAGGCAAGTTAATGTAAAAATTCCAGTGACTTTTTTTATGCTGCTATTTTTTGCTGA
Source organism: Yersinia alsatica (assembly GCF_025133195.1). NCBI lineage: Bacteria > Pseudomonadati > Pseudomonadota > Gammaproteobacteria > Enterobacterales > Yersiniaceae > Yersinia > Yersinia alsatica. The sequence goes on from NZ_CP104006.1 coordinate 3,677,075, forward strand.
GTTATTCATTTCCCTGCCTCATATATGTCCGAATAATCCCACTATCGCTATTACTGAGTGGGATGATTAAATTAATAAGTTTAATCATCCTATGGGCTAAAGGATGTCATTTATAAATTATCTTTTGGAATAAGCTAGAATCGATAATTAATAAAAGCAACAGAGCAATGACAATAATTAATATCACATTAACATTTAAATTCTGTAGCTTATTTTAAGCTATCCTTAGCAATATATATTATATGTGATAGTCATTAGAGGCGTTATAGTTCGCGATATTCTATTGTGATTTTCGGAGCAAAAAATGCCTGTTTTTAGCCATCATTTTCTGCGGCAATATCTGCACGACCGCTTGATCGATATTTCGGTAGATTCAGAGGTCGCCGCCGAGGTGGCAAACAATTTGGTTGAGTCCAGCCTCAAGGGGCATGACTCCCATGGTGTTAGCATGTTACCGCGCTATATTTCAGCCATTCATGAAGGGGGTTTAAACCCTGCGGCAAACATAAAAGTCATCACAGATTTTGGTGCTCTGATCTCATTTGATGGGCAGCACGGCTTTGGTCAGATAGTGGGTAAACAAGCCATTACTTTGGGTATTGAACGCGCTCGACAACACGGAGTTGCAGTGCTGAGTCTGGCAAATGCACACCATTTAGGCCGTATTGGTGCTTGGGCTGAACAAGCGGCAGCGGCAGGTCTGGTCTCATTGCATTTTGCTAATGTGAACAATCGAGCCAATGTCATTCCCTGGCAGGGTCAGTCAGCACGACTAGGAACGAATCCTTTCTGCGCCGGAGTTCCATTGTTGCATAACGAACCCGTCATTTTGGATTTTGCCACCAGCGTCATTGCCGGTAATAAAGCACGTATTGCCTGGAATGAGGGCCGTATGCTAGAGCCAGGCTGCGCGGTAGATCATCGAGGAATGCCACCATTGATCCTCGCTATTTGATGGAAGAACCTTTTGGAGCATTGCGGGCATTTGGTGAGCATAAAGGTTCTGGCCTCGCGCTCATTTGCTCTATGTTGGGGGCTGCATTAACCGGAGGAAATACCGAACGAAATACTGAACCGGGAGAGCAGCGAATCATTAATAATATGCTGACCATATTAATTGATCCCGAGCGTTTGGGTGGTGCACAGAGTTATCAACAAGAAATTCCAGCGCTATTAGACTGGGTACGTAGCTCTCATCCGGATAATCAACTGACACTCCCCGGGGAGTGGGAGCAAAGAAATTATCAGCAACGTTTGGTTAATGGCATATTTATTGATGATGTTAGCTGGCGGAAACTATCTGAATTACAACTCATCGCTGAAAATTAAATATCATATTGAAACCTACAGTGATACTCACCATTATTTATTTCAATGACACACTATCTCAATAGAGTGTCATTGTATCAAGGTATCAGTGATATTTCCGCTACTGCGGCACAGGTAAATATTGGGGGTTGTGTCCTGCTGGTGAATGTTGCCATAACGTCACACAGTGTTGGGCTAAGGCATAGGTTGGATCAATACTCAATGCAAGTAGCTGGGATTCAATAGCATTAAAGGCTAGCGGAATTTCCGTACAGGCCAATACTAATTTTTCCGCGCCGCGCTCTAGCAAGGCGGTAGCCAATTCTTGCAATAATCGCCCACCCAACTCAACCTCACCCCGTTTTACCGCATAACATCCAGGAACGAATAACGTCTTTAGTTCCTGTTCCGTCGGTAAAATTGTGCTGATGCCTAATGCAGCTAATCGCTCCTGATACCACTGCGCCTGCAACGTTGCCTCGGTGGCAATAATCCCGACCTGCTGTGGCCGTGGATGCAAGTTAGCAATGTGTGCGACGGCGATATCGACAATATGCAGAATAGGTGCCCGGCTGGCACTGGTCAATTGGGGATACCAGTGGTGCGCAGTATTACAAGGTATCGCGATATGGCTGACACCCAATTGATTCAGTTGCTGTATTGCATGTAGCAACTGTGGCAAAGGCGATTCGCCAATTCCCGCTAAGGCTTTTTGCCGATCAGGTATTTGTGGGACATTCCATGTCACGACAGGCAAATGCTCCTGATCACGGCTAACAGGCGTAATTTCAATGATTTTTTGCAATAAGTCCAGCGTCGCAAGTGGCCCCATCCCACCCAGCACACCGAATAAAAGTGGCTTAGTCATACTGACCCACCAGCTCCAATACCTGACGATAGCCAAACAGCCCGGCAGATCCACCAGTATGGATAAACACAATATTGTCTTCTGGTGAGAAATGCCCGCGACGGACCAAATCAATCAAGCCCGCCATTCCTTTACCTGAGTAGACAGGATCCAACAGAATACCTTCTAGCTGTGCCAATAGTCTCAGAGCCTCGAGCATGCCATCGGTTGGCAAACCATAACCCGCACCGACATAATCGCTATTAGCTATCACCGCTTCGCGCGGAAATTCGCCTTTTACTCCCAGCAGTTCCCAAGTTCGCTGCGCCAAAGAATACACATTTTGCTCTTGTTTATCTTTAGGTGCTCGAACACTGATACCCAGCACCGGAATGTTGCTGTTACTGGCAACAAGCCCTGTAACCAATCCCGCTTGAGTGCCGGTGCTACCCGTCGCATGTACAATATGATCTATTCGCAGCCGCTGCTGGCTGGACTGATAAAGCAGTTCTTCTGCGCAAGCAACATAACCTAATGCCCCAATGGGATTCGAACCACCGCCAGGAATGATATATGGCTTTTTCCCTTGTGCTCGTAATGTCTCAGCCAGATGCTCCATCGCCTGCTGCATATCCGTCCCCGCGGGCAGATGCCCCGCTATCGTTCCACCGAGCAAATGATCCAACAGGATATTGCCTGAAAACTGATAATCATCACCAAAATCACTAACACGCTTTTCCAGCAAAACTTGTGACTCCAGACCGAGCTTGGCTGCCGCCGCGATAGTCTGACGGACATGATTGGACTGGGTAGCTCCTTGAGTGATGATCACATTAGCCTCTTGTTGCAGCGCATCCGCCAACAGAAACTCTAATTTTCGCGTCTTGTTCCCGCCAGTCGCCAGTCCAGTACAATCATCTCGTTTAATATAAATATTAGGGCCCCCCAAATAGCGAGATAAATTAGGTAATGCTTCTAGTGGCGTCGGAAAATGGCCCAGAGAAAGGCGAGGGAATCGAGCAAGGTGCATAATAACTCCTTAATAATATTATATTAATCATTGAAATGGCGACGAGCTTCGCTGCGAACACGATGCAGTACCCGTTGTTTGATTTCGCTGTAACCCTCAGCGTGCGCCAGTGTCTCTATGTCGCGCTGGCGGCCAAAAGGCAGTCTTATTTCATCAACTATGCAACCGGGGTGTGCTGACATAATGAGGATCCTATCTGCCAAAAACAGAGCTTCCTCAACATCATGGGTCACAAATAAAATCGTGGTACCCGTTTGCTGCCAAGCCGATAACAGCAACTCTTGCATCATTAACCGAGTCTGCGCATCTAATGCCCCGAAAGGTTCGTCCATCAGCAAGACATCGGGATTAGGTAACCAAGCTCTGGCCATTGCCACCCGTTGCTTCATTCCCCCCGATAATTGCCAGGGATAGTGGTCTTCAAACCCTTGCAGCCCCACTAACTTTAGAAATGCTTGCGTCTCGGGCAAAATATCCTCTTGGGTCGCGCCCTGCATACGTGGGCCAAAAGAGACATTATCGCGCACGGTTAACCACGGGAATAAATTGGCCTGCTGGAACACCATTCCCCGATCCGGCCCCGGAGTTGAAACCACACTCCCCTGACATTGAATATTGCCGCTATCGGGGCGCTCAAACCCGGCAATTAAATTGAGAATGGTTGATTTGCCACACCCCGACGGCCCAAGCAGTACCACAAACTCCCCTGCGGCTATCGTCAAAGAGATATCTTCCAAGACTTTTTGCCGCCCCTGCTTGGCGGAAAAACTCAGATTGACCCGGTTAACTGCAATAGACACCGTTTCTTCACTTTGCATTACTCTCTCCCTGCCCATGGCACCAATAAGCGCTGTAAACCAACAATCAGCAGATCCAGCAAATAACCAATGCCCCCCAACAACAGTATTCCCAGCATCACAATGTCTGTTCGTAAATATGAACTGGCATTAATCACCATCCAGCCTAATCCGGATGTTGCCGCAACCATTTCAGCCGCAATCAGTGAGGTCCAGCCAATACCAATAGACAAACGCACACAGGTAAACAATTCAGGCAAAGTTTCAGGCAGTACGACCCGGAAAAAAATCTGACGGCGACTGGCTCCTAAGGTTTGTGCGACGCGAATACGGGCTCGTCCAATACGTTCAACCGCCGAAGATGCCCCCACCACCACACTGAGAAAGGTGGCGATAAAAATCAGGAAGAACTTGGATGACTCACCAATACCCAGCCAGACAACCGCTAAGGGAATCAACGCAATCTTGGGCAATGGTCGCAAAAACTGCACAAAGGGATTAAGTAATGCGGCAATGGGCTCAGATAACCCCATAATTAATCCCAATGGCACACCAACCAGGATAGCGACGGCGAATGCACTCAGTGCTCGGGCCACACTCACGGCAATGTGTTGCCACAAGGGCACCTGGCGATATCCCTCTTGCAGTAACTCTTTGGCGGTAAGTGCGATATCAGATAATGGCGGTAACAGCAGCGGATCAATCCACTGCTCGGCCCCCACCACCTGCCACAACAAGAAGAATGAAATAACCGCCCCGACACTTAACGCAACATGTTGCACTCGATTCATAAATAACCTATTGCTGGGCCTGCGCGGCGATCGCATTCTTTAAGTAACTGACATTAATGCCTTTCTCGAATGAATTAGGTATGTCGCGTTGGCGAACTTCGCCAATACTTTCTAGGAAACCCGCGGTTTTATGTACCGCCTGACCGATACCACTGTTATCGGTATCTGAACCATTGCCTAACCACTGTGCAGTTTCCTGTTGTTGGAGTGTTGGGTATTCCAAACCCGATAATGTATTGGTTGCTGTCGTCACCGGAGCACCCACATCTTTCGCTACAATAGCCGCCGCTTTAATAGGGTCGCGTTTGAACTCATCAACTTTTTGCTGATGTATTTGTAAGAATTGGCTTAATAACTCGGGATGCGCTTTGGCAAATGCCGTTCTAACCACATAGTTGTTATAAATAAGGTAACCATCTTGCTGAAGTTGTTTCGTCGCAAATACTGGGTGCCCACCAGAGATCTCTAATTCTTGCGCAAACGGAGCCCAAACGTACCCCGCATCAATATCGCCCCGTTTCCAAGCCGCCACTATTTCTGCTGGGCGCAATGGAATTAATGTCACCTTATTACGATCAATATGATTAACAGCAATCGCAGCATCTAGTGCATATTGCGCCGTCGAATTAGGTGGGTAAGCGACTCGTTTACCTTCAATATCGTTCAAAGAATTAATTGAGTCTTTAGCAATAAGGCGTTCGGAAGTGGCAATAACGCCGGATATACCAAATATCTCAATCGGAAGTTTTCGAACTAAACCAGCGACAGCAGGGCTTGAACCTATATTGGCAATATCAATAGCATTACTAGCAAAATAACCTAGGGCATCAGCCCCAGTGGCAAATTGCACCCATTTCACCTTAGTGTTAAGTGCCTTTTCTAATGAACCATCCACTTTAGCCAAGACCAAAACCTGCGAACTACCACCATAGGCAACGCGGACTTCATCGGGCAATGGTTCATCTGCCTGAGTATTAAATGTAAAGAGGGATAAACTGATTAACCCCAGAGAAATAGCGATAGGTTTTAACATGACACCTTCCTTGATTAATAATCATTGTAATTTAACAGCCAATAAAATGTCCTTTGACTATAATCATTAGATATTTTTTTCCTAATCACCATTAAGAATAAAATATATTAAATTAGCACTGTATAAATGACAATTATTGCTAAGGTTATATCTTTATTGGTATTAAGGCGTTTATTTCCCACATATTAAAATGCAGGCAATCCTGTAGAGCACCCAGTGAAAAACCGCCCACCATGACATAGTCAAGTTCCATTTTTCGAAGGCTAATAGCAGCGCTTATTAATAAAATTCACTTATGTATTTTCTAACGGCTCACTCAATAAGATTATTTGCTTATTAAGGCTGCAATGGCTCAAGGTGTTGATCGCATAATTACTGGTCCAGCCGATGTAACCGTACTGGTAGCGGTATTACGCACTGCGGTCAAAGGAGGAATAGAGTTATTACTGAGGATGTGGTAGGTGCCGTGCTATTTCTAAGTTCGTTCGCCGCAATCTATGTGACGGGGCAAAAAATGACTAGTGCTGGGGGCGTTTTATCTGGCGCATCATGGGGTAATCCTCAGCCCCTTAATCTTACAAATTGCAGGGGTGAGCAATACTCACCCCAATCACCCAGATGCAGTGATTTAGCCTTTAACCACGGAATCGATCAGTGACATCTCTTCACTGCTTAGCAGCTTTTCAATATCAACCAAAATCAGCATTCTTTCCCCCAGTGAACCTAAACCAGTTAGGTACTCGGTTGCCAAAGTCACGGCAAACTCAGGGGCTGGGCGGATTTGTTCGGTGGTCAATGACAACACATCAGATACGCCGTCAACCACAATACCGACCACGCGCTGATCAAAGTTCAGCACGATAACCACGGTATTTTCGTTATAACTGACACCCTGTTGAGCAAATTTAACCCGTAGGTCAATAATAGGAACAATAACACCGCGTAAGTTAGTGACGCCTTTAATGAAAGCCGGGGTGTTAGCAATGCGAGTCACCTGGTCGTAGCCACGGATCTCTTGTACTTTCAAAATATCAATGCCGTACTCTTCAGCGCCCAGCGTAAAAATCAGGAACTCTTGTCCTACCGTTTCGCCAGCCAGCTTCGTGACGGTTGCTAGTCCTGCCATGTTTTTACCCTTCAATCAATAGGTTGAATTTATGTTTGTTTTTAGAGCCGGAAACAAACTTCACGGCCCTATACCTGTTTTATTACGGGTTCGATACAGGCTTCATACCGGTACTTCTGCTATGCGGCAGCTGTGTCATCAGCCATTACACGCTTTTCCCGGTTTAAAGCCTGCAATGCCGACACATCAACAATTAACGCCACGCTACCATCACCCAAAATAGTGGCCGCTGAAATACCTGGCACCTTCCGGTAGTTACTTTCCAGGTTTTTCACCACCACCTGATGTTGGCCAATCAATTGGTCTACCAAGAGTGCATAACGACGACCAGCACTTTGCAAAATCACCACAATGCCTTGAGTGGCTTCTGTTTTCGCATTCTCAACATCAAATACTCGGAACAATTCAACTAACGGCAGATATTCACCGCGCACTTGCAGCACGCGTTCACCACCGGCGAGTGGATGTAAATCTTCAGCCAATGGTTGCAGTGATTCCATTACGGCATTCAATGGCAGAATGAAGACTTCATTACTGACCTTAACGGACATGCCATCAAGGATAGCCAGTGTCAGAGGGAGCAAAATACGAATTGACGTCCCTTTGCCAGCCTGGAAGCTGACTTGCACATGGCCGCCCATTTCCTGAATGTTCCGCTTAACCACATCCATCCCAACACCACGGCCCGAAACATCAGTAACCTGCTCGGCGGTCGAAAATCCTGGGGCAAAAATCAGCATCCCGACGTCTTCATCACTCATATGCTCATTAACCGCCATACCCTGCGATTGAGCTTTCGCCAAAATTTTCTGCCGATTAAGACCGGCACCATCATCCAGGACTTCGATGCAAATATTGCCGCCTTGATGCTCTGCTGACAGTGTCAGATTCCCCACCGGGTGTTTCCCTGCGGCGAGACGTGTTTCAGGATCTTCAATGCCGTGGTCCAGACTGTTGCGAACCAGATGGGTTAATGGGTCAATAATGCGTTCAATCAGGCTCTTATCCAGTTCAGTTGAGCTGCCAAGTAAGGTCAGTTCAACCTGCTTATTCAGCTTGCTGGCCAAATCGCGGACTAATCGCGGGAAGCGGCTAAAGACATACTCCATCGGCATCATACGGATAGACATTACCGACTCTTGCAAGTCGCGCGCATTGCGCTCCAACTGCCCCATACTATTAAGTAAATCACCATTAATCACTGGGTCCAAGGTACTGGAACGCTGCGCCAGCATCGATTGGGTAATCACTAATTCACCCACCAGATTAATCAGTTGGTCAACCTTTTCGACCGCCACCCGGATGCTGGTAGATTCGCTCGCTTTGGCTTTTGGTTTGACATGTTCTGCGCTGGTAGGGGCTGCAACCGCATCAGCTTTTGCTGCATTTTTAACTTCCGCAACCGGGGTCGGCGCAGCTTGAGGCACGGCTGCAACCATCGTTTCAGTTGGTGGCTGTTGCGCCAACTCATCTGATACAAAACTAATTTGCTCAGGTTCCAGCACAAAACAGAGTACCGCGCTGATATCATCTTCACTGACTGACGTAATCAGCGTCGCTTCGAGGCTATCGGCTGTTTGGTGCGGATCTTTGACTTCACCCAGATTGCCCAGCTCTTCCAGCATCAGCGGAATTTCTTGCTCTTTCAGCCCTGAGAGGCGAATACGCATGCCGCCCTGCACCAGAGCCGGAGATTTGCCGCCAACTTTACTTTCAGCTACCGGAGTGGTTGCGCTACTCTGATCAGTTGCCGGTGTATTGCTGGAATTACCTTGCTGCTCTAGGGCCTCGAGTGCCAGTTGGCGCAATGCATGACAAATATACTCAAAGCTTTCCGCGTTAGGTTCTTGAGAGGTTTTGTAGGCGTCCAACTGTTCCTGCATAATATCTTTCGTTTCCAAAAACAGATTGATGATATCGGTGCTTAAGCGCATTTCGTCGCGACGGGCACCATCCAACAGGTTTTCCAACAGATGGGTTGTTTCTTGTAATACCGAAAAACCAAATGTCGCTGCACCGCCTTTAATCGAATGCGCGGCACGGAAAATGGCGTTGAGTTGTTCATTGTCTGGTGCCAGCGGATCCAGCAATAACAAATGCTGTTCCATATCTGCCAGCAATTCATCTGCTTCATCAAAGAAAGTCTGATAAAACGCGGTAATATCCATGCTCACGGTGTCACCTCTACTGTGCGTCGCGGCTTGTCGGAGAGACCGGTACATCACTGGCCGGTGCCGCTGGCAACGATGTCGTTGGCCGGTTGGCTGCCGGAGTGATGTTCCCCGTGCTCGATTGTTGTGTTTGTGCTGCTGGCGGCGCTGCCGCTTTCACTGGCTCAATGGCGGGCGTCGCCGGTATTGTTGCCGTTGCTGAACCGGTGGTAACCGGCGGCGGCGTTGGCTTAGCTGCATCCGTTGTCACCACAGGTGCTGCGGGGGTAACTGCCCCTGTTGTCACAGCAGCTGGCGCAGTAATTGCTGGCGTCGTTCCCGCAGAATCAATCTGTTTCAAACTCTCGGCTTTTTCGATATCCAGCGCTTTGTTATCTAAATTCTCATGCTCAATATCATGCTGAGTCTGTTTATTCAGCACCAAGATACTGATGCGGCGGTTAACCGGATCATCAGAGGCTTGCTCTTTTAGCCGCATCGTCGACGCCATGCCCACCACACGTAAAACCTTGCCTTCATCTAAACCACCAGCCAACAATTCACGCCGTGAAGCATTGGCACGATCCGCGGATAATTCCCAGTTACTGTAACCGCGTTCACCCGTGGCATAGGGCAGATCATCGGTGTGACCAGACAGACTGATTTTGTTCGGGATGTCATTCAGGATTGGCGCTATTGCACGTAAAATATCGCGCATATAGGGCTCAACCTGCGCACTCCCCATTTTGAACATCGGCCGGTTTTGACTATCAATAATCTGAATTCTTAGCCCTTCATCCATCATGTTAATCAGTAGATGTGGCCGCAATGCTCTCAGTCTTGGATCTGACTCAATTAATTGATCCAGTTTTTCTCGTAACTTATTGAGCCGATACTCTTCTTTCCGACTCTCTTCGGAGTCAATGTGCTTGCGCACCTCACCCACTTGCTGAGTCGGGTCATCACCGCCCCCGGGGATTGGGCTGGTGCTGGAGCTACTTTTATCACCGCTGGTCAAGGCAACTTTCAACGGGGTCCGAAAATATTCTGCAATCTGCGTAAGCTCTTGCGGACTGGAAACCGACAGCAACCACATCACCAGAAAGAAGGCCATCATTGCCGTCATAAAGTCAGCATAAGCAATTTTCCATGACCCGCCATGATGGGCTGCACCATGTTTGGCTTTGCGCTTTTTGACCAGAATAACGGGGTGGTTCTGATGCTTCATGCGTCCTCTTCTGTCGCTTGCGGTGCCGGAGCTTTCACTCTGCGCACATGCTCTTCCAGCTCAATAAACGATGGGCGTTCAGTGGTATAGAGCGTTTTACGACCAAATTCCACTGCGATTTGCGGCGCATATCCGTTTAGGCTGGAAAGCAGAGTCACCTTGATGCACTGCATCATTTTGGTTGTTTCTGCACTCTGCTGACGTAACAAGGTTGCTAAAGGTGAGATGAACCCATATGCCAGCAAAATACCCAAGAATGTCCCTACCATCGCATGGGCAATTAGTGCCCCAAGCTCTGCCGCAGGCCTGTCCGCGGAAGCCAAAGCATGCACCACCCCCATGACCGCAGCGACGATACCAAACGCGGGTAAAGAATCCCCCACCATGGCCAAACTGCCCGCCGGAACTTCGCATTCTTGCTCGTGAGTTTCGATCTCTTCATCCATCAAAGCTTCGATTTCAAAAGCGTTCATATTCCCACTGACAATTAACCGCAAATAGTCGGTAATAAATTCTACTAATACCTTATCGGCCAAAATCCTTGGATAATTAGAGAAAATTTCGCTTTCCAATGGACTTTCTATATCGCGTTCCAGTGACAGCATTCCCTGTTGGCGGGATTTTGCTAATAAGCGGTAAAGCAGCGCCATTAAGTCCATATATAGGACTTTGTTATATTTAGAGCGGCGCATCAATTTTGGCATTGCCTTCATCGTGGCTTTTATCGCTTTACCATTGTTACCCACAATAAACGCGCCAATACCGGCCCCGCCGATAATTAAGAATTCAGCCGGTTGATATAATGCGCCAAGGTGACCACCAACAATGATGTAGCCGCCAAAAACCGCACCTAAGACCACGATATAACCCAAAATAACTAACACGCGATATCCTTAGCAAAGTGTGTGGGTGGAAGGTGAGGCGTTAGCACCCTTTGAGTCTGCTGGTTGCCATTAACCGGTTACAGGAACGGTATCCATACCGCTGCTGTAACCGAAAATTCTGACAACTCAAAGAAACTCAAACTGCGCGTCTAACCTGCTCATCCAGCAGTTGTGAAGTTATATCGGCAGATTGCGGAGAAAGTTTACGTTTTTTTACTGCGCGGGAAGGTGGCTGGCAGAGACTGCAAACAAAGCTGTTTCGTGGCTGATGCGCATGGGTGATAAAAGTCCCACCACAGCAGTTACAACCAGAGAGTTGCAACATACCACTGTCAACGAATCGAACTAGAGTCCAGGCTCGGGTCAACGCCAGTAATGGCGGGATTCCGGACTGATCAGGGCACTGTTCGAGGTAAAGACGATAAGCCTTAATAACGGCCTCAACACCGGTGCATTGACCACTTTTTAGCAAGAAGCTATAAGCGTTATAAAACATCGATGAATGAATATTTTGTTCCCAAGTCATAAACCAATCGGTCGAAAACGGTAACATTCCCTTCGGCGGTGGACTGCCTCTCAGCTCTTTATAGAGCTTAATTAAACGCCCCCGGCTGAGTTGCGTTTCGCTTTCAAGCATCTGCAAGCGTGCGCCTAAAGTTATCAACTCCATTGCCAAATGAATGTCTTTGGCTTCCTGGACAATACTTTTTTCAACCATCAGTCATGCTCTTTTCTTAGGCGCACTACCGTCTTTTAACGATAGTTCGTGGAGTAAGTGGCTCGACAATAAAATTCCTGTATGGATCTGCTGCAAGTCATCCACACGAGATTCTTTCGTCAGATGATGAATAGTATTGTGGTCACTAAAACGGAAATGACACACCAATTGGTTAGTCTCAGCTAATTTAACCATCTGCGGTAATGTTAACTGTGATAATGCATCGGCCATGGTATCGGTAATACCTAGACGAAACATCGCTGAGGCTTTCTCATCGTTAATTAACCGCTGTGCTAAAAGCAAATATGACAAATTAATATCATAAATATGTTTGAGTAATTCAGACGTACTCATTTTACACATCCCGACTGATTATGTTTTAAAACATAAGTTGGATGATAGTATTCTTCACCCAAGACCTGGGATCCTTCCCGTATACAGTTAATTAGTACCTATAGAACTAAAAGTAATTGAAACCTACTGGTGCTACATTACAAAAATACCGTTTTGGTATGAAATTACATGTCACGGCTCTTGGCAGCTGAAGTTTTATGCTGCTCTGATATTGCACCTGCGCCATGAAACTTTTCTTACAAAATATTAGGATTATTCCTAAAGAGGCCCAACTCTACTCCCGAATCGTTAGCACATACAATGTGACTAGTGATTCATTTTAAATGTAATGTGACATTGATCACAAAAATAAAATATAAAGTCGCTCTAGAACACATTTTTTGATTGATTTTTAACCACCTTGGTGCTCAAAAAACAATCAGAAGTCAGAAAAGAGCTAAAAAACTAGTGATATAGGCCCAATTCTTAGTGTTTTTAGATCAATTCGAACAAAAGCATTCCCAAAGTAAAATAGCAGAACATAAATCTGTCTTAACTCGAAATTATCAGTATTAAGGACTGGTATAGGGGTTTATTACTCGGCAATGCTATAAGTTACCCTCCGAAACTATTAGGTTTAAACGAATATTTATGCGGTTGCCAAAAAAGTCATTCTTCGATTATTTATTAACCTATTTGCCTTTTTGCGTTAAAAAGACCGACAACACGTATTAAAAAAGGCAACAGAGGTAACTACATGTTTCATTTTCACTCTCCCGTACACATTTTCATCAGCACATTTTCAACTTTGGTTCATATCCGCATTTTTGCAAGGGACTTGTGACAAAAATGTAAGATAAGTTAATTAATAATGTTTGAAACATAAGTTTCATTACTTATTTCTGTGCCATTCAGTTTAATTAACTTATTGATATAACTTTATTTATCTCCCATCAACAGCCAAGTGTGACTGACATCTCATTTCTTAACGGTGTGATCCCCTAATCTTTAAGCTATAGCGGTGCTTATAGGAGCTTAATTATGGGATACAGGAATGTGCTGGTCGCAGTTGCCCTTTCGCCTGATAGCCAACAATTGGTTAATAAAGCGGTTTCCATCGTTCGGCCCTATAATGGCAAGGTCTCGTTAATTACCCTGACCACAGAGCCCGAAATGTACAGCAGCTATGCGGCACCGATGCTGGGTGATTTGCGCTCGGTGATACAAGAAGAAGCGCAATTATTTATGGCGGAGTTGGCTGCCAATGCTGATTATCCCATTGAGAGCAGGAATATTGCACACGGCGAATTTGCCGACAGCATGGCGTATTTCTGCCAAAAACAGCATGTTGATCTGGTGATATGTGGCAATCATAGTGCAAGTTTGATGAATAAATTCTCTTGCTCCTCTGCCCGATTAATTAATACCAGCATGGTTGATGTGCTCGTTGTTCCCCTTTGATTAACCGCCCTCTTTCCTCTTATGGCGTCTGCTCAGGCTAAAGAGCAACGCCTTTCGCACTATTAGCTGAAACCATCCTGAAGAGTTCTACTATGATTTTCAGCAGTCTCTATCGTCACTCCCCCGATTGACTTCTTACAGGTAAGGGAATCTGATGCCACAAGATAAAATGAATAACCGCCGTATTCTGCTAGCTTCACGTCCGCACGGCACACCAACTGCCGAAAATTTCACACTCGATATTCAGCCCATTCCACAACCCGCAGCGGGTCAGGTGCTACTGCGCACCCGCTACCTATCTCTCGACCCTTATATGCGTGGTCGAATGAGCGATGCGCCGTCATATGCTCCCCCGGTTGAAGTGGGTGAGGTCATGGTGGGGGGTGCGGTTTCACGGGTCGAAGTTTCAAAACATCCAGACTTTCAAGTCGGCGATTGGGTTCTGGCCAGCAGCGGCTGGCAAGATTATTCACTCTCTGATGGCACGGGCATTCGCAATTTGGGGCCACAATTCCCCCACCCTTCACGCGCCCTAGGGGTGCTGGGTATGCCAGGTTTCACCGCTTACATGGGCTTATTGGATATTGGTCAGCCCAAAGCCGGTGAAACGATCGTGGTCGCCGCAGCCAGCGGTGCTGTGGGTTCTGTTGTCGGACAAATCGGTAAATTGAAGGGATGTAAAGTCATCGGCGTGGCTGGCGGCGCAGAAAAATGCCGCTATGTGGTCGAAGAATTGGGTTTCGATGCCTGTCTCGACCATCGGGCCACCGATTTTGCGCAACAGCTGGAAAAAGTGTGTACAAAAGGCATTGATATTTATTATGAGAATGTCGGTGGAGCCGTCTTTGACGCGGTATTACCGTTACTCAACCCACGTGCGCGTATCCCAGTGTGTGGCTTAATTGCGCGCTATAACGACACTGCGTTACCTGATGGCCCAGACCGTTTGCCCCTGTTACAAAGCATCATTTTAAGAAAGCGGATTCGGATGCAAGGATTCATTATCTTTGATGATTATGCCCCGCATTTTGGTGATTTCTTGCAGCAAATGACCCCTTGGGTTGAGCAAGGTAAAATCAAGTTTAGGGAAGATCTGGTCGATGGGCTGGAAAATGCGCCACAAGCTTTTATTGGCCTGCTAGAGGGCAAAAACTTCGGCAAGCTGGTGATACGCGTCAGTAACGAATAGTCAGCAATAAAAAGGGTTTCATCATTCCGGGGCCAAATGGCCCCGGATTTGTTATATAAAACAGTATGATTCGAATCGATACAATAGCGGTTAGAACCACTTACCGAAGCGGCGAATATAGAACTGCTTCATCAGTTGCGCAACGACGCAGTAGCTGATTAGCGTGCCGGCCAGCCATGGGAAGTATTGCCATGGTAAGGGTTGCAACCCAACTAGTGTCCCTAATGGTGAGAATGGAATATAAATGCCAATTGCCATGATTACCCCGGTAGTCAATAGCACAGGCAACGCCGCAGTGCTTTGAATAAACGGAATTTTTTGTGTTCGCAGCATATGAACAACTAACGTTTGCGACAGTAAACCTTCAATGAACCAGCCGGACTGGAACAACGCCTGATGTTCAACACTGTTAGCAGCAAATACAAACCACATCAGAGCGAAGGTTGTAATATCAAAAATGGAGGAAGTCGGCCCAATCCATAGCATAAAACGGCCAATGTTCTTCGCATCCCACTTACGCGGTTTACGCAAAAACTCTTTGTCCATTTTATCCCACGGCAGCGAGAGCTGAGAGATATCATACATCAGGTTTTGCAACAGCAAATGAATGGCGAGCATTGGTAAAAACGGAATAAAAGCACTGGCGACCAAGACGGAGAAGACATTACCGAAATTTGAACTGGCCGTCATATTCAGATACTTGATGATGTTCCCGAAAGTTTCACGTCCTTTAATCACGCCCTCTTCCAACACCATCAAATTCTTTTCTAGCAAAATAATGTCGGCTGATTCTTTAGCAATATCAGTTCCGGTATCAACTGAGATCCCCACATCCGCATCACGTAATGCTGGCGCATCATTGATACCATCACCCAAGAAACCGACGGTATGCCCATTGCTTTGCAGCATTTTCAACACTCGCGACTTCTGCAATGGTGTCAGTTTGGTAAACACGGTGCGCAGTTCCACCTCACGCGCCAGTGTTTCATCATCCATATCCTCAATCGCTCGACCACTGAGAGGCTCACCGGGCTCCAGCCCAACATCGCGACAGATTTTGGCCGTAATAATAGGGTTATCACCGGTTAACACTTTGACGGCAACCCCATTTTCACGTAATGCAGTAATCGCGGCCTCGGCGCTCTCTTTGGGTGGATCAAGGAAGGTCAATAAGCCTTGAACCACTAAATCGCGCTCATCAGCAATGTTTAGAGGTAATTCACTGACTTGGTTACCCAGCTCACGGGTTGCCAGCAGCAAAACACGGAAACCATCTTCATTATATTGGGTGGCGAGCGCCAGTAATGACATGCGACGAGCATCATCCAACGCATAAATCTCATCACCTTCACGTACATGGGTACAGATGCTGAGCATCTCTTCCACCGCGCCTTTACAGATCAATTGCTGATGCTGTTGCTCATCTTTTACTACAATGGATAGGCGGCGACGGATGAAATCAAATGGCAGCTCATCAACCTTATTGAAACTACGCAAAGCATCAATCTCTGGCTTGCCGCGACTGAATTTGATGACCGCCTGATCCATCAAATTACGCATACCACTTTGGTGAAAACTGTTAAGCCATGCTAACTGTAATACTTTGCTGTCATTACTGCCGCGCGCATCTAAATGGTGCTCAAGAATGATGCGGTCTTGTGTCAACGTCCCGGTTTTATCGGTACACAACACATCCATAGCACCAAAGTTCTGTATTGCATTCAATCGCTTAACCACAACTTTTCGCCGCGACATCGCTATCGCGCCTTTAGCCAGGTTGGAGCTGACAATCATCGGCAACATTTCAGGCGTCAATCCGACAGCAACCGCCAATGCAAACAGCGCCGCTTCAGACCAATCCCCTTTAGTAAAACCATTAATCAATAATACAATTGGTACCATCACCAGCATAAAGCGAATCAATAACCAACTGACGCTATTAACCCCACGATCAAAGGCAGTTTGCGCACGATTGCCGACAATCGACTTAGCAAGCGACCCGAAATAAGTATGTCCACCAGTGGCTACAACCACTGCCATTGCTGTCCCGCTGGCAACGTTAGTCCCCATCAGACAGACATTGGACAACTCAAGTAATTCGCTTTCACTGCTGGCATTCGCCTCTACTGACTTTGAAGTAACGGCGCCCATGGCATCATATTTCTCAATGGGTATCGCTTCACCTGTCAGAATGGCCTGGCTGATAAACAAATCTCTGGATTTAATCAGTCGTAGATCAGCTGGAATCATATCCCCGGCAGATAATAAAATGATATCGCCGGGTACCAGATGCTTAATGGCTATTTCTTTTTTTGCCGGCTGAGCACTGTGGCTACTACGGCGCAACACTGTTGCCGTGGTGCGCACCATCGACTTCAATGCTTCCGCAGCTTTATTAGTGCGATATTCTTGCCAGAAGCGCAGCAACCCACTGATTAATACCATCGTCACAATAATACTGACGCCAACCAGATCGGTTTCTTCACCATTTTGCAGAGGCAACCAATAATCAGTAAAGAAGCTGATTGCCGCCAAGATCATTAAAACAAAAATAAAAGGGTTATTAAATGCCGATAAGAGTTGGGCCAATGCTGGCGGCGCTTTCTCATGTGCAACCTGATTAATGCCATATAATTCCAGACGCTCTTGAGCATCTTCCTCAGTCAGCCCGTTCAAGTTTGCATTTAACTTGGATAAAGTTTGGTCCAGGCTATTTTTAGCCTCTAGCGCAATAGTAAAAGGTTTTTTATTATCGCTTCGGCCGGTAGCTGTCTTTTTAAATTTGGTCATAACGCTTCTCTTTTAATTCTAAACGCACAGGACTTATCCGCTCAATTACTGAGAGATAAATGTGCTGAACTATTATTGCGCTGCCAACTTTGTATTTATATTTAATTAGCAGCAGCTAATTGAGTTAACTCCGGGGTGATCGTCCATAACGACTCCTTACTACCACATGGGTTAGCGCTATTTATTACTTTTTAAAATACAGATTAATTCCCTGAATTAATCATGCTAACAAAATTTGGCGTTGCCACAATGTTGCTACGCTAAATAAAGGCTATACCGGTAATTCCGACGCGATGCGCCAGTGAATAGAGCTGACACTGCGCTCTAAACTTACGCGGCAAACAATACTTTCAATTTCTTTTTGTTCTGCTGGCGTCGCCATAATTTCAGCACAGACCTCTAGCTGCCCCGGTCTGGCAATATCGGCGCTGCAAAGTGACTGTAACCGTAACGCCACACCATTTAGCGCCTGCAAAATGAGCGTGCGAACCAAGATTTCATCTTCAGCACCACAAGTGACTTGAATCCGATACCGAACTTCTAAATCGACAGCTTGTTGCTGAGGTTGCATATTGATTCGTTGTGCCGCTTCGCGTAGCAATATATTGGCGCAAAGGATAACCGCCGTTGCAACAACAGCATTCCAATATAGGCCCAGACCACAAAGCACGCCAATCCCGGCGGAACACCACAGTGTGGCAGCCGTATTCAGGCCACGAATATTCATGCCTTCACGCATTATCACACCAGCACCGAGGAAGCCAATTCCGGAAACTACTTGAGCAGCAATACGGCCCGGGCTGTCAGGGGATGTTGCATAAGAGCTAAGAATAAATACCGCAGCACCGGTGGCGACCAATGCATTAGTCCGTAGACCGGCCATACGCTGACGCCATTGTCTTTCCGCGCCAATTAACGCGCCCAGACACATCGCCAGTAATAAATTTACGACAAAAGGAGTTAATGCCATGATTCTCTCCATGAATTAATCATTGGTAGAATAATCATGTGCTATTTAGCACACAGGTAATTGTGCTGATATATACCCGAAGGAAATCAGCAATAACCGGTGTTAGTGCCTGGAGGAAAGAGTGCGTGGTTGTTAAATACCATAATAAAAACCCGAATTAATACCCTCGATGAAATTCATCGAGTTAAATAATTTATTGGGTGTGCACAGCTCAGGAAATACAGAGAGGGTGCTGCCCGCCATTTTTCGGCAAGCAACAAATCAGTCGGGAGATGAGTTAGCTTGCCTTGCTTATTTGACTACTACTTTGCGTATCCATTAGTTTCTCCACCGAAATTTTTCAAGAGTATAGTTGCGGGTGATAATTATGTAAAGGTTATATTTCTAAACAAAACTTAAACCAACTTCTGCCTAATAAATAATAGGGATAATATTAATAATATCTTTTTTTAATAATACTTTATTGCCGCATACAATATTTATCAGTCTCAGGCAAAAAGCTTTCCCACTTGCTACACTGCAAACGTCACGTTATCACTGGAGTTTTTCATGACCACACCACTCACAACAACACTGACACGGCAGTTATGGCAAAGTTTGGGTTATCCCGACCTCCCTGAGGATCAATTAGTGTTTGTTGGAGAGGAACAACTGCCATCAGTATTTCCGGTAACGCCGTTAGCTTGTGCCGCTATTGCCACGGCTGGATTAGCTGTTGCAGCATTACTTGAGGCCAAGCACGGCTTAAAACCCATAGTCACGGTTGATAGCCATTTGGCCTCATTATGGTTTGGATGGTCATTGAAACCGATAAACTGGCAATTACCCTCTGCATGGGATGCCATTGCAGGGGATTATCAGGCCAGTGATGGCTGGATCCGCTTGCACACTAGTGCCCCGCGTCACCGCCTGGCCGTCGAACGAGTTCTAGGCACGCATCAGCATAAAAGTGCCGTAGCTGATGCAGTCAGCCAATGGAAAGCTCATGAGCTCGAACAAGCTGTTATTACTGCTGGCGGATGTGCCGCTCAGATGTATTCTCACCAACAATGGCAACAGCATACCCAAGGTGCCAGTGTCACCAGCGAACCCATTTTTGCGGCGGTTTATCATCCAGAAACTGCTGCGCCCGATTGGGAGGTATCACTGGCACAGCCACTAGCGGGTATCCGCGTGTTAGATCTCACTCGCATTCTGGCGGGGCCGATAGCCACTCGCTTTCTTGCTGGTTGGGGCGCTGACGTGTTGCGCATCGATCCTTTCTCTTGGGATGAACCCGCCGTCGAACCGGAAGTCACCCTAGGTAAACGTTGCGCACGGTTAAATCTGAATAATCATCATGACCGCCACATCTTTGAACATTTATTGAGTCAGGCCGATGTCATCATCCATGGCTATCGAGCCGGAGCATTAGAGCAGTTGGGTTACGGCCCGGACGAACGGCGTCAGTTATGCCCCGGACTCGTCGATATTTGCCTAAATGCTTATGGCTGGAGCGGCCCGTGGCGTAACAGGCGCGGTTTTGACAGTTTGGTACAAATGAGCTGTGGCATTGCTGATGCTGGGATGAAATGGCAAAAAGCGCCACATCCTATCCCTCTACCTGTACAGGCACTGGATCATGCAACCGGCTATTTAATGGCCGCTGCAGCGGTCCAAGGACTGGTTCAGCGACTGACACAAAATAGAGGTTACAGCGCCCGACTATCTCTAGCTCGTACCGCCGAGATATTGCTTGATGCTCCTTATCATACCGACGACATTAGTTTAAAAGCTATTTACGCAACGGCTGATGATTATCAACCGCAACCCGAAATGACCTACTGGGGTCCGGCGTTACGTTTGCACGCACCAATATCATTATCAAGCACACAGTGTCATTGGAGGCTGCCTGCCTCACCTCTCGGAAAAGCAACAGCCCAGTGGCTGTAACCCCTTGCCCTAGCTTGTGCAACTGTGTACAGCGCTGGGGAAACCCTCTATCAAGTCATTGACACAATTACAGAAATGTAATGAATCTTTAGTTCAAATTGCGATCACAGTCTCATTTATAGCTCTAACTATTTTAGGGCCTTTGCCGATAGGTTCTTAAAGGACTGTGAAAATTATTTCAATTATAGGGGTGGATTAACTTTAAGTAGCGATGCCTATATCCGGAGTCACTGGTGTTGCCATTCGTCAGTCAACAGCACGGTAGCATCAAGTCAGGATATATCAGGCAAGGACCTTTCCTCGAGCGACTATAGAAACGGAACTAACAATGAAACGTGGAAGTACGCATAACCCATCGGATATAAAAATAGCGCCAGAACATAATAAAGATACGAAAGTATTATTTGTTAATAATATGCGTCTGGTCACTCTGTTTATTGCCATTTTGGCGGGAATACTGCTGTTATTTGCAGCGGCAATTGGTACCTCTGGCTACTTTTTAAAACAAAGTAACCAATCGCTGGAAGAAGCGACTCAAGAACTGGATATCCGTCTGGGCCTGTCTAACAGCTCGAACCACCTGCGTACAGCACGCCTTATTTTGATTCAAGCGGCATCATCGGCACGTATCGGTGATACTCAAGGTTATCAACAAGGTCTGAAAAATGCAGAAAGTCTTATTTCTCAATCTCAGCAAATGTTTAACCTCTACTATAACCGCCCGATTAAATCCGAAACCGACACCGCCTTAGATGCACCACTGAAAAAAGCTTATGAAGAGTATCGCGACGATGGGATGAAGCTCATGCTGGCCGCGACCAAAGAGGGGCATTTTGAAGAAGTTATCTCGCTAGAAGCAGAAAAACTCAATCAGTTAGATGACGCCTACAATGAGCCACTGTTAAAAGCAGTTAAATATCGTACTGAGCGCGCTAATCAAATCAATCTGGCTGCTCAACAAGAAGCACGCCTGGGTTACATTCTGATGGGGGGAGCTTTTATTCTCGCCTTGCTGCTGACAGTCATTGCTTTCTTGGTGATCAGCAAAGTAATTATCAAGCCGATTAACTGGCTGGTAGAGCGGATCCAGCGCATTGCTCAAGGTGATTTAACCCAGAGTTCAGTTTCGTTTGGCCGCAATGAAATCGGTGTACTAGGCAACAACATTCAGCAAATGCAGGATTCACTATCCTCAACTGTTGAAGCCGTTCGCAGCAGCGCCGAATCTATCTATCAAGGCTCCAGTGAAATTGCATTGGGCAATACTGACCTTTCCGCCCGAACCGAGCAACAAGCGGCGTCACTTGAGCAAACAGCCGCCAGCATGGAGCAACTTACCGCCACAGTGAAGCAGAATGCGGAAAATGCACACCATGCCAGCCAACTGGCGGCTAACGCATCAGGAAAAGCGGCTCAAGGTGGTGATATCGTTAACGATGTTGTCAGCACCATGGATAAAATATCTCTCAGCTCAATGAAAATTGCTGAAATCACCAATGTCATTAACAGCATTGCATTCCAAACCAATATCCTGGCATTAAATGCAGCCGTTGAGGCTGCCCGCGCGGGTGAGCAAGGCCGTGGGTTTGCCGTGGTGGCCAGTGAGGTTCGTAATCTGGCGCAGCGTAGTGCTGATGCTGCCAAAGAAATTGAGTCATTAATTGAAGCTTCAGTTGATCTTATTGGCGATGGCTCAATTCTTGTGTCCGATGCAGGTAAGACTATGAAAGAGATAGTCACTGCCGTCACCCATGTAACTGATATTATGGGTGAAATTGCATCGGCATCTGATGAGCAAAGCCGCGGTATTAGTCAGGTGGCGCAAGCCGTGTCCGAAATGGACAACGTGACACAGCAGAACGCCTCTTTAGTACAGGAAGCCTCCGCAGCGGCAGCATCTCTGGAGCAACAAGCTGAAGTATTGACTCAAGCGGTCGCGGTATTCCATTTGAAGGGACGCAACTCATCCACGGCGCTTAAAAACCCAGCACCGATGTCGACAGCCCAGAATAAAACCAGCACCAATAAAAAGTCAGGTGATGACTCATTGAATTGGGAAACCTTCTAAGTTATCACTAGCAATAATTCAGCCGAGCTATGATTTATAAAAATAGATAACAAAACCGGAGGCAAGGTATCCACCTTCCTCCGGTTTTTTATTACTGCTCGATAACCACCCAGCAGCTAAAAGGGTCAAAAACACTACTTATGCAGTGGCTCAACAAAGGTGCCATCATGGCTGTCAATTTCATTAAAGAACCAGACGCCCGCAGGGTAATCCTCTAGCGAAACCAAGTACATGACACCCTCGCTAAACTGTTCCACCTCTAAAACAACCCCTTCACGTCGTGGGCCGCCATCGGTTTTTACTGTCACCCGATCATTCACTTTCATGATATTACCTTTGGTTAAATCAATGTTGCTAGTGTAGTACAGAATCAGGTGAGAATGATAAGGTTTACGCGCACTCAACGGTATGCTTTTGATGAAAATATTGAAGGGAAATATTCACGCAGAGGATTAGTTAGGTAAATCAGCGAATCGATGTAGAGGGAGTGTTAATTGATTGGATTTTGCTTTGCACTAGAAAGTAAAAAACCCGCCTTAGCGGGTTTTTTTATAATCAGCCAAAGGCCAATTAGATTGCAGTTACGTTTGCTGCAGACGGACCTTTAGCACCGTTCTCGATAGAGAACTGTACGTTCTGGCCTTCAGCCAGGGTCTTGAAGCCTTGATCTTGGATTGCAGAGAAGTGAACGAACACGTCTTTGCTGCCATCAGCTGGAGTGATGAAACCGAAGCCTTTAGACTCGTTGAACCACTTTACTTGACCTTTCATCATGTTAGACATGTGTATTTCCTTTATTAAAAAATTTTGCCACCATGGGCGTGTTATAGCCGGTTATCAGTCGTTACTTATGGAGGCACTATGAAGGAAATTCGTCAGTGAAGAGCTATCAACGATAACGCTTTAAATATGAACCACTTTACTCAAGATGTCGTGCATAAATAGGTCTGTACCACAGGCCGAGACGCATTAACTCATGACCGGCTTTTAATAGCAACTCTTTTTAGCAGGCAAACTACAGATTCTTGTTTGTATGACTAAAATAAAGCCAAAAAAGCTATTTATTATACTCTTGAAGCTTTGTTTTACACATAATAATCACCAGAATTATTATTAATAGGTGGCGGCACCGCAGTGCTTTTAGTCTCAACAGAGTAAAAATATCTTCAACAGCCTATTTTCATCATCTTTGCGGGGAGCGGCTGAAAGTTTATCTATTGAATTTGCTATAATAAGCAGCCATCTATACCTGAGAGGAATACATGAAAGCCAAGTCTGCCACTTTAGATGATGTTGCGCGCCAGGCTGGTGTTTCATATCAAACCGTATCTCGCGTTCTAAACCAGGCACCGCATGTTTCGCCAAAAACTCGCCATAAGGTGGAGTTAGCGATGACTGAGTTGAACTACGTCCCTAACCGGGTTGCTCAGCAGCTTGCGGGAAAGCATAGCCTAACACTAGGATTAGCCACCACCGACCTCTCCTTACATGCTCCTTCACAGATAGCGGCGGCTATTAAACGAAAGGCCCGTGAATTGGGATATAACGTCGTTATTGCTATGATTGATGACCATAGTGAACATGCCTGTCAACAAGCCATCAATGAGCTATTGGCTCAACGGGTTGATGGCATTCTAGTTAATGTCCCTTTAAAACCGAAGCGCAGCCAGAAGATTGCCCAGCAATGCGCTGATACCCCAGTACTTTTTCTTGATGTAGACCCGCAATCTGCCGCGTTTAGTGTTTTATTCGATCCTAAATTAGGGGCAATTCAGGGGGCTGAGCACCTTATTGCATTAGGCCACCAACAAATTGTATTTATCTGCGGGCCGAAAGACGCGATTTCTGCCCAATTACGTTATCAGGGATGGTTACAAGCGCTCAGTACCGCCTCATTAGTTCCGCAAGCGGTCTATTATGGAGAATGGAACGCTCGAAGTGGTTATCAGGCAGCACAGAAACTCCTTACCAGCAATATCCCCTTTAGCGCCATTTTAGTTGCTAACGACCAAATGGCACTGGGAGTGCTACGCGCCCTGCATGAGCACAATATCGATGTGCCAAGTCGAGTTTCGGTGATTGGTTATGATGACACCGCCGACAGCGCCTACTTTCATCCCCCACTGACGACGATCAGACAAAATTTTAAATTATTAGGTGAAGAAAGTGTTTCTCGCCTGATTGTCAGACTGCACCACACCATTGAGCCTCTTTCTGAGTCTTTGCTGTTGACCACCGAACTGACGATACGCCAAACAACTGCCATATTTAATCCTAAAGCGCGTGAAAGTGAATAAATGCGATCACTCTCGACTATTTAACCCGCCGCTGTTTACTTTACTTTCTGCTGAATCCATCTTGACTGCATCGAAATTGTGAGCGCATAACATTTATTTTTATCGCTGACTAAAACAAGAAAATACTCACCAAATATGAGGCTGATACCATGACGTCACTGCAAAAGGCTGAACAGCAAGTGAAACCAACCCTATCGCAGATTCTGTCTCGCCGGGATTGGGAAAACCCGCAGGTGACGCAGTATCATCGTCTCGAAGCACACCCGCCTTTTCACAGTTGGCGTGATATTGACGCTGCTAAAAGCGACACCGACTCGCCACAACGGCGGCTACTCAATGGGCAATGGGCATTTAGCTACTTTACTCAGCCCGAATTAGTCCCCGATGATTGGGTTGAGCATGATTTACCTGAGGCAACATCACTGCCAGTACCCGCCAACTGGCAGCTCCATGGTTTCGACACACCTATTTATACTAATGTGCAATATCCCATCCCTGTCGATCCCCCTCGTGTACCGCAGGAAAACCCAACTGGCTGCTATTCAAGTCATTTTACTTTAGAACCTCACTGGCTATCGTCAGGACAAACCCGCATTATTTTTGATGGGGTAAATTCTGCATTTTATCTGTGGTGTAACGGTCAATGGGTGGGATATTCGCAAGACAGCCGCTTGCCTGCGGAATTTGATCTCACGCCTTATTTACAGACAGGCGATAACCGTATTGCGGTATTGGTGTTGCGTTGGAGTGATGGCAGTTATTTGGAAGATCAGGATATGTGGCGGATGAGCGGCATTTTCCGCGATGTCAGTTTACTGCACAAACCTGATATTCATTTGCGAGATATTCATATTGCAACTCACCTATCTCCCGAATTCAGTTCAGCTAACTTAAAGGTGATAGCGGCGATTAATATCCCACTGCTTGATATTAATAATCCGCAAATCACCGGAGCCTACCAAGTCCGTGTTCAGCTTTTCCTCGCAGATACTTTGGTCGCAGATTTACAGCAGCCCCTTGGTACACAGGCGATTGATGAACGGGGCAATTATACGGATCGTACCCACTTAAACCTTCGGGTAACTTCTCCATTATTATGGAGCGCGGAACAACCAACGCTGTATCGTGCTGTCGTTTCTCTACTCAATAGTGAACAGAAACTTATCGAGGTCGAGGCCTATGATGTTGGTTTTCGGCAAGTTGCAGTTCATCAAGGGCAGCTCAAGGTAAACGGCAAAGCAGTGCTGATTCGTGGCGTTAACCGCCATGAACATCATCCACAAACCGGTCAAGCCATTGATGAAGAAAGTATGTTGCAAGACATCATTCTGATGAAGCAACATAATTTTAATGCTGTACGTTGCTCGCACTATCCCAATCACCCGTTGTGGTATCGGCTGTGCGACCGCTATGGACTGTATGTTGTTGATGAAGCCAATATTGAGACCCATGGAATGCAGCCGATGGGGCGACTAGCCGATGACCCACAGTGGTTTTCTGCTTTCAGCGAACGAGTTACCCGCATGGTTCAGCGTGACCGTAACCATGCTTGTATTATCATCTGGTCGTTAGGTAACGAGTCCGGCCACGGAGCTACGCATGATGCCCTCTATCGCTGGATAAAATCCAATGACCCCACCCGGCCAGTCCAATATGAAGGCGGTGGTGCAAATACTGCTGCAACCGATATTGTTTGCCCAATGTATGCCCGAGTGGATGAAGACCAACCGTTTCCTGCCGTACCTAAATGGTCAATAAAGAAATGGATTGGTTTACCAGATGAATCTCGCCCATTGATTTTGTGTGAGTATGCCCACGCGATGGGAAATAGTTTTGGCGATTTTGCCCGTTATTGGCAAGCGTTCCGTGAGCATCCTCGGCTACAAGGGGGCTTTGTTTGGGATTGGGTAGACCAGAGCTTGATTCGTAATGATGAAAATAACCAACCTTATTGGGCTTATGGCGGTGACTTTGGCGATACCCCAAATGATCGCCAATTCTGTATGAATGGGCTGGTTTTTCCAGACCGTACTCCTCATCCAAGCTTATATGAAGCACAATGTGCTCAGCAATTTTTCCAGTTCTCATTACTAAGCACCACTCCGCTAGTAATAAGCATAACCAGCGAATATCTATTCAGAAACAGTGACAACGAACAGCTCTATTGGCGAATAGAGTCAGAGGGGAAATTAGTTCTGGAAGGAAATTTTGAGCTGAATTTATCCCCCGAGAGCACACAGCATTACACTCTGGCTGAACAACTACCGACCATCGATAAATTAGGGAATCTATGGCTGAACGTTGAAGTCAGACAAACGAAAGCAACATCTTGGTCGTCAAATAATCATCGCTGCGCCTGGCATCAGTGGCGTTTACCTCAGGCACTCTCCTTCACTCGTCACTCCCAAGCTAAAGTTGCCACACCGAGTCATCTCCAACTACAACAAGATGCACACCATATTATGGTGGTCCATCAGCAGCAGCGCTGGCAATTCAGTCGGCAAACTGGATTATTAGAACAGTGGTGGGTAGGCGAAAAAGCCATGTTGTTGGCCCCGTTACGAGATCAATTTGTCCGCGCCCCCTTAGATAACGATATCGGTATTAGTGAGGCAACTCGTATTGATCCCAACGCCTGGGTTGAGCGCTGGAAAAAAGCTGGGATGTATCAATTAGAGCAGCACTGTTTATCGCTACAGGCCGATAAATTATCTCTCTCAATACAGATTAGCGCGGAGTATGGCTACAAATTTGCCGATGAACAGCTATTGCATTCACATTGGCTATACCACTTTGATCAGCATGGTCGAATGACTATTGATGTCCGGGTTCAAATCGCTACATCACTCCCCTCCCCGGCAAGAATTGGTATGTGCTGCCAATTATCCGATGTCGCCGAAAATGTTGACTGGCTAGGCTTAGGACCGCACGAGAACTACCCTGATCGCCAGCTCTCTGCACAATTTGGACATTGGCAACAATCTCTCAGTCAAATGCATACTCCCTATATATTCCCAAGTGAAAATGGTCTGCGCTGCAATACTCGCAACCTGAATTACGGAAACTGGCAATTAACTGGACAGTTCCATTTTGGTATCAGCCGTTATAGCACGCAGCAGTTAATGACGACTAGCCATCAACACTTGCTTAAACCAGAGCCGGGCACTTGGCTGAATATTGATGGTTTTCATATGGGAGTGGGCGGCGATGACTCCTGGAGCCCTAGTGTCCATACCGATCATTTACTGACCAATGAAATTTATCAGTATCAGGTCCGTTGGCAGTACAAAGTCCAGTAATCAGATGGTATAAAATCCAGGTTTTATCTTTATTGGGGTGAAGTAAATTCAGTGATCGTTTTCTGTGATTTCGGATTTATACCTATATCGCCCCAAGAGGAAGCCTTCTACTATCAAAGTGTTCCAAACATCTCTTAGTCTTGATTGTAGCCATGCAATAAGCCATACATGTACTACTCCTTTGCAAATTTATGCGCCCGCCCTATCGGGCGCTTTTTTGTTTTCGACTCCTGCGATACCCTCAAACTCTGACAATATCGTCATCACTTAAGCACATTCTCGCCATGAACTATTTCTATTGCGGGACTAAGATAGTCATTCGGTTATTAGCATAGCTATTGACTTAGTATCTTCATGCGACAAGAGGAATATTATGACATCGTTAACTCATCTCCCGGCAAATATGGTCGCGATTGAAATCACCCAAGCTGGTGGTCCAGAGGTTCTCGTTCCAGTAAAAAGACCGACACCTATGCCCGCTGCGGGCGAAATATTAGTTAAGGTTTCAGCCGCTGGAGTTAACCGCCCTGATGTCATGCAGCGTCGCGGGCAATATGCTCCACCACCCGGAGCGTCAGATATTCCAGGGCTAGAAGTCGCAGGTGTGGTCGTTGCTCTCGCCGCCGGTGTCAGCCGCTTTAAGATTGGGGATAAAGTCTGTGGGCTCATCGCAGGGGGCGGTTATGCCCAATACTGTGTTATACATGAAACGAATGCCTTGCCTATCCCTAACAACCTGACAGAAATAGAAGCCGCCGCCCTGCCAGAGACATTCTTCACTGTGTGGACCAATTTATTCCAGCGCGGCCATTTTACTGCCGGTGAGACAGTATTAATTCACGGAGGCTCTTCGGGTATCGGAACCACGGCCATCTTATTAAGTAAGGCATTCGGCGCAAAAACAGTTATTGTTACCGTCGGTTCCGAAGAAAAACGTCAGGCATGTCTGGCGTTAGGTGCCGATATTGCCATTAACTATCATACAGAAGACTTTGTTGCTGAAACCAAGCGGGCCACCGCAGGAAAAGGCGCTGATGTTATTGTTGATTTAATTGCTGGCGATTATGTCGCGCGTAACTATGACGCTGCTGCTATGAATGGTCGTATTGTTCAGATTGGTACGCAGAATGGCAATGCCAAAGATCTAAACTTTATGTTGATGCTGTTAAAACGCCTCACACATACGGGCTCAACTTTGCGCTCACGCAGTGTGGCAGAAAAAGCGCTCATCGCCCAAGAGCTGGAACAACAAGTTTGGCCGCTGCTGGGTCAGAACAAAATGAAACCGCAAATATTTCAGACGTTCCCATTGGAAGATGCAGCAAAGGCCCATGAATTGATGGAAAGCAGTACACATATTGGTAAAATTGTGCTGACCGCTTAGCGTGGTTTCGACCTATAACTGCCCGTATCGTGAAGATTCATCAGGTGAAAGTTGAAGTGATTGCTTTCACCTGATGAATAAATAAAATAGTAATATCGCCCCTGCTTAGCTATAACAGTTTTGCAAACTAATTCATCGAATTGATATACCTTAAATTTAACTTTTCATGCTAATCTATAACAAACCATTATGGTTTAATTTTTATGCGCTATTAAATACAAGGTCATAATTATGGACATAATTAAAAAAATATTAATCGACGACATCGCAAGAATAAACCAGAAAGAAAATAGAGATGGCCGGTTAAAATTTAACAGCGATTTTGTCTACAAACATCCCTACCTCTGCCTGGCGATGTTGATCTCATACTTTTTTGTATTAGTTTTAATGTACTTAACACCTTACTTTGGTACTGGCTATATGATCGCCTTTACCGTTTTCTTTGTCTTGATGTCAGCCGTTCTGATGATGGAAATCAAACCCGTATTTAAGTTTGATGATATTGGCATTCTTGATTTACGTGTTTGTTATAACGGCGAATGGTTCTTCAGTCGCGCATTATCAAGCCAAGCAATTGATGAAATACTTAATAATAAAAATATCAGTGATGATTTTAAGCTGCGATTTAAAAATATAATTAGTAATAAAGGTGAAATAGACTTTTATGATGTCTATGATTTAGCCTATTTGCAAAAAAAGTCGATGCGAAGCAATGAACTGAATGATACCGCATCATTAGCCAGTACATCGGCGATCAGACAATAATCAGCATACTCATACCCAGCCAGAGACCAGGTGAGGTATGAGTTTATCTTTTAGCCAAAATTAGGCTTCCAGTCATTAAATCTTGGTAACCCTCATTGAGGTCATCGCCAGCTTTATCATCATTAGCAACTGTCGAAAACTTACCTTTTATTGACCTGACATATTCTTTTTGCTAGGTAAATATCGTTAATAAATCAAAATGATGCCTATAATAACGCTATTGTATCTAATAATAAGAGGCGACAGGCATGGACAAAATTGACGAACAATTGATTGCAATTTTAGCAGACAACGCACGGATATCCCTGAAAGACCTGTCTCAACAAGTCAACCTCTCCTCCCCCAGTACATCCGAGCGCCTAAGACGCCTCGAAGAACGTAATATCATCCGTAGTTATACATTGGATTTGGACCAGCGGGCCTTCGGCTACGGTTTACAAGCCATTGCGCGTGTGAAGCCTTTACCCGGAATGCGGCACATCACCGAAGAGATGATTAAGGAAACGTTGGAATGTGTCGAATGTGATAAAGTTGCTGGCGACGACTGCTTTGTTAGCCGCTTATACATTCATTCCATGGATCAATTGGATATCATCATCGATCGCTGGTCAGAACATGCCGAAATCCAGACTTCAATTGTAAAATCCTCCCCGATTATGCGACGGCTGCCACCATTAGTGCAGATAACGAAGACAAACAAAATCTAAAATCTGTGCCACAGACCTCACATTACCTATAATAAAAAGTTATGATCGACAAAATTAATATCTAGAAGCGGAAAGTTGATGAACAATTATAATCAAAGTCATGCGTTAGATTCATCGATTCTTACGCTCCCCTACAGCAGTTGGGATCAAAGCAATGCGGAAAACACCAGTGCCATCGAAGCGCTGGAGCAAGGTAAAGTGCTGTTTTTACCTCATCTAACCTTTGAGTTAAGTGAGCAGGAAAAGCAACTGCTTGACCCTGCATTGGTTGATGTTAAACGTAAAAATATCAGTTTTAAACCACAGGAAGGCACACTTACCGGTGTCACTGATGAAAGTAAAGTGGCATTAACCCGCCAATTGCTTGAGCGTTATTATCAGAGTTGCCTCAGTCTGGTGAATCAATTATTGCCGGAATATGCCACGGCCTTACGCAGCCCAACCAATAGTCTGCGCTTGCATCCGGTGACCGCCTGGCGCGATAAAACATCGTGGCGTAAGGACGATAGCCGCTTACATATTGATGCTTTTCCTTCGCGACCAAATTATGGCGAGCGCATCATCCGAATCTTTACCAATATCAATCCTCATGGTGAACCACGGTCATGGCGAGTCGGAGAAGATTTTACACAGCTTGCCAGCCGCTATTTACCACAGCTTGATAGCTATTCCCCTATTAGCAGTTGGCTGCAACATAAGGTCGGTATCACCAAGCGCCGCCGTAGCCATTACGATCATTTGATGCTTCAGTTGCATGATAAAATGAAGTCAGATCTGGATTATCAAAAGAATGGTCAACAACAAGCCATTGATTTTCCTTCGGGTAGCAGTTGGATCTGCTTCTCAGATCAAACGCCACATGCGGCGATGGGCGGGCAATATATGCTGGAACAGACCTTCCTACTGCCGGTTGACGGTATGAAACACCCCCAGCAGTCTCCGCTAAAAATACTGGAGTCATTGACCCAGAAAACGCTGATATAATTGATGGCTGACTGCTGCCACTGACTGTGATAAATCCGCGGATAAGGCGGATTTATCACAGTGATAGGCTACATTTTATATGCCATAAATTAAGCATAAAAAAATGCATATCAGACTTGATCCGTGGCAAAAAAATAAATATCATTTTCCTCGCAATGTAAGCCAACCCAATAATAGTTTGACCTGAGGCAAAGAAATTGACCTCATCGAGCGTAGCCTGTGTGTGGCAGTTATTTAGCTATTCATCTTTGTTTTGGCTATAGGTATATATCTTAGATAGTGGTTTGATATTAAGTGCGAATGTTGCACTCGATAGTTGTTGAACCTTATCGGATAACTATTGGAGGTTAATATGGTTAAAGTCTATGACAGAAACAGAAACCAAATTATCCCAGGCAAACGTGTAATGGTCGCGCAAACCGGGGAGATCGACGTAGCGAAAGCTATCCATGCGGAAGGTCTGGCACCAGTACAAGCTGAGCGTGAGCCGGTGGTAGAATTACAGCAAACAGGCGAACGCTATGTGCCTTTCGATTTAGTCAGACTCGGCTAATAATCTTCCCTACATAGAATATTGGTAGGTTAGAAACTCAATTTATTAGTATCGATACTTATATACCGGAGCTAACCCCTATCTACTCGGTTGCTCCGGTCATTGTTATTTATATAATAACAGTAATTATCAAAAAGCCATTTAATAACAAAATGTAATTATGACAAAGGCAAATTCCATTTATAACCAAGATTGATTAACTTATCCGGCAGCTATTCTCGGCCACCGGATAAGCTCAGTTTAAATATGGCAAGCAGGCTCAATCACTTGGGCTACTTTCTTTTGGAAAGTTTCAAGCTGACAAAGTTTGTTCTCACCACTATTTTCACAACCTTCTATGGCCACAGGAACAATCCCGGCAGGATTATTTTTTAGATCTAATTTATCGGCATTTCTTAGTTGGTCCATCGTTTGATAAAACATCTTCACCGCTACATAGCGTTGGTGATTCTCAGGATTTTGCCAAAGCTCAAAGACCAATCCCCCTCCTGGCGGCGTATTATCCGGTTGCTGCGGCAACTGCCAATTAGCCCCCAGCATACCCGCAATATTGGCGATATTGGTATCGTGCCCGCCGAGGAAAAGTACTTTAGTTTGTGGTGATAATGGGAGTGTTTGACCCTGTGCATCGCGTTGTAGCACTAACGCGGTGTCAATCTGCTGTAACAACGGAGTGCCTTTAGAGCGGGCGATATAGGGTGTTTTCGCCATCAAATCAAATTGCGCATTATGTAGCGATAGTAGAGAAACCCAATTTTCGGCCCCACTGAGCCGATGCCAGGCAACATCCGGCATCGCTTGTGAGTTTTGTAACAGGAAAATTTCACCTAATGTGGATGACAGCGCCAGTGGCCCACTTAATGAGACTTTCGTCCCTGCTTTATTCACCTCAATCTTATTGGCGGCAAAAGTGGCAAAGTCACAAGTTTTTCCGTTTTGTTGTAACATTTTACAATAAGGTGACGCCGTAAAATTGAGCACCTCGCCCATCTGAGCAAAAGGTTTGGCATAGCGCTGGCTCAATGTGCTTAATGGCCCCCCCAACCGCTCCTCAACTGCCTTATGAGTTTGTACCGAATCTAACTTGCAAACCCCGGCATCAACCGGATGAAATAGTGGGTCTATTTTTTTCAAGTCAGCCTGATAATGGACCTTCAAGCCGCAACCCGGAGCGACGCCATCGAGGAATGCCTGCCCGGTTAACCGGGTGCGTTGGTCAACATCCGCTTGTGCGTAAATAGCGCCATCAGCCGGACATCCCGCAGGTAATAACCCCTGACTGCGAAAATAATCACCATAAAATCCGCCCATTAGCGTCACTAATTGCGCCCCGCGAGGGGTTAAATAGCCCGCTTTTACAGGCCACTGCGGCCACTTGTCAGGTGTTACATCATTCATTAGCTGTGTTTGTTTCGTCGGCGAGCGAACCCCATGGCGACTCAAAATCACCACGCGCTCCAAAGTGTAACCGCCAGGTTGTGCGACAACTGGCGCAGCACTGATAGTAAAACTACTTAGCATCAAAGTTAGTGCGGCGAACCGCAGAGGTTTTTTTGCTACTGTCATAATTTTATATCCTTATTAAAACTACGAATATTTTTGCCCTATCGAGTATGGTCGACGATAACTCACCTCACAATGTACTAAAGCAACAAACAGGCATACCCCTGGTAGACGAAGGGCTAACATGAAAAAATTTTGTGTTGGGACGCGCTAAACTTGATTCGCTTCTCATTGTTAGAATGCTAATTAGCCGATTATGTAATTAACAATGCTTATACTTAAGGAGGAACCAGACAGACCTACTATCCGCTCCATAGCTAGCGCCGTAGGGTTGATGGAAATAACCCATAATCCAATAGACAAATCATAAGGAGTCTGACATGCGGAAAGCAGGCGATATCGACAGAGTTATGTCGGCCAGACAACTTCCCAATAAAGCTGTAGCCCTGATCCTTGCCGGGGGCCGCGGCTCACGCCTTAAAGACCTTACGTCTGTCCGGGCAAAACCGGCAGTTCACTTCGGTGGAAAATACCGCATTATCGACTTCGCACTATCTAATTGCCTTAATTCAGGAATTCGCCGTATCGGGGTGATAACGCAGTATCAGTCCCATACCTTGGTACAACATATCCAGCATGGTTGGTCATTTCTCAGTGAAGAGATGAATGAGTTTGTTGATTTATTACCGGCGCAACAACGTCAAGGCCAAGAGCATTGGTATACCGGTACTGCTGATGCGGTGTTCCAGAATCTGGATATCATCCGCCGCTATCGCGCTGAATATGTGGTGATTTTGGCGGGGGACCATATTTATAAAATGGATTACTCACGCATGCTGTTGGACCACGTAGAGAGTGGCGCAGCCTGCACCGTAGCTTGCATTGAAGTGCCAAAGGAGGAAGCAACTGCCTTTGGTGTAATGGAAGTATCCGAAGATCTGCAAGTGAAAATGTTCTGGGAGAAACCTGAAGACCCACCGACACTGCCCGGTAAGCCAGACCGTAGTCTAGCCAGTATGGGGATTTATGTGTTTAACGCCGAGTTCCTGTTTGGCCTGCTTGAGAGCGATCATGCAGACGAAAGTAGTAGCCATGATTTTGGTAAAGATATTCTGCCAAAAATCACTGAACAGGGCCATGTTTGGGCACATCCGTTCTCTCTGTCCTGTGTTTCCACATCGCCTGATGCCCCTGATTATTGGCGGGATGTCGGAACACTGGATGCTTATTGGCAAGCTAACCTCGATCAGGCCGCCATCACACCTGAGCTCGATATGTATGACCCTAATTGGCCAATACGTACCTATGCCGAGCCACTACCACCCGCAAAATTTGTTCAGGACCGCTCTGGCAGCCATGGCATGACCATGAATACGTTGGTTTCCGGCGGCTGTTTTATCTCCGGCTCCGTGGTGGTTAACTCCGTGTTGTTCTCCCGTGTTCGCGTCAACTCATTCTGTAATATTGATTCTTGCGTATTGCTACCCGACGTCAATGTCGGCCGCTCTTGTCGCTTGAAGCGCTGCGTAATTGATCGTGCCAGTACCATTCCTGAGGGGATGATCATTGGTGAAAATGCCGATGAAGATGCCCGTCGTTTCTATCGTTCAGACAACGGCATTGTCCTTGTCACCCGAGAAATGCTGGCAAAGCTATAAAAGCGGAGATGGCCTGACATAGACAAGCTGGGAATAATTTATATAATCAGGCCAAACAAATGAAAGGGTTTGATTATGTCATTTACTGAATGGGTTATTCTGGGTGTCGTTATTGGTTGTGCCGTCGGTGCCTTGCTGAAGATTTTTGGTAAGAAAAAAGACAGCTAGCCTTTTCAGTTCTCTGAATCAGTAACCTAAGACGGCACTTAGCGGTGCCGTCTTTTTTTAGCGCGGCCAAGTGATCCAAAACAAGTCAATCAACGGCGCACTGACCATCACCAGCCACAATAATAAAGTGCTAAACATAGCGCGATGCAATAGCTTAGTTGCCCCGCGCCAGCGCGAGTCGAGAGAGCGCCCATTCACTGGCTTTCCGCCCCATAATTGCTGTAACGCCATATCAAAATCCGCTGTTTGCGGCTCACTGGTATACAGCAAAGCAAAAAGTCGCTCATCAAGCCATAAACGCCAGCAGTAATAATGGGTAACACCGGCAAGCAGTAATAATAGTGCGGCAATCATGCTATCGGCGCCCCATAGGGCAAAGATGATGGGTGGCAGCGTTAAGGCAGCCAGATAACGCCAACTGGCAAGATGAATGGTCAACACCTGCCCGGCGACGGGGTGATTTAGCATGCTGTTTTCCTCTTTTGCCATAGCGCGAGTGCGTGTAAATGCTGCGGCTGCAACACCACTTGTGGGCGAGCTTGCTGCAGCAACTCAGCCGCCGCTTGCACAGTCGCGACTCGTTGCGTATCTAACAACCATGCCGCAATCACCAATGCACTGCGCGACATACCGAGCGCACAATGAACCAACACCGTCCCCTGTTGCTGCTGGAGTTGGTCAAGGCTCGCAACTGCCTGGGCCAATTGCTTCTGCGTCGGCACCACTAAATCCATCAATGGGCAGCATATATAGGCTTTATGGCGGCTGTTAAGGCTGCGGCTAAATTCTGCGGTGACATCCAATACACTGGCCTGCGCTAACGGTACTCGCGGGTAACTGCCAATAAATACGCCGTCTGCGACTTCTACCGCTTGGGGCAATCGGCGGGTGAAGCCATACATCGAGAGCCACGCCCCCAGCCGGTAAGGCCATAATAGCAAGCGGGCTGAAGGTGAAATCTGGCCATCTTGCTGCTTTTGGAACACACCCACGCCCCAACCGCTATAGCCAGCAGCCACCGCAAGCAGAGCCAGTGCTAACCATCCCAGTATAGACCAGCCGCCCCCCAGCCACAGACCCAAACTACCCACCAGTATCGCTGCACCGCCATACCAGAGCGCCAGCTTCAGAGCCGGACGACACGGTCGCTGCCAACACCAACCGCTATTTATCGGGATCAAATAGCTGACAACAACACCCGCCGCCAATCCAGTGACAATATCAATCACATGATGCTGCCAAGTGGTCAGAACTGATATTGCAATCAATGCAAACCAGCCACTCATTAACCAACGCAATGTCCCTTGGCAGTGCGGCCAGAAGCGCAACCATAACAACCAGGCCAGTATGATGTGCAATGAAGGTGCTTGGTTGTATGGTAAGTCAAACATTTCCAACTGTTGGAATAACCACCCAAATGGCCCGTCAGTCACTGGACGAACAAAACTGAACTTGAGTGGGAATAATAGGAAGCCTAGACAGGCCACCAGCGAGGCCATCACCAAGCGCCATGCATGTCGAGTTTGCTCTCGTAACGAAGTGCAGATAAAGAGCGACAAACCATAGAGCAGGTCAATGCTCCAATAGGGCACAATCGTCCAGGGCAAAAAAGGAATATGGTGCTCCCAGCCATATACCACACTGCCCACGCCAACACGGCTTGCGGTGAAATGGTTGGTCTGGCCATAGCTGATAAAAAATAGTGGGGCCAGCAACAATAGCCACAGCACAGCTCGTCGCCAGAGCTGCCTGCAGCTTACCAGACTATCAACCTCAGTCATGCGCACGACGTACCGCCAGCGACACGGTAAAAATCCCCCACTCGTCAATCAACTGATGGCATTTATCAAAACCGGCCTGCTCGACAAGCGCATCCATCTCACCCTGACTGCGCACCCGCATTACCCACGGCTGGCCCCCCTGATGGCTGGTCAATGCACGGGCAATCATCTTCAGTTGTGGATGCCAAGGTTGCCCGGTATAGACCAGCACGCCGCCGGGCGGAACCGCCGCTGCCAGCCCAGCCAATGACGCCGCAACCATCTCGTTTTGCGGGAATAGCTCATACAAGCCAGAAACAATCGCCAGTGTAGGATTGGGCGTCAGACTCGCCAGAGAGTCCCGGTCGAAGGCATCGCCTTTTTCAAAATGGGCCACTTCAGCCAGATTGCGCTGCGCAATCATGGCCTGCCCTTTTTCTACATTCAGCTCGCTATAATCACGGAGCAGGATTTGTTCAACATCAGGTTGCTCGGTCAGGGCATCCAGCACATAACGACCATGACCTGCGGCAATATCGACAATGCGCAGTGGCATCCCTTTATCACGCAGTTGCGTCAGTGCCATTTGGATTGTCTGTTGCAGATGGACTTTACGCATCCGAATGCCGCGCCAGCCAATGCTGTTGAGATATTGCTGATCAAGATACTTTCCTAGCTTGTTCTTGCCCTCCGGCTGGTTGCGATAGACATAATCCAGCGTGCTGCCAGAGTCAAAACCGGTTTCGAACCCTAAACGTACCCCGGTAGCACTGCTGCCCAGTGTCTTCATGCCATAGCGCAATGCGCGATAGTATAATCCTTCAGCAGAATAGGGTTTTAGTGGCACTTGCAGTGCGCGATAGCTGTCCGCACTGGCACTCCAGCGATCTTCATAGCGGTAATTGTGGCGAGGCAGTTCTTCGGTATACAGGCGCTCAATAAAAATACGCATTTTATCAAACGCCAGTTGGCGATCTTTTTCACCCAAGGTGTCGTGATAGAAACCGGGCAAAATATGTTGCTCTTTCACCGGGCTACTCAGCCGCTGGTAGAATTGTTGCTGTGGCGCGCGATGGACCACAAAATCGTCACCCGAAATCAGTAATTGTGTCGGTAAGGTAATGGCCGCAGCATCCTGCACAATTCGGTCGGCGGCGCGGTAGAGATCTAACAGAATATTGACCGCAATTGGGCGGCTGACCAGTGGGTCATTATCAAAACTGGCAACACGCTGTGCGTCGTGGGTCAGGAATTTACCTTTGACATAGGATTTAACGTAAAACAGCCCGCGTAAACGGTGCATTAAGGTTAATCCAGGGCGAGCAAACGGCACATACAGTTTTACCTTAAATGCCGGTGACGCCAGAATCATTCCGCGAATTTTCGGCGCATAGTCATGTACCCACGTCGAAACCAGTACCGCCCCCACGCTCTGTGCCACCACCATAATATCTTGCATCGCGACTTGGCTATCAGTGGCGGCAAAACGGACAAATTCATCAACATCTTGTACCGAACGAGCCAGACTTGGGCTATAGCCACGATCCCCCGGCGACTGACCATGCCCTCTGGCATCCCATGCATAAAATGTCACATCCGGCAGCATCAATTCATCAACAATATGCTGTAGACGTCCTGAATGTTCATGACCACGGTGAAATAGCACGATGACCCGTTTAGCTGGGCCATTTTGCGCCGGCCAACAGCGGTAAAATAGCGCGACATTGTCACTGGTGGTAAATGTCAGTTCCTGAGCAATACGATTTCCTTGAGTCACGGCATTTTCCTTGTTGCGAGCTGTTGCAGGGCGATAAAACGCTGCTGTAATTCAGTTCGGAATATCTGTTTGTCATCATGAAAATAGAAAGGTTTATCAACATAGATATCAATAAAGAATGGCACTGGGATGCGCTGTCCTTTTCCCATGGCCCGCCCTAGTCCATGCATATACACCGGAGTGATGGGTACGCTGGGAAATTGGCGGCTCAAATACCACAGACCAGATTTAAATTCGGAGAACTTTTCCGGTTCGCCACGGGTTCCTTCAGGAAACAGAATCACAATTTTGTTATTGGAGAGCGCTTCAATGCAGCCCGCCAAAGGGTCACTGCCCTTAGCTGCACCACCACGGGTTACCGGAATAATGCCAATCACTTTAATGGCGAACCAGGCAATGGCGCGGTTACGTAGAAAGTAATCCGCTGCCGCGACCGGATGAACTTGTGACAACGTCGATAAGGGGAATAAGGTAAACAGCGTCAATATATCTAAGTGGCTATTATGGTTTGCCACCACAATTGCCGGCCCTTTGAGGGGCAGTTGTTTTCGCTGCCAGACAGAAACCCCCAGCCATACCAGCACTACCGGATACGCCACACACAGCGTAAAAATCCAGCGCAATAGTCGGTTCACGGCCAGCCCTCAATAATAAAAATAACGAATGAAATGGAAAAATAGCGGCGCGGTATAGATCAAGGAATCCAGCCGGTCGAGAATGCCACCGTGACCAGGTAATAATTTGCCTGAATCTTTCACCCCAAGATCGCGTTTAACTGCTGACATCACCACATCACCGCAGAACCCGGTTAAACCAATCAGTAACCCGGCAAGCAGTGAAAACGCGAGGTTCATCGGTGTTAATAGTGGCCCCAGAATACCCGCTAATACCATGGTGGTTGCCACTCCGCCCAGCAAACCGGCTAGCGTCTTATTTGGGCTAACTTTCGGCGTAACCTTGATGCGGCCTAATGATTTCCCCCATAAGTATTGAGCAATATCATTCAGTTCGGTTAATGCCACCAAGAACACCACTAACAGCGCGCCCTGCCCGCCAATACCGCCGGGTAATACCATTAGGAATGCCACATGACTGAGTGCAAATACCGTGGTCATCAACCCCCAATGCATATTGGATGCCGCATGCAAGAAGCCCTGGGTATCACCAATCATCACCATGCGTACCGGCAAGAATAAGAAAGCATAAATTGGGATGAAAATAACAAACATGCCGTACCAACCCATTCCAATCCATAAATAATGAATCGGGATAGCGAGATACATCCATAGCAAAGGAATATTGTCAGAGCGACGAGTTGAAATAAGCGTCAGGAACTCTTTTAATGCCAAAAAACTAATAAAACCGAAGATAACCAGCGACAGCCATTTTGGGCTAACCATAGCGACGGCAAAAACAATAATAATCAGCCACCAACTGGTAATACGCTGGCGTAATTCCAGCCAGTCTTTTTGTGGGTAGCGCAATATCAAGACCAA
Organism: Yersinia alsatica; assembly: GCF_025133195.1. NCBI lineage: Bacteria > Pseudomonadati > Pseudomonadota > Gammaproteobacteria > Enterobacterales > Yersiniaceae > Yersinia > Yersinia alsatica. Next base: position 3,718,081 of record NZ_CP104006.1, read on the forward strand.
AATAGTGACGCTGGCTACGGCTAATAAAGCAAAAATGACGGACAGACTGACAACAAGAGTCGAGTTCATATTATGCCTCTGGCTTTAGTGCTGCCCAGCAGCGGTTAATACAGGTCCATAGCAGTAATATGGATACCAGCGCAAACAACCACCCGGAATACGCTAAAGCCTGTGGCCATAGGGCAATTGCTAGCCCATAAGCCCCGAATAACAGTGCGCGGTCACTTTTCCCCATCGGCCCCTGATACCCGCGTGGACGGCCCAATGTTTGGGCCATAACACCACAAAACTCACTCAGTAAGGCGAGAAATACCGCTAATATCACCAGCTCCGGACGTGCAAAAGGCAGTAAAGCGAAGGGCAGATAGAGCGCCGCATCTGAGACAATATCGCCAATCTCATTTAATAAAGCCCCTAGATGAGATTGCTGGTTAAATTCCCTCGCCAACATGCCGTCAATAGCATTCAGCGCCATACGGAAAAACAGGAACACGGGCAGTAGGATAAACATCATCCGCGCTGGAAATAATAGCAATAAGCAGCCAACCACTAATGAGGCAATCAGGGTAAATAATGTGACCTGATTTGCCGTAATCCCCCGCCGGTGCAACCAAGCCAAACACGGGCGCAGTAACGCCTGAAATCGTGGTTTAATATCATAAAGCGTCATAAATACACCTGTGTATTGACCCTGAAAAAGTCAGCAATTGTCTGGTGTGGCGATATTTGAATATTCCACACCAAATGATTCTAGAAAGGTATCACTTGTGGCCGAAGAGACCAACAGGAAAAATGAGGCGAAAACCAGATCTATCAGATTGATTTATAGGAATTTTCTTGATTTCATTTCTTCGACTATTGCCAGCCCATTATTGCCGCGGAAAGTAGCGTCGAGTCAGCGGTTATGATTGAGTACTCAGCCCATCAGGGCTGCAATAGCTGCTCAGCCGTCACCACCGTGCCAAAGTCATCCAGCACCGAGTAAAATACCTTCATTCCAGCAGTCACCATGCCCTTGGTTTGCTCCAAAACAAAGCTATCCTGTCCTTTAGGATTAATCATGCCGCTTTCGGGGACGACACTCGCGACAATCTGGCTCTTATCGCGCCCCAGTGAGATTTCGAGCAACGTCTGGTGGAAAGGTGTGGGGTTACTAACGAGTACCGCAGATTTATTTCCTTGTTTTATCAGGCTAAAACGGAGTTGTTCCTGAATAGTGGCGGTGCTTATTCCCTGCAACTGCTGCGGTCGATAGAATAATTTGATCCGCGTTCTGAAGGCCATCTGCATTTGGCTGGCAGCATTGTTCGGTACCTTCTGTGGGACTTCCAGTACATTTAGCCAAAATACCGATTCACGATCACTGGGCAGTGGTGTGCCACTGCCGGTAAATAAGACTCTAAGACGTTGTGAGCGCGTGCCATCCAGACGCAAAATCGGTGGGGACACAATAAAAGGCGTGGTGATTTTCTCTGGTGGCGCTTCACTTTCGCCAAGATCGACCCAGATCTGAAGCAGCACCGCTGAGCGGCCTTCGTTAACCACTCTCAGTGTCGCTTCTTTATCTTTGGCGTTGACTATCAAACGCGTAGCACCCAGATAGATCTCGGCATGCGCTGCTGGAATCTGGCTACACAAGGCCATCGCACTGGCGAGTAGCAAACCACTTAACCATCGACCTTTCAAGTTTAAGCCCCAACGATGAGAAGCTGACATAGTAGTCCTACTTATAATTCAGCGTGAAAGTGATTTCGCTATTAGCACTACCGGCACCCACCGAGTTGCCGGTTTGAAACAGCCCGGCCTGCATTGGCACCTGATAGTTGGCCTTTGAGGTCGCATCGTAGTTATCCAGCAGATAAACCGTACCAAAGGTCACCGGTGTACCCGTACCACGTAATAGTTGGATGCCGACACCACTGGCTGTGGAGCTTGCATTCGGTGCCACTACACCATTCGTAGCATCAAGCACTTTCGTCGTGGCCGCAAAACTGTAACCAATGCTGGCCAACCCGGCTGGGCATTGGTTGAATGCCAGATTAAATGTTTTGCGGCCGGCATTAGAACCAACCCCATGAAAATCACTGACTGAAGCCTCGGGCAAATTCACCGTCACATTGGGCGTCGTGCAAGTGCCGCCAGCTGCGGCAATTGAACTCCCGGCTTTAAACTGGGTAATCATATAGGTGAGATCACCGACCGCAGGCGTGCCGTTATTGTAGATTTGCACATGGCGCATATAAGTCGGGTCGAACAACGGTATCGTGCCACTGGTCAGGGTTGTAGCGGTTTTGACGAAACGAATCTGGACATCAAGCCCCAGATAGAATTTGACCCCGGCATTGTAACTGATGGCGATCGACTCAGAATGTGTTTGCTGCCCCCCAGTGGCGATAGTTAACGGCTGCCAATTAGTGGTTTTACCATTCAGGCTAAAACGCCAGCGGGCAATGTACCCCAAGCCAGTCTTGCCAGTGCCGTTATAAACATTATAAGTTTGCCCATCGGTGCTGATACTGCTGTTTACCCCATAGGGTGGATAGCCCTGCACGCTAAAAGTAATTGGTTGCTGATAATTGCTATTAGGCGTGCAATTCCAGGCGGTAGAGTTATTTGAATTGATCCAAGGGCCAATCACACTACCGACGATACTGTCTTTACCTATTTCCAGCGACGTGGTATCGAAATACTGATAATAACCGCTGTTACGCGCGCAGTTAGCATACACCCCCTCGGCACTAGCCACTCCGGCATAACCCAGCAGCAGTAAACCACCTAAAAACAGCGGCTTCCAGCGGGCAATTACAGCCCATAGGGCTGAACTCAAGGGCAAAAAGTTACGTTGCATCATTATCGTATTCCTGTCTTCCGATAGTATTTATTTGCATATCACCTCTAACTGCCGGAATTCTCCCTGAGCCACAGCGCCGCCGGGTAATTTATAATCAAATCCACAACTTTCACCTGCACCCTCACCCCAGATGACGCGCAGATGGCCCTCTTGCTCATGCACCCGGACCAAGGCTTGCCCGCCCTGAGCGATATAGCCTACACCAATACCATTAGCATCTTTTACTTCAGCACCAAAAGGCAATGGCGTGCTATCCGCCCGATGCCCGGTCAATAGAATCGAATAACCGCTGGAAGTCTCAAACTTCATCAACGCCACTGCGCCCGCGGTTGGAGCAACCCGCTGACTGGTGGTTTTAAATTCCACATCTGACGACAAACCTTTCGGATCAAGTTCAACATCATTTTGTCGATAAGGGCTTAGATAAGGCACAATCGCCCGACCTCGGCTATCAAGGCGGGTACCTGAATAATTGGTCACTCGCGCCCCTGCCGCATCCGGTGCCTCGATAATGCCAACGGTATCACCCAACGTTGAGGCAAATATCACACCACCGCGATAAGCAACAACACCACCAGACACACTGCCGCTGACCTGATCGTAATCATTACTTTTCGAATAACTGCCACCAATAGTAGCTTTCGGTGCCAGCCAATTACCATTCACGCCCAGAGTGTTATAGCTGCCATTCTCGTCAGTACGATTATTCGCAACCGAAACACCATAGTTAAATTGACTATCACTTCCCGCAGAACCTGACACGCCAGTTTGTATCGAACTGCTCTCGCGAGTACTGGTATAGCTGGTGTTCAAACGCGGTGAGCCATTTTTGCTGCCCAATGGAATAGAGAAAGAGACACTCAACTGATTATCCCAATCCCCGCTAGACATATTGCGTAACCGGTTAAGGGCCACGTTATAACTCAGTGACTTATAACTATTATTATAGCCAAGCTGGAAATTCATATCGCGTCGTTGCCCGCCCCAGTAATCCTGCGCATTGGCGTTGGCATAAAACGCACCGTAACCCTCGGGCAGACCTTGGGTAATGCTGACTTGCGCCTGATTGCGACGACGATATTTAAAGCTGTCATCGTAGCTGGTGCTATCCGTTGGCAAGCTAGAATTGAAAACCGTTCTATTCACTTCGCCGTGCTGCAGATAGTCACGCATTCGCATAGCTTCAGAAGCTGTGTAAAAACCATCACTAGAGTAGTGGTAACTGGCAATGGTTAGGCTGGTATTGGTTTCGGGTAATGAATTGGCGTAGGTCACACCAATACTCTGACCATTTTGATCACTTTCCCCCGGTAGCTTGGTTTGCGCCTGTGTCACACTAAATGCCAGTGCACCGACGGAGGTATTAAATGCCAGCCCGGCAGAAGCAGAAAGATACCCTTCAGCCGCCACTACGCCACCATTGCCCGTAATCAGATTGGATAAACCATGGCGCACGGTTCCCATAAACAGAGCCGGTTTTTCGACCATTGAATTATCACGATACTCACCGGCCATCAGGGAATAACGCGTGGTTCCCGGTCGCAATAATTCAGCTATAGAGGTAAAAGGCACGACAAATGACTGTTCGCTACCATCAGCTTCGGTGATGGTCACACTCAGATTGCCGCCCTGACCAGTAGGATAGAGATCGTCGATGGCAAACGGCCCCGGCGGTACCGTGGTCTCATAAATAGATTGGCCTTGCTGTCGTACCACTACGCGGGCATTGGTGCGGGCAATACCACGGACCACTGGTGCATAACCGCGCTGAGAATCTGCAAACATGCGGTCATCCGAGGTCAGTTCAATACCGCGGTAGCTAATACTGTCAAATACCTGACCATCAGTGCTTGAATCACCCACCGTCATTTTACTGTACAGGGATGGCACGGCGCGCTCAGCATAGGTGGCCAGATTTTGATAATCAAATCCTTGGCTATCACTACGATTTAGTGCACTACGGTAATACAAACGCCAACTTTGCCAGTTAAAACCGCCCAACAGCCCCAGATATTGATAGGTCTGACTGCTGATATCGTGCTGGTTACTGCGATAACCGGTGTAGTCATATTTCAAGGTTGCCGCCGTCACCCCATCATCCCAATATTTGGGATTAACATAGCCACGGGCCTGACGGATTAAAAAAGCTTGAGGAACCTGAATATCCAGGCGCTGAGTATTCTCATCAAAAATGGCATTGCCGCCTTCCACGAGATTGCTCAATGGCAGGCACACACCCGTCGTTTCAAGCAGCTGTTGAACATCAGAAGTGATATGTGTGATATCAACTCCTAATTCCGCAAACAGTGTGGCGTCATAACAGGGGGAGGCAACTTTAGAATCCGGCGTAGGTAACTCAAAGCGCATATTCTGACGCCCAATCCACTGCTCATTCAGATAAATATCAACGCTGCGCTCACCCGGAGCAACAGGATTGCCCTCACTGTAACGCGCCGCATCTACAGAGAAACGGAGAAAAGAATCGCTGAACTCGACATGCTCAGGATCTTCAGCTGCTGAAGTTGAACTAAATAGCACACTACCCAAGCTACAAATAACAAGAGAGAATGCCGATAAATATTTCGGGCGCTCGCGTTTTTGATAATACATGTAATAACTAAGCATTATGTCGAGGCCATTAAATGAAGCTGCGCCATAAAAATGGCAGAAAGAGACAAATTAATTTTATTTATGTTTTATAATTTTATTGTTCCAGTTTTTGAGTGCCCTGAGTCTCTCCACCTTGGTCGTTGATAATAGAATAAAATACTTGCGTTGTATTATTAATTGACCCTTGAGTAGTGACCGGCAAACTAAGCTCAGCAAAAGGTGCCACCATTTTATTATTTATCTTACTCATATTAGCCAAAATCGGGCTTTCTTTTGATGCGCGAAGTTCAATTTTTCTAAAGGTAATGTAATACGGCGACGCATTTTTTATTACCAATTGGTTACCTTTCTTAGAGAAGGTCAAATGTTTCATTGCTTGCTCTGACGGCATTACTAATTCTGCCGGCCGGTAGAACATTTTAATTCTGGTACGGAAAGCCAATTGCAGTTTGTTATCTTCACCGGTGGCACTTTTTGTTGGCTTAGGCGGGATTTCTAATAAATTGAACCAAAAAAGGGTTTCACGATCTGTGGCTAAGCCACTGCCGGTACGAAACAGCCGGATAGTTTGATCTCTCTTCGGATCTAAACGTATTACCGGTGGCGTAACACTAAAAGGCACCTTGATAGTATCCGGACGCGCATTCGCATTACCGTTATCAATCCAGGCTTGAAGAAGAACCGGCATATTCCCGGTATTGGAAACCTTAACGACACCCTCACGTTGTTTTTCATTGTAAATTACACGTGTCCCCGAAATCATCACTTCAGCGCGAGCAACTGTCACAGCAACTAATAATGCGGCCAGGGTAAATGCTATAAAGAATGTTTTACGCATAAGGTTTCCAATTATAGAGCGAACGAAACAGGGAGCATTAAGCTCCCATGTTGTAGCTGATAACGTGGGTAATTAACAAGTCCCCATTATCAACCCCGCTATATCACAAGCATTAATTAGTCATAAACAATAGTATAGTCAACTTGCGTCGTTACTGTGCCAGGTTCAACAGTGACATTGTTCGCATAATACTGTGCATAGTAAGTTAATGTCGCGCCACCGCCACCAATATCTTCAACTACACTACTCTGGCCTGCACCCCCCACAACAATGGGTGCGCTGTTTTTATTTAACAGGCGAACCTGAACACCAGTCGATGTGCCATTACTGTTCAAACGGCCAGTTGCAGTCTCTACCGTAGAGCCCGGCTCAAAGTAAGCATAAGCATTGGTCATTGAAGCCCCAGTACAACCAGACAAGACGATATTGAAAGGTGTTGTGCCGGCAACCGAGTTAATAGTGCTCAATGCACTTGCAGAGATAGTCGGTAAGTTTACTGTGCCATCTTTGGTGCCATTGTTTACTGAAACTCCGCAAGTGGTATCAGTAATTTGACCATTAATAGTAATAGTACCGTCTGTAGCAAAAGCAGATTGTGCGATAAATACACCCGCTATAGCCGCAATTAATGCGCTAGTAGTTTTAATTTTCATGTTTATTTCCCCGTGATTTTAAATATGTTTAGACCAATAAGTTTAATTAGGATTTATATCCTGAATCAGTGAAGTCCGATTTCGTTGTGTCTATTATTCCATCATTTAAAATATTGTCAATTAGGCCAAAAATGCAGGATCATCAATATTTTGTTAAATAATAAGAATGATTAAATATGAATAAAAGAAAGCTGAATCAGACTGTGTGATATATCTTTTCACTTGTAGGAAAAATCCCACAACCGAGATAATAAATAAAATATTTAATCTGTCACAAATTATAAGTATCGAAAAAACATGAAATAAAAAAACAATACAAAACAGGGCTCTAGGAATTTTCTTGTATCGGCAAGAGGAAAAACTGCTAAAAAACAGTCACTATGTGACCTGCATCACAAAAAAGCACAACGTAAATTTGTCCAAAAATGACGTTTACACATTATTTACGTTATAAAAGTGAAAATATTTTATTTTTTGGCAAAAACGCATGACGATTAACAGCTGTCATTATAAAAAACAACAATAACCACCATGTTTATTAGCACTTAAAGAAGAATGATTATCAATTCATATTGCCAATTTAGAACTATATAACTCATATCGAACGGACGGCCATTACTGGCCGTGTTTAATATTCATGATTATTTGATATTAATGAGTGACAGGAATTGCAACTTCCGCTTGTGCAAAACCATAACGGCTCAGAGGTGTCATTTTTACTGATGTTGGTGATGACTTAATGGGGAATTGCTTACTAGCACCAGGCATAATATATGGGTTACCCAACGCAACAACTTCATTGCTTGGGGCCAGAATCACCTGTGGGCCTAGGCGAACTACATGCTTGCTTGGGTTCTTAATAATTAAGTTATTACCAGAGGTAGAGAAAACCAATTCTTGCCATGGTGTTTTAATTTGTGGCACCGCATTTGGCTGGATAAAAAACCCGATTTCCTGACGAATTGGCATTACTGTCGCATTACCCGGTACCTGCTCAACACCTTCAAATGAGGCTTTTAACAATACTTCAGTATCGAGTACCGTGCCTTTCTTCAATACAAAGTTAACTTGCTGACTTTGCCCTGCGTCAATGCGAGTCACCGGAGGTGAAATCAAAATCTGCTTACTGAGGCTTTTACCATCCAAATCAACCAGTTTAGTTACCAGTAATATTGGGTTTGCTGAGGTATTATCGATAGTAAAACTCGCGCGGCCCTCACTCTCTTTTAAAATGACCGTCGTGCTCTCTAATTTAAACGAAGCATAAGTTGTCAGGCTCCAACCACTCAATAACAGCAGTAAGCTAAAAATGAAAAGCGATTTAACGCGATTGAATTTAATGCGACCCCAAATAGGGTGAAATGCTGTCACTGTATTAATCATCGTATTGTTCATAATAGATCCTATGTCTAAAAAATATTGTTGAGTCTCTGTTTTCATCGCCACTTTTAGTATCAATGGCATGTGCCTTCGGCTACTTCATACAATGTATCTGGATCAAATTTATCCGGCTCAGCATAACTCACGATACATTCACTGCGGTTGGTTGCTTTAACACGTAACGTTGTACCAATTGCTTTGTTTTCCAACATAAAGTTGCCATCACCAATAATTGTGCCCAGAAAATTACCTTTTTCATCCAGCACGTTAGCCCCTACTGGCAACATTTCATTATTGCTATCGCGAATGGTTAGCAGCAATTGGCGCGTTTCTATCGCCTCAAAGTTACGGGTGGCTACAGTGCCACGGGTCATCATCAAATCTGCACTGGTACTATTAAGACGAATATTAAGTGGCAATGTTTTAGTGCTTATTTGTGCCTTTGATAAAGTATAAGGCATCACTGATGGCAGCAATGCTGTCCCGGCATAATCAGTAATTGCCATTCCACTACTCGGCGACGATACGCGTAAATTGGATTGGCTCGGTATATTCACTACCGCAAAAGTATCACCAATAGCCGAGGAGGATGTCGCAAAGGTGTTATTCGCATAAGCCACTGAACCACTAGACGAAATATAGGCCGAACGACTATTATTTGTCGCCTGAGATACCCCACCAGCCAATTGCGAATAGGCCGTTTTCATATTCAGTGATCCATTAACACGCCGCTGACTATTGCTGCCCGTTACCCCGACCGAGTACCCTTTATTATCATCCCAAGTACCTTGATAGGAGCTACCTAAGGTCATATTGCCGTTGTTACGTTGCATCCGCCCCGTAAGTGAGCCTTTACCCAACGGCATACTGATACCGACATAAACCGCATTCTGCCCCTGCGAAGTTGATTGAAAACTCAACGTCGTTGTCACCCGACCAAATTGCTCGCTAGCTGAGAAAGTATGGGAAACACTGTCAGCCGCTTGATAATACATATTATTAGACAAAACATAGGAAAATGCGCCCCAACGTGGGTGTGCCCAAGTCACTGCCGCCGAGGTGGAATTCTTCAGTTTTCCATACATCAGGTCATCCAGATTATTGCCACCGCTTAGGGCATTATCCGGTGACCAGTAATTAGCTGAGTCATATACTGTAGACAGTGACGCACTCAGATTACCGTTAATTGCGACCTGATTTTGCAAGGTTAATTGGTATCCCTGTCCTGCATCTTTGGTATTGGTATAACTGGCTGCCGCTGAAAACCAGGCATTCTCTAACCCGCTATAAAGATTTTGCACACTGATATTTTGATAATCAGGGGAAACTAACCCGGCAGATGTCATGCGCAATGAATTCGCCGGGCTGAAAGACATCTCGCCCGAAACCAAGAGTGGCGATTGGCTTTCACTGTCATGCAAATTGTCGCGATAACGGCCCACAGCCAGTTGGTATGTAGTGGCTTGCTGCTCAAAATTAGGGTCAAGAGCATTTGATACCGTAAAATGTTGCCGACTCCCGTCCTCTTCAATGACATCAACATCTGTGACTACACCGCTAGAAAAGTTACTGATATTGGATAACGAGAATGGCCCTGGCGCTACAACCGTTCGATAAATAACACGGCCACGCTGACGAATTTCAATTGTGGCATTGGTGTTGGCAATCCCTTCAATGGGAACCACTAACTGCGAATTATTCAGTTGGGCATTATCGGAATATAACTGAGCCCCTGCTACTGGTAGGCCAGAATAAGTATCGCCAACCAGACCAAACTCACCTAGTTGCACCACTGACTTTAACGATTCCACGGCGCGTAGCGCATAGGTTTCCTGATTGTCATAGTGGCTAAGACCTTGGTTATAGGTATAAGAGCCACGGTTACGTAGCACCCAGTTATTAAAATTAATGCCCGGCTCGAATTGCCCCTGAAATAAATTAAGGTTATCGCTGTTATTTTCGATCCGCTGCCCGAATAAATTATAATTAAGTAGCAATGCATGACCACCTCGCTGGTAGTCACTGCTGTCCATTTCAGGATCAAATGCCTCTTGCGGTAATGTCAACTCAACCCGAAATTGGCCGGGAAATAGCTTTACCGCAACCCCCGGCCACAAAGATTCAATATTCTCGCAGCTGTCTCCGCTGTTTTTATGACGTAACTTTAATGCCATCAATAGCTTTCGGTCTGCGCACAGTTGCCCTTCACTATCGAATGTCGCTTCAACACGGTAGGTTTTATTGGCATTAATAATGATGGTGACATCATGCTCACCCGGTAAGAATTTATCCTGTGTGCTAAAAAAATTAGCTAATTCTGCCGAGAAACCCAAGCCCTCCAATGTTTTTATGTCGAACTCCACTGCATCCCCTTTGGTCGCGGAAAAAGCCGCTAGAGGAAAAAAAGAAAAAAGAAGTGCGGTGAATGGACGCGGGAAACGGCAGATAAACATGTGGTCTCCCGAAAGTTTTTAATCTGAGTACAGATCGATTTTTGTTCAAAAAATAAAGAACGTAAGAAGGCTATTTAAAATAGCCTTTGACATATGAAATTATTTAATTAAATACCAAAAGAAAAGTTCATAGTCAGTGACCCATCAATATTAGAATCTTCAGTAATTGGGCCATTCATAGTAGAGGTTCCTGCTAATGTTGGTGTAACAGCAATATCAGCGCTAAACGTCTTACCAAAATTAGCAGTCGAAGTTGAGTTTGACCAACCATAGGTATAACCATTAACTAAATATAAACTTGTGCCTAATGTGGCAGCCCCAGTTCCCACTCGATAATACATAGAAGTGCTGGTGCCATCGACGCTAGCATTACTTAATATTACTGTGTAGAAACCAATTTTACCGGTACGATTAATGTTACCCAATCCATAATTTCGAGTTGATGTAGCATCACTGACAGAAGCTAAGCGGTTATCAACACTACTCAAACTTAAATATGTCGTTGAATCACAAGTGATAGTCCAGTTTTTTTTCATTTCTGGCAGCGCAGTTACGGTCGTCCCAGCTTTTACATTAGTAGCAGACAAACGTCCCATATCATAAACACCGTTATTGGGAGCAATGACGGTACAACTTGGAACCCCAATTTTTCCTTTAACTTTCAATTCTGTTGTTGGTGTCGCCGCTTGCGACGCTACAGATAGAATTAAAGAAGCCAGAACAGTTAATTTAGAAATATGCGTTTTCATAAAATGAAAGTAACTCCCGATATAAAAACATCGCTAGCAGTTATCCATAAATATTATTAACGTTAAAATAAAGGGCAGATATAAAACTCTGCCCTTACTTTATGAATTAACGAACACGGAAGTTAGATACCGAATGCGAAATTCATCGTCATTGAGCCGTCGATCTCTGCATCATCAGTGATCGGGCCACCCATCGTGGTGGTACCTGCCAGGATCGGGCTAACCGTAATATCAGCAGTGAACACTTTACCGGTGGTCTGGGTGTTAACCGCAGATGACCAACCAGTACGCATACCAGTGGTCAGATTGGCAGTGGTAGCAACAGGGAAGGTCGTGGTCGCAGAAGAGAACACGTTAGATGTTTTGCCATCAACAGTGCCGTTCTTCATTTGTGCAGTGTAGTAACCGAGCTTGCCGGTACCATTCACGTTACCCATACCGAAGTTAGTCGTTGCAGCAAGACTCGCTGAAGCAGTGCGGTTATCAATCGGTGTAAAGTTCAGGTAAGTCTCAGCGTCACAGTTTACCGTCCAGGTTTTAGTGATCGGCGTCAGAGGTGTTGTTGCAACACCGGATTTAACTAAAGATGAAGAGAGATGACCAAAGTCATAAACACCGTCATCCGGAGCAACAATAGTGCAGCTTGGCACCGTCAAAGTACCTACCACTTTTAATTCTGCAGTTGGCGCCTCTGCATTGGCAGCGTTAATACCAAAAATTAAAGAAGACAGTACAGTAATTTTAGCCAGTTGCTTTTTCATTTAAATAGTCCTGATATATAATGTTTATCGCGTCGCGATACCCAAACTTTAATAGGCCTAGTGCCTGGGAATTGAATTCGTTTTGTATTTGGCTGACCCAAATCAAAATGTGAACTCAAAATTTATGCTGCTATTAAACGTTTTAAGACATTCCTTGTACATCAGACTGCAGGCCGACTTATTGTAGGAATTGTCTTACAGGATTATTTCCAGTCATGCTGGATTTCATTTATTTTTCGAGATAAAACACCTGGCACTTGCATTTAAACCCACAAATAAATCGTAAAATAAATTTTACTAAAAAATAAAGCACAATTAAATCAATGCATTAATTAGTTAATTTTGACGATGCTAAGATATTTATTTTATCATTTAAAATGGCTAGTTTTATTTAAATGGAATACATATAAACCCCCTACCACTTTGTGGTTATAAAAGTATTCTTTCTGAGAAAATCATATTTCTACGTTTTTAAAATAACACCCTTTATTTTTGTGGTTATAAACGGCCTCAATGCAATGTTGTATTACTGCCGGTTATTTACTCTGTTATCCGAAATGTAGAGGGGCAACGTCAGCCAATATCAACTTTAGTGCCTAATTTTCGCGCCAACCCTTTAGCACCTTCGCGCATTACGCTATGGTGGTTCCAACGAAATAGTGGTGCCGCAATGGGTGCCAAATAGTTCATCCAGCGCGTATTCGTGCGAATTTGCCAGTCGTAACGAACGATAGTATCCGTCCCATCATAGAATAATGACCACAACCCAATCCCTTCAACTTCACCACTGGCTATACCCTCAAGTAAATGTAGGGGTTTGATAGTAATCACATGAATATCAAACGTTATTCGGTATGGGAGTGCGCCTTTCCAGGTATAGCGATGCAAAGCACCAATGCCTCGGACATCCCCTTTTTCTATCTCAACAACCTGCTCCAGACTTTTCCACCAATTTGGCCACATATCAGGATGAGCAAGGATATCCCATACAATCTGTAATGGTGCCTTGACGCGCCAGAGGGTAGAAAACCGATACTCAGCCATATCGTTCAACTCCGTATCAAGGAATAAAGAAATGGGCGGGAAAGTGCAAATTAACCACCATGGCATCCATAACGACTGTTTCCAGCAGTTGCTCGCTGGCATCATAACTCATTACTTTCACAGGGAAATTCTGGTCATTCTCCAGCCAAATATCATAGCGATGGACGTTATCAACACTGATACCCGCCGGGCCAGTTATCGACATATGTAATACTGGTTGCTGCCCTAACTTTTCCTCACCAACCACCACCGTCTTCCCGCCTTGTTGCAGACGTTGGATATTACCGAGCAAAACACCGATATCGGATTGATCCACCCGATGACCACTTTTATCACGAATCAAACTATTGGTCGGCAGCAGGCTCAGGACCGGTAGCATTCCCATTCCGAATGGCCATAATCGAACTTTGCCACTAACCGGGTTATAGACCAATGCCGCACCACTGTGAGGTTCGACAAAATCCATGCGGACATAGCCGGGCTTATGATAGCTGTAACGAATGATCGTAGAATCGCCTAGCGCAGATTGGGAGTGGATTCTGAGTTGGTAGGATTCAAGCTGCTCAAAATGGTGTTGAGCCACCATAATAGGATCAGGATGGCCCGTCGTGGCATGCGCAACAGTCGCTGGCATGAATACTGCCACCAAGATCGCAATTGAACCGGTTAATCCGCGGATAGTCTTCTCCCGTCTATTAGGCAAGTAATAAGAAATCCCTGCCCTTATCATTAAATATATACCTAATATCAGAAAGCCATGTGCTGGCGCAGCGTATTATTTATCACCCCAATTAACAGGCTTAGTGTGATAAGGATCGCTGAATTTTTTTTCTATAAGTGCTTGAATAATGAAAGAGCGAGAGGGATTTCTTCTCCCTGAAAGGTTTTCTTTTCAACAATTTTCGAGACGGTCCTTTCAACCGCTGGGGTATCACCCCATGAAACGGTTGCGTTCATGCCCCTTTTTACGGCATGTTTACAACAACACCTCCCTGCTTTAGACGTTCGAATTATCACTTTGTGAGCAACCTGATGATTAAGTGGCTGTGGAAAGCAAACCAACCGCAAGCGGAGATGCTTGCACAGTGGCGTGAAGCACTGAGTATTCCCTTGCTAGCACCTTTGGATGAGCAGGAGCAGCAGCGGCTGGTCTCTGTTGCAAGTCATTTGCTGCAACAGAAACGTTTGGTCCCGCTACAAGGCTTGGTATTGACTCCATTAATGCAGGCTCGCTTGATGCTGTTATTTGCACTGCCCGTAATGGAATTGGGTGCTAAATGGTTAGATGGCTTTCATGAAGTGCTTATTTATCCGTCCCCTTTCGTGGTTGATGATGACTGGCAAGACGATGCCGGTTTAATTCATTCGGGCCAAACCGTGCAGTCCGGTCAGAGCTGGGAACAAGGTCCGATCGTGTTGAATTGGCAAGATATTCAAGATTCTTTTGATTTATCCGGCTTTAATCTTGTCATCCACGAAGCCGCTCACAAGCTTGATATGCGTAATGGCGGCCATTCTAATGGAGTGCCGCCGATTGCTATGCGTGATGTCGCCGCATGGGAATATGATCTCCATCAGGCGATGGACAATATTCAAGATGAGATAGATATGGTCGGCATTGAAGCCGCCAGCATGGATGCGTATGCCGCCAGTGACCCCGCCGAATGTTTTGCGGTGCTGTCCGAGTATTTTTTCAGTGCACCAGAACTGTTAGAAAACCGCTTCCCTGCTGTTTATCAGCACTTCAGTGCTTTCTATCGCCAAGATCCACTTGCCAGGCTAAAACGCTGGGAAAAATAAAAAGTAAGATACTCTCCTAATAGATTGCAATGCACCGACAGGCGGAAAGAAACAAGCCCCGCCGAATGTGATCAATTAAGTGATTCAGCACGCTGAGAGTAAATTTATATATTTTCCGCACCGGTGTAATTTGAAAAATATAAGGTATTTGTTCAGATGCTGAGCAGTCAGTCTAAATCCACCAATTTAGCGTTGACAGTATCCGGCATGCTAGATATCATGCGCCCCGTTCACACGATTCCTCTGTAGTTCAGTCGGTAGAACGGCGGACTGTTAATCCGTATGTCACTGGTTCGAGTCCAGTCAGAGGAGCCAAATTAGAAAAGCCCGCTTAAGGAAACTTAAGCGGGCTTTTTGCTTTCAGTTATTTCTGATAGTTATGAGCGAAAAATTGGCGTCGTAACCTGCGTGACAGATTGCCACCAGTTGCTCCGTTAGACCCATAGCCGGATTCGCCAGTCGGCTTAAAATTCGTTATCATCCGCTCCCACTCTCCATCGGGTCGCTTATGTCCAAGATTATCGATACCTTTATTGCCCCACAGTGCTATGACAAGATCGAGAATCTTTATCAGGACGATCATCTGGTGCTTATCAATAAACCCACCGGGCTGCTCAGCCTATCGGGGAAAAATCCGCAAAATCTTGATTCGGTGCATCATCGGCTGGTACAGATATTCCCTGGCTGCACTCTGGTCCACCGCCTTGATTTCGGTACCTCGGGGCTGATGGTGATTGCCCGCAATAAGGCTATAAATGCCGCCCTCTGCCAACAATTCAGCCAGCGCACAGTGACCAAAGTGTACAGCGCACTGCTTTGTGGACATCTGGATGACAACGAAGGGGTGATAGACGCAGCGATTGCCAAAGATCCGGCGCTGTTCCCGCTAATGTCGATTTGCGCAATCCACGGTAAGCCCGCTCGCTCCTACTATCGGGTCGTTGAGCGCTTTTATCATGAGTTGGATGATGGGGCGTTACTGCCATTGACGCGGGTACAACTGACCCCGGAAACCGGACGTACTCATCAACTCCGCATCCACTGTCAGCAGTTGGGCCACCCTATTTGGGGTTGCGACCTGTATGGCGGTCGCCAGCTACCCGGTACCGAACGGACTCCACGGCTGATGTTGCACGCCAGTGAGCTGCATTTTGCACATCCCATTAGCGGAGAGTGGATCAAAGCCCATAATGCCAGCCCGTTCTGAAAGCGAACCATTTATGCTTAAACTATTTATGTTTAAACTATGGTGGTCAGCCCAAATGGGTGACTATGCTGATATTTTTCCATGAACAGGTTGAGCATAAAATATATATGAAAAGCCCTGAGGGACTTTTCATATATAGATATCTACCAAACGTTAATTACCACATCAAATCATCGGGCACTTTAAAATCAGCATATGGATCTTCTTCATCTTGATCCTCCTGACTAAGCGCACTATTTAATACAATACTGTTCGCATCTCGCTGTGCAATTTTATCGGCGACACTCGCTGGGATAATAGCGTATTCACTCTCACCGCTGTTATCTGTAACCAAACGAGCAATGGCGAGGCGGCCACTAATCAGCTGGGCTTGCGTCAGCTTATCCACCATTATTTTTTTAATTAAATTATTATCTGTGAAGTTAAAACCAATATTGCCTTTTGAAATGTCGATTTTATTCATTTCAATGAGCTGCTTCACCTGAGCTTTATATTCTTTCGATAAAGCAGCTTGTTTTTGTTGCTCGCTTAGCTGTTTATCACGCTCAAGTTGCGCTTTTTTATTTTCTTCCACAGCCTCTCTTGCCTCACGAGCCTGAACTCGTGATTTTTTAGCTGTTCTTTGGACTTTGGCCATTTTTTTGCTGGTCACTAGTCCAGCTTTGAGCATCTGCTCTTGTAAGGTAAGTTTTGTCATCTTCGCTTCTAAACCAATTGAATAATTTGTGGGATTATACCTGTAATTTTCGAGGCTGTACTAGGTTGCAGGGCTTGATCACTGCGTAGTTTGAATTTGGACGAATCTATCAGAGGCTGGTATGGCTAGCCCTCAGGATTAAACAACCGCGCAATACTCCCCCTCTTGCCGCGCCACTACTGTATCGCTATAGCTTTATTAGTGGTTATTTTCGTGCTCTTGACAGCATAAGCCTTCATTAGCAAAGCCCACTTAAGAAAACTTAAGCGGGCTTTTTATCGGGTTCAATAACTGTGCGTAAAAGCTACAATGCATAGAAAATCAATACGGCAATCCCGCCAAATAATAGCCATTTGATCAGATAATAAATTCTGCGATTCCAAGCTTTCAGCCGTTTACCGACTTTGCGCACCGCATAAATATATTTAAATGCCCTATTAACGCCACCGGTTCGGTCCCCTTCTTCATTAGGGGCCGTGGCCGCGGTCATCAGGTTACGCCCTAGCCAATGGTTAACCCATTGCGCCCAACGATAACGCATTGGTCGCTCAATATCGCAAAACAAAATAAGCCGGTTCTGCCCACTCTGGTTTTCAGCATAGTGAATGTAGGTTTCATCAAACAATATTCCTTCACCATCGCGCCAACTGTAAGTGGTGCCATCTACATCAATAAAACAACGATCATCATTTGGCGTTATCAAGCCCAAGTGATAACGCAAAGAGCCCGCATAAGGATCACGGTGACGAGGTAAACGGCTGCCGTCCGGTAACTCCGCAAACATGGCGGCTTTTACTGAAGGTAGCCCCCGTAATAGTGAGGTGGTATAGGGGCACAGTGTCATGGCTGATGGATGACTGTCTTCATACCATTTCAAATAAAAACGTTTCCAACCGGTTTTAAAAAAAGAGTTAAAACCGGCATCATTGTATTTATCTGATGCCTTTATTTGCTGGATGTCCATTAATGCTTTGCCCTCTTCCCTGATTTGTAACCAGTTATCGCGCAAAACGGCTAACTCGGGGAAAAGATCCTGTTTTAAATAGGGTGTTGTCGGCACCCGCGAAAATAAGTACATGAAAACATTGATGGGCGAAACAAATGTCGAATGATCTGAAAGTTGACGCCAGAACTTATAACGAACCTTCCCGCGAAAATGCACATAGGCTACGCACAAGATAAAAACCAATAGCACTATATATTTCATGATGTCCTATCAACAAATATGGCTGGTAGCTAAATATTTAGTCTATCTCAAGCAAATTTTCCAACTTAAAAAGATGAAAACTCATTAAGAGGGTCAGTAACATTAAGATTAGTAGGCAATAAATGTCTGAAGGTCACTGTCATTGAGTGTAAAACACCCCGTAAAACGACGCCCTTCAGGGAAATCATCACTTAGTTCGCGTAATAATTGTAATTCGAAACGCCCCGTATCTAGCGAATAACTTAACAATTGAGCTTCAAGAAAATCAAAATAGCGCCCTAACTGAGGGAAAACAGCTTTGAATAAGCTCTCTTTGGCTGAAAAAGCTAATGTGAGTAGTTGATTGAAGGGCAATGGGCCTGCTTGAAAATAATGATATTCTTTTTCACTAAGAATACCCGGCCACAAGTTTTCGGCTCTTTCCGCAGAAATTAAACTTTCAATATCCAAGCCAACACCATGAATACTGAGGTTCACCTCTTCAGACTCAACCACTGGCGTTATTATTTGCGCAGTACATAAAGCACGTTGATTATTATGGCTAATACTGCCAATCAATCCGGTTGGCCACTGTGGCGCGCGGTCTATCCCACTGCCCAGCGGATAGTCGCGGATTTCCAGCATATTGAGTACCTGTCGGGCAACAAAGCGCCCCGCCAAATATTCCGCGCGCCGTTTAGCGACCGCTTTTTGTAAATTGCCCGGAAACGTAATGCCATACACAGCAAATAGCTCATCCCGGTATTCATTGACATCAAAATCACATTTAGCCAAAAGCCCGCGAAACTGTGGCTGCCCATTCAAACCGCTGGCTGGCAGTGCAGCAAAAGTAAAGTTACGAATAAATACCGACGTCACGCGCTATCCTAATCACATTGATTCATAGGCTTTTATAGTAGTGGTTAACCCGCATTGCTACAATATCAGAACCCCTGCCTTTTGATGTAAAACGTTAGCAGCAACACGTTATTCCTCACTGAGTGCCCCCCTAAGCCCACAGCTAATCATCTTTTTATTGCGTTTTAACCGCGAATGAAATGCAACTTCACAATTATTGAAACGCAGTTCCTGTCATTTCTTTTTCTGTGATAATGGT
The DNA here is from genome assembly GCF_025133195.1 of Yersinia alsatica. Classification (NCBI taxonomy): domain Bacteria; kingdom Pseudomonadati; phylum Pseudomonadota; class Gammaproteobacteria; order Enterobacterales; family Yersiniaceae; genus Yersinia; species Yersinia alsatica. Next base: position 3,737,427 of record NZ_CP104006.1, read on the forward strand.
CAATTTAATAGCAAATATAAACCGCTAGTTTGAATGCCATGGGGATAAGGGAATAACCCTTTTATATACATTGATATAACGATTCCATTATTAGAAATGATGCCTTTTTATCTATTTTTATACCCACGGTAGTTGAAGTTTCAGCTAACAGCACCGCAGCTTCAAGTAACAAGGGTATAGTGACTTCTGGAGATAACTGAATGAAATTCCCTAAGCCTTTGCCAACACTGTGTCTGGCTATTTCTGCCATATTATTTAGCCAAATAGCCTCCGCACAACAAATTAAAGCTGCTGATGTTCATCCCAAAGATTATCCCAATGTTGTCGCAGTTAAAAATATGGGCGACAAACTTAAGACTGCCACTGATGGGCGTTTGGAAATTAAAACCTTCCCTGGTGGGGTATTGGGTGATGAGAAACAGATGATCGAACAGGCACAAATGGGAGCCATTGATATTATTCGTGTATCCATGACACCGGTGGCCTCTATTTTACCGGAGATCAGCGTCTTTACCCTGCCTTATATGTTCCGCGATGAAGATCACTTACATAAAGTGCTTGATGGCAAAATCGGCCAAGAAATTGGCGATAAAATCACTAACAACAAAGATTCAAAATTAGTGTTTCTTGGCTGGATGGATGCCGGAACCCGTAATCTGATAACCAAGCAGCCAGTGATTAAGCCGGAAGATCTCAAGGGTATGAAAATCCGTGTTCAAGGCAGCCCAATTGCATTGGCTACGCTAAAAGCAATGGGGGCAAATTCTCTGAGCATGGGGGTGAGCGAAGTGTTTAGCGGCATGCAAACCGGGGTTATTGATGGTACTGAAAATAACGAACCAACGTTTGTTGCCCATAACTATCTGCCCGTGGTGAAAAACTATACCTTGAGCGGCCATTTTATTATTCCTGAGCTGTTCCTCTATTCTAAAACCAAGTGGGATAAATTATCCCCCGAAGATCAACAAACTATTCTAAAACTGGCCAAAGAAGCACAGGCTGAACAGCGCGTATTATGGCAAGCCTACGTACAACAATCACATGACAAGATGAAAGCCGGTGGCGTGCAATATCACGAGATTGACCATGATTATTATTACAAAGCCACCCAGCCCGTACGCGATGAGTTTGGCAAAGATTATCAAGACCTCATAAAACAAATCAGCGCTGTCGAATAACACTATTCTGGCGGTATTAATAACCTTAATACCGCTGACATATATACCCAAATCCTTGGTGTCGCAGCAAATACTGCTAACACTGCTGCAGCGTCAAGGACAAAGGGTAAACTGAGGTCTCCGCTATGGCTCGCTTTTATCTATCAACGATGGATGCTTTATATCGCCTGTCAATCTGGGTAGCTGGTATTGCTTTAATTATCATGGTTGCAGTTATCCCTATGGGGATATTCGCCCGCTATATTCAAAACGATGGCTTATCCTGGCCTGAACCTGTCGCTATTTTATGTATGGTGACATTTACCTTTGTTGGCGCTGCCGCCAGTTATCGTTCGGGCTCGCATATTGCGGTCAGTATGGTTACCGATCGACTTTCGGCAACAGGTAAAAAAGTTTGCCTGCTCTTAGTCGATTTACTGATGATAGTTATCAGCCTGTTTATCCTGATTTATAGCTACATCTTATGTAGCGAACTTTGGTCACAACCGGTGGCTGAGTTCCCATTACTGACCGCCGGACAAACTTATATCCCGCTGCCTATCGGCTCTGCCATTACCCTGTGCTTTATTCTCGAGCGCCTGTTTTTTGGCCCGCAGACCCACCGCCCGGTCGTCATGATTGGCAATTCATAATTTGGGGACTTTTGCCTTATGGATGCATTTATTCTAGTTTTTACTCTGGCTATTTTATTGGCTATCGGTGTCCCGGTTGCCTATGCCGTGGGTCTGAGCGCCATCGCGGGTGCATTTTGGATTGATTTACCATTGGAAGCGGTAATGATCCAAATCACCAGCGGCGTAAACAAATTTTCATTACTGGCTATCCCGTTCTTTATTCTGGCGGGCGCCATTATGGCGGAAGGAGGGATTGCACGGCGGCTAGTGAATTTCGCCTATATCTTCGTCGGTTTTATTCGTGGTGGCCTATCACTGGTCAATATTGTGGCCTCAACATTCTTCGGCGCAATTTCGGGCTCCTCAGTGGCAGATACCGCCTCTATCGGTTCAGTAATGATCCCGGAAATGGATAAAAAAGGGTATCCACGCGATTTTGCTGCTGCCGTGACGGCGAGTGGTTCGGTGCAGGCAATATTGACACCACCTAGCCATAACTCGGTCATTTATTCACTGGCAACTGGCGGCACTGTCTCTATTGCTGCGCTGTTTATCGCCGGGATCCTACCGGGCTTGCTGCTCAGTTTGACCTTGATGCTCATGTGTGTCGGCTTCGCCTATAAGCGCGGTTATCCCAAAGGTGAACGAGTGCCATTCCGTCAGGCGCTCAAAATCTTTCTCGATACCCTGTGGGGGCTGATGACGGTCGTCATCATCATGGGCGGTATCCTTTCAGGGGTGTTTACCGCCACTGAATCCGCCGCAATTGCTTGTTTGTGGTCATTTTTTGTCACCATGTTTATCTACCGTGATTATAAATGGTCAGAATTACCAAAACTGATGTACCGCACGGTAAAAACCGTCACTATCGTGATGATTTTGATTGGTTTTGCCGCCAGTTTTGGTGCCATCATGACTTACATGCAATTGCCGGAACGTATCACTGAGTTCTTCACCTCGGTTTCGGATAACAAATACGTCATTCTGATGTGCATCAATATCATGTTGCTGATGATTGGCACCTTGATGGACATGGCACCGCTGATTTTAATCCTGACGCCAGTATTGATGCCGGTAACTAATTCATTGGGTATTGATCCGGTGCACTTCGGCATGATTATGCTGATCAATCTGGGAATTGGCCTGATTACCCCACCGGTCGGTTCGGTGCTGTTTGTTGCCAGTGCGGTGAGTAAACAGAAAATCGAGCAAGTGGTGAAGGCGATGCTGCCGTTTTACGGCGCGCTGCTGCTGGTGTTGATGCTGGTCACTTATGTTCCGGAGATTTCGTTGTGGTTGCCAAGGGTCTTTGGTGTTCACAACGGCTGATAGCGCGGTTAACGAAAGCGGGCCGCTGACTGGCCCGCCTCATAATGATTAAAGCAAAACGTTTAAATCAATACCACAGGCTCATGATTGGCCAGCCCACCAGCAGTAACATGGCAATGTAGAACACCCCCATGATCCCACCCAGTCGCCAGTAATCTTTCGATTTCACATAACCGCAGCCATAAATAATGACCCCAGGGCCGGTGGCATAAGGCGTCAGAACCCCCATGATCCCAATGGACAATACCAACAGCATGGATAAATGCTCCATCGGCACCCCGGTCAATCCTTTACCTACCGCCAAAATAACCGGCAGCATGGTCGCCGTATGGGCAGACAAACTGGCGAACAGATAATGGGAGAAATAGAACACCAGCACCAATGCCACCACCGTCATATTCGGTGAGAAACCATCAAGATGGGTGCTCATGGTGGTGGCAAACCAATCAATAAAGCCGGAGCGAGTCAGCCCGTTCGCCATCACCACCAAAGTCGCCAGATTGACCAACGTGTTCCAGGCACTGGAGTATTTGGTGATATCTCGCCATGACACTACGTGCAGAGCCAGCATCAAAGATACCGCCAGCAAACCTACCGCAGTCGCGTCAATGAACTTGCCGCCAAACACCCACAAACACAGGCTCAGTAGCACTAATCCAATCAAGATAGCTTCTTTGCGAGTCAGCCCACCCATCTCGGTGAGCGCTGTTTGCGCCCATGCCGCTACTTCATCACTTTTGGTTACGCCGGGTTTATACAGCACGTAAGAGAGCCAAGGTGCAACAATCAGCAAAATTAAGCCCACAGGCAGAAACGCCAGGAACCACTGCATCCAGCCGATATGAACACCGGCAATTTTACTCACAAACTCAATGCCCAGCACGTTAGGAGCTGCGCCGGTAACAAACATTGAGGAGCTGATACTGGTACCAATTACCATCATCCACATCAGATAGCCGCCAATGCGCCTGGATGATGGGTCATTGGGGAATGAGTCAAACAGCGGCGGCAAGTTTTTAACCACCGGGAATACCGTCCCGCCGGTACGTGCAGTATTTGACGGGGTAAAAGGCGCTAACAGAATATCAATGATAACAATGGCATAACCCAGTGTCAGTGTGCGTTTGCCCATGAACTTCACCATGAACAAAGCAATGCGACGTCCCAGACCGGTCGCTTCATAGCCGAGGGCAAAGATAAATGCCCCGAACACCAGCCAGACGGTGGTACTGGAGAATCCAGCTAGCCCCCATTTCAGTGACTCTTTGCCGCCATTAAAGCTGGCATCGGCCACTTCGGCGGCACTGAATAGCACCCAGTCTGAGCTCAATACACAAATCGTCACGGCAATGAAGCTTATCGCCGTTGCCGGAATCGGCTCTAAAATCATCCCAACAATCATGGCGACAAAAATCGCAAAATAGCGCCAGGCTTGGGGTGGCATCCCTTCCGGGGTTGGGATCAACAGCAGAACGGCCAACACCACAAAAGGCGCGAGCGCTTTCCATAATTTCTCTTGCGACTTCAACATAGAGGTACTCCTATAGCACCATTATTATTTTGAGGAGGGAGATGATGATGAGGAAACTGCGCCAGAAACCAGGTCAGGATCAGCAGGTCAGCACTGCCGCCGGGGCTAAGGTTGCGGGCGATACATTGGGCGTCAAACACTCGCACCCGCCACTGGCTGAGAGGCTCGCGCATCCCTGCCGGTGAGAGTGAAGACAGAATCTCTGCCGCCTGTTGTTGTAGCCATTGCAGCCCAGCCATTCCGCCCCGGGAAACCACATTGGTATCGCGGTTGACGGACATCAAAACCAGCAAGGTATGCAATAAGGCATGGTCGGGTTGCGCCCCGTCAGCTAATAAGCGCCGGTACGCGGGTAAAGCATGGGTTAACACGGTAGCGAAACCGGATTCAGCTTCGCCACGGGCTCCCGTCAGGCCATGGTGATAAAACAGGCGCTGGCCCGCAGTCTGCTGTGGGTTTGATTGGCGCAGTTCGCGCTCAGTTAGCCCACGGCATAATGTGGCCGCTTCCTGACAAATGGCTTGCGCACTGATCGGCTCTGCGCGGGCGGTTAACCGCCCCAGTGCACAGCAAATTAATCCCAGAGAAAAAACACTGCCTTTATGGGTATTCACCCCACCAGTGGCATTAAACATGCTGTGTTCACAAGCCAATCCCAGCGGCCGCAAGCTGTTCAGTGCCGCCGGCCCGGATAAATCACACTGATGAATGCCGTGCTCGATAAAACGTGGCAGCCACGGCGCAATCGCCTCGGCGCTGTGATAAAAATCGAGCAGCGTCATATCCTGATGTGCGCCACAGTTAACCCGATCGACCAGGCCCGGTTTCGGTGTCAGATTGACTTCAGCCAGCATTGCCCGGTAAGCCAATGCGCCGTAATGTTGTATAAAGTCAGATTGCCGAGCAAAATCCGGTGTGGTGGCTGGCTCAGACCAAGCCCGTGGCGGTTGGGCCACGCTGTCGTCAGTGCGTTGCAGTTGTGGCATTGAGCATCAACTCCATCTGAGCCAATAATTCATCAATGCTGTGGGTTTGCGCCCGAGCACAGACATTGGCTGGGCGGTGGCACAGCAAACAACGGCGTGGTGCCAAGCCCACATCACGGCGTGATAAAATTCGCCCTGAAACATCAAGCACATCGATATCCCATAACCGGCCTTGCGGGTGTTTTAACTCAAGTAACAGAGCGGCATCCTTCACTTGCTCGGCGGGTAAATCGACAGCAATCAGCCCCTCACAACCGGTGGGCAGCGGGAAAACTTCTTGTTGCAGCACCGGCCAACACTGCTGTTGGCTCAGTGTCGTAATGGCTTGCCATGCCAGAGTAAATAGCTTGCGAGTCAAGGGGTTATCTTTCACCGCGCCCGGAGCCACCAGCGTGAGTGAAATTAACGTGACCTGATGGCGCGCCAGCCAGAGCTGTTGTCTGGTCTGACGGGATTCGCGGCTGGTCAGCAGCTCCGGCAAACTGATGGGCCGGTTGGCGGCTAATGCGGGGGAAAGAGTATTCATCATCTACTCCTGTATCTGATGAACAACGTCAATCACCGAACCATCGCGGTAGCGCACCACTGCCACTACCCGATCAGTGAATTGGATAGGCTTTGGCGCACCGGTCAGAATCAAAGCCCGCTGATAGAGCCAGTCAATAGTCACCACCGGCAAACCGGCTTGTTGCAAGCGCTCGGCTAACTCTGGCCGCGCTGGATTGACCGCAATCCCGTGATCGGTCACGAGAATGTCAACACTGGAACCCGGTGTCACACAGGTTGTGACTTCGTTGACCAAGGTCGGAATACGTCCACGCACCAATGGCGCGACAATAATTGACAGCCGCGCAGCAACCGCAGTATCACAATGGCCGCCAGAAGCGCCGCGCAATACTCCGTCCGAGCCGGTCAGCACATTGACGTTAAAGCCGGTATCAATTTCCAAGGCACTGAGCACCACCACATCCAGCCGGTCAACAGATGCACCTTTCGAACTGAAGTTGGCGTATTGATTTGCACTGATTTCAATATGACGTGGATTTCGCGCCAGAGAGGCAGCCGCCTGCCGGTCAAAACTTTGCACATCCAGTAGCTTGGTAATTAGCCCTTTTTCGTGCAATTCCACCATGGTTGAGGTGATACCGCCGAGGGCAAAAGCGGCGGTAATATTGCGCCGTAACATTTTGTCCTCAAGAAAACGGGTCACTGCCAACGACGCCCCGCCGGTACCGGTCTGTAACGAGAAACCATCGACAAAGTAGCCCGACCCGGCAATCACGTCGGCAGCACGACGGGCAATCAGTAACTCGCGGGGATTGGAGGTCATACGGGTGGTATCAGCACCAATCTTGTCGGCATCGCCCACCTGCTCGACTTGAACAATCAGGTCAACCTGATCCTGAGTGATACTGGCCGGATGATGAGGATAGGCCACCAGTGCTTCAGTCAGCAGCACCACACAATCGGCATATTCGGCATCGACCCGGGCATAACCCAGAGAACCGCAGCAGGCATTGCCACTAAAGCCATTGGTATTACCGAACTCATCACAAGCCGGCACCCCAATAAAGGCGACATCAATGGTCAATTCGCCAGATTCGATTAAATTAACGCGGCCGCCGTGGGAATGAACCTGAACCGGTTTCGCCAATAACCCACGTGACACTTCCTCGGCCAATGGCCCGCGCATGCCGGAGGTGTAAATCTCACTCACCACGCCATTACGGATATGCTCAACCAATGGCGAGTGGCAATCGCTGAGGGAACTAGAAGCCAGTCGCAGATTTTTGAATCCCATTGCAGCAATGGCATTCATGACCAAATTCAAGGTTAAATCGCCGGCCCGGAAAGCATGGTGAAACGAGATGGTCATGCCATCTTGCAGCCCAGATCGGCGGATTGTGCTTTCCAAAGAATCACAAATCTTGATATTGCGGGGCTTCTGCGCCTGTAAATTTGCTTTAGAAGTATTCTGATACAGGTGATATGCCGGGCTGTTATCCTGACAATGACGTAAACTTTCTACTCGTTGTTGCCTATTCATCTGTTATTCCTCACGCAGGCCACTGACCGCACGTTGCAAAACCAACCGCGCCCGTTCAATCACTGGGCTGTCCACCATTTTGCCGTTGAGGGAAACCACACCTCGCCCTTCGGCCTCTGCCGCAGCGGCGGCATCAACCACCGCTTGTGCATGGCGAACTTCTTTTTCGGTCGGGGCATAGAGGTTGTGTAACAGCTCGATTTGGCGTGGGTTGATCAGTGATTTACCATCAAATCCCAATTGCTTGATGAGGGCGGCTTCCTGCAAGAAACCCGCTTCGTTATTGGCATCGGAATACACGGTATCGAAGGCTTGGATTCCGACGGCGCGCGCGGCCTGTAAAATTGAGCAGCGCGCAAACAGCAGTTCAATACCCTCCGGGGAACGTTCGGTGCGCAAGTTGCGGACATAATCCTCTGCCCCCAATGCGATCCCCATTAAGCGCGGAGAGGCCTGAGCAATGGCCAAAGCCTGAGTAATGCCCTGCGCCGATTCAATAGCGGCTAACAGGCCGGTGCTACCCACCTCACGACCACATTCCGCCTCGATACGGCTGATTTCTTGCGCCATATCCTCCACATCTTTCGCATTATCTGTTTTGGGTAAACGCACGATATCCGCCCCGCCACGCACCACGGCCTCCAAATCCGCCAGGCCATAAGCTGAATCCAATGCATTGACGCGCACAATGGTTTCTACATCTTGATAAAGCGGATGTTGTAGGGCGTGATAAACCAAACGTCGGGCGGCATCTTTTTCGCGCAAGATCACGGAGTCTTCCAGATCAAACATCAACGCATCAGCCTGATAAATAAAAGCATTACTGACCATTGCGGCATTGGCACCGGGAACAAACAACATGCTGCGGCGCATTCTGTCTTTCATTTCAGGTTTCACAGCGAAGCTCTCCATGGCAGAATTTTTTCATCACAGGCCCTGAGTAGAGCGGTCTCCAGCCGAGCCTGCAAAACGCAATCCAGTGCGCCTTTATCGTCAATAATCAGTTGCACTCCGGTAACCCGATACTGTTCCAGTAACGCCAACACGCTGTAACGAATGGCTTCACCAAACTGCTTATCCACACTGCTGTGAATTTGCAGGTCTATTTCGGGTGGATTCAATGGCGCAATTCGCACCATGACGTCGCTCGACTCCAACGTTCCAGCGACGGCCTCTCTGATAATTTTCATTTTTCACCTGATTAACTTGTCTTCAATTTCGTGGTTGCTGACTTACGTACCAGTCCCTATCTTTGCGCCCTGCTTTAGTCGGCTGACGTTAATCGACTAACAGCAGGGTTGGATTCTTTGCTGAGGTGGCGCTCTTCTCTGCACTAGCCGCTTTTTGTGCACGTTGTGCCAACAGTCGCTGTAAATAGTGGCAAGTGGCGGGCGGGACTAATTTGCGAATGGTTTCACCGTCGCCCTGTGCCAATAATTTGCGCACCCAAGAGGCGGAAATAGCGGTGTCGTGGTATTTAAGGCGCTCAATCTCTACCAGTGAAACTGGCGGATATGGCAATGACGGCGTTGCTAACCAGAAGCTCATGTCGCGGTTATATTTGGCGGTCACCGTACAAAACGGCTCGGTACCGGCAAAACGGTGAGTCACCCCTAGCGCCGGAGCCAAATATTGGCGGAATATTTTTAAGTCGATTTCGGTATAGCAGTCGTCTGCCACGCCTTGATCCTTAATGAAATAACACGGGAATGTGGCGCGGGAAATCATATATTCCGAGCCGGGGTGCACGGTGAGATTAGGGATATTTTGTGTGCCATCGAGAACTAATTGCAGCCGGTCTTCATAAGGAAAACGGGAATTATCTTCCTTCACCAAAAACAGATGTAACCAATCACACTGCGCCGCAGCTTGGCGTACTAAATATTGGTGTCCACGGGTAAATGGGTTGGCATTCATTACGATGCTGCCAATTTTTTGCCCTGGCTGACGTAATTGGCTCAATTGCTTGGCATAGCGCTGCAAGCGGCAGTCACTATTTTCCATCAACACCACAATACCGGGAACACTTGCGATAGGATAAAAGCCACAAGCTTTAAATAAGCTCTCATTTCTAGTTTTGGTATAAATAAACAGGTGGCTGTGATGACGTTCATAAGCCAAATTGACCAACTCTGTTGCCAGTGTTAGTGCCAGCCCTTCTCCTCTGACTTGCTCACTGATCGCCACACATTTGATAATATTTCCGGCAATACCACCACAGGCCACGAGCATCTCATTACGGCTTACGGTAATAAACACCTCAACGGTGGTATCTATATTCAGATCATTAGCCCGCAAGAATCGCGTTATTTCTGCGATTTGCTGATGGTCTGAACGATTAACTCTATTAAATACCGTATCCATAATTCACTCTCTACCATAACGTTTACATAACAAATAAAGAACAAGTTAAAATATCGAGAATAAAATTAATAAAAAATATGCTCTTTAAATAAATAATTCACATAAAAACAACAATATAAAATAAATCAAAAGCGGAGAATTTTTAATTTGAATTAAATTACGAGCACATGCTAAACATAAAAATTGCGCGGTTAATTGACCTATTTCACATATAAGAGAGTAAATATAAGTTATTTAATGGTTTTAATTTTCTTAATTATTAATATATATTTTTATTTCTCTTAGCTATTTAATTATTTCTTAAATTAACTTATGTTAATGCCATAGATTCTAATTTCTCGAAAATTTAAGGTTACAGATAGACAGTCAGCAACTCTGCAACCTCAAATACCAAGGATATTTGTTAATTAAGGTGAGTAGCTTGTCGATTCCTTGCACAGTGGGAAAATTAACATGGCGTGGTCGAATATGGAGCCGATTGAAAAATATGGCCTTCCCGCTGCGTATATTTTTCCTGCTATTAACTGTTTCAATCCTGTTGACCGGAGCATTAGACCGTTTTCTCAGTCACAATTTTGAGCAATATCTGCTGGATCAAGTTAGTAAAACGGCCATGAATCAGGCCAAAATAATTGCGTCGATGGATTCTGTAGTCAATGCCGTCAAACATCGTGATAAAGCCCAGTTGGCAAACATTGTCAGCAGACTCGGCAATACCTCGGATCTTGATTACCTCGTCATTGGCGACACGCAGTCGATTCGCCTCTATCACCCTAATCCGGAGATGATTGGCTACCCGATGCAGTGGACTAAGCCCGGCGCATTGGAGCGGGGCGAAAGCTATATTATTTTCGGCAAAGGCTCGATGGGCGAAGCTATGCGCGCCAAAACCCCGATTCGCGATGAACAGGGGAAAATTATCGGCGTGGTTTCTCTGGGTTATCTGATCAGCAAAATTGATCACTGGCGACTGGTTTACCTCCTGCCACTCACCCACTCTTTTCTCATTGTGCTGGCGGTATTGCTGCTGTTGTCATGGCAATTTGCCAACCATATTCGCCGGCAAATGATGGGGATGGAACCCAAAGAGATAGCGCGAGTGTTACGCCAGCAAGAGGCGCTATTCGGGGCAGTATTTGAAGGTCTATTAGCCGTTGATCCTGAGGGAAGGATCACTGCAATCAATCAAAATGCGCGTAAAATGCTGCACATATCTGCCACGCCACAGCAGTTGATTGGTCGAAAAGTCAGTGAGGTGGTTTCTCCTGATCACTTCTTCCGCGATCAAGCCGGTGATAATCGCCAAGATGAGCTTTGTACTTTCAATGGCTTGAATGCTATCGCCAACCGTGCCGGTATTTGGTCAGAAGACGGGGCGTTTCAAGGCTGGGTGGTGAGCTTCCGAAGTCAGGATGATATTCATACTCTCAGTGCTCAACTGAGTCAGATTAAACAATATGTTGAAAATCTGCGCACCGTACGTCACGAACATTTGAATTGGATGTCCACCATGAGTGGCTTATTGCAGATGAAAGAGTTTGACCGCGCGCTAGAAATGGTCAAAACCGAGTCATCCTCCCATCAGGCGCTGATTGATATGTTACGTACCGCCTTCAATAACCGGCAAATTGCGGCGTTATTATTTGGCAAATATCACCGGGCACGGGAGTTAGGGTTGAATTTGAACTTTGTTCCGGGTTGCCAGTTAGCTAATCTGCCGCCTAATATTGGCGAAAATGAATTGGCCGCCATTATGGGAAACCTACTGGATAATGCCTTTGAGGCCAGCTTGAAAAACCCAGAGGGTGATAAGCAAGTTGAAATTTACCTGTCTGATGAAGGCGATGACCTGATTTTAGAGGTCGCTGATCACGGCTGTGGTATTGACCCACAACTGCAGGACAGTTTGTTCGAACGCGGTATCAGTTCCAAAAATTCCGATGATCATGGTATTGGCCTGTATTTGGTCGCGACCTATGTTCAGCAAAGTGGCGGCACCATTACGATAGAAGAGAATCCGCCGTGCGGCAGCTTATTTACAGTCTTTATTCCGAAGACGCATTGATCTCAAAGACGGGGAGATCCCATGGAATGGCTTAATATTTTAGTGGTAGAAGACGAAACACCACTGGCAGAAATGCATGCAGAATTTATCAAGCAGAGCAGCTATTGCCGTGAAGTTTGGCTGGCAGGTAATTTGCAACAAGCCCGCAGTATGGTGGCTCGTTTTCATCCTGATTTGATTCTGCTGGATAACTATCTGCCAGATGGCAGTGGTTTGGAATTATTACGTGAAATGACGTTACAAGGCTTCTCCGGCGGCATTATTTTCGTCACTGCGGCCAGCGACAGTGAAACCGTCTCAGAAGCTATCCGCTATGGGGTTTTTGATTACCTGATAAAACCAGTGGCCTATGAGCGGCTAGAGCAGTCATTAGCCCGCTACAGTCACCGCCATCAAGTCTTGCAGGATGGAACTAAGGTTAATCAGCGCCAAATTGATGAAATGTATAATACTTATGCCCGTGGCGAGCAAAAAGTGACATTGCCGCTGGGAATTGATCAAATGACGCTGGATAAAGTCCAGACCCTATTCAGTGATAATGCCAATGAGTACACGGCTGAAAATGTCGCACAAATGCTCGGGTTAAGCCGCACCACTGCCCGCCGTTATCTGGAGTTCTGTGCCGCTAATCAAGCCCTGCAAGCCGAGATTATTTATGGCAAGGTAGGCCGACCACAGCGCATTTATCGCAGCAAGAAAGCGCTGTAATAGCGCCATCACTCGTCTCCCGCGCGCCACCACTCTCTGTGGGGCGCTGCATTTTTCAGCAATAAATGCCTATTCCTTGGTCGGATTTATCCTGCATATGTTAAGCCTCTTACATTTCTGATAACAATTATTGCCACGCTAATGATTGATGAGCATCATGCAGACTGTGTTCCGCAATAATGAAAAATCATGATTAACGTCGCATTGATAGATGACCATATTGTCGTCCGCTCGGGGTTTGCGCAGTTGCTATCGCTGGAAAAAGATATTCGTATTATTGGCGAATATGGTTCAGCGGCTGAGGCTTGGGTCGATTTGCCCAATATTGATGTGCATGTCGCCGTCATGGATATTTCAATGCCAGACGAAAGTGGATTAAGTTTGCTCAAACGTCTGCGCCAGAAAATCCCCCATTTCCGCGCCATCATTCTGAGTATCTATGACACCACCGCATTTGTACAAAGCGCGATGGATGCAGGTGCCAGTGGTTATCTGACCAAACGTTGTGGCCCGGATGAGTTGGTGCAAGCACTCCGCACTGTCAGTGGTGGCGGCCTTTATCTGTGTGCCGATGCGCTACGAGCACTGCGCCATATGCCGCAGCAACCGCAACAGCTGGCGGTGCTCACCCCACGGGAAAAAGAAGTTTTCCAGCTATTGATCAATGGGATTAGTGTTAAATCCATTGCTGAGCAACTCTCCCTCAGCCATAAAACCGTTCATGTTCATCGCGCCAATATTCTGGGCAAATTGAATTGCGAAACCACGGTCGAGCTGGTGCATTTCGCCCTGCAACACCAGTTGCTGGCAGGTAACTGATGTGGCAACTGCGCTCAGTGGGGCTATCACTGTTTCTGGTGATCTTCTTCTCCCTGAGCTGGCTGGCACTGTGGACCATCAGCTTTTACCTCAGTGATGATGGTTTGCACGCCGTGCTGTTATTGCCGCAAGGTCTGCGGCTGGCACTGATGATTCTGCTGCCTCGGCGCTATTGGTCGGTACTCTTGCTGACCGAGTGCGCCGCATTATGGTGGCTGCACAGTGAAGAGTTGCAACCCACCGCCTGGGTTATGCTGTCTCCGTTCCTAAGCTTACTACCCGCCGGGCTGACACAACGTTTTTGGCATCACTACACCCTCTATTGGCAACGGCTGTTACTGCTCCTCACCGCCGTCACCGGCAACAGTCTGCTACACGGGTTGGTATTGGGCTTTTGGCTACCTTTGCCGCTAACCCAAACCCTGCTCGCCACCTTCACCGGTGGCATTCTGCTGGTACCGTTTACTTATCTAATTTACGAATATTTAAAGCAGCAACATATTAGGAACTTGTTTTCTCAGCAGATGCCTGACCCGCCGCTGCGCACCTCGCTGCTGGTGTGGTGCTCGCTGATTTTCGCCATTGGAGTTTGTGTGCAAATGGCGATCGCCCCCAATATGGAGCGGCTGCTACTGATTTTTGTCTTCCTACCCAATGTGTTTATGGCCTACAAATTTGGCTGGCAGGGTGGGGTTTTGGCGGCGGTTTTAGGTAGCCTGATGATCACCGTAACCCGTCAGGCCAGTGGTGCATTTCATGATCTGGCCGAACTGGAGCTGTTCCTCTCGACCCAGGCATTACTGGGGATGACGCTGGGGATAGCCATTAGCCGCCAGCAGCAACTCGCGCAGCACCTGCACCGCTATCGCAATCAGTTGGAACAAGAGCTGCAAACCCGCCGCAAGCTGATGAAAAGATTGGTGCATACCGAGGAAGATGTGCGCAAAGAGATTGCCCGCGAGCTACACGATGAAATCGGCCAGAATATCACTGCCATCCAAATTCAGGCGATGCTGGTTAACCGCAGCGCGCCCTCTCCGGCAGCACAGTCAGCCGCCAATCAAATCAGCAGCTTGTCACAGCGGATTCACCAAACTACGCGTCAATTATTACGCCAACTGCGCCCACCGGTGCTGGATGAGATGCCGCTGGATCAGGCGCTCCACCATCTGGCGGAAGAGTTTGCGTTTGCCGAACAAGGAATTAACTTCCAACTGGACTATGCGCTGCCACCAACTCCCGGTGAAGATGTGGTGATCTTAACCCTCTACCGACTGGTGCAGGAGCTACTCAATAACATCAATAAGCATGCCAATGCCCGCAATATTCAGGTCAGCCTGCGTTTAGCCGACGATATTATTACTCTGGATGTGCGCGACGACGGTATGGGTATCCCGGCACAACCGCAAGGTAGTGGATTTGGCCTGCGCGGAATTGAAGAGCGAGTGCGGGCGCTTGGCGGCGACTGGTTATTACAGCGCCGTCTGGGAACCCGTGTGGTGGTGAACCTGCCGACCCATGTGCGTACCAACGACTCTGTGAGCCTGTCCACAGAACTGCATCAAAAGCCCTCATAAATAAGCATTATTCCTAATCGTCTACAACCTTGTCTCATCTCTTTTACTTTTGCCTTCCTTACACTCAATTCAATTACCGGAGGAATCTATGCCTGCATCGTCCCTGTCGTCGAAGACTTTACCCGCTGAGCCTTTGACGCCAGAACAGGTGAATGCGCGTTATCGCTATTGGCGGCCGCGCCTGATGGCCGCCATGGTGATGGGATATGCCGCCTTTTATCTGACGCGCAAAAGTGTCAACTACGCCATGCCGGTGATGCAACTGGAACTGGGATTAGATAAAGGGGATATCGGCTTACTGGGCACGTTGTTTTATCTGGCCTACGGCGGCTCCAAATTTGTTTCCGGCATTGTCAGTGACCGCACCCAAGCTCGCTGGATTATGGGCATCGGCCTGATGATGACCGGAGTGCTGAATATGGTTTTTACCTTATGTCACTCCCTGCCCGCCTTGCTGGTGGTCTGGACATTGAATGGGTTCTTTCAGGGCTGGGGATGGCCACCCTGCGCCAAGTTGCTCAGCACATGGTATTCGCGCAATGAACGTGGCAGTTGGTGGGGCTGTTGGAACACCTCCATCAGCATTGGCGGGGCGGCGGTTCCCCTGCTATCTGCTTTTCTGGCCTCACATTATGGTTGGCAGGCGGCCCTGTTGGTCCCGGGCGCGATTGGCATTGTTCTAGGGATTTGGCTGTGTTGGCAACTGTGTGACAAACCGCAGCAACAAGGTTTACCGACGATTGGCCAATGGCGGCGTGACCCGCAGGACCAGTGGCAAGAGCAGCAAAGCCCACCGATGCCGATGGGGCGCATTTTTCGCGATGCTATTTTACGCAACCGCACCATCTGGCTACTGGGAGTCTCTTATGTGCTGGTCTATCTGATCCGCATCGCCCTCAACGACTGGGGCAATATCTGGCTGGCGGAGAGTCATGGCGTCAATTTACTCAGCGCCAATGCCACCTTATCGCTGTTCGAGTTGGGGGGATTATTTGGCGCACTGTTTGCTGGATGGGGATCAGATTTACTGTTTCGTGGTCAGCGGGCACCGATGATTTTGTTATTCGCACTCGGGCTATTTCTGACCATGACCGCACTGTGGCTGGCTCCGGTGCATAACTATCCGCTGCTCTCAGTGACATTTTTCAGTATCGGCTTTTTTGTCTTCGGACCACAAATGCTGATTGGCTTGGCGGCCACCGAATATACCCATAAAGATGCCGCCGGTACCGTCACAGGGTTTCTAGGTTTATTCGCCTATCTCGGTGCTGCTTTAGCCGGGTGGCCATTAGCGCAAGTGCTGCAACATTATGGCTGGCAAGGCTTTTTTGCGTTACTAACCCTGGCAGCCGCCTGTGTAGGATTGTTATTAATGCCGCTACTAATGACCGGCATTAATCGATTAGGGTTCGAACCGGCAGGAAAGCGATTTATCCCGATAAACAAAAACTAAAAGTACCTTAAGCAAAGTAAGTCATACCTCTCTACTACCACTACAGCTCTGCTTGTAACCCGATGTTGGGGAGCATCAGGGTATAAAAAGGATAATGTTATGAAACTTGCACCTCTCTCTGTACTGATTGCTGCGGGCCTCGCACTGAGCGCCTTTACTACCGTCGCCAAAGCGGAAGGTCGATTAGTCATTTATTGCAGCGCAACCAATGCGATGTGTGAAGAAGAAGCCAAAGCATTCAGCGAAAAATATGATGTCAAAACCAGCTTTATCCGTAATGGCTCCGGCAGCACACTGGCCAAAGTAGATGCAGAGAAAAAGAACCCACAGGCGGATGTCTGGTATGGCGGCACCCTGGACCCGCAATCGCAAGCTGGTGAAATGGATTTACTCTATCCTTACCAGTCACCGAATTTGGCGCAAATCATGCCGCAATTTCGTGATCCGGCCAAACGTAAAGGCAACTACTCCTCTGCAGTTTATATCGGCATTCTCGGCCTGGGGGTCAATACTGACCGCCTGAAAGAAAAAGGTCTGCCAGAGCCCAAGTGCTGGAAAGACTTAACCAACCCGGTCTACAAAGGTGAAATCCAGATTGCCGATCCGCAAAGTTCCGGCACCGCCTACACTGCGCTGGCAACCTTCTCACAATTGTGGGGAGAAGATGCCGCCTTTGACTACCTGAAAAAACTCAATGCCAACGTGTCGCAATACACGAAATCCGGCATCGCCCCTGCCCGTAACGCCGCCCGTGGTGAAACCACCATCGGCATTGGCTTCCTGCACGACTATTCGTTAGAGAAAGAAAAAGGCGCACCACTAAAACTGATTTCACCTTGTGAAGGTTCTGGCTACGAAATTGGCGGCGTCAGCATTCTGAAAGGCGCGCGTAATTTGGATAATGCCAAGTTATTCGTTGACTGGGTGCTGTCAAAAGATGCCCAAGAACTGGCATGGCAGAAAGGCCAGTCCTACCAGATTCTGACCAATACCACTGCTGCAACCTCCCCTAACTCACTCAAGCTCGACGATCTGAAGCTGATTAACTACGACATGGACACTTATGGTGCCACTGAAATGCGTAAGAAGCTGATCACCAAGTGGGTCAATGACGTCAAGATGGGTCAATAACCGCCAAGTATAAATATTAATAACTTATCGACTACTTCTCTACCCAAGGTCATTGGCGTTGCAGCAACGCTAGCAACACCGCTGTAGCGCCAAAGACACCGGGTGGTTATCTAGGGAACACCATGACACATACTCTGCGGCTCCCGCAGACACGGGATGCTATTTTCTATTGGCTGGCGTTTGCCGTGGCTGCTTTTGCCTTATTACCCGCTTTCAGTCTGGATTACGGCCTGCTTGAAGCGAGCCGTTCTGAGCTACTGGCCGCTTATGGTTGGTCTGGGCTAAACATCAGCACTTTATGGTTTGCCCTACCATTAGTGTTGCTTTTCAGACCACTCTCCCCGCAGGGGCGCGAACACCGTGCTCGCCATTTATTTGATGCGGGTTATGCCCTCTGTTGCGCCCTGTTCGTAGTGATAACCTCAGCCTGGTTGGATCGCGGACTGGGATTTGCCACTATCGGGCTATTCATTGCTTTAGGTGCAGTGATCACGCTGGCACTGGCGCGCCTTGAATGGCTGGGCGGTGACCGTTTTGTTCTCGGGTCGCTGGTCGCCATTATTGCGCTGATCACCGTTTTTATCCTGTTCCCCAGCGTTGCTATTTTTATTCCGGTATTTACCGATGAAAGCGGGGCTTTTGCGCCATGGCAATTTATGGCGATTCTCGGACAGGCCCACATCCTGCAAGTTATCTGGAACTCGTTCCTGTTATCTGTTGCCGTGGGGATTGGCTGTACTTTCTTCGGCATGGTGCTGGCGATTTATACCACCCGAATTGCCAAGCGCTCGGCATTACTGGGGCGAATCTTCTCTATTTTACCTATTGTCACCCCACCCTTTGTTGTCGGGCTGGGCGTCACGCTGATGATGGGTCGCTCCGGTTATGTCACTGAATTAATGGTCACTTGGTTCGGCCTAACGAACACTAACTGGCTATATGGTTTTACGGGGATCTGGCTGGCACAGGTTCTGGCCTTTACGCCAATGTCATTTATGATCCTCGACGGTGCAATAAAAACCATCCACCCGTCGCTGGAAGAAGCCTCTTATACCCTGCGCGCCAGCCGCTGGCAGACCTTTATGCAAGTGTTCCTGCCGCTACTAAAACCGGCACTGGCTAACTCATTCTTGATAGTTATCGTGCAATCGCTGGCTGATTTTAGTAACCCGTTGGTATTAGGGGGGAACTTTGACGTACTCGCCACGCAAATCTACTTCTATATTACCGGCGCGCAGCTCGATTATCCGGCGGCGTCTACCTTGGGTGTCATTCTGCTGATGTTCTCACTGTTTATCTTCTGTATTCAGTATATGTGGATAGGCAAACGCTCTTACGTCACCATCTCTGGTAAATCTTCGCGCGGCGATGTCCAACCATTACCGGTCTCATTAGTGTGGGGCACCACCGCCATGCTGTATGTGTGGATTGCCTTTAACGTGTTGCTATACGGCAGCATTTTCTACGGCAGCTTCACCGTCAACTGGGGAGTGGATTACACCCTAACACTGAATAACTTTAACCAGCTATTTGGGCAAGGGTTCAGTGACGGCGCATGGCCTTCACTGCTCGATACCCTGCTATATGCCGGAATTGCCGCCCCGATCACCGCCGCCTTTGGTCTGCTGATTGCCTATATTGTGGTACGTCAGCAATTTCGCGGTAAAAAAACCATCGAATTCAGCACTATGCTGTGTTTCGCCGTCCCCGGAACCGTCGCCGGTGTCTCTTATATTCTGGCCTTTAACAGTGCTCCGGTGTACCTGACCGGTACTGCCGCCATCGTGATTATCTCAATGGTGATGCGCAATGTGCCGGTAGGAATACGTGCCGGGATTGCCGGGCTGGGGCAATTGGATAAATCACTCGATGAGGCCTCGCTGAGTTTACGTGCCGGTTCGCTGCGTACCGTGATTTACATTTTGCTGCCATTACTGCGCCCGGCGATTTTGTCGGCGCTGATTTACAGCTTTGTGCGGGCTATGACGACTGTCAGCGCCATTGTTTTCTTGGTGACGCCAGACACCCGCGTCGCCACCTCTTACATTCTTAATCGGGTCGAAGACGGTGAATACGGTATTGCGATTGCTTATGGCTCAATTCTGATTGTGGTGATGCTGGCCATCATCTTCCTGTTTGACTATCTGGTCGGCGAAGCGCGTATTGCCCGCTCGAAAGCCAGTAATGCCCAATAACGGCGCACTGATAAGGCTGAATACTATGTCTGTAGAAAATTATAGTTCCGCAGAAAATCATGACTCTGAAAAACGTCATGGAGTTAATAAAGATCACGAGGCTGATAAAAATCATGGGTCTGATAAAAAACATTTTGTCGAACTCAAACAAATAACCAAGCGCTTTGGCACCAATACCGTCATTGACGAGTTAAATCTGGCCATCCCCAAAGGGGAAATGGTCACTCTACTTGGGCCATCGGGTTGTGGAAAAACCACGGTATTGCGGCTGGTTGCCGGGTTAGAGAAACCCAGCAGTGGGCAAATTTTTATTGATGGCGAGGATGTTACCGACAGATCAATACAGCATCGTGATATCTGTATGGTGTTTCAGTCCTATGCCTTGTTCCCGCATATGTCACTCGGCGAGAACATTGGCTATGGCCTAAAGATGTTGGGGCGTCCCAAAGATGAAATTCGTGACCGGGTGCAAGAAGCTCTGGCACTGGTCGATTTAGAGGGGTTTGCCGACCGTTTTGTCGATCAAATCTCTGGCGGTCAGCAGCAGCGCGTCGCATTGGCAAGAGCATTGATTCTTAAACCAAAAGTGCTACTTTTTGATGAGCCATTAAGTAACCTGGATGCCAACTTGCGCCGCAGTATGCGCGATAAAATTCGTGAATTGCAGCAGCAATTTAATATTACTTCGCTGTATGTGACCCACGACCAAAGCGAAGCCTTTGCTGTTTCTGATACCGTGCTGGTGATGAATAAAGGCAAAATCATGCAAATTGGCGCGCCACAGACGTTATATCGCCAGCCTGCGTCTCACTTTATGGCCAGTTTTATGGGGGATGCCAACGTTTTTCCGGCGCGAATCAACAGCGACAGTGTGGAAATCTTTGGTTATCACATCCCCAGGCCACAAGGATTTGCGGCGGGTTATCAACAATCGACCGTCGGCGTCCGACCAGAGGCCATTACTCTGAGTCAGCAAGGTGAGCCAAGCCAAAGGTGCATTATCAGTAAAGTGGCCTATATGGGCCCACAATATGAAGTCTTGGTGGATTGGCAGGGGCAATCATTATTACTGCAAGTGAATGCCACACAGCTACAACCCGCGCCGGGCGATAGTTATTATCTGCAAATTCATCCGTACGGCATGTTTGTATTGGCAGATACGCCACAGTAACCCCTGCAGGCGAGCAGCACATTCACCTCGCTGCTCGCCTTTTTAGCTCGCACCCTGCTTTTTTCGGGTAAATGTTGAGCTAAAAGCCAAAAATCTCAATAAGTTGCACAAAGTGTAAGCAAACAATCCAAATTTACTGTTTCCCCTTTGACATGTTCCTCATACCCCGTTATTATTCGCCCCGTTCACACGATTCCTCTGTAGTTCAGTCGGTAGAACGGCGGACTGTTAATCCGTATGTCACTGGTTCGAGTCCAGTCAGAGGAGCCAAATTAGAGAAACCCGCTTAGGAAACTAAGCGGGTTTCTTGCTTTGGCCACCACATCACCTTTTGCAGTTGTGTTGTGATTCTTAATACAATATTATTAATTTCATTCGTTTATCATTGAGCAAACCATTATCAAATAAGTTGCTATCTCTCTGATATTTATACCGGAATAATCCATACACTAGAGAGTAGAAGTTTCCTACGCGTAGATCTGAAAAATCGTATATATTTACATTTAGAATTACAACTTAACTATTTCTTCTCTTTTTTTCTGAATAATCTATTCTAATTTTAATAAAAAAATTCCTAATTCGTTTATAATCAAATCACTAAGCAATATAAACCTTTTAGGATAAATCTGATCGAGCGGCCTTTACATAAGCAAGAATCTTTTCTTGATAATCTATAATTAGAGATTAAAATCACCGAAATAGTACTTTGGGCATCGGCAGTAACGGTTCTTGTTTATCTCATCTTGGGTAATCATTTGAAGTCGATCGGTGCGAGCGAGGAGCAGTGAATAAACTCTGCGAATCCCAAGATATAACGGTTTACGGAGATAACATGACAAAATCAGTGATGATAGTTGATGACCACCCGGCAATTCGTGTTGCCATTCGTGCATTGCTGTCGCAAAGCAACGAATTTTCAACTATTTATGAGTCAGTTGATGGCAGTGAAGCCTTAGAAACATTAAAGAATAATCCTGTTGATTTAGTTATTATCGATATTGAGTTGCCTAATTTTGATGGTTTCTCATTGCTGAAAAAACTGCAACAACGTGGATTCACTGGTAAATCATTATTCTTGTCAGCGAAGAATGAGCAAGTCTTTGCTGTACGAGCATTACAGGCTGGCGCTAACGGCTTCATTAGTAAAAATAAAGATATTAGTGAAATTCTTTTTGCCGCACAAAACGTATTACGTGGGTATTCTTTCTTCCCATCTGAAACGTTGACCCAATTAGCGGGCCAACCTTCAAGCCATGATCCTGTCAATCGGGCTCGTCTGTTGTCAGAACGGGAAATAAATGTTTTGCGTTATTTGGTTAATGGCTTGTCTAATAAACAGATCGCCGACGAAATGTTTATCAGTAACAAAACAGTCAGTACCTATAAAACGCGAATCCTAACCAAATTAGGACTAAGCTCCGTAATTGAACTGGCAGACTATGCACATACCCATAATTTGGTGTAGTTCAACCAAATCTGATTTATGGCGTACGGAGTTATCTTTACGTAGTTGGTTTTCTTTACGCATTTTACTGTGCTGTTTGCTATTGCTTAGCGGGCAGCTTAATGCCGCCCTGATAACAGGTCGCCAGGGATGTGATACTGGGCAGCCGTTGACATTACACAGTATCGCCAATAGTTACAGTGAAGACTTATTACTTACCCCCTCCACTGACACTCGCCAATCAAGCCGGCGAACCGTGAAAGTGGGTGTGGTCATTGATGCTAATACACCTTTTGTCGTTAACCGCGATGATAATTCCATTGAAGGGATTGTGGCGGATTACTTAAAGATTATTAGCGATGCCAGCCAAATCTCATTTCAAATGTTTGGTTATTGTGATTATGGCTTGGTATTAAATGCATTAGAAAACGGCCAGATTGATTTAATGGCTGGTACGCCAATGCCCGCACAACCGGGGCTAATTGCTTCCCATGCTTTCTTTACTAACCGCCATGTTGAAGTGCGCAGTAAAAATTGGGACCCAACCAAACGTACACACCCAGAAACCGTGGCTATCGTTAATAATGAGCCACTCTCCCCTGAGTTTTTATTTAATTATCACGCCGATAAGATTGTTGCTTACCCTAACCAATTACAAGGGTTACTGGCTGTCGCTTATGGTAATGCCGATGTATTTGTAGCCAATGCCACCTCAGCCAACTATTTGATTGACCAGTTGCAGCTGCTGACACTGCAAATTCGCAATTTTGCCCCTTATCATCCAGCGCCCTATACCTTCTTGGCGTTGGCAAAAAATCAAAAACTCATTGATTACATTAATCAGATTCTAGAATTATTACCAACCCGCGCTACCGGTGATATTCAACAGCGCTGGTTTGGCAGCAAGCACCATTATAATATTGATGCCAAATTACTTCTTACAGACCAAGAAGTGAATTGGATTCAGAGTCATCCGGTCGTCAGCTATGTTGCCCCACTTGATTTGGCACCATTAATTTTCCGTGATCGCCAAACCGGTGAGATGGCGGGTTTTTCCGTCGACCTTATCGATATTATTTCACGCCGAACTGGCATTAAATTTAAACCGATTTATACCAAAGACACCGGTGAAGCCCTGCGTGATTTTATTGCCGGGAAAATTGATATGCTGCCAATTGTGGCGGTACGTAATGGTCAATATGGTAATAACCTTTACTCTTCCCCTGTCGCCCAATCCTTGTGGGGCATCCTGACTCGCGGAGATCGCGTTGATATTAATAACGTGGCCGATCTGGCAGGAAAACGGGTAGGTATACAAGCAGGCAGCTCGTCCAGTGGGCTAATTGGCAATCCACTTTTGGCCCAAAAAATTACTTTTACTGAAGCCCCGGATACCATGACCTTGGTGCGCTGGCTGCAACAAGGGAAAGTTGACGCCATCATCAAAAATATGATGACCGCTAACTATCTGTCAGCTCAGAACTTCACACCGAATATTAAAACTGTGGCAGTGGCCGGTGAAGAGCCGCTGATGATGGCATTTGGCATTAGCCCGCGCCTGCCAGAATTAAAAGCCATTATTGATAAAGTGATTGAATCTATCCCGCCAGAAGAGTTAGACAATCTAATTAGCGAGTGGAGCACATTTAAACCCAACCCTGTCAGCTTTGATGACAGATCATCAGAAAATGAATGGCTGATGTTGGCGTTAAAAATAAGCTCAGGACTATTACTCGTCTTCGGTTTATACCTTTGTTATCTGGTATTTAACAAACGCCGTCAGGCCAAGTTATTGCACACCCGTTTACAGCAACAAGAGTTGATCATTAATGCCTTGCCATTCGCGGTATTTATTCGTACTAAGAATGGTGAACTGGCAGTTTATAACAGCCACTTTGCCGATGCGCATCAAGATAAACTGAACGACATACTTAATCAGAATATTGAGCAAGCTAACTGGCCAATGACCAGTCCGCTGGATCGCGAGATAGATAAATACTGTCGCTATGTATTGCTGGATAGAAAGCCACAAATGGTCGACTTATCCCTCGAGATCAATGGTGAGTTGCGTGATATCTTCCTGTGGATTATTCCTTTAAATAATGCTGATCGCAGCCTGCTCGGCGGCTGGCTGGACATCAGTCAACGCAAAACCGTTGAGCGGGAATTGGAAGCTGCACGGGTTGAAGCAGAAAGTGCCAACCGCACCAAGAGCACATTCCTGGCGACTATCAGCCATGAACTGCGGACACCAATGTATGCCATTATGGGTTTACTTGAGCTTGAAATTCGCAACGAGCAACCGGTTGATAAAAATACGCTAGTCACCGTTTCCAAGACTGCTCAGTCTTTAATGCTGTTGCTTGATGACATTATCGATTCCGCCAAAATTGAAGCGGGTCAATTAAGTGTTCACCCCGCTGTTGTCGATTTCCGTCAGGAAATGGAGCGGATGTTCACCATTTATCAGCCTATCGCCGACGAGCGCAGACTAAGATTCACCGGCTGGATGGATGACCACATTCCTGAGTTGCTGATGGCCGATATGCTACGGATACGCCAGGTGATGGGTAATCTGCTGGGCAATGCCCTGAAATTTACCGAGCAAGGCGGTGTTTCGGTGGATGTCACATGGGAACCGATAGATGAAAAGCGGGGTATCATGAATATTGATATTACCGATACCGGCATTGGTATTTCCCCGGCAGCACAAGCCACCCTATTCCAGCCATTCAGTCAGGCTAATGAGGGCAAGTCTCCGCGCTTCGGTGGCTCAGGATTGGGCTTGTGGATTTGCCATCAATTGATTCATAAAATGGGTGGGCAGATTACATTAGAAAGTCAGCTTGGCAAAGGGACCAGCTTGTTTATCACTTTGCCGCTTGAGATTGCCACTGCTGATGATTTGCCACAAGATTCAAGCATTATACATGCCGATGAAACACAACTTAATCAGCTGAAAAACTTACGTATTCTAGTTGTGGATGACCTACCGGCCAACCGTCAGTTGCTTCAACAGCAGCTGGCTTTTATTGGTATCGAGCAGGTTATGAGTGCGGAAAACGGCGCGGAAGCCTGGCAAATATTGCAGCACTATAGTTTTGACGCGGTCATCACAGATTACAATATGCCGTTGATGAATGGCTACGAATTGGCCGCCCATATCCGCAATAGCCCGGTGATGAAAGACATGATAATCATTGGCTGTACCGCAGATGCACGGGAAGAAAGTGCCAACCGTTTCAGTGAGGCGGGAATGAATGATTGCATGGTTAAACCCGTGACTATCGATACATTGCGTAGCACGCTGCTGCGACAAGAAATTATCGGCAGTCATGTTGCTGTGGTTTATCATCAGGAAGATCACGACGTTAATCCGCCAGACACGGCTGTTCCGCAAGAGCTGGCGTCAAACAATACAGAAAGTGGGCAATCTCCTTCCTTTATTGCCGCACAGCTTAAGCTGAAGTCACTATCTGGAGGCAGTGCTGAAGTCGAGTTACAGTTATTGCAATCCTTACTAGAAAGTAATGTGCAAGATACTGCCACGCTGACACAGCTATATGCGCGCCTCACCACCGATGAAGGCAATGCCATTGCCGCAGAGACTTATCAAGAGATGGCCAGTCTGGTACACCGGATTAAAGGTGGCGTGCAACTTATTGATGCCCAAGTACTGGTGGAAAGCGGCGTTAAATTTGAATCTCTGCTGCATAAACAGAATAGACATGCCGCTATTGCACACGGCGTCGATTATCTGGCATTGTTAACTGAGACTAACCAATTATTAGTAAAATTAATTGCCGCTCGTTCAGAAATAGGCTCGCCCTCTGTAGATTAGAAATTAAAAAAATAGGGTCACAGAAAGCTCGTCAGATATTCTGGCGAGTTCCCCCCTTAATTTCTCAATATTTATTTTTGACAACAAAAACATAATTAGCCAACCAAATACACAACAACCAATTGAAATAAAAAGATTTTATAATTCCACCTTATTTTTACAGGATAAGTTCCTACATCTTTTGTGGGAAATTTCAGTCATAAAATAAAGACGCCTCTCATTCTGTCCTTTTCTATTTCCCCTTACACTACCCCCGTCCTGAAACCAGATAGTCAATATAAATAACGGATGATCATATTTGGCTTAATGATCGCTCATTTTGTTGAATGCTTATGATCTTCGTTTGCAAAAATATAAATCATAAATTTAAGTGGGAATTACATGGGAAAAACTCTAATGGCGCTGGTACTACTTACCCTACCGGGTGTGGTGTTGGCAGCGACCTCAAATAATACTATCAAGTTTCAGGGAGAAGTGGCTGAACAGACTTGCATGGTTGATATCAATGGCACAGCCAACACACCTGTGGTTTTATTACCAACCGTCTCTACCAGTAACCTGAATCAAGTCAATTCGGTCGCCGGTAAAACCAATTTCACCATCAATCTCACCGGTTGCAACATTGCCATCCAAGACACCAAAATCAGCTCGGTTTTTCAAGGGATGAATGTGACGTCTGCGGGTAATCTGGGCAATGTAGGCACAGCACAAAACGTTGCAATTCAGTTGCTTGATACTAACGGCGCGCCAATTCGCATGTCTGGGAGCAGTGTTGCCGTGCCGGGCATTACGCTGGCCGCGGGCGCGACATCAGCCTCTCAGGATCTGGCAGCGCAATATATTACGGAAGAAGGTCGCGCGACAGCGGGGAGCGTTATTGCTTCAGCTCAGTATGCGATCACTTATCCCTGACTATTCGTGAAATTCGAACAGTTTCATGAATACGTTGGCCACCCGGTAACGGAGCCGATACAAACCAGAAAAACCAAGGATATGTAAGCGCTATGACACTGACTGCCCACAAAATTATCGCCTGCTCGTTGCTGCTCCTTAGCGGCGTACCCATATGGGCGAAAGCCAGTGTTGTCATGACAGGGACTCGTATCATTTATTCTGAAGGCACCAGGGAAAAAGTACTGCAACTGAGTAATAAAGACGACCACCCTAACCTGGTTCAATTATGGATGGATGATGGCAATAATCAGTCTTCGCCATCAAAAAGCGATGTCCCTTTCACATTGACGCCGCAGATATTTCGCATGGAAGCAAACAGTGGGCAGGTAGTGCGTTTATCCTATATTGAGAAAAATTTACCCAAAGATAGGGAGTCCGTTTTCTATCTGAATTTCCTACAGATCCCCGCATTAAAAAAAGCTGACACGCAATCTGAAAACAAACTGGTTCTGATCGTCAATAATCGGCTGAAAGTCTTTTATCGCCCCGCCGCATTAAAAGAAAATGTCGATACATTGGGTGAAAAAATCCACGTCACACTTGATAGTGTTAATGGCGATAAAATCAAAATTCATAACCCTACCAGTTACTATATCAGTCTACGTGATGCCAAGTTATTGAGTGATGGGAAGACCATTTCATTTGCGACCAGCGAAATGTTTGCCCCCAATTCAACGACTGATTTGGCCTTACCCGCGGGTGTTAAAGCCAAGAAAGGTGAGCTGTTGACACTGAATGTGGTTAATGACTATGGCACCAATATCTCCTTCAATTATTCGTTGTAATGTTACCGCGATGATAAGCCAAAGTGTGCCCAGACACAGGGATAACCAGTGAGGTTTTCTCCTGGTTTTCTCTGTCTCCTGACCCACGGCCTATTAGTCAGCCATATCGTGTCGGCGGCGGATGAGAGCAATCAAGACGAATATGTGTTTGAGGATGCGTTATTACGTGGTTCATCACTCGGCTTAGGTTCTATCTCCCGCTTTAATAAAAAAGACAGTTATGAAGCCGGTAAATACCAAGTTGATCTCTTTATGAACAACAAGTTTGTCGATCGCGTCGAACTGCTGTTTATCGTAAAAAATGATGCGGTTGTTCCCTGCTTATCGGTTTCGCAACTGTTGCAGGCCGGTGTTAGAGAAGATGCGCTGGAAAAAGTCGATCACGACGATAACTGTCTGGATTTTAAAGCACTGCTCCCCGCCAGTGATTACCGCTTCGATTATGCCAAGCTACGTTTTGATTTGTCGATCCCGCAACTGTTTGTTAAAAATCTGCCGCGCGGCTATGTCGACCCACGCAACCTCACCGCGGGAGAGACTATTGGTTTTAGTAATTACAATCTGAACCAATATCATGTCGGCTATAACAAAGATGGCATTAAACGCACAACCAACTCAAGTTATCTGAGCTTGAACAATGGCATCAATGCCGGCATGTGGCGCTTTCGTCAGCAGGGTTCTCTGCGCTACGACGATACCCGAGGCGCAAACTGGACCTCTAATCGGCTGTACAGTCAACGTGCTCTGCCGACGATTGGCAGTGAAGTTACGGTCGGTGAGACATTCAGCTCCGGCCAGTTTTTTTCAAGCTTAGGCTTTAGCGGTGTGGCATTGTCCACCGATGACCGCATGCTGCCGGAATCGCAACGCGGTTATGCTCCCGTGGTCCGGGGTATTGCCAGAACCAATGCCAAAGTTACGGTATATCAAAATAACCGGTCAATTTACCAAAGCACCGTCTCACCCGGCCCTTTTGAGTTTAATGACCTGTCTGCCACCAATTTTGGTGGTGATTTAACCGTAGAAATTCAGGAAGCAGACGGCAGTTTAAGTACTTTTCAGGTGCCATTTTCCTCAGTCCCTGAATCATTACGCCCCGGCTATTCTCGCTATAGCTTTGCAGCGGGACAGGTGCGCGATCTGGGGAGCCACGAGGTATTCAGCGAGCTGACCTATCAACGAGGGATCAGCAACGCCATTACCGCAAATAGCGGTTTGCGTCTGGCATCCGGCTATCAGGCTGCGATGCTCGGTGGGGTATTCACCCACTATATTGGCGCTTTAGGTCTGGATGCCACTTACTCCAATGCCCGTTTACCCGACGATGAGCAACAAAGTGGCTGGATGGCGCGCGCCTCGTTTAGCCGCACATTTGAAACCACCAATACCACGTTATCTGTAGCCGGTTATCGTTATTCAACCGAAGGTTACCGTGATTTAAGTGATGTTTTAGGTATACGGGCAGCCAGCAATGGCAAAGCGTGGAACTCCGGCACCTATAAACAACGCAGTCGCGCTGAAATATCCCTTAATCAGAACTTCAACAGCTATGGGTCGCTGTATTTAACTGCCTCTTCGCAAGACTACCGTAATGACCGCAAACGTGACACTCAGTTGCAACTGGGTTATGCCAATACGCTATGGCATAACACCAGTTTCAATTTGGCGGTATCACAGCAAAAAACCGGGGGCATAAATGAAACTTACTTTGTCGACCCCGGCAGTGGTATGCCCGCAGCAAACGGGGCAAATATGTTCGCCACCAATGAAACCGTGGTGCAGATGTCCATTTCATTCCCGCTGGGAGGGAGCCCGCAGGCACCTTATGTCTCCGCTGGTGCTGTCAATAGCAAAGTCAGTGGGGCTAGCTATCAGACCTCGTTATCCGGCGTGATGGGCGATGACCAGTCTGCCAGCTACAGCATGGATTTTGCGCGCAGTGAGCAAACCAAAGAAAACACCTTTAGTGGCAGCCTGCAAAAACGGCTACCAACGACCAGTCTGAGTGGCAGTGCATCGCGCAGCCCGGGTTACTGGCAAGGTTCAGCCAGTGCTCGTGGCTCGGTCGCATTTCATAGTGGCGGCGCCACATTAGGCCCATACCTGAGTGATACTTTTGCGCTGGTAGAAGCCAAAGGGGCCAGTGGTGCCAAAGTGATGTATGGACAAGGGGCGAAGATTGACGGCAATGGTTATGCCTTGGTGCCGACGCTGACCCCTTACCGCTACAACACCATTACCCTCGATCCTGATGGCATGGATTTCAATACCGAGCTTCAAGATGGTGAGCGGCAAATTGCCCCCTATGCTGGCTCTGCGGTGAAAGTGACCTTTAGAACCCTTAGCGGATATCCGCTATTAATTAGCGTCAAACTGGCTGATGGCAGCCAACTGCCGATGGGAACCTTGGTTTATAACCCCGAAAGCAAAGCGGATAACGAGAGTGGTGATAGTCACCAAAATCGTGAGGTTGGTATGGTCGGCCAAGCCAGCCAGGCATATTTACGCGCTGAAAAACCGCGCGGCACCCTTCTTTTAGTTTGGGGGGATGCGGCCAACGAACGTTGCCATTTGGATTACGATTTAGGCAAGCCCAATAACGATAGAGAGCTCTATAAACTCGATGCCTTGTGTGTCGTTACCCAGCATTGAATCAGAGAAAAAGTATGAATTCGATTACTCAGCACAGCGCTAATCTATCCCCTCGCCGGCCCCTGCTCTGGCGAGGATTACAACTATTTTTATCCCTCGGATTGCTCGCTATTGCTTTACCCAGCTATGCACAATGTGTTTGGAAAGGTGCCAATATTGGTGGTGATAACTATGGTGCCTCATTGCAACTGGGCAATATCAATATAACTAGCGATTACATTCAGCCGGTTGATTCAATTCTGGCCTCCAGCATGATTAGTTTGGTCCCTGCCCGCTTCTGGTCAGATCCTGAAGCCGTCATCTATGAATGCGACTTGGCTGATAAAGACAGCTTATTCGAAGTCTTCGCCACGAACGGTGACAGCAATGTCGGCGGCTATACCAATATGGGCGATAACTTTTTTCAGACTTTCTTTCCTTATACCGCATTGAAACTAATTCATGTTGATTCAGGTATCGAATTCACCCGTATTTGGCAGCAAGTTCCGCTACGGAAATACGACGTCGCCGGCAATAAAATTCAGATTAAAGGCAAGCACTTCAGCCAGATTCGTGCCGAATTGAAAAAAGTGGGCTCAGTCGATCGCACCCCTGGCCCTGCGACTTGGGGCTGCCCTGGGCCGGCAGCTGATAACTACTCCGGCAGCTATACCTGCAATCAACCTAATGGCTATGTGGTTTTCAAAGGCCCCGGCATGCCCGTGCCCGAAACCGGCTATGACTCCGCCACCAATTACCAAACCTGGGGAACAGGCCGCTATATGGCATTTGGCATGAATACCTCGCCAGTTTCCATCCTGACGCGTAAAAATACCTGCGTCGTTCGCAATGTCACGCCCTATGTCGTTTTCCCGATTATCACTGTTAATGAACTTATTGATAATCAAACCCGTAGCGTCAATATCACTGTCGATATCGAATGCCAGGCAGGTGCGGAATCAGGGGTTAATAGTGGACAAACCGCCCTCGGCATCCAAACCTCATTACCCGGATACCTAAAAGCTCAAGGTTTAGGGCTGGTCAATTCTGCTGGCGGCGTGAGCTACTTACTTTCTGACCATTATGGGACTGACAGCCGTATTGCCACCGGCGTCGGCATCAGCTTGAGTGATAGCAGCGGAGGTGCCATGAACTTTGTTGGCTGGGGTGGGTGTGTCAAGGATTGTGCTTCCACCGCCAGTGCCGGTTGGTATCCTGTGCTCACCGGGGCTACTGGTACAGGCAGCAGTGCCGCGGGCTTCAACAACTATTCACACAACTTCACCGCTACATTAAAAAAGCTGCCTAATGGCACACCTACCGCTGGCAAGGTGGATGCCACTGCTTATGTTCTGGTGAAAATACAATGAGATATCTTTGCCTATTGTTACTGATGTTCAGCATCCATCAACAGGCCATCGCCGGTCTGGTCGCCGGAGCAACACGGATGATTTATCAGCCTGAGTCGAGGGAGCGCACTCTGATGCTGGCGAATACCAATGATTACCCGGTAGTGGTACAAACCTGGGTTGATGATGGTGATGTCGACAGCACACCGGATCAAGCCAAAGCCCCTTTTATGGTATTACCAGCGGTATTTAAGATGCAACCGGGAGCCGCTCAGGGGCTGCGGATCATCAATAAAGGTGACAATCTGCCCACCGACCGAGAGTCGGTCTATTGGCTTAACCTTTATGAAATCCCACCCAAATCGCGGCGCAATGACGATGCCTATGCGCAAGTTGCCATGGCGATGAATACGCAGATGAAAATTTTCTATCGCCCTGCGGGTCTGACGCCAAAACCATTGGAAGCGATGAAAAAAGTGAGTTTTACCCTACACAAACAAGATAAAAAATATGTTCTCGTCGCTAAAAATCCCTCGCCATACCATGTTTCATTCGGCCAAATTCAACTACAAAACCGACAACAAAACCATCCACCGCAAAACTATGCCATCGCCCAACAAATGGACATGATGGTTTCTCCATTCTCAGAACGCCAATATCAATTTGAACAGCAGCCAACATCACTCAGTGGCGAACTGACACTGGATTACGTCTACTTTGACGATGCCGGGAATCAAGTTAAAAACAGTCAGTTAGTGAAAGTGACACCGTAACACGCAGCAATCTTTTGCTGCTCAGCCAATAACTTTCTGTCAATGGGTATACAATCAGTGGGATAAATCGCGGGAAAATAGACAAGTTTGCTGAAAAACAAGCCAATAAGCTCATTCTCTCAGCAAACGCGCATTTTTAGTGTTTTTCTACTTTGACAAACACCAGCACCCCCGTTATTATTCGCCTCGTTCACACGATTCCTCTGTAGTTCAGTCGGTAGAACGGCGGACTGTTAATCCGTATGTCACTGGTTCGAGTCCAGTCAGAGGAGCCAAATTAGAGAAGCCCGCTTAAGGAAACTTAAGCGGGCTTTTTGCTTCTGGTGGTTTCTGTCCGTTGGCTAAGAGCGTGAAGCGGTCTTCGATGCACAAAATTTTTCCGCTCACGCTAAAAGGACGGCTGACATTGGGCTGCTTCGAGCGAAAAACGGACGTTTCTCAGCTATTCATTTCAATGATCAACTCTCTCACCCAGCGATGCCCAGCGTGACTGTGGCTGCGTTCGTGCCAGATCAGACAAATATCAAATTGTTCGGCAAGCCAAGGTAGTTCTGTGACACTGAGTAGTCCCGAGTGTGCTTGCACTAAACGCCGGGGAATAAGCGCAACAAGGTCACTTTTCTTAACAATTTCAGGAAGAAATAAAAATGAAGCTGCCGACATCACCACGTTACGTTTATGCCCGAATGCTTTAAGTGCGTCGTCAATCGGCGTAGTAAAACTGCCCCCTGAGGGTGAGACGATGACGTGCTCCAGTTTCACAAATTCCTCCAGTGACAGATTAGTTTTAAGTGCAGGGTGGTCATGTCGTCCAATCAGTACATAACTTTCATCAAACAGGTAGCGGGTTCGTAACTGCGTGTGAAAGGAATCATGAGAAGCAAAAACAAGATCCACCTCGCTGCGAGCTAACTGCTGGTCTAACTGTGCCATATCGAGATGCCGGACAGCGATACGCACTCCCGGCGCTTTTTTTCGCAGAGCAAGCACCAGCGGCATGATCACGGCAGCCTGGATGTAGTCAGTGCAGGCAATAGTCACTGTCAGGTTGGCCCGTTCAGGATAAAAATTCTGATGTGAATACAGCGTGCGGCGTAGTTTCTCCAGTGATTCGCGCAGCGGAATCAACAGCTCAAGGGCTTTATCTGTTGGCGTCATTCCTCGCCTTGCAGGGAGCAATAATGGGTCATCAAACATTTCTCGCAGACGATTTAGCTGGGCGCTGACAGCAGGCTGGCTAAGATGCAATCGCACTGCCGCTTTTGTCACATTTTGTTCAGCAAGCAATGCTTCAAGTGTGAGTAACAGGTTTAGATCAAGCTTTGTGGTATCCATATGGTGGATTCCTAAATATAAAATAATCGATTTTACTTATCCCTCACCGCTTCTGATAATTCAAGCTCAATATCAAAAAGGTCAGGAATAAAATTATGCAAGTGAATACCAAACCTCTCATCACCGTGGTCGGCGCACTCAGCAAACAAGGGCGCAGCGTTGTACGCTCATTGCTGGAAAGCCATCGTTATCGTGTTCGCGGATTAACTCGTCGTGTCAGCTCACCGGAAGCGAAAGAACTGATAAATTTGGGCGCTGAACTGATTCAGGTCCCCCTTTCACTCGGCCACAAAGCGGAGTTCATTGAGGCTTTTAAAGGCGCTAACGGGGTATTTATGATGACTCCAGGTATCACGCCAGACGCGCCACTCGCCCTAACGCACGAAAGAGAATTAGGACAGGAGATTGCCGATGCTGCGGTGGAAGCGGGTGTGCAGCATCTGGTTTTTACCAGTCTTGAGAATGTTGATAAAATTACCAAAGGCAAAAAATGGGTGCCACATTTCACGGATAAAGCACAAATTGAGGAATATATTCGCACGCTGCCAATCAAGAGTTCGTTTGTTTATATGGGGTTCTTTTATACGAATTTAATGGAGTATTATCCGCCGTATCAGGAAGGTGACACATTAATTTTCCCTCTCTATTTACCCGAAGATTTCTGTGCGCCTTTTGTTGACCCGCTGACGGCAACCGGCCCGGCAGTGCTGGAAATTTTTGATAATCAAGATAAATACGCAGGTTGTTCGTTGCCGGTTATTGGCGAAATTCTTTCGCCTCGAGAAATGGTCGAAACATTCACTCGTGTGACGGGGATAAAAGCGCAGTACCGTCCAGCCATCACCCTCCAGGAATTATTGCACCATTTCCCGTCATACTCAGGCATGGATGGCTTAACGGCAGAAATTGTGGGCATGGCTGAATACGCATTTGAATATGGTTATTACCATAAAAATCGTGATTTGCTATGGAGCCGGAAAATTAACCCCCAGACTTTGACCTGGGAGCAATTTCTGCGTACTACAGGCTGGCAAGGACAGTCAAAATCTTTCAGTAACTAGGTACATGTATGGTGGGTAGATTACCCGCCATTGTTTCACTTACCAAATCAATGAATCTTACAATGTTGCTCTTTACGCACCACTTACCTCAACCAGATGACGATAGCACCAACTTCTGTTTTTGGCACAAAGGCGCTCGCAGAAAAAGGATTCGCGCAAACGAGCAACAAAGAGATTGCCAAAAAAGCCAGTGTTGACCTAGCCGCGATCAACTATCACTTTGGTGGTCGCGACGGGTTATATCTCGCTGTTCTGACGCTTGCTCATCACCATTACCTGGATGGAGATCAACTTGCCCAACTGGCTGCATCAGAGCTATCCGCAGAAGATAAATTAGGCACTTTCTTAGAAACGTTTCTGGCAAAACTGAGCAACCCAGATGACTGGCACGGAAGAGTGTTTGCGCGTGAGATGCTGTCTCCTTCTGCGCAACTCTCGGATTTTATTAATGTTGAAGGCACAAAAAAGATTCAGTCGGTAAGACAGATCGTCGGTGAAGCCGCTGGACTTTCAGAAGATGATCCCCGCCTGCTCCCCTGCATGCTGAGTGTAGTTGCACCGTGCATGATGCTGATGGTGGCGGGTAATCGTATACCTGGACCGGTACAGGAAATCGTCGCGATGCAAACGAAAGCGCTGACAGCGCATTTTAAACTTTTTTCTCTTGCCGGATTAAAGGCTATACGTGAAAACAACCTTAGCTGAGTGGATCAGCTGCAGTTGATCGCGATGGGGTTGGTTGGAAGTGATAGCATCATTTCAGCAGGCCGTGAGTAACAGTGTAGCACTGACAATCGCCAGATATTTCGGTAAGAGAGTGTTCATCTATGCATCCCAGTTGCCTTTGTTTTGAAAAAGAAGTATCGACAGCACGTGACAATTATTTAACTGGCAAACGTTATTCACGCGGATAACTCTACTCCACACTATTGATACATCATGAGGTTAGAAACGTCTGCCTATGGCACCAAGTCGCCGAAGGAAAGGCAGAAGGGTCAGCTATGAGCGAAGTATAGTCATTCGCACCCTGAGAATTACACTTTGAAGTGATTCAGGGTATGCGCTTACTGGTTACGAATATTGAGCGAGAATCATGCGATGATCGCCGCTTTTCTTTCGAGCCAGTAGGTGCTCCACGTTCGCTAACGAATACTCAGGGCATGCAGATAAACTGCTGGCTATATTTCTTTCGAAGAGCGTGGAATGCATACCAATCCCCGATGAAAAGGAGTTGGTGATGACTGCGACTAATCAATTTGCTGCGCACGTTGGTCTGGACTGGGCAGATAAAAAACACGATGTCTGTGTTCAGTTTAAAAACGGTGAACGCGTATTCCATGTGATTGAACATACAGCAGAAGCGCTTGATGTCTGGCTTACCGAGTTACACCAGAAGGTAAAAGGCAGGATCGCTATCGCCGTTGAGTTGAAGAAAGGCCCCGTGGTGTATGCTCTTCAGAAATATCCGTTTATCACCGTTTTCCCCGTCCACGCTTTGTCCCTGGCTCGTTACCGGCAAGCCTTCTCGCCCAGCGGCGCTAAAGATGATCCGCAGGATGCCGAGCTGGCATTAGAGTTAATGCTGCGTTACCCCCAGAAGATAAAAGCTATTGAACCCGACAATGCGGATATTCGCTTACTTCAGCAACTGGTTGAGCAACGTCGTCAGTTGGTTGAAGATAAACGCCGTTTTGTGAACCGGATAATCAACACGCTTAAACAGTATTATCCTCAGCCACTGGAGTGGTTCTCACATCGGGGTAGCTTACTGTTGTGTGAGCTGATTATCCGGTGGCCCAGTCTGCAACAACTGAAACGAGCCAGGCGCGACACGATCCGCAACTTTCTGAATGCCAAAGGTGGCCGCGCAATAGCCCTTACCGAGCAGCGTGTTGCGAGTATTGATAACGCGATCCCATTGACGACAGACCCGAGTGTTATAGAGGCTAATGCTTTGATGGCAACAGCACTGGCGACACAAATTAAAGTCGTGAGTGAAATCATCAAAACCTATGACGAACGAATCGAAGCGCTGTTTGACACATTGCCAGATGCGGGGCTGTTCAAATCACTTCCGGGCATGGGGCCGTGTATGGGCCCACGGATGCTTGCTGCACTTGGTGATAACCGTGACCGGTTTAACAGCGCTGAAGAAATTCAAAACTACGCAGGTATTGCACCGGTGACAGAACGAAGTGGCCAGAAATCCTGGGTTCACTGGCGATGGCAGTGTGCCAAGTTCGTCAGGCAGACCTTTGTTGAATGGGCTGCCAAGACGGTTATCTCATCATACTGGGCCAAGCTGTATTATCAGGGACTGCGAGAAAAAGGAAAATCTCACCAGTCTGCAATCCGGGCTCTTGCCTTCAAATGGATAAGGATCATTTACCGCTGCTGGAAGACCAGAACCCCGTACGATGAAGCGAAGTATTTGCTGGCTCTCGAAGCGCGACACTCACCCTTACTGAAGCCATAAAAAGCTTGTCGAATGTCTCAGGGCGTGAAGCGGACGTTCTGTGTTTAGATGCCCATTGCGCCAACAGGACTCTTTGTGGCTATTCAATGCTGCCTTTTGGTGCGAAGGATATATTACTCAATTTCTGATGCATGAAATCAATGAGCGCTCTTGTTTTAGCGGGCAAGTAACGCCGATCTGAATAAAGTGCGAACAGTTGCAATGGGGCTACCGATTGTTCAAACTCAATCTCGATTAACCGTCCATCGTTAAGGTAGGGTTGGCAGGCTTGTTTCGATAGAATGGCAAAACCGACACCTGATACCGCCGCTCGTCCAGCCATCTCTCCGCTGTTTACCCGATAATGGCCTTTAACCTTAATAGTCTCGAATCCCCCCTTTTTATTAACAAACTGCCAGGGAGCACCTTTAAGTGCACTTACCGTTGTAATACAGGGTAATTCTTCAAATTGCTGTATACGAGACGGGGTGCCATAACGCTGAATGATGGAGGGGGCTGCAACGATGGTGCAAGGGATAGTCACCAGATGACGGGCTATGTAGTCACTGTCATCCATCTGACCACGGCTAACAATGATAGCTAAATCCAGATCATCTCGCAGGGATTCAAAACCAGACAAATTTGTGACGCAGCTTATCTCCAAGTCAGGGTGCTGACAGGCGAAATCGGCAACCACAGAACCCAGCAATGCAGGACCTATTTCATTGGGAATACAGATACGTAATGGGCCCTTGAATTGCATTTGCCGCAATGTTAATTCTGTTTCAGTTTGCTCAAGCGCCTCCAGTAATGGCTTCGCTCGGGTATAGAGTAGGTGCCCCGCCTGAGTGAGTTTCATATGTCGGGTGCTGCGCTCAATGAGCTGAAGGTTCAGTTTGTCTTCTAACTGAGAAATACTACGGCTCACATTCGATGTCGGCATTTCGAGGGCTTTCGATGCCCCAACAAAACTTTCTCTTTCAACTACAGCAATGAACACTTTCAGGGCATTAAAATCAAGAGCCGGACGCATCAACTATCCCATAAATGATAATAATAAGTGCCATTTTTACCATCTAATGAACAGCATTGATAGCGGTTAAACTCGGATATCTTTCATCCATAGGTCGCTTGCTATGTCATTGGTCATAACAACGTTTAATCATAAAGCCCTCATACGGATAGCCATTGTAATGGCTTTTATCCAGTTCACTAATGCGCTGGAATATATGATGTTCAACCCAATTTTTGCTTATATGGCAGCGGATTTCGCAGTTCCCGTGTCATTCTCAGGCTATGTCTCCGGTATGTACACATCTGGGGCAGTCATATCGGGAATTGTCGCCTTTTACTGGATTGGTAGTTTCAATAAGAAACGTTTCTTAATCGCCAATATGGCACTACTAGGCCTACTGACACTGTTGACTACATTTACCTCCAGCTTTAGTTTTCTGCTTACATTACGATTCAGTGCAGGATTAGTTGGAGGTACAACAATGGGGGTGGGGATCAGTATATTGATAAACTACGCACCGACTAACTTGCGCGGAAAAATATTGGCGACCGTGATTGCGTCATTTTCGATGGTAAGTATTGTAGGAATGCCCACTATATTATTTTTGTGTACACATTATGGCTGGCATGTCGCTTTGTGGTTAATCAGTGCTTTGTGTTTGTTGTCATTGCCACTGATTATCTCCATCATCCCTCAAGACCCAATATCTTTCGCCTCACTCCACGCGCTGCCTCTCGATGTGGATACTTTACTGTTTGCTTCAGGTAATGCGCTAGTACAGTTTAGTCCAATGCTGGTCATTCCTATTCTGGTACCATTAATGACACAGCAACTGGGTGCTTCTCAAGACCTGTTGCCTTGGCTGTTCTTCGGCGGGGGTGTTACAGGGTACCTGTCTACAAAAATGACAGGCGCGTTAACATCCCGTTTTTCTGCTTTGATTCTGGCTACAGGTTCAACCATAGTTTTTATACTGAGTTTGCTAATACCAATGCTGGGCTATCAGCATGCGGCGTTATTTATTACTTTATTTCTCGGTGCATCTTACAGTCGTTTGGTTTCATCTTCGGCGGTTACGATTCAGTTTCCTGATGATAGTCAACGAGCGGGATTCTCTTCATTACAGACATCAATAATGTATCTGATTACAACCGTTGCATTTTTCCTGTCCGCTTTTCTATTACCTGATCATGGCATGGCACCACTTGATGTGAACATGTTGCTGGCGGTATGTGCAATTTCCGCATCAGGGTTCCCAATTATCATTATAATTCTGCAAAAGAAACTGGCTAAACGTACGATCCAGTCTGATCACCTCATCATTGATTAGTATAACGTCCGCCTCTACCACCAAGCTAACTTTCAGAGCGGGAGTAGCCCAGTTTCTGGATTACCGCCCTAACTGTAGGAATAATCACTCCTTACAGCGAGAGCGATATCTTCGATTAATTTTGGCCTAACGTCACCTAGATGATGATGTGAAGAGTTCTGCTTTAATGAGCGTTTCTGCACCTTTCCGCAAAAAGCTGCGGCAAGTGATAGATTGCTACTTTACCCAATCAAGTGACGCAATTGTGTTAAGTCATTCTTTTAGGATAGCAACATCACTGGCCTCATCTCTAGTTTTAAGCCATCATATTACCCAAGCACAAACAGATAACAATGTACTACAAGCTTCCAATAGCGCGCTCGCTAGTCGCACGATTTAGCTTGATTCCGATACTTTATGATTATTTAAGGACTCGATGTGAGCGATTATGATGTCTTCCCCGAACAGCGGCAGTCTATTATCCATCAGATGCTGACTGAAACAGGTCGGGTTGTCTGCGCGGATGCGGCTCGCAAACTTGGCGTTTCGGAACACACCATACGTCGGGATTTGCAGGAACTGGCCAGAAAAGGCTTATGTAAAAAAGTCTATGGCGGGGCTGTCAGTCAACTAAAACAGTCGGCCAGTTTCGATACTCGCATGTCACAAAACGTGCACGAGAAATCACAACTGGCGCAAAAGTGTGCCCAGTTGATAAGACCAGATACGTGCCTTTTCATTGATGCGGGTTCTACCTACCTGGCCATGGTGGAGTTCATCCCTGATGACCTGGAACTGACTATCGTCACAAACTCCCCGCAAATTGCGGCGGCGGCTTGTGGGCGAACAAAAGGTGAGCTGATCCTGCTTGGCGGGAAGGTCAATGCACTAACAGGTAGTACACTTGGCTCAGAACCGGTTAACCAAATCCGGGGCATGGTTTTCGATCAGACATTTATTGGCGTCTGTGGGCTTGACCCTCAAGCCGGGCTGAGTGCGGTTTACTATGAAGATGCCTGCTTTAAAAAAGAAGTGCTGGCGCAAAGTAATGAAGTCATCGCCGCAGCCACAGAAGACAAAATCTCACAGGTGGCAAGATATAAAGTCGCGACTTGTGAAGATATTGATATTGCGGTGGTGATCAAAGGGGCGAAGATTCAGAATTTCTCCGGTGTCAGCATGCATATTGAATTTGCGGAATAAGCCGTTGTATTTCGTTGCCATCATGCTTCAAGAAGGCATGCTTAATTCTGCCTTCTTGAACACAAATTTACTGACGAAATAGCTCTTGCTACCGAGTCCGATTAGGATTGCAGTGATATCAATCTGCAAATGGTTTTTTGCACCGCACTCTCGTCATTTGTCCCCGTAATGTAATTGGCAGCAGCTTTTGTCTCTTCAAATGCATTTCGCATAGCAAAGCTATACTCCGCTTCGGCCAACAATTCGATATCGTTATAACCATCACCAAAGGCCATGGTTTCATGCGGGCCAACTTGCAGAAGTTCTTGAAGTTTCTGTACCGTC
This sequence comes from Yersinia alsatica, assembly GCF_025133195.1. Taxonomy (NCBI): domain Bacteria; kingdom Pseudomonadati; phylum Pseudomonadota; class Gammaproteobacteria; order Enterobacterales; family Yersiniaceae; genus Yersinia; species Yersinia alsatica. The sequence continues at coordinate 3,779,074 of NZ_CP104006.1, forward strand.
GTTCCTTTATGCACGCCATAATCCGCAATGTCGATCCAGGAAGCTTCCGATACAACGATGTAAACATCATTGTCAAAAGGAACTAAGCCCAAACGTGTCTCAGGACAATTGCCTTCTTCATCATAGACGGTGATTTTGACGAAATCACTTTGCAGGGAACCCAGATCCTCAACCTGCGTAAGATTAGTATAAGAATTCCTGATTTTATCTTTCAGTCGCGTGGGAACACTGGCAGAGATGACCGCCCCTTCTGGGGTGCAGGCGATGACCACATGGTGCGGATTGATTTCTTGCAGCCGGTTAATAATGCGCAGACCTAGCTCATTGCAGATCAAAGACTGAAATATATATTCACCGTTATATTTAATCCGGGTGGCGCTATCACCCACAATCCAGATATCTCGGCTGAATTCGCCAAATAACTCTTCAACTCTTTCACACTGCTTCCCTGTGCAGGCTGCAAACTGAACGCCTTTTTCGGCCATCAGCATTCTGACGTTGGCAAATAATTCTCTATCATAGTCTCCCTGACTATTCAGGAAAGTGCCATCAAGGTCTGTGATAATTAGCTTTATCATTCTGTCACCGTGAACATGGTTAGGTTAATGTTCTACTACCGTTACCAGAGGCATGATGACCAGAAGATTCGACAAATGGTCAAGCCATGCTCGATATTGCATCATTGTGCAATATGATGATAATTCTGTCGACAAAAAGTGCCGAAAAAATTCTCAAAAACCTTAAATTAACATTTAATCAATTGGTTATAGCTAGCAATCATTAGATCTCGCCTCAAACATTGCACGATCGAGCACAAAAAAGCATAATTACTGTCCGATTATCGACCTCTGAAGGATTTCACATGAGTGCTTCCTTGCCCAATGCAGACTTTTTGCATGAACTCGCTGATATTGCCGCAACCAGAACGCTGCAAAGTTATTTAAGTCCAAAGCTGATTGATATTGATACCAAAGTTAAAGAGGGATTTCGTTTTGATCCGGTGACCAATGTCGATCGTGAAACCGAGCTATTACTCAGAGGCATTATTAGCGAGCGCTACCCTGACCACGCCATCATGGGCGAGGAGTTTGGCCGCACAGGTGAGTCTGAGTACCAATGGGTAATCGACCCCATTGACGGCACGCGGCCATTTCTCTGTGGACTGCCGGTCTGGGGATGTTTGATTGGATTATTGCACAATGGCAAAGCAGTCATGGGAATGATGAGCCAACCTTATACCGGCGATAAATTCTGGTCTGATGGCCAAATCTCTCGGTTTTCAGGGCGACTGGGTGACACTCGCATGGCAACCAGAAGAAATATTCCACTGGAACAGGCAATCCTCCATACCACATCGCCAGAATCGGTAAACCTGTATCAGGGTAATAATTTTGATTTACTTCAGAAGAAAGTACTGATGACTCGGTATGGCGGGGAGTGCTATGCCATGGCAATGTTAGCTGCGGGTAATATTGATATATGTGTCGAATATTCACTGCAACCCTACGATATTGTTGCCTTTATTCCTATTATTGAGCATGCCGGTGGTGTGGTGACCACGATCAATGGCAAAAGAGCGGAAAAAGGCGGGGCTATTGTCGCCAGTGCTAATCCGACATTACATCAAGAAGTACTTAACATCCTAAATAGCGGAAAACCATGATTATGGCGGCATAGGGATTAAATACCAAACCCCCTTCCCGATATTTTTATTTTATATCTGTAGCAGCGCTAATGCCTTGTTGTTAACTATATTCAGTATCATCAAGCGGAGGTTTAGGAATGAAAGTTGCTCATATTGCGTTATGGACTTCTGATCTGGAAAAGCAGGCTATTTTCTGGCGAGATTTCTTCGGCGGTATAGCGAATGAAAAATATAGCAGTACAAATAACCCGGGTTTTGAATCCTATTTTATTCAATTAGACCAAGGGCCAACTATTGAGTTGATGACAAAACCGGGCCTCGAAAAACAACCACAAACCAATAATATGTGCGGCTGGGCGCATCTGGCTATCTCAGTAGGAAGTCAAGAAGCAGTAGATAAACTGGCGTTAATTGCCAAAGAAAAAGGAATTTTAGTCGGAGCACCGAGATTTACCGGCGATGGCTATTATGAAGCTGTCATCGAAGATCCGGATGGCAACCTAATAGAAATCGTATCTTAATTATTAATATTAAGAAACTCAGCGGCTTTCTAGCTTTTAGCGCTCACGTCGGTCAAAAAAACGCGAGCGCTCTGTTTATCGTCTCAAATCACTATAGCCCGCGTTTCTCCATCAGTACCGCAAGATCAACCAGACGGTTAGAGAACCCCCACTCGTTGTCATACCATGCCAGGATCTTAACCAAGTTACCGCCAATCACTAAAGTTGAAAGTCCATCAATAATCGATGACCGAGGGTCACCTTTGTAGTCGCTCGACACCAAAGGTTCGTCGCTGTAACCCAAAATTCCCTTGAGAGGACCAGATTCTGCCGCCTTACGGAAGGCGGCATTCACTTCATCCGCAGTGACTTCGCGTTTCAGCGTCACGGTTAAGTCCACGATAGAAACCACCGGAACCGGGACTCGCAGTGAATAACCGGTCAAACGACCATCCAATTCTGGGATAACTTTACCGAGCGCTTTGGCCGCCCCACTGGAATAAGGAACAATCGAGAGCGCCGCAGCTCGAGCACCGCGTAAATCTTTTTCAGGTTGGTCGTGTAAAGCCTGACTATTAGTGTAGGCATGGGTCGTATTCATCAGACCATATTCAATGCCGAAAGCTTGATGAAGAACCTGAGCTGCAGGAGCCAGGCCGTTGGTGGTGCAGCTGCCGTTACTGACGACTTTGTGAATGGCGGGATCGTACTTATCGTGGTTAACGCCCATCACGAGGGTAATATCGTCGTTCTTGCCGGGCGCGGAGATAATAACTCGCTTCGCTCCTCCTTTGGTGATGTGTACTTCAGCTTTAGCTTTATCGGTAAAGAAGCCGGTGGCTTCGATGACCACGTCAACCCCCACGCTTTTCCATGGGATCGCGCCTGGGTCTCTTTCTGAGAAAACATGAATAGGCTTGCCATCAAGTAGCAATTGGTTTTCACCGGCTTCAACACTGGCGGCTAATGTTCCTGATAGGGAATCATATTTTAGGAGATGCGCCAAGGTTTTGCTGTCGGTCAAATCGTTGATCGCCACCACCTCAAAGTCATTGCGACCTAACGCCGCACGCAAAACATTTCGTCCGATCCTACCGAATCCATTGATGCCTACTTTGACCATGATCTACTCCTTAGTTATTTGCTCTGCTTTAAATCTAGCCTGAGAAATAAATGGCGTAAATGACATTAATAGATCAATTTACGCCAACTTACGAGAATGAAAACGGGCACGATACTCAGTCGGGGTGAGTTGCAGATTCCTTTCGAAAACTCGCCGTAGGTTAAGGCTATTACCGAAACCCGTGGTGGTGGCGATTTGCTCAATACTTTCCGAACTCTGTTCCAGATACTGTCTGGCCATGTGCAGGCGAGCATCTTCTACGAATTTGGCAGGAGAAATACCCGTCTCGCGGGTGAACACCCGGGTAAAGTTACGCGGGCTCATGGCAACTCGTTCTGCAAGTTTCTCAACGGAAAGGTCACAGGCGAGGTTTTCAAGAATCCATGACTGGAGATCGCTAATGGGGCCAAGTGTTTTGGCCTGATTCAAAGGATAGCGGCTGAACTGAGTCTGTCCACCGGGTCGACGAAGAAACATCACCAGGTCTTGCGCCACATCACGCGCCTGAGTAAAACCGTAGTCCTCTTCAACCAGCGCCAGAGTGAGGTCAAAACCGGAGCTGACACCACCAGAGCTCCAGACTGAGCCATCTTGAACATAAAGTGGCCCACTTTCGACTTTCACTTTAGGGAAGCGAGATTGCAAAGTATCCAGCAATCGCCAGTGTGTGGTCGCCCGCCGCCCATCCAGTAAGCCCGCCTCTGCCAACACCAAAGCACCGCCACAAACGGATGCAACACGCTGTGCATGGGGGGCAGCACGGCGAATCCAATCGGCAATATACGAACTTTCTGCATCGGTCGCCCCTCTGCCCGTGACCATGATCGTGTCACGCGGCTGCTCTGGGTCGAGATCGGCGAGGCGATGGTCGGCTAACAGATTGAGCCCTGACAACCCATGCACCACTCGGTGAGATTGTGTCGTGGCGATTGCCACCTGATAAAGTGGAGCATCAGTAGACCCCAAGCGGCTGGCCTGCATCAGGATGTCGGCGATTCCCGCCGCTTCAAATAACATGCCCCCATCGGGGACGATAATCAGAAATGTATGCATGTCCTTAAAATACAAAATGAACAAAACAAGTCAAGCACAATCAACTTGCACCCAGCATGCTATCCCCCCTTACACTTTGCTCGGTTTTATATAGAGCTCAGCGGAATTAGCAATTATCACGAATGGCGCAAATAACAACCAATAAAGGAAATATCCTACATTGATCTGGCTCCTTATCTTATATCCCACCCTATATTCATCCTGTATTTTGAGACAGAATCGCCACATTAATAATTAAAATGATAATCACTTGCATTAATGAGGGAGTATTAATACTCACAGCGTTACTTTTTATGATTATTATTGAAACATTCAAATAACATATTAGAAACAATAAGCATTAAATAAAAATGACTTTCATTAATTAATATTAACTTAACACCAGGTCGCAACCTTATATGGCAAAACGTCAAGCAGTGAGGTTCATATTCCGTCAAACATGCTATTTCGCCGCTCTTTCAGGCTTCATTCTGAATGGGCCATATTCTTTTTCTGAAATAAATCATAGCACTGACATTGCTATTTATTCTGTACCTCAAGTTTCATCCTGTAATACCAGTAGTTTCTTGGAAGACGAACATAAAGTTACCAATATGTAAAATAAAGAACTAAATAATTAAAAAAATGAATTTTACCATTTAGTTAAATTCAATGACGCTAAATAAATAACTTTATTGATTGCGCCATAGATCTATCAACATCAGTAAGGAATTTTAATATGGCACATCAGAGGCACTATTTTAGTTTTCCGCCAAAATCACCAGTAAGAAATACATTATCGTTACTGATCTCCATCGCTATTCTAGCAAATACTGGCGTGTCTAATGTACATGCTGCCACTAATGAATGGCTTGGCACCCTTTCGTCCGAATGGAGTAATACGAATAACTGGAGTCTTGCTACTTTACCTGACAGTAATACTAATGTTCTGGTTGATAACGGCAATCTGTTATTAGACATAAACGGCGAAAGTTGGAGTTTGGCAATGGGGGTCTCTTCAGGGAGCGACGCCTCAATCACGGTTAATAATGGCAATGAATGGACTCTCGGTAAACCCTTATCCGGCTCCAGTGCCAATGGATTTAAACAATATATTGGCGATCAGGGAAAAGCCACGCTGACGATTGAAGATGGCGGCAAAGTCTTGTATGCCGCTAACTCACCGACAGTTTTAGGTAATCAAGTCGGTTCTGATGGTGAAGTGATTGTCAGTGGTACCGGCTCGCTCTGGAGCAGTGTTTATCTTGATGCTTCCCACGCCAGTAATCAGACCAACGTACAAATCGGTAACTACGGAACCGGTAAACTCTCAGTACTCGATGGCGCGAGCGTCGTCACCCCGAGAGGGATTTCTCTGGCTCAACAAGAGGGTTCTTCCGGCTCTGTTTTAGTCAGCGGCGCGGGCTCAAGCATGCTATTGGGCAACAGTTCGTTAGGTGATACCGGTTGGGCCGGGATATTTATGTTGGCTGGCGCAGCCGATGTGACTGTCGAAAATGGCGGCGAGTTAACATTATATGGCGGAGTCTATTTTGGCCGTGGGAAAAATGGTGCGGCACAAAACCTCACTATCAGCGGTGCGGGTTCAACCATCACCAGCTACGGCGATATTAATAATGTCGAAAGCGGCATTATTCGAATTGAAGACGGCGCTAAATTATATTCACTACATACTCCGGGAACCGGCTTTGCCGCTCAAGGACAGGGGGTAATCGGCAGAGGTGGCGGCAGTAATATCGGTGATGCCTATGCCTATGTTACAGGCAACAACTCTTTATGGCATATGGATCAGGATGCCATTGTCGGTTATTTGGCTAATGGCCATTTAATTATCTCTGACGGCGCTAGCGTTGAAAATGATCGCGGCCGTATTGCGTTAAAAGCCGGTTATACCGGCACAGTCGCAGTAAGTGATGTCGGTTCCGTATGGAATAACAGTGGTGATGTCACTGTCGGCAGTGCTGGCGATGGAGCGCTCACTGTTTCTAATGGTGGCGTGGTGAATGTTGGTAATAGTTTGTTAATTGCTGAGCTTGCCGGTTCAACTGGCGCACTAAATTTCGGCTCAGCTGAAAATCAGGCAGCAACAGCAACCGGGACAATAAATGCCAATCAGATTAGTTTTGGTGCCGGAGAGGGGCGCGTGGTATTTAACCACACCGATACTAATTACCAATTTGACCATTTATTGAGTGGCACAGGTACTGTCGTTGCTGATAATGGCATGACGCAATTTAGTAATCATCAAACTTATGCTGGTCAGACTGAAGTCCATAACGGCGGCATATTAAAAGCTGGCGTTAATAATGCCTTTAGCGCCAATTCAAGCTACAACATCAGCAGCGGCGGCATATTAGATTTAGCTGGCTATCAGCAAACTATTGGTACGACGACCAATGCTGGCTTCATCAAATTTCATACCACTGAAGTTACCGGCGCACAGGCGAATAATCTGCTAACTATTAATGGAGACCTGCATTCCAATGGCGGAGAAATTATCTTTAACACCGTATTAGGTGATGATAATTCCGCTACCGATAAATTAGTGGTAAACGGCAATACTTCAGGGACGACATGGGTGAGTGTACTCAATGCCGGTGGCAGCGGGGCTGCAACCTTAAACGGTATTGAGTTGGTGCGAGTTAACGGCAGTTCTGACGGCGTATTTGTTAATTACGGTCGTATTGTTGCCGGCGCATTTGATTACTCTCTGGTGCGCGGCTTAGATGCTAATGTCAGCAATTGGTATTTGATCAGTACCATTTACTCAGATCCCGAACCTGAGCCAGAGCCAATTGGAGTGCGAACCCCAGACCCATCAGTCATGATTGAACGGCCTGAAGCCAGCTCTTACAGCGCCAACCTGGCTGCGGCCAACAATATGTTTGTCACTCGCCTGCATGACCGTCTGGGGGAAACCCAATACATCGATGCTCTGACTGGCGAGCAAAAAGTGACCAGCATGTGGTTGCGCAGTGAAGGGGGCCACAACCGTTCGCGCGATGCACAAGATCAGTTAGGCACGCAATCGAACCGCTATGTGGTGCAGTTGGGCGGCGATATTGCGCAGTGGAGTCATAATGATTTGGACCGCCTGCACTTAGGTGTGATGGCCGGTTACGGCAACAGTAAGAGTAAAACCGAGTCGCGGATTTCCGGCTATAGCGCGCGTGCAGCTATCGATGGCTATAGTTTGGGCATGTACGGCACTTTGTATGCCAATGAAGTCGATAAATCAGGTTTATATGTAGATAGTTGGGCGCAATACAGCTGGTTTAATAACAGTGTTGACGGCCAGTACTTGAATACCGAAGAGTATAAATCCAAAGGGGTTACCGCATCAATCGAGAGCGGATATACCTTTAAAATCGGTGAAAACCCGGCTAAAAACGCCACTTACTTTATTCAACCCAAAGCGCAAGTCACCTGGATGGGCGTGAAAGCAGATGACCATCAAGAAGCTAACGGCACCCGCGTTTCTGGTGTTGGCGAGGGTAATATCCAAACCCGTTTAGGGGTGAAAGCCTTTATGAATGGTTTCCATGAAAGTGATAAAGGCAAAGACCGAGTATTCCAACCCTTTATTGAGGCTAACTGGCTCCACAATACCAAGGACTTTGGTACGCAAATGGATGGTATTACCGTGAAACAAGCTGGAGCTCGCAATATTGGCGAACTGAAAACCGGGGTGGAAGGCCAAATTAATAAGCAGCTGAATGTTTGGGGGAATGTAAGTCAACAAATAGGTGGCAAAGGTTACAGTGATACCGCCGTAATGTTAGGGGTTAAATATAACTTCTAGCTTCACCATAGCAAGCCCGTTCCTGCCAATGTCACACTCAGGAACGGGTCTGCGGAAAGTCTCAGGCGACTACGAATTAATGGCTTTCTTAGCATCCAGCGCACTGTGAATAGCGGCTTCTAATTCGTTGGCTTCAAATTTTGCCACGTACGCATCGGCCCCAACTTTGCGCACATGATCTTCATTGGCACTGCCAGATAACGAAGAGTGAATAATAACCGGAATATTCTTCAAGAACTCATCGCGCTTAATATTCAATGTGAGTGTGAAACCATCCATTTCTGGCATTTCCAAATCGGTTAACACAAAGGCGATTTTATCCGAAATAGGTCGGCCTTCGGCTCTCGCTTCATCCGCTATCTTTCTGATTTTATTCCAAGCCTCTAGGCCGGTGATATGCATCACGGCTGGAATATCCATCATCTTCATTGCTTGTTCCAGCATTGAACGGGCAACTTTCGAATCTTCGGCCACAATGGCCACTGCGCCCGGTTTCAGATCAAACGCTTTGCTCTTCTCGCTGTCTATTTTGACATCGCGGTTAGCTGGAATAATGTCATATAAAATCTGCTCAACATCCAAAACCAGTGCCAGCCGGTTACTGGCTTTATCATTGTCGAGGCGAGCAATGCTGGTGATATTGCGGCTCTTCACCCCCGCGTCAGCTGCCAGTACCTGACTCCACTCAAGGCGCACAATGTCATCCACCGATTCCACCGCAAATGCTTGAGTGCTGCGGGCATATTCCGTCACCAGCAAAATATTTAATCCGGTTTTAGGCACACAACCGACAATGGCCGGAAGGTCAATCACAGGAATGATTTCTCCGCGAATATTCGCCATACCCATCATTGGTGATGCCATGCCCGCAGCCTTGGTTAGCGGCGGCATCGGGACTATTTCGCGTAATTTAAAGACGTTAATACCATACAACTCAGATTGTTGTTCTTCTTGGGATTCCCCCAGACGGAACAGCAACAGTTCAAATCTGTTTGACGAGGTGAGATTGGTTCTCTCCTCAATCTCTTTTTGAAAATTATCCATACTTTCCCCAGTGCAAATAATGATTGATGTGCAGTAATAAGGCGATATCAGCCAGTCGGAAAATAAGGAATAACATTCTGCTCAATGGCAATTAATGCTTCACCCTTTCAATCGGGAACAGAAAAGTCCAATACTCTTGAAATCTTCTCGTCCCACGTCTTCCCATTGCCTTTTCTCGTTCTCACGATGGAGTCACTACTCTCTATATCGGCAATCGGTGAGAAATGATTAATAATTCAGCTTAAGCAGCAGAGAAAATTTTTAGCGTTGGGGCTTTCCTGCAAACATCCGCTCACTGAGGAAATCAATAAACACCCGCAATTTGGGGGTAATAAAGCGCCCAGAGGGCCACACTACATGTAAATCCACCCTACGCTTTACTGCGTCATTGAGTATCACCCGCAGCTTGCCATCCGCCAGCGCACTGCCGAGAGAAAAATCAGGCAGACAGGCGATACCCAGCCCCCGTAGAGCAAAACACAACCGCGTTTCGATGTTATTGCACACCATTGAAATAGGTATCCGTAAATCAGACTCATTGGGTAACGGCCAGGTTTCTAATTTGCCACTATTGGGAAAGCGGTAATGTAGGCAGATATGATGCGCCAAATCAGTGGGGTACAGCGGCTCGCCATGCTGCTCTAGATAGGCGGGAGAGGCTACCAGCAGCATGACAGATTGCCCCAATTTGCGCGTCGATAAACGAGAATCTGTCAGCTCGCCGGTACGGACCACCGCATCAAACCCCTCCTCCACGACATCAACTATCCGATCGCTAAAATCAAGATCCAGCTCAATATCTGGGTACGCGAGCATAAAATCAGCCAAAACGGGCAGTAGCAATGTGCTCACTAATGGCAAGCTCACCCGCAACCTACCGCGAGGCTTATCAGTCAGTTGCGACATTTCAAGTTCGGCGGCTTCGACTTCAGCCAAAATCCGCCGACTGCGTTCTAGAAAAAGTGCGCCCTCGGAGGTCAAGGTGATACTGCGCGTGCTGCGATGAAATAACCTGACACCCAAGCGAGTCTCAAGCCGGGCAATGCTCTTGCCCACCGCCGATGCAGAAACGCCCAATATACGCCCTGCGATCACAAAGCTGCGACTTTCGGCCACTTGCACAAAAACAGTCAGGCTACTCAAGCTATCCATCTTATCTCCTCATTGCGGATATTTTTGTCCGCTAATACAGGAAATCTACCCCACTTTATCCTGATTGCGTAGTTATCTATTGTTGCATTACCCATTAGAGCTACATCATATTTATCCAAATTAAGGAATCACCATGTCCGCTAGTTCGTCAACCGCTATACAGCCAGCAGATCTGGCAACCAGAATAAATACTGTGATTGATAGCGCACTCAGTGAACAACGGCTGGTCGGCGCGGTGGTCATGGTCGCCGTTAATGGTGAAATACCTTTCAGCCGGGCTGCCGGATGGGCTGACCGCGAAACTCAGCAACCCATGATGATCGACACGTTGTTCCGCCTCGCGTCTATCAGCAAGCCCATTGTATCCACTGCGGCCATGGCCCTTGTCGCACAAGGTAAACTGGAGCTTGATGGTGATATACGCCGCTGGCTACCTGATTTTCAACCTCAGCTAGCCGCTGGGGAATTAACAACCATAACAGTGCGGCAATTACTCAGCCACACTGCCGGTTTGGGCTATCGCTTTGTTGAAGCTGACGAAAATGGCCCCTATGCTCGCGCAGGTATTTCTGATGGCATGGATCAATCCGCCATCACGCTCAGTGAGAATGTGCGCCGACTGGCAGCTGAGCCACTCTACTATGCGCCGGGCACTTCATGGGCTTATTCATTAGCCATTGATGTATTAGGTGCGGTGATTGAAAAAATCTGTGACCAGCCATTGGACGAAGCGGTACGTTGCCTGGTCACTGGGCCGCTGCAGATGAATGATACCGCTTTTTTCACCTCTAATATCAACCGATTAGCCACCCCTTATGTCAGCGATTCCCCTGCCCCACATCCGCTACAGGAAGGTGAGTTGGTTGCTGTATTCCCCGATACCGTCGGTATTCAATTTTCGCCTGCCCGTGCACTCAATCGCCAGGCATTTCCTTCCGGTGGCGCCGGAATGGTGGGCAGCGCTGGCGATCTGTTGCGCTTGCTGGAAACACTGCGCCAAGGGGGTTCACCACTGCTTCCGGCCAATTTGGTCGATGAAATGGGCCGAGATCAAACTGAGGGTATGACGTTGCCAGACTCTCCCGGCCTAGGCTTTGGTCTGGGCTTTTCCGTGCTGCGTGACCCACTAGCAGCGGCTTCGCCGGAGTCGGTAGGCACTTGGCGTTGGGGTGGGGCTTATGGTCACTCATGGTTTGTCGATAGAAAACAAGGCATCAGTGTTGTCGCCTTAACCAATACCTTGTATGAAGGTATGTCTGGGCAATTCGTCAATGACCTACGTGATGCTGTTTACGGCGGTGGTGCCCAATGATCCGTGTTGAAGCTGCTGCTCGGCCTTTTCCTCTGGCGGCGCTGCTGGCGCTGGCCATGACCGGCTTTATTGCTATTATGACCGAGACATTGCCCGCCGGATTATTGCCACAAATTAGTCAGGGTTTGGCGGTCTCGCCAGCACTGGCGGGCCAATTGGTGACACTCTATGCCTTGGGTTCTTTACTGGCGGCGATCCCACTGATTGCCCTGACGCGCAGTTGGGGACGACGTAAAGTATTACTCAGCGCCATTGTTGGCTTTTTCTTATTCAATACTCTGACAGCCATTTCCCCTTGGTTTAGTTTAACCTTGCTGGCCCGCTTTATGGCCGGAGCCGCAGCAGGTCTGGCTTGGGGGCTAATCGCCGGTTATGCTCGGCGGATGGTGCAGCCACACCAACAAGGGCGCGCTATGGCGATTGCCATGACGGGAACCCCAACAGCACTGGCGCTGGGGGTGCCGCTGGGAGCATGGTTGGGCACGGTGCTCAGTTGGCGCAGTACATTTGCCATTATGTCGGGGTTAACCTTGTTGCTGATTATCTGGGTCATCGCCAAAGTTCCTGATTTCCCGGGGCAATCATCCCAACAGCAGCAACCGGTGCGCAAAGTATTTACAACACCGGGTGTCCGGCCCATTCTCTTGGTCATTGTATTGTGGATGCTAGCTCACAATATTCTTTACACCTACATTGCCCCTTTTATCGTCCCTGCCGGGTTGGGAAATCAGGTCGATAAGGTATTGTTAGTATTTGGAATTAGTGCACTCGCCGGCATAGGGTTTACCGGTCTGGTTGTGGACCGCTGGTTGCGTGGCGCAGTGTTACTCAGCCTCACTGCGTTTGCTGTAGCGGCGCTGGTTTTAGCTATCGTTGGGAACTCCCCGGCAGCGGTTTATAGCTGTATGGTGCTGTGGGGATTAAGTTTTGGCGGTGCGCCCACCTTACTGCAAACCGCCTCGGCGGACGCCGCAAAACAAGATGCTGATGTTGCACAATCAATGATTGTGGTGGCATGGAATCTGGCTATTGCCGGGGGCGGGATCACTGGCGGCTTGCTGTTACAAAGCGCCGGGGCGGTGAGCTTCCCATGGGCGGTACTGGGATTATTAATTATCGGATTAGCAATTGTCTGGCAAGCACAGCGACATGGATTCAAGCCGGGAGTTCGTACCGCGATGGGTTCAGCTAAGTGTTGAAATAATCCGATTTCTTACTATTCGGCGGAAGATTTCTTTATATCAACGCGGCCATAGAAAATAAGATTAATTAGCGTAAATAATTTTATCCGCATAGACGGCTTCAATCGCCTGTTTATGCGGGTTTTTCTTTTTATCCGTGACAATAATATCAATGTCATTGATGTTGCTTATTTTCATTAATCCACTTTGACCGAATTTACTGGTATCACACAGAATGACTTTCTGCCGCCCCATCGCCAACATTTTCTTGGCAATGCGCCCTTCATCCAGATTTTTCACCATCACACCAAAGTCACTGTCTATCCCACCCACCCCCACAAAGGAGAAGTCAGTGTGAATATCATTCATTTGTTCAATTGTCTGAATACCTAAATTAGCTTTATAAGTATGGTTATATTCACCGCCCAGAACATGCACGATTGCCATATTATTTTTACTTTTAATTTGGTCAGCAATTAATGAGGAGTTGGTAAAAACAGTGAATTTAACTAATGGCAAGAATGACGCAAAAATAAGCGTCGTGGTGCAAGAGTCAATAAATAAAGTATCGTTTTCTGTTACCAATGAGGCGGCATATTGACCAATCACCATTTTTTCCTGGCGATTTAAATCCATGCGCTGAGCAAAACTGCCCTCTTGTATATTTTGAACTTTTATCGCACCGCCATGGACTTTAGTGACCTCGCCGCTCTTTTCCAAATAGGAAAGATCTCTGCGGATCGTTTCAGACGTCACACCCAGTTCCTCGGAAAGACCAATAACAGAAACCTCACCAAGGCTATCCAGCTTTTCCAAAATAAACTGTTTACGTTTGATCTGATTCATAAGAATAGCGGCCCGACTGCGATGCATTTGTGTGTCATTCTACTCAATAATTTTCTGAAACAAAAGGCTATTTAGTCACAATGGCCAGAGCTGATTAATGGTAAAAGCCACGCCATGCTGGTTATTATCCAGACTCACTCTATCCGCGTGAGATTTGACAAAATCACTGGCATTTCCCATCGCGATACCCAGCGCGGAAAACTGGAACATGCTGATATCGTTCTCCTGATCCCCCATACTGACTACTGATTCAGCATTGATATTTAGGTGCTGGCACAAATAATGCAGCCCACTGCCTTTACTGATGTTCTGACTCATTATTTCATAGTAATGATTACTGGTCTTACTGAGTGAATATTGCTGATGAAATTTTTGATCTATTTTATCGGCAATACTAGCAATAAAATCAGTTGAGCCAACAATAGAGACTTTAACAATATCATCTCGCTGAGAAATATTGACAGGATCAGATATCAATATCTCCATATCAAAGAGCTCAGACTCATATTTTGTATAATCACTGATATGGCTTGATGATGAAATAATATTATTGCGGGTAAAAAAGTGATGAGGAAATTGATGTTCTGCTAATAGCGAGATAATCACTTTCACATCACGGCCGGAGAGCGGCGTAAAGCAAAGGTCTTTTTCCTCAACTCGGTCATATATCCATGCACCATTGAACGAAATAAAATAGCGAATCAGATACGCTAATTCAGTATTGCGAATGACTGCTATCATGGCATTAACCGGCCGGGCTGAACATAGAACGACAATACCATTACCATTGATAACCTGCTTTATCGCGCTAATATTCTGTGCTGATATTTTATTTTCCTTATTGAGTAAGGTGCCATCAAGATCAAGGGCCAGTAATTTATACATAATTTTACTCCAATAAAAAAAGGGAGAAAATATTCTCCCTCCCTGCTTGCTGACTGCAATTAATGAGTAATAAACTGCGCAACAACATCTTTGGCAGCATTACAAACAACATTATCAATGGCGGTGCCCACCACCAGAATATTTACCCCGGTATCTTTAAATGCCTTCGCATTCTCCAGATTGATACCGCCTTCAGCTAATGTTGGCACTGAAACCGCCGCCACCAGTGCCAGAAGCCGCTGTTTAATCGCCTCTGGAATATCACCGGCGGTGACCCCTTCATAACTCATACCCGTCATTAAACCAATCATATCGACACCCAATGCTTCCATCTTTTTTGCCACTGCGGCAACATCTGCCGGTGTTTCAGCTGCAATACCGAAGGTGTGTAAATCACTGGGATGACCAATATAAGCATCTACTGTCAGGCCATATTTATGGGCCAAATCGACTAATTCCTTTAAATCCTCAAAGCTGGATTTATGGGTATGCAAACCATCAGCACCTGATTGAGCTATCAATAAAATATCCTGCTCAGTCACGGGCGTAGGGACAGTTTCAGTAAAACCGCCAGCAATTCCGACAGTAATAAAAATATCGTCGGCAACCACATTGCGCACCCCCTGCACCGCCTCAGCCATTTGACCAATAGTTATCTCATGACGGATACGCTCTGCGGCATGCATATTAGTCACGCCATTATGGCCGCGTGCTAATGCCAATGCTGGGTGATTAGGCTCCAATAATTTAACCCCTGAATCGCATACTGCCTTCGCTAAGCGAGCATCATCTCCAGTTATTCCGGTACTCAGAATAGTTTGACCGCCATGTAACTCAATTGCATTGCGTACTTTATCCATGGCGACGGAACGTTTCTTACTCATATCAGCGTGGAACATATTTACCTCTACTTGATTTATATAAAACTGCTTTTTTAATTGTTAACTCTTAGCCGAGATCCCTGGTGTTGTGGATTCGGGTACTGCCTTTTTAATTGCAACAAACTTATTGGCTAACAGTGTGATAATACAGGTCAACACTAAGGTTACGGTCATCACCACTGCCATATAAAATGCGTTATTCGACAAGAATGGCGAGGCAAACGCCGGCACATAAGCCACACCTTTAATATTTAATAGTCCCAACAACATGCCACCAACACCGGCTGAGAATATGGCACCGGCAAAGACGACTTTATTAGAGAACATGAAGGGATAAGCTGATTCGACGAAAGTCCCAAAGCCCAGGTTAATTAACAGCCCCGGCGCTGCCACTGCCGCCTCACTTTTTTCTCGTGGAGCGATGACATTAGCTAGGTTAATTCCTGCTGCCACCATGACCAGGCCAACCATATCTACCGCACCTAGGAAGCTGACACCGGATTTTTCCATTTCCAGCAAGACCAAAGGCAATATAACCGCGTGATAGACACCTCCCAGAATAGCGGGCCAAATAACCAAACCTGCCAATAATCCCGCTAAAATTGGGCTAAAAGCCAGAGTCGCTTCGATAGCTAATTTAATATAATCACCTGCGGCCAGTGCGAGTGGGCTGAGCAGGTAATACATCACCAAACCGGAAGATAAGCCGGATAACCCACCAGCCACGATATTGATGGTGGTCATCGGAAATTGCCATCTCAAGCACAGCCCAAACAGATAGCGCACCATAATACCGGCCCCTATCCCACCTAAAATGCCACCAATTAATCCCCCTTCTACCGACAGCACGCCAGCCACAACACCGGCCACAATCGACACTTCGTCCAGCTCAGAAACCTGTTTTGCCGCAATAACTGCGACAATCACCGGCAACCCTTTCAGTAACAGTTCGAAGATTGCATTCAGTGATTGCAGCCCGGGGATGTGGCTTAATGCCAGCACAATTGCCATGGCAATAAAGCCGGGTAAAGCTGGGATCATGATGCTGCGAATATTGATTCTTTTTAGCAGGCTCTTGTCGCTCCCTGGTGCACTGACATCGCCGCTGCCCAGCACTGGGGTATATTTTATCTGCCAGTGTTTGCATAATGAGGCAGTAAAAGAGATGGCACGAGTGCGGCTATTGGTTCCTGTGGTGCCCGAGGTGGCAATCACATTCGCCCCTTTGGAGGTGATAATCGCCATTGAAGTACCGCCGGTACCCACAATAGGGATTTTCTTTTCTATCGCGGCCAGAATGGCTTCTTTATTACTGCGGTCGGGGTCTGCACTCATGATAATGATGCCATCAATATCACCAGCACGAATTTGTGCCGCGATGGTTGCATCTGACGATTTTACCGCATCATTAACCTCGGACAGTTTCCCCTGAAAGCTGATACGAGGTTTATCATCATCTTCAGCAGTGATGGAATAAACTGCGGCGGCGGTTGTGGGCTTAGCCACATCCATGGACTCTTCCGCGGCAATGAATTGTACGGCGCTGACAGCTAAACCGGCAGAATGGAGTTGGGTATAAATCTCTTGTAACAGCCTTTCGGGGTATGCACCACCAAGATTGAACAGATTTCCCCCGCTGCTTCCGAGTATTGCTACATTTTTCATGTCGGGCCTCAAAAGATAAGAAATGTTAGAAAGTGTTATTATGTTTTTAACTGCAATTCACAATCACAGAAACAGCCATGCAAAGCAACATTAAACAACATAATGACATCGATTAGCCCCACTAACATGACAGCAATTAATTCTACTAATTAAATTCTAAACTCATAAAGTTAAACTAATATTCTTTAAAATTAAGATAGTGAGGAATTAAAAACCACAGGCAGTCATTTTGTGGTTTTATTTTGTTTTGTTGTTTTCGTGATGAAGTTCAAACTATTGCAGAGTGACGCTTTTGGCGGGAAAGAGAACCAGAGAAAGTGATTTGTTTGGCATCTACTCCCCCCAGCATCGGGCGCTGCTAAGGGGCTATCAGAAAATGATAGGGACAATAGATGTGGAGTACGACAGATTGTTTATGGGTTTAGCATTACCCGTGTCGCCGCCCCCTTTATTCATTCTGCAGGCCAGTATCTGGCGACGAAAATCTTGGTACCATTCGCCGGATAAGCACGGAAAATATTGCGCTATTACGCCGCGGGTCGATAACGCCACAACCAGCGGCCGGTGGACATTCGTCGGTAAAACAGCACGCCGCGCACTATCCAATCGAGGAACATCCCCATCCACACGCCCGTGACACCGAACCCCAGAGTAACCCCCAGAATATAACCGACGATAATACGACAGCCCCACATTCCGGCCAGTGCCACCCACATGGTGTAACTGGCATCCTTCGCGCCTTTCAAACCTGAGGGCAGCACCCAAGCGGCGGTCCAAATTGGCATAAACAGCGCATTAATCCAGATTAAGTGCTTCACAACATCAATAACACCCGGCTCATTGGTATACAGCGACGCCAGAAAACCAGCACTGGGAATTGATAATAAAGCAATAAAGCAGACCCCAAGGGTGGATAACCAGAATATATGCTTGATCTGGCGGATAGGTTGCAAAATCTGCCCTTTCCCCAAGCGAGTGCCAATAATAATGGTCGAGGTATATCCCAGTGCATTACCGGGTAAGTTAATCAACCCAACAATTGAGAAAGCGATAAAGTTACCGGCAATCACTTCCGTCCCCATTCCGGCAACAAAGCGCTGAGTAATCAGTTTACCAACACTAAACATCACCGACTCAACACTGGCAGGAATACCAATACTCAACACCTCAAACATGATGGCTGCGGTAAAGGGCATAAAATAGGCTTTAAAGGGGATTCTCAGTGTATTATTCGTGCCAAAAATCAACACCAAAATCACCACCAATGCCCCAATATAGCGGGAGAGTGTGATACCAATCCCCGCGCCAACAAAGCCCAATCCCTGCCAGTTGAACAGGCCGTAAATCAGCACGCTGCTGATAACAATATTGAGAATATTCATACCAATATTGATAAACATCGGCAGCCGCGTATTACCGGCACCACGCAGTGCGCCGCAGCCCACCAGCGCGATCGCCATTGCAGGATAATTCCAGACCGTCAGATGCAGGTAGGTCAAGGCCATCGCCTTCACCGCAGGATCCGCCTGACTGGCCATCAGATTGATAATGGTTTCACCGGAAAAATGCACCAGCAACACCAATAATAGTGAAATTAACACTAACAGAGAGATGGACTCACGGGCGGCGGTTTGCGCCTGCTTGCGTTTACGTTGCCCCAAACTGAATGACACTACCACCGAGGTGCCGAGCGCGACTGCGGCAAAAAAAGCAGCAATCAGCATATTGAAGCTGTCGGCTAAACCCACCGCAGCCATCGCCTCTTTACCCAACCAACTCACCAACAGGGTACTGAACACCCCCATCAGCAACACACACAGTCCTTCAATAAACAGCGGAATAGCCAGCGGTGTTATTTCACGCCAAAACAACACTCGGTAGGATTTTCGCTTTTTATACCACGCACTTTCGCGAAAGATTTTCAACGTAACAGTCCCTGAAACCATGTCTATTTGCATACATCTGCGCTTTCCACCACTATGGTGAAATATCCCTATGCGCTGATTTACAAAAGCGATTTACCACTTTAAATTTTAGCTGGTTATAGGTGATAAAAAGTTGATGCAAACACCATAACAGAACGGTAAATTAATTTAAATGAAACATCATTTCGACGAAATGATAATGAAATAGTTATGCAATGAAACACACATAAATATGCAAAATCTCTTTGACCAGGCTCGGGTTTTGCGATATCAATGTAGGCATTGAAACCTTTGCCAGACAGACCTAATTCATACAGGATTTAATTGATGACAACTATTCTCAAACACCTTCCTATTAATCAGCGTGTTGGTATTGCTTTTTCCGGTGGTTTAGACACCAGCGCAGCACTGCTGTGGATGCAGAAAAAAGGCGCAATTCCTTATGCCTACACTGCTAATTTGGGTCAACCTGACGAAGAAGATTACGATGCCATTCCGCGTAAAGCGATGGAATATGGTGCAGAGAAAGCTCGCCTGATTGATTGTCGTAAACAGCTGGTTGCCGAAGGGATTGCCGCAATTCAATGTGGCGCATTCCATAACACCACCGCCGGTGTCACCTACTTCAACACTACCCCACTGGGCCGCGCCGTAACCGGTACTATGTTGGTGGCCGCCATGAAAGAAGATGGCGTGAATATCTGGGGTGATGGCAGTACGTATAAAGGTAACGATATAGAACGTTTCTATCGTTACGGCCTGCTGACCAATGCTGAATTGAAAATTTATAAACCTTGGCTGGATACCGACTTTATCGATGAACTCGGTGGCCGTCATGAAATGTCTGAATTTATGATTCAATCCGGTTTCGATTATAAAATGTCGACCGAGAAAGCCTATTCCACTGACTCTAATATGTTAGGGGCGACTCACGAAGCCAAAGATCTGGAATTCCTGAACTCTAGCGTCAAAATCGTTAACCCGATTATGGGCGTGAAATTCTGGGACGAAAATGTCGTGGTGAAAGCGGAACAAGTTTCTGTCCGTTTTGAGCGCGGTTATCCAGTGGCCTTGAATGGCGTCGTTTTTGATGACAGCGTCGAGCTGATGATGGAAGCCAACCGCATTGGTGGCCGTCACGGTCTGGGCATGAGCGACCAAATCGAAAACCGTATTATTGAAGCCAAGAGCCGCGGCATCTATGAAGCCCCGGGGATGGCCTTACTGCACATCGCTTACGAGCGCCTGCTGACCGGTATTCATAACGAAGACACCATTGAGCAATATCATGCTAATGGCCGGGTTCTGGGCCGCTTGCTGTATCAAGGCCGTTGGTTTGATCCACAAGCACTGATGCTGCGTGATTCAGTCCAGCGTTGGGTTGCCAGCGAGATTACCGGTGAAGTGACACTGGAACTGCGTCGCGGTAATGATTACTCCATCCTGAATACTGTTTCTGACAATCTGACTTATAAACCAGAGCGTCTGACCATGGAGAAAGGCGATTCTGTCTTCTCACCAGATGACCGTATCGGTCAGTTAACCATGCGCAATCTGGATATTACCGATACCCGTGAGAAGCTGTTTAACTATGTTGAGACCGGGCTGTTATCCTCTTCTGCGGCCACAGGTTTACCACAGGTAGATAATAACAATCTGAGTGCCCGTGGCTTGCAGGATAAGAGTAAATAATTATTCTCTTAAGCCAATGCAAAAAGACAAAACCGCCTTCAGGGCGGTTTCGTCTTTTCAACTACCAGTCTCTTGGATGAATGACCAGAAGCATTCAGCCCAGCGAGGGATCAATGTGATAACTGCCGATCTTTCAGCTCAGCCGGATCATGTTTATATTGAAAAACGAAAACAAAAACGATGACCAGAACCACGGTATAAGCTGCAAAAGATAGCCAAATACTGTTCCAGTCTTTTACACCGTCGACAGTAAAGAAATCGACCACATGCCCGCTACTTATTGCGCCGACATAAGCCCCAACACCGTTTACCATTGTCATAAACAGGCCCTGTGCGCTGCCTCGAATATTTCGATCTACTTCTTTCTCAACATAAATTGCGCCAGAAATATTAAAGAAGTCAAAGGCACAACCGTATACCACCATTGATAACAGTAATAAAACGATGCCAGTGGCAGACGGGTCACCATAAGCAAATAAGGTGAAGCGCAGCGTCCAGGCAATCATGCTGATCATCATGACGCGTCTAATACCAAAGCGAGATAAGAAGAAAGGAATGGTCAGAATGAAAAACACTTCTGCAATTTGTGCCATCGACAATAAAATTGACGGGTATTGCACCACCAGACTGTCATGATAAATAGGATTTTTTGCAAAATCATGCAGGAATGGACTGCTGAAAGTATGGCTAATCTGTAATGAAGCACCAAGCAACATGGCAAACAGGAAGAAAATAGCCATCTTCTTTTGTTTAAATAATACAAAGGCATCAAGCCCTAACATATTAACCCAAGTACGGTCTTTTTTAACATTAGACGTCGGGCAACTGGGTAATGAAAATGCGTACATCGCCAACACCAGTGCCGCAGCTGAAGCAATATAGAGTTGAATATTACTCAATTCGAACCCGGACAAACTGATCGCCCACATAGCGAAAATAAAACCAATCGTGCCAAACACTCGCACCGCCGGGAAATCTTTAATCGTATCCAATCCGGCTTTTTCTAAACAGATATAAGAAATGGTGTTGGCTAATGCAATCGTCGGCATATAAACCATCGCATTAAATAGCATGACAAGGAACATGATATTTGGGGCGGTAATATTGGCTGCAATCAATAATGCAATGGCACCTAACAGGTGACAGCAAGCATAGAGAATATTGGCTTTAACCCAACGGTCAGCAATAATACCGACAATACTTGGCATTAAAATACAGGCAATACCTTTGGCCCCATAAACCAGCCCGACCTGCGCACCAGTGAAGTTCAGTGTATTCATCATGTAAGCTCCCAGCGTAACCAGCCAGGCTCCCCAGATAAAGAACTGAAGGAAGAACATCACTTTAAGCCGTTTTTTTATTATCATTTTTATTCTCCGTGATACTAAACGCGTCGAGGGAATATATTTGCTTATGGAGTTTGTAGGGTACTTCCCTCTTCAGAGGCGGCCCCCTAATTGCTGGCGATTCGCACGTTAGCAACCAGGGGACTAACAACAACTTTTATAATTTTCTCTTGATCAATGCGCAGCTTTGCTTTTCAAGAAAGCTTCAATCAGCTTGGTGAAATTCACTGAAGCCAGTTTTGCGCATTTTAAGGTTTGCTCGTGAGACAGAACCACATCAGAAAGGCCTTCAGCCAAGTTAGTAATTGCAGTTAATGCAATCACTTTTAAACCACAATGAGCCGCAGACAGAACCTCCGGCACCACCGACATTCCCACCACATCACCGCCAATAATCTGCATCATGCGAATTTCGGCTGGGGTTTCAAAGCAAGGACCAGGATAAGAGACAAACACACCTTCGGTCAGCGGAATATCAAGCTGTTGGGCAATTTTGGCCATATCAGCACGCAGACCTTTATCATAGGCATTCGCCAAACTGAAGAAACGCGGACCAAAACGATCATCATTAGGCCCAACCAGTGGCGTCCCCGGCATGGTGTTAATGTGATCTTTCAGCATCACCACTGAACCCGGTAAAACTTCTGGGCGTAATGAGCCGGCGGCATTGGTACAAAAGAGGAATTCGCACCCCATCAACTTGAATGTGCGCACCGGGTTGGTCATGATACTCATGCCTTTGCCTTCGTAGAAGTGACCACGGCCTTTCATGCACATCACTGGAACACCAAACAGAGTACCTAATACCAGTTCTCCGGCATGACCATGGACGGAACTTACCGGGAAGCCAGGAATATCTGCATAACTAATGGTGGTTTCATTGCTAATTTGCGCGACCAAGTCGCCTAGTCCTGAACCTAAAATGAATGCAATCTGAGGCTTAAATCCGGGCTTTATTTTCTGAATATATTCGACAGCTTGAAATGGTAATTCACTAAAATCAGTATCAATATTTGAATTTACGATTGTCATAATAAAACCCTTAATTATTTTAATTTAGTATCGATTAAATAAACCTGTTAAATAATAAATACAGTAGAGTTGTCGGTAATCTATACCCAAGATCATTGAAGCTATATCGCGACCTCGGGTACGAAGGGGATAACTCATCATATGTAGTGGGTTATTACACAACCAATACTAAAATCCCGCTCATCCATACTTAAAATGTAATGGTTGAGAATGTGTTTCCACGTAATTATCGTTGATCACAAGATGGTAATAGGTATGCACATGACAACCAGAATACTTAAAGCACATTTGCAGATGCTGGGATTTACTGCACTACTTGGCGGTTCTTTTATTGCCAGCGCCACCATCAGCAATGCCTTGCCACCCATGGTTATCACCTGGTTGAGATATGCGATTGCCAGCCTATTTTTTATGGTGTTGCTGGTCAGTCAAGGGCTACTGAAATTACCCCACTATCGCGACTTAGGCCGTTATACTTTGATTAGCCTGCCACCTCTGCTCTATTTCGCCTGCATGATATTTTCACTTCAGACCACCAGCGCATTAAATTCGAGCGCGTTATACACCACAGTGCCGTTGATGAGCATGATCATGAGCATGGTGTTATTGAACTCAAAATCTACCTGGTTGGTGCTCGCTGCACTATTAATCGGTATTTTGGGCGCATTATTAATCATTTTTAAAGGTGATTTATCCCAGCTTTTACAATTGTCGCTAATTCCCTCTGATTATCTCTTTCTGTTTGGTTGCTTAGGTATGGCGCTGAATCCTATCCTAGTAAAAAAATTGCATCGCGGTGAACAAGCGCTAGTGTTGACGGGCTGGAGTTTAATTTGTGCCACGTTATTACTGACCTGCGTGGTCGCCTACCAACTGCCAGAAATTAAATGGCGCAATATCAGCCTAATCACCTGGAGTGGTATTTTCTATCTTGCCACCTTTGCCACTGCATTGAGCTTCTTCTTGTTCCAAAAAGCCTGCATGGTGCTATCCCCAACCAAAGTATCGGGCTATGTGTATCTCATTCCATTGTCGGTTATTGCGACTAATGCAATGTTAGGGCAGACCATAAATTGGCAAGAAATAGCCAGTGGTGTGGCGTTAGTGGTTGTCGCAATGGCTATTTTGGTTAAAGCGAAGTGATATTAGCTAGCACGGCACATTTAAAATAACTCGAGCAGGCGCTCTAATGCCTGAGTCATGCTACTGGGATGATAAACGGCAAATAAATCGGCAGAGAGATCTTCTTTGAGCGGGATAAACTTTATATTCGGCCAAGGGATTTCCTGCATACTTTCAGGAACCAAGGCGATACCAAGATTACTGTTTACAAATGCCAATTGGGTTTGAGGCTCATCAAATTGATAAATAGTCTGCGGCTTACAACCCGCACTCAGGCAGCTATTATATAAACTTTTAGAGTAGCCGGAGTTAGCGAAGGTGAGGAATATCAGGTTCTGGCCAGATAACTCTTGCAGAGAGAGTATCTCACAGCCAGCCAGCACGCTTTCATGAGATACCGCGACGGCGACGCGTTGTTTTTCCACTCGTTTATACACCAACGCGGGATTCTGCTCCAAAGAGGCACAGCGCCAAAACCCAATATCAAGCTTCTTATTTAATAACGAGTCATACTGCTTGCTGGGTGGAAACTCATGTAACGACCAAGTGGTATTAGGATTAAGCTCCTTAAAATTCTTGAACTTCTCTAATAGCTGATGCCAAAGGGCTGAGCCAATAATACCTATATTAAGGTGGCTTTGTTCATGACGCGCAATATAGGAGACACGGCTTAATGAGTTTTCTATATTCTCGAAAACCTCTTTCATTTCTGCCTGCATCATTTCGCCAGCTAAGGTTAGCACCACATTACGGCTATCCCGGATAAATAAAGGGAATCCTAAGGCATCTTCTAACTCTTTAATTTGCAAGCTTAGCGGGGGCTGGGAGATATGAAGACGTTCAGCAGCTTTTCCGAAGTGCAGTTCTTCCGAAACAACGAGAAAATAGCGAATCATCTTCAAATTGATGCGCCCGGAGAAAAGAAGCTTTTGCATACCCGACATCCAATTATTTTAATGCTTAACCTGAGTTATTATTTTAATAGTAACATCATCTGATAATTCAATGAGTAAAAACCAATATATATGTCAAAGTTGCAGGTTTGAGCAGCTAACACCCCTGCAACTTCAAGGATAAAGGGAGTTCCCCACAATCATTGGAGTTGCAGGTAGGCAGCAAACAAGCGAGTCCCGATGAACTTACTCAAGTAAGTGATTCGGGCAAGTGAGTGCGGCTAACACCCCTGCAACTTCAAGGATAAAGGGGATTATGAGCCTGATACTGGCAACTCAATATTACTCTCTGCCAACGACCCCATATTGTTATACATCGCGCAGGCGGCATCCACCAGATGCATGGCAAGTGCCGCGCCACTGCCCTCGCCTAATCTCATGCCCATTTGCAAATAAGGCTCAAGTTGCAAGTGGTTCAGTGCAATAACCGCACCTTTTTCTGCCGATAAATGAGAAGGAATCAGATAGTCACGCACGCCTGGTGCAATCCGGCAAGCAGCCAACGCCGAAGCATAAGAGAGAAAACCATCCAAAATAACCGGTAACCCAGCAGCCGCGGCACCAAGCATCACCCCGGTCATGCCTACCAGATCAAAGCCCCCTACTTTAGCCAGCACGTCAATACCGTCACTGCCATCCGGCTGGTTGGTCTCAATGGCTCGCCGTACCACCGCCACTTTGTGATGCAACTGATCACTGGGGAAATTAGCGCCAATACCAACCACCAGTTGCGGGTCACTGTCGGTAAAGACACTGACCATCGCCGCTGCGGGTGTGGTGTTTGCCATACCCAACTCGCCCACGGCGAAGACTTTCACCCCATCTGCAGCTTGTTTTAGAGTGAGCATGGCACTGGCCAGCAGTAGCTCTTCCGCCTGTTGACGGGTCATTGCCGCTTCACGGGCAATATTGCCACTGCCGCGTGCCACTTTCATATTCAGTACACCGGGTAACTCGTCGCTATCGATCCCGACATCAACGATTTTCACTTCGGCACCGGCATTGGCCGCCAACACACAAACCCCAGTAATGCCTTTCACCATATTCAGTGCCTGAACCATCGTCACTACCCGTGGCGAGACCGCAACACCTTCATCATAAACGCCGTGATCCGCCGCCATAACAATGACTTGTTTACGATCAACCTGATGACCATACAGACCGCGCATCCCCGCCAATTGAACAGCTAACTGCTCCAGACGGCCTAAGCTACCAGGGGGTTTAAGCAGGCCATCGAGCCGTTGTTGGGCGCGGGTCATGGCTCGATTATCGAGCGGTGCAATGGTACGTAAGACGGATGAAAGTGTTTGCATGGGTTTAATCTCTGGTTGCAGGCTGCCAAACAGCCCGACTGTTAAACGCACGCAGCGTGACAAATCCATCATGGATATCCAACACGCTGTATGCCCCCTGTTCAAAATGGAAATGCCACATAGCCGCCGCAGGCATAGCCAGCAAACGCGCTAACATCAGGCTTAAAACCCCCTGATGAGCAACCAGTAACTGATTATTATCTGGCTGTTGTTGTAAGTGAGTCGATGTTGACAGCAGAGGCTGAACCACCGCTTCCACCCGGGCTGAAAATTGTGAAAAAGACTCCCCACCGGTGGGGCTGGCTTGCTGCCAATCTGCCACCCATGCAGCCCAGGCATCAGGGTCTTCACGTTGTAAATCATGGTGATGGCGCATTTCCCACTCACCAAAATGCATTTCATTCAATTGGCTATCAGTGTGAGCATCAACTTGATGACCTGCCAGCACGATATCGGCGGTATGGCGCGCGCGCAGGAGTTGGCTACTGACACCCTGCGCGAAATCCACATTGGCTAACCAGCCCGCAACCTCTCCGGCCTGTTCCACCCCCTGCGGGGTGAGAGCCAAATCAGTCAGACCGCAAAAAACACCGCGCAAATTGGCTTCAGTTTGCCCATGGCGCAGCAAAAAAAGTCGCATACACACCCCATCAATAGTGATTACAACAGTGCCAGCAAGAACACTAACTCACCCATTTCAGCCGCTGCACCCAGTGTGTCACCGGTTTGCCCGCCTAAACGACGGCGTAGATAGGTCGCCAATAGCAGCACGACCACCATGGTTATCACTAATGCCCACACCGCCGCACTGTGACCCAATAACAGCGTTAATATTGCCCCGCCAGCCAAGGTCACCGCTGTTTGTCGGCCAGTGACTTTGCCGATATAAATATTGCCCAGCCCATTACCTTCACGGGCATAGCGCTGGCGGTACATCAGCAAGACAATCACCGTGCGCCCGACTACCGAGGCCGCCGTCAGCATGGCAAACATCGACACATCACGCAGCGCCAGTTCACTGACCACTAAAACTTTTGCTACTACGATAAAGATGAGTGCTAAACCGCCGTTAGTACCGAGCCGACTGTCGCGCATAATCTCTAACATCTGCTCGCGCTTACGGGCTGAAAATACCCCATCACACGTATCTGCCAACCCATCAAGGTGAAAAGCACCGGTAATCAATGCCAGCGCCAAGACATAGCCCAGTGCCGCCAGCGGCACACCGCACCAAGGTGCCAACAAGGTAAAAACGCCCCCGCCTATCACACCGACAATCAGGCCAATAAAGGGGAATCCCACAATACCGCGCTCGTAATTATCCATCGCCAGCCCTTGAGTCCAGCGCTCAGGCACCGGAATACGGGTCATAAACTGCAATGTTGCAAGAAATAGCCGCAGACTCATTTAATCTTTACCTCAATACCAGAAATCACTAAAAATACTTCATCGGCCGCCGCCGCCAAACGCTGATTGACCCGGCCGGCAATATCACGAAAGTGCCGCGCCAGACGGTTATCCGGCACAATCCCCATACCCAATTCATTGGTGACGAGAAAAACAGGCGCACGGCTGCGCGCGCAGGCCGCCAGCAGATGCGTAATTTGCTGCTCAATCCCCACTTCGAGTGCGGCAAAATCCATCTGCTCCGGCGGAGTATCGCCCGCCAACTCAAACAGCAGATTGGTGATGAGTGTGGTAATACACTCCAGCATGACCACCTCACCGGGTTCGACGTGCTTATCGAGCACTGCACCCAGATCGCGATACCCTTCCCAAGTGCGCCAGTGTGCCGGACGGCTCGCACGATGCAGTGCCACTCGCTCAGCCATTTCAGCATCAGTGACCACCGAAGTGGCGATATAAAATACCCGTTCACCCGCTTGTGCTGCCAGACGCTCCGCCAGAGAGCTCTTGCCACTGCGCGCCCCTCCAGTAATCAAAATCACTGTGCGCGCTCCTGTTGATGTGTTTTCATTAAGGTTAAAATCTTATCAATATCAATATGCTGCCGCATCTGTTCGGCTAGAATATCGAACTGTTGTTGCTTATGCTCAGCATAATCTAGCGTCACACCGTCAAAGGCAGGCAGCCCTTTACGTTGCCGCAAATTATCCAGCAGTGCCCGAGTAAAGTGGTGGCGGTCAAACAAACCATGAATATAGCTCCCCAATACGGAGCCCGCAGTATTCACCGCGCCATCCACCCACTGCTCCGCCTGCCCATTGCGTAATGTCAAACATGCAAATGGCCTGGCACCAGCCCCCAGATGGGATACCCCCATGTGGATTTCATAGCCTTCCAGTTGTTGCTCACTACAGTTGGTTAGCATCCCCGGCAAGTCAGCCTGACAATAACCACTCACCCTGGTGGTGACTTTCTCATGGGCAAACTGAGTTTCAACATCCAGTAAACCCAAGCCATCCATCTGATCCAGACCTGACTCCACGCCATCAATAATGCGTTTGCCCAGCATCTGATAGCCGCCGCAAATACCAATAACCGGCACATTTTCTTGATGCTGTGCCAGCAGTGCAGCCGCCAGCCCGCATTGATGCAGCCATTGCAAATCACCCAGCGTATTTTTGCTACCCGGCAAGATGATCAGATCCGGCTGGCCCAAAGCCGAAGGGTGAGAAACATAGCGCAGGCGCACATCAGGTTGGGCGGCTAGCGCATTAAAATCGGTAAAATTGGCAATATGTGGCAGGCGGATCACCGCAATATCCAGCGCTTTTTCCGCCGCGCCCTTATATTTCCCGTTTTGCAGCGCTACGCCGTCTTCATCTTCCAAATCAATATCCAGCCACGGCATCACACCTAAAACGGGCACATCGGTCAAGGCTTCAATCTGCTCTAAGCCGGGTTTTAGTAGCGCGATATCACCGCGAAACTTGTTGATGATGACCCCTTTGACCCGCGCTTTCTCATGAGGATGTAACAGTGCCAATGTGCCATAAATTGAAGCAAATACACCACCGCGATCGATATCAGCCACTAATAAAACCGGGGCATCGGCTAGTGCGGCCATGCCCATATTGACGATATCACGGTCGCGCAGATTAATTTCTGCCGGGCTTCCAGCCCCTTCCAACACCATGACGTCATACTCGCTGGCCAGACTGTGGTAAACCTCGCTGATTTGCTGCTGCAACTGCGGTTTGTATTGATGGTATTCCACCGCATCCATATTACAGGCGACTTTGCCCATCAATACTACCTGCGCCTTGCGGTCACTGGTGGGTTTGAGCAGCACCGGATTCATGCGGACATCCGGCGCAATTCCTGCGGCTTCCGCTTGAAAAATCTGCGCACGCCCCATCTCTTCACCTTGCGGCGTAATTCCCGAATTGAGTGCCATATTCTGCGATTTAAAGGGTGCGCAACGATAACCATCTTGCATAAAAATGCGGCATAGCCCCGCCACTAACACACTTTTACCGACATCCGATGCCGTGCCTTGCACCATTATCGATAAATTCATCGCAGACTGACTCATTGCACTTCCTCCGCTTTGCGCTGACGCATCAACGCAAATAGTTGCTCTTCGGTTTTGCACAGTGGTAAACCCAGCTCACTGTGCATTTTCACCAACCATGGCTGAACCAGCCCGGCGGCTTGCAGTTTATCCTGTTGCAGAAAAACCTCGGTTGTTTCACCCGCAATCATCAGATGACCATGCGATAAGACATAAAGATAGTCACAAACCTTATAAATCAAATCGATATCATGGCTGGAGAGAATAACCCGTTTTCCCTCTGCGACAATACGTTCAATGATAGTAATCATGTGCTGCCGCCCCGCCGGGTCTAGTCCGGCGGTGGGTTCATCCAGCAGCAGATACTCCGCTTCCATCACTAACGCCCCGGCAATCGCCACCCGCTTTTTCTGACCATGGCTCAGGTGTTGAATAGATTTATGGCGAAAGCTTTGTGCGTCGACCAAGGTCAGCGCCCGATCAACGCGCTCGGCAATCACCGCTTCCGGCATGCCAAGATTGCGCAAACTGAAAGCAATATCGCTGTCTATGTCGGTATAAAAAATCTGCTGTTCTGGATCTTGAAATACCGTGGTCACCCGCTGGCGAAGCTCACGAAGATGAGGCTTTTTGTAACTCAGCGGCTCACCTTGCCACATCACCGCTCCCTGTTGGGGTTGCAGGATGCCGGTCAGATTCATAAACAACGTCGATTTGCCACAGCCATTGGCACCTAAGACACCGGTGACCGCATGCTGACTGAAATCCAGGGTCAAATCATGCAATACCTGCTCATCTTGATAGCTGAAACCTAACTGTTGGGTGGCTAACATCAAATCCTGCCTTACAGGTGGAAATCGCCCTGATAAAGTTTCATATCCAGCGAGATGACCATCTGTTGATAGCGGATCATCACGCGGGTAAATAGCATGCCGACCAGCATTGCCAGCGAGTGGTAGCCAGTTCGCAGTGAGATATAACCAAATCTCAGAGATTGCGCATGGTGAATAGCCGCCGCCTCTTCAATCAAGATAAAGATAAAACGCCAGGTCAGCAGGATTTGCTCAGTCAGCAACCGCGGTGCATGGCAACGTTTCAGTATCTGAATAAGTTGTGGAAATGGCGTATTCAGCACAAACCAGAAGGTTGCCGCCAATGCCGCCAGACTGCGCCACAGAGTTTGATTGGCGGTATCTAATCCAACCCTATCAATCCCTAACCACCAATTGCCAATATGTACTCCCCACCACAGGCTCTCCGGCTGGCGGGCGAGGGATAACACGATGGTGACCAAGCCCACCATCAGAAAAGAGAGTGGTATCGCCAGCCAGCGCAGATAGCGGCGCGGGCCAACCCGCAGCAGATAACATGTCAGTCCGGCGATAAATACCAGCAGCAGAGCCTGATACATCGGCGGGCTGAGCATGGCCAACAGCAGGAAAACCCCATACAGCACCAGTTTCCCCATCGGGTCGGCCTGCCGCCAGCGACTTTGATAACTTAGTTTATCAATCCCCAGCATGCTCACCGCGTTTCCCCCGGTAATAGCCCAAGATATAGAAGATCACCGCCGCACCAATACTGCCTTGCAAGGTGAACAACAGACTTTCAATTTCACCACTGGCCGGTTCATACAAGGGCTGGAACCAAGGTTTATAATGTGGCGCGGTCAATTGAATCAGGGTTTCGGCTTCGCCGTCAGAGCCACCATATTCACCACCATGATTGATAAAGAATGGCAATATAACCAGAGCGATAACCATCGCCAGCAGAATAAGCGTCTTTTTCATGTTAGTGAGTCTCCGCAGTGATGAGTTTGCGTTTGGTTAACTGGTCGTAAATCATCACCGTCAGCAAACCTTCGGCAATGGCAATCGGGATCTGGGTAATGCAGAACACGCCCATAAATTTGACAATTGAGCCGCTAACACCAAATTGCGGATCGGGGAAAGCCAAACCGAGCTGTACCGAGGTGACAAAGTAAGTGGTTAAATCTGCTAACATGGCACACAGAAATACCCCGACATCACGGCGTAATCCTGCTTTACAGGCCATTTTCCATACCAGATAGCCGACGACTGGCCCAATGACCGCCATCGACATGCCATTCGCCCCCAACGTCGTCAACCCGCCGTGTGCCAGTAACAGAGCCTGGAACAACAGCACAATGGCCCCCAAGACCGCCACCACTACCGGTCCAAACAGGATAACCGCCAGCCCAACACCGGTTGGATGAGAGCAACTGCCGGTGACTGAAGGTATTTTTAGCGCGGATAGCACGAAAATAAAGGCACCACACAATGCCAGCAGGACTTTTTGATTGCTGTCTTCAGCGACAATTTGTTTCAAACGTACCAGCCCCATAAACAGACAGGGTAAGAACAGTATCCACCAGGCCAGTGCCCACATCGGTGGCAAAAAGCCTTCCATAATGTGCATAGCAAAAACATCATTCGGTGCCAGCGTTAACAAGATTGCCATGGCAACCCCAGTTAACGAGAGTTTCTTTAGCTGCTTTTCCATTTCCATCGGTGACCCCTTATCCCCTTCTTATTTGATGTCGTGACGAGATAAACTCGTGGCTGACAATGCCAATTAATCTGGGAATGTATTGTTAAATTAATTAACCCAGTCTTTAACTAATAACCTGTTGTTTATTAACTAAAATAGTCGAGAAATAGGGCAGTGACTGGTCAGGAGCAACGGTATCCAGTTGTCGCCAGCACACTTCCCCTGGTAATGAGGCTTCCGACATCAACAATGCATGCGGGAACAGATTTAACCGCGCCAACAGCGCTTGTATTTGGGCAAAGCGGCCATAAACCTTCATCAATACCACGCAGTCGTGGTCACGCAATGCTCGCTCCAGCTCCGCTTCCGGTGCCGTGCAAGACATAATGGCCAGCGATTGCTGTTCCATTGCCAGCGGTAAAGCTGCACGCGAGGCTATTGCCGCAAAGGAGGTCACGCCCGGTACGATTTCCAACCAATCAGGCCGACCAATGCGTTCCAGTAAAAATACCCAAGTGCTAAATAACATAGCGTCGCCGAGGGTGATAAATCCGACCTGACGTCCGTTAGCGACTTCCGCCTGTAACTGCTGCGCCACCTCATCCCAAACCGCTTGTTTTTCGCTATCATCAGCACTCATCGGGAAATGGCAGGTGCGTATTTCGGTGTTTGGCGAGAGATACTCGCGCACAATAGACAATGCCAGGCTGTCACCGCCTTTACGCCCGGCAGGGGCATACAGCACATCAAGTTGGGCGACGAGCCGCGCGGCACGAACAGTTATTAAATCACTGGCCCCGGGCCCCACACCCAATGCATAAAGTCTGCCGCTCATTACGCCGCCTCCTGCTGTTTTTGTTGCAAAGCATGGTCTAAATGCTCAACAAACATCTGGCGAATCAATGGGTTTTCCCCCAATCCTTGCAGCCATGACTGGGCGCTGATACCCGCGGCTTCCAGTTGTGATCGCCACGAATCCGGCTCAGCAGAAGCCATGTCATTAATAGCGTGATCCCCCGCCACCAGCATCAATGGCATCAAATGCACTTTGCGCACGCCCTGTTGTTGTAATCGAGTAATGATATGGCTGATTTCCGGATAGCTTTCGACCGCCCCGACCAGTGCTGGGAAGTTCAGTGACGTCATTAGATGGTCAAGGCAGGCATAAGCCGAGAAAGCATAATGGCTGGCACCGTGCC
Source organism: Yersinia alsatica (assembly GCF_025133195.1). NCBI lineage: Bacteria > Pseudomonadati > Pseudomonadota > Gammaproteobacteria > Enterobacterales > Yersiniaceae > Yersinia > Yersinia alsatica. The sequence continues at coordinate 3,812,734 of NZ_CP104006.1, forward strand.
CCATAAATACCACGCGCTCATCAGCGACCAGCGACGGCATTTGTGCTTGCAGCGCCACCAGCAATTGCTGGTAATCAGCAAAACTACTCAGCAGCGGAGTGCCCAACACCAAGTGGTGGAAGCAGTCACTGAAAGCACGAACTTCAGTGGCCACTTTCTCGTATTCATCGCCATTAATCACATGCAGAGATTGAATCGCCACATCCTGGTAGCCCTGCTCAGCCAAGAGTTTTAGCGCCTCTCGCGGATTATTAATCAACAAGCCATCGCGTTTACGCAGCTTGCGGATGATCATTTCCGAGGTAAAAGCGCGGAAAACATCACGGTCGCTGTAGGCGGCTGCCAGTTGCTGCTCACAAGCAGCAATATTCTTTTGCCGAGTCTGTTCGTAACTGGTGCCGAAACTGATCACCAACAGTGCTTTTTTCATTTTATTGTCCTCGTTGTTGCTGCCAGTGCATCAGATGCTGGGTAAATTCATCCAATGAAGTCACTTGCTGCCCAAGACTGCCCAATAGCGCTGTGGCCGGGCGGCGCACCACAATGCAGGGAATATTCAGTGCCAAACAGGGGGCCACTTTTTCCTGATAACCCCCTTGTGCGCCAGACTCTTTGGTGATGACGATATCCGGCTGGCAAAACTCATACAGTGCCTGATTAAACTGAGCGCTAAATGGCCCACGCAGCGCGATAATCTGGTCTACGCCCAGTCCTAGAGCCTCGCATTGACGCAATACTTCGGCGGTAGGCAGCACTCGCACCAACAGAGTTTTACCTATCAGCCCCTGTTGATACTCAGCCAACTGTTTGCTGCCGGTGGTGAGTAATACTCGTGGCCCCAAGCCCTGCGCCACCGCACAAGCCGCCGCGACGCTGTCTACCTTGTGCAACAGTGGGTGATTGAGAACCTCAATTTCACTTGGACGCAGATAGCGGGTCAGTGGCACATCCGCTTGCCCGCAGGCCGCGACCACATTGTCACTGAGCAGCTCGGCATAAGGGTGCGAGGCATCAATCACCCACTGCACTTGTCGATTGATAAGAAAATCGACCATTGTCGCCGCATCCATCCGTCCGACAACTACCTCGCCCTGAATATCACCCGCCAGTTGCTGACCTGCATCACTGGCGACCGACAGGCTGTAGCGCTCACCCGCCGCATCCAGCAACTGGCAAATTAGCCGCGCATCGCTGGTGCCACCGAAAATATGAATGGGTGAATAACCGGAAGTCATCATAGATAGCTCTTCATCGTGAATAAGCCGTCATAATGAGTAGCCCCGCGGGGTGATCATCAGCCCATCGCGGCAGTACGTTGCCTGATTGCCGACAATCACCAGACTGGTCATGTCAACCGGTTCATAATCCATCTCACCTAAGGTGGTGAGCCATTTTTCCTGCTTCTTGCGCCCAGCGGCTTTCACCACCCCGACCGGCGTGGTGGCCTTTTTCCATGGCTGCATTAACTCGAACGCGCGCGCCAGATGCCCTTCACGACCACGACTGCGCGGGTTATAGAAGCAGATAACAAAGTCGGCTTGTGCCGCTGCGATAATCCGTTTCTCAATGACTGCCCAAGGCGTCATCAAATCACTTAGACTGATATGACAAAAGTCATGCATCAGTGGCGCGCCAAGCAATGAGGCGGCGGCAATGCTGGCGGTGATCCCGGCGACTAGCCGCACTTCCAGCTCTAATTTTTGTTGTGTGACCAACTCCAGCACCAATCCGGCCATGCCATAAATGCCCGCATCACCACTGCTGATCAGCGCCACGTTATGCCCGGCCAGCGCCAGATCAATCGCGGTTTGGCAGCGCTCAATCTCTTTGCACATGCCGGTTTTGATCACCTGCTTATCCCCAGTCAGGGGCTTTACCAGATGGGTATAGGTCTTATAACCGACGATAATTTCGGCCTCGCGGATTGCCGCAATGGCTTCCTGTGTCATCATCGATTCACTGCCCGGCCCAATGCCAATCACGGTTAACATTAATGCGATACTCCCAGAGTGATGGTGACGCCCTGCTGGCGCAGAGTATTGCCAACCAATTTACCGTCGCTCATCAGCCAGGCGACCGGTTGTGAAACGCTGCCGACACCCACCGTTTGGCGGACAAAATCAGAAGCAGGGAAACGTTGCTCGTGGCGGCTCAATTCGCCGACACTGAACAGTTCGAATGGCACCCGCCAGCATTGAGCCAACTGATGCAGCGCGGGTTCGTCTTTTTTGATGGTGACACTGCCGATAGCCCGTAGCGCCATGAGGTCAAAGTGATTTTCGGCCATTTGCTGTTGCAGCAATTCAACCAGTGTTTGCAGTGAGGTCGCCCGACGGCAACCAATGCCTGCAACCACGCGGCGCGGCACCAATTTATACACGGGCAATGGCAGCGACGGCAGGGTATCGCGCAGTGTGACGCACACCAGCGCATCCAGCTGTGGCAAGGCATCCAATGAATCTACCGGCACAAAACCGCGGGTATCGCAGCGCTCGCGTTCCGCCGCCAATGGCGTATCCCACCACAAGCCAACTTTTTGCTGGCTGACCAACATTTGATTGACCACTTTGACCGCGTGACGGAAATCCTGCATTTCAGCATCTAATTGGGTGGCTAAGGTGTCCAGCGCAGCCATCTCATTAACATCAGTTGCCGTGGTGATAACCGGGTCCGCGCCCAAGATGCCCGCCAGATAACGGGTCAGCGTGTTGGCGCCTCCTACATGGCCTGACAACAAACTGATGACATGCTGCCCGCGTTCATCAATCACAACCACCGCAGGGTCCGTCATTTTGTCATTAACTAAGGGGGCGATAACCCGCACAGTCAAGCCGATAGCGCCCACCACCACCAACGCCGAATACTGTTTAAAAGCCTCGCGCAGGGTGTCGCCAAAACTGCCATTGAATGGCAAGAATCCCGCTTCCATCAGTTTGTCACTGGTAAAACAGGTCAGTGGCAGATGGGTTTGCAAACGCCGCGCGAGCCGAACCCCTCCGGGGGTCAGGCAAAAAACAGCTATCGACTCAGGCTTGACGATACTCATGGCTAAACCCCGCGTCATAAAGTTTGGAATAGTGGTATTCATCACCGAGGAAAGCCCCCACCAAAATCAGGGCAGTTTTATGAATACTCGCCGCCCGAACCAACTCGGCAATATCCGCCAAAGTGCCGCGTACGGTGCGGCTTTCGGCCCAAGTTGCTTTGTACACGACGGCCACTGGAGTTGTAGCCGGATAGCCCCCTGCGATAAGGCGCTCAGCCACCCGGTCCATCTCTTGGACTGATAAGAAAATGGCCATCGAGGTTTGGTGAGCAGCAAAAGATTCCAACTGTTCCAGTGGCGGCATCGGCGTGCGCCCCTCAATCCGGGTGATAATCAAGCTCTGCGCCACTTCCGGCACGGTGTACTCCACCCCTAACTGGGCCGCCGCGCCAAGAAAAGCACTGACCCCCGGTACCGACACAAAACCAATGCCGTGCTCACCTAAAACCTCCCCCTGTTCACGAATCGAGCCATACAAAGAGAGGTCGCCGGTTTGTAGCCGCACCACCAACTTGCCAGCGCGCACGCCATCAACCATCAGTTGAATAATTTGTTCCAGATTCAAGCTCGCGCTGTCGTGGCACTGCGCCTGTGGCGAGCAATACTCCAGCAACTCGGTGTTAATCAGTGATCCGGCATAGATGACAACTTGCGCCTGTTGCAGCAAGCGGTAGCCTTTGAGCGTAATCAGCTCTTTATCACCCGGCCCAGCCCCGACAAACCAGACTTTTTGTGTATCCCATGCGGGTGTACCGGCGGGTGGAACAGTATTAGGATGCCCAGACATTGCACGCCTCCTTGTGGCAGGAAATAAGATAAGTAGGATTATTCGGTTTAAAATAGTGTCCACTGCCCAAAGGGGTCAGGGAGGAGAGCTGCAATTGAACGCAGTCCAATTGGCTGATGGCACAGGTCGGCCCGTGAGTCAGTGTTTCTAAATGGCTTAGTGCTTCATTCAGGTTATTGAGCAAAATAAAGGTCAGTACCAAGCGGCCACCGGGGTTTAGCGTCATCAGCGCCCAGTCGATAAGTTCAGTCAAATGCCCCCCGCTGCCGCCGATAAAAATGGCGTCGGCTTTATCTGTCAGTGGCAGTGGCGCGATGCCCGCGATAATCGCCACGTTGTTGCATCCCAACCGCTGGCGGTTTTCAGTAATCAGCTCTAGGGCTGCCGGGTTGCGCTCAATGGCTGTCACCCTAAGATGAGGAAATCGCAATGCGGCCTCTAGCGCCACACTGCCCGTGCCCGCGCCCACATCAATCAGATGACCGGCTCCTGGCAACTCCAGCCGTTCCAATGCCAATACGCGCACGGCTTCTTTGGTCATCGGGACTTTTTGCCCGCGTAAGAACAGATCATCTTTCATTGAGGATCACCACCACATTCATGTCATAGCGGGCCGCTACCTGCTCGGCGGGCAGGCGGTGAATTCGTTCGTTAGGTTGCGAGAGGTTTTCGCCAATAATTAAGGTGCGAGACAGGCCGCGCTGGTGTAGCGCATCGGCAATGGCGCGCGGGCCGATAATACCGTCAGTGACCATGGCCACTTTGTCGTGCTGGAAAATCCAGTCAAAATCGGGCTCGCGCCCATGGCTGCTGGTGAGGAAAAGGTCGTTCATATCCAGCGCTACTTTGGCGCACAGATATTGAATCGCGCTGATGCCGGGGACGATATGCAACTCGTCGGCACTGAAGTTCGCGGCCAGCAATTTACCAATACCAAACAGCAGAGGGTCACCGGAGGCCAGCACCACAATGCCACGATTTTTGTTGCTATCCAGCCACTCTAATAACCCCAACAGATCCGCATCCAGCAGGCGAGACTCTTTGATTTTGCTACCCAATGTCGCCAGATGGCGTTTACCGCCCACCAGCACATCAGCCTGTTCAATGGCCCGCAATGCATTGGGTGTGAGATATTCGCTATCACCGGGGCCAATGCCTACAACAGTAATCATCGTAGCGCCTCCACAATCTCTGCCAGTGGGCGGCTGCTACCCAGTACTTGATTATCAAAAGAGAATAGAACAGCGTCACATTGTGGGGGATTCACGGAGAAGCGCATCATCTCGGCAACACGTTCGCAGATGCGCTCTGCAATGCGAGAATAGACCCCTTCCCAGCCCTGTTCGGCAATCAGTTCCATTGCCGCCTCGGTGGTATCGCACTGATTTACCGCCAGTAATAGTGCGTGCGGTGCGCCCATCAGTGCCAGATGAGCCACTAAGGTTTCCATGCGCCCATCGGCAATGTGGCTGTGGGTGTGGAAGATGCCAGCAGCAACTTTGACTAGCTTGCCGGGGTGCCCAACCAGCAGTACGTGGCGGAACCCTAGTCGCACGGTTTCTTGCAGCATATAACCGACGAAGTTACTCATGGTCACCACCCGCTGGCTATCGAGGCCCAGATGGTCACGAACAAAGCGCTCGCCATGATTACCCGGCACCAGAATGACGCGGTCTTCACCGGCCGCGCGCTTCATCTCTAGCTCCAGCGCCAGAGAACGTTTCCAGCTCTCTTCCGACATCGGCGTGACAATGCCGGTGGTGCCAATAATGGAGATTCCCCCCAGAATGCCCAGCCGCCCGTTATAGGTTTTTTTCGCCCGCTCTTCCCCTTCCGGCGCAAAAATCTCGACCTCTGCCCCGCGTAGCGGGCCGATGACTTCGCGCACTGCGGCTTCAATGGTCTGGCGAGGCGTACGATTAATGGCGCAACTGCCCACCGGTAAACCAATACCCTTGCGAGTGACGGTTCCCACCCCTTCGCCGCCATGTAAGCTAATGTCGGTCTGCTCAGTGAGAGTTACCCGGGCGAAAATTAACATGCCGTGGGTGGCATCAATATCATCACCGCCATCTTTGCGAATCGCCGCAGTGGCTTGTTGGCCCTCAATCAGCGGTTGTTCGACATTCAGGCACAAGGTGACACCGGAGGGCGTGACAATCGAAATCTGGTCAATCACTTGCTGGCGCAATACCATCAGCGCCGCGACTTTAGCCGCCGCAGTGGCACAAGAGCCGGTGGTATAGCCTTTACGGTATTGCTTACCGTTATGCCAAATGCTGTCTAATTGCTGGTTTTGCAATGCGGCGTCATCACTCACCGACTCGGCATGGAGCAGACTGTCACTCATAACGTCCCCCTTAATTGATAAAGGATGGCGTTAATAATCGCAGCGGCCACATTGCTGCCGCCTTTGCGGCCCAGTGCTGCAATACAGGGCAAATCGCTTTCTACCAGCGCATCTTTGGACTCCGCCGCCCCGACAAAACCGACCGGCACCCCAATGACGGCAACCGGCGCGGCTTGCCGCTCCAGTAAACGGAATAACGCCGTGGGCGCATTGCCGAACACAAACAGTTTCTCCCCCGGCTCCGCCAGCGCGATATCCACCGCTGCCATCGAGCGGGTAATGCCCAGCTTTGGCGCACTGTCCACCACTCGCGGATCACTGATATAGCAGCGGCATTCACAGCCCATCTGCTGTAACAGTGTTTTATTGATACCGGACATGGCCATGGTGGTGTCGGTGTACAAGGTGCAACCCCGGCTGATCGCCTTAGCAATACGGCTCAATACCTCCGGTGAAAAATGCAGAATATCCAGCCAGTCAAAATCGGCGGTGGTGTGAATAACCCGCTTGATCACCGCTTCATGCATCTCACTGACAAACACATAATCGGGCCGTTCATGGGCAATAATGTTGCTAATGATGGCAAAACTGTTCTGCTCGATTTTTTGCGGATTCTTTATATAGTTCATCGGGTTATCCTAGTTAAATGCCAACCAGCAGCAGATGGATCAGGGCAAACAGTAAAAGGGCTAATAATGACGCCATCATCATCAAATGAATGCTGCGCGGAATATCACTGAGCGCCACTTCGCGTCGTTCCTCACCCATCCAGGGCTTTTCCACTCGTTCGCCAAAATAATCATTCGGGCCGCCAAGACGCACACCCAGCGCACCGGCAACCGTGGCTTCTGACCAGCCACAGTTCGGGCTGGAATGTTGGTAACGGTCACGCCAGCCAATGCGCAGCGCCTGTCGATAATCGGCTTGAATCAGCCAAGCGGCGGCACTCAGCAGTAACCAACTCAGACGGGCAGGAAGCCAATTAGCCAGATCGTCCATGCGCGCCGAAACATAGCCGATAGCGCGGTATTTCGGGGTTTTGTAACCCACCATCGAGTCCAGGGTATTAACCGCTTTGTAGGCCATCGCCAGCGGCGCACCGCCAAGCATTAGGAAGAACAGCGGCGCAATCACACCATCGACACTGTTTTCAGCCACCGTTTCCACCACGGCGCGGGTAATTTGCGGCTTTTCCAATTGCGAAGTATCACGCCCAACAATCCATGACAGCTTTTCGCGACTTTGCGCCAATGAACCCTGCTGTAGTGCAGCAAAAACCGCCAGTGCCGCGTCACTCAAGCAGCGCCCGGCCAGCAAGGTGTAAATCATCCACACTTGCGCCAGCCAGCCGAGCCAAGGATTAATCTCGCTCATCAACCATAAGAATCCCCAGCAGGTCAGCCAGGTTATTCCCACCACCACCAACCACAGCACCGCTCCACCCCATTTCAGCGCCCGTTCGCTGCGACAAACGGCACGAATAGCCCGTTGCAGCACGGTGATTAAGTTGCCAATCCAGCGCACCGGGTGCGGCCAGTGCGGCGGGTCGCCGAGCCAGCTATCAAGTAGAAAAGCCACAAACCATGCTGCAAGAGTCATAACAGGCTCCGGGCCGCGCTCAGCCAGCCATTTAATAGACCGGGGCGTTGGGCAAAATGAATATGCAGATAGCTGGCTTGGGTCCGTTGCACTTGGTAGCCGCTACTCCAGCGCTGAATAACCTCGCCATCGCGCCACTTACTGCTATCAAATAGCGGTGTCAGCGGGCTGGTAAAATCGGAATAATGAAACTCATGACCGCGCAGAACTTCACCTTGCGCCGCTAATAAAGTGTCACGGCGAGCCTCGGCCTGACAGTAACCAAAGCGGGTCAGGCGTTTTCCCATTCGGCTTTCACCGGCCAAAATCCCTACCATTGGGTGACGTTGCCCGTCTTCATCGGTTAGGCCCTCCCCCAGATACATCAAACCGCCACATTCGCCATACAGTGGAATTTGCTGACTGTGGGCCTGTTGTAATGCTTGATGCATCGCGGTATTGGCCGCCAACTTTGCTGCGTTAATTTCTGGATAGCCGCCCCCCAGATAAATCATCTGGCAAGCGGGTAACTGGCGGTCATGTAAGGGGCTAAAACGTTGAATGCGCACCCCGGCCTGCTCCAGCAGATCAAGGTTATCGGGGTAATAGAAATTGAAGGCTTCATCTTCAGCCAGCGCCAGTGTCAGGCCATCAGCCAGGGCTTGAGGAGGTAACTCTGGCGGAGTTCCTGGCGGGAGTTCAGTGCACGACGTTAATGTCAGTAATCGGTCCAGATCGATAAACTCTTCAACCTGCTGCGCCAGCTGCTGCCAACGTGGGGCACTATCCGGCTGTTTGGCGATGGGCCCGCCGCGCTCTTGCGCCGGGATCAGCCCTAAATGACGTGAGGGCAATGCCACATCGTCCATCACCGGTAAACGGCCCAAAACAGGAATGCCACAATAGTGCTCAATGGCATGACGGAGTAGCTGGTAGTGATTATCTGAATTGACGCGGTTAACAATAACTCCCGCAATGCGTAGATGAGGGTCAAATTGGCAAAAACCCATGACTGTCGCGGCCACTGAGGTGGATACCGCCTTGCCGTCCACCAGCAAGATTACCGGGCAACCAAGCTGTTTAGCCATGGCGGCGCTGCTGCAATAATTGGGATCAGTACCGTAACCGTCGTAGAGCCCCATAACGCCTTCGATCACTGCCACATCGGCATGGCGCACATGTTGGTTATACAGCCCATTGAGGGTGGCGGGGGGCAGCATAAAAGCATCGAGGTTACGCGACGTCACACCACTGACTGCGGTATGCCAGCCGGTATCCAAATAATCCGGCCCTATTTTGAACGGTTGCACTGACAATCCACGCGCTATCAGCGCCCGCAATATACCCAACGTTACGGTGGTTTTACCGCACCCGCTGCCGGTTCCTGCGATGATAAATGCTTGTTTGCCTGACCGTTGCATAAAAAATCCCGCCATTTCAAGCGGGATATGCAGTGTCAAAAAGGTGCAATTGTGCAGCGTCACCGCTGCGCGCATCTGATGACAACCCGCTTCCCACCGAAGGAGTTGAAAATCTTTTACTGATTTGGCTGGTCTTCTGGCTTAGCGTCATCCTCTCCCGCACCTTCCCAATCCGGTGGATCAGTGGTTTTAGCGGGTTCGTCAGCATCACAGCAGCGGGGGCTGCGGGGGATTGTCACCCCCTTCCCAGTTATGCTTTAGCGCATAACATGCCTTTGTTCTTGAGGCTGCATGGTGTTAACTGCAACTCCAATGACTTTTGGCATAACCAACTCAGTAACTACTTTATGTTAGATTCTGTTATTTTATTTCTACTTCGCGATAGAATTTATCTCTTTATTTACACAGTTGTAACGTCAACTGACTTATTAAATTTGATTAAGATTAATATACTCTTTTCCACAAATAAAAAATGGTTAATTTCATTTTTTTATTGCTATTTTTTGGGTCGCTTATAACAAAAAATTGCCATCAACTCAAAAAAAGCATGAAGTAACAGTCTATTAGACTAATTTTTTCATTTAATTCTATAACAAAAAATTGTCATTAATTACTTTAAAAAATAATTACCCGTTTAATTTTTAAATAAGAAAACATGAATTAAAAACATGATAAATTGATATTAAATCAATAACTGTCATTCCATTTCATTACGTTCAGAAGAAAGTGAACGAAATACCTGCGGCGTCACATTATAGGCCTGACGGAATACTTTGCAGAAATAACTGGTTTGTGAAAAGCCCAGATTCTTGGCAATGCTGGCAATGCTCCAATCGCTGTGTTGCAACATTTCTCTCGCATTGACCATCCGCTGTTGATTCACCCAAGCATTAAAACCTATGCCCTGATATTTTTTAAATAATTTGCTGAAGTAGTAAGGGCTGAGATAGACCTTGGCGGCAACCTCTTCAAGCCGCAACTCTTCTGATAGATGCGTATCGATATAGCGCAGTGCTTTCTTCATTTTACTGTCATGGGGATGGACCGGCCGTATTCTGCCAGGCTCTTTACTGCCCATATTGTCATTAATCACCACAAAATTGAGGTGTTTTTTCAAGCAGTTCTCAACGATCAACTTCAGTAAATCCGCCGAAGCGATCACTCGCGAGAAATCCATAATGGGCACATTGTGGAATTCATCTAACAGTGCCGGGTTCTGTTTCCAATTATTATCGATACTAAGAATATCAATAAGATAAACATCTGAATGCAACCGCACCTGACCGCATAAAACAAAACCAACCAAGTGACCGGCAATAACCAGTGGAATAGAAAAATCCGTTAACCCGGCATGGCAGCGATAGATACAAGGTTCATTAGATTTGGAAGCTTCAAGGCCACCGCAACGATCACTCATTCGACAACGAAGGTGGTTAACCGGATCCTGGCGCATCAATTGGCAAAACGGAGTGAAATTAAATAAGTCAGAAATCTCTTCGCCGTGAATATTCACCACCACCACTGCCAGCCCAGTTGCTTGAGCAAAATCCTGCGCGATTTTATTTATGAGCTCTGAGTTTAGAGAACTGGCAGAAATCATGATAAAACCTCTCAGTTAATTTTAATTTATTGTTATTAAGTTTCGTTTGTTGCTATAAATCATCCCTGCAATGATAAATGTGTTACTACATTGTTATATTTCAATTCCCATTAACAAGATGAAAACCTAATATCCCTGTGGCGGTCTATCTCCGGTAAATTGGAGAGAAATAACTATCAACCTTACCAGAGTCATAATCAACAGGGGACTATAATCAGTGCATTAACCAGAACAGATCACGAAATTTCCTCACCTTAATACCTGTTTGCAGTCCCAAGATGAGGAAGTCATCATTAATTTTCAGGACTATTTCACTGTTTCTTCATCATCTAACTTACAGGTATTGCAAGCCAGATTTTTACCAATAAAGACGCGATAAACTGCTGCCCCCAAGCATGCACCAATAATAGGTGCCACGATAGGAATGATGAAATAAGGAATATCACGCCCGCCAGTCATTGATATTTTTCCCCAGCCCGCAAAGAAGGTAAATATTTTAGGACCGAAGTCACGCGCTGGGTTCATGGCAAACCCGGTTAATGGGCCGGTAGAGGCACCGATTACCGCCACCAGAATACCAATCAAGAGTGGGCCCAATGCCCCACGCGGCACACCATTACCGTCATCGGTCAGCGCCATAATCAGCCCCATTAGAATCGAGGTAATGATAATTTCAACAAAGGCGGCCTGCCAAACACTGATAGCCGGTGATGGGAAGGTACTGAAAATACTCGCCAGTTGTAGGCTTTCTAAACTACCGCGCACCATCTGATGGGCAGTTTCAAAGTCAGTGAATAAGTTGTGATACAGCATATAAGACAGTGCTGCACCGCCAAAAGCACCCGCAACTTGTGCAATGCTGTAAGGAATTACTTTACGGCCAGGGAAACAGGCAAACAGCCATAGAGCAATGGTGATAGCTGGGTTGAGATGGGCACCGGAAATACCGGCAGTGAGGTAGACGGCCAGTGAAATCCCAAGCCCCCATACGATACAGATTTCCCACAGACCAAAACTGGCGCCAGCTACTTTCATTGCAGCCAGACAACTAATACCAAAAAATAAAAACAGCCCGGTACCGAGGAATTCCGCAATACACTGAGCTTTGAGCGAGTCGTTCATAGGGTTACCCTGCTTGTGATTAATTAAGTTATATGACGTTCTGTATCGAATGCACGGCCCATGACCTACTCACTATAAAGAGACGAAAAATGAAAGTGTTGTCGTAATCTGCCATTAATTAAACAAAAACTAGACTACCAATAACAAATTATTGCTATTTTACTGTCAAAAAAACCACTCAACGTCTTGAGAGTAAACAATTCAGTGGATTATTAAATAATGTGATTTTCTTGCCATTTATTCTTTCTATTATTGTTATCAAGCTCGCAGTTTCTCATTTAATGTGAGCCACACCTCCTTTATATTAATGCGCGTAAATATCAAAGATAATATTCAATGTCACTACTTAAATTGTAATTCTGAAGATGCCATAACCAATTATTACTACAAATAGATTGCGAAATAGACTTATAAAATAATACGTTAAGATATCCAATGACAATATTTTGTTATTTCATCACCAACCATTCTCGCCAGTAAATTCATTACAGCCATTCTTTTTCATTGCTTGTTTGTATATTCAATCCCAGCACGAACCTGACAACGTTATTTCTGAACATGACAATTCAAGCCACAACAAGGCTCCTGATATTCCGTCGAGGTATTTATGCAACAAGAAGCACTAGGAATGGTGGAAACCAAAGGGCTGACCGCTGCCATTGAGGCTGCTGACACCATGGTGAAATCGGCCAATGTGACGTTGGTGGGCTACGAAAAAATTGGCTCTGGTCTGGTCACCGTCATCGTACGTGGTGACGTGGGGGCAGTTAAAGCTGCCACTGATGCTGGCGCCATTGCCGCCGCTAACGTGGGCGAAGTGAAATCCACCCATGTTATTCCGCGCCCACATACCGATGTCGAGGCTTTTTTACCTAAAGGAAGTCGCTAATGAGCAGCAATGATCTGGTCGACCAAATCATGGCGCAGGTGATAGCGAAAGTCAGCGAATCGGCTTCGACATCTTCTTCACCCTCATTTGATAAACCATCATTCAATAAACAACCATCCTATAAACAACGAGATACGGCTATGGCTGAGAAAACTTGCAGTTTAACGGAATTTGTTGGTACCGCGATCGGTGACACGGTCGGACTGGTAATCGCCAACGTTGACAGCGCATTGCTCGATGCAATGAAGCTGGAAAAACGCTATCGCTCCATTGGCATTTTAGGCGCACGTACCGGTGCTGGCCCACACATTATGGCGGCGGATGAAGCAGTAAAAGCCACCAATACCGAAGTGGTCAGCATTGAATTACCGCGTGATACCAAAGGCGGCGCAGGTCATGGCTCGCTGATTATTTTCGGTGGTGACGATGTTTCAGACGTAAAACGCGCCGTCGAAGTCGCCCTGAAAGAGTTAGACCGGACGTTCGGTGACGTTTATGGCAATGAAGCCGGCCACATCGAATTGCAGTACAGCGCCCGCGCCAGCCATGCACTAGAAAAAGCATTCGGCGCGCCACTGGGCCGCTCTTGCGGGGTGATTGTCGGCGCACCGGCATCCATTGGTGTTTTGATGGCCGATACCGCCGTTAAATCCGCCAATGTTGACGTGGTGGCTTACAGCTCCCCGGCCCAAGGCACCAGTTTTAGTAACGAAGTGATCTTGGTTATCTCCGGTGATTCTGGCGCAGTTCGTCAGGCAGTGATTTCTGCCCGTGAGATCGGCAAAACGGTATTAGCGACCTTGGGTTCTGAACCGAAAAACGACCGCCCTTCTTATATCTGACGCCACAGTGAGGCTGTTTCATGAAATCGAAAAGATTTGAAGCGTTGGCGAAACGCCCGGTTAATCAGGACGGCTTTGTCAAAGAGTGGATCGAGGAAGGCTTTATTGCCATGGAAAGCCCGAATGATCCGAAACCTTCCATCAAGATTGTTAATGGTGTGGTGACCGAATTGGACGGCAAACCACAAAGCAGTTTCGACCTGATCGACCACTTTATCGCCCGCTACGGTATCAATCTGGAGCACGCAGAAGAAGTGATGAAGATGGATTCCATCAAGCTGGCCAATATGCTGTGTGACCCAAATGTGTCGCGCCGCACCATTGTGCCACTGACGACCGCCATGACACCGGCCAAGATCGTCGAGGTGGTATCCCACATGAACGTGGTGGAAATGATGATGTCGATGCAGAAAATGCGCGCTCGTCGTACCCCATCGCAACAAGCCCACGTCACCAACGTGAAAGATAATCCGGTGCAGATTGCCGCTGACGCCGCCGAAGGTGCATTCCGTGGCTTCGATGAGCAAGAAACCACTGTGGCTGTGGCCCGTTACGCGCCGTTCAACGCCATCGCGCTGTTGGTAGGTTCGCAAGTGGGTCGCCCGGGTGTACTGACGCAATGTTCTCTGGAAGAAGCTACCGAGCTGAAACTGGGGATGTTAGGCCACACCTGTTACGCCGAAACTATTTCGGTTTATGGCACTGAACCGGTGTTCACCGACGGTGATGACACGCCATGGTCAAAAGGTTTCCTTGCCTCTTCCTATGCATCACGCGGCTTGAAAATGCGCTTTACCTCGGGTTCCGGCTCTGAAGTACAAATGGGTTATGCCGAAGGTAAATCCATGCTGTATCTGGAAGCGCGCTGCATTTACATCACCAAAGCCGCCGGGGTTCAGGGGCTGCAAAACGGTTCCGTCAGCTGCGTCGGTGTGCCATCGGCGGTGCCATCTGGCATTCGCGCTATTTTGGCAGAAAACCTGATCTGTTCAGCGCTGGATTTGGAGTGTGCGTCCAGTAACGACCAGACCTTTACCCACTCAGATATGCGCCGTACTGCTCGCCTGCTGATGCAGTTCCTGCCCGGTACTGACTTTATCTCCTCTGGTTATTCTGCGGTGCCGAACTACGACAACATGTTCGCCGGCTCCAACGAAGATGCCGAAGACTTTGACGATTACAACGTGATGCAACGCGACCTGAAAGTCGATGGTGGCCTGCGTCCGGTATTGGAAGCTGACGTGGTGGCCATTCGTAATAAAGCCGCGCGCGCGCTGCAAGCCGTGTTCGCCGGTATGGGCCTGCCACCGATCACTGACGAAGAAGTCATTGCGGCGACTTATGCCCACGGTTCGAAAGATATGCCGGAACGTAACATCGTCGAAGACATCAAGTTCGCTCAGGAAATCATCAGCAAAAACCGCACCGGTTTGGAAGTGGTTAAGGCCTTGGCACAAGGCGGTTTCGAAGATGTGGCGCAAGACATGCTCAACATCCAGAAAGCCAAGATTGCCGGTGACTATCTGCATACCTCGGCGATCATCAAAGGCGACAACCAAGTGCTGTCGGCAGTGAATGACGTCAATGACTACGCAGGGCCAGCTACCGGTTACCGGCTGGAAGGTGCACGTTGGGAAGAGATCAAAAATATTCCAAACGCGCTTGATCCGAATGAGCTTGGCTAAGGGGTTCACGAGATGGTGGATATTAACGAAAAACTGTTACGCCAAATTATTGAGGGCGTATTACAGGAAATGCAGGGAGACCAGAATACCGTCTCCTTTAAGCAAGAGACTCAACCCGTAGCGGCGGTAAGCACTGGAGCAGCAGGGGATTTTCTCACTGAAGTAGGTGAAGCCCGCCCCGGCAGCCAACAGGACGAAGTCATTATTGCGGTTGGGCCAGCATTTGGTCTGTCACAAACCGCCAATATCGTCGGGATACCGCATAAAAACATTCTGCGCGAACTGATTGCCGGTATTGAAGAGGAAGGGATTAAGGCGCGCGTTATCCGCTGCTTTAAATCCTCCGACGTGGCCTTTGTTGCCGTCGAAGGCAACCGCCTGAGTGGTTCCGGGATTTCTATCGGCATTCAGTCAAAAGGCACCACGGTTATTCATCAGCAAGGTCTGCCGCCACTCTCCAATCTGGAGTTGTTCCCGCAAGCACCGTTGTTGACGTTGGAAACCTACCGGCTGATTGGCAAAAACGCCGCGCGTTACGCCAAGCGGGAGTCACCACAACCGGTTCCAACTCTGAATGACCAAATGGCCCGGCCAAAATATCAGGCTAAATCAGCGATTCTGCACATTAAAGAAACCAAATATGTGGTGACTGGCAAGAATCCTCAGGAACTCCGGGTAGCGCTTTAACAAAGGAAAACACAATGAATTCCGAAGCTATTGAATCCATGGTTCGCGATGTGTTGAGCAAGATGAACAGCTTGCAAGGCCAGTCGCCTGCTGCTTGCCCAGCACCGGCAGCCAGTTCGCGCAGCGATGCCAAAGTCTCTGACTATCCGCTGGCGAATAAGCACCCAGACTGGGTTAAAACCGCCACCAATAAAACTCTGGATGACTTGACGCTGGCTAACGTGTTGAACGGCAGTGTGACCTCACAGGATTTACGTATTACACCGGAAATCCTGCGTATTCAGGCCTCTATCGCCAAAGATGCCGGTCGCCCACTGTTGGCAATGAACTTCGAACGTGCGGCCGAGCTGACTGCGGTGCCAGATGACAAGGTGTTGGATATCTATAACGCCCTGCGCCCATTCCGCTCCAGTAAAGAAGAGTTGAATGCCATCGCCGATGATCTGGAAAAAACATACCAAGCCACTATTTGCGCCGCTTTTGTGCGCGAAGCTGCCGTTTTGTATGTCCAGCGCAAGAAGCTGAAAGGCGACGATTAATTCAGCAATAGCAAACGAAGGGAGATATGTCATTGGGGTCGTAGCGGCGTAAGTCGCCGGAGCGCTCCTAGCCATATAGGCCCTTCGCTCACCTCGGCGCAAGCAGAGGGTTATGTGGGCAAATAAGCTGTCAGCAATTTAAGGGAAGGAATATGGGGCGGTATATAGTCGGTGTGGATATCGGTAATTCATCAACAGAAGTGGCATTGGCACAATGCGCAACTGACGGTCAGTTACAGTTTGTTGCCAGCACTCTGACGGAGACCACCGGTGTCAAGGGGACGCAGCGCAATCTATTCGGCATCAATAAGGCGCTGAATATGTTGGTGGAAAAGGCCGGTATCACCCTCAGTGATATCAGTCTGATTCGCATCAATGAGGCAACCCCGGTAATTGGTGATGTGGCGATGGAAACCATCACTGAAACCATAATCACTGAATCCACCATGATCGGCCACAACCCGAAAACCCCCGGAGGGCTGGGGCTGGGTGTCGGGCTGACCATCACTATTGATGAGCTGGTAACTCGTGATCCCGCCCAACCTTACATTCTGGTGGTGCCCTCAACTGTCGATTTTGCTGATGTCGCCGCCGTGGTCAACGCCGCTAACGGTGCCGGATACCGCATTACCGCGATTATCTTGCAACGCGATGATGGCGTACTGGTTAGCAACCGCCTAAACCACCCGCTGCCGATTGTAGATGAGGTGCTGCATATCGACCGCATCCCCATGGGCATGTTGGCGGCGGTTGAAGTTGCCATGCCGGGTCAGGTGATTGAAAACCTCTCTAACCCTTATGGCATTGCCACGGTATTTGAACTCAGTGCCGAAGAAACCAAAAACATTGTTCCGGTCGCGCGCGCCTTGATTGGCACTCGTTCAGCGGTGGTCGTCAAAACACCTGAAGGGGATGTCAAAGCGCGCGCCATACCGGCCGGTCATCTGGAGTTGTTTGCCGAGGGTCGCACTGTCCGTGTGGATGTTGCCAGCGGCAGTGAAGCCATTATGACCGCAGTGAACAGCTTTCGGCATCTGGACAATGTCAGCGGTGAACCCGGCACCAATATCGGCGGCATGCTCGAGCACGTGCGCCATACCATGGCAGAACTGACCAACAAACCAGCCAATGAAATCTTTATTCAAGACTTGCTGGCGGTCGACACCGCCGTGCCGGTCAATGTCATTGGCGGTCTGGCGGGCGAGTTCTCGCTCGAGCAGGCGGTAGGTATCGCCTCCATGGTGAAATCTGATCGTCTGCAAATGGCGCATATTGCCAGTGAAATCGAGAAGACCCTGAATATTGATGTACAGGTCGGGGGGGCGGAAGCCGAAGCGGCGATACTCGGCGCGCTGACCACACCAGGGACGCGACGGCCACTCGCCATCCTCGATTTGGGCGCGGGTTCTACCGACGCCTCCATCATCAATGCCCAAGGTCAAATAGTGGCGACTCATCTGGCAGGAGCCGGAGACATGGTCACGATGATCATTGCCTCTGAACTGGATCTTCAAGACCGCTATCTGGCCGAAGACATCAAGAAATATCCATTGGCAAAAGTGGAAAGTCTGTTCCACCTGCGCCACGAAGACGGCAGCGTGCAGTTCTTCCCACAACCGCTGCCGCCCGAGGTCTTTGCCCGGCTGGTGGTCGTCAAACCGGAAGGTCTGGTGCCACTGCCGGGGGATTACGCACTGGAGAAAGTGCGCAATATCCGCCGCTCGGCGAAAGAGCGGGTGTTTGTCACCAATGCGCTACGCGCCCTGCGTCAAGTCAGCCCAACCGGCAATATCCGCGATATTCCCTTCGTGGTGCTGGTCGGCGGCTCGTCGCTGGACTTCGAAATCCCGCAATTGGTGACCGATGCCCTCTCCCACTACAAGCTGGTGGCAGGGCGCGGCAATATTCGCGCCAGTGAAGGTCCGCGCAATGCGGTGGCAACCGGGCTGATTCTGGCCTATCAGCGGGAGAGTTACTGATGAACTTCACCAATGATGCTCCCGCCATCGTAATCAGCCGAACCTCACAAACACCAGAGGCCATCTGGCACCAGGTGTTACTGGGCATAGAGGAAGAAGGCATTCCCTGGCAATGGCAGCAAGACGATGACACCGATGCCATACAGCGCGCCTGGCAGGCAGCCACCCGCTCTCCACTGTTGGTGGGGTTGGCATGTTCGGCCGACGAAGTAGTGGTGCATTACCGTAATTTACCGCCCGCTAGCCCGCTGTTCCGGCAGGCGTGGGCACAAGACGAAGACCAACTACGGCGACTCGGCAACAACGCCGCCCGGTTGGTTAAAGGTTTACCGTTTAAGTTTTCCACACTCAAATAGCAGGGCGTTATCAGTGCAGGCAGTTTGGACTCCGCCAGCGCACAGCCACCGGAGCGTACAAACAGTACGTGAGGATGGCGAGCACTGCCGGGGTTCAAAATGGCAAACAAGATAGCCCTAACTTTATAACAAGGAACTCAAATCTATGAACAACGCACTCGGACTCGTTGAAACCAAAGGCCTGGTCGCGGCTATCGAAGCAGCTGACGCCATGGTCAAGTCTGCCAACGTACAACTGGTGGGATACGAAAAAATCGGCTCTGGCTTAGTCACTGTCATGGTTCGCGGCGATGTCGGCGCAGTAAAAGCAGCTGTTGATGCCGGTTCTGCGGCAGCCAGCGCGGTGGGTGAAGTTAAATCCTGCCATGTGATCCCGCGCCCGCATAGCGATGTAGAAGCCATTTTACCGACCTCTGCCTAAGGGTAAGAAGAGGAGCACAGCGTGAAAACGTCACTGGGTTTACTTGAAGTTAGCGGTCTAGCGCTGGCGATCGGCGCGGCGGATGCCATGGCAAAAGCGGCATCCGTCAAGCTGATCGGGATAGAAAAAACCAACGGCTCCGGCTGGATGTTAATCCGCCTGACCGGTGATGTGGCCTCGGTTCAGGCGGCAATCAGTACCGGTGCCGCCTTTGCCGAACAGCATCATGGTTTGGTCTCACGCGCAGTGCTGGCCCGTCCGGCAACAGCGCTGATGACCTATTGGCTGGCTCCTACTGTTGCGGTGGCTGCTGTTGCGGTGGCTGCTGTTGAGGTAGCCGCTGCCGAGGTGACAGCTGTCGAACCGGCAGTAGAAACCCGCTCAGTTGCTGAAGAGACAGAAGAAGCCGATACCCAGCAACCTGCTGATATCGCCAGCGATGATGCGCCCAAACAGGCCATTAGTGCTGCCGAACCCGCAGTTAGCACCGATGAAAGTGAGGCCCAGCCAGCTCCGCGCGTGAGTTGTAATCTCTGTCTCGATCCGGCTTGCCGACGCCATAAAGGTGAGCCTCGCTTTCGCTGTATCCACTTGGGTAAACGAGGAAAAGTCTGATGGAAAAAGCGTTACTGGAACCCGTTGTCAGTAAGATCCTCGACGAAATGCGTCTTCGTCCGATCCCGCTTGGGGTTTCCAATCGACACCTGCATCTCTCGGTGCAGGACTACCAGCAATTGTTCCCAGACCAACCGCTGGTCGAGAAAAAAACGCTGCTGCAACCCGGCCAATTTGCTGCCGAACAGACGGTAACCTTGGTCGGGCCAAAGGGCAGCCTAAAAAACGTTCGGATTCTTGGCCCGTTACGTAGCCGCAGCCAGGTGGAAATTTCCCGCACCGATGCCCGCATCTTGGGGATTAATGCTCCCCTGCGCATGTCTGGCAATCTGGACAGCACCCCGGCAATCCGGCTGGTCAGCCCGTACGCTGAGCTGGAACTGCCCCATGGGGTGATTGTGGCACTGCGCCATATTCATATGTCACCGCTGGATGCCCTTATTTACCGGGTAAAACACGGCGACCGGGTGCAGGTAGCCATTCAGGGCAGTGGTCGTCGCTTAATTATGGACGATGTCGCTATTCGCGTTTCACCCCAAATGAGACTGGAAATGCACATCGATACCGACGAGGCCAATGCCGCAGGTGCCGACGACCCGGCCGCCTTTGCCACTTTGTTGACGCCACCACGGACAACGCAACCATGAATCTGACTCAGGCGCAAACCGAGCAACTGGTCAGCCAGATTGTCACGCGGTTGGCTGAGCGCGAGCGCCGGGTTCACGCCCTGTTGCTGCCTCAACTGCGCGCCGGGCTTGATCCAGCGGTATTCGTGCAACATGCCAATCTGCACCTGATGCTACCGGATTTGGCATTTATCTGCCGCTTGGCGCAATCCGATACCCACTGTCCGGCGGTAGCCGCACTGAACGAAGCCTGGTCATGGGGGATGAAAGTCCATATCAGCCTGCACCACCAGTTACTGCCCGCACTGCCCGCCGCTGCGCTGCGCCCGTTGCCGCTGACATTCAGTGACAGCCGTGGCATAGCCGTGCGGTTCTATGCCGGTAAGGTACTGAGTTATCGCGATATTGCCACACTCGGCCCCGGCTGGTTGCTTATTGACCACCACACACTGGTGACACCGCTGGCGCAAGACCAGTTGTCAGCCGGTCACATTCAACTGTTAAGGCAGGAGTAAATCATGCAACTGGCCAGAGTGGTAGGTTCCGTGGTCTCAACGCAAAAATCACCCACCTTGATTGGGAAAAAACTGCTGTTGGTGCGCCGTGTTGCCGGTGATGGCTCGCTGCCACCGGATAGCAAGACGCCGGATGAAGTGGCGGTCGATTCGGTGGGTGCCGGTCAGGGAGAGTTGGTGCTGTTATCAGGAGGGTCCAGCGCCCGGCGGGTGTTTGCCGAGCCGAATGATGCCATCGATCTGGCGATCGTCGCCATCGTCGATGAGTGTTCTTACTGATTGAGCAGGTGACTTTATGAGCATCTATACCAAAACAGGTGACGCGGGGACTACGGCCCTGTTCACCGGCCAACGGGTGAAAAAAAGCCACCCACGGGTAGAAACCTACGGCACCCTGGATGAACTGAATGCCGCACTGAGTTTGTGTGCCCGTGTAGCACAAGGTGAGGAAAACCTTCTGTTACTCGATGCCGTACAGCATCAGCTGTTTTATTTCAGTGCCGAACTGGCCAGTGAAGGTATCGAGACTCCGCCAGTTGGCCGCAAAAGTATTCACGAACAAGACATTCATGCACTGGAACACGCCGTTGACCGCTGCATGGCGCAGTTACCCCCGGTGCACGGTTTTATCCTGCCCGGAAATACCGAAGCCGGTAGCCGGCTGCATTTTGCCCGCACTCTGGCGCGGCGCTGCGAGCGGCGGCTGATTGAACTGGCAGAGCAAGTGCCCGTGCGCCCGGTGCTATTGCAATACCTGAATCGGTTATCCGATTGCCTGTATGCACTGGCTCGCGATGAAGACCAGCGCCAGCAGTTACAACAAACCGCTCAAACCGTGGTAGCCCGTTATCTGGCGGCCACTGAGGCATCAGCCATGCAAGCACCCCCTACTGCGGCGGCGCAAACCACACCACCCGCTACTGCCGGACTCGGATTTTCTGATGTCCATCAGTTGGTTAAGTTGGCTATCGATGCCGCCATGAAATTACATATTGCGGTGGTCGTGGCACTGGTCGACCGCCACGGCAATATGATTATGACCTACCGTATGCCCGACACCCTACTGGTGAGCAGTGAGCTGGCCCCGAAAAAAGCCTGGACCGCGGTGGCGATGAAAACGGCCACACACCAACTCAGCAACGCTATTCAGCCGGGGGCCGACCTGTTCCAACTGGAAGCCAGCACCGGCGGTAAAGTGGTGAGTTTTGGTGGCGGCTACCCGCTGTGGCGCAATGGCCAACTGGTAGGCGGTTTAGGGATTAGCGGCGGTAGCGTCGAACAAGATATGCACATAGCAGAAGCGGCCATATCGGCTTTACATCTGAGGAATGAATAATGAACATTAATAACCTTGAGTCTCTCATTCGCACTATCCTCACCGAGCAACTGACGCCCGCAACTGCGTCTGCCTCCAGCGCTATTTTTGCCAGCGTGGATGAAGCAGTGAATGCCGCCCATAGCGCATTTTTGCGCTATCAGCAGAGCCCGATGAAAACCCGCAGCGCCATTATCAGCGCTATTCGTGAGCAACTCAAACCGCAGCTAGCCTCTTTATCTGAACGCGGTGCCAGCGAAACCGGCATGGGGAATAAAGAAGATAAATTCCTGAAAAATAAAGCGGCATTGGAAAACACCCCCGGCATTGAAGATTTGTCCACCACCGCCCTGACCGGGGATGGCGGCATGGTGTTATTTGAATTCTCGCCATTTGGCGTGATTGGTTCCGTCGCCCCCAGCACCAATCCGACGGAAACCATTATCAACAACAGTATCAGCATGTTGGCTGCCGGTAATGCCGTCTATTTCAGTCCGCACCCCGGTGCCAAAGCAGTATCGCTGGATTTAATTGCCCAAATTGAAGAGATCGCTTTCCACAGTTGTGGCATCCGCAACCTGGTGGTGACGGTGAAAGACCCCAGTTTTGAAGCTACGCAACAGATGATGGCGCACGACAAAATTGCCTTACTCGCCATTACTGGCGGGCCAGCCATTGTGGCCATGGGCATGAAAAGCGGCAAGAAAGTGATTGGGGCTGGAGCCGGTAACCCGCCTTGTCTGGTGGACGAAACCGCCGAATTGGTAAAAGCGGCACAGGATATTGTGGCCGGTGCATCTTTCGACAATAACCTGCCCTGCATTGCAGAGAAAAGCTTGATAGTAGTGGAGAGTGTCGCCGACCGCCTATTGCAACAAATGCAGGCTTTCGATGCTTTGCTTATCAGTGATCCACAAGATGTCGACAGCCTGCGCAAAGCCTGTCTGACCCCGCAGGGCCACGCCAATAAAAACCTGGTCGGCAAAAGCCCGGTTGAGTTGCTGAAAGCCGCCGGACTCAGTTGCCCGGCCAAAGCACCGCGTCTGTTACTGGTTGAAGTGGCCGGTGACGATCCTCTAGTCACCACTGAACAATTGATGCCGCTGTTACCGGTCGTTCGGGTAAAGGACTTTGATGCCGGCCTGACACTGGCACTGCAAGTCGAAGCCGGCCTGCATCACACCGCAACCATGCATTCGCAGAATGTTTCGCGCCTGAATCTGGCTGCCCGTCTATTGCAGACCTCTATTTTTGTCAAAAACGGCCCGTCCTATGCCGGGATTGGCGTCGGTGGCGAAGGCTTTACCACTTTTACCATCGCCACCCCGACCGGAGAAGGCACCACGTCAGCTCGCACCTTTGCGCGCCAACGTCGTTGTGTACTGACCAACGGTTTTTCTATTCGCTGAGCGAGGACGTATGAAGACTTTTTTCCTGCAAACACGCATTTATAGCGGGGAAGGCAGCCTCAAAGTGCTGCAACGCTTCCATCAGCGCAAAATCTGGATAATTTGCGACGGCTTTCTGGCGACGTCCCCGCTGTTGGATCGCCTTAAAACAGCCCTGCCCGCCGACAATCAGATAAGCCTGTTCAGCGATATCACGCCGGACCCGAATATCGCCACCGTGGTCAAGGGTATCGAGCAAATGCATGCGCTAAGCCCGGATATTGTGATCGGTTTTGGTGGTGGCTCGGCGCTGGATGCGGCCAAAGCCATTGTCTGGTTTAGTCGCAAGCAAGGTCTGGAGATAGAAACCTGTATCGCCATCCCGACCACCAGCGGCACGGGTTCGGAAGTCACCAGTGCTTGCGTGATCAGTGACCCGGAAAAAAGTATTAAATATCCTCTATTTGACGATGAGATTTACCCGGATATCGCCATTTTGGATCCGGCGCTGGTAGCAACAGTGCCACCGGTTATCACCGCCAACACCGGGCTGGACGTGCTGACACATGCGCTGGAAGCCTATGTGTCGCCGCGCGCCAGTGATTTTACCGATGCACTGGCAGAGAAAGCGGTGCAGTTGGTGTTTCGTCACCTGCCAACCGCTTGCCGTAAAGGTGATTGCCTGATTACCCGCGGCAAAATGCACAATGCCTCCACCCTGGCTGGCATGGCATTCAGTCAGGCTGGGCTGGGTATCAATCATGCCATCGCGCACCAGTTGGGCGGGCAATTTCACATCGCTCATGGTTTGGCGAATGCGCTGCTGTTAGTGCCGGTCATTCGTTTTAATGCCGCCGATGTACGGGCGCGTAAACGTTATGCCCGACTGGCGAAAATATGCCATTTCAGCCCGGTAAAAGGTGATGAACGAGGGGCCGTCAATCAGCTCATTCATCAAATTGAGCTATTGAAACGCCAGTGCGGGATACCTCAACCCTTAGCGGCGATGAAAGTAAACGAGCGCCAGTTACAACAACGGATCCCGGACATGATAACCGCCGCACTGGCGGACGTCACACTGCGCACGAATCCACGCCCAGCTGACGATAATGACATCCGCGCAATTATCGAGGCACTTTATGAGTGATATTCAGATGCCTGATGCCTCCTTACTGCGCGCTCCCCCTGCTTATGGAGAACTGGCGCAATGTGATGCTGCCACCATCCAGCAGCGGGTACGTGATGCCGGTGTGGTCGGGGCGGGTGGGGCTGGGTTCCCGACCGCGGTGAAGCTTCAGGCGCAAGCAGATATTTTCCTGGTCAATGCCGCTGAGTGCGAGCCGATGCTGAAAGTGGACCAGCAGTTGATCCCGCGTCAGGCTGCGCGGCTGGTGCGTGGGGTGCTGTATGGCATGACCGCCACTGGCGCGCGCGAGGGAATTATTGCGCTGAAAGCCAAATATGTAGCGGCGATCGCGGCGCTGACTCCTCTGCTGCCCGCACAGATTCGCCTGCATATTTTACCCGACGTTTACCCCGCCGGTGATGAAGTGATTACTATCTGGCTGGCTACCGGTCGCCGGGTGCCCCCTGCGGCTCTGCCCGTCAGTATTGGCGTGGTGGTCAATAACGTACAAACCTTGCTTAATGTGGCGCGCGCGGTTGAACAACAATGGCCGGTGACTCGTCGTACCTTGACAGTGAATGGCGCGGTGGCGCGGCCATTAACCCTTACGGTGCCATTGGGTACTCCGCTGCGGGAAGTGCTGGCGCTAGCCGGTGGCGTCACCATCAATAACCCGGCCTATATCAATGGCGGCCCGATGATGGGCCATGCTGTGCATGACCTTGACCAACCGGTGACTAAAACCACCGGTGGCCTGTTGGTGCTGCCCGCTGACCATCTACTCATCACTCGCCGCGCCCGCAGTGATCAAGATGTGTTAGCCATTGCCCGCACGGTATGTGAACAGTGCCGCATGTGCACCGAGCTGTGCCCACGCCACTTGATCGGCCATGAATTGCCACCGCATCTGCTGGTGCGGGCGATTATCTATCAACAAGTTGCTACCCCGGATATCTTGCTCAGCGCCCTCACCTGCTCAGAGTGTGGGGTGTGTGAAAGCTACGCCTGCCCGGTGGATATCTCGCCAATGCGCATTAATCGCCTGCTGAAAACCCAGTTGCGAGCACAAGGTGCTCGTTATCAAGGTGAGCTGCGCGCAGCCGACCCGATGGCTAATTACCGTATGGTGCCGACATCCCGACTGATTGCCCGCCTGGATCTGACTGACTGGTATCAAGCCGCTCCATTTAACCAAGAGGCTTATCTGCCCCAACAGGTCATTTTGCCGCTGCGCCAGCATATTGGTGCGGCCGCCGAAGCCATTGTCACTGTGGGTGAACAAGTAGAGCAAGGCCAACTGATCGGGCAGATCCCAAACAGTGCCTTGGGTGCACCACTACACGCCAGTATCCGCGGTGTTATCACCGCCATCAGTACCAGCGCCATCACCATTGACCGGGTTTCTTAAAGAGGAGTGGGCATGTCACAAGCCATTGGAATTGTTGAATTAAGCAGTATCGCCAAAGGGATGGAAGTCTGCGATCTGATGCTAAAAAGTGCCAACGTCAACCTGCTGGTGAGCAAAACTCTGTGCCCCGGCAAGTATCTGCTGATGGTCGGCGGCGATATCGGTGCGGTCAGCCAGTCAGTACAAAATGGCGAGCGACACAGCGGCCATTTATTGGTTGATAGCATCGTGCTCCCCAACCTTCATCCCTCAGTATTACCGGCTATCAGCGGCTTGAATCCGGTGGAAAACCGTCAGGCGGCAGGGGTCGTCGAAACCTGGAGTGTGGCGGCCTGTATTACCGCGGCCGACCGCGCCGTCAAGGCCGCCAATGTCACGTTGGTACGTATTCATATGGCGTTTGGCATTGGCGGCAAATGCTACCAAGTGCTCAGTGGTGATATTGCCGATGTGCAAACCGCCGTGGAGGTGGCCAGCCAGTGCGCCGGTGAAAAGGGATTATTGGTTTACAGCGCCGTTATCCCACGTCCCCATGAGGCGCTGTGGCGTCAGTTAGTTCAGGAGGCATGATGGAAACGAACAGCACCCCCGAGCGCGTGATTCAGGAATATGTTCCCGGTAAACAGATAACTCTCGCGCATCTGATAGCCAACCCCAATAAGGCACTTTATAAAAAATTGGGGTTAAACGATGTCAGCAGTGCCATTGGTATTTTGACCATCACCCCCAGCGAAGCATCCATTATTGCCAGTGATATCGCCACTAAATCCGGTGCAGTCGAGATTGGTTTTATCGACCGTTTTACCGGCGCAGTGGTGTTTACCGGCGATGTTTCGGCGGTGGAGTATGCGCTCAAACAAGTGATTCACACCTTGGGTGACATGATGAAGTTTACTGCTTGCCCGATGACTCGGACCTGATGCCATGCAGCGCATCATGTTAATTGGCCCCAGTCAGTGCGGTAAAACCTCGCTGATTCAGCGCTTGCAGGGCGAGGCACTCAATTACCAGAAAACCCAGGCCATTATCTGGCAGGACAATGCCATCGACACGCCGGGTGAATATCTGGAAAACCGTTGTTTATACAGTGCCTTACTTGCCAGCGCTTGTGAGGCCGATGTGGTGGGATTGGTGCAAAACGCCGATGCCACACAAAGCTGGTTCGCCCCCATGTTGGCACAGGTTTTCAACAAACCGGTGGTCGGCATTATCAGCAAAGCCGACACCGTCAGCCACCCAGAGCAACTGGCGTGGGCCGCGGATTGCCTGACTCAAGCGGGCGCACCCCATATTTTTGTGACCTCGGCGCTGACTGGCGAGGGGTTAACTGACCTTATGACATTTTTGAATCATTCTGGAGAGTCGCATGCCCGGTAAGATTATGGCGATTAACGCCGGCAGTTCTTCGTTGAAATTTCAGTTGTTTTCCATGCTAAATGCGCAAACTGGCCAAGGTGATGAGCAGGTACTGTGTCAGGGATTAATCGAGCGCATCGGCATGGATGATGCGGTGTTTAACCTGCGGGCTGGTGATGTGAAATGGCGGGAAACCCTGCCAATAGCCGATTGCCGCCAAGGTGCCGAACACCTGCTTAAGGCGCTTATCGAACACAATATTATTGATTCACTGGATGAAATCAGTGGCGTCGGCCATCGTGTCGCGCACGGGGGCGAAGCTTTTGCCGATTCAGTGCTGATAACCCCGCAAGTGTTGGATAAAATTGAGCAACTTGGCACTCTGGCCCCGTTGCATAACCCGGTTAATGCATTGGGTATCCGCGTGTTTCAACAAGCCCTGCCCCATGCCAGCGCCGTGGCGGTATTTGATACCGCATTTCACCAAACACTCAGCCAGACCTCTTATCTCTACCCGCTGCCGTGGCGCTACTATGAAGAGCTGGGCATTCGCCGCTATGGTTTTCACGGTACCAGCCATAAGTATGTCAGTGCGGTCTGTGCCGAACGTATGGGGCGACCACTGGAGGAGTTGCGAATTGTTTCCTGTCATCTGGGTAACGGCTCCAGCATCTGCGCCATTGGCAATGGGCGCTCGGTGAATACCTCCATGGGCTTTACCCCGCAGGCGGGCATCATGATGGGTACCCGCAGCGGCGATATTGACCCCTCAATTCTGCCTTTTATTCAGCAAACCGAAGGCAAAAGTGCGGCTGAAATTAACTATCTGATCAACAACCAATCCGGTTTGTTGGGTATCTCGGGGATCTCACATGATTACCGTGATGTGGAGCAAGCCGCTAGCAATGGTAACCCCCGCGCGGTGGTTGCTCTTGAGCTATTTGCCGAACGAATTCGTGCCGTGATTGGCAGCTATATTGTGCAGTTGGGCGGAATTGATGCGCTGATCTTTACCGGCGGAATTGGGGAAAATGCCCGCACTGCCCGTCAGCAAATATGCCGCGAATTGGCGTTTCTGGGAATTGAACTGGATGAAGAGAAAAACTTAAAAAATCAGTTTTTTATCCAACAGGATAATGCCCCAGTGCAAATTGCTATCGTCAATACCAATGAAGAATTAATGATTGCCCGTGATGTTCTGCGCGTGGCACTGCATCTGCCGGTACAACCGGCTCTCGCCATACAATGAGAAATAATATGAAAAGTGGGAAAGTTTGGCTGGTGGGCGCAGGGCCAGGGGATGCGGCGCTGATTACCGTAAAAGGATTACAGGCGATTCGTCGGGCCCAAGCACTGGTTTATGACCGTTTGGTCTGTGCCGAGTTGCTGGCTGAAGCCCCAGATGGCTGCGAAATGATTAATGTGGGCAAAAATCCTAATCACCACTTAGTCCCACAGCCAGAGATTAATCAGATTCTGGTTGATTGCGCGCAGCGCGGATTAAATGTCGTGCGGCTCAAAGGCGGTGATCCTTATGTGTTTGGCCGCGGGGGGGAAGAAGCCGAGGCGTTGGCACTGGCCGATATTCCCTTTGAAGTGATACCGGGGATAAGCTCGGCTATTGGCGGGCTGGCCTATGCCGGGATCCCGGTAACTCATCGAGATTATGCCTCCGGTTTTCATGTGATAACCGGCCACTTGCGCCAAGGTAATGAGCCGCAAGATTGGGCCACACTCGCCAAATTGGAAGGTACGTTGGTTATCCTGATGGGGATGACGCAACTGGCGGCGATTTGCCAGCAATTGATCGCTGGAGGTAAAGCGCCAACCACCCCTGCCGCCGTGGTGATGTACGCCAGCCATCAGCAGCAGCAAGTCGCCAGCGGCACACTGCTCACTCTGGCAGACCAAGTTGCCGCGCAAGGTTTATCGGCCCCGGCTCTGATTGTTATTGGCGAGGTGGTGCGCCTGCGGGAGATTCTGGCATTCACACCAGAAGTGTTGTCGCTAAACTCAATTCCCTCGCCTATGGTATTCTAAACGCACAAGCTAACTAAGGGTTTAATGTAGCGATGAGTGAGCATGGTGGGAATGTGCTGGAAATGGCACTAAAAATCGGGACAGATGCAGCGAACATCATTGATTTCAGTGCCAATATCAACCCGTTGGGTATGCCGGATTCTTTAAAGGTTGCCATTGTTGAACAGTTAGCCCGTGCTGAACACTACCCTGATGTTGAGTACCGCCAATTGCACAGCGCACTGGCGCGCGCCCACCACTGCTTGCCGGAAAACATCATGGCGGGCAATGGTGCCACCGAATTGATTTATGCCGTAGTAGAGTATCTGCAACCGCGAACAGCAATGCTGCTGACCCCCGGCTTTGCGGAATACCGCCGTGCCCTGCATCGTGCGGGTTGTCAGATTCATGATTATGCAATGAGCGAAGCCGACGGCTATCAGCCCGATGAGCGCCTACTCAGCGTCTTGGAAAAACAGCGCCCTGATTGCCTGTTTCTAGCGACCCCCAATAACCCAACCGGCCTGATGCCAGATCCTGCGCTGTTGCAAGCCATTGTGCAGTGCTGCCATCAACTGCAAATCGCCCTGATTGTCGACGAAGCTTTTATCGACTTTCTGCCAGATGCGCCGGGATTAACGCCTCAATTAGCTGATTTCCCTCGCTTATATGTATTGCGCTCACTGACTAAATTTTTTGCCATTCCGGGATTGCGCTTGGGTTACTTGCTCAGCGGTGATTTGGCCGCTATCCGCCAGATGAAGCAACAGCGCGAGCCTTGGACTATCAATGCATTTGCGGCACTGGCGGGTGAGATTATTCTTGATGACCAACCTTATATTCAGGCCACTCATCAATGGCTGGAACAGCAGCAGCACTGGCTATATCAGGAATTGTGTCAGATAACGGCATTGCAGGTGTGGCAAGGTACGGCAAACTATATTTTCTTGCGCTGCCTGAAACCTGAAATTGACTTGCAGCCAGCACTTTTACAGCACCATATTCTGATCCGCCATTGCGCCAATTACCCTGGTCTGACGCGCGACCACTACCGTGTCGCCATTAAAAGTGCGGCAGATAACCAACAGCTCATCACCGCCCTGCGGCAGGTTTTCAGCCATGGCTGAAGCCCGCTGCCCGGCCTCCTGTGGTGAGTTGATTCAGGGCTGGATACTGGGGGGTGAGAAGCTGATTTCCTGCCCGGTCAACTGGTTCAGCACCGTGTCCGTCAGCAACGGCGCGCCAAGTCAACATGAGCGGCCGCGCATGCGCCAGATGCTGGCGGCAGTACTGGCGCACTTCGGCCTGCCGGTGGAGATGGCCCGTGGCCTGCACATCAGTTTTGAGTCCACCATTCCAGTGGCAAAAGGGTTGGCCAGCAGTACCGCAGATATTGCTGCCACCGCGCTGGCTACTGCCCGTCATCTGGGAGAAACCCTCGATGAGGCTGCACTTGCTACCCTATGTGTTAATCTCGAGCCCACTGACAGCACGTTATTTCAGCGACTAACCTTATTTGACCACCAGAGCGCCGCCACGCAAATTTCGTATGACTGGCAACCCAACCTAGATATTCTGCTACTGGAAAGTCCGCATATCCTCAGCACCGAAGACTACCATCGGCGTGATCGTCAAACAGCATTATTGGCAAGTGCCGCCACGTTGGAGCAAGCATGGCAATTATTTGCGCAAGCCGCCGCCCAGCACGATTGCTCCTTGTTAGGTCAAGCCACCACCCTCAGTGCACGAGCCAGCCAGCATTTATTGGTCAAACCCGACTTTGCAGCCTTGCTGGCATTAGTTGAGGAGCTGGATTTATATGGCCTGAATGTGGCCCACAGCGGCAGTGTGGTCGGCTTGCTATTAAACCGCCAACGTCATGATGTCGAAAAGTTATATTGGCAATTACAGCAACGCGGCATCACACAACATTACCCACGCCAGCACCTATTAGCTATGGTACCTGGCGGAGTACGATAGTCAGATAAGCAGCTATTCAGTCCTACACCCTAGTTAAGCTTCCAAGCACTCAGCAGACCATAATATCCATGTAAACAGCATTGTTATTCCTCTTTTTACTACCATTTTTTTGTAACTCCCTTTGCCTTACCCCTCAGAATCATGACCCCAGTCACAAACAGGGAAAGCAGCTATTTTGTCCATGTAAATAGCATTCAAAGATATGGGGAAAATAGCTATCGGAGTATTAGAGTCCATCTACAGGAAATGTAGTGCAGATGTAAAATCTGATGCCTGTTAAATCTTCATTTTTTTAAAAACATAAATAAAACTCATGTAATAACAGATAAGAATATTGCACCAGCACCTCAAGAAATAACGATAACCTCAACCTACACCCGCTCTTGGAGCCTTAGATGAAAAAATTGAGTGTAAAAACCTTACTGGCCGCCAGTTTGCTTAGCATGATGGTGTGCTCCGGCAGCGCACTGGCGCAAGAAGTCGAAGTCGTTAATATCTCGAAAATCGCCGGGATGCCGTGGTTTAACCGCATGGGTGAAGGTGTGGAACATGCCGGTAAAGATCTGGGCATCAAAGCCTATCAAGTCGGCCCATCCAGCACCGATGCGCCACAACAAGTTAAAATCATCGAAGATTTAATTGCCAAAAAAGTCAGCGCGATCAGCATCGTACCGAACGACGCCGATGTGCTGGAGCCGGTATTCAAGAAAGCCCGTGACGCCGGTATCGTGGTGTTAACCAACGAATCACCGGGGCAGCCAAGCGCCAACTGGGATATCGAAATTATCGATAACGCCAAATTCGCCGCAGATAACGTGGAAGAGATGGCGAAAGCCATGGGCGGCAAAGGCGGTTATGTCATTTATGTCGGCAGCCTGACCGTGCCACAACATAACCTGTGGGCCGATTTGTTTGTTAAATATCAGAAAGAGCACTATCCAGAAATGTTCGAAGTGACCAGCCGTATGCCTGTCGCCGAGAGTATTGATGACTCACGCCGCACCACACTGGATTTGATGAAAGCCCACAGTGACTTGAAAGGCATCGTCGCTTTCGGTTCACAAGGCCCAATTGGTGCTGGTCGTGCGGTGAAAGAGAAACGGGCGAAAAACAACGTGCATGTGTTTGGCATGATGATCCCATCTCAAGCGGCTTCACTGGTTAAAAGCGGTGATATCGCCATGGGCGTCACCTATGACCCAGGTTCTGCCGGTTACGCGCTGACAGCCGTGGCTGACAAAGTGCTGAAAGGCGAGAAAATCGAGACTGGCATGGAGATTCCAGGGGTGGGCAAAGCGGAAGTTGATCAGGATAAGCATCTGATTCAGTTCCACAATGTGCTGAGAGTGACCAAAGATAACGTCGATTCGCTGTATTGATTCTTTGTGTTATCGCAGAGCCGAGGATGGTCTTCGGCTCTGCTATTAATGCCCAACAGAATCACGAGGATGTAGGTATGCAGCCATTCATTACCCTGGAAAATATCAGTAAAACCTTTTATGGCGTCAAGGCGCTAAATAAGGTGGCTATGACCCTATTACCGGGTGAGGTTCATTGCCTCGCAGGGCAGAACGGTTGTGGCAAATCGACACTGATCAAGATTATCTCCGGTGTCTATCAACCCGATACTGATGCCGCAATGACTATCGATGGCAAAACCTACTCTACCCTGACGCCGATTGAATCCGTCCGTCTGGGGATTCAGGTTATTTATCAGGATTTGTCATTATTTCCGAACCTGACCGTGGCTGAGAATATCGCCATGAACCATTACCACCATCATCTGTGGGTGAACAAACGCCAGATGCGCGCGACTGCCGAGCGCGTCATCAACAGCATTGATGCCCATCTTGATCTGGATGAATTGGTTGAGAATTTACCTATTGCCCAAAAACAGTTGGTCGCCATTTGCCGCGCTCTGGCACAAGATGCCCGCCTGATTATTATGGACGAACCTACCGCCTCCCTAACCCGCCAAGAAGTTAACGGCTTACTGCGCGTAGTGCACGAGCTAAAATCACGCAATATCTGTGTGGTATTTGTTAGCCACCGCTTAAGTGAAGTGCTGGAGATTTCAGACCGTATCACGGTGTTGAAAGATGGTGATTGGGTCGGCACCTATCCGGCGGCTGAGGTGGATAACGCACGGCTGGCTTGGTTGATGACCGGCATGAAATTCGATTTTCAGGTATTGCCTCCCTATACTGCGGCCCGCCCGCCGGTACTGGCCGTAGAAGAACTTTCCCGCAGCAATGAATATCATAATATTTCACTGACTCTGCACCCCGGCGAGATTGTTTCGTTGGTCGGTTTACTGGGTTCTGGTCGCACTGAGCTGTGTCTCAGCCTATTCGGTTTAACCACGCCAGAGTCGGGTACCATTCGTATTAATGATGAGCCGATGATTTTTGCCAGTAACCGTGATGCCATTGCGGCCGGGGTCGGCTATGTCTCGGAAGACCGAATGAGCACCGGGCTGATTATGGAGCAATCCATTCGCGACAATATCAGTGCCACGGTTTTGCACCGACTGAAAAATACTTTCCACCTGATGCGCACTGAGCGGGTCGATACTCTGGTGGAAGATATGGTCAAACATCTGTCGATCAAAATCGGTAACAGTGATTTGCCGGTCAATACGTTATCCGGCGGGAATGCACAGCGCATTGCCATTGCCAAATGGCTGGCAACCGATCCGCAAATATTGATCCTCGACTCTCCGACCGTCGGGGTCGATATCGCTAACAAAGCCGGTATTTATAATATTATCAATGCACTGGCCGCACGGGGGATTGCGGTATTGATGGTATGCGACGAGATTGATGAAGCTTACTTTAACAGCCACCGTATTTTAGTCATGCGGTCCGGGCAGCTGGTGCAGGAGTTTTTGCCGGGCAACAGCAGCGAAGCAGCCATTGCGGAGGTAGTAAATGGCTAACCCCCATGCAGTTAATCAACCTGAGGTGGCTAAATCAGGTCTATTCAATAAAGAACAACTGAAACGCCATGAAGTGATGTTGGCTTTCACTATATTGATTATTTCGACTTATCTTGCTTTCACCAGCCCAGATTTTCTGACGCTCGCCAATATTTATGATTTGATAAATAACTATGCCATGTTAACTATTCTGGCTTGCGGGTTATTTATCGTCTTGATTTCTGGCGGTATTGATATTTCATTCCCGGCCATGACCATTATTTCGCAATATGTCATGGTGACCTTAATTGTGAAGTTTGGTGGCAATTTCCCGCTAGCTTTCGCGCTAGCGGGGGGGATTGGCTTATTACTGGGGCTGATAAATGCGCTGTTGGTTAATCGCCTGCGCGTACCATCCATCATTATTACCATTTCTACGCTGAATATATTCTATGGGTTATTGCTGTATCTCAGCCGGGGAGTCTGGCTGTATACCTACCCGGAATGGTTTGAACATGGGCCAATGTTATTTTCATTCACCGCCGCAGATGGCTATGACTATGGCCTTTCACTGCCTATCCTGACACTGCTGACCACCATTATTGTCACCGCCCTATTGATGACTCGCACCAGCATTGGCCGCCAAATTTATGCATTGGGTGGCAATCAGGAAGCCGCATCGCGCATGGGGTTCAGCATTCTCAAGCTGCAACTGTTTGTCTATGGCTATATGGGCTTTTTGTCCGGTATTGCTGGCGTGGTGCAATCCTATACCGTATTGACGGTGGCCCCCGATTCATTGCTCGGTTATGAGCTAACGGTGCTGGCAGCCGTCGTTCTGGGGGGGACCAGTATTGTTGGCGGGCGTGGTACCCTAACCGGCACTTTGCTGGGGGTGATTTTACTGGCGATATTGCAAAATGGCCTGAATTTACTGGGTATTTCGTCGTACTGGCATACCGTGGTTATCGGTTTGGTCATTGTTATCAGCATCAGTGTGACGGCCTGGGGCCAACGTCATAAGGTAGGGATATAACCATGTCGAAAACAACTCAACGTGATCATACCGAACGCTGGCTGGTCGCACTGTTGGTGCTGGTTGCGGTGGTATTCAGTGTGCTGATCCCGCAGGTTTTTTGGTCTGCAGCGAACTTCCAGTCCATTGCCTCACAAATCCCAGTGGCTGGAGTATTAACGCTGGCAATGGCTATCACTATGCTAACTGGTGGGATTAACTTATCAATTATTGCTACCGCCAATGCCAGTGCACTGGTGATGGCGTGGGTTTGCACCCATCTGGCACCCACGTTCAGTTCAATGATTTTAATGCTGCTGGCGGGGGCATCAGTCGCCTTAGTGGTCGGCCTGATTAATGGGATACTTATCTCGATTGTGCGGGTATCCCCTATTCTGGCAACGCTGGGCATCATGACCTTGCTCAAAGGTGTGAATGTGCTTATCTCCAAAGGCTCGGCTATTTCTAATTTTCCGAACTATGTATTGGCGCTGGATCGCAGCTATTTTCTCGGCATCCCAGTGCCGCTCTACCTGTTTGTTGCTGTGGCGGCGATTATCTGGCTAATACTGGCTAAAACCCCCTTGGGCCGCCAGATCTATCTGTCTGGCTCCAATGAAAAAGCCACCTTTTTCTCAGGGATTAATACTCGCCGCACGCTAATTTGGGTCTATGTAATTTCATCACTGCTGTGTGCTGTTGCTGCGCTGCTGATGATGTCAAAACTGAACTCGGCTAAAGCATCCTATGGCGAGTCACTGTTGCTTATCACTATTTTGGCCACGGTATTAGGTGGGGTAAATCCTGATGGCGGCTTTGGTAAGATTTTCGGGATTGTACTGGCGCTGTTCTTGCTGCAAATGCTGGAGAGTGGGCTGAATATCATGGGGGTCAGTAGTTATATCACCATGGCCTTGTGGGGCTCGTTGCTGCTGGCCTTTATCTTTATTAAAGGGGTTAATATGCCGGTTCTTCGCTTCTTGCGACCAGATAAACCGTCAAATTAAACACTATTCAGGATGGTCATAGACAACAAAAAGGCTGGTATTGATTACCAGCCTTTTTGATTTAACGCGGGTAAAAAATTACTTAACTTCACCCATCGCTTTCAGTTTTTTCGACAACTCACGACGTTCTTTAGACAGATCGGCGTTTTTGATGGTGTATTCATCAACACGATCTTCGTAAGCAGTACGCATATCAGCGATAATGGCCTGAATTTCTTCAATGCTCATACCTGGCTTGATGTAATCACTCAGGTTATCGAGCAACAGAACGCGTTTTTGGTTATCACGGATTTTCTTTTCGTTATCAACGATTTCACGCTGCAACTTGTTTTTGCGACGAAACATACGCACAAACTCCAAAACGTCCTGGAAAGTCGGCTTAATTGCATTATCCATTTTTACACCTTCACTTAAGTTTTACACAAATTCAATTGCTGGTGACCAGGCTACCTGCACCATACCGCTTTGCTGTACCTGGTGACAAGATTCATTGACTTATCTTACCTGCTTTACCCGCCAGACAGAAATTTCATCGACTTTAAACCCTAATTGATCACCGGCGCAGAGTCATATTAATCAGATCATCCAATTCCTCAAGCTGTTTGGTCAATTCCATACTCAACCAAACATAGCCATAAATCGGTGTTTCTATTTGCTGCTCCTGCGTAACAGCCAACATCAGGGATTTCAATTCAGTGGCAATCTCACCCAACTCAGCGGCAACCTCCCGCTCGCGGGCCGGTGAGCCATCACGCAAGCTGTCACTTAAGGTATTCAAAGAGCGGATCGTCAGCAGTTGCGTACTGCGTAACCCTTTAGCATTGAGCATAATAAAGTGGCTTTCCCGCGATGACCAGTAAGCATCCACCAGCAATTCCAGCGTGCAGATCAGATTGCGGCTTAATGTCTGAATAGCCTCAAAAACATCCTTATTAATATGGGATTCTTTGCTAGAGGGAGCAATCAGCGCGCGCATCTTCACTGATTGATTAAGCGCCGCTTTTAATTTAGGTTCTAAACGCGGACGTTCGACCACATTAGGTGACAGATAGGCGGCATAAATTTGGCTAATCGCACGCAAATTATCACTCATTTGCATCCGCCAATGCGTAAAAGCCCGCTGCGGATAAATGCTGGTAAAAACCAACGCCAATAGTGAGCCAAAAATAACATCGCCACTGCGCCACAGTGCGGTATTCATATCCCCCGGCGCAGAACCACAGACCACTGCCAATGTGATACCAATTAGCAGGGCCATATAAGGACGTTTGCCTAAGGTAAGATAGCCACACAGGAACATGACGACCCCGCACCATGCCAGCATGAGAGTCAAAGAGTAAGATTCAAGATACAGGGCGATCAAACCAGAAAGAGCACCAAAAACCGTGCCACCAATACGCTGCATCGCTCTGGGCAAAACATTGCCCCAATAAGATATCGGCCCCATGACCACCACCAAGGTGATCAGTGGCCAAGTGCCCTCAGGAACGGCCAACAAACGGATAATCATGAAGGTTAGGATAAACGCCAGCGTAATACGCAAAGCGTGAGTAATGCGGTAATGGGTGTAAATCAGGTTATCCAATGGCGATATTTTTTTATTCAGGCGCACAACATTCCTATTTCCAATAAGATGCTAAAGCCTAAGTCTAGCCGAATTATTACCGACCAACATTGAGTTAAAGGTGGTGAAAAGTCGTGAAATTCCGTTGAGAGAAATAAATCGAAACCGCACCTCCCCGCCGGATACAACTCGACGGGGAAATGAGCTTATTTAAAATCAACCGCCATTTGTTGTTGAATAGTCATGCCGGAGCTGGATTCCACACAGCAAGCAATATAATCGGTGAAACGTGGCGAGTGCGGCATGCCCAAGCTAAGCAGCCGTTCATTGCTAAAGCGCACGTTTAGCATGGCAAAAGAGCCATATAACCGCATCGCTTTCAACATTAACCGCTCATTGCAGGGGCCAAAAATCCCTTTTAACTGATTTCTCATCTGCACCAAAGCACCATATTCTACCTGGCGATAATCCGTACCCATAGGTTTCTGTCTGGCAGCAGAAGACATGGCCTGATCAATTTCAGCAAAACTGACACTGTCCGTTGCTCCGGCAGAAATATGGTAGATATTTTCGGGTAAATTTGGGTGCAACAAGATGCACAATAGAGCATCCGCGCAGTAATCAACCGGAATAACGTCAATATAATCATCCAGTGAACACATAAACTTGCGCAGCATTAGTGCCATGCGGAAGACCCAGAAAATACTACTGGAGGGCTGGCAACCCAAGCGCGTATGTCCGACCACAATAGATGGGCGGGCGAAAACCAATGGCAAGGTTGGGCATTGCTCCGCAAGCAGGCGCTCAATCGCCGATTTCGATTTAGTGTATTCCACCAAATGTGCGTCATCTTCTGCGGATAATACCCGCTCACTGACCAGAGTATCGGCATCGGGTGTGCAAGACATCGCGGTACCTACGTGAATAAATCGCTGCAAACCAGCAACTTGTGACATTCTTCTGCCAAAAGCTAGCGTGCCGTCAACATTCACTTTCCAGATGAGTGGGTTGTTGCCAAATGATGCCACTGCCGCACAGTTGATAACATGTGTCACGTCATCAATACGCGGATCATTAATAAAACTGTCCGGTGTCGCCAAGTCACCCAACAAAATATGGCTGGCATTTATTTTATTCAGTAGCGCATTAGGTAAATAAAATTTCGCCAGATTCTCTCGAATGCGAGTGACGCCCTGCTCCGGTGTATTAGCCCGTACAAGTAACAAGTAATTAAAATCTGAGTTCTCTAACAATAATTTTTCTAATACTGCGCCGCCCAAGAAACCTGTGGCACCGGTTAACAGAAGTGTTTTCACCATGAGTCCTACTATGATATTCAGTAGGCGGATTGTATGAATAGCTAAGTAAACGGCAGGTAAATATGAGTTAGATCGGCACATTTAGATAGAAACATAATTTTTTCAAAATATATCTTATGACTTTTTGGGTTAGCACCGCCTGATACACTGCTGTTGCCATTCTGCCCAAAAAAGTGCCAGAGTGATGGTTACCACATGATTTTAATTAATATTTTATTTTTTAGTGACTATGGGGCGCGTCCGCCTCTTTCTGAAAGACATCCAACCACTCACGTCATCAAAAACCGGGGAGTGAAATCTTTGAGCTAGAATTTGATGCCAAAATTAGAGGGGCATATTCTCTCTAGAGTAATGACAGGCATTTGCCAACCGGTAGATACTTAGTTATTAAACTAACGACTATATGCGAGATTTTTAACACCAATATTCACATAACTGACCAATGTATTTATAAAAGGGAATTTACTATAGGCCGAACTCATTTACGTAATTTTCGCAATACACAGTAAATACTCAATAATGATTTTTATGGACCACAACCCGCACATGCAATATTGCAACATATTTCACAACAATCAATTTCTTCAGAGGACGGGGACTCAACTGCTATTGGTACTGGTGATAAATCACTCGAGTTATTTAACTCTACATCCTGACTAAAAGTAAAAAAAGATGACATCATTAACGCGAGAACTAGCATAACTCTTTTCATAAAACCTCCATAACTCCGCTGTAAGGTGATGCGAAAACATACGAAAGCGACACCAGAAATCATAAATAACACGTTGAAATTTAATATAAAAATCAATATTTCGTATCGCCTTGATTTTGCCCTACGATAGGTAAATACCCTTTTATAAACACCTTGGTAATAAATGTAACAATAATAAATCCCCGATGAAGCAATAGAGTTATCTTT
Source organism: Yersinia alsatica (assembly GCF_025133195.1). Lineage (NCBI taxonomy): Bacteria > Pseudomonadati > Pseudomonadota > Gammaproteobacteria > Enterobacterales > Yersiniaceae > Yersinia > Yersinia alsatica. Next base: position 3,853,125 of record NZ_CP104006.1, read on the forward strand.
GCTATCAACAAGGAACTGCATCTCTTCCATTATGTATATCCTGTAGATAATAAGCTCGAGGATGTTACTAATTAAACATTATGATTAAAGACGATGATAATTAATTGTCAAGTTTACTAATCAGACCAACTAATTTAATTTAAATAAATGACTATAACTAATAACTTGCAATTTAATTAAATATCACTTGTTGGCGAGAATTGATTATGCTCATAAAATTAGCCTTTTTACCCTAGTCTATCGTCTGATATTAAGGCTATTATCTTTACTTAGTTCGTGGCGATAGAGTGATGCAGTACTTTATGAAATACACATATTAATCAGAGATAAAATTGATATCCGCCAAATTAAAGCGTAATAGCCTCAAGAATTGAGATATAGAGCCCGGCATCTATAGAATGGTTAGTTCTTAGACTGGCCGGGCAACGAGTGTTTATCTCAAATTAATGAGACATTATATGCGGTTAGAAATTGAATTTAACCCCTAACATCATTGACGTATCGCTGTAGCCTTTATTGCCAACTTGCTGACCAACATTACCCCAGACATTCACCTTTTTGCTCAACTGGCCTTCAACACCCAGTTTCAGCTCACCAATATTGGCGGCTCCCGCCTGCTTCACCGTCATGCCATCCATGGTGGTGCCAAAATCTTTGGTGTTATGGATCCAGTTAGCTTCGACAAATGGTTGGAACACGCGATCCTTACCTTTATCTTGATCCGCATAACCGCTCATAAAGGCTCTCACCCAAAGGCGGGTCTGTATATTGCCGTTACCTTCACCGGATACATTAGTCCCATTGGCTTCTTTATGGTCATCAGCTTTCACTCCCATCCAGGTGACCTGGGCTTTAGGCTGAATAAAGTAGCTAGCGTTTTTCGCTACATTTTCGCCAACTTTAAAGGTATAGCCGCTTTCCACCGAGGCCGTTACCCCCTTGGATTTGTACTCTTCAGCAGCTAAATCCTGACCATTGACGGTGTTATTAAACCAGCTGTATTGCGCCCAACTGTCTACATACAGGCCAGTTTTATCTGCGCTATTGGCATACCAAGTGCCATAGATACCGGTGCTGTAGCCATCCACTGAGGCGCGGGCGCTATAACCTGATAAACGCGATTCGGTGGTACTTTTGCTGTTACCATAACCGGCCATGATCCCCAAATGGAAACGATCCAACCCGTCATTGCTCCACTGGGCAATATCCCCGCCCAGTTGCATCACATAGCGGTTACTCTGGGTCCCTAATTGATCTTGAGTATCGCGGAAGCGGTTATGGCCGCCTTCGCTACGTAGCCACATGCTGGTGACTTTCTGCTCGCCAGTCAGGGCATCGATATATTGGGTTTCACCCAGTCGGTCATGCAGACGAGTAACAAACATGTTATTAGCTGCCGCGAGGTTGGCACTGTAACCACTGGCTTCCGGGCGCTCAATCATCACTGGCGAAGGTTCGCCCGGAGTTCCTGGAGTACCCGGAGTTCCTGGACTACCCGGCCCCTCTGCCGGCATAGTATTATTCAGATACCAATTAGCTTCATTACTGCCAATTCCGCGCTCTAAATAGTAATCATAGGCACCGGCGACAATGCGCCCATTCTGGATAAACTCACCATCAGAAACACCTGCAACCGTGATCAACTCGATCCCGTTCAGGGTATAAGCGCCGCTACCGCCTGCATTAGTTACCGTAACCAGAGTGGTGCCGGAGGTATTCCCCTCAACCACCAGCTTATCGGTCGCCGAGGTGTCATCACTCAACAAAGTATTGAAATTCAGCAGACCATTATTGCCGGTATAATCACCCGCAATAGTTAAAATCGTGCCCGGAACACTGCCAAAATTTAAGTCCCCGGAGTGATTCAAACTACCCATTGTTTGGCTATAGCCGCGCAAGTCCACAGTACCACCGCTCTGAGTGATATAATTCGCATTACGGCTGAAAGCTCCTGTGGTGCCGGCTGCCAATGTGCCGCCATAGATTGTCGTCGCACCAGAATAATCGCTAAGGCCGCTCATCGCGGTGGTGCCGCTATACACATCTATATTGCCCACACCACTGATTGCAGGGGCGAAGGTATATGAACCGGAGGTATCGGTATGATTGAAATTAATTTGACCATTACCATCACCAAAAGTGATGGATGTGGTATCCAGTGTGCCTGCTGTACTGGCAACCTCTCCTGCCGCCGAACCGATATTTAAAGTTCCAGAACTGCCCGCATATCTTGCAATAACTAAGCTTGAAGCTGAAACCTCACCATTATCAGTGATCGTTAGTGTGCCAGCCCCTGTAAGGCCCAAATAGAGAGCATCAGTATTGTTCCATTGAGAGCCGATACCGGATACGGTCGCCGTACCATGTCCTGCAGCATTAGCGCCGATATAACCGATACCTTCGTTAGCAACGACACCACCAGCCAGAATATCGAATATGCCGGTACCACTTACGCCGACAACAAATCTTTCTGAACTCTTCATGATGGAATCTACCCCTGATAGCGTCGCTATACCTGAGGAGCCTGCATAGCTACCTATATCAATTCGCCGACCACTCGACTCGCCACCATCGGTAATATTGAGTATGCCAGTACCGTATAAACCAACAATAATAGATCCGCTGTTAACATCTAATTTGGAGCCTGCTCCAGAGACCGTGGCAATACCACGAACCCCAACTTCATTACCAATAAAAACGCCATCATTACTATTAATAAAAGCCGCGTCAGGGCCACTGGATAAAACCCCTCCATCGGTAATATTTAAGGCACCATTACCTTCATGGCCAACAAATATCTGACTGCCATCATGGTTCCAGGATGAACCTGGCCCTGATATATTAACCTCGCCAGAGCCATTGGCCCGACCGATATAGGCATAACCACTATTCGTTACGCTGCCACCATTGAAAATATTTAATGTCCCGCTGCCAATATCGCCAATATCAATGTCGCCAATAATATCCCATGGTGAAGGCTGTGTGTCTGGCACAGTGACGATATCACCACCATCAATGATGGTTACGGCACGCGCAGGTATTGCCATCATGAACATGGCATTGATAAAAATGGCGATGATTAATTTGCCATTTTTTAATGCAGCTGATTTTTGTATAGCCGATGAGAGCACCGAGACTTTTCCTGGAAAAGCCTTAGCGGTAAATCCACGTATTTTAGTCATATCAAAATATCCTGGTGTAGTATTTTTACTTAAAAATCAAAATGTTAATAACAAACAAAAGTTAATGTATTTATATTTTTTATACTTGCACTAAATTTGAGGGTATTTGATATGGGTTTTAATGCTGCGTATATAGGATTGGATGTAGCATTGAATGGGAATATTCTTACAAGCAAGCCATCACTCTCAGAGGGCTCAAGTGGGCCAGTTTGTTTTTATTTGGTAAGATGCATTTCAGATGAGAGAATCACGCATAAATACAATTATTAAGGCATTGTTTTAAATAAAATTTATTTTAAATGGACGATGTCATAATTTGAGAGGCTAATTCAGGCAATGCCAGACAACCGCACACAACCGACTTTCTATGTTCATGATTATGAAACCTTTGGCCAGCGCCCTGCATTGGACAGACCGGCACAGTTCGCGGGAGTGCGTACTGATTTGGATTTCAATATCATCGAAGAGCCACTGGTGATTTACTGCAAACCCGCAGATGACTATCTGCCGCAGCCTGAAGCGGTGATGATTACCGGAATTACCCCGCAGCATGCTTTAGCCAATGGGGTCAATGAAGCCGAGTTTGCCCGCCAAATTCATCAGGCATTCAATGTGCCCGGCACCTGCATCCTCGGGTACAACAATATTCGTTTCGATGATGAAGTTAGCCGCAATATTTTCTATCGCAATTTTTATGACCCTTATGCCTATAGCTGGCAAGGTGGGAACTCCCGTTGGGATTTACTGGATGTGATGCGCGCCTGCTATGCCTTGCGTCCGGAGGGTATTGTCTGGCCGGAAAATGAAGATGGCCTGCCGAGCTTCAAATTAGAGCATTTGACCAAAGCCAATGGTGTCGAGCATTTGCATGCCCATGATGCGATGTCTGATGTGCACGCCACGATTGCCATGGCAAAGTTGGTTAAGCAGGCACAACCGAGATTATTTGATTACCTATACCAACACCGCAGTAAACATAAAATAAACGCATTGATTGATATCGCAAATATGACGCCACTGGTTCATGTGTCCGGTATGTTTGGCGCCGCACGCGGAAACACCAGTTGGGTGGCGCCGCTGGCATGGCATCCCGACAATAAAAATGCGGTGATTATGTGTGACCTGGCGGGGGATATGTCGCCGTTACTTTCGCTGGATAGCGATACGCTGCGCGAGCGTCTGTATACCCGCCGCGATAAACTCAATGCTGAAGACGCCGCCGTGCCACTGAAGCTGGTACATATTAATAAATGCCCGGTACTGGCACCGGAAAGAACTCTGTTGGCAGAGAATGCCGAGCGATTGGGTATTGATCGCCAGCGCTGTCTGGAAAATCTCCAACTACTGCGGCAAAACCCGCAAATCCGCGAAAAAGTCGTGGCACTGTTTGCGGAAGCCGAGGCTTTTGTGGCTTCTGATGATGTGGATGCTCAACTGTATAATGGCTTTTTCAGTGATGCAGACCGCGCCACCATGAAAATTATTCTGCAAACTGAGCCGCAAAATCTACCGGCGCTGGATCTCACATTCCAAGATCCACGGCTGGAGGCGCTGTTGTTCCGTTTCCGCGCCCGCAATTACCCGAATACCTTGACCGACAGTGAGCAACAGCGCTGGTTAGAGCATCGCCGCGCAGCACTTAGCCCAGAGAGAGTGCAAGACTACGTGCTGCAACTGGAGCAATTCTATAACCAGTATGAAGACGACAAAGAGAAGCTGGCACTACTGAAAGCGCTATTTGAATATGCCAGAGGTTTGGTGAGCTAATCCCATCGGTAAACATCAGCCAATAAAAAACGGAGCCATTTGGCTCCGTTTTTCGTCAGCAATAACAGACTATTACTGTGCCAGTTCGCCATTAAATTGTGGCAACGCCTGACGGAAAGCGCGGGTTTTCCAGACCATATATAACAGGCCAATCGCGCCCCACACCAAGCCCAGCGTCATTGAACTGCTTTCCAGATTCATCCACAGCACACCGACCGTCCCTGCGCCAATCATCGGCAGAATCAGGTAGCTGAAATGATCTTTAAACGTGCGATTGCGGCGCTCACGGATATAGAACTGTGAAATCACCGACAAGTTAACGAAGGTAAAGGCCACCAACGCACCGAAGTTAATCAATGCCGTTGCCGTTACCAAGTCAAAGGAAATAGCGGACAATGCCACGCCACCCACCAACAATACGTTGATAGCTGGAGTACGCCATTTCGGATGCACGTAACCAAACACTTTCTCCGGGAATACCCCGTCGCGCCCCATCACATACAACAAGCGCGAAACGCCAGCATGTGCCGCCATACCTGATGCCAATACCGTGACACAAGAGAAGCACAGAATCACTGACTGGAAGAATTTACCCGCAACAAACAGCATAATTTCCGGCTGTGACGCATCAGGATCGCTGAAGCGCGAAATGTCCGGGAAATAGAGCTGCAAGAAGTAAGACACCACAATAAAGATCACACCGCCAATTAACGCCGTCAGGAAAATGGCTTTCGGGATCACTTTACCGGCATCCGGTGTTTCTTCAGACAGCGAACTGATGCCGTCGAAACCAAGGAATGAGAAGCACAGTATCGTGGCCCCAGTTATCATCGGCACCAAATGGGCATTTTCAGAGTAGAACGGACGTGGGCTAACCAATGTACCCGCACCTTCCCCCTGATAAACCCCATGAATCAACAGCCCCATGAAGACCACCATGATAGCCACCTGAACCACTACAATGACGGAGTTCAAGTTTGCTACCACATTGATGCCACGCAGGTTAAACAGCGTCATCAGGCTGACCAGTGCGCCAACAAAAATCCACGATGGCACACCAGGGAAAATCGCTTCGAGATAAATTTTTGCCAACAGAATGTTAATCATCGGCATGAACAAGTAGTCCAGCAATGATGACCAACCCACCATAAAGCCAACATTCGGGCTAATGGATTTCTGGGCGTAGGTATAAGCCGATCCCGCGGATGGGAAGCGCTTAACCAATTTGCCATAGCTGATGGCAGTGAACAGCACCGCAATCAACGCAATGGCGTAAGAAGTCGCGACATGACCATCGGTCAGGCCGGATACAATGCCAAAAGTATCGAAAATGGTCATCGGCTGTAAATAAGCCAGACCCATCATCACCACTTGGACCAACGTCAGTGTTTTTCTGAGTTGAACGCGGTTATTTACACCAGTTTGATTGGTGCCGACTGCAACAGTAGCATTATGCGTCATGATTCAGCCTCCCCATACCTTTAACCCAATTTGCAAGTGTCGCTCGCAGGTCAGAGGTGACGGGGAAACTTCGTATCTGCCTGGGATACGTAAGTGGGGAAACGAGAGCGGTGTAACGGGTATTTGCCATACCTGTTGCTCCATAATCGCTGCATGTGCAGCGCATACCGGTGGGCACCGGTGCCAGTGTGAATAATTGCCCCATCTTTCTTTCCTCATAACGGCGATTTTCGTATGTGAATAATCGCTCGCGGACCTGTTTATCTATCCGGATCGTTGTCCGGCCTCTTGATTTAGTGAAAACACGAATGCAAAAAAATAACCGACGCGTTTAAACGTCGGTTATTGCATGGGGTGTATTTTGCCCTAACTTGAGAGCAAAAAACAAGATGTTAAATCACCTGAAACGATAATATTATTTTAGCTGCCGCAAAACGGCTACTTCCCCGCTGTATCAGCGCTGAGCGGCAATTTCCACCCGCTCAATTGCTGCCCACATTTTGTCTGAATTCAACTCGACAGGCAGGTAATGAATTGACTCTCCCGGTTTCAGGATTCGGCCAATTACGCGCTCAATAGCATCACGGTCATTAATATCCACATCCAATGCCGCCAGATGTGTCGGCAACCCTAGCTTATTGAATGCAACAATCAGTGACTGTAATGCATCATCTTGCTCCAAAAGTGCGGTCTGAACCAAAATCCCGTAAGCCACCTTGGTGCCGTGTAAGAAGTGCTCAGTTTGTGGCAGCAGCGTCAGACCATTGTGTACTGCATGAGCGGCGGCAACTCGGGTATAACGCTCCCCCAACCCGCCCACCATGCCGCCACCGGCAATAATGGCATCCACCACATCCAGAAAATCTTGCGTCAATTCGCTCTGCTTAACCGCCTGCAATGCAGCTTCACTCTGCTTTAGCAGCACATTGCGAATATCTAGCGCGGCTTGTAATCCCAAACGAACTGTCAGCGATAACGTCTCTGGTTGCGGGCTCAATACCACTGCCTCGTACCATTTAGCCAATGTATCGCCGATACCCGCCAGCAGATACTCCACCGGAGCGTGCAAAATGATGCGCGGTTCAACTAGCACCAAGTGATTAGCATCTTTGAAAATTTCAAAATTCAGTGCTTGCCCGGCATCGTTATACCAAACCGAAAGTGGCGTCCAGGCCGCGCAGGTAGCCGCAATAGTCGGAATCGCCACCAGCGGTAATCCCAATTGTCGCGCCACAACTTTCGCCGTATCCAATACTGCCCCACCGCCGATACCAATCACCACCTGACGGTCACTCCCGGCCTGTTGTACCAAATCAGCGACGGTAGACTCACTGCAATGGGTAGAAAATGAAGCATGCACCGCATATGGGCTATGGAAAGCCGCAGGTAAATAATCACTGGCCGCCGCCAATGCACGCTCGCCGTAGATCCACAGTGCATTATCCAGTGCCGTCTGCGGATAAAACTCGCTCAATTTATCGATAGCGCCCGGAAAAGAAAAATAGTTTGCAGGCCCGACCTGCACTCGGATTGCGTTGGTGCTCATGCCACTGTTCCTTTTAAATCATTATTTCTTGCACGTTGCGATGCCATCACTGTTTTCCCATCTTAAGGGCATACCCATCATTGTTTAATAATTTTTTGATATACCTTAACTATTTTAGTTTGTTGCGAATAATAGAAACTGTGTTAAAAAAGAGGACTACGCAGCATTATTGACTGCCTGGTTTGTTAAAATACTTTATAGGGCAGTTGCAGAAATTTATGTCCAGCACCTCCTCCTCCCGCCTTGAGATGCGGAATATCTCTATCTCGTTCTCTGGATTCCATGCCCTGCAACAAGTTGATTTCACACTAGAAGGCGGCTCTACCCATGCGCTAGTGGGGGCTAACGGTGCGGGGAAATCGACCTTGATGGCGATTCTTTCCGGTGCCCACAGCCACTATAGTGGCGAGATCTATATTGATGGTCAGCAGATAGATATTCACTCCCCGCGGCACGCAAAGCAGCACGGTATTCATGTGGTTCAGCAAGAGGTTGATGTCGCGCTGATCCCCACGCTGTCTGTCGCAGAAAATATTATGCTGGATACGCTAGCTGAACAGGGGCATCTGCTTAACTGGCCACAGCTTTACCGTCAAGCCGAAGCGTTACTCAAGCAACTCGACCTCAAATTGAATGTACGCCAGCGGCTGGAGTCTTGCACATTAGCCGAAAAACAGCAGGTGCTGCTGGCGCGCGCCCTTTCCCATCAATGCCGCTTTCTGATTTTGGACGAACCCACCGCGCCACTGGACCAAGAAGAGAGTGCTCGGCTGTTTCGCGTGGTGCGCCGCTTGCAATCTGAAGGGATGGCGATTGTTTTTATTTCGCACCGAATCCATGAGTTGCGCGAAATTTGCGATCAACTGACCGTGCTACGTGATGGCAAGCGCGTCAGCCATGATGCCATGGGCAACCTGACTGGCGAGCAAATTGTCGAGAAGATGCTCGGTCACACCTTGGATGATATTTTCCCGCCACGACGAGCAGCCCTCAGCCATAAAACACTGTTGTCCGTCAGTGGGTTGCATGACCAACATAAGTTGCGCGATATCTCCCTAACATTACATGACGGGGAAATTCTAGGTATTGCCGGGTTGGCTGGCGCGGGCAAAACTGAATTGTGCAAGGCGCTATTTGGTGCCACCCCCAGCCGTGTTGATCACGGTGAGTTGCAGGGCAAAGCCTGGAAACCGCAATCGCCGGAAAGGTCTGTCGCCCAAGGGCTGGCTCTGGTTCCGGAAGAGCGGCGCAAGGAAGGTATTTTTATCCACGAAGGTATCCCGATGAACCTGAGTGTGGCTGCCGATGACAGTTTTTCGCGCTGGAGTATTTTCAGCCGCCGCCAAGAGTTGAGTTGGGCTAAAGAACTGATTCAGCGCCTTGGGGTGCGCACCTCATCGCCCCAACAGAAACTGGCCCGTTTATCGGGGGGTAATCAACAGAAAGTGGCCATCGGCAAGTGGTTACGCGGCAATGCTCAAGTGTTGATTTTTGATGAGCCAACCAAAGGGGTGGATATCAAAGCCAAACAGGATCTGTTCACTCTGATTGACGGGTTGGCACAGCAGGGAAAAGGCATTATTTATGCGTCCGGTGAATTCTCAGAATTGGTCGGCTTATGTGATCGTATCTGTGTGCTGTGGGATGGCCGCATTGTTGCCGAGCTGAATGCCGCAGATATCGACGAAGAAACATTATTACTATTTTCAACCGGAGGAACCCCTCAGTGAGTAAAGAAATACCCCTGCCGGACGCGCAACCGTGGCGTCACCAGTTGTTTGATTTTCTCTACAAATGGGGGATGTTACTCACCGTTGTGGCGCTAATCGCGTTATTTGGCCTGGCCTCAGATAATTTTCTCGACCCGAACAATATCATCAATATTTTGCGTTCCATTGCCATTGTCACGGTGATTGCTATCGGGGTGTCAATCTCACTATCAATTGGGGGATTTGACCTGTCGGTTGGTTCGACAGCTTCGCTGGCTAATGCCATCGTGGTGTCGCTGTTTGTCTGGTACGGCTTTGGCACCACCGGCGCTATCATTCTGACCCTGCTGATTTGTACGCTAGTGGGCCTGTTTAACGCGTTTCTGATTGTGGTCCTGAAGATCCCCGATATGCTGGCAACCCTTGCCAGTCTGTTTGTGATTCAGGGCGTGGCAATGACCTACAGCTACGGCGGCTCTATTACGCAGAATATGTTGCTGCCAAGTGGCGATATGGCGGAAGGCGTCATTCCTGAGATGTTTTCAGCATTGGGGCAAGTGCCGGTTATCGTGCTTATTATGTTAGCCGTGACGATTGTGGTGCAGTTGTATTTGTCGCTCACTAAACATGGCCGGCGGATGTATGCCATTGGCGGCAATCAGGAAGCCGCCCGTTTAGCGGGGATTCGCACAGTACGCTATCGCGTGCTGGCCTACGTGTTGTCGTCACTTTTGGCGGCATTGGGTGGGATTCTACTGGCATCCAGAATTGGCTCATCACAAGTCAATGCCGGTGGCGGTTACCTGATGGATGCCGTGGCAGCCGCTTATATTGGTTTTTCACTGGCTGGCTCGGGTAAACCTAATGCTGTCGGTACTTTGATTGGTGCCGTGATTCTGGGTGTACTGCAAAATGGGCTGGTTATGCTGTCAGTGCCTTACTATGCAATGGACATCATCAAAGGGCTGGTATTGGCGATGGCCTTGGCACTCACCTATATTCATCAGAAGCGATGATACTTAGCTATGTATTGAGTGAAAGGGCAAGCGGCACTTCGAGCCGCTCGCCTTTTATATCATTAGTTTAAAGGCATTCTTTCAGGGTCCGGATAAGCATATTCGAACCCCAACTCACTGCAAATCTTACTGCCGTCAATCTCACGGATTGGCTCTTCAATATCTTCTGGGGCAAATTCGGGCGGCGTCAGTTCCAAGGCCCGTGCACAGGCTGGGTAAAAGTCACGTTTGCGTGGGTGCTTGGGCGCACAAAGATTATAAACATGACCGCCTTTGGGTAAATTAAGCAGTAACTCGATAGCGGATATCACATCTTCCTGATGCACCAGATTCACGCCCTGCGAACCACCTTTCACATTGGTTTTCCCGGCAAGAAAACGCCCCGGATGACGATCCGCACCCACCAACCCCGCCAGACGCAAGATATCCACGGAGGTATTAGGCAGTTGGTGCAGCCAGAGTTCGAGCTCTTCCAGCGTTTTACCTGCAGTAGTTACTGGTTGCAGCGGTGAACTCTCTTTAATGCGACCACGCGTTTCGCCATAAACTGAAGTCGAACTGGTGAAAATAATGCGTGGCACACCAAAAGCCAGTGCGCTATCGACCACCATCCGCACCGCCTGGAAATACTGCGCCCCAGCTTCAGTGGTGCGGCTGGCTGGCAAGGTGATGATCAGGACATCGGCCGCCATCAGTTGCGCCAAATCATCCGGTTCACAAATCAGTTCTGGAGTCAGTTGCAATTGATAGCAATCAATCCCACTCATCCTGACCGCCTCAACACCATCTGGCGTAGTTTTACTCCCCACCACCTGAACACCACGGCGAATCAGTGATTGCGCTAAAGGCAGGCCTAACCAACCAAGACCTATAATCGATACCTTTTTCATTGTCATCATCTCCAGAATGGCTTCACCCTAAACTTACGCCAATAATTAAAAGCTAACAATTACCATACCATGGTATTGACTTGTTATTGAGGGATCTGATTGATTTATCTAAAGATATGCGCAAAGGAAAGATCTACCGCAGCCATACGCTGATGGCTGCGACTGATTTTATAACGATCTAGGAATTCGTCCACTTACCTGGATTGGCAAGGGACTTAAGCCGTATATTCATCAAAACTCAAGTTAGATGGGTATCCATCCAATTAACTTCACTTGAGGAATACAGATTACAGCTCCCCTTATTTGACTAGTCGGTTTTTATTGACTGTCTTACCATCTACCGAGAGTTCAGCATAGCCGGTATCCAATATGTCATTGACGGCGAGGCGCCCGCCCACATCAACACGCAACTGATGCTTATTACTAAAGGTACCCGGACTGGTTAGACGGACACCGGTCCAGGCGAATGTTGAGTAGCGCTCACTCAATTTATTCTCCTGACTTGCCATAAACGCAGGAAGAGACGACATATCTATTTTATCAAGAGGAATCAGGTAGTTATTCAGATTGAATTTTGCTGAATCACCACTCACGCGGATCTCTACCTGGCGCGGGCTTTGAAACTCACCGGTTCGAGTATCCATGCGCATACTTAACAATCTATTCGCGTTTTCCGGGTTCAGATAAGAGACACTACAAGTTGTCATCGCACCTTGCGGCTCGTTACGGGACTTAATTTCGCCCCCGGAAGAGAAAAATGTACTTAATGTTGAAATCTTTGTCTCACTACCAAGCTTTTCTTTAACTTTCTTAAAGCAAATATCTATTCCATCAGATAATGAGTATTTATAATTTCTCACTGTATCAGCGGCATATAAAGGAGAATGCAAAAATATTGTTATTCCAGCAATGGCCGATAACATGTTAAATTTAGTTGATACTCTCATAAAAATCCCTTTTAGGTTGATAGTACACCCAATATAATGAGTATGATTAAAACAAATAATGTCCGCGCTCAATAAATGTACCGATGATCCTGTTATATATTTCTGTGGATGTTGAGTATCTAACCGCCTTACGATTCAGCCGTTTTATCTTGCTATGAAGATTCATTTTTTCACATTAATTCATAGTGTATAAAGCTTGAATAATGGATAGACACAAGCTTCAGACTCTACAAACAAAGTCGTCATAAGCTAATTAAGTACACTTTGTCGTTTACTTTAAAATATGGAGCACCATATGTTTTTTTCGAATAATACCTTTGAACTGTTTATGAAGAATCCGGCAAGATATTTAGGCACATCAGGCATTATTTGTGGGATTTTATTTTGTATTGAATCTATAAGAAGCTACTTTATGGAAACCGATCTGTTTGGAATGCCAAATTATCAGGCTGGAAATGTAAATTCATTGTTATATTTATTTTCAATCGGCGTTATAGTCATGCTAATAGGTATTTATTTATATAAAAAATCCACTCCCCATATTAAATAATCAATATAACTGAACGATGAGGCGGTACCTTGCCCACCTGTTGGACAACATTCTCCCAGAGATTGGCGTGCTTATTTATCTGGCCTTCCACGCCCAGTTTCAGCCCCATAATATTCGCCGCGCCATCGTGTTTGACCGTCACTCCATCCATCGTGGTAGCAAAGTCTTTGGTATTGTGGACTCTGTTGACTTCCACAAACGGCTGGAATTCTCATAAAACATGGCAATTTTTCATTCATCGGCACAAGAGTCATCCGTAATAATTTTCTGCTTAAATCGTCCCAAATAGAAGTGATAATCACCGAAAGGCAAGGCACATTCAGCAGATAAACGACTGCGCTTGCTTTGAAATAAAACAGTCCAATGAAAAAAAGGTTGCGCCCTACCCGCTTAATGGTTTACGTTGATTGACAGAAATTATGGCACGTCCTGCATATGGCTATTTTGGCTATATCAGCAAGCCTAAACAGAGAAGCTACTATGAATCGCGTTCAATTTAATCACCATCATCACCATCATCCTGACTAGTCTTGCAGGCCGATGTGTGCTGGAAGACGGTTAACGAATCTTCCAGGTGGCGGTAGAACGCAATAGAGAAAGCCCTCGGAAGATTATCTTCCGAGGGCTTTTTTGTTGCCCACGATTTTATAAAATTAAATTAATAGGTTAAGAGGATTACCATGTTAGATAAAACACGTTTGCGCATTGCGATGCAGAAATCAGGCCGCCTGAGTGACGATTGCCACGAACTGCTATCGCGCTGCGGGATTAAAATCAATTTGCAACAACAGCGCCTGATTGCTTTCGCTGAAAATATGCCAATCGATATCCTACGTGTGCGTGATGACGATATCCCTGGGCTGGTGATGGATGGCGTGGTTGATCTGGGCATTATTGGCGAAAACGTGCTGGAAGAAGAGTTATTGAGCCGCCGAGCTCAGGGCGAAGATCCACGTTACTTCACCTTGCGCCGCCTGGATTTCGGTGGCTGCCGCTTGTCGCTCGCCGCCTCACTGGATACCGAGTATACCGGCCCGCAATGTCTGCAAAATAAACGCATCGCTACCTCTTACCCACACATTTTAAAGCAATATCTTGATAAACAAGGCGTTACTTTCAAATCCTGCTTACTGAATGGTTCGGTTGAGGTTGCACCACGCGCCGGTTTGGCCGATGTCATCTGCGATTTGGTGTCAACCGGTGCCACCTTAGAGGCCAACGGCCTGCGCGAAGTTGAAGTTATCTACCGCTCCAAAGCTTGCCTGATTCAGCGTGATGGCGAAATGCCGGCTGACAAACAGCAACTGATTGACCGCCTGATGACCCGTATTCAGGGCGTTATTCAAGCCCGTGAATCCAAGTACATTATGATGCACGCACCAAGCGAGCGTCTGGATGAAATCATTACCCTGCTGCCCGGTGCTGAGCGCCCGACTATTCTGCCATTGGCAGGAGACAAGAGCCGCGTAGCCATGCACATGGTCAGTAGCGAAACGCTGTTCTGGGAAACCATGGAAAAACTGAAGGCGCTGGGTGCCAGCTCCATTCTGGTATTACCGATTGAAAAAATGATGGAGTAACCCATGCAGCCGACGAATTTCAATACCCTAATCTACTGGCAGCAATGCAGCAAAGAACAGCAAAAAGCGCTGCTGAGCCGCCCGGCTATTAATGCATCAGACAGGATTACCGCGACAGTCAGCGAAATCCTCGACCGGGTGAAAGCCGAGGGCGACAGCGCTTTACGTGATTTCAGCCAACGTTTTGATACTGTGCAAGTTAATGATATCCGCATCAGTAGCGATGAGATAGCCGCTGCCGCCGGACGCCTGAATGACGACATCAAGCAAGCCATGGCACAAGCGGTACGCAATATTGAAATCTTCCACAATGCGCAGAAAATGCCGGTGGTGGATGTTGAAACGCAGCCGGGCGTGCGCTGCCAACAGATTACTCGCCCGATAGCCTCCGTCGGCTTATATATTCCCGGTGGCTCGGCTCCACTGCTCTCTACCGTGCTGATGCTCGGTACCCCGGCGCGCATTGCGGGTTGTCAGCGAGTCATTTTATGTTCTCCACCACCGATTGCCGATGAAATTCTGTATGCCGCGCAATTATGTGGCATTCAAGAAGTGTTCCAGATTGGTGGGGCGCAAGCCATCGCCGCCATGGCCTTCGGCAGTGAGTCAGTACCCAAAGTGAATAAAATCTTTGGGCCGGGCAATGCTTATGTCACTGAAGCAAAACGCCAAGTCAGCCAACGGCTGGATGGCGCAGCGATTGATATGCCAGCAGGCCCGTCAGAAGTGTTGGTTATCGCCGATAGCGGTGCCACACCAGCGTTTATCGCCTCTGACTTGCTGTCTCAGGCCGAGCATGGTCCAGATTCTCAAGTCGTGTTGCTGACCCCAGACGCGGCTATTGCTCAAGCGGTAGCTGTCGCTGTTGAAGAGCAACTCCAGCAGTTATCGCGTGCTGATATCGCCCGCCAGGCGCTGGAAAGCAGCCGTTTGATCATCACCAAAGATTTACAACAATGCATTGATATCAGCAATGAATACGGTCCAGAACACTTGATTCTGCAAATACGTCAACCGCAAGATATTATCGATCAAATCGATAATGCCGGTTCCGTGTTTATGGGTGACTGGTCGCCAGAATCAGCCGGTGACTATGCCTCCGGGACTAACCACGTGCTGCCAACCTATGGTTATACCTCGACCTATTCCAGTTTGGGATTGGCCGACTTTGTTAAACGGATGACTGTGCAGCAGCTAACCCCACAGGGGCTGTTAGGTCTGGCATCAACCATTGAAACTCTGGCGCAGGCTGAACAATTGACCGCCCACAAAAACGCCGTCACCCTACGTGTCGCTGCCCTGACGGCCACCAATAAGGAGCAAGCATGAGTAAGTCTGCCAATGTCACTGATTTGGCGCGCGCCAACGTCCGCGCATTGACCCCTTATATGTCTGCCCGCCGCTTGGGGGGAAATGGCGATGTGTGGCTCAATGCGAATGAATATCCGCTGGCGACCGAATACCAACTCACGGCGCAAACATTCAACCGCTACCCCGAATGCCAACCCAAGCTGGTTATTGAGCGCTATGCCGCCTACGCGGGTTTAGAGACGGAGCAAGTTCTGGTCAGCCGTGGAGCCGACGAAGGTATTGAACTGCTGATTCGTGCTTTCTGCGAGCCGGGTAAAGATGCCATTCTGTTCTGCCCGCCGACTTATGGTATGTATGCCGTGAGTGCCGAAACCTTTGGTGTTGAACGGCGTACAGTTCAGGCTAAAGCCGACTGGCAATTGGATTTACCCACCATTAAAGAGAGTTTGGATGGGGTGAAACTGATTTACGTTTGCAGCCCAAACAACCCGACCGGCAACTTAATCAACCCTGCTGATTTACGTGAAATACTGGAACTGGCACAAGGCCGCGCTATCGTGGCTATCGACGAAGCCTATATTGAGTTCTGTCCACAAGCCTCAGTGAGTGGTTGGTTAAAAGATTATCCGAATTTAGTCATTTTGCGCACCTTATCGAAAGCCTTCGCATTAGCGGGTTTACGTTGTGGCTTTACACTCGCCAACAGCGATATCATCCAACTGCTGCTTAAAGTGATAGCGCCCTACCCATTATCAACACCGGTTGCTGATATTGCCGCACAAGCACTCAGCCCGCAGGGCCTTGAGCAAATGCGCCAGCGGGTAAATGAAGTTCGAGCCAATCGCGAATGGCTTCAGAATGCGCTGCAAGACTGCGCCTGTGTTGAACAGGTATTTACCAGCGAAAGTAACTATTTGCTGGCGCGCTTCACTGCTTCCAGCAGTGTGTTCAAAACACTGTGGGATCAAGGCATTATTTTGCGTGACCAAAATAAGCAGCCAAGTTTATCCAACTGCTTGCGCATTACTATCGGTACCCGTCAAGAGTGTGAGCGAGTCATTGCGGCTCTGGCTCCCTTGCCAGGTATTGATAGCCTCAATAGCACGAATAAAACTGAGAAGACCCATACCTCCAGCATCCGTAAGGAAACGATATGAGCCAGAAATTTCTTTTTATTGACCGAGACGGCACCTTGATTGCTGAGCCACCGGAAGACTATCAAGTTGATCGGTTGGATAAACTGGCGCTGGAGCCAGAGGTGATCCCGGCATTACTGGCACTGCAAAAAGCAGATTATCGTTTGGTGATGATCACTAATCAGGATGGCTTGGGGACGAGCAGTTTCCCTCAAGAAACCTTTGATCCGCCGCACAACCTGATGATGCAGATTTTCAGCTCTCAGGGGATCAATTTTGAGCAGGTTTTGATTTGCCCACACTTGCCGTCAGATAACTGTGCTTGCCGGAAGCCAAAAACCGCATTGGTCGAAAGCTATTTAGCTGAGGGGGTGATGAACAGCGCCAATAGCTATGTGATTGGTGACCGCGAGACTGACCTGCAACTGGCTCAAAACATGGGCATCAGTGGTTTACGTTATCAACGTGATGGTCTGAATTGGTCACAAATCGCCAAGCAACTGACACAGCGCGATCGTCATGCTCACGTTAACCGTGTCACCAAAGAAACAGCGATTGACGTTGATGTCTGGCTGGATCGCGAAGGTGGCAGCAAGATCAAAACCGGCGTCGGCTTCTTTGACCACATGCTGGATCAAATTGCCACTCATGGCGGTTTCCGTATGGATATTCAGGTCAGTGGCGATCTCTATATTGATGACCACCACACCGTGGAAGATACCGCGCTGGCACTGGGCGAGGCCATTAACAATGCACTGGGTGACAAACGCGGTATTGGCCGTTTTGGCTTTGTGCTGCCAATGGATGAATGCCTGGCACGTTGTGCGCTGGATATTTCCGGCCGACCGCACCTGGAATATAAAGCTGAGTTTAACTACCAGCGCGTTGGTGACCTCAGCACCGAGATGGTCGAGCATTTCTTCCGCTCCCTCTCTTATGCTATGGCCTGCACCCTGCATTTGAAAACCAAAGGCCGCAACGACCACCACCGGGTAGAAAGTCTGTTTAAAGTATTTGGCCGCACCTTGCGCCAGGCGATCCGTGTTGAGGGTAACACCCTGCCAAGTTCCAAAGGAGTGCTGTGATGGAAGTGGTGATTCTGGATACCGGTTGTGCCAACCTCTCCTCTGTCACCTATGCGGTGCAGCGTTTAGGCTATGCGCCGGTTATCAGCCGTGACCCGGAGATTGTGCTGCGCGCCGATAAGTTATTCCTACCCGGCGTCGGCACAGCGCACGCCGCAATGGACCAATTAAAGCAACGCGAACTTATCGAGTTAATTAAAAGCTGTACCCAGCCAGTGTTAGGTATCTGCCTCGGCATGCAGTTGCTGGCAACCAGCAGTGAAGAAAGTGGCGGTATCGAGACGCTCAGTATTATTGATACCCCGGTAAAACAGATGACGGACTTCGGTTTACCGTTACCGCATATGGGTTGGAACCAGATTACCGCGCAGGCGGGAAATCATCTGTTCCGTGGTATCCCAGACGGAACTTATTTCTACTTTGTGCACGGATATGCAATGCCAATATGCCCAAATACCATCGCCCAAGCCAATTACGGCGAGCCGTTTACCGCCGCAGTCGAAAAAGACAACTTCTTTGGTGTGCAGTTTCATCCGGAACGCTCCGGAGCGGCTGGAGCCCAACTGCTGAAAAACTTTCTGGAGATGTAAGCACCATGATTATTCCCGCTTTGGATTTGATCGAAGGCAAGGTGGTGCGTTTGCATCAAGGCGATTACGGCCAGCAGCGCGACTATGGCAATCACCCATTGCCACGCTTACAGGATTACCAACAGCAAGGCGCTCAGGTATTGCATTTGGTTGATTTGACTGGAGCCAAAGATCCTGCGGCTCGCCAGATCCCATTATTGCGCGAGTTACTGGCTGGTGTTGATGTGCCAGTGCAAGTCGGCGGTGGTATCCGCAACGAGCAAGATGTTATCGCATTACTGGAAGCTGGCGCGACGCGCGTTGTAGTCGGTTCAACCGCCGTTAAGCAACCTGAAATGGTGCAACAGTGGTTTGAGCGCTACGGTTCAGAAACCATTGTATTAGCTCTGGATGTCCGTATTAATGAGGCCGGTCGCAAGCAAGTGGCTATTAGTGGCTGGCAGGAAAACTCCGATGCCACATTAGAGCAAATTGTTGAACAATTTCTGCCTTTCGGCCTGAAACATGTGCTGTGCACCGATATTTCCCGTGATGGCACCTTGAGTGGCTCAAATGTCGAGCTGTATCAGGAAGTGTGTCAGCGCTATCCACAAGTGGCATTTCAGGCCTCCGGCGGTATTGGCTGTCTGGATGATATCGCCCGCTTACGTGGCAGTGGTGTGCAAGGTGTGATTGTGGGCCGCGCGCTACTGGACGGCAAATTTAACGTGAAGGAGGCGATCGCATGCTGGCAAAACGTATAATTCCTTGTCTGGATGTGAAAGACGGGCAAGTCGTTAAAGGCGTCCAGTTCCGTAACCATGAAATCATTGGGGACATCGTGCCGCTGGCGCAGCGTTATGCGCAAGAAGGTGCCGACGAGCTGGTATTTTACGATATTACAGCCTCCGCAGATGGTCGAGTTGTCGATAAAAGCTGGGTATCACGGGTCGCGGAAGTGATTGATATTCCTTTCTGCGTTGCCGGTGGGATTAAGAGTGTTGAAGATGCCGGTCAGATTCTGACTTTTGGCGCCGATAAAATCTCCATTAATTCACCGGCCCTTGCGGACCCAACGTTAATTACCCGACTGGCCGACCGCTATGGCGTACAATGCATTGTTGTCGGTATTGATACTTGGTATGACGCGGAAAGTAATAGTTATCAGGTTTATCAGTTCACCGGTGACGAAAAGCGCACCAAAGCCACCACCTGGCAGACCGAAGATTGGATCAAAGAAGTCCAATTACGTGGGGCCGGTGAAATTGTGCTGAATATGATGAATCAGGATGGCGTGCGTAACGGTTATGATTTGCGCCAATTGAAGCAGATACGTGCTATCTGTCATGTACCGCTGATCGCCTCTGGCGGAGCCGGAACACCGGAACACTTCCTCGAAGCGTTCCGTGATGCAGATGTTGATGGCGCACTAGCAGCCTCAGTGTTCCATAAGCAAATCATTAATATCGGCGAATTGAAAAAGTATTTGTCTGAACAAGGCGTGGAGATAAGAGTGTGTTAAGCGAACAACAAATTAACCAACTAGATTGGGAAAAAGTCGACAATCTGATGCCAGCGATCGTTCAGCATGCCGTATCCGGTGAAGTTCTGATGATGGGGTATATGAATCGGGAAGCACTGGCGGTGACAGAAGAAACCGGCAAAGTGACCTTCTTCTCGCGTACCAAACAGCGGCTATGGACGAAGGGCGAAAGCTCAGGGCACTTCCTCAATGTGGTAAATATCTACCCTGATTGCGACAATGACACCCTGTTGATTCTGGTTAATCCTATCGGCCCGACCTGTCATTTGGGCAATAACAGTTGCTTCGCACCGGCGGCCAGCGACTGGAGTTTCCTGTATCAATTAGAGCAGCTGCTAGCATCACGTAAATCAGCCGATCCGGCCAGCTCTTATACGGCCAAACTCTATGCCAGTGGTACTAAACGCATCGCGCAAAAAGTGGGGGAAGAAGGTGTAGAAACCGCCCTTGCCGCGACAGTGAATGATCGCGAAGAGTTGACCAACGAATCCGCAGATTTGATGTATCACCTGTTGGTGTTATTACAAGATCAGGATTTGGATCTCAGTAAAGTGATTGGCCGCCTACGGGAGCGCCACGAGAAGTAATTTTCTTGTACACTTCTGCAGGATAAAAAAATGCCCCCGACGGTTTAACTGCGGGGGCATTTTTATTGTGGTAAACCACTCATCAACACAATGTACTCAAGGGTATTTACCACTAAAGGCATAACAAGCGGAAGTCGTTTGATTGCGGACAGCGAGCAGTCACCCTCACGTACACTCAGTACGTGAGGGTGACGAGCACTGCCCAACCTCAAAATGCGAATGCGCAGTAGCCGAAAGGTGGATTACTCCATCCATTCAGTGTGGAATACACCTTCTTTATCTACACGCTTATAAGTATGCGCACCAAAATAGTCGCGCTGCGCCTGAATCAGGTTGGCAGGCAATACTGCTGAGCGGTAGCTATCGTAGTAGTTAATCGCAGCAGAGAATGTTGGTGTCGGGATACCGTTCTGAACAGCATAAGACACAACATCACGCAGTGCTTGCTGGTATTCATCAGCAATCTGCTTGAAGTATGGTGCCAGCAACAAGTTAGCAATATCGGCATTCTCTGCATAAGCATCTGTGATTTTCTGCAAGAACTGCGCCCGGATAATGCAACCGGCACGGAAAATCTTAGCGATTTCACCGTAATGCAGATCCCAGTTATTCTCCTCTGAAGCCGCTTTCAGTTGAGAGAAACCTTGTGCATAAGAAACGATTTTACCCAGATACAGCGCACGACGGATTTTCTCGATAAATTCAGCTTTATCACCGGCGAAAGGCTGTACTTTAGGGCCGGTCAGTACTTTAGATGCAGCAACACGCTGGTCTTTCAGAGAAGACAAATAGCGGGCAAACACAGATTCAGTAATCAGTGTTAATGGCTCACCCAAATCCAGAGAACTTTGGCTGGTCCACTTACCGGTGCCTTTATTGGCAGCTTCATCCAGAATCACATCAACCAGATATTTACCGGCTTCATCTTTCTTGGTGAAGATATCTTTCGTGATATCAATCAGGTAGCTATTCAGCTCGCCTTTATTCCATTCAGTAAAGGTACTTGCCAGCTCTTCGTTGCTCAAACCCAAAGACTGTTTTAGCAGAGAATAAGCCTCTGCGATCAACTGCATGTCACCGTATTCGATACCGTTGTGAACCATTTTCACATAATGGCCAGCACCGTCTGCACCAATATAAGCAACACAGGCTTCACCATCATCGGCACGAGCAGCAATTTTCTCAAGAATAGGTGCAACCAACTCGTAGGCTTCTTTCTGACCACCAGGCATGATTGAAGGACCTTTTAATGCGCCCTCTTCGCCACCGGAAACACCAGTACCGATAAAGTTAAAGCCTTGTGCAGAAAGTTCACGATTACGACGGATGGTGTCTTTGTAGTAAGTATTGCCACCATCAATCAGAATGTCACCTTTATCAAGATGTGGCGTCAGTGAAGCGATAGTTTTATCTGTTGCTTCACCCGCTTTCACCATCAGCAGGATACGGCGTGGTTTTTCCAGTGAATCAACAAACTCTTCAACGGTATAACTTGGCACCAGATTTTTACCTGGATTCTCAGCAACCACTTCGTCGGTTTTGTCTGATGAACGGTTAAAGATAGAGACGGAATAACCACGACTTTCGATGTTGAGCGCCAGGTTACGGCCCATCACCGCCATACCGACAACGCCGATCTGTTGTTTGGACATTAAAAAACTCCTGTCTGAAGGATGACACCTGCTACCGGCCTTGAGGCCAACAGGTTTTTGATGTGGGAAACATGTTAACTCAGGATTATGTCAGCTGGGTAGTGATTGGTGCGATAGATAGCACAACTGACCAGTTGCTGTCCGCACTCGTTTGCTTTATCTGAGCAAACAGTACATATGATTTAATGACTCGAAATAAATAGTACAAAAAAAAGCAATCACATGGATTGCTTTTCATTTATCGCTGATTTTGCTTACGCCAGAAAATCTTTCAGCCAGGCTTTAAACTCAACCCCTTGTTTTGGATGGCGTAATCCATAAGCAACATAAGCCTGCATATAACCGAGTTTCTCACCACAGTTATAAGATTGCCCAGTTAAGGCCACAGCATCGACCGGTTTTTCCTCAGCCAAAGCATCAATGGCATCGGTCAATTGAATTCGACCCCATGCCCCTGGTTTGGTTTTTTCTAATAGCGGCCAGATATCGGCAGATAGCACATAACGCCCAACCGCCGACAGATTTGATTGCAAGTCTGCCGGGCTTTGAGGCTTCTCGACCATAGCTTTGATTCGGCTGCTTTCACCGGGAGCCAGTTCTGGCTTCTCACAAGAAATTACCGAGTAATTTGATAATGCCTCGGGTTCGACTGAATGCACCAATACCTGACTCGTCCCCGTCTCTTCGAAACGTTTGACTAATTGGGCAAGGTTATCTCGAGTCAGATCTGATTTCGCATCATCAATCAGAACATCTGGCAGTAACACAGCAAATGGCTCATCCCCTACCAGCGGCTTGGCACATAATACCGCATGGCCCAAACCTTCAGCATGCCCCTGACGAATATGCATGATAGTTACACCTGGCGGGCAAATAGATTGCACTTCATCCAATAGTTGGCGCTTAACCCGAGCTTCCAGCATGGCTTCCAGCTCATAAGAGGTATCGAAATGGTTCTCTACCGCATTCTTTGATGAATGGGTTATCAAGATAATTTCTTTAATACCTGCGGCAACACATTCATTAACTACATATTGGATCAATGGCTTATCAACAATAGGTAGCATTTCTTTTGGAATGGCTTTCGTAGCCGGCAGCATTCTCATGCCTAAACCTGCCACAGGAATTACTGCTTTCAATTTGGTCATAATTAACCTACTGATTTCTCATGCGAATTTAAATCATTCTATATTCAGCGACTAAACCAATCTTAGTCGATTTGCTGCTTCAGCCAGGCTGTAAATTTTTCACCTTCGGTATTGTGGCGGACGCCATAAGTAACAAAGGCTTTCATATAACCTAATTTATCGCCGCAATCGTGAGATTTACCGGTCATATGGAAAGCTTCAACCGGTTCTTGCTCCATTAGCATCGCAATGGCATCGGTAAGCTGAATCTCATCACCTGCACCACGAGGCGTTTTCTTCAGCAATGGCCAGATATCTTTTGACAGCACATAGCGCCCAACTACCGCGAGGTTAGAAGGAGCATCAGCGACGGAAGGCTTCTCAACGACGGCGGTCATTAGCGTGCTTTCACCCGGTGCTAAATCAACATGGCCACAGTCTGCAATACCGTACTTAGAAACATCAGCTTGTGGTACCGGCTCCACCATAATCTGGCTACGCCCCGTTTCCTCAAAACGCTGAATCATCTTGGCAAGGTTTTCTTTAGATAAATCAGCCGTTGAATCATCAAGCAAAACATCCGGCAGCAACACGATAAACGGATTGTCGCCCACCATAGATTGAGCACAAAGTACGGCATGCCCCAGCCCTTTGGCATGGCCCTGACGCACTTGCATGATGGTAACGTCCGGCGGGCAAATATTTTTAATCTCTTTTAATAACTGCCGCTTAACCCGAGATTCCAGTGCCGCTTCCAATTCAAATGATGTATCGAAATGGTTTTCTATCGCATTCTTCGATGAATGGCTGACCAACACGATCTCTTTGACCCCGGCAGCAACACATTCATTCACGATATATTGAATCAGGGGCTTATCGACCACCGGCAGCATTTCTTTCGGAATCGCCTTGGTCGCTGGCAACATGCGGGTGCCAAGTCCGGCGACAGGAATGACTGCTTTCAAACATTTCATTACTATGACCTCTTCAACTTTAAACAGTTAAATCTGGTAGTATTGATTCTGCAAACTTAGCGGAATAAACTCAGATTGCTCATTATTAATTTTTCCGCAACAAAGCTTACATCAGAAAGTTCCTGATTACATTTTTAAAATATCAGTAAATATTTTATTCACTTGTCGATAACCAGAAAGACTGAACTGATGGTAATCCCCTCTAAAGACTCGGTAGCTTCAAGTTTGAACTCTGGTCTGAAATTACATCTGTTATTACTGGTCATTAGATCACCAGCTTTGGCTATGAGATGGTAATATCACCTCTATTCAGGTGACCAGATTTGGTATTCCACTTCAAGTGGAATATCATTAACAATATGAGATCAGGTTACCTTCATTTCACTCGAAATATAAAAAATAATCTTAGTGTGAGATATTTTCTGTTTTTCAGGTAGTCCCCTTATTGACCAAGCTTTGATAAATCTCAAAATATAATTTTGCTTGGCGCTCTGCAGTAAAGAGCTCACGAGATCGTTTTTTTGCATTTTCTCCCATTTTGGCTGCAGCATCTGGATTATCCAGAAGATATTGCATCGCTTCTCTTAAGTCGCCAGATGAACCCGGCTTAATGACAAGCCCTGTTTCATTGGCAGCATTAACAAAAGTTGTTCCTGTCCCAATTTCACATGAAATCATAGGATTACCAACAGCCGCTGCTTCTAAAAGTGAGAGTCCAAACGCCTCAGAGCGAAGATGAGATGGGAAAATAAATCCATAGCAAAGATGAAGAAGCGCAACTTTATCTTCGTCATTAACGAAGCCCAAAAAATCAACATTGTCCAGATGAAGTGATGCGGCTTTAGCTTTTAGCTTTTCTTCAATTCCGTTAACTCCCGCAATAACAACCCTGATTTTTGTACCGGAAATGGCTTCAAGAGCAATATGAAGCCCTTTATAATATCTCATAGCTCCAACAAACAGAAAGAAAGGCTCTGGCAAACGTGTGCGCCAATAATTGAAGCGTTCTGGATCGGCAGTCTCATAAGATCCGTGATCTACCCCTACTGGGATAACAGATACCTTGTCGGCGTACTGTTGCAAAATATCGCTGGAAGCAAAATAATTTGGAGATGTTGAAATAATATGATTGATTGAATTTAAAAAGCGTCGCATCAGTGGTCTATAAAGATGTAGTAGGTACTTTTGTTTAATGATATCTGAATGATAGGTCACGACGCATGGTTTTTTCGGGGGGTATACCATGTGGAGCATGTCCGCAAATGGGTTGGGGAAGTGGTAGTGTATAATATCCGATACGCCTGCCAGCTTTTTAAACTGACTAAATGCTGACAACGAAAATCCTGTTGAGGCCGCAAACAAATCCTGTTTCGCCTGATGAACAGCGTAGCCGTCCATCTCCAGGGGATTTTTTGCTGGGCTTGGATGCAAAGTTAAAACAGTATTCTTAACGCCTAATTTAGAACCTGTTTTGCACAGTGTGTCAATAAAACTCTCTACTCCACCATAGCTTGCTGGCCTTGAGGTTTTATAGACGTGGAGAATATTGATTAGCTTATTATTGCCCATAGAAACTTCTCCGCTTCTGACAAGCTATTGACTACTACAAAGAGCCTTTTTTTTGAGGTACGGTTTCAGCTCTTTTTGTGCCGCTAGATAACTCTCTGGAAGACCAATATCAATAAAATAGTCCTCAGAAAGAATGATTGTGGCTAGGTTTTCTTTGGAAAACTGGCTGAAGAATTCTGTTTCTATTGAAAACTTCTGATTCAAAGGAAAGGATGAAAGGGTATCCCTTTTAAGGACATATATACCGCCATTTATATAGCCAGATCCATGACCTTGTTTTTCAATATAGTGATATACTTTATTGTTTTCATACAAAAAATGCCCATATCGACTAACGTCGTCAACGAGACGACCATAGATAATGGGCAGATCGGCGGAGGTAAAAGGTTTTAACTTATTTAAATCAACGTCAAATAAAGAATCTCCGTTTATAATAAGGGCATGATCTCCCAAAATATGCTCAAAAGCTAAGCGGATACCTCCTCCTGTTCCTAACGGTTCGTCCTCCAAAGAGAATGAAATATGTATTGTCTGGTATTTCTGCTCAAAATGCCCAACAATAATATCTGACAAATAGCCAACAGAAAGGACAAAATGTTTGATGCCTTTGGCGTGAAAATGGTCTATCAATATTTCCAGAAAGGGCTTCCCGCAAATATCTGCCATAGGTTTTGGAACATCCGCAACGACTGAACGTAGACGTGTTCCTTTACCGCCAGCAAGAATGATTGCCTCCTTTACCAGCATAGATTTTTACCACCTCTATTTTTTAAAAATTAACTCTTCTACATGAAGGCAAATAAGGTGACCAATTATCAGGTGTCCTTCTTGAATGTATGGCGTCTCAGAGCTCGGCACCCGTATGGTTACATCGCACAAATCTGCCATTATTTGGCTTTGAGGCTTAGATCCCGTCATGCCAATACATTTCACGCCACTATTTTTAGCCTCTTCCAGTCCATGAATAATGTTTGGTGAAGTACCTGAAGTCGAGTAGGCAAACAGTACATCATCTTCATTTCCAAGGGCCTGAATTTGTCTGGAAAATACTTTTTCAAACCCATAATCATTCCCGATTGCAGTAAGTGCAGAGGTATCCGTGGTAAGAGCAATAGAGGGCAAGCCTGGTCGATCAAACATAAATCTAGATACATATTCGGCAGACATATGTTGTGCATCTGCAGCACTGCCACCATTTCCGGCAAAAAGCAGTTTCCTATTACCTTGGAGACAATTGAAAACGAGTCTAATAGCAGAATATATGCTATCCCTTACGTCCTGATTTTCTATCATATCGTCTATAACGGCTTTTGATTTTTTCAAGCTATTAAAAAAAATATTTTTATCAATCATCGCGCTGTCCAACACTGAGAACCTTCGGTTGTGAAGTGACAATTGCTGACCCAACTATTAGCATCAGAAATTACCTTAATTACATTATTCCTATACTCAGGTGGTACAAAATACATAATGAAACCACCACCGCCCGCGCCTGAAACTTTCGCGCACAAGGCGCCCGCTTTAATTGCGCGCTCAATGTAATTATCAATTTCAGGAGTTGAGACTTTTGCGGAGCTGTTCTTTTTCATATCCCAAGCCGCTCTCATAATGTCTACAAAAGTATCAAAATCTCCGCGCAGAATTGATTCCTTCATATGAAGAGCAGATTCTTTTATGTGATGCATGTTATCCAGACAGTTGGTATTTTTATTAGTGAAGCTTTTTACTTGATCAGAAATAACCTCGGCACTCGATCTAGATTTACCAGTGTAGTGCAACAAGAGTGAGCTTTCCAATTCGGAGCGTATCCAGTTTCGAATACGAAGAGGATTAACCAACACCTCATTTTGGTTATAAAACTCTATAAAATTAAATCCACCAAATGTGGCAGAATATTGGTCTTGACGCCCTCCTTCTAATCTACAGTCAATGCGTTCAATCTCATAAGCGAGATGCGCTATTTGGTAGTCATCAAATCCAATGGAAAGATATTCTTCAAACGCTTTGATTATTGCTACCACAAGACAAGAAGATGTCCCTAATCCTGAACCTACCGGTGAGTCACAGAATGTTGTCATTTTAAGTGGGAAAGGGACATTATTATTAAACTCCCTAATAATTTTATTATATGTCGCCTTGAGAAGAATTAAATCTCCATCTATTTGGAATGGGTACTCATCGATATTGAAAGTTACTGATTTGTTTTGATCATTTGCTGTAAATGTCACCTGTTTCTCGTTAGATGATTCAATAGTACAATAGGTATATCGATCAATAGTTGCATTGAGTACATAACCTGTATATTCATCGCAATAAGGGCTAATATCAGTTCCACCACCGGCAAGCCCTAATCGCAGAGGTGCTCTGGAGCGCGCGATTTTCTTATTGTAGAGCATTTGAATGATCCTTAAAGTTAATTGATTTCCATTGATTAACACATTTCTTTATTGATTCCTCTATTCTTGTAATTTGTACCATACCGCCCTCAAGCAAAATTGGAGGAATTAAAGCCAAATCTGATTGAGGGCCAGCTTTATGCAACTGTGTGAACACAATTTCACCTCGATAATTCATGTAATTATTGAAGTGTTTTATTACCTCACTCATGTGAATCTTTTGGCCCGAACCGATTGTTAAAGTGTGATGCCCTTCAAGCTTGAGAATTTTAGGAATTAGAGATGCCAGATCATCAGCATCCAGATATTCTCTCCAATCTTGCTCATTAGACCAAATTTCAATCGGATCTTTTTCTTCAATATATTTTCTATAAATTGAAGAGATTGAATGTCCGGATCGCATAAAATTCTCATATTTACTTATTATATTTGTACACCTCAAATGAATTATTGATGGAGTATTTTTTTGTGAAATTAATTTTTCAATTTCATGTTTTATTTTTACATACTTATAATAAGGAGATTTTTTATCGTGATTTTTTCCATTTGATACTGACGCGGATGATATATTGATTATTGTACAGGGCTGTAGCTTATCTATGAGAGCTGAGAGATTGCTATTATAGATATTCGTAACCTCTAGTTCTTCCGCCTCATAACTTTTAAGTCCACCAAATATACCGGATGCATTTACAAAGACATCGCAGTCAGAGAATGAAAAATCATCAATACACTGGACGTTGTTCAAGTCACAATTTTTCGAGTTTAGCTTCAGCACAGTTCCCTTATTTTCAAAAAAACTTGTTATAGGAATACCTATAGCGCCAGTTGCACCTAATACACATATTTTCATGATACAATATTCTTTTTAAGAATATTAATAAAATAGTTAATTTCGTTTCGGATTGAGAATTGATGATTACCAATCATTAGGCCACATTTATGTATCTTTTCTGCTCCTAAAAATTCTTTTGGATTCCCGAAATCTGAAAAAACGGGCTGTCGTAACATGTTTCCAGATACAATTGGGCGACATTCTATATGGTTGTCATTCAAGATTTCAACGAGATCGTCTCTTGCCTTAGCATCAGCGCACAACAAGCCAAACCCGAACCAGGAAGATTTTCCGTTTACCTGCTCTTGCTGCAATTGAATGTTAAGATTGAGCTTTTGGAGAGCATTTTGAAGGTATTGAGCATTTTTGATCCGTGCATCGATAAAACTGTCCAATTTTTTAACTTGCTCAATCCCTAGTGCCCCTTGAACTTCGGTCGGGCGAAAGTTGTATCCGGGAAGAACAAAATGGAAAAATTCATATAGCTTAGATTGTGGCTTTTCGAAAAATTTGTAGAATAATTCTTTATTGTCAATGTCACGAACCCAACCATGAGCTCTAAGTGATTTCATTAACTCAAAAGTTAATTCATCATCTGTAACACAGAGCCCGCCTTCCATTGTAGACATATGGTGGGAAAAGAATGTCGAGTGCGTGCCGATATGGCCGTGAGTTCCAGTTTTCTTGCCTTTGTATTCTGCCCCCATTGATTCGCAGTTATCCTCAAGTAATACGATATCATGTCTGGAACAAAGGGTATTTAACGCATCAAAGTCACTCGGATTTCCTAGGAGGTTTACAGTAAGAATAGCTTTGGTATTTAGCGTGATCTTGCGCTCAATATCTGCAATCGAAAGATTGAAGGTTTTCGCAGAAACGTCCGCGAAAACGGGTGTGTATCCTAACTGAGTGACCGGATAATACGTCGTTGACCAACTTACCGCAGGCACGATTATTTCATTTCTTTGATCGTTTCTAGATCTTGGATCATATCGCATTGCTGCGAGAGCCAGCAAATTGGCCGAACTTCCGCTGTTACAAAAAACAGCGTATTTCGCTCCAGCCCATGCGGCATACTCTTTTTCAAACTGTTTGCAGATTGCACCCATTTTATAATAGTCGCAACTAAGAACACCCATCATTGCTTGATATTCAGCTTCGTTCCAAGATTTTGATGCAAGAGAATATTTCATTATTTATGATTCCTTTGATTCTAATTCATTCTCACCTGTTTTTTTGGTAATAATATTTATGATGTTATTAAAGTTATATTCCTTTTTAAAGCGAGGGGTCTTTTCGGTATCCAGAGCTTGTAGGATCGCTGTCGCTAGCGATACAACCGCAGCGGTGTCGAAAATGATTATTTTGCTATCACATAATTCTTTATGTTGGCGCGTCATTTTGGTGTCACTCATAATCAGCTTTTTAGCGAACTGGATCGCCTGGCTCGTAATGCCTGATCCACTCTGTCCTGTTTCTAAGTAGGGAATAACAACAATGTCAACTTGTGAGATGAGGTTGGCCATTTCATTGTCATCTGCTCCAATGCGCCAATCCACATTTTTGAGCTTCTTAATCTGAATCATGGCACTGATCTCTTCCGTGGGTTTCAAGCCATCAATCGCAAAGTCAGTGCAACTACAGTCGCCGAATCCAATGTAAAGTAATGATTTATCGCCATAGCCTGGAGCTTCCGGATGGTACCCCCCGGATATCACTAATCTTGAGTCCTGAGGGATCAATTCCAATTCCAATAAATAACTAAACGCCTCGACAACCAACTTAAAATTTTTGTATGACGATATAAAGCCGAAAACACCAATTTCAACGCCGGAGTGATTTCGCATTTTTTTGTTATTCGTTACAAGGGTATCCGGCCACATAATTGGATGCATGATACTTTCAACAGCGAAGTATTGTTTCAAAAATTTATTATCTCTCATTGTATGAGAGATAGTTATAAATTCCTGTTTACGCACTTCATTGAATATACGTTGATAAGATTTAAAGAGGTAAGACTGCCGCGCTATTTGTTTCCAGGAAAATAATACCGCTTTTACAAATGACATATATGGCATGTTATTTTTCAATGTTCTTAGCCAACTGTTTGGTTTTTTCTCAATCCGATGTACAGTTACTATTGTTTTAGCAGGTAATGATTTCAAAATGCTAACTAAATGTTTAGAAGAAGCGTTCGGATTACTTCCATACAGCCCAAGCTCCATTTGAATGTTAATTATAGAACACTGTTTTGCCTGTTTAATGATCTCAGCAATCGCTTTTTTGTCATCATCTTTCTGAATGGTCTCGGGTACTGCAATCCGTATAACTCGGCCTCCGCGTTTCTCTATACCTTGTGCCAACTGTTCCGAATAAGTAGCGTTTCCGCAAAGAATATTAAAAGATGAAATAATGCCTACGACTTCAGTCATTTAATTAGCTCTCTCTTAACGTGTCAGGAAATTCTGCGCAGAATTGAGACGAGAATGCCAATAATCCAGTAAATCTTGCATTGTTTTTTCGAATGAAATTTCTGGTTTCCATCCAGTGTGTGCCGTGAATTTTCTGGTATCAGGCACTTGTAAATCGGCATCAATAGGTCGTAAACGATCAGGGTCGATTTTAGTGGTGATTTGATTCGCCATTGTTGAAAGAGAGATCAGTTTATCAAGCATCCCCTTTACAGAGAGAGTAAATGAGCCACCAATATTATAATATTCCCCGGGAATTGGATTGTGTGTAACCAACATATAATAAGCACGCACTGCATCACGAACATCTGCCCAAGTTCTCAATGAATCTAGGTTACCCGTGTTAACTACCGGAGGAATAAGGCCTTTTTCAATCATGCTAATTTGTTTGGCAAAGGTGCTTTCAGCAAAAACATCGCCACGCCGTGGGCCGGTGTGTGTGAACATTCTAGTTGTCATTACACACATATCATATGCCTCGGCATAATAGCGTCCGACCAAGTCCGTCCCTACTTTTGAAATTGCATAGGGAGAAGCGGGATGAAATGTACATTCTTCATCAATAGGGAGCTGTTCTTGCGAAACACGGCCAAAGACCTCTGAACTGGCACAAACATGAATAATCGCATCTTTGGCATATTTCCGAAGGGCACCGAGCAAACGTTCTGTTCCTTGAATGTTTGTATCAAGGGTGTCTAGCGGGCTATCGAAAGATGTTTTCGGATAACTTTGAGCGGCTAAATGAAAAACGTAATCAGGTCTACTTTTAACAACGGCATGCTCAACCGACATAGTGTCGCGCAGATCAGCATAAACCAGTTTTATTCTGTCTTTCGCATTAATCCTAGGGAGATGGTGGGTAATATTGTCAAGCGGAGAACGCCAACGCAACATACCCGTGATTTCCCAGTCAGTGTGACCAAGCAGATAATCGAGCAGGTGAGAACCAACCATGCCGGTTACACCAGTAATCAGAACTTTTTTTGGCATCATATGCCTTCCTGTTCGTTAATTTTAGAAATGTAAATAATCTCTGGTTTAATCCGGAAGCGGATTAAACTGCCCGGTTTTGGACAGGAACTCACCATAGTATTGAAATGTAACAGGCACATGCGTATTACATTTGTGAAATTCCCGACACAGCTTCACTTTAAACCCGCTAATAAACATTGAGTAACATCAGAATCAAAGGCACAGGGGGCTAGTGAAGTTAGAATACTTCTCTCGCTCACGTTAAAGTAGCACCTTCTCATATTTCAACCTCCTTGATGTTCCCATGATTTAATAAGAAAAATCGATTACACATCCTCTTTAATAAGGCCATATCATGGGACGCGAATATCAAAATTGAAGCTTGATTAATATTACTATTTAATCGTTCAGTCGCTTTTTTTTGGAACTGGGTGTCACCAGCACCAAAAAATTCATCCATAACCATAATTTCCGGTGTTTCAGCGGTTATCGTTGAAAATATCAACCTAGTTTGCATCCCCGAGGAGTAGGTTCTAACAGGAAGGTTAATAAAGTCATTAAGCTCTGAAAAAGTAAGGATATCAGCGGCTAGCACTTCAAATTGATACTTATTATAAATACCGCGCAACATCAACAAGCGGCGTATATTGTCATACCCAGAGAGTTCAGGTTCAAGCCCTGCACCTATTTCAAGATAAGCCCCTAGAGTACCTTCGCGATATAATTTACCGCTTGTTGGTTGATAAATGCCGGATATGCAACGAAGCAGGGTCGTTTTCCCAGCACCGTTGTGGCCGATAATACCGACACGATCCCCTTTATTAATTTCCAGATTGATATTGGAAAGAGCTCTAACAATTGTAGTATTGCCAGCATCACTCAGAATGCGACCACCGGTTACTGCTTTAGCAAGCTTATGGCGTAAAGAAAAAGCTCGTGCATTATAGATTGGATAGTCCAAAGACACGTCTTCTAGGCAGATTCTAGCTATTGCGATATTATTTTCCATTTCAGATTATATCCAATACAAAAGACGATAGCGGTAGCGCGTTAACAAGAAATACATCGGAGCTACTGCAATGAACATAAAAATTATCGTGACCAGGTATACAAAACTACCACTTACATGACCGGTAAGCGGGTCACGAATAATTGTTATTAAATAAGAAAAGGGGTTAAACCACATCAGATGCTCTTTGACCCCCAATTGGTTAGGTATAAATATCACCGGGCTAAGAAAAAAAGCAATCGACATAAAAGCAATAATTGCCGCCCCCAAATCCTTATACCTCGCCCCTAAAAACGCCAGGATCGTTGTGATTTGCATTAGAACCAATAAAATTAATAATAACGCAGGAAAGATCATCGCAATTGCCCATCCAAAATCTGGAGGATATATCACCAAAACCACGACTAGAATGACAAGATTGTGAAGAAAAATAATAAAATTTTTGATTACCAACGCAGTAGGATATATCCATACTGGATGAGTATAATTTCTTATGGTTGAACTATAGACAGCGAAACAATTTGGTGCTTCATTGATGCAGGCTGCCAGAAATTGCCAAATAACGAGGCCAACCGTTAGCGAAGGAATAAATGTTTCCTTGTCCATATTAAAGAGAATGCTCCATATGTAACTCAATCCCAGAACTGAAATAGCTGTGGTCAGGACAAGCCAAAATGGCCCAATAGCAGAACGAGCATACCGTACCTTGATTTCGGTCCAAGATAGATGCAAGACTAAATTCCAGTTTTTTTTATAGTTCTCTATTTTAATTTTTAACATTGAAGGAGTTTCCATATATCCTTAATCACTATAAAGTTGCGTTATAAATATTCCGAACCAAAATAATAACAGTAATCACTTTATCTAAAATAAATAGCCGACCTAATTAATAGGTTTAACAACGCTACCGCCCTTAGCTTTACAACCACTAATAACTATTTTTGGTTAACTCACAGTATTCCCCAAAGATTGCTAATAGTATGATCGTATAATCGTATAATCGTATAATCGTATAATCGTATAATCGTATAATCGTATAATCGTATAATCGTATAATCGTATAATCGTATAATCGTATAATCCACTGAGGAAATTACGCTCTTTTATTAACTTCTACTGGTTATCCATTATATAACATTAATCTCAATCAAGGGGAACCTGTTATTTTATTTATCTTATTTACACACTAATTATAAATTAGCGTCATATATATTTATTTTCATTTCCACGTTTTTTATTTTGTCATAGATACCATCCGTTTTTTATAGTTAAATTTGAAATTTTTATCCTATAGGTTCATTATTCGCTTTGGCGGCATAAGCCGTAGAAATAAAAGGTGAAGTTAGATATATGGAATGGATCGCAGATCCTACTATTTGGGCAGGGCTGGCGACGCTAGTTGTGCTCGAAATTGTGTTAGGTATTGACAACCTAATATTTATTGCCATTTTGGCGGAAAAACTGCCCCGTCATCTACGGGATAAGGCCCGAGTCACCGGTCTGCTGTGCGCACTGTTGATGCGTCTGGTGCTATTGGCCAGTATCTCGTGGTTAGCGACATTGACGACTCCGTTGGTCACTATTTCAGGGCATCCATTCAGTGCGCGTGACCTGATTATGCTGATCGGGGGGATATTCCTGCTTTTTAAAGCTACGATGGAGCTCAATGAGCGACTTGAAGGGAAAGACCATCAGCAAAACCAACAACGTAAAGGTGCGCGTTTCTGGCCAGTAGTGGCACAGATTGTGGTATTGGATGCCATCTTCTCTCTTGATTCGGTGATTACCGCGGTCGGGATGGTAGACCATCTCGCCGTCATGATGGCCGCCGTCTGTATTGCCATTGGTTTGATGCTGTTAGCCAGTAAGTCATTGACTCGCTTTGTGAATGCACATCCGACCATTGTTATTCTCTGTTTAAGCTTCTTACTGATGATCGGCTTCAGTTTGGTGGCTGAGGGCTTTGGCTACCATATTCCGAAAGGTTATCTGTACGCTGCCATTGGTTTCTCCGTCATCATTGAGTCACTGAATCAGTTTGCGCAGTTCAACCGCCGCCGCTTTCTGTCGACTGTCCGCCCATTACGCGAAAGGACCGCAGAAGCCGTGTTGCGAATGCTCAGCGGCAAACATGAAGAGGCTGAGTTAGATAACCATAGCGCTAATCTGATTGCAGATAATACCAGCACCGGTCAGGAGGTGTTTAATGAGCAAGAACGCCGAATGATAGAGCGCGTATTAGGATTGGCCCAACGCACAGTCAGCAGCATCATGACATCGCGCCATGATGTTGAATATCTGGACATTAATGATCCACCTGAAAAACTGACTCAATTGCTGACAAAAAATCTGCACACTCGAATTGTTGTCACCGAGGATAGCTCGACAGATGAACCTTTGGGCGTTATTCACGTAATTGATTTACTGAGGCAGCAGTTAGCGGATGAAAAACTCGACTTGCGGGTGCTGATTCGTCAGCCGTTAATTTTCCCGGAGCAAGTTTCGCTGTTGATGGCATTGGAGCAATTCCGCCAGGCACAAACGCATTTCGCCTTTGTGGTCGATGAGTTTGGCTCCATCGAAGGGGTTGTCACCCTAACCGACGTGATGGAGACCATTGCAGGTAATCTGCCAGTAGCCGGTGAGGAACTCGATGCCCGTCACGATATTCAGCAAACGGAAGAAGGTTGCTGGATTGCGAACGGCTATATGCCACTGGAAGATTTAGTGCTCTATATGCCATTACCAATTGATGATAAACGCGAGTATCACACCTTGGCTGGGTTATTGATGGAATATACCCAGCGGATACCTCAGGTTGGTGAGCAGTTGAAGATTGGTGACTATCTATTTGAGCCTTTAGAAGTGAGCAGTCACCGTATCTTAAAGGTCAAAATAACGCAGTTGACAGCGCCAGATCCTGATTATGAAGTGTAGCTGACTCGCTCAGACGGCTGAAATAAGCCAAGTAAATCATCAAAAATAAAGCCGGGTTGCAGTTCATATCGCTACCCGGCTTTTTTATCAGTTCCTGTCGATATTATAAGTGTACTGGCACCAGAATCTCAGTTGCCACAATCACCACAATCAACCCAACCAGAACAGGTACGGAGGTCCGTTTCACTACTTCGAAAGGTGATATTTTTGCCATACCGGCAACCGCAACCACAACACCTGAAACCGGGGATAAAGTGCGCCCTAAATTCGACGCCTGTAGCATAGGGATGACCAGATAAGCTGGATTTATTCCCATTTGAGCGGCAAGTTTCGGAATCAACTCCACAAACGCATAAAATGGTGCATTACCTGAGCCGGTGGTCATTGCTGCCAGCATAGTAATCACCACCAGAACCAGCATCATAATAATGCCGCCGGTACCGAAAGATTGCGCCAATCCAATTAGACCGCTGATAAAACCTACAGTACTTAATCCCTGCGCAAATACACCCGCAGCGACCAATAACATCACCACGGTCGCAAATGCATCGGCCATACCACGATAAGCAACCTCAAGGCCGCTAAATACAGATTTGGCACTAAAGCTACGTAAAAATTCAATCACCGCGGCAATCAGCATGCAGATAACCAATACTGTGATGATGTGTAGCTCAGGCCCCCATTTACCATCAAATATCAACACGCCGATAATAGGGGTAAATGGCAAGATGGCATAAAAGCCGGGCGCATTGGTGGTGATGTCATTTATATCCATCATCTCATGCTTTTCCTGGCTCTTATTGTCAAGGTAGCGCTGCCAGAAAAAGTGAGCAATCGCCATGCAGACGATAGCGGCAATAGAGATAGGTAATGTCGTTTTAAATGCAAAATCAACCAATGGCATTTCAGAGGCTTGCGCCGCTAGCACGACGTCACCAGACGTCGGCGCCAGAATAATCGCCGCGGGTGAGGCACAAATTGCAGCAGCAGCCCCACGGCTGATACCGACGTTAACCATCACTGGGAACAATGTGGCCATCAATAGCACACCTAACCCAGTGGCAGATGACACCGCCAAAGACATCAGGCAGGCAATGATGTAAGCCGCAACCATCAATAAATATGGGGAGTTAATCATCTGTAATGGTTTAGATGCTAACTTAACCACCACATCATTTGCGCCGATATGAGTCATATAAGCGGCAAAACCGCATAACATCATGATCATCATGCCGAGATCGCCACCACGGCTCATCAGCAGGATTTTGACATACTCGACAATGTCCGTCGCACGCCAACCGGTTGAGGTGGCGCTGGCCGGTAATACGCTTTTGCCCATCAAGGCGCTGATAATTAGCAGCAGCAGGCCACCCACCATCAATACACCAGTGGCAGAATAGCCTTTAATAATATAGCGACCTACACCTACAGCCACTACAATCCCAATCAAAAGATCTAACATATACCCTCTCTCACCGAATATCCCCTTCGTCCATGAAGCCACAGAGGATTAGCTCGTTAGCTATCTGCAACACCATGTTCTTGGGCATTATCATTTGTTGCTGGATGTTGTATTAAGATTTTTCTTGTAAATATGCAGAAATAGCTCTGCACTCTGCCCAAAGTCAGCCGGCGAGTTTATGACATCTATCAATGATTCGCAGAGATTTTAGAAACAAATATTAGTTTGTGAGCAGGAGAGAGGATTTTATGTTTAAAAAGGCGAGATTGATGATCAATGCAACAACAGAAAGATAACAAAGAAAGGTCATTATCCTCCGATAAGCCGCTCGACTTATCGGAGGGGAATATACTCGTTAAAGCTTATCAATAAGCTTTCTAAGATCCTTCTGCGCACGGTTCTCTTGATTACGCTCAGTCCAGTCGCTCAGTGCTTTCTTAGCGCGCTGCTGCAATTCATTACGCAGAAGCTGCTCAACATTCAGTTGATAACTCAGTTGCGTCCACGGCCCATAAATGCGCAGTGGGATATCCGTGTTCTGCAAGAACTTGACCAAGTTATCTTGCCCACTCCAGCCTTGCATCACTCGCACGGATAAGTTCATATCACATTGCTGCTGCGGCAAGTTAAGTTCCCCGTGGCCTTTGATAGCAATCAATGCAGAATCGGCGCTGAGGCTACTTACATCGACTTTCCCTTTATTCAGAGCCAGCTTCGCTTGCAGCTGTTTAACCTCAGTATAGCGCTCATAGCGGTCCTGACCTTTGACATCACTGGAACTGCGGGTCACAGCCTGCTGGATAAGTTGCTGAATATTCAGCCCCTGCAACTGCGCGCCATTCATACTGAACTGTGCATCGCCTTTCCAGCGGTGGTTGAATGCCTCAACATCTAAGCCATCACCAGCCAGCTGCGCTTTCATGGAGAATTTACCCGTCATCATCTGCGGTAAACCTGCAGCCAATAACACTGGCCCCAACTCCATATTATTTATTACCGGGCCAACTGTGGCTAACACCTTCTTGCCAGTTACATTCAGCGATCCCGGCAGGGAGAAATCACCACCTAAGGCTTTGCCCGTTAAGTGACTGATTTGTACATCACCGCGTTGGTTTGATGCTTGCAGATTCAATTGGCTGACATTGATGGCGCGATAAACCAAATTATTCGCAGTGAGTTTAATTTGCGCCGTAAAATCACGCAGTGCCTGTAAATCCTGCCCAACATCATCATCAGTCTGAATCGCAATAACGGGGGCAGTCACGGCCGGTTGTTTAACCGTGTCTTTACTACCCGCCGTGCTTTTAGGCTCCCACCCAAAGATAGTATCCAAGTTAAGATTATCGGCAGCCAGATTGATGACATAATCAGGTACGTCACCGAGAGTTGCTTTGGCACTCCCCGTTAACTGGTTGTTATTCGCCGAGAAACTCAGCTGATTCAACAATAATTGCTGAATATCACTTTGATAGCTAGCTTGTAGTGTCCCCTCCCCGCTCACCCCACCAACAGGAATATCTGCCCCTTCTACTTTATAAGTAAATTGGCTGATATTGGCGCTGAATTGCTGTGGGTAACGCCCCATATCGGCATCGGCAACCATCGAGAAAGTGACATCCCGCTGATTTCGATTAACACGACTGGAGAGCGAGATATGAACTTGCCGCTGCGAATCTTGTTGCAGTTCAAGATTAATATCGCGGACATTCACTTGATCATTGTCTGTCCGTTGCCAAATCAGCAAGCTGTCGGCAACCTGGACTTTATTGATATCGAGCTTCCAGGCTCGATGCTCATCAACCGGCGCATTTCCACTTGGTGCAACCGGAGCCCCTGGCTGCTGTTGAGCTTCACTGTCTGGGGTTAAGCGGATAACCGCCCCTTTCAGCATCACCTGCTTAATATCAAGTTGATGTGACAGCAACGGCCAGAGTTTGACATCAAGGCGCATATTTTCAGCACTGACCATCGGGGCAGTAGCACCGGGAGCAGTTAACGCCGTCCGACCAGCAATAATGCTAAGTTGCGGCCAGACATGCCAACGTAAATCGCCTTCAAGTTGCAGTTGATAACCACTTTTCCTCTCGACTTGTTTGACCATGTACGCACGAAAGTCATTAGGATTTACTAGCAATACCAATGCGCTCATACCTGCAACTAATACAACGAGCAGGATAATTAACGTCGTTAGTAATCGTCTCATGACATCCTCTTGTCTAAACAAGCGATAAAGCCCAAACGGGCTAAAATCTCAGCGAGAAAAATGGCTAGTCTTTATCTATACGACTGGCTACAGCACCTTGTTGACCACGATATTTTGCATCCTGACGGCTATTGTAAGGGCGGGCCGCCGGTCCAGAGAGTGGCTCAAAACTCAGCGCACCAATTAACATCCCTGGGCGCAGAGCCAATGGCAACTTACCTGAATTATAGAACTCCAGCACAATCCTGCCTTGCCAACCGGGATCTATTCGGTGTGCGGTCACATGCACCATCAATCCAAGGCGAGCCAGAGAGGAGCGGCCATCAAGCCAGCCGACCAGATCATCCGGAATAGTGACTGACTCCAACGTGACGGCCAGCGCCAGTTCACCGGGATGCAGAAAGAACGCTTCCCCTTCGGGCAGATTGATTTCATCGCTCATAACCCGTTCCAAGGCTTCACTGACTTCATCTTTCGGGCCGCTTAAATCAATAAATGCCGCAGTGTGGCCGCGGAACACGCGAAATTGGTTGCCTAAGCGAACATCGACTGTGGCACCATTGATACGTTCTACCGGCGGACGAGGGTCGATACCCAATTTGCCGCTGTCCAGCCAAGCTTCTATGTCACGATCGCACAGTCTCATCGCTTAAATCTCCATTAAAATTCGCATGTTACAGCTTACATACTATGAAAGCTGCCATATTAAGAAGCAAAGGTCCAGACGAACATTACTCAAAGAACTGGCTGATTTTCGCTTTTAGAATATCGATCGCAATTCGGTTCTTACCGCCCCGTGGAACAATAATGTCAGCATATTGCTTAGAAGGTTCGATAAATTGCAGGAACATTGGGCGCACAGTTTTCTGGTATTGAGCCATCACAGAATCCATTGAGCGACCACGTTCATTAACGTCACGCTTCATACGCCGCATTAAGCAGATATCCAATGGGGTATCAACGAAGATCGAGAAGTTCATCTCCTGACGCAGGCGAATATCGGTCAACAACAAGATCCCTTCCAGAATAATGACTTTCTTCGGTTCTAAATGGACGGTTTCTTTTTTACGGGTATGCTCAGTGTAACTGTAAAGTGGCAGTTCAATAGACTTGCCGGCTTTTAGCGATTGCAGGTGTTCCAACAATAAGTTGTGGTCCATGGCGCTAGGGTGGTCATAGTTGGTTTTGACCCGCTCTTCCATCGACAGATGACTTTGGTCTTTGTAATAGCCATCCTCTGGGATGACGCCGATATGTTGGTCACCAACCTGTTCGCGCAATTCACGATACAACGTACTGGCGATAAGACTTTTTCCGGAAGCTGAGGCACCCGCTATCCCGATAATGACGCACTGGTGTGCTTTGTCAGTCATAAAATTAAAGACCTGATTACTAAGTGTGAGGGGAGACGAAGCACGCAAGCTGCTTCGAGCGCGGCAATTATAAGGAGTTAACCGGTCTGATGCCAGTGCTATACCCTGCATACTTGAAGTTGCAGCGGTGTTGGCTGCTCTCGAACACCCGAATCACTGACCTGTGTCAGCTCATCGGGATGCTCTTGTTTGCCGCCTACCTGCAACTCCAATTATTTTGGGTCATACCCTGCATACTTAAAGTTGCCACGGTGTTAGTTGCTCTCGAACACCCGAATCACTGACCTGTGTCAGCTCATCGGGATGCTCTTGTTTGCCGCCTACCTGCAACTCCAATTATTTTGGGTCATACCCTGCATACTTGAAGTTGCCGCGGTGTTGGCTGCTCTCGAACACCCGAATCACTGACCTGTGTCAGCTCATCGGGATGCTCTTGCTTGCCGCCTACCTAGCTCACAAACCCTTTGAGATATTTACAAAGTGTGGTGACTAAACCGCGCGGAATGAAATCTCGGTTGGAATAGCTTCGCCCTGCCAGTACATTTCCGCTGCAACATTAGACGCCAACTGGCGGTATATATCCGCAAACTCGCTATCTGGGTGGCTGATAACTGTAGGCTCGCCGCGGTCGAGATCTTCACGTAACGAAATATGCAGTGGGATTTGGCCCAGTAACTTGCAATGATATTTCTGCGCCAGCTTCTCTGCCCCGCCGGTACCAAAAATAGGCTCCAGATGGCCGCAATTGCTGCAAATATGCATACTCATATTTTCAACGATACCCAACACCGGCACATGCACTTTCTCAAACATCACAATGCCCTTCATGGCATCGATCAGGGCAATATCCTGTGGTGTGGTTACCACTAGCGCGCCAGTCACCGGAATGTTCTGCGACAATGTCAGCTGAATATCACCCGTACCCGGTGGCATATCGATCACCAGATAGTCCAAGTCTGGCCATAGGGTATCTTGCAGCATCTGCATCAACGCCTTGCTGGCCATTGGGCCACGCCACACCATGGCATTCTCGTCGGTAACCAAATAACCAATCGAGTTAGTCGCAATTCCGTGGGCCATAATCGGTGCCATGTGCTTGCCATCAGGGGACGTTGGCCGCTGATTCATGGTGCCCAGCATGTTTGGAATGGAAGGACCATAGATATCGGCATCCAGAATACCGACTTTTGCCCCTTCTTCGGCCAGAGCCAGCGCCAGGTTAACGGCAGTGCTGGATTTCCCCACCCCGCCTTTACCGGAACTGACCGCCAGAATATTGCGCACACCTTTCACGCCAGGCTGGTCATTGGCACGTTTTAGCGTCGTAATATTATGAGAAAGCTTCCAGTCAATGGCTTTGGCACCGGTCACTGCCAGCAATTCTGCACTGACTGACTCTTTTAATATGTCAAAACCGAACTGCCAGGCAAAAGGCATCACCAGCTCGATATGCAGCACATTGTCCAGCAAGGCACAGTGATGAATAGCACGCAGGGTGTTGAGATCCTTTTGCAAGGTTGGGTGAGTAAAGGTAGCAAGAACCTTTGAAACTTTTGATTGCAGCAGGTCAGCGGTGGTCTGCTCGGGGGATTTTGGGCTCATCCCGGCTCCTTAAATTTATCGTTATTAACCTCTAATAGTGTACCAGAACTCATCAGCACCTGTGTGCGTCGAATAGTGAGAAAACCGAGGCGACTCGCATAACCTTGTAGTCTGGTGTTAATGACATTCATCGTGTTAATAACCAAATGTGCTGAAAATCAGCCAAAATGGACCGGTTATGACTTAAGGCAGCCTGTGGGTTGCCTTACCCTAGCGACAAACCCGCTTATCGGTTAACATCAAAGACCCTTTAATCGACATAAAGAAAGCAATTTCCCACTATGGCTCAAGTCGCGAAAAAAATATTGGTGACGTGCGCGCTACCATACGCTAACGGTTCTATTCATCTCGGTCATATGCTCGAGCACATCCAGGCAGATATCTGGGTCCGTTTCCAGCGAATGCGCGGCAACCAGGTTCATTTTATCTGTGCAGATGATGCCCACGGCACCCCAATCATGCTGAAAGCTCAGCAACTGGGTATCGAACCGGAGCAGATGATTGCCGAAATGAGCCAGGAGCACCAACAGGATTTCGCCGGTTTCGCTATCAGCTATGATAACTATCACTCAACCCACAGTGATGAAAACCGTGAACTGTCGAGCCTGATATATAGCCGCCTAAAAGCTAACGGCTATATCAAAAATCGCACCATTTCTCAGCTCTATGATCCTGAGAAAGGTATGTTCCTGCCCGACCGTTTTGTGAAAGGCACCTGTCCGAAGTGCAAATCACCCGATCAGTATGGCGATAACTGTGAAGTTTGTGGCGCAACCTATAGCCCAACTGAGCTTATCGATCCAAAATCTGCGGTTTCCGGCGCTACACCGGTAATGCGGGAGTCTGAGCACTTCTTCTTCGACCTGCCTGCGTTCAGCGATATGCTGCAAGCCTGGACACGTTCCGGCGCACTGCAAGAACAAGTTGCCAACAAAATGCAGGAATGGTTTGAATCGG
Organism: Yersinia alsatica; assembly: GCF_025133195.1. Lineage (NCBI taxonomy): Bacteria > Pseudomonadati > Pseudomonadota > Gammaproteobacteria > Enterobacterales > Yersiniaceae > Yersinia > Yersinia alsatica. The sequence continues at coordinate 3,897,543 of NZ_CP104006.1, forward strand.
GTCTGCAACAGTGGGATATCACCCGTGATGCTCCTTACTTCGGTTTTGAAGTCCCTGATGCACCGGGTAAATATTTCTATGTGTGGCTGGATGCCCCTATCGGCTATATGGGCGCATTTAAAAACCTGTGTGACAAACGTGGCGATTTGGATTTTGATGAATTCTGGCGTGAAGGCTCAACAACTGACCTTTACCACTTCATTGGTAAAGACATTGTTTACTTCCATAGCCTGTTCTGGCCAGCTATGTTGGAAGGCAGTAATTTCCGTAAGCCAACCAACCTGTTTGTTCATGGCTATGTCACGGTAAACGGCGCGAAAATGTCGAAATCCCGCGGCACATTTATTAAAGCAGGCACTTACCTGAAACATCTGGATGCCGATTGCTTGCGTTATTACTATGCCGCCAAGCTCTCTTCACGCATTGATGATATTGACCTGAATCTGGAAGATTTCGTCCAGCGAGTTAACGCCGATATCGTTAACAAAGTGGTGAATCTGGCCTCCCGTAATGCAGGTTTTATCAATAAGCGCTTTGCTGGCAAGTTAGCCGACCAACTTGCTGACCCAGCCCTGTATAAAACCTTTACCGATGCCGCAATCAGTATTGCTGATGCTTATAACAGCCGTGAATCAAGCAAAGCGATTCGCGAAATCATGGCACTGGCTGATGTTGCCAACCGGTATGTTGATGAGCAGGCCCCTTGGGTGGTGGCAAAAGAAGAAGGCCGCGATGCCGACTTGCAAGCAATCTGTTCTATGGGTATCAACCTGTTCCGTGTTCTCATGACCTATCTCAAGCCGGTATTGCCATCCCTGACAGAACGTACTGAGGCTTTCCTCAATACTGAATTGACATGGGATAGCATTGAACAGCCGTTGCTGGGCCATCAGATCAATGCCTTTAAAGCACTGTTTAACCGTATTGATTTGGACAAGGTGAACGAAATGGTCGCCTCTTCTAAAGAAGATATGGCTCCGGCAGTTGTGGCTACAGGTCCATTAGCCGATGATCCGATTCAAGAAACCATCAGTTTTGATGACTTTGCCAAAGTGGATATGCGCATCGCGCTGATTCAACAAGCCGATTTTGTCGAAGGTTCAGATAAGTTATTGAAACTGAAGCTAGATCTCGGTGGTGAAACCCGTCAAGTCTTCTCTGGTATCCGTTCAGCTTACCCTGACCCGAAAGTACTGGAAGGGCGTCTAACGGTGATGGTGGCGAATCTGGCGCCACGTAAAATGCGCTTTGGTATTTCAGAAGGCATGGTGATGGCAGCAGGTCCTGGCGGTAGCGATATCTTCCTGCTCAGCCCGGATAATGGTGCTCAACCCGGTATGCAAGTGAAGTAAATTCACTCAGTTAAATGCTGGTCAAGGATAACTTGACCAGCATTTTCATTATATCTAACAGTTTATCTCAGCTATATTCTTACTCTTTGGGAACTTGAGGTTGACGCTCACGTTGCCAAGCTTCCAACCAAAAAAGCATATTAATAAATAGACTTAGTGAGAAAATCAAAAATAAAATATTATCCAATAAAGAAATTTTAACCAGGGCATTAATAATAATATTCTTATGATGTTTTACTTCCACAAAGCCAGATGAAAAAAACCAAAATACGCCAACCGCCCCCAAAACATTTAATGTCACAACAGGCCAGTGCCATTTAGCCAGCAAAAAGAAAATCCACGACAATACCATCAGTGAAATAATGGCATCGTCCAACTCAATTAGCAGGAAAAAACTTATATATAACAAACTAAAACAAAGCAGAGTTAACCCAAATGGATACTCATCGGGCAAGACTGATGCTAACTGTTTTCTCCGCTCACACACTGGCGGCTTGATGTCATAGATATTGATAAATACCAGGTAAAGTAAAAATACAATAGATAAGAGCCACGGGAGTAGACCGGGCAAAAAATAATGTCCAAGAGGAAGAAGGTGAAAAACCAGTAAATAAGGGCTTAGTCTTTGGCTGGCTAAACGATACGAGCAAGGCAATAATAAGACCAATGAAAGTACCGAAAAAAAAGAACGTAGCGACAGTGATATAATGTCATCAATTAAATCAGGAAACAGTATCGTGACGAAGAGAACAATCACCATTAACGTTAATAAATAGCGAATAAATAGAAAAAGAAACTCACTGCGAGACATATAGCGACAAAAAGCGCTATCGCTAACAGCAGTATTGATAATATACCTCGAATTCAGCTGTGCCTGATTGGCAGCGTCCATTCTGAATTTACATAGGTTGCTAATTTTACCCATGGTGATTTTAATCCTTTAAATATTTAAAAACGTAAAAAGTTCACATCGGTTATGGCTATTAGCCTTTATTATTATCCCTCAGTGCTATTTAGAATATCAGCACTCGGTTAGTAACGAAATAAAATAATAATTAGACTATTGTCATAGTCACTATAAGGTTATATTTAGCCTCACATTAACCATGTAAAATCAAAGGTTATTAGTTTCTATTGGCTTCCATTGTAATAACAGACGACTTGCCTCCCTACCTTTTGCTGCTTATTTACTCTATCCAAACTAAAAGATATAACGCGATCCAAAAATTCATAACAAAGTTAATTCCTTATCAAAATAGTTATGGTTATGATGCTGTGCAGAGACAGATAGACGTCTAGACACAAAGACAGCTATAACAATGACAACAACACACCACATTGCATACCTTATCGACACCATGACGGAGTTCCGGATGAAAAAAATCGCTTCCCCTTTACTGGCCCTGAGCCTGCTGACGGCACTGCCGGTATTCGCAGCAAACACCGCCACTGTTGCTCCAATCCCAGACGCTATCGCTAAGCATCAAGGGCAGATTAAAATTGCGGTGATCCGTAATTTGGGTTCCGATGACAACACCACACAGTTCCTGTCGGGTGTATTGAAAGAAGGTAAAAAACTGGGTTTCAAAATCGATACTTTCCTAAGTAACGGTGATGACGCGCGCTTCCAAGACTTCGTCAATCAGGCCATTAGCCAGAAATATGACGGCATTATTCTTTCTCAGGGCCGTGACCCTTACTCGACTGAGTTAGTTAAACGTATTGCCGCCAGTGGCATTGCGGTGTCTGTATTTGACACCGCCATTCAAGGCGACATTCCCGGCCTGACGGTTACCCAGCAGGACGATGCTTCTCTGACCAATGAATCTTTTGGTCAATTAATCAAAGATTTCAATGGCAATGCCAATATTATCAAACTCTGGGTGGCCGGTTTCCCACCGATGGAACGTCGTCAGGCTGCTTATCAGGCACTGCTGAAACAGAATCCTGGCATTCATGAACTTGAATCTATCGGTGCCGTCTCCTCAGATGTTCAAGGTGATACCGCCAACAAAGTGGGCGCAGTATTGGCGAAATATCCGAAAGGGAAAATCGACGCTATCTGGGGTACTTGGGATGCCTTTACTCAAGGTGCCTATAAAGCCTTACAAGAAAATGGCCGCACTGAAATCAAACTGTACAGCATTGATATTTCAAATCAGGATTTGCAATTGATGCGTGAAGCCAATAGCCCGTGGAAAGTCAGTGTTGCGGTTGATCCTAAGCTGATTGGGGCCGTTAACTTGCGCCTAATTGCCAAGAAAATTGCCGGTGAAGAGACGCCAGCCAGTTATGAGTTCCGCGCAGCATCAATTCCACAAGCCTTGCTCGCCAGTCAACCTGGCCCTGTCAACGTGGCCGGTTTGAGTAAAATCATTCCGGGCTGGGGCCAGTCAGATGATTTCAACTCACCTTGGTTTGCCACTCTGGCGGCCAAAAACGGCCAGTAAAAGCCAATAGGGTCAATTGATTTGGAGTGAAATAGATGGCTACACAAGGATACTTGCCGACACCGGAATACAGCCGCAATATGCGGCTGATTGGTCATAGTGATCAAGGCGGAAAACCCGATGGGGTGCAGGTTATGGTGCACCGCGGCTATGCCTATGTCGGTCATATGGTGTCGCAAGGTGTATCAATTATTGATGTGCGAGATGCAAAAAAACCTCGTCCCGCGGGTTTTATTGCCGCCCCAGCCAATACCTGGAATGTGCATTTGCAGGCCCATGATGACCTGCTTTTGGTGATTAATGCCCGAGATCTGTTCGCGGATGCCAGTTTTACCGAAGAAAAAGTGTATTACACTCGTTCGGTGGCGCAGACCGTCAGTACCCGTCAGGAAGGTCGCAGTTGGAGTGCCGGGCTGCGTATTTTTGATATTTCGACACCCGATAAACCGCGCGAGATAAGTTTCCTGCCGCTTGATGGCATTGGTATTCATCGCATCTGGTATGTCGGTGGGCGCTGGGCTTATGTTTCCGCATTGTTAGATGGCTACAGTGATTATATCTTTCTGACCATTGACCTGGCTGACCCGCAAAAGCCGCAGGTGGCTGGCCGCTATGCTTTGCCCGGTATGCATACCGCCGCCGGAGAACACGCAAGCTGGCCTGAAGGTAAACGCTATGCATTGCATCACGCCATTATCAGTGGCGACACCGCTTATGGCAGTTGGCGTGATGGTGGCTTGACCCTGTTGGACGTCAGTGACCGCCATGAGCCAAAACTGATTAGCCATCGCAACTGGAGCCCCCCTTTTGGTGGCGGTACTCACACCGCCCTGCCGCTACCCGACCGCGACTTATTAGTGGTGCTGGATGAGGCGGTATTAGATAATCAGGAAGATGGTGAGAAACACATTTGGCTGTTTGATATTCGCGAGCCAACTAATCCAGTAAGCATCTCGACCTTCCCTGTGCCGGATGAGCAAGATTATGTGAAAAAAGGCGCTCATTTTGGCCCGCATAATCTGCATGAAAACCGGCCCGGCAGCTTTATTAGCTCATCATTAATTTTTGCCACCTATCAAAATGCCGGCGTGCGTGCTTATGATATCAGCAACCCTTATCAACCCAAGGAAACCGGTGCGTTAGTCCCCGCCGCACCCGAAAAAATGATGGATAAACGGCCCGGACGCCCGCAAGTTATTCAGTCATGTGATGTGTTTGTTGATGCACAAGGGATTATCTACAGCACCGATTATAATGGTGGTCTCTCAATCATCGAGTATTTAGGTTAATTATCTATTAAAAGCAGGTCGATTTAGATCGATCTGCTGTTTGCGAAAAATTTTTCCTCCTACCCCCTCTCTTTCTCATCGTAATAGTCTACTGTAATTGGCTGAGCCGCTTTGTCGTCATGCTGTGCTAGTCATTTTTTTGATTGAAAAACAAGCATGTATGCCCAAATAATCAAAATAAGAAAATACCATGAAAGGTTTTCCATCGCGTGTTACCAACCTGCTGATTGCATCGCTAGTCTTGACCATAGGGCGAGCCGTCACCCTGCCCTTTATCACCATCTATCTGGCAGAGCATTTCCAGCTAGCGCCAGATAAGGTTGGACTGGTATTGGGGGCGAGTTTGACTCTGGGTATTTTCACCAGCCTTTACGGCGGCTATCTGGTTGATAAATTTAATAGAAAGCAGCTGATTCTGCTGGCGGTCGCGCTATTTTCAGTCACCTTCTTTACCCTGCCATGGATTGAGCATCCGGCGTGGATCATCCTGATTCTGGCCCTGCTGCACTCGGCATACTCGGTCTACAGTATTGCGATCAAAGCTTGTTTTGCCGACTGGTTGCCAGTCAATGAGCGAATCAGAGCCTTTTCAGCCAACTACACCTTGGTCAATGTCGGTTGGGCGATCGGCCCGGCGTTGGGGGTGTTGGTGGTCGGCATTGGCCCGCAAGCACCGTTTATTATTTCCGGCCTACTGGCACTGTCGGTTGTCATCATTCTGAAATTCAGGATAGACAGCACTGATATGTCAGTCGCAGAACGTTCACCTACTGAATCCGTACCTGATTTTCGCCAGACATTCCGCATTCTGCGTCATGATAAGCGACTGATTTATTTCACTCTCGGCAGCATGCTCAGCGCCATTGTCTTTGGCCAGTTCTCTGGCTATTTATCCCAATATCTGATTACCGTTTCCGATGCTAAATTTGCCTATCAGGTGATTGGCGCAGTGATGACCGTGAATGCGGTTATTGTGATTACTCTGCAATACTTATTAAGCCGCCGTATGAATCAGCAAAACTTAATGCGTTGGCTGGTGCTGGGTACCTTGTTCTTCATTATTGGCTTGTTCGGGTTTATGGCGGCTCAGGACTCAATTCCATTGTGGATGCTGGCAATGGCAATATTCTCATTGGGCGAAATTATTGTTATCCCGGTCGAATACATGTTTATCGATTTTATTGCTCCGGCGAATCTCAAAGGCAGTTACTATGGGGTACAAAACCTCGGCCAGCTAGGGGGTGCCGCCAACCCGGTGCTCTGTGGTTTCTTACTCGCGTATGCAGCACCACAAATGATGTTCTATATGCTGATTGTCGCCGCTCTGCTGGGGCTGATATTTTTCTATCGCGGTTACCAACTGGCTAAAGAACAAGAAAGTGCCGCCAAATGTCGTCGCTCTGATCTGGCTTAGGGTCACTAGAGCTAGTCGTGATTGGCATATTTCCATTAATATTATTCATAATGTGATTGCTAGCACATAACCATAGTTAATTGTATGATGAATGCATTCCGTCACTCAGGATCTTTTTTATGCGCAACGTGACTTCACTTTGTTGGCAGTACCTGCGGGCTTTCGCCATTATCTATCTGTGCTTATGGGCCGGTAAGGCTGTTGCCCTGCTGCTGCCTATCACTATTCCGGGTAGCATCATTGGCATGCTGATTCTGTTTGCCTTACTCGCCTCGCAGATCTTGCCGTCAACATGGGTAAAACCCGGCTGCCATATGCTAATCCGCTACATGGCACTGCTGTTTGTCCCTATCGGTGTCGGTGTAATGCAATATTACGATCAACTGACCAAGCAATTCGGCCCGATTGTCGTCTCCTGCTTTGTCAGTACCTTGATTGTGATGCTGGTGGTGGCCTACAGCTCACATTATGTCCATCGTGAACGCAAAGTAATTGGTTCTCCCACCCATACCGAGGAGGACAAATGATAAGCAACTTATGGTGGTCGCTACCGCTGACCCTAATCGTGTTTTTCAGTGCACGCCGTCTGGCGCGCTGGCTGAAAATGCCGCTGCTTAACCCATTATTGATATCTATGGTTGTTATCATCCCATTGCTGCTGGTCACGCATATGCCCTATGCCAACTATTTTGCTGGCAGCAAAATACTCAATGACCTGCTGCAACCTGCGGTGGTGGCATTAGCGTTCCCGCTGTATGAGCAGATACACCAAATTCGCGCCCGCTGGAAATCAATCATAAGCATCTGTTTTATTGGCAGTGTTACCGCCATGGTTACCGGTACCGCAGTGGCCTTATGGATGGGGGCAACCCCAGAAATTGCCGCCTCGGTATTACCTAAATCGGTGACCACACCCATAGCTATGGCGGTTGCCGAATCTATTCATGGTTTGCCAGCCATCAGTGCAGTATGTGTTATTTTTGTCGGTATTCTGGGGGCGGTATTTGGTCACAGCTTGTTGAATATATTAAAAATTACTACTAAGGCCTCCAGAGGTTTGGCGATGGGTACTGCTTCGCACGCCCTCGGCACGGCCCGCTGTGCCGAACTGGACTTTCAGGAAGGCGCATTCAGCTCATTGGCGCTGGTCATCTGCGGGATTATTACCTCACTGCTGGCCCCCTTCCTGTTCCCAGTGCTGCTACATTTATTTGGCTAAGAGCACCAATATTGCGGCATAAATTTGAGATACATCTCTCATTTGAGATTTTACTTGCATGAATTTCATATACAACGAGATCTACATCACACCAAGAAAGCAGTAAGCTGCCTAGAATAGTATCCCGTTACTATTGGAGAGAACCCTATGCAAGCACGTTTTCAAGCCCCTTGGGCTAAGCTGCCCACCTCACTGCAAACCGCACTTGAACCGATTTTGAGCGCAAACGATTTCGCTGCCATGCTGACAGCAGAGCAGGTGAAAACAGTGAAAAGCATCAGTGGGTTAGATGACGATGCGCTGGCATTTGCGTTGTTGCCATTGGCCGCAGCCTGCGCATTAACACCGGTGTCCCATTTTATGGTTGGGGCCATTGCCCGGGGTATCAGCGGTAATCTCTATTTCGGTGCCAATATGGAATTTGGTGGCGTACCGCTGCAACAGACTATCCATGCCGAACAATGTGCTGTAACGCACGCCTGGCTACGTGGCGAGGCCAGTTTGATCTCTATTACCGTCAATTACACGCCATGTGGTCATTGCCGGCAGTTTATGAATGAACTGAACAGCGGAACTGACCTGCACATTCATCTGCCGGGCCGTCCAGCTTCCACACTGGGGCAATATCTGCCGGACTCTTTCGGCCCGAAAGATTTAGCCATCACCACCTTGCTGATGGATCCAGTGGATCACGGCTATAAAGTGGCCCAGACGGATGCCCTGACTCAAGCCGCACTCGATGGCGCAAATCATAGCCATGCCCCTTACAGCCTTTCACACAGCGGTGTGGCGCTAGAAGCGGCTGACGGCTCGATATATGCCGGCCGCTATGCCGAGAATGCAGCATTTAATCCCAGCCTTCCACCGCTACAAGCGGCATTGATTCTGGCCAATCTTTCCGGCAAAGATTGTGGCACTATCCGCCGCGCAGTGCTGGTTGAAGGCAGTAAAGCTATGCTGACGCAGTGGGATGCAACCCAGTCAACGCTGGCGGCACTGGGCTGCACAGATGTAAAACGAGTGACATTTTAATTAAATCGTAGCCAAACCGGGGTGACATGATTAGCCCCGGTTATCACCCTGCCTTGCACTGTCGTTGATTTGTCCGCGCAACCAGCTGTGACCGTTTTTATCCTCATTGCGCCCATGCCATACCTGTACAAAGGAGAAGGAAGGTACAGTAAAAGGCAATATCAGTTGCTGCAATGCCTGGGTATCACATTGTCGTGCGACTACTCGGCTGGCGATAGTCAGCAGTAAATCAGTGCCCACCACCGCCTGTGGTGCTAGTAGAAAGTGCGGCATAATCGCCGCGATCCGCCGCTGTAATCCCCGCTCCGCCAGCACAGTCTCTACTTCTCCGCTGCTCTCCCCCTGCACCGATACCAATAGATGAGGCTGAGCCAGATAATCATCCAAAGTGATGTTTTTTTTCCGAACTAGTGGGTGAGTTTTATCTGCGACACACACAAAATGCTCCTCGAATAGCAGTGAAGAGCGCAGCGGCTGTGGCAATGTTGGGAATACCCCCAGCGCCAGATCCAGCTCTCCGGCCATAACTTGCGCCAGCATCTGTTCACGGCTGGCCTGCACCAGCACAATATCAACCCCCGGCGCACTCTGGCGTAGGCGTGCTAACAATCTCGGCAGCAACATAGCTGCGCCATAGTCCGACATAGCAATGCGAAAACGTTGGCGAGCCTGCGCCGGATCGAAGTGAGCTGGCCCGACGATACCGCGCACTCGGCTTAGCACCTCCTGTACCGGTCCAATCAACGCCAGAGCGCGGCTGGTCAATTGAAAACCACCGTCACCTCGAACCAGTAGCTCATCATCCAGCAAATAACGTAGCCGATTCAGTGCGTGACTCACTGCAGGCTGGCTCATATGCAGTTGCTGCGCGGCACGCGAGACATGCCGTTCTGTCAGTAATACCTCAAGGACGACCAGCAAGTTGAGGTCGATCGCGCGCAGACTATTCATTTGGCGAATACCTATTAGATTAAATATCGATTTCTAATTATCGGGTGAATAGTGAATCATCCCAGCACTGAAGTGAATCTTTGTTCGTCACTTTGCTAAAAATGCCGTTAGCTAACAATGGGAGAAAGCCATGAACTCACCACCCCCCCACACCGCTCCAACCGACATTGGCCTGAGCCACATCGCCTTAGTCGTTAAGGATATTGATGCCAGTCTGGACTTTTATCATCGCTATGCCGGAATGACGTTGGTACACCGGCGTGCTGGCGGTAAGCCTGGGATGGAGGTGGCGTGGATAACCGATCACTGCCGCCCTTTTGCCCTAGTGCTGGTGAGTTCAGTAGAATTACAGGATACGCCACTCGGCCCATTCGGCCATCTTGGGGTCGCCTGCCGCAGCCGAGAGCATGTTGATGCGCTGGTTGCGCTAGCGACTGCGGAGGGCCGGTTACGCTCGGCTCCGGTAGATTCGGGGGAACCCGTGGGTTATTGGGCCTATTTTGCCGATCCCGATGGCAACACTTTGGAAGTCTCATATGGTCAGCGAATTGAGTTGACCGTCAATCAGTCCGCATCCGGCAATTAAGCAGTCAAATCTGCAAGTTAACTCGCATTTTTACCGGTAACCGACATATTTAACTAACAAAAGCTGTACATATTTTTCTTATCTTTTAGGATCGGGGCAACGACTTGATAACGTTTAAGAGTGAAACTCATGGAACTTGAATACGAAAGTAAGCGCCCTCTATATATCCCCTACGCTGGCCCCATCCTATTAGAATTCCCGCTATTGAACAAAGGCAGCGCTTTCACCAATGATGAGCGCAGCCACTTCAATTTACACGGTTTATTACCGGAAGCGGTTGAAACTATTGAAGAACAGGCTGAGCGAGCTTACCGCCAGTATCAAGATTTCAAAAACGACGATGATAAGCACATTTATCTGCGTAACATTCAAGATACCAACGAGACGCTGTTTTATCGCCTGCTGGATGCCCATCTCAGTGAGATGATGCCCATTATTTACACCCCGACCGTGGGCGAAGCCTGCGAGCACTTCTCTGATATCTATCGCCGGGCGCGCGGGTTATTTATCTCTTATCCAAACCGCGAACACATTGATGACATGCTGCAAAATGCCACCAAGCAGAATGTGAAAGTTATCGTTGTGACTGACGGTGAGCGCATTCTGGGCCTTGGCGATCAGGGCATCGGCGGCATGGGGATCCCCATTGGTAAACTGTCTCTGTATACCGCGTGCGGTGGTATCAGCCCAGCTTATACTTTGCCGGTCGTATTAGATGTTGGTACCAACAACCCGCAGCGACTGAATGACCCGCTGTATATGGGGTGGCGCCATCCGCGCATTTCAGGCGACGAATACTATGCTTTTGTCGATGAATTCATTCAGGCGGTAAAACGCCGTTGGCCGAATGTGTTGTTGCAGTTTGAAGACTTTGCTCAGAATAATGCCACCCCGCTGCTGAACCGCTATCGTGATGAGCTGTGCTGTTTTAATGATGATATTCAGGGCACGGCAGCCGTCACTCTCGGTAGCCTGATTGCAGCCAGCCATGCCGCGGGTAGCCAGTTGCGCGACCAAACAGTGACCTTCCTTGGTGCCGGATCGGCGGGCTGCGGGATTGCCGAGCAAATCATCGCGCAGATGATTTCGGAAGGTTTAACTGAAGAGCAAGCGCGAGCACGCGTCTTTATGGTCGACCGCTTCGGCCTGCTAACTGACAAACTGCCTAATCTATTGGATTTCCAGAGTAAACTGGTGCAAAAAAGTGATGCATTGAAAAGCTGGAATCTGACAAGTGATGCCATCTCTCTGCTGGATGTGGTGCGTAATGCCAAGCCTACCGTCCTCATTGGTGTTTCTGGTCAGCCGGGCCTGTTTACCGAAGAACTGATTCGTGAAATGCATAAACACTGCGCGCGCCCTATTGTCATGCCATTGTCTAACCCGACATCTCGCGTTGAAGCGCGGCCAGAAGATATTATTAATTGGACTGAAGGCGCTGCTCTGGTCGCCACCGGCAGCCCATTCTCACCTGTTAGTTATAAAGATAAGCTCTACCCAATAGCTCAATGCAATAACTCGTATATCTTCCCGGGTATTGGTTTGGGTGTGTTGGCATCAGGAGCCAAACGCGTTACTGACGGCATGTTGATGGCGGCCAGCCGTGCATTAGCAGAATGTTCACCGCTGGCACGGAATGGCGAAGGCGCACTGTTGCCGAATATCGACGATATTCAAGCTGTATCAAAGAGTATCGCGATGCAGGTCGGTAAAGCCGCCCAGTTGCAAGGTGTAGCTATTGTGACGTCTGAAGAGGCCTTAGCCAAAGCCATCGAACATAACTATTGGCAACCGCAATACCGCAGCTACAAACGCACTTCGTTCTAAATATTATCCGGCCTATGCATAAGTATGGGCTGGTTAATCTATCAGTAAGTGATTCGGGTAAGTGAGTGCAGCTAACACCGCTGTAGCGTCGAGGGCCAGAAGGGTCACCCACAGTCATTGGCGTTACAGCAAGGCAGCCAGCGAACTTATCCCGATGAGCTTACATCAGTAAGTGATTCGGGTAAGTGAGCGCAGCTAACAACGCTGTAGCGTCGAGGGCCAGAAGGGTCACCCACCGTCATTGGCGTTACAGCAAGGCAGCCAGCTAACTTATCCCGATGAGCTTACATCAGTAAGTGATTCGGGTAAGTGGGCGCAGCTAACACCGCTGTAGCGTCGAGGGCCAGAAGGGTCACCCACAGTCATTGGCGTTACAGCAAGGCAGCCAGTGAACTTATCCCGATGGGCTTACATCAGTAAGTGATTCGGGTAAGTGAGTGCAGCTAACACCGCTGTAGCGTCGAGGGCCAGAAGGGTCACCCAAAGTCATTGGCGTTACAGCAAGGCAGCCAGCGAACTTATCCCGATGAGCTTACATCAGTAAGTGATTCGGGTAAGTGAGCGCAGCTAACAACGCTGTAGCGTCAAGGACGAAGGGTAGAATGGCTTGCGCAGCAACGACAGGTACAGTAGCCTTGCAAATATCACAGTGAATTGAATGCATCGAAGGCCAGAGAATGTGGAAACGCCTGATTATTAGCTTAATTATCATCGCAGGGTTGCTGATGGTGACTGCTATTGCGCTCGATCGCTGGATTAGCTGGAAAACCGCTCCTTTTATCTATGATGAGCTACAAGACTTGCCCCATCGGCAGGTTGGTGTAGTTCTGGGTACCGCCAAATATTATCGCACTGGTGGTATTAATCAGTTTTATCAATACCGCATTCAGGGCGCGATAAACGCCTATAACAGTGGCAAAGTCAGTTACTTACTGCTCAGTGGCGATAATGCCCTGCAAAGCTATAATGAGCCGATGACCATGCGGCGTGACTTGATCGCCGCGGGGGTTGCACCTTCTGATATCGTGCTGGATTACGCCGGTTTCCGTACCCTTGACTCCATTGTTCGCACCCGAAAAGTCTTTGATACTAATGATTTTATTATCATTACTCAGCGTTTTCATTGTGAGCGGGCGCTATTTATTGCCTTGCATATGGGGATTCAAGCGCAGTGTTTTGCCGTACCATCACCGAAAGATATGCTTAATGTCCGGGTACGCGAGATTTTTGCCCGCCTCGGCGCCCTCTCTGACCTCTATATTTTGAAACGTGAACCCCGCTTCCTTGGGCCATTAATCCCTATTCCCGCGGTCCACGTCATCCCCGATGATGCACAAGGCTATCCGGCTGTTTCACCAGAACAGCTGGTCGAACTGGAACACCGGCTAGCGGATGAGAAAAAGAAAAGCCCGTAGTTTTCGCCTTGGTGTTAGGTACAATCGGGAATATAACCAATGAAAACTACAGTTTGAGCAACCCGCCCTCCTACTCGGTTGAGCCACAGTATTCGTATTGAGAGCGAGTCAAATATCAAGCGAAACAAGGATCTCAACAACTTTTCCCTATTGCGCCAAAAAACGCCTCACATCACTTTCAACCTCGCCCATCTCCTGCAATAACTGTAATGTTTCCAGTGCCTCATCTTCATCTAACCGACTCATGGCAAATCCCACATGCACCAAAACCCAATGACCGATCAAGGCCAAACGGCTCGGTTCATCTGCCGCCACCAGCATAATATTGACTGAACGCCGCACGCCACAGACATCTACCCACGCGGTGCCCGCCTGAGTTTCATCCAGTGCCACAATTTGCCCGGGAATGCCTATGCACATAGTCTGGCTCCTGCCGCATCTGGGCATAATGTTAATAAACTCATTCCACCTCCAGCCGTTTAATCACCACGCCATCATCATTTGCCCCCATGCGCAAATGGCTCCCGGCACACAGCGGGCAGCGCGTCACTTTACTGCTCAGCAAGTTCACATTCTGCTGGCAGTCATGGCACCACACTTGTGACTGCTGTTGACTGAGATGTAAAACGCAACCTTCTGCTAGCGTGCCGCGGCACACTAATTCAAAACAGAACTCTAATGCTTGCGGCTCGACACAAGAAAATGCCCCGGTTTCTAGCCAAACCCCGGTAATTCTCTGCGCGCCATGTAATCGGGCTTGCTGTTCCATCATGGTAATCGCGTGTTGGCACAAGGTAATCTCATGCATGACTGTGTTTCCTGTGTGGATATCTCGCGTAAAAACAATGCAAAGATGGTGCCAGCAATAGGGCGCATTTTACTTGTGAGAAAACCAATCTAACCAAATGATAAATAACACTATTAATTCAAAATCATCCACAGCTAACTTAATCACTGAAAAATCACTGTCGAAGTGTCACCAGAACCCTGGGATTTCGTCACTAATGTCGACACTGAGCCACGGCAATCACACTGTTTTTACTGCCATTTAAATCTCGCCGCCTTATCCACTTGCCTCCTAATGCACAGCCGACGGGCCTTCACCACTCTTTCGCCTTGCTAGCTGCGGTACTGGCACAGAATATGCTTTAGAGCTGGGAAATGATTTCTATCTGCCTGACTGTCACCAGATTTTTGTCCCGGAGGGTATGGCTATGAACCGCTTTGTGATTGCGGAGCCGAGGCTTTGTATTGGATGCAATACCTGCATGGCTGCTTGCAGCCAAGTGCATAAAGCCAAAGGTTTACAAGAGCATCCCAGATTGAGCGTTATGCGTAACAGCAGAGTGACGGCCCCCATTCTTTGCCGCCACTGCGAAGATGCATGGTGTGCACGGGTGTGCCCAGTCAATGCAATCACCCTGACCAATAACGCGGTCGAATTGGATGAGACCACCTGCATCGGTTGCAAACTCTGTGGTCTTGCTTGCCCGTTTGGCGCAATTACCCCTGCGGGTAGCAAGCCATTAGCGGTGCCGGATGCCTTCCCTGAATATATCCCGATGACTGAACTGTCCGATGTTCCCTTCAGTCCGGCCAATATGAATCCGTTCCTTGCCTGGAATGCGGGAGTGCGCAGTGTCGCGGTGAAGTGTGATTTATGCAGTTTCCAGCCACAGGGGCCGGAGTGTGTGCGGGTCTGTCCGACTAATGCCTTGATGCTGGTTGATGAGCACAGCATTGAACAAGCCAATCAAGCTAAACGTCTGGCCGCCGCCAGCGGATTTGCCAACGAGCTGCCCTTTATAGTCGCGGACACTTCGTCCTCCCTCTCTCACGAGGAGCAGAAAAGATGATGAATTCCCTTGAGCTATTGTGGCTCGCCTTACTGCTCTATCTGGCTGGCGCACTGCTCTCCTTGCTACTGGCTCGGCGCGAAACTCTGGCAATCTATGCCGCTGGGCTGTCTTCGCTGCTGGGTGGGGTTGTTGGCCTATTCGCTGCCGCACCGACACTGCTCGGGGGCGACACGATAACTTTTGTCACTGCCGGGCCATTTCCCTTCGCCGCATTCAGCTTACGGCTTGACCCATTAGCGGCATTTATGCTGATGGTTATCTCACTCTTGGTCATCATAACCGCTCTGTATTCACTGGCTTATGTGCAGGAATACAAAGGTCGCGGGGCTTGGGCAATGGGTGTCTTTATGAACCTATTCATCGCCTCAATGGTGGCACTGGTGGTGGTGGATAACGCGTTCTACTTTATTATTTTCTTCGAAATGATGTCGCTGGCCTCTTACTTCCTGGTGATTTCCGATCAGGACGACGATGCCATCAGTGCTGGCCTGCTTTACTTCCTGATTGCCCACGCCGGTTCCGTGCTGATTATGATTGCTTTCTTCCTGCTGTATCGCCAAAGCGGCAGTCTGGAGTTTGCAGCTTTCCGCCAGACTCATCCACAGCCGGTCATGGCCTCGGTTATCTTTTTGCTGGCTTTCTTTGGTTTCGGGGCCAAAGCCGGGATGCTACCGCTTCACGGCTGGCTACCGCGCGCGCACCCTGCGGCCCCGTCTCATGCTTCGGCCTTGATGTCCGGCGTCATGGTCAAAATTGGTATTTTCGGCATTATCAAAGTGGGCATTGATTTACTTGGAGCCAGCCAATTGTGGTGGGGCGTGGTGGTGTTGGGCTTTGGCGCGGTGTCGTCGGTGCTGGGCGTGCTATATGCGCTGGCAGAGCACGATATCAAACGGCTGCTGGCTTATCACACTGTGGAGAATATCGGTATTATCCTGATGGGCGTCGGTGTCGGCATGATAGGCATTGCCAGCCACCAGCCGGTATTAGCGGCCCTTGGGTTGCTTGGCGCGCTCTACCATCTGCTTAACCATGCGGTATTTAAAGGGCTGCTGTTCTTAGGGGCCGGGGCCGTCATTTACCGTCTGCATACTAAAGACATGGAAAAGATGGGCGGGTTGGCCAGAATGATGCCCTATACCGCACTGGCATTTCTGGTGGGGTGCATGGCGATTTCTGCACTGCCGCCGTTCAATGGTTTTGTCAGTGAATGGTTTACCTATCAATCACTGTTTACCATGACCAAAGATGGCGGCTTTATTATTCGTCTGGCCGGGCCCATTGCTATCGTGATGCTGGCTATCACCGGTGCGCTGGCGGCTATGTGCTTTGTGAAGGTTTACGGCATCAGTTTCTGCGGCCTGCCGCGCACAGAGAAAGCCGCGCTGGCGCGGGAAGTTCCTTGGCCAATGACCCTTGCCATGCTGTTGCTGGCATTGCTCTGTCTGGTGCTGGGGATAGGTGCGACTCATGTTGCTCCAGTTATTGCCCGTATCGCCTCCAGCCTGATAACCACTCAGCCGGTGCCCGCCTTGCAGGTGGCGCAAGGGGCCGTCTTGTTCCCGCAGCACAGCTCCCAAGCCATGCTGTCCACCCTCTATATATTCTGCGGCTTACTCATCTTGCCACTGGTGATTTTACTGATCGCCAGCCTCTATCGAGGCAGCCGGCTGGCATTTCGCCATGGTGGTGATCCCTGGGCTTGCGGTTATGCCTATGAGCAGGCCATGACCGTGTCAGCTGGCGGCTTTACACAACCACTGCGGGCGATGTTTGCCCCGCTCTATCGCATCCGTAAAACACTGGACCCCGCCCCGATGATGCAGCGCGCACTGGAAAGTTCGGTGAGTGGTGCAGGCCGGGTGGAACCGGTATGGGACGACAAAGTGGTGGCCCCGCTTATCCGCCTGATCCAATGGCTCAGCCAGCGTATTCAATGGCTGCAACAGGGTGATTTCCGCCTCTACTGTCTGTATGTGGTTGCCGCCTTGGTGATCCTGCTGATTGTCGCGGCTATTTAAGGAGACAAGCAATGCCAACTACTGATATGCCTGCGGTCTCTATGATTGCTTTCGCCATCGGGCAGGCGCTGATCATGCTGGCGCTAGCACCGCTGATGTCGGGGATTTCGCGCATGGTGAAAGCCAGAATGCACTCCCGCCGTGGGCCGGGCATTCTGCAAGAGTATCGTGACTTAGCCAAACTGCTAAAGCGGCAAGATGTGGCCCCCGCCAATGCCGGGATTATCTTCCGCCTGATGCCCTATGTGTTGCTGGGCAGCATGTTGTTGATTGCTATGGCGCTGCCAATTTTCACACTGGCATCGCCCTTTGGCGTGGCGGGTGACTTGATTACCCTACTCTATCTGTTTGCGCTGTTTCGCTTCTTCTTCTCACTGGCGGGTCTGGATAGCGGCAGTATTTTCGCCGGGATTGGCGCCAGCCGCGAGTTGACACTGGGCGTGTTGGTCGAGCCCATATTAATTCTGTCACTGCTGGTGGTTGGACTGATTGCTGGTTCCACCAATATCGGCACCATCAGTACCGCACTGTCCCAAGGACATTGGCAGTCACCGACGGCTACCGCTTTGGCGCTACTGGCTTGTGGTTTCGCGGTCTTTATCGAAATGGGCAAAATCCCATTCGATGTCGCCGAGGCGGAGCAAGAGCTGCAAGAAGGGCCACTGACTGAATATTCCGGTGCTTCATTGGGGCTGGTCAAATGGGGCATCAGCCTCAAGCAAGTGGTGGTGGCGCAACTGTTCCTTGGCGTGTTTATTCCCTTCGGCAAACTGGCGGTGCTTAGTGGGCCGGGCCTGCTCTGGGCGCTATTGGCCGGCGTTATCAAATTGGTGGTGATATATGTCCTCGCCTCCTTGGTGGAAAACAGCATCGCCCGCGGGCGTTTCCTGTTGACCTCTCGTGTTACCTGGCTGGGGTTTGGCGTCGCCGCCCTTGCTCTGGTTTTCTATCTCACTGGTCTTTAAGGAGCTAATAACCCCATCATGGAGAACCTGGCTCTTATGAATACAGTCCTTGTAAACACTGCCTTTGCCACCATTTTGCTCCCGTTTGCGGGTGCCATCCTGACGGCCTGTTTACCGCAGCGTATGGCGAAGTGGTCCTGCACCTTCTTTGCGCTGCTGGCAACCTTGGGGACTGTGCTACTGGCTTATGTCTATCTCACCGGCGGAAAGGTTGACGTCACGGTTGATCTGATTCATTACGGTGATATGGCGCTATTCGGGATCACCATCGACCGGATCAGTACCTTGATTGCTTTCGCCGTGGTCTTCCTCGGCTTGCTGGTTAGCCTTTACTCCACCGGCTATCTGACACTGGAGAACCGCGAGCATCCGCATGAAGGCACTAACCGCTACTATGCATTGTTACTGGTATTCATCGGCGCAATGGCCGGGCTGGTATTGTCATCCACTCTGCTGGGTCAGTTATTCTTCTTCGAAATCACTGGCGGCTGCTCGTGGGGATTGATTGGTTACTACCAGAGCCAAAAGTCACTACGTTCAGCACTCAAAGCCTTGCTGGTCACCCATGTAGCTGCCATCGGTCTGTATTTAGCCGCGGCGGTGCTGCTGGTGAATACCGGCACCTTTGCCCTGACCGCACTGGCGCAGCTGGACCACACCACCAAAATTATCGTGTTTGGCGGCATCCTGTTTGCGGCCTGGGGGAAATCGGCCCAGTTGCCGCTGCATATTTGGTTGCCGGACGCGATGGAGGCACCCACACCGGTCAGTTCATATCTGCACGCCGCGTCGATGGTTAAGGTCGGCGTCTATATCTTTGCCCGCGCCATTTACTCTGCCGGTGACGTGCCACAGATTATTGGTACTGTGGGTATGGTGATGGCAGTTATCACTCTGATTTATGGCTTCTTTATGTATCTGCCGCAAAAAGATATGAAGCGGCTGCTGGCCTACTCCACCATCACCCAGTTGTCCTACATTTTCTTTGCACTCTCTTTAGCTATCTATGGTTCGAAAT
This sequence comes from Yersinia alsatica, assembly GCF_025133195.1. Lineage (NCBI taxonomy): Bacteria > Pseudomonadati > Pseudomonadota > Gammaproteobacteria > Enterobacterales > Yersiniaceae > Yersinia > Yersinia alsatica. The sequence continues at coordinate 3,916,941 of NZ_CP104006.1, forward strand.
TGGCCTTTGATGGCGGCATTGCCTACATCTTCAACCATGCCTTCGCCAAGAGCCTGTTCTTCCTGGTCGCAGGTGCCCTGAGTTACAGCTGCGGTACCCGCATGCTGCCAAAACTCAGAGGCATCATGGGGAAAATGCCGCTCTTGGGGGTGGGGTTCTGCGTCGCCGCACTGGCCATTACCGGGGTGCCACCCTTCAACGGCTTCTTTAGCAAATTCCCTATTTTCGCCGCGGGCTTCTCACTTTCTCATGAGCATTGGCTGCTGATACCGCTGCTGGTGCTGGCACTGATTGAGTCGGTGGCCAGTTTCGGTTGGTTCCTGTACTGGTTCGGGAAAACCGTGCCCGGCAAGCCATCAGAAGAGGTTGCCAGTGCCAAACCACTGCCATTGGCAATGCAGGGGGTGCTGGTCATTCTGGTGATTATGTCAGTGTGCTCAAGCTTTATTGCCGTCGCCTGGCTTGGATAAGGGAGTCAAAAATGACCGGGACATTACTCATTAACAATCTGGCAGGGCTGCTAATTATTACCTCGCTGCTGGTAATCATCGTCAAGAAGCCCGCCACCTCGGCGCTGTTTTACGCCTTGCAATCACTGGTATTGGTGCTGATTTTTCTGGTATTGGCGGAAACATTGCATGCTCATGAACTGTATCTGTGGTCGCTGACCGCCTTTATCACTAAGGTGGTGCTGGTACCCTGGATTATGTATCGCGCTTTTCGTCAGATGGAAGACCCCAAAGCCAACGGCGGTGTTATTGGCACGGCCACGCTAATCTTTATCGCCGCCATCATTATCTTGCTGAGCTACTTCGTGGTGGAACCGGTGCAGTTACCGATGGTTAGCGCGCTGAAACCCGCGCTCGCTGTCTCGCTGGGGCATTTCCTGATTGGCCTGCTGTGTATCGTCACCCAGCGCAATATTCTAAAAAATATTTTCGGCTACTGCCTGATGGAAAATGGTGCTCACTTGATGTTGGCGCTGCTGGCCTTCCGCGCGCCAGAGTTGGTGGAGATTGGCATTGCTACCGATGCCATTTTCGCCGTGGTGGTGATGACGCTAATGGCGCGCAAGATTTACCGCACATTGCACACGCTGGATGTTAAACAACTGACGGCGCTAAAGGGGTAATGAAATGAGTAATACTGACCTGCTGTTGTTACTGCTGGCGATACCTCTGATAGCCTCGCTGTTGGCATTTGCTTGCCGCTTCTTGGGGGGCGCGGCACGAATGGCGACCACTTGGGTGCATTTTACCGGTATCACTTTGCTGCTGGTGGTGGCGATGACGGTGGTCTGTCGGGTCGCACTGGGCGGGGAGATTCTGGTCGCCCATAACTGGCTGCATATCGACAGCCTCAGCGCCCTGTTCCTCGCCATTCTGGGGGTTATCGGCTTTATCACCGGCCTCTACTCCCTCGGCTATATGCGCCATGAAGTAAATAATGGCGAAATAACCGTTAGCACGCTGTGTAACTATTATGGATTTTTCCATCTATTTCTGTTCACCATGCTGCTGGTCGTCACCAGTAATAACCTGATTTTGATGTGGGTCGGCATCGAGGCCACCACCCTCAGTTCCGCCTTTTTGGTCGGTTTATATGGTCAGCGCTCGTCACTGGAAGCAGCCTGGAAGTACATTATTATTTGTACTGTCGGGGTGGCATTCGGGCTATACGGCACGGTGCTGGTGTATGCCAATGCCGCCAATGTGCTGGCTGATCCGGGTAGCGCCATTTTCTGGACGGTAGTGGCTGAACACGCCAAAGAGCTGGACCCTAGTCTGATGCATCTGGCCTTTGTCTTTATTCTGATTGGCTTTGGCACCAAAACCGGTTTGTTCCCGATGCACTCTTGGTTGCCGGATGCCCACAGCGAAGCGCCAAGCCCCACCAGTGCTCTGCTATCCGCGGTATTACTTAATTGTGCACTGCTGGTGATTATCCGCTATTACATCATTATCAGTGCTGCTATCGGGCCGCATTTCCCGCAAATGCTGTTACTGGTATTTGGCATGATGTCAGTTGCCGTCTCCGCATTCTTTATTCTGGCGCAGCGCGATATGAAGCGCTTGCTAGCCTACTCCAGTGTGGAAAACATGGGTTTAATTGCCGTGGCACTCGGTATTGGCGGGCCGCTGGGGGTGTTAGCCGCCCTGTTCCATACCATGAATCACAGCCTGGCAAAAACCTTACTATTCTGCGGCTCTGGTAACGTGCTGTTGAAATATGGTACCCGGGATATGGGGGCGATTAAAGGCATTATCCGCGTTGCGCCACTCACGGCGGTAATGTTGGCTGGTGGTGCGCTAGCGCTGGCTGGGATGCCGCCTTTTAACGTGTTCATTAGTGAGTTTATGGTGGTTGCCGCCGCGATTAAAGCCGGGCATATCACACTGGTCATTGTGTTGCTGTTACTGCTGACACTGGTGCTGGCAGGTTTGGTGCGCATGATAGCCAGCACTGTGCTGGGTACCCCCCCGGCGGCAGTCAGCAAAGGTGAACTGGGTATTCTCACCACCGCCCCCATGGCTATTTTATTACTGCTGATGCTGCTGCTTGGGGTCCATATTCCCTCACCGGTGACCCGTTTATTGACTGACGCGGCACAGATTGTGCTCAATGACAACAGCAGCGACGCCATTCATCAGCCCTTTATTTTGCCGTGGGAGCATTTGTCATTCATACCAGATATATCCCCGGCTCAACCTATTACTTCCGCCGCAGAAACGCATCCCACTCTGCCATTCACCCCGACTCGTCAGGAGATGTAACGTGACTCACGAAACGCCTATTTCAGCTATTCCAGTTTCCGGTCAGCCAGTATCAGGGACGCCACACAGCGGTGAAAAATTGGGGGCTGCCTATGTGGCCCGCCTGCGCGAGCAGTTTCCAGCGGCAATCCTTGATGAAGAGTGGCAAACAGATAATCAACTGACCATTACCATCAAGTTAAATAGCCTGCCCGATGTGGTTGAGCACCTTTATTATCAGCAAGGTGGCTGGCTATCGGTACTGTTCGGCAATGACGAGCGCAGTTTGAATGGCTATTTTGCTATTTACTATGTGCTGTCGATGGAAGGCCGTGAACAATACGGCATTGATACCGGCAAACACTATGGCGACAAATGTTGGGTGATAGTCAAAGCCCTCATCAGCCCGGAACGGCCTGAATTCCCATCGGTCACCCCCAGAGTCCCGGCCGCGGTTTGGGGCGAGCGCGAAGTGCGTGATATGTATGGTCTACAGCCTGTTGGCCTGCCGGATGAGCGCCGTTTAGTCCTACCTGACGATTGGCCGGATGATCTCTATCCACTGCGCAAAGACACGATGGATTATCGTCAACGCCCAACCCCCACCAGCGAGACTGAAACTTATCAGTTTGAAAATGAAGCGGGTAGCAGCAGCCGGGTGGTGCCTATCGGTCCCATGCATATTACTTCCGATGAACCGGGCCACTTCCGCTTGTTTGTCGATGGCGAAGATATTATCGATGCCGATTACCGCCTGTTTTACGTCCATCGCGGCATGGAGAAACTGGCGGAAACTCGCATGGGCTATAACGACGTCACTTTCCTTTCGGATCGTATTTGCGGCATTTGTGGTTTCACCCACAGTGTGGCCTACACCTCATCAATTGAAAATGCGTTAGGTATTATCGTGCCGCCACGGGCGCAGATGATCCGCACCATTTTGCTCGAAGTGGAGCGGCTGCACAGCCACCTGCTCAATATCGGTTTGTCCTGCCACTTTGTCGGTTTTGATACTGGGTTTATGCAGTTCTTCCGAGTGCGCGAAAAAGCCATGACCATTGCCGAGATGCTCACCGGCGCGCGTAAAACCTATGGCCTTAATCTGATTGGCGGAGTACGCCGCGATATCCTGAAAGCTGATCGCCTGAAAACACTGCAATTGGTGGCTGAGATGCGCGCGGATATCAGCGAGCTGGTGGACATGCTGATGAGCACCGCCAATATTGAGCAACGCACTGTCGGTGTTGGCCTGCTGGACCGCAAAGTGGCTCGCGATTTCAGCCCGGTCGGCCCCATGATCCGCGCCAGTGGTTATGCCCGCGATATGCGCCACGACCACCCTTATGCCAACTATGCCAATGTCCCTAAAGAGCTATTTAGTCTTGATGGCTGTGACGTGCACTCGCGCCTGCTGGTGCGAGTACGTGAATTCTTCGACTCATTAGTCATGATTGAATATGGTCTGAACCACATGCCCGGCGGGCCGCTGCTGGAAGAAAAAGTCCACTATCAGCCCTACAAGTTTGCCCTCGGATTCTCTGAAGCGCCGCGCGGCGAAGATGTCCACTGGAGCATGACCGGTGACAATCAAAAACTGTTCCGTTGGCGCTGCCGGGCAGCCACTTACGCCAATTGGCCGGTGCTGCGCTATATGCTGCGCGGCAATACCGTTTCCGACGCGCCATTGATTATCGGTAGCCTCGATCCCTGCTACTCCTGTACTGACCGCGTGACTTTAGTGGATGTGCGCAAGCAAAAATCCGTCACCGTGCCCTACAAAGAGATCGAGCGTTATGGCATTGAGCGCACCCATTCGCCGCTTAAATAGAGGGATGAAAAATGTTCAAACTGTTTAAAACCATCCTGAAAGTCGGCGATACCACGGTGAAATACCCGTTCAAGCCGCTCGAGGTTAGCTCAGGATTTCGCGGCAAACCCCAATATGATGCCGAGCAGTGCATTGCCTGCGGCGCCTGCACGATGGCGTGCCCCGCCAATGCACTGACCATGGAAACCGACCTCGCCAGTGGCACTCGCCAATGGCAGTTATTCCTCGGGCGCTGCATTTTTTGTGGCCGCTGTGAGGAAGTCTGCCCGACACGCGCCATTGTGTTGTCGCAAGAGTTTGAATTGGCGGTATTCAATAAAGCCGATTTATATCAGCGCGCCAGCTTTACCCTCGTCCATTGCCGACAGTGCCAAAAGCCCTTTGCGCCCAAGAAAGAGGTGGATTACGTCATGGCACTGCTGATTCACTCCGGGATGAGTGCTGAGGATATTGAACAGCAGCGGCCCCATTTTGAAACCTGCCCTGAGTGTAAACGTAAGCAGAACATTGTCGGCAATGACAACATTCTGCTTAAAAACAATATTCTGTTTAAAAATAATATCTTGCCTAAGAATAACATGTCTGTGAATAACCAGACACGTCGGGATGGGGAGAGCAACCTATGAGTCAGCCACATTCATTAAAACCGGCCTGGGGCCACCATGTCAGCCAACCGGTCGCCCTTGATCCTGCGGTGGCACAGTTAAAAGGCAAACTGCTGAAGGATATTAAGCGCTCAGCCTATGTTTATCGCGTGGACTGTGGTGGCTGCAACGGCTGTGAAATCGAGATTTTCGCTGCTATTACCCCGCTGTTCGACACCGAACGGTTTGGTATCAAGGTCGTGGCTTCACCGCGTCACGCCGATATTCTGCTGTTCACCGGTGCCGTGACTCGCGCTATGCGCACCCCGGCGCTGCGGGCCTATGAATCGGCACCGGACCCCAAAATTTGTGTCTCTTATGGCGCTTGTGGCTGCGGTGGCGGTATCTTCCACGACCTCTACTGTGTCTGGGGTGGCAGTGACACCATTGTGCCCATTGATGTTTATATTCCCGGCTGCCCGCCCACTCCCGCTGCCACTATTTATGGCTTTGCTGTCGCACTTGGCTTGTTGGAGCAAAAACTAAAAGGTGAGGATCATCAGGAGGCTGACGCTGAACGCGCGGCATTGATTCACCCTGATGCGCCGCTCAGCCTGCGGGTGTTATTAGAGCGCGAGGCTCGGCGGATGGCGGGGTATCGTCAGGGGCGAGAAATCACCGACAGCTTCTTGTCACTGCTGGTCAATCAGCCCTTGGCGGAGCTAGAGCTGCGCTGCAAGATTTACCTTAATAAGCAAGATGACCCACGGCTAAGTGAGATATTTGCCAGCCTGCAACAAATCACACTGACGCAACTGGCGGGAGGGCATATTAATGTCCGCTAAAGTTATTTTTTATGCCCTGAACCAGAAGTTCCTCGACAGTGATGATGATATGCCCGAGCAGGCGCAGCAAGTGATGTATTACTCATTGGCTATCGGTCACCATGTCGGCGTCATCGATTGCCTGAAAGCCATTATGGAGTGCCCGCTGGCAGAGTATCAACAGTGGTTCGGTCAGCTACCTGAAGGGGAAGCACGCCGCAAAATGGCTGGCTTGCTGAAATTTGGTGAAATCACCATCGACAGCACTCATACCCAATTACTGGCTCAGGCTTTTGCACCACTGGCACAAGACCCCGCCTCGTTGCACCAGCCATGGAGCCAACAACTGCTGCAAACCCTGTACGATATTGAGCAGGAACCGGCAATCTATCTCATGGTGAAACGTCGCCCATGACTATACACAACAGAGCGCTCAATTCAGGCGCAACCACTAACCTGGTATTAACGGTCGGTAACAGCATGATGGGCGATGACGGCGCTGGCCCGCTATTGGCCGAGCGCATGACCCAGCAACCATTAGCCGATTGGCAAGTAATTGATGGCGGCTCAGCCCCCGAGAATGTCGTCCATCGTATTCGCGCTTTACAGCCGACACGGCTGATTATTGTCGATGCTGCCGATATGGAGCTGCCCCCAGGGGAAATTCGTATTATTGACCCAGAGCGGATTGCTGAGATGTTCATCATGAGCACCCATAATTTGCCGCTCAATTTTCTGATCGATCAACTAAAGGAAGATATCCACGAGGTGCTATTCGTGGGGATCCAACCCACATTGGTGGCGTTCTATTTTCCCATGACCGATGTCGTCAAGCAGGCGGTGGAAACCTTGTATCAGCAACTGCCTCACTGGCAAGGTGACGGCGGTTTTCATCATCTTTAATTGAGTGACGGTGTGGCGTCGTCAAATTTGCCGACGTCACATCCACCGACAGTTACCCCCTTTATTTCCATTCTAATAAAATTCAAATAACTCATTATAAAACAATGATTTTAGCTCATTTTCATCGACTCCCGTCAACTTGGCATAAACCATGCAATAAACCATGAAATATGTAGGTGAATAAGTGAAGCCCGAATGCAGCCAACACCGCTGCAACTTGAAAGATGACGACAGATATACCCGAAAGATTTCAAGGTGCAGGAAGGCGGCAAATAAGTGAAGCCCGGTGAGCTGACTCCAGTCAGTGATTCGGGTGAGCGAATGCAGCCAACACCGCTGCAACTTGAAAGATGAAGGGTAAGGAGATTAAGCAATGAACCGGTTCATAATTGCAGACCCAAAAAAGTGCATTGGTTGCCGCACCTGTGAGGTGGCCTGCGTGCTGGCACATAACGGTGGCAGGCTGGATGCCATGACCAAAGCTAATTTTGCTCCACGGCTAAAAGTGGTCAAAGGGCCCAATGTCAGTACCGCCATTATGTGTCGTCACTGCGAAGATGCACCTTGCGCCAATGTTTGCCCGAACGGCGCGATCATTCGGGCATCTGACAGCATTCAGGTATTGCAGGAAAAATGCATTGGCTGCAAAACCTGCGTTGTTGCCTGCCCATATGGGGCCATGAATGTGGTGACCAAACAGGTCGAAGTAATGTTCAACGGCCTGTCGCAAGGATTTTGTCTGAAAGCTGAAGCCCAGAAATGCGATTTATGTGAGGGCCGCGCCGCTGGCCCGGCCTGCATTTCCGTGTGCCCAACTCAGGCACTCCACATGATTGGTCGCGACACCATGCAGGCCATGCTACGCAAGAAACAGATGCGGGCGGCGCTGGATGAAGCCAATGAGATGAGTTTCTAGTCGACACGGCTGCAACACCGAATAAATCCATAACGTTGCAGCAAGGTAGCAATTGAGCAAATCCCGCAGAACTGACCGCGGTCAGTCATTCGGGTGACGAGAGCAGCTAACCCGCTGCGGCTCCAGGAACGAAGGATAATTAACATGCACAAGGCACTCACTGTCTGTCCCTACTGCGGCTCCGGCTGCAAAATAAATTTGCTGGTTGAAAACGGCAAGGTTGTTGGTGCTGAAGGCGCGAATGGCGTCACTAATCAGGGCGAATTGTGTCTGAAAGGCTACTATGGCTGGGATTTCCTCAATGACACCAAATTGCTGACACCGCGCTTAAAACAGCCGATGATCCGTCGTCAAAAAGGCGGCAAACTGGAGGCGGTTTCATGGGATGAAGCTATCGAATTCGCCAGTAGCAAGCTGAGGGAAATTAAAGAAAAATATGGCCCGGAAGCGATTATGCACACTGGTTCTTCCCGTGGGCCGGGCAATGAAACTAACTATGTCATGCAAAAATTTGCCCGTGCAGTCACCGGCAGCAACAATATTGATTGCTGCGCTCGAGTGTGTCATGGCCCATCAGTGGCGGGCCTGCAAGTGACGCTGGGTAACGGCGCGATGAGCAACTCCATCTGCGAGATTGAAGACACCAAATGTATTTTAGTGTTTGGCTATAATGCCGCCGACTCCCACCCTATCGTGGCGCGGCGAATTCTCAAGGCAAAAGAGAAAGGCGCTAAAGTTATTGTTTGCGATCCTCGCCATATCGAAACCGCGCGTATTGCCGATCTTTGGTTGCCGATGAAAAATGGCTCGAATATGGCGCTGGTTAATGCTTTCGCTAACGTCCTCATCACCGAAGAGTTATACGACAAAGATTATGTTTCGCGCTATACCGAAGGGTTTGATGAATATCGCGCCATAGTCGCCAAATATACGCCGGAATATGTTGAAGGCATTACCGGCCTGCCAGCACAAACCATTCGTGAAGCAATGCGCATCTATGCCGCCGCACCTTCCGCCACTATTTTGTGGGGCATGGGGGTGACTCAATGGGGCCAAGGTGTCGATGTCGTTAAGGGATTATCCGGATTGGCCTTACTGACCGGCAACCTCGGGCGGCCCAATGTCGGTGTCGGCCCGGTTCGTGGGCAAAATAACGTGCAAGGTGCCTGCGATATGGGAGCATTGCCGAATATGTATCCCGGATATCAAGCCGTTACCGACCCAGCAACGCTAGAGAAATTTGCCAAAGCCTGGGGAGTGCCTTCTTTGTCCGGCAAAATTGGCTACTCACTGACCGATGTTCCGCACAAAGTGAAAGAAGGCAAAATCAAAGCCAACTATGTGATGGGCGAAGACCCACTGCAAACTGAACCGGATTTATCGATGATGCGCGAAGCATTCAGCGAGTTGGAACTGCTGATTGTGCAGGACATCTTTATGACCAAAACCGCCGCCGAAGCAGATGTGATTTTCCCTGCGACGTCGTGGGGCGAGCATGAGGGAGTTTACTCGGCCGCCGACCGCGGTTTCCAGCGCTTTGAGAAAGCGGTTGACCCACAAGGTGATGTCAAACCGGATTGGGAAATTATCAGCCTGATGGCGACGGCCCTCGGCTATCCGATGAAATATAATAATACCCAAGAAATTTGGGATGAACTGCGCGAATTATGCCCGCTGTATTATGGCGCAACCTACGAGAAAATGGCCGGTTTAGGCTATATTCCCTGGCCTTGTACCACCGAGGACAGCCCCGGCACGCCGTGGTTATATGCTGGTAATAAATTCGACCGTCCCGGCGGTAAAGGATTGTTATTTGCCAGTGAATGGCGGGCACCTATGGAACAGGTAGATGAGGAATATCCACTGGTGCTCTGTACTGTTCGCGAAGTCGGTCACTACTCTTGCCGCTCGATGACCGGTAACTGTTCGGCATTACAGACCTTGGCCGATGAGCCTGGTTATGTGCAAATCAGCCCACAAGATGCCAATAAAATGCATCTGGAAGATCAGCAATTGGTTTGGGTTGAATCGCGGCGCGGCAAAGTTATCACTCGAGTATCAGTCAGTGAACGCATCAATGTCGGTGCGGTGTATATGACTTACCAGTGGTGGATTGGCGCCTGTAATGAATTGACTCTGGATCATTTAGACCCGATATCCAAAACCCCGGAATACAAATATTGTGCCGTAAAACTGGAACCTATTACGGATCAGATCTGGGCAGAAAATTACGTGCAACAGGAGTATAGCCAGTTGAAGGCGCGGTTACGTAGAGAAGCTGAAGTCAATTGATAGATGAATAACGGCTGTATTTTGCCAGTCTGGGTGTATCCAGACTGGCAAAGCGGTGACAGCATCCAAGGTGAAATATTTATTTAACTCGCATTCCATTACTTTTCACATCAAGCTGTCTTCGTCTTCAATACTTTTTACTGATATTCCCAGGCGCTGCATGCGCGATAACAGAGTGGTGCGTTTCAACCCCAGTTTAATTGCCGCCCCTTTCGGGCCTGCAACCACGCCGTTGGTTTCACGTAATACCCGAATAATTCTCATCCGTTCTGATTCTGAAAATTCCGGCTCTTCGCTCTCTGGTAGCAGGGGTTTATGAAGCGGTTTTTCTGGTATCGGTTTGGCAACTTCTAGTGGTGATAAATGATATTCCAGTTCTTGTAACTGTAAATTCAATGTGGTTCCACGGCTGAGTATTACCGCTCGCTCAATCACATTTTCCAGTTCACGAATATTACCCGGCCAGGGTAAACGGCTGAGCAATCGCAAAGTTTCACCCGGAATGGTATCGATAGTGCGATTCATGCGTTTGGCTATTTTCTGAGTGAAGAATTTTACCAATAAGGGGATATCTTCAGGGCGCTCACGCAATGGCGGAATAACAATCGGAAACACATTGAGCCGATAATAGAGGTCACTGCGATATTCCCGATTCACCATCATCAATTTTAAATCACGGTTAGTGGCGGCAATGAGCCGAACATCAACCGGAATAATTTTACTGCCGCCCAAGCGCTCTATTTCTCGCTCTTGTAATACCCGCAGGAGTTTGGGTTGCAATTCAAGAGGAATATCCCCTACCTCATCAAGAAATAACGTGCCGCCATCGGCCATTTCAAACCGACCAATACGCTGTGAGGAAGCCCCGGTATAAGCGCCCTTTTCATGACCAAATAAGTCACTTTCCATTAAACCCGAGGGGATGGCCGCACAGTTCATTTTCACCATGCGTTTATTCTTACGGGTACTTAGATTATGAATGGCACGGGCAATTAACTCTTTACCGGTGCCAGTTTCACCAAGAATCAGCACAGTACAATCACTGGAAGCCACCATCTCAACCTGCTCCAGTACCGCTTTAATCCCCGCACTTTGCCCGATGATTTCACCAAACTCTTCATTATGAATAATTTGATCGGTCAGATAGAGATTTTCATTTACTAATGAATCTTTCAGGCGAGTTATTTCGTTGTAAGCCAGAGCATTATCGACCGCGATGGCAATGCGGGCAGCGATTTGCCGTAACAATTTAAGATTGCTGTCAGTGAAAATATCACTCTGGCACTGCGCCAGTTTTAATATTCCCAACATCTTATGACCGAAAAACAGCGGTAACAGGCAAACCACCTGTAAGCCGTCATCCAACATATTGGCCAGTTGTTTGTCATCCGGCGCCAAGAGTGAAATATCGTCCAAATTAGCCAGTAATAATTCCCGACTCTGTAATACCTGACCAGCTAATGTCCCGGTCATGTCTACCCATGCCTGCCGATGCTGCACCGCTTTACCGGTCTGATAACGGGTAGAAAAAACATTCAGCTTATTTTTGTCACTATGGGTGCCGCATATTGCCAGACTGATGTAATCAATATTGAAAAAGCGGTGTATTTCCTTAGAGACCTCCACCGCTAAGACATCCAGTTCCAGTTTTGAAATAACGGTGTTGGTGACATCCACTAATATTCGAAAATGATCACGTTCAAAACGTAGCTGTTCACGTTCAGAGAATGCGCGGTTTATTTCAATAATGTTATCAACTGCAATGGCCACAACCTCGGCCAGTAATCCCAAAAATGTCACGGCCTGTTCATCAAACTCACTGTCATCGGTTTTAATAAACTCAACACAACCCGACCAATGATTGTCATGACCTAAGGGAAAATGGCAACCTGAATGCAATTGCTGATAAGGCGCTAAATCACAAACAGCTAAAAACTCCCTTTGCATACGGTTAGGATCAGTTTGCAAAGGCGTCTGTTGCTGCCAAGCTACCCCGCCGGGGCCTTCGGCAAACAAGATATTTTGTGAACCCACCACCCTGTCTGTCACCTCATCATGAGTATAAAGTGACATTTGGTTATACAACGGGTTTAGCAGTAATAAATTAACACGCTGAAAACGGACCACAGAAAAAGAGAGTTTTCTGAGTTCATTGACTAAATCGGTTATATCCCGCAGCAATAATAATTTTTTAGATACTTGGAACAATGTATCTTGCCAAACTTGAGCCAATGTGGGGCGGGGTAGTTTTTTTGCGCTATCCATATATACCCAAAGTAATTAAGCCCAAAAAATGGATGATAGTTACTTTAAAGTATTGAAATGAACAAATATATATTAACCAGCAATAAGCTTGATCTGGATTAACAAACTATTTTACCAAAATTTACGTCTTCTTGCTGGCAGGTGAAATCACGTCTCATTCATACCAAAATCAAATAAAACATTAAGTTACACACAGTTACAGCTATTCGGTTTCAGCTTATCAAACACTCATCGGTGTATAACTAATTACATAGCGATATTCCTCCTCAATGAATGACATAAATACCTCATCACCCAAGGAATAGAGAAATAAACCATAAAGAATGTTGCCGAATGGGTGGTATGAAAAATGCATGAAATTATCGCTAGTAAAGTCATTATTTTAATTTTTGTCTTACCACATCCTTCAACATTAAAATAAGCAATAAGGAGTTATCAATGAGTATTGAAAATCCCTTTGATCTACGACTTCCGGTTGATATGGCAAAACTTGCAGAGCAAGTTGGTATATATAAAGCCACCAAAAACCCGGCAACAACCTTTTATTTAGCCATGACTGCCGGTGTTTTTATCTCAATTGCTTTTGTCTTCTACATTACAGCGACTACCGGTACTGCTGGCGTGGCATTTGGGCTAGCAAAGCTGGTCGGTGGGCTCTGTTTCTCCCTCGGCCTTATTTTGGTTATTATTTGTGGTGCTGATTTATTCACCTCTACGGTACTTATTGTGGTGGCAAAAGCCAGTGGCAAGATCAGTTGGCGGCAATTAATCTACAATTGGATTAACGTCTATTTCGGTAACTTGATTGGTGCGCTATTTTTTGTCGCCCTGATTTGGTTTGCCGGTCAGCACACCGTAGCCAATGGTTTATGGGGCCTCAATGTGTTGCAAACTGCCGACCACAAATTACATCATACTTTTATTGAAGCCGTATGTTTAGGTATCCTGGCTAATCTGATGGTCTGCCTGGCTGTGTGGATGAGCTACTCTGGACATACTCTGACTGACAAAATCGTGGTGATGTTATTGCCTATCGGCATGTTTGTTGCCAGCGGCTTTGAGCACAGTATCGCTAATATGTTTTTGATCCCATTGGCTATTGTGATTCGTGATTTTGCTTCACCTGAATTCTGGCAGGCAATTAATGCCACCCCCGACCAATTCGCCTCCCTCACGATGTCCAATTTCATCATCGATAATCTTATTCCGGTGACTATCGGTAATATCATTGGTGGCGGGCTATTGGTGGGGCTGACCTACTGGATTATCTATCTACGTAATCCAGCCCATTAAATCAAAACTGCTGTTTATATCGACAATTTTGACGAAATGACTTTAATCATAATGACAGTAATAATAGAAAAGCCAGCCGGGTTAATCCCTAACTGGCTTTTCTTGTTATCGATACTTTGACAGCCAATTAACCGCTATCAGAGTATCTGCTATCAACCGCCGATTATTTTTTCTTCGCGTATTTCAGTGAATCCAGTGCTACTGCAAAGATAATGATCGCGCCCTTGATAATATATTGCCAGTACGGGTTAACACCGATATAAGTCAGCCCGTAGTTAATAACGGTAAAGATGATTACCCCGGTAACAACACCGATAACCGTACCCACACCACCGCTGAATGACACCCCCCCCACCACGCAGGCAGCTATCGCATCTAACTCATACATAAAGCCGAGGTTATTCGTCGCACTACCGATACGGCCCGCTTCTAACATCCCACCGAATGCATAGAACACACCGGACAGGGCATAAATCATGATGAGGTTTAGTGGTACATTGACGCCAGAAACTTTTGCTGCTTCTGGGTTACCACCAATGGCGAAGATATTCTTACCAAAGCGAGTTTTGTTCCACAGTACCCATACAAAGCCGATAGCAATCAATGCATAGAAGGTAATGTAAGACAGTTTGAAATCACCAAATCGCAAGAAACCTTGAGCGAAAGTCGAGAAGGCGGGGTCAAAACCGGCAATCGGTGATGCGCCAACAAAGTCGTAATACAGGGAGTTGATCCCGTAAACGATAATCATCGTACCCAATGTGGTAATAAATGGCGTCACATTCAGGTAAGCAATGATAATGCCGTTAACCAGACCAATAACCGCACCAATCAAGCAGACGGTTAAGATAACAATCGGGATCGGCACGGTATGTAAATCAGGGAAAACTTTATTAACGTTATCCATGGCTTGCAACATAGTGGCGGCCACTACTGCCGCTAACCCCACCTGACGACCAGCGGACAGGTCAGTCCCTTGGGTAACAATCAGGCCCGCAACACCAAGTGCGATAATAATGCGCACCGAAGATTGGGTTAGAATATTACTTAAGTTCATCAGACTTAAAAATGTCGGGTCCTTGACAATAATTATTGCCAACAATACGAATAACACTACATAAATCCCGCTCTCTTTAAGGTAAGTGAGCATGCTTTTCTTATTTAACGCATTCATAATAAGAACCTTCGACTAGATTAGAGATGCAAGGATGCAAGACGTAATATTTCATTCTGCGAGGTGTGTTTGGTTTCAACAATTCCCGCAACCTGACCATTACTCATTACCAAAATTCTGTCAGTGATCCCTAATAGCTCGGGCATTTCAGAGGAAATAATAATAATTCCTTTGTCTTTCTTCGCTAGTTCAGTCATTAACTGATAGATTTCAAACTTAGCACCGACATCAATGCCTCGAGTCGGCTCATCCAACATTAATATTTCTGGCTGAGTCAGTAGCCAACGGCCAATAATAACTTTCTGCTGATTACCACCAGATAATGAACCAATACTGGTTCGGTGACCGGGAGTTTTTACCCGCATTGCATCGATAACCCATTGGGTATCACTTTTCATACGTGTATTATCTAGCAGCCCAAATTTGTTTTTATAGTTGCGGATATTAGATATCAGGGAATTAAAACCAACATCAAGATAAGCATAAATCCCGGTCGAACGGCGCTCTTCCGTCACCAGGGCAAAACCATGATTGATAGCTTCATTGGCGCTGTGGTTATTAATACTCTTACCATGCAATTTAATAGTGCCGGTAACTTTCTCACGAATACCAAATAAAGTTTCAACAATGTCGGTACGTTTGGCTCCCACCAATCCAGCAATGCCTAAAATCTCGCCTTTATGTAAATCAAAGGACACATCACGGATCGAAGGTTGACGCAGTGAGGTCAGATTTTTTACTTCCAGAATGACTTCACCAGGCTTGTTGAGGCGATCAGGGAAGCGCTGACTCAACGAGCGGCCTACCATCATTGAGATGATTTGATCCATCGTCAGCCCTGCCAGCGGCTGAGTGATAATCCACTGACCATCACGCAAAATAGTAATTTCGTCGCACAACTGAAATATCTCTTCCATCTTGTGGGAGATATAAACAATTCCGCAGCCACGTTCTTTCAATTTGCGAATAATCGTAAATAGATGATTAACTTCTTTCTCGGTTAACGAAGAAGTTGGCTCATCCATAATGACGATTTTGGCATTGTAGGAGAATGCTTTGGCAATCTCGATCATTTGCATTTGAGACACGGATAACGTGGCAACTTTATCGCGGGGGTCAATCTCAATGTCTAATTCATCGAAGATAGCTTTGGTGTCTTTGTACATCTTATCTTGATCGACAAAGAGACCTTTAGTTGGATAACGTCCTAACCACATGTTGTCCATTACAGTACGTTGCAATACTAGGTTCAATTCCTGATGCACCATAGAGACACCATGTTCTAATGCTTCTTTAGAACTTTTAAATTCTATTTCTTGCCCCTGAAAGATAATACTCCCGGAGTCTTTTTTATAGATACCAAACAGACATTTTAATAGCGTTGACTTACCTGCACCATTTTCTCCCATTAATGCATGGATAGAATTTGGCCGCACTTTAAGATTTACGTTATCTAACGCCTTTACGCCTGGAAATGATTTATTAATATTGCTCATTTCCAGCAACCACTCGCGGGGTTCTGCTGTATTAATATCGGCCATAGTTGTACCTGGCTAAGAACCGCGACTTAATCTGCTGAATACATATTCTACTCGCCGATCAGCGCACGCTCTAAAATAAGGATTAATGCAAAAAACCTTCGGCCCCGCCACTGGTAACCCAATATTGGGGCCAGAAGGTTAATAGTTAATTCTCTGCCCTTCGTGTTCGACGACGGGTATATCTCACAGATACTTGCTGTTACTTGGTAAATTCAGCCAGGTTATCTTTATCAACACCTACATACGGAATACGTACGATTTTGTTGTCGATTTTCCAGGTAGTGCCTTCAGCAGCAGGTTTGCCTGCAGCCAGGTTTTTAGCCAGATCGAAGGTCGCTTTTGCCTGGTTGTTCGCATCGTTCAGAACAGTACCGGCCATTTGACCTGATTTCACCATAGCTAAAGCTTCTGGTAAGGCATCAACACCAAAGACAGGGATACTGGTTTTGTTATGTGCTTTCAATGCTTCAACTGCGCCCATTGCCATCGCGTCGTTGTTAGCAATAACCACTTCAATCTTGTTTGCATTAGGGCCAGATAACCAAGCATCCATCTTATCTTTAGCCTGTGCGGTATCCCACATTGCGGTATCTAACTGCAATTGTTGTGTCGGGATGCCCTTTTCATTCAGAGTTTTAATAACATAGGTGGTACGTGCTTCAGCATCTGGATGGCCCGGTTCGCCTTTCAACAATACAAATTGGATTTTGCCGTCTTTATTCAGATCCCATGCTGGGTTGGCTTTCCAGTGTTTGGCAATCAACTCACCCTGAATCACACCGGATTCTTTAGAATCAGTCCCTACATAGTAAGCTTTGTCATAGCTATCCAGCGCTTTACGTGAAGGTTCTTTGTTATAGAAAACAATCGGAACATCGTTTGCGCGCGCTTTATCAATAACAACCGGCGCTGCTGCTGGGTCAACCAAGTTGATTGCCAGTGCTTTTACGCCTTTAGCCAGCAACACGTCGATTTGATCGTTTTGCTTGGATTGGTCATTCTGCGAGTCATTCATCAGTAAGGTAACGTCAGGAGATGCTTTAGCATCTTTCTCGATAGCTTTACGGACCACGGACATAAAGTTGTCATCGTATTTATAAATAGTGACACCAATACGGGTATCAGCTTGAGCCGCCGCGCCGAACATCATGCTGGCAACCAGAGTCGCTAATGTGAAAACCTTCTTATTCATTTATATCTCCGGGTTTATGTAGGGTAGTACAGGGTGATAACACCATCGCCTTAACGTGAGAAAAACCCATCGTTCAAAGCAGCTGACACTGAATATCTATCGTCCTTGAGCGCACTCCACTCCGAAAAGCTGCCTGAGTCGTCAAAAACCATGTCACTTACAAACTCGTCGTTTGCGGAACTCGTGTTTGTAAATCGCTATTCTAAAACCCGTTACCTGGTATTTTTTTATCCGGTAACCGATGACATATTGATACATTCAGGTAGAAAACAACTAGAGCATAGACGGCTCGTTGTTAAGAATCTGTGAATTTTCTCACAGATTGAAAACGGTTACACAAGAATAAATACCTAACTAGTGAGCGACACCACAAATTGCGACGGAATGCCGAGGCACCAAGGTCGGTTTAAAACAGTAAGCGGCATGGGGGTCTGGTGCATGGCTGGCCCCCTCAAGCGCTAGCTCTGTGGCTAAAGTTGCCATAGAAACAATAGGATAACGCACTGTAGTCAGTTTGGGGCTGGTATAGCGGGCAATGGGGATATCATCGAAGCCCACCAGCGAAAACTGCTCAGGGACGCTGATACCGTTTTCTTTCAAGACGGCCAGTGCGCCTGCCGCCATTGAATCGTTGTAAGCAAACACCGCACTGAGCTGCAAATTGCGCCCCAGTAAGTCAATCATTGCCCGCTCCCCTCCCGCTAAATCAGGAGTGCCATAGGCGCGCCAACTATCAGGCCCAGTGATACCGGCCCCCTCAAGCGCATTCAGGTAGCCGGTCTGGCGCTGAAGAACATCGTCAATGGGGTGATTGGAGCCGAGAAAACCAATGCGCTGATGGCCTTGTTTGAGCAACAAGCGACACGCCATGTGCGCACCGCTAACATTGTCTAATCCTACACAGCGATGTTCAAATCCAGGAATAATCCTATTAATCAGAACCATACCGGGAACCTGCTGCAAAAAAGCGATTAACTCACCATCACTCAATGCCTTAGCATGAACAACCAGTGCGTTACAGCGCTGACGCAGTAGCACCTCAATCGCATGACGTTCTTTATCAGCCTGATGGTAGCTATTACCAATCAACACATACTTTTGATGCCGTTGTGCCACGGTGTCTACCGCTTTCACCAGTGCACCAAAAAAGGGATCGGAGACATCCATGACAACCACACCAACAGTGTCACTGCTCTGAGTGGCGAGCGCTTGCGCATTTGCATTCGGGCGGTAACCCAGTTCAGATACCGCTTTCAGTACCGCAGCACGGGTTTCTGGCCGGATAGAGGCACTATTATTGAGGACTCTGGATACCGTAGCCAGCGAAACACCGGCCCGTGAGGCCACATCGCGAATGGTAATATTGTTTGCAGCTGAATGCAGAGTGGCCATGACCTTATCCCGTGAATCTTATTTTATAAATAAGTCACCATGCATAGGTTGCAACAACCCAGCATGGCAGGTGGCCTATCCTACCCAGTTTGTTGAAATTACCACGTGAAATACGTCACAAGAAAGAAAACGTTTACATACAAATTTGCAACCGCCTCATCATTTTGACTTTGTGGACGTATTTAAAGCTTAGTGTTGCGAGGTTGTAACGATTGACCACAGGCATAAGCGGTCAATTTTCGCCAAAGCCATTCAACTGGCCCTTGAGTAAAATAGTGCAACCATAACAAGGAGAAAAGGATGTTACATAGCCAAACCAGTGGGACGACGGCCAATAATTGCAAGCGATCGAGTTGTTGGTATAAACCGAAGTGATAGAACAGCAGTGTGCATAACAGTGTCTGCAATAAGTAGTTGCTCAGAGCCATCCGGCCAACCTGTGCTAACCAGTGGCTAACTCGCCAAGCCGATAATGTCGGCCAGAAGCCATATAGCAGAGCCAGATACCCTACAGCCTGCAATGGGGCTCCTAGCTCACGAGGGACTTGTAGTAAAAAGCCGGTCCAGCGGTAGTCCCAACCCACTGCCCATTGCATCGCCACACCGGGTATTTGGATAATTAATGAAAGCGGTATCAAGCATGCAGCAAGAAGCCGGTAGTGACGCAAGCTGAATTGGCCGCGTAACCAGCCGCAACGCATTAATCCAGCGCCAAATAGCATGGAGCCTGCCAGTTCCCAACCATATTGCGCGCCAATAGCAATCAAATTGGATGACAACAGATCCAGACGATTTTTCCAGGCTTCCATCCCACCTTGTAACTTCCAGAATTGCTCATATTGCAGGTCCGCCGGCCCCGGCTGCCAGAAACGCCCCGGTTCCCCACCGGTAATAAACCCCAACAGTAGCAATACTGCGACCCCCAGCAAATACATCACCGCCCCCGTGCGCAATAGACTGGTGGCATCTTTAGCATCACGAATCATTCGCCAGCACACTAAGCCAATCAAACCATAGGCCAAGAGGATATCGCCATCCCAGAAGAAGATACCGTGAATTAATCCCAACAATAACAATAGAGAAAGCCGCGCCCGTATCCAGCCCTTGCCGCGCTTAAGCAGAAGCTCAAGGCCTGCACCAAATAAAATGGCGAAAATAGACAGAAATTTGGCTTGTGCCACGATATCAAGAATGGCCCATGTCCAAGCATCAGATACCGAGGGAAGGCCGAGATAAGCAGGATTAAGGTAAGCGGCCTTTGGCAGACCGAAGGCACTAATATTAAGCAGAAGAATGCCAAGAATGGCCAGACCTCGCGCACTGTCTAGCGTTGCGATGCGTTGACGCATACCCGACATCCTGTATTGGGGCACCCATTGATGCCCGCTCTGGCAAAAGGCTAATTAGCCGTTGTGGCGTACCGCACGCAGGAATTCCTGGCGGGTATTCTGGCTGGATTTGAATAATCCGCCTAATGATGTGGTGGTGGTTGCACTGGTGGCATCACGAATACCACGCGCTTTCACGCAATAATGTACTGCATCAATGGAAACTGCGACATTATTAGTCCCCAATAAGGTCTGCAACGCCAGCAAAATTTGCTGAGTCAGTCGCTCTTGGACTTGTGGACGCTGGGCAAAAAATTGCACGATACGGTTGATTTTGGATAAACCAATCACGCTATCTTTCGGAATATAAGCCACGGTCGCTTTACCATCGATGGTCACAAAATGATGTTCGCAGGTGCTGGTCAGGGTGATATCCCGCACCGTTACCATTTCATCGACCTTCATTTTATTTTCGATCAGGGTAATTTTGGGGAAATTTTCGTAATCCAGTCCGGAGAAAATCTCATCAACATACATCTTGGCAATACGTCTCGGCGTATCAGCCAGACTATCGTCAGATAAATCAAGATTCAATAATTGCATGACTTGCGTCATATGTTCCTGAATCCGAGTTTTGCGCGTTTCGGCATCTAATTCTTGTTTGCGCAGTGGGGTTTCAAGCCCACGGGCCAGCAGTGCTTCATGAACCAGCTCAGCTTCTTTACTCAGCGATGACATTCTTTTCTCCAACAGGCGTACGTATCTGAGCGGGATAAACATGATGCAGATCACGTTCAGATTTTGCTCCCCACTTTAGTTGAGAGCAAAATGATTATCCAGTGATTGTTATTCATTTGCGGTTGTTCTTTATATCATGATGAAAGAGCTGCATCTCTGCCAGCTCCTTATCAACATTTACCCCGTGACGGCTTCTTGAGCGCGAGCGGGGGTTTTAATTACCAAGCCGCCCGCGATAATCAGCGCGACCACCGCCACATATAGCGCAGGCTCCAGCCGGTGAGTCAATGCCGTTGATAACGCAGATAATATTGGGCCAACCAACTGCCCAACAGCATAGCCGGTAGTCAGTAAACCGGCCATATAACGCGTGTGCTCTGGGGCCAGTTCGCGACCATGTTGTAAAGAAAGTTGAACAACACAGAGGAACCCGCCACCGGTCAGTAATGCACCCAACGCCAACCCACCTACCCCCGGCACCAGTTCGGCACACAAGACACCCAATGCCTGAATCCATAACGTCAATGCCAGCCGTGTTTGCGATGTCAGGCAATGACGAGTCAAAATACCGATAGTGATACCTATCACTGCGGCCCCACCGAAAACAGGCCAGACAAACTGGGCAAAGAGGCTGTCAGGGAAACGGGCGGTAGCCATTTGCGATAAAAATGTCGCCGGTAGGATATAGCCAAACCCAGCCAGACTGTAGCTCCATACCAAACGCTTCAGTGCAGGTGTTAGCGTCAGCGGAACCGCAGCGATATGTGGGCGATGCAGCTCCCCACTGCGCGGCAGATTAATACTGATGGCCGCAATGATAATCAGTGCCAATACGCCATAGACCAGCCAGGCTTCTGCGGCAGATAAACCATAACTATGGATAGCCACAGCCAACATACCGCTGATGAATATTCCCGCCCCCGGCCCGGCAAAAACTGCCGCACTCAAGGCTGGGCGACCAAAATGCGCCAGCCGTTCATTTGTCCAGGCGGCAATCAGCACCATCGACCAACCGCTGGCCCAACCAATAGCAAAACGCACTATTCCATGCCACCACGCCCCATCGACGACCGCAGATAGCAAGGTTAAAGTTACCGCGCCCCACAATCCTAGCCATAAGCGGCGCTCGACATGGCGACTGGCACGCATGGCATCAAAGGCACCAAACAGATATCCCAAATAGTTAAAGGCCGCAACTAGCCCAGCACCGGTCAGGGTGAATTGATGCTCTGTTATCATCAGCGGCACTTGTGGAGTGAAGGCAAAACGCCCAATCCCCATCGCCACCACCAGAGCCAGAAAACCACTTAATGCAATTCTTAATGCCATCTGCCCTGCCCGCCTGTTGCTCTGTCAGTCTGTTAAAAGAAAGTTGCCAATATCATGCCTGAGCATTAGAATCACAAAAAATGAATAATACTCATTAAGTTCATCACAAAAAGAGAATACTTATGGACCTGACCCAGCTGCGCATGTTTTGTTGCGTAGCAGAAACCGGTTCCGTTGCCCGAGCAGCGGAGCAAATGCACCGCGTCCCTTCAAATTTGACGACACGCCTACGCCAGCTTGAAATCGAGCTGGGAGCCGACCTGTTTATTCGTGAAAAACAGCGCCTGCGCCTGTCACCGATGGGCCATAATTTTCTCTGCTATGCCAACCGAATTTTGGCACTGAGCGACGAGGCAATGCGCATTACTCATGCCGGTGAACCGGCGGGTAACTTCCCGCTTGGCTCGATGGAAAGCACAGCCGCCACCCGTCTACCGGGCTTGTTGGCGGCTTATCATCAGCGCTACCCCAAGGTTTCTTTATCACTCATTACCGGCACATCGGGTGAAATCATTGAGCAAGTTCGCGCGGGTACCTTGGCAACCGCATTGGTTGATGGCCCGGTGCAGCATGATGAGCTCCACGGCTGCCGCTCTTTCGACGAACAATTAGTGATTATTTCCTGTCTGGATCATCCGCTCATTACGCAAGCCCGAGATGCTGTGGATGAAACGCTATTTGCCTTTCGTCCTAGTTGCTCATACCGCTTGCGGCTAGAAAGCTGGTTCCGCCAAGCTGGCGTATTGCCTGGGCATATCATGGAAATCCAGTCCTACCATGCCATGTTAGCCTGTGTCGCCAGCGGGGCCGGATTAGCGCTGATCCCGCACTCGGTACTGGCCCTGTTACCGGGGCATGAGCGGGTGCAAGTCCATCAATTACCGCCCGATATTGCTGATACCGCCACTTGGTTGATTTGGCGTAAAGATGCTTTTAGCCCCAATGTCCGCGCACTTAAAGAGCTGATCATTGAGCACATTGAAACAGCGTGATTAGGCGAGCAGAACCCCAATTTACGGTCATAATTCATACAATACCGATTGACACTCATCGTAAACAGTTGAGTGCAACATATATGATACATAAAGAATATATTTATATAACACTCATCACGCAGAAGCTATAGGAGCAACACCATGGAGATGATTAAAACCCGCGCCGCAGTCGCATGGGGGCCAAACCAGCCATTATCTGTTGAAGAAGTGGATTTGATGCCACCACAAAAAGGCGAAGTGCTCGTACGGATTGTCGCCAGTGGGGTATGCCACACTGACGCCTACACCTTATCTGGCAAAGATCCCGAAGGGGTATTCCCGGCGATCCTTGGCCATGAAGGTGGCGGGATTGTTGAAGCGATTGGTGAAGGTGTGACCAGCGTTGCTGTGGGTGACCACGTCATTCCACTGTACACGCCTGAATGCGGTGAATGTAAATTCTGTCGCTCAGGTAAAACTAACTTGTGTCAGGCGATCCGCAGCACGCAAGGTAAAGGTTTGATGCCCGATGGCACCACGCGTTTTTCTAAAAATGGTCAACCTATCTTCCACTATATGGGGACCTCAACATTCTCTGAATTGACTGTTGTGCCAGAAATATCACTGGCAAAAATCAATAAAGAAGCACCATTAGAAGAAGTTTGCTTGTTGGGCTGCGGTGTCACCACCGGCATGGGCGCAGTTATCAATACTGCCAAAGTCAAACCGGGCGATACCGTCGCTATCTTCGGCTTGGGTGGCATTGGTCTGTCTGCGGTCATTGGGGCGCAAATGGCAGGTGCCAGCCGCATCATTGGGATCGACTTGAATACCAGCAAATTCGAGCTGGCCCGCAAACTGGGGGCAACTGACCTGATCAATCCGCAAGATTATGATAAACCTATCCAAGAGGTGATTGTCGAGCTGACTGATGGCGGCGTAGATTTCTCATTTGAATGTATTGGCAACGTCAATGTTATGCGTTCAGCTTTAGAGTGCTGCCATAAAGGCTGGGGCGAATCCGTGATCATCGGTGTCGCCGGTGCAGGTGAAGAGATCTCAACCCGCCCATTCCAGTTAGTTACTGGCCGGGTCTGGCGCGGTTCGGCATTTGGTGGGGTGAAAGGCCGCTCAGAGTTGCCAGGCATTGTGCAGCAATATCTGGATGGTAAATTCGCCCTGAATGACTTTATTACCCATACCATGGGTCTGGATCAAATCAATGAAGCCTTTGATTTGATGCATGAAGGCAAATCCATCCGTACCGTGATTCATTTCGATCAATCTTCACAAGATAAATAAGGCAAGGAGGCAGACAACGCATGAATACGTCACTTGAACTTCTCGAAGAGCACCGGATGTTTGGTGGATGGCAACAACGCTATCGCCATGCTGCCAGCAGCCTGAATTGCAATATGACCTTCAGCATCTATCTGCCGCCGCCACGGGATGATAATCCACCTCCGGTGCTTTACTGGTTGTCGGGTTTAACCTGCAACGATGAAAATTTTACATTGAAAGCAGGTGCACAGCGGGTTGCGGCTGAACTAGGGCTGGTATTGGTCATGCCAGATACCAGCCCACGTGGTGATGACGTCCCCAATGATGACGGTTATGATTTGGGTCAGGGTGCCGGTTTTTATCTGAATGCGACACAAGCCCCCTGGTCTGAACATTTCCACATGTATGATTACATCAGTCAGGAGCTGCCCGCATTGATCCGCCAGCATTTTAGCGTCAGTGCGCGGCAATCTATCTGTGGTCACTCAATGGGTGGTCACGGCGCACTGATGTTGGCACTGCGAAACCCGCAGCAGTATAAGTCTGCTTCTGCTTTTGCGCCGATCGTCAACCCATGTCAGGTGCCTTGGGGCCGCAAAGCCTTTGCGGCGTATTTGGGCGCTGATGAGAGCCAATGGCTGCAATATGATAGCTGTCATCTACTGACTCATGCGCAAACCCAACTGCCGATGTTAGTTGATCAAGGTGATGGTGATCAGTTCCTGGCCGACCAGCTACAACCAGCAAAACTGGCTGAGTTAGCACGTCAGCGTGACTGGCCTCTGACGCTGCGTATTCAACCAGGTTATGACCACAGCTATTTCACCATAGCGACCTTTATTGAAGATCATTTGCGCTTCCACGCAGAGTATTTGCATCCATAACTGATGTAACTAACTCAATGATCTACAGTAAATATTACAAGCCCCTGTTGGGGCTTTTTTATTTGATCAAAAATATATAATGACTTCCGTTACGAATATATCTAATAAAGAATAAAACAATAATGAAACTAATTAATGGCGATAAAAATCTCAGACACAAAAAACATTGATAAACTCTAAAAAAAGAATTACAAATAAATGGCTCAACACTTACCGCTGTTCTGTCACATCTAAAGGGAATTATTTAAATGGAGAATTATATATATACTTCACATCAACCAGAGAAGAAAACAAGTAATACAAATTTGATAGCACTGAGAACTAAACTGGAATCATTAGAGGAATCCTTTAAAAATAGCGGGCTGTCTATAGATGCCCAAGAAATTGAAAATCTAAAAAATAGTGAGTCTGAAAATAAAATAACCGCTTGGAACTGGTCAAAAAGCTTTACACAACAATAAGCTAGCCAATGAAATCATTTAATGTAAATCGATTAAGATGCTTTTACTAGCATCTTAATTTCAATAGCTAACCAATAGATTTCAACCTGGTTCGAATGCTGAATGTAATTTATTTTAATGCTAATCAGTAATACAACGCCATTTTATTAGTAATAACATCACTAGATTTTATTAAAACCAGTGAGATATTCCCCTATGCTGACAAGTGAATTTTTTAATGATTTGAAGCTAAGCCCAATCTCAAGCCTGTTAGCAATAATAGTAACGGCCATTGGATTAATCTCATCGTTTCTAGTGTTACTTCTTTATTTAACTGACTTTCGCATTGAAAAACAGCATGAAAACTACAAAGATATTTATCGAATAGAAACACGTTTTAATTTACCCAATGGTGATGAAATAAAATCAGCACAAGTTCCCTTGCCGCTTATTTCTATTTTGGAGAATGATAAAGATATCAAACATGTTAGCGCCATTGTTCGTATATTCACCCGCTTGCAAGTCCACGATAAAAACCACTCAAATGTAGATATCTATGCCGTTAGCGCTAACTTTTTTAACACTTTAAATCCTTACCAACAAAAAATCCCCTATCTGGCACGTAATGAAATTATTATCACTCCAGAATTCAACCGCCAATATCTTCATTTGGATAGTCCGCAAGGGCATGTCATTACATTAGGGGATAAAGGGCAATTTATCATTAAGGAAGTAGTTGAATTCAATAAGTCGAGTCGTTTTAACACCAAAGCAATCATAGCATTGGCCCCTGAAATTATAGATAGCTACCAAGATAAAAGACATGATTGGTATGATACACACGCCTATGCATTTATTACTATGGAACCCGGAACCAAGCCCAATGCTGAGCAACTGAATTCGTACATCAGCCAGTACGCCCCTCAACTTCCTGGTGCCCCTTTTAGCCCTGAAGAGTTCATCCAGTTATCGACTCGCCATATTACCGATATTCATTACGATAATGCATTACCTGATGAGATCAGCATGGTGATTTCATCAGCATATTTAAATATTTTATATGCCTCTGGTTTATTTGTTTTTTTAACCACAACCATGAATTTCTTCAATATTAACAATGTCATTAATGCAAACAAGAAAAACAGTTTTTATGTCAAAAAAGCCGTAGGCGCCTCCCATTATCAACTCATTATTGAGTCATTCTTCATTGCAACATTGCAAACTGTATTTATGCTTTTGTTGGTTATATTCATCTTAGTCTCTCTAATACAACTCTCGGATGGGGTCAGAGAGCTAATTCTCACTCATGGTAGTCAAGATTTCTTAACCGCATTCTCTATTACACTAGCAGCCACATACCTGGCTATTTTACTGGCTCATTTTCTATTTTTGTTTACCCTTTCTCGCCCGAATAACAGCTATTACACTCAACAGTCTCGTAGCCAAGGTATACAGAGCCTCATGTTTTGTTTACAGCTGATTATTGCTGGCATCATTATTTATTTGTGGGCTGGCATCACGACGCAAATGCGGTTTATGCAAAATAATAACTTTGGTTATGAAACTGAGAATATCGTGACATTCGCACTAAATGATGAATTAAAATCTCATGTATCAATAAATAACTTGCAAGATAAATTAAGAGCAGAAATTCAAACAAATAATATTGCAATGAGTAGTTGGCAGCCATTTGACATGTCGAGAACTAATATCTCGGTGTTTCATCATAACCAGCAAGAGAAAGATAAGTTAACTACAGTATATACAGTGAATGTAAATAAACACTTTATTAATACGTGGGGCATAAAAACTCTTGCAGGTAGTGAAAATCCTATCCTACCCAGTGATGATAAAAATATACATCATGCTATTGTAACCAGGTCTTTCTTAACTTTAATGGGGTTAGATTCTTATGACCAAGTATTAAATAATTTATTCTATATAAACGAAGAGGATATGCAGCAACCAGTAAAAATCATGAGGATAGTCGATGATTTTTATCTCGCAGATCGTGAAAACACTCCATCACCACTACTTATTTTCATTAAACATGATATTCAACGCTATGCCGCAGTAAAACTCCACGACATACGGGATATAAACACTATAACAAGATTACTACAGCACTATGGTGTTAATCCTGAACAAATAAAATCAGTCAATAATTTACACGAAGAGTATTTTGACAATAATATACTCATGCAGAAAACCATTAGTAGAGTTACTCTATTATCAATTATATTAATTATTATTAGCACAATAATAATCAGCACATCTGAAACTAAACGCCTTGGCAAAACATTAGAAATAATGACATCAATTGGTGGTTCTATTTATACTAACATCATTTTCTTTATACAGCAGAATCTAATCCCTATAGTTATCGCCACCGGAATATCACTTCCTGTCAGTTTTTTATTATTACATCGGTGGATGAATCAGTACAGTTTAGTCAGTGGCGTATCCTATGTCTATGCAACTTGCGCACTCCTTAGTTTCATTTTATTCGTGATTGTTGTTATGACTATTACACTTATTTTTAATAACAGCACACTGACTATCAGGAGAAATAAATAAACATTATGGATATAAAAATAGAACAAAAAACATCTATAAATAAAAGTGCTAAGTTAGTCATTATTTGCGTATTGCTGATATTTATTTCAGGTATTTATTCTGTATATTATTTATCTACCGCACAACAAACCTTACTCATTTCTCGAGATGATGCTATTTTTCATACAATAAAACCAGAAGCTTATCATGAGCGACTCATTACCCGAGCTATTACTGTACCAAAGGAGAGTATAATTGTATCGAGTGAGCGAGGCGGGAAAATTATTAATATTACTAAACAGGCCTTTGATACTGTTGTAAAAGGGGATGTTATTGCCAATTTATCAAACTATGACTTTATGCTGGAGGCAACATCCAGAATAGCCACCATTGCTGAAAAAATAAATAACCTGCGTAATATGAAAATACTGCTGGAGCAAGATAATCGAGATACAAAGATTAGCTTGCAGGAAGCTGAACACCAAATAGCTATAATTTCTAAAGATTTAAATAGACATCAAGAACTTGACAAAAAATCGATGATTGCAAAGTCAGAATTAGAATATCAGGTTGGTATGTTAAAAAACTGGCAGGCAAAAATTGATATACTACGGGTGCATGATAATAAAAACAAAGAGTCATTCCCCCCACAATTGAATAGTATTGATAGTTCAATTTTATTGCTTGAACGGATGATGAAAATGATCGAAAACGGTATGGATCAGTTAGTAATAACTGCACCTATTGATGGGACATTATCTGTTTTAGATATTGAGTTAGGCCAACAAATAAAACCGGGTGAAAAAATTGCAATCATAGATAACTTACAGTCCTATTATTTTAATGTTTACTTCAGTGAATATTATCTTGATAAGATAATCCCACAGAGCCATATCGTTTCACAAATAAATGGTCAAGATATTCCATTACTCATTGAATCTGTATCAACCATTGTTGAAAATGGTAAATTTAAAGCAAAACTTGTACCTTACCATGATAGCGCCATCCCACTAAAAAGGGGACAATCGATTGAAATACAAATCTCATTACACGAAGAAAATAACAATGTATTACTGGTACCTACAGAGAGTGTTATTTCAGATAAGCATGGGGATAAATTTATTTATATCTACCAACCAGAAAAGGATCAGGCGGTTAAAACTCAGATTGAAACTAAACGTAGAAGCGCTATAAAAACCGAAATCACCACAGGATTAATGGCTGGACAACAAATTGTTATGCCTCCTAATACCAATAATAATGAATATTCTATCATTGAGTTCAAATAATATGCTAACCATTCAAAATGCCCAGAAGTGTTACATCACTAAAACAATAAAAACCAAGGTTCTTAATCATCTTAGTTTTTCTGTAGAAAAAGGTGATTTTGTTGCTATTATGGGGCCATCCGGGTCAGGTAAATCAACACTACTCAATATCATTGGTATGTTTGATAACCTAGACAGTGGCTCACTCACTCTCGCCGGAAAAGATGTCACCAAGTTGACCTATTCACAAAAAATCATTCTGAGAAGATCACTTATAGGTTATATTTTTCAGTCATTTAATCTTATTTCCCATTTATCCGTCTTTGATAATATTGCGTTACCGCTTAAATATCGCGGTATTAATAAGAAAGAGCGCATTGAACGAGTCGATCAAGTCTTGACGCTTTTCGGTATTGAGAACCGGAGAGACCATAAACCGATACAATTATCTGGCGGCCAACAACAACGCGTAGCAATAGCCCGGGCAATGGTATCTAAACCTGCATTACTTTTAGCTGATGAACCAACTGGGAATTTGGATAGTAAAAATTCACATACAGTGCTTCAACAATTGAAAAATATTAATAAAAAAGGCACCACTATTATTATGGTGACACATTCAGATGAAGCCTCTGCATATGGGAATAGAGTCGTTAACATGAAGGATGGTAATTTCACATGACAAGATAGGAATACATTATGGAAAATAACATACCGATTAAAAATATTGATTGCATTGATATTAATAATATAAATGTGCAAAACTTAAAGAAACTTGATGCTTGTGAATATAAAAATTTATCCGCTTATCTCATAGGGAAGATTCCAGCACCCAAATTATTAGAGATTGATGAACTAGAAATATATAATGAAGAAATAAAACAAAGCATTTCTGCCAAAGCAATTAAAGCAGAGAAGTTAGTTATTGTGTTGAAAGCAACACGTTTATGTAACTTGCGCTGCACTTATTGCCACTCATGGGCTGAAGGCCCCAATCAGACAGTTTCATTTCAGACCTTAGTGCATACTGTACGCCAACTCCTTGCTATTCCGAATGTAAACAGATTTGAGTTTGTATGGCATGGAGGAGAAATTACACTGTTAAAACCTTCTTTTTTTAAAAAGCTTATATGGTTACAACAGCAATTTAAACGACCAGAACAATATATAACCAACACCATGCAGTCAAACTTAGTCAACATTTCGGATGAGTGGCTAAAATTCATCCAAGGCATTGGCATGAATGTCGGGATTAGCCTTGATGGAGTCCCAACTGTAAATGATAAGCGGAGAATTGATTATCGAGGGCGAGGGACATCGGATCGTGTTGCACAAGGAATTAAAAAACTTCGCCAGCATAATATTTTATATGGCGCACTCATTGTTGTTGACCGAGATGTATATCAAACTGACATGAGAGAAATGCTAGATTATTTTATTTCAATAGAATTAAATTGCATTGAGTTTCTTAATATCGTGCCAGATAATCGGTTGGTCAAAGGTGAGTATGTTGGCTATAATTTTATCAGTTATGCTGAGTTTATTCATTTCCTCTCAATATTATTTACTCTCTGGGTAAAAGATTACCAAGAAAAAATACATATTGCCGTTTTTGACGATTTTATAAAGGTGCTAAAAAATCCTAGCCAGAAACCAGCTGCCTGCTACTGGTCAGGTAATTGCTCACAAGAAATTATTACTCTGGAACCCAATGGGGATGTATCACCTTGCGATAAATATGTCGGTGATCAAAACAGTATTTATGGTTCACTATTATCTACTGACTTAGCAGATCTTCTAGCACGCTCACCACATAATCAACAAGCCATCAATGAGGAAAAAGAAGCGACTAAAAAAATGCATCATTGTCAGTGGTTTTCTATTTGCCATGGCGGTTGCCCCCATGATCGAGTGATTAATCGTAGACACACCAAAGGATATAATGATGCATGCTGCGGCACCGGGAAATTGCTAGCCACCATCCAGAACTATATAACTAGTACTACTGAAGCCACCGAGTTGTGACTTCAGTAGCTAGATACTATTGGCCGCTATTATTCCGTTTATAGTTCAACTTCTTGTCCTTTACGATGTAAACGTAAAGAAACCAAGAAAGTTAAGAAACACATTGCCGAGACATACCAAAAGAAGCTGCTTTCCATATCAAATGATTTGAGTGATAGCGCCACATATTCAGCACTACCGCCAAACATTGCATTGGCGACGGCATAGGATAAGCCAACACCTAAAGCCCGAACTTCTGGTGGAAACATTTCTGCTTTCAGTAGCCCGCCAATGGAGGTGTAGAAGCTAACAATAATTAGGGCCGTGACAATCAGGGCAAAAGCAATATAGGGGCTGGTGACGCCTTTTAGTGCATGCAAAATTGGCACCGTGAGCAGCATTGATAATAAAGCAAAAATCAGCATGGACGTTCGCCGGCTAATACGGTCGGATAGCGCACCAAATAGTGGTTGGATTATCATGAAAATAAACAGTGCTGCCGTCATGACTAAGCTGGCGGTTTTTACATCCATCCCTGCGGTATTGACCAAATACTTTTGCATATAGGTGGTATAAGTATAAAAAGAGAGCGAACCACCGGCTGTGAAGCCCAATACCATAATAAAAGCACGGCGGTTCTTCCACAGCCCTTTTAAGCTACCAGCATCTTTTTTATTGCGTGTCTTTTCATCCGAAGTTTCATTTAGCGAGCGCCGTAAGTAAAGTGCAACCACGGCCAGTAATGCCCCCAATACAAAAGGAATACGCCATCCCCAACTATGCAATACTTCCGATGGCAGGGTTTGCTGTAATAAAACCAGCACTAATAATGCCAATAATTGTCCGCCAATTAGCGTGACATATTGGAAAGAGGCATAAAAACCTTTGCGCCCTTTCACCGCAACTTCACTCATGTAAGTGGCGCTAGTACCATATTCTCCACCAACAGATAACCCCTGAAATAGACGCGCAACCAATAACAAAATAGGGGCCAG
Source organism: Yersinia alsatica (assembly GCF_025133195.1). NCBI lineage: Bacteria > Pseudomonadati > Pseudomonadota > Gammaproteobacteria > Enterobacterales > Yersiniaceae > Yersinia > Yersinia alsatica. The sequence goes on from NZ_CP104006.1 coordinate 3,949,695, forward strand.
ACTACCAATTGAGGCATAAGTGGGTAAGCAGGCAATCATTAACGATCCCGCGCACATCATGTAGACCGAAATAAGCATCGAGAGCTTACGGCCATGCTTATCGGCGATATATCCAAATAACCAACCGCCAATTGGGCGCATCAAAAAGCCCGCAGCAAAAACCCCCGCAGTTTGAACTAACTGGGTCGTAGGATTATCATTAGGAAAAAAAAGGGGCGCAAAGTAGAGCGCGCAGAATGAATAAATGTAGAAGTCGAACCATTCAACCAAATTACCCGAAGAAGCACCAACAATGGCCCGAATTCTCTGCCGAGTATCCGCTTGTTCCGTTAGCCGAGCTGAATGCGCGGCTATTGCTGTACTTTCTGCCGATGCCGCATCTACTGATGTTGTGTCTGCCATATTGATGTGTCCGTCATCTTGTGGGACGTCCATGCCGCCATAAACCCAGCTCCGAATATGTGCAGGCACTGAACTCTCATTTCTATATTGTTATGTTGTTATATATTGGTAACAATATCGTTTCAATTGGAGTTCCCCCCCAGACGGCAGTTTAGGAAAAACCTCACTTCCTCTTGTGATGTCAATTGCATAAATATGTAATCAAACATGTGTGATTAGAATTTTTTGAGAGAGTAACCGCAGAAATAAGCCATCATAGGTAATATTCCGCCTACCGATGAAGGGGCGGAATATTACCAAGCTGTTGTACTTTATTTCTGCGGGCTAAAATGCTGATCCCGGCTGTAATAAAAAGGCTTGTTCTTCTGCGCTGGATACGCGCCCAAGAATATGATTACGGTGCGGATAACGGCCAAAACGATCAATAATCGCTTTATGGCGCAGTTCATAGTCCAGTTGGAGCTCATCACCTAACTCCGTATAGAGCACCAATGCTTGTTGATGAATTAATGCTGATTCTGAATGCATAAAGGGCAAATAGAGAAAACCACGCTGCGTCTTAGATAACTGCCCTACCTGACCGCTGCTAACTGCCTCTTGTGCCAACACCAATGCCATACCATCACAGGAGAAAGAAGTCGGTAAATCGCGAAACAGATTTCGGCTAAATTGATCTAATATCAGTATTTCAGCCAAGCGCCCTTCAATATTCCGCCGCCAGTGAGCCAACTCCCCTTTAGAAGCTGCCTGCCAGACTGAACCAAAATGCTGGCGTAAATAGGCGTCAAAATCCTCGTCTTTTTTAAACCACAGCGCCTGATCCATTTCTTTAAACCAGAATTTCAGAATTTTTTGATAGTCCATATCCCCTCCTACTTCGCCTGATAAGGGCAACTGATAATAAAAAAGAGTATTGCTGATTAAGACAATATCAGTCTGAAGCCTCTTTGCCCCCCATCAATTCACCCGCATGGCAATCTCTGCCATAATGGCTCTCTTATTTGGTAGGCATTCTATCTTTTTGCAACGATGCCCTCAGACCACGGAGTTCAGCATGGATCACTGTAATACCTCGGATTTACTCTCTCTGGAACAAGCACTGACTAAAATGCTGTCACAGGTCACGCCATTACAGACTACAGAAACCGTCGCACTCACTGATGCTGCGGGACGTATCACAGCTTGTGCTATTACATCGCCGATTGCCGTACCACCATTCGCTAACTCAGCCATGGATGGTTATGCTGTGCGCTGTAATGAGCTTAGCAGTACAACGCCATTGCCGGTGGCCGGTAAGGCTTTTGCAGGTGCACCATTTAAAGATACATGGCCTGCCAATACTTGCGTGCGAATCATGACTGGCGCACCAATACCCGCGGGTGCCGACGCCGTCATCATGCAAGAACAAGCGACGGTGAGTGAACAAGGGATCATATTTAGTGGCAATGTACATGCTGGGCAAAATATCCGGCTGGCAGGTGAAGATATCCAACAAGGTGCCGCCGTTTTCCCTGCGGGGGTAAAATTAGGCGTGGCACAATTGCCGCTCTTGGCCTCATTGGGTATTGCGGAGGTGACGGTTTTCCGTACATTGAAGGTCGCCATTTTTTCGACCGGTGATGAGTTGCAACCGGTCGGGCAGCCCTTGGGTGAAGGTCAGATTTATGATACCAACCGCTTTGCGGTCCGTTTGATGCTGCAACAACTCGGTTGTCAAATTATTGATCTTGGTGTCATCCCTGATGATCAACAAGCACTGCGCAAAGCTTTTGAACAAGCTGATGCTGCCGCTGACTTGGTCATTAGTAGTGGTGGTGTTTCAGTGGGTGAAGCCGATTATACCAAGCAGATGTTAGATGAGCTGGGAGATATTGGTTTCTGGAAGTTAGCCATCAAGCCCGGTAAACCTTTCGCTTTTGGCCAGTTGGAAAACGCCTGGTTTTGCGGATTACCGGGTAACCCGGTCTCTGCGGCCCTGACATTTTATCAGTTGGTGCAACCGCTTATCGCTAAACTATCGGGCCATTCTGAGTGGCATCCGCCATTACGATTGAAGGCGAAAACAACCACAAAATTGAAAAAAACACCGGGCCGATTGGACTTCCAGCGTGGGGTTGTCTCCACTAATGCCGATGGTGAACTGGAAGTACGTAGCACCGGTCATCAAGGTTCTCACGTTTTCAGCTCATTCAGCCAAGGTAACTGCTTTATTGTTCTTGAACGGGAGCGTAGCTCGGTAGCCGTCGGTGAAACCGTTGAGATCGAGTTATTTAATGGGCTATTGAGTTAGTGAATAATTGAACAATCAATTGCTGAGAGGCGGACATGTTGCCTGAACTTTCCGATGCACAAACCCTGCGTTATAACCGGCAAATCGTCCTGCGTGGTTTTGATTTTGATGGTCAGGAAAAACTCAATGCAGCCAAGGTATTAATTGTTGGTTTAGGTGGTCTTGGGTGCGCAGCAGCACAATATCTGGCAGTGGCAGGTGTCGGTCACCTTACACTGCTGGATTTTGATACTGTTTCCCTCTCTAACCTGCAGCGGCAAATTCTGCACCGCGACAACCGCATCGGGATGGCTAAAGTGGCTTCTGCGGCCCTGACACTGTCAGAGATGAATCCCGATGTACAGCTGGAAACCATTGATACGCAGTTAAATGATGAGCAACTCTCCGTTGTGATAGCTGAGCATCAGTTAGTATTAGATTGTACTGATAATGTCGCCAGCCGCGAGCAACTTAATCGCCTATGTTATGCGCAGCATAAACCACTGGTTTCTGGTGCGGCAATTCGCATGGAGGGGCAAGTCAGTGTATTTACCTATCAGGAAAACCAGCCTTGCTATCGCTGTTTGAGCCGGTTGTTTGGTGATAATGCCCTAACCTGCGTTGAAGCCGGTGTCATGGCCCCATTGGTGGGTATTATTGGTAACCTACAGGCGATGGAGGCCATAAAACTGCTGGCTGATTATGGGCAAGTTATATCGGGCCGCCTACTGATGTACGATGCCATGACGGCCGAGTTTCGTAGTTTGAAGCTGGCAAAAGATGCCAACTGCGAGGTTTGCGGCAAAGTGTAGCTGGGCAATCACCGGGTTATTCAAGCAAAAAAAAGCTGATGCAAGGCATCAGCTTTTTTATTAACACTCAGTCAAACAATCAGGACTGAATACCTTGGCTACGCAGATAATCTTCGTAGTTACCGGTAAAGTCGATCAGTTTTTTCGGTGTCATTTCAATCACACGCGTCGCCAGAGAACTGACGAACTCACGGTCATGGGAGACGAAAATCAATGTGCCTTCGTACATTTCCAATGCCATGTTAAGAGATTCGATGGATTCCATATCCAAGTGGTTAGTTGGCTCATCCATTACCAGAATGTTAGGGCGCTGCATCATCAGCTTACCGAACAACATCCGCCCTTTCTCACCACCAGACAGCACTTTAACTTTCTTCTTGATATCATCTTGGCTAAACAGCAAACGGCCTAACACGCTGCGCACAGCCTGCTCGTCGTCTTTTTCCTGTTTCCACTGACTCATCCAGTCAAATACCGTCAGGTCGATTTCAAAATCGCTGGCGTGATCCTGCGCGTAGTAACCAATCTTACTGTTTTCAGACCATTTTACCGTGCCGGTATCAGCCTCATAATCGCCGACCAAGGTTTTCAGCAAAGTAGATTTACCGATACCGTTTGGCCCGAGGATAGCCACTTTCTCACCCACTTCCAGACGCAAATTCAGGTTCTTAAACAGTGGGCCGTTATCAAAACCTTTGGTCAACATTTCAACTTCCAGCGCATTACGGAACAACTTTTTATCCTGATCAAAGCGGATAAACGGGTTCTGACGGCTAGAGGCCTTCACTTCATCAAGCTGAATTTTATCAATCTGACGGGCGCGAGAAGTTGCCTGCTTGGATTTAGAGGCGTTAGCACTAAAACGGCTAACAAAAGATTGCAGCTCAGAGATCTGAGCTTTCTTCTTGGCGTTATCAGATAACAGACGCTCGCGGGCTTGAGTCGCCGCGGTCATATATTCGTCGTAGTTACCCGGATAAACACGCAATTCGCCGTAATCCAGATCCGCCATGTGCGTACACACCATATTCAGGAAGTGACGGTCATGGGAAATAATGATCATGGTGCTGCTACGTTCGTTCAGCACTTGTTCCAACCAGCGGATAGTATCGATATCCAAGTTGTTGGTTGGTTCGTCAAGTAACAGAATTTCTGGGTCAGAGAACAGGGCCTGCGCCAGCAATACACGCAATTTCCAGCCGGGAGCGATTTCGCTCATCAAACCATAATGCTGTTCAACCGGAATACCGACGCCAAGCAACAATTCACCGGCACGGGCTTCTGCGCTGTAACCATCCATTTCACCATAGGCAACTTCCAGATCAGCCACTTTATAGCCATCTGCTTCGCTCATTTCAGCCATGGCGTAAATGCGGTCGCGCTCTTCTTTTACTTCCCACAGTTCGCCGTGACCCATGATAACGGTGTCCAGCACTGTGTTGTTTTCAAAGGCGAATTGATCCTGACGCAATTTACCCAGACGCTCATTCGGGTCTAGGAAGACGTTACCGCCACTTGGCACCAGATCACCACCAAGGATTTTCATGAATGTGGATTTACCACAGCCATTAGCGCCGATCAGACCATAGCGATTACCGCCGCCGAATTTTACTGAAATGTTTTCAAACAGCGGCTTGCTGCCGAATTGCATGGTGATATTGTTAGTACTTAGCACAGAGCTCGCTCTCGATTGGATTACTGAATAGGGATATTCAAGAATACTAGAAAATGTGATTCGGCGCGCATTATGCCACAAGATGGCAAGAGTATCGCCTCCAGTTTGCATGAAATCTCAGCAGGGGGATAAATCGGGTAGTAGGCCAACAGCATAGCGGGGCTAATGACACATCAAAGGGGCTAAATAGCCCCTGTTATAGAAGATGCAAACAGCTCTATTTTCAGTGTGTTGCATCCTTGACGCATTGCAAGGCACTGTACTTATCCAACAAGAAAGGCCGTAAATAGCCCACAGTATTGGACATCGGAAGCACTTCTTCACTGAGATGAATATTCAGTGTATTGCTCAGATAGGCACGGCGCTGTTGTATTCTTTGCCAAACTTCTGGGTAATGAGTCGCCAGTTCAGCACGCAACTGTTGGTTCGCCAGTGCAATACAATCTTCTGCACTCACCCCGGCATAGCCTTTTACCGAAGGAATAATATCAATTTGGAATAACATCCCACTGCGGATTTTTTCTTCTGAACCAGAATAAATCGGCGAGCAAAGCCATTCTTCATCTGCAGTCAAATGGCCTGGATTTAATGACCAGTGGTATTTCGCCTTAGGGAAAACAGTTTCAACTAATGCATACATCTCTTTACCCGGCATTCCGATGCGAATATTTTCCAGCCAGGCAACTACCGTGGTGTAATAGGGAATAGCAACTTTATCGAGATAATCTCTTTGTGCCGCAGGTAATTCATCAGCATGGTGAACAGCATAACCGGTTCGACTGCTCAGGCCGCCTTTAAAACCGGTAGTCAAAGATATCTTATCGCCAAGTTGTATCGCTTTATCCCCCGGATACAAATTAGCCTGTTCAAAACGCTCGCCCGTAGCGGCAATTATCACAACCGTATTTGGCTGCCCTTCATCAGCCAAAAAGTGACCAAGTTGCTTTTCTGTTATGCCAACGTCTACCGTGGCTAATGCTTTGAGAACACAGTTAGAAGCCAGATTAGCGCCATATTCATAATGTGCTAATTCATTAGCATTATTCGTTACTCTGGCCGCAGTATCACTGCCAATAAATAGGCTTGTAGCATTGATAATTGCTGTTTCGGATGAAACAGACTGTTTAATCGCAACCAGAAGAAAATAAGGAATATCAAACAGCTGGTTATTATCATCCAACTGACTGGTAAACAGTTTCCACCCGACAACCCCGACCTTTTTAGCGCGCTGAATTCCGCTATCAGCCAATAATTCGGCCAGCGTTTTACTGTTTTCCATTGGCTGGTTTGGCAGTGAAAAATAGGGTACATGGATTGCTGTATTACTGACTCGGGCATATTGAGATAACTTCAAATTCTCGTTGCCCAGCAATAAATAGACGTCCCCAGAAGCATGCAACACCATGGCGGCTTCTTCAAATCGGGGGATAAACCCAGTCAGATATTCAAAATTACCCCCATGTTCTTTATCAGCATAAACAAGTAAGTAGTCGATATTAGCCTGAATCATATTGCTGATAACTTTAGCTTTACGGGCAGCAATAGTGCTATCACTTATCGCTATTTTGGCGATAGCATCGAATCTTGGTGGGGCATCAATAGGGTTAAGTTTTACATGGCGTTTAGCAATCATCTTATTCATTACCCAAGTTAGTTAATGTAACGTCACCTGACCCATTACGTTTTCGCTATAACCATTTCGCATTGCGGGTGAAGGAAATAGTTAACCAGCGATGTGGGCCTGACTCACCAATCGCATGAGAGATTTCATCGCGTATTTTGTCAAAATAGGATACTCCGCTATTTTCCATTTCAGGCGGGATAACCACATGAATTTCAACAAACAATCCTCGTCCAATACGAGTTGCATAGTGCGAATAATCAACAAAGTTGTACTTCGCCATTAAACTGTCCATTAAGTTTTCCATCGAAGCATCCAAGGTATCTGGTGTCATTTGCAATACTTCACGGACCGCCGAGATAACTGTTTTTATCGGAACAGGAATCAAAATCAACGTTAACAATGCCAATACGCTAGGGTCAGTATAAACAACCAAATGCTCATAGCGGGTACCTTCCATGCTCCAGGAAAGTAAAAAAGCCACTAATAAAGCAGAGCTAATACAAGCCGACATCAGCCAACTTTTGGTATCCAGCGCGATTAATTCAGACTTAACACGTTTATTTAAACGCCGCTGTTTTAAGAAAATAGTAAAACAGAAAATGCTGACCACTAAGGCATAAACAATAGCCCAACCAAGCTCTAATTCCCGGCCACCATCAATAATACCTTTAATAGCATTAACAAAAGCATACAGACAAAGGAGAGCCAATAAGCTGCCGTTAAAGGCCAAAACCAGAGGTTCGACATGCCAGAAACCATATTGAAAACGCCGACTATTCGGTTGGCCCAGTAATCGTGATACCAACAAAGATAAACTGCACATACCTGCATCTAAAGCAGAGAACATACCATCGAAAATAATCGACATCGAACCACATACAATACCGAAAATGATCCCCATGATGGCAATAAATAAAGTACAAATGATCGAACGTCGTAAAATCTGCTGTTCGAGTTGAGTATCATGCAGCATAGGCGCTACCGGTTTACTAAGTGTTGTCATGATTACAACCTATTTTTATAGCAACTTATTGTTTTATATTATTTATTTTTCTATTTTAGCTTGATGAATTAATCACAATCAAGAAATGTGAAAGTCAATCAGAGCTATAAGTAGTGTGTCATATTATTCCAATTTTACCAGTAAATTACCTATGAAAACCTGAATATAAAACTTGGTTAATCTGTTGTTTTTTCTTATTTAATACAGAATGTTTTTTGTTATAAGGGATTTTATATCGCACTAATGGGTTAATTACCATCACACTTTAGTATTTATCTTAAAGCCATTCACGACTAAGGCTTTATACTTTATGTCTAATAACAGATTTTATTAATTTTAATAACATATAACCAAGTTTGATAGTCGTAATTAACATCAGTAGTAAATGAGAAGAAGTTGTTATTCGTCAATAATACCGTTTCTGCATAGAGATATTATGCTCGACTTACGATAATACCCGTTCTGGGGGATATATGGCGGCAAAACTAAATATTCTATTAGTGCATGGCGCGTGGGCTGATGGCTCACAATGGCGATATATTATTCCCGCCCTTCACGCTATGGGGCATCGGGTTATTGCTATCCAAAATCCACTAACATCATTGGCTGATGATGTGGAACGCACAATTAAGCTAACCACTGCATTATATGGCCCAACATTATTAGTTGGTCACTCTTATGGTGGAATGGTAATTACCCAAGTTGGGCACCTGCAAAATGTGGTCGGAATGGTTTACCTTTCCGCGTTTGCTCCAGATGCTGGTGAGAGTTTATCAAGCACTTTTGCTTTGCGTGCTCCCCCTGTTGGCGCGGCTTACATTCGCCCGGATGACAATGGTTTTTTGTGGGTAGACACCGATAAATTCCATGAGAATATGTGTCAGGATTTCGATGAAAATGAAGCTCTGGTAATGGCTTTGGTACAAAAACCCTTAGCAGCACGTGCTTTTACCGATAAATCGGCTCAGCCAGCCTGGCGGGTAAAACCTTGTTGGTATCAGATTTCAACAGAAGACAGAATGCTGCCCGTCGAAACACAACGCGAATTTGCCAAACGCATTCAGGCACAAAAAGTCATTGAATTACCCTCTGGCCATGCTGCACATCTCTCGCGCCCACAATCAATCATCGAGCTAATTGCGGATGCCGCCAACGCGGTGAGATAGTTTTATCCCGCCCCAATGCCGCAGCGCTAAAGTCACTTTCTGATATTAATCAGATGATTACTAGCGAAAAAAAATCCGCTCGAGAGCGGATTTTTATCAATTACAGCATCTCACTATTAAAGATGAATGCTGATAATCCTAAGCAAATACTTAGAAAGTGTAGCCGATGCCAGTAACCCAAGTACCAACGTCAACACTACGGATGCGGCTCTGTTCGTAAGAAACGTCCAGGGCAACATTTTGCATCAGGTTAAACTGCATACCTGCGCCGTAAGTTAAGCCGTATTCGCTGGTGCTATCTTTAGCGCTAGCAGAAGTTGGGAAGTTCTGGCTGAAACGGCCATAACCCACACCGACCAAGCCATAAATGCTAGCCCAATCGTTGATGCGGTATGCTGGGCCACCAGTGATGGAGTAGTATTGCGCTTTGTTGTATACAGAAGAGCTATCACCGAAGCTGCTTTTTTCAGTGTGAGTGAAAGAGGTGATGTAACCCAGTTGAGAATCACTCCACTCGTAGCGGTATTTCAGGTTGAAACCTGAAGCCTTGTTAGCAACACCTTGGTAGTCGCTCTGGGCATAACCACCAGAAACGGTACTTTCACCAGCAAAAGCAGAACCTGCAGTGACTGCCAATACACAAGCTGCTACAGCTGAAAGACATGTAATTTTATTCATAACCACCTCGAAAGACGCAAATTTTTTAGATGAAACAAAAACACCATCAAATTATAACAATAAACAGTTAGAAACTCTGCCTGATAATGATTGTCTAACTAATTATTTGGTGTAACAAAGAATTTCAAGCATCTTCTATCTTGTTAATACCTTTACGATTTTCTGCTATTCTACTCCTCTTTGTGACCTCCATCACTAAAAGCCTTCCAGACTATTCTTAATTTTCATGCTCAAATTAGCGACAAAAATAGCGTTAAAAAACAGCAACTCAAGAAAATAATTAATTTTTTTGTTCTTTTCTGCTGCCTATTTAAAGTCTTTGGTTATTTTCAAACACTTCGCTGACATTTCATTTACACTGGCTGACATTGATACCGACTATTTTTCTTTGAGGCTTAAAAGGATGTCTCTGTCTCCTTCATCCAAACATTCACTCCCACTGCTTCCGATTTTCTTGCTGATAATCGCCATGATCTCAATACAAAGTGGTGCATCTTTGGCAAAAAGTCTGTTCCCGTTGGTGGGTGCTCAAGGGATAACCTCCCTACGCCTTGGCATCGGCACACTGATTCTGTTTGTTATCTTTAAACCCTGGCGGATGCGGTTTGAAGCGGGTAGCCGCTTGCCTTTGCTTGTTTACGGGGTGACATTAGGTGGCATGAATTTCCTGTTTTATCTGTCGTTAAAAACAGTGCCACTGGGCATTGCCGTTGCCTTGGAGTTTACCGGGCCTTTGGCCGTCGCCATGTTAGCTTCACGCCGCCCAGTTGATTTTATCTGGGTCGGTTTAGCCATTCTTGGCTTGTGGTTCCTCTTACCATTAGGGAATAGCATCGGCACCATTGATTTGTTTGGCGCAGCTTGTGCGCTGGGTGCCGGGGCTTGTTGGGCTCTTTATATCGTTTCAGGCCAAAAAGCCGGGGGCGATCATGGCCCCGGAACCGTGGCTGTGGGTTCTCTGATTGCGGCACTGGTTTTCTGCCCGATTGGTATAGCTTACAATGGCTTGGCGCTGTTTGACCCGGCAATTTTACCGGTTGCTTTGGCTGTGGCTATTTTGTCTACCGCATTGCCCTACTCACTTGAGATGGTCGCTCTAACCCGCCTCCCTACACGCACATTCGGTACATTAATGAGTTTGGAACCTGCATTAGCAGCGGTTTCGGGGCTGGTATTTTTAAATGAACATCTGACATTGATTCAATGGCTGGCACTGGCATCCATTATCAGCGCGTCTATCGGCGCAACTCTGACAATTAAATCCAAACCACAAATTGATCAAGTTGCTTGAAAAGGAGCCGTATATGGAAATCAGAATTGCGACTGCCGAAGATTTTGGCCAAATATGGCCCTTGTTTCAGGCGGTAATCAGCCGTGGTGACACCTACGTGTTCACTCCAGATACGCCTGAACAAGATGCCTATGATTACTGGTTTGGCCCCGGTGTTCGCTGTTTTGTCGCGCTGCATGAGCAACGCATTGTTGGCATGTATAAATTAATCGATAACCAACGTGGCCTTGGCTCTCATGTCGCCAATGCTTCATTTATGGTTGACGGGCAAGCTCGTGGATTAGGGATTGGCAAAGCACTGGGGATTCATTGCATTGAGCAGGCAACCACTCTGGGATACCGGGCAATGCAGTTTAACTTTGTGGTCAGCACCAACACCCTGGCAATTGCACTTTGGCAAAAGTTAGGTTTTGAGATAATCGCCACCCTGCCAGACGCATTTAACCATAGTGAATTAGGTTATGTTGATGCCTATGTTATGCATCGAGCACTGGTAGCAGATCAGCACTGACGGCCCAATTCCCCCAGAAAAAATTTTAATCGACTACACGCCAGCCCAGTCATTTCGCGGGCTGGCGTTTTTTATTCATTATTTTTCAATTTTTTTGCATCCAAAACACCAGGCTGATTCGTATAGGTAGATGTGAGGCAAGACTTCACCTCAACTACCCTAAAAGGAATACATTATGAAAACGCTTATTCGTACCGCTATCTGTGCTTCCTTAGTGTTCAGCAGTGTTTCAATGGCCGCCATGATGTCCGAAACTGTCATGGTGGGTGGCGCTTCAATGTTCCCGAGCAAAAACATTATTGAGAATGCGGTGAACTCGAAAGACCACACCACTTTGGTTGCTGCAGTGAAAGCTGCCGGGTTAGTTGATACCCTACAAGGTCCCGGTCCCTTTACCGTGTTCGCGCCCACTGACGCTGCCTTCGCAAAATTGCCAGCAGGTACGGTTGAAAATCTGGTCAAACCAGAAAATAAAGCCCTGCTCACTCAGATCCTGACGTATCACGTGGTGGCTGGGAAGTACGATATGAAACAGTTGGAAAGTAAAATTAAAGCCGGTGGAGGATCTGCTGAACTGAAAACAGTTAACGGGCAGCCACTATGGATTATGAGTAACGGCCCACATAATATTCAGCTCAAAGATGCTAAAGGCAATATCGCCAATATCAGCACCTATGATGTACAACAGAAAAATGGTGTTATCGATGTTATTGATACTGTCCTGATGCCTAAATAAAACCCGTCTATACTGGGTGCAGTGTCTCACTGCACCTGACGGGTTTTTTTAGGGATTGGCGCATGAATGAATGTTCGCTGGAACAACAGATCGGGCTGATAGATGCCATAGCTCAAGGCGATCAGTCCGCTTTTGAAAAGCTTTACCGACTCACCTCCCCCCGATTATTCGCGGTCGCTTTACGAATGCTCCGCAATCCTGCCCGAGCAGAAGAAGTTTTACACGACAGCTTTCTCACCGTTTGGAACCGAGCGGGGAATTATAATGCGCAACTCAGTGCGCCGCTGACGTGGTTAACTCATATCGTACGCAACCGGGCAATCGATCTGATGCGGGGCAGTGATAATCGCCTGCAAAGCTTGGACGATGACGACACAGATTATCTGATCGATAACTCTCTGACGCCCCTGGCACAATTGCAGCAAGACAGTGAAGCCAAGCAATTGGCGGGCTGCCTGGCACATCTGACGGCAGAACAACGCCAAAGTATTATGTTGGCTTATTACCAAGGGCTTTCTCATGGGGAAATCGCTGTTCATTTGCAGCAACCACTTGGTACGATAAAAAGCTGGATACGTCGTGCACTGGACCACCTGAAGGACTGCGTAGGCTTATGAAAAACAGACGCGAATATGACTCAGCACTGGCCGCAGAGTATGCGCTGGGAACCCTGCGCGGACTGGCCCGGATACGCTTTGAACGCAGAGTACGCCGTGATGCACGACTGGCGGCAGATGTTGCCAGTTGGCAAAGCCTATTTACTCAATTGGATAACCAACTAACTCCGTTAGCGCCGCCTGAGCGCGTTTGGAAACGACTGGAGTTACAGTTGCCACCTATAAATGTACGCCACATCAAACGGAATCGTTGGTCTTATATTGGCTGGGCAGTAGCTGCCGGTCTTGCCGCCATGTTAGTGATACCCCGTTTGTTGGTAGAGCCTCCAACAGCCATACCGGTGGCGGTGTTGTCGAACAGTCAGCAAAGTGGTCAATGGGTCGTCAGCCTTGAGAAATCAACCCGCAGTTTGACACTCACACCGCTGAATCCTATTGCAGTAAGTGACAACAATAGCCTTGAATTATGGACTATTCCTGCGGGCGAAAAACCCCACTCACTGGGTTTACTCAATCCGCATGGCCCAACGCAACTGGCACTGGCCGGCAATCAATTAAGCGGGAATTCATTACTGGCTATCAGTCTGGAGCCCCACGGTGGGTCACCAACCGGCCAACCAACCGGCGCCGTATTGTTTAGTGGGCCATTACAAAATATGTAAGATATTTTTGTTATTTGCTGTTGTAAAACTTGAGGTTAGAAGAGTGATAGTGACGGTTACTCACCCACATCACTCCACTGTTTTTTTACCGGAGGCCATGCATGCAAGACTGGGATCCTGATTTATACCGCCAATTCGAAGCCGAGCGCACCCGCCCTGCCCATGATCTGCTGGCACATATTGCTCTTGACGCACCACAGCGTATCAGTGATTTAGGCTGCGGGCCGGGTAACTCCACCCAATTGCTGCACCAGCGATTTCCCCATAGCCAACTTGTCGGTATCGATAACTCGAGAGCCATGTTGCTCAGTGCACAGCAGCGCTTACCTGATTGCGCTTTTCTCGAAGCCGATATCCGCCAGTGGCAACCTTCAGAGCCGCAGGATCTCATTTATGCCAATGCTTCATTGCAGTGGCTAACCGACCACCAGCAACTTTTCCCTTCTTTATTTACCAAACTTTCGCCCGGCGGTATTCTGGCGGTTCAAATGCCCGATAACCTGGATGAACCCAGCCATAGAGCCATGCGGGAGGTCGCAGAAAATGGCCCATGGCAACAGACGCTACAGGAGGCGGGCGCAATTCGGGCAAAAGTGCTCACGGCCAATCAATATTATGATTTGCTAGCCCCCCATGCTGAACAAGTGGATATCTGGCGCACCACCTATTACCACCCAATGCCCTCGGCACAGGCGATTGTTGACTGGTTACGTTCCACCGGTTTGCGGCCTTTCCTTGAGCCACTTTCGGAAGCTATGCGATTGGATTTCCTACAGGATTATCTGGCTATCATTGATGCCGAGTATCCACAGCAAGTTGATGGCCGACGCTTACTCGCCTTTCCGCGCTTGTTTATTGTCGCCCGCACAGCACAATAGCCACTTAAACATGCCGGTTAAATGAGTTAACCGGCATAACATGTTGATAAAATGGCAACAAAATAGTCCAGAAAGGAAACTATTAAGATTCCATATCATTATTATGTCAGTTATTAGCAAGTCGCCACGCCAACTTATTAATTAACAACACCTTCAAGTCATCTTCAGCATAAAATACCACTCATAAATAACTTAAAAATATTTAAATAATAAAATACATATAAATCACAGCGATAGTCATTATCAACTAGACACAGAAAGAGAAACATCCCTATTTTAGTAAAGAAACACTAAATTACATTTTCAAACACTCTCGCTAATAAGCTATTTAATTGATAGGCACTATCTAACCTACAAAGTTAAATATCTTTGTTATACTTATGCCGGTGAAGAAATTGGCAATCAACTCAATAAAGGGATACCTATTATGAGTACAGCAAAACTGGTAAAAGCAAAATCTTCCGAACTCATCTACACACGTAATGACGTTGATGAGCACACTAAAGCGTTGACGATTAAACTGCTAAACGAGATGGTCATTCAGTTTATCGACTTGTCGCTTATCACCAAACAAGCTCACTGGAATATGCGCGGTGCCAACTTTATTGCTGTCCATGAAATGTTGGATGGCTTCCGCGCGGCCATTAATGATCACCTGGATACCTTCGCTGAACGCGCCGTACAATTAGGCGGTGTTGCGCTCGGTACTGCACAACTGGTCACTGACAGAACCCCACTGAAAAGCTATCCAACCCATATTCATAGTGTGCAAGAGCACCTGAAAGAGTTGGCCGATCGTTATGGCATCGTGGCTAACTTTGTCCGCAAAGCAATATCAGAAGTTAAAGACGAAGACAGTGCAGATATGTTCACTGCCGCATCCCGTGATCTGGATAAATTCCTGTGGTTTATTGAAGCTAATATTGAGTAATTCTCTACCCATTATCCGATAGATTCCAAGTGATAGAATCGAGACAGGGCCGGTAATTATCCGGCTCTGTTCATGGAGGTCATATGGCAAGTGGATGGGCCGGAGACGGCGCAGTACAAGATCAAATTGACTCCACCCTTGAAGACGCAGTCCAACGCGCCCGACAAGCGCTTGGCAAAGGCGAGAGTGAAATATATTGTCTGGAGTGTGGGCAAGCCATTCCAGAGGCCCGGCGCCAAGCATTGGCCGGTGTTAAATATTGTCTGACTTGCCAAGATGAGTTAGATAAACACCAAGCAACTCATAGTGGCTATAATCGCCGTGGCAGTAAAGATAGCCAACTTAGATAGTCCCCTCCTCCTTTTCCTCCTCCGCACCCTTTTCGCCCAGAAATCCGATGGACTTAACAATATTGTTACATTAATGTTGATTACCGATTGTTTATTATTGCCTAACGAGTTAATAATAAGTAAATAATGGATTAGTTGCACCAAAATGATATTGATGCACCATTTTGGTGGGTCATATTGGTGCAATTGGTGTCGACTAAGTATTTGCATGCAAATTACTTCGAGAAAATTCTTTATTTTTAAATAACTTGCATTTCTGGCACGATCTTTTCATATTGCATCCTGAAATATAAAAATGGATCTCCATGCCTCAGGCCATTGGCATTGCAGGTTGACTGCGATACCAAGATCACAGGGTATATCCACAAAAGCACAAAGGAACTCCCACTTATGAAGTCACTTGTCAAAGTTTCATTGGCCGCACTCGCGCTGGCCTTTGCCGTTAGCTCCCACGCCGCAGAGAAAGAACTGATTGTTGCAACAGATACCGCATTCGTTCCTTTTGAGTTCAAACAAGGGGATAAATATGTCGGTTTCGATATCGATTTATGGGATGCCATCGCGAAAAAACTGGATCTGAAGTACACCCTGAAACCGATGGATTTCAGTGGCATCATTCCTGCGTTGCAAACCAAAAACGTGGATCTGGCACTGGCGGGTATCACCATCACCGACGAACGTAAAAAAGCAGTCGATTTCTCTGATGGCTATTACAACAGTGGCTTGTTGGTGATGGTAAAAGCAGATAACAACGACATCAAAGGCGAAGCTGACCTGGCTGGCAAAGTGCTGGCAGTAAAAAGCGGCACCGGTTCTGTTGATTACGCTAAAGCTAACATCAAAACCAAAGACCTACGCCAATTCCCGAATATCGACAATGCTTATCTGGAGTTAGGTACTGGCCGTGCTGATGCCGTTTTGCATGACACACCAAACATCCTTTACTTCATCAAAACTGCGGGCAATGGTCAGTTCAAAGCCGTGGGCGAGTCCATCAAAGCTCAGCAGTATGGTGTAGCATTCCCACAAGGCAGCGACCTGCGTGAAAAAGTGAATGCTGCGCTGAAATCCCTGAAAGAAGACGGCACTTACGCTGCAATCTATAAAAAATGGTTCGGCGTAGAACCTAAGTAATTAATTTTTGCCGTTTTTAGACCAGGAGAATATCCATGCAGTTTGAATGGAGCGCTATTTGGCCCGCCATCCCAATCCTGCTTGAAGGCGCCAAGTTAACCCTATGGATTTCGGTCCTGGGGTTGCTTGGCGGCCTGATTATTGGGGTTACCGCAGGTTTTGCCCGCGCCTATGGCGGTTGGCTGAGCAGAAATATCGCATTAGTTTTTATTGAACTGATCCGTGGCACGCCGATTGTGGTACAGGTGATGTTTATCTACTTCGCATTGCCGATGATGATGCCGTTGCGCATCGATCCCTTCTCAGCAGCCGTTGTGACGATCATGATTAACTCAGGTGCCTATATCGCGGAAATCACCCGTGGTGCAGTGCTATCAATCCATAATGGCTTCCGTGAAGCTGGTCTGGCGCTGGGTTTATCCAAGCGCGATACCTTGCGTTATGTGATTGCACCTTTGGCCTTGCGCCGCATGTTGCCGCCATTAGGTAACCAATGGATCGTCAGCATCAAAGACACCTCACTGTTTATTGTGATTGGCGTAGCCGAACTGACTCGTCAGGGTCAAGAAATTATTGCCGGCAACTTCCGCGCTATGGAAATATGGAGTGCGGTGGCGGTGATCTACCTGATAATCACCTTGGCTCTGAGCTTTGTTCTGCGCCGGTTAGAAAGAAAACTGAAAATCATATGATTGAATTTAAAAACGTCTCCAAACACTTTGGTAAAACCCAGGTGCTCCACGACATCAATCTGAATATCACCAAGGGAGAAGTGGTGGTTATTATTGGTCCTTCCGGTTCGGGTAAATCAACCCTACTGCGTTGTATCAATAAGCTGGAAGTTATTACCAGCGGTCAATTGATTGTCGACGGCCTGGATGTGAATGATCCCAAAGTTGATGAACGCCTGATTCGCCAAGAAGCGGGGATGGTGTTCCAGCAGTTTTATCTGTTCCCGCATCTGACAGCACTGGAAAACGTGGCATTTGGCCCGATCCGGGTGCGTAAGGCTTCTAAAGAAGCGGCCAATAAACTCGCCATGGAGTTATTGACCAAGGTGGGTCTGGAAGATCGCGCTCATCATTACCCCGCCGAGCTCTCTGGTGGTCAACAGCAGCGTGTCGCTATCGCCCGTGCACTGGCGGTCAAACCGAAACTGATGCTGTTTGATGAGCCCACCTCTGCGCTGGACCCGGAATTGCGCCACGAAGTCTTGACGGTAATGAAAGATTTGGCCGAAGAAGGCATGACCATGGTCATCGTGACCCATGAAGTTGGCTTCGCGCAGAAAGTGGCCTCTCGCCTGATCTTTATTGATAAAGGCCGGGTGGCACAAGAT
This sequence comes from Yersinia alsatica, assembly GCF_025133195.1. NCBI lineage: Bacteria > Pseudomonadati > Pseudomonadota > Gammaproteobacteria > Enterobacterales > Yersiniaceae > Yersinia > Yersinia alsatica. The sequence goes on from NZ_CP104006.1 coordinate 3,967,773, forward strand.
GGCGAGCCAGATAGCTTGATTTCTAATCCGCCAAGTGAACGTTTACGGGAATTCCTGCAACACGTTTCTTGATGAGCAGCTAAAACAAAACTGGCGGGTATCAGTAAGATACCCGCCAGTTTTTTATTTTGTCGCCATCTGCCCGGTCATACCATGCTTTGCTGATTCTTCACCTGAGCAAATGCTGCCATCAACTTCACAACATCTTGCATCCCAATATTGACCTGATTGATGACCTCACCGGCATCTTGCGTCAGCGTTACCCCGCCCCCCGCATGCTCAACACACACATCCATACCCTTAATGGCCGCCGTGACGCCATTCTGAATGGTCTTTGTCATGTGTTCGATTTCCGTCGCCGCCTTACGTGACCTCTCTGCCAGCATGCGCACCTCACTGGCTACCACAGAAAAACCTTTTCCATGCTCACCGGCATGAGCCGCTTCAATAGAAGCATTAATCGCCAATAAATTAGTTTGCGAAGAGATTTTGCGGATAGCTTCTACAATGGTGCCAATCTCTTTTGAACAGCGGCCTAAATCACTGACGACATCCGATGTTTCACGGGCAACAGACTCGACTTCTTGCATACCACGTACTGCCTGCTGAACAATCTCGGCTCCCTGTGATGCCGAGCGGTCAGTGGTTAATGATAAATGATGCACATCGCGGATCAGGTTTTCTTCATGCTCCTGCTGCAACATCAGTTGCGTAATATCTTGGGCAATTTTTACCACTTTCAGTATTTGCCCGTCATTGTCCATAATCGGGTTATAACTCGCCTCCAGCCATACTCGTTCACCACGGCTATTTACCCGCTCAAAACGCCCGATAATAAACTCTCCCCGCGCCAACCGTTGCCAATGCTTACGATATTCATCCGAGTGAGCAAATTCAGGGGTACATAACATCTGATGGGATTTATGTTGGATATCAGCCAGGGAGTAACCAATAACTTTTAGCAGGTTATCATTGGCATCTAAAATAGTGCCTTGCGGAGTGAAGGTAATCATTCCCATTGAACGATTAAGTGCCGCGAGCAAACTCTGATGCTCCTGAGATTGTAAAATTCGATCAGTAATATCACTCGCCAGTTTGATTATCTCGACCACTCTTCCCTGGCTATCAAGCACTGGTGTATAGGTTCCCTGCAACCAAATAATAGTGCCGTCTTTACGGACACGCTTAATATTATCGGTAATGGGTCGCCCCTCATTTAGCAATTGCCAATGACGGCGATAAGCATCACTTTGTACATAATGCGGCTCACAAAATAATTTATGATGCTTACCTACCACCTCATCTTGTTGATATCCCATTGCCTGTAAAAATAACGAATTAGCATGTTTTACTGTGCCATCAGGCTTAAAAATAATCATCGGAACAGCATTATCAATTGATGTTAGTTCTGCGCGCGGGGAGGCATGAGATGAGCTGAAGTTAAACAGCATAAGTTAAGTCCTTATGGCGAATGATTGAGCTGCAAATTAACAATGTGCTTATCAACGTGCGTACCATATAAAACCCAAACAGCCTTTAGAACTCTTTAGGTTTTATTCTTCACCCTGGACGATGAGGTATATGAGTTAATGAAATTAAAAGATAACTAAAAATCAAAATATAACGATTACTTGCCAGCTTATAATGCCTGACTAAGACTTATCTTAATCAGCTTAGCCTAAAGTAAGTAGGCAGCAAGTAATAAGCTTACATAAGTAAATTATTCAACTAAGCAAATACAAGAAGCAGCGCCGCAAGTGAACTCACCCCGATGAGCTTACATCAGTAAGTGATTTGGGTGAGTGAATGCAGCGAACACCGCTGTAGCATCAAAAACGCAGGGATACCCAAAGTTATTGGCGTTGCAGCAAGGCAGCAAGTGAACTCATCCCGATGAGCTTACATCAGTAAGTGATTCGGGTGAGTGAATGCGGCGAACACAGCTGCGGCGTCAAGAACGCAGGGTCCAGCGTTCGGCTTTCCAGGCGGCTTGCTCCTCCGGCGTCAAAAACGTCCACGCAACAAACCGGCTCACCTTCTGCCCTTGTGCCATGTCAATGGTACGAACTTCTACTGCATTGGCATAACGCAGTGCATGATAAATAGCGGGCAATGTCGTCTTCTTGGAAATCAATGAGGTAAACCAGAAGCAGTTTTTCGCCTTGGTTGCGCTTTCCGCTACCATGCGGCTGACGAACCCTTCTTCACCGCCCTCACACCACAGCTCACTATTTTTACCACCAAAGTTTTGCACGGGCTTGAACGCGACTTCACCTTTACCTAGCTTGTGCAACTTGCGGCGCGTGGTTGCGGCGGCCTCTTCTGCGGAGCCATGGAACGGCGGATTACACAAGGTGGCATCGTAGCGCTCATTCAGTGCCAAAATCCCGTCAAAGATAGCTTGTGGGTCTTTCTGATGCTTAAGCCGCAACGTATTTTTCAGTGTCGGGTTCATGGAGACCACCATTTTTGCCGCACTGAGTGCTTGCGAATCAATGTCAGTCCCGGTAAAGCGCCAGCCATATTCTCGCTGACCAATAATCGGATAAATACAGTTAGCCCCGACACCGATATCCAGCAACGCGATATTTTTGCCCTGCGGGATCACACCATCATTGCAACTGGCTAATAAATCAGCCAAATGATGCACATAATCAGCACGCCCCGGAATCGGCGGGCATAAGAAGTCTGCGGGAATATCCCAATATTCAATGCCATAAAAATGTTTTAACAAGGCTTTGTTTAACATTTTCACTGCCGCAGGATCAGCGAAATCGATAGAAATATCACCGTAGGCATTTGGGGCCAAAAAAGAGATTAATTCTGGGCAACTCACTGAAAGCGCATCAAAGTCATAACGCGAGCGATGACGGTTTCTAGGGTGCAATCCACTTTTTTCTTGCGGGAATACTTTTTTGTTTTCCATCGTACTGACTCTCTGGTAGGCATTTTCTGGCGCGTAAGATAGCATAAATTAGCGCTCAGCGGGCGAGCAGCTAAAGAGACTGCTCGCCACTAGCCCATTTATTGCTAGCCAGAATGGCTGACGGATTTGCCAGTTTTGGCCTCATGTGACCATCGTGCAATGGTAGGAATGTATGAGTACTGAAAATTATTATTACTACGAACCTGCGGCTGGCCATGGCCTGGCTCATGATCCTCTGAAATCGATTATTGGCCCACGTCCTATCGGGTGGATATCTTCGGTGAATCGTGCGGGCCAGCGTAATCTCGCACCTTATAGTTTCTTTAATTGTTTTAGTGACCGCCCACCGATTATTGGTTTTTCCAGCAGTGGCTGGAAGGATAGTGTCGCCAATATTGCCGAGACCGGTGAGTTTGTGTGGAATTTGGCAACTCGACCACTGGCGATGGCCATGAATAACAGCTCCGCCACCTTGCCGCCGGAGCAAGATGAATTTCTGTTTGCTGGCTTGACGCCCAGAGCAGGTCGCTGCGTCAATGTCGATTGTGTGGCAGAAAGCCCGGTGAATTTCGAATGTAAACTGACCCAATGTATACAGCTAAAAAATGCAGCAGGGGCAACGATTGATAACTGGCTAGTGCTAGGCGAAGTAATTGCGGTACATATTCATCGTGAATTAATTAATGCCGAGGGGATTTATCAAGCAATGGCGGCACAACCCATTTTACGTGGCGGCGGCCCCAGCACTTATTACCAAGTCTCCGACGATTTACGCTTTGACTTACTGCGGCCAGAGGGAACACAACCGCGGCAATAAATATTCAAATATTTTGAATGATTTACTCAATTCTATCCGGTTTTAAAATTTCAACAAGGGCGTAACATAGCTTCTATCGAAAGGGAGCGCCCTTTCAACCTTAAAACCGAATAGGAATACATCATGAAAAACATCAAAAATTTCGTTGCAGTTATCGCCCTCTCTACTCTGTCTTTCGGTAGCTTTGCCGCAGAATACGTTAATAGCCAAGATGCTGCTAAATTAGACCAAGTCGGTGTGATCTCTGTCAGTGGTGCCACTAGCCTAAGCAGCTTGAAAGCGCAACTGGCAGAAAAAGCCGATGCTGCCGGTGCTAAAGCCTTCACCATTACTTCAGCAACAGGCAATAACTTGATGCACGGTACTGCGGTTATTTATAACTAATCTACTGTTATCTTTGAATTTACAGCAATGTTAGCGATATTCAAATTTCCCCCCAACTAGCATTACTGCTAAAAAAGAAAAAGCCCATCAGTACTGTGTTAATCAGTGCTGGATGGGCTTTTTTTTGCTTACAAAATACCAAATTTATACTTAATCAAGCAGGGCATTTATTGCTTTGGCGAATGTGCGGCACATCATCTCATCCCCCTGCTGATTGTCGGCCAGCAGTTTATCGCCATCCACTATCCGCAGAGTGACATTTAAATCAAAATCTGCGGTGGGTTGCGGGCGCAAAGCGGCCTGTTCAATGGTTTGCTGTGCCAGCAGCCAAGCTTCTTCAACGGTTTGATTACACACATTTGCCAGATAATCTGGGTTAAAACCCTCTCCTGTCAGACTGCGCAGTGTCTCGTCATGGCTGACACTGTTGCCCGGCCGCCAATAATGTTGAGCCAGATCTGGGCCAACTGCCGGGTTATCCGTTAAATAGCCATCGCGTTTAAGGAAGAAAGCTCTGGTCTGCTCAACCGCCATCAGCGCCAGTAAATACCCTTGATAGGAGCACGCAGACTCCATCGACAGTAAGTGAGGAATAGCCAATGTTGGCCGTGGGCTACCACTGACGTCTAGAATTTTTAACTCAATATCCCGGGCTAATTGAGTTATGGCCTGTGGCGTGCGCTGTGCATCATCCCACTGATAAAGCTGCCATTCAAAATAAGGAACCAACAAGATATGTCGCTCATTAAAAGCACGCATAGGTTGCCGTGCCCGAATACTTTCTTGAATCAAGGCATCAGGAACGGGTTCGCCGGCACTGTTTTTGGCATAACGTTTTAACCAATCGGCATCATCGAGCAGGCTATCGCAGAACATAGATTGGGTTTCGGCGTAGGCCATAGATGTGGGCGGAAACTCCTGCGAAAAACAGGGCGCATTTTGCACAATATTGGCGAAATGCGCCGCGTGTCCACCTTCATGAAATAAGGTATTCAGCCCTGAGGCACCACTTCCGACCTGATCTGGCTTGGCCAAACTGGTGAAGTTGATCCGCGCCGGTATCCATTTCCCTTGGTCAACAAAAGGCGGAACCGGGCCATGCATAAAGCCATTTTCATATTTCCCCGGCCGAACCAGCAGATCCAAGTTCATCTGCGCGCCACGAAAACCAATATGCAACCGTTTAAAGCTATTGACCCAGCGGTCAAGGGAGTCGGCAAATGGGAAATAAGGGTCTAATTGGCGGGTAACATCACCACTGCTGGCATAGCGAATATTCCATGGCTCCAGTGTTTCCGCACCTTTTTCTGCGGCTAATTGCTGCAAGCTGCGCTGGTTAGCTTCACGTGTCTGTTCTTCAAAGCGGTCCAAAATAGTGAACAGCTGTTCTGGCGTCATGCGCTCGGTTTTATTTACTTTGTAATCAAAGTAATTGCGATAGCCCATTTGCCGCGCAAACTTATTACGTAAATTGATTAACTCCGGTAAACCATTATGCAGTAGCCATTGTTCCAGCTCACGCAATGCCAAATGTGAACTGTGGCGGCATTCGGCGTTTTCATTGGTGCCTTGGTTGGTCAACAGCTCGCCCAATGAAGCAGGCACCCGCTCACCCGCAGCATTAATATGTGTCAGAGTAAAAGCTTTACGCCGCTGATAAAGATCTGATTCAGCGGAAATAATCTCATCAAGCAGTGCTTGTGTGTTCGGGTCTTCGATGGCATTACAGTCAAAAAAACGGTACCACCCCTGAAGCCCATGCATCAGTGCATCGCGCTCTGCGCTAGCAGGCTGACTTTCCACCGAGGCCATTAAGTCTCGTAATTCTTTTAGACGATGGCTTTGGGCGATAAACCGCTTGTAGGCCGTTTCTGCCGCAGAAAATTGCTGTGCAATATCAGCACCACCCAGCCCCATATAGTTCTGCCAGAAGAGATCTTCTTTAGCCTGATGGACCGCCAGATAATCGTGATTCAGAGCATTAAAGTAGTTCAAAGCCGGTTGCATAGCGTTCCTTTTCAGCAATATTCGAGTAAGAAAATCAATAGCCTTTTCTCAGTCTAGCACTGTCACAACAGACAACAAATGGCGATTATCATGAGGTAAAAACATACAGAAATGAGGCAAAAAACCGACTTAATTGATAAAAAGAGCGATTACCCTTTTAATATTCAATTAACAGGTCAAAAAATATATTTATTGGTCATAAACGCTGATTAGCTGACCCTTCGTGCGAAGAAAATATTTTATCGCGGAAGACACAATGGAAGAGATAAAAATAGAAAATCTCATACTGAAAAGTGGAATTTTGAAAAGTTTTCAGCACTTTTTAGCACGGTAAAAAATAGATAAATAACCCAATATGATAATTACAGGTTATTTATCTATTATATTGCTCACCACAGCTGAGCCGATGATTCAGCTGATTTTAATCTGTTGCAGCGCCTGCTCAACCGTCTCTGCCCGCCCAGCTGCCACCAAACAACATGCCAATTGCTTTTGGATAGCATCAGGGATTGGCAACTCACCCGCCAGACAGCTGGCAATCCAGCCTGCCGTTACTGCTGCATCTTTCGAATCTGGCAAGGCCAGCTCCGTCGGTTCGGGTTGGCGATCCAGTAAAATTTGCTGCTCACCATGATTAATATAATGAATAGGCGGGCAGCGTAATGGATTGGCATAAACCTCCCCTTCGGTACCTTGCTGGAGCAGGGCTGGAGCATTGACTGACTGGAAGAAACCGCCCACTTTTTGCATATACTCAGGGTGAGAAACACTGGCCAGACGTAGCGCTTTATCATGAATAAAGGGGGTTGCCAGTTTTGCCAGCGTATGACTGCTGTTTCTGACCCCCATACGCCAGCGTTGCTGTAACTGTTCATCTAATTGGGCTGATAATGCCGATACTGGGATAAACACCGGTAAACCTTGGTCCAGACGCTGTTGCGCGGCATTGGAGTCGAGTGACCATGGGATATTTAAGTGTTGGAAAATTTCGGCGCTGGTCACCCGACTATTGTCTTCGGTTACCCCATGCACCACCACTGGCAGGCCAAGGCGGGAAAGCAACAATACCAGCAACGGGGTCAGATTAGCTTGTTTGCGCGCACCGTTATAGCTGGGGATCACCACCGGTAGTGGACGCTCCTGCGGCGCTCGCAGTGACATAACCTGTTCTTGCATCGCTTGGTAGAAACCTAAGATTTCCTGCTCAGATTCGCCTTTAATTCGAAAGGCAATCAGGATACCGCCCAACTCCAATGCCGGAACCTGCCCCGCCAACATAGCTTTATACAGTTCATAGGCCGTCGCCTGATCCAGATCGCGGGCATGATTCTTACCACGCCCAATCTCTTTGATAATTTTGCTGTAATCCATGGTGCGGTGTTTCCCCTGTCGGTATGCGGTAAATATAAATCAGACAAAATATTGCTTAAACTTTATCACTGATAGCAATAACTGTAAGAGGATTTATTGCCAGGGAGCCTGTGGGACAAAAGCCTCAACCAAGGCATCAATAGCCACCCGCAATCTAGCTGGCATTACGCCGCCTTTTAGCCAGACGGCATGGATAGGCAAACCCGGCCCTGTACTACCGGGCAGAATTTCCAATAACTGACCTGAGCGCAATGCTTCACCCACTAACCAACGGGGCAGCAAAGCCACTCCCTGACCGGCAAGTGTTGCCGCCGCTACCGCGGCAATATTATCAAAGCGTAATCGACTGGCTGGCATTACCCACTGAATCTGCCCTTGGCTATCCCATAACTGCCATGCTTCAAGATGACCGTTTTGTAATTTACTAATAGTGCGATGCCCAGCTAGCTCATGCCAATGTTGCGGATAACCATAGGAGGCGAAGTACTCACGGCTGCCACACAACACTTGCTGCTGTTCACCTAACTTGCGTGCTACCAGCCCCGCCGCATCACCGGTCTCCCCAATGCGCACCGCTAAATCGATACCTGACTCGGCAAAATCTACCCGTTGGTTGGAAAACAGCACTTCAATCTCTAGTGCGGGATAATTATCCGCCAGCGTGAGCAGTGTCGGCATCACCCATTGCTGACCAAATAATACCGGCAATGAAATTCTTAACCGGCCACTTGGCGCTGTCGCCCGCGCGGCTAAGTGTGCTTCTGCAGCATCAAGAGCAGTCAAGGCGCGGACACAATCGGCATAGAAAATTCGTCCCTCATCCGTCAGTGATAAGCGGCGAGTTGTCCGCTGGAATAAACGCACTGATAGCCGCTCTTCCAGACGAGCAACCGCTTTACCTACTGTTGAGCGAGACAACCCAAGTTGCTCGGCCGCTCGGCTAAACCCCCCCGCCTGCACTGCCTGTACAAATGCCCGGATGCCATTGAGGCGATCGCTGGAAATCATTGCGACTCCTTGATTACTGCTATTAACGAGCTTGTCTATTGGAGAAATATTATCGTCAATTAGACGCCAAACTAGCGCCACCGACTATATGAATTCGCCAGTAAACTACAAAGTCTATCAGCTAACCAATCGATTATGAGTCACTATCAGCATGCATAAAATCATACCCAACCTATCAGCCTCAACGAACACCGCCCCACATCTGATTAGGATGCTGATGGGTATCAGTATTGCCAGCTTTCTCGGCTGCATTGATTTTACAGTCGTTAACACCGCCATCCCGGCGATTGCGCAGGATATGTCTGCCAGTATTCATCGTGTCCAATGGGTAGTTTCACTATTTCTAATGGCCTTATGCGCTTTTATGGTCACCGCTGGAAGACTGGCCGACTTATATGGCCGGCGGCGGATGCTTTATTTGGCAATGATCGCCTTTGGCTTATCATCTCTGGGAGCGGGATTAGCCGAGAGCATCATGGTGTTGAATGGCTGGCGCTTTATTCAAGGTGCCGCCTGTGCCGTTTTGTATACCGTCACAGTGACTATTGTGGCAGATGCATTCCCCGCTCATCAGCGGGGGCGCGCTGTTGGCATGTTACTGGGCGTGAATGGGTTAGGACTGGCATTAGGGCCAGTTCTCGGTGGCATCGTGGTTAGCACCTTGGGCTGGCGCTGGGTATTTTTGTTAAATACCCCCTTAATTCTACTTAGTTTTGCCTTTTGTCTCGGCAATATACGGGAATCCCGCTTATCTGAAGGGCGTCCAGTATTAGATATCGCAGGAGTGGTTTTACTGGTCAGTGCGCTGGCAAGTTTACTGTTGGGCATCAATCAAGGCGCTGAATGGGGGTGGCTAAGCCATAAAACTCTCGCTGTTATCGCCGTCGCAATATTGCTCTTGGTGGCCTTTTTCCATATTGAAAGCCGTGTCCCTGCCCCTTTGGTTAAATTGAGTCTATTTCGTATCCCCGCTTTTGCTATTGCTTGTCTGGCAAGTGCGTTATTGGCCTTTTTCTACTGTGCCGCTTTCTTCTTGATGCCGATATATCTGGAAGGTACTCGCCATTACAGTGGATTAATCCTCGGCCTGCTCTTACTCCCTACCACCGCCATTATGGCACTGATTTCGCCACTGATTGGCCGTTGGGTTGATGCAGCTGGTGCGCGTCCTCCTTTGATCCTTGGTTTTGTTGCACTGGCACTCTCTGCCGGTTTACAGGCGACATTCACTGCAAACAGTGCGCTATGGATAATTATTGTTGCCTTTAGTTTAATGGGCATTGGCTGGGGGGCAATTCTCAGCCCTGCGGCTGTTAGCGCGCTGAACGCGGTCTCTGCTGAGCAAGGGGGAAGCGCGATGGGAGTAGCCTGGACCTTACATAATCTTGGCGGGGCTATTGGCCTTGCGGTATCGAGCTTGATTTACACCACTTTCTATCAAGGATATCAAGCCGCTATGCTGCTCTTGGTGAGCATATCTCTGGTAGGACTGTTAGCTGTCAGTTGGCGCGGGAAACAGGCCACAACTGCGGGACAACCACAGCAGTGACCTGTATATCACTATGGGTTGTTCAGCTCTTCCGGCGGGCTAAATAGCACACGATAAATGGCACCGCCTAGAGCACCTCCGACTAGCGGTGCCAGCCAGAATACCCACAATTGCTGCAGTGCAATACCCCCGGCAAAAATAGCCACACCGGTGCTGCGCGCCGGGTTTACCGAGGTATTATCCACTGGGATACTGATCAAGTGAATCAGTGTGAGACATAGCCCGATAGCGAGTGGCGCGGCGGCAGGGTGCGAACCTTTGTCCGTCGCGCCCATAATAACCATGACAAATCCCATGGTTAAAACCACCTCCGCAACTAATACGGCTTGTAAGCTATACCCCCCCGGTGAGCGCACACCAAAACCATTGCTGGCAAACCCGGCACTGACATCAAAACCGGCTTTACCACTGGCGATTAAGTACAAAATGGCGGCCCCGGCTAATCCCCCGAGTACCTGCGCCACAATATAGGGGACTAACTGTGCGCCGGAGAAACGACCACCGACCCATAAACCGAGCGATACCGCCGGGTTAAAATGCGCGCCCGAGATATGCCCCAAGGCATAAGCCATGGTGACGACAGTTAGCCCGAATGCCAACGCCACACCGAGAAATCCAATACCCGCCACCGGGAACATTGCAGCCAATACCGCACTGCCACACCCGCCTAACACCAGCCAGAAAGTGCCAATAAACTCTGCCATTAGCTGTTTCATTCTGCTTCACCCTACCCGCTAAACATGTCGATAACAGTCAGCGTTACCGCTAACCAATAACCAATAACCAGCAATTTACACCGGAGGTACTGTCTGGCTTGACTTGTTAGGTTCAGCTCACCAGCGGCTTATATAATCTTAGTCACTGGATTTATGCCTATAGAGAAAGATTTCAGATCGAATACTTTTTTAACTGGATTATTCGTTAACAGCCGTTATTAAACCGCCCGCTTGCGCCGCCCTTTTTTCACTCCGGTTTTAGCCGGTGTCTTGACGATTTTAGCCGGAGCTATCACGCCCTCTGGCATATCCGGCTGTTCAATAGGGAAAACCGGTAGCGCAGCTAGCAGGCGCGAACCATAACCCTTGGTCAATAAACGCCGGTCATAAATAACAATTTCACCATGACAGGCATTACTGCGAATCAAGCGCCCAACCTGCTGAATTAAGTTGAACGAAGCGCTTGGCAAGCTTTGCACTTCAAACGGGTAACGATTCAGAGACTTTAACCATTCACCTTCCGTCAGGATCACCGGGCTATCGATAGGCGGGAATGAAATCTTGTGAATATGAACCTGAGTCAACAATTCACCTTTCAGATCTAACCCTTCGGCAAAGGATTGCAAACCAATCAAGACGCTGGCGGTACCACTGTTCACCCGCTTACGGTGCTCTTCGACCAGCCGATAGCGCGGTTGATCCCCTTGGACCAGTAGCATCAACCGCAGATCCGTGACATGGCTGAGAAATGTTTGCATCGCCCGATGGCTGCTAAACAGAATCAACATGCCTTTATGTCGCCCGCTGGCGTGTTGCGCGCGGAAGAATTGTGCCATCTCAGCCAAATGTTCAGCTTCATGCGCCATGGTCGGCTCGTGGCGCATTTTGGGAATAATAAGCTTCCCTTGCTCAATATGATTAAATGGCGATGACAATGTTTCAAACCGGTCACCGGCTTTCTCACTTAAGCCACTAAGCTCCTGTAAACGCGCAAAACTATTGAGTGAGCGCAAGGTTGCTGAGGTCACAATCACATGGGGGACTTTGCGCCATAACATTTTATCGAGCTGATCACTGACCCGAATCCCCACGCAGTGAAAATAGAGATGCGTTTGGTTGTCGCGATAGTCCCGGGTCACCCACTTGGAAATTGGTGCATTTGAGGCTTTTGCCATTGCCGCCAACCGCCAGAGTTTACTCATGGCCTCCAGATAGCCCAACGACCGGCTCATCTGCAAAATGGCCCGATGCAGCCGCACAATATCGTGCTTACCGGTTTGCTCACTCAAATCATTGAGCACAAACTCGGCTAAGCCGCGCAAAGCATCGGTCAGTTTGAATAATTTAGCGCAATCTTCCGTCAAACTCCCCGGCAATTCACCCATTTCAAAACGGTACACCGCTGGGCTGCCATCTGCGGGGAGCAGTTGACTAACCTGCTGCTCGACACTCAGCATTAGCTCGCGCAATTGCTCACAATGGTCTTTCAAGCGCTCAGGATTTGATAAGCCCGGCGGATTTTTAGGCCGGTATTGCACCATGCATTGGTCCACCAGCCGCACAATCATGTCTAACTGCATGTTGGCAAAAACGGCGGTAATTTCACCTTCAATTTCCAATGCATCGCGCGCGACATCCGGCAAATGGTGGCCTTCATCCAGCACTAACAGCAACTCTTTCGGATTGGGCAGTACCGACTCGGTTTCCAATGCCGCCATCACTAATGCATGGTTGGCGACCACCACATCGGCACTTTCTATCTCTTTGCGAGCAATAAAAAACGGACATTCACGAAAATAGTGGCAATTACGCCCAAGGCAGTTGGCTTTATCCGTGCTCAATTTGGCCCATAAGCTGTCACTGAGTGATAACTTATGATGGTCACGCAGCCCGTCCCAAGTATGGTTATTCAACGACTTAGAAAGTGTCAGACAAGTTGCCTGTTCCTCACCATTCGCGGGGGCCAGTTCATCACCAAGAAATAGGGATAAATCCCCTTGGCCAGACACATCGGTGCACATTGCCGCCAGATTACGCGGACAAACGTACCGCCCGCGCCCGAAGGCACCGGTGAATTTGAGGTCAGGAATAATTTTCTTCAACAGCGGCAAATCTTTACTGTAAATCTGATCCTGTAGCGCCACGTTCGCCGTGCTAACCACCAGCGGCTTGCTTTCTGCGCGACCTACGGCAATGCCGGGAATCAGATAAGACAGTGTTTTGCCAACACCCGTCGGAGCTTCAATAGCCAAATGACGGCCAGCATCGCCCGCCAGTGTTTTCGCCACTTCGGCGATCATCTGGCGCTGTGGTGCCCGAGGAATAAAATCCGGAATCTGCTGCGAAAGCGCCTTATACCACTGACTAATTTGTTCTTTTACTGCTGGGGACAACGCCATGCATATCTTATCTAAACTGAATGTTGCCCTATTCTCCCACACCACAACGCTCACGTCAGCCCGAAAGCATAGATGTGGTAGCTGAAATCCCCTGCTTGCGCAAATGACAGTGAGATGAAATTTACGCAATGTCGCAGTTATTTATGATTTGTCATAAATGTATCACACAGATGCGGTAAAAATTCTGCGCTGGATGAATTCAGATAGATATTGAATACAGCAAAAAATTCTACTACTCGCGTCTTTTTTAATAAGAGAAACAGGGCAAAAATATGAAACGCAATATTCTGGCAATCCTGGTACCTGCTTTATTAGTTGCCACCACCTCACATGCAGCAGAAATCTATAATAAAGACGGTAACAAACTTGATTTATATGGAAAAGTAAAAGCATTGCATTACTTCTCTGATAATAATAAAAGTGATGGCGATAAATCTTACGTCCGCTTTGGTTTTAAAGGCGTAACCCAAATTACTGACCAATTGACCGGTTATGGTCAGTGGGAATATAACATTGCGGCTAACTATGCAGAAAGCCAAGAAACGAAAGATAATAAAACACGTTTAGCGTTTGCGGGTTTACGTTATGGGAAATTAGGTTCAATCGATTATGGTCGTAACTACGGCGTGTTATATGATATCGCCGCTTGGACAGATATGTTGCCGGAATTCGGTAACGACAGCTACACCAGAACCGATAACTTTTTAACTGGCCGTACAACTGGCGTTGCGACTTACCGCAACACCGATTTCTTCGGTTTAGTTGATGGATTGAAGTTCTCTCTGCAATACCAAGGCAAAAATGGCAGCGAGACTGACAGCACCAATGGCCGTGCTGATGCCGCTAAGCAGAATGGCGATGGCTTCGGTTTGTCTTCCAGCTATGAGATTGGTGCCGGCGTGAGTGTGGGTGCGGCTTACTCCTCATCGAATCGTACTGCTGCTCAGAAAAACGGTGCCTTTGGTAAAGGCGATAAAGCCGATGCCTGGACTACCGGTCTGAAATATGATGATAACGGTGTTTATTTGGGCGCAACTTATGCTGAAACCCGTAATATGACCCCTATTTCCGGTACTGCGGTGATTAATAATGTATCAACCAGCGTAAGTGGTTTTGCTAATAAAACCCAGAACGTTGAGTTAGTCGCACAATATCTGTTCGATTTCGGTTTGAAACCGTCTTTGGCTTATATTCAGTCTAAAGGCAAAGATATCGAAGGTATTGGTGATGCAGATTTAGTTAAGTATGTTGATATTGGCGCTTACTATTACTTCAATAAAAATATGTCTACCTACGTTGATTATAAAATCAACCAACTGAATGATGATAACAAGCTGAAATTAAATACAGACAACGTTGTTGCTGTCGGCTTGGTTTATCAGTTCTAAGCGATACACATCGGTATTATCCTCATTGTTTGAATGCTTCATCGTGACTTGTGAATTTTATTAGGCTTAGCCATTTTTATTTTGCCGGGAGTTATCTCCCGGCTTTATTTTTTATAAATAATGATAGTTATTTATTAACAGGAACAGACAGTAACCCAATATCACGTAACACTTCTGCCACTGCGCCTTTGCGTTTGGCTGCTGTCTTACCCACTTTTTGCGAAAAATCAGCTTGCTGAATCCAATGTTGATAGCGATTTTCACCTAGCGCTTTATCGACCTGTACCATCAGCGGCACCAGCCGAACACCGATGTTATCAAGACTGTGATAGGGCCATTTTTTCTGCTCATCGGAAAAAGGAGCCATAAAATCAAGCGCTTTAATCAAACTACTGTTTTGAGGGGTTTGGTAGCGCCACAGGTCAATGTGGACTTTATCGGCTAATTGGGCCATCAGTGTGGCCGCCTGCAAACTGAAATAGCTGTAATGGAAAGAGCGGGTTCGCGCCAGTTCTAAAGGTTGCGAACCATCTGCTGCTAATTGAGTATCCAGCTTAGTTTTCAGCAATTTCGCCATCTCAACCACCACTTGCGGTTGTTGTAGATACCAAGCTATTCCAGCCACTTGCACCGCATACCAGTTACCATGATTATTCAGTGCTGCGGCCTCTTTTTTACCTGCCGGACTGTGACGCAACCATGCCAGATATTCTGTCATCCACTGCCGCATCTGCTTTTCATCTTGCGCTGTCCAGTGCTTATTCTGCTGTAACATAATCAGTGAATCGACAATGCGAGTAGCAAAATAGCGCCCATCCAAAACCCCGGTTCCTCGTCCAGCGGCAATTCCCGGCACACCTTGTGCAAAATTGAGATTCGGGTTCATCCGGGTTTGCGGGGCAATAAACCAGGTTCTGATCAGGCTGATGGCTTTATCGGCATACTTCTGTTGACCGGAAAAATACCAAGCTAAGGTCAGTGTTTGTACCTGAGCCGTGAAATCAGCCAAACGCACGCCATCGCTGTCAGCATTTTTACTGGCAGGATTAATCTGCCCATCTTTACGTATCCAAGGTAAACTATCGCTTTTTTGGCCGTCTGGCCACCAGTAGGCGCTCAAACTAAGATAATCATGTTTAGAACCACTGGGGGGTACGTTATTTTTATCCATCACACTGAAATCGGGCCGTTTTAGCGCTTTATCTGCCTGCTGCAATAGCTGGTGATAAGCTTGCCAGGTTTCTGTGGGGATCTGCCCTTGCTCCGTCTGTTTTTCCTGCATAATGACTCGCTGATTATGCTGTAACGCACTGGCGGATAAGAAGGCATAGTCACTCTGTGCAGCATTAGCCACTGCCCCACCACCGAGAAGCAGTAACATCGCCAGCACAAAATAAGAGAGTGCGAAATTCATTGTGCGAATATCCGGCTGGCTATCCATGCGTAAAACCCCCATAAATTATCCACCTTGTCTGATAACGAGTCATGTCTGCGTGGTCATTTTATGCATCATGCCTGAAGTATTTTTAGCTTTCCCAAGAAGTACAGATTTTGTCACTGTTTATTAACCTAACTATGGTCGCAGACAAGAATAACCCTCTGTTTTAGCGCAAATTTCAGTCAAAAAATTAAAACGAAAAAAAATGATAAAAAGCTTTGCTAACGATCACTATTCTCATGTTTACTGGTGCATCCGTGTTTTCTGCTGCTTTCTTATTGAATAACTATGCTGAAGCAAAATAGTCGTAACCTGTGGTTGCTGGTCGGTTCATTGTTCACCTTATACTTCGTCTGGGGTTCAACTTATCTGGTCATTCGTATCGGGGTCGAAAGCTGGCCCCCCTTGATGATGGCTGGACTACGCTACTTGATTGCCGGGATATTGCTGTTCAGCTACCTTGCCATTCGTGGTCATGCCCTGCCAACTTTGCGCCAATGGATGGGTGCCAGTGCTATCGGTATCTTATTATTGGCTATCGGTAATGGGCTGGTCACCATCGCGGAACACCAGCATGTCCCTTCTGGAATTGCCGCAGTGATGGTAGCCACTGTCCCACTGTTCACTTTGTGTTTCAGCATGTTATGGGGTATGCGTAACACAAAACTGGAATGGTCGGGGATTGCTCTCGGGTTAGTCGGTATCATATTACTTAATACTGGCAGTAACTTGTTAGGTAACCCGGTGGGGGCAATGTTGATATTGTTGGCTTCAGCCAGTTGGGCATTTGGCTCAGTCTGGAGTTCACGTCTGGCGCTACCCAGTGGGGCAATGTCCGGTGCGGCACAAATGCTGGTCGCTGGGGTGGTTCTGTTGCTTGCCAGCACCATCAGTGGTGAAGAGCTGAACCAGATGCCATCAATGGGCGGGATTCTCTCATTACTTTATCTGATTGTTTTCGGTTCAATGCTTGCCATCAGCGCCTATATGTTTTTGCTAAAAAATGTCCGCCCTGCAGTAGCCACCAGTTATGCCTATGTAAACCCGGTTGTTGCCGTATTACTGGGGATTGGCTTTGCCGGTGAGAGCCTATCAACCACCGAGTGGTGTGCATTGGCAGTTATTGTTTCTGCTGTGGTATTGGTCACTCTGGGGAAATTTCTGTTTAAAACCCGTTAATCTCTACATAGCAAGAATGCAACATGGTTGTTTCATTTAGTGAACGGGCTATAATTCACGCTGTTTAGATAAAAAGTGAAAATAATTATGCTGAGAAAGGCACTCATTATCCTGATTGCGATAATGGCTCTGAGTTCGTTAGGCGGCGTTTTTCTGGCTGGGCTGAACATTTATACTCGTTCAACCACCCCACATGAAACTGAAACCACTGAATCTAGCCCATTGTCTGATATTGGCCCTGCGGGTTTGTCCAACAACGGTCAGGAATCACCATAAGCACGCATCCAACGCGGCAAGAGTGATAAGCAAAAAGTGCATAAGACCGAGCTTAACGGCTAACTTATGCACTCATCGATTTCATAAATAACTACTTATATTTGGCCAAAAACTATTGCTTCAGTACCCAGATATAATACTGCCCATTCTTCTGTTCTGCCCCTTCCAAAATCTTCTCAAACCCAGGGAAATACTGGCCCCAACTCGCAAGGCTGCGAATGTAAAGTAGCCAAGGTTCATCATCACGACCAAAACTTTCACCGGGCATCACAATTGGAATACCCGGTGGATAGGGAATCACCCCAACCGCCGAAATACGCCCTGCCAAGCTATCCAGTGGCAACAGTTCACAACGCCCGGCCATATGATGTTGAAAAGCCAGACGGGGCAAGGTAACTGGAGTGGGTAAATGACCAAATGCCTCGGCCTGTAATTTATCCATTTCACTGGTTTTCATATAAGCAAACATCTTGTCACACAGCTCACGTAAGCCCATATGTCCGTATTGTTGCGGGTAATTTGTTGCCAATTCAGGTAAGCAAATAGAGATCGGCGTGTTGCTGTCGTAGTGCTGTTTAAACTCCAGTAACACATTGATTAATGTGCCCCACTTCCCCTTGGTCACTCCCACGGAGAACAGACATAACACCATAAAGTCTGTGGTTCGTGACGGAACAATGCCCCGTTGCCCCAGAAATTCAGTCACTACCGCGGCGGGGATACCATTTTTCAGCAGAACACCATCATCCCCCATCCCCGGCACCATGATCCCCGCTTTAATCGGATCTAGCATGCACCAGTCATCATCTAGCTGATCAAATCCATGCCACTGATCACCGGGTTTGAGAACCCAACATTCAGGATCTGTGGTTAATTGATCTCTTGAAGCCTGAGCAAACGGAATTTTTTGGCCACTCTCTTTATCTGTAATTTCAGGGATGTTCCACGGCTTAAAGAACCACTCGCCTTGCTCGGCAAAGGCATCATGTGCGCGTGCTAAAGCTAAGCGAAAATCGACAGCTTCATTAATGACTTCTTGGGTTAACGCCAGCCCTTGCGAGCCATCCATCATTGCCGCACCAACCTCATTGGCGGCAATAATGGCATACAGCGGCGAAGTGGTGGATTGCAGCATATAAGACTCATTAAAACGTGAGTGCTCGATAGGTTTTTTACCATTCCTTACATGGATATATGAAGCTTGGGACAGTGCTGCTAACAATTTATGTGTTGATTGCGTGGCAAAAACAGTCGGTCCTTCAGGATCATGGTCTACGGGAGAACCACGCATGGCAAATCTATCTTGGTACAAGGGATTAAAACGGGCGTAAGCATACCAAGCTTCATCAAAATGAATCTGATCAACACTTTTTGCCAATAGATCCTGTGCCTGTCTGGCGTTGTAGCACATACCATCATAAGTACAATTGGTGACCACGGCATAAACAGGTTTGCTATCAGGAACTAATGCCAGAAGTGGATTTTGCGCAATGTTCTTAGCAATAACCGCGGGTTGGAATTGAGATTTGGGGATCGGGCCGATGATGCCATAGCGATTGCGTGTCGGAATAAAAAAAACCGGCAATGCACCCGATAACACCAGCCCCTGCTCAATCGACTTATGGCAGTTACGATCACATAGCGCGATCTGTTTATCGCCTACCACGGCGGTCATAATGGCGCGGTTAGAACCGGAAGTACCATTGAGCATCGAATAACTGATATGTGCCCCGAAAACCTGTGCTGCATAGGCCTCGGACTCTTTTATTGGCCCACTGTGATCGAGTAGCGATCCCAAAGACCCTCTCTCAATACCGGTATCTGACCGGAAAAGATTCTCACCAAAGAAATCAAGAAATTCGCGACCTACTGCTGTTTTACTAAATGCGACGCCGCCCTGATGCCCAGGTGCAGCCCATGAATATTCGGGATTGTCTTGAGTATATTGAAACAGGGCTTTGGTGAAGGGAGGTAATAGCTGTTGATAATATTTGCTGATCAATGCATTTGCGCGGGCGGCTATAAACTCGGCAGTATCTTCATGCATCCAGACAAATTCATTCACCAGTTTCATCGTTTCTAGATTCAGGCTATTGATACATGAATGCTCTGCCATCAATAACACTGGGATAGATTTATTACGATGGCGAATTTCTTGTAACAAAGCAAAAGCCTGACTGTGGGATTCATCATCATTGCCACCGGAAGTCCAATCGACAAAAATACAACACAAAGAGGAGTCTGAAGCGACTGTCGCGCTGCCATCTTCGAATGTTGCAGCTGCAATAACATTAAAATTTATATCATCCAGTGCAATGATTAACTCATTGACCGCTCGACCATTAGCCGTATTAATATCGCGAATATTACTGTCTACGATTAGAACATTACGTTTCTTATGGCGACTTAAATCAATCATTATATCTCTCCCTTTATATATGACTCATAGCAAAGCATGAATAGCTCACCCGGTTATCAGACAAATTTCGATATTACTGCGTGTTTTTAACTGGGGAATCGAGTGGGAACGGACTTTTATGAGTACGGTTATAATTGAAAGTATAGAGTGCGGTAATAACCATCAGAGTCACGAATGACCACATAACCTCTTCGGCACCTGAACCCACCACAGCCCAAATACAATAAATAAAAGCAATAAGTGTAATACTAATATAAGTTCTAACTTGTGTTCCTAAATGACCATGCCCCACCAGCAGTAAAGCGGCGCAGGTATATAAATAAGGAACCAAAGTAAAAATGACAGAAACAGAAGAAACTAAACCAAACTCTTTTGCTGCATTGGGTGAAATACTGCTTATTTGGAAAACAGTCATCAGAACACCCAGGATAAGTAGACCCGCGACAGGTGTACCCGCCTGGTTAACCTTCCCAAAGATAGGAGGAAACAACCCATCGTCAGCCGCGGCTTTTGCCGTTTGCCCAGCAACCAATGTCCAGCCACCTAGCGATCCAAGACAGCCCGCGGCAGCACAGAGTGATACAATTGCGCCTGCAGTATCGCCCAATGCCAGTCGAGCCGCATCACCAAAGGGTGACGCTGACACGCGCAATTCTGCATTAGGGATCATGCCCATGATGGCAGTACTGGAAAGGACATAGCAGACAGCAGCAATTAATACGCCCCCCACAGTGGCAATAGGCACATTACGTTTTGGATTTTTCACTACACCGGCGGCGACTGAGGCTGTTTCTACCCCGATAAATGACCATAACGTTACATTCAAGGTACTTTGAATCGCACTCAATGTACCCAAGCCGCTGACATTCCAAGCCGCCATATAAGTCTCCCCTTTGAACCAGAACCAACCAAATAAAGCGATTCCGACAATGGGTATGAGTGCCAGTGACGTTGCTACTGCCTGTACTCGGGTAATCATTTTCGGCCCGATAATATTCAGCCCGATAAATATCCATAAAAAGACTACACACGTAATGGTTAATACCATGGGTTCTTTTAAAATCGGGAAGAAATAACTCAAATACCCCACGCCAATGACTACCATGGCGATATTTCCAATCCAACATGCCAACCAATAAAGAACGTTAGTTTGATAACCTAGAAATGGGCCAAAAGCTCGTCTGGCGTAAGCATAAGAACCTCCGGGGCTATCATCCAGTGATGACATCTTGGCATAAACCATTGAAAGCGCTAAAGCGCCAATAATTGTCACCAACCATCCCCATATTGCGATTCCTCCTGTTGAGGCTAAATTAGCCGGCAATAAAAACACGCCAGATCCCATTATATTCCCTGCAACCATCAGGGTTACTGGAATAAGCCCGACCTTTTGATCATCTGTAGACATAGTTAATCCTTACAATTCCCTATAAAAGGATAAAATCAACGATAAATATTTGCTGCACGTATAAAGGTAGTTGATATAAATTATAAATAAAGGCAAGTGCGAATATAAATCATTATCGATAATGAATTGATGGGATTTTATTATTTATTTAATTAATATTGTTTTGAATTAATATATAGCTAATTCAGCAATTTTTAATATATTAGTTAATCATTAATAAATAGAGGTAATTAGTATTAAAGAGTCATAACGCCAAGTGCAAAAGCCTTGTGTTGCATATGTTTAATTACGTCATAGGCCGACCAAGGCAACACACTGAATCCTTTGATCAATAGCAGGTCTTTAGCTGAAATAGCCGCCGGAGAATTGATGGTGGCACTGATAGCCTGACGTATGAGGAGGAGCTGTTCCTTAGAAGTCGATAACGAGGTGATGAGTGGCAATCCAGGTGCGGCCTCTGTCTGCGCTATAATTTTTAACCCAGCAACCGCTGTGGGGTTAGCTCGTTGTAACAATGCGAAGCTAACGCAATCTATTGCAGCGATGTCAGCATGATGCTGCTTAATCATGTCGATTGAACGATAATGCCCACCAGAGGCAATTCCATGAGAAAAGAAACGCCCATTGACCGCCAGTGGGGCAATTAAGGCACGTAATGCATTATAGCCAGATTGTGAGTCGGTACTGTTATAAGCAACTATCTTGCCGCGAAAGTCTGCCAGTTGCAGGCCTGCTTCATCCTCACGCACGACCACTAAGCTGCGATAATACTCTCCTGAACAATAAGGTGATTGATAGCTGAATGCTCCAACCAATTGTACTTGGTGCTGTAATAACGTCACCAGAGGAAAACCACAAGTTTGGCTCAGTAGTACATTAGGATCTTGCCAGTGTTGCAGTAAATCCGAGGGCCAAGCTAGCTGCTCACTGACTCCAGCCACGCCATAGTAGCGCAGTTGTCGAGATAATAGCTGCCAAAAGGGTTGTACATCTTGCGGCTGGATACCATACATCGGCAGTGAAATTAGCATAAGTACCCACTATAAATAACGCCATAAACCCGAAGCATTAGTTGTTCCCAACTCAATTGTTTTTACTTAATTATTCTTAACTACCGGAAGAGACTGTAATTCTCGCCAACGCAATAGTCGCCTATTCCAGCGGGTAAAAATCATATCCGTGATAATGGCCAATAAGGCGACAACAACTGCACCTTGAATAACATAAGCCGTATTGAAACCGCTGAGCCCGATGATAATTGGAGAGCCTAAGGTTTTTGTTCCCACCGTTGAAGCGATAGCCGCGGTACCGATATTAATGATGACTGATGTTCGAATACCCGCAACAATCACCGGGGCTGCCAATGGCAATTCAACCCGCCACAAAATCTGCCTGGCGCTCATACCTACTCCTTGGGCGACCTCACGGATATCTCGGGAAACTGACTCAATACCGGTGATAGACCCTTGTAAAATAGGCAATAATCCATAGAGGACTAAAGCAATAATGGCCGGTTTTTCACTAAACCCCATGACCGGTACTGCAATCGCGAGTACTGCAACAGGCGGAAAAGTCTGCCCCATCGCAACAACCGTTTCCACAACTGAGCGAAACTCTTTTCCTGCTGGGCGAGTCACCGCGATACCCGCACTTACACCAATAAAGATGGCGATAACACTGGAGATCAGCACCAATAAAACATGGGCGACAACCAGTGACCAAAAGGTATCTTGCACATAAATAGGCCGGTCGAGATCTGGAAACAATGCAGTAAAAAGACCTTGCAGCGAAGTCATGCCAAACACCAAACCAGCCAATAATAGCAATGCCCAAGAGAGGGGATCTTTTAAGCAAGATAATAGGCCTGACTTTACTCGCTCTGCATAGGTATTATTAAGATCTCTGGCTTTGGTAGCAGTCGGTTTCACACTCCCCCCTTATCTGCATCCACGATAAGATCGGCAAAATAGAGCACTCCTAATAATCGCCCATGCTCATCAGCAACAGGCAATTTATCTGTCTGGCGAGAGACAAACAGAGAAAGAGCCTCACGTAGACTAGTTGTAGCCAATATCGGCTGCCCTACCAGAGTCTCGCCGCGTCTGACTCGTTGCTCCGCCCAGCCCAGTGATAATAATTTAATGCCTAGATCACTGCGGCCAAAGAAGTCACGGACAAAGTCATTTGCTGGCTGGGTTAACATTTCAAGAGGTGTCCCTTGCTGGATAACTCTTCCCTCATCCATCAAAACTATACGATCTGCCAGACTTAAAGCCTCATCAATATCATGAGTAACCAGAACAATAGTTCGGCCAGACAGTTGGTGAATGCGCGTAATTTCGAATTGCAATGCCGAGCGCGTCACCGGATCTAATGCTCCAAATGGCTCATCCATCAATAATACTTCGGGATCTGCGGCTAAAGCGCGGGCAACACCAACCCGCTGTTGCTGCCCGCCAGAAAGTTGATGAGGATAACGATGCAGGAATTGTTCTGGATCCAGGTGAAGTAGCTCTAGTAGCTCAATAACTCGCTGGCGAATGCGCTCAGGAGGCCATTTCAGCAACTGTGGCACCGTGGCAATATTGCGCTCAACTGTCCAGTGAGGGAATAGACCTATAGATTGAATGGCATACCCCATCCGCCGCCGCAGATCTTCTGGTTTATAATTACGGATTTCTTCACCAGCAAAATGGATCTTCCCTTCGTCATGCTCAATAAGCCGATTAATCATTTTTAGTGTGGTCGACTTTCCTGAGCCAGAAGTACCAATCAGCACAGTAAACTCCCCTTTCGCAATTTGTAGCGTGAGGTTATCTACAGCCCGTTTACCGGCAAAATATTTACTTACCTGATGGAAATGAATCATCGGTGTGAAGCATCCATAAAAATAACGATGAATTTAAACAGCGAATCAACCACTACCGCCATCACAATCACGGGTATGACACCCAGCAGCACTAAATCCAAAGCACTGCTAAGCAAACCTTGAAACACTATCGCCCCTAACCCGCCAGCACCAATCAATGCAGCAACAACAGCCAGCCCCACTGTTTGCACCGCAATAATGCGGATACCGGATAAAATCAGTGGCATAGCAATGGGTATTTGCACCTGAAAAAACAACTGGCTGCGGGTCATCCCCATACCTCGAGCCGACTCCACAACACTGTCAGGAACCGCTTCTAACCCGGCAACGACATTGCGCACTAGCGGTAATAGGGCATATAACACCAAGGCGACAATCGCCGGAGCCAACCCGATACCACTGACACCATGCTCAGCCAGCCATGGAATGGCCGCGGCTAAGCCCGCCAGAGGCGCAATTAGCAACCCAAATAAGGCAATTGAGGGAATGGTTTGAATAATATTCAATGTTGAGAAAATAGCGCCTTGAAAGCGTTGAGAACGAAAACAGAATAAACCGAGGGGAACGCCCAGAATGACGGCAGGGATTAGAGTTGTGAGTAGAATCTGTAAGTGTTGCCATAATGCATCGTCAAATACATCTTGCCGATTCACATACTCTTTCATCAACGATAATTGATCGAGTTGCCCAGTCACCAGCAATGCTACAACCGGTAGAACCAGTAAAACATTAGCCAAACTGCGCCAAACCGGGTTTACAACGGCACGAGACAAGCTATCGACAGCAATCAATATGCACATCCCACTCATCAGCCAGAATCCGCCACCAAGCGATGTGCGAGCAAGACTCTCTTCGCCCCCAGCAAGTTGTGTGGCTGTGGTGCCTGCCAGTAACAGTAGAGCGAATAACAATACTTCAGCCATTAATACCGTGGCCCAATACAGCACCGCACTTTGCTTACAAAAAGCAATGACCAATAGTATCAATATAGGGAATAACACCCACCAAACCGGCCCTGTTATTAGCGATAACAAGGAGATCCCCTGACCTGAGATCAACCGATTAGGCGCATGACTAACAAAAGAAAGCCCTATACCCGATAAAACCAGCAATATAACCAGTGCGAGCAGGACCCGGTTTTTTACAGCCATAAAAATCCATCTCCATGACAGATAATCTTTGTTGCCATAACCGATTACCTGTTTATTTGATGGCGCTATAAAGCAAAACGTTATAGCGCCACTCGAATACTCATCGTTATCCTTTAACGAACCCTTTTTCTTTCAGATAATTGGCTGCAACTTTTTTCGCATCCTGCCCCTCGACTGCGATGCGGGCATTCAGTTTTTGTAATGTTGGGCCATCAAGTGTGGCAAATACCGGATCAAGTAAAGCAGGTATGTTTGGGTGTGCTTTAAGCGTGGCCTCGCGGATGATTGGCGTTGGTGCATAAATAGGCTGCACGCCTTTGGTATCGTCCAGTGTCTGTAATCCCAAAGCAGCTACCGGGCCATCAGTACCATAAGCCATGGCGGCATTAACACCGGAGGTTTGTTCTGCAGCAGCTTTAATTGTTACAGCGGTATCCCCCCCGGCCAACGATAACAGCTGGTCTTGATTCAATTTAAAACCGTATGCTTGTTGGAAAGCAGGTAAAGCATCAGGGCGTTCAATAAACTCCGCCGAGGCAGCTAATTTGAATTTACCACCGGCATTAATCCACTTACCTAAGTCATCCAATGTCTTCAAATTATTCGCTTTGGCTAAATCCTGACGAACCGCGATAGTCCAGGTATTATTTGCCGGAGCAGGTGAAAGCCACACTAGTTTATTCTTTTCATAATCCAATGCTTTTACTTTTTCATAGCCTGCTTTGGCATTCTTCCAAGCAGGATCTTTTTCATCAGAGAAGAAAAAAGCACCATTACCGGTATATTCAGGGTAAATATCAATCTCCCCGGCAGTGATAGCGCCACGAACCACTTTGGTCGTCCCTAACTGTGATTTATTGGTTGTTTTAATCCCATTAGCATCAAGAACCTGCACAATAATGTTGCCGAGTAATGAGCCTTCAGTATCAATTTTTGAGCCAACACGGACGGTATCAGCAGCTTGAGATACACCACCAGTTGCAGCCAGCATTATTGCTGCCAGCACAAAAGCTCGGCTACGGATTAAGGTCTTTGCCATGTTTTACCTCTATGTGCCCAAGGGTTAGAAAAAGTTAAATCGCTAATGTCTGTAAAACATGAATCTCAGCAAGATGTGCAATTCTCAGTCATTAACAAATCAGTAACCATATTAGATTTAGTCCAAAACAAACCAAATAACCAATTGATATTAAATATATTATTCACAACACACCAGCTTAACGAAATACTCAATTTTACATATAACTATATGATAGCTAAGTATTTAAAAAATCTATTTTCAACAAAATTTACGGTTAAGATTACACAGATAGCTGTATATAACAACAGTAAATTGTAGGCAAATGAAAATAACTTATGGGTTTTGTCGTCAGAATGAGTGCTGCGTTTTATTACCTTAACGGGCTATTTGAGAAGCGTCAGGCTGCCTATCAGCGCGACCAAGCCCCTCGTGTGGCTGTTCGCTTATCGAAGTTTTGTTTTCACTATCGTAAAAAGGATGAATTTCTATTTCCAAGGCAGTAAAAGCATATGTCTCAAACCATTGAGTATAGCCGTTTACTACAAATTGCTCGCTTCGATGCTGATATTGAACGCGATTTTCCAGATAAATCTGGCGCAAACCATACCAAGGCAAAGTAGGTAAATCATGATGGACCAGATGGTAATTGAGGTTTAGAAATAGTAGACGCCAAGGCCATGCCGCTTCATTCAATGTTGAACGTGCCGCACTATTTTCTGCTGCACGATGTTCAAAAAAGGATCTTACTTTAGTCAGGCTAAGTGCCGGATAACCAATCACTAAAATAGTGAAAATTGCAGAGATGCCATAACCTGCCATCCAATGCAGCAATAAGCTGAGGAGTCCAAAATGGGCTAACCACATGATGATGGCTGGACGATCACCCGTAATAAAGGCGCGGCTTGCACTGCGGATAGTATCAATGATATCCAGTGCTGGCCCCACAACTAATCGGCCAATAAAAGTATTGCTGATTCGCACGATTTTTTTGAACAGTGAGGGAAAATGCCGCCACTGCTTCGCAGTGTAGTAATAGCACTCAGGATCTTTTTCCGGATGCGTTAAGTCCTGATCCCTATGATGTTGGATATGAGAGTCACGATAGAGGCCATAGGGATACCATATCGCTAGCGGCAAAGTTCCCAATAACTGATTTACCCACCGCCACCGAGTTGGGTGACCGTGAATCAACTCATGTTGTAGCGACATATACCACGTGCTCAACAAGATTAGTAACACGCTACCCAATACTGCACCCAATTGTTGCCAATAAATAACGCAAGCAAACCAGCCAGTGTAAATAACCCCAATCAGTGCCCAGGTCGGCAGTTCCAGACGCCACATCCAAGAACGAGATAGCTGTTTTACCCGCGCCCGCTGCTGTTCATTAACATAATAGGAAGCCCCCGCCACGCGGTGGTTAATTTTGGTATCAGCAGTAGGCATATTAAGACTCATACTTGGCATAATTCGGGCCAGTATCAGCTTAATAATATCTACTGCTAACTAACTTAAAGCGCTTTGTATATCTAAAAACTGTCTATTTAAACCTTCACCCAGCGCAGCTCATGGGCTGAGACCGCAATAGCATCTAATACTTTAGAAACTTTCCAGCCCTCTTCGAAGTCCGGCCACATGCGATCTCCAGTTGCAATGCCGTTAATCAAATCGCGGATCTCAACGGTTTTTTGATCGTTAAATCCAATGCCATGCCCTGCACTGACACAGAAAGCGGCATAATCTGGGTGTTGCGGCCCGGTAAGCAATGTTTTAAACCCTTGCCTGGACTGAGGGTCATCATGGCGATAGAGCTGTAATTCCGCCATGCGTTCCTGAGAATAACTGATTGTGCCTTTCGTTCCTGTGACCACATATGTCAGCCCCATTTTGCGGCCGCAGGCAATACGTGATGTTTCTATTGTTCCCATCGCACCATTAGCGAACCGTACCAGTGCACTGGCCTGATCTTCATTTTCTACCGCTCGCAACAGTGAGGGATTTTGTGGGTCTGGGCGCTGCTTTATAACAGTCTGCATATCACCACATACGTTGAGAATATCGCCAACTAGATAATGAGCCATATTGACAATGTGTGCGGCCAAATCCCCTAATGCCCCAAGTCCTGCCTGTGCTTTAGTACAGTGCCAATCTAACGGTGTCTGTGGATCAGCAAGATAATCTTCATTATGTGTACCGTAAAAATGTACAACATCACCAATCTCGCCATTTGCAATAATCTCGCGCGCCAATTGGCTGGTCGGGTTTTTCATATAATTGAACCCTACCAGAGTTTTTACGCCTTTTGCTCTTGCTGCTTCAACCATCTCTTTGGCATCGGCGGCATTAAGAGCTAGCGGTTTCTCTGAATAAACATGTTTACCATGGCTAATAGCCGCTAATGCCATTTCTTTATGTAAGAAATTTGGCGCACAGATATCCACTACATCAATATTTGGGTCAGCAACCAGCTCGCGCCAATTAGCAGTAGAGCGAGCAAAACCAAATTCTGTAGCACGCTGTTGAGCCAATTCAGGTGTTACTTCAGCCAGCATTTCTAATACTGGCGACCCCTTTAAAGGAAAAACAGTCGCAACCTGTGCGTAAGCAATGGCATGACAACGACCGATATAACCGGTGCCGATGAGGCCAACTCGAACTTTTTGCATTCTATTCCCCTTACCAATTTATGATGAAGTCCCGGCAATGGACTGTGCTTGTCAACGGTTATACGAAATTAAAATTTCATCATCAAGGCAATAGTGGAATGAAAAACTCTTTTTGCGAGATGCTACGAAAATTATTGTTAGACCTATGAAAATTTGCATAAACAAAGCATAAATCTCGGCATTCAGTTCACATATCTAAGAATCAAAATTCATCTGATAGATTATTTATTTTCTTTATGTAACGTAATGAATAATAAATTTCAAAATTTGCGAAACCTTGCGCATCGCTGATAACTCAAGGTTTCAATACTGTAATTTCGTTATATAGTGAGTACCACGATGAAGCGCTCACTGAGACGCTCCTTTATAATTTCGACAGGTAATTTGCTATGAACTCACCTTTCTTGGTAACACCACAGTGGCTGGCCGAAAATATTCATGATGACAAAATCATTATTCTGGATGCCAGAATGTCACCACCGGGATTGATACCCAAAAGAAATATTCGAGCTGAATTTGAACAGGGGCATATTCCTGGGGCAGTTTACTTTGATATTGACGCAATAGCAGACCACAGCACCGACTTACCTCATATGTTGCCATCTCCTCAAGCATTCAGTGAAATGGTTGGTCAATTGGGGGTAAGTGAGCAACATACTTTGGTCATTTATGATGATGGCAACCTGTTTTCTGCACCACGGGTTTGGTGGACGTTTCGTACTTTTGGTGCAAAAAAAGTACTCATCTTGGCGAATGGCATCAGTGGGTGGCAGCAAGCAGGGTTTGCATTAGAGAGCGGGCCAATGAGTCCGGTCTCACAAACATTCAATGCAACATTCAATGCCGCTGCGGTCAAAAATGTTAATCAGGTTTTAGCCGCTCTAGGAAATAAAGAAATACAGATTGTAGATGCGCGCCCTGCGGGACGATTTAAGGCACAAGAGCCAGAGCCTCGCCCTGGCCTGCGTTTGGGACGTATCCCTGGCAGTATCAATATTCCATGGGGAAGCATGGTCGAAAATGGCAATCTGAAATCACCACAAGCATTGGCAAGCATTTTTGCAGCCCATGGTGTCGACTTAACCAAACCCATCATTACCAGTTGTGGTTCTGGAGTTACCGCCGCAGTGGTTGCTCTGGGGCTGACAGCAGCAGATGCATCGTCGGTATCATTGTATGATGGCTCTTGGGCTGAATGGGGCGCATCAGATTCGCTGCCCATTGATAGCACTCAACTACCATAAAATAACTTGTATCTTCAATTGGTTATAGTTTAAATAGCGACCAGGCCACGGACGCCGTCAAGCTCCATATCGGCGCCCTGTCCTCGCTGGATAATTTTTCCGCGCGACATCACTAAATAGTTATCTGCCAGTTCCGCCGCAAAATCATAAAATTGCTCTACCAGCAAGATTGCCATATCCCCTTGCGCGGCCAGTTTTTTGATAACTAATCCAATCTCCTTAATTACTGAGGGTTGAATTCCCTCGGTGGGTTCATCAAGAATTAACAAACGCGGTTGGCAAGCCAGAGCGCGGCCAATCGCCAGTTGTTGCTGTTGTCCGCCAGATAAATCCCCACCACGGCGGTGCTTCATCTCCTGCAACACGGGGAAGAGTTGATAGATATGCTCGGGTACGGCTTTACTTTGTGAACCGGGAAAACGCGAAAGACCTAACAGGATATTCTCTTCTACTGTTAAACGAGGAAATATTTCCCGCCCTTGCGGCACATAGGCAATACCGCCTTTCACCCGCTGATGCGGCGACTGATTGCTAATATTTTTACCTTCCCAAGTAATACTGCCATTTTTAACTGGCACCAACCCCATCAAGCACTTGAGCAGCGTCGTTTTACCAACACCATTACGGCCCAATAAGCAGGTCACCTCACCGACCGCAGCCTCAAATGACAAGCCGCGCAAGATATGACTGCCACCATAATATTGGTCGAGTTCATTTACTTGAAGCATATATTGCCCTCAAATTATCCAGATAATTATTAGTCGCTAGAGCCATCTCGTTGATTGAGTCAGTCTACATCAAGCTATATTTCACCACAGTTTTGCCCCCCAAAATGAGGAGGGTTAGAATGACTCAACGGCCTAAATAAACCTCGATAACTTGCTCATTAGCCTGCACTTCTGCCAATGAACCCTCGGCCAGCACCTGCCCTTGATGCAACACGGTCACATGGTCGGCAATCGTCTCGACAAATCCCATATCGTGCTCGACTACCATCAATGAATGTTTGCCAGCCAATTGATTAAACAGCTCCGCGGTATAAGCAGTTTCAGCATCGGTCATACCTGCGGCGGGTTCATCCAATAACAGTAGGTGTGGGTCTTGTACTAATAACATACCGATTTCAAGAAACTGTTTTTGACCATGAGATAGCAAACCCGCTGGACGCTGCCGCATATCACTTAAGCGCAACATAGCCAGTGTTTCATCAATTTGATCCCGCTGTTCACTGTTCAATTTGGCACGCAAACTTGCCCAAACGGTTTTGGTACTTTTCTGTGCCAGCTCAAGATTTTCAAAAACACTTAATGCTTCAAATACTGTAGGTTTTTGAAATTTCCGACCAATGCCAGCTTGAGCAATTTCAATCGTATTCATCGTCGAGAGATCATGGTGCTGGTCGTACAGCATTTTGCCGCTCTGTGGACGAGTTTTACCGGTGATAACATCCATTAACGTCGTTTTACCCGCACCGTTCGGGCCAATAACACAACGCAATTCCCCCCCCCCAATTTGCAATGAAAGATTGCGCAGGGCATGAAAACCATCAAAACTGACATTGATATCTTCCAGTGTCAGTACGGGATCTCGCTGTTGACGATATTTGTCCGCTGCGTGCTGGATAACACCCGGCTCTTGATCAATGAATTCGGGATAAGTCAGTTGTTCAGTAATTTGAAATCGGCTCATTTATCTTTCCCCCGCCGCAATAACCCAATCACACCTTTAGGCAAGAACAAGGTAACCAGAATAAATATTAAGCCGAGGAAGAATTGCCAATATTCCGGCATTGCCATGGTGAACCAACTTTTTGCACCATTGACGATTCCCGCCCCCAATACTGGGCCAATCAGAGTGCCACGCCCACCCAGTGCAACCCAAATTGCAGCCTCAATAGAGTTAGTTGGCGACATTTCACTGGGATTGATAATGCCAACCTGCGGTACATATAACGCACCGGCTAAAGCGCAAAGTACGGCAGAGAGTGTCCAGACAAATAACTTAAAACCTTTAGGGTCATAACCACAGAATGTCAGTCGGTTTTCAGCATCGCGCACGGCAGTCAATACTCGGCCAAACTTGGTGCGTGCCAACGCAAATCCCAGCACTAAACTGGCAATTAACAGTGCTAGAGTGGCAAGAAATAAGGCAATACGAGTAGATGTTGCCGATACAGGGAAACCCAGCAAGGTAGTAAAACCGGTGAAGCCATTGTTGCCACCAAAACCGGTTTCGTTGCGAAAAAACAGCAACATTCCCGCATAGGTTAGTGCCTGTGTCATGATAGAAAAATAGACACCTTTTATTTTCGAGCGAAAGGCAAAGTAGCCAAAAATAAAAGCCAGTAAACCGGGTACCAATACAATCAGGCATAACGCCCAGACGAAATATTGACTGCCACTCCAAAACCATGGCAACTCGCTCCATGACAAGAAAGACATGAAAGCAGGTAACCCATCACCAGCCGCCTGACGCATCAAGTACATCCCCATGGCATAACCACCGAGCGCGAAAAATAAACCATGCCCCAGTGACAGCAACCCGGCGTATCCCCACACCAGATCTAACGCAATTGCGACTACCGCATAACACAGAATCTTGCCCATAAGAGTTAAGGTATATGTCGAGATTGCCAACGGATTATCGGCTGGTAGTAATGCTAAAAAAGGCAAAATAATCAGAAAAATAACCACCAAGATACCCAGTAACAGGCTGAGAACAGGGGCTTTCTGCGTCAAGGTTATCGTCAAAGGTTGATTCATTAGTCACTCACCCTGCCCTTAAGGGCAAACAGACCCTGCGGGCGTTTTTGAATAAACAAAATGATCAGCACTAAAATCAATATCTTGCCTAGCACTGCGCCAATCTGCGGTTCCAGAATTTTATTCAACATCCCTAATCCCAGTGCGGCAACAACACTGCCCGCAAGTTGCCCAACGCCCCCCAAAACCACTACCAGGAAAGAGTCGATGATATATCCCTGCCCTAATTCCGGGCCGACATTTCCCAGTTGCGATAGAGCAACGCCCCCTAAACCGGCAATGCCAGAACCCAACCCAAATGCCAGCATATCGACCCTTCCTGTCGCCACCCCGCAACACGCCGCCATTGCACGGTTCTGTGTCACGGCGCGTACCTGTAATCCGAGACGAGTTTTATTCAGCAACAACCAAGTGAGTAGCAAAACAATAACGACGAAAGCAATAACCGCAATACGATTCCACGGTAAGACCAGATTCGGTAAAATCTGTACTCCGCCAGACAACCATGCGGGGTTAGCAACTTCCAAATTTTGGGCACCAAAAATCATTCGCACACTCTGAATCAGCATTAGGCTGATACCCCAGGTTGCCAGCAATGTTTCTAGTGGCCGGCCATAGAGATGGCGAATCACTGTTCGCTCTAAAATCATGCCAATTCCAGCAGTAATAAAGAAAGCGACAGGCAAAGCAATCAAGGGATAAAGAGCCAGCCAGTGTGGAGCAAAGTGTTGAAATAAGGATTGCACCAAATAAGCGGAGTAGGCACCCAGCATCAACATTTCACCGTGCGCCATGTTAATAACACCCAACAAACCATAAGTAATGGCTAGCCCCAATGCCGCCAACAATAAAATGGAGCCTAGTGATAGCCCACTGAATACCTGCCCAATAATATCCCCAACCATCAGCCGGTTTTGTACCTGCTTTAAGCTACTGGCGGCTGCAGCACGCACATGCTCATCAGGCTCTACATGAATATCTGTTAGGCTTTGCAATCGTGACTGAGTTTGGGGTGAACCCGATTGCCCCAGTAATTGCACCGCATTCAACCGCACCAGAGGATTGCTGTCAGTGAGTTGTAAATTAGCCAGCGCGATACTTAATGCCTCTTTAACTTTATTGTCAGTCTCCAATTTCAGGCGCTGATTCAGTAACGGCAATTGATCGCTTTGCGCCTGCTGCTGTAATTCCAGCGCCGCTTGCAAACGCACCGCTTCATCCTTACTGACTAGCCGCTGGGCCGCCAATGCATTAGCAATGAGAATACGTAACCGATTATTGAGCCAGATTTTTTTCGGTGTATCAGTGGGTTGTAGTTGTCCTTCCAGAGGTGTGAAAACTTGATTGTTTTGGACGAAAGCCTGCCCCGCACTATCAATAACCAACGTTTCTTGTTTTAGTGCTTGCAATAATGGCAGCCGGCTAACATCTGGCTCTGTTGCCCATTGCTGCAACATAATGGCTTGTTGTGAGCGGTTGGCTGCAACAAAATCATGGGCTGGCCCTGCGGTTGCCTGAGCCGATATGCCCATTAACAAACCTATTATTAGCCGGAGCAGATAATGAGTTGTGCTACCCCAAACAGGAATTAATGATTTCATAGGCTCACTCATCACGGATATTTGGCGAAAAGGCTCCGAAGCCAACTAGACCTAACTTCGGAGGATTACCATTACTGAGTGCTTTTAACCGGGTGATCTGGCTTTTTGTCATTTCCTGCGATGAATGGGCTCCACGGCTGCGCCCGGATCGGGGCGTCGGTTTGCCACACCACATTAAACTGCCCATTAGCTTCAATCTCGCCAATCATCACCGGTTTGTGTAAGTGGTGATTGGTGTTATCCATGGTTAACGTAAAGCCAGATGGTGCCGGATATGTCTGACCAGCCATAGCCGCGCGAACTTTATCCACATCGGTTGATTTGGCTTTCTCTACTGCTTGAGCCCACATATGCATGCCGACCCAAGTCGCCTCCATTGGGTCATTGGTTACTGCGGTATCAGCATTCGGCAAATTATGTGCTTTGGCATAAGCTTTCCATTGTTCAACAAATTTCTTATTCGTCGGGTTATCGACTGATTGGAAATAGTTCCAGGCGGCAAGGTTCCCAACCAATGGCTTGGTATCGATACCACGTAACTCCTCTTCACCGACAGAGAAAGCAATAACTGGCACATCGGTCGCTTTAATACCTTGGTTGGCTAATTCTTTATAGAAAGGAACATTCGAATCACCATTGATGGTAGAAATAACCGCTGTCTTCCCATCCGCAGAGAATTTCTTAATATTGCCAACGATAGTTTGGTAATCGCTATAACCAAATGGGGTATAAATTTCCTCAATATCTTTATCTTGAATACCCTTGGTATGCAGGAAGGCCCGCAGAATTTTATTAGTTGTACGTGGATAGACGTAGTCAGTGCCCAACAAAATAAAGCGTTTGGCTGCACCACCATCTTCACTTAATAAATATTCTACCGCCGGGATAGCTTGTTGATTTGGTGCCGCCCCGGTATAGAAGACATTCGGTGACATTTCTTCACCTTCATATTGCACCGGGTAGAACAGTAAGCCATTTAATTCTTCAAATACCGGCAATACTGATTTGCGTGAAACTGAAGTCCAGGCTCCAAATACAACAGCAACTTTATCTTGTGTTAATAATTGCCGCGCTTTTTCGGCAAATAACGGCCAGTTAGATGCCGGATCAACAATAACCGGCTCCAGTTTTTTACCCAATACGCCACCATGAGCATTGATATCGTCAATGCTCATCAAAGCCATATCTTTCAATGGGGTTTCAGAAATAGCCATAGTGCCGGACAACGAGTGCAAAATACCCACTTTAATGGTATCTGCAGCCAATGTACCAAATGCCACCCCCATACTGATAACCGAAGCCGAAAGTGCAAAAACCTTAACCAAGTTACGATGTTGCATAGCATTAACCTCTGGTCGTTGAGTAAAACACACAAGATTGGATTTACTCTGCGCAATCGCCGTGCCAGTTTTATATCTCAATAATTTAATTGAAGATTATAGATATCTTGGTTAAATAGCCTGATATATAGCCTAATTGTCTGCACCATTAATGCGCAATATACGAGCATAGATAGTGCAACAGTGGGGGAAATAAAATACTACGATGAAAAAGCTGGAATGGGTTAATTCAGAAGTTAACAAAGAGTATGCGGCTAATTAACAAAAAACAGGAATAGCTAATGGCCATTCCTGTTTTTATATTGCCCAGCTATGCCGAGCCATCCCCAAAAGATTTCAACGGACAGCCAACACAACTGTAATTTGAGAGATGACCGGTATATTTAATTCTATTTTTTAGGACCACGTATCCGCAATGTCAGACCTTTCAGGAAATAACGCAGCACCTGATCACCACAAGGGCGGAAGTTTTTACTCCCTTCTTTACGGAACAAAGCATTTAGCTCAGGTTTGGACACAGGGAACTCAACAGCATTAAAAACATCATGCATATCGGTATCTTTCAACTCAAATGCGACACGCAGTTTTTTGAGCACGATATTGTTAGTAATGACAGGTTCTACCGCGGGTGCCGGGAACTTGTCATCTTTGCCGCGGCGAAAGAAAATCAGGCCATTAAGGAAATGTGCCATCACCAGATCAGGGCAATCCTGATAACCAGCTTCGTCTTCTTTCTTAAGGAAATTAACGACATCCGCATTGTTCACTTCAAAATCAGCCAGCTTAATGATTTCTGTTATCTTGGTATCGTTAACGTTAAGCATATAGCGAACACTACGGAGCACATCGTTGTTGATCATATTACTGCCCTATTCCTATTATGTAGATTAGACGTGTGCGAATATCGCAAGAAAAACAAAACGCTTCTTTAACGTCTAGCGGGCAGTATTGTATAGATCAACGCCGATCTTCTCAATGTAAATCTGGTTAGTGATAAAAACAGCTGACATACCAAAAATAAAATCCAAAAAA
This sequence comes from Yersinia alsatica, assembly GCF_025133195.1. NCBI lineage: Bacteria > Pseudomonadati > Pseudomonadota > Gammaproteobacteria > Enterobacterales > Yersiniaceae > Yersinia > Yersinia alsatica. The sequence goes on from NZ_CP104006.1 coordinate 4,004,744, forward strand.
TAAAATAATAGTTAATATTATTTATTGGATGCTATTTATAATATAAAAACCAATCTATATATTAAGCTTTGTGATTAGTATTATTAGCTGGATGATAAAGCGCAATTTCTTCACCAAGAATATACTTCCGCCGTAATGTTGCGGAGATTTTATCCATGACCATCACAATAACTACCATTATTAATGTGATAAACATTACTACATCCCAGTTCCATAGCCGCATATTTTCGGCATACACTAAACCAATCCCTCCAGCTCCGACAAAACCCAATACCGCAGCAGAGCGAGTATTAGATTCAATTTGATAAAGGCTTAGAGCCAAAAAGGTTGGAAAAGATTGAGTAAATATCCCAAAACGTTGCTTCTGCAAGGCATTGGCTCCCATGGCAGTCAGGCCACGATTGGGTGACTTGTCTACTGCCTCATGCCCTTCGGCATAGAGTTTACCCAGTAACCCCATATCTTGCATGATAATCGCCAGCACCCCGGCAAGTGGCCCCATCCCCACGGCTCGAACAAAAATCAGCCCCCAGATAGCCATATCTATACCACGGAAAATATCCAGAAAACGGCGCACGACAAATGAAATAATACGTAAACCCGGCGTTGACATCACGTTTCGTGCTGCCAGAAATGACAAGGGTAAAGCAATCAATGTAGCAGTGAGTGTGCCAGCAAAAACAATTGCTAAGGTAATAAATATCTGACCGAAATAATACTTAAATGGCCAATTCATAAAATCATGCCAAACAAACATACGTAAAAAATAACGGCTAATTTGTTGACTACCATTTGCAAATGTTTGCCAAGGAATCCCAAAGGTTTTGAAGAAAAATAGGTAATATAAAAAAATACCAACAGCTATCATTGTGACCCATCTGATATAACGTTTTTGCTGTAAGAAAATTTGTGGATTTTGCTGTTTTAGCATTGATAACTGATCTGCAGTCAGATGATGAGTCAACATTATGAAGTTCCTTCCACGACTCGCTTACGTAATTTACCGGATGTGTAATCCAACAATGAAACCACAATAATAATCAGCAGCAATGTCATGCTGACTTGATCATAGCGATCGAGTTTTATTGAGGTCATTAACTCTTGCCCAATTCCGCCGGCCCCTACCAATCCTAAAATAGTTGATTGGCGGAAGTTAATTTCCAGGCGCATAAAGCTATAAGAGAGAAATATGGGTTTTACCTGTGGCCACAACGCAAAACGCATACGTTGTAATTTTCCAGCCCCACAAGCCGCCAAACCGCGCACAGGTTTATCCGATGCGGTTTCCAGTGATTCATAAAATAACTTGGTTAAACTGCCAATAGTATGTAATGCCAAAGCTAAAAAACCGGGAATAGCCCCAATACCAAACGCCATGACAAACATCACCGCCCAGGCTAATTCCGGCATGGTACGTAAAAACGCAACAAATGTGCGGATCGATAATCGCAACCAAGGAGGGCTTTGGGTATTATTTGCAGCCAAAAAGGCAAGAATAATGGCAACGATAACTGACAAGATTGTCGAGGCTAATGCTAATTGCAGAGTTTCCCAAATCAGCGGTAACTGAATAGGTAAGCGGTAACCCCAATAAGCAAAAGAACCTTCCGTATGACCATCTGCAAACAAATTATGCCAATGGAGCACAGGTATAGTTTCGGCTAGATAATCAAAAAAACTCGGAATAGAAACAAAAACAGTATGTAAATTAAACTCAGCAATACTGCCAGCGCCAAGATAGATAATTGCCAGCGTCAATGACCAAATCAACGTTTCACGTTTTTGCTTAGTGCGAATCCGCTGATAGTAATGGTTAAAGTCTGTATTCAAAATTAGCTACCACCTCAAAGCAATCGCTCAAATAAGCCAGAGCTATACCCTGCAACTTCGAATATGCAGGGTATATTTTATCCGCAGAACCGACTTAGCGGTCGCCTTTGGTTAATTCACGCTTCATATCAATAATATTCTGATACTCACTCAGTGATGTTTCACCGATATGCTGTTTGCCACCCATCGCTTTAATGAAACAACCGTGATCTTCTTTATCCAGTTTTTTAACTGCGGCCACTAACTGCGCTTTAAATTCAGCAGGCAATGCACTACGGACCAAAATAGGGCCATTCGGAATCAGCGGTGACTGCCAGATAATACGAATTTGTTTCATTAAATCCGGGTGATCCATACGAATCATGCGCGTGAATGCACCGCTGGTATAGCCTGTATTATAATCGCCAATCATGGAGGCCCAAGTCACTGCGCCATCAAATTGGCCATTAATAACACCAAGAATATCTTGTTCATGGCCGCCAGAGAACGTCACGCTGGAGAAGAAATTGTTATATTTATTGTCTGGTGTTCCACCAAATTTCTGTTTAAAACTTTGGTTAGGAATCAAGAATCCTGAGGTTGAGTCCGGATCAGCAAAACCAAATGCTTTGCCTTTCAAGTCTTCAATTTTCTGATAAGGGCTATCGGCCTTTACCACTACAACTGAGTGATAACCGCGTGATTTATCTGTATCGTCAATCGCAATACCTACGATATCGACAGCTTTAGGGTCTTTAATATAGACAGAAGCAAAAGAAGAAGGCGACATACTTAATACTAAGTCAATCTTCCCACCTAATAACCCTTGAATAACACCGGAGTAGTCAGAGGCATTATGCAGGTTTGTTTTTACGTTTAATTCTTTATCCAAGAATTCTTTGACACACATATTATCGCCAATTTGTTGTGTCGCATTTTGCCCGCCAAGAATACCCAGATTAATTTCTTTTGGTGCATCCGCTGCTGTGGCATTAAATACCATCATACTTGCCACTAATGAGGTAAGACAAAGTACTTTTTTCATTAAATTAACCTATTCTGGTAAAGGGATAAATGGGAATTAATGCAAAGTATCAGTTGATTCATCACTATAAATATCTTGAATAATAGCGTCATTGAGCATAGATGGATGACCATCAAAAACAATTCTTCCATGAGCAATACCTATTACTCTCGTGCAATAATCTCTAACTAATTCCACAGAATGTAAGTTAACGACCACAGCAATATCATTCTCGCTTATTTTCTGTAATGTATTCATTATTCGGGTGGTATTTTTGGGGTCCAAAGAAGCGACCGGTTCATCAGCTAATAATATTTTAGGGTTTTGCATCATGGCACGACAAATAGCAACACGCTGCATTTGTCCACCAGAGAGATTCTCAGCACGCTGCAAGGCGTGAGGCAGCATATTGAGCCATTGTAATAACTCAATGGCTCTAGCTCTATCCTGCTCAGCAAATATTTTAAAAAATGATTTTAGTGTCGAGGTATAACTGAGGCGGCCTAGTAAGACATTGGTAATAACATCAAGCCGTGGAACTAAGCAGAAATCCTGAAAAATCATGCCACATTTTGCTCGCCACTTTCTCATCTGCTTTGTCGTCAATTCAGCGATATTCTGTGTATCACCATTGTCATGGTAATTAATGATTTCACCGGCACTACTGGGAATGGTGCCATTTAAAACATGCAACAATGTGGATTTCCCGGCACCAGAACGACCAATTATTGCTACAAATTCACCGGCATGAAGTTCAAAGTTGATATCATCCAGAACTCGGTGTTGTGATTTGTATGCTTTAACTAACCCTTTAACGGCAAGTACCTTTTTACGTGGTTCTTGCACCGCAGCTGGATAATCAGCCACAGTGAATTTACGCAATGCCTGGCCCATGTCATGTCTCTCAGATTGCCTGTAGTCATGAGCTATTAACGAATACTTCTATTGCATATTGATGATGCTTTTATGAGAGAAAGGTGACAAAAAATAGCCACCTTTCTGATATTTTATGAGGACAGTATTTTGACGAGAAGACGTTTTCTTGATTAATGCTTATTGGCTTTACTGATGACAATTAAAATCATGGTCATAAGCATATCAATTGAGTCTAACTTCTTAATTTTCGATAGACAAACAGCACGACCAACGAACCAATGACGGCCACGACAAAGCTACCGATGTTAAACCCATCAACTCTGCCCATACCAAAGAAGGTACTAATATAGCCCCCAACCAGAGCACCTACTACCCCAAGGATTACAGTCATAATAAAACCACCGCCATCCTCTCCAGGCATAATCCATTTAGCCAAAATACCGGCAATCAGGCCAAAAATAATCCAAGATAGTATGCCCATAAAACCTCCATAAAATTAATTTTCACTGACAGCTGATTTGACTATACGGCAAATTACAGCATCTCAAGCGAACATTGTGGTTTCAAGTTTACTGGCTCAAAACCTCTATCATTATTAAGTTAAGACCCGAATAACAAAATCTGCAAATCAGACCAGCAATGTTCAGCACAAAATTAAATAATAGACTCGCGTGGTGTGAAAATATGGTTTACCCCATTCTTCTGTAGTTTTTTCAGCAAATCATACCCACCATTTGGCACCGCATGCGCAGCCTCTCTTTCACTGGCAAAAACCGGGCTAGCCCAATATATATTGACCGGGTCATCCTGTTGGTGAGGCAATATAAGACTGTCTGCATCAGCATAAAGCTCTGATGACAAAATATAGCCTTCATAGCCCTGAGGAGCCACGGACGACTCTAACGTATGACCTTCCCCTAGCCAGGTTATTTTGCTCCAGGGAACATGGGCAAAACCAGCCAGCGCACTCGCCATATGGATAGCGTTGTCCTCATTGACATATTGGCCGTCAATGGCGATAGCCATTTCAAAACGGCGGTATTTGGCCGCATCATCATTGAACAGTATTTCAACCCAAGGTTGCGGACGGATACTGACACCCAGTGTCAGAAAATAATATATTCCGTCCTTTTCATGCTGCGATATAGCCATTGGCGGCCACGTTCCTTGGTCGATGGCATAATATTTCACCGATGGACCAAAGTGTTGTTCATAGCATTGAATATATTCAGCTTGTAGTGCAGGCCAAGGGTTACCGTCCTCTTGTTGCCAAGCACGCCAAAATTGACGTGTATTCTGTGCCTGAGCATATTGGACATTGGTAGAGGCTGAGCCCAAAGGTAAAGTCAGCGGGTTATCTTTAATACAACTGGCCGAATAGCAAACCGAATGATCAATATACAGACTCCAGCCAGGAATAATCGCCAGCAGTTGCCCTTGATACCATAATGCAGCGCCATCATCACTTTCTGACCAGACTATGGTAATAAATTGTGCATCAAGCTCGGCTTCACCGGCTACATTCCGGCAAAACTCTGCGGCTAATCGCGGAGCCAATCCTTGTTCAAGGGCAGCATTATCCGCCGACAAGGGGGCCGCAACCAGGTTTCTCACCCAGCACGCACGCACCGGAAAACGTTCTTCGAATGCCTCTTGTGGATAAATATAGAAGTACACCACCCGCTGGTCTTGTTGCACCACGGCGACTAATGTTTGGTTTTCATTACTGACTTCGGCCAGTACCTCAGATTCTTTCATATCGCCTCAACTGTTTCGGCAAAGGGTTTCAGGCTAAACACGCTGTATTGCCTGCCGTAAAATAAGTCTATTAGCGGGTTACGTATAATCTCATGCTAATAACTGTCTGATGAATAATGTAAAACATGCTGATGCTAAAACATAACGACAGTGTAAAACGACTTATCCCTTTAAATCATCAGCAAAAGTCTCAAAAATTCTTAGCATCACCATGAATAACTGAACTAGGTATTTCTATAATTGATTCAATATGTTCCTACGAAGATTGCTTTAAATGATAGTGTATTATCTGAATATTAATAACAAACAGTTGATAGTCTAGCGCCTACTTTCACGCTAAAATAAGACCATTATTTATGGCAGAATTGAAGGTTCACCTATGGCATATATCCCGAAGAATTACGCCCGTCTGGAAAGTGGTTATAGAGAGAAAGCTCTGAAGATTTTTCCGTGGGTTTGCGGTAAATGTTCACGCGAATTTGTATATTCTAATCTTCGAGAGTTAACTGTTCACCATATTGACCACGATCACAGCAATAATCCCGAAGATGGCAGCAATTGGGAGATGTTATGTCTTTTTTGCCATGATCACGAACACTCCAAATATACCGAAGCGGACCTCTATGGCTCGACGGTGATTGCAGGTGATGATGCGCAGAATGATCAAGGGGTTGCCACTCATAACCCATTTGCCAATTTGAAATCTTTGATGAAGAAGTAAATCTGCATGGCCGTGGGATATATCACGGCCAATACAGCATCATCAACGCTAAAAACCGAGTAGCTGACGGTATGAGCGGCTTTCTTGTTGTGCTGGCAATAATCCGAGTTTATTAGCTAAATCCCAACATTCGGTCTTTAGGTTATCAAGGATAGTGGCATCATCAGTCATGATGGCTATTTCAGCAAAATCCCCGAGCCCCACCAAGCTATCAATCGTCACGTGAAACTTCCCGACAAAATAAATACTGCGCTGTTTTTCCAGTATAAATGCGGGCAGATATCCTAATGTTGCTAACATACTTTGTACTTTGCCAATATCTTCAATTTTACTGGCTTCACATCGTTCTGTTCCCGGCCCTTTGACTATCCATAAACGAATACCAGAGGGGTGCATTTCCCGCAAAACCATACTGATCTGTTTCGCAGCTAGATCACCACAATTAGCTTCCAGATAGATATCTTTTTCATGATTATTGATAGTAAAGGCTGTTGCTTGATGAAGGGCTAACTGCGCATGCAATTGGGCGATGTTCGATACATGGAACTTCAGCTCCACCTCATATTTGCCAACAAAATGTTCACTCATGAAATGCCTTATTAATCAGCGCAATTATTACCCTTGATCCTATACCTCATAATGCAATGAGCAAAATTATTATCTATCCATTGAAGAAGATATCTATCCCGTGATCTGAGTGTCTTTTTGTTTAATCATTAGTGTTAGTAATGTTTAAACCACATGATTACGAAAGCCAAATGCGATTTAGATGGCAATAGTGTGAGGTTTTTCACAAAACAAAGGATTTATCAAGAAAGCCAGCCGCCCCTCATGGTTACATCATTGCACCATAATAGCTGTGTCATAGAGCCCTGAACTTAGCTGTAACCAGCGCTATAAAAGTCAATGCAATGAAAGGGAGCTGCACGAATGAATCAATACAGTGATGAAAAAACACAAACCTTACTGACCCAGTTGCGTCATATCGTGGGCGCTCGTTACTTGCTAACCGGTGAACGGCAAACTGAACGTTACCGCACCGGTTTCCGCTCAGGAGCAGGTTCTGCCCTTGCGGTAGTCTTCCCCTCGACGTTATTACAGCAATGGCAATTACTACAAGCCTGCGTGGCCGCCGACACTATTGTTATCATGCAAGCGGCGAATACCGGGCTGACGGAGGGCTCTACCCCTAGTGGGGATGATTATGACCGACCCATTGTCATCTTGAATACTTTGCGGCTAAATCAAATCCAATTACTGAATGATGGCAAGCAAGTGATTGGTTTCCCCGGCAGTACTCTGAACCAACTGGAAAAACGTTTAAAACCTTATGACCGCGAGCCACACTCAGTGATTGGCTCTTCGTGTATTGGTGCTTCCGTTGTTGGCGGTATTTGTAATAACTCGGGGGGATCATTGGTTCAAAGAGGGCCAGCATATACCGAGATGGCATTATTCGCGCAAATTGACGCTCAAGGAGAGTTGCAACTCATCAATCATTTGGGAATCAATCTCGGCAATACTCCAGAAGAGATTTTACAACGCCTGGAGCGCGGTAAATATCGTGCCAGTGATATTGACCAAGGTATGCAGCAAGCTTCTGACCATGAATATGCTACACGCGTGAGGGATATTGATGCCTCTACTCCCTCCCGTTTTAATGCCGACCCAAGACGCTTATTTGAAGCCTCAGGATGTGCCGGTAAATTAGCCGTCTTTGCAGTTCGGCTGGATACTTTTCCCAGTGAGAAACAGCAGCAAGTCTTTTATATCGGAACCAATCAAACTCAGGTATTAACCCAATTACGCCGGGCTATTTTGCGTGACTTCAAACATTTGCCTGTGGCGGGTGAATATATGCATCGCGATATTTTTGATATCGCCGAAGTGTATGGCAAAGATACCTTTGTGATGATCAACAGTATGGGCACCAATAACATGCCTCGCTTCTTTACTTTAAAAGGCAAGATTGATGCTCGTCTTAGTAAAGTCCCTTTTCTTATCGACCATTTAACGGATCGGATAATGCAAGGCTTCAGCCAGGTGCTGCCCAATCATTTACCGAAACGTCTTAAGGCTTACCGCAGTAAATATGAGCATCATTTGATGCTAAAAATGTCAGGTGGAGGCATTCCTGAAGCACAGCAATTTCTGAAAGATTTTTTTGCTACTGCGGAAGGTAACTTTATTACTTGTACGGCTGACGAAGGTAAAAAAGCATTTTTACACCGCTTTGCCGCCGCTGGTGCGGCAGTACGCTATCACGCCGTTCATGCTGATAAAGTAGAAGATATATTGGCGTTAGATATTGCTCTACGGCGCAATGAAGATCAGTGGTTTGAGACCTTACCTCCAGAAATAGACCAATGCATGGTGGCCAAACTCTACTATGGTCATTTCCTATGCCACGTCTTCCATCAAGATTATATCGTGAAGAAAGGTGTCGATACGCACGCACTAAAACAAAAGATGCTGGCACTGCTGAGTGATAAAGGAGCGGAATATCCAGCTGAGCATAATGTCGGGCATCTCTATATCGCAAAACCTGCATTGAAAACGTTCTATCGGCAGATAGACCCAACCAACAGCTTTAATCCCGGAATTGGCAAAACCTCAAAACTGAAAAATTGGCAGCAAAAATAACCATGGTGGGCAGAGAATTACTCATACTGCACTCATCTAGGCATTATCCGAATTCCGGCGGCAAGTCCCCTGAATCCAGTCAGACAAACTATAGTCATAGTCTGACACCAACCAAGGTTGGTACCACTGACAAATATCGATGTCTGATATGGGATCTAGGAGATAATATGAAAATAATACTGTGGATTATTGCGATCATTTTTATTGTCGGGCTACTGACCATTACTGGCGTGTTTAAATTGATTTTTTAGCAAAATAAAAAACTGCCAATCCAGCACTAATAAGCAGAACTTACAGATTATCTGTAAATTCTGCCACTTAGTTACCTATAGATCCAAAGAACCTGGAGTTGCAGGCAGCGGCCTCGAAGAGGCGAGGCCCAAGGATCGGCCGAGGAATAGAACGCAGCTAGCCCCCTGCAACTTCAAAAGCAAAGGGTCAATTTATTCTGAGAGCTGAGCCAAACGCCCCTGAGAATCCTTTTGCTGACGATAACTTTTCGCTGCACCAGGGATTGGCGCCGCCTTGCCAGTTTCTATCCAGCTACGCAGGCGGTTTGCATCGGCAAAATGGGTATATTTACCAAATGCATCCAAAACGACCAATGCTACCGGGCGATTACCAATGACGGTACGCATTGCCAGACAGTGCCCGGCTTGATTGGTAAAGCCGGTTTTCGTTAATTGGATGTTCCATTTGTCGTTATAAACCAAATGGTTAGTATTACGGAATGGCAGAGTGTAGTTAGGCTCACGGAAAGTAGCCATTTTCTCTGTAGTGGTACTCAGCTGCCCAATCAAGGGATATTGTTTGGTGGCGACCAATAATTTGGTCAGATCACGGGCCGTCGAGACATTATCAATCGACAAACCCGTTGGCTCCACATAGCGAGTTTTAGTCATTCCCAATGATTTGGCTTTCGCATTCATTGCTTTAATAAATGCGTTATAGCCACCGGGATAGTGATGAGCCAAGCTCGCCGCAGCACGGTTTTCCGATGACATAAGAGCCAGCAGCAGCATGTCTTTGCGGCTGATTTCACTGTTTACCCGCACTCGGGAAAAGACCCCTTTCATCTCTTTAGTTTGATGAATATCGACTGAAATAATCTCATCAAGAGGCAATTTAGCATCCAATACCACCATTGCGGTCATCAATTTGGTGATTGATGCGATCGGCACCACTTCATCCGCATTGTTAGAATAAATGACTTTATTTGTTTGTAAATCAATCACCATCGCACTACCCGACGCCAACTCTAGCGGAGCTTTCCCTTTAACTTCACCGGATGTACCACTGGCCGAGGCTAAAGGAACGACACTGATACTGGTAGACAAAAGCAAGAAACTTAATAGTGCAAATCGAATTTTTACATTCATGTTCGTCAGCTTAAATAGGTTGTCGGGAGCCAATGGGGTCGATCCGGCGCATTATAAATTACAGTAATACACTACGCACCATTCATTCTTAAAATGATTGTTACAAAGATTAAAGCTGCCTAATTGCTGCTCAGCGGTAAACATTTATCAAAGAAAGAAAAGCCACCGATTAAATATTATCCTATAATTGCCAACATAAATTTTTTAGATAAAACTAATTTACAGGTGTTTATATGGGAACAACAATTTTTGGTATTCTCTTCGGAGTATTTTTAATCGCCGCCGGTTTAGCTGATATTCATGATGAAAATCTAGCCTCACTGACCTTCTGGGTCGATGCATTATTGATTCTGGTAGGAGCAATCTTCCTATTGGGTATCGCCAAATTTATTGGCCGCAAGAGAAAATAATCGGTTAGATAGCTATTAAAAAAGGCGCTTAAAGCGCCTTATTATTATCGACATTATGCTAAATCAGTCATCACCAACTGCGCTATTTCAAAGTAAATAATCAGACCGGTACCATCAATAAAAGTGGCAATGAAAGGTGCTGAAACCACCGCAGGGTCTATAGATAACCGCTTTAATACCATCGGAATAATGGAAGAGACAATGGCGCTCCACACCGTGATGGCGACCACCGTCAAGCTCACCACGATAGTCACTTCCATCCCTACTCCCAAGAACCAGGCACGGATCCAGGCCGCCAAACCAATGGTCGTTGCCACCATCAGAGAAGTGGAAACTTCTTTGCGCAATACTGCACCAACATTACGTAAACTGACTTCCCCGAGTGCCATAGCCCGCACCAGGGTCGAGGTAATTTGCGTACCACTGTTACCGCCAGTACCAATTAATAGTGGGATAAAGAATGCCAAGGCTATTGCCGCTTCCAGTTGCTCCTCAAACGCTTTTAATACTGTGCCGGTATAAGCTTCCGCGACAAACAGCAGTAATAACCAAACAACTCGCTTGCGCCATAATGTCACTGGGCTGGTTTGTAAATAAGGCTCGTCGAGCGGCATACTTGCCCCCTGCCGCTGAGCATCTTCCGTGTTTTCATCTTCAATCAATTCAGCAATATCTTGCGCCCGTAATACTCCCATTAATTTACCGTGACTTAATACTGGAACGATATCTAAACCACATTTTGCCAATAAGCTTACTGCCTCGTGACGATCTTGATCTGGCGATACAGAGAAATAACTCTGGTTAATAATCTGAAAAAGTTTTATATCTTGTTGCTCTTCCGTTAGTAAATTCTTAACCGAGAGTAACCCGAGTAAATGCCGATTATTATTCGTCACCAATAATTGTGTTGGTATTTCATTATCGGAGATATTTTGCAAGAAATAGGCTTTAGCTTCAGCGACTGACATATCAGCCGATACCGTAATATAGGCATCGCTCATATAAGCGCCTAAGGTAGATTCTTTATCTTCACCTGGATTGAATGGATGCTGCTTTTGCAATGCTAAGTCGAAATGTGAACTCATAAATGACCCTATTACTGTTATTATTTAACTAAACAGTCCTCACATAGGGGCGTAACCAGATTAGAGAGTGCTCTATGGCTATCTCCGTGTCTAAGTTTTAGCACTATACAACGTATCTGATTTCTCAGAAGTTACTTTGGGTTATACCTTAATCCGATATAACCTGTCCTAACCTTGGGCGTCTCTGGACGTCGTCAGATCAGTAACCTGTGTTTGTATAGGAGCCTCGCCTAACGAGATACTGCATTTAAAATGCGAGCACACTATAAACGCGATACTTAATTCAAATCAAAAGAATAACCATTCTTGTTTAAGGTATATTTAGGGTTGGGATTTTTATGGTTCTCTATAAAACATAGCTAATTCACGCTCGTAAAATAGCCACCGCGATATCTTTCGAGGTTTTTAATGCACGGATTTCACTAAATAAGTCAGTTGCTTCGGCATATTCTTTACGTAAATAACCTAGCCACTGCTTGATGCGGGCAACATGATATAAACCAGTATCGCCCTGTTTCTCTAACTGCACATATTTTTGTAGCAGTTTGACCACTTCCGGCCACGGCATCCGTGGTTCGTTATACTTCACGACTCGACTTAGATTCGGCACATTGAGTGCCCCCCGCCCAAGCATGACTGCATCGCAGCCAGTCACTTTCATGCACTCCTGCGCACTGCGATAATCCCAAATCTCACCATTGGCGATCACTGGTATCGTCAGGCGCTGGCGGATCTCGCCGATAGCCTGCCAATTGATGCGTTCGGCCTGATAACCCTCTTCTTTAGTGCGGCCATGTACCGCCAGCTCAGTGGCACCGGCTTGCTGCACCGCATCGGCAATTTCAAATTGCCGATCACCAGAATCCCAACCTAAACGAATTTTTACTGTGACGGGCAGATGAGCCGGTACCGCTTCGCGCATGGCTTTAGCACCTTGATAAATCAATTCAGGATCTTTGAGCAAGGTTGCGCCCCCCCCACTGCCGTTAACCAGCTTTGACGGACAGCCGCAGTTTAAATCTACACCGTAAGATCCAAGCTCAACAGCACGAGCCGCATTTTCTGCCAGCCATTGTGGATACTGGCCTAACAACTGGATACGCACCAGAGTACCAGATGACGTCCGGCTCTGTTGGTGAAGCTCCGGGCATAGCCGATAGAAGGATTTTGCTGGCAATAGCTGATCGACCACCCGTAGAAATTCGGTGATGCAAAGATCATAATCATTAACTTCACTGAGAAGTTCACGCACCAGTGAGTCTAATACACCTTCCATCGGTGCTAGTATTACCCGCATGCTAATTACCCTGACCTCTTGTCCGCGCCATAACATCCCGCCAAGTGACGATAAATTCCATACAATATAATGCTAAAAAAGACCGGCAATGATACGGGTGAAGCGAGGTTTAAAACAAGGGATAACCCTGTAATCTGGGGATTCAGATGAAAAAAAACCGCTTCCAAAGAAGCGGTTTCATCAGCGAATACTTTATGACTTATTCGCCGGGATTACGGCTACGACCACGTGAAGATGGGCCTGCCGGGCGACGTTGACCATCAGCCTGGCTGCGTGGGCGGCTGTTACGGCTATCACCGCGACCTGCTGCGCCACCACCATTTTGCGGACGACCGGCGTTGCTGCCACGGCCCATTCCTGGACGTTGCGCGCCACGGCCCTGACGGCCATTTTGAATCGGATCCGCTTTAATGCTTGGGTCCGGCTCATAGCCATCCAGTGCGATACGTGGAATTTCACGTTTGAGCAAACGCTCGATATCACGCAGCAATTTGTGTTCATCAACACAAACCAATGAAATCGCCTCACCGGTACGTTCCGCGCGGCCAGTACGACCAATACGGTGCACGTAATCTTCCGGTACGTTTGGCAACTCATAGTTAACCACATGAGGCAACTGGTCGATGTCCAAACCACGGGCGGCGATATCAGTTGCTACCAATACACGGATTTTGCCGTCTTTAAAATCAGCCAGTGCACGAGTACGCGCCCCTTGGCTCTTATTACCATGAATAGCTGCGGCAGTAATGCCGTCTTTATTCAGCTGCTCAGCTAAATGGTTAGCGCCGTGCTTGGTGCGGTTGAACACCAATACTTGCTGCCAATTACCTTCGCCAATCATCTGAGACAATAATTCACGTTTGCGGTTTTTATCCACAAAATGAACACTTTGTGCAATTTGCTCAGAAGCGGTGTTACGACGAGCCACTTCAACTGAAGCAGGGTTGTGCAGCAATTTGCTGGCCAAGCCTTTAATTTCATCAGAGAAAGTCGCGGAGAACAGCAGATTCTGGCGTTTAGCAGGCAGTTTTGCCAATACACGACGGATATCGTGAATAAAGCCCATATCCAGCATGCGGTCGGCTTCGTCCAATACCAAAATCTCAATCTTGGACAGATCAACTGCATTCTGGTGTTCCAGATCCAGCAGACGGCCAGGTGTTGCGACCAAGATATCAACACCACCACGCAATTTCATCATCTGTGGGTTAATGCTAACGCCACCAAATACCACCAGCGAACGCAGCTTCAGGTATTTGCTGTAACTCTGTACGTTTTCGTCAATCTGCGCAGCCAGTTCGCGGGTTGGCGTCAAAATCAACGCACGTACCGGACGACGGCCTTTAATGGGTTGTTGGTTCTGGCTCAGCAGTTGCAACAGCGGCAAGGTGAAACCAGCGGTTTTACCGGTACCGGTTTGCGCACTGGCCATTAAATCACGGCCTTCCAGTACCACAGGGATTGCCTGACGCTGAATTGGCGTCGGCACAAGGTAGCCCTGCTCTTCAACAGCACGCAGGATGTCGGCGTTTAAGCCGAGAGAATCAAATGACATATTACGAAAAGCTCCAGATCTTCCCAATCCCGACGATATCGCCAGGTGCAGTTTCAAGGGAAGATTATCAGACGAGGTATGAATTGAGGCATTACCACGAGGATTGGCACAAACTGCAGTGCACCATTGCGGCTGATTATAACAGATGTTTAGCAAGAAAAGGGATATTTACGCGTTTCTTAAGATTTTTATTAGCGTAAACATCAGGAAAATTGATTTATTACTGGCAATTACCCTGCTTCTGATCACAAAAAAAGGGCTTCTACCCACCATAACTTTACTTAGTCGTAGGGGTGGCCTAAAGTTAATCATATGATTGATTTATTATTTAGCTATCTATTAATATTAGCGAAAATGATCTTCATTGGGTATGGAGCCTATGTCTCACTCTTCAACACCATCAATACCAACCACGCCCCGTGGTGAACAAGCCCGTCAGCAGTTGATTCAGGCCGCAACCGAACTGTTCGGCGAGCAGGGTCTGAAAGGAGCGACCACCCGGGAAATTGCCCAGCGGGCAGACCAGAATATTGCCGCAATTACCTACTATTTCAATTCCAAAGAAGGTTTATATCTGGCAGTCGCGCAACAAATTGCCAACTTTATTAAGCAGGCCTTCGCGCCGCTGGCACAGGAAATTGATCAGTTTCTTCAACTCCCATCTCAGGAGCAAAGTCCAGAGCAACAGCTACACTATATCCGCCGCGGATTACTGGAATTCAGCCATTTAATGACACAACCAGAAACGCTGAATATCAGCAAAATAATGGCTCGTGAACAGCTATCTCCCAGTGATGCATACCTTCTGATACATACCCAGATTATTGCACCACTGCACCAAAAGCTGAATCAGTTGCTGGCTGCATTTATTGGTGCTGATGCTCGCGCCACTAAAACCATTATTCATACCCATGCATTAATCGGCGAAGTTCTGGCTTTTCGTATGGGTCGCGAGACAATCCGCCGACAAGCAGGATGGCTAGATATTGGTGAAGCTGAAAGTGAAATGATTAATCAAGTGCTTATCGAACATATTGACCTGCTTCTCTACGGACTGCGGGCCAAAACATTAGGGTGATGTAATCAATATCAGTAACAGATAGGGAGCATTATGAATCGCAAGAAGATTATAGTGGCCGTCGTTATTGTCGCGTTATTGGCGGCGATAGGTTACGGATGGAGTTATTATCGTCAACAACATGATGCCTCATTGACGTTATATGGCAATGTCGACATCCGTACCGTAAATCTGGGCTTCCGAGTGGCTGGCCGCCTGGCATCTCTATCTGTTGATGAAGGGGATAAAATTCAGCCGGGACAAGAACTGGGTAAACTGGATGATGGCCCTTATCTCAACGCCCTCAAACAAGCGCAGGCTAATGTGCAAAGTGCGCAAGCGCAGCTGGCTTTACTGAAAGCCGGGTATCGGGAAGAAGAGATTGCTCAAGTCAAATCCGAAGTTTCTCAGCGTGAAGCCGCATTCAGTTATGCGGATAGCTTCCTTAAACGCCAGCAAGGGTTATGGGCGAGTAAAGCGACCTCTGCCAACGAGTTAGAGAATGCCCGAACCGCACGTAATCAGGCGCAGGCAAATCTACAGGCATCAAAAGATAAACTTGCACAATATTTAAGTGGTAATCGCCCGCAGGAAATTGCTCAGGCCGAGGCTAATCTGGCTCAGAGCGAAGCCGAGCTGGCGCAAGCCCAACTGAATCTACAAGACACCACCCTGCTCTCGCCATCCTCAGGTACCGTGCTCACTCGCGCCGTTGAACCGGGCACAATTTTGTCTGCCAGCAATACCGTCTTTACCCTTTCGCTGACTGACCCAGTCTGGGTGCGGGCTTATGTGAGTGAACCTCATCTCAACCAGGCCATTCCAGGCACGGAAGTTGAGGTCTTTACTGATGGCCGCCCAAACAAGCCTTATCACGGCAAAATAGGTTTCGTGTCGCCGACGGCTGAATTTACCCCGAAAAGTGTGGAAACTCCGGACTTACGTACTGACCTGGTTTATCGCTTGCGCATTATCATCACCGATGCTGATGAATCACTGCGGCAAGGTATGCCTGTTACCGTCCGTTTTGTACAACCTTAAGGCGGCATGAGTTATGAATGGAATCCAGCATCTTATTACTTTGGAAGGAGTCGAAAAATCCTTCCCCGGACTGGAGAGTCCTGCCGTTGCTAGCCTGACAACCGAAATCCGCAGTGGTGCGGTCACAGGGTTGGTCGGGCCGGATGGTGCCGGTAAAACCACATTATTACGCATGTTGGCAGGCTTGCTAAAACCCAGCCAAGGCAAGATGACCGTCGTCGGTCTGGACCCACTGGAAAATGATCGTCAGTTACATTCAATTCTTGGATACATGCCGCAAAAATTTGGTTTATATGAAGATTTGACGGTAATAGAGAATCTGACGCTGTATGCTGACCTACGTGGTGTGACGGGTGAAGAGCGCCGCCAAACCTTTGAACGGCTGCTGACATTTACGGATTTGACCCGCTTTACCGAACGGCTGGCGGGCAAGCTCTCTGGTGGGATGAAACAGAAGCTGGGATTGGCCTGTACCTTGGTTGGCCAGCCAAAAGTGTTACTGTTGGATGAGCCGGGTGTGGGGGTTGACCCCATCTCACGCCGTGAGTTATGGCGCATGGTGCATGAGTTGGCCAGTGACGGCATGCTTATCTTGTGGAGCACATCCTATCTTGATGAAGCAGAGCAGTGCCGTGAAGTATTGCTGCTCAACGAAGGTAAATTGCTGTATAGCGGTGCGCCGCAAAGCCTGACACAGCGTATGAGTGGCCGGACGATTTTGGTTGCAGCCCAAACAGGAACCAACCGCAAACTGTTGCAGCATGCTCTGACCCTACCTGAGGTGAGTGATGGGGTGATTCAAGGGAAATATGTGCGGCTGATCCTCAAGCCAGATGTGGATCACCGTCAAATTCCCTCCCTGTTAAATCAACCGAACACCGATGTGATGGAGGCAGAACCGCGCTTCGAGGATGCCTTTATTGACCTGTTGGGCGGTGGCCCAGCCAGTGAATCGGCCCTGGCAAAAATAATGCCTAAAGTTGAAGGCAGCCACGATGAGACAGTAATTGAAGCGCAAGAATTAACCAAGAAATTTGGTGATTTTGCTGCCACTGATCATGTCAATTTTCAGGTAAAACGCGGTGAAATATTTGGCTTACTCGGACCGAATGGCGCGGGTAAATCAACCACATTTAAAATGATGTGCGGCTTGCTGGTCCCTAGCTCTGGCAAAGCATTGGTGCTGGATATGGATCTAAAGACCAGCTCAGGTAAAGCACGGCAACATTTGGGTTATATGGCGCAGAAATTCTCGCTGTATGGCAACCTGACCGTTGAGCAGAATCTGAAATTTTTCTCCGGTGTTTATGGCCTGCAAGGTAAAACCCAGCGCGACAAAATAGCCGATATGACGTCGGCCTTTAATTTCAGCCCCATTCTCAAACAAACTCCGGACTCTCTACCGCTGGGTTTTAAACAGCGACTGGCGCTGGCCTGCGCTTTAATGCATGAGCCAGACATCCTGTTTCTTGATGAACCCACCTCGGGTGTTGACCCCCTCACCCGACGTGAGTTCTGGTTACATATCAATGGGATGGTAGATAAAGGTGTAACCGTTATGGTCACCACCCACTTTATGGATGAGGCCGAATACTGTGACCGTATCGGGCTGGTTTACCGAGGTAAGATTATTGCGGCCGGTACGCCAGATGAGCTAAAGCAGCAAGTCGCCACTGATGAAAATCTTAACCCATCAATGGAAGAAGCATTTATCGGGTTGGTCCAGCGCTACGACCAGCAGAGTGATAAGGAGCAACAGCCATGACCGAGCCGTCGCTATTAGCTACAGATAAATTGCCGGTCAATAAACTGCCGGAAAGTGAGGGCGGGGCTTATCAGGACACCGGCTTTTCCTGGCGTCGCCTGCGCGCCTTATGCCGCAAAGAGACTCGGCAGATTTTGCGCGACCCCAGCAGTGGGTTGATCGCTTTTGTTATCCCATTGTTATTACTATTTATTTTTGGCTATGGTATCAATCTGGATTCCAGCAAACTGCATGTCGGCATTTTAATGGAACAACAGAGCAAGCCAGCGCAAGACTTGGCTAATGCATTTGCCAGCTCGCCTTATATCTCCCCGCAAATCAGTGATAATCGCCAAGCTCTGATTCAGGCAATGCAAGCCGGTAAAATTCGCGGATTAATTGTGATCCCCAATGATTTTGCCGAGCAACTCGCACGACCAGAGAGCAAAGCACCGATTCAGGTGATTACTGACGGCAGTGAGCCTAATACCGCTAACTTTGTACAGGGTTATGCGCAAGGAGTATGGCAAATCTGGCAACAGCAACAGGCGCAAAACTTGGGGCAAACCAATGATCCACTGATTGAAATTCAGGTCCGTTATTGGTTTAACCCTGCCGCCATCAGCCGCCACTTTATCATTCCTGGGGCCATAACCATTATTATGACGGTGATTGGGGCTATCCTGACATCACTGGTGATTGCCCGTGAATGGGAACGCGGCACCATGGAAGCGCTGCTATCAACTCAGGTCACACGCAGTGAATTGCTATTATCAAAGCTAATCCCCTATTACGTCCTTGGTATGGTTGCCATGACGCTCTGTATGGTGGTGTCGGTGTTTATCCTCGGCGTACCTTATCGAGGGTCATTGTGGATATTATTTGTTATCACCAGCTTGTTCTTAGCCAGCACTCTGGGGATGGGGCTGCTGATTTCCACGATCACGCGTAACCAGTTCAATGCCGCCATGATAGCGCTGAATGCGGCATTCCTACCGGCAGTCATGCTCTCGGGCTTTATTTTTGAAATTGATAGCATGCCCGCCATTGTGCGCGCCGTGACTTATATCATTCCTGCCCGTTATTTTGTCAGCAGTCTGCAAAGCCTGTTCCTGGCAGGGAATATCGGTACCGTTCTGGTGATTAACTTGCTGTTCCTAATCGCATCTGCCGCAGTATTTATTGGTCTGACTGCGTGGAAAACACATCGCAGGCTAGATTAAAGGAAGAGAGTAAAATATGTTTCATCGCCTTTATACATTGATTATTAAAGAGTTGCAGTCGCTATTACGCGAACCGCAGACCCGTGCGATATTAATCATGCCAGTGATAATGCAGGTGATCTTATTCCCATTCGCCGCCACGTTGGAAGTGACCAATGCCACCATCGCCATTTACAGCGAAGACAGCGGCAAGGCCTCGGTAGAACTCACCCAACGTTTTGCCAAAGCCGAAGCATTTTCTCATGTACTGTTGCTGCACAGTCCGCAAGAGATCCGGCCCGTTATTGATAACCAGAAAGCGCTGCTGTTGATCCGCTTCCCTGAGCAGTTCAGTGCTGATTTGGCCAACGGCAAAACCACCCAATTGCAGCTTGTGCTGGATGGGCGTAATTCTAACAGTGCCCAGATAGCCGCAAATTATATTCAACAGATTGTACAAGATTACCAATTGGAACTGACCAGCGGCCAAATCAAGCCCAATAACAGTGAGTTAGTTATCCGCAATTGGTATAACCCAAATTTGGACTACAAATGGTTTGTGGTGCCATCATTAATTGCAATGATTACGACAATTGGTGTGTTGATCGTGACGTCACTATCAGTGGCGCGTGAGCGGGAACAAGGTACGCTGGAACAGTTACTCGTTTCTCCGTTAACGACCTGGCAAATATTTATCGGCAAGGCGGTGCCAGCACTGATTGTCGCCACCTTCCAGGCGACTATCGTGTTGTTTATCGGTATATTTTTCTATCAAATCCCCTTTGCAGGCTCGCTGGCGCTATTTTATGGCACCATGCTGCTCTATGGCCTCTCTTTAGTCGGTTTTGGATTGTTGATTTCATCGCTATGTTCAACTCAGCAGCAAGCATTTATCGGCGTGTTTGTCTTTATGATGCCGGCTATTCTACTTTCGGGTTATGTCTCGCCAGTGGAGAACATGCCAATCTGGCTGCAAAATATCACGTGGATCAATCCTATCCGCCATTTTACTGACATCACCAAACAGATTTACCTCAAGGATGCCAGCTTCGATATTATCTGGCACAGCTTATGGCCGCTGCTGGTTATTACTGTCACCACGGGAAGTGTTGCGTATGGGATGTTCAGGCGGAAAATAGCCTAAGGTTTATCGCCGGTTTAGTCGAGTGTAGGAGGGTCAGCCCTCCTATTCGGTTTAGATATTAGGTAGTCAGCTATATCAATATCAGCCGAACCTGATCACTAACTCTATTCCAGCCAAAACCAGCCTCCAATTTCAAAAAACAAAAAGGACACCAAGTTGGTGTCCTTTATTATTTCAAACTACATAACTGAATTTAAGCAGCGTACGGTGGGCAAATTTGCCTTGTCGTAACCCTTTTTATCAAGGTGATTAACGGCGGTTGCCGAAAATCCGCAGCAGCATCAGGAACAAGTTGATGAAATCAAGATACAGGGTCAATGCGCCCACGATGGAGTATTTACGGAACCCATCTTTATCATTGGCATCTAACTGCGCGCCCATATTTTTCAGCTTCTGGGTATCGTAAGCAGTCAAACCGACAAACACTAACACACCAATATAGGTCACAGCCCACATCAACGCGGTACTCTTCAGCCAGATGTTAACAATGGAAGCCAACACGATACCAATCAGGCCCATAAACAGCATGCTGCCCATGCCACTTAAATCACGTTTGGTGGTATAGCCGTAGAAACTCATGGCACCGAACATACCAGCCGCAATCAGGAATGTGCTGGCGATAGAAGAGCTGGTATACATGATGAAAATACTAGAGATAGTCAGCCCGGTTAATGCTGAATACAGCATAAACAAGCTGGTTGCCATCGTACCGCTGAGGCGATTAACCATCCCGGAAATAACAAATACCAGACCTAACTGAACAATAATCAGCCCGAAAAAGGTGATCTGGCTGGAGAAGATAAAGTTAAGGACCGCAGGAGTATTCGCTGCGTACCAGGCGACAACCGCCGTTAATAACAGACCACAGGTCATCCAGCCGTATACCTGCGCCATATATGCCTGAATGCCAGAGTTGGCACGTTCGACAATTGAACCATTAGAGCGTGGATAGCGATCCATGGTAGTTACCTTATGCATAAAATAATGAAACAGGCTATCAACTGACAGCCCACCGACTCTTTAAGGGTACCACAGAAATACAGTAAACAAGGGAGTAAAAATAGGCATTTAGGAGCAATCTTTACACGGGTTTACGTACAGTTTACCAGCGCTTGGCAGCAGCATGGTCGCTGTCCCGTGATTCGACCCAGCGCTCACCCTCAGCAGTGGCTTCCCGCTTCCAGAATGGTGCCCGCGTTTTCAGATAGTCCATAATAAATTCTACTGATTCAAACGCCATGCTGCGATGTGCACTGGTCACACCGACAAAGACAATCTCATCTCCGGGGAATAGCGGCCCCACCCGATGGATAACAGAAACGCGCTGTAATGGCCAACGGCTGCGTGCTTCGCTAATAATTTCACCCAGTGCTTTTTCTGTCATTCCCGGGTAATGCTCCAGTGTCAGAGCACTGACATTCGCGCCAAGATTATGGTTACGAACCTTGCCGGTGAAGGTCACTACCGCACCATCCTCATCACATTGCGACAACCAGTTATATTCATTACCAACATTGAATGCCTCTGGCCCAACACGAATACGGGTATTCTCCATCATCAGCCCCCAGTGACTGGCGGGAAGAAAGCCACTTCGTCGCCCGCAACCAGTGGGTGCTGAGCACTAACTAGCGATTGATTCACCGCGGTGAGCAATTTGCCCTCTTCTAGCGCCAACTGCCAGCGCTCCCCCCGTTGACACAGGGACTGTCGCAGGGCATCAACTGTGGCAAATTCCGCAGCCAATTGTAGACGGTCAGTTCCTACCAGCTCACGAACCTGAGCAAAAAATAGAATCTCAATCATGAATTCACCTTAAAATCACCGGATTTCCCGCCACTTTTTGCCAACAGGCGAACCGGGCCAATTATCATGTCTTTCTGTACCGCTTTGCACATATCATAAATTGTCAGCGCCGCGACAGACGCCGCCGTCAGGGCTTCCATCTCTACCCCAGTTTTACCGGTTAGGCGGCAGCAGGATTCAATACGAACTCGGTTATGCTCCGGCTGGGCTTCCAGTTGTACTTCCACTTTGGTCAGCAGTAGTGGATGACATAATGGGATTAATTCCCAAGTTCGTTTGGCCGCCTGAATCCCGGCAATTCGGGCAGTGGCAAAGACATCACCTTTATGATGGCTACCGTCAATAATCATCGCCAATGTTGCGGCGTGCATTTCAACAAAAGCTTCCGCACGCGCTTCGCGTACGGTTTCAGCTTTGGCTGAAACATCCACCATATGGGCTTCGCCAGCGGCATTGATGTGCGTTAGTTGGGTCATAAAATTCCTATTCCCTTCGTTCTTGACGTTGCAGGGGTGTTAGCTGCCCTCATGCACCCGAATCACTTACTGATGTAAGCTATCAGCCACCAATAAATGATAAGTTCTGCGTAATGCCGCTATTACCCTGATGCAAGAAATGGGTTTGTTTCTTGGTTTGCAATGCGCTCTGAATTCGCGCCATCAGCTCATATTGCTGGTCATCACTGCTTAACAGGTCGCGCAATGTAATGCCTTGCTCGCCAAATAGGCATAAATGCAGATTTCCCAATGCTGAAACACGCAGACGGTTACAACTGGCACAGAAGTCTTTCTCATAAGGCATGATCAGCCCCACTTCCCCCAGATAGTCTGGATGATGGAATACTTGAGCCGGGCCATCGCTACGTGCGCGCTCTTGCTGTTGCCAACCTTGCTGGAGTAATTGCTGGCGAATGATGTCTCCGGAAACATGGTGTTTACGAAATAGATTACCACCCTCGCCGGTTTCCATCAGTTCGATAAATCGCAGTTGGATTGGTCTGGATTTTATCCAGTTAAGGAAGGCGCTCAGATTGCGATCATTGACATCCCGCATCAGCACAGCATTGATTTTGACTTTCTCAAAACCGGCATCAAAAGCAGCATCGATACCTTGCATAACCTGATGAAATTTATCTTGCCCGGTGATGGCATGAAACTGCCGAGGGTCAAGGCTATCAACACTGACATTAATTGCCGTCAATCCCGCCTCACGCCATTGGGCCGCATCACGCGCTAAACGGTAGCCATTAGTAGTCACTGCCAAAGTGCGAATCGCAGGATTTTGCCGGATAGTGGCAATAATATCGGTGAAGTCGCGCCGCATAGAGGGTTCACCACCGGTCAGACGGATCTTCTCTGTACCCAACAACGCAAAAGCGCGGCTAACGCGACTTATCTCGTCAAGGCTCAGAAAACTTTTTAATCCGTCCGGGCGATAGCCATCGGGCAGGCAATAGGTGCAACGAAAATTGCACACATCGGTAATTGATAGGCGCAAATAATAGAATTTGCGCGCAAATGCGTCAGTCAGTTGTACCATAACACCTTTCCAAATACGGGAGATGCAGGCATTTCTACCTCGCACCCTGGTGGCTTAAAGCCACGGCCAGAGCATCATATTGTGTTAAACAACGTAGACACTAAGGCTAGGAGTTTATGTTCAGTAACTGTCTTTCCAACAGCTTACTGAACCATGGTTAAAAAAGTAAAACTCATTGCGACACTTAATCGCTAAAAACCTCACTTTTCCTAACAGATTCTAACGCTAAAACGACTGGATAGCCAATCGCTGTTTTTCGCTATATATTTTTATATACAACGACTTATATAACAAAACATACTGTTATTGAGCTTATTTCAATCCGCGCCTAATACTTTGTTTAAAATCACGAAAATAATGGCTTTTATCGCGTTTTAACAACAAATCCGTTAACTTATGCAGCAATTTCACCATTAGCTACGCTATTAGAGCCAGGCGATACTATTTAGGCAGGAAAAATATGCGAAATCGCACATTAGCGGATCTCGATCGAGTGGTTGCATTAGGCGGGGGCCATGGTCTGGGAAGGGTAATGTCTGCTCTTTCTCCTTTAGGTTCACGTCTGACCGGTATTGTTACCACCACCGATAATGGCGGTTCGACTGGCCGTATACGCCGCTCAGAGGGTGGAATTGCCTGGGGAGATACTCGCAACTGCTTGAATCAATTGATAACAGAACCCAGCGTAGCCTCTGCCATGTTTGAATACCGTTTTACCGGTAATGGCGAATTAGCCGGTCATAATCTGGGCAATTTAATGCTCAAAGCACTGGACCATCTTAGCATTCGACCTATTGAAGCAATCAATCTGGTGCGCAGCTTGCTGAAAGTGGATGCCTGGTTGATCCCGATGTCAGAGCAGCCGGTGGACTTACTGGCAATCGATCATGAAGGGCACCCGGTTTACGGTGAAGTGAATATTGACCAACTGGCGCAAATGCCACAAGAAATGCTGCTGTCACCTCATGTTCATGCAACCAAGGAAGCGGTTGAAGCTATCAGTCAGGCCGATGTGATTTTAATTGGGCCGGGCAGCTTTTTAACCAGTCTGATGCCTCTGTTACTACTGGATGATTTAACCCAAGCTTTGCGGCGCAGCTCTGCCAGCATGATTTATATTGGTAATCTGGGGCGAGAGCTCAGTGTGGCGGCAGCCGAACTGTCGTTACACGAAAAATTGGCAATCATGGAAAGTAAGATTGGCCGAAAAATTATTGATGCAGCAATCGTAAGCCCACGTATTGATATCAGCGGTGTCACAGACAGAATTATTGTCCAACAACCCTTGGAAGCTAAGGATATTCCTTACCGTCATGACCGCGAATTG
This sequence comes from Yersinia alsatica, assembly GCF_025133195.1. Taxonomy (NCBI): domain Bacteria; kingdom Pseudomonadati; phylum Pseudomonadota; class Gammaproteobacteria; order Enterobacterales; family Yersiniaceae; genus Yersinia; species Yersinia alsatica. Next base: position 4,030,158 of record NZ_CP104006.1, read on the forward strand.
CTGCGCCAAGCTTTGGAAACGACGCTGCAACAATTAGGTGGTGCAAGCACAGCATCGGTGAGCTAAAAGAGTTACTTTTTAGCTTGTTCTTGCAAAGCAGCGTTGTTATTCATGTGGATGTAAAGCGCTTCTACTTTAGCCCGCGCCCATGGCGTACGGCGTAAAAACTTCAGGCTAGATTTAATGCTGGGATCACTAATGAAACAGTTGATCTGGATGCGGTACGCCAGTTCTTCCCAACCATAGTGCTCCACCAGCTTGGTCAGTAACTGTTCCAATGTAATACCGTGCAATGGATCTTTGGATAAGTGGTCGCTCATTATTTATCTCGCGCATTATTCGATGACGATTTTATCAGCCGCACACCTTAATCAGGTTCGGCCGATGCGACAAGCAGAAATTCCCAATTTTTCATACCCATCATTCTGCGGCCCACCAAGTGAGCCGCTGACTATCAAGATATTGCAATAAATTGCTGGCGCAGTTGGTGGACTTGATCACGCAATTCTGCTGCTTGTTCGAACTCAAGGTTCTGTGCGTGGGTATACATCTTCGCTTCAAGCTCGCGGATTTTCTGATCAAGCGCTTTAGGTGGCAGTGATTGGTAGTTATTGGTGTCGGCCACTTTGCCGCCGCGCCCTTTCCCTTTACCCCGAGTAGAAGGCTGGCCCAATTGCAGAATATCGCCAATCTTCTTGTTGAGCCCCTGTGGAATGATACCGCGCTCTTCATTGTAAGCTTGCTGCTTCGCCCGACGCCGCTCGGTTTCGCCAATCGCTTTTTCCATCGAGGCGGTGATTCTGTCGCCGTAGAGAATGGCTTTACCATTGAGGTTACGTGCCGCGCGGCCAATGGTCTGAATGAGAGAACGCTCAGAGCGCAGGAAACCTTCTTTATCGGCATCCAAAATGGCGACCAGTGAAACCTCTGGCATATCCAGCCCTTCTCGCAGCAAGTTGATGCCCACCAGCACATCAAATTCACCCAAGCGCAGGTCACGAATAATCTCTACCCGCTCAACAGTATCAATATCGGAATGCAGATAACGGACACGAGCACCATGCTCCCCCAGATACTCCGTCAAATCTTCGGCCATACGTTTGGTCAGCGTGGTGACCAATACTCGCTCGTTGATCGCGGCGCGAATACGAATTTCAGATAGCAAGTCATCCACCTGTGTTGCAACAGGACGCACTTCAATCAGTGGATCAAGTAAGCCTGTCGGGCGCACCACTTGATCAACAACCTCGCCACCGGATTTCTCTAACTCGTACTTACCCGGAGTCGCTGAGACATAGATAGTCTGAGGTGCCAATGCTTCAAATTCTTCAAAGCGCATTGGGCGGTTGTCCAGCGCTGATGGCAGCCGGAAGCCATATTCCACCAAGGTTTCTTTACGCGAGCGGTCGCCTTTGTACATCCCGCCGATTTGCGGAATAGTCACGTGGGACTCATCAACAATCAGCAAACCGTCGGCGGGTAGATAGTCGAATAATGTTGGTGGCGCTTCACCCGGCCCACGGCCAGACAGATAGCGCGAATAGTTTTCAATACCGGAGCAATAGCCCAGCTCATTCATCATTTCAAGGTCAAACTGGGTGCGCTGGGTAAGACGCTGTTCTTCCAACAATTTATTATTGGCAAGCAGCACTTTGCGCCGCTCCGCCAGCTCAACTTTGATCTCTTCCATTGCCTGCAAGATACGCTCTCGCGGGGTAACGTAGTGAGTTTTAGGATAGACAGTAAAACGTGGAACTTCGTGCTGTAATTGGCCCGTTAACGGATCAAATATTGAGAGCCGTTCGACCTCTTCATCAAACAATTCAACCCGCAGCGCCCACTCATCGGACTCTGCGGGGAAGATATCGATAACTTCACCGCGCACACGGAAAGTACCGCGCTGAAATACCTGATCATTACGGCTGTATTGCAGCTCTGATAAGCGGCGTAAAATTGAGCGTTGGTCAATAATCATCCCCTTGGTCAGGTGCAGCATCATTTTCAGGTATAAATCAGGGTCACCCAAGCCATAGATAGCCGAGACCGAGGCCACTACCACCACATCCCGCCGCTCCAGTAATGCTTTGGTCGCAGATAGCCGCATTTGCTCGATATGCTCGTTTACAGAGGCGTCCTTCTCGATGAAGGTATCAGAACTTGGGACATAGGCTTCGGGCTGATAGTAATCATAGTAGGAGACAAAATATTCCACCGCATTCTCGGGAAAGAACTCTTTCATCTCGCCATAAAGCTGGGCCGCCAATGTTTTATTCGGCGCTAATACCATCGTTGGGCGGTTCAAATCGGCAATCACATTCGCCACCGTAAAGGTTTTGCCCGACCCCGTAACCCCCAACAGTGTCTGGTGGGCCAAACCATTTTCTAGCCCTTCTTCCAGTTTACGGATGGCCTCAGGCTGATCGCCTGCTGGTTTAAACTCAGAATGTAGTTTGAATGGTTTACTCATGAATTTGCTACCCGCCGGAGAAATGCACACTGTCAGGAGGCTAATTATGAAAGCCCCATAGATTTTTGCCACTGCTATGATACTGGATATAAAACCAGCTTCAAACACCAAAATGTCTTAATTTGCTCAACAGCAACATTGCATGCATCGTTACAGTGACATGACGTTCACATTTGCACTCTAAAAGCGTTTTTATCCCCAAGCATTAACATAAACACATTATTGATGGTTAATTGATTAAAGATCATCCATCCATCAAGGCTATAATTTTTGAGTGCTTGATTTTAATTAACTCATTGATAGTAAATAAAATTTTCAAAAAGTCGAGAATCCGGACAACTGGAGCCGAAGCCGCGTCCGCTCTCGCTTGCCATCAGTTTTCTATCGCTAATGCACAAGGTTATCCACAGGAATGGTGGATAACTCCTGCAACCCCATAGAGGCCGCGTGTTGGCGAAAAGCAAAGCTTAGCGATGAAATAGAAACAAACTGGCTTTTTTAGTGTTTTTTTTACATTTTTATTTCACCGCATATTTCAATAAGTGCTAAGCATACTATTTGCTAATTCTATAATGTTAGTCTCCAAGTTCTCACACTCAACCACTTTTGACGGCGCTATTTCTGCTGCACCATTATTTTCGTTATGGCACTGCTTAAGTGCAACGAAGTACCGCTCACCGCTGTTTCCTGCCATCACCCTTGCCATTTTATGACTCACTATTGCATTGAAACCATTTACAGTCCGTTAACATGCGAATTTTGACCGGCACCAAGGCAACTTGGCCCAAGAGTTGCTTTATATCTCTGGGAAACAGAGTAATGAAAGGGGAAATGCGCTAAAGCAGTGCAGAACGTCAATTGGCTGATAATCACCCGTAAGCGGGATGATAAAGGGTAAAAATAGCCCGTTGAAGCCATTTTGTGCCGCTATTAGCCAACTTTACCTCAATTTACACTAACAACCGCCCGCTAGAGACGTGGTGTTTTATGCTGTGCTGCCGCTATCAAGTATGCAGATTTGCTGGTTAATCCTTCACTAGCCGTTACAGAACACCGGGATACCTGTGAACTACTGAGATCGACTGAGGAGAAGCACTGATGCTGAGTTTAACCGCTGTAAATCAATACTATGGTCAGAATCATATCTTATGGGATATCAATCTGGAGCTTCCCCGTGGCCAATGTACTTGCCTGATTGGCCGCAACGGCGTAGGCAAAACCACGTTAATTAATTGCATCATGGGGCATCTACCAATTAAGAGTGGCACCATGACCTGGCAGCCTAACCATGAGCCGCCACAGAACTTGCTTCAACAGCCCGTGGAGGGGCGCAATGCGCTGGGAATTGGCTATGTGCCACAAGGTCAGCAAATTTTCTCTCAATTGAGTGTTGAGGAAAATATGTTGATCGCCGTGTTAGCCGGTCGGCATAAGTCGCGTCATATTCCGGGTTGGGTGTTTGACTTATTCCCCCTGTTATATGACAAACGCAGCCAGCGTGGCGGAGAACTCACCCGCAATCAGCAGCAGCAGTTGGCTATCGCCAGAGCACTGGTTGCCGAGCCGGAGTTGCTGATCCTTGATGAACCGGGAAGCGGCACATTGCCGCCGCTAAGTGAAGATATCGGCAATATCTTGCACCAACTCAGCCGAAGCTTGGGTATGACAATATTGCTGGTTGAGCACCGTTTACCTTTTATTCAACACGTTGCCGACAGATTCTGTTTAATGGCCGGAGGGAGGAATGTGGCGCAAGGGACATTAGATCAATTGGATGAGAATATGATTATTGAGCATTTGGCCAGTTGATATGGCTCAACGCGCTCTTTGCACTGGAGGGTCAGTTCCGGCATTAACTGGGCTAATCATCTCAATTAGCCCTTAATTCATATTGTCTTTAATGCGCCGGACTTTTCTTTGTGTTCACCAATAAACTCAAATCCAAATAATTCCCGAGGTCACGGCGCTCTGTTGCAGGAGATGTCGCAAGGTCAGCCAGATGAGGGATTACCCCCAGTAATGGCGCGTTTATCATCTGTATCAATGTTGCCATATATTCAGGTTGCCGCGCTCCTGCCGGGATAACCTCATTTGCCACCCACCCGGCCAAATTCAACCCGGCCTGCTGGATAGCCAAAGCCGTCAGTAATGCATGATTGATGCACCCCAACTTTACCCCAACAACCATAATGACCGGTAATTGCTCCTGCTGTACCCAATCGGCAAAAGTCGCTTGTGGCGAAAGCGGTGTAAACCAGCCCCCGGCCCCTTCAACCAACACCCAATCCGCTACTTGCTCAAGTTGCCGCAAACCTTGCGATAAGGTAGGCAAATGAATCTCGCACCCTTCACTTAGGCTGGCAATATGTGGCGAGGTAGCCTCTAACAATGTCAGCGGATTGACCTGCGAATAGCTCAACACTTCGCTGCTATTGGCCAGTAATGCCAGAGCATCACTGTTGCGTAAACCATCAGCCGTTATCTGGCTACCTGATGCCACCGGCTTATACCCTGCAGTGCGGTAGCCCATCAGAGCTGCGGCTTGCAGTAATGCACAACTGGCAACAGTTTTACCGACATCAGTATCTGTGCCGGTGATAAACCAACGTTTAGTCACGATAAATAACCCCATAAACCAAATGGTAACTCAGCGGATAGTAGCCAGATTGCGTGCTATAAGCTCGTTGCAGCGCCATCAGACGTTGGCGACCACTTAACCCTGCCGCACGCCCCTGATGCAAATGCGTGGCACCAATCCCCTGTAATGAGCGCATAAGTGCAATGACATCAGGAAACTGCTGCTGATGTAACTGCGGTGTCAGAGTGTGTCGATACCCTTGGCAAGCAGCGCTAATATGCTGAAATGAAAGAAAATCGTTCACATGCCGCTTACCATCAATCTGCTGCCACGCCTGCCCCAACTCATCCAGAGATCCGCTTGCCAGAGTAGAAAACAAAACCACGCCCCCCGGGCGCGTAATCCGATGCAACTCAGCCAGCGCCAGCGGTAAATCAGCACACCACTGCACTGCTAAATTACTAAAACAGATATCAACGGAGTGATCCGCCAGCGGGATAGATTCAATATCACCCAGCAGATAATCATCAGCGGCCTGTTGCTGCTGAGCATGCGCTAACATGCCCGCAGCCAGATCCAGTGCAATCACATGCTTACCTAACTCACGCCAGCGACGGCTAAAATGACCGGTACCGCACCCGGCATCCAGCACCGACATCCCGGGGTGCTGCGCCGCCAATGCCAATAAGATGTCGCCCGTTTCACGCTGTAAGTCAGCGGCTGTATCGTAGCTGCCTGCCGCGCGACTGAATGCCGCAGCAATTGCCGGTTTATTGATTGTTGATTTATTCGCTTGCGGTTTATTTACCCACATCGACCGCAGATTTTCAGTGGCAAATGCCATAAAGCACCTCCAGCAACCGGTCAATATCATCACTCTGATGAGCGGCGCTCAGAGTAATGCGCAACCTGGCACCACCCGGTGGAACCGTCGGCGGGCGGATAGCCGTAACCCATAAACCTGCAACGCGCAGTTGCTCTGCCAATGCCAACGTTTGCTGGTTGTCACCCACCAACAGTGGCTGAATTGCCGTTTCAGATGCCGCTAATTGCAGTGGCAACTCAGCCGCACCACGACGAAATTGCGCAATACGGTGTTGCAGCTGCTGGCGTAAATCATCACCTTGTTGAATACGTGCCAATGCGGCTTGTAAGGCACAGGCCTGAGCCGGCGGCATCGCGGTGCTGTAAATCAGGTGGCGAGCATATTGCAGCAGGTATTCGGCTACTGATTCCTGACACAATACTGCCGCACCACTTAGGCCAAATGCTTTACCAAAAGTGACCACCAGCAGTTCAGGTTTAACACCTTGATCCCAGCAACTCCCCCGGCCAGCAGCGCCACGGACGCCAATGCCATGTGCATCGTCGACTAATAACCAGCTCCCGCTGGCGGCAGTGTGTTGCTGCAAAGCGGCCAATGGCGCACTGTCGCCATCCATACTAAAAACCCCTTCGGTAATCACCAAAGTTTGCCCCGAACAGGGCTTATTGAGCAGGTTTTGCAGTGAATCAGCTTGATTATGGGCAAAACGCCGCAGTTGGGCGGGAGAGTGCGCCGCCGCTTCCAGCAAAGAAGCATGACTGAGTTTATCTGCCAAAATCCGGTCATCGGCACCAGCTAACGCCGCCAGCACTCCCTGATTCGCGGCATAGCCGGAGATAAATAATAAGGCGCGTGGATAACCCAACCAGTCCGCAAGCTGCTGTTCCAATTGAGCATGTGGCTGACTATAGCCGGTGACGTGACCAGAACCGCCGCTACCAACACCATAGCGCGACGCCCCTTGCTGCCAGGCGGCAATCACCTCGGGATCTTGACTGAGTCCCAGATAATCATTGCTGGAAAAGTTAAGATAACTTTGCCCAGCTAATTGCAGCCAGCGCCCATTGGCGCAGTCATTCACTTGACGAGAACGATAGGCCGAGGCCTCGCGCCGCTGTTGCAGCCCACTTGCTATCTTGTTTTGCCAACTCATCAGACTGCCGCGTTATAAAATTGTGCACTGTCGGCATGCAATAATTGCTCGGTCAACACTTGCTGCTGTTCGTGATCACCTTTATCCGTTGCTGTCTGTTGCGGGTTCAGCCCCAATTTGCGGAATAACTGCAAATCCTTATCTTCTTCCGGATTGGGAGTGGTCAGTAGTTTGCAGCCATAGAAGATGGAGTTAGCGCCGGCCATAAAGCACATCGCCTGAGTTTGCTCATTCATTTGCTCACGCCCGGCAGAGAGCCGCACATAAGACGTTGGCATCATGATTCGGGCAACCGCAATGGTGCGAATGAACTCAAAAGCATCCACATCTTCGTTATTTTCCAGCGGTGTACCTTTTACTTTTACCAGCATATTAATCGGCACACTTTCCGGTGGTTTAGGTAAATTCGCCAGCTCAACCAATAATCCAGCGCGGTCGCGTACGGTTTCCCCTAACCCGACAATCCCGCCAGAACACACCTTAATACCGGCATCGCGCACTTCGCTGAGTGTGTCGAGCCGCTCCTGATAACTGCGAGTGGTAATAATATTGCCGTAGAATTCTGGCGAGGTGTCCAGATTATGGTTGTAATAGTCCAGCCCGGCGTCTGCCAGCCGATGAGCTTGTTGCTTATCCAGTGTACCGAGCGTCATACAGGTTTCCATGCCCATCGCTTTGACGCCTTCCACCATTTTTTCCAGATAAGGCATATCACGCTCATGTGGGTTTTTCCAAGCCGCCCCCATACAGAAACGGGTTGAACCGGCGGCTTTAGCTTTTTTCGCTGATTCTAATACTTGCTCAACTTGCATGAGTCGCTCACTTTCCAGCCCGGTTTTATAGCGAGAACTTTGCGGGCAATATTTGCAATCTTCCGGGCAAGCACCGGTTTTAATCGACAGCAGCGTACTGACTTGCACTTGGCGCGGATCAAAATGCTGACGATGAATTTGCTGCGCTTCAAACAGTAAATCCAACAAGGGTTTTTCAAACAGGGCCTGGGCTTGCCCTACTGTCCAGCGAATATAATTTGCCATTACGGCTTCTCCAAGGAAGAGAAAAAAGTGTCGTCAGTGTAAATAAATCCGATATACTGTCAACCATTCTTGCATTAATTTGGTTTACAATAGGTTCTTATGACACCTTCTGACCTCGCTTTTGATCAACGCCATATCTGGCATCCCTATACCTCAATGACTGACCCGCTCCCCTGCTATCCGGTGGTAGCGGCCGAGGGCGTTGAGCTACAACTGGCAGACGGTCGGCGCTTGATTGATGGCATGTCGTCATGGTGGGCCGCTATTCACGGTTACAATCACCCGGCACTCAACCTGGCGGCACACCAGCAGTTGGATAAAATGTCGCATGTCATGTTTGGCGGAATTACCCACCCCCCAGCAGTCAAACTCTGTAGGCAGTTGGTCGATATGACGCCTGCAGCACTGGAATGCGTGTTTTTAGCTGACTCCGGCTCGGTGGCGGTAGAAGTTGCGCTGAAAATGGCGCTGCAATATTGGCAGGCAAAAGGGGAATCGCGCTCGCGTATTTTGACGCTGCGCCATGGCTACCACGGCGATACCTTTGGCGCGATGTCGGTTTGTGACCCTCAGAATTCCATGCACAGTTTGTATCGCGGTTATCTGGCCGAAAATCTGTTTGCTTGCGCACCACAATGCCGATTTGACGAGCCTTGGAACCCTGAAGACATCACAGATTTTGCCGCGATGATAGCCAAGCATTCCAGTGAAATTGCGGCAGTGATTTTGGAGCCAATAGTGCAAGGTGCGGGCGGGATGCGTATCTATCACCCTGCTTATCTGCGCGAGGTTCGGGCATTGTGTGATCAACATAATATTTTGTTGATCGCCGATGAAATCGCCACCGGTTTTGGCCGTACCGGTAAGCTGTTTGCTTGTGAACATGCCGAGGTGGTGCCGGATATTCTCTGTTTGGGTAAGGCGCTGACTGGCGGCTATTTGACACTATCAGCCACTCTGACAACCCGCAAAGTGGCAGAAACTATCAGTAACGGTGATGCCGGGTGTTTTATGCACGGGCCAACATTTATGGCCAATCCACTGGCTTGCGCTGTCGCCTCTGCCAGCCTGAGTTTGCTGGCTGAGAATCACTGGCAGCAGCAGGTTGCGGCGATAGAAAGTCAATTACAGCAAGCATTACTGCCACTGGCAGAACACAGAGCCGTCGCTGATGTGCGGGTATTGGGGGCTATCGGCGTCGTGGAAATGCGAGAGGCAGTTAACGTCGCCCATCTGCAACGCGGTTTTGTCAAACACGGGGTGTGGATACGGCCCTTTGGTAAACTTATTTACCTGATGCCGCCTTATATTATTTCGCCACAAGCACTAACCCAGCTTACTGATGCCGTGATTGCGGCGGTAGGCAAGCGCTAACAAAATAATTTAATAGGCGTTATTGTCGACGTCAGTTTGGATGCGGACAGCGCACAGTAACCGGAGCGTACACAGAGTACGTGAGGATTACGAGCACTGCCCAAATTCAAAATGACAAGTAAAATAGCCTATCGCGCCAGGATACTTACCCACATTGGGCCTTTACCTACCGGATAGCGCGCCAACGTTGTCAGTTGACCGCTGTTCTGGTCGATACGATACACTTCAATGTGATCGGATTTCTGACCGGAAGAGATCAGGAAGTTACCGCTGTGGTCAATATTAAAGCCGCGCGGTTGTGCTTCAGTCGGATGATGCCCAACCAGTGCAATTTCACGCCCATCGTCAGAAACACTAAAAATGCCCAGCAAGCTGGCAGTACGGTCGCTAATATACAGATGACGGCCATTTGGCGTGATATGAATATCTGCCGCCCAACGGGTATCGGTAAAGTCAGCCGGCATCGCATCCAATGTTTGAATTAGCTGATAATTCTGCCCATTATTGCTGATTTGATAGACGTCGACCGAGCTATTCAGCTCATTCACACAATAAGCAACCTGATGATTTGGATGGAAAGCCATATGACGTGGGCCAGCACCCGCAGCAACAGTGATATCTGCCTGTGTATGTGGCGTCAGTTTGCCATCAACACTCAAATCAAATAACCGCACTTTGTCTTCTTTCAGGCAAGGCACCAACAGAATCTGATTAGTTGGGTCAATATTTGCTGAGTGAGGTGCCGGTAAACCATCTAATTGCTGAATAGGTGCTTGTACCACACCATGCACATCAATAGGACTGATGCTGACGCAGTTGAAGCTATAAGAAGCAGAGAACAGGAAACGACCTTGTAAATCGGTACCAATGTGGGTCGGGCTACCAGGAAGTGGTGCCATACCGGCGGCAGTCAAAGTCCCTTCATCACTAATGTTATAGCTGACGATACCAAAATCAGGACGAACCCCAACATAGAGATGACGCTGATTCGGGTTGATTGTCATTGGCTGCACCTGACCCGGCACGTCCACTGTTTGCAGTAAGGTTAATTCACCAGCGGAACCTAATTGCCAGACGTGAATCTGCTGACTGTCTGGGCTTGCCACGTAAACCACTTGCTTCATCTTTACTCCTTAGTCGAGCCTGTTGGGCAATTCTGTCCAGGCAAATTTGTCTTGCGCGCCAAATAAGCCCTTAGCCAAATGTTTTTCATTAACTCATCATTTTAGCCTAGCTTACCTGACTGAACAGACATAACAACAGTCCGCCATCGCGCTGATTAAACTTATCCTGCTTTTTTATCGGCACTGAGCGGAGTTAATAAGGAAAGAGCTGAAGAAGTAGACAAAAAAAGGAGCAATCATAATGATTGCCCCCTTAAATCGAGGTGATTAGAAGTTGTATTTCACGCCCAGCATCGCGCTGGTGTCGCTGTAGCCTTTATTGCCAATCTGCTGGCCAACATTACCCCACAAATTAAGCCGCTTATTGAGCTGACCCTCTACGCCCAGTTTCAGTTCAGCGATATTGGCGGCCCCGGCTTGTTTGACGGTGACATTATCCATAACAGTGCCAAAATCTTTGGTATTGTGGATCCAGTTAGCTTCAACAAATGGCTGGAATACCCGCTCCTTGCCTTTATCCTGGCTACTGTAACCCTGCATAAAGGCTTTCACCCCAAGGCGGGTTTGGATATTGCCATCACCAATACCTGAAACGTTGGTGCCATTATCTTCTTTATGGGAATCAGCTTTCACTCCCATCCAGACGGCCTGAGCTTTCGGCTGAATAAAGTAACTGCTGTTCAAGTTTTCGCCTACTTTAAAGGTATAGCCTGTCTCGACAGAGGCTGTAACACCGCTGGATTTGTAACTTTCGGCTGCCAGATCCTGTCCTTCAACCCGGTTATTAAACCAGCTGTATTGCGCCCAGCTATCCACATATAAGCCTGACTTATCGGCTTCATTGGCATACCAAGTGCCATACATTCCAAGGCTATAACCATCGACAGAGGAGCGAGCACTGTAACCAGATACACGGGATTCGGTCCGGCTCTTGCTGTTACCGTAGCCACCCATGATGCCCAGATGGAAACGATCGGCATCATTATTGCTCCACTGCGCAATATCGCCCCCCAGTTGCAGCACATAGCGATTGCTCTGAGTACCTAATTGATCATAGCTGTCTCTGGAACGAGTATGCCCGCCCTCATTACGCATCCACAGGCTGGTGACTTTCTGCTCACCTGTGAAGGCATCGATATATTGAGTTTCCCCTAAACGGTCATGCAACCGCGTGACAAACATATTGTTGGCTGCGGCCAGGTTAGCGGAGTAGCCGCTAGCTTCCGGGCGCTCAACTTTCTGTTTCTGGTCAGGCTCAACCACACCCGGAGAGGTTGGATCGACAGGCTCAGTCGGATCGGTTGGCTCAGGTGGGTCGAGCGGAGTAATGATCGGCGCAGAAGCATTAGTTAAATACCAGTGGCTGCTATTACCATCATGGCTGCGGCCTAAGCTGCTATCGTGCCCACGATTCAAGCTGTAGTCATAAGCACCAGCGACGATACGCCCTGATTGGATAAATTCACCATCAGACTCGCCATTAACCCGAATCAACTCAATACCCTCGAGGGTTTCATTACCCGCCCCACCGGCATTTCTCACTACGACGTAAGTCGTCCCAGAGGTGTTGCCCTCAATTAAGAGTTTATCGGTTTCTGAAGCATCGTCATTCAGTGCGGTATTAAAATAGATATAGCCGCCGTCACTGTGATAATTGCCGGTCACCGTCAATGTTTTAAAGGTGGAACTATTATTAACGTAATTAACAATGGCTCCATTGGTTAAATTCAAGGAGCTCAAGTTTGAATCGCCGGACATATTCCAAATACTGGAATCACCACTCATCGCCAAATTAATGGTGCCATTATTACTGCTGGTACTGCCAAGACTTTTAGTTGTCCCGTTAAAAACAGAACCTTCCGCAAGGCTCAAGTCAATTAAGCCGCCTTTCTCTGCCAGAATATTGCCATCAATATGGAAAACGCCGGTAGTTGATTGATTATTCACAGCATCATAAGACTTTATTTCTGAACCCGCACCTGTAGCGTAAATGGCATTCGAATTATTGCCACTCACGTTAATTGCCAAGCCACCCAGTATATTAATGATACCACCACGGGTATTGGTAGTAGTCCCGGCACTTGCTTTTAGACCGTTAGCACTAGTACCGCTGGTCTTCACCTTGGTGCCATCACCTAAATTCACAACACCACTTTTATTGGCAAAAACTCCATCGGCTGAATTACCAGAGGTTGTAATTGAGCTATCTTTACCGATAGTCACACTGGCCGATCCTGTTTGCCCAGTATCACCCACTTCACGGTTACCGGCATAAACACCATAACCCAGGCCATCAATAGAATTTGCTCCTGAACCTTCAGTTCTGATGTTAGCCCTGTCGCCTAAGACAATATTATTATACTGCCCTGCGGTATTGGTAAGATTGGCACGTACACCAATACCATCTTTAGCGAAGATTTCTGCATCACTACCCAGTGTAATTAGGCTTGAACCCGTGCTGTTACCGGCATTGATGCCGTCACCCGAAGACCCTAATGCATAAATAGTGGCATTATTGCCAACAGTAATGATGGCCGGATTACTAGCAGGCGCCGCTGATTTTACCTGTATCGCATCAGCTTTGATACCTGATACACTGATGTACAGATAATTGCCAAATTTCATCTCACCGGCCTGGTTCTTATATAACCCGACAACGGCATTAGTCGGACTGGAAACTAAATTAAGTGTATTGGTAATAGAGTAGCCGTCGCCAAAAGTACCTTCCCAAAAAGTGGTGTCAGTACAAATGGTTAAATTACATCCAGCAAAACTTTGGGCACTAAATAAGCCCATCGCCAATGAAATGATAATAGTTATTCTTTTCTTTCTAAAAATTCTAGCGGGTGAATTCTTCATATTAATGTCCTGGTTTTTCTGTGCAAAATTAAAACAAATTAAGGCTTGTAACTTTTGTGAATTTTTTATTTTTAATAGAACTAGGGTCTTTTTTATTTTCCTAAAAAAACAAATAGAAGAGTTTATTAATTTCAAGCGGAATGTAGCACCAATCGGCAAGTAAATAATGTAAGAACGCATCACCATTAGCTGTATGAATCTTCCTACACTTTATTTAATTCAAATTTATTTAATTTAAATTCAATAAATTGACTTAAACTTACACATTGCAAGGCATAACAAAAATGACAATTAGTTGATTAAGATCATTTAAAAGTTCATTAGCAGCTTTGATGTTTCGTTTATGTTTCATTTAAAATAGAGTTATTAAACCCAATCACATTTAAATATTTCTTGAGTGTAAAAATAACTGCATTATCTGCTTTTAGGCTAATGTCGAGCTGATGCTGACCTCGCCGGGCTAGTTTAATCAGCCGCCTATCCGGTGTACTATCAGAAAATACTATTCAGACATATTATTTTCACACTTAGAATTAGGGCCACTATGACATACCGTATAATTGCATTGGATCTGGACGGCACACTGTTAGATAGCAAAAAACGTATTCTGCCGGAGTCCTTATCCGCATTAGCGCAAGCACGCGCTGAGGGCGTGAAAGTGGTGGTGGTTACAGGCCGTCATCATGTAGCGATTCATCCGTTTTATCAGGCGCTACAACTCGACACTCCGGCTATTTGCTGTAACGGCACCTACATTTATGACTATCATGCTAAAAAAGTGATGGACTCCAATCCATTGCAGCCTCAGCAGGCGGTTCAAGTCTTGCAACTGCTGGAGCAAACCCATATTCATGGGCTGATGTATGTAGATGATGCCATGCTCTATCAACAAACCAGTGGGCATGTTATTCGCTCTCTTAGCTGGGCCGAGTCATTGCCAGCAGCACAACGCCCGACACTTCTGCATGTCGATAGCTTGCTGGATGCCGCCCACAGTGCCACTGCCATCTGGAAATTCGCTACGTCCCATGCAGATATCGAGCAGCTAAAAGCTTTTGCTACCATGGTAGAAGATGAAATGGGGCTGGCCGGTGAATGGTCATGGCACGATCAGGTGGATATCGCTCAGGCCGGGAACAGCAAAGGGAATCGCCTGCAACAATGGGTCGAGTCGCAGGGGATGAGTATGAAAGATGTCATCGCCTTTGGTGACAACTTTAACGACTTAAGTATGCTGGAGAGCGCGGGTCTGGGTGTGGCGATGGGCAACAGCGCCGATGCCATCAAACAGCGGGCTGACTTGGTGATTGCCGATAATGAACAGCCGGGGATTGCTGCCGTTATCCGCCAGCATGTTCTAACCTGATCCCCTGCATCTTTCATGTTGCAGCCATGTTGGCTACCAACCAAAAGCGCCTCAATTAAGGGCGCTTTTTGGTTACTTCGACAGTATCGATGCTGAGGTTAGTTCTTGCGATTAAACGATACGCTTTTTATCTGTGCATAGACCCATTGACCGGGTTTTAGCCCTAATTCATCTCTGGCCCATGGCGTAATTCGCGCCCATAGCCATTGATCGCCAATAGCAAGTTTGACATCAATCTGCCCATCAACCTCAAGACACTCGGTTATTTTTACCGGCAAGATATTGCGGATACTGCTGTTTTGTGGCGGCTGCAATATCAATGAAACATCCGCTGCATTGATACGGATACGCATTGAGTCACCCTCTTGCGCATCCAGCTTACCAACCCACAAACGCTGGTCACCTAAAGCCAGTGCCGTCATCGCATAGCGGTCATGGTGACCAATCACACTCACCCGTAATATGCTGCTGGGTTCTTCCCGTTGCAGCCACGGACGTAGTGCACTACTGGCCCACACCTCTTCTAACTCGCCGACAGCGCGAACTTTACCGGCATCCATCACTACCACTTGATCAGCCAAACGCAAAATCTCATCCATGCTGTGGCTGACATACAGAATGGGGGTATTAACATCTTTCCCCAGCCGCTCCAGATAAGGCAGCAACTCCCGCTTGCGCGGCAAATCCAGTGAGGCGAGTGGCTCATCCATCAACAGCAGCTCTGGTGCCGTCAGCAATGCACGGCCAATCGCCACTCGCTGCTTCTCTCCACCAGAAAGTGTTAACGGAAAACGCCGTAATAACGGCTCGATCCCCAACAACCCGACGATAGTATCAAACTGCCCGCGCATTGACGGGCTCATACCGTACTGCAAATTGCCTATCACACTATAATGGGGAAACAGACGGGCATCCTGAAACACATACCCTACCCGCCGCTTTTCCGGTGGCAGATAAATTTGCCGCTCGGCATCCACCAGCACCCGGCCATTAAGCACCACTTTGCCTTGCTGTGGGCGAGTCAAGCCACCAATCACATTGATTAGTGAGGTCTTACCCGCGCCAGACAAACCAAAAATCGCGGTGATACCCTGTGCGGGTAAATTAGTGGACACTTGCAAATGCAAGTCACCCAGTTGTTGACTGAAATCCAACTCTAGCATGGTGCCCCCATGCGTTTTTTACCCCAACGAGCCAGCCACTCAGACAACAACAGAGAAACCAATGAAAGAATAATAGCAATAACACACAGACGCCCCGCAGCGGCCTCCGCTCCCGGCGTTTGAATCAGGGTATACATCGCCAGCGGAATGGTGCGCGTTTCACCGGGAATGTTCGACACGAAGGTGATGGTTGCGCCAAATTCCCCCAGCGAGCGGGCAAACGACAATACTGTTCCGGCAATGACCCCAGGCAAAGAAAGCGGCAGCGTGATGGTGAAAAATACCCGCCACGGATTCGCGCCTAAGGTCCGCGCTGCTAGCTCCAAACGGGTATCCACCGCCTCTAGCGCCAGACGAATAGCCCTGACCATCAGCGGGAAAGCCACCACCGCCGAGGCTAGCGCGGCACCGCGCCAACTGAAACTGAAGTTAATGCCAAACCAGCTATACAACCATTCACCAATAAAGCCGCGCCGCCCCATGCTCACCAGCAACAAATAACCGATGACGACGGGAGGCAATACCAGCGGTAAATGAATAATGCTATCTAACAATGATTTACCGGGGAAGCGGCAGCGCACTAGAATCCATGCCATCAGGATACCTAATGGCAAACTCCACACCACCGCAACACCAGAAACCTTCAGGCTAAGAATAATTGCCTGCCACTCATACTCGCTCAATATCATTAGCGTGGGGTAAATCCATAATTTTTGAAAATAGCGGCCGCTGCTGGGGTTTTCAGATAATCATAGAAAGCAGTAACGGTCGGATTTTCATGGCCCTTAACAATTGCCATTGGGTATTCAACCGGCTTATGAGTTGCTTCCGGGAATATTCCAACAACCTTCACTTTCTTACTGGCTATGGCATCTGAACCATACACAATACCCAGTGGTGCTTCTGAGCGCTCAACCAATGTCATGGCATTACGTACGTTATCAGCACGCGCCATTACCGGTGCTAGCGTTTCCCAGGCACCTAAATTCTCGAGTGCTTCTTTGGCGTAAATACCCGCCGGAACGTGGTCAGGATCGCCGACAGCCAAGCGGCCGCCATCCAGCAATTTCTTCCAGTCGGTTTTTTTATCAATCTCAACTTTATCAATTTTGCTGTCTTGTGGCGCGATCAACACCAATTCGTTACCTAACAAAGTATAGCGCGTATTGGCAACTATTTGTTGCTTATCAATCGCATAATCCATCCATTGCTGGTCAGCAGAAATAAACAGATCGGCGGGAGCACCCTGCTCAATCTGGCGTGCCAGTGTTGAAGACGAGGCAAAGGAAGAGACCACATCAACCTGCTTCTCTTTTTTATACTGCGCGGCAATGTCTTGTAGTGCATTAGTCAGAGAAGCCGCAGCAAAAACCGTAATATTTTCGGCGGCCATCGTCGTGCCGGAAAAAGCTGCCAGCAATGCTGCACTTGCTACCCATTTACTCACTTTTCCGTATTGATTTTTCATGTTGTTCTCCGGGTTAATGAAATCGTTATATACATTGAAATATAACGTAACATTATAGGCAGGTCATGCAGTTTATCGACAAGATGTGAGCTTTCTTGAGTTATAGGAGTCATGCAGGGAAATGAAACAAAAGGCAAAAACGAAAATGCCCAGCGTTCACACGCCAGGCATTCAGAAATCGTATACAACAGACCTAATTAATTAGGAGCGTTCTTTGCTATGACCGGTCTTGGAAATGATGTTGAACAGTTCACCCAGCCCATAGATCAAGCCCAAAATCACTGCCATCACTACGGGAACCATGACTACAGCAAAGACCAGACTTTTCAATAGTTCTAACATGCCAGCCTCTCAGTTTACTACTTAAAGAGCGATAACCCACGTTATCACAATAAACATTATGTATTCACTGTAAATTATATCAGCAATGAATAAGCTCGGTTATTTTAACCAACAATAAAAGAATGTAACCTGCCAAACGTGCGGTTTGTGGCTCAACCTTGCGTACTTGCCGTTGATTGGATATACACAACCTATTGAGTCACAATAACCGTTTCCCGCTGGAGCAAAAAATATGCAGGCCGAAATCCTACTCACTCTAAAACTTCAGCAGCGACTGTTTGCCGATCCCCGCCGCATTTCATTACTAAAGCAAATACAGAACACAGGTTCTATCAGTCAGGGGGCAAAACTGGCTGGCATTAGCTACAAAAGTGCTTGGGACGCCATCAATGAAATGAATACATTGGCGGAAGAAACACTAGTTGAACGGGCAACTGGCGGCAAAGGTGGTGGCGGTGCCTTTTTGACCGGCTATGGTGAGCGTTTAATTCAGCTCTATGATTTACTTGAAAAAATTCAACAAAAAGCCTTTGATACTCTGAAAGATGATTCTATGCCGCTGGATAGTCTGTTAGCCGCTATTTCACGTTTTTCACTGCAAACCAGCGCCCGCAATCAGTTTTTCGGTACCGTGATTGAGCGCGACCATCAGCAAGTTCAACAGCATATCAATATTCTGCTATCTGATGGTAAGACCCGTTTATCTGCCGCCCTAACCCAGCAAAGTGCCGATCGACTCCAGCTTTCTGCTGGCAAGGAAGTGCTAGCCTTGATCAAAGCCCCGTGGATAAAGCTGGTTACAGATCAAGCACTGGCCGGAGCTGCTGATAACTCCCTGCCCGGTAAGGTGGCAAGTATTGAGCCGGGTAATGAACACAGTGAAGTTATCGTGGCTCTGGCAGGAGGGGCTAGTCTCTGCTCGACACAAAGCAACAGTGAATTACATAAACTGAATTTGCGAGTGGGTAGTGACGTTATTGCACAATTCAACGCAGATAGAGTCATTATCGCGACACTTTGCTAAATAATTAAGCAAAAGCACTCAACGTTAACAGAATATTTACCTGTTGACTTTTTCCCCCTTTCCGCATATCCCTAACACTATTATTGTGTTGCAGAATATGGGAAAGACGATGTCTGAGTTGCAAATATCGCAAGGTTGTTTTCGCCTGAGTGACACCCGGACACTCACCTTGCCAGAGTTACGCATTCTTTCTGGTGATAAAGGACAACCTGCCGATAGCTGGGCATTTGTCGGGGCTAACGGCAGTGGTAAATCGGCGCTCGCCAAAGCGCTATCCGGGGAACTGACTCTACTGACAGGCACCCGCCAGAGCAATTTCAACCATATTGTGCGTTTATCATTCGAACAACTGCAACAGTTAGTCAGTGAAGAATGGCAGCGCAATAACACCGATTTACTCAGTGCTGATGAAGACGATACTGGGCGCACGACCGCTGAAATCATTCAGGAAGAAGTGAGCGATTCATCGCGATGTCAGCAACTGGCAACTCAATTTGGTATCAGTCATTTACTGTCACGTCGTTTTAAATATCTGTCTACCGGGGAAACGCGCAAGACATTGTTGTGCCGTGCATTAATGCCACAACCCGACTTGCTGATTTTGGATGAGCCGTTTGATGGCCTGGATATCTCCGCTCGTGCTCAGTTGGCGGAAATGCTATCCACCCTTTCAGCGCAAGGTGTCACGCTGGTGTTGGTGCTTAACCGCTTTGATGATATCCCAGATTTTGTGCAGCATGTCGGCGTGCTGGCGGATTGCCACTTATCCCACACCGGCCCGCGCCAACAGATTCTGTCCGAAGCTCTGATTGCTCAGCTCGCGCACAGTGAAAATATTGATGGGCTACAACTACCGGAAACTGAATCCCCACAACAGCAAGCTCGCTTACCTCAAGATAAGCCGCTGATTATTTTGCGTAATGGGGTAGTTGAGTACAATGACCGTCCGATTTTGCACCACCTGAGCTGGCAGGTTAACCCCGGCGAACACTGGCAGATTATCGGCCAGAATGGTGCGGGGAAATCAACCTTACTCAGCCTGATTACCGGCGACCATCCGCAAGGTTATAGTAATGATTTAACCTTATTTGGCCGCCGCCGGGGAAGTGGTGAAACCATCTGGGACATCAAACGCCATATCGGCTATGTCAGCAGCAGCCTACATTTGGATTATCGGGTCAGCACTAACTTGCGGACGGTAATTTTATCAGGTTTCTTTGACTCAATTGGTATTTATCAGGCGGTATCTGATCGCCAACAACAACTTGCTGATCAATGGCTTGCCTTACTTGGTTTTTCTGCCAATACAGCAGACCTGCCTTTCCACAGTTTATCCTGGGGCCAGCAGCGATTGGCATTAATCGCTCGAGCACTTGTTAAGCACCCTGCGCTATTGATTCTTGATGAGCCGTTGCAAGGTTTAGACCCGCTTAACCGTTTGTTAGTACGGCGTTTTATTGATGTGATGATTGGCGAGGGCGATACTCAACTGCTGTTTGTCTCTCACCATGCTGAAGATGCGCCACTGTGTATTACTCATCGTTTAACTTTTGTGCCTGATGGCGATATTTATCGCTATCACCAAGAGGAACTTCCTCATTAAATATGAGTAAAAAATATATCTCATGATATTACTCCAGAAATAATGAGAATTTTTCTCAACGGAGCTGAGAGTCATTGGCATTCGGCTATGCTACTATTCCCGCTGTCAGCCATCATTGATGCTGACGGCGGATAACCGCTTTATATTAGCTGGCTTAGAATATGGACTTAATAGTAAAGGGATGACTTATGTGGGGCGTACTAGCTGCATCACTGCTTTTCTTATCAATTAACCGGGTACTCTCCCTGTTTCTCTTAGCTCTTTCCTTATCGATTGCGCTTTATCATGGGGTTCTGACACTGCCATCAGCGGCATTCTTGCTGCTAACGTTGGTTGCGGCACTACTGCTGAAAAAATACCGCCAACGGAAATGGTTGGCTGCTGGCCTTGAGCTGCTCTTGGTGTTAGCCGCCATCGCCTTGTTCCTGCATCTGGTACCCGGATTTAACAATCTGAAAGTATTGGATAAAGTGAATGTCGGGCCACTCAGTGCGGCCTTTAGCATGTATTACAATCTGGATAAGGCACTGGTGCCCTTTATCCTGCTCGCCTGTTTGCCAACCTTATTTGTGGCTAAAAAGCAGCTATCAGTCAGTAAACTTGGCTGGATTAGCTTGATAGTCAGCGTACCTGCGCTACTGCTGCTGGCTGTCGCCTTAGGCGGCTTAAAAATTGAGATGCACACGCCAGCATGGTTTGGCTCTTTTGTTATCGCCAATGTTTTCTTTGTTTGCCTGGCCGAAGAAGCGCTTTTCCGGGGTTATTTGCAACAACGTTTAAGCCAATGTCTTGGCAACTACCCGGCACTGCTGCTCACCGCGCTACTCTTTGGTGCTGCACATTTTGCTGGCGGCCCACTGTTAATGGTGTTCGCGGCATTAGCTGGGGTGATTTATGGTCTGGCGTGGTTGTGGAGTGGCCGTTTGTGGGTAGCCGTCGCATTCCATTTCGGCCTGAACTTGATGCATCTGCTGTTCTTTACCTATCCATTGTACGTGGCTCATTAATCCTTAATGACCCAACTATCCTCAACAGCCGATAGCTAGCAAACAAACTCATCCCGATGACCCGACCCAAGTCAGTGATTCGGGTGAGTGAAAGCAGCTAACAACTCTCTGGTGCCAAGGACGCAGGGGATAGGACATTCCTGCTAAATTGATGGATGAGAACGCTACCACTTCAGTTATCTTTGTCATGCCCGAGATTTCTACGATTTTTTACCTATCCTAGTTTATTCCCCCTGTATTTATGCTCCCACAGAGATTAAGCTAGAAAGAATTTAAATGTAAACGATTCCATTATTGAGCGCAGATCACCTTTTCTCACATAATGGCATGTTATCTTTCTTAGACAAAAGTCATTCGAGGAGTCTTTTATGTACGTTCTGGTAACAGGTGGTAGCGGTTACATTGGTAGCCATACCTGTGTGCAATTGATTGAAGCTGGCTATAAACCGGTGATCCTCGACAACCTTTGCAACAGCAAATCCAGCGTATTAGCTCGGATCAACAGTTTGACCGGCTACACCCCTGAGCTTTATCAGGGGGATGTCCGCGATCGCGCACTGCTCGACAAAATATTTGCCGCTCATCCTATTCATGCCGTCATTCATTTTGCTGGCTTAAAAGCGGTGGGGGAATCTGTCAGTAAGCCGCTGGAATATTACGATAATAATGTTTATGGCACCTTAGTTTTGCTGGAAGCGATGCGCGCCGCACAAGTCAAAAACTTTATCTTTAGCTCTTCTGCCACGGTCTATGGCGATCAACCACAAATTCCTTATGTTGAAAGCTTCCCGACGGGCACGCCTTCCAGCCCATATGGTCAGAGCAAATTGATGGTTGAGCAGATTCTGCAAGATGTGCAACTGGCTGATCCACAGTGGAATATGACCATTTTACGCTATTTCAATCCGGTCGGTGCGCATCCGTCGGGGCTGATGGGGGAAGATCCACAGGGTATCCCGAATAACCTGATGCCATTTATTGCACAAGTGGCTGTGGGCCGTCGTGAATCTTTGTCCATTTTCGGCAATGACTACCCAACCCCCGATGGCACTGGAGTGCGTGATTATATTCATGTGGTTGATTTGGCTGATGGCCATGTCGCTGCAATGAAAAAGCTACACAATCAGCCCGGCGTGCATATTTTCAATCTTGGCGCGGGCGTCGGCCACAGTGTTTTACAAGTGGTCGAGGCATTCAGCAAAGCTTGTGGCAAGCCGCTGGCCTACCATTTTGCCCCACGTCGTGAGGGTGATCTTCCCGCTTATTGGGCCGATCCCACCAAGGCGGCAGAGCGGCTGGGTTGGCGGGTCAGCCGCTCACTCGATGAAATGGCGGCAGATACCTGGCGCTGGCAATCCAATAATCCTCAGGGCTATCCCGATTAAGGTATTTTTATGACTGATTTTAACCCTGTGGATCATCCACATCGCAGATATAACCCGCTGAGCGATCAGTGGGTGCTGGTGTCGCCGCATCGGGCCAAACGCCCTTGGCAAGGCCAGCAGGAAGCACCTGCTACCGAGAGTTTACCGACGCATGACCCTGATTGCTTCTTATGCCCCGGCAATACCCGAGTGACCGGTGATGTGAATCCTGACTACCCGTCAACCTATGTATTTACCAATGACTTTGCGGCACTGATGCCCGATACGCCTGACGCGCCACAAAGTGATGACCCACTGATGCGTAGCCAAAGTGCACGCGGGACCAGCCGAGTCATTTGCTTCTCGCCGGATCACAGCAAAACCTTGCCGCAACTGACATTACCGGCGTTGGAGCACGTCATCCAAACCTGGCAGCAGCAAAGTGCCGAACTGGGTAAAACGTATCCATGGGTACAAGTGTTTGAAAATAAAGGCGCGGCAATGGGTTGCTCCAATCCGCATCCTCATGGGCAAATTTGGGCGAATAGCTTTTTACCGAATGAAGCCGCGCGCGAAGACCGCTTGCAGCAGCAGTATTTTCAGCAGCATCAATCCCCCATGCTACTCGACTATGTTGAACGTGAACGCCTCGACGGTAGCCGAACCGTGGTTGAAACCGAACACTGGCTGGCGGTAGTGCCCTACTGGGCGGCATGGCCATTTGAAACTTTGCTGCTGCCAAAAGCTCATGTCCTGCGACTAGAGGCATTGTCCGATGAACAACGCGGCGATCTGGCTATTGCATTGAAAAAACTGACCAGCCGCTACGACAATTTGTTCTCATGCTCATTCCCTTATTCAATGGGATGGCACGGTGCACCTTACAACACGGATGACAATACGCATTGGCAGTTACACGCGCATTTTTATCCACCACTGCTGCGCTCAGCGTCAGTGCGGAAATTTATGGTGGGCTATGAAATGCTGGCTGAAACCCAGCGAGACCTTACAGCAGAACAGGCGGCTGAACACCTGCGGGCAGTAAGTGATGTTCATTATCGAGAAGCTGGAGTCAAATAATGAGTTTAAAGCAGCATACCCAGGCCATTTTCCGTCAACAGTTTAATCATGAACCTGACATCACCATTAAAGCACCGGGCCGCGTCAATCTCATTGGCGAGCATACCGATTACAATGATGGTTTTGTCCTGCCCTGTGCCATTGATTATGAAACTGTAATCAGTTGCGGTAAACGCGATGACCGCCAGATTCGTGTTATTGCGGCTGATTATGAAAATCAGCAAGATATATTCTCGCTCGATGCGCCTATCGTCTCGCATCCAGACTACCGCTGGGCTGATTATGTGCGGGGCGTGGTAAAACATTTACAGTTACGCCATGCCGATTTTGGCGGTGCTGACCTGGTGATCAGTGGCAATGTGCCACAAGGGGCCGGTTTAAGCTCTTCCGCTTCCTTAGAGGTGGCGGTGGGTCAGGCGTTGCAGTCACTCTACCAACTTCCCCTGAGTGGCGTGGAGCTGGCGCTGAATGGGCAAGAGGCTGAGAACCAATTTGTCGGCTGTAACTGCGGCATTATGGATCAGTTGATTTCAGCGCTGGGCGAGCAAGATCACGCGCTACTGATCGACTGTCGCACCCTTGAAACTCGTGCAGTACCTATGCCAGAAAATGTGGCGGTGGTGATTATTAACTCCAATGTGAAACGGGGTCTGGTTGATAGCGAGTACAACACTCGCCGTCAGCAATGCGAAACTGCGGCTCGTTTCTTTGGCGTCAAAGCGTTACGCGATGTTGATCCTAACCTGTTTTTCTCGATCCAGGATGAGCTCGATCCCGTCGTAGCTAAACGCGCTCGCCATGTGATTACTGAAAATGAACGTACTCTGGCAGCAGCAGATGCATTAGCTGGCGGGGATTTGAAATTGATGGGGCAATTGATGCACGAGTCTCATATTTCAATGCGTGATGATTTCGAGATCACAGTTCCGCCGATCGACCACTTGGTGGATATTGTGAAATCCGTCATTGGAGAGCAAGGTGGTGTTCGAATGACTGGCGGTGGCTTTGGTGGCTGTATTGTCGCGCTAATGCCAACATCGCTGGTCGAACCGGTTCGTACTGCCGTGGCGCGGGAATATCCGCAGTACAGCGACGGGCGAACAGAAACTTTCTACGTCTGTCAGGCTTCACAAGGAGCGGGTTTATGCTGAAAAACGACGCTGCATCATTAAGCAGTGTTGACCAGTTAGCACCGGATGGTCACCCCTTTGAATTGACCGAATTGCATAATAAAGCAGGTATGAGTGTGACGCTGATGGATTGGGGCGCAACTTGGTTGTCTGCAATATTGCCACTCAAAGGGGGCGAAAAGCGTGAGTTACTGCTGGGCTGCCAGACACCTGCTGATTATCTGCGTCAAGCAGCATATCTTGGGGCAACCGTCGGCCGCTATGCCAATCGCATTGCTAATGCACAAATCACGGTGGACGGCGAAATCCTTCACCTGATACCCAATCAAGGTGTTAACCAACTGCATGGTGGCCCTGAAGGCTTCCATACTCGACGCTGGCAAAAAGTTAAACAGGATGAAAAGCAGGTCACTTACCAACTGCATTCTCCCGATGGCGATCAAGGTTTCCCCGGCAATCTCACTGCTGAAGTCCAATATCTCTTAACTGAAGATAACCGATTAGAAATTCACTATCAGGCACAGGTCGACAAAACCTGCCCAGTGAATCTGACCAATCATGCTTACTTTAACCTTGATGGCGAAGGGCATGATGTTCGGGCACACCGGTTGCAGTTGTTTGCCGACAGATATTTGCCGGTCGACAGTAACGGGATTCCAACCGGTGGGCTAGCTAACGTTGAGAAAACCGGTATGGATTTCCGCCAAGCCAAAACCTTGGCTCGAGACTTCCTGCAAGACCGCTGCCAGCAGCGGGTGAAAGGCTATGACCATGCCTATCTGCTGCATCGTACTTGTGGCGCCACCGAAAGCCCGGCGGCTCATTTGTGGTCGTCAGATAATCAGGTCCAGATGAGTGTCTATACCACGGCTCCGGCATTGCAGTTGTATAGCGGCAATTTCTTGGGCGGAACCCCCTCACGTAATGGCGGAACTTACGCCAGTTACACCGGCGTCGCACTGGAAAGTGAATTCCTGCCCGATAGCCCCAACCACCCTGAATGGCCGCAACCCGATTGTTGGCTAAAACCGGGGAAAACCTACCACGCGACCACCGTTTATCACTTTATTGCGTTATAACTGTTTTTATTTACGGCTGCCGACTACGCTTAACAGCATCTGTCAGGCAGCCGTACTGACGCCTCGCAGAATCCAACTTTCCTTATATAAACAGTGCCTCAATAAAGGGAACTCATATGCGTCTAACTACCCTATGGTTGCTCTCTGCCGGATTATTACTCAGTGCCAATGTGATGGCAGCAGAGACGGCTAAGACCCCCTCGCCCGCACAAGCCGCCCAGCAGAAAAAAATGACCGATTGTAATCAGCAGGCGACCACCCAATCACTGAAAGGCGATGACCGGAAGAAATTCATGAGCCAGTGCCTAAAAGCACAGGTTCATCCTGATGAAAAAGCGCTGACGCCGCAGCAGCAGAAAATGAAAAGCTGTAACGCGGAAGCCGCCACCAAAGAGTTAAAAGGCGATGCCCGCAAAACCTTTATGAGCACTTGCCTGAAAAAAGCGGCTTAACCCCCCCCTCTATAATAACCATTCATAACCAAAGCCCTTGGAGTCGCAGGTAGGCGCAGCTAACGCCCCTGCGGCTTCACAAGCTACGGGTATATGGGGTATTTAATATTCCATATATTAATTGGTTACAGATTTTGCAGAATCGATTCGACGCCCACTCTTACGCTAATGTAAAAAATTGGCTATGGTTAAACACAAACGATTGCTGTCTGCGGCAATCCCGCAATATAATGATAATAGTTATCATTGAATAAATTAGTTACTTGAGGAGTTCGAACTATGGCAGTAACAAAGCTGGTTCTGGTACGTCACGGTGAAAGTCAATGGAACAACGAAAACCGCTTCACTGGCTGGTATGACGTTGATTTGTCTGAAAAAGGCCGTACTGAAGCAAAAGCAGCGGGTAAGCTGTTGAAAGACGAAGGTTTTACTTTTGATTTCGCCTACACCTCAGTACTGAAACGCGCAATCCACACCCTGTGGAGCATTCTGGATGAGTTGGACCAAGCTTGGTTGCCAACCGAAAAAACCTGGAAGCTGAATGAACGTCATTATGGCGCTCTGCAAGGTCTGGATAAGTCCGAGACCGCAGCTAAATACGGTGATGACCAAGTTAAATTGTGGCGTCGTGGTTTTGCTATCACCCCTCCTGCGCTGGAAAAAAGCGATGAGCGTTTCCCAGGCCATGACCCACGTTATGCAAAATTAACCGATGCAGAGCTGCCAACCACTGAAAGCCTGGCACTGACCATTGAACGTGTTATCCCTTACTGGGAAGAAGTTATCAAACCACGTATTGCCAGTGGTGAGCGTGTGATTATCGCCGCCCACGGTAACTCGCTGCGTGCTCTGGTCAAATATCTGGATAACCTGAACGAAGAAGAAATTCTTGAGCTGAACATCCCAACTGGCGTGCCATTGGTGTATGAGTTTGATGAAAACTTCAAACCCATCAAGCACTACTATTTGGGCAATGCGGAAGAGATCGCCGCGAAAGCTGCTGCTGTTGCCAATCAGGGTAAAGCTAAGTAATTACTCCTGATTAGCGCCATTAAAAAACCCCCGCACATCATTAATGTCGGGGGTTTTTATTTGTCGAGCAACTTAAATGACCAGCACAAAAGCTTACTGACGACGCGCTTTCACCGCGTTCGACAACTGACGCAGCAACACTTCCGTATCTTCCCAGCCAATACAGGCATCGGTGACACTCTTGCCGTAAGTCAGTGGCTCGCCACTTTCCAGATTCTGATTACCTTCCACCAGATGACTTTCGATCATCACGCCCATAATAGACTTTTCGCCCTGAGCAATCTGGCGGCACACATCGGTACCCACTTCCATCTGCTTTTTAAACTGCTTGCTGCTGTTAGCATGGCTGAAATCAATCATGATTTGTGGTTCCAGACCTGCTTTGCTCAGCCCAGCTTTAACTTCAGCAACATGTGCGCTGCTGTAGTTTGGCTCTTTACCGCCGCGCAGAATGATATGGCAATCATCGTTACCTGCGGTATTAACAATCGCAGAGTGACCCCACTTGGTCACTGACAGGAAACAGTGCGGCGCACTGGCGGCATTGATGGCATCAATAGCCACTTTAATGGTGCCATCAGTACCATTTTTAAAACCAACCGGGCAAGAGAGGCCAGAAGCCAGCTCACGGTGAACCTGAGATTCCGTCGTCCGAGCGCCAATAGCTCCCCAGCTCATCAGGTCAGCCAAATATTGCGGGGTAATCATATCCAGAAACTCACCCGCAGCCGGTAAGCCGCTATCATTAATGTCCAACAGCAACTTACGCGCAATACGCAGACCATCATTGATATCGTAACTACCATCCATGTGCGGATCGTTAATCAGACCTTTCCAACCTACCGTAGTACGCGGTTTTTCAAAATACACGCGCATTACCACTTCCAGCTCACCTTGTAGCTCTTCACGCAGCGTCAGTAAACGAGCCGCATACTCTTTTGCCGCCTGAGTGTCATGAATCGAGCATGGGCCAATCACCACCAGCAGGCGATCATCTTGAGCGCGCAAAATGTTGTGAATAGCCGTGCGAGTCTTGGCGACAGTTTCGGCGGCATGATTACTGGCCGGAAACTTCTCTAACAAAGCAACAGGTGGCAGGAGTTCCTTAATTTCATTAATCCGTAGGTCATCATTCAGGTAATTCATAGTTCTTCCATTAAGTCTCTGACGGTCATCGCACAACCATTATTTTAGCAATCTAACTGAACCAATCTAGCGGGTGAATTGACCGCTGTAAATCTACTTTATTGCATTAGAGGCTCAGCACAGAAAAACCGCAACACTCACATTAATCTATAATGCGTATCAATCTTTGAATGAAATCCTATCAGAGTTAACATCAACCATCTGGTTTTGTGCTCGCATTTTATGACCCATGGTGAAAGGATAAATATGGCTGCATCATCGTTTTTCCCGCAAGACAGCAATAGTAAGCGGCTGCTGGTTGCCTTCGCTGTCACCACGGTATTTATGGTGGCAGAGGCCATTGGTGGCTGGCTATCGGGTTCACTGGCACTGTTGGCTGATGCTGGGCATATGCTGACCGATTCTGCTGCGCTCTTTATTGCATTAATGGCAGTGCATTTTTCACAGCGAAAACCCGACTCTCGCCATACCTTTGGCTATTTGCGTCTGACGACGCTGGCGGCTTTTGTTAATGCAGCAGCATTGTTGCTGATTGTAGTATTGATTGTTTGGGAGGCGGTTCGCCGCTTCTTTTCCCCCCATGAGGTCATGGGAATTCCGATGTTAGTCATCGCTATCCTCGGGTTATTCGCGAATATTTTCTGCTTCTGGATACTTCATCGGGGAGAGGAAGAGAAGAATATCAATGTCCGAGCCGCCGCCTTGCACGTACTTGGCGACTTATTAGGCTCTGTAGGAGCCATTGTCGCGGCGGTGGTTATCCTCACCACCGGCTGGACACCAATTGACCCGATTCTGTCGGTCCTGGTCTCCGTCTTGGTGCTACGCAGTGCCTGGCGGTTGTTGAAAGAGAGTTTTCACGAGCTGTTGGAAGGTGCGCCGCAAGAGATTGATATCAACAAACTGCGCAAAGACTTATGCACCAATATATATGAAGTGCGGGATGCCCATCATATCCATCTATGGCAAGTCGGCGACCAGCGGCTAATGACACTGCATGTGCAGGTGATCCCGCCACAAGATAATGATGAGTTATTGCAACGTATCCAGCATTATTTACTGCACCATTACAATATTGGTCATGCCACCATTCAGATGGAATATCAGCACTGTCGAGCCCCTGATTGTGCTATCAATCAGGCCGTCAGCACCGAAGGGCACCACCATCACCATCATTGAAGGTGAAAGCCAATCAGGCGAGTATTCTGCGGTGGCTGACCACTGACAGAAGCTCGCCTGACGAATACTTTCACGCAAAATCTATTGAACTTTGGTATTGCTAACTTTGGGGGGACAGTGGGCGAGAATGATTCCGCGCCGCGCTCTTGATCCACAACCAAGAACCATTCAGCGCAATCAGCGTCAGTAACACATATTCCAACGCCATGGCATAGACACCTTGATAGGCGAAAATTGCCACACTGATAACATCAATCACCACCCAAATCAGCCAGTTTTCAACATATTTGCGCGTCATCAGGATCATCGCCACAATCGACAAGACCATCATGGTGGAGTCCCAGAATGGGAAGGCATCTGGCTGCAACTCTGGCATTTGCACATTAGCACCCAAGCTTTGCATTACCGTCACCGCCGCACGGGTAAGCCAGGCAAATACCGTATCAATATGCAATGTCATCAAAGTGATACCGCCCACACAGACCGCTCCCCACGCCAATGCTTTTGGCAAGGACAACCAGCGAATTTTCAATTCAGCTTGGTTATCGGGGGTTTGTTTACTCCAGGCATACCAACCATAAATATTGGCTACGAAGAAGAACAGCTGGAGTAATAAACTGGCATAAAGCTGGATCTGGAAGAAAATCACCGCGAACAGCGTCACGTTAATCAAACCAAACAAATAGTTGATGATTTTCTCTTTGCTGGCGAACCAGATACACAACAAGCCAAATAGCGTCCCAATGGCCTCAATCCACGACAGGTCATAGCCTCCTGCCCCTAGCGGAATATGTACCAATATGTTGCTTGTACTGAAGAAATCCATCTGACAGTCCTTTTATCTTCTGCCCTTCGTACTTAAAGCCGCGAGGTGATTAGCCGCCTACCTGCAACGCCAAGTTCTTTGGGGGTCATTAGCTGAGTATGAGGGTTATTAGGTACTCTTCACTGCTCAGGCATTACCTTTGATCTGCAATTTGAGTTGATTGGCAAAATCCAGCATGCGATTCAAGGGTATCAGCGCCTGCTGACGCAATTCTTCATCAACATGTATCTCATGCATCACCCCACCCTGCTCCAGCCCCTCAGCAATCGCCTTGAGACCATTCATCGCCATCCATGGGCAATGTGCGCAGCTTCGGCAAGTTGCCCCTTCACCGGCGGTCGGTGCTTCGAATAACTCTTTATCCGGGCAAGCCTGCTGCATCTTGTAAAAAATGCCCCGGTCTGTTGCCACGATCAGTTTTTTCTGCGGCAGTGTTTTTGCCGCCTGAATCAATTGACTGGTCGATCCGACAGCATCAGCCATATCAACCACCGCCTGTGGTGATTCCGGGTGGACCAATACCGCAGCATCGGGATGTAATGCTTTCATCCGGGCCAGTGCTTGGGTTTTAAACTCGTCATGGACGATACACGCCCCTTGCCAGCACAGTACATCCGCCCCACTCTTTTTCTGTACATAATTGCCAAGATGACGATCAGGGGCCCAGATTATTTTCTCGCCCAAGCTATCGAGGTGTTCAATTAATTCAACGGCGATACTGGAGGTTACCACCCAATCGGCTCTGGCTTTTACGGCGGCCGAAGTATTGGCGTATACCACAACAGTGCGGTCAGGGTGACTGTCGCAAAACGCGGCAAACTCATCTGCCGGGCAACCTAAATCCAGTGAGCATTCAGCATTGAGAGTAGGCATCAATACTTGTTTTTCTGGATTAAGTATTTTGGCGGTTTCCCCCATAAAGCGTACGCCAGCGACCAGCAAGGTAGATGCAGGGTGATTATTACCAAATCGCGCCATTTCAAGGGAGTCAGCCACACAACCGCCGGTTTCCTCGGCTAAAGCCTGGATTTCGGGGTCAGTATAATAGTGAGCGACCAACACGGCATCGCGCTGCTTTAGCAGTGTTTTGATTTTCTCACGGTAAAAGGCTTTTTGATCCACATCCAGCGGGACAGGTCGCGGAGGGAAAGGATAAATAGCCGCATTCACATCAAAAGTTTCGCTCATCGCTCACATCTCTATTGCCAGTGATTCCGGCGCCATTGTACATCTCAGGTCGCCAGTAAGATTGGTTTGTTTTTTATCCTAAACAAAATACTCAATATTTAGCAAAAAGTCGCCAAATTTTGTCTGATAATGGCAAAAATGTTTAATAGAGTTAAAAATGAGGTGGGAAATTAAGTGGTAGAAGAGATATTAGAAGATTATAGGGTTTATATTGAGAATAAGAAGAGGATAAAAAGGTTTTTGAGTGGGATGAGTAAAAGAGAAGAGAGTGATTGGGAGAATAATGCGGTACTGCTTACGACATAATGGTGGGTCGTGCGGGATGATTCGTCCTGTGGACTCACCCTTCGGGTCAACGCTAGCGCGTTGCTGTCTCGCTTCGCTCGGCTCGAACCTGAACGCAGGGTCTCACCCACACGATTTTGTGTATGTGATTTCTGGGTTTGGAGGAGTTATTGAGGTACTTGATATAATGGTGGGTCGTGCGGGATTCGAACCTGCGACCAATTGATTAAAAGTCAACTGCTCTACCAACTGAGCTAACGACCCATTATGTATTGCTGCTTAATGACAATTCATTGCCAGTCGTGCGGGATTACTCGTCCTACGGACTCGCCCTTCGGGTCAACGCTAGCGCGTTGCTGTCTCGCTTCGCTCGGCTCGAACCTTTAACGGTTCTCATCCCACGATTTGATCGCCCTACAGTTCTTCATAATGGTGGGTCGTGCGGGATTCGAACCTGCGACCAATTGATTAAAAGTCAACTGCTCTACCAACTGAGCTAACGACCCATTATGTATTATTGCTTAAACACTTTAGAAAATACTGCGAGACAAAACAGGAAGAGGAATATCGTTGCGATGATTTCAACTTCTTACATTCAAACCGAACTTCGGAAGAATGGTGGGTCGTGCGGGATTATTCGTCCTGCGGACTCACCTTTCAGGCCAACGCTATGCATTGTTGTCTCGCTTCGCTCGACTCGAACCTTTAACGGTTCTCATCCCAACGATTTGAAATCCTGCCTATTCGATATAAATGGTGGGTCGTGCGGGATTCGAACCTGCGACCAATTGATTAAAAGTCAACTGCTCTACCAACTGAGCTAACGACCCGCTGTCATGCGGTACTGCTTAATTCTTTACTACAAAACATAATGGTGGGTCGTGCGGGATTCGAACCTGCGACCAATTGATTAAAAGTCAACTGCTCTACCAACTGAGCTAACGACCCATTATGCGTTACTGCCTACTATAATTTCCTGCTGCTTTAACGTTTTACAGTTGTCTTGGCAACGGCGGCATATATTACTAATTTCTCTTCACAGTGCAACTTAAATTTCTGTTAATACGTTTAACTGCTTGTTCTTCGCTCGCTAAAGCCCAGAAATTAGTCAATGCGACCAATTCCTGGGCTCGAAAAAGGCTAAAGAGCAGATAAACGTTTCTGTGCCTGTTTAGCAGCATCGGTATTGGGATATTGCTTGATCACTTGTTGATAAACCGCCTTCGCTTTATCGCTTTGGCCTTTATCCTGCATGATCACCCCAACTTTAAACATTGCTTCTGAACTTTTTGGAGACTTGGGATAATTTTTTACTACAACAGCATAATAATATGCGGCATCGTCTTTCTTACCCTTGTTGTAATACAACTGCCCTAGCCAGTAGTTGGCATTAGGCTGGTAAGTCGACTTTGGATACTGCTTCACAAAACTTTGGAAAGCAGTGATCGCTTGATCATATTGCTTTTTCTCAAGCGCCAGAGAAACCGCAGCATTATAATCGCTGTTTTCATCACCAGTACTTGCTGCAGGTGCCGCTGTAGCCGCTGCTGCGCCTGCGGTGGCAGTATCAGAACTTCCTGTCGCTGCATTATCTGTCGCAGCGCCAGCAGCCGCAGGCGTTGAAGTCGACGCCCCCTGACCACTACCCAGACTATCCATCTGCTGATAGATCTGTTTTTGCCGCTCAACAATTTGATTGAGCTGATACTGATTTTCTTGGATCTGACCGCGTAAACTATCTACATCGCGTTGCGAATCTGATAATTGTTGCTGAAGTTGAGTTAATAGCTGGCTGTGAGCGTTGGAAATACGCTCAAGTTGAGTGACCCGATCTTCTACCGAGCCGGAGCCGACATTACTGATTGGCGCTTGGGCAGTAGCGGCCCATGGGACCGCTACGCCAACCAGTAACGACAGACCCACTAAGTGACGTCTGAAGTTACTGTTCATGCGATTCTCTTAGTAAACCAGAACTGCACGACGGTTTTTAGCGAACGCTGCTTCGTCATGGCCCAGTACTGCTGGTTTCTCTTTACCGTAAGAAACGATAGAGATCTGGTCAGCAGAAACGCCTTTACCTTGCAGATACATTTTCACTGCGTTTGCACGACGCTCGCCCAACGCGATGTTGTATTCTGGCGTACCGCGTTCATCCGCGTGGCCTTCAACAACAACTTTGTAAGATGGGTTGCTACGCAGGAATGCAGCATGTGCATCCAGCATTTGAGCGAAGTCAGAACCGATATCGTATTTATCGAAGCCGAAGTAAACGATATTGTTCTTTTGCAGTTCTTGCATCTGAAGACGCGCTTGCTCTTCGGAAGACAGGTTGCTGCCATTTTCTGTACCAGTGCCAGCGCCCATGCCAGATTGGTCATTATTTGCGCTTTTGTTAGAACTACAAGCAGCGATAGCCAGAACTGGCAATGCCAACATCAGCCCTTTCAGCACTTTGTTCAGTTGCATCTCTTTGATCCTTTTTTATAGTTTGCCATACATACGTATTTACACATGCATCACAGATACGGCGACCAGGCAGGAAATTTGACCTGTCCATCAGTTGCCGGAAGACGCGCTTTGAAACGCCCATCAGTCGAGACCAGCTGTAACACGGCTCCCAGCCCTTGTGTCGAGCTATAGATAACCATGGTGCCGTTAGGCGCGATACTAGGCGTTTCATCCAGGAACGTGTCCGTTAATACTTGAACGGCTCCCGTTACTAGATCCTGTTTGGCGATGTGTTGTGCCCCGCCATTGGAGCTAACCAATGCCAGGAATTTACCATCAGGACTCACATCTGCGTTCTGGTTCTGAGAACCTTCCCACGTGATTCGCTGAGGTGCACCGCCATTAATATTCACTTTATACACTTGTGGACGGCCACCCTGATCCGAGGTATAAGCCAAATTCTGGCTATCCGGGAACCAGCTTGGTTCGGTGTTATTGCTACGACCATCAGTCACTTGGCTTATTTGGCCAGACCCCAGATCCATAACATACAAGTTCAGGCTGCCGCTTTTAGATAGCGCGAAGGCCAGTTTAGAACCGTCCGGTGAGAAGGCTGGAGCACCATTATGACGAGGGAATGAAGCCACTTGTCTAATTGCACCATTGGCCAGCGTCTGGATAACCAGTGCTGATTTGCCACTCTCAAAAGTTACATAAGCAATTTTGCTACCATCTGGAGACCAGGCTGGTGACATCAAAGGTTCAGGAGAACGATGCACAACAAACTGGTTGTAGCCATCGTAGTCAGAAACCCGCAATTCATGTGGGAATTTGCCGCCGTTAGTTTGCACAACATAGGCAATACGGGTACGGAAAGCACCTTTAATCCCTGTCAACTTTTCAAATACTTCGTCGCTGGCAGTATGCGCAGAATAACGTAGCCATTGCTTGGTTACTTTATACTGATTTTGCGCCAAAACGCTACCGGCCGCACCAGAAGTATCCACTAACTGGTAAGAAACCACGTAGCTGCCATCAGCACTTGGTTGAACCTGACCAACAACAACGGCATCAATACCCAACGCAGTCCAGGCCGCAGGTGTTACTTCAGCTGCTGTGGAAGGTTGTTGTGGCATGCGCGCCGCATCAATTGGGTTAAATTTACCACTATTACGTAAATCCGCGCCGACAATAGCGCCAATTTCTTCTGGTGGTGTACCTGGCCCCATCCATTTGAATGGAACAACCCCAATTGGGCGAGCCGAGTCTACCCCTTGGGTAATCTCAATTCGAACTTCTGCATGTAAAACAGAAGCCCATAAAACTAAAAAGCCTAGCGCTACTCGAAATGCCTGCTTCATCTTATCTCCCTTATCCGAGCGGGATGCCCGCGATAATTAGCAGAATTTTAACAAACCAACGCAAACAAAACTACATAATCCATGGTTGATTAACAGAGTTATATCCCAGTCAATCAAACCTTATTGAGGTTTAAATACAAGCGGAGCATTCTTAAACACTTCATAAACATCCGCAGTTGGAGGTTTAGGAATTTTTGCTTGTTTTGCCGCGGCGATTGCAGCCTGGCACAGTGCCGGGTCGCCCCCTTCCGCTTTAACATCAATTAATAGACCATCTGGTGCCAATTTAATTCGCAGATCACAGGTACGGCCTTTGTAAAGATCTGCATCATAAAATTTACTTTGGATCGCGGCAGTTATCTGGCCCAGATAGCCACTGACATCAGCACCTGATGCCCCGCTCTTCTTGCCACCACCTTTACCGGCTGCAGCAGCGCCAGCACCTGAACCACTTTTCGGCGCATTCTTGGAGTTTGCCAAGCCGCCAAATAAGTCATCAACATCCGTTGCAGCTGCGGCTTCTGCGGCAGCTTTCTTCTTAGCCTCAGCAGCAGCGGCTTTTTTAGCATCGGCGGCCGCTTTTTTCTCAGCATCAGCAGCAGCTTTCTTTTCAGCAGCTTCTGCGGCAGCCTTTTTCGCCTCTTCTGCCGCTTTCTTCGCGTCAGCATCAGCTTGTTTCTTCGCCGCAGCGGCTACAGCAGCCTCTTTCTTGGCTTCAGCTTCGGCTTTCTTCTGAGCTTCAGCCTGTGCTTTCACCAGTTTATCGGCCTCTGCTTTGGCCTGGGCCGCAGCTGCTTCAGCCTGCTTCTGCTCTTCTTTCGCTTTGGCAGCAGCGGCAGCAGCAGTTTTCTGTTGCTCTGCGGCCTCTTTTTGCTGTTCAGCGGCTTGTTTCTTCTGTTCTTCAGCCGCCTGCTTTGCATCTTCCTGTGCTTGCAGACGCTCTTTTTCCAATTCTTTCAGGCGTTGTTGTTCTGCCGCCTGCTTCTGCTGTAGTTCTTCAGCTTGCTGATCGGCTTTTTTCTGGCGTTGCTGCTCCGCGCGTTTAGCGTCCGTCTGCTGCTGTTGCTGACGGTTATACTGCTCGGTCACCGCGCCCGGATCGACCATGACGGCGTCAATAACTTCGCCGCCTGCACCGCCGCCGCCCATTTCAGTCGTCTGCGTCAGAGAGCCCCAAATCAACAGGGCAATCAATATGATGTGCAGAACCACCGACACTATAATGGCGCGATTCAGCTTATCATTTTGCTCGGTTGCCTTACCCACGCTCGATTTCCACACTCGATGTCCGCGCTCTATTTCTAAAAAACGGAACTGCTAAAAACAGGGTATCTACTGGCTGGATTTGCTATCAATCCAGCCAATATCAACACAAATTTATATCGGTTGAGTCATTAAGCCCACCGACGTCACTCCAGCCTGATGCAGCATATTAAGGGCCTTAATAATTTCATCATAAGGAACCTCTTTAGCACCACCAATCAGGAACACGGTCTTCGGATTTGCTTTCAATCTTGCTTGAGCCTCTGCCACGACTTGCTCTGAAGGCAGTTGCTCCATCCGCTGATGGTCAATCACCAGCGAATATTGACCCACACCTGATACTTCGACAATGACCGGAGGATTGTCATCACTGGAAACGGTTTTTGAATCCGTCGCGTCAGGGAGATCTACCTCAACACTTTGCGTGATAATAGGCGCGGTCGCCATAAAGATCAGCAATAGCACCAGTAAAACGTCAAGCAAGGGAACAATGTTAATTTCAGACTTAAGCTCGCGACGTTTACGACCACGTACTCGCGCCATACAACCCCCTACTTATTTGCTCTCGGCGCTGGCAAAAGCCTGGCGATGCAGAATAGCAATGAACTCTTCCATGAAGTTGTCATAGTTTTGTTCAAGTTTATTCACACGCTGGTTCAGGCGGTTATATGCCATAACAGCAGGGATTGCAGCAAACAAACCGATTGCCGTAGCAATCAGTGCTTCAGCAATACCTGGCGCAACCATTTGTAAGGTCGCCTGCTTGACGGCACCCAGAGAAATAAAGGCATGCATAATCCCCCATACTGTACCAAACAGACCGATATATGGGCTGATAGAACCAACAGTACCAAGGAAAGGAATATGGGTTTCCAGCGCTTCTAATTCACGGTTCATAGAGATACGCATCGCACGAGAAGCGCCGTCAATCACAGCTTCGGGTGCGTGGCTGTTTGCACGATGTAAACGAGCAAACTCTTTAAATCCAGAATGGAAGATTTGCTCGGAACCACCAAGCGTATCGCGACGAGCCTGACTTTCTTGATACAGACGGGACAGCTCAATGCCGGACCAAAATTTATCTTCGAAAGCCTCTGCATCGCGGGTGGCAGCATTCAGAATACGCGTTCGCTGAATGATGATCGCCCATGAAGCAATAGAAAAGCCCATCAATACCAGCATGATAAGCTTAACGAATAGGCTTGCCTGCAGGAATAAATCCAGAATGTTCATGTCAGCCACTACTTAAACTCCGCGACAATAGACTTAGGAAGCGCTCTTGGCTTCATTTGGTGTGGATCGATACATGCGATCAATACTTCTGCACTACTCAGAAGATTGCCATGTGAGTCGAGAATTCGTTGAGCAAACGTGAGAGAAGCTCCACGCATTGCGGTAATTTCACTCTGAACTTCCAGCATATCATCAAGACGTGCAGGCGCCAGGTATTCTACCGTCATGCGGCGGACAGCGAAAGCGA
This sequence comes from Yersinia alsatica, assembly GCF_025133195.1. Lineage (NCBI taxonomy): Bacteria > Pseudomonadati > Pseudomonadota > Gammaproteobacteria > Enterobacterales > Yersiniaceae > Yersinia > Yersinia alsatica. Next base: position 4,068,862 of record NZ_CP104006.1, read on the forward strand.
CATGCTCACTGAGCAATTGCTGCTGGTGAAAATTGCGTTGGCGCAACATTTCCGTGCGCGCCCTTTCGTAAAAGGCAACGTAGCGCGCGTGGTAAACCACGCCACCAGCATCGGTGTCTTCAAAATAGACACGAACCGGCCATCGAAACAACGTATTACTCACTCTACTTCCCAGTAATGCAGTTAACGGACACACTATACTGAAGAGCGTTAAGCTTTGGAATCACTTGCGAGAATAGAACGAAAATAATTATGGGCCAAGCGGCCCATAAAGGAGAGATTGTATTCAGATTAGGCGAAACGTACTCAGATTAGACAAAAAAGTAGAATAATCCCGCGCCCAAGATCACAATTGCAGGAAGTGGTGAGAAAAAAGCACGCAACCACACCCGCTTAGGGCGAAAACCAACGCCATGAATCACACCGGTACACACTGCCCACACGATAAATACCTCTTGCCAGACTTCAAGTGAGCTGGTTGCCGCCGCAAAACGCGAAGGGTCCCAAAATACACAGAAAGCCACAGCAAATGCGAGCACCAGTGAAAGGGCCCGTAAAGGGCCCTTATCCATTAAATCGTATAGCTTATCGGACAACATCATCATTGCCATTGTTAGCGGCTTTCGCTGCTGCGTTGGCTTCACTCTGCTCCAGCGCCAGAGCAGTAATGATACCAAAGGAGCAGGCCAGAAGTGTCCCTAGAATCCAGGCAAAATACCACATGCTTTATGCTCCTTAGTACAGTGAGTGCTTGTTGTTTTCGATAAAGTCTTTATCAATGCGCCCGAACATTTTGTAATAACACCAGCTGGTGTAAATCAAGATGATAGGAACAAAGATGATCGCAACAATGGTCATCACTTTCAGCGTCAACAGGCTAGATGTTGCATCCCACATTGTCAGACTGACATTTGGCATAGTGCTTGATGGCATAACGAACGGGAACATGGTGACCCCGGCGGTCAGAATCACGCAAGCAATCGTCAGTGATGAGAATAAGAAGGCCCAAGCCCCTTTTTCAAGACGCGACAGTATAATAGTGAACAGTGGCAGAATCACTCCAAGTGCAGGTAGCGCCCACAAGCTTGGGTACTTGTTGAAGTTAATCAACCATGCACCAGCCTGATGTGCGACTTCTTTGCGCATCGGGTTAGATTCAGCAGCTCTATCCAATACTGAAGTAATCACAAAGCCATCAATACCGTTAACTAACCAGATACCGGCCAGCAAGAATGCAACGCCCATGACCAGCGCGGAAATTTGCGCAGCGGCACGGGAACGCAGATGCAACTCACCACGAGTACGCATTTGCAGATAAGTTGCCCCTTGGGTGACCAGCATGGTCAAGCTGACAACCCCTGCTAACAGGCCAAACGGGTTCAGTAACTGGAAGAAGTTACCCGTGTAGAACAGGCGCATGTACTCATTCATGTGGAATGGCACACCTTGCAGCAAGTTACCAAATGCCACACCGAAGACAACTGCAGGCACGAAGCTACCGATGAAGATGCCCCAGTCCCACATGTTGCGCCAGCGGCTATTCTCCAGCTTAGAACGGTAGTCAAAACCGACCGGACGGAAGAATAACGCAGCCAATACCAGAATCATCGCAATATAGAAGCCGGAGAATGCAGCTGCATACACCATTGGCCAGGCAGCGAACAGTGCCCCACCCGCTGTAATCAGCCAAACCTGATTACCATCCCAGTGAGGGGCAATCGAGTTAATCATAATGCGGCGTTCTGTATCATTTTTACCGATGATACGCAGCAGGATACCGACGCCCATGTCGAAACCATCGGTGACTGCGAAACCAATCAGCAGCACACCGATCAGCAGCCACCAGATAAATCGTAATACTTCATAATCAAACATAAGTGGACTCCTGTTTACCGTGCTTCCTGCACTGGGGCAGTCGGCTGTTCAAAATGATAGCGGCCAGTTTTCAGGCTGCTAGGCCCAAGGCGCGCGAATTTGAACATCAGGTACATCTCTGCCACCAGGAACAGCGTGTACAAACCACAAATCAGTGCCATGGAGAACAGAATGTCGCCAGCAGTGACGGATGAGTTTGCAATTGCTGTCGGTAGCACTTCACCGATGGCCCAAGGTTGACGGCCATATTCAGCCACAAACCAACCTGCTTCAACTGCAATCCACGGTAACGGAATACCGTACAATGCGGCACGCAGTAGCCATTTCTTCTCGCCAATCCGACCACGAACCACGTTATAGAACGAGAGGCCGATGATCAGTAACATCAGGAAGCCACAAGCCACCATGATGCGGAATGCGAAGTAAAGCGGCAGAACACGCGGGATAGAGTCCTTGGCGGCTAACTGGATTTGCTCTTCAGTCGCGTCTGTTACGTTTTCTGTATAGCGCTTGAGTAGCATGCCATAGCCAAGATCTTGCTTCGCTTTATTGAAGGCTTCACGTACCGCCGGATCAGTATTGCCATTACGTAACTGTTCAAGCAGATGGTAAGCCTGGATACCATTACGAATCCGCACTTCATGCTGAGACATCAAATCACGCAAACCAATCACCGGTGTATCCAGTGAGCGGGTAGCGATAATGCCCAATGCAAAGGGGATCTGAACCGCAAACCGGTTCTCCATGGTTTCCTGATTAGGAATGGCAAACAGCGTAAAGGCTGCCGGAGGTGGTTGAGTTTCCCATTCCGCTTCAATCGCAGCCAGTTTGGTTTTCTGCACGTCACCCATTTCATAGCCAGATTCATCACCCAGCACGATAACAGACAGCGTTGCAGCTAAACCGAAGCTTGCAGCGATAGCAAAGGAGCGTTTAGCAAACGGAATATCACGGCCTTTCAGCAGATAGTAAGAGCTGATACCCAGAACAAACATGGCACCGGTAACATAACCAGCAGCCACAGTGTGAACGAATTTCACCTGAGCGACTGGGTTTAGAACCAGTTCTGAGAAACTCAGCATTTCCATACGCATGGTTTCAAAGTTGAAGTCAGACGCAATCGGGTTTTGCATCCAGCCGTTAGCAACCAAGATCCACAACGCAGAGAAGTTAGAGCCTAATGCAACCAGCCAGGTTACGGCCAAATGCTGGTGTTTACTCAGGCGATCCCAACCGAAGAAGAATAGACCGACAAAAGTAGATTCTAAGAAGAACGCCATTAAACCTTCGATTGCCAGAGGGGCACCGAAGATATCACCGACGTAATGTGAGAAATATGACCAGTTAGTCCCGAATTGGAACTCCATAGTCAAACCAGTGGCAACCCCCAGAGCAAAGTTAATAGCAAATAACTTGCCCCAGAATTTGGTCATATCTTTATAGATTTGTTTACCAGACAGCACATAAACCGATTCCATAATTGCCAACATAAACGCCATACCCAGCGTTAGTGGGACAAATAAGAAATGGTACATTGCCGTTAAGGCAAACTGTAACCGTGACAGTTCGACAATATCAAACATCTTGACTCCTTGCTCCTCGCAGGAAGACTCCGACTTGCGGTAACGCGACCTCCATGTTAATTGGAAATCTCATATTGACCCGCAGTGAATGCCCAAAAAAACACAACAAAAATAACAATATCAACTACCCAGTATTACACCGCGGTAATAGTACGCTTCTAATCCCACACAATAAATAGGATTTTACGTGACCCAGCTTAGAGTTCTGGATACAGGTCAACAAATAGGCCATTTGCCCATAATGTCATAGTTTGATCCAGAACAATTTAAGCCCATATGAACATTATTGCCATATTCAAAACTTGATTTAGAACAATTAATTCTTTTTCATGTTAATTAAAAGTTTGATTGTTTTTATATAATCCAGAACTGTTAATAAAATGTAATTTTATGGTTTATCTAATGCTTTATTACGTCGTTATTATGCGATCCAAGTTAACTTTTAAATTTATTAGTTTCAGGGTGAGTTAAATCACAATTTCGAGTTTTACATGAATATATTAGTCTATTCTGAGGGAAGCGTTCGCTAGTGTTGCCATTTTGTTGCATGATAAAGTGCTATTACTTGATAAAATATTGAATCCCCTACAATGAAAAAAATAGCACTCACCACCTTACTCTGTGTTAGCACCACCGCCATCGCCGCACCGCAAGTCGACGTCACTATCTTGGGCACCTCTGATTTACATGGCACTTTTGTGCCGTGGGACTATGCCACGGACAGTGAAAATCTGGCCGGTAGCCTGAGCCAAATCGCCACCAAAGTGCAGAAAATCCGCGCCGAGCAGCCCAACATTATTTTGGTTGATGCCGGTGATACCATTCAGGGCAACTTTGTTGAAACCTTTAAGAATGAGCCCATCAGCCCGATGATTCTCGGCTTTAATGCCTTGAAATATGACGCCTGGGTGATGGGTAACCATGAGTTTGATTTTGGCTTAAAAATCCTTTCTACCTCTCTTAAGCAATTCGACGGTACTGCGCTGGCGGGTAATATTTTCTGGGATTCAGGTAAACCCTACCTACCCTCTTATAAAATTATTGAGCGCCAAGGAGTTAAAATTGGCATCATCGGCATGGATACCCCAATGACTGCCGAGTTCGCTCAGGGAACCGGCCGCATCAATGGTATCCATTTCACTGATCCGGTGCAGGAAGTGAAAAAGGTTATTCAGCAAATCCAGCCGCAAGTCGATGCCATTGTGCTGGTTGCTCATATGGGGATAGATAATGAAAATCAGCGGCCAGGAACGGGTGTTGGCGATATAGCCAAAGCCAACCCAGAACTCGCAGCTATAGTTGCTGGCCATATGCATGTGAAGATTGATAAGGCCGTGGTTAATGGCGTTATTATTACCGAGCCGGATAAATACGGCCGCGCACTGTCCCGTATTGACCTGAAATTTGAACAGCGAGATGGCAAGTACCAACTCATCGACAAAGACAGCTATACCTACCCTATCCAAGGCATTAAGTCAGATAAAACGCTGGAAGCTATTTACCAGCCTTACCATGACATTTTGCGCGCCAATGCTAATCGGGTTATTGCTAAGTTGAGTGGTAGCAATCTGGTGCCGCCGGATGAGATTAAAGGCATTCCTCAAGTGCATGTGCAGGACACAGGTATCAGCGCTCTGTATCAGGAAGCAGCTCATTATTATGCTCCCCATGCGCAGGTCATCGCCTTGCAGATTGATAATGACCATCCCAAGCTGGATGTCGGTGATATCACCGCTAAAGACATTGCATTTAACTATCAATATGCTGGCGGTGAAATCACGGTTTATTCTCTAACCGGCAAAGAGTTAAAGCAATATATGGAGTGGTCGGCGGGCTACTTTAACCAAGTCAAACCGGGGGATGTCACTTACAGCTTTAATCCGCAACGCCGAGCCTCAAAATATTCAACCAATGATTTCTTTGATGGCGTGACTTATACCATTGATTTGCGCCAGCCGGTGGGTTCGCGGATCACCGATTTACGGCTTACTGATGGTACCCCTGTCATTGATATCACCCCAATTCATCTGGGAATGAACAGTTATCGGATGGGCCATCTGACACAAAAAGGTGGCGTGCTCGAAGGGCAAAAATTCCCAATATTGTCCGACAGTAAAGCACAATACGGTGAAGAAGAAGGCACTATCCGTAATCTGACTATTCGCTATCTGACTGTGGTTAAGTCCGGCAAGTATGAGGGCAAACCTCAGCAACGTTGGCAATTAGTGGGATTAGAAGGCTATGACAAAGAGCGGCAGATTGTTAAGCAACTGATTAATCAGGGGACTATTTCAGTACCGTCCACTGCCGATGGCCGTTATACCAACATTGCGTCAATCAATGTTAAAGATAAATTGTTTAAGGATAAAGCCAGTTACAATGCGGCATTAACGGCGTTGCAGCAGCAAGCCGCCAGCGCCACGACTGAACAAACCAAGCAACAAGCGCAAACGGATATTGCACTGATTACTGCTTTGAATAAGTTCTGATTGAGCATTAAAAAGGCCACCGCAAGGTGGCCTTTATGTCGAGCGTGCTATTGAGGTAGCGGCTGTTACTTATTGCTTTGGTATACCGCTTTCACCGCATTACCAATTTCAGCCAGGCTACGCACGGTTTTCACACCCGCCGCTTCCAGAGCAGCGAATTTGTCATCCGCAGTCCCTTTACCACCAGCAATGATGGCACCAGCATGGCCCATACGTTTGCCTTTTGGTGCAGTTACACCGGCGATGTAGCCCACAACAGGTTTGGTCACGTGCTCTTTAATATAAGCTGCCGCTTCTTCTTCTGCATTACCACCGATTTCACCGATCATCACGATGACTTCAGTTTGTGGGTCTTCCTGGAATAACTTCAGAATATCGATAAAGTTAGAACCAGGGATTGGGTCGCCACCAATACCAACGCAGCTTGATTGGCCGAAACCGATATCAGTAGTCTGTTTTACCGCTTCATAAGTCAGAGTGCCTGAACGCGAAACGATACCGACTTTACCCGGCAAGTGGATATGGCCAGGCATGATGCCAATCTTACATTCACCTGGGGTGATAACACCCGGGCAGTTAGGGCCGATCATGCGCGCATCGGATTGATCCAATTTGACTTTTACGACCAGCATATCCAGTGTCGGGATGCCTTCAGTAATACAGATGATCAATTTTATACCGGCGTCGATAGCTTCCAGAATTGAATCTTTACAGAACGGCGCTGGCACATAGATAACAGAGGCTGTGGCACCGGTCGTTTCTACAGCTTCACGAACGGTATTGAACACCGGCAGACCAAGATGCTGGGTTCCGCCTTTGCCTGGCGTAACACCGCCAACCATTTTGGTACCATAGGCGATAGCTTGTTCTGAGTGGAAAGTCCCTTGGCTACCGGTAAAGCCCTGGCAAATAACTTTGGTGTTTTTATCAATTAAAATAGACATTATTTAGCCCCCACTGCCGCTACAACTTGCTGAGCCGCATCTGTCAGGCTGGTCGCAGCAATGATATTCAAACCGCTGTCTGCCAGTTTTTTGGCACCCAGTTCGGCATTATTCCCTTCCAGACGAACCACGACCGGCACGTTGACACCCACTTCTTCAACCGCACCAATAATGCCGTCAGCAATCAGGTCACAACGCACGATCCCGCCGAAGATGTTAACGAAAACCGCTTTCACTTTGTCATCAGACAAAATGATTTTAAAGGCTTCAGTCACGCGCTCTTTGGTGGCACCACCGCCAACATCGAGGAAGTTAGCCGGTTCGCCACCGTGCAGTTTCACGATATCCATGGTACCCATCGCCAAACCAGCGCCGTTTACCATGCAACCAATGTTGCCATCCAGCGCGACGTAGTTCAGTTCCCACTGCGCAGCATGTGCTTCGCGGGCATCTTCCTGACTTGGGTCACGCATTTCGCGCAGTTCAGGCTGGCGGAACAAAGCATTGCCATCAGCACCCAGCTTGCCATCCAAGCAGATCAAATCGCCTTGTTTGGTGATAACCAGTGGGTTGATCTCGACCATTGCCAAATCACGTTCCAGGAACATGGTTGCCAGACCCATAAAGATCTTGCTGAACTGAGTCACTTGCTTACCAGTCAGACCCAGTTTAAAGGCTAATTCACGACCTTGATAAGGTTGCGGGCCAGTCAACGGGTCCAACGCGATTTTGTGGATCAGTTCTGGTGTCTCTTCAGCCACTTTTTCAATTTCAACACCGCCTTCAGTGGATGCCATAAACACCACACGACGGGAGCTACGGTCAATAACTGCGCCCAGATAGAGCTCTTTATCAATATCTGTTGCAGCTTCAACCAAAATTTGGTGAACCGGCTGGCCATGGGCATCTGTCTGGTAAGTTACCAGTTTTTTACCCAGCCACTGTTCAGCGAAAGCACGAATATCTTCTTTGCTATTAACCAGTTTCACGCCGCCCGCTTTACCGCGACCGCCAGCATGTACCTGACATTTAACCACCCACGGGCCAGCACCGATTTTAGATGCGGCTTCTTCTGCTTCACGCGGTGTGGTACAGGCGTAACCCGTTGGAGCGGGCATGCCATACCGAGCAAACAGTTGTTTTGCCTGATATTCGTGTAAATTCATGATGTTCTATCCATATAAGGTCTGAGATGGGCCGAAGCCTTCCAGGTAGCCTGATTGCGCGGAGGCAGGTTATTAACACCTTGCAATCAGACTGACCTTGTCATTTATCTTTTTTATACATCAAGCAGCAAGCGAGCTGGATCTTCCAGCATCTCTTTCACTGTCACCAGATAACCAACAGACTCGCGGCCGTCGATCAAACGGTGATCGTAGGACAGTGCCAAATACATCATTGGCAGAATCACTACCTGACCATTTACCGCCATTGGGCGATCTTTAATGGCATGCATGCCAAGGATCGCGCTTTGTGGTGGGTTAATGATCGGAGTCGACATCAGTGAGCCGAATACGCCGCCATTGGTAATAGTGAAATTACCGCCAGTCAGTTCTTCAACTTTCAGTTTGCCGTCACGGCCTTTTACAGCCAGTTCTTTGATCTTTTTCTCAATATCAGCCATGCCCATGGTGTCTACATCACGCAGTACTGGAGTTACCAGGCCGCGCGGAGTCGAAACCGCAATGCTGACATCGAAGTAATTGTGGTAGACCACATCTTCGCCATCGAGGGAAGCATTCACTTCCGGATAACGTTTCAGTGCTTCAACAACGGCTTTAATATAGAAGGACATAAAGCCCAGACGAACACCGTGGCGTTTCTCAAAAGCTTCGCCATACTGCTTGCGCAGATCCATGATCGGCTTCATGTTGATTTCGTTAAACGTCGTCAACATTGCAGTGCTGTTTTTCGCTTCCAACAGGCGCTCGGCAACACGTTTACGCAGGCGCGTCATCGGAACACGTTTTTCACTGCGGCCGGCGATAGGTGCGACAGGTGCTGCGGTTTCAACTTTGGCTGCTGCCGCTGCGGGTGCCGACTTGCGGTTTGCCAAATGACTCTCGATATCTTCACGCGTCAGACGACCACCGACACCGCTGCCTTTGATTGCCGCTGCATCCAGAGAGTGCTCAGCAATCAGACGACGAATCGCCGGGCTGAGGGTATCGTTGCTTTCTTCTTCCAGGCTAGCCGTCTGGCGCTGAGCAGGAGTTGACTCAGTGCTCTGACTTTTCTCTTCCGTCGGCAGGCCGGAACTGTCACTTGGACGAATACGACCCAGTACCTGACGTGAAACGACTGTGGCACCTTCGTCTTCCAAAATGGCGTCCAAAATACCGTCCTGACTGGCCGGAACTTCCAGAATCACTTTGTCCGTTTCAATCTCAACCAGCACTTCATCACGTTTGACGCTATCGCCCGGTTTCTTGTGCCAAGTTGCTACAGAGCCATCGGCGACAGACTCAGGGAGGTCAGGAACATTAATATCTACGCTACTCATTCTCTATCCTTTATGTGTTAACCGGCTCGCTATTCAACGGTCAGCGCGTCATTAACCAGAGCTTGTTGTTGTTTCTGGTGTACGGAAATGTATCCAACTGCCGGTGAAGCTGAGGCTGGGCGGCCTGCGTAACGCAGGGAAGCACCAAATGGAATCACTTCACGGAAGTTATGTTGACTGCAATACCAGGCACCCTGGTTAAGCGGCTCTTCCTGACACCAGACGAAGTCATGTACATGAGCAAACTGTTCCAACACCGCTTGCACAGCTTGATGCGGGAACGGATAAAGTTGCTCGATACGCACGATGGCGACATCGGTTTGCCCATTCTTGCGACGCTGTTCCAGCAGGTCATAGTAGACTTTGCCTGAGCACATCACGACACGTTTGACGCCTTTCGGATCCAGCTCGTCAACTTCGCCAATCGCTGGCAAGAAGCTGCCATTCGCCAATTCATCCAGAGAAGATATCGCCAGCGGATGACGCAACAGCGACTTAGGCGACATGACCACCAACGGACGGCGCATACCACGTAATGCCTGACGGCGAATCATGTGGTAAACCTGTGCTGGCGTTGACGGGATACATACCTGCATGTTTTGTTCAGCACAAAGTTGCAGATAGCGTTCCAGTCGCGCAGAGGAGTGCTCTGGACCTTGCCCTTCGTAACCATGTGGCAGCAACATCACCAGACCACACATCCGGCCCCATTTCTGCTCGCCGGAGCTGATGAACTGGTCGATAACCACTTGAGCACCGTTGGCAAAGTCACCGAACTGCGCTTCCCAGATAGTCAGGGTGCGAGGTTCAGCCGTGGCGTAGCCATATTCAAATGCCAAAACAGCTTCTTCCGACAGCACCGAGTCCCATACCTGGAAGTTACCCTGCCCACTGTGAACATTTGCCAGTGGCACGTAAACAGAACCATTTTTCTGGTTATGAATTACCGCATGACGATGGAAGAAAGTACCGCGCCCCGCATCCTCACCGGATAAACGAATCGGAATACCTTCATCTACCAATGTGGCGTAGGCCAGAGTTTCAGCGCCACCCCAGTCAAATGGCTTCTCGCCTGCGGCCATCAAGGCGCGATCGCCATAGATCTTGGCAACACGCGATTGCATTTCAATGGCTTCCGGCGCGTGGCTAATACGACGCGCCAGCTCTTGCAGGCGTTTCATCTCAACTTTGCTTGGATATTCTTCGTCCCATTCATGGTTCAGATAAGGTGACCACGTGAAGGATTGCAGATTCATCGGACGCCACTCTTCCACCACACAGTCGCCGTGATCCAGAGCATCACGATACAGGTTGACCATTTCCGTGGCATCTTCCAGGCTGGCGATATTTTGCTCGGTCAGCTTGTCAGCATAGATTTTGCGCGGCGTCGGGTGTTTTTTGATCTTCTGATACATCACTGGCTGTGTGGCACTTGGCTCATCGGCTTCGTTATGCCCATGGCGACGGTAGCAAACCAGGTCGATCATCACGTCACGTTTAAAGGTGTTACGGAAATCCAACGCCAGACGGGTAACAAACGCCACAGCTTCAGGATCATCAGCATTTACGTGGAAAATAGGTGCCTGTACCATTTTGGCGATATCAGTACAGTACTGGGTAGAACGCGCATCCAGTGGGTTCGAGGTGGTGAAACCAATCTGGTTATTGATAACAATGCGCACCGTCCCGCCCACTTCATAGCCACGGGCCTGAGACATGTTCAAGGTTTCTTGCACCACACCTTGCCCGGCAATCGCCGCGTCACCATGAATGGTGATTGGCAATACCATGTTGCTGCGAGCTTCGTCGAGGCGGTCACGACGGGCACGTACCGAACCAATAACTACCGGACTAACAATTTCCAGATGCGATGGGTTGAAGGCTAACGCCAGATGAACCAGCCCGCCTTCAGTTTCGACATCTGAAGAGAAACCTTGGTGATATTTAACGTCACCGGTACCCAGATGTTCTTTATGCTTACCAGAGAACTCATCGAACAAATCTTCCGGTTTCTTACCCAGCACGTTAATCAATACGTTCAGACGGCCACGGTGAGCCATCCCCAGCACGACCTCACGAGTGCCGTTCTTACCCGCATGGCGAATCATCTCTTTCAGCATAGTGACCAGCGAATCGCCGCCCTCTAGCGAGAAACGCTTAGCGCCCGGGAATTTAGCCCCTAGATAACGTTCCAAACCTTCAGCGGCAGTCAGTTCGCTCAGGAAACGGCGCTTCTCTTCATCGCTGAATGTCGGTTTCCCGACCACCGACTCAATACGCTGCTGGATCCAGCGTTTTTCTTCGGTGTTGGTAATGTGCATGTACTCAGCGCCAATCGGGCCGCAGTAAGTCTGCTTCAGGGCTGCGTACAGGTCAGACAGCTTCATGGTCTCTTTGCCGATAGCAAAAGAGCCGACGTTGAAGGTGTTCTGGAAATCGGCTTCGGTCAGATTATGATAGGAAGGCTCAAGGTCTGGAACAGACTCCTGCTTCCACAAACCGAGTGGGTCAAGGTTGGCATGTTGATGGCCGCGAAAGCGGAAGGCGTTGATTAACTGCAACACCTTAACTTGCTTGGCATCATTTTCAGGATCGCTGATGGATGAGTTATAACGAGAGGTATCCTTCGCCAGGCGACGGAAATACTCACGAGTTTGAGAGTGGAACTGATCAGGTTTTACACCCGTCGTCGGTAGTTGTTGAAAAATTGAACGCCAACTATCATCAACGGAACCAGGATCGGTTAAAAAGTCTTCATAGAGCTGCTCTATGTAGGACTGGTTCGCGCCCGCCAGATAGGAGGAATCCAGCCAGGCCTTCATTGCGCCGTTCTGCATCATGATCCCTTAAGCTTTGAAGCTTCAGTTTTCGCCGTGGTTAACATATACACCGTAATATCAACGGTTTGCCGTAAAAACGGTTCACTCGATGTGCTCAATGCACATTCTGTTATGGACCTTAACGGTCCCGTTCAAGGAACCTCTAAAAACCGACAGCTCGCCAGCTTTTAGAGATTCCCTACCTTGAAGCAACCCGAGGAATACATTCCCCGGGTTAATAAACTCACATCATGCACTACGTTGCAACAACATAGACTTAATGTGGCCGATTGCTTTGGTCGGGTTAAGACCTTTAGGACAAACACTGACACAATTCATGATGCTATGGCAGCGGAAAACACTAAAAGCGTCGTCCAGATCATCCAAACGTGCTGCTGTTTCGGTATCACGGCTGTCTATCAGGAAGCGATAGGCTGCCAGTAACCCTGCCGGGCCAACAAATTTGTCCGGATTCCACCAGAATGACGGGCAAGAGGTTGAGCAACAAGCGCACAGGATACATTCATACAAACCATCCAGTTTTTCGCGCTGCTCCGGCGACTGTAAATGCTCACGTGCTGGCGGATTTTTGCCATCATTCAACAGGTAAGGTTTAATTTTCTCATACTGAGTATAAAACTGCCCCATATCGACCACTAAATCCCGCACCACCGGTAACCCCGGCAATGGGCGAATCACAATCTTTTTATTGCCCTTTTGCAAAACTGAAATCGGCGTAATGCAGGCCAAGCCATTTTTGCCATTCATATTCAGGCCGTCGGAACCACAAACACCTTCACGGCATGAGCGGCGGAACGACAAAGTCGGATCTTTTTCTTTTAACTGGATAAGTGCGTCCAGCAACATCATATCCCGGCCTTCTTCCGCTTCCAGGGTGTAATCCTGCATGTGCGGCGCGTTATCGACGTCCGGGTTATAGCGATAAATCGAGAATTCAAGCTTCATGACCTATTCCTCCGTAACGGGCATCAGTAAGAACGCACTTTCGGCGGGAACGCCGCGCGTAGCTTAGGTTGCATGTTTACCTCACGGCGGGTCATGCTTTCAGTGTCCGGCAAATACAGCGAGTGACACAGCCAGTTCGCATCGTCACGTTCCGGGAAGTCAAAGCGACTATGAGCGCCACGACTTTCGGTACGGAAGTTTGCTGACACCGCGGTGGAAAACGCAGTTTCCATCAGGTTATCCAACTCCAGACATTCAATACGTTGGGTATTGAACTCACTGGAAGTGTCATCCAGACGGGCATTTCGCAGACGCTCACGGATAGTTTTCAGTTCTTCCAATCCATTTGCCATGGCATCGCCTTCACGGAATACCGAGAAGTTATTCTGCATGCAGGATTGTAATGCTTTGCGGATCTCAACCGGATCTTCACCGGAACGGGTGTTATTCCAGCGGTTCATTCGATCCAGTGAAGCTTCAATATCTGAATCACTGGCATCGCGGCTGCTACCCTGCTCCATTAAGGACTCTTGCAGATGCATACCGGCGGCGCGACCAAATACCACCAAGTCCAGTAAGGAGTTGCCACCCAGACGGTTTGCACCATGGACGGAAACACAGGCAATTTCACCTACCGCAAACAAGCCAGGGATAACAACATCTTCGCCCTTTTCATTTACCGTGATGGCCTGACCGGTTACTTTGGTCGGGATCCCGCCCATCATATAATGACAAGTTGGAATCACCGGGATAGGTTCTTTGATTGGATCGACGTGGGCAAAGGTGCGAGATAACTCAAGAATACCCGGCAGACGGGATTCCAGAACCTCTTTACCCAAATGATCCAGTTTCAATTTGGCATGAGGGCCCCAAGGACCGTCACAACCGCGGCCTTCACGAATTTCAATCATGATAGAACGTGCCACTACGTCACGACCCGCCAAATCTTTGGCGTTCGGGGCATAACGTTCCATAAAGCGCTCGCCGTGTTTATTCAGCAGATAACCGCCTTCACCACGACAACCTTCAGTCACCAATACCCCCGCCCCGGCGATACCCGTCGGATGGAACTGCCACATTTCCATGTCCTGCACCGGAACACCGGCACGCAGGGCCATGCCCACACCGTCACCGGTATTAATGTGCGCATTGGTTGTTGATTGATAAATACGCCCGGCACCGCCGGTAGCCAATATCGTGGCGCGCGCTTTGAAATAGACCACTTCACCGGTTTCAATGCAGATAGCGGTACAGCCAACAAAAGCGCCGTCCTGATTCTTCACTAAATCCAGCGCATACCACTCGGAGAAAATGGTGGTGTGGTTTTTCAGGTTTTGCTGATAAAGGGTATGTAACAGTGCATGCCCAGTACGGTCAGCCGCAGCCGCTGTACGCGCCGCTTGCCCACCGCCGAAGTTAAGCGACTGCCCACCGAATGGCCGTTGGTAAATACTGCCGTCTTCTAAACGGGAGAAAGGCAAGCCCATGTGCTCCAGTTCGAGAACCGCTTCCGGGCCAGTTTTACACATATATTCGATGGCATCCTGGTCACCGATATAATCGGAACCCTTTACCGTGTCGTACATATGCCATTCCCAGTTATCTTCGTGGGTGTTACCCAGTGCGACAGTAATACCCCCCTGCGCAGATACGGTATGGGAACGAGTTGGGAAAACTTTAGATATCAGGGCGCAAGACAACCCCATTTGTGAAATTTGCAGTGCTGCGCGCATACCTGCGCCACCTGCACCGATAACAACAGCATCAAACTCTCTGACCGGCAGTTTCATTTAAGCACCCCACACCACAATTGTTCCATACAGTAGATAGACCAGCAGCGTAATCACGACGGCCAGTTGTAACACCAGACGTACCGCCAGCGGCTTTATATAGTCCGTTAATACCTGCCACAGACCAATCCAGGCGTGAGCCAAAATTGACAGTAATGTCAGCAGGGTAAACACTTTTGTGATGTGCGAAGCGAAGAAGCCACGCCAGATTTCGTAGGTGATATCTGGGACAATAACAACAAAGCCCAGAATATAGAGAACATACAGAGTGATGACGATTGCAGAAGCACGTAGTAACAGCCAGTCGTGTACTCCATTACGCCCTAACGCAGAAGCATTGCTTACCATACAAGGACTCCAGCTAAAACTGACAGCACCAAGGTTAACACCATTGCGACTTGGGCGGAGCGGGTCCCCGCAGCCAAGCTCTCTTCGATATAGCCGAAATCCATTAACAAGTGACGAATGCCACCGCAAATGTGATAGGCCAGCGCAGTGAGTATTCCCCAGAAGATGAATTTAACAAAAAAGCTATTCATGATCGCCGCGGCTTGCATGAATCCCTCTTGCGAGGAAACAGACAAACCTAACAGCCAAAGGAGGATACCAACGGCAACGAAAGTAATTACGCCAGAGACTCGGTGTAAAATGGACGCTATCGCAGTAACAGGAAATCGAATCGTTTGCAGATCCAAATTGACAGGTCTTTGTTTTTTCACGTTTTTGCCCACACAGCTTTTATTATTTTCCATCCTCCGGATCTGGGTGGGGGTCAGACAGCGTTAAGAGCCGAAACCCTTCACATCACACGTTTAGACATAACATCCTGAATGCTTAAACGGTGTGCTCTATATAACGCTGGGTGCTCCTACTTCAGGGTAATCCGGAGACCTGGCGGCAGTATAGGTGGTTCACATTCTTATTACAATTCCCACACAAACTGATTGGTAACATTTCCCCTGAACAGTGATTAGGATCACGATTTACACAATTTATATAAAATTAATTATCTGATTTGACAAAGAATAAACATTTCTATTACAACTAGGGTAGAAATAAGCCCTATGATGCACTAAAGGTCTGCGGATACACTTCCCCATAAGCCTAAGTTATGCAACAGTGTATTTAGTAAATATCCCCATAGATATCGTAGGCAATGAACCATAAACGATAAGTATCCGACAAATCGTTAACAACTTTATAACATCGATTGCTGATCCAGAGCTTTGGATCACCGGCCGCATTGGCAAGATACTCTGTACCCTAAATCACATTTTTAATGGTGAATAAAACAGAACTATGCTGATGAGGTGATGGCCTTGCGGACATCTAAGATATTTCAGTTGTTAGAGGTTTTAAAATAAGCGCTAAGGAGACTGTAAATGGCTAACAAGAAAGCGACGCTGAATTTAGAAGGCGAAGCTGCGATCGAACTGGGCGTGCTATCCCCAACCCTCGGCACTGACGTTATCGACGTCCGCACCTTAGGTTCGAAAGGTTATTTTACCTTTGACCCAGGCTTTACTTCTACCGCATCCTGCGAATCAAAAATCACTTATATCGATGGTGATGAAGGTATTCTGTTGCACCGTGGCTTCCCGATTGCCCAGTTAGCTAACAATTCTACCTATTTGGAAGTTTGCTACATTCTGCTGTACGGCGAAGCCCCTACGGCTGAAGAGTATGAAACTTTCAAAGCGACCGTCACCCGCCACACTATGATTCACGAGCAGATCACCAGTCTGTTCCGTGGGTTCCGCCGTGACTCGCACCCAATGGCAGTATTATGCGGGGTAACTGGCGCACTGGCCGCCTTCTACCATGATGCGCTGGATGTGAATAACGAGCGTCATCGTGAAATCACCGCCTTCCGTCTGCTGTCCAAAATGCCGACTGTTGCGGCGATGTGCTACAAATATTCAATCGGCCAGCCGTTTGTTTATCCGCGTAACGACCTGTCTTATGCCGGTAACTTCCTGCGCATGATGTTCTCTACTCCATGTGAAGAATATGAAGTTAACCCAGTGTTGGAACGCGCAATGGATCGTATTTTCATCCTGCACGCCGACCACGAGCAAAACGCTTCAACCTCGACAGTTCGTACTGCGGGTTCTTCTGGCGCTAACCCGTTTGCTTGTATTGCTGCCGGGATTGCCTCCCTGTGGGGACCAGCGCACGGCGGCGCGAACGAAGCCTGCCTGAAGATGCTGGAAGAGATTAAAACTGTTGAGCATATTCCAGAATTTATCCGCCGTGCGAAGGATAAAAATGACTCATTCCGCCTGATGGGCTTTGGTCACCGTGTGTATAAAAACCACGATCCGCGCGCCACTGTGATGCGTGAAACCTGCCATGAAGTGCTGAAAGAGTTAAAACTGGAAGACGATCTGCTGAAAGTGGCGATGGAGTTGGAGCATATTGCGCTGAACGACCCGTATTTCATCGAGCGTAAATTGTATCCAAACGTTGACTTCTATTCAGGTATCATCCTGAAAGCATTGGGTATTCCGTCTTCAATGTTTACCGTAATCTTTGCGATTGCGCGCACTATCGGCTGGATTGCTCACTGGAATGAAATGCACGACGAGGGCATCAAAATTGCGCGTCCGCGTCAGCTTTATACCGGTTATGCAGAGCGTGAATTTAAGAGCCAGTTGAAAAAGTAAGTTTTTTATTGCGCTGAGAAAATGCAAAACGCCACCTTTCGGTGGCGTTTTTTATGGCTGAATCAATGAATTGCGCCACCAGGAATATGCAAATCGTGCTCAATTTGCAAGGCAATAGAAATTGCCAATTCCAAGGCTATCAACACCGATTGTGTCGACATACTCGGTGCACCGGGGTGATCGACAGCTTGTTCAGGTAAGTAAGGAATATGGATAAATCCGCCCTTAACCTCGCTATTAGCTGAATTTAAGCGGTGTAATAAACCATACATTACATGGTTGCAGACATACGTTCCTGCGGTCTGGGAAATCGAGGCTGGAATGCCTGCATCACGAATCCCTTGCACCATCGCCTTGATAGGCAAGCGGGTAAAATAGGCCGCCGGGCCGTCTTCGACGATAGGTTGATCGACAGGCTGATGACCCTGATTATCGGGAATTCGGGCATCATCAATATTAATGGCAACTCGCTCGATGGTGATATCGGCACGCCCACCCGCTTGACCAATGGCTAACACTAACACTGGCTGAATATCATCTATCGCCGCATTCAGCGCGGTCAGGGCTTCACCAAAAGCGCAGGGTAACTGACGGGCCACCACTCTGACGCCACCCATCATCAAATCATTCAGTTGCTTGACCACTTCCCAAGAGGGATTCACCCGTTCACCACCAAATGGCTCAAACCCGGTAATTAATACACTTCTCATCATCTCTCCTAGAGAAACATCAGGAAATACAGCAAAAATACGTTAACAATCAACAAAGCAACCCCGGTTGGGATCTGCGCTTTGATCACCGCATTTTTATCCGGTAGCTCCAATAATGCGGCAGGAACAATGTTAAAGTTGGCCGCCATAGGGGTCATTAAGGTGCCGCAATAACCCGAGAACATCCCAATAGCAGCCATCACTGCTGGGTTACCCCCGTGCTGCAATACCAAGATTGGAATGCCGATACCCGCCGTCACAATAGGGAAAGCAGCAAACGCATTCCCCATGATCATCGTCAACAGCGCCATGCCAATAGCATAGACCGCCACCGCAATAAAGCGATGATCTACCGCCAGATATTCCTGAGTTAAATGGGCAATCGCCGTGCCAACGCCAGCAGTGGTAAACAGCAGGCCGAGTGTTGCCAAAATCTGCGGCAAGATAAATGCCCAGCCAATGGAGTCCAGCAAACGCCGAGCTTCCTGCACCGGTTGTGCGGCAGTCTCGCGGGTCATTACCACCGCAATCAGCAAGCCGAGCACACAGCCGACCGTCATCGAGAATAAGGTCACCAAGGTTGAGTGATTACCCGCACCAAACAGCCACTGGTCCAATGCTGGAATATTAGTAAACAACAGCACGCCGATAACCGTTACGATAGGGATGGTCAGCGCCGGAATAAACAGCTTATTCCCCAAACGTTTGGCACTCACTTCACGTTCTTGTGCTGTACGCTGATGGTAGCTGCCCAACTTGACGCCACCAAAGCCGGCGATCAGCGCCATGATGACTACTACTACGCCGACCGTGATATTCAGGATGCGTTTTTCATCTGGCCCTTCCCCCCCTAATGTACTTGCCAGACGGTAGGTCCAATCCCCCACCAGAAAAACCAGCCCGTACAACCCCCAGAATAGGCCGGTGGTGATCCGGCGCGGGTTGGCTTTATCACGGAATGACATTACCGCGACTATCAGTAATACGACACCCGCCAACCAGTATAAATATTGCTGTTGGAAAATCATTTTGCGTCTCCTTTGGCAGCCAAAGCAGACTGATTCAGCGCGGTTAATTCAGCGGCGAGGTGTTTATCTAAACGTTGTAAACGATAAGAATGAATCAGGAAGGCACAAATTGCGGTCGGGATCCCCCACAGCGCAATGTGCAGTGGCTCGGTCTGAATCCCGCCGGACTCCAACATAAAGTTGTGCATAAAGATAATGGCACCAAAGGCGACAAAAATATCTTCACCAAAGAATAAACCGACGTTATCCGTAGCCGCAGACATTGCCCGCAGACGATAACGCACTTTCTCTGGTAATTCGCCATAACGAGTGGTTGCCGCACCTTCCGCCATTGGCGCCAATAACGGGCGCACCATCTGAGCATGGCCGCCAAGGCTGGTTAAACCCAGTGCTGCCGTGGCCTCACGCACAAACAGATACACAATCAGTAAGCGGCCAGACGTGGCACTTTTGATCTGCGAAATCCATGCCTGCGCTCGCTCTTTCAAGCCATGGCGCTCGAGCAACCCGATAACCGCCAAAGGCAGTAACAGAATCAATGGCAGGTTACGGGTGTTAAGAAACCCTTCACCCAGTTTCTCCAAAATAGTTGCTATTGGCATCAATGCGGCTACACCGGTGATGATCCCGGCGGTGATAACCACCAACACAGCGTTTATCCGCAGTAAAAATCCAATCACAATCGCCGCGATACCAATCAGCGGCCATAAGTTTACCGTTTGTTCCAAGGTGACTCTCCTGTCATAAAATATGATTACTTTTCGTCCTTGACGCCGCAGGGATGTTAGCTGCAACGCCAATGGCTTTGAGTAATTATTTAACCCAAAATATGATTCCACCCGGGCTTGGCGGTTATGTTTTTAATGCCCAAAAGCAGTTAATTCAAAAGCTATATAATTATTGTGCAGTGACATCGATGTTGTGTTGCTGAAAACTCTCACGTAAACGGCGGGCAAAATTCAATGCATGGGCACCATCACCATGTACGCAGACCGTATCCGCCTGCACTGGCACCCAATGACCATCGCGAGCCTGAACCTGCTGGTGCTGCACCATAGCCAAGGTTTGTGACAAAGCCAGCTCGTCACTTTCAATTAAGGCATCCGGCTGGCTGCGCGGCACTAAAGTACCGTCAGATTGATAGCGGCGATCGGCAAACACTTCCTGACGAGTGGCTAATCCCGCGCGTTCACCGGCACGGATCAATTCGCCCCCTGCCAACCCGACCAATCGCAATGTTGGGTCTACCGCCTTGACTGCTTGAGCAATAGCATCAGCCAACTGCGGATCAACTGCGGCTTGGTTGTACAGCATGCCGTGGGGCTTAACATGCTGCATCACGCCGCCTTCCGCTTTCACAATGGCGGCAAGAGCACCAAGCTGATAAACCACTTGGGCATAGACGGTCTCTGGCGGCAACTGCATCGCCGTGCGCCCAAAATTCTCGCGATCCGGGAAACTCGGGTGCGCGCCAATAGCCACCCCATATTCGATAGCCCAACGCACCGACTGGCGCATAGTTTGTGCATCACCGGCATGGAAACCACAGGCTATATTGGCGGAACTGACCAATTGCAACAGCACCTGATCATTGGCACAGCCTTCACCCAAATCGGCATTTAAATCAACGTTCATTTGGCCTCCGTGGCATCGAAACCTTGCTGTAAACCCCACTCAATCTGTTGCAGGAAATGCTGCTGTTCTGTCTTGGCCCGCAGCGCCTCTTCCACACTACATTGGACAAAATGCACCGGTTCACCGAGGCGAAGTTGCGCTAAGTGGTAGAGATCGGCCTCGATAACACAGGCAATACGCGGATAACCGCCCGTGGTTTGGGCATCCGCCATCAAGACAATCGGCTGACCGTTATGCGGGACTTGCACCACGCCAGGTAATAAACCGTGGGATAACATCTCGCGGGAGGTGGTGCGCATTAACTCGCGCCCCGTCAGGCGATACCCCATCCGGTTACTTTGCGGGCTGAGTTGCCAGGCTTCACGCCAGAAAGCGCCCTGGGCAATGTCGTCAAATTCATGATATTCCGGCCCCGCTACAGCGCGTACACGATTACCGAATAACAATTGTTTGATACCAACGGATTCACGGGGCAAACGTGTCGGCTTGCCGAGTGGTAGGCGGTCGCCCTCTTTAATTAACCGCCCCTGATAACCACCAAAGCCCGCTTTCAGATCTGTGCTGCGCGAACCCAGCATTTCCGGTACATCAATACCGCCAGAAACCGCCAGATAACTGCGCATGCCGCGCGGTGGCACACTGAGTTTCAACTGTTGCCCGGGTTTGACCGGATAACGCCACCCCGTCCAGAGCAGTTGGCCCTCAAGCCGCGCATCGCAACCCGCGCCAGTTAAGGCTATCCAGCCCGGTTGGGTAAATTCAGCAGTAAACTGACCAAGCGTGATTTCCAGCCCAGCCGCCCCTGCATCATTCCCGACCAACATGTTCGCCATCATCAGCGCCGGTAAATCCAGCGCCCCGCCCTGACTGATACCCAAACGACGAAAACCGCCACGGCCACTATCTTGTACCGTGGTATAAATACCTGAACGAATAATATTCAGCATACGCCCTCCTTTAAAGGCAGGAAGCGCACATTATCACCCGGCCGCAACAAGGTTGGCGGCATCTCTATCGGGTTAAACAGTGCCAGTGAGGTTCGGCCAATTAACTGCCAGCCGCCAGGGGTCGCCAGTGGATAGATCCCCGTTTGGCTGCCACCTATCCCGACAGAACCCGGCGGAACCACCAAACGTGGCTCGGCGCGTCGTGGGGTAGCCAACTGCTCAGGCATACCGCCCAAATAGGAGAAGCCCGGTTGGAAACCAAGGAAATAGACGATATAACTCGCCTCTGCATGGCACTCAACTACCTGCCGCTCGGTCATACCGGTATGGCGTGCCACTTCAGCCAGATCAGGGCCAGCCTCACCGCCATAAATCACGGGAATGGTGATATCACGCGACTCAGGTACTAATGACTCACTCTCTTCCCACCAGCGTTGCAGGCGCTCAATCGCATCCCACGCGGTATTTTGCGGATCTGTCAGCAATAAAGTCAGATTATTCATGCCCGGAATCGCTTCAAGGATATCCGGGTGATGAATCAGACGATCAGCTAAGCCCCAAATCCGCTGCTGACTGGCTAATGTTACCGGCGGTTCCAACTCCAGAACCACCGCACTCTCTCCTAATAAATAACATCGTGCTCGTTGCACTCCCGTCCCCCTGATTAATTTATAGTTTTAATTTTTAGATAAATAACAGCCATAAGTACATATTTATGCGTTAGCACCTAGCCGCTGTCAATAGAAGTGAATCAACCAATAATTGCGGGCAATCACTAGTTCTGAATGTAATGGCGATATTAATCACTATGAATAGTTGTTTTCATGGTTTTTTAATGATGTTTGAGGGTGTGAGGCGATTTATTTCTTATTTAAAATCAGAGTTCAGCGGGGAAATATTCTTATAAATTGCAGTTTTATCATACAACTATGACTAGATGATTATTTTAAGCAGCCTGACAGTGATTAAGTCCTTATTTTTATTGTGGTTAAGTGTTTAATGTCAAGACTGCGGACTGCAGATTACATTAAGTACCGGTAATCTTCATCACCAGTGCTTAGACAGAGCTAACCCAGACTCAGGCTGGGTTAGGGATATCAATAAAGATAACCTCAAGTTGATGTTGAGCTGCTAGCCATTCACCAAGAGCTTTGATGCCATAACGCTCAGTTGCATGATGCCCCGCCGCATAAAAATTCACACCCATCTCGCGAGCGATATGAATTGTCTGCTCAGAAACCTCGCCAGTTATGAATGCATCCACACCAAACTCTGCGGCTTGCTGAATATAACCTTGCCCACCGCCGCTGCACCAAGCAATACGGCGGATACTTGCTGGTGCATGATCACCACAATGCAGCACCTGACGATCCAATAATGTTTCTAACCGCTCACGTAAAATGACGGCATTTACCGGAGTATCAAATTCACCGTAAGGTAAGAGAGTTTCAATTTCCCCCAACACTCGGATATCAAGCAATTTTGCTAGCTGCGCGTTATTACCTAACTCTGGATGGGCATCCAGCGGCAAATGATAGCCATACAGATTAATATCATTGGCGAGCAAGGTTTTCAGGCGGTTGCGCTTCATCCCACGAACCACCGTCGGTTCGTTTTTCCAGAAATAACCGTGATGCACCAAAATAGCATCGGCCTGCTGCCCAACAGCTGCATCGAGCAATGCCTGACTGGCAGTCACTCCGGTGACGATACGACGCACCTCTTCACGCCCCTCAACCTGCAAACCATTGGGTGCGTAATCCTGAAAAGCCGTGATATCCAGCTTATTATTGATAAGGGTTTCCAGTTCCGTGTTACGCATTTTTTAGTCTCGTTAATTATCAATACTGGTGGAAAGTATAAATTTAAAATATCTGTTTAGGTGCTTTTGCTTTAGAACTTCAGGCTATCGCCTTGTTCCATAATGATAAAATTAATGCCCATATCATTACCCTGTGCTAATTCAGCGGCAATGGTTTTACGCACATCTGGCCCTTGTTGGAGTGACGGCTTGATATGGCTAATCACCACCGGAAAATCTTTTAATGGTTCCCCTTCCCCGCTGTAGGCGGCGAGTTTCTTCAGCTCTTTCAGCAACCATTTTGGCGTCATATGGCCATACAACTTGCTGTCCGGGGCATCATTGGGATAGGAAACCTCAATAATCATCCCTTTTAGTTGCTGCTGTTTAACCTTTTCAGCCAGTTTACGCCACACCGTATCCAGATTTTTCGACTTTTCTATTTCATCCGGCCCGGTATCGCCAAAATAGGCAAAATTGGCATTGTTACTGCTGATAAGTAGCATCGAAGAGGGTGATTTATCATGGCTCAGCGGGTACATCTCGCCGGTTAAGCGGGTCAGCCCCATACTCAACGACTGAGCCGGACGCACCAATTGCATCCGATAAGTTCCTAATCGAGTGCCACTGCCACTGTCAGTAAAATTGGGCCAGACACGCCAGTTAAAATAGTAGTTTCGCAGCACATCAATGGTATCTACCGAGGCATAAATGGTTTTTTTACTGTCTTCTGGCGAGCCAATGATCAGACCAGAAACATGGTCAAGATGAGCATGACTAATGAAATAGCTATTAATACGCTGGCGAAAAATATATCCCTGCCGAGTTAAGGGAGCAGCGACTTCATCAGTAATGTCCGAGAAGTTGCCTTTTTCCAGTGCCTTGGCGATGCCCGGCAGTACCGAACCAGCATCCAGTGCCAAATAGAGCGGCTGGCTATCATCACGAATTAGATATGACGTCAGATTACCATCACTGACACCACCATCCACGCCAAGAGCGACAACTTCGAAACCGGCGGCGGCCAGCGAGCTATACAGGCTAAAAGAGAAAACCACCCCGGCATTAATCAACCTGTTGCGGCGCTGGCTAATGCGTGATGCCGATTGAGTCAAAAAAGTAGTCAAAAACATGAAGGCTCCTTGTGGTTAGGGATCCTTGCGGCCATCCCGCTTAGCGGCGTCAAATGCCGCGAGTGTCGCCAATCTGGCTGCTTTATGGTCCACCAGCGGCAGTGGATAATCCAATGTTTGCTGCTGGCGCTGCGCCCAATTCCATGGCTGATGGATATCGCTGTCAGGCACCGCAGCCAACTCAGGTAGCCAGCGGCGAATAAAAACGCCGTCTTTATCAAACCGCTCTCCCTGCGTGGTGGGGTTAAAAATACGAAAATAGGGCGCGGCATCGGTACCGGTTGAAGCCGCCCACTGCCAGCCTCCATTATTAGCGGCCAAATCACCGTCCAATAATTGCGACATAAAATAACGCTCACCATGCCGCCAGTCGATCAACAAGTCTTTGACCAGAAAACTGGCACTGATCATGCGAAGCCGGTTATGCATCCAGCCAGTTTCATTCAACTGCCGCATTGCCGCGTCAACAATAGGATACCCCGTCTGCCCCTGTTGCCAGGCGACTAATTGCTGTTCTGAGTGATTCCATACTACTGCATCAGTCCAATCAATAAAGGGACGATGCTGGCATAACCGTGGATAAGCTACCAGTAAATGACGATAAAATTCACGCCAGATCAGTTCATTAAGCCAGATAAAGGCACCGCTGTCGGCATTTTCCAGCGCATCCGGGCACTCTGCCCGCAGACGATTAACACATTGACGAGGCGAGAGTATCCCTAGCGCCAGATAAGGTGACAGGCAACTGGTTCCCGCGATAGCCGGAAAATCACGTTGTTGCTGATAGTCCAGAACGGGCTCACGGCAGAAGGCCCGCAGGCGCTGTAACGCGGCCTCTTCACCCACCGGAAAGAGCTGGTGGTCGACAGATTGTTGTGGGTAATCAAATGGAGTCAGTGGCTGCGGCACTATTTCCATTGAGGTATTGCGGGCTTTGGGGGCGGGTACACTGCGGCAATCACTCATCATCAGGCGCTGAATAAATGCTCGGCGAAACGGGGTAAAAACTTTATACATTTCGTTATTGCCCGTCAGAACAGTGCCCGGCGGCAATAGCACACTGTCATGGAAAGCATGACAGGCAACCTCACGCCCATTAAGGCGAGTGACCAAGGCTTTATCACGTAGCTGTTCATTCAGCTCATATTGTTGATTATAAAACAGCGCATCCACTTGATGTTGCTGGCAAAAATTATCCAGCCAAGCAATCGAGTCCTGAAAATTATCACACTGATCATAGTGCAGCGGTATCGCCCGCGCCGCGAGTACAGTTTGCAGCTGTTGCAAATTTTGCAGTAAAAACGCCGCCTGCCGAGGGGCCATATCATGCTTCGCCCACTGTGCTGGCGTAGCAATAAAGACGGCAATAACTGTTGCTTGTGGGTCTTGGCAAGCCGCATGCAGCGCCAAATTATCCGTTAGGCGCAGATCATTACGAAACCAGACTAAATGCGTTGCCATGTTTTATCCCTGTGCTGAATAAAAAGTAAAATAGTGCTGCCCAGCCAGATAATCATTAGGGAACGCCACCATATAAGCCGTTATTTGGCCAATAGGCTCGCTTAACGGTACCTCCCCTAGCCGATATTTTTCAATCAATTGTGCCAAAGCCTGCCGCTGTTCTGAGGTGAGGTAAGGCCGGAAATAACCCTGCACATGCATCAATACATTGGTGTGGTTGGCAGCGGTGGGCTGATGAGATAACAGTTGAATCAGACGTTGGCGATACTCAGTGGCAAACTCAGTTAATAATGGCCATTTATCCATCTCTGCCACAAAAGGCCCAATCTCGCGATATTCAGGCTGTGAATGTGCCAAGAGCACGAGTTTATAGCGGCTGTGAAACTCCATCAGCTTGCCGCGGGTAATGCCTGCCGCACATAGTGCATCAAATTCATCGCGTACCTGGCAATACTCGACACTGTGTCTCACTTGATTATTTTCCGCCATGATCTTCTCCATTTGCCGGTGTGACTTATTACGTGACAAGCTTTTTCTTCATCTTAACAGTAGTCTACCCCTTGGATTGATTGAGATCTTTTCTTATCTGCCGCTGTGATATAGGCAATAAAAAAGCCCGCGAGTATTAGCTCACAGGCTTTTTTATTTAAATCACAAATGATCAATAGAAATCTTGCGGTGCCATTTCAGACTGTGCCAGCCAGACCGGTTTATCACTGGTTTTGAGCCAGACACGGTGCAGATAGCTATAAAAACGGGCGCGATCTTTGCGGAACAGCATGATCGGCAGCGCCAACAACCCCGCCAGGATTACTGCGCTACGGCGCAAGATAACCTGATGTAAGGGATATGCATTGTACATAGTCATAATAACCCTCCTTTAAAACGCCTCTGCGTAACGACTGACCCGGATAGACAGTGAACCGATTCACCGCTTGGCGTTGAAAGTAAAATAAACAAAATTGGAAACTGGACAAAATTTTACCGTATTGATTGAAACTTTACCACTCATCCGACCACTATATGGCACAAAAAGCAGAAAAAAAACGTCAAACCTGTAATTTTGTTACATCAAAGTTAACTTGCGCCTAGGAATTGTTACATAGCAGTTGCATGCTTTTTATAAACTAGAAAACTGGATGTATTCAGCAAGAATAAAACACATTTTTATTACGCCATTTGATCTCACCCCGCTCCACTGACTAATTTACACTCATTATTAGGTCATTTTTTGACCATTTTTATACTTTTTTTACACCCCTCCTCGTTTTTTTATCAAGAACTTTTCTTACGACTTCCTAAGCTGTTGTTAACAAAAACTGGGTTAATAACGATGCGATTAACAACTAAGCGATTAACAGCTACTCGGCTAACAACAACGTGTTTTTTCAACAACCGGGTTATCAAAAATAAGACCTGTGGAGGTGTATCTTGAGTATCAGCATCATTGGTGGTGCGCTGCTGGTTCTGCTGCTTCTGGGCTATCTGGTTTATGCCCTATTCAATGCGGAGGACTTTTAAATGGCAGCGTCAGGATTTCTGCTTATCGCCAGTTTCATGCTGGTGTTATTGGTGCTATCCCGTCCGCTGGGGAGCTTTTTAGCACGTCTTATTGAAGGTGAATCCTTCGCTCCACTGCAAAAAATTGAGGCCGGTTTATGGCGCTGTAGCGGGGTAAAAAACGAAGAAATGACGGGCTGGCAATATGCCCTCGCCATTCTGTGCTTTAACTTGCTGGGGGTCGTGCTGCTGTTCACGCTACTCATGGCGCAAGGTTCATTACCATTGAACCCGGAAAAGATGCCGGGTATGTCATGGCATCTGGCGCTGAATACTGCCGTCAGTTTTGTCACCAATACCAACTGGCAGGCCTATAGCGGCGAGAATACCCTCAGTTATCTGAGCCAAATGGCCGGTTTGACGGTACAAAACTTCCTCTCTGCCGCGACCGGTATTGCCGTCGCCTTTGCATTGATCCGTGCTTTTGCCCGCCATTCTGCCGCCACTCTGGGCAATGCCTGGGTTGATCTGGTGCGTATCACTTTATATGTCCTGTTGCCGATCTCACTGCTTATTGCTCTGATTTTTGTCAGTCAGGGCGTGCTGCAGAACCTGGACGGCTACCTGCATATCACCACATTAGAGGGGGTAAAACAGACCTTACCGATGGGGCCAGTAGCTTCGCAGGAAGCCATCAAAATGCTGGGCACCAACGGCGGCGGTTTCTTTGGTGCCAACTCTGCCCATCCTTTTGAAAACCCAACGGCTTTTAGCAATTTTGTGCAAATGCTGGCTATTTTTCTAATCCCCTGTGCCCTGTGTTTTGCTTTTGGTCAGGTGGTGGGCGATAGCCGCCAAGGCCATGCGCTTATCTGGGCGATGTCACTGATTTTTGTGGTGGCCGTGGTGGTAGTGATGTACGCCGAGCTGGCCGGTAACCCACATTTAACCCAGTTGGGTGCCGACAGCAATATCAATATGGAAGGTAAAGAGTCCCGTTTTGGCATTCTGGCCACCAGCATGTATGCCGTGGTCACCACGGCGGCCTCTTGTGGTGCAGTTAACGCCATGCACGATTCCTTCACGGCCTTGGGCGGCATGGTGCCAATGTGGCTGATGCAGATGGGTGAAGTGGTGTTTGGCGGCGTCGGTTCCGGTCTGTACGGCATGTTGTTATTCGTGTTGCTGACAGTGTTTATTGCCGGGCTAATGATTGGCCGAACTCCAGAATATCTGGGTAAAAAAATCGACGTTTTTGATATGAAAATGACCGCGTTAGCCATTCTGGTGACACCGACTGTCGTGCTGCTAGGTACTGCACTGGCGCTGTGTACTGATGCCGGACGCGCGGGAATACTGAACCCCGGCGCTCATGGCTTTAGCGAAGTGCTCTACGCCCTCTCTTCGGCGGCAAATAACAACGGTAGCGCCTTTGCTGGGCTAAGTGTCAATACGCCGTTTTATAACCTGCTGCTGGCTGCGGCGATGTTCTTGGGCCGATTCGGCGTCATTCTGCCAGTGTTGGCGATTGCCAGCTCGTTGGTGGCGAAGAAACGGCAACCGGCGGGTAACGGCACATTGCCAACCTCCGGCCCGCTGTTTATCGGCTTACTGGTGGGTACGGTGTTGTTGGTCGGCGCCTTGACCTTTATCCCGGCACTGGCCTTAGGTCCGGTCGCTGAACATCTGCAAATTTGGTTAACACGCTGAGAGATTAATGATGACTCGCAAACAACGCGCGATTTTTGAACCCGCACTGGTTCGTACTGCACTGCTTGATGCAGTCAAAAAGCTGGACCCGCGCGTCCAGTGGCGTAATCCAGTGATGTTCGTGGTGTATCTGGGCAGTTGGCTGACCACTTTAATTTGGCTAGCTATTTTAAGCGGACAAACTACCGGTAGCGCCATGTTTACCGGCAGTGTTGCCCTGTGGCTGTGGTTTACCGTGCTGTTTGCCAACTTTGCCGAAGCACTGGCCGAGGGGCGTAGCAAAGCGCAGGCCGAGAGTCTGCGTGGGGTGAAAAAAACCAGTTGGGCCAAAAAACTGTCCGCAGCCCGCTTTGATGCGCCACAGGAGAAAGTCTCTGCCGATAGCCTGCGCAAAGGTGATGTGGTGCTGATTGAAGCCGGTGACACCGTGCCTTGCGACGGTGAAGTGCTGGAGGGGGGCGCATCAGTGGATGAAAGCGCCATTACCGGTGAATCAGCACCGGTTATCCGCGAGTCTGGCGGTGACTTCTCCTCCGTAACTGGCGGTACTCGCGTGCTGTCAGACTGGCTGGTCGTTGAGTGCAGTGTTAACCCCGGCGAAACCTTCCTCGACAGAATGATTGCCATGGTTGAAGGAGCCAAACGGCGTAAAACCCCCAACGAAGTGGCGCTGACTATTTTGCTGGTGGCATTAACCATCGTCTTTTTACTGGCAACCGCCACCCTGTACCCATTTTCGGTTTTCAGTGTTGAGGCCAACCATGCTGGCTCTCCAGTCACCATCACCGTGTTGGTCGCGCTACTGGTTTGCCTGATCCCCACTACGATTGGCGGCTTGCTATCCGCCATTGGTGTCGCCGGGATGAGCCGTATGTTGGCGGCCAACGTGATAGCCACCAGCGGGCGGGCAGTAGAAGCCGCCGGTGACGTCGATGTGTTGCTGCTGGATAAAACCGGCACCATCACCTTAGGTAACCGCCAGGCGTCCGAGTTCCTACCCGCCCCCGGCGTCACCGAGCAACAACTGGCTGATGCCGCGCAACTCTCTTCGCTGGCCGATGAAACCCCCGAAGGCCGCAGCATTGTAGTGCTGGCTAAACAGCGCTTTAACCTGCGCGAACGCGACTTACATAGCCTGAATGCCACCTTTGTACCCTTTTCAGCGCAAACGCGGATGAGTGGTGTCAATGTGCAGGATCGGATGATCCGCAAAGGCGCGGTTGATGCTATTCGTCGCCACGTAGAATCTAACCAAGGCCACTTCCCACGCGCTGTTGACGCTGCGGTAGAAAGTGTGGCGCGCACCGGCGGTACACCCTTGGTGGTGGCTGATGGGCCACGGGTTTTGGGGGTGGTGGCGCTGAAAGATATTGTGAAAGGCGGCATTAAAGAACGTTTTGCCGAACTGCGCAAAATGGGTATTAAAACCGTGATGATCACCGGCGATAACCGCCTAACCGCAGCAGCAATTGCAGCAGAAGCCGGAGTCGATGACTTTCTGGCTGAGGCCACGCCGGAAGCTAAATTAGCCTTGATTCGCCAGTATCAGGCGGAAGGTCGATTAGTCGCAATGACCGGTGACGGCACCAACGATGCGCCCGCTCTGGCGCAGGCTGATGTGGCGGTGGCGATGAACTCGGGGACTCAGGCGGCCAAAGAAGCAGGCAACATGGTGGATTTGGACTCAAACCCGACCAAGCTGATTGAAGTGGTGCATATCGGTAAGCAAATGCTGATGACCCGTGGTTCGCTGACCACCTTCAGTATCGCCAACGACGTCGCGAAATATTTCGCCATTATTCCCGCCGCGTTTGCCGCGACTTACCCGCAGCTTAACGCCCTGAATGTGATGCAGTTGCACTCGCCGGCCTCAGCCATTTTGTCGGCGGTTATTTTCAACGCGCTGGTGATTGTGTTCCTGATCCCGCTGGCCTTAAAAGGGGTCAGTTACAAGGCGATGAGTGCCGCTGCTCTGCTGCGCCGTAACCTGTGGATTTATGGGCTGGGCGGACTACTGGTGCCATTTGTAGGTATCAAACTTATCGATCTGGTGCTAACCGCCCTGATGATGAGCTAACAACAAGACAAACACGATTAAGAGGCAATAAATATGTCATCGACCAATATGCCGTCAATCAATAAGGTTTCATACTTTCGACCTGCATTGGTTTTACTGATATTACTGACACTTATCACCGGGATAGCTTATCCTCTGCTGACCACTGGGCTGGCGAAATTACTGTTTGCCCAGCAAGCGAATGGCTCATTAGCCATGTTAGGTGATGAAGTCGTCGGTTCCACCTTGCTGGGCCAGAACTTTACCCAACCGGGTTATTTTAGTGGCCGCCCATCCGTCACGGCAGATATGCCTTATAATCCAATGGCCTCGGGGGGCAGTAATCTGGCTATTAGTAACCTGGCACTGGATCAGGCTATCAGTGAGCGCGTTAAATTACAGCGTCAGGCCAACCCGACACAAACCGGCCCGGTGCCAGTGGACTTGGTCACCGCCTCTGGCAGTGGTCTGGACCCCAGTATTTCGTTAGAAGCGGCTTATTATCAGGCACCACGCGTCGCCAGTATCCGCCAGATGCCGTTGTCTGAAGTCAAACAGCTGATTGATGAAAATGTGCAAAAATCGGTACCCAATTTCTTCGGTGAACCCGTAGTTAACGTACTGAAACTGAATATGGCGCTGGATGCTCGAAGCCACGTGACAGTACCGGCGACCCCGGTAAAACCTTAAGGACAGATGATGGTGGATGCAGAACCAACCCGCCCCAACCCCGATAGCCTGCTGGCGGCGGCCAATGAAAAAAACCGTGGTCGGCTGAAAATCTTCTTTGGGGCTTGCGCCGGAGTGGGTAAAACCTACGCCATGTTGCAAGAGGCCCAGCGCCTACGGGGTCAGGGGCTGGATGTGCTGGTCGGCGTCGTGGAGACCCATGGGCGCAGCGAAACCGCCGCATTGCTGACAGGGCTGGCAATCCTGCCACAAAAACGCATCCACCACCGTAGCCGTCAAGTGCGCGAATTTGATTTAGATGCCGCACTGGCCCGCCACCCGGCACTTATCCTGATGGATGAGCTGGCACACAGTAATGCCCAGGGTTCCCGTCATCCCAAACGCTGGCAAGATGTCGAGGAACTGCTGGACGCCGGTATTGACGTGCTGACCACCGTGAATGTGCAACATTTGGAAAGTCTGAATGATGTGGTTGGCGGTGTCACCGGGATTCGGGTACGGGAAACCGTTCCTGACCATATGTTCGATGAAGCCACAGAAGTGGTGTTGGTTGACCTGCCGCCTGATGACCTACGCCAGCGCTTAAATGAAGGCAAAGTGTATATTTCCGGTCAGGCCGAGCGGGCCATCGAGCATTTTTTCCGCAAAGGCAATTTAATCGCCCTGCGTGAGTTGGCTCTGCGCCGCACCGCTGACCGTGTTGATGACCAGATGCGCGCCTTCCGAGATACTCAGGGGCGAGAGCGAGTTTGGCATACCCGCGATGCCATCCTGTTATGCATTGGTCATAGTAGCGGCAATGAGAAATTGGTACGAACCGCCGCCCGGTTAGCCGCGCGTTTGGGCTGTATCTGGCATGCGGTTTATGTTGAAACTCCACGTCTGCATGCCCTGCCGGAAGCCAAGCGCCGCGCCATCTTGCAGACACTCAAATTGGCGCAAGAGCTGGGAGCGGAAACCGCCACACTGTCAGAACCCAGTGAAGAACAGGCGGTATTGCGCTACGCCCGTGAGCATAATCTGGGGAAAATCATCATTGGCCGTCGGGTAGAAAAACCGTGGAAATTACGCGGCAGTTTTGCTGATCGCCTCGGTAAATTGGGGCCGGATCTGGATTTAGTGATTATCTCGCTGGAGGGGGATAACCTCGGCAGTGCTGCCAAAGAAACGGACTCGCGCACCTTTACTGAAAAGTGGCGCATGCAGTTGCGCGGCTGTATCGCCGCCATCGGCTTATGTGCACTAATCACATTACTATCACAGTGGCTAATCCCCGGCTTCGATCAGGCAAACCTGGTCATGGTCTACTTGCTGGGCGTCGTTATCATCGCGCTATTTTATGGCCGCTGGCCTTCGGTATTAGCGGCGGTCATTAATGTCGCCAGCTTTGACCTGTTCTTTGTCCAGCCCCACTGGTCACTGGCGGTCACCGATGTGCAGTATCTGCTGACATTTGGCGTGATGCTGATTGTCGGTATCGTGGTGGGCAATTTAACCGCTGGTGTGCGCTATCAGGCCAGAATTGCCCGCTACCGTGAGCAACGCGCCCGGCATCTGTATGAAATGTCTCGCGGATTAAGCCGTGCCCTCACCCCGGTTGATATTGCCAAAACTAGCCGCCATTTTCTTTCCAGCAGTTTTCAAGCCAAAACAGACTTGCTGTTACCACAGGAAGATGGCCGATTACAGCAAGTCACTACGGATGAAGGCGGAGCCCTTTCCGTCGATGAAGCCATTGCGCGTTGGAGTTTTGACAAAGGGGCACGAGCGGGTGCGGGGACGGATACCTTACCGGGCGTGCCTTATCAATTACTGCCACTGACCGCCTCCAAACAGACTTTTGGTGTATTAGCGATTGAACCGGCAAACCTGCGCCAGTTAATGGTGCCGGAACAGCAACGCCTGCTACAAACCTTTACCAGTTTGATTGCCAATGCGCTAGAAAGGCTGCATCTGGCCCGCAGTGCCGAGCTGGCAAAATTGGATGCTGAGCGGGAGCAGTTACGTAACTCACTGCTGGCAGCACTTTCCCATGACTTACGCACCCCGCTCACCGTGCTATTTGGTCAAGCCGAAATATTAACGCTGGATCTGGCCGCTGAAGGTTCGCGGCACGCCCCACAAGCGAGCGAAATCCGCCAGCAAGTGTTGAGCACTACCCGGCTAGTCAATAATTTATTGGATATGGCGCGCATTCAATCCGGTGGTTTTAACCTGCGTAAAGAGTGGCAATCACTCGAAGAGATTGTCGGCAGCGCCTTACATATGCTGGAAACTGCCCTCAATCATCATCACATTAATGTCGAACTACCAGCTGAAATGGTGCTGATCAACTGTGATGGCAGCTTGTTGGAGCGCGTGTTTATCAATCTGCTGGAAAATGCCCATAAATACGCAGGCTTTGATGCTTTGCTGGGGATTAGAGCTGTAGTGCAAGGTGAATGGTTACATGTGGAAGTTTGGGATAATGGCCCCGGAGTGACCCTCGGACAAGAACAACTGATTTTTGATAAATTTTCCCGTGGGAACAAAGAGTCAGCTATTCCTGGCGTGGGCTTGGGTTTAGCTATTTGTCGTGCCATTATTGATGTACATGGCGGCCGCATCTGGGTGGAGCCAAGTCAAGCTGGCGGTGCCAGTTTCCACTTTACTTTGCCACTGGAAAAAGCGCCGGAAATTGATAGCGAAAATAGCGATACTGAGGAGACTTGACCATATCCCCGACTAACATTCTGATTGTTGAAGATGAAAAAGAGATCCGGCGCTTTGTTCGTATTGCGCTGGAGAGTGAAGGCTGGCGCGTATTTGAGAGTGATACGCTGCAACGGGGTTTGATTGAAGCCGGTACCCGCAAGCCGGACCTGATTATTTTAGATTTGGGCCTACCGGATGGTGATGGCCTCAGTTATATCCAAGATCTCCGCCAGTGGAGTGCCATTCCCATTATCGTGTTATCAGCACGTAATAGTGAAGAAGATAAAGTCGCGGCACTGGATGCCGGTGCTGATGATTATTTGAGTAAACCCTTTGGTATCAGTGAATTATTGGCTCGAGTACGGGTTGCTTTGCGTCGCCATAGCGGTGGCAGTCAGGAAAGCCCGCTGGTCAATTTTGCCGATATCAGTGTGGATTTGATTAACCGTCAAGTCACCCGAGCCGGTGAAAACCTGCACCTGACGCCAATAGAATTTCGTCTGCTGTCAGCGCTATTGGCCAATGCTGGTAAGGTGATAACCCAACGCCAGTTACTTAACCAAGTATGGGGGCCAAATTATGTCGAGCATAGCCATTATTTGCGCATTTATATGGGCCATTTACGGCAAAAATTAGAAGTAGACCCTACCCGGCCTAAACATCTATTGACCGAAACCGGCGTTGGCTATCGCTTTATTCCATAACGATTTATCCCCTCCAAGACTTTACATTGAGACTAGGAAAAACAACTTTGGCAGAGTAGCATTACATTTTTAATGATAATGGGTATTATTTATTATGAGCACTTGGTTAATATACGCGCTGCTTTCTGCCCTCACTGCGTCATTGGTCGCCATCTTCGGTAAAATTGGCTTACAGCATCTGGATGCCAATACTGCAACAGCGGTGCGTGCAGTCGTGATGGCGCTATTTTTAGTCGGCGTCGTGCTGGTTCAGGGGAAATTTAATCTGGTCGGCGCGGTATTGGCTGATAAAAAAGCGCTGCTGTTTATCGTCCTAAGTGGTGTGGCAGGTGCCCTTTCCTGGCTGTTTTATTTTATGGCGATTAAAAACGGCAATGTCTCGCAAGTGGCTCCCATTGATAAACTTAGCGTCGTTTTTGCTGTTATTCTCGCCTTTATTCTGTTTGGCGAAAAAGTATCACTGGTTGCTGGACTTGGAGTGGCACTTATTACGGCGGGAGCATTAATGGTGGCATTGGGTTAATCCAGCCACAGGTAATAATTAGATAAAAAATAAAGACAAAGTATATTACTGTTGTCTTTATTATCACTTCCATTTTTTCATCCATAATAAGAAGTTATCATTTTATAAAATCATACTTAATCACATTAACATCTTAATATGGAAATTAACATGACTTAATATAAAAGTATTTTTTTGAATAAAAAGAGGATGTATGAATAAAGAAGAATCAAAAACGCAAGCAATGTTCTACTCCATATCTCTGTACAATTTACCTACCGACAAAATTTCTTTTCGCTATTCAAACTCAACACTTATAATTAGAACATTAAATAGTAAAAATAGAATTAATCATCGTTGGGTATATCGTGATATTTTTAAAAATAAAATACTTAGAATTAAATCAGTTATTATTTATGATAAAAGTGGAAAGAAACAAGAGTTTTTCCTCCACACCGATAATTCCATACCAACATACAATCCCTCAGAAATACACATGAATATTAAGATGGAGAATCTTGATATTTATTTAGCAAACGAAATCACTCACATTACTTTTGCTAAGAATATATCTAAAAACTATTTAACGATAAATGGCGAGAAAGTCATAAAGCTAAAAAATGATAATAATAACATTATCATTGGTGAAAACAGTAGCAATGCAATATTGGGTAGTGAACGGGATGACATAATTATTGGCGGTGATGCAAGTGACAACATTTCAGGGCTGTTGGGTAATGATACCATTATTGGCAAAAAAGGTAATGACTCGCTATTTGGCGAGGAAGGTAATGACATTCTGGTGGGTGGTGAAGGTAATGATGGGCTGGCCGGTGGGCCAGGTAATGATATTCTCTATGGCGGTGACGGAAACGATGAATTACATGGTGATGCGGAAGCCTTGGGCTGCTTTGCTGTTGAAGGTAAGGCGCGAGGAAATGATATAATATTTGGTGGGAATGGTAATGATCGAATTGAAGGTGAAAGGAATAATGATTATTTAGCCGGTGGAACTGGCGATGACTTGTATGTCTTCTCTTATAATGACGGAATTAATTTGATAGTAGAATATAGTAATGAAGGAAATATAGTTGCTATTAATGACCATTATTTTCATGAATTGGCTTTTAGTCGTTATGGAACTCACTTAATGATTTCCAGCACCAGGATAGGTAATAGTTTAGTGATTGTGATCAAAGATCAATTCGCTGAAGATGGTTATAAAATAAAACACCTACAAACAAAATCATATATCCGCGATAACGATAGTGAACAGAAAAAAAACCTTCATTCTCTACTAAATAAACTGATGAAAGAAAATCCAGAAAACACCCTCAAAGAATTAGAAAACATGTCTAAATACTCTTATTCTGATCTCGGCGATCATTTCAATGTTATATTACCTGATGCATTTGGCAGTAAAATGCCTGATATTGAAACAACAACAGAAAACAAACTTGTTAACGAACTTATAGATAGAAATGAAAAATTAGTAAGAATATATAAAGATAACCCTAACCACTTTGGTGAAAATTTACCTGACATAAGCTATCTTATTGAAGCACTGTCTTCTTATGCGCCCAAAGATGCCCCTAAAATAAACACACCATTATCAAAGAGTGATATGTACTCTCACTCTTTGGCTAATCGACTTGCTTTGGTATACAATTAAATAATGATATGAAATTAAAAAATAGTTCACAAAACATCATAAATATTGAATAAAATAATAATAATGTTATTTAATTTTATTTTAGCTTAACACTTTTATAAACTATTTAAGGAGACAAAAAACATATAAAAGGAAATAAATTGAAAAGAAATATCAATATAAGAAAAAAGAATAAGCTATCAACACCGCTACTAATTATTAATGGAGACATGAAATCTATTCTCATCAGCAATGTATCTACGGAAAAAGTCTTCTTCCAATACGTAGATTCAAAACTGGAAATAACCATTTTAGATAGCAATAACCAAATTCGTTTTAGGAAATTTTATTATGTAGCTGAAAAAGAAAGTTTAACTATAAAATCCATCATTTTATATGATAAGAATGACGTCAAAAGTGAGATATTTTTAACATTAACAGATTCTAATGAAGCAGAAAACAGTGACAATAGCCCTAGCATAAGACTCTTACTTACCAAAAATGATCTGAAGACGTATTCTGCACATAATCTAATCACTAATACCAAGCCCGATCCCTCAAAAGTTGTTTTCCTTGAGGAAAATGAATCTTTTTCTGGGAATAAATACCATAGCAATGGCGTCGTTGGCGGGAAAGGCCCTAACATCATCATTGGTGGTGACAAAAATGATAACTTAGCCGGTGGTGATGATAACGATATTATCGTTGGCCTTGGCTCTTCCGACTCACTATTTGGCCAGAATGGGGATGATATCTTAGTCGGAGGTGGCGGTAACGATTGGCTCGCAGGAGGAAACGGTAATGATATTCTTGATGGTGGTGATGGCGACGATGAATTACAAGGTGATGCTGAAGACTTTAGCAATGATACCAAAAGTGACGAAAACGCAGGGAAAAGACGTGGCAACGATATAATATTTGCTGGAAACGGAAATGATCTTATCTTTGGGGGAAAAAATAACGATTATTTAGCCGGAGGAAGGGGTAATGACCGTTATGGATTCTTTGCTCATGATGGAATTAATATGATCGTTGAATATGGTGGTGAAGAAAACACCATTATCATTGAAGATTACTATTTCCATGAATTGAAATATGAACGCTATGGTAATCACTTAGTCATATCAAGTATCGAAAAACACCATAATAATCTCGTTATAGTAATCAAAGATCAATATGCAAAAGATGGCTACAAAATTAAACACTTACAGACAAAATCATATATTGATGATGATAATGATCATAAAAAGAATCATGCGAAATTAATTACTGAGATAGTAAGGCAACACGTGGATAATCCTGATAAATTGCTATCACAATTGACAACAAGAAATGACTTTAGTGATTATTATCGAACTGACTTATCTGAAGTTTTTGCTCATAGGATGCCAGATACCGAGATCTTGACAGGAAAAAAACTTATTGATGTACTTAAGGATAAAAATAAGGCATTACAACAAATGTACCAAAATAATTCTTTATATTTCGGCGATAACGTACCTGATATAACTTACATTACAGAGGCTCTATCTTCCTTTGCCCCCAAAGAAGCTTCACAAACCGATTTAAAATATTTAAAACACTATAATTCAATAATATATAACTCTTCCAGACCGCTTGCTGCTATAACTGATTATTCATAGCAAAGCTATCACACCGTTTTAGCGTAAATTGACTAAGAAGAAATAGCGCCAGACAGCGCTATTTCTATTTCTTACCGGTGATGATTATTTACCAGCCAACACTTCACTGACAATATCTACCGCTTCTTGCTCTATCTTTTCGCGGTGCTCTGCGCCAAGGAAGCTTTCACAGTAAATTTTATAAGCATCTTCAGTACCCGATGGGCGAGCAGCAAACCAACCATTGTCGGTCATCACTTTCAGACCACCAATAGACGCGCCATTGCCCGGTGCTGTAGTCAAACGAGCAGTTATAGGGTCGCCCGCCAATGTGCTGGCTTTCACCATTTCAGGCGAGAGCTTAGACAGGGCATTTTTTTGCGCCTGAGTTGCTGGAGCCTGAATGCGGTTATAACTTGGAGCACCAAA
Source organism: Yersinia alsatica (assembly GCF_025133195.1). NCBI lineage: Bacteria > Pseudomonadati > Pseudomonadota > Gammaproteobacteria > Enterobacterales > Yersiniaceae > Yersinia > Yersinia alsatica. Next base: position 4,108,770 of record NZ_CP104006.1, read on the forward strand.
GCGCTTGGCCAGATCATCATAGTGATGCTGTGGATTTTTACCGGTAACAGCTGTAATTTCAGCCGCTAACAAACACATGATAATGCCGTCTTTATCCGTCGACCAAGGTTTGCCATTAAAACGCAGGAAAGATGCTCCAGCGCTCTCTTCGCCACCAAAACCAAAGCTGCCGTCGTGTAATCCGTCGACAAACCATTTGAACCCGACAGGAACTTCCACCAGCTTACGGCCTAAATCGGCCACCACTCTATCAATCATCGCACTGGATACCAGTGTTTTACCGACCGCCACATCAGCGCCCCATTGTGGACGATGCTGGAACAAGTAATTGATTGATACCGCTAGATAATGATTCGGATTCATTAACCCGGTCGGTGTGACAATGCCGTGACGGTCATAATCCGGGTCATTGGCAAAAGCTAAATCAAATTTATCACGCAGTGCCAGTAAACCAGCCATAGCCGATTCTGATGAGCAATCCATACGGATCACGCCATCATGATCCAGATGCATAAAGCGGAAAGTTTGATCGATGGAATCATTAACCAGCGTCAGATCCAACTTATAGTGCTCGCCAATACGTTGCCAATAGGCAATACCGGAACCACCGAGTGGATCAACACCTAACTTAAGACCTGCATTTTGAATGGCGGGGATATCCACCACATCAACCAAACCTTCAACATACGGCTGAATCAAATCCTGCTCACGCAGATGATTCCCCTTCCAGGCTTTATCCAGTGTCTGACGTTTAACACCGTCTAATTTCAAGCTGAGCAATTGGTTAGCTCGCTTTTCAATGACCGAAGTCAGATTGGTATCAGCTGGGCCACCATTAGGTGGATTGTATTTGATGCCGCCATCTTCAGGTGGGTTGTGTGATGGCGTAATAACAATGCCATCAGCCAGATCTTTACCCTTGGCGTTATAACAAAGAATGGCATGGGAAATTGCCGGAGTCGGAGTGAAGCCATTGTCTTGCTGCACGACAACATCTACGCCATTCGCCGTCAACACTTCCAAGACCGAAATAAACGCGGGTTCAGACAGTGCGTGGGTATCTTTCCCCACATAACATGGGCCGGTGATACCGTGCTGGTGACGAACTTCAGCAATCGCCTGAGCAATAGCCAAAATATGAGCTTCATTAAAACTGTGGCGTGCCGCACTGCCACGGTGACCAGAAGTACCAAACTTAACCGCATGGGCTGGGTTTTCAGCATCAGGTTGCAATACATAATATTGCGATGTGAGTTGAGCAACATTAATCAAATCGCTTTGCTGAGCAGCTTGCCCAGCACGAGGGTGATTAGCCACAGTCACGACTCCCTATAAGCTTGCACTTTTACCCCTGATGACGCATTAAAAGCCAGCAGCGGTAAAAGAGGATGGTTAAATGAAATCAGATAGTCCCGCAGACTTTATCAGTCAACTCCGGCGGGAACTGCATTGTCAGCATGATATGTTGCACCATGCTGCGTTTACGCTCGGTATTGGTATTGGTAATAACCCAGTATGGCGTACCAGGGACATGTTTGGGCTTGGTGTGCGTCCCGTTTTGCAATAATGTCTGCTGATCGCCGGCAAAATAGACCCGGGTGCGGCCATGTAATGATTCTGTGGCCTCGGTAAATGCCTGTGCATCCAAGGTATATAATGTTGATAACACCAACATAAAGCGGTTAACTGCTCTGTTTTGCTCCGCATACTCATCGGACAGCAGCAATTCACGCACTGCACGAACCCGGTCTCGTGGCGCTGGCGCGACCACCGTTTTGGCTGCATCATTATTATTGGCAGGCAAATTAGGTACCGGCTGGCCAGCGGTAAACTTCAGCATGCGCCGTAAAATATCGGACGCGCTCTCGCCAATGTGTTGCGTATGGCTGGCAATATAGCGATAAAGTTCTTCGTCGAGTTCAATAGTTTTCATCTTTATCCAGTACGGTTTTCTACTTTCTTATGCATATCTTAGGATTATAAAGTCAAAGCGCGTTAACGAGTACCATTATCATGGCTTTAGCCGGATAAATCCCCTCAACGCCTCAGTAATGACTCAATCACCCACATATACCTGATAAGGCAAATAATCGTGGAGCAGCACACCTTCACTCAGTCATGATACCCTAACCACAATATCTCTCAGTATGAACTTCGCCATGAAATTAAACTTCCGCTTACAAAACGCACTTTCTCCCACGCCATCCCTGCCCATCATTCTCATTCATGGGTTATTTGGTAACCTTGATAACCTTGGGGTGCTCGCTCGTGACTTGCACCAAGACCATGACGTGATTCAGGTTGACCTACGCGACCACGGATTATCCCCACGTTCGCCGCTGGTCAGTTACCCGGAGATGGCACAGGACGTGCTGGAATTAATGGACCAGCTCGCTATTGAGAAAGCGATTATTATTGGTCACTCAATGGGCGGTAAAGTCGCCATGGCGATGACCGCTATTGCACCAGACCGCATTGAAAAGCTGGTTGCCATTGATATCGCCCCTATTAATTATCAGGTGCGCCGCCATGACCAGATTTTTGCGGCTATCAATGCGGTCAGTGCCGCGGGGGTGACTCAGCGCCAGCAAGCTGCCCAACTAATGCGTGAATCAATAAAAGAAGAAGGTGTTATTCAGTTCTTATTAAAATCATTCCACAATGGCGAATGGCGATTTGATGTGCCTGCCCTGTGGAGCCAATACGAAAATATTGTTGGTTGGCAACCCATTCCCCCTTGGCCCCACCCGATTTTGTTTATTCGTGGTGAGCTATCGCCCTATATCCAAGACAGCTATCGCGATGAGATTGCCCGTCAGTTTCCGCAAGCTCGTGCCCATGTAGTGGCCGGAACCGGCCATTGGGTACACGCAGAAAAACCAGAATCAGTATTGCGCGCGATTCATCGCTTTATTGATGCCGAATAAAGTTGGCGGCCAGCGGGATTGTTTAAAAATTATCCCCTGGGGAAAAGAAATGTATTACCTGTGGAAAAATTGTGCAAAAAAGAACAAATTAGCCCAATCTAATCACAGTAAAGCATTGTCGTTGCTCGGTTGGCTGGGGTATTATGGCGCGCTATAAATTTGCTACGCGGTTTGGTGGCAAATGCAAATTCAAGCTGTAGGATACTAGGTCACTCAATGCATTCTATCTATGTTCTCAACTTGAAACGTGTAAACCAAATCATCAAGCTTCTTGATGTAAATCCCTTGTAGTCCGCTACCTATGGCAAAAGAACAAACGGATCGCACGACGCTGGATCTGTTCGCAGATGAACGCCGTCCGGGGCGACCGAAAACAAACCCATTATCCCGTGATGAACAGCTTAGAATTAATAAGCGAAATCAACTACGGCGCGATAAAGTACGTGGCTTACGACGCGTGGAACTGAAAATTAATGCTGATGCCGTCGATGCTCTCAACAGCCTTGCTGAGCAGCGTAACATCAGCCGCAGTGAACTGATTGAACAGATGTTACTTGCTCAATTAGAGCACTCACAAGACGGATTTTAACCTTTCGGTTACCACGACGGCGTGGCGTAATCCATTGCGCCACGCCGTTATTACTTTATCCCCTATCTCTTAGAATGTTTCCCAGTTTGCATTGCTGTCTAGCTTGCTGGCAGCAGGTGCTACTGCCAATACTTTCGCCCGCGGTTTTGCCGCCGGTTTTGCTCGCGCCTCGTCTGACTGCAATTTAAACACGGCAACCGCCCGGTTCAACTGAGTGGCTTGTTCCTCGAGTGAAGCGGCAGCTCGGGAAGCTTCTTGTACTAATGCGGCATTCTGCTGGGTCACACTGTCCATTTCAGCCACCGCCTGCCCAACCTGAGTGATACCTTTGCTTTGCTCATCAGAAGCAGATGCAATCTCGCCCATCAAATCAGTCACATTGGTGATGGAACGCACAATCTCATCCATAGTTGCACCGGCGCTCTCCACCAGAGCTGAACCACTGCTGACCCGGCTAACCGACTCATTAATCAAACTATCAATCTCTTTCGCGGCTTGTGCACTGCGCTGAGCAAGATTACGTACTTCACTGGCCACCACGGCAAAACCACGGCCTTGTTCACCGGCGCGGGCCGCTTCAACTGCCGCATTCAGCGCCAGGATATTAGTTTGGAAAGCGATACTGTTAATCACAGTCGTGATATCGGCGATTTTGCGCGAACTGGCTGAAATCTCATTCATGGTATTCACCACATCCGCCACCAACACGCCGCCTTTTTTCGCAGTTGCCGAGGCATTAGCCGCCAGTTGGCTGGCATGATGCGCATTATCAGCATTGTGTTTTACCGTCGCGGTTAGCTGCTCCATGCTCGCGGCGGTTTCTTCAAGGGCGGCAGCCTGCTGCTCGGTACGGGATGATAAATCGGTATTACCCGCAGAAATCTCGGCGGCACCATGGTAAATCCCATCAGTGCTGCTACGAATCGCTTGCACGGTGTTGACCAGACTGGTTTGCACATCACGTAACAGCGGAAATAATTGCCCAACACAATTACGGCCAAAATCAACAATAGGCTGCCCCAATTGACCGGAAGCAATCACCCGGAAATGCGCACGAATATCGTCTAATGGACGTACCAGATTGGCCACCAGATAGCGGTCTGTTGCCAATAAAATCACCAGACCGGCGATCAGCGCAGAGATAAGCGTAATGCTGCTTACTTTGGTTAAGTGCGAGAATTGATCTTTCGCCACGCCAATAGCTTTAGATGCAGCCTGATTAAATGTTTCGGCGACAGCCCCATATTGGCGGCTCAACGCTGGCACGGTTTTTTTGGCTAAATCCTGATAAACCGCACTATTGTTGTCCATTGCCGCCTGATAAAGCGGCGTTACGCCCTGTTCAATTAATCCACTCCATCCATCAATCACTCCAGCGACTAAAGCGGGATCAATTTGTGCGTGGTCGATAGCTTTAAATTCTGCGAGCTTTTTCTTCAGATTATCCAGCGCGACGTTAGATGAGCTGAGTTCTTTATCTGCATCCGCGATATTACCGTTTTGGCGATAATCCACCGACCGGGCAAGACGAGTCACCATACGAAAATATTGGTCCGTCCCCTGATTGACCAAATTCATGTTTTCCACCAACACCGCATTGGCGTTAGAAGATTGGGTCAGTTGATTGAGTGATAGCAGCGTATAAGCCGATACACCGCCCCAGAGCAGACAAAAAGCGCCAAGCACCCAAAGTAATGCTGCCCTGATGGTAATATTTTTTAAAACCTGCATGTTCGTTCCCCTTATATATCGGATGGTTACCGTTAGAGACTCTGGTGTTATTTGATGACCGAAAAGCAATAAAGGACGTTCCATACAGCTAACGACGACTCCTTTCCCGACAAACTCTCATCTGACGGTTTTCCCCCTGGCACCGCAAATTGCAACCTTCCGGTTACACAAAGGTTATCGGCAATGACATTGCAAGATTGAGCGACTCACAAAAATTTAATATCACATAAACTTGATATGAGCCCGAGGGCGTTTTCTGGCATGATGTCGCCCTATACATGTGTTATATTGTTGGGCAACGCGCTCAGTGTTTAACATAACTATTTGAATTTAAAAGGTATTAAGTTATATGGCAACTGTAGGCATTTTCTTTGGCAGCGATACTGGCAATACCGAAAACATTGCCAAGATGATCCAAAAGCAACTGGGCAAAGATGTTGCTGAGGTTCACGACATTGCTAAAAGCAGTAAAGAAGATTTAGAAGGCTTCGATATTCTGCTGCTTGGTATCCCAACTTGGTATTACGGTGAAGCCCAATGTGATTGGGATGATTTCTTCCCAACATTGGAAGAGATCGATTTTAACGGCAAGCTAGTGGCTTTGTTCGGTTGTGGCGATCAGGAAGACTACGCAGAATATTTCTGTGATGCGATGGGTACCGTGCGCGATATCATCGAACCTCGCGGTGCTGCAATCGTCGGTCACTGGCCAACCGCTGGCTACCACTTCGAAGCCTCTAAAGGCTTGGCTGATGATGATCACTTCATTGGTTTAGCCATTGATGAAGATAGGCAGCCAGAACTGACGAATGAACGTGTTGAAGCTTGGGTAAAACAGATCAGCGAAGAACTGAATTTGGCCGAGATCACCGGTTAATTTGTTAGATCGGAAACGCTGAGGTGATATTGCATAGCGCCGAGCGTTTCCGTTAACTCTCCTCCCCCTTTGAACTCTTTTTTTGTCTGCCCCAACCCTTTAATCCCATTTTGCCAAAGCCAATAACCGCAAAATATGCGCGGTGTCATTTGTTGTCAGAATGAGCTTTGTTAAGCAGCCCACAAATCAGCAGCATGATGCGTGCAAAATGAAAATAAACCGCTACAAATTTGTAACGTTGCCTATAGCGGCCTTATACTTAAATGATGCAACAATCCCATTCATCAATACATTGCATGATTAATCGGACAAAGTGTGCAATTATATCTTTGTTAACAACCACGGTTTTCATTTAGGGCTAGCAGTTCTATAATGAGACGCAATCGTAATGATTGCGCCACGGATGTCATAGGCTGAACAGCCTTAATTTGAATCGATAGTAACAGGACTGAATCCGCATGACTGACAACAACAAAGCCTTAAAAAACGCTGGTTTGAAGGTAACACTGCCCCGTCTTAAGATTCTGGAAGTGTTGCAAAATCCAGAGTGCCACCATGTCAGTGCGGAAGATCTTTATAAAAAGCTGATTGATATGGGCGAAGAAATTGGTTTGGCGACGGTTTACCGTGTACTGAACCAGTTTGATGATGCCGGTATTGTTACCCGCCACAATTTCGAAGGCGGCAAATCAGTCTTTGAGCTGACGCAGCAACATCATCACGATCACCTGATTTGCCTGGATTGTGGCAAAGTGATTGAGTTTAGTAATGAATCCATTGAATCTCTTCAACGTGAAATTGCTAAACAGCATGGTATCAAGCTGACTAACCACAGTCTGTATCTATACGGCCACTGTGAGACCGGCGATTGCCGTGAAAATGAGTCTGCGCACGATAAAAGATAAAATATGCCCATCATCTTTCACACTGCAGGTGTGTTGGCTGGCTCTCACTCACCCGAATCACTTACTGATGTAAGCTCATCGGGATTCTATCGATAGCCACCTTCCTGCACTTTGATATTTATTGGGCATGATATTATCGCATTGATTTTATAAAGACTTTAAGCGCTGAGATTTTAAGTACCGAATAACCTTAGGGTTTGTTTTTAATCCAGATAACGGCACTCTATTATCTGGATAGCATTATCCATCAGCAAGATGGCCACCTTTCCTGTTCAGTCGGGAGTCAGGTGGTCATTCTTATTTATATCTCGCCCCTCCGCCGTTCATGTTTGTCCCTTACTCGTTTCGACGTCAATGTATCTCACTGCCCTTATCAGGGTGCTATGGCACTATTTTGGGCAAAAAAAAACCCGGACTTGCCGGGGGAAAAACCATCAACTCAACTTCACTTAATATTGTTTACCTAAAGAACCTAGCAAACAGGAGATAACATCAGACACAGCACTTTAACAACAATCATCAAACTTTCACTGGCTCAGCGCGGCTACTGCGCTTTCCGTCTGGGCTAGTCGAGCGGATTAACACATCACCGCTGACTTTAGATTGCACCTTGACATCATACTTCTGCCACTGCTTACCGCCATCAGTGGAATACTCGATAATCAGCCCCGGCAAGGAGATATTGGCTTCCAATACGCCGTTGACCACACGAGCCCCCGGTACCGGCAAGCGGTATGCAATACCGGCTTTATCCAGTTTTGCCAATTCGCGCTGGCCCATGATATTAGCGAAGCGCTGCCAATCGGTGTTCAATGCCACGGTATCGACCAGATGTGTTTCGCCACCTTGGTACTCTCGGCCCGCCTTGTAATCTTGTTCCCAAGATGCGCGGTGCCAGGCACGTTCAGCCAGCGGCAATACCCGTGGGAAAATCATGTATTCCATCTGTTGGTCAGTACGTACGGTTTCATTCCATGATTGACCTGAAATCCCGTGCACACCCGGCCATGGCTTATCACTCTTCGCACTGAAATGGTTGCCATCACGGTCAACCGAGGTTTCGGCGTTTTGCGGCATGTTATCTGGGGCAAAACTGAAGACTTTGGCTTCATCACTAAAACGCGTCGCCCAGTAGTAACCGCGTTCATTCGGATTAACTTCATAAGGCATATCGAAGTAGACATAATCCGGGTTAGAGGCAACCACTTCATAACCTTTATTGGCCCAATCATTGATGGAGTCAGCCCCGCCCCAGTAGAGGGTATCCCAGAAGTTAACGCCAACCCGTTTGGTCGCAAAGGCTTTCGAATCCTTAGCGTCTTTCAAACCATCTTGCCAAGCCTGCATTTTTTCGATGCCGTGAGCATTAACCAGTTTGCTGACTTCAATAGCGAAGTGGCTGGAGAGATGCTCAACATCCTGAATTTTGCCTTGCTTGACCATGTCCTGACATACCTGAGACTTAGCCCATGGCTTATCTTCAACACTCTTATCAATGATGCCTTTGCCCGGCTCAATGGTGCCATTTTTGTCTTGGAAACCGGCTCCCAGACGAATGTTTTTCGCTTCATCACCACCAAAATGCCACGTGGTTAATGGCATGCCCGCTTCTTTGTGCATCTGGGCCATTTCGCCAATCACTTTATCGACAAAACGCTTCGATGAATCCAGACACGGGTTCAGATAACTTTTGCGCTCATAGAACTGCACCGAGGTGGTGTTGGAGTCATCTGTCGGGTCAAGCAAGCGGAATTCGTTAGCTTCTTTCTCTTTGCCCTGCTTCATCAAATTGTTGTAACGCGCTTCCATCGACACCACTGCCGCACGGGCGTGGGCTGGCATATCAATTTCAGGAATGACGTCAATTTGGCGAGCTTTAGCGTATTTCAGAATTTCAATGTAGTCATCACGGGTAAAGTGGCCGGAACCCAGATTATTGCTATCCGGACCAGAACCCAGTTGTGGCAATAAGCAGGTATTTTCTGTCAAATCGTGGCAGCGTTTGCTCCCCACATCGGTCAGCTCCGGCAAGCCAGGGATCTCAATGCGCCAGCCTTCATCATCACTCAAGTGGAAGTGGAATTTGTTCAGCTTATAAGCGGCCATCTGATCCAGCAGGCGCAGCACCGCATCTTTGGTTTTGAAGTTACGTCCAACATCGAGGAAAACACCACGGTATTCGAAACGTGGCGCGTCTTTCGCATCTAATGTGGCGATTTTCTTGCTGCCATCCGTCGGCACTAAAGAGAGGATCGATTGCAGGCCGTAGAACACCCCAGCCGGATCAAAGCCAATAACTTGCGCGCCTTTCTCGCCAATCTTCAGCTCATAAGCACCGGAAACCGCCAAATCACCTTTAAAGAGCGCGGGCTGAATTGACGTTTTAATTGGGAAACCGGCCGAATTGCTGGTCAGGCCGAGTAATTCAAAACGCTGCTGGGCAGCTTGAGCCGCTGGCTTGGGTAAAGCACTCAAATCCAGTGCTACACCTTTACTCAAGTCGGCATCTTGCTGATGAACGGTGACTTGCATTGGCGTCGGGATAATCTGACCACGCAGGTTAGCCGCCGCTAAGGTTTTCACGGCTTCGTTTTTGGCGAAACGGGACTCTGGCGTCATCAGCACGTTATTATCGTCTTTGGTGCGTTTCCACTGATCGCCGGTAAACTGCGTGAGGTATTCGTTGATATCCTCGGTATCGGTACTTTTCAGTACTTTTGGCTTGGCATCGCCGGAAGTGGCATACCAACGCGGCATAAAGTCAGTGGCAAATAACTGCCAGTATTCGCCGGTTATCGGGATTTCAACCGCCTGATTAGCCGGGAACCCGGTGAACTTCGCCGTTGGCTCAATTTTATGCAGGTCACCCGTTAGGTGAGTAATTTTGAACTGATCATTATCTACAGTCAGAATCTGACGGATGCTGTGGAAGTAAATGGCCCAGTCTTGGCCTTTGATCTCGTCCCCGGTGTTGGTCAGAGTAATCATTACTTTATTACATGATGCCCAATCAGCACCCAACTTGGCACAATCAACACCATTTTCAGCCGCACGGTTGTCTAATATTTTATAGTTAACTTTCAAGGTGCTGAGCTGGTCAACAATCTGTTGATTGGTGGTGTCCGCATTGGCGTACCCCATCAAGCCAAAGGTTGCGGTTATCGCCGCTAACGCATTTAATTTGAATTTGTTCATCACTAACCTCATCCGTAATTAATAATTGCTGCCAACATTGCTACTGGAAGTATTACTGCTGGCAGAATTATTGTTAGTTTCAATTTCTGTAGCTGATTTATTGATGCTGCAGATGGCATGTTTTGAAGATTAATTATTGCTGCGGATCTCTTGCCATAGCTTGCCGCACTGCGCGTCATAAGCCTGGCCGTTACCGGTATGAGCCGCATCAATACAGCGCTGATAATCCAATACCCGCACCGTTTCTTTATCAGTGAAAGCCTGATGGGCTCTCTCTTGTTTCAAGACATTCAGCACCGCTTTGCAAGGTATCAGCCTTTCTGGTGAACCTTCAGTGGCTTGAATACAGGCGCTATAAGCTTGTTTAAGTTTGCTATCTTCTGGCTGAACCGGCCCTTGTGGGGCACAGGCACTTAATCCCACCACGGCAGCAAGAACAAAAAGTATTTTTTTCATGGCAGCACTCCATTATGTCCCCGGGGTGGTTACCGGGGATGGCAATCTAAAAATCAGAAGATAGTAAATGGTGCAATAACGATGAATTTAACGTCTTTCTCATCCTGGAATACGTTGCCGAAACCACCGCCATAGCTTGGAATGTTGGTATGGTTGTCGTACATGGTGTAATGCAATTTGAATAATGTGCCTTTCGCCCGGCCCTCTTGCAGGGTGTAGAGCACGTCGAAGTTCCATGCAGATTCTTTCAGGCGCACATTCTGGTCAAAGATTGGGTTGGTACTTGGTTTAGCATCCCAACCATAGGCATAAGAAGTCCCGACCGACCAACCGGCCATATTCCAGTTTTTCAGGTCATACATCACGCCACCGAACAGCGCTTTTTCGCCGTTGGCGTTGAAGTCAGAGCGAGAATCCCACCACACGTCCAGACGACCATTTGAAGTCGCGTAGCCTGGGGTCATACGTTGCAGGAAGTAACCTTGGTTGCCATCAGCTTTGGCCCAAGTCCCTTCCAAACGCCAGTCAAATGGACCCGTGGTGTAACCCAAGGTCAGTGCTTGTAACCAGGCCAGACCGTCATAGACATCATTAACATCTTTGAAGCCGCCATCAACTTTGTCTTTGGCGCCGTAGAACTGGTAGGAAGTACGCAGATCATTGCCAGCAACCGGGAAGGCATAAGATGCCTTGGCAAAATACTGGTCCATGTAGTCTTTGGCCTGACCGAATGCAGCTTCCAGTACCAGTTTATTTTTGAAGTCGTATTTGGCACCGAATGAATGCAGGTAGCTCACGCCGGTTTTACCGTCAGCCTGACGGAAGTTGTACATGTTCTGATACCACGGAGCTTTATATTCATCAGTCCACATGTAAGACATGGACAGAGCACCGGCAGTATCGAAATCAAATTTCGCGCCGCCTTCAGCACCACGGTAAGTCCCTGGCATGAAGCTCCAATGTGGTGCTAGCAGTGTCTGGCCGGTGGGTTGGATATAACCGCCACGCGCCCAGAAATCGCCCAATTTGAATTTGGCCGCCGCTTTGTAAACACTGACGCCACTCTTATCGCCAGTCCATTTTTCATCCCAACGGGTTTTAGCATCACTGAAACCAATTTCGTTTGGTGCCGCCGGGCCACTGTTGGTCATTTCAACTGCGCCAAAGGCCGCTAAGTCGATACCGAACATATCTGCCGCATAGCCGGAGGAGAAGTCCAGGTTGGCGTTAAAGGTGGAGTGATGCAGGTTGGCGACATACTTACCGTATTCAGCACTACCTGGAGTTAAATCTTTACGGTCACGCTGGCGCTGCCAATAGTAAATACCGCCGGTCAGTGACGAATCATCAATAAAACCTTCAGCTTTGGCCTCTGGGGTTGCCATAAAGCCAGTTCCTAACAGTGCACCCGCGACTGCGAGCGCTAACGTTTTACGTTTAGCACCGTGCATAACCATATAAAAAAATTCCTCTTTGACATCACATTTAAAGTGCTTTGCCTGTATTCACCACTGCTTACAGACTTAGCCTCAAAGAAACCCTAAGTGGGTAAAATTTTGTCGGGAAGAAATCTCCACCCGCTATTGCTATTGCGAAAAACAAACTCTCTTGAAGATTGCTGCTGGAGTACAGACTATTTTTCGCGACGCGAATTATCAATCAAAAAAGAAGCTAATTATTCAAAGTATGACAACGAGCACATAACTGTGAAAAAATATTACAGAGGTCACAAAAGCTTTAAAAACAATGCATAACGACAAAGTGCCGAATGAAAATAGTCTCTCATTGACATCTTGAATGGTTTCAGCAAACTGAATAAAACATGTCTTTTTGTGAAAAAAATAGCGATATTTATTCAGTTAATTCGTAAAGCGAATATTTAAGAAAGACTTACAGACAGGTGCTCTCAAGAGAGAAAGGAAAGCAATCTTTCGAGATTGACCAAGGGATAAAGCGTAGCGAGAGGATAAAAGAGGGGGTGCAATCGGTGTTTAGTAAAAGAAACTATGCCATCAATTCCATAAAAAAGGCGCAGCCTAAGCCACGCCTTTTCTGAACACTAAAAATTAATTAGCCGCTTTTGCAGCCCATGTATCACGCAGACCTACAGTGCGGTTAAACACTAAGGCATCTGGACGTGAATAATGGCTATCAGCACAGAAATAACCTTCACGCTCAAATTGATAGGTTCTCTCTGGTACAGCATCAACCAGACTTGGTTCAACAAAGCCATGACGGATAATCAAAGACTCAGGGTTGATGGTCGACAGGAAGTCGTCCGCCGCCGCTGGGTTTGGTACGCTAAACAAACGGTCGTATAAACGAATCTCCGCTGGTAAGGCGTACTTAACAGATACCCAATGGATAACACCTTTAACTTTGCGGCCGTCAGCAGGGTCTTTGTTCAAGGTTTCTGGGTCATAGCTGCAATAAAGCGTAGTGACATTACCTGCGGCATCTTTCTCAACCCGCTCAGCTTTAAGAACATAAGCATTACGCAGGCGCACTTCTTTACCCAGTACCAAACGCTTATATTGCTTATTAGCTTCTTCGCGGAAGTCAGCACGATCGATATAAATTTCGCTATCGAATGGTACCTGACGAGTGCCCATCTCCGGATTATTCGGATGATTTGGCATGGTCAGCCACTCTTCCCCAGCAGCACGGTTTTCGATAACAACCTTGATAGGATCAAGCACGGCCATCGCCCGTGGCGCATTTTCGTTCAGATCATCACGGATACAAGATTCCAGTGACATCATCTCAACGTTGTTATCCTGCTTGGTCACACCAATACGGCGACAGAATTCACGGATGGATGCCGCGGTATAACCACGACGACGTAAGCCCGAAATCGTTGGCATACGTGGGTCATCCCAGCCTTCCACTACCTTCTCGGTCACCAATTGGTTCAGCTTGCGCTTAGACATAATGGTGTATTCGAGATTCAGGCGAGAGAACTCATACTGACGCGGGTGGCATTCAATGGAGATATTATCCAACACCCAATCATACAAGCGACGGTTGTCCTGGAACTCCAGCGTACAAAGTGAATGGGTGATCCCTTCGATAGCATCGGAAATGCAGTGGGTAAAGTCATACATCGGGTAGATGCACCACTTGTTACCAGACTGATGATGCTCGGCAAACTTGATGCGATACAGCACTGGGTCGCGCATTACGATAAATGGCGACGCCATGTCGATTTTGGCGCGCAGACACGCGGTACCTTCAGCAAAGCCACCCGCACGCATCTTTTCAAACAGTGCCAGGTTCTCTTCCACGCTACGGTCGCGATAAGGGCTATTTTTACCCGGCGCGGTCAATGTGCCGCGATATTCACGCATCTGCTCGGCGGTTAACTCATCGACATAGGCCAGCCCCTTGTTAATGAGCTCTACAGCGTACTGGTACAGTTGATCAAAATAGTCTGAGGAGTAACGTATATCACCGCTCCAGGTGAAGCCCAGCCACTCTACGTCGTGTTTAATTGACTCAACGAACTCCACGTCTTCTTTCACGGGGTTAGTATCATCAAAACGCAGGTTACATTGGCCCTGATAGTCTTTTGCAATACCAAAGTTCAGGCAAATGGACTTCGCATGGCCGATATGCAGATAGCCGTTAGGCTCCGGCGGGAAGCGGGTATGAACCGACGTGTGTTTGCCGCTGGCTAAGTCTTCGTCAATAATCTGACGGATAAAATTACTTGGGCGGGCTTCTGCCTCACTCATTGTTCTATTCCTCAATGCAAACGCAACAAATATAACCGCATATAATCCAACAAGCCCGGCCCGGAAACAACCGTTTGTTACAGTAAATAAAACAAAAAAACGGGAAGAGATTGCTCTCTTCCCGCTAGGTTGCTTAAAACTCAGGCCAGTAATTCAGTACATCATAGCGCGAATCTTAAACTGATTATTTACCACGAACCTCAAACAGTGGGCTTTGGCCTGCAACAACAGAGCCGCCCGCCAACACCGAGATACCGGCATAATCATCAATATTGCTGACAACAACCGGGCTAATCATTGAGCGCGCATTGGCATTCAGATAAGCCAGATCCAGTTCCAACACTGGCTGACCAGCAACCACAGTGGCACCTTCTTCAACCAGACGAGCAAAGCCCTGGCCGTTCAGTTTCACGGTATCAATCCCGATATGAACCACAATCTCTGCACCGGTTTCAGTTTCCAGACAGAAAGCATGGTCAGTATTGAAGATCTTAACAATGGTACCATTCGCCGGAGAAACAACAGTTTTATCGGTCGGACGAATTGCAACACCCTCACCCACCGCTTTGCTGGCGAAGGCTTCATCAGGAACCTGATCCAGAGCCACCACATCACCGGTAATTGGCGAAACCAAGACCAGAGAGGCGGTTTTCGCGGTATTAATCACCGCTTGAGGCTTGGCAGCAGATGCAGCAGCCGTGCTGCTTGCCGCCGGAACCGGGCCACCAGCCAGTACATTACGCATTGCCGAGGCAATCAGTTCTGCACGGGTACCGACAATAATTTGCACACTTTGTTTGTTCAGACGGATGACACCAGAAGCGCCTAAGCGTTTGGCGACACTGTCATTAACCTGTGCAGAGTCTTTCACATTCAGGCGCAGACGAGTGATACAAGCATCAATGCCCGTCAGGTTATCTGAACCACCGATAGCACCAATGTAGCGACGCGCTAACCCATTAATTTCACTTTCGTTAACTTCGGGGTTCTTATCAACATTGACGTCATAACCATCTTCTTCACTGCCTTCAACCGCCAGTTCGCGGCCTGGAGTCAGCAAGTTGAATTTCTGGATGGTGAAACGGAATACCACGTAGTAAATGGCGAAGAACACCAGACCTTGTGGGATCAGCATGTACCAGTGGGTGGCCAGTGGGTTGCGTGAAGACAACACCATATCCACCAAACCTGCGCTGAAACCAAAGCCGGCAATCCAATGCATGCTGGCGGCAATGAACACAGAAATACCGGTCAGCACGGCGTGGAGGAAGTACAGCACCGGTGCAACGAACATGAAGGAGAATTCAAGTGGTTCAGTGATACCGGTGAAGAAGGCGGCAAATGCACCCGCCAACATGATACCCGCCACTTTCGCTTTATTTTCCGGACGTGCGCAGTGATAAATCGCCAACGCCGCACCCGGTAAACCGAACATCATAATAGGGAAGAAACCTGCCTGATAACGGCCAGTAATACCGACAATAGCTTTACCGCTATCGATAGACTGTTGGCCACCCAGGAAGTTAGGAATATCGTTAATACCAGCAACGTCAAACCAGAACACGGAGTTCAAGGCGTGATGCAGGCCGACTGGGATCAGCAAACGGTTGAAGAAGGCATAGATACCCGCACCAACAGAACCCATATCTTTGATGTATTCGCCGAAGGTCACCAATGCGTTATAAATCAGCGGCCATACGTACATCAGGATGAAAGCAACGACGATCATCAGGAAAGACGTCAAAATCGGAACCAGACGACGACCGCTGAAGAAGGAAAGTGCTTTTGGCAGTTCAACGCCGCTGAAGCGGTTGTACAATTCAGCTGAGATGATACCGACCAAGATACCCACGAACTGGTTGTTGATTTTGCCGAACGCAGCAGGAACCTGATCAACTGGGATCTTTTGAATCATCGAAACCGCGGCTGGAGAACACAGCGTGGTTAATACCAGGAAGCCCACAAAGCCGGTCAGTGCAGCAGCACCGTCTTTGTCTTTTGACATACCGTAAGCCACACCAATGGCGAACAGCACAGACATGTTATCGATGATGGCAGCACCGGATTTGATAAATAATGCCGCCAGCGCATTATCACCACCCCAGCTGACTGGGTCTATCCAGTAACCAACACCCATAAGTATCGCGGCTGCAGGCAATGTGGCCACTGGGACCATCAGAGCCCGACCCACTTTCTGCAAGTAACTAAGAATATTCACCTTTCCCCCTATTCGTCCGATATCGGACCCTTTAAGTAGTTTATTTAATTGACTCACTACCTTTTAGAAAAACGCATGGCACACTTTTATTTATTCACGGCACGTATTACTCATTGCGGAGTGTAAAAAATTTATTTCGTAACGCAAATTAAAACCCCCTATTTTGTGATAAATGTCACCAAAAACCAGTCAAAAAGCACCAATACACTAGCCATGACACAAAACTTATTTTATCATTCGAAAAATGAACAAAGCATTGTACCAACGCATCAGTCAAAATCTGGGTTACGCTTAGATGAATGATTAGAACCGCGTAGAGTATAGCCACTATTCGCAATCCAAGAGGTGCAAGATGAGACTTATCCCACTGAAAAACACCACAGAAGTTGGCAAATGGGCAGCACGTCATATCGTAAATCGTATCAATGCATTTAAACCAACGGCTGACCGCCCGTTTGTACTGGGTCTGCCTACTGGCGGCACACCGATGGAAGCGTACAAGCACTTAGTCGCTATGCATAAAGCAGGCGAAGTTAGCTTCAAGAATGTCGTTACTTTCAACATGGATGAATACGTCGGCTTGCCGCAAGAACACCCGGAAAGCTACTACACCTTCATGCACACTAATTTCTTCGATCATGTTGATATCCCGGCTGAAAACATCAACCTGCTGAATGGTAACGCACCAGATATCGATGCGGAATGCCGTCGTTACGAAGAAAAAATTAAGTCTTACGGTAAAATTCACCTGTTCATGGGTGGTGTTGGTGTTGATGGCCACATTGCCTTTAACGAACCCGCATCTTCTTTAGCTTCTCGTACTCGTATCAAAACGCTGACCCAAGAAACCCGCATGGCTAACTCCCGCTTCTTCGGTGGTGATGCAAACCTCGTGCCGAAATATGCACTTACAGTAGGTGTGGGTACATTGTTGGATGCAGAAGAAGTGATGATTCTGGTTACCGGCCACGGTAAAGCGCAAGCCTTACAAGCCGCTGTTGAAGGTAGCATCAACCACATGTGGACCATCAGTTGCCTGCAACTGCATGCTAAAGCCATCATGGTGTGTGATGAACCTTCAACCATGGAATTGAAAGTCAAAACGGTGAAATATTTCCGCGAATTAGAAGCTGAAAACGTCAAAAATCTTTAATAGTTATCAGGGGGCTAAGATGTACGCTTTAACTCACGGCCGTATTTATACCAGCCATGAAGTACTGGATAATCATGCCGTTGTCGTGGCTGATGGATTGATCGAACGTATCTGTCCTGTCGATGAACTTCCGGCTGGTATTGAGATACGTGATTTGGGTGGTGCCATCCTGGCCCCCGGTTTTATTGATGTTCAGCTTAATGGCTGTGGTGGTGTGCAATTCAATGATTCTCTTGAGGCTATCTCAGAAGAGACATTGGATATCATGCAGCGCGCCAATGAAAAATCAGGTTGCACCAGCTTCTTGCCAACACTGATTACTTGTAGTGATGAGTTTATGAAGCACGGCGTTAACGTCATGCGTTCATACCTGCAAAAGAAAGAGAACCAGCATCAAGCCTTGGGCTTGCATCTTGAGGGGCCATATATCAGCCCACTGAAGAAAGGCACCCACAATCCGGCGTTTATCCGTAAACCTAGCGCCGAAATGATTGATTATCTGTGTGATAATGCCGATGTGATCACCAAACTGACTGTCGCCCCAGAAATTGTTGATGCTAAATTTATTCGTCAACTGACTGATGCCGGTATTTTGGTTTCTGCCGGTCATTCGAATGCCACTTATCAGCAAGCTCGTAAAGGGTTTACTGCCGGTATTGGTTTTTCAACGCACCTTTATAATGCAATGCCTTATATCTCCGGGCGTGAGCCTGGCCTGATTGGTGCAATTTTTGATACGCCAGAAGTCTACACCGGTATCATTGCTGATGGTCTACATGTCGACTGGGCCAACATTCGCAACGCTAAACGGTTGAAAGGTGAGAAGTTAGTGCTGGTTACCGATGCAACTGCACCAGCAGGGGCAGAAATTGATCAATTTATTTTTGCTGGTAAAACAATATACTATCGCGATGGTTTATGTGTAGATGAGAATGGTACGTTAAGCGGTTCAGCACTGACCATGATAGAAGCAGTACGGAACAGTGTTGAGCATGTCGGCATCGCACTCGATGAATCATTGCGTATGGCAACACTTTATGCGGCCCGCGCCATTGGCGTGGATAAGCAGTTAGGGAGTATTGAAGTCGGCAAAGTTGCCAACCTAACCGCATTTACCCGCGATTACAAAATCACTAAAACCATCGTTAACGGTAACGAGGTTTTAAAATAAGCGAGTAATTTTATTGATGAGCACTGGCGGACTGTCACAAATTGGCAATGTAGATCTTGTGAAACAACTCAATGGTGCTGTGGTTTATCGGCTTATTGATCAGCAAGGCCCGATTTCGCGCATTCAAATTGCCGATCTCAGCCAATTAGCCCCCGCCAGTGTCACCAAAATTACCCGTCAACTGTTGGAGCGTGGGCTGATCAAAGAAGTCGATCAGCAAGCCTCTACCGGTGGCCGTCGCGCCATTTCCATCGTCACCGAAAACCGCCAATTCCATACCATTGCTGTCCGTCTGGGACGCCATGATGCCACCATCACCCTGTTTGACATGAGTGGAAAGTCGCTAGGGGAAGAGCACTATTCACTACCAGAGCGCACCCAAGAAACACTGGAATACGCGCTATTTAATGTCATCAGCCAGTTTATTGAAGCCTATCAGCGCAAGTTACGCGAACTGATTGCCATCGCCGTTATTCTTCCGGGCTTGGTTGAGCCAAGCAAAGGTATCGTGCGCTATATGCCACATATCAGTGTGAGCAACTGGCCCTTAGTCGAGAATCTGCAAAATCGTTTTAATGTCACCAGCTTTGTCGGTCACGATATTCGTAGTCTGGCTCTGGCTGAGCACTATTTTGGTGCGACCCGTGACTGCGAAGACTCCATTTTGGTTCGTCTGCACCGCGGTACTGGTGCCGGTATCATCGTTAACAGCCAAATATTTTTAGGCAGTAATGGCAACGTTGGTGAAATCGGCCATATCCAGATTGACCCGCTAGGTGAGCGCTGCTATTGCGGCAATTTTGGTTGTCTGGAAACCGTGGCGTCTAATGCGGCCATTGAAAACCGTGTTCGCCACCTACTTGCTCAGGGCTACCCTAGCAAGCTGACACTGGATGATTGCCACATTAGTGCGATTTGCAAAGCCGCGAATAAAGGCGACTTGCTGGCAACCGAAGTTATTGAGCATGTTGGCCGCTACTTAGGTAAAGCCATTTCTATCGCCATCAACTTATTTAATCCGCAAAAAGTGGTTATTGCGGGTGAAATCATCGAAGCCGACAAAATCCTGCTTCCAGCCATCCAAGGTTGTATCAATACGCAAGTATTGAAAAACTTCCGTCAAAATCTGCCAATAGTCACCTCGCAGCTTGACCACCAATCGGCCATCGGCGCTTTTGCTTTGGCTAAACGGGCGATGCTGAATGGGGTATTGTTGCAACGTCTGTTGGAAAATCAGACCCCCTAGATTTTAAGATGGCGGGTTATAGGTAGCCCGTGAATAAGGAAGTTGCATGGTCAATCCTGTAATCGACCATGTTATAGTGACCCATTGCTGCGGCCGAAAGAGTAATATAAACAATGACAATTAAAAGCGTTATATGTGATATCGACGGTGTGTTATTGCATGATAATCACCCCGTTCCCGGTGCTGATATTTTTCTGGCCCGAATTCAAGAAGCCGGAATGCCGCTGGTTGTTTTGACCAACTATCCGTCACAAACTGCTCAGGATCTGGCTAACCGCTTCAGTTCTGCGGGCTTGGAAGTACCGGAAAGTGCATTTTATACCTCGGCTATGGCCACCGCTGACTTCCTGCGTCGTCAGGATGGTAAGAAAGCTTATGTGGTCGGTGAAGGCGCATTAGTTCACGAATTGTATAAAGCTGGCTTTACCATCACCGATATCAATCCTGATTTTGTCATTGTCGGTGAAACCCGCTCTTATAATTGGGATATGATGCATAAAGCCGCCTATTTTGTTGCCAACGGCGCGCGTTTTATTGCCACTAATCCAGATAGCCATGGCCATGGTTTTGCCCCAGCCTGTGGTGCTCTCTGTGCTCCAATCGAGAAAATCTCTGGTCGTAAACCCTTTTATGTCGGTAAACCTAGCCCGTGGATCATCCGTGCTGCGCTGAATAAAATGCAAGCGCACTCAGAAAGCACCGTAATTGTCGGTGATAACCTGCGCACTGATATTCTGGCGGGTTTCCAGGCCGGTCTTGAGACCATTTTAGTGCTGTCGGGTGTGTCGACATTATCTGATATTGAAGCTATGCCATTCCGCCCAAGCTACGTTTACCCTTCAGTAGCAGAAATCGATATTATCTAATCTTAGTTGGCGGTCATGTATGGCCGCCGCTCCCCCATTCACTACATTCCCTTTTTTGGTGCATTGCACCAAAGTTTCTTGCCATTCCTCCCTGTTTTGGCGCATTTTCTTTTTATGCCCTCAGAACCGCGCCTGCTATAGCTGCAAATTTAGGGTGCTATAAATTGGCGTGTTTTTTGCATCACTTTCTACAAATTATTCGGATGACTGCATCGTCATGGGGCATAACTTGCATCAATCATAAGCAAGTAGGAAAAAAAGAGTTCCAGCGATGAACGACTCACATTCAACATCATCACCGCCAAAGCAGAGAAGTTAGGGAGATTATTATGTGTTCTATTTTCGGGGTCCTCGACCTTAAAACCGACCCCATCGAGTTACGCAAAAAAGCGCTGGAAATGTCACGTTTAATGCGCCACCGCGGCCCGGACTGGTCTGGTGTGTGGGCAAATGATAAAGCCATCCTCGCCCATGAACGCTTGTCGATTGTCGACGTCAATACTGGCGCTCAACCGCTGTATAATGCTGCTCATACGCATATTCTGGCGGTAAACGGTGAAATTTATAACCATCAAGCCTTACGTCAACAATATGGCGATCGCTACGAATTCCAAACCGGCTCAGACTGCGAAGTCATTCTGGCGCTGTATCAGGAGAAAGGGCCGGAATTCCTTGACGATCTGCAAGGCATGTTCGCCTTTGTCTTATATGACACAGAAAAAGACGCCTACCTGATTGGCCGTGACCACTTGGGGATTATTCCGCTGTATATGGGCCACGACGAACACGGCAATATGTTTGTGGCGTCAGAAATGAAAGCCCTGGTGCCGGTGTGCCGCACGATTAAAGAATTCCCAGCGGGCAGCTATCTGTGGAGCAAAGACGGCGAAATTCGCGAATATTATCATCGTGATTGGTTTGATTTCGACAATGTAAAAGACAATGTTACCGACAAAATTGAGTTGGCTAACGCATTAGAAGAAGCCGTAAAAAGCCATTTGATGTCAGACGTCCCTTACGGTGTCTTGCTGTCAGGTGGTCTGGATTCTTCTGTTATTTCTGCTATCACCAAAAAATTTGCTGCCCGTCGGGTAGAAGATGATGAGCGCAGTGAAGCCTGGTGGCCGCAACTGCACTCCTTCGCCGTCGGTTTGATTGGCTCCCCGGACTTGCGTGCTGCGAAAGAAGTCGCCAACCATTTAGGTACTGTGCACCATGAAATTCATTTCACCGTGCAAGAAGGTCTGGATGCTATCCGCGATGTGATTTATCACATTGAAACCTATGATGTCACCACTATCCGCGCCTCGACACCTATGTATCTGATGTCACGTAAAATCAAGGCGATGGGGATTAAAATGGTGCTGTCTGGTGAAGGCTCTGATGAAGTCTTCGGTGGTTATCTCTATTTCCACAAAGCACCAAACGCCAAAGAGTTGCATGAAGAAACAGTCCGCAAGCTGCTGGCTCTGCATATGTATGACTGCGCCCGTGCCAACAAAGCGATGTCTGCCTGGGGTGTTGAAGCTCGCGTCCCCTTCTTGGATAAGAACTTCCTTGATGTCGCGATGCGCATCAATCCGCAGGATAAAATGTGCGGCAATGGCAAGATGGAAAAACATGTCCTGCGTGAATGTTTTGAATCTTATCTGCCACACAGTGTGGCATGGCGTCAGAAAGAACAATTCTCCGATGGCGTGGGCTACAGCTGGATTGACACATTGAAAGAGAAAGCCGCCGAGCAAGTCACTGATCAACAGATGGAAACTGCTCATTTCCGTTTCCCATACAACACGCCATCTTCTAAAGAAGGCTATTTGTATCGCGAAATCTTTGAAGAACTGTTCCCGCTGCCAAGCGCCGCTGAATGTGTCCCTGGTGGCCCATCAGTCGCATGTTCATCAGCGAAAGCTATTGAGTGGGACGAATCATTCAAAAGCATGGATGATCCATCTGGCCGCGCTGTGGGCGTGCATCAGGATGCTTATAAATAATCGAACCTTACTGCGGATACCCGTATTTATCGTTCAGACATCAAGGCCGCCACTGTGCGGCCTTACTTTTTATGTGCTATTAACGCCCTTGAACCCATAATACCAAGAGGCTCAGTAATTAAGAGCAACTCGCACCGCTGCAACTTCAAATAGGATAGGCATATTCCTTTTGCGGGCAAATTCAACAATTAATCATCATAACTGCTGCTTTAATCGCCAGACTGTTCACAAGCCAAACAAACGAACCCTTTCAGCGCTTTTTTGGGAAAAAATTAGTTGACGCAATTCGGCCATATACGCATAATGCGCCCCGCAACGCCGATGAAGGTAATGCGAAAAAAGATGGCTACGTAGC
The DNA here is from genome assembly GCF_025133195.1 of Yersinia alsatica. Lineage (NCBI taxonomy): Bacteria > Pseudomonadati > Pseudomonadota > Gammaproteobacteria > Enterobacterales > Yersiniaceae > Yersinia > Yersinia alsatica. Next base: position 4,132,187 of record NZ_CP104006.1, read on the forward strand.
TCAGCTGGTTAGAGCACAGCACTCATAATGCTGGGGTCACAGGTTCGATTCCCGTCGTAGCCACCATCTTTTTGCGGGAGTGGCGAAATTGGTAGACGCACTAGATTTAGGTTCTAGCGCCGCAAGGTGTGCGAGTTCAAGTCTCGCCTCCCGCACCATTATTCGTTCATCGGTTTGTCACAGCGGATGGGATATCGCCAAGCGGTAAGGCACCAGGTTTTGATCCTGGCATTCCCAGGTTCGAATCCTGGTATCCCAGCCATCTTTTTTATCGGATGGATAGCTGTAAAGCAGCAAAGTTGTGCTGTAGTAGTTCTAAGTCAGCAAAAAGAATTGTATTTCAGTTGGGATATCGCCAAGCGGTAAGGCACCAGGTTTTGATCCTGGCATTCCCAGGTTCGAATCCTGGTATCCCAGCCATACAATTTCTTAAGAATAAAGATTTAAGATGGCTACGTAGCTCAGCTGGTTAGAGCACAGCACTCATAATGCTGGGGTCACAGGTTCGATTCCCGTCGTAGCCACCATCTTTTGGGGTATCGCCAAGCGGTAAGGCACTGGATTCTGATTCCAGCATTCCGAGGTTCGAATCCTCGTACCCCAGCCAAATTTAGAAAAGCTCGCTTCGGCGGGCTTTTTGCTTTTCTGAGTTTCGTTTTCTTAATTATTGATTGAACCATTGAGCTTAACTAGCCTGTAGGCAAAACCAATATTTGCATACAGGCCATAACCACGAGTGACTAACTTACAGCCCCAACGCATATCTCAGGGCATGTTCTTTAAGCTTCCCCGCGCGCTGTGCTGTCATCAGAGCCAAATTGCGCACAAATTTCACTGCAGGCAGGTTATTGCTAAAAGCGGTGTAAAACACATCCATGCCGCTTTGCATGATCAGATTGTCGGTACGACGACGGCGCTGATAACGCAGTAATACCTGCTCACTGTGCCAAAGCTCAGCCTGTTCACGCGCCTGATTCAACACCGCTAGCAGTGCATCAACATCTCGGTAACCCAAATTGACACCCTGCCCGGCCAATGGATTGATGGTATGAGCGGCATCTCCCAGTAATACCAAGCCCGGCTGCACATATTGCTGGGCATGACGACGAACCAGTGGGAAAGAACCCGCTGCAATTGCCTTAACCGCTCCCAGACGAGACGGAAAAGCAGCGGCAATCTCTTGGTTCAGCTGTGCCATCGGCAGCGCCTGAAGCTGGCGGATACGCTGTGGGCTGTCATACCAAACCAAAGATGCCCAATTATCAAACAGTGGCAGAAAAGCACGAGGACCGGTTGGGAAGAACTGCTGCCAAGTGGTGTCTTGCTGGGCGGTATCAGTTGTGACGGTAATTAGCATGCAAGACTGACGATATTGCCATCCACTGGTTCCAATACCGGCTAAACGCCGAACCAGCGAGTTGGCACCGTCGGCCCCTATCACTAAACGGCCCTGTATCTCTTGCTGAGCATCTAAAGTGATTTTCCAACACTCGTCTACTCTGACCATGCTTTGTAGCCGTGACGGGCACAGCAACGTCAAATTTGGGCATTCTGCCATCTGTTGCCATAGCGCCAGCTGCAAAATGCGATTCTCAACCATAAAACCCAGCTCTGGCAATGAAAGCGATGCAGCATCAAAGATAACGTGAGAACCGGGCTGCTCCCACGTCTCCAGACGACGATAAGGCGCATAACGCATCTGCTGCACTCGCGGCCAAACATTGAGCTGCTTTAGCAAGGATACCGAGGTACAACCAATAGCTGAAACCCGTAAATCCGGAGCACTATTGGTGTCAAACTCCGCAGGTGCCTCGTGCTCCAGTAATGCGACTGACCAGCCAGTTTGGGCTAGCCCAAGGGCGGCGGCGGCGCCCACCATGCCACCACCTACCACCACAACATCATAATTTGGTTGCGATTTATTCATTTTGGCCATGCTTTAAAAGTGATAAATAACACCTGCACCGGCAAGTATCTTGTTTGCCCCAAGTGTACCGGATTTTTCATCCCCTATCAGAATAAGTAAACCGTTATGCGGTGGTCATCGCAGTGGCAAATGACTACAATACCCCCATAACCACGGAGCCTTTGTGCTACCCCTATTCTATTACAGAGCACTGCACGGAGTACCGCACCGCGCGATGTGACTTTTAAGATGAATAATTCAATGACTAAAAAACTGCACATCAAAACCTGGGGCTGCCAGATGAATGAGTATGATTCATCAAAAATGGCTGATTTGCTGGCCAGCACCCATGGCTACCAGTTGACTGAAATCCCGGAAGAAGCTGATTTACTGCTGCTAAACACCTGCTCTATCCGCGAAAAAGCGCAAGAGAAAGTGTTCAGCCTGCTGGGGCATTGGAAGTTACTGAAAGAGAAGAATCCCGAGTTAATTATTGGGGTCGGCGGCTGTGTCGCATCACAAGAAGGTGAGCATCTGCGCCAACGCGCGCCCTGTGTTGATGTGATTTTTGGCCCACAAACCCTGCACCGCTTACCGGAAATGATTAATCATGTGCAAGGTACACACAGCCCGGTAGTGGATATCAGCTTTCCCGAAATTGAAAAATTTGATCGTCTGCCAGAACCGCGTGCCGAAGGGCCCACGGCTTTTGTCTCCATTATGGAAGGCTGCAATAAATACTGCACATTCTGTGTGGTGCCCTACACCCGAGGTGAGGAAGTCAGCCGGCCCAGTGATGATATCTTGTTTGAAATTGCACAGTTAGCCGCTCAAGGGGTGCGGGAAGTGAACTTGCTGGGCCAGAATGTGAATGCCTATCGTGGGGCGACCTATGATGGTGATATCTGTAGTTTTGCCGAGCTATTGCGCTTAGTTGCCGCTATTGATGGTATTGACCGCGTGCGTTTTACCACCAGCCATCCCATTGAATTTACTGATGATATCATTGATGTCTATCGTGATACCCCGGAGCTGGTGAGCTTCCTGCATCTGCCGGTACAAAGTGGTTCTGACCGTATTTTGACGATGATGAAACGCGCCCATACTGCGCTGGAATACAAGGCTATCATCCGCAAACTGCGTCAGGCGCGGCCTGATATTCAAATTAGTTCTGATTTTATCATTGGTTTCCCCGGTGAAACTCAGCAGGATTTTGAGCAAACCATGAAACTGGTGGCCGAGGTTCATTTTGATACCAGCTACAGCTTTATTTACTCCTCCCGCCCCGGAACTCCAGCGGCAGATCTTCCGGACGATGTCAGCGAGGATGAAAAGAAACAGCGACTGCATATTTTGCAGCAGCGCATTACCCAGCAAGCTATGGAGATCAGTCGTCGGATGGTCGGTACCGTGCAGCGCATTCTGGTGGAGGGCACCTCGCGCAAGAATGTCATGGAGCTGGCTGGGCGCACCGAAAACAACCGTGTAGTCAATTTTGAAGGGACGCCAGAGATGATCGGCAAATTCGTTGATGTGGAAATTGTTGACGTTTATGCCAGTTCACTGCGCGGCATTTTGTTACGTACCGAAGACCAAATGGACCTGCGAGTTCATGAGTCTCCGCAATCGGTAATTGCCCGAACCCGCAAAGAAAATGAAATCGGCGTTGGTCTGTATCAACCTTAATTTCGAGCTACATCGCACAAACAGGCACTGTATTCTCAGTGCCTGTTTTATTTTGGCGGGATGCTACGCAGATTCTGACTTTTTAAGTTGCGCCATATAACCGTCGCTATTTGAATAGAGACCGAAGAGACATATTGATCAGTGGCAAACTTGCGTCAGCGCCCTACACCATGAATAATTCAGAAATGACATGTATGATTAGCGTTATATCCACTTGTGATATATCCGAAGTAATTGGAGTTATACCCCTGACTTCAAATAAACCGGCCCTAAGTGACCCAGAGGAACGCAGTGACTCAGAGAAACAGTTTGCACGTAGTGACACAAGAAATCTTGCTGGAACCCGCCGATAATCAGCGCCTGCTGAGCTTGTGCGGCCCTTTTGATGACAACATTAAGCAGTTGGAACGCCGATTAGGTATTGAAATTAATCGTCGTGATAATCGTTTTAAATTAGTCGGTAAGAATATCTGCGTTGTTGCAGCGGCAGATATCCTGCGCCATCTGTATGTTGATACTGCGCCTATCCGCGGTGTTATCCCAGATATCGATCCTGAGGCGATTCACCTTGCGGTGAAAGAGAGTCGTGTCTTGGAGCAAACCGCCGAGAGTGTACCTGACTACGGAAAAGCCGTGAATATCCGTACCAAACGCGGCATGGTCAAACCACGTACACCTAATCAGGCACAATACATCGCCAATATTCTCGACCACGATATCACTTTCGGGATTGGCCCAGCCGGTACCGGGAAAACTTATCTGGCGGTAGCCGCGGCTGTGGATGCTTTAGAGCGTCAGAATGTGCGACGTATTTTGCTGACACGCCCAGCGGTTGAAGCGGGTGAAAAGCTGGGTTTCTTGCCCGGTGACCTCAGCCAAAAAGTAGACCCTTATCTGCGCCCACTTTATGATGCCCTGTTTGAAATGCTGGGCTTCGAGCGAGTTGAAAAACTGATTGAGCGCAATGTAATTGAAGTTGCGCCACTGGCCTATATGCGTGGTCGAACCCTGAATGACGCGTTTATCATTTTGGATGAAAGCCAGAACACCACCATCGAACAGATGAAAATGTTCTTGACCCGTATTGGTTTCAACTCCAAAGCAGTGATTACCGGTGATATAACGCAAACTGACTTACCGCGTCATCAGAAATCAGGTTTAAGCCATGCCATTGAAGTGTTATCTGAAGTGGAAGAGCTGAGCTTTAACTTCTTCCATAGTGAAGATGTGGTACGCCATCCAGTAGTTGCCCGGGTAGTTATTGCCTATGAGGCTTGGGAAGCGGCGGAACAAAAACGCAAAGATGCCATTGCCGAACAACGTAAGCGGGAAAACCATACCCCGTCTGAGCAGGAGGCTCCGTGAGCCAAGTTATTCTCGATTTACAAATTGCCTGCGCCGATAGCCAAGGTTTACCGACTGAAGCCGATTTCCAACGTTGGCTGGAAGCCGTGTTACCCCAATTTCAGGAAGTCTCTGAAGTGACCATCCGCGTGGTTGATGAAGCAGAAAGCCATGAGCTTAATCTGACCTATCGCGGTAAAGATAAATCGACCAATGTCTTGTCTTTTCCTTTTGAGGCCCCACCTGAAATTGAACTGCCATTATTGGGTGATTTAATCATTTGCCGTCAGGTAGTAGAGCAAGAAGCGGTTGAACAAGAGAAAGCACTATTGGCTCATTGGGCGCATATGGTTGTTCACGGCAGTCTCCATCTGCTAGGGTATGACCACATCGTTGACGATGAAGCTGAAGAAATGGAGTCGATTGAGACTGAAATAATGCAAAGTCTGGGCTACCCAGACCCGTATATTTCAGAGAAAGACTCCGAATAAACCCATCATATCGGGTGCATTGATGCCCTGCTGACAGGGTAAAAATAAAAAGTGATGTCGGCGGTGTGTATCTACCGCTGCCGGTAATAATATTAATCTGTACTCAAAGAACTTGGAATTGCAGGTAGGCGGCAAGAGAACTTATCCCAATGAGCTTACTCAGGTAAGTGATTTGGGTGAGTAAACGTAGCTAACAACCCTGCGGTTTCAAGTACGAAGAGTAAACATAGGTAAACTTAACTAAAACGCCATGAGCGACGACCACTCACAAAACAACGATAGCCCCAGTCCCAAGAAAGGGTTCTTTACTCTCATCCTTAACCAGTTATTCCACGGTGAACCTAAAAATCGTGGCGATCTGGTAGAGCTTATCCGTGATTCTGAGCAAAACGATCTGATCGATCCCGATACCCGAGACATGCTGGAAGGCGTGATGGATATCGCCGAGCAGCGCGTGCGGGACATCATGATCCCCCGCTCTCAGATGGTTACATTGAAACGTAATCAAACGCTGGATGAGTGCCTGGATGTCATTATTGAATCTGCTCACTCCCGCTTTCCAGTGATCAGCGAAGATAAAGATCATATTGAAGGCATTCTAATGGCCAAAGATCTGCTGCCGTTTATGCGCACAGATTCTGAGCCATTCAGCATTGATAAAGTCTTACGGACGGCGGTTGTGGTGCCGGAAAGTAAGCGTGTTGATCGGATGCTAAAGGAGTTCCGCTCCCAGCGCTATCATATGGCTATTGTCATTGATGAGTTTGGTGGCGTCTCGGGTCTGGTGACCATTGAAGATATTCTTGAGCTGATCGTGGGCGAAATAGAAGATGAGTATGATGATGAAGAAGACAGAGATGTCCGTCAGCTCAGTCGGCACACTTATACTATTCGTGCGCTGACACAAATTGAAGATTTCAATGAAGTATTCAATACCCATTTCAGCGACGATGAAGTGGACACTATCGGTGGTTTAGTGATGCAGGCCTTTGGTCATTTACCTGCTCGCGGTGAAACTATTGAAATTGAAGGTTACTTATTTAAAGTTGCCATGGCGGATAGCCGACGTATCATTCAGGTTCATGTGAAAATCCCGGATGATGCTCCGCAACCCAAACTGGAAGAATAAATCCTCGATGCCTATCGCTTCATACCTTCAACGCCAGTGGGCTCGCGCCCTACTGGCGCTACTTTTTGGCGCCTGCGGTACGTTGGCCTATTCGCCATTTGACCACTGGCCAGCGGCTATTGTTTCGCTATTTGGCTTACTCAGCCTGACATTGAACCGCAGCACTAAACAAGCTGCGTTCATTGGTTTTTGTTGGGGTATGGGGCAGTTTGGTAGCGGCATTAACTGGGTTTATGTCAGCATCTCGGAATTTGGCGGTATGCCAATGGCTATCAACATTTTCCTAGTGGTGTTACTGGCAGCATACCTTTCGCTCTACACCATGCTGTTTGCCGGGGTTTTAGCGCGATTATGCCCTAAAGCAAGTTGGTGGCGGCTGGCGATTGCTGCTCCGGTAGTGTGGCAACTGACTGAATTCTTGCGCGGCTGGGTATTGACCGGCTTCCCGTGGTTACAATTTGGTTATAGCCAAATTAATGGTCCACTACGGGGTATTGCTCCAATCCTTGGGGTCGATGGCGTCACCTTCATGTTGATGTCTATCAGTGGGTTACTGGTTTACGCCTGCTATCAGCGCCGTATTAGCGCCGCAATTATTGCCGTGGCGATGTTACTGCTGCCTTGGCCGTTGCGCCAATTGCATTGGTTCACTCCCGAGCCCGAACGCGCCGTGAATGTCGCTATGGTGCAAGGTAATATCGCGCAATCAATGAAGTGGGACCCTAAAGTCCTGCTCAGCACGTTACAAATTTATCTGGATGAAACGCGCCCATTTATGGGTAAAGCGCCGATTATCATCTGGCCAGAATCGGCTATTCCTGACATTGAAACCGATCAGAACACCTTCCTCACGATGGTTGACGGCCTGATGCGGGCCAGCCATAGCAGCCTGATTACTGGCATTGTTGACGCCCAGCGTCGGCCTGAAGGCAAGGGTTATCACTTCTTTAACAGTATCATTGTGTTGGGGGATAAAGAGCCTTATCAATATCCGACCCACAACCGTTACAGCAAATATCACCTGGTTCCATTTGGCGAGTTTGTGCCGCTGGAATCCCTGCTGCGCCCTCTGGCTCCGTTCTTTGATTTACCGATGTCATCATTCAGCCGAGGCGATTATGTGCAGCCACAGCTCAATGTAGCTGGATTTAACCTGACAGCGGCTATCTGTTATGAAATCGTCTTGGGTCAGCAGGTGCGGGATAACTTCAGACCTGATACCAATTTCTTGCTCACCGTGTCTAACGATGCCTGGTTTGGTCACTCTATTGGCCCGTGGCAGCATTTCCAGATGGCGCGGATGCGGGCACTGGAATTAGGCCGCCCTCTGCTGCGCTCAACCAATAATGGTATTACCGCGGCAATCGGCCCGAGTGGTGAAGTGCAGGCGCAGATCCCGCAGTTCACCCAGCAGGTGCTGGAAGTTAAAGTCACGCCAACCACCGGTCTTACCCCTTATGCCCGTTTTGGTTCGTGGCCGATGTGGATTATCACCTTGGTTCTCGGGGCATTGACGCTATACCGCGCTATTCGCTGTGGTTCAGATAAAAAATAAACTGCTCTACGGGCATGTCATTGATATGCCCGTCATCCCAGTAAACTCCCCCATTATCAGTATTGCGAATCGTTATCACTGCTGTTATCTTGCCGCGTAGTACAAATAATTAGCATGATTTGCAATTTGAGAGCCTTATGTCACTGAATCCTGAATTTATCCTCACCACAGAAGCCCAGTTAAGCGAGCACTATGCCTCGCCTAATAAGAATGTGTTAAATAAGCAAATAGATCACATTGATGATTACGCCAAAAAGCTGATCGCTGCGGCCCCCTTTGCTGTGCTGGGTACACTAGGTGCCAATGGCATCGACTGCTCACCCAAAGGTGGCGAGCCGGGTTTTATTCATGTACAAGACAGCAAAACCCTAATGTTGCCAGACAGACCCGGTAACAATCGTCTGGACGGTATCCGCAACCTGCTGCATAACCCATTCGTGGGTATTTTGTTCTTAATACCGGGCTGGACGGAAGGTTTTCGCGTTAATGGCCGGGCAAAAATCTCAATCGATCCTGAATTGTGCCAGCGCTTTAGCCAAAATGGCCAACCCGCGCGCAGTGTATTAGTGATTGAAGTGGATGAAGTATTTATCCATTGTGGCCGCGCTATTACCTTTGCCGACCTGTGGAATCCAGAAAAACACGCAGGGAAAGAAACCATTCCCACCGCTCTGGAAGTCTTTAAAGCCCATCTGGCCATCAATAACCAACAGCTCAGCTAATCCCTTCAAACTGGCAACAGTGAAATCAACCAGCAGCGAAATCAGCTGCTGGTTGGCTATTGCTAACCCCCAAATAACATCCTATCGCCTCGATTCACAGCGCTTTTACTCACTCGTTCTTCTGCTACTGGCACAGACCTTGCATTGTTTCTAACCAAATAGTGTTAGCAATCAGCCATTATCTAGCCATTGATGGGGATTAACGCAGCAGGTACGTGAAGGTGGGTTTCAAATGAAGAAATCGCTGTTACCCGCCCGCACATTTTTAGGGCATAGCGCGCACCATGATAGTGCGACACTGTTTTATTGCCTCTATTTGGTGCGATTTGCGTCTCAAAAAACAAACATTTATTCATCATTTGCATAACAATTGGCTATTTTTTAAAGATAATCTGATACAAGTAACAGCGAAAATGACGTGTTAGCCAACAAATATCTGTGGTTACACCAGTACAACAAAATAAGACGATTTTTTCGCATTTCACGTTTTTAACATGACTACATTTTAAGTATCACAACATCGAGTCAGAAAACATTAGGCAAAAAACAACAGCAAAGGAGTTGGACCATGCATATGCGTAAATTGGCGTTAGCGCTACTGTTAGCTGGGATAACAAGTGGTGTAGCCCAAGCAGAAGAAGCAGCAGCAAAACCAGAGCAAGCCGCGGCAAAGGCAGATGCTTCCGTTGACACACTGAAGAAGATTAAAGATAACGGCGTTATCGTGGTCGGTCATCGTGAGTCTTCTGTTCCATTCTCTTATTACGATAATCAGCAGAAAGTTGTGGGTTACTCACAAGATTATTCCAACCTGATTGTCGATGCGATCAAGAAAAAACTTAACGCACCAGACTTGCAGGTCAAGTTGATCCCAATCACTTCGCAGAACCGTATCCCATTGCTGCAAAACGGTACCTTTGATTTTGAGTGTGGTTCAACCACCAATAACCTGGAACGTCAGCAACAAGCCGCGTTCTCCAATACCATTTTTGTTGTCGGTACTCGCTTACTGACCAAAAAAGGTTCCGAAGTTAAAGATTTCAAAGACTTAGCCGGTAAAGCAGTGGTGGTAACGTCTGGGACCACCTCTGAAGTGTTGCTGAACAAGCTAAATGAAAAAGACAAAATGAACATGCGCATTATCAGTGCCAAAGACCACGGTGATTCTTTCCGTACCTTGGAAAGTGGCCGTGCAGTGGCCTTTATGATGGATGATGCTCTGCTGGCTGGCGAACGTGCAAAAGCGAAGAAACCAGATCAGTGGGAAATCGTTGGCACCCCGCAATCTCAGGAAGCTTACGGCTGCATGTTGCGTAAAAACGATCCGGCGTTTAAAGCACTGTTGGATGAGACCATCGCTACCGCACAAACCGGCGGTGTTGCTGAGAAATCCTTTGATCGTTGGTTCAAAAACCCAATTCCACCTAAAAATCTTAACCTGAATTTCTCACTGTCTGATGAAATGAAGGCGCTGTTCAAAGCCCCTAACGATAAAGCATTGAACTAACAATAATAATCAGGGTAGGCAGTGCCTACCCTACTGATTGATGATGGACCGATTGGTAGGACAGGATGCGGGGTGGCCGTTCCCCACTCCGCATTTTTTTGTTAACCCTCGGAAGGCCGCAACGCATTGAATCATCAGTCATCAGGATGAGTCATTCATCCTTTTAAGGGAGTTTTTTATGTCAATAGACTGGAACTGGGGTATTTTCCTGCAACCTGCCCCTTTCGGTAATACCACCTACCTCGGCTGGATTTGGTCTGGCTTTCAAGTCACGGTCGCATTATCACTATGCGCTTGGGTGATCGCTTTCTTCGTCGGCTCCTTATTCGGTATTTTAAGAACTGTACCCAATCGAATTCTGTCAGGAATGGGGACCTGCTACGTTGAGCTGTTCCGTAACGTCCCACTGATTGTGCAATTCTTTACTTGGTATCTGGTGGTGCCTGAGCTATTGCCGGTTGATATTGGCATGTGGTTTAAAAGTGAATTAGACCCGAATATACAGTTCTTCCTCTCATCAATGATTTGTCTTGGCTTATTTACCGCGGCACGGGTGTGCGAACAGGTACGTGCAGGGATTCAATCACTGCCACGGGGTCAGAAAGCGGCGGGTCTGGCAATGGGATTAACCCTGCCACAAACTTATCGCTATGTTTTACTGCCGAATGCTTACCGGGTGATTATTCCCCCGATGACCTCAGAAATGCTCAACCTGGTAAAAAACTCAGCGATTGCTTCAACCATCGGGTTGGTCGATATGGCGGCACAGGCCGGTAAGCTGTTGGATTACTCAGCTCATGCCTATGAGTCATTCACCGCCATCACCATTGGTTATGTACTAATCAACGCCGTGATCATGTTGTTGATGCGATTAGTTGAAAAGAAAGTGCAGTTACCCGGCAATCTGGGGAGTAAATAATGTACGAATTTGATTGGAGTTCTATTGCCCCTAGCCTGCCATACCTGCTGCAAGGCTTGGCAGTTACCGCCAAAATAACCATTATCGCCATTGTGTTCGGTATCATTTGGGGCACAGTTCTGGCCGTGATGCGCCTCTCTCCGATAAAGGCTGTTAGCTGGTTTGCCACCGCGTATGTCAACGTGTTCCGCTCTATTCCGTTGGTGATGGTGCTGCTGTGGTTTTATCTGGTGGTCCCGAGCTTATTACAAAATGTGCTGGGCTTATCACCAAAAACTGATATTCGCCTCATCTCTGCCATGGTAGCCTTTTCATTATTTGAAGCGGCTTATTACTCAGAAATTATCCGTGCCGGGATCCAAAGTATCTCTCGTGGGCAATCCTCTGCGGCCCTAGCACTGGGCATGACTCAAGGCCAGTCCATGAGATTGGTTATCCTGCCACAGGCTTTCCGCGCAATGGTGCCATTGCTGTTAACCCAAGGGATCGTGTTATTTCAGGATACATCATTGGTGTATGTCCTTAGTCTGGCCGATTTCTTCCGAACCGCGACCACTATTGGCGAGCGAGACGGGACTCAGGTCGAAATGGTGCTGTTTGCCGGTTTGGTGTATTTCGTTATCAGTTTTGCCGCGTCGATGCTGGTTAACTATTTGAAGAAAAGGACTGTTTGATGATTTCCCTGAAAAATGTTTCTAAGTGGTACGGCCACTTTCAGGTGCTGTCTGACTGCACCACTGAAGTTAAAAAAGGTGAGGTCGTGGTGGTCTGCGGCCCTTCAGGCTCAGGCAAATCAACCCTCATCAAAACCGTCAATGGACTGGAACCTATCCAAAAAGGCAGCATTACGGTCAATGGTATCGGTGTGAATGATAAAGGGACCAACTTAGCGCAGCTGCGTTCCAAAGTCGGGATGGTATTCCAGCATTTTGAGCTGTTTCCTCACCTGTCTATTATTGAAAACCTGACATTGGCGCAAATCAAAGTCCTGAAACGTGATAAAGCGGCAGCGCGGGAAAAAGGCTTGAAACTGCTCGATCGCGTCGGCCTTTCTACCCATGCTGATAAATTCCCATCCCAGTTATCAGGTGGTCAGCAGCAGCGTGTCGCCATCGCCCGTGCACTTTGTATGGACCCAATCGCCATGCTGTTTGACGAACCGACTTCCGCCCTTGACCCCGAAATGATCAATGAAGTGCTGGATGTAATGGTTAAATTGGCGCTGGAAGGCATGACCATGATGGTAGTCACCCATGAGATGGGCTTTGCTCGCAAAGTGGCTAACCGCGTGATCTTTATGGATGAAGGGAAAATCGTCGAAGACAGCAACAAAGATGACTTCTTTAACAATCCTAAATCTGACCGCGCCAAAGACTTCCTGGCAAAAATCCTGCACTAATCTCCCCTCCTCCCCTGCACCAGTAGGGGAGGAAATTTGCTCTTGTTCTCTTTTTGCGTCTAGCGTGATTGCTTATCCATTTTATTGTGAGCATTCTCAGGTTAAAACAGCGACTAAAAAGAGGAAAAATGATGCCCCGCTCCATTATCATTGATTGCGACCCCGGCCATGACGATGCTATTGCGCTGATTCTGGCGCTGGCCTCTCCCGAACTGAAAGTTGAAGCCGTAACCACCTGTGCTGGCAACCAAACTCCCGATAAAACATTGCGTAATGCCCTGCGCATTCTGACGTTACTTGAACGCCAGGATATTCCGGTGGCAGGCGGCGCATTGAAACCCTTGCTGCGCGAACTCATCATTGCCGACAATGTTCACGGCGAAAGTGGTTTAGATGGCCCATCGCTACCTGATCCCGATTTCGCCCCGCAAGCAGAAAATGCAGTAGAACTGATGGCGAGAATATTGCGCGCCAGCCCTCATCCCGTGACCATCGTCGCCACTGGCCCACTGACCAATGTTGCCTTGCTACTGGCCGGTCACGGCGCGCTGGTGGCTAAAATAGAGCGCATTGTCATCATGGGCGGAGCAGTCATGTTAGGGAACTGGACGCCAGCGGCAGAATTTAACATTTTTGTTGATCCAGAGGCGGCGGAGCGAGTCTTTAAATCCGGAATTCCAATTACCATGGCGGGCTTGGATGTAACTCATCAAGCACAAGTGATGGATGAAGACATCGATCGCATTCGCCAGTTGAATAACCCGGTAGCAGAGGTGGTGGCGGACTTGCTGGATTTCTTTATGCTGTATCACCGCCAGGAACGTTGGGGTTTTCAAGGCGCGCCACTGCATGACCCTTGCACCATTGCTTGGTTATTGGCCCCAGAGCTATTCACCAGTATCGAACGCTGGGTCGGGATTGAAACTCGCGGCGAATATACCCAAGGCATGACCGTGGTTGATTATTACCAACTCACGGGCAATAAACCCAATGCGGAGGTGCTGATGGGGATAAATCGGCAAGGATTTATTGATTTGCTAGTGGAACGCGTTGCCCGCTACGGCGAATAAGCCAATGACACTCCGCGCTGGCGGAGTGTCTCTTTAGTCGACAGGTTTTAGCTCGATTCAATGTTAGGGCTGGAATGGCCGACGATTAAACTGGTCATGGCCACATTTAGGGCACAACGGCAACACTTCTGGCGTATAGAAAGCCATATGATAATGGCACTTTTCACAGACCAGATTTCCTAATCCAACCACCTCGCCGCTGTGATAAACCCCATGATGGCTGACGTCTTTAAAGACCTCACGCCACTCTAATTGCGTCTTATCGGTAATATCGGCCAGCTCCTGCCACAAACTTTCTTTGATAACTCGCATGAATACACTGTCAGTGAATTCATCTTTGCTCTCTTCATAGCTCCGAGCAAACTCTTCCAAATCACGGCGCACCGCCTGCACGATTTGTTCAACCTCATGACGAGTTAAGTCTTCCACAGCATTCAACCGCTGTTCGGCGCTCTCCACCAGCTTATCAATATCACGTTCACCATTTTTCAAGCGTTCCGTCAGTGATGCCACTAACTCACGATAATATTGAGCGACCTTGTTCATATAATCTCCTCGATCCACGGTTGTGATAAAGCAAAAGTTTTGACAAAGCAAGTAGGGATGAAACTCATTTTTTCACCTGCTTTTGTTACCTTATTCCTGTTATCTGGAAGAACTCATGCTGATCCTACTGACTATGATATTAAAGCTAACGTTAATTATTTTAGTCGTAAATGACTGAAGTCACGTCATCATCAGGTTGTTCTTCCCCCACTTTAGTTATTTCTGCCATTCACTGTGCAGAAATAACCTTCCGCAGGTCGCAGACGGTTGTTGCGGCTGCCGCTTATCGGCTATGCTATGCGGATCTCTCTTTATGATATGAAACAGATGATGCTACAGGCGTAGCTGTTTTTCACTATAGGACCACCGGCCGCCATGCAAGAGCAATACCGCCCAGAAGATATCGAAACGCAAGTACAGCTTCACTGGCAAGAGAAGCAAACTTTTAAAGTCACTGAAGATACCAGCAAAGAAAAATATTACTGCCTATCTATGCTGCCGTACCCTTCAGGGCGCCTACATATGGGGCACGTTCGTAACTATACCATTGGTGATGTTATCTCCCGTTACCAGCGTATGCTGGGTAAAAACGTGTTACAGCCAATTGGTTGGGATGCATTTGGCTTGCCTGCAGAAGGCGCTGCGGTAAAAAACAATACTGCGCCCGCTCCCTGGACTTACGACAACATCGAATACATGAAGAACCAGTTGAAACTACTGGGCTTCGGCTATGACTGGGATCGCGAGATTGCCACCTGTAAACCTGATTATTACCGTTGGGAACAGTGGTTCTTCACCAAGTTGTATGAAAAAGGCATGGTCTACAAAAAGACCTCGGCGGTGAACTGGTGCCCACACGATCAAACCGTGCTGGCTAACGAGCAAGTCATCGACGGCTGCTGCTGGCGCTGTGATACCCCGGTTGAACGCAAAGAAATCCCACAGTGGTTTATCAAAATCACTGATTATGCTGATCAATTGCTTAATGACCTGGACACGCTGGAAAGCTGGCCGGAGCAAGTTAAGACCATGCAGCGTAACTGGATTGGCCGCTCCGAGGGTGTCGATATCGTTTTCGACGTCGCCGATAGCGAAGATAAACTCTCGGTCTACACCACTCGCCCAGATACCTTTATGGGTGTGACTTATGTAGCTGTCGCGGCAAGTCATCCGTTATCACTGCAAGCTGCTGCCACTAATCCGGCACTGGCTGATTTTGTTGCTGAATGCCGTAATACCAAGGTTGCCGAAGCTGAAATGGCGACCATGGAGAAAAAAGGCATGGCGACCGGCCTGTATGCTATCCATCCACTGAGTGGCGAGAAGCTGCCTATCTGGGCGGCTAACTTCGTCTTGATGGATTACGGTACTGGTGCGGTGATGGCGGTTCCTGGCCATGATGCCCGCGACTATGAATTTGCGACCAAATATAACCTGCCAATTAAGCCCGTTATTTTAGCCGCTGATGGCAGTGAGCCAGATTTAAGTCAGGAAGCACTGACCGAAAAAGGCACATTGTTTAACTCTGGCGAATTTGACGGTCTGAGTTATGAAGATGGCTTTAATGCCATTGCCGATAAACTGGTTGCTCTTGGTGTCGGCCAGCGCAAAGTGAATTATCGCCTGCGTGACTGGGGTGTCTCCCGCCAACGTTACTGGGGTGCTCCTATCCCAATGGTGACATTGGAAGATGGCACCGTGGTACCAACACCAGAAGATCAACTGCCGGTTATCCTGCCAGAAGATGTGGTGATGGACGGTATTTCCAGCCCAATTAAGGCTGATCCTGAGTGGGCTAAAACCACGGTTAACGGGATTCCGGGCCTGCGTGA
Organism: Yersinia alsatica; assembly: GCF_025133195.1. Lineage (NCBI taxonomy): Bacteria > Pseudomonadati > Pseudomonadota > Gammaproteobacteria > Enterobacterales > Yersiniaceae > Yersinia > Yersinia alsatica. Next base: position 4,148,293 of record NZ_CP104006.1, read on the forward strand.
AACAGATACCTTCGATACCTTTATGGAATCGTCTTGGTATTACGCGCGCTATACCTGCCCACAATTTGACGAAGGCATGCTGGACCCAGCGGCAGCAAACTACTGGCTGCCAGTCGATCAGTATGTCGGTGGTATTGAACATGCCATCATGCATCTGATGTACTTCCGCTTCTTCCATAAACTGTTGCGTGATGCTGGTTTGGTTGATTCTGATGAGCCGGCCAAGCGTCTGCTGTGTCAGGGTATGGTGCTGGCTGATGCCTTCTACTACACCGGCTCTAATGGTGAGCGTATCTGGGTTTCACCGGTTGATGCCATTGTTGAGCGTGATGACAAAGGTCGTATCGTTAAAGCCAGCGATGCCGAAGGCCATGAACTGGTTTATGCCGGTATGAGCAAAATGTCGAAATCGAAAAATAACGGTATCGACCCGCAAGTCATGGTAGAAAAGTACGGTGCTGATACCGTGCGTCTATTTATGATGTTTGCCTCACCAGCGGAAATGACCTTGGAATGGCAGGAGTCTGGCGTTGAAGGGGCTAACCGCTTCCTGAAACGTGTTTGGCGTCTGGCCTATGATCACACCGCAAAAGGGGCTACCGCGCCACTGGATATTGCCAGCCTGACGGAAGAGCAAAAATCCTTACGCCGTGATCTGCACAAAACTATTGCCAAAGTCACTGATGATGTGGGCCGCCGTCAAACCTTCAATACCGCAATCGCGGCAGTGATGGAGTTGATGAATAAGCTGGGTCGTGCACCTCAGGAAACCGAACAAGACCGTGCTCTGCTGCAAGAAGCATTGCTGGCAGTGGTTCGTATGCTTTATCCATTCACCCCTCATGTTTGCTTCAACTTGTGGCAAGCTCTGGGTGGCGAAGGCGATATCGATACCGCACCATGGCCAGTTGCAGATGAACAAGCGATGGTTGAAGACTCTAAATTAGTCGTGGTACAGGTTAATGGTAAAGTACGTGGCCGAATTACTGTGCCAGCCGATGCGACCGAGCAGCAAGTACGTGAACGTGCTGGTCAAGAGCACTTGGTAGCTAAATACCTGGATGGGGTTACTGTGCGTAAAGTAATCTATGTCCCTGGCAAACTGCTTAACCTGGTTGTGGGTTAAGACAAGGAGGAGTTGTGCGACATCGTATTCTGACGTTGTTGCTGGGGTTGGCGGTGCTGGTCACCGCTGGCTGTGGCTTTAATCTGCGGGGCACCACTCAGGTGCCCGTTGAACTGCAAAAACTGTTGCTCGAGAGCAGTGACCCTTATGGGCCATTAACCCGCGCGGTACGTCAACAATTACGTTTAAGCAACGTCACCATTGTTGAGGATCCGATGCGTAAAGACTTGCCAACACTGCGGATTATTGGTTCAAACGAAAATCAGACCACCGTGTCAATCTTCCAAAACGGTGTAACCGCTGAGTACCAATTAGTGCTGCATGTGAATGCTCAAGTATTGATACCTGGCCATGATATTTATCCACTACGGGTCAATGTCTTCCGTTCCTTCTTCGATAACCCGTTAACGGCTCTCGCGAAAGATGCAGAAGCAGAAGTTCTCCGTCAGGAGATGCGTGACCAAGCCGCTCAACAGTTAGTGCGCCAGCTCTTGGCCGTGCATGCTGCGGAAATGAAAAGCGCGCAAGAAGATGCTGATATCGCGGCAAGAAATAGCGATGTTATCAGCAGCAGCAAAACCGCTGATGTCAAAGAAATCAACATTGGCAAACCGGCCGTCAGTACCTCAGCCAAATGATCCGAGTTTATCCTGAACAACTTGTCGCGCAGCTCCATGAGGGGCTGCGTGCTTGTTATCTGTTATGTGGTAATGAGCCACTTTTATTGCAGGAAAGCCAGGACCACATTCGCCATGTGGCAGCCCAGCATGACTTCAGCGAGCATTTCAGTTTCGCTCTGGATGCTCACACCGAATGGGACAATATCTTTAGCCTTTGTCAGGCGCTGAGCCTATTTGCCAGCCGCCAAATACTGCTGCTGAGTTTCCCTGACAGTGGGTTAACCGCCCCCATGAATGAGCAGCTAGTGAAGTTATCGGGCCTACTGCATCCCGACATTCTGCTGATATTACGGGCAAATAAACTCACCAAAGCACAAGAAAACAGTGCCTGGTTTAAAGCTCTCAGTAAGAATGGCGTGTTTGTCAGTTGCCAAACACCTGAACTGGCACAACTGCCACGTTGGGTTGGCACTCGCGCTAAAAGCCTCAATCTGGAGATCGATGACGCGGCCATTCAACTGCTGTGTTATTGCTACGAAGGCAACCTGTTGGCTTTATCGCAGGCCTTGGAAAGACTGTCGTTACTTTACCCTGACGGTAAACTGACACTGCCGAAAGTCGAGCAAGCGGTCAACGATGCGGCACACTTCACCCCTTACCACTGGCTTGATGCCTTATTGGCCGGGAAAAGCAAACGCGCCTGGCATATTCTGCAACAATTACAGCAAGAAGACAGTGAGCCGGTTATTTTGCTGCGCACTCTGCAACGCGAGTTATTGCAACTATTGACGCTAAAACGCCGCATGGAGCAGGTACCGCTGCGTACCCTATTTGACCAATTCAAAGTGTGGCAAAATCGCCGCCCGATGATGACTCAGGCGCTACAACGCCTTTCCATGCAGCAACTGCAACAAGCTGTCCATTTGTTAGCTCAGATGGAAGTGCGCCTAAAACAGGATTATGGTCAATCAATCTGGCCTGAGTTAGAAACGCTATCTATGCTGATGTGTGGAAAAACATTACCTGAGAGTTTTTTTGATGCCCAATAAATCCCCGACTCGCACCCTACATGCCCTGTTCGGCGGAACCTTTGACCCTATTCATTACGGGCATTTAAAGCCGGTTGAAGCATTAGCTCAAGAAGTGGGTTTACAGCATATTATTTTATTGCCCAATAATGTCCCGCCCCATCGCCCTCAACCCGAGGCCAATGCACAGCAGCGTCTGAAGATGGTAGAGCTAGCGGTTGCGGGTAATCCATTATTCAGTGTCGATTCACGCGAACTATTACGTGACAGCCCATCATTCACTGTTGATACGCTAGAATTACTGCGTAAAGAACGTGGTGCTGAACTGCCTTTAGCGTTTATTATTGGGCAGGATTCATTATTATCGCTGCATAAATGGCATCGTTGGGAATCACTGTTGGATATGTGCCATCTGTTAGTTTGTGCCCGCCCCGGTTATTCGCAAACACTGGACACCGCCGAGTTACAGCACTGGCTTGAAGCCCATCAGGTCTTTGATCCACAAGTGCTAAGCTCACGACCACATGGGGCAATCTATCTGGCAGACACACCTTTATTAGATATTTCGGCTACCGATATTCGTCATCGGCGTCATAATGGTGAGAATTGCGATGACCTGCTGCCACGACCTGTTCAGCGATATATTGAGTTACAAGGTTTGTATCGCGGCTGAGGGTTTATATCGCGATGCATTGACCCATGTTATACTCCGCCGCTAAATTTCAGGTATTCGCTGAAAACCCCTGTGAAATAACATAAAACAGTTGGCTTTCAGCGGCATCCTGCCGATAAATAGACCATAACCGTTCACTACCGGTCACCATCGATGGGTTTTGCCGTCAGACAGTACCTGAGAACGTTATGGACAGAAACCACCCGAGGGGGAACCTTTGCAAGGTAAAGCGCCCCTTAAGACATTAAAAACAATAAAAATCAATTAGTAACGTGATTTATTGCTTAATATTTATGCGACATTTCAGGACATTATGAGACATTCCGCGACATATTAATCAATAACTTACCCGCCAGTTTTGACCTCTAAAATCTCACCCCACCTCAATAGGCATCCCTGCCCCATCATCACTCATGTAATGCTGTCCACTCGATATCTATGGAAAAAGAAGCATCGATGTTTTGCATAGCCACGCCTTTTTAGTCGGCAATTTTCATGCAAGCCAGGTATTAATTAAAAGTAGGGAGAGGTTGTTTTCCGTTACCGGCCTTGATGTAGGCGCGTAACAATTTCCGGTAGTCAGTCCATTCGATAAGTTCAGAATTAATAGCTTCTTCCGTTGTGCCGTCATAGTCGTCATCTTCTATGCGCTCGTTCAAACCAGTAATTACCAATGTTGCACGGTCATACTCAGCATGTGCTTTGGCTAAATTTTCCGACGGTGTAGGAGCCGGTAACGGCGGGGCGGTAAATTCACCGTTCGAGTACGACCAGCCGATACCCACAGTCATATCATCAATATTAACAACCGTGTAATCCGGGAAGAGTTCTACGGCAGCAGAGTCAGACTCACAGAGAACTGTATTTTCTACCGTATTATCTTTAATTAGTGCGTAGTTCATTATGCGTATTCCTCTACAATCACAAGTCCATTGGCACCGCGCCCACCAATGTAGTTATTGCTTGGGCTAATATTTGCACCGCCGGCAGCTCCACCTCCGGGGAAACCGCCGTTATCACCCACACTGGCCGCGTGAGGCAGTCCACCAAATGACCATGACGCGGCACCACCGGTTGCGCCAGTGCCAGAGAGACCGCCCCCCTGCCCGTTTTGTCCATTTACCGAAATAATTGTACCGATTAAAGGGTTTACCGTTAATGATCCACCTGTACCGTTTGAACCACCGCCAGCAGTTGCAAGTGTACCTACAACTGTTGCGCCGCCAGCAACACCTTGAGTACCTGAGTTTAGGACAGCGGGAGATCCGCCAGAACCTATCGTAATCGCCACATTTGCCAACCCCAGCGATTTAACATTAGCGATTACCTCCGTATATCCCCCGCCTGCACCTGAATCGCCACCCGAAGCGCTTGTGGCTGCCGCCGCGCTCCCTCCCCCCTGACCAGCACCCCAAATTTTAAATATTACCTGCTTCGTATTGGTATTGAATGTTACTGTTCCACTTGTTGGGAAAGTTGTGACTCTTACTAACCGACCCACATAGCCGTCTGTTGATTCAGTCAGCTTAAGATTAGTCAGGGCCGATATCACTGATGGTGAACCAGCAGCGGCAATTTCAGAAAGGTTGTTAGAGCTTTTCAGGAAGCCGCTTATATTTGCAAGAGCGTTTTTAGCTGTTAATACCGACGTCCATTTAGCAGATGGCGGAGCGCTGCCGATATTACTGTCTACGAGTGATAAATAAGCCTCTCCATTGCGGACACAGATCGAACCGGAATAATACTCCTGAAGAGCATCCCATTCAGGAATTCCCATCTGATGCTGATAAGCGATGAACTGGCTCATCGTATACATTGCAGCGTTGAAATCCTCCATTGATGGGTTTTCAGATGGCCCAACTATTCCCCAGCCGCGAAGAAATGAACTTGTGACCTGCGAGGTAAGATCATCTGCCTGTGTTGTCTCACCGAATAGCGTTCTTTCCAAGCCCTGCGCATTAGAACCAAACGCACGTAAATTACCTGCATATCTCTCAATCTTAGACATGAATTTTCCTCGAAAAAAAACCGCCCTGATAGGCGGTGTTGAATTTGCTGGCAAATCCCCTGGCTGCTGGGTTCCTTGAAAAGCCGAAAGTCATCCCAGGGGTAACCTGATAATAATAATTGTAACGAACCCCAGCAGGCTTAGGCAGCAGCCCGAGTTTAACGATAAGACGCAGTTCATCTTGCGAGACTTTAGGTGATATATTTAACGCGAGCGTCATATCCTTTCTGTCGGTGACGTAAGCCTCTCCATTGAAAGCGGCCTGAATGACTTCCTGCAAACTTACCCTGTCATCAGATGAAATGGTCGCCGATGCCGCGTTCTTTGCTATTTTTACTTTCAGAAATTTACGGTACTCATTATCACCCAACTGGTAATCGCCGTAAGCTGGAGAGAACTTACTGAAGAATGGCGCACCAATAACTCCTGAGTTTGACTTTCTGCCAAAACCCTCTGAATTAGTGTGACCTTCAAATCCAAAAAATATCTTAGCAATCACTGCCGGTACGCTTCGTGGCAATCCGACGATACGTCCCATAACATCAAGGCGATACCCCGTCACGCGATCAATATCGAAATTACCGGGGTTTCGAATAAAATCAGAAATTATCTGCCACTGTTTCATCATGGCTTCTATTTCAGATCTTGCCTTTGGCTTTTCCCAGTATTGTTTGATGAGCATTAACGCATAGCGATTAATTATGTCGTTATTCATTAAGTCACCTCGTCAACAACGATATTAGCAACATCTAAAGTGAACTTACCTTGGAAGCCAGGCGATAATTCAGCGTCTGTGAATGTGACGCCATCAGCGCTAATCTTCATATTGGTAAGCACGTAGTTCACACGAGCCGAGCCGTAACCATCCGCATAAAGCTCGTTGGCATCAATATCCTCACCAATGTGCATCACGCGGCCCGCCAACACCTGCTTGAGTGTCTCCACGTCAACAGGGTCATTTACAGCCTTTCGCCTGGCGGTTAAGTTAATATGTAGAGGTATGTAGACAGGGCGATCAAACTGCATATCGTGAGCGATGGAAAGTGTAGATCCGTCTGGCCGGACGAGAGTTTCAATGTAGCGACCTGTCACCTCGCCTTTAACGCCAGTACCTCCGCCCTTTTGCTTGATTATTACTTCGACTATGTCTGAAACCGCACCACCCTCGACGACTAGCCAGATGGAGTTAGCAGGAATGCCAGTAGCGGGATTGTCAACTTTGGTGTCATTCTCACCAATATTTAAATCAGTCACTCCGGGCAATTGTGCGACCTTAGCGAATATCGCTCCAGTGCTACCGGTGGCTGGATTCTCAAGAGAGCGATTTCGGCGCTGGCGAAACTCTTCCGGTGTTTCTTCATCTCGACCAACAACGGCAACTGCATCAGAAGTTATGCTCAGCACACCCAGTTCAGGGGTTAACTGGGTGAATGTATCAGCAATAAGTCCGGTTACTTTCCCGAAGTCTTGAGCGAAAAACGTCACTGTTGTTGTTCCTGCTGGAATGGTGACATTCTGTCGGACAAACCAAACCTGATTGGACTGGTCTATGATTTTATACCCGCTGTATAAAAATACGGGTCGATCAGTCGCCACATTTAGATCACGTTGAGAACGAGACCCAGGGCGCAGATAAAGCCCGTGTAATTTAGCGATAATTTGTTGCATATCGCCGGTATTAAAATCAGGATCCATCTGCGAGTAAAGCCACTGAAGTGATGCTTCAATATCCGTTCGCGCCTGCGCTTCGATTGCCACACGCTGGCCGTCTGGTGATTCCTGGTCTAAATCTATATCCTGCCCATAAATACCTTTATACGAATCACTCAGGGTCTGGAACAAGTCCCTGAACGTATCCGTCTGAAGCCCGTTATTATCAAACTGTAGTGCCATCTTTCTGCGCTCCACTGACGGGGAATGTGATTAACTGCTCATCAAAAACTGTCTCAATGCGCAGCTCGATGGACTGGTGCCTTGTTTTTTTATTTACTACCATCGACAGTTCTACAATGCGCATCACGCCATCGGTAGCCAGCGTCACCCTCTCTATTTCTCTCAGCGTTTCTTGTTCGGTGTTTTTTTCTGACATGAGGTACAACCAGTCAATGTTATCTCCCATATTTAATGGGTTATCGTTTTTAAATGAGCGAATTCTGCACTTCACTTTTTGAGCAATGGCACCACCACCAGTAATATAATTCTGTCGCCCACGCCCAAAGCTCCAATCACTATTTTTATCAAGCGCTGATACAATCATGTTATCCCCGTAATAATGCCGTTGGTTACTGTGATTGTTTTCCCGTCATCACTCCTGAATGAACCACTAACGCCACTCTGCCCATCAGTCAATAAAGAGTCATATTGCATCTGTCCCTGAACAACGCATGACTCTAGCGTTGTTATGCCACCCTGTTGGGTAATGTTGCCAGTGAGCACCAAGTCACCCTCATGATCGGTGTTGCCCATCATCATGCGGTTAATTTTCGGGATGGATATTGCGGTCGACAACGGGTTTACGCCGCATAGGGCGAAGCCGTCAGAGTAATCGTGCATCCGCATTTCAAGAGGAGATACAAAGTCGCTGCCTGCATACCATTCGTCATAGCAGCGCTCTGATATAAGCACCAAACAGTAATATCCTGCGGCTATCGGCTCAGCTATATAGCTGCCACTGCCCTGCAATATGACCGGAGGTACTTCGATGAATTCAGGTAGTTGCTTTCCCTCGCCTTTCACAACGCGATTGATAACAGGGATGCAACTGATAGTTTTATCATTTACAGCAGTTATTTTTGCGACAACAATAGTGTGAACATCAGCCAGCGCGAAATCCACGCCAGCGCCGATAGTGTCGTGAAGTTCTTCAATCATGGTTTTCTCTGGGATGACTTATGAAAAAATTAATTTTAATTGCTGGATTACTGGCGGCTACCACTGCTCATGCAGGGCCTTATGCCGATATTGCAAAAGCAAAGTTTGAAAGTGAAATGGTGCAGGCAATACAACTCACCGATAAAGACCAATCAAAGAAAAGTGATGCAATATCGCAACTGCCGGGCATCCAAAAACAGCTAAGGGGTATTGTCCGTGGAGAGCTTAAAGAAAAGAAATCATGCTTAAAAATTAAGCGCGACTTCGTGAAAGAACAAAAAGAATTAATGGATAAGGAAGACTGGCCAGATAAAGACTTTGCTGAATCCTCTCTTTCAGCGTCAGCTGATTACATAGCTACAATTTGCCTTGATATGAAATGATTAGTTAATAACTTTATAGCTTCCAGCTGGCTGACATACTACCTTCTGGTGCCATGCGCCCCCGGTATACTGCCCGCTGGTTTCAATCTGGTATATTTTGTAAACCCCGTTCAATGCGGGGTTAGTCACACTTTCCAGTGAACACAGCCCCCCAATGGTCAGCATCGGATTTAACTTGGTATCGAAGGTAACTTGACCTTTAGACTGTTTAACCAGCGTACTTGAGTCATCGCCATCCTTGCTGGCTGAGCCCGGATCGGTTTTCGGGTTGTTTGTTGCAGGTTTGGCGCTCTTTCCAGAGTCGTTCTGCGCACTTCCCTTTGTTGACTGCGGGGTATTAAGCAGCCCGCTACGGGCGTTTACAACCGGGATATTCCCCGACGTTACCTCACTATCTTTCAGAATGTGAATCCGCTCATCTTTAATGAAGAAGCTCTCACCAGGTGACAGCATATCAGTGAGGATTTTGCTGGAGCTGCCAACAAGCACCTTCGGCCTTATCAACTGCTGTTGGCTTGTTACCGCGCCCTTCTTCGTGTTCGGCATATCTTGGAGAACAGAATCGACCACTTGGTCTTTACCACGAACCGTGCGAGATGTGAACGAGTTAATGAAGTCGTGCCCACCATCCTCGCACTCAAGGCTTACAACGTGTATCGCACCCTCTCGCTTCACCGCCCCGCTTTTTACTGACCCTTGAAACACCTGACGTAATTTGCCGTCATAACCCACTTCAAGTCTGACGGGAATGTACTTCTCGTCATCCTCAGCCTTGACCAGTTGCAGGCGCGTCGATGGCTTTAATCCGTTAACTGAGACAGTCAACTTACCCAGCGATTTCTTATCCACCGACTCAAGTGCCTTGAACGATACCGACATTGGCGGCTCAATAATTACAGCCTGATTTCCGATCCCTACTGTTAGCCGGTAGTCACGATAAAAAGTTTCCATTACGGTACGTCTCCCCCTCGAATCTCAATCATTTCTTCCGGTGTTACCATGTAAAGTTCACATCGTCCGCTGGCGAAATCATCTGCGCGGTACGGGTCGATACCGGAGTTATCAGTACAAAGTAAAGCGATGTCAAAAGGCCAGTTCTTATGGCGAAAATGCAGCGCCCCCAGTGACAGTTTTACCCCATCAATGAAATCACCGTTGTATTCCACCCGCATTTTCCACATTTCAACTGTCGGGAGATGGCGAATAGTAATGACGGCCTCGTCACGATCAAACAGCAGCACATGCCGCTGAATGGGTTCATCTGTGATGTTTGTGATTCTATCCATTTCTATTTACCAAAGAGGGCCCCTTTCACTGAACTTAGAACAGACCTTGACTGGCCGCTTGTCTTCGAATTATCAGCCGGGGTTTGTGCCCCTTTATTTGCCACAGCGGCAGTTTTTGATTTAGCCGCGGCAGACGGTGATTTGAAGTGCTTCTCAATAGCGGTGGTGGTGAGCTTGGTAAATGTGATTTTCGTAAAACTAGCTTCAAACTTTGTTTCCATCGTCTGATTATCAGTGCTAATTGTCAGTCCACTTAAAGCCATGTTTTCATGAGTCCGGTAGTCCACTTCGACAGATATAAGCTGCTTGCCGTAATACACAGCCTCAATGAAATCAAGGAACTGTTCACGAATACCTTTAGTACCACCGGCTACCGGATTGCCAACCAGACCGAAAAGCTCCGCGCCCTTATCAGCCAGACGCTTAGCCTCTAGTATCTTCTGCTCGGCACGGTCAGCAATCTCATTCATCTTCTGCAACTGCTGCTGAGTCTTGGCGGGGATGTATTCCACTACTTCGCCATACTTTGAATAATCAGGGATCAAACCAAAGGATGAGTTTGGTTTTGCATCCATATACACATCAGCCACTACACCACTAATCTTTATCGTGATAGGGCCGTTAATGATATCGTCCGATGCGTTACTACCATCTTCCAGTACATCAACGGGGACTTGCGAGGGGTAGCTTGTAGAGTCGTTTACGCGAGCAAACATCGAGTACCCGCCGATCCCCACCTTTTTTACCGTGCTTTTGCCTGACTCCTGGGCAGTGGTAAACCCGTCCATAATTCCCATTACCTACCCCCCCTTCCGTTCATCCTATTAGCGTCGCGCATACTCTCCTGTAACCCGTTCGCGGCTGTATTACCCGCCACTACCGGATCGGATGTATTAATGTACATAGTGTTGCTCTGGCTGACGCTTGAATTACTAACGCCGCCACCTGGTGTGTATGCCAGATTGCCATTTAACCCAGGGTTGCCGTAGGGGATCCCATTCATTCCAGCGCTGCCAGAGTAAGCAGGTAAGGACTGTTCTTCATCATCGCCTAGGCCGATAAATGACTTTGCAGAGTTCCACGCGCTTGAGGCCGCATTGCTGATCACATTACCAATGTAGTCGCCTAGGTTTGAGAAAATGTTTTTTGCCCAGTCGATAAATGCCATGAACGGCTTTTTCAGTAGTTCAACGGTGTTATTGAAGATTTTAACAACGTCTTTCCACGCACCTTCGAAATCACCAGTTAACAACTTCCAGAGTGCGGAAAACATCAGTTTAATATTCTCAACGCCGACCTTAAATGAATCGATGATTAAATCTACCACTTCAAGCACGACGTCCTTAATGGCTAGCAGCCCCGGAACAATATCAATCCCCCAGTTATCCATGAAGAAGTCGGCGATTACGCTTTTGCCGCCTTCCATTGCAGTAAGAAGGTCATCAATCACTAGGATAATGCCAAGAATGGCAGCAGTGATGAGCACGATAGGTGACATTAGAACCCCCATCACCGTAGCAAGCCCACCAGTAACCAACCACCATGCAGCAAACGCAATGGTGATGGCTGCGACAATCGGCAAAAAGCGGCGGATCATACCCATGACAGAGAAAATAATTTCGCCGAGGTGGGATAATCCATTTTTAATGAGGTCTTTATTTGCTATCAGGATATCAGTGAAGCCATCAACCAGGTCTTTAAGCACCGGCACGAAGCCTATAGCGACCTGAAACTTAATACCGTCAAATCCCTTTCCTAGTGTCGTAAGTGAGTCATTATAAGCGGCGAACTGGTCAGCCTGGTCTTGCGTGACAACGCCTAGCGCTTCTGACTTCTTCTGAAGCGCCTCAATCTCATCACCCGTTTTGGAGAGCAACTGCACCATCGAGCGATCAATACCCATCTTATCCAGAACAGAAAACTTTTCGGCCTGACTCATGCCATGCAACTTGTCGGCTAATTCACGGAATATGACATCAGAGGATTTAACTTCACCGTTCAGCCCCTTAAACTGCAACCCCAGACGACTAGCTACATCTTTCGCCTCACCCTCCCCCGTTGACACAAACTCACCAACTCGCTTCGTCATCTCGCCCAGTGATGATTGCAGGGCATCAACGCTTGAACCGTTGACTGATGCGGCATAACCCAGCGTCTGAATGGTTTCAACGGCAATACCCGTTTCTCGCCCGAACTGAATCAGTGGGTCTATAGATTTACTGACCGACGTAACCCATCCGGCGATACCAGCAGCAGACCCAGCAATCGCCGCACCCATACCCGCCAGCAGACCGATGGATGATTTAAGATTGGCATTGAATGTCTCTTGAGGTGCCAGATCGCCAATGAATCCAAACTTGGTAATCAGCTCATTAACTATTGCCATTTTTCGCCTTCTCCATCTGATAGTGCTGGATATCAGCGCTGATATTTTCGAATTCAACCATGTCCAGCAGTTCCGGCGTATCCAACTCAGTGAGTTCTTTATATGAGCCATACCCGGCCTTTGATAGCGCCAAGTACATGCTCATCTCATCGCTTATGTTCGAGGACTTAACGTAAACTTCTGGACTCCTGGAGCTTCTGAATGTGAGTTCATATTGCTCCCGGCCATAAAAGGAAAACTGATTACCTGTAATGCTGTGGTGATCAGCATGATGTAATCCCCGGCATAACTTTCGAAATGGTCAGGCTGCTTTGAAAGCTGAACGTCATCGAACAGCACGTAATCAAACATTAGGCGTTCAATTTCCTCGAAACGTTCAGTGTCGAGGAACTCCAGCGACTGACGCGATAACTCGCTGGCCATCCCAGTGAAGAACGCGAACACCTTTCGCCGCTTCTTGTGCGTCATCTTCGCGAAGTCGTAGCGGTTTCCGTTGATTTCAGCGTAGCCGTCGTTATAGACAGCCTTGATCATCTCAAGCGCCTTATTCTGCTTTTCTTTAGACATGATGGGCCTTATACGTTGCGACGGATGTTGCGGAATTCGATGGTGTATTCCATCAGCGCGTTAACGTCCTGGTTATTTTTGGTCTGGGTAGGCTGAGTGGTAATGGATCCAACCTGAAGGTCATAGGTTTCTTTCAGTGCTGCGCCATCTCGAACAAACGACTCTTTTACCGAACCATTGAAAACTACCGGGATATCGGTATTAATCTGCTGGTTAAGCCACACATCATCGTTGGAGAACTTTTGCACACGCACAACCATTACGGTCACACCAGCATCAACACGTTTAGAAATGGTTACGCCATTCTGTGCGCTGTTTGCACGACTGGTTAGCGGGTTGGTCGGGGTTAGGGTAATGTAATCCCCAGCAGCGATATCTGTGATGATGCGCCCGTTCATCACTACCGTTGCGGTATCTGCGCTGATAACAATCTGAGACATTTACCGCCCCTTATTTATTGAAGTTGATGATGATGTCTTCGCTGTGGATGGCCCCGGCATTCTTCACTGCGATTTGCATCACAGGAGACTTGCGCTCCTGGCGGTCAGCGGTGGACTGGTCTTTCAAATCACCAGCCAGCACGTAGAAACCGTTTTGTTCGATGTTGCGCAAGAACATATCGCGGTCACCGAAGAAGTCAGGAAGCGTCCAAGTGCCGGGACTGAATACGCCAGCACGCACAAACCCGCGAGTCGTCTTCTCTGCGCAGTCTTCCAACTGGTCAACGCCGTAATAGGTTTGAGGTACCTTAGTCGGCGTGGTTTTTAGAAGATTGAATGAATCAGTCTGCACCGCGTCAACGTAGGCCATCAGGTTGTAGACGTTATCCACAAAGTCATTAGAGCCACTAGTCAGGACACAAGGCACGTCTTTGATGGTGGTATAGATATCGAGGCCAACACGCTTGGCCTTGTCGATTTCGGTCTGAGAGTATTCTTCAGCCGGGACATTCAGCGTTTTAAGATGCAGGGTGATTGCAGTTCGCTCACCATTGAAGTTCACGGTATGGGTACGCGCCATATAGCTGATAGCCAGCTTACGGTTGCCAGATTTGCTGTAGAGCATTCGGAAATTGCTCTGGCTGGCGAGTGTGACAGCCCATGCTGGGCTTGCTGGGTTAACCTCAAGCGCACCCTCTCCAGTGAACGTCTCGTACACGATGACGGAGTTGGCCTTCGCCCATGACGCGATTAACGGAACTTGGGCATCGAGAATTTTATCGATGAAGCCAACGCCTTTAACGTTCACCTGCGACTTGATCGCGCTGAGTGCTTCAAGCTGCGATTCGGGTGCGATTGGAGTAGATGCTTTGCCGTTAATTTTTGCAGCACCAGAACCAGCCGCTATAGCCAAAACGTCACCAATGAACGTACCGGCTGATGCAGGCTCAGGGAAGTCAATAATTGAAGCCGCGCCAGTGGTAGGGCTTGTGAAAGCAATCCTGGTACCATCAAATGATACATCAGCAACAGCAGGGGTAATCTTTGTCTGAATTTGAGAAACAATATCGGACAGTGTCGCAGCGGTTGATCCATCGATACCTGTCACATCGCGATCGGTGCCATCAATACTGATGCTGAATGACCAATCGTCAACCAACCGTAGCACTGGCATGACCGTGGCTTGTGATATTTCAGCCCCGTGCAATACACCTGCAGTGGCTGGCAGCGTTTCGCCTGCCGCATTCCAAAAACCGATAATCAGCGTGCCGCCAGCAGATATAGGGTTAGGGCTGGTACCGAAGAAACCATTAGAGAACGCCGCCGTGACAGATGAAGCACCAAAATCCTGCTCCACTGCCGCTGGCGACTTGTAAGAACGGTAACGCTCAGATGTACTTAACACCCCTGGCTGACTGGTCATGATAGCGCAGACGTTGATGTTATCCCGTGCAGCCGAGCGGCCTTCTTCGAGAAGCGTCACGTTGATGACGTTGTTAATTGATGCCGACATTTACTTGTCCTCTAGAAATTGAAACTGCGGCGTGTCGATACGCAGCGTCTGCACATCGCGAGCCGGGGCGTATTGAACGTTGAAACTCAGGTGTACTCGGTTGCCGTGGGATTGACCAAGCAACTGACCAACGTCAGTAATGTTTGATACGGACATAATGGTTAGTGCGTTCTTGCGGCGTAACTCGTTAGCTAACTGGATCTCGCTGAGCATCAGGAACGATTCCGCATTTGTGTAGGCGCTATCACCGTAGAACTCCAGTACGATGCTGCGGCTCACTGAGGCGGTGTACGTCATTACCTCTACATCACCATTGAATCGCTGTCCTCTTGCAAGCACTGACTGCGGAAGGCTGCCATTGACGACGATATAGCTCGTTGCGAAATCAGATGAAATGATGTTTCTGCGGTCGAATTTAATCAGTTGTTCGTCATAATCCAGCAGGTCACGAACGAACCGAGCAACGGCGATAAGGTGTGGTTGGGTTTTTATCATGCTGTTGCGACCAATAGCGGGAGTCTGGTTTCTTCCACAATAGCGGCGCAAAATCCATAATCCATATAATCAGCTGGCGAGACGACTTTGTAATCCCTGCCGCCTTTCTCAATGAATTGGCCCGCTTTGATTTTTACTCTAGAATGGATAAGTAAGTACTCTTTAGACCAATCAAGACTATCCATTGTGAGTGTCTGCTTATTCGCGCTTTGAACCACCGCCAGAATATCCTCAACAACAATCTTTACAGTAGGTTCAAAGTTTACGGTTACTTCCGTTTTAGTTTTGAGTTTAACCGGCTGCTCCCAATCAATAAGGGCGTCGGTCATATCAAGATCCGATAAATCACTCACTACGAACCTCCCATGTAATTACGCCGCGCAACTCACCTTTATCAATCAGTATCCCAGATGAACCTTTTGCCTTTTTAGTCGCTTCCTTGATGTCCGGCCACGTTCCATACCCGGCTGTTTCAAAGGCTTTAACGCTGATATTACGGGCGACGACGCCGATAAGGTTTAATGCCTTATCAGCATCCATCTTGCCCGAACCTACCGCTGCAACTCCCCTCTCGATAGCTTGGTTTATTTCGGACTTTTTAAGCGTGAATGGCGCACGAAGAAACGAGCGCTCATCAAGGTCTTCTGTGCCAAACTCATGGGCCGTACCAACCTCAATTACAGATACTCCACCATCGTATTTCTTTCCCGCCACTTTCGAAGCTGGCAGACCAACGGCGACATAATGCGTTTTCATCGCCTGAAGGTTTTTAAGGTACTCAGTGGTTGCCTTTAGCGTTTCTTCTGGAGTCATAACAAATACTCCCCATTGTCATTACCGAATTGCCAACACATGAACGCCTACCAACTTTCGCAACCGGGTGTAGTCCTGCCCGTAGCTACTGATGGCATAACCGTCATGATTTGCACCAAACCCCGCATCAGGTGCCGAATACCCCAAGGACACGCCAGCTACTGACCTACTGGTTATCGTCTGCGCAGGCTTTCCGTTACTGCTGCCTGATGGAGTTAGCGCACCTGAAACGTAAAGTAAATGAGCCGCTAAAGCATGGTGGCCTTGCTCAAAAAGCTTGCCCCATACCTTGCGGCTCATCTGGTTTTCTGCGTCCTGTAGCGCGATTTCTCTGCGGGTTGGTGCGGTACTGGCGAATTCGGGGTAACGTTCAATAAATTCCATGCTACCCCCCTGGGTTACTGAGGTGAGGACTTGTAATCGACATAAACAGCGGATTGTGGTTGCTTCCACATTGCCCCGCCGAATGCAGAGCGATACCCACACTCGTAGGTCAGCAGGTCGCGTGAGCGAACCGCCAGAAGCTCTGGCATGTGAACTTCCATTTCCAGATAATCCGCTTCGTAGGTGTACACCACCATGCGGGTTTTACCTGTATTGATGCCTACCGCATAATTGCTTGGCACCTTCACGAACGTGATGCTAAAGCCATCATTCCCAGATGCCTTGCGCAGCGCTGCCATAATGCGATCCATTGCCGCGATTGGCAGAAGATCAGTGCCAACGATTACCGGGGTCGGGTCGAATTTCTGCATAGCGAGCATGAAATCACTGGCATCCATCGCAATATGCGTAGGCTGAATGCGGTAGCTCGACTTGCGCCATGCAACGTTGTAGGCATCCAGAACCATCTTCACGAACTCATCAGAAGTCATGTCAGCGATAGTTTTGTTACCTGCGTCGGTGATCAACTGGACACCCGTTCCGGTCAGCAACCCTTCCTGCCCCTTCACGCCACCGTGCCCAACGTACCCGGCGTACTGGATAGTAGCCGTGGCGTTGGCATACAAGTCGTCTTGCTTCTTCGACTGCAAGTTAATGCTGAGGCGGGCAATTTTCTCCAGTTCCTGTTGCGTCCAGGTGGCAGCTTTTGCCCACTGGCCCACTGGAGCCTTCATCCACTCGATTTCACTATCAATCGTTTTAAGGCTGTTGGTCTTGTTACCGATGATGCCGTCTTTAACAGACCCCATCACGGTTGACACACCAAAGTCAACGAACTCAAGAGCGAAATCTAAGCCTTCTTTGATTGGCAGCGCTTCACCAATGTTAATTTCTGGCAGTTCTTTTTCCTGCAACTGCATGTCGCGTTCTGTCAGGGCTTCCTGAAGAACTTCTTCAAAATCTACTGAACTCATTGGCATGATTATGCTCCCGCCGTTTGCTGTACATAACCCAAGGTGATAGCCACGCAGTCGTTAGCTGCGCTTACGTCTTCTACCCAGTATCCCAGGTCGATATTGCCAGCCGCCACAGTAGTAACTTTGCCAGCGTTTGCGCCTGTCGCCACGATGTACGCTGGTGCGCCACGAGTGAAGACGGATCCAGACACAGCCAACGCACCCACACAGTCACCATGTGAGAAGTGACCCACATTGACTTGCTTATTAGCCGGTGCTGCGTCTCCGTAAATATCACGAACAACAATCCCGTGAATGCGAGTTCCAGCAGCCAGAACCTTAACGCCACCTTCCGGGTTGACAGCCACAAAAGTGCCGTATGGTAGTGCCACTTCGGTTAGATTACCTTCACCCCAAACCTTGTCATTAGAGCTTGAAGCGCGTTTGATAGAGCCAGGCTTGATAGTGCCGTCTGCGCCATCCCAATCAGTGAATCCAAATGCCATGATTATTTACCCCCAAGGCGTTGAGTTGCGTTTTTTGTAGGCGTCGGCTTGCTGTCGTTAAACAGGTGGCTGCCGATTTCACTACGTGGCTTTGATGTGGCCTGGATAGCAGCGTATGCGGCGCGTACTTCGCTGTCCGTCATGCCCTTCACCTGTGCATCGTTAAAGGCTCGAGTGCTAACTAGGACAGCGGTACGAACATCACGCGCAGACTTTGCATCGGTCAGGTTTAATTTAGGAAAACGTGATTTAGCGTCGGTCATAGTGGCTTCGGTTTCGCTGTCACCCTTCAGTTTTGCCAGCTCATCCTCAAGCTCTTTCACCTTCGCTTTCAGATCGGCGTTTTCAGTTTCCAGCGCGGTAATTTTCGCATCCTTATCACCATCAGCAGGCGCGGCTGGATCGGCATCCACAGGTGCGGAGGCAGTGGCACCATCCAGTTGAGCCTTGAGTTCAGCCAACTGTGCCAGTACCTGTTGCGCCTGCGCTGCCGCCTCTTCAGTTCCCTGCCCATTAAGCCCCTCCAGCGCCTTCTCTAATGCGGCAATCATGCCGATCAGCTCTTCCGGCGTAAGGGCTGCGCCTTCTGCATCTTTTAGCTTTTTACCCTTTAGGAAACTAAGGGCATCGGTTAATGTTTTGAACATCGGCTTACCTTTTTTGTCGTTTAACTTACATTGGGCACCGTAACGCCCCTCTGCCACGCCCGCGACGTGATTGCCGCGAATATTGATGTGGTAAAATTTGCCGCCACGATCTGCGAGTTCAGCAGGTTCATACCCGACCGAAACCTCACGAATTCCCGTTTTCTCCAGCGTTTCAATGGCTACCGAGTCGGTCAGATAGACATCACAAACCATTTCATCACCATCCATGCGGGTGTTGGCGATATGTCCTGATGCTTTGTCTTTGTGGTCTATAACTGTCACCTCACCATCGTCAGGATGGGTCAGTGTGAAAGGCAGTCCATTGAATGACGCGAGTGTTTCAGGCTTTGATAGCTCGTCGAGCGTGCGTATTACTGTGATTTTTTTATTGGCATCGCTGCCGGTTAACCCCATTTCGTGGCCGTAATATTCAATAGGCCCGGCACGGGTTATCGTCGCAGTGGTAATTACGTACCCCTGCGATGTTCGTTTCCACGTCATTTATTATTCCCATGAAACGTAAGGTAGAGACAGGCAGCGGCACTGATAGTCCTCTCCAGGCTTACCCTCGAAAGCCCCAATACTGCTTCGTTTCTTCCATGTTTTGCCGCCATCATCTGAGTAGACGGTTGGATCTGAGTATTTACAGAGCATCCCATTCAATACGAAATGGCTCTTTCTCTCGCGCTCGTCACCGGTTCCGCTCCACTCGTACACGTCAAGCCCTAGCGCATTACTTCGAGCCTCGGTCAACTCAGCATTAAGTTTTGATGTCTGGTCGCGAGCAATGAACTTAGCTCGGCTAAGTGTGACATCACCGCGCTCCCGGATGATGTTGATTAGGTTTTCGCTTCTGCCACCCTCGAGTAGATTCCCGAACACCTTCTCGCCGATATCGTTGATGAAGTCCGTCTGAATCGACGTTATCAGCCCAACGTTCTCACGGACGGCATCAGCCATCTTCTCCCTTATCGCCCCGTCACCCAGCATTCCGGTAAGGTCGATACCAAAAGCCTCGCTATAAGTGCGCTGCGTTTGCTCCTTGTTCTGGAAATTGGCGCGACTAACCAACCCGGAAGCAATTCGGCTGGCTATTTCATCAATCGATATGCTGGCGAGTCGCTGCATGATCCGGGATAGTCTGGCGGTAATTGAAAGTGCGGAAGTGTCTGGTGCGTCGGTGAGGGTTGGCCTTTCAAGTTCGTCGATAACCATCTGAGTCATGCTGTTGATGAACTCTGTCAGTCTGTCCCGATACCATATCTCCGCTCTCTTGCTCGGCGTGGGTGGTCGCATTTTACGACGGCGTGGCTTGCGGCGGCCCTGCTTGCGTTCCAGTAGCTGTTGGAGTTCCATAGCTTCCCCATGAATCAGTATTTGACCCAGCGCTGACGATGCCCTGAATTTCCTCTTCGGTTACCGTTTTCAGCACGCCGCGAGCAATCATCTCTCGTATTGCAACTTCTTCAGTCACGATTGATGAGGTAACCAAAGTGTTGAACCCCGTCGCATAAAGTCCGAATCGTGTTGCTTCTTCGGCTTCGTTAATACTGTCGATAGAGGGGTATTCGTAGGTTAGATTTTCGGCGACTGACAACTTGTCCAAAATGAACTGGTCAGCGAAGTCCTGCATCGGCCTAAGCCGTGACTCTTGCATTCCGTTAATGGTTTCGTAATAAGCCTTGTTGTCCTCTTCGCCGCTACTGAAACCGCTAGCAGACTGCCCAAACAGGACTGTTATCGGCCTATCCAGCGCCCCTGCGAGAACGGTTGCCATTTTGGTAATGACGTCAGACAGCCCGGTAAATTGCGCATTTTTCTGCTCGTAGCGACCTTGACTTTCTGGTGTCCCGGCATCAATGAGTAACAGTCCGGTTGATGATTTAGTCTCCTTCATCACCCTAGCGTACTCTCTGACCTGGCTTTCCTGCCCGGCGGCAATTTGATTGTTCATATTGGGCACAAACAGGACATCAACGTTTGCTTCCTGGATGGTGTCACCCGTACTCAGGATCGCGGTATCGAATGTCTTGATGTGCTCGTAGGGGGCTTGCAGGTCAGAGGTGCCGAACTTGGCGCGATCTTTGATGCTGTGCCGGCCAAGCTTTGTCCGGCAGCAACGTGAGTGGTGGAATTTAAGTTGCTTGCTTCCCACGTCGATCTGATAGGTGAGAGGCTCGCCGAAGTGATCAGACTTAATGTCAGTGATGATATTACTATCAGGCGTGTACTCACCCTTACGGAACACCAAAAACTTAACGATTTTCTCACCCTGCAAATCAACCTCATTCGCTATCTGCTCGTCAGCACAATCGGTGATCGCCACGATTAGCGAGTCGCCCATCAGAGAGGCCCAGCAAAGAGCATTATTAAACACTTGGCTTAACTCAAGCTCTGATTCAGTATCTTTAATGCTCTGCACCATCGTGCTATCTACGTCGCCAGAAAACTTGCGCGGCAGCTTGAGCATGTCGGCTACTGTTTTATCGATGTACTTTTTCACCACCCACGATTTTTTGTACATCGCGAGCAGCTCTTTATCGGGCACATCTGGCTTACTGCTGCTGTATCGTACCGCGCCTATCTTCTCTCCGAGCGAAGTCATTAAACTAACTAGGCCATCATTAAGACGACCAACGATATTTTTCTTCGTCATTACATGATGTCCAGTGGGCTGAGTGTCTTGCGTTGGTATAAATCACGTAGTCCCTGTGTCATTGCATCAACAACGTCATCATTCGCACCAACGGGGAATGTTGTTATTTCCGCAACTGTCTCGACAATCCAGGGGGCGATGTCTTTGTGGGGTAGGAATACATTCCCGGATTCCCATACGGCAGTGATGGCATGCGCTCGAGCCACCTTGCTTCCATCTGGCTCAACAGGAACAAGTCCAGCCACAATGCTTTTCAGGGAGTCAATAACAGCGGGGCCATTAGCTTTATCCTCTACTAGCTTTCTCAAGCCTTTGGGGAATTCGTCAGCCATTTGCTTCACGGCCTTGAGGGTCGCAGTAAAGCTCATTCGTGCACGAACCTGGTGTAGCAAGTAAGAGTTAGCACCCTTCCTGCCCCACACTTGCCCGACAACGTAGTCAGTGCCCTCGTTGTCCTTAAATGTCATATCCCAGCTATGAATTACCGTATCGAAGCTGGTAGGCAAATCTTTCGGCAGGTAATACTTAATCCACTCATCTTTGAAGATGGATCCGCCAGCCTGCTTAGGCGATTGCTGATACATCGCAGACCAGAAGTAGTCACCGAGAATAACTTTGGTTTCGAGTAGTTTCTCTTTAGGGTGCAACTCCGGTACCAGCGCTTCACCCAACTCATTGATGGCAGGGAAAGCCAGCACCTTGGCCCTTGGCGTTATCTCGACCACGCGCCCGGATAAATCGTCCGTCGCCCAGCGGGTAGCCATGATTATCTCGCCGCTGTTCTTCGACAGGCGAGTTTTAAACGTGGAAACGTACCAGTTCCAGATTGATTTCTTTGTCGTTGGGCTGAGTGCTTCTTTGGCGTTCTTAATCGGGTCATCGATAATACCGAGATCGACTTTCTTGCCCGTCAGTGGCCCGCCAACACCAGCACATACATAAGTGCCTTTGTGATTGGCTATCCCGAACTCATCAGAATTTCGCTTAACAGCTACGCCATCAGCAGGTTTATTTCCTAACCATGAATCGGCGAAAAGGTTGCGATACTCTGGCGTGGTCATGATCCGCTGAACATCAGCGTTCATATCCCCTGCGAGGTCAGATGAATATGACAGCGCCCCCACGCGCATCTCCGGATATTTTCCGAAGAAATAAGCGGGCAGATAACGCGAGACAATATCTGATTTACCGTGCTGTGGTGGCGCACCCAGGATTAGTATCGGGCGCACGCCGTTCATCATGTCCAGCAGGAACTGATCCAGCGCATCGCAAACGGTTCTTGAAAAGGTGCTAGTGATGTACTCTGGGTTTATATACTGGATAAACTGATGGAGGCTGCTACGCGCTGTTCGGCGTCTGATTAATTCCTGTGCGGCCTGCTGCTTACTTACCGCCTGCGATTGCGGCAAGCTGTTCATCGGTCAAATCCTCTGCACTTATAGAATGGCTGTGCTGAATTGCCCCGCCATCTTTACCGGTGAGTTCCGTTTTCTTCGGAGCCTCCCAGCCTTCCATGTCGCCTAATTGTTTGATAGCACTGCGAGCGTCATGCAGCTTCAGCTTGATACCGTCTTTGCCAGCGGTTAGCTCAGCGATAGCGTCGAGTAGCTCAGGGGCATTTTTGACGGAATCTTTAAATCGCCATGCGGCCTGAATGACCTCACGCCCATCATCATCAACGCCCATGTCGTGCTCTGCGAATTCAACTAGGTCAGTGATGCGAGCGCGGGCCATCGACGTGAGGCGTTTTAGTGCTTCCTCGCGGGTCATGATGGCATCGTCAATGGCCTTGCCTTCTACCGACGACATGAATGCTGCAACCTTATCAAAACTTATCATTCGACTGGCTTGGACGTGAGCAGACTCGCCTTTCGCTTTTCCCCCGGCTTTCTTATAAGCATCAGTTTGATTTTTGCCTTTCAGCAACTCTGTAACGAACTTCTTTTGTAGCAAAGTCAGCGCATCGAAAAGCTGCTGCTGCTCTGCCGTGAGCTTTTTCGATGCCATGTGTTAATCCTGTCTAATGTGAGGAAGGAATGTGCTCACTATCTGCTGTACCAGATAGCAGAAGGTTTCGTTCATACCATCGTTAGGTGTTGGCACTCCAACATGATTGCAAATATCAAATGCGATATGACATGCCTCATGCGCAAGTATCTGTGGCTCATGCACAAATACGGCAATAATCATGATTGGAGTTTTCCCTTCCCGGTGATGGCTGTATGCAAAACCGTTAAATCCGTTTAAATCGAAACTAAGGCCCAGCCTATCCAGATATTCAATTGCTTCTTCTTTTTCCCGGAGGAGAACTATTTCAGCACAGTTAAATAAAGGGACTGAATATTTAGGCGGTTTCGGCCATTTAGTTTTAGCCATAACAGAATATTCCGCTGGTTAGTAAAGTCTCCCACTCGGTAGTGGTGAGACCGATATGATTGCAAACCTATATAAGATTCTGTCAAAGGCACTTCATGAGTACCTTTTGCAGGGTTTTATAAATTACGCACATTGCAATTGAATGCCGGCTTCCGGTTCTTCTTTGTTTAGCCCAAAGTATCGAGATACCGTCTTTCCTGCATCGTTAGCCACGTAGACAGTAGTACCGGGACTCAGCTCAACTACATCAGTTGTCTTGTCTGGGCGCGTGACGTGCAGGTTGCCGCCCTTCGATAATCGGACTTCTGTCGCTTCGTGGATTCGCTCTTCTGACTCTTTGTATACAAACTTTATCGTCATCATTCTTCTGTTCCTTCTTCTGGTTTATGTCTGTAATGATTGAGAGCCGTTGTGAAAGTGGCTCTCAATTTAAATAGGTTTTGAAAGCCCATTTAGCTATTAGGCCGCCAGCCGGTGTTGTTCTTCGATTAGCGGCGTCTTGTGGTTTCGCTCAAACATCCCCTTCAGCACTTCTTTGCGATGTTCGAACTCCCATCCCATGCTGATGAACACTGTGTTCGCACGTTGTAGCTCTGTGATGCAGTGGATCTGCTCAGGAGTCAGGTAGTCACGAATAGACTCTTTCTTGTCTATATCGTTATGCACACGGAACTTAGCTGATGTCATGCCCAGGGTGATTCGATTGATTAAGTCGGCTTCGTTACTGAAATGGTGTGGCGATATGGTTTTCCCCAAAGCCTCGCGCTCATGCTTAATAGCATCAGTCATTGGCTTATATTCGAGACGTGAAGTGTTGCGGTCTAACTTCTTGCTAGCCAGCGCACCGCGCATCCTGAAGAATTCCGATACCAGGCGCTTTTTGAAAGCACGAACGATATCGCTGTTACGCATGTACGTTATCAGCAGAGTGGTTTGCTGCTCATTAAGCAGGGCCACCTCTTGCTTCTGCATACCACCATCTGTTTGAAAGGGTCGCATTTCAAATTCCACCCTTCCGAACTCTTCCAAGTCTGCTTTGTATTTCCTGATGAGCTGAATAACTGGTTTATGGCCTTTCTTAACTCCCTCAGCAATAGCGGCGGAGTTAGTAACCAAATCAAATTTCTTAATTTCGACTAATTGCATGGC
This sequence comes from Yersinia alsatica, assembly GCF_025133195.1. Taxonomy (NCBI): domain Bacteria; kingdom Pseudomonadati; phylum Pseudomonadota; class Gammaproteobacteria; order Enterobacterales; family Yersiniaceae; genus Yersinia; species Yersinia alsatica. The sequence continues at coordinate 4,173,176 of NZ_CP104006.1, forward strand.
GATTACCTTTTTAGAGATGAAGCCTGCCGAAATGGATAGCAGCCCGAAGAGACTCGCCAGTCATGCTGGGATCCACAGGCTTCATTCCTAAACAGGTTCTTCGGTGGGTTATTGCGCTTTCGGTGCGCGGGGTATTGCGGGTACAAAAAAGGCCCAGTCGTTAAACTGAGCCTTCATGTTCTTTGTTCGCGGCTTTGCGACTCCTCTCGGCGTTGCTACACCACTTACGGCTTACCCGTCAGCAAGATAGGCCCTGTGAAACAGGCGGGATCACCTCGATTTATTGTCGCGAGATTTTTTCTTACTTAACCGATACTCGTCCATGCAATAAATGCATGCACCGTTATTTGTTTTCCTAATTCCAAGGTGATGCTTGGCGCAGTTAGACCCAATATAAGTTTTATCGCCATTTGAAATAGCTAACTTACGAGAGGAGAAAAATGAAATAACTGCTGTTGATGATTTTATAGTCTTCCTTGGCTTTGCTTTCCTTTTTGGAGGTCTCACACGAATATGGGAGGGATATCTTTGACTGGTATGCCTTCCTTTCATTATGCAATCTTGGATATTCTCTTTATGTGTCCCTGGCTTTAAATGCTCAGGATTAATGCAGGCGGGGTTGTCACAAATATGCATAAGCTCTTTATTTATTTGGTCATAATTACCAACCGTCAATAAATACATAACCTTATGCGCACCTAGCTGATGTTTTCCAACCTTAAATCTTCCATATCCACACCTATCAAGATTGCTGCTGTATTCGTGGCATCCACGTTCGTTAATAATAACTTTCCTATTAAGGCGCTCAATTAGCGGAACTCTTCCTGTAAGGGAGAGTAAATACTCTGGGGTGAACTCTTTTTTCATTTCGGACACCTATAGAAAGCAAGCCTGTTCGCACAGAAAAGCCGCCCAAGAGAGGTCCGCACCTATACGGCTGTTCTCAGGTTTGCTTTCTGTAGGCTCTTGGTTGGATACGCTTGCGACAGCGTTAGGGATAAAAAAAGCCCCGCTATTGCGAGGCTAAGAAGCTATCTATTCCTTGTCGGGGGAATTAGTCTTTCAGGAATTCTTCAGTGGGGAATGACATCTCACCCATCATTAACTCAGCGCCAGTGCTGGTGACGATTACTGTGTGGTGTGGGTGAACGTTTTCAGCCAGCCACTTAATCAATGGCTTTGATGCTTCTTCGAAACTCGCTAGCTTTTTATTGCTGTCGGTTATGTTGCACTCACCAAGGCATGGGCCTTTATCGGTAAAGCAGTTAACACAAGCGTGATCGTGGGTTTTATTTTTATCGAAAGTTTCATGGAAGCCGCCGCCCATGTTGTACCACTGCCAGCACTTACCAAATTCACGGTTTAGCGAGTTATCACCAAGACTATCTATTACATTCAGGTCAGTTACTGCGCCTTCATGTTCAGGCTGATACCCTTCTCCGATTGCAGTCTTGATGTACTCAACCATCTGTGCACGGGGTGGGTCTAATGGGGTTACTTGGCTTTGCTCGGAAGTACAACCCAACCCAGAAACCTTGCCGCCACAAATAGCATCAAATAGCGCGCTGACGTTATCCCAATCACGACCGCCGTTCGGGAAGTATTCCTGCATCGTTGCCATTGCATCACTCTTGATTTCTTCTGCGGTTTTCTCAGTCATGATTTATCCTGTTGGTTATTTCAGGCACACGTTAGTTACGTAGTCCTGCAAGCCATTCACTTGACTAGTGAGGGTTGCGATCCCGTCTCTGAGACGCCAATAATTGAGTTCAGCATCTGCTGTAAGTCGGGGGCTTTCTGCATCAGGGCTGCCGGAGGTGGCGGAGGTATTACCCTTTCCACACGTTGCGTTGAGCTGCAACCGCTTATTACCAGCAGCGACAGCAGCACGAAGACGCTCATTTTCAGATTTGGCATCTGCCAACTCCTTTGCTTGCTTGATGTCGATAGCCGCTACAGTCTGGCGTTGAGTTTCCATCACCCTGATATCAGCGAGAGCATTATCACGCTCACCGGTTACTGTGGTGATAACAGCGTCTTTCTCTACTGACTGACTGTGGTAGTGAAAAGCTATCCAGGCTAAACCAGTGAAGATGGCTATCAGTACAGCAATGAGAGCGGTGATTAATTTGCCAGACATAGCGACTTTTCCTTCTCACGGCGAGTAACCAGTCCGGGGAGCTGTTTGCCGCCACCATAAGTCCAGCGAGGGAATTGATAACAGGCTTCTGTGAATTTCCCTTCTCGCAGCATCCGGTACATCGTGGATTTCTGCATCTGGGCGCAACCAGCATTGAAGGTGATCGAGGTAACAGCATCAAACTGGCCTTGGTTTAGCTTCTTTCCATTGCCGTATTTGTTTACGCAAGACTCCGCTTCAAGAATGTTCTTTTCCCAATCTGCGGCTATCTGAGCATCGGTCTTAATGACTCCGGCCTTAACGCCATGAGTATTACCAATGCCATCAGTCAGAACGCCAGCCGGACAAACATACGGATCACGACGACAAGCCTCGGCATTACCGATCAGCTCTAAACCTTTCTCGCTCGTCCTGACCGCTCCGTTAGATACAACTATCGTAATGATGGCTGACACTGCACAGGCAGCACCGGTGGCAACGCGCTTCAATGCTGCCATTATTCAGCCTCCATTCTCTGCAATGCTTCATTCACTACAGCAATAGCTTCAGGGCTGGTTTCTAGCGTCTTGTCTTGCAAGAACTCACGAAGTAATTGTGTCCGCTTCTGCTCTTCTTTTAGTTGAGCGTCCTTTTCACGCCTGTTTGCGTAATACGTTTTTATTGTGAACCACGCACTAATTGCAGCTCCAACAATAAAGATGTAGTCCTGCGTGCTTAATACAGAGAACGCGGCAAGTGAGCCCGTCCACCAATACTGGAATTGGCTTGTGTCGTTCATTTTCATGCACCACCTCCCCAGTTGGGGAATCATCTTCCCGGCGTTGGTCGGGTTCGTTTGCTGTTGTGTAGGGAATAGCCCTGCCGCCGTTTCCACTTTTCGCTAGAGGGTGTTTGCGGTTGATTGGTGTAGACGGAGGGCTAAATAAAAAAGGCCACCAAATTGGCAGCCTGAAATGTGGAGCGTCTAGCCAGAATCGAACTGGCGCTTACTGGGTGGAAGCCAGTAGTTATGCCACTTAACCATAGACGCAAATGTAGAAATGCAAAAAGGCCCAGTCGTTAAACTGAGCCTTCTTTGTGCTTGCGGCACCGACTTAAGACAGATACGGCACCTTACCTTCTAATAGTGGCTAATTGGCTACAAGATGTCAACACGTTTATGCAACTTTCTTTATTTTAGCTACACGTTTGCGGGAGATAAATGCTTTTTGCAGTGGTTGATACAATAACCAGAGTGCAGCCTCCAGTATTTGGTCAACTTCATTTCTACACGTACCCAATGACGGTTTTTTCAACCTATCCCCACCTCTCGTTGACATCTTGCGGGGTTTTGCAGTCGCGAAGTAGTACGATGCAATTGATCGCTTTGATGCCCCATGAGAGTAATAGCTAATCAGAATACCAAGGGCCTTTGTGTCAATGCGCATAACGGAATCTACGACCTGAGAAATCAACATTCCGTCATCGTCATTGCACATCGGCCTTGATGGGCTGCCTTGCGGTTCAACCGTCGCCATGTACTGCGCTATAACGCTGCTCATGCGCTTTTCTAATCTCCCTGAGTAAACCCATGAACCCCATAATTCAAGCCAGCCGTTAACCCAATCATGCTGGTCCTTGGTGAGCTTTAATTGCGTTACGTTCATGCTGCCCTCTGCTCGTCAGTGTTAACCGTTCCACCTAGCCTGTCTCTATCTGTGCTGTACACAATCCGGTGCATACTTAGAATGCTGTCATTCCGGTATACGCGTAGGCCTGAAATAGATTGAACAACTGAGTAGTCATCGCACTTGCCATCCGATAAGCGCTTATCTCTTCTTTCCCTGGCTATTGATATTGCTTCTGAAAGATTCATCTATGCGGCCTCCAGGTATCTCTTGCGTAGTTTTTCGTAATGCTTCGCCCGGCGGGTGAATATCGCTTTCACTCGTTGCAGGTATGGGATGTCGAATTTTCTTGGTGTGTTATCTGTTTCAAGGCGATCAACTCGGTCGATGCCTATCTTGATAATGAGATTTCGTCTGAATGGAATAAGATTGCCGGACATTTCCCGATTGCAGCGAACGCAGCCAGCGTGAATATTGAAAAGGTTAAACCTGAGATGTGATGCTGTTCCTCTTGACCGGTAATGACTGGCATCAACAGCCCCACCCCTTACTCCGTAATTTAATGCGTTTCCACATGCGATACAGGGCTTGCCGTAGTCCCTCCAGAACACGTATCTATTGACTGCTACCTGTGCCTCTTTATTCCAATCGGATGCCGTCTTGAGGATCTCCTTTCGCTTTTGCCATGCCTTGCGGTCTATTGACTGTTGCTTGGCGTCAGCATCTTGTTTGGCTATGATTCTGGCGCATGGAATTGAGCAGGCTTTTTGAGTTGAAGAGAATGGGGTGAACTTGGTGGGGCAGACTTTGCACTTCTTTAGCTTTACCGGTTTATTCTTCGGCTTGCCGGTTATCATCGGCGGCCTCCTTCGCTGCTTTATCAATGCATTTCTGATGAGCGTAGGTTTCGCCTTTGTGCAACATCAGGAAGCAATACACGCAGATTGATTGGGGGAGTTCGCTCATGCTGCCACCTTCCCCTTGTCACCGAACCGGTTGGCCCACTCAACTTCTCGCTTGGCATCGTCGCTAAACTTCACGTTATGCTCAGTGCCAAACCAGTAAGCAGCCTCAATAATCTCTACCATCTCGCTCTTTCTCATCTGGCTTGTGCGATGACCAAAGCGAACATAGCCACCAGTAATGCCCGGTGCTTGCCTGCGTTCCTGCTTCTTGGTTTCTGCTACAAGGTCAGTGATTAAATCCTTCCAGTCCTCTTTGCTGTACTTCACGCCATGCCAGAAAACCTGTTCAGCAATGTCAGTAAGCAGCGGCCACATTTTGTTATTCTGTGGAAGACTTCGCTTGGGTTCCTGGATGATGACTTCTTTGGGGGATTTGAAATCGAGCGGTGTGTTTCTGATGGCTGCTATTGCGTTATTTCTGATGCTTTCGTTTAGAAGTAAATACTTCTGTCTATCCATTTTCCTTCTCCGGCGCGGCGTCTAGCATATTGGCATAACGCTCTAACATGCTTTCAAAACTTCCTGTCAATCCGAGCAGTGTGAGCATTGCTAAAGTTGGCTCAATCGGAACCAGCTTCCAACCATCTGGTATCTCCGGAGAGTTCAACTGTGGGGTGGTGTAAACGATGCGGCGGCGGGTGGGGTCGTATTGGACATAAAATCCTTTATCGCAGTCATCCCAAACCCATTCAATGTCGTCGAACATGCATACCCCTGACTGATACTGATAAATCGGCTCAGCCCTCTTTGCAGCTAACGCGATTCGGGCCAGTGCTGTGAGTTCATGATGTGATGGTGGGAATGACAATGCTGTCAGCTCTTCCAATCTCTCTACAGTGAAACTATCTAATTCTTTCATCAGCATTTTCTCTCATTCAGTATTCTGTCGTGATAAACAATGGCCTTGGCTTTAGTGGCAATCCGCATCCCTTCAATTTGCTGCTTAGCAACCTTTGACCAATGCTGGGTATCGTCAAAGTAATAGCTATGCGTGAAAAGAATCGAATCCATTACATCAAGTGCTCTCTTTATTCGGCTTGGGATTGCTAACATTTCTCACTCTCTCCCTTGATTCGAATACCGGCAGTGCGCACAACGGCATAGCATTGAATAATTGCGGCCGTAAACCCGTTGGCATAATCACTCGTATGGCCTTGTTCAAGCGCCTCACGACAGGTCATTTCTTCAGGAATATCCACCACAATGCTTTCTCTGGATGCTTGCCATGCACACCACGCCAAATGGATGCCAAAAATTCGATAGCAGTTTCTCTCTGGCTCCCAATCAATATCTTCGCCATATAGCCCATGAACCTCTTCAAGCCACTTCTCAAACTCTTCCCGCGATTTAGTTATGTCCATCATGATTTCCTCGTCATGTTCAGCTTGGCGCGGAGTGCGGCAATGTGATCCAGTGCTTTCTCGCTGCTGACCGGGATGTGAAGCTTAGGGATTTGCACCACCGGCGCGGGGATTGGCTCACCAGATTCAATGCGCTTCGACATGTCAGCCAGCTCTTTGCCGCAACGTTTCCGTAAGTCCTGCTCAGATAACCCCTGCACTCGCTGCTGTGAATAAAGCTTTGTGACCATCCAGTAAGCCGGATTGCTGGGCCAAGGGAACGCTTCTGCGCTGCTGAACATATCCCTCCGCTTGGCATAGTCCATCACCATGTCATAAAGCTCATCCGCATCGGGCAGTCCAGCGGCGCGGGTGGCACCCTGCTTACACCATGCAATGAATTGGCCGGGTGACGGGAGGAACGGCGTAGCCTGCTGACGGGCAATCTTCATACCGGCATCAACTTGATCCATGTTGGTAATGCCGTTTTCTATGAATGCCAACACCCACTGGCGACGTAGCTCGTTCAGGTCGCGTTGGTCTTTGATGCTAGTCATCAGCGCTGGAAATGCAGCCTTCAACTGGCGAAATAGCTCGTTGAATATATCCGCGGCCTGCTCTGGCACCTGCTGCTTTGGCTTATCAGCGGCGTACATCTGCTGCAATGATTGACCATCACGGTTCTGGATGGCTGTGACGACATTTCTCATACCGATACCCCGTTTATCCAGTCAGTGTTATCGAAGTCCAAAACAGGCTTACCAGTGGCAGTGCCTGATTGCTGTTTCTTACGCTTGATGTCCAGCTTGTCCCATTTTTCGCGGAGCGTTGACGGGCAAAGCACGTTGCCACACCAGAAACTATCCTGCGTGGCCCACTTGAAGAGCACACACATGTCTCGGTGATTCCTGCCATCCCGTTCACGCATCAAGCGGATGCTATTGGCCCAGCCAGCAAAAGACGGCTTCTTAGCATCGGGGGCAATCATCAGCACGGCGCTGAACATCCACTCCGCTGCCCGAAGGTCATCAGCAGTCCCCCAATTTTTACCACTTTGGATTGCAGCATCAGGACGAACTACAGGAAGCTTCTTAGATGGGGTGTCAGGGGATTCGTTAGAATTCTCTGACGTAAAGGGTTTTATATTATTGTTATTACCTTCTTGTTCATGATGTGCGGGCTTAAGTGCGGCGTTATGTGCGGCACCACCATCTAAAGCCGCGCCGTTACTGGCTTCACCATGTGCGGGTTTAAGTGCGGCATTATGTGCGGGTAAATTGTCTATTTTTTCGGCATATTCAGCGTAATTTAGGATGGTGATTACCGTCCCTTTTCGCTTCTCTCCACCCGTTGCAATCATCCCTTCTTTGACGAAAAAGGAGAGCATCCTGCCCACCGCATCACGGCTTGTTGGCTTACCTTCTCTATCGCACAGAGATAGCCCTAAATCAGCCGCTGTCGTGACCAGTTGACCGGCTTGAAGATTCCATTGGTGACCTTTGAAGTTAACCGTACGGGGCTTTCTTTGAGCACCAAATAGCAGGTCCTCCCAGAGAGTCCGCAGGAAAACGTCTTTGGCCCAAGGTTTCTTCTTGATGCTTCGGTACAACGGGACATAACCAAGCTTCTGGTTCTCCATCCTGTTGCTCCTGCGCTCACGTTCGGCGCTGATATCAAATACTTTGGCTGTACTCATGCGGCAATATCCTTGATTTGATGAGCAGCCAGTAATCCGGCGATCCATTGGATGCCTTTAGGGGTGAACTTGTTTTGGATGAAGGCGTGACCGTTTGTTAGGTTCTCGCCTGTTTTAATAGTGAAGCGTCCTGCATCGATGTGTTGAGCGTAAGGCGTTAACTTCCCAGCCAGCAGATACATGATCTCGCTATCGAGCAGGAACTTACGGAAGGCTGGTTCTTTGATGTGAAGAAGCTTGCACGTTTCGCGAAAACCAAGAGATCCGGTCGCTGTGACGTAGCTGTCAACGAACTGAGCTTTCGGAGCTGCAATAGCAAGTTGATTTTCCAGTTTCTGTTTTTCTTCTGCGAGGTCTGCCGCCAGCCGTAAAGCATCTGGCAAGTTTTGAGGAATGCGCGCCTGATTTTCCAACTCCTGCCAGCGATCAACTAATCGAGCCGTGAACTCAGGGGAAAGCTGGGCAACTACAATGTAGCTGTCTCGCTTGCCAACTTGGTACACAGCTACCGATTGCCCAAGATGATTCTTAACTTCCCCCAATGGGGGGAGTTGAATTGTTCCACGAAGTGCCAGTCTTTCTATTGATTGCTTAACTTTGTCATGACGAGACTCAACGAGATCAGCTATTTCCTGACTGGTCATAGTCGGGTTTACTACCGTAGATAAACTCATGTATAGTTACCTCAGAAATTGAGCGTTATTTGAGAAGCCTCTCCTGTTCGTGCAGGTGAGGCTTTTTGCTTTCCGGTCACCGCAATCACAGCCTGCCTTGCGATTTCCCTTATCACGCTCGTCTCCCATATCTTCTCAAGAAGAACAAACGTCACTGCCATATCATGTACGTTCAACCGGCTTACCTTTGATTCGGCCCAGCCAGCATCCCGCGCAAACTTGCTCTGGCCCTTGATAGCCATTCGGCTTCGTAGCTCAGATTCAACTTCCATAATTCTCTTGCTGTTACTTGCACGTTCCATTGCGTACTCTTCCCTTGTTAGATGTTGTTACGTGACAAAGCTGTGAGCTTGTCACTTTGGTAGCCCCAGACTTTCCGGGGTGAGGTCAGTAGTGTTAAAGAGCGGTAGTGCTTAAGCTGCTTTCGATTCTGGCGGGAAAACACTATCCAATGAGCAATTACCGCCTAATTCATTGAGTGCCTGAACTATTTTTCTACTTGTGTGAAGGTCAGGAGTTCGGGTTCCTGATTCATAATTGCCAATGCGAGACTGGCTCCAGTGGAGTTTGTTGGCTAAGTCAGCCTGGGTTACTCCAATCCTTTTTCGCTCTTCAGCAATTTGATTCATTGCGAATGTCCCTCTTGGTTGCAGATACTCTTATTAAACACAATTTGTGATTACTTGTAAACACGAATCGTGAAAGAAGAAAAACACGCAATGTGTTAAAAGGACGTCATGAAAAATATCAACCTCCAAATAGCAGAACGCTTAAAGGCGGCAAGATCGGCCTTGGGATTAAGTCAGCGAGAATTAGCTGAGAAATGCGGCTGGGAATCACAATCTAGAGTTGGAAACTATGAACTTGGCACTAGAAAGATAAGCGCAGAGGATGCTGTTACGTTGGCTTCTGCTCTGGGGATTAGCCCTGGAGAGTTAATGTTTGGAAATGAATCGGATAAAGTTTACGTACAAAGGTCATACCCAGTGGTTGGGAAGGTAAGCGCGGGGCCGTGGCAGGAAGCAATAGAGCCTGAAAGGATTCGTGATATTGAACATTGGGAAGAAACGACAAAGCGAGTTAGTGATGATTCGTTTTGGTTAGAAGTTGATGGTGACTCAATGACATCTGATAAAGGAATAACCTTTCCAAAAGGGATACTGATTTTAGTTGATCCAAAAGCAAACCATGAGCCTGGTAGTTACGTTATCGCGAAACTAACGGAAGAGAACTCCGTGACCTTTAAGAAGTTCGTTATAGAAGGTGGAGAGCCTTATTTGGTGCCGCTTAATAACGACTACAAAACAATCCCTGTAAAGAGAGATTGTAAGTTTATCGGCGTCGTTAAAGATATGGCGTGGAATGAAAGTCTCTAACCCACTGCTAGCCCATAGAGGGGTGGGGGGGGGGATTTTGTTAGATTTACATTGAAGCGAAAATGTTAGTTTATAATTTTCTAGCATAAAAATAAGGACTTAGGATGGAAAAGCTTTGCTTCCCTCCCCTCCTTCCTCCCGGATTTCATGATTTGAATGATGCTGAAATCAAGACGCTATGTGTTGATGCATTCCCGAAATCCGCCAGAAGGAGTATGCTATACTGTAATTACATACAGCTCATGAGTGATGTTAGAAGTTTAAACCAACAATTTAAGTGTTTTTTAGAACTATGGGTAGATGGTTCATTCACAACGGAAAAACCCGAGCCTGACGATATTGATATCTTGTTAGTTATTGATTTCGACCAACTGAATCTTATTCCAGTAATGTTCCAGCCGCAAATAGAGTGCATACTCAACAGGAAGTACATTAAGAATAACTATCATATTGACCTTCTTTTGTTGTATAAAAATTGCCCACGAAGTGATTATGATGAAGATAGAATGCATTGGCGTGGTGTGTTTTGCCATGATAGAGAGGATACCCCTAAAGGGGTAGCGAGGTTATCACTATGAACGATAATAAGGATATGATTTCACTAAAGAAACGTATTAAGTTCGTTCAGAATAAACTCGATTCGATATCCTCTGCCAAGAATATGACATTTGCAGATCGCATCATGTTAAATAACATGGATGCTTATATGAGCGATCTCCAAGCAGAACAACGCGCGTTGGATATTCGTCATCCACTACTTGATTTCATGGAATTGCGATTAAAAGGTTCAATCGTTGACCTAGGAACTGTGCCACTTGAAATTATGGGCATAATCACTAGCAATTTAGCTGCAATGGTTCAGCGAGCAACGCACAAACTATCTTCAGGCAGGGATTCACATAAAGTTCCTTATAGTATAAAGAGCTCATTAAATATGCGACTTGCTGAGATTTCTCCTGGGTCCACTAGGCTTGGACTTACATTTTCAACGGGGCAATGTGAACTAGTTGAAACCGTATCTAGTAAAGCAGTTAAAGAAATCATTAACTTACTGGATGCAGTTGACGCTACTACAATGATGAATCAGGTCGCCGAAATTGGATTCAACTCGGCCCAAAGTTTGAAAAAAATCGTAGAAGAGTGCGATAAAAATCATATTGATTTTGATTTATCATGGATTGGCCCATTTAGTGATGGAAATCGTAAGGTTTCTGTTAATTCCACAAAGATAAAAATGCTAAGTGACCGCCTAGCTGCCACAACCATTTCCTCTCCGGTCATAGAAACTATTGTTGGTGAGCTAGCTTCACTATCAAAATATGGCAAGCTTGAAATTGAAGTGGATGGTGAAAAGATACGAGCATCATTCCCTGTAGATATGCTGGAAAATATACAGAAAAAACACAAGGTTGGTAAAAAATTATCTCTTGTTGTTGAAGTTACTGATATTAATAATGATAACCTTGGGTTGCACAGAAAAAACTATTTTGTGAAATCATTCAATTAATACTTCCCACGCCTAACCCGGCCCCGCTGCCGGGTTTTTTGTGCCTGTAATCTGACAATCTCACCACCCTACCCGCGTTAAACACTACTCACCTCACACTTTTCACGCCTGATAGCCAGGTGCGAAGGGTCGCGGCTGAATTATTTTCAAATTAAATTACTTTAAAAATCAATCAAATAAAGAATCACACTCAAATTAATCACATTTCGTGTTGATTATAAAAACACATTATGTGATTATCAATTCCATCAACACGGCAGGACGCCGAAGCAGTACGACAGGAAGTGCTCTTTAACATTGACGGATTTCTCCCGGATAGTCTGGGAGACCAAAGAGAAGTTGGCTTTGGGATGTGGTGAATGCGCAGGCTGATGCGCAACATTGTAACGGGTGTGAATGGGTGAGGCACGAGTCTGTGTTGGAAGACAAGCTGCGTAAATAGCCGGAAGACAGGGTTACCCAATAAATTCAGTGAAAATCATGACGCGTATCCCTCTCTAAGAGGTGGCAGCTAACACTGAACATAGTTCAAGCCGGATATCAGCACCGGCCACCACATCACCAAAGCCAATCACCGGAGGTAATCATGGTAGCGATCACAATCAAACCAGCTAAAGAGAATTCAAAGACACGCAAATTTAAGCGTACAGGTGAATTCTTCGCGGCGAAGGATGCCAACCGAGTGCTGGCAAGCCGAATTGAAGCAGCGTTCACAAATCTCTCTGAGGGCTGCACATCGAGGGTATGTAAAGCAACGATGCCTATTCAGATTCGCAGCACAGAGCGGCCAAGCGCGGACAACATATGTTTGCCAGAGGTCGCTAAGTTTGCAGCAGGCTTCCGTAAGTCAGAATCACTAACAGCGAGGTAGGTATGGAAAAAACACAAGAAAAACTCTTGATGGCACCAAGTGCAGATATGAGCGATAAACCAAAAGTAACGATATTTGGCAAGGAAATGGATTCGGAAGCATTGGACGTACTTGTCAGGGTTATCGGAAACTCACTGAACGTTATTGCGGAATATGGTGCAATAAATGATTGGGACGAAGAGAAAATAAAAGCGGCAACAAAATCTGCTGCCGTCGGAATTGCTTTCGGACTTAAGTCACTTGTTTATTTTAAAGAATCTCAAGAGGGCTAGGGTTCTTTTTACCTTCTTCCTTAATTAGCGCCAAGAACGTTTTAGTGAGTTGCTGGTATCTATCGAAATACTCTGATGGCTCTCCGTTATTCTTTTGCTGACCAAGAAAGTTAAGTGCGAGCTTGGAGGCTAATTCGTTATCACTCATCTTCAAATCCATTTTATTGACTGTGGAATAACCAACATATCAATTTCCTTTGACTGTGGAAAGCAGGGAAACCACGGCTGGGCGTGGATAAATATCCCAGCACAAATTATATGAGGTCACTTAGGTGGCCTTTTTTATTGGCGGGTAAATGAGGAATGAATGATGGTGGAAATCAAAGAAACGAAGGATGTTTGGCTAACGGTTACCAATAGCGATTTAACAGAGGGGCGCGGGCGACCGGTGATTTTGTATGTGTGTGACAGCCCAGTAACAGCAGATCGACTGGGTAAGAAAAAGTCAGTTCAGGGAAGTGACGCCGACACCATCAAAGCAACAGCGGTAAAGATTGGTACTCGCTGGCTAGTTCCTTGGGAAATCGTACCAGAAAGCGATGCAGATAAAGTGATTAGAAAAAAGAATGAGGCACTCGACCAGATTGTCGAGAAGATGCGCGAAAAGGGATTTTCGTCAGATGAAATTGCTGCCTTAACAACTCGCTAACCCCTAGTGACCTTACCCCTGCCACTTAACCGGTGGCAGCAATAAGACCACTAGATTCTATAAGGAGCCTGACCATGGATAACAGGCGCAAAACTGGAGAGGTAATTATGTGACCGCTAATGAGTGACCTTACCACTGCTTGCTTATTAGTGAGCTTTGGCAAGTTCATTGATAGAGGGTAAGGCGATGAAGTTTTCTAAGAAAGTTTATAAAAACACTCCAGAGTACGCACTTTACATAAAAGCTAGATTTGCTGATAGATCATCACATTCATTTGAGTTTGATGGGCATCGCTGGGCCTACGAACACACTAGCTTTGACGACGCTGGTAATTACGATTTGCTGTATCGATTTACTGATGATGAGGTTTCACCTGTAGAGACATCTGACGATTTATCAGTGCGCGATTACATGGCAGCCAAGTACATGCAGGGTGTGAGCGCTAACCCTGAAAGATTGTACAGCAACGATGACTTGGCAGAAGAAGCCTACCAGATGGCAGACGCAATGATTAAGGCGAGAGGGTGAGATATGAGCTTAGACATGACGATAAAAGTTGAAAGTGCTGGCGTAGAGATAGATCGATACAAGCACCTTACTCTTGAGCTAGTTCGCGCTGAATTGGTTGAGGCTGTAGAAATAAAAGACATCGTTGGCGAATACGGTTCCACTGATTTACTGGAAGAAATTGGCAAAACCGACGTTATTTCTTGGATTGAAAATCAAGGCTACACCGTAACAGAAACCGAGTAACTCCCCACCCCCACCAATCCCCAGAGTAAGCCTGCCAACTGTCGGTGTTTTGCTGTGGGCTAAACAAAGGAAATGAGCATGAGTGAAGCAACCGGCTTATCGATTGTTATCGAAGCTAAGAACGCTCTCGCAGTATTTACCCAGCCTGACCACATCGAATCAATTCTTCAGCAGGTTGAGAAAGAAGTTAATTCGTTTGTTCCAGACGTCAGCACAAAGAAAGGCCGCGACGCTATTGCTTCTCTCGGCTTGAAAGTGGCTAAGACCAAAACTTATTTGGATGGTCTGGGTAAGGATCTGGTTACCGAATACAAAGAGGTGCCAAAGAAAATTGATGCCAGCCGAAAGACGGTTCGTGACCGGTTGGACGCACTGAAAGAAAAGGTTTTGCTACCGAAGTTGGAGTATGAAGCAGAACAAGAACGAATTGCAGCAGAAGCGGCCTATGCAGCCATGTGGCAGGAAGCCCATGAAATGGACGCCAGAATTACAGCAGAACGGGCAGCTAAGAAAGAGTCTGACCATGAGATGGCTCTGCTGATGAATGACGCTTTCGACCGTGACGCCAAAGCGAAAGCTGATGAAATTGAACGCCTGCGCAAGGCCCATGAAGAATTCATTGCTCAACAGGCAGCAGAGAAAGCGAAACGCGAAGTTGAAGAGAAAGCCAAACGTGACATTGAAGCAGCGGAACAACGTGAGCGTGATGCAAAACTGGCTCAGGAACGAGCTGAACAGACTGCCAAGGATGCCGCCGCTAAAGCTGAACGTGACGCCAAAGAATTAGCTGAACGTGTCGGGCGCGAAAAGCAGGAAGCTATCGACGCCGAGAAACGTAAAGCACAGCAGGAAGCTGAGCGAGTTCAACGTGAAGCCAAGCAGAAAGAAGATGTTCGGCTGGCAGAAGAGAAGCGTGTTGCTGATGAAGCGGCGGCGAGAGCAGCTAACGAAGCACATCGCAAAACTGTTGGCACCGCCGTGGTAAATGGACTGATTGAACACGCCGGGCTAACCCGCGAACAAGCCATTGCCACTCTCTGCGCGATTAAAGACAGCAAAATTCCTCACACAAATATCCACTACTAATTAAACCGGAGTATCCCATGCATACCTTTTGTATAGCAGGGTGGCCTTGCGTGGGCTGCTCTGAGACTTTGCTCGACCGCATTTGCCGCAACGTTAAAAACGGTGCGCGTCGTCTTATCGAAATACTTAACCAACGAGGTGAGCCATGAAATTTCAGATAATTGGCGGCCGGTTATTTATCCGCATCGGTGACAGTGAGCACTACTACCCAAACAATGAAACCGGCTATCGACTTATGTCGCTGGCGTTTTGTGAAAGTAAGGGGCTGCTATGACATACGCAGAAATGAATGAAGCAAGGAAGCTTTATAGCTCACTGAACGAGCAAGATTTAGAACAAGCTGGACAAGTCGCAGAGAGGCAGGAAAAGGCACTGCGGGTTCATAACCTAATTAAAACCTTTGAACACCTCCCTGAATTCGACCGTGAAGCTTTCAATATTTTAGTTGATGAGTACGACTTCGAGGGATTCGACACCGCACTCTACAACGTCCTATTTGAGAATGCCAAATGGCAACAGGCGCTGGAAATACAGCGGCGACTGGCTGAACACGATGAGGCGGCATGATGGAACCGGGCCACTATCAAGATATATCAAACGAGGATTATCACTCGGGGCCGGGGGTAAGTAAGTCGCAACTGGATGATGTAGCTATCAACCCCGCAATACTCACATGGAAGAAAACAGCGCCAGTAGACACGGAAAAGCTCAAGGCGCTGGATATGGGAACGGCACTCCACTGCCTGTTACTTGAGCCTGATGAGTTCGATAAGCGATTTATAAAAGCGCCAGAATTCAACCGGCGCACAACTGACGGTAAGGCAGCAGAAAAGGATTTTCTGAAAGAGTGCGAAGAGTCAGGGAAGACTGTCATGGATTTTGAACAGCACAGGAAGCTGGAATTAATGCGAGGAAGCGCCTTAGCTCACCCGGCGGCGCGGTACTTTTTGGAAGCAGAAGGATACTGCGAATCATCCATTTACTGGCGAGACGAGGAAACGGAAGAGCTATGCCGAATACGCCCAGATAAGTTTCTTCAAAATCAGCCAATTATCGTCGATGTGAAAAAAGTAGCTGACATGGATCGCTTCTCTCGCGACATCGAAGAATTTCGGTATCACGTGCAGGATGCCATGTACCGGGATGGTTACCTGAATCACTTCAACGGATACCCCACTTTTATCTTTCTTGCCGTTAGCGAAACCATCGACTGTGGCCGATACCCAACTCGGGTATTCCAGCTTGATGCCGACGATGTTGCCGCCGGGCACGAACTTTATCGCAAAAATTTACAGACCTATCACGAATGCCGACTCAGCAACGAATGGGGCGGTGTAGAAACCATTTACCGCCCGGCATGGGCAAGGAAAAAGAACAATGACTGACATCGCCAATATCGAACTTAGTAATGAGCCAGCCATCACTAATGCTAACGTGGCTATTTTCAGCCCGCAAAACTTAATGGCTATCCAAAACTTTGCAACGCTAATGGCAAGCGGTCGATCAACAATCCCCGCGCATCTTGCCGGTAATAAAGCTGACTGTATGGCAGTTGCGATGCAGGCCGTTCAATGGGGAATGAACCCATTTGTTGTTGCTCAAAAGACTCACGTTGTCAGCGGCACCCTGGGTTATGAGGCGCAGCTCGTTAACGCGGTGATTTACGCAATGGCTCCCACCAAAGACCGGATCCATTATGACTGGTTCGGGCCGTGGGAGAACGTGATCGGCAAGTTCGCAGAGAAAACATCCCAAAAAGGCAACAAATACATTGCACCAGACTGGACGCTGGCTGATGAGAAAGGCTTGGGCATTAGAGTTTGGGCCACGATGAAAGGCGAGGATGAACCCCGCGTTCTTGAGTTGCTACTGTCTCAGGCGCAAGTAAGAAATTCCACTTTATGGGCCAGCGACCCCAAGCAACAGTTGGCCTATCTCGCAGTTAAGCGCTGGTCACGCCTGTACTGCCCCGAGGTTATTCTCGGCGTGTACTCCACCGATGAACTGGACAGTAAGCCAAAGCCTGAGCGAGATGTAACGCCACGCACTAATGCTGACCTGAATAAGATGATTAATACGAAAAAACAGGAACCTATCGAAGGAGAATTAGAAACTACGAAGGTCGAGGAGCGCTCTCCTGACACACTGCTTTCTGATTTTACCGCCGCCGCCAGCAATGCAAAATCAGTCGCAGAGTTGGATAAATTCTTCAAGTACAGCCAGCGCGTTCTTGCAGATCACCATGACCAACTCGAAAAAGCCACCGACATTTACGGCATCCGCAAGGCTGAAATGGAAGAAGTTCCAATGTGAGACTGTTATGACAAAACCTTATGAACCATGGGAAGGATATGAAGAGCAGTTTATGAGGGAGGTTTCTGGATATATGCCCGGCAGCCTGATAGCTGAAAAACTTGAACGCTCTATTCAGTCTGTTTACTCAAAAGCTTCTGACATGGATGTCACCCTAATTTCAAATCGACCCTCTCGGCGATGGACAGAAACGGAATTGCAGTTACTTGGCAAGGATGCCGACGAGAAAGTAGCCCACTTAACTGGCAGGACGCTGAAATCAGTTATGTGCAAACGGGCCTCGCTATTCATTACTAAAGCCGCCTAATTCCCCCCCATTTAACCGGCAGTCAATCTGCTGAGGACTTTCTATGTCTGAAAATAGTGATTATGCAGAACTCGAAAAGAAATATCTGGCCGTGGCTGCTGAGAATGCGGCGCTTACTGATAAATCCGCTAGCGAGCTTTCAAACTCATGGTTGTTGCATCGCGCTGTTATGACCATTCAAGCAGCCCTACATTGTATTCACGGCACAAATATATATGAGGCGCAGTGCTGGCTAGAGAGTATCGCTGATGATGCTGAGTTAGTTATCCCGCCAGAAATGATGCTTAGTGATTTGCAACGTTGGTTTGATGAAAACATGGTTGGTCATATAACTCACGCCAAAGCAGTAGAAATAATCAAATCGGAAACCCCAGCCACCATTCAGGCGCTTAACGAGATAAAGGCGCAGGGTGTTGAAGCTTTTGCCGATAATTGGCAGGGAAAGGAATTGCATAGTCAAATTTCAGAAATGGCTCGCCAGTTCGCCGCCAGTCTGCGGGGAGGTGAGTGATGGATAAGCATATTGAAGAATTTGAGGCATTCATGGCGGAACGGTTCGGGGATTCAATAGACCGCCGCAAATGCCTCAATGGTGATGATAACGATTATATGGCGTGGGATATGCAGGTAGCGAAAATAATATGGATGCAGCTTGCCGCCAAGCTGGAAGCGGCAAATCAGATAATTGAAGCAAATAATGAAGGTGATTTAGAAAATACACAGTTAATGAATCTTGCTGCCTATTCAGCAACGCTTAGATGTCGCGCAGAGGCATCAGAGCAGCGTTTTGATGATTTAGCCAAAGCAGCGGGATGGACGCCAGAACGATGTGAACAGACCGGCGATAGCCCGTTTGATGCGGTTGAGGGTTTGTTTGCGGACAGGGTACGAGCGGAACAACGCGCAAAGGCAGCAGAGGCGCGGCTACTCGTGCCGGTTAAGTCGCCTGATGATGGTCTGGAAGACTGTATAAGCATGTGGCCCGATAATTGGCGAAACGACTTTGATACTGGTTATAACTTCGGGGTGTGGCGCTGTGAGCAAAATATCAAAGCCGCTGGCTATCCGGTTGAAGGGGGTGAGTAGTGAACACTGAACAGCTAATTGAATTTATTGATGAGAGCGAAGAATACCAAGCATATTTTTTGCTATGTAAAAAATGCCCTACGGCGGCGCGGCGATTTTACAGATTAACCAAAGCATTAAGCAAGCTCTGTGAAGATGTGCGAAAAGAATTTCCTGATGCAGAATATTACACCGGCTCAGGGGGATTTAATCTACTGATCGGGGAATCTCATACAAATGGTGCGGCGAATCAGAAACTTTGCGCTGTTTCTTCAGTTGAGTTACATGTCGGTGATGGCGACTGGTAGAGGGGAATGCAGATGAAAAAGAAAAAAACTGACGGTACATGCGAATACTTACGGAGTGATGATTGCACTTTTCTCGTTATGCGTGGCGACTATGATAAAGATGCGATTATCAAAGCAGCCATTGAACAAGGTGAAATAGACTCTGAATTCGCAGAGGATTGGCAAAGTGCCAATTATTATCAAACAAACTACAAAGCGGTGCCAAAGAGCGAATATTCCGCATGGTACGCACCTTTGGATAATCCGTGCAGAGGCTCGTTCTTTGCTTCTGTTTTACAGTGGGATTGAGGGGAATGCAGATGAACAAGCTAACTGAGCAGGACTTACGAGATATAGAAGATGGTGCGATGTTAACTCAACTTCAGGATAAGTTAATGGCGGCTGAATTATTGGATTTACGTAGTTGGAAAAAAACGGCTGTCATGTGTACTAACGAGCTAGCGGCGGTTAGCTCTGAAAACCGAAAACTCAGGGAAGAATTGGCAGCAATTAAGGGTGGGCAACAGCCAATAGGGAAAGTTGTCCTCAGTGACTACGATAATTGCGGTTATCGCCAAGGGAAGGTTGTGTGTCTCCATGACCAAGCCGATTGGGATAATTTCGCTGACGGTACATTGTTGTACCTCCACCCGGAACCAAAGGAATAGCCATGCTCATAGGTTTCGTTCTACTCGTCACCTCATGCTCTACCTGCAATGCCCAGCCAGTTACCGAAGATATCTACCCCACTCAATCCGAATGCCAACAAATCTCAACGCTGATACATGAGCGGCGGCCTGATGCTGTGCTGATTTGCTCTGAAGTCTATCGGCAGTAGCGCTATACTTCCTCTAAACGAATAGGAGGGAGCTATGGGCTACAATCTCGCTAAACTGTCACAAGAAGATAAAGACAAGATGGCTGTTGACCAGGCTGCCAGTGGCGTTGCATTCAAAGAGCGCTACAACATGCCAGTTATCCCTATGCAAATAGAGGAACAGCAGCCAGAGCATCTGCGCGAGTATTTTCGCGACCGAGTAAAATATTACAGGGAAGTGAGTAAAACGCTGGGTAAGATGGAATATACCCCGCCAGAGCGCAAGTAAATGGCTCGCCGTCAGGATGTAACAATAGCGTTTAGGGCATCAATAGTCGTTGATTCTCGCGGGCGCAAGGTGGTTACGGTTGACAGATTTATCATGGAATTGTTGAAGGTTAACCATCATTTCGGCCCGGCTCAGGCTAATGAATATATCGCCCGATACGAGCGCAAGTGGAAGCTCATGGATGAGCAAGATAACGGATTAAATACTTACTACCTGTTCAACAATTACTAAGCGCCACACCACTTAATGAACCTCGCTAATGCGGGGTTTTTTATTGGGAGTAAATCATGAGCGACTCATTCGAGAAGTGGCTCAACGAGCCTATTGGCCCTAACGGTGAGCAACGCCGCTACGTCCTTAGCATACCCCGTCAACACTTCGCCAAAACAGTATGGACAGATTGCGAAAAGGCAATCAAAGGGAAACGGACTTCATCTAAATAAACTGGAGATTCCCTATGAAAACTCACGACCTGAAAATCAGGCCGGAATTCTTTGCGCCCGTACGTCAGGGAGTGAAGACCGCAGAGATACGGCTGAATGACCGCAACTTCCAAGTGGGTGACTTACTTGAACTCAATGAGTGGAATGCGGGCCATTTCACTGGCGCGTTTGCCTTGAGAAAAATAACTCACGTAGCTGACATCAGTGAGTTTAAGCCGGGCTACGTACTGTTGAGCATGATTCCCTTTGAAATAGCTGAGGTGGCCTGATGGACGATATTAGCGAACTAATTCTAACCGTGTCCCGCGCTGGGGATGACGGACGTGACCATAAAGAGGCCTATTTGTGGGATATGAAAATAAAGCAGCGGCTACGAACCGGCGACAAGTCAAAAAGACCGGTACCGCGGCAAGTTGTCCCACCCACTCCGGTTAAAACGGTGAAGTCAGTGAAAGCGAAAGTGAGAAAGATAATGGAGGCGGCATGAGTGACTTTGGCGGCAGCCACACCCCGGATAACCTGAAAGATTTATGGATGACACCCGCCGACATATTTACCGCACTAGACATCGAGTTTGGCTTTTATCTTGATGCAGCAGCAAGTCATAAAAGTGCCCTATGTGCCAGATACCTGACCGAGCAAAGCGATGCTCTTAATAGTGCATGGGAAAGCTACGGCGCTATCTGGTGCAATCCACCCTACTCCGATATCTCACCCTGGGTAACCAAGGCGGCTGAGCAATGTAAGCAGCAACTCCAACCGGTGGTGATGCTTGTGCCTGCTGATTCATCAGTCGGTTGGTTTAGCCAGGCGCTGCAATCAGTGGATGAGGTGCGATTCATTACTGATGGCCGTATATCGTTTCTTCGCTCTGATACTGGCAAGCCAATCAACGGTAACAACAAAGGTTCGCTGCTATTCATCTGGCGGCCATTCATTAAGCCCCGCTGCATGTTCACGACTGTTAAGCGCGATGAGCTAAAGGCGATCGGACAGGAAATATTAACCGGGAGTAAAGCAGCATGAAGAGAAAAATATCAGACGGTACCTGGTTCTTTATCGTTATCATCGCGTGGGCGGTGCTGGCAACAATTTATACAATTGAGACTGAGGCTGTTAGGGGGATGTTTGGATGAACGTACTTAGCTTTGTGATGACCTACCTGGACTGGATACTCCTGGTTATCGGCGGTTGCGCTGCGTTCTGGCTGGTGTGGGTAAAGGGATGGTGAGTATATGGATACAACCATCGAAAACGCAATCAGGTCAGTAGCTCGATGTTGTAGGACAGAAATAATAGAAGCCACGGACGGCAAGCCAATCTCAGAACACGACAAACTTATCACTGAAATCCTCGACCGCCACGCAAAAAAAATCACCGCTCTACCCCCTAACACTTTCCCGGCTAAACGCTGGCTGAGTTATTACGTCCGTCAGATTGATAAAGAGATAAGAGGCCAACAATGAAAATTAGCCTGAAAGAGTGGAATGAGCGACGAGACAGGCCGCGATCAATGAAGCAAATATATAGATGGGTTGAGGCAGGTAAAATATATCCACCGCCAGAACGCGTGGGAAAAGAGTATGAAGTTGAATCAACCG
This sequence comes from Yersinia alsatica, assembly GCF_025133195.1. Lineage (NCBI taxonomy): Bacteria > Pseudomonadati > Pseudomonadota > Gammaproteobacteria > Enterobacterales > Yersiniaceae > Yersinia > Yersinia alsatica. The sequence goes on from NZ_CP104006.1 coordinate 4,195,234, forward strand.
CGATATATAGAAACCCTACCTCCCGAGGCAGCCCTACGCAAACAAATAACTTAATATCAAGGATTAGAAATGGCAGCAAGAAGGCGGTCAGCCGCACTGCGTGATTTGCCACCAAACCTGTACGTTAGAAATGGTGGCTATTACAGCTATAAAGACCCACGGACGGGCAAGGAATTCGGCCTTGGCCGGGATAAGCGATTTGCAATAAATCAGGCGGTAGAAGCAAATATGCAGTTTATGGATTCAGGTACAACAGCAAGGCTTGTTGACCGGATCAACGGTGTCGCAATTGTCACTGTTTCGGAATGGGTTAAAACCTATACTGATGTGCTAAGTAAGCGCGGCTTAAAAAGCAAAACAATCACTGATTACCATAGTCGATTAGAGGTGGTCGGTGAGGTTTTCTCATCAAGATCCATGGACAGCATTAGCACCAAAGATATTGCAACACTTCTTAACGATTACACAAATAATGGAAAGGCAGCATCTGCTAAATTAATGCGATCGTTTTTGACTGACTTTTTCAGAGAAGCAGTATCTGAGGGGGTAATTTACAACAACCCTGTGGATGCAACAAAAAACCCTAAAGTAGAGGTTAAACGAGCAAGGTTATCACTTGATAACTTCCTGGCTATTAGGGTGGCTGCGGCAGGAATGCCAGCATGGGTTGTTGACAGTATGGACTTGGCTATAGTGACAGGGCAGCGTGTTGGTGACGTACGCAAAATGAAATGGGCAGATATCAAGGATGATAAATTGTTTGTTGAACAAGAAAAAACCGGCATGAGACTAGTGATCCCATTAGATTTACGGATTGATACCCTCTCGTTGTCTTTGCGTGATATAATTTCGCGCTGTGAAAAACGCCCCGTAAAAGGTGTAACAATTATTTCATCTGAAAAAGGTGAACCGTTCGCAGACAAAACACTTACAAAACGATTCGCCAGGGCAAGAGATTTAGCAAGCATTACATGGGAAGGAACAAACCCACCACCATTTCATGAAATTAGGAGTTTAGCTTCTAGACTTTATGAGAAGGAAAAAGGAAAGGAATTCGCGCAAAAAATCTTAGGTCATAAATCATCTCAAACAACAGATAAGTATCGAGATGTGCGCGGTAGTGAGTGGATAGAGATAGTAGCGTAGTGAATGAATATCGAATGATTTCGACTTGCGCTGTGTAACCAACTGATTAAATTAGAAAAAATTAAGGGGAACCTTTGCAAGGTAAAGCACTCCAAGAGTTTGTTATCGACAAACTCGATGATTTGAAAGGCCAAGATATTATTGCTCTGGATGTTCAGGGTAAATCCAGCATCACTGATTGCATGATCATTTGTACCGGTACCTCTACACGCCATGTTATGGCGCTGGCAGATAACCTGGTTCAAGAATCTCGTAAGGCAGGCATGATACCTCTAGGTATCGAAGGTCAAGGTGTCTCTGACTGGATAGTCGTTGATTTGGGCGAAGTGATTGTGCATGTCATGCAAGAAGAAAGCCGCCGTATGTATGAACTGGAAAAACTCTGGAGCTAAGCGGTGAAACTGCAACTGGTAGCCGTCGGCACCAAAATGCCAGACTGGGTGCAGACAGGTTTTATCGATTACCTGCGCCGCTTTCCCAAAGATATGCCCTTCGAGTTGGTAGAAATACCGGCCGGTAAACGGGGCAAAAATGCGGATATCAAACGCATTTTGGAAAAAGAAGGCGAGCTAATGCTGGCGGCGGTTGGCAAGAATAACCGCATTGTCACGCTGGATATCCCAGGCACTCCCTGGGAGACCCCGCAGTTGGCTCAGCAATTAGAACGTTGGAAGCAGGATGGCCGCGATGTCAGTCTACTGATTGGCGGGCCGGAGGGGTTAGCCCCGGCCTGTAAAGCTGCGGCAGAGCAGAGCTGGTCGCTCTCTCCGTTGACGCTACCACATCCTTTAGTGCGTGTTTTAGTGGCAGAAAGCCTTTACCGCGCCTGGAGTATTACGACCAACCACCCTTATCATCGGGAATAAGCGGGCGATGAACCTGAGTAATATGATGATCCTGAATAGAATGAAGTAAGTAGCGGGATGAAAAAAGAACCTAACCCTTTTCGCGACTATTCGGCTGAATCAGCCCTGTTTGTCCGCCGCGCCCTCGTGGCTTTCCTCGGTATCCTGCTGCTAAGCGGGATATTGATCGCCAATCTGTACAATTTGCAGATAGTTCGTTTTGAGGACTATCGCACACGTTCCAATGAAAACCGCATCAAGCTCGTCCCTATCGCCCCCAGCCGCGGCATGATTTTTGACCGTAATGGCACACCATTGGCGATGAACCGGACTATCTATCAATTAGAGCTGATGCCGGAAAAAATTGAAGACCTCCCCGCGACCCTGAACGCACTGCGCCCAATAGTGGATTTGACGGATGAGGATATCGCCAATTTTGAAAAAGAGCGCAAGCGCTCGCGCCGCTTTACCTCCATTGCGGTGAAAACACCGCTCACAGAGGTGCAAGTCGCCCGTTTCGCAGTCAACCAATTTCGCTTCCCTGGTATTGAAGTTAAAGGCTATCAACGCCGTTTCTACCCGTACGGCTCAGCGCTGACCCATGTAATCGGTTATGTCTCAAAAATTAACGATAAAGATGTGGAGCGCCTGGATAAAGATGGCATTCTGGCTAACTATGCTGCTACCCACGATATCGGCAAGCTAGGTATTGAGCGCTATTATGAGTCGGTATTACACGGGAAAACCGGCTATGAAGAAGTTGAGGTCAATAACCGTGGTCGGGTGATCCGCCAGTTGCATGAGCAGCCACCACAGGCCGGTAAAGATATTTACCTGACGCTCGATTTGCACCTACAAACTTATATCGAACAGTTACTGAGTGGTAGCCGCGCAGCAGTTGTGGTTACCGACCCACGTACCGGCGGAATATTAGCCTTGGTGTCAAACCCAAGTTATGACCCTAATCTGTTTGTTGATGGTATCTCTAGTAAGGATTATCAGGGGTTATTGAACGACCCCAATCGCCCGCTGATAAACCGTGCGACTCAGGGTGTTTATCCCCCGGCATCGACGGTAAAACCTTATATTGCAGTGTCTGCACTCAGTGCTGGTGTGATCAACAGAAATACCAGCCTGTTTGATCCCGGTTGGTGGCAATTACCGGGCTCTGAAAAACGCTTCCGTGACTGGAAAAAATGGGGCCATGGCCGGTTGAATGTCACCAAAGCACTGGAAGAGTCTGCAGATACCTTCTTCTACCAAGTGGCTTATGACATGGGGATTGACCGTTTATCTTCATGGATGAGCAAGTTTGGTTATGGCGAATATACTGGCATCGATTTGTCCGAAGAGCGGGCTGGCCTGATGCCGACCCGTGAATGGAAACAAAAGCGCCATAAAAAACCTTGGTATCAAGGGGATACTATCCCTGTTGGTATCGGCCAAGGGTATTGGACGGCAACACCGATTCAGATGGCAAAAGCGTTGATGACATTGATTAATGATGGGGCCGTTAAAACACCCCATTTGTTACAAAGCATGCGTATTGATGGGCAATTAGTCCCTTATAAACAAGAAGATACCACCCAGATTGGCGACATCCACTCCGGCTACTGGGAGATTGCTAAAGATGGCATGTATGGCGTCGCCAACCGCCCTAATGGGACTGGCCGCAAGTTCTTTGAAGGCACCCCCTATAAAGCGGCGGCAAAATCAGGTACTGCGCAGGTTTATAGCTACGAAACCTATAATGCTCACAAAGTGGCCGAGCATTTGCGCGACCACAAGTTGATGGTTGCATTTGCACCCTACGAAAATCCGACAGTATCTGTCGCCATGATTTTAGAAAATGGCGGTGCCGGGCCGGCGGTGGGGACGATTACTCGTCAAATCCTCGACCACATTTTGTTGGGCGATAACAATACTGAATTACCGGATGCCGCTCCTCTGCCTCCGGGTGTTGAAGCCGATTAGTTGAAGCGGGTTAGTTGAAACGGATGAAGGTAACTCATGACTGATAATCAACAAAAAGGCTCTTTGTGGTACAAAATGCACATCGACCTGCCGTTTCTGCTGTGCGTACTGGCGCTGCTGGCTTATAGCGCCTTCGTCATGTGGAGCGCCAGCGGGCAAGATATGGGCATGATGGAGCGCAAGGTTGGCCAAATTGCCATGGGCCTGGTTGTCATGCTGGTCATGGCACAGATTCCGCCACGCGTCTATGAAAGCTGGGCGCCCTATCTCTATTTTGTCTGTGTGATCTTGTTGGTGTTGGTTGATGCATTTGGTCAAATCAGTAAAGGGGCACAGCGGTGGCTAGACTTGGGCTTTATTCGCTTCCAACCCTCTGAAATTGCTAAAATTGCCGTTCCATTGATGGTCGCGCGCTTCATGAACCGTGATGTCTGCCCGCCCTCACTGAAAAATACCGGTATCGCGCTGATTTTAATCTTTATGCCAACCTTGTTGGTTGCGGCTCAACCCGACCTCGGCACCTCCATTCTGATCGCCTCCTCAGGCCTGTTTGTATTATTCCTTTCAGGTATGAGTTGGCGCTTAATTGCTATTGCTGCTGTATTAGTTGCTGGGTTTATTCCTATTCTCTGGTTCTTCCTGATGCATGGTTATCAGCGTGACCGGGTGATGATGCTGCTGGATCCGGAAAGTGATCCGCTAGGTGCCGGCTACCATATTATTCAGTCGAAAATTGCCATTGGTTCGGGTGGGTTATCAGGCAAAGGTTGGCTGCACGGAACACAATCACAGTTGGAATTCTTACCGGAACGCCATACTGACTTTATCTTTGCCGTACTGGCAGAAGAGCTCGGGTTAATTGGGGTTCTGGTACTGCTGGCACTCTATTTATGTCTTATTATGCGGGGTCTGGTGATTGCGGCCCATGCGCAAACGACCTTTGGCCGAGTGATGGTCGGCGGATTAATGCTGATACTCTTTGTATATGTGTTTGTTAACATAGGTATGGTCAGTGGAATTTTACCTGTGGTTGGCGTACCTTTGCCTTTGGTCAGCTACGGAGGCTCGGCGCTGATAGTTCTGATGGCCGGGTTTGGTATCGTGATGTCGATACATACTCATCGAAAAATGTTATCTAAGAATTTATAGAGGTGAGCAATGCGTAAGGAATGGCTTTGGATCGGCATCGCAGGCGTGCTGCTATCAGCATGTACCAGTCAGCCCCCGGCACCCCAGCAACAAGTGCAGCAAACATATAATGGCCCGGTTGAAGAAATCGGCGGTGCTGAGCCACGCTATGAGCCTTTTAATCCTAATTTTAATCAGGATTACAAAGCCAATGGTCAGTCGTACACCATCGTCAAGGATCCACAAAACTTCACGCAAGTGGGTTTGGCGGCCTGGTATGGTGAAGAGGCGAATGGCAATTCCACCGCGACTGGCGAAATCTTCGATCCCAATGCCTTGACCGCTGCTCACCCAACGTTGCCCATTCCTAGCTATGTGCGCGTGACTAACGTCAGTAATGGCCGCCAAATTGTGGTGCGCGTGAACGACCGTGGCCCATATACCCCAGGTCGGGTCATTGATTTATCCAAAGCCGCCGCTGATCGCTTGAATATTTCGAATAATACCAAGGTGAAAATCGACTTTATCAATGTGGCACCGGATGGCTCATTGTCTGGTCCCGGTATGGTCGGCACGACTATCGCCAAACAAAGCTATGCATTACCCAGTCGCCCAGATTTAACCTCTGGTGGCATGGGGACACCAATACAGCAAGATGCTCCAGCAGTGAGTGCGCCAGTACGGCCTATCGATAATAGTAATTTGTCGGGTGCTGATGCCACGCAACCTGTTGCGCCACAAAGCAGCGGTTTCTTGCGCGCCTCAACTCCAGTACCGGCAGGAGTGTTGGAAAGCTCAGAACCGGCAGTGAGCACAGAAGCATCGATGGGTGCTGAGACCGTCAGGCCACCAGTGGTTGCCAACCCAGGCCCGGTAACTTCATCTGCAGCCACCGCATCTGCTGCTAGCACAACGGCGGGTAGCTATGGCTATGTGGTTCAAGTTGGAGCATTAAGTGACGCCCAGCGTGCGCAAACTTGGCAGCAAAGTCTGAGCCAACGTTTTGGTGTGCCAGGAAAAGTGGCGACCAATGGCAGCGTACACCGCGTACAGCTTGGGCCATTCAGTACTCGCCAGCAAGCCGTCGCACTGCAACAGCGCCTGTCGAGTGAAGCACAACAGCAGTCATTTGTGGTCGCGGCACCTTAAATCATACATACCTTGTAGCAATTTAAGGTCGCTCTAACAAAAATAACCGTAACATGCCGTACAAACAGGATGTTACGGTTGAAAGAATAGTAGTAATCCGGTAGATAATTCGGCCGGTAGAAATGTATAAACGCCACATTGGTGTCTACCCAAATCATTGGCGTTGCGGGTCGTGAGTGAAAGCCGCTAACCCTGCGATGTCAATGAAGATGGGTATGTTATAGTGTGGCACGTTCTTAACTTACTCCCACGGATGTTGTTGTCCTGATCATGAAATATGTAACTACTTCTCGCATTATCAAGAGCCTGGCGCTCGGCACTGTTATTGTTATGAGCGCAGCGTCTGCTGCAAACGCTGATGACGTCAATCTGAAAACCATGATCCCCGGCGTGCCACAAATCGACGCGGAAGCTTATGTTCTGATTGATTACAACTCCGGCAAAGTATTGGCAGAAATGAATGCGGATGTGCGCCGCAACCCAGCCAGTCTGACCAAAATGATGACCAGCTATGTGATTGGGCAGGCCATCAAAGCAGGTAAAATCGGGCCGGAAGATATGGTTACCGTGGGTAAAGATGCTTGGGCGACCGGCAACCCTGAGTTCAAGGGCTCCTCGCTGATGTTCTTGAAACCGGGTGATCGTGTACCAGTCTCTAAACTGACTCGCGGTATCAACCTGCAATCCGGTAACGATGCCTGTGTTGCTATGGCCGACTATGTCGCCGGTAGCCAAGACTCATTCGTTAACCTGATGAATAATTACGTTAATGCGCTGGGTCTGAAAAACACTCACTTCAAAACCGTTCACGGCTTAGATGCTGATGGGCAGTTCAGTTCGGCTCGCGATATGGCACTGATTGGTCAGGCGCTGATTCGTGATGTGCCGGATGAATACGCCATTTATAAAGAGAAAGAGTTTACTTTCAACAATATCCGTCAGACTAACCGTAATGGTTTGCTGTGGGATACCAGCTTGAATGTTGATGGTATCAAAACCGGCCATACTGACGCCGCGGGCTACAATCTGGTGGCATCCGCTACCGATGGGCAAATGCGTTTAATTTCAGCGGTATTGGGTGGTCACACCTTTAAAGGCCGTGAAACCGAAAGTAAAAAGCTGCTGACTTGGGGCTTCCGTTTCTTTGAAACCGTCGCACCACTGAAAGTCGGTAAAGAGTTCGCTTCTGAGCCAGTCTGGTTTGGTGACAGTGACCGTGTTCAGCTCGGGGTGGATAAAGACGTTTACCTGACTATCCCACGTGGCCGAATGAAAGATCTGAAAGCCAGCTATGTGCTGAATACACCTGAAATTCATGCCCCACTGGCGAAGAATCAAGTGGTCGGGATGATTAACTTCCAGTTAGATGGCAAAACTATCGATCAACGGCCACTGGTCGTCATGAACGAAGTGAAAGAAGGCGGTATCTTTGGCCGTATGGTGGACTACATCAAATTGATGTTCCATCGCTGGTTCGGCTAATCTGCTGATTTTCCTTACAGATCTCAAGAGAGCAGCCAACACACCTGCGGCTTGAAAGATGACGACAAAGCTATACCCAATAGATTTCAAATCGCAGGTAGGCGGCAAATGAGAGAATCCTGATGAGCTTACATTGGTAAGTGACTAGGGTGAGCGAAAGCAGCCAACACACCTGCAGCTTGAATGATGACGACAAAGCTATACCCAATAGATTTCAAGTCGCAGGTAGGCGGCAAATGAGAGAATCCCGATGAGCTTACATTGGTAAGTGACTCGGGTGAGCGAAGGCAGCCAACACACCTGCGGCTTGAAAGATGACGACAAAGCTATACCCAATAGATTTCAAATCGCAGGTAGGCGGCAAATGAGAGAATCCCGATGAGCTTACATTAGTAAGTGACTCGGGTGAGCGAAAGCAGCCAACACACCTGCGGCTTGAAAGATGACGGGGATACTTGAAAATCAGCAGACCGACCCTCATATTAAAAATAATATGAAACTCCCGCTGCGGCGGGAGTTATAATTTTAGAGTCGGATATATTTCATATTGATTTTTCCGGCTACAACCCAGGAGCGCACATGAAAACTAAACTGAACGAACTGCTTGAGTTCCCTTGTTCTTTTACCTACAAGGTAATGGGCATCGCTGAACCTCAGTTGGTTAACCAGGTGGTTGAAGTGGTACAGCGCCATGCTCCGGGTGATTATACCCCACAGGTAAAACCGAGCAGCAAAGGCAACTATCACTCCGTTTCCATCACCATCACAGCAACCCATATTGATCAGGTGGAAACGCTGTATAAAGAACTGGGCAATCTGGAATTAGTGCGGATGGTGTTGTAATTCAGCCCATTTTGCCTATTGGCAAAACATCACATCAATTTCAAACTCGCCTTATAATGGCCCGGACTGGTTATTCTCTCCGGGCCTTATTTTTACCTTAAATTCCATATTGGTACCGCTAACTCAATGAATTTAAGTGAAAACCTATTTTTTAAAATTTTAATCTATTTTTTAAAATATCAAAATAGTAGCCCCACACTTCTGGACTGGTATACTGACGCCACCATTTCTGTAACCAGATGATGCCTCGCTTGCAACAACACAAGATCATTTTACGCCAGCTAGGGTTACAACCCTATGCCCCCGTATCTCAAGCCATGCATAATTTCACTGAGTTTCGTACTGAAGCCAGTGCCGATGAAATCTGGCTGGTTGAGCATCAGAAAGTCTTTACTCAGGGCCAGGCAGGAAAAGCCGAACATGTTCTGATGCCCGGTGATATACCGGTTATCCAAAGTGACCGCGGCGGGCAAGTCACCTATCATGGCCCCGGCCAGCAAGTCATGTATGTCATGATTGATCTCAAACGTGCCAAAGTGGGGGTGCGGCAGTTAGTCACCGCCATTGAGAACACCGTGATACAAACACTCGCCCATTTTGGTATTGAGTCACAAGCGCGTCCAGATGCGCCCGGTGTTTATGTTGGTCAGCAGAAGATATGCTCGCTGGGGTTACGCATTCGCCGAGGCTGTTCATTTCATGGTCTGGCATTAAACATTGCCATGGATCTGGAGCCCTTCCAGCGCATTAACCCCTGCGGCTATGCCGGAATGCAAATGACGCAAGTCAGTGCGCTGAAAGCCGGTACGACAGTCGCTGATATCCAACCGATATTGGTGCATGAATTTACTCGCCAGCTGGGTTATCCCGAGGCAGAACAACAGCCTTGGTCACTGGCTGACTATGTATCATCTGACGCATTATAAGTTACCCGCAGCAGCCACTAACACTTACAAAATTGGGGGCTGAATGGAGTGGGACAAAGATGATATAATTTTTAAACAATTTTCAAATATTTTTTAACGAACGCCACATCCCGTTGAATTTAATGAAAAATCTCAAATTGAGAGATTCAGAACTGGAACCAGCACGATTATGAGTAAACCGATTCAGATGGAACGCGGCGTCAAATACCGCGACGCAGATAAAATGGCGTTAATCCCGATTAAAACCGTGGTTACCGAACGTCAGGAGCTGCTACGTAAACCCGAATGGATGAAAATCAAACTCCCTGCTGACTCCAGCCGTATTCAGGGGATCAAGGCAGCAATGCGTAAAAACGGTCTGCACTCGGTTTGCGAAGAGGCATCCTGCCCTAACCTGTCGGAGTGCTTTAACCACGGTACCGCCACCTTTATGATCCTCGGCGCTATTTGTACTCGCCGCTGCCCATTCTGCGACGTCGCCCATGGCCGCCCAGTGACCCCTGATGCCAATGAACCAGAGAAACTGGCTCAGACCATCAAGGATATGGGATTACGCTATGTGGTGATCACCTCGGTTGACCGTGATGATCTCCGTGATGGCGGTGCGCAGCATTTCGCCGATTGTATTTCAGCAATCCGCGCCAAGAATCCAACCATTAAAATTGAAACCTTGGTGCCCGATTTCCGTGGTCGTATGGATCGCGCACTGGATATTTTGACTGTCACACCACCGGATGTGTTTAACCACAATCTGGAAAACGTTCCTCGGGTATATCGTCAGGTTCGCCCTGGCGCTAACTATGAGTGGTCGCTTAAATTATTAGAGCGCTTTAAAGAAGCTCACCCTGATATTCCGACCAAGTCTGGTTTGATGGTAGGTTTGGGTGAGACCAATGCAGAAATCGTTGAGGTGATGCGTGATTTGCGCCGTCACGGGGTAACCATGTTGACACTGGGGCAATATTTACAACCTAGCCGCCACCATTTACCGGTACAGCGCTATGTTAGCCCGGCTGAGTTTGACGAGATGAAAGCTGAAGCAATGGCGATGGGCTTCACCCACGCAGCTTGCGGCCCATTTGTTCGTTCTTCTTACCATGCTGACCTGCAAGCTAAAGGGTTAGAAGTCAAATAAGCCTATAGGGTCTGAGCTGATGTTCAGACCTGGTTGACTGAAATATTTTATTACACCTTAGGCAGCAGAAAGGCAAAAACGGATTTCCATTGGAGATCCGTTTTTTTGTTATCAGCCATTATCGGATCGCTGATAATGCTGGAGCTAATAGATGACTAATCTTGCGAAGTCGCCTAAATACCGGCTAAAACTCGTAGATACAATCAGTCCTTATGCTCAATAGGCGGTGTGGTTTTGGCTTCTGTTGCTGCTTTAGATTCAGCCGTTGTCGTTGCCGCAGGTGCATCATCATTGCCCATGGCCTTTTTGAAGCCTTTAAGAGCAGCGCCTAAATCTGCACCCAGCGTCCGCAGCTTGCTGGTGCCAAACAACAACACAATCAATATGCCGACTACCAGTAATTTGGTAATACTGAGACCTTCCATATATACCTTCTTGGTTAGCACTGTTCATTAAATCATGGACTATTTACGAATAAATTATTGATTAAAACAACAGTAATATGTAACAGATTTCGTTAGTGAACTATGATTTACTCAAGAGTCTGTACTTACTTATTTTTGACTCATTCCGGATGAGACATTGCCGTTAACATCCCCCTAAAGCAGAAAAAACGAGGGAACCGCCAATTGCCTTATTCAAGTAGAATAAATACCCGCCGATCCGGGTTAAGTTTTGCTAAAAGAACCTATTTACCGCGAGCATTTGGCTTAGGTATTGGCATGTTTTGTGTCGGCTCAGTGTTGTACACGGAAAATGCTTCATTGTGGCTATGGATTGCGCTGGCCATCAATGGGCTCATCTGGCCACATATTGCATTCCTTCTGGCCCTGCGCTCTGAACAGCCGTTTGAGCAAGAAATAATTAATATGAAAATAGACTCAGCGCTAGGCGGCGTTTGGGTCGCAATAATGTCATTCAATGCCCTACCATCGATTGTTATTCTCTCCATGATGAGTATGAACAATATTGCCTCGGGTGGAAAAAATGTTTTCTACAAAGGGCTGGCATTACAAATCGCCTGTAGTTTACTGACCGCATGGATATTTAATTTACCCTTTAGGCCCGAAACATCACCCATCCAAGTTTATGCGTGCCTGCCAATGATTATTATCTACCCTTCCCTGCTCGGATTAGTCACCTATCGAACCGCAAAACGTCTGGCCGAAAATAAAGAAGAGTTACTGCGCATCAGTGTAAGAGATGGATTGACCGGGCTGTATAACCGCAGACATTGGGAACATCAGCTACATAATCAATTTGACAGCTGTCGGCGCTACCAACACGGTGCCACACTGATTTTACTTGATATTGATAACTTCAAATCGATTAATGATACCTTTGGTCATGCTGTCGGTGATGAGGCTATTACTGTCCTTGCCGAAGAGCTATTGCTGGGGCTGCGAGCCATCGATATTGTTGGCCGCTATGGGGGTGATGAGTTCGGGGCTATTTTGCCCAATACGACGGCGGAGCAAACCAGAGAAGTCCTTACCAGAATCCAGGAAAAACTGGCCGGTTTAGCCTTTGCCCAAGCCCCCCCTTTACAACTCAAAGTTAGCGCCGGTATTGCCGACTACCGGCACGACATGATTAACTATCAGCAATGGCTAAAAGCCGCTGATTCCGCACTGTATTTGGCAAAAGATAATGGCCGTAACCGTATTGAATTAGCGAGTTGAACAAGGTATTCGCACAAGGATACCCATAAGAATAGGTATTTATGTTTAATACATTACTTGCAGTATTTATTGGTGGCGGTGTGGGTAGCGTTGCCCGCTGGCTAGTCAGCATGAAGCTAAACAGTCTATCAAGCAATATCCCGGTGGGGACACTTATCGTAAACTTGGCGGGTGCCTTTATTATCGGCTTGGCATTAGCCCTATTTACCCGAATGACCCATATTGACCCCGTTTGGAAATTACTGATTACCACTGGGTTTTGTGGTGGCCTAACCACGTTTTCCACTTTCTCAGTTGAAGTGGTCTATTTAATACAGGATGGGAAATTAGCCTGGGCAGCTGGGACTGTCTTACTTAATTTAGCCGGTTCACTCGCCATGACTATGCTGGCTTTTATGTTGGTCAACTCTATTGCTAGCCAATAAATTCGCGAGTCAATAAACCATCTATTACTCAGAGTGTTAATAACATTGATTCAGGCACCTATCTTGAGGGGAAAATATTCCTCACTGGCGGTCACCCTCTTAATGTTTTCTTAATCTTCGGGCCGGATAATTATTCAGCAAAGAACAGTTAGCCATTGGGGTGACTGATGCGCTGGATAGATTCTATGTTTAGTGTACCCAAGACTCGGGTTGAATGGATAACAGTGATTTTTTGCCTGTCTATCACCTTCATTTTCTTAAAAGAATATCTCTTTTAACAAACATTCTTTCTTGTGCCAATTCAATGCCATAAATAAAAAACCCGCCTATTGAGGCGGGTTTTAAGAGATATGGGCTACTTAGATAGCGATAACATTAGCAGCAGATGGCCCTTTAGCACCAGTCGTGATTTCAAATTCTACACGCTGGCCTTCAGCAAGAGTTTTGAAACCGTTGCTAGCGATGGCTGAGAAATGAACGAAAACGTCCTTGCTGCCATCTTCTGGGGTGATGAAACCAAAGCCTTTAGCTTCATTGAACCACTTAACGCTACCTTTAATCTTAGACATCAAACTTACCTTTACGTGAATGTTGGACACAAAATGTGTGTCAAATACAGTACAGCAATAGAACCGTTTTTTGTCCACGGCAGAGATCACAAAAAACAGAGAAAAAGTGAAAAAGTCGCCTTTTCTGCTCAATTTATAGCACAGAAATCCATATTTCTTGCTTTTACAACTCACCTTAACTAGGTCTAAAAGACGCGACAAAACCACCAGACTGTATCTGAAAGCGATTCACCTGTATTATACTTACCCATTGGATTCGCTAATATGAGATGCATGATGAACGGTAGAATAACAACTTTTTTTGAAGATAAAGGTTTTGGGTTTATCACCGATGAGAACGGAGATAACCGTTATTTTCACGTTATTAAAGTTGCTAATCCCGAGATGATCAAAAAAGGTGCGGAAGTGACTTTCGAACCGACAACCAATACCAAAGGATTGTCTGCATATGCGGTAAAAGTGGCCATTGAGAGCAAGTATATATTCATTGCCAATGAGAGAATCAAACTCACCAGCATTAAGTCATTTAATACTTTCACCAAAGAAGTTCCTGCACAGGCTGAGGTTGATAAAGCCAATACCGTCCTCTCAGTAAATTTACTGATGAATAAAATCCGGCCGCAGGAAGAAGATATTTCAGAGAAGACCGTGCCATTAAAAATGCTGTCGATTACTACATTCCAAAATGTAACTTATACATTTTCTGAGCATGAAGTTGATATCGACGCTACGGTGGCGAAGTTGAAAAGTATTTAATACTGATGCTTTTTTACTGAAGCAGTTGCAGAGTATCCCCCATCAACAGCCCCAAATGACATAACGCTGGGGCTGCCCGGGGCCCTCCCCCGGGAGACTGATGCTGGCATCCCTGCCCGCTAGCACAAGAAAATCCCTTTGGTATTCTCTGGTGTTGACGATAAAACTAACCAAAAATTCAGTCCGTTTTTTGTATTAACTATTTGAACATAAACATTTTAATTAACTCAACGTCAGTACGGGCACCCAATTTCTTCATCGCAGACCGTTTTTGCCCACTGACTGTTTTTTCACTCTTCTTCAAAATTCTGGCGATATCTCCGCCCGAAAAACCTTCATTAAACAACTTCAATACAATATTTTCATTTGGTGTTAAATATTGTCTATCCGAGGACGGTAGACTCAACACCTTAGTGACTTTGCGCTCAGTTAAATTATCTTTAATCCCACGAAGCCTACGTTTAAGCACCGCAGTGATCTTATTCGTTGCAGTATCGACTGAGTCTTCTCTAAAGATCATAGTGACATTACTGAATCGTGGGATGCCCTGCAAAAAGCTATTCAATCTGGCATCGCAAATCAAAAAAACATCTGCTTCTGAAGGAGCTTTATCCAAACGTTTTAATGCTTCAAAAAAGCTGAACTCATCTACACCAATAAAAATGATATCTGCCGAATAAAATGCCTTCCGATAGAATTTAATCTCCTTTTTAAATCCTAACGATGTAAATATCTTTTTTACGATAGATACCATACCTAGTGTTTGATATTTATCGTTATCAACTATCATGCAACTTATCATATTGGCCACACCCGTTAGTGCTTCAGCACTCTATGAATTGTTAACTCACGTCTACATGTGATTAAATGAAATATCATTAAAAATTAGAAAGATAGACTAGATATATCCTTATTTTAGTAGACCACAGGGGGGAGAGGAGATATATAGGATGTCAACACCTAGGAGTGTAGGAAACGTCTTTTTCTGTCAGACATCTTTCCTGACGATTTATTTATAATTAAGTTTCTCAAACGTGACAGCATTGAGATTATATGTAAAAATATATAGAAATTAGTAGCCTAAATAGGAAGGTTCAGATGCAAAGCCTACGCCCTATGAAGCTGTATATCTCATCTAACCTTATTCTAAGTCAGACTACTTTATGAGAAACGTTGGTTTACATGCTCTCAAAACGTTGAGCTGTTTTTCTGCTGTTACTTTTTATTCAGCCAGTAAAACCTGTACTGAACAGTGTTTTTTAGGCGGCGAAGTGATGAGCGTTTTGTACTTTTTGTCGATCATCGCGACTCCACTATTCTTCATGATTATCGGTTATATCGACTCAAATGATGAAATAGATCAACAAGATATCCTAAGAAAACTAAAGTCGATAATAAGCATTATTATCTTCTGGAACGTGCTTTTCTTCTTTATCAATGAAGATGGTTTCAAACGTGGATATTTCTTGCAGAGTTGGCTGTTATTCAGCATTGCCATTATTTATCTCATTAACCCAATAATCTCTAAGGTGTTAAAAAGTAACAGAACGGCAATAATAACCCTCTCCTGCTTGGTTATATTTTCTATTTCTATCGACTTGATTAGTGCATTCAGTGAAAGGCCATATCTGATTGATTTTCCACAATACTTTAGATTATGGACTTGGGTTTTCTATTATATAGCGGGCAGATTCCTATGTTCGAGGGTTTGCCAAAGAATAACTAAATTGCCAAGAGTACGTCTTGCCGCCAAAGTGCTCCTTATCCCGACAGCCATTTCCATGTATTACTATGAAAGTTTTATGTCGATACATGTGTATAAAACAGTGAATGCAGGCTACTTTCTCGATAATTTACACGTTTTAATCCTGAGTTTATGTTTATTTGTCATATTTGATAACTTTAATACAAAACACGAATGGATAAGAAAAACGTTAGCCTATATCAGCCCATCGATGATCGGGGTCTATATTCTGCATGATGGTATTTTCTACTTTATCTCCAGCGCATATAACTTATCCGATGTCACACTGAGGTTCACTCTGCTGTTCTCCGTATTCGCGGCATCAGTATTGTTATCACGAATTCTGTTACTCAATAAGTACACGTCGCGCTTTATATCATTTTGATTGATACGACCCGCCCCCAGTGAGCGCGGGTCGTATTATCAGGACGTGGTTTTAGATAGAGAGAAAACTCATCGCAAGTGGCGTTGATTCAAACGTAAAGCCAGTAACATGATAGTCAGGCTAAAAAATACCGTAACACTGGCCATGGCCATTCCATCACCGACCGAACCTTGCTCAAACTGACGCCAGACAAAGATTGATACGGTCTGGACACCCGCCGGTGACAGCAATAGAGAGGTGACTAACTCCCGCGCCGCCACAGCAAATACCAGCATCATTGATGCCATTAAGCTTGGGAATATCAATGGCAGAACAATGCAGCGCAAAGCATTAAATGCCGTAGCCCCATGGACTCTCGCCGCCGACTCTAGATTCCCACCAATTTGTGCTAGTGCCGCGCCAACATAGCGCACCGGATAAGGCAGTAACAGGCAACTGTACGCCATTAACAAGATAACCCAGCTATTGTATGGGCTAATGGGCCAGAAGCTGTGGTTCCAAGCCAAAATTAGCCCCACGCCAATTACTATCCCCGGTACTGCTGCGGGCAGCAGTGATAAAGCATCAATGGCTGTCGCCCCACGAACTCGTCGCCCCACCACCAACCAAGCGGCAAGAAAACCTATCACTCCGGTCAATATGGCACTGCCCAACGCCAGCGAGATACTGGTAGTCAGTGCGGATAAACCCTCACTTTCCCCACCCAATAACCCAGAAAAATGCTGAACGGTGAGATTGCTGAGAGACAGGCCACCGGAAAGCGTGCGAGAGAAGGCGGTTGCTAGCATCGATGCTACCGGCAGCCCCACAGTGATCAATGCCGTACCGGCAAACAGAAAGAGTACCGGCCACCGCCAGCCCCCCAGATGCCGTTCAATTACGGGAGCCGGTTTGCCGGTTGTTGTTTCCACATTGCGCCCACGGACAATGGCACGTTGCAGAGTAAATGCCGTCAATGCAATAGCCACTAACAACAGTGACAATACCGCCGCTCCCGGCAAATCAATCGGCCAGTCCGCCAGCCGCTGTTCAATGCCCGAAGTCATGACTCTGACACCCGAGCGGCTACCTAACGCCGCCGGTACGCCATATTCCTCAATCGCCAGAGTGAATGCCAATAGTAAGCTGGCCGCCATTGCAGGAAGTGCCAATGGCAATGTCACTCGCGCAAAAGCCTGCCACGGCCCTGCGCCGTGCACTCTGGCAACCTCAGCAAGTCGATGACCGCTGGCTGCCATACTGCGCGAAACGGCGAAATAAACCACCGGGAAAATATTCAGCGTCATCACCCCAATAATACCGGGCAGAGAAAACAGCCATTCACTCAAGTGCAGTGAGAATAGCTGTTCCATATACCCCTGAGGTTGTAGCGCCAGCATCCATGACAGAGCCGCAATATAGGGAGGGATAAGAAATGGCACCAAAAATAACAGATCCCAAACGCGCGCCAGAGGCAAGGAGAATAGCCCTCGCAATGCACCTAATGGGATCCCGATAATGGCACTGCCCACAGCAACACCAAGCCCGACTTGCAAGGTGCCGCTCAGTAGCGCCCCTAACCCTGACTGATTGAATAGTAGATAAAAAGCACTGAAAGGTGCGCTGAATAAACCTTTTTCCAATTGAGGAAAAACCGCCTGAAGCACCACAAAAAAGACCGGTATCGCAACCAATAATAGTAACGCCGCCAAGGTCACCAATGGCAGTAAAGAGAATTTTTTCATCCCATACTCCTGCGCGCACCGGTAAAGGCACGCGCGATATCCCTGAGATTAGCGCTGACCAAATAGCGTGGCAAAACGCGATAATACCGCCGTACGGGAAGCTGAAGCACCATCCCCTTCCGGCAGTAATGTCAGCGATTTGAACAGGGGTCGCTTAGCCTCGACATCTTGTCTGGCGGGCATCAACCATGCGTCCGCCACCGCCTGCTGTCCTTCTGGCGATAAAACATAGTCGATGAAAGCTTTTGCCTGCTCAGGTTGTGGCGTACTTTTCAGAATCATCATTGGTCGTGGCGCAATAACCGTGCCGCTGGCTGGGAAAATCACTTTAATTGACTCCCCGCTTTCAACACTGCTGTAAGCGACATAATCTACTGCACCAAATACAGCTGCTTTAGCCCCTTGCAATACTGGCGTCAGCGCTTGCGCATTCGGCCCAGCAATGATCATGCCATTGGCCTTAAGTTGTTCAAACAGTTGCCAGGCTTTTTCACCTTGAGCATTCTGTAGTCCAATCAATAAATCGAGGGAAGCCCCTGACAGCGCAGGGTCTGGCGTAGTGACTTTGTCTTTAAACACTGGTTGAGCAAGATCTTGCCATTCATGGGGCTCCGGCGTCCCACTTTTGCTATTCCATACAATGCCCAATGCGGAAATACCCTGAGCGACATAGTAAGGTGTTTTAAACTGCGCCGGCACTTGTGCAGCATTCGGGCTTTCATAATTGAGCAACCAACCACGCTGCTGCAAATCGGTTGCCGTATCCCATGAAGCTGAAATCAGGATATCAGCACGAGGATTGGCTTGCTCCGCTTCCAGTCGTGCCATAACTTTGCCAGTAGTCGCCTGAAAAATATCAACTTTTACGCCGCTTTGTTTTTCATAACCCGCAGCCAGTTTTTTTGCCAGAGTCCCCGGCCCTGCGGTATACAGTGTCAGCGCCTGAGCACTGCCTGCCGCCATGGTCAAAGAAAGCGCCATACCCACTATCACTCCTGTTCTCTTTACGTTAATCAGTTTTGTGCTCATTCCATTTATCCCATAGGTTATTAAAGTACTGAAATATCAACAATCTGGCCCTTAGATAGCCGAGCTATACGGTGCGCTAACACGGTGGCCTCAGCATGATCATGAGTGACATAGACCGCCGTGGTACCCAGTTGGCGCAGTAGCACCCGCATCTCTTGGCTCAAAGACTCACGTAATTCACGATCCAGGTTGGATAGCGGCTCATCAAACAGCAGCACTTGTGGCTCGGCAACAATGGCCCGGGCTAATGCCACCCGCTGTTGTTGTCCCCCAGAAAGTTCAGACGGGCGACGACGAGCAAAATCAGCCAACCCGACACGTGCCAATGCAGCATCGATGCGTGCCTGTTTGAGTTCACCGCGCACTCCGCGCATCTGTAGGGGAAAGCCAACATTTTGCGCCACGGTCATATGCGGCCACAGTGCATAATCCTGAAATACCATTCCCAACCCACGTTGCTCAGGAGGCAGATTAAAGTTCTCACCTGCTATTCGTTGCTGACCAAAATGAATTTCACCCGCAGAGGGTTGTAGCAAGCCGGCTAAGAGTTTTAGTAAGGTACTTTTCCCGCAACCAGAAGGGCCTAACAACGCCAAAACCGTACCTTGTGGCACGTCTAAATTGACGTTATTGAGCACCTGATGGTGGGCAAAGGAATGAGATATCCCGGACAATGAAATGCCCGCAGTTTGCAACATATTGGGTTGGCTCATGGTTAGTGCCAATCAATAGCGCAATCGCTATAAAGTGAAGGGGGATAAATATCATGTTGAACGGCATTATAGATGCCGTATTGAGGTAACAACCAGCGTGCAGCAACCGCCCGCGCTGATAACAGCAGGGAAAATAACATGGTGGTATCCTCTTTGGGACTTAATATCGGAAATGCGAGTGTATTCAGCTAACGAGGCATTTTTATTGCAGGAATAAGACTAATAAATGACAACGACATATCTCTCTACTGAATTTGAATCAAAGTCAGTGTATTACCAAATACTGCCCCTGTATCAATATAAAGCTGGTTTTTAAATAATGACGGTTTTACCAAGGGGGTGTGACCGAAAATAAATTTATCTGCCCCAGTAATCTCATTACTTTCCCCCTTCATCGCCGCATTCAGACGTTTACGATTCCATACCACCAATTGTTCACTAACAGGCTTGCCGTAAACATATTCATCGGAAGGATAATCAGCATGGGCGATAACATATTTTCCGCTATCAGTATTGACCTCAATGACTAACGGCAGTTTTTCCGCCAGTTTAATCAACTGCTCGGCCTGATGTTTCTTGCCCTCCTCCAGAGAGAAAAACCACCGCCCGCCATTTGCAATCCAGGTATCAAACTCCCCTCCAGCTAGTACATCAATGGCCATTTGCTCATGATTGCCACGGACAGCACGAAACCAATACGCATTAAGCAGTTCATAACATTCAAGATTCTGTGAACCACGATCAGCGAGATCCCCCACTGAAACCACTAAATCAGTCGCACGCTCAAATTGGACACGATCCAGAGCATCCATCAATTTTTTATAGCAGCCATGAATATCTCCGACAATAAAGATACGGCGGTATTCACTTCCCTCTATCCGATGGTACATAACAGGCTCCACGGTCAGTGCATTGCCTCTATTGATCTTAGCTTAATTGACCGTTTTTTGAGCAGGCACCTCGAGGGTTTGGTAAAAAATAGCGGGAATATTGTGACGACCAGCACATGTGCATTTTTTTATGTGCTCGATATGAGTCATACCTGTACTCCTACAGGTGTATTTGGTCAAATGGGGTGTCGAGTAAGGGCCTTATCTGGCTCAACTTCAATCTGACATGACCATGAGGAAATCCGATGTCTATCTCCGCACGAAATCAGTTAGCTGGAACAGTCCATGCCATTATTGAAGGTTCAGTCAATGATGAAGTCGTCCTGACTTTAGAGGGCGGGGAAAAGCTAACGACTGTTATTACCAAAACCAGCTGCAAAGCATTAGGATTAACAGTAGGTAAACCGGCTGTCGCCCTAATAAAAGCGCCTTGGGTTATTTTAGCTTCTCTGGATTGCGGTTTAAATTTCTCTGCCCGTAACCAATTTACCGGTAAAGTCCAAACCGTCACAAAAGGTGCCGTAAACTCTACTGTTCATGTCGTTACCGTTAATGGATTGGTGCTTATTTCGGTGATTACTAATGAAAGTCTGGAAGAGATGGCATTATCTGTAGGGAGTGAGGTCACTGCGTTATTTAAAGCATCAAGTGTGATTCTTGCCACCAAGAAATCCTGAGAATATTCATCTTGGTTTTTGCACTGAGTGATAGCAATATAGAGTAAGCCGCTCTCTGGCGGCTTACTTAGCATAACTAAATATTGATGTATTGGCCGCTCCATTTACAGTGGCCGATAAATATCCCTATAATGAGTTAATCTTTCCCGAAAGAAATCGCGTTCCTCCGGTGAAAATTTGGCTTCAATCTCATCAACATTAATCTTCTTTTTTTGGTTTTCCATAAACGCAACCGTGGATGCCACAAAGTCCAGGCTGGTATGGCAATAGGCAGAAACAAGCTTCTCAAGTGCTGACATTTTAACCCCCTCATGCGGCCTAGCACGCCCTCCAAAATAACACAAATAATTATCATAAAACCGTGATATGGATCAACTTACAAGGATCATTTGTCATAGTGAACGCCAGTGCTGGCGCCGTTATCAATTCAATTAGGTTTAGATGACATTGGAGTATTGTGCAGTTGATCGATGTTTGCAGTTGATCGATGTTTTTTCGCTGGTTTTCCGTTATCTTCTTGGGCAGCAACCAAACACTAACAATGTATAACGAGAGCAGAACTTAAATGCGAAAGACAACGATGATAATGATTGCCATAGCCTTGGCAGTATTTGCTTACACTCACTTTACCGGAGCTTAGGGCGGAAGAACCAAACCGCCCTAAATACTCATAATGCAACAGTGTGTTACAAAGCGAGTTGTTCCTCTTCATGGTACTGATTTTGCCACATGGCTGAGTATCGCCCATTCTTAAGCAATAATGTCTCATGCCGCCCACGCTCTACGATCTCGCCGGCTTCCATCACAATAATCTCATCGGCATCAATGATGGTTGATAAACGGTGAGCAATAACCAATGTGGTGTGATCTCGGCTGACTTCCCGCAGATGGGACTGAATCTCGCGTTCAGTATGAGTATCTAATGCGCTCGTCGCTTCATCAAAAACTAAAATAGCCGGATTTTTAAGGATAGTGCGCGCAATTGCCACTCGTTGTTTCTCACCGCCGGACAACTTAAGCCCACGTTCTCCGACCCGAGTATCATAACCATCTGGCAGACTAATGATAAAATTATGAATATGTGCGAGTTTTGCTGCGCGCTCAATCTCTTCAAAGCTTGAAGAGGTTCTACCATAAGCAATGTTATAACGCAGCGTATCGTTAAATAACACGGTATCCTGAGGGACAATACCAATAGCTTCACGCAGACTCGCTTGGGTCACATTGCGAATATCTTGACCATCAATATAAACCGCGCCATCAGTGACATCATAAAAACGAAACAGTAAGCGAGAGAGTGTCGATTTACCTGCACCTGATGCGCCGACAACCGCCACCGTTTTACCTGCGGGAATAGTAAAACTCACTTTATTTAAAATAGGTCTGCGCGGATCATAACCGAAACTCACTGAGTCAAAACGTACTTCACCTTTGGTAAGATGCAAAGCTGGCGCATTAGGACGATCTGTAATTTCTTTCTTAACCATCAACAAATCGAGCATATTCTCCATATCAATTAGTGCCTGCCTGATTTCGGAGTAAATAAACCCAAAGAAATTGAGCGGCTGATATAACTGGAGAAGATAGGCATTAACCAGAACGAAATCGCCGATGGTCATATGGCCTTGCGTGATGCCTTTCGCCGCCATAGACATCATCACAACCAACCCTATTGAGATAATTGCGGTTTGCCCGAGACTTAATGCTGTATAACTGAACTGATTTTTTATCGCTGCATATTCATAGAGTTGACGCGAGGTATTGAAACGCTCAGCTTCAAACTCTTCATTACCAAAATATTTTACCGTTTCATAATTTATCAAGCTGTCGATAGATTTTGTATTGGCATCCGCATTGGCCTTATTTAACTCCCGACGAAAACGCGTTCGCCAGCTGACCGCCACCACGGTAAACAGGATATAACACGCCACAGTGACTAAAATAGCGACGGCAAACCAACCATCTAACAGATGCCACATGATCAAAGAGACCAGTGTTATCTCAAATAAAATGGGGAATATAGAGAACAATATACGTGAAAGAACTGTCGCTACGGCTTGTGTTCCACGTTCGATAGATAACGATAACCCTCCCGTTTGCCGATCAAGATGAAAGCGTAAACTGAGCTCATGTAATTGTTTAAATACTCGCAGGCCAAGTAATCGAGTTGCATTCTGGCTGATATGTATAAACATGACATTACGCAGTTCTTCAAATAAAGAAGCACTAATTCTCGCGACCCCATAAGCGACAATAAAACCAAGAGGAATCGCCATCATCTTGGCGCTTTCGCTGCTTAATGTATCGACCATAGCCTTATAGGCGAGCGGAACCAGTGTCGTGCTGACCTTGGAAACCACCATAAATATGACGGCAGCAATCAGGTAATAGCGCAGTTTGCGGCTATTTTTAGGCCACAAATAAGGTAGCAGAAACTTCAGTAAACGGGAGCGATCCATATATAGGTCTTTGTCATCTCAGGTGAAACAGCTGTCATTGTTTTTTTATATTCTGCCACGTATCAGAGCAATGGCCTAATCAGGCTGGGTTGTCACAGCATGAGGATGCAGATAAAGATTGTTCATATTTTTTGACTAATACCAGCAATTCTCTTCGATATTCAAATTATGTGATCGGAGTAACATTTCTTCTATCGAAAGCAATCAGCTTTCCCCTGAACCAACAGAAGAGAATTTATTATGAAAACAACTATCGCCGCACTCGCCCTCATCGCAGCAATCTTGGCACCAACAGTTTCAATGGCAAATATCGGTGACCATGACAGCTACCAAGGCACCTACCCTGTAAGCCAGGGCCAAAATACCAATACCGCCGGCCAGACCGCGAAAAACTAATAAACTAAAAGTCCCACTTAGATTGAGTGGGACTTTTTATTATTACCAGCCAACAACACTATTAGTCATGACTAAAATCAGTCTCCCAATGCATCAATACCCGCTGTTTAATATCATCGGGATAAGCATAATCGAATGAGCTAATAGCCCCATGATTTTCCGGTAGCAGTGCATCGATAATAACGCGCTTCCCCTTGCGGTTATGACGCTCTTCCTCAGAATAACAACTCAATAATGGTAAAATACAACTTTCATAGAAATAGCGTTTTCTCTCAGGATGTATACGCGTTGCTAACGCCCAAAGTAGGGACTCGGTATCCGCGGGGTCAACATCATCATCCAGCACAACAATTTTGGGTAATTTGATACTATTTCGTGTTTGATGAATAACATCTCCCACCTTTTTAGTTAATTGTTCGCTGGTCAAATCTGGATGAGTCTGACGCCAATGACGGTTAATAGAAACAATCATTAAGTGACAAGCGGAATATAGTGGTACCCAAACAAAAGACACGGGCAAATTCGCTGTCAATAATACATTTTGAATAGCGGCTGCATCACCTATTCCTGAACAAGTGTGATATTCATCAACCGGTTTACCTTCAGCCACGACTGGCCAGATGGGGTCATCTTGCCAACTGATAGCTGTAATGGAAAGAATAGGTTGCAGAGAGTTTTCATTCGGGATGTACCCGGCAAATTCACCGAACGGTCCTTCAACACCTTCGCGGGTAATAGCAAAATAACCCTCAATAACTACTTCGGAGCTGGCGGGTACTCTTAAATCGTGGGTTTCACATTTAACAACCTCAATCCCCTTGCCATAGAGCGCACCAATATATTCTGCCTCATTAACATTACGTTCAAGAAGAGGTAATCCAGCAATATACGGAACAATTGGCTCACATCCCTGAACCAATGCATAAGGCATAGGTTTACCAATTTTCACCCACTCTTCCCATATATCAGAAATATGCTGGCTGGGAAAAACCAGTGCAATCATCTGCCGGTCATTAAGATATTGCACTCGTTGTATTGACCAGTTACACCACTGACCATCGGGTGATTCAACAATAAAAACACCCCAGGTATTTACGTAGCGGTTACCATCATGTTGATGAACCTGAGGTATAGGAAAGTGCGCTAATGAGGCATCCTCGCCGCGTAAGATATTTTGCTTACAAGGTGCAGAGTTACTGTCTATTTCTACGGGTAAATAAGGCGTTTTCTTTAATCCATCAATCAGATATTGAACAATAGACTGTGCACTTGCTGTTGTTGATAACCCCAATGACATCGCCACTCGTGAGAGCGGATATTCAGGATTAGATGACAGTGCTGCGAGCCCCCCCACAATTGAGCAACCAGGATAACCTTTTATATTTGTCATTAATGGGACTGGCGCTTTGGTTTCCGTGCTGCGTCGAATTATTGCGGCCGCTTCCAGATAGCTATCAACTGGACGGTTTATTATCCTTAAATCACCCTGCCTTTTAAGAAGATTTATTTGTTCGCGTAGACTTTTTAAGAACATGATATACCTCAGAGTTAGATGTTAAGGCATTAATTCAACACAATTTCTGGTAACGGTAATTCATCGGAAATAATTGCGTTTGATAGACGAATAATGTCTTCATCCAGAGGGCGATCTTTATCAAGTACCGGGGTGAAGCGACGAACTGCGTGATACAACTCAGCAGCTTCAGCTGAAAAGTAGACCACCCTCGGGATCCTTTCAGGCGTTTACGTAATATGGCGGCAATTGCTTTTGTCCCAGATGGTTTTTATTTCTTGAATACAGGATCAAAATGTTCATCGAAAGCTTGCAATGATTCAATCGCCATAGGAATTCCAGCCAATCCTACTTTAAGTGTTTTTCCAATCTAACAACTGTAATTGTGCTAATTTCAGTCATCAACCGCGTGCCATTGATGAGAGCCAATCCCTCTTTTGTCTTCAGAGTTTTATGGGTAATAAACTGTTTTTTATCTCTCTCACCTATGCTGTGGTTAACTCTACACCACCATACCAAAGCTTTCCTTAACCGCTCAAGTAGACTGAACTATAACGAGGAATTGTGCCAACAGAGAACAAAGCTGTGACTGATAAACAAACCGTATCAAGAAATTTAGACATATTTACCAATAAGTATTATAGTCTACCCCATTGAGAAATAACTATGAAAAATGAAAACATATAGCGTCATATAGGTAATTATTAGATAGTGGGAAGTTGTTGATTGATTATCTAAGTGTTTTATGTAAGCCAATCAATTTATTTAGTTAAATATATTTTTTCTAATTGGTATGTTTAAAGGATTTAGAAGAATGACCAGTAATAAATTATCGCTTAGGTTTATTATTTTACTTTTTATCGTTGGATTTATTGTGTTTTTTTTTAGATTTCCACAACCGATTATCACCCCGACTATTTATGCAGAGGATGGCATATGGATTGGGTCTGCATTATCAAATGGATGGATGCATACTTTCATTCATGCAAGGCCCGACTATTTTGTATTTTTCAATATATTTTTCTTATTTATAGCTTCATATCTAAGCAGTTTTTTTAGTGGTAGCGAATTGCTACTACTTCCTTTTTTTATTGCATGTATATCATATTCATTCTATTCTTTCACCTCTATTGTTGTCTATATAACAGCAAGGAAATACTCAAACTCATCAATCGCTTTTCTTGCTTTTTTGATGTCTTTATTTATACCGCTAGGGTTATCACAAGCAGAATCAATAGGAACACTTGTACAGGTTGGATTTTACATGCCAGTGCTTTCTGTTTGCTTTCATTTATTCCGTTCTGAATCTAAATCTGTTCTAAAAAGAACTGCATTAGACGTAGTAATATTTCTTATGGCTGCTACTAATCCAGTAAACTTTGCTATTACGGGTGTCTACTTAGTTGCTAAACTATTTAGTGTCGATAATAAAAACAAATTTATTATTGGCATGTTACCACTTCTTATATCTCTCCTTGTATTATTTCTGATTATAGCCCCAAGAATGAATGGAAGTGGTGGTGTAATGGGGTTCTATAACGCTGATAATCTGATAGAAATGATAACTGCCAGATCAATATTGTATCCATTTATCTTTCCCTTCTATGGGAAACTAAATGATACTATATCAATAGCTTTTTCTGTAGTATATGCTGCGTTTGTAGTATTTATCTTTGTAAAATCAGAAAAAAACATTCGTCTTGCAATTGCAATGATTGCCTCGACGCTAATAATATATTGTGTAGCAACAACTGCAGGAAGATCTGGAATAACTGGGCTGCTTAATAATTATAGTTCAACATATCCTGACCGTTACTTTATGGGAATTAATATTTTATCTATTCTTCTCTTTACCCTGTGTATTTCTCAAGTTAAAAACAGGACAATAAGGTATATATTTATAGCGATCTTATTCGTGATTTATATATTAGGAAGTAAGTCATTATTCGAAAGCACTCAAGAAAAGCGGCGCATAGCATTAGACTATGTATATATTAACACGCTATGTAATGCGAGTGATGAGGGTAATGGGTTTAGCCGGATAGTCATATTACCTTCCACAGATTGGTATATTCGTGTACCTTCTCAATATGTGAAAAGTATATACTGTATTAAAAATTAAAAAACACTCCAAGAGTATTTCCACATAAATTTGAAATTTCCATTTGGGGCTTTAGTTACCGGATGATGACTCTTCGGTAACTTTTTATCTATTCGTAGTAACCAGATTCGAATAAATCCAATAATATAAAATACGTTAACCCGTTATCTGAGAGTACTATTTCAAGCATAGCCTAAGCTACCAATCTACAAAAAATTATCTAATTGCCATACGAAAACCATCTCCAGCGTTCAAATTTTAGTAATATTTATCGTACTAGCTAGTCTTGCGACTACTTTTTTCTCAACTCCAGAATACCTCTTTTTATTTTGGGATAAATACCTAACCTAATTCTTAGTCGGGATCAAGTGATACCCGTTACATGTTGGTGTTGATTGTGACAAGTATTTAACATTACCCAGTATGTGGGGGATCAACAATCAAGGATGACTGGCCTCAATGAGACGACAATGACAATGTAATACTCCTACGATGAGATAAATAGCCTATAGTGATATTTTTGATTATGTTAAAACTAAGGATCCTAATCTAATGCAACCAAAATGGACTACTCGGTGGATTCCTGGGCTCACGACGTTCATTCATTATAATAAAGCAAATTTAAAATCTGATGTTCGTTCAGGGCTTTCAGTCGCAGCTGTCGCATTACCGGTCGCCATTGCTTACGCCGAGTTAATGGGGATCAATGCTGTTGTCGGGCTGTATGCCTGCATTTTACCCATGATTGTTTATGCATTGTTTGGTACATCAAGGCAATTGATCGTTGGCCCAGATGCCGCGACCTGTGCCGTCATTACGGCGGCAGTGGCCCCTCTTGCTCTTGGCAATCAAGACACTGTCTGGCAAATGGCTATTGCCATGACAATAATGACTGGGTTTTGGTGCGTCATTGCCGGCCGCTTTCGGCTCGCCATCTTTGCCGATTTTCTTTCTCAGCCTATTTTGCAAGGGCTTTTGAATGGCGTAGCCATCACCATCGTGATCGGGCAGTTTGGCAATATCTTAGGATTAAATTCACTCCCATCAGATTTGATTAAGTGCTTGATTGCCTTACCTGAAAGATTATCAGACACTCATGAGTTAACATTAATACTCTCAGTTGCCAGCCTCTTGGCCCTATTTATTCTCAAAGCTCTACGCCCGAAATGGCCAGCTCCTCTTATTGTGATGACGATCGCCACACTATTAAGTGGATATCTAGATTTTAGCTCGAGGGGAATAGCTATTATTGGTAGCTTAGGCCAAGGGTTGCCACATATAAGCATGCCGCATTTTGACCCTAACTTATTGCGCGAACTTATTGTCCCATCACTCAATCTTGCCGTGATCAGTATTGTTAGCTTTATGATGACAGTACAAAGTTTTGCCAGTAAAAATGGTTATGAGGTCGATATTGATAAAGAGTTATATGCTTTAGGTTATATCAATATCGTTGCCGGATTATCACAAGGATTCGCCGTCAGTGCAGCAACAAGCCGGACTGCAGTTAATGATGATAATGGTGGTAAAACTCAAATGGTCTCGGTGGTTGCTGCCTTAATGATTGCCTTGGTGCTTTTATTCTTGACGCAAGCTCTTAGTTTCATTCCATTAGCAACTCTTGGGGCGGTTCTTATTTATGCCGCATGGTCAATGTTCAGTTTTAAAGCTATTTTCTCCATGCGAGTACAGAATCGCTCAGCCTACATCCTGACTCTATTTACCTTAATTGCTGTGTTATTCGTAGGATTGATTGACGGTATCGGATTTGCCATTATTCTTGGGCTACTGCAATTCCTTCGCACTGTATTCAAACCAACAGACCAGTTACTGGGTGTTGATAATCAAGGAATAATTCACTCTATTGATGCTGAAAATAATATTAAACCTATTGATGGTTTAATAATGTATCGCTTCAACTCTATATTAACCTATTTTAATGCGACCTATTTTAAAAAACGCGTAACCCAGCTAATTAGTAATGCTCCTATTACACCTCACTGGCTAGTTGTCGATGCAGCCACTTGCTTTACATATAATGATGCCAGTGTATTTTCGATGCTTAAAGAGCTGATCCCGACGTTGAGGGAAAAAGGCGTGACGCTTATTCTTGCCGGTCGTAACAAAGAATTATCCCTCTGGCTAACGAAAAACGATATGTCACATTACACTGAAGAGATTATTTTAGTGCCTGACCTCTATTTTGCTGTCCAAATGATTCAGAAAGATGAAATACAGTCGAAAATTAAGAGACAAAAAACTGCCATAAAATCTGCCCAAGATATTTGACCACACTGATGGGAGGAATGAGGCCAGTAGTGGTCAGGAAATACCGGTTGATGGTCATACATCGTTTATAAGATTCGTTGATCTGACACGGCATACACCCTTGGCAAAACCAGTATATTTATTAGACATAAACACAACGCAAGGAGCGTTATATGTCACAGCAAGAACAGTTCTGCCAAGCCTGCGGTATGCCGATGTCAGTTGCGGATGCACAAGGCGCGAGCGATAAATACTGCGCATATTGCAGCGACACTGAAGGTCATCTTAAACCTTGGGAAGAGGCCGTTTCCGGTCTGGCTGAATTCCTCGACTCCTGGCAAAAAGTCGGGCCTGAAGAAGCTCGCAAACGGGCAAAGCGCTATTTGACGGCAATGCCTGCCTGGGCACATAAAGCTGACGACTAACCCACTCATGCCCAACGCCAGCCGCTATGCCGTCGTCATACTGCATGAAATCTATGGCATTAATCATCATATCCGGCGCGAGCACGATAAGTGGCAAAGGCGCGGGTTCGACGTCTATATCCCAGCCCTGTTTCCTCATACCACCCCTTTCGGCTATGCGCAGCAAGATAAAGCTTACCGCCATTTTTCAGAAAACGTTGGCTTTGATCCCACCCGCGTGGTTGCACTGCTGACTAAATTAAGAGCAAAGTACAGTAAGCTGCTGGTTGTGGGATACAGCGTCGGCGCTACACATGCGTGGCTGGCTGCCAGAAGCGATTTATGCGACGGCGTTATCTGCCATTATGGATCCCGTATTCGTCAATACAGCGATATTGCTCCACCCTGCCCGGCACTGATTATTATTGCCCGCTACGAGCCATCATTCGATACTCTACTGATGCAACAAGAGCTGGAAAAACTGCCGTTAGTACAGTGTGTTATGTTCGATGCACCTCACGGATTTTGTGATGCAGATAGCCCAGCATTTAATGCCGAGCTGGCACATCAAGCATCTGAAAAGGCAGCAGAGTTTGTGGATGCCATTATCTTAGAGAAGACATAAAAACGGGTTTAGATCCTAGGGATATACATGAAGAAATATATTCATCACGTAAAGCGGCATCAGCCATTAATCCCTGGAATGGATGCAATATCATTACTGACCGAACACTCGTTTCCCCGTCATTCACATGACCAATTTGGCATTGGTATTGTCATTCAGGGAACACAGCGCTCCTGGAGTCACCTGGGGAATGTGCAAGCCAGTGCGGGGGACATCATTATGGTTAATCCGGGAGAAATCCATGATGGACAACCGCTACAGGGGCCGCGCGGATGGCATATGATTTTTTTCGAACCTGACGTAATGGCGCAAGAACTACAGCATGATTCTAAAACTCAGGATATTCTGATGTCTCCTGTCATCACTGATCCGGCACTCAGTAGCCATATGAGGACGATGTTCGATAAAATAAATGCACCTCATCCTGACAGTACTGCGATTGAAGAGGCTTTTATTCTGAGCCTAATGCGAGTCACTCAATATCATATTTTTTCAAAGTTACCACTCAAAAAATATACTCCCCCTGTCATACTGGCTAAACAATATCTTGATGATTGTCCTGAGGAAAAAATCACACTCAGTCAGTTGGCTGCTCTTTGTGATATCAGCCGTTTTCAGCTAATACGTGCATTTTCACATGAGTTAGGTATTACACCGCACGCATACTTAGTTCAGTCACGTATACGTCTGGCCCGGAAATTACTGTCGGGTGGGAAAACAATTATCGATACGGCACTAATGACAGGGTTTGCTGACCAAAGTCATTTGACCCGTGCTTTCCAGAAGCAATTTGGCATGACTCCCGGTTATTTTTTATCAGCCAGAGAGTAATTCTCACCTGCAATTTTCTTCAAGACACACCAGCTAAATATACCAGACACTCTGCATTACATATCCCGATGACGTAAAGAGATACGCCATGCAGATGAGTAGCGAATTTTTGATAACATCACTTATTGTAGTTATATCGCCGGGTACTGGGGCGCTTTATACCATTGCCACCGGCCTGGGGAGCGGAGTAAAGCAAAGTCTTATTGCTGCGGTAGGTTGTACCCTAGGTATTATTCCTCATATGTTGGCGGCCATTACTGGGCTGGCGGCTATATTTCATACCAGCGCCGCAGCCTTTGGGATTATAAAATTCCTAGGCGTTATCTGGTTACTGTATATGGCATGGATAACCCTCAAGCAAAATGGCCCATTACAAATTGAAAGTACCAATGAAACCGCCACGCCTTTAAAAGTTATTGTTCATGCGGTCTTAATCAACCTACTTAATCCAAAACTGTCACTGTTTTTTTTAGCATTTCTACCACAGTTTATCAGTACTGAAACCGCTTCCCCGACAAATGACATGCTGATACTCAGCGGTATTTTCATGCTAATGACACTGCTGATTTTTATGTTATATGGCGTGTTTTCTTCTTTCATGCGCGGTCATATATTATCCCGCCCCAAAGTCATGAAAATATTGCGAGCGAGTTTCTCGTTGAGTTTTATTGGGCTGGGAATCAAGCTTATACTGACACAGCGCGAATAAAGAGTATGAAAGAAACTCGTCGTAGATGACAAAGTAAAATAGTGAAAAAGTGAGTCCTACAAAAACAGCTTTCTTTTCATAAAAATAAATTTAGTCAAAATCTTGCGGCCATTCACATCATTCACACAAGCGGAAATTTATCCGAACTAATAAACCGCCCAGTAACTCACTGTGCAATAACTCTGGGCGGGTTTTATGGTAAGTCGTAATGTCTTTTACCAAGGCTAACCCCAGCCCGGCGCCGGGCTGCTCACCCACATTGTCCAGCCGGTGAAATGGCATCAGTGCTTGTACAGCTTCATCTTGTGCAATGCCGGGGCCGCTGTCTTCTATTTCCAACAAACAGCACTCTGCTTCCTTGCCGATAACCAACCTTACCGTCACCACGCCTTGCTTTGGTGTGTATTTCAACGCGTTATCTAGCAAGTTGTCGCACAGTTCGGTCAACAACAAAGCATCTCCTTCGATCCAGCAATCAGACGCCCCCTCATAGCCCAGATCAATCTGCTTACTGCGGGCTTGGGCAAGATGCGCGAAACACGCATCTCGTAATAGTGGGCCAAGATTAACCGGCTGGAGCTTGCGCTCGTGCACTTTCATCCGGGATAACTGCAACAACCGATCAGTCAGAGAGACGGTATGATCCAGCGTCCCGCGCATCGCCAATAGGCTTTCACGCCATTGCCGTGGTTCGTCACTGGCCAGAGCCACCGCTACCTGCGTTTTCAACACCGTTAGCGGTGTACGCAATTGATGAGAGGCATCGGCACTAAAGCGCCCCTGCCGAGCCACCATTTCCCGTAAACGCTCGATGTAGCGATCAAAGGCCAATAACAAGGGTTCCATTTCTGACCATGGCAACACTTTGGGGAGCGGGGTTAGTTCACCGGGACTGCGGCGCAGCATCAAGCTCGACAGCTTACGTAATGGCTTGAGAATACCTTTGAGTAAGATATAGGCCATTACCAGCGTCAATAGCACCAGCGTACCTTGGGTCAAAACTGCGGAGACCATGATCTGCTGTGCCAAATCATGGCGGGATGCCAGCGTTTCAGCCACCAACACCATCGCCATCCCCATGACACCGGACTCATTAACCGGTTGATAAAGCGCGGCCACACGTATTGGTTTGCCTCGATACTCGGCATCATAGAAATGCACCAATGCAGGGTAAAGAAGGGAGCGCGGCGTATTTAGCGGGAAAGGCGGCAAATCATTGTAGCCAGCAATACTTTTCCCCTCCGGCGTAATCACCTGATAGTAAAGCTGATCATTCATGTTCCGTTCAAAGCTGTCGAGGACAATATAAGGGACATCAACCTCTAGCTGCCCATGACGGACAACTAACCGCTCCGCCACCGTTCGGGCAGAGGCTAATAGGGTACGATCATAAGCGAGCGTAGCGGCATTCATCGCACTGATATAGTGGGTATAAATAGAAATCCCCCCTAAAATCAATAAGGGTACGCCAAAAAACAGCAGCAATTGATGAAACAGCGAGCGCGGGGCTTTAAGCCATCGTGGCGCAAGAGTATTAGAGCGCTCCATCGGTGCATTCCAAGCTATAACCTAAACCGCGTAAGGTTTGAATA
The DNA here is from genome assembly GCF_025133195.1 of Yersinia alsatica. NCBI lineage: Bacteria > Pseudomonadati > Pseudomonadota > Gammaproteobacteria > Enterobacterales > Yersiniaceae > Yersinia > Yersinia alsatica. Next base: position 4,229,354 of record NZ_CP104006.1, read on the forward strand.
GACACATTACTGCCATGTAACTTTTTACGCACCCGATGCACATACAGCTCAATACTTTCTGGATTGGCATCATCGGATAAGGTAAATACTTGCTCGAATAGCTGTTGTTTGGCAACCGGTCTCCCCCGGCGATGCATCAGTGACGTTAATACTGCCGATTCCCGCGGTGTCAGCGCCAATGGCTTATTGGTCAACAGAAAGTATCCTTCGTCGTGATAAGTCAAATCACCAAACTGCACCACCTGCCCGCTTCCCCCAACACTACGCCGTAATAGAGCACGTATCCGCGCCTCCAATTCATCCATTTCGAACGGTTTCGTCAAATAGTCATCGGCCCCCAAGTTCAGCCCTTTTACCCGGTCTGCCACTTCCGTTCTGGCAGTTAGCAGCAACACCGGCAGCGTTTGCCCACGCTTACGTAGCCGTGCCAGCAGGTCTAACCCATTCAGGCGTGGCAATGCCACATCCAATACCACCAGTGCGTAATTTTCGTTTTGCAGCAAATGATCGGCAGCAACACCATCATTTGCCACATCCACAGCGAAGCCCGCATGAGTCAATGCTTTTTGTAACCAGTGAGATAACTCGGGGTGATCTTCTACCAACAAGAGACGCATATCACATCCTGCACTTTTTCCTTCCCATTGAAAGGTAACTGAAAGGTTAATCTATTAACAATTCAGCAACCTCGCAATCGCGGGAAGGCTCACAATTTAGAAGAAAATAATAAGGGAATAATATGAAAAGAATAATTACCCGCACCTTAGCCGCCTCGGTTCTGCTCCTGACGGCACAAATGGCACAGGCCATCGATGCACCTAACCGAACAGAATGTATTGCGCCTGCCAAACCCGGTGGCGGCTTTGACCTTACCTGTAAATTGATTCAGGTTTCCCTGCAAGAGACTAAAGCGATTGACCGCCCAATGCGGGTGACTTACATGCCGGGTGGTGTTGGCGCGGTAGCCTATAACGCCATTGTGGCGCAGCGCCCAGCAGAATTCGGCACAGTGGTCGCCTTCTCCGGCGGTTCCTTACTGAATCTGGCACAAAATAAATTTGGCCGTTATAGCCCTGACGATGTGAAGTGGCTGGCGGCCATCGGTACTGACTACGGCATGATTGCCGTGCGGGCTGACTCTCCCTATAAAACACTAAAAGATCTGATGGATGCCTTTAAACAGGACCCTAATAGTGTGGTTTTCGGGGCCGGTGCCTCAATTGGCAGCCAGGACTGGATGAAAACGGCGTTACTGGCCCGCGAGGTCGGTGTCGATCCCCATAAAATGCGCTATGTGGCCTTTGAGGGTGGCGGCGAACCGGTTACCGCATTGTTAGGCAACCATATTCAGGCAGTATCTGGGGATTTAAGTGAAATGGTGCCCTATCTGGCAGGCGACAAATTACGGGTATTGGCCGTTTATGCAGAACAACGCCTGCCCGGTCAACTCGCTAATATTCCGACCGCTAAAGAACAAGGCTTCAATTTAGTGTGGCCGATTATTCGTGGCTTCTATCTGGGGCCGAAGGTTAGTGATGCCGAATATCAGTGGTGGACGGATACCTTTAACACTCTGGTACAAACTGACGAGTTCAAAAAACAACGTGAATTACGTGGCTTATTTGAGTTCAACCTAACCGGCAAAGAGCTGGATGTTTATGTCAAAAAACAGATTGAACAATATCGTGAGCAAGCCAAAGCATTCGGGTTGGCCAAATAATTAAGGAGCAAGATGATGAGCGATCGTATTTTTGCCAGTATCTGGATACTGCTTTGCATCAGCGGCTTATTTATCGGCTGGGGAATTCAAAGCGAATATAGCTACGAGCCGCTAGGGCCGCGTCCTTTCCCCATGGCCATTCTGGCGTTAATGACACTCTGCGCGCTGCTTTTGCTGCTACGTAAACCAGATGTGATTGCCTGGCCGCACGCCAAAGTATTGCAGCGCTTGTTAGTGATGGTGATAACGCTGGTGCTCTATGCCTGGGGGTTTGAGTCACTTGGATTTCCGCTGGCGACCGCCCTACTAACATTCAGCATCGCATTGTTATTTGAGGCAAAAATATGGGTCGCTGCGCTGTCCGGCGTGGTTCTGGGCACGTCATTATTCTACGCCTTTGACTATTTACTTGATGTCACCTTGCCGCTTGGCGTTTGGCTGAACTAACGAGGCTGTGATGGAAACTTGGATGTATTTATCGCAAGGATTTGAGGTGGCATTAACACCGCAAAACCTGATGATTGCCCTGATAGGCTGCTTTATCGGTACCATTGTTGGCTTACTCCCAGGACTGGGGCCGATCAACGGCGTAGCTATTTTGCTGCCACTCGCTTTTGCTCTAAAACTCCCCGCAGAGTCTGCACTGATCTTGCTGGCCACGGTTTATATCGGTTGTGAATATGGCGGGCGTATCTCATCCATATTACTGAACGTTCCCGGTGATGCTGCCGCCATCATGACCGCCCTCGATGGTTATCCGATGGCGCAGCAAGGTCGTGCCGGGGTGGCGCTATCTATTTCAGCAGTTAGCTCATTTGTTGGTTCAATCTTGGCTATTGGTGGGATTATTCTGTTCGCACCGCTATTGGCACAGTGGTCACTGGCCTTCGGGCCATCAGAGTATTTCGCGCTGATGGTCTTCGCCATCGCCTGCCTTGGCAGCATGATGAGCCAAAACCCCTTAAAATCACTGCTTGCCGCCTTAATCGGATTGGGGCTGGCAACTGTGGGTGTTGATGCAAACACCGGCGTTTACCGCTTCACATTTGATAGTGTCCATCTCTCGGATGGGATCCAATTTATCGTGGTGGTAATCGGCTTGTTCTCGGTCAGTGAAATCTTGTTGATGCTGGAAAGTACCAGCACCGGCCAGAAGCTGGTGCGTAAAACCGGTCGTCTGATGTTCAACCGTAAAGAAGCGGCTGAATGTGTTGGGCCAACACTGCGATCTTCAGTCATCGGTTTCTTTGTCGGGATTTTGCCGGGTGCCGGAGCCACTATCGCCAGTGCACTGACCTACATGACCGAAAAACGCATCAGTGGCAACAGTGATAGCTTTGGTAAAGGCGATATTCGCGGTGTTGCCGCACCTGAAGCGGCGAATAATGCATCTGCCTGTGGGTCTTTTATTCCGATGCTGACTCTGGGCGTTCCTGGCTCAGGCACCACAGCGGTAATGATGGGCGCATTGACCCTGTATAACATCACGCCAGGGCCGGCGATGTTCACCGAGCAACCGGATATTGTCTGGGGGTTAATTGCCTCTCTGTTGATAGCCAACGTCATATTACTGCTGATGAACCTGCCTCTGGTTGGTTTCTTCACCCGCATGCTAACTATTCCGTTATGGTTCCTGGTACCCGCCATTGCCGCCGTCTCTGCGGTAGGGGTTTATGCCGTCCACAGCACCACTTTCGACCTGATGCTGATGGTGGGGTTGGGTATCTTCGGCTATCTGCTCAGAAAAATGAATTTCCCCATGTCCCCGCTGATTTTAGGCTTTGTCTTGGGAGAAATGCTGGAGCAGAACTTGCGCCGCGCACTGTCCATTAGCAATGGAAGCTACGATATTTTGTGGTCGAGCCCCATCGCCAAAAGCTTACTAATCCTAGCGGTGGCGGTGTTGATTCTGCCGCCACTCCTACGAGTGGTACGTAGACTTCGGCAATCAAAGTCGGCAATTAATGAAGGGTAAAATCTGACTGACATGACTCCGGGGCTAATAATTATAGGATTATTGGCCCCGATTTTTAGGGCTTGTCACAAGCGAATAGACTGGATTGGCTACGCATAAAGGTAGGAGAAGCTGGCGTCATATAGGCTAATTTATAAATTAACAATATGATAATAAAAGTTTTTCAGACATAAGACGACAAAAGAGTGGCGATATTTTTACGGGGCAGCATGAAGCAATACCTTGAAGAAAATAGAGTGTTAAATCATCTATATTTTGCCCGAGAAGTGGCGGTAACCCGGCCGGAATAAATCAGGTTTTCGATTTGCGGCCATCAGGCCGCCCTGTTCCGGCAAAAGAGTGGTAGAATCACAGCGTTAACTCACTAAACAGTAAGAATGAATGACCGTCGAAACGCAGCTCAATCCTACACAGCCCGTAAATCAGCAAATTTATCGAATTCTTCGTCGAGACATTGTGCATTGCCTTATTGCGCCGGGCACGCCGCTTTCTGAAAAAGAGGTTTCTGTCCGTTTTAATGTTTCTCGCCAGCCGGTTCGTGAAGCGTTTATCAAACTGGCGGAGAACGGTCTGATCCAAATTCGCCCCCAGCGCGGCAGCTATGTGAACAAAATTTCGTTATCGCAGGTGCGTAACGGCTGTTTTGTACGCCAGGCAATTGAATGCGCGGTTGTTCGTCGTGCAGCATCGATGATAACCGACAGCCAATGCTACCAACTGGAACAGAATCTTAACCAGCAGCGCGTTGCCATCGACCATAAGCAGATTAATGATTTCTTCGAGCTCGATGATGATTTTCACCAGCAACTGGCGATTATTGCTGATTGCCAGCTAGCGTGGGATACCGTTGAAAACATTAAGGCGACAATTGACCGAGTCCGTTATATGAGCTTGGATCATATTTCACCGCCAGAAATGCTGCTACGTCAACATCTGGAGATTTTTACTGCCCTTGAAAAGCATGATGGTGATGCAGTAGAACGCGCGATGACGATACATCTGCAAGAGATTGGTGAGTCTGTACAGTTGATTCGTCAGGAAAATAGCGACTGGTTTAGTGAAGAATGATGTGAATACCGCCCAAAAGCGGTATTCATCGCCTGTTTATTTCAGCTTTGCGGCATGTTTTGCAACAGTAGCTTTTGCGCCATCTGCCAGAAGCGACAGATACGCCTCTTTCACTCTCTTCGTAAACTGCTCAACCTGCGGGAGTTCATTGCCAAAGATGGCATCAATATCCAGCAGTGCCTGAACGCGATTTTCACCTTCTTTACTTTCTTGTACCGCTTTTTGGATCACTGGCAGCAGAGGATCACTGACTTCAATCGCATTGCCTTGTTCATCTACCCCGCCGACATAACGCATCCAGCCTGCCACACCCAGCGCCAGTAACTCGAAACTGCTGTTATGTGCTAAATGCCAGCGAATGGAATCCAACATGCGCTGAGGAAGTTTTTGGCTACCGTCCATGGCGATCTGCCAGGTACGATGACGCAGTGCCGGGTTACTGTAACGTTCAATCAGCAGATCGGCGTAACGCGCAAGATCCACACCTCGCACTTTCAGTGTCGGCGCTTGTTCTTGCAGCATCAGTGCACGCGCGGTAAGACGATAATTTTCGTCACCCATACAGTCGTTAATATGTTGATAACCCGCCAAATAGCCCAGATATGCCAGGAAGGAGTGGCTTCCGTTGAGCATACGCAATTTCATCTCTTCAAAAGGAATGACATCAGCGACCAGCTCTGCGCCCGCCTTTTCCCACTCAGGGCGACCAGCAACAAAATTATCTTCAATCACCCACTGACGGAATGGCTCGCACGCCACCCCGGCAGGATCACGTACGCCGGTCAGTTGCTCAATTTTATCCAGCGTGTCTGCCGTTACGGCTGGCACAATACGGTCAACCATCGTGGAGGGGAAGGTGACATTCTGCTCAATCCATGTGGCCAGATCAGCATCAACGGCACGAGCATAAGCGGTGATCACATTGCGTACCACATGGCCGTTTTCAGGCATGTTGTCGCAGGACATCACAGTAAATGCCGGTAAACCCGCTACTTTACGGCGAGCCAGCGCTTCAACCACCACGCCGAGTGCGGTTTTTGGCTGCTTGCGGTTCTGTAGATCGGCGGTGATCATCGGGTGATCCAGCATGAGTTGACCGGTTGCCGGAGAATGACAGTATCCCTTCTCCGTAATTGTCAGCGAAACAATAGCGACCTGTGGTTCACGCAGCGCGTTCAATACCGACTCCAGTCCATCAACCTTTGCATGTAGCGCATTTCTCACCACGCCAACCACTCTTGCCGTCCAGGTATCCGCTGACATTTCCGCTACGGTGTAGAGGTTATCCTGCTGCTTCAGATCGGCAATCTGCTGTTCGCCGCCGATCAGGTTAACTTCGCAATAGCCCCAGTCACTGTTGTGCTCGGTAGCCAAAATATCGGTATACACTCCTTGGTGAGCACGGTGAAACGCACCAAAACCAAGATGAACCATACGTGGAACCAGCTTAGTGCGATCATAGCCAGGAAGTGTAGCCTTTGCCGTTAAGAGCTTATTTTGCATTGTATGACCTACTTTATAATAAAATCAGGACGTCTTTAAGGAAGCGCCTATATAGTTTTTGAACGAAGCTTTTCGTCATCATTATTAAGTTATGCGACACCCCTACATAGAGGTGTCGCGGTATTAACTTAATGTTGTCGCCGACTTGGTTGCTTTGGCCACCGTATCATCCGCGTCGCACCACAGTGCGTCATAAGAATACCCGGTTAAGTCTTCAACAATTCGGCGAGTCTCTGGCTCCACATCCTGCTTCAGGCCATGAGCTTTCAAACGATCCACCTCATCAACAAAGATTTTATGCGTGCGTTTGTTCAAGTGGAATGTAACCGCCTGCCATAGTGCCAGCAGCAGTAAACCTGCGGTTCCAGCAAACAATAACGTCGCGATGGTATTGATCGCCTGCTCAGGCTGCACCAGACTCCCCTTCTCAAACCCACCGTTCTGTAGCATCAGCCCCACAATAAAGGTGGCGATGGCAACCGTCGTTTTACGCGAGAAAGTCATCACCGCAGCAAACAAACCTTCGCGACGCTGGCGAGTGATCATCTCGTCAATATCCGGAATGAAAGGAAACACATTCCACGGAGTGAACTCCAGCACACAGCGACCAACCTGATACAGGGCTGCCAGAATCAGCAGCACGGTAACTTTGTTCCCCATCGGGAACTGATAAACCATGAACAAGCCGGCCAGACACAACATCATCAATGTGTATGCGAAAACATATAGGCGCGAAGGACCGTATTTAATGATCGCCACCCCAGCTAACAAAGTGACCGGCAGACCAACAATACTCATCGACAACAACGTACCGGCCAGTGATGAAGAAACATTCAGGCAGTAAACACAGAAGAAAACAAACACCGTGTTGTAGACATCTTTTGCAGTAAAGGAAAACAGATAAATGGCCAGATGTTTTCTGAATGCGCGAACCTTTAATGTCGATCCATATTCCTTAAACAGCCCGCCAACCATGACTAATTTTTCGCTGAATGTTGTCGGCTGATTGCTGCGTTCCAGTTCTTGCAACATTTCTGGGGTTAAATCGCGCTCCCATGTCACTTTCCAAGAAATAAACACACACAGCATGAATAGGACCGCAAAAACTACGCCATTAATAAAATAGGCATTAGGATCGTGCTCACCAAAATGGCCAATTAATAGACCAGGAATAAAAGTGGCCAGAAATGTACCTGATGCAGAGAGGAACATGCGGCACGTCGAGAGTTTGGTTCGGGAATTAAAATCCTTCGTCATTTCTGAGGGCAGCGTTTCCCATGGAATTAACACTACCGCGGCAATGATTTCGAATGCCAGATATACCGTAAGGTAAAACCAGAAACTCATTCCAGTTACCCACAGCAGAATATAAACCAACATTAATGGCGCGCCGATAAGTAAAAAGAAGCGCCTTCTGCCAAACCTTTTACCTAATGCATTTTTATAAAAGTGGTCAGTAAAAGATCCCATAAATAAACTAACAATGGCATCGACGATCCTCGCAATCGCGACAATTGACGCCGCCTCGACCGGAGATAAGCCCACAAAGGTGGTATAAAAGAAAAGTAACCAGGCGCCAATAACGGTAAATGCGCCGCCACCCATAATATCCGTCAGACCATATCCAATACTGACCGGAATGGTAATTTTGCGGTTGGTACGAGTCATGTTCTATCCTCACAGGGAGAGTATTAGAAGTTGAAATAGTTATTAGCGTTAGCGTGACAAATGTTTCTGATCATTCGCGTCAGAACTTCTTTATTATTTGGTACTTCACCTTTCTCAACCCACCCGCCAATAAGGTTGCAAAGGATCCTGCGAAAATAATCGTGTCGGGTATAAGAAACGAAACTGCGGGAATCCGTCAGCATGCCAACGAAATGCATGAGTAATCCCTGGTCAGCAAGACTATTGAGCTGACTTTCCATACCCCGACGTGTGTCGTTAAACCACCAGCCCGAACCAAACTGCATCGGAGATTTCACTCCGTGCTCGGCACTCTGGAAATTAGCGATAGTTGTCGCAACAACGTCGTTATAACTGGCATTGAGGTTATAAAGGATGGTTTTCGGTAACGCGTTTGCTTGTACCATCGCATCCAACAATTGATTGAGGGATGATGCCAAGTGCAATTGATCGTTGATCGAATCAAAACCGGCATTAATTCCCACTTGCTGACGCATTCGGCTGTTGTTATTACGAATAGCGCCAAAATGAATCTGCATCGCCCAGTTTCTAGCTTTGTAGTGCGCGGAGAGCATGATGAAAATGGCACTGTTGAGCTGTATTTCTTCCTCATCAGTCAGGGATTGCCCCTCGGCCTTACGAGAAAAGAGATGGTTCGCATCTTCTGGCGAACAAGCCTTATATTGAATACTCACCGGGCCATGGTCGGAAATACGGCAGCCCACTTTATGGAACCAGTCAATACGTTTACCAATCGCATCAGCAAATTGATTAAAGGTATCTATTCTGGTCTCAGTTAACTGAGCGAGTTTTGTAATAAAGAGTGCAAACTCAGCCGCTTTTTCATTAAAAACATCATCGGGGCGAAATGTCGGTAAAACCTTAATGGCAAAGGTTTGATCCTGCTGTAACAAACGATGATATTCCAGAGAATCCAGCGGTGCGTCAGTCGTACAAATAACCTCGACGTTTGACCGTTCCATGAGACGACGCGGTTTAAAATCACTGTGTTTAATGAGCTGGTTACAGTGCGCCATAACCTCACGCCAATTCTGGCTATCGAGATTCATATTGCAGCCAAAATATTTGTTCAGCTCTAAGTGCGTCCAGTGATAAAGCGGATTACCGAATGCGGCCTCCACGGTTTCGGCCCAGGCACGGAATTTATCTTCTGCGCTGGCGTCTCCAGTAATAAAGTGTTCATTGATGCCATTAGCACGCATTGCCCGCCATTTATAATGGTCGCCCGCCAGCCAGAGCTGGGTAATATCTTCAAATGATTTATTTTCGTAAATATCTTTTGCTTCGAGATGACAATGATAATCGATGATCGGCAGATCTTTCGCGACGTCCTGATACAGCCGAACACCGACTTCATTGTCGATCATGAAATGATCGTTAATGAAGTCCATGTTTATTTTCCTGTATTCACTACTGAATCGTTGATTACCAGTTCCACAGCGTGCCATCTTCCAGACGGGCAACCGGTAAATGGGCGGGTTCATACGGATATTTCGCCGCCAGTTTTTCATCGAACTCAATACCGAGGCCTGGCTTATCCCCGGGATGCATATAGCCGTTATCAAACGTCCAGTTGTGCGGGAAGACTTCCAGCATTTGCTCCGAATATCCCATGTATTCCTGAACGCCGAAATTGGGTACCCACAAGTCAAAGTGCAGCGCAGCAGCCATGCAAACTGGAGAGAGGTCAGACGGACCATGCGAGCCTGTACGAACCTGATATAACGAAGCGAAGTCAGCAATGCGGCGCATTCCTGTGATACCGCCGGCGTGGGTAATGGTGGTGCGGATGTAGTCGATCAGTTGTTCTTCAATCAACTGTTTACAATCCCATATGCTGTTAAAAACTTCACCGACTGCAATGGGTGTGACGGTATGTTGACGGATCAGGCGGAAGCACTCCTGGTTTTCAGCAGGCGTGGGATCTTCCATCCAGAACAGCCGGTAGTCCTCAATGCTCTTGCCAAAACGCGCGGCTTCAATAGGCGTCAGGCGGTGATGCATGTCGTGCAGAAGATGCTCATTAAAACCGAATTTGTTGCGCACGGCTTCAAACAGTTTTGGCGTAAAATCGAGGTATTTCTCAGTTGACCACAGTTGCTCTTCCGGCCACTGCCCTTTGGTTGCAGGTTCGTAAGCCAGTCCTTTTCCCTTCGACATACCGTAAGTCGTTTTCATGCCCGGTACGCCGCACTGCACCCGAATAGCCTTGAAACCCATCTCTTTATGACGTGCATAATCTTCCAGCACATCGTCAACGCTATGGCCGGTGGTATGGCAATAAACCATCACTCCCTCACGGGATGCACCACCCAGTAATTGATACAGTGGCATATTGGCTGCTTTCGCTTTGATATCCCACAGCGCCATATCGACAGCAGAAATCGCCGACATGGTGACAGGTCCACGACGCCAGTAAGCACCTTTGTAAAAGAACTGCCAGATATCTTCGATACGGTGCGCATCACGCCCGATAAGCTGAGGACATAGATGATCTTTTAGATACGACGCAACAGACAGTTCACGCCCATTCAAAGTCGCGTCACCTAAACCGGTAATGCCATCTTCGGTCGTAATCTTCAGAGTGACGAAGTTACGTCCTGGACAGGTGACAAAGACTTCAGCCGCTACAATCTTCATTTTTTGTTCCTTACATCTCTTTTGCGATGTATAGAACTTACTCAACTCACATACTACCATACAAGTATAATTGCGATAAAATCGCGAGGTGATCACAAAAAACCGTCACTTTTGCAGGACGAACAACACCAACAGCGCACTGTTTTTATACGGATCAGTACCTGCGGTAGTAGCATGGGGAACTTGGTGCTGGCTGGGAACAATAACGCCCCCCAATATTTGACAGAGAGAAAGAAGCGCCGCAAACCTACAAAGATGTCATGAAGGATTACAACATTGTAGGTACCTACCAGAATATTGCGCAAGTCGCCATTGCGGCCCTGCAAGGGTTGGCGTGGGCGATAGGACCAAAGCATTGGCCGGTGCATCAGCCGCGTATCTGGCGCAGTTAATTAAAGATGTGGTCGGTGACGATAATGGAGCGGCACGTATTGATGCGCATGCGGTGCTGGGTGCGGTGCCTTCTCATTTACAAGGCAACAACGCCGCCGGTGGTATCGGAGCTTTAAGCGATGATCTGGCCGCCATCTACATCAAAAACAGTCTGTACCCGAATATCAATACCAAAGACCTCACAGAAGCAGGTTATTGTTAACCTGAGCTCTCTGGCCGCTGGACGATCCGGTGACATCTCCGGGGATAGCGCGGTACGGGTAGTGCCATTGCCAGGGCATAGGCCAGGAAGAATGTGGTGGAGAATAGCCATCTGAGTCAGGGTAGTCCGTAGAAATACACTGAGAAATATAAAGAATGTAATGGAAATACGGGTTGTTAGCAGAATATCCGTAAAAATATGGCTCAGGAATCGGCGGAAAATATTCAGAAGCTAAAATCGTGCTGGGATGCCGGTGATTCAGCTTGTGTTACAGAAACGCGTTCGAGAATAGAACTTGATGAGAAAGCTTATACTGATGAGTTTTTGAAGAAAACGTGGCCATTAACTCTGCGTTCTCCTGCCAGTACTGATATAAACATGTTTATATTTTATAGCCAATGGCTTATACGCATTGATCGCTTACAGCAAGGACATCATCATGCGCACTGATTACACTCATGCAGAAAATTTAAAAAAACTCCTGAATACCATTGACCCTTGGGCTGAAAGCCCTTTGTGGTTGAATAACCTCCATAAATTTATTGTTGAAGTTCACAATGCAGATCTTGAGACTCGTTCATCTGTTGAATTTCATCAGCGCCTGTGGACTCAAAACCCTGTCAGCAACGCCGCACAGGGAGCGATTGATGTGAGTAAAGCCATCGCTGATGAGCCATTTCGCCTTTGGGTGGCGGAACAATCTATGGAAAAGCTGGAGAATAAAGACACGGAAACGTGCGCGCTTTGGCTGCATAATTTTTATCAAGAGTTACTGATACGCATCCGGCAGTTTACTACTACGACACCCTATTTATTGACCATGCGAACTCTCGCTGCTCTATGGCCACGTAAATTCACAACGCTGAGTAGCTTTACACCGGCATATGACATTGCGCGAGTTTGGTTTGGCAGTACTGACTTTACGGCAACTAGGTTGCAACTGGCGCTTACAGATCACATGAATGACCTGCTGGGGAAAACCGGAGAAGATATGACGGCGGTTGCAGCACGTATGGCATTGCCGTGGTTAGCATTAAGATCCATACGCCAGAGTGAAAATCCAGAGCAATCAGAGGAACTGGGTAAATCGGGTGATATCATCTTACAGCACCGACCAGCAGAACAGCGTCGTAAAGGGTTGACCTCACTGACCGGAGGTATTAGCACGATAAAAAGTGTACTTTATTTTCTGGAAACGCCTAAGACACGAAACGATTTAATCGATTTTCTCCAGGAAGAGTTTCCTGATTCAAAAAACAGCACCTTAAGCACCATCATCAGCATACTCAGTAATGAATTCTTCGTTATTGAAAAAGACGGAGACCAATTTACCCTATCCTCACGCGGAGCAGCTTTTCTCAGAACCCAAGATCCGCAGGAGCTAATCCCAGTGATGATCACCCATATTCTCGGGGTAGATCATGTGCTACTTGCCATGCGTGACGAGAGTAAAAGTTTTATACAACTGCTGGCTTTACTCAGAAAAGTGCATGCAGGATGGACATCTGAGACCGTACCCCGTTCAATACTCAGTTGGCTTATTCAACTTGGTTTAGTCAAAAAGGATGACCAGAAAGCTTACAATCTGACCGAAGAAGGTAATGTGTGGTCGAACCGGATTACCTGGCAGCCTGAATACCTGCCACAAGTCCCGGTTATTGAAACGGACTTACAACCGGATGGTGTTTCTGCTGAATTTGATGTGTATGCCCTCGATATAAGTGCAATTGTTAACGACGTCGTCAAAGATAGTGCTTTTCAACTCTGGCAGGTTGAACAACTTCATTTAGGTCTTTGGTCAAATAAACAACGACACTTCGCGATACTCGCCGGTCTCTCGGGATCAGGAAAGACACAACTCGCACTAAGGTATGCTCAGGCATTAGGTTCTCATCATTCTGGTTCTACCTTTGATGATGATAAAAAAACCTGGTTCATTCAGGCGGTCTTGCCAGGCTGGTACGATCCGTCGCCCCTATTAGGCTATATCAACCCGCTACGTCCAGAAAGTTATACACGGACCCCGTTGCTGAACTTCTTACTTGAGGCAGCCAATACCCCCGACAAACCGTTTGTGATCATCCTGGATGAAATGAACCTCTCCCATCCGGAGCATTACTTCGCACCATTCCTTTCAGCAATGGAGTCTGGTTCACCGTTGATGCTACATAGTGAAGGTGACATGTTCGATGGTGTGCCTGCTCGTATGCGTTACCCTTCTAATGTAGCTTTTATAGGTACTCTTAACATGGATGAAACGACTCATGGCCTGTCGGATAAAGTCCTCGACAGGGCGTGGACAATGGAGTTCTGGGATATCAATCTAGATGACTTCCCTAGTTGGACTAAGTACGGATTGACCAATGATGAACAGAGCCATGTTCGCAGAGTCTTAGAGGCACTCTTAGGGCACTTACAACCTGAACGATTACACTTCGGCTGGCGTACCATTGAAGATGTACTTAGCTATGTTTCACTCGCTCGTCAGTCTGACTCATTTAGGCTAGAAAACACCTTGGATGACGTGATCTATGCCCGCGTTCTGCCCAAGCTTCGCGGGTCAGATAGCGACCGTCTACGGCAGTTGCTGGCAGAATGTCATTCATCATGTGAAGCATTCCGCCTGATACGCTGCGCACGCAAAATAGCCTCGTTAACTGCTGATTTGGAAAATGCGGGCATGATGAGGTTCTGGCGCTAATATGAAACTGAGAGTTTGGCTAGAAGAAAACATCAATTCAGATCACTGCGCAATGCTGGATCAGGCAAACCAGCCGGTAACAGGATTCTCGGAGTTGCGCAGATACCTGATCGAGTGCCCTCAGGAATTGCAGAATGCTCAACTATACGCTGATGACGCCTGCTTGCAGAAGATTTCCGGTTACTGGATCTGGCACCCTAATTTCTATGCAGGAGAAGTGGATCTAGAGTTGGTGCTGGATGATAGAGGTACCACTGTGAGCTGGCGTGTGGACGTGAGCAATGATCCGCTAAAAAGTGGCAAAGAAGCGTGGCAGCAATTCCTCCAGGATATAATCGCCTTTGACAGTTTAAGAATTGCAGGCAGTGAACCTGCTCAACATCAATTAGGGGGAATGTCGCGCTATGCGGGGGTCTGGCTACGTTATGCACGTATAAAGCAGTTTTTCCCACGTTATGAACAGGGATTGAACGCCGTTCTTCATCACCCTGTTTACGGATATCAACAACAGACGAAACAATATCCACTGGGCAGACTGAAACAGATTACACCTTCAGTAGTGCAACAACTTGTCCGGTATGCAGATCTGCTGACTGGGAGCTCTGCGGAGTCGCGATGCTCCGATAATGATATCAATCAGTTACAGGTAAGGGCCACACATTCCGATATCACCTGGGATACTCCTGCCAACCGTCAATTAAAATACCAGTTGCAGCTTATTGACCGCCGGGTAACCCAGGTGCTCACCACTCTAAAGAACATACAAAAGGCTAACGTTAAGGAAATCTCCGATACACGAACCAATATCAACGATCGGCTGGAACGGAGGATTGACTATCTGATAGCTGCAAAGAAGCAGTTGCGTTACACCGTCGAACAGATGCCCTTTTTCGCTGCTGACCCAAAACAGTCGAATGGTCTGGATTTCGATGCCATTGCCGGACACCCTCACTACCAACTGACTTGGCGCATGGGAGTCAGATTACTTCGTGAAGGTATATCCGGCTTGTCCCGTGATGAAAACCATTATCTGATACCAAGCTGGGATGTCTACGAGGCGTGGTGTTTTGTCGCGTTAGCGGAAGGGCTAAAACGTAAACTTCCCGACATAAAATGGAAACTGTCGCAATACGCCGGAAGACTTACATTCCGGGCAAAACATAATGGCCAGAGCATTAAACTGCATAGCCAAAAGTCGTTTCCCGCTTTATTAAAAAGACCGTCAATAAACGACGATATGCCCCATTCCATTAGCTCCATGCGTAGACCCGATTTGATACTGGAAATCACCACATCAGGTACAACGCAGTTCATCTGCCTGGACAGTAAATATACTTCACGAGGAAAGCGCATTCTTGAAGAAATGGCATCCGCACATATTTATCATGATTCCCTGCGTTTGCAGCAAAAGCGACCGGTACTTTCATTGTTACTGGTTCCTCGCAATCAAGAACTTGAAAGGCTGGAGTGTGAATCCTGGTGGCAGCAACATCAGACAGGCTGTTTTACCCTAAATAATAGTGAAAGCGCTTCCGTTTTACTCGATAGACTCTGGAAGTATCTTATTCCAGACAATGTCCATTCGCTTGCAACGCTGGCGAGTTAATGAGCATTCTAGGTAAAAATGGACTGGCTGTACTGTCTTGATTAACTGCATTGCTTAATAAATCAGACTTTAGGGCCAGTTGCCCTGTGATGAATCTATGGCTCAGGCAATACGTATGCTTTCTGGCTCGCTTGCTTTCGTCATTTTATCCACTGCACGCTGACCTGTCCCATTGATTGACATACAGATCTGATACACAAAAAGTCGACACCTTCCTAGACAACTCGCGCGCCCCTATAACTGACGCTGTTCCAGGCTGGTATAAATCGTTTTGATTTCACCTTTTAAGCTTTCGCCATGGTACACCATCGACGTATCGTATCGTTGATACCTATCTTCTCGAGCGGCACTAAACCAGTTAAACGACCCTACGCAGAGTAAACCCTCGTCCCCAATCACAATTTTACTGTGAACGCGATTGACCAGTTTTGTAGTAATACCTATCTCGTTAAGCTTTTCTACAGCATCGTTAAGGCGCTGTCGTTTCTCTTTGCGTTTTTCATAATCAACGTGTTCGGTATTGTAATTTCTATCTGTCACCACAGTGATATCAATGCCGCGTGAGCGCGCCTGGATCATCGACGTCAAAAAGCCGGTTTGTTCCAGCTTTTGCCAAGTCAGCCAAGGGGAAACGATAGTAATGCTCTTTCCGATAGTGCCAAAAGTCTGGTTAAGAAATGCATCATGCTGTTCCACACCGTGCAAGGTTGAGATCTGCGTTTGTGCCGCGCTTAAATCTTTGCGCTCCTGAAACTCAAACTGCAATGCATTGTTGGTGGAAGCAAACAGATATTTTGCCAATAACCCTCGCGGGGAAGATCCGGGCTGGATCTCGAATAAGTCCATATCACCAAAGACCAGGAAGCTATCTTTAGCGCGGGATACGGCAACATTCAGCATGCTACTATCGCTGTCGATAAACCCACCATCTTCATGTTTCGAATAGACCGGTGAGAAGAGCACAATTGCTCTTTCTGCCCCCTGCAACGAATGCACTGTACCAACCGTTAGCGAATCCTCACTACCGCTACAGTTAATATCGAGCTTGCGTAATGCGGCTTTGATAGCGTTGACCTGCGCTGAAAATGGTGTCACGACTCCAACCACTTTATGCAGCGGTTTATCGTAATGATGCTCGATTTCTTCTTTGTGAGCTGTGAGCCAAGCCGCTATTGTCTCTGCCTCGAAAGCGTTATAACGGCTCCCACTGTTTGCCTGCATGCCTTTGCCATCAATATGCAGATAGCCCATCGCAGGAAAAAGCGTCTCATTTTCGGTTCCCCGTTTTGGTTGTAACTTGCCGTGATAGCACAGAGTATTGCAGTAGCCGATAATGTTATCGAAGCAGCGACGGTGCTCGTACAGATACATCCCACGGGCTAAATCCGGATCGTAGTGATAGCGAGAGTTAAACTGGGCAATCTTCATTACGCTGCCCGATGCTGCACTTTTCCCTGAATCACACACCAGTGCATAGGCATCCGTAAGCTCTTCCTGAGTACCGCCGGGGAGAATGTTCTCCTCCACCATATTACCGATATCAATGCTGGGTAAACTGTTCCAGATCGGCGCAATCTGCTCAGTATCGCCAATCACCAGCGCTTTCTTCGCTAATGCGAAGGAGGCTGCTGCCACTTCGGGGAGCACCTGCCCAGCTTCATCGACGATCAACAGATCGGCAAGATTATAAAAATAGCTTTTATCAAATGGCTTGCCCTTTCCGGCAAATTCATTGGTTTTCATATGGTGAGGCAGCATGTAGCAGGTCATCACAACACAAGGTGTGAGCTTCATCCTGCGCTGCCAGCGGGCCTTAACAGTTTTAGCTCCTTTGCGGCCTTTTTCTTTTTGAAGATTATCAATCGCCGCCATATCCATCAGCCAGCGACCTTCCCAGTAGTGGGTCGCCAACTGGAATGCCGGGAAGCGGATCTTCATATCGGCAAGCTCATCAGCTCCAGCCAGGCTCAGCTCCTCTTCGCTTGTATGCCCTAGTGACTGGGTTAGTTCATGCCAATATCGGGTAGCCTTGCTTTCGCGTCGGGAAACGTCTTGAGCAAGATCGATTTGCTGCTGATATCCATCCTGTTCTGTTTTCACCTGGGCAACAAGGTCGTCAATATACGCGTCGATACCTTCAGGTGCGGTACCCCGAAACGCAGCCATCCTTGCGCCAAACATCTCGTCCAGAAAGAGGTTAATCTTATAGTGGCGCTTAGTACGGACTGCGGGGAGCCAGGAGAAGAACGCATACACCATCGACTCGTCCGCCCGATATTGCTGCCACTGTTTTTTGCCTTGGTTCAAAAATGCAATTTCATTCGTGCTGCCGAGTAGTAACGTATTTTTATCCTGAACGTACTGGTCGAGATCTTCGCTGATAGCGGTCCGTTCCTCACGAATACGGTTCAGACTATCCCATGCCGGATTAATTTGCTTAAGCTGTTCGGAGTGCTCGACTAAACATTTGTGTAGAAGATCCGCGGCGCGTTCGGGAGAGCTGCAATCCGACGACGGGAACGCCGCCCTTGCCTTTTCCAGATAGAAGACCTGTGCCTCTTCAACGTATTCCAGAGATTCAACACGGTTAAAAAAGTCATCAGTCTGGTATTTTTTCGCGGCGTCGGCCTTACGACCCGAAGACGGGAAGTAAGCACCATAACTTTTCAGCCCAGGTAACCAGCGCCCGGCCATTGCTCCAGTGCCTGTGGAAAAATCTTTACCAAACGCTTCAATGATGTTGGTCACAGCCTGATTGTTGGTTGATGCGGCTATTACCACTGGTGGCTCGATTTTATTGAGGGCCGCTCTTGCCCATTCAGTGGCAATGATTGAGAGAACCAGAGTAGTTTTTCCGGTTCCCGGCGGGCCATTAACCGCGAGGATATCGCCCGATTGCTGGGTGAGATAATGGTTTAGGGCATCTCGCTGCGCCATTGCCAGCGGGAACTCATCCCCGGAATGCCCCAGACGCTCGCAGAACATGGCATTGGCGGCAAGGAGAGGTTCTACAGATGGCATTTTAGTCGAAGCAAAGCGCGTTAGTAACGGAACCTCTTTTTTGCACGTCAGCAGATGATCGTACATGGGCAGGATATGGATACTGGCCCCTCCGGGTTGGTTCGCTTTGATAACATAACCATACCCAGCCGGTTCGTATTGCTCGTGGGTAGAGAGCCATGTTTCGGCCACGTTCTTCAGGAGATTATTTGACTCAGTTAGATACTTTTGCCATTGCAACTGGTGCTTTGCATAACGTTCAGCTCGCTGCTCGTCATTTTCCTCAAGGCCTTGCTGTTCATCATCCTCATCAAAGGTAGTCGAGTTATGCGTGGTTTTATATTTATCATATTGCGCCATCTCGCCAATTGAGAAGGTGCCTTTGGGGAGCGGTTCGAGTAGATCACGAGGAATGGTGGTTGCCCCTGTGGGGAATAAAAATCCTTCACGATTCAGGAGAGCAGAAGTCACTAACGGCGTGACGATGCCCGGCGCTCCGGCCGTCCGTTCTTTGCCATGCTGTATCAGGCGGATCCACGCTTGTGGGCGTAGCAGTACCTCAACGGTTTTCACCGTATCGCCTTCCCCCTCAAAGAACGCGCGAACAATTTCCTCATTCAATCGTCCCGTGGTGATATCCATCCACGGGGTGAATGCATCCGTATCTCTGCGCTCAAATGCCCCTTTGCCAGACTCGGCATCTGCTAAGGAGTTGCGCCAGTATGATGCAAATCCCTGAGTATTTATGTCCATCCCTGCCCCATAATTTAATGAAAATTATTGATTTCGTTGATATACACGTAGTACATGATTAAACATTGTCCACGATGCGAACTTGATAGCAATAGGAAATCCGGACTCGCCAATAAAGTCTAATTCATTGAATTATAAATAATGATAAACTTACTTTATATACTCAGTGATTTTTGATTGATAGCATCAATATATCAATGAGTTAAAAGAAGACAGACTTTACAATTTTAAGTGAGTTTACTAAAGAAAAGCCGGTTGAGGAATAGCAGCTCAGATGAGCCTTACCAGCATACCCGAATAGTGCTTCTTAATAATGCTCTATCAGCCCAAGGCGTTTAAACGTCAGGTGCCCCTCCTCCTTCTGAAGGTAACGAAGATAGTTCGTGATACACCGCGATATGGACATAACTATGACTGCCCAGCATTTCGGCATCACAGATAAATTCCCCGATCCTAACCGTAATACATTGCTGACGGCGTGGATTCAGTGCACCAGAAAGCCACTGCGACTCCAGTTTAGTTATCAGAGTTGGGCGATATTAAGAGCTTGAGTGGCTGGAGGGGAAAAGGTAGCGACAACATGAATATCCAAGTGTATCCGATGTTATTATTTGAGATAAGTTAATAGTAATTTAGGTAATTAAAGAATATAGAAACGATATATTAATTGTGCTGAATTAAAATTAATTCAATTTACTGACTGAATATAATGTTCAATTGCACATTTCTAATATTTAAACTGGCTGCCGGTGGTGAGATGATTTGCGGTACTGCAATGGCGTCTGAAGCATCATCTTCTTAAAGCAGGTAATAAAATAGGTTACTTCATTAAAACCCACCGCTATGGCGATAGCATCAATACTGTCTGCCGTAGTACGCAACAAGTCGCAACTGCGCTTTATGCGGCGAGTTAGCAGAAATTCCTGAATGCTTCCACCGGTTTGCTGATGGAACACGCGTGAAGTATAGCTACGCGAAAGCCCCATCGCCTGTGCCAGCTCATCAAGAGAAAACTTCTCTGAGTAGTATATTTCAATCCAGCTCATGATGCGTGAAGCCACCGTTTGCTGTTGTGAAACCAGCGACTGCGGCTGCGCGGGCAAGAAGGCCATGATTTGCATCATCAGAAAAGCCACTTCGCAGGCAGGATAATGGCCTGTGGCATCTATCGCATCAAACTGCGTAAGAATAGTTTCCATAAAATCCGCACGTTCGCTTAAGTCGTAGACCTGCGCAGGAACATTGCTGGCAGCAAGCGCCGCAAACTGTGCCTGATGCCGTGGAAACGCATGCAGAGCGCTCTCGACCACCGATTGCTCAATATGCATGGTAGTACGGTGATAGTGGTTTTTCTCACTGTCATCAACGTGAACTTTATGCAGGCGAAACGGCGGGAAGATAAACAAACGCCCGGGCCGTGCTGTGTAGTGTTGATTATCAACCACCACAATACCGTAGCCTTTTGAGATATAAAGCAATTCCACGCACTGATGCCAGTGATAATACACCGCGCTCAAAGAACGCTGACGGTTAAAGGATATAACCCGACTATCAAGAGTGATCCGCTCAAGCAGTTGTGCTTCGCTCATTATTCTCCAGGACAACAAATTTAAATTTTTACGCTACCAATTACAATTTATTACCGCTGCGATATGAAAAATCCAGTGAATTTGAAACGGCGGTTCAATTTTGTGAGCAGGCTCACTCAGTGTACTAAATAAAAGCAGTTACTCTTCGCTACGACGTCGTGTAAATATCTTTAGAAAACATTAATAACAATGACTTATCTATTTCTCGTTTTAAGCGGGAGGACATCGTGCAACCTAAAAATATAACTGTATCCAATCCGTTGCTGTGCCGGAATGATACCCAGCAATTGGTTAATGAATTACTTAACGCAGTTACGCCTTTTTTTAAAAAGGATGCTAGCCGCATAGACCTCGCTAATTTCACTGCACATTACGGACAAGCAGTGGCGAGTATGGAAACTTTTTCACGTCTGCTGTGGGGAGTGACACCATTACTTGCTAGCGGCGGCGAGCCGGAACATTTTGCTTTTTATATTCAGGCAATAAAAAACGGTACAGATCCTCAGCATATTGATTATTGGGGTGAAGTTGCACCTTACGACCAGCGCATTGTGGAAATGGCCGCTTACGGGCTGTTATTGGCGCTGGCCCATAAATCCGTGCTGGCACATTTTAACGAGCAGGAAAAGAACAACTTTTGGCGTTGGCTGAAACAGTGTGAAACTCAGGACATACCTGATAACAACTGGCACTTTTTCCCGATTCTGGTACAGGTTGGTTTTCATCATGCCGGGATGCCGGAAAACCCGCTAGCGCTGGAAAAGCACTTCGCCGCGATGGAGCACTATTATCTCGGTGACGGTTGGTATTCCGACGGGCAGGGCCGTCCACGTGATTACTACATATCTATGGCCTTCCATTTCTACGGTCTGATTTATTCGAAATTGATGACCGATGTTGACCCCAAACGCTGCGCAATACTACGCCACCGAGCCACTCAGTTTGCTGCTGATTTTATTCATTTCTTTGCCGACGACGGGGCTGCTATTCCGTTTGGCCGCAGTCTAACCTATCGCTTTGCGCAGGCAGCTTTTTGGAGCACCGCCGCCTTTGCCGGTTTAGAGGTTTACTCGCCGGGCGTAGTAAAAGGCATTGTTTTGCGCCATTTACGCTGGTGGATGAAACAGCCGTTGTTCGATCGCGACGGCATATTAAGTGTGGGTTACAGCTATCCGAACCTGATTATGGCGGAAGATTACAACGCTCCGGGTTCACCGTACTGGGGGCTGAAAACCATGTTGGTACTTGCATTGGGTGAAGACGATGAGTTTTGGCAAGCACAGGAATTACCGTTACCAGAGCTTGCCGCACAGCACAGCATTCCCCATGCCGATCAAATTCTGGTTCACCAGCCCGGTCATTTATGGATGCTGACCTCCGGGCAACTTGAGCTGAATAATTTCGTCAATACCGAAACCAAATACTGCAAATTTGCTTACTCCACTCGCTACGGCTTCACCATTGAACGTGGACGCTATGGTCTTTCCCACGCAAGTGCAGACTCGATGCTGTTACTGAGCGAAAAAGACAATTACTGGCGCGGGCGACGTGACTGTTCTTTTGTACGAACGGAGGACAGCGCAATTTACAGCCGCTGGCAGCCGTGGCACGACGTCACCATCGACACTTGGCTGCTACCACTTGGTGACTGGCAAATACGTGTTCACCACATCAGCACCGCGCGCGATCTCGACACGGCAGAAGGCGGTTTCAGCCTGCCAAATAGCACGATGCAGCAAGCTCAGATGGAGCACGGTAGTTGCCAGTTCACCACCCCGACGGATGTCAGCGCGATCTTTTGTTTAAGTTCAAATATGCGCAGTGGCGAACAAGTGTTAACGCCACCGAACAGCAATTTATTGTTTGCCGAACGTGCCGCGATCCCACTTTTACGAGGAGAAATCACGCAAGGGAAACACGTGTTGATTAGCGCAGTCTGGGCTGGAGAGACATCAGCCTTCAATGCACAGCTTTGCCCACAGGTCCTTATTGGCGATGACGAAGTACGCCTGGTAACGGCCCATCATGAAAAACGTCTCACTTTAGTCGATTTGCCGTGATGGCTCAGGAGAAACTCGTATGACGATTTCGACAATTACTCGCACCGCACAGATAAAAATGAGCAGCTTCATTTTTCTCTATTTCTTTACTTGGTCATCAAGTTTTGGACTTTATGCACTGTGGCTCAGCCAGAAAGTCGGGCTGGACAGCATCACTATCGGCAGCGTATTTGCCATTAACGGCGTATTTGCAGTGATCCTCAAACCGATTTATGGCTACATCATGGACAAAATCGGCATGAGCAAATACCTGCTCTATTTCGTTTGCCTGGTGTCCGCGCTGATGGCACCTTTCTTCGTGTTTATTTACCAGCCTCTACTTTTGAGTCACACCATGGTAGGGATTGTTATCGGTGCGTTCTACCTAAGCCTCGGCTGGTATGCGGGTGTGGCTGCGTCCGAATCTTATGCTGACCGCTTTAGCCGTTTATATGGCCTGGAGTTTGGTCGTATTCGTATGTGGGGATCGCTCGGCTGGGCGATGGCGGCTTCGGTATCTGGCCTGCTGTTTAACTTCACACCGCTGGCAAATTTCATTGTTAGTAGCACCACTTCAGTTCTGATGCTGCTGGTGCTGATTAGCCTGAAAATTGGCGACGAACACTTGCGTAATAACAATGTAGTTTCGGCGAATAAGATTGTTTTTGCCGATGTATTGGTGCTGTTACAAAACCGCAAGTTCTGGATGTTTAGCCTCTACGTCGCTGGCGTAGTGTGGATGATGTTTATCGCCGAGCAGCAGTTCCCGCGCTATTTCGTCTCGTTCTTCTCGACCAAAGAACAGGGCAATGCCTGGTACGGCTATCTGAGTACCGTTCAGTCCGGCACCGAGTTTGTGATGATGATGTTTATCCCGCTACTGGTTAACTATTACGGAGCAAAACGCGGGCTACTGCTCTGCGGTTGCGTGGTGGGTGCGCGCTTGATTGCTTCCGGCCTGACCTCCGATCCGTTGATTATTTCGATCATTAAACCCTTCTACGGCCTTGAGATTTCACTGCTGCTGATTTCAGTTTTCAAATACATCGCCGAACATTTTAACAAGAAAGTTAACGCGACCATGTACCTGCTTGGCTATCAGGCGATGATATATGTCGGTTCCGTCGTGGTTGCGCCTCCTGCTGGCTATCTTTACGACAAAATTGGCTTTGAGCACACCTACCTGATGATGGGTTCTTGCGCGTTGCTGTTTACTTTAATTTCCGCCTTTACACTCTCGCGCTGTCAATCAAAACGCGATGAATCTCGTAATTTTACCCCAGTGCTCAATACTGCCCCGATTGAACCTGTTAAACCTTAATTCAGGAGATGTTATGACTCATTCTGTGAAGACTGAGGCCCTGCGCCCGATTGAACTGCACCAGACCGATAGACTGGCACTGCGCCATAAACTGGACGAAGCACTGGCACGCATTACGCGCAAGCTGGACAAAAACATGATTGCCTTTGGCGATAAATTCCCCGGTGAAGCTTGTGAAAATGGCGTCTGGCCACGTACTGAAAACGTGGAATGGACCACGGGTTTTTGGCCAGGACAACTTTGGCTGGTCTGGGAAATGACCGGGGATAAGAAGTACCGTGAAGCTGCCGAGCGCTATGTTGCTTCATTCACGGAACGTATCGAGAAACGCATCGATACGGCGACTCACGATCTCGGCTTCCTGTATTCATTATCCTGCGTTAACGCATGGCGACTAACCGGTAATGAATCTGCTCGTCGGTCGGCACTGAAGGCTGCCGATGCACTGATGGAACGCTTTAATCCGACAGCGAAAATCATTCAGGCATGGGGCGACTTAAACGACCCAGAGCAGCAGGGGCGTATGATAATCGACTGTAATATGAATCTACCACTGCTGTACTGGGCCAGCGAGCAAACCGGCGACCCACGTTATGCACAGGCGGCGATAGCACACGTCGAACAGGCAGCGAAATACATCGTCCGGCCGGACGCCTCGACCTGGCACACTTACTATATGGATGTGAAAACAGGTGAGCCGCGTTTCGGCAACACACATCAAGGCTACAACGACACGTCTTGCTGGTCGCGCGGACAGGCATGGGGTATTTACGGCTTCCTGCTCAGCTACTTGCATTCCGGTGACAAAAGCATGGTCGAACTGTCACGCAGCTTGGCGCATTATTTTATCAACCGCCTGCCGGAGGATAACATTTGCCATTGGGATCTGGCATTGCTCGGCACTAATGCAGTACGCGACAGCTCGGCGGCGGCAATTGCAGCCTGCGGCCTACTAGAACTGGTGAAGATATTGCCAACACTTGACCAACATCGCGCCCATTACGAAGAAATGGCACTGTGCATTGTTGAGTCGCTTACCGACAACTATCTGGCGCGCGATGATGAGGCGTGTGAAGGTCTGCTGAAACACTCGGTTTACCACATGGCGAGCGGTAAAGGAGTCGATGAATGTTGCAGTTGGGGAGACTATTTCTACCTCGAAGCGCTGGCACGACTGCGTCAAGTTTGGCATTCCTACTGGTAAGTTTTAACCCCTGGAGGGCAGTAATGAAAACTGTTGCAGTACTACTGGCACCCGGTTTTGAAGAAGGGGAAGCCATTGTTACCATTGATATTCTTCGCAGGTTGAAGATTAATGTACAAACACTTTCCTGTGTTGATACCCGTACAGTGGTGAGCTATCACGATATCCCGATGGTGGCCGATGCTACACTGAGTGAAAGTTTTGATACTACATTTGATGCCATCGTTTTACCGGGTGGCCCGGAAGGCAGCATATTCATGGCTAACAGCAAAAGCGTGATTGCTTTTGTGCAGCGCCACGATGAAGCGGGGAAATTTATCTGTCCAATTTGTTCTGCTGCAGCGCGGGTATTAGGAGGTAACGGTTTGTTGAAAGGCCGTCGCTATGTGTGCTCTGGTGACTTATGGCAACAAGTCACAGACGGCGTTTACGTGGATGCAGACGTGGTGGAAGACGGTAACTTAATCAGCGGCAAAGGATTAGGCCGCGTATTTGATTTTGCTCTAACTATTGCGGCAAGACTGGAAGGGAATGACGCGTCAGCACGCGAGCATGCGGAACATATTTATTACCGGTGGTGAATGCCGGTTATTCCATGTGCGGTTGTGAGAGAGCCTGAAGGGGAATATCCCTTTGGGCTGTTCGACCCTCAAGTTTACCCCTTAAACGTGACAAACTTTCAACCTGAGATTTAGAGGAGATATTTCGTCTGTAGGTATGGGGCATGCGTGGCCGACATTATGCTAGCAGAAACCAAACGCAGTATGGTGGAACACGCCAATCAGGTGATTGTAGTCTGCGATCATACAAAGCTGGGCAACACTTCACTGGCGCAGTTCGCCACTCCGGCACAAATCGACACCATTGTGCTCGATACCCTGCCGGAAGATGCTGCTGATTACCACGAAGCTGGGATCGCATTGTTAAGCGTCCAATGCGAGGAGTAACCGATTGGTAGCGGTTTGCCATCGTAAATGGCCGAGTTCGCAATGAGCCCACATTGAACTCTAAATGAAAATCCACCTGGGCTCATATTGTCGTAGCCGTAACATTTTCACCTCGTTAATATTGTTTATTAAATCTCTAATAATGTGTCCGGTCTTATTGAGCCATTACAATTAACAAAATCCAGTAATGATGAAAGCCTGGTGCTGCTTAAGTATTGGCAGCGCCAATGCCCCAAAAGACAATGATCTACTGAGAATGCCTACTTTGGGCGGGTGCTATTGAATTGCGAGTGAGGAAGGATCATGACGATGTTTATTTCTAACAGGATAATCTAATCTAATTCCAATCGTTATCAATCATATTATTACCTGAAAATGCAAAGTAATTCACATGCTAATTAATCTTGGTCTGTCGAAAGAGGAATAAGGACAAGTAAGTAGTTCATTATATTTCATACTCCAGAAGTTACACTTGCAAAAACAAATGCACTTCTGTAGCATTTTCCATCAGTATATTTATTGTTTTCCCTGGTGTTGATTAGACTAATGTTGTCGCCTGACTCTCATGGTCAGGTTTTTTTATCAACTCCTGATGATGATTATACGGATGCTAGCGTAGGACGATAGTTGTACTAAAGGGCAATATTGTATTGTACTTTAAGACAGTAAATGGAGTGGGGAAATGCATTCTGGTTTCAAAAAAAATGCAGAGATAATAGAAACGCTGCGTGATTATATTGATAGAAAACTCATCGCCTATGGTAATCCCAAATACACTTATATGGTGATCAATAAAAAGAATTCTGCCGATATATTTATTATTACCAGCTATCCAAATGAGTGGGCTGAACTCTACACAACCAATAGCTTCCAACATATCGATCCCATCGTTCTAACTGCTTTGAAACGATTCTCACCGTTCTCATGGGATGAAAATATCACTATCTTGTCAGATTTAAAATCATCAAAAATTTTTACCCTTTCCAAACAATATAATATCGTTAATGGCTACACTTATGTCCTCCACGATACAATGAATAACATGGCAATGTTATCACTGATAATGGACGATAGTGTTCAACAAGGACGAGAAGATAGTGTATCTAAAGACAGGGGGAAACTACAGATATCCCTGATCGAAATCCATGAAAAGATGCTTATGCTAAGTCAAAATAAGGGTAATAACCCAGAACGCAAAGGGGTAGAAATACCGAGTAAAGCCATTTTAACCCCCCGCGAAAATGAAGTACTTCACTGGGCCAGCATGGGAAAAACCTATCAGGAAATTGCGCTGATTACAGACATCACGCCAAGAACAGTAAAATATCACATAGGAAATGTGGTAAAAAAACTGGGAGTGATTAACGCCAAACAGGCAATCAGGCTTGGCGTTGAACTCGAACTGATCAAACCGGTTCTGATATGATAGGCAGCACCATTGGCCATGTACTCAATGTAAGATCTGGATCCTGCAAGAGTTGACTAACTTGTCGGAGTAAACGAGCCTGGTTATTCTGATCTGTCGGGAGACGCAGTAGATAGATACGTTCTTTTTCCGCAACATCGCCTTCTTCTATTACCTCTACCTGCCAACCTGATCGCCTAAGTATGGTGAACATGGCCCGGCTGACAATAGTATAAATACCTAAGTATCCATGATGTCGAGAGTAATTAATAATCGACAGAAAGAACACATAACTGATGGGATAACGGCTCCCCAAAAGCAACTGGGCGCGGGTTTTATCAACAAAGAAACGGCTCGACTCTATATACCCTTCTGTAGGTAACACCACGTCAGAGAAGAGAGCGTTAAAAGTATGGGTGATCATATTAGGTAGACGGAGAGGGATAAAACGGACACTACAGATTAATTGCCCCTGATAAACACCCAGTAGGTAACGTGTATCTGGATTGTCATATTCATCGAATTCCATATCATTACTGCAATTCACCGCCCAATTAAGCCGATCTTTAAATGTCTTTTTCCTCAATTTATACAGATCTTCAGACCGTACATCAGTCAACTCACTGTATCGGACATCGAAAATTTCTAACATTTACTTTCCTGATATTTAATACTGCCAGTATTTTATATGTTGAATTACATTTCATCATCACAAAACAGGTTGTCACGTTCAGGAACTGCCAGACTTTTACGGATTACGAAGCTTTGTTAATTGGGGAACGGACATACTCTGCCAAGCTCAAAATCTGCATTGATTTTATCATACTCATGGGCGTAAACGTAACAATTGATTTAACATTTACGGCGATATTTAATATTTACTTCCTTTCACTTTGCATCCATCAGAATAAGATATTTCTTGGCTTTATCCAGATTTCAGGATATCTCCCACAATAATCAGGCGCTACTGTGTTATTTATAGAATTAAAAACACCTTAAAAACAATAGATAAGCAGGAATAATGCAATAAATTATTTAAATCTACTCTTTATCTACCTATCAGGGAAAATAAGAGTATGCCCTAGCTGTTTTCCTATAATTTTATATTAATTGCTGGCGTATTACTTCCTGCGGTAACTATTACTCACGTCAATCATTGCGCAGAATTAATCCCGGTTCAACAAAGTATTCATCAACAGGAACGGCAACGGATACTGGAAAAGCATTTGGCGTCGCCAGCGCATTGCCGATCAGGGGCAAGGGAGGGAGTTTGCAAGAAATGGGCGGTTAGGAATCGATTGAAATGGTACAGAGATATGCACACCTTACACTGTGTTATTTGAGTGTTCATGCCAAGCAAATTGATAGCATTTTTGGCGGTTACGTCCCAAATTCGTCCCATACGGATAATTTGGAGATCCTACAGGAGTAAAACTAAACACTTAACCAATTGTTAAATAATGTTTTTTAGTTAAATTATTCATATACCACCAACAATACCCTCGAATTAATGTTTGCTCCCAAATTGGGCTGAAAAAAAGCCCAGATTGGGGAATGGCTTTGTTATCTTTATCCTATGTTTAACCATCAAAAGCATCATTCCAACATATGAAAAATGCTTTTTAACTGGGCAAATAACAAAGGATGCACATCAGTTTCAAGGCGCAGGTGTCTCAGTAACTCAAGCTCGGTCAACGCATCAACCAGTGGCGAGTCGAAACTGGGGTTTAACAGTGCTAAATCATAGTGATTAAATTTAGGCATAAAGTTAGATTATCTCAAATATGTAAATATGATTATCTTAAAAATAGATTAAAAAACACTTTATAGTCATAATGTTAACAGATTATTGTTTGTAGATTATCTCAAAAGTAACTTTATGATTATCTCAAAAAACCTATAGCGATACATCCGATTGAATATCACTGTACACCGAACTGAAATCAACACCATCCCCTACTACTTTCACTTTGAACCATTATGTTCGGTACCATTCAAAGCAGGGCCAACCAGAGATAACAGGAGTAATCTCATGATAAACCCAGCGGAAAAGCTCAAGGCGAAGCAGCAGGAATTTATCAGTATCAGGGAGCTGATTAACCGGATATCACGGCTTCACCCTGCAATGAGTCAGGCGCAGATAGCTAACTGGCTGCTGATAGAATTGACGGATGCCAGGCCATTGACGCCACCGTTACTGATTAAGGATGCGCTCGGCGTGATCCGCTCCCCCAGCCCTAATGACCCTCAATTTTGCTATTTTGATCTGCTCTCGGCAGCGATGGCGGTTACTATGTGCGGGTACAGTTACACCTGTGAAAAACAATGGTGAGCTGGGCGGGGGCATCGCAAGATGCGCCGGTGTTCTCTGTTGACCGGTAGTTCGAACCTCGTCCAGTTCACCACCCAAGTGATTCGAACCTCTTAGTGGTGAAGTAAAAAATATCAACAGAAAGGTCGTCATCATGGATGTGACAATATTTAAGTATTCCAAAACTGTTTATATTCCTAAACACCATCACCAACAGCACATCAGAGCCTCTGCTTTTTCACGGGAGGTGCGCTATGTTCGATAACACACCCGCGGAATTAGAAGAAGTCATTGATCACTGCCGTGCGCTGATTTACGCCGTCATCACACTCGAATCTCAGGAAGTGAAAGAAATACTCAACTTTGTCCTACAACAGCAAATAGACCTGCTACACCGCATCTATCATCAAGATCTCAACGAACCTCTGGAAGCTGCGGCATAACGCCCAAAATACAAAAAGGCATCGTGAGATGCCTTTCCCGAAAGTATGCATTAGTCAATAAACAGATTGAAATCCTTACCATGTAAGACTAAAATTAACTCAGCCTAAGTTAAGGTGATGTCAAGGATGACTACATAATGGATTTTTTGCAGTTCATTGAAAACCCGTTCTTCTCTAAGCAACGGGAGGTATTACTAACCGAAGATGAGTTCAGGGAGCTTCAACAAGTCTTGCTATTAAACCCATCTTCGGGTGCATTGATTGTGGGTACCGGCGGTGTACGCAAGGTAAGATTTGCCATCGGCCAGAAAGGGAAAAGTGGTGGTGTCCGCGTTATTTATTACTATCAGGAACCACAGGGAAGGATATGGTTTTTTACTGTCTACCCAAAAATCAAAAAGATACGCTGACCAGTAGTGAGAAACAGCAATTCAAAGATGTGATAATACAAATCAAAGGGAGTGCGGCATGAGTGATTTTTTCAATGATTTAATGACATCCGCGAAACAGGCTGTAGCGATTAGCCATGATGAATTAAAAGCAGGCAGAGTCACTGAGGTTGCTATCCCTGATGTAAAAGAAATCAGAAAGAAAATTGGGTACAGGCAAAAAGACTTTGCACAACTTGTTGGTGTGAGTCCTTCATTAGTTGAAGCGTGGGAGCAACATAGAAGGATTCCATCAGGTAGCTCGCTTAAGCTATTGATAATGATTGATCGGCATCCCTCTTTGATTAACGAGCTTTCAGGAATTTAACCCTTTAAACTGCTCATAAAAGTGTATCTTAGCCTCAGTCTTCTGGGCCATCTGCCATA
Source organism: Yersinia alsatica (assembly GCF_025133195.1). Taxonomy (NCBI): domain Bacteria; kingdom Pseudomonadati; phylum Pseudomonadota; class Gammaproteobacteria; order Enterobacterales; family Yersiniaceae; genus Yersinia; species Yersinia alsatica. The sequence goes on from NZ_CP104006.1 coordinate 4,260,696, forward strand.
GTGGCCCGTTTTAACCTATCTTCAGAATTTGTGATACGAATTATGCCCGTTTCCCAAATCTGCCATGGATTACATTCTCACCACATTCCAAACTATCCATATAGTCGGCATACCATTGCAGCATTTCTCTACGGCCATCCAGATATTGAGCGTGATTATAGGTGCCGCGAATACTGTTTTTATCGACGTGCGCCAGTTGTGTTTCTATCCACGCAGTATTGAAACCCTGCTCATGCAAGATAGTGCTCATAGTGTGGCGAAAACCGTGGCCGGTGGCTCTGCCATGGTAGCCAATACGCTTTATGACCTGATTGATACTGGCCTCACTCATTGGCTTTAAACTGTCATTGCGACCAGGAAAAACTAATTTAAAGCGGCCGGTTATAGCATGCAGTTGCAATAACAACTCCAAAACCTGTTCAGATAGAGGAACCAGATGGGGGCGACGCATTTTCATTCGAATAATGGGAACTTCCCACAGACCTTTATCTAAATTGAATTCAGCCCACTCAGCAGCACGTAACTCAATTGTTCGAACGCCAGTAAGCATGAGCAAACGGGTAGCTATTCGAGTAACAGAGCTACCGCTGTAGGCACTAAGGGATTGGAGATATTCAGGAAGCTCAGCAGCTAAAAGGTAGGGATAATGCTGATGTTTCTGAACGGCTAAAGCACCTGCCAACTCACTGGCGGGGTTGTTCTCCGCCCTGCCGGTGACGATCGCATAGCGAAAAGTCTGATTGCACGCCTGACGGATTTTGCGCATTTTATCGAGGACACCACGCGCTTCTAATTTGCGCAGCGCTTCAAGCATCTCTAACGGCTTGATTTCGGCTACTGGCCGCTTTCCTACATAGGGGAAAATATCGTTTTCAAACGATTCCATTAAATCGTCGGCGTAACCTTTCGACCAATTAGGTCTTTTATAGGTATGCCATTCTCTGGCCAGCGCTTCGAACGTGTTATCGATACTGACTTTTTTAGCTTGTTTATCTGCTTTTTTTTCTTCCCCGGGATCACCACCAGCAGCCAGTATTCGTTTGGCTTCATCTCTTTTGGCCCGGGCCTCAGCGAGAGTGATATCAGGATAGACCCCGATTGATAGCAGCTTTTCTTTTCCAGCAATCCGATACTTCAACCGCCAGTAACGTGAACCGTTCGTGTTTACTAATAAAAATAATCCACCGCCGTCGGAGAGCTTGTAAGGTTTCTCTCTTCGCTTTGCGGTATCGACTTGCCGGGCGTTTAGTTCCATGTGGGGGTATCTCAATCCATTGAACCTGGACTTACCCCCATTTATACCCCCATCTATCTATATAACTCAGTAGATGTGGATAAGCGCAGGGATACCAGGAAGTTCCAGAGATACTGATTATATAAGGGATTTATGGACTTAGATAGACTTCAGGAGACGTAAAGATGGTACGCCCTACAGGGCTCGAACCTGTGACCTACGGCTTAGAAGGCCGTTGCTCTATCCAACTGAGCTAAGGGCGCATTTGATATTTACCGCAGCATAGAGGCTGCCGGTAGTCAGTTGCGGGGTGGATTATACGGGCAGTCGCTTTCGAGTCAATGGGTTTTCGCCTTATGGTTTATCATCTGGCTATTTAATCGTTAATTAATCGTTATTATACGCCTGACAGCACGCCCCGCTTCTGACAAAATAGGTGGATTCCCGCTTTTTTAATTGATGGACCTTTCCACTGATGTCAGCAAAAATTATTGATGGTAAAACGATTGCGCAGCAGGTAAGAAACGAAGTTGCTGCGTTGGTACAGAAACGTTTAGCTGCGGGTAAACGTGCTCCCGGGCTTGCGGTGGTGTTGGTAGGTGAGAATCCGGCATCACAAATTTATGTCGCCAGCAAGCGTAAGGCATGCGAAGAGGTCGGTTTTGTTTCCCGTTCTTATGACCTGCCGATGACGACTACTGAAGCTGAGCTGTTAGCTTTAATTGATTCACTGAATGATGACGGTGAAATCGATGGGATTCTGGTGCAACTGCCGCTGCCTGCCGGGATTGATAATGTCAAAGTCTTGGAACGTATTCATCCAGATAAAGACGTAGATGGCTTCCATCCGTATAACGTAGGCCGTTTGTGCCAACGTGCGCCAAAACTGCGCCCTTGCACCCCACGCGGTATTGTTACACTGCTGGAGCGCTATGAAATCCCCACTTATGGCCTAAATGCCGTCGTCGTCGGCGCATCCAATATTGTTGGCCGCCCAATGAGCCTTGAGCTGCTGCTGGCGGGGTGCACCACCACAGTAACGCACCGTTTCACCAAGAATCTGCGCCAACATGTCGAAAATGCTGATTTACTTGTGGTTGCAGTGGGCAAGCCCGGTTTTATTCCCGGCGAGTGGATTAAACCGGGCGCTATCGTGATTGATGTGGGCATTAACCGCCTGGAAAGTGGTAAAGTAGTCGGAGATGTAGAATTTGATGTCGCTGTTGAACGTGCGGGTTGGATTACACCGGTTCCCGGTGGCGTTGGGCCAATGACCGTCGCAACACTGATACAAAATACCTTGCAAGCCTGCGAGGAATATCACGACATCAACGAAAATTGATAGAAAGGACAGTAATGGACATTTTTCATTTGGAAAAACACCCGCATGTCGAACTGTGTGACTTATTAAAGTTGCAAGGTTGGAACGACAGCGGCGCCTCAGCAAAAGCCGCCATCGCTGATGGTCAGGTAAAAGTCGACGGGAATGTAGAAACGCGCAAGCGCTGCAAAATCGTAGCTGACCAAGTTGTTGAGTTTCAAGGCATGAAAGTGCAGGTTAAGGCCTGATCTTAACCTCCCCTGCTGGCAGCATAAAGTATGGGCAAAAAAATTGCGGTTACTGGTCAATGCCAGCACCGCAATTTTTTTAGAGTTTACCCGCCAGATGCCAATAACCGGCTGAGCTAACCACCTTTATTTACGACGCCATGTCGTCCCTTGCGGGCCATCTTCCAACACAATACCCAGCTCATTCAATTGGTCACGTGCAGAATCTGCCAGCGCCCAGTCTTTGCTGCTGCGGGCGTCATTGCGCTGCTTAATCAAAGCTTCAATTTTTGCCACTTCATCGTCGTCAGTCTGTGCGCCGCTTTGTAGAAACAGTTCCGGATCCTGCTCCAACAAACCCAGCACATGAGCCAGTTTACGCAACTCTGCCGCCAAACCATTCGCCGCAGCGATATCTTCAGTTTTTAGCCGGTTAACTTCGCGAGCGATATCAAACAGCACAGAATAGGCTTCTGGGGTATTGAAATCGTCATCCATAGCAGCACGGAAGCGCGCTTCAAACTCAGCACCACCTGCCGGAGTTGCATTCGCATCAGTTCCACGCAGTGCGGTATATAAGCGCTCTAATGAAGCACGTGCCTGCTTGAGGTTCTCTTCACTGTAGTTAAGCTGGCTGCGATAATGCCCAGACATCAAGAAATAACGCACCGTCTCGGCATCGTAATAGGCTAACACATCGCGAATAGTGAAGAAGTTATTCAGTGATTTAGACATTTTCTCTTTGTCTATCATCACCATACCGGAGTGCATCCAGTAATTCACGTAAGGGCCATCATGGGCACAGGTAGATTGTGCAATTTCATTTTCATGGTGTGGGAACATCAAATCAGAGCCACCACCGTGAATATCGAAATGCGCACCTAACTGCTTGCCATTCATTGCGGAACACTCAATATGCCAGCCAGGGCGACCCGGCCCCCATGGTGATTCCCAGCTCGGTTCACCGGGTTTCGACATTTTCCACAAAACAAAATCCATCGGGTTGCGTTTGACATCCGCCACTTCAACCCGAGCGCCAGCCTGCAACTGATCCAGATCCTGACGCGATAACAGGCCATAATCTGGATCACTGTCTACCGCGAACATCACATCACCATTTGACGCCACGTAGGCGTGATCACGGGCGATCAAACGCTCGGTCAGCTCAATGATTTCGGGGATATGATGAGTGGCACGCGGCTCTAAATCTGGACGTTCAAGATTCAAGGCGTCGAAATCTTTGTGCATTTCGGCCAACATCCGTGTAGTCAGTTGCTCGCAGGTTTCATTGTTTTCAATCGCACGTTTAATTATTTTATCGTCAACATCGGTCACGTTGCGCACATAGGTCAGAGAGTAACCTAAATAACGCAAATAACGCGCAACAACGTCGAAAGCGACAAAAGTACGCCCATGCCCAATGTGACACAGGTCATAAATGGTGATCCCGCATACGTACATGCCAACTTTACCGGCATGGATAGGCTTGAATTCCTCTTTTTGGCGACTCAGTGTATTAAAAATCTTTAGCATCGGGACATTCCGTGGTTTTTGTTTTTGCAGTGCGCATGGTTTATACCCAAAGTAATCACTACTATGGGTAAAAAGGATATCATCAGATTATGAGGCAAATCAGCCTCTGATCCAGCACTTTTTCGCCCATAAAGGCGACGTTTCGAGTGCTGACTCAATCTCGCAGATATGATATAAGAGCCGTCTAAAGAGTTACGACTCATTGTGAATACACTTATTACACTAGCAGGAACATTATTATGGTCACGTTTCATACTAATCACGGCGATATCGTCGTCAATACCTTCGCCGATAAAGCGCCGGTTACCGTTGAAAACTTCCTGAACTACTGCCGTAAAGGTTTCTATGATAACACTATCTTCCACCGTGTTATCGATGGTTTCATGATCCAAGGCGGTGGGTTTGAGCCGGGCATGAACCAGAAAGATACTGATGCACCTATCAAGAACGAAGCCAATAACGGTCTGAAAAACACCCGTGGCACCTTAGCAATGGCACGTACCAATGATCCACACTCTGCCACTGCTCAGTTCTTTATTAACGTTGCTGATAACGACTTCCTGAACTTCCGTTCAGAGCGCCCTGATGGTTGGGGTTACTGTGTATTCGCTGAAGTGGTTGAAGGTCTGGACGTGGTTGATAAAATCAAAAATGTTTCTACTGGCCGCAGCGGTATGCATCAAGACGTGCCAAAAGAAGATGTGATCATTAAAAGTGTTACTGTAAGCGAGTAATGACTGCTTAATGAGCACGCTTTTTATTGCAGATTTGCATCTTAGCGTTCAGGAACCGGCAATCACTGCCGGTTTCCTGCATTTTATACAGCGTGAAGCCATTCATGCTGATGCCTTATATATCTTGGGCGATTTATTTGAGTCCTGGATTGGCGATGACGACCCCGAACCACTGTATCGGCAGATCGCTGCGGCATTAAAATCACTCCAACAACAGGGCGTGCCCTGCTACTTCATTCACGGTAACCGCGATTTTCTGCTCGGCAAGCGCTTTGCTACTGAAAGTGGCATGATCTTGTTGCCCGAAGAGAAAGTGGTCGAGTTGTATGGCCGCGACATTGTGATTTTACACGGCGATACCCTGTGCACTGATGACGCCGACTATCAACATTTTCGCCGCCGAGTACACAATCCTCTGATCCAGAAATTATTCCTGTGGTTGCCTCTGCGCTTTCGCTTACGTATTGCGGCTTATATGCGCAATCAAAGCCAGCAAAATAATAGCGGTAAATCGCAACTGATTATGGATGTAAACCCACAAGCTGTGGTCGATGCATTCCAGCGCAATAATGTCAGTTGGATGATTCATGGGCATACCCATCGCCCTGCGGTTCATACGGTAGAATTACCCGCCACAACAGCACATCGGGTCGTTTTGGGAGCCTGGCATGTTGAAGGGTCGATGGTAAAAGTCACCAAAGAGAGCGTTGAGTTGATTAAATTCCCGTTTTAATCAGCTATTGTTATCCATCGCTGCCTAACAAAAAAACCGATAAAACCCAGCAAAAGCCGCGACGCAACCGTTTTCCTTGCCTTTGGCTCATGATATGCTCTACGCCCTCTTCGCCAGTCACGATTTATATCAAATCGGTCTGGCCGACGCTTGCGCAATCACAGGAGCTTTACACCCATGGGAGCCAACCTCGATTCGGCTTATGCAGCCGGGGTTAAAATCGCTATCGTAATGGGGTCCAAGAGTGACTGGGCCACCATGCAGTTCGCCGCCGACGTGCTCACCACGCTCAATGTTCCGTTTCATGTCGAAGTTGTTTCTGCACACAGAACCCCCGACAAACTGTTCAGTTTTGCCGAACAAGCTGATGCTAATGGCTTACATGTCATTATTGCTGGCGCAGGAGGTGCTGCTCACCTACCGGGTATGCTGGCGGCAAAAACATTGGTGCCGGTTTTAGGGGTGCCAGTACAAAGTGCAGCATTAAGTGGCGTCGATAGCCTGTATTCCATTGTGCAGATGCCGCGCGGTATTCCAGTGGGAACACTGGCCATTGGTAAAGCAGGGGCGGCGAATGCGGCCTTGCTGGCGGCTCAAATACTGGCGCTACATGACCACGAATTAGCTGTGCGTTTGGCCGATTGGCGTAAAAGCCAAACTGACGAAGTATTAGATAATCCAGATCCGCGGGAGTCAGATCTGCCGACGGCGAATTCACAGGTGAAAGCATGAAACCAGTTTGCGTATTAGGCAACGGTCAGTTAGGGCGCATGCTGCGTCAGGCTGGCGAACCACTGGGTATTGCGGTGTATCCGGTGGGTTTAGATGCTGAACCGGAAGCTGTACCTTATCAGCACAGTGTGATTACCGCCGAGATTGAACGCTGGCCAGAAACCGCCTTAACTCGCGAACTTGCCACACACACCGCTTTTGTTAACCGCGATATCTTCCCGCGACTGGCCGACCGTCTGACACAAAAGCAGTTACTCGATAGCCTGAATCTGGCGACGGCTCCATGGCAATTATTGGCCAGTGCTAGCCAGTGGCCACAAGTCTTCGCCACGCTAGGTGAATTAGCTATCGTGAAACGTCGGGTCGGCGGCTATGACGGCCGTGGTCAATGGCGTTTACGTGCCGGAGAGCAAGGCACTTTGCCTGCCGATGCTTACGGCGAATGTATTGTCGAGCAGGGCATCAACTTTTCTGGCGAAGTTTCGCTGGTGGGTGCCCGTAGCCATCAAGGTAAATCGGTTTTTTATCCGCTAACTCATAATCTGCATGAAGATGGCATTTTGCGCATAAGTGTGGCGTTGCCACAGCCGGATAGCCGCTTACAACAGCAAGCTGAGAAGATGCTGTCGGCCATTATGGATGAGCTGAATTATGTCGGTGTTATGGCGATGGAGTGCTTTATCGTCGGGGACAGTTTGCTTATCAATGAACTGGCTCCACGGGTGCATAACAGCGGTCACTGGACGCAAAATGGGGCGTCCATCAGCCAGTTTGAGCTGCATTTGCGCGCTATTTTAGATTTACCGCTGCCAACTCCGGTGGTGAATACCCCGTCAGCCATGGTTAATCTGATTGGTACGCCAGTGAATACCGAGTGGTTGTCGCTGCCATTGGTCCATCTGCATTGGTATGAAAAAGAGGTGCGCGACGGGCGTAAAGTGGGCCATTTGAATTTAAATGACCCGGACGGCGCAGCGCTGCGTGCCGCCTTGGTGGCTTTGGCACCTTTATTACCAACCGAATATCAGTCCGGTTTAACCTGGGCTCAGAATAAGCTGTAATCAGTAAGCGGGCAGTTACGCACTGCCCGCACTAGAACAGAACTAGCTTTCATATCCTCTGAATAATGCTCGGCCTCGTAACAATCGCGCGCCCAACCAACCACCACAAACTGACAGTAACAGTGCCGCCGCCAATGGCAGTAACCACCACATCACCCAGTTAGGTTGCCATGGGAAATCAAACACTAACCGCTGCAAGGCCCAGAGTGCGGCTTCTGCACCGATTGCCGCCGCTAAGCCAGCAACCAATCCCAGTAGTGCAAACTCCCACCACAATGTGCCCCGCAGTAAGCGTTTACTTGCCCCGAGCGTGCGATAGACCACCAACTCCTGACGGCGCTGGCGCATGCCGACCTGTACTTGTGCCAACAGCAACAAAGTGCCACAAATAATGACCAGAATGACCATCACTTCCAGTGCACGACTCACCTGTTGCAGCACCTGCCCGACCTGTTTAAGCATCGCGCCGATATCCAGCAAACTGAGGGTTGGGAACTGGCGGTTTAATTGCGTCAGCACCTCTCCATCCCCTTGATAGCGGAAGCTGGTCAGCCAAGTTTGCGGCTGATTATCCAGCGCACCCGGCGGGAAAATAAAGTAAAAATTAGGACGCAGACTTTCCCAATCTACCTGACGAATACTGCTCACCGTGGCCTCAAATGACTGGGTATCGCCGCTGAATGTCAGCTTATCGCCGATTTTAATTCCCAATCGGTCAGCAATCCCCTGCTCCATCGACACTTCATTTGCCTTTGGTGGCCACTGCCCCGCAGTCAAAAGATTGTGCGCCGGTAGATCCTGCTGCCAGGTAAGATTCAGCTCCCGGTTGACAGCCTCGCCACCGGGGGCGTCTTCATGTACCCGCTCCGTCGCCAGTTGCTGGTTAATTTCCGTTAAACGCGCCCGGACAATAGGATAGAAAGTTGACGGCGTTATCTGATGCTGGGTGAGGAATTCAGTCACTTGCGGCACCTGCTGCGGAGTGATATTCAGCAAGAAATAGTTGGGGCTATCTGGCGGCAACTGTTGTTGCCAGCGATCCAATAGATCCCCGCGCAGCACCAATAACAAAGCCAATAACATAAATGAGAGTGAGAATGCCGCCAGTTGGGTCAGAGTCATCCACGGTTGGCGCAATAACCGGTTGATCGCCAGCCGCAATGACAAGCGAGTGACGGTCAAGCGACGTAGCAGCAATAAACCGCCCCAGCCAATGACACCTAACAGCAGCGCCAATACCACCATGCCACCGAGGATCGCCCATAACAGAGCGTTCCCACCCATCAGTAGGGCCAATAACCCCACCACGACCACGATCATCACCGGAATAAAGTAACGTAGTGGCCAAACATTGGCAGAGACATCGCGGCGCAATACTCGCAAGGGCTGAGTCGCCAGTAATTGCCGATAAGGGCGAATCCCCACCAGCAATGAAATCAATACCAGCGATCCCATTGACCATACCCATGGCCATAACCCGGCCGCTGGTAATGCGGCCGGTAACACCGGGGACAATAAGCGGATTAATATTTTCTCGAACAATAGCCCAATGACGCTGCCACACAGACCCGCCAGCACCAAAACAGAGAGCCACTGGCCAATAATCAGCCGTCGCAATGCACTGCGCCCGGCCCCCAATGTTTTCAGCACCGCCACTAAATCATAGCGACTGCGGCAATAGTGCCCCATCGCCACAGCAACCGCGGCAATAGACAACAATAACGTCAATAATGCCGATAGCAGCAAGAATTGTTGCGCCCGTTGCAGGGATTTACCCAGTGCACCACCGGACTCTTGTAAACCATACCAGCGCTGCTCCGGTGTCAGTTGTGGTGTAAGCCAGTCACTAAATTGCGCGATAGCATCGGGTGAGCCAGCAAACATATAGCGGTAGCTCAAGCGGCTACCCGGCTGTATCGCACCGGTTTTTTCCACATCACTCAAATTAATCAAAATTCGTGGGGCGGTTTGGAATGGGTTAAAACCTGAATCTGGCTCCTGAATCACTTCGCCAATAATTTTCAGCGAGGTATCACCCACTTCAACTGAATCCCCGACCTTAACCCCCAACAGCGCCAGCAGACGCGGGGCCACCAGCGCCGTCCCCGGTTCAAGCTTGACGTGCGGAGGCAAGGTTTCTAATTCGCCATACAGCGGATAGGCCAAATCAGTGGCTTTGACATCAGCCAGTTGAGGTCGGTCGCCAGCAAAGGTCATGGTCATAAACGAAAGCTGGCGACTGACAGTCAGCCCCTGCTGCTTCGCTTCCTGTAACCAGCCTTCCGGTGCTGGATGAGAGGCTCTCAGTACCCTATCACCCGCCAGAAAATCACGGCTTTGCTGATTAAGCCCTTGCTCCATCCGATCACTGATACTGCCCAGCGCCAGCACACAGGCCACCGCCAGTGTTAATGCCAGCCAAACAATCAGCAGTGAGGGTGAGCGCCACTCACGCCAAAACCACCGCCAAATCATGCTTCCTCCCACAATTTACCGTCCTGCAGGCGCAGCCGACGTTGGCAGCGACCAGCCAGTTGCACATCATGGGTCACCAGAATTAACGTGGTGTCGTAGTCCCGGTTAAGGGAAAACAGTAAATCGGCAATACGGTCGCCAGTGTGCCGGTCAAGATTGCCGGTTGGCTCATCAGCAAATAATACTTTTGGCCGACCACTAAAGGCCCGAGCTAACGCCACGCGCTGCTGTTCGCCACCGGAAAGCTGAGCCGGAAGATGGTGAAGACGTTTCTCCAACCCCACCTGCTTTAATAACTCAATGGCATGTACTTTACTTTCACGTTCGCTTTCCCCGCGTAATAGTGCGGGTAATTGTACGTTCTCTAAGGTATTGAGTGTGGGCACCAACATAAATGACTGAAACACAAAACCGACGTTTTTGGCTCGCAGTTGCGCCCGCCCTTCTTCATCCATAGCAGTCAATGACTGCCCCAGCAAGCTCACTTCACCACTGCTGCCATCATCCAGACCTGCCAGAATTCCCAGCAAAGTTGATTTACCTGAACCTGACTCACCAATCAGCGCAATTGTTTGAGCGGGTTTGACAACCAGCTCAACTCCGGTAAGGATGGAGAGCTGTTGCTCACCCTGACCGACGTGTTTATTAAGATGATGAACTTCAAGAACGTTTTCCGCTGGCATCTTCCCTTCCTATTACTGTTGGGATTATTCAGTTTGCGTGCCGCCGCAACCGATACACTTTTGATTCTCGGCGACAGTTTAAGCGCCGGTTACCGCTTGCCTATTGCCGAAGCATGGCCTTCACGGCTGGATAAAACATGGCAAGCCACGCCATCACTGCCTAAGGTGGTTAACGCCAGTATCAGTGGTGATACTGCCGCGCAAGGTTTGGCGCGCCTACCCGCCCTGCTCAAACAACATCAGCCGCGCTGGGTATTGATTGAACTGGGCGCTAATGACGGGCTGCGTGGTTTTCCAACACCGGATATTCAACGGGATCTCACACAAGTTATCAATCTGATAAAGGAAGCGAAAGCCCAGCCTTTATTGATGCAAATCCGCATTCCGCCTAACTATGGCCGCCGTTATACTGATGCCTTTACTGCAATGTATCCGCAACTGGCACAGCAATTTGGCATCCCGCTGGTTCCATTCTTTATGGAACAAGTGGCCGTAAAACCGGAGTGGATGCAGGATGATGGTTTACATCCTAACGCAGAAGCCCAACCTTTCATTGCTGATTGGATGGCGCAACAGCTCAAACCGTTAGTTATCAAATAACATTGAATTATAGTGATTAGTTAACCATTACTTTAAACAAATAGATTCACTCACTAGGTAAAGTTATGCAAAAAGCAGTATTAATTACTGGTTGTTCCAGTGGCATTGGCCTGGTTGCGGCAAAAGATTTGAAAAACCGCGGTTACCGCGTATTGGCCGCCTGCCGTAAACCCGATGACGTGGTCAAAATGACACAGATGGGTCTGGAAGGTATTGAGCTGGATTTGGATGACAGTGACAGTGTCGAACGTGCCGCAGCACAAGTCATCGAACTGACCGGTGGGCGCTTGTATGCTTTGTTTAATAATGGCGGTTTTGGCCTCTACGGCCCACTGCACACCATTTCTCGCCAACAGTTAGAGAAACAATTTTCCACCAATTTGTTTGGCACTCACCAACTAACACAGTTGCTGCTACCCGCAATGCTCCCCCACAGCGAAGGGCGTATTATTCAAACCAGCTCAGTCATGGGGCTGGTTTCAACCGCCGGTCGCGGCGCTTATGCTGCCAGTAAATATGCACTGGAAGCCTGGTCAGATGCATTGCGTATGGAGCTGCACGGCAGCGGTATTCATGTCAGCTTGATTGAACCTGGCCCGATAAGTACCCATTTCACGCAAAATGTGAATCAGGCAGCAGCGGATAAACCGGTGAATAATCCCGGTATTGCGAAGCGCTTTACTCTGCCGCCGGAAGCTATATTACCGAAATTGCGCCATGCGCTGGAAAGCCCGCGCCCACAATTGCGTTATCCAGTCACCTTGGTGGCCCATGCACTGACAATACTGCGCCGTATATTACCGGGACGAATGTTAGATAAAGTCCTGCGCGGCAATTCTTGATAATAGTCGTCAGGGTTGAAGCAACATAATCTGCCCCCATCTACTGTTAAAACAGATGAGAGAAAAAATTCATGCTAGCACCTACAACGATTGATATTACTGAAGCGAACCTACATCAGGCATTAGAACAATCCATGGCTGTGCCGGTATTGTTCTACTTTTGGTCAGAACGCAGCCAGCACTGTCTGCAACTCACTCCGTTGCTGGATAAATTAGCCGCAGAATATGCGGGCCAATTTATTCTGGCGCGTGTCGATTGTGATGCACAACAGATGGTTGCGTCACAGTTTGGTTTGCGCTCAATCCCGGCGGTTTATCTGTTTAAAGACGGCCAGCCGGTCGATGGTTTTCAGGGGCCACAGCCAGAAGAGGTTATCCGCGAACTGCTGCAACGCGTGCTGCCAAAACCTGAAGAACTGAAAGCAGCCGAAGCGGCAAAATTGATGAGTGAGGGTAATGCACAGGAAGCCTTGCCATTGCTGAAAGACGCCTGGCAATTGATGCAGCAAAGCCATAACCCACAAACCAGCGACATCGCGCTGCAACTGGCAGAAGCACAAATTCTGCTCAACCGCAGTGAAGATGCCGAAGGCGTGTTGGCGACCATTCCGCTCCAGGACCGTGATACCCGCTACCAGGGGCTGATTGCACAGATCGAGTTGTTAAAACAGGCCGCCGATACCCCTGAAATTCAGCAACTACAACAGCAAGTGGCTGAGCAACCCGATAACGCCGAACTTGCGGTGCAATTAGCACTGCAACTGCATCAGGTGGGTCGCAACGAAGAAGCATTGGAGCTGTTATTGGGGCATCTGAAGAAAGACTTGGCCGCCGCCAATGGTACCGCTCGTAAGACTTTAATGGATATTTTAGCGGCATTAGGCACTGGCGATGCGCTGGCAGCTAAATATCGTCGTCAACTGTATTCATTACTGTACTGATAGGGATATTTAACGGTCATTCACCGTTATTCTATTGCCATTATTTGCTACTGCGCGGGGCCATCCCGCGCTGTTTTATTCTGCCCCAATCGCGCTTTTTCTCCTTTACACGCTTTTACCTGCCTTTCGTTAGGCATTTAGCGCTCTGTCACGTAATATTAAGAAACAATATTCATTGCTGACAGGAAGTTAAATATGTTTACGGTCATCCCTGTTCTTATCGTTGTAGCTTTGATTGTGGTCTTTTCCTCAATCAAGATCGTCCCACAAGGTTTTCAGTGGACTGTCGAGCGTTTTGGCCGTTATACCAAAACACTGATGCCAGGCCTGAATATCGTTGTGCCATTTATGGATCGTATTGGTCGTAAAATCAATATGATGGAACAGGTTCTGGATATCCCATCCCAAGAAATTATTTCTCGCGATAACGCCAACGTGGCGATTGATGCCGTCTGCTTTATCCAGGTTATTGACCCGGTAAAAGCTGCATATGAAGTCAGCAATTTGGAACTCGCCATCGTCAACTTGACCATGACCAACTTCCGTACTGTTTTGGGTTCAATGGAGCTGGATGAAATGTTGTCTCAACGCGACAACATCAACAGCCGCTTGCTGCATATCGTCGATGAAGCCACAAACCCGTGGGGCATTAAAATCACTCGTATTGAAATACGCGACGTGCGCCCACCGACTGAACTAATTTCTGCGATGAATGCTCAGATGAAAGCTGAACGTACCAAACGTGCAGATATTCTGGAAGCCGAAGGGGTTCGTCAGGCGGCTATTTTGCGTGCCGAGGGTGAAAAACAGTCACAAATTCTGAAAGCGGAAGGTGAGCGTCAGTCCGCATTCTTGGCGGCTGAAGCGCGTGAACGTGCGGCAGAAGCAGAAGCACAGGCGACCAAAATGGTTTCTGAGGCTATCGCTGCTGGGGATATTCAAGCCATTAACTACTTTGTGGCCCAAAGATATACCGATGCACTGCAACACATCGGCTCAGCTAATAACAGTAAAGTCATTATGATGCCACTGGAAGCCAGCAGCCTGATGGGTGCTATTGGTGGTATCGCAGAACTGATTGGTGAGAGTAAAAACAGCCGGGGTAAATAACCATGCTGGAGGATATTGCAGTAAACCCAAACTGGTTTTGGCTATCACTCGGCGGCCTATTACTGGCCGCTGAGATGCTAGGTGCCAGTGGTTACATGCTGTGGAGCGGTGTGGCTGCAGTGGTGGTCGGCATTCTAGTCTGGCTATTTCCTTTTAGCTGGGAAATGCAGGGCGTGCTGTTTTCTGTGCTGACAGTGGTCTCTGCCATCCTCTGGTGGTACTGGTTGAGCAAACGCATCAAACCACAGCCCGCCATGCTGAACCAACGCAATCATCAATTGTTGGGAACGCGCGCAACGCTAACTGAAGCAACCGTTGATGGCTACGGCCGCATGAAGGTGGGTGACAGTAGCTGGCGCATTTACAGCGCCACTGAGCTGAGTGTCGGTACTGAAGTTGAAGTGATATTAGTGGAAGGCAACACTTTGCATGTTCGTCCAATAACTCATCACTGAAAATTTAATCTAAAGGCGTATTTATCTAAATACGCCGAGGTTAATAACAAAAAATCAGTAAACGATTTCTTGGTTAACTCTCAACTTTTTGCTTGGTGCTAGCTTCCTGCTTATTATCCGCATGGCAACATCCCGACAGATTATTAATAATCGGACAATCCGCACCATCATCGCCTGGGCACTCTTCGGCCAAAGCCAACAAGCGTAATCGCATCTGATTAAGATCATTAATATGCTGCTCAATTTCTGCGACTTTTTGCAACGTCGCGGCTTTCACATCTGCACTATGCCGAACCGGATTATGAAACAATGCCAATAATTCACGGCACTCATCCAGTGTAAAACCAACCTGCCGCGCCTGACGTAAAAGTGTCAATTCTTCAATGTGCTTAGCACTGTAGCTGCGGTAGCCGTTATCCGTCCGGATCGGCGGGGTCACCAGTTTTTTTTCTTCATAAAAACGGATAGCTTTACTGGTTAAACCGGTTTTTTTTGCGACATCGCTGATATTCATCATTCCCCCTTGACCTTCCCCTTGCTGGAAGGTTTAACCTCTATAATTAGTGAAAATAACCATGCTAGTCAAGCAGAATGAAAGACGGTCAACGGAATAAAAGCTGTACAGCTAAAGGCGATATATCAGTCCATTTTTGCCATGAATAAGGTCTATGACGGGGAATACCGACTAAACTTATCCCTACAAAATTTATGGATAGGTTCCTACTCGATAAGGAGTTAACTATGTTGCAAACCACAGTGCTGGCCTTACACGGCCTCTCCTGTATGAATTGTGCCAAACGCGTGAAAACTGCGCTAGAAAGCCGTGAAGATGTTCATCATGCTGAAGTGAATGTTCACTATGCGAAAGTCACTGGTGAAGCTGAAACTCATGTGCTGATTGATACCGTCAAACAGGCAGGTTATCAGGCGGAAGAAGCTCAAACACCGGATGTTGAATTACAGCTCTCCGGCTTAAGTTGTGGACATTGTACCGAGTCTACCCGTAAAGCACTGGAAGCAGTTCCTGGTGTGATTGCGGCTGATGTGACCCTCGATAGCGCCAAAATTTATGGTCAGGCTGATGCACAAGCATTGATTGATGCCGTGGAACAAGCGGGCTATCACGCCACACGGCAAGGGGCTGAATCCCCAAAAACTGAGCCGCTGACTCACTCAGCCCCATCTCAGCCGGAACATCTGGCAGCGGCCTCTTCAACTGTTCCGGCAACAACATCAGCGGCAGAACCCGCAGCCAGTGATAGCGACAGTGTTCAGTTATTACTGACCGGGATGAGCTGCGCCAGTTGCGTGTCTAAAGTACAAAATGCGCTGGAAAGTGTTGATGGTGTCGAGGTGGCGCGCGTCAACCTTGCCGAGCGCAGTGCATTAGTGACCGGTCACCCCAGCAATGAAGCCTTAATTGCCGCGGTGAAAAACGCCGGTTATGGTGCTGAAATCATTGAAGACGAAGGCGAGCGGCGTGAACGCCAGCATCAAATGTCGCAAGCCAGTATGAAGCGTTTTCAGTGGCAAGCTGCTCTTGGCCTGTTGCTGGGTATCCCATTGATGGGATGGGGGTTATTTGGCGGCAGTATGACGCTAACGCCCGAAACCCAAACGCCGTGGCTGATTGTCGGGGTGATCACTCTGCTGGTGATGATATTTGCCGGCGGTCACTTTTATCGTAATGCCTGGGTCAGTCTGAAGAATGGCAGTGCCACCATGGATACTTTGGTGGCCTTGGGTACCGGTGCGGCCTGGCTCTACTCCATCACGGTGAATATCTGGCCAGAAGTTTTCCCGATGGAAGCACGCCATCTTTATTATGAAGCCAGTGCCATGATCATCGGTTTAATTAACCTTGGTCATGCTATGGAGCAACGCGCCAGACAGCGTTCATCAAATGCGCTGGAGCGCTTGCTAGACTTGGCTCCACCAACCGCACGGCGGGTGACAGACGAAGGCGAGCAGGTCATCCCACTCGCGGATGTGCAACTGGGCATGACATTGCGCCTGACGACGGGCGACCGCGTTCCGGTTGACGGTGAAATCGTGCAAGGTGAAGTGTGGATGGACGAAGCCATGCTGACCGGCGAACCTATCCCGCAACAAAAATCGGCGGGTGATGTCGTCCATGCCGGAACCCAAGTGCAGGATGGGTCAGTGCTGTTCCGCGCCAATGCCATTGGCAGTCAGACCACCTTGGCGCGCATCATCAAACTGGTCCGGCAGGCGCAAAGCAGCAAGCCGGAAATCGGCAAATTGGCGGATAGAATCTCGGCCGTGTTTGTGCCAACGGTGGTCGCGATTGCGGTTATTGCAGGGCTAATTTGGTATTTCTTCGGCCCACAACCGCAGCTGGTTTACACTCTGGTAGTCGCCACGACGGTGCTGATTATCGCCTGCCCATGTGCTCTAGGGCTGGCAACGCCGATGTCGATTATCTCCGGTGTAGGCCGTGCGGCCGAGTTTGGTGTACTGGTACGTGATGCAGATGCATTGCAGCAGGCCAGCAACCTCGACACTTTAGTGTTCGATAAAACAGGTACCCTGACCGAAGGGCAGCCGCAAGTGGTCGCTATTCATACCTTCAATGGTGTCAGCGAACAGCAAGCATTGGAATGGGCGGCGGCACTGGAGACCGGCTCTAATCACCCATTGGCGCGTGCTATTTTACAGCGAGCAGAGGGGCTGACACTGGCGACGGTTAACCAATTCCGTACATTACGCGGTTTGGGGGTCAGTGGTGAAGTCGATGGCATCCCGCTATTGCTGGGGAATAATCGTCTGTTGGAGGAACAGCAGATTGATACCAGTGAGTTGCAATCACTGATGCAGCAACAAGCTGAAAGCGGTGCTACTCCGGTTATTCTGACGGCACAAGGCAAACCGGCAGCGCTATTGTCGATTCGAGATCCACTGCGCAGTGATAGTGTTAGCGCACTGCAACGATTACATCAGCAAGGATACAACCTGGTGATGTTAACCGGTGACAACCCTATTACCGCGAATGCTATCGCCAAAGAAGCCGGTATTGATCAGGTGATCGCCGGAGTCTTGCCTGATGGTAAAGCAGAGGCGATTAAGCAACTGCAAGCTGCCGGGCATAAAGTGGCGATGATTGGCGACGGCATCAATGATGCACCAGCACTGGCACAGGCCGATGTCGGGATTGCCATGGGCGGCGGCAGTGATATTGCGATTGAAACTGCGGCGATAACCCTGATGCGCCATAGTTTGCATGGGGTAGCAGATGCAGTAGAGCTTTCCAAAGCCACATTGCGGAACATGAAACAAAATCTGCTGGGGGCATTTTTCTATAATGCGCTGGGGATTCCGATTGCAGCGGGTATTTTGTTCCCCTTCACCGGAACCTTACTCAGCCCAGTAGTGGCGGGGGCCGCTATGGCTCTGTCATCGATTACAGTTGTTAGTAATGCTAACCGGTTACTGCGTTTTAAACCTAGCACTCACCAAGTGTCAAAGTAATTGGAATGGCGACTTGTGGGGCTCGAACAGTTGAGGCCCATAAGTCACTGAATGCCGCTAACAACAGTGCGGTTTCAAAATCAAAAGGGGCTTTCCCGATAACCTAATGGCGCACAACACTTTCTTGTGCGCCATTTAGCGTTTAGCATGTTAGAAAACGCTAATAAGGGAACCACATGGGCCAATTATTACGCCGCATCGCAAAATTTCTGGGCATCACTGCCTCGGCGACCTATACCTACCCAGCTTTGGATATCACGTTACCCGGTGAACGTCATTTTCACTTAGTCGGTAGCATTCATATGGGAACCGAAGGTATGTTTCCCCTTCCCCACGAGTTGCTCAATAAGTTGAATCTGGCTGATGCGCTCATTGTCGAAGCTGATATCACTGAAACAGCCTCGCCCTTTGGTAACGATAGTCTTGATGAAGCATTAGTTGACCGGTTATCTGAAGAGCATTATCAACAGTTATTGCAGCGCTGCGAAGAGTTGGGCAGCGATCCACAATCCATGGCGTTTCTACCAGCATGGCAAGTTGCCCTAATGCTACAGGCCCGTCAGGCCCAACGTTTAGGGCTACGTGGTGAATACGGCATCGATTACCAATTATTGAAAGCGGCTGCGGCACAGGAGAAAAATGTTATTGAGCTGGAAGGCGCGCAAATGCAGCTCGATTTGCTCGAGACCCTGCCAGACAACGGCATGTCTTTACTGCTGGATACTTTGACCCACTGGCACACCAATGCCCGTCTGCTGCAAACCATGATTAGCTGGTGGCTGGAGCATCATCCGGTAAATGATTTGAGCACACTGGCGCCCACTTTTAGCCAAGGCCTGTACGACGTGCTAATGATTCAGCGCAACAAACGCTGGCAGCAGCAACTGGAGCAATTACCTGCCGGGCGCTATGTGGTTGCGGTCGGTGCACTACATTTATATGGCGAAGGAAATCTTCCTGAATTATTGCAACCCGGCCTGCAATAAAAAAATGGCCGATATCGCTATCGGCCAGTCAAAGAGGAATTTTCATTATTTTAGTTATTAAGCGCTCACATTCCTTGCGGATAATATGAGCAGCAAATACAGGGTAGCAACCTGACGATTAGATTAGCAACCGACATTCATCGTAACTCACATGACATTTGAGCATTATGCTGATTTTGTTAGGTTAATTTTTAACCTTACGCCAATGTTCATATGTAGGATAATCCACTGGAATAAATCTTCATTTTAAATTGGACGTTTATTATGACACCTGCAGTCGTTTTGCTGGAAAAACAAAAAGTTCCTTTCACCTTACACCCTTATCACCACGATGCCACAGAGACCAACTTTGGCGATGAGGCGGTTAAAAAGCTGGGGCTCAATGCAGACCAAGTCTATAAGACCTTGTTGGTTGCATTAAATGGTGATGCCAAAAATCTGGCGGTTGCCGTGACCCCCGTTGCCACCCAGCTTGACCTAAAAAAGGTGGCTCGCGCATTGGGGGCGAAAAAAGCAGAAATGGCTGACCCGCAGTTGGCACAGCGCAGCACCGGATATTTAGTTGGCGGTATTAGTCCATTAGGGCAGAAAAAACGCCTCCCTACAGTGATTGATAGCCCGGCGCAAGAATATGCCACTATCTTTGTTTCTGGCGGCAAACGCGGTTTAGACATTGAATTAGCTGCAACAGATCTGTGCCGATTACTGCAAGGTACATTTGCTGATATCGCGAAAAGGGATTGATAAATCGGTTGTATACCCAATAGATTTCGAGTTGCAGGTAGGCGGCAATAGCATGAACTCAAGGCGTTGAGATAACTCAATAAGTTGGGTGAATGATGACAGCCAACAACCCTGCAACTTGAAAGATGACGGGGATATTAACAAGGGGATGAAAGAAGCCTCCATCAGTAGCAGGAGGCTTCCAGATTCATCGCTTACTTATAAACAATCTCACCTTTCGGCTGATACTGACTAGCATCCAGTGGCGAGTGTTTTTCTATATACTGTTTCAGAACTTCTGCATCGATAAAACCAGTATTGACATACCCCGGCAAGGTATCAATCTTCGGATATCCATCACCGCCTAGCGCGTTGAAATTCAATGTCGCCAGACGATAAGTTTTATTCGGTTCTAACGGCTTACCCTGTATTTTCACCTCGCTAACCCCCTCGCCATCAGCCATCAGGCTAACATTGGCAAATTGAGCATAAGCGCCAGAATCTACTTTTTTATTTGCCACCACCGCCAGATACTTCTCAACCTCACTGCCTTTCATGTCGGCGTAAACCAGAGTATTACCGAATGGTTGAACCTTAAGCACATCTTTATAAGTGATATCACCGGCTTCGATAGAATCGCGAACACCGCCACCACTCATCACAGCAAAATCAGCACCCGCACGTTCCATTTGTGCCGCCAGTAACATACGTGCCAGATTGGTTTGTTCGAAGCGGACTTTACTGCGATCCCCCTCCAACTTGCCATTCACACTGCCCACTTTAATCTCTAGTTGTGCTTTACCCTGCTCTTCAAATGGGGTTAAAAGCTTCAGCATCGATGGATCTTGGGCAATCTCTTGCGTATAGAAAACTCGCTCGCTGGTACCATCCGCCTTCTCAACTTTTTTCTTTAAATTGATTGGAATTAACTGATAACTCACCAGTTTCAGCTCGCCATTACGGAAGGTAAAGTCAGCCCGTCCAACATATTTACCCCACTCATGGGCCTGCACGATCCACGTACCATTTTGTCGATCTGGGGCACAAGGCGTCCCCGGGATATAATTCGCCTGTTTATGATTTTCACTGGCCATACACACCGGGTCCTGCGAGTGACCGCCCACTATCATATCTAAATAGCCTGCGGGGAGGCTGCGAGCCATCTCGACATCACCTGGAGCATTAGAACCATGTTTGCCATCATCGTAATGCCCCATATGTGTCGCGGCGATAATAATGTCAGGCTTATCGGTCTTTCGCAGTTGATCGACAACTTGCTTTGCCTCTACCGCCGGCACGCGGAATTCGATATCCGTGAAATACTCGGGATTCCCGATCTTCGCGGTATCGTCAGTGGTTAAGCCAATTACCGCAATTTTCACCCCTTGCTTATCAAACAAAGCGTAAGGTTTGAATAACCGCTGTTGAGTACTTTTCTGGTAGATATTGGCGGATAATAGCGGGAAGGTCGCCCACTTTTCCTGCTGGCGCAGCACACTCAGTGGGTTATCAAACTCATGATTACCGATAGCCATGGCATCATAACCCACTAAATTCATACCACGGAAATCGGGCTCGGCATCCTGCAAATCAGATTCAGGCACACCGGTATTGATATCACCGCCGGAGAGCAGTAACAAATTTCCCCCCTCGGCGGCTACTTGCTTGCGAATCTCATCCACTACTGTTTTCTGTGCGGCTAAACCATACTCGCCATAATCGTTTTGCCAGAAATGACCATGATGATCATTGGTGTGCAAAATAGTGATGTCGTAAGTTTTGTCTTTTTCCCAAGCCGCCGCCCATCCCGGTGCAAACGCCAGCGACACAGCTAAGGCGCAGGCTGTGGTTGGTAATGAAAAACGCATGGCAAATCTCCATGTTGTCGTTAAAAACCAGCACCAAAAATGCCAGCTTAATGAATGAAATTTGAGGGATATATATCAATATCACGATAAATCAAGGTCATACTGTGACACACTTTGTATTGTAATGTGATGACGGAAGTACAAATTTCATAACTTTGGAATATATATCAAATTATGTCAGTAGTAGTAAAAATCATTCGAACTGCATAATATGTATTCATTACCAACATATTATTAACAGTGAAAACTATTAGGCGAATACTCATTATGACCGATCGCTCTGAGACTGGACTCCAGCCTTCCGTTAATACTTCTGTAAAACGCACCTCTTTCTCTATTTTGGGTGCTATCAGCGTATCTCACTTGCTCAACGATATGATCCAGTCGCTGATTCTGGCGATTTATCCACTACTACAAGCCGAGTTTTCACTGAGTTTTGCCCAGATAGGGTTAATTACCCTGACTTACCAACTGACGGCCTCGCTATTGCAGCCCTTGATAGGCCTGTATACGGATAAGCATCCCCAGCCCTATTCTTTGCCTATCGGGATGGGTTTCACCCTATCCGGTATTTTGTTACTAGCGGTTGCCACAACCTTCCCGGTGGTTTTATTGGCGGCAGCATTGGTCGGGACAGGCTCTTCAGTCTTCCACCCGGAATCTTCGCGGGTCGCTCGTATGGCATCTGGTGGCCGTCATGGTATGGCTCAGTCTATTTTTCAGGTTGGTGGTAATTTTGGCAGTGCTCTCGGCCCGTTGTTAGCCGCAATCCTGATTGCGCCTTACGGTAAAGGCAATGTTGGCTGGTTCTCACTCGCCGCATTACTGGCGATTGTGGTGCTATTGCAAGTCAGTAAATGGTATCAGCAGCAACAAAGAGCCAGTCATGGCAAAGTCATCAAGGTCTCATCAGCAAAAGTACTGCCGAAAAAGACGGTTGTAAGCACGTTAGCTGTCTTGATGGTGCTGATATTCTCTAAATACTTCTACTTGACCAGCATCAGCAGCTATTACACCTTTTTTCTGATGCATAAATTCGGTGTTTCAGTACAAAATGCCCAAATACATTTATTTGTATTCCTCTTTGCTGTTGCCGCTGGCACCATAATTGGCGGCCCTCTCGGCGACAGAATTGGGAGAAAATATGTTATTTGGGGCTCAATCTTGGGTGTTGCACCATTTACCCTTATTTTACCCTACGCATCGCTGTATTGGATTGGGATTTTGACTGTGATCATTGGTGTTATCCTGGCATCAGCCTTTTCCGCAATATTGGTGTATGCGCAGGAGTTGATCCCGGGGAAAGTGGGCATGGTATCGGGTCTATTCTTCGGTTTTGCTTTCGGTATGGGGGGGGTAGGTGCGGCTGTACTAGGGTATGTTGCGGATTTAACCAGTATTGAACTGGTTTATCAAATATGTGCATTCTTACCATTACTGGGGATATTTACTGCCTTACTGCCCAATATAGAAGATAAGTAATAGTAATAACCTTATAATCCCGACTGAGATATATGTTTCAGTCGGGAGAGTTCCCAGTGTAATCGTGATGAAAACATCAAATCCCCCACAAACAACCACTTCAAACAATTTCCATGTCAAACCAGACTTTTATCGATAAAAATTTAATTTTTATCGCGCATTGATCGCATAAATGCAATAAACTGATGTTATTGCTGTGAAATGCTACCGCCCTGTATATCCCAATAGATTTCAAAAATGCGGCGCTAGCCCAAAGAGTGAACCCCTAGTCTGGCGCATAATCTCGATCAACTTACTCAGGTAAGTGACTCGGGTGACAAAGCCGCTGGAAGCAGATTTGAATACAGCCCCACACCTGCAGCTTAAAAGATGGCGGGTATAACGAGAAGGAGTCTGGATGCACCACTCAACACCCTTAATTACCACGATCGTCGGAGGCCTTGTTCTCGCCTTCCTCTTGGGCACTTTGGCTCACCGTCTGCGTATCTCACCACTGGTGGGGTACCTTGCCGCAGGGGTGTTAGCCGGGCCATTCACGCCAGGTTTTGTCGCTGATACCTCATTAGCACCTGAACTGGCTGAAATTGGTGTTATTTTGTTGATGTTTGGTGTTGGGCTTCACTTCTCGCTTAAAGACCTCCTCGCAGTAAAAGCCATCGCCATACCCGGAGCGGTCGCGCAAATAGCCGTCGCCACCCTACTCGGTATGGGGCTATCCCATTTATTAGGCTGGGATTTGATGACTGGATTTGTCTTCGGTCTTTGTCTATCAACCGCCAGTACCGTGGTATTACTGCGAGCACTGGAAGAACGGCAACTAATTGATAGTCAACGAGGGCAGATTGCGATTGGCTGGCTGATTGTCGAAGATCTGGCGATGGTACTGACACTGGTCCTATTGCCGGCATTTGCTGGCGTGATGGGGAATGAAACCACCAGTCTGAGCCAATTATTCACTGAGTTGGCGATTACCATTGGTAAAGTCATCGCCTTTATTACGTTGATGATTGTTGTGGGCCGCCGGTTGGTTCCATGGATACTGGCCAAAACCGCCAGTACTGGCTCTCGTGAGCTGTTTACGTTAGCGGTGTTGGTATTGGCGCTCGGTATTGCCTACGGCGCTGTAGGGCTGTTTGACGTATCCTTTGCTCTGGGGGCATTCTTCGCCGGAATGGTATTGAATGAGTCTGAACTGAGCCACCGAGCCGCGCAAGATACCTTGCCACTGCGTGACGCATTCGCCGTGCTGTTCTTCGTTTCGGTTGGGATGCTGTTCGACCCGATGATCTTAGTGCATGAGCCGTTAGCCGTAGCGGCTTCATTGGCGATCATCATCTTTGGGAAATCAGCTGCGGCATTCATCTTGGTACGGTTGTTTGGTCACTCAAAACGCACCGCACTCACTATCTCAGTCAGCTTGGCACAAATTGGTGAATTCGCCTTTATTTTGGCGGGGCTCGGGATTTCTCTTGGTTTGATGTCAGAACATGGCCGTAATTTGGTACTGGCTGGCGCGATTTTGTCCATCATGCTCAATCCGCTACTTTTCACTCTGCTAGACCGCTATTTAGCCAAGAACGAAACCATGGAAGACCTGATTCTGGAAGAGGCTGTCGAAGAGGAAAAACAGATCCCTGTCGACCTGTGCAACCATGCTTTATTAGTGGGTTATGGCCGAGTGGGTAGCCTATTAGGGGCAAAATTGCATGCTGAAGGAATTCCATTGGTTGTCATTGAGAATTCCCGACCAAGAGTGGAAGCCCTACGTGAGCAAGGTATTAATGCGGTATTAGGCAATGCTGCCAGTGCAGATATTATGTCACTGGCACGTTTGGATTGCGCCCGTTGGCTATTACTGACAATTCCAAATGGTTACGAGGCTGGGGAAATTGTTGCCTCCGCCAGAATTAAACGGCCAGACCTTGAGATAATTGCGCGTGCTCATTACGACGATGAAGTTGTTTATATCTCCGACCGTGGTGCCAATCAGGTTGTCATGGGCGAACGTGAAATTGCTAACAGCATGCTTAATATGCTGAAAATAGAAACGCTGACTGAAGACGATAAGCGCCCAGTCTGCCCAATCTAAGCACCATTTCGTTATCCAATAAGACAAAAACAAACAGGGCCAGCATATGCCGGCCCTGTTTATTAATCTAACACTCTAATTACCGTTCCCAGTAAGACTCTTCCAAACTGTCTTCTCGCTCCGGCAAACCACGAGTTAAACGCGGTGAATGCTGATTCAACACTTGATAACTCACCCGATTGGCATATTTACATACTTGCGCCAATGAAGAGTAGCTCAGATAACTGCGCACATGTTTACTTGAGTTAGGAACATTATTACGGTGATAGCCATTAGCTGCAATGTCATGCAACACAGCAGATAAAGCGCCATCCCCTGCCCCATTAGTATTCATTATCTTCTCAGGCCCGCCCATATAAGGGGCTATATGCGAATAAATACGTAATGGATTATCACAATGCTCTTTGCGCATTGCTCGACTAAATTCATACAAGTTAAATTCAGCAATGGCACCGGGTAATAATGGGTGCTGAGTTTGACGTTTATTAGCTTCTTCCGTATAGCCTGCCATATACAGCCCATTAGGCCCGGCGGTACAGAGGACTAAATCAACCCAGTTCAATGCCATATCAGAGGCCATTAACGGATCATTTAGGCCCGTCAGCTCATAAGCCTCATCTTCATTCATCGCTACGATAGAAACGTGCTCATTAAGGAAATCACGCCACCACTGCGGATTATCTGCAATGACGTATTTCGTTCCTAATGTCATCACCACCGGAACATTGTGTTTCTTCGCATAACGAATAGCCTGCATAGTTGCATCAGGCATCGGCTCACCGGGTTTGCAGCGTACCAGATAAGCAGTAAGGACCAGTGCTGATGCACCCGCAATGACCTCTTCAGGAATACTTTCTGGCCGTAACTGGTTCATTTGGCCGGGACTGATAGCAAATGTTCGCTCACCATTTTCGGTGACTAAAGTAAAACAACGGCCAATCGCACCATCTACTGCCTGTAAATAATTCAAATCGGTGCGACTCGAGGTATTACACAGATAGCGATAGGCATAGCTGCCAATTTTAATATTGCTGCACATCGTACCTAACAAAATAGAACGGTCATCAGCCAACACTGAATAATTATGTAACGTATTACCGATGGTACCGCCAGCAAACTCATGAGTAATCAGTCCGTTAGCCATCAATTCTTGATAAAGACGTTCGGCGACATCATCCTCGATAACCAAAGAGTGCCCCTGACTAAGACCATAACGCGTAATAAAGTCCTCATCGACCTTCGCTTCAATATCAACCAGCGTCTGATCAATGCCAACAATATAAGATGTACTCACTTCATTTTCTGTCTGAGCCGGCTGCAATAAGGGATCGCGAGCATTAACAGGAAAATAGTGTTTAGATTTGCGTTTGCCAGGAAATTTCATTGTTGTGAGTTACAAATTTAGAAATGAAAAGATAAGGAATTTTAGCACAACTCATCCGGTATTCAGCGAACATAGCCATTCGGATTGGATTGCTGCCATTTCCATGCGTCTGTTAACATATCCGTTAAGTTTCTTTTAGCCTGCCAATCTAATTCTTTGCGCGCAAGTTCCGCACTCGCCCAGCATTCAGCAATATCACCAGAACGACGCGCCACTATCTCATAAGGAATTTTTTTACCTGATATACGTTCAAATTCCGTGATCATCTGAAGTACTGAATACCCAACACCGGATCCGAGATTATAGGCCTTGAACCCTTTGGTCAGTTTATTCAGTGCACAGAGGTGCCCTTCGGCCAGATCCATAACATGGATATAATCCCGAACCCCTGAGCCATCGATTGTAGGATAATCATTACCATAGACAGCTAACTTGGGGAGTTTCCCAATGGCAACTTGCGTGATAAAAGGCAGCAAATTGTTAGGTTTCCCATTTGGGTCTTCACCAATTAAACCTGATGGATGGGCGCCCACCGGATTAAAATATCGCAAGGCTCTGATGGAGAAATCTGGATAAGCACAAGAGAAGTCTTTTAATATTTGTTCAACCATGACCTTGGAAGAACCATAAGGATTTGTTGTGCCGCCAATACGGGCATCTTCGGTCAAAGGCACAAATTCAGGGTCACCATATACCGTGGCGGACGAACTGAATATCAATTTTTTCACACCAGCAATGACCATCTCTTCCAGCAAGATAATCGAACCGGTAACATTATTTTGATAATACTCAATCGGTTTAGCGACTGATTCACCAACTGACTTCAAACCAGCAAAATGAATAACAGCATCAATGTCATGTGCAGAAAATATTTTTTTAAGGCAATGTCTATCTAACACATCACCTTGGTAAAATATTGCATCTCGGCCCGTGATTTTAGCTACACGTAATAGCGATTCTGCCGAAGCATTAGATAAATTATCTAATACAACAACATCATCGCCTTGTTCTAATAATGTTAATACCGTATGTGAGCCAATATACCCTGCGCCACCGGTCACTAAAATAGTCATAATTTACCTATTCAATTTGATGAGTTAAGGCT
The DNA here is from genome assembly GCF_025133195.1 of Yersinia alsatica. Taxonomy (NCBI): domain Bacteria; kingdom Pseudomonadati; phylum Pseudomonadota; class Gammaproteobacteria; order Enterobacterales; family Yersiniaceae; genus Yersinia; species Yersinia alsatica. The sequence continues at coordinate 4,288,503 of NZ_CP104006.1, forward strand.
GGGCCTGTGGACCAAGAATAATTTCTCGACATTTATCTTTGACATTATTTATATCAAATTTATTTTTTTGTTTCTGAGCAGCTTTATAAAATGAATCATAATTTGCAAATACAGTATTAAGAGCAGACTCCAGCTCTTCTGTTGTATTCTCAATTAAAATGCCATTTTGATCGACAACCTCACCACAGCCACCAACGTTACTAAGAATCACTGGTAGACTCGCACTGGTTGCCTCAATTGCCGCCATTGGTAAACCTTCACTTTCTGACGTTAATACAAAAACATCATACTCACTAAATTTATCGAACCCTTTGATTTCACCATAGAAATGAATATTTTCACAACTATCAAATTCTTTCTTAAGCTCTTGGTAATACTCACCATCACCAACAATATCGAGATCATATTGGGGATTGGCTGCTGCTACTTTTAAAATTAAGTCTGGTCGTTTAGGATAAGCTAACCTACAGACGTAAATAATTTTATTTTGACACTGGCGATCTGGCCGCTCTGTTAATGGTGTTATAGCATTAAGTTGGGTCACTATTTTTTCAGACTTAATGCCAATAATATTAACGGCTTTATCAGCATCACTTTGAGAAACACACCACACAACATCTGTAATATTCGACAGTAACTTTTCAATATAACAGAAGATAAATTTCAACAGGTTGCCATTATAGATACATGACCAACCATGAGAGACATATACGCCACGAAAGCGTAAGAATAAACGTGCTAACCGACTATAAAGACCGGCATTGGCTGAACTGGAGACAACAACATCAACGTTATTCTCTTTAAGGGTTTTATATAAAGAGTAAATAGCCTTAATACTGGCCATTTTCCTAATTTCAGGAATAATAACCACTTTGTCACAAACAATAGTTTCGGTGAGCCAACCCGGCTCAGAGGTTATCAAAATAATTTTGCAATCATCTTTAAGTAGCTTAACTTGCTCAAGAACCCAGCCTTGAGCACCACCAATGATTGATTTTGTGATAACAAATGCAATAGTCTTCATATCAGTTCCATAAACAACAAAATGCAAATATCGCCAGTGAACAACCCATGAATTATCAATGGACAGTCATATTCTCTGCATTCTCGTCGTGAGTCTTTTGCCAAACCAGGTCGCAGATACCATCTGTTGGTTGAAATCCTGCGGGTGCTTCTAATAATAAAGAGCGAATAGATTCATAATTAAAGTCATTACAGGCGGCTTCAATTCTATTTAGCAAAGCCTCCAAGTTAGGCCATTCAAGCATAACTTCGGTTGCTGTCATAATTCGCGGATGATAAGTATTTTGCACCGACTCGCCAATCAGTAGTTCTTCATATAGCTTTTCACCAGGGCGTAGACCGGAGATCTCTATCGCAATATCACCATCAGGATTTTCTTCACTCTTAATTGAAAGACCGGAAAGGTTAATCATCCGCTTAGCCAGATCAATAATCTTAACGGGATCACCCATATCCAATACAAAAACGTCGCCCCCTTGCCCCATTGCACCGGCTTGGATAACAAGTTGAGCAGCTTCCGGGATGGTCATGAAGTAGCGAATAATATCTTTATGAGTAAGAGTGATTGGCCCTCCCTCTGCAATTTGCTTCTTAAACAGAGGCACGACAGAGCCCGACGAACCTAGAACATTCCCAAAACGAACCATGCAAAACTTGGTCTTATCTTGCTCCTTCGATAATGCCTGTAATATAAGTTCAGCCATTCTCTTGGTTGCACCCATAGTATTGGTCGGTCGCACAGCTTTATCTGTAGAAATGAGAACAAACTTGTCTACCCCAGACTTTATTGCCGCTTTGGCACAATAAAGAGTGCCAAATATATTATTTCTCACCCCCTCAATCACGTTGTTCTCAACCAGAGGGACATGTTTATAAGCGGCAGCATGGTAGACAGTATTAACATTGAAGCTAGACATAACTTGGATTAAGCGCTTTTCACTTTGAACCGATCCAAGCAGTGCTACAAATTTTGTTTCGATATGATGATTTCTACAGATTGATGCTATTTCATTCTCAATGGAGTAAAGGGAAAATTCAGAAATATCAAACAGAATTAATAGGCTTGGCTTTTCGACAATTATTTGACGACACAACTCTGAGCCAATTGACCCTCCAGCACCAGTCACCATGACCACTTTATTAGTGATATTTTTAGCTAATAATTTTTCATCTGGTACTACCGGATCTCTGCCCAATAACTCTTCTATCGACACTTTTTTCAAGTTACTTATTTGTGCTCGACCTTCAACTAAGTCAGACATACCAGGAATAGATAGAACTTCACAAGAAAGATTTTCAAGTTTACTGACTACCGCTCGGCGCTGGCTCTGGCTTACACTTGGCATTGCAAGCAATATTTTCTTTATCCCATAGCGACCAATTAAATACTCAAGCTTTTCTGAGGGGTAGACTGTGACACCATGAATAACTGCCTTATGTAACTTAGGATTATCATCGACAAAAGCAATTGGGAAATATTCACTTGCTTGCATAAGAGCCGGTACTAGTTGCCGACCTGATGCACCCGCGCCATAAATCACAACCGGAATTTGTCCCCTAACTCCGTAGTTTAGTAGCATCCGAAAGAATAACCGAGAGCCGCAAATAAAGACTAGTGAGAAAATGAAGAACATGACAGAGACTGTTCTTGGTAAGTACACACCTAAAAAGTAAGAACCTAACACCAGCAAGCCGGAAGATAATATAACGCCAACTATTACCACATTGACGATCTTGGCACTTACATAGCGCAGTACGGCCCGATATAAACCCAGTTTGACATAGACCAAAAGAGTCGGTGGTATAATTACAGCTAAGGCAACCCACTGTTCAACGCTGGTAAATGGACTATCAACATCCAGTCGTACCCAGAAAGCCCCCCAATATGCTAAAGCAATTAGAATAGCATCTAGCAACAGCATAATAATTCGTTTGACAGGCCTTGGTAAAGATAACAAAAATACAAGAAACATAGAGTACCAACCCAAAGACGAAATACGCCATTAAAAAAACAGATTAAGCCGAGTTACTCAATTATTCATTTAACCCGCTAGTCATTATTAATTCCCGCATTAAGTTTATAATCAACATACAAAAGTGGAGTATAGGAAACAATCAATGCAATTATAGGATTAACTATATTTAGCCCAACCAATAATGCAATAGGAAATAGCCAGACAACATTAATAGCAATAGTAAGTAATGTAACGGACAAGTGACGTTTAAATTTTCTAGAGGCAATTTGATAGCCATGACTTCGATGAGCTTCATAAACTTTAAAACCACCAAGAACTCTGCGTACCAAAGTCCAGGTGGCATCGACGATAAATAAACCTAATAAAATTAGCCAACAGAAAAAGAATTTAGTTTCAATCCAACCGGCACTTATCGCCAAAGAACCAATTATTAGTCCCAGAAATCCGCTACCTGCATCACCCATAAATATTTTTGCCGGTGGAAAATTCCACAGTAAAAATCCTAAAACAGTACTCGCGAGCAACCAAAGAACTAAATAGCTATCCAGTTCAATGTGGTTGCCACTGATAAGATAGATAACAATCGCACCAATACAGACAATTACCGCTTCGGCACTTGCTAAACCATCAATACCATCCATAAAGTTGTAGAGATTAAGCATCCACACCAGAAATAGTAAACCGAACACACTCCCAAAGAGCCCAAGATCGATGGTATAGCCTGAGATAGTTAATGCAGGGAAACCACCTAAACAAAATAGTAAAAATGCGGCAGCAGAAAAATGAGCAAGGAGACGCCAGCGGGCAGCAATATGCCCATGATCATCCCAAAAACCAACTAGTGCTATGACTCCGCCAGAGATAATTAGCCCTACTGCGGGTAAAAGGGCCAGGTAACCTTGGAAATAGAACAGCATAATACCAATAAGAAAACTCACAACTATAGCAACCCCTCCTCCCCTTGGCGTTGGGATAACATGCGAGCTACGAGAGTTAGGTGTATCTATAATATTATTCTTTAATGCATAAACTCGTAACAAATAGGTTAGCATTACAGACACAACAAAAAAAATTGATATTAACAACATTAAATTTGGCATTTTAACCCCAATTCAATCTATAGCTACAGTAACTATAAATATATCTTGTTACTTTAGATGAAATCAGCTTGTTTTATTTTTATATTGATTATATATAGATATCCAGCGCTCAATGATTTTTTCAATTGAATTTGTTTTTGTGATTCGCTCTCTGGCTCTATTACCTAAGGTCTCTTTTTCTTCATTAGATAATTTTATCATTTTATTTATTTTTTGAGATAAACTCACAGGATCCTTTACTGGAACAATAGAGCCACAATCGCCCAGAGCCTCAGTTATACCGCCAGCATCCGTCGCGACAATTAATTTCTTACATGCCATAGCTTCAGTAATAACAAGCGGAAAACCTTCCCATTCAGAAGATAGGACGAAGATATCTGCAGCACACATTAGCTGTCTTATATCATCTCTCTGTCCAAGAAAGGTGACATACTTTTCGATATCAAACTCTTTGACCATGCTCTTGAGGTGATTTTCAAGATGCCCAGTTCCAACAATAAATAGACGCGGTATACTATGAAAACTGTTATTTTTAAGAAGTAAAGAATATGCCTTCAATAAATTGGGATAGTCTTTCGCTTCCGTGAGTCTCCCCACACTAAGCAGTATTGGAGTATCATCCAAAATCCCTAGCTCTGATCTCTTGGTATCTCTATCATCTGCTGAGAAATCAAATTGGGAAGTATCAATACCATTTGAAACAACAATCATTCTATCAATGCTAGATGCGCCTTTACGAATAAAAGAATCAACAGCATCTTGGCTAACATTGGTAGAAATAGAAGCCAGCCTGTCAGTATATTTATATGCCAACATCCGCAAAGAGCTTCCTTCATTAGTATTATGAGCTGTACATATTAAAACAGGAATTTTAGTGAATAGTCGTAAAAACCTTGAGAATATATTGGCATGAAACATGTGACTATGGAGAATATCTGGCTTGAATTTTTTTATTATTCGTCTAACTTCAAGCAAGCCTTTAAAAAAGCTAACCGGTGTTTTTTCTAATTTTAATTCATTTAACTGAACGCCATTACTGGGATTGACCAAAGTCTCACCAGTAAGAGATATAATCATGACATTATGCCCGGCCTCATGCATCTTGTTAGCAATCAAAACGGTTTGTTTTTCGGCCCCTCCCATACCAAGCCCAGTAATAACATATAATAAATTCACTAGTATCCTCGTTGTCTTATTTTCACATTTATATAATAAATATCATTATTTACAGTGTTCAGCCTTTATGTAGATATTGACTGTAATATTTCATCCATAATTACTATATGTTATCTATCAAGTCTTTCCATTTCCGACCTATAGTTACTTCTATTTGATATTTTTCTGAGTTCACTAATGACCTTAATGACATAGCTTCTCTTAAATTATCATCATTCATCAGTTTAATAAGACGTTCTGAAAAAGTATCACTATCTGCAAAAGGAATCAAAAATCCATCTTCGCCATCAATAATTAACTCAGAGGGACCGGTATCACAGTCATATGCGATGATAGGTAATCCACTAGCTTTTGCTTCAAGCAATACCATCGGGAAGCCCTCAAATCGAGAAGTCATTACATATATGGCAGATTGATCATACAAATCATGGACATTTGGCGTTGAAGGCAGTAACACTACATTTTTTAAATTTAACTCATTTATCTTTTCAGATAATAAGTTTTTGTCCTCGCCATCGCCTGCAATGACTAGTTCCCAATCGCTATTCACTTCTTCAATTTTTGCCCAGATATCAAGTAAAAGATCAAATCCTTTCTGATAACTAAGACGGCCCAAGGCCAAAATTTTTTTTGTATTTTTCTTTGTGAGTTTATTTTTTGGTGCAAAAGGCAATGGATTTGATATTGATACTATTCTTTCAGGATATTTATTCTCTTCTAACCAATACTCACGATCTTTCTCTGTTAATGTGACTACGGCACCAGCATATTTAGCAGCAAGTCTTCTAGCAAATTTACGCGACTTAATATTTAAATCATTTTTATAATTAAAATGTTCCCACGATATATGCTTTATATTGGTACCCAATAAAGATACAGTACTAAATAATGCTAACATTGTGTCAACATCAATGACTATATCTATTGATTCATCGATTAAAATACGACGCAATCTAAAAACCACTGAGAAATAAGCAAGTGAAAAGCGTATTTTTTTATCAAAAAGGGATACTAACTTTATTCTCTCATCTACATCAAATTTAGGTGATGCATTACCACTTAAGCTTATAATAATAACTTGATAGCCATCTTTAACAAGGTAGTTAGCAAGCGCTATGCTAACTCTCTCAGTACCACCGGTATGACTGATATCACCACCAAAGAAAGCAATTTTTTTCATAAAATCCCTTATTGTCTTTTTATTTTATTGATTATAAGACCAGGTAATGAAACGATTTTAACCAAGATAGAAGACTTGCTCTGGTTAATATACTTTTTATCAATTACAGCCAAAGTTTGATTAAGCCGTAAAACAGACTTTATAAAATCGAGTGGTCGATATAACCATATTTTTTTAGGCATATTATCAAGTAGCGCTTTACGAGATATATAGTGACCTACGGCATGCCTTTTTATCGATGACTTGCTTAATCGATTAGTATTTTCATCATCAAAAAAAATACGAACTGATATCGAACTATAATAAAATTTATAATTTTTGGATACGGTACTATAAAACCAGATTTCAGGAATAAAATTTACACCAGGCTCTACTGGATAAAAATATTTCCGTAACAATTCCGTTTTAAAAAAATCAATTCTCTCACCACGAATACCAGAGCGAAACTCCTCAAACCACGAACTTTTATTATCTGCGTTGGATAAATAACAATTATTAGGTTTCATTGTCTCTGAACTCACTGAAACAGCTCGAATCCCAATAATTTCTTTATCGTCAAATACAGTCTTTATCGAAAGCAATTTATTAATAGAATCGTGAACAAGAGCGTCGTCGGAATCCAAGCCAATAAAGTAATTTCCGTTTGCATTTTTTACAGCTAAGTTCCATGCTGCCTGCTTACCACTATTATTTTGATATATATAATTTATCTTTAATCTATTTTCATTTTTAAATTCTTTAACTACATCCAAGGTATTATCTGTCGAACCATCATCAATTATTAACCACTCGATATCATCTCTACCCTGATCTAATATCGAAAGATAGCAGCGTTTTAATAGATGAGCCCTATTGAAGGTAGGCGTGAATATTGTAACTAATATCATTTTATTTTCTCATCTCATGTTCAACAGATGATACCAGTCTGAAAAATAGCTTACGTTTAAAAAAATAATACAGAATTGGTTTTAATTTTCCGGCATGTATAATAGGACTGAATGGAACTATTTTGTAAGATTCATTAAGGCTTTTCAAAGCTATACACTTATCCAAATGATATACTCTGGCGCATTTTGATACATGAGAAAGAAATACACTAGCTAAAATAATAGCCCAATATTTACTTCTGCACTCTGTATATTTATCTGTAAAACGTTTTAATCCGAATTCACTATCATCAAGATCTAATATATTTAGATTTTTAGTAATACTACTTGAGACTTGCCTATATTTGACTATTAAATTGTTAGATTCAAATATAGAGCTACAGTTATTGATTAGTATAGGAAGCAATAATTGATCTTCAAATCGTCGTCCAATATCAAAACTAATATTATTGAAAATTTCTTTTTTAAAAAGAAATCGCCATACATAAAACATTTCACTTTTAGCTATTTTAATTTTAATATAATCAAGTCTGTCAGAAAAAAAATTACTCTCTTTAGCTAATTCAAATACTTTCTCTTTATCATCTACAATTTCAGAGTAGTTAAAAACAATACAACTTGGTGAATAATCTAAAACTATTCTCTTGATAGAACTATATATTCCATCACACCACAGATCATCAGAATCCAGGAAAGTAATATATTCTCCCGCAGAAATGGACACGCCTTTATTTCTTACAGCCGATATACCTGAATTTTTTTGATCGATGTAGATAAATTCATATTTTTCGCCATACTTTTCTATGATGGCAGGAGAGTTATCAGTTGAGCCATCATTAATAATAATGACTTCGAGGCTACTATCCCATTGAGAAAAAACAGAATTTAGACAAAGCTCAAGATATTTATCTGCATTAAATACCGGTATAATCAATGAAAGTATTTTTTTATTGTCCATTTTTATTTCTCGAAAGAATTTCAAATAACAAATTTTTTCTCTTAAGAATTAAAACCAAGCATACGAAGGATAAAGCTTCGATAGTAATAATTGAAATAACCCCCCCCCAAGCACCATACTGAGATGCAAGATATGCACAAAGAGGAATATGAATTATTGCAGAAACTATTGGTAGAAGAGTATAAGACTTCCTATGCCCATGAGGTAGTAAAATATAATTACCCAGTACTGTTGATTGTATAACAAGAAGATAGACCGGAGTAAATAAAATCAAAAGCGCTGATACTTCAGAATATTCTGGGCCAAACATTATTCTGGTAATCAGTTTAGAAAAAATAACAACGAATATTATGATAGCTATACATAGAGCCCCTTGCCAATAAAAAATCTTCCTTATTAAGGCATAAGCTTCTTCTTTTTTATTAACTAGCAAAGAATTTATTCTTGGATAAAATGCATTTCCCAAGACCAAGAACACTCCGAGAATAGCACCTTTAACTCTATCTGCCGCAGTAAATATGCTGACCTCGTATACATTACTGAAGATACCAATGATAATTGTTGTGCTCATGGTATAGAGGCTGATAGATAAAGTTGCACAAAATATTGGGAATGAATCTTTTAGTGTATACGCTAACCTTAGGTTAGAGAAGCTAACGGCTCTTACTAATTTTTTCCGATATATATATATTATAGCGATGATCCCTGCCAGTAAGTTCATTGATGATTGAATCATTACTGCATACTTAATATCAGCATCACTACGAACAAATATAAAAAATAATGGCAACATCGATAATTTTGCCACTATCATTAAATTTGTAACAACAGACAACTTTTCTATCCCTTGGAAAAACCATACCGGCATCAATGTTGTACCTATTAACATGAGTACCGTATAAATTAATTCGCTCTTAATTACAGCATGTGAATTCGTAGTAACAAGCAAGATAACGATTAAAATAGAAGCCAAGCATAATATTGACTTAGAATACAATGTCTCAAAGAAAATCTTAGATATGTATTCAGGATCATCTTGATGTTCAGCTATTTTTTTTGATGCTGATAAGTTAAATCCAAAATCAATTAAAATAACAAAATATTGGGCTAATGAGAGTGTAAGACTATAAACACCAAACCCCTCGACTCCCAATACTCGAGTTAAATATGGGAGAGTTAAAAGAGGAATAATATAGTTACTACCCTGCAATAAAAGTAAAGAAAAAATATTCCTGCGGAGCACTGACATTTTTATTTCCAGTTATTGGATTAAATTATATTTCTCATAAGTATTAAGCCTATTAATTATTTCTTTTTCTTACAAAGTAAGATCAATTCTGTGTGATTTATGACAAAACTTTGGCTGAAAACAAAGCACGCTACCGCCCTTGGCTTGCAGCTACCAATGTACTGTTCTTGGAATCCGACATTCTGTTCAACCGAATAAAAATCAATTTATAACAAATAGTTACAGAAAATAATCATATGCCTATTTTTTATAATTAGGTAATTCTCATACATCTAAGCAGGTATTACAAGCAAAAGGCCGGGTAAAAAAGTGTCATGATGGGTCACTCAGAGACTGAATGATACATAACAAATTATGAATACAAGGATAGTGAACCAATCTCTTGTTTTACCAGTTGTTCTAAAAGATCAATATGGCTCTCGTCGTCGTTCAGTGCCGGAATATATTCAAATTTCTCACCGCCTGCATGTAAGAAAATTTCTCGGTTTTGCTCTTTGATCTCTTCCAGTGTTTCCAGGCAATCAGCAGAAAAACCGGGGCAAATCAGCTGAATATGCTTAACCCCTTGAGAAGGTAGGTTTTTTAATGTCTCGTCTGTATAGGGGGTAAGCCAAGGCTCGCGGCCAAATCGAGATTGATAAGTCATCATGATCTGTTCTGCTGGCAAAGTTAATCCTGCTCGTAATGCATGGCTGGTATCTTCACAACGCTGCGGATAGTCATCCCCTAAGCGGGCATAGCGTTTGGGAATGCCATGGAAAGAGAGCACTAGCCGATCAGGTTTCCCATGTTGCTCAAAAGCACGTTCAACACTTTGCTTCAACGCCGAAATATAAGCTGGATGTTCAGCATAATCACGGATAAATGACACCGACGGTAAGCGGCGATAGCCTTTCAAAATACGAGCAACAGCATCCCAAACCGCGGCACTTGTCGAGCAAGAATATTGCGGGTAAAGCGGCAAAACCACCAGCTTGGTCACGCCTTGTGATAACAGTTTATCAATTGCATCAGGTAGATTTGGCGAACCATAACTCATCCCCAGCTCGACGGGAATATCTGGCATACGTGAGGCTAGCGCTTTTTGCTGTCGCCGACTATAAACCAGTAAAGGCGAGCCTTCATCCATCCATACTGACTGATATAATTTTGCTACGCGCGGTGAGCGAATCGGCAAAATAACGCCATGTAACAATGGCCACCACAGCAAGGGGGAAGTATCAACCACTCGGCGGTCACTCAGGAACTCAGCCAGATAGCGTTTGACCGCTTGTGGTGTCGGGGCATCCGGTGTCCCCAGATTAACCATCAGTACGCCAAGCTTGCTTTGCATCATGCATAAGTCCTTGTTGTGGGTATTGCGTCGATTATTTGAGCGGGTGAAGACACTGTCGACGATATCCGTAAAATAAGAAAGGCGACCTTAGGCCGCCTTAGCTATCTTACCATCCAGAATTAACCGAGAATAGTCGCCAGTTCTGCACTGACTTCTGCTACTTTACGGGTTCCGTCCAGTTTAAAATACTGTGTGTTTCCTGCATCAGCTTCTTTGCGATAATAAGAAACCAAAGGCGCAGTTTGTTGATGATATTCAATCAGACGTTTACGAACCGTGGCTTCCTGATCATCTTTACGAATAGTCAGATCTTCACCAGTGGCATCATCTTTATCTTCAACTTTTGGCGGGTTGAATTTAATGTGGTAAACACGGCCTGAAGCAGCATGTACCCGACGACCGACGATGCGCTCAACAATCAGCTCGTCCGGAACATCGAACTCCAGCACATAATCAACCTTGATACCGGCTTCTTTCATGGCATCAGCCTGAGGAATGGTACGCGGGAACCCATCTAACAGGAAACCGTCACGGCAATCGTCCTGTGTGATGCGCTCTTTAACCAATGCGATGACCAGCTCATCAGTAACCAGCTTGCCGGCATCCATAATTTCTTTCGCTTTCAGACCTAACTCAGAACCTGCTTTTACAGCGGCGCGCAACATATCACCAGTAGAGATTTGCGGAATACCGTATTTCTCCATGATGAATTGAGCCTGAGTACCCTTACCAGCGCCCGGAGCGCCCAGCAGAATGATACGCATTGCGTAAATCCCCTTGCTATGTAGTTTTTCTATACCCTTCATCTTTCAAGTTGCAGGTGTGTTGGCTGTTCTCGGTCACCAGAATCACTCACTTATGTAAGTTCATCAGGAATCTCTCGTTTGTCGCCTTGCTGCATGATGAAATCTATTGGGTATTTGTGTTTTTACTTAAAAAAAATCGAAATTGCGGAAAACAAGCAACCATACCATTTTCAGGGGGGTTGGCTCAAGGCATGCGAGTTTGCTTCAAGAGATAGAATGAATACGAAGAAGGTAAAATAAAAAAATAACACGATGAAATTAAACAAAAAAAACGCCCCAGATATAATATCTATCCAGGGCGCTTCATTACTTAATTAAGCTGTTAATAACTGATTCATTCTACGAATGAACTGGTTAGGATCTTCTAATGTCCCGCGCTCAGCCAGCAGCGCTTGATCCAGTAATAGCTCGACCCATTCGGCAAACTGAGCGTCATCAGCGACATCTGCCGCACGTTTGACCAAACTATGTTCTGGATTCAACTCAAAGATGTACTTCACTTCCGGCGCCTGTTGACCCGCAGCAGCAAACAATTTTGCCATCTGCGTGCTCATTTCGTCGGCATCGGTGGTCACAATCGCCGGAGTATCAGTCAGACGATGTGTCAGACGGACATCTTTTACGCGCTCACCCAGCAGAGTTTTCACCCGCTCAACAAAAGGCTCCAGCGCTTTATCCGCTTCTTGCTGCTCTGGACGCTCTTCATCTGCCAGCTTGTTCAGTGAATCATCTGCTTTACTGACTGACTGGAAAGCTTTGCCATCGAATTCAGTCAGGTAGCTCATCATCCATTCGTCAATACGATCAGATAACAGCAAGACTTCAATGCCTTTTTTACGGAACAGTTCCAGATGTGGACTGTTCTTCGCTGCGGCGTAGCTATCAGCAGTGATGTAGTAAATCTTCTCCTGCCCTTCCGCCATGCGACTGACATAATCTTCTAATGAGACAGTCTGCGCGGAGCTGTCAGTATGGGTTGAAGCAAAGCGCAATAACTTAGCGATGATGTCTTTGTTGCTGCCATCTTCCGCAGGGCCTTCTTTTAGCGCCATACCAAACTGCTGCCAGAACTGCTGATACTTCTCGGCATCGTCTTTTGCTAGTTTCTCTAGCATTTGCAGCACACGCTTGGTCAGCGCACTGCGCAGGTTCTGGGTAACACGGCTGTCTTGCAGAATCTCACGCGATACGTTCAGCGGCAGATCATTCGAGTCAATTAAACCACGGACAAACCGCAGGTAATTCGGCATGAACTGCTCAGCGTCATCCATGATAAAGACACGCTGGACGTACAATTTTAAACCATGCTTATGGTCACGATTCCACATATCCCAAGGTGCTTGTGCCGGGATATACAGCAAGCTGGTGTATTCTTGCTTACCTTCAACGCGGTTATGGCTCCAAATCAGTGGGTCAGTGAAGTCATGCGCGATATGTTTGTAGAATGCCTTGTATTCGTCGTCGGTTATTTCTGCTTTACCGCGAGTCCACAGCGCCTGGGCCTTGTTAATTTTTTCCCAAGTTACAGTGCCATCTTCTTCATTTTTGCTTTGGATTTCGACCGGCAGTGCAATATGGTCTGAATACTTGCTGATAACAGAGCGCAAACGCCAGTCATCCAGATATTCATCTTCACCTTCGCGCAGGTGCAAGGTGATTTCTGTGCCGCGATCTTCTTTGGTGATATCCGCGATGGTGTAATCACCCTCGCCTGCTGATTCCCAGAACACACCGGCATCGGCTGGGGCACCCGCAGCACGAGTACGAACAGTGACTTTATCCGCCACGATAAAAGCAGAATAGAAGCCCACACCAAACTGGCCGATTAACTGGCTATCTTTGGCTTGGTCTGAACCAATAGATTCAAGGAATGCTTTGGTCCCTGATTTGGCGATAGTACCGAGATTATCAATGACTTCATCACGGCTCATACCGATGCCGTTATCACTTAGGGTCAAAGTGCGTTTTTCTTTATCAAAAGATAAGCGCACGCGCAGCTCGCCATCCCCTTCGAACAGCTCAGGGTGAGACAGTGCACGGAAACGTAGTTTATCTGCCGCATCAGAAGCGTTGGAGATCAACTCTCGCAAGAAAATTTCTTTATTGGAATAAAGCGAGTGAATCATCAAATGAAGAAGTTGTTTTACTTCAGATTGGAATCCACGGGTTTCTTGACCTTTCATACTCATTAATTACCTCAATCCAAATTACCGACAGGTAGATAAAATCGAACAATGAGTATCAAGTGGGGCCAATAGAGGGTGGTTTCAAGTCGTAATGCAGAAAAAAATCAAGAATCAGGGGCGATTCACTGAATATCAGGAATAGAAATATTCATATGATAATCAATGATAAAAACTATCGCCCACCAGATTAAATAGGATGGTACTGAGTACAGCTTGTACTTAACGAAATTAGTACTTAATGGGATTACGCCCAGCTAATGAGTGGGATAATGTGGTGCCATCGACCATTTCCAACTCGCCGCCAACAGGCACGCCATGCGCGATCCGACTGGCGAGCACCCCATACTGACCGCACATCTGGCCAATATAGTTAGCGGTTGCATCCCCTTCAACCGTCGGGTTAGTCGCTAGAATGACTTCACTGATAGTTTCAGTTTCAAGCCGTTTTTCAAGCAAATCCAAACCTATATCACCAGGACCAATACCATCCAGAGGTGATAAATGCCCCATCAACACAAAATAACGCCCACCAAACTGACCGGTTTGCTCAATGGCATGGATATCTGCCGGGCTTTCGACCACACAGATTTGGCCATTTTGCTGGCGACGTGGATTGGAGCAAATAGTGCAGCAGTCTTGCTCGGTAAATGTTCGGCAATCAGCACAGTGGCCAATTTCAGACATTGCGCGAGTCAACGATTGCGCCAGGCGCATTCCACCACTGCGATCACGCTGCAGCAGCTGGAATGCCATACGTTGCGCCGATTTCGGGCCAACACCCGGCAAACAGCGCAACGCCTCCATTAATGATTCAAGGAGTGGGCTGGTTTGCATCAGAACGGCATCTTAAAGCCTGGTGGCAATTGCATCCCACTGGATACAGAAGCCATTTTCTCTTTCTGCGTTTCATCAATACGACGGGCTGCATCGTTCAATGCCGCAGCAATCAAATCTTCCAGCATCTCTTTGTCTTCTTCAACCAACAGGCTTGGGTCGATTTCAACCCGGCGGCAGTTATGCGCCCCATTAATTGTCACTTTTACCAAGCCCGCGCCAGATTCACCGGTAACTTCCAATTTGGCGACTTCTTCCTGCATCTGCTGCATTTTTTCCTGCATCTGCTGGGCTTGTTTCATTAAATTGCCAATACCGCCTTTACCAAACATAGTCATCTCTCATAGCAAGGGGCTGCGTCGGTGCACCATGCACTTATCGCAGCGATTAAACCGGCCGGATACTTTCTTCATCCAGCTCCGCGTCGAAGAAACGACGCAGTGTCTGAATATTATTATCCGCAATAATTGACTGGCGCGCTTGTGCCAGTTTTTCTTCATAAATGGCCTGCCGCCACTCCAGCGGGGTACGCTCCGCCAGATTATCATCTTCAATAACGCTAAGTGTAACCGCGTTACCGTGTAATTCACTCAGTGCATCAGCCAGCGCCTTTTGCGCCGATGGCGAATTTAAATGGCGCTGAGCAGAACGCAGGTGAAGGCGAATATTACCCGGTTCTATTTCTTCTTTAAATGCATTCAGCGCAAGTTGTTGCACCAATTTCGGAATCTGTAACTTATCTATCTCTGCGGCCCACGGGTCTCTTTCCATCGCGGCTTCAGCCAATTTTGCTGACAGCTCCGGGGTTTTTTCATGCTCCAACGCAGAACGCAATGCTTTCGGTGTGGCTACCGGCTCTGCCGACACCTCTGGTTGATTCTGAGCCGTCCAGCGATAAGCTTCTTTCTTCGCCGGTTTCTTTTCTTCCGTTGATTTAGCTGCCAGACGCTGCTGGCTACGCTCAGTCACCGAAGCTAAGCGCTCCAGTGCTGAGTTTGCCGGCCGCGCTTTTCCTGGCGCTGCCGGTTCATTCTTTTTTGGTGTGGTCGCTCCCGACTGTCGGAGTAACTGCGTTCGCGCCTGAAGCAGTTGCGCAGTCGAATCCGGTAACTGGGCGTTCTCCTGCGCAGCCGCACCTAATGGCGGGGCTTCTTGTGCAGGTGCATGCTGAGCATAAACTGGGGATTGCTGGTGTTGTTGAGCTGTGGCGTTATTGGCCACCGCCATCGGCGCACTCACTGGCACCATCTGAGACTCAGCAATTATCGCTTTAGGATGAAACGCCAGAGCACGTAAGAAGGTCATTTCAACCCCCATGCGGCGGTCAGGTGCGAAAGCGAGCTCTTTACGCCCCACCAATAAGGTTTGGTAATAGAGCTGAATATCTGTCGGAGGTAGTGTCCGGGCTAGCTCGCGTAGTCGCGGTTCAATGGTGGCGTAGTGATTATCCAACATTGACGGCAACAATTGCACCATCGCAATACTGTGCAGCAAACTTAGGGTTTCGACTAACAGATTTTCCCAGTCAATACCACGTGATGCTGCTTGTTCAAGCTGAGCCATCACCCGCGCGCCGTCGGCACTCACTAAAGCTTCAATAATCGCTAACGGCTGCTCATCATCCAGTGTTCCCAACATCTGGCTGACGGTGGCGGTCGTCACACTGCCATCCCCCATCGCGATGGCCTGATCCGTCAGACTTAGCGCATCGCGCATGCTGCCATCTGCGGCTCTGGCTAGTAACTGTAAGGCACGGGCGTCACTGCTAATCTGTTCCGCCTGCAATATTTTTTCAAGCAGCGCGCGAATGACTTCAACATCGATAACTTTAAGATGGAACTGCAAGCATCGGGAAAGAATTGTCACCGGCAACTTCTGCGGATCTGTGGTCGCCAGCAGGAATTTCACGTGAGCTGGCGGCTCTTCAAGAGTTTTCAGCAAGGCGTTGAAGCTGTGCCGCGACAGCATATGGACTTCATCGATCAGATAGACCTTGAAGCGGCCACGGGCTGGGGCATATTGAACATTATCCAGCAGCTCTCGGGTATCTTCGACCTTCGTCCGGGAGGCGGCGTCTATTTCGATAAGATCAACAAAGCGGCCTTGCTCAATCTCCTGACAATTAGCGCAGACACCACAAGGCGTCGCGGTAATGCCGGTTTCGCAATTAAGACCTTTGGCTAACAACCGAGCAATGGTGGTCTTGCCAACACCACGGGTACCAGAGAATAAATAGGCGTGATGAATTCGCCCTAACGAAAGGCCATTAGCCAACGCCGTCAGAACATGTTCCTGACCAACGACGTCTAAAAACGTTTTTGGGCGCCACTTACGGGCAAGTACCTGATAGCTCATTAATGCTTCATCGTTGATTTATGATGGATAATTTAACCTAGTATATCTAATTTGGCCGTTTTTCGGACATATGCAAGTCGCATAATGACGATGCTCACCGTAGTGTATCAGTACGCCCATCCTCATTCCCATAAATTTACTTTGCCGATGTAACCCGGCCCTGGCAGACAATGGCGCAAGCTTGGGAGTAACACGAGGAGGAGTCAGAATTTGTTGGTAGGAATATTTTTACTACTGGGTGCACTTCCCTGACCTAAATTTTATCAGGCTTGAGGAAAGGGCTGGGGCACTTAGATATAGCCTCACGACTGACGGCGAGGCTACTATCTGCAAACAACCAATTTTAAATAAAATCAGCTATTAGTGACCGCTGAAAGAGACCAGGCTGTAGCAAGTAATCCCTTGCTGAGTCAGGCGTGTTTCGCCACCCAGTTCAGGCAAATCAATAATAAATGCAGCGTCAGTCACTTCACCACCCAGACGACGAATCAGCTTAACAGTTGCTTCAATCGTCCCACCGGTAGCCAGTAAGTCATCAATAACCAAGACTTTATCGCCTGGTTGAATACTGTCCGTGTGGATCTCGAGTTTGTCGGTACCGTATTCCAACTCATAGCTTTCGCTGATGGTTTCACGTGGCAGTTTGCCCGGTTTACGGACGGGAACAAAACCTACGCCCAGAGACAAAGCCACTGGCGCACCGAACAGAAAGCCGCGTGCTTCAGTACCCACGACTTTGGTCACGCCTGCATCCAGATAGCGCTCAACCAGTAGTTCAATGCTGGCAGCATAGGCTAACGGATCTTCCAGCAAGCTGGTCACATCACGGAACAGTATTCCCGCTTTTGGATAATCGGGGATGGTTTTGATACTGTTTTTAATATATTCAAGCTGTTGTGCTGTATTAGGTGCAGTAGCGGTCATAATTTGTGCCTGATAAAACTGCTGTACATACTAAAGCGCGGCCAGTCGGTGCTAAATTGGCATCAACTGAGTAACTTGTCCTATCTGGCAATATTTCGGTCTACCATGTCGCCATAAATGGAGCAAATTACTGCATCCTTAACCCTAAGGACGCAACGAGGGAATACCCCGCGCACGAAAACGCTCAAATCTATGCAAACTGATACCAAAAAGCAACTGATGTGAACTGCTCAGGGCTTTTTTTGTTGCGATAGGTCAATAACTGGCATCCGTAACATGAAAGTCAGCAATATCGCTAATATAACGAGCAATATGCTCCTGACCCACCAAATTTTCACCAGCCACAGCGAAAGGGCGAAAGTCAGCACGGTAACAAATATTGCTTTCCATTTTGCCCCTGGAGGCAAAGCTCGATGTTGCTGCCACGTGCGTATATAGCTACCAAACCAAGAACGGTAAAGTAGCCAATGATGAAAACGCGGAGAGGATCGAGCAAAACACCACGCGGCCAATAATAAAAATGGCGTAGTCGGTAACAGAGGCAGCACGACACCTAAGGTCGCCAAAACTACTGCCAACCAACCCAAGGCAATTAACAACCAACGAGACATACACTCCCTTTCGTACCCAATAAAATCCAAGTTGTAACTCAGTGACAACTGATTTGTATCACGTTTGCGCTAATTCGCGGGGTGAACGATAGCCGCCAATACACTTACAGCTTGAAAGATTACCGGGATCTAATATTCATCAACGCAGCCCTATCAATAACGCATGCGCTAACCATCATCAATAGATATTCTTGGCATTATTAGCACAATACATATATTTACTCGCCTCTTACTTGTAACTCCGCTCTTTCAAAGGCAAGCTGGCGAAAAACGCTAAGGAGAAGCGCCATGAGTACAGAAAAGTTATTACAGGTGCTTGAAAGCCAAATTGAAGCATTGTCTGCGCAGGTAGGGCCGCAAGCTAATACACCTTCTCAGCAAGCCCGCTTTGATCTGAAATTGTTTAGCAATCATGGTAACCGCTTTCGCGATTATCTAATGGAAGTGCACAAGAATATGGCGCAATTGAAACAGGTTGTGGCTGAGAATCGGACACAGCAGGTTGCTTTTCTGGCTGAGAGATTGGTTGCACAGATATCCGCATTACAACGAGAGCTGGCAACACAGAAGTTAAGGAAATCTAACCCTGAACCGCGAGATAATAAACAGGATCCTTACCATAAACTGGCTGAACACCAAGATTATGAACGCCGTATTCTGGCCATGATTCAGGACCGAGAAAGCCAGCTTGGTAAGCAAAGTTTATTAATCGAACAGCAAAAAATACAGAAAGAGCTTGCCGCATTAGAAGGCCGTCTAATGCGCTGCCGGCAAGCGCTGATAAAAATAGAGCGCAGTATTGAAAAGAAAGAGAACGGTTTTTGAATATTTGTCACATTTTTTGAATCATTGTGGTTCCGACAGCGTATAGTTTTCTATAATGTTAATGCCCATTAGCAGCTGTGTTGGCTACTTTAGTTTGCAGTTCTCCTGCACATTGAGATCCGTTGGGCATAAATATTGAAATCAAGTCAGGTGAGAACCCAGAACAAGGGTCTTGCTACCGGGCTTTTCCTATTAACTGAAAATCAAATGTTGGCCACGTTATGTCAGTTGAAAAAGCTTCACCAGAACTGCAACTGGCAGTAGATCTTATCTACTTGCTGGAATGCAATGAGATAGCGCCAGAAACAGCACTGGCAGCGTTAGCGATCGTGCAACTTGATTATCAGCGTAAGCTCCGTCATCAGACTACTGATTAACCAAGTTTCACTGATGCTTTGATGCTTAGCCAAGGCGATACACACTGGTATCGCCTTGTTGCCAGTAATGGTATTCACCAATACCCCCCGCTAAATGATCTCAGGCGAGTGGTTTGTTGATATCCGGTAACTTAGGTTTCTTATCCCCAGCGTCAGATTGGCCTGACGGCAAACCATGGGTATCAAACGGGCGGTTGACTTCCTGCACTTCGGTGCCATTAGCTTGGTGTAAATACACTTCTAACTGGTTGAAGGCAATATTGATGTCATTCTCATGACATAGTTTATCAATCGCTCGGTTCAATTCATCTACCGTATAACTTCGGTCACCTAATTCACGCACATACACACGCAATTCATGATCAAGAGTGCTGGCACCAAAGTTTAGGAAGAATACATGAGGTTCCGGGTCAGTCATTACTCGTGGATTTTCATGTGCTGCTTTTAGCAAAATCTCTTTTACTTTTGCTAAATCAGAACCATAGGCCACACCGACTTTAATGATAATTCGAGTGACGGTATCGGATAGTGACCAGTTGATCAGGCGCTCAGTAACAAAAGCCTTATTCGGAATAATTACTTCTTTGCGGTCAAAGTCGGTAATAGTGGTCGCGCGGATCCGTATCTTGCTGACATTCCCTGAGAAAGTGCCAATGGTAATGGTATCGCCAATACGAACAGGGCGTTCGAAGAGAATAATCAAGCCCGATACAAAGTTGGCAAAGATTTCCTGCAAACCAAACCCTAGCCCCACAGACAGTGCTGCCACCAGCCACTGTAGCTTATCCCACGAAACACCCAGTGAACCCAGCGCCGTTATCCCCCCAATCGCGGTAATCAGATAAGTCAGGATCGTGGTGATCGCGTAAGAAGTCCCCTGCCGCAGTTGCAGGCGCGACAATACAACGACTTCAAGTAAACCTGGCAAGTTACGTGTCAGAATATAAGCAACCACCAGCGCCATTAGAGCGACTAGCATATTGCCCAATGTGACAGCCTGTGTGACGCTCGCCCCCGCCACCGTCGCGCTGTAATGCCACAACGAGATGCTGTCCAGATAGGAAATAACGGTGATGAGATCTGCCCAAATCCCGTAGAAGGCACTGGCAAATATCAGGAACAGCGCCATCGTGGTCAGGCGTAATGATTGCTGGTTAATTTGATCCAACGCCAGCGGCGGTTCTTCTATTGGTTCACTGCCTTCGGCTCCCTCTTTAACCAGACTTTGTCGCCGCGCAATTGCGCGCCGGTATGCCAAACGCCGCGCTGCAACACCTAAACCACGAATAGCTGTTAGGTAAACGATATTCCATAAGAATAATAAATACAGGCTATCAATCCAGCGGCCAGCCAGCTGTAGCGTGGTATAGAAATACCCAGCAATCATCAACCCAATTAATATAATGGGGGTTACAGCCACAGCGGTAACAATGACTAACCTGACTGCATGAGAGTCTTTCTCGCGCCAGCTATCACGGCAGAAGGGATAAACGAACAAGGCCAGCAGTGCCAGAGCTATAACAATCACCACCTGTCCGATAACATCATCGACTAACCGAAGTGGGCTTTTCTCTCCGAGCACAGACCAGAAGATAACCGGCAATAATGCCGCCCCCAAGCGCACCATCTGACGGCGATAATGCGCGCATCGGTCGGCCGCTATCATAAAGTGGCGCTCAGTGATGCCACCTGGCGATAACATTCGATATGTCAGATCAAACACGAGCCAGAACAAGGCTAAACGTTGGAAGAAGCTCCAAAGCACATCACTAAGATTGAAATCTGAGCGCAAACACCAGTAACCGACGCCTAAGATGATCAGGGTGCCTGGTAGCACTTTCAGCAAAGTGAACATGATGGCAACCGGGGTGTGCATCTGGCTGTCGCGTTTTAATTGCCCAACATCATCAGCCAGGCTACCCAGATGCTTATTGATGATGGTATAGCGCGATCGGATCACCCCCACCGCAATTAGCATCGGAACCAAGAACACCAGGGATTTAAGCAAGCCGGCGAAGATATCCCCCCATGACAGAGTAAAATGGAAATTACTTATTTCTGCCTTGAGCGCCCCCGGTAGTGCTTTCAGCCAAGACCAATCCATCGGCTTGTTGCTACTAACCCAGAAAATCTGCTGCGTTAGCGTATGTTGTAGTGATTGATTGACGCTCAATAGCTGCTGCTGGTTAATTTGCAGATTAATAGCCAGTGTCAGTTGGTTACCCAGCTGTTTATTTAATTGATCCAGTAATTCGCGCCGGATATCAACAATTTGCCCCAGCGCGTCTTCCACATCAGGGCTAATTTTCTCTTTACTGTCACTCATCAGGGTTTGAATATAGTCATCCCCTTGGAAGAGTTGGTCGCGCTGCTGATTAATTTCAAATTGCTCAAGCCGTAAATCGGCAATGCGCGGCCCCATATTGGTAATCAAACCAGAGGTCGGTAAATTCAGCTGCTGCTGATACAAAATGCGAGAAAGCAATAAGCTGCCGCGTAATACGGTAATTTGTTCTTTTAAATTTCGCTCAGATTGTAGGGCGCGATCCAGCCAGTTTTTAACCCGAATATTCTGTTGAACCAGTGTATTGCCTTCTTTAGTGGCATTAATTAATCGCTGGCTCAACTCTTTGTTAATCGCTAATTCACGACTGACTAAAGGGTCATTTTGGATATCTGTCGCGTCAGCGGGTGCTTGCGCTTCTTTGGCTGTTTTCTCTGACAGAATTAACCGTTTACCACTCACCACTTCTTGCAGTAGCTGGACATAGCGCTCCAACTGATCGATGTGTGCGGTAGTGTAATCTCGTTGTTTTTGCAGCAAATCTTGCAAAGTAGTATTAGCATCCAGATTTTTACGCTGTAAATCTAACTGCGCGTTTAACATGACCTGTTCTGTCAATAACTCTTGCTGCTGGGTTGGCCGTAAAGCTTCTTGGCTCGGCGCTAAGCCATTAAGTTGATTGCGAATTTGCATTAAACGTGTCGATGCATTGTACATCGCACTCTGGACGCGTTCAGGCTGTGTTTGCAGGGAAATGAGTTGGCTATTATAGGCGGAGAGGTCTTCCTGAGCCGACTGCAAATCATCCAGCGTTTCGTTTAGACGTGTCTCCAACTGGCGTAATGAGTAGTTCGCCAGTGACTCACGGGTCATTGTGTCGGCGGAGTTATTCTTGAGTGCATCCAGCCCTTCGGTCGCCTGACGTAACTTCGCCGGGGCTTGAGCCAATTGTTGCCTAAGCTGGTTGGTTTCCTGCTTGGTTCGCTCGATAGTATCAAGATACTCAAGCGTCTTGGTCAGATCTTGCTGCGATAGTTTTTCCGCTGGGGACAATATCTTTTGCTTTGATAATGCATCCAGTTGGCTCAGTACTTCATTACGGGTCGGTACATCTATATTGATTCCCGCAGCAAAGAGTGACGGGGAAAATAGCAATGCAATTATAAGCAGGGTAAGCATTGTCTGTAGGCGTAATAAAAACGCGCTCGTTAGCGTAATTATTGGTGCAGAGAGTGGTAAAGAATATTGATTGTGAAATTTGCTGCTCATATTTGAACTTCATTTCAACACAGAGGATGAGATCCTATCACGTTCAATCTTGGCTCATAATAAGAAAAGTCTTTCAGAGCGTGAATAGCAGTAATAATGCGGGCAGTTACGCACTTGCTGCGCAATGTTATGTAACTGCCAGAAATATAAGTTGATTAGATAATAAAAATCAGAAGCGCCAAGTCACTCAGAATGTCAGGACTTTCTCAGCAGCCAGCGTCCATTGTGCAAGTTCTACCAGAGTACCGATTTCTACACCATCAACCAGCGTTAACTCACTAATACCACGTGCATCCGCGCAGGTTTTACAAAGTTTTACCGGAACATTCTGTGCAGTTAATATTTCCAGCATCTGCTGCAAATTATAACCTTCTCGTGGCTGCTGCCCATTAAGGCCAGCAATAACCGCATCAGACATTAAGAATAGACGTAAATCGAGATTTGTTTGCTGTTCTTTCAAGGTGATGGATAAACGTAGGGCATTAAATAGTGACTCATGGCCATAAGCCGCGCCATTGGCAATCACCACCAGCGAATTGACTTCAGAACTCATATAAACCTCTCCAGTTAATCCGATACCTTGCTATTAGTCTCATTTTGCAATGAAAGGCTGTGGGCTAACATATCCAGGAAGGCATCAATTAATACCGGTGCCTCTTGTTTTATATCAAAACTTTCCGGCATAAAAAGCCAGTTTTCCATCAAACCTGTAATATAAGCTCTCATGATTATCGCAGCACGGCGAGTATCAAGATTGACGGGCAATTGATTTGCTTCAATACAGCCTTGCAAAACCGATTCAATTCGCTCATAACTAGCTAAATCAAGAACTTTACGCGCGTCATGGACGGAGGTCATCTCACCGACAAATTCACATTTATGGAATACAATCTCCATTAATGCGCGGCGTCGGCAATCCTCACGCGTAGAAACAAGTACATAGATGAGTATTTCGCGCAGAATACGTAGTGGATTATCAGGATATTTTACCTGATACTCTAGCTCGAGCTGATCAATTTTAGACTCTGATAACGCCCAAACCTCGTTAAATAGGTCTACCTTATTCTTGAAGTGCCAGTAAATCGCGCCACGGGTAACACCTGCGGCGGCGGCAATATCAGTAAGCGAAGTGCCAGAAACACCGTGCGCAGAAAATTCCCGCACTGCGGCATCTAGAATTTGTTGCCGGGTCTCTTCGGCTTGCTGTTTGGTTTTTCGTGCCATAGCGTTGTTTTTTCGAGGGGGTGCGATTTACATACATTCACGAATGTATGTACCATAGCACGCACATATAATTTACGCAGCAATGGGTTTTAAAGCTTGTGATCCATTGGATTAAATTAAAAATCGGACACTTGAGGTTTATCTATGAGCAAAAACAGAGGGGTAATGCCTCTGGCTGCAATTCTGGTACTTTCAGGCAGCTTAGTACTTATAGGATGTAATGACAAAGATGCGGCGCAAGCCCATGCTCAACAGGCACCTGAAGTCGGTATTGTGACATTGAAAGCAGCACCGCTGAATATCACAACCGAGTTGCCAGGCCGCACGTCCGCATTCCGTGTTGCAGAAGTTCGCCCGCAAGTTAGCGGGATTATTCTTAAACGTAACTATGTTGAAGGCAGTGATGTCACCGCCGGAACATCTCTTTATCAAATTGACCCAGCCACGTATCAGGCTGCTTATGACAGTGCGAAAGGTGATTTAGCTAAGGCGCAAGCTGCTGCTGACATCGCACGCCTGACTGTGAACCGTTATAAACCACTACTGGGTACCAACTACATCAGTAAGCAAGAATATGACCAGGCAGTGTCTGACTCTATGCAAGCCAATGCTGCAGTTCTTGCGGCAAAAGCTGCGGTAGAAACAGCGCGTATTAACCTGGCTTATACTCAGGTCACCTCGCCAATCAGTGGTCGCACGGGTAAATCTTCAGTGACTGAAGGGGCTTTAGTGACCAGTGGCCAGGCAACTGCGCTGACAACAGTTCAGCAGCTTGATCCTATGTATGTTGATGTCACTCAATCAAGCGATGAATTCCTGCGCCTGAAAAAAGAGCTGGCTGATGGCACGCTCAAACAAGAAAACGGCAAAGCCAAAGTTCGCTTGTTGTTGGAAAACGGTACTGAATACCCTGAAACCGGTACGTTAGAGTTTTCTGGTGTCACTGTGGATGAAACCACAGGTTCAATCACCATCCGTGCAATCTTCCCTAACCCGAATGAGGCATTACTGCCAGGGATGTTTGTCCGTGCCCGTCTGGATGAAGGTGTCAGACCTGATGCACTGTTAGTGCCTCAACAAGGTGTGACCCGTAACCCACGTGGGGAAGCAACAGCGATGGTTGTTGGTGCCGACGACAAAGTTGAAATGCGCACGTTGGTTGCTAATCAAGCTATTGGTAACAAGTGGTTGGTTACCGAAGGGTTGAAAGCAGGCGATCGTCTTATTGTTTCCGGCTTGCAGAAAATCAGACCGGGTGTGCAGGTAAAAGTGCAGGAAGTTACTGACGAGACACCAAAAGCAGCCCCAGCTGATACAGCGAAGAAGTCTTAAAAGGAGCCGGTAATTCATGGCTAAGTTCTTTATAGATCGCCCTATTTTTGCTTGGGTTATCGCTATCATAATCATGTTGGCGGGCGCTCTTGCGATAATGAAATTACCTGTTGCGCAATATCCGACCATTGCGCCACCGGCAATTACAATCTCCGCCAACTACCCTGGCGCTGATGCGACCACTGTGCAGAATACAGTTACACAGGTTATCGAACAGAACATGAACGGTATCGATAACCTGCTGTATATGTCTTCCAGCAGTGACTCCTCCGGTAATGTGCAGTTGACGTTGACCTTTAACTCAGGCACTGACCCGGATATCGCTCAGGTTCAGGTCCAGAACAAACTGCAATTAGCGATGCCATTGCTGCCGCAAGAAGTACAGCAGCAAGGTGTCAGCGTTGAAAAGTCCAGTAGTAGCTTCCTGATGGTTGCCGGCTTTATTTCTGAAGACGGTAACATGCAGCAAGAAGACATTGCTGACTATGTTGGTTCTAACATTAAAGATCCGATTAGCCGTACTACTGGGGTGGGTGATGTTCAGCTGTTTGGTTCCCAATATGCGATGCGTATTTGGATGGACCCGCACAAACTGAATAACTTCGGTTTGACGCCAGTTGATGTTATCAGCGCCATTAAAGTACAGAACAATCAGGTTGCAGCGGGTCAGTTAGGTGGGACACCACCGGTGCCAGGTCAGGAACTGAACTCATCAATTATTGCGCAAACCCGTTTAACAAATGCGGAAGAATTCAGCCAAATTTTGCTGAAAGTGAATACTGATGGTTCGCAGGTTCGCCTGAAAGACGTTGCTATCGTCAAACTGGGTGCTGAAAGCTACAACATCATTGCCCGTTATAACGGTAAGCCAGCGGCAGGTATCGGTATCAAGCTGGCAACAGGGGCTAACGCCCTGAACACCTCCGCGGCAGTAAAAGCTGAACTGGCGAAATTACAGCCGTTCTTCCCTGCCGGGTTGAAAGTGGTTTATCCGTACGACACCACACCGTTCGTTAAGATCTCTATTAACGAAGTGGTTAAAACACTGGTAGAAGCCATTATTCTGGTGTTCTTGGTTATGTACCTGTTCTTGCAAAACTTCCGTGCAACGTTGATTCCAACGATTGCGGTGCCGGTCGTATTGATGGGGACTTTTGCCATTCTCTCTGCCTTTGGCTATTCGATAAACACCCTAACGATGTTCGGGATGGTGTTGGCGATAGGGCTATTGGTGGATGACGCCATCGTGGTCGTAGAGAACGTCGAACGTGTGATGCAAGAGGAAGGGCTACCACCGAAAGAAGCCACCAAGAAATCCATGGAGCAGATCCAAGGTGCATTGGTGGGGATCGCGTTGGTGCTTTCTGCGGTATTTATCCCGATGGCCTTCTTCGGCGGCGCAACCGGGGCGATTTATCGTCAGTTCTCTATCACTATCGTTTCAGCCATGGTGCTCTCGGTTCTGGTGGCATTAATTCTGACACCAGCACTGTGCGCAACAATGCTGAAACCTATCGCCAAAGGCGAACATGGCCCGAAAACCGGCTTCTTTGGTTGGTTTAACCGCATGTTCGACAAGAGTACCCACCATTATACCGACAGTGTTGCCAACATCTTGCGCAGCACCGGTCGTTATCTGGTGATCTATCTGGCACTGGTTATTGTGATGGGCTTGCTGTTCATACGGCTCCCTTCTTCATTCTTGCCAGAAGAAGATCAGGGCGTGTTCCTGACCATGGTACAAATGCCGGCGGGGGCAACCCAAGAACGTACTCAGAAGGTGCTAAATCAGGTTACTGACTATTATCTCGACAAAGAAAAAGATGTGGTTAACTCGGTGTTTACCGTTAACGGCTTCGGTTTCAGTGGTCAAGGTCAGAACACCGGTCTGGCATTCGTTAGTCTGAAAAACTGGGACGAGCGCCCAGGTGAGCAAAACAAAGTCCCAGCCATTGTAGGCCGTGCCTCTGCTGCATTCTCACAAATTAAAGACGGTTTGGTGTTCGCCTTTAACTTGCCAGCGATTGTGGAATTGGGTACAGCCACCGGTTTCGACTTCCAGTTAATTGACCAAGGTAACTTGGGGCATCAGAAGTTAACTGAAGCACGTAACCAACTGCTTGGTATGGCTGCGCAACATCCAGATATGCTGGTCGGTATGCGCCCTAACGGGCTGGAAGACACACCTCAGTTCAAAGTGGAAGTTGATCAGGAAAAAGCACAAGCCCTTGGTGTGTCAATTTCTGATATCAATACCACCCTCGGTTCCGCGATGGGCGGCAGCTACGTAAACGACTTTATCGACCGTGGTCGTGTGAAGAAAGTTTATGTGCAGGCTGATGCACCATTCCGCATGTTGCCGGGTGACATTGATAAATGGTATGTCCGTAACAACGCCGGTCAAATGGTGTCGTTTGCAACCTTCTCCAGTGCCAAATGGGAATATGGCTCTCCACGATTGGAACGCTACAACGGCTTACCATCCATGGAGATTCTGGGTCAGGCTGCACCGGGTAAAAGTACCGGTGAAGCAATGGATCTGATGCAGGAATTGGCAGCTAAGTTACCAAGTGGTATTGGTTATGACTGGACGGGTATGTCCTATCAAGAACGTTTATCCGGTAACCAGGCTCCAGCACTGTACGCCATCTCGCTGATTGTGGTCTTCTTGTGTCTGGCTGCATTGTATGAAAGCTGGTCGATTCCATTCTCAGTTATGTTGGTGGTACCACTGGGTGTGGTCGGTGCACTGATGGCGGCTTCGCTACGCGGCTTGGAAAATGACGTTTACTTCCAGGTAGGCTTATTGACCACTATCGGGCTATCGGCCAAGAACGCCATCTTGATTGTTGAATTCGCCAAGGACTTAATGGACAAAGAAGGCAAAGGGTTGGTGGAATCAACCTTGGAAGCGGTGCGTATGCGTCTGCGTCCAATCTTGATGACCTCACTGGCCTTTATCCTTGGGGTTCTGCCGCTGGTTATCAGTAGCGGTGCCGGTTCTGGTGCACAGAATGCGGTTGGTACCGGTGTAATGGGCGGTATGATAACTGCAACCGTGCTGGCTATCTTCTTTGTTCCGGTATTCTTCGTGGTGGTTCGCCGCCGTTTCAGTCGGAAAAGCGAAGATGTAGAACACGCACACACCGTTGATCATAAGGTGCCGTAAACCTTACTGACAACTGATGATGTCATACTTAGAAGGCCGCTATATTGCGGCCTTTTCTTTTATCTTTTTCTGCCACTTGCACGCGTTTTTGCCACGTTGACACAGCAGAAAACAGGGCACTATCCCCGCGCCAGAGCAGCCCATCCCGCAGTGATGATTATATTGTGATCAATATACCAAATAGCGAGTTGAGTATTTGCAGCAAGGTAATAAATTACTATGATGTAAATATTCATAAAAATGAAGATAAAGACAAACCGCATCAAGGAAAGATAAATGGAAGTAAGATTAAAAATCCTTTATGACGCACAGGTTATTGATTCAGATGTTTATTTCGGCATGCTTAATGTTCTCAAGCGGCTGGAGCAACACTGGCAATTATCTATTCGCCATCCTCAGGGTGAAATGTTAATCACTCATATGGCCAATGCGTTGATGCGGGCAAGTCAAGGACAGGTTATTCCGGCTATCGATAACGAGATATTAACAGAGATCGAAGCCGCAGAAATTTTTGCCAATATCAGGGAAATTAATAACGATTTACTCTCACTGTTTGCCTTCGAGGTACCCGATTACGAAGTAGGATATCTATTAGCAAACTTATATGGCTTACACTTGGCCCAGTAGGCAGAGAGCTAATTATATTTACATAAGCTAAATATTCAAAAAAATGAATAATAAAATATCAATATTTGGGAATTTAATATGCTATTGAAAGCACTACAAAAACAAAATCCAGCACTCATGGATGCGGCACTTTTACTTTGGCAACAAGGGGCCATTAAACCTGACAGCTATGTCATTGATGTTGATCAGGTCAAACAAAATGCACGTTTATTGTTAGCTACAGCAGCACGTTACGGCATCACACTTTATCTCATGAGTAAACAATTTGGCCGAAACCCGCAGCTCTGCAAACTACTGCTGGAATGTGGCTATCAAGGGATTGTCGCAGTAGATTTCAA
Organism: Yersinia alsatica; assembly: GCF_025133195.1. Lineage (NCBI taxonomy): Bacteria > Pseudomonadati > Pseudomonadota > Gammaproteobacteria > Enterobacterales > Yersiniaceae > Yersinia > Yersinia alsatica. Next base: position 4,318,549 of record NZ_CP104006.1, read on the forward strand.
AGAGGCACGCCAACTCTATCAGCATAATTTACCCGTGGCTCATGTCGGTCATTTGGTGCAAATCCCCAGTGCTATGGTGGATGAAGTGGTTGCCCACCACCCAGAGGTGATTACAGTATACAGTACTGCTAAAGCGCGTGAAATTGCAGCCGCAGCTCTGCGTCAGAACAGAGAGCAAGCGCTGTTGCTCAAAGTTTGGCACCACGGTGACCTTATTTATCCGGGACAAGAGGCCGGATTTTCGCTAGATGAACTGCCCGGCATTATTAACGAAATAAAAGCCTTACCGGGGGTTCGTTTGGTGGGAGTCACCCATTTTCCCTGCATGCTTTTTGATAGTGAAAAAGGAAAAACATTGCCCAGCCCCAACCTCAATACACTTATTGAGGCAAAAAGTATCTTTGAGCAACAAGGGATATCTGTGGAGCAGGTCAATGGCCTTCAGCAACTGGGGTAGAAAGCCTGCCGCAGTTAGCGCGCTTTGGGGTAACGCATGCTGAACCGGGACATTCATTGACCGGAACTATGCCATCCAATCAACAGGGCAACCAACCCGAGCATGTCGCGATGCTGTATCTGACCGAGATTTCCCATTGTCATCAAGGCAAAAGTTATTGTTATGGTGGCGGATATTATCGCCGCGGCCATTTAAGCAATGCACTGGTCTATGAGCAACAATGGCGCGCAAGCAAGGTACTGAAACCGGCCAATGACAGCATCGACTACACGCTCAGCCTTGTCGAACCCTTTGCCGTCGGCAGCCCAGTTATCATGTGCTTTCGCACCCAAATTTTTGCCACCCGCAGTGATGTAGCCCTGGTTGCAGGGATTCATACCGGCCAACCAACACTGCTAGGAATTTATGATAGTCAGGGTAATACCATTCCAACGTCCACAGGACAGGAGAGGTTATGAGTAAGTTTATCGTACTGGTCATCGACAGTTTTGGCGTGGGTGCCATGCCTGATGTTTGCGAAGTTCGCCCACAAGATAAAGAGGCCAACACCTGCGCCCATATTTTGCAAACCTATCCAGAGCTGCGGTTACCTAACCTGGAAAAGCTGGGGCTACTCAATGCACTGCATATTGGTTCACCTGATTTCAATGACAGTGTGATGCAAGATAATCCGCATGCCAGTTTTGGTGTGGCACTATTGCAACATGAAGGTGGAGACACCTTTATGGGTCATCAGGAAATTATGGGTACCCTGCCCCGCGCGCCCTTAAGCATGCCCTTCGCTACGGTAAAATCACGGGTGGCTAATGCATTACGCCAACAGGGATATCAAGTTGAAGAGCGCAGTGCGACTGATGATAACAGCGATTTACAATTTTTATGGGTCAATGACTGTGTAGCAATTGGTGATAATCTTGAGGCAGATTTAGGTCAAGTATTTAATATTTGTGCTAATTTAAGCGCCATTGATTTTTCTCAGGTAGAAAAAATAGGTAGGATAGTGCGCGGTTGTGTCGAAGTGAACCGTGTCATCGCCTATGGAGGGCTACTGATGGACAGCCAGGCAATCATCAGTGCAGCTGAAGTTAAGCAACAACACTATATTGGCATTAATAGCCCAAAATCCGGTGTTTATGATCGTGGTTTTCAGGTTATTCATCTCGGTTATGGTGTTGATACTGATGTTCAGGTGCCCCAGCAGCTAGAAAAAGTGAATATTCCAACGGTTCTGATCGGTAAAGTGGCAGATATTGTTGCCAACTCTGCCGGGCGAAGCTACCAACAATTGGTTGATTCCCAAGTTATTTTGGATATCACATTGAGCGAGGTTCAACGCGCAGGGAGTGCCTTCATCTGTACCAATATTCAGGAGACGGATCTGGCGGGCCATGGGCAAGATGTTGAACGTTACGCCGAGCGCCTGCAATTGGTCGACACAATGTTAGGTAATATTACCGCCGCTATGGCTGTAGGTGATTGCCTGGTGGTGATGGCTGACCACGGTAACGACCCAACCATCGGCCACAGTAAACACACTCGGGAGCAAGTCCCGCTGCTGGTCTATCATGCCAGCACGGATAGTTCACTACCGCGGGCCATTCGATTAGGTATCCGCAAAACAATGTCTGATGTCGGCGCGACAGTTTGTGAGTTTTTTGCCGCTCCTGCACCACAAAATGGCCACTCTTTCTGGCAGCAACTAACGAATGCCAGCAAATAAGGGAATATATCCAGGCTATTTAAAACATATTCAAAAGTGGGGAAACAGAAATGCTTAAAATCGCTATTGGCGGGCAGCTTAATAAAAACGAAATACAAGATTGTTTAATTAAATATGGTGCAGGGAAAGTCTCTTCTGAAATATTTACCGACATGGATGCCGCCATGAAAGTAAAAAATGGCAGTTTTGATTATTACGTCGGTGCTTGCCAAAGTGGCGCTGGTGGTGCACTGGCCATGGCCTATGCCCTGATAGGTCGCGACAAGTGCGCCACTATTGCTAATGCCCTAACCCAGCCCTCTGAGGCAGCTGTCAGCCAATTGATAGAACAGGGGAAAAAGGCATTTGGCTTTACCAATGATCGTGTTGAAAGCTCAGTTAAAGCCCTGTGTGCCGTTTTATTAGCTGACAAATAACAATGCAAATAAATAACGCCAAGTGACTTTATTGTATATAACTAAAAAACTTGGCGTTGCCACCAACAACAATAATAAACAAATTAGCCTGGAGCTGGTTAGCTCCGATGGGGTCGTGATATGGAATCGTTTAATTTAGTTAAGATTATTCTTTTCTCGCTAATGGGGGGATACGCCACCTTTCTGGCCAATAAATCTATCGCGGTTTATCACGATGGATTGCGGCCTATCATGCCAGAGTTTATGAATGGCAATATGAGCCGAAAAGAACTGGCCGGTATCTCGTTTGCTATCAGTATTGGCTTTATCACCGGTTTTGCCATGCCGATTACGCTGGCAACTGGGATTATTGTTATTCATATCGTGTTACTGACCGCCGATATTATTGGGGTATCACTGAACAATACTAAGCTCGCAGTATTCATTGGTACTCTTTATGGTGCGTTAGTGACCATCGCGCTGGATGGGCTGATTAAAGGTTTCTCTTATCTGCCGGTCAATTTCCTGGATGCTCTGGCGTCAGTGGGTGACCCTATCATTTATGCCTTTGTCGCCTTCCCTGCTATTGCCGTCGGTTATCAGTTTGGTAAGAAAGCCGGGCTAATCACGATTATTATTGCCTTCCTGGCCCGCGTAGTCATTGAGCGCATAAACCCGGTCACTATTGCCGGTAATGAAGTGGCGCTCAGTCCTGAAGGGATTGCGATGCTGTTTGGCATGATTTGCCTGCTGTTTTTTGCCTCGCGCGATAAACGCCATGGCGAGGAAGTGGAACACAGCCTGTTTGACGACAACATAAAGCGTATTCGGAAGAATGCTATTTATCTATTGCCGATGGCGGCCTTGATCACCATTACTGCCCACTACCATTGGATCGCTGGCGAACCCATTGCCGCGGCACTGCTTGGTAAAGGACAAATTACTTCAGCAGCCATCGTCGCCATCGTACAAGCTCTCGCCTTTATGCCGCTGATTATTACCACCGCAATGATAAGCGGCGTGTATGGTACTAACGGCTGGTGTGACTGGTTCCTCGGATTAGGTTATCTCGCTCCGAATCCAGTCGTGGCCGGCATCCTCGGCGCTGGCGCTATGGGGGTGGAGATTACCAGTTTAAGTCGAATTGGTAAGGCAATGAACCGCTTCCCATCACTGAAAATGTCGGGTGACAATATTCGTACGGCCATGACACAGATTCTTGAAATTGCACTCTTGGTTGGCGGGGTCAATGCCGCAAATCAGATCTGGCCCGGTACCGGTATTTTCGTGGTCGTCAGCTTATATATCCTTAACGAAATATGTGGCCGCCCCGTCATGAAGTTGGCGGCTGGCCCCATCGCCGCAATTATTGTTGGGATACTGGCCAACATCTTCGCTGTTCTCGGGCTGCATGTCGTCGCCTAAAACACAGCAATAACAGCACCCAGATTGCAAAATCCGCAGACTTAGGTTTGCGGATTTTTTTTATTCGGACTTGAAACTGAAAAATGAAAGGTGCATAATTATTGTTATAGTATAACATAACATATGGAGTTCTTATGAAACCTGGCATCCATCCTAACTACCGAACCGTGGTTTTCCACGATACCAGTGCAGATACCTATTTCACTGTAGGTTCAACCATTGCCACGGCACGCACGATTGAACGTGATGGTCAGACTTATCCTTATGTCACATTGGATATCTCTTCGGCCTCACATCCGTATTACACCGGTAAACAAAAAGAGTTCTCAAAAGAGGGCAGCACTGCACGCTTCCATCAACGTTTTGGCAGTTTCCTGACCAAAAAAGCCAGCTAATTCTGAGAGTTAATCATGCAAGTATTGAGTTCATTACGTTCTGCAAAAAACCGTCATCCCGACTGCAAAATCGTCCGTCGTCGTGGCCGAGTGTATGTTATTTGCAAAAGCAATCCACGTTTTAAAGCGGTTCAAGGAGGGACACATAAGAAACGTTGATATTGAGTATATTGTCAGTCTACCAGTAAGCCCCGTTGCTGCCCAACGGGGCTTTTTTCTGTCACAAAAGGCACTGAAATTCAGCCTCTGACGCTAACTATCACAGGCTGAATACTCTTTTCCTGCGACTACTTCATACTGGCCACCAGAGTATCTACATTGTGTTTAAATGCCTCGGCATAGGTCGTGGCCGGGCCACCTGCGGCAGACAACGCTTCAGGATAGAGTTCTCCGCCCGCTTTAGCACCACTGGCGGTGGCAATCTGTTTCACCAAGCGCGGATCGGTTTGATTTTCAATAAAATAGGTTTTTATTTTCTCTTGTTTGATTTGATTAATCAGTGCTGCCACACCGCTGGCACTGGCTTCAGATTCAGTAGAGAAACCCACTGGTGACAAGAAGTTAACCCCATATTCCTGGCTAAAATAACCAAAAGCATCATGGCTGGTTAGCACTTTTCGCTGCGCGGCTGGAATTGCTGCAAATTGTGCTTTGGCGTAAGCATCCAGTTTTTCCAACTGCTGAATATACTCCCCGCCCCGTTTGCGAAAATAATCCGCATCTTCAGGATCGGCGGCAATCAATGCATTCATTACGTTGTTAGCATATTTAATACCATTCGCCATGCTGTTCCATGCATGGGGATCAGTCACTTCCTTACCCTCTTCATCCATTTTGCGGGTATCGACTCCGGTTGATGCGATAACCACCTGGCCTTTATAACCAGAGGCGGTGATCAGCCGCTCCAGCCAACCCTCCAATCCTAACCCACTGACAAATACCACATCCGCTTTGGACAGCTGCTTGCTGTTTTTCGGCGTAGGTGCAAAACCGTGAGGATCACTATTTGGCCTAACCAAAGTCACCACATTGACATGCTCGCCCCCAACTTGCTGGACGATGTCTCCTAAAATAGAAAAACTGGCAACGGCTTCAACCGTTTTTGCCATTGCCAATGGGCTTGACAGTAGGGCAGCCACCGCCAAACTAATAGGTAAACGCTTCATTTAACTCTCCTTTTATGACAGATACTTCTCAACGGCGCGCAGTTGCCAACACACCACCACGCGTTCCAAATAAAATAGACACAAAGAAAATCAGGCTGGCGCTAAGCACGATGGCAGGCCCAGCAGGCAGCGAAGCATAATAAGACCACAACAGGCCAACAATACTGGCAAGCATGCCAATCGCCATCGCGCCCCCCAATGTTTGCGGCAGATTTTTAGCCCAAAAACGTGCGCTGGCCGCCGGTAACATCATTAATCCGACCGACATCAAGGTGCCAAGAATTTGGAACCCAGCAACCAGATTAAGAACAACCAAAGAGAGAAATAGCGCGTGGACTACCATCAGCCAACGCCCCATACTGACCCGCAAAAAAACCGGATCGAACGATTCGACGACTAACGCGCGATAAATAGCAGCCAAAGCCAGCATGGAAAATGTGGTGATCGTGCCCACCATGGTCATGGCGCTAGCATCGACGGCCAGAATAGAACCGAATAACACATGCAGCAGATCCATGCTGGAACCCCGCAGCGAAACCAAAGTGACCCCTAAAGCCAGAGAGCCAAGATAGAAGCCGGCAAAACTGGCATCCTCCTTTAATAGTGTTCGCCTACTGACCCAGCCGGACATCATGGCAACCGCCAGCCCGGCAATAAAACCACCAATGCCCATGGCAACCAGTGACATACCCGAAATCAGATAGCCGATAGCCGCACCGGGTAGTACTGCGTGAGACAGGGCATCACCGACTAAACTCATTCGTCGCAGTAATAAGAAAACACCTAGAGGTGCTGAACTGAGTGACAGTGCCAAGCAAGCCACCAAAGCCCGGCGCATAAAGCCAAAATCCATGAAAGGATCAACAAGTAAATGAAACACTGTCATGAATTGATGGCCCTCAGTGGTTGCTGTGGGAGCAAAGAGGAAAGCGCGCAAGATGAACTGTGGATGTGATGCCATTGTGCTAGAACCTGATCAGACGACTGCCAGCAGCACCCTTGCGGGGTCATCCACAATGCATGGGGAAAGTGATCGGCAACCATCGACATATCGTGCAGGACAGCAATAATAGTCCGCCCCTCGTCGTGAAGTTGATGAATAACCTCAAGCAATAGCCGAACAGTTTGACTATCGATGCCAGTAAAAGGCTCATCCAGTAAAATCAGTTGCGCCTGCTGCACTAACAGGCGGGCAAACAGCACCCGTTGTAATTGTCCGCCGGACAACTCGCCCACGGGTTGGCACGCCATATCCTGCATGCCAACGGTGTCTAATGCCTGTTGAATGCGCTGCCGTGATTGAGGGTTAATCCCTCCGAGCAAGCCACTTTGTGGCCAGCACCCCATTGCCACAACATCTTGAACAACAATGGGAAACTGCTTATCTAATTCAGCTTGTTGCGGAAGATAGGCCATTTGCGGCGCTTTACCGCCAGTGAAAGTGATTTGACCGGCAACTGCCGGTTGCAAGCCCGCCAATGTTTTAAGTAAAGTCGATTTACCTGTGCCATTTGCGCCGATAATAGCGGTTAGAGAACCCGCGATAAAACAGCCGTCAATGGGTGGCGTCAGCGCATGACGTTCATAGCCAATTTCAGTATTTCTCAAATTTATCATGGCAATACATTCGCCCAATAAATAGCACACCACAGCAGCAGGCAAAGCAGAGCAACCCCCGCCATACGCTGTAACGAAGAAAGTGAGAATAATGTCCAATAAGGAAGAGAATTAAACCGAGCTGAAAGCTTATTCATATAAGGAAGAAACAGATATTTAAGTGATACATTATAACATCACATATTATCACTAAGTTCAAGAGTCGTGCACTGGCTTATCTATGTCAAAAGTAACAAACCATGACGAGATGCCCCATCGGCAGAATTGCGTGCAGGAAGTAAAACTTCCGCTGTGGATAAAACAAGCGGCACTAACATGGTTAGTTACAGTAAATTAAACTATCTTTACTGCTACTTTGCTGATGAGGGCTGGTAAGCTTTTGCCACTCCAGTATCATAATTACTCGCGAATGCTCGCAAAACAGTAAATTACATAATAAAAAATAACTAATACAGCAGCACCTCTACTTGATAAAACCCGCTGAGCATTCTAAATTAATAGATATGGGGTAAATTAACTGTAGGTAATAACCTTAAATATTGAGATTTCTATTTAAGCCTTGTTATTTTATTGCAAGATAGTGTTATTGGTCGATAGTGATCCAAATAACATCACTGGGTGTTAACTAAGCCTTTTGGTTGATAAATCTCATTAAAATTGAATTTTTTGATTCAAATCATGTCAATAGTAGTTGGAAAATAAATATCATCGCATTTTTTGTAACGATAACGGCACAGTAATGAATTAATCTTACCACTATGAGCGGACAATTAATGAACAATGAAATAGCTGGGGACTTCTCATCAGGGTGTTACCCGATTTCATTACTGAAGAATGTTATCAACAATAATATCCGTGAGATTGAAGGAAATTTAGTTTCCGGGTTAATGTATTATTCAGAGGATGCTAGATACAAGGTTGGCTCATTAGAGATCCTTGATATTCACAATGTGAAAGCTAATTGTTATTCAATGACTTACTGTTATCGGTGGTATATCTTCAATCCATGTTTGGATATCAATACTGAAGAATCACTAACAAATGCTGTAACATTTATTGTACATCCCGAAAAAATCGTCTTTGATATAATTAACAATGATAGACCTTCAACCGCTGACGAATTGTAAGCTTAAGTAATAAAGTTGCGCGGTGAGCGGAGAAATGATTTATATTCATAACAAGACTAGTTTATTTACTTTACCGATAAGCTTCTTCGTTTATATGATTACCGATCTACTCACATTGTGTTATCAACACCGAATTAAGAGTTTACGGAGGGGATGATATGGATGAGTACTCACCTAAACGGCATGACATTGCCCAATTGAAGTTTCTATGTGAGAGTTTGTATGATGAAGGCATTGCTACCCTTGGTGATAGCCACCATGGCTGGGTAAATGACCCGACATCTGCCGTAAACCTGCAACTCAATGATTTGATCGAGCATATAGCTTCATTTGTGATGAGTTTTAAAATAAAATACCCAGATGGCGGCGACCTTTCAGAGTTAGTGGAAGAATATTTAGACGATACATATACTCTGTTCAGTAGTTATGGGATCAATGATCCTGAATTGCGTCGCTGGCAAAAAACCAAAGAGCGTTTATTCAGACTTTTCTCAGGGGAATACATCTGTACCCTGATGAAAACTTAAGGGATAGTTCCCCTATATTATTTGTATATTGAGAAGAAAAATTACCATGACAAAAACTGACTACCTGATGCGTTTAAGAAAATGTACGACTATTGATACGCTGGAACGTGTAATTGAAAAAAATAAGTACGAGCTAAGCGATGATGAGTTGGAATTGTTTTACTCAGCTGCCGATCATCGCTTAGCTGAACTCACAATGAATAAACTTTATGATAAAATTCCACCTACTGTCTGGCAACATGTGAAATAGTCTGCTTAACGCTGGTTAAGACACACAACGTTGAGCCGATAATCGCTATCGGCTTCAATGCGGCAAGTGCTTTGTAAGTGTTTTAATTTAGGATAAATGTGGTGACAAAACTACGGTATTGAAGGTTAGCTTCAATCCCGCGCTATTGCACATCTACACGTCAACCAAACTATTAGCGTTATCAAAGCGGTTAAGTAAAGGCACATTGTTGCTCTATTTAATTTATTAAGGCTCCAGCTGATAGCTAATAATTTAGAGACATTATTAATTCATTGCTAAACCTAAAGCGTAAATAGAAAATCTAATCTATATAAATATAAGAAAAATCCCATTTCGCTGTTCAATACTTAGTCTATCCCGCACCCTACTGACCTGCCCCCCACGGTTAAATACAATAGTCAGTTAGTAATATCAGTTTGTTTACCTTCCAATTCTCCGTTTTGCTAACCCACTGCAAATTCAGATGGCAATTCAGAGCCCAGATCTGTTCTTATTGTCGCGGAATAGACACGAAACAGCACAATATTACCCAGAATGTACATCACCTGTATGAGTCACTAGCCAAAGCGCCTACGCCCCAGCATAGCTTCGCGGAGAATCCTGATAATCTGTTCGTCGGAAAACGCGTCTTCATGGGATGTCCTCAGGTTGCTGATGAAGACATTACTAACATCGGAGTGTGTAATTAATGGAGAGTAGGTCACTCCCTGCAAATCATTATATATGTTAAAACGAATACATAAATTGACTTTATCTCTGGCTGACCTAAGATAACCTCAGTATTCAAGCCTCGGAGTTCCCATGATGACATTAACGCCATTGCAACTTTTCAAAAATTTATCAGATGAAACTCGTCTGAATATCATTCTGCTGTTGCGAGAATCCGGCGAGCTATGTGTTTGCGAGCTTTGTAATACCTTGAATGAGTCTCAGCCTAAGATTTCCAGACATCTAGCAATGCTGAGAGAATCTGGGCTTTTGCTGGATCGTCGGGCTGGAAAGTGGATTCACTATCGTTTATCACCTCATATTCCTGCTTGGGCTGCGACCGTGATTGAGCAAGCTTATCTCAGTCAACGGGATGCAATCATTTTACTGGCGAGAGGTAATACGACAATGAAAGGCAAGGTCGCTTGCCTCTGATACATTAAAAAATTTACCCATTCATATCTGTTTTTTCGTATTTGTTTGAGAGCGCGAACAGATTAACCAAGCAACGGGAAGGAAAGAATCGATGAAAACTCTCTCAGTTTATGACCCAGCATTATGTTGCAGTTACGTGCATCACATGAAATTGAGCAGATAAAAAAGTCAGAGAGACATTATCTTCGCGGTTGGCACTGGTTCCGCGGCAGGAAGAAGAACCTATCGGTCTTGCACGTCTGAGCTATCTGACTGGTGACGTTTAATTTATAAACATTTACAGGGCAAAGGGAATACTTTTGCCCTATCGGGGGCGTTATGTTGTTGGCAGGTGCGATTTTTGTCCTGACTATTGTGCTGGTTATTTGGCAACCCAAAGGGTTGGGAATTGGTTGGAGTGCAATGCTCGGTGCGGGACTGGCGTTACTGACCGGTGTCGTTCATATCGGTGATATTCCGGTGGTTTGGCAGATCGTTTGGAATGCGACCGCGACTTTTATTGCCGTGATCATCATCAGCCTGCTGTTGGATGAATCCGGTTTCTTTGAATGGGCTGCACTGCATGTTGCTCGGTGGGGCAATGGGCGAGGTCGTTTGTTGTTTACCTACATTATTTTACTCGGAGCTACGGTGGCGGCTCTGTTCGCCAATGATGGCGCGGCTCTAATCCTGACGCCTATTGTAATTGCGATGCTTCTGGCGTTGGGTTTCAGCCGTGGCGCTACGTTGGCCTTTGTAATGGCTGCGGGGTTCATTGCCGATACGGCCAGCCTGCCGCTTATCGTCTCGAACCTGGTAAATATTGTCTCGGCTGATTTCTTTAATCTTGGATTCACTGAATACGCAGCAGTGATGGTACCGGTTAATCTGGCTGCCATTGCGGCGACGTTGGTCATGCTGCATCTGTTTTTCCGCAAAGATATTCCCGCCGTTTACGACCTGTCCCTGTTGAAAGAGCCAAAAGAGGCAATTCGCGATATCAACACGTTTAAAACCGGGTGGCTGGTTCTGGTTCTGCTGTTAGTTGGTTTTTTTGCTTTGGAGCCGCTCGGTGTTCCTGTCAGTTTGGTTGCTGCCGTGGGGGCGCTGATTTTGTTTGCTGTTGCGAAAAAAGGACATGCCATTAATACCGGTAAAGTGCTGCGCGGCGCACCTTGGCAAATTGTTATCTTCTCGCTGGGGATGTACCTGGTGGTTTATGGCCTACGTAATGCGGGGTTGACCCACTATCTTTCCGCCTTGCTGAATCAACTGGGGGATCAGGGATTATGGGTGGCGACGCTCGGTACCGGATTCCTGACGGCGTTTCTGTCTTCCATCATGAATAATATGCCTACTGTTTTGGTAGGGGCTCTGTCGATTGATGGCAGTTCTGCCACCGGAGTGATCAAGGAAGCGATGATTTATGCCAACGTCATCGGCAGCGATCTGGGGCCGAAAATCACCCCGATAGGTAGCTTGGCAACCTTATTGTGGCTGCATGTGTTATCACAAAAAAATATGACTATTACCTGGGGCTATTATTTCCGGGTGGGCATTGTCATGACGATCCCAGTGCTGTTTGTCACCCTGGCAGCATTAGCACTGAGGTTATCAGTATCTCTGTAAATATTGGTTAAAAAATAGGGCTTAATCAACAACATCTGAAGGCATAGCCTTCGGATATTTCAATGAGAGATCATCCAGATGAGCAATGTGACTATTTATCATAATCCGACTTGTGGAACATCGCGTAACACGTTGGAGTTAATTCGCAACAGTGGCACTGAACCCACAGTTATTCTGTATCTGGAAACACCGCCAAGTCGTGAGGTATTGGTAAAATTGATCGCCGATATGGGGATTACGGTTCGGGCGCTGTTACGTAAAAACGTTGAGCCTTATGAGCAATTAGGCCTGGCAGAAGAAACCTTCAGTGATGACGAACTGGTCGATTTTATGCTGCGGCATCCTATCCTGATCAACCGTCCGATAGTTGTCACTCCGTTGGGAACCCGGTTATGCCGACCTTCTGAGGTAGTATTGGAGATTTTGCCCGATGCGCAGCGTGGCGCTTTCAATAAGGAAGATGGTGAGCGGGTAGTAAACGAACAGGGTAAGCGCGTAGAGAAATAAATAACGCCAGAAGCAAGTAAAGGGGCATTGAATGCTCCCTTTTCGTGTTTGGCACCCAGAGTAATAAATAGCCCGTTGAGGATACAGTCGATGAAAGAAGTATATGTTCGAGAAATGACAGAAAAGGATTGGTCTGCAGTCAGTGATATCTATCAACGGGGGATCGACACGGGCCATGCTACTTTTCAAACCGAATCGCCAAGCTGGTATGACTGGAATGATGGTCATATGGATCAGTGCCGCTATGTCGCGCTCATAGAAGGTAAAATTGAAGGTTGGATTGCGTTGTCGGCTTTTTCAAAACGTTACGCCTATAGAGGTGTCGCTGAAGTAAGCATTTACGTGAATCCTCAGAGCAGTGGTCAGGGTATTGGTTATAGATTGATGTCCCATATGATTAATGCGTCTGAAGAGGCCAAGATCTGGACACTGATTGCGGGTATTTTCCCTGAAAATACTGGCAGTGTCAGGCTACATGAAAAATCGGGTTTTCGTGCGATAGGTATCAGGGAAAAAATCGGCGAAATGAGAGGTGTATGGCGGGATGTTATGTTGATGGAAAGAAGAAGCAAGGTAGTTAATTATCAAAACTAAACTCTTCTGGACAAGGCACGCTTTGCGCTGCGTGCCTTGTGTCATTGTGCATTTTATTCGCTAGGTATTGGACGTTGATAAGTGGTGTACCCAGACAGCTCCGTTAGAAAATACTGGCTCTAGAGACAACCCCATCTATCAAATTTTAATAATCCCCCCCTTTGAACACAAATTACCGATATCTTTCTGTCACTAAAAGAGCTGCTGGGTCAGATACCCCATCATGATTGCCATGCCTATAATAACAACAAGGAATGCAACAATCATGGGTGCCTTAAACATGGACTTAAGCAGAATAACTTCTGTTAAGCTTGCTCCTGCACTCCCAATGATCAGAGCCATAACTGCCCCTATTCCCATTCCTTTCGTCATCAAAACTGAGGCCAGAGGGATCACGGCTTCAGCCCGGATATAAAGCGGGATACCAACGATTGCACTAAAAGGCACAGCGAACAGATTATCACTGCCAGCATGTTTTGCGATCCACTCTGTCGGGACAAAACCATAGATAAAAGCGCCAATCAGCACGCCAGCCAACAGATAGGGAAACACCTCCCTGAACTGTTTCCATGCGTCTTTCCATGCCAGTTTTATAACACTTGGTGACGTTGATCCCGCGCAACTTTCATTCTCGTACCCCGAACCACTCGGTTTAACCAGTTGAGTGCTACAACACGATGTTTTCCGAACCGGCCGTTTAAGTTTGCTACAAGGATTAGAACTGCAACAAGAGACTTTTTGTACGGTTATATCTGGTGTAGAGCAACTTGCGGTACAAGAATTGCCTTTGGTATTTTTAGTATTAATTACATACCGCTCAAACCCTAACTTATTCAATAAGAGACTGGAAAACACGGACACTGTTGTCGCGATGAGGATGTACAACAAGGTGATGTTTAGCCCGAAAGTCGCCCACATCAACCCAACAATAATTGGATTGAGTAACGGAGAAACAAACAGAAAAGTCAGTGTTGGTCCAAAACCAGCTTTAGCGGACAATAGTCCACGCAGCATGGGAATGGTTGAGCAACTGCAAAACGGTGTTAATGCTCCGAGCATGGCTGCAATCACATATCCTCTACCTTTACGATTGCCCAGCATAGCTTGAATTTTTGTATCGGGTACTTTCTGTCGTATCAAATTGACGCACAGACTGATCGCTAAAAACAATAGTGACAGTTCGGTTGCTAAAAAAAGAAACATCTTTGATGCATCTGCCAACATCGTTAACCCATCATTCATTCCTGTTTCCTCACAACCAATAAACTATATTTCTAGTATATTCGAAATAATTTGTTAATCAATGTATATTTCTGCTATTATCGAAATATTGTCTATAGAGGTAGATATATGGAATTGGAAGAAGTTGCTAAGGCACTGAAAGAGCTAGGACATCCTACACGTCTGTTTATTTTCAAACATCTGATTAAAGCCGGAAATCAGGGATTACCCGTGGGTGAACTGCAGAAACAGTTAGGGATCCCTGCATCAACACTTAGCCATCATATCTCAGCATTAATATCGGTAGGGTTGATCCAGCAAAATAGAGAGAGTCGGACACTTATGTGTGTTGCCAAATATGATGTTTTGGAAAATATTATCCAATATTTTCAAGATGAATGTTGCATCAATGGCACTGACCCTAGTCCCGAAAAAAGATGAAGCGACAGTAAGTCGTACATTAGAAATGGTGGAGGCCCTGCCAGCTACATCCCGGCACACACCGCGCCTGCTACGGCTGCTTCCTTCCGGATCTGACCGAGTTCACAAGTTAGTGTTGCGGGAGAACCAACAGGGCCTCCATTGACGTTAACGGCTCCTTATACTCTGGAGCGGTGGGCATTATCGACCATGCCCCACCAAATAGCAAGACAACCTGCGCTAACCGATGGTTTCTTGCCCAGTCGTGTTCAGCTATCGACTAAATTCATTTTCTTCTGGCACCAAAATCGCTGATGATGTTATTCATTTCTATACCATCATGCAGATAACAGACAACCAAGAGGATGCAGTGACATCATCAACAATGGGGCGACAAGACCAAGATGAAGCTGAAGCGCTGGATGAAATAACAGAGCAAAGCAGCCCACCAGCCATAGATAGCTTTCGCCAACGAGTATTCCACGTGGTGGCGGCAATCCCCTATGGCCAGGTAACCACTTATGGTGATATTGCCCGGCTGATAGGCTCCCCAAGAGCAGCGCGACAAGTTGGTGGTGTATTAAAGCGTTTGCCGGAAGGCTCGACATTACCCTGGTATCGGGTTATCAATCGCCATGGTGAAATTTCGTTGGTTGGGGAAGATTATCTTCGGCAGAAAAACGCATTGTTAGCTGAAGGTATTGAGATAACGCCAGCTGGGCGCATTGATTTACAACAGTATCGTTGGCAATACCAATAATAGCAGCGCTACAGAATCATTAATACTCTGTAGCGCTCTC
The DNA here is from genome assembly GCF_025133195.1 of Yersinia alsatica. Taxonomy (NCBI): domain Bacteria; kingdom Pseudomonadati; phylum Pseudomonadota; class Gammaproteobacteria; order Enterobacterales; family Yersiniaceae; genus Yersinia; species Yersinia alsatica. The sequence goes on from NZ_CP104006.1 coordinate 4,333,921, forward strand.
AGTGGTTACTGTATCGTCCCAGTACCTGATGTTGTTGCTGTTGGCGCAGTTTCGATCGCCACAGAGGTCACAGGCACCAGCAACAGGTTGGCCTGAGTACCCGTGCCATTATTAATCACTTCCTGAATGGTATCAGTGATAAACATTAGCTGACCATTATGCGTGATAGCTGCGCTGACAATAATACGGGCATTGGGCTGAATTTCTGCTGGGTTAAACGGCAAGGCAAAAGTAAAAGGTGCCTGTTTACCCTCGGTACGAATCGCTTTTTGAGCAATCACCCGAGTAGGAGCATCAGCCAGTGAAGCATCCGACAGCGTAACCGTTACGACGGAATCAGGTGGCAAGGCAATGCGCTCGCGGATATTCACTGTCCCTTGCACAGCAGGTTGCGCAATAGGTGCCGCAGCGGTCGTTGTCCCTGCGGGTGCCGGAACCGGAACATCAGCTCCCTTGTGAGCACACCCAGCCAGACTCACTACCAATGCTGCCCCACCCGCTATCTGCCAAAATTTTATTGATTGCCAAGGTTTCATAGGTCGCACTCCTTCTTATTATTAAGATGCTGGCTATTCAGAGAAAAGCCCGCGTTTAATAAGTGGCTTCAACCACCTAGCAAGCTAATTATAGCACAATATGCTGAGCCATGGCGCTTGCCGCCCGATTAAGCTATTTATCAGACTATTCCTTATCAAATGCTGATCAACTGAGCAGCCGTTTCGCAGCAATATATTGACGACCGACCAATGGATTCAGCACACTGTGTATGAACTCAATCATCAGGGGCCACAACATGAGTCAGGCATTAGAAAAACTGCTCGATCTACTCGATCTGGAAAAAATTGAAGAAGGGATCTTCCGTGGCCAAAGTGAAGATCTGGGCTTGCGCCAGGTATTTGGTGGTCAGGTTGTGGGTCAGGCGATTTATGCAGCCAAACAAACCGTTCCGATTGACCGGCTTGTTCATTCATTTCACAGCTATTTTTTACGCCCAGGGGACAGCAGCAAACCCATTATTTATGACGTCGAAACATTGCGTGATGGCAACAGCTTCAGCGCTCGTCGGGTGAGTGCGATTCAGAATGGTAAACCTATCTTCTACATGACGGCATCGTTCCAAAGCCAGGAAGAGGGTCTTGAGCACCAAAACACGATGCCAGATGTCCCCCCACCAGAGGGGTTAATGTCTGAGACTGAAATTGCCCGCCAATTTGCCCATCTCATCCCCGAAAAAGTGCGGGAGAAGTTTATCGGCCATCAGCCCATTGAAATGCGCCCGGTAAAATTCCACAACCCGCTGCAAGGTTCAGTAGAAGAGCCCAATCGTTATGTCTGGTTCCGTGCCAATGGCAAAATGCCGGATGACTTACGAGTTCACCAGTATTTACTGGGCTATGCCTCTGATTTCAATTTCCTACTGACCGCCTTACAGCCGCACGGGATTGGCTTCCTTGAGCCGGGTGTGCAAATTGCCACCATCGACCATTCCATGTGGTTCCATCGGCCATTCCGTTTGGATGATTGGCTGTTGTATGCGGTAGAAAGCACGTCGGCCTCTGGTGCTCGGGGCTTTGTTCGCGGGCAGATTTATACTCGGGAAGGGGTGCTGATAGCCTCAACGGTGCAGGAAGGGGTTATTCGTTTGCATCGTTGATAGTAAACTGTCGGTATCTAAATAGTTCAGGGGCGATGTTTCCATCGCCCCTGTTGCTATCATCATCTTTGTTATTTTTTCTAACCTATCAGCGGGCAATAACTACTTAGCTTACTGGTTGTATGCATTTTCGCCGTGGCTGTTAACATCCAGACCTTCGCGTTCTTGTTCTTCAGGTACCCGCAGACCAACCACCAGGTCCGCAATTTTGTAGGCCACGAAAGCAACAACACCAGACCAGACCAAACAGACACCCACACTGAACAACTGCACACCGACTTGATGGCCCATAGTCACGCCAGTCGCGTAACCTGTACCGCCCAGAGAAGCAGAAGTAAAGACGCCAGTCAGAATACAACCGATAATCCCACACACGCCGTGGACGCCGAACACGTCACAGGTATCATCCACCCGCAGCCATTTTTTCAGCAGAACCACACCCCACAGACCAGCAACCCCACCAACCAGACCGATAATCAGTGCACCACCGACGCCCACTGTACCTGCCGCTGGAGTAATCGCAACCAGACCGGCGATACAGCCAGAACATGCACCTAACAGTGAAGGTTTGCCACGTAAAATCCACTCAGCAAATACCCAAGAAAGGATGGCACCGGCGGTAGCAACAACAGTATTCAAGAAGGCAAGTGCGGCAATTTCGTTAGCGGCACTGGCAGAACCGGCATTGAATCCAAACCAGCCGATATACAGGATAGCTGTACCGGTGAACACCATCGGTAAGTTGTGTGGTTTAAAAGCTTCTTTGCCAAAACCGGCACGTTTACCCAGCAAGTATGCCCCCACCAAGCCAGCAATCGCGGCGTTAATATGCACCACAGTGCCGCCTGCGAAGTCCAGCGCGCCATCCAGTGCCAGGAAACCGCCGCCCCATACCATGTGCGCCATTGGCAGGTATGAGAAGGTGAACCACAGCACCGCAAAAATTAATACTGCGGAGAAACGAATACGTTCGGCGAATGAACCCACCACCAACGCGACGGTGATACAGGCAAATGAGGCTTGGAACGCCACATGAATATATTGATAGAAAGTGCCGCTCAGGCTGGTCAAACCAATACCTTTGAGCATCGCCATATCAAAACCACCGAAGAACGCATTACCACCGGTACTGAACGCCAGACTGTAGCCATACAGTATCCACAGCACGCAAATCAGTGCAAAGGTCACCATGACCTGAGTCATCATCGATAATACGTTTTTAGAACGCAGCAGGCCGCCATAGAACAGGGCAATACCGGGCACAGTCATAAACAGCACTAAAGCGGTGCAAATCATCATAAAAGCGTTATCGGCTTTGTCAGCTACAGCCGGTGCTGCGGCCATTGCCAAAGAGGGCAGCATCGCTACCGAACTCAGGCCCAACACGGATAAAAGTTTTTTCATCATCAACCCATCCCTATTCACTAAATTTGAGCCTGCAAATTACAGTGCTGCTTCGTCTGTTTCGCCGGTACGGATGCGAATAACACGTTGCAATTCAGCAACGAAAATTTTGCCATCACCAATTTTGCCGGTATAGGCGGCCTTACTGATCACATCAATGACTTCGTCCAATTGATCATCAGCAATAGCGATATCAATTTTCACTTTAGGTAAGAAATTGACGCTGTATTCAGCTCCCCGATAGAGTTCTGCATGTCCTTTCTGGCGACCAAATCCTTTTACTTCGGTTACGGTCAGCCCCTGAATACCTACAGAGGACAAGGCTTCACGCACATCCTCCAACTTAAATGGTTTGATCACCACGGTAACCAGCTTCATATTTGCCCCTTCTCGAATTAGGTCGAATTCATGTCTGCCACGCAACAGATAAAGCAAAGGCTATGCCATAAATATGAGTCATGAGAATTTAATCTGGAAAGGGCGAACAGAGGGCGGTTGAGATAACTCATCCAACGGAGCAGCAGCTGAATCGATATTATCGAACAGTTTTTGTGCACCAAATTAGTGCGACGCGCGTCACAGAAGTGCAGGGTCGCCTCTGCGCGCTATAGTCTTGCCAGATTATGGTGCGCGAGTCGCACCGAGTGGACATTAACGGGGATATTCACGGGAAGGATTAAAGCGAAAAGCTCTCAGGTATAAGTTGCAGGGCCCATCAGCCCCGCAGCTTATTGTTTAACTCACCGCGGTTTCTACTTGGTCTATAGCGGCTAAATCTTCACTGACCAACTGCAACTGATACATTTGATAATAGCGCCCATGAGCCGCCAGTAACTCTTGGTGCTTACCTTGCTCAACTGCGACACCACGGTGTAATACCAGGATGGTATCCGCATCGACAATGGTTGAAAGGCGGTGAGCTATCACCACCAACGTGGTGTTTTTCCGGATAAGTTGCAGGGCTTTCTGGATTGCTTGCTCAGTACCAGAATCAATATTCGCCGTGGCTTCATCCAGAATCAGAATTTGTGGGGCCTGCACCAATACTCGCGCCATCGCCAGCAACTGTTTTTGCCCAACTGACAAGGTGTTGCCCTGCTCGCCGAGCAAACTGTGCAAGCCATCAGGTAAAGCATGGACTAACGGGGCCAGTTGCACTGTTTCCAGTGCATCCCACACTTGTTGCTCACTGATATCACGGCCTAAAGTTACATTGGCAAAAAACGAATCAGCCAGTACCACCGGGTCTTGCTGCACCATCGCCACGCCTTGGCGCAATGTTTGGTGTGATAATTGTGGTAGCGGCCGGCCATCAAGCAGAATTTCACCTTTTTGCACCGGATAGTAGCCCATCAACAGATTAGCCAATGTGCTCTTACCACTGCCGGTGTGCCCCACCAAGGCGACAAAACCGCGCGAAGGCACATCAAGGGAAATATTTTGCAGTACCATTTTATCGCTACGGTAAGCAAAACTGACGTTTTTAACCTGAATGTGACCACTGGACAGTGGGCGGTCATCAGTACCATAGCCTTGTTGGGCACGATCCATCAGCTCGAAAATACGCTCCCCGGCCACCACAGCTTGCTGCATGATCGACTGTTGTGAGGTCAGTTCAATCAGCGGTTCATTGAGTCGGCCCAAATAGTTAATAAATGCATACAGCACACCAACCCCGACAGAGCCTTCTGGACTGAAGCCAAAAAGCAGCAACAAACCACACAACACCAAAGCAGAAAATAAGCTCAGCAGCGGACGCAATAGAAAACCTTCCAGACGCAAGGTTTGCATACGCGCGACATAATGCGCGCGGCTGGCTGATTCCATACGTTCCCCAAAGCGCGCTTGCTGACGGAACTGCTGAATCACGCCCATACCATTTATGACTTCATTGAAACCGTCATTAATATCCGCCAAATAGGCCCGAACACGGCGGACGACTGGCGTGCTATAACGCTGAAAAATGGCCATAACCACCAGCACAGCAGGGAAAATACAGATCGAAATCAGCGCCATGCGCCAATCCAGACTGAACATCGCCACCAGCATTGCACCGATTAATGCCGCACTTTTCAGTACGGTTGACACCACCATTACATACAAATCTTTTATAACTTCGGTGTCATTCGTCACGCGGGAAATCAATTGCCCGACTGGTTGGGTATCAAAAGCACTGAGCGGCTGGCGTAAAGCCGCATCCATCACTTCAATACGTAACCGTTGAACGACACCCACGGCGGCCCGATTGAACAGCAATGCCTGAAAATAGTGCAACGCTGCCGCCAGTAATTGCAACAGCAAATAAGCTAATGCCAAGCCACTAACCAGCCCCAGAGGCAGAGTCCCCTTGGCGACCACATGGTCAATGAAATAGCTAATTAGCAGCGGGCCGCTGACCTCAGCGGCCGCGGCCACCCACAGCATCAATACCGCCAACCCGAGGGGCTTACGATAAGGCGATCCATAAGAGAGTAGGCGCTTTAGTGTGGGCCAGAGTTTACGTATCGGCAGAGGTTGCTGAGTTTTACTCATCCGCTTTAACCTCCGGTTCGCCCTCATCCAAGGCGGCCTCCAGTTGCTGATAACGGTACATTTCCCGGTACCATCCAGACTGATTAACCAACACGTTATGGGTGCCTCGTTGCATTACGCCACCATGTTGCATAACCAAAATTTCGCTAGCTTCGGTCAAAGCAGAAAGACGATGTGCGCTGATAATCACAGTGCGGTGCTCACCCCACTCCCGCAGGTTTTTTAAGATTTCATGCTCTGTCTGACCATCAACCGCAGAGAGCGCATCATCAAGAATTAAAATTTCGGTGTCTAACAGCAGAGCGCGTGCAATGGAAATGCGCTGCTTTTGCCCACCGGATAACATCACACCGCGCTCACCTACTTCAGTGTCATAGCCGTGAGGAAGGCGCAAAATATCTTCATGCACACTGGCTAAACGAGCGGCTCGTTCAATCTGTGTTTGAGTAGCATCGGGTTTACCTAATGCAATATTGCCCGCGACGGTATCAGAGAACAAAAATGGGGTCTGGCTAACCACAGATAAACGCCCGCGCCAGTCATTTAAGCGGATATCAGATAGCAGATGCCCTTGATAGCAGATCCTGCCGTCATCAATATCAAATTGCCGCTGAATTAATGCCAGTAAGGTACTTTTTCCAGAGCCCGTCGGCCCGCATAAGCCCAGCATTTGCCCCGGAGCCAGTGTCAGCGAAACATCATGCAGTGATGGCTGTTCAGCCCCCGGATATTGGAAACGGTGAATATTGACAACTAAGGTGCCGCGCTCGTCAGACAGTGCAATGTCGCCGTCTTTTACCACCGGTGCTTCTTCTAGCAAGCTGCGGATGCGGCTATAAGCAGCACTGCCCCGCTCAACAATATTAAACATCCACGCCAATGCCAGCATCGGCCAAATCATCAATCCCAAATACATAATAAAACTGGTCAGTTGCCCCAAAGTGATACTGTGATTTACTACCATCCAGCTACCACCGCCGATAGCCAGCAAATTCGCGACACCAATGGCGATATAAATCGTCGGGTCAAAACGGGCATCAATACGTGCAACATACATATTCTTAGCGCCCGCCTCTTCTGCGACTTGCGCAAACTGTTGCGACTGATGATTTTCCAGGCCAAAGGCCTTGATCATACGGATGCTGGTCAGGCTCTCTTGCGCCTGATTATTGAGGGCAGAAAATGCCCCCTGAGCTGATTTAAAGCGCTGATGCAGTTGGTCACCGTAATACTTGATGACTACTGCCATGACCGGCATAGGCAACAATGACAGTAAGGTCAATTGCCAGCTAATTTGGGTGCTCATCACAATCAGCACCGCACATCCCATCACTAGTGAATCGACTAACGTCAAAACCCCTTCCCCCGCGGCAAAAACCACGCGGTCGACGTCATTAGTGGCGCGCGCCATTAAATCGCCGGTACGGTGACGTAAATAGAAGCCAGGGGTTTGCCGGCTGAGTTGGCGATAAAAGTTTGCCCGCAACTCTACGGCTAATTGATAGGAAGCACCAAAAAGTAAGACTCGCCACACATAACGCAACAGATAGACCACAATGGCGGTCACCAGCATCACACCGATCCACACCAGTAACATATTGGTCGACATCTGTTTTGTGCTGATGCCATCCACAATGACGCCGACCAACTTAGGTGGCAATAATTGCAAGATAGCAATAATGATCAACAATAATACCGCGCCAATATAACGGCGCCATTCACGGCGGAAATACCAGCCTAATTGTGCAAACAATCTCACGCAGTTTTATTCCATGGTCTGACACCGAAGAGCCTCGGTATTGCTCGTTATACGCGATAAGTAGAATACCATCACTTAAAAGGCTTTTTATACTCTATCGACTTCAAGAAGCAGGAAGTTGGCAAAGATGTTCACCCCACTAAGCTGACGTAAGTCAGTGATTGCAGTGAGTGGGAACAGCCAACACGGCTACAGCTTGAAAGATAAAAAGTATAGTTACTCAGGAACCGGTAACACAGTCGTATATTTAATCTTTTCCATCGCAAAGCTTGATGTCACATCAATCAGCCCCGGAACACCGTTAACCATACGTTTGTAAAAGCTGTCGTAGCTTTTCATATCGGCAACTTCGACCTGCATCAGATAGTCATACTCCCCCGCCATACGATAGAACGCCAACACCTCTGGCATTTTGCGGATAAATTCGACGAACTCCTGATACCAGCCGCTATTATGCTGTTGCGTTTTGATCAGCACAAATGCAGTGAGTCCTAATCCTAGCTTTTCGCTATCCAACAGAGCGACTCGCCCACGAATAAAGCCTTCATCCTCAAGGCGTTTCAAACGTTTCCAGCATGGCGTAGAGGTCAAATTGACCGCTTCTGCCAACACTTGCAGTGATTGCGTGCAATCTTCTTGCAGCATGCACAGGAGCTTACGGTCAGTTTTATCTAACATATCCAGTAACCATAGAATAAATTTCTACCATTTGGCGATATAGAAGTAAAAATAGCAACGTTTTTTTCTTCAGGAACCGTTAACCTAATCATCATTAGTTTACTACCTACATCGCAGGCCATAAAATGACCAATACTTGGGTAAAAAATGCTATCAGTGAAATAGAAGCCGATTTTCAACGCTCCGCTGATACTCACCTGATCCGCTTAAATCTGCCAGCATTTCCCGGCATTTATCTCTATTTAAAAGATGAAAGTACCCATCCAACCGGCAGTTTGAAGCACCGTTTAGCCCGCTCATTATTTCTCTATGGCTTATGTAATGGTTGGATCAAAGAAGACACCACCATTATTGAGGCCTCCTCAGGAAGCACCGCGGTGTCTGAAGCCTATTTTGCGCGTTTGATTGGTTTGCCTTTTATTGCCGTTATGCCAAGTTGCACTGCACGGCGTAAAGTCGAACAAATTACCTTTTATGGCGGCCGCTGCCACTTTGTAGAAAGTGCTGGGCAAATTTATGCTGCATCCGAACAATTGGCTCGTGAACTTAACGGCCACTATATGGACCAGTTTACTTATGCGGAGCGGGCTACAGACTGGCGCGGTAACAATAATATTGCTGACAGTATCTTCCGCCAAATGGCCCGCGAACCTTTCCCAGTACCGGACTATATTGTGATGAGCGCAGGTACCGGCGGCACATCGGCAACCCTAGGCCGTTATATCCGCTATCAAGGTCATGATACTCAACTCGTCGTGGTCGACCCGGAAAACTCGGTATTTTATGACTGTTTCTGCAACCGTGACCGCACCGTAACCGGCAGCTGTGGCAGCCGCATTGAAGGTATTGGTCGGCCGCGCGCGGAGCCTTCATTTATTCCAGAAGTGATCGACAGTATGTTGCGCGTACCGGATGCCGCCAGTGTTGCCACCATCCATTGGTTGGAAGGCATTCTTGGCCGCAAAGTGGGAGCTTCAACCGGCACTAACGTCTGGGGGGCATTACAGTTAGCTAAACAGATGCGTGAACAGGGTAAAACTGGCGCTATCGTGACATTACTCTGTGATAGCGGTGAGCGTTATCTCGATACCTACTATAACCCTCAGTGGGTGAGTCATAATATTGGCGATTTGACCTCATTCAGCAATGAGCTAAATAACCTGTAACTGATCGACAAAAGGGGCCGGTTTAAGGCCCCTTTTAGAAGAAAAAAACCGGATGGTCATCCGGCTGGCTAATAGCTATCCCCAACGTCAAAGACGAAGGAGATAAACCTCAGAATTCGGGGGAATAGGTGAGGTGTGGTGAACTTAGCCAATGTTGCAAATAGTGCGCTACGCCTTGTTGTTCGCAGCGGCCAATAACCTGTAACTGGGGTAACTCTAGCTTCAATTGCGGTAATGCATTCCCCATTACCAGCCCACGACCCACTCGCGACAACATCTCTTTATCATTCATCGCATCGCCGAATGCCATACAATCCGCCAGGGTTAAATCAAGGTGGTGGCTTAATCGCTCCAGCGCCGTTCCTTTATTGCAACCCAGAGGCAATACTTCCAGACATTCCAGAGCAGAGAAACAGAAATCAGCTTTCCCTCCCATTTGCTGCTCAAGCTGAGTCTTCAGCTCAACCAGTTCTTCATGCGGCGCAATAAAACAAATTTTGTGGTTGCCGGTCAGAGGTAATGCATCCCATGCGGTATGCTGGAACTGAAAACCGCTGGTTTTATGTGCCGTCAGCAGGGCGGGATCATTGCAGTTGGTAAACCAGCCTTCATCACGGAAAATATGGATACTGGCATCGGTTTTCCACGGCGTGTGCAGTGCAAATTCCACCAACTCGGCGGGCAAGTCCATACCATAGAGCTGTTCGCCATCCATGTCGCAAACTCGGGTACCATTACCGGTAATCAAATAACCATTAATACCGGAGTGGGATAAAATCCCTTTCATATCAATATAATGCCTGCCAGTAGCAAATGTCAGAATGATTCCGTTCTCCACTAACTGATGCAACGCATTCAATGTCGCGCCACCAATATTATGGTCACGCATCAGTAAGGTTCCATCCATATCAAAAGCGGCTAAACGGTACATTCAAAACCTCATAAAGAGTGAAACTGGTGGTATGCATAAAATTATGGCGTAGTATTTACGGAACTAATAGTGAACAATTAATTTAAACTGTTCTGTATTTAGAACCGATGCCAATCAGTACGGCTATGCGGGCACTGGATAGGCTTAAACTAGCTGATAACATAATGGAATAGGTTATTGATTATGCGAATTATTCACCGACTAGCTCAATATCAGCGTTTATATCAGAAATTCGCCGACCAGCAAGTCTCAACCACGGTAGGTGAAGTCGCTGGCCTATTATTTTGCAGTGAACGCCATGCCCGCACGCTAATCCAGCAGCTACAGGCGAATGACTGGCTTAGTTGGCATTCACAAGTTGGCCGAGGAAAGCGAGCGCAACTGCAATGTCTGAAAAGCCCGGATACACTCCGCGCAACTTACCTGCAAATATTCCTTGAGCAAGGTGATCATCAGGCGGCACTCGAATTAGCTCAACTGGAACCTGAGCGCCTTCAAGCTTTACTTAACCCTCATATGGGTGGGCAATGGCAAGCGGACAGCCCAATATTGCGAATTCCTTATTACCGCGAGCTTGAATCGTTAAACCCACTCACCGCCACTGGCCGAGCTGAACAACACCTAATTTATACTTTGCATGCGGGCCTGACCAGATTTAACACCGGTGATCCACAACCAAAACCTGATTTGGCCCATCACTGGCAAGTGAGTGAGGATGGCTTAACCTGGCAATTCTTTTTACGTAGCCAGCTGCGTTGGCACAATGGTGAACACATTCGGGGCGAGCAGCTATTACAAACATTGGCACAGCTGCAAGCAAATACGCGCAGTCGACCCAGCTTTACTAATATTCGCTCTATCACCCTCCCCCATGCTCTCTGCTTGCAATTTACTCTTTCACAGCCAGATTACTGGCTGGCTCATCGACTGGCTGATTTACCCTGCCGGCTGTTTCATCCAGACTATCCGCTATTGGGCGCTGGTCCATTTAAACTGGCGACTTTCGAACAGCATCTGGTGCGGCTAGAGCAACATGAGTTTTATCACTTGCAGCACCCCTATCTGGAAATCATCGAATACTGGATAACCCCGAGCCTGGTGGTGCAAACAGCAGACGGCAGTTGCCAACATCCGGTGCGCATTACTATCGGTCAGGAGGAGGACTTCCCGCTAGCTCGCCCTGTTCAGCGCAGTATGAGCCTTGGGTTTTGTTATCTGGCCATTAATCAGTACCGGCGTAACATTACACCGCAGCAAATAGCTAAGTTATTGATGCTAGTACAAACCTCCGGTATATTGGAGCAGTTATCCATTATGCGCGGCATCATAACCCCTAGCCATGAAATGCTGCCCGGCTGGCCTATTCCACAATTTACATCTGATGAAGACCCGCCATTACCCCCCCGCCTAACGCTGGTATATCAACCACCAATGGAGCTTAAAGTTGTTGCCGAACAACTCAAAACAGTATTGGCAGCGCATGGTTGCACATTAGAGATTTACGCCAGCCATGATAAGCAGTGGAAAAATACCGAACAAATCGAAGAGGCTGACTTACTACTTGCAGACCATTTAGTGGGTGAATCACCAGAAGCCGCAATGGAAAGTTGGTTGCGTCTTGATCCACTCTGGCGTGGCATTCTCTCGCCAGAACAGTGGGAACAGCAGCAAGTGACATTGACCCAGATTCAGCAAATCGAACCTGCTCCACAACGTTTTCGCCAATTACGCGAACATTACAATGAGCTGATGTTGTCAGGGCTGATTCTCCCGCTGTTCAACTATCAATATCAAGTCAACGCCCCACCGCGCATTAACGGTGTTACGTTAACCGCTTACGGCTGGTTCGACTTCAGCCAGGCATGGTTGCCACCAGCCACCACCTGACGACTAAACTCAGCTAACTACCCTTTCTCACGCTAACTGAGTACCATACAGTCAGTTTTTAATTTTGCTGTGGGATGACACCTAAAGATACCCATAGCCGCACGAGGTAACTACATGAGACGCGCCGTCGTTGTTTTTAGTGGTGGGCAAGATTCCACAACCTGTTTAATCCAAGCATTACAGCAATATGATGAAGTCCACTGCATTACATTCGATTACGGGCAACGCCACCGCGCAGAAATAGAGGTTGCCCGCAAACTGGCAGCCCAACTTGGCGTCAAAGCACACAAAGTGCTGGATGTCGGCATGCTTAATGAATTAGCGGTTAGCAGCCTGACCCGAGACAGTATTCCAGTCCCTACCTACAATGAAGACGAAAAGGATAGGGTTCCCAGCACCTTTGTACCTGGGCGTAATATTCTATTTCTCACCTTAGCGGCCATTTATGCTTATCAGGTACAAGCAGAAGCGGTTATCACAGGCGTCTGCGAGACAGATTTCTCCGGTTACCCGGATTGTCGGGATGAGTTCGTTAAAGCACTCAACCATGCGATAGATTTAGGTATTGGCCGAGATATCGCCTTTATCACCCCTTTGATGTGGTTAGATAAGGCAGAAACATGGGCCTTAGCCGATTATTATCAGCAACTAGAACTGGTTCGCCATAGCACCCTCACCTGCTACAACGGGGTTCAGGGCGATGGCTGTGGCCAATGCGCAGCCTGCCACTTGCGTGCCAGAGGGCTTGAGTCTTATCAAGCCAATAAGGCCAAAACTCTGCTAAGCCTGAAACAAAAAACCGGGCTGGTTTGATCCATTTGCTACTGTAGCGCGGATAACCGCCCTACTTTCACTACCTCGCTCCATCGGGGCGAGGTAGTGATTGATAAATAACAGAACAACCTCCTTTAGCACCCTCGGTTAACAAACTCCTCCAACTTGGCGCGTAATTCTCCCTCAATAGGCAATGCCTTTTGACTACGCAAGTCGATACAAACAAAGGTTAATTCTGCATCAGCCACGGGAATAGACTCCGGCTCCAGCGTGATAGTTTGTTTCATCACACCACTTTTACCATTCAGTTTTAGCAGTTGGCTGTCGATACGCAGTAGGTCGCCCAACACTGAGGGCCGACGATAGTTAATATTGATATTAACGACGATAAAAGCGATTTGGTTTTCAGCCATCCACTGCGCTGCTGGCTCACCATCGAGCCATTCCCAACGGGCTTCTTCGAGAAACTCTAAGTAGCGGGCATTATTAACATGTTGAAAAACATCAATATGGAAACCCCTGACTTTAATATGAGTATGCATGACGACGAGCTTCTCCAAACAGTTAATAGTCATTATAGAGTGACACCCACAACTGGTATGACCTCAAAAAGAAAGATTAGCAGAGGAAAAACACTTCATAGCACGCTTACTATATAATCTAGAACAACGTCACAGTTTTACCCCGCAATTACACCTTACAGTATGAAATGCTGGGAGTTATTTGTTATGAAAATAACGAGCTGAAATAGCCAGACAAATACTCGTCAGTACCTGCCTGACTGCAATATTCACATTTTAAGCTTGCTACCGTTCTTCTCTAAGAAAGAAGGACCAATGCCAGGAACTTCAAGCAACTGCTCAGCATCCGTAAAAGGGCCGAACTGTTCACGATAGTTAACAATTGCCTCAGCTTTCTTCCTACCAATGCCACTGAGGAACTGCGCCAACTGTTCAGCATCGGCACTATTGATATTTATTAGGCTTGGGTCACTTGTTGCTGTCGCCGTGACAACCATTTTATCCTGCACAGTTTTTACCTGAGGACTGGCTGTTGTGGCCTTGGTCGTTTGACTAAGGGCTTTTTCCTGCGAGGGGCTGGCGGGTACCGCATAAGCTAAGGGCTGGATATTAAAGCCGGCTAATAATGTCGTGATTACAAATAATTTTCCTATAAATTTCATGCTGTATCCTCCTTGTATTTGACAGCATGACTACCTTGCCGCAGCCTTCGATTCACCGCAAAGGGCAGGTTTCAGATATGCGAAAGGCCGCCAAAGCGACCTTTCGTTGTTACATTGATTTGCAAATGAATGCGAGGCTTATTGCGGTTGCTGCTGCTCCGCAGGGCCCATTTTGATAGTGGCCTGTTTGTGCAGGTTCGCCATCAGCGCATCGAAGGTCACGCCACTGGAGCCCTCTTGCATTTTAGCTATAAAGGTCTTCATCTCGCCTTCCGGCAATTTACCCGGCGTTACCGATAACAGCTCGATCAATACAATGTTGTCTTGACGATCCTGAGACAAGCCATAAACCGGCTGATCTTTTTGTGGATGAGGCAATGCAAAGACAGTCTGTACTAACTGATCGTCGTCCGGCGCGCGCGACAAGGTTTTCTTCTCACCGAAGCTGATACCAGCGGCTTTCATGGCTTCATCGCCTTTGCCTTGTTTCAGCGCGGTTAGGATCTTCTCGCCATCAACGCGAGCCACTTGTTCCGCTTTCTGACGTTTCACCAATTCGGCAACTTGATCACGGACTTGAGAGAATGGCTCAATACCTTCTGGTTTATGGCCATCGATACGAATAACAAACGCGCGATCACCATCAACGGTAATGACATCTGAGTTGCTGCCCGGCGCGCCATTCTCGCCCACTAAACCACCCTCAAAGATGGCTTGGATAACAGGTTTGAAATTGATTTCAGCAGGCACTGCATCACGAGTAAACCAACCCGTCTGCTTAGCTTTAGCTCCAGCGGCTTCTTCGGCAGAAGCTAAAGATTCGTTATCACTGGTTGCCGCTTCGCTCACTTTTTGCTGCAAGGCATAATAAGCATCAACAGCTTTTTCCTGCTTAACCTGCTTTGCCAACGCATCATGCACTTCTGACAGCGGTTTAACCTGCTCTGGCTTGATGTCATTTAAACGAACAATCAAATAACCAACAGAGGATTTAACCACATCAGATAACTGACCTTTTTCAGTCAGATTGGCTTGCTTCAGCTCATCAGCGGTAGTTTCCGGCTCTAACCAACCCAATTCACCGCCATTTTTACGGGAAATGATGTCAGTCGATTTCTCTTTTGCCATCGCGGCAAAATCAGCCCCTTTCTTCAGCTCTTCCAACGCAGCTTTGGCTTCAGCTTCAGTCTTAAACTGAATAACACTGTAATTGCGTTGTTCTGGCTGGGTATAGCTACTTCTGTGTTGGTCGTAATAGGCAGCGATATCTTCTTCAGTAACGGTAATTTTGTCCTGCATCGCTGCGGCATCCATGGCAATGAAACTGATTTTCATCTGTTCCGGTGCAATGAAGCTATTTTTGTTCTGATCGTAGTAGGCTTGTAGCTCTTCATCAGTGACTTTCTGCTGCGCTTGAAGTGCTTTAAGGTCGATTGTCGCCAGACGGACATCACGCTGCTGCAAAATCAGCTCTGACATCGCCTGTGCTTCGACAGGAAGAACAAAGCCAGTGTCACCAAAGGCTTGTAGCAATTGTTGATTAATGAGCTGCTGACGCTGCAATTGAGCGAATTGGTCTGGGGTGTAACCCATCCGATTAACCAGCTCAAGATATTTGTTATTGTCGAACTTACCATCAGTCTGGAAGTAAGGTGCCTGACGAATGGCATCTTTAACTTGTTCATCGCTGGCAGTCAGGCCCAATTTTTTAGCATATTGGTCAAGTAACATATTGTTGACCAACTGCCCAAGCACCTGCTGACGCAATTGCAGCATGTAGCCTTCATTCGCGGCCAGTGCGGAGAATTGTTCACCTAATTGCTGTTGCAAGCGGCCACGTTCACTCTGTACAGCCTGTTCTAACTGAGCACGACTAATCTCTTGGCCATTAACTTTGGCTGCAAAGTCGTTGGAACCGCCAATCAGATAGCTGCCAACCCCAGTCAGGATAAAGGACAACATGATCAAGGCCAGAATGATTTTGAGCACGACGTTATTAGCAGCCGCGCGTAAATTGTCCATCATAATGTGACAATACTCCGCTGTAATATGGATTAAAACTGTTGCGCAGGTCTAAATAAACCCAGCATTCCTTGCGACAGCCCTTCGTGCTGCTGCGCGTTAAAACTGCTTACTGTACTTTCTAACTACTGTGTTTTGTCTAAAAAGGCTGCTGATATTTTTCGCCAGACCAGTATGTTACGTGACTTCAGCTCTCCGTCACTTCAACTGTTAGTCAATTCAACTCGCTAAACGAAAAAAAAGCGCATCATTAACGATGCGCCTTGTATCTTACCTTACCAGCTCAACTGCGTCAGGTTATTGTTTAACACAAACAATATTCGCGGCAGGTGAGAATTGACGCGGTAATCAGTTTACAGCGTCTTTCAGGCCTTTACCGGCACGGAAGCCTGGTACTTTAGCTGCTGGAATACTGATTTCCTTGCCTGTCTGAGGGTTGCGGCCAGTACGTGCAGAACGCTCACGTACTGCAAAAGTACCAAAACCAACCAGAGCTACGTCATCCCCTTCTTTCAAAGATTCAGTAACAGAAGCAATAATTGCGTCCAACGCGCGCCCAGCGGCCGCTTTAGAAATATCAGCACCTGCGGCAATTTTGTCGATCAGTTGTGACTTATTCACTCTTTCATCCCCTTTAGAATTCTATCGTCGCGCCGAAATCCCTACGGACAACACGACAGCGCAGCTGTTATATCAATCCTGTCTAGCCATAGCAAGTAGCCCAAAGGCTTAAACTTTTGCCAGACAGCCGAACTAACTTAGCGGCACAAAAAATAGCTGGCAAGTAGGATTTCACTCACCAGCATCAGTTTTATCAATACTTCTTGCGATCCGTCACTATTTTGACGCTACCGGCTGTGCCCCGAAGGCAGGATTTTGCAATGCAATGGCTAAAACATCATCAATTCGTTTCACCGGATGAATCTCCAGATCAGCAATAACATTGTCTGGAATCTCTTCCAAATCACGTTTGTTATCATCTGGAATCAGCACAACTTTAATCCCACCACGATGCGCGGCCAGCAATTTCTCTTTCAAACCACCGATTGGCAATACTAAGCCACGTAAAGTGATTTCGCCGGTCATCGCAACATCGGCACGTACCGGGTTACCTGTCAGGCAAGAAACCAGTGCGGTACACATTGCAATACCTGCACTTGGGCCATCTTTCGGCGTCGCACCTTCCGGCACATGCACGTGAATGTCACGTTTTTCGTAAAAATCAGGATTAATACCCAATTTATCCGCACGTGCGCGAACCACGGTTAATGCGGCCTGAATAGACTCTTGCATGACTTCACCCAGAGAACCGGTGTAAGTCAACTTACCTTTGCCCGGAACACAAGCAGTCTCGATGGTCAGCAAATCACCACCCACTTCAGTCCATGCCAGGCCAGTGACTTGACCGACACGGTTTTCAGTATCAGCGCGGCCATAATCGACTTTCTGTACGCCAAGGAAATCTTTCAGGTTGTCACCGGTGATTTCAATGTGCTTAACCGTTTTATCCATAAGCAGATTTTTTACTGCTTTACGGCACAATTTGGAAATTTCACGTTCCAAACTACGTACCCCAGCTTCACGGGTGTAATAACGGATAATGCTCATGATGGCACTGTCGTCGATGGTCAACTCGCCTTTCTTAATGGCGTTACGCTCAAATTGTTTCGGCAACAGATGCTGCTTGGCAATATTGAGTTTTTCATCTTCGGTATAACCGGACAGGCGAATCACTTCCATACGGTCCAGCAATGGCGCTGGAATATTCATGGAGTTAGACGTCGCCACAAACATGACATCGGACAGATCATAATCAACTTCCAGATAATGATCGTTAAATGCCACGTTTTGCTCTGGATCTAGCACTTCCAGCAAGGCAGATGCCGGATCACCGCGCATGTCGGATGCCATTTTGTCAATCTCATCCAACAGGAAGAGTGGGTTTTTTACCCCAACTTTTGCCATCTTCTGGATCAATTTACCCGGCATAGAACCGATATAGGTACGACGGTGACCACGAATCTCCGCTTCGTCACGCACGCCACCCAGTGCCATACGCACATATTGACGGCCTGTGGCACGGGCAATAGATTGCCCCAGAGACGTTTTACCGACCCCAGGAGGCCCCACCAGACACAGGATTGGCCCTTTGATTTTGCTGACCCGGCTCTGTACTGCGAGGTATTCCAAAATACGATCTTTAACGCGTTCTAAGCCGTAATGGTCGGTATCCAGAACTTCCTGTGCTTTAACCAGATCTTTTTTAACTTTGCTGCGGCTGTTCCACGGAACCTGCAACATCCAATCAATGTAACCGCGAACCACGGTAGCTTCCGCCGACATCGGCGACATCATTTTCAGCTTTTGCAGTTCAGCTTCGGTTTTTTCGCGTGCATCTTTCGGCATTTTTGCCGCTTCGATTTTGCGTTTCAGCGCTTCGTGCTCATCAGGCGCATCGTCCATCTCGCCCAATTCTTTCTGAATGGCTTTCATTTGCTCATTCAAATAGTATTCGCGCTGACTTTTTTCCATCTGTTTTTTGACACGATTGCGAATCCGTTTTTCGACCTGTAACAGATCAATTTCAGATTCCATCATCGCCATCAGATATTCCAGACGTTCGGTGACATCGAACATTTCCAGAACAGCTTGTTTATCATTTAATTTCAACGGCATATGGGCTGCGATAGTATCAGCAAGGCGCGCCGCATCATCAATACTGTGCAATGAAGCCAGTACTTCTGGTGGGATCTTCTTGTTCAGCTTGATGTAACCTTCAAACTGATTAATCGCCGTGCGAACTAATACTTCTTGCTCACGGTCGTCCATCACCGGTGATTCTAAATATTCCGCTTGGGCAGCAAAGTGCTCGCCGCTGTCGGAAAGCGTGGTGATACGCGCACGCTGTAGCCCTTCAACCAGCACTTTGACTGTGCCATCAGGCAATTTCAGCATTTGCAGAATCGAGGCTACAGTGCCGACTGAAAACAGATCGTTGATACCAGGCTCATCAGTTGAGGCTTCTTTCTGCGCAACCAGCATGATTTTTTTATCATGGTCCATTGCAGCTTCCAGGCACCGAATCGACTTTTCCCGGCCAACAAACAGTGGGATCACCATATGCGGATAAACCACCACATCGCGCAGAGGCAATACGGGGATTTCTATGCGTTCGGAACGCTCAGGGTTCATAGAGCTCTCTCTTAGTTTAGCTTCCGCCAGATTTCTGGGAATCTCGTGAAACACGAGTCATCACGAGTTTCACTAAATAGGTAATTGAGTATATGGGGACGAATGTCTTACATTCAACGATTACAATGCGAGGAAAAAGAAATGGGGGATAAAATCCCCCATTGTCATACTAACCATCTGGATTATTTGGCTAATTATTCGCCAGAAGCTTGGGCTTCAGGCTGACCATAAATCAGCATTGGCGCAGATTGACCAGCGATAACTGACTCATCCACAACCACTTTTTCCACACTGTCCATTGACGGTAAATCGTACATGGTATCCAGCAAAGCGCCTTCTACGATAGAGCGCAGGCCACGAGCACCTGTTTTGCGCGCCATTGCTTTTTTGGCAATGGCTGTCAACGCTTCATCGCGGAACTCAAGTTCAACGCCTTCAAGATTAAACAACGCCTGATATTGTTTAGTCAGGGCGTTCTTCGGCTCTTTCAGGATCTGAATCAGCGCGTCTTCGCTCAATTCACTCAAAGTAGCAACCACAGGCAGACGGCCGATAAATTCAGGGATTAAACCGAATTTAATCAAATCTTCCGGCTCAGCCTGGCGCAATAACTCGCCTTCTGTAGCCTTCTCTGACTTGCCTTTTACCTGGGCACCGAAGCCAATACCACTGCCGGTATTAATGCGCTGCTCAATAACTTTATCCAGCCCCGCAAAAGCACCACCACAGATAAACAGAATTTTAGAGGTATCAACCTGCAAAAATTCCTGCTGTGGATGCTTACGACCACCTTGAGGTGGAACAGCAGCAATAGTCCCTTCGATCAATTTCAACAAAGCCTGTTGCACACCTTCACCCGAAACATCGCGAGTGATAGATGGGTTATCAGACTTACGTGAAATCTTGTCAATTTCATCGATATAGACGATGCCACGTTGTGCTTTCTGAACATCGTAATCGCATTTCTGTAGCAGCTTCTGAATGATGTTTTCAACATCTTCGCCCACATAACCCGCTTCGGTCAGTGTGGTCGCATCAGCCATAGTAAATGGCACATCCAAGAAGCGAGCCAGAGTTTCTGCCAGCAGTGTTTTACCGCTGCCCGTTGGGCCGATCAGCAGAATATTACTTTTACCCAATTCGATACCATTGCTGGTGTCGCCATTGCGTAAACGTTTGTAATGGTTATATACCGCAACCGCTAATACTTTTTTCGCCGGTTCCTGTCCGATGACGTAATCATCAAGGTGACGACGAATTTCGTGTGGCGTAGGCAGCGAGCTACGCTCGCGATGCGGTGCGACTTCTTTGATCTCTTCGCGAATAATGTCATTACACAAATCGACACATTCATCGCAGATATACACTGACGGCCCGGCAATTAGCTTACGCACTTCATGCTGGCTTTTGCCGCAGAAAGAGCAATACAGCAGCTTTCCAGAACCGTCTTTGCGCTTATCTGTCATCAGTAAACCTCTTCTTTAATATCTGCCACATCTGAAACCTGCGGCAGGGAGACTATTCTCGCTACTTCTGTACGCCACGTTAGCCTTCAACGGACAGCCGACATCATGAGGGTTGCACAAACAATACGCAATTAGGCTTATTCAGCATCACGAATTGTTCTATTTACATTCACTATAGTATATCGGCTCACAGAAATAAGTCGTTAGTCACGACGGGTGAACACAGAATCAACTAAACCGTATTCTACAGCCTGTTCAGCAGACAGGAAACGGTCGCGCTCAGTGTCTCTCTCTATTTCTTCAAGAGATTTTCCCGTGTGATGCGCCATCAGTTCATTCATGCGCGATTTCACTTTTAAAATCTCTTTGGCATGAATTTCAATATCTGTGGCCTGGCCCTGGAAGCCGCCCAACGGTTGATGGATCATCACCCGTGAATTCGGCAGGCAGAAGCGTTTACCCTTAGCACCCGCAGTCAACAGGAATGCACCCATTGAACACGCCTGGCCCATACAAATAGTGCTGACATCAGGCTTAATAAATTGCATGGTGTCATAAATTGACATCCCGGCAGTAATCACCCCACCTGGTGAGTTGATATACAAAAAGATGTCTTTCTCTGGATTCTCTGCTTCCAGAAACAGCATTTGCGCGGTAATCAAGTTGGCCATATGGTCTTCAACTTGACCGGTCAGAAAAATAATGCGCTCTTTCAGCAGACGGGAGAAGATATCGTAAGAACGCTCTCCACGTGAAGTCTGCTCAACCACCATTGGCACCAGAGCCATGTTAGGTGCAAATTGATCTCGTTCGCCACTGTATGACATTACCGTCTCCTAATAGAATTTACTTTGGCGCCATTCATAACCGATTCTACTTGAGATAAGCAATGATGACTATGTTCATGCATCAAGGTCGCATGCAAACAGTCTGGGTATCCAGACACATTCGACGGTGGTAATCAGCCAGTGTTTCATCAACATCAGATATGAACGTCTATTAAGTTAATTGGGGGATTAATATTCTTTTTCAAGCCCCATACCCATTTTTTAGCCTAATAACCGCCCGCGATCCCTGCCGTAATCCCGACGCCCTATTGATTTTTTATCTGTTAAGTACTTCATTTCACTTTTCAAATATAGCGCAGATTACGACGAAACATGCCAGATTAATCATACTATTGAGGGATTATTGTTACTAAAAGAAAAAGCCCGCAGCCAAAGGCAACGGGCTTTTTCAATTTAATGCGCTAAAAAAACATTACGCAGTAGTGGTCTGATTCATCAGCTCACTAAAGGTAGTTGGTTTTTCAGTAACTTTGGCTTTAGCCAGCAGAGTTTCTACTGCTTGTTCTTCCAGAGCAACGTTACGCATATTGTTCATCAGCTCTTTGTTTTTGCTGTAGAACTCGATCACTTCTTGTGGATCTTCGTAAGCAGAAGCCATTTCTTCGATCAGTGCTTTAACACGATCTTCATCAGCTTTCAGCTCGTGCTGGCTGATAACTTCGCCCAGCAACAGACCAACAACAACGCGACGCTTAGCTTGTTCTTCGAACAGTTCACGTGGCAGTTCAGCAGCTTGTTTCTCGTTGCCGCCGAAACGCTGTGCAGCCTGACGGCGCAGAACGTCGATTTCACCTTCAACCAGTGCAGCTGGAACGTCGATTTCGTTAGCGCTGACCAGACCGTCGATTGCCTGAGTCTTCACACGGTTACGCACTGCGCCTTTCAGCTCACGTTCCATGTTTTTACGCACTTCAGCACGCAGACCCGCTAATGAACCATCAGCAACGCCGAAACGTTTGATGAACTCTTCAGTCAGTTCTGGCAGCTCACGCACTTCAACTTTCTTCAACACGATGTCGAATTTCGCTGATTTACCTTTCAGGTTTTCGGCGTGGTAATCTTCTGGGAAGTTTACGTCGATGGTGAATTCTTCACCGGCTTTGTGGCCGATTACACCTTCTTCGAAGCCCGGGATCATACGACCCTGGCCCATTGCCAGCACGAAATCAGACGCTTTGCCACCTTCAAACACTTCACCATCGATAGAGCCGGTGAAATCCAGAGTTGCACGATCTTCAGCAGTTGCTGCAGCGTCAGTTTCTTTCCAGGTTGCTTGTTGCTTACGCAGAGTTTCCAGCATGGTATCAACGTCAGCGTCATTAACTTCAACAACTGGCTTCTCTACTTCAATGCTTTCCAGATCTTTCAGCTCAACTTCCGGATACACTTCGAACTCAACGGAATAAGTAAAATCTTCACCCTGCTTGTACTCGCCCGGTACATAGTTAGGCGCGCCAGCTGGGTTGATTTTTTCTTTAATGATCGCATCAACGAAATTACGTTGCATCAGATCACCCAGTACGTCCTGGCGAACAGAAGCACCGTAACGCTGTTCAACGATGTTCATCGGCACATGGCCTTTACGGAAACCGTCGATACGAACATTTTTAGCGGCTTTAACTAATTCGCTTTTTACTGCTTTCTCAATGCTGTCAGCAGCAACAGTAATTGTTACACGGCGGCCAAGGCCTTGAGTGGTTTCAACAGAAACTTGCATCTTGTTACCTCAAAAAAATCACAGTGCTCGGTCAACTCCAGAAGCTGCAAACGAAGCAGCACCATTACCCTTTCAGGAATGATGCGAACTCTGAAAACACCCTCTAAGAACCGGGACGGCCGCATTAAACAGAACCGAGTATCCCAGATGTCAGAAGCGTCCCGAAACCATTCCGGAAAAATAAGACGCGACATTATAGCGGCGCACAGGTTATGAGTCGAGGAAAGCAAGCGAATGTTGTCGCGGTAAAATTCACGCGTGAATCGTTCCCTCGGCTAAAACTCCTGTGGCGCACGGTTCAAACTAACACGTCGCCTATACAGAAACAGAAGCGGCCCTATAGGCCGCTCGCAAAATTCTCACCTACTAATACCCTAAATCAGACCAGAATTACTACTGTTATCCGGTTTGTATTTGATTACGCTCGCAGATTAAGCCAATGTCCCGGCGCCACGACATGACGGTGAGTCAGGAACCGTATCTTGTAATCCAGCCCACTCTTTCTGAGTGTAAGTATGTAAGGCCAGCGCATGAACCGTGCTTGCCAGCTCATCAGCCAACACACTATAAATGGCCCGATGACGGCTCAGAAAGCGCTGGTCTTGAAATTTATCGCTGACGATCACAATTTTAAAATGACTCTCAGAACCAGCAGGAACATTGTGGCGGTAACTTTCATTGATTACCTCCAGATGATCCGGTTCGAAGGCCATTTTTAGTTTTTCTTCAATTTGTTCTCGAATCAAAATCATCATGCTCTCCTTACTGCTGAGGCAGAAAACTGCCTACTCTCTATTGCAATATTAGTTGATTTTGGCTGTTTTATAACATTTCAGATACAAAATATCCTGAATATCTCAACTCGAGCAGTTTAGGTTAACGGACTTATCTGATAGTCAGCAAAAAGGCAACTTGTAAGGTCTTAACATTAAATGAAGGGGTACTTGGCGGAAAATCATATTTTTTGGTGAATTTCTCTCCATCAGGATCTTCCACCAGCCACTCGCAGTGCTATGATGTCGCAACTGCAAACTCGCAAAATAACATGGCTGCTATCCCGCTCTGATTATTAAAAAATTCCATAACTATTGAGAAAGTGAACATGCTAAAGAAAATTCTTTTCCCGCTGTTGGCTGTTTTTATATTGGCGGGTTGTGCTGCCAGTAACAACACCTTGAATGTCACCCCGAAAGTGGTATTACCGCCACAAGATCCAACATTAATGGGGATTACAATCAGCATTAATGGGGCCGACCAACGTCAAGATTCGGCACTGGCTAAAGTCAATCGTGATGGTCAACTGGTGGTGTTAACCCCATCCCGTGATCTGCGTTTCCTGCTACAAGAAGTGCTTGAAAAACAAATGACTGCTCGTGGTTATATGATTGGCACTAATGCACCAGTTGACCTGCAAATCGTGGTAAATCAGCTGTATGCCGATGTTCAGGAAGGCAATCTGCGTTATAACATCACCACCAAAGCCGATATCTCTATTACTGCTACCGCGAAAAACGGCAATAAGCAGGTGAAGAATTACCGTGCCAGCTATAACGTTCAGGGTGCATTTACTGCAACCAACGAAAAAATCACTAATGCCGTCAATACCGTGTTAAGCGATGTTATTGCGGATATGGCGCAAGACACCAGCGTCAGTAGCTTTATCAAGCAAAATGCGCGCTAATCTGCTATTTGCTTAACATCATTATTACTGCTTAACAGAATGCTCTGCCCCGCACATGGGGTGGAGCATGTAGGTCTCACATGTCCAATCGCTATTCGAACCTTTTTACCCAGCGCAACTCTCTAGTTCTTCTTTTGTTGGGATTTGCTTCCGGTCTCCCTTTAGCTCTTACCGGCGGGACGCTGCAAGCTTGGATGACGGTTGAAAACGTCGATCTAAAAACTATTGGTATTTTCTCTTTGGTCGGTCAGGCCTACGTCTTCAAGTTCCTCTGGTCCCCGTTGATGGACCGCTATACGCCCTCATTTCTTGGCCGTCGACGCGGTTGGTTGTTAATCAGCCAATTGCTGTTAATTGTCGCCATCATCGCCATGGGCTTTATGGAACCGGCTAAACATTTATGGTGGTTAGCCGCTATCGCCGTGCTAGTTGCATTCTGTTCTGCATCGCAAGATATTGTTTTTGATGCTTATAAAACCGATTTACTCAGCGCTGAAGAGCGCGGCACCGGTGCGGCAGTTTCTGTATTAGGCTATCGCTTGGCAATGTTGGTGTCCGGTGGTCTGGCCCTGTGGATAGCCGACCGTTATCTCGGCTGGCAATCGACCTACTGGCTGATGGCCGGGCTCATGTTAATTGGGGTGTTTGCTACCCTATTTGCTCCTGAGCCTGTGATTCGAATTGCCCCCCCCAAAACCTTAGAACAGGCGATCGTCGAGCCCTTACGTGATTTCTTTGGCCGTAACAATGCGTGGCTGATTTTGCTGCTTATCGTGCTGTACAAAATGGGGGATGCCTTTGCAGCTAGTCTGAGTACCACATTCCTGATCCGTGGGATAGGTTTCGATGCTGGTGAAGTCGGTCTGGTCAATAAAACATTAGGATTGATTGCCACTATTATTGGTGCGCTCTATGGCGGCCTGTTGATGCAGCGCTTGAGCTTATTCCGGGCATTGATGATTTTCGGGATTCTACAAGCCGTTTCCAATATCGGCTATTGGCTGTTATCTATCACCGACAAGAATATATTCTCCATGGGCAGCGCCATCTTCCTGGAGAACTTGTGCGGCGGGATGGGGACTGCGGCCTTCGTCGCCCTACTGATGACGCTCTGTAATAAATCGTTCTCTGCCACACAATTTG
This sequence comes from Yersinia alsatica, assembly GCF_025133195.1. Lineage (NCBI taxonomy): Bacteria > Pseudomonadati > Pseudomonadota > Gammaproteobacteria > Enterobacterales > Yersiniaceae > Yersinia > Yersinia alsatica. Next base: position 4,359,958 of record NZ_CP104006.1, read on the forward strand.
CTTTGTTATCAGCATTATCGGCAGTAGGTCGAGTTTATGTCGGCCCAATTGCCGGCTGGTTTGTTGAAACTCATGGCTGGCCTCTGTTCTATTTATTCTCTATTGCTGCGGCGATTCCGGGGTTAATTCTGCTTTATATCTGCCGCCAGACACTGGAACACACCCAAAAAACAGATGAGTTCATGCCTCGTACTGCATTTAAAACAGCTTATCGTTGGGCGCTACGCTTTTTGACAATTGGCTGCATTTTATTAGCCGCCTGGCTGATTTTACTGATATGCAACGCGCTGGATTGGACCGCTGCCCCACAATTGGCCGATATATTACTGCTGCGAGGCATTCAGCTCAGTGTGGTCGGTATGGTTCTGGGTGGCGTATTGGATTATCTCGCGCTCAGACGAGAGAAATTAGCTTAATAAACTCCCGTCATTAACTAAAGCCGGTACTTGTGCCGGCTTTTTTGCATTTGTCAGTTAGGAAAATAACTTCAGCCCATCCAATCTTTGACGCTCCCTTAGTACATTAATTGAACCATGTCACAAATTTAAGCAACACTTGCAAAATATTATTCACAAAACGAGATCTACATCACTTTGAGCTATTTATCCTTTCGTGCTCTGGGACTATGATGTGCGCACTTTTTGTTAAGGACTGTGTCCTTTTGTTTCTCCTGACATCTTTCAACTACACAGAGGCATTTATGCGTAAAATTCTTATCGGCGCAGCCGCGCTGACTGCGGTCACGATGGCTCCCGCTGCACAAGCTGAATACCAGTGGGGATTTGCTAATATCAGCATGAACTACCTTGACTGGAGTCGCAGTACTACGCATAAATCAGGCAACTCTTCACACAAAGATGACTTTGCCTATATTGAATTGGAAGGTGGTGCAGGTTATAGCTGGGGCGAGGTCTACGGCTTCTTTGATTTAGAAAACCCGTTCAATTCAAAAACGGCACAGCCCGGTGACAACCAGCGCTATACCTTCAAAACAACCGGCCGTTATTACTTAGGCGATTCCGGTTTCAACCTTTATGGCCATCTTTATGGCACTTACTCGTTGCCAAGTGCTGAAGGTAACAATTACAGCAACTTCCACGAAGTGAACACTCTGTATGGTATCGGCTATAACGCCACGGTAGCAGGCGTGTGGATGAAGCCTTTCGTCGCGCTGCACTATGTTGATCAAACCTATTATTCGGGCAACAACGGCTATGTCGTGGGCTGGGTCGCAGGTTATGACTTTACCGCATTCGATGAGAATTTCAGCATCACTAACTGGAATGAACTGGAGTTTAACCGGGCAGAACGTTATGCCGCAGGTAATGGTGGCCGTAACGGGGTGAATGGTGCCATTGCACTTTGGTGGACACCAATTAAACAATTCACCACCGGTATTCAGTACCGTTATGCTTATAACAAATTGGGTGAAGATTTCTTACAAGACGCTATCGTTTACTCTATTAAATATAATTTCTAGCTAAATGATTCAGGGGTGACTATTTATAGCGCCCCTGAATATATTTTAATTTACCTTGGCATCACATATTATTTACATAAAATAAGCCTAAGTATTAATTTAAAATCAGTATTTCCCGTGAATAAAACACTAATTACCGTTGTTTTTCCTTAACATCCGCTGTTTTCCCGCTAGGTGCTATCGCCAACATATTGTTGCTATTAGTAAATTGTCACGCATGGCAACATCTGTGACCCCCTTAACATAAAGTGTCAACAAGCCGCTGACACAATCTTAAGCATGTTTACAGTCCTGCAACCTTCCCGTAAAATGCCCGCACACATGAAACGACAATAGAGCCCTTTTGTAATTGAGGTCGTTAGATGAGACTTAAGAAATACATTAAAAATATGGGTATGCTGTCTTTATTAGCAGCCACAGTAATGCTTAGTGGTTGCGATATGGTATTGATGAATCCCAAAGGCGCAATCGGAGTCGAACAAAAAACACTGATACTTACAGCTATCGGTTTAATGTTGATCGTCGTTATTCCGGTTATTTTTATGGCGTTTGCTTTTGCATGGAAGTTCCGCGCGTCCAACAAAAGTGCGACCTACACCCCAAACTGGTCCCATTCCAACAAAATTGAGCTTGTTGTTTGGGCTGTTCCAATCATTATCATTGCTATTTTGGCAACGATAACCTGGAAAACCTCCCACGAACTTGACCCGTTCAAACCGATTGAAGTGGCTGGCAAAGAACCGATCACCATTGAAGTGGTCTCCCTTGACTGGAAATGGCTATTTATCTATCCAGAACAAGGTATTGCTACAGTAAATGAACTGGCTTTCCCTACTGATGTTCCGGTGAACTTCAAAATCACCTCCAACTCAGTAATGAACTCGTTCTTTATTCCTCAGTTAGGCGGGCAGATTTATGCGATGGCCGGGATGCAAACCAAACTGCATCTGATCGCCAACGAAGCCGGTAAATACAATGGTATTTCCAGCAGCTTCAGTGGCAAAGGCTTCTCTGGTATGAAATTCACTGCAATCGCAACACCAACGCAGGAAGACTTCAACCAGTGGGTCGCACAGGTGAAAAAATCGCCGAACACCCTGAATACCACTGACGATTTCAATAAACTGGCTGAGCCGAGTGAAAATAACCCGGTTGAGTATTTCTCCAGTGTTAAACCGGAGCTGTTTAAAGGAATCATTGGCAAATTTATGGGCGATATGAACATGCACAAGAAAGGCGATGATACCCATAAAGGTATGGATATGAGCCAGGGCATGGATATGGGCGAACACGCCGCTCACGCCGGAGCCGAGGAATAAAACGATGTTGGGAAAATTAACACTTGATGCGGTTCCGCTACACGAACCAATCATTATGGTTACCGTTGCTGCAATTGTTCTGGGTGGGCTGGCAGTTGTCGCTGCCCTGACCTATTTCGGCAAATGGAAATGGCTATGGAGCGAATGGCTGACTTCGGTTGACCATAAAAAAATCGGTATCATGTACATTCTGGTCGCCATGGTCATGCTGCTGCGTGGCTTTGCCGACGCCATCATGATGCGTAGCCAGCAAGCACTTGCTTCTGCTGGTGAGGCCGGATTCCTCCCGCCTCATCACTATGATCAGATTTTCACCGCGCACGGCGTTATCATGATTTTCTTCATGGCGATGCCTTTTGTGGTGGGCTTGATGAACGTGGTTGTACCGCTACAAATCGGTGCTCGCGACGTTGCCTTCCCGTTCCTGAACTCACTGAGCTTCTGGTTCTTTGTCGTCGGGGTGGTGTTAATCAACATCTCTCTGGGAGTCGGTGAATTCGCGCAAACCGGTTGGTTGGCATATCCGCCACTATCAGGTAAAGAGTACAACCCAGGTGTCGGGGTCGATTACTGGATCTGGAGTCTACAGATTTCTGGTTTGGGGACCTTGCTGACCGGTGTTAACTTCTTCGCGACTATCTTGAAAATGCGTGCGCCTGGCATGTCGATGATGAAGATGCCTGTCTTCACCTGGGCTGCACTGTGTACCAACATTTTGATTATCGTTTCATTCCCGATCCTGACTGTGACCGTCGCGTTACTGACACTGGACCGCTACCTTGGCACCCATTTCTTTACCAATGATATGGGTGGCAACATGATGATGTACATCAACCTGATTTGGGCCTGGGGCCATCCGGAAGTGTACATTTTGGTTCTGCCAGTATTCGGGGTGTTCTCCGAAGTTACTGCGACCTTCTCAAGAAAACGTCTGTTTGGTTACACCTCTTTAGTCTGGGCAACCATCGCGATTACCGTACTGTCGTTTATTGTTTGGCTACACCACTTCTTCACCATGGGGTCCGGTGCCAACGTTAACGCCTTCTTCGGTATAGCCACGATGATCATTTCCATCCCAACTGGGGTGAAAATCTTCAACTGGTTGTTCACGATGTACCAAGGCCGTATTCAGTTTAACTCCGCAATGTTGTGGACCGTTGGCTTCATCATCACCTTCTCTATCGGTGGGATGACCGGTGTTCTACTTGCCGTTCCGGGTGCAAACTTTGTACTGCATAACAGCCTGTTCCTGATTGCGCACTTCCATAACGTGATTATCGGTGGTGTGGTATTTGGTTGCTTCGCTGGCCTGACTTACTGGTGGCCTAAGTCCTTCGGCTTTACGCTGAATGAGAAATGGGGCATCCGTGCTTTCTGGTTCTGGATAATTGGCTTCTTCGTTGCCTTTATGCCGCTGTATGTGCTGGGCTTTATGGGCATGACCCGTCGTCTGAGCCAAGACATCAACCCAGAATTCCACCCGATGTTGATGGTGGCAGCAGGCGGTGCAGCACTGATTGCTTGCGGTATCTTGTGTCAGGTTATCCAGGTGTTCGTCAGTATTCGTGACCGCGAGCAAAACCGCGATCTGACTGGTGACCCGTGGGGTGGCCGTACGCTGGAGTGGTCTACCTCTTCCCCACCGCCGTTCTATAACTTCGCTGTCGTGCCTGAAGTTGTTGACCGTGACGAGTTCTGGGATATGAAAGAGAAAGGCGAAGCGTACAAACGCCCAGCGAAATACGAAGAAATCCACATGCCGAAGAATACTGGTGCAGGTGTGATTATTGCTGGCTTCAGCTTGATCTTCGGCTTTGCCATGATCTGGTATATCTGGTGGCTGGCCATTATTGGCTTCGCTGGCATGATTGTGACCTGGATTGTGAAAAGCTTCGACGAGGATGTTGATTACTATGTGCCGGTTGCAGAAGTTGAGCGCATTGAAAATCTTCATCATGAACAAATCAGCAAAGCAGGCGTGAATCATGTCAACTGAAACTCTGACTAACCACAACGTCGCCCATGCAGAGCACGGGCATCACGATGCAGGAGCAACGAAAGTATTCGGCTTCTGGATCTACCTGATGAGCGACTGTATTTTGTTTGCGACTTTGTTCGCAACTTATGCAGTGCTGGTAAACGGGACCGCTGGCGGTCCTTCCGGCAGGGATATCTTCGACTTGAACTTTGTTCTGGTCGAAACCTTCCTGTTACTGTTCAGTAGTATTACTTACGGCATCGCTATGCTGGGCATGAATAAAGGCCATAAAAACCAGGTAAACACCTGGTTAGGTCTGACTTTCCTGTTCGGTCTGGGCTTTGTGGCAATGGAAATCTATGAATTCCATCACCTGATTGTTGAAGGCTACGGCCCGGATCGCAGTGCGTTCCTGTCTAGCTTCTTCGCACTGGTTGCCACCCACGGTATTCACGTTACTGCTGGCCTGGTTTGGATCATCATTATGATGATTCAAGTAGCAAAACGCGGCCTGAATGAGATGAACCGTACCCGTCTGATGTGCCTGAGCTTGTTCTGGCACTTCCTGGACGTGGTCTGGATCTGCGTATTCACCGTTGTCTATCTGTTAGGAGCCATGTAATGAGTCATCCAACAACTACTCACGGTGGAGCCAGCCACGGTAGCTTGAAGTCATATCTTATTGGCTTCATTCTGTCGGTCATTCTGACAGTTATTCCATTTGCTATGGTGATGAGCGGTACCGCCTCCCATACGACTATTCTGGCCACAGTGGTCGGTTTAGCCGTAGTGCAGATTATTGTGCACTTGGTGTACTTCCTGCATATGAATGGATCGTCCGAAGAACGTTGGAATCTGGTGGCGTTCCTGTTCACCGCTATGATTATCGCAATCGTTGTTGTGGGCTCACTCTGGATTATGTACAACCTCAACATCAATATGATGGTTGACTGAAGAGCTGCATGTGATGATTAAGCAATACCTGCAAGTAACTAAACCAGGAATTATTTTCGGCAATTTAATTTCTGTCGTTGGGGGATTTCTCCTCGCTTCCAAAGGCGTGATTGATTACCCCCTTTTTCTCGCCACCCTGTTCGGTGTCTCGTTAGTTGTTGCCTCCGGGTGTGTATTTAACAACTATATCGACCGTGATATCGACCGTATCATGGAGAGAACGAAGAATCGTGTCCTGGTAAAAGGGCTTATCGATCCGAAAGTGAGCCTGATTTATGCATCAGTACTGGGTATTGCTGGCATGCTGTTGCTCTACGTCGCCGCCAATCTATTAGCAATGATGCTGGCCGTCATTGGTTTCGTTATCTATGTTGGGGTTTATAGCCTCTACATGAAGCGCAAATCAGTCTACGGCACGTTGATTGGCAGCTTGTCAGGTGCCGCACCACCAGTGATTGGTTACTGTGCGGTTACCGGGCAGTTCGATATGGGTGCCTTGATTCTGCTGCTTATCTTCAGCTTGTGGCAAATGCCGCACTCTTATGCCATCGCGATTTTCCGTTTTAAGGATTATCAAGCTGCCAACATCCCGGTTCTGCCGGTGATAAAAGGAATATCGGTCACCAAAAACCATATTACCCTTTATATTTTGGCATTTATGGTCGCGACCTTGATGCTAACCTTAAGTGGCTATGCCGGTTATAAATACCTGGTTGTCGCTGCGGCGGTGAGTGTCTGGTGGCTGGGAATGGCATTGCGCGGTTACAAGGCAACCAATGACATCGTGTGGGCGAGAAAACTCTTTGTCTTCTCTATCATTGCCATTACGTCATTGAGCGTCATGATGTCGGTTGATTTCAATGTCCCTTCCTCGGCGGGATTACTGACTTACGTCGGGTAATTTCAGCCCTATTGATGTAAAAATGGCTGTTTCTGACAGCCATTTTTTATTTCTGCACTACCCTGCTGTTATCTTAAAACTCACCTGTAATACATTCTAAACATCAATAGATTTACCGGTAGGCATTAACATCATTACAATAGTGCAATTGGTTTTTCTGAGGTGGTAATGAACGACAATAAAATGACCCCGCTAGAGCTTCGGGCTACTTGGGGGCTGGGTACGGTATTCTCTTTGCGCATGCTTGGCATGTTCATGGTTTTGCCGGTTCTCACCACTTATGGTATGGCACTTTCTGGAGCCAGTGAGGCGTTGATTGGCCTAGCTATTGGTATCTACGGTCTGGCTCAGGCCATTTTCCAAATCCCTTTTGGGCTGGTTTCCGATCGCATTGGCCGCAAACCTCTGATCGTCGGTGGCTTATTAGTCTTCGCATTGGGTAGCGTGATTGCTGCACTGAGTGATTCTATCTGGGGCATCATTCTAGGTCGCGCATTGCAAGGCTCTGGCGCAATTGCCGCCGCAGTCATGGCACTATTGTCTGACCTGACACGCGAACAAAACCGCACCAAAGCGATGGCATTTATTGGCGTCAGTTTTGGTATCACCTTTGCTATCGCGATGGTTATTGGGCCAATAGTCACCCATGCCTTTGGTCTGCAAGCCCTGTTCTGGGGAATAGCCATACTGGCACTATTAGGTATTGTCATCACTCTAGCAGTGGTGCCCGATGCCGACAGGCATGTACTTAACCGCGAATCCAGTATCGTCAAAGGCAGTGTGAGCAAGGTTCTCAACAACAGCCGGCTGCTTAAACTCAACTTTGGCATCATGTGCCTACATATCTTGTTGATGTCGAGCTTTGTTGCTTTACCGCAAATTATGGCCAGTGCTGGATTGGCCCCTGCCCAGCATTGGATTGTCTATTTGGTGACTATGCTGGTCTCGTTCGCCGCCGTAGTGCCGTTCATTATCTATGCTGAAGTCAAACGCCGCATGAAGCAGGTTTTCATGGGGTGTGTCGCGGTACTGTTTGCCGCCGAAGTGGTGCTGTGGTCTGCCGGGCACCAGTTGTGGGTCATTATTGCCGGTGTGCAGCTGTTCTTTATCGCCTTCAATGTCATGGAAGCTATCTTGCCTTCATTAATCAGCAAAGAATCTCCGGCAGGTTATAAAGGTACGGCAATGGGGATCTACTCCACCAGCCAGTTTATTGGCGTGGCTATCGGCGGGAGTTTAGGCGGTTGGATATTTGGTATGGCAGGGGCAAGCACGGTGTTTGCCGCCGGAGCGGTTATCGCGCTGGTGTGGTTTGCCGTCAGTGCCACAATGCAGGAGCCCCCTTATGTCAGTAGCCTGCGAATTACTTTGTCAGAATTGGCAGTAAAAGACTCAGCATTAGAAGAGCGGATTAAAGCCCAACCGGGAGTAACCGAGGCGGTAGTTGTGACTGCGGAACGCAGCGCTTACGTGAAAGTTGATACGAAAAAGACCAATCGTAGTCAGTTGGAGCAGTTGGTTAATGCAACCTAGCTAGCCAGTAAACAGCCCACCAGATAATAAAATGAGGAACAAAAACCGCGCGTCGGTCAGAGTTCCTCTTTGTCCGCGGATTTAGTCGCGGAAATTATTGAACTGGAATGGCTGGCCCAGATCAGCACCGCGAACCAATGCCATCACACTCTGCAAATCATCACGAGCTTTGCCGGTCACGCGCACTTGTTCGCCCTGAATTTGCGCCTGGACTTTCAGTTTGCTGTCTTTAATTAGCTTAACCAGCTTTTTGGCCTGCACACTTTCAATGCCTTGTTTCAGCTTGGCTTCTACACTGTAGGTTTTGCCGCTGCGATCCATTTCTTCCGGGATCTCCAGTGCTGCACCTTCAATGCCACGCTTAGTCAGTTGAGCACGCAAAATATCCAGCAATTGCTCAACCTGAAAATCAGATTCACTGGCAACTTTGATACTTTCGTTCTTCTCATTTAATTCAAAACTCGCTGGAACATTACGAAAATCCCAACGGTTCGCCAGATCACGGGTGGCGTTTTCAACGGCATTACGCACTTCCTGCATATCAATTTCAGATACGATGTCGAAAGATGGCATATTCCCTCCTCCTGATAAGATGAATGGCGAGCATAATAACTGCTTTATCCCCCACAGACAAAGCCAAGCTGCTGACAATGGCTCAACTAAGCTGCGGTTCTTCACTAACCGAGCTGGTAGCTAACTCTGCTTTTAATGACCAAAAAGTCTATAATCAAAGCATAACACCTAGAAAGAAGTCGTGTATTACTGCTCACACCAAGGAGGTCTCAATGAAAATTACTGTGCTTGGTTGCGGAGCTCTCGGGCAATTATGGCTATCCGCGTTATACCAGCAAGGCCATGATGTACAAGGCTGGCTTCGTGTGCCACAGCCCTTTTGTTCAGTCAATGTCATTACGTTAAACGGCGAGGCTTTCAATCAGAACCTCCCGACGAACGATCCAGAGCATTTGTCGAAAAGTGAATTACTGTTGGTTTGCTTAAAAGCATGGCAAGTTTCCAGTGCGGTTAGTGCTTTGCTCCCTAAACTTAACCCTGAATGTCAGATTTTACTGCTACATAACGGAATGGGAACACAGGAGGAATTGCCTCGAGATGAGCATGTTTTCTTGCATGGCGTCACCACTCATGCCGCTCGTCGCGACGGTAACACGATTGTCCATGTTGCCAGCGGTATAACACATATCGGCCCGACCTCGCCCACCATCATGGATATCAGTCATCTGGCCGATGTATTGCATCAGGCACTACCCGATGTTGCCTGGCATAATGATATTTCAGCCGCTTGTTGGCAAAAATTGGCGGTAAACTGCGTAATTAACCCACTTACGGGGCTATATAACTGTCGGAATGGTGATTTGCAGCGCTACCCAGAGTTGATTACCAGTTTGTGTGCTGAAGTCGCCAGTGTGATGGAGATGGAGGGTTACCATACTTCAACTGAGAGCCTACTCAGCTATGTTAATGATGTTATTCAGAATACAGCAGATAATATCTCGTCTCTATTGCAGGATTTACGTTGCCAGCGGCACACGGAAATAGACTACATCACCGGTTATTTACTGCGGCGCGCACGCAGTCACGGCATGACATTACCGGAGAATTCCCGGCTGTATGATTTAATTAAGCGTAAGGAAAATGAGTATGAGCGTATCGGCGCTGGTTTGCCTGGCTCCTGGTAGCGAAGAAACAGAAGCGGTTACCACTATTGATATTCTGGTACGCGCGGGTATTCAGGTCACAACCGCCAGTGTCGCCAGCGACGGCGCATTAGAAATCGTCTGTTCACGCGGTGTGCGGTTATTGGCTGATGCTCGGCTAGTTGATGTCGCAGATGAAAAATTTGATGTGGTGGTACTGCCCGGCGGCGTTAAAGGGGCAGAATGCTTTCGTGACAGCCCACTATTAGTCGCGACTGTGCAGCAAACACATAATGAAGGCCGTCTGGTCGCGGCAATCTGTGCCGCCCCCGCCTTAGTGCTTGAACACCACAATCTGTTCCCGGTGGGGAATATGACAGGTTTTCCGGGGCTGAAAGATAAAATCGCTGCCACTAAGTGGATGGATCAGCGCGTTGTTTATGACCGACGGGTGAATCTGGTGACCAGCCAAGGGCCGGGAACCTCCATTGATTTCGCCCTGAAGATTGTTTTCTTGCTACTTGGGCGCGAGAAAGCGGAAGAAATTGCCTGGCAGTTAGTATTACCGCCGGGAATTTATAACTACCGCGAATAGCTAATCAAATAAACCGCCCATGTTATCTGACTAAAAATGAGCGGTTTTTTATCTCTAATACATCAAGCTAATGCTTCTTTGCCTATTTGAGCCTGCTGACTTTTACGATCACGTTCCAGCTCCAACACCCCACGGTGTGACAGGTAACAGAAAATAATGCAGCAGACAATCCCACCCATCAGTAAATAGAAACCGCCGTGCCAGCCCACTCTGTCAACCATGATACCAAACAGACTGGTGCCTAACGATGCCCCCAAAATATAGCTCATGAAACCGCGCAAACCGACAGCGGACCCCACAGCAAAGCTTGGAACAATCTCCATGGTTTGCACTGAAGCCAGGAATTGCGGTACGTAGATTAAACAACCCACGATAGCGGCAAAGAAAGTGACCATCAGCAACGAATCGCACTGCCAATAACCAATCAAGCAGATAAATATCATTGCCATACAGATCATCGCCAGAGGCATACGGCGTCCACGGAAGAACTTATCGGATAACCAGCCAGCTAATAGTGTTGAAGGAATTGCCGCCCACTCAAAGAATAAGAAAGCGACGCTCATCTCTCCTTTGGTGAAATGCTTTTCTGTCAGTAAATAAATAGGCAGCCAGCTAATCATGCCGAAGCGCACCATATAGACGAAGACATCAACAAATGAGACATACCAGGCATGCTTATTTTTCAACACGTAAGTACAGAAAATCTGAAATGCTGACATATTCTCTGGTGCTTGTTGCCCAGCTTTTACCGGCTCCACAACCAAGTCTTCAGGCATGATTTCTTGTAGCGGAGGTAAGCCCTCACTTACCGGCGAGCCTTTACCCAGCAGTAAAACCAGTGAACCTAGCACAACCGCAACACCGGCCGGCACAATGTAGCTGGCGGTTTGCCAATGTTCAGCACCTAAAATAGCAAACGCCCCGCCGACGATAGGCGCGACAATACCGCCCCCGACGTTATGTGAAATATTCCAGATAGCCCCGACCCGACCACGTTCGCGGCGCGGGAACCAATTGGCGATGGTAATAAAAGATGGCCCTACCCCCATGCCCTGGAAAAAGCCGTTAAAAATGACCAAGACCGCGAATAACCAAAATGCCCCGCTAAACCCCAGCCCGACGTTAACTAATGCACAAAGTAATAACCCGACCGCCATATACACTTTGGGATTGGCTTTATCCGCCAAACTACTCATGATGCCTTTGCTGATGCCATAAGCAATTAACATACAACTACTCAGCAAACCTATTTCTGTTGCACTGAGATGTAATTGCTCTTTTAAATAAGGTGTTGAGAGTGTGAAGTTATTTCTCACAATATAGTAGGAAAGATAACCAATAAATATACTGAACAGCGCCTGAACCCGATAGCGATTATATGTAGCAATAACTTTATCATCGGGGACTTTATGCGTTGCGACTTTAGGCTTCATAAATGAGAGCATAGTTCACCTTACCGATTTATTATTAAATTAACTTTTAGAAAAATAGAAACCCTGGCATTGAGGCCAATAATTATTTTTGTGGCAATATCACCATCGAAATAAACAGACAGCAGCACAGACATAAACCAGTTGATATTACTGGGTCTACTGCGTCATTATGTTGCCAGACCAGCATGCAGTGATGCCTTGATGGATGCAACAGTGCTAATATGTTTCAATATCGACACAATGGGCGGGAAATTATGAGTCAAAATTAACTCATTTATCATTATTGTTATTTTATTGGTCCGAAAAAGATAAAAATGGGACAAACGAGAACAATATCCCCTGAGAAGATATAACGTTTATTTATTGTTTTTTTGATATTAGTCACACATTGCCAGAGGAAATAAAATATATGCGAGCATTAACTACATTGCTGCTGAGTATAATTTTCACTGCCAGTTTTACGTGTGTCAGTATGGCGAATGAACTGGTTATTGCGACGACATTCTCCCCTGAAGCCACTGCGCATATTATTTCTCAGTGGCAAAAACAGCCGCAATCTATTGCCGTGCGCACTCTTAATCGGACCAGTTCTTCACTTGAACGGCTACTCGATACCCCAATGGGAGAAAGTATTGATTTAATACTGACATCGTCACCGATGTTGATGCAGCACTTGCAAGATCACCAACAATTAAACCCTCTACCACCACTGCCACGGCAAAATCAGCAACAGTTAGTTCCTGAATCTATCCGCAACTCTACTGTTGCGGTAGCAATTTCGGGCTACGGTATTTTGGCAAACAGTGCGCGATTAAAAGAGAAACATTTACCCACGCCTACGACATGGGAAGGGCTGAAAGATGCCCGCTATCAGGGAATGATTTTGATGAGCAGCCCCTCTCGTTCGGATACTAATCATCTGATGATAGAAACCTTATTTCAGGAGCGCGGCTGGGAGCAAGGTTGGGCAACTTTGTTGGAGGTTTCGGGGAATTTGGCGACGATTTCATCGCGCAGTTTTGGCGTCTCGAATAAAATTAAAACCGGATTAGGTGTCGCTGGGCCAATTATCGATAACTATGCCACCTTGCTGTTAAAAGACCCGCAACTCACTTTCAGTTATTTTCCACAAAGTGGCGCTTCCCCGACTTTTATCGCAATAACTAAAAATAGTGCGCATCAGAGTGATGCCACCCGCTTTATCCATTTCTTGCTCAGTGACATTGGGCAGCAAGCGCTGTCCGACACCGCAACGGGTAAATATCCGGTCACTCCGTTGCCAGAAAATGACCCTCGCGCCAAACAACAGCAACGTTTATTGCAACAAACGCCGCTAGACTACCGGCAAATTTTGTTGCGTCAGCCGTTGGTGCAACAGCTATTCGATACCGCCATCAGCTTCCGGTTACATCAATTGCAGGATGCCTGGAAAGCACTACACAGTGCAGAAGCTCGCCTAAAGCGGCCACTGCCTGAAATCCGCGCCTTGCTAACAGCTATTCCCGTTTCGGCGCGCCAGGCCACTGATCCTCGCTATCTTTCACTGTTTAACCAACCTAAAAATGCTGATAACTCACAGGAAACCGAGCTAATGGCGTGGCAGCAGTTCTTTCAGCAGCAACAATTTTTGGCAATCCAACAATTGGAGTCGCTTAAATGAACCTGTTGTGGCAGCGCATCACCATCAGTTCTATCCTGCGCTGGGCATTTGCCTTTGGTGCCGTCTTAACCCTATTTGTCAGTGCCGTCAGCCTCTATTCATGGAATGAACAACGCCAACAAATCCGTTATGCACTGAATGAATACTTCCCTAAAATTCAGGCATCGTTTCAGTTAGAAGAAAATCTTAATGCGCTTATTCAGGAACTAAATGAATTCCAACATGCGCCCAACACCAGTGCCCGCATTCAGATGCGTGACCAAATTGCACATCGTTTGGATACGATTGAGCAAGCCAGTCACCGCCTGACGCCGGAGAATCAACAACAGCTGGCCATTACTCTCCGTCACAGCCGCGAATTGCTTTCGCAGTTGGACAGCGCCCTGTACAGCAATTTTCTGGCAAAAGAAAAAGTGACCGAGATAGCCGCACGGATTAACTGGCTACATGATGATTTTAATAATGAGCTGACGTCGCTTTCGCAAGATATCAGTTGGCAGCAAGGTTCATTAATTGATCAACTCACACAGAAAACCAGCTCGACGAAAAGCCAACAACTGCAAACAACGCTGCGGAACGTGCAGGATGAGCTGCAATTGGTCTACGCACTGGCACATATCGAAACACAGATCGTCGATGATCTGCGCGAGCAACTGAACAATACAAATATTGATAGCCTGAATAACCACGTTCGTTACCTCAGCTATCTCAAGCAAACCGCTGAATCAAATATGCAGTCGCTGGCCAAACACCCCAGTACCATTACCTTGCGCCAGACTATTGATGAACTGCTCAGCCTCGGTATCGCTGATAAGAAAATGCCGGCTATTTTGCAAGAGCGCGCGGCTGCACTGGCGCTACTGGAGCAAACCATCGACGCCAAGGAGCAGACACTCAGCCGGTTTCGTACCCAAATAGAAAACCAGCTCGGTAGCAGCCATCAAGAATTACAAACATTTAATCAACGGCTCGGACATATCATGAGCATCAGTGGCCTGTTGATTGCTATTGCCACCCTGCTGGCACTGCTGTTTGCCTTTATTCTTAATCATTTCTATATTCGCTCCCGCTTAATCAAGCGCTTCACACTACTGAATCAATCCGTCGCCCGCCTGGGATGTGGAGAATTAGACACGACTATCCCGGTCTACGGCGGTGATGAGCTTGGGCGAATTGCCGGTTTACTGCGGCGGACTATCGGCCAGATAAATCAGCAAAAAAATCAGTTAAAACAAGAAATCAGCGAACGAATGGTCATTGAGAATAATTTGCGCACGGCTCAGGATGAGCTGATACAGGCGGCAAAACTGGCCGTGGTTGGGCAAACCATGACCACTCTGGCCCATGAAATCAATCAGCCACTCAATGCGTTATCACTTTATATTTTCAGTAGTGAACGCGCGCTACAAAGCGATGATAAGCAGACGCTACAGAGTAATTTAGCCAAGATGCAGGGGCTTAATCTGCGGATCGTCAATATCATCAAACAATTACGTCAATTCTCACGGCGTAGCGATGCAGACCAAAAATTACAACCGATCGACCTTAACCGCAGCCTGAATGATGCGTGGGATTTACTCGCCTTACGTCATCAGCCACTCAATGCGCGCCTTATCGCCCCGGAGAGTATTCCCCTGGTCTATGGCGATGAAGTTCGCATTCAACAGGTACTGGTGAACCTACTGACCAATGCGTTAGAAGCCAGCCCGCAAGCTGCCCCAGTCATTACCGTCTGCTTGGATGAACAGCCGGATTACCTGTTATTGATACTCAGTGATAATGGTCAGGGTTGGCCCCTCGCATTGGCTAATCGCTTGCTACAACCTTTTACCACCAGCAAGGAAGTGGGTCTGGGGATTGGATTATCCATTAGCCAGTCAATTATGGAACAGTGCAGTGGAGAGCTGCGGCTGGCCTCGACATTGGATCGCCATGCCATGGTGATCCTGCAATTCAGGAGCCTTGACCATGTCAAATGACAAACCCTCGCCATTAACTCATGAGCATCAGATTCTACTGATCGATGATGACGCGGATGTGCTGGAGGCTTATCACCACATGCTGACGCAAGAGGGATACCAAGTTTATCCCTGTAGCTCACCCACCGCCGCAGCAGAGATGGTGCCGCCAGACTGGCGCGGCATGGTGATCAGTGATGTTTGTATGCCTGGATTATCAGGAATGGCACTGCTGGAAATCTTACTGCAACAAGATCGCCACCTGCCCATCTTGCTGATAACCGGTCATGGCGATGTTCCTATGGCGGTCGAAGCGGTTAAAAAAGGGGCATATGATTTTTTAGAAAAACCGGTTAATCCAGAAAAACTACTGTTCACGGTGAATCAAGCACTTGCTGACCGCCATGCGCTGATTACCCGGCGCTGCTGGCAGCGTGAGCAGCTAAGTGAGCACTTACTGGGTAACAGTGGTTGGGTGAAGCAATTGCGTGAACGATTACAGATGCTGGCCGATGTGGATGTGCCGGTGTTCTTCTATGGTGAACTGGGAACCGGGCGCACACTGGCCGCACGTTATCTGCATCAATTGAGCCGCCGTAGAGATAAGCCGTTACTGATAGCAGACCCTGCCAGTGAAGCGGGTGTACAACTGGAGAGTTGGATAGCACAGGCATCAGGCGGCACTTTAGTGATTAAAAACATCGAGTTACTGAACCAGCAACAGCAACGTTCATTGGCTCAGCAGCAAAGTCCAGACGATTGTTGTTTCCGCCTGATTGCCTTGAGCCATACCCCAGCAACCCAGCTAGCCACACAGCAACAATTGGTACCGGAGCTCTATTATCGTTTCTCACTGAGCCATATTGAGTGCCTGCCGCTGTCCCGACGCCCAGGTGATATTGAAGTGCTCTTCCGCCATTATCTGGAAAATGCTTGCACCCGACTAAGCCGCCAACGCCCTCAGCTCACCGACGCTTTCGTGAAGAGCTTATGCCGTCGTCCTTGGCCGGGCAATATCCGCGAATTACTTAATGCAGCTGAATTATTTGCCGTCGGCGTTATGCCACTGGCGGATACCGCGGGAGAACTGGCTAATGATACCGACTGCACCCCTCTGGATGAGCGAATTGAACAGTATGAGTGTCGGATTATTAATGAGGCGCTAAATATTCATCAAGGGCGGATTAACGATGTCGCGGAGTATTTGCAGGTGCCACGTAAGAAACTCTATTTGCGGATGAAAAAATATGGCATCGATAAAAAAGATTACCGTTATTAGGATTAGGGCTTGAAGGCGGGACAGTATCGATTCACTTTATCCCTAGCGTTCCCCTAAGAGGCGTAGCGAGCGAAGTCAGTCTGGGTACGCCCAACGGAATGTACATGACAGCCGCGAGCACTGCGCAATCCCTGAATGGCAAAGCGCAGTAGCCGTCAACAACTCAAAAACTAAGGGCGATAGACTTTCACGTTAGAATACCCTTGCTCGCGCAGATACAGTGCCTGCAAACGGCTCATCACCCCGCGATCGCAATACAGCAGGTAAGTCTTGCTCTGATCCAAATCGGCAAATTGCGTGCTCAGTTTATAGAAAGGCAAAGGGCGAACTTCAACACGGTCTAATTTCAGCGGCTTTTCATCTTGTTCATCGGGTGCACGGATATCCAGTAGCACATCGGTATCTGCCAACTCTGCAACCGTTTCAACTTCAATGACTTGCTCGCGGCTTTGCTCAGCGATTTCACGAATATCGACGTTTTTAGCTTCACTGACCACGCGGTCCAGAATAGAGAAATCAAAATGAGATTCCTCTTCTTCAATTTTGGCCTTAACCGCCTTCACCGTCGGGCTTTTTGAGATCACGCCACAATATTCTGGCATGGTTTTCGCAAAATCTTCGGTACCAATTTCCCGCGCCAAATTAATAATGTGTTCTTTATCATGCGAAATAAGTGGGCGCAGAATCAGGGTGTCAGAAGCATTATCAATTAAGCGCAAATTAGTCAGTGTCTGACTGGAAACCTGCCCCAGAGCTTCACCAGTAACCAAAGCCTGCACACCATAGCGCTCAGCAACCTGAGACGCTGCACGCACCATCATGCGTTTCAAGACCACGCCCATCTGGCCGTCTTCGACTTTCTCAAGGATCTCGCCAACCACTGGCTCAAAATCAATGGCAACAAAACGCACTCGATGGGAGCTACCAAAACGATTCCACAGATAATGCGCCACTTGCTTCACGCCAATTTCATGGGCGGAGCCACCAAGATTGAAGAAGCAATAGTGCACGCGGCAACCACGACGCATCAGCATATAGCTGGAGACACCGGAGTCAAAACCACCGGAAATCAGAGATAAAACATCTTCTTGCGTGCCGATCGGGAAGCCACCTAACCCTTCATGGCGAGCTTTGATCAGTGTCAGTTTATCTTGATCAATTTCCAGATGAACGGTCACTTGTGGGTGGTTCAGTTTAACTTTGGCACTTTCAATATGTTGATTCAGGCCGCCACCGACATATCGCTCAACATCGCCAGAAGAAAACTCATGTTTACCACGGCGTTTCACACGCACACAGAAAGTTTTCCCGACCAGTGTTTCACGGTAAGCTTCCAGCGTTTGCTCAAAAATATTGTGCATATCGGTGTAGCTGCGATCTTCCACTTCGAGAATATGGTGAATCCCCGGCACGCGGGTCAGCGCATCACAAATCTGTGGGCCAAGATTGTCATCTTTGGTGCGGATTTCAATATGATCCCAATGACGGACCACCGCAAGGGTGTCATCCTCAAGGTTTTTCAGTACGTTGCGAATGTTGGTTGTGAGGATCTTAATGAAGCGCAATCGCACAGATTGACTCTTGATGGTGATTTCTGGGAACAATTTAATGATAAACTTCATGGCGGTCTTTAGTTGTCTGGTTATGGAGTGATGGCGTCGCTATCGATTAGCAACAGTCAAAGGTGTTAGCGAAAACATGCAAGCCGTGGAGTATATCACTATATGAGGTGCCGCTGCGTACTAAAAACCAGACTTAAACGCCACGATTTCCCCTGCATTATCCGCTAGAATAGCCGGTAATAAGTTTCAGACCTGAAAAGTTGCTTTCAGCAAGCAGGAAGACATTACGCGCCATCAAGGTTACGTTTCATAAAAGATATCGAGTCAAATAAAAACTATGCCGAAAAAAGCCGCATCACCCGAAACCAAAGCCGCCAGTTTTGAGACATCGCTCAGTGAACTGGAACAAATTGTTACTCGCCTGGAGTCAGGTGAACTCCCGCTGGAAGAAGCATTAAACGAGTTTGAGCGCGGTGTACAGTTGGCACGCCTTGGGCAACAAACCTTGCTGCAAGCCGAACAGCGTGTTCAAGTTCTTCTGAGTGATGATGCCGACGCCCCATTAGTTCCTTTTACTCCGGATGCTGAGTAGCCTTATGTCTAACGCCCACTCAACTGTTGATTTCAGCCAGCAACTTACTGCACACCAGCAACGAGTTAATCAGGCCATACTGGACTTTATCGCCCCCCTTCCCTTTGGGAACAGTGATTTAGTCAAAGCCATGCGCTATGGTGCTGTGCTCGGCGGTAAACGGCTACGCCCGTATCTGGTTTATGCCACCGGCCAAATGTTTGGTTTGTCGCTGGCTAATTTGGATGCTCCAGCAGCGGCAATTGAATGTATCCATGCTTATTCATTAATGCATGATGATTTGCCGGCAATGGATGACGACGATTTACGTCGTGGGCAGCCAACTTGCCATGTGAAGTTTGGCGAAGCCAATGCCATTTTGGCGGGTGACGCGCTACAAACTTTGGCTTTCTCTATACTGTCAGAAGCCCCAATGCCCGACGTGGCAGATAAAGATCGCTTGTCGATGATTGCCGAATTAGCCTATGCCAGTGGTGTCGCCGGGATGTGTGGCGGTCAGGCATTGGATTTGGAAGCCGAGGCACGCCAAATTTCACTGGCTGATCTCGAGCAGATCCACCGCCACAAAACCGGTGCGTTGATCCGCGCCGCTGTTCGCCTTGGCGCACTGGCTGCAGGAACTCCTGGGCGTGAAGCATTGCCATTGCTTGACTGTTACGCTGATGCCATCGGTCTGGCCTTTCAGGTACAGGACGATATTTTAGATGTTATCGGCGATACCGCTACAATTGGTAAACGCCAGGGTTCAGATCAGCAACTGGGAAAAAGTACCTATCCCGCACTTTTGGGATTGGATTGCGCCAAAGCTAAAGCCATGGATCTTTATCAGGAAGCCATTAGCGCCCTGAATGCGTTGTCAGAGCAATCCTATAACATAGCGCCGTTGCAGGCGTTAGCCTGTTTTATTATTGAGCGCGATAACTAGAAATATACTGGCAGTCCGTGAATGCCTACTTACCATTTTTGATATGAGCATCGAATGAGTCTTGATATAGCCAAATACCCGACATTGGCACTTGCGGAGAATCCTGAAGAACTGCGCATGTTGCCGAAAGAAAGTCTGCCGAAGTTATGTGATGAACTCCGGCAGTATTTGCTCGCCTCTGTCAGCCGATCCAGTGGGCATTTTGCCTCCGGGCTAGGTGTGGTCGAGCTCACTGTCGCGTTGCATTACGTCTACAACACCCCATTTGATCATCTGGTGTGGGACGTGGGCCATCAGGCTTATCCGCACAAAATATTGACGGGTCGCCGCGAGCAAATTGGCACTATTCGCCAAAAAGATGGTTTGCATCCTTTCCCGTGGCGCGGTGAAAGTGAATATGACGTGCTTTCTGTCGGTCACTCCTCAACCTCCATCAGTGCGGGTTTGGGGATGGCGGTTGCTGCTGAACGTGAAGGTAAAGGGCGGCGTACCGTGTGTGTCATTGGTGACGGGGCGATTACTGCCGGTATGGCTTTCGAGGCGATGAATCATGCCGGTGATATTCATTCTGACATGCTGGTTATCCTCAATGATAACGAAATGTCTATATCAGAAAACGTAGGCGGCCTGAACAACCATTTGGCTCAGTTATTATCTGGCAAGCTCTACGCTAGCCTGCGTGAAGGGGGTAAAAAAGCATTCTCCGGTTTACCGCCAATTAAAGATTTGCTGAAACGTACTGAAGAACACCTTAAAGGCATGGTCGTGCCTAGCACCTTATTTGAAGAGTTGGGTTTCAATTATATTGGCCCGATTGATGGTCACGATGTGCAGGCATTGACGCAAACATTGAAAAATATGCGCGACCTGAAAGGCCCGCAACTGTTGCATATCATGACCAAAAAGGGCAAAGGCTACGCCCCGGCAGAAAAAGATCCGATCGGCTGGCATGCGGTGCCTAAATTTGATCCGGCCTCCGGCACATTACCGAAGAGTCAGGGCAGCTTGCCGACTTACTCCAAAATTTTTGGTGAATGGTTATGTGAAACTGCCGCTAAAGACAGTCAATTAATGGCCGTTACCCCGGCCATGCGCGAAGGTTCCGGTATGGTGCGCTTCTCGCGCGAATACCCGCAGCAGTATTTTGATGTTGCGATAGCGGAACAGCACGCTGTCACTTTTGCAGCAGGCTTGGCTATTGGTGGCTATAAACCTGTCGTGGCGATCTATTCGACTTTCCTACAGCGAGCTTACGACCAGTTGATTCATGATGTTGCCATCCAGAATCTGCCGGTATTATTCGCTATTGACCGTGGTGGTTTGGTGGGTGCCGATGGTCAAACCCATCAGGGCGCGTTCGATCTTTCATTCATGCGCTGCATTCCTAATATGGTCATCATGACTCCAAGTGATGAGAACGAATGCCGCCAAATGCTACACACCGGTTATCACCACAATGGGCCAGCAGCAGTGCGCTACCCACGAGGCAATGGCACCGGGGCAGTACTGGAGCCATTAGAGATCTTGCCTATCGGTAAAGGAATTGTGCGCCGTGAAGGTGAAAAAGTTGCCATTTTGTGCTTCGGTACGTTATTGGCCCAAGCACAGATTGTCGCCGATAACCTTAATGCCACGTTGGTAGATATGCGTTTCGTCAAACCATTGGATGAAGAGCTAATATTGGAGATGGCAGCCAGCCACGAAGTATTAGTCACGCTGGAAGAAAATGCCATTATGGGCGGTGCGGGCAGTGGTGTGAATGAGTTGCTGATGGCTAAACGGCAGTTAGTCCCAGTGCTCAACCTTGGTTTACCTGACCACTTTATTCCGCAAGGTGAACAAGATGAAATGCGGGCTGAATTTGGTTTGGATGCCGCAGGTATACAGCGCCAGATTGAAGCATGGCTGGCGTGATAACTCAATTTAAGGCATAACCACGCGGTTATGCCTTTATTCTATTCAGCACCGCCAACTCCCCCTGCAACTTGGAAGATGGTAAGCGAGATAATCCTGATGAGCTTACATCAGTCAGTGATTCGGGTTATTAAGCGCAGCCAACACACCTGCAACTTGAAAGATGGCCGCACAGATACCCTATAGATTTCAAGGTACAGGAAGGCGGCAAGCGAGATAGTCCCGATGAGCTTACATCAGTCAGTGATTCGGGTTATTAAGCGCAGCCAACACACCTGCAACTTGAAAGATGGCCGCACAGATACCCTATAGATTTCAAGGTACAGGAAGGCGGCAAGCGAGATAATCCCGATGAGCTGACATCAGTAAGTGATTCGGGTTATTAAGCGCAGCCAACACACCTGTAACTTGAAAGATGACGGGTATCAGTAAAACAAATCTATTGGCCAATAATGCCCAATAACAAAAATAATCGCGGCAGCAATTACACCAGCGATAATATCATCAATCATTATCCCCATGCCGCCATGGACATTGCGGTCAAACCAGCGAATCGGCCAAGGCTTCCAGATATCAAAAATACGGAATGCCACAAAACCGGCGGCGACCCATTGCCAATCATTCACTGGCAAGGCCATCAAGGTAATCCACATTCCGACAAATTCATCCCACACGATGCTGCCGTGGTCATGAACTCGCATATCTTTGGCAGTACGATGACAGATATAGACACCGATACAGATGCTAAACATCACTGCCAGAGAATAAACTTGCCAAGGTAACTGAATTAATAACAGCCAGAATGGGATAGCAGCAATCGACCCCATGGTGCCCGGAGCCCACGGAGACAACCCGCTGCCAAAGCCGGTTGCCAACAAGTGCCAGGGGTTAGATAGCCGCAGACGACGTTTGGCTTCATCCATGGGATTTACCTACTGAGAAATGGTCAAAACCCTGAAAATCCAACTCAACAGCTTTACCTTCGCGGAAAAACTTGAGCCCTTCCGACTGCGGGCCAATCTGGCCAATACAAGTATAACCAGCGCCGGTGTTACTCAGTGCGACTTCCAGAGCACCGCGGTTTATCTCCGGTACAGTGAAGCACAGTTCATAATCTTCACCGCCACTCAATGCCCAGCGCAGGGCTTGTTCAGCATCCACCTGCCGTGTTAATGCATCAGAATAGGGTAATTCATCCAGTTCAATGCGTGCCCCGCAATGACTGACTTTCAAAATGTGTTGCAGATCAGAAATCAGCCCGTCCGAAATATCAATCGCGGAACTGGCAAGATCACGTAATGCTTGCCCCTGCAATATGCGTGGCTGTGGTCGTAAATGGCGATGAATTAACGCCGCACGGTCTGATTCATTATCAACCCGCAGTTCATCTTGCAAGATAGCTAAACCAGCAGCGCTGTCCCCCAGGGTGCCGGTGACATAAATCCAGTCACCAATCCGCGCCCCTGCACGAGTCAATGCCCGCCCTTCTGGTACTAAGCCCTGAATAGTTAATGTCAGACTCAGTGGCCCACGCGTGGTATCGCCACCAATCAATTGCATACCGTAATAATTCAATTGATCAAACAAGCTATCGCTGAATTTTTGCAACCAATCTTCATTAACATTAGGGAGAGTCAGTGCGAGAGATAACCAAGCAGGATCGGCACCCATTGCAGCTAAATCGCTAAGGTTTACCGCTAAAGATTTGTAACCAAGATCAGCCGGATCAATATCCGGAAGGAAATGAATACCGGACACCAGTGTATCTGTACTGATGGCCAACAGCTGTTTATCTGCCACTGTAAGAAGTGCGCAGTCATCTCCAATACCCAACTCTACATCCCGGCGATTACTTCTGAACCGGTCAAAGTAGCGGGCAATGAGGTCAAATTCGCCACATGCCATAATACAATTCCAGAAATGTTTGCCGATACATGATTAAGGCCGGAAACCGGCCTTAATTCAAACTACTTCAGGTATAGCCCAAATAGCTTCAAGTTGCAGGGAGCTAATAGTCCTGTAGCTTCAAGTACCAAGGTGTATAACAAGATTATTTTTTCTTACGTACCATCGGAGCTATCTTATCGAGCACTCCGTTGACGAACTTATGGCTATCTTCCGCACCGAAAGTTTTGGCGAGTTCGATCGCTTCATTGATTGCCACTTTATAAGGGACATCATTGCGTTTACTCAGTTCAAACAGAGCAATACGCAGAACCGCTCTTTCAACCTGGCCTAATTCTTCGAGCTGGCGGGAAAGAACTGGCGCCATCAACGCATCCAGAGATGCAGCATTAACAGCAACCCCAGACAGCAATTCGCGAAAATAGGCGATGTCTACGTCTTTGACATCCTGCTCCGACAGGAACTGTAATTCAACATCAGCGATGTCGTTTTTAGACAACTGCCAAGAGTAAAGCGCTTGAACAGCGCACTCACGAGCGCGGCGACGAGCAGCAGGTTTCACGGAATTCCCCTTAACTTAACTAAATTCAGCCTTTAATAGCTTTGATTACATTAATCATTTCAAGCGCGGTCAGGGCAGCTTCTGCACCTTTATTACCCGCTTTAGTACCGGCACGCTCAATTGCTTGCTCAATACTCTCTGTGGTCAGCACACCGAAAGCGACTGGGATATCACTGTTCATGGCAACACTTGATAGACCAGAACTTGCTTCACCAGCAACATACTCAAAGTGCGCAGTGCCCCCACGGATAACTGTACCTAGCGCAATTACCGCATCGTAACGATTTGTTTTTGCTAACACATTGGCAACCAGCGGCAACTCATAGGCACCCGGCACCCAAACAACAGTAATGTTGTCGTCCGAGACTTGGCCAATGCGCTTAAGGGCATCAATGGCACCCTCCAGCAGGCTGTCGTTGATAAAGTTGTTAAAACGCGCAATTGCAATCGCCACGCGGGCATTAGGAGTAGCAACAACACCTTCGATAACGTTCATAGCTTTCCTCAATATGGGTTCATACCCCGCAGGGGGGCGGATTCTATCATATTCTTTCGTGCCCCGCCCCTGCGCATTTGTAAAACGCGGGCAAGGCTGTGATTGGGCTTTGGGGATCTCAGCCGAATAATGTCATTAATACTTCGGTTTCAAACGCAAGCGGAGATCTGGCCCCACCCGACGCACATCACTGAATTCAAATTCTGGGGCTTGCGATAAATGGGTTAATCCTGCTAACTGGCACAAGCCACGAGCATCGCTGCCTAATAGTTTTGGCGCGATATAAAGAATCAACTCATCAACCACACCCGCCTGCAACAATGCCCCGGCCAATTGCGGCCCAGCTTCAACCCACACCGAGTTAATTTGCCGTTTACCCAGTTGCATCATCAATAAAACCAAATCCACGCCATTGCCATGACGAGGTAACAAAAGTTGCTCGACGTTGGCAGGCCATGGCTGTTCATCCGCCTCAACCCGAGCCAACCAGCATGCACCCTCTTGCTGTATAACTTGGTGCTCGGGCGTCACACGGTTATGGCTATCAAGAATAATACGGGTCGGCTGGCGCAAGGTATCTTGGGAATACCGCGCTTGAGTCTCAGCATCTAGCTCCTGCCAGCGTACCGTCAGAGAAGGATCATCAGCCAGAACAGTGGCGCTGGTACTGAGGATCGCCGAGCTTTCGGCACGAAAACGCTGCACATCTTGGCGCGCCTGTGGCGAAGTAATCCACTGGCTTTCACCCGAGGCCATCGCCGTACGACCATCCAGCGATGCCGCCATTTTCAATTGCAAATAGGGAAAACCGGTGCGCATCCGTTTCAGGAAACCAAGATTAACGGCTTCGGCTTCAGCCAGCATCAGACCGTGATCAACTGCAATCCCTGCTTGCTTTAGCTTATATAATCCACGCCCGGCAACCTGAGGATTGGGGTCTTGCATGGCCGCGACCACACGAACCACTCCTGCCGCCACCAGTGCATCGGCACAAGGCGGCGTGCGCCCATGATGGCTACAGGGTTCAAGGGTGACATAGGCTGTAGCTCCCCGTGCTTTCTCACCCGCCATACGCAGCGCATGGACTTCCGCATGGGGTTCTCCGGCACGTAGGTGATAACCTTCGCCAACAATCTCGCCATCGCGCACCAGAACACACCCGACATTAGGGTTAGGCGACGTAGTAAAACGCCCCAACCGCGCCAATTCAAAGGCGCGGGCCATATAGAACTCATCGGGCTGCATGGTTTTCCTTACTTTTTATGCTGCAATACTGTGCTAAAAGCTTTACTGATACGCCGACTAATCCTGCAAACGGGCAATCTCTTCACCGAATTCGCGAATATCTTCAAAGCTGCGATAGACCGAGGCAAAGCGGATATAGGCAACTTTATCTAAGCGTTTCAATGCTTCCATCACCAAGTTACCCACCATTTTGGTCGGGACTTCGCGTTCGCCAGTGGCGCGCAGTTGGGATTTAATATGGCTGATGGCGGTTTCGACATCATCAGAACTGACGGGCCGTTTTTCTAATGCTTTTAGCATCCCGCGCCGTAATTTATCTTCATTGAATGGCTCGCGCACATCATCACTTTTAATGACGCGCGGGAGCACCAATTCAGCCACTTCAAAAGTGGTAAAGCGTTCATTACAATCTAAACACTGGCGGCGACGGCGCACTTGCGAACCATCGCTCACCAGACGGGAGTCAATGACTTTGGTATCCACAGCGGCACAAAACGGGCAATGCATAGCGCTTCCTGATTGGTGAGCTTAAACTTAGCCACAGTTTACCGCGAACTGCCGCGACAACAAAGGCCGGATCAGTCAGTGTTGTGTATCAAAGCGCTATTTGACGGTTCAGATAGGGTTGGCGCAGCTGCCTGCTCCCCAGACCACCAAGATTTAATCGCACCTTTACGATATTTCCATGCTTCTCCCCAACTGACATCGTGGCTATCTAGGTAAAAGTCTTTTTGGTAAACCAAGCCTGACATCGCATCAGTCAGTTGTTTGCTCATCTCACTTTTTTCCAACTTGGGTTTACACTTTATAAAGAGATAGAAGATACCGACACAACAGATTCCGATAGCAAGTACCGGGGCCAAAGCCGCACCGCCAATACCGGCAACCAGCACCCCCACAGAAAGCACCGCAGCTAAAGGAGCAACAACCTTAACTCTGGTTAAGAATTTATTAAAATTGATTGATTTTGATTGTTGCTTAAGATCAACACATTCCGATGCCACTGAATAGCAAAAGGCAAAAGTCACTTTTTTGGCCATATCTACCGAGAGCAGACGATTTGATATTAAATAATCTAATGTTTCAGCCTGTTTTTCTATTCGGTTAAGTCCCTCGTTAATTACTTGGTATTTATAGTTATTTAAAACAGTTTTTTCATAGTTTTGATTGTTTAAATTTCTATTGAGTATCTCTCTTAACTTTCTTATCGTATCTATGGGTTTATCATTTTCCCCACCCAAATAAGTCTTCGTAGTTACATTTCCAATGATGTTCCCCCATTTAACATTTAACCACCGCTTAGCTGAAATAAACATTCCCTGTGGTTCGGTGTACAGGGAGGGATGAATATCAAAAGCAAGAGCTTGGTCGAAATAGTACTCTTGCAATTCTTTAAGGGAAATACCTTTAGCCGGTAATGCAGGAAAGTCATTTAATTGAGTATTAACATATTTTAGATGCTTGCCAATAAAATCCATTAAGTCACTTAAATGCGTTATTTTATCTCTTATCGACTCCTCTGTATCTTGATTTAAAGCCACATGCACATTATCCCCATTTAATAATGGCTGTAATTGCATGTGTGCGCCAAGACGAGACACTTTCAAATACTCAGCTATCTTTTCACTAAATGATCCATTCGACTTGTGCTTCTTTAGCAGTTCAGTCAGCATTAATGCTATCTTTTCGTTACTCTCAGGAAAATTTCTGATAATAATATTCCCATTACTCTCCAATTCAATTGATGCAGTGCTCCTGGGGGTTAAGTTTCTCAAATCAGATTTTATTTTCTTATAATGCTCTGGTTGTAGTAGAGATTTATTTTTATCTGGGCCATTTACATATTCATTGAGTATTTTCTGAAGTAACAGCCCATTGTCACAAGTTACCTCGCTGCCTTTAACATAAAAATCCTCTGGGTAACCACGCATTTTTCCAAACAGATCTTCGGCTTCTTTATTTTTAAAGAAATCAACTAATAAGTTAAATCGTGAACTTTGCGGTGACTGGCTAGTACTATTTTTTATTCTATTAACTTCTTGGCAAAAACGCTCTATTGTGTCGATACTTCCTGCTAGAGTAATATCTTTCTTACCGTTATAGGCATTAACAACTTTCTCGTTATACAGATTTATTAGTTGTTCAATCTTCGGTTCAGGAGCTAAAAAAGGATTGCCATGAGCTTCACTAGGCCTTACTGCAACTTGCCGTTGATTGGGCACAGTGGAGGCTGTTAATTCATCTGGCTTTAAATATATGGGCTCGGTTCTAGCAACTGTTGGTTGCGAGTTGAAATAATGAATATTATCTTGAGTAAAACATTTGTCATTTATTTCGTTTATAATCTGGTGTTCTTTATCAATTAGCTGGTAGAAAAAACTATTTTTTTTCTGCGTTCCTATGACGTCCCTAACATCGTCATGTTTAGCGAAATCAATTAATATAGGTTTAAGATTACTACGTGTTTTAGAATTTATACGGCCATAGACTTTATTAATTTCATGACAAAGTCCTTCTACAGTTAAAATATCACTTCCCAATTCAATATCTTTTCCCCCTTTATACTTTCCGATGACGTTAGTCCGGTACAACTCAAGCAATCTTTCAACCTCTGGGGGTATTTCATCAAATGGATTAGTCGACTCATTCACTGAACTTACTTCTCCTGCACCTTTATTACTCCAAGGTATTGGATAGAAGTGACCGTGAATTTCTTTTATTTCATATTTCTCATTAATTTTTGAAAATTCATCCTGCCGAATCATCTCAATGAAAGATGAACAGCCATTTTTACTTTTATTCCCCTCAAGATAAACATTGATGCTATTTATTAGATCATTTAAAGAAGAGCTATTTTTAATACTTTCAAAAAAATAGGGATATTTTTCTTTTTCGATGTATAAACTATTAACTATTTTTATCTTTATTTCATTAAATATATTATTGCAATCCTGTCCTTCTGACTCTGACATAATATAATCAACATGAATACTATCACTTGAATTAATTGATGATGTTCGCATTAAACCCCCTAACAAGAAAAAATTGAAGTATTGACTTCAAAAAAAATAACGATAGCGCCTGACTAATGTGATAACTATCAAATCAAAGCACTATTTTATAAAACAGTGTTATTTGATCTTTTATTTTCATTAAAAATTTATATTTATGATTTTAAAAAATACGACCACTAGGAGGATGGTTTGCCTCAATGCCATCAAAATAAGTTTAAACAAACTTTAAGAGTCAAAAATCAAGATAAAGTAATACGAGTCTTGTTACTGCGGGAGAGTGGCAGGGAAAATGACAAATGTAGCGGCAAAAAAAAGCCCTGATGCCACAATCGCGGTATCAGGGCTTACCTTAGACTAAGCTATCACGGCAGAATTGAAGGCTGATCAGCACCTTCTTTCTCAACTTTCTGCTGCAACATATGCTCACGTTTCATACCCAGCTTCAACGCCAGCGCAGACGCTACGTAGATGGATGAAACAGTACCGATGGAAACACCGATCAGCATCGTCAGTGAGAAGCCTTGCAGCATCGCACCACCGAAGA
This sequence comes from Yersinia alsatica, assembly GCF_025133195.1. Classification (NCBI taxonomy): domain Bacteria; kingdom Pseudomonadati; phylum Pseudomonadota; class Gammaproteobacteria; order Enterobacterales; family Yersiniaceae; genus Yersinia; species Yersinia alsatica. The sequence continues at coordinate 4,389,462 of NZ_CP104006.1, forward strand.
TAAACAGCATCAATACCACCATCAGCGTGGTTGCAGATGTCATGATAGTACGGCTTAAAGTCTGGGTCAGGGACACGTTCATGATTTCATAAGGCGTACCGCGGCGAATCTTGCGGAAGTTCTCACGAATACGGTCCGAGACCACGATACTGTCGTTAAGTGAGTAACCAATAACCGACATCAATGAAGCGATGATGGTTAGGTCAATCTCAATATGGAATAACGACAAGATCCCCATGGTAATGACCACGTCATGTGCCAGAGCGATAACCGCCCCCAGCGCCAAACGCCATTCAAAACGGAAACCAACATAAACCAGAATACAGAGCAACGCGACTAACAGCGCCATACCACCCGCTTGAGCTAAATCACTGCCCACGCTTGGCCCGACGAATTCGATGCGTTTTACTGATGCATTCTTATCAACTGACTCATTGATGACTGAGATGACTTTGTTACCCAGCTCCTGCCCGGCAGTCCCGGTTGCAGGTGGCATACGTACCATTACATCTCGAGTGCTACCAAAGTTTTGCAGGATTGGCGATTCAAAGCCCGCTGCTTCCAGAGTGTCACGCAGTTGATCCAGATCCGCAGGTTTCTCCAGGTTAATTTCAATCACCGTACCACCGGTGAAATCCAGACCCCAGTTAAACCCTTTAGTAGACATCACCACAATGGATGCCACTAACAACAGCAGTGAGATGCCGAAAGCAACGTAATCCCAGCGCATAAAGTCATAGACTTTACGGCCATAGTTCAGTTGTTCAACAGTATAATCCTGTGCCACAACGTACTCCTCAAATAGACAGCTTGTTAATGCGCTTGCCGCCGTAAAGCAGGTTGACGATGGCACGAGTACCGACTATTGCGGTGAACATTGACGTTACAACACCGATTGCCGTTGTAATAGCAAAGCCTTTAATCGAACCGGTACCCACAGCATAAAGAATGATTGCTGTGATAAGTGTCGTTACGTTTGCATCGACGATACTTGAGAAGGCACCTTTGTACCCTTCATGAATCGCTTGCTGTATCGTCCGCCCGTTCCTGTACTCTTCTTTTATTCGCTCGTTAATCAGTACGTTAGCATCAACTGCTACCGCCAGCGTCAATACGATCCCGGCAATACCCGGCATGGTTAATGTCGCCCCCGGTAACAGGGACATCACACCCACGATCAACACGAGGTTAGCCAACAATGCAGTACTGGCAATCACACCAAACTTACGGTAGTAAATCACCATAAACAGGATAGAAACCGCCAAGCCCCACAAGCAAGCTTCCAAACCTTGAGCAATGTTCTGTGAACCCAAAGTTGGCCCGATGGTACGCTCTTCCACGATCTGGATTGGTGCAATCAATGCACCAGCACGCAGCAACAGGGAAAGCTGACGAGCTTCAGCTGGGTTATCAATACCAGTAATGCGGAAACTGTTACCTAAGCGAGACTGAATAGTCGCGACGTTGATAACTTCTTCTTGCTTAACCAGAATCGCCCGGCCATTGGCATCTTTCTTACCGCTGTCTTTATATTCTACGAACAAAGTCGCCATCGGCTTGCCGATATTGTCTTTGGTAAAATTAGACATCAATGAACCACCGGCACTGTCGAGCGAAATATTAACCTGAGCTTGGTTATATTCGTCGGTGCTGGAAGTTGAGTCGGTAATATGGTCACCAGTCAGGATCACGCGCTTGTACAAGACAACCGGACGACCTTCACGGGTATTTTTGACTTCAGAGTCACCCGGCACACGACCGGAAGCCGCCACAGAGGCATCAACATTGCTGTTTACCAGACGGAATTCTAGAGTTGCAGTCGCACCAAGAATTTCTTTAGCACGAGCGGTATCTTGAATACCCGGTAATTCAACCACAATACGATCTGAACCTTGGCGCTGAACCAACGGCTCGGCTACACCTAATTGGTTAACCCGGTTACGCAGAATAGTAATGTTTTGCTGAACAGCATATTCACGCGCTTCACGCAGACGGTCATCGCTCATCACAGCTTTTAATGTATTGCTGCCATTGGAGCCAATCACCAGATCACGGTGGCGAGAAGAGAGGTAGCTGATAGCGTCATCGCGCGTTTGATCATCGCGGAAACGCACTTCAACACCATAGTTGTCGAGTTTACGTACAGTGGCATACGGGATATTTTTCTCACGCAAATCGGTGCGCAGGGTATCCATCGTTTGCTCTTGCAGCTTGCTAAGTGCGGTATCCATATCCACTTCCATCAGGAAGTGCACACCACCACGCAGGTCAAGCCCAAGTTTCATCGGCTCTGCGCCTAATCTAGCAAGCCAAGAAGGCGTTGCTGGAGCCAGGTTCAAGGCGATTACGTATTGGTCCCCCATCGCAGCCATCAGTGCCTCACGGGCGCGCAGCTGGACGTCAGGATCTCTAAAGCGAGCCAAGATTGCACCGTTTTCCAGCGCAATAGACTTGCTCGCTATGTTGTCTTTTTCTAAAACGTCACGGACTTGGACCAGCGTTGTTTCACTGGCGGCGATTCCTCGCGCACCAGTGATTTGAACAGCCGGATCCTCACCATAAAGGTTGGGAAGTGCATATAGCAGACCGACGAAGATCACAACGATCAACATCAGATACTTCCACAAAGGATAACGGTTTAACACGGCAATTCCCTTCGGGAAAATCGAAAATTACAGAGCTTTCATTGTACCTTTCGGTAAAACGGCAGCAACGAAGTCACGTTTGATCATCACTTCAGTGGTGTCGTTCAGTGCGATTACGATATAACCCGTTTCCGCTACTTTAGTAACACGACCAAGCAAACCACCAGTGGTCAGCACTTCATCACCTTTACCAATAGAATCCATCAGTTTTTTGTGTTCTTTGGCACGTTTTTGCTGTGGACGCAGGATCATGAAGTAGAAAATCAGACCAAATACCACCAGCATAATCACCAGGGAGTACGGGCTGCTCTGAGCTGGAGCCCCAGCGGATGCGACAGCATCGGAAATGAAAAGACTCATTAAAATTCCCTCATTGTTATCAATATCAGTGTGAAATCAGTGCGATAGAATCAGTAACAGCAAATCGTAACTGCTCAATCTATAAATACAAAGAAAATAATTTTAAAATCAAACGCTTAATTCTGAAGATAATAATGGTGGAACAGGTTTCCCTATTCGGCCATAGAAATCTTCGACGAAGCTCTCTAATTTACCCTCTTCAATAGCCTGACGTAAACCCGCCATTAAGCGTTGGTAGTAACGCAGGTTATGAATGGTATTTAGCCGTGCACCCAGTATTTCGTTGCAACGGTCGAGATGATGCAAGTAGGCACGACTATAATTGCGACAAGTGTAGCAATCACAGTGTTCGTCCAACGTTGCAGTATCACTCTTATGCTTGGCATTACGGATTTTTACTACACCGTCGGTGACAAACAGATGGCCGTTACGAGCGTTACGTGTCGGCATTACACAGTCGAACATGTCGATGCCACGACGTACACCTTCAACCAAATCCTCAGGTTTCCCCACGCCCATGAGGTAACGTGGTTTATCCGCTGGAATCTGCGGGCAAACATGCTCCAAAATACGATGCATATCTTCTTTTGGCTCACCTACCGCCAAGCCGCCCACAGCGTAACCATCAAAACCGATATCTACCAGCCCTTTTACTGACACATCTCGTAAATCTTCGTAAACGCCACCCTGAATAATACCGAACAAGGCATTTTTATTGTTCAGTTCATCAAAGCGTTGGCGACTACGGGCAGCCCAGCGCAGTGACATTTCCATCGAGCGCTTGGCATAATCCCAGTCTGCAGGGTATGGGGTACATTCGTCAAAAATCATCACGATATCGGAGCCGAGATCGTACTGAATTTCCATCGATTTTTCTGGGCTAAGGAATACTTTATCGCCGTTGATTGGGTTCTGGAACGTCACCCCCTCTTCTTTGATTTTGCGCATCGCACCCAGGCTGAATACCTGGAAGCCGCCTGAATCAGTCAGAATAGGGCCATGCCATTGCATAAAATCATGCAAGTCACCATGTAACTTCATGATTTCCTGGCCCGGACGCAACCAAAGGTGGAAGGTGTTGCCCAGCAAGATCTGTGCGCCCGTCTCTTTGACTTCTTCCGGCGTCATCCCTTTTACGGTGCCATAAGTACCCACTGGCATAAATGCCGGAGTCTCAACGACACCACGTTCAAATATCAGACGACCACGACGAGCACGCCCGTCAGTTTTTTGTAATTCGTACTTCACATAACCTCCAGCATCGGAAAAACAGTCCAATGTTGTTTTGCCGGATCACACAGCGAGTGTGACCTAAAATTTACGGGTTGACCGTCTCTTCCGGTGCCCGTGGATTACGGCTGATGAACATTGCATCACCGTAACTGAAAAAGCGATATTGTTCTGCAACTGCCTGCTGATAAGCATTCATGGTATTTTTATAACCAGCAAAAGCAGAAACCAACATTATCAATGTTGATTCAGGCAAATGGAAGTTGGTGACCAAAGCATCCACGACCTGATAGTGATATCCCGGGTAAATAAAGATGCGAGTATCACCAAAGAAAGGGGAAATAAGGCCGTTCTCGGTGGCCTTAGCGGCACTTTCCAATGAACGGACTGATGTGGTACCCACAGCGACCACACGATTACCACGAGCCTTACAGGCCAGAACTGCATCTACTACCTCTTGAGGCACTTCTGCATATTCGGAGTGCATAATATGCTCTTCAATGGTATCGACCCGCACTGGCTGGAATGTCCCGGCGCCAACATGCAAGGTGACAAAGGCCATCTCAATACCCTTCTCACGCAACGCTGCCAACAGCGGCTCATCAAAATGTAGCCCGGCGGTTGGTGCTGCGACGGCCCCTGGACGCTGGCTGTATACTGTCTGGTACAGTTCGCGATCAGCATCTTCATCAGGGCGATCAATATAAGGAGGCAAGGGCATATGACCGACCAGATTCAGGATGGTGAAAACATCCCGCTCATCGTCAAAACGTAGCTCAAATAAAGTGTCATGGCGCGCCACCATAGTCGCTCGGATGCTTTCATCATCCCCCAACAGCAACTCAGCACCGGGTTTAGGCGCTTTCGAGGCTTTTACATGGGCCAGCACGCGGCTATCATCCAGAACCCGCTCTACCAGCACTTCCAGCTTGCCACCACTGGCTTTACGACCAAACAGGCGCGCGGGAATAACCCGAGTATTATTGAATACCAGCAGATCGCCTGGCTCCAACTTATCCAGCAAATCGGTGAAAATACCGTGCGTTAACCTTCCCGTAGGGCCATCCAGCGATAATAAGCGGCAACCGCTACGCTGGGGCTGGGGGTAATGGGCAATCAGAGATTCCGGGAGCTCAAAAGAAAAATCGGCAACACGCATGGCTTTCCACTTCATAATATAAGGACAGACCCGGCCAACAAGAATGATGGGGCGGTTCATAAAAACAGGCCGCTAGTCTAGAGCCCCCAAGGGCAGGCTGCAACTTAAAGTAATAAAGGTATATACTCCGTTCATGAATTTTCTCGCTCACCTTCATCTCGCAACATTGGCTGACAGCTCTTTATTGGGCAATTTATTGGCCGACTTTGTCCGCGGTAATCCACAGGGTGAATATTCCCCTGACATTGTCGCTGGCATAATGATGCATCGTCGCGTTGATGTTATGACCGATACCTTGCCGTTGGTGAAAGAAGCCCGTGGCTATTTCAGCGCTGATTATCGTCGGGTGGCCCCTATTACTCTGGATGTTTTGTGGGATCATTTTCTTGCCCGCAACTGGGATAAACTGGTGCCTGGTTACTCTTTACCCGATTTTATTGAACACGCGCAACACCAAATTTTGCCGCATTTGCCGCAGACACCGGCGCGTTTCCAGAACCTAAATGCTTATCTGTGGCCTGAGCGTTGGCTGGAGCGCTACGCTGAGCTACCCTTTATAGCTGATGTGTTACAAGGTATGGCAAATCGACGACCTAAGCTGGCAGCCCTCGCGGGTTCTTTTCACGACATAGAACAACACTATCAGCCGCTAGAACAACTGTTCTGGGCATTTTATCCTGCCATGATGGTGCAGGCACAACACAAGCAGATATAGATTAAAACATTTTAGTTTGTGTGGCTATTAACGCTAAGTCACTTGCTCTTTCTGCAAGAATGGGTATCTTAGCAAGACTACGAAACTAAAATCGTTGTAACAATAGGTAAAAGCTATCACAGCAATCGGTATTTATCCCTTTATTCATTGAGCTTAAATACCTATGCTGTGCCGATACTTTTAAGACAACTGGTTAATCCATCCCTATTAACAGGAGTAATTTATGGTTCTGGTAACTCGTCAAGCCCCTGATTTTACAGCAGCTGCTGTTCTTGGTAGCGGCGAAATCGTTGAAAACTTCAACCTGAAAAAACACCTGAACGGCCGCCCTGCCGTCCTGTTCTTCTGGCCAATGGACTTCACTTTCGTTTGTCCTTCAGAGTTGATCGCTTTCGACCACCGTTACGAAGAATTCCAGAAACGTGGCGTTGAAGTTGTAGGTGTTTCTTTTGACTCCGAGTTTGTACACAACGCATGGCGTAAAACCCCAGTAGATAAAGGCGGTATTGGTGAAGTTAAATACCCAATGGTTGCTGATATCAAACGTGAAATTCAGAAAGCCTACGGTATTGAGCACCCAGATGCTGGCGTTGCACTGCGTGGTTCTTTCCTGATCGACAAAAACGGCGTAGTTCGTCACCAAGTGGTTAACGACCTGCCACTGGGCCGTAACATTGACGAAATGCTGCGTATGGTTGACGCGCTGCAATTCCACGAAGAACATGGTGATGTTTGCCCTGCTCAGTGGGAAAAAGGTAAAGCAGGTATGGGCGCATCTCCAGATGGCGTTGCTAAATATCTGTCAGAAAACGCCTCTAAACTGTAATAACAGTTTATGCCTCCCCTGATTTATTCGGGGGATATAAAGCCAGTCAGTTCTCGCTGACTGGCTTTTTTATTTTGATATAACTTAAGTTCATAAACATTAAAATGGGTGCTTGAAAGCTGCAACCAACCATAAAATGGCTACCCTGACAACGAAGGGCGGGAATCACTCCCCGCCCAGTTGCCTTACCTTTCAGATTCGTAAGCTAAAATGGCCGCAACTTCCTTGTTTCCATCTTTTAGGCGTAATTCACACAGTGATTTATGCGTAATTAATGTAAATGCCAGAACTGTTATGCAAACAATCAATAGGCACCAAACAAGCGTATTTTGTGGCAACATATCAAGCCTCCTTGCCTTGCCTTTCGGCGGGGAAAAGGCTACCGTAATACTGCTGGGTATTACAGAGAGCCTCGTATTAATTAACATTGATACGGGGCTTTTCTCTGTCTACTCTCAACCTGAAATAAGCACCTAAAGCAGACAGCTTCAAGCACCCGCCACGAAGTCTATATAATTATTAGTTCTAATCCCACCTTATCTTCCTTAAGCAGATCGCTTTATTTTCAATCAGTTGTTTTCATTTAATTTAATTCTCACTGAGCAAAAATCAACCTATTAGCTCGTGCATAACTGACTCAGCCACCTTCCGCCGCCAATTAATTAGCTGCCACAAACATTTATTCTGCTATTAATTATTACTGGTATGTGTTTCGCACATTCCATAAGCAGCACTTTTAAGCTGCCAGACAAAAATGACCGGGTAATCCCTGGCGGACAGGAAATAACAGGAGTCAGAATGCATTTAAAAAAATGGAACAAACCCTTGGCTATATTGGCTTTGTTGGTCAGTGGTACGCTACATGCGGCCTCAACACCGGCGGTAGAGGCAAAAAATGGCATGGTGGTAACCTCCCAGTATCTGGCTTCACAGGTTGGGACGGATATTTTAAAAATGGGTGGCAATGCGGTTGATGCTGCGGTGGCTGTGGGTTACGCACAGGCGGTGGTGAATCCCTGCTGCGGCAATATTGGCGGGGGAGGTTTTATGACCATTCACCTAGCCGATGGAACTGACACATTTATAAACTTCCGTGAAACTGCACCTGCCGCAGCCAGTGCTGATATGTATCTGGATAAAGAGGGCAAAGTCACCAAAGATGCCAGTTTATATGGCTATTTGGCCGCAGGCGTGCCGGGCACCGTGTTGGGTATGGACAGTGCCCAGCAGAAATACGGCAAATTGACACGTCAGCAAGTGATGGCTCCAGCAATCAAACTGGCCCGCGAGGGCTTTATATTGACTCGTGCCGATACTGACATTCTGGACACAACCGTCAAACGTTTCCGACAAGACCCTGAATCTGCTCGAATTTTCCTGCGCCCAAATGGAGAAGCGCTGCAACCGGGAGATCGCCTGATTCAAGCGGATCTGGCAGAGACTCTGACGGCTATTTCTGAAAAAGGACCGGATGCTTTCTATCAGGGGAAAATACCGCAAGCAGTTGAAGCAGCGGCTAAAAAAGGCGGCGGCATTCTTACCGCAGCCGATTTCGCCAACTATAAAATCACCGAAACCGCCCCTATCACTTGCAGTTATCGTGGCTATAAATTCGTCTCTTCCCCGCCGCCTAGCTCGGGTGGGGTGACATTATGTGAAACATTAAATGTCCTTGAGGGCTATGACCTGAAAAGCATGGGCTTTAACTCTGCGGCTTACATTCATACGCTGACAGAGGCCATGCGCCATGCCTATATGGATCGCAATACTTTCCTCGGCGATCCGGAGTTTGTTAAGAACCCAATTGACCACCTGCTGAGCAAAAGTTATGCCGCTGATATTCGTAAGCAAATTGTCGCCAATAAAGCGACGCCATCAGTAGAAGTTCAGCCGGGTATGCAGCCGCATGAAAAACCGGAAACAACCCACTATTCGATTGTCGATCATGAAGGTAATGCAGTATCTACCACCTACACAGTTAATGGCCGCTTTGGTGCCGTGGTGATTGCCCCCGGTACTGGCTTTTTCCTGAATGATGAAATGGATGACTTTACGGTCAAAGTCGGCGAGCAAAATATGTATGGTTTAGTTCAGGGAGCAACCAACTCCATCGCCCCCGGTAAGCGCCCACTATCGTCGATGAGCCCAACGTTAGTGACCAAAGATGGTAAGACATTTATGGTTTTAGGGTCACCAGGTGGCTCGCGGATCATTACAATAACCCTGCAAACAGCATTGAACGTAATTGACCACGGTATGGCACCACAAGAGGCAGTGGATGCGCCACGTATCCATCATCAGTGGTTACCAGACGAGGTTTACTACGAGCAGCGCGGTGTTTCCGCAGATAGCCTTAATCTGCTGAAAACAATGGGATATAAAATGGTTGAGCAGAATCCATGGGGCGCTGCTGAGCTGATTTTAGTCGGTTTGGCTGGTGTTGAAGGGGTGAGTCCTGCCAACTCAGGGAATGATTCTGCCGTCTCCGGCAAAGTCCGTGAAGGCTATTTGTATGGAGCCAATGATGTCCGTCGCCCGGCTGGGGCTGCTATCGGTTACTAATATGTAAATTATGACTCATCCCCCATCAATGCATCGATGGGGGAATTTACCCGCAAATTATATCACCAAGGCAATGTGTGCCCCTGATAGTCAATAAAGCCATGCCCACCCTTACCGGAAGCGTGTTCAATTTGATCAACCACCCCTTTCACACTGGTAGCAATGGTCAATGGCGCGGCATCTCCTCCCATATCAGTTTTTACCCACCCCGGATGAATGGATAAAACGGTTAGCGATGGGTCGGCCACCTCGGCAACCAGATTACGCGTCATCATATTCAATGCAGCCTTACTTGCTGAATATAAAGGCTTATGACCGGAAGCATTATGATCAAGGCTACCTAATTGAGACGACATAAAGGCCAATACACTGTGGGTTGGATTACGTTGTGCTAGCAGAAGTTGGGCAATACGAATGGGTGAAACTGCATTCGTTTGGAACAATTCGAGGATCTCTTCTGGTTTAGCCTCAATCGCAGATTGATGCTCTGGCCCAGAAATGCCCGCATTAACAAATATCAGGTCAAACTTCTGGCCCTCAACTTGGGGTAAAAACTCTTTAATACTTTCAGGTTGATTGATATCTAATGTCAACCAGTGAGCCGCATGCGCGCTGGTATCTTTCGCTGCACCACGTGTTGTCGCAGTCACTGACCATCCACGGCGATTAAGTTCATCAACCAGACCCAGACCCAAGCCCCGAGAGGCTCCAATGATCAATGCCTGTCTTTTAGTTGTGCTCATATCATTTTCCCTTCGGTGAAGTTAGCTGGCAACAATTTCTACCTGTTATAACTCTCTACAACTGTCTTATATATAGTATCTCACCTAAAGGAAAAGCGGCGCTTGGCCGCTTTTAATATCTCGCACTTTGGTAACAGTTCTTAAGTTAGTGCTCACCAACCCCGCGCCACAATGTGACACTCTCGCCACACAGCCGCAAATTGATACCGCCGTCTGTGATATTCAGTTCAGATGAACCTTCAATGCACTGCCATTGAGTAACATTAAGTAATGGCGAGCGCGGCAATAAAATATCGGTATCGCGGCTACGTTGTATGGCCACCATCACCCGCTCACGCTGATAGCTACGAATAAATATCAGAGAATCTCCATTGGCATGAATAACCTGACATCCTCCACGCCGCAGCGCCATACTTTTGTGTCGCAAGGCCGCCATTCGCTGGCACAGTTTCAGCAGGTCCTCTTGCCATAGCGCTTTATCCCACGGGAAAGGTTTACGGCAGTACGGGTCATTGCCGCCATCCAAGCCAATCTCATCGCCATAAAACAAGCAAGGCACACCAATCCAGCTAAACAACCATACTAGCGCCATTTGCATGCGGGCTTTATCACCATTGAGCAGCGTGATAAAACGGGCGGTATCATGGCTGTCTAACTGGTTAAATGCACGCAGCTGATGGCCATGAGGCAATCCAGCACGATATTCATCCATCCAATAGGCGCAATCTTCAGCCTGCAGTTTTATCGGATGATAGGCAACATCCTGACCAGCCAAGAAGCCGCGCACCGGCAAGGCAAAACCCATATAGTTCATTGCCGCATCTTCCACTCCGGCATGCAACCAGTTACGGGCATCACCAAAGTGTTCCCCCAACATATAAGCTTGAGGATTCTCTTCTTTCGCGGCCTGATAGATACCGGCCAGATGGCGTAAATTGCCTTTTGCTCCGCCCTCTTCCCCCAGCATATGCACCACATCCAGCCGCCAGCCATCAATGCTGTATGGCGGTTTTAACCAATGGCGAACCACACTATCTGCGCCACGATAAATTTGATTCACCACACCTTCATTGGCAAAGTTGAGCTTTGGTAAGCTGGCATTGCCTTTCCAATCCAGCGCCCGCCCATCAGGGAAGAAATTAAACCAACCGCGATAAGGCGAATCCTGATGGTGGCAAGCGCCATTCTCACCTTGCTGATGACGGTCAAACCAATGGTGGGAATCGCCGGTGTGATTAAACACGCCATCAAGAACTAACTTGATCCCGGCCTCACGCGTGGCATGGCGTAATTGTAGAAAAGCTGGCTCGCCCCCGAAATGAGGGTCAACCTGGTAATAATCTTGTGTGTCATATTTATGGACACTGGGGGCGGTGAAAATCGGGTTCAGATACAGCGCAGTAACACCTAATTGCTGCAAATACGGGATTTTTTGACTGATACCGGCCAAATCACCCCCATAGAATGTCGAGGCCGCATTGGTATCATCCAATGGCTGTTGCCATTCACGGCGTGAGACGGAAACACCGGCGGCATGGTGGGTATAGCTGCCCTCCTGCACGCCATGTTCACCCTGACTACTGGCAAAACGGTCGGGGAATATCTGATAAAAAATCTGGTCAGCGACCCAATCCGGGCCACTGTCAGGCAGATCGATGGCAAACTGGGCCAATTGCGCGGGCGGTACTTTTGAAAAGCCCAGCGGGCCGAACCACTGCTGATCATCATGCCACAACAGTTTGAAGCAATAGCGCCGTGTCGGCTGGCCTTCGTGTAAAGCTAGTTTCGCGCGATAACACCAAAAGCCATCACGTTGCTGCCCCTTCATGCTAAGCAGCCACTCTTCGTTATCTGGCTCACAGCGTAAGAAAACCTGCTCGGGCAAATTGTCACCCTGCAACCATAAAGTAATGTGTAATGCGTCGCCTTGCTGACGAACAAAAGGCGTAACCGGTAAATGCCAACCACTAAGCATAAAACTCTCCTGCTTTAACCAAAACCATTCCTGTTAAGGCTATCTGGTGCAGACATTAGCGCCGCGACACATTCACCCGTAAAATAATTAATCGATATAAACAGTGCCATGTTATTGGATGCAGCCCATCATCTGTCGGCATAAATATCAGGGATGAGGCCGGGGGCGGAGAGAGATTGATTAGGATATCAGAGAGACAAAAACTAGAGACTCAGTGAACTTCAAGGTGGCGGAGATAAGAAAAAGCCGGGAAATCTCCCGGCTTTAAATTGAGTTTAATTTAGTCTTACTCAGCTTCTTTCACGGCGATTGCTTGTTTCTTCTGATGACTGACTTTGAAGTAATAGCCCACCAGCAACACTGCAATCCACACCAACCCGACATACAGTGAAATGCGGGTGGTTGGGAACCAACCAATCAGGCCGATAATAAATACCAGGAAAATGATTGCCAGCACTGAGGTAAAAGTGCCGCCGCGCAGCGGGAAATCCAGTGCCTTAATTTGATCTTTACTCAGCGAACGACGGAAGCCAATCTGGGAGAACAGGATCATAATCCACACCCAGACAGTAGCAAAGGTCGCCAGCGAGGCAATAACCAAGAACACATTCTCTGGCATGATGTAATTGAGGTAGACCGCAATTAACATGGCAAACATCATGACCAACACCGTGACCCACGGTACGCCGCGCTTGGAGATGGCCGCAAAGACTTTTGGTGCATGGCCTTGTTCAGCCATCCCATTCAGCATGCGCCCAACACCGAACACATCACTGTTAATGGCAGATAACGAAGCGGTGATAACCACAAAGTTCAGGATACCCGCCGCCACGGTAATTCCCATGTGCTGGAAGGTCAGAACAAATGGGCTGCCGTTCGTGCCGACTTGGTTCCACGGATAAATAGACATGATGACAAACAGTGTACCGACATAAAACACCAGAATACGCCACGGCACGGAGTTGATCGCTTTGGGAATGGATTTTTTCGGGTTTTCGGCTTCACCGGCAGTAATACCGATAATTTCAATACCGCCATAGGCAAACATCACCAGTTGCAATGACAGGATCATGCCAACAAAACCGTTACTAAAGAAGCCGCCATTGGTCCATAGATTATGAATACCGGTCGGCTGCCCGCCGTTGCCAATACCCCAAATAATGATGCCAACACCGGCCAGAATCATGATGATGATGGTGGCAACTTTAAAGAATGAGAACCAAAATTCCAGTTCGCCGAATACTTTGACACTCATCATATTGATAGCGCCAATAATAAGGACGACACTCAATACCCATACCCAATGAGGTACATCTGGAAACCAGACCCCCATATAGATACCGAAGGCAGTCACATCGGCAATAGCGACTATCAGGATCTCAAAACAATAGGTCCAACCGGTGATATAACCCGCCATTGGCCCAAGGTAATCTTGTGCATAACGAGAGAAAGAGCTGGCTTGCGGATTATTGACTGACATTTCGCCCAAGGCACGCATGATGATGAATGCCACCACGCCACCAATAAGATATGCCAATAATACACTGGGCCCAGCCATTCTTATTGCATCAGCCGAACCATAGAATAAGCCGGTACCTATTGCAGACCCTAATGCCATAAAACGGATATGGCGTGTCGTCAGGCCGCGTTTCAGCTTATTTTTGACTGGTAATTCCATGAACATTGTCCCGTCTTTTTTCAGCAAAAAGCCACGGGGATGAGCCGTGGCTAAAAATATCCTATGACTGTGCAGTTATTGCTTGGCAGCAACTTCCTGGCGACAGCAGAGCCGATCGTACAACCCTACGACGACGAATACCAGCAGTGAAGGCGATAACCATGCCAGACCTTGTTCAGCCAATGGTAGATGCTGGGTCCACTCCGGCAGGAAATGCGCGAATGTGGACGCTTTTACCGCATCCAGAATACCAAACAGCAAGCTGACCAACATGACTGGCGCCACAATACGTGAGGCGTGATGCCACCAACGCAAGGTGAAACTCATCAGTACCAGCACAATACAAGGTGGATAAATCGCCGTCAGCACTGGGATAGAGATCTGAATCAGATGACTCAGCCCCAGATTCGATACCATCATTGAGAAGATACCGAGGATAAAGACCAGCGTCCGGTATGACAATGGCAGGTATTGAGCAAAGAATTCAGCACAGGCGCAAGTCAGGCCAACCGCAGTGACCATACAGGCGATGAAAATCAGCGCTGCCAGGAACACGCTCCCCAAGCCACCGAAAGTATGCTGAACATAAGTATGCAATACCACGGCACCGTTTTGGGCATCAGGTGTCAGGCTGCCACTGCCAGAACCCAACTTAAACAAGCTCAGGTAAACCAGTGTCAAACCCACACCGGCAATTAAGCCCGCCCAGATGGTATAGCGCGTCAACAGCCTCGGGGATACAACACCACGTGAACGCGCGGCATTGACGATAACTATCCCGAAGACCAGAGCACCTAAGGTATCCATGGTCAAATAGCCATTAACGAAACCTGAGGAAAATGGCACTTGTTGGTAAGCATCAGTTGCCGGAATCAACGGGCCAGCAGGCCAAATCAAGGCGGCAATACCCAAAATAGCCAGCGCCAAAATTTTCAGCGGGGCCAAAATATGCCCGACGGTATCCAGTAAACGCCCCGGATACAGCGAAATTCCAATAACTAGCGCGAAGTAAACCACGCTATAGATAAACAGCGGCAGCGGGCCATCACCGGTCAAAGGTGCAATACCCACTTCGAAGGAAACAGTGGCGGTACGCGGGATCGCAAACAGGGGTCCGACAGCCAGATAACAGACGGTAGCCAGAACCAGACCCGCACCACGGCCAATTGGCGTACTCAGGGCATCGATACCGCCGCCCACACGAGCCAGTGCGATAACGGTAATCACCGGTAATCCAACCGCAGTAATCAGGAAGCCCAAAGCAGCCCACCAAACATGTTCACCCGATTGTAAACCAACCATCGGTGGGAAGATGATGTTGCCAGCTCCAACGAATAAGGCAAAGGTCATAAAACCTAATGCCATAATATCTTTAGACGATAAACGATGACTCATAGTGGTGTGTGTTGCCTAGTTAAATGACCAAAAGAAAAAGTTCTACGTTGTGGCCTTTCCGATGTGATCGAAACGATATAAAGCTCTGATAAACGCAAACTCCGGCGGTTAATAAGCAATCTATTTCGTCAGTATGCAGTGTTTTTGAAGTTATTTGCAGGTGGAATAGGCCAACAACGGCGGTAAGTAGACCGTTTATAGCGGAGAAAGGCAAGTCAGGATCACAAAAGCAGAGTCTTCATCCAGACAATCTTTTCAAACCAGTCAATCATGCCAGATTTAGAGAAATACACGCCATATGATTTGTATCATTTATAGCCACCCATTAACATTTTAATCAGCAAAACCTAGCTCTTTTCGGGTATGGCTAAGCACCTCGGGGGGCAATGGCAAATAACCATCGTGAGTGACCCGTTGTTGCCCTTCGGGTGATAAAACACGCTCAAGAAAGGCTGCGGTTAAAGGTTCCAGCGGTTGGCCCGGCGCTTTATTAATATAGATGTACAAATAACGCGCCAACGGATAGTTACCGTCTTTGACGTTTTCAGCGGTTGGCATCACAAAATCCTGACCATTCACCGCCAATGCCAGCGGTTTAACCCCACTGTTACGAAAACCAATGCTGGCATAGCCAATGCCATTTAATGAACCAGCCACGGCTTGCACAACGGATGCAGAACCGGGCAATTCATTGACATTATTAACAAAATCACCATCACACAATACTCGGTGCTTGAAGAAACCATAGGTTCCCGAGGCTGAATTTCGGCTATAGCGTTGCAGTGAACGATCCGTCCAGCGTCCCCCCAATCCCAACTCACCAAAACGAACAATGCGATGAGGCTCCCCACAGCGGCGATTCTGCGAGAAAATAGCATCAAGCTGAGGCAACGTTATTTTATTCAATGGGTTGTCTCGATGAACAAACACCACTAATGCATCAACGGCAACAGGTATGGCAAGGGGGGGATAACCATAACGCTGGGTAAATGCATTAATTTCAGCCGCTTTCATTGACCGACTCATCGGGCCAAGTTGGGCGGCCCCCGCAGCCAATGCCGCAGGAGCCGTAGAGGAACCCGCCGCCTGTATTTGCAAATTAACGCCGGGGTAATGATGATTGAAATCTTCGGCCCACAAAGACATCAGATTGGCCAAAGTGTCAGAGCCGACACTGGAAAGATTACCGGATAATGTATGACTGGCAGAAATCGACGATGATGGCAGCCCGCTCGCCACAGGCGCTAGCGCCGTCGGTTGCGCTAAAACGCCATAGCTAAACCACAGCATAGCATTCAATAGCGCCAGTTTTCCCCATCTCATCAATTTAGTATCCGTGCCGTCTTAGGATTTGACTGCATTCTCGGTTAAAACCGTCGGAACAATCAACCGATTCGGCAAGGTAAAAATAAATCGCGTCCCCAAACCGATTTCACTCATCACATCCAGACGG
Organism: Yersinia alsatica; assembly: GCF_025133195.1. NCBI lineage: Bacteria > Pseudomonadati > Pseudomonadota > Gammaproteobacteria > Enterobacterales > Yersiniaceae > Yersinia > Yersinia alsatica. Next base: position 4,406,203 of record NZ_CP104006.1, read on the forward strand.
GCATCGTGGTGGCTCAATGCATGCTTCACAATGGCCAACCCTAACCCACTGCCGCCAGTCTGCCTTGAACGTGCTTTATCCACCCGATAGAAGCGTTCAGTAAGGCGCGGAACATGCTCAGGACCAATACCCGGCCCATTATCACTAACCTGAAACTGTGCACCCTGCGGCGTTTGCTGCCAACACACCTCAATTTTAGTCCCTTCAGGTGTGTGGTTGACTGCGTTATAGACCAAGTTAGAAACCGCACTGCGCAATTGGTCTTCATTGCCGAAGACCTTCAGTTGCTCATTAATTCGAAACGTAATCTCATGACGCCCATTACTCAATGCCTGAACCTCATGCTGTAGCATCTTCAGCATGCGGGGAATATCCACCTGCTCATTTAGATCCACATTAGGTGCGGCTTCAATTCGTGATAGCGTCAATAGTTGTTTTACCAACCCATCCATCCGCTTGGTTTGTTCCTGCATCGTCCCTAAGGCTTTTTCACGTAATGGGCCAGCCAACTCTTGGTCATGCATCATTTCCAGATACCCCTGCAACACTGTCAGTGGGGTACGCAGTTCATGGCTGACATTAGCAAAAAAGTTACGGCGAGCACCTTCCAACTGGCGCATTTGGGTAACATCTCGGGCGACCATAAGTAATTGCCCTTCAGAATAAGGCATCACACGGAACTCAACGTAATAACCATTATTCAATTGCAGGGTCAGGGGGCGAGAAAACTCTTGTTGTTGCAGATATTGGCTAAATTCCGGGTAGCGCAATAAGTTGAGAATATGCTGACCATTATCTTCCGGCCAACGGAACCCCAACAGTTGCTGGGCCAATCCATTACACCAGAAAATATTGCCGTCAATGGTGGTAATCACCACCGCATCAGGTAATGATTCTGCACCACTGCGGAAACGTTTGATAAGCAAGGCTAATTCCCGCCGACGCCGACGATTTCGCAACTGCATCTGGTATAAGCCGTAAAATAAAGGCTCCCAGCTCCAGCGCCCGGCGGGGGGAGTCATGCTGCGGTCTAACCACAGCCAGTGAGATAATTTGAGTTGGTTATAGAAATTCCAGACCAGTGCCGCTACTACTGAAACCAGTAATAGCCAAGGAAGGTAGCCGATAAAGGCACCTAACAATAATGCAGGCAGACAAAAAAGAGCCAGCTCTAGAGCCAGCGTTTTCCACGATAAACGTTCTAACACAACGAATTCTCCGGCACTGAAAACTCAGTAGCGCGTTGAGAAACGATATCCAGTTCCCCGGACGGTTTGTACCATTCTGTCATGACCATTAACTTCAAGCGCCTTACGTAACCGACGAATATGCACGTCAACCGTGCGATCTTCTACATAAACGTTAGTGCCCCAGACATAATTAAGCAACTGCTCACGGCTGTATACCCGCTCAGGATGGGTCATAAAGAAGTGCAGCAGTTTAAATTCGGTTGGCCCCATATCAAGCGCCTGTTCATTGGCCATCACCCGGTGCGAGGAAGGGTCAAGGCTCAATCCTTGCATTTCAATCACTTCCTCTACAGCCATTGGTGAGATCCGGCGCATAACCGCTTTAATGCGCGCCACCAGCTCTTTTGGCGAAAAAGGCTTGGTAATATAATCATCGGCACCCACTTCCAAACCACGCACTCGGTCTTCTTCTTCACCACGGGCAGTCAACATCATTACTGGAATATCTCGAGTCAGCGCTTCGCGTTTCATATGCTTAATAAACTGAATACCTGAGCCACCGGGCAACATCCAGTCCAACAGCACTAAATCAGGGAAAGGCTCCGACAAACGCGTTACCGCGCTGTCATAATCTTCGGCTTCTAACGGTTGGTAACCATTCTGTTCCAACACAAAGCACACCATCTCACGGATTGGTGCTTCATCTTCCACCACAAGTATGCGTCTTGCCATCATCAACCCTGCCAGTAAGTTAGTGGTCACTATGTTATGTCGCGAGCCATTATGCGTCAGTTTTGTGACATTTTTATGAAAAACATCACGCTATCATAAGCAATAAGCATAGTGATAAATTTCATGTTAATTGCAAAATACAGCACTCAAATTTGCGAAGCTTCTCGGAGATTTCTCCCATAGCTTCTTTTTAGCCGCGACATCCCGCAAACAGCGTTTATAATCAGCGCCATTCTATGAAAGATAACCTGCCATAGCGGGAGTTTTATGCGCATTATTCACACCTCTGACTGGCATTTAGGCCAACATTTCTTCACCAAAAGCCGTGCTGCTGAACATCAGGCTTTTTTGCATTGGCTTATTGAGCAAATTGAAGATAATCAGGTGGATGCGCTAATCGTTGCCGGTGACATATTTGATACTGGCTCGCCTCCCAGTTATGCCCGCGAGCTTTATAATCGTTTTGTGGTCGAGCTCCAACCCACTGGCTGCCAGTTGGTGGTGCTGGGGGGGAACCACGATTCAGTCTCAACACTGAATGAATCACGGGGTTTGCTTTCCTATCTAAATACCACTGTAATTTCCTGTGCCAGCAGCCATCTGGATCAGCAAATCATTATTCTGAAAGACCGCCAGCACCAGCCCGCAGCACTGCTGTGCGCCATTCCTTTTCTACGACCCCGTGATTTAGTGACCAGTCAGGCAGGTGAATCTGGCGGGCAAAAGCAACTGGCATTGCAAGAAGCAATCGCGGCTCACTATCAGGCGCTATATCAGCGAGCTGTTGAACGGCGTTCCGAGCTAAATTTACCCTTACCGATTATCGCCACCGGGCACCTGACTACTGTTGGTGTGACGACCAGTGACTCGGTTCGCGATATTTATATCGGCACATTGGATGCTTTCCCGGCGCAAGCTTTCCCTCCTGCGGATTATATTGCTTTGGGTCATATCCATCGTGCTCAGCAAGTGGCCAAAACTGAACATATTCGTTACAGCGGCTCGCCAATCGCCTTGAGTTTTGATGAGTTAAGCAAGGAGAAAAGCGTCTATCTGGTGGAATTTACGCAACAAACATTGTCGTCAGTTACCCCACTGTTTATTCCACAATTTCAGCCAATGCAGCTAGTCAAAGGTGATTTACCGCAGATAGAGCAACAGTTGGCTAAATTCGCTGACCACCAAGGTTTACCGGTATGGTTGGATATCGAGGTTGCCACTCAAGACTATCTCACTGATATCCAAAGACGAATTCAAGCACTAACTGCGGAACTCCCAGTTGAAGTGGTGTTATTACGCCGCAGTAAAGAGCAACGCAATATCGGAATAGACCGGCAAGAAAAAGAGACCCTCAATGAGCTGAGTGTGTCTGATGTATTTGAGCGCAGACTGGCACTGGAGGCCGATTTAGCCGAGCCGCGCCAACAGCGTATGCGCCAAATGTTTCATCAAGTTATTGAAGACGTAACGCAAGGCAAAGATGCCGCAGAGGAGCAATCTATATGAGAATTTTAAGCCTGCGTCTGAAAAACATTAACTCTCTGCAAGGCGAGTGGAAGATAGATTTCACCGCTGAGCCGTTTGCCAGCAACGGATTATTCGCGATCACTGGCCCCACTGGCGCCGGTAAAACCACACTGTTGGATGCAATTTGTCTTGCGTTGTACCACCAGACTCCACGGCTGAATGTCACGCCCAGCCAGAATGAATTAATGACCCGCCATACAGCGGAGTCACTGGCCGAAGTTGAGTTTGAGGTAAAAGGCACCCGCTACCGCGCATTCTGGAGCCAGCGCCGCGCTAAAAATAGCCCAGAAGGGAATCTGCAAGCCCCTAAAGTTGAATTGGCGCTCTGCGAAGACGGCAAAATTCTGGCGGATAAAGTACGTGACAAATTGGATATGGTGGCGGCAATCACTGGGCTGGATTTTGGCCGTTTTACCAAATCCATGATGCTGTCGCAGGGGCAATTTGCTGCGTTCCTCAATGCTGATGCCAATGATCGTGCGGAATTATTAGAAGAGTTAACCGGCACCGACATCTATGGGCGGCTATCTGAGCATGTATTTGAGCAACATAAGCAGGCTAAGATCTCGCTGGATGCTTTACATCAGCGTGCCAGTGGCATTGAACTGCTGAATGAAGAGCAGCGCCTGGCTGTGGCGCAACAAATTGATGCTCTTGGCGAACAAGAAAAGCAACTCACCTCAGAGCAACAAACCAATCAGAAACAGATAAACTGGCTAGTCGGTTGGCAGCAGCAGCAAAAAAATCTGCTGGAATTTCAGCAACAGCAAAAACTCATTGAGCAAGAATACCAACAGGCTCAGCCGGAGTTGCAACGACTGGCCCGTAGTGAGCCCGCAGAAAAACTACGTCCTTTGCTGCGAGAATGTTCACGCAGCCAGCAAGATTTGCAACAAATACAACTGCGTGTCACTACTCTGGCCCAACAACAGCAACAACTTCAGGCGCAACTTACCCCGCTGGCTGAAGCACTGGAGCAAGCCAACTTAGCTCGCCAGCAGCAAGCTACCAAACAGCATGAGCAAGAAACACTAATTGAACAAAAAGTGGTGCCACTGGATAACCTTATTACCCAGCAACAGCATCTCTTGGCGCAGCTTGCGACACAGCTACAGCAACTGCGAGGTAAAGAGCAACAAAGTAAACAACAGCTAGAACTCAATGAGCGGCAACTGCAACAAACCCATCAACGCCTGCAACAACTGGCTGAATATGCACATATTAATGCTCACCATCAACATTGGGAAAAAAATCTACCTTTGTGGCGTGAGCAATTCCGTCAGTTACATATACAGCAACAACAATCCGTTGAAAGCGAGCAACAGTTACAGCAACTGGTTACGTTGCTCAACAACTTGCAACAGCAAACTGCCACACTGAACGAGCAGGATAAACAGCAGCAAGCGGCATTAGTGCAAGCCAACTTGCAAGCAAGCAGCATCCAGCAACAACTATCGGCACTTGAGCAGTTGCACCCCTCGGCACAGTTACGCCACCAGTTGAGTGAACTCCAGCAACAGCGGGCAGTGCGACAGCAATTAGCGGCATTATCCCCTCTAGCGCAGCAAGTTCAGACACAGCACGATAAACAGCAGCAACAGTTAATTAGTCAGCAACAGCAGCTAAAGCAACTGGAACAGCAGTTAGCCGAAAAACGTCAACGATATAAACAACAAAAACAGCATCTGACGGATTTGGAAGCCCTTCTGGATCGCGAAAAGCAGATAGTCCGCCTAGAAGCAGAAAGGGCCAAACTGCAACCAGGTGATGCTTGCCCACTATGTGGCGCAGTGGATCACCCGGCGATTACTGAGTATCAAGCGGTAAAACCATCAGAAACTGCGGTACGAGTTGAGGCGCTGCGCCTTCAGGTTGAACAACTCTTCACCGCCGGAACAGAATTACGTACACAAGTAGGAAATACCCAACAGCAGCAGTTGCGTCTGGAACAAGAGCTACAACAAAGCCAGCAGCAACTGGCGGATTATCACCAACGCTGGCAAACACTGACAAAACCGTTGGCGCTGACATTGGCATTAAATGACGTGGCGGCGTTAACAATCTGGCTGGAACAACAGGAGCAGTCTGAACAGTTCTGCCAGCAAAAACTGGCCGAATATGAACAACTGAACCAGCAACATCAACAAGCCAAAGATATGCTGGCCCAAGCAGAGCAACTGCAACAAAAGCATCAACAACAGTTATCACTGGTGCTTCAGCGTCAACAAGATACCCAGCAATCCCACCAACAATTGGTTGCCCAACATCAGCGCCAGCAAGATGAGTTGGCAAAAATGCGCCAAAGTTTCAGCGATGCTCTGGCGGCAGTTTCGCTATCAATACCTGAAACAAGTCAGCAGGAAAGTTGGCTGGCACAACGCGAAGCAGAAAATCAGCGCTGGCATCAGTATCAACAAGAGCAACAACAACTGGAACTTGGGCAAAAAGCACTGGAAACGCAGATTGAAAATGAGCGTCGCCACTTGCAAGAATATGTCGACCAATTATCAGTCCTTAGCCTGCAACATCAACAAGCTGAAATCCTGCTGCAACAACACAATCAGCATCGCCACGCCCTATTTGGCGACGACAATGTGACCGAGGCACGTCAGCGACTACGCCAGCAACAGCAGCAAGTAGAATTAGCACAACAGAATGCAGCGACGGCCCTGCAACAAGCTCAATCCCAACTTCACCTGATATCCGGTGAACTGGCAGGTTTAGAGCAGCAGCAGCAACAAAATCAGCAGCGCGCCGCCACCGCCCAAACTGAATTACAGCAAGCACTGGCAAACAGTGAGTTCATTGATGAAGCAGCCTTAACCGCAGCATTACTAAGCGAAGAAGAAAGGCAACGTTTGCAGCAATGGCAGCAACAATTGAGCGAGCGCCAGCAACAAGCCAATATCCGACTACAACAAGCCAATGAAGCATTGGAGCAATATCTCCAAGCTTGCCCTGCCGGTGTGTCTCAAACCTCTGAATTGACACTATTACAGCAGCAGTCAGAGCAACTACTGGCACAGTTAAAAGCCAATACATTGCGTCAAGGTGAATTACGCAATCAGCTAGAGAGCGACGCCGTTCGTCGTAGCAATCAGCACGCGCTGTTTGAGCAAATTGAACGTAGCCAACAACAATATGATGATTGGAGCTATCTCAATCACTTAATTGGCTCCAAAGAAGGCGATAAATTCCGCAAGTTCGCGCAGGGTCTAACACTCGACCATTTGGTCTATCTGGCAAATAACCAGCTTAGTCGTTTGCATGGCCGCTATCAGCTGCAACGAAAAACCAGCGATGCACTAGAGCTGCAAGTAGTGGATACCTGGCAGGCAGATGCTATACGTGATACCCGCACACTATCTGGGGGAGAGAGCTTTTTGGTCAGTTTGGCCTTAGCTCTGGCACTATCGGATTTGGTCAGCCATAAAACCAGTATTGACTCACTGTTCCTTGATGAAGGTTTTGGTACGTTGGATGCTGAGACACTGGATACCGCACTGGATGCCCTGGATAGCCTGAATGCGTCGGGCAAAACCATCGGGGTTATTAGCCATGTTGAGGCAATGAAAGACCGAATCCCAGTGCAAATTAAAGTGAAAAAAATCAACGGGCTGGGTGTTAGCCGCCTGGATAATATTTTTAGGGTAAATCAAGACTAAGCCAATACAGCTCGCCCTTGTTACGGCCTCAAAACCGCAGGACAAATATAAGCCCCCAAAGTCATTGAGGCCACAGCCAGGGAGCAAACGAACACATCCCGATGAGCTCGCTCAAGTCAGTGATTCGGGTGAGTGGGCCTAGTCAACCCTCTCGGGTTCTCAAAACGAGGGGGAAGAAATTACCCAAAACCATTGAGGCCACAGCCAGGCAGCAAACGAACGCATCCCGATAAACTTACTCAAGTCAGTGATTCAGGTGAGTGGGCCTAGCTAACACCATCGTGCCCTCAAAACGCAGGGTAAGAAACTACCCAAAGTCATTCAGGCCACAGCCAGGCAGCAAACGAACGCATCCCGATAAACTTACTCAAGTCAGTGATTCAGGTGAGTGGGCCTAGCCAACACTCTCGGGTTCTCAAAACGCAGGCTAAATAAATTATCCAAAGTCATTGGCGTTACAGCTAGGCAGCAAACGAACGCATCCCGATGAGCTTACTCAAGTCAGTGATTCGGGTAAGTGGGCCTAGCTAACACCATCGTGCTCTCAAAATGCAGGGTAAGAAATTACCCAAAGCCATTGGCGTTACAGCCAGGCAGCAAACGAACGCATCCCGATGAGCTTACTCAAGTCAGTGATTCGGGTAAGTGGGCCTAGCTAACACTCTCGGATTCTCAAAACGCAGGGTAAGAAATTACCCAAAGTCATTGGCGTTACAGCTAGGCAGCAAACGAACGCATCCCGATGAGCTCACTCAAGTCAGTGATTCGGGTAAGTGGGCCTAGCCAACACTCTCGGGCTCTCAAAACGCAGGGTAAGAAATTACCCAAAGTCATTGGCGTTACAGCTAGGCAGCAAACGAACGCATCCCGATGAGCTTACTCAAGTAAGTGATTCGGGTAAGTGAGTGCAGCTAACAACGCTGTAGCGTCAAGGGCGAAGGGTAATTGCAGGCCACAGCCAGGCGGCGCCACGCACCCCACTCGAATCCCCATGCAATGCTTTACGGATTGGCGTTTCGCACTCACCACCAAAGACCCAAGGGCTGATTAACCTCGGTAATGTTTTATACAATCGGTCGACATTACTCATCCCTCCGCCCAATACCACCACATCGGGATCAAACAGATTTATTACATGGGCCAGTGATTTTGCCAACCGCTGTTCATAATTGCTAATAGCTTGTTCAGCAACCGCATCACCTTGCTCAACCAAGGTTATAATTTCATGACCTTTAAGAGGTTTACCGCTCAAACGGAAGTAATCGGTGGCAAAGCCAGTGCCGGAAACGAAGGTTTCAATACAGCCTTTTTTACCGCAATAACAAGCAACTTCTTGCTGATACTGCCGCTCTTCATCATTTTGCCACGGTAACGGATTATGCCCCCACTCACCGGCGATGCCATTACCACCAGCATGTACGCGCCCATCAATAGCAATACCAGACCCACAGCCCGTGCCAATAATAGCCGCAAACACCAGATGTTTTCCGGCTCCGGCACCATCGGTGGCCTCCGATACAGCCAAACAGTTAGCATCATTTGCCAGACGTACCGGACGAGAGAGTAACTCTGACAAATCTTTATCTAGCACCTGACCATTCAACCATACAGAATTGGCATTTTTTACCTTGCCGGTAAAAGGAGAAAGCGTGCCTGGAATCCCCACACCAACACTGCCCTGCTCCCCAATGGCTTGTTCAGCATCCATAACCAAATCCGCAATCGCCAGTAAAGTTTGTTGATAATCATGGCGCGGAGTATCGACCCGCTTGCGGAAAAGCTCTGTCCCGTCATTAGCTAAAGCAATGACTTCAATTTTGGTGCCACCTAAATCTATACCAATGCGCATAGCGCCTCACCTCATTGACAGGGTTGCTCTCTGTTTTATAGACAGAAAATTTATCGGCAAATATATTTTTGACAGAAGATTCTATCAATTAGGGTTTTTGGCACTAATACAAATCCTCTCACTCAGTTTGGACAATACCTCGCTGCGACACAATCTTTGTCACCCGCATTTTTGCATTCTGTGGCGTTTGAATCTCTTCAGATAGCAATAATCTTCAATGAATTGCTAGCTGGCTCCCTTTTTTTCTTATTCTTTTTACTAGGGGCCGACGCCTCAATTCGTTATCATGCCGCCCTGCGTTTGATTAACTCGCGCGCTCCAGGCGCGCCCGAGCCAGGGATAACACTATGCTGTGGTTTAAGAATTTAATGGTTTACCGTTTGAGCCGGGAAGTTTCACTGTCTGCGGACGAAATGGAAAAACAGTTAAGCGCCCTGAGCTTCACGCCATGCGGCAGTCAGGATATGGCTAAAACCGGTTGGGTATCACCGATGGGGTCACACAGCGATGCATTAACTCATACGGTTAATGGTCAAATCGTCATTTGTGCGCGCAAAGAAGAGAAAATCTTGCCATCACCGGTGATTAAGCAAGAATTGCAGGCAAAAATTGAACGGCTGGAAGGTGAACAACATCGCAAGCTGAAAAAAACTGAAAAAGACTCATTAAAAGATGAAGTTCTGCACAGTTTATTGCCACGGGCATTCAGTCGCTTTAATCAGACATTCTTGTGGATTGATACTGTCAACGACCTAATTATGGTCGATGCAGCCAGTGCCAAGCGGGCCGAAGATACCTTGGCTTTACTGCGTAAAAGCTTGGGTTCATTACCAGTTGTGCCGCTGACATTAGAAAATCCTATCGAGCTGACCCTAACCGAGTGGGTACGTAGCAAAGAATTGCCTGCAGGTTTTACCTTAATGGATGAAGCCGAATTAAAGGCCATTCTAGAAGAGGGCGGCGTGATCCGCTGTAAGAAGCAGGATCTGTTCAGCGATGAAATTGCAGTGCACATTGAAGCCGGTAAGTTGGTCACCAAATTAGCGCTGGATTGGCAAGAGCGCATCCAATTGGTGCTGTCCGATGATGGCTCACTGAAACGCCTGAAATTCTCAGACACTCTGCGTGAACAGAATGAAGATATTGATCGGGAAGATTTTGCTCAGCGCTTTGATGCCGATTTTATTCTGATGACCAGTGAATTGGCCGCTCTGATTAAAAACCTGATTGAAGCCTTAGGTGGCGAGGCGCAGCACTAACACACTGTCGCTTAAAGAGATATATCGCCCTCTCTGGCATGGAGAGGGCAAAATTCAAGGAAGCAATTAGCTCAAATATTTACACAAATATGAAGATGCCTCAGCAACTTGCAGGTTAAATTCACTTTCCCCAGGGATGTAGAAAGTTTCGCCTGGCTTAAAGACTTCCCAACCTGATGAACCAGGAATCAGTACTTTTAGGCTACCGGTGATCACTGTCATCTCTTCCGCTTTAGCCGTACTGAATGTGTACTCGCCCTTTTCCATCACCCCAACGCTAGCTTGCCCAATGCTGTCACTGTCAAAACCAATAGATTTCACTTTCCCGGTAAAATACTCATTAAATTTCAGCATAGTTTTTGCACCCGCGTCTTAATCAAGATTGAGCTTTCATATTAGAGTCACTGTAAACGCTCTGTCACTGATTATTATGGTGAATTGGGATCATAACCGGATTCACCGGCAAAGTTGCCGAGAAAGCGTACGATTTTCAGGCAACGGACAGATTTTTCGACCCAGAAAAGAGGCTATTCGGGTAAAACCATCAATAGCAAACACCTTCACAACATAGGTGAAGGTTCATGGGCAAGAAGCGAGTAAGGGGAATTAGAGGTTACGTAAAATATACAGCGCCAGCGACGTTTCAAAAACCACAATCAAAATTGACCAGAAAGCAGGCATAAAATTGGTGTGTTGGTGGATAAATAATTTGAAGGTTTTCATCGGCCCGCCTTGAATGGCCTTGCCTTGAGTGGCATGAGTCAACGTAAATGATTTACGTCAAAATGATTACGTAGGTTATCATTATACGCTTCGTACAATTATCGGGCAATCAGATGGGCTAATTATTCATCCTACAAATAGAAACACCCCGCTACTTCACTTTCTCATCAGATAAAATCTGCAAAATATGTTCAACCACCTCTTCTGGCGACTGAGTTGCATCCAATACATGGTGAGCAACCTCTTGATATAACGCCTCTCGGCTCGCCAACACGTCCAGCATTTCCTCAACAATAGGTTTACCAGTAAGACTTGGTCGCTGGGCATCTTCTGGATCTTCTGCTAACCGCCCAGCCAGCACATTGGCAGAGGCCCGCAGATAAATAACCAGCCCATGATTGCGCATAAAAATACGATTATCTTGAGACAATACTGCGCCACCACCGGTTGCTACCACAGTTTTAGCGGCAGTTACGGTCTGTAAGGCCATACTTTCCCGCAAGCGAAAACCATCCCATCCCTCACGGGCGACAAGCTCAGCAACACTGGACTGCAAGGTTTGCTGCATAAATAGGTCGGTATCAATAAACCGATACCTCAACGCTTGCGCCAACGCTTTCCCTATTGTTGTCTTACCCGCACCGCGCGCACCTACCATGAAGATAGTCTGTGTCATTACTTGAAAGTCCTTTCGCATCAACTTCTGAGGATAAATTCTCGCCATCAAGAAACCGGCCACCCTTGTTGACCGGTTAAACAGGATTAACTTCCAGCTCCAGGCTGTAGATGCAAATCATACCTATAATTGAGAGTAGTGCAAACTTTACAGTCATGTAAAATTAACTATACACCAAGTATGAATGATATTGCATCACCATCCGGCTCACGGCATTAATCAGTATCGATTGATAACCCTAATTAGAAATCGACACTAGCCCGCAGAACAAACTGTCGAGGTTCTCCAACAGCAACCCGTAAATTGCCACCACTAGAAGGATAATAGGTTTTATCAAAGATATTTTTCACATTGAGCTGCCATTTCACCCGATAATTATTAATGGGTAATGAATATGAGATGAAAGCATCAGCTACGGTGTAATCATCTAAGGTAAAACTATTAGCAGCATCACCCGCACGCCGCCCGACATATCGTGCACCAGCGCCAACGCGCAAATCATCACCGCCCTGCCACCCCGTAGAGCCCAATGCCTGCGCCAAGAATAATGATGCGCTATTTCGGGCGACATTAGCCATTTGATTACCTTTATTATCAGGATCTTCCGTCACTCTGGCATCGGTATAAGCATAGGTCGCTATTGCACTTAAGCTGTCAGTCAATTGCCCAGCCACATCAAATTCTACCCCTTGCGAACGTACTCGACCCGCAGTTCGAGTCACTGTTTCACCGTTAACTAACTCATTCACCATGACATTACGCTTAGCAATATCAAACAGTGCCAGTGTGCCGGTAACCCCATTGACTAACTCGACCTTACTACCCATTTCCCAAGATTGCCCCTGCTCCGGTGGCAATGAATCTATCTGTGTGGCGATAGAGGAATTAGGCTTGAAGGACTCACTGTAGCTGGCGTAAAGAGAGACTTCTGGCGTCAGTTTATAAACCACGCCAGTTCGTGGAATCAATTTGCTGTCAGAGCTATCGGTATTAGTGATGAAAGGCCGGCCTTTACCCGCGAAAACATCAAAATGATCGTAACGTAAACCTGCCAGTACAATCCATTTATCCGTCAACTCAACAGAATCTTGCATAAACCAGCCATAACTTTTCAGGTTTTCGCGCTGGTCGCTGTCTTTGGCACTGACTGCGGTCGAGGTTGGCATCAAACCGTATATCGGATGGTAGATATTGAAATTTGAGTTCTTTTTACCACGAATCATATCGCCACGATATGTACGGTTATCTTCATAATCGAAACCAAACAGCATCTGATGGCCCATTCCTGCCAAATCAAGGTCGCCATTCAGTGTCATCTGCACCGCCTGGGCCCGGCTAACAGCACTGGCTGTCGAGTCAGCCTGTCGACTCAATACGCCGGTAACGGGATCAAGTAACAACGCGCGGGCCTGATTATCACTATAACGATTGCGGTTGTACGCATAGGTCAGTGAGCTCTTCCAGTTATCATTAAGCACCTGATCCACTTGCAGCGTGATATTGTCCTGATCACCCCGAGTCGCGTTATAGGGCTCATCGAAACGACGATCTCGTGGAGTATCAACTGGCTTCCCTGTGCGGCTATCAATAATTGTGCCGCGATCGAAGGGAGTGAGATACTCCATATGCTCATAAGCCAGCCGCACCGCGGTCGTTTCACCAAACCACATAACCGAGGGCGCGACTACCGTTTGGCGGTTACGACCAAAGTTGCGCCAGTAATCGGTTTCATCATGATCAACAATCATTCGATAAGCAAAGCCGGATTGGCCGAGCGGGCCGGTGACATCCAACTGACCGCCGCCCCCTTTAAAACTGGTGCCCCAACCTTCAATATGAGTTTGCTGCACTAGCTGTGGTTTCTTGGTAATCATGTTGATTACCCCACCCGGTTCCCCCATGCCATATAGCATCGATGCCGGGCCTTTAAGAACTTCAACCCGCTCCGTAGTTGGCGTAAAATTACGTGCCTGCGCCGAGCGAACACCATCACGCAGAATGGAACCATCGCGGTTATCACCAAATCCACGTTTTATAATGGCATCCTGAGTGCCGCCTAATGTATTCGACTGTGTAATCCCACTGACGTTATATAAGGCTTCGTCAATATTTCTAACCGCCTGATCGCGCAGTACTTGCCGTGGCACAACATTGACTGCCTGCGGTACATTCAACAGATTGGTATTAGTGCGAGTGCCGGTCACCGAAGTTGTCGGCTGATAGCTTTGGGTATCGGCTTCGCGCTGCTGACCCACGACCACGATTTTGGTTTTTTCTTCGCTATTTTTATCTGCTGTAAGATCGTCTGCGCCATGGGCGACCGACCCCATTGCAAGCATAGGCAGGCTGCACCAGTAAGCATGCTGGCGCTTAATTATTTTCATTCTTGAACTGACTCCAATAAATCCCTGAGAAAGGTAACGGCAAAAATTGTTGATATAATTGTTGGAATGTTTGTTGGGGATTGATGTCGGCAAAGAGCTGTGGATAAAACGCCTTGGCAAACATTTCTACTGCTACGACGTGATAAGGGCTAAGGTAAAAGTTGTGCCAAATACTGTAGGCACGCCCTTGAGCCACCGCGTCGAGGTGAGAAAGAATAGGTTGGTCTGATAACAGTTGCTGAAAGCTGCGCTGTGCTTGTTCAGCATTAACTAATGGCCCCAGCTGTAAGCTGGAAAAACGCTTGCCTGTTGGCCCCGCCATGCCAGTGGCAATATAGATATCCGGATTCGCTTGCAGCACGTTTTCAGGATTCAGCTCACCATAAACGCTATTAATACGTGAAGCAGCAATATTATCGCCACCAGCAAAAGCAATTAGATCGCCAAGATTGCCTTTGGAGGCCGTGGTACAGCAGCTTTCCCGTCGCCCAAGGTGTAAATGCAGCATAACGGTCGGTTTTCGCCCTTGATGCTGTGCCAGGCGTTGTTGAATTAGCTGCATATGTTGCTGATAAAAATTAATAAATTGCTCAGCACGATCCTGACGATTAAGCACTTCGCCTAATAATTTAATACTGGGGACCGTGTGATTTAGCAAATCGATCCGCAGATCCACATAGATAACCGGAATACCCGCTTTAGTTAAACCCGCCAGTGTTCCATCATCCCCTTCAGCACGGGCAAATCGTGGCAAAATAATCAGATCGGGTTGTAACTGGATCAGTCGCTCAACGTTTATCTGACGAATATTTCCACTGCCAATTATTGGGATTTGAGCGATTTCAGGAAATTGCTGGGTATAAAGCTGCCAGCTTTGTGCATCGAAACGCTCAAGATCTGCGGGCCAACCAATCACGCGCTGTGCTGGATTTCCAGGCTCCAATAATGCCAGCGTATATAACATCCGGCTTTCACCCAGAATAATACGCTGTGGGTTATCCGGTACGTTGACCTGACGCCCCAGAATATCAGTAACAGTTTTTGTCAGCCCATCGAATGAGACAATCAGCAGACAGAAAACCAATAGAGCTTGAAAATGGCGCATTCACTTCACACAATCAGAAAAAAACAATCGCGCATGATAATCATTATCATTGGTATTTTCAATTGAATTGGTTATGTGTTTGGATAAGTCAGAAGAATTTCTGAAAGAGGCCGCCAAGCTTGTCTGGGATAGATACTGAGCTAATAAGCCTCTGGTAAACCAGAGGTTATAGCACAGCGAACAGAAGTGTATTGAGCCTTAGCGAGGCTGACAAATATAGACTAATGCTGGAGGGAAATTGCGCACCACCCGTATTTTTTTCCACGTAAAATAGCGGGATAATAAGGGTTCGGAAAGGTGGCTGTATTGGAACAGGACCAAAACCCCATGGTTTGCACGTAAGCGCTGCTGGGCCTGTTGTAATATCTTGATGCTGATCTTGGTTGGGATCGACAGCAGTGGTAGGCAACAAAATACGGCATCGTAATCTTGATCCAACTGCTCAGCTGACCGGAACGCGACCTGCAAGCGCGAGTCGTTTATCTGGTGTAATGCGTGTGCGAAATGTGGCTGAATCTCATACGCCTGTAAGCGGGAGTTCTCCGACATATGTGACAAAATACGCTTTGTCAGCACCCCATCAGCAGCACCTAACTCAGCAATATTAAGGTCTTGTCTCCAATCGACCTGATTTAACATCGCCTGACACAACCAAGGCGAAGAAGGAGCCAATGTGCCAACAGTACGGGGGGAGGCAATAAAGCGCTGCAAATAAGAGAACTGACTTTTAAAATTACGCCGGACAGTGTTTAACATAGCCGCTCCTCGGAAACCCGGATGGACTACAATAACACCTTATATTCCTGAAGTTATCATTAAGATTGCTCTAAGAGTTAATTATTTTCGGCAGATAAATAGAAAAAAACTGACTGTATGGATATGAACAATATTGAAATAAGCAAGCGCAATATAACAATGACGCGCTATTGTCATATTGCGCTAGTGATCAATATTAATACTGTATCTAACTGTTTCATTAATTATCACTTATTGTGACAAATCAATGATAAATCTCAGCACTGGCACTGTAGTCACTGGAGTCTCCAGGGTTACTCATGCCAATAATCCGGTAGTGGCCTGCGCCATCAGCGGTAGCTTTCGCGTTAAGTGCTGATTCCACATCCATCGGAGAACCACTGATATTGGAAAGAGAAATCACACCCATACTTTGTAACTTAGTTGCTTGTTCTGGGCTGACTTCTTGTGCAGCCATAGTGGCGAATGAAGCAGTAGCAATAAGTGCAGCAGCGATGACAGGTAATAGTTTCATAATGTGCTCCAACTGACAGGTTATATGTAATGTCTTTGTGAAGTTAATTATGGGTGGGGCAATGCAAGGGGACGTAATGCTGTGTAAAGAAAATCAATCATTGTGGATGGAATAAGGAGGAAATAAATATATTTATGTCACAAGAAAAATGAACAGAAAATACTAAAGTGCGGACGGATGTATATTACCAACACCGCCCACATTAATAAATACTCAGTTACGCTTTGCAACAATCATCATAATATCGCTGGTAAATGAACCATCAGCTTGAATCTCATAATGATTAATCACACTATCAGAGGCTGATTTTTGCAGTTCACGGATCGCGATAGCGAAATATTCTGGTGTGCGCATTCTGGCAATCCAACTACTGAACTCCAAATGCAGTCTATCGGAGGTCACTTCATTAATGACCAACCCAGCATCAGTAAACAGCGCTAGCCATTCACCCGGGGCGTAATTTCGTACATGTGAGGTATCACGTAAAACTTCCACCGTTTGTAGATAAATATCTAACACTGGATGACCGGGGGAGACCACATCCATAAAAATAACTTTGCCGCCGGGACGTAATACCCGCTTAACTTCGCGTAAAGCCTGACCAACATCGTGCCAGTGATGAGCAGAGTACCGGCTAATGACAATATCAAAACTCTGATCATCAAACGGCAATGACTCAGCGAGGCCTTGTTTCACCTCTATATTAGTCAGTTTTTTATCCGCTGCCGCTTGGCTAACCACTTGCAGCATTTGCGCTGAAAGATCATAAGAAACTACTGACTTAACCACCGCCGCAGCAGTAAAACTGGCATGTCCGGCACCACATCCGAGATCGAGTAAACGGGCATCGCCATGAGGTTGCAGTAGTGTTGTCAGGCGCTGTAAATCCTTACCCTGAGCATGGACCGCACTGGTTAAATAAGCATTGGCCTGATCACCAAACTGCCTTTCAACTGCATCTTTATGGCTATTTTGTGTTGTCATTACATCCCCGTTTATAGTTAACCTTATGATTTACTTTATGTATCTTATTTCCTGCAAAACGTTAATATGTTTATCTTGAACTCAATTCACTATATACCCAAAGTCATTGAAGTTATAGATAGACTGAAATATCTCAATAGTGCAATTTTATTAAGGAAAATATCATGGTAACACTCCGAGCAATGTGTTCTGAGGAGCTCGCCGATTATCGGAATTTATTTATCGCAGAATATGCACAGGATTTATCATCCAATAGTGGTTATAGCCACGAGCAAGCCGTGGAGCATGCGACACACAGCTTTGATGGCTATCTACCGCAAGGTATTAATAGCCCAAATGACCACTTATATTGTATCGAAAATAAAGCCGACTCGGGCCAAGAGCAACGGGTTGGTTATTTATGGTATGGCTTGGCTGAAAATGACAGTGCAGCCTTTATTAAAGATTTCTACGTGTTACCACAGTATCAGCGCAAAGGTTATGGTTCATCCTGTTTACAGGAATTGGAAAAGCGGTTGGTTGAACAGGGTATATTTGAGATAAAACTGCGAGTTGCGGCCGATAATCCACAAGCCAAAAGATTGTATGAGCAAATGGCATTCGTCGTGACGGGGTTTAATATGTCCAAATCGTTCAAGCCGGCGGACAAATCATCATAGAGATAAAAGCAATATTCGGAAGGCGCTTACAGAGTTGCAAACGAAAAGAAGCAAAAGGCTGAAAATCGGACGAACAGTTCATCAGGTACTATTCCTGCTGTTCCTCTGATAAATCAGGCTAATCGGCGTGTTAGTTTTGGCTTAAACCATTTTATCATCGCCCATCTGTTGCAGTTGATCTTTATAGGATTTCACTTTCTGGCGTTTCTTCATCCAGATAGAAAATGACACCACAAAAATCCCACCAGCCAAGGTTAATACACCCAATTCATGCTGATAAAACAACATAATAACAAAATAGACAGCAGAAATAATTGCTACCCATTTAGCCGTATGACCAATAGAGTTTTTCTCATCAGTCAAACGGCGGATACTCTCTTCTTCGCTGATCCCCATACTTAATCCTCCTTAGTGACAAGCTTATAATATTGGGGCAGTTGCATGATAATTCAACATATTTTTCAGCTTTTATTTTGTTCAGTCCAGATAGCGCTGATTGACTATCCATTTTATTTCACATTGCGGCGATGATCGCCGCTGTAGTAGCAATAATGAGTATAAATAAAATTAGGATATACCTTCAAAGATTACAGGCTGTCTTGAAATTTTCTCGCTTTGGCTGTTTGCTGCTTTTCCAGTTCAAAGATGGCACGCTGCAATCCCTTTTCTTGGATTGGGCTTAAACGAGGAAATTTAAAACTCAAGCGCTGTACGGTAAGCGTTTCACCTTTGTTATTCACAACCTGCTTATCGATCGCCCGGATAAACTGCAAATCCAGTTTAAAAATACCAAAACCACATAAATCAACCGCGACATCACGCAGAATGCCACACCCCTGGACCGGGAATTCACTGCCTTTTACTGCATACAACCCCATTCCGCCCAAAGAGACATCAGCCAAGGTATAGGAAAATTTACTGCCA
This sequence comes from Yersinia alsatica, assembly GCF_025133195.1. Taxonomy (NCBI): domain Bacteria; kingdom Pseudomonadati; phylum Pseudomonadota; class Gammaproteobacteria; order Enterobacterales; family Yersiniaceae; genus Yersinia; species Yersinia alsatica. Next base: position 4,425,150 of record NZ_CP104006.1, read on the forward strand.
TCTGCGAATTTCCCTGAGCAGTAATAAGCTGGCCACTGAGGGATATTTACGCGGAAATACTCTCGACGTTGGATGAAGTAAAGGTTTTCTGGAATAGCGGTGCTAAAGGCGGGTAATGATAAATATTTTATCTCTTTCAGATGATTACAGGTGAACTCGATTTTTGCACCGGTAGGTTCTGCAATAACAGTCAGTTGGTTGGCAGCAAGAGCCGAGATATTCTCATGAGCTACGCTACCAAAATCAAAAATAAACTGATTAGTTTCAGGTACGACATCCAAGATACGGCTAATAAATTGCCCACGGGCATGAATCACCATCACTGCGGTATCGTTCTTCTTTAAATCACGAAGAATTGCACAGATCGCTAATTTATTGGTTTTTACAAAATTCTCTTTAGACGCTTCGCTCACCTGCCATTCCCCATCTTTAATTTATTGCTCTGGCTAGCCAGACTATTATTAAAAAGCATATAAATATCAGACATTGTTATCGGCAGGTGGCGACAATACTTTAATTATTCTTTTATAAACTGTGCGTCTAACTCACCGCTACAGACCAGAGCGGTGTTTAGTCAGAGCTAGTTCAGCGTCCAATAGGATTTATTAGCCTCGATTAGATCATCTAAAATCAACTTTGCAACTTTTGCACTCGGAATGGTTTTAGATAATGTCAGTGCTTGCCACAGCTTTTGGTAAGATTTTTCAACCCAAGCATCAACAACCAACTTTTCTACCGCATGTTGCTGATACAGCAACCCACGCTGGAAGGTAGGAATATCGCCAATAGCTAATGGCTCAACCCCTTCAGTTCCAACCAAACAAGGCACTTCAACCATAGCATCGTCATCAAAGTTACTGATAGCGCCTTTATTAGGCACAATCAGCAACATACGGCGCTTAGTATTAAATGCAATGGCCTGTGCTAAATCAACAATATAAGACGCATGCTCATCAATCTTAAGTTGAGTATTTACCGCACTGCCCTCCGCAATAATTTTACGACACTCATCAAAAACAAATTTTTCCCGGCCTTCCATCACTTCATTTGCTCGTGAGTGATCCGGTGAGGCGTGCGCCACCATATCATCGCCATACAGATAATATTGCAAATAGGTATTCGGGAAGCTACTGGGATCTAATGCGAAGCTATCACGGGCTTTGGCAAAAGTTTCACTCCAGCTTATTTCCTCTTTACCTTCACCTTGCTCATCAGCATAACCATATTGCCGTACATGTTCTGCCAGTCGCGGCATTAAATCCTCGCCGGTGACCTTATCACGCACAGAATTCCACCAACCAAAATGGTTAAGGCCGTAATAGCGGGTTTCCAAATCTGCCGCCGAAGGATAGTGCAGTATTTTTGCCATTGCCTCTTCAATACTGATAGGCATATCACAAATATGATAAATACGTGCTGTTGGCCGTAAGCGCCGTGTTGCTTCAGCAACAATAGCCGCCGGGTTAGAGTAATTTAGCATCCAAGCCTTTGGCGAATATTCCGTCATATAATCAAGAATCTCCAGCACACCGCCAATGGATCGCATGCCATAAGCAATCCCACCAGCCCCACAGGTTTCCTGCCCAACACAGCCATATTTCATTGGGATTTTTTCGTCTTTTTCACGCATCGGCAGTTTACCTTGCCGAATATGCGCCATCACGAAATCAACACCACTAAAAGCGACTTTAGGGTCTGTGGTATAGGAGAATTTTATTCCGCTGGATTGTTCACGCAGAATAATTTCACAGGCTTTAGCCACAACTTCCTGCCGCGGCCCGTCATTGTCATACAGTTTTATTTCCGAAATAGGGAAACGATGTAAATTATCCAACAGCATAAGAATAATGCCATGGGTATAGGTTGAACCACCACCAGCAATCAAAATGGATGATTTCTTCATCTAAAAAACTCCTTAATTCATCAACTCTGCAAATTGTTCATAAATATGCGTCACATTGTTGCCAACAATCACCTGCACATCATTGCCATTTTTATAAACTTCAATCGCGGAATAGGCCTTAAATGCTGTGCTCGGTTGAACTCGGCTAATATCTTTTACAACTAATCTTAAGCGGGTAAAGCAGTGGGTGAAGCTGGCGATATTGTCTTTCCCACCAGCAGCCTCTAAATAAGCGCTGGCGCGTTGTTGGAATTCATTCCCTTGATTGTCACCTTTTTGTTTGTAGTCTTGCTTTGAATAAAGCTTGAGATCGCTATCTTCGCGGCCCAAGGTTTTGAAGTTAAATTTGAGAATTAAAATACGGAATATCAGGAAATAGACACCACTGAATATGAGACCGACAATAATCTGAGTAATCATCACATTGGCATGGTTACTGAACATTGGAATCCAGTTTTGCGTCGCCCACTCAAGAATCCCGGAACCAAAGTTCCCCACCACACCCAAGCTATACATGACGACTGTCATGGTGGCGGAAAGCATGGCATGAACCACAAACAGTGCCGGAGCAATAAATAGGAAGGTGAAATCTAGCGGCTCAGTAATACCGATAAACATGCTGGTAATGGTTGCAGGGATCAGTAACCCGGCAACTTTGGCTTTATTTTCCGGTTTCGCCGTACTGTATATCGCCAAGGCCATACCTAAACCACCAAATACCGCCCCATTCCCCTGCATAGCAAAACCACCGGCTGGGAAAAGTTGTTTTAGCGGCTCAGTGGATTGACTGAATTCTTGTAAATGAGTCAACCAGTACAATGTAGTGCCGCCGGGTACCGCAACATCGGTATATTGGAAAGGACTATAAACAAAATGGTGCAGACCTGTAGGTAATAAGATCTTTTCCAAGAAGATATAGCACCAGATACCCAAATTACCGGCATGCAAAATAAAGCCTTGTAATGAAATCATACCTAACTGCACTTTTGGCCATAACATCAGTGTAATGAAGGCCAGCGGCAACATAACAATGAAGCCGAGGATATTAACGAAAGCGGCTCCCTGAAAAATACTAATATAGTCAGGTAGTTTGGTGGAGTAATAGCGGTTGTGTATCCAAGTGACCAAACTGCCACATAAGATGGCGCCAATCACACTGGTATCCAGTGTCTTAATCCCGCCAATGGTTGCCAACCCGCTGGTACCACCAGTTTCTTGCGCAAAATTAACGCCCCAATGTGCACCCCATACTTCACACATTGCACCAAGAAAGGCATTAAAGGTCAGGTAAGTAATTAAAGAAACCAGACAAGCAGAAGCCGGTGCTTTATTGGCTAATTTTATCGGTAAGCCGACAGCAAACAGTAGTCCCATATTGTTAAATACAGTCCAACCACCGGATTCAATAATTTTCATTAATTGGAAAAATAAACTATCTGGACTGGCAAAGGTGGGATTTTGCAACACCAGCGATATGCCAACGACCATCCCAGCAAAAGGGAAAAGTAGCACCGCACCGAGCATTGCCCCGCCAAATCTATTAAACGAACTAAACATGATCGTTTCCCTCGTGAGTATCAACAATCATCACTCTATGGAATCGCCCGTTTATGACCTGACGATTGATAAAAATTTGTGATCGGGACTGCATTAAATCGCCAAACAGATTTGTATATTATTCAGTCTAAAATTAGACATTTAAGCTATTTTTTATACTGGGTAAATTTTAATAATTAATTATCAATAGATTAAAAAATTATTCGTGATAAACATCACCCTCAAAATAGGTATAAAAATGGTATATAAAAATCTAGTCACCAATATCCGAAAGTTAATAAATCATCAGGATATTTCTGTCGGTGACTGCTTGCCGTCTGAAATTCAGCTAGCTGAGCGTTTTGGCGCATCACGGATGACGGTCAGAAAAGCATTGGATGTTTTAATTCAGGATGGCTTGTTGGAACGACAGCAAGGTCGGGGAACATTTATTATCGGAAAAGATCTTAAACATGATAATAATCATCTGAACAGTTTTACCGAACATATGAAAATGCTGGGTAAAACCCCTCATACTGAAGTATCTGAATTCAAAATTATCAGAGCACCGCAAGCGATAGCCAGCCAGTTGAATATTCAACCAGATGACAAAACTTATTATATCAAGCGATTACGCTACGCTGATAAACAGATTATTCAGATAGAGGAGAGTTATCTACCGGTCGCTCTGATGCCCGATTTAACTTACCATCACCTTGAATCATCAAAGTATGACTTTATTGAGAAACACGCTCATTACCAAATAGAAGGTTGCCGACAGACATTTTTACCTATTGTGGCCAGCCAAGAGTTTGCTCTACAACTTCATTGCGACCCGCGTACCCTATTGCTGCAATTATTAGCCGTATCCAATACAACTGATGGGGTGATTGTGGATTTTTCGGTGATTACCTTTAATCCGGTAGATTACAAAATTAGTTACTATCTTAAGCGCCACCCTCTCGATTAAATGATGGGGTGGTGCATTAATCTCTATCTCGCCGGATTAATGCACCAGAGCTATATTGAACTGATTAAATTGCTATTAATCCTAGCCAGGCAGTAAGCTCCCTAAGCCAATAAACAGACCAGCAATAGTGGCGCTCATCAGGTTAGATAATGTTGCCGCCAGTAATGCACGGAACCCTAAGCGAGCAATTTCAGATGCCCTTTCTGGTGCCACAGCACTGAATGCCCCGACCACAACAGCAATTGAGCCAAAGTTGGCAAAACCGCACAGTGCAAAAGAGATAACTGCAATGGTTTTGACATCCAATGTGCCAATTGTCTCTTTCAAATAAGGGGAGAAACTCAGATAAGCGACGAATTCATTAATGGCTAGCTTCTGGCCGATAAAGCCGCCTGCCAGTGAGGCATGCTCCCAAGACACGCCCATAATATAAGCCAAAGGTGAGAACACATAGCCAAGGATGCTTTCCAGACTCAGATGCTCAAAACCAAATAGGCCGCCGATGCCACCAATAATACCGTTAATTAATGCAATCAACGCCACAAAGGCCATCACTACAGTGGCTACCCCTACCGCTATTTTCAATCCCAACATCGCGCCATTCGCCGCCGCCTCGATAATACTGGCAGGACGTTTATCACTGAAGGTCATTTCATTAAATTCTACTTTTGACTCTTCCGTTGCAGGGCTGATAATTCGTGCAAATAGTATCCCGCCGGGGATCGCCATCAATGACGCGGCCAACAAATATTCAATAGGCACCCCAAGGCCAGCATATCCCACCAACATAGAGCCGGCGATGGATGCCATACCGCTACAAATCACGGTGAATAACTCATTGCTGTTCATCTTATTAATAAAGGGCTTTACCACTGCGGGTATTTCATTCTGACCAAGGAAAATGGTTGTTACTGCCGCAAATGACTCTACCTTGCTGATACCCAGTAATTTTTGAAATATAGAACCAAGAATATTTATCAACCAGCCCATAATGCCAAGATAATAAAGAATAGAAATTAGCGAAGTGATGAAAATAATGGCAGGTAACACATGGAAAGCGAAAACAAATCCTGCACCATCAAATAGCTCATTCATTTTTGGGCTAACTAAGCCGCCAAAAATAAATGCGCTACCTGCATCACTATAAGAAATAACTCGATTCACAGCATTAGCGATAGAGGAGATAAACCACTTGCCAGCGGGGACATAAAGCATGACCGCACCTAGTGTGATTTGCAGCAATAACGCTGCCCCCACCGTTCTTAATCTTATTTTTCTTTTGTTTACCGAGAAAATATAGGCGATAAGCAATAAAATGCACATCCCCGCCAAACTACGCAATAAATCCATAAATCCCCCGAAGTATTTATAATAAGCCCATGCTCGAAAAGGTGCCCCTTGGACAACAAATGTGTCAGGGCACCTCAAGGATATGAGCTATTATTTAGCAACTGTAATAAGGACACTATTTAAGGCGTATTACCGTTCTACAAATTAAATAATACTCTGGTATGAACAGGCGATTTTCGCTGCTAATTTCGCATTATTAAATACCAGTTGGATATTGGCATTTAAACTGTCGCCACCGGTTAATTCAGCAACTCGGGCCAGCAAGAATGGTGTACTTTCCTTGCCGATAATCCCTTGCTCTTCTGATTCTCTAACTGCCTGTTCAATAGCGGCATTGATCATATTTTCTGATAGTGCATATTGTTCAGGAATTGGATTGGCAACCACCATTCCTCCGCGTAGCCCCATACCCCATTTGGCATTCATTGCCGCCGCAATTTGTTCAGCACTGTCTAATGTAATACTGACCTCAAATGGACTGGTTCGGCAAAAGAATGCCGGTAGTGAGCGAGTTTGATAGCCAATGACTGGAACACCGTTGGTTTCCAGATATTCAGTGGTTAAGCCTAAATCTAGAATAGATTTCGCGCCCGCACATACGACGGTGACATTGGTTTTTGCCAGTTCCTGTAGATCCGCGGAAATATCAAAGGTGGTTGCTGCACCACGGTGCACCCCGCCAATACCGCCGGTGGCAAAGACCTTAATCTTGGCCATTTCCGCAATAATCATGGTAGAAGCCACTGTTGTTGCACCATGCTGTCCATTAGCAACCACAAAAGGTAAATCGCGGCGGCTAACTTTCATAATGCTGTGGCCTTCTTTGCCCAGCAATTCTATTTCATCTCTCGATAAGCCCGCTTTCATCCGGCCATTTATAACCGCAATAGTGGCAGGAACTGCGCCATTTTCACGAATTTTCTGTTCAACCAGTAAGGCTGTTTCTACGTTTTGTGGATAAGGCATCCCATGAGAAATAATGGTAGATTCCAATGCCACCACGGCTTTATTTTGCGCCAAGGCCTGCGCAACTTCCGGTGAAATATCTAAGTAAGATTGTGCCATTGCATTATTTTTCATGGTTGTAATTCCAATAGTTTTTTAACACTGCCATTTGACAGATTAGGGTTATTGGTCAGTTCCGAAGAGAGTGTTAATGCTGAACAGCCTTGAGCAAAACGAATACTCTCAGCAAATTCCATATCATCCAGCCAGCAACTTGCCAGTCCTGACATCATGGCGTCTCCGGCACCGGTCACATTTACAATGTTGATATTCAGTGGCAGCGACCAGCCAGTCTGTCCGTCAACTTCGCTGAAATAAACGCCATCTTTCCCCATACTTAGCGCCAGGCGTTGGACACCCTGCTGATGGAACCAGCTCGCGACTGCCGGAATATCATTGTGGCTGTTAATCTTCATGCCACTGAGTATTTCCGCCTCCAGACGATTAGGTTTCAAGGTATGAATATGAGATAGCCAATTTTTAATTCTGGGGGCTTTAAATGCTGAGACAGTATCTACGAATACCGGGACATTACCGGCATTGGTAAATATCCATGAAAGGGACTCTTCCGTTAAATTACAATCAACCACTAATATTCCAGCGTGCTGAATTAATTCCTTGGTGGTGGCCAATAATGAGGGTGTGAGTTTTTCTAAAATGCGCATGTCATTAATTGCCACCAACATTTCACCACTATTATCCAGTAATGAAACATAGGTTGAGGTGTTTTCCCCATGCAGGCTGTGGCAGTTACTGACATTGACACCAGCCCGCTTGGCTTCATCAATCAGGGTAGCACCATAAAAATCATCACCGACAACAGAGATCAAATGACATTCTTTGCCCAATAACGCGATATTCTCGGCAATATTTCGCCCTACACCACCCGGCGTACATTTTATTTTTCCCGGATTAGAGTCTTCATAAATAAGCTTACTGGCGGCATAACCACAAACATCCATATTGACCGAACCAATCACCACCACGTAGCTGTGCTCAGATAATATATATCCTTTCCCTTTGATATAGCCTTTCTGCATCAGATTCATAATGTGACCGGCAACACCCGAGCGACTAATGCCTAGAATATCGGCAATTTCTTGCTGGGGGATCAATGGATCTCGTCTCAGAAGCTGCAATATTTGTTTTTCTCGGCTGGTCATAATGGACACTTGTTTGTTTTTAAACATGTGTCTGTTTTATTATTTTGATTAAATAGAGTAAAGCGTATTTTATTAATCTGTTTCAAAGTTGGGATAGCGATCGTAAGCGTGTTTTCAAGCAGTTACAGTGCATTTTTTGTGAGGTCACTCAAGGAATCTCTCTAATTAAAATGTGTTTAAATAGCAAGATTCCTAATGGCAGGATATTGAGCTAAAAATAAAGATAGAGAATCAACGAGATAACAGTCTAGAAGGAAATAACCAAACAAGTGTTGGGTTGTCTATTTTTCAGGAACTAAAATGATGAATGAGGATAAAGGCGTTTCATCGAATAATGATCTATTTCACACTTAATTAGATTTATTTCATTACTTTTTATGTGGGAAAGTGATGCATAAAAAAAATAAAGCGACATTAGCGCAGAGCCAATGTCGCTTTAATATGCCTATTTCGATACCCAGTAGGTATTTTAATAAGGTGGGTTAGCTAGCTGCGCACTAAATCATCGCCATAGCCAATCCACTTATAAGTCGTCAATGCATCTAGCCCCATTGGGCCACGGGCATGGAGTTTTTGCGTACTGACCGCCACTTCTGCACCCAAGCCAAATTGGCCGCCATCGGTGAAACGCGTGCTGGCATTAACATAAACCGCCGACGAATCAACCGCGCGGACAAAATGCTCGGCGCTACTGAGTGAGCGAGTCAGAATGGCGTCAGAATGGCTGGTACCATGTGCGCGGATATGACCAATGGCGGCATCAATATCGGCAACAATATCCACATTAAGATCCAGCGATAGCCATTCATCATCATAATCAGCCGCTTCTACTGCCACGACTTTAGCTTTACCTTCCGCTAAGTACGGCATCGCTTGTGGGCTGGCATGCAGTGTCACACCAAGGGCGTGCATTTTAGCACTCAGCACCGGCAAGAACTGCTTGGCGATGGCCTGATGAACCAGTAATGTTTCCAGTGAGTTACAGGCACTTGGCCGCTGAACTTTAGCATTTTCAATAACCAATAGTGCCTTTTCGAAATCAGCACTTTCATCGACAAAAGTATGACAAACACCGATACCGCCAGTAATGACCGGGATCGTTGATTGCTCGCGGCACAGTTTATGTAAGCCAGCTCCGCCCCGGGGAATCAACATATCAACGTAGTTGTCCATCCGCAGTAATTGATTGACCAACTCGCGATCCGGGCTTTCAATCGCCTGCACTGCCGCTGCGGGTAAACCGCACTGTTCCAGTGCCTGTTGAATCACTTTCACTGTTGCCTGATTGGTATGGTGAGTCTCTTTACCGCCACGCAAAATAACGGCGTTGCCGGTCTTAAGACATAGGCTAGCCACATCAATCGTTACATTAGGGCGAGCTTCATAAATGACACCAATCACTCCCAAAGGAACACGGCGGCGTTCCAATTTTAAGCCGCTGTCGAGCAGACTCCCATCAATCACCCGGCCTACCGGGTCATTCAGGCGGCATACCTGACGCACATCATGAGCAATCGCCGCCAGACGTGCCGGGCTAAGCAACAGCCGATCAAGCAGCGCTTCACTCATACCACTGTCACGCGCGACCTTCATATCTTGTTCATTAGCCTGCAAAATAGTCTGACTTTCAGACTCCAGCAGATTAGCCATCACGGCCAGCGCCTGATTTTTCTTCGCGGTGCTCAGCATCGCCAATTGCCAGGAAGCCTGTTTTGCGGCTTTCCCCATCTGTTCCAACATGTTCATGCTTGCTCCTTAGCTGACAATCATATCGTCACGATGGACTGCCACCGGGCCATATTCATATCCGAGGATTTCACTGATTTGTTGCGAATGGTGCCCCGCCAGCAGGCGTAAGGCATCACTATTGTAGCGCGACACACCATGGGCCAGGTCGCGCCCACTGAGATTGCGAATACGGATCACTTCGCCGCGCGAGAAATTCCCTTTTACATCACGGATGCCTTTTGGCAACAGCGAGCTACCCCGCTCCATAATAGCGGCAACCGCACCATCATCGACGGTAATTTCACCGGCTGGCGGAGCACCGAAAATCCAGCGTTTGCGGTTTTCCAGTGGTGTTTCCAGTGCATGGAATCGAGTGCCTACTGGCGTTCCCTCAATGACATCAGCAATGACACCCACTTGACTGCCTGCGGCGATGACCACATCAATACCCGCACGGCACGCGACATCCGCGGCTTGCAATTTGGTCGCCATGCCGCCAGTACCAAGGCCAGAAACACTGTCGCCCGCAATCTCGCGCAAAGCATCATCAATACCATGCACTTCACGGATTAATTCTGCTTCAGGATTATTTCGCGGATCGGCGGTGTATAAACCCGCCTGATCAGTCAGTAATAGCAGCTTATCAGCACCGGCAAGGATCGCCGCCAGTGCCGAAAGATTATCGTTATCGCCGACTTTTATTTCAGCGGTAGCCACAGCATCATTTTCATTGATAACCGGGACGATGCGGTTATCCAACAAAGCATTCATAGTGTCGCGGGCGTTGAGGAACCGTTCACGATCTTCTAAATCAGCGCGAGTCAGCAGCATCTGCCCCACATGGATGCCATAGATAGAAAACAGTTGTTCCCAAAGCTGAATCAGCCGACTTTGCCCGACTGCCGCTAATAGCTGCTTCGAGGCTATGGTGGCGGGTAATTCAGGGTAACCCAAGTGTTCACGCCCAGCGGCAATCGCCCCGGAGGTAACAATAACAATACGATGACCTTTTGCGTGTTGCTGGGCACATTGACGCACCAGTTCAACAATATGGGCACGGTTAAGACGACGGGAGCCGCCAGTCAGAACACTCGTTCCCAATTTCACAACCAATGTCTGGCTGCCACTCATAATTTTTCTGCCATTGAGATGAATAAAAGAAATGATTCAGGGATCGTTTTAGCAGGCGCGAGGCATTATGCCAACAGGCATGACAAGAAATTCCCCTTTTTATTGTGCTAAAGGGGAATTTCTCTTCTTATATTGCTTATTAATAAATATATTTTAGGCGGATAGCTTAACAGGTTGGTCGCTAAAGTCCTGCGCGGGCTCCAGCCTCATTTCGATCGATGTCAGCATATCGGCAAGGCGCTTATGGAAACCACGCAAAGTGGTCTCCAGCTTCTCTTGTACTTCAGGATCTTTAATCTTTTCCGCTTTCCAGTTGCCATCTTTATTAAACAGGCCGAGCTGGTAAACATAGGTGAAATGGTCAGTCGCTGGTTCCAGCTCTATCCACCATCCCCAGAACTCACGCTTCTCTGGAGCCAGCTTCACATTGACGCACACAGCTAAACAATCAAAAAAGAACCGGTCGTTCTGGCACTGCCCTTCACGCAGGTATGGCCCTAAAGCTGCAAAACGTTTCATAAGCTTGCTTTTAGGATGAGCACTGGTTGACGTCATTCTTAAATCTCCTTATGTAGACGCACCTTTTTAGCAAACTGTTAAAAATTAGCAACTCATTAACGCATTTTATCTTCTAACCACTGGCTGGTTTGCAATAATGCACGATGGAAATTGTCATACAGTGGTGTTGATGGTATAGCCAACAGTTTGCCGTCAGCAGAAGAAGAACAAATGAGCTTGGATTCTTCTTTCGGGCTAAAAGGATCATTTTCCCAAAAACCTGCCAGCATCGGTGTTTGGCAACGCCGCCCCAACAACCCCTGAGTTTTCAGCGAGTAACGGTTCATTTCTGCTCTAAGGATTTCATCTGATGCATCTGCCATACCCAAGCGGCTAGCCATCACATCCATATACATATCCGGCACTTTGCGCTGGCTATCTGCATTACACAAAAGATGATGAACAATCGGCCCAAGGCAAGCAACAGCTCGCACACGCTGCGGCTCCAGATACCCCAAACGTACCGCGACATTGGCACCAAAACGGAAACCAAATGCACTGACGCGTTGATGGTCTACCCACGGAATATCCGGCAGCGCATGTAGCACCTGCTGATGGAGGAAGCTGGTGTCCTGGGTGAGTTTCCAACGAGAAGAGGCCCCAACAGAGGGCATGTCGATGGTCAACATGGCTATCCCTTTAGGTGCCAGATAGTCACGGAACAGACGATGATAATCACTTTGTAAGGTATCCAGCCCACCGCAAATCAGTACCGTTGGGAACGGTGCACTGCCCTCTGTTGGCATATGCAGGAACCCCGAGAGAGTACCGCCATCTGAAAGAGTAAAATTCAGTTCTTTTAAGGTATAAGCCAGATGATGAGCAGCCTCTTCATAAGCCCGGTTAGACAACACCTCGACTTGCTCGGCCAACTCATCCCCTTTTAGGTGTGGGTAGCCAGCAATACTGTATAAATTGGCCGCATTCAGCCAATACTGACCGGCATTCATTGGGTCGGCTTCTTCCATGGCTTTTTTCTGCCATTGCATCCCCTGCTGGGCCCACTCATAAATCCAGTTACCATTGCGGTAGCCCACCACGGTATCCAGCAATTCGTTATCACTATGTTCTGCTTTCGAGCAGGCAATACGTGACAATACCTCTTCGATTTCCAATGGATCGACACCGCGCCAAGTCCAGATTAAGCGGTTGATCATACGATACCAATGGCTGGCGGTGTCGCCATCCAGTGCCGAGTGAACACTCATAGGATGGTTACAATGAGCATGCCGCACTAAAGTTGAGGTTTCAGGGTGCTTGAATTTTGGTTTAAACAGAATTTCAGAAAGGTTGGCTTGTGCCATGATAACAATAGCCTCCATAAGCCGTCGGGCCCGTCAAGGGCTGATCAGATGGGGACAAGTGTACTCATACTGCGGGGAAAATGAAACGCCCGGTGTCATTGAGGTACATCGGGCGCTCTGAAGCTTGCTAGATTACTTGCTGCTCAGTGGGGCAACGAAAGTTACCGCCATATCCCATGGCTGTTCAATCCATGTGTTCTGAGGAATATCAACTACATAGTCATCAACTAATGGGCGACCAGCAGGTTTAGCAAAAATTGTGACAAAATGTGCTTTCGGATACATATCGCGAATCGCTTTCGCGGTGCCACCGGTATCAACCAGATCATCAATCACGATGAAACCTTCACCGTCGCCTTCTGCGCGCTTTAAGACTTTAAGATCACGTTGATTATCATGGTCATAGCTAGAGATGCAAACGGTGTCTACATAACGAATACCCAGCTCACGCGCCAGAATACCAGCCGGTACCAACCCACCACGGCTCACCGCGATGATACCTTTCCATTGCTCGGCTGGCAGTAAACGCTGTGCCAGTTTGCGGGCGTGAATTTGCAACATATCCCAGGTAACGACGTATTTTTCGCTCATAAAGTGTAATCCCAGCCAGTATAGAAGTGGCTTGCCATGTATCAGAAGGGGAAAAAAGGTTGCGCGAGATTATAGAGAGCCAGCCGGATAAAAACCAGCAATTATCTGGCTAATTAATCAGGTTAGACGCAGTAATTGTGCTGCGGTACGCGCGTAACGCTAATGAAAGTGATATTCTCAAACTATCTCGCCATCTTGATGGCGGTTTGTCACTACCCCTAAAATCTTTAGTCATCAACCCAATAGCATCTTTGACAGCTCCTTTGTGAGTTGCCGGTATAGGAATGCTATTACAGGAGACTTACAGTGTCTGAACTGTCTCAACTTTCGCCTCAGCCGTTGTGGGATATTTTCGCAAAAATCTGCTCTATCCCTCATCCGTCTTACCATGAAGAAGCGCTAGCACAACATATTATGACGTGGGCCAAAGAAAAAGGCCTGCATGCCGAGCGTGACCAGGTCGGTAATATCCTGCTGCGTAAGCCTGCTACCAAGGGGATGGAGAACCGTAAGCCCGTGGCACTGCAAGCCCATCTGGATATGGTTCCGCAGAAGAATAATGATACGGTACATGACTTTACCAAAGACCCGATTCAACCATATATCGATGGTGAATGGGTTAAAGCCCGTGGCACCACATTAGGTGCGGATAACGGCATTGGTATGGCTTCCGCGCTGGCAGTGTTGTCTGACGATAGCGTCGAGCACGGCCCGTTGGAAGTGCTGCTGACCATGACCGAAGAAGCGGGCATGGACGGCGCATTCGGCCTGCAACCTAATTGGTTAAAAGCCGATATTCTGATTAACACCGACTCCGAGCAGGAGGGTGAGATCTATATGGGTTGTGCCGGTGGTATTGATTTTATCACCCGTATGGCACTGCAGCGGGAAGCTATCCCTGCAGGTTACCAGACGTTGAAACTGACCATTAAAGGCCTGAAAGGCGGTCACTCTGGTGCTGATATTCATCTGGGATTAGGCAATGCCAATAAACTGCTGGCCCGCTTCCTGTTTGAACAAGCCAAAGATTTAGACCTGCGGGTATTGGATCTGAATGGCGGTACGCTGCGTAATGCTATCCCACGCGAAGGTTCGGTTACTCTGGCGATTGCCGCAGATAAAGTCGATCAGTTGAAAAGCTTGAGCCAAGATTATCTGGCAACACTGAAAAACGAACTGTCCGCCGTCGAAAAGAATCTGACCATCGTGCTTGAGCCTGTTTCTACCGAAGCAAAAGCACTGACCAAAGAGACTCAGCAGCGCTTGGTGGCATTATTGAATGCGACGCCAAATGGCGTGATCCGCATGAGTGATGCAGTAAAGGGCGTGGTTGAAACCTCACTGAATGTGGGTGTGGTTACCATGAATGAAAACGAAGCAGAAATCATTTGCCTGATTCGTTCTCTGATCGACAGCGGTAAAGATTACGTGGTGAGCATGCTGACAGCGATTGGTCAGTTGGCTGGCGCTGAAACTTCACCCAAAGGCGGCTACCCAGGCTGGCAACCGGACCCTAGCTCACCCGTGATGGCGCTAGTGCGGGAAACCTACGAGAAGTTATTTAACAAAACGCCAAATATCATGGTTATCCATGCCGGTCTGGAATGTGGTTTGTTCAAAAAACCTTATCCAGATATGGATATGGTCTCCATTGGGCCAACCATGACCGGGCCACATTCACCGGATGAACAAGTTCATATCGAGAGTGTAGGTCAATATTGGCAGTTGCTGACCGCGCTGCTGAAAGCGATTCCTGAGCGCCAATAATACTCGTCATACTTCTAGCTGTTCGAATGATTTAGAGTATGGCCGTAGCAATGATGGTGGGTCTGACTGACCCGCCATTTCTTATCTCATTTTGCGGCTATTCCCAACTCAGCAGCAATTGCCGCTCAAGTTGTGGGTCGAGCAAAGTGACATGCAGCCCTACTAGCCGCACACCTCGCCCGGCGCGCCGCTCATTCCATGCCGTGCGTGCAACTTGCAGTAAATCGTCTTTATTCAGCTTCGGCCAAACATGCTCTTGTGTGGTTTGCTGGAAGTCATGAAATTTCAGTTTTACCCCCTGCCGGGCAATATGCAGATCGGGCCTTACCTTGCGCAAGCGGATTTCCAGCTCCGTGTATAGCTGCTCAATCAAGGATTCACAGCTTTGCCAATCATGAATATCCTCGTCCAAGGTTCTCTCGACACCCACTGATTTGCGCAAACGATCTGGCGAAACCTCGCGCTCATCAATGCCGTGGCTGCGCTCCCACAGCACATGACCAAACTTACCAAAACGCTTTAATAGTTCAGCCTGTGAGAAATTTTGTACATCACTACAGGTTAGCAATCCTAACTCTTGCAGTTTGCTGGCGGTCACTTTACCCACCCCCGGAATTTTACTCAGCGGCAAATCGTGCAGGAAGGGCAAAACCTTGTCTGGGGTTATCACATACTGACCATTGGGCTTATTTAAATCAGAGGCTATTTTGGCCAAAAACTTGATGGGGGCAACACCGGCAGAGGCCGTTAAATTAAGCTCAGTAGCAATGGATTGGCGGATTTCCTGTGCAATTAAGGTGGCAGAGCCACTGCATGCCGGACAGTCAGACACATCCAGATAAGCTTCATCTAGCGACAGCGGTTCAATCAAAGGAGTATAGCGAGCAAAGATCTCGCGGATATGCAGCGAAGCTTCTTTATAGGCCGCCATTCGCCCGGGGATCACTTTTAGCTGTGGACACAGTTTAAGCGCCATGGCTGTCGGCATCGCGCTGCGCACACCATAGCGCCGCGCCGGATAGTTCGCCGTGCTGATCACTCCACGCCGATCCCGGCTCCCGCCAATCGCAATGGGAATATCACGCAAGCTGGGATCGTCGCGCATTTCGACTGCCGCGAAGAAGCAGTCCATATCGACATGAATAATTTTTCGCATATTCCCCCCAACCAACCACTGTATAAGTATACAGTCTGATTGGAGGAATTCAAGATTATCCTAATTTGTAGCTATGGTCATGTCGCTATATCGAAAAGCTAAGCGGATAACAGAGCCACAGCTTCAATTTCTAAGGCTAAACCATAATGCAAGGCAGGCACTGGCACCACGCAACGTGCCGGTTGGTGTGGCCCCAGCCAGTCAGCATAAAGCGCATTAAAATCTGGCCATAATGCCACATCACATAAATAGACCCGCACCTGAATCAAGCTGATTTTACTGCACCCACAGTCAGCCAAAACGCCCTCGATATTGGCAAAAACCTGCCGCGCCTGAATATCAAAAGGCTGGTTTGATAATGCCTCCCCTTGCATGGTCACGGGCAACTGGCCGGAAAGATAAACCATTCCGCCCGCACAAACTGCATGACTATAATGGCCCGCTGGAGGCTGGCCCTGGGTCGCATTAACCAACACCATCTCTGGCATCAGCAAGCCTCACCAATAAAAGTGGCTAAACGGGCTAAATCAACATTGCCGCCAGAAATAATCACGCCGACCCGTTTACCACGCAAATCAAGTTCAGCGCCAAAAGCGACCGCCGCCCCTAGGCACCCCGTGGGTTCAACCACGATTTTCATTCGGCTGGTGAAAAATTTCATTGCCGAGATAAGCTGCTCATCAGTTGCAGTCAGAATATTATCAACCCGCTCCTGAATCACCGGGAAGGTATAGTGGCCCAGAGCTTGGGTTTGAGCACCGTCAGCAATCGTGGTGGGTGTGGCTATTTTAACCACTTTGCCGCTACGGAAACTGAGTTGACCATCATTGCCAGCCGCAGGTTCTACCCCAATAACCTGGCAATTTGGGTAGAGCGCTTTGGCAACTGTGGCACAACCAGAGAGCAATCCCCCGCCCCCTAGTGGCACCAGCAGCACATCCAACTCACCAACTTCATCAAATAACTCTTGTGCTGCGGTGCCTTGCCCCGCCATCACATCTGGATAGTCATAAGGCGGAATTAAGGTTAGCCCCTGTTCCTGCGCGAGTTTATTGCTAATGGCTTCGCGATCTTCGCGATAGCGGTCATACAGCACCACCTCGCCACCATAGCCTCGCGTGGCGGCAATTTTGGCCGCAGGCGCATCCTCTGGCATAACAATAATGGCGCGGATCCCCAGTTTGCGAGCAGACAAAGCAATAGCTTGCGCATGATTTCCCGAGGAGAAAGCCACCACCCCTTTAGCTTTCTGTTCCGGCGATAATTTCACTAACGCGTTATAGGCTCCGCGGAATTTGAATGCCCCCATATGCTGGAAATTTTCGCATTTAAAAAACAGCTGTGCTCCCGTTAGCTCATCTGCGGTGGATGAGGTCAAAACCGGTGTTTTTAGCGCAAAACCAGCAAGCCGCTGATGTGCTTGAACAATATCGTCATAACAGATTGCTAATGGGGCCATCTTCAGCTTCCTTCAGTCGGGAGATAGGTATAGACCGTAGAACGGGCGACACCCAGATTATTGGCAACGATAGTCTGCGCATTTTTCAGGTCCATCAGACCCGCTTGTGCCAGTTGGCGCACAATCTCACGCCGCTGTGCTGGGTTAAGTGCGCGTGGGGTGGTGTTGTGAGCGGCAGCAAACTGCTCCAGTTCAGTACGCAACATCTCAAGGCGAGGTGATGCCAGAGACTCCTGAACCTCTGTTGGCGTGGTTTGTGTCAATTGAGACAAACTGGCACTAACGGCCGAAAACAGCGAGATATCCATATTGAGGCAAAGTGCCCCAATGAACTCTCCTTTACTATTTTTCAGGCCAATTGAGGTACTTTTCGCCGGGCGACCATCAGGAAACTGGTTCGGATAATTGAGGATCACCTCGGGAAAATTGGGATCAGCAATGCGGCTCAAACCCAGTTCAGTCGCGGGTTCACCCACTTCTCGACCGGATAAATTGTTGGAAATCGCCGCAATGGCATGTTCTGGTTGCGTGAGATCGTGCAAAACAAATTCCACCAAAGGTGCAAAAGTTTTGCCCAGTGCCTCAACGATTTTTTTGCTCTCCCGTAACAGGAGTTGGTCTTCTGTAAGTTTCATAAATGAAGTATTGTCACTTTATGACATTTTGTCAATCAAGTTATCTGCAAATAAAGGCAATAAAAAAAGCTGCGCACGGCAGCTATTTTTTGATCGAAATGACAGCAGGGAGCGTTATTGAAGAATGGAGCTTTTCAGCCCTTTATCTTGCTGATAGCGCTCTAAAGCCAGTTCAATAAGCCGGGTGATCAGCTCGGTTGAACCCACCCCAGTGGCGCGCCATAATTTGGGATACATACTGATATTAGTAAAGCCAGGTAATGTATTTATTTCATTGATAACTATCTGGTTATCAGGCGTTAAGAAGACATCAACTCGCGCCATACCACAGCATTCAAGAGCACGAAAAGCGGCTAATGCCACCGCACGGATTTGATCGCTGACATCGGTGTCTATCGCCGCCGGAATAATGACCTGTGCGCCAGTTTCATTAATGTATTTAGTATCATAGGAATAAAACTCATCACTAATGACCACTTCACCACACAAACTGGCTTGTGGATTGTCATTCCCCATAACGGCACATTCTATCTCGCGCCCAACAATAGCCGATTCCACCAGCACTTTGTGGTCAAAATCAAACGCTAACGTAACTGCCTGCTGATATTCAGCCTCATTACGAACTTTGCTGACGCCAACTGAAGAGCCTTGGTTCGCGGGCTTAATAAAGAGTGGCAAGCCAAGTTTTGCCGTGACCTGCTCAAAACTGTAATGCTCTTTGTTAGCCCGTGTCAGTGTAATAAAGGGCGCAATATTCAGCCCAGCATCCCGCAGTAAGCGCTTAGTAATATCTTTATCCATACTGACCGCGGAACCGACCACACCCGAGCCAACAAAAGGAATATTTGCCATACGCAGCAAGCCCTGCAAGGAGCCATCCTCGCCTAACGTACCGTGTACAATAGGGAAAATAACATCCAACTGAGCCAGCGCAGAGGCATTATCGGTAGTAATGAGCTGTTGACTGGCTTGACCGGGGATCAAGGCGACATTTCGGTTGGAATGATTTAGAGAGATTAATGCAGGATTTTCTGCATTTAACAGATAACTGGATGCATCATTAACATGCCATTGCCCTTGTTTATCAATACCCAACAGCGTCACATCAAATTTTTCTTTATCAATCGCCTCTACGATATTTTTTGCTGACTGCAAGGACACCTCATGTTCAGCCGACTTACCACCAAAAATTACTCCAACCCGCAATTTCGACACACTGTATTCCTTCTTAAGACCCGGTACTTAGGGCAACCAATACCCATAACACTAATACAATTTTTGTCTGTTTAACTAATGCTTTTTAAGATTCCTAAAGAATTTTCTCAACCCTAAGCGACAACAGGTAAAGATCGTAATTATCCTAATCAAAATGCAATACAATTTTCGAAATAACAGAACTGAATTCTGTTGTTAGTATATTTATACTTTTTGTCATTTATTTTTAATAAAAAATCATTAAATTCGACAAAGCAGAAGAACATTATCTATATGATTAACACGCCCTAGAAAAATTCATTATCAATCAATGGATGGAAACCAAATATCATGCGAAATTATATAATGGCTACTATATTACTCTCTACTAGTTTTGTAACAAATGCTAATTCGACCACATCAACCACCGCTATCGATCCACCACAGATTATTGCCCATCGCGGTGGAACTGCCGACGCCCCTGAAAATACACTGCCTGCCATCAAAAAAGCATTGGATAATGGCGCGAATGCAATTTGGGTCACATTACAGCTATCAAAAGATAATGTTCTGGTGCTGTATCGTCCTTCAGATCTCAAAGTGTTAACGAATAAGACCGGGAAGATTTCGGCCTATACAGCAAAACAACTTGCTCAAGTTGATGCCAGTGTCGATTATAATAAAAATCATAACATTCACCCTGAACCAGGTTCACGAGTTAGTATTCCTACCCTTGATGAAACATTGATAGCATTCCCTACCACAACCTTTTACCTCGATATTAAATCACCAGATGCCAACCCTGCAGTATTCGCCAAAGCCTTGCAAAAAACGCTAACAGCAACCACTAAAGGCGAAAACAATCGACTAGCCCGAACCCGCGTCTACTCAACTGATGATAATTATTTAAATGCACTGGATGTGGTAAATCAAGACCTTGATAAAAAACATAAAATAGAGCGTTTCGAAAGCCGCGATTTTACCCGCACACAGTTGCTCAACATTACTATGGATCATAAATGTGAATTACCGGTCGATGATATAGAGCGCTGGTATGGTCTGGAATTACACCGTAAAGTCGAAGTGATAGAACAATACACCCTAGGCGAAGGGAGATCTCAGGCCATATTAAGCTGGGATAAGGAAGCGGTTGATTGTTTCCGTAAAAATAAAAATGCACATATTATCTTCTTTGGCATTAACAAAATTGAAGATTATGATGAAGCCAAAAAATTAGGCGCTAATGGTGTAATGGTTGATTCTCCGGCATTATTCAAAAAATTATTAAATAACAGCAAGTGAAAATATATAGATAACTTATAGCTAAGCTCAATATAGCAACAATAAGTTCAAAAAAGATAAAACCCCAGTCAACAGATAATTGGCTGGGGCTTTAACAATTATTCATTATCTATACCATGAAACAATCTAGATTATGGTTATAGAATACGATACTGATCCAGAGCCTTCTGCCGTGCAGCCTCTTTCGCCAACCGCTTCTTGCGCGAATCACAAGGTTCTGGGCAATCACAGACCTTCTCCATTCCCAAAGCCCCAATTCCGCCGCAACTACCCTGCAAGGTTTTACGTTTGACGATATACCCCAGCGACATCCCTACGATGACCAAGAGAAAAAAGACAAAGGACGCGATAAAAACAGTCAACATATTCTCTCCTACTAAGGCCGCTGATGTAGATAAGGCTTGAACGACTCAGAATACTGTTCCTCAAAACCTTTATCGGTTTTGACTATCATAAATACCGGAATACCCAGTAAATTAGCCAGTGCCATACCCCGCTCAGGCCCAAGCACACCTAGCCCGGTAGATAACCCATCCGCCGTCATACAGCTCGGATCTAACACGGTAATTGACACTAACCGATGGTTGATTGGCCGACCAGTCTCAGGATCAATGGTATGAGAGTAACGGACACCATCCTGCTCAAAGTAATTACGATAATCCCCTGAAGTGGCAACGGCCAGGCGGCCAGGTTCGATAATTTGTTGCGCGCTTTGCGCTGAACCCACCACCGGCTTTTCTATCGCAATGCGCCAAGGTTTATTTTTACCATTGTTACCACGAGTTCGGACTTCGCCACCAATATCGACCATATAATTGTCAATATTTTGCGCTTCCAAATATTCAGCAATAACATCGACACCATAACCTTTAGCTATAGCAGAAAGATCGACATACAGCTCAGGAATATGCTTAATTAAAGCACCCTTTTTTACGGCCAGTTTATCAATACCAACCCACTCCTGGCGCTGAGCAATCTCTGCCTCGGTAGGGGTAACATTTGGCCGACCTTCAGGGCCAAAACCCCATAAGTTAACCAAAGGCCCGACAGTCACATCCAAGGCACCGTCTGTCAGGCGGTTAATACGAATAGCCTCGCGGACCACTTTGGCTGTAGCCACTGAAACAGGAAAAGGCGTATCCACGTTCTGACTTTTGTTAAAGCGACTTAATTCGGAGTTTGGTCGATAAGTCGACATCTGGTCATTAACCTGCTCCAGCTCGCGGTCTATTTCCTGTTGTAATTTTTCAGGACTGGGGGTTGATGAGTCACTCACATACTTAATTGAGTATGAGGTGCCCATGGTTTTACCTTCGAGATTGATTTGCTCAGGACCACATCCTGTAAGCAGTAAAAAACCTACCGCCGCCATCATCCAATGCATTATATGTCTGTGCACGATATCCTCAATTTTTTTGTCCCTATGGCACTTAGAGTTACAGCGCTATTAGCTGCAACTCCAAGCCCTTTGCGGATATTTTCACTCACGGCAAAAGCTTGAGTGACGACTCATCAGCCACCGAAATCATCGAGCATGATATTTTCGTCTTCCACACCAAGATCTTTCAGCATCTTGATCACTGCCGCATTCATCATCGGTGGACCACACATATAGAATTCACAATCTTCAGGTGCAGGATGATTCTTAAGATAATTCTCTAATAAAACGTTATGAATGAAGCCGGTATAGCCCGTCCAGTTATCCTCAGGTTGCGGATCAGACAGAGCAACATGCCAACGGAAATTCTCATTTTCAGCTTGTAGCTGGTCAAAATCCTCTTCATAGAACATTTCACGCCGTGAGCGAGCGCCATACCAGAAGCTGATTTTGCGTTTTGAATGCAGCCGTTTAAGCTGATCAAAGATGTGCGAGCGCATAGGTGCCATACCCGCGCCTCCGCCAATAAAGACCATTTCTGCGTCGGTATCTTTGGCAAAAAACTCACCAAATGGCCCTGAAATCACTACCTTATCGCCGGGTTTCAGCGACCAGATATAGGACGACATAATCCCAGGTGGCGCATCAGGCACTGAAGGTGGAGGCGTGGCAATACGCACGTTCAGCATGATAATACCGCGCTCTTCCGGGTAGTTTGCCATGGAGTAAGCCCGCACGGTTGGCTCGGTCACCACTGACTCAAACCGGAACAGATTGAATTTATCCCAATCACCGCGATATTCCGCTGGCACATCAAAATCAGCGTATTTCACTGTATGCGGTTCGGCCTCAATTTGAATAAACCCACCCGCGCGGAATGGCACCACTTCACCGTCAGGAATTTTCAGCTTCAATTCTTTGATAAATGTGGCTTTATTATCATTAGAGATAACTTCACATTCCCACTTCTTCACTCCAAAGATTTCTTCCGGCAACTCAATTTTCAGATTCTGCTTCACGCTTACCTGACAAGCCAGCCGGCAGCCCTCTTTGGCTTCGTGCTTAGAAATATGAGACAACTCGGTCGGCAGAATATCTCCACCACCTTCTTTAATCTTTACACGGCACTGCCCACAAGAACCACCGCCGCCACAAGCTGAAGAAACGAAAATACCGTGGCTGGAGAGCATGTTGAGCAACTTATCCCCAGCTGGCGCGGTAAAGCTTTTATCCGCGTCATCATTGATTTCAATGGTAATATCACCCGTATTCACCAGCTTTGATTTGGCGAATAAAATCATCACCGTCAATGCCAGCACGATAAGGGTGAACATTACTACGCCCAGAATTATTTCCATCAATTATTCCTGCCTTTATAAGTTCACACCGGAGAAAGACATAAACCCTAATGCCATTAATCCGGTGGTGATAAAGGTGATCCCTAACCCCTGTAAGCCCGCAGGCACATTGGCATATTTCATTTTTTCGCGAATACCCGCCAGCGCGACAATTGCCAGCATCCAACCGATGCCGGAACCAAAACCATAAACAATGGATTCTGGGAAATTGTAGTCACGTTGCACCATAAACGACACGCCGCCAAAGATGGCGCAGTTCACCGTGATCAGTGGCAGATAGATACCAAGGGCGTTGTAGAGTGCCGGGAAATATCGATCAAGGATCATTTCCAGTACCTGCACAATGGCCGCGATAACACCGATAAAGGTAATAAAGTTCAGGAAACTCAGGTCCACACCTTCGACCAAAGCGTTGTCGCGTAACACCAGGTTATAAACCAGATTGTTCGCAGGAACTGAAATACCTAATACCACGGTTACCGCAATGCCCAGACCAAAGGCTGTCGCTACTTTCTTGGAGACTGCTAGGAAAGTACACATTCCCAGAAAGAAGGCTAACGCCATATTCTCGACAAACACTGCGCGGACAAACAGACTGATGTAATGTTCCATCGTCAATTACTCCTTCTCAATCTGCGCAGGTTTCAGGGTTCGCAGACCCCAAATCAGCAAACCGATGATAAAGAATGCACTAGGTGCCAGCAGGAACAATCCGTTTGGCTGATACCACCCGCCATTCTGAACCGTTTCCAATACCGGCACGCCGAACAATTTCCCTGAGCCCACCAGTTCACGGACAAAGCCCACCAGTACCAGCACCACGCCATAGCCTAAGCCATTGCCGATACCATCCATGAAACTTTCAATCGGTGGGGATTTCATTGCATAAGCTTCGGCACGCCCCATCACAATACAGTTGGTAATAATCAGGCCGACAAATACTGATAACTGTTTGGATATCTCATAGGCATAAGCGCGTAGGATCTGGTCCACTACAATAACCAGTGAGGCGATAATCACCATTTGAACAATGATTCGTACACTGTTTGGAATATGGTGACGAATCAGTGAGATGAAGAAACTGGAAAACGCGGTCACCAAGGTTACCGCCAGTGTCATCACTAAAGCCGTTTCCAGTTTGGTGGTGACAGCCAGTGCTGAACACACCCCAAGGATCTGTAACGCAATCGGGTTGTTATCAAATAACGGCCCGAATAAAACCCGTTTAATCTCTTTGCTATCAGCCATTTTTTAACGCCCCTTCGCGCACTTTTTTCAGGAACGGGCCAAAGCCGTTTTCACCAAGCCAAAAATCAAAGCTATTTTGTACCCCGTTGGAGGTCAGTGTCGCCCCTGATAAACCATCTACTGCATGGGGATCGTTAGCAGGCGCACGTCCTTTAACAACACGGATAGCCGGCTGCCCCTGATCATCGAATAATCGCTTACCAATCCACTGGTTACGCCAAATCGGGTTTTCAACTTCGCCACCTAGCCCCGGCGTTTCGCCCTGATCATAATAGGTGATACCACGAACCGTCTTACCGTCAGTATCAATGGCAACAAAGGCATACATCATTGACCACAAACCAGAGCCATAAATCGGTAACACGATTTTATTGATCTGCCCACTTTCAGCGCGCACCAGATAAATTTCAACGATATTAGCCCGGCGACGAATACGGGCAATATCCTGCGCAGGTGTCAGCGCGATACTCATTTGGTTATCACGCAATGCTGCCGTACGGTCAAATGTTGCTGGATCTTGTTGAATAAACTCGCCACTTTGTAAATCCAGCAAGCGCGGTTCAATGCGCTCAGCAAACTCACGTTGGACTTCTTCCGCGGGCATTCTTGGTTGCAGCAAACCCACCACTGCCAGAATATTACGTTGCTTGTCCAACAGGCGCTGCTCTTGCTGTTTGGCTTTCAATCCTACAGCCGCACCCGCGACCACAACAGAACACACCAGACACAGCACAATCACCACCAGCAGTGTTTTGCCGATGCTATCATTATTTCTTGGTTTATCATTTGCCACGGGCTTTCCTCCGCTTGATGTTGGCCTGAACAACCACATAGTCGAACAGTGGCGCAAACAGGTTGGCAAATAGGATTGCCAGCATCATTCCCTCCGGATAAGCCGGATTTGCTACGCGGATTAAGACACACATCGCGCCAATCAAACCGCCATACCACCACTTCCCTTTATTGGTAAAGGAAGCTGAAACCGGGTCCGTCGCCATAAAGATCATGCCGAAAGCAAAACCGCCGAGCACTAAATGCCAGTACCACGGCATAGCAAATAGCGGGTTTGTTGTGGAGCCGATCCAGTTAAACAGATAGGCCGTTGCCATCATGCCGATCATGACCCCAGCAACAATGCGCCAGGATGCCACCCGGCCAAAGAGGATAATGGCACCGCCAATCAGGATCATTAGCGTGGAAACTTCACCAATAGAGCCGGGGATATTACCGAGAAAAGCATCCATCCAAGTGATGGGTTGGCCGCTAATCGTATTGACCAGACTGTGGCTACCATTAACACTCCACTGCGATAAAGGCGTCGCACCAGAGAAACCGTCAGCTGCAGTCCAAACCAGGTCACCCGATATCTGAGCCGGGTAAGCAAAGAACAGGAAAGCACGCCCCGCCAGAGCAGGGTTGAGGAAGTTACGCCCGGTACCACCAAAGATCTCTTTACCAATCACCACCCCAAAAGAGATCCCCAGTGCCGCTTGCCATAATGGCAACGTTGGCGGAACAATCAGGGAAAACAGAATCGAGGTAACAAAGAAACCTTCGTTGATTTCATGTTTGCGGATAATGGAAAAGACCACTTCCCAAAAACCACCCACCACGAATACCACGGCATAAATCGGTAGGAAATAGGCAGCACCGAGCACCATCTTGCTGACCCAACCGGCATCGGGTGCCAATGATGCCCCCAAGATTTGTGCCAACCGATAGTGCCAGTCACCGGCAATAATCTGTTGCAGTTCTGCACCACTGTAGAGTTGATTCAAGGCCGGAATCGCCTGTCCCCCTACGTTGTACATACCCCAGAACATCGCGGGGAATACCGCCAGCCATACCAAAATCATCATACGTTTTAGGTCGATGGCATCTCGAACATGAGAGGCACCCGGAGTCACTTTACCTTGCGTATAGAAAATGGTGGCAGCAGCTTCATACAGTGGATAATACTTTTCTAGTTTTCCACCCGCTTCAAAGTGATGTTCTATTTTCTCAAGAAAACTTTTCAGGCCCATCAGTTATCCTTCCTGCTCAATCTTGGTCAGTATGTCGCGCAATACTGGCCCGTATTCGTACTTACCGGGGCAGACAAATGTACACAGAGCCAAATCTTCTTCATCCAACTCCAGACACCCCAGAGCTTGTGCGCTGTCGGTATCCCCGGATAGCAAATCACGCAGCAGGTGCGTCGCCAGAATATCCAGTGGCATAACACGTTCATAGTTACCAATCGGCACCATAGCGCGCTCCCCACCATTCATATCGGTCGAGAAAGCAAACAATTTGTGTTTGAAGAAATGCCCCAGCGTGGTGCGGGTAATCGAATATTTATCGCGCCCTGGCATCACCCAGCCGAATAGCTCTTTTTCTCGCCCTTCGCGGATAACCGACACTTGTTGATGGAAGCGCCCCAGATAGCCATGAGTGGCTGAGAAAGCCGTGCCGCTAAGCACTGAGCCTGAAATAATGCGGTTATCGCCCTCTTTCAATCGACCAGCCGTCAGTTCGGATAAACTGGCTCCGACCCGGGTGCGCAGTAACATCGGCTGATTCACTTGTGGGCCCGCCAGCGCGACGACACGATCAGTCCACAGCTCACCACGGGTAAATAATTTGCCGATGGCAATAACATCCTGATAGCCCACGTGCCAAACAATTTTGTTCAGGCTCACTGGCTCAAGGAAATGGATGTGAGTCCCCACCAGACCTGCTGGATGCGGGCCGGAGAACTCATTATAAGTAACCTGCGCATTCTGATGGCTGGCCACGACTTGCCCAGGTGCATGACAAACATGCACTTTACCTTCCGTCAGGCGGCTCAATACCGTTAAGCCTTGGTTGAAAGCCTCGGGTTCAGTCGCAATAATCACTTGAGGGTCAGCAGCCAAAGGTTGGGTATCCATCGCGCTGACGAAAATAGCGCGAGGGCTGCTACCTGGAACCGGAGTTTTGCTGAAAGGGCGAGTGCGCAGTGCAGTCCATAAGCCGGACGCCAGCAAGTGGCGCTGGACTTGTTCATTGCTCAGTTGATTGAGATCTGCTTCGGCATAATGTTCGAAAGGGATTTGTTCATCTCCTTCGATTTCAATCACGACAGATTGTAGCACCCGACGCTCACCACGATTGATCGCACTGACCTTGCCACTGGCAGGGGCGGTGAACAGCACCCCCGGATTTTTTTTATCTTCAAACAGCGGCTGGCCTTTCTTAACCCAATCACCTTCGTGGACCAACATTGAGGGGCGCATGCCCACATACTCTTCACCGAGCAAAGCTACATGATGAATAGCAGGACCATCCTCTATCACTTGTGCAGGTACTCCAGCGATAGGAAGGTCTAGACCTTTCTTTATTTTAATCATAGAGTTGAACAACTTTATTGGTTATATCAAATGCTGTACTTAGCCCAGAGAGTACAGCCACGCAAAGAGAATATACTTTCATGGTTCTGTTAAGCGACGATTAAATACTCAGCTAGTTAGGCACATAAATACCAACTGAGAAAGCCCAGTAATTAATGCTGATATCATATTGAATGTCACTAAGGCCAACAATGGAAAGAATAACCATTAATTGAGCAGGTCATCAGCCGCCGGCAATTTTAGCATTTCCATCCCGCACTGTCTGACAAATGCAGTGACTTACGTCAAGCAAACACAAATAATTTACTGCTAAATTTTGTATATATTCGGTAAAATCGTTCTCTTAATTCATCTTTACCGATTTTGTATTTATTTTATACAAAACATATATTGCTAAAAATTTTCTGACTGATAATCTGCGCCTATAAATCAGAAAAGTCAGTGGCATCTATAAATATAAGTGGGAATAATAAATGCGCAAAATCACGCCATTTTTTGCGGTGATAATGTTTGCGATGATAATTTGTTTGCCTGTAGTCTCCTTCACCACCGCAGCCAGTGAGCCTGTGGCGGTATCCAAAGAGCTAAAACAGCAATTACTAGGGTCATCGGTCTATATTCAGATTTTCAAAGAAGAACGTACTCTGGAATTATATGCCAGATTACAAGGTGAGTATCGTTTGGTACAAAGCTATCGCATCTGCGAATTCTCAGGTGGCCTTGGCCCGAAACGCCGTGAAGGGGATTTTAAGAGCCCAGAAGGTTTTTACACTATTGATATGCGCCATTTAAAACCTGACAGTAAGTTTTACCGGGCAATCAATATTGGCTTCCCAAATGATTATGATAAGTCGCAAGGTTATTCAGGGAAATATCTGATGATCCATGGCGCTTGCAAATCAATCGGCTGTTATGCGATGACAGATGCCTATATGGACGAGATATTTAACTACGTGCAAACTGCATTTATCTTCGGGCAGGAAAAAGTGGATATCAGTATCTATCCATTCCGCATGACTGAACAAAATATGCAGCGCCACCGTAACTCTTCAGATTACAACTTCTGGCGTCAGTTGCAGCCGGGCTATGCTTACTTTGCCAAGAACCGGATGCCACCATCTGTTTCCGTGATAAACGGGCAGTATGTATTGAGCCGCCCACCTGTTTCTAGTGAGCCGGCGTCGCAGTATGCCTCGACCAAACCGAGTTCAATGCTTCAATCAAATACGCTCGCCAAAACAGAATAATGCAAATTCGCCTGGTGCAATTTTGTGCCAGGTTTCATTGCCTGTCAGGGGCTGAGTCGCAATCACCGTGACCACATCTTTGGGGGTGGTCTGGCGCTGAAAATCAATTTCAACATCCTGATCCAACAGCGTGGCTTTGCCAAAAGGCGCACGGCGGGTTATCCAATATAAATTGGTCGAACAGAACGCCATCACAAAACGCCCATCCGACAGCAACATATTAAACACCCCCTTGGCACGCAGTTGCTCACATAAGGTGCCAATATAGCGAAATACCGCAGGCCAGTTGCTTGGTGTGCGAGGGTAGCGTTTTGCCAATTGATTCAGCAGCCAGCAGAAAGCATATTCGCTATCAGTCTGACCAATGGGACGGAAAGTGCCGGTCTCTAATTGGCGGTAGCCCTTAAGCTGACCGTTATGAGCATAAGTCCAGTTGCGCCCCCACATTTCGCGGGTAAATGGATGAGTATTTTCTAATGCGACTTCACCGCGGTTCGCCTGGCGAATATGGGACACCACCGCGCAGGATTTGATCGGATAATCTTGCACCAGCCGAGCAATGGGAGAATTAAAGCTGGGTTGAGGATCTTTAAACGTGCGGCAGCCATTACCTTCATAGAAAGTAATTCCCCAGCCATCTTTATGTGGCCCAGTTCCCCCGCCTCGTTGCACCAGGCCGGTAAAGCTAAAGCAAATATCCGTAGGAACATTTGCGCTCATCCCGAGCAATTCGCACATACCTGCCTCCCGAATATACCCTTCATTTTGCAATGATGAAGGGTATAAATAAATACACCACCGGCCAATAACTAACTCGACCTAACTCAAGCTTTTACCATCTCTTTTTCAATCAACTGAATCAAGATGTGAATCGCTTTGATATGAATTTCCTGAATACGATCAGCATAACCGAAATGAGGAACCCGGATTTCTATATCCGCAGAGCCCGCCATTTTACCGCCGTCTTTGCCGGTCAGAGTGATGACTTTCATGCCTTTGGCGCGAGCCGCTGCAATCGCCTTGATGATATTACCTGAATTACCTGAAGTAGAAATGCCCAACAGCACATCCCCTTCACGGCCTACGGCCTCAACATAGCGAGAGAAAACATAGTCATAACCAAAATCATTACTGACACAAGAGAGATGGCTAACATCGGAAATAGCAATCGCCGGATAACCTGGGCGGTTTTCACGATAGCGGCCGGTTAACTCTTCGGCAAAATGCATGGCATCACAATGGGAGCCGCCATTGCCGCATGACAAGACTTTACCGCCAGCTTTAAAAGAGTCAGCCAGTAATACGGCTGCGCGCTGGATGGCATCAATATTGGCATCATCTTTGAGAAAGTTGGCCAGCGTGTCTGCTGCTTCGTTCAGTTCACTGCGGATTAAATCGTGGTACATGGGAGCCTCTTTAATAGTCCTATGGCATCAATGTTCTTCCTGCGCCAGTGTACCGGATAGCATAAACTGCGAGAAGTACTGTGATGCATTAGCGAGATCACTATGAATTCGACAATGCGGTTTTAGCCCTTAATGCAAACAATTTGTGAGATGAGTTGTAAATGACATGTAATGGTATTGATAAATAGAATGAGATGAACTACAACAAATGTATCACTCAACAGGTCAGACCTCCTACATCTCAGGAGCTTCATTATGATGGTTCTTAGCATTGTTGCCTTGCTGGTTCTTATTGGTGTGTTGTTCTATCACCGGGTGAACCTGTATCTCAGTAGTTTGATCCTCGTGGTTTATACCGCCGCCATGGGGGCAACACAGTTATGGTCATACTGGGCATTATTGCCGCTGGTGATTGTTCTGCTGCCACTAACACTAACGCCGCTGCGTCAATCTCTGTTTTCTGCTCCGGCATTGCGCATGTTCCGCAAAGTCATGCCAGCGATGTCACGCACCGAGAAAGAAGCGATTGATGCAGGTACCACCTGGTGGGAAGGCGATTTATTCCAGGGCCAACCAGACTGGAAAAAATTGCACAACTATCCAAAACCGCAATTAACCGCGGAAGAACAGGCCTTTATTGATGGGCCGGTTGAAGAAGCTTGCCGCATGGCTAACGACTTCCAGATTACCCATGAACTGGCAGACTTGCCGCCAGAACTCTGGGCATATCTAAAAGAGAATCGCTTCTTTGCGATGATCATTAAGAAAGAGTATGGCGGCCTTGAATTCTCTGCTTATGCTCAGGCACGGGTGCTGCAAAAACTGTCTGGTGTCTCTGGCATATTGGCCATCACCGTGGGTGTACCTAACTCCCTCGGCCCCGGTGAATTGCTGCAACATTACGGCACTGAAGAGCAAAAAAATCATTATCTGCCGGGATTGGCCCGTGGCGACGAAATTCCTTGCTTCGCCCTGACCAGCCCGGAAGCTGGTTCTGATGCCGGTGCAATTCCAGATACCGGTACTGTTTGTATGGGTGAATGGCAAGGCAAACAGGTCTTGGGCATGCGCCTGACCTGGAACAAACGCTATATTACTCTGGCGCCGATCGCCACAGTGCTCGGGCTGGCATTTAAGCTGTCTGACCCTGAGCATCTGCTGGGTGAGACCGTTGATCTCGGCATTACCTGTGCGCTGATCCCAACCAACACCCCAGGGGTAGAAATTGGTCACCGCCACTTCCCGCTGAACGTGCCATTCCAAAATGGCCCGACACGCGGCAACGATATTTTTGTGCCGATTGATTACATTATCGGCGGGCCAAAAATGGCCGGTCAGGGCTGGCGGATGCTGGTGGAATGCCTGTCGGTTGGCCGTGGCATTACCTTGCCATCCAACGCTACGGGTAGCCTGAAAAGTGTGGCGATGGGTATCGGTGCTTATGCCTATATTCGCCGCCAGTTCAAAATCTCAATCGGTAAAATGGAAGGGATTGAAGAGCCATTAGCCCGCATTGCCGGTAACGCTTATGTGATGGATGCGGCGGCGACCTTGATTACCAGCGGCATTATGCTGGGCGAGAAACCTGCGGTGTTATCCGCCATTGTGAAATATCACTGTACTCACCGTGGTCAGCGCGCCGTAATGGATGCGATGGATATCGCCGGGGGTAAAGGTATCTGTCTTGGCCCAACCAACTTTGTCGCCCGCAGCTACCAAGGTGCGCCTATTGGTATCACCGTGGAAGGCGCTAACATCCTGACACGTAGCATGATTATCTTCGGTCAGGGTGCTATTCGCTGCCATCCATTTGTGTTAGATGAAATGGCTGCTGCGCAATCCAATGATGTCTCTGCATTTGATAAAGCACTGTTTGGTCATTTGGGCCATGTGGGCAGCAGCAAAGTGCGCAGCTTCTGGTTAGGACTGACCAATGGCCGCACCAGCGCTACTCCAGTAAAAGACAGCACACGCCGCTATTACCAGCACCTGAATCGCCTGAGTGCTAACCTGGCATTGATGTCTGATGTCTCAATGGGGGTACTGGGTGGTAGCCTGAAACGTCGCGAACGAATTTCTGCCCGCTTGGGGGATATTCTCAGCCAAATGTATCTGGCATCTGCCACGTTGAAACGCTATGAAGATGAAGGCCGTCAGAAAGAAGATTTGCCGCTGGTGCATTGGGGCGTACAAGATGCCCTGAATCAGGCAGAAATTGCGCTGGATGATTTGCTGCGTAACTTCCCGAACAAATTTATTGCTGGCGTCATGCGGTTTGGCATCTTCCCACTGGGCCGTGCACATACAGCACCGTCGGACCGACTGGATCACCAGTTAGCCCAATTGCTACAAGTGCCATCAGCCACCCGCAGCCGCATTGGCCGTGGTCAGTATCTGACACCGAGCGAGTTTAACCCGGTTGGTTTGCTGGAAGCCGCATTGCAGGACGTGATTGCCGCTGAGCCAATTCATAAACGCCTAAGTAAAGAAGCAGGTAAGAGCCTGCCATTTACCCGGCTGGATCAGTTGGCGAAACGTGCCTTGGCTGAAGGTAAAATCAATGCTGAAGAGGCCGCAATACTGACCAAAGCAGAAGAGAGCCGTCTGCGCTCTATTAATGTTGATGAGTTTGATGCTGATGCACTGGCCACCAAGCCAGCAGTAAAACCGGTAGCCAAACCACGGCATACTGAAGCCGCTTAATATTTTGCCTTATTGATGTGAGTGTCTACTCCCCAAGCCTCCAATTACTGGAGGCTTTTTTTATCCGCCAACAAGCGGCGAACAATCACGCCAAACTGCTCAGGCTTGCCCGTAAACAAAACATTATCAGGTTGAGTCTGTAGTAGCTGGCGGCGCAAACTATCACGCCACTTTTTATCGTCAATCAGCCGGACTGTCACCGCGATATATTCAGCCAAATTATACGCAATCAGCTCTTCAGCCAATCCCAAGCGGCGAAACAGCCCTTCATCAATATGTTCATGGACTTCTGCCCCACTCAGGCACACACCGGGCAACCCCTGACGCACAGTGTCTACGATGCCATTGGTATTGCCGAAAGGAAACGGATTGATGAATAGGTCACATTGATTAATAACCTGTAAATATTCCAGATAGCCCAAATGTTCATAGATTTTGGCTTGGGCAATGCAGTCATTGACCGCTTTTTCCATTACTCGGTGGGTGATACCCCAGCAAAAACCGACCAGAAAATGAAATACCACCGGTGTCGACGCCCGTTGAGCTATTTCAGCGCAGGTAGTGAGAAAGCGCGGATTGATCTTCATTGCTGATGCGCAGACAGCAATATGCACCGCTGGCCGCTCATCAAAATGCAATATAGGTTCCGGTTGACTGATATTGGCGGGGGGGACATAGGGCAGACAGTCTTTGGGTAATGAAACCACCGGCTCGGAAAAACACGCAATATTCCCCAAGTAATCCTCTTCCACCAAAACCGCATCAATATAATCTGAGTGCGTCGTCGCCGGATGGCCTAATGCCATTATCTGTAGCGGAGCCAAACGCAAGTTGGTCAGCGCGATGGTCAGTGGGAACATGCCAACACTGGGGAAATAAATCACATCGGGAAGCAGTTGCTGAGCTAACGTCACGATCGCCTCGACAGCTCCGGCGCGATTAACCGCGGTGAAATCGTCAAATACCTCGCGCGTTATTGCATCAGTTGCTTCAATAATCGTGACGCCATGGGTAGAAAAATGCTCACGCGCTGCGCGCAATGTGCTGGAGTGGGTGCGATAAATAGAATGGCCACTGTTAAACCACTCAAGGATAACCAGCATCAATGGTTTATGGCGTGGCGGCGCTGGCAAGTGGTTATCAGATAATCCATTGTGCAGCAGAGTCTTGCGCAGGTGAAAGTTAATGCTGCGCTTTATGGCATGTTTTTGTGTCATATCGGCATAACTGCAATGCATATAAACATCGTGCAGAATTCGTTCCGGTAAGTGTTCAAGACTATCCAGCGTTAACAGCTTTTCTGGTAACCACGCCAAGAGCAGTTCACGTTTTGCGTGCCCGACTGCGCTGGGTAAAATCCGCGGTGATAATAAAGCCAAAAATAGTGCCGCTGCAGCATGCGGATTAAATTGCCACAATATATCGGGCTGAAGAGGAATCTCTGATTCAGGCAAATACATGACACAGAATTTAAGAAAATTATTTCGCTCAAATCGCAGAGGATGGGCACAACCCTCCCCTGCCTGGTTGAGGTTAGTAATAACATGATCGGCATGACCAAAAGGTGAGGCGGCAAAGATCAAAGCGATCCAGCGATGGAAATTGATTAACTGCAAAAATCCTTTTTCCGAGAGCACAAATCCGGGATCGGAGAATAGATTCCCAATGGCGGCAGCCAACCTATTACAATAATGTTCTTGCTGCCGTATTGACGGTTTATTCAGTGAAAAAACATCCCAACGACCATAATGGGTATCTAATTGTTCCAGCATGAGTATTAATATGCGCCCCGCTTCCTCATAACGACGGGTACAGACTAAAAACTCAAAATAAGGCAGTGAAAATACCGTGGCATCCT
This sequence comes from Yersinia alsatica, assembly GCF_025133195.1. Taxonomy (NCBI): domain Bacteria; kingdom Pseudomonadati; phylum Pseudomonadota; class Gammaproteobacteria; order Enterobacterales; family Yersiniaceae; genus Yersinia; species Yersinia alsatica. The sequence continues at coordinate 4,460,471 of NZ_CP104006.1, forward strand.
CGGCTCGCGGTGTTATTTCACTCGTTTTTTTCACCATCACCTGCTCTCCCTGGCAATTGACTCTTTCTACTGTTCGGTTTGAGTCGCTGGCACCCATCGCCCCAAAAGATGCTCGTCACAAGGTTGCAGTTCAGGAGAAACATCCTGCGGTATACAAAGCGAGATACTGATATTGGCGGTCATAGCTTTTTCAGACTCGGCCACGATAGATGGGGTTAATGGATATTCTTCAAGGGAGCTGAGAATTTGTTCACGTTTAATCAACAGCGACTCCGGCTCTCTGCTAGGTGGCGGAACGATTGTTATTTTTCCACCTGATATAGGGTCTGGTCTGGTTTTCGTGGTATTTGGATTTTCGTCGTCACGTCCCCGAAGGTTTAAAGGTGTGTTTTTATCGACCAATTTACCGTTAATCGTGACATTCTCACGGATAAGTTCTGGTGATGTTATATGCACCGGCGCTTTACCTGCGCCAATAACCGCAAGCTCAGTCAGTTCAGCATCATCATCAAGGAAAACACCGTGGTTATTGCCGGAAGTGCCATTTATCACACCACCTGTGACCGGACCATCAACATGCACCCCATAGCCATTGTTAGAGGCATTCCCCGTAATGGTGCTATTACCCTTATTGGTCACTGGCCCAGTGATCTCTACGCCATACCCATCGGTGGTATTGCCCGCTAACGAAGTGTTATCGAGGGTATTATTGCCCTCCAGTTGTATACCGGTGCCTTTATCTCCGCTGGCATTGCCGCTGATTGCCAGTGGATCGCCAGCCCCGCCACCAATGAGAGAGACGTCATTATTAATCATCACGGCTATGCCATTAACTGAATCACCCCGCACCTGGCTGGTCTGGTTACCAGTCAGATTACCTGCAATTTCCACCCCTTTACCGTCAGTGCTATTACCCACCAGTGCGGTATTATTGAGAACCGTATCCCCATCAACTTTCACTCCATTGCCGCTAGCTGAAGTTCCATTAATACGACTATCGATAAGCGAGCCATTAATATTCACACCAATGCCACTGGCTGAAGTGCCATTAACCACATAGTTATTTAGCGCCCCGTTAATATACACACCAGTACCGATACCGGAAGCTGTGCCATTTAATGCTGTATAACCACTGTTGGTCAGTGGGCCACCGATATCTAATGCAATACCATCTACAGCAGAACCATTTAAGCTAGTATTGCTTAAGTCATTATTACCATTAAGTTTTATACCCGTGCCTGTCCCGGTCGTCGCTGCACCTTTTAGGGTAAGTAAATCAGTTTCACTGGTGCCCGTCACATTTACATTTTCAGCAATATCAAGAGCATAACCAGTACCATTAATTGTTCCATTGACGGTGCTGTGGTGAATGCCCTTCACCTCACTGGTTATTTCTACCCCTTTGCCATTAGTGCTGATGCCACTGAGTGTTGCATTATCCAATACCGTACGGGTGGCAACATTAGAGCTGGGGAGTGAGTCAATCTTCACACCACTGCCATTAATTGAGCTGCCATTAAGCTTGGTATCCGTAATTGTCGCATTACCACTAATTCTCAGCCCCTCGGCGTGGGTAGAATTCCCAGTAATACTAATTTTATTAATTTGATGTTCAGCGCTGAAAAGGTGAACCCCAGAACCATCACTGCTAATACCTTCTATTGTGACTGGGCCGGTACTGTTATTTACCACCCCGGAAATAGCCACCCCGCTACCAGTGGTACTATTGCCTTTAATCAGCGTGTCACCTTCACCATTTAATATTACTGTATTATTACCACTTGGGAAGTTAATTCCCGAACCACTGGTTGAACGACCCTCCATTATTAAAGAGCCATTATTATTAATAGCGAGATTTACCGGACCTGAGTGGGTGATACCATTGCCACCGACGGTATCTTGCGCACCTTTATTTTCGCCAACTAAAGAGAGTTGGCTTCCTTTGGCGATATTAAGTGTATTTGCACCATAAAAATCAATACCTTTTCTGGTAACTCCTGTACCTTCCGTTTCACCCTGAAAAGCAATATTACCTTCAACGGATAAAATATTATTTTCTCTAAAACCAATACCCGCGCCTTGGGTGGTATTTAACGCTTTACCAACCACCATGCCTTTCTGCGCCTTTATGGTATTATTACCCCCCAGACTTAATGCTGAGCTTGCCGCTGAAGTTAAAGCTGCTGCTGTCTCAGCATAGACAGCCATATTACCCGCAGTAGCATTTAGCTCAACGTTAGTAAAGTTCACATTTCCCAACCCAGTGCCATTAATGGCAATGTCGCCAGTTTCTGATTCTAGATTAACATTGCTTAAATTAATTGATGGGTTCTGAGCACTAGCATTACTATTATTTCCTTTTAAGGTAATATTCCGTTTGGCTGTAATAACATTGCGGGAAGAATTTGAAACACCTTGAATAACAACCCCCTCCCCTGCACTATTTACCTCCCCATTCAATGTAATATCTCGGTTAGAATTCAATGATGAGTTGGCTTTAATCCAAATCCCTTTATTTGTCGCTATTGTATTAATATTAACATCGCCAACAGTCGAGGTTACATTAGCCCCTGATAACACTACTCCGCCCAAGCCAGCAGGATCTGAAGTCATTTCAATATCATTTGCAGTGATATTTGTATTGGTAAACCATGTACTTTTAAGTCCGCTTGTATTGGTGTTAAAGCTTCCGTTATTCGCTTTGATATCGACATTTTCAATATTAATATTAGTCCCTGCGGCGGTAGCATTATTATTTGCAGTTATAAATATATTATTCCCCGCCATGATATTAATTCTATTATCTCCTGAAATTCCACTCATTTTTATAGCATCAATCCCCCCACTGGTACTGGCTGTTGTACTTTTGGTGCTGTTACCATGCAAAATAATATTCTGGCTTGCCGTCATTCCACTGCTACCTTTGAACCACAGACTTTTATACACCGAGCTTAAGTTAGCGCTTATATTCCCTGATTTAGCAGCTAAAAACACATTGGTTAATATTAAAGCATCACTAGCAGTAATATTTCCATCGAGAATAATGTTATTAGCACTAATGTTTGAGTTGGTAATATTGCTTGTTTTGGTCCCAGTGATATTTAAATTATAATCGCCATTTAGGCTTTCTATCTTGGCATAATCAACAATGATGCTCATTCCAGCTTCTTTACCTAAATGACGCCCATTCATTGAGATATTGCCACCCGCAGTAATATTGGCATAATCAGTGGAATTACCACTAATTTTAATACCATCAGCTCCCGCAAGTGCCCCAGTGGTGACTCCCTGCAAGACAACATTGCCGCTGGCATTTAAACGGCTATTTCCTGAGATCCACATCCCCTTATTGGTTGTAGTACTATTAGCATTTATATCACCCGCAGTGGCGACAATACGGCTGTTAGCCAATAAAAAACTATCAGCACCAGTAATATGACTTTCAACATTAACATGTTGTCCACTGACCAGTGAGCCATTATTAAAATTAATACCTTGACTTGATGCCGTAATAATAGTGCCATTTAAGTTAATAGCGACATTACCTGATGATGAGGTTAATTTACTCGAATTAAAAGCCAGCCCGCCCGATGCCGTACCATTAGCTTGGAATAATATATTGTTATCACTGGTAATTATTGTATTCGAGAAAGATCCCATCCATGCAGTCTTAGAGTTAGAAATCAGAGTAAAGGTTATATTTCCCTTTCCGACAAGGGTTGAATTACCGGAAATTTCAATACTACGCCACCCTTGCCCATTAGAATTACTGCTCTCACCAGATATACGAGTTTCACCTGCTACTGTTATATTGGCAGCATTACTGATATTTACCCCTACCAGTGAAGCAACTCCCGTATTACCTTCCAATGTTAGATTGCCAACATTGTAGCGCCCTCCAATTATACTGATACGCGCTGTATTATTTTCATTTGCATGTCTTGCAACTAAACCCCCACCATTTAATAGCACCTCACTGTTATTTAAAGTAATAACTGAGTCTACCGTTAGATTACCCGACAATAAGTTAAGATTCAGTTTTCCGGCGTTGGCTGTAATATTATTGTTAGCGACAATATTGCCATCAGCATGCAATGTCAGAGTTGCATCTGCCCCTGCCGTTTTATTGATATCGGCTTGCAGTGTAATATTGCACCACCGGCAACTCAATAAACTACTATTGCTGGTAGTAATAGTCACATTTGTGCCGCTATCAAGCTGGGAATTGATACTGCTATTTAATATTTGTGCAATATTGGCTGTTGGAATAAAAATCTGTGCATTGGTTACATATCCAGCAGGGATATCCCCCGTTTGAAGCATTGAATCACGTCCATCACCACTGCCAACAATATTTACCTCTGCCGGATCCAGTAGCCATACCCCAGGATCTCCACCAATAGCGGTAGCATCAACCTGACCAAAAGCTTGTAAATTGCGCTTACTGGATGTTTCAACTTTTCCGCCACTCCCTGACTCTGGCCCTCCTCTGGTTTTAATATCACCATAGAAACCGGTGTAATTTTCCGACCACAGCACCACGCTACCACCATGCCCTTTGCCGGTAGCGGACGCATCAATCTCAGCACCTTTATCCATAACAACTGAATGGGCATTTCTTATCTGCTTATTTTTACCCTGCCAGCCGCCACCGACCAATATTTGGCCGCCACTGTCAGCGCCGCGCGCATCTATTTTACTGCCTGCAACCAAATGAATATTTTTACCTTGGAGGGTAACATCCCCGCCACGTCCCTGTGGATGAGCAACATTAACCACTCCTTGCTGTCTTATAACACCGTCATCACCACCATCAAGCTGGATAACACCATTCTTTTCCGACAGCCCGTTAGCCTGCAAAATACCGGTATTATCAATTACGGTATTCATCAACATATCTTTGCCACGAACCGTCAATTGGATAACGCCACCGTCAGCCTGAATCAGGCCACCATTTTGTATTAGGGCAGCAACCTGCTCCCCACGAACTTGCACACCTAGCAATTGTCCGTGATCTAAATTAAGTGTGACACGTTGCCCACCCGCTAATATTACCCTCCCCTTAGGGGCGTTAATGGCACCAGAATTCTGGTTATTAACCTGCTGCCCCACTAGCGCAATATAACCTCCCGGAGCAGCACGTAAATTGGCCTGATTAATTACGCGACCTTCCTGTTTCGGGCTTGTCAGTGTATAGCGCCCATTAAAAAAGTCCTGATCAGACATTGATTTAGTGGTGGCCACCAATCCCCCGACATTAACCTCTGCCCCTCGACCAAACAGAACACCATTCGGATTAAGCAGGAATATCTGACCGTTTGCCTTGAGGCTGCCATATATTTCAGATGCATTACGCCCTAACACACGATTCAGTGCGATGCTTTGGGCTCCGGGCTGGTTATAAATAACACTACTCCCCTGTGCGATATCAAAACTGCGCCAATTTATCGCTAATTTATCGCTTTGCTGTGTCACCGTCAGAGTGGTGTTATTGATATCCAGCGCACCTTGGCCGATCACAATTTTGCCGTTAACCGGTAATGAAGGATGGGCTAAGACTAATAAGGGGAGAGTGCCAAGAGCTAACCCAGTCATAATGGCTAGACAATTTAATACTCTGGCAGGGTTCCCTTTAATTATTTTCCGACCGGTAGTTGAACAGGATTTACCATAGGCTCGGGTAAATTCGCCCACAGCAATCAAGCATCCCAACCGATGACAAAAAACAAGTTTGTATAATTTACTGTTCATTATTCACGTCCATTAAATCTAACAAATATGTCGGAAAGTGCTAAAACATCTTATAAGCGCTGAGCCACAGTTGATCGTTATTCTGATTGCGCGTTATTGTCTGACCTGTACGATGTGCCCAAGTCATATTTAAGGAGTAATCTGCCGGACGAGCGAATGTGATATAAGCGCCAAAGCCAGATGTGTTGATATTATTTCCCGACAATCCCTCAATCGGCTGGCGAGAATAAGCGCCCCATCCTTGATCAAAGAATACAGCTACCGTGATTTGATTCCCCACGCCTGCCCATACAGGAAATATCGGCTGCCAATGAGTACGTAACTCCGAGGTAAAAATGGTGCCTTTATCCACCGCACCATCACCGATGCCATAAGCGCGAACCGCCAACGGCCCTCCCAGTAATAACTTTTGCGAACTATCAAGATTCTTACTGGCCATTTGACCAGTAAATTGATTAAAGAATGAAAAATAGGGGCCAATACCCTGATCATGACCAGCACGATAGTTAAAGCGGGCAAAAGAGCCGCTAATTCCAGTAAGAGTATTGATGCTTTGACTAAATTCATCATCCAGCGAGAGATGCCCCGCAGTGCCGAGAAAATTGAAATGACTAAGCCCGCCAGGTAATGCGCTAAACCCACCATCAATGCCCAATTCAGCAGCATCCAGATTTCTCTTTTGCTTTGGCAACATAATGAGGGAATCACGCATTCTGGCCTGATAATAGGCAGTATTAGCATTAATCCGAACCTGAGAATTACGTATCCACGGATGACGTAAATCAATGCCCCAAGTGTCAGAATGCCCATGGGCATCCAGCACCTCAAATGGACCAGTCAAGGTATAATTCAAGTGGCTATAATTAATTGCTGCGCGAGTACCATAGCTGTTAATTGGAAAGCTGTAATCGAGTAGGCCACTAAAAACATCTGTCGAGCTGGATAAAATTAAATCTGCTCGTAATTGATCGCCCCAGCCCGTCAGGTTATTAAGTGTACCATCCGCTAATAGCCTATTATGCCCAGAGTAATCATTACCTTGGTTATCAACACCGAGATACCCTGTTGCTAACTGCCCCGGGGTTATATCAGCATAAATCCGCGTCATTCCTGTTTGGGAACCTGGCTTTAATGCCAGAGAAGCGTCAATACCAGGAATTTCATTAAGAATAAGAGCAGTACGTTCCAAACGGGATAACTCCGCTGGGGAAGCAGAACACTCTTTTCCCCCGAAGATCCCAACTTCTTTACTACAACTATTACTTTCAATCATAGCTATCGCGAATTGAGTATTCAGCCGACTCTGGTTATTCACTTCTGGTTTATCTAATCTGCCAGCAATAACCTTAATTAGAATAATTCCATCATGAACAGTTTGCGGTGGTAATATTGCCTGAGCAGCTACCCATCCTTGATTTCGATAGAAACGTGTTATCGCCAGCGTCATATTCTGCAAATCAGAAAATGTTAATGACCGATCGAGCCAAGGATTTAAAATAGCTTGCAGATCCTTATTATTGCTATTCAGGATGCTGCTTTCCCCCTCGAGCTTCACTTCTCGTAAGGTAATATAACCCGATGCGACCGAGCGTTCTGACGCTGGCGGGGCTAATTTGGGTAGTTGAATTTCTGCTTCACGCGGTACAAACTGCGGCTCTATTATTGTTTGCCTAATTTCATTACCAATAGCACCGGCATTGGGTACATTCTTTATTTTAGGCGCTGCAATAAGGGGTGAAATGTAAAACAGTACGGAGTAAGAACAAGCAATAAACAAGGTTGAATTTATCTTTGATTGGCCTAATGATGCTACTAAATAATAAAAATGTCGCATAAAGTATGCCCATTTAAATAGGGATGACTCCAGCAAAAAATAACAACAATGCTCATTATTTAAAACTGGATCGCAGGGTTAATTATTTTCATCATCACGTAACTTATTATTCACTAGTAACAGTTAAAGAAAAATAGAAAACATAAGCAATAACCAAAACGTATGTTTGTTACCAGAACACTATCCACACATTATTGAAACAGCCTAGTAGGAGCGATATCTTTCTCACAAATAGTTTTTTTTGCTAAAATGGTGATATTCAACTCAAAATAATAGTAAGTTATAAAAAATAATAATTTTTATATGTTATATATAAATATATAAATAACAAAGTAAACCCATAACAACATGAAAAATATAAATTAAAAAAACAAACCAATTAAAGTAAGACTAGGAATATTATTCCAATATACAAATAAGTAATTAAAAAAAACAAAAACAGATTAAATTACACTAACAGAAACAACTCTATTTATATAAAAGTAAATATCATATTAGCATCAATTATATTTTAAATAAGATAAAACCCCGCATAACTCTGCGGGGTTTCTATTTTTTGATGGGAATGATTAAAATGCAGATCCGAGAATAACTTTAATTATCCATTTTGTCTGATACGAGCAATCAAATCATCAACCGTACCAATGTGTGGTGCTGCCAATATCAATGTTTGTCCTAAACTCAACGCATGGCGCTGACATGCTCTACGCATCTCATCATCAGTAATGCTATCCAGATCAGCAACATGTGCTAAACCAATGGTGCGCCGGATTAACTCACTGCCGCAATAACCGATGGCATCTTGCCAAACATGTTGTAGAAACAGCTGCGCGTAACCCTCAGTTGCCAGAACGGAGTCTTGCGTTTTTTCCAGGCTTAATGCCAAGAAGCGCTTGGCGAAAGTTTCCCAGAGAACATGGATATCATTCAGTCGCAGCTCCCGACCGGCAGCAGCATCTCGCGGACCTGCCAACCCCGGTAAACCGCAATAGTTCAGCAGTAAATTGCCCAGTGCAGTTCCTATATCAAAGCCAATCGGGCCATAGAAGCCAAATTCCGCATCAATAGCTTTCAAGCGACCATCAGCGACAAAAATTGAGCCGCTATGAATATCGCCATGAAGTAATGCCTCTGCTTTACTCAGAAAGCCGTGCTTCAGTGAAGCCACCGCCAGTTTAAGTGCATTATCTTGGCGTAGTGCCAGCACATCCGATAATAGCGCCGGATCAAAATTGTTACGCTCATGGTCGATATAAGGATCAGTAAAGAATAAATCTTCCGTTATTTGGCATAATTCCGGATTGGTATATTGGCTTACTGCCGCTTTTTTAGCTTGTGCTGACTGATAAAAATCTGAAGTGTGGAATAAGGTTTGCGCCAAATATTCAGCCAGTTGCCCAGCAGCCTGCGGATAGTATTTTCCTGCCAGCAACTCACTGCGCCAAATATGGTGATCAGATAAATCCTCTTGCACCATTACTGCCAGCTCTGCATCGTGGTGCAATATCTTGACAGTATGCTGTGGGCAGAATTGGCTGTGTGTCAGCAAAGTTTCAGCTTCAATTCTGGCACGATCCAAGGTTAAGGGCCAAGACTCTCCGACACACCGCACATAAGGTAGCGCTTGTTTGACAATCACCCGGCTAACGCCCGCTGCATCACGGATTTTAAATACCAGATTGAGATTTCCATCACCAATTTCATCCGCTGATATTAATGTCAGTGGGTCGGCCACCTGGCCAAATTGGCGAGCATATTCAACAGCATCCGCAGCAGTAAATGTATGGTAGCGCGACATTTTCAACCTCTTTATTCTTTATCTGATTCTGATTCACTCACCGCCAACCATTTGCTTAGCTGTGAAATTATTCCCTGTTAGAGCAAAAAAATTCCGTATTTAGGCGTAAAACCATATAGACGTCTACACATCCGTAAGATATGTTGGCAGAATAAGAAACCAGATGCAATAACGCAACATGGATTTAACTGACAATGCAGACCTTTAACACGCTCGACTTACAGACCACCAGCTTAAAAATCATTGATAAGCAGCTGTGGATCCTTGACCAGCAAGCTTTGCCACAGCGCCAGGAATGGTTGTCAGCGGATACCGTGGAGTTGCTGATTGAGCATATTCAAGCGCTACGGGTACGCGGTGCGCCGCTGATTGGCTTATCTGCCAGTCTTTTGTTGGCGTTGCTAGCTGAACGGGGTTTATCGCAAGCTCAACTTGAGCAAGCGCTCATGGCCCTGCGGGAATCACGGCCAACCGCGGTTAATCTGATGAATAATTTGGCGCGGATGCAGCAGGCGTTATTGCAAGCCAACTGGGTTGAAGCCATGACCCGCGAAGCATTGCGTCTGGTAGAGGAAGACCGCGAATTATGTGAGCGTATTGCCCAGCATGGTGCGGCATTGGTGAAACCCGGCAGTAATTTGCTGACTCACTGCAATACCGGCGGTCTGGCGACGGCGGGTATCGGTACCGCTATCGGCGTATTATTGCGCGCTCATCAGCAAGGCAAAATCCGCCAAGTGTGGGTCGATGAAACCCGCCCTTTGCTGCAAGGTGGTCGCTTAACCGCATGGGAACTCGGGGAACTGGGTATTCCATATCAATTGATTTGTGATTCAATGGCCGCCAGCCTGATGGCCCAAGGTCAGGTAGATGCCATCTGGGTCGGTGCAGATCGCATTGCCGCCAACGGTGATGTCGCCAATAAAATTGGCACCTATAACTTGGCTGTATTGGCGCATTATCATCGCATTCCATTCTATGTTGCGGCCCCCCATACCACCCATGATCCAGCTTGTCCTAATGGTGTCGCCATCCCAATAGAGCAGCGTGCGGCCAGTGAAGTCACCGGAGTATCAGGGAGTTTTGGGCATTGCCAATGGGCGCCACAGGATGCGAGAGTGTATAACCCGGCGTTTGATGTCACCCCGGCGGCATTAATCAGTGGCTGGGTGTTAGACAGTGGCGTTATCACGCCTGAGCAAGTTGCAGCCGGTTTTTTCCAACCGCAGAATTAGAAATGAACCTCAGGTCGCGGTACTGCCGCCTGAGGTTGACCACCGTTTAATTCAGTCGAGGATAAGCATCAGCAATCTTATCGCCGGTAAAATGCGCCACCCAACCTTCTGGATTATCAAATACTCTAATAGCAGTGAAATTGGGTGCAGAACCCATATCAAACCAATGGCGCGTATTGGCAGGGACGGATATCAAATCATTCTTTTCACACAGAATTTGATAAATTTTGCCATTCAAATGTAAACAAAATAGCCCGCTTCCCTCCACGAAGAAACGCACTTCATCTTCACCGTGGGTATGTTCCGATAAAAATTTCTCGCGCAAGATTTCACGCTGCGCATTATCGGGGCGCATGCTGATCACATCCCAGCTCTGATAGCCTTTCTCAGCCACTAGCCGGTCAATTTCATGCTGATAAGCGGCAATCACTGCTTCAGGTTGTGGATTTTCGCCTAGCTCACGATCGGCTTGCCAGCGTTCAAAACGCACCCCAATGGCCGTCAATTGTTGTTGGATTTCATCAGCATTGAAGCTTTGCCACAGCGGCTGTTCCGGCTGTTTTTCACTGAAAATAGTTAATCCGCTCATACTGTAAAATCCTCAGTTTTTATTTAAAACGCGCTAAATCTATCTGATCAAAGCGGTTTACTTGTAAATGACGACTTTCGTTATCAGGAAGGTCACGAATCAGCTGGCAGGTATGCCAGCCAGCCAGCTGTGCAGCATCTAATTCTTGGCGAATATCAGACAAAAATAACAATGTTTGCGGCGCGATCGCCAACTGGCTGGCAATATTCTGGTAAGCACTCACTTCGCGCTTGGCCCCTACGTGGGTATCGAAATAGCCACTGAATAGTGGGCGTAAATCCCCGGCATCGCTGTAACCGAATAGCAATTTCTGCGCATCGACCGAGCCAGAGGAATAGACATACAGACCCAACCCTTGCTGTTGCCAGTCAGCCAGTTGCCCGGCCACTTCCGGGTACAAATGGCCACGAAAATCCCCGTGCAGATAACCGCTGCACCAAATAATGCCCTGAATAGCTTTCAAGGCAGTAGATTTGCGGTCTTCATCCATAAAACGGTGCAAAGCGGCAATCAAGCTTTCGATATCCGCTTCGGGTTGCTCAATCTCGCGGCGTAAATCAGCCAGAGCGGCGGCAACCTCTTCATCTTGTTGATGTTCATGTAGAAATGGCGTCAGCCGCTCTCTGGCATAAGGAAACAGCACTTGATGAACAAAACGAATGTCAGTGGTGGTGCCTTCAATATCGGTAACAATTGCCTGAATCATGTGGCCTCCAGCCTTAAGGGTTTACGTCAAACAAACGCCGTTGCAGCTCACACTGGAACAGGAATTCCAGCCCTTCCAAATGACGGCGGGCTTCAGACACGCTATTCCCCCAGCAATATAGGCCGTGGCCACGAACTAAAAAGCCATAACGCAGTGGGTAGTTATCCGCCAACGCGGCAACCCGCTGTGCCAGCGCCGGAATGTCCTGATCATTATCGAAGATAGGGATCACCACAGAATCAAGGTGGCTACGCTGCCCTGATAGTGATTTCTGCATCTCATAACCTTGCAATACCAATTCATGACTGCGCTCTACCCGTGACAGCACCGTGGCATTGACCGAGTGAGTATGTAAAACCGCATTGATTTCAGGGTACAGGCGATAAAGTAAGGTATGCAGGCCAGTCTCTGCCGACGGTGTTCGGCCACTCGGGACATGATTACTGGCAGTTTCCACCAGCAAAAAGTCATCGGCAGTCAGGCTGCCTTTATCTTTGCCAGATTCCGTCACCAAACATTGCGTTGAGTCCAGACGCAGGGACATATTACCGCCGGTCGCCGGGCACCAGCCCTTCTCTCCGATCCAGTGGCAGGCAGCTAACAGCGCGCCGAGTTGTACATTTTCTGACATTGCATATCCCTGTTGTGGTGTTGGTTGCCATGGCATGTTGCCACCGCTATCGGCCTAACAATTATTGTTAGCACAATTTCATCTATGCTTAGCAAATTACGTCATTTAGCCGTTTAAACATCTAAGCGTCTTGATTGCCAAATATTAACATCGTGTTATATTGACGGCAACATACAGCGCCAGGAGTATTCACCTGCCATGAGCACTTTATCTTTTATTCCAGACAGTAAATTGCCTGCACAAGGCACCACAATCTTTACGCAAATGAGTGCATTGGCGCAAAAACACCAAGCGATTAACCTGTCGCAGGGCTTCCCGGATTTCGATGGCCCTGATTATCTAAAGCAACAATTGGCCTATCACGTCAGCCAAGGTGCTAACCAATATGCCCCAATGACCGGTGTAGCTCCGCTGCGCCATGCCATTGCAGAGAAAACCGCTAAAATCTACGGCTGGCAGCCCGATGCAGACAGCGAAGTCACTGTCACCACCGGGGCCAGCGAAGCCTTATTTGCGGCAATTACTGCTTTGGTTCGCCCCGGCGACGAAGTGATCTGCTTTGATCCCAGCTATGACAGCTATGCGCCAGTGGTCAAACTGGCGGGCGGCGTACTCAAACGCATCGCACTCAAACCGCCAGCATTCGCCACTGACTGGGCCGAATTTGCCGATCTGGTTTCTGAGCGCACCCGTCTGGTCATTGTGAATACGCCGCATAATCCTTCGGCCACCGTGTGGCGCGCTGATGATTTTGAACAATTGTGGCAAGTGATTGCTGAGCGCAATATTTATGTGCTCAGTGATGAAGTGTACGAACACATCTGCTTTAGCGCCGCCGGCCATGCCAGTGTATTAGCCCATCCACAGTTGCGGGAGCGGGCTATCGCCGTTTCCTCTTTTGGCAAAACTTTCCACATGACTGGCTGGAAAGCGGGTTATTGCATCGCCCCTGCCGCTATCAGTGCTGAAGTGCGAAAAATCCACCAATATCTGACCTTTTCGGTATGCACTCCGGTGCAGCTGGCACTGGCGGATATGCTGAATGCTGAGCCGGAGCATTGGCAGCAATTGCCAGAGTTTTACCGCGCTCGCCGTGACCGTTTCGTCAATGCATTGTCTGCCAGCCGTCTGAAAATCCTACCCAGCGAGGGAACCTATTTCCTACTGGCTGATTACAGTGCGATTTCAGATCTTGATGATGTGGAGTTTTGCAAATGGCTGACCGAGCATGTGGGCGTAGCAGCAATACCTTTATCCGTATTCTGTGAAGGCCCCTTCCCCCATAAACTTATCCGGCTGTGCTTCGCCAAACAGGATGCTACGCTGGACGCCGCTGCGGAGCGATTGTGTCAACTTTAAAACTGACTCTACTGCAACAGCCGCTGGTGTGGTTGGATGCACAGGCTAATCTGCGTCACTTCGACATGCTGTTGGAATCTTTGCCGCAGCGAGATGTGATTGTGCTACCGGAGATGTTTACCACCGGTTTTGCCATGAACGCGGCAGAAAATGCCTTGCCGGAAACTGAAGTCATTGACTGGCTGCGCCATTGGTCGGCGCGCACCGATGCCCTCATCGGTGGCAGTGTGGCGCTAAGTACCGCAGAGGGGGCCGTTAACCGTTTTCTGCTGGTTGAACCCAGTGGAAAAATCCATCGTTATGATAAGCGCCACTTATTCCGCATGGCAGGTGAACACCATCATTATCAGGCGGGGAAAGAGCGCAAAGTTGTGGAATGGCGTGGCTGGCGCATTCTGCCGCAAGTCTGTTATGACCTGCGCTTTCCTGTGTGGTCACGTAATCAGCAGGATTATGATTTAGCCCTGTATGTGGCTAACTGGCCTGCGGCGCGTGCCAAGCACTGGCAAACCTTGCTGGCAGCCCGTGCGATAGAAAATCAAGCTTACGTTGCTGGCTGTAATCGTGTTGGTGATGATGATAATGGCCATCACTATCAAGGTGATAGCCTGATTCTGGATGCACAAGGTGAGGTTTTAGCACAAGCCGCCCCCGGGCAAGCGGCACAATTGGATGCTGAGTTATCGCTGGAAACACTGCAAAGTTATCGTGAAGCCTTCCCTGCTTACCATGATGCCGATAAGTTTTTATTACTGTAGATGGGAAAGCGTGCCGCAGGGCACGTTAACCCGATGACTCAGCCAAATGATTCACTCAGCCCATGACAATACCGTTTCCAGATATGCCTGGATGCCTCTGGCTATATCATTGCTAGCCACTGATTCATCTGGATGATGGCTCACGCCACCTTTGCAGCGAACAAACAACATTCCCACCGGCCAACATTCGCCAACGGCAATCGCATCATGGCCTGCGCCGCTCGGCAGGGCTAACGAACGCCCTTGTGTCTGGCGCACACTGTCACTGATACGTTGCTGTAAATTATCGTCACAGCGGGTTGCATTGATACGGTAAAACTCTTCGGCCGAGAAAGTCAGACCACGGCGGGCGGCTATCACTTCGGCTTCAGCCAATAAGCGGGCTAACAAATGGCTTACGCCGCTATCCTGCGGGCCACGAATATCCAGTGTCAGCTTCACCGCCCCCGGAATGACATTTACCGCGCCGGGTAAGCATGTCAGCGTCCCTACGGTCGCGACTAAATGCTCGCCGTAACTCTCAGCCAAATTTTCAACAGCGCAAATCCAGGCAGCAGCACCGGCTAATGCATCCTGTCGCTGGCCCATGGGCACCGTTCCGGCATGGCCCGCCAGCCCGGTAAATTGGCAATTTAAGCGGCGAGCACCATTAATGGCAGTCACCACCCCCAAGGCTAAATCAGCGTTTTCCAAACAGGGGCCTTGCTCTATATGCAGCTCAAGGTAAGCACAGAAATCGCTAACTGCCCGCTGTGATGCCCCCACCGCCGCCGGGTCAAAACCGGCATTTTCCAATCCCTGCGCCACACTGATACCCTCGGCATCCGTTTTACTTAGCCAGTCAGCTGGCCAACACCCGGTAATGCCTTTGCTGCCCAGCAAAGTGATACCAAAGCGTGTTCCCTCTTCATCAGCAAAACCAATGACTTCAATGGCAACCGGTAACCGCCGCTGCTGTTGATGCAGATATCCCACCACTTCCAATGCACTTAATACCCCGAGCATGCCATCATAGCGGCCCGCATTGCGCACAGTATCAAGATGGGAGCCCAGCAATATGGCGGGTGCATCGGATTGCAAACCTTCATAACGGCCACAAATATTACCCACAGAGTCTTGCCAGACCCGCATGCCGACGGCTTGCATCCATTCCCCCACTTGCTGATTTGCTCGCAAATGTTCAGGAGACAGATACACCCGCGTTAGCATCTCCGCCGACTCACTGATTGCCGCCAGCACATCACAACGGGCCAAAACCCGTAATGCGGCTTGCTCTGCCTCGGCATCAGGCAGGGTAACGGCCATTATCTTGCTCCACAGGATTGGTCAGTAACCGGCTTATTACTGTCGGCCTGATAAATATTCCAGGCTGCTTGCAAGCCCGCCCCCTGAACAGTGGCAAATCCCAGACGGTTCAATACCGCCTCCAATGCCACCAGCGTTTGCATCACGCAATCTTTGCGGGCGTTATATCCCATGGTCCCGATGCGCCAAATTTTGCCATTCAACGGGCCAAATGAGGTGCCAATCTCGATACCAAAGTCATTTAGCATCAGTTGGCGTACTTGTTCCCCAGCAATTCCGGTTGGAATCACCACACCCAGCACATTGTTCATCCGATGTTTTAAGTCACCAAACACCGCCAGCCCCATGCCCTGAATACCCGCCAGTAGCGCCGAGCCATGTAAAGCATGACGGGCAATCCCATGATCCAACCCCTCTTCCAGCATCACCCGCGCGCATTCTCGCGCCGCAAAAAGCATACTGGTGGCTTCAGTGTGATGATTGAGCCGCTCTGGCCCCCAATAATCCATGATCATGCCCAAATCAAAATAATTGGAGTAAATCATCTCTTCGTCGCCGTCAGCGTGATCCTCAGTGCGGATGCCCTGCTCGATACATTTACGACGACGAATTTGTTCAGCGAATTGTGGACTGAGGGTCACTGGAGAGCTGCCTGATGGCCCACCGAGGCACTTTTGCAATCCCGCCGAAACAGCATCCAGCCCCCAAGCATCAGTTTCCAAAATATTTCCGCCCAGTGAAGCCGTGGCATCGGTATAGAACAATACTTGATGGCGACGGCAAATCTCGCCCAATTCGGCCAACGGCTGCAACATGGTGGTCGAGGTGTCGCCATGCACTGTCAGTAACAAGCGCGGTCGCACCTGTTTGATAGCATCTTCAATCATGTCCGGGCTGAAAACTTCGCCCCACGGCACTTCAATGGTATGCACCTCGGCGCGGCAACGGCGGGCAATTTCGCACAGCAGATGACCAAATCGACCAAAAACCGGCACCAGCACTTTATCGCCGGGGCGAATGGCCGACAGCAAAATCGCCTCGATACCGGCACGAGATGTACCATCCACTAACATTGTCCATGGGTTTTCAGTGCGGAAAACCCCGCGGTACAGCGCCATGACCTGATTCATATAGTCAGTCATTGCCGGATCGTATTGCCCGATCAATTGGCTGGACATCGCGCGCAGCACCCGCGGATCAGCATTGATCGGCCCCGGCCCCATCAGCAACCGTGCCGGCGGATTAATCTGACTAAACAGCGAGTTATGACTGAGCACTGACATAATGAATCTCCATTTTTTCTAAATCAGTAAAGTTTTTTATAAACCGCGAACCGACGCAACAAACTGCTGCAATTCTGCTGTCTGCGGATTGGCAAATAGGGCGCGACTTTCGCCCTGCTCCCATACCTGCCCCTGATGCATAAACACCACTCGGTCACCCACTTCGCGTGCAAAATTCATCTCATGGGTCACCAGAATCAGCGTCATCCCCTCCGCTGCCAACTGTTCAAGGACTTTCAATACTTCACCCACCAGTTCTGGGTCCAGCGCGGAGGTTATCTCATCACACAGCAATACTTTGGGCTGCATTGCCAGCGCCCGAGCAATCGCCACCCGCTGCTGCTGGCCGCCAGAAAGATTGGCCGGGTAGTAATCCATCCGATCTGCCAGCCCGACTTTGGTCAACATCTCGGTTGCCAGTTCGCGGCACGCGGCGGCACTCTTTTTCAATACCCGACGCGGCGCCAGCATCACATTTTCCAGCGCCGTCATATGAGGGAATAAATTGAAGCTCTGGAATACCATCCCGACTGAGCGGCTAATCTCCCGTGCCTGAGAGTCTCGATGAGTCACCGTCATCCCGCCCAGTTTGATACTGCCGTCCTGATACTCCTCCAGGCCATTGATACACCGCAGTAAAGTACTTTTACCGGAACCGCTGCGGCCAATGATCGAGATAACCTCCCCCATCTCGATATCCAGATCCACGCCTTTCAGCACATGGTTCTGACCATAGTATTTTTGAACCTGATTAATGGTGATCAGCGGCATGGAATTTCCTCTCCAGATAGTGGCTATAGCGCGATAAGGGGTAACACATCAGGAAATAGCCTAGCGCCACCAGCCCGAAGACTTTAAAAGGCTGATAAGTAACATTATTGAGCATGGTGCCCGCTTTGGTCAGTTCAACAAAACCAATGATTGATGCCAGCGCCGTACCTTTAATCACTTGCACTGAAAACCCCACGGTAGGTGCAATGGCAATGCGCAGCGCCTGCGGAGCAATGACCCGCAGCAGTGTTTGACTGAAGCTCAGCCCCAAACAGCGAGAGGCTTCCCACTGACCTTTTGGCAACGCATCAATACTGCCGCACCAGATATCCACCAGAAATGCGCTGGTAAATAAGGTCAATGCCATCGCCGCCGCCGTCCACGGACTCACATCAATGCCAAACAGTGCCAAACCGAAAAAGGCCAGAAATAGCTGCATCAGCAAGGGCGTGCCTTGAAATAATTCGGTATAACCACGAACAAAACGTGCCAACCAACGCCAACGGCTCAAGCGCATTAACATCAGCGGCAGTGTCACCAGAGTGCCGCCAATAAAGGCGGTCAGTGACAGCAACAGTGTCCAGCGGGCCGCCAGTAGCAGGTTGCGGATGATATCCCAGTCAGTAAACATCATGAGGCATGGCTCCCAAAGAAGCGACGCCCGGCCGCCAGTAGCAATTGGCGCATCGCAATGGACAACAGCAAGTACAGCAATGTGGTCACCAGATAGACCTCAAAACTGAGAAATGTGCGCGACTGAATCAGGTTAGCGGCAAAGGTCAGCTCTTCAAATGCCACTTGCGATACCACCGCAGAACCGAGCATGACAATAATGCACTGGCTAACGAGCGCCGGATAAATCCGCTGTAGAGATGGCGGCAAGATCACGCGGAAAAATGTCTGACTGCGGCTCAACCCCAGCACCCGTCCGGCTTCCCATTGGCCTTTAGCACTGGCCTGAATCCCAGCGCGGATAATTTCGGTACTGTAAGCGCCCAAATTTATTATCATCGCCAGCACAGCGGCTTGCCCGGCACTGAGCTTTAGCCCTAGCACCGGTAAACCGAAAACAATAAAAAATAGCTGCACAACAAATGGGGTATTACGCACTATTTCCACATAACCGCCCCACACACGCCGCAAGATGACACTACCGCTCGCATTATTGTCACTACAGCGGATCGCCGCACCGACAATCCCCAGTGCCATGCCGCCAATCGTCGCCATGGCCGTTAGCTCAATGGTGGTCAACAGGCCCGACAATAATTCGGGTAAGTAAGGCCACAGAGCAGAGAAATTCAGCTGATAGGTCATAGCCCGCTCCTGTTATGCGCCAAGAGCAGCAGGTAACGGAGCCTTTAACCATTTTTCTGACAAGCCGTTGAGCGTCTGGTCCTGCAATGCTTCCTCAATCAGGGCATCCACTTTCGCTTTCAGTGCCGGTTCACCTTGGCGTAAGCCGATATAGCAAGGCGAATCTTTCAGCATAAATTTTGCCACTGGCGCATGAGCCGGGTTCTGGCGAGCTAATGCACTGACCACCAGATTGCCGGTCGCCAGATAATCAACCTGGCCCGACAAATAAGCTGACAATGTGGTGTTGTTATCCTCATAGCGCTTTATTTGAGCCTCTTTGGGCGCTAACTCACTCAGCACCATGTCTTCAACCGCCCCGCGGGTGACGCCGACTGTTTTCCCCGCCAATTGCTCAGGTTGTTTTAGCGCATCGTCTTTCGCACCAAATACCCCAAGGAAAAACGGCGCGTAAGCCCGGCTAAAGGCGATGGCTTTTTCTCGCTCCGGGTTTTTGCCCAAGCTTGAAATCACTAAATCCACTTTATCGGTTTGCAGATAGGGCACCCGATTCGCACTGGTCACTGGCACCAGTTGCAACTTTAGTTTCATCTTATCGGCCAGATAATGGGCCATATCGATGTCATAGCCCTGGGGCTGAAGGTCGGTCCCCACAGAACCAAAAGGGGGAAAATCTTGCGGAACCGCGACACGTAATACGCCACGTTGCTGAATTTGTTCTAATTGATCGGCTAAAACAGCAGGTGCCTGAACCAATATCAATGCAGCACCCAACCAGGCCAACATCCGCTTTTTCATGTTCATAGCATATCTCCGATAAGTCAGTAATGAAACGATAGATTCTTAGAGTTGATTTACTGAAACCATCGTTGCAACTACTGTGCCAATGATCATTGAGGCGAAATGGCCGATATTTAGCCGGGTTAGCTAGAATTAAGGGAATTAATAAAGGAAGGAGAATCACAACAAAGGTGCAAATCAATCATCAAAATGCACCATAAAAGAGCATCAGGTCACCCAAGAGGAAGAAACCTACTGTATCGCCAGAGACAAGAGATTAGCGCTGTTCTAATTCACCAAAAGAGTCATACAGATCAGCAATTTGATGAATTCTCTGTCGCCCTTGTGCCAGTATCTCATGCAATAACGCATTACTCAGTAAATTGGCCAAACTCATTGCCGAAGAGTAGCTATCAAAAGCAGAAACACTGTCGAGTGGCGTGGTCAAGCGCCAGCGCGCTAGCGGCAGCAAAGACTGGGCCTGCGGCTCACAAATCAGCAGTGTTGGCACACCCAGCACCTGCATGTGCAGTAGAATCTCGCGAATAACTGTAGGCCGTCGGCGGAAGGCCACCACAATGACCACGTCGCGCTGACTGATATCCACCAGTTCCTCAGACAATGTCTGCGCCACTTGCGGTATGAGCTGGACATGCGGACGGACTTGCAGCAGTTGCTGACGCAAATGTAGCGCCACCGGATAGCTATTACGCAACCCCAACAACAGGATGCGCGGTGCTTGCACCAGCGCGCTGATGACCTCACCAAATTGCTGGCTATCTAATTGATTGACCCAGTGAGTCAGATTCGCCATCTCCTGCTTATAATGGCGCGCCAGCAAAGTATTCCCCTGCACAGCATCACGGTTATCAGTCAATGGCATGCCGCTTTGGCGTAAGGTGCGCACCTCGTCCCGCATCTCGCGATAGCTGCTGTAGCCCAGCCGCTTAAACAACCGGCTGACCGTGGCCTTAGACACGCCGCTCAGCCGCGCCAGCTCGGCACTGTTATAACTGATCAGATCATCAAAATGGTCAAAGATAAAATCGGTAACGCGCTGTTCCTGCGGGGTTAATTGCGCATAATGCGCCCGCAAGCGCTCATCAATCTGTTTCACACCTTTCTCCAGCCGATGAAACTATCGTTTCAGCATAGCTATTTTTGCGGAACATAGCACATAAGCCCTCGCGGATAATATGAGAATTTTCATTCTCAGCAGCAAACCCGACATTCTGGAACGCCTCTTGCTTAGCTTCTGCTACCGCAGTTTTTCTGTTTCAGTAAATGAATAAGAAGGAAAGCCAGATGATCAACAGCAATATGGCACCGCAAGGAATGGCGGTCACCCCGCATCATTTAGCCAGTGAAAGTGCTTTGGCGGTGCTACGTGAAGGCGGTAATGCTATTGAAGCGATGGTCGCGGCCGCTGCCACCATTGCCGTGGTTTACCCGCATATGAATGGATTGGGCGGCGATGGCTTCTGGCTTATTGTTCCCGCGCAAGGGGAGCCGATTGCTATTGATGCCAGCGGATCCGCGGGATCGCTCGCCACCTTAGAGCGCTACAGTAAATATCAACAGATCCCACACCGTGGCCCCGCCGCTGCATTGACGGTTGCCGGTACTGTCGGCGGCTGGGAAGAAGCTCTGAATGTCGCCAGCGAACTGAGCAATAATACTTTGCCACTGCACCGTCTGTTAGCTGATGCCATTAGCTATGCAACGCGGGGCATCCCGGTCACACCATCACAAGCCGCCGCCACTCAGACCAAATATCATGAGCTGGCTCACTTTCGTCATTTCGCCGATGTCTTTATGCCACAGGGCAAAATTCCCCATGCTGGCGAACGTTTTGTGCAGCCACAGTTAGGTCAAACTCTAACTGCGCTGGCTGAACAGGGGTTGAGCAGTTTCTATCGCGGCCCACTGGGCGAAAAAATCATCATGGATATGACTGCCGCTGGAATGCCGATAACCGCACAAGATCTGGCGGAGTATCGTGCCAAACGCCGCACGCCACTGCGGTTACAGCACCAACAAGGTGAGATATTCAACCTGACGCCGCCGACCCAAGGGCTGGTATCACTGGCGATCCTCGGGCTAGCTGACCGCAAACCAGTCGCCCAAATGAGTGAAGGCCAAACCATTCACACTCTCGTGGAAGCGACCAAATTAGCTTTTAGCCTACGTGATCAAGTGATTACCGATCCGCTGTGGATGGAGCATTGCCCGCAGTCATTACTGGAAAAAGAACCATTGGACCAGCTGGCGGCTTATATCAATGATGAACAGGCTGCCGATTGGGGCCATGGCCGTGGGCCGGGTGATACCGTGTGGCTCGGCGTCATTGATAACAACGGTCTGGCAGTCTCTTTCATCCAGAGTATTTATCATGAATTTGGCAGCGGAGTATTACTGCCAACAACCGGTATTGTTTGGCAAAACCGTGGGGCATCTTTCAGTCTTGATCCACAGCATCTGTTAGCGTTAGCTCCGGGCAAGCAACCATTTCATACACTCAATCCTGCTGCCGCACGGCTAACTGATGGCCGAACACTGGTGTATGGCGCCATGGGCGGCGATGGTCAGCCACAAACTCAGGCGGCGGTATTTGTTCGCCACATAGTACAAGGACTCTCGTTGCAACAAGCCATCACCGCACCACGCTGGCTGCTGGGCCGCACTTGGGGAGAAAGTTCAGACTCACTGAAATTAGAAGCGCGCATCGGAGCAGAAACTCTCACCTACCTGCGCCAACGCGGGCATCAAGTTGAGCTGTTACCCGACTTCAGTGAGGCTGTCGGCCACGCGGGTGCCATCGTGCGCCACAGCAACGGCATGTTGGAAGGCGCATTTGATCCGCGCAGTAATGGCAGCGCCGCCGGTTATTGATTTCACCACAATTTAGAACAGGAATTGTTATGAAGAAAACATCAGAAAAAGCCGCAATGGATTGGGCTGCTTATATTCAGCAAATGGAAGTCTTGTTGGCATTAGAGCTGGATGACACCCGCCGCGCCGCATTGCTAGTGCAATTTGAACGTATTGCCGCCATGGCTGGCCCATTAATGGCAGTGCCCCTGGATGAAAAACAAGAGATAGCCGGGGTATATCGGCTATGAAACAGATTCCAACCCTGACCATCAGCGAGATCCAACAGGCCCTAAATCGCGGCGAACTCTCTGCACAGGAGATTGCGCTACAGACACTCGATACCATCAGCGCAGCCAATCCTGCCATCAATGCCTATACCCAAGTCACTGCAGACCGCATGCTCAGCGAAGCTTATCGGCTCGATACTTTGCGCGCCAAAGGCCAAAGCTTACCGGCACTGGCGGCTATCCCTTATGCCGTGAAAAATCTGTTTGATGTTGAGGGACAAACGACACTGGCCGGTGCCAGCCTGTTTTGCGAACGGGCACCAGCCCAACAAGATGCGGCGGTTATTTCGCGTTTGGCCCGCCAAGGAGCGATGCTCTCCGGCATGTTGAATATGGATGCCTATGCCTATGGTTTTACTACCGAAAACAGCCACTATGGTGCCACTCGCAACCCTCGGGATCTCAGCCGCATCGCGGGTGGCTCCTCAGGAGGCTCGGCGGCAGCGGTTGCCGCAGGGCTAGTGAATTTTTCACTTGGCAGCGATACCAATGGCTCGATTCGGGTGCCAGCCTCATTGTGTGGCATTTTTGGGTTGAAACCGACCTTTGGCCGGCTATCACGCACGGGTACTCATCCATTTGTCGCCAGTTTGGACCATATCGGCCCGATGGCGCGCTGCACGCAAGATCTGGCGGCAGTCTATGATGCCATGCAAGGCACGGATATAAATGACAGTTTTCAATCGGAGAAACCCGTTACGCCCTGTCTTAGCCAACTGCCACGCGGGCAACAAGGTTTGAGAAGTGCTGTTTTGGGGGGCTATTTCCATCAATGGTGCGACGATGATGCTAAAGCTGCGCTACAAGCTGTAGCCAAAGGGTTAGAAGCCAGTGCTGAAATCGAGATGCCACAGAGTGATTTAGCTCGTTCAGCCGCATTCATTATCAGTGCTGCCGAGGGCGGAAATCAGTATCTACCGGCACTGAGAAAATCCCCTCAGCGCTTTGAACCACTATCCCGTGAGCGACTATTAGCGGGAGCCATGCTACCCGCAAGTTGGTATGTTCAAGCCCAGCGTTTTCGCCATCATTTCCGGCAAAAAATTCTGCCACTATTTGAGCACTGGGATATCTTGATTGCCCCCGCCACCCCTTGTAGCGCCACACTGATTGGTCAGGAAATCATGCATATTAATGGTAGCGACTTACCTATTCGCGCCAGTATGGGGATGCTGACTCAACCTATTTCTTTCCTCGGCCTGCCCGTCGTCACCGTGCCCCTGAAAACCGCGGAAGGGTTGCCGATAGGTATTCAACTGATTGCAGCACCATGGCGAGAAGACCTCTGTTTACGGGCTGCTTATGCATTAGAACAACAAGGATTGGTTAGCGCGCCAGTCAGCTCCGTCATCTAATAAGAACTTTTTCCGATGAGAATAAGACAATGAAAAATGAGTTTATTGATCGCCCGGCGATCCTTGCGCAAGTGAATGCGGCATTTTATCGCTATGAACAAGCATTGATCAGTAACGATATTCCTGTTTTGGACGAACTGTTTTGGCACGACGACCGCACCGTGCGTTTTGGTGCTGGAGAGGATCTGTTTGGCATTGATGCCATCAGGGAATTTCGCCAAAAACGCCCTTCACAAAGTTTGGATCGCCGGTTAGAGAATACCGTAATCACCACTTTTGGTGAGGATATGGCAGTAGCCAGCACCGAGTTTTATCGCGAAGGCAGTTCACGGGTTGGCAGGCAAATGCAGACGTGGGTTAAGTTGCCCTGCGGCTGGCGGATTGTGGCAGCACATGTGAGTTTGATTTCAGAGTAGTTTTTTACCAAAGGGGCTTTTGGAATCAGGGAGTTGATTCAATTCTTATGTTCAGAATTTACTATCGGCTCGGGTTTCGGTTGAGATGGCGGGAAACAGATAACTGCCGAACGATTATCAACCGAAACCCGATCCGAAATTAATCACTTGAAAATTATCCATTGGTTTATCATTCCCATTTATCTAATACTGTCACACTTTTCAATTCAGAATAATTTCCCATGACACAAAAAACCGAAATCCCCGGTTTAAGCCCAGCATTGATTGTATTGATGTCAGTCGCCACCGGACTGGCGGTTGCCAGCAACTATTATGCCCAGCCACTGCTGGAAACCATCGCCCAAGCTTTTAATCTTTCGGTCAATCAGGCCGGTTTTATCGTGACAGCAGCCCAGTTGGGCTACGCCGTCGGGTTGATGTTCCTGGTTCCACTAGGAGATATGTTTGAACGCCGCGGATTAATTGTCGGCATGACTTTGCTGGCTGCGGGTGGCATGTTGATTACCGCTTTGTCGCAAAACCTCACCATGATGATTGTCGGCACCGCCCTCACCGGCCTGTTCTCTGTCGTGGCGCAATTACTGGTGCCATTGGCGGCTACACTGGCTGCACCGGAAAAGCGCGGTAAAGTGGTCGGCATAATCATGAGCGGCCTGTTACTGGGCATCTTGCTGGCACGGACGGTGGCGGGGGCATTGGCATCCATTGGCGGCTGGCGCACCATCTATTGGGTCGCCAGCGTATTAATGATAATCATGGCTCTGACATTATGGCGCTATCTGCCGCGCTATAAGCAGCATACTGGCCTGAATTACGGCCAGTTGCTCAGCTCGATATTCTCTCTCTTTATCCGTACCCCAGTACTGCGCACCCGCGCCTTACTTGGCGCGCTATCTTTCGCTAACTTCAGTGTGTTGTGGACCTCAATGGCCTTTTTGCTGGCCTCACCGCCGTATGGCTATTCAGAAGCGGCTATCGGGTTATTTGGTTTGGTCGGGGCTGCGGGAGCATTGATGGCGACCAAAGCAGGTCAGTTAGCTGATAAAGGTAAAGCACGCATTACCACCAGCGTCGGCTTGGTATTGCTGCTGCTGTCGTGGATACCCATCGCCTTGGGGCAACACTCAATTCTTGCGCTGATTATCGGGATAATTGTGTTGGACTTGGCGGTTCAAGGGGTTCATGTCACCAATCAGAGCGTGATATACCGCATGATGCCGGAAGCCAGAAATCGGTTAACCGCAGGCTATATGACCAGCTACTTCATTGGTGGGGCTTTGGGTTCACTGATATCAGCCGCAGCATATCAACATGCAGGCTGGTATGGCGTGGCAATCGCCGGCTTAGTGTTGTGTATCTTGAATATTACCACCTGGTTAGCGGGCAAACGATTTGATCCTCCCGCAAACCAGCCTGTCGAGTGATTTCTAACATACCCTGCCTCTTTTAAGATGCAGGGCTATTAGATATTTAGAAAGATATTACCCTAGGTTGTTAATTAGCTAACTACTAATCAATCTAGATATAAAATTGGGTTATAGGGTATTAAGACAATTACTACTCTGGTAATGTTACCTAACTTGTTATTTTACCCTGCAACCCAAAGCTGACTTTATGCAAAGCCAAATCACCGACGCGCCTACGGCGACCAAGTCGACAGCCACCTTCGTAGAAGGCATAACTGATAGCCTGCCCATTGTTATTGGCTACTTGCCGGTGGCTTTTGCCTTTGGTTTAAGTTCGGTAAAACTTGGCTTCACTCCGCTGGAAGCTATTTTCTTCTCTTGCATTATTTATGCTGGAGCCAGCCAATTCGTTATCACCGCCCTACTCAGCGCAGGGATGTCATTGTGGGTTTCCGCCCTGACGGTCATGGCGATGGATATCCGCCATATTTTGTACGGCCCCGCACTTAAGCACCGCATTCTGGCAAAGCTGTCCGGTAAAAAAACCGCGCTATGGGCCTTTGGCTTGACCGATGAAGTGTTTGCCGCCGCAACGACCAAGTTAATGAAAGACCAGCGCCGCTGGAGCGAGAACTGGATGCTCGGCATCGCGTTCACCTCTTGGCTATCTTGGGTGGTAGGTACCGCCATCGGCGCAATGTTTGGCAATGGCCCGCTGGAAAATTATCCCGCCATTGAAGCTTCCCTTTCCTTTATGCTGCCCGCGTTGTTCCTCAGCTTCCTATTAGCAGCATTTAAACGCCAATACAGCCTGACGGTTATCGCCTCACTGATGGGTGCTTTGCTCGGCGTACTGTTGTTCTCCATTCCGGTCGCTATCTTAGCTGGCATTGGAGGCGGATGTTTGGCGGCGCTGCTCCAACCCGCACCAGAAGTGACTACAGAACCGAATGAGAATAATGAACAGGAGCAGACACCGTGAATACTGATGTTCTGGTGATTGGTTTAGTGGTAGGAACCGTAAATTATCTGTTTCGTTATTTGCCGCTGCGGCTAGGGCCAGCACGTAAACAAGTAGGCCTGCAACGGGGCAAAATGTCCCTGCTGCTAGACAGCATCGGTATCGCTTCTATTTGTGCCTTATTGGTGGTTTCCAGTACGCCGGAAATCATGCATAACCCACAGAAATTAATTCCTACACTTATTGGTTTTTTGGTTATCTGTGGATGCTTTTATAAAACCAACAGCATTATCTTCGCCACCTTACTCGGCGCACTCAGCTACGGCCTGACATTCAAACTACTAATGATTTTGGCGTAACAATTTGCCTGAATCGTGAGCTAACACACAATATCCTTACATTTAGTGATACTAACTACTTACAAACAGTGACTGAATAACACGAATTGCTAAATTTTTCTGTAATTATAACGTTTACATTATTAGTCACTATCGTTACTGTACCATTTGAAATTAATGAGGCTCCTTATAATGGAAAGTTCGTTTAGTCCCATCGAACAGATGCTTAATTTTCGTGCAAAACGCCAGAAAGATTTCCCTTATCAGGAAATTCTGCTGACGCGCCTGTGTATGCATATGCACAGTAAGTTGCTAGAAAACCGCAACAAAATGCTGAAAGCGCAAGGGATTAACGAGACCCTGTTTATGGCATTAATTACGCTGGATGCGCAGGAAAGCCGGAGTATCCAACCGTCGGAATTAAGTGCTGCACTGGGTTCTTCGCGTACTAATGCCACGCGTATTGCTGACGAGCTGGAAAAGAAAGGCTGGATTGAACGCCGTGAAAGCCACAATGACCGCCGTTGCTTGCATTTGCATCTGACCGAGGCTGGCGTTGAGTTTTTAAATCAGCTGCTACCCCCACAACATAAGTGTCTGCATTTTCTTTGGTCAACACTTGACGCCGACGAACAGCAACAGCTTGAAACGCTGACGCGTAAGTTATTGGCACGTTTGGACCAAATAGAAATACCGGAACAGTAATTCCACTGTTTCTATCCAGATAAATAGCTGTCCAGGTAAATAACTATGTCATCCCCACATAGCTGGAGACTCACGCCCTTGTCCGTCGTATTTTTACTGGCGGGCTGTGCCTCAAGCGATAATATTGCTCCTCAGTCTCAAATGCTGGATAACCAACAACTACAATTGGCACAACCCAAGGTCAGTTCGTTGGCGTTAAGTCCTCAGTGGTGGCGGGTACTGGAAGATCCCCAACTGGATGCTTTGATGTCGCAAAGTTTGCAGACATCACCGTCACTCAAGCAAGCAGCAGCGCGAGTGCGGGAAGCACAAAGTGTGATGGGCCAGGCCGATGCGGCTAATGGCCCTAATAT
The DNA here is from genome assembly GCF_025133195.1 of Yersinia alsatica. Classification (NCBI taxonomy): domain Bacteria; kingdom Pseudomonadati; phylum Pseudomonadota; class Gammaproteobacteria; order Enterobacterales; family Yersiniaceae; genus Yersinia; species Yersinia alsatica. Next base: position 4,489,280 of record NZ_CP104006.1, read on the forward strand.
TGATTTAGCCGCTAGCAGTACGCGGGAAAAAATCGCACAAAATACGCTGCAACCCTTCTTGCAGGCTTATCCAAGCAAACCGCTGTATGAGACCGCCAATACACTTGGCCTGAATCTCAGCTATGAGTTTGATTGGTGGGGCAAATACCGCAATCGGGTTAATGCCGCCAATGCGCAGGTTAATGCAGCCCGTGCAGAACAGCAGCAAGCTGCTCTGACGCTCACCAGCTCAGTCGCATCGGTTTATTATCAGTTACAGAGCAACTTCGCCCTGCAAGAAGTGTTGCAGCAGGAAGTCGATAACAACGAACGTCTGGCTGAGTTGCGCACCAAGCAATATCAGGCGGGCATCTATGGTATTGAAATTCCGCAACAAACACGGGCGCAAGCTGACACCGCCAAGCAACAGATTATCCAGTTGCAGTCGCAAGGTGAACAGCTGAAACATCAGTTAGCCGCCCTCACAGGCCAAGGCCCGAGCGGCACACAGAATATTCGCCCAGTGCCCTTGCCAGATATCTCGCGGCTGACACCTAAAGGCGAACTGACCACCGATTTACTCGGTCAGCGCCCAGATATTACCGCCCAGCGCCAACTGGTTGAATCTTATGACCAGCGGGTTAAAGCAGCACGTAAAGAGTTCTATCCAAGCTTATCGATTACCGGATTTGCCGGGTTCTCTACCACTAATTTCCAAGGCACTAACCCCAATCTGTTGGAAGCAGCCAGTCAGGCATGGAACTTCGCGCCTGCCATTTCGCTGCCTATTTTCCACGCAGGCGCGTTACGCAGCAAGTTAGGTGAAGAGTCAGCACTTTATGATGAGGCGGTTGAATCTTACAACCAGACCATCCTTAATGCTGTGCAGGAAACGGCGGACGCCATCACCATCCAACAAAGTAACCAGCTTCAACTTCAACAGGCTGCATCCGCGTCACAAGCCATGCAGAAAGTTTATAACGTCGCTAGCGCCCGTTATAAGGCAGGGATTATTGGCCGTGATGAACTGTTGATTAGCCAGTCGCAATATCTACAACAGCAGCAATCAGAATTGAGTGCCAGCAACAATTTATTGCAGGCCAAGATTGGTTTGATCCGTTCACTCGGTGGTGGTTATCAAGCCCCGGTCAGTGACGGTTCACAAAATAAAACAATATAAAACAATATATACCCTAAATAATTCGAGTTGCAGGAAGGCGGCAAGTGAGAGAGTTCCGATGAGCTTACTGTGTTGTAAGTGATTCGGGTGATTGAACGTAGCCAACGCACATGCAGCTTGAAGTATGACGGGTATAGAGCGTGGAGAACACCATGAGTGCAAACGCGGAAGCTCAAATCCCGCAACAACCGCAGAACAAAAAGCAGCAACGTAAACGCGTGCTGCTGTTACTGACGGTTATTTTTATTATGATTGGGGTGGCCTACCTGATTTATTGGTTCCTGGTACTGCGTCATCACCAAGAGACTGATAATGCTTATGTATCTGGTAATCAGGTGCAGATCATGTCTCAGGTGCCCGGCAGTGTTGTCAGTGTCAATTTTGAAAATACTGACTTTGTCAAAAGCGGTGATGTCCTACTGACTTTGGACCCAACCGATGCTGAACAAGCCTATGAGCAAGCAAAAACCGCGCTGGCTAACAGCGTGCGTCAAACCCACCAGCTCATGATTAACAGCAAGCAGTATCAGGCTAATATTGCCCTGAAAAAAACGGAGCTGAGCAAAGCGCAAAGTGACCTGAAACGCCGTGTAGTTCTGGGTTCGGTTGATGCGATTGGCCGTGAAGAACTACAGCACGCCCGCGATGCCGTAGAGTCAGCTCAAGCATCGTTGGATGTGGCGATTGCACAATACAATGCCAATCAGGCGCTGGTTCTTAATACCCCACTGGAGAAGCAACCGGCGGTCGAACAAGCGGCTGCTAAGCTGCGTGATGCCTGGTTATCACTGCAACGTACCAAAGTTGTCAGCCCAATCACCGGTTTTGTTTCACGCCGTAGTGTGCAAGTGGGTGCTGAAATCGCTAATGGTGCGCCGCTCATGGCTGTTATTCCGGCTAATGAGATGTGGATTGACGCTAACTTTAAAGAAACACAGTTAGCCAATATGCGCATTGGTCAATCGGCCACTGTGGTGACAGATTTCTATGGCGATGATGTTGTTTATCAAGGGAAAGTCGTCGGTCTGGATATGGGGACCGGCAGTGCCTTCTCACTGCTACCGGCACAAAACGCCACCGGCAACTGGATCAAAGTGGTTCAGCGCCTGCCAGTCCGTATTGCGATAGAGCCAAAACAGCTGGCTGAGCATCCGCTGCGAATTGGCCTCTCTTCCACCGTAAGAGTGGATACCGCCAATACTGATGGTCTGGTGTTAGCGCAAACTGTGCGTAAAGATCCGGCATTTGTCACCGATGCTCTGTCAATCGACTTAGCGCCAGTGAACCAAATGATTAGCGATATTGTTCATGCGAATGCAGGTTAATGTTCATGCAAACGCGGGTTAAGCGCGCCGGAGGCCACTGTGGCACAAAAACCGCTTGAAGGTGCCCAACTCGCCTGGATGACTATCGCGCTATCATTAGCGACTTTCATGCAGGTGCTGGACTCCACCATTGCTAACGTGGCTATTCCGACCATTGCCGGTGATCTGGGTTCGTCCAACTCACAGGGCACATGGGTTATCACCTCGTTTGGTGTGGCTAATGCGATCTCCATCCCTATCACCGGCTGGCTGGCAAAACGTGTCGGTGAAGTTCGATTATTTCTGTGGGCAATAGGTTTATTTGCGCTGGCCTCATGGCTGTGCGGCATTTCAAACAGCCTGGGGATGCTTATCTTCTTCCGGGTGATTCAAGGGCTGGTTGCCGGGCCATTGATTCCATTGTCACAAAGCTTGCTACTGAATAACTACCCCCCGGCGAAGCGAAGTATGGCCCTGGCATTGTGGTCGATGACAATTGTTGTCGCCCCAATCTTTGGGCCGATCCTCGGCGGTTATATCAGTGACAACTATCACTGGGGCTGGATCTTCTTTATCAACATCCCGATTGGGATAGTGGTTATTTTAATTGCGGGCAGCACCCTGAAAGGGCGAGAGACTAAAACTGAGATCAGGCCAATTGATACGGTGGGATTAGTATTATTGGTCGTCGGTATCGGTGCCTTGCAAATCATGCTCGACCAAGGTAAGGAGCTGGATTGGTTTAACTCGACCGAGATTATCGTCCTGACGGTAGTTGCCGTGATTGCCATTACCTTCCTGATAGTGTGGGAGCTAACCGACGACCATCCGGTGATCGATTTGTCATTATTCAAATCGAGAAACTTTACCATTGGTTGTTTGTGTATCAGCCTGGCCTATATGTTGTACTTTGGCGCGATTGTTTTGCTGCCTCAGCTACTTCAGGAGGTCTATGGCTATACCGCCACTTGGGCCGGTTTGGCATCAGCGCCAGTGGGGATCTTACCGGTATTGCTGTCACCGATAATTGGTCGCTTCTCTCATCGAATCGATATGCGGCAGTTAGTCACATTCAGCTTCATTATGTATGCGGTTTGTTTCTACTGGCGGGCATATACATTCGAACCGGGAATGGATTTTGGTGCTTCGGCGTGGCCACAGTTTGTGCAAGGCTTTGCGATTGCCTGCTTCTTTATGCCACTGACCGCAATTACCTTATCCGGCTTACCGCCGGAGCGCATGGCCGCAGCATCCAGTTTATCTAACTTCCTGCGAACATTGGCCGGTTCGATTGGTACCTCAATCACCACCACGCTGTGGACGCAAAGAGAGTCTATGCACCATTCGCAACTGACGGAGTTTGTTAATCCGTTCAATCCGAATGCGACACAGATGTATCAGGATTTGGAAAAATTGGGGCTGAATCAGCAACAGGCTTCGGCTTATCTGGCGCGGGAAATTACCAATCAGGGGCTGATAATCTCGGCTAATGAAATCTTCTGGCTCTCGGCGGGTGTCTTCCTGCTGCTGCTGGCGTTAGTCTGGTTTGCTAAACCTCCGTTTACGTCCGGTGGCGGAGGCGGTGGCGCGCACTAAACCAATCAAGATTTAACATAAAAAAACGGGCGCTGACTAATCATCAGCGCCCGTTTTTTATACTGAGCATACCCAAAGTCATTGGCGTTGCAGGTAGGCAGCAAGTAAATGTATCCCGATGAGCATACTCAAGTATGTGATTCGGGTGCATGAACGCAGCTAACTCCCCCGCAACATCAAGAACGCAGGGACATACCCAAAGTCATTGGCGTTGCAGGTAGGCAGCAAGTAAATGTATCCCGATGAGCATACTCAAGTATGTGATTCGGGTGCATGAACGCAGCTAACAACCCTGCAACGTCAAGGACGCAGGGTATTATTGGGCGCTATTTTGACGCCACCATTCTGACAGCAAAATCCCCGTCGCCACCGACACGTTCAGACTTTCAACTCGCCCGGTACCGCCGATAGACACACTCATATCACCCTGCTGCCAAGCACTGTCGGTCAGACCATCACTCTCTTGACCTAATACCAGCACCATTTTGGCTGGCAGTTCAGCTTTCGCCAGACTGACACCTTTATGGCTTGAAGTGGTGACGATGGTGTAACCCGCTTTACGGAAGGTATCCAGCACAGAGAGGAAATCATCAGCATTGATTGCCTTGATATGCTCTGCACCGCCTTCTGCTGTACGTACTGCAGCACCTGACTCCAGCATCGCCGGGTCTTGCAACAACACGCCGTTAATACCAAAGTGTGCACAGGTACGCATGATGCCACCCAGATTATGTGGGTTACCCACATCTTCCAGCGCCAATACACAATCTTTCGCCTGAGTCTGCTGTTGCAGATAGGTTTCCGCATCCAAACCCTGACGTTTTTTAATCAGGAAACACACGCCACCGTGGTGCTCTGTGCCGGATGCTTTCGCCAGCTCATCTTCTTCAACCACATGGTAAGCCTTGCGGTTAGCCGCCATCCATTTCAGCGCTTCGCGGAAACGGGGAGTCACTGACTGCACAAACCAGGCGCGCACGATAGCATCAGGGCGGCTTTCAAACAGCGCTTTACAGGCATTCTCGCCATAAACACGCGTTTCTTCAGCCCGCTGACGGCGCAATTGTGCCGGGTCCACATGGCTTTTACCGCTGATACCGCCGTGATCAAACTCTGGCTCTTCAGATGGCGCACGAGACACGGTTTTCCACGGTGAATCGTAAGGGCCACTGCTGTCAGAACGAGCCGGACGGCTAGGACGATCGCGTTCATTACGGCCGGAATCGTTACGACGTGAGTCATTATTACGCGGTGAACTGCCTCGACCAGCATTATCACCCGGACGACCTTTACCTGCTGGACGTTGCTTGTTACTACGGTTATTGCTGTTACGGTCGTCGCTGCTTTCGTCACTGCGGACGTACATCACTTTAACTTTGCCGTTCTTGCCACTAAATGAATCGTTCATTGTCTTCTCCACCAACGCGCAGGGCGCGAAGATTACCTGATGTCTGCTCGGTTAGCCATAAGCAAGCGCTAAAAGCTACCAACTATCGTATTCATCGAATAAACCTTTTTGGCACTGACCTCATTTATACTCATAATAGATAACAACAACGAAACAATTCAGCTCACTTTGACTGTTTGGTTTCTCTTATCTAATGAGATACAAAATAAAGGCTAATTTATGAATACGGTATGTACAGCTTGTATGGCGACTAATCGCCTGCCGGAAGAACGTATTGATGACGGCGCTAAATGTGGGCGCTGTGGCCACTCTTTATTTGATGGCGAAGTCATTAACGCCACCGCCGAAACGCTGGATAAACTGCTGCAAGATGACCTGCCCGTCGTCATCGATTTCTGGGCGCCTTGGTGTGGCCCTTGCCGCAGCTTCGCCCCCATCTTTACCGATGTTGCCGCTGAGCGCGCAGGGAAAGTCCGCTTCGTCAAAATCAATACTGAAGCAGAACCGGCACTTAGCACCCGTTTCCGCATCCGCAGCATTCCCACCATTATGCTGTATCGTAACGGCAAAATGGTCGACATGCTCAGCGGGGCAGTACCAAAGGCACCTTTTGACCATTGGTTAGATGAGCAATTAGCCCTAGAGCCTGCGGCCCGCTAAGCTAGTTTACTTCATTTATTGCTCATTTGGCGGTATTCCCCCGCCAAATTAGACTGACGCCCCGGCAGCTTGCTGTCTGGGGCGTTACTTTATCTATAATTCAGGCTATAGGTTCATTAGAATAACGCTATTTCTTCAGGAGCCGAGACATTGAGCAACGAGCAGCTATTGCCGGTAAATATAACGACGGAAAATGCGGTATTGCGCCTGCGTCGCCAGCGGCTAGCACTATCCACTCGCCCTTATCGCGCCCGAGGCTGTCGCGCTATTCGCTGCCAGGGTTGTCTGCTGACTGAGCGCTTTTGTTTGTGCGACACCATCAAGCCTCAACCCGCTAGTAGCCGCTTTTGTCTGGTGATGTTCGACACCGAACCCCTCAAGCCCAGCAATACCGGCCGCCTGATTGCCGATATTTTGCCAGACACCCAAGCCTTTCTCTGGGCGCGAACTGAAATTGATCCTGAGTTATTAGCCGCGATTCGTGACCCTCAGCGCCAACCTTATGTGGTATTCCCGGAAAAATACGCTGCACCTGAGCGGCAGGTTCTCAATCAATTACCCGTCAGCGATAAACCGCCATTATTCATTCTGCTGGACGGAACCTGGAATGAGGCCAAAAAAATGTTCCGCAAAAGCCCGTACCTTGCCGGTTTACCTGTACTGTCGCTGAATGTCAGTAATACCTCAGATTATTTGCTGCGTGAATCACCACGTCCGGAACAACACTGTACTGTCGAGGTGGCCGCGGCTCTACTTCAGCAGGCGGGCGATATTCAAGCGGCTGATGGGTTAACCGCGCATTTCCACTATTTTCGCCAACAATATTTAGCCGGAAAACCTCATCATCCAGTGGGCCGAGTCACAGCAAGTCTCGAAGATATCGCATAAAATTAGGCAAGCTGCCCTTAACTTATACCCGATAGATTTCAGGGTGCAGGAAGGCGGCAAAGGAGAGAGCCCCGATAAGCTTACATCAGTAAGTAATTCGGGTAAGCGAGAGCAGCCAACACTTCTGCAACGTGAAAGATGACGGGGATAAATATGAGCCAACGTGGATTAGAAGCACTACTACGCCCGAAGTCTATCGCGGTTATCGGCGCTTCTGAAAAACCTGAGCGTGCTGGCTTCCTGATGATGCGTAATTTGCTTGATGGCGGGTTCAACGGCCCTATTTTGCCGGTAACGCCCACTCATAAAGCCGTTTGTGGCGTGCTGGCTTATGCGAATATTGCCAGCCTACCCATCACGCCGGACTTAGCCATCCTCTGCACTCATGACAGCCGCAATCTTACCCTACTGGAAGATTTGGGCACGTGTGGCTGCAAAGCGGTGATTGTTCTGTCGGCGGCAACCGAGCAATTCTCAGAGCTGAAAGCCTGTGCGCAGCGCCATCATATGCGCCTGCTTGGCCCTAACAGCTTGGGCTTGCTGGCTCCGTGGCAAGGGTTGAATGCCAGTTTCTCCCCGGTTCCAATCAAAAAAGGCCGGCTGGCGTTTATCTCCCAGTCTGCAGCCGTGGCAAATACCATTCTGGATTGGGCGCAACAGCGGGAAGTTGGCTTCTCTTACTTTATTGCGCTGGGTGACAGTCTGGATATTGATGTCGATGACTTACTCGACTTCTTAGCCCGAGACGGCAAAACCAGCGCCATCATGTTGTATATCGAACATATCAGCGATGCTCGCCGCTTCTTATCTGCCTCGCGTAGTGCCTCACGCAATAAACCTATTCTGGTGGTTAAAAGTGGCCGCAGCCAGCGCGCCCAGCAGTTGCTGAATGGTCAGCAAGGGCTAGATGCCGCCTATGATGCCGCTATTCAGCGCGCCGGCTTGCTGCGAGTTCAAGATACTCACGAACTGTTCTCTGCGGTCGAAACACTCAGTCATATGCACCCATTGCGTGGCGAGCGGCTGTTGATTGTCAGTAATGGTGCTGCCCCAGCGGCGATGGCATTGGATGAACTGATTAGCCGTAATGGCAAGCTGGCAACCTTGTCGGACACGACTCAATCCGCGCTGAGTGCCGCACTGCCGCCTTTTGTTTCCTTACGTAACCCAATAGACCTACGGGATGATGCGACTGCTGAGCGCTACCTGGCGGCAGTTAAACCACTATTGGACAGTACCGATTATGACGCGCTACTACTGATTCACTCGCCAAGCGCCGCAGCACCGGGCAGTAAAACGGCGGAATTACTGATTGAGGCTATCCGTCAGCATCCACGCGGCAAGCGCATCACGTTGCTGACGAACTGGTGCGGCGAGTATTCATCACAAGATGCTCGCCGTTTGTTTACCGAAGCGGGCATCCCGACCTACCGCACACCGGAAGGGGCGATTACCGCGTTTATGCACATGGTGGAATATCGTCGCAACCAAAAGCAACTGAAAGAGACTCCCGCACTGCCTGTTGGCCTCACGGCAAATACGGCCCATGTGCATCAGTTAATCCGTCAGGCGCTGGCAGAAGGAACAACCCAGCTCGATACCCATGAAGTGCAGCCGATTCTCGAAGCTTATGGCCTTCGTATGCTGCCGACCTGGATTGCCAGTGATAGTGTCGAAGCGGTACATATTGCAGAGCGCCTCGGTTATCCGGTCGCCATCAAATTGCGCTCGCCTGACATCCCGCACAAATCAGAAGTGCAGGGGGTGATGCTGTATCTGCGCACCGCGATTGAAGTACAGCGGGCTGCTGACGATATCCTAGATCGGGTCAAGCGGACTTACCCGCAAGCCCGCATTCACGGTTTACTGGTGCAAAGCATGGCAAACCGCGCTGGGGCACAGGAGCTGCGGATTGCTGTCGAGCAAGATGCTATTTTTGGCCCGCTGATCATGTTGGGAGAAGGCGGCATAGAGTGGCACCATGAAACCCAAGCCGCCGTCGCATTGCCGCCATTGAATATGGCGCTGGCTCGCTACCTGATTATACAGGCAGTGAAAGGCGGGAAAATTCGCAGCCGCGGCTCACTCCAACCTTTGGATATCCCGGGGCTAAGTCACTTGTTGGTGCAGGTCTCCAATCTTATCCTTGATTGCCCTGAAATCTCGCGCTTAGATATTCACCCGGTGCTTGCTTCGGGCAGTGAGTTCACATTGCTGGATGTCTCGATGCAACTGGCGCCCGTTACTGGCGATCCGCAAGCTCGGCTGGCTATTCGCCCCTACCCTCACGAACTTGAGCAAGAAGTGCTGCTTAAAGATGGCTCGCATTGTTTGTTCCGCCCAATCTTGCCGGAAGATGAACCGCTGCTGAAATTGTTTATTGATCAAGTCACTAAAGAAGATCTCTACTATCGCTACTTTAGTGAAATCAATGAATTCAGCCACGATGATTTGGCGAATATGACGCAGATTGACTATGATCGGGAAATGGCATTTGTTGCTGTGCGCCAAAATGAAACAGGCCCAGAAATCATTGGAGTCACGCGTGCGTTATCTGATCCTGACAATATTGACGCAGAATTTGCGGTATTGGTGCGCTCGGACCTTAAAGGGTTAGGATTAGGCCGAGAATTACTCGAAAAGATGATTCAATATACCCGCAGCCACGGGCTAACACGGCTTACTGCGGTCACCATGCCCAATAACCGCGGCATGATAGGTTTGGCGAAGAAACTCGGTTTTAGTATTGATGTACAGATGGAGGATGGAATCGTTAATTTGGAGCTGACACTTTAATTTCAATTACATGAATCAAAGTGATATAGGCCACATAGATTAGCGATTCGGTCTGCGGCAGGCAAAACTTGCGCACAATCCGGAAAAGTAGTGGTATTATCGCCCGACTCTATGGATTAGTGTTTTTTTGGATATGGCGGTTTTGCCATCAAATAACAAGAGAAGAAGCGCACTGTGATGTTGTCAAAATTCAAACGTAGCAAACATCAACAACACCTTGCACAACTGCCCAAACTCCCCCAGCCAGTTGATGATGTCCAAACGCTTTATTGCCCCAAGGTTTTCCGCTCAACACTGCTGGAATTAATAGGCCAGGCGACCAAACGTATTTATCTGGTGGCGCTTTACCTTGAGCAGGATGATGCAGGCCGTGACGTGATGAACGCCCTCTATCAGGCAAAGCTTCTGAACCCTGAACTGGAAATTTGTGTGCTAGTCGACTGGCATCGTGCCCAGCGTGGCCGCATCGGAGCCGCAGCAGTCAACACCAACGCTGATTGGTATTGTGAGATGGCAAACAAGCATCCGGATGTCTGTGTTCCGATTTACGGTGTTCCGGTTAATACCCGTGAAGCCCTTGGTGTGTTGCATCTAAAAGGTTTTATTATTGATGACACCGTGATTTACAGTGGTGCCAGCATCAATGATGTCTATCTCCATCAAAACGATAAGTATCGTTATGATCGCTACCAATTGATCACGAATCCATCATTAGCCAATATTATGATTGATTACTTGAAGCAGCGGGTACTCAGTGCAGGAGCGGTTCAGCGCCTTGATCGTACCGATCGGCCAACCAACCCTGAGATCAAAAACGAAACTCGGCAGTTTCGCTCATCACTGCGTGATATCGGTTATCAATTTCCAGCACAAGCTAGCAATGATGAATTGGCTGTTACCCCACTCGTCGGGCTAGGCAAAAAGAGCCAACTGAATAAAACTATTCATCATTTGATGGCTTCCGCTGATGAGCGCCTCACGATTTGTACACCCTACTTTAATCTGCCTGCGCTATTAGTGCGTAATATCATTTATCTACTACGCGAAGGTAAACAGGTCGAGATTATTGTTGGCGACAAAACAGCAAACGACTTTTATATTCCCGAAGATCAGCCATTTAAGATTATCGGTGCATTGCCTTACTTATACGAAATCAACTTGCGCCGCTTTCTCAGCCGCTTGCAGCGCTTTGTTGATAGTGGGCAACTTATTGTTCGCTTATGGAAAGATGGCGATAACACCTACCATCTGAAAGGAATGTGGGTCGATAATAATTGGCAATTGATCACCGGTAATAACCTGAATCCACGGGCATGGCGTCTGGATCTGGAAAATGCCATTTTGATCCACGACCCTAAACATGAGATGCATGAGCAGCGAGCAAAAGAGCTCGAGTGTATCCGCACCCATACTAAAGTAGTTTCGCACTACCTTGAGCTGGAGAATATTCAGCAATATCCGGTCAAGGTACGCAAACTGATCCGTCGTCTACGTAGAATTCGTATCGACCGACTCATTAGCCGTATTCTGTAAATCTAAAATATAAAAACCCGGTTCTATGCCGGGTTTTTTGTCTCTAGCCAGAGGAGAGAGAGCATGCGGTGCTCACCTTATCTTCGCCCTTTAATTATTGCCCCGCTCCTTTTTATCAGTACTGCATGTACCCATATGGCCAATGACAGTTGGACAGGGAAAGACAAAGCACAACATTTCTTTGCTTCTGCCGCTTTAGCCGCCGCAGGTACAGCTTATGGCGAGCATCAAAATTGGTCAGATGCGAAAAGTCGTAATTTTGGTTTACTGTTCTCGATAGGTATAGGTGCGGGTAAAGAGTTATATGATAGCCGGCAAGGTGGTACGGGCTGGAGCTGGAAAGATTTTGCCTGGGATGTCGCCGGCGCAGTGACTGGTTATAGCCTCTATCAAGCGGTTAACTAATGCAAAATCAGCTAAATAACTGCATATGCAATTCATCTTTCGTTAAGTTATCACCAAATTACAGACATAAAAAAAGCCCTCTGCGCAGCAGAAGGCTTTCTCTAGTATCCCAAATCCCACATAGCAAAAACCCCACGCTTTTGGCATGGGGTCTCGGCTTGATTTGATGTCTGGCAGTGTATGAATGGCTTTCCTGCCATTCGCCCTTCGGGCCGTTGCAAGCAACGTTAAAAATCGTTCCCGACGATTTTTTCCTACTGTATTCGTCTCATCTTCAGGATGAGCCTCACCCCGTTGGGGCCAGCGCAAGCGCTGTTCAAACTGCCTGCGCAGTTTGTCGCATGCATGCTCGAGCCGCACACCACACAAATGAGATAAACAAAAAAGGCCACCCGTTAGGGTAGCCTCTTTTGTTTATTTGATGCCTGGCAGTGTCCTACTCTCGCATGGGGAGACCCCACACTACCATCGGCGCTACGGCGTTTCACTTCTGAGTTCGGCATGGGTTCAGGTGGTCCCACCGCGCTATGGCCGCCAGGCAAATTCTGTTTTAATCAACCCGCTACACTATAACTCCCATGCAGCCAGCCAATTCAATCTGTAAACGTCGCTGAAAATTAAAATATACTCTCAAATAACCAAAACACCTTCGGTGTTGTAAGGTTAAGCCTCACGGATCATTAGTACTGGTTAGCTCAATGCATCGCTGCACTTACACACCCAGCCTATCAACGTCATAGTCTTTAACGTTCCTTCAGGGGGCTTAAAGCCCCAGGGAAGACTCATCTCGAGGCAAGTTTCCCGCTTAGATGCTTTCAGCGGTTATCTCTTCCGAATTTAGCTACCGGGCAATGCCATTGGCATGACAACCCGAACACCAGTGATTCGTCCACTCCGGTCCTCTCGTACTAGGAGCAGCCCCTCTCAATCTTCCAACGCCCACGGCAGATAGGGACCGAACTGTCTCACGACGTTCTAAACCCAGCTCGCGTACCACTTTAAATGGCGAACAGCCATACCCTTGGGACCTACTTCAGCCCCAGGATGTGATGAGCCGACATCGAGGTGCCAAACACCGCCGTCGATATGAACTCTTGGGCGGTATCAGCCTGTTATCCCCGGAGTACCTTTTATCCGTTGAGCGATGGCCCTTCCATTCAGAACCACCGGATCACTAAGACCTACTTTCGTACCTGCTCGAGCCGTCACTCTCGCAGTCAAGCTAGCTTATGCCTTTGCACTAACCTCACGATGTCCGACCGTGATTAGCTAACCTTCGTGCTCCTCCGTTACTCTTTGGGAGGAGACCGCCCCAGTCAAACTACCCACCAGACACTGTCCTCACCCCGGATTACGGGGCCGAGTTAGAACATCAAACATTAAAGGGTGGTATTTCAAGGTTGGCTCCACGCAGACTGGCGTCCACGCTTCGATGCCTCCCACCTATCCTACACATCAAGGCTCAATGTTCAGTGTCAAGCTATAGTAAAGGTTCACGGGGTCTTTCCGTCTTGCCGCGGGTACACTGCATCTTCACAGCGAGTTCAATTTCACTGAGTCTCGGGTGGAGACAGCCTGGCCATCATTACGCCATTCGTGCAGGTCGGAACTTACCCGACAAGGAATTTCGCTACCTTAGGACCGTTATAGTTACGGCCGCCGTTTACTGGGGCTTCGATCAAGAGCTTCGCCTTGCGGCTGACCCCATCAATTAACCTTCCAGCACCGGGCAGGCGTCACACCGTATACGTCCACTTTCGTGTTTGCACAGTGCTGTGTTTTTATTAAACAGTTGCAGCCAGCTGGTATCTGCGACTGGCTTCGGCTACGAGAGCAAGTCTCTTTACCTAATGCCAGCGTGCCTTCTCCCGAAGTTACGGCACCATTTTGCCTAGTTCCTTCACCCGAGTTCTCTCAAGCGCCTGAGTATTCTCTACCTGACCACCTGTGTCGGTTTGGGGTACGATTCAATGTTACCTGATGCTTAGAGGCTTTTCCTGGAAGCTTGGCATCAACTACTTCTGCACCGTAGTGCATCGTCATCACACCTCAGCGTTGATAAGCAACCGGATTTACCAGGTCACTCCGCCTACATGCTTAAACCGGGACAACCGTCGCCCGGCTAGCCTAGCCTTCTCCGTCCCCCCTTCGCAGTAACACCGAGTACAGGAATATTAACCTGTTTCCCATCGACTACGCTTTTCAGCCTCGCCTTAGGGGTCGACTCACCCTGCCCCGATTAACGTTGGACAGGAACCCTTGGTCTTCCGGCGTGCGGGCTTTTCACCCGCATTATCGTTACTTATGTCAGCATTCGCACTTCTGATACCTCCAGCAGACCTCACAGTCCACCTTCAACGGCTTACAGAACGCTCCCCTACCCAACAACACCTAAGTGTCGCTGCCGCAGCTTCGGTGCATGGTTTAGCCCCGTTACATCTTCCGCGCAGGCCGACTCGACCAGTGAGCTATTACGCTTTCTTTAAATGATGGCTGCTTCTAAGCCAACATCCTGGCTGTCTATGCCTTCCCACATCGTTTCCCACTTAACCATGACTTTGGGACCTTAGCTGGCGGTCTGGGTTGTTTCCCTCTTCACGACGGACGTTAGCACCCGCCGTGTGTCTCCCGTGATAACATTCTTCGGTATTCGGAGTTTGCATCGGTTTGGTAAGTCGGGATGACCCCCTAGCCGAAACAGTGCTCTACCCCCGAAGATGAGTTCACGAGGCGCTACCTAAATAGCTTTCGGGGAGAACCAGCTATCTCCCGGTTTGATTGGCCTTTCACCCCCAGCCACAAGTCATCCGCTAATTTTTCAACATTAGTCGGTTCGGTCCTCCAGTTAGTGTTACCCAACCTTCAACCTGCCCATGGCTAGATCACCGGGTTTCGGGTCTATACCTTGCAACTAGACGCCCAGTTAAGACTCGGTTTCCCTACGGCTCCCCTATTCGGTTAACCTTGCTACAAAATATAAGTCGCTGACCCATTATACAAAAGGTACGCAGTCACACCACGAAGGTGCTCCCACTGCTTGTACGTACACGGTTTCAGGTTCTATTTCACTCCCCTCGCCGGGGTTCTTTTCGCCTTTCCCTCACGGTACTGGTTCACTATCGGTCAGTCAGGAGTATTTAGCCTTGGAGGATGGTCCCCCCATATTCAGACAGGATGTCACGTGTCCCGCCCTACTCATCGAGTTCACAGCAAGTGTATTTTTGTGTACGGGACTATCACCCTGTACCGTGCGACTTTCCAGACGCTTCCACTAACACACAAACTGATTCAGACTCTGGGCTCCTCCCCGTTCGCTCGCCGCTACTGGGGGAATCTCGGTTGATTTCTTTTCCTCGGGGTACTTAGATGTTTCAGTTCCCCCGGTTCGCCTTGCATGGCTATGTATTCACCATGCAATAGTGCAACGAATTGCACTGGGTTTCCCCATTCGGGTATCGTCGGTTGTAACGCTTCATATCAGCTTACCGACGCTTTTCGCAGATTAGCACGCCCTTCATCGCCTCTGACTGCCTAGGCATCCACCGTGTACGCTTAGTCGCTTAACCTCACAACCCGAAGGTGTCTTTCGACAACTTGCGTTGTGATTATTTGAGAGACTCTAATACAGGTTACTCGTTATCTCAGTACATCTACGGAGAGATAAGTTTCAGCTGTATTGTTTCAATTTTCAGCTTGTTCCAGATTGTTAAAGAGCAATATCTTAAACACGACTTGTTAAAGTCATCTTTAAGATACTTTGTGGTTCATTAAGAACCGGTGATAATGTCTTTCACACATTATCGGAGTGGCGTCCCCAAGGGGATTCGAACCCCTGTTACAGCCGTGAAAGGGCAGTGTCCTAGGCCTCTAGACGATGGGGACACAAAAATTGCTACTGAATCACTGATTCAGTATTTTTGTGTAAAGGTGAGAATGTGGTGACACATTCGAACGACTGATGCAGTAAAAACCCGATACCGAGGTTTTATCGCACAATCATCACCCTCATCAACAGGTGCTCTTGCTCGTTTACATTCATCAGACAATCTGTGTGGACACTGCGCAATGCGTATCGTTAGGTAAGGAGGTGATCCAACCGCAGGTTCCCCTACGGTTACCTTGTTACGACTTCACCCCAGTCATGAATCACAAAGTGGTAAGCGCCCTCCCGAAGGTTAAGCTACCTACTTCTTTTGCAACCCACTCCCATGGTGTGACGGGCGGTGTGTACAAGGCCCGGGAACGTATTCACCGTAGCATTCTGATCTACGATTACTAGCGATTCCGACTTCATGGAGTCGAGTTGCAGACTCCAATCCGGACTACGACAGACTTTATGTGGTCCGCTTGCTCTCGCGAGTTCGCTTCACTTTGTATCTGCCATTGTAGCACGTGTGTAGCCCTACTCGTAAGGGCCATGATGACTTGACGTCATCCCCACCTTCCTCCGGTTTATCACCGGCAGTCTCCTTTGAGTTCCCACCATGACGTGCTGGCAACAAAGGATAAGGGTTGCGCTCGTTGCGGGACTTAACCCAACATTTCACAACACGAGCTGACGACAGCCATGCAGCACCTGTCTCACAGTTCCCGAAGGCACCTAAGCATCTCTGCTAAGTTCTGTGGATGTCAAGAGTAGGTAAGGTTCTTCGCGTTGCATCGAATTAAACCACATGCTCCACCGCTTGTGCGGGCCCCCGTCAATTCATTTGAGTTTTAACCTTGCGGCCGTACTCCCCAGGCGGTCGACTTAACGCGTTAGCTCCGGAAGCCACGCCTCAAGGGCACAACCTCCAAGTCGACATCGTTTACAGCGTGGACTACCAGGGTATCTAATCCTGTTTGCTCCCCACGCTTTCGCACCTGAGCGTCAGTCTTTGTCCAGGGGGCCGCCTTCGCCACCGGTATTCCTCCAGATCTCTACGCATTTCACCGCTACACCTGGAATTCTACCCCCCTCTACAAGACTCTAGCTTGCCAGTTTCAAATGCAGTTCCCACGTTAAGCGCGGGGATTTCACATCTGACTTAACAAACCGCCTGCGTGCGCTTTACGCCCAGTAATTCCGATTAACGCTTGCACCCTCCGTATTACCGCGGCTGCTGGCACGGAGTTAGCCGGTGCTTCTTCTGCGAGTAACGTCAATGATTGAGCGTATTAAACTCAACCCCTTCCTCCTCGCTGAAAGTGCTTTACAACCCGAAGGCCTTCTTCACACACGCGGCATGGCTGCATCAGGCTTGCGCCCATTGTGCAATATTCCCCACTGCTGCCTCCCGTAGGAGTCTGGACCGTGTCTCAGTTCCAGTGTGGCTGGTCATCCTCTCAGACCAGCTAGGGATCGTCGCCTAGGTGAGCCATTACCCCACCTACTAGCTAATCCCATCTGGGCACATCCGATGGCGTGAGGCCCGAAGGTCCCCCACTTTGCTCTTGCGAGGTCATGCGGTATTAGCTACCGTTTCCAGTAGTTATCCCCCTCCATCAGGCAGTTTCCCAGACATTACTCACCCGTCCGCCGCTCGCCGGCAAAGTAGCAAGCTACTTTCCGCTGCCGCTCGACTTGCATGTGTTAGGCCTGCCGCCAGCGTTCAATCTGAGCCATGATCAAACTCTTCAATTTAAGATTTGTTTGATTTGCTGCTAATAAAAGCAGCGATGCTCAAAGATTACTTTCTGCAAATATGCATTCGAACCGAAGTTCAAATGTGTACTGCTTTGGTCACTCTTCAAGACTTTGATATTTCTTCTGCCTGCCGAAACAGGCTTCGATATCGTCTTGCGAGTGCCCACACAGATTGTCTGATAAATTGTTAAAGAGCAGTGCGTTAGCAACCCGTGGTTGGTAACGCGAGGTGCGCATATTACGCTTTCCTCATTCAGAGTCAACTACTAATTTCGTTGAATTTCTCTGTTCTCTTTGCCGGTCACTTAACTACTTGATTCGTTGTGTGCCGTCTCGATGGATGCGCATTATAGGGAGTTCTGAGCTGCCCGCAACCGCTAATTTCAATTAAAATGACTGTTTGCTGCATTCCACAGCAAAACCCCACCTTATACCCTGTTGTACACAAACTTATCCACAGATTGAATCTGAACTCAAAATTGACGAGCATCGCGCAATCGTTTTCGCTACAATTCCCCGCGTCGAAAAGAGTCACCTTGTTGGCAAAGTTTGGGACGTTATCTGAATCTGTTCTTCTCTTTATAGCGCTATATAGATAGAAGAGATCCACATAACGCTCTATTGATCGATTGCGAAGAATAATTGCGACTCCAAAGCCAAGGGATAAAACCATGCAACAACGCCGCCCAATCCGCCGTGCTCTACTCAGTGTCTCTGATAAAGCCGGGATCATCGAATTCGCCACTGCACTTTCACAACGTGGTATCGAGTTACTTTCCACTGGCGGGACCGCCCGTCTGCTTGCTGAGGCTGGTCTGCCAGTCACCGAAGTTTCGGACTACACCGGTTTCCCAGAAATGATGGACGGACGCGTTAAGACTTTGCATCCCAAAGTGCATGGCGGCATTCTCGGTCGTCGTGGTCAAGATGATGGCATCATGGCCCAACATGACATTCAGCCGATTGATATTGTGGTTGTGAACTTATATCCATTCGCCCAGACGGTAGCCCGCCCTGATTGCTCACTAGAAGATGCGGTAGAGAATATCGATATCGGCGGCCCAACCATGGTGCGCTCAGCGGCTAAGAACCACAAAGATGTCGCCATTGTCGTCAAGAGCAGCGACTACCAGGCTATTATTGCTGAGCTCGATGAGAATGAGGGTTCACTGACTTATCCAACCCGTTTCGACCTGGCGATTAAAGCTTTCGAACACACTGCCGCCTACGACAGCATGATTGCCAACTACTTTGGCGCGCTGGTTCCTCCTTATTATGGCGACACTGAGCAACCTTCTGGCCGCTTCCCTCGGACTCTGAATCTTAACTATATAAAGAAACAAGATATGCGCTACGGTGAGAACAGCCACCAGCATGCCGCCTTCTATATAGAAGAAGATATTAAAGAAGCCTCCGTTGCAACTGCGCAGCAATTGCAAGGTAAGGCCCTCTCTTATAACAACATCGCCGATACCGATGCCGCACTGGAGTGTGTGAAAGAGTTCAGTGAACCCGCTTGTGTGATTGTCAAACATGCCAACCCATGTGGCGTTGCTATCGCTGACTCTCTGCTGGCTGCTTACGATAAAGCTTATAAAACTGACCCGACATCAGCTTTCGGCGGCATTATCGCCTTTAACCGTGAACTCGATGCCGAAACTGCGAGCGCCATTATCAGCCGCCAATTCGTCGAAGTCATTATTGCGCCAGCAGTTAGCACTGAAGCTTTGGCGCTGTTAGCCGCTAAACAGAATGTTCGCGTTCTGACTTGTGGTCAGTGGCAAGAACGTACCGCCGCGCTGGACTTCAAACGCGTCAATGGTGGTTTGTTGGTGCAAGATCGCGATTTAGGTATGGTAACTGCCGCGGATCTGCGCGTGGTATCCAAACGCCAACCCACCGAGCAAGAGCTGCGTGATGCGCTGTTCTGCTGGAAAGTCGCCAAGTTCGTTAAATCTAACGCGATTGTTTATGCGCGCGACAATATGACGATTGGTATAGGCGCAGGCCAAATGAGCCGCGTGTATTCAGCCAAGATAGCTGGCATCAAAGCGGCAGATGAAGGTTTGGAAGTGGCGGGTTCCGCCATGGCCTCTGATGCTTTCTTCCCGTTCCGTGACGGTATTGATGCCGCAGCAGCCGTGGGTATCACCTGCGTAATCCAGCCTGGTGGCTCAATCCGTGATGACGAAGTTATTGCTGCCGCTGATGAACACGGTATTGCCATGATCTTCACCGACATGCGCCATTTCCGTCATTAATTAAACCTCTTATCTAAGTGGGGTATGCGCTCTGGTGCATAACCCACGGAGTCATCCGAATGAATATTTTGATTATTGGCAATGGCGGGCGCGAGCATGCGCTGGGCTGGAAAGCTGCACAGTCACCTTTGGCGGATAAAATTTATGTCGCGCCAGGTAATGCGGGGACGGCACTGGAGCCTAGGCTAGAAAATGTAGATATCGCCGCTACCGATATCGCGGGTTTGCTGGCTTTTGCTCAGAAGAATGACATTGGCCTGACTATCGTCGGCCCGGAAGCTCCGCTGGTGATTGGTGTCGTTGATGCTTTCCGCGCTGCTGGCCTGACTATCTTTGGCCCAACGCAAGCCGCCGCTCAGTTGGAAGGGTCGAAAGCTTTCACCAAAGACTTCCTGGCTCGCCACCATATCCCAACCGCGTTTTACCAAAACTTCACCGAAGTTGAACCGGCTTTAGCCTATGTTCGCCAGATTGGCGCTCCCATCGTAATTAAAGCGGATGGACTAGCTGCAGGTAAAGGTGTGATTGTCGCCATGACATTAGCAGAGGCAGAAACTGCCGTTCATGACATGCTGGCAGGCAATGCATTTGGTGATGCAGGCCACCGTATTGTGGTGGAAGAATTCCTTGATGGCGAAGAAGCCAGCTTTATCGTGATGGTTGACGGTGAAAACGTGTTGCCGATGGCCACCAGCCAAGACCATAAGCGAGTGGGTGATGGCGATACCGGGCCGAATACTGGCGGCATGGGCGCTTATTCTCCAGCGCCGGTGGTCACTGATGAAGTCCATCAACGCGTCATGGACCAAGTTATCTGGCCAACCGTGCGCGGCATGGCGGCGGAAGGCAATGTTTATACTGGCTTCCTCTATGCGGGTTTGATGATTTCGGCCGATGGGCAACCAAAAGTTATCGAATTCAACTGTCGTTTTGGTGATCCTGAAACCCAGCCCATCATGCTGCGGATGCGTTCAGACTTAGTTGAGCTCTGTCTCGCCGGTGCTCAAGGCAAACTGAATGAGAAAACCTCTGAGTGGGACGAGCGCCCATCACTGGGTGTTGTGTTGGCCGCAGGCGGTTATCCGGCGGATTACCGTCAGGGTGATGTCATTCACGGGCTGCCACAGCAAGAAACCGCTGATGGGAAAGTGTTCCATGCCGGAACCAAGCTAGATAGCCAGAATAATGTTGTGACCAGCGGGGGTCGCGTGTTGTGTGTCACGGCGCTCGGTGCCACCGTCGCTCAAGCACAGCAACATGCCTATCAACTTGCTGAGAATATTCAGTGGGAAGGTGCTTTCTGCCGTAAAGATATTGGCTATCGGGCAATTGCGCGCGGCAAATAACTCGCAATAAAGCTCATGGTCATCACTTTCAAAGGGGCAGTTCACTGTGCCCCTTTATCTTACAAGCTCCCCGCGGTAGGTTCCCAACGGCAGAAGTCCTGATTGGCAACCAACAGTAATTGCTGGCCTTCTGGTGAATCCAACCACGCGATACCCAAAGGTTGGGTGCTATTCTCGCCTCGTTTACTCAGCCATGCTTGTGACTTTTCATCCAGACTCAAACGTAACTTCTTCCCGGCACAGGTCGTCACCACGCCGTCCTGCCAACGCCCTTGAATTAACCTAACGTTTCCGGCGCGCAGCACGCTGCTCAGCTCCAAGGTCCGCTTGGCGTCCAATTGATAAACCGCAATATTATCCGCAGAGAGTTGCTCACGCCGCGTCGCTAGCTGACGCTGCATAAAACTGACCTGACCTTGCTCATCAAAACGCAATTCGACACTTTGTGGCTCACGGCCCAAATCATTGCGCCGGATTTCCCGTAACAGGCCATTTTGATATTCGTAGAAGGTAACGCGGGTATTATCCCCAGAGTAGGGGCTGTAGACGCTCATCAGCACTTGTGGCTGCTGTTGTGCATTATCCTGACGCCATAAACGAACAACACCATTATCGGCGATATATCCGCTGGCACTAAATTGAGGGGTGCCTGACTGGCTGCTACAGGCGCTGAGACCAAAGGCTAAACCGAGGGTCATCAGCACCCGCTGCATAAACAAAAGGGGTTTTGCCACCCCCCCGTTTATTATTTTCACTGACACACTATTATTTAACAGAGTCTTTCAGTGCTTTACCAGCAACAAACGCTGGCACATTAGCTGCAGCAATTTTGATTTCTTTACCGGTTTGTGGGTTGCGGCCAGTGCGCTCATTACGATGGTTTACTTTAAAAGTACCGAAACCAACCAATTGTACTGGATCACCGTCTTTCAGAGATTCGGTAATTGCAGCCAGTGTGGACTCCAAAGCTGCTTTAGCTTGTACTTTGGAAAGGTCCGCTTTGTCCGCGATTACGTCAATCAGTTGAGTCTTATTCATAAGTTATCCTTACAGTGTGTTTATCGTTTGCAAAGCATCGAGTGCGACGGATATGCCGATTGACAGCACTCTCCTGCATACACGCACCGATAGCCACTTTTTTTCGCCCCCCAAATGTAGAACAGACAGGGGGCAGATGTGAAGCCTTAAGACGTGACAAATCAGGCGTTAAATCACGTTTTCTTGCCTTATTGCGTTAAATTTATGCCAATGTTGCTAACAGCCGCTTCCCGCAGGTCAGATCGTAACCCTTTGATCAGATCTAGGTCGCGCTCTTCGCAGTCAGCTAACAGGCGGAAAATCTCCCATTGGATATCCCATTCTTCTTCAATCGCGGGCAAGATTTTCAGTTCTTCATCGGTCATTTCTTTACCGGCCAACGTCATTTCCAGCATTGCAACTGTGCGGATTGACGTTTCGCTGATAGCGATAGCATGTTCTAGAGTTTCGCCACTCAAACGCGAATGAATAGCTTCACTTAATGCAATACAAGCATCGATAGCAGGGTAAACACCGTAGATAGCATAGTCATCAGCGGAAGGAATTGCCTCTTCCAATTTCTCTAACTGGCTATCAAAATTGACCTTAGCGTCTTTTACCACCAATGTTTCCCAGATAAGATCCAGAATACGTCGGTAAACCGCCGGATCACCGAACTCGGTCTCCAGACAAAATTGCTGATAGTTGGGATACATCCGCTCGCACAGGCAAGCCATGAAAGTCAGATGTTGCCAGCTTTCCAGCTTTTCGAGACGTAGATGAATCGGATTACGTATCATGATGAGTTCTCATTATTCATTATCTGCGCGGCAGTGTACCCGAAATTAAATCATATCCCTATGCTTGCCAAGCAAATCAGGATTTTTCCATATCCAACGCTGAAATTGCGGACGGTTTGATGCGATAGCATCCGCCCAACGTGTCGGCTCTGGCAAGCGGTAACCGGCCATACAATGCTGCACCCATTCCAGCGCACTGTTCACACTCACCCGATGACCGGGCGAAATAAACAATGGATTACAGCGGGCTTTACTGCGCCATACCCAGCCAAGTTGCTCATCGCCATCCACCAGCGGCTGTAGTGCTCCATTATCACTGCCCAATGGCTGGAAATGCCCACACAGACGGCTTTTGGCTACACCAATGGTAGGGACATCGACTAACAAACCAAAATGGCTGGCAACCCCTAAACGGCGGGGATGCGCGATACCCTGCCCATCGACAAAAACCAAATCAGGCCGTTGCTGTAACTGCCGCCAGGCGGCTAATAATGCAGGATATTCACGAAAAGAAAGTAAACCGGGGATATACGGCAGTGAAGTTGCTACTCGAGCAATCTGATACTCCACTAGCTCGAGCGAAGGGTAGCGTAAGACTGCGATAGCAGCACGGGTAACCTCCCCTTGCTGCTCAAAGCCAACATCAGCCCCAGCAATAAAGCGCACCGAGCTGCTAGCAATATCATCTTGAAGACGCACTTCAGATGCCCGTTGCCGTTGTTCTGCCCGTAGCGCTTGAGTATCAACCATCAGTCTAGTCGCTCGCTAACTTATTGATGATACGGTTTGGATAAACGATGCACCGCATTAACAAAAGCACCTGCATGTTCTGGTGGGACATCCTGATGAATGCCGTGCCCCAGATTAAAGACATGCCCTTCTCCCCGACCAAAACCGGCCAGAATAGTGTTAACTTCCTGCTCAATACGCGCAGGTGGAGCATAAAGGATGGAAGGGTCCATATTCCCTTGCAGAGCAACTTTGTCGCCCACGCGGCGACGTGCATCAGCGATATCTGTGGTCCAATCCAGCCCCAAAGCATCACAACCGGTAGCCGCCATTGCTTCCAGCCATTGCCCACCGCCTTTGGTGAACAAGGTCACCGGCACCCGCCGCCCGTCGTTTTCGCGGATCAGGCCATCGACGATTTTATGCATGTAATTCAATGAAAATTCAGCATAATCACGCCCTGTCAGCACCCCACCCCACGTATCAAAGATCATCACGGATTGCGCGCCCGCTTTAATTTGAGCATTGAGGTACAAAATGACACTGTCGGCCAGTTTATCCAGCAACAGGTGCAATGTTTGCGGCTCGGCATACATCATTTTCTTCAGCTTAGTGAAAGCTTTACTGCTCCCGCCCTCGACCATATAGGTCGCTAATGTCCACGGGCTGCCAGAGAAACCAATCAATGGCACGGCTCCTGCCAGCTCACGGCGAATGGTTCTTACCGCGTTCATGACATAGCCCAACTCCTGCTCAGGGTCAGGAATTGGCAGTTTTTCGACATCGGCACGGCAGGTAATAGGAGATTGGAAACGAGGACCTTCACCGGTTTCAAAATAGAGCCCCAATCCCATAGCATCAGGAATGGTCAGAATGTCGGAAAACAGAATCGCCGCATCGAGCGGATAACGACGCAATGGTTGCATCGTCACTTCACAGGCCAATTCAGCATTTTTGCACAGTGACATAAAATCCCCGGCAACAGCGCGAGTGGCTTTATATTCTGGCAAGTAGCGGCCTGCCTGGCGCATCATCCACACCGGGGTAACATCTACCGGCTGGCGTAATAAAGCACGCAGATAGCGATCGTTTTTCAACTCATTCATGTGGGGCTCCCTTAGTTATCTGCCGCTATTGTAGCATGCCAGCTTTAGCTGTCCTGCTCGCTGCGACACAATGCCACGGTATCTTCAATCAACCGGCGTGCCACGGTGCCTGGTGGCGGCAATAATGGCAATTGATCATAACGATACCAACCGGCATTCAGCAGCTCCTTAGGATCATGGCGCAGCTCGCCGTGGTCATAATCCGCCATAAACGCCATCATCAGCGAATGCGGGAACGGCCAAGGTTGTGAGGTCACATAACGCAGATTCTTAATGTGGATATTACTTTCTTCCAAAACTTCACGAGAGGCGGCCTGTTCCAACGTTTCGCCGACCTCGACAAACCCAGCCAGCACGGTATTAATACCGCCACGATGACGAACATGCTGCGCCAATAAAATTTCATCACCACGGCGAATGGCAACAATGACGCAAGGCGCGATTTGCGGATAGTAGCGTTCACGGCAGTGATTACATAAGCAAGCCCACTCGGTACGACTGGCATGCATTTGATGACCGCAATAACCACAATAGCGATGAGAGCGATAAAACTCCGCTAATTGCACCCCTCGCCCTGCTAATTGGAATAAACCGCGATCCACATCCAGCAATTGCCGCACTGAGCCCATATCGGTAGACATCTGTTGGCGAATAAGCCAAACAGCCTGGCCTTGCCATTCACCAATCTGTCTGGCGGTTGCGCCCTGTAATGACCAATTGGCGGCATTACCTTGCGGCAACTCCCCTTTTGGTAACCATAATTTGTTTTCATGACTGACAATCCACCAGCCACTTTCTTTACCTGTAAGTTGTAGTTCCATATCGTTGTTGCACAACCTCGACTTCACTGGCAATCTAGAATCTGGCTTGTTACATTTCCGTAACCCATATTGACGTATTCTTACTCATGGAGTCGCTCATGCTCAACCGACTGGAAAGCCTGACTCAACGCGTTGGCGGCAGTAATGAATTAATTGATCAATGGCTTCATGCACGTAAAGAACTTTTAGTCTCGTATTGCGCAGTGATCGGTATTAAGCCGCAAAAAGAAAAGCATACCCCGCTTAATGAAAAAGCGCTGGAGAACTTTTGCCATAATCTGGTGGATTATCTCTCCTCAGGACATTTTCATATCTACGATAGAATTATCAAACAGGTAGAAGGTGCATCCAGCCCGAAAATGGCGCTGACGACCAAAGTTTATCCTGCCTTAAAAAATAACACTCAAACTATCATGGCATTCCATGATCGCTATACAAACATTGAGATAGACCAAGATAGTTGCACCGAGTTTCAACAGGCTTTATCCGATATCGGCGAAGCACTCGATGCCCGTTTCAGGCTAGAAGATCAATTAATTCAGTGGGCTGCCGAGTCATGGCAAGCCGCTCAGCCGATTGACCTGCAAACAAAAGCAAATTGATATCAGTGATGCGTAATAAGCCAATTATTCTGGTGGGGTTGTAGTTTTAAGATAACCTCATATACTCAAGGCTCTTGTCGGAGTGCCTAGCACCTGCTTTCTTAGGGAAGCAAACGCAGGCTGAGACCGTTAATTCGGGATCCGCGGAACCTGATCGGGTTAATACCCGCGAAGGGAACAAGAGTAATTTATCGCTACAGGCCCGTCTTCCCCTTACAGGTGGCTGCCGGTCACTGGCCAACATCGTTACTCCCGCCAAGCTCCAGACAAGCAATTTTCCCTATAAACCACACTGGTAGGAATTTGCTATGTCTAATAATACAACTCAAAACTCATCACTCCCGCGTAAAGCTATACCCCGGAAACAAGTGCGCGAAGAAGCGCAACAATTTATCGATACCCTGCAAGGAGTGACTTTCCCTAACTCGCAACGAATTTATCTGCAAGGTTCACGGCCCGATATTCAAGTCCCGATGCGTGAAATCCAACTCAGCCCGACATTGATCGGCGGCAGCAAAGACACGCCAAGTTATGAAGATAACGAAGCTATTCCGGTTTATGACACCTCCGGCCCTTATGGCGACCCGAGCGCCAAACTGGATGTCCATGCCGGTTTACCCAAATTGCGTGATAGCTGGATAGCCGACCGTCAGGATACCGAGGCACTGACGACCCTCAGCTCTGGCTTTACCCAGCAACGTTTGGCTGATGAAGGTTTGGATCATTTGCGTTTTGAGCATCTCCCACGCGCTAAAAAAGCGATTGATGGTAAATGTGTTACGCAATTGCATTACGCCAGAGCCGGTAAAGTGACGCCGGAGATGGAATTTATCGCCCTACGAGAAAATATGGGCCGTGAGCGGATTCGCGGTGAAGTATTACGCCACCAGCATCCGGGGCAAGCCTTTGGTGCTAACTTGCCGGAAAACATCACGCCGGAGTTTGTTCGCCAAGAAGTGGCCGCCGGTCGTGCGATTATCCCTGCCAATATTAACCACCCTGAATCTGAGCCCATGATTATTGGCCGCAACTTTCTGGTGAAAGTGAATGCCAACATCGGTAACTCCGCCGTGACGTCCTCTATTGAAGAAGAAGTGGAAAAACTGGTGTGGTCTACCCGCTGGGGCGCAGATACCGTGATGGATTTGTCCACCGGCCGCTATATTCATGAAACTCGTGAATGGATTTTGCGTAACAGCCCGGTCCCTATCGGCACGGTTCCTATCTATCAGGCGCTGGAAAAAGTTAATGGCGTGGCTGAAAACCTAACATGGGAAATATTCCGCGACACGTTATTAGAGCAGGCCGAACAAGGGGTTGATTACTTTACTATTCATGCTGGCGTGCTGCTGCGTTACGTACCGATGACAGCCAAACGACTGACCGGAATTGTTTCCCGTGGCGGGTCTATTATGGCGAAATGGTGCCTTTCCCATCATCAGGAAAATTTCCTCTACCAGCACTTCCGCGATATTTGCCAAATTTGCGCAGCCTATGACGTTTCATTATCTCTGGGTGATGGTTTGCGCCCTGGTTCTATTCAGGACGCGAATGATGAAGCCCAATTCGCTGAGCTACATACCTTGGGGGAATTGACCAAAATTGCCTGGGAATATGACGTACAGGTGATGATTGAAGGCCCGGGCCATGTGCCGATGCAGATGATTCGCCGCAATATGACCGAAGAGTTGGAGCATTGTCACGAAGCGCCGTTTTATACCTTAGGCCCATTGACCACGGATATTGCCCCCGGCTATGACCACTTCACCTCGGGTATTGGGGCCGCCATGATTGGTTGGTTTGGTTGCGCCATGTTGTGCTATGTCACTCCCAAAGAGCATCTTGGCCTGCCCAATAAAGATGATGTGAAGCAAGGGCTTATCACTTATAAAATTGCGGCCCATGCGGCGGATCTGGCGAAAGGCCACCCCGGTGCACAGATCCGCGATAATGCCATGTCAAAAGCGCGCTTCGAATTCCGCTGGGAAGATCAGTTCAATTTGGCACTCGATCCAGAAACCGCCCGGGCTTATCACGATGAAACCCTGCCGCAAGAGTCAGGAAAAGTGGCTCACTTCTGCTCAATGTGTGGGCCGAAATTCTGCTCCATGAAGATTTCACAAGAAGTGCGTGACTATGCCGCTAAACAAGAACTGGCGGCCGCGCAAGAGACAGCGGCTCAGCCAATAGCGGTTTTGCAATCCGGTATGGAGCAGATGTCGGCCGAGTTCCGCTCCCGTGGCAGTGAGCTGTACCACAGCCCAGCGAATCTGAAAACGGAGGCAAATAATGAATCCGTCTGATCATGCTTCATTTTCTGCTGAGCAAGGTTTCCCGGCGACCAAACAGCGCCTTGGATTGTACCCAGTGGTCGATTCATTGCTGTGGATAGAGCGGCTGCTGGCCGTGGGCGTGACCACCATCCAATTGCGTATTAAAGATTTAGCGGATGCACAGGTCGAACAAGATATTGCTGCTGCCATTGAATTGGGCAAACGCTATCAGGCGCGCTTATTTATCAATGACTATTGGCGGTTGGCGATTAAGCATGGCGCTTATGGTGTTCATCTGGGGCAGGAAGATCTGGAAACCACTGATTTAGCGGCTATTCAACAGGCCGGATTACGGCTGGGTGTTTCCACCCACGATGGGCATGAGCTGGCGATCGCCAAGGCTGTGCGGCCTTCCTATATCGCCATGGGGCATATCTTCCCGACCCAGACCAAGCAGATGCCGTCATCCCCTCAGGGGCTGGCAGTTCTTAAACAAATGGTTGATAACACCCCTGATTACCCCACCGTCGCTATCGGTGGCATCAGTATCGCGCGCGTCCCTGCGGTATTGGCAACCGGCGTCGGCAGTGTGGCTGTGGTCAGTGCTATTACTCAAGCTGATGATTGGCAGCAAGCAACTGCGCAATTGCTGCACCTGATTGAGGGCAAGGAGCTGAGCGATGATCAACAAGCATGAGCTAAGTGACAGTGAATTCTTGCGCTACAGCCGCCAATTGTTACTGGAAGATATTGGCCCTGAAGGCCAATTGAAGCTGAAAAGTGCCAGCGTATTGATTGTCGGGCTGGGTGGTCTGGGCTCCCCTGCGGGCCTTTATCTGGCGGCAGCGGGCGTTGGGCGGTTATTACTAGTTGACGATGACCAGCTCGAACTGACTAATTTACAGCGCCAAATTCTGTATCGCACTACGGATATCAGCCCTACTCCAGTTCGCACTTCGCCCACATCTTTTAGCCAAAATAAAGCCCGATTGGCGCAACACCACCTGCAAAGTCTCAATCCACTGATTGAAGCTATCGCCTTTGATACGCGACTCGCGGGAGAAGCATTGATTGATGCCGTCGCTGGGGTCGATTTAGTGCTTGATTGTAGCGACAACATGGAGACCCGCCATCAGGTGAATGCAGCTTGCATCAAAGCGCATAAGCCATTGATTAGCGGCAGTGCGGTTGGGTTCAGTGGGCAGTTGCTGGTGATTGAGCCGCCCTATTCCCATGGTTGCTATGCCTGTCTTTATCCAGACAAAGAACTGCCACAGCGAAACTGCCGTACCGCTGGTGTATTGGGGCCAGTCGTGGGGGTGATTGGTACTTTGCAAGCACTCGAAGCCATCAAAATGTTGGCGGGGCTTCCTTCGCCATTGAGCGGCAAGCTGCGGTTATTCGATGGTAAGCAGCAGAGCTGGAGCACCCTGCAACTCACGCGGGCGGCACATTGCCCTGCCTGTGGAGGTGGATTGTGACGACAAACTCCATGCTCATTATGCTCAATGACCAGCCGTTAGAGGTGGAGGCCAACATCACCGCTGACAAGCTGCTCAATCAGTTAAATCGCCACCAGCCGGGTACGGCACTGGCGATTAATCAGGTCATCATCCCCCGCATTGACTGGGAAAAGTATCAGTTGCGCGCCGGAGATAACATTTTGCTTTTCCAAGCGATTGCTGGGGGCTGACATGCTGAAAATCGCCGATACTACCTTTACCTCGCGTTTATTTACCGGCACGGGCAAATTTGCCACGGCTGAATTGATGTTAGCAGCACTGCAAGCCTCCGGTTCACAGCTGATTACTATGGCGATGAAGCGCGTGGATCTACATGCTGGCAACGATGCCATTCTGGCCCCTCTGCGCCAATTAGGGGTGCGTTTGTTGCCCAACACCTCGGGGGCAAAAACCGCACAAGAAGCCATTTTTGCTGCTCGCCTGGCTCGCGAGGCGCTGGGTACTCATTGGGTGAAGCTGGAAATCCACCCAGATGTGAAGTATTTGCTACCCGACCCAATAGAAACCCTGAAAGCTGCCGAAATCCTGGTGAAAGAGGGTTTTGTCGTTTTGCCTTACTGCGGCGCTGACCCGGTATTATGCAAACGATTGGAAGAAGTTGGTTGTGCGGCCGTGATGCCATTGGGAGCACCTATTGGCTCAAATTTGGGATTACGTACCCGCGACTTTCTGCAAATCATTATCGAACAAGCCAAAGTACCGGTGGTGGTCGATGCTGGGATTGGTGCCCCAAGCCATGCTCTTGAAGCTATAGAGTTGGGCGCAGATGCTGTTTTGGTGAATACCGCCATTGCTGTCGCACGCTCGCCGGTACAAATGGCGCAAGCATTCCGGCTGGCTGTTGAAGCAGGAACTCTGGCGCGTCAGGCCGGTTTAGGCTCAAGTCAACTGCAAGCCAATGCCACCAGCCCATTGACCGGCTTCCTTAGCCAGCTAGAGGAAAAAAATCATGTCTGAAGATTTTACTCAGCGCTGGCAACAATTGGATTGGGATGATATTTCGCTGCGCATTAACAGCAAAACCGCTATGGATGTTGAACGAGCCATTAATGCCACTAAACCCAATCGTGACGATTTGATGGCATTGATTTCACCGGCGGCATCAGCTTATCTGGAACCCATGGCGCAAAAAGCTCAGCAACTGACTCGTCAGCGCTTTGGCAATACCGTCAGTTTTTATGTGCCGCTTTATCTCTCTAATCTGTGTGCCAATGATTGTACTTATTGTGGTTTTTCAATGAGTAATCGTATCAAGCGCAAAACTTTGGATGAAACGGAAATCATTCGTGAGTGTGAAGCCATCAAAGCATTGGGTTTCGAACACTTACTGCTGGTTACCGGCGAACATCAGGCAAAAGTCGGGATGGACTATTTCCGGCGCCATTTCCCCGCTATCCGCAGCCAATTCAGCTCGCTGATGATGGAAGTTCAGCCATTAGCGGAAGCAGAGTATGCGGAGCTTAAAACATTGGGATTGGATGGCGTGATGGTTTATCAAGAAACCTATCATCCCGCCACTTATCAGCAGCACCACTTGCGCGGCCATAAGCAGGATTTTCACTGGCGGTTGGCAACTCCGGATCGTTTGGGGCGCGCGGGGATCGATAAGATCGGACTGGGTGCCTTGATTGGTTTGTCGAACAGTTGGCGCACTGACTGCTACATGCTGGCAGAGCATCTGTTTTACCTGCAACAAACTTATTGGCAGAGCCGCTATTCTATCTCGTTCCCACGTTTACGGCCTTGTGCTGGGGGCATTGAACCCGCCTCTCTGATGAGTGAGCCACAACTGCTGCAACTGATTTGTGCTTTTCGCCTGTTTGCACCAGATGTGGAACTGTCCTTATCCACCCGCGAGTCGCCTTTCTTTCGCGATAACGTGATTCCAGTGGCGATTAATAATGTCAGTGCCGGCTCGAAAACTCAACCGGGGGGATATGCAGATAATCACCCCGAGCTTGAACAGTTTGCTCCGCATGATAATCGGACTCCTGAGCAGGTTGCGCAGGCATTAACGCTAGCAGGGCTGCAACCGGTTTGGAAAGATTGGGATCGTCATTTAGGCCGCTCTCTCCAATAAGTCTTCCGTTTTCATCCTGAAAAATAAGCAAAAAAAACCGCCCCGAAAGGAGCGGTTTTTACGTTGGTGACCAACAAAGAGATTAGTCTTTGCTGTTACCAAAACCGGCGTTGAGCAATTCAGCCAGGTTAGCAGTCGCTTCATCCGCGCTAACTTGCGGAACCACTGGAACTTCACCCAGAGCTTTACGACGCATACGATCCTGATGATAAGCATAACCGGTACCGGCTGGGATCAGACGGCCCACGATTACGTTTTCTTTCAGGCCACGCAGTTCATCACGTTTACCGGCAACAGCCGCTTCAGTAAGAACGCGCGTGGTTTCCTGGAACGAAGCCGCAGAGATGAAGGACTCGGTCGCCAAGGATGCCTTGGTGATACCCAGCAGGTCACGTGTGAACGTAGCCTCGATTTTGCCTTCAGCTGCCAGCTTACGGTTAGCGATTTTAACGCGGGACATTTCTGCCTGCTCGCCTTCCAGGAAGTCGGTGCTACCTGCATCAACGATGGTGCCTTTACGCAGCATCTGACGAACGATAACTTCGATGTGTTTATCGTTAATCTTAACGCCTTGCAGACGGTAAACTTCCTGCACTTCGTTGGTGATGTAACGGGTAACCGCGTGAACGCCACGCAGACGCAGAATGTCGTGTGGAGATTCTGGGCCGTCGGAAACCACGTCACCGCGTTCTACAATTTCACCTTCGAACACGTTGAGCTGACGCCATTTCGGAATCATCTCTTCGTATGCATCGCTACCATCCAACGGTGAGATCACCAGACGACGCTTGCCTTTGGTCTCTTTACCGAACGAGATGATCCCGCTGATTTCAGCCAGGATTGCAGGCTCTTTCGGACGACGTGCTTCGAACAAGTCAGCAACACGTGGCAGACCACCGGTAATATCCTTGGTACCGCTTGATTCCTGAGGAATACGCGCCAGGGTATCACCCGCACCGATCTGAATACCGTCTTCCAGCTGAACAATCGTTTTACCTGGCAGGAAGTATTGAGCAGGCATATCTGTACCTGGGATCAATACATCGTCGCCTTTGGCATCAACGATTTTCAGTGCCGGACGCAGGTCTTTACCGCTACCGGTACGTTCTGCGCTGTCCAGTACTACCAGAGAAGACAAACCAGTCAGTTCGTCGGTCTGGCGGGTAATGGTCTGGCCGTCAACCATGTCCGCGAAGCGAATGAAACCGCTCACTTCGGTCACAACTGGCATGATGTGCGGATCCCAGTTAGCAACGGTTTCGCCGCCCTGAACTTCTGCACCATCGCCTTTGCCCATTACAGCACCGTAAGGCACTTTGTAGCTTTCTTTAGTACGACCGAATTCGTCGATCAGCTTCAGCTCGGTGTTACGAGAAGTAATCACCAGCTTGCCAGCTGCATTGGTAACGAACTTGGCGTTGCTCAGTTTCAAGCTACCTTTGTTCTTAACCTGGATGCTAGATTCTGCTGCCGCACGAGATGCCGCACCACCGATGTGGAACGTACGCATCGTAAGCTGGGTACCCGGCTCACCAATGGACTGTGCTGCAATAACACCAACTGCTTCACCTTTGTTGATGATGTGGCCACGTGCCAGGTCGCGACCATAGCAGTTAGCACACACACCGAAGTCAGTTTCACAGCTTACTACGGAGCGAACTTTAACGCTGTCGACGGAGTTTTCTTCTAACAGATCACACCATTTTTCGTCCAGCAGGGTGTTACGCGGAACCAGAATATCAGCCGTACCCGGCTTGATAACTTCTTCTGCGGTCACACGACCCAGTACGCGATCACGCAGTGGCTCTTTAACATCACCACCTTCGATAACCGGGGTCATCACGATACCGTTATGGGTACCACAATCGTCCTCAGTCACCACCAGATCCTGTGCCACGTCAACTAAACGACGGGTCAGGTAACCGGAGTTCGCAGTTTTCAATGCGGTATCCGCCAAACCTTTACGAGCACCATGGGTTGAGATGAAGTACTGAAGTACGTTCAAACCTTCACGGAAGTTCGCAGTAATTGGCGTTTCAATGATCGAACCATCTGGCTTAGCCATCAGGCCACGCATCCCTGCCAGCTGACGAATCTGTGCAGCAGAACCACGCGCACCGGAGTCGGCCATCATAAAGATGCTGTTGAAGGAAACCTGCTGTTCAACAACGCCGTCACGGTTGACAACATCTTCAACAGACAAGTTATCCATCATCGCCTTGGCAACACGTTCGTTAGCCGCGGCCCAGATATCGATCACTTTGTTATAACGTTCACCTGCAGTTACCAGACCGGATTGGAACTGTTCCTGGATCTCGGCAACTTCAGTTTCAGCTTCTTCGATGATCCCTGCTTTCGCTTCTGGGATAACCATGTCATCGATACCTACAGAGGCGCCTGAGCGTGCTGCGTAAGCAAAACCGGTGTACATGATCT
Source organism: Yersinia alsatica (assembly GCF_025133195.1). NCBI lineage: Bacteria > Pseudomonadati > Pseudomonadota > Gammaproteobacteria > Enterobacterales > Yersiniaceae > Yersinia > Yersinia alsatica. Next base: position 4,523,649 of record NZ_CP104006.1, read on the forward strand.
GGTCAGCAAAGATAACCGTTGGTTTCAAGCCCAGGATGCGGTAACAAGTGTTCAGCATCTTAGAGATAGCTTTTTTGCCCAGCGGCTGGTTAACGATAGAGTAAGGCAGGCCTTTCGGGACAATCATCCACAAAATAGCACGGCCTACAGTCGTATCGATGATGCTGGTACGCGAAGTGCTTTCGCCTTCGGTATTACGAATTTCTTCAGTAATACGGACTTTGACTCGGGCATGCAGAGATGCCAAGCCAGCGCGATAAATACGCTCAGCTTCTTTCGGGCCAGTCAGTACCATGCCTTCGCCTTTAGCGTTAACACAGTCACGGGTCATGTAATACAGACCCAATACAACGTCCTGAGAAGGAACGATGATTGGCTCGCCGTTCGCTGGTGACAGGATGTTGTTGGTAGACATCATCAACGCACGCGCTTCTAACTGAGCTTCCAGTGTCAGCGGTACGTGAACAGCCATTTGGTCACCATCGAAGTCGGCGTTATAGGCCGCACAAACCAGTGGGTGCAACTGGATTGCTTTACCTTCGATCAGAACCGGTTCAAACGCCTGGATACCCAAACGGTGAAGGGTTGGTGCACGGTTCAGCAATACTGGGTGTTCGCGGATAACTTCATCCAGAATATCCCAAACAACTGCTTCTTCACGCTCAACCATCTTCTTGGCAGCTTTAATGGTGGTAGCAAGACCACGCAATTCTAACTTGCCGTAGATGAACGGTTTGAACAGCTCAAGAGCCATTTTCTTAGGCAGACCGCACTGATGCAGACGCAGGTATGGACCAACGGTAATAACCGAACGACCTGAGTAGTCAACACGTTTACCCAGCAAGTTCTGACGGAAACGACCTTGCTTACCTTTGATCATGTCAGCCAGTGACTTCAACGGACGCTTGTTAGAGCCGGTAATTGCACGACCGCGACGGCCGTTATCCAGCAATGCATCTACTGCTTCTTGCAGCATACGCTTTTCGTTACGTACGATGATGTCCGGAGCAGCCAAGTCCAGTAGGCGTTTCAGACGGTTGTTACGGTTGATCACGCGACGATACAAATCGTTCAGATCAGAAGTCGCAAAGCGACCGCCATCCAACGGTACCAATGGACGCAGATCTGGCGGCAGCACAGGCAGCACGGTCAGGATCATCCACTCTGGCTTGTTGCCAGACTGTACGAACGCTTCCAGCAGCTTGATACGCTTGGTCAGCTTCTTACGCTTGGTTTCAGAATTTGTTTCGTTCAATTCTTCACGCAGGATCTCGCACTCAGCTTCCAGGTCCATGTTTTTCAACAGGGCCTGAATAGCTTCGGCGCCCATTTTCGCGTCGAACTCATCACCAAACTCTTCCAACGCGTCCAGATACTGCTCTTCAGTCAGGATCTGACGACGTTCCAAGTTGGTCATACCGCCTTCAACAACCACATAGGATTCGAAGTACAGTACACGTTCGATGTCACGTAATGGCATATCCAGCAGTAAACCGATACGAGATGGCAACGACTTCAGGAACCAGATGTGCGCAGTTGGAGAAGCCAGTTCGATGTGACCCATACGCTCACGGCGTACTTTGGTTTGAGTCACTTCAACGCCGCATTTCTCACAAATAACACCGCGGTGTTTCAAACGCTTGTACTTACCGCACAGGCATTCGTAATCTTTTACTGGGCCAAAGATACGGGCGCAGAAAAGGCCGTCACGTTCTGGTTTGAACGTACGGTAGTTAATGGTTTCCGGCTTTTTAACTTCACCGAACGACCATGAACGGATCATGTCTGGCGAGGCCAGAGCAATTTTGATCGCATCAAACTCTTCGGTCTTAGTTTGCGCTTTCAGAAACTTTAATAAGTCTTTCACGGATTGGCTCCTGTCGGAGTTAGACCTGATAGGCGCCCAAACCTAAGTTTGAGCGCCCCTGTGACCAGTGCGAACCACCAGCAGACTCCCGGCTATGAGAGCCTGCCGTCTGGAGAAGAATTACTCTTCTTCCAGCTCGATATTGATGCCCAGCGAGCGGATTTCTTTCAACAATACGTTGAAGGACTCCGGCATGCCCGGTTCCATACGGTGATCGCCATCCACGATGTTTTTGTACATCTTGGTACGGCCGTTTACATCGTCAGACTTGACGGTAAGCATTTCCTGCAAGGTGTACGCGGCGCCATAAGCTTCCAACGCCCACACTTCCATCTCACCGAAGCGCTGACCACCGAACTGAGCCTTACCACCCAGCGGCTGCTGAGTAACCAGGCTGTAAGAACCGGTAGAACGCGCATGCATCTTGTCATCAACCAAGTGGTTCAGTTTCAGCATGTACATGTAGCCGACAGTAACCTGACGTTCGAATTGCTCGCCGGTACGGCCGTCAAACAGAGTAATCTGACCAGAAGTTGGCAGGCCACCCAGCTGTAACAGTTCCTTGATTTCTTTCTCTGTCGCACCATCGAAGACTGGTGTTGCGATTGGCATACCTTTTTTCAGGTTCTCTGCCAAACGCAATACTTCGTCATCGGTGAAAGTGCTCAGATCAACTTTCTGACAAACATTATCGCCCAGATCGTAGGCTTTCTGGATGAACTCACGCAGTTTGGCAACTTCTTCCTGCTTCTTCAGCATGGCGTTGATTTTCTCGCCAATACCTTTCGCTGCCATCCCCAAGTGGGTTTCCAGAATCTGACCGATGTTCATACGCGATGGTACGCCCAGCGGGTTCAGAACGATGTCTACCGGCGTACCGTTTTCATCGTAAGGCATATCTTCGATCGGGTTAATCTTAGAGATAACACCTTTGTTACCGTGACGACCGGCCATCTTGTCACCCGGTTGAATCTGACGTTTAACCGCCAGATACACCTTGACGATCTTCAGCACGCCTGGTGCCAAATCATCACCTTGGGTGATCTTACGACGCTTGGCATCCATCTTCTTCTCGAATTCGGATTTCATTTCGTCGTACTGCTCTGCCAACTGTTCCAGCTGGTTTTGCTTGTCTTCGTCGGTCAGGCCAAGTTCCAGCCAGCGATCACGTGGTAATTTGCTCAGCTTGTCAGCTTCGATGCCGCCAGAAACCAGTACTGCGTGGATACGTGCAAACAGGCCAGCTTCCAGAATCTGCAACTCTTCAGTCAGGTCTTTCTTAGCCTGCTTCAGCTGCATTTCTTCGATTTCCAACGCACGCTTGTCTTTTTCTACGCCGTCGCGAGTAAAGACCTGCACGTCAATAACCGTACCGGAAACACCGTTTGGTACACGCAGAGAAGAGTCTTTAACATCAGACGCTTTCTCACCAAAGATCGCACGTAACAGCTTCTCTTCTGGCGTCAGTTGAGTTTCACCTTTAGGTGTTACCTTACCAACCAGAATGTCACCGCCAGTCACTTCAGCACCGATATAGACGATACCGGATTCATCCAGCTTGGAGAGCGCAGCTTCACCCACGTTCGGGATATCAGCAGTGATCTCTTCAGGCCCTAACTTGGTGTCACGGGACACACATGCCAATTCCTGAATATGGATGGTCGTGAAGCGATCTTCTTGAACCACGCGCTCGGAGACCAAGATGGAGTCTTCGAAGTTGTAACCGTTCCAAGGCATGAACGCTACGCGCATGTTCTGACCCAATGCCAGCTCGCCCAGGTCTGTAGATGGGCCATCTGCCAGCACGTCGCCGCGCTCGATTGGCTCACCCAGATTCACACACGGCATCTGGTTGATACAGGTGTTCTGGTTAGAACGGGTGTATTTGGTCAGGTTATAAATATCAATGCCTGCTTCGCCCGGATACATTTCGTCTTCGTTAACTTTAATAACGATACGGGATGCATCTACGTACTGAACGGTACCGCCACGTTTGGCTACAGAGGTTACCCCTGAGTCAACCGCTACTGCACGTTCCATACCGGTACCAACCAGCGGCTTATCAGCACGCAGAGTAGGAACCGCCTGACGTTGCATGTTCGCACCCATCAAGGCGCGGTTGGCGTCATCGTGTTCCAAGAATGGAATCAGAGAAGCACCAACGGACACCACCTGTTGAGTGGAAACGTCCATGTAGTCAACTTGGTCGCGGCTGAACAGGCTTGATTCGCCTTTGCTACGACAAGTGACTAAGTCTTCGATGAAGCGGCCATCTTCGTCCAAGTTGGAGTTCGCCTGAGCGATAACGAAGTTGCCTTCTTCAATAGCAGACAAATAGTTAATTTCATCGGTCACCACACCATCACGAACGCGACGATAAGGTGTTTCCAGGAAACCATACTCATTGGTCTGTGCGTACACGGACAAGGAGTTGATCAGACCGATGTTTGGACCTTCTGGCGTTTCGATTGGACATACGCGACCGTAGTGAGTCGGGTGTACGTCTCGAACTTCAAAGCCAGCACGTTCACGGGTCAAACCGCCCGGGCCCAATGCAGAGATACGACGTTTATGCGTAATCTCAGACAACGGGTTGTTCTGGTCCATAAATTGTGACAACTGGCTAGAACCAAAGAACTCTTTCACCGCAGCCGAGATAGGCTTGGCGTTGATCATGTCCTGAGGCATCAGTGTGTCGAGGTCGCCCAGAGACAAACGCTCTTTAACTGCACGCTCAACACGAACCAGACCAACACGGAACTGGTTTTCAGCCATTTCACCAACAGAACGAATACGACGGTTGCCTAAGTGGTCGATATCATCCACTTCGCCTTTACCGTTACGGATATCGATGAGCTTCTTCATCACTTCAGTGATGTCTTCTTTGCTCAGGATACCGGAACCTTCGATCTCGTCACGCAGCAGTGAACGGTTGAACTTCATCCGGCCAACCGCAGACAAATCGTAGCGGTCTTCAGAGAAGAACAGGTTCTCAAACAGATTTTCAGCTGCTTCACGTGTTGGTGGCTCACCAGGACGCATCATGCGGTAGATCTCAACCAAAGCGCTCAGACGATCGCTGGTTGGGTCAACACGCAGGGTCTCGGAGATATAAGCACCGTGATCCAGGTCGTTGGTGAACAGTGTTACGATTTGCTTGTGACCCGCTTGGCTCAGCTTAGCCAACAGATCCAGTGACAGCTCCATGTTGGCTGCACAGATAAGCTCACCGGTGTTCTCGTCGATATAGTCTTTTGCAACGACTTTGCCAGCAATGTACTCGACTGGAACTTCGATGCGATCAATACCGTCTTTTTCAAGCTGGCGAATATGACGTGCAGTAATACGACGCGCTTTCTCGACGTAAACTTTGCCATTCGCTTCAATATCAAAGGATGCCGTTTCACCGCGCAGACGCTCTGGAACCAATTCCATCTGCAGCTTGTTGTCACGAATCTCAAAGACCACTTTCTCAAAGAACAGATCGAGGATCTGTGCAGTGGTGAAATTCAATGCACGCAGAATGATGGTTGCCGGCAACTTACGACGACGGTCAATACGGACAAACAGGTTGTCTTTCGGGTCAAACTCGAAATCTAACCATGAACCGCGGTAAGGGATGATACGTGCGTTATACAGCACTTTACCCGATGAATGGGTTTTACCCTTATCACTGTCAAAGAATACGCCAGGACTACGGTGCAGCTGAGATACGATAACCCTCTCAGTACCGTTAATGACAAAGGTACCGTTTTCGGTCATGAGTGGAATTTCACCCATGTAGACTTCTTGTTCTTTGATGTCTTTGACCGTACCTTCCGGAGCTTCGCGCTCATAGATTACCAGACGCAGTTTAACGCGCAGCGGTGCGGAATAAGTCACACCACGGATCTGGCACTCTTTGACGTCAAATACTGGCTCACCAAGACGGTAGCTAACGTATTGCAGCTCCGAATTGCCGCTGTAGCTCTGAATTGGAAAAACAGAACGGAATGCTGCTTCTAGGCCGTACTGCCCTTCGGGATCTTGCTCGATAAACTTCTGGAACGAGTCAAGTTGGATAGAAAGGAGATAAGGTATGTCCAGAACTTGTGGACGTTTACCAAAATCCTTACGAATACGTTTTTTCTCGGTATAGGAGTAAACCATAGGGTTCCTCAGCTCGCTGATCAGTGACCCACTCTGTCCGCCCTAAACTAGGACAGTTCATGCAACACTATTATTTAGACTGAGAAGTCGAAACACTTCTCGGAATACTCTCTTCTATCACTCTTAAACCATTTCATCGCGTTACTTTGACTACCGAGCTACCCGAGTGGGTCGTAGCTGAGAACGCAGTATATTAAGTCGTCAATAGAAAGGAATATTGGGGGTTAGCTAGCCGCTAAACAGTGTGAAATGCGACTAACGCCCTACAGCGCAAAAAGGCTGATGACTAAAAAGTCACCAGCCATCAGCCTATAAGTCAGGCTGCGAACTCAAAGCTTAACTTACTTGATCTCAACAGAAGCACCAGCTTCTTCCAGAGATTTTTTCAGAGACTCAGCTTCGTCTTTGTTCACGCCTTCTTTCAGAACTGCAGGTGCGGATTCAACCAAGTCTTTAGCTTCTTTCAAGCCCAGGCCAGTTGCGCCGCGAACAGCTTTGATTACTGCAACTTTGTTGTCGCCGAATGAAGCCAGAACAACGTTGAATTCAGTTTGTTCTTCTACAGCTTCAGCAGCAGCAGCAGGACCTGCAGCAATAGCAGCAGCTGAAACGCCGAATTTCTCTTCCATAGCAGAAATCAGTTCAACGATTTCCATTACAGACAGAGCCGCAATACCGTCAAGAATTTGTTCTTTAGTGATAGTTGACATAACAAGTGTTCCTAAAATACAGAAATAGTTTATACGTTAAAAAGCAACGATGGATAAGAAAGGCGATTAAGCCGCTTCTTTCTGATCGCGCAGTGCAGCCAGAGTACGAACCAATTTGCCAGCAGCGGCTTCTTTCATGGTTCCCATCAGTTTTGCAATTGCTTCTTCGTAGGTTGGCAGAGTTGCCAGGCGGTCGATCTGAGCCGCAGGGATTAACTCGCCTTCAAAGGCTGCTGCTTTAACCTCAAATTTCGCATTATCTTTAGCAAATGCTTTGAACAGACGAGCAGCTGCGCCCGGGTGTTCTGAAGAGAATGCAATCAAGGTTGGACCAACAAACGTGTCTTTCAGGCATTCGAATGGAGTGCCTTCAACAATGCGACGCAGCAAGGTGTTACGAACAACTTGCATGTGAACGCCAGCTTCACGACCTGCTTTACGCAGTTCAGTCATTTTATCAACGGTAACGCCACGAGAATCCGCAACAACCGCAGACAGCGCACCTTTGGCTACTTCTTTAACTTCAGCAACAATCGCTTGTTTGCCTTGAAGATTTAGTGCCATTAGTTCTTGCTCCTGGATTAACCGGGGAATAATTCCCCGGAACTCACGTCACCCAAAACATTACTAAATTGTAATGAGCGGGCGTTGAAACACGGTGAGCAGAATCCAGCAAAGACAATTCTTTATCAAAAAAAATGCTTTAGGTTCTGTCACCGTCTACGCAGGAAATTAAGTGTTTTTACAGCATAAATACTCTAAACACACCTGCGGTCTTGGACGGAGGCTTGGATAAGGCCAAGCTCCAACCGAAAATTCTGTTTTTCTGCCAACTGGACATTTGTTATCGATAAACAAGCCATCAGCAGAAGCGTGGGCGTAAGATTCTAGACAAACCTTACGCCCACGTAAAGCGATAAAAGCAATTAGTGATTAGCTCACTACTGCAGTCAGGCCGCTTTGATCAATCGCAACGCCAGCGCCCATGGTGGTGGACAGGCTGATTTTCTTGATATAAACGCCTTTCGCTGTAGCAGGTTTAGCACGCTTCAGCGCAACAACCAGAGATTCTAAGTTTTCTCTCAACTTATCTGAGTCGAAGTCAACTTTACCAATGGTAGTGTGGATAATACCGTTTTTATCGTTGCGATAACGAACCTGACCTGCTTTAGCATTCTTAACTGCTTCAGCAACGTTAGGAGTAACAGTACCCACTTTAGGGTTAGGCATCAGGCCACGTGGACCCAAGATCTGGCCCAATTGACCAACAACGCGCATTGCATCCGGGGAAGCAATAACAACGTCGAAGTTCATTTCGCCTTTCTTGATCATATCAGCCAGGTCGTCCATACCTACCAATTCAGCGCCTGCTTCTTTCGCAGCTTCAGCGTTTGCACCCTGAGCGAAAACAGCAACGCGTACTGAACGGCCAGTACCATGTGGCAACACAGTTGCGCCACGAACGTTTTGGTCAGATTTACGTGCGTCGATACCGAGGTTAACGGCAACGTCCACGCTTTCTACGAATTTAGCAGTAGCCAGCTCTTTCAGCAGGGCAACAGCTTCGTTGATATCGTACTGCTTAGTAACATCAACTTTGTCACGGATCACGCGCATGCGCTTGGTCAGCTTAGCCATTTATTAACCCTCCACTACCAGGCCCATGGAACGAGCAGTACCTTCGATTGAACGCATCATGTCGTCAATTGAAGCACCAGTCATATCCGCAGCTTTGGTTTCTGCGATTTCACGAACCTGAGCACTGGTCACGGTCCCTACTTTGTCTTTGTTCGGCTTGCCGGAACCAGACTTAATACCTGCCGCTTTTTTCAGCAAAACTGCTGCTGGCGGGGTTTTAGTAACGAAAGTGAAAGAGCGATCAGAATAAACAGTAATAACAACAGGGATCGGCAGGCCTTTTTCAATGCTTTCAGTCTTAGCATTGAACGCTTTACAGAATTCCATGATGTTAACACCCTGCTGACCCAAAGCTGGACCAACTGGTGGACTTGGGTTCGCCATACCAGCTGCAACTTGCAGCTTGACATAGGCTTGTACTTTCTTAGCCATTTACGATTTCCTCGATTTGGGTAGTAACGCCTCGTTTGAGGCTCCCCGTGTTTTGTCTCGCTTGTTATTGCCACGGATGACAAAAGCAAGACATCTAAAAACAAAAGGCGCGAAATTATATTGTAATTTCGCGCCTAAGACAAGACTCAAATTTCAACCATTGTCGAAAAATGAATCAGCCTTTTTCTACCTGACTGAAATCCAGTTCGACCGGAGTAGCACGGCCAAAGATGGAAACAGACACTTTCAAGCGGCTCTTTTCGTAATCCACTTCTTCGACGACACCGTTGAAGTCGGCAAACGGACCATCGCTAACACGTACCAGTTCACCTGGTTCAAACAGTGTTTTAGGACGTGGTTTATCACCCACTTGCTGAAGGCGATTCATAATCGCATCAACTTCTTTATCACTGATTGGTGCAGGGCGATCGGATGTACCACCGATAAAGCCCATTACACGAGGTACGCTACGCACTAAGTGCCAGCTGGCATCGTTCATCACCATCTGGACCAGTACATAGCCTGGGAAGAATTTGCGTTCACTTTTACGACGTTGACCGCCACGAATTTCGACGACTTCTTCCGTTGGAACCATGACTTCGCCAAACAGCTCTTCCATGTCATGTAACTTGATGTGCTCACGCAGCGATTGAGCTACGCGGCCTTCAAAACCGGAAAACGCCTGAACGACGTACCAACGCTTTTTTGGTGCTTCAGACATCTTAGAACCTCAGGCCAGTAATAAATGATACCAGGCGGACCAGAATACCATCCAGCCCCCATAGAATCAGTGACATTACAGCAGTTACCGCAGCAACGATTAACGTTGTGTGCAGAGTTTCCTGACGGGTAGGCCAAATCACTTTACGCACTTCCGTGCGTGCTTCACGAGCAAACGCTACAGTGGCTTTGCCTTTTGCCGTCATCAATGCAATAGCACCGGCAACAGCGATAATTACTACAACTGCCAACGCGCGCAGCGGCAGGCTGAAATCACGGTAATAATAATTACCCACAATTGCTGTAACTAAAAGTACAGCAACGATTAGCCATTTAGCCGTTTCCAGGCCGCGTCCGCTCCCTGGAGCCTCGGTATTCGCACTCATAAACCAACCTGTCACTATGATTCAGAACAAACAACTTTGCTTCGCACCGCAAAGCAAACCAAGCCGAAGGATGCTCTAGAGACTCTCTAATCGGCACCACTCAGCACTATTCGCCGTACTTCCAGAGCCCATCTCACCAGTAATTATGCTGAAAAAACCACTGATGAGATAGGTTCTAGTATGACAACGTAGAAAAAGGGCATCAAATGATGCCCTTTTATCGCATGTCGCGTCAAATCTTATTCAATGACTTTAGCAACAACGCCAGCACCAACAGTACGGCCACCTTCACGAATCGCGAAGCGCAGGCCATCATCCATTGCGATAGGAGCAATCAGGTTAACAATCATTTGAATGTTATCACCTGGCATTACCATCTCAACGCCGTCTGGCAGTTCGATAGTACCGGTTACGTCAGTTGTACGGAAGTAGAACTGAGGGCGGTAACCTTTGAAGAACGGAGTATGACGACCGCCTTCATCTTTGCTCAGAATATAAACTTCTGATTCAAATTTGGTGTGTGGCTTGATAGAACCTGGTTTTGCCAATACCTGACCACGTTGTACGTCATCGCGCTTAGTACCACGCAGCAGAACACCCACGTTCTCACCCGCACGGCCTTCGTCCAGCAATTTGCGGAACATTTCAACGCCAGTACAGGTCGTCTTAATGGTATCGATGATACCCACGATTTCGACTTCCTCACCGACTTTAACGATACCGCGCTCTACACGACCGGTAACCACAGTACCACGGCCAGAGATTGAGAATACGTCTTCGATTGGCAGCAAGAATGGTTTATCAATCGCACGCTCTGGCTGTGGAATATAGCTATCCAGCGCCTCGGCCAATTCGATGATTTTAGCTTCCCACTCAGGTTCGCCTTCCAGTGCTTTCAGCGCAGAGCCGCGGATAACTGGAGTGTCATCGCCTGGGAAATCGTATTGAGACAGAAGTTCGCGAACTTCCATTTCTACCAGTTCCAGCAATTCTTCGTCGTCAACCATGTCACATTTGTTCAGGAAGACCAGGATGTAAGGAACACCCACCTGACGACCCAACAGGATGTGCTCACGAGTCTGTGGCATCGGGCCATCAGTTGCAGCAACAACCAGGATCGCGCCGTCCATCTGAGCAGCACCGGTGATCATGTTTTTAACGTAGTCAGCATGCCCTGGGCAGTCGACGTGAGCATAGTGACGTGACGGGGTGTCATACTCAACATGTGAAGTGTTGATGGTGATACCACGCGCTTTCTCTTCCGGAGCGTTGTCGATCTGGTCGAATGCACGAGCACTACCGCCGTAAGTTTTAGCCAGTACGGTGGTAATTGCAGCAGTTAGGGTAGTTTTACCATGGTCAACGTGGCCGATAGTACCCACATTAACGTGCGGTTTTGTACGTTCAAACTTTTCTTTAGACATCGATTGTCCCTCTAAGACACGGAATCGGTGGTTTCACCACATCAACCAAGCGCATGCTTGCTGAATCCATAACACAGAAAGAAAATCAGGGGACGAGAGAATGAGAAGTGGTGCTGATAGGCAGATTCGAACTGCCGACCTCACCCTTACCAAGGGTGCGCTCTACCAACTGAGCTATATCAGCACATCTTGGAGCGGGCAGTGGGAATCGAACCCACATCATCAGCTTGGAAGGCTGAGGTAATAGCCATTATACGATGCCCGCATCTTAGAACTCGGCTACCTGACTTAATCTGCAGAAACTTGAAAGGAAGGGCTTGGCCACTTCACTCTTCATCGAGAGCGCTGCTCTCGCCTTGAGTGTTTATTGGGGTTCGATCTTCTGAATCACCCTGAGACTCAAGGTTAAATATGGTGGTGGGGGAAGGATTCGAACCTTCGAAGTCGATGACGGCAGATTTACAGTCTGCTCCCTTTGGCCGCTCGGGAACCCCACCTAATTTTTATACTTGAATGGTGCCGGCACCAAGAGTCGAACTCGGGACCTACTGATTACAAGTCAGTTGCTCTACCAACTGAGCTATGCCGGCATCAAGTGCAGCGCATTCTAGGTAGAGTGGGCTTATGATGCAACTAAAAAATTGCATAACTTGCCCTTTCGCTCATAAAACAGTCACTTTTTAAATGCTCGGCGTATTATTAACCACGGTTAGCTTAATTAGCATCCAGTAGATTTGCTATTTTAACCAAATTCGCAGATAAAAATCATCCCTAAAAAATCGGCTAATGTCGCAATACCCAACAATCTCATCCTCGGTTAGATAAAAATTAATTTCGCTGTATGCACCAAAATGGTGAACCCCCTCCAATACAGTGCATATATGCGAAAAAATAATTACCTCAATTCAGATAATCACGCTATTGCTCGTTTGGCTTGTTTATTGCTTAAGCATAGAGATATATGCGAGGCGATCGCTGGAGAGGAGTTTTATCATGAAGATAGTTTTACTTAATGCGGCGACATTACCCATTTACCGAAGCGAATTAGCAAACTTGCTGATTGATGCCGTATCTCACGGAGCCTCAATAGGCTATGACACCCGGGCTCTTTCACGAGAGGACGCCGAGAGTTATTTTCACGGACTTCGTCCCGCCATCGCCAAAGGGACATTATTGTTATGGATAGCACGCGATGACATAGGAATTGTTGGCACCATCCAATTAGATCTTTGCCAAAAACCTAATGGGCTAAATCGGGCCGAAGTGCAAAAATTATTAGTACATAGCCGTAGCCGCCGTGGCGGTATCGGGCATAAATTGGTGGCCGCCATGGAGGATACCGCCATCCAGCTCCGCCGCGGTTTATTGTATCTCGATACACAAGCAGGTTCTCCCGCAGAATCTTTCTATCGGGCACAGGGTTATCACCGTATGGGCGAAATTCCTGATTATGCCTGTACACCGGATGGTTCTTATCATCCAACGGCAATTTATTTCAAACGATTATTTTTTGTGAATCAAAGGCATACTGCTATTGCCAGTTAATAAAGATAAATATAGTCGGTAAAAAGCTTCTCACTCGCCACCGCCCTTCTTAATTGATTGGAATAGCAACACACATCAAAGAAATCACTCACTAAATACAAAAATGTCTACGCCAAAAAGCAAGCTGCCTATAATATGCAGCTTGTTTCTTATCTGGAGTTGGCGTCCAGCGCCTTTCCCAACCTGCGTTAACAGGCAGAATTTGGCTTATGATAAAAAGAGATCAATCTTTAGCGACGCCTTATCTACAGTTCGATCGTACTCAGTGGGCAGCTCTGCGCGACTCCGTACCATTGACACTAACAGAAGAAGAAATCGTTAAACTCAAAGGGATTAACGAAGACCTTTCATTAGATGAAGTGGCACAGATTTATCTACCACTTTCACGTCTACTTAATTTTTATATCAGTTCTAATTTGCGCCGCCAGGCTGTTCTGGAGCAATTCCTCGGGACTGATGGCCAACGTATCCCTTATGTTATCGGTATTGCCGGTAGTGTTGCTGTAGGTAAAAGTACCACAGCACGTTTGCTGCAAGCATTACTAAGCCGTTGGCCAGAACACCGCAGCGTAGAACTGATTACTACAGATGGTTTTCTTCATCCCAATAAAGTATTAAATGAACGTGGGTTGATGAAGAAAAAAGGCTTCCCTGAGTCTTATGACATGCATAGCTTGGTGAATTTTGTCTCGGAAGTTAAATCAGGTGCCAGTCAGGTTACAGCGCCAGTTTATTCACATTTGATCTATGACGTTGTGCCCGATGGAAATAAAGTCATTAAGCAGCCTGATATCCTTATTCTGGAAGGGTTGAATGTATTACAAAGTGGTATGGATTATCCCCATGATCCTCACCATGTATTTGTTTCTGACTTTGTAGACTTCTCTATATATGTAGATGCACCAGAAGATTTACTGCAAAGCTGGTATATCAATCGGTTCCTTAAATTCCGACAAGGTGCATTCTCTAATCCAGATTCTTACTTCCATAACTATGCCAAACTGCCTGAAACAGAAGCAGTCAAAATTGCAACTCAGTTATGGAAAGAGATTAATGGGTTGAATTTAAAGCAAAATATATTACCAACTCGTGAGCGAGCAAGTCTGATAATGACTAAGAGTGCTAACCACGCCGTTGAGAGTGTACGATTGAGAAAATAATAAATAGCGGGTAGTAATAACTGCCCGCTTAACTTATCAATTAAATACCGCGAAGGGATATCTCACCACCAATATAAGGTTTTACATTACCGTCTTGCTCTAACAATAATGCCCCTTGTTGGTCTATACCCCGAGCTATGCCAAATATTTCTTGGTTTCCAATAATCAATTTCACAGGACGATCGAGATAATTATCCATTTCCCGCCAACGAGAAATAAAGGCAGATAGCCCTTCATTCTCGAACTTAACCACGGCTAATCTTAATTCCGATAACAGTTCAGCTGTCAGTTTATTACGATCGATAATAACACCGGCTTCCTGCAAATTAATCCAATCCTGGCTGATAACATTGGTTGTTGATTCACGCATTGTCAGGTTGATACCAGCGCCAATCACTAACTGAGCCGCATCACCCGTTTTCCCAGTGAGTTCAACTAATATACCGGCCAGTTTTTTATCATTGAGATACAGATCATTTGGCCACTTAACACGAACCTGCTCAGCACCCAGCTTATGCAGTACTTCAGCCATGACAATGCCCACAACCAAACTCAGGCCCATGGCTGCCGCAGGGCCTTGCTCGAGACGCCAGAACATTGATAAATAAAGATTCGCGCCAAAAGGAGATACCCATTGACGTCCGCGTCGACCCCGTCCTGCTTGTTGATATTCAGCAACACAAGCATCACCAGATTTCAGCTCTGTAATGCGATCAAGGAGGTACTGATTCGTAGAGTCAACGACCGGTAACACAGCGACCTGCCCTGCGGGTAGATAACGTAATATCGTTTGTTCATCAAGTAGTTGGATCGGCGCTGGCAAACTATAGCCCTTACCAGGAACCGTAAAGACATCTAATCCCCACTCTCTGATAGTTTGCATATGCTTGTTAATCGCTGCACGGCTCATGCCCAACATTTCACCCAGTTGTTCACCTGAGTGAAATGCGCCATCAGCCAGTATGCCGATTAACCGCAAGGGGACTTTAATATCTTTCACGACAAACGCTCCACAGCATTAACTTCACCATTACTGGCAATAAAGCGGACCTCTGGTTCCAACCAGATAGCGAATTTGTTTGCGACCTGCTGGCGAATATAGCTAGCAAGGCCCACAACATCCTGCCCTGTCGCTCCTGCGAGGTTAATCAGTACTAAGGCTTGCTGTTGATGTACTGCGGCACCGCCAATTTGGTATCCCTTAAGCGCACATTGATCAATTAGCCAACCGGCGGCCAGTTTTACTGAGCCATCAGGTTGCAAATAATGAGGTGCATTGGGGTAACGCTTCACTATATCTTCAGCCACACTTGCATCTACGACCGGGTTCTTAAAGAAACTGCCCGCATTACCCGTTACTGTCGGGTCAGGTAATTTACTCCGGCGCATTGCACAGACTGAGTTGAAGATATCTTCTGCAGTGGCCGTCAATGGGTCCATACGAGTTAAATCGCCATAACCCAATGTTGGAGTCCAAGATTTTATTAATCTGATCCCCACAGCGACGATGGCAAATCCATTCCCATAGCGATGCTTAAATATGCTATCGCGATAACCAAACTGACAATCTTGAGCCGAGAGGCGCAGCACTGTGCCCGCCTCCATATCAAGCAAATCAACGTACTCACATACCTTTTGCAGTTCAACACCATAAGCACCAATGTTCTGAATTGGCGCAGAGCCGACACACCCAGGGATTAAAGCTAAGTTTTCCAGCCCCGGCATATTGTGTTGTAGCGAATAGCATACCAGTTCATGCCAATTCTCCCCGGCACCGACATGCAGATGCCAGGCGGTATCGTCTTCAGTAAAAGTGATGCCCTTGATACGATTTAGTAATACTGTTCCTGCGTAATTCTCAATGAACAGTACATTGCTACCTTCGCCAAGCAAAAGCACAGGCTGCTGCTTAGAGACTGACTCACGCCATGCGTTAATCAATTCTTCCGTAGAATTGGCACTGATAACGTTGCTCGCGTAGGCTGATAACGCGAA
The DNA here is from genome assembly GCF_025133195.1 of Yersinia alsatica. Lineage (NCBI taxonomy): Bacteria > Pseudomonadati > Pseudomonadota > Gammaproteobacteria > Enterobacterales > Yersiniaceae > Yersinia > Yersinia alsatica. The sequence goes on from NZ_CP104006.1 coordinate 4,539,675, forward strand.
AGTATTGAGATGTTTTAGCGGGGAACCTTGACTCGACATTGCATTGGATACTCATTCTAGCTAGCTCTAGCGCTAGTCTAACCGATCATAATACTCATATTGTATTTTGTTTTAAGTGCAGGCATAAAAAAAGCCCTCTGCGCAGCAGAAGGCTTTCTCTTGTATCCCAAATCCCACACAGCAAAAACCCCACGCTTTTGGCATGGGGTCTCGGCTTGATTTGATGCCTGGCAGTGTATTAATGGCTTTCCTGCCATTCGCCCTTCGGGCCGTTGCAAGCAACGTTAAAAATCGTTACCGGCGGTTTTTCCTACTCTATTCACCTCATTTCTGGGTGAGTCTCACCCCGTTGGGGCCAGTGCATGCGCTGTTCAAACTGCCTGCGCAGTTTGTCGCATGCATGCTCGAGCCGCACACCACACAAATGAGATAAACAAAAAAGGCCACCCGTTAGGGTAGCCTCTTTTGTTTATTTGATGCCTGGCAGTGTCCTACTCTCGCATGGGGAGACCCCACACTACCATCGGCGCTACGGCGTTTCACTTCTGAGTTCGGCATGGATTCAGGTGGGTCCACCGCGCTATGGCCGCCAGGCAAATTCTGTTTTAATCAACCCGCCACACAATAACCCTCATGCAGCCAGCCAATTCAATCTGTAAACGTCGCTGAAAATTAAAATATACTCTCAAATAACCAAAACACCTTCGGTGTTGTAAGGTTAAGCCTCACGGATCATTAGTACTGGTTAGCTCAATGCATCGCTGCACTTACACACCCAGCCTATCAACGTCATAGTCTTTAACGTTCCTTCAGGGGGCTTAAAGCCCCAGGGAAGACTCATCTCGAGGCAAGTTTCCCGCTTAGATGCTTTCAGCGGTTATCTCTTCCGAATTTAGCTACCGGGCAATGCCATTGGCATGACAACCCGAACACCAGTGATTCGTCCACTCCGGTCCTCTCGTACTAGGAGCAGCCCCTCTCAATCTTCCAACGCCCACGGCAGATAGGGACCGAACTGTCTCACGACGTTCTAAACCCAGCTCGCGTACCACTTTAAATGGCGAACAGCCATACCCTTGGGACCTACTTCAGCCCCAGGATGTGATGAGCCGACATCGAGGTGCCAAACACCGCCGTCGATATGAACTCTTGGGCGGTATCAGCCTGTTATCCCCGGAGTACCTTTTATCCGTTGAGCGATGGCCCTTCCATTCAGAACCACCGGATCACTAAGACCTACTTTCGTACCTGCTCGAGCCGTCACTCTCGCAGTCAAGCTAGCTTATGCCTTTGCACTAACCTCACGATGTCCGACCGTGATTAGCTAACCTTCGTGCTCCTCCGTTACTCTTTGGGAGGAGACCGCCCCAGTCAAACTACCCACCAGACACTGTCCTCACCCCGGATTACGGGGCCGAGTTAGAACATCAAACATTAAAGGGTGGTATTTCAAGGTTGGCTCCACGCAGACTGGCGTCCACGCTTCGATGCCTCCCACCTATCCTACACATCAAGGCTCAATGTTCAGTGTCAAGCTATAGTAAAGGTTCACGGGGTCTTTCCGTCTTGCCGCGGGTACACTGCATCTTCACAGCGAGTTCAATTTCACTGAGTCTCGGGTGGAGACAGCCTGGCCATCATTACGCCATTCGTGCAGGTCGGAACTTACCCGACAAGGAATTTCGCTACCTTAGGACCGTTATAGTTACGGCCGCCGTTTACTGGGGCTTCGATCAAGAGCTTCGCCTTGCGGCTGACCCCATCAATTAACCTTCCAGCACCGGGCAGGCGTCACACCGTATACGTCCACTTTCGTGTTTGCACAGTGCTGTGTTTTTATTAAACAGTTGCAGCCAGCTGGTATCTGCGACTGGCTTCGGCTACGAGAGCAAGTCTCTTTACCTAATGCCAGCGTGCCTTCTCCCGAAGTTACGGCACCATTTTGCCTAGTTCCTTCACCCGAGTTCTCTCAAGCGCCTGAGTATTCTCTACCTGACCACCTGTGTCGGTTTGGGGTACGATTCAATGTTACCTGATGCTTAGAGGCTTTTCCTGGAAGCTTGGCATCAACTACTTCTGCACCGTAGTGCATCGTCATCACACCTCAGCGTTGATAAGCAACCGGATTTACCAGGTCACTCCGCCTACATGCTTAAACCGGGACAACCGTCGCCCGGCTAGCCTAGCCTTCTCCGTCCCCCCTTCGCAGTAACACCGAGTACAGGAATATTAACCTGTTTCCCATCGACTACGCTTTTCAGCCTCGCCTTAGGGGTCGACTCACCCTGCCCCGATTAACGTTGGACAGGAACCCTTGGTCTTCCGGCGTGCGGGCTTTTCACCCGCATTATCGTTACTTATGTCAGCATTCGCACTTCTGATACCTCCAGCAGACCTCACAGTCCACCTTCAACGGCTTACAGAACGCTCCCCTACCCAACAACACCTAAGTGTCGCTGCCGCAGCTTCGGTGCATGGTTTAGCCCCGTTACATCTTCCGCGCAGGCCGACTCGACCAGTGAGCTATTACGCTTTCTTTAAATGATGGCTGCTTCTAAGCCAACATCCTGGCTGTCTATGCCTTCCCACATCGTTTCCCACTTAACCATGACTTTGGGACCTTAGCTGGCGGTCTGGGTTGTTTCCCTCTTCACGACGGACGTTAGCACCCGCCGTGTGTCTCCCGTGATAACATTCTTCGGTATTCGGAGTTTGCATCGGTTTGGTAAGTCGGGATGACCCCCTAGCCGAAACAGTGCTCTACCCCCGAAGATGAGTTCACGAGGCGCTACCTAAATAGCTTTCGGGGAGAACCAGCTATCTCCCGGTTTGATTGGCCTTTCACCCCCAGCCACAAGTCATCCGCTAATTTTTCAACATTAGTCGGTTCGGTCCTCCAGTTAGTGTTACCCAACCTTCAACCTGCCCATGGCTAGATCACCGGGTTTCGGGTCTATACCTTGCAACTAGACGCCCAGTTAAGACTCGGTTTCCCTACGGCTCCCCTATTCGGTTAACCTTGCTACAAAATATAAGTCGCTGACCCATTATACAAAAGGTACGCAGTCACACCACGAAGGTGCTCCCACTGCTTGTACGTACACGGTTTCAGGTTCTATTTCACTCCCCTCGCCGGGGTTCTTTTCGCCTTTCCCTCACGGTACTGGTTCACTATCGGTCAGTCAGGAGTATTTAGCCTTGGAGGATGGTCCCCCCATATTCAGACAGGATGTCACGTGTCCCGCCCTACTCATCGAGTTCACAGCAAGTGTATTTTTGTGTACGGGACTATCACCCTGTACCGTGCGACTTTCCAGACGCTTCCACTAACACACAAACTGATTCAGACTCTGGGCTCCTCCCCGTTCGCTCGCCGCTACTGGGGGAATCTCGGTTGATTTCTTTTCCTCGGGGTACTTAGATGTTTCAGTTCCCCCGGTTCGCCTTGCATGGCTATGTATTCACCATGCAATAGTGCAACGAATTGCACTGGGTTTCCCCATTCGGGTATCGTCGGTTGTAACGCTTCATATCAGCTTACCGACGCTTTTCGCAGATTAGCACGCCCTTCATCGCCTCTGACTGCCTAGGCATCCACCGTGTACGCTTAGTCGCTTAACCTCACAACCCGAAGGTGTCTTTCGACAACTTGCGTTGTGATTATTTGAGAGACTCTAATACAGGTTACTCGTTATCTCAGTACATCTACGGAGAGATAAGTTTCAGCTGTATTGTTTCAATTTTCAGCTTGTTCCAGATTGTTAAAGAGCAATATCTTAAACACGACTTGTTAAAGTCATCTTTAAGATACTTTGTGGTTCATTAAGAACCGGTGATAATGTCTTTCACACATTATCGGAGTGGCGTCCCCAAGGGGATTCGAACCCCTGTTACAGCCGTGAAAGGGCAGTGTCCTAGGCCTCTAGACGATGGGGACACAAAAATTGCTACTGAATCACTGATTCAGTATTTTTGTGTAAAGGTGAGAATGTGGTGACACATTCGAACGACTGATGCAGTAAAAACCCGATACCGAGGTTTTATCGCACAATCATCACCCTCATCAACAGGTGCTCTTGCTCGTTTACATTCATCAGACAATCTGTGTGGACACTGCGCAATGCGTATCGTTAGGTAAGGAGGTGATCCAACCGCAGGTTCCCCTACGGTTACCTTGTTACGACTTCACCCCAGTCATGAATCACAAAGTGGTAAGCGCCCTCCCGAAGGTTAAGCTACCTACTTCTTTTGCAACCCACTCCCATGGTGTGACGGGCGGTGTGTACAAGGCCCGGGAACGTATTCACCGTAGCATTCTGATCTACGATTACTAGCGATTCCGACTTCATGGAGTCGAGTTGCAGACTCCAATCCGGACTACGACAGACTTTATGTGGTCCGCTTGCTCTCGCGAGTTCGCTTCACTTTGTATCTGCCATTGTAGCACGTGTGTAGCCCTACTCGTAAGGGCCATGATGACTTGACGTCATCCCCACCTTCCTCCGGTTTATCACCGGCAGTCTCCTTTGAGTTCCCACCATGACGTGCTGGCAACAAAGGATAAGGGTTGCGCTCGTTGCGGGACTTAACCCAACATTTCACAACACGAGCTGACGACAGCCATGCAGCACCTGTCTCACAGTTCCCGAAGGCACCTAAGCATCTCTGCTAAGTTCTGTGGATGTCAAGAGTAGGTAAGGTTCTTCGCGTTGCATCGAATTAAACCACATGCTCCACCGCTTGTGCGGGCCCCCGTCAATTCATTTGAGTTTTAACCTTGCGGCCGTACTCCCCAGGCGGTCGACTTAACGCGTTAGCTCCGGAAGCCACGCCTCAAGGGCACAACCTCCAAGTCGACATCGTTTACAGCGTGGACTACCAGGGTATCTAATCCTGTTTGCTCCCCACGCTTTCGCACCTGAGCGTCAGTCTTTGTCCAGGGGGCCGCCTTCGCCACCGGTATTCCTCCAGATCTCTACGCATTTCACCGCTACACCTGGAATTCTACCCCCCTCTACAAGACTCTAGCTTGCCAGTTTCAAATGCAGTTCCCACGTTAAGCGCGGGGATTTCACATCTGACTTAACAAACCGCCTGCGTGCGCTTTACGCCCAGTAATTCCGATTAACGCTTGCACCCTCCGTATTACCGCGGCTGCTGGCACGGAGTTAGCCGGTGCTTCTTCTGCGAGTAACGTCAATGATTGAGCGTATTAAACTCAACCCCTTCCTCCTCGCTGAAAGTGCTTTACAACCCGAAGGCCTTCTTCACACACGCGGCATGGCTGCATCAGGCTTGCGCCCATTGTGCAATATTCCCCACTGCTGCCTCCCGTAGGAGTCTGGACCGTGTCTCAGTTCCAGTGTGGCTGGTCATCCTCTCAGACCAGCTAGGGATCGTCGCCTAGGTGAGCCATTACCCCACCTACTAGCTAATCCCATCTGGGCACATCCGATGGCGTGAGGCCCGAAGGTCCCCCACTTTGCTCTTGCGAGGTCATGCGGTATTAGCTACCGTTTCCAGTAGTTATCCCCCTCCATCAGGCAGTTTCCCAGACATTACTCACCCGTCCGCCGCTCGCCGGCAAAGTAGCAAGCTACTTTCCGCTGCCGCTCGACTTGCATGTGTTAGGCCTGCCGCCAGCGTTCAATCTGAGCCATGATCAAACTCTTCAATTTAAGATTTGTTTGATTTGCTGCTAATAAAAGCAGCGATGCTCAAAGATTACTTTCTGCAAATATGCATTCGAACCGAAGTTCAAATGTGTACTGCTTTGGTCACTCTTCAAGACTTTGATATTTCTTCTGCCTGCCGAAACAGGCTTCGATATCGTCTTGCGAGTGCCCACACAGATTGTCTGATAAATTGTTAAAGAGCGTTCGTTACCCGTTTGCCTTTCGGCGAATCTTACGGTAACGCGGGAGGCAGATAATACGCTTTCCCGCTGAAGAGTCAAGGTTTTCTTTTGTTTCTTTCGAAGTCAAAATCATTCTTTTCTCTTCCTGACCCGGCGAAGTGTGTTTCGTTGTTCCCGGTCAGTGGAGGCGCATTATAGGGAGTTCCTGACAGCCTGCAACCCCTAATTTGAAAAAACTTTTCAACCGTGTTTTATTTCAACGATTTGCTGTGATAACCGCCACTATTGTTATTTTTTGTACGACAATGCCGAGAAATCCTGAGCAAAACTGCTTACCTGTTGCCAATCCGTATACTCAACTTCTTTACTGGTATCAGTTTCTCCGCCCGTCATACGCATAATAAGTTGAATCATCACCCGATCTATCCAACGATAGCGGGGATAACGCAGGGCTCCAGCGAATACAGTGCACAATGTAGGTTGCCAAGGTGTGCTGAGCAAAAACTTACGGACATAGGCATTAGTTTGTGGCGAGCGCTTTTCTGGCTTACGTGCGGTCAGATTGACTGCAAAGAATGCACTCGGCATTTGATTTAGCTGTTCGACGTGTTTGTTGACGAATTTGCTCAAGCTCGGGTTGAAATGCCCATAACGCACAGAGGCACCAATCATCACTTGCTGGTATTGACTCAGGTCGATTTGCCCCACTTCTGCCAAATCCCGTATTTCACAGGTGGCAGCCACTGATAACTCCTTAGCTATATAAGAAGCGATGGTTTTCGTTTGACCATCTCGGCTGGAGTAAAGTATCAGTACTTTCATAGCAATGTTCCTTATGCAGAATTACTCACGCCAGAATGTTGGGGTGAAAAGAACCAGCAAGGTGAAGACTTCTAGTCGACCAAATAACATGGTTATCACCAGTATCCATTTCGCCGCTGGGTTCATAGAGGTAAAGTTATCAGCAACAACCCCCAGGCCTGGCCCAAGATTGTTCAACGTTGCGGTGACTGCCGCAAAAGCAGAGAACTCATCAACACCCGTCGCGATAATCGCCAACATACTAATGATGAAAACCAAAGCATAGGCGGAGAAGAACCCCCAGACAGCCTCCAATATCCTTTCCGGCAACGCCCGCCGCCCGAGCTTAATGGTATAAACTGCATTCGGATGAACCAAACGTTTTAACTCACGCGAACCTTGCAGATAGAGCAACAGGATACGGATAACTTTCAGGCCACCACCGGTCGACCCCGCACATCCCCCAATAAATGCAGAGCATAATAAGAGTATTGGCAAGAACAAAGGCCACTTAGAAATACTGTCAGTGGTGAAGCCCGCCGTGGTCGCCATTGATACCACTTGGAAAAACGCCTGGTTTAGCGTTTCCATGCCCGACTTGTACACATTATGTTGCCAGAGCACTAGGGTGCACACGATAACCAAGGTCAATTGTACGAAGATAAACATACGGAATTCGGGGTCACGCCAATACACTTTCAAACTGCGGCCACTGAGCACCGCAAAGTGCAGACCAAAGTTACACCCGGAGATCAGTAAGAAAATACCAATAATGGTGTTAATCGTTGGGCTGTTGAAGTAACCGATACTGGCGTCATGGGTCGAGAAGCCGCCAATAGCTATAGTAGAAAAGCTGTGAGAGATAGCATCAAACACCGACATGCCCGCGCCCCACAGGGAAAGCGCACAGGCAATCGTCAGTAATACATAGATAAGCCACAGCGTTTTAGCGGTTTCAGCAATTCGGGGCCGCATCTTATTGTCTTTCAACGGGCCGGGCATTTCTGCTCGATAGAGCTGCATCCCCCCGACCCCCAGAATAGGTAAGATTGCCACAGCCAGCACAATGATCCCCATACCACCAAGCCATTGCAGCATTTGCCGATAGAATAAAATAGCTTTAGGCAGTGAATCCAATCCCACTAGCGTGGTCGCCCCAGTGGTGGTCAAACCGGAGAATGATTCAAAAAATGCATCAGTTAAGGAGAGGTTTGGCCGCTCAGAGAATAAGAAAGGTAATGCCCCGACACTACCCAGCACCGTCCAGAACAGCACGACAATGAGAAAACCCTCGCGAGGCTTCAACTCATGCTTCTGTTTTCGGTTTGGTAGCCAAAGCAAAAGACCGATCGCCAGAGCAACAAAAAAGGTTTCGCTGAAGGCACGGCCGGCACCATCACGATAGATCAAGGCCACTAGCCCGGGAATAAACATTGTCCCGGAGAATAAGATGACCAGCAGGCCAACAATACGGGTTATGGCACGAAAATGCATTCCGGCACGTTCCTTAGCAATTCACTTGGATGGGGATTATTGCGAAATGGGCGTCAATTGCAACGTACCACGACTGAGATCACGCAATTTATCCCCGACCTGACTGGCTTGAGTTGCTGGCAATGAGAGATGAAGTGTCACGAGTTGTGCATATTCACTCTGTAAAATCTGGCCTTCAACCTGCTGTAATAGTGTTTCTACCATCGCAAGCTGCGCATAGTCACACTGCAAAGTATATTCTACCTGCGGGACTTTATATTTTACTTCAATCTGTTTTAACGCTTGCTGAACACCACTGCCGTACGCCCTGACCAGCCCGCCAGTCCCCAGCTTTATACCGCCATAGTAACGCACAACCACAGCAGTAATTTCACCAATATGACTGCCCATAAGCTGAGCCAGAATAGGTTTGCCCGCAGTACCCGAGGGTTCACCATCATCGGAAAAGCCTAATTGCTGTGAATCTGTTGGTGTACCGGCAACAAAAGCCCAGCAATGATGCCGGGCTGTAGGATGTTGTTGCTTAACCTGCTGAATAAAATCCTTCGCTTCATTCACCCCACAGGTATGTGCCAGTAGGGTGATAAAACGACTTTTTTTGATCTCTTCGCTGATAGTCACCGGAGCCGCAGGTATCAGATAAGGCTGCATCAGGCCAGCTTCAGGTCACGTGTCATGTTCTCAACCCGATTATCGTGAATAACGATATTATCTTCTATACGAATACCACCAAAAGGCTTCAGCGCATCAATACGATCCCAATTGAAGTGCTGACTAAATTCCCCTGAGCGCCATGGGGCCAGCAGAGATTCGATAAAGTAGAGGCCCGGCTCGATGGTGAGCACCATGCGAGGTTGCAGAATTCGTGTGCAACGCAGATAAGGATACTTGGCTGGCGCGCTCAGGTGAGTACCGGTATCATCCTGCATAAAACCAGCAGTATCATGCACTTGCAACCCAAGAGGATGGCCTAGCCCGTGAGGTAAGAATGGGCAAGTAATTCCTTGTTCGACCATGGCATCTTCACTGATCCCAGTGACCAGATTATGAGAGCGCAGTAACTTGGCAATGCGCTGATGCATCTGGACGTGATAATCGGTATAGCGCTCACCACTTTTGATGGTTTTGATCAGTGCAAGCTGCTCATCATTCAAATCTTGGATCAGCGCTGCAAAATCGCTATCACTATCAGTGGCATAAGTCCGCGTCAGGTCCGCAGCATAGCCATTATATTCAGCACCTGCATCCATCAAGAAGCTGCGTATTTCTGCCGGTGGCTGATGCTGTAAGGTGGTGTAGTGAAGCACAGCTGAGTGTTCGTTCAGCGCAACAATATTATCGTAAGGTACATCAGTATCACGGTGGCCTGTGGCCATCAGATATGCCAGATTAATATCAAACTCGCTCATTCCTGATTGGAATGCTTCATGAGCGGCCCGATGCCCGGTGACCGCCATTTTTTGCGCTTCGCGCATACATGCCAGCTCATAGTCCGTTTTATAAGAACGGTAGAAATGCAGATAATCTAACACCGGCTGCGGATTGATGTTTTCGGCGCTGAAACCCAGAGCCTGAGCGCGGTGCTGCGCATATCCAATATAGGCTACGCGATCCCGCTGCACAGGTAATTGCTGCGCAATATCATCTGCATTAGCTAATGGTTGGATATCGATCGATTTTGTCCAGAAACTGTCTGGCAATGGCTCCACACTGTGCCAATAGTCAACTGGGGAGTAAAACCATAACTTCGGCGTATTGACCCCATCAACCCATAACCAGCAGTTTGGGACTTGCGTCACTGGCACCCAAGCTTTGAATTGGGCGTTAACTTTAAAGGGATAATCACGATCATCAAGGAAAATGCGTTGTAATTCACCGGAGTGAATCAGTAAAGCGTCTAGCTGATGACGCTCCAGCACATCGCGGGTGCGCTGTTGTAGGGTGGACAAATGTTCGTTATATAAAGAAGCCAGCGTTTCCATCACAGTACCCTTTGCTATTAGAACTTAATTTTTTCATCTTATCATAGTCGCCAAAGCCATGTTCCGGCGACCGCTTATCTGTCTGAAAAATGCGTTACAACCCGCAATAAATTGATTATTTAACCGCTCAAACTCCACGAATAAACATGATAAAAATCAATTAACCCTTCTAATTGACTGTGATCTTCACTGCAAAAAATCAATCTCTCGTTTGCATTTCATTAACAAAATATCCACACTTCCTGAATATCTGGTCATACCAGATCACATGCGCTTATTCAGGAGATAGATATGCTCTACCAAAGCGAAACACTGCAGCTTCACTGGCTGGAAAACGGCATCGCCGAGTTGGTGTTTGATGCACCGGGTTCAGTTAATAAACTGGATACCAAAACTGTAGCCAATCTGGGTGAAGCCCTGGCTGTGCTGGAAAAACAAAGCGAACTTAAAGGGTTACTGCTGCGTTCCGCCAAGGCGGCCTTTATTGTCGGTGCCGATATCACCGAGTTTCTGTCTCTGTTTAATGCGCCACCCGAAAAGCTGCACCAATGGCTGGTCTTCGCCAACGATATCTTCAATCGTTTGGAAGACTTACCGGTCCCGACTATTTCTGCCATCAATGGTTACGCATTGGGTGGTGGCTGTGAATGTATTCTTGCTACTGATTTCCGTGTTGCATCGCCAGAAACCCGTATCGGTCTGCCGGAAACCAAACTTGGTATCATGCCGGGCTTTGGCGGTTCCGTGCGTTTGCCGCGCTTACTAGGTGCTGACAGTGCATTGGAAATCATTGCGGCTGGTAAAGATATTATTGCCAAAGATGCCCTAAAAGTTGGGCTGGTTGATGCCGTTGTTGCCCCTGAAAAGCTGACTGATGCCGCTTTAATCATGCTGAAACAGGCGATTGACGGAAAGCTCGATTGGCAAGCTGCACGCCGTCCGAAATTAGAGCCATTGAAGCTCAACCCAACTGAAGCCGCCATGTGCTTTACCATTGCCAAAGGCATGGTCATGCAAGTCGCGGGTAAACACTATCCAGCACCATTGACCGCGGTCAAAACTATCGAAGCTGCAGCGAAGTTTGGCCGAACCGAGGCATTGAAACTGGAAACCAATAGCTTTGTGCCATTGGCCGGTTCTAATGAAGCTCGAGCGCTGGTCGGTATTTTCCTTAATGACCAATATGTTAAAGGTCAGGCCAAAAAACTGTCCAAAGGTGTCAGTGCACCAAAACAAGCTGCCGTATTGGGTGCTGGGATTATGGGCGGTGGGATTGCCTATCAATCGGCGCTGAAAGGCGTGCCAGTCATTATGAAAGATATTAATGACAAATCGTTGACCCTTGGCATGAATGAAGCCGCCAAGCTGCTCAATAAACAGCTGGAGCGCGGTAAAGTCGATGGCCTGAAAATGGCGAATATTTTGGCAACCATCCAGCCAACACTAGATTATGCCGGAATTGAACGTGCGCAAGTTATCGTAGAAGCCGTGGTGGAAAATCCAAAAGTGAAAGCCGCTGTTTTGGCTGAGGTTGAAGCGCTGATTGGTGAAGAAACGGTTTTAGCCTCTAATACATCGACCATTCCAATCGATCAATTAGCAAAATCACTGAAACGCCCTGAAAACTTCTGCGGCATGCACTTCTTTAACCCCGTTCATCGTATGCCGCTGGTTGAAATTATTCGTGGCGCGAAAACCTCAGATAAAACTATTGCCGCCGTTGTGGCATATGCCACACAAATGGGCAAAACCCCAATTGTGGTGAATGATTGCCCAGGTTTCTTCGTTAACCGCGTCTTATTCCCGTATCTGGCTGGCTTTGGCATGTTGGTCAGAGACGGTGGCGATTTCCGTCAAATTGATAAAGTGATGGAAAAACAGTTTGGCTGGCCAATGGGCCCGGCTTATCTGCTAGATGTGGTGGGTATTGATACTGCGCATCATGCACAAGCTGTGATGGCAGTTGGCTTCCCAGACCGCATGAATAAAGATTATCGCGATGCAGTTGACGTGATGTTTGATAATCAACGTTTTGGTCAGAAAAATGGCCAAGGTTTCTACCGTTATACCCAAGATGCCAAAGGCAAGCCACGTAAAGAAAATGACGAGCAAGTTGATGCGTTACTGGCACAAGTCAGCCAACCGGCTCAGAAATTTAGTGACGCAGATATTATCGCGCGCACCATGATACCGATGATCAATGAAGTTGTGCGGTGTCTGGAAGAAGGCATTATTGCCAGCCCGGCTGAGGGTGACATGGCATTAGTTTATGGTCTGGGCTTCCCTCCATTCCACGGCGGTGTCTTCCGTTACCTTGATACTATCGGCAGTGCAAATTATGTCGAGATGGCGCAACGTTATGCTCACCTTGGCGCGCTGTATCACGTCCCGGCAGGGCTGAGAGCCAAAGCTGAACATAACGAAAGTTATTATCCTGTGGCAGCAGCGCTGCTTGATGTTTCTACCAGTCAACCGGCATGAGGTCTGAAAACATGGAAAATGTAGTCATTATTGATGCCGTCCGCACGCCGATGGGCCGCTCTAAAGGCGGCGCATTCCGTCAGGTTCGAGCAGAAGATCTCTCGGCTCACTTAATGCGGGAAGTTTTAAGCCGCAATCCTGGGCTGAATGCTGCCGAAATCGATGATATTTATTGGGGCTGCGTGCAACAAACGCTAGAGCAGGGCTTTAATATCGCCCGCAATGCCTCTTTGTTGGCTGAAATCTCGCATAGCGTTCCCGCAGTGACAGTGAACCGCCTATGTGGTTCATCTATGCAGGCTCTGCATGATGGCGCCCGAGCTATTATGGTGGGTGATGCACAAGTTAGCTTGATTGGTGGCGTGGAACATATGGGCCATGTGCCAATGAATCACGGTGTCGATTTCCATCCGGGCATGGGCCGTACTGTGGCTAAAGCGGCGGGCATGATGGGGTTAACCGCTGAAATGTTAGCAAAAATCCACAATATCAGCCGCCAATCACAAGATGAGTTTGCTGTTCGTTCTCATCAACGTGCCTATGCGGCGACGCAAGCGGGCCATTTTGCCAATGAGATAGTCGCGACCAATGGACATGACGCTGACGGCATCTTAACACGCTTTGATTTCGATGAAGTTATTCGCCCTGAAACCAATCTAGCCGGTCTGGCAGCTCTGCGCCCAGCCTTTGATCCCGTGAACGGCACCGTGACGGCCGGAACATCGTCGGCACTTTCTGATGGTGCTTCAGCCATGCTTATCATGAGTGAATCTCGTGCAAAATCATTAGGTTTAACACCGCGCGCCCGTATTCGCTCAATGGCGGTCGTCGGTTGTGACCCTTCGATTATGGGATATGGCCCAGTACCCGCCAGTCAACTAGCATTAAAACGTGCTGGGTTAAAACTGGAAGATATTGGTTTATTTGAATTAAATGAGGCTTTTGCCGCGCAATCACTGGCTTGTCTGAAAGGTTTGGGTTTGCTGGAAAGCATGGATGATAAGGTAAACCTGAATGGCGGGGCCATTGCATTAGGCCATCCATTAGGTTGCTCAGGGGCACGAATCTCTACCACATTGCTCAATCTGATGGAACGCCGTGACGTGCAGTTTGGTCTGGCAACCATGTGCATCGGCTTGGGCCAAGGCATCGCGACCGTCTTTGAACGCGTCTAATCTCTGAATATCTTATCTAAAAAACATTAAGGGCCTGAATACAGGCCCTGATAACCGCTGTACCTGGTGTTTAGTTGCCGTTTTCCCGCCTGTCAGGGGCGGGCTTTTTTATTCTGAATAAAATCATTCACTCAGATAAAGGCAAAAGCATCACCATAGATATGCGCTTCCTGCGCGCTACGCTCAGCACAAAAACGCTCACGGGCAATTTTCGCCATTTCAAAACGACCGGCGATATAGATATCCTGCTCAGCGAGAGAGCCGTAGTCTTGCAATACCGCACTCAGCACTGTTCCGGTACGGCCACGCCAGCCCTCTTCAGGTTGCTCGACCACCGGGATAACTTTCAATTGTGGATATTTAACCGACAGCGCTTCTAGCTCGTTTAGATCGTATAAATGCACGGCTTCGCGGCCTCCCCAATAGATAGAGACTTCACGATCAGGCCGTTCCGCTAACGCCGCTAACAAAATTGAGCGCGCATAGGAAAAACCAGTGCCGCCAGCAATAAGAAGCAATGGACGGTGACTGCCCTCACGGAACCATGCCTCACCATGAGGGATATCCACATCCAGTGTTTTCTCTTTCAGAATTCTGTCCATCACGGCCATGGCATACAGATTCAGTTCCGAAGCTCCAATATGCAGCTCAATAAAATCTTGCTGCAATGGCGTGGATGCCATAGAGAATGGGCGCTTATCACGCTCGTCCATTACTACCATCAAATACTGCCCAGCACGGAAAGAAAATGCAGATGCAGGCACCAATTGCACCCGGTACACCGTATCGGTAATGGCCTCTACGGAGGTTACTTTACAGCTTAAAGTTGTCATGCCTTCCCTCTGTCGGGTCATCAAATGCAAAACCAAGGACAAGAACGACGCCGGTTAGCGTTTCGTCTCTTTGTCACTGAAAATGGCGAGTTCATCCCAAATAGCATCAACACGGGCGCGGACTTCTTCATCCATTTTAATTGGACGCCCCCATTCACGCGAAGTCTCAGCTGGCCATTTGTTGGTGGCATCCAGCCCCATTTTCGATCCCAAACCGGAAACCGGTGAGGCGAAATCCAAATAATCAATTGGCGTGTTTTCAATTAACACCGTATCGCGGGATGGGTCCATCCGGGTGGTAATCGCCCAAATAACATCATTCCAATCACGCGCATTAATATCATCATCGCAAACAATAACAAATTTTGTATACATAAACTGGCGTAAAAACGACCAAACGCCCATCATCACGCGTTTAGCATGGCCTGCATACTGTTTCTTTATTGTCACTACCGCCAGACGGTATGAACAGCCTTCTGGTGGCAGATAGAAATCAACAATCTCTGGGAACTGCTTTTGCAAAATAGGGACAAACACTTCATTCAGTGCAACTCCCATCACTGCCGGTTCATCCGGAGGACGGCCAGTATAAGTGGAATGGTAAATTGCATCTTTGCGCTGGGTAATATGAGTAACGGTAAAGACAGGGAAGCTGTCAATCTCGTTGTAATAACCGGTATGGTCACCATAAGGGCCTTCCGGAGCCATATCGCCCTGCTCAATATATCCTTCCAATACAATTTCTGCACTGGCAGGCACTTCAAGGTCATTGGAAAGACACTTCACAACTTCTGTTTTGTGCCCACGCAGTAAGCCGGCAAAAGCATATTCAGACAGTGTGTCGGGCACTGGCGTTACCGCCGCCAAGATGGTTGCTGGATCAGCACCAAGCGCCACAGCCACCGGGAAACGTTCACCGGGATGAGCTTCACACCACTCTTGATAATCTAGCGCGCCACCACGATGGGATAACCAGCGCATGATTAATTTGTTTTTGCCCAAAACTTGCTGGCGATAGATACCCAGGTTTTGGCGCTCTTTATGTGGGCCACGAGTGACCGTCAGCCCCCAAGAAACCAAGGGCGCAGCATCCTCCGGCCAGCAATGCATGACTGGGATTCGGCTCAAGTCGACATCGTCCCCTTCCCAGACTTGTTCCTGGCAAGGAGCGGAACTTAAGCATTTCGTCGGCATATTCAATACCTGCTTAAATTTCGGCAGTTTATCGAATAGATCGCGAAATCCCTTCGGAGGATCGGGTTCTTTCAAGAAAGCCAACAGCTTACCAACATCGCGCAATGCGCTGACATCCTCTTGTCCCATCCCCATGGCTACCCGCTTGGCGGTGCCAAACAAGTTACACAGCACTGGCATGCTGTAACCCTTAGGATTTTCAAAAAGTAATGCAGGCCCGCCAGCACGCAAGGTGCGGTCGGCAATTTCTGTCATTTCCAGATAGGGATCAATAGGCTGGCTAATACGTTTAAGTTCACCCCTCTGTTCCAGCAACGAGAGGAAGTCACGTAAGTCACGGTATTTCATGCTGATCATTTCGGCGGCTATGTGATGCGCCATTATAGGCTGTCTTTATAGCAGTTGCTGTCTTTTTGTTAAAAATGGATACGGGCTCACTCGAAAAGATATCATGCTGCTCTCTGCTATTAACAACTATTAATCCAAATATCATTTCATCAGTGGGAAATAGGCTAAATCTTTGTATAACAATCAATAGGCTCTAAATGCCCATTTATCCTCACTGTTTATATATCGCCACTTTTGTTATGCTGCCAAGTAGTACCTAAAGGCATGTGAAATTATGAAATATTGGCATTTATTATATTGTAAACGTGGCCAGCTTTTACGCGCTAAAGAGCATCTAGAGCGGCAAAAAGTGAACTGCTGGACGCCGATAGTGACTATCGAGAAGATAGTGCGCGGAAAACGGGCTGAAACGACAGAAGCGTTATTTCCTAATTATCTGTTCGTGGAGTTTGATCCGGAACATATTCATACCACCACGATAAGTGCCACTCGAGGTGTAAGCCACTTTGTCCGATTTGGTGTGCAACCCGCGGTGATTCCAGCACTGGTTATCGCTGAGATGCAATCTCACACTGCAGATAGAATCATTGCGCCAGAAGTCCCTGTACCTGGTGATGTGGTGACAATTACCGAGGGTATTTTTTCTGGGCTACAGGCGATTTATACCGAGCCAGATGGTGAGGCTCGTTCAATGTTGTTGCTGAATATGCTCAATAGCCAAGTGCTGCAAAGCTTGGATAATCGTCAGTTCGAAAAACAATAAGTTCGAAAAACAATAATATCCCAGTATAGAAATAAATCGAGGTAGGTACATCCGTACCTACCTTATAGTTTATATGCAAAGAGTTAGCGCTGCATTTGATCGTCATGAAGCCATTGAGCAACTTGCTTAGCAAAATAGGTTAATACCCCATCCGCACCCGCACGTTTAAAGCATAATAGTGACTCCATTACCGTCGGTTTTTCTTGCAGCCAGCCATTTTGAATGGCTGCCATGTGCATCGCATATTCACCCGAAACCTGATACGCAAAAGTTGGAACCCCAAAGGTATCTTTCACCCGACGCACCACATCCAGATATGGCATTCCTGGCTTGACCATGACCATATCAGCGCCTTCCTGCAAGTCCTGGGCTATCTCTTGCAAAGCTTCATCACTGTTGGCTGGGTCCATTTGATAGGTTTTCTTGTTTCCGCCTTTTAAATTGCTGCTAGAGCCAATAGCATCGCGGAATGGGCCATAGTAGCAAGAGGCATATTTCGCTGAGTACGCCATGATTTGCGTATTTACCAACCCTTGCAGTTCTAACTGATCGCGAATAGCCCCAATGCGGCCATCCATCATATCGCTCGGAGCAACAATCTCGGCTCCGGCTTCTGCATGTGACAATGCCTGACGCACTAAAATCTCTTTGGTGATGTCGTTAATGACATACCCGTCAGCATCAATGACGCCATCTTGCCCGTGGGTTGTGTAAGGGTCGAGTGCGACATCGGTAAGAATACCTAACTCAGGCACCGCATCTTTTAAAGCACGTACAGTTCGTTGTACCAAGCCATTTGGGTTATAGGCTTCTTCCGCATGTAATGATTTAAGGCCTGACTCAATAACAGGGAACAACGAGATGACCGGAACACCAAGCTTGGCAATGGCCTCAGCTTCTTTTACCAACAGGTCAATCGTCATGCGCGAGACTCCGGGCATGGATGAAACCGCTTGCTGCTGGTTATTTCCTTCCATGACGAACACCGGATAGATCAGGTCATTGACTGTCAGCTGATTTTCAGCAACCAGTCGGCGACTGAAATCATGACGGCGCACACGGCGCATACGGCGACCAGGAAAGGTGCCCGGGAATGCATAGCTCATATTGTTCTCCTAACTCAAACCAACCGGAAAATCCGGCGGGCGTTTTCATCAGTTTTCTGTCCCAGCCATTTAGGGTCTTCTTGTCGCCAGACAGCAACCTGCTGGACGATATGAGGCAGAAAGCAAGGTTCATTGCGACGAGATGCAGGTTTTGGATGTATATCCCTTGGCAATAAATAAGGGGCATCAGTTTCCAGCAACAATTGTTGAACGGGAATGCGCGGCAGTAGTGATCTTAGCTCAAGGCCTCGGCGTTCATCACAAACCCAACCGGTGATACCAATAGATAGACCCAACGCCAGGCAAGAATCTAGCTCATCAGCAGTGCCCGTAAAACAATGCACCACAGCAGCGGGGATTTTATCTAACCAAGGCGAAAGCAGAGTGATAAAACGTTCGTGAGCTTCACGACAATGTAAGAAAACAGGCAAAGAAAGCTCTGCTGCCAGTGCAAGCTGTGCAGTAAATGCGATTTCTTGCTCTGCTGGTGTAGAGAAGTTGCGGTTAAAATCTAGCCCACACTCACCGATGGCGACTACCGAGGTATCTGCCGCCAATGTTCTGATTTGCTGCTCTACCGCTATTTGCCAGCTACTCGCATGATGAGGATGAACCCCTGCGGTTGACCAGCAGTAACCCGCGTTGGCTGTGGCAAGCTCAAGTGCGGCTTGACTCTCTTCGGCATCAGTACCAGTAATCAGCATCCCGCTAACCCCGGCTTCTTTTGCGCGAGCGATAACCTGAGGACAATCTTTGGTAAATTGCGCGCTGGTTAAATTCACACCAATATCAAACATGTACGTTCCAAAACAGAAGCCGCCCCAGAGGGCGGCTAAACATCAAAACAGAGATTTAAGGGGCTTTCGGATGGTTATCGCTGTCTTCATCCTCTTCCTCAATATCTGCGCGCCGTTGTTTGCCAGTATAAAAACGAGCAAAGAACACACCCAGTTCAAATAACAGATACATTGGAATGGCCAATAATGTCTGTGACAGCACATCAGGTGGCGTAAGGAGCATGCCCACGACAAAAGCACCGACAAATACATAAGGACGTTTTTTCTTCAATGCTTCAGGTGTTGTTACCCCAGCCCAGCATAGAAGAATGATGGCGATCGGGACTTCGAAAGAAATACCAAACGCCATAAATAGCGCCATAACAAAATCAAGGTATTTGGTGATATCCGTCGCAATCAATACGCTTTCCGGCGCTGTTTTGGCAAAAAAACCAAAAGCTAACGGGAAAACGATAAAATAGGCAAATGCCATACCCAGATAAAACAAGAAACTGCTGGATATCAGCAGTGGAACCATCAGGCGGCGCTCATGTTTATACAGCGCAGGGGCTATAAATGCCCAAACCTGATAGAGGATCATCGGTGCAGAAACAAACACCGAGACCATCATGGTCAATTTAATCGGGGTAAAGAACGGGGATGCAACATCAGTTGCGATCATACTGGAGCCAACAGGCAGTTGTTTGATCAACGGTGCTGAAACCAAGTGATAGATATCATTGGCAAAAAAAACCAATGCTAAAAAAACCACTAAAATAGTGATAATACAATTCAATAGCCGCTTACGCAGTTCTATCAAATGAGTGATAAGGGGTTGGGTATCATCAACAGCCATGTTTACCGATCGCCGTCAGGTTGGTGAGTTCGAGGTTGGTCAGCACTGATTGAATCTGTGCTATGGGAGTCAATTGTGGCTGCGTTCGCCTTGGTTACAGGGGGGTTTGTAACTGGCACAGCCTCCCTCTCTACTGAAGGGATAGACTCAGAGAATGCTTTAACCTGAACAATGGGTTTTTCGACGTTATCAAGGGCAGTTTCAACCACAGTCGAGGTGCCCACCTCATTAGTGCTCGGTGCCTGAGGTGAAGCTTCAGCTTGCGTCGCCGATTCAGCAGGGGTAACGCCATCATGAATTGCTTCTGGCTCGGTTACCAACGGATTATGGATCGTATGTGGCGCTTCCGAAGTAATATCAGAATGATAAGAACGCTTCAGCGCCTCCGCAGCCTCTTTGAGTTCATCCATTGAGGCTTTCAGCTCAGGTGTCAGGTTCTGCAAACCAGCCTGTTCTGCTTTTTTCAGACTGTCTTGCAACTCTTGCAACTTAAGTTCTTGTGCCAATTCGTTTTGCACTGTTGCCGCGAGTGAGCGCAATGTCCGAATCCAGCCGGCGACTGTTCTTACAGCAACCGGCAGCCGTTCTGGCCCAAGCACGACCAGACCAATAACAAGTATCAGTAGCAGTTCACTAAACCCGATGTCGAACACAGCTTATCCCTGCTCTTTGTCGTGACTCTTAGTAGGCTCTTCAGCTTTGACTACCGGCTGTTGCTGCTTTTCAGCAATCGATTTTGCGAAATCAGCATCATTGCTGGTCTTATCAGCATCGGTTGGAGCGTCTTTTGGTTCATCACCTATCGCTTTTTTAAAACCTTTGATGGACGCACCTAGATCTGACCCTAATGTCCGCAGTTTGTTAGTACCAAACAGCAAAACAACAATCACGGCAATGATTAATAACTGCCAAATACTTATACCACCCATTCCATTCACCTCTATATACAAGGGTTATTCCACAGAGGGCCGCATTATACGTCATATAACCTCTGTGAATACCTATCTAACTTACCGCATTTTGAACTAGCGCATAGCTTCTTGAACAAATAAATGGCTTCTTGAATAACTTTTACATAACTCATTAACCATGCACTAAGTATGTTAACTGGTTCGTCGCCAACCAATAAACCAGGCCAGTACTCCAGCGACAATGAATCCCGTTGAGACCTCTACCGCACCAGCCAAGAATAAAATGGTACCACTGACTAATAGTGTAGCGCCAACCCCGAATAAATACCGTGACTGCCCTTGACGTTGCTGCTGGCCTTGTATCTGTGTAGTGAGTTTATCGACACTTTGTTGCAATAATTTGTGCTGTTGCAAGCTGTCATAAACGAGTTCCGGTAGCTCTGGGAACTTCTCTGCCCAGAACGGTGCCTTCTCTTTCAATGCACGAATTACCGCGGGTAAGCCAACCTGGTCCCGTAACCAGCTTTCAAGAAACGGCTTCGCTGTCGTCCAGAGATCAAGCTGAGGATAGAGTTGACGCCCTAAACCCTCAACATACAGCAACGTTTTCTGTAGCAGAACCAACTGGGGCTGTACTTCCATATTAAAGCGACGTGCCGTGTTAAAGAGATTCAATAACACATGCCCGAATGATATTTCTGCCAGAGGCTTTTCAAAAATTGGCTCACAAACGGTACGAATAGCGAACTCAAAATCTTCAACATTGGTATCACGAGGCACCCAGCCTGAGTCAACATGCAACTCAGCAACTCGCCGGTAATCGCGGTTAAAGAAAGCAATAAAGTTTTCAGCGAGATAGCGTTTATCTGCTTTGTTTAACGAGCCAACAATACCGCAGTCAATCCCGATGTACAGTGGGTCGTGAGGATGTTCATAGCTAACAAAAATGTTCCCAGGATGCATATCTGCATGGAAAAAGCTGTCACGGAAAACCTGAGTGAAGAAAACTTGCACCCCACGTTCCGCCAACAATTTCATATTTGTGCCTTGATCTTCTAAAGCAGCAATATCAGATACAGGTATGCCGTAAATACGTTCCATCACCAATACGCTTTCCCGGCAATAGTCTGAATAGACCTCAGGAATATAGAGCATGGGGCTGTCTTCAAAATTGCGGCGTAATTGAATAGCGTTAGCGGCTTCACGTAACAGATTCAGCTCATCAAGCAGCGTTTTTTCATATTCACGCACGACTTCCCGTGGACGCAATCTGCGGCCATCAGGTAAAAGCTTAGGTACCCAGCCAGCAAGACGATACATTAAGCGGACGTCGGCTTTAATAATCGGCAAAATATCAGGGCGAATAACTTTCAGTACAACTTCCTGGCCGTTCTCTTTTAAGCGCGCCGTATGTACCTGAGCAATAGAAGCAGAGGCCAAAGCTTGCTGTTCAAAATCGTCGAACCATGTTTCTAACGGCCCACCCATAGCGATTTCAATCTGCTTGCGTGCAAGCGCACCATCAAATGGAGCAACTCTGTCCTGCAATAACGCCAGTTGATCAGCAATGGCTGGAGGGAAAAGATCACGGCGCGTGGACATCATCTGGCCAAATTTGATCCAGACTGGCCCTAACTCCTGTAAAGCGAGACGTAAACGCTCACCCAAGGGTTTATCTTTATGCCGATTAGGCAGCCAGAAAAACAGATGCCGACCAATACGTAATGGCAACGTCAAACGTATCTTCGGAATTAATTCTTCCAGCCCATAGCTTAAGAAAACCCGAATAATGAGATACAGGCGCCGAAGTTCTCCTGGCGTCATTGTTTTGTCTCCATAGTTGCCAACCTGGCACTTAAAGCCTCTGTGGCACGAACAGTGGCATCCACCTCTTCGTTAAACCACACAACCTCTAGTGGTGCCGGCGCTATTTTCCATTCTTCAGTTATTGCGTCAGCCAAGTAATGTTGCTGCTGCCGTAACTGCTTACCAAGAAAACGACTACTTTTATGCACTACCTGCCCTATGGATTCAGCGGCAATATCACCGATGTAGGGAGCCAACCATTCTGCAGGCTCCCACTCAGCAAGATCCAATAGCGCAACAAGTTGTTGAACCACCTGAATATCACCTTCGACAATCAGTTCGCCACTACGCATCAAGGGTGAGAGTTGCTGACGGTCACGCAATTTTGCCAACACAGCAACTTCTGTTTTCACGATGCAATCCGCTTCACCATCCCATTGGCTTAAAACATCTACCTGCCGTTCACTAAAAACGAGCAGCAGTGGGAAGCTTATCTCGCGTAACTCGATGCGCAGAACTTTCCCTGCCAAGCGTAAACGCGCAGCTTTCATGCTTTTATCGCGAAATAGCACACTATTAAGTGATGTTTCTATAGCGGCTGTAATTAGTGGCAACAGTAAAGTTGGTTTCAGTGACAAAGGTCTAAATATCAGTGATTTTAGCGGCATAACCCCATTCCTGTTAGAACTTAAAGCCCCGATGTAACGCAACGATGCCACCGGTTAAATTGGAATAGGTTACGTTTTCAAACCCGGCATCCATCATCATGCCTTTCAATGTTTCTTGGTCAGGATGCATCCGAATAGACTCCGCCAAATAGCGGTAGCTTTCAGAGTCCTGTGCCACAAGCTCACCAATCTTAGGTAGAATATGGAAAGAGTAAGCATCATAGGCTTTGCTCAAAGGTGCCAGAAGTGGTTTAGAGAATTCGAGAACTAACAAGCGACCGCCGGGCTTGAGTACCCGAAACATGGAACGTAGCGCCTTTTCTTTTTCGGTGACATTTCTCAAACCGAATGAAATGGTGATGCAATCGAAGTAATTATCAGGGAAAGGTAGAGCCTCAGCATTGGCCTGTACATAGCTGACATTACCAACGATGCCTTTATCACGCAGCTTTTCACGGCCCATACGCAGCATAGATTCATTGATATCAGCCAGAACGACTTCGCCCTGTTCTCCCACCAGTCGAGAGAATTTAGCCGTTAAATCTCCGGTACCACCAGCCAGATCCAATACTCGTTGACCGCGCCTAACACCGCTACAGTCAATAGTAAAACGCTTCCAAATACGGTGAACACCGAACGACATCAGGTCATTCATCAGATCGTATTTGGCGGCTACGGAATGAAAAACTTCTGCCACCATGCCTTCTTTCTGTTCTTTGGCTACGGTGCGAAAACCAAAATGAGTGGTTTCCTTGTCCTGATCTACCATTTTCTGTGCCTGCTTTTCAGTCAATCTTTCGAGGAAGTGTACCAGAACTCCGATGAAAGCCCCACCTCACCTGGTATTAAGGTAACTGCTTAATCGCAGTCTTCTCAACATCATACAGAAGAGGAACATGCAACTAACCCTAGTACTTCAGCGGTGCAGAATCATTGATTGCGGATTCTGCATCATCGGATAGCGCTAAATCGCTCTCTGGGCTTTCCTCCATACTGGCTTTCTCTGCCAGTGACGGGCTAATAGGTCGTTTTACCTCGACCCCCAGAGTACGAAAACCTTCAACTTGCCCTATCAGGTTACCACGGCCTTGCGACAGTTTGTTCATTGCCTGACGATAACTTAGCTGAGCTTTATCGAGGCTTTGCCCTAATGACTCCATATCATCAACAAATAAGCGCAATTTGTCATAGAGTTTGGCTGCTCTTTCTGCGATGCGTTGCGCATTTTGGCTTTGGTGCTCATATCGCCATAAGTTAGTAATAGTTCGTAGCGCCACCAACAATGTTGTAGGGCTAACCAGCATAATATTGTGCTGTAATGCTTCACTGATCAATTCTGGCTGGCGGTCTATCGCAACCAGAAAGGCGGGTTCCACCGGAATAAACATCAAAACATAATCAAGCGAACGTAAGCCGGGAAGTTGCTGATAATCTTTGCGGCCCAGCATTCGAATATGGGCGCGTAGCGAGGATAAATGCTCATTTAATGCTGCGTCTCGTTCAGTATCATCTTCGCTATTAAAATAGCGCTCATAAGCCACCAGCGACATTTTAGCGTCAATGACGACATCTTTACCCTGTGGCAAACGAACGATAACATCCGGCTGCATACGGTTATTGTTATCGATTTTTACGCTAACTTGGGTTTGATACTCATAACCTTCACGCAGACCTGAAGCTTCGAGCACTTTAGCTAAAACAACTTCGCCCCAGTTTCCTTGCGTTTTATTATCCCCTTTGAGTGCTTTCGTCAGATTTAATGCTTCGCGCGCCATTTGAGCATTGAGCTGTTGCAAGCTACGGATTTCATGGGTCAAAGTATGGCGTTCGCGCGCTTCTTGCCCAAAGCTATCCTGAACCTGCCGACGGAAACCATCTAACTGCTCTCGTAGAGGCAGCAATAAGCGATCCAAACTCTGCTTATTCTGTTCATCCGCACGGCGGCCAGTTTGTTCAAAGATACGGTTTGCCAGATTTTCAAACTGAGTGGTTAGCCGCTGTTCGCTATTAAGGAGCAAACGCTGCTTCTCTTCTGCGGTCAGGCGGGTTTCTTCCAGGCGAATAGTCACTTCGCGTAGTTCGGCCTCTTGCGCGCTATTCACTTCCCTTTGAGCGCGTAACTCTTGATTAAGTTGCTCGCATTCATCGCGCCAATGGGCCAACTGCTGTAGTTTCTCTGCATTTGCTGCTAGCTGGCTATGTAAATTACGTAGCTCTAACTCACCTTGCCGTAATTGTTGTTCATTACGTTGTAAAGCAGTCTGTAATTCTGCGGTATTCTGCTGAGACTGTTGTAATGCCTGTTCCAGTAACCGCCGTTCAATATCCTGCTGTGCTTTATTACGCTGCTGATACAAGCTGGCAATCAGCCAACCAATAAGGCCACCAAGCAGACAGCCCCCCAGCCCATAAAATAAACTGATATCCACGGTTATCTCCCCATTAACCTATTGTTAGTCAAGGTAAGGGGATACTGTATGGATGTCCAGAGTGTTTTTCCGTTACATGCCATCTTGCGAAGCGGTACGCATAAATAATAAGCAGTTCAAAAAGTACTTACTTTGCCACAAAGAAATAGGCTAAAACTGTCAGCCGTAGAGCACTGATGACGGATTATGTGCCTAAGTAAGGTTAATCTATCCAGTGAGAAAGCCACTGAATACCAAATGCACCTGGAGCCAAAATACCGAATGCCCAAATTAAGGCGGAAGTGATGTTAGCTAACTGGAAATAGAACTTTGGCATGCCACAAATACCGGCCACCAGCGGAACGGCTGCACGCAGAGGGCCAAAGAAACGGCCAATAAAGGCACCAAAGAATCCCCAACGTTCAAAGAATATATGACCGCGAACCAGTAGCTGGGGATTACGAGAAAGTGGCCACATGGTGCCGACGCGATCCTTGTAATGGTCACCGACCCAATAAGAGAGCCAATCACCAAAGAATGCACCGGCCACGGCAGCGGCCCAAATTGGCCAGAAGGAAATACCACTTTCACCAATTAATGCGCCCAATCCGAGCAAGATAACTGTTGCAGGTAGAAGCAGGGAGATAAAAGCGAGTGACTCACCGAAAGCAAGAATAAACACAATAGGCATAGCCCATGTTTCATGTTCGCGAACAAAATCGATAGTGGCGGTAATGACATCATTCAGGGTCACAGGTATTTTCCTGTTATCAATAAAGTGGCCATTAGCATACGCAATGTGTCGACATTTGGGTTTAACAAAAAATAAACGGCCGGAAGATTCCGACCGTTCTGACAAATTAATACAATAAATTTAGTTTATCAGGCGTTAGCAGTGACTACTTTGTTGCCCGCCATTTCGGCTGATCTGCGGATCCACAGTTCACGCCATTTTTTCAGTGCGGATATCAAGATGATTACACCCAGTGTCATCATGATAATAGAGATGATGCCATTGAATAGGTTGTAACCTTTTGCTGCTGAGTTGAAATACACGTGGGTGATCATCCAGTAACCAGCATAGTTTACGGTAACAAACAGATAGGCCAGTGGGATAACACAGGTCAGCATGTAAATCCGTTTAGTCGCCAAACGCAGAATGATAGTGGCACCAATGATTAACCCAACAGAAGCCATTAACTGGTTTGATACACCAAATAGCGCCCATACCGAGTTGATATCACCGGAGTTCAGGAGGTAGCCCCACAGTGCGCAAGCGATAACACTACAAGCTAGTGTGCCTGGCAGCCAATCAGTGCGTTTCAATGGTGCCCAGATATCGCCCAAGAAATCTTGCAGCAAGTAGCGAGCAACACGAGTACCAGAGTCAACCGCGGTCAGGATGAATACGGCTTCAAACATAACAACGAACTGGAAGAAGTAAGCGGCCAGACTACTAAACCATGGCACACGAATGAAGATATCCGTCATACCAACCGCCAAGGTGACAGCACCACCAGTACGGCCATATAAGTCCAGACCGATTTCCTGACTCAGTTTCGGCAGGTTAACCACATCCATGCCAAGCATACTCCAGGCTTCAGCAGATGAGTTAATCGCGAAGTAGTCAGCTGGATGCAAGGATGTTGCAGCGATCAGGGCCATAACCCCAACCATACATTCGGCCAGCATCGCACCAAAGCCGACAGGTAAAATATCACTCCATTTATCGATCTGTTTTGGTGTTGTACCTGAACCGATAAAGGCATGGAAACCAGAAATCGCACCACAAGCAATAGTTATGGAGATGAACGGCCACACTGGCCCGGCCAGAACTGGGCCGCCACCATGAATAAACTGTGTCAGTGCCGGGAATTGAATCTCAGGGTTGATAAATACAACACCAACAATCAATGCGCCAAATACACCGATTTTCATAAAGCTAGAGAGGTAACCACGAGGGGTTAATAACATCCAGACCGGCAGTGCCGTCGCAAAGAAAGCATACATTGGCAAAATAATGCTGACGGTATCGGCTTTCAGCATTAACCATTCGCCAAGCCAAGTACCTTCAATATAAGGACCGACAAACACGCACACCATAATGGCGGCGATGCCAACATAAGAAGCCCCTTTCATGCTGCCGGTCATGCGTTCCCATAAACCGACGCAAATAGCGATAGGGATTGTCATGAACACCGCGAAAGTACCCCAAGGGTTACGTTCCAGGGCATGTACCACCACCATCGACAAACCAGCCATGGTAATAGTGATGATAAACAGCATAGCCAGACCGGTACACCAACCTGCTACTGGGCCGAGCTCTGATTTAGCGACTTCAGACAGTGATTTGCCCTGATGCTTCATTGAAGCAAACAGAACCACGGTGTCGTGAACCGCACCACCGATAACACAACCAATCAGTAACCACAGGAAACCAGGTAAATAACCATATTGGGCTGCCAGCACAGGGCCAACCAAGGGACCAGCCGCAGCGATTGCTGCGAAGTGGCTACCAAAGTTCACCCATTTTTTAGTTGGAACGTAATCTTTACCATCTTCGAAGGTGTGGGAAGGTGTTACTTCACTGTCATCGACGCGCAAGACCTTACGAACAAAAAAGATACCGTATAAACGGTAGCAGATCATAAGGATACACGCTGAAGCGATAACAAAGGTGATCGCATGTTGCATGAGCATTCTCTCCAGGGAATTTGTCAGGCGTTAACATACGCTTGGTCCCTAAGAGAAATATCAGTGAACTGGTTAAGCGGTAGTTTGCATCATTAAGCGGTTAAAAAGAGCCACCTAGTGGCTCAATAAAAGACGAATTGAAAAAACGGGCGGTAGAGAGCTCTTATTCCAGGAAATATGACTGCAATTTCTCTCGCTCTATGCTGCCAAGACCAAACTCCTGCTGAAGCCAATGGTCCCGGCTACCATAGCGCTCCTGAATACTACGTAGCGCGGTTTGAATAAATTCTTCTCTGGCTGACAGTACAAAAGCGAATTGCCCTAATGCCTGATCATTAAGTTTTAGTGCCAGCTGAGCCAGCATATGTTCACGAAAAGGCTTCAATGTGGTTTCGGTCAACAGATAATCTTCCAATACCGTCGATTCATCAGCCCCTAAAGCAAACAACACCAAGGCAGAACCCACGCCGGTACGGTCTTTCCCGACAGCACAATGCTGAACGACCCCTGTGGCAGTATGCTCTGGTGAAGCACTGTTTTGCAGCAAACTAACCAGTTGCTTATAAGCTTGATTACCAAAAGGTAACCGACCATAAAGCTCTAACATGAAGGCACGAGCATCAAACGTCGCTAAAGTTTCGTTCGTCAGCTTTTCCAGATTGGCATTAACTTCACTACTGAGTGGGTTGGCAGGAATATTATGATAACTGGCCCCATGCCACACCACATCAGGTTTGGCCCGAACTTCATCAGCATCTCGATAATCAAGAATTTGAGCAACAGAGCCGCTGCTGAGTAAGTCGCAATCTTTGGCACTCAAACGATCGAGTGAACCGGAGCGAAACAGTAACCCGCGTTTGATACGCCGACCATCAGCAACGGCATTGCCACCGAGATCACGAAAGTTAATACCACCGTCCAATGGCAGTAGGGAAGGATGAGATAGAGCAGGTGTCGTCATGTTTTCCTCTTATTATTGTCCATTATAAGAGCTACGACATTAACAGATAAATCGACGAAATAGAAAACGGGCCAGTAAACTGCCCCGTCGATAGTAAGCATGACAACAACCGGTATTACAGCAAGTGACGTGCCGCTTCTACCACGATTTTTACTGCGTGGCTTTCAGTCGCTTTCATGGTTTCTTCGTTCGGGATCTCTTGCTGGGTGCGGTTTACAATCACCCCAGCAACCATACCAGCACGCAGGCCTTGACTCGCACACATGGTCAGCAAGGTTGCAGATTCCATTTCATAATTCATCACGCCCATAGATTGCCATTCTTCCATGGAGCCTTTAAAGCGGCGAACCACACGGCCAGAGAAAGTATCGTAACGTTCTTGGCCCGGATAGAAGGTATCTGAAGACGCCGTAATGCCAATGTGGGTGGTCGCACCAACCGATTTAGCCGCGTTAACTAATGCCGTCGTACAGTCAAAATCAGCTACAGCCGGGAATTCCATCGGTGCAAAATGCAGGCTGGCACCGTCTAAACGTACCGCCGCAGTCGTGACCAATACATCACCAACATTGATATGTGGCTGAATGGCACCGGTAGTACCAATACGCAGGAAAGTCCGCACACCAAGCTGCGCTAACTCCTCAACGGCAATGGACGTTGATGGCCCGCCGATACCGGTTGAACAGACAATCACAGCTTTGCCATCAAGTTCAGCACGCCATGAGGTAAATTCACGATGCGAGGCCAGATGCACTGGGTTATCCATCAATTTAGCGATTTTCTCAACACGCTGTGGATCACCCGGAACGATAGCCAGAGTCGCCCCTTGCAGATCGCTTTTAGTCAGGCCCAAGTGAAAAACGTCGGATTTAGCCATGTGTGAGACTCCTCTTTCATGAGAGATGTTATAGGGAGGTACAAAGGAATACTTTACTCAAAATCACCCCATCATTGCGTGATGGATGTCACTTTGACAAAAGAAATGAATATATCAAATACATTAAATTAGTGACTCAAATCACAAAATAAAATCAATGAGACTGTTTTTCATACAAATCAGACCACAGACATAGTCATTTTATATATGAATAACAAGAATAGAACTCATTGATTAATGTTGTATGTTTATCTTTATTCGCTGACTTATTAGACAGATCCCATGTTGCAATAAAACGCTGAATTACTGCAAAACCTGATCTCATTAATCTCAAAGATTACCTATAGTTAAAGTCGAGAACAGCCAATATAGGGCAACAGGTTATTCAGCCCAGCCAGTATTCATCGCGTAATACTTTCCTCATTTCGCAAGGAGACCACAGTGAAAACTGATCAACTTATGACTCTCAGGCCAACAGCAGCTGGCTTCACACCTGCGGTCGCTCCTCTGGCCTCGACGACCCGCCATACCGATCAACAAGGTATTCACTGCGGAGAAACCACCATCCCCTCCCAAGGCGATGAATTGCCAGCTTATATTGCCAAACCCGCGCAACATACCGGCCCTTACCCGGTCATTATTGTGGTGCAAGAAATCTTTGGTGTGCATGAACATATTCAAGATATCTGCCGCAGGCTGGCAAAACAGGGTTATTTGGCCATCGCTCCCGAACTGTTTTTCCGTCAGGGAGATGCTAAAGAATATGATGATATTAACGCGTTATATAAAAATTTGGTCAGCAAAGTCCCCGACCGTCAGGTTATGGTAGATCTTGATCACGCGGCGCATTGGGCTTCCCGCCATGGCGGCGATACCAGCAAACTGGCGATTACCGGATTTTGTTGGGGAGGGCGAATTGCATGGTTGTATGCCGCCCATAACCCACAGTTAAAGGCTGCAGTAGCATGGTATGGCAAGCTAGTTGGAGAGAAAACCTTGCTGCTCCCGAAATATCCAGTGGATGTTGCAGTCGACCTCAGTGCACCCGTGCTAGGGCTGTATGGCGGTAAAGATGGCAGCATCACGCAAGAGCATATCGACACCATGCGCCAGGCGTTACGTGCCGCGAATGCTGATGCAGAAATCATTGTTTATCCTGATGCAGGGCACGCATTTAATGCTGACTATCGTCCCAGTTATCATGCAGAATCGGCATTAGATGGCTGGCAGCGCATGCTTGACTGGTTTACTCAACATGGGGTGAGCGCCCATCCGGTACCTGAAGAAGATAAATAACAGCCATAAAAAAGGGCGCAAAAAATGCGCCCAAAATCTCACACACAGAGTAAATCGTAATTTATGAAACCTGTTCTTCACGCAGACGTTGCGCAGCCAGCACCATGTTTGTCAGTGCCTGACGGGTTTCCGGCCAACCGCGAGTTTTCAAACCACAGTCAGGGTTAACCCATAAACGTTCCGCAGGAATACGTTGAGCGGCTTTACGCAATAAAGCTTCAATCCATTCCACACTTGGCACATTCGGCGAGTGAATATCATAAACGCCGGGACCAATCTCATTCGGATAGGCGAAGTCTTCAAATGACTCCAACAGTTCCATATCTGAGCGCGAGGTTTCGATGGTAATCACATCAGCATCCAGCGCAGCAATGGAATCCATGATGTCATTGAACTCGCAATAACACATATGGGTGTGAATTTGAGTATCATTTTGCGCCACCGCAGCATTCAACTTAAAGGCATCGACCGCCCATTGCAGATAGGCTTGCCAGTCAGCACGACGCAGAGGTAAACCTTCACGCAGGGCCGGCTCATCAATCTGGATGATACCAATACCGGCCTTCTCCAAGTCTTCCACTTCATCACGCAGTGCCAGTGCAATTTGTTTGGCAATGGTTTCACGGCTGACATCTTCGCGTGGGAATGACCAACACAGGATAGTGACCGGCCCGGTCAGCATGCCTTTGACGGGCTTGTCCGTCAGGGATTGCGCATATTTAGCCCATTCAACGGTAATGGCTTCAGGGCGGCTGATATCACCAATAATGACTGGCGGCTTAACACAGCGCGAACCGTAGCTCTGCACCCAACCATTTTGCGTAAAGACAAAACCGTCCAGATGTTCGCCAAAGTATTCAACCATGTCATTACGTTCTGCTTCGCCATGCACCAGGACGTCCAGACCCAAACGTTCCTGCTCTGCAATAGCTTGCTTGATATGTTCGCTGATGCCAGTGCGGTAGTTTTTACCGTCTAGGCGGCCTTGTTTGAAGTCCAGACGCAGGCCACGGATCTCGGTAGTTTGCGGGAATGAGCCGATAGTGGTGGTCGGCCATGCGGGTAAATTAAAGCGTTTGCGCTGCGCAGCGGCACGCTCTTCATAAGGTAATTGGCGTTCAATATCTTGCGCAGTAATGGCCGCCAAACGTTGTTCCACTTGTGCATTATGAACACGGCTGGAAGCACGACGAGCACGAATTGGCGCGCTATATGCTGCTAGCTCAGCCAGTTTGGCTTCGGTTGGTGCATTTAATGCCTGCGTCAACAATGCCAGTTCGGTACATTTTTGCAGGGCAAAGGCGAACCAGCTTTTCACTTCTGCATCAAGGCGCGTCTCTTCACTTAAATCAATCGGGCTGTGCAATAACGAACAAGAGCTACCAAGCCATAGTGGACGACTATTAACCAGTGGTTGCAGACGTTCGAACCAGTTGCTCAGGTCAGCACGCCATACGTTACGACCATTGATAACGCCCAGTGATAACAGCCACTCTTTTGGCAGTTCGGCATTCAGGGTAGCAATGTCATCATGACCCGCGACCACATCAACATGCAGACCTTGCACCGGCAGTGCGCGGATAGTATCAAGGTTGTGGCCGATGCTATCAAAATAGGTGGTCAGCAATATTTTAACCTGACCTTGCAGTGCCTGATAAGCCGGTTGGAATGCAGCCAGCCACTCTGGTGGTAACTCTAGCACCAGTGCGGGTTCATCAATTTGCACCCATTCAATACCGCGTTTTGCCAGTTCAGCCAGCACTTGCTGGTAAACGGGAAGAATATCTTTCAGCAGAGATAGGCGGTCGAACTGCTCACCTTTAACTTTACCCAGCCACAGATAGGTTACCGGGCCAAGCAGTACTGGCTTGATTTTGTGGCCCAATGCCAGGGCTTCATCCACTTCATCTAACAGTTGAGTCCAACCCAGTTTGAACTGCTGGCCCTGTTGGAACTCCGGCACCATGTAGTGGTAGTTAGTATTAAACCATTTGGTCATTTCTGCCGCGGCTGCCGGTTTACCGGTTGGAGCACGGCCACGACCAATACGGAACAGAGTATCCAAATCAATAGAACCATCAGCATTCTGATGACGCTCTGGAACATTACCCAGCAGCAAACTGGTGGTCAGCACATGGTCATACCAAGCGAAGTCGCCGACTGGCACTAAATCAACGCCAGCTTGCTGTTGCTGTTGCCAATGGCGAGCGCGCAATTCGCGACCCACATTGAGCAATTCTTCTTGCGTGGAGTTGCCTGCCCAGTAACTTTCTTGTGCTTTTTTCAGTTCACGTTTCAGACCTACACGCGGAAAACCCAGTGTGTGATTTAAAATTGTCATCGTCTTATTTCCCATTTAGCCATCCAGATGTTTACACATCCATAATCCGCAGGTACTGTATAATCCACAAGCGCAATTTGTTCACTGTCACTGTGAAGGACTCTCATGATCGAACTGAAACACTTACGCACCCTGCAAGCTTTGCGTAATACCGGCTCACTGGCTGCGGCGGCGACACAACTTCATCAGACCCAATCGGCCTTGTCCCATCAATTCAGCGATCTGGAGCAACGTCTGGGTTTTCGTCTGTTTGTGCGAAAAAGCCAGCCGCTACGTTTCACCACACAAGGTGAAATCCTATTGCAGTTGGCAGAACAGGTGCTGCCACAAATTAAGCAAGCCCTGCAAACGTGTAACGAACCGCACCAAACTGCACTGCGTATCGCCATTGAGTGCCATAGTTGTATTCAATGGCTGACGCCAGCGTTGGATAACTTCCACAAAAACTGGCCGCAAGTGGCGATGGATTTCAAATCAGGTGTGACTTTCGATCCGCAACCGGCGTTGCAGCAAGGAGAGCTGGACTTGGTGCTAACCTCGGACATTTTGCCGCGCAGTGGCCTGCACTATTCACCTATGTTTGATTTTGAAGTACGTCTGGTACTGGCTCCAGACCATCCTTTAGCCAATAAAGCCCGCATTGAGCCAGAAGATTTGGCGCAAGAAGTGTTAATGATTTACCCGGTACAGCGCCAAAGATTAGATGTCTGGCGACATTTCCTGCAACCGGCGGGGATTAATCCCCAATTGAAGAATGTGGATAACACCCTACTACTGATTCAGATGGTATCAGCCCGCATGGGTATCGCCGCCCTGCCACACTGGGTGGTAGAGAGCTTCGAACGTCAGGGATTAGTGGTAACAAAAACGCTGGGGAATGGGTTATGGAGCCGGTTATACGCTGCCGTCCGTGATGGGGAGCAGCGCCAACCGGTCACTGAAGCTTTTATTCGTTCGGCTCGGCAGCACGCTTGCGATCATCTGCCGTTTGTAAAGAATGCGGAGCGACCCAACGGCGGTGTACCCATAGCGAAGCCATTATCACAATTGCCCCAATGATAAAGCTGGGCCAATGGGGCTTCTCTTGCCAAATGGCCAGATTCACCAGTAACCCAGCCGGAACATGCACGTTATTCATGATACCCAAGGTGCCGGCATCTACCTGTGTCGCACCATAGTTCCACATGAAGTAACCCAGAGCTGAAGCCCCCACACCGAGCCAAACCAATACCCCCCATTGCAACGATGTCGTTGGCAGTTTCTGTGGATTACCAAAGGCGAACCAAGCCACCACCGCTACAATCAGAGCACCGACATAGAACCATGAAAATGCCACATGCTGCGGGATTGGGTGGACTTCCATCAAGCGCTTATACCCCACTTGGCCAATGGCAAAACAGATATTTGCCGCCTGAACCAGCATCAGCCCCCACCAAAAGTGTTCGCTCAGATGGTCATAACGAATAATGGCCGCCCCCACCACCGCCAGCAATGCACTTAGGGCATAACTCCAACGCAGGCGCTGACGGCGCAGCAAATCATAGATTAACGTGACATACAGTGGAGTCATCACGGTGAACAGCAAAAATTCCGGCACAGTCAAATAGAGATACGCGCGGAAGCTGAACAAGTACATGATACCTAACTGAATTGCGCCCACAATCATATACAGCAGGATCACCCGCCAGTGGATATTGCGCCAACGCAAGAAGGGCAAAAAGACCAGCGCCGCCAAGCCAACACGCATCAGCACAGAGAACCAGCTATCCACATGCCCTGCCAGATATTCGCCAATTAGGCTAAAAGAGAACGCCCATAAGATGGTGGTAATGACCAGTAAAAACACAGTAAGTTGGCTCTTTGAGGTGATAAAGTGCAATTGTAGCGGAAGCGGGAGAAAGTTTTTACACGAACTAGGTTTACATAAGGTCAATAAACAACCACATGAATAACATTCACCTCTCAGTCAGTCGCTGAAATGAGGTTATGCGGCCAAAATAGAGATTGAATGGGGGCCATCCGATGAAAAAAAGTCATTATCTTTGCGCAATTTTACTGGTTCTACCCGGAGTCAACTGGGCGCAGCAGCCCAGCGCGGTATTATCCACTGAGCAACAACAGCACTTGTTCAATCAACGCAGCACGCAACAGCAGCAACAGCGCATGCTGAATAATCAGCAACAAGAGCAGCGCCGATTACAGCAACAGCGGCAATATGATCGCGACCAGCAACGCCTGTCGGCCCCTAAATCCCTGACTCCGTTGCAATCTCAATCAAATAACCCACTAGATCGTACCGCGCCTGCGGTTACAACCCGGCACCAATAATGGTCAGGATCAGCGGCGTAGTCACCGCCGCAAGCACGGTGGACATCACTAAACTGGCGGCCGCAGGGCCGGTCAGCACATTAAATTGACGCGACATCAAATAAACATTCACGCCAGTTGCCATTGAGCCCAGCAATACCACCACCTGAGTTTCCAGTGCTGGTAGATTCATGGACCATGCCAGCGCCCAAATTACCATGGGCTGCACAATTAACTTGAGCAAACTGATGGCACTGCTGATTTGCCAGCCGTCAGTCACACGGTATTCCGCCAACCCCATCCCCAACACGATTAACGACAGCGGCGGGGCTATTTGGCCTAACATGGTGACGGGTTGGTCGATAACCGGCGGGAGTTGCAAACCGGTTAAGCTGAATAAGGTGCCCGAGATAATCCCAATAATCAGTGGATTGGTCAGCACGCTACGGGCTGTTTTGGCAAAGCCGGCCAAAGTTGGTGAACCATTGCGCGCCCACTCCACTGAGATAGTCACTAATGTCCATAAAATCAGGCCATTAAATACCAAGACCAATGCCACTGCCGGGATAGCTTTTTCACCCAACATCAGGGTCGCGATCGGTAGCCCCAGCATCACGTTATTGGAAAAAATCCCCCCGAGGGCAAATACCGAACCGGACACGCCATCCAGATGGAATACCCGGTTAGCCACAATGCGCCCGATAACAAACACCACCAGACAACTGCCAAAATAGGCAATGAGTAGGCGAGCATCAACCGCTGGGCGTTCGGAGAAATCGCACATCATGCGAAATAGCATGGCGGGTAAAGCGAGCGAGAAAACAAAACGGGTTAGACCATCAGTGATGGTAGACGGCCACTTGCCAAATCGTACTAAGCAGTAGCCCAGTGCGAGCAAAACAAATAGCGGTGAAGACAATACAATCTGGTGCCAAAGCGAAATAACAAAGGCGGGCATGGTTAACGTCCTGTCAAACCGGGCCAGGTCAGCCCGTAAATGTAAGAGTGGCTGACCTGTTCTGTTTTCCGTTTTATTTATACCAACGTCATTGGAGTTACAGGTAGGCAGCAAATGAACGAATCCCGAATCACATACTCAAGTATGTGATTCGGGTGAGTGAGTGCGGCTAACACCCAGTGACTTCAAGTACGAAGGTAGAAGTCTGTACCCATTAAATCTATACGGTCAGTACAGATACAGTCAACGCCCCAATTTAACAATTCTTTCGCCCGGGCTGGCTGGTTGACGGTATAGACCAAAATACGTAACCCAGCAGCTTTGAGTAATGCCACCCGCTCTGCCGTCAGTTGCTTGTGGTTAATGTGCAAAGAAACACAATCCAACTGGCGGGTCATCGCCTGCCAATTATCATCCCATTGATCCAGTAATAAGCCACGCGGCAGCTCAGGTGCAGCATGCTGCGCGGCGGCTAATGCATCAAATGAGAAAGACGACAATAGTGGCGGTATCGCCTGACCTTGCCACAACGCGCGAGCCGCTAGCGCAATGGCTCGCCCAGTGGGGATTTCAGTGCCGGTGGTCGGTTTAATTTCAATATTAGCGGCCATGCCGTATTG
Source organism: Yersinia alsatica (assembly GCF_025133195.1). Lineage (NCBI taxonomy): Bacteria > Pseudomonadati > Pseudomonadota > Gammaproteobacteria > Enterobacterales > Yersiniaceae > Yersinia > Yersinia alsatica. The sequence goes on from NZ_CP104006.1 coordinate 4,577,188, forward strand.
AGCACAACGAGCAGCAACGTCAGAGAGCAGAGGTAAGCGCTCACCTCGAAATGTGGTGCTATACCAATCACCCGCATCCAGTTGAATCAGCTTTTCCCAAGGTAAATCCCCGGCGACGCCCCAGCCATTACTGGTTCGCTCCAACGTATCGTCATGGAGCAGAAATATCTGGCCGTCTTGCGATAATTTTGCGTCAAACTCGATCATCTTATGACCGTGACTGGCGCCGACATCAATGGCTGCCAAGGTATTTTCTGGTGCCAATGAGCCGCCCCCACGATGGGCAACAATAGCAGGATAAGGCCAGTTTTTACTCATGATTCCATCCGTAATCCGCTTTCTGAATCAAAAAAGTGCAGCGCTGCTGAGGGCAGATATAAATAGAGCATACTGCCCGCCACTGGCATTTCTTCATGGGATAACCGAGCAATAATGCTCTGCCCACCCCACTGCCCGTGCGCCAAATTATCCGCCCCGAGTAATTCCAGAGTTAATAACGCCATCGGCACACCCAGTGCTGAAGTTGTTTGCTGAATATGCTCTGGACGGATACCCAGGGTCAAGCGCCGAGAAGCCCATTGTGGCCGCGGGACTTCCAACGACAAAGCCATTCCATCAGATAAAATAAACGCGCGCCCATCTGGGCTAACCGTTCCGGCTAATAGGTTCATCGCTGGCGAACCAATAAAACTGGCGACAAACAGTGAAGCCGGCTGTTTGTAGACCTCACTCGGCGTGCCAATTTGCTCCGCAATCCCTTTGTTCATCACAATCACCCGCTGGGCTAGCGTCATGGCCTCAACCTGATCATGAGTCACATACAAACTGGTAGTTTTCAGTCGGCGATGCAATTGTTGCAGTTCAAGGCGCATCTGCACCCGTAATTTGGCATCCAAATTAGAAAGTGGCTCATCAAACAGGAACACCGCCGGTTCGCGCACAATAGCCCGGCCCATAGCAACGCGCTGGCGCTGACCACCAGAAAGCTCGCGTGGCTTGCGCTTCAGCAGTGGTTGTAGCTCCAAAATACGTGCCGCTTCATCCACCCGCTGGCGGATCTGTTCTTTACCAAAACCTCGAATTTTTAGCCCGTAAGCCATGTTGTCAAACACACTCATATGGGGATACAGCGCGTAATTCTGAAAGACCATGGCGATACCACGGTCTTTGGGTTCCAAATCGGTCACTCGCTGATTATCAATATAGATATCGCCGCTGGTGGTGCGCTCCAACCCTGCCACCATGCGCAGCAGTGTTGATTTACCACAACCGGACGGGCCGACCATGACGATAAACTCACCGTCGGCAACATCTAAATCAATCTGTTTAATCACCGGCGTGACGCCGTCATAAGATTTGGTTACTGCCTGAAGCTTTAAACATGCCATATCAGATTACTTCTCACTGTCTACCAGGCCGCGTACAAACCAGCGCTGCATCAGAAGGACCACCGCGACCGGTGGAATTAACGTTAGGATCATCGCCGCCATCACCTGATTCCACTGTGTTGGCGCACCGGAGGTGGAAATCATGCTTCTTATCCCTGCTACCGCCGTCCCCATAGAGGCATCGCTGGTAATCAGAATTGGCCAGAGATATTGGTTCCAACCATAGATAAAAGTGATAACAAACAGCGCCGCCAAATTGGTTTTTGACAGCGGCAAAACGATGTCCCAGAAAAAGCGCATAGCACCAGCGCCATCAATACGGGCTGCTTCCAACAACTCATCCGGCAGAGTCATAAAGAATTGGCGGAATAAGAAAGTGGCGGTGGCGGATGCCATGAGTGGCAACGTCAAGCCGGTGTAGCTGTCTAGCATATTCAGGTTCGCAATCACCTGAATAGTCGGGAAAATTCGCACTTCTACCGGCAACATCAAGGTGAGGAAAATTAACCAGAAAAATAGATTTCGCAGCGGAAAACGGAAGTAAACGATGGCATAGGCCGATAGCATCGATACCGTGATTTTGCCGATGGTAATCGCCAAAGCCATCACAAAACTGTTAAACAGCATCAATCCAAAAGGGGCGCTGTTGTTGCCCACACCGGCGTGCCAAATATGGCTAATGTTCTGCCATAAATGAGGGCCAGGTATCAGAGTCATTGGCACCTGAAAAACCTGCGTGTCATCCAACGACGCCGCCACAAAAGCCACATACAGCGGGAACAGGATCAGCAGCACGCCGATAATCAGCATGACATGACAGAAAATATCCAGCCCGCGACGATTCTCAATCATTGGTAACGCACCTTACGCTCAACAAAACGGAACTGGATAACCGTCAGGCCAATCACCAGCAACATCAGCACCACCGACTGGGCAGCAGAACTGGATAAGTCCAGCCCGGCAAAACCTTCACGGTAAATTTTATAAATCAGAGTCGTAGTTGCCTGTACCGGGCCTCCCCCTGTCGCTGCATCAATGACCGGGAAAGTATCAAAGAAGGCATACACCAAATTCACCACCAGCAGGAAAAAACTCACCGGAGAAATCAGCGGCAACACTAAATTGAAGAAGCGACGCACTGGCCCAGCGCCATCAATAGCAGCGGCCTCGACCAAAGAGCGCGGGATGGATTGCAGTGCTGCGAGGAAAAATAAGAAGTTATAACTGATCTGCTTCCACACGGAAGCCAGCACCACCAGAAACATTGCCTGCCCGCTATTTTGAGCATGATTCCAGGTGTAACCCAGGGTGCCGAGGAAGTGAGTTATCAGTCCTAACCCTGGATTGAACAGAAAAATCCACAATACCGCCGCCACCGCAGGGGCCACAGCATAAGGTAAAATCATTAACGTCTGATAGATACGGCTGCCACGCAGGACGTAATCCACCATGGCCGCCAGAAATAGCGATACAACCAAACCGATCCCCGCCACCAAAGAGCTAAAAATCAGCGTGGTGTAAAAGGAAGCTAAATAGTATTCATCCTGAAATAGCTGAATAAAGTTACTCAGCCCGACAAATTGGCTAGAGAGGCCGAAGGGGTCCAGTGTTTGCACCGAATACCACAATGCTTCACCGGCAGGCCATAGGAAGAAAACCGCGGTGATTGCCAGTTGGGGTAATACCAACAAATAAGGCAACCAACTACAGGAGAAACCGGGACGGGAAGATGACATAGAGTTAACCGTTTATCGAACTAAATGCTGATGACTGCACAACACTATTTGGCATTACAGGCACAGCCAGTTTGGCTGCGCAGACCGCAAGCCCAAACTGGCAAATAAAATAGCCAAATAACGTTATTTATTCGCTTGCTCGAAGCGACGTAGCAACACATCACCCCGCTTCACTGCGGTATCCAAAGCTTCCTGAGGTGTTTTCTTACCCGTCCACACTCCTTCCAGCTCTTCATCTACCACGGTACGAATCTGTGGCATATTGCCCAGACGCAAGCCTTTGGTATAAGGCAATGGCGGTTTATTCAGCATTTGACGAGTGGCAACATCAGCGCCCGGATTCTTATCATAGAAGCCTTGCTGTTTGGTCAACTCGTAAGCTGCAGTAGTAATCGGCAGGTAACCGGTTTTTTGGTGCCATTCAGCAGCAATTTCCGGTTGAGCCAGATATTGCAGGAATTCCGCCACGCCTTTATAGGTATCTTTGTCTTTGCCATCCATCACCCACAAACTTGCACCACCAATAATGGCGTTTTGTGGGGCATTTTTAGCATCTGCGTCGTAAGGCATCATGCCGACGCCATAGTTGAACTTGGCATAATGACGAATATCGGCCAGTGAACCAGAAGAGGCGGTGGTAATCGCACAGTCGCCATTATAGAACTTGGCGGTTGATTCATCTTTGCGGCCAAAATAGGTGAAATCACCTTTCTTGTTCATATCTGACAGCAACTGAATATGCTTAACCTGCAATGGCTTATTGAACTCCAGCACCGCATCGATGCCATCAAAACCATTATTGCGGCTGGCAATCGGCTGACCATGCCAGGCACTGAAGTTTTCAATTTGAATCCAACCCTGCCAGCCGCTGGCGTAACCACAGCTTGAGCCAGCAGCGCGTAACTTAGCGGTATCTTCCGCCAGTTCTTGCCAGGTTTTAGGCGGTTGGTCAGGGTTCAAGCCCGCTTTCTTGAAAGCATCTTTATTGTAATACAGCACCGGCGTGGAGCTATTAAATGGCTGCGATAATAAGTGCCCAGTTTTGGCATCAGTGTAATAACCTGCCACTGTTGGCACAAAGACGGATTCGTTAAAATTGATATCCGCATCTTTAAACACCTGGAATACCGGCTTGATAGCTTTACTGGCCATCATTGTCGCGGTACCGACTTCATAAACTTGTAAAATAGCGGGGGCTTTTCCTGAACGGAAAGCAGCAATACCTGCGGCCAAGCTCTGTTCGTAGTTACCTTTATAGACCGGTACAATCTTATAATCGGTATGTGACTGGTTAAAACGATCCGCTAATGAATCGACCTCTTTACCTAACTCCCCTTCCATTGAATGCCAGAAAGGAATCTCAGTGACAGCCATTGCATTGGCACTGAATGCCAAGGTAAGCGCGATACAAATCGACGTTTTACGAATAGTATTGTTAAACATATCTAGCCCCTGAATAAATCTGTATGGCTCACTTCAATGAATTGCTGCTGGTGAGCGAAATAAATCAGTTTTTGTTCGAAAGCAAACATGACACCATTTCATGACAGAAATATAACCTTCACGTGACAGAAAAATGACAAAGAAATCAGAACAGAAACGAAATTAGCTTTTAATGCCACGACGAGTAACGAATATAATTAGTATTTCTGCTAAATTCATTGACCGCTAAAATAAGGTTTATCCAACGATATAATAAAAATTAAAGTATCAATTAGGAATTTATTTAATTACCCCAGCCAATTTAATTTTCTTTCCTTAAATTGGTTGAATCATTATTGAACCACCTTTATCTGACATGTTACTGTCTCTTCGCCTTGTGAGGCTCGATATTAATAAGACTGTATTAACGCCCTCGTTATCGTCGATAATATAACCCACAAGAACCGCTAGAGGAAATAACGGCTATTCATTCTGAATAGAATTTTATACAAAGGACTATTAGGTATCCACGATGAAAAAGACTCTATTATCTATTATAACTATGGCAACATTAGTCGGTAGCATGGCTGCTTATGCTGCTCCGATAGAAAAAGACATCCCCGTCAGTGCAACAATTAATGGTGAGATTATCATTTTAAACAGTGAAGGCGCTCCGTTTGGGAACGATAATTTAGAGTTGAAGTATAATTCTGCTGACAAAGAACATACATTCGAGGAGCGTATTAGCATAGAAAGTAATACAGGGGATTCTATTAATATCACATACAAAGATGGGCTTATTCTACAAGAAAAAACCAGTGGGGATAATAAAGAATTTAAGAGCGTGACGGTGAAACTTGCAGGTAAAACATTAACTATCGATCAGGCGCAGAAGTTTGATTTGGCTGCTAATAAGTTCGAAGACACGCTCAATATAACAGCCGAACAACCAGATAATGCTAAAGAAAATGAAGTTTATTCTGGAACTCTAAAGCTTAGTATTGAGGCTGGAGTTTAATCATACATAGTACATGCCTGTTTAATTAACCTATACAGTCAGGAGGCTAACTTCCTGACTGTATTACCCTTTGACTTCAATATATAACATAGTGGTTTAATGAAAACCATTAGCACAAATAAATATATTCGTCGGGGAAATATGCCTCTATAAAAAAATTAAATCATTAATAGTGGAATATAATTCAATGGAAAACACTATAATAGCCAGGCCGGCACTCTTATTTATTCTATTACTACAAACATCCAATTCAATATATGCGCAAAATATCACTATTGAGCATTTAGTTCCTGCGGGTTTTTCAGCTATTGACGAGCATAAAACACTGCAATTGCTTGGTATATTCGATGGTAAAGCATTACCTGGCCCAATATTTTTCTCAGAAAGTAAGAATGCATTAAGCTTCGACCCGCAGCAATACCGTAATAACCACATTGATGAGCCTTCAATTGCATTATTAGAACAGATTTTACCTCAAATTCCTTATTTGCAATGTGAAAATGGCTGCGACTATATTTTGTCAAACCATCGCGTCATGTTGGATAAGGTGAATAACGTTGTCACTATCACCAATAACAATAGCCGCTATTTGATGCCGGTTACGACTTGGGGCTTAGTTCATAACCAATCTTTTGACGTACGTATGACCGCAAGAAACTACAGTGCCATGTCTGCCCGTGGGCAGGGTTATCTTGGGCTACCCCTGCAATCTTATGGTTTTGTGCAGTGGTTTTATAACAGCGTTCGCACCAAGAACCATTACCCGTTCGCAGGCCAATCACAGTACCAACAGCAAACACAAATCGGGATGGGCAGTTGGTATCTACAAAAGAACTTCCAAGCCCTCTATTTACGGACGGGTAAACAAAATAATCTCGATAACAGCGCGGGTAGTATTCATACCCTGATCAATCCAGCATTAGACCAATTTATCACCTTAGGTAGCCAGAGCTATTTAGCGCTGGATAAGCCCTCGGCGGGCAGCTTAGTGTTATATGCCACTGTTGATGGTGATTATGAAATCTACCGTGATAACCAATTGATCCGCCGTATTCCCGCACAATTGGGCCGCAACGAAATTGATTATAACCGGCTCCCCGGTGGTTACTACAATATTGATATTCGCCTTGTGGACCATACTGGTCGCGTTGTCAGTCAGGAAAGCCAAACCATCAGTAATATCGGCACACAAACTAATCATGGTTGGTTCCTGACCATGGGTAAAAGTGCAAAAAGAGACAAAAATAAACCTCACCATCTGGCACAATTTGGCCGCAGCATGGCCATACAAAATATTCAAACCAATATCTCGCTACTGGCTGATGATGCGCGCCACTGGGCAGCCGAAGGGAACATATCGCATCCATTAGGTATATCCTCTCTTAATATCACCCCGACTTTAGGTGTGATGTCTGGAGAGAAACGTAGTGGCGGTTATCTGCGCCTAAATGGCGGCAATTCTACGGTGGGATATCTATCTGTTGCGCGCTATCAAACGCCGGATATATCAATATACGCACCAAGTTCCGGCAGTACTTCAGCTTCTTATAGCCGTCGCGTTGGACCAACTCAGCTCAGTTACCAATTCAATCAGTATAAGAATAACCAACAGCATCGTATTCAAAGCAGTTGGAACTGGCGACAACCGCAATTTGGCTTAAATCTGTCCGTTGGCGCACAAAAAGGTGGGCAATGGCATAGCCAAAACAACTACGGGGTGTTTATAAATACCACGCTGTCTCTGCGTCAAAGTAGCGCCAGCATCAACAGCGCCTATACCCGACAACAACTAAGCACCAGTGCCAATTATCAAAAAGAATTTACCGATAACCATGGCACCAGTTCTTTGGGTATCAGTGGCAGCACCAGTGGGAAATCTAATGGCATCGGTACTTTTGCCCAACGTAGCGGCAGTCGTGGAGATATTTCGGCCCGAATGGGGGTAGATAACAAGATAGCCAACGGCGGTATTAGCTATAGCGGTATGGTAGCCATCAGTCCACAAGGGGCGGCGTTAGGGCGCAGTAGCTATAGTGGCTCAGCATTGCTGATCAAAACACCTGAATTATCAGGCACTCCCTACAGCTTCAACGCAGAAGGGAATCCAATAACCGGCGGTGGCCTTTACGCCATACCTATTCCCCGCTATCAAGACCGTTTCTTTGTTCGGACACATAATAATCGCAGTGATCTGGACATGAATATTCAGTTACCGGTGAATATTGTCCGCGCACATCCAGGTCAGGTATTTGTTAGTAAAGCTGATATTACGCTAGACATTCTTTACAACGGTTTTCTTAAAGACTCACAGGGGCAACCTGTTAGTGGAACAATTAAAGAGACCAACGATACCGTGCACCCTAATGGGCTATTTGCCATTAATTCTAACGTCGTGCTGAAAAATATTACGGTCCAAAATGGTTCGGTCCGTTATCACTGCGATATGCAGCAGCAGCGTGACCATATTTACCTTTGTCACTCCAATTAATACCGACGGAAATAACCATGAAATATAATAAATTACTTATAAGTATTACCTTACTGCTGGCCTCTACCACGGCAACTCATGGGCAGTTAATGGCGATACCTATCCGCACGACGGTTGAAGCTATGGATCAACACCACACCGTGCAAGTCTCTAACAGCGGTGATACGCCATTGTATTTGAATATCTCTCTACAGCAGGTAGAGAACCCGGGAATGACCCCAGAAAAAAAGACGCTAATCAGTGATATCGCTCAGCCTGAAATGATTTTTAATCCTAACCGGATCACGTTAGGGCCGAAGCAAAAACGCGATATAAAGTTGCTCCCATTAAAGTCCCCGAAACAGGAAACCTTATACCGTTTGTATATCGATCCAGTCGTCGATATTAAAGCCGTGGGTGACGGAGATAAGGGCAAGATCCACACACCAATTGCTATCAGTGTTGGTTATGGCGTCCTTATCCACCATGTCCCTCCAGCCGCAGCCCATACTCGCCATTGGCAACATCAATGCCTGCCTGATGGGCTAATACTCCGTTCTACAGGTAGCGTCCACAGTAAGTTTGCACAACTGAAATCATCGGATAACACCGCACTTGCAGACAGTCTGAATGTGTATCCGGGTACTCCAATCACCTTATCAGTCAAACAACTTAGCGGGCAGGCTGACAATGAAACCTTTACTCTTCGTTGCAGCTAGCTGGCTGCCACTGAATGCTTTCGCAGTAATAGATATTCAGCCACATGTGTTGGAAATACAACAAACTAGTGCGGAGGTGAATGTTATCAACCGCAGCTCAGTCACTGAGTACATCACAGTTCAGTTGTATCAGATTAATAACCCCGGAGTGCCACCAGACCAAGAATCATTAATCTCTGTTGGAGAGCAACTGCAACCAGCGTTATTTGCCGTGCCATCCAAACTCACTCTCGGCCCCAAGCAGAGCGGTAGAATATTACTTAAAGCACTGCAATCGCCAGATAAAGAACAAATTTATCGGCTATCCGTCATGCCAGAAAAGAACCTACAAGTCAGCGGAGGCCATGGTGGTGCTGTCGGTGTGCAACTGAGTTATATGGGATTGGTCAGGCATCTACCTGCTTCATCACATCCCCAATGGGTACACCACTGCGTTGACGGAAAATTGAAATTACAAAATACCGGTAATACTCGCCTGCATTGGCAACAGTTGAAGACCCAACAGGGGGAAATAGATAATTTTAATCTTTATCCCGAAAAATACCGGCAACTAACCGTCAGCAATCTACAGGGAATAGTTGAAGATGAATTCTTCAGCTTACAGTGCCCTACTAGTTAAAGATTAAGGAGCATTATGAATATTATAAAAATATTGGCCATATTATTATTCATTCCATGGCAGGTTAATTCTGCTGGTACTGAAATTGAGCTTGGCCGTATTGATATCAAATTAGACGTCACCGCACTGCCCATCATTGAGGTTGAAAGACCACAAGGTGGCTGGTACGACAATATCAAACTGGATAATAGCCTGGATAATCCCAATATTTATCAATCTGACGTTCCTGTCACAGTAAAACTACGCAACCAAACGGGATTTCGAGTCTCAGTTAAAAATGAGCTAATACTCACTCGTCAGGCTAATAACGTTGGCGATCCCGAACGGACATTCTCACTTGCTCAAGTATATTGGGGCAAAGAACGCACCAATTTTCGGCAATTAACAGCTGCTCCAGAAACATTTACGGTGGATAAAGGTACATCTAGCTTGGTCAGCACTGACTATATATTGCGTATTTCAGCTTTGGCACCCAGTGAACCAAATAGTACAGGGAAGTATCACGGACAGCTGACATTAATCTTTGAAGTAAATAGCTGACAGACATGGAGAAAGACTAAGTGAACATAAAATATAAACAACTATTAATGGGGTTAATGCTCTTAATGCTGCAACCCACAGCTATCGCTAGCCCCCTTTTTTACAACAACTTTGTTCAAAACTACTCCCATTGTTCAGTAAAACTATTAGATGACAACAGCGTCAAAGTCTCTTTTAAGGTAGATTTGGTTAATAATCTATTTATCCAAGACTCTCCATATCAAAAATCATGGGCAAAATTAATAGGTCTTCCGAGTGATGAAGCAACATATATTGACTTGGCTAGACACAACGCCCTGTTATCACTCTATTTCTACCATGCTGATGGTTCACCCAATGTTAATATTGGTGTTAAGGATCTAAATAACATTTCGCTCAATGGCGCGACACTGGATAGTTCTAATGATAATATTAAAGAGATTAAGTTTAATAGCCACAAGACATTTAATAATAGACATAAAAGCTATGAGGTGTCATTTACAGTTAATCCCAATGTGCTTAAATCTATCCGAATCGGTGCCACCGTTGGAGGCGAGTTAAGTTTTGTTAACGATGATTATATTGATGATGTAGATAAGAAGCCGCGACCGTCGGCATACTCGCTATTTGCATCAAAAGGGGTATCTTTTGGCCCATATGGTAAGGCATGCAAACCTTTTGATCCACAGGCTAATATCGCACCAGACACTTTTAAAGTGGCGCCTAAATTCCAGCTATCTTCCGCAGTATGGCAGTTAGAATCTATCGATCTTGACTCTTTGTTAGAAAGAACCGCTGACAATAATGGTAGCTTACATCTCCGATTGAAAAATGCATCAGCAAATCGCTTCTGTATCAACTATCGCGCGATGGGGGTACAGAATAATAATTATATGATCAGTGCCAGTAATATAAATGCATTAGATAATAGTGGCCAATATTTTCAATTAAAAGAAAACGCAGGCAATAATCTGATTAACTATAACGTAAGATTCGTAAGTGATGAGAACCCTAGCAAAAAATTTGTATTGCCAAAAGATAAAAAATTTATTCAGTTAATAGCAAATAATTACGCGGATAAACAAGAAATGTGCTGGTCGCCCGAAATATATCTTTACCGTACCGATTCCATGGATAAAGGCAGCTACAGCGATACACTGACTTTCACTATCACCCCTGAATCATAGAGTTGATTAAATAATAGAATAAGGCCCATAAGTGGGCCTTAAAAAATCATCTATGAGACTTAACCGCCCAAATAAGCTGAGCGCACTGCCTCATTCGCCAGCAAGGCCGCCCCAGTGTCTTCCAGAACAATACGACCATTCTCAAGTACATAACCACGATCAGCCAGTTTCAGTGCCTGATTGGCATTCTGTTCAACCAAGAAGATAGTCATACCCTCCTCTCTTAGCTGTTGAATAGTATCGAATATTTGCAGAATAATAATCGGTGCCAGCCCCAGTGACGGCTCATCCAGCAACAATAATTTAGGCTGGCTCATCAGCGCACGACCAATCGCCAACATTTGTTGTTCACCACCAGACATCGTCCCCGCCCGTTGAACACGCCGTTCAAACAGCCGTGGGAACAAGTCGTAAACCCGCTCGATACGTTGCTGATATTGTTGGCGATCAGCAAAGAAGCCGCCCATTGCCAAATTCTCTTCAACAGTCATACGGGAGAAGACCCGACGCCCTTCTGGCACAATCGCAATCGCCTCACGCATAATGCGCGCAGTTTGCCAGGCGGTAATATCTTGCTCACCAAAAACAATGCTGCCCTCGGTCGCTCGAGGTTCGCCACACAATGTCCCCAACAAGGTGGTTTTACCCGCCCCATTGGCGCCAATCAGTGTAACGATCTCGCCTTGTTGAATATGCAGGCTAACTTGGTGCAAAGCCTGAATTTTGCCGTAATGGGCTGAAACTTTATTAAATGACAACATGTTATGTTTATGCCTCGCCCATGTTTTATTCGCCCAAATAGGCGCGGATCACATCCGGGTTATTACGAATTTCGGCTGGTGTACCCTGAGCCAGCGGGGTCCCCTGATTGACCACATAAATACGATCAGAAATCCCCATCACCAGTTTCATGTCATGCTCAATGAGCAATACCGACACTTGATGCTGGTCACGCAGTTCCATAATTAACTGATTCAGTTCATCAGTCTCTTTCGGATTCAAACCCGCAGCCGGTTCATCTAACATCAATAATTCAGGGCGGGTTACCATGCAGCGTGCTATTTCTAAACGCCGTTGCTGACCATAAGCCAGATTCCCTGCCTGACGATTAGCCAAATCTAATAACCCAACACGCTCCAGCCAAGTTGCCGCACGTTCCAATGCATCGGCCTCTGCCCGGCGAAAGCCGGGAGTTTTCAACAAGCCAGCAAATACACCGCTTTTAAGATGCTGATGCTGTGCTACCAGCAAGTTCTCCACTACCGTCATTTCACGGAATAATCGCACGTGTTGAAAAGTACGAATGACGCCCATGCGAGCAATCATCTGGCCGGGTAACCCTTCAAGATGACGATCTCGCAACTTAATGGTGCCACCAGTCGGGCGATAAAAACCAGTTAAGCAGTTAAAAATAGTGGTTTTACCCGCCCCATTTGGGCCAATCAGCGAAACAATTTCCCCTTGATTAAGGGTCAGACCAACATTGTTCACCGCCAACAATCCACCAAAACGCATCGACAGCCCTTCAACAGCTAACAAAGGTTGCGTACTCATGCTTGTTCCCCCTGTTTAGCTTTGATATCTGCCACTTTAAGCTTCAGCTGTGGCCGTTTCATTGGCAGCAACCCTTGCGGACGCCAAATCATCATCAATACCATCAATGCACCTAACAGCAACATACTGTACGCATTGAGATCGCGCATTAATTCACGCGAAACCACCAGCAACACAGCAGCCAGAATGACCGCGAACTGCGACCCCATTCCGCCTAATACTACAATCGCTAGCACGAAAGCTGATTCAACAAAGGTGAAAGATTCTGGGCTGACAAATCCTTGACGGGCGGCAAATAACGTACCGGCAAAACCGGCAAAGGCGGCACTGATGGTAAACGCTGTTAGCTTGATTTTGGTTGGGCTGAGGCCCAATGAACGGCAGGCTATTTCATCTTCGCGCAGTGCTTCCCATGCCCGACCTAGCGGCATACGCAATAACCGGTTAATCACGAACAGTGTCAAAATCACTAATAACAGTGCGACCATATACAGGAAAATGATGCGGTCACTCGGGTCATAATTCAGGCCAAAGAAATTGTGGAAGGTATCCCAACCGCCGTCTTTCGCTGTGCGGCTAAATTCCAGGCCAAACAGGGTTGGCTTAGGGATTTGGCTAATACCATTAGGACCGCCGGTAAACTCGGTATTATTGAGCAGCAAAATACGCACAATCTCACCGAAACCCAATGTCACGATCGCCAAATAATCTCCGCGCAGACGCAGAACCGGGAATCCCAGTAGAAATCCTGACAGGGCCGCGACAATACCTGCCAGAGGTAAGCTTTCCCAGAAACCTAAACCATAATAGTGATTTAGCAGAGCATAGGTATAGGCACCAATAGCATAAAAACCGCCATAGCCGAGCACCAGCAAGCCGGATAACCCAACCACGACATTCAGCCCCAAGCCCAACATGACATAGATAAGTGTCAATGTTGCGATATCAACTGAACCGCGAGAAACCAAAAATGGCCAAGCTACCGCGGCGACAATAATTGCGGCAGCTAATAGTTTTTGCCGTGGTGTAGTGCCATCAAAGCTAGGTAACACCCAGGCTGGGCCAGAGACTTTTTTAATGCCTTGCTGAATATATGGGCGCACCAATTGGAAGAAGAAAACCACGATGCAAGCCGCGCCAATCCACAACCAACGGACTTCTGAAGCGCCTTGTACGATAAGTTTGGTGCCGTCTAATTGCAGCTGCAAGCCCATCACAAATGAGGCGAGGACCAGTAACACAAAGCTGGAAAGAATGGCGTTAAGGAAATTGAGTTGTTTCATACTTTTTCAACCTCCGGACGGCCTAAGATCCCGGTCGGCATCACTAGCAAGACGACAATCAACAGCGCAAATGAAACTGCATCTTTGTATTCGGTACTGAGATAAGCAGAGGTTAATGCTTCAGCTACCCCTAGAATCAAGCCACCAATCATCGCCCCCGGAATGCTGCCAATGCCACCCAATACTGCGGCGGTGAAGGCTTTCATGCCGGCCATAAAGCCAATGTATGGGTTAATCACACCATAAAACTGACCCAATAAAACCCCGGCAACAGCAGCCATCAGCGCGCCGATAACAAAAGTCAGCGAAATAACCCGGTCAGTATTAATGCCCAGTAAACTGGCCATTTTTAAGTCTTCAGCACAGGCACGACATGCTCGCCCCATGCGGGAATAACGAATAAACAGTGTCAATGCCAACATAGCCAGGAAGGTGACTATCCAAATAGTCAGCTGCATGGTGCTGATAGTTGCGGCAAAACCATTGGTTTCTGCCAGAGTCCACTGCCCCGTCACCAAACTGGGTAATGCCAGATCACGGGAACCTTGGTTCAAGCTGACATAGTTTTGTAGGAAGATAGACATCCCGATCGCAGAGATCAGTGCAATCAAACGCTTAGAGCTACGAACCGGCTTATACGCCACCCGTTCAATACTCCAGCCATAGGCACTGGCGATCACAATCGAGACAAGAAAAGCGGAGCCGATCAATAACCAGCTGGCATCGATCCCTATCATCATCAATGCGGCGATCACGATAAATGAGACGTAGCTGCTGATCATATACACTTCGCCGTGAGCAAAGTTGATCATGCCGATAATGCCGTACACCATGGTATAACCAATGGCGATCAGCGCATAAGTGCTGCCCAACGTAACACCGTTGAACATCTGCTGCAGAAAATAGAGAAACTGCTCTGACATACCCTAACCCTTTGATTCACTTGCTTGGCTGCCCTAGCCAACTGCGCCGAATCTACTGTGTGCAGAGTGGAAAAATCCCCCCGTAATCTGGGGGGATGCAGTTGGTAAAAGGGGCCGGATTGCTGCGACAGCAACCCTACAACTTGATGATTCTAATATTATTGTTATTTGACTGCGGTAGACGAGCCATCCGCATGCCATTCAAAAATACCGAACTCAAACCCTTTCAGATCGCCTTTTTCATCCCAGCTCAATGGCCCCATCACGGTTTCAACCGGCTTACCGGTTTTCAGATCTTTGACCAAATCAGCAGGTTCCTGGCTGCCACTCCGCTCCATCGCTGTAGTCAGTGATTGCAGCGCAGCATAGGTTGTCCAAACGAACGGGCCAGTTGGATCCAGTTTCTTCGCTTTCAATGCCTCAACGATAGGTTGGTTAGCAGGAACCTGGTCATAACGTTTCGGTAATGTCACCAGCATGCCTTCAGAAGCATCACCGGCGATATTAGACAGTGAGGAGTTACCAACGCCCTCTGGGCCCATGAAGCGGGCTGTCAGACCAGCTTGCTTAGCCTGACGCAGGATTTGCCCCATCTCTGGGTAGTAACCGCCGAAATAAACAAAATCGACGTTCTCTTTCTTCAGACGAGCAACCAGAGTAGAGAAATCTTTATCACCCGCAGTCACACCCTCAAACAGCACAGGCTCTGTGCCCTGCTTTTTCAGGCTGTCACGTACTGAGCGCGCCAAACCTTCACCATATTGCTGTTTATCATGCACAACCGCGATACGTTTAGGTTTGATAGTCTCAAGAATATATTTCGCCGCAGTTGGGCCTTGGTCAGAGTCTAGACCAGTGGTGCGCATAATCATTTTGTAACCACGGGTGGTCAGATCCGCGTTAGTTGCCGCCGGGGTGATCATGATCAGGCCTTCATCTTCATAAATATCTGAAGCAGGCTGAGTTGAGGAGGAGCACAGGTGGCCGATAACATAGCGGATGCCATCGTTAATCACTTTGTTAGCAACAGCCACTGCTTGTTTAGGGTCGCAGGCATCATCGTATTCCACGCCAACCAGTTTATCGCCTTTAATTCCACCTTTGGCATTGATATCAGCAATAGCCTGACGTGCGCCGGTAAATTCCATGTCACCATATTGGGCAACCGGACCGGACATAGCGCCAACAATGGCAACTTTAATGTCTTTCGCCAGCACAGAATGGCTCATCGCCATTGCTATACACCCAGCCAGCAACACTTTACCTTTTGTTAATTTCATCCGCGAATACCCCATCTGTCGTTGTGAACGTGCTTGTTGTGTTTGTCTTAACGTTTTTTATCGTGCTTTAACGTTTTATTCATAAGTAATAATGATTTAGTCTCAAAAGCCATGCATTTTTCTAATAAGACTTTATTTTTCATGTCATTAAACAGGAGTTTTATGCTGTAAATCAACTGAGACAAGCAGAAACAAGCGGTGTAAACAGCATAAAATTAGGATTAAATTGAATGGGTTTCGCACAAATGCTAGTGAGTTGTGCTGGATATGTGATCATTTAGTCTACTAAAACTCGGAAAATGCAGTATCGAAAAAACATTTTCCCCCGTAAACGTACAGAAAAACTTACACAACGCTCTGACCTGTGATCTAGTACAATAAACCACAGCCCCATAACCCTTATCTCTTTGTGGTCTAGCGACGATGAAACTGACTATTGAACGATTAACAACCCTTACTCATCAGGACCTTATCGATTTAGCTAAAATTTGGCCTGAGCAACAACCAGCCCTCTGGCAACAATGGATTGACGATGGTAAGCCCCTCTTCGCCGCACGTTTTAATGAGCGTCTGTTAGGTGCAGTTAAAATCAGGGTGGATGGTGAACAAGCCGAACTTCAGGATTTGTGGATCAGAGAGGTGACGCGTCGTCGCGGAGTGGGGTTATATCTGATTGAAGAAACATTGCGTCAGCTACCAGTAATCAAGCACTGGTATTTAAGTAATGAGCAAGTCACTGCCGAAAACCGTGCAGCAATAGATGGCTTTATGCACGCCAACGGTTTTATCCGCAGTACACAAGGCTGGCAGCGGCAGTCGTAAGGGTAGCGCCGGTGCTACGGTATCAATAGCCAGCGTAAATATCAGAAAAGCAAAAGGGCGATATTAATATCGCCCTTTTTGTCGTATTGCCGCATCGTGATTGCCGTATTAGGCTTCGATTGCCATACGTAATTTTTTCATCGCGTTCTTTTCAAGCTGACGAACACGTTCCGCAGATACGCCATACTGATCAGCCAGCTCCTGCAACGTAGACTTATTGTCATCGTCCAGCCAACGGGCACGAATAATATGCTGGCTCCGCTCGTCCAATCCTTCCAACGCATAAGACAGTTTATCTGCCGCGTGGTTATCCCAGTTGTCCTCTTCGATGCCATCAGCAAAGTCAGAGGTTTTATCCTGTAAATACAGGACTGGGGCCATAGATTGGCCGTCACGTGCTTCGTCATCTGGAGATGGGTCGAAAGTCATATCCTGAGCGGACATGCGTGATTCCATCTCACGAACATCTTTACTGGTCACACCCAGTTCTTTGGCAACCAGCTCTACTTCATCCTGATTAAACCAGCCCAGACGCTGCTTGGTTTTACGCAGGTTAAAGAACAACTTACGCTGAGCTTTTGTGGTCGCGACTTTAACAATTCGCCAGTTACGCAGAACATATTCGTGAATTTCTGCTTTGATCCAGTGTACTGCGAAGGACACCAGACGTACCCCTACCTCAGGGTTAAAACGGCGAACCGCTTTCATCAAGCCAATATTACCTTCCTGGATAAGGTCGGCTTGTGGCAAACCATACCCAGAATAGTTGCGGGCAACATGAGCGACAAAGCGCAGGTGAGACAGGATAAGCTGTTTAGCCGCTCCCAGATCGCCCTGGTAATGCAGCCGTTCAGCCAGCTCCCGCTCTTCCTCTGCAGTCAGCATCGGATAGGCATTGGCAGCCCGAATATAGGCTTCCAGACTACCTTGGGGTACTAAGGCTAAAGTTTGCATTTCTTTGGTCATTCAAAACCCTCTCATTGCATCTATAGGTATAGTGCGGTTTTATCTCAGCGCCGATATTTTAGCATCTGCTTAGGCAGATTCAAGCGCTGGGCGCTATATCATTTCACTGTGTTCTTCGACTGGTTATTGCCAAAAAAGTTCAAACTAGATCACATTTCTCAACTGTAGATCCTAGCAGATAACCCGGAGTGTGTCAGGGGAGAGTCAGCGGAATTAACGGGCAAACAACGACTCTTTCCCTGCCTTAATCCGAGCACTGCAGGGAAAGAGTATAACAAACATTTTTTACTGCGGTGTAAATCGGCGTAAATGTTGAACCGTCGCCAGCCAAGCTGCGATCCAGCCAATCATGGCAGAGATCAATACCAGTAATAGGCACTCATCCCAGCTTAAGCCGTGTAATGTAAAGCTGGTGCCAAACACTGTGGCTACCTGCGTAACCACCGAACCCAGCTTCCATACCAGTGCTTCAGACAGAATCAGTGATAACACTGCGCCACTAAAGCCCAACATCGCCCCGCCGTTCAAGAACGGACGCAAGATAAACCCATCGGTCGCGCCAATCAACTTCATGACATTGATAGTGTCGCGCCGACTAAAGATGCTCAAACGTACACTGTTACCAATCACCAGGAACACAGCGACTATCATCAAAACACCAATCATTGCAGCAACTTGCCCAACTAATCCCGTTAGGGCTGCCAAGCGAGCAAACCAGCTGTCGTCCATGCGAACTTCCGCGACACCTTCAACTTTACTGACTCGGTCACGTAGAGTTTCCAACGACCCTGAACTTTGGAAATCCAACTTCGGTGTGATGATCGCGACAGCGGGCAATGGATTCTCTTCGAGCATATCCAGCGCACCACCAAAACCAGACCAGTTGCGGAACTCACCCATCGCTTCTTCTCGCGATAGATAGTTAACCTTCTCAACACCAGCTTCAGCTTTCAGTGCGGTTACGACATTTTCAGCCGCATTATCATCCAGAGCCTTATCCAGATAAATCGTCAATTGCGGAGTCGGATACCATTGATCCGCCGCCTGACTGACGTTTTTCCATACGATATAGCACACACTTGGCAGTGTCAGTGAGATAGCAATGACCATCACAGTTAACAACGTTGCCAAGGGTTGGCGCATCATATCGGCAATGGCATTAACCCACGAATAGCGCCACTGTTCGCGCCAGCCGCCTTTCAGCGCCTTGGTTTTTGCTTTCTGCGCGTTATTCGCCATGATGCGCTCCTAACATCCGCCCCTGACTCAGCGTCAAGATTGGGTAGCGCCGCCGGGCAATCAACGACGTATCGTGAGTTGCCATCAACACGGTCACACCCACACGGTTAAATTCTTCAAACAAACGCAAAATGCCTTCGGATAACGCATCGTCCAGGTTACCAGTTGGTTCATCCGCCAGTAATACCGCGGGCTTGTTCACCACTGCCCGGGCAATACCGACACGCTGTTGCTCACCACCGGAAAGTTGAATAGGGAAGTTCTTCGCCTTATCCAATAGCCCCACTTTATCCAGTGCTGCTGACACCCTGCGGCGAATATCTTCGGTGCTGGCACCAGCAATAATCAATGGCATAGCAACATTGTCATATACTGTTCTATCGAGCAGTAGATGGTGATCCTGGAAGATCATTCCGATCTGGCGACGCAAGAATGGCACTTCGCGGTTTTTCAAGCGGCTGATATCGTGACCACCAAACCAGATATGGCCAGCGCTCGGTCGCTCGATACCACAAATCAGTTTCAGCAGAGTACTTTTCCCAGCACCAGAGTGGCCGGTCAGAAACGCCATTTCCGCCGGACGCAGATGAAAATCTACCCCTTGCAGCGCCTGTCGTCCGCCTAGATAAGCTTTACTGACCTGTTCAAAGCGAATCATCCGTATTAATCCTCTCGGGCAAAAAGAGCCTCAATAAAATCGTCAGCCTTAAATGGCCGCAAATCTTCTATACCTTCCCCAACACCGATATAACGGATTGGGATACCGAACTGGTCTGCAATGGCAAAAATAACCCCGCCCTTGGCGGTGCCATCCAGTTTAGTCAGGGTAATTCCGGTCAGACCCACTGCTTCATTAAACAGTTTCGCCTGACTAACCGCATTTTGTCCGGTACTGGCATCCAACGTCAGCATAACCTCATGTGGGGCATCGCCGTCCAGCTTTTTCATCACACGGACAATCTTCTTCAGCTCTTCCATCAAGTGGGCTTTATTTTGCAAACGCCCCGCGGTGTCTGCCAACAGCACATCAATACCACGAGCTTTAGCCGCCTGAATAGCATCGAAAATTACCGAAGCGGAATCTGCACCGGTATGCTGTGCCACAACGGCAATTTTATTGCGGTCACCCCAAACTTGCAGTTGTTCTACCGCTGCGGCACGGAAAGTGTCGCCCGCAGCCAGCATGACAGATTTACCTTCCGCCTGGAATTGACGCGCCAGTTTACCGATAGTGGTGGTTTTACCCACACCATTAACACCGACCATTAAGATGACATACGGACTTTTGCCACTGACATCCAATGGTTTATCTACTTTAGACAGAATTTCAGACATTTCCTCTTTGAGCTTGCCATACAGCGCTTCAGCATCTTTTAGTTGCTTACGGCTGGCGTGTTCTGTCAAAGAGGTAATGATTTTACGGGTAGTTTCGACACCCACATCGGCGATCAAAAGCTGTTCTTCCAGCTCATCAAAGAGGTCGTCGTCGATTTTTTTACCGCTGAACAACCCCATAAAACCGGAGCCAAGATTCTGCTTGGTTTTAATTAAGCTGCGTTTTAGCCGGGCAAAAAAGCCTTCTTTAGTTGGCCGCTCTTGTTCCTGAGCCGCTACTGGAGCAATTTCTTCTTCCGTTTCATCGTCTTCGACTTCAGCAATATCAAGCTCTTCAATAACCTCAATCTGAGGTTCTTCGACTACAGCTTGTGGCGCTGGAGCATCAATAACAACATTATCTTCCATCAGCGGCAGTTCTGGCGCACTGACCGAGCCTTCATCCCATGAAGTAATACTCTTATCATCACTCTGTTGTTGTGAAGAATGATGCGGTGAAGAGTGATGCTGTGAGAAATGATGCTGTAAATACCGAGGATCTTCAGCAGAATCTATAGGTTTTTCAACGGCTATAGGTTTCTCGACGACTATAGTTTCGTCAATAACTATAGGCTCTTCAACAGATTGCGCAGTGTGTTCTGCTGCCACCTCTGGGAGAGTTTCAGCCGCAGCTTCACTGATGGCAACGCTATCCCATTCACCCGGGGTTAGTGTTGGCTGCTCTGCTACAGGCTCGGTTGCCGTGCTTTCAGGCGCTACATTAGCTTGTTTTTCACTGATAGCTTGCTGTTCGGCAATTTGCTCTGCTGTATCTTCTTTCTCAGTAGCCAATGGCTCTGCTGTGTTTTCTTCATTCTGCCGGCCAAGACCCAGCCAGGAAAAAAATCCACGTTTTTTATCTTTTGCCATTTTTGGACTCTAATTACTTTGGGTTTGCATAAATAAGATAATAGTTCGCAAGTCTATCACTTTCCCCTGAACAGCAACACGCGCACGATGCTGCTTTCTATTGTGAATTCAATCAACAAAGGTTTAACGTTTCCCCCACACTGCACACATAGGTAGAATAGCAACTAACTTTTTTATTCAGTGCTGTAATACTGGCCAATTCTCACATAAAGCGATCTATGGCAAAGCGACCGATAGTAAAAGCAAAACAAGCCCCATCACAATCAGCAGGGCAGATCCGCATCATTGGCGGTAAATGGCGAGGGCGCAAATTGCCTGTGCCTGATAGCCCAGGGCTGCGTCCAACCACTGATCGGGTGAGAGAAACACTGTTTAACTGGCTTGCACCGATGATTCAAGGTGCCCGATGCCTGGATTGTTTTGCTGGTAGCGGCGCATTAGGGCTGGAAGCACTATCGCGCTACGCAGGTGAAGCTATATTGCTGGAAGCTGATCGGCATGTCGCGAAGCAACTGAGCAGCAACCTGACGTTATTGAGTGCCGAAAATGGGCAAGTCGTGCATACCAACTCTTTGCAATGGTTGGCCCAACCGGGGCAACCTTTTAATTTGGTATTCCTTGATCCCCCTTTTCGTAAAGGTTTATTGGCTGAAACCATCAATTTACTGGAACAATTCAACTGGCTAGCGGCAGATGCCTGGATTTATGTCGAAGCTGAGGCTGAAAGCGCTGCCGCAGATGTGCCAGCCAGTTGGCAGTTACATCGTGAGAAAATTGCCGGGCAAGTTGCTTATCGCCTCTATATCCGTAACAAACCGACTCATCAAGATGCAGAATCCGTTGAAGAACAGGAGCAACACCATGTGGATTAACCTCGGCCGATTATTGATGCTAGGAGTATGGTTTTTCCTGCTCTTAAATCTATTTAAACCCTTTCCAACACCGTTAAAATATTTTATTAATGTTGCAATGATATTCATGGTGTTGATGCATGGGTTGCAATTGGTATTACTCAAATCTACCCAACCTAAAGACCAACCCATCAGTCGGTTACAACAAGTTAAAATTTTTGTCTTCGGCGTTTTTGAATTGCTGGCCTGGCAAAAGAAGCAACCACCAATTCCTAAGAAATAATGGCCTTACCCGTCATCTTTCAAGGTGCAGGGGTGTTGGCTGCTTTCGTTCACCCGAGTCATTTACTGATGTAAGCTCATCGGGATTCTCTCCTTTGCCGCCTTCCTGCATCTTGAAATCTATTGGGTACAGATATGTGCCATCTTTCAAGCTGCAGATGTGTTGGCTACTTTCGTTCACACGAATCACTTACTGATGTAATCTATCGGGGTCACTTATTGGTTACGGCTGTGTTGGGCGTGAAATTAATATAACGGGTTCCCTGTAGGCGTAGCGTCCCTTGGGCACCCTGCTCAATACGATTATATTCCTGTAGCGGTAGTATCATTTTGATTTCACTGTTATTTTTCGATGCTATTTCACTAAAAACCGATCGAAAATCAACTTCATAACGCTTTTCTTCGGCAACAATCTCTTCACGCTGACGTGAACGACGATTGGGAGCCAATACCTCTCGCTTATTAATGACTTCAACTTGTAAGCTGCGCACCGGTGAGCGGTCATTTTCCGCTTCCTGCCGTTTTTTCTGCCAATACTGACGGGTTGCCAGCACGGCAATCAGCACAACTACAGCAATAAATAGCAACGGAGGTTTGTTCATAAAATCTTACGAACCCCACTCAAGAGATAGGTTTAAGGTTTATTACCTGGCAGATAAGGGAAGCTCATCACGTTATTGCCCAGTTCGGAGATCCGAGCACTGCCCTTTTCCGTTACCGCATCAATGCGAATCACAGAATGAAGTGGAATATAGCTACGGTTAACACCAGAAAACTCTGTCTTCAATTTTTCTGTTGATGGATCAACCAGTAATGTGGATTGGCTATCAAAGACAAAATCAGCAATTTCAATAAACCCAAACAGGGTACTTGGGCCAACCTCACGGACATAGAGCTGATAATTCTTACCGTTATTAATAAATTGAATACGATAAAGCAATTGTTCATTAGCCATGGCGTATTGCCTCTATCCCTTGATTTAACGAACGGAAATCGGCGTTAACATAACATGTGGGCCAAACAAGACCAAGAGCTGTGCCGACCGATTGCTCCGCTAAACCTGATTATGCGCACTGCTACGCATTAAGTGGCATAAATCATGCAAATCACGTGAGCGTATCTATCACTCTTTGTTTCCATCCCTTACACTTGAAGGATGTATACTAAAAGTTATTGGCGTTGCGGATTATCATTACAACACAGGTACTTTCATTGAAACCTGTATAGAAAAAGGATAAATAATGAGCTGGCCATTCCTTGCTGTATTCTTTTCCGGTTGGTTGTTTGTTGATGCAACTTACCGCGGCCCACGTTGGCAACGTTGGGTATTCAAACCCGTCACCTTGTTACTGTTGCTGTTACTGGCATGGCAAGCACCGATCCTCGGCCCTGCCGGTTATCTGATTGTATTCGGTCTGGTGGCAACGCTGGTTGCAGACGCCTTATTACTGCTACCCAGTGAGCGCTTACTTTATGCTTTGGGTGCATTCTTCCTCTCTCATTTACTGTATACCATCAGCTTTGCCAGCCAGATGACCTTCACCCTATTCTGGCCGCTTCCTTTGGTTTTAATTATTGTTGGCGCGCTATTGTTGGCAACAATCTGGAGCAAGTTAGAAGAGATGCGTTGGCCGGTAGTCGCTTTCGTCGGCATGACATTACTTATGGTGTGGATGGCAGGTGAACAGTACTTTGCTCGTAGTACCGACCTGAGCTTCTCATTGCTGGCAGGTACCGTGCTTTTGCTGGTGTCGCATACTATTTGGTTACTGAATCGCTATCGTTTCTCGTTCCGCGCTTCAGCTGCCGTCGTCGCTGGCTGCTATTTTGTTGGGCACTTCCTGATTGTTCGGTCGCTGTATCTGTAATTAACCCATTACAGTACAAAGCAATTTAGCAACATACTGATTTATAAAGTTACGGAGACACAGCCCCAAAGATGGGGCTGGAATATTTGGCGCAAGATGTGCTCCCTTCCGTTATACCCTCATCGCCGACTAGCCTCCGTTTAGTAATTATTCTCATTTAGCCTCTTGACTCTGGAGTTGACTCTAAGGTGTAGAGTGCAAGCATACTGGCTAAATCCAGTATCTCTTTTACATTTTGTCCAGGAGGCATCATGCATTCACATTCTGAACATCGGAATTCAACTGATACACATAGCCACTGTGGCTGTGGTCAAACCCATGCGAAAAAACAAACGGGTTGCAGTAGCCAACAAGCCACCAAAACCGGTAATGACAGTACAAATCCAGTGAGTGAACATTCACATCACGAAGGGGGTTGCTGTAGTCAGAGCCATGCCGATGAGGGTGATGACGAGAGTGACATACTTGCGGCAACGCTACCTACAGGAAGTCAGCGTTTTAGCTGGCAGGTCAAAGGGATGGATTGCCCGAGTTGCGCCCGCAAGATTGAAAATGCAGTTAGTAGTTTGATTGGCATTGAAAATGTAAAAGTCCTCTTCGCGACGGAAAAATTGGTGGTTGATGCCAGCTCGGATATTCGCCCCCAAGTGCAAAGTGCCGTCATGAAAGCTGGTTTTAGTCTGATAGATGCTCAATCAGCTGTGACGAACCCAGCGCCAGAAACACGCTTTAGTGAATATCTACCAATCGCATTATTAACCACGCTGATGCTTATCAGCTGGGTAATCTCGTTATTTAGCACTGAGCTGAGTGAATTTGCTTTCACCGCGACAACCATTGTCGGGTTGATTCCTATCGTAACTAAAGCTTGGAAACTCATTCGCTCAGGCACACCTTTTGCCATTGAAACCTTGATGAGCGTAGCCGCCATCGGGGCAATGTTTATTGGCGCAACAGCTGAAGCTGCCATGGTGCTGCTGCTGTTTATGATTGGTGAATTACTCGAATCCTATGCTGCAAACCGCGCGCGCCGTGGAGTCACTGCGCTGATGGCGTTGGTGCCGGAAGAAGCGCTGCTGTTGAAAAATGGGGAACGCAGACCAGTTCCTGTCGCCAGCTTGCGTCCCGGCGATATCATTGAAATCGCGCCGGGTGGCCGCCTGCCCGCAGACGCAGAATTAATCACCGCATTTGCCAGTTTTGATGAAAGCGCCCTCACCGGAGAATCTATTCCTGTTGAGCGCCAACAAGGCGAGAAAGTTGCGGCGGGGAGCTTATCGGTCGATCGCGCCACTGAAATGCGCGTTATCTCGGAACCGGGAAACAATGCCATCGACCGTATTTTACAACTGATTGAATTAGCAGAAGAACGGCGCGCACCTATTGAGCGCTTTATTGACCGTTTCAGTCGAATTTATACTCCGGCAATTATGTTTCTCTCGGCGCTGGTGATGTTGGTTCCACCTTTGGCTTTCGCCGAGCCTTGGGAGACCTGGATTTACCGTGGCCTGACACTATTGCTCATTGGTTGCCCATGCGCACTGGTCATTTCCACACCGGCGGCGATCACCTCGGCATTAGCGGCGGCAACTCGCCGTGGGGCACTGATTAAAGGCGGCGCGGCATTAGAGCAACTTGGCCGAATTCAAACTGTCGCCTTCGACAAAACTGGTACCCTCACTGAGGGTAAGCCGAAAGTTACCGATATCCTGCCCGCATCTGGCGTGAGTGAAAGTCGCCTGTTAGCCATGGCCGCAGCGGTCGAGGCTGGGTCACATCACCCATTGGCTATCGCTATTATGCAATCAGCTAAACAGGGTAGCACGCAAATGCTACCGCTAGCGGAAGATCGCCGAGCCTTGGCGGGGGTGGGCGTTGAAGGTGTGGTTAACGGCCTAATTGTTCGCGTCAGCGCGCCAGGGAAAATATCACCGGCATTATTGACTGCCGAGTGGCAAGCTCAGCTCGATCTGTTGGAAAGCAGCGGTAAAACCGCAGTCGCGGTGCTGGAAGATGAGAAACTCATCGGCTTATTGGCACTGCGAGACACTTTACGTGCCGATGCCAAACAAGCTATTGATTCGCTGAAAACGTTAGGTATTCAAGGTGTCATGCTCACTGGCGATAACCCACGAGCCGCAGCGGCAATTGCCAGTGAATTGGGGATTGATTACCGCGCCGGGTTGCTACCTGCCGATAAAGTACAAGCGGTTATGGCACTCAATGAGACGCAACCAACCCTGATGGTTGGCGACGGTATTAATGATGCTCCGGCCATGAAAGCCGCCAGTATTGGTATCGCCATGGGTAGCGGCACGGATGTCGCCTTGGAAACCGCCGACGCCGCACTGACCCATAATCGGCTTACCGGATTGGCTGAAATCATTCTGCTATCACGAGCAGCTAACGCCAATATTCGCCAAAATATTACTATCGCCTTGGGGCTAAAAGGGATTTTTCTGGTGACCACATTGCTCGGCTTAACCGGTTTGTGGCTAGCGGTATTAGCAGATTCCGGTGCTACCGCCTTAGTCACCGCCAATGCCTTGAGGTTACTGCGCAAAAGAGAGGTTTGAGTCTCAGGGCAAAAGCGGCGGATTACTCGGCTTTTGCCCCTTTTTTAACCAGATACCGATAGGGAGTCTGTGTGGTGTCTTGCGCCAGCAACTGGTGATCCATAAAGCGACAAAAACCGGGGATATCACGGGTGGTGGCGGGGTCGTCAGCAATAATTAGCAGCGTTTGGCCATCTTCCATATGCCGGACAGTTTTACGCACCATCATCACTGGCTCCGGGCAGCGCAATCCCAATGCATCAAGGGTTTTATCCGGATTGGCAAAAATATCGGTCATTGCGGTTCTCTTGTCAGTCAGTAGCAATATAAAAGAGGTTCGATAGTTTACTCTGCTGTTTTTCAGGTGCAAGCCGCGCTAACGTTTGCGTTAAAATTAACCATTGCATTCGTTGCGCAAACGCGTATTATGCCGCGCGTCGCATAAATTGCGGCACATTCTGTTTGGGTTCCCTCACCCCAATAACCAAAAAGGTCACATTTATGTTTTCGTTTACTGCCCAACAGCGGATGACCGCTTTGGTATGGCTGTCGCTATTCCATATTGTCATCATTACCTCCAGTAACTATCTGGTGCAATTACCGATCGCTATCTTCGGTTTTCACACCACTTGGGGGGCTTTTACCTTTCCGTTTATCTTCTTAGCCACTGACCTAACAGTGCGAATTTTTGGTGCCCCTCTGGCGCGCCGGATTATTTTGTCGGTCATGGTGCCTGCGTTGCTCATTTCGTACCTTATTTCAGCCCTGTTTTATCAGGGAAGTTGGCAAGGATTCCCGGCGTTAACCAGCTTTAATTTGGTTGTGGCGCGCATTGCAGTGGCTAGCTTTATGGCCTATGTGCTTGGACAAATTCTTGATGTTCAAGTATTTAACCGCCTACGTCAGCGCAGTGCTTGGTGGGTCGCCCCGACTGCGGCGATGTTCTTCGGCAATATCAGTGACACCATGGCGTTCTTCTTTATTGCGTTCTATCGCAGCACTGACCCGTTTATGGCGGCAAACTGGGTGGAAATCGCCTTAGTAGATTATAGCTTCAAGCTACTGATCTGCATGTTATTCTTCCTGCCAGCCTATGGCGTGATGCTCAATGTGTTACTGAAATATTTTGCCCGGAAAACTAGTCAGCAAGCGCTAAATCAGATGAGTCCCGCTGAACAATAGATTGCTTTTGGCGTCTGAATAAGGTGCGATAAGACGATTAATCATCAATAAGGGATTCTCATGCATAAAATAACCAAGTTTCTCGCCGTCGGCCTGCTAGTTGCCGGATTAAGTGCCTGTGATGGTAACAGCAATAACAATGTAGGCCAGCCAGTCAGTCTGTTGGAAGGCAAAGTTGCTTTTAGCTTGCCAGCTGATTTATCAGACCAAAGCGGGAAAATGGGCAACCAAGCTAACAATATGCACGTTTATGCCAATAAAACTGGCGATAAAGCGGTTATCGTGATTTTAGGTGATAACACCGATGAAGGTTTGGATGTCCTGACTGAGCGCTTGGCTGAACAGCAGCGCGCCCGCGATGCCAATCTTCAGGTTGTGACGAATAAAGCGATTAAAGTTGATGGGCAACCCTTCCAGCAACTGGACAGCATTATTACCAGTGGTGGTGATAAAGCCTATTCATCAGTATTGATGGGGAAAGTTGATAATCATTTGATAACAATGCAAATTACGCTGCCAGCTGAGAATCAGCAACAAGCGCAAACTGAAGCAGAGTCCATCATCAGTACCTTGAAACTGAAATAATCGACCTTGATAGCGCGCGGCTAAACCGCGCGCTGTCTGCATCATCCGATGAGGGATTGTGCCAGCAACGTAATCGGATGCTCACATTTCTTACTCGTCGACATCTCAATCTGCCATTTGCAGGTTTCGCAGTCGGTAATCACCAGATCAACACCACTCTCCTCAATCTGCTGGAATAATGTTGCCCCAATTCCTTGAGCTGTTGCGTAGTTCTCTGATTTAAAACCATAAGTCCCAGCAATCCCGCAACATTGGGAATCTAAGACCACCAGCTCAATACCTGGAATACGCTGCAACAATGCCAAGGTATAAGCCGTCCAACCCATTTTCTCCATATGGCAAGGTGTGTGATAAGCAATGCGCAATGGTTTGTTTTCTTTAGAGAATAAAGGTTTTAGCGGTAACTCTCGTCCTTGATCCAATAAGCGGTAAATGTAGCGAGTCGCCAGCTCTACTCTGTCACGCACTGGGGCGGTATCCACATCCAACAAATGCGGATACTCATCTCTCAAGGTAAAAGTACAGCTTGAAGAGGTGGCTACCACCGGGATATCCCGGCCAATTACCGCATCAGTCAGTGACTCGAGATTCACTCGCGCCTGTTTTTTTGCCTGCTCGATAAATCCATTCGCAATCAGCGGCACACCACAGCATTTTTCCCGCTTAAGTAACTGGACACCAATGTTCATCGCGTTGAATACGCTGACTAAATCCTTGCCTAGCTGCGGATGGTTATAGTTAACAAAGCAACCATGGAAAAAGGCTACTTGTTCAGCATATTGCTGCTGTTTTTGCGCTTGTTTGTGATACCAGCGGCGGAAGGTGCCAAATGAGTATTTAGGTAATTCGCGCCGATGGTCAATTTTCAGTGCTTTATCCAGCAAGACCCGCACCGGTTTTAAACCCGTAACCGCATTAATCACCGGGGCAAAAGGTGTCGATAACGTGCCCATGATGTCGGTATGGCTGAGAATAGCATCGCGCAGTTTGGGTTTATGGCTGCTGTAACTGGCTTTCGCGCGCTGAATGATGTCACCGATTTTCACATCTGACGGGCATGCCACTTCGCAGCGTTTGCAGTTAGTGCAGTATTTCAAGGCATCGTCATACAGTGCCGGATCTTTCAGGCGCAGACGCTCACCATCAGGACCGGCCTGTTTTGGCCCCGGATAAAGCGGATTAACCTTGGCTACCGGGCAATAAGTGGTACAAACCGTACATTTTATGCAGCTTTCAAAACTGTTATCACGTGCCAAATGCTTATCCTGAATGTCTCCGTCCTGTGGTAACCATGTCATAGTGTCACCTCCATAGCGCTGACAATTTGCTCTGCAACGAACAGGGCGCTGGTCAGCGAAACTCCGGCCCCGCAGCCTTGTTGCAGCGGATCGTAACCACCCAGTACTGCGCCAATAACATGCAAATTATCCAGTGCAATGCCGCCACGTAGCGCCCGGAGTCGGTTATCGGTATTCACGCCAAACTGCAAATAAGGTTGTGGCGCAAACATATTGCTGTGGCTCCAATCGGCACGGTTTGGCAGCGATAAAATATCCAGATCCAATATGGGCTCATAGACATGCTCAAAGGTCGCCACCAACCCATTACTGAAGAAGCTGCCACTGGCCAGAACCATCTGGGCAGCACGCAATGGAATATCCCCGTGGTTACGGCTATAAAGTCCGGTAATTCGGTTCCCCACCAGTTCGGCACGTAGCACCGCATCACCCGGCATCACAATGCCGCCAAGTTGCTGAAAACGCTGGCGTAGGGCTTGATGCAGGCGCATACCAAGTAACGACGGTGGTAATGTCGGTAGCAGTTGAATGGGCTTTCCCACGGCGGCTCGTAGCGCTTCCAGTGGCGCTGACTCATCCAGACCAATACAGGCAGGCAGTAAAATCATTTCCGCCGCGGATGACAAACGCGCTAACTCGTCGGCCAGCGGTTGCAGATTTTCTGGTTGGTCCAATACGCGGGCAATGTTTACTGCACGAAATTCGCTGGGGTTATCCCGCAGGCGATCCAATGCAGGCAGATGCAGATAGTCCGGAGTGGCCTCGACACCTTGCTCTTGCAAGGCACTGGCGACCATTTGTGGCTGAAAATCGAGGAACCCCTCAATACCAATCACCGCGACTTTGTGCCACGGCAGTGGGCCTTCCAGTGGCGCGACCGGGATATCCACCGGGCTGAGCCAAGTGGGGCGGCAACTGCCCAATGGGGTAAGGCGTAAATGGTTTTTAGCCGCACTGCCGACCAGCTCTAAACCGCATCGTTGTAATAGGGATTCCGCTTGTTGCGCCAGTTCCCCCACCTGCCCGATTTGCCCCATCTTGCTGTAAGGATGTTCCGGCGCTAATTCAGCTAATGCTTCAAGCGCGCTGAGGGGTTGGCTAACCGCCCGCCCGTCCGGTAATTTTGCCAATAGATCCAAGGAACCGGAGGAAAAGTGCAGCGCATTTTGACCGGCGCTGACGATGGCACAATATTTACCTTGCTCAGCCAGACGAATACCGCAGGCCAGCCCCGCTAACCCACCACCGATGATAATCACATCAAATTTCATCTGGTTTCTCCTGAAGATTGGCCGCACGCGAGGTATCATCCAGACCGCAAAGCCCTTGATAAACCCAATGAGTAAACTCACTTTCCCGTAAAGCATCACCCCAAGCTATCGGGCGCACACCTTTCCAGCGCTCATTAAGGAATTGCACCAGCTGTTCACGGGATTGTTGCGGTGTCGTCACCTTAAAACGGCTGAGTAAACCTGCCGCCCGGCAAGCACAAAGCTCCCCCTGACAGGTGCCCATACCAACACGAGTGCGGCGGCGCAAATCCAATAGGTTATTAACTGAAAGAGATTCAATGGCATAGCGAACTTCACCGGCCGTCACCGCCTCACACTCACACACCAAGCTGTTATCCAGACGATTACCCGCCAGCAATTGTGTCGCGCGGTCGCCATGGCGATAAACCGCCGAGCCGCGAATACTGGCTGGCAAGGAAATCACTTTGCTGAGAGTCTGTTCTGCTGACTGCTGTGAACCGGGCAGTGGTTCTTGCGCTGTGGTACAGGCTGCCGTCACGCCAAGCTTTTCACAGACTTTGTCTGTCGCCCATTGTGCCATCAGCCGGTAAGTCATCAATTTACCGCCGGTGATGGTAATGAAGCCCTCCAACCCATCCCGGCTGGCGTGGTCCAGCAGTACAATGCCACGGCTGACATTTCGCCCCGAAGGGTCATCATCACTGGCAACCAAAGGTCTAACCCCAGCATATGCGCGTAAAATGCGCGTTTGCGCCAGTTGTGGTGATAATTTTGATCCTTCGCGAATTAAGGTGTCCACCTCTTGTGGCGTGACAACCATGTTATCTATCTGATCGTATTCAATATGTGTGGAGGTGGTGCCGATCAGTGAGATGGTATCGCCCGGCACCAGAATGTCGGCATCCGCCGGTTTACGGCAGCGGTTGATCACCATGTTATTGATCCGATGGCCCAGGATCAGCAGTGCACCTTTGGCTGGGAACATGCGGATCCGCAGATCGGCGTATTCCGCAATATGTTGCCCCCAGATCCCGGCAGCATTTACCACGATCTGTGCATGAATATCATATTGTCGCTGATTCTTATGATCGAAAACGCGCACACCTGTGACGCGATCCCCCTGGCGTAATAACCCAATAACCTCATGATAAGTCAATACATTAGCGCCATGCTCACGAGCATCCAGCATATTGGCAGCGGTTAAGCGGAAGGGGTCAACAGTACCGTCCGGGACTCGAACCGCAGCGATGAGTGAGGGATTGACGGCGGGCTCTAGGCGCAAAGCCTGTTTCGGATCAATAGCTTGCGCTGCTATTCCAGCTTCCTGACAGCGGGCAATAAATTGCTCCTGATAATCCAGAGAGTCTTCCGGCAAGGTGATAAACAAACCATCCGTTTGCTCAATACAATGGCGGGCAATACGTTTCAGAATTCGGTTTTCTTCAATACATTCACGGGCGGACTCACTATCAGTTACGGCATAGCGCGCACCACTGTGTAATAAGCCATGGTTACGGCCGGTAGCCCCGGTGGCAATGTCATGCCTTTCCAGCAATGTACAAGCCAAACCGCGCCGGGCGCAGTCTCGGGCGATCCCCGCCCCGGTTGCGCCACCACCAATGATGATGACATCCGTTTCTGTGTAAGGAGAACTGTTCGTCATGAAAGACCCCACATTATCAGACAGCCGTCTGGCGGCTAGTTATGAGTCTATTGAGCCACAGTCTTTATGGTTATTGTTTGATAAGGAACAAAAACGAACGAAAAACGAAAACAGAATGGTGTTTAAAAACCATGATTGTGATCAAAGTCACAGGTAATTTATGATTACAGGTTTCAAAATGTTAACCAATCGCTCAAAATTGCCGCCGCTTTCATATAACTGTAACAAATGCGCCATCACTCACAGATAAGTAGCAAGAATTTATCTAGCATGGCGCTCGTTATGGAACATAAACGACAGTAGCTTCGCTGTTTAGCTACCGGACGCCGTTTAACTACCGGATAGATACCAGGCTATACCGGAGTCAAAAACAACAAAAAAGCCATCGGAGGCACTCATGTTGAGTATTTTTAAGCCCGCGCCACATGTGGCACGGCTTCCCGCAGACCAGGTTGATCCCACCTACCGCCGCTTACGCTGGCAAATCTTCATGGGTATCTTCTTCGGTTACGCTGCCTACTATCTGGTACGTAAAAACTTTACTCTGGCCATGCCGTATTTGATCGAACAAGGATTCTCTCGCGGGGATCTCGGCTTCGCATTATCCGGTATTTCAATCGCTTACGGTTTCTCAAAGTTCATCATGGGTTCGGTTTCTGACCGTTCCAACCCGCGAGTATTCCTCTCCGCCGGTTTGATTCTCTCTGCGGCCGTGATGCTGTTTATGGGCTTTGTACCCTGGGCAACATCCAGTATCGCCGTAATGTTCGTACTACTGTTCTTGTGCGGCTGGTTCCAGGGTATGGGGTGGCCGCCATGTGGCCGTACCATGGTGCACTGGTGGTCGAAGAAAGAACGTGGCGGGATTGTTTCTGTCTGGAACTGCGCCCATAACGTGGGTGGTGGTTTGCCACCATTGCTGTTCCTCCTCGGGATGGCTTGGTTTAACGACTGGAAAGCGGCGCTATACATGCCAGCTTTCGGTGCCATTTTAGTGGCATTAATTGTCTTTGGTCTGATGCGTGATACTCCTCAATCCGTGGGCTTACCGCCAATTGAAGAGTACAAAAACGACTATCCAGATGACTACAGCAAAGAAGCAGAAGAAGAGCTAACCGCCAAGCAAATCTTCATGCAGTATGTGTTCCCGAATAAATTGCTGTGGTATATCGCCATTGCTAACGTTTTTGTTTATTTGTTGCGTTACGGCATCCTCGACTGGTCACCGACCTACCTGAAAGAAGTGAAACACTTCGCACTGGATAAATCGTCATGGGCTTATTTCCTGTATGAATACGCTGGTATTCCAGGGACGCTGCTGTGCGGTTGGATGTCCGACAAAGTGTTTAAAGGCAACCGTGGTGCCACCGGTGTGTTCTTTATGACGTTAGTGACTATCGCCACCATTATTTACTGGCTGAACCCGGTCGGTAATCCAGGTATCGATATGGCTTGTATGATCACTATCGGCTTCCTGATTTATGGCCCGGTGATGTTGATTGGCTTACATGCCCTTGAATTAGCACCGAAAAAAGCAGCAGGTACCGCGGCAGGCTTCACCGGTCTGTTCGGTTATCTGGGCGGCTCGGTCGCAGCCAGTGCCATCGTAGGTTATACCGTTGACTACTTCGGTTGGGACGGTGGCTTTATGGTGATGATTGGCGGCAGCATCTTGGCTGTGCTGTTGCTGCTCGTGGTGATGTTTAGTGAGAAAAAACATCACGAAGAGATGGCGAGAAAGCAAGACTTATAAGTCTGGCTAGTTAAGTTGTTCTATAGGCTGTGTCGTTATCTATGGATGTATAGCGCCACAGCCTTCATTCTCTACCCAATAGATTTCAAGATGCAGGAAGGCGGCAAACGAATGAATCCCGATGAGCTTACATCAGTAAGTGATTCGAGTGAATAAGAGCAACCAACGCAGCTGCGTCTTGAAAGATTACGAGTAAATGGAGCACAATCAATGCTAATTCATATAAAAACCCTGGCAGCGAGCATCATTTTGGCATCTTCGGTAGCGGGTATGGCGCACGCGGCAGAGTCATCTTCCTCGGACAAATCCACAGTCACCAAACCTTCAGCAGACAAAGTCGTGATCGCGCATCGTGGCGCCAGTGGCTATTTGCCTGAACACACACTGCCAGCCAAAGCTATGGCTTATGCGCAGGGTGCTGATTATCTTGAACAAGATCTGGTGATGACCAAAGATAATGAGCTAGTGGTTCTGCATGATCATTATCTGGATCGGGTGACGGATGTTGCCGAGCGCTTCCCGGATCGCGCTCGTAAAGATGGCCGCTATTACGCCATTGACTTTACGCTGCCGGAAATCAAGTCACTGAAATTTACCGAAGGCTTTGATATTGGTAAAGATGGTAAAAAAGTGCAGAGCTTCCCGGGTCGTTTCCCGATGGGCAAATCTGACTTCCGGGTACATACCTTCCAGGAAGAGATTGAATTCGTTCAGGGGCTGAATCATTCGACCGGTAAAAATATCGGTATCTACCCTGAAATCAAAGCGCCTTGGTTCCATCAGCAAGAAGGGAAAGATATTTCCACCAAGGTGTTGGAAGTGCTCAAGCAGTATGGTTACACCACCAAAGCTGACAAAGTTTATCTGCAATGCTTTGATGCGAATGAATTAAAACGTATCAAAAATGTGCTGGAACCGAAGATGGGCATGGACCTGAAATTGGTTCAACTGGTGGCCTATACCGACTGGAACGAAACCTACGAGCAAAAACCTGATGGCAAATGGGTTAATTACAGTTACGACTGGATGTTCAAGCCAGGCGCAATGAAGCAAGTCGCGCAATATGCTGACGGCATTGGCCCTGACTACCATATGCTGGTTGTCGAAAGCTCCACGCCAGATAACATCAAGCTGACCAATATGGTGAAAGAAGCTCATGCCAGCAATATGATGGTTCATCCGTACACCATCCGTGCTGACAAGCTGCCTAAATACGCCACTGACGTTAATCAGCTGTTCGATATTATTTACAATCAGGCGCAAGTTGACGGGGTGTTTACTGACTTCCCAGATAAAGGCGTGCAGTTCCTGCAAAAACAGGGGCAGCATCAATAAGTTGATGGCCTGACATTAACGAGAATAAGAAAATGGCGCACTGATAATTAAGTGCGCCATTTTTTCTCATAAATGAAAAGTCAGTTACTTATCAGTACCTAAAAACATTTTGCGCAGATAGTGCGGCACCGCATCATCAACATTCGAGCCAATCACTTCCAGATTCGGCAACATATCTTTCAGGCGCTGATGAGCATCACGCATGATGCAGCCTTTGCCAGACATGGACAGCATTTCCAAGTCATTCATCCCATCACCAAACGCGATACATTCTTTCAGTGAATAACCAATGATCTTGGCAACTTGTTCAAGTGCATGGCCCTTAGAGACACCGCCACCCATCACTTCCAGGCAAGTTGGGAAGGAGAAACTGACATTAACCCGATCGCCCCAACGTGCATTGATGGCTTCTTCTAAAATCAATAATTTGTCGTGATCTTCGCAAGTGAAATAGACCTTACACACCCCTTCGGTCGGCAGCAAAGCGGGTTCGAACACTTGGTAGTTGAACACAGATTCACGGAAAAACTCTTTCTGCGCCGGGCTTTCACGGTTCATATACCATTCATCGTTCAAATAGACGTTGGTTAAGATATCCGGATTATGGTGTTCAATATTGTACAAATCACGGGCGATATCAGCATCAAGGTTATGGCTGAAAATCAGTTCCCCTGCGGTGTTGTGCACACGCGCGCCATTGGAGGTGATCATAAAGGCACTGATCTCCAGGCTATCGCGGATCTGCGCCACATCGATATGATGGCGGCCAGTTGCAAATACAAAGTGCACATCACGTTGCGTCAGCAACTTAAGTGTTTCTTTGGCATACGGCGTCAGGATGTGGTCGGGTGACAGTAAGGTGCCATCTAAATCGGAAGCAACAACATGATACATAGCGGTATGTTCTAACCTCTGGTGACGTCGGGGTCTAATGGCCGACTGATTGTTTTATGCTGCAAGAAGGGTGAGGTTGCGCAAAAAAACGCAATATGGCGCTTAGCGCCTCGGCACGCAGCTGGTCCTGCTCGAACAGGATCTCATGGCGTGCCCCTTGAATGACCATAGGTTGCCCCCCTTCGCAAGGGTGCCCCGCCAGAGTCATAGCCTGAGAAAAAGCATTGTGGGCCGGGTTATGGACTACCCGATCCTCACTGGCCTGCAATAGCAGAACCGGCGTGGTGATTTTGTCTGCTTCGGCGATAATTTGCTCCCCCACCAGCAGACTTTCACGGATCCAGTGATATGTTGGCCCGCCGACTCGGATTTCCGGCGTATCAGCATATTGACGCAAATAGCGGCGATAGCGCTCGCGACTGTGGGTCAGCATATTGACCAGATAGGGCAATGGCCGCCACTGACCAGTTCCGATAGCGTAATAATCCCGCAACTTTTGGTGCCCTTCGGCCCAATCGACAATCCGGTGGGCCAGCCAACCCGGCATCGGCAAATGAATACCAAACATCGGCGCACAAAGTGCAACAGCATCAAAGGCGTTAGGTTCTCTGGCCAGAAAACGCGTCAGAATGGCGCCGCCCATGGAATGGGCCAAAGCAAAACGCTGCTGATAACGGCTATTCGTGATTTCACGCTGCACTAACTGCGCAAAATCCTCAATATAATCATCGAATTTGATCACATGGCCGCGATTGTGATCCTCAAGCATGCGCCCGGATTTACCCTGCCCACGATGATCCAGCACAATAACATCATAGCCTTGCTGGAAAAGATCATAGGCCACTTCAGGATATTTAACGTAACTTTCAATGCGGCCGGGCACCACAACCACTACACGAGTATGTTGCGGGGCACAAAAGCGGACATAGCGGATAGGAATATTATCGACTCCCATAAACTCGTCTTCATCGCGCTGCTGCCAGAAATCTAGCAATGGGCCGTTAACAAAGGCAGCAAACTGCTCTTCACGGGTCAACCAGCTAGTCATATGATTATCTAACGGCATAACGTCGCTCGCTGTTCAGTGAACAAATAGTCATTCTGTGAGCCATAGCACAACTATTAGCAATAGAGTATTGTGGCATAAATTTGCGCATTCCGGGAGCTTTGCCGATGACCTTAGACTGGTGGTTAACTTATTTGCTGACAACACTTATCCTCAGTCTGTCCCCCGGCTCTGGTGCCATTAACACCATGAGTACCGCTATCAGCCATGGTACCCGTGGGGTGGTTGCCTCAATTTGCGGATTACAGCTTGGGTTAGCGGTACATATTGTGCTGGTTGGTGTCGGCCTTGGCGCACTGATTTCACAATCGCTATTGGCATTTGAAATATTAAAATGGCTCGGCGCGGCTTACCTAATCTGGCTCGGTATCCAGCAATGGCGTGCCGCCGGTGCGCTGGATCTGCATGCATTAGCCAACAGTATGCCTCGGCGCAAACTCTTTAAACGCGCGGTATTTGTTAACCTGACCAACCCGAAAAGCATTGTGTTCCTGGCCGCATTATTCCCGCAATTTGTGCTGCCGCATCAACCACAAGTGGCGCAATATCTGATTCTCGGCTGTACCAGTGTGATTGTCGATATCATCGTGATGATTGGCTACGCCACTCTTGCCACACGAATTGCTGGCTGGATTAAATCACCACATCAAATGAAATTACTGAACCGGATATTTGGCGGCTTATTTATGCTGGTTGGCGCATTATTGGCAACCGCCAGAAAAGTATAGAGTTTATGGTCCCAACCGGACAAAACGGTTGGGATTATCCATTAGCGGGACAAAATAAGATGAATGCCAAAACCGGTGAATAACACCCCCGCCAAGCCATCAATCCATTTGGACAACCGCTGGTAGCCACGGCGCATCACTGGTAACGCAAATATGCAGGCGACCACACTAAACCAGACGAACGTTTCCCCAACAATCAAGACAAACAGTCCCCAGCGCGCGCCCGCGCTAACATCATCACCGACAAACAATGAAAATACGCTACCGAAATAGATAACGGCTTTGGGATTCGAGAGGTTGGTCAGAAAGCCGCGCAGGAAAGTCCGGCCACGTGCAGGCAGCACAACCTGTACTTCAGTTTCTGTGGTATCACGTTTGCTGCGGGCAGATTTTAGCAACTGCCAGCCCATCCAGCACAGATACAAGCCGCCACCGACCATAATAATCTGATGCAACCACGCCATTTTCTGCAAGATCAGATTCAGCCCCATCAGCGCGACACCGGCCCAGATAACAATACCGAGTGAAATCCCCACCACCCCCATCATCGCCTCGCCACGTGAACGACTGACAGCAGTTTGGGAGACAAAGAAGAAATCAGGCCCCGGGCTCATCAGAGCCACCAGGTGTACCAGTGCGACCGTCAGAAATAGCATTAGCATGGATAGGTTCTCATCGACCCTGCGGGCTTGAAACCGCAGCGGCGTTAGTCATCATTATTGTCTACATGGTCACGGATCATGGCCATAAAGGGTGCGCCAAAGCGCTCCAGCTTGCGCTGCCCGACACCATTGACACTCAGTAACTCGCTGGCAGTAATTGGCATCTGCTCAGCCATCTCCAGCAAAGTGGCATCGTTAAACACCACATAAGGCGGAATATTGCCTTCGTCGGCGATAGATTTGCGTAACTTACGTAATTTGGCGAATAACTTGCGATCGTAATTGCCACCATAAGATTTTTGATTAGCACTGCTGCGCACTTTCAGGCTCTGAATACGTGGCACCGCCAATTGCAGTGGCAATTCAGCGCGCAATACCGGGCGCGCCGCTTCCGTCAATTGTAAGGCGGAGAACATTGCAATATTCTGGCTCAATAATCCGAGGTGAATAAGCTGGCGCAATACACTGACCCAGTGTTCATGACTTTGTTCGCGACCAATGCCATACACTGATAGCTTGTCATGACCAAATTCACGAATGCGCTGGTTATTGGCCCCACGCAGCACCTCAACGATATACCCCAGACCAAAGCGCTGTCCAACCCGATAAACACACGACAGCGCTTTTTGTGCATCAGCTAACCCATCGTAGCGCTTGGGCGGATCAAGGCAGATATCGCAGTTGCCGCATGATTGCTGTTTGCCCTCGCCAAAATAGTTGAGCAAAACCAACCGGCGGCAGGTTTGCGCTTCAGCGAAAGCCCCCATCGCATTGAGTTTATGCCGCTCAATATCCTGTTGCGCGCCCGCGGGTTTTTCTTCCAGACAGCGGCGTAACCATGCCATATCTG
Source organism: Yersinia alsatica (assembly GCF_025133195.1). Taxonomy (NCBI): domain Bacteria; kingdom Pseudomonadati; phylum Pseudomonadota; class Gammaproteobacteria; order Enterobacterales; family Yersiniaceae; genus Yersinia; species Yersinia alsatica. The sequence continues at coordinate 4,617,399 of NZ_CP104006.1, forward strand.
CCGGGTCATACAGCAGCATGGCCTCGGCGGGTAAGCCATCACGCCCGGCACGGCCGGTTTCCTGATAGTAAGACTCGATAGTGCGCGGAATATCAAAATGCACCACAAAGCGGACGTTGGGTTTATTAATCCCCATACCGAAGGCTACGGTGGCCACCACGACTTGCAAGTCATCGCGCTGAAAAGCTTCTTGCACTTGTGCGCGACGCTCATTATCCAACCCGGCGTGATAAGCAGCAACACTCAGGCCACGGCTTTGCAAACGGGCGGTGGTGTCTTCCACTTTTGCCCGGCTATTGCAGTAAATAATGCCACTTTTGCCGCGTTGGTCTTGCACAAAACGCCACAGTTGATCGAGCGGTTTAAACTTCTCGACCAAGGTGTAGCGGATATTGGGGCGGTCAAAGCTACTGACCTGAATCAATGGCTGATCCAGATTGAGCAGGCGCACGATATCACCGCGCGTCGCTTCATCCGCCGTGGCGGTCAGTGCAATAACCGGCAAATCAGGAAAACGTTGTTTTAACTGACCAAGAGCACGGTATTCCGGGCGGAAATCATGCCCCCATTGAGAGATACAGTGGGCTTCATCCACGGCCAATAGCGCAGGTCGCCACTGATGCAGTTGATCAAGAAAGCTCTCCATTACCAGACGTTCTGGCGCGATGTACAGCAGCTTAATCTGGCCGCTGCGACACCCATCCATCACCGCCAATTGCTGTTCGCGGGTTTGCGACGAGTTTAAGCACCCCGCCCCCACACCATAGGCCAGCAGTTGGTCAACCTGGTCTTTCATCAACGAGATTAAAGGAGAAACCACCAGTGTCAGCCCATCCGTCACCAGTGCCGGAATCTGATAACACAAGGATTTACCCCCACCCGTTGGCATCACTACCAGGCAATCTTGTCCTGATAGGGTGGCGTTGATAATTTCCTGTTGTCCGGGCCGGAATTGCTGATAGCCAAAAGTATCGCGCAATACTTGCTGTGCCAGTAATTCCCTATTTATCACTGCTGCGGTTGACACACTCTTCCCCAACTATTAGATCTGCACAGGCCGGTTAGCCGGCCTGTGTCTGAAACTTTTCTAACGCCGGATGACGTTAAAGGACATCATTCAACATGATACCCACACCCACCCGTGTTTGCCTAAAGTTATAGTCAATCATTGACTCACCATAGCCACTGAACACTTGGGTATAGAAACGGACATGTTTAGTGATTGGGTAGCTCCAGCCCATTTCAGCGCCGCCGTAACCGGTATTCCAGTTATAGCGCCCATCAAGACTGAATACGCTGTCACCCAAGGCATAACCGACTTTCAGACGGTAATAACCCATGTATTTATTGATATCTGGGTTGTCATCTTTTGCGTCACTTTCAGGAATACGATACCAAGGCTTCAGGTCAATTTCCAAGTTACCGCGCTGAGCCATCAAACGAGTATAAACACGATCCCAGCTACGTGAAGTTGGGTCGGCTTTACCATTCGACTGGTGGTTATAACCAAATTCGACCTCACGAAAAGTCCAACCCGCTAACTCGTAATCGGTTGCCCACGCCAGGAATATCTGTGGTTCGTAGTTGGTTTCACGGAATGGCGAGGACTCGTCGCTGTTAGATGCCTGCCACCAAGAGCGCTGGGTATAAGACGCCCCCAGTAATGAATTATCACCCGCAATACCACGCCAGATAGGGAAGCCCAAACTCAGTTGGAACTTAACTTCATCTTTCTTCGCATTTTCAGCCCAATCATAAGAGCTGATCGCATCTTTATTGATATCGCTGGTGTAGGTATATAGCAGATAGTTAGTTTCATACGGATAAAGCAGGAATGGATTATCGTGATCCTGCAACATTGCCGCGATAATACTGCCACGCACCGCAGGTGCATCATGAATCTTCTCAACCGTCGCAACATCTGCCTGTGCCAAGGTTGGCGCCAGTAATAGCGCTATTAATATCTGCCAAAATCTACCCATAACTCCCCCATCCCCTTACGAATTATTTCTATTTGTAATGAAAACAGCTCATTCTACACACAAATGTTATCTTGGATTAGTGTTGTTTATATTTATGATTTAACGACTGGAAAACAACAAAATAGGAGCATAAAATAAACAACTCATTAACTTGTGGGATAATTGCCCATAAATAGTCACTAAGAGAACAGACTGCAATGTCAGTTACACCGTTAACGCTGGAAGGTGCTCGTCAAGTCATCGGGGAAATCTTTGTCTATCACATGCCTTTTAATCGTGAATTAGGCCTAAAATTAACCCGCTTCGAGCAAGATTACGCTGAAATTACTTTTGATAATAATGACAAATTAGTCGGTAATATCGCACAAAGGATCCTGCATGGCGGGGTTATCGCCGCAGTACTGGATGTCGCTGCCGGTTTGGTGTGTGTTGGTAACAGCCTGGTTCGTCATGAGCCCTTGATTCAAGAACAACTGCAAATGAAGCTAGCCAAAATGGGCACTATCGACCTACGAGTCGATTATTTGCGCCCGGGCCGTGGCGAGCATTTCATCGCCAGCAGCAGTATTTTACGTAGCGGTAATAAGGTCTCAGTTGCCAGAGTTGAGCTGCATAATGAAAAGCAAATTCATATCGCCAGCGCCACAGCGACCTATTTGGTGGGGTAATTAGACTTTAAGCGGTGATGATTAGTCGCTCGAAGTTAAGTACACTCACCGCATCTCCTTTCTTGTCCCGAGCCACACCATGGATAAACAACAAACTCGTCAGGGCATTTTCTTTGCTCTGGCTGCCTATTTTATTTGGGGTATTGCCCCTGCTTATTTCAAGCTAATCCAACAGGTGCCGGCTGATGAAATCTTGACTCATCGCATTATCTGGTCATTTTTCTTTATGCTGATACTGCTGACTGTCAGCCGTAATTGGCCACAAGTTCGCAGTGCCTGTAGAAATCGTAAGCGCCTACTTTTACTGGCGGTGACCGCCGTATTGATTGCCTGTAACTGGCTATTGTTTATCTGGGCGGTGAACCATAACCATATGCTGGAAGCCAGCTTAGGTTACTTTATAAACCCGCTGGTCAATGTGCTATTTGGCATGCTGTTTCTGGGTGAGCGTTTTCGCCGTATGCAGTGGGTCGCGGTAGCACTGGCTTTTGGTGGTGTATTAATTCAGCTGTGGCAGTTTGGCTCACTCCCCGTTATCGGCTTAGGTCTGGCGATTACTTTTGCCCTATATGGCCTGATACGTAAAAAACTGGGAATTGATGCCCAAACCGGGATGTTGGTGGAAACCATGTGGTTGCTGCCCATCGCGGCGGTCTATCTGTTCTTTGTTGCCGACAGCCCAACCAGCCATCTGAGCGCCAATACCTGGTCGCTGAATGTATTGCTCGCCGCTGCCGGGGTGATAACCACTATCCCGTTGCTATTCTTCACCGCTGCGGCAACCCGTTTACGGCTATCGACATTGGGCTTCTTCCAGTATCTGGGGCCGACACTGATGTTTATTCTGGCGGTGACCTTCTACGGCGAGACTATCGGCAACGATAAAATGGTGACTTTCGCCTTTATCTGGGCGGCATTGTTACTGTTCACGCTAGATGCGCTCTATACCCAACGCAAGCTGCGGGCCTAACCATCACAATCCCCCCACAACTGGAGTTGCAGCTAACCCCTGCAACTCCAAGCCCCAAGACTAGAGCCAGTTTTTGCGCTTGAAATAGAGGTACGGAGCCAGGCCGGCAATAATCATCAAGCTAATTGCTCCCGGATAACCAAATGACCAGCGCAGCTCTGGCATGAATTCAAAGTTCATCCCATAACTAGAAGCCACCAGTGTTGGCGGCAGGAAGACAACCGAGACCACTGAGAAGATCTTGATGATGCGGTTCTGCTCGATGTTGATAAAGCCCATCGCAGCCTGCATCAGGAAGTTAACTTTCTGGAACAAGGATTCATTGTGTGGCAACAGGGATTCGATATCGCGTAGGACTTCACGCGCCTGTTCTAGCTGGCCGCTAGGCAAACGCGCCTTACGTACCAGAAAATTCAGCGCCCGCTGGGTATCCATCAGACACAGTCGCACTTTCCAGCCGATATCTTCCTGCTCCGCCAAGGTAGACAGCGCAGCATCATATTCATCACCTTGCTGGCCTTCCATGATAACCCGGCTTAATGCTTCCAAATCGCTGTAAATATTCTCAATTTCATCAGCCAGCTGTTCAATTTTAGTCTCGAACAGATCCAGCAGCAGCTCATAGGCATTGCCATCAACCAGTGTCTGGTTGCGCGCGCGCATACGGTACAAACGAAATGCCGGTAATTCACGTTCACGCAGGGTATAAAGGCGGCCATCACGGATAGTAAATGCCACGGTTGAGTTACCGGCGTGATCTTCGGCATCTTCATAATAGAAGAAGGAGTGGATATGTAGGCCATCTTCATCTTCAAAGAAGCGGGCGGAGGCCTCGATGTCATCTAGCTCTGGCCGAGTCGCCAGACTTTGCCCTAGTTCAGACTGGACGCGTTCCCGCTCCCCCTCTTCTGGCTCGACTAAATCGACCCAAATTGAGGTAGTCAGGTCATCTGATTCATCCAGCTCCAAACGGGATAAGCGATTGTTACTTAATTTAAATGCGCTCAGCATATGCCAAAACTCCCTTGCGGTGTGGATAGGGGAAACGCATTGAAGCACAGAAACAGGTGAGTATAGAAATACCGTTTGTTTCAGACCATAAGGAGATCTGACTCACAGCGACAGTTTAGCGGGGTCGCTGACAACCACGAAGGCTATCAGCAAAGATGAGGATAGCCTTAGAAGTTGCACCATATGAACAGGTTATTGAGCCAGTATCTACTGGGTGTGTCCAAGGCGAATGTCCTCATCAAGAATAGTGCGCGCATGTTACGCCGAGAAGAAAAAGACTGTCAACCGGTTAAAAGGTGTTAATTCATGAGCACAATTTTCAGTTCTGAGTGGCAAGATTTTTTATCCCACAGCGCGCAGCGATATACCCTAAATAATTCGAGTTGCAGAAAGGCGGCCAACACATATGCAGCTTGAAGTATGACGGGTATAACATCACTCTGTTTACGCGAGATTACAGTCAGCCACTCTTAAGGATATTTGACCAGAATGAAGCAAATCACCCAACAAACTCTGATGCAGTTGAGCCAGCAAGCGCAGCAGTCACCGCGTCAGAGAGCCAATCTTAACTTCCATCCACAGCTCGATGACCCGATACAGCGCCTTGCGATAGCAATGGAGCCAGAGACGTATGTCCGCCCACATCGCCACCCCCACACTTGGGAATTACTGACTGCATTGCACGGCAACTTTATTGTGCTGCTGTTTGATGACGCAGGGAAAGTCACCCACCGCACGCTGTTGGGCCGGGAAACCGCTATTATGGAAATCCCCGCTAATGTGTGGCACGCCGTGCTCTCACTGGAAGAAGGGGCGGTTATTTTTGAAGTTAAACATGGCCCTTACCAGCCCATCACTGCCGAACATTTCGCCAGTTGGTCACCCGCCGAGGGTGAGGAAGAAGTCAGCAATCTATTGGCGTGGTATGCGACGGCTGATATTGGGGCGCATTATCAGCAATAAAATCTGCCGGAAATAATATCAGTAAAAAAACCGAAGTCAGCTTCGACTTCGGTTTTGCGTATCCTGCATATTCATTTAACCAATAATCAGGTGAAATTCACAAACAGGCTTTCCCTTTGGTATTGGCAAAATATCAACGCTTTATGTTTTTAAACTGTTTAGTAGTGTCGGTCAGTGCAATCTCTGTCGGCAGCCGTTCCATAGAACTGGCACCGTAGAAACCATCACATTGCGGGCAATTATCCATGATGTATTGCGCATCTTCAGGCGTCGAAATTGGCCCGCCGTGGCACAAGACAATAATATCCTCACGCACGGCTTTCGCCGCCGCCGCCCACTCATTAATCAGTGGCACGCAGTCAGCCAGCTTCAGTGCAGTATCGGCACCAATGTTACCGCCGGTCGTCAGCCCCATATGAGGAACAATAATATCGGCTCCTGCTTGGGTCATAGCAACGGCATCTGCGGCACTGAATACATAAGGTGTCGTCAGCAAATCTTTCTCATGGGCCAGGCGGATCATATCGACTTCCAAGCCATAACCCATGCCGGTCTCTTCAAGGTTGGCGCGGAAGTTACCGTCAATTAAGCCGACAGTAGGGAAGTTCTGCACACCAGAGAAGCCCAAGTCTTTCAAATGGTCCAAAAAGTGATCGAACTGACAGAATGGGTCGGTCCCATTAACCCCGGCCAGCACCGGTGTTTTCTTGACGACTGGCAGCACTTCTTTAGCCATATCGACCACAATTTCATTCGCATTACCGTACGCCAGTAGCCCTGCCAGCGAACCACGGCCCGCCATACGATAGCGGCCAGAGTTATAGATAACGATTAAATCAATACCGCCAGCCTCTTCGCATTTAGCTGACAACCCTGTACCCGCACCGCCGCCGATAATCGGCTCACGGCGGGCAATCATTTCCCGGAATTTAGCCAATATGGCCTGGCGTTGAAATTTTGGCATATGTTTCTCCACAAATTAAATGGCCCTAAACCCGTCATACTTCAAACTGCATGTGCGTTGGCTGCCTTCGCTCACCCCAGTCACTGACTCGTGTAAGCTCCTGGGGATTTACTCAGTTGCCGCCTTCCTGCAACTCGAATTATTTAGGGTTGGATGGGCTCTTTGCTATTTCTTTAAAGTTTTCTACCGCAGCCTGAGCAAATTCCGGGTCGTTAATATTGAATGGATAATGCACCAAGCGGCGTTTTTCGGTTTGAATAACAGTCTCTTCCAGTGTCTGAATAAAAGCTTTTAACGCCTTTTCATCCCAGAATGGCTGGCCGGGCGCATCCAGTGCCGAGAAACCGCCTTCTGGAATTAAGAAACGGACTTCGCCTTGGCAGCGATTTAACTTCTCGCCAATCCAGCGTGCCATTTGGATGTTCTCTTGCTCGGTGGTGCGCATCAGCGTGACTTGCGCATTATGTTTATAGAACAAACGGTCTGCATATTTCGCCGGAATCGTTGCCGGGCTACCAAAATTGACCATATCCAAAGCACCACAGGAGCCAACATAAGGGATATTGGTATGAGCAATGGCATCGAACCGTTCTGGGCCGCAGGCCAATACCCCATCAAATAACAAATCGCAAACTTCAGTGGTAGTCAGATCCAGCGCCCCGGCCAACAAACCACTTTCGGCCAGTTTCTCCATGGCCTTGCCGCCGCTCCCGGTGGCGTGAAAAACCAGACAATCATATTCTGACGATAATGCTGCACTGACCGCTTGAATACAGGGGGTGGTCACGCCAAACATCGTCAGCCCCAGCGCCGGTTTGTCATCCGTGGCTGTCTCTGCTTTCGCAAAGTAAACCGCACCGGCAATTTGATGGGCGGCATTACTCAATACCCGGCGAGAAATGCGGTTAAGTCCGGCAATATCAGTGACTGAGTACATCATGGCGATATCACTCGCGCCGATATAACCGGAAACATCACCCGAAGCCATGGTAGAAACCATCAGTTTAGGAATACCGATGGGCAAACTTTGCATCGCGGGAGTTATCAGTGCCGTACCGCCAGATCCCCCCAGACCTAACAGCGCAGCGACATCTTCACGGCTATTGATAAAGCACTCAAAAGCCTGCGCCATCGCGCTTATTGCTCGCCCTCGATCACCACAGAAAACTGCCTGACGCCCATCTGGGTGATAGCTCGCCACGGTCTCGGCCGAAATATCCGCACCACCGACCTGCTGACCTTCTTTCGTCGATAAATCAACCGTGACTGTCGTCAAGCCGGTTGCTTTAATCAATGCACTGACATACGCCAGTTCTTCGCCTTTGGTATCTGTCGTGGTAGCAATATAAATATGACGAGGCATCTGAACATCCTTCTATGAATGCGCGAACAACTCACTTGTATGGGAAGTTTGTTTTCTTTTACTGTCGAACAATGAAGCGAGTTGGTTAAGATAGAATCATATTGAGACTGCCGTATCATTTACGCAAAGATCATAGCTCAAATATGAGACGACAGTCTCAAAATTAGTTTGAATGCGGCGTGCTTTCATGGCGATTTGTGCAAACGGTTTGTTATAGTGAGCACAAATACGATCTGTAGCCCTGGAGTGACCGTGAATAATCAGGATAAACAGGAAAGCTCCTCTCCATCATTGACCACCATTAGGGCCAGAACCCGGCGGTTACTTATCGATACTGCGATGTCGATGTATGAGCAAGGCGCGTTTCCATCAATAACCGAAGTGGCAAATGCCGCTCAACTTTCCCGTGCTACGGCTTATCGCTATTTCCCGACACAGAGTGCGCTGGTCTCTGCGATGGTTGATGAAAGCCTTGGCCCGATTTTGTCATGGCAGCCGACTCAACCCGATGCACGCCAACGCATTGCTGAATTACTCTCATTTGCTTATCCGCGCATGTTGCAACACGAAGGTGTGTTGCGGGCCGCTCTGCATCTCTCGTTACAACAATGGGCTGATAATCGTAACCACCCCAATAATGAAGAAAAATTAGTTCGTGGTAACCGTAAGCGGCTGTTAAAGCTGGCTGTCGAGCCACTGGAAGGAAAGCTGGAGCCGGAAGCGCTGCAACGGGTGATCCACGCTTTTTCACTCATTTACGGGTCAGAAGTCTTTATGGTGCTGAAAGATATTTGGCATTTAGATGAGGCGGGAATTCAGGATGTCACTCAGTGGATGGGCAAAGCCATTTTATTGCAGGCAGAAACCGACGCACGTCTGGCTGTCCAGGATAAGAGCGAGGGCCGCTAATTCCGCGGCAGCCTTGAGTTATAAGCTTACTCGGGTAGGTGAATGCCGCTAACACCATTGCGGCGTCAAGGCCGCAGGGTAAGTTTAGACGGCTTCCAGACGTGCATATGCCGCCACTAGCCACTTAATGCCTTCACCGGGGAAAGCAATCTGCAACCGGCTGTGCTCACCGCTACCTTCCAGATTAACCACCGTGCCTTCACCGAATTTAGGATGGCGCACTCGCTGCCCCAATGAGAATCCGCTGTCATTTTCGTGCATCGGCGTCCCCATGCGGCGGTGATTGACCGGACGAGAGACTGTCGCGCGTAGCCGCACCTCCTCAACACACTCTTGCGGCAGTTCGCCGATGAAACGTGATGGGCGGTGATTGACTTCTTTGCCATACAGACGGCGGCTCTCAGCATAGCAGAGCGTCAGTTTCTGCATGGCGCGGGTAACGCCAACATAGGCCAACCGGCGCTCTTCCTCGAGACGCCCGCCTTCATCCAAGGACATCTGGCTTGGGAACATCCCCTCTTCCATACCCACTATGAATACCTGTGGGAACTCCAGACCCTTTGCTGAATGGAGCGTCATCAGTTGCACTGCATCCTGATAAGCATCGGCCTGCCCCTCTCCAGCCTCCAGCGCCGCATGAGAGAGAAACGCCTGTAGTGGCATCAGGTCTTGATCTTCGTCCTGATAGCTATATTGGCGGGTAGCATTGACCAGCTCTTCAAGGTTCTCAATACGTGCCTGGCCTTTTTCACCCTTCTCTTGCTCGTACATTGACCACAAACCAGAATCACGAATGACACGGTCGGTTTGCACGTGCAGCGGCATATCGGCGGTTTCATGGGACAGTGAGTCCACCAGCTCGACAAAACGTTGCAACGCAGAGGCGGCACGGCCTGCCAGCACTTTTTCCTGCAACATGGCGCGGGTTGATTGCCACAAGGTTAACTGGCGGTCACGGGCAGTCTGACGCACCACATCTAAGGTGCGATCGCCAATACCCCGCGTCGGCGTATTGACCACCCGCTCGAAGGCCGCATCATCATTGCGATTAGAAATCAGGCGCAAATAGGCCAATGCATCTTTAATTTCCTGACGTTCGAAGAAGCGCTGACCGCCATAAATACGGTACGGCATTGCAGTCTGCAATAAGGCCTCTTCCAGCACCCGCGATTGGGCGTTACTACGATACAAAATGGCACAATCATTCAGCGCGCCACCATTGTCTTGCCAAGCTTTAATGCGGTTAACCACGAAGCGGGCTTCATCCAGCTCATTAAAGGCGCAATAGAGCGAGATAGGCTCGCCTTCCGCCCCTTCCGTCCACAAGTTCTTACCCATGCGGCCATCATTATGGGCAATCAGGGCATTAGCGGCGGTCAGAATATTGCTGGTCGAGCGGTAATTCTGCTCCAGACGGATAGTTTCAGCACCGGGAAAATCTTTCAGGAAGCGCTGGATATTCTCTACTTGCGCCCCACGCCAGCCATAAATTGACTGGTCATCATCGCCGACGATCATCACATTGGAGCGCTCACCTGCCAGCAGGCGAATCCAGGCGTACTGGATGTTGTTGGTATCCTGGAACTCATCCACCAGAATATTGGTAAAACGTTCACGATAATGATTAAGAATATGCGGCTTGTTCAGCCACAGTTCGTGAGCGCGCAGCAGCAGCTCGGCAAAATCCACCAGCCCCGCACGGTCACAGGCTTCCTGATAAGCTTGATAGATACGCAGCCAAGTGGCTTCGACCGGGTTACCGTAGCTTTCAATATGCTGCGGACGTAGCCCTTCATCTTTTTTGCCATTGATGTACCACATCGCCTGACGCGGTGGCCATTGCTTCTCATCTAAATTCAGAGCTTTAACCAAGCGCTTCAATAACCGCAGTTGGTCATCGCTATCAAGAATTTGGAAATCCTGCGGCAGATTGGCATCCATATGATGGGCGCGCAGCAACCGGTGCGCCAGCCCGTGGAAAGTACCAATCCACATCCCGCCCTGACTGGTTCCAATCAAGTGCTCAATGCGGTGGCGCATTTCAGCGGCAGCTTTATTGGTGAAGGTCACCGCGATAATGGAATAGGGAGAGGCGTTTTCGACCGACAATAGCCAGGCAATACGATGAACCAGCACGCGGGTTTTGCCACTGCCCGCACCGGCCAGTACCAACAGGTTGCAGCGTGGCGCAGCCACGGCTTCGCGTTGTTTTTCATTCAGGCTGTCGAGCAGATCAGAAACGTCCATAGGCACCGTTCATCGGGTAAGAGAAAATAGCTAAATCGCCGGTTATCCGACTATTTTACCAGCATTCCACTGTGAATTTATACAGAGTTATTGCAGAGGATTATAGCAATGCTGTCAGGGAAGCCAACTGTGAAATCTCAATATGTGGCAATAACCGGCTATCACGCGCGGTCATCAAGCTTTGTTGCCGATCGTTAATCCAGCACGCTTGCATGCCGCAACGTAGCGAACCGGCGACATCGGTGGTCAAATCATCACCAACATGCAAGATATGTTTCAGTGGAATATCCAGATGGTTTGCCGCTTTATGGTACATATCGCGGAAAGGTTTGGCGCGGCCATGAGGGCCAGAGCGCAACACAAACTGGAAATAACTGTCCAGACCGCAAGCTTTAGGATCGGCATTGCCATTGGTAATCGCCACCAGCGGATAATGTTCAGCCAGCGCGCTCAAGGTGTCATGCGTGGCTGGCGGCACATAGATGCGGCTACGCCATACGGCGAAATTTTCCATGGCAGCATCAGCGCCACATTGTGCTTCTGACTTACTCAGGCCATGACGAATCAGGCCCAGCTCGATAGCATGCCAGCGCCACTGGGTGACATCGTGGTAAATATCAGGGTCTTGCGCCAGTAACTCACTGCGAAAACGTTGAAAATCGGTGGCTTGTAGCTGTGCCAAATTGGGATGGTACTGCTGTAAAAATGCCACAGACTCTTGCTCTGTACGGGCTATCACTGGCCGGTTGTCGTACAGGGTGTCATCCAAATCGAAAGTAATGGCGGAAATCCGCTCCAGTGGACGATAAAAATGCATCAAGATTTGCCTCGTTTGGCCCGTGGATGAGCAGCATCATACACTGTTGCCAGATGTTGAAAGTCAAGATGGGTATAAATTTGTGTGGTGGTCAGATTGGCATGCCCCAGCAGCTCTTGCACTGCGCGCAGATCACCACTGGACTCCAGCATATGAGTCGCAAAAGAGTGGCGCAATTTGTGGGGATGAATATGGCTACTGACTCCCTGCTTCACGCCCCATTCAGCAAAGCGTTTTTGTACATTACGCGCTGAAATTCGCTTACCGGTATTGGCCAAGAAAATGGCGTCATCTTGCGGTTCAAACAGCTCACGCAGTGCCAACCAATGTTCTAACCAAGTGACCGCCGTTTTGCCAATCGGGACTTTGCGCTCTTTGCTGCCCTTACCTATTACCCAGACTTCGCCGCTGGCTAAATCGACATGTTTGCAGTTCATGCCCACCAGTTCAGATAAACGCAAACCCGCGCCATACATCACTTCCAGCATCGCCCGATCGCGCACGGCCAAAGGGTCATTCAGATCGATATCCAGCAGTTTATCGACTTCATCGACATCAATGTTTTTCGGCAAATGGCGGCCAGAGCGCGGGGTACTGACCCCTTTGGCTGGATTAGCTTGCAGTACACCCTGGCTGACCAACCAGTTAAGGAAACTGCGCAATGCCGAGAGCCGCAAAGCAAGGCTGGAAGAGTGCAAACCGGCACGTTTACTGCGGGAAACCAGTGAGCGAACCTGAGCGGCATCCAGCGTTTGCCAGTGCGCAAGGCCCATTTGCTCGCCTATCTCCATCAGTGCCTGTAGCTGACGCCGATAGCTGGTGATGGTCAATGGGCTGAGCTGACGCTCAACTTTGAGATAACGCAGGAAAGCCTCTACCTGCGGGGCAAGCGAGGCACTGAATTCGGTCATACCGGCTCTATCCAGCGCTCCAGCAAGCTCGGCAATAACGTTGATAACTGATTCAGCATCACGGTACCCATGCCCTGCTGATAGTGCTGTGTATCGCGGCTGCTAAAGATAATCACCCCTAAATCACCGTCTTTACCCAACATTGACAGCGCCACAGACCCCACTTGCTTAGCTTGCGGCAATAACAGCAACAGCTCCGGCCCGTTTAGGCTGCCCAGATAGTGACGTTCATTGCCCAGACGCTGAATACGCATAGGTTCAAAAGCATGGCGCGACAGGCCCAAATGGGTGAAATCAGACGGCGCGCCTATTTGCCAGCGGTCAGTGAACAGCCGAACATTCGCCCCCGCCAGGCCGAAATCTCGGGCCCAGCGCTGCAAACGGTTGAGCATATCTTGCAAGCTACTGGCGGCAGCAAGATTGCTCTGGAGTTGCAGCAAGCGGCTGAACAGCACTTCATTCAGGCCCGCCTGCTCCATCAGCAAAGTGATTTCTTCTTCCAACTGGCCTATCTGATTACGCTGACGCCCCAGTTGCCACTCTACCAGCGAGACTGTACCTCTCACCGGATGAGGGATATGCATCTGTTCAACCAAACGCGCGTTGCGAATAAAGAAGTCGGGATTTTGCAATAAATACTGCATGACGGCATCGTCATCTAACTCGACACCGGCTAGCGCCTGCTCCTCATAACTTTTCATGTAACACCCGTTATAAATGGATAAATCCGTCGTAAACATGGGTCGCTGGCCCGGTCATATACAATGGGTGACCCGGCCCTTTCCAACTAATATGCAAACTGCCGCCGGGCAGTTCGACATCAACCTCTTCACCCAATAATTCTTGCTGAATCCCGACCGCAACTGCGGCACAAGCCCCACTACCACAGGCTTGAGTTTCACCGGCACCACGTTCATACACCCGTAGGCGGATATGTTCCCGGCTCACCACCTGCATAAAACCGATATTGGCACGTTCAGGGAAGCGCTCATGGCTTTCTAATACTGGGCCCAGCAACGCAACATTGGCAACTGAAACATCATCGACCTGCATCACACAATGAGGATTGCCCATCGACACCACACCGCAGAGCACCGTGTGTTCTGCCGCGCGTAAAATGTAGGTTTTCTCAGCTTTTGCTGCACGGAAAGGAACTGTTTGCGGATCAAAATTGGGCTCACCCATATTAACGCAAACCAGTTCATCTTCTGTGACACTCAATATCATGCGGCCCGTTTGGGTGCTCACACTGATATCGCGCTTATTGGTCAGCCCTTTCAGTCGGACAAAACGAGCAAAACAGCGCGCGCCATTGCCGCACTGAGAAACTTCGCTGCCATCGGCATTAAAAATACGGTAGTGAAAATCCAGCTCAGGATCATAAGGCGGCTCAACCACCAACATCTGATCAAAGCCCACGCCAGTGTGCCGGTCTGCTAATCGGCGGATTAATTCCGGCGAAAAGTAAACATTTTGAGTAACTGCATCGACAACCATAAAGTCGTTGCCAAGACCGTGCATTTTGGAGAACTGCATTTCATACTCCGCTGACTTTCATTTACCTGCTAAATATTCGGTACTGGCTAAATTCGGTACTGACTTTGTCTGGCTGCGATAGGAATAATCACTGAGGCCCGGCGATGCTCTGGTTCTGCGGATTCTGCTGATTACGCTCAATGTTGCCGCTATCTTGCTTGGTTGTTTCTACTTTTGGCTTATCCGATGGTGGGAAGTACAGTGGGCCTTTCAGACCACAACCGGAGAGCGCGAGCACCATCATTGCCGTTAACAGCCAACATAATTTATTTTTCATTTTTTAATGCCTGTAACCTGTTTTGATATCAATAAAGCGTTTTGACGCAGGTATTCGTATTAATGCCTGTAATTCTTGCGCCCAAGGTCTCTATAATCGCAGGTGGATCATGAAAAGCAATAGGAATTGAATATGAACGATAGCGAGTTTCATCAGTTAGCCGATCAATTGATGCTTTGCATTGAAGAGACACTGGATAGTTTTACCGGCGATAGTGATATCGATTATGAAACTAATGGCGGGGTGATGACCCTAACTTTCGAAAATGGCAGCAAGATTGTGATCAATCGCCAAGAGCCATTGCATCAGGTATGGCTGGCGACTAAAACCGGCGGCTACCATTTTGATTACCGTGAAGGGCACTGGTATTGTTCGCGCAGCGGCGAAGAGTTTTTCCACAAATTATCTGAAGCGGCCACCGCCCAAGCGGGCGAAGCAGTGCATTTCGGCTAACCACACTAAACCATGCCAGCCCAATCACCGGCTGGCATGGCAACATCTGACATATAACCTGCCTATCTACTGCTGCCGAAACTAAATAAGGCTAATACCCGGTATATTGAATAGAAACACCATGGAATAATACCCCCAGAAACTCTTTACCTTCTCTACATATAATTATTTATAGGAACAAGTGCAAATGATATGTCCTTCAAATAATATAAATCCGAATTTAAATTGTTATGATACTCAAAATCATATTCTTAGCGACGCCGAAAAAATTAAAATAATAAATGAAGATATATCAGAATGTCATACAGAGGCAGAACGAAATTCGCTTAGAGCATTAAAAAGAGAGATAATAAAAGAACAATGCGAAAATAATACTGCTGGTAGAGTGACAGTTTATAATGGATGTAATCTTCAAGGTGTGGACCTAAGCAATCTTAATTTATCCGATATTGATTTCACAAATGCTGATCTTCGTTCTACCAATATGACGAACACCAATCTGAGTCATGCTATTCTTTACGGCGCAAAACTAACGGGCATACAGTGGAACAACACTAACATTATTGATACAAGAGTAGATCTGGATAATATCCGTCTACTTCCTCTCTCTGCTGAGGAACAATATGCAAAAATAGTAGAGTGTGTAGGGGAAATTAAAAGTAATGATACTCTTCATCAAGAGAATAATGCCATAAATGCATTCAGAGCCTCTTTGGGTACAGAAAGCAAAATGCAAGCAAGATTATCTAAACTAGATAATAAACAATTACAGATTTTGCTTCCTTACTTATATGTTGAAGCCACCCACAAGCTAAATCCTATTATTGCCTATAACACGAAAGATGCTGGTTTTAAGGGCTGCAAGGAAGATGATAATGCCCTTATGATAAAAGGATATACCCTCTTACTTTCAAGGTTAAATGCTATCTACAATGACAAAAATAGCCACTATGAGGATAAAGTAAGAAGAGTAGGTTACAGTATAGAAAACCTTGCCGAGCTGTTAACTATCCAAGATATCATAAACGTCAAATGTGACAGCTCATTTATAACAATGAGCAAAAGTATTTTTAATGTTAAGGATATCATAGATAACAAGATAAAAAATGAAACATTAACACTCGATACATTAAAATATAAATTAGATATTGTTACCAATCATGATAATTCTTTAATAGGAATAAATGGAATAACGGATGGTTCCGTTGAGAAAAAAAGAGACGCAATTCACCAATTTGCACGTAAATTAGTGAATGTTCATGCTGAAGGTGATATTGCTGGGATATTTAAGTTAACATCAGATTTTCAATATCTGCATTTATTGCCAAATGCTAATGGCAGGGTTAGCCAAGTTATTCGGGATTGCTTTGCTCTTCACTTAGGTGAATTGCCTTTTTCAATGTTAACCAATATGTCTCATTATATGTACTTAAGTGAACCTGTTGATCAAAAACATTTAGAATTCATGCTGAAAAATTCACGTTCGGTACTCACTGCTATTGAAGAAAAAAGATTAACGACCAATATTTACAAAGAAATAATTGATAAACAGAAGCCTTTTATAGAAAAGAACTCAGCAACACACTTTGATACTGTTATGTTTTACTCTGAATATTATTGCAATGAAAATGCTAAAAATAATATATCAAAAGATGGAGAATTAATGCAGCACGATTTAGATTAAATTTATTGCCCATCAAACATAACCAATAACACTGTTTTTATTGGTTATGTTTTGTAGACATATCAATGTAACTGAAATTGTTGTGCGGGTGCACTGGCATCTTTATCAACAATATGCAGATGAGATAAGGTATTGCTGCGGAACGGAATTACCTGAGTCCGGCCATCTAACTGCACAATTTGATAGAATTGTGGCAAGTTGAAGTTGATAAAGCTGGAGCCGTAGGTAAAACGATCGTGAGAAGATGAATAGAAACGGCTAACATCCCGCACTAACTCCTCTTTACTGCCCTCACAATGGTGATAAACCTCAACCCGGTTGGTCTCATCCAGGATGTAAATATTAAAGCCTTTTTCATCTGCAGTACCCTCGAAGAAGAACTGAATAATCCCTTCGCTGGCAAAACCGTCAACCACCGGTGGCAGATGAATTTGATCAGTTTCGACCTGAATCGATAACCCATGCAGTTTATTATTGGAAATTGCACCATAGAATTCGACGGCATTTTCCAATTTCTGGACCGAGACACTCAGGCGCTCAAAGAACAGCCCCCAAGTCTGGCCGGACACCCGCACCGCTTTAAAACGGCCCGGTTCCTGACGGGTACTGGACAAGCGCAGATCAATACACTCAGAAACCAGTTGCTGGATACGGGTGCGAATCAAACCACGCAAATGCTGACTATAGCAGAACACATCCACCGACTCTGGCGGAGCCGCATCCTGATGCATTTTGCCTAAAATGGTTTTCAGTGCTTCTAATACCGCCTGCTCACCACTGAAATGCAAGGTTCGCACTTCGTTCCATGAGTTGCGGTACAACAAATCGATACTGCCAACCAGACACTGCTGCTGCTCGCCAAAACTGAAAACATCCAGTTTACGGAAATCAAAATGAACCACTTGATTGCGGAAAGCGGCGGTCGGGTCATTTTCCAGATTGACGATAATCGCTAAATGGCGAATTTCGCACGGGCTGTACAGCGCCTTCGGTGTCGGTGCGGGTAGCCGTAGCGGGAAGTGGTGAGAAATATCAGTCACCAACTCTTGCAGTTTCACGGTATCGCACAGATTGGCGCTTTTAATGTGCAACCGGGTCTTGCTGGTCAATAGGCCGTTGAAATAAGCCCACGACACCAATTTATTCAGATAACGGTTATATTCCAGCGGCTGATGGCTGACGATAGCATCCATCGACGGCGCTTGATTATACAAATACCAGCCGGGGCGATTAGCTCGGCCCGCTGGAACATGAATAAAGGTCAAATGCTCTTCAGAAAGGTCGGGTGAAATCTGCGGGTTAACCAGTGTCACTTTACCCGGTAAAGCTTCAAATGCTGCGTACAGTTTACGGGTCAATACCCCGATATCCTGCGGGCTGGCGCTGACACTTAAGTTGTTGCGGCGCGCAAAACGAATCAAGTTACGATAACTTTGCATCATCGCATCCAATAACTCGTTATGTGCCTCGCGCACACGTTCAATTTTCCAGTTAGCGCGGTTATCTAATACCGCTAAACTCTCGTCACTCCAGCCCCATTCACTGACCAATTGGCTGAGAATTTCACGTCGCCAACCCGCACTCGCTGGCGTGCGCGACAATTTTTCACACACTTTCAGATAGAAACAGCGACGCACCAGGTTCAACCGAGTCGTGTCATTGATTTGAGTAAGATAGCGAGTGACGCGGTCGAGCATCATGCAGTAAGCATCGAGGCCAAACGCCACGATTTCACCGGCATGCAGGCGCTGTTTGATTTCCATCGCCAATAGTTGGGAGTTGGGGTATTCCCAAGAATAAGCTTCCAGCAGGACGGTTTTCAGTACCGCCTTATAAGGCGAATCGATACTTTTGTACAATTGCCACAAGCTAGCGCCGAAATACTCTTCCGCTGACAGGGTGCTCAAACCGCCCAGATCCAGCCATTCATTCGGCGTTAATACGCCCTGCGCGTAGAGCGACAGCACGTAATCATCGTAATTATTTTCTTCTTCGACCGGAACCATATTCCAAAGAATACGTTTCCCGGCCAGACGCACCGCACTGCGGTAAAATTCGTCCAGTAATAAAATATGTTGGGTTGAACCGCAATCTTCACCGCCCAAACTACCGCTGGCATTGTGGCGGAAGCGGTTTTCATCTATTAGGAAGAAACTAACTTCAACCCCCATTGATGCGGCCCATTTTTCCAGCAGGCTACATTTTTTTTGCAGGCGGTTACGTTCTTCAGAATCAAGCCAGGCTTGGTGACAGACCCAAATATCCAGATCGGATGTATGGCACTGACCAATAGATGAAGTGCTTCCCATAGAATAAACGCCGGTAATCGGCAATTCGCCGCCGACACTCTGCTGCAAAGGCTGGCCCCATTTGGCTTCAACCTCAGACAGATAATCCAGCTGTGTTTCATTAGGCGTGAAAAGGCAGATGCCATGGGGAACGTTACCATCAAGGTAACCCGGCATCAGCGGGTGATGACAATGTAATAGGGTCGGTAGCAGACTGTAGACCTTTTGGAAGGCTGGCCTCATGGCCGCCAAGGCGCGATCGACTCGTAATTGGTTGATCGCATCCAGTCGCTGTTTCAGTGTCTCGATGTAGAGGTACAAGACGTCTCGCCTGATTGTTCCGGTGCTTAGAAAGAAACCCGTGTTCCAGATTTGTT
Source organism: Yersinia alsatica (assembly GCF_025133195.1). Classification (NCBI taxonomy): domain Bacteria; kingdom Pseudomonadati; phylum Pseudomonadota; class Gammaproteobacteria; order Enterobacterales; family Yersiniaceae; genus Yersinia; species Yersinia alsatica. Next base: position 4,636,819 of record NZ_CP104006.1, read on the forward strand.
TATTGTTTATTTGACCTTCACCCAAAGAATGTACATTTTGTTGAAGTGACCAAAAAACATTTTGTTTGAAGAATATTTAACGAATTATTGCTGGAAACGTGATCAATCTAACACCTTGCCGATTGACCGTAAAGAAAGTAAAGCTATCCCAACAATTATAATGCCTATCTATAGCCAAAGTCATCGGTATTGCAGTTTAGTCACCCGTCAAAGGTATAAACCGCTTATCTCGCCGTGCATTTGTTACAATAGTTGCTTTCTTATGCTCTTACCCGCCCTGCACTTGTGGCTACCGCACTGACAGTATTCATCGGTCGATGGTAGGATGGGCCATAAAATATAAAACGGTAACAAGCAATGTTAGACAAAATTATTCGAATTGCTACGCGACAAAGCCCGCTCGCCTTATGGCAAGCACATTATGTTCAAGATTTATTGCAAGCCAATCACCCCGGCTTGCAAGTTGAATTGGTCCCGATGGTGACTCGTGGGGATATCATTCTGGACACGCCACTGGCAAAAGTTGGCGGTAAGGGCTTGTTCGTCAAAGAGTTAGAACTGGCATTACTGGAAGGTCGGGCGGATATTGCCGTGCACTCCATGAAAGATGTGCCCATTGCCTTCCCTGAGGGGCTGGGCTTGGTCACTATTTGTGAACGTGATGATCCACGCGATGCTTTCGTCTCGACAAATTATGCGCACTTGGACGACCTGCCCGCGGGTAGCATTGTCGGTACCTCGAGTCTGCGCCGCCAGTGTCAATTGCGTGAACGCCGTCCGGATCTGATTATTCGCGATCTGCGAGGTAACGTCGGCACTCGTCTTGCTAAACTGGATAATGGTGATTATCACGCGATTATTCTGGCTGTTGCAGGCCTTAAGCGCCTCGGTCTGGAAACACGTATTCGCTCTGCAATGCCCGCCGAAGAGTCGCTGCCGGCTGTCGGTCAGGGTGCGGTCGGTATTGAATGCCGTCTGGATGATGATTTTACACGCCAGCTACTGGCGCCACTGAATCACCGCGAAACTGAATTACGGGTTTGTGCAGAGCGGGCGATGAATACTCGTCTTGAAGGCGGTTGTCAGGTGCCAATTGGCAGTTATGCTGAGTTGGAAGGCGATATATTGTGGCTTCGCGCACTGGTGGGAGCACCCGACGGCAGTGAAATTATTCGTGGCGAACGCCGAGGCCCGGCTGAAAATGCAGAGCAAATGGGTATTGAACTGGCCGATGAGCTGCTATCTCGGGGCGCGCGGGAAATACTAGCTGAAGTTTATCAGGATAATGCGCCGCTATGACGATTCTGGTCACCCGCCCATCCCCTTCCGGAGAGCAGTTAGTCAGCCGCCTGCGTGCGCTGGGCCGGGTTGCCTATCATGCGCCATTGATTGATTTCTCACCCGGTGATGACCTACCCAAATTACCAGCATTACTGCAAGAAATGCAGGCTGGCGACTTGGTTTTTGCCCTATCACAGAATGCCATCCGCTACGCTAACCCGCTGTTAAAAAGAAATAACCTGTCATGGCCCGCGCAGTTATCTTATTATGCTATTGGACGTAACACTGCATTAGCACTGCATACCGCCAGCCGCTTGCACGTCACTTTCCCACCAACGGGAGAGACCAGCGAGATGCTGCTGTCATTGCCCGACCTGCAAAAACTGTCCGGTAAAAAGGCACTGTTATTGCGCGGGAATGGTGGGCGCGAGCTACTGGGTGAAAGCTTGGCTGAGCGGGGAGCAACCGTCACTTTTTGTGAATGTTATCAGCGCAGCCCGATCTTTTATGATGGCAGTGAACAGAGTGCGCACTGGCAACGCTCCGGCGTCGATATTCTGGTGGTAACCAGCGGCGAAATGTTGCAACAGATCTATACTTTAGTTCCTGATTATTATCGTTCTTCCTGGTTGCTACGCTGCCGCTTGGTGGTAGTGAGTGATCGCTTGGCTGCCTTAGCGGCCCAAATGGGCTGGAGTGATATCCGGGTAGCAGAGAATGCTGATAATGACGCGCTGATCCGCGCGCTACAAGAATTTCAATAAACCTGAAACCTGACTATGGGATGCCCAATATGACGGAACAAAATACCCCATCCGCACCAGTGGAAGAGACAACCACCGCGGCTGAGAGGCACCAACAGCCAGCACCAGAAGTCCGCCGGGAGAAACGAACCGGCCCCATTCTGGGTGCCATTGCTATTGCACTGGCCATCGCGCTAGGTGCCGGGCTTTATTATCACGGACACCAACAGGCTCAGTTACAAGATGCCGCAACGCTCGCGTTGCAAGAACAGTTGGCGGAACTTAAACAGAGCCAATTGCAAGAAAAGCAGCAGCTTGAGTCATTGTTGCAACAGCAGGGTAAAGCGCTGGAAGCCGCCGATCGCCAACAGACTTCGCTGATCCGCCAACTTAATGAGTTGCAGGAGAAAGTCGCCACGATTTCAGGTAGCGATGCTAAAACCTGGCTGCTGGCACAAGCTGATTTTCTGGTAAAAATGGCCGGGCGCAAACTGTGGAGTGATCAAGACGTCACCACCGCAGCGACCTTACTGAAAAGTGCTGATGCCAGTTTGGCAGACATGAATGACCCAAGCCTTATCGAGGTTCGCCGAGCATTGACCGAGGATATCAGTGCCCTTTCTGCGGTCAGTCAGGTCGATTTTGACGGCATCATCCTCAAACTTAACCAGTTATCGAATCAGGTGGATAACCTACGCCTGGCAGATAACAACATTGATGATTCACCCATGGATGCCAATAGCGACGAATTATCCAGCTCGCTATCTGAATGGCGTCAGAATCTAGCCAAAAGCTGGCACAGCTTTATAGCTGACTTTATTACTATTCGCCGCCGTGATAGTAGCGCGGAGCCGCTGTTGGCACCGAATCAGGACGTTTATTTGCGGGAAAATATTCGCTCCCGCCTGCTGGTTGCAGCACAAGCGGTGCCCCGCCACCAAGATGAAGTGTATAAACAGTCGCTGGAGACCATCTCCACCTGGGTTCGCGCTTATTTTGATGTAAACGACCCGAGTACCAAGGCTTTCCTGGATGAACTGGAGAGTCTAAGTCAGCAATCAATCTCAATGGACGTGCCTGATCAATTGAAGAGCCAGCCAATGCTGGAAAAATTGATGCAAACCCGGGTCCGTAACTTACTGGCACAAACGCCAGTTGCTGCTCAGGGGGAATAAGTATGCTGCGAGTGTTACTGTTATTCCTCATTCTGACCGCCGGAATAGTGCTGGGCCCAATGCTCGCCGGGCATCAGGGCTATGTGCTGATCCAAACCGACAACTATAACGTTGAAACCAGTGTGACCGGCTTGGTCATCATGCTGATATTGGTATTGGTAGCCTTCCTGATCATTGAATGGATACTGCGCCGTATTTTCCGTACCGGTGCGCGCACCCGTGGCTGGTTTATGGGCCGCAAACGTACCCGCGCCCGCAAGCAGACCAAAGCGGCATTGATTAAACTGGCCGAAGGTGATTTCAAACAGGTTGAGAAGTTACTGACCCGCAATGCCGACCATGCTGAGCAGCCAATGGTGAACTACTTACTGGCGGCTGAAGCCGCTCAGCAACGTGGTGATGAATTCCGCACTAATCAATATCTCGAACGCGCGGCAGAAGTCGCCGATACTGAGCAGTTGCCAGTGGATATTACCCGAGTGCGAATTCAACTGGCGCAAGGGCATGTCCACGCGGCACGCCACGGTGTTGACCGTCTATTAGATCAGGCACCGCGCCATCCTGAAGTGCTGCGTCTGGCCGAACTTGCTTACTTGCGTTCTGGAGCTTACAGCTCACTGTTGGAAATTCTACCGGCAATGGGCAAGGTTCAGGTACATACCCCAGATGAGATTGCCGCCCTGGAGCAGCAAGCCTATATCGGCATTATGAATCAATGTATGGCGGAAGAAGGCAGTGATGGCCTAAAACGTTGGTGGAAAGATCAAAGCCGTAAAGTACGCAATGAGATCCCGCTGCAAGTCGCGTTGGCTGAGCATTTGATTGAATGTGATGATCACGATGTCGCCCAGCAGATCATTCTGGACAGTCTGAAACGCCAGTATGATGAGCGCTTGGTGCTGCTGATCCCGCGTCTCCAGTCTGGTAATCCAGATCCGTTAGAGAAATCATTGCGCCAGCAAATCAAACAGCATGGTGCAACACCGCTGCTCAACAGTACCTTGGGGCAGTTGATGCTCAAACACGGTGAGTGGGAGAAAGCCTGTGAAGCCTTCAAAGCTGCGCTTGCACAGCGTCCAGACGGGTATGATTATGCATGGCTGGCAGATGCCTTGGATAAACTGCACCGCCCTGAGAATGCCGCACAGGCTCGCCGTGAAGGGTTATTGCTGACACTAAAGCAAAATGGCGAATCTCTTTGATTGCTAACCCGCGGTGAGCCAAGGAGTGAGCGCACCTAAGAGCACGTTTCTCCTTGGTTCAACTTAAACTGCAATATAAAGGCTCCTTCGGGGGCCTTTATGTTATTTATTTTTTGCAAAAAAAAACGCTTGCCGATATGGGCAAGCGTCTAAAATTTTCAGGTCTACAGACAACAATGTCGGTGCCTCACTCAACGTTATGCCCGGTATGTGATGAAGATATTCAACATCGTTTACATGGACAATAGGCACCCTAAAATCGGCTCTGCATCATCCCTGGGTTTATGAAGCACAATTGGTTATAAAAACCAGGCTGTCATAATAAGTGGGATGAGCATCTACATAATAGATATTGCACTTAGCGTGCCAAATCGCATCTTACACAGGAGTTTCACTCAACTAAACATCAACAGACTTTTAATTGACTGATAAATAATAATTTTATTTTTACTTTTCCCCACCACCCTAGGCACCTCACCTACGGTACCAAGACATCGACATCTAGAGTGATCTGTCGCTACAAAACGACGTTATAACTGACCGATTATTTTCTTAATATTTATCAGTTGGTTATATGTCACCTATCAGAGACAAAGTATTCATCCTTTGTCGCAAAAAGCCAACACCCACACTTTGGCCCAATAAACCGCAGCTTTGCTCATGCCATCAGGCCAATTTGATCAAAGGGTGCCAATATGGCTTGTGGCTGTCAGGATTTTGGGTTGGCAAGAGATTGTGGATAGTCGCTAACAAGGAAAGAGACCCCAACGGGCATACCGCGTAAATCACGGTGATGGAGACAAAATGCAGACGAAAAAAAACCCCGCATTGCGGGGTTTCTTCTGAAATTGGTCGGCGAGAGAGGATTCGAACCTCCGACCCACTGGTCCCAAACCAGTTGCGCTACCAAGCTGCGCTACTCGCCGATTTCTTACTGTTCACTCTACATGGTCTCTCGACCTATGTCCATGTAAATCTTAATAAAATCTACATGTTTTGTGTGGTGCGAAGGGAGGGACTTGAACCCTCACGTCCGTAAGGACACTAACACCTGAAGCTAGCGCGTCTACCAATTCCGCCACCATCGCATGTTCCACAAAAATTTGGGGTGGCTAATGGGACTCGAACCCACGACAACTGGAATCACAATCCAGGGCTCTACCAACTGAGCTATAGCCACCATCACTTCATACAGCTTACTTCGTCCTACGCGGCAATCTTACCACCGCAGCTCTTGCACACAAAATTAATGGTGCGCCCGACAGGATTCGAACCTGAGACCTCTGCCTCCGGAGGGCAGCGCTCTATCCAGCTGAGCTACGGGCGCTTAGCGCCGTTGCGGGTGGGGATACTACGGTTTTAATGCTTGGCTGTCTAGTGCTTTTTTAGAAGAAATGATGCGTTTGCTTACGCTTTGCTCACTCTGCCACAAAAGTCAGCTATTACTAGCCCCCACTCCGCCTTGTTCGCTGGTTTTATAGCCGTTTTGCTTCGAGCGGAGCCTTTTTATGCATTCCCAGCGCAAAATAGCATGCCGTCACTAATCCAAGGAAAATAATCCCGACTAATAAAGATAAGCGGGTATCCGGGTTAATCCCCATGCCGACCAAGACACAAATCAGGAAAGCGATAGTGAGGTAGTTTACATACGGGAACATGATGGATTTAAACGGATGCTGCTTCAAGGCCTCTTTATGTGCCTGACGAAAACGCAGCTGGCTCACCAACACCACAAACCACGGCACCATGCCTGGTAATACGCTGGCACTGTAAACGTAAACAAACACCTGCTGTGGATTAGGAATAATGTAATTGAGGCTAGACCCCACCATCAGACAGATGATCGTAACGGCAATACAATAAACCGGAACACCACTGGCCGACAGTTTTGTCAGGCAAGCAGGTAGCTGGCGATTCTTCGCCAAGGCATACAGCATGCGCCCACCGCTATACATACCGCTATTACACCCCGACAGGGCGGCGGTAAGTACCACAAAGTTGATAATCCCTGCGGCTGAAACTATCCCGATCTTGGCAAAGGTCAGGACAAACGGGCTGCCTGTGGTCCCAATACCGTCCCACGGGAAGATAGTGACGATGACAAAAATGGCCCCGACATAGAAAATCAGGATACGCCAGAGAATATTATTGATGGCGCGCTTCAATGTCACTTTAGGATTCCGGGCTTCACCTGCCGTAATCCCCACTAGCTCCACCCCTTGATAAGACGCCACCACAATACACAGCGCAAACATGAAGCCTTTCCAACCCCCAGCAAAGAAGCCGCCATGGGCGGTCAGGTTATCAAAACCAATAGCTTGACCATGATTACCAAAGCCGAAGAAGATTACCCCCAGCCCCACCAGAATCATCACAATGATGGTTGTCACTTTGATCATCGCAAACCAGAACTCCAGCTCGCCATACAATCTGACTGCGGCCAGGTTAGCCAGCGCCACGATGGCGACCCCGGCAATGGCGGGTAACCACTGCGGTATCTCTGGAAACCAGAACTGGACATATACCCCAATAGCGGTGATTTCAGAGATTCCCACGGCTATCCACATAAACCAATAGCCCCAAGCGGTCAGATAGCCGAAATAGGGACTGAGATACTTATGTGCATACACGGCGAAAGAGCCCGCAACTGGCTCCAGATACAGCATTTCACCCATTGAGCGCATAATGAAGAACACAAACAAACCGGCAATAATATAAGCCAGTAATACTGACGGCCCAGCCCACTTCAATGTACTGGCAGAGCCCATAAACAACCCGACACCAATAGTTCCACCCAATGCTATTAGTTCGATATGCCGGGCTTCCAGCCCTCGGTGTAATCCTTTTTTCTCTTCGTTATCTGCCATATATCCTCTGTAAACTTACTGGTGTGTGTCCGTTCCGGATTCCCGGTTGTTTTTATTAATAGAATGCCGCGATGCAAAAAAGCCGAATTAAAGTATCCAGCCTAATAATTAATACATTAGCGATTGCAGGCTAAAGCATAGGGAAACAGCTCATAATAAAAAGCAATAATGTCCATAAAACCCTAGCCGGCGCGTATCGTTCCGTATCTGAGCTAGATTAGCAAACAAGAAACTAAAACTTTATGGAATAAAAATATAAAAATTGATTCCATAATGGAATTAAGACAGGTTGGTATTGATCGAGGAAATAGCTAGAGGAAGTTTTATAACGGCAGGGCCAGAATGACCCTGCTTTGGGCACATGATTACAGACGGCCGCTGTAATAATAGCCAACAAACTTGAGCAGTTTGAACTGACGGCGAATGCGGCTTGGCTGAGCCAGCAGGCGATAAAGCCACTCCAGCCCCAGATTCTGCCATACCTTAGGCGCACGTTTAACATGGCCGGTAAAGACGTCGTAAGTGCCGCCTACGCCCATATACAGCGCATTCGGGTGTATTTTACGGCAGTCACGCATAAACATTTCCTGCTTAGGCGACCCCATGGCCACAGTAACTATCGCCGCACCACTGGCCGCGATCCGAGCAAACAGAGCGTCACGTTGCTCGGGAGTAAAGTAACCGTCCTGACTTCCCACCAGATTGACATTCCATTGCGCGCGCAGTTTAGCTTCGGTTTCTGCCAGAACGTCAGGTTTGCCACCGACTAAAAATACCGGCGTCCCTTGCTGGCCCGCGCGCTGCATCAGAGCTTCCCATAAGTCAGCTCCCGCAACCCTTGAGAGCTTCGCCTGCGGGTATTTACGCCGAATAGCTCGCACCATACTGATACCATCGGCATACAGATATTCCGCCTCACAGATCAGTTCACGCAGCGCGGCATCATCTTCAGCTTTCAGCAGCTTTTCTGCATTCATTGCCACCAACGTACCGGTCTTCACCGGGCCACTGCTCAGCAGATGATCCAGCGTCTGGGCCATGTCACGAAAACCCCAGATGTCGAAGCCCCGAACATTATATTTAGCAATGCCGGGTTCTTTAGCAATCTCAATCTCTTTTGGAGTAGCAGTATTCGGTTCCATTACGATCCTTACAGTTGGCTGCCCACTTGAGGCCCAGATAGACTCTTAGATTTACCAACGCCGCGCTGTACCCGCTGCGTTATCAAACCCGCCGTATCGAACAACCAGTACAACAATTTTGCCAGTACCAGACAGGCACCAAAAATCACGCAGAAAAACACCACCCGCGAGACAAAGGAATCTAATCCTTCTCGTGCCAACACGATGATGTTAAATACCGCCCCAAAACAGAAACTTTGCAGAATGGCCGCTTTGTAGCGATTAGTTTCTGCTTTACCTTGCTCGTACAGCCAATCAAACCATTTAATGATTAACCCCACCACGATGGCGCCCAGCGGGATGAACAACACGCCGCCCATTACCACCAAAGATCCAATCAGGGTGGGTGAGATGGCAAGCCCAGAGTGATTATCCAGCACATCCCAAGTGAAGTAATTGGCGGTATTCAGTACCAAATCAGGACGAGCAGGCCACAGGGAACTGGGAATAAACACATAGAAATCACGGATAATCGGTGCTAACCCCTGAAAATCTATTTTGTCGTAATTTTGCAGCAGCAAGCCCAGATTCTCCCACGGCGAGAACGTATCTCGCGTGAGGTACAGGAAGGTATAAAACGCCTCTGCGCCATTAACATCCAAACCATAGCGCTTTAGGGCCAACCAGAACATGCCGACAATCCCAAAGACGCCAGCTGCCGCCAGCATCCACAGGGTTATCCAACCACGGACAATACCAATGAACAGGAATAATGAGAACGCGATGATGATATTCGCGCGAGTCCCGCCGACGATAACGTAGGTCAGGATGCCAAATGCGACGGTGCTGGCCAGAAAGAAGAACCAGGCGCGCATATCCTGTTTCAGGAAATAGACCACTAACATCGCCGGGATGAAGAAGTAGAAAAAGCGCTTCAGAGCAACACCAGAGACATCACTGGAGAAGATTTTGCTGTAAGAATCCAACTTAAATAGCAGGAAACCATTTTGCATGAAGAAGATACCGACGGTACCGATGGCCACCAGCGCCAACAGTATCCAGGTCAGATTGGTTTCTACCCGATTCATGGTAAATACCGGCGCCCGTGGCTGGCTGCGCGGCTTACGCAAGCGAGTCTTATAACTCACATAGTAAATAGCGTAGAACGCCGTGGCAGAGAGCATGGCATACAGTAAGTACTCAACCGGCACCACCTCGACCCCAAACTGGAACACCAACATGCAGGTGAGTGGGAAACCAAAATAGAACGTCAGCAAGTAGAGCATGGAAAACAGCACATTGAAGTTAAAGCGAACACGCCGAAACTCCTGATACGTCAACGTCAGGATAAAAATCACTGCCATCAGATAGACACAGAAAAGACCGCCAAATTGGCCCAGCGTCATGGGTGTTCTCCTGCGGCAAGTGCCAGCGCTTGTTGCCAGCCCTCAATATAATTAGGGTTAAAGAATGCAATAGCGTGCTTATCCAATCCAGCTAATTGGCGTTGTGCTTCACGAATCAAAGGCTCGTCTAATGAATCGCCATAGAAAAGCACTGGAATATGCTGCTCGGCTAAATCTTGCCAGAACGGATTCTTGCGGCTTAGGACAAAAGGCACCCCAAACTGGGTTAATAAGCACAGAGTGCCGATTCCTTGCTGGCGATTGAAAATAAAGTAGCCCAGATCACATTCACGCAAGATATTCAGATAATCATCAAACGGGATCTGCTCCGTCAGAATGCGCAAATTCTCTGGTGCAAACAGCGCCAGACCAGCTTGCCTAACTTGCTCAATATACAGCTGATTGTTAGCCGGATACCCCATCGGTAAAATCACGCGGGCATCAGGACCAAATTGCTGATGAATCGCCTTTAGTGCTTCAATGTGGCGGTTGGTGGTATCGCCAGAGTTGCCAACCAGAATCGTCATTGGCCCAGCAAGAGGCTTTTCAATATTGATGCCCGTTAATGTCGGGTCCATACGCGTTGGGAAATAGAGCAGTGATGCTGGCACCCGCGGATGACGTTGTTGGAAATGAATTAAATCGCCACGCGTGGCAAAAACATGGCCGACGCGCCCTTGCGCCATGCGGCGCAGGATGTAAAACAGGCGAAACTTCCAGTTTTTGGCATCTTCATATAAATCAGCCCCCCAAACATGCCAGTAGACTTGGTGCCGTTTGATTTTCCCGCTCAGCAAGGCTAGCCACAAAGTGGCATTAAATTGCCCATGCCAGAAGAATCGAGTGCTGCGGTCAGCTTGCGCACGGGCAATAACTGCCTCAGCTAAAGTTTTCTTATTGCTGTGCGTCTCGATATCTAACTGAGGGAATGATGAAAAAGCCGCTGTCTCTTTGGCCGCAACCATAAAATGCCGCACCTGCTCTGCTGGCACACGAGTGGCCAGCACGTCATTAAAGAAGCGCAGCACAGTTAGATTATGGTGCGGGATATCAGATCCCAGTACATGAATCAGGGTTGTCATTTTTTTCTACTGTAAAGAGTGTTTACGGTGATGAATGTCTACGATACATAAGGAATACGCAGCTACAGAGTGCGAAATAAACGATATAAGTCGCCATATAGGCCTGTGCCGCGCCCAAGGAGCCATTCATTGGGATTAACCAATGGGCAAACCCAGTCAACAGTAAGAACTGGCTTACTTCCGTCAAAATATAAAAACGCAAAGAGGCTTTGGCGATAACCAAATAGCCGAATACATACGACCCGACTTTCAACACATCGCCCACTAACTGCCAGGCGAAGAGGTCACGCATTGCGGTGAACTGGTGAGAAAACAGCAGCCAGATCGCAAAGTCACGTAACAGCCAAACCATCAAGCTGGCGGTTGCCACTGCTGGCAAGACGAACGTCAATGAGCGCAGGATTTCTCGGGAAATCGCCGCTTTATCTTTGAGTCTCGACAGCGTAGGGAGCAAATAGACGGTAAATGACGCTGTGATAAATTGTAGATAAGCATCTGAAATACTGCTCACCCCTTGCCAAATCCCGACCGCATCCCAGCCATAGCGGTCAGCCAGTAAGTTACGCATCATCACATACGCAACCGGCAAGGTCACCGACGTAATCAGCGCCATAATGGTAAACTTACCCAAATGGCTCGCCAAGGCTTTATCCCAGCTAAGTTTAAGATAACTTAAGGGAATAGTCTTGCGACGAATGAGCATTATTCCCGCAGGGATAACCACCAGCGCAGGAACCAACGCCAGCCCTACCAAGGCACCAGGATAGCCCCCAATCTGGAAGCAGATATAATACGCCACCACACCAATCAGGCTGCCGCCGATCACCGCCAGCGCATTCCCCATGGCATCGCGATAACCTTTGAGGATGGCCAGAAACAGGTTGGCGTAAGCAATGCCCATCTGAATAAGTGCAACAGCTCGCACCACATTCTGGTAATCACTGTGACCAAATAGCGCCATGCTGACGGGCTTGGCCGCCAACAGGAAAATCAATGCCAGCAAAGTAGAGAACCCCAGCACTATCGCTGATGACGTCCCCAACACGGCCCGCAGACGTTCAGGTTGCTGATGATATTCAGCAACATACTTAGTAATACCGTTAAAGATACCTGCGCCAGAGAGCACGCCTAATACCGTAATTAGCTGGCGGAAGTTACCCGCCTGCCCAACACCACTGGGGCCAAAGGTCACCGCCAGCAGTTTAACCACTAACAACCCTACGCCGATCTTAATCAGCGTAGAGCCAGCAGTCCAAATCGATGCTTTTGCCAGAGACATATCAGGCGAAGAAACTGAGAACAGTATTAATGACCGTGCTCTGATTAACATCAGTCAGGTTATAGAAGATTGGCAAGCGAACCAGACGTTCACTTTCCTTAGTGGTAAAGCGGTCTTCGCCATCCATGCGGCCAAACTCTTCACCTGCCGGGCAAGCATGTAGCGGAATGTAGTGGAATACCGCCATAATCTCAGCTTCTTTTAAATAGCTGATGAAAGCTGAACGCTCTTCGATATCACGCAGTTTGATATAAAACATGTGCGCATTTTGTGCCAGATTGCCAGGAATGACCGGCAAATCAATGCGACCAGCATCCGCCAAGGGTTTGAAAGCATCATAGTAAGTGTGCCACAGCGCCAGACGACGTTGGTTAATTTGCTCTGCTGCTTCTAACTGGCCCCACAGGTACGCGGCCTGTAAATCAGACATCAAATAGCTGGAACCAATATCACGCCAAGTGTACTTATCTACCTGGCCGCGGAAGAACTGGCTACGGTTAGTGCCTTTCTCACGGATAATTTCTGCGCGATCAATCAATGACGGGTCATTAATAAGCGTCGCACCACCTTCGCCACCGGCGGTGTAGTTTTTGGTTTCATGGAAGCTGAAACAGCCAATATGGCCGATAGTCCCCAACGCCTTGCCTTTGTAAGTCGACATCACGCCCTGAGCAGCATCTTCTACCACAAACAAATTATGTTTTTTCGCCAGCGCCATGATGGTATCCATTTCACAGGCAACACCCGCATAGTGGACTGGCACGATAACCCTGGTTTTGTCGGTAATCGCCGCTTCAATCTTAGTTTCATCGATATTCATGGTATCTGGACGGATATCAACAAACACCATTTTCGCTCCACGCAATACAAAGGCATTGGCGGTAGAGACGAAGGTGAAACTTGGCATGATCACTTCATCGCCGGGCTTGATATCCAGCAGCAACGCAGCCATTTCCAGTGACGCAGTGCAAGACGGGGTCAGTAACACTTTCGGGCAATCGAAATATTTTTCCATCCACTGCTGACAGCGACGGGTAAACCCACCATCGCCGCATAATTTGCCGCTACTCATCGCGGCCTGCATATAGCCCAGTTCTGTACCGACTACCGGTGGAGCATTAAATGGAATCATCTCATCCCCTGCATAACCAATATGCGGTGCTCTCAACCGAGGCACCACTGCGAATATAAAGGCGTAAAGCAGCAATATTGCTCATTTGTGTGGCCACATGTAACCGGTGTAACCCGTGACTCTGGCACCACTGCTTCGCCGCCGACATTAATGACAAACCTATGCCCTTCCCCTGCACATCGGGGAATACCGCCAACAGACCAATACGTGCGCTACCATCTTGCAGGTCACGTAATGTGACAAAACCCGCCGGTTGCCTTGACGAATCCATCACCAATAAACATTGATGGTCGAATGTACCTAGCACCGCCTTTTCAGCCCACAATGCATAAAATCGTCCACTATCCTGTGGGTCATACCACGGGGCACGAAAACGGCTCAATGCAAAAGCAGCGCCAGCCACATTGCGCAACAGTGGAATATCCTCTGTGGTTGCAACTCGATGTTGATAGGCTCCAGCATCAACCTTAAAGGAAGCATTTTCCGTGCCAATCGTATCTTCTACTGACAGCGACAGATCGACTTCCCCTTCAACTAGCTTGAAACCAAGCTGGCCGAGGGCATCAATCAGATCAAGGCGATGGGTCGGAACTTTAGCTTGGGTAAGGGTAAAAGCGTCCAACTCAGCCGGGCTAACTTGCGGGGCTGAGTCGGAGAAATGAAGTTTTGCACTCGGCCGTTGGAAAAACTCACTTTCCCAAGCCAGAGGCTCAATATTGGCGTGGATGAACATTAAGTAAATCCGAAAGGTATTTGCCATAACCGGTTTTTGCCAGCGCAATTGCTGCGCGTTTTAAACCGTCGTTATCTAACCAGCCATTACGCCAAGAGATCTCTTCCAGACAGGCAATCTTGAAACCTTGACGTTTTTCAACGGTTTGTACGAAGGTACTGGCTTCAATCAAACTGTCATGGGTACCGGTATCCAGCCAGGCAAAACCACGCCCTAGCAATTCAACCGTTAGCTCACCGCGATCTAAGTACATCTGGTTGATACTGGTGATTTCCAGCTCACCACGAGAGGATGGCTTAACTTGTTTAGCGAAATCAACCACTTGACTATCATAAAAATAAAGCCCAGTCACCGCCCAGTTGGACTTCGGCTGACTGGGTTTTTCTTCAAGAGATAATGCGCGGTAGTTGTCATCAAACTCCACCACACCAAAGCGTTCAGGATCCATGACCTGATAACCGAAGACTGTCGCACCATGCGGACGAGCAGCGACCGCTTTTAGTTTTGGACTGAAAGACTGGCCAAAATAGATATTATCGCCAAGCACCAAGCAGCACGATTCACCATTAATAAATTCTTCGCCAATAAGAAATGCCTGTGCCAACCCATCAGGGCTAGGCTGTACGGCATAACTTAGCTTTATACCAAACTCATCGCCATTGCCCAGTAAACGCTGGAATGATGGCAAATCTTCTGGAGTAGAAATAACCAGAATATCGCGAATCCCTGCTAGCATCAGCACTGACAGCGGATAGTAAATCATCGGTTTGTCGTAGACGGGAAGCAGCTGCTTAGAGACGCCACGGGTGATGGGGTGCAGCCTTGTGCCTGAGCCACCAGCCAGAATTATGCCTTTCATACTCACTCCTGAAACCATTGGACAAGACGTTATTAAAATCAAACAATAACGTCATTCCAATGATTAATAGATTTCTTGCCTATCACGGGACGACCTACAATAGGTCAGAACCAATTGACTCAGTCACTCAAGCCCAAACGCTCACCGGCGTAAGAACCATCCTGAACACGACGCCACCATGATTCATTACTCAAATACCAGTCAATAGTTTTGCGAATGCCACTTTCGAACGTTTCCTGTGGCTTCCAACCCAATTCCCGTTCAATCTTGTCAGCATCAATGGCATAACGCATATCATGCCCTGGCCGGTCTTTGACATAGGTAATCAAGTCACGATAGTGAGCAATCCCGGCAGGTTTTTCAGGTACCAATTCATCCAATAAGGTGCAGATGGTTTCAACTACTTCAATATTCTTACGCTCATTGTGACCACCGATATTGTAAGTTTCACCCACCACGCCTTCAGTAACTACCTGATACAGAGCGCGCGCGTGATCTTCAACATACAACCAATCACGAACTTGCGCGCCATTGCCATAAACTGGCAGAGGTTTGCCCGCCAATGCATTCAAGATAACCAGTGGTATCAATTTCTCTGGGAAATGATACGGGCCATAGTTATTTGAGCAATTGGTCACCAAGGTGGGTAAGCCATAAGTTCGCAACCAGGCGCGCACTAAATGGTCACTGGATGCCTTAGAGGCTGAATAGGGACTACTTGGCGCATAAGGAGTAGTTTCAGTAAAGAGATCATCGGTACCGTGCAGATCGCCATAGACTTCATCTGTCGAGATATGGTGGAAGCGAAACGTCAGTTTTGCCTCAGCGCTCAGTTGCTGCCAGTAATGACGCGCTGCCTCTAACATCTGATAAGTACCCACGATGTTAGTTTCGATAAAAGCAGCCGGGCCATCAATAGAGCGGTCAACATGGCTTTCTGCCGCCAGATGCATCACGACATCTGGCTGATACTGCGCAAAAACTCGATCCAGCTCTGCGCGGTCACAGATATCAACTTGTTCAAAAGCGTAGCGCTCGCTTTGCGCGACTACAGCCAGTGACTCCAAATTGCCGGCATAGGTAAGTTTATCAACCACCACCACGCTATCTGAGGTGCCATTGATAATATGTCTTACCACTGCGGAGCCAATAAAACCGGCTCCGCCTGTCACTAAAATACGTTTCAACGCCATACTCCTTTGGTATCAACAATCCATGATTGCTTCACATCTTCCGGTTTAATTGCCTTAAATTGGCTGTGATCTACCAACATCACTAACACATCAGCTTGCTGCAAGGCTGTTGCTGTGTCTTTCAGAGTCACGTGACCCGCCAGAGACTTCGGCAATTGCTCCACATTGGGTTCAACCACCAATGTTTCGCCGGCATGCCATTCTGCGATCAAATGAGCAATCTCAACCGCTGGGCTTTCACGCAGATCATCAATATTGGGCTTAAATGCCAAGCCGAAGCAGGCAATTTTCACTTCAGATGCACGTTTGTTAGTCGCCGCCAGACAATCCGCCACGGCGGCTTTAACTCGGTCAACAACCCACAGTGGTTTGCCATCATTCACCAGACGTGCGGTGTGAATCAGGCGGGCCAACTGTGGATTTTGAGAAACGATAAACCATGGGTCAACAGCGATACAATGACCACCGACACCTGGTCCCGGCTGCAAGATATTCACCCGAGGATGACGGTTCGCTAGGCGAATCAGCTCCCATACATTGATGCCTTGCTCATCACAAATCAGTGATAGCTCATTGGCAAAAGCAATGTTAACGTCGCGGAAGCTGTTTTCAGTCAACTTACACATTTCAGCGGTGCGGGAGTTAGTCACCACACACTCACCTTCGAGGAAGATTTTGTACAGCTCACTGGCTCGGGCAGAACATTTTGGCGTCATACCACCGATAACACGGTCATTTTGAATCAGCTCGACCATCACCTGACCCGGCAACACACGTTCAGGGCAGTAGGCGATATTGATATCAGCATCTTCACCCGCTTGTTGCGGGAAACTCAAATCAGGGCGAGCTTCGGCCAGCCATTGCGCCATTTGTTCAGTCGCGCCGACCGGAGAAGTCGACTCCAAAATCACTAAATCGCCTTTTTTCAGCACCGGGGCGATAGATTTAGCGGCTGATTCGACGAAAACCATATCTGGCTCATGATCGCCTTTAAATGGGGTCGGGACGGCAATAAGAAACGCATCTGCTGCCAGTGGTTTGGTTACTGCTTGTAGGTAACCCCCTTCGACAGCAATCTTCACCACTTTATCTAAATCCGGCTCCACGATATGGATAGCACCGCGATTAATGGTTTCAACTGCATGGGCGTTGACATCAACACCAATCACTTTCTTCTTGCGCGACGCGAAAGCAGCAGCAGTTGGCAGGCCAATATACCCAAGACCGATAACAGAAATAGTTTCAAAACTCATAGCGTCACCTGATGATTCTTTAAAGCTTCAAGGATGCGTTGACAGGCGTGCCCGTCACCGTAAGGATTATGCGCCCGTGTCATTTGATGATAGGCAGTTTCATCAGTCAGTAAGCGGGTCACTGCATCGACAATTTTATTAATATTAGTGCCAACCAACAAAACTGTACCGGAATCGACAGCTTCCGGGCGCTCTGTGGTATCGCGCATGACCAATACTGGCTTACCTAATGAAGGCGCCTCTTCCTGAATACCACCGGAATCCGTCAAGATCAGATACGCGTGGTTCATCAGGTAAACAAATGGCAGATAATCTTGCGGGTCGATCAGAATGATATTATCAATCCCTTTCAAGATGCGGTTAACCGGCTCACTGACATTCGGATTAAGATGTACTGGATAAACCACCTGAACGTCAGGGTGTTTACGCGCAATTTCAGCCAATGCACTACAGATCCGCTCAAACCCGCCACCAAAACTCTCACGGCGGTGGCCAGTGACCAGAATCATCTTTTTATTGGCATCAAGGAATGGGTAACGTTGGTCCAAACTTGCTCGCAAATCTGCATTGTTCATCACCCGATCGCGAACCCAGAACAGCGCATCAATCACGGTATTACCCGTGACAAAAATACGGTTCTCCGGCACCATTTCACGTAACAGATTTTGCCGCGAGTTTTCTGTCGGCGCAAAATGGTACATGGCAAGATGGCCCGTCAGTTGACGGTTGGCTTCTTCCGGCCACGGAGAATAGAGATTCCCAGTGCGTAAGCCTGCTTCAACATGGCCAACAGGGATACGATGATAGAATGCCGCGAGGCTGGTCGACAGCGTTGTCGTGGTATCACCGTGTACCAAGATAACGTCTGGCTTAAACTCCGCCAGAACAGGCTTCAACCCTTCCAGAATACGGCAGGTTATTTCCGTTAATCCCTGTCCCGGTTTCATGATATTCAAATCATAATCCGGCTGAATCTCAAATAAACGCAGCACCTGATCCAACATCTCACGATGTTGAGCAGTGACACAAACTCTTGATTCAAAGGCTTCATCCTGAGCCAAAGCATGCACCAGAGGAGCCATTTTAATGGCTTCAGGCCGGGTGCCAAAAACAGTCAACACTTTCACAGTGAATCTCTTTAAGGTCAGTTAGCCGCAGACGACGCCTGCAAGTTGGGCGCACAATGCGCCCATTAGCAATTAATATTCTTCTACAGTACGAACTTACGCTTGCGTACTGGTACGACGAACCAACACCACGCCAGCCCCAACTAATGCCCCAATGGCACCCCACATAATCAGCAGGAATACACGACGTGGGCTATCACGGGTTACCGGATCTTCTGGTGTACGTAAGTAACGATAAGCTTGGAATGTTTTATCCAGCGTTGGACCAATGTTCAATGTTGCCAGCATTGCACGGTTCTGATCGTAATCAATATCAAAACTTGGGCCGGTAGCCTGCAAGGTTTCCAGACGAGCTTCAAGCATCGGTTTACCTAACATAAACATTTTGGAGTCAGGTAACTGTTCCGCCGGGGTATCTGTTTGATTACGATTAATCCCTTGCTGACTCGCCACTTTCAATGCTTGCTGAACCGCAGCAACTTCACGGTTGTACACCGCTTGAGCTACCGCTTCTTGCCGCTGAACCTGTGCTTTCATTGACTGAGTCCGGGCTGCCCAAGCGCCCTGAATTTCGTCATTCAAATGGCTGGCTGCACGTTGGCTGGCAAACTCAATATAACTGCGCAGTAATTTATTTGAGTCACTGGCGGTTTCTGCCGTCAATTTAATACTGTCATTCAGTATTTTTTTGTCATCACGTGGCGTGAAAACAATATTGTTTATCAGCTCATCCAATAATGCGGCATCCGCTTTAGCATCACCTTCCAGACGCTGTTTGTAGTAATCACTTTGCAGCCAAAAATCACGACGGGTATCGTAGGCGGCTAACTGAGTAATAAACTCGCTGTAGGCTTCATCAGAAATACCTGGCTGCTCACTAGCCGCGCCACTATTAATGCGCGTATCCAAATTGCGCAAAAACTGCTGCTGAGAATAATAACCACCTAAATTATTGACAGTTGGCCTGTCTGTAATGGCTGTCGCACTCCACTGCTGTTTCACCAAATAGGAAACACCCAGCGCTATTGCAGCAAAAAGAATTGCCATACCGATAATCCATACCTTACCGCG
This sequence comes from Yersinia alsatica, assembly GCF_025133195.1. NCBI lineage: Bacteria > Pseudomonadati > Pseudomonadota > Gammaproteobacteria > Enterobacterales > Yersiniaceae > Yersinia > Yersinia alsatica. The sequence goes on from NZ_CP104006.1 coordinate 4,656,343, forward strand.
CCAAAGCGTGCGGCACAGGCTACGGATGTCTAATTCGTTATCCACAGCAGGCTCATTATTGGTAGACCCTGTTTTATCAGTCGATATAGATTCTGGTTTCATCACTGCCTAAAAGCCTCTGGTTAAGATTCATGCTTATTTTGCGATGCACGGCGCATCCGACGCTTGAGACGTTTGATAAAACGCGCCACTCGCCATGCCCGTTTAATGCAGTAGTCATACAACAGAAATGCAAGCAAGAATAGTGCCAACATGGCCCATTCAGGGACAAATGCCAGCCGTTCGCCGATAATACCTACTGCCGCCAGCAACACCGCAGCCAGAGTGATTAAGACAAAAGCCTGCCGAGAAGTAAAACCGGCACGCATAATCAAATGATGGATATGCTGACGATCCGGAGAGAAAGGACTCATACCCTTGCGTAAACGCCGATACATGATGGCAATCATATCCATCAATGGAATGGCAATAATCCACAATGCGGTCACTGGATTAATCGGATGAGCATTCCCTTGAGTGCTTTGCAACAGCAGCCAAATAGCCGTGAAACCAATCAGTGTACTGCCAGCATCCCCCATAAAGACTTTATAGCGGCGCCCTAATAATCCAAGGTTCAGCAAGATATACGGCAAAATGGCAGCAATCATCGCAAAACACCACAGTGCTAATGCCATCTGCCCACTTTGGTACAGCAAAATACCCATGGCACCGAAGGAGACGCAAGACAGCCCGCCCAGCAAGCCATCAATACCATCCACCATATTGAACGCATTTATTGCCGCCCATACCGCAAACAGTGTGACAACATAACCGAACGGCCCTAACACCATTTCCCATGGGCCAAAAGCATGGCCTAAGCTGCGCAAATAAAGCCCGCCGATTGCCATCATGGCAATACCGACCAGCGCCTGGACAAAAGCCCGGATTTTTACACTGATATCAAAGCGATCATCTAAAGCGCCAACAAACACCAATAAACCGGCGCAACCGAGGTATAGACGGAAATGGGGAACCTGCTGGTTAGTAATCAGGAAGGTAAAACAAATACCCGCAAACACGGATATTCCGCCCACTAATGGGATCAACCCTTGGTGGCGTTTACGATAATTAGGTTTATCGACTAATCCAATTTTCTTGGCAACTTTGCGAGCAACAAATAAAAATGCCAGAGAAAACAGGAAAATAACAAATATTTCAGTACTCATAGTGAGTAAGTTCACGTTTAACCGCTCTCTGCAAAAAGATACGACAGCTTAGCATGTGGCTTGGCGTATACCATGCATTCCCCATGCTTTCAGTTATTTCTGAATATGATGACAGCCTTGCTTGTTATTCCCAACTCTATTTTTGGTATTTTCTCATTGGTAGTGAGAATAAGTCCAAAAATAGAGGTAAGTTCGATCTTTTTATCCATATGATTGATAACAAACCCGGCTATCGTATATTCCAAATGCAAAAAACGCCACGGCTGAGCGTGGCGTTTTAACAAAATAAGCTATACCCGTCATCTTTCAAGCCGCAACATTATTAGCAGCCATCATTCACTCAAACCATTGAATTATCTCAACGCTTTGAGTTCACTCAGTTGCCACCTCCCTGCGACTCGAAATCTATTGGGTATAAACTTACGAACGTCTCATGTTATCGAAGAACTGATCGTTGGTTTTTGCTGTTGCCAGTTTGCTGATGAGGAACTCCATTGCATCGATTTCACCCATTGGATGAAGAATACGACGTAAGATCCACATTTTTTGCAGTTCTTCAGTGGTGGTCAACAGCTCTTCTTTACGAGTACCAGAACGGTTGAAATCAATCGCTGGGAACACACGTTTTTCGGCAATTTTGCGCGACAGATGCAGTTCCATGTTGCCGGTACCTTTAAATTCTTCATAGATAACTTCATCCATTTTAGAACCGGTATCAACCAATGCGGTGGCAATGATGGTCAGGCTACCGCCCTCTTCAACATTACGTGCGGCACCAAAGAAACGTTTAGGACGATGCAAGGCGTTAGCATCGACACCACCGGTCAATACTTTGCCTGAAGCAGGTACCACGGTGTTGTATGCGCGGGCCAGACGGGTAATCGAATCCAGCAAAATGATAACGTCTTTTTTATGCTCAACCAGACGTTTAGCTTTCTCGATAACCATTTCTGCTACTTGCACGTGACGGGATGCTGGTTCGTCAAAAGTAGAAGCAATAACTTCACCTTTCACCAGACGTTGCATCTCGGTCACTTCTTCCGGACGCTCGTCAATCAGCAATACCATCAGTACGCAATCAGGGTGGTTATAAGCAATGCTGGTCGCAATGTTCTGCAACAGCATGGTTTTACCCGCTTTTGGCGGAGCCACAATCAGACCACGTTGGCCGCGACCGATTGGCGATGCCAAATCGAGTACACGAGCGGTTAAATCTTCAGTCGAACCATTACCGCGTTCCATGCGCAAACGAGAGTTGGCATGTAATGGGGTTAAGTTTTCGAACAGGATTTTGTTACGGGCGTTTTCCGGTTTGTCGTAGTTAACTTCGTTAACTTTCAACAATGCAAAATAACGCTCACCTTCTTTCGGTGGACGAATCTTACCGGCAACGGTATCACCAGTGCGGAGGTTGAAACGGCGAATTTGGCTTGGGGATACATAGATGTCGTCGGGACCGGCGAGGTAGGAGCTGTCTGCTGAACGGAGGAAACCAAATCCATCCTGCAATATCTCCAACACACCGTCACCGAAGATATCTTCTCCACTTTTCGCATGCTGCTTAAGAATAGAGAAAATAATATCTTGTTTACGCATCCGGGCCAGGTTTTCCAGCCCCATATTTTCGCCAAGTGTTATCAGATCAGAAACCGGCGTGTTCTTTAATTCGGTAAGATTCATAATGGTGGGTTCTTAAACTCGGGGTATGTCTCGAACTATGGTCGTGAATGGTATGGCAGCGTCATCCGTGCCTGTTTAACGGGACATTCAATCACCGGCCTTGGACAAACTACGCAAGTAATCACTTACGCGAGATTTGCGCGACACAACGGTATACAGATTGAAGGTGCCTTAGACTGATTTTGTAAAACACTAGACTGTCAAAAACCGATTGAGTTCATACATATTCTCAACACAAATTATTTCGACATAGAGTAAAACTTTAGATTCAAACTATTTAGATGCTACAGACTATTTCTTAGATACTAAAGAATAAGCTAGATGCTACAAACCCGGACTCAATACACAGGAATGTTCTATACGCAGTGAGGTAAACTTAACACGCTTCTTTGCAGGCGTCTAGCGGTCAGTGTGAGAAATCACAACTGCCGCTAGACACACCCGACGGCCTTGAAGCTACAGCGCTGTCAGCAGCTCTTACTCGCTCGAATCACCGACCACAATCAGCTTATCGGAACTTGCTTGTCTGCTGCCTTCCTGTAACGCCAATGACGTAGGGTGTAGGCGATTTAACGCCGCTTACAGATTTGCATCCAAGAATGCTTTGAGCTGACCTTTAGACAAGGCGCCAACCTTGGTGGCCACAACTTCACCGTCACGGAATAACAACAACGTAGGGATGCCACGGATACCATATTTTGGTGCCGTGCCCTGGTTTTCATCAATATTCAACTTAGTGATGGTCAGTCTGCCTTCGTACTCTTCAGCAATTTCATCCAAAATCGGAGCAATCATCTTGCACGGACCACACCATTCAGCCCAGAAATCGACCAGAACCAGGCCGCTGGCTTTCAGCACGTCAGTGTCGAAGCTGTCGTCACTCAGGTGAATAATTTTATCGCTCATGTTCTACTCCAAAGGATTGTGTCTACCTCGTTGGTGTAGCATTAACCAACAATAGGATGACTTTATTTCACCGGATACGCTTTCGTAAAGCAATAGTTAGCTGATATTCTACCACACTATGAGCAAAACACACTTGACCGAACAGAAGTTTTCCGACTTCGCCCTGCACCCGCTAGTTGTTGAAGCCCTTGAAAACAAAGGGTTTCAATATTGTACGCCTATTCAGGCGTTAGCATTGCCACTCACCCTATCCGGGCGTGATGTAGCGGGTCAGGCGCAAACAGGAACCGGCAAGACGCTGGCATTCTTAGCGTCTACTTTCCATTATTTGCTTTCTCACCCGGCAGAAGAGGGTCGCCAGACTAATCAACCACGCGCATTGATTATGGCACCAACGCGTGAATTAGCAGTGCAAATTCACTCCGATGCAGAATCACTTTCCCAGATGACCGGGCTGAAATTAGGCTTGGCTTATGGTGGTGACGGCTACGACAAACAGCTTAAGGTGCTGGAAAGTGGCGTTGATATTCTGATCGGCACCACTGGCCGTTTAATCGACTACGCAAAACAAAATTACATTAATCTTGGCGCAATTCAGGTTGTGGTCTTGGATGAAGCGGATCGGATGTACGATTTAGGCTTTATTAAAGATATCCGCTGGTTGTTCCGCCGCATGCCTTCTGTTGATAAGCGCTTAAACATGTTGTTCTCTGCCACTCTCTCGTACCGGGTACGTGAATTGGCATTCGAGCAGATGAATAACGCAGAATATGTTGAAGTGGAACCGTTACAAAAAACCGGCCACCGCATTCAGGAAGAGCTGTTCTATCCTTCAAATGAAGAAAAAATGCGTCTGCTTCAGACGTTGATTGAAGAAGAGTGGCCAGATCGCTGCATTATTTTTGCGAACACGAAACATCGCTGCGAAGAGATCTGGGGCCATTTGGCTGCTGATGGTCATCGTGTCGGTCTGTTGACCGGTGATGTCGCGCAGAAAAAACGTCTGCGTATTTTGGAAGATTTCACTAAAGGTGATTTGGATATTCTGGTTGCGACCGATGTTGCCGCCCGTGGTCTGCATATTCCACTGGTGACCCATGTCTTCAACTATGACTTACCAGATGACTGTGAAGACTATGTTCACCGCATTGGCCGTACCGGTCGTGCTGGCGAAAGTGGCCATTCCATCAGTCTGGCATGTGAAGAGTATGCATTAAACTTACCGGCTATTGAGACCTACACCGGTCATAGCATTCCGGTAAGCAAATATAATAGCGATGCGCTATTAACAGATTTGCCGGCGCCAAAACGTCTGGCCCGTACCCGTACCGGGAATGGCCCACGCCGTAACTCTGCCCCACGCCGCAGTGGTGCACCACGGAATAACCGTAAGCGACCGAGCTGATAAATGATGCTAAGTTCCACCTCACTTTATGCTGCCATCGATCTTGGCTCCAACAGTTTCCATATGTTGGTGGTACGTGAGGTGGCAGGCAGTATCCAAACATTGGCCCGCATCAAGCGAAAAGTCCGTTTGGCTGCCGGTTTGGATACCCAGAATCACCTGTCGCAAGAAGCGATGGAGCGTGGCTGGCAATGTCTGAAGCTTTTTTCAGAACGTTTGCAGGATATTCCTCTGGATCAGATCCGTGTGGTTGCGACAGCCACTCTGCGTCTGGCCTCGAATGCTGAAGAGTTCCTGCAAACTGCAACCGAGATCCTCGGTTGCCCGATCCAGGTTATCAGTGGTGAAGAAGAAGCCCGCCTAATTTATCACGGTGTAGCCCATACCACCGGCGGTCCAGAACAGCGTCTGGTGGTTGATATTGGCGGGGGCAGCACTGAGCTCGTGACCGGCAATGGCGCGCAAGCGAATATTCTGGTCAGCTTATCAATGGGTTGTGTCACTTCGCTGGAGCGTTACTTTAGTGACCGCAATCTGGCAAAAGACAATTTTGAACGTGCTGAACTGGCTGCCCGTGAGATGCTCAAACCCGTCGCCAAACGTTTTCGGGATCATGGCTGGCAAATCTGTGTCGGAGCCTCAGGTACCGTCCAGGCGCTGCAAGAGATCATGGTCGCTCAGGGGATGGACGAGCTGATCACCTTAGCTAAATTGCAACAACTTAAGCAAAGGGCCATTCAGTGCGGCAAGTTAGAAGAACTGGAAATTCCGGGTTTAACTCTGGAACGGGCGCTGGTTTTCCCCAGCGGCCTCTCTATTTTAATCGCGATATTCCAGGAATTGGCAATTGAAAGCATGACACTGGCTGGCGGCGCGCTGCGTGAAGGGCTGGTCTATGGCATGCTTCATTTACCGGTTGAGCAAGATATCCGTAGCCGAACGGTACGAAATTTGCAGCGCCGCTATTTACTTGATACCGAGCAAGCCAAGCGTGTCAGTAAATTGGCCGATAACTTTTTGCTTCAGGTAGAAAAAGAGTGGCATCTCGATGGCCGATGTCGGGAGTTATTGCAAAATGCCTGTTTGATTCATGAAATTGGGTTAAGCGTCGATTTTAAACGTGCTCCCCAACATGCTGCTTACCTGATTCGTAATCTGGATCTCCCTGGTTTTACCCCCGCTCAAAAGCTGCTGCTTTCTGCCCTGTTACAAAATCAGGGTGATACTCTCGACCTGTCGCTATTGAATCATCAGAATGCATTGCCCGTAGATATGGCCCAACATCTGTGCCGCATACTACGTCTGGCAATTATTTTCTCCAGCCGCCGGCGGGATGATACTTTGCCAGCTGTCAGGTTGCGGGCGAATGGCGAGGAACTTTATGTGCTGCTGCCGAAGGGCTGGTTGCAACAACATCCTTATCGGGCTGAAGCATTAGAACAAGAAAGTCATTGGCAAAGCTATGTCCAATGGCCTCTATTGCTAGAAGAACTCAATTAAGTTTTCATGCTATTGGGTGGCCTTTCGCCACCCAATCTTCCTTTGCCTCCCTCGCTAAAAAACTTATCTTACTGCGGTTACCTCTTACAAAATAAAGCAAAACTGTCAGAATGTGATCGTCGCCAGCTTAAAATAGAAACAATGTGTGTATTTTTATAAAACAGCGTTTCTTTATTGAGTTATTTGTTTTATACGCCACCTCCAGGGAAAGAACGCTGCGTCCAAATTGCTTAATCTCATTGATGAGGAACAAAAATGCGAGCACAGCTTCAACGCCACCATACCGCGGGTATGCTGGTGATTATTTCCGGTCTGATGGTCGGCACCCCCATGGCGATGGCTGCCAAATCAAATAGTCACGATGCCCCTCAGCAGGTGCAAGTGCCCACTCTCGCCTATGATGAAAGCAGCATTGTTCTGGTGTGGAAAGCGCCTGAAGATACTCGCAAAATTGTTGATTATCAGGTTTATTCTGCTGGAAAATTGTTAGGTAGCGCCAGTGAGAATAATGATAAATTCTCGCCAGCCAAGCCCTATATCACGAATTTCTATGCCAATGACAAAGATAATTTTCAGCATAAAATCGTGATGCAAAACTTTACAGCTGTGGGCCTTAAACCGGAAACCAGCTACCAATTCACAGTGAAAGCGCAGTACGCTGACGGCTCTTTATCTGCAGCCAGTAAGCCCATCACGGCAAAAACCACCGCCAAACCACAGATTGTAAATGTGCGCGATTTCGGTGCAGTTGATGATGGTAAGACTCTGAATACCAAAGCGATACAGCAGGCAATTGATAGCTGTAAACCAGGTTGTCGCATTGAAATCCCTGCGGGTATCTACAAGAGTGGTGCGCTGTGGCTGAAAAGCGATATGACCCTTAATTTACAAGCTGGGGCGACTTTGCTGGGTTCAGAGAATCCAGAGGATTATCCAGCGGGTTACCGCCTGTATCCTTATTCCACCATTGAGCGCCCAGCTTCATTGATCAATGCCATCGACCCAAATAACAGCAAACCCGGCACATTCCGTAATATCCGCATTACCGGCTCAGGCATCATTGATGGCAATGGTTGGCAGCGCGCGAAAACCGCTGAAATTTCAGACGAATTAGGCCATCCATTACCGCAATATGTTGCCAGTAAGAACAGCAAAGTGCATGAAGATGGCATCCTGGCCAAAAATCAGGTTGAGAAGGCGGTTTCTGACGGTATGGATTTAAAAAATGCTTATGGTCAACGCCGCTCTAGTTTGATGACATTACGCGGGGTAGAAAACGTCTATCTGGCTGGCTTTACCGTACGTAACCCCGCTTTCCACGGCATTATGAATCTGGAAAATCATAATGTGGTTGCCAATGGGTTAATCCATCAAACCTATGATGCAAACAATGGCGATGGTATTGAATTTGGTAATAGTCAGAATGTCATGGTGTTTAATAATTTCTTTGATACCGGCGATGACTGCATCAACTTTGCTGCTGGCACTGGGGAGAAGGCGCAACAGCAAGAGCCAATGAAAGGCGCATGGCTGTTTAATAACTATTTCCGTATGGGACATGGCGCAGTGGTCACAGGCAGCCATACCGGGGCTTGGATTGAAGATATTTTGGCTGAAAATAATGTCATGTATCTGACTGACATCGGCCTGCGTGCCAAGAGCACTAGCACCATTGGCGGTGGAGCGCGTAATGTAACTTTCCGGAATAATGCCATGCGCGACCTGGCTAAACAGGTGATGGTAATGACCTTGGATTATGCTGACAGTAATGCCAATATTGATTATCCACCAGCCAAGGTTCCGGCACAATTCTATGATTTCACAGTAAAAAATGTGACTGTAGATAATACTACTGGCAAGAATGCCTCTATTGAAATCAAAGGGGATACCGCCAATAAAGCCTGGCACCGCTTAGTGCACGTCAACAATGTGCAACTTAACAAGGTTAGCCCGACGGCCATCAGTGACTTACGTGACAGCGAATTCAATAAAGTGACGTTCACTGAATTACGCGGCGATACGCCATGGCACTTCAGTGAGATACAAAACGTCACGGTTGATGGCAAACCCGTCACGCCTTAGTACCTGCATACCTTGGTTTTGATCGATAAAAAAACGGGCGGTAATGTATCGCCGCCCGTTATTATTTCGCGGCATCCGCGCCTATTTTTTGGCTTTCGCTAACTGAGCACGAATATTGGCCAGGTGGCTCTGCCCTTTTTGCATCCGCTCTTCTGGGCTAACAACTTTGCGCTCATTGTCCCATTTCAAGTCATCCTGCGGTAACTCCATCAGGAAACGGCTGGGTTCTGGCCGGATCAACTCGCCATACTGACGTCGCTCTTTGCATAACGTGAAGAACAGCTCGCGCTGAGCACGAGTAATCCCCACATACGCCAACCGCCGCTCTTCATCCACATTATCTTCATCAATGCTGCTTTGGTGTGGTAGCAAACCTTCTTCCATGCCAACTAAGAACACATAAGGGAATTCCAACCCCTTTGAAGCATGCAGCGTCATGAGTTGCACTTGGTCCAACTCTTCGTCACTCTCTCCACGCTCCATCATATCGCGCAAGGTAAAGCGCGTAACAACTTGGGTCAGTGTCATCGGTTCATTCAGTTCCGACCCTTCCAACATTTCGGTCATCCAACTGAATAATAGATTCACGTTTTTCATCCGCATTTCAGCGGCTTTCGGGCTAGGAGAGGTTTCAAACAACCAGCTCTCATAATCGATACCGTGGATTAAATCCCGTACCGCCGCTACCGGTTCACGTTCTACCAACCGAATAATACCGTCCATCCAATGCGTAAAACGTTGCAATGACTCTAAACCACGCCCTTTCAAATGCTCGCCCAGTCCCAAGTCGAAGCTGGCACGGAACAAACTTTTATTGCGCACATTAGCCCATTCACCCAGCTTCTGAATGGTCGCTGAACCTATTTCACGTTTCGGCGTATTCACGATACGTAAGAATGCGCTGTCATCATCCTGATTGGTCAAAACCCGTAGGTAAGCCAATAAGTCTTTGATCTCCGGACGAGAGAAAAATGAATCGCCCCCTGAAATCCGGTAAGGGATGCGGTTCTGCATCAACAGTTTTTCAAATAAGCGCGACTGATGGTTACCACGATATAAGATGGCATAGTCGCTATATTGCGTCTTTTTAACAAAGTGATGAGCGATAAGTTCACCGACCACTCTTTCGGCTTCATGATCTTCATTATTGGCAGTAATGACTTTTAGCTCATCACCATATCCCAGCTCAGAAAACAGTCGTTTTTCAAAAACATGGGGGTTATTGGCAATCAAAATGTTGGCTGCTTTCAGGATTCGACCAGAAGAGCGGTAATTCTGCTCCAGCTTGATCACTTGTAGCTGCGGAAAATCCTCATTCAGCAAGACTAAATTCTGTGGTCGTGCACCGCGCCATGAATAGATGGATTGGTCATCATCACCCACTACAGTAAAGCGCGCCCGACTGCCGACCAATAATTTAACCATTTGATATTGGCTAGTATTGGTATCCTGATATTCATCTACTAATAGATAACGCAGACGATTTTGCCAGCGCTCACGCACTGCCAGATTATTTTGCAGCAACAACGTTGGCAAAGAGATAAGGTCGTCAAAGTCCAGCACATTGCAAGCTTTCAAATGGGCGTCATATAAGCCATAGCAATGCACAAACAGCTTATCGCGCTCGGAGCGTGCCAATGCCGCAGCTGCTGCTGGGGAGAGCAGATCATTTTTCCAGTTGGAGATCGCCGAGATCAACTGTTGCAATAACGTTTTGTCGTCTTCCAGCCACTTATGGGTTAGATCTTTCAACAAACCTAACTGATCTTGGGCATCGAACAGCGAGAAGTTCGATTTCATCCCCAACGCGGCATACTCTTTTTTGATGATTTCCAGCCCCAAAGTATGGAAGGTGGCAATCATTAGCCCCCGTGCTTCTTTCCGCCCCAGAGTTTGAGCCACGCGCTCTTTCATCTCACGCGCCGCTTTGTTGGTAAAGGTTACCGCAGCAATATGTTTGGGCTGATAGCCGCACTGGCGAATCAGATGGGCAATTTTGTTAGTAATGACCCGGGTTTTGCCCGATCCCGCACCGGCCAACACCAGACAGGGTCCAGTGACAAATTCGACGGCTTGTTGTTGGCTGGGATTTAATCGCATGGCACTCGGAAGCTCTGTGGGTTAACAAGGAGGAACAGGATTGTAGCAGAAAGCGGCCAATGAAAAAAAACCACCTGCGGTTTTTGATTGGTAAAACTCCGCTCGTAGATTTGTAAAACACCGCCCACAAGGGCCCCATCACCCTCAAAATAAGCTACACTGGCGCGCTTCGAACTCGATTGAAGATAACCTTCCTTCAAGACTCAATATATTAGTGGTGATTGTTACTATGGCAAACAAAGCTTCCGCTCTGCACATTCTGGTTGATGATGAAAAGCAGGCGAACGATATTCTGGCGCAGTTGAATAACGGCGCTAATTTCCAAGAGTTAGCAAAAAAGTTCTCTAACTGCCCGTCAAAACGTAATGGCGGCGACTTGGGCGAGTTCAATAAAGGGGATATGGTTCCGGCATTCGATAAAGCGGTATTTAGCTGTGAATTGCTGCAACCTTATGGCCCAGTAAAGACCCAATTCGGTTATCACATCATTAAAGTGTTGTACCGTAACTAAATTGGTCGTGCGCTGCCTTATATAGGTGGCGCAACCCGGCACTCTATATAAAACACATTATTTTAGTTTATATTTTGTTCATTTCCAAAGAAGTTTCTGACTGTGTCATACAACCATCAATAAAGCTCTCAGCAATTTGTAACTGACTCCTAATTTCCCGTTCATCACATTTCTTTAATCTAGCAATAGCGCATTTGGATTGGCCATAAACATAATGACGAAGAATAAGCTCTAATCCGCTTTCTTTAGAAGCACGCTGTAAGTTACCAAGAATATTATCTATTATAAGCCCGTCATTATCGCAGCAAGGCTCAACTTTACGCCGTATCGCAGTCGCGCTCTTAAATCCACTCGCAATATGTGGATAATCAAGATGAGGATGATCTCTGGCCCAGACGCCCCAACGTGCCAGAACAGTTTTAATATCATTCATAACTTATCTCCTTAATATATTTTAATTCCATTTATTTTTAATAATTAGAATTAGTAGTCTATATAAATAAACAATCATTACTAAATAGCGAAGAAGCTTACTATAAGAAAATTAACATTTTAATTTTGAGACCTATGCCAAAAAATCAGGCAATAGCATTAGTAAAAAACAATATTTTATTTATTGGCGACATATTTAAAATATATCTCACATGGTTATATACAAATAATTTATTATAAAAGTAAATTGATGATTGAGTAAATAATCACTATAAAATATGCAAGCCAATCAAAGCAGTGGCTTGCATTATAACTTAATGACCGAGTTTACTCTTTAAAACCTGGCTTACCATTTTCGGCTCGCCATTTTTTAATAAAATTAAGGACACCTTCAGGACTATCCTCTCTATCATCTGAAGGATAAAAAAGAATATCTGTTCCATCAGGATGGTCAACTGCGTCAACAAGTTCGTGAACTACTGCATCAAGCTCTTCCTCTGACTTAAAATTCCCATCAAAAAGGGATTTAATCAGTTCAAGAAATTCGCTCTCAGTATATTCTGATAACTTCTTAATGGTCATCGTTACACTCCATTTCTTGTATGTATTTCAATATGTCGCTTCGGTGTGACCACGCGCAGATTATCTATATCATAAACTGCACCACCACCATTAATTGGATTGACGTGATGAATTTCATATTTTTCTCTTCCTCCAACATGTTCTTTTTTAGGAGGGAATGGAGAGATCCCATTACGCATAATAGATCTGTTGATTTTATTAAACTGCCCCGCCAATTCAGGATCTTGACTCACCTCCCTCCAAAATGTTTCCCGGAATTTATCAAAGCTACTGAATTCTTGGCCTCGTAATTTATCCGCAATTTGTGATGGGATCGGTGCCCCCAGACCTTTACCCGCCTCGGCTAACCAATTACCAAAAATTGGCTCTCCATGCCCCGTTACAACACCCGGCTCATTCCTTGGACTATTAAGATAAATATACACCGGTTGCAATCCCGAGTCTGCCGGGAACCAGATGATGTAATCGTGGAAATGCCCCTCCTGTAACAGAGGTTGTGGCAAGACGAGCGGGCTTGCTACATGTTCAATATCTATGCCGGTATTCAGCGGGAGTACTGGCACATTGGCTGGGTTCGGAAATACCCATCTGACTTCGGACCCAGAGGGACGTACTGGGGTAAAAGTAAAGGTTCGTGGCGGCAGACTATCAGTGGTAAAGGTATAAACCCCTGTTGATCTGTCAAACTGGGCAACACCGGCTTTCACCTTAGAGGTAATACCAGCGATTCCCGTTTTGACCGCCCAGAACACCGTAGTATTACGAGTATTCGCCATTACCATTCTGGCGGGGAGGTCAATCTCACCTTCTAATGGCAACGGAGTCGTCGCTGATAATCCCATTTCACTAAGAGCTATACTGCCTGCCAAAGGGGACGGTGCCCCACTTTGGCCTGTATTACTCGGATAGAAACCTGCACCGATAATTGCGGCGATCGGAACTGCCAACGAAGAGACGGCAATAGTTCGAAATTTTGCTAATGCCGCCGATAATGAAGTACTCAGGCCTTGAATCGCAGGAGAAGCCAGGGTGATAGCCCCTTTATCTGCGATAGAAAAACCGGCGGAATATCGACTTCTTATCGGGTGAGCAGGTAAGAAAAATGTATTTTGATGAACAATCCTCTGTCGCTCAACCTCCTCAGCGGCTTGTTGTTCCTCTACAATTCGCCGCCTTTCTGCTGCCTCTACCGCCAGTCGAGCATTCTCAGCATGAACTCGTTGGACTTTAGCCTGAATTAAATGCTGTTCTGCATTATTGACTTCATCTTGGGCCATATTTAATTGATGTTGAGCAGAATTTAAAGCCGTCTGAGCCACATGAATCTTGGCCTGATGCGCTAAGAGATGCTGGCGCAGCAGATTGTATTCCTCAATAATTAGCGCCTGCATGATTAACGCAGGATGTTCATCCTTAAAGAAATCAAGATCTTCCTGAGTAATCCCATTAGGGAAAGGATCAAAGGCTTCACCACCAATAGTGAGCAACTTATCTAAGTCTTGACGATTCTCCACCTTAATGTTGTATACAAATTGATATCTATAATTCATTGATAAATAATAATACTCTTCAAAATCCTCATTGAATGGGTGCCCCTCAGGATCGGTTAAAAGTTGCCCTTCCCAACTATTTTTAAACTCATCTAATACAGCCTGGAATGGGTAAACATTATGTTGCTCTCGGCGTAAAGCATCATTGGCGATACTCAGCAGGTTCTCCGCAGCCTCGATTGGATAGCTGGCCTCCCATGCCGCCTGCTTTCGCCGATCTTCATCTTCCTGCTGCCTTATTTGCTCTGGCGTCAACAGGGTAGTTACCGAGATATAAACAGGATCTGTTTTAGCCTCTGGTGGGAAGTAAACAATGGCGTCATGACTGTGATTTCCTAATGGAGAGGAAACTGCTATCACCGGCGCATCTTTTACCTCATTGATCCCTTTTGCCGGTAATGTTGCGGGTGGTGGGGATTGCGTCTCAACGTGGATGTGAATCGGCGGCATACCATGCAATATTTGAGCAGTAAATACCCCTGGCCGTACCGTGGGCTTAGCTTGAACGACTGGCACAGTGGCGGGCACATTATTGGATTTCACTAGCGCAATTTTCTGCATACCATCCTGCACCATATCGTGGAGTCGGGTATTAGCGACGACTGCGGGTTGTGTCGGTAATTGAGCAAATGGCATGGTTGTAATCCTGTCGGCGGGCAGGGTGACAACCGTACGCCGGGTTACTGACATATCATCCTTGGCAATTTCAGATGGAACGAGCATCATGCCAACGATACCAGCGAAGCGACCGACATACGGTGCCGCATCCATGGCAACCACCGCTAATCGGCTAAACGCAGCATCCATTGCAGCAGCCACCAGCTTCGGGTTATACAGTGTGAACCCCCATTCGCTGGCAACCAATGTCAAGGGAACCGCGATACCAGGCACAATGGCCACCTGAAGTTCTGGTTTTTCTGACAGATTAGGTGAATTTCCGCGATGCCCTGCGTTGTGACCGCCGCCCCGGTTGCCACGAGAAGAGTGGCTGTTGCCAAACTTTCCTGGATTGTAATTGTGAAGCGGGCCATAGGGCGTCTGTGATACTCCCCATCCCTTACCACTGTTAGGATTTCCGCCACCAAAACCTGTTGGCCCGCCTTTCACACCACCGGTAGGGCCACGACCACCATGTCCTGTTACATTACTGTGTCCTTCTCCCATATTTTATTTCCTTATTTAAGTATTCTGACTAACAAGAGTTTTATTATTTATATTCTTTTTTTTCACCTCTTTTATATTGATAGGACATTTAGATTATTTCTCGTACATTTCCAGAGGGAATTTCAATTGTGTTAAGCACCCTTCAATAAAACTTTCCACCATTCTTAATTGGCGTCTAATCTCCCGTTCATTATATTTTACCAGCCGAGCTATTGAGCACTTTGACTGACCATAAATATAATGGCGCACAATAAGCTCCAGCTCCTTTTCTCTTGATGCACGCTGTAAGTTAGCAATGATATTATCAATTGCGAGTCCGTCATTATCACAGCAAGACTCAATACCTATTTGACTAATCATCAGATCTTTAAACTCATTATCAATATGAGGATAATCAAGATTGGAATTATCTCTAGCCCATACTCCCCAACGTGCCAGAACAGTTTGAATATCACTCATTAGTTTTCTCCTTAATATATTTAAGTATTTTTAATATGACTGACTACAATAAAAATAAACAAAAAAACCTCGCTAATTAGCAAGGTTGATGCATCAAAATAAAAATAATGTTATGTTTTATGAAATCAAAAATAGATATTAGTGGCGATGTATTTAACCACGATTGACACCTTACAAGAGTTTTTACGGGCCGCGATAGCATTAATTTAATAAATTTTTATAGCGTCGAAATACATAAAATCCGAGATAAAAAAAAGCCTCTCTTTGCAGAGAGGCTTTCAGAATGGCTTATTACTGGATACTGCCCAAACCTAAAATGGCCAGTAAGATAGCTTGATTAACCCGCAACCGCGATACGTTTCATATCAGTCATATACCCACGCAGCTTATGCCCTACAGCTTCGATTGGGTGATTGCGAATAGCTTCGTTGACATCGCGCAGTTGAGCATTGTCTACCGCAGTACCGGCAATACTTTTACCCAAGTCCCCGGCTTGCAGAGAATCCATGAATTTGCCTTTCAGCAATGGAACTGCCGCGTTAGCAAACAGGTAGTTACCGTATTCCGCAGTATCAGAGATAACCACGTTCATTTCATACAGACGCTTACGAGCAATAGTGTTGGCAATCAATGGCAGTTCATGCAGCGATTCGTAATAAGCAGACTCTTCGATGATGCCAGAAGCCACCATAGTTTCGAATGCCAGCTCAACCCCAGCTTTCACCATCGCAATCATCAACACGCCGTGATCGAAGTATTCTTGCTCAGAGATTTTGCCTTCATACTGTGGCGCATTCTCAAACGCGGTTCTGCCGGTCTCTTCACGCCAGTTCAGCAATTTAACGTCGTCTTCAGCCCAGTCGGCCATCATCCCGCTGGAGAACGCACCGGAAATAATATCGTCCATATGTTTCTGGAACAGCGGCGCCATAATCTCTTTCAGTTGTTCGGACAGCGCATAAGCACGCAGTTTAGCTGGGTTGGACAGACGGTCCATCATCAGCGTAATCCCGCCCTGTTTCAGAGCTTCAGTGATGGTTTCCCAACCGAATTGAATCAGTTTTTCAGCATAAGCAGCATCGGTACCCTCAGAAACCAACTTGTCGAAGCACAGCAGTGAACCGGCCTGCAACATACCACACAGGATAGTTTGCTCGCCCATCAAGTCAGACTTCACTTCAGCAACGAAAGAAGATTCCAGCACACCGGCACGATGGCCGCCTGTCGCCGCTGCCCATGCTTTGGCAATCGCCATACCTTCGCCTTTAGGGTCGTTTTCCGGGTGAACCGCGATCAATGTCGGCACACCAAAACCACGTTTGTATTCTTCACGAACTTCGGTACCTGGGCATTTTGGCGCAACCATCACCACAGTGATGTCTTTACGCACTTGCTCGCCCACTTCAACAATGTTGAAACCGTGAGAATAACCCAGTGCTGCACCATCTTTCATCAAGGGCTGAATCGCCTGAACTACCGCAGAATGCTGTTTGTCTGGTGTCAGGTTAACCACTAAATCTGCTTGTGGAATCAACTCTTCGTAGGTACCTACTTTAAAGCCGTTCTCGGTCGCTTTACGCCATGAAGCGCGCTTCTCTGCAATCGCTTCTTTACGCAGGGCATAAGCCACATCCAAACCGGAGTCACGCATGTTCAAGCCTTGGTTCAGACCTTGCGCGCCACAGCCGACAATCACCACTTTTTTCCCTTTCAGGTAGCCTGCTTCATCGGCAAATTCATCTCGTGCCATAAAGCGACACTTACCTAATTGCGCCAACTGCTGACGTAGGTTCAATGTGTTGAAATAGTTAGCCATGGTATTACTCCGTTCGGGTTCTGTTTTGTGGGTGCAGCTATTTTTCTGGTTACTGCAAACGAATGTTGTGTTTGTGTACTGAATGTTTTTCACATCCCCTGTCTGTGCTGGGGATTAGCGTGAATTCACTATATGACAGGAAATCCATTGCGGAAATTGATATATTGACAATGTCACATTGCAATTATTGCAACGTTCTTATTACATTCCCAGTGAGGGCTGGCGGCCATGGATTTACGCGACTTAAAATTATTCCTGCATTTGGCTGAAAGCCGCCATTTTGGCCGCTCAGCCAAAGCGATGCACGTCAGTCCATCCACCTTGTCGCGCCAGATCCAGCGGCTAGAAGAGACCATTGGTCAACCGCTGTTTTTGCGTGATAACCGCACGGTACAACTGACCGATGCCGGCACCCAGTTAAAAGCTTTTGCACAACAAACCTTGCTGCAATATCAGCAATTGCTTCATGCCCTAGGCCAACACGGCCCGTCACTGAGTGGTGAATTACGGTTATTTTGCTCGGTCACCGCGGCATACAGCCATTTACCGCCGATTCTCGATCGCTTCCGGGCTCGCCATCCACTGGTTGAAATTAAACTTACCACCGGCGATGCAGCCGATGCTGTTGATAAAGTGCAATCCAATGAAGCTGACTTGGGGATTGCCGGTCGCCCTGAAGTTTTACCCACCAGCGTGGCTTTTACCCAAATTGGCGAGATCCCATTGGTGCTCATTGCCCCGGCACTCCCTTGTGCGGTGCGAGAGTTAGTGTCAGTTGAGCAGCCAGATTGGGCCAATATTCCCTTTATTTTGCCGGAACACGGCCCATCACGAAAACGTATCGATTTGTGGTTCCGCCGCCAACGCATCACTAACCCATTGATATACGCAACAGTTTCCGGTCATGAGGCTATTGTGTCGATGGTGGCGTTGGGATGTGGCGTGGCGTTGATTCCATCGGTGGTGGTCGATAACAGCCCAGAACCAGTACGTAACCGAATTTCGCTATTGGATGATATCTCGCTGGTAGAGCCTTTTGAATTAGGTGTTTGTGTGCCGAAAAAGCGGCTCAATGAACCGCTGATTGAAGCATTTTGGGGGCTATTATAATGCGTTCCCTTATTAGCTGGCATCAATAGCATTAACCCATACCGTATTGAGCACTATTTATTGCAGAGCGTCGAATTGGTTAGTCGTTGCCACAAAAGTATTGAGCATATTACCCTGCCCGTGATAATCAATGTTCGAAAATACAGACTCTTGGGCAGAGAAACTGCCTATTGCTTCGATTAATGAATTCATACCTGGCCCAATGGGGGCTTTATCTTTAATATTGATAATTTCCTGACCATAAATATCATATTCCGTATTCTGGCTATCTATTAATTTCCCACGTTCATTATATTTACTTTCACATTGCTTATAGCCAATAACATTACCGTCAGGATCATAATTAGTATTAATGGTAACATTACGCTCAAGGATCTCTGAATCATTAAAGTAATCCTCACTTATAAAACTCAGAATATCATTAACATATAGTGCATCAGAATTATTTATTATATTACCCTGCTCATTGAAGTATTCAGCTTTAACTCTATACCTCCCTACAACACTATATTTTATATAAAAATTGGCCGACTTATAAGCCTCACCCGAATTACTATCTAAAACTGTATATTGTTTTATAACTTCATCGTCTAATATGTTATTGGTATAATTTTTCTCACTCTCTTCTGTTTTGTTTTTATGTCGATCAAAATATTCACTTTTGATCGTGTTAACACCTTTTCGATTATAGTCTATAGAAATAATTGAAGATTTATAAACCTCACCAGTAATGTTGTCTGCAACACTATATTTAGTGGTAACTTTACGGTTAAAAATACTATTATTATGGTATTTTTCAATTGTCTTGGTAATCTGTTTATTTTTATTATAATACGTATTTTTTATATATTTAGAGCCACGATGATAATAGCTCTCATCGACAGATTCTATTTTATTACTCTGCTTATCAAAATATTCCTTATTGATACTAACAATATTGCTCTCACCTTCGGAGCCATAGCGCACAGTAGTAATTGACGACTTATAACTCCCACCAAAACTGCTATCTGATACTATATATTCAGTTTCAATTCTTTCATTCAATATTTTATTAATATATTTTTTCTCAATAGTTTTCGTTATATTACCTTGCCTATCAAAACATTCACTTTTAATACTGTAGACATTATCAGTGTCTCCTGATACATAGTGCTGAGTAATAACCGATGATTTATAAGTCTTACCAGTATTGCTGTCTAAAACAATATATTTAGTTTCAACTGTGCTATTCAATACATCATTAAGATAGCAATATTCAAATATCTTTGTGATATGATTATTTTCATTATAAGAACAAAAGCCAATTTTGACGAACTTCCAGCCGTTACTATAGCTGGTCTGACTCATAGTAACTGTTATGTTACCCTGTCGATCAAAATACTCCTTGTCGATCTTTACTGTACTATTTTCACCATACGATGTAGTTATAATGGATGATTTATAAGTCTCACCAGTATTGCCATCTAAAACTGCATATTTAGTTTCAACTCTCTTTTGAAGAAAATCATTAATACGACATTCTTTAACCTCTTCGGTGATATATTTATTTTTATTATAACTGAAGCGTATAACGTCGACCTGCCTCGTACTATCACCATCATTGCTCTTATTAGTAATCTCGGTGATCTGGCCATCTTTATTATAAGATATAATATCAGTATCACTTGAACCGCTATGAAATTCCTTCTCAACTACGGTCTTTGTGAGATGCTTATATTTATCATAATAGTGAGCATTGATTATTGTATAATCCTCACGATAAATATAGGATGTTTCAATAATCTCTGTTATACCTTGATCGTTAGTATTAGCATAGAATACGCTACAGGAATCTCTTATCTTTCCATTGCTATATATATCAGCAGTAACAGATGTCATATAAAACTTGCCAGCGGAGTCATTTGAAAAAGTAAAATCAACGTGACCATATAAAATACCCTGGGAATATATTTTCCTGGTAATTTTTGTTATATGACCATTTTCATCCTCAAATACCTTCTGATCTTCTTCTTTAAATTCATCGATTGGAATAGCAACATTTAAAGATGTTAATTCATCTAATGTGTTTTTTGGTACTGATAATTCACCATTGGCATTGTTCAAATTATTCAGCTCAGTTGCATCTTTCTGCTCCGAGGTAGCTACCGACGGTTCTAAAATACTCATACTTATAAACTCCATTGTTTTATTAAATGTTATTAACCCTATTAAGCGCAATGCAATTGTGATTTAACAGAATGTTAATTTCAGTTGCACTGATAATAATAATCAATTTAATTTATATTTCTCATGCTTAAAGAATATTTGAGAAAATAGGAGGTTTTTAAAACACTATTAATACAAAAATAAGCAATATAAAAAAACCCAGACTCTTATGGAGACTGGGTTTAAATAAGACGGGATATTGAATTTATATCTAGCTACACCAACTAACCGGCTAAAAAGAATTTAAACGCTGGGTTATCTGTTTCATCATGGCAATCGTAGCCCAGTGCTGTCAGATGTTGTTCAAATTGCGGCTCAGTTGCCGATAACTCAAACCCGGCCAGCACCCGGCCAAAATCAGTGCCGTGGCTGCGATAGTGGAACAGCGAGATATTCCAATGCGTGCCCAAGGTATGCAGGAATTTCAGCAATGCGCCGGGTGATTCCGGGAATTCAAAGCTGAATAAGCGCTCACGCAGCGGTTTGGAAGGGCGCCCCCCCACCATATAGCGCACATGTAGCTTCGCCATCTCGTCATCGGACAAATCGACGACCTGGTAACCTTTCTCCTGCAACTCGGACAAAATCTCCGCCCGCTCTGCATAACCGCGGGTCAAACGCACCCCGACGAAAATACAGGCGTTATCTGCATCGGCATAACGGTAGTTAAATTCGGTCACTGAACGACCGCCCAGCAACTCGCAAAAACGCAGGAAACTGCCCTTTTGTTCGGGGATGGTCACCGCCAGCAAGGCTTCGCGCTGTTCACCCAGCTCACAGCGCTCTGAAACATAGCGCAAACCGTGGAAGTTAACATTAGCACCAGATAGCACATGAGCCAGACGCTCACCTTTAATATCGTGCTGCTGAACATACTTTTTCAGTCCCGCCAGTGCCAGCGCCCCTGAAGGCTCAGCAATGGCGCGCACATCTTCAAATAAGTCTTTTACCGCCGCACAGATAGCATCACTGTCGACAGTAATAACATCGTCCAGATACTCCTGACACAAGCGGAAAGGCTCATCACCAATGCGCTTAACGGCCACACCTTCGGCAAACAACCCAACTCGCGCCAGATCCACCGGCTTACCCGCCTGCAATGCAGCATGTAAACAGGCGGAATCTTCGGCCTCAACCCCAATCACTTTAATCTGCGGCATCAGTTGCTTGATAAGCACCGCCACACCGGCCACCAGCCCGCCACCACCGACCGGAACAAATACCCGGTCAATATGTGCGTCTTGCTGGAGCAACTCCATCGCCAGCGTTCCCTGCCCGGCAATCACTGCCGGATGGTCAAACGGAGGCACAAAGGTATACCCCTGCTGCTGGGACAGTGCGATAGCTCGGGCTTTGGCTTCATCAAAATTGGCACCAAACAACAGCACCTCGCCACCAAAACTACGCACAGCATCAACCTTGATATCAGCGGTTGCCACCGGCATCACAATTAGAGCCTTAATGCCGAGTTTACTGGCCGAAAGCGCCACACCCTGCGCATGGTTACCCGCCGAAGCAGTTATCACGCCGCAAGCTTTCTGTTCTTCCGTCAGCCCGGCTAACATGGCATAAGCACCGCGCAGTTTAAAACTGTGCACCGGCTGCCGGTCTTCTCGCTTCACCAAAATGGTATTACCCAAGCGGGAAGAGATTTTTTCCATCACTTGCAGCGGGGTGACTTGCGCCACCTCATACACCGGCGCGCGAAGTATCGCCCGCAGATATTCGGCCCCGCAGGGGGCAGCAGATAAGGGTTGAGATACCGCCATGGGTATTAGCCTCCCAGCTTACTTTTGTCGCGCACCGCACCTTTGTCGGCGCTGGTTGCCAGCAGGGCATAAGCGCGCAGTGCATAAGAAACCTGACGTTCGCGGGCTTTCGGTGACCATGCGGCATCACCACGGGCCTCTTCAGTTTCACGACGAGCAGCCAGCTCAGACTCACTCACATCCAATTTAATGCCACGGTTCGGGATATCGATATCAATGAAATCGCCATCCTGTACCAAACCAATCAGGCCACCACTGGCCGCTTCCGGAGAAACGTGACCAATCGACAAACCAGAGGTTCCGCCAGAGAACCGACCATCCGTCAGCAATGCACAGCTCTTACCCAGCCCCATGGATTTCAGGTAAGTAGTCGGATACAGCATTTCTTGCATCCCCGGCCCGCCTTTCGGCCCTTCGTAGCGAATCACCACCACATCGCCCGCGACGACTTTTCCGCCCAGAATAGCGGCTACCGCATCATCCTGACTTTCATAAACTTTAGCCGGACCACGGAAGGTCAAACTGTCTTTATCCACACCGGCGGTTTTTACAATGCAGCCATTAGCGGCGATATTGCCGTACAACACCGCCAAACCACCGTCCTGACTGTAAGCATGTTCACGCGTGCGGATACAACCCTCTTCGCGGTCGGTGTCCAGTGACGGGAAACGGCAATCCTGAGAGAAGGCTTTGGTGGTACGGATACCCGCTGGGCCTGCGGAGTACATGCTTTTGACCTTTTCATCGCCGGTCAGCATAACGTCATAGGCCGCCAAGGTTTGTGGCAGATCCAGCCCCAACACGTTACGAACCTCGCGGTTAAGCAACCCGGCACGATCCAACTCACCTAAAATACCGATAACGCCACCGGCGCGGTGTACGTCTTCCATATGGTATTTCTGAGTGCTTGGAGCCACTTTGCACAAATGAGGCACCTGACGAGATAACCGGTCGATATCACTGATATCGAAATCAATATCCCCTTCCTGTGCCGCAGCCAGCAAGTGCAATACGGTATTGGTGGAACCGCCCATGGCGATATCCAGCGTCATGGCATTTTCAAATGCGGCTTTGTTGGCAATGCTACGCGGCAAGGCGCTGATATCATCCTGTTCGTAATAACGTTTGGTCAGCTCGACAATATGTTTGCCCGCATCCAGGAACAGTTGCTTACGATCCGCATGTGTTGCCAGCAGTGAGCCGTTACCCGGCAGAGCCAGACCCAGTGCTTCATTCAGGCAGTTCATCGAGTTGGCGGTAAACATCCCGGAACAAGAGCCGCAAGTTGGGCAGGCCGAGCGCTCAATCTGCTCGCTGTCGGCGTCGCTGACATTCGGGTTAGCCCCCTGAATCATGGCGTCTACCAGATCCAGCTTGATGATTTTGTCGGACAGCTTGGTTTTACCGGCTTCCATTGGGCCGCCGGACACAAAGATCACCGGGATATTCAGGCGCAGAGACGCCATCAGCATCCCTGGGGTAATTTTGTCGCAGTTTGAAATGCAGACCATGGCATCCGCGCAGTGGGCGTTAACCATGTACTCAACAGAGTCGGCAATCAATTCACGTGAAGGCAATGAATAGAGCATGCCGCCGTGGCCCATCGCGATCCCATCATCCACCGCAATAGTGTTGAACTCTTTAGCCACACCGCCAGACGCTTCAATTTGCTCCGCTACCAGTTTTCCTAAGTCGCGCAAATGAACGTGGCCCGGTACAAACTGGGTAAATGAGTTAACTACCGCAATAATCGGTTTGCCGAAGTCATCATCGGTCATACCGGTAGCGCGCCACAGTGCGCGGGCGCCGGCCATATTGCGGCCATGGGTGGTGGTATGGGAACGGTACTTAGGCATTGTCTCTTCACTCCAGGTTATGCTGTATTGCAGGTGGCGAACGAACCACCTGCTGATTCTGTCTATCTATTTTTATTGTGGATTGATTGGATCCAACCAACCGTATTTATCTTCGGTTTCACCGGTAAACAGGCCAAAGAAGGCTTGTTGAATCTTGCTGGTAATCGGGCCGCGTTTACCAATGCCGACCTGAATGCCATCCACGCTACGAACCGGGGTAATTTCTGCCGCAGTACCGGACATAAACACTTCATCCGCCAGATAGAGGGATTCACGTGACAAGACTTGCTCACGGACTTCCAGACCCATATCTTTAGCCAGTTTGATGATGGCGTCGCGCGTGATGCCCGGCAGAGCAGAAGAGGTAAATGGCGGTGTGAACAGAATGCCATCTTTCACTTCAAACAGGTTTTCACCGGCACCTTCAGACAGGAAGCCGTGAATATCCAGGGCAATCCCTTCCTGATAACCGTGGCGACGTGCTTCGCTGCCCACCAGCAAGGAAGACAAATAGTTGCCCCCAGCTTTAGCGGCGGTTGGAATAGTGTTCGGCGCAACACGGTTCCATGAAGAAACCATGGCATCAATACCTTGCTCCAGCGCTTCTGCACCCAAGTAGGCACCCCATGGGAAGGCCGCAATGATGACATCCGTCTTATAACCATCTGGCGGATTAACACCCATGCCGACATCACCAATAAACACCAATGGGCGGATATAAGCGCTGGTCAGATTATTTTTACGCAGTGTCTCGCGGCAAGCTTCCATCAGCTCATCAACCGTCTGAGAAACCGGCATACGGTAAATTTTGGCGGAGTCATGCAGGCGCTGCATGTGTTCGCGGTGGCGGAAAACGACCGGCCCTTTATGGGATTCGTAGCAACGAACACCTTCGAAGACTGACGTGCCATAGTGTAACGCGTGAGACATCACGTGAACTTTAGCCTCTGCCCACGGAGTCATTTCGCCGTTAAACCAAATGTAATCAGCTTTCTTCGTCATTCTTTTCTTTCCTTGTGGCGCATCAGGCGCGTATCTGTAATGTATTAGGTTGTAGGATCTCGACGCAGGCGACATCCATAAGCTTACTCAGCTGAGAAGACAGTAAATCGACAGGTCGCCCGCTGGCAACGGTCAATTCAATATTAATATTCTCAGCATTAATCATTGGCGACATATTCATAGCACAAACCTGAAAGCCGCGGTGCCGCACAACCCGCAATACGCGCTCTAACATCTCAGGGCGGAAGCGGGCTTGGATAGAGAGTTGATGTTGCATCATGAGATTTTCTCCAGCATGGTTTCATTACCTGCGCCTGGCGGCACTAACGGCCAAACGTTTTCGAGTTCGTCGATGGAAACCTGGAGCAAATAGGGGCCTTCACTGTTAAACAGTGCATCCAGAGCGGCGTCGACTTGGTCTTTGCGGGTGATACGTTGGCCGGGGATATTGAAAGCACTGGCCAGTGTGATGAAATCGGGGTTATCAGAAAGATTGGTTTCGCTATAACGTCCATCAAAAAACAGTTGCTGCCACTGTCGAACCATACCCAATCGCTGGTTATCCAATAAAACGATTTTCAGCGGCAACTGTTTTCGTTTTATCGTACCCAACTCCTGAACATTCATCATAAACGAGCCATCGCCGGAGACACAGATAACCATGTCATCAGGACGAGCCATTTGCGCACCAACGGCGGCGGGAACGCCAAAACCCATCGTGCCCAAACCGCTGGAGGTGATGAAATTCTCAGGGCGAGTAAAGTTCATGTGTTGTGCAGTCCACATCTGGTGCTGGCCCACATCGGTCGTCACCACGGTTTGTGGGGCTTTACGCTCAGAGATTTGCTTAAGCAACAATGGGGCATAAATTGCTTGGCCGGGATGGTCATAACGCCAGCTATGCTGTTGTTTTAACGCTATAACCTCATCACGCCATGGCTGAATATTCAGCGGTTGCTGTAACGCGGGCAACAATACTTTCAAATCGCCTTGTAACGCAACGTGTGCCTGACGCAATTTACCCAACTCTGCCGGGTCGATATCCATATGGATAACTTTTGCTTTCGCGGCGAATGTATTCAGTTTCCCGGTTACGCGGTCATCAAAACGGGCACCTACAGCGATTAATAAATCACAATCCTGCACCGCAAAGTTCGCGGCTTTGGTGCCGTGCATGCCTAACATACCCAAATAACAAGGATGCTCGCTATCGGGTGCGCCCAAACCTTTCAACGTCGCGACCGCAGGCACACCGGTTACTTCGATAAACTGACGTAAAGCGGGAACCGCCTGCGCCATGCCGACACCGCCGCCAACATACAGCATCGGTTTTTTAGCTGTCGCCAACATATCCCAGGCTTGTTGTAACTCCGCTGCAGAATCAACCAGATGCTCTTCAACTGGCATCAAATGTGGGGTCAAATCGCCCACAGCTAACTGAATGTCTTTCGGGATATCAATTAAAACCGGCCCAGGGCGGCCGCTGGTAGCAATAGCAAAGGCTTCAGCCATAATGCCCGGCAATGCATCCAGTGATTCAACCAAGAAACTGTGTTTGGTACAGGCCAGCGACAGGCCTAAAACATCAATCTCCTGAAAAGCATCGGTACCGATTAATGCAGAACCAACCTGACCGGTGATAGCAATAACCGGCACTGAATCTAACAAAGCATCAGCCAAACCGGTGATCAGATTAGTGGCTCCGGGGCCGGAAGTGGCAATACACACCCCGACTTTTCCGGTGGCACGTGCGTAACCGATAGCGGCAATCGCAGCGCCCTGCTCATGGCGGCAGAGCAAATGCTCAACACCACCATCATACAAAGCATCGTAGACAGGCATAATCGCCCCGCCCGGATAGCCGAATACCGTATCAACACCCTGTGCACGCAACGCTTGAACCACCCACTGAGCACCATTCATAGTTATTTCCCCGACCTTTTGCGGGAGGAGCAGGATTTTATTCTGTTGTGCATTTTATGTTCCTCGCGTCTTTTAACGTACCAATAAAAAAACCCCCGGACCTTTCGGTGCGGGGGTTCTCTTGAGATTAAGGCTTGATTTTTATGCCTTTATTCGTCCAAGTGCAGCCCCGCACGGTGGGATAATAATCACCACCACGCTAATTAGGACTAGGTTAATCACTTGGACAATCGCTTTCATAATTAGGTTGTTCATCTATCTAGTGTCGAACGAATACCTACAGAGTTATCACAGTTATCGGTTATCTGACAATATTTATTTAAATTATTATTTTGTGAGCATGGCCGCGAAATACCATAAACATATTATTTATCAATCAGTAAAAGCCTCATTGAATGTTTGGTCTTTTTTTGCGCCCTGTACCGCAATTTTTGATTTGCACATCGCCATTGCAGCGAAACTTCTCGTGAGGTTTCGCAAATCAATCCTTTTTCTGTGTGCCGAAAAAAAACCTGCGGCATTCTACAGTCACGCCCAAACAGCAGGGACGCATTACGGCAAAGGAAGGCATCATGTCACTGGCAACTATTCATACTCGCGCCACTTTAGGTATTCAGGCTCCCTCAGTCACCGTTGAAGTCCATATCAGCAATGGATTACCAGGGTTAATCTTGGTTGGCTTGCCAGAAACGACAGTAAAAGAGGCGCGGGATAGAGTCCGCAGTGCATTAATCAACAGTGGTTTCACCTTTCCCGCCAAGCGGATCACAGTCAGTTTGGCTCCGGCAGATTTACCCAAAGAAGGTGGGCGTTATGACCTGCCTATCGCTTTAGCAATATTGGCGGCTTCAGAACAGATTCCTGCGGATAAATTAACGCACTATGAGTTCTTGGGTGAGTTAGCACTATCGGGGGCGCTAAGGCGGGTTAACGGCGCGATTCCGGCGGCGATCGCCAGCAGTCAGGCCCATAGGCAATTAATTCTGCCAACAGCAAACAGCCTTGAAATTGGGCTTATCCCACAAGGCAACAGTTGGGTCGCTGACCATTTGTTAGCGGTATGTGGTTTCTTGCAAGGCGAAAATGCCCTCGAGCAAGGTCAATCCATTGAATATGCTACAGATTGTGCTAGCCATCTTGATCTGCAAGATATCATTGGCCAATCACAGGCAAAACGCGCACTAGAGATAGCGGCAGCCGGCGGGCATAACCTGCTGTTACTCGGGCCACCGGGTACCGGCAAAACTATGCTGGCTAATCGGTTAACCGGATTGCTGCCCCCGCTCACAGATCAAGAAGCACTGGAGGCCGCTGCCATTAATGGTTTATTACACAGTAATGAGCTGCCGACTCAGTGGCGCTGTCGGGCTTTTCGTGCCCCACATCATAGCGCGTCGATGGCTGCCCTGATTGGCGGTGGCTCTATTCCCCGCCCTGGAGAGATATCACTGGCACACAATGGCGTACTTTTTCTGGATGAGCTGCCGGAGTTTGAACGTCGGGTGCTGGATTCACTGCGCGAACCGCTAGAGTCGGGTGAAATTATTATTTCCCGAGCGGCAGCCAAAGTGTG
Organism: Yersinia alsatica; assembly: GCF_025133195.1. NCBI lineage: Bacteria > Pseudomonadati > Pseudomonadota > Gammaproteobacteria > Enterobacterales > Yersiniaceae > Yersinia > Yersinia alsatica. Next base: position 4,685,173 of record NZ_CP104006.1, read on the forward strand.
TTTTCCGGCTAAAGTACAACTTATCGCGGCAATGAATCCCAGTCCCAGTGGTCACTATCAAGGTATCCATAATCGAACATCCCCGCAGCAAGTCCTGCGCTATTTGGCAAAACTGTCTGGCCCATTTTTGGACCGATTTGATTTATCGATAGAAGTACCATTACTGCCCGCAGGCATGCTGGGTGCGCAAAAACATCAGGGGGAAAATAGTGAAACCGTCAAAAAACGGGTATTACAGGCAAGACAGAAGCAGTTGGATCGCGCAGGGAAAATAAACACACAACTTAACAGCAAGGAAGTGGACGAGCATTGCTATTTAACATCAGAGAATGCGGCATTCTTGGAACAGGTTTTGCTGACTCTGGGGCTATCTGTACGCGCCTGGCACCATATTTTGAAAGTCGCCCGGACGATTGCTGATTTAGCTCAGGAAGATAATATCCAAAAAAAACATCTTTCCGAGGCACTAAGCTATCGTTGTATGGACCGGCTGCTTTTGCAGTTGCATAAGAGCCTAATGTAAAAAGTAAAAAGGGGGCTAAAGCCCCCGCAATACTATACCCAAAGTCATTAGAGTCACAGGTAGGTAGCAAGCAATTGCACCACGATGAGCTTACAAAAGTAAGTGATCCGGGTGGACGCGAGTCGCTAGCCCCTGCGGCTTTAGGTACGATACTAGTCGTCGTTATCGGTATAGTCTTCCACTGCATCCACCTGCGGCTTGCCGCCAGACAGCGTGTGGAAACGTTTAGGACGACGAGTCCGGGTCACATATTTGGACCAAACTTTTTCCTCGGCACTAACAGGCTCGCGTTCACCGCGGCAAACAGCCACAAATGAATGCTCTTCTTCAGTTGCTGGTTCGCGTTTCCCGAGATCGAGTTCGTTAAAAGCATGGCCGTGGCGCTCTAGTAATTGCGCCTCTTTAATGGTGAAATCGCCGTGACGCGAGAACCCGCGAGGATAATGTTTATTATCAAAAAAACGATTGGTCGTGATGAAGCTATCCGCCATCTGACACGCTCCTAATTCTCTCATGGTCGTGCTGTTTATGGCGCGGAGTATTAGATAGGCTTGACATCGTGTAAAACAAAACATTTAAATCTTAACGACAAAAAAAATTGGAGATAGGTGTGGATACCGAATTACTGAAAACCTTTTTGGAGGTCAGTAGAACTCGCCACTTTGGTCGCGCAGCTGAATCTTTGTACTTAACGCAGTCCGCGGTAAGTTTTCGTATCCGTCAGTTGGAAAATCAATTAGGTGCAAATTTATTCACTCGTCATCGCAATAATATTCGTCTAACCCCAGCAGGTGAAAGGCTGCTGCCCTACGCCGAAACCCTGATGAGTACCTGGCAGCTAGCCAAAAAAGAGGTGGTACATTCACTGCAACACACCGAGTTGTCCATTGGTGCAACCGCATCACTTTGGGAGGCCTATCTCACTCCCTGGTTGCAACAGTTATATAAACAACGTGAAGCATTGCGCCTTGAGGCTCGTATTGCACTGCGACAATCGCTGGTGAAGCAGTTGCACGAACGGCAACTGGATTTATTGATAACGACCGAAGCCCCTAAAATGGACGAATTGGCCAGTTTACTGTTAGGGCATTTTTCGCTACGGCTGTTCTCATCGTCCCCCCTTGATCTGGCAGAAGAAATGGATGGCGATGCCGAGCATAAAAATGCAATTGAGGCACCGTATATCAAACTTGAATGGGGGGCTGATTTCCATCAGCAAGAGAATAGATTACTCAATAGCGAGCAGATGCCAGTACTGACCACGACCTCGGCCCATTTAACCCGGAAACTATTAGAAACAACCGGCGGCTGTGCTTTTCTGCCCGAACATTGGCAAAAAGAGTATCCACAGCTGGTGATTAACGCTGATATACCGCCTATCGTGCGGCCACTGTATGCCGTTTGGTTGCAAAACAGTGACCAGCAAGTATTAATCCGACAGTTATTAAAAACCCCCATGAATAACGCAGCACAAAGCGCTATACAGGATTAAGTGGCGGCGGCTGAGGGCGAGCTCGACGATTTAAGTAAAAAGCACTCATCGCCTTCTGGATAGCAATAAAGCTGAATAACAAAATTCCGATGACAATCTTGGTCCACCATGAACTGAGTGTGCCATCAAAAGTAATGTAGCTCTGTATCAAGCCCTGAATCAAAACACCAAACAGGGTGCCAAAGACGGTACCGATGCCACCGGTCAGTAATGTGCCACCGATAACCACAGCGGCAATAGCATCCAGTTCAACACCACTGGCCGCCAATGCATAACCTGCCGAGGTGTAGAGGGAAAAGACAATTCCAGACAGCGCAGCCAATGTACTCGACAGCATGTAGATTTTTATCGTAGTTTGGCGAACCGGGACGCCCATCAGGGCGGCTGAAACACTGTTGCCCCCTATGGCATAGACGTTATGACCAAAGCGGGTACGATGGGCCAGCAAAATACCAAACACGACAACCAAAAGCATGATGAGGGCAAGCAGAGTAAAGCGTCCACCGCCGGGGACTTTCCAGGCATAATTCGCCAGCGTGGCATAAAGCGGGTGATCAATAGGTATGGACTCTTCAGAGACAATAAAGCTCATACCACGAACAAAAAACATTCCGGCGAGGGTAATAATAAACGCCGGGAGTTTCAGGGAATCAATAATCCAGCCCATGAATGCGCCAAACATCGCCCCCATCACCAAAACCATGGCAAAAGCATACATCGGGTGAATGCCATAAGTTCCAATTAACTTCGCCAGCAATACACCGGTGAAAGCAATGACCGAGCCGACGGATAAATCGATGCCCCCCGATAAGATAACAAAAGTCATACCCACAGCAACAATGCCCAGAAAAGCATTATCAGTCAGTAAATCGCACCATACTCGGGTAGACGAAAAGCTGGGGAACTGGCTAAGACAAAATGCATATCCTAGGATAAAAACGGCGATAGTTATCAGCAAAGGAATATTACGCTTTAGCATTATTTTCGCCTCCGGAAGATATGGCTCAATGAAATCATCGGTGACTGCACCACCAGGACGGCTAGTACAACAATGGCTTTAAGAACCAGATTGAATTCCGGTTGATAACCCGAGAGTAAAATCCCTGTATTCATTCCCTGAATAATCAAAGCACCAATAACTGAGAGCAAAAGGTTAAAACGCCCTCCCATTAATGAAGCCCCGCCAATAACCACCGCTAAAATGGCATCCAACTCCAACCATAAACCGGCATTATTCGCATCTGCACCTCGAATATCTGCGGTCACAATAATGCCGGCAACTGCCGCGCAAATACCGCAAATCACATACACAGCAATCAGTACCAGACGAGTACTCACCCCCGCATTACGTGCTGAGCGTAAGTTGATACCGACCGACTCAATAAATAGCCCCAGTGCTGTTTTACGAGTCAATAACCACACAATAATCAGCATACCCAATGCAATAACCACTGACATCGGCATATACATCAAAGTAGTGCTACCTAATTTTGCCAAACCACCGCTATCAAATGTAACGATTTGCCCTTCGGTAATCAGTTGGGCGATGCCTCGCCCTGCCACCATTAACATCAAGGTGGCGACAATCGGCTGGATTTGTAATACCGCCACTAAAAAGCCATTCCATAGCCCGCACAATGCTCCAACCACAAGTGCCGCAGCCAAAACCGTTACCAAAGGATATCCTGCACTGGTCAGAGTCGCCGCCGTAGCACCAGCAATCGCCATCACGGCTCCGACAGATAAATCAATCCCTCCGGTTGCGATAACCAACGTCATTCCCAGCGCCAATAAAGCAACTGGAGCACCACGATTTAAGATATCAATCACACTGCCAAACAGCCGCCCGTCCTGAATATGAATTGAGAAAAAATGCGGGGCGACCAGACTATCAATCAATAAAATAACTGCCAGAGCACCAAACTGAGTGGCACCTTTCGGTAAAACCCATTTAACTTTGCGCGGCTGTTGCGTCATTGACAGGCTCCTGTTTCCCATAAGGTCACTCCTTATTGCACCGCGATCGCCTGCATGATGGCAGGAACAGAAATCTCATCATGACCAAGTTGTGCAATGTGCCGGCGATCACGCAGGACAATGACGCGATCGGCATAACCTGCCAATTCCTCCAATTCGGAAGAGATGATTAATAGCGCCAACCCTTCATCACACAGTTTCTCAATCAGTCGAATAATTTCAGCATGAGCGCCCACATCAATGCCGCGAGTTGGCTCATCTAAAATCAAAAATCGAGGTTTTGTGGCCAACCAGCGGGCTAATAATACTTTTTGCTGGTTTCCGCCGGAGAGATACTGAATTTGCTGTTCAGGGCCAGGAGTACGAATACCCAATTGCTGGATAAAATCTTCTGCAATTTGGGTCTGTTCACGCATAGAAATTGGCCTCAACCACCCACGTTGGGCCTGTAGAGCCAGAATAATATTTTCTCGGACAGTGGCAGCCCCCACGATACCATCGGTTTTCCGATCTTCTGGGCAGTAACCAAAGCCAGATTTAGAGGCCTTCCGGGGTGTTCTGATTTTAACTGGCTTACCTTGTATTTTGGCTTCGCCATTATCCGGAGTGGTCACACCAAAAATTAATTGTGCCGTTTCGGTTCGACCAGATCCCAATAACCCGGCAAGCCCAACAATTTCACCGGGAGAAACCGATAAATCAAAATTCTCAACCACACCGCGGCGACCATAATTTTTAAATTCGACTAATGGCTGATTTACAGCAATATTATGTTCACCACGCTTTAATAATTTCTCATCGAAACTGTGGCCCAGCATCATCTGAACCAATTCAATACGCGGGAGTTCCGTCGTGGTTTTAGTGCCGACAAGTTTACCGTTACGCAATACTGTTATCCGGTCACTGATTCGATAGACCTGATCGAGAAAATGAGTCACGAAAACCATGCCAATGCCCTGATCACGTAACTGGCGTAGAATATCCAACAACATGCTGACTTCTTTTGCATCCAAGCTCGCTGTTGGCTCATCCAAAATCAGTACTTTGGCAGAAAGGTCCACTGCCCGAGCGATCGCAACAATCTGTTGTATTGCAATAGAAAAATCGGCTAAAGGACGCTGAACATCTAGCATCAAACCATAACCTTGCAGTAATTTTTCCGCCTGTTGGTTCATGGTTCGATGATCAATAAATCCCCAACGTAATGGCTCGCGACCAATAAAGAGATTCGCCGCAATAGAAATATTTGGTAGTAGATTGACCTCTTGATAAACAGTGCCAATACCCATCTTTTGGGCATCAGCAGTGTCAATGGGACAAATGGCCACGCCATCTAAATAAACCTCACCAGCGGCGCGCTTATAGACTCCGGTTAGTGCTTTGATTAACGTCGATTTTCCTGCTCCATTTTCCCCCAGCAAAGCCACAACTTCGCCACGATGCAGAGAAAAATCTACAGAGTCCAATGCCTTAACACCAGGAAATTCAACTGACAAGCCACGGACTTCTAGCAGTGTTTCCATCAGATGTACCCACGTTCAAAAACGACTCAGATATTGCCCAAATACAGGTGACGAAAGCAGGCGGGGCAAGCCCCGCCATTTGAATCAATAGCCAAGGCTCTTCTTGGATTCATATTCCTGTTTAGCCGTATCCGGCTGCAACAGGCGAGATTCTGTCTGGATAAATTTAGGAGGTTGGGTGCCGTCTTTCTTCAGCGCAATTAATGCATCAAAAGCAGGGCCAGCCATATTTGGTGTCAATTCAACCGTAGCATTAGCCTCACCACTGCTCATTGCTTTGAAAATATCAGGAACACCGTCGATAGAAACGATTTTGATTTCTGAGCCAGGTTTCAAGCCAGCTTCTTTAATGGCTTGAATGGCACCAATCGCCATATCATCGTTATGTGCATAAACTGCACAGATATTTTTGCCATTTTGCTCTGCTTTAATGAAGCTCTCCATAACCTCTTTACCTTTACTACGTGTGAAATCCCCTGATTGGGAGCGGATTATCTTCACGTTAGGTGCTGAGGCTATCCCGTCTGCGAAACCTTTTTTACGGTTAATCGCCACACTGGAGCCAACCGTACCTTGCAGTTCGACAACGTTACAAGGCTTGCCCGCAACATCTTTCAGCAGCCATTCGCCGGCAACTTTACCTTCATATACACTGTCCGAAGCTACCGCGGCTGTATATAAAGAGGGATCATTCACTTCAATCATACGGTCCAGCAGAAATACAGGAATTTTAGCTTCTTTCGCTTCCTGTAAAACTGGCGTCCAGCCAGTAGCAACGACAGGAGCGATAAAGATGGCATCAACACCTTGAGCAATAAAGGATCTCACCGCTTTGATTTGGTTTTCTTGTTTTTGTTGGGCATCCGCGATTTTTAATGTTATTCCGCGTTTTTCAGCCTCTTGCTTAGAAACCTTGGTTTCCGCAGAGCGCCAACCGGATTCTGAACCAATCTGAGAAAAGCCCACGACTAACGGAGCCGCCTGGACTGCACTACACATTGCTGCTGTTACAGCTGCTGCTAACAGTAAACGCCTGTACATATTTCTCTCCTCACTTGCCATCGTTGAGCCGTTGACCCGCTACTATTGCGAAGAACAGTTAAGATCATCCAGGCCATTTACTGCCCTGAACTTCGGCCAATTTGCAGATAATGTTGATCTCAAAGCATATGATGTTTTTTAAGGTGAGCTTCCTGATAGCTAAAATGTTAATTAGTTTTAGTACATTTTGTAAAAGTAATAATGAGCAGTGTCACACCACAGAATAACAATCGTTTTGTACATAAATTCAGCTAAATAGGTATGTATTGGGAACGTTACCTGCTAAATTTTCATAGCAGATTTAAAAGAAATATAGGTAATTAACGGTTATTAATTGAGCGAGAGATATTGTTTGAAGGGATAAAATGGGCAGGATTTTCTATGTAGAATAATAAAACAAGGGGCTATATAGAGAAGAAAATGGAAGGGAAAGGCTTATCTAGAGGGTTGCTGAGAGTATAGGAAATAGGGCAAATGATTATTTTGGGCATAAAAAAACCCCTCGTTTTCACGAAGGGTTTTCAATATGGCAGGGGCGGAGAGACTCGAACTCGCGACACCCGGTTTTGGAGACCGGTGCTCTACCAACTGAGCTACGCCCCTAAATTACGCTTAACATTATGCCTGCTAAAATTAGCAGGCATAATTTAAATAAGTGGCGGAACGGACGGGGCTCGAACCCGCGACCCCCTGCGTGACAGGCAGGTATTCTAACCAACTGAACTACCGCTCCACCGATTCTTTTACGTGTATCTTCCTGATACTTACCCTTTTCAGGGCCAGCGCTTCTCGCTGTGCAAAACCGCGCTTGGCGATTTTGTCCATCACCAGATGTCACTCTGATGATGCGTGTTTGATGCCTGGCAGTGTCCTACTCTCGCATGGGGAGACCCCACACTACCATCGGCGCTACGGCGTTTCACTTCTGAGTTCGGCATGGGTTCAGGTGGGTCCACCGCGCTATGGCCGCCAGGCAAATTCTGTTTTAATCAACCCGCTACACTATAACTCCCATGCAGCCAGCCAATTCAATCTGTAAACATCGCTGAAAATTAAAATATACTCTCAAATAACCAAAACACCTTGGGTGTTGTAAGGTTAAGCCTCACGGATCATTAGTACTGGTTAGCTCAATGCATCGCTGCACTTACACACCCAGCCTATCAACGTCATAGTCTTTAACGTTCCTTCAGGGGGCTTAAAGCCCCAGGGAAGACTCATCTCGAGGCAAGTTTCCCGCTTAGATGCTTTCAGCGGTTATCTCTTCCGAATTTAGCTACCGGGCAATGCCATTGGCATGACAACCCGAACACCAGTGATTCGTCCACTCCGGTCCTCTCGTACTAGGAGCAGCCCCTCTCAATCTTCCAACGCCCACGGCAGATAGGGACCGAACTGTCTCACGACGTTCTAAACCCAGCTCGCGTACCACTTTAAATGGCGAACAGCCATACCCTTGGGACCTACTTCAGCCCCAGGATGTGATGAGCCGACATCGAGGTGCCAAACACCGCCGTCGATATGAACTCTTGGGCGGTATCAGCCTGTTATCCCCGGAGTACCTTTTATCCGTTGAGCGATGGCCCTTCCATTCAGAACCACCGGATCACTAAGACCTACTTTCGTACCTGCTCGAGCCGTCACTCTCGCAGTCAAGCTAGCTTATGCCTTTGCACTAACCTCACGATGTCCGACCGTGATTAGCTAACCTTCGTGCTCCTCCGTTACTCTTTGGGAGGAGACCGCCCCAGTCAAACTACCCACCAGACACTGTCCTCACCCCGGATTACGGGGCCGAGTTAGAACATCAAACATTAAAGGGTGGTATTTCAAGGTTGGCTCCACGCAGACTGGCGTCCACGCTTCGATGCCTCCCACCTATCCTACACATCAAGGCTCAATGTTCAGTGTCAAGCTATAGTAAAGGTTCACGGGGTCTTTCCGTCTTGCCGCGGGTACACTGCATCTTCACAGCGAGTTCAATTTCACTGAGTCTCGGGTGGAGACAGCCTGGCCATCATTACGCCATTCGTGCAGGTCGGAACTTACCCGACAAGGAATTTCGCTACCTTAGGACCGTTATAGTTACGGCCGCCGTTTACTGGGGCTTCGATCAAGAGCTTCGCCTTGCGGCTGACCCCATCAATTAACCTTCCAGCACCGGGCAGGCGTCACACCGTATACGTCCACTTTCGTGTTTGCACAGTGCTGTGTTTTTATTAAACAGTTGCAGCCAGCTGGTATCTGCGACTGGCTTCGGCTACGAGAGCAAGTCTCTTTACCTAATGCCAGCGTGCCTTCTCCCGAAGTTACGGCACCATTTTGCCTAGTTCCTTCACCCGAGTTCTCTCAAGCGCCTGAGTATTCTCTACCTGACCACCTGTGTCGGTTTGGGGTACGATTCAATGTTACCTGATGCTTAGAGGCTTTTCCTGGAAGCTTGGCATCAACTACTTCTGCACCGTAGTGCATCGTCATCACACCTCAGCGTTGATAAGCAACCGGATTTACCAGGTCACTCCGCCTACATGCTTAAACCGGGACAACCGTCGCCCGGCTAGCCTAGCCTTCTCCGTCCCCCCTTCGCAGTAACACCGAGTACAGGAATATTAACCTGTTTCCCATCGACTACGCTTTTCAGCCTCGCCTTAGGGGTCGACTCACCCTGCCCCGATTAACGTTGGACAGGAACCCTTGGTCTTCCGGCGTGCGGGCTTTTCACCCGCATTATCGTTACTTATGTCAGCATTCGCACTTCTGATACCTCCAGCAGACCTCACAGTCCACCTTCAACGGCTTACAGAACGCTCCCCTACCCAACAACACCTAAGTGTCGCTGCCGCAGCTTCGGTGCATGGTTTAGCCCCGTTACATCTTCCGCGCAGGCCGACTCGACCAGTGAGCTATTACGCTTTCTTTAAATGATGGCTGCTTCTAAGCCAACATCCTGGCTGTCTATGCCTTCCCACATCGTTTCCCACTTAACCATGACTTTGGGACCTTAGCTGGCGGTCTGGGTTGTTTCCCTCTTCACGACGGACGTTAGCACCCGCCGTGTGTCTCCCGTGATAACATTCTTCGGTATTCGGAGTTTGCATCGGTTTGGTAAGTCGGGATGACCCCCTAGCCGAAACAGTGCTCTACCCCCGAAGATGAGTTCACGAGGCGCTACCTAAATAGCTTTCGGGGAGAACCAGCTATCTCCCGGTTTGATTGGCCTTTCACCCCCAGCCACAAGTCATCCGCTAATTTTTCAACATTAGTCGGTTCGGTCCTCCAGTTAGTGTTACCCAACCTTCAACCTGCCCATGGCTAGATCACCGGGTTTCGGGTCTATACCTTGCAACTAGACGCCCAGTTAAGACTCGGTTTCCCTACGGCTCCCCTATTCGGTTAACCTTGCTACAAAATATAAGTCGCTGACCCATTATACAAAAGGTACGCAGTCACACCACGAAGGTGCTCCCACTGCTTGTACGTACACGGTTTCAGGTTCTATTTCACTCCCCTCGCCGGGGTTCTTTTCGCCTTTCCCTCACGGTACTGGTTCACTATCGGTCAGTCAGGAGTATTTAGCCTTGGAGGATGGTCCCCCCATATTCAGACAGGATGTCACGTGTCCCGCCCTACTCATCGAGTTCACAGCAAGTGTATTTTTGTGTACGGGACTATCACCCTGTACCGTGCGACTTTCCAGACGCTTCCACTAACACACAAACTGATTCAGACTCTGGGCTCCTCCCCGTTCGCTCGCCGCTACTGGGGGAATCTCGGTTGATTTCTTTTCCTCGGGGTACTTAGATGTTTCAGTTCCCCCGGTTCGCCTTGCATGGCTATGTATTCACCATGCAATAGTGCAACGAATTGCACTGGGTTTCCCCATTCGGGTATCGTCGGTTGTAACGCTTCATATCAGCTTACCGACGCTTTTCGCAGATTAGCACGCCCTTCATCGCCTCTGACTGCCTAGGCATCCACCGTGTACGCTTAGTCGCTTAACCTCACAACCCGAAGGTGTCTTTCGACAACTTGCGTTGTGATTATTTGAGAGACTCTAATACAGGTTACTCGTTATCTCAGTACATCTACGGAGAGATAAGTTTCAGCTGTATTGTTTCAATTTTCAGCTTGTTCCAGATTGTTAAAGAGCAATATCTTAAACACGACTTGTTAAAGTCATCTTTAAGATACTTTGTGGTTCATTAAGAACCGGTGATAATGTCTTTCACACATTATCGGAGTGGCGTCCCCAAGGGGATTCGAACCCCTGTTACAGCCGTGAAAGGGCAGTGTCCTAGGCCTCTAGACGATGGGGACACAAAAATTGCTACTGAATCACTGATTCAGTATTTTTGTGTAAAGGTGAGAATGTGGTGACACATTCGAACGACTGATGCAGTAAAAACCCGATACCGAGGTTTTATCGCACAATCATCACCCTCATCAACAGGTGCTCTTGCTCGTTTACATTCATCAGACAATCTGTGTGGACACTGCGCAATGCGTATCGTTAGGTAAGGAGGTGATCCAACCGCAGGTTCCCCTACGGTTACCTTGTTACGACTTCACCCCAGTCATGAATCACAAAGTGGTAAGCGCCCTCCCGAAGGTTAAGCTACCTACTTCTTTTGCAACCCACTCCCATGGTGTGACGGGCGGTGTGTACAAGGCCCGGGAACGTATTCACCGTAGCATTCTGATCTACGATTACTAGCGATTCCGACTTCATGGAGTCGAGTTGCAGACTCCAATCCGGACTACGACAGACTTTATGTGGTCCGCTTGCTCTCGCGAGTTCGCTTCACTTTGTATCTGCCATTGTAGCACGTGTGTAGCCCTACTCGTAAGGGCCATGATGACTTGACGTCATCCCCACCTTCCTCCGGTTTATCACCGGCAGTCTCCTTTGAGTTCCCACCATGACGTGCTGGCAACAAAGGATAAGGGTTGCGCTCGTTGCGGGACTTAACCCAACATTTCACAACACGAGCTGACGACAGCCATGCAGCACCTGTCTCACAGTTCCCGAAGGCACCTAAGCATCTCTGCTAAGTTCTGTGGATGTCAAGAGTAGGTAAGGTTCTTCGCGTTGCATCGAATTAAACCACATGCTCCACCGCTTGTGCGGGCCCCCGTCAATTCATTTGAGTTTTAACCTTGCGGCCGTACTCCCCAGGCGGTCGACTTAACGCGTTAGCTCCGGAAGCCACGCCTCAAGGGCACAACCTCCAAGTCGACATCGTTTACAGCGTGGACTACCAGGGTATCTAATCCTGTTTGCTCCCCACGCTTTCGCACCTGAGCGTCAGTCTTTGTCCAGGGGGCCGCCTTCGCCACCGGTATTCCTCCAGATCTCTACGCATTTCACCGCTACACCTGGAATTCTACCCCCCTCTACAAGACTCTAGCTTGCCAGTTTCAAATGCAGTTCCCACGTTAAGCGCGGGGATTTCACATCTGACTTAACAAACCGCCTGCGTGCGCTTTACGCCCAGTAATTCCGATTAACGCTTGCACCCTCCGTATTACCGCGGCTGCTGGCACGGAGTTAGCCGGTGCTTCTTCTGCGAGTAACGTCAATGATTGAGCGTATTAAACTCAACCCCTTCCTCCTCGCTGAAAGTGCTTTACAACCCGAAGGCCTTCTTCACACACGCGGCATGGCTGCATCAGGCTTGCGCCCATTGTGCAATATTCCCCACTGCTGCCTCCCGTAGGAGTCTGGACCGTGTCTCAGTTCCAGTGTGGCTGGTCATCCTCTCAGACCAGCTAGGGATCGTCGCCTAGGTGAGCCATTACCCCACCTACTAGCTAATCCCATCTGGGCACATCCGATGGCGTGAGGCCCGAAGGTCCCCCACTTTGCTCTTGCGAGGTCATGCGGTATTAGCTACCGTTTCCAGTAGTTATCCCCCTCCATCAGGCAGTTTCCCAGACATTACTCACCCGTCCGCCGCTCGCCGGCAAAGTAGCAAGCTACTTTCCGCTGCCGCTCGACTTGCATGTGTTAGGCCTGCCGCCAGCGTTCAATCTGAGCCATGATCAAACTCTTCAATTTAAGATTTGTTTGATTTGCTGCTAATAAAAGCAGCGATGCTCAAAGATTACTTTCTGCAAATATGCATTCGAACCGAAGTTCAAATGTGTACTGCTTTGGTCACTCTTCAAGACTTTGATATTGCTTCTGCCTGCCGAAACAGGCTTCGATATCGTCTTGCGAGTGCCCACACAGATTGTCTGATAAATTGTTAAAGAGCGTTCGTTACCCGTTTGCCTTTCAGCGAATCTTACGGTAACGCGGGAGGCAGATAATACGCTTTCCCGCTGAAGAGTCAAGGTTTTCTTTTGTTTCTTTCGAAGTCAAAATCATTCTTTTCTCTTCCTGACCCGGCGAAGTGTGTTTCGTTGTTCCCGGTCAGTGGAGGCGCATTATAGGGAGTTCCTGACAGCCTGCAACCCCTAATTTGAAAAAACTTTTCAACCGCTGAATCTTTAGTCAAAACGCTGCTAAATTGACAGTTTTTCCAGTGTTGGGAAGCCATAACCCTGCAAAACGGGCAATAAAGCATCAGTGTCTGCGTTCAGAGCCATGCAATATGCAATGTTCTCATCCGTAGAAGAAATGATATTTTCCTGCGAAGAGATAAGCCAAGCCGTCCGACGCGCAATTGCAGCCCCGGAATCGACCATGCGCGTCCCTTCCGGCAACACTTGCGCCAACTCTTCAGCTAATAGAGGGAAATGCGTGCAGCCCAAGACAATGGTATCTGGCGGTTCACGCATCATTAGCCACGGATGAAGGATTTTCTTTAATGCTTCCGCCGCAACCACGCCACCATGCAACTTACTTTCTGCTAGCTCCACCAGCTCGGAGGAACCCAGTAACTCAATTTTGCAATCAGTGGCAAAGCGTTTAATCAAATCCAGGGTATAAGAAGCATGAACCGTACCGCGTGTGGCCAGTAGGCCAACAACACCATTACGGGTTAGCCGCACTGCAGGTTTGATAGCGGGAACAACACCAACGACCGGGAACGCAAAACGTTCACGCAATGCAGGAAGGGAGACGGTGCTGGCGGTGTTACAGGCGATAACCACTATTGCTAATGGATGGCGCTGCTGCACTGCCGTGACAATTTCCAGAACGCGCTCAACAATAAACTCGCCTGACTTCTCCCCATAAGGGAAAGCGACGTTGTCGAAAGCATATATATAGTGGAGATCCGGCAACAGCTGCCGAATCTCTTGATAAACAGATAGCCCGCCAACACCTGAATCAAAAATCAGCGCTGTCGGGCGAGGAGAAGAATCAGCCTTAGAAGTTATAACTTCCTGTGAGGTAATACTCTCGTCCAGCGGTTTTATAGCCATAAGCCGTTTCGTATTCTTTATCGAACAGGTTAGCAATTCTACCACGAACTGTTAGATGAGAAGTAACCGGATAAGCAGCGGAGACGTCGACTGTGCTGTAACTCGATAATTCACGCTGAGTCGAGTTATACATCGAGGTGCTATTGTCGTAGCGTTTGCTGTAATACTGGTAAGAAACGTCCATATCAACATTGAACATTGTCCAATCCAACTGATACTTGGCCTGCTGTTTAGAGCGGCGAGCTAACACTTCATTATTTAGGTCATTACGTGGGTCAATGTATTGCAACGTGATCTGGTGGTTAAACATCCCGGTATCAAAGTTTCCGGTCAATTCAACACCTTTTATAGTGGCAGAATTCACATTGTAATATTGCCCTTTATACGTCACTGGGTCAGAAGTGTAATCAATCAGATTTTCAATTTTGTTGTGGTAAGCAGACAAACGCCAGTCAACTGGCCCTGTCAGCCCTTCCAGACCGGCTTCCCATTGGCGCGACTCTTCCGGTTTCAAATCACTGTTTGACATAATATCGAAGCGCTGCGAACCATATTGCTGACCCAATGAAGGAGCCAGGAAGCCGGTGCCGTAAGATAATGTCACACGGTAGTCAGGAACAAACTCCCAGCCCGCGGCTGTTTGCCACGTTTCGTGCCAGCCAAATTGCTCATCTTTATCTTCACGGCCAGAAGCTTCTAATGTCACATTGCCGAGCTTTTGCTGGCCGCTCAGATATAAACCGGTGTTATCCCGCTTATAGGTGTCGGAGATAGTCTGGCTAGATGAGGTTAGGCGCTGTTGTTGCCAATCCACCCCTGCGCTCAGCGTCGCACTTTCAAAACTGTAGGTGTTGCCCCATTGCACATTGCGCTGATCCATATTGTCCAGCGTGGTAGCAACTCCATAGCGGCCATACTGGCTACTGAAGTTATAGTCTTTATATTTCTGATAGCTACCGATTAATTGGGAAGAGTAGGCTCCCGACACATAACGTAGCCCGGCATCATAAGTATGATTATAAAGTCGCTCTTCATCGCCGCTGTAGGCCGGAGAAGAGAGGCTGCCCACATCATAATCCGTGTTATTGGTGTAGCCATATCCTCTAACAAAGCCGGATATCTCTTGGTTGAACTGATGTTCCAGACCGGCCCAGAAATTTTTATTACGAAAACCATCCCGATCACTATCAATAGGGTTTGGCGAGTTAGGTTTGATGTTATAGCCGTTAGTGGTTTGATACCCACCCGCCAGCGTCGCCAAAGTATCACCAAAACGTTGGCGAACACTGCCATCATATTGCTGGTAGCCTTTAGAACCGACGCCAGCATTAATCTGTGCACCTTCTTGGTCAGTTTGGGTAATCACGTTAATAACGCCACCAATCGCCCCAGAACCATAGACGGCAGAACGCGGCCCACGAATATATTCAACTCGCTGCACTAAAGAGATAGGAATCTGATTGAAGTCGACGCTGTTGACGATACCGGTGCGGGCCAGAGGAATGCCATCAATCAATACCAGTACATGCCGAGCTTCAGTACCACGGATGTACATAGAAGAACCCTGACCTAATCCCCCGGTTTGGGCGATATCCACGCCAGGCAACCGGCGCATAACTTCATTGAGGCTTTTTGCCTGCCAGCGGTCGATATCATCACGGGTGACGACATCGGTTGGCGCCAATACCGTGGAAACCGGTTGTTTGAAACGGCTGGCGGTAACAACCATTTCATCTTTATTACCTGTGGTGGTGTTATCCTGCGCCCATCCAGAAAATGCCGTCACAGAAAGGGCTGTGAGCAGCGTATATTTTTTAATTGTCATTAGAAAAGCATCCAAACTCAAATAGCGGATGCCGCAGTGCCATGGCCGGTAGTACGCGACGACCACGAATATTGCGACGTATACCGGCAGGTCTTCGGGCTTGGGATCTCTGATATCAACTTTAATTACCGCAGTAAATAATACTGAGATGAATAAATAACATGAAACAGAGCGGGCGATGACTTCCCGTCCTTATGGACAGTGTCTGGATGAAACCTATCGCCGTGACTTCCCCTTACCGCTGCGCGTCAGCTCCGGATTTACACCGGATTCCCTTTTAACTCTTAGGTGTTTAAGTAACAGCATGAGGCCGGACCGCAATGCTACGATCAAGTAAAATGGATGTCTAGACTTCTACTCTTGTAACGAGGGATATCGCCAATAAATTTCATGGTGCAGGAAGGGGATAAACACGACAAAACTGGACATCACTTCCACTTTCCCTACAATCCGCAGGAATAAACCTCTTTTATAATGTCCAGACGAGAAGAAACATGACTCCCGACATCCTGCCGACTGACGGCTATGACCACCAACTGGCGGAAAAATCGGCCCGTCTTCAGGCGATGATGTCGCCGTTTCAGGCCCCCGCCCCCGAAATATTCCGCTCTCCAGCTGAACATTACCGCATGAGAGCCGAGTTTCGTGTTTGGCATGATGAAGACGACCTGTACCACATCATGTTTGATCAACAGACTAAGCAGCGAATTCGGGTTGAACAATTCCCAGTCGCCAGTGTGTTAATTAATCGTCTGATGAGCGCATTGATGACCGCCATCAGGGCCGAGCCCATTTTGCGCCGTAAGCTATTCCAGATTGATTACTTATCTACCTTGAGCGGCAAACTGATTGCATCTTTGCTGTACCATCGCCAATTGGATGAAGAGTGGCAGCAGAAAGCGCTGGAGCTACGTGATCAGCTGCGCGAGCAAGGTTTTGATCTGCAACTGATTGGCCGGGCATCAAAAACTAAAATCATGCTGGACCACGACTATATTGATGAAGTGTTGCCCGTCGCCGGTCGCGAGATGATTTATCGTCAGGTTGAGAATAGTTTTACCCAACCTAATGCTGCGGTGAATATTCATATGCTGGAATGGGCCATTGATGTCACCCAACATGCCAGCGGTGATTTGCTGGAGCTGTACTGTGGCAATGGTAATTTCTCACTGGCATTAGCACGCAATTTCGACCGTGTGCTGGCAACAGAAATTGCCAAGCCGTCAGTGGCGGCCGCGCAATACAATATTGCCGCGAACAATATCGATAATGTGCAAATTATTCGGATGTCCGCGGAAGAGTTTACTCAGGCAATGCAAGGTGTGCGTGAGTTTAACCGCCTGAAAGGCATTGATTTGAGCAGTTATAACTGTGAGACCATTTTCGTTGATCCGCCGCGCAGTGGGCTGGATGACGAAACCGTCAAACTGGTACAAGCTTACCCGCGCATCCTTTATATCTCTTGTAACCCAGAGACACTGTGCGCCAATCTTGAACAACTGCAGCACACCCATAAAATCAGCCGGTTAGCGCTATTTGATCAGTTCCCTTATACCCATCATATGGAGTGTGGGGTTTTACTGGAAAAGCGGGACTAACAGCCAGCAAAAACTATAGGCAAATAAAAGGGCAACACCATGTTGCCCTTTTATTTTATTGCCAAACTCACTCAATCTGCTGGCGCGAAAATTGACGGCCATGAGTTATTGCGGCTGCTGGTTATCACTATCTGAGTCAGTATCGGTATCAATTTCTGTCTGTGCTGATTTGCGGGTTTTCAGCTTGAATAAAATCCAGAACACCAGCACCACACTCAGGATAGAGGGAACGAAATTGGAACCAATCACCGGATGCTCAACACGTACAATCGCGCTATACAATAAAATGCCGAGTAAGAAACATGCGGAAGCCAGCACTGGCAGACCTTGTGGCATGGCAAAATTGAGATAGCGCTGGTGCAAGCAATAGACCGCCAAAATGAGTGTCAGTAGCGGAAAGACTGAAAAAGGCACAAATGAGCTGAATATCGCATTAAATGAACCATTTATTGCCAAACCAGTAATCAATGCCAACAGTAGGGTGCCGGTTTCACGGCGGGATTGTTCCATCATTTTCCTTACCTTATTAAGCGCGGGACACTGCGAGCTTTTCCTGCTCGCGACGATACCAATAATAGGCACCCTTGGAGATCATCCGCAGTTGTAAGACCAAGCGTTCTTCTAACTGTCGCCGCTGTTCAATATCCACGTCCAGCACTTCTGCACCGGCACTGAAGACAATTGTGACCATGGCCTCAGCTTGAGCTTCGGTGAAGCTACGTGGCATGTGATTTTCCAGCTCTAGGTAGTCGGCCAGCTCAGCAATAAAATGCTGAATTTCGCGCGCCACTGCGGCACGGAATGCAGCAGAAGTCCCGGAGCGCTCCCGCAGCAATAAGCGGAAGGCATTCGGATTATTGCCGATAAATTCCATAAATGTAGATACAGATGTGCGGATAACACTGCCGCCCTTGGCAATCCGCTGACGTGCCTGGCGCATAAGTTGGCGCAGCATCAGGCCGCTTTCATCAACCATAGTGAGGCCAAGCTCGTCTACATCACGGAAATGCCGGTAAAAAGAAGTCGGTGCAATACCTGCTTCACGGGAGACTTCCCGCAAACTCAGGCTGGCAAAACTCCGCTCAGCACTCAGTTGGCTGAACGCCGCTTCGATAAGGGAACGACGAGTCCGCTCTTTTTGTTGTGCTCTGACGCCCATAATCGTACCCAAGGGATATCCAATTTCTCAATCTAAGACATATAGTCAGCAATATACCAAACTTTATAGTAACAACCGTTATACAAACGTATCATCCCAATACGGAATTGCCGCTTTACAGCACACATCACGGTGATTTACCCATTGTTTATTGGGTTATACTTGGGATGATGTTAATGTACCGTTGTAATTTTGTATAATAATAGGTCTCTCCTACATGCAACAGCACTTCCATTTTGATGCCATAGTTATTGGCTCGGGTCCTGGCGGTGAAGGTGCCGCTATGGGGTTGGTCAAGCAAGGTGCCCGCGTTGCCGTCATTGAACGGTACAATAATGTGGGCGGTGGATGTACCCATTGGGGCACCATCCCATCCAAAGCTTTGCGCCACGCCGTTAGCCGTATTATCGAGTTCAATCAAAACCCACTCTATAGCGACAATGCCAGAACCATCAGCTCTTCTTTTGCTGATATCTTAAACCATGCGGATCGCGTTATTAATCAGCAGACTCGCATGCGCCAAGGCTTTTACGATCGCAATCACTGCCAGATGTTTTCCGGCGATGCCAGCTTCATTGATGCTCATACTATCAATGTGCGTTATGCCGATGGTACCAGCGATACATTGCAGGCTGATAACATCGTCATTGCCACCGGCTCACGCCCCTATCGCCCGGCAAACGTTGATTTTAATCACGAACGAATTTACGACAGTGATACCATTTTGCAACTCAGCCACGAACCACAGCACGTTATTATCTATGGTGCTGGGGTTATTGGTTGTGAATATGCCTCAATTTTCCGTGGGTTGAGTGTCAAAGTGGATTTGATCAATACCCGCGATAGGCTGCTGGCTTTCCTTGATCAGGAAATGTCCGATGCCCTCTCTTATCACTTCTGGAATAACGGCGTGGTTATCCGCCACAACGAAGAGTTTGAGCAGATTGAGGGAACCGTTGACGGCGTCATCGTACATCTGAAATCAGGCAAAAAAGTCAAAGCAGACTGTTTGTTGTATGCCAATGGCCGCACCGGTAATACCAGTGAATTAGGGCTGGAAAATATTGGGCTGGAAGCAGATAGCCGTGGCCTGTTGAAGGTCAACAGTATGTATCAGACAGCACTGCCCCATGTGTATGCAGTTGGTGATGTGATTGGTTACCCGAGTTTGGCCTCTGCGGCCTATGATCAGGGGCGAATTGCCGCACAAGCGATGATAAAAGGCGAAGCGCAAGTTCATCTGATTGAAGATATCCCGACCGGCATTTATACCATTCCGGAAATCAGTTCTGTCGGTAAAACCGAACAGGATCTGACCGCGATGAAAGTCCCTTACGAAGTGGGTCGGGCCCAGTTTAAGCACCTCGCCCGCGCACAAATCGTTGGGATGGATACCGGTAGTTTAAAAATCCTGTTCCATCGGGAAACCAAACAAATCTTGGGCATTCATTGCTTTGGCGAACGTGCGGCTGAAATTATCCACATTGGGCAAGCCATCATGGAACAGAAAGGTGAAGGCAATACTATCGAATATTTCGTTAATACTACCTTCAACTATCCAACCATGGCGGAAGCCTATCGTGTGGCGGCGCTCAATGGTTTAAACCGCCTGTTCTGACTTTTCGTTTATCACTTCTGCGCTCATGCGTGGTTGCATGTGCTCACGTATCGCCTCGGCGAGTTGCTCATAGCGGCCACGCAATGGGGAACCGGGGCGATACACCAAAGCAATGGTGCGCTTAGGTACTGGCTTGTAGCATTCCAGATAGCAAACGCCGTCACGATTTCTTTCGTTCGGTACGGCCAGTGAAGGCAATAGCGTGATACCGCTACCTGCGGCAACCATGTTGCGCAGTGTTTCTAAACTGGTGGCACGGAAATGCGTGTCTTCCTCAGCACCTGCCTGGAAGCAAAAGCCCATCGCTTGATCACGTAAACAGTGGCCATCTTCCAGCATCAGCAATTTCTCACCTGCCAGTTCGTGCATTTGCACTTTTTCACGCGAAGCCCATGGATGGTCGCTATAAATCGCCAGTTGCATCGGTTCGTCAAACAGCGGAACTTCAATAAAAGCCTCAGTCTCTTTGACCAATGCCAGAATGGCGCAGTCGAGCTTGCCACTATCCAATTGAGCCAAAAGATTTTGGGTCTGCGCTTCATGCAGGTACATTTCCAGTTTTGGGAATGTCTGATGCAGCATAGGAATGATTTGCGGCAATAAATAAGGCCCAACCGTAGGAATAAGCCCGATATGCAGCGGGCCAGACATACTCTCGCCCTGCAAACTGGCCATCTCTTTAAGGACTTTCACTTCTCGCAATACTGTTCTGGCCTGTTCCACCAGCAATAGCCCAGCTTGCGTAAACAGAACTTTCCGGCTGGTGCGCTCCAATAACATCACGCCCAACTCATCTTCTAATTTACGAATCTGACCACTTAATGTGGGTTGGCTGACATGACAAGAGTCGGCGGCGCGCCTGAAGTGCCTGAATTCAGCCAGCGCCACTAGGTATTCTAAATCACGAATATTCATCGGTGCTCCGCTTTATGATAGTCATTGACGATAGATAAGATAGCAACCAGTGATTAGAACTATCAAGTGATAAAATGAATAATGTGTCCCAACGAAAAGATACTCAGAAAAATTTAAATATTTTATTTTTTAATTAAGGAGTTACAGATGTTTACTAACCAAGAAGGTAAAAAAATCCCACAGGTGACTTTCCATACCCGTCAGGGCGACCAGTGGGTTGATGTAACTACCGACGAATTGTTCAACAACAAAACTGTGATTGTATTTTCACTGCCGGGTGCCTTTACCCCGACCTGTTCTTCCAGCCACCTGCCACGTTATAACGAATTGGCTGATGTGTTCAAACAACAGGGTGTTGATAGCATTCTCTGTGTGTCAGTTAATGACACCTTCGTCATGAATGCCTGGAAAGCCGATCAGCATGCTGAAAATATTACTTTCATTCCAGATGGTAACGGTGAATTCACCAAAGCCATGGATATGTTGGTAGAGAAAGCTGATCTAGGCTTTGGTCCTCGTTCATGGCGTTACTCCATGCTGGTACGTAACGGTGTGGTCGAAAAAATGTTTGTTGAGCCAAACAAACCAGGTGACCCGTTTGAAGTTTCTGACGCCGATACCATGCTGAAATATCTGGCCCCTGATTTTAAAGTACAAGAATCGGTTTCTGTCTTTACCAAACCGGGTTGTCCATTCTGCGCCAAAGCAAAACAGATGCTGCAAGATCGCGGCATTCAGTATGAAGAAATCGTACTGGGCAAAGACGCAACCACCGTCAGTCTGCGTGCAGTAACAGGCCGTGGGACTGTGCCACAAGTGTTTATTGGTGGCCGTCACATTGGCGGTAGTGATGATTTAGAGAAGTATTTGTCTGCCTAATGACATGAATAAATATGTGCATCAATAAAAACGACGATAACGTGAAGTAACTTGGTAGGCTCCGGCCTACCCTTTTTTTCTGTTAGGAGCAGACATGAAAACCTTAAACGTTGATGTCGCCGTGATTGGCGGCGGTACTGCCGGGCTTGGCGCTTATCGCGCTGCCAAACTATCGACCCCAAGTGTGGTGATGATTGAAGGTGGCGAATACGGTACCACCTGTGCTCGCGTCGGTTGCATGCCATCCAAACTGCTGATTGCGGCGGCTGAAGCTGTGCATCAGATTGAAAAAGCCCCCGGATTTGGTATCCACCTGCAAGGTGAAATTCTCATTAATGGCCGTGAAGTCATGGACCGCGTTAAGCGCGAACGTGACCGTTTTGTTGGCTTTGTTTTGGAAGGCGTAGATAACATTCCAGCCGCAGATAAAATTCAGGGTTATGCACGTTTTATTGATGACAATACCCTGCAAGTTGATGATCACACTCGCATTGTCGCGCAACGCATTGTTATTGCGACCGGTTCTCGTCCAACCTGGCCTGCGCCTTGGAATGAACTGGGTGATAGGCTGATTGTTAATGATGATGTTTTCAACTGGGACGATTTACCAGAATCTGTGGCGGTGTTTGGCCCTGGTGTTATCGGGCTAGAGCTTGGTCAGGCGCTGCACCGACTCGGTGTTCAGGTCAAAATGTTTGGTGTCGGTGGTGGTGTTGGCCCGCTGACGGACAGTATTGTGCGCAGCTACGCCGCGAAAACATTGGGTGAAGAGTTCTATCTGAATCCCGATGTGAAAGTTGAAGTGATGCAGCGTGAAGGGGATAAGGTCTTTATTCGTTATCTGGATGAGGCCGGTAAACCACAAGAAATCATGGTGGATTATGTTTTAGCCGCCACAGGCCGTCGCCCTAATGTCGATAAACTGAGTCTGGAAAATACCTCCCTCGTGCTTGACGAGCGCGGTGTTCCATCAGCCGATCGGCTGACGATGCAGACCAGCGTGCCACATATCTTTATCGCCGGTGACGCCAGTAACCAGTTGCCATTACTGCATGAAGCCAGTGATCAGGCTCGTATTGCTGGTGTGAATGCTGGCGGATTCCCTGAAGTGGTGCCCGGTTTACGTCGCAGCCCGATTTCAGTGGTTTTCTCCGATCCGCAAATCGCCATGGTGGGCTCCACCTTCCGCGAATTGTCACAGAAATTCAGTGCATGCGGTTGTTTTGAAATCGGTGAAGTCTCTTTTGAGAATCAGGGCCGTTCACGTGTGATGCTGAAAAATAAGGGCATCTTAAGAGTTTACGGTGAGCAAGGTACCGGACGTTTCCTCGGTGCCGAGATGATGGGGCCAAGTGCTGAACATATTGCGCACCTATTAGCTTGGGCACATCAGCAGCAAATGACCATCGACCAGATGCTGGATATGCCATTCTATCACCCAGTCATCGAGGAAGGTTTGCGTACTGCCCTGCGTGACTTGCAGTCTAAATTGAGATTGGGTACCGACGAGGCTGAGCGCTGTCTGCGCTGCCCGGGTGAATAATAGCTCTCGCTCCTCGTTTCTCATTGATTAAGCCGGGCTTTATGCCCGGTTTTTTTATCTGCTATTTTTGCGTGCCACTTCCACAGATTTCATCGCCTCACTTGGCAAATAAGCCAGCAATGTTCACTGTCTGCCAATACCCACCGCACTAAGCACCCTTACCAGCTCAAGAATTACTATTGATGTGATATCAATAATGATACTAAAATGGCGGCATTATGAAAGACATGGACAGTCGGGTTGCACGAATGAAAACCAATCCTACAGGGGTCAAATTCCGTGAGTTAGTCAAAATTTGTAATTTCTATTTTGGCTTTCCCAGACATTACTCCAGCAGCCATCATGTTTACAGCACCCCTAGGCAAGGTGACCCGCGGATCAACATTCAAAAGGACAGCAGCGGAATGGCTAAGTTTTACCAAGTAAAACAGGTCATTGCTGCTTTGGCTAAACTTGAGGATATAGCTCATGGTTAATATTGAACATTATACTTACCGTATTACTTGGTCCGCAGAAGATGCAGAATTTGTTGGCTTATGTGCGGAGTTCCCCAGTTTATCGTGGCTGGCAGGATCGCGTGTTGAAGCTCTGACCGGGATCACCGCGCTCGTGGCAGATATCTTGAATGATATGCAAACTCATGGTGAAACCCCGCCGGTCCCGTTGGCAGAAAAGCACTATAGCGGGAAGTTGGTGCTGCGCATGCCACCGGATCAGCATCGTCGTCTGGCGATTAGTGCCTCGGAAGAAGGGGTCAGTCTAAACCGTTATCTATGTGCTCGATTGGCGGTCTGAATAAACCGTCGGCATAAAATTAATAGGGTGAAATATTCATCCACCCTATTAGTCTGTAGCCGCTATCAATGACGCTTACTTTTAATATTAAAGCCAACAGGTAGAGTTAATGTTATCTGCCCCTGAGGGATAAGCTCTGCGGGCGGCTTGGGCAATGGTTGGGCGCGTTTAATCGCCGCCAGTGCTTCCGCATCTAAAATACTGACTCCACTGCTATTAATCAGCTTAGCTGACAACACATATCCATCCTGATTCACCACAAAACGAATCGTGGCGGTGCCTTCCTGACGTTTTTTTCTGGCATCAAATGGATAGCGCTTAAATTTTGCCAGATGCCCCTGTAAACGGCCTCTCCAGTTCATTTTTAGATTTTGAATATGTGATGAATCACTATTAGCAGCCGCAGCAACTTGGTGACTCTCCCCAGACAAGGGGGTGCTAGTGGCTGCCGCCGGAGGTGTTGAGTGGCTGTGATTATCTGGCATGGACTCAATGACGGCTTGGCGCGGCTCCCTTACCTTCGATTGCAACGGTTTGACTTTAGCTGGCTGCTTTTTAGTGGCGACTACTTTTTTTTCAACAATCAATGAAGCATTAGGTAGCTCCGGTAACGTAATGAAATCATTAACTTCCTCTGGCTGAGCTTCAAACTGCTCTGCCATCGGTTCGTTGAAAGCTTGGGTAATACCCACCGCCGGTTTTTGCTCCAAAATGGGAGTAAATTCTGACTCGGCCGACAATACGACCATAATGGCGATAGGAGAGCCATCGGTATTATCAATGGGTACAAATGTGGTACTCAGCAACCAAATGAGATAAAGATGGAAACCGCCCGTGAGTAAGGCACTGCCCCACCACAGCATCACTGCACCCTTATTTTGTTGTTTTTTCATGAATTAATTCACTGTATTCCTTTATTTTTAATGAGTTAACTCAACATGACTATTCTTCTGCGAAGGCGACATACAAGCGGTCAGTGAGGGGTTTAAACAGATAATTAAGTAACGAGCGTTCCCCGGTGCGGATAAAAATATCAACTGACATACCGGGCCGGATTGCCAATTGATTTTGTGTATTGTCGAGTGCCACAGTTAAGGGATAGTAAGGTTCTAGAGTATGTGGATGCTGTATGCGGTCAGCGCCGATCCGTAATACAGAGCCTTGTAATCTCGGGGTATTACTTTGATTAAAAGCGGAGAAATTGAGATCAACCGGTAGCCCAACCGTGACCTTATCAATTAATGAGACTGGAAGTTGCGCTTCAGCCAAGAGTGCTTGGCCATTGGGCACCAGTTCCATGATAGTTTGCCCGGTGCTCACGACTCCCCCAATAGTATGTTGAGCCAGTGCAATCACCGAGCCACTCACTGGCGCGAAAATGCGGGTATTATTCAATTCATACTCTGCGACCGCCAAACGCTGGGCCAACTCCTGAGTAGTATGTTGCGCTTTAGCTAACTGTTCACGATTCTCACTTTTAAACTGTTCACGTCGTTGTAAAATATGCTGTTCTATTTCACTAATCTGCTTATGTAACTCCAAGATCTCACTGGAATTTGCCTCTATATTTGCACGCAGTGAGATTGACTGGCGCTCCATATCCAGTAGCTGGCTTTGGGATGCATGGCCATTTTTCGCCAATAGCTGTACCCCCTGTAATTGCCGCTGGAACAAGTCAAATTGGCGCTGGTTATGGCCCCGAATCGTTTGTAGCCCATCCAACCGGCTCTCGTGGCGGGTTATTTGCGCGGATAACCGGGCAACCTCACTCAACTGGGCTTGCCGACGATGCTGAAAAAGCTGTTGTTGCAAAGCAATATTCCGCTCAGCCAAAGGCTTTTCGGGGTGCTGGAGTAATTCTGGTGGGAAAATAATGGTAGGCAGGCCATGTTGCTCAGCCGTCAAACGGGATTCCTGAGCAAGGGCATTCAAATACTGCTGCTGGAGATTGTCCCGGTGGCTGCGTATCGCGGTATCATCCAAGGTAATAAGCAATTGCCCTTCGATAACTTCATCACCTTCAGCAATATGTAATTGCTGGATGCGCCCGCCTTGTAATGGTTGGATAACTTTACGGTTTTCAGCGACCACAATATGCCCGATAACGGCAATCCCTTTGTCCAAAGGAGCTAACCCGGCCCAAAGCAGAGAACCGATGAAGCCCCCTAAAACCAATAATCCGCCAAGGCTAAGATAGCGCCCACTGTTGGTCTGTAATTGGGGGGGGGTTTGCAGTTGATGGTTTATATCCTTTATTAGGTAACCATCTGATTCAGATGACATCTATTATCTCTCCATCCATGGGTGTATTAGTTAATGCCACTATTTTTGTGATGCCGTGCGAATTTGAGCCACGCCATATTGCGGCCCACTCCCCCAAGGTTTTTTATTGTTCGCTGTTTTCATTTCAGCATTAACCGTCGATTTATCCTGGCTCTTAATGTTTTGTAAAACGGTCTGCGTGCGATCAAACCATTCCATCCGCCCATTATTGAGGAACAATAAATAGTCGCTCCCTGACAAAAGTTCGGGCTTATGCGTAATCATCACTATGGTGCAGCCCTGCTGTTTGAGCCGAATGATGCTTTCGAGTAAGGCTTTTTCACCTTCTTTATCTAAACTGGCATTCGGTTCATCCAGCACAATCAGCCGTGGCACACCATACATAGCCCGTGCCAGAGCAATACGCTGACGCTGGCCGCCAGATAATTCGGCCCCTTCATCCCCAAGTTGGGTATCGTAACCTTGTGGCATATACAGGATTAAGTCGTGTACTCCGGCCATCTGCGCCGCCGCCGTCACTTTTGCCGAATCGATCGGGCCAAAACGCGCAATATTTTCAGCAATCGAGCCACGGAATAGCTGGATATCTTGTGGCAAATAACCAATAAATGCCCCCAAGCGGGTTTTATCCCATTGGGAGAGATCCGCGCTATCTAACCGCACCGAGCCACTAAGCGCCGGTTTACACGCCACCAACAGCTGTGCCAAGGTAGACTTTCCACTGCCTGATGGGCCTAAAACGCCCAATACATCACCGGGCTGCAATTCAAAATTGATGGAAGATAAGACGGGAATATGGGTACCCGGTTTGCAGACGGTAAGCTGCGTCACACTGAGTTTCCCCGTTGGGGCAGATAAAGCCATCCCGGTCTGTATTGGGGGGTGCTGAGCTAATAAAGATGTCAGGCGCTGATAAGAGAGACGTGCATGGCTCCACTGTTTCCAAACTGCAATGATTTGATCAATTGGGCCCAATACTCGACCAATTAAAATTGAGCCGGCGATCATTACTCCCGCGGTAATTGCACCGTCAATAACCAGTAATGCCCCCAGACCTAACATCATTGATTGCAAGGCTTGGCGGCTAGATTTGGATACCGCGGTAACCTGACTACTTTTGTCACTGGCGATATTTTGCTGATAGAGGAAGTGTGAATGCTGCTCTAGCCAGCGCTCGCGTAATGCAGTTAGCATGCCCATCGCTTCGATAGCATCGGCGTTACGTAAATTCGCATTAGCCTGTTGCGTGGCTTGTGATGTGACGGTTGATGCTTCTTTCAATGGTTTTTTACATACCCATTGGTTCAGCCAAGCCAGGAAAATCAATACACAAGCCCCCACTGTCGCCAGTGCACCTAACCAAGGATGGAGTATAAAAATCACCAATAAATAGAGAGGGAACCAAGGGGCATCAAAAAAAGCAAATAAGGCATTGCCCGTAGCAAACTGGCGCAAGGAAGTGAGGTCATTTAATGCTTGAGCCGCCGGGGTTTTATGACCTTTAAGTTGGGAGGCAAATGCAGCATTAAACACCCGTTGATTAAGTTGCATATCAATGCGAGTGCCTAAACGGATCACAATCGCACTGCGCACCCACTCTAATAGGCCAATAAATACAAATATGCCCAGCACCAGAATAGTGAGCATCAATAATGTCATGGTATTCGCAGAAGCCAGAACGCGATCATAGACTTGCAGCATATAAATGGCAGGAGCTAGCATCAGCAAATTGATTACCGCAG
This sequence comes from Yersinia alsatica, assembly GCF_025133195.1. NCBI lineage: Bacteria > Pseudomonadati > Pseudomonadota > Gammaproteobacteria > Enterobacterales > Yersiniaceae > Yersinia > Yersinia alsatica. The sequence goes on from NZ_CP104006.1 coordinate 4,713,457, forward strand.
TAAATAGACCTAAACCCCAAAGGCTTTTTTTATGCTCAGCTAGCACGGAGAGGATAGTGAATGAGGCTGGGATAACTTTGGGTATTTTATATGATTTCATGGCATCCATTTCCATGCTGAAAGCAGCGTTATCATCTGAGTGGATATTCTTCTGTTTCTCGACGCAATGCTTATTGCACCCAACATCAATACTGAAATATAAGTTATCGAAAAGAATGGCGAGGGTATTTTTTATTCAGCCCCAAAATTGTTTTCTGATGCCCGTTATTAAGCAGCGAGTAATGCTTCGCTTCCCTCAGTAACACCAACAGTATCAATCACAGGAGAGTCGACCGGCGCGACATAAAACTGATTAGCTATAGCCATATCTTTAAGTGGCGTATCCACATCAACTCCTTGGGCTTTTAATTTCGCTAATATGGGTTCTGCATCCCCCCTTAGTAAACTATATACCCCAAGAGATTTTCCACTCGGACAATGAGGATGTGTCTGCGAATGGAAAAACATATAGAACGAATATTCAATATCATCGGTATTATCTAACCCATTAAATGATAACTGGGTATTCTGAAGTTGGAAATATATTTTATCCCCGCCCGGCGAGTTATCTAACTCAGCCTCAGGAGTCGGTATGATTTTATCGCCAAATGCCAAACTCCCACTTATACCGGGAATTAGGTGTTGATCAAAATCACTCCCTACTTTAATTTTTGTTTTATATCCCGTCACCATGGCGACATTAACACTTCCCGGCTGTTCACTCTCTTTTACAAATGCGTATACATCACCAGATCCTTCGGAATTATATACTCCGGCTTGAAAAAAATAATCATCACTTGAATCATTGGACATCGATTGTATCATATCGCCAAAATTAGCCGTCCATTTATGCGTGTAGGAAGATATAGATTCATTTTCAATTCCCGCTTGATATCTTATTTCAACTGCCATAATAGTATCCTTCTGATTGACTATTAATATATAATTCAGCGTTGGGTTATATCTGTTCTCAGGAGAAATAATAAATTATTTGGAACCACCGCCAGTAAAACAAACTAGAGCAACCAGAGGAAAGGCGGTGGTGATATTTCATTTATATAACCAAAGCATTATTATTTAATCTCTGACATTAAGCGGCCATTAATATTTCGGCACCGTCATATGAGCCGATAGTATCAATGATAGGTGCGTCAGCCATAACATCACTGCTAGCATCAAACTGGCTAGCGATAGCCATATCTTTAAGCGGGGTATCTACATCAATCCCTTTGGCTTTGAGGATATCGAGGAATGGCGTGGCATCGCCGCGCATAAAGCCGTAGGTGGCTTTATGCATCTCGCCTTGTTGGTTCTCTTCTTTAGTTTTGCTGGGATCAAATTCACCAGTAATGTCTAACCCACTGAATTTCAAGTGGGGATCTGCAAGCTGCTTACCTATACCATCAGTATTATTCTCCAATTTATCACCCAATACCAAACTGTCCATTTTCCCGGAGAAAGTATGTTGTGGCATAAAGGAGTATTTTAATTCCCCTTCCACAATCATCGCCTTATCTGCGCCATGGGAACTGGATACTGCATATTGAGTACCATTAAAAGTATCTCCTCCAGCGAAACTTCCATATTGTTTGGCACTTGATGTGGTTATATCACCATTCTCGGTAGCCCATTGCTGGCTGGCAGAAGAGATGGACTCATTAGCATAATTGCCATAATATTTGATAGTAACTGTCATAATAATATCCTTTTAATTAAAAATTACTCCGTGACTCATCATTGAATCACAGTGACCACAGGTGAAAATAATAACCTCACCTGAATTCTTTAAACTTAAAGCATAAAATTCAAAAACACATCATAATTAATATTTATTTAGTAGGTTTAAAATCTATATTCAATACCGCCCTGAATAGTACGACCACGATTAGGTGTCAGTGAAAGTGAATCACCATAATTAACAATATAAGCACGATTAGTTATATTTTCTATTGTTCCACGCAAAGTTAAATCATTCGTTACTTTATAACTAGCATGAATATCAAATAACGTATACTTCGGCCAATCAGCTACATAGGCAGTATTCGGATAACCATCTTTATTCGTCACCGACTTATCTTGATGTCCTTTGTTATAACGGATAGTAGTGCCGAAATCCAGCTTTTGATCAAATATTCTGCCACCCAAAACCAAACTACCTCTATCACCCGGCAAATAAGCTGAAGAACCAAATAAATTACTGGCCTTGTAGCATTCTATCTTATTATTTGCATCATTATCATCAATGGGATATGAACGAACCTTCCAAGAAGCATCCCTAATAATGCCATGCCTTTGCACTCCACCTAACCAAGCTTTTTTTGAACAAACACTATTAACACCAATCATTCTGGTATAATTTACCGTCGTATAAAATAAACCCGCATCATAACTTAATTGATACTCTAGCCCACGAAAATGTGTTGCTAACAAATTATTAATATAGGTTGCATTCGCAAAAGACTCACCACTAAATTTGGGCTTTTGTTTAGATAACTCAAGATTAATATAATTAGTTACCCGGGTATCAAAGTAGGCGAGCTTAGCAACCAGACGGTCTTCATTGATAAACAGACCTGTATGCTGAATATTTAGGCCGGCCTCCCAAGCTTTAGCGTTCTCTGCCGCCAACAAAGGGTTAGGTAAAATCCAACCATGGCCATGTGCACTACCGGTGGCCAGCATTTCAGTCATCGCCGGCGGTCGCCAGGATTTACCGTAGTGACCAAAAAACTCCAACCAAGGAACCCCGGGCTTAATGCCGATACCTGCGGTGGGTGAAAACTGTCTTGCACGGCGATTAACATCCCATGCCATCGTTAGCGGTGAATTAGAAGAACACCGGGTACTGACATGCTCGGACTGCTCATGCACCCTTGAGTCACAAGGATTTTCACGGGTATAAGGGTGGCGAAACCCATTCAGTGGCATCCAGGTATTACCTTGTATGCGAAATTGGTCATGCCGCAGTCCCCCCTCCAACCGCAGCCAATCATTGTAATCATAATTCAGCTGGGCAAAGGTGCTGGTAATGGCGCGCTGCCCTGCTGGCGTCAGCCCATTAACCCTTTTATCCACTGGAGTTATAACATCAAGGTAGTCATTTGTCGTACGCCCGCGGGAACGGTCACTAAACCACTCAAGGCCATATTTAATACGTAATTGATAGTGATCAGCAGCAGTCAATAAACTGGTATTTTGTAGTTGTAAACCTTGGGTCGTCAGGCGGGTTTGGGTCCAATATTGTTTGCGGAAAATGGCATTCGCGTTGTGGGTATCGGTGTAATCATCAGTGTCTACGTAATAGATTTTGGCGCTGGCGTCCAACCAGGCAATATGCTCCGGCTTTAGGCTATAATCCAAGCCAATATTACGATTCATTACATCGCTAGTACTGTTACTTAACCAACCATATGTGAAAATATGTGGTGTGGCTCTATCATATAAAAGAGTAAACATACCAGCATTGGGACTCTGTACTTGTGTTTGTAAATAACTGAGGACTAGCCGTTGATCGGTAGCTAAATTCCAACCTATTTTTGCTAACCGGGAGTGCATTTTATAGTGCGTAAACGCGATTTTATTATTCTTAATATCATGGTCAAATTTACTCTCTTTCGTCCCCATGCGTATTTCACCAAGGTAGCCTTTATTCCCCGGCCAATAGTCTTTTAAGTTACGCTCACTGGCGGCTATTAATATATCGCCATCTTCATTACCTAATGCCAGCATGGCACTACCAATAAATTGAGTACCATTATCGCCGGTTATAGCACGGATTTTGCCGCCAATTTCTTTTCCCTGTTCAAGGAAGTCGCTGGCATTAATGGTATTAAAGGTTGCAATTCCGCCAATGACTCCCGCCCCCCCTATACCGCTGGAGACACCTTTTTCAATGACCACATTACCCAATATTTCCGGATCGATATACATCACCCCATGGCGCTGGCCATGACCACTTTTCATAAAGTTCTGCCGCATGCCATCGATATTCATATTGATACGACCGTAATCTTGTATTCCACGGATATTAACCGAAAGTGCAGGGTCGTTCTGGCTAACACTGGAGTAAACTCCCGGCGTTTGTTCCAGTATATCGGCGGCATGGCGGGCTGGCCGGTGGTCCATTTGTTCGCGCGATATCTCGCTCACTGAGCGAGGTTTATCATAGATCCAATCACCATCATGAGGAGGGCTTGCCCCTTCCACTTTGAGCTCATCTAACACCATGTCATGCTCATTAGATGATTCAGCATTTACGCGCTCTGAATAACCCTGCGCACTGAGGGCCAAAAATAGACTTAAGGCCATTTTATTCATTGGTCTTATTATTGTATCTTTATCTCTAACTATATTATCCATTTATGAGATTTCATCCTTATTAATATAAAAATAATATATATATTAATCATTAGCCGTAGCTTAATGGCCTTTGAAATAAAATTCAGCAATAGGAACATCGCCAAATAATAGAAGTTATCCGGTGAGTGATATTGTGTTATTTTCTATAAATTAAATAAGTTACTGCATCAAATAAATGGAACATTACATTGGAAATAAAGTGCACTACTTTATTAGAGGGCAAGGTAATTTGTTTCAGTAAAATACATCGCTATTTCAGTTAAATTGATTCATTTAATTTTTTAATGCTAGTAGAGGTTTTACTATAGCGCCATTATTTGATAATAATTATCATAATCATTTCTGGTTATAAACTCAACGGCATATTAAAAATAAAACAGCATGTTATTGAGTGCATTGGTTTTATAAGAGAAATAAGTAATAAATAGTAGTTGGCGTTAAATGAATTAAAATTCCCACATAAAGTCGGTAGAAATAAAATATTGTCGAGTAGCTATAACGCAAAACGGGCCACAATAAATGTGGCCCGCTCCCAGTATTAATGAATTACATTAATACTCTGCAAATTAAAATAACCGCGTTTTAGCTTCAGCAATGGCCGATGCCACTTGCTGCGGCGAAACACCGCCTTTAGCGACCCGCTTATCCAGACAAGATTGCAATGCCAGAATCGGATACACATCATCATTGATGACCGCACTGAATTTCTGCAAATCACTCAGCGATAAAGCCTCTAATGCTTTGCCCTGACGAATAGCCTCAACAACCGCCTCACCCACAATATGGTGAGCTTCACGGAAAGGCACACCTTTAGCAACCAGATAGTCAGCCAACTCTGTCGCATTGGCATAACCTTGCTCAGCCGCTTCTTTACAGCGCGGGCGTTTTACTTGAATGCCATCCAGCACCAGCGCTGCCATATGCAGGCAATCAAGCCAGGTATCGAGTGCATCAAACAGCCCTTCTTTGTCTTCCTGCATGTCTTTGTTATAAGCCAGAGGCAAGCCTTTCAGCGTCATCATCATCCCAGTCAATGCGCCCTGTACCCGACCACATTTCCCACGGATTAATTCCAATGCATCTGGATTTTTCTTTTGCGGCATCAGGGAAGAGCCCGACGTAACGCGATCAGATAAGTCGACAAAAGCGGCTTCACCACTGTTGAAGAAGATCAAATCTTCGGCAAAGCGGGATAAATGCACCATGCCGATGCTGGCATTAGACAGCAATTCCAGTACATGGTCGCGGTCGGAAACACTATCCAGACTGTTACGTGTTGCCGAAGCAAAACCTAACCAGCCCGCCAGTTGTTCACGATCGATGGCATAAGCTGTTCCTGCCAGCGCACCACTGCCTAACGGACTGACATCCAAACGTTTTAGTGTGTCTTGCAGGCGGCTTTCATCGCGGGAAAGCATTTCAGCATAGGCCAGACACCAATGTGCGAAGGTGACAGGTTGTGCCCGTTGCAAGTGGGTATAGCCCGGCATGACAGCATCTTGGTTAGCTTCAGCAGTGATAACCAGCGCCTGCTGCAACTGCTGCACCGCGGTTTTCAATTCCGTTATCTGGAACTTACACCACAATTTCAGATCCGTTGCCACTTGGTCATTACGGCTACGCCCGGTATGCAGCTTTTTGCCTAAATCGCCCACTTTTTCAATCAGTTTGGTTTCAACCCAGCTGTGGATATCTTCCGCATCGCTGGCCAAAATAGCTTGTGGATCGGCCTGCACTTCTTCCAACAAAACAGAGAGTGCCTGCTCAAGTTGTTGCTGTTCTGACTCGGTCAAAACGCCAACTGTGACCAGTGCTTTCGACCAGGCAACAGAACCGATAATATCCTGTTCAGCCAGTCGGTAATCAAACCGCAGGGAATCATTAAACTGCTTAAAACGCTGATCTGCCGCCTGACTGAACCGTCCGCCCCACAATGCCATAATTTTGCTTCCCTAGATTGTGAATATACCCATCATCTTAAGGGATGATTGGCATTGAAATTGTGTTGATATAGAAAATCATAATATACCCAAAGTTGTTGGAGTTGCAGCAAAGCCGCAACTTCAAATACAGCGGGTATTAAGCCAGAATACGGGTGCCAATCGGCACGCCATTAAACAGGGCTGGCAGCTGATCGGCATGACGCCAACTGGCGATATCTACCGGACGACCTAATGAACGTGCCGCATCCAGCGCCGCATTCACTTTAACCACCATACCGTCAGTAATGATGCCCTGAGCAATTAATTGCTCGGCTTTTTGTGCCGTCATCTCCGCTATCCGTTGGCCCTTGCCATCCAGAATGCCACTGACATCTGACAGTAAAATCAAATCTGCGCCCAGCGTGGCAGCCAATGCTGTTGCGGCCTGATCCGCATTCACATTCATTAATTTGCCATCAATAGTGATACCAATAGAGCTGATGATTGGCATGTAATCCGCAGCCAGCAAGGTTTGCACCAAAGCCGGAGAACCCGGTAATGCTTTACCGACATGCCCCAGTTCGGCATCTAATGGCGTAACTTCTACAGTATTGCCATCGCCCAGACACAAACCGACAGCATTGATTTGGTGTTTTACCGCCCAAGCCAGCAGGGTTTTGTTAGCTGTACCGGCCAATGCACCGGTAATGATATCAATCTGATCGGCTGGGGTAACACGCAGGCCGTTTTTCTTCACTACCGGCAAAGCGAGTTTTTTCATCAAATCATCAACCAGGCAACCACCACCGTGCATAATCACCAGCGGGCGCTCATGTTTCTCACGATAGGTCACCAATGCAGTAAACAGGCGTTCCAGCGCTTCTTCGCTGTCCAGCAACACGCCACCTAATTTAATGACTAATGGGTTCATTATGTTTCGCCTCGATGTACCCGTCGTCTTTCAAGATGCAGGGTTGTTGGCTGCCATCATTCACTCAACTCATTGAGTTCATTCTGTTATCGCCTACCTGCAACTCGAAATCTATTGGGTATAATTAGATTATATTTCTGTATTTTCTGGTTCTGGCTCAGTGCTTCACCCTCTGGCCGCCTACAACAGCGACTGGGTTTCCGCAAAGCCAAAACGTATATTCATGCATTGGACAGCCTGTGCTGCCGCACCTTTCAGCAGGTTATCTTCTGTCGCGACAATAATTAAATGTTCGCCCTGTACAGAGAAACCAATATCACAGAAAGGTAAACCCACCACCGCTTTCAGTGCTGGCACGCCTTGCTGATATAACCGCACCAGTGGCTTATCCTGATATGCATTGTGGTAAGCCTCGGCGATATCTTGTGCTGTCACTCCGGCTTTCAAACGGCAGGTGATGGTCGCCAAAATGCCCCGGGCAAAATTCCCCAAATGCGGCGTAAAAATGACCGGGGTGCCAAGGTGAGCAACAATTTCCGGCTGATGACGATGATTAAACAAGCCGTACGGCTGCAAACTCACTTCACAGAAGCTGTTGCCGATACTGGCTTTACGTCCCGCGCCACTCACACCACTGACCGCGTTAATCACCGGCCATTGTGCTTCATTGAGCAAATCGCCATCGACCAATGGCTTAAGTGCCAGTTGTGATGCGGTTGGGTAGCAACCCGGTACGGCAATCAATTGCGCCTGTTTAATCTCTTCGGCCTGCCATTCAGCCAGCCCATAAACCGCTTTATCCAGCCAATCGGCATGTTGATGCTCGAAACCATAATATTGGCGGTAAAACGCTGTGTCCTGAACCCGGAATGCCCCCGAGAGATCAAACACCACGCAGCCTGCTGCCAGGAATTGTGGGGCTAAATCATGGCTAACTTCATGGGCAGTGGCGAGGAAGACAACATCAACACCTTTTGCCGCCTGAGCCACATCCACCAAGGGTTGCAGCGGAAGATCGATAATGCCTTTTAGTTGCGGATGCAGATCAGAAAGTAATTTTCCTGCATCTGCACTTTGCGCTGAAACCGTTAAACCGGTTATGTTCATATGTGGGTGACGATTCAGGTAAGCCGTAAGCTCCGCTCCGGCATAACCACTGGCACCAACAATCAGCGTATTCAACATGGGTTTAGTTTACCTTCTGACTAAATTGTATTTATGCGTTTAAAGACATAAATACTCAAAACCGTTATCCGGGTTCTCAGCAAGGTTTTACTGTTCCCCCACGTGATTGAGCATTGACATTTTCGTAAAATTAAGGGCGCTTTTGGGTTCCCTTACGCTCAAGCTTAATGTATTTTTATTCATAATTACTGCATGAATATTGATACTATCCTAACCAAAGGCTGTCAACAGTGAAGATGAAATTACCTCCATTTATTGAGCTGTATCGGGCATTAATCGCCATACCATCGATCAGCGCAACCGATAGTGCTCTCGACCAAAGTAATGAGTCGCTAATCAACTTGTTGGCCGGATGGTTTGCTGATCTGGGTTTTCGTGTCGAAATCCAGCCTGTACCTGATACTCGCCACAAATTTAATCTGCTCGCCTCTATTGGTGAAGGTCAGGGTGGATTGCTGCTGGCGGGCCATACCGATACCGTCCCCTATGATGAAGGGCGCTGGACGCGCGACCCATTCACCCTGACTGAGCATGGCAATAAGTTGTATGGTTTGGGTACCGCGGATATGAAAGGGTTTTTTGCCTTTATTCTGGATGCGGTACGCGATATTGATGCCAGTAAACTGAGTAAGCCGCTGTATATTCTGGCAACTGCCGATGAAGAGACCACCATGGCAGGCGCGCGTTATTTTGCCGCGTCTACCCAGTTGCGCCCCGACTTCGCCATTATTGGTGAGCCAACATCACTGCAACCGGTGCGGGCGCACAAAGGGCATATTTCCAACGCCATCCGTATTACCGGCCAATCTGGTCACTCCAGTGATCCCGCGCGTGGTGTGAATGCCATTGATTTGATGCATGAATCTATCACCCAGTTGATGAAACTGCGCACCACCCTGCAAGAGCGTTATAACAACCCGGCGTTTGCCATTCCTTATCCGACGATGAATTTCGGTCATATTAATGGCGGTGATGCCGCAAACCGTATCTGTGCTTGCTGTGAATTGCATATGGATATCCGCCCGCTGCCAGGCCTGACATTAAGTGATCTGGATGAGTTAATGACTGAAGCGTTGGCACCAGTGAGTGAGCGCTGGCCGGGCCGCTTGAGTATTGATGAGCTGCACCCGCCGATTCCAGGTTATGAGTGCCCAACCGATCACCATATGGTGGGCGTTATCGAGAAATTACTCGGTGAGCGCACCGCGGTGGTTAACTACTGCACCGAAGCGCCGTTTATCCAGCAAGTTTGCCCAACATTGGTATTGGGCCCAGGGTCTATCAATCAAGCCCATCAGCCGGATGAATTTATCGATATGGCCTTTATCGAGCCAACCCGCGAGCTAATTGGTCAGTTAGTTGATCATTTCTGTCAGCAGAAATAACCCTAATGGGGTAGTCGGATCAAAATTACCGATTAGCCAGACTGATAACCTGACCTCGGTAATTAAATTTCAACAATATCCCTAAAATTGATGTTTTTTTGCTAAAAATAGTGTCAATTGGGGTATGGAATTGAACGCGGCGAGTGGAAATGTCCATCTCAGCCTTTTGAGTGAAATTAATTTACAAAAAAAACCATAAAAGTTTATACCCAAAGTCATTGGCGTTGCAGATAGGCAGCAAGTGAACAAATCCCGATGAGCTGACACTGGTCAGTGATTCGGGTGAGTGAGCGCCGCTAACAACCCTGCGGCGTCAAGGGCGAAGGGGATATGGGTCAGGGGTCATATGAACGAACAATATTCCGCAATGCGAAGTAACGTCAGTATGCTCGGTAAACTACTCGGGGATACCATCAAGGAAGCGCTAGGCGAACACATTCTTGATCGGGTAGAAACCATCCGTAAATTATCTAAATCTTCGCGTGCTGGTAATGAAGCGAGCCGTCAGGAGCTACTGACGACGCTGCAAAATCTGTCCAACGACGAGCTGCTACCGGTAGCCCGTGCTTTTAGCCAATTCCTCAATCTGACGAATACGGCAGAGCAATACCACAGTATTTCGCCACACGGTGAAGCGGCAAGTAATCCGGAAGCTCTGGCCCAACTGTTCACCCGCTTAAAAGAGAAAAATTTGAGCGAAAAGGACATGCGCAGCGCGGTTGACGAATTATCCATTGAGCTGGTGTTGACCGCTCACCCAACCGAAATCACTCGCCGCACCCTGATCCACAAACTGGTTGAAGTGAATACTTGCCTGAGCCAACTGGATCACAACGATTTAGCCGATTACGAACGCAACAAGATCATGCGTCGTTTGCGTCAGTTAGTTGCACAATCATGGCATACCGACGAAATTCGTAAAATTCGCCCTTCCCCAGTCGATGAAGCTAAATGGGGCTTTGCGGTAGTTGAAAATAGTCTGTGGGAAGGTGTGCCCGCATTCCTGCGTGAGTTTAACGAGCAGTTGCAAAACTCCCTCGATTACCGCTTGCCTGTCGAGGCGGTGCCGATTCGTTTCACCTCATGGATGGGCGGCGACCGCGACGGTAACCCCAATGTCACCGCAGAGATCACTCGCCATGTGCTGTTACTGAGCCGCTGGAAAGCGACCGATTTGTTCCTGCGTGATATTCAAGTGCTGGTGTCCGAGCTTTCTATGTCGGAATGTACGCCGGAATTGCGTGAACTGGCCGGTGGCGAAGAGGTGCTTGAACCTTATCGCGAGCTGATGAAGCGCGTGCGCACCCAGTTGACCAATACTCAGGCCTATCTGGAAAGCCGTCTGAAAGGCGAGCGCGTATTGCCGCCAACTGACTTGCTGGTCAGCAATGATCAACTGTGGGACCCGCTCTATGCGTGCTATCAGTCCCTGAAAACCTGTGGCATGGAAATCATCGCCAACGGCCAATTGCTGGACACTCTGCGCCGCGTACGCTGTTTTGGTGTGCCATTGGTGCGTATCGATGTGCGTCAGGAAAGTACCCGTCATACCGATGCTATTGCTGAACTGACTCGCTATCTGGGCCTTGGCGATTATGAAAGCTGGTCTGAAGCAGATAAACAAGCCTTCCTGATCCGCGAGCTGAACTCCAAACGCCCATTGGTTCCACTGAAATGGGAACCTAGCGCCGACACGCAAGAAGTGCTGGAAACCTGCCGGGTTATCGCCGAAGCGCCACAAGGCTCTATCGCCGCTTATGTTATCTCCATGGCCAAAGTGCCGTCGGACGTGCTGGCGGTGCATTTGCTGCTGAAAGAAGCCGGTTGTCCATTCACTCTGCCCGTCGCGCCACTGTTCGAAACGCTTGATGACCTCAACAATGCCGACGACGTGATGACCCAGTTGCTGAGTATCGACTGGTATCGCGGCCTGATCCAAGGCAAGCAAATGGTGATGATTGGCTATTCTGACTCGGCGAAAGATGCCGGCGTGATGGCCGCCTCTTGGGCGCAATATCGCGCGCAGGATGCATTAATCAAAACCTGTGAGAAAGCCGGTATCTCCCTGACGCTGTTCCATGGCCGTGGCGGTTCGATTGGCCGCGGTGGAGCACCGGCGCACGCCGCTCTGCTCTCTCAGCCTCCGGGTAGCCTGAAAGGCGGCTTACGTGTTACTGAACAGGGCGAGATGATTCGCTTCAAGTTTGGCCTGCCGGAAGTCACTATCAGTAGCCTGGCGCTGTATGCCGGTGCCATTCTGGAAGCGAATTTGTTACCACCGCCAGAGCCGAAAAAAGAATGGGTTGAGGTGATGGATTTGCTGTCTGATGCATCCTGCGATATGTATCGCGGCTACGTGCGTGAGAATCCCGAGTTTGTTCCTTACTTCCGCGCGGCAACACCGGAGCTGGAGTTAGGTAAATTACCATTGGGTTCACGCCCGGCAAAACGCCGCCCAGACGGTGGCGTAGAGAGTCTGCGTGCCATCCCATGGATTTTCGCCTGGACGCAAAACCGTCTGATGCTACCCGCTTGGCTGGGTGCCGGTGCCGGTTTGCAGAAAGCGATCGATGCTGGTAAGAAAGAGGCATTAGCCACTATGTGCCGTGATTGGCCATTCTTCTCTACCCGCATTGGTATGCTGGAGATGGTATTCGCGAAAGCCGATTTATGGCTGGCTGAATATTACGATCAGCGCCTGGTGGATAAATCTTTGTGGCCGTTAGGCCAGCAATTACGTGACCAATTAGAAGCGGATATTAAAGTAGTGTTGGCCATTGCCAACGATGATCACTTAATGGCTGATTTGCCGTGGATTGCAGAGTCTATCGCGTTGCGTAACGTGTACACCGACCCATTAAACGTGTTGCAAGCCGAGCTGTTACACCGCTCGCGTCAGCAAGAACACCCAGATGCCCGTGTTGAGCAGGCTTTGATGGTGACGATTGCTGGTGTTGCCGCCGGGATGCGGAATACAGGTTAGAGGTGATACAAGGGGGGGAGGAAACTCCCCTTTTTCATGGGGTTAAGGTTTCAGTTGTTAGGGTAGATCGAGGGATTGGTTTGGTTGCTAAAACAGACCGAGTTATTGTTTCGGTTGTTAATCGCTCAGTGATCAACTTATCTCCACAACCTCAACCAAGTTAAGGCCCATAAGCGTGGGCCTTAACAATCCGCGCTTTTCGCGAGCATCCTTGCTTGCCCACTCACTCTCCCCTCCATCCTTGTCGGCAATATTCCTGATTGCACTTAACATCAAAGCCCAAAAACCAAGGTTTTGACCTTAATATTTAAAAGCACATTTGAGCAGCCGAGTGAAGAGTGTAGGCAAGGCAATCCGCCATGGACGGCGGATTGAGGCGTCACGCGGAGGGACCCGCGTAAAGCCGTCCGTCAGCCGAAACGATGAATTGAGGGCCACCCACGAAGTGGGCGAGCGATACGTGCGCAAGCGCGGGATTGTTAAGGGTGTGCGCTCACACACCCTTGACCGGTTGGGGCGGCGGAGATTAAGTGAGTCGTGAAGCTTTAACAACCGAACCCGATCACTAAATCCATGGAAGACAAAACCAACCTCATCCCCCTAAAAACTAAGGCCTCACCCCGAGGGTATGGCAAATCGCATAACTCAACTCTGCGCGGTTCAAGGTATAGAAATGGAAATCCTTCACCCCTTCACGGCTTAGAATCTTCACCATGTCCATCGCAACAGATGCCCCGACCATTTTGCGCGTCTCAGGGTCGTCATCCAGCCCTTCAAAAATGCTGGTCATCCAATTAGGCACTCGCACATTGGTCATGGTGGCAAAGCGCTGAAGCTGCTTAAAATTAGACACCGGTAAAATACCCGGGACAATCTCAACATCAATACCCGTCGCCACACAGCGGTCGCGAAAACGCAGGTAACTTTCCACATCAAAGAAGAACTGAGTGATAGCGCGGTTAGCACCAGCATCAATTTTACGTTTCAGGTTAATCAAGTCTGCCTGCGCGCTTTTGGCTTCAGGATGCACTTCCGGGTAAGCCGCAACAGAGATATCAAAATCCCCCACGTCTTTCAGCAAGGTCACCAAATCAGCAGCATACATTTCTGGTTTGCCACTGTTCGGGGGTAGGTCACCACGCAAAGCAACAATATGGCGAATACCGCTATTCCAGTAGTCAGTGGCGATATCACGTAACTGAGTCGGAGAAGCATCAACACAGGTCAGGTGCGGCGCAGCTTCAAGGCCGGTACGCTCTTTAATCCCTTTGATGATACTGTGAGTGCGGTCGCGCTCACCCGAGTTAGCGCCATAAGTTACTGAGACAAACTTCGGCTTCAGAGTGCTCAAACGGTCAATTGAGCTCCACAGAGTGTCTTCCATCTCGCTGGTACGCGGCGGGAAAAATTCAAAAGAAACATTAATCTGACCTTGCAGCTCTGCCAGACTTTGATTCAGCGCTTCCCGCTGGTTTGCGTGAAAAAAACTCATACCCTGTTACTCCATTGCCTATGATTGTCGCTTCGACGACTTATGTTATCTGTCACTGTCCAATTATGAGCGTCTATACGTTTAGACGTCTAAATAGAAAATGACCGAAGTTGGCGAAAGAGTCAACTTTTAAATAAGTTTAGAGCGATGATTAATCTTCACGCGCAATACGCGGAAAATTCATGTAGAGGATAACGGGATATTTTGCCTCCCCTACGTCAGGCAGAGGAGGCAAGTAACAGCAGATTACAGCAGTTGAGACAGACGGTTTAAATCCGACTGAATGGCTCCAGCGGTGACATCACGACCCGCCCCTGGGCCACGAATGACCAACGGATTATCGCGATACCAGCGGCTCTCAATGGCGAATACGTTATCGCAAGGTAGCAAGGAGGCCAATGGATGGTCAGCGCGAACCGCTTCAACGCCCACCCGCGCCTTACCATTGGCATCAAAGCGAGCGACGTAACGTAATACCAGCCCCATCTCATTCGCCGCTTCTAAGCGCTGAATCATTTGCTGATTCAATGCTTCACCATTTTCAAAGAATTGATCCACTGAGCCGACATCCGCACCCGCAGGTACCAATGACTCCACTCGGACTTGATTCGGTTCGATGTCATAACCGGCTTCACGGGCTAAGATAACCAGCTTGCGCATGACATCCTGACCCGAGAGATCCACGCGCGGATCGGGCTCCGTCAGACCTTGCTGCCAGGCTTGATCCACCAGCTCGGTAAAGGGCACCGTGCCGTCAAATTGCAGGAACAACCAAGACAGCGTCCCGGAGAAAATACCGCTAATGGCCAAGATGCTGTCGCCACTATCACGCAAGTCACGCACGGTGTGGTTCACCGGTAAACCGGCACCGACCGTGGCGTTATACAGCCAATGGCGACCGGTTTTGGCAAAAGCATCACGGATTTGGCGATAGTTATTGCTGCTTGAAGCACCGGCTAATTTATTGGCACTGATCACATGGAAGCCGTAACTGGCGAAATCCAGATATTGCTCGGCAAGTGACTCGCTGGCGGTGACGTCCAACACCACCAAATCATCAAACGGGTGCGCACGCATCCACAAGAACAGTGATTCTTCATCCTGCTCTTTGGCTTCATCATCATAAAATGCCAGTGTCCGGCTAGCATCCAGCCCGTCATAACTCAGCAGGCTACGACGGCTGTCGACAACCCCAGCTAGCACGAATTCGAAACCACTGCGGGCCGAAATATTTTTTTGCTCACGGGCAAACAGCTCCAGCCAACGAGCACCAATGTTACCTTTGCCAAACAGCATCAAACCAATGCGTTTTTCGGCGCGGAACAGCGACTGATGCAGCCCTTGAATCAAGTGCTCAGTCGGCCCAAGACGCAGCACGGCAACCATGCTGATACCGTCTTCCGCCTGCCAGATAAATTCAACCGGCTGATCTTTCAACTGTTGATAAAAACGGTGGCTGTGTAGCGGGTTTTTACTCACTCCTGCACCAACCAATGCTACCAGAGCCAACCCCTCACGCAGAGATAATTTCCCCGGCAGCGTGGCGTCTTCCAGCACTCTGAGCGCACTGTTAACCACTTCTGAGGTATAGCAAAGTTGCAATAGATTGCGGTCAGGATGGATACCGGTCGCCAGCGGTTTGATTTGCGCACGTTTGAGGAGCAAATCAATTTCTTTCTGTGCCAGCGAGAAATCGTGGTGGCTGGCAATCTGTAATTCGATCAGGCAAACATCATCATGGCTGGTGACAATCTTGGCACCAGACCCGGAGGCCAGTACCCGCTCAATGCGCGTTGAACCTTGCTCCGGCTGATAGCTACAGCGCAGTTGTAAATCAATATCGCTGCCTGAAACCGGCTGTAACGTGCGGGTATGCAGTACTGGGGCCGCCAGCCGGGCCAATTCACTGGCTTCATCCAGCCGCAGTAATGGCAGTAAACAGGCGTCTTTCACTTTACGTGGGTCAGCGCTATATACCCCAGCAACATCACTCCAGATGGTGACGCGCTCGACACCAGCCAGCGCACCAACTTGGGTCGCTGAGTAGTCACTGCCGTTGCGCCCCAACAACACGGTTTCACCGGTATTATTGCGCGAAATAAAGCCAGTCACCACTAAGCGCTGATGCGGGTGTTGTGCCATCAATTGCTGCAACAACGGGTAAGAGCGGCCTTCATCAATTTGTGGTTGCGCTGCACGTTCCGCGCGCAGGAAGCTGCGGGCATCAAGCCAGGCAGCATCCATATCCAGCTTGTTCAGTACCGCAGCCATCAAACGGGCCGACCAAATCTCGCCATGACCAACCACTTCGGCATAAATAGCATCGTCAACTTTGTTATCCAGCAGACCGGCCAGGCGCTCCAAATCATGGATAAATTCGCTGATCAGCGGCTCGGCTATTTCTGGTGACAATAAGCCACTAATCAAGTCGTGTTGATAACGACGCAAATTTTGCTGCACCTGATGGGCAGAAAGACGGTCACTTTGACTCAGTTTCAACCAACTAATCAGCTGGTTAGTTGTACTACCTGCCGCAGACACCACCATGAGATCGCCGGGGTGACTGTAGTTAGCCATAATATTGGCCACCCGCAGGTAACACTTCACATCTGCAAGGCTACTACCACCAAATTTATGCAGCTGACGACCAGTAACCGCTGCTGCTACCGCTGTTGCATTCATGCTTACCTCGTTCCCGCCAACTGGAAGGCATTTTCCAAATCGGCAATCAAATCTTCGCTGTCTTCAATACCCACGGAAATACGCAATAAGCTATCAGTAATGCCTGCGGCAATACGCGCTTCTGCTGCCATGCCGGCATGGGTCATGGTCGCTGCATGGGATATCAGACTTTCGACACCGCCCAAAGACTCTGCCAGAGTAAATAACTCAAGGGCTGAGAGGAAACGGCGCAGTAGCTGCTCATCACCATCGATCTCAAAACTGAGCATCGCACCAAAACCTGATTGCTGACGGCAAGCAATTTCGTGGCCGGGATGTTGTGGCAGGGAAGGATGATACAGCTTTTTCACTAAAGGCTGCTGCTGTAAATAGCGAACAATGTCATCCGCATTACGCTGCTGTTGAGCCATACGTGGCGATAAAGTGCGTAAACCACGTAATAACAAATAGCTATCAAATGCCGCGCCAGTCACACCGATATTATTCGCCCACCACGCCAGCTCAACGGCTAACTCAGGATCTTTGGCAATTACCGCGCCGGCAACCACATCAGAATGCCCATTGAGATATTTGGTACAGGAATGCACGACCAGATCCGCACCTAAAGAGAGAGGCTGCTGCAACGCGGGGCTGAGGAAAGTATTATCACAGACGGTCAGAGCGCCGACAGCATGAGCAGCTTTACAGATTGCCGCGATATCGACCACCCGCAACAGTGGGTTACTGGGAGTTTCAATTAACACCAGCTTGGGTTTTTCAGCCAATGCCTGGCTCAAGGCGACTTCATCGCCTTGGTCAACAAACAACACCCGATAAGCACCGCGCTTACTGAGGCTATCGAATAAACGGTAGCTGCCGCCGTAGCAGTCGTGCGGAGCAACCAGCAGGTCACCCGGCTTAAGAAATGTGGTGCAAACCAAATGAATCGCCGACATCCCACTGCTGGTCATTACCGCACCAGCGCCCCCCTCCAGTTCAGCCAGCGCGCGCTGCACCACATCACGCGTCGGATTACCGCGACGTGAATAGTCATGGGCGCGTGGCTGATTAAAGTCGATAAAATTATAGGTACTGGAGAGGTGAATCGGGGGGACAACGCAGCCGTATTGCTCGTCATCGTTTAACCCGCTACGGACTGCTATTGTTGCCTGTTTACGCGTCATATGGATTACCACCAGCCGGGATCGAGAAAATGTTACGCCAGAGTAGACGCACAAATTACGGACGTCAATACATCTGGACATCTAAACTTCTTTGCGTATAGATTGAGCAATTGAATAATAACCGCTAAAATTATATGAGTTTTAGCTATCTCAATGATGTCAGTCAGGTTTCGGTGGGGTTTTGTTTAACCACAGAAAATGGCTTAGACCCAATAGATTTCAAGTTGCAGGTAGGAAACAACAGAATAAACTCAAGGAGTTGAGGTAACTCAATGACTTGAGTGAATGAGGGCAAGCAACCCCCTGCAGCTTGAAAAATGACGGGGATAGAAAGGCAATAGCTATCAATAAATAGTAAAAAGGGTTATTTCAGTGACCTTAGTCTAGTAAAATTGACATTTATTTAGTGAGAACAGCGAAGATCGGGCATAATTGGCCGGTTTTCAGAATTTTGTATTTTTCCGACAAATTTAAGGTGTCCCATGGCTGAGTGGAACGGCGAGTATGTCAGCCCTTACGCTGAACACGGTAAGAAAAGCGAACAGGTCAAAAAAATTACGGTATCCATTCCGCTGAAGGTTTTAAAAATCCTCACCGATGAACGGACCCGTCGTCAGGTCAACAACCTGCGACACGCCACCAACAGTGAATTGTTGTGTGAGGCTTTTCTGCATGCATTTACCGGTCAGCCGCTGCCGAACGACGAAGATCTGCGTAAAGAGCGCAGTGATGAAATCCCGGAAGCCGCGAAGATTTTAATGCGTGAGTTGGGTGTTGATCCCGATACCTGGGAATATTGATAAATACAGTTTTAACATGATACTCATCACTCCACTGATTCGCTTTAATTGTATTTTTAATCGTAAAGTGGAGTGAAATTAATGCCTTTTCCCGTGGGAAGTGGTTTTCTTACCGCTGAAATAAGCGGCTTACAGATCAACAATATGTGGAGTGAGGATGTCCTTCCTCATCTTAGTCTGTGGGAAAAAATCAAAGATTTTTTCTTTTCCACTCATCAAGAAGAAGCACTACAACTCTTATTTGATCTCTATCACCCTTCGCCAAATACTACCCCACAAAGAGTTAAAGAGATTTGGGAACAATTAAGACAGTTAGCCTCACCGGGTTATGAGAGCTGTTTTGGTTGTACCGATTCTAATCCCAATCCCAATCATTTCACCATTAATGGTACAAATTTATCGCTGCAAATAGGTACTGATGGCTACGAAGTCACTAATGATTTTACTCTAGCTCTAAAGTACAAATACCAACCTAGCGATTAAGTGCCCTATAGTCAGTTGGATCGTGCCAATCTCGCGACACTGACTATCATCTTTTGCTAACAATAAAAAAGGCGCCTAAGGCGCCTTTTTCGTCTGACGGGCAATAATTACTTCTTAGCACCCGGCACGCTGAAACGCTTGTTGAAGCGGTCAACACGGCCACCGGTAGCAACATCACGCTGCTTGCCAGTGTAGAACGGGTGGCATTCGCCGCACACGTCCAGATTCAGGTCATGACCAACAGTTGAGTTGATCTTGATAACGTTACCGCAAGAGCAAGAAGCAGTAACTTGTTCGTATTTAGGGTGGATACCTTGTTTCATGGAAAACCTCTATATTTAGGCCGTGTCGCTATCCAGCCCTGTTCCGCCAGACACCACACGATTGATAAATAATTAATTTTATTGATAACTAACTATCGCTGGTAAAATAAGCAACGGCTGTTAACAGAGTTTGATATCGAATTATATCAAAGGCGGCGAATCATACAGAATTTGACCAAACCGCGCAATCGAATCCGCACATTTTGCAGTACGCAGTGTAAACTATCCAATCTTTTTTTATTCAAGCCCATTTCTTTATTCAGGATAACAACACATGTTGGTTGTTCAAGTGGCATTACCCGTACCGCTGAGCCGCACCTTTGATTACCGTTTAGACAGCGCCATGGCCTGCCCGGTAGTGGGTGCTCGCGTCAGTGTGCCATTTGGTAAACGCAAAGCCATCGGGATTGTCGTGGGGATCAGTGATACCAGCGCATTCCCCCTTGAACAACTCAAAACTGTTGATGCCGTTTTAGATAGTCACAGCTTATTTTCACCCAGCCTGTGGCGCATTCTGTGTTGGGCTACCGAGTATTATCACTATCCCATCGGCGAAGTGCTGTTCCATGCCCTGCCCATTTTACTGCGCCAAGGGAAACCTGCGCAATTGGCCCCTTTGTGGCAATGGTTCGTCACTGAGCAGGGGCGGGCCACACCGCCAGAAAGCTTAAAACGCGCACCAAAACAGCAGCAAGCTCTTGCCGCATTATTACAAAAACCAGTCTATCGCCATCAAGTGAATGAGATGGCATTAACCGAAAGCGCATTGCAAGCATTGCGCAGTAAAGGGCTGATTGACCTGCGAGCACAGGAAGTGGCGACCACCGACTGGCGCATTGGCTTCTCGGTGTTAGGTGAGCGTCTGCGACTCAATACCGAGCAGGCCACCGCCGTTGGAGCCATCCGCAGTGAAGATGACCAGTTTGCCGCCTGGTTACTGGCGGGAGTCACTGGTTCCGGTAAAACCGAAGTCTATCTCAGCGTATTGGAAAATATTCTGGCTCAAGGGCGTCAAGCCTTGGTTTTGGTGCCTGAAATTGGCCTGACACCACAGACTATTGCCCGTTTTCGCGAACGGTTCAGTGCGCCGGTTGAAGTGCTCCATTCCGGCTTAAACGACAGCGAGCGTTTATCAGTCTGGCTACGGGCGCGTAATGGCGAGGCCGCCATCATCATTGGCACCCGCTCCGCTCTGTTTACGCCGTTTTCCCGGCTGGGGGTCATTATTATTGATGAAGAGCATGATAGCTCTTATAAGCAGCAGGAAGGCTGGCGTTACCATGCCAGGGATTTAGCCGTATTCCGCGCCCGTGAAGAAAATATTCCTATCGTGATGGGCACGGCGACGCCCGCACTGGAAACATTGCATAACGTGCAAATGGGGAAATATCGCCAGTTAACCCTGTCAAAACGCGCGGGAAATGCCAAACCGGCGGCGCAGCACTTGTTGGATCTAAAAGGCTTACCGCTAAAAGTCGGGCTTTCTCAGCCGCTGCTAAAACGCATGAAAACCCATTTGCAGGCTGACAACCAGGTGATTTTATTCCTCAACCGCCGAGGTTATGCGCCAGCCCTGTTGTGTCATGAATGTGGCTGGATTGCTGAATGCCAGCGCTGTGATCACTATTACACGCTCCATCAGAATCATCGCCAGTTGCGCTGCCACCATTGCGACAGTCAGCGACCGGTACCGCAACAATGCCCGAAATGTGGCTCCACGCATCTGGTCTCGGTGGGTGTTGGTACCGAACAGTTAGAAAATGAACTTGCCCCGCTGTTCCCTGATACTCCGATCACCCGCATCGACCGTGATACCACCAGCCGCAAAGGCTCACTGGAGCAGCACCTTGCGGATGTTCATCAGGGGGGGGCGCGCATCTTGATTGGTACCCAGATGCTGGCAAAAGGTCATCACTTCCCTGATGTCACACTGGTGGCATTATTGGATGTTGACGGCGCACTGTTCTCGGCAGATTTCCGCTCAGCGGAGCGTTTTGCTCAACTTTATACCCAAGTGTCTGGCCGTGCAGGGCGTGCAGGTAAGCAAGGAGAAGTGATTTTACAAACTCATCATCCTGAGCATCCGCTGCTGCAAATTCTGCTACAGCAGGGCTACGATGCCTTTGCCAAGCAAGCATTGGCTGAGCGTAAAAGTGTATTTTTACCGCCTTATACCAGCCATATCATCGTGCGCAGTGAAGACCACGATAACCAGCAATCGGCGCTGTTCCTGCAACAATTACGTAATTTGCTGGAGGCCAGCCCGCTGAAAGATGATGCATTATGGATTATGGGGCCGGTTCCAGCCTTGCAAGCTAAACGCGGTGGTCGCTTTCGCTGGCAATTATTGTTGCAGCATCCTTCTCGGCAATTACTGCAACGGCTGATTAAAACTTCTCAGCCACTTATCAATACATTGCCGCAAGCGCGAAAAGTTAAGTGGACGTTAGATGTCGATCCAATCGACAGCTAAATACCCGGCTTACTTGAAGTTGTTACTGCGGTTATTGACGTAATTTATTGTTTGATTTGCCACTCAAAGCAATCGTTTACCCTGCTTTGTGCGAGCCAGTTCGAAAAAACCTACTTATGTCACACTTTTAATGCAAATTAGGTAACAAATTGCCCTCACTATCTGTATAGAATGACGGAAAGTCTGTTTTTAACCGAAACCACACTGCCATGAAAGGATATGAGCGCGCTTACCGGACATACCGGTTTACGTGTGACAACCCGTTAATATCCTGAGCCATTGGCCACGGGATATCTCAAGCATTAGTGCTGGCTCGGAGCCAGAGCAAGGAGAAGGGCGTTGGAACATAAGAAAGAATTCACGATGGCCACCATGAAAGACGTTGCCGAGATGGCCGGTGTTTCTACTGCGACGGTATCGCGCGCATTGATGAACCCTGAAAAAGTTTCAACAGTGACCCGGCAAAAAGTGGAGCAAGCGGTTCTGGCTGTGGGTTACTCTCCTCATGCTTTATCTCGCAATATCAAACGTAACGAATCGCGCACTATTCTGGTTATCGTCCCGGATATCAGTGACCCATTCTTTGCCGATATCATTCAGGGCATTGAACATGCTGCCGCCCAGCAAGGTTATCTGATATTAATTGGCGATTGTGCCCAACAAACGCAGCAAGAGCGTACCTTCGTTAATTTGATTATCACTAAGCAAATTGATGGCATGTTGCTGTTGGGCTCTAACTTGCCCTTTGATGCCAGCAAAGAAGAACAGCGCAATTTACCGCCGATGGTCATGGCAAATGAGTTTGCTCCCGAACTGGAACTGCCAACAGTACATATCGATAATCTAACCGCCGCCTTTGATGCCGTGCATTATCTGCATGAATTAGGACACAAACGTATCGCCTGTATTGCCGGGCCAGAGAGTATGCCGCTATGTCATTATCGGCTACAGGGCTATATTCAGGCGCTGCGTCGCAATGGTATTACCGTCGACAGCGACTATATTATGCGCGGGGATTTTAGCTACGAAGCCGGTGCTGAAACTTTTGCCGCACTGATGGAGCTCCCTCATCCACCGACAGCAATATTTTGTCACAATGATGTGATGGCGATAGGTGCGATGTGGCAAGCGAAGAGAATGGGGCTACGTGTCCCGCAAGATGTCTCGGTGGTCGGCTTTGATGACCTAAAATTGTCACAGTATTGCGATCCCCCCTTGACCACGGTGGCACAACCACGTTATCAAATTGGTCAGCAAGCCATGTTACTATTACTTGAGCAGTTACAAGGGCATTCAGTACAAAGTGGCTCCCGCTTGTTAGACACCGAATTAATCGTCAGGGAAAGTACTGCTGCGCCTAAACGCTAGGCAAATATTCAGGGGTTCAGTAACATGACGGACTTATTCCATCATCACGACGCAGCGAAACGATAGTGGCACAAAGAGATTATGTAAGCCGAGGGCGCTCAGGAGCGCGGCGCAAAAGCACCAGCCGAAAAAAACGCAGTGCTCCAGCAGTATCCAAAACCGTGATGGCACTGGCCGTCGCGCTATTAGTGGTATTTGTTGGTGGCCTTTATTTCATCACCCACAATAAGCCGGGTGAGCTTCCGTTACTGCCTAGCCATGACCCACGCACGGGTAACGGGTTACCGCCTAAACCGGAAGAGCGCTGGCGTTATATTAAAGAGTTGGAAAATCGTCAAATTGGTGTGCCGACTCCAACAGAGCCGTCTGCCGGTGGTGAAGTGAATTCCAAGACGCAGCTGACCAACGAGCAGCGCCAATTGCTTGAGCAGATGCAGGCGGATATGCGCCAGCAGCCGACGCAATTATCAGAAGTGCCGTATAACCAAGGGATGCAGGTGCCGCGCTCGGCCGTGACCATCAAACCGCCGGTCACTGATATGCAGCAGCAGCCACTAACGCCACCGCGTCAAACAACCGCGCCGGTACAGCAGCAAGCACCACAGACACAAGTGCAGCAACAGGCTCCGACACCACCGCGTACGCAGCAGTCTACTGCTCCGGTAACTCCGGCCGTAACACCGCCGAAACCGGAAAAAGAGAAAGAAAAAGCGCAACGTTGGATGGTGCAATGTGGTTCATTCAAAGCCGTTGATCAGGCCGAGTCTATTCGCGCTCAATTGGCATTTGAAGGTATTGAAAGCCGCGTAACTGCCGGTGGCGGCTGGAATCGCGTGGTACTCGGCCCTTACAGTACCAAGGCTGCCGCAGATAAAGCCTTACAGCGTTTGAAAGGCGCTGGTCAATCAGGATGCATTCCCCTCGCTGTGGGGGGTTGAAAAGTAGTAATCCTCCCCCATTTATAATCTCAATATACCTCATACTGTTTTTCTGAAAGACAGTATGGGGACTCATTCAGTCTGCAACGAGGGTCCGCTCGTGACAACAATTGTAAGTGTACGCCGTAATGGTCATGTCGTTATCGGTGGTGATGGCCAGGTCACTCTGGGTAATACCGTAATGAAAGGTAATGCCAAAAAAGTACGTCGCCTTTATAACAATAAAGTCATTGCTGGCTTTGCTGGCGGTACGGCTGATGCCTTTACGCTGTTTGAGCTGTTTGAGCGCAAACTGGAGATGCACCAGGGCCATCTGACCAAAGCTGCCGTCGAGTTAGCCAAAGATTGGCGAACTGACCGCATGCTACGCAAGCTTGAGGCACTGTTAGCTGTGGCTGACGAAACTGCCTCTCTTATCATCACCGGTAATGGTGATGTGGTGCAGCCTGAAGATGATTTGATTGCTATCGGTTCTGGCGGGCCTTACGCCCAATCTGCGGCGCGTGCACTGCTAGAAAATACCGAGCTGGGTGCCCGAGATATCGTTGAGAAATCTCTGAGCATTGCGGGGGATATTTGTATCTATACCAACCGCTTCCAAACCATTGAAGAATTAACGTACTAAACGTTATTAACATACAAAGCGTAAGGATAGAGTGACATGTCTGAAATGACCCCACGCGAAATCGTCAGCGAACTTGATAGCTACATCATCGGTCAGGATAAAGCTAAACGTGCAGTGGCAATTGCCCTGCGTAACCGCTGGCGTCGGATGCAGCTTAACGAAGAGCTGCGTCATGAAGTTACCCCGAAAAACATTCTGATGATCGGTCCAACCGGTGTGGGTAAAACTGAAATTGCCCGCCGCTTGGCTAAACTGGCTAATGCACCGTTCATCAAAGTTGAAGCTACCAAGTTCACCGAAGTTGGCTATGTTGGTAAAGAAGTGGATTCTATTATCCGCGATCTGACCGATGCAGCGGTGAAAATGGTTCGCCATCAATCAATTGAAAAAATGCGGTATCGGGCTGAAGAATTAGCTGAAGAGCGCATTCTGGATGTGCTGATCCCGCCGGCCAAGAATAACTGGGGCCAGCCAGATGAAACTCAAGAGCCATCCGCTACCCGTCAGGCTTTCCGCAAGAAACTGCGCGAAGGTCAACTGGATGACAAAGAGATTGAAATCGATCTGGCTGCCGCACCAGTAGGTGTTGAAATCATGGCACCTCCGGGCATGGAAGAGATGACTAACCAGTTGCAATCCATGTTCCAGAATATTGCTGGTCAGAAGCAAAAACCGCGTAAAATCAAAATCAAAGATGCATTCAAACTGCTGATTGAGGAAGAAGGCGCGAAGCTGGTTAATCCTGAAGAGCTGAAACAGCAGGCGATTGATGCGGTTGAGCAACACGGGATCGTGTTCATCGATGAAATTGATAAAATCTGTAAACGCGGCCAGACTTCAGGTCCGGATGTGTCCCGCGAAGGGGTACAGCGCGACTTGCTGCCACTGGTAGAAGGGTGCACGGTATCAACCAAACACGGCATGGTAAAAACTGACCATATCCTGTTTATTGCTTCCGGCGCATTCCAGGTCTCTAGCCCGTCAGACCTTATCCCGGAACTGCAAGGCCGCTTGCCAATCCGGGTAGAATTACAGGCGCTGACTACCGATGATTTCGAGCGCATTCTGACTGAGCCGAGTGCCTCACTGACCGAGCAGTACAAAGCATTGATGGCGACTGAAGGGGTGACCGTTGAGTTCTCCCGCGAAGGTATCCGTAAAATCGCGGAAGCGGCATGGCAGGTTAACGAGCGTACCGAAAACATTGGTGCTCGCCGCTTGCACACCGTACTGGAACGTCTGATGGAAGATATCTCTTATGACGCCAGCGAAAGTAATGGTCAATCCATTACTATTGATGCTGAATATGTTGGTAAGCATCTGGACGAGTTGGTAGCAGATGAAGATCTGAGTCGTTTTATCCTATAATTCGCTTTATAAGCCTATGCTGGATAAAATGGTTCGCCAAAATAATATTGAGTGGGAGGCATCGCCTCCCACTGTTATTTTTATCGTATGATTTTTGTAACTCGCCGATAATGGGCGAACCAGACTCCTAAGACCCAAAGTCATTGGAGTTGCGGGTAGGCAGCCACTGATGAGCTAGCCCCCTGCGGCTTCAAGAACTAAGGGTATATAATAAAATGAAGCGGAAAATGAGCCAATCAACCAACACCAGCCAGACCCAGGCTTGGCTGGAAAGCCTGCGGCCACGAACCCTGCCCCTGGCTTTTGCCTCTATCGTTACCGGTTCAGCTCTGGCTGTCTGGCTCGATAGTTTTAAGCCCGCAGTCGCATTGCTCGCCCTATTAACTGCTGGCTTGCTGCAAATTCTGTCAAACCTTGCCAATGATTATGGCGATGCCATTAAGGGCAGTGATACCGAAGAGCGTATCGGGCCACTACGTGGCATGCAAAAAGGGATGATTACTCGCCACCAGATGAAAGTCGCACTAATCATCACTGTTAGCCTAACTGTCATTTCTGGCATTGCGCTGATCGCCGTGGCCTGTGAGAAACCCAGCGATGTTTTAGGCTTTTTACTGCTGGGGCTGATGGCTATTGTGGCGGCAATCACCTATACCGTGGGTAGCAAACCCTATGGTTACATGGGGTTGGGTGATATTTCCGTATTGGTATTCTTTGGCTGGTTGAGTGTTGCCGGGACTTACTATCTTCAGGCCGGGCACTTTGACAGCATCGTTATGCTCCCTGCCACCGCCTGTGGTTTACTGGCTACTGCCGTTTTAAATATTAATAATTTGCGCGATATCGAAAACGACGCAGTCAATGGTAAAAATACACTGGCAGTGCGTTTAGGTCCGGTCGTTGCCCGTTATTACCATGCCCTGTTAATCGCCGCAGCTATCTTCTGTCTGGCACTATTCAGCATGCTGAATCTACATACCTGGAAAGGGTGGATTTTTATTCTGGCCGTTCCACTGCTGGTCAAACATGCCCTATTTGTGCTGCGTGAACCTACGGCTGCGGGTATGCGCCCAATGCTCGAGCATATGGTTAAAGCCGCTTTACTGACCAATATCCTGTTTGCTGTCGGCCTGATACTCAGTTAATCCTGCCTCCTTCATTCTCCGGGCGACTGGCAATAAAGTCAGCTCGGAGAAATTTAACAATTGATGATTTTGCCAACAGTAGCCAGAAAGGGATATACTTAACATCCCAGCCGCAACCAGACGTTAATCCTATGAAATATGATACTTCCGATCTCTGTGATATCTATCATGAAGAGGTAAATGTGGTAGAACCACTGTTCTCCAATTTTGGCGGACGTACTTCATTTGGTGGCAAGATAACCACTGTAAAATGTTTCGAAGATAACGGCTTGTTGTTTGACCTGCTCGAAGAAAATGGTCTAGGCCGTGTTTTAGTCGTCGATGGCGGCGGTTCAGTGCGCCGTGCATTAATTAATGCTGAATTGGCCGATCTGGCATTGAAAAACGAGTGGGAAGGCATTGTGGTTTACGGTGCTGTCCGCCAGGTTGATGAACTGGCCGAGTTGGATATCGGCATTCAGGCCATGGCCGCAATCCCAGTGGGTGCTGCTGATGAAGGCATTGGTGAGAGTGATATCCGCGTTAACTTTGGCGGTGTGACGTTCTTCTCTGGTGACCATTTATACGCAGACAACACGGGCATTATTCTGTCAGAAGAACCTTTGGATATTGAATAATATCTATCTAACTGACTAATAAGAAAGGGCGATATTGATATCGCCCTTCTGCTTTTTACCCTAAGTAAGAATCACTTGAAATCACTACATTACAAATTTCTTTAAATAACAGAACGTTATTATATAGCCAAAGTAATTGGAGTTGCAGGTAGGCAGCAAACATACTCATACCGATGAGCTTACTCAAGTAAGTGATTCGGATGAGTATGTGCAGCTAACAACCCTGCGGCTTCAAGTATGAAGGGTATAAGAAATCAGACTTCTTCCATCTTTCCCAACAAAGCCCGCAGACGATCCTGCCAGACATGCTGCTCTTGCTTCAGTTGCTCATTTTCGCGCACCAGCGCTTCACGGCCACCTGCTGCTTCCTGAACTTCTTGGGACAGGGTGTTATTTTTCTCTTTCAGCTCTTCAATTTCCATCTGTAACAGAGTGATGGTATCAATCGCCTGCTGAACTTTAACTTCCAATTTCTCAAATACTTCAAATGACATTCTTCGGTCCCCTTATGGTAGCAAGGCGTACATCTCTTGGTCGCAGTCATCATGCTTAGCTTCAGTGATTGTATTAATCAAAACAGCCACTAGCGAATGAAACTGCTGTGAATACTTATCGCGCTTTGTTTGTCGAACTATTGGTCTATCGAACAGGTAACAAGCGCAGGTTTTAGCGCGTCCCTCAAGAGAGGCGGCGCAGCTTAATAAAAACGATGACCTTGTAAAGCGATTGTATGTAGCCAGCCCCCCCCTGTCTAGCGCCATACCGGTCCAAACCACACTCTGTAGCAATTTCGTGTCAGGAACTATCAGTAAAAACTGAAAAACTCTAATAACCAATCCTGTAAAGTTATACATGCCCTTAACAACTGAGAAAGAAAGCACTGGTCTGATCACACTTTCAAAGTCCCTTAACAGCCGCGAATAACGCGAAATCGCTCATTTTTATGACACACCACACACATTTTGATTTCGCTATTTCTCGTTTGTGCTCGTTAACGATAAATTTACATCACTCCCTTCGCAGTCCGAAGGGCAAAAATAAGAAATACCCTATAAATCTCTGTCTCTAGGACATCTACTATGAGCCAAACCGCTAGTTCGACCTTGAAGGGCCAATGTATCGCGGAATTTCTCGGTACAGCTCTACTCATCTTTTTTGGTGTGGGCTGTGTTGCTGCGTTAAAGTTGGCAGGCGCCAGTTTTGGGCAGTGGGAAATTAGTATCATTTGGGGCCTGGGTGTTGCCATGGCCATCTACCTAACAGCAGCAATTTCAGGTGCTCACCTGAATCCGGCGGTGACCATTGCATTGTGGTTATTTGCTTGTTTCGATCGCCGGAAAGTTATCCCCTACATTGTGGCGCAGATTGCAGGTGCATTTTGTGCGGCGGCATTAGTGTACGGCCTCTACTACAACCTGTTCGTCGATTTTGAACAAACTCATCAGATAGCTCGCGGCAGCGTTGAGAGTCTGAATCTGGCCGGTATTTTCTCTACTTATCCAAATCCACATATTTCTGTTTTCCAGGCTTTCCTGGTTGAAACCGTTATTACCGCTATTTTGATGTGCCTGATTCTGGCGCTGACTGACGATGGTAACGGTATCCCACGCGGCCCACTGGCACCGCTGCTTATTGGTATTCTGATCGCCGTTATCGGTGGTTCAATGGGGCCACTAACCGGGTTCGCCTTAAACCCAGCGCGTGATTTTGGTCCAAAACTCTTTGCTTATTTCGCAGGCTGGGGCGAAATCGCCTTCACTGGCGGGCGTGATATTCCTTACTTCTTAGTACCTATCTTTGGGCCTATCGTCGGCGCACTGGTCGGTGCATTCGGCTATCGAGCTCTGATTGGCCGCCATTTGCCATGTGATGTGTGTGTTATCGATGATGATGAAACCACGGTAACGACCACAGAACGCAAAGCGTAAATAATAGATACTTAATAAATATGCCCGATAGATTTCATGGTGCAGGAAGGCGGCAAATGAGGGAACTCGGATGAGCTTAATCAGTCAGTCGGGTGAACAAATACAGCCAGCACACCAGCAACGGGAAAGATGGCGGGTATAAACGGCAACTTAAAAGTAGGCTAATTATGACAACTGAAAATACTACTCAAAAGAAATATATTGTCGCGCTTGACCAAGGAACCACCAGTTCCAGAGCTGTAGTGCTGGACCATGATGCTAATATCGTGAGTGTTTCTCAGCGCGAATTCACCCAAATTTACCCGAAAGCCGGTTGGGTTGAGCATGACCCGATGGAAATCTGGGCAACCCAAAGCTCAACACTGGTCGAAGTGCTGGCCAAAGCCGGTATCAGTTCTGATGAAATCGCCGGTATCGGTATTACCAACCAACGTGAAACGACCATTGTTTGGGATAAAGCGACCGGCAAGCCGGTGTATAACGCGATTGTCTGGCAATGCCGTCGTACCGCTGAAATCTGCGAAAAGCTGAAAAAAGAGGGGCTGGAAGAGTATATCCGCCATAACACCGGATTGGTGGTTGACCCTTACTTCTCTGGCACCAAAGTTAAATGGATTCTCGATAATGTAGAGGGTGCACGTGACCGTGCTGAGCGCGGTGAGTTGCTGTTTGGTACCGTAGACACTTGGCTGGTGTGGAACATGACACAGGGCCGTGTACACGTAACGGATTACACCAACGCATCACGCACCATGATGTTTAATATCCGCACCAAAGAGTGGGATGAGCGCATGCTGAAAGCGCTGAATATTCCGCGCTCCATGCTGCCTGAAGTTCGCCCCTCTTCTGAGATTTACGGCCAAACCAACATTGGTGGTAAAGGCGGTACACGTATTCCAATCGCCGGTATCGCTGGTGACCAACAAGCAGCGCTGTTCGGCCAGTTGTGTGTACAACCGGGGATGGCGAAAAACACTTACGGTACTGGCTGCTTCTTGTTAATGAACACCGGGACTGAAGTGGTTCAATCCAAAAATGGCCTCTTAACCACCATCGCCTGTGGCCCTCGCGGCGAAGTGAACTATGCACTGGAAGGTGCCGTGTTTATTGGCGGGGCATCTATCCAATGGCTGCGCGATGAACTGAAACTGATCAGCGACTCATTCGACTCTGAATATTTCGCCACCAAAGTTAAAGACAGCAATGGCGTATATGTAGTGCCAGCCTTCACCGGTCTGGGTGCTCCATATTGGGACCCGTATGCCCGTGGCGCTATTTTTGGCCTGACCCGTGGTGTGAACAGCAACCATATTATCCGTGCAACACTTGAGTCCATTGCTTATCAAACTCGTGATGTATTGGATGCGATGCAAGCAGATTCCGGCGAACGCCTGAAGGCACTGCGTGTTGACGGTGGTGCGGTAGCGAACAACTTCCTGATGCAGTTCCAGGCCGATATTCTGGGGACTCGTGTTGAGCGCCCAGCAGTGCGTGAAAGCACCGCGTTGGGTGCCGCATTCCTTGCGGGCCTAGCGACAGGTTTCTGGAATGATCTGGACGAAGTACAAAGCAAAGCCACCATTGAGCGCGAATTCCGCCCAGGGATCGAAACCACGGAACGTGACGTGCGCTACAAAGGCTGGAAGAAAGCAGTGGCTCGCGCCCAAGCATGGGAAGAGCACGACGAGTAACAGTTCGCCTGTTTTGTACTGAACGTCTCTTTTACCGCTAACGCGCCATCACCCCCCGATGGCGCGTTTTTTATTCGTGATCCCCTCTGCTCATTCTTCAATGTGTTAGAATTCCCGCTCATATCCCGTTCTTCCATTGTGCAATCAACAGGTCTAACCATGAAACGTGAATTAGCCATCGAGTTTTCCCGTGTCACTGAAGCTGCCGCGCTGGCAGGTTATAAGTGGCTGGGTCGGGGCGATAAAAATGCTGCCGACGGCGCGGCTGTACGAGCCATGCGTATTATGCTTAATCAAGTGAATATTGATGGGCAGATTGTTATTGGTGAAGGTGAGATCGATGAAGCGCCGATGCTGTTTATCGGTGAGCATGTCGGTACTGGTCAAGGCGATGCTGTTGATATCGCGGTTGACCCCATTGAAGGCACTCGCATGACCGCCATGGGGCAAGCCAATGCACTGGCCGTATTGGCAGTGGGAGACAAAGGCACATTTTTACATGCGCCGGATATGTATATGGAAAAACTGGTGGTTGGCCCCGGCGCAAAAGGGGCTATTGATCTTAACCTGCCACTAGAACTCAATTTGCGCAATATCGCCATCAAGATGAATAAACCCTTGACCGATTTAACCGTTATCACGCTGGCAAAGCCGCGCCATGACGGTATCATCGCCGAAATGCAGCAACTTGGCGTAAAAGTGTTCGCTATTCCAGACGGTGATGTCGCGGCCTCTATTTTGACCTGCATGCCAGAAAGTGAAGTGGATGTGATGTACTGCATCGGCGGTGCGCCTGAAGGGGTAATTTCAGCGGCGGTGATCCGTGCACTGGATGGCGACATGCAAGGCCGTTTATTGCCGCGCCATCAGGTAAAAGGCGATAACGAAGACAACCGCCGTATCGGTGAACAAGAATTAGTGCGCTGCAAATCTATGGGCATTGAGGCAGGCAAAGTGTTGCTGCTGGGTGATATGGCCCGTAATGACAATGTGATTTTCTCTGCCACCGGGATTACCAAAGGCGATTTGCTGGAAGGTATTTACCGCAAAGGGAACATGGCGACCACCGAGACACTGCTAATCCGCGGTAAATCTCGCACTATCCGTCGTATTCGCTCCACCCATTTCCTTGACCGCAAAGACCCGGCGCTGCATGAATTCTTGCTGTAATCCGGCTCGCACACATTACTGCCATTAATTAAAAACGGGCATCACATTCAAGCGATGCCCGTTTTTATTCTCGGATTCTGATCAATTAAGCACGGTGTTCTTGCGGTTGCATCCGATGAGATAATGGCCACCAGCACAACAAAATCAACACCGCCATAGCAAACATCAGCAGCCCCAAACTGAACTGCCCGGTTTGTGGCAACATAGCTGACAACCAAGTCGCTAAACCTGACCCGATATTCTGCAAGCCGCCAACTAAAGCCCCGGCAGCTCCCGCCAAATAAGGGAAAGGCTCCATAGCACCGGTGGTGGCCAGCGGGAACAACATCCCAGCGCCGAAGAAGAATAGCGCCGCCGGTATCACCAATGTCCAAATATTCATAATGCCAAACCAGCCTGGTATCCACATCATTAACCCAGCCAATAAGCAGCTAATCACTGAGTGCCACATCAGGCTATGGAAGGTTTTGCCATCACGACCGGCATACCATGCGCCAAAGAAAGCCGCAGGAATTGGCAGAATAAATAAAATACTGACCGTAACCCCACTCAACCCCAGTACCCCGCCCATCAGCACGCCAGCGCTGGCTTCAAAGACCGCAATCCCTGCCAGCGCCCCAATCAGCATCACCAAATAGCAGCTAAAAGCGCGGTCAGATAGCAGCAAACGGAAGCTGGCTAACATTCGCCGTTTCTCAGTTTGCTGTGGACGGGTTTCTGGCAACCAGCGGAACATACAAAATGCTACTCCGCCACATAAAAAGAGCAGAAACGCATAGCATGCACGCCAACCAAACAGACTGGCCAGCACCCCACCGATAACCGGGGCCATTAATGGGCTAACCAAAATCCCCATATTTAACATGCTATTGGCATAGCGCAGCGCAGTGCCTGCATATAAATCTCGCGGCATGGTTCGCGCCATTACCCCCGCAACCCCGGTGCCCATTCCCTGCAAAGCACTGGCGGCCACCAGCATCGTCAAACTACTCGATAGCCAGGCTCCCAATGCGCCCAGCATAAATATCATCATACCCGCCAAAATAACCGGACGACGTCCAACTCGGTCAGAGAGCGGGCCATAGATTAATTGCGAGAAGCCATAGGTCAGCAAATATGCCGCCATCACGCGCTGTACCACACCAGTACGAACGGATAAATCACGGGCGATATCCGCGATAACCGGCACATAAATGGTTTGCGCCATTTGACCAACCGCAACCAACAGAATCAACATAACCAGCAGGTGGAAATTCTCTATTTTTCTCATTATCTTAACTAATTTGTTAGCCGGACTACGTGTCACACTTAAGCGCTAAAAAGCCGTATTTTGCGACACACCTCACTGTTGGCGCATAAGCTAACAAATTTAGATTTTTTAGCGAGTCAGCATGACATATTGCCAAATAGCTAACTGGCAGAGAAAAACACCAAAGACGTAAACTAAAGTGTCCAGATTGACAGATGGCATCAAGGAACTCGGGGATAACATTTAATCGATAATACTTTTCAACGAGATCCCCTAAAATACCGTCTGCGCTTTTGGCATCACTGAATAACAGGGACCATCATTATGGCTGAATGGGTTAGTGGCAAGATTACTCACGTCGAACACTGGACCGACGCGTTGTTTAGTATTCGGGTCAATGCGCCCGTCGATCCCTTTACTGCTGGCCAATTTGCCAAGTTGGCATTAGATATTAATGGTGAGCGGGTGCAGCGGGCCTACTCCTATGTCAATGCGCCGAGCGACGATAATCTGGAGTTTTATCTGGTAACAGTACCAGAGGGGAAACTCAGTCCACGGCTGGACCAACTGGCAGTGGGTAGCGAAGTGATGGTCACCAAACAGGCCGCTGGCTTCTTTGTGCTGGAAGAGATACCAGATTGCGATACGTTATGGATGCTGGCAACCGGCACCGCAATTGGGCCTTATCTGTCTATCTTGCAAGAAGGGCGCGATTTAGAGCGCTTCAAAAATATCGTGCTGGTTCATGCTGCCCGCTTTGCCCGTGATCTCAGTTATCTGCCACTCATGCAACAACTTGAGCAACGTTATAATGGCAAGCTGCGTATCCAGACGGTGGTGAGCCGCGAAGAATCCCCCGGCTCATTAACTGGCCGAGTTCCCGCGCTGATTGAGAACGGCTCACTGGAAGCGGCTGTCGGCTTGAAAATTGATGCACAAGACAGCCATGTAATGCTGTGCGGTAACCCGCAGATGGTGCGTGATACTCAGCAACTGCTGAAAGAGCAACGCGAGATGCGTAAACATTTGCGCCGCAAGCCGGGGCATATGACTAGCGAGCAGTATTGGTAACAGGCAGTATTGGCAACAAAGCGTAACAAATATGAAAGGGCGCAATCGCGCCCTCTTATTTTACCGCTGCGCCGTATTTATTGTGCTTTCTCGGCAATAAACTTCACTGGCACCGCTTCTGGGCCAAAACGGTTATCACCATCAGTCCCTAGAAATGCTCCACAGTCGATAAACATCATGACAATGATAAGCGTGGGAATAAATCGCCCCACCCCCCATTGCCAAATAGGGGCTAACATCTGCCAGTTGCCGGCCATCAGCATCCAGGCCAATACGACCAATAACGCCCACCAACCCGCTTTATTACGATCATGAAGCCGTTTGACCACCACTGCCGCCGTAGGCCACAGCAAAAAAACGATAGCAAAAGCAGCGGTTTGAATGGGTATCAAGTCCTTCCCTGCCAGAGTAAAAATAACCAGCATTGCCAGTAGCCACAAGCCAATCCAGATCCAAAAATCTCGTCGCCCGATACGGCCTCTAAACGAGAAACACCATTGCTGTATTGTCATCGATGACTCAATCCATATACCTGATATAATTTTGCCAAAGTGTAACCTAACACCCCAACTAACCTATAATCTTTGCAGTGAATTTTGACAATCACCATCGATTACCGCTTTAATCCCCCTATACACTTCGAACCACGGCGTAAGTCATGAGAAATGAAATAACCGCAATGCTGACAATACTGCTGCTGGTCGCAACGGTGAGTCGCGCTCATGCCGATCCCACCGATGGCAGTGCTCAACCAACAGAAGAGACGCAGCCGACGGCCCCTTATTTGCTCTCCGGTGCACCCACTTTTGATTTAACACTGGTGAAATTTCGTGAGCGCTATAATCATGCCAATCCGACACTTCCCATCAGTGAGTTTCATGCTATCACCGTAAAAGATGATGCCCCGCCGCTGACTCGTGCGGCCAGTAAAATTAATGAAAACCTTTATGCTTCAACCGCCTTGGAGAAGGGCACCGGTAAGATTAAGACCATCCAGATTACTTACTTGCCGATCAAAGGAAATGAAGAAAAAGCCGCTCGACGAGTCGCCGTCAATTACATGGCAGCACTAATGCGCCAGTTTGAACCGACACTGACCGTCGAACAAAGCCTCGACAATGTGCAGCAACTGCTGACGCAAGGCAAAGGCTCGTCTTTCTATGCCCATTCTGTCGGCGCAATTCGCTATGTTGTAGCAGATAACGGCGAAAAAGGGCTTACCTTCGCTGTTGAACCGATTAAGCTGTCACTATCTGACGCATAATCTCGCCGCAATTAATGACGAAAAGCAAAGCCATTGCCGCTAATCATCTCTATACTGTTGGACAGGTAAACTGCCTGTCGGGCAGTCATTATTATTGACCCTCGCGTCCCCTTGTTGGAGGAAGAAACATGCGTCATCCATTAGTTATGGGTAACTGGAAACTGAACGGTAGCACTCACATGGTTAACGAGCTTATCGCTGGCCTGCGTAAAGAATTGAGCACCGTTGAAGGTTGTGGCGTGGCTATTGCCCCACCCGCTATCTACCTGAGCCAAGCTAAACATGCATTAGCGGGCAGCCGTATCGCTCTGGGCGCACAGAATGTTGATGTGAATCTGTCTGGCGCATTTACCGGCGAAACCTCTGCTGAAATGCTGAAAGATATTGGCGCGCAATACATCATTATTGGCCACTCTGAGCGTCGTACTTATCACAAAGAAAGTGATGAATTCATCGCGAAGAAATTCGGCGTGTTGAAAGAAGCGGGTCTGATCCCTGTATTGTGTATCGGTGAATCTGAAGCCGAAAACGAAGCAGGCCAAACTGAAGCTGTTTGCGCTAAACAACTGGATGCCGTGCTGAACACCTTGGGTGTAAAAGCATTTGAAGGCGCAGTTATCGCTTATGAGCCAATCTGGGCTATCGGTACCGGTAAATCAGCAACTCCAGCACAAGCTCAAGCCGTTCACAAATTCATCCGTGACCATATTGCTAAGCAAGATGCTGCTGTTGCTGCACAAGTTATCATTCAGTACGGCGGTTCTGTTAATGATAAAAATGCAGCAGAACTGTTCACCCAGCCGGATATCGACGGCGCGCTGGTTGGCGGTGCATCACTGAAAGCGGATGCTTTCGCTGTTATCGTGAAAGCTGCTGCAAAAGCTAAAAAAGCCTAATTGTTGCTTTTAAGTTGCTTATAAAGCCGGGGTTATTGCTCCGGCTTTATATATATGTCTTTCGGCCTGCCTTTCCATACATCAATCCCCCCAGCCCCCACTGAACCGATGAATTTATTTATCTCAACGCTCTTTTCTGCCACCTGATCCACGTTACAGCTAAAATGCGTTCTCTTTTGAGTATCAAGAAAATGAATAACATTGCTGTCTTTAAACTTAATTAGATTACAAGCATGCCCTTGTGTCGCACCTGGTAGCATACGCATTATTGCTGGGCGGCGAATGGCGAGAAGAGTATTGAGTTCATCACTTTTTTTATAATGGCTTAATTGATCGATCAACTCCTCCGTGGATATCCCTTCATGGAGGCGTGTGACCATATTGGCGGCAACAGTGGCTCCCCGCAAATTAGATAGTGCGATCACGGGCATGTTGTTTTCTAATGAATCAATAACAGCGGTGGCACAAGACACACAATTTTGTTGACCAAAACCATGAATCCCAAATAAAGCAAGTAACGCAGCCAAAGGCCGCAATAATAGAGGAGCTTTACCATTACGATTGACGTTTTCTAACAAATAATTCTCTACATAGCTATTTTTACTATTCATTTCCTTGCTCTCTACGTATTTATTTACATTACTTACGTAGTTGCTTAGTTTTACACCAGAGAGAATCTTTTCATTTTCTATTACTACCGGCGGTTTATAGCTCTCAATACTACTCAAATACTCAGATCCTAATAATTCATATGAAGAACCAAGTGGCTCAACTATTTTGCACTCCGTCTGCGTAGTATATCTATCCGGTAATTCGTCTAATAAAGGCTGTTTATCATCACTTTCAAGAATTGAATTTAAGCTGCTATTGCTATTACCGATTTGCATATCCCTCTCCCTATAAAATTATCAACTCAATCAATCGAGATAAACAAATAGCGCATTTAGCTCTGTCTGCCGAATCAGGGAGTTCTTATCTATAAGAATGAGAGAAATAGTGAAAGTAATGAGAGTATTGGTGTAATCAATAAAGGTATTTAATTTGTAAAACAAAACGCCCGTAAGCATTAACCTACGGGCGCTGAGTTAACTCTTAATTAATTTTAACGCTTACTGATTTCATCAAACACACCACCGGTAGCAAAGTGCACCTGCTGTGCTTTAGTCCAACCACCAAACACTTCATCAATGGTAAACAACTTCAGTTGCGGGAATTCATTGGCAAACTTGGCAGCAACCGCGGGATCACGTGGGCGATAGTAATTCTTCGCAGCAATGGTCTGGCCTTCAGGTGAGTAGAGATATTTCAAATAAGCATCTGCCACTTCACGAGTACCGCGCTTATCGACCACTTTATCTACTACGGATACCGTCGGCTCAGCCAAAATAGAGACACTTGGCGTGATTATCTCAAATTGGTCTTTACCTACTTCATTGACAGCCAACAGAGCTTCATTTTCCCAGGCAATCAATACATCACCAATGCCACGTTCAACAAAGGTATTGGTCGCGCCACGTGCGCCGGAATCCAGTACCTCGACATTTTTGTACAGTGTTTTGACAAACTCTTGTGCCTTGGCCTGATCGTTATTGTTATGCTCTAGCGCATAACCCCACGCCGCTAAATAATTCCAGCGCGCCCCACCAGATGTTTTTGGATTCGGAGTAATAACCGAGACTCCCGGTTTCACTAAATCTGACCAATCATGAATTTGCTTCGGATTTCCTTTACGTACCAGGAATACGATCGTTGAGGTGTAAGGCGCGGAGTTATCCGGCAGGCGCTTGATCCAATTTTTATCAATACGACCACGCTCAGCAATAGCATCGACGTCATAAGCCAGAGCCAGAGTCACAACATCAGCTTCAATACCATTAATAACCGAGGTCGCCTGTTTACCAGAACCGCCATGTGATTGACGCACTGTCACCTTATCGCCGGTCTGTTCTTGCCAGTGCTTACTAAATGCCTGGTTATATTCTTGATAAAATTCACGTGTTGGATCATATGACACATTCAACAATTGAATATCTTTTGCCATGGCACCTGATGCCAGCAGCAGCAATGACAGACCTACACCCCATTTACGCATCGACCCGCTCCCAGATTTATTGTTATTAACCTAATGTTATTAACCTAAATTCTAATCAACCCAATTGGTTGGCTTGATACAGAGCGTGCCAGAAACTTTTCACTCAATTAAAGAATAAAAAAGTTTTGATTATATCAATACGAAATATACCGGGAATTAAATGCAAAAAGCCCCCGCGAGCGGAGGCTTTCTTTTCAGGCTATTTCCTGTTTTAGAACAGTTTTTTCGCCGTGTCGTACCAATCTTCTTTAAATTTACTTTTCTTGTTCTCTGGTGCGATACAAACAGAGATTAATTCATGCACCATTTTCTCGTTCTGTACGCCGACGCAGAAACCGCCTTGCTTATAGTCATGATCCTGCAATAGCAGGTCAACCGCATAAGCCCCCATGCGGGAGGCCAAAATACGGTCATAGGCGACTGGAGCACCGCCGCGCTGGATATGGCCCAATACGGTACCACGGGTTTCACGGCCCGTTTCTTTCTCGATATATTTAGCCAGCTCGTCGATATCATCCAGTTTTTCAGTGATGGCAACGATAGCGTGCTTCTTGCCTTTGGCGATACCGGCTTTGATTTCTTCAACCAAATCATCACGTTTGAATTCAACTTCAGGGATAGCAATAAATTCACAACCCCCGGCAATGGCCGCCGCCAGAGTCAAATCACCGCAATAACGGCCCATCACTTCAACGATAGAAATACGTTGATGTGAAGAGGAGGTATCACGCAAGCGGTCAATAGCTTCAACCACAGTACTTAAAGCGGTGAAGAAACCGATAGTGTAGTCAGTACCGGCCACATCGTTATCGATAGTACCTGGTAAACCGATGCAGTGAATGCCGCCTTCTTTGGTCAGCAAGTCTGCACCGGCATAAGAACCGTCACCACCGATAACCACCAGGCCATCGATACCACGGTCTTTCATATTCTGGAGCGCAACTTTGCGTTTTTCCGGATCACGGAATTCAGGGAAACGCGCAGAACCTAAGAAGGTACCGCCGCGGTTAATCATATCGGACACACTATAGCGGTCCAGCTTTCTCATACGGTTTTCGTACAAGCCAAGATAGCCATCTTCAATACCGTAAACTTCTAATCCTGCTGACAAAGCTGCACGAACAACCCCACGAATGGCTGCATTCATACCAGGCGCGTCACCGCCGCTTGTGAGTACACCGATTTTCTTGACCATGACTACCTCTGAACTTGTAGATGCGATTTTTTAAAATTCTTTATTTGCCGATTATGTCTTGCACAGGTGAACAGTACAGAAAATCAGCTTTATGAGCTTAATATCGAATATTATAGCAAAAACACCAAGCTGAATTGATTCAAGTCATGCCATTTGGCGGTATTTTCTTCATAGCCTAACCATTGTGTAACCACAATTTACCTGCCGCTAATGTCACAATAGTTAATGTAGCAATAATCGATGAAGAAATTATAACTCCCAATGCGCATGACGCTCTTTTGGCACCACAGAGCTGGGATCTTGATGGATAAGTACATCAGCGCCGGGGAAGCGATGCAACAATGCCCGCTCGACCTGCTCCGCTAAAACATGCGCTTTCATCAATGGCAGCATGTCTTCCATTTCGAGATGAAGCTGAATAAAGCGGGTCGGCCCCGACTGGCGGGTTCGTAAGTCATGGGCGCCAATGACACCCGGCCATGACATCACGATATCGATAATTTCCTGCCGCTCATCATCAGGTAATGCCCGGTCCAGCAAAGCTTGCACCGCCTCATACCCCATCCGCAATGCGCTGTAGAGGATATAAACACCGATACCCAAGGCGAACAGTGCATCCGCACGATGAAAACCATACCAACTCAATGCCAATGCAATAAGAATAGCACCATTCATCATGACATCAGATTGATAGTGCAACATATCGGCCCGAATAGCCTGACTTTGCGTTTTTCGTACCACCCAGCGCTGAAATGTGACTAATATCAGTGTACTGAATAATGCGACTAACGTTACCCAGATACCTATACTAGGATCTTGCAACGGCTCCGGCGAAGCTAAATGCTGGAAACCGGTCAAGAACAAGAATAGCGCCGAGCCAGAGATAAACATACTTTGCGCCAATGCCGCCAAGGATTCGGCTTTACCATGACCAAAAGTATGTTCTTCATCAGCAGGCTGCAGGGAGTAGCGCACCACAAAAAGGTTTGTCAGAGAGGCTGCCAGATCCACCAGCGAGTCAACTAACGCCGCCAACAAACTTACCGACCCGGTATGCCACCAGGCAAAAATTTTAATAATCAGTAAGATTGATGCCAGCGCAGTGGCACTCAGTGCAGCGGCTTTAACCAGTCGCCCATATTGCGGATCCATAACTCATCCCAAATGATATTTAAGGATGATCAGTATAACGGAAATGGACAAAAAAAAGCCCCGCCATCATGGCGGGGAAAGACAGGGATGGTGTCTATGGCAAGGAAAACAGGGTACTACTGGGTATTACTAGGTACTACTACTTCTGGGCAGAAGCGGGTTGTTCTACTGCTGGTGCTGGCGCCTGCTGCATTTTCTCAATGCGCTGCTGGTGCTTTTGGTTCAGGACAGCTTTTTGCTCTGGAGTGAGCAAGTTAAACATTTGGTTACGGACTTTGGCCATTTCGACCTGACGATCAATTTGGTTTTTGGACATTTTCTCGGCTTGTGCTCTTACCGCGGCTTCATCGAATTTATCGGCGGTAACCAGCTTGTGCATGGCTTCTCGGTCTGCCATGTCCATACGAGGTTGGCCTTGACGAGACTGGCGCATTAAGTCGCGCATTTGCTGGCGTTGCTGTTCAGTCAGATTGACGCCATCAAACATGTTATGGTGACCGCGACCGTCTTTCTTGTTCATCATCGTACCGTCACCGTGGCACCAGCCATCAGTGGTTCCGGTTTTATCAGCGGCGAACGCGGCGTGGGAGCCGAGAACTAACATTGACGCCATGATTAACGTTGATACTTTAGTTACTTTGCGCATCATTAAACTCCTGGGTTCTATCTGCTAAGCGATTTGCTGCTATGCGATTCAATGAGAAGCAGTCTATCGGTCCGGCTGCAAACTAGCGTCAGTGGGATGTAAAACTGGAGTCAGGGCATGTAAAGCTAAGTAAAGTCATGGAATACCGGCAATTGATAACGTATTTTGCGTCAAGAGGAGAAACAATCATGCATAAAATCCTATTAGTCGATGATGACCGTGAACTGACGTCGCTGTTGAAAGAATTACTGGAAATGGAAGGTTTTAATGTGGTTGTTGCTCACGATGGTGAGCAGGCATTAAACTTGCTGGATAACTCTATCGACTTGTTATTACTCGATATTATGATGCCACGTAAAAATGGTATCGAAACATTGAAAGAATTACGCCAACACCACCAGACCCCGGTGATTATGCTTACTGCCCGTGGCAGCGAACTGGATCGGGTACTGGGTTTGGAGTTGGGTGCCGATGATTATCTGGCCAAACCCTTTAATGATCGTGAGCTTGTCGCACGTATCCGTGCCATTTTGCGCCGCTCGAACTGGAGTGAGCAGCAACAAAATATCGACCAAGGCGCGCCAACACTGGAGGTTGATTGCCTGCAATTGAATCCGGGCCGCCAGGAAGCGAGCTTTGAAGGCCAGTCGCTAGAATTAACCGGAACTGAATTTACCTTGCTCTACCTACTGGCCCAGCACCTTGGTCAGGTGGTATCGCGAGAACACCTCAGCCAGGAAGTGCTGGGGAAACGATTGACACCTTTTGACCGTGCCATTGATATGCACATTTCAAACCTGCGCCGTAAGTTGCCGGACCGCAAAGACGGGTTACCTTGGTTTAAAACCCTGCGTGGTCGCGGGTATCTGATGGTTTCTGAAACATGATTAACAGTTTAACGGCGCGAATTTTTGCTATTTTTTGGTTTACCTTAGCACTGGTATTAATGCTGGTGCTGATGGTACCCAAACTTGATTCGCGCCAAATGACGACCTTGCTCGAAAGTGAACAGCGCCAGGGAACGATGCTGGAGCAGCATATCGAAGCTGAGCTGGCAAGTGACCCGGCCAATGACCTAATGTGGTGGCGTAGGCTGTATCGCGCTATCGAAAAATGGGCACCGCCGGGCCAGCATTTAGTGTTAGTGACCACAGAGGGCCGCGTTATTGGTGCTCAACGTCACGAAATGCAAATTGTGCGTAATTTCATCGGCCAGTCAGATAACTCAGACCAGCCGAAAAAGAAAAAGTATGGCCGCATCGAGATGGTCGGCCCTTTCTCCATCCGTGATGGGGAAGATAATTACCAACTTTATCTGATTCGCCCAGCCAGCAGCCCACAGTCTGATTTTATCAACCTGATGTTTGACCGGCCGCTG
Organism: Yersinia alsatica; assembly: GCF_025133195.1. Classification (NCBI taxonomy): domain Bacteria; kingdom Pseudomonadati; phylum Pseudomonadota; class Gammaproteobacteria; order Enterobacterales; family Yersiniaceae; genus Yersinia; species Yersinia alsatica. Next base: position 4,757,470 of record NZ_CP104006.1, read on the forward strand.
CTGCTATTGATTGCCACGATGCTGATCAGTGCTCCCCTGCTGTTATGGCTGGCATGGAGTCTGGCGAAACCGGCGCGTAAGCTGAAAAATGCTGCTGATGATGTGGCGCGGGGCAATTTGAAACCGCACCCAGAGCTGGAGTCCGGGCCACAAGAATTTTTGGCCACCGGGGCCAGTTTCAACCAGATGATCGGCGCTCTCGATAGGATGGTGGTCGCCCAACAACGGCTGATTTCTGATATTTCCCATGAACTACGTACCCCGCTGACGCGCTTGCAACTGGCTACCGCGCTACTGCGCCGCCGCCATGGCGAGGGGAAAGAGCTGGAACGTATCGAAATGGAAGCGCAGCGTTTAGATAGTATGATCAATGACTTACTGGTGCTATCTCGCAGTCAGCATAAAAGTGAGCTACACCGTGAGCCGATTAAAGCTAATGATTTGTGGTCTGATGTGCTGGAAAACGCGCAGTTCGAAGCCGATCAAATGGGTAAAACACTGGAGGTGACCGCACCACCGGGGCCATGGACGTTATTTGGCAACCCTGCGGCCCTCGACAGTGCGCTGGAGAATATCGTGCGTAATGCACTGCGTTATTCTCACCATCACATTGCCGTGGCATTCAGCTCGGATAATCAGGGTATTACTATCACTGTGGATGATGATGGCCCGGGAGTCAGCCCAGAAGATCGTGAACAGATATTCAGGCCGTTCTACCGCACAGATGAAGCGCGTGATCGTGAATCTGGTGGAACAGGCTTGGGGTTGGCGATTGTCGAAACTGCGGTTAATCAGCACCGTGGATGGGTACGAGCCGAAGATAGCCCATTAGGTGGTTTACGCTTGATAATCTGGTTGCCGCTGCACCCACTCAAATAGCTATCACCCCTTTGCACTTGAAGCTGTGAGGTTGTTAGCCAAGTGCAAAGGGGATGACCGCTTCGAGTTGCCCGATCATGTTGGATCGGGCAGATCTTCGGCTTTCAAAACTTTTTCAGCTATTTGTCCTGCTTTGCCAATATCCCGGCTTCTTGTTCCAATAACCGTTTCTTGCGCTCAACGCCCCAGCGATAACCTGACAATGCTCCATCCTGACGAATGACTCGGTGGCAAGGAATAGCGACGGCCAATATATTGGCGGCACAAGCGCCAGCAACAGCCCGTACCGCTTTTGGTGAGCCGACCTGCGTCGCAATCTCGGCATAGCTGGCGGTCTTACCCACCGGTATTGCGCGTAACGCCTGCCATACTCGTTGCTGAAAGGCGGTACCGCGGATATCCAATGGTAAATCAAGCCCGATCTGAGGGGCTTCGACCAGCCCCACCACTTGAGCAAACCATTGCTCAAACTCAGCATCACCACCAATTAACTCGGCATGAGGAAATTTGTCCTGTAATTGCTGCACCAGCGGCAGCGGGTCATCGCCCAGTAAAATGGCACAGATTCCCAGCTCACTTTTTGCCACTAAAATGGCCCCAAGGGCGCTCTCACCAACTGCAAAATGCAGTCTGACATCACGCCCACCTTTACGATAGCGGGTCGGCGTCATCCCTAATAATTGATTCGATTGCTCATAAAAACGGCCATTAGAGTTATAACCGGCGTCATAAATTGCGTCAGTCACCGAACCTTGCCCCGCTAATTGTGTGCGAACTCGCGCACTGCGAGTGGCAACGGCATACGCCTTGGGGGTAAGCCCGGTGAAGGCTTTAAATAACCGATGGAAATGGAAAGCGCTAAGGCCCAGCTTTGCTGCCAACTCTTCAAGCTTAAATGGCGTTTCGGCTTGCTCAATTAAGCGGCATGCCTGGCTAATTTTTTCGGCATGCTGCTGCTCTTGGGATAACTCAGTGGGGCGGCACCGCTTGCAAGGGCGATAGCCCGCAAGCTCGGCGGCATGGTTATCAGCAAAGAATTCAATATGTTCGGCTTTAGCCTGACGGGAGGAGCAAGAGGGTCGGCAATACACTCCGGTGGTTTTCACTGCATAAACAAACTGACCATCAGCCGCCTTATCGCGATTAATCACAGCGATAAAACGCGAGTCTTGCGTAATGTCTAACCATCCTTTCGCTGATTTCATGATGAATACCCCTTTGATACTGACTGTAGCGGCCAGCATATAAAACCACCGCTGCTTGTGCTCTCCGCTCCTTGCTTTTAAATTTTTGTTTTACGGCTCAACCGCTGCACTGCGCGGGGGTTTCTGATATCCTGCGCCCCTTATTATTGGGGGACATATGCTTAATATCGTTTTATTTGAACCCGAGATCCCGCCGAATACCGGCAATATTATCCGGTTATGTGCCAATACCGGTTGCCAGCTCCACCTGATTAAACCTTTAGGTTTCACTTGGGATGACAAACGCTTACGCCGTGCGGGTCTTGATTACCATGAGTTTGCTAACATTAAGCATCACCATGATTATCAGGCTTTTCTTGACAGTGAAAACCTCGATGGCGCGCAATCGACCGGCCCACAATCGGCCCGTTTATTTGCACTGACGACCAAAGGGACACCCGCTCACAGCGCCGTCAGCTATCAAGTTAATGACTATCTGCTGTTTGGCCCCGAAACTCGTGGCTTACCGCCCTTTGTGCTAGATGCATTACCGGCTCAACAGAAAATCAGAATTCCAATGCAAGCCGATAGCCGCAGCATGAATCTGTCAAATGCAGTATCGGTGGTGGTGTATGAAGCTTGGCGACAATTGGGTTATCCGGGTGCGTTACTGAAAGAGTAGCAAGAAAGCTAGCAGCCGGGCTAGGAAGCTGCCCATATAAAATATGGGCCAAAGCTATTGGAGTTGCAGGTAGGCGCAAGTGAACCAGTCCCGATGAGCTTACACGAGTAAGTGATTCGGGTGAGCGAACGTAGCCAACAACCCTGCGGCTTCAAGGACGAAGGGGTTCAGATACCGTCGCCGTACTCAAAACCGTGGCTCATCCCATTGAAATGCTGGTCCATATCCAGCGAGGGTTTGTCACTCTCCGGCTTGCCAACAATGCGGGCGGGAACACCGGCGGCAGTCGTGTGAGCAGGTACGGCTTGCAACACTACTGACCCAGCACCAATTTTAGCACCGCGTCCAACTTCAATGTTTCCCAAGATTTTCGCACCAGCGCCAATCATCACACCTTCGCGGATCTTCGGATGGCGATCACCACTGGTTTTGCCAGTCCCACCCAAGGTAACGGATTGCAGGATGGAAACATCATTTTCAACCACCGCAGTTTCACCAATCACGATGCCGGTGGCGTGGTCTAGCATGATGCCGCAACCAATAGTCGCCGCAGGGTGAATATCCACTCCAAAAGCGACAGAGACTTGATTTTGCAGGTAAATAGCCAACGCTTTGCGATCTTGCGCCCACAACCAATGACCAATGCGGTAGGCCTGTAAAGCATGGAAGCCCTTCAGGTACAGTAATGGCGTGGAATATTTGTCAACCGCGGGGTCACGCAACCGTACAGCCAGAATATCGCGCGCAGCAGAGACGATCATCTGTGCATCAGCACGATAGGCATCTTCAACCACTTCACGGATAGCAATAGCGGGCATGATGGGATTAGCTAACTTATTCGCCAGAATATAGCTCAGCGCACTGCCTAAATTTTCATGCTTCAATAATGTCGCGTGAAAAAAACTCGCCAGCATCGGTTCACACTCTGCCAGTGCTCTAGCTTCTGATTTAATGCTACTCCAGACCAGCTCTAACTCTTCTGACGACATTGCATACTCCTGCCCATAAACGAGCCGCTTTGGGGAACGACCAAAGCAACTCATACCCTCTTCATGGGAGCGGCCCCCCATGACATTGGGTATATCATTATTATTTTATTGCAGCTAACCCGCCCAATCTATCAAATGCCGCTTTTCTCATCTTTTTTGGTCCGACCCAATAAAGTCAGCGCCGCTTCACGGGCATTTTTGTGGCAATACAACACCTGATAAATTTGTTCGGTTATTGGCATCTCGACACCATGGCGCTGCGCTAATGCCAGAACTTCCTTGGTATTGCGGTAACCTTCAACCACCTGACCAATTTTGTCCTGCGCTTCTTGTACGCCCAATCCCTGGCCTAGCATGATACCAAACCGGCGGTTACGGGATTGATTATCCGTGCAGGTTAGCACCAAATCACCTAACCCTGCCATGCCCATAAAGGTGGAGGGATCCGCACCTAATGCCGCACCCAGACGAGACATTTCAGCCAAGCCACGGGTTATCAAGGCAGTACGAGCATTTGCGCCAAAACCAATGCCATCAGACATCCCGGCACCAATGGCAATCACGTTTTTAACCGCGCCGCCCAGCTGCACCCCGATAAAATCAGGATTACTGTAAACCCGGAAGCTTTTGCCACAGTGCAATAACTGTTGTAGATCTTCGCTAAATTGCACATCCGTTGATGCCAGCGCAATTGCCGTGGGTAGACCCGCAGCCAGCTCTTTGGCAAAGGTTGGGCCGGAAATCACCGCCAGCGGGATGGTCTCTCCCAGAACTTCTCGCGCCACATCTGCAAGTAAGCGGCCAGTTTCTGCCTCAAGTCCTTTAGTTGCCCAAACAATGCGCGCATCTGGGCGTAAATGAGGTTTTAACTGGTTTAATACCGCGCCGAAAACATGGCTTGGCACGACCACCAGCACATCACGACTGGCTGCCAGCGCACGGGTGAGATCAGTTTCCAGTAACAGAGTATCCGGGAAAGGAACATCGGGCAGGAAGGCTTGGTTACAACGGTCTTGTTGTAGAACCTGAATGTGCTTAGGGTCATGACCCCATAACACGACTTGATGGCCATTACGCGCCAGCGTAATGGCTAATGCGGTGCCGTAAGATCCGGCACCGATTACAGTCATTGAAGCATGGGTGGTGTTCATCAGGCATCCTGACGTTGTTCAGCACCTTCGCCTTCAGCCTGCTGTTGCAGATAGTTCATGAACAGGGCATCAAAGTTAACCGGTGCCAGATTCAGCTGTGGGAAAGTACCGCGAGAAACCAAGCTAGTGATGCATTCACGCGCATACGGGAACAAAATGTTCGGGCAGTATGCACCTAAGCAATGCGCCAGTTGGGTGCCTTCGATACCAGCAACAGAGAAGATACCGCCCTGCTGAACTTCACACAGAAATGCAGTTTCTTCGCCCAAAGAAGCCGTTACCGTCACACGCAGTACCACTTCATACACATCTTCAGCCAGCTGACTGGAAGCAGTATCAAGATCAAGTTTAACTTCTGGCTGCCAATCCTGCTGGAAAACCTGCGGAGCATTAGGTGCTTCGAAGGAGATATCCTTGGTGTAGATACGTTGGATCTGGAAAGCCATCTCGGTGTTGTTTTGTTCTGACATGTGTATAGATACCCTAAAGTTAGACGTCCTTATTAAACAGCACTGCCGCCGTGGGCTCTGTCCATTAATTTAATGGGACCCACTGGCGAGTTAAAGCAGCGGGTCAAGCCCACCGCGCGCATCCAGGGCATGTAAATCATCACAGCCACCGATATGCTGCCCATCAATAAATATCTGAGGTACCGTCGTCCGTCCGCTACGAGCAATCATCTCTTCACGTTTAGCCGGGTCATTATCAATTGCGATTTCATGGAAAGCCGCACCTTTGCTGTTCAACAGTGCTTTAGCACGATGGCAGTATGGGCAGGTTGCTTTGGTATAAATCTCAATTTTCGCCATGGGTACACCTCAGTTAAATTTATAATCTATTGATATAGCGAATTATTATAGCAATTACTTACCGCGCGCCAGTGGCAGATTCTCACCACTCCAACCAGCGATACCCTCTTTCAAGGTAAACACGCGCTCAAAACCGGCTTTATTCAGCAGGTCAGCGGAAGCACGGGAGGTTGTCCCGGTGGCACAAACTACAATAATAGGCTGTGCTTTGTGCTTTTCCAACTCGCCCAGACTGCCGTTTTTGATATCACTTGGCAGCAAATTGATAGAACTGGCGATATGGCCCTTGCGGTAATCATCACGGGTGCGGATATCAACCACAACCGCATCTTCTTTGTTAATCAGACGAGTCGCTTCACCACGGGTAATCTCTTTCACTTTTGACAGTGTCGTTTTAAAGCTGGTGAAAATTACGGCGACGAACAACGCCACCCAAGCCAGACTCAAAACTGGATGCTGGCTAATGAATTGCATAATTTCTTGCAACATGGGGGTAAAAACTCCCGTTAGTTAGGGGATAATATTCAAGGTGACAGAGTATACCTGCGCGTTGCGGCAAATACAGCCAATATGCAAGCGCTATTGCAGAAACTGCGAGCAATCTCGGGAAGTTTTATCACCGCTTTGATGATATTTCCCCAAAACCTCACCCCAATGTTGATCTCTTTGGGCTATTTTTAACCGGTTTTGTAGTAAATTACCGCCTTTCTACATAATAAAAAGGTTATGCAATGTCGAGCACTAAAAAACCACTGGTTCTCACTATTCTAGACGGCTATGGCCACCGTGAAGAACAACAGGATAACGCCATTCTGAATGCCAAAACGCCAGTTATGGACCGTTTATGGCAGCAACAGCCTCACACATTGATTGCCGCTTCCGGTCTGGATGTGGGTCTGCCTGATGGGCAGATGGGTAACTCTGAAGTGGGCCACGTCAACTTAGGTGCGGGTCGTATTGTTTATCAGGATTTGACTCGTCTCGACAAAGAAATCAAAGAGGGTGACTTTTTCACCAACCCAACCCTGACTGCCGCCATTGATAAAGCGGTTAAAGCAGGTAAAGCTGTCCATATCATGGGTCTGCTGTCTGCCGGTGGTGTCCACAGCCACGAAGACCACATTCTGGCGATGGTTGAGCTAGCAGCCAAACGCGGTGCAACGGCAATTTATCTGCATGCCTTCCTCGATGGACGCGACACACCACCGCGCAGTGCTGAATCATCACTGAAACGATTCACTGAGAAGTTTGCTGAACTGGGTAAAGGCCGCATTGCCTCTATCATTGGCCGCTACTATGCCATGGACCGCGATAACCGCTGGGATCGTGTACAGCTGGCTTACGACTTACTGACTCAAGCCAAAGGCGAATTCACCACTGATAACGCGGTTACTGGTCTACAAGCCGCCTATGCCCGCAATGAAAATGACGAATTCGTTAGACCAACCGTCATTAAAGCAGCTGGCGACGCTGATGCTGCCATGAACGATGGTGACGCGTTAATCTTTATGAACTTCCGTGCTGACCGCGCCCGTCAAATCACTCGCACCTTTGTTAATGCTGATTTTGACGGTTTCAAACGCGATAAAGTGGTTAACTTCGGCGATTTCGTAATGCTGACTGAATATGCTGCGGATATTAAAGTCGCTTGTGCTTATCCACCAGCATCACTGACGAATACTTTTGGCGAATGGTTGATGAAGCATGACAAAACTCAGCTTCGTATTTCTGAAACTGAAAAATATGCTCACGTCACTTTCTTCTATAACGGCGGCGTTGAAGAGCCATTTAAAGGTGAAGATCGCATTCTGATTAACTCACCGAAAGTGGCAACCTATGACTTGCAACCAGAAATGAGCTCTGCAGAACTGACCGAAAAACTGGTCGGTGCTATCGCCAGCGGCAAATATGATGTGATCATTTGTAACTATCCAAATGGTGATATGGTCGGTCATACCGGTGATTATGATGCTGCGGTAAAAGCAGTAGAAACACTGGATAATTGCATTGAACAAGTGGTTGCCGCAGTGAAGGCCGTTGATGGCCAATTGCTGATAACCGCAGACCACGGCAACGCTGAGCAGATGCGTGACCCAGCAACTGGCCAGGCACACACCGCCCATACCAGCCTGCCTGTTCCGCTGATTTATGTCGGCAACAAAGAGGTTAAAGCGGTCGAGGGTGGCAAACTTTCAGATATCGCACCAACCATGTTGTCACTAATGGAAATGGAAATCCCGCAAGAGATGACTGGTAAGCCGCTGTTCATCGTGGAATAATCCTTCGTTATGAAGGAAAAGGCGTCATTTGCGATATCAATGGTTACGGCAGATAGCATTGCTGGCAATAAAGAGGTCACTTCTATATTGCCGGCTAAGATAGTGCGTCGTCCGTGGTCAGCACTGTACGCCAGCGTTTTTTGCGCTGGCGTATTGTTGTTGCCATTATCTGGCAATACCGCTGATGCTCCGGCAGCCGCTAAAGCGGCAGATAACAAAACCCAGTTGAAGACTATTCAGCAGGATATCGCCGAGAAAGAAAAAAGTGTTCAGCAACAGAAACTGCAACGCAGTTCATTGCTCGATCAGCTGAAGCAGCAGGAAAATATCATAGCTCAGGCCAGCCGTAGCCTGCGTGAAACCCAAGGCACCCTGACTACACTCGATAAAGAAATCTCCAGCCTTAACGCTTCCATTGCCAAGCTACAAAGCAAACAATCCCAGCAGCAAGATCTGCTATCAAAACAACTCGATGCCGCCTTTAAACAAGGCCAGCATAGCGGTTTACAGCTTATTTTAAGTGGTGAAGAGAGCCAGCGCAGTGAGCGTATTTTGGCCTATTTCAGTTATCTCAATGAAGCCCGCCAAAAATCAATTATCGAGCTGGAACAGACTCGTACCGATTTGTCTGCTGAGAAGAAGACGCTGGAACAAAAGAAAAATCAGCAAAAAACGTTGTTGGATGAGCAAAAAACTCAACAAGAAAAGCTGGAGCAAGCACGTACTGCACGTAAGAAAACCCTGACTTCGCTGGAAGCCTCGCTGGAAAAAGATCAGCAGGGTCTGGCGGAGCTAAAACTGAATGAATCACGTCTGCGCGACCAAATTGCCAAAGCTGAGCGGGAAGCCAAAGCCCGAGCAGAGCGGGAAGCAAAAGAAGCGGCTCGCGTACGTGAACAAGTGAAAGCCAAAGAACAACAAGCCAAGAAAACCGGCTCCAGCTATAAGCCAAGTGAAAGCGAACGCTCATTAATGGCAAGAACCGGCGGTTTAGGGCGACCAAGTGCCCAAGCCGTTTGGCCAGTTCGTGGCAATGTGACCCACCGCTTCGGTGAAGCGTTGCAAGGTGAGCTACGCTGGAAAGGCATGGTGATTTCCGCGCCAGAAGGCAGCGAAGTCAAAGCGATCGCTGATGGCCGGGTACTACTGGCCGACTGGCTGCAAGGCTATGGCCTGGTGGTGGTGGTTGAGCACGGAAAAGGGGATATGAGTTTATATGGCTACAACCAGAGTGCGTTGGTCAATGTTGGTGCGCAAGTGAAAGCAGGCCAGCCAATTGCTCTGGTTGGGACCAGTGGCGGTCAGGGTGAGCCCTCACTCTATTTTGAAATCCGCCGTCAGGGACAAGCTGTTAACCCACAACCCTGGTTAGGAAGATAGGGAACAACGTTAGGGAACATGTATTGCGCTATTTCAACACACGTCGGTTTATCATAGTAAGCACCCTGCTCATCGCCAATGCCGCACAGGCGGGCAAACTTTCAATTGTTATTGATGACTTTGGTTATCGCCCCCAGAATGAAAACAAGGTATTACAGATGCCGCTACCCATTTCGGTGGCAATCCTGCCTAATGCCCCTTACGCCAAAGAGATGGCGGTCAAAGCCCATAATCAAGGGCGTGAAATCCTGATTCACCTGCCGATGGCGCCGCTGAGTAAACAGCCATTGGAGCGCGATACCTTGCAGCCCTCCATGAGCAGCGAAGAAATCCAGCGTATCATTCGTCAGGCGGTGAATAACGTCCCCTACGCAACCGGTATGAATAATCATATGGGTAGCGCGATGACCTCCAGCTTGCCCGGTATGCAGAAAGTGATGCAGACACTGGAACATTATCAGCTCTATTTCCTCGACAGTGTGACCATCGGTAATAGTCAGGCCAGCAAGGCAGCCGAAGGGACTGGCGTCAAAGTGATTAAGCGAAAAGTCTTTTTAGATGACTCGCAAAACGAAGCGGCGATTCGCCAGCAATTTAATCGCGCAGTAGATTTGGCACGCCGTAATGGCTCCGCGATTGCTATCGGTCACCCACATCCAGCCACCATTAAAGTGCTGCAACAAATGTTGCCCCAGTTGCCTGCGGATATCGTATTAGTCAGGCCTAGCGCACTGCTCAATGAGCCGGTAAGCAATAATAATGGTAGTAGCGGCGTCTTACCAGGTAAGACAAAACCGCACTTCCCGGCGAAAAATGAACGTCTGAAAGCTATCAAGCAATGCAATGCAAAAGCCAGCTATGTACCAGAGAAGATCTACGCCGATAGGATGTTTACTATTATTGGTGAGAGCTTGATGCAGAACCCGGCAATCGCCTTTGTGCAGCGCTATTGGCAACAATATTTTCCACCCGCGCCGGTAGTGCCTGAAAGTGAAAAAACAGAGCCACCGGCAAGCAAATCAACACCCCAGAAATAGATACAACAATGGGGCAGCCATCACTGACTGCCCCATTTTGTGCTACTTCAGATGACACTCCAAAGCCATTGGAGTTGCAGGTAGGTGGCGAGCCAACCTATCCCAACCACCCGAAGTCAGCGGATGAGTGTTAATCCCAACTCAATACCACTTTCCCAGATTTACCTGAGCGCATGGCATCAAACCCTTGCTGGAATTCATCAATAGAGAAACGGTGAGTGATAATCGGGGTTAAATCCAAACCAGACTGAATCAATGCCGCCATTTTGTACCAGGTTTCAAACATCTCGCGGCCATAAATCCCTTTGATAAACAGCCCCTTGAAAATCACCTGATTCCAATCGATAGACATGTCAGACGGCGGTATTCCCAGCATCGCAATACGCCCACCGTGATTCATTGAGTTTAGTAATGTACGGAATGCAGGCGGCGCACCGGACATTTCCAGCCCCACATCAAACCCTTCAGTCATGCCCAGCTCAGCCATAACATCATTTAGATTTTCTTTAGTGACGTTAACCGCGCGGGTCACACCCATTTTGCGCGCCAGATCCAGACGATATTCATTCACATCAGTGATAACGACATGGCGGGCACCGACATGCTTACACACCGCAGCGGCCATAATGCCAATCGGACCAGCACCGGAGACCAATACATCTTCCCCAACCAAATCAAAGGATAACGCGGTATGTACCGCATTACCGAATGGGTCAAAAATAGCGGCTAGCTCATCAGAGATATTGTCGGGGATTTTGAAAGCATTAAAGGCAGGAATCACCAGATATTCGGCAAAAGAGCCCGGGCGATTCACACCGACACCGACAGTATTGCGGCAAAGATGGGTACGACCACCACGGCAGTTACGGCAATGTCCGCAGGTAATATGGCCTTCGCCAGACACCCGGTCACCAATATTAAAGCCTTTAACTTCCTGACCAATAGCGACAATTTCACCCACATATTCATGGCCGACCACCATAGGAACAGGGATAGTTTTTTGTGACCATTCATCCCAGTTATAGATATGCACATCGGTGCCACAAATAGCTGTTTTGCGAATTTTGATCATGATGTCGTTGTGTCCCAGCTCTGGCTGCGGCACCTCGGTCATCCAAATACCTTCTTCTGCTTTCAACTTGGACAGGGCTTTCATAGACGAGACTTTCATGAACCATTCCTTACGCAATAACGTTAAGCTGTTTACCAATACGCACGAAGGCTTCAACAGCCTGCTCAACCTGCTCTGGTGTGTGATCCGCCGACATCTGGGTGCGAATTCGCGCCTGCCCCTTCGGCACCACCGGATAGAAGAAACCAGTGACGTAAATACCCTCTTTCAACAATGCATTAGCAAACTCTTGTGCCAATGTCGCGTCGCCCAGCATCACGGGGATGATGGCATGATCGGCACCAGCTAATGTGAAGCCAGCGGCACTCATTTTCTCGCGGAATAAACGGGCATTGGCCCATAAGCGATCGCGCAGTTCAGCACCCTCTTCCAATAGCGACAACACTTCAATTGAGGCAGCAACAATTGCTGGGGCCAATGAGTTTGAGAATAAATAGGGCCGTGAGCGCTGGCGCAGCCACTCAACCACGTCTTTACGCCCTGCGGTATAACCACCCGATGCGCCGCCCAGTGCCTTACCCAAGGTGCCAGTAATAATATCGACGCGGCCCATCACTTCGCAGTATTCATGAGTACCGCGGCCATTGGCCCCAACAAAACCGACAGCATGGGAGTCATCGACCATCACTAGCGCCTGATACTCATCGGCCAAGTCACAAACCCCCTTCAAGTTGGCAATCACACCATCCATTGAGAACACACCGTCGGTGGCGATCATAATATGGCGCGCGCCGTCGGCTTTGGCTTGTGCTAGCTGGGTTCTCAGCTCGCTCATATCGTTGTTGGCATAACGGTAACGCTTCGCTTTACATAACCGTACTCCATCAATGATGGAAGCATGATTCAGTGCATCAGAAATAATGGCGTCTTCTGGCCCTAATAGCGTTTCAAACAGACCGCCGTTCGCATCAAAGCAGGAGGAATAGAGAATGGCATCTTCCATCCCCAGGAAGCTGGCCAACTTTTGTTCAAGCTCTTTATGGGTATCTTGAGTGCCACAGATAAAACGAACCGAGGCCATACCAAAGCCATGAGTATCCATGCCTTTTTTGGCGGCCGCGATCAGCCGTGGATGATTTGCCAGCCCCAAATAGTTATTGGCGCAAAAATTGATTACATGGCGGCCATCCGCCACAGCAATATCCGCTTGTTGGGCGGAAGTAATGATCCGTTCGTTTTTATACAGCCCTTCAGCACGGGTCGTTTTGAGTTGTTGTTCTAATTGCTGATAAAAAGGGTTTCTATCAAAAGACAGGGACATGCGGTTATCTCCAGGATTGGCAGTTTCACCGTACATTTTACTGCCTGACGGGGGAGCTGACGAGAAACCTTGTCTTATATTATAAAAAATGCAGCACATATCACGGTGAAGATTCCTAAACCCGCATAGAAACGTTGAGATTAAGCCCTTTCGGCTGTGCGCTATCCTATGAAATGTTATGATAACGACAAATTAGCGTGGGACATAGTGTCCGACCAAGAAGATTAGCAAGGGTGAACCTGATGATTATCGTCACTGGCGGCGCCGGTTTTATTGGCAGCAATATCGTTAAGGCACTGAATAATATCGGCTATAAAGATATTCTGGTTGTAGATAACCTGAAAGACGGCACTAAATTCGTCAATCTGGTTGATCTGGATATCGCTGATTACATGGATAAAGAAGATTTTGTCGCCAGCATTGTTGCCGGTGATGATATGGGTGATATCGATGCAATTTTCCATGAAGGTGCCTGTTCTTCCACCACCGAGTGGGATGGCAAGTACATGATGGATAACAACTATCAGTATTCTAAAGATATCCTGCATTTCTGTCTGGATCGCGGCATTCCATTCCTGTATGCCTCATCTGCTGCCACTTATGGCGGGCGTACTGATAACTTCATTGAAGATCGCCAATACGAACAACCACTTAACGTTTATGGTTATTCCAAATTCCTATTTGATCAGTATGTGCGCGAGATCCTGCCGCAAGCTGATTCACAGATTTGTGGGTTCCGTTATTTCAACGTTTATGGCCCACGCGAAGGGCACAAAGGCAGCATGGCTAGCGTTGCCTTCCACCTGAATAACCAGATCAATGCAGGTGAAAATCCTAAGTTGTTCTCCGGCAGCGAAAACTTCAAACGCGATTTCATCTATGTGGGTGATGTCGCTGACGTTAATCTGTGGTTCTGGCAAAACGGCGTATCGGGCATTTTCAACTGCGGCACGGGTCGCGCTGAATCTTTCCAGGCTGTTGCTGATGCGGTGGTGGATTTCCACCAAAGCGGGCCGGTGGAATACATTGAATTCCCAGAAAAACTAAAAGGCCGCTATCAGGCATACACGCAAGCTGATCTGACCAATTTGCGTGCTGCCGGCTATGACAAGCCGTTCAAAACAGTCGCTGAAGGCGTCAAAGAATATCTGGCTTGGCTCAATCGCTCAGTTTAAATCACTTGCTGCAAGGAATTGATAAACGGTATGAAAATACTGGTCATCGGCCCTTCTTGGGTTGGCGATATGATGATGTCGCAAAGTCTGTACCGTACCCTGAAGGCCGAATATCCGGCAGCAGATATTGATGTGATGGCACCCGCGTGGTGCCGTCCGCTTTTGGCCAGAATGCCCGAAGTACGTCACGCAGTCCCAATGCCATTAGGCCATGGGGTTTTTGCTTTTGATGAGCGCCGCCGCTTAGGGCTGGCATTACGTGAGACCGGCTATGACCGCGCTTACGTGTTACCTAACTCGTTTAAATCCGCACTAATTCCTTATTTCTCAGGAATTAAGCAACGTATTGGTTGGCGGGGTGAGATGCGCTATTTCTTGCTCAACGATATGCGCATTCTGGATAAACAAGCTTTTCCAATGATGGTTCAGCGCTATGTGGCGCTGGCCTATGATAAAGAGCGAATCCACTCAGCCGAAGATTTACCGCAGCCTTTACTATGGCCACAGTTACAGGTTCGAGATGAAGAAATTGCCGAAGTTACCGCATCATTCAATCTCACCGATAGTCGGCCTATTATTGGATTCTGCCCCGGCGCAGAATTTGGTCCGGCAAAACGTTGGCCACATTATCACTATGCTCAGTTGGCCCAAAAACTGATTGATGCAGGTTATCGAGTCATCTTATTAGGTTCAGCCAAAGATAATGAAGCCGGTGAAGAAATTCGTCAGGCACTAGACGAAAGCGCTCGCGAGTATTGCCTCAATTTGGCGGGTCAGACCTCGCTGGATCAAGCGGTTGTCATGATTGCAGCCTGTATTGCCGTGGTCAGCAATGACTCTGGTTTGATGCATGTTGCGGCGGCATTAAATAAGCCTTTAGTCGCCTTATATGGCCCAAGCAGCCCTGATTTCACGCCACCGCTATCTGACAAAGCCACGGTTATTCGCCTGATTACCGGCTATCACAAAGTGCGTAAAGGCGATAGCGCACAGGGTTATCATCAGAGCTTGATTGATATCCAACCGGAACAAGTGATGGCGGCTCTTGAAGCACAATTAGCCGCACTTAAAAGTACCGTCAGTGAGGCTGATTAATGCATGTATTAATCGTTAAAACCTCTTCAATGGGCGATGTTTTGCATACTTTGCCCGCACTGACAGATGCAATGAATGCCATTCCCGATATTCGCTTTGATTGGGTGGTAGAAGAAGGATTCAGCCAGATCCCCAGTTGGCATCCGGCGGTAGATAAAGTTATCCCGGTGGCTATTCGTCGCTGGCGTAAGAATTGGTTTGGTAGTGATACTCGGCAAGAACGCTGTGATTTTAAACGCGTTGTGCAGCAGCGCAGTTATGATGTGGTGATTGATGCTCAGGGGCTGATTAAAAGCGCCGCATTGATTACTCGCA
Source organism: Yersinia alsatica (assembly GCF_025133195.1). NCBI lineage: Bacteria > Pseudomonadati > Pseudomonadota > Gammaproteobacteria > Enterobacterales > Yersiniaceae > Yersinia > Yersinia alsatica. The sequence continues at coordinate 4,772,838 of NZ_CP104006.1, forward strand.
TCGCCAAAGGGATTAAACATGGCCCGGATTGCAAAAGCGCCCGTGAGCCATTTGCCAGTTGGTTTTATAACTGCCGCCATGAAATTGATACCAAACTGCATGCCGTCGAGCGCATACGCCAACTGTTTGCCAAAAGCCTCGGCTATGATAAACCAGAAAGTCACGGCGATTATGCCATCGCGCAACGGTTTTTAAATCAGCTACCTGCCGATGCCGGTCAGTATCTGGTTTTCCTGCATGCAACAACCCGCGATAGCAAGCACTGGCCTGAAAGCCATTGGTTGAAACTGATTGAGTTGGTCGCGCCTACGGGTTTAAAAATAAAATTACCCTGGGGTGCGGAACATGAATACCACCGAGCGGTACGATTAGCGGCAGGTTTTCCTCATGTTGAGGTCTTGCCTAAACTCAGTCTTCAGCAAGTGGCTGAGGTTCTGGCGGGGGCAAAAGCGGTAGTTTCCGTGGATACCGGCCTGAGTCATCTAACCGCCGCACTGGATCGCCCCAATATCACGCTGTTTGGCCCGACCGACCCCGGTTTGATTGGTGGTTATGGGAAAAACCAGGTAGCTGTTATTTCCGAGCAAAAAAGCATGGATACTATTGCTGCTGAAACCATTATGGCGCGATTGGAAACACTGATTTCATAAGCGGCAATTATTTCTAGCCGGATTATGTGTAGCCAAAAACTCTGTCAGTTAATATTTGCTGTCTCATCCCAATCAACTCTGATCATTAACAGGGTTGATTGGTGCTACCCCCAAAATAGTTAAGCCTTGCTAATATATTATTCAAGTTATTAAGAGAGTCTGTTAATTCACATACAGCGAATAACCGTTCATTGTTTCTTTACCTGCCCAATTAATTACTCACAATAATGTCAATATAGCCAAAGTAATTAGAAGGAACGATAACACACTGAGGAACCGGATATTATTAGCTAAAAATGTCACTGCTGAATAAACTGTTGGTATCTATGGCTACCTCATTAATTACATCAACACTTAATGACAATCATTCTCATTTTTAAAACAGAAAAATCAATTTTTTGGCCTCTCATTTGTTGAAATTTTATATTCTTTTTTATGAATGGCCTTGCCTTACTTAGGTTATCAAGCGGCCCCAGTGGAAAAGAGCCTTTCTTGTTCAAATATGGTATTATTCTTAATAATCCATATAAATGAAATTGATAGAATGTTGCTGCGTTTATATCAGGTATTACTCTACCTTATTCAACCTCTGATTTGGTTGCGGTTGCTGCTGCGTAGCCGTAAAGCCCCCGCTTATCGCAAGCGCTGGGGAGAACGCTATGGTTTCTGTGCCGGTAAAGTTGTCGCTGGCGGCATTATGCTGCATTCAGTTTCAGTCGGTGAAACACTGGCTGCTATTCCATTAGTCAGAGCATTGCGTCATCGCTATCCTTCTTTGCCAATTACTGTGACCACCATGACCCCAACCGGTTCTGAGCGAGTTCAGTCTGCTTTTGGTAAAGATGTTCACCACGTTTATCTTCCCTACGATCTTCCCGGTTCGGTGAATCGTTTTCTTGATCAGGTCAATCCTAAGCTGGTCATTATCATGGAAACAGAACTGTGGCCTAACCTGATTAATGCCCTGCATCGTCGCAAGATACCCTTGGTGATTGCTAATGCGCGTCTTTCTGCCCGCTCAGCCGCAGGTTATAAGAAGATCGGTAGTTTTATCCGCAATATGCTACAGCGCATCACATTAATTGCTGCACAAAATCAAGAAGATGGCGATCGCTTTATCGAATTGGGCCTCCGTCGCTCACAACTGACCGTAACCGGCAGTCTGAAATTCGATATTTCAGTCACACCTGAATTAGCCGCCAGAGCAATCACTTTACGCCGCCAATGGGCACCGCATCGCCCAGTCTGGATTGCTACCAGCACCCATGACGGCGAAGAGACCATTTTACTGGAAGCCCACCGGCAATTATTGCAGCGCTTTCCAACATTATTACTGATTCTGGTGCCCCGCCATCCCGAACGGTTCCCTAAAGCGGTTGAATTAACACAAAAAGCTGGGCTGAGTTACACATTGCGCAGCAAAGGCGAAATCCCTTCGGCCAGTACACAAGTGGTGATCGGCGATACCATGGGTGAATTGATGCTGTTGTACGGCATTGCTGATTTGGCCTTTGTCGGCGGTAGCTTGGTTGAGCGTGGTGGTCATAACCCATTGGAAGCAGCGGCTCATGCCATCCCCGTGCTGATGGGGCCACATACATTTAACTTCAAAGATATCTGTGCCAAGCTGGAACAAGCCGAAGGGCTGATTACCGTCACCGATACTCTCTCGTTGGTAAAAGAAATTACCATGCTGCTGACCGATGAAGATTGCCGCCTCTATTATGGCCGTCACGCAGTTGATGTATTGCATGAAAATCAGGGCGCACTACAACGGTTACTACACTTGCTGGAGCCTTATCTGCCGCAACGGAGCCACTAAATGAGTGCAAAAAAACGCCTATCAGTGGTGATGATTGCCAAAAACGAAGCCTCGCTACTGGCGGATTGTTTGGCATCCGTTATTTGGGCTGATGAAATAGTGGTATTGGATTCAGGCAGTGAAGATGAAACCGTCGCATTAGCCCAACAATATGGCGCAAAAGTTTACAGCAACACCGAATGGCCGGGTTATGGCAAGCAACGGCAATTAGCCCAACAGTATGCCACTGGCGATTACATTCTGATGCTAGATGCTGATGAGCGAGTCACTCCTGAGCTTAAAGCCGCGATTGAAGCTGTCTTATTGGCACCAGAAGATGGCGCGGTGTATAGCTGCGCGCGGCGAAATCTATTTTTAGGCCGCTTTATGCGCCACAGTGGCTGGTATCCCGATAGAGTCACCCGGTTATATCCGCACCACCAATACCGCTATAACGATGATTTAGTTCATGAATCACTTGAGAGCGGCACCGCTAAAGTTATCCCGCTGGCAGGTGATTTATTGCATCTGACCTGTCGCGACTTCTTTGATTTTCAACGTAAACAGCTTAACTATGCTCAAGCATGGGCGAATCAGCGCCATCAACAGGGTAAGAGTTGCAGTTATTTTTCAATTCTCAGCCATACTCTCGGGGCATTTTGCAAAACATGGTTATTACGTGCCGGTTTCCTTGATGGTAAACAAGGGCTATTGCTGGCGGTGGTAAACGCGCAATATACCTTTAATAAATATGCGGCTCTGTGGGCATTGAGCCATCAATATCAGAAAAGCGAGAACTCATGACCACTAAAGCCATCTATCCGGGGACATTTGATCCTATTACCAATGGGCATTTGGATTTAGTCACTCGCGCGTCAGAAATGTTTAATCACGTGATTCTGGCTATTGCGGACAGCTCCAGCAAAAAGCCGATGTTTACTTTGGCCGAGCGAGTAGCCTTGGCAAAGCAAGTGACTGCGCCACTGAAGAATGTTGAAGTGTTGGGATTCAGTGAGCTGATGGCAGAATTTGCCAAAAAGCATGATGCAAATATTTTGGTGCGTGGTTTACGCTCAGTTTCAGATTTCGAATATGAATGGCAACTGGCAAATATGAATCGTCACCTGATGCCAAAACTGGAAAGTGTCTTTCTGATGCCGTCGGAGAAGTGGTCGTTTATCTCATCTTCTTTAGTCAAAGAAGTGGCGCGCCATGGTGGCGACATCACGCCATTCCTTCCAGCGCCCGTCACCAAGGCGCTAATGACCAAGCTGGCTAAGTAACAGATAAATAGCGTTAATGCTGGCAGTGACGGCAAAAGAATGTGCTGCGCTGCCCATGTTTTGCAATTTCAATCAATTGCCCACATTGGCGGCATGGCTCACCTGCCCGCCCATAGACCTGTAGCTCTTGAGCAAAATAACCGGGTTTGCCATCTGACTGTAAAAAATCGCGCAATGTCGTACCCCCTTGCTCAATAGAGTGCAATAACACCGCTTTTATCGTGGCCACTAACCGTGCAGTTTCTACTTCGGTTAATGAACCTGCAGCACGCTCTGGCAAGATACCGGCAGCAAATAAAGATTCACTGGCGTAAATATTACCAACCCCCACCACCACTTTGTTATCCATCAACCACTGTTTAACCACAGTGCGCTTGTTGCGTGATTTATCAAGCAGATACTCAGCCGTGAATTCATCGCTCAAAGGTTCTGGCCCTAGATGCGCGAGTACGTTACTGGTTTCAAGGTCTTTCGCCCATAGCCAGGCACCAAAGCGGCGTGGGTCGGTATAACGCAGTATTTTACCGTTACTGATCACCAAATCGACGTGATCATGTTTTTCCGGCTCGGTTTCTTCCGACAAAATGCGCAAGCTACCTGACATCCCCAGATGTACGATAATCCAGCCTGTTTTCAGTTCTAGCAGTAAATATTTTGCCCGACGCTGAACACTTAATACGGGTTGGTCACTGAGTGCGAGGATTTCATCGGATACCGGCCAGCGTAAGCGAGCATTTCTCACCACTGCATAGAGAATGGTCTGGCCGACAAGATAAGGTTCGATCCCGCGTCGGCTGGTTTCAACTTCTGGTAATTCAGGCATGCAACCTCCCTAAACGTATCTCACTGTACTTTATATAATAAAAAACCCGGCCGAGGCCGGGTTTTCTTAATCCACCAAAATTAAAATTATTTAATTTTAGCTTCTTTGTAGATCACGTGTTGACGGACAACTGGATCGAATTTCTTCAATTCCAATTTTTCCGGCTTAGTACGCTTGTTCTTCGTAGTGGTATAGAAGTGACCAGTACCAGCAGAAGAAACCAGCTTGATCTTCTCGCGAACACCTTTAGCCATGATTCAGTTCCTTAATACTTCTCACCGCGGGCGCGAATTTCGGCCAAGACCGTTTCGATACCCTTCTTATCAATAACACGCATACCTTTAGCAGATACACGCAGAGTTACAAAGCGCTTCTCGCCCTCAACCCAAAAACGGTGAGAGTGAAGGTTCGGCAGAAAACGGCGTTTGGTCGCGTTCATTGCGTGGGAACGGTTGTTACCGCTCACCGGGCGCTTGCCAGTAACTTGGCAGACTCGGGACATGTCTATTCTCCAAAAATCAAATCAGCTCGAGCTTCGTATAGGATTTGGCCGCCTCGTCAGGCTTTAGAGCCCATCTCAGCAAATTCACTGAGAAGACTCACTGTCATCAGGTCAGAAACCCCTGTCACCAGGCTATAAACCTGCTGAGATAGGCTCTTCACGCCAAACCCAAGATTCTCAAAGGTGGCGTAGTATACGCTCTGAAGCGTAAGTGCTCAAGTCCCGAACAGCTAAAGATCCCGAAAGGATCAATTATTATTTCGCTAAAGCCATCCGCGTTCGGCAAATGAGACACATTCACCCCGTCCAACCACCAAATGATCGAGCACCCTAATATCCAATAATGAGCAGGCTTTTACGACCTGCGTGGTCATCAAACGGTCGGCTTGGCTCGGTTCAGCCTTACCCGAGGGGTGATTATGCGCCAGAATCAGCGCGGCGGCATTAACCTTCAGCGCTTCACGCACAATTTCCCTCGGATGGACCTCTACGCTGCTGATGGTACCAGTAAACATCTCCTCATGGCGAATAACACGATGCTGGTTATCCAAAAACATGACTAAAAAAATTTCACGCTCGCGGTGAGAAAGAATATTTTGCAGAAATTTTTGGGTGATCTCGGGGTTGAGCAGGACACTCTCCTGCATCAGATGAGTTGAAAAGCAGCGACCGGCCAATTCTGCGATAGCTTGAATCTGACTGTACTTCGAAACACCAATCCCTTTTTTGGTGCATAAAGTGGCGTAATCTGCCGATAGTAACTCATGCAGTGAACCAAACTCTTCAATCAGATACTCAGCCATTTTCATTACGTGCATACCCGGAATACCGGTGCGCAGAAAAATAGCGAGCAATTCGGCGTCAGTCAGCGCTGCTGCACCATATTTCAGTAATTTTTCCCTTGGTGCCACCTGCCCATACCACTCGTCCATTCCCTGGCTCCTGTTATCCCTAAGCAGCGTGAGCAGCATGCCTGAAGGCTTAGGGGCTGACGAGCCAGTAATTGACAGCATGCGTAGCGTCTCGCAAATTTGATGATTGATGGCATCAGGAGATGCCCTGATAGCTAATCTGCCCTGCGGTTATGCTAAAATATCGCCTCTTACGGCTTTCATTCGGACAATCATGATGACGGGACTTTCCGGCAAACATATTGTGCTCGGGATTAGCGGGGGCATTGCCGCGTATAAATCTCCAGAGCTGGTACGCCGCTTGCGCGACAGAGGCGCAGAGGTGCGCGTGGTTATGACCAGCGCTGCCAAAGCGTTTATTACGCCACTCACGTTGCAGGCAGTCTCGGGTTATCCCGTCTCTGATGATTTACTCGACCCTGCGGCAGAAGCGGCTATGGGTCATATTGAACTGGGTAAATGGGCTGACTTGGTGATTATGGCTCCAGCCACCGCTGATTTACTGGCCAGAGTCGCGGCCGGTATGGCAAATGACTTGCTGACAACAGTTTGTCTGGCAACGCCAGCGCCTATTGCTGCAGTGCCTGCCATGAATCAGCAAATGTACCGGGCAGCTGCCACCCAAGCTAACTTACAGACACTCGCCAATCGTGGAATGTTATTGTGGGGGCCAGATAGCGGCAGCCAGGCATGTGGCGATGTCGGCCCAGGTAGAATGCTAGACCCGCTGGAAATTGTCGCTCTGGCGCAAGATTATTTTTCTGCCAAGCAAAATCTGCAACATTTGAGTGTCATGATTACCGCCGGCCCCACACGCGAAGCTCTTGATCCGGTGCGCTTTATCAGCAACCAAAGTTCAGGCAAGATGGGCTTCGCGATTGCTCAAGCCGCCGCCGCCCGAGGAGCAAATGTGACTCTGGTTGCCGGGCCGGTGACACTGCCAACACCCGCGGGTGTTAAGCGTATTGATGTTGTCAGCGCGCTTGAGATGCAGCAAACAGTCCAGAACTTAATCGCCCAGCAGAATATTTTTATTTCTTGTGCTGCGGTAGCGGATTACCGCGCCGAGCAGGTTTCTGACGAGAAAATAAAAAAACAAGGCGATGAAATAACGCTTAAGTTGGTGAAAAATCCGGACATTGTCGCCGGGGTCGCTGCGATGACTAAAAATCGTCCATTTGTTGTTGGATTTGCTGCCGAAACCCAGAATGTGGAAGAATACGCGCGACAAAAGTTAGTGCGGAAGAAATTAGACCTTATTTGCGCTAATGATGTATCACTCGCAGAGCATGGTTTTAACAGTGACACTAATGCCTTGCACCTTTTTTGGCCGACGGGAGAAAAACGCTTACCGCTTAGCGATAAACATCTCCTTAGTCAGCATTTAATAGACGAGATTGTCAGCCGTTATGATGAAAAAAATCGACATTAAAATTCTGGACCCACGAGTTGGCAATGAATTTCCTTTACCAACTTATGCCACAGAAGGTTCTGCCGGTCTGGATTTGCGTGCCTGTCTAAGCGAGGCCGTTGATTTACTCCCAGGGCAAACAACCTTGCTGCCTACCGGCTTGGCAATACATATCGGCGATAGCGCACTGGCTGCTGTTATTTTGCCGCGTTCTGGGCTTGGGCATAAGCACGGGGTGGTATTAGGTAATCTGGTCGGGCTTATTGATTCTGATTATCAAGGTCAGTTGATGGTTTCCGTCTGGAACCGTGGTCAACAGCCTTTCACTATCGAGCCCGGCGAACGTATTGCACAAATGGTGTTTGTCCCTGTTGTACAAGCAGAATTCAATCTGGTTGAAGATTTTGACCTTAGTGAACGTGGTACCGGTGGTTTTGGTCATTCTGGGCGCCAATAACCTACCCTAGACCTCGATACCGTAAAAAAGCTATCACATAAGCCGCCGGGGCATGACCTCAGTGCGGCCGGTATTTGGGTTTTTGTTATTAAGTCATTTTTAGCAAGGGTCTACTCGGACATGGCAGAAAAAGAAAATACGAAAAGGAACAGGCGCGAGGAAATTTTGCAGGCTTTAGCGCAAATGCTGGAATCCAGCGATGGCAGCCAACGCATTACTACCGCCAAACTCGCCGCTAATGTGGGTGTTTCTGAAGCAGCGCTTTATCGGCATTTCCCCAGCAAAACGCGGATGTTTGATAGCCTGATCGAGTTTATTGAAGACAGTCTGATGTCCCGCATTAATTTGATTCTGCAAGATGAAAAAGAGACGTTTAACCGTCTTCGGCTAATCTTGCTGCTGATATTAGGCTTTGCAGAACGCAACCCTGGGCTGACCCGTATCATGACTGGGCATGCTCTGATGTTCGAGCAAGACCGCTTGCAAGGGCGAATTAACCAACTGTTTGAGCGTATTGAAGTGCAATTACGCCAAGTTCTTCGTGAGAAAAAACTGCGCGATGGGCAGGGTTTTATCCATGATGAAGCCTTACTGGCAACTCAGTTACTGGCGTTTTGTGAAGGGATGCTTTCACGCTTTGTTCGTTCGGAATTCCGCTACCGACCAACACAAGAGTTTGATGCCCGCTGGCCTCTGATTGTGGCTCAGTTGCAATAAACTTAGTTCAGGGTAGGTTAAAAACTATGTAAAAAGGGCCATTTGGCCCTTTTCGTATTTTGGGTTGAGGAAACCTTAGATACCGTATTTTTGGCGATACTGACGCACAGCAGCCAAATGGTCAGCCATTTCGGGTTTTTCTTCCAGATAACTAATGACATCTTTCAGGGTCACAATAGAAATCACTTTGCAGTGATAATCGCGCTCAACTTCCTGAATTGCCGAAATATCGCCGCGGCCACGTTCTTGGCGATCCAATGAAATCATCACACCAGCCAGAGTCGCGCCGTGTGCAGTGATAATTTCCATAGATTCACGAATCGCAGTACCTGCGGTTATTACATCATCCACCAGCATGACGCGACCTTGCAGTGGGCTACCCACCAGACTGCCGCCTTCACCGTGATCTTTCGCTTCTTTACGGTTAAAGCAGTAAGGCACATCGCGCTCATGATGCTCCGCCAAAGCCACAGCCGTGGTAGTCGCAATAGGAATACCTTTATAGGCTGGCCCGAATAAAAGGTCGAACTCAACACCACAATCCATTAATGCTGCGGCATAAAAGCGCCCGAGTTTTGCCAGATCAAGCCCGGTATTAAACAATCCAGCATTAAAGAAATAGGGGCTAATCCGCCCTGACTTCAGGGTAAACTCGCCAAACTTCAACACCTGCTTGTTAAGCGCAAACTCGATAAACTCGCGCTGATAGGCTTTCATTGGTACTTCTCCTCTCCAGATTGTGACCGCTTTCGTTAATCACTTTGTTTAGTTATTTGGTACACCACCAACCTGCTCATCACGATGTGTTTATCAAGGTGATAAGCCTTGGGCTAGCAGGCAAAAAAAAGGCGACTACCAAGTCGCCTAAATCAATTATTGTGCTAACGCCGCCTTCTGCGCCTGGAAGATAGTTTCTATTCCTCCCCGGGCCAAATCCAGCAACGCCAATAACTCTTCATGGCTGAACGGCTCGCCTTCAGCGGTGCCTTGCACCTCAATCATCCGGCCGTCTTCCATCATCACCACATTCATATCCGTTTCTGCTGCAGAGTCTTCTACGTATTCCAGATCGCAAAGGGCTTCACCTTTAACGATACCGACAGAAACAGCGGCAACGAGCCCTTTCATCGGGTTCGCTTTCAATTTGCCGCTCGCAACCAATTTATTCAGTGCATCGGCCAACGCCACACAAGCGCCGCTGATTGAAGCTGTACGAGTACCGCCATCGGCCTGCAAAACATCGCAGTCTAAAGTGATGGTGAACTCACCCAGCTTCTTCAAATCAACCGCTGCACGCAAAGAGCGAGCAATCAGGCGCTGAATTTCTAAAGTACGGCCACCTTGTTTACCTTTCGCTGCTTCGCGGGCATTACGGCTATGGGTGGAACGCGGCAACATGCCATATTCAGCTGTTATCCAGCCTTGCCCTTGGCCTTTCAGAAAGCGCGGAACACCCTCTTCGACCGTGGCGGTGCACAATACTTTGGTATCGCCAAATTCAACCAACACTGAACCTTCAGCGTGTTTCGTGTAATTACGGGTCAGGGTCAATGGGCGGACTTGTTGTGCTGCTCGGTCTGCTGGACGCATGGGCTTTCTCCGGCTTTAAATCGATATTGGTCGCGCATTATACGGCCTTAGTGATGTAATGCCTATCCTGCCTGCGCCCCGGAGGCTATAATCCCTGCATCTTTTCTTTAAAACGGGTACGCAACAATGATCCGCAGCATGACCGCCTACGCTCGGCGTGACATTAAGGGTGAGTGGGGTAGCGCAGCTTGGGAGCTGCGTTCCGTTAACCAACGCTACTTAGAAACTTATATTCGCTTACCTGAACAGTTCCGTAGTCTGGAGCCAGTCATCCGCGAACGCATCCGTGGCCGCTTAACTCGCGGTAAAATTGAGTGCAATCTGCGTTTTGAACTGGACGCTAACGCACAAAGTTCGTTGATCCTGAATGAAAAACTGGCTAAACAATTAGTTGAAGCCGGTAACTGGGTCAAAATGCAAAGTGATGAAGGCGAAATCAATCCAGTCGATATTCTGCGCTGGCCGGGAGTTATGGCCGCAGAAGAACAAGATTTAGATGCTATCAGTACCGAGCTGATGCAAGCGCTGGATGTGGTGCTGGATGACTTTATTATTTCCCGCGAGACCGAAGGTGCAGCCTTGAAAGCCCTTATCGAGCAGCGTCTCGACGGTGTTAGCGCAGAAGTGATTAAGGTTCGTGCACATATGCCAAACATCTTGCAATGGCAACGTGAGCGGCTGCTGAGCAAGCTGGAAGAAGCACAAGTTCAGTTGGAAAATACCCGTCTGGAGCAAGAGTTAGTGCTGATGGCACAGCGTGTAGATGTGGCTGAAGAGCTGGATCGTCTGGAAGCGCATGTCAAAGAAACACACAATATTCTGAAGAAGAAAGAAGCCGTTGGCCGTCGTCTTGATTTTATGATGCAGGAGTTCAACCGCGAGTCGAATACCCTGGCATCAAAATCTATCAACGCAGAAGTCACTAACTCAGCCATCGAGCTGAAAGTGCTTATCGAGCAAATGCGCGAGCAGATTCAGAATATTGAGTAATACCTCAAGCAATCTCTAATCGCCCTATCTAGATAAAAAGCCATTATAAATAATGGCTTTTTTGTTTTAGGCGGCCCCACTTTGTATCACTAAGACGCGCTCTTTTTGTATACAGCAGTGGGCTAAGATGATTGGCACATATTCTGATCTATCTCTCGCTAAAGTATGGAAGCAGCCAAAGAGCGAGCAGAATATGCTTGATATACAACCCATTTCATTATGCTGGTTATGATTTTCTGGCCGACTTATTTATACAGCTTAGCGCTCATCATCACTTTATTACCCATACGGGCGCTGATGATTTTGTAACCTGATGCATTCATGTCTTTCGCCTTTTTAGCAATCACCGCTTCAACTGAGTCCAGGGTACTGCCTGTAGCAGTCACTGTCTGTGCAGAAGCACCAAAAGCCATCAGGGAAAGAATACTGGCGGAAATAAGAGTGTTAATCGTTTTCATGTTCATAATCCTGTAGATATTATTTAATATATTCATATGGTTAGAAACGCGCTGGGAGAGTTGGCGCATTCCTATTGATTCGATACTATTAAGCATCAAAGTTATTTTTCAGCGCTTCTAGGCCGCCACGATAAATGCCGGAGAACAGCGCTTCAGCTTCTGCATCACTGACACCGACTGGCGTAAAGCTGCCGGTCCATTCCACTCGGGTAATATTGTTGTCGGCAGTGGTGTGAACCGAGATCGTCGACAAATAATCAACTATCGGGAACCGTGCCTGAATAATGGAGTAGTTGTAGCTGCGCTGACGATTATCAAAGGCTTCCAGACGCTCGATAACGGTGCCGCCGTCAGCGGTGGTCAGAGTGCGTACGCGACCTCCTTCTGTAACGACACTTTTCGGGATGAACGGCAGCCAATCAGGCAGGGAGTCAAAGCCGCCCATCAGTTGCCATACCGTGTCGGCAGAAGCAGGGATTTCAATTGATACAGTCGTATTAGTCATTTTTTTCTCTTAATTTCAGTTAGATAAAATTACATTGTCAGGGTGTCAATGACACCGCCGTCGACCCGCAGAGCAGCACCTGTGATTGCCGAAGAGAGCGGTGAAGCCAGGTAAACCACGAGGTTTGCCACTTCATCGACATCCGCTGCACGCTGGATGATGGAGCTAGGACGCGCGGTTTTGACGAACTCGTCGGCTTGTTCGCGCGGGCTGAGGCCCGATAATGCGGTGGCATCCGCCAACATCTCTTGCAGGCCTTCAGTAAAGGTTGGGCCAGGTAAAATGGCATTGACTGTCACGCCGGTTCCCGCCAGGCGTTTTGCCAAGCCGTGCGACACCGCCAGATTGGCGCTTTTGGTAACACCGTAGTTGATCATGTCAGCCGGGATTGCCACACCTGATTCAGATGAGACAAAAATGATGCGTCCCCAGCCCTGTTCAACCATCCCTTTGGCATAGTGGCGCGACAGCCGTACACCAGAAAGGACGTTAACGTTATAAAAGTGCATCCATTCCTCGTCGGGAACGCTAAAGAAGTCTTTATCGTTGAAGATACCGAGATTATTGATAACGATATCGGCCTGCGGCTCCGCGGCGCACAGAGTGGCAACCCCTTGCTCGGTGCTAAGATCAGCAACAACGCCACGCAGCGACGCGCCCGGTAGTTTTGTGCTGATCGCAGTAATCGCACTATCAACCCCCTGTTTCTGACGGCCGACGATAACCACGGTGGCACCGGCTTGCGCCAGTCCTTTAGCAATGCCAAGCCCGATGCCGGATGTTGAACCACTGACCACAGCGATTTTGTTGGAAAGATCTAATTTCATGTTATTACTCATAGCTTGGAGGGGCCTTCTGACCCCGCAAAAATTAACGAGTCGGCAGCGGCGCGTTATCAGCAACCAAATTCTGACGGCGCATTTCATCCCAGAATTCAGCTGGAATAGAGGCTTGCAGTGCAGCCAGATCTTCTGCCATACGGCCTGGACGACTAGAGCCCGGGATAGCCGCAGCAACTGCTGGGTTAGCCAGCGCGAACTGTAGTGCGGCGGCTTTCACGTCAACGTTGAAACAAGTAGCAATCGCATTAATTTGCGCAACCTGCTGGTGAATCTGTGGAGAGGCTTTCTGATATTCGAAGTGGTCACCGCCGGCCAATACGCCAGAGCTGTAAGGGCCGCCGACCACGATATCGACATTCTGTTCCAGCGCTTCCGGCATCAGGCGCTGTAAGGCTCGTTTGTGATCCAGCAAGGAGTAACGGCCTGCCAGCAGGAAAGCATCTGGTTTTGGCTCATCGAGTGCCAATGTCAGTTCACATGGCTCAACGCGGTTAACACCCAGCCCCCAAGCCTTAATCACCCCTTCGTCACGTAGACGCGTCAGCGCACGGAAGGCACCGGTACGGGCGATGTTGAACTGCTCCAGCCAGCTATCACCATAAAAATCCTGAGCCGGGTCGTGGATCCAGACGATATCCAAATGGTCTGTTTTCAGACGCTTTAAGCTATCTTCAATAGAACGCAGAGTGCCGTCGGCAGAGTAGTCGTTGAGAATTTTGTTTTTCAGGCCATGCTCAAACAAACCGCCTTTTTCACCGAAATCGCGAGTGGCCGGGTCTTCCATTTCATCCAACATGATGCGGCCGACTTTGCTGCTCAAGACGAACTGATCGCGTGGATACTGAGAAAGTGCTTCACCCATCCGGATTTCGGAAAGACCCGAACCGTACAGCGGCGCAGTATCGAAGTAGCGAACGCCCAGATCCCATGCTTCGGTGACGGTGGCGTGTGCTTCTTCTTCAGGAATAGCGCGGAACATATTGCCCAGCGGCGCGCCACCTAAACCAATGTTGCCTGGAAGAATATTTTTAATGCTCATTAAGATGTCCTCAATATTTTTTCCCGTATCGGGAGAGTTCAGTTAGGGTGTTTTTGCTACTTCCCTGTGACGGCGATCACAATACCTTGCAAGGTTAGGACTTGATAGGACATAATTTGTCTAATTTAAGTCCTTTGAGGTCTAACATGATTGATTTACGCCAGCTGAAATACTTCGTAGTGGTTGCCGAAGAAGAACACGTCGGCCGCGCCGCCGAGCGCTTACATATCTCGCAGTCGCCACTGAGCCGCCAGATTGCCCAGCTTGAAGAACGTTTGGGGTTAATGCTGTTCGAGCGCAACCAACAGCGCATTCGCCTGACAGCGGACGGGCAGACTTTTCTTGCGGAAACACGTTCATTATTGACCCACGCCAATCGTCTGGAGTCACTGGGCAAGCGCTTAGGGCGAGGGGAAGACGGGGGGTTGTGTATTGGTTATATCGAAAATGCCATGCACTCAGGTGTGCTCTCTACCGCGCTGCGTACTCTGCGCACCTCGCGCCCAGATGTGCATATTGCACTCTATAGCCAGCCACCAGCCACACAGATTGAAGGTCTGCGCCAGCGCAGTCTGGATTTCTCACTGGTAGATACAACGCCGCCGGAAGGAGAGCAGGATCTTGAGTATATTCAGGTGCTTGATGACCGCATGCTGCTGGCACTGCCGCAAAACCACCCACTGGCGCAGGTGGAAAATATATTACCGAAGCAGTTAGCTGATCAGCAGTGGATTGCGGTGATTCACAATGATGACGCACACTCGCGCGATGGTTTTGTCGCCGCCTGTGTCAGATCTGGCTTTAATCCGGACATTCGTCTGGAAGCGGGGGAACCATTAACTGCGCTTGGGCTGGTAGCGGCAGGTCTCGGACTGGCGTTAATCCAAAACAGTTTGCGCCACAATGCGCCAGAAGGCGTTGTGCTACGTGAAATCCCGTGGATGCAATATTCGACCCAGTTGTGGGCAGTGTGGCATAAAGCAAATCAACGACCACTGGTGATGCATTTTCGCGAAATATTACGGGAGCAATAAGTTATTTGGCTAGCTCAACATTGACGAGAGTGAATAGGCCGCGCCAATAAAAACGGGGTTTTATTGCTCGGATTGCGCTAAATGAATCAGTGGGAAAGGTTTCCCTTCGCCATCCAGTTCTGAACGCCCCGTTTTTATAAATCCGCAATGTAGGTAAAAAGCCAATGCAGCTGGATTTTGCTCATTCACATCGACACTTAATTTTCCCTTTAAATGTTGAGCATGAGCTAGCAGCGCTTTACCAATTCCTTTGCCGTGATAAGCAGGATCCACAAACAACATTTCTACTTTATTACCATCAAGGCCAATCAGCCCTACCACTTCTGCATCCTTTTCAAATAACCAAACCTCCAGTGCAGGTAAATAAATATCCCGTACTTGTGGCAAATAAAATTGAATATCCGCCTCAGTTAAAAACAGATGCGTTTTTCTAACCGCACTTTCCCAAACTTCGATTAAACGGGAGGAGTCCGTAGGTATCGCTCGTCTTATCATTCGTTTCTTACCCTCTCGTGATTGCCAGCTATAGGATAATTATCACTGAATTGTAACGCGTTAAACAAGCCCCGGCGGATATCAAACAACTGAGCACCGGCACTATTTTCTCCCTATTATCTGGAGTATGTTGAGCAAACAGAATCCATCGCCACGATTTTCCAGTAATTCTTGCGGAGTAATTATGATTGCCACATCCACTTTACTGCTGTTTTCTGGCGCTTGTGTTGCACTTGCAGCAACACCGGGGCCAGATATGCTGCTCATCACTTCACGCAGTATTAGTCAGGGGCGCGCCTCAGGTTTTGCCTCACTAGCAGGTATCCAACTGGGAACTTATTGCCATACTTTGGCTGCCGCATTAGGGCTTTCACAACTTTTTGTGGTCGTCCCATTGGCTTATGATGCAGTGCGAATTCTCGGCGCTTGCTATTTACTTTATCTGGCATGGAAAACATTGGCATCTACTCGTCACACGGCAGCAAAAACAGCACCACAGCCAGCTTCCGCGCATAAGGCATTCCGGCAAGGGCTATTGACCAATCTATTGAATCCTAAAATGGCGCTGTTCGTATTAGCGCTATTCCCACAATTTATCACGCCGCAATCTGGCTCAGTTATTGTGCAAATGCTGTTACTAGCAACCATCCTGAATGCGATAGGTCTAGTTATTAATGGCGGCCTGATTTTGCTAGTCAGTAATATGCGTAATCGCTTTAATACCGGAGCATTCTCAGCGCGCTGGCCTAACTATTTACTTAGCGGCGTTTTTGCCGGATTAGCCTGTAAATTACTGTTCGATAGCCGAAAATAGTCACGATATTGGAATAACACGAGTAAACAAGGAAAAGGATATGCAGTTAACAGTACTGGTTGATAACAATACTTTGATAGATAAATACCTTATCGCTGAGCCAGGCGTTTGTTATCACCTTCAAGTTGATGGAAAAACATTCCTTTTTGATACCGGTTATTCCGATATTTTTTTACGTAATGCAGCAATTTTGGGTATTGATATTAGCAACATTGATAGTGTGATTCTCTCTCATGGCCATAATGACCATAGCTGGGGTTTAACCCACCTTGCACAACATCTTGACCGGATAAATCACCCTAGTACGAATAAAATAAAGCTTGTGGCCCACCCCAATGCTTTTTTACCTAAATACCATGAAGATAAATCAATAGGTGCCAATTTACCGGCTGATAGTTACCCAACGTTTTTCGAACGGGTTAATCAGTCAGGCGTCTATTACATTACCGATAATCTGCTTTTTTTAGGTGAAATTGAGCGTGGTAACGATTTTGAAGGTCTGCATCCTATTGGGAAAACCGTCAATTGCTGCGGTCATGAGGTTGATGACTTTGTCATCGACGATAGTGCAATGGTTTATACCAGCCCAACAGGGATTGTGATTATCACCGGTTGTTCCCACTCTGGCATCTGCAATATTGTCGATTATGCTATTAAAATAACGGGTGATAAACGTGTGCGAGCGGTAATTGGTGGATTCCATCTATTAAATACAGAAACAACTATACTCGACAGAACTTCCGACTATTTCCAACGAATTAATGCTAAAGCACTATATCCTTGTCACTGTACTGACCTAAAAGCAAAAATAGCACTGGCCAGCACGGTTGATATAGAGGAAGTTGGTGTTGGAATGGTACTTAACTTTAAGTAAAGGCATTCGCTAATAAAAGAAAGTACAAGAAATGTCCTATTATTTCATTCCCACAGCATTAGTGAGGGTAAACGTATAGTCAGCCTTTTAAAGCTAATGCATAATCGCTGCCGGAAATTTAACGTTTAAATAAGAAGGAACTTGTAATGCTTAAGAATGTACTTTTTTTTGATGCACTGCTGACACCAAAAATTCTTACCGGTTTATATTGGCTTTTACTGGTACTTATCATTATCTCTGGCGTATTTGTAATGGTACAGACTAGTATTATCGCGGGCTTTTTCAGCATCATTGGTGGTGGTCTGACTTCTCGAATTTGTTTTGAGATGATCATGATTGCCTTTAAAAACAATGAATATTTGAAAAAAATTGCCGAAAAATCCTGATCATGATTTATCTTGGGTATTCTAATATTCATTTGAAATGGAATACCCAAATCGCTTACCACTGGTATGCTTTCATCATTAATCCGTTAAAAAAGACACGTCTCCCTCGTTACCCACATAAGTAAAAAGTTCATCTTCCATACCGCTCCACTTTTAAGACTTTGCCTAAATGAGCATAACAACATAAAAAATTAGTATTTTTTATTTTTTTCATGCTTAACTTTCATCACAATCTGAAAGTAGGAAGAGCATTTAATATGATTATCGCTACTATCTACGATCAGGTATGAAGAAATTACACATATACTTTATTCGTTGAGAGCTCTCGATAGGGTCATGTTCTAGAGACTAGAATTACCATCATGACTGGGAAAGCTAGGGATAAGCTGTTTAAATTTCTGGCTAAGGTAACTAACAGGCACATATACACTTTTAGAGGATCGCATATGTTCGAAGACCAAGACACATCGATCCTTAACACTTATTTTGGCACCCATAGCCCATTTTGGCGGCTTGCTTTTGATAGCCAGGCTTTAGAGTTGTCTGCGATTAAAGAAACACCCAATATTGCAATACCTCTGAATTCAGTTCAAACAATGAAAATTCGGAGCTTAACCGGTATTACTGCCAGTTTAGATATTGAAATTCAAATTTATGGTCATCCCCTTCATTTACATCTTGTGGGCCGTAAAATTAATGACAAAGAGTGGGGCGGAACAGCTTCCGCGTACGCTGATACTGAATCTGTCGCCCGTGATTTAGTGATGGGCCTTTCCTTTGCAGAACAGGTAGTTTCTGAAGCTAATTCAGTTATTGTTATTCTTGATAAAGATGGTTACGTCCAACGTTTTAATCACCTCAGCGAAGAATATACGGGTAAAAAAGAACAGGACGTCATTGGCAAAAATGTCTATGACTTGTTTATGACCGCCAAAGAAGGAGCGTCATCACGCAAAAATATTGAGGGTTTCTTCCAGCGTGGTGCCTCTTATGAGGTTGAGCGTTGGGTTAATACCGTCAAAGGAAAGCGCCTGTTCTTATTCCGTAATAAATTTGTTCATAGTGGCAGTGGAAAAAACGAACGTTATCTTATCTGTTCCGGCACTGACATTACCAAGGAGAGGCGCGCTCAAGAGCGCCTCAGGATTCTGGCTAATACCGATATGATTACTGGATTGCCTAACCGCCACGCCATTCATGAACGTATTAATAGCGCAATCCAAACCCGTGGTGATACCTCGGTAGGTATTATTTATCTTGATCTCGATAACTTCAAAAAAGTGAATGACCATTATGGTCATATGTTTGGTGATCGATTACTGAAAGATGTCTCGCTAGCTATATTAAGCTGCTTGGGTGAGAGCGAAATGCTGGCCCGACTTGGCGGTGATGAGTTTATTGTTTTAGTCGAAAATGCCACCATGAACTCGCTTGAAATGATAACTCAGCGAATTCTAAACCGCATGAAATTGCCTTTCCGGGTGGGGTTGATTGAAGTATATACCGGATGCTCTATTGGAATAGCTTTATGCCCAGAGCATGGTGACACATTGGAAAATATTATTCGCAGTGCAGATACCGCCATGTACACAGCAAAAGAACACGGGAAGCAAACCTATTCGATTTTCTCACAACAGATGAATAAAAAAATCTCAGAATATGTTTGGCTAGATACCAATTTGCGCAAAGGTTTAGAACAACATCAGCTGCAAGTCTATTACCAACCTAAAATATCCACAAAAACAGGAAAAGTGCACAGTGTCGAGGCGTTGGTTAGATGGCTATCACCGGAAAGGGGTTTAATTGCTCCGTTGGAGTTTATCTCATATGCAGAAGAATCAGGGTTGATCAGACCACTTGGCAAATGGGTTCTACAAACGTCGATGCAACAGGCTGTCGATTGGAAAAAACGTGGGATTAACCTGCGAGTTGCAGTGAATGTTTCTGCCCGCCAGTTAATTGATGAGGCTATCGTCACCAGCTTTATTGAGTCCCTTGAAGCCAGTAACCTGGAATGCAGTCTGGTCGATGTTGAATTAACAGAAAGTTGCTTAATTGATGATGAAGATGCTGCCATCAATATCATGAAACAGTTACGGCACTTAGGTGCTCAGGTTCATTTAGATGACTTTGGCACGGGTTATTCTTCACTTTCTCAATTAGCGCGTATCCCTATTGATGCGATTAAACTAGACCAAAGTTTTGTTCGCCATATTGATAATAATCCCATTTCACAATCTCTGGTTCGAGCCATTATTGTTGTCGCCGAGGCACTGAAAATGCGAGTGATTGCCGAAGGGGTGGAGACTCAAGAGGAAGAAGCATTTCTCGACTCCATTGGCATTGATGAAAAACAAGGGTTTCTTTACGCCAAACCAATGCCCGCAGATGAACTGGAGCATTGGCTGGTAACACAACACCCTCACCTTTTATTGGATTAGGTGTACAGCACTATATTGCTTTTGGCATTGCTGAAGTATGCCGGTCTTGCAACATGACTAACCGCTCGATATAAGCGATATCTTTTGGTTCAATAGAAAATGCCGAATCTACCCAGTCTTCAGTAATATCCATTAACTCAGAACGTGTTAATTGCAAAACACGCTGACGAACTCGAATCATCGCCCTCATACCATTTAGCTTAGGCCTGATCGTGTCTATAAAGGTGCGAGTTGCAAGATAAGCATCACCTGGCTGAAATAACTTATCAACTAATCCACGGCTCTCATACCATTCCGCAGCATGGGGTTCACCTGTCCAAATCAATTGTTCCGCGACCCTCATACCTGCCTTTCTGGCAACAAGTGAATACCCCCCCATACCCGGAAATAGATTAAAAGCTATCTCTGGAAAACCCATTCTGGCTGTGGTTTGCGCCAACACAAAATGATGAGCCAATGCCGCCTCAAACCCTCCACCTAAAGCACTACCTTCAATCATCGCGATAGATATCGCCCCAGTATCAAAGCCACGCGCAGCGGCATGGACACAATCGACACACGCGCGAGCATATGCCATGAGTGCTTCGCGTTTGCGACTTTTGATCATTTGTGCAAAAAAGCTTAAATCCCCTCCCACATTAAACATATTGGGCACCACTGAGCCAGTTACCCAAAAATCGATGGGTAATTTTGACTCTTTAGCCGTCTGTACTAGCGTCATAATATTTTCAATTAACTCTAGATTAAAACAAGGGCGCGGATGAGCTCGTAGTAACATCCACATGGTATTACGGCCTTCTTCATAATAAGCCGATATTTGAGATAAATGGCCGGCTTCAGTAAAAGGGCGGCAACTAGGCAGATTAATCATATTCATATTCCATCCAATGAGTTAGTTGAACACAGATAGTGCTATCGCCTTATCCTCCTTGAGGAAACGCTACATTTGCCTTAATGACGGCAACTTAAGCTGGCAGATAAATAGTGAGTCACCCAATGGATAAATGACGGGGAATGCAGTAAAAATTTAAACAAGCGGGATGTTTAGGAGACAATTAAAGAATGGGTAGAATATATATGTTCAAGAAGGTTGAATTTCAGATGAAAAAAACCTGCCATTATGGATAAAATGCTGACTGAATTTTTATCCCTGACGGATTTCTTATGCTACAAATTCTCCATTTTCTCTTAGCGCTGATTGCTATTGCGGTCTTGGCTTTACTCGCAAGTCATGATCGTAAAAACATCAAACTGCGCTATATTTTTCAGTTACTAATTATAGAAATTGCCTTGGCATATTTCTTTTTACACTCAGAAAGTGGATTGGGCGCGATAAAATACTTTGCTGGACTATTCGAATCTTTGATGAAATTTGCCGCAATCGGCACCAGTTTTGTTTTTGGTAACATGAATGAGCAAGGATTAGCATTTATATTCCTCAATGTCCTTTGCCCAATCATTTTTGTGTCCGCATTGATTGGTATTTTACAGCATTTCCGTATCTTGCCGCTCATCATCCGGGTCGTCGGCACATTGTTATCCAAAGTAAATGGCATGGGAAAACTGGAGTCTTTTAATGCCGTAAGTACCTTAATTTTAGGGCAATCAGAAAATTTCATTGCCTATAAAGGCATTATTGCTGATATATCGCCACGCAGAATGTACACCATGGCCGCCACGGCAATGTCGACAGTATCCATGTCAATTGTAAGTGCTTACATGACCATGCTCGATCCAAAATTTGTGGTTACAGCACTCATACTGAATATGTTTAGTACTTTTATTGTTCTTTCTATTATTAACCCATACCCAGTCACAGAAGAACCTGAATTAAAACTGAATAAGCTTCATGAAGACCAAAGTTTTTTTGAAATGCTCGGGGAATATATTCTGGCCGGTTTTAAAATCGCCATGATTATAGCTGCCATGTTAATCGGGTTTATTGCTATCATTTCTGCTATTAATGCTTTATTTAGCACTTTATTCAATATCAGTTTCCAAGGTGTGCTGGGATATCTATTTTATCCACTCGCACTACTGATTGGCATCCCAGCTCAAGATGCTTTACAGGCTGGCAGTATTATGGCGACCAAATTAGTAGCAAATGAGTTCGTAGCCATGATTGAGCTGAAAAAGGTTGCAGCCGAAATGTCCCTGCGTGGTTTGGGTATTCTCTCGGTCTTTTTAGTCTCTTTTGCTAACTTCGCCTCAATTGGCATTGTTGCTGGTGCCATTAAAGGGTTGAATGAGCAGCAAGGCAATGTGGTCTCACGATTTGGATTAAAGCTAGTCTATGGTTCAACTTTGGTCAGTTTACTTTCTGCCGCGATTGCCGGCCTTGTCTTGTGAGCCAAACTTACTCTAACCGTACAGAATAAATAATAAGTCGGCCTTTTACCTCTCGTTATTTCGAAGGTAGAAGGCCGGAATTCAGACTCAAAACTTACGCTTAGAAATCAACGCAGACAGCCGCATCAACTCGCATAACGGATTCTTGCGCAAACTGCTGTTTATAACGGGAACGCAGAGTTTCAATCGCACTTTCTTTGTCATCGTTATGAATAAGCACCAACGCCCTGCTGCTTTCTTTGGCGATCTTGCCATCATTCCCCAACCATTGCCCTTTAGCCTCAATAACTGTCAGACCATCTTTAAAACGGCTGGTGACATCATTATCGACGAAAGACTGCCATTCAGTCGATGAAATGGCGGGACCATGAGGGCGGTTCAAGCCAAAATAGAGTGTCGTTTGTGTCATTGGTTCACCTTTAACACAATCCGGAGCTACAACCTTCACCACTGATTTATTTGCATGGCTAGTGCTATCAATACAACCCGTTAGTAATGCTCCAACGGTAACCACACTCGCTAAAAGTACAGCCCGATATTGGAACGGATTAACCCACTTATCCATGAACAAATCCCACTGAAATAAAAGATAAAATAGAAATAAAAGCTATCATCCGACGAATAACTCTGCAATAAGACGAGATAA
The DNA here is from genome assembly GCF_025133195.1 of Yersinia alsatica. Classification (NCBI taxonomy): domain Bacteria; kingdom Pseudomonadati; phylum Pseudomonadota; class Gammaproteobacteria; order Enterobacterales; family Yersiniaceae; genus Yersinia; species Yersinia alsatica. The sequence continues at coordinate 4,795,856 of NZ_CP104006.1, forward strand.
TCATAAAAGCGCTCAATAGTGTTACCATCCCTCTTCAATAGAGTGGTTTTTCACCTAGAATTATTAATGAACAATTATCACATCATTCATTTTTTATGAATATATATTAACAAGATAGCTAATATTTTGATTAGATTAAGTAATCCTAAATGCATGGCTTAGAAAATCTCAGTCGCACCGTTATCTCTTAGTGATTACTCTGCGGCCTTTGCAGCCACTAAGAAATTTAATTCATTATGCTACTCAGTGTTCTTTATATTATCGGTATCACAGCTGAAGCCATGACCGGAGCACTGGCTGCGGGCCGCCGTCAAATGGATATGTTTGGCGTCATTATTATTGCCTCTGCAACCGCCATTGGCGGGGGTTCGGTCAGAGACATGCTACTAGGCCACTATCCACTTGGCTGGGTTAAACACCCGGAATACATTGTCATTGTCGCCATTGCCGCGATAGTCACAACTTGGATGGCGCCATTAATGAAGCATTTGCGGCATTTATTTCTAGTGCTTGATGCTATTGGGCTTATTGTTTTTTCCATTATTGGTGCACAAATTGCTCTCGATATGGGCCACAGTACGATTATTGCGGCGATTGCAGCCGTGATTACCGGTGTCTTTGGTGGTGTTCTGCGCGATATGTTCTGTAACTGCATCCCGTTAGTATTTCAGAAAGAAATCTATGCCGGTATCTCATTTGCCGCCGCTTGGATCTATATTGCTCTGCAATACACTCCGCTGTCTCATAACTGGGTTGTTATCATTACACTCGTCACAGGGCTGAGCGCACGATTACTGGCATTGAGATTCCGTCTTGGTCTGCCAGTATTCAAATATGAGCACTCTGAGCATTAAGCTAAGCCCGCAGAGGATCACTCTTCGGGCCTGAAACCTGCAATTCCCTGTTGCGATAAAAAATCTGCCAGTGCTTGCACTTCTGGGTGGTATAAAAAATTGTTAATCTGCTTTGCCCGTACCTGCCCAATCCCCGAAATTAAACGCCATTCGGCAATGTTACGTTGCTGTAAAGAGTGCCACTGAGTACCAACGGGCACTCCCTGTGGGAATCCTAATGCTGGCAACCACTGAGAAAAAGGTTTCTGCTTTGTGCTTTGAAATTGTTGATAAATTTTTTCTGCTCGTGTTGGCCCGATACCAGGAACAGTAGCTATTTGCTCGGCAGTCAGTGATAACCACCCAACCATGTTATTAATAAACCCATGATAGACAATCTCTTGCCAGAATTTACCGCCAATACTTTGCATATCCAGCCCGTTAGGGCCACTGAGCCATGTTAAACGCGCTATAAACTGCGGTTGACATTCGAGGGGCGGTAAGCGGAAACAACTCAACTGATGAAATCTATCGGCTATCGGTGGGTTGAACTCATGCCTTTGGCCGACACGCCAAACGACCTTATCGAGCCGCGGAATACCCTGCCCGGCCAATGCGATGGTAACTTGATCTCCAGAGGTAATATTCCACTGCCGCCAGCGCGCCATAGACCCAATATTCACGCGTCGAATCCATTTATCATCAATTTTTACGGGTGAAACCTGTAAAACCACAGTGATCTTACCCGTACGCCCAATGGTAAAATGGATATCTTGGATTTCAGTTAGTTGCTGAACAGGTGGATATTTCCACGCCACCGACCAATTTCCTGATGCTGATCGCCAATAACGCCCTGCGGGTTCCTCTTCTTGGCGGATAACAACACCATCCGTCACGAAAGGCAGTGGCGCTCGATACCAGTGCTCTCGCCACTGAATAACATCCTCACTTGAAGTCGCCAATTTGCTGTATTGAGTAGCCAACGGGAAGCCCATTATTTGCAATCGTGTGGTTCTCTCCAGCATGTTCTTGGGCCCATCCGGCCATGCCCAAATAAATATGCCCAGTTTGCCCAGCAATGGCGATGCATACTTGCGCATCAGAGCTCCTGCAACTGAAGCTCTGGCATTGACTCCCCCAGATTGGGCTTGTTGGTGGCCTTCCATCTGTAGGAATAGCTCCCCCTGCAAAGTTAATAGAGGGGGAGCCATGGCAATATATTGTGGAATAGCAGAAATGAATGGCGCTTTATCAATCCAACTCTGACCCTTCAAGCCATTCCCCCGGCTAAGGAGCTGTGTTAGTTTTCCAGCCTGATATACCAGCGTAACTGCAACGCCATCAACCTTAGGTTGTACCCAAAGATTTTTCCTTCCCGACATCCAGTTAGTCAGCGCAGTCTCATCTTTAAGTTTTTTTAATCCGGTATGCGCCACAGGATGAAGCTGTTTCTCATTGCCTGGTATGGGCCTATTATTCGTTTTATCGGGCAGCTCGCGGCACTCCCGCCAACCCCGCAATTTATCCTGCAATTGATCGTAAATATTGTCATCCAGCAGACTAATTCCTTGCTGGTGATAGGCTATATCCCACTTATTCAGTTGTTGATCCAAGAGATTAATTTCATCAGACATTCGTCTTTCCGACCATTCCGGGCAGATAGATTCAGCCCTAACCTCCCAATGGATAAAACCAATAATTATTAGGCTTAACATTTTAAAATTTTGCACATTCATCAGCGCCACCTCCTTGGCAACCGCCAGTAAAACCTGAAATATTTTATCCGTCGAAGGCAAAAAGATTTAAATGCGCGCGCTACCGAACAATACTTTTATGCTTGCTGCAACTCGCTAAAATTACGCAATACTCCCCGCAAAAGCATAAAATCGTGCTGTTTATAGACAAAACATTAAGGTGAAATGCGTTGTAACGCTGCATGACGCGTAGCAGCCGTGTATACTGTGCGGAGATTCACACTTCTGCTTTCTATATACACCCAACATAATTGGCGTTGCAGATAGGCTGTAAGCGAGCAAATCACGGATTCCTGATAACATCAGCGACTCTGGCGAGAAAACCCCGCGAGCCCCACTGTAACTTCAACTAATAAGGGTATATCAACCTAATCAACTGAAACGTCATCATGGTTCAAGGCACGCTATATATAGTTTCCGCACCCAGTGGTGCAGGGAAATCAAGCCTGATTCAGGCTTTGTTAAAAACACAACCTTTGTACGACACGCAGGTTTCTATTTCTCATACCACACGTGCAAAACGTCCAGGGGAGAATCACGGCGAGCATTACTTCTTTGTGTCTAAAGAAGAGTTTTGCCAGATGATTGATGATGATGCTTTTCTTGAGCATGCCAAAGTATTTGAAAATTACTATGGCACCTCACGTCGGGCAATTGAGCAGGTTCTTGCAACCGGTGTCGATGTATTTTTAGATATCGACTGGCAAGGCGCGCAGCAAATTCGCGCAAAAATGCCAACCGCGCGTAGTATTTTTATTTTGCCTCCATCCAAAGAAGAATTGGATCGCCGATTACGTGGCCGTGGGCAAGATAGCGAAGAGGTTATTGCTAAGCGAATGGCGCAAGCTGTCGCTGAGATGACCCATTACGCAGAATATGATTATTTAATCGTGAATGATGATTTCAATCTGGCATTGTCTGATCTGAAAACCATTATTCGTGCAGAACGACTGCGTTTAGGCCGCCAGAAACAGCGGCATGACGCTTTAATCAGCAAATTATTGGCAGACTGAACAGAGTTTCAGTATCATGCCCAGTCATTTCGTCACCTGTGGAGTAGCAGAATTATGGCACGCGTAACTGTTCAAGACGCTGTAGAGAAAATTGGTAACCGTTTTGACCTGGTGTTGGTCGCTGCTCGTCGGGCACGTCAAATCCAGTCCGGCGGTAAAGACGCACTGGTTCCAGAAGAAAACGATAAAGTTACTGTGATTGCGCTGCGCGAGATCGAAGAAGGCCTGATTACTAATCAGATTCTTGATGTGCGTGAACGCCAAGAACAGCAAGAGCAGGAAGCCGCAGAGATCCAAGCGGTAACCGCAATTGCTGAAGGTCGTCGTTAATTAGACAGCGAGTCTGCTTTGTACCTGTTTGAAAGCCTGAATCTGCTGATTCAACGTTACCTGCCAGAGGAGCAGATTAAGCGCCTCAAACAGGCATATCTTGTCGCACGTGATGCTCACGAGGGTCAGACACGCTCCAGTGGTGAGCCTTATATCACTCACCCGGTTGCTGTGGCCTGTATTCTCGCGGAGATGCGGCTCGATTACGAAACCTTAATGGCGGCATTGTTGCATGACGTCATCGAGGATACCCCTGCTACATATCAAGATATGGAGCAATTGTTTGGGAAGAGCGTAGCCGAGCTGGTCGAGGGTGTCTCTAAACTCGATAAACTGAACTTCCGTGACAAGAAAGAAGCTCAGGCGGAAAACTTCCGCAAAATGATCATGGCGATGGTGCAGGATATCCGCGTCATTTTGATCAAGCTGGCTGACCGCACCCACAATATGCGAACTCTGGGCTCGTTACGCCCGGATAAACGCCGTCGAATTGCTCGCGAAACCCTTGAAATATATAGCCCACTGGCCCATCGGCTAGGTATTCACCATTTAAAAACCGAGCTGGAAGAGCTGGGTTTTGAAGCGCTCTACCCTAATCGCTACCGCGTCATTAAAGAAGTGGTAAAAGCGGCTCGCGGTAACCGCAAAGAGATGATTCAGAAAATCTTGGCGGAGATTGAAGGGCGTCTGACCGAGGCAGGTATCCCTTGCCGTGTCAGTGGTCGTGAAAAGCATCTCTATTCCATCTATTGCAAGATGAACCTGAAGGAGCAGCGTTTTCACTCCATCATGGATATCTATGCTTTTCGGGTTATCGTTAAAGAAGTCGATACTTGCTACCGTGTTCTGGGTCAGGCTCACAGCCTGTATAAACCCCGTCCGGGCCGCGTAAAAGACTACATCGCCATCCCTAAGGCTAACGGCTATCAATCGTTGCATACCTCATTAATCGGCCCTCATGGGGTTCCGGTAGAGGTGCAAATCCGTACTGAAGATATGGATCAGATGGCCGAAATGGGGGTTGCGGCACACTGGGCTTATAAAGAGCAAGGTGAGTCCGGCACCACCGCACAGATCCGCGCTCAACGCTGGATGCAAAGCTTGCTGGAGCTCCAGCAAAGTGCGGGCAGCTCATTTGAATTTATTGAAAGTGTAAAATCTGATCTTTTCCCTGATGAGATTTACGTTTTCACCCCGGAAGGGCGCATTGTTGAATTACCTGCTGGCGCAACACCGGTCGACTTTGCTTATGCTGTGCATACCGATATCGGTCATGCTTGTGTGGGCGCTCGTGTTGACCGCCAGCCATACCCGCTTTCTCAGTCACTGAGCAGTGGTCAAACCGTTGAAATCATTACCGCTCCGGGTGCACGGCCAAATGCAGCCTGGCTGAATTTTGTCGTCAGTTCGAAAGCGCGCGCTAAAATTCGCCAATTACTGAAAAACCTTAAACGCGATGAGTCGGTCAGCCTTGGCCGTCGGTTACTGAATCATGCATTGGGGAATGGGCGGAAACTATCTGATATTTCAGAAGAAAATATCAAGCGCGAGCTGGACCGCATGAAGCTGGCTACGCTGGATGATTTACTGGCGGAAATTGGCTTGGGTAATGCAATGAGTGTCGTGGTGGCTAAGAACCTCTTAGGTGACCCATCAACACTGGCAACCTCCGGTGGTACCCGCAATTTGGCAATTAAAGGTGCTGATGGTGTTCTGATTACCTTTGCCAAGTGCTGCCGTCCAATTCCGGGTGACCCGATTATCGCCCATATCAGCCCAGGTAAAGGTTTGGTTATCCATCACGAATCCTGCCGTAATATTCGTGGTTACCAAAAAGAGCCTGAGAAATTTATGGCGGTTGAATGGGATAAAGAGACTGAGCAAGAGTTTATTGCTGAAATCAAAGTCGACATGTTCAATCAACAAGGTGCTTTGGCGAATCTGACGGCGGCAATTAATGCTGCTGAATCTAATATTCAGAGTCTGAATACTGAAGAGAAAGATGGCCGGGTATACAGCGCCTTTATTCGCCTGACTACTCGTGACCGAGTCCATCTGGCTAACATTATGCGTAAGATTCGTATCATGCCAGATGTGGTTAAAGTCAGCCGTAATCGTAATTAACGCCTATGAATCCTCAACGCTATGCGCGGATTTGTGAAATGCTTGCCACCAGGCAGCCGGATCTAACGGTCTGTCTGGAGCAAGTCCATAAACCCCATAATGTGTCGGCGATTATTCGTACTGCTGATGCCGTCGGTATTCATCAAGTACATGCCATTTGGCCAACTACCCAAATGTACACGCGACTTTCTTCTGCCGCAGGAAGCAACAGTTGGGTTCAGGTCAAAACACATTCTCATATTGCTGATGCTATTACCCATCTGAAATCGCAGGGTATGCAAATACTGGCGACTCATCTATCTGATAAGGCTGTCGATTTTCGTGAAATCGACTACACCCGCCCTACCTGTATTTTAATGGGGCAGGAAAAAACCGGCATATCTCAAGAAGCACTGGCATTGGCCGATCAGGACATCATTATTCCGATGATCGGAATGGTGCAATCACTGAATGTCTCGGTCGCCTCTGCGCTGATTTTATATGAAGCGCAGCGACAGCGGCAAAATGCAGGTATGTATCAGCGGGCGCAGAGTGTTTTGCCACAAGAAGAGCAGCAGCGACTCTTGTTTGAAGGTGGATACCCGGTATTGGCGCAAGTAGCCAAACGTAAAGGGCTTCCCCAGCCTTATATTGATGACCAAGGCCAGGTTATTGCCGATGCGCAATGGTGGTCAGCCATGCAATCCACGGAGTCTTAAATGAAAGGCCGCCTGCTGGATGCCGTACCCCTCAGTACACTTTCCGGTGTTGGCGCAAGTCAGGCTGGGAAACTGGCGAAAATGGGTCTGGAGACGATTCAAGACCTGTTGCTTCACCTGCCACTACGTTATGAGGACCGCACCCGGCTCTATCGTATTGGTGATCTGCTGCCCGGCCTTTCAGTGACGGTTGAGGGCGAAGTCATTCGTTCCGACATTAGTTTTGGTCGGCGGAGGATGATGACCTGCCAAATCACCGACGGAAGCGGTGTCCTTACCCTGCGTTTTTTCAACTTCAATGCTGCAATGAAAAACAGCCTGTCTCCGGGCAAGCATGTTATTGCCTATGGTGAAACCAAACGGGGTAATACTGGGCCGGAAATCATTCACCCTGAATATCGGGTACATGGCGAGAATATTGGTGTTGAATTGCAGGAATCATTGACGCCAGTGTATCCCACCACTGAGGGGATTCGTCAGGCCACCCTGCGAAAACTTATCGATCAAGCGCTGGCAATGCTGGATTCCAGTGTTATTGCTGAGTTATTACCGATAGAACTAAGCCGCTCTCTGATTAGCCTGCCAGAAGCTATTCATACCCTGCATCGCCCACCAGCTGACATTCAACTGGCCGATTTAGAGCAAGGCAAGCACCCTGCCCAGCGGCGGTTGATTATGGAAGAGTTATTGGCCCATAACCTCAGCATGTTGGCGGTCAGAGCGGGAGCGCAAAGTTATCGGGCGCTACCACTGCTGGCTGAAGAGCAACTTAAACCACGTTTTCTGGCGGCACTACCTTTCACGCCAACCCGTGCTCAACAGCGGGTGGTGGCGGAAATTGAGCAAGATATGACCCATAACTTCCCCATGATGCGGTTGATCCAAGGGGATGTGGGATCAGGGAAAACATTGGTTGCCGCACTGGCGGCCCTGCGGGCTATTGCCCATGGCAAGCAGGTTGCGCTAATGGCTCCCACTGAATTATTAGCCGAGCAACACGCGAATACTTTCCGTCAATGGCTTGAACCATTAGGTCTAGAGGTCGGCTGGCTGGCTGGGAAACAAAAAGGCAAAGCCCGGTTGGCACAACAAGAGGCGGTTGCCAGTGGCCAAGTTTCCATGGTGGTCGGCACCCACGCCATGTTTCAGGAGCAAGTACAATTTTCTGGGCTGGCGCTGGTGATTATTGATGAACAGCATCGCTTTGGTGTTCATCAGCGGCTCGCTTTATGGGAAAAGGGCGAGGAGCAAGGCTTCCATCCGCACCAGTTAATTATGACCGCGACGCCGATTCCACGAACTTTGGCGATGACCGCCTATGCTGACCTTGATACCTCGGTAATTGACGAACTGCCCCCAGGTAGAACCCCCGTCACGACAGTGGCAATTCCTGATACTCGCCGCAGCGATGTTATCCAGCGAGTCAAAAATGCCTGTTTGGAAGAGGGGCGACAAGCCTATTGGGTTTGCACCTTGATTGAAGAGTCTGAATTGTTGGAGGCTCAGGCCGCCGAAGTCACCTGCGAAGAATTAAAAATTGCGCTGCCAGAAATCAAAGTTGGTTTGGTTCATGGGCGCATGAAAGGCCCAGAAAAACAGGCGGTTATGCAAGCCTTTAAACAGGGCGAATTGCAGTTATTGGTTGCCACCACAGTGATAGAGGTCGGGGTTGATGTCCCCAATGCCAGTCTGATGATCATCGATAACCCAGAACGCCTGGGTTTAGCGCAATTACACCAATTACGTGGCCGTGTTGGTCGCGGAGCTGTGGCTTCGCATTGTGTGCTGCTCTACAAAACGCCACTGAGCAAAACCGCCCAGATGCGCTTGCAAGTATTACGTGATAGCAATGATGGCTTTGTTATTGCTCAGCGAGACTTGGAAATTCGTGGTCCTGGCGAATTATTGGGAACACGCCAGACAGGGAGCGCCGAGTTTAAAGTGGCTGATTTGCTGCGTGATCAGGCAATGATCCCTGAAGTACAGCGGGTCGCCCGCCACCTGCATCAGCAATATCCTGAACATGCTCGGGCATTAATAGAGCGCTGGCTACCTGAGCGAACGCGCTATACCAATGCTTAAGTATTTATCTATTGATGTTGAGGGCTGGCCTATAAACCAGCCCTTAATTTCAATTACCCTGCGACTGCAGGGAAGATTGGCAGCAACAGATAAAGCTTAATGACGATCACGTTGACGATATCAATGAAGAACGCGCCAACCATAGGTACCACCAAGAAGGCTAAATGTGACGGGCCAAAACGGTCAGTAATCGCCTGCATATTCGCAATAGCGGTCGGCGTCGCACCTAAACCAAAGCCACAGTGCCCTGCCGCCAGTACTGCCGCATCATAGTTTTTGCCCATCACCCGGTAAGTGACAAAAATAGCGTACAGCGCCATCGCCAATGCCTGGACCGACAGAATAACCAACATTGGTAATGCCAGCGATGCCAACTCCCACAGTTTCAGACTCATCAGGGCCATCGCCAAGAACAATGACAAGCTGACGTTACCCAATACTGATACTGCGCGATCAAAGACTTTGTAGAAACCTATCGCCGACAGTGTATTACTGAGGATAACCCCGATGAATAACACACACACAAAGGTCGGCAGTTCAAACATCGTGCCCTGCAGCCAACCCGAAATAACTTGGCCCGCCATCAGGCAAATAGCAATCATGGCGATGGTTTCGACCAAGACCAATGAAGTAATCATACGGCCGGCAGAGGGCTTTTCAAAAGCGGAGGGCACTTCGCTGTCCTCTGGCGTACCGTCTGGCGTGGAAGAGTGCTTGACCAGATAACGAGCGACTGGCCCGCCAATCAACCCACCCAGTACTAAGCCAAAGGTCGCACAGGCCATGGCAACTTCAGTTGCATTTTCAAAGCCATAGCGCTCAACAAATACTTTACTCCATGCAGCGCCAGTACCGTGCCCACCAGAGAGCGTGATAGAACCCGCTAATAGTCCCATCAATGGGTCTAGCCCCATTAATTTCGCGAGCGCAATGCCAATCGCGTTCTGCACCAGTAGCAAACCGACGACGACAAACACGAAAATACTCAGAGCCTTGCCACCAGCACGTAAACTGGCCAAGTTGGCGTTCAGACCGATAGTGGCAAAGAATGCCATCATCAACGGGTCTTTTAGTGACATATCAAAACTGATTTCCCAACCAAGGGTCTTTTGCATCAGTAGCAACATAACAGCCACCAATAACCCACCAGCTACAGGCTCAGGTATGGTGTACTTTTTGAGAAAAGGGACAGTTTTTACCAGCTTTCGGCCTAACAATAAAACCAGACAGGCCGCGACTAGCGTGCCATAGGTATCGAGATGAAACATCTTGGTACTCCATGCGATTAAAATATCGAGTAAAAATATGACGTTAGACATTTCCTTAATAAACGCCAAAGCAGTTAGAGGGGGATTAGAAAAAAAAATGCCGCTAATTACAAGGTTAGTGATAGAAAAACATGAATGAGCGCCCGATAAGAATATTTAAAAAAATACGGCGCAACCGATTGCTTTTGTGAGGCGGATCATTAAAATGCCCTCTTTGCCGATCCGGGAATGCCACTCCATGTCTACGCAATCCGCCGAACTTGATGCCCCACAGCAGGCAACAACTCGCCCCAGCGAACTCATTTATCGTTTAGAAGACCGCCCACCCATCGCCCAAACACTATTTGCTGCATGCCAACACTTACTGGCCATGTTTGTTGCGGTAATAACCCCTGGCCTGTTGATTTGTCAGGCACTGGGATTACCGGCGGAAGATACCCAACGCATTATTAGCATGTCGCTGTTTGCATCTGGTTTGGCATCACTGCTGCAAATTAAAACGTGGGGGCCGGTCGGCTCCGGCCTGTTATCAATTCAGGGCACCAGTTTTAACTTTGTTTCTCCACTGATTATGGGTGGACTGGCGCTGAAAAATGGTGGGGCGGATATCCCTACCATGATGGCGGCACTGTTCGGTACCTTGATGGTTGCATCCTGTACTGAAATCATACTTTCCCGCTTCCTGCATCTGGCGCGCCGCATTATTACACCACTGGTATCCGGTATTGTGGTGATGATTATCGGGCTATCATTGATTCAGGTTGGACTGACATCTATTGGCGGTGGTTATGGCGCAATGAGCGACCATACCTTTGGCTCACCGAAAAACCTGTTATTAGCCGGTTCAGTACTGTTAGTCATTATTTTACTCAACCGCCAGCGCAACCCCTATCTGCGCGTCGCGTCTTTGGTTATCGCCATGGCTGTGGGTTACTTGCTGGCTTGGACGCTCGGCATGCTGCCGGAAAGCCGCCCAGTCGTCGATACCGCCCTGATTACTATTCCAACGCCGCTTTACTATGGTTTGTCTTTTGACTGGAATCTGCTGGTGCCGTTGATGCTTATCTTTATGGTCACTTCGCTTGAAACCATTGGCGATATCACGGCAACTTCAGATGTGTCAGAACAGCCCGTTCATGGCCCACTGTACATGAAACGCCTAAAGGGCGGCGTGTTGGCGAATGGCTTGAACTCAATGTTATCAGCGGTGTTCAACACCTTCCCTAACTCTTGTTTCGGTCAGAACAATGGCGTAATCCAGTTGACCGGTGTTGCCAGCCGTTATGTCGGTTTTGTTGTGGCGCTGATGCTAATTGTTCTGGGTCTGTTCCCAGCGGTGGCTGGATTCGTGCAACACATCCCTGAACCTGTTCTAGGTGGGGCAACCCTCGTGATGTTCGGCACCATTGCTGCCTCCGGCGTGCGTATCGTGTCACGTGAAACTCTCAATCGCCGCGCAATTATGATTATGGCTTTATCATTGGCAGTCGGCATGGGTGTGGCACAGCAGCCATTGATTCTGCAATTTGCACCTGATTGGGTGAAAACGTTACTTTCTTCTGGGATTGCAGCCGGTGGTATTACAGCCATCGTACTTAACCTCCTCTTCCCACAAGAAAAATAATCTTTTCGCTAACACGTCACAAAAATGGCCGGTCGTAAACGATACCGGCCATTTTTTTATGCTCCGATAACTGATTGTCTATTGAGCTAAGGGACAATTTGCGGCATAAACAGGGTTCCGTATACCGATAGGCGTGGAAAAACCGGATGAAATTTCTCGGGAAAGTGCTGCTAACGTTATTATTGCTGCTGGTGCTGTCTGTAGTGCTGTGCTACGTATTGCTTCAGACCAGTTGGGCTGCCGGCTGGTTAAGCCGTTGGGTCAGTGATAACAGCGAATATCGCCTCTCTCTGGGGAAAATAGATCACTCATGGTCACAGCCCGGGCAAATCAGCTTTACTGATGTCACTCTGGGCCGCGCCAATCAGCCGCCATTTCTTATCGCCCAGCAGGCGCTGTTTGGTCTAAGTTGGCGGCAACTGACAGAGCCGCGCCATCTTCTCAGCCTAACGCTGCAAAATGGTAACTTAACCCTCAACAACAGCACTTCGCCATTACCTTTACAGGCCGATACCTTACAGCTAACCAATATGGCGCTGAATACGACGATTGAGCCCAAAAGTACCGCGGGTCAGTGGAAAGTTACCGGTCAGCAAGTCAATGGTGGCTTGGTCCCTTGGCAGCCATTGCCGGGCAATAGTCTGGGTGAAAATGCCCAATTTCAGTTTAGTGCAGGTTCGTTGACCATTAATGGCATCACTGCCCAGAAACTTTATCTGCAAGGCTCAATACAGAAAAATGCACTTACGCTGAATAATTTCGGTGCTGATATCGCGCAAGGTGAACTCACGGGTAATGCTAGTCAATCCGCTGACGGCAGTTGGTTAGTTGACCGCATGCGCTTGAGCAATATTCGCCTGCAAACACCAGCAACACTAGAAGATGTCTGGAATACCTTTTTGCAGCTTCCCCCTATTACATTGAAACGCTTTGATTTAATTGATGCGCGTGTTGAAGGGAAAAACTGGGCCTTTAATGATTTAGATCTGACACTAAGAAATATCACGTTTAAGCAAGGTGACTGGCAAAGTGATGACGGGGAATTGTCCTTCAATGCTGGCGATATTATTAAAGGTAATATTCATCTTATCGATCCGATCGCGACATTCACCTTATCGCCCACAGGCGTTGCCATTAGCCAGTTTTCAACTCGTTGGCAAGATGGCCTATTAAGAACTCAAGGCAACTGGGCGCGCGATACTGGTCGTTTACAACTGGATGAGCTGACTCTGGTGGCGCTGGTTTATACCTTACCTGCCGATTGGAAACAGCAATGGCAACAAACACTGCCTCACTGGTTGTCAGAAGTGTATGTCGGCAAGTTAAATGCGAACCGTAACTTGCTGATTGATATTAGCCCAGACTTTCCATTCCAGATTACGTCGCTGGATGCCGCAGGGACTAACTTACTGCTGGCAAAAAATCATCAGTGGGGAGTGTGGTCTGGCTCATTAATGTTGAATGCCGGTAATGCGACCTTTAATAAAAATGATGTTCGTCGCCCATCGCTCGCTCTGAGTGCTAATGAGCAACAAATTACATTTAGTGATTTAAGTGCTTTTACTAAAGAGGGGTTATTGGAGGCCACCGCTAGTATTGACCAAACACCCGCTCGGGCCTTATCTCTGGCTCTGACCGGCCGCTCTGTTGATCTCAATCTCTTACAAAACTGGGGCTGGCCAGCATTACCCTTGCAAGGATTGGGTAACCTGAAATTACAGATAAAAGGCAGCCTGGCAGCAGATACCGCATTAAAATCTACCGTTAGCGGCTCTCTGCAAGCAACTGACAGCCACGGGCAGCAAGTTAACCAAACTATACAGCATGGTGAGGTGCACGGCGTTACGGGGCAATAAAGAGGCTTACAGAGTCTCTGTTTGACTGATTTCCACATTGGATTGAATAAAGCCGCCGATTACGGGAAATAGCGAACGTAATCGGCATAAAAGATTCTACATAAGTGGAAAAGACCCTGAGTATTCAAAGAAGCTTTGAGGAACATAGTTATCGATTTTGTTTTCATAGCAATACTCTACGGCTTGCCGCCTGTTCGTCACGCCAGCTTTACTGTAGATCTTTTGGATAACATTGTTCACAGTCCCCAATGATAATTGGAGCCTTTTAGCAATCTCACCGCTTGAAAATGCATGCAAAATATAAAAAAGCACCTCCCACTCTCTTTTGGTAAATAAATCAGATGGTGGAGTAAACATGAGGGATGTGGGAACTTTTATTTTATTTAAACGAGATAATATTGTCTCTGTCACAGGGCTACCATGCCAAATAACGCCTTGACACACACCGTTTTCATCTATTAATGGAAATTTATCACAGAAATAAGGTGTGAAATATGAAACTCCATCATATAACTGTATATCAACGGATGTGACGCGATCTTGCAGTAACACTACTTTACTATCTTGCCTCTGAAATTCCTCCTGAAATTCAGCCGCAGGTGTGGGGACTTCACCGTCGAGTCTCCCCTCTAAATTATATTTATCTGATAAATTAAATAATTTATTCACTCGGAGATTCGCATAAACAAATCTTGATTGACGATCTTTTACAGCCCAAGGCTCTGAACTACGCTCCCAAAATGGTATTAATAATCTTAGTGATTTGAATAGTGTTTTATCCATCACCATTTCCTCTTTATTTTAATTAATCCTTATCTTACATCAGTGGAAAAGACCCAGAATAGTCAAAAAAACTTTGAGGGATATAATTATGGATCTTGTTTTCATAGCAATATTCTATAACCTGTTTTTTGCTGGTAACACCGGATTTTCTATATATACTCTGAATAACATTGTTGATCGTTCGTGATGATAAATGGAGCGTTTTAGCAATTTCACCACTTGAAAATGCATGTAAAATATAAAATAGTACCTCCCACTCTCTTTTGGTGAACAAATCAGATGGTGGGGTGAATATCAGTGATGTTGGCACTTTTATTTTATTTAAATGGGTTAGTATTATGTCTTCCACTGGCCTTACATGGAAAATAACCCCTTGAGAAATACCATTTTCATCTATTAATGGATACTTATCACAAAATTTAGGCTGAAAATAAGATCGCCTGTACCACTTATGTATTTCAGCAGAGGTTATCCGATCCTGTGATAACTCAACTTTACGATCATGTGCTTGAAATTCAGCTTGAAAATCTGATATTAGTGTTGGAAGTTCACCATCTAAACAGCCCTCCACATTATACTTATCAGGTAATCCCATTAATTTATTGTTCTCTTTATTGGAATAAATAAATCTCGATTGATTATCTCTTATCCCCCACGGATCAGAACTATTTTCCCAAAATCGTATTAATGTCTCTAGTGAGTTTGTCAGTGATTTATCCATCTCTGTTTCTCTCCTAAATTAACCCTTATCTTACATCAGTGGAAAAGACCCAGAATATTCAAAGAAACTTTGCGGAACATAATTATGGATCTTGTTTTCATAGCAATATTCTATAACCTGTTTTTTGCTGGCAACATCGGATTTTCTATATATATTCTGGATGACATTATTCACCGTTCGTCGTGAGAGATGAAGTTTTTCAGCAATTTCATTACTTGAAAATGCATGTAAAATATAAAATAGCACCTCCCACTCTCTTTTGGTGAACAAATCAGATGGTGGGGTGAATATCAGTGATGTGGGTATTTTTATTTTAGTTAAGCGGGTTGACATGAAGTCATTTACTGGCCTACCGTGAAAAATAACCCCCTGAGAGACCCCATTCTCATCTATTAATGGATATTTCTCACTGAAATAGGGCTGAAAATGTGAATGTCCATCCCATGTATGTATTTCAACTGTTGTGACCCGATCTTGTAATAGTTCCACTTGTCGGTCATGTTCCTGCCACTCAATCTGAAATTCTGCGGTGGGTGAAGGAACATCACCATCGACTCGTCCTTCCAGGCTGTACTTATTAGGTAGAGCCAATAATTTATGATACCTAGGGTTTGCATAGATAAATCTTGATTGGTTATCCCTTGCGCCCCAAGGTTCTGAACTACGCTCCCAAAATGGTATTAATAATCTTAGTGATTTGAATAGTGTTTTATCCATCACCATTTCCTCTTTATTGTAATTAACCCTTATCTTACATCAGTGGAAAAGACCCAGAATATTCAAAGAAACTTTGCGGAACATAGTTATTGATTTTTTTCTCATAACAATATTCCACGATCTGGCGTTTACTGGTAACTCCAGCTTTACTATATATTTTTTGAGTAATATTACAGACAGTTCGTGATGAAAGATGAAGTTTCTTAGCAATCTCACTACTTGAGAATGAATGCAAAATATAAAATAGTACTTCCCACTCCCTTTTAGAAAATGACTCAGATGGCGGAGTGAATATCAATGATGTCGGGACTTTTATTTTATTTAAATGTGTTAATATTATATCTTGCACTGGTCTGGCATGAAAAATAAGCCCTTGCGCCATGCCATCTTCATCTATTAATGGGTATTTATCGCAAAAGTAAGGTTGAAAATAAGAACGTCGTTCAAAGGCATGTATTTCAACCGTTGTAGCGCGCTCTTGTGACAGTATCGCCTGACGATCATGCTCTTGAAACTCAGCCTGAAACTCCGCGGTGGGAGCCGGAAGCTCCCCGTCTAATCGCCCTTCTACATTATATTTATCCGGCAAACCTAGTAACTCACCAAATCTATCGTTTGCGTAGATAAATATTGATTTGTTATCTTTTACCCCCCAAGCTTCGGAGCTATTTTCCCAAAAGGGGATTAACATTTTAAATGAGTCTAACAGTGATTTTTCCATTATGTTTCCCTCCTGGATTTAGTTTTTCCTTATCCTTCTAATGATGGTACACCCGCTATAATCTATAAATCTGCTGGGCCATATCTCTTGAGGGGATATCCCAATAGCTTGCGCAATAATCATTTCTCCTTTTGGCCACGGACGGGTCAGTGCATTAGATAACGTTCCAGGTGAAAGCCCGCTTTCTCTTGATAAAGCAGAAAGAGAACCTTTTTTCTTCCTTATTTCAGCCAAAATCTCTTGTCTATGCCAGTCTTTGTTCATCTTATTTACTCCTATGCCTTATAATAGCAATTAATATAATAATCATTAGGTTTTAATAATTAACATCGAGCCGCAATTAACAACAAACATTGCATCATTAAATAACGAACTCACTCTTCCGTCTAGTGTATTATTTACTCTATTTACTCTTTAGACTGTTGTATATATTATTTTAAAAAGATTAATTGAAAACTTCCCTTATAAAATTAAATAGTGGAGTTCTTATTGCATGGAAGTTTAAGAAATAAAACATTCTGATTTATTAAACTGTATTCTAATGAAAAACGCGTGGATTCTATGATAGCTATTCTGTTGTATAGTCAAAAATGTCCCGTTGTTATGCCCCATTTTATAAAAAATTGCTCGAGTATATTTCTCAATGATTTCGTATTTTTTATTTAGTCTAATACGGAAAATAAACATTAGGCTGATATTATACTCAGAGCCCAGACAGAACTCTGTTTAATAGTACAGTGACAGATGGGAACTAAATACCCGCTTATCTGTTATCAGTAAACGGGCTTGTATAAAAATCAGTTAACCCCATCATTCCCAGCGTCGACGGGCAGAACCATGTAAGTCCCAGAAAATACAGCACCTGCATCTTCATCACCGAATAAATTTACGTCTAATTGCACCCTGGCGCGACGGCCGCGCGCCAACCTGTCCAGATCGCCACTCAGAGAACTTAACTCAGCAACGGCTCTTGGTCGCCCGGTAACCGGTGCACTATAGCGAATGTGGGCATCAGCAAGGATAATCGTGCCGCCCAGATGGCGCTCACGCAGTAACAACCAAATCAGCCCCCAGCCTGTCAGGGTCGCCAGCGAGAAGAGGCTGCCAGCGAATAAGGTATGATGAGGATTCTGATTACCGGCTTCCGGCATGGTCGTGACAAATCGTTGGCCAGTGTACTGGCTGATGCGCACTCCCATCTTTTCACTGAGCGGAATATGATCATACCAAGCTTGCTGCAGCTGGCCGCACCAATCGGGGCGATGCAGGATATCATCCATGGTCACCACCGGTTTGATCATTAAGAAGTGGCGTACAGGGGTGGTTTGCGGGGCGGTTATTTCTCCCTGACTCACAAAACCCAGCTTGGCAAAGAAGTCGACGGCATCTTCACGAGCACTACAGACGACCCGCTTGACGCCTTCTTGACGCGCAACCGACTCTAACGTCATTGCCACCAGCGTCCCTAAGCCTTTAGCGCGAACTGACGGGTCTACCGCTAGAAAACGAATCGCGGCCTCATTATCAGCATTAATATATAGCCGACCAATAGCCACAGGCTTGCCTTGCTCATCCACGACCATTTGATGGTGGGCCATCGCGTCGTAAGCATCTTTTTCAGAACCAACCGGTTGGTGCAACGGCTTGCGTAACATTTCCCAACGGAATTGATAATAATCTTTGAGTTCTTGTTCTGTTATGGGCACACGCAAGTGATACATAGGAGCATTCTCTCTTTAAAATTATCAATAAAATCTATGTCATAGCCCTCAATCCTGAGGCAATATTCGCTATCTAAACTTGCAACCAAAAAGTCACTGGGCCATCGTTCACCAGGCTGACTTTCATATCTGCTGCAAATAACCCCGTTTCAGTTTTTACACCACGCTCACGACACTGGGCAACAAAATACTGATAAAGCCGGTCAGCTTCTGCGGGAACTGCCCCACGAGAAAAGCTCGGTCTCATGCCCTTTTGAGTATCAGCAACCAATGTGAACTGCGAAACCACCAGCACACTGCCCCCAGCCTGCTGAACGTTGAGGTTCATTTTGTCGTTCTCATCACCAAAAATCCGGTACCCCAGCACCCGCTCACACAAACGCTGTGCTTTTTGCTCGCTATCCCCTTGTTCCACACCGAGTAATATCAACAGCCCGGGGCCAATCTCACCCACAACATTCCCATCGACCACGACATTGGCGCTAAGCGCCCGTTGAATCAACGCAATCATAATGCCTTACATCTCCTGACTCTGGTTTTCCTCGGTGCTGGCGATATGGCGCTGCGCACGATATTCACCCAAGGTGACCGTAATTTCTGCCCCCAGTAAAACAATGCACCAACTCCAGTAAACCCAGAGGAATAAAATGGGGATAACGGCCAGCACCCCATAAATCAACTGATAAGAGGGAAACAGCGTGATATACATCGTGAATCCTTTCTTACCTAACTCAAAAAGCAGTGCAGCGACCAGCGCACCGATGACGGCATCTCTGGCTGGCACCCTTACCGTTGGCACCACACTGTACAGTAACCAAAATGAAACCCAGGAAATCAGTAACGGAAATAGCCGTAATACCTCATCAATCATGCTATCTACTTGGGCATTTGCCAGCCACTGTAGCGACAGCAGATATGAGCTGATAACCATACTGGCCCCCACCAGAATGGGGCCAAGGGTGAGAACCATCCAATAAACCGCAAATGAAAATACCAGTGAGCGCTGGGTTTTACTGCGCCAAATAATGTTGAGTACCGAGTCTACGGAGTAAATCAGCAAGAGCGCCGTGACAATCAAACCGCAGGTGCCCACCACGGTCATCCGGTTTGAGTTCGCGACAAACTGCTCCAGATAGTTTTGGATAATGTCGCCGGTAGCTGGCATAAAATTGGCAAATATGAAGGCTTTCAATTTTATGCTGATGTCCGCGAACATCGGAAATGCAGCAAATAGAGCAAAAATCACCGTGATCAATGGCACCAGAGACAGCAATGATACATAGGCCAAATGCCCGGCCAGCATTGTTAACCCGTCTTTATCAATCCGGGTATAGAGCATGCGCCCAAAGGTGACGCAGGGTTTAAACGGTGGAGATCGCAGAAAACTCGCCATGTTCATCTCTCAGTCAACACAGTTAGGCACAATTTTAAGGCCAGTGTGATAAGGGTTAGCAACTTAAGGCTAACCCATTAATGATTAGAGTAAGAACTTATCAGGAAAAATAAGCAGGGATAACCTTTCGGTCAGTGACATGGATTGCAGTAATGCCTTCGATTCTGGCCGCGACAATGTTTGCTTCAACATCATCAAAGAACACAGCTTGTTCCGCCGGAATATTTTCTGCACTCAGCACATGTTGATAAATTCGGGCCTCTGGCTTGCGCATTCCCAAGTCCTGAGACAAATACATATGGTCAGCAGCAGCGGCAACTTCAGGATAGTGCTGTGGCCAATGATTGCAGTGCAGCCGATTAGTATTGGATAGCACCACCACCCGATGCCCTTCCTGACGCAACCTTTGCATTATCGCAATCACTTCTGGGCGTAAAGCGACAAACACGGCCTGCCAACCCTCGGCGAACTGTTCAAAACTTAAAGACAGCCCCATCTCATCACTGAGTTGGCGGGCAAAGTCTTCATCGCTGATTTCGCCGCGCTCATGCTGCTGGAAGACCTCTCCCATCGTAAAACGCTCACTCAGTGTAGCCAAAGGTACACTGCTTAATTTACTCCAGACGCCCAACACACGTTTGAAGTCGATATCAACAATCACATTCCCTAGATCAAAGATATACAGCATGGCGCTCTCCCAATTAGATGGTGAGTTTCACTGTAACGGGAAAAGAGAAAACTGAACAGAGAGAGGAAGAAAAAGGAGGGGTCAGTCAGAAAAAATAATTTTTTACCCTGATGAAAAAAGAAAGTATCCCCAAAGACATTGGAGTTGCGGCAAGGCAGCAAGAAAGGAGTCCCGATGAGCGCACTCAAGTCAGTGATTCAGGTGATTGAACGCCACTAATACAGCAGCAATTTCAAGAACGAAGGGGATAAAGAACTCAGGGCGCGGCAAGCGCCCTAAGTATCAGCAGAACAAAGAAGAATTAAGCTTCTTTAGGACCACGACCTGCACGCTTACGATCGTTTTCCGTCAAATGACGTTTACGGATACGAATCGACAGCGGGGTAACTTCTACCAATTCATCGTCATCGATGAATTCCAGAGCCTGTTCCAGAGTTTTCTTCAGGAAAGGAACCAGAGTGGTAGCTTCGTCAGTACCCGATGCACGCATGTTGGTCAGTTGCTTACCCGTCAAGCAGTTTACAGTCAGGTCGTTAGAACGTGAGTGAATACCGATAATCTGGCCTTCATACACTTCAGTACCATGACCGATGAACAGCTTGCCGCGGTCTTGCAGTTTGAACAATGCGAACGCAACAGCTTTACCCTGACCGTTAGAGATCAGTACGCCGTTTTGACGTTGGCCGATATCGCCTGGACGCACATCATCATAGTGACTGAATGTGGAGTACAGCAGGCCAGTACCAGAAGTCATGGTCATGAATTCAGTACGGAAGCCAATCAAGCCACGGCTTGGGATCATATAATCCAGACGAATACGACCTTTGCCGTCTGGAACCATGTCCTTCACGTCACCTTTACGCTCACCCATGGCTTGCATTACTGCGCCCTGGTGCTGCTCTTCGATATCCAAAGTTACGCTTTCAAATGGTTCTTGATTGCGACCGTCGATAACACGGTTGATAACTTTAGGACGAGATACAGCCAGCTCGAAACCTTCGCGACGCATGTTTTCGATCAGAACCGACAGGTGAAGCTCACCACGACCTGAAACACGGAAAGCATCAGAATCTTCAGTTTCTTCAACACGCAATGCTACGTTATGAACCAACTCTTTGTTCAGACGGTCAAGAATCTGACGTGAAGTCACATACTTACCTTCTTTACCACAGAACGGAGAGGTGTTAACGCAGAAATACATGGTCACGGTTGGTTCATCAACAGACAGTGCTGGCAGCGCTTCAACAGCGTTCACGTCACACACAGTGTCAGAGATGTTCAACTCACCCAAACCGGTGATTGCAACGATATCGCCAGCTTCAGCAACAGTGGCTTCGATACGCTCCAGACCCATATGAGTCAGAACTTTACCGACTTTACCGTTACGCGTTTTGCCTTCGCTATCAATGATAGTCACTTGCTGGTTTGGCTTAACTTTACCGCGCTTGATACGACCGATGCCGATAACACCAACATAGTTGTTGTAATCCAGCTGAGAGATCTGCATCTGGAATGGTGCTTCAAGCTCAACTTGTGGCGCAGACACGTGGTCAACGATAGCTTGATACAGCGGAGTCATGTCTTCCGCCATATTGTTGTGGTCTTCACCGGCAATACCCAACAATGCAGAAGCATAAATGATTGGGAAGTCCAGTTGTTCATCAGTTGCATCCAGATTGACGAACAGGTCGAATACCTGATCCACAACCCAGTCAGGACGCGCGCCCGGACGGTCAACTTTGTTGATTACCACGATTGGTTTCAGACCATTAGCAAAAGCTTTTTTGGTCACGAAACGGGTCTGCGGCATCGGGCCATCCATTGCATCGACGACTAGCAGCACAGAGTCAACCATAGACATTACACGCTCAACCTCACCGCCGAAATCGGCGTGTCCTGGGGTATCCACGATGTTGATGCGGTAGTCTTTCCAATTAATGGCGGTATTTTTTGCGAGGATGGTTATCCCACGCTCTTTCTCCAAATCGTTGGAGTCCATTACACGTTCAGTTGCTTCAGTACGTTCACCGAAAGTACCAGATTGTTGTAGCAACTTATCAACCAGGGTAGTTTTCCCATGGTCAACGTGCGCAATAATGGCGATGTTACGCAGATTCTCGATCACAGCTTTTTTGCCTCAGGCATTTAGAAATAGCGCGCTATTGTACACGTATTAAGCGAGGGACTAAACAAGATCACAAACTTCTCTTATAAACAACCTAACGGCGGTTAGTTTGTGATCCCTTTCACGGTGCAAAAATAGCCTCTCGGCCCCTTTCTGCACCAATACAGTGCCCAACGGCGCAAATGAAGCACCAAAATAGTGCAATATGACTATCCTGGTGCATACTGAATATCAGCAGACCCCTATGATATGGCATAACCGGGGGATTTGGAAAGTTGGCATAGATTTCGCAATGTATTTTAGCATGAATAGCCAGCACGAATAACAGTCCGAAATAAAAAGTCACAAGTTTGCTGTTTTGAGTGGCGCATCCTTGCAGGTAAAAAGGTTTTTTGCAGTTACAGGTTATTGAAATAAGAAATTTTTACCGGCAAAAATGCCAGAACACCATAAACCTTAGTAATACACGGTAATCGTTCCACGACGACGACTATGACAAATCCGGGAGATATAAGTATGTCCGCTGAACATGTTTTGACGATGCTGAATGAGCACGAAGTAAAATTCGTTGATTTGCGCTTCACCGATACTAAAGGGAAAGAACAGCACATCACTATCCCAGCTCATCAGGTCAACGCTGACTTCTTCGAAGAAGGCAAAATGTTTGATGGCTCCTCGATTGGTGGCTGGAAAGGCATTAACGAATCCGACATGGTACTGATGCCAGATGCCAGCACCGCTGTTATGGATCCGTTCTTCGAAGATTCCACACTGATTATCCGTTGTGACATCCTTGAGCCAGGCACCATGCAAGGCTATGACCGCGACCCGCGTTCTATCTCCAAACGTGCGGAAGACTTCCTGAAATCTTCTGGCATCGCGGATACCGTCCTGTTCGGGCCAGAGCCAGAATTCTTCCTGTTCGACGACGTTCGTTTTGGTAGCAGCATTCGTGGCTCCCACGTCTCTATCGATGATATCGAAGGCGCATGGAACTCCAGCACCAAATACGAAGGCGGCAACAAAGGCCACCGTCCAGCAGTAAAAGGCGGTTACTTCCCAGTTCCTCCGGTCGATTCTTCACAGGATCTGCGTTCTACCATGTGTCTGACCATGGAAGAAATGGGCTTGGTAGTTGAAGCGCATCACCATGAAGTTGCTACCGCGGGTCAGAACGAAGTGGCAACTCGCTTCAATACCATGACCAAGAAAGCTGACGAAATTCAGATTTACAAATATGTGGTGCACAACGTGGCACACGCATTTGGTAAAACTGCGACCTTTATGCCAAAACCAATGTTTGGTGACAACGGCTCAGGCATGCACTGCCATATGTCCTTGTCCAAAAATGGTACCAACCTGTTCGCAGGCGACAAATACGCTGGCCTGTCTGAAATGGCGCTGTTCTACATCGGCGGTATCATCAAGCACGCTAAAGCAATTAATGCCTTGGCTAACCCAACGACTAACTCCTACAAGCGTTTGGTCCCAGGCTACGAAGCACCGGTCATGCTGGCTTACTCAGCCCGTAACCGTTCAGCTTCAATCCGTATCCCAGTGGTTGCCAGCCCGAAAGCCCGTCGTATCGAAGCGCGCTTCCCGGACCCAGCGGCTAACCCATACCTGTGCTTCGCAGCACTGCTGATGGCTGGCCTTGATGGCATCATCAACAAGATTCACCCTGGTGATGCGATGGACAAAAACCTGTATGACCTGCCACCGGAAGAAGAAGCTGAAATTCCAAAAGTTGCAGGCTCCCTGGACGAAGCACTGGTTGCACTGAGCGAAGACCGTGAGTTCTTGACCCGTGGTGGCGTGTTCACTGACGACGCTATCGATGCTTACATCGACCTGCGTAAAGAAGAGATGGACCGCGTACGCATGACTCCGCACCCAGTCGAGTTTGAACTGTATTACAGCGTTTAATTTTAATTAGTCGTTTTTTTTGTTGCCGTGGAAACTTTTGGCCCATCTCACGATGGGCTTTTTTCTCCACCTTTCATTTTTTGTCACAATTCCTCTGGCTCAACTGAGGTTGAATCAATAGGATGTACCCATCTATGGGTATAAATGCACCAAGAGTGTGCAGGAGTCTGCATGATGGCAACAGGCACGCTGCCCGATGCTGGGCAGATCCTCAATTCTCTCATTAATAGCATTCTGCTATTGGATGACTCACTGGCTATTCATTATGCCAATCCCGCAGCCCAGCAACTTCTGGCGCAAAGCTCGCGTAAACTTTTTGGTACACCCCTACCTGAATTATTAGGCTATTTTTCCCTTAATATTGCTCTTATGAGGGAAAGTCTGGAATCGGGGCAAGGTTTCACCGATAACGAAGTGACATTAGTCGTTGATGGTCGGGCGCATATTTTATCGCTGACCGCACAGTCACTACCGGAAGGTTTTATTTTGCTGGAAATGGCACCGATGGATAACCAACGTCGGCTCAGCCAAGAGCAATTGCAGCATGCACAACAAGTTGCCGCTCGTGATTTGGTACGGGGATTAGCGCATGAGATTAAGAACCCGCTGGGTGGCTTGCGCGGCGCTGCACAATTATTGTCAAAAGCCTTGCCCGATCCAGCCTTGCTGGAATATACCAAAGTAATTATTGAGCAAGCTGACCGCTTACGTAATTTGGTTGACCGTTTATTAGGCCCACAGCGGCCCGGTCAGCATGTTACACAAAGCATCCATCAGGTTGCTGAACGCGTTTGCCAACTAGTCTCTCTGGAAAAACCGGATAACGTGACGTTAATCCGTGACTATGACCCAAGCTTACCTGAGCTGGCTCATGACCCAGACCAAATTGAACAAGTGCTGCTGAATATCACCCGCAATGCATTACAAGCTTTGGGTGAGGCCGGTGGCACTATCACGCTTCGTACCCGTACGGCATTTCAGATAACACTGCATGGCATGCGCTATCGTTTGGCGGCCCGAATTGATATTCAAGATGATGGCCCAGGCGTGCCAACGCAATTACAAGATACCCTGTTCTATCCGATGGTAAGTGGCCGTGAGGGTGGTACTGGGCTTGGCTTATCTATTGCCCGCAATCTTATCGATCAGCATTCGGGTAAAATTGAATTTAACAGTTGGCCGGGACATACCGAATTCTCGGTTTACCTGCCTATTCGCCAGTGAGGTTTCTATGCAACGAGGGATAGTCTGGATCGTCGATGACGATAGCTCCATCCGCTGGGTGCTTGAGCGCGCGCTGACTGGAGCAGGTCTAAACTGTGCGACATTCGATTCAGGTAATCAGGTGTTGGATGCTTTAGCGACGCAAACCCCGGATGTGTTGTTATCAGATATCCGCATGCCTGGCATGGATGGATTGGCCCTGCTGAAACAGATTAAGCAGCGCCACCCAATGCTTCCGGTCATCATAATGACCGCGCATTCTGATTTAGACGCCGCAGTTAGCGCCTATCAGCAAGGGGCATTTGATTATCTGCCAAAACCTTTTGATATTGATGAGGCCGTAGCGCTGGTTGAACGGGCTATCAGTCATTATCAAGAACAGCAACAACCTGCGCGTACTCAACCCGCCAGTGGCCCGACCGCCGATATCATCGGTGAGGCTCCGGCGATGCAGGATGTATTCCGCATCATTGGCCGCTTGTCGCGCTCCTCTATCAGTGTGCTGATTAATGGTGAATCCGGTACCGGTAAAGAGCTGGTCGCCCATGCCTTACACCGCCATAGCCCTCGCGCTAAAGCGCCTTTCATTGCGCTGAATATGGCGGCAATCCCAAAAGACTTAATTGAGTCAGAACTGTTCGGCCACGAAAAAGGGGCTTTTACCGGTGCCAATCAGGTGCGTCAGGGCCGCTTTGAACAAGCCGATGGTGGCACTCTGTTTTTAGATGAAATCGGCGATATGCCGCTGGATGTGCAAACCCGCCTGTTGCGCGTGTTGGCTGATGGCCAGTTTTATCGAGTTGGGGGCTATGCTCCAGTTAAAGTGGATGTGCGCATCATTGCGGCGACCCATCAGAATCTAGAGCAGCGCGTTCAGGAAGGTAAATTCCGTGAGGATTTATTCCACCGACTCAATGTGATTCGGGTCCATTTACCTCCCCTGCGCGAACGTCGTGAAGATATTCCGCGTCTAGCCCGCTACTTCCTGCAAGTGGCGGCGAAAGAACTGGGGGTGGAAGCCAAAAATCTGCATCCTGAAACTGAAGTCGCGCTGACTCGCCTGCCTTGGCAAGGTAACGTGCGCCAATTGGAAAATACCTGTCGCTGGCTGACAGTGATGGCTGCCGGGCAGGAAGTACTGGTTCAGGATTTACCTTCTGAGTTATTTGAAACCAGTACGCCAGATGCTTCTGGTCAGCGGATGCCAGATAACTGGTCAACGCTGCTGGCACAATGGGCTGATCGTGCGCTACGTTCTGGCCATCAGGATTTGTTGTCAGAGGCACAACCGGAGATGGAGCGCACGCTGTTAACTACCGCATTACGCCACACTCAAGGGCACAAGCAGGAAGCTGCGCGTCTATTGGGCTGGGGCCGCAATACATTAACGCGTAAGTTGAAAGAGTTGGGAATGGAGTAGCTGAGAATCGCGCGGCTCTGACTTTAAATGCCCCTCAGCGGCGATATCCGCCATTTTGAAAGATGGCAGGTATAGCCGTTGAACATCATTAGATCACGCGGGAGAACTGCTGCCGGCGAGCCTGTTTACGTAAATAAATATCGAAACACATACAAATATTACGAATGAGTAAGCGCCCACGCGGTGTCACGCGAATACCTTTGTCATCCCGCTCCACCAGCCCATCTTGTTCAAACGGCGCTAGCAGCTCAAAATCTTCGGCAAAATAATCCGCAAAACGAATACCATAATGCTGTTCAATCGGCTGATAACTAATTTGGAAATTACAAATCAGTGTTTTAATCACGTCACGACGCAAGCAGTCATCCTCGGTCATGGTCAGGCCACGCCATAATGCATTGCCACGCTGCTCGACCACCGAATAATAGGTTTTTAAATCTTTTTCATTCTGAGCATAACTGTCACCCAGCATACTGATGGCTGAGACGCCCAACCCGAGTAAGTCGCTCTCACCTTGGGTGGTATAGCCCTGGAAATTACGATGCAATTTACCGTCACGCTGAGCAACCGCTAATTCATCATCTGGCCGGGCAAAGTGATCCATGCCAATAAACTGATAGCCGGACTCAGTTAAGAAGCTGATGGTGTGCTGCAAAATATCCAGCCGCTGTTCGGCACTGGGTAAATCAGCATCTTTAATTTTACGCTGCGCGGCAAACAGGCTCGGCAAATGGGCATAATTGAAAACACTCAGACGATCAGGGCTGAGTTCGGCCACCCGTTTGAGGGTAAAAGCAAAGCTTTCAGGTGTCTGCTTTGGCAAACCATAAATCAAATCAATATTGGTGGAGTTAAAACCTAAGGCTTTGGCGCGGGCAATGAGCGCAAAGATAAAGTCTTCATCTTGCTCACGATTAACCAGCCGTTGCACCTCTTTATTGAAATCCTGCACCCCCATGCTCAGGCGGTTAAAGCCTTCAGCACGAAGATGGTCAAGGACATCCAACTCAATTTCCCGTGGGTCGACTTCAATTGACTGCTCCGCACCGGGCAGAAAATCAAAGTTTTCACGCAACAGATTCATCAAATGAGTGATTTGCGTTTTATTCAGATAGGTTGGCGTGCCGCCGCCCCAATGCATCTGGCTAACCTGACGCCCGGCGAACAGCGCTGCCCGCTGGCGGATCTCTTTTTCCAAGACCGCCAGATATTCATCAGCTTTATGTTGCTGGCGCGTCACTAGCTTATTGCAACCACAGAAGTAACAAAGCTTATGGCAAAACGGGATATGCACGTACAGCGACAAAGGGCGCTGCGGATAACGTTTCACCGCCTGCTGAAAAGCAGATTCATTGTAATCTTCACTAAACTCAAGCGCAGTGGGGTACGAAGTGTAACGCGGCCCTGAATAATTATATTTTTGAATCAGGGACAGATCCCAAACTATAGCGTGCTCAGACATGTTCATTCCTTCCGATATTTTCGCTTACCGGGCCGGTTAGAGGGCAGATGTTTTCGTTGTCTGGCCGCAGTAGCGCTGCGCAATCGTGATCTACGTTGCGACAGCCGCCATAGTTTACCCAATAACCACAATAGATAACATGTAAGTAGTAGGGCTATTGTCGGGATCACCCACTTCATACTTTAAAATGCGTCTTTTGGATTACCACTCTTCAGTAATTTTAGAATGTCTTCCTGCTTTTCTTCTTTCTCTTCGTCATCTTCATCACCCAGTTCAATACCCAATTGTTCCATCAGGGCATCGATACGGTCTAAGGTCAGATCAACATAAGCTTGGTCTTCTTTGCTCAATACTTCGTCGTTATCCAGACGATCCAGTAATGCATCCAGACGTTCGTCGTTTTCCAGCTTAGTCAGCTCTTCTTCTGGCGTCAGACGTGGCTTGGCTTCGACTTTAGCTACCGGCTTAGTGGCTGGCTTAGCTTTTACTTTGCTATCCATCACCAAAGGCACCGGCACTTTACTGCCAATCCGTGGATCTTTCTCTTGAGTTTGAGTCTGACCCTTTTTATTACCGCCTTCCACATTGGTTCTTGCACCAGAGCGATTGCCACTGTGTCTCTTCTGGCGCTTACGTTCGCGTGCTTCTATATCAAGCTCTACACGGGTCTTTTTATGACGCTTTGGCGTCGCGGTGCCTTTTGGGGCTCCGCTATTGGTGCGTGGTGCTTTACTTGGCTGCTTCATAACCTGTGCTCTTAAATGAGTATGGGATTGGATTGAGTATATACCCGTCATCTTTCAAGTTGCATAAGTGTTAGCGACGCGCAATCACCCAAATCACTTACCTAGGTAAGTTCATCGAGAATCCCTCAACTTGTCGCCTTCCTGCATCTTGAAATTTATTGGGTATAGGATTGGGCCGGAATCTAGCAGAAAGCAGAGAAAGAAAAAAGGCGGCAGATTAACCTGTCGCCTTTTTTCGCACCTTCTGCGGAAGGATATCCTTACAGCGCATTCCCTGCACTTAGATAACATCCCGGTTTCTCCCTTCTGCAATACGCTATCCTTGCCATCCCTCCAACCTTGAAGGCGACTCACCCAGCACTCCGGCCTGTGTCCATAAACATCCGTTTAAATAAGCTCCCTATATCATCCTTGGCTCACAGTATATCCATTACATTCCTTAAGCATAAGCCACTCTTCCTGAGTGATTAAGCTCCTTGCCAGTACATCCCGCACTGTTGAAAACGTAATCAGTCGTTTGTTTTTATTCGAAAAAACATTACGAAAAAAACCAACCGTTGATAATAATAGCGCATATTTAATAAAGTTTTTCTTAACAGTTGATAAATGATAAGCCATTAATCTTATCTACAATGACCGCCAACTCACAAAAATTGGAATTGCACCGGAAAAAGCAAGAAAAGAGATTCGTTAGCCCCTCTGTAGCTTCAAGTACCAAGGGGATAAAGATAAACCCCCTTTTTTCGGCCTGATGCAGTTATAATCGCTCCATGTAAGCTATCTCTCACGGAGACGACAAATTTTGACTATCAGAAATTATAACTATCACATGACGCACTTCGTCATCAGTGCTCCGGATATTCGCCATCTGCCGCGTGATGAAGGTATTGAAGTGGCATTTGCTGGTCGCTCGAATGCAGGCAAATCAAGCGCCCTCAATACGTTGACCAACCAGAAAAGCTTGGCCAGAACCAGTAAAACGCCGGGCCGTACTCAGCTGATTAACTTATTTGAAGTGGTTGAGGGTGTACGTTTGGTCGACTTACCGGGATATGGCTATGCCGAAGTTCCGGAAGAGATGAAACTCAAGTGGCAGCGCGCATTAGGGGAGTATTTACAGAAGCGTAACTGTCTGAAAGGATTAGTTGTGTTGATGGATATTCGTCATCCGCTAAAAGATTTGGATCAGCAGATGATCACTTGGGCAGTAGCCGTAGGAACTCCGGTTCTTTTATTACTGACCAAAGCGGATAAGCTGGCTTCAGGTGCGCGTAAAGCCCAACTGAACATGGTGCGGGAAGCAATCATTCCATTTATGGGTGATATTCAGGTTGAAGCTTTCTCATCATTGAAAAAGATTGGCGTTGATAAGTTACGGGAAAAACTGGATACCTGGTTTAGCGAAATTCCACCAGAAGTCATGATTGATGAGTATGACGACGAAGGTGAGTAATGACTAAAGCAGCCCGCAAGGGCTGTCTCTCGGCCCATCAAACTTATCCATCCTGCCAGCAAAAACCCAATAAAAAACGCCCCAGTCAATAAATGACTGGGGCGGCTAATATACAGCCAAATCCGATTACGTGAAGTAAAAGGTCTGAAAGATAGAACATCTTACCTCTGTACCCTACATCTGTAACTCTACATCATTTTTTCGCAGGGCAAAAGAATTTTTTGTTGTATAGTTACACAAATTGTCACGATTCAGCGCACAACATCCCCGCATTATCGCCCTTAAATGTAGCTTAATTACATAAAATGCTTTATTTATCGCCACTTACCCGCACAACTAGTGGGCCTGATCCCAGTTATCACCCACACCGACATCCACCTTCAATGGCACTGCCAGTTGCATGCTCTGCTCCATCAGCTCACGAACTTTCTGCTCAGCGCTTTCTAATACACTTTCATGTACCTCAAACACCAATTCATCGTGGACCTGCATAATGACTCGCACCTTTGGTTCCAGCTCTTGTTGTAACCAGGCATCCACGGCAATCATGGCGCGCTTGATAATATCAGCGGCAGTACCTTGCATCGGCGCATTGATAGCCTCACGTTCAGCGGCTTTACGGCGAGTGGCATTACGTGAATGAATATCCGGTAAATAGAGACGACGCCCATCCAGAGTAGTGACGTAGCCTTGATCCGCCGCTTGCTTGCGCGTGCGTTCCATATACTCCAGCACACCGGGGTAGCGCTCAAAATAGAGATCCATATAGCGCTGGGCTTCCCCACGGGGAATATTCAGCTGCCGCGCCAAACCAAATGCACTCATACCATAAATCAGACCAAAGTTAATCGCCTTGGCACTGCGGCGCTGTTCATTAGTGACCTTTTCCAGTGGTAAACCGAAAACTTCGGCCGCTGTAGCGCGGTGAATATCTTTTCCAGCCGCAAAGGCCGCCAGTAATCCTTTATCCTGCGACAGATGGGCCATGATGCGCAGCTCAATCTGTGAGTAGTCAGCCGCCATGATGCGGTAACCTTGTGGCGCAATAAAAGCCTGACGTATACGACGCCCTTCTTCATTACGTACAGGAATGTTTTGCAGGTTAGGATCACGGGAGGACAGACGCCCAGTCGCAGTAACAGCTTGATGATAAGAGGTATGGACACGCCCAGACACCGGGTTAATCATCAGCGGTAGCTTATCGGTATAAGTACTTTTCAGCTTGGCTAAGCCGCGATACTCAAGAATAACCTTCGGCAGAGGGTAATCCAGCGCCAACTCTGCCAGCACATCTTCATTGGTTGAAGCCGCACCACCAGGGGTTTTCTTCAAGATAGGCAGCTTTTGTTTTTCATACAAAATGACCTGGAGCTGCTTAGGTGAGGCGAGGTTAAACGGCTCTTCAGCCAATTCGTGCGCCTGTTTTTCCAGTTCATCAAGACGAATGGTGAGTTCTTTGGAGTGAGCCGCTAAGATATTTTGGTCAATCAAGACGCCAGTTCGCTCGATACGAGATAAAACCGGCAACAACGGCATCTCAATTTCTTGGAACACCCGCTTCAGACCTTCACTTTGTTGCAATTTCGGCCATAACACCAAATGCAGCTGTAGAGTGACATCGGCATCTTCTGCGGCATAAGGCCCAGCTTGTTCTAATGCAATTTGGTTAAAAGTCAGTTGATTCTTACCCTTACCGGCAATCTCTTCAAAGGTAATGGTTTTATGGTTGAGATAGCGCTCTGCCAGGCTATCCATATCATGTCGGCCCGCAACGCTGTCTAAAACATAAGATTCCAGCATGGTATCAAAAGCTATACCACGCAGATTTATGTCATAACGCGCCAGCATACTTTGGTCGAATTTAAGATTCTGACCGACTTTAAGCGCCTTATCGTCTTCCAATAATGGCTTAAGTTGGGCCAGAACCCAATCACGATCAAGCTGGGCAGGGGCATCCAGATAGTCATGTGCCACAGGTAAATAAGCAGCCTCACCCGGAGCAACAGCGAATGAAAAACCAATCAGATTACTGCTGAGGGTATCAAGGCCATCAGTCTCAGTATCAAACGCGAAAACTTCGGCTTTTTTAAGGCGCTCAATCCAGTCAGCTAAAGACTTCTCATCCAGAATAGTTTGATAATTTTCTTGTGATAACACGGCGGTAACTTCAGCCGCAGCAACTGGTTCTGCGGTGACAAAGGCTCTATTATTGGTCTGCGCCGTTGGCCGGCCTTTTTTACCATCCAGCCATTTACCTGCTTCAACATCTGCCAGCCAGCGCTTAAATTCATAACGGCTGAACAGCTGATGCAATTGGTCATCATCCGGTGGTGAGACTTTTAGCTCATCACAGGTTATGTCCAATTCAACATCCGTCTTAATAGTGGCTAATTTATAAGAGAGATAAGCAACATCTTTATTCTGCTCTAACTTGGCAGACATAGTTTTTGCGCCACGGAATGTCAGTGTGGATATTTTATCTAAATTACTGAACAGCGCATCCAGCCCACCCAAACCTTGTAACAGAGCCTGAGCGGTTTTTTCGCCAACACCCGGGACGCCCGGAATATTGTCGGAGGAATCGCCCATCAGGGCCAGAAAATCAATAATCAGCTCAGGAGGAACGCCATATTTGTCGCACACTTCCTGTGGCCCTAAAATAGCGTTATTCATTGTATTGATGAGAGTGATATTTGGCGTAACTAATTGCGCCATATCTTTATCACCAGTACTGATTAATACTGCATGACCTGCTTTTTCAGCTTCCTGTGCCAAAGTACCAATAACATCATCGGCCTCAACCCCTGAAACCACCAATAAAGGTAACCCCATCGCCTTAACCATTTGGTGAAGTGGCTCAATTTGAGCTCTTAAATCATCAGGCATTGGTGGACGGTGGGATTTATATTCAGCAAAAAGCTCGTCACGGAATGTTTTGCCTTTAGCATCGAACACCACTGCCACATGGCTTGGCCGATATTGCAGCAACAGACTGCGTAGCATGTTCAACACGCCGTACATGGCACCAGTAGGTTCACCACTGCCGTTGGTTAGCGGCGGGAAGGCATGGTAAGCACGATAGAGGTAAGAGGAACCGTCAACGAGGATCAATGGGTTTTCTGCAATCTGGGCCATAGGGTTTCTTCATCTTTATTTAGCAAGGTCTGACGCTAAGAATGCCATAGCTGGCAGCAAGAGACGAATTTTAGCGTCCATTCTTGTGCGAAACAGAGCATTTTTGCGTGAAGATCCACAAGATCTAACCTGTGGATAACTTTGTGCGTAAAAACGTGTGCATTTTATATCTGTCGGCAGAGTCTTGAATTCGTAATATTTAAAATTAGAATAATCATAGTGTTACAGTTATTGTTTTTTTATTTTACTGTCATTATTTCTTTATCTAAATTGTGGATATTACTTATTCAGTCGCCTGCATAAGGTAAATAAATTTTACTTATGGTAAATTTATCCTCACGACTTTATTTATTACTCACCATAACCTCCTTTTATCTTTTCACCCCATGAATATCGGCGTTTACCTATCACTGAAATAGATAAATCAATCATAAACAACACTATAATAAATAACAGTGAGCATTTAATTATATGACTGTCACATTAGATAATATGATGATTTATGGCGAAGAGAGAAACAGACTTGAAGCCGAGCAGATATTTAGGTCAGTAAAAGAGGAGTGAATAAATCCACTCCTCTTTTTTGTACTATTACTTTTGAGTCAGTAGGAACTTAACGACATCCGCATACTGTTTAACATAGTTATCCATTGAGCTGGTATCCATGCCATCGTTCTTAATCATATATTTGCCATTAACAAACATGGCTGGCACACCACGTAATTGTAAATCTTCAGCCGCTTTTTGCTGCTGAACAACCAGTGATTTAACCACAAAGCTGTTTAATGCCGCATCATAGTCTTCGCCACTCACACCCGCTTTGATAAATACGTTACGGATATCATCAGGAGTTTGTACTGTTTGGGTTTTCTGTACACCCTCAAACATCAGTGGAGTCACTTTCTCTTCAACACCTAAAGCCATCGCAACAGCCCATGCTTGGGTCAGTTCTTTACCCAATGGACCCAGGAATTCCACATGATAACGGGTCATTTTGACCCCTTCAGGCAGTGCTTTTTTTACTGTCTGAGGAACATGGTAAACCTCTTCAAACTGGTAGCAATGTGGGCAATAGAAAGAGAAAAACTCTAAAACCTGAGGCTCACCAGTTACTGGCTTGTTTAACGTCTGGTATTGAGTGCCATCAGTAAATTGTGCGGCCGATGCACTGAATGCCATCACCATGCCAACGAGTGCTAACCATACATTTTTCATACTATAACAATCTCCATTATCTTAGCTTTAGTACATTGGCATCAGCTGCAAAGGGGGTGCCTGCAACAGCTTAACCTGCTCGGTAAATGAGGCAGTCTGCTGTAACCAAAAATCAGACTCCGCCATCCACGGAAAACTTTTAGGAAATGCCGGGTCCTGCCAACGTCTGGCTACCCATGCAAGGTAATAAACCATCCGCATCGCGCGTAAAGGTTCAATCAGGGCGAGTTCTCGCTGATCAAAATCAGCAAACTCACCATAGGCTTCTAACAAAATATCTAACTGGATTAATTGCTCATTACGCTCCCCATGCAGCAACATCCAAAGATCCTGCACTGCTGGGCCGTTTCTGGCATCATCAAGGTCGACAAACATCGGCCCATCACGCCACAAAATATTACCTGGATGGCAGTCGCCATGTAACCGTAATGGTTGCCAGTCGGTATGCCAATACTGCTTTATAGTGCTTATCAGTAAGTCGGTCGCCGCCAGGAACTTATCTCGCTGTTTTGCTGGTACCAATTCGCTACTGGCCAGCAACTGACGCGGCTCAGTCAGATACTCCTCAATGCCGATCGTTGAGCGGGCAACAAAAAGGCTATCGCGACCCACTTGGTGAATACGACCCAGAAAGCGGCCAACCCATTCCAATTGGTCGAGATTATCTATCTCATACTGACGCCCACCCACACTCGGAAAAACGGTAAAGAAAAAGCCACCATGAGTATGTAAGGTATGCCCGTTAAGCGGTAATGGGGCAATAACCGGGATCTCGGACTCTGCCAAATCAATTGAAAACTGATGCTCCTCAATGATCTGCTCGCTGCTCCAGCGCTCAGGGCGATAGAACTTCACCACGTACCGTTTACGATCTTCATCCATAAACTGATAAACGCGATTCTCATAGCTATTAAGAGCGGTTAGCCCTGAATCCACCCGTAACCCTACCCCTTCAAGGGCATCCATAATCAGGTCAGGAGACAACGTCTGAAAATTAAAAGCAGAGCTGTTCATAGCAACATTCAGTCTATATAAGTGACAGCGGCTCGCTGAGAATAAGAAATAGTATCATCAAAGCCCCTATCTACGCAGACAGGAGTATGTCTAATCTTTAATGATGCCTCGAGCACGCAATATGGCTGTTTTGAAGTCTTCTTCATAATCTTTTTTCAGACCAGGAATAGCTTCTGTTGATGCTGAGCCGCGCATTTTTAGATGATAAATAAGAATATCGTCTGTTAGTTCTGAGAGCTCACCTTCAAAACCGGCTTCGTCTGACAGCTTTTGTAAAAACTGCACCAGATTTAAATCAGGATCTTGTTGCCAGGCCGGGTGTAAAAGCTCAATCAGTTCATTAACGCGATGACATTTCATAGCAAATTTATCCTATTCAAAAATATGCTGACAAAGTAACAGGGATATTCACACAGGGAAAGAGAGCCTATTGTCAATAAAAGTAAATCCTGACGTATTCTCCTATTTAAAGATACAATTCGTCTGCTAGTTGAATACAACGGAGTGATAGAAATGCAGCCCAATATTACCGGCGTTATTCTTGCGGGAGGTCGCTCTTCCCGAATGGGGGGAAACGATAAAGGACTTATTCTTCTTCATGATAAACCGTTGTTTCAATATGTAATTGAGCGACTCAACCCCCAAGTTAACTATGTACTGATTAATGCTAATCGCAATCAGGAACGCTATCAAGAGAGTGGTCTTCCTGTCATTAACGATGCTATTACCGGCTTTGTGGGCCCGCTGGCGGGGATGCATGCGGGCTTGAGTCATTCCCCTACTGAATGGGTTGTATTCGTTCCCTGTGACGTCCCAATGCTCCCTACCGACTTAGTGTCTCAACTTTGGCAGGGTAAACAGCAAGCATTGGCGGCTTATGTCCACGATGGTGAGCGTGCACATCCAACATTAGCGCTAATGCATGTGAGTTTGAAACCACTGTTGGCTGAATATTTAGCAAATGGCGATCGCAAACTTATGATATTTATGGATAGTATCCATGCTCAACCCGTTATGTTTAGTGGGCAGCGCGACCAATTCAGCAATCTCAATACGCCCGCAGATTGCGATTTATGGGAACAAGGTAACCAGGGGGAGTTATGAGTCAGAAAGCACCGCCGCTATTAGGTATAGCTGCATACAGTGGAACAGGGAAAACAACATTACTAAAAAGCCTGATTCCCCTGCTACAACAGCGTCAAGTCCGGGTAGGTTTAATCAAACATACACACCACAATATGGAAATTGATACACCCGGCAAA
The DNA here is from genome assembly GCF_025133195.1 of Yersinia alsatica. Classification (NCBI taxonomy): domain Bacteria; kingdom Pseudomonadati; phylum Pseudomonadota; class Gammaproteobacteria; order Enterobacterales; family Yersiniaceae; genus Yersinia; species Yersinia alsatica. Next base: position 4,833,164 of record NZ_CP104006.1, read on the forward strand.
GATAGTTATGAGTTACGTAAGGCGGGTGCTCATCAGACTCTGGTCGCTAGCGACTGTCGTTGGGCATTAATGACGGAAACCCCAGAACAAAAGCCGTTGGATCTCCACTACCTTGCCAGCAGGTTAGATGCCACAACTATTGATTTGATCTTGGTTGAAGGTTTTAAACATGAGCCAATCAATAAAATAGCACTCTATAGAGAAGCGGTTGGTAAACCTATTTCTGGTTTGATTGATAGCTATGTTATTGCTTTAGCAAGTGATAAACCGATTGATACCCTAGTGACACAGTTAGATATTAATCAGCCGGAGCAGATTGCAGAGTTTATCTGCCATTGGCTTAGAACAGCCCCGTCAGGATCATAAAAGCAAAAAGGCCACCCGCTAGGGTAGCCTTCTCTTTTATTCTTCGCACTACGTATCAATATCCACGGCCAATAACATTCACGTCGTTTTTTAGCATTCTCACAACGTTAAAAATCGTTACCGGCGGTTTTTCCTACTCTATTCACCTCATTTCTGGGTGAGTCTCACCTCGTTGGGACCAGTGCATGCGCTGTTCTAACCGATCATAATACTCATATTGTATTTTGTTTTAAGTGCAGGCATAAAAAAAGCCCTCTGCGCAGCAGAAGGCTTTCTCTTGTATCCTAAATCCCACATAGCAAAAACCCCACGCTTTTGGCATGGGGTCTCGGCTTGATTTGATGCCTGGCAGTGTCCTACTCTCGCATGGGGAGACCCCACACTACCATCGGCGCTACGGCGTTTCACTTCTGAGTTCGGCATGGGTTCAGGTGGTCCCACCGCGCTATGGCCGCCAGGCAAATTCTGTTTTAATCAACCCGCTACACTATAACTCCCATGCAGCCAGCCAATTCAATCTGTAAACGTCGCTGAAAATTAAAATATACTCTCAAATAACCAAAACACCTTCGGTGTTGTAAGGTTAAGCCTCACGGATCATTAGTACTGGTTAGCTCAATGCATCGCTGCACTTACACACCCAGCCTATCAACGTCATAGTCTTTAACGTTCCTTCAGGGGGCTTAAAGCCCCAGGGAAGACTCATCTCGAGGCAAGTTTCCCGCTTAGATGCTTTCAGCGGTTATCTCTTCCGAATTTAGCTACCGGGCAATGCCATTGGCATGACAACCCGAACACCAGTGATTCGTCCACTCCGGTCCTCTCGTACTAGGAGCAGCCCCTCTCAATCTTCCAACGCCCACGGCAGATAGGGACCGAACTGTCTCACGACGTTCTAAACCCAGCTCGCGTACCACTTTAAATGGCGAACAGCCATACCCTTGGGACCTACTTCAGCCCCAGGATGTGATGAGCCGACATCGAGGTGCCAAACACCGCCGTCGATATGAACTCTTGGGCGGTATCAGCCTGTTATCCCCGGAGTACCTTTTATCCGTTGAGCGATGGCCCTTCCATTCAGAACCACCGGATCACTAAGACCTACTTTCGTACCTGCTCGAGCCGTCACTCTCGCAGTCAAGCTAGCTTATGCCTTTGCACTAACCTCACGATGTCCGACCGTGATTAGCTAACCTTCGTGCTCCTCCGTTACTCTTTGGGAGGAGACCGCCCCAGTCAAACTACCCACCAGACACTGTCCTCACCCCGGATTACGGGGCCGAGTTAGAACATCAAACATTAAAGGGTGGTATTTCAAGGTTGGCTCCACGCAGACTGGCGTCCACGCTTCGATGCCTCCCACCTATCCTACACATCAAGGCTCAATGTTCAGTGTCAAGCTATAGTAAAGGTTCACGGGGTCTTTCCGTCTTGCCGCGGGTACACTGCATCTTCACAGCGAGTTCAATTTCACTGAGTCTCGGGTGGAGACAGCCTGGCCATCATTACGCCATTCGTGCAGGTCGGAACTTACCCGACAAGGAATTTCGCTACCTTAGGACCGTTATAGTTACGGCCGCCGTTTACTGGGGCTTCGATCAAGAGCTTCGCCTTGCGGCTGACCCCATCAATTAACCTTCCAGCACCGGGCAGGCGTCACACCGTATACGTCCACTTTCGTGTTTGCACAGTGCTGTGTTTTTATTAAACAGTTGCAGCCAGCTGGTATCTGCGACTGGCTTCGGCTACGAGAGCAAGTCTCTTTACCTAATGCCAGCGTGCCTTCTCCCGAAGTTACGGCACCATTTTGCCTAGTTCCTTCACCCGAGTTCTCTCAAGCGCCTGAGTATTCTCTACCTGACCACCTGTGTCGGTTTGGGGTACGATTCAATGTTACCTGATGCTTAGAGGCTTTTCCTGGAAGCTTGGCATCAACTACTTCTGCACCGTAGTGCATCGTCATCACACCTCAGCGTTGATAAGCAACCGGATTTACCAGGTCACTCCGCCTACATGCTTAAACCGGGACAACCGTCGCCCGGCTAGCCTAGCCTTCTCCGTCCCCCCTTCGCAGTAACACCGAGTACAGGAATATTAACCTGTTTCCCATCGACTACGCTTTTCAGCCTCGCCTTAGGGGTCGACTCACCCTGCCCCGATTAACGTTGGACAGGAACCCTTGGTCTTCCGGCGTGCGGGCTTTTCACCCGCATTATCGTTACTTATGTCAGCATTCGCACTTCTGATACCTCCAGCAGACCTCACAGTCCACCTTCAACGGCTTACAGAACGCTCCCCTACCCAACAACACCTAAGTGTCGCTGCCGCAGCTTCGGTGCATGGTTTAGCCCCGTTACATCTTCCGCGCAGGCCGACTCGACCAGTGAGCTATTACGCTTTCTTTAAATGATGGCTGCTTCTAAGCCAACATCCTGGCTGTCTATGCCTTCCCACATCGTTTCCCACTTAACCATGACTTTGGGACCTTAGCTGGCGGTCTGGGTTGTTTCCCTCTTCACGACGGACGTTAGCACCCGCCGTGTGTCTCCCGTGATAACATTCTTCGGTATTCGGAGTTTGCATCGGTTTGGTAAGTCGGGATGACCCCCTAGCCGAAACAGTGCTCTACCCCCGAAGATGAGTTCACGAGGCGCTACCTAAATAGCTTTCGGGGAGAACCAGCTATCTCCCGGTTTGATTGGCCTTTCACCCCCAGCCACAAGTCATCCGCTAATTTTTCAACATTAGTCGGTTCGGTCCTCCAGTTAGTGTTACCCAACCTTCAACCTGCCCATGGCTAGATCACCGGGTTTCGGGTCTATACCTTGCAACTAGACGCCCAGTTAAGACTCGGTTTCCCTACGGCTCCCCTATTCGGTTAACCTTGCTACAAAATATAAGTCGCTGACCCATTATACAAAAGGTACGCAGTCACACCACGAAGGTGCTCCCACTGCTTGTACGTACACGGTTTCAGGTTCTATTTCACTCCCCTCGCCGGGGTTCTTTTCGCCTTTCCCTCACGGTACTGGTTCACTATCGGTCAGTCAGGAGTATTTAGCCTTGGAGGATGGTCCCCCCATATTCAGACAGGATGTCACGTGTCCCGCCCTACTCATCGAGTTCACAGCAAGTGTATTTTTGTGTACGGGACTATCACCCTGTACCGTGCGACTTTCCAGACGCTTCCACTAACACACAAACTGATTCAGACTCTGGGCTCCTCCCCGTTCGCTCGCCGCTACTGGGGGAATCTCGGTTGATTTCTTTTCCTCGGGGTACTTAGATGTTTCAGTTCCCCCGGTTCGCCTTGCATGGCTATGTATTCACCATGCAATAGTGCAACGAATTGCACTGGGTTTCCCCATTCGGGTATCGTCGGTTGTAACGCTTCATATCAGCTTACCGACGCTTTTCGCAGATTAGCACGCCCTTCATCGCCTCTGACTGCCTAGGCATCCACCGTGTACGCTTAGTCGCTTAACCTCACAACCCGAAGGTGTCTTTCGACAACTTGCGTTGTGATTATTTGAGAGACTCTAATACAGGTTACTCGTTATCTCAGTACATCTACGGAGAGATAAGTTTCAGCTGTATTGTTTCAATTTTCAGCTTGTTCCAGATTGTTAAAGAGCAATATTTCACAACCCACTGCGTCTTGCGACCGCAGTACGTTTTGAAATAGTTTTTTATATGGTGGAGCTAAGCGGGATCGAACCGCTGACCTCCTGCGTGCAAGGCAGGCGCTCTCCCAGCTGAGCTATAGCCCCATATAAAAAGCAGTTTACCTTGTGTTCCAATTCGCTTAGCCGCAGGCGGTTTTAACGTGAGTCACGCAGTGTGCAAACGCACATGAGTAACGCAACGATTAAAAGCGACAAGGATAAGTAGAGTTGGTGGGTCTGAGTGGACTTGAACCACCGACCTCACCCTTATCAGGGGTGCGCTCTAACCACCTGAGCTACAGACCCAACAAGGTACTAAAGCCCGACTAATTTCTCAGCCCGGCCTTATTTGCTCGTTACTTTCTATCAGACAATCTGTGTGGACACTGCGCAATGCGTATCGTTAGGTAAGGAGGTGATCCAACCGCAGGTTCCCCTACGGTTACCTTGTTACGACTTCACCCCAGTCATGAATCACAAAGTGGTAAGCGCCCTCCCGAAGGTTAAGCTACCTACTTCTTTTGCAACCCACTCCCATGGTGTGACGGGCGGTGTGTACAAGGCCCGGGAACGTATTCACCGTAGCATTCTGATCTACGATTACTAGCGATTCCGACTTCATGGAGTCGAGTTGCAGACTCCAATCCGGACTACGACAGACTTTATGTGGTCCGCTTGCTCTCGCGAGTTCGCTTCACTTTGTATCTGCCATTGTAGCACGTGTGTAGCCCTACTCGTAAGGGCCATGATGACTTGACGTCATCCCCACCTTCCTCCGGTTTATCACCGGCAGTCTCCTTTGAGTTCCCACCATGACGTGCTGGCAACAAAGGATAAGGGTTGCGCTCGTTGCGGGACTTAACCCAACATTTCACAACACGAGCTGACGACAGCCATGCAGCACCTGTCTCACAGTTCCCGAAGGCACCTAAGCATCTCTGCTAAGTTCTGTGGATGTCAAGAGTAGGTAAGGTTCTTCGCGTTGCATCGAATTAAACCACATGCTCCACCGCTTGTGCGGGCCCCCGTCAATTCATTTGAGTTTTAACCTTGCGGCCGTACTCCCCAGGCGGTCGACTTAACGCGTTAGCTCCGGAAGCCACGCCTCAAGGGCACAACCTCCAAGTCGACATCGTTTACAGCGTGGACTACCAGGGTATCTAATCCTGTTTGCTCCCCACGCTTTCGCACCTGAGCGTCAGTCTTTGTCCAGGGGGCCGCCTTCGCCACCGGTATTCCTCCAGATCTCTACGCATTTCACCGCTACACCTGGAATTCTACCCCCCTCTACAAGACTCTAGCTTGCCAGTTTCAAATGCAGTTCCCACGTTAAGCGCGGGGATTTCACATCTGACTTAACAAACCGCCTGCGTGCGCTTTACGCCCAGTAATTCCGATTAACGCTTGCACCCTCCGTATTACCGCGGCTGCTGGCACGGAGTTAGCCGGTGCTTCTTCTGCGAGTAACGTCAATGATTGAGCGTATTAAACTCAACCCCTTCCTCCTCGCTGAAAGTGCTTTACAACCCGAAGGCCTTCTTCACACACGCGGCATGGCTGCATCAGGCTTGCGCCCATTGTGCAATATTCCCCACTGCTGCCTCCCGTAGGAGTCTGGACCGTGTCTCAGTTCCAGTGTGGCTGGTCATCCTCTCAGACCAGCTAGGGATCGTCGCCTAGGTGAGCCATTACCCCACCTACTAGCTAATCCCATCTGGGCACATCCGATGGCGTGAGGCCCGAAGGTCCCCCACTTTGCTCTTGCGAGGTCATGCGGTATTAGCTACCGTTTCCAGTAGTTATCCCCCTCCATCAGGCAGTTTCCCAGACATTACTCACCCGTCCGCCGCTCGCCGGCAAAGTAGCAAGCTACTTTCCGCTGCCGCTCGACTTGCATGTGTTAGGCCTGCCGCCAGCGTTCAATCTGAGCCATGATCAAACTCTTCAATTTAAGATTTGTTTGATTTGCTGCTAATAAAAGCAGCGATGCTCAAAGATTACTTTCTGCAAATATGCATTCGAACCGAAGTTCAAATGTGTACTGCTTTGGTCACTCTTCAAGACTTTGATATTGCTTCTGCCTGCCGAAACAGGCTTCGATATCGTCTTGCGAGTGCCCACACAGATTGTCTGATAAATTGTTAAAGAGCGTTCGTTACCCGTTTGCCTTTCAGCGAATCTTACGGTAACGCGGGAGGCAGATAATACGCTTTCCCGCTGAAGAGTCAAGGTTTTCTTTTGTTTCTTTCGAAGTCAAAATCATTCTTTTCTCTTCCTGACCCGGCGAAGTGTGTTTCGTTGTTCCCGGTCAGTGGAGGCGCATTATAGGGAGTTCCTGACAGCCTGCAACCCCTAATTTGAAAAAACTTTTCAACCGTGCTTTTTTTCAGCAAAAATGGGGTAAAAGGCCAGTATTTAAACAATTATTAAGCTAAACATTCAGTACCGGTGCTAAACAGTAGAGTAAAATAGAACTATAAGAAGACAGATAGGACAAAACACCATGCAACTAAATACCCAACAACAGGCCGCCCAGCGTAATCTTTCGTATCTGTTGGCCGAAAAGATTGGCCAGCGTATTCTCGCCGGGGAATATGAAGCCGGCAGCATATTGCCTGGCGAGATAGAGTTGGGAGAACAATTTGGTGTTAGCCGAACTGCTGTTCGCGAAGCGGTAAAAATGCTCGCCGCAAAAGGGATGCTATTACCCCGCCCACGGATTGGTACTCGGGTGATGCCGCAAGCCAATTGGAACTATCTCGATCAGGAGTTATTGACCTGGTGGATGAACCGAGAGAATTTCGATGAAGTCATGCAGCACTTCCTTATATTAAGGAGGTCACTCGAACCTCAAGCTTGTTCACTGGCAGCTATCAATGCTAATGAAAAGCAACGGGCATTATTAACTTCATTAATAGAAGAGATGCGAGCACTGCATACTCAGTTTAATCGTGAACGATGGATTCAAGTGGATGCTCAGTTTCATCAATTAATCTATGAAGCCAGCGGCAATCCATTTCTGACATCGTTCGCGAATTTGTTCAGTTCGGTTTATCACAGTTACTTTCGCGCCATTACCGGTGATGAGGTGATAAAACTGCAACACCATCAGGATATTGTCGACACCATTCTAGCGGGCGACAGTCAAGGTGCTTTATTAGCCTGCCAAGTGTTATTAACAGAGAAAGATTAGCGACTAAATGTTATTTATATCTATATAGATAGAGAGGGTATTCCTCCCAAGATAACCAGGACAGACAATGATAAAATCTGCACGCAGCATGGCGGGCCTTCCCTGGATAGCCGCCATGGCTTTCTTTATGCAGGCTTTGGATGCCACCATACTGAATACGGCACTCCCTTCAATAGCTGAAAGCCTTAACCGCTCACCGCTGACCATGCAATCAGCCATTATCAGTTATACCCTCACGGTTGCCATGTTGATTCCGGTGAGTGGCTGGCTGGCGGACCGCTTTGGGACTCGGCGGGTTTTCATTGTGGCAGTGTCATTATTTACGTTCGGCTCGTTTCTGTGCGCACTTTCAGATTCACTGCCGTTTTTAGTGACGTCCCGAGTGATTCAGGGCGTCGGCGGTGCGATGATGATGCCCGTGGCCAGATTGGCACTTATTCGGGCTTATCCACGAAGTGAATTACTCCCCGTATTAAATTTTGTCACTATCCCCGGATTAGTCGGTCCGGTAATGGGGCCATTACTCGGTGGGCTGCTAGTAACCTATGCCACATGGCATTGGATTTTTATCCTTAATATACCTATCGGCTTGTTGGGCATTTTTTATGCTCGTAAATACATGCCTGACTTCACCATGCCTAAACGTGCCTTTGATTTTATTGGTTTCCTGCTATTCGGCAGCAGTTTAGTCATGATATCCGTGAGCCTGGAAATCATGGGACGGCCTGATATCGCCGACTATCTCCCCGCCGCAACTATGGTCGGCGGCTTATTGATGCTGCTCTTTTATGTATTCCACGCCAAAAATCACCCTAATCCACTAATCGGATTACCGCTATTTAAGACCAGAACATTCTCTGTCGGGATTGCCGGTAACGTCGCGTCACGTCTGGGCACCGGTTGCGTACCTTTCTTGATGCCATTGATGTTGCAGGTTGGATTTGGTTATTCAGCGATTATTGCTGGTTGCATGATGGCCCCCACAGCCATTGGTTCGATGATGGCAAAATCTGTGGTGACGCAAGTATTGCGTTCGTTGGGCTACCGTAAAGTGTTAGTGGGGGTCACGGTGATTATCGGCATCCTGATTGCTTTGTTTTCACTGCAATCACCGGGTATGTCGCCTTGGTTGATGATATTGCCACTCTTTATATTGGGTATGGCGATGTCCACACAGTTTACTGCGATGAACACCATCACGCTGGCTGACTTAACAGATAATAATGCCAGCTCGGGCAACAGTGTTTTGGCAGTAACCCAACAACTGGCCATTAGCTTTGGTGTGGCTATCAGTGCGGTTGTATTGCGCTTTTACGATGGGTTATCCGTGGGCAATAATGTCGATCACTTCCACTACACCTTTATTACTATGGGTATGGTGACATTATTGTCTTCTGCAGTGTTCTTATTACTCAAACCCAAAGATGGCAATAATCTCATTAAGGGCCGGGCAGTGAAAAAAGTCGCGCAACCCGCAGAAAGCGAAGTTTAATGAGTAGCGACTGACCCACGTTCGACCAGCTCGGGAGTGAGAGTCAGAACTTGAGGTTCCGCTTCCGGGTTATTTAACCGATGAATCAGAGTATCAATGGCGAGTTCACCAAGAGAGTCTTTTGGCTGATGAATGGTCGTCAGCGGTGGCGTCATATATTGTGCGATTTCGATATCATCGTAACCAATGACGGCCATATCTTGCGGAATTGATAACCCTGCCTGATGCAAAGCCTGATAAACCCCAACAGCCATGGCATCGTTGCTGGTAAAAACAGCTTCAGGTGGCTCGGCCAATGCCAGTAGCTGTTTCATGGCAACCAAACCGCCACTAAATTCAAAATCACTCGCCACTTCATATCCCGGTAACACCGGTAAACCAGCACGATCCATTGCCTGGCGGAATCCTTCCAGACGTTCTTTGGCTGGCGTTTTATCTTGTGGGCCAGCAATACAGGCGATGCGGGTATATCCTCTGGCAATCAAATATGAGGTTGCCATTTCCCCACCTAATAATGAGTTGTCCTGAATAACATCATTCACCCCTTCGAACGGAGCCCAATCCATCATAATGATCGGCAATGAAGGGTAGCAACGCAGAATATCTTGTGATGGGCGGTGGCTTTCGGTGCACATTAATAGCAAACCATCGACACGCTTTTGCATCAGGGTTTCAATGCTGCGGCTCATGCGATCGATATCACCTTCGGTATTACACAGAATCAAACTATAACCGCGCTCATAACAACTGCGTTCAACACCACGCACAACTTCGGCATAAAACGGGTTGCTACTGGCGGTAACCAACATACCTATGGTACGGGTTTGATTGAGTTTTAAACTCCGCGCTAGCGCAGAAGGGGCATAGTTGAGTTGCTTGATGGCAGCTTGCACTTTGTCGCGAATAGGATCGCTGACAAAACGATTTTTATTAATAACATGCGAGACTGTTGATGTTGATACGCCCGCTAGGCGGGCGACATCTTTCATGGTGGCCAAAGTTATATCCGGTCTTGTAAGAAACTGTCGATCTCGGCCCGCCATGGAATGGAAGGTTGTGCGCCAGGGCGAGTGACCGCAATAGCAGCCGCAGCATGGGCAAAACGAATGGCTAAGTCCATCGATTGACCTTCCAATAAAGCAGTCAGCAATGCGCCATTAAATGTATCGCCGGCAGCAATAGTATCCACTGCATTCACCTTGAAGCCAGCAACCAATTGACCTTTACCCTGTTCACTGAGCCAAACACCACGGCTACCCAAGGTAATGATGACGGTAGCAATCCCTTTATCATGCAGAATTTGCGCAGCTTTAGCGGCATCATCATCCTGCTCAATATGCACGCCGGTTAAGCGCTCAGCTTCAGTTTCATTGGGCGTTATCATATCCACCAGCATTAACAACTCATCGGGCAATTCACGAGCTGGGGCTGGATTAAGAATTACTTGGGTTTTATGCTGCTTTGCCAGCTTAGCGGCGGCGATAACTGTCTCAAGTGGCGATTCCAGCTGCATCAATAATGCATCAGCATCAATAACCTGCTGTTGGTAGCGGCTAAGATACGCCGGTGTGACCGCTGAGTTTGCGCCAGCATCAATACCAATGACATTCTCGCCTTCACCGTTAACAAAGATCAGCGCAACCCCTGTTGTGGTGCCAGCTACCGCCTCGATGGGTGCAGTATCAATATTATCGCTGGCTAACTGCTGACGCACCCGGTCACCAATATCATCTTCACCCACACAGGCAATAAACGCGATATTCGCCCCACTACGGCCAGCAGCAACCGCCTGATTAGCGCCTTTGCCACCGAAAGCAACTTTATACTGCTTCCCGATCACCGTTTCACCTGGACGCGGAAACTGCTCAATATTCAGAATATGGTCGGCATTGATGCTGCCTAAGACCACTAATTTACCTGTTTCCATCACATGTATTCCTTTGTACTTGAAGCTGCAGGCTTGTTAGCTACATTCGCTCCCCCGAATCACTTACTTCAGTAAGCTCATCGGGATGAGTTCATTTGCTGCCTACCTGCAACTTCAATTACCTTGGATTTATTAAATAATTATTCTTTGATGAATAACGTTATTGCTTAGTCACTAACTTCAAGTCAACCGGGATAATCGCTGGTACTTTTTCGCCTTTCAATACTTTATCCGCGGTTTGCACCCCAATAACACCAATTTGATCAGGGCGTTGCGCGATTGTTGCGCCCATTTTGCCGCTTTCAACTGCTTTGATACCATCGTCCGTACCATCAAAACCAACCACTAACACATCAGTTTTTCCCGCAGTCTGCAAGGCGCGCAGTGCACCCAGAGCCATTTCGTCATTCTGCGCAAAGACAGCTTGAACATCCGGGTGAGCCGTCAACAGGTTCTGCATGACATTCAGACCTTTTGTGCGGTCAAAATCAGCCGGTTGGCTAGCTAACAGCTGGAACTTGTTTTTTTCCATTGACTGCTTAAAGCCTTCGCCACGTTCGCGGGCAGCAGAGGCACCGGCAATCCCTTCCAACTGAATCACTTTGGCATCGGTACCGACTTTCTTAGCAATGAAGTCACCGGCCATTTTGCCGCCGAAACGGTTATCAGAGGCCACGTGGCTCACGACAGTGCCCGCGTTAGCCAGACGGTCGAGGGTAATGACTGGGATATTAGCCTGATTGGCCATTTTAACTGCGTTGCCAACTGCATCGGAGTCAGTTGGGTTAATCAACAGCAATTTAGTGCCACGCACTGTTAAATCCTGCACGTTAGCTAGCTCTTTGGCCGGGTTATTTTGAGAATCCAATATCACCAGATTGTAGCCAAGCTTATCCGCTTCTTTTTGTGCGCCGTCTTTCATTGAAACAAAGAACGGGTTATTCAGCGTGGAAACTACCAGCGCGATCGTGTCTTTTGCTAGCGCGTTAGCACTTACGGTAGCGCTCAGTGCAACAACAGAGATCAATGTAGCCAGTTTCTTCATTTTCATGGTCGCAATTTCCTGTAGGGAGTTAGCTAATTCAATTTAGTAGGCGCTATTGTCGCAGACAGTTTGGGCGCGGCCAGCACACAGAACCGGAACGTACACCAAGTACGTGAGGGTTCTGAGCACTGCCCAATACCAAAATGGCCAGTAAAATAGCCTACTGCTTTTTATTGTCTACCAACACCGCTAGCAGGATAACCACTGCTTTGACGATCATTTGGTAGTAGGAGGAGACACCCAATAAATTCAAACCGTTATTTAAAAAGCCGAGGATTAATGCGCCGATCAGGGTGCCAACAATCCGCCCTTTCCCCCCAGCAAGGCTGGTACCTCCCAGAACCACGGCTGCGATGGCATCCAGTTCATAGCCGGTACCGGCGGTAGGTTGTGCTGACGACAAACGAGCGACTTCAATAATCCCTGCCAATGCCGCTAACAACCCACATAGCGAATAAACAATAATTTTAACTTTATCGACGCTGATACCAGAGAGACGAGTGGCTGACTCATTCCCCCCCAGTGCATAGATATAGCGCCCCAAGCGAGTGTGATGCAGCATGTACCAGGCAGCAATAAAGACAATTGCCATCAACCAGATTGGGGTCGGTACCCCAAATGGGCGGCCAATACCGAACCAACCAAAAGTATCTGCCACATCAGTAAAGCCGGTATTTACCGGGCTACCATTGGTATAAACCATGGTGACACCACGCAATAACAGCATCATGACCAGGGTGGCAATAAATGCCTGCACTTTGCCTTTAGCAACAATCACCCCGGTGATCCCGCCGACAAACGCCCCCAATGCCAATGCCGCACCTACGGCAACCAATGCATTAACTTCCAGCCCGACAATCGAGGCCGCTACCGCACCAGTCAGCGCCAGTAATGAACCTACTGACAGATCAATCCCTGAAGTCAGAATAACCAGCGTCATCCCCACCGCCATGATGGCGTTAACCGAAGTCTGCTGGAGAATGTTAAACATGTTATTAAGGGTAAAGAAGTTCGGACTTAGGGACGAAACCACAGCAATCAGCACTAGCAGCGCAATCAGTGATTTTTGTTCTAACAACCATTCTTTACTGAACCAGCGTTTTGTCTGGATAGTCTGGGAACTCATATCTGATCACTCCTGCTCTGCACGCTATGACTTGTCGAGCTATTATTTATAAATGAATCACGCTTGCCGACGGCGGCTGCCATCAATACTTCCTGGGTCGCCTCTTCAATAGAGAACTCGCCGCTTAGCTGACCTTCATGCATAACCAGAATGCGGTCACTCATGCCCAGCACTTCTGGCATTTCCGAAGAAACCAAAATGATGCTCAGCCCTTCTTGTTTGAATTGGTTAATTAACTGATAAATTTCTTTTTTGGCCCCAACGTCCACACCACGGGTCGGTTCATCAAGGATCAATACTTTTGGCCGCGTCATCAAACCGCGAGCGATAGCGACTTTTTGCTGATTACCACCGGATAACAAACCAATAGGTTGTTCCATGGATGGCGTCTTGATATTAAATAAACGAATGAAATCGGCTACTGCCAACTGTTCGTCGGCATGCTTGAGGGAACCGCCGCTGCGGCTAAAATAACGTAATGCAGTCAAAGACATATTTTCTTTAACCGACATACCCAGCACCAAGCCATCCCGTTTACGATCTTCGGAAATATAAACGATGCCGTTTGCTAAACCGTCTTGTGGTGAATGAGTCACGACTTCGCGGCCATCCAACATGATAAAACCAGATTTACGCGGCAATGCACCATAGATGATTTTCATCAACTCGGTACGGCCTGCGCCCATCAAGCCAGCAACTCCCAAGATCTCGCCACTATAAAGAGTGAAACTGACATTTTTCACCCCGGGGCCACATAGCTGTTTGACTTGTAAACGCTTTTCACCACGCGGTAAGTTCAGGCGTGGGTATTGTTCTTCTAACTTACGGCCCACCATCATCTCAATCAGTGAGTTTTCAGTCAGGTCACTCACCGGTTTTTCCGCGATAAATTGCCCATCACGAAATACCGTGACGTCGTCGCAAATCTCAAAGATCTCTTTTAACCGGTGGGAGATATAAACAATGCCGCGCCCTTCCGCTTTCAGCTCTTTGATGACGTTAAATAAAGAGGCGGTTTCGGTATCGGTCAGTGCATCGGTTGGCTCATCCATAATGATGACTTTGGATTCAAAGCTCAGCACCTTGGCGATTTCCACCATTTGCTGGTCACCAATAGAAAGTTCGCCCACCAGCCGATGGCTGCTGTAGCTGATATTCAGGCGGGCTAGCAGTAAATCGGCTTCGGCATACATCTTTTTCCAATCGATGCCGCCAAAACGATTAACAAATTCACGCCCTAAAAAGATGTTTTCTGCGATGGTTAACTGCGGGATCAGGTTAAGTTCCTGATGAATAATGCCGATCCCCGCTTCTTGCGAGTCTTTTGGGCCATTAAACACCACTTCTTTACCCAAGAAATGCTGACTGCCGGCATCTTTACTGTAGATGCCAGTCAGCACTTTCATCATGGTCGATTTTCCAGCCCCGTTTTCGCCCACCAGTGCCATTACCCTGCCGGGATAGACACTCAGTGCAGCACCGGAGAGTGCTTTGACGCCGGGAAAGGCTTTATCAATCCCTTTCAGTTGCAGCAAAGGTTGCATAAATGCCTCAGAAAGTTACGCCGGAGCAGAGAATGATGTTAGCAAAGGGGGAACATTCCCCGCTACGAATCACTGCCCGGCTTTGTTTGGTTTGCTCTTTAAAAGCCTCATGGCTGATATAGCGCAAAACAATTTGGTTTCCCTGATGTTGTTCAAGTTGTGTGAGTTGGGCGAGTAACGCTTCATGGAGTTGCGGATTATTTTTAACAATCTCTTGTGCGAGGTAGGCACTCTCAACCTGCATCTCTTGCGTTACCACCTCAAGAACCTGGAGGAAACCAGGAACGCCTCGTGTCAATGCCAAGTCGATACGTGTGGTGGTTGCCGGTATTGGCAGCCCCGCATCACCTATCACCAGCTGATCGGTATGACCCAGACGGGAGATAACAGCGGAAATATCAGAATTCAGTAATGCGCCTTTTTTCATTTTCTACTCCAACAGCGAAACGTTTCGCTGATACTGAGTTTAGAAAAATGGCAGCAGAAGGCAAACCCAATTTGGTGAAAATGTGATCGCCATCGAAACGTTTCGCTGAACCTATGAAAAATCAATACTCGCTACAGTTTCATCGGAGACCGCACCCAATTTGTTATAACGTCTAGCCATACTCTGAAGATATTTCAAACGATCAGTCATCGCATTTTACCTCTATCTATTCTTTATTCTTATTCAATTCCTGCCTGATGGCATTAGACATATTTAGGAAGTCTTTTGCGAACGCACAGTAGACTTCAACTTCGTCTTCTTCCAGTTTGCTTATCCCACCAATTTAGTGGAAACCTAATCAGCAAGAAAAAGGCCGTTAATCATAACGGCCTCCCTATCTAAATCTCGACTTGCGTCCCTAACTCAATAACCCGGTTAGGCGGGATCTCAAACTGATCGGCTGCACGTAGCGCATTACGGCTGAGGGCAATAAACAACTTGCCGCGCAGGAACAGATACCAAGGGCGTTTGGTCAGAATGAGTGACTCGTGCGACATAAAGAATGAGGTTTCCATCATCTGGCATGGCAAGCCTTCTAAACCACAGCGATGGAAAATCTCTTCTACATTTGGCGTTTCTCGCCAACCATAGCTGGCGACCACTCGCCAGAATGTCGGTGAGAGTTGCTCGATAGTCACCCGATTAACATTATGCACATAAGGCGCGTCTTCGGTGCGCAATGTCAGCAACACCACCCGATCATGCAACACTTTGTTATGTTTCAGGTTATGTAACAAGGCAAATGGAATGACATTCATTGCCCGCGACATATACACCGCCGTCCCTGTTACTCGTACCGGAGGCGATTTTTCCAATGAGGCAATCATCGCCTCCAATGAATTACCATGCTCATGCATACGGCGCAGCAGACTGAAACGCTCGCTCTTCCAAGTGGTCATGATGATAAACATCACTAAACCAAGAGACAGTGGCAACCAACCGCCGGAGAACAATTTCAGAGCATTGGCAGAAAACATCGGCACATCGATAATCAGTAAGATCACCAGCAGACAGCCGACAAAAACGCGATTCCAATGCCAGTTTTTCAGCGCTACGGTGCAGAACAGGATACTGGTTATCACCATGGTACCGGTCACGGCAATCCCATAAGCCGCAGCTAAATTACTGGAGCGTTCGAAGCCAACAATAACCATCACCACCGCCAGATACAGTGTCCAGTTAATCACTGGGATATATATCTGACCTGATTCCATCTCTGACGTATGAATAATTCGCATTGGCGGCAAATAGCCTAAACGAACCGCCTGCCGGGTCAGTGAGAACACACCGGAGATAACCGCTTGCGAGGCAATAACTGTCGCTAATGTTGCCAAGATTAACAGTGGGATCAGCGCCCAGTCAGGAGCGAGTAGGAAGAAGGGGTTTTTGATGGCTTCTGGATTTTTCAGTAATAACGCGCCCTGACCAAAGTAATTCAGCACTAATGACGGCAAAACCACAGTAAACCATGCCAACCGAATAGGAAATTTACCAAAATGCCCCATATCGGCATATAACGCTTCTACCCCGGTAATAGCCAAAACTACAGCGCCAAGGGCAAAAAATGAAACTGATTTATATTCAGTGAAGAAGCTTATTGCCCATTTAGGATTCAGTGCAGCCAGAACTTCTGGGTTAGCGATAATACTGCGCAGGCCAAGGAGCGCCAAGGTCAGGAACCACACCAACATTACCGGGGCAAAGAGTTTGCCGACACTACCGGTACCGTGTTTTTGAATAATAAACAGTAGGGTTAACACCGCAATCGAGCAGGGGACAATATAGGGATCAAGCGCAGGAGCGGCAATTTCCAACCCTTCAATGGCCGACATAACCGAAATAGCTGGAGTGATGACGACTTCACCATAAAAGAAGCTGCCGCCAATTAAGCCGAGTATCACCAAAATAGACGTGGCTCTGGAAGACGTATTGCGCCCGGCCAAAGACATTAACGTTAAAATACCCCCTTCACCGGCGTTATCTGCGCGCATGACATAGGTCAGATATTTAACCGAGACAATCAGAATTAGCATCCAGAATATCAGCGATAAAAAACCAAACACCACATCTGGACGGACATCAAAACCATAATGACCAGAAAAGCACTCTCTCAAGGTATAGAGCGGGCTGGTACCAATATCACCGTAAACCACCCCTATTGCCGCCAGGGTTACCGCCGATAAAGACTGTTTATGCTCTGTGCTCATAATTGATTTCTTTTTGCTAGAACATCCATAAGCTGCTGCGTGCGTTTAAGAACCACTTTAACAGATCCTGTCGTCTTTATACGCTCATCAAAAGGCGCACAGTATGCACGATTTCAATGGATTGCCTACCCTTAAATCAAGCAACAGCAAGAGTAAAAATGTATAAAAATATGACTATTCAACAATCTATTCCCTTAAGAAAAAGAGGATTTATTTCCCGTGATCAGGTAAAAATCAATTAACTAACGGAACATATAGAGCAATTATGGCGCAATCATCACAATTAGCTGAAAGAATCTCCCGCTTGAGCAGTGCCCTTGAAAGCGGTCTGTATGAAAGACAGGAAGCTATCCGCTTGTGTTTGCTGGCGGCCCTCAGTGGCGAGAGCGTCTTCCTGCTCGGCCCTCCGGGGATAGCCAAAAGCCTGATTGCCCGCCGCCTGAAATTTGCTTTCCGAAACGCCCGGGCATTTGAATATCTGATGACCCGCTTTTCAACCCCTGAAGAAGTGTTTGGCCCACTATCTATTCAAGCACTGAAAGAAGAAGGGCGCTACCAGCGCATGACCGGGGGCTATTTGCCTGAAGCTGAAATTGTCTTCCTTGATGAAATCTGGAAAGCCGGCCCGGCCATTCTGAATACCCTGCTCACCGCCATTAATGAACGACGTTTTCGTAATGGTGATCGGGAAGACAGAATCCCGATGCGCTTGCTGGTGACGGCTTCCAATGAATTACCCGATGCAGACAGCAGTCTAGAGGCGCTTTATGACCGTATGTTGATCCGTATCTGGCTGGATCGCGTGCAAGAAAAACAGAATTTCCGCTCATTGCTGCTTAGCCGGCAAGATGAAAACCATAATCCGGTGGCGGAAAATCTCAGTATCAGCGATGAAGAGTTTTATCAGTGGCAGCCCTTAATCGATAAAATCACTCTGCCGGATCACTGTTTTGAGCTTATTTTTCAGTTACGTCAACGACTCAGTGCACAAGAGCAGGCACCGTATGTCTCTGACCGGCGTTGGAAGAAGGCTATGCGTCTACTGCAAGCTAGCGCCTTTTTCAGTGGGCGAAATGAAATCACCCCTATCGACCTCATTTTACTGAAGGATTGCCTATGGCATGACCTTAGCTCGCTGAAGCTGCTACAGCATCAGTTAGAGCAGTTGTTAACCGAGCAGGGATATCAGCAGCAAAGTCTATTAATGAAGCTACAACATATTAATGGTCAATGGTTGCAGCACCAACAGCAGCAAAGTGACCATCAAGCACTGACGGTGACCAAGCAAAGCGGCATGTTCAGCCGTAAAGCGCAATATGCCCTGCCAGAGACACTGACTGACAGTACGTTAACGCTGTTACTGCAAAAGCCTCTTAACTTGCATGACATTCAAGTTAATCATCTGCAAATAGAGAAAGAGGCTCTGGCGCAATGGTTGAACAAGGGTGGAGTATTACGCGCCAAATTAAATGGCGTCGGTTATGCCCAATCTATTGATGCAGAAATTGATGAACAGCTCCATATCACGGTGTTAGATGTTAGTCGCCAGTCATCAATACTCTCACAACCCGGAGCCACTACCACCAGCGTTCCCCCCGAGTTGCTGGTGGAGCTTACCGAGTTGGAAAATAATCTGTCCGAGCAACGGCGGTTATTCAATCAGCACCAACCATGCTTGTTCACGCCATCCTCTTGGTTGGCGAAAATAGAAGCGAGCTTGTTGCAGGTGGCAGAACAGTTGAAACAGCAGCAACAAAAACTGCGCGGGCACTGACAGATGCTGAGCCTGGCAACATTAGATTTGCTGTTATCGATAAGCGAAAATGAGCTTATCGAAGAGATGGTGGTGGGATTACTGGTCTCTCCTCAGCTAGCGATATTTTTTGAAAAATTTCCGCGAATTAAGCGCGCATTAATGAAGGATATTCCCGGCTGGAAGCAAAACTTACAGCAGCGTATCCAAGAAGCAAAAGTTCCGGCAGGATTGGCTGATGAGTTTTACTTATACCAACAGAGCCAATTAGAGAGTAGCCCGATATTTTATGCCCATCTTCCCGATATCGTAGCGCAGCTACAGCAATGGCATTCTCCTTTTGCCGAACAAGCTAAAACATTATTACAAACCGCTGATTTAGAAAGAAACCCACAGACTGGCGATAGCTTACAAACTCTCTTTTTACAGCGCTGGCGTGTCAGTCTGACGCTACAAACCATCACTATTCATCATCAGTTGCTGGAACAAGAGCGAGAGCAACTGCTAGCCGAATTACAGCAGCGACTAGCACTCAGTGGCGCATTGGAGCCGATTTTGGCGACCAATGACGGGGCCGCAGGGCGGCTTTGGGATATGACTCAGGGCCATTTACAGCGCGGTGATTATCAATTGTTACTGCAATACGGTGATTTTCTACAGCAACAACCGGAATTGCAGCAGTTAGCAGAACAGTTAGGCCGTAGCCGCTCAGCCAAAGCACAACCTACCCCCGATGCTCGCTATGAACCTTACACAGTAATGGTGCGCCAACCTGATGCGGTACCGGAGGAGGTCAGTGGTATTCACCTGAGCAATGACATTCTGCGATTGCTCCCGACTGAGCTGGTTATGCTGGGGATGAGTGAACTGGAGTTCGAATTTTACCGCCGCTTACTCGAGCGTCGCTTGCTCACCTATCGCTTACAAGGGGATAACTGGCAGGAAAAAACCTTACAGCGCCCTGTTAGCCTTAAAAGTCATGATGAACAGCCACGTGGCCCCTTTATCGTTTGTGTCGATACTTCTGGCTCGATGGGCGGGTTTAACGAGCAATGTGCCAAAGCTTTCTGTTTAGCTCTGCTCCGTATTGCGCTGGCGGATAACCGCCGCTGTTACATCATGTTATTTGCGACAGAAATAATTCACTACGAACTCTCTGCGGCCAGCGGCATTGAACAAGCAATACGTTTTCTCAGCCAACATTTTCGTGGGGGGACGGATCTGGCGGCCTGCCTAGCCAACACCTTAAACAAAATGGAAGAGAGAGAGTGGTATGATGCCGATGCGGTGATTATTTCGGACTTTATTGCCCAGCGCTTACCCGAAGAATTAATCCGCAAGATTAAAATTCAACAGCAAGCCCATCAACACCGATTCCATGCCGTGGCGATGTCTGCATATGGCAAGCCCGGTATCATGCGCATTTTCGATCATATCTGGCGCTTTGATACCGGTTTAAAAAGCCGCTTGATGCGCCGCTGGAAGCGATAACGTATTTTAGTTTAGTAGGCCAGCCCCCACATTTATCGACAGTCCCAATATTGTCATATTGAAAATAAAGGATAATACCGACTGCAATAACACCACGCGGCGGATATCAGATGTGCCGGTTGCCACATCGGCGGTTTGCGAAGCCACACCAATAGTGAATGAGAAATAAAGAAAATCCCAATAGGAAGGCGTGGTTATCTCCTTAGGGAAAAGTAACGGCAACGTGGTTTCTGACTCATCACGGCGCATATAAAACAGGTGGGCGTAGTGCATAGTAAAAGCGGTGGGTAATAGTAGCCACGAGACTAATAAAGTCATGCCCGTCAGTATCAAATGAACCGCCTTGGCTGAACCGGCTAACTGATTTGCAGTACTCAACTCAAACAATATAACCAAAATGCTGGCCAGACACGCCATGCTGACAATCGACAACACCATGCTGGCGCTTTCATCTTGTACACGGGCTATTTTGCTGATTTTTTTTGGATCAGTACGTAATAGTTGCAGCCATAAAAAGAGCAAATAGAGCCAGGCAGAAACATTCCAACTGACCATCAGCCGCAATAAAACAGTGTCATGTATTGGTAACAGAAAATAAGTGGCAACCCCAGCACCAACAGAAAACAACAACCTTGGGCGGGCATGTAAATAGTGTCTAATTGGATGAAATAGAAGCATAACATCAATGACCTTGTTGATAGTTATATTGAATATACACCAATAGTTATCAAGTTGCAGGAAAGCGGCAAACCAGCGATAACTCAGTCAGTAAGCGGCTTAAACTATAAGATGCCTAACTAGTTGGAATATTTATTAATTAATAATATTTACCTATGCAGATAATATTATATTAATAGTGAGTCATTTATTTATAACTAAATATGCTTTCACTAAAATCAACAATATCAATAAGAAATAAAAAGCCAGTTCAATAATAACATTTACAACACGAATATTTCACACAACCCTCTTCAATAACCTCCATCAAATATGTGGGAATCATCCTACAACAATCTCACTCCCTGTCTTATATTCGCCTCAAAACTAACTCTATATGATTACTTTTATCTTAGAACTGTTCCCTCTAAAGATAATGTAAAATAATAGTTAATTAAGTTCATTTAAATTGTTATATCCCAAAAGTAATTATTAGCCTTATTGAATTAACATTAAAAATACAAAATAAAAACAATATTTATTAACTGTCTCTACATTAATACCAATTCCATATAGAGCGCTGTTCCTATATGAGTTTTTGCTATATCAACACTGGACATAAATTTACATGAAAATACATTCTTTAGTCTTAATAATTGCTCCGGTGAGCTTGCTGTTAGCTCACCCTATATATGCTGCTGATGTTGATGCTGGCACGACGAATATAACCAGCGGCCAATATTATAGTGGTTTCAGTATCTCACATACTGTCGATACTCTGTCAGGTGGTGAAATTGACTACATGATGAATGATGCCAAAATTACTGATATGTCAGGCGGTTATATTGACAGAGTTTATGGTGGTTCAATCACCACTCTTTCAGGAGGAGGACTTGGTTTCATCACTGATGGGGTAAAAATTGCGGATATGTCGGGCGGGACAATAGGTGACATGCTGGGTGGAACAATCACTTCACTGTCAGCGGGAGATGTTGGCTCGATGTCCGCTGACTCTCAAATTACGACAATGTCAGGGGGAACATTAGGCCCCATGTATGGTAATGCCCAAATCACCACGGTGACTGGGGGTGATATTGATAGAATGTATGGCAATGCTTATATAAATGATATGTCAGGGGCGACAGTCGGCCCGATGTATGGCAAAGCTACCATCACTAATATGCTTAATAGTTCAGTTGACTATATGTATGGCACCGCCAAAATCACTAATATGTCCGATAGTGGGATTGGTCGTATGTATAATAACTCTCAAGTTATTAATATGTTATCGGGCTCAATAGATAGCATGTATGGTAATTCTAGTGTCACAGATATGTCTGGCGGAACTATTGTCTCCGTATATGCTGATGCGCAAGTCGTCACTATGTCTGAAGGCCAAATTAACAAAGTCTATGATAATGCTAAAATAACCGATTTGACCGGTGGAAATATTGGCTCAGTATATGGTGATGCATTAATTCTTAATATGACCGGCGCTGGAATTGATTCATTATTAGGTAATGCAAAGATAATGGATATGTCAGGTGGGTATGTTCATGACGCACTCGAAAATGCCCAAATAAACTTTACCGGTAGTGCAGGCAGTAACACTGGCGGTACTTTAACGGGCAATATTGCTAATACCACTAATCTGACTCTGGCTAATAATGGTTTTATGACCATCGCAACCGGGAATGATATTTTTAGTGGTCGCCTGAAAATGCAAGGTGGCACCGCCAAATTGGATGCCAGTAAGTTCGCAACCAACAGTCTGTTCGATATAACCAGTGGCGCAAATAATACGCTCTGGGCTGTGGCTGACAATAGCGGGGTCAACGTGAACTTGGCTTCCGGATTAACTGGCACTATCAATACCGATGCGGGCGTCACACTTGGCGTGAATAAACTGAATGGCGACAGCACGACAGTCTTTAATAAAACAGGTGCCGGAACGGTGCTGATGACTGCCGCAAATAATTACAGCAGCTCTACTACCCTGAGTGAAGGGACGTTAAAAGCAGGGGGGAATAATTTCTTCAGTGCTTATTCTGACTATATTTCTCGTGCTGGCACTACGTTAGATTTAGGCGGTTACCATCAAACTCTGCAATATTTAGATAATGCTGGGGTCGTTAACTTTGGTGGGACGGGTGGACATTCATTAACGATTACTGGTGATTACATCGGTAATAATGGTCTGCTTAATATGAATTCAATTCTGGGTGATGACAGCTCAGTGACTGACAAGCTTAATATCGGCGGCAATAGCTCAGGCACTACCTATGTGCAGGTAAATAATCTAGGGGGGAGCGGCGCGCAAACTCTTAATGGTATTGAGTTAATCAATGTTGCCGGGAATTCAACCGGGGAATTTATCCAGAGCGGACGTATTGTAGCGGGTGCTTTTGATTACTTTTTGGCGCGCGGTGCCAACACTCAAGCCAGTAATTGGTATCTGACCAGCGCGGTTCCACTGGTGGCTCCGGCACCTATTCCTGAACCAGAGCCGGAAGAAGAGCCAGATGCAATACCAACTGTGATACCTATGCCCGCAGATCCATCAGTGCCAGCGGATCAGTCAATCATGATTGAGCGCCCTGAAGCCAGTTCTTACAGTGCTAACCTGGCTGCGGCCAATAATATGTTTGTCACTCGTTTGCATGATCGTTTGGGAGAGACTCAGTATATCGATGCTCTGACTGGCGAACAGAAAGTCACCAGTATGTGGCTGCGCAATGAAGGTGGGCATAACCGCTCGCGTGATACTCAAGATCAGTTAAGCACGCAAGCTAACCGCTATGTGCTGCAACTGGGCGGCGATATAGCACAGTGGAGTAATAATGGCCTGGATCGCTTCCATTTGGGCGTCATGGCTGGCTACGGTAGCAGCAAGAGCAAAACTGAGTCGCGCCTGTCTGGTTATAGTGCCCGTGCCTCTGTCGACGGCTACAGCACCGGTTTATATGGTACTTGGTATGCCAATGATGCCGATAAATCCGGTTTGTATATTGATAGCTGGGCACAGTACAGCTGGTTCAACAACAGTGTTGATGGTCAGTTCCTGAATACCGAAGAGTACAAATCCAAAGGGGTTACCGCTTCGGTAGAAACTGGCTACACCTTTAAAGTGGGTGAAAATGCCGCGAAGAGTGCCAGCTACTTTATCCAACCTAAAGCCCAAGCCACCTGGATGGGGGTTAAAGCTGATGATCATAAAGAGGCTAATGGTACTAATGTGTCTAGTGAGGGGAATGGTAATATCCAGACCCGCCTGGGAGTGAAAGCCTTTATGAAAGGGTATAGCGAGCAGGATAAAGACAAAAATCGCGCATTCCAGCCATTTGTTGAAGCAAACTGGATCCACAATACTAAAGACTTCGGTACCACAATGGATGGTATGACAGTCAAACAAGACGGTGCCGCCAACATCGGTGAGTTGAAACTGGGTGTAGAAGGCCAGATAAGCAAGAAAGTAAATGTTTGGGGTAATGTTGGCCAGCAAGTGGGCAATAAAGGCTACAGCGATACATCAGTGATGTTAGGGGTGAAATACAACTTCTGATCTGGTTTAAGCTGGTATCACTGGGATAAAAACAACCAAAAGACACCCTTAGGTGTCTTTTGTCATATTATCAATATCGTCATTGTCGCTATTAAATTTTACAGCAGCCCAGCAACTTTCTCACTGATTTCCGGTCCCCACACCCCACATTGCACTTGGCCAATATGTTGTTTTTGCAGCAGTAACATTACTAAGCGCGATTGACCGATGCCACCACCAATGGTTTGCGGCATTTCGCCACTCAGCAGAGATTGATGCCATTCCAGTTTCAGACGATCTTCATCAGCAGTCAGAGCCAATTGGCGTTTCAGGGCTTCAGCATCCACACGAATCCCCATGGATGAAATTTCAAAAGCGTCTTCCAGAACCGGGTTCCAAACAATAATGTCGCCGTTCAGCCCAGCAAAACCTTCCGCACTCGGAGAGGTCCAGTCATCATAATCTGGCGCACGAACATCATGAGATTTACCATCAGCTAATTTACCGCCAATACCAATCAAGAACACCGCGCCTAGCTCTTTGGCAATCGCACGTTCACGACCTTTAGCATCCAAATCAGGGAAACGAGCGCGCAGACTTTCACTGTGAATAAACTGAATATGGTCTGGCAAGAAAGGTTTCACACCAAATTCAGCACTGATTGCCGCTTCAGTTTCTTTAATTGCTGCATAAATCTTGTTAACTGTGGATTTCAGGTAAGCCAGGTTGCGTTCGCCATCACCCATTACACGTTCCCAATCCCACTGATCTACATACACGGAATGAATGGCACTCAGGCGATCTTCATCTGGACGTAATGCTTTCATGTGGGTGTAAATCCCTTGGTCAGCCCCAAAGTCAAAGCGGCCTAAGGTTTTACGTTTCCATTTAGCTAATGAATGAACAACTTCAAAAGTTGCGTCTGGCAAAGTTTTTACTTTGACCTGCACCGCTTTCTCGGAACCAGAAAGGTTATCTTGAGTACCATCACCAACACGGCTCAGGATCGGGGCCTGCACTTCAATCAGACCCAGTTGCTGTTCTAATTGGCGGGAAAAGAATGATTTTACGAAGCTGATTTGTTGCTGTTTTTCGATAAATTGTTTTTTCATTGCTGTTTTCTCAATTTGTTATTGTGTTGTGCAAATAGTCGTTATGCCGTTGGGCTTGTCATCGATTAAGCAACAGAATGAGGGTTAAATTCAATATCCAATAAACAATATTGCCATTTCACTTTTAATCATTCATTTTTATGGGGCTATAATTAGATAATCGATAAAAAAAGGGGGTTAATATGAGTGAAATTTATCAAATCGATAATCTCGATCGCGGCATCCTTAACGCATTAATGGAAAATGCACGCACTCCTTATGCTGAATTGGCGAAAAACTTTGGTGTCAGCCCGGGGACGATTCATGTGCGAGTCGAGAAAATGCGCCAGGCTGGGATCATCACGGCGGCTTGTGTTCACGTGAATCCAAAACAACTGGGTTATGACGTGTGCTGTTTTATCGGCATTATTTTGAAAAGCGCCAAAGATTACCCTTCAGCATTGAAAAAACTAGAGAGTTTAGAAGAAGTTGTAGAAGCCTATTACACAACTGGGCATTACAGCATCTTTATTAAGGTCATGTGTAAATCAATAGATGCGCTCCAACAGGTACTTATCAACAAGATCCAGACAATTGATGAGATACAGTCAACAGAGACACTCATTTCCTTGCAGAACCCCATTATGCGTACCATCGTGCCATGACCGCTAAATAACTATACCCACATTATCCACAGGTAGATCCCAGCTGATTCACAGCGTACAATACCGGTTCATTACTTCGGTTGGGTTCTTTATGGCTGACATTACCTTGATCAGTGGCAGTACACTTGGCAGTGCTGAATATGTTGCTGAACATTTAGCTGAGAAATTAGAAGAAGCAGGTTTCTCCACAGAAACACTGCATGGCCCAGAGCTAGACGAGCTCACGCCGGAAGGTATGTGGTTAATCATTACCTCCACGCATGGCGCAGGTGATCTACCCGATAACCTACAACCATTATTAGACCAAATAGAAGAACAGCAACCGGATCTCTCCCAAGTCCGTTTTGGGGCAGTGGGTTTGGGCAGCTCTGAATATGACACTTTCTGCGGTGCAGTAAGAAAACTGGATCAACAGTTGATAGCGTTGGGAGCCAAACGTCTGGGTGATATTTTAGAAATAGACGTCATCCAACATGAAATTCCCGAAGATCCGGCCGAGGTTTGGGTTAAAAATTGGATTAATTTGCTCTAATTTGCTTAAAGATCACGCGAACGAATGTGGATAAGTAGGCTTAAAAGCAGGGTAAAAGCGGTACATATCCACATAACAACCTTGGTGTCTTAAAGTACCTGTGCATAACATGCCATTTAGATCCCAGCTTATACGCAATAGGATCACCGATCATTCACAGCAAACGATCCTCCTTAATCTCATGATCTTTAATGTGAATAATCACTTATCCACAGAGGATCATGATCCTAATAAGAGATCTAATAAAGAGATCTTTAAATAAAAAGATCTTCTTTTAATTAAGGGCGATCCTAAGCTGCTTGGTCGATCGTCTAAACTTGAGTAGAATCCCCCACCCCAGGGCAAACACAGAAATTCGCATAACGGCGAGGTGCAGTACCATGTTTTATCCAGATCAATTTGACGTCATCATCATTGGTGGTGGCCATGCCGGCACGGAAGCTGCAATGGCAGCGGCACGCATGGGACGTCAGACCTTATTGCTGACGCACAATATCGACACACTGGGACAAATGTCTTGTAACCCAGCGATTGGCGGTATCGGTAAGGGGCATCTGGTAAAAGAGATCGATGCTCTCGGTGGCTTAATGGCGATGGCAACTGACCAAGCCGGTATTCAGTTTAGGATACTAAACGCCAGCAAAGGGCCAGCGGTAAGAGCGACCAGAGCTCAGGCAGACCGCGTCTTGTATCGCCAGGCCGTACGTACCGCATTGGAGAATCAACCTAACTTGATGATCTTCCAACAACCTGTTGAAGATCTCATCGTTGAAAATGATCATGTGGTCGGCGCTGTGACCAAAATGGGTCTGAAATTCCGTGCTAAAGCCGTGGTACTCACCGTCGGTACCTTCCTGGATGGAAAAATTCATATCGGCCTTGAGAACTACAGTGGTGGTCGCGCTGGTGATCCACCATCAATCTCATTGTCGCAACGCCTGCGTGAACTGCCGCTGCGCGTCAATCGCCTTAAAACCGGTACACCACCTCGTATCGATGCACGCACCATAGATTTTAGCCAATTGGCCCCTCAGTTAGGTGATACCCCAATCCCGGTATTCTCCTTCCTTGGCAATGCCGAGCAGCACCCTGAGCAAATGGCGTGTCATATCACATACACCAATGAGAAAACGCATGAAGTGATCCGCAATAACTTGGATCGCAGCCCGATGTATGCGGGGATCATCGAAGGGATCGGGCCACGTTACTGCCCATCGATCGAAGATAAAGTCATGCGTTTTGCTGATCGCAATTCACATCAGATCTTCCTTGAACCGGAAGGTTTGACCAGCAATGAGATCTATCCGAACGGTATCTCTACCAGTCTACCTTTCGACGTACAGATGCAAATAGTCCGTTCAATGAAAGGGCTCGAAAACGCACGTATTATTCGACCTGGTTATGCCATCGAGTATGATTTCTTTGATCCGCGTGATTTGAAACCTACGCTGGAAAGCAAATATATCCACGGTTTGTTCTTTGCTGGGCAAATCAATGGCACCACCGGATATGAAGAAGCTGCGGCCCAAGGGCTGCTTGCAGGCCTCAATGCGGGGCGTTTCGCTAATGATGATGATGGGTGGTCACCTCGTCGTGATGAAGCTTACCTTGGCGTGCTGGTGGACGATTTAAGCACCTTGGGCACCAAAGAACCCTATCGTATGTTTACCTCACGAGCTGAATATCGTTTGATGCTACGTGAAGATAACGCCGATCTGCGTCTGACCGAAATGGGCCGAAAATTAGGATTGGTCGATGATGTTCGTTGGGAACACTTCAGCAAGAAAATCGAGCTGATTGAGAAAGAACGCCAGCGCCTGCGTGACATCTGGGTGCATCCTCATTCTGAGAATGTGTCCGAAATCAATGCGTTGCTAAAAGCCCCATTATCGAAAGAAGCCAATGGTGAAGAGCTGCTGCGCCGCCCTGAAATCGATTATCGTTTGTTGACAACCTTACCCTCTTTTGGTCCGGCATTAACAGACCCACAAGCTGCTGATCAGGTTGAAATTCAGGTGAAATATGAAGGGTATATTGCTCGGCAGCAAGAAGAGATCGAAAAGCAGCTGCGCAATGAAAATACCTTACTGCCTGCTGATCTTGATTACCGCCAAGTCTCTGGTTTATCAAACGAAGTGATCGCTAAATTGAATGATCATAAACCTAACTCGATCGGGCAAGCTTCACGTATTTCAGGTATCACACCAGCGGCGATCTCTATTTTACTGGTTTGGTTGAAAAAACAAGGATTGCTGCGCCGCAGCGCCTAACGACCTAATAATTGCCTGTGTAGCTCAAAGCTAAGCAGGCAATTTTGCTTTGTATTCAAGCTATAACTAAACATTAAGCTAGATTATCATATTCGTATATCGGCCTTTTACATGCTGACAGAACATATCTCTGTCAGAGGATAATTGTGGTGTTAAAAAAATTAGATTCCCTGCTGAGTGCAGCAGATATTGCGCTGCCCGATCAGCAAAAACATCAGTTGATAGGCTATGTAGAGCTGCTGCATAAGTGGAATAAAGCTTATAACCTGACTTCTGTCCGTGACCCAATGCAAATGCTGGTTCGGCACATTCTGGACAGCATTGTGGTAAACCCACATTTGCAAGGTAGCCGGTTTATCGATGTCGGCACCGGTCCGGGGCTTCCTGGGATACCCTTGGCCATAGTGCGTCCCGATGCACATTTCACCTTGCTTGATAGCTTGGGTAAACGTGTTCGCTTCCTGCGTCAGGTTCAGCATGAATTAGGTCTAAATAATATCGAACCAGTTCAAAGCCGTGTTGAGGACTTTGTCGCAGAACCCCCATTTGATGGGGTTATAAGCCGTGCATTTGCATCCTTACAAGATATGCTGTCTTGGTGCCACCACTTACCAGCTAAGCCTGAAGGGCGTTTTTATGCGCTTAAAGGGGTTAGGCCGGATGATGAATTAGCTATACTGCCTGCGGGTATTACTCTTGAGTCGGTTATTCGACTGCAAGTTCCTGAGTTGGATGGTGAGCGTCATCTGGTTATTCTTAAGTCAAACTAACTTTGTTATTTATCAAAAAAATGTAATAAATTCTTAGTCGAGACGCCGAGTTTTATTACATTTAGTGTTTTTAATTTTGGTGGGTATTTATTCGCTGATTATCGTATGCGTAGATAATATTTCACCTATTGTTTACAAAAACAGCGGTAGTTAGTGACATAACAATATTGAAAGGGACCAAATAGTCACTTTGGTCATTATTATCTCATCGACATCACTCTTTTTATGTATCCGAACTGTTGCCAAATTATTATCTGAAATGTCAATGGGAAGTTTTTACTAAGTAGATGAGTTGTTTGATAATAGTTTTAATTTTAAAATTATGATTTGTAAAAGTTTTAATGGCTCTTTTCGTTAAAGACAAAGCGAAGTCTTATGGGATATAAATCAGTTTGTTTTTAGTTATGTGATCGGTTCCACGCTTTATTGATAATGTTTGGAATCGTCAGACAATTAAATAAGGGCTTTATTCCGAGGCTTTTCTTGTGAAAATAGCTCGAAAGTAGAAAATTTAAATAATTGTTCACCTTTTCGCTACTTATCGATTGAATTCGTTTGAGTGGCCCGTATAATTTGCTCGTTTTTTGCTGCTTGACTCAATGGGGTAAAAGGCAGTTTTATACCTCACTCAGCATACCCTTAGTGTGGTTCGGAGAGAACAAACGTCATGCCTGTATCCCTTTACAGTGGGAAAATTGCACGAAAGTTGCTGTTGTTGCAGTTAATGACTTTTGTTGTTCTCAGTGCTGCTTTTGGTTTTAAAAGCCTGGAATGGAGTGCTTCTGCTTTGGCAGGAGGATTGGCAGCCTGGTTGCCCAGTGCCATGTTTATGTTGTTCGCTTGCCGCCATCAGGCAAAAACAGCTGCTCCAGGTCGTGTTGCGTGGTCGTTTGCCATTGGCGAAGGGTTAAAAGTTATCGTGACGATAATTTTGCTGATTGTTGCACTAGGGCTGTTTAAAGCTGCGTTTGCGCCACTCGGTTTAACCTACTTATCGGTGCTGATTGTGCAGATATTGGCACCGGCCGTGATGAGCGGCTACCGTACTTAACAGTTATCGTATTTAACTACAAAAGGGTAAGAGGCATCATGTCTGCATCAGGAGAAATCTCTACTCCAAGGGACTACATAGGTCACCACCTGAATAACCTTCAGTTGGACCTGCGTACCTTTGAGTTGGTCAATCCCCACTCACCTGGCCCTGCGACGTTCTGGACGTTGAACATTGACTCTCTGTTCTTCTCTGTCGTGCTGGGGTTAGCTTTTCTGCTTGTGTTCCGCAAAGTTGCAGCAAACGCCACCAGTGGTGTGCCCGGCAAATTGCAGACTGCCGTTGAGTTAATTATCGGTTTTGTCGATGGCAGTGTACGGGATATGTACCACGGCAAAAGTAAAGTCATCGCACCATTGGCCCTGACCGTGTTTGTTTGGGTTCTATTGATGAACATGATGGACTTGCTGCCAATCGATTTACTGCCTTACATCGGTGAACATGTCTTTGGGTTACCAGCACTACGTGTGGTACCAACTGCTGACGTGAGCATTACCTTGTCCATGGCATTGGGTGTATTCATCCTGATCCTGTTCTATAGCATTAAAATGAAAGGTGTAGGCGGCTTCGTAAAAGAATTAACGATGCAGCCGTTCAATCACCCGATATTCATTCCAGTTAACTTAATTCTGGAAGGTGTCAGCCTGCTGTCCAAACCGGTTTCACTCGGTCTGCGACTGTTCGGCAACATGTATGCGGGTGAGTTGATCTTCATCCTTATTGCGGGTCTGTTGCCGTGGTGGTCACAGTGGATGCTCAGTTTACCTTGGGCTATCTTCCACATACTGATTATTACGTTACAAGCCTTTATCTTCATGGTTCTGACGATTGTCTATCTGTCGATGGCATCCGAAGAGCACTGATTTTCTTATAACACTACTGCGTTTTAACTGAAATAAACTGGAGACTGTCATGGAAAACCTGAATATGGATCTGCTGTACATGGCTGCCGCTATAATGATGGGTTTAGCGGCAATCGGTGCTGCGATCGGTATCGGCATCCTGGGTGGTAAATTTTTGGAAGGCGCTGCACGTCAGCCTGACCTGATTCCTCTGCTTCGTACACAGTTCTTTATCGTCATGGGTCTGGTTGACGCCATCCCAATGATCGCTGTTGGTCTGGGTCTGTACGTGATGTTTGCTGTCGCGTAAGTAGAGTTTTCTCTACTGTGAACTACACCAAACTATTAACTTTTAAAGAGGCATTGTGCTGTGAATCTTAACGCAACAATCCTCGGCCAGGCCATCGCGTTTGTCCTGTTTGTCCTGTTTTGTATGAAGTATGTATGGCCGCCAATTATGGCAGCCATCGAGAAGCGTCAAAAAGAAATTGCTGACGGTCTCTCTTCTGCAGAGCGTGCCAAAAAAGATTTGGACTTAGCGCAAGCCAATGCGACCGACCAACTGAAGAAGGCCAAAGCAGAAGCACAGGTGATCATTGAGCAGGCAAGTAAACGCAAAGCTCAGATCATCGATGAAGCTAAAGCTGAAGCTGAACAGGAACGTAACAAAATCGTGGCGCAAGCGCAGGCAGAGATCGACGCCGAACGTAAGCGTGCTCGTGAAGAGTTGCGTAAGCAAGTCGCGATGTTGGCTATAGCTGGCGCCGAGAAGATCATCGAACGTTCCGTGGATGAAGCTGCTAACAGCGACATCGTTGATAAACTGGTCGCTGAACTGTAAGGAGGGAGGGGCTGATGTCTGAATTTGTAACTGTAGCTCGCCCCTACGCCAAAGCAGCTTTTGACTTTGCTGTTGAGCACCAGGCGGTTGATCGTTGGCAGGATATGCTGGCGTTTACTGCCCAAGTGACTTGCAATGAACAAATCGCTGAATTGCTTTCCGGTGCTGTTGCGCCAGAAACAATGTCTAAGACGTTTATTGCAGTCTGTGGTGATCAGCTCGATGAACCCGCACAGAACTTCATTCGAGTTATGGCGGAGAATGGCCGTTTACTGGTTCTTCCTGAGGTGTTGCAGCAGTTTATTCAACTGCGTGCCTCACTGGAGTCTACCGTCGACGTTGAAGTGTCCTCAGCGAGAGCACTTAACGACGAACAGCTGGCTAAAATTGCCGCTGCGATGGAAAAACGTCTGTCACGCAAAGTTAAGCTGAATTGCAAAATTGATAAGTCTGTAATGGCCGGCGTAGTAATACGTGCAGGCGATATGGTGATAGATGGCAGCGTTCGCGGTCGTCTTGAACGCCTGGCAGACGTCTTGCAGTCTTAAGGGGACTGGAGCATATGCAACTGAATTCCACCGAAATCAGCGAACTGATCAAGCAGCGCATTGCTCAGTTCAATGTAGTGAGCGAAGCTCACAATGAAGGTACTATTGTTTCCGTTAGTGACGGGATCATTCGTGTACACGGTCTGGCCGACGTTATGCAAGGCGAGATGATCGCACTGCCTGGCAACCGTTACGCAATCGCACTGAACCTGGAGCGCGACTCCGTTGGTGCAGTAGTTATGGGTCCGTACGCCGATCTTGCCGAAGGCATGAAGGTTAAATGTACTGGCCGTATCCTGGAAGTTCCTGTCGGTCGTGGCCTGCTAGGTCGCGTCGTCAATACTCTGGGTGAACCTGTTGATGGTAAAGGTCCGGTAGAAAATGACGGCTTCTCAGCTGTTGAAGCTATCGCACCTGGCGTAATCGAACGTCAATCCGTTGATGAACCCGTTCAGACAGGCTATAAGTCTGTCGATGCCATGATTCCAATCGGTCGTGGTCAGCGTGAATTGATCATCGGTGACCGTCAGACAGGTAAAACTGCTCTGGCGATTGATGCGATCATCAATCAGCGCGATTCAGGCATCAAATGTGTGTATGTTGCTATCGGCCAGAAAGCCTCTACTGTTGCAAACGTAGTGCGTAAACTGGAAGAACATGGCGCATTGGCTAACACCATCGTGGTTGTGGCTACTGCATCTGAATCTGCAGCATTGCAATACCTGGCACCTTACTCCGGTTGTGCCATGGGTGAATATTTCCGCGACCGCGGTGAAGATGCTCTGATTATTTATGATGACCTGTCTAAACAGGCTGTTGCATATCGTCAAATCTCCTTGCTGCTCCGTCGTCCACCAGGTCGTGAAGCATATCCTGGCGACGTATTCTACCTCCACTCCCGTTTGCTGGAGCGTGCTGCGCGTGTTAACGCGGATTACGTTGAAGCCTTTACCAAGGGTGAAGTGAAAGGTAAAACCGGTTCTTTGACCGCATTGCCAATCATTGAAACCCAAGCAGGGGACGTTTCCGCGTTCGTTCCGACCAACGTAATTTCTATTACCGATGGTCAGATCTTC
This sequence comes from Yersinia alsatica, assembly GCF_025133195.1. Classification (NCBI taxonomy): domain Bacteria; kingdom Pseudomonadati; phylum Pseudomonadota; class Gammaproteobacteria; order Enterobacterales; family Yersiniaceae; genus Yersinia; species Yersinia alsatica. The sequence goes on from NZ_CP104006.1 coordinate 4,867,344, forward strand.
CTGGAATCCAGCCTGTTTAACGCCGGTATTCGTCCTGCGGTTAACCCAGGTATCTCCGTATCCCGTGTGGGTGGTGCAGCGCAGACCAAGATCATGAAAAAACTGTCCGGTGGTATCCGTACCGCTCTGGCACAGTATCGTGAACTTGCTGCGTTCTCCCAGTTCGCATCCGATTTGGATGATGCAACACGTAAACAGCTGAGCCATGGTCAGAAAGTGACCGAGCTTCTGAAACAGAAACAATACGCACCGATGTCTGTTGCGCAGCAATCTCTGGTTCTGTTCGCAGCTGAACGTGGTTATCTGGGTGATATCGAGTTGGCGAAGGTAGGTAGCTTTGAAGCCGCACTGTTAGCATTTGCTGACCGTGAGCATGCCGAGCTTCTGCAACAAATCAACCAAACTGGCGCGTATAACGATGAGATCGAGGCCAAGCTGAAAGGCATCCTCGATACATTCAAGGCAACCCAGTCCTGGTAACGCTATACGGTCCTGCTTTTCATTAGGAAAGCAGGCCGTCTGGCAATGAGGAGAAGCAGAAATGGCCGGCGCAAAAGAGATACGTTCCAAGATCGCCAGCGTGCAAAACACGCAAAAGATCACCAAAGCCATGGAGATGGTCGCCGCCTCCAAAATGCGTAAATCGCAGGAACGCATGGCGGCCAGCCGTCCTTATGCAGAAACAATGCGTAGTGTGATTGGTCACCTTGCGCTAGGTAATCTGGAATATAAACATCCGTACCTGGAAGAGCGCGACGTTAAGCGTGTTGGGTATCTGGTGGTTTCTACAGACCGTGGCTTGTGTGGTGGTTTGAACATTAACCTGTTCAAAAAACTGTTAGCTGAGATGAAAGGTTGGTCTGAAAAAGGCGTTGAATGCGATTTAGCGCTGATTGGATCAAAAGCAGCATCTTTCTTTGGTTCCGTGGGCGGCAAGATTGTTGCTCAGGTTACTGGCATGGGGGATAACCCTTCTCTGTCAGAACTTATCGGTCCAGTAAAAGTGATGTTGCAAGCCTACGATGAAGGTCGTCTGGATAAACTGTATATCGTGAATAACAAGTTTATCAATACGATGTCTCAGGAACCACGGATCATGCAGCTGTTACCTCTTCCGCCAGCGGAAGATGGTGAGCTGAAGAAGAAATCCTGGGATTACCTGTATGAACCCGATCCAAAAGCATTGCTGGATACTCTCCTGCGTCGCTATGTGGAATCGCAAGTTTATCAGGGCGTCGTTGAAAACCTGGCCAGCGAACAGGCCGCGCGAATGGTAGCGATGAAAGCCGCCACCGATAACGGCGGTAGCCTGATCAAAGAGCTGCAGTTGGTTTACAACAAAGCTCGTCAGGCCAGCATCACTCAGGAACTCACCGAGATCGTCGGGGGAGCCTCCGCGGTTTAACCAGGCTATTACCCTAAGTAGTTCATATTGCTGGCAGGCGGCTAACGCGCCAGTAATTTGAAATATGACGGGTAAACGTATTACGTAGAGGATTCAAGATGGCTACTGGAAAGATTATCCAGGTAATCGGCGCCGTAGTGGACGTCGAATTCCCCCAAGACGCTGTACCAAAAGTGTACAACGCCCTTGAGGTTGAAGGCACGGCTGAGAAGCTAGTGCTGGAAGTTCAGCAACAGCTGGGCGGTGGTGTTGTTCGTTGTATCGCAATGGGCTCTTCCGATGGTTTGAGCCGTGGGTTGAAAGTTATCAACCTGGAACACCCAATTGAAGTGCCGGTTGGTAAAGCAACTCTGGGCCGTATCATGAACGTATTGGGTGACCCAATCGACATGAAAGGTCCTATCGGTGAAGAAGAGCGTTGGGCAATCCACCGCGAAGCGCCTTCTTACGAAGAGCTTGCCAGCTCGCAAGATCTGTTAGAAACCGGTATCAAGGTAATGGATCTGATTTGTCCGTTCGCTAAGGGCGGTAAAGTCGGTCTGTTCGGTGGTGCTGGTGTGGGTAAAACGGTAAACATGATGGAGCTGATCCGTAACATCGCGATCGAGCACTCAGGTTATTCCGTATTTGCTGGTGTAGGTGAACGTACTCGTGAGGGTAACGACTTCTACCACGAGATGACTGACTCCAACGTTCTGGACAAAGTTTCCTTGGTTTATGGCCAGATGAATGAGCCACCAGGTAACCGTCTGCGCGTTGCACTGACCGGCCTGACCATGGCGGAGAAATTCCGTGATGAAGGTCGTGACGTATTGCTGTTCATCGATAACATCTATCGTTATACCTTGGCCGGTACGGAAGTATCCGCACTGCTGGGTCGTATGCCATCTGCGGTAGGCTATCAGCCAACGCTGGCAGAAGAGATGGGTGTGTTGCAGGAACGTATTACTTCCACCAAGACGGGCTCAATCACCTCTGTTCAGGCCGTTTACGTGCCTGCGGATGACTTGACTGACCCATCACCAGCAACCACTTTTGCTCACTTGGATGCAACCGTCGTTCTGAGTCGTCAAATCGCCTCTCTGGGTATCTACCCGGCGGTTGACCCACTTGACTCCACCAGCCGTCAGCTCGATCCACTGGTTGTTGGTCAGGAGCACTACGATGTAGCGCGTGGCGTGCAGTCTATTCTGCAACGTTACCAGGAACTGAAAGATATTATCGCGATCTTGGGTATGGACGAGTTGTCAGAAGATGACAAACTGGTTGTATCCCGTGCGCGTAAAATCCAGCGCTTCCTGTCTCAACCGTTCTTCGTGGCAGAAGTCTTTACCGGTTCACCGGGCAAGTTCGTATCGCTGAAAGACACCATTCGTGGTTTCAAAGGCATCATGAACGGCGACTATGACCACCTGCCGGAACAGGCGTTCTACATGGTTGGCACCATTGAAGAAGCAGTGGAAAAAGCCAAGAAACTGTAACGCTGTTGACTGGAGGGTGACATGGCTGCAATGACTTACCATCTGGATGTTGTGAGCGCAGAGAAGAAGATGTTCTCAGGCGTGGTACAAAAAATTCAGGTGACGGGTAGTGAAGGTGAACTGGGGATTTTCCCTGGTCACGCCCCACTGCTCACTGCCATTAAGCCTGGCATGATACGTATCGTTAAGCAGTTCGGTGAGGAAGAGTTCATTTATCTTTCTGGCGGCATCCTTGAGGTGCAACCGAGCGTTGTGATCGTATTGGCTGACACTGCTATTCGTGGACAAGATCTGGACGAAGCTAGAGCGCTGGAATCTAAGCGTAAAGCAGAAGCTCATATCAACAGTTCCCACGGCGATGTCGACTATGCTCAGGCATCCGCTGAATTGGCGAAGGCGATTGCGAAACTACGCGTAATCGAGCTGACCAGGAAAGCGATGTAATTTTATATTTAATGGGTTATTAATTCATTGATTTATAAAGTTATCATATAAAGAACGATAGAATGCCAATTGGTGAAAACTGATTGGCATTTTTTTATCCCCAGTTGGTGAATACTTAATCCTTTGCCATATCAGTCTCCCACCCACCTCTTCTGCATTTAATTAAGCCTAAGCTAAACTAATAACGTTTCTTTCTGAAAACTCTTGTTTCTTGTCGTAAAATAAGTGGTTAATAACTCGCATGAGTGATTGAATTTCGGCAAAAACAGCTCAGAAAACGTCGCCGATCGCAGACACTTTCTGCTACATTTTTTTGTTACATGGCACATAGCTACAACCCTTTAACCACGCGGGTTGAGTACGTTTTTCGTTGAGAAATATGTAGTAATTATTTCGCTAAACAGGTTTACTTCCGTCTATTAATTTGGAGTTATCAGGTTGCTTATGTCTAACAGCTCAATGAGTGTAGTCATCCTTGCCGCAGGTAAGGGGACTCGTATGTATTCCGACCTTCCTAAGGTGTTACACCCATTGGCAGGTAAGCCGATGGTTCAGCATGTTATTGATGCGGCCATGAAGTTGGGTGCACAACATGTTCATCTGGTTTATGGGCACGGTGGTGAGTTGTTGAAAAAAACACTGACCGACCCGGCGTTGAATTGGGTATTACAGGCAGAACAGTTAGGTACTGGGCACGCGATGCAGCAAGCGGCACCGCATTTTGCTGATGATGAAGACGTCCTGATGCTCTACGGCGATGTGCCTTTGATCTCCGTTGATACTCTGCAACGATTGTTAGCCGCAAAACCACAAGGCGGTATCGGACTGTTGACGGTAAAACTGGATAACCCAAGTGGTTATGGTCGTATTGTGCGCGAGAACGGCGATGTGGTCGGGATTGTTGAGCATAAAGACGCCAGCGATGCACAGCGTGAAATTAATGAAATCAACACTGGGATTCTGGTGGCGACTGGTCGTGATTTAAAGCGCTGGCTATCATTGCTGAATAACAACAATGCGCAGGGCGAGTTTTATATCACTGATATTATTGCATTGGCTCATGCTGATGGTAAGAAAATTGCTGCGGTACACCCCACTCGTCTGAGTGAAGTTGAAGGGGTCAATAATCGCCTGCAATTAGCGACCCTTGAGCGGGTATATCAATCCGAGCAAGCAGAGAAGCTGCTATTGGCTGGGGTGATGTTACTGGATCCGGCGCGTTTTGATTTGCGCGGAGAATTAACACATGGTCGCGATATCACTATCGATACCAATGTCATCATTGAAGGTCATGTGACTTTAGGCGATCGGGTCCGTATTGGTACCGGATGCGTGCTTAAAAACTGTGTGATTGGCGATGATTCAGAAATCAGCCCCTATACTGTGTTGGAAGATTCTCGCTTGGATGCTGGCTGTACTGTTGGGCCATTTGCCCGCTTGCGCCCGGGTGCCGAGTTAGCAGAAGGTGCACATGTCGGTAACTTTGTTGAGATCAAGAAATCCCGCTTGGGCAAAGGATCTAAAGCTGGCCATCTCTCCTATTTAGGTGATGCTGAAATTGGTTCTGGCGTAAATATTGGCGCAGGAACTATAACTTGCAACTATGATGGAGCTAATAAGTTTAAAACTATAATTGGCGATGATGTCTTTGTCGGGTCCGATACTCAGCTTGTTGCTCCCGTCACTGTCGCTAATGGCGCCACTATCGCTGCAGGTACCACTGTGACACGTGATATCGCCGAAAATGAATTAGTACTCAGCCGTATCAAGCAAGTTCATATTCAGGGGTGGCAACGTCCGGTGAAGAAAAAATAATCTATCCCCGTCATCTTTCAAGATACTGGGTTGTTGGCTGCCATCAGTCACCCAAGATATTGAGTGTCTCAACGTCTTGGGTTTATTCAGTCGCCGCCGAGCGGTAACTTGAGTTTTACCGGGTATATTTAAGATTATAAATTGATTAAAAAAATAGCTCTTCAATGCGATTTATTATGCTTTGAAGGGATGTTTTGCCCTGTGTTTTTGGCTTATTCATCTCTGCCGAGAATACAGAACAAAACATAATAATCCCCAACTCTACAGGCTCGGGGAACCCGGAAAATCCGGATCAATCAGGTCACTGACATCGACAAGGTTCTTAAAGAACCTTACATAGGAATAAAACAGATGTGTGGAATTGTTGGCGCAGTAGCGCAACGTGATATCGCTGAGATTCTGATCGAAGGTTTACGTCGTCTGGAATACCGTGGCTATGACTCTGCTGGTTTGGCAGTCGTTGATGCTGAAGGCCATTTGACGCGCTTGCGTCGGTTGGGCAAGGTACAAGAACTGTCGGATGCTGCTGAAAAGCAAGATCTGCACGGTGGTACCGGCATTGCGCACACCCGCTGGGCCACTCATGGTGCGCCATCTGAGGCGAATGCTCACCCGCATGTTTCTGATTATATCTCCGTGGTTCATAACGGCATTATCGAAAATCACGAACCTTTGCGTGAGTTACTGGCGAGTCGTGGCTATAGCTTCAGCTCTGAAACTGATACTGAAGTTATCGCTCACCTGGTCCATTGGGAACAGCAACAAGGCGGTTCTTTGTTGGAAGTGGTGAAGCGTGTTATCCCACAACTGCGTGGCGCATACGGCACTGTGGTGATGGATAGCCGTGACCCAAGCCGCTTGGTTGCCGCTCGTTCAGGTAGCCCATTGGTTATCGGTTGTGGCATTGGTGAAAACTTTATCGCCTCTGACCAGCTTGCTCTGTTACCTGTTACCCGCCGTTTCATTTTCCTTGAAGAAGGTGATGTGGTTGAAGTGACTCGCCACAGCGTCAGTATTTTTGACAAACAAGGCAATGCCATTGAGCGTCCGGAAACTGAATCTCAGTTGCAGTACGATGCAGGCGACAAAGGTGTTTATCGCCACTACATGCAAAAAGAGATTTATGAGCAGCCAACAGCAATTAAAAATACGTTGGAAGGCCGCCTAAATAACGGAAAAATTGACTTGTCTGAGCTAGGCCCGAACGCTGATGCTTTGCTGGCTGATGTCCAACATATTCAAATCATAGCCTGTGGTACTTCTTACAACTCGGGTATGGTTTCACGTTATTGGTTTGAAGCTCTGGCTGGCGTGCCTTGTGATGTTGAAATTGCCTCTGAATTCCGTTATCGCAAACCTGCGGTGCGCCCGAATAGTCTGTTAATCACGTTGTCACAATCGGGTGAAACGGCCGATACCTTGGCGGCTTTGCGCTTGTCGAAAGAGCTGGGCTATTTAGGCTCGCTGGCAATTTGTAACGTTGCAGGTTCATCACTGGTTCGTGAATCAGATTTGGCTCTGATGACCAAAGCCGGGACTGAGATTGGCGTTGCCTCAACCAAAGCTTTTACCACTCAATTGACCGTATTATTGATGTTGGTCGGCCGTATTGGTTTACTGAAAGGCATTAAGGACGGCTTGAAGCTGGAACAAGAAATTGTTGAAGCATTGCAATCCTTACCTGTCCATATTGAGCAAATGTTGTCGCTGGATAAAACCATTGAAGCCTTAGCCGAAGGTTTCTCTGATAAGCACAATGCATTGTTCCTGGGTCGCGGTGATCAATACCCGATCGCAATGGAAGGCGCACTGAAGCTGAAGGAGATTTCTTATATTCATGCTGAAGCTTACGCTGCCGGTGAGTTGAAACACGGCCCATTAGCTTTGATTGATGCCAATATGCCCGTTATCGTGGTGGCACCTAACAATGAATTATTGGAAAAACTGAAATCCAACATTGAAGAGGTTCGCGCTCGCGGTGGCTTGCTGTATGTGTTTGCTGATGCAGATGCCGGTTTTACCAACAGCGAAGGGGTTAAGATTGTGCCATTGCCTCATGTTGAAGAGATTATTGCGCCAATTTTCTACACCGTGCCGCTACAGCTACTGGCTTACCATGTTGCGCTGATTAAAGGTACTGATGTGGATAAACCACGCAACCTGGCGAAATCGGTAACGGTTGAATAACGCATAACCAGTATCCCATAAATAAAAGCCGGCATTTGTCGGCTTTTTTGTCTTTCGCCACTCAGTAATAAATTGTCATTTTCGATGAGAAAATAGTCAGATATTTTGCTGCCTTATAAATGATAAAATGAACTTATTCATGAATTAAAGATAAAAAATAACGACTAACTTTTTGATAATTAATGTTTTTATGGTTGCCCCAATTCCTTGTCATATAACTGTAACATTACGTACATTTTTCTGTCATTAAACTGTCCTATTTTCCCTCCTGCACCATACTTAATCTGATGAAAACAATTTAGAGTTAATTCTAATATCCCATTAGGAGGGATTATGAAACTGATGCGTACCACCGTAGCCAGCATTGTGGCAGCGACTTTATCTATGACCACTGTGTCCGCGTTCGCTGCTGCAAGCCTGACAGGTGCAGGTGCGACATTCCCCGCGCCGGTGTATGCCAAGTGGGCAGATTCTTATCAGAAAGAAACAGGTAACAAAGTTAACTATCAGGGGATCGGTTCTTCAGGTGGCGTGAAACAAATCATTGCCAATACTGTTGATTTCGGTGCTTCTGATGCGCCATTAGCAGACGACAAATTGGCTGCTGAAGGTTTGTTCCAATTCCCAACAGTGATTGGCGGTGTGGTGCTAGCCGTGAATATCCCTGGCATTAAGTCCGGTGAGCTAACATTAGATGGTAAAACACTGGGTGATATCTACCTGGGCAATGTGAAAAAGTGGAATGACCCGGCGATTGTGAAGCTGAATCCGGGCGTTAAACTACCTGATCAAAATATTGCTGTCGTACGTCGTGCTGATGGTTCCGGTACTTCATTCGTGTTCACCAGCTACCTGGCTAAAGTGAATGCAGACTGGAAAGAAAAAGTGGGCGCGGGCTCTACTGTTAACTGGCCAACAGGTTTGGGCGGTAAAGGTAACGATGGTATTGCCGCATTCGTTCAACGTCTGCCAGGTGCTATTGGCTACGTAGAATATGCCTATGCCAAACAGAATAATCTGGCTTACACCAAACTGATTTCTGCTGATGGGAAACCAGTGAGCCCGACTGAGCACAGCTTTAGCTCTGCGGCAAAAGGTGTAGACTGGAGCAAAACATTCGCTCAAGATTTGACCAATCAAAAAGGTGATGATGTATGGCCAATTACATCAACAACATTCATTTTGATGCACAAAGAGCAGAAAAATCCTGCTAGCGGCACTGAAGTGCTGAAGTTCTTTGATTGGGCCTATAAAAACGGCGCTAAACAAGCTAACGCACTGGATTACGCAACATTGCCAGATGAAGTGGTAGAGCAAGTACGTGCAGCCTGGAAAACTCAGATTAAAGACAGCAGCGGTAAGCCACTGTTCTGATTGAATACAGTTTGCGTTCGATGCTTTTGCTCCAATAAGTGATTTATACAAGATTGGTTTAATCAATTGCTCCCTCCCTATTTGGGGAGGGAAATAATACCCCGATGAGAAGAGAGTCTATGGCTGCTTATAAGCCGACGATCAAAGCACCGAGTAAATACGGTGACATCATTTTCAGTGCGCTGGTTAAGCTGGCAGCGCTGATTACCCTATTTATGTTGGGCGGCATAATCGTTTCATTGATTGTGGCTTCCTGGCCAAGTATCGAAAAGTTTGGTTTTGCTTTCCTGTGGACCAAAGAGTGGGATCCTCCGGCTGAGCAGTTCGGTGCATTGGTGCCAATTTACGGCACAATTGTGACCTCTGTTATTGCCTTGCTCATTGCGGTTCCCGTCAGTTTTGGTATTGCCCTGTTCCTGACTGAGTTAGCACCAAACTGGTTAAAACGCCCACTGGGTGTGGCTATTGAGTTACTGGCGGCAATCCCAAGTATTGTTTACGGTATGTGGGGTTTGTTTGTATTCGCTCCCCTCTTTGCCCGTTATTTTCAAGAGCCTGTCGGTAACGTGATGTCCGGTATCCCCATTATTGGTGTGCTGTTCTCAGGCCCCGCATTCGGTATTGGTATTCTGGCGGCCGGTGTCATCTTAGCCATCATGATTATTCCTTACATTGCGGCAGTGATGCGCGATGTGTTTGAACAAACCCCAGTGATGATGAAAGAGTCGGCTTACGGTATTGGCTGCACCACTTGGGAAGTTATCTGGCGCATTGTGCTGCCTTATACCAAAAATGGTGTTATTGGTGGCGTGATGTTGGGGCTGGGTCGTGCATTGGGTGAAACCATGGCGGTGACCTTTATTATCGGTAATACCTACCAGCTCGACAGCTTCTCGCTGTTTATGCCGGGCAACAGTATTACTTCCGCGCTGGCGAATGAATTTGCTGAAGCCGAGTCCGGCTTGCATACCGCCGCGTTGATGGAGTTGGGTCTGATCTTGTTCGTCATTACCTTTATTGTACTGGCTTTATCTAAGCTCATGATTCTGCGTCTGGCTAAGAAAGAGGGGCGCTAAGATGGCAACGATGGATATGCGAAGTGATGCGACGCTGTTAGAAACCCGCCGTAAAAAGCAGGCTTGGCGGCGTCAAAAGAACCGGATTGCCTTAATACTTTCAATGGCAACCATGGCATTTGGCTTGTTTTGGTTAGTGTGGATTTTATTCTCTACAGTGACCAAAGGTATCGACGGCATGTCTTTGGCACTGTTTACCGAGATGACGCCGCCACCGAATACCGCGGGTGGGGGGTTAGCCAATGCCATTGCCGGGAGTGGCCTGTTAATTCTGTGGGCGACAGTCATTGGTACCCCACTGGGTATCATGGCAGGGATTTATCTGGCCGAATATGGTCGTAAATCCTGGCTGGCGGAAATCACCCGCTTTATCAACGATATTTTGTTATCCGCGCCCTCCATCGTGGTCGGCCTGTTTGTGTACACCATTGTCGTGGCCAAGATGGAGCACTTCTCCGGTTGGGCAGGGGTGATTGCTCTGGCGCTGTTACAGGTGCCGATTGTTATTCGTACCACCGAGAATATGCTGAAACTGGTGCCCGATAGCTTGCGAGAAGCAGCTTATGCATTAGGGACACCAAAGTGGCGCATGATATCGGCGATTACTTTGAAAGCCTCAATCTCCGGCATTCTGACCGGCATTTTGCTGGCGGTGGCGCGTATTGCGGGCGAAACAGCACCATTGCTGTTCACCTCGCTTTCCAATCAGTTCTGGAGTACCGACCTGAGCCGGCCTATCGCCAACTTACCGGTCACCATATTTAAGTTTGCCATGAGCCCGTTTGTCGAATGGCAACAACTGGCATGGGCAGGGGTGCTGCTGATTACCCTGTGCGTACTGTTACTGAATATTCTGGCTCGGGTTGTTTTCGCGAAGAAAAAGCATTGATTGGCTGAGAGAAAATCAGCAATAAGTCATGAAAATACCGATTCGCCAATAAATTCCAAAATGCTGCTCCGGCGGCATTGGCTAAAAGAGAGAAGTCTTGATGAGTATGGCTACTGACATCAACAACAGCAAAATTCAGGTTCGCGATCTGAACTTCTACTACGGCAAATTCCATGCGCTGAAGAACATCTCGCTGGATATTGCCAAAAACCAGGTCACGGCATTCATCGGGCCATCAGGTTGCGGTAAATCGACGCTGCTGCGCACCTTTAACAAAATGTACCAGCTGTATCCGGATCAACGTGCTGAAGGCGATATTTTATTGGATGGGCAGAATATCCTGACCGATAAACAAGATATCGCGTTGTTGCGGGCAAAAGTTGGCATGGTTTTCCAAAAGCCAACGCCGTTCCCGATGTCAATTTACGATAACATTGCTTTTGGTGTGAAACTGTTCGAGAACTTGTCGCGCACCGATATGGATGAGCGCGTGCAATGGGCTCTGACCAAAGCTGCACTGTGGAATGAAACTAAAGATAAGCTGCACCAGAGTGGTTACAGCTTGTCCGGTGGGCAACAACAGCGTTTGTGCATTGCCCGCGGTATCGCTATTCGCCCGGACGTATTGTTGCTTGATGAACCTTGCTCAGCGCTTGACCCAATCTCTACCGGTCGCATTGAAGAGCTGATCAGCGAGCTGAAATCTGACTATACCGTGGTGATTGTTACGCACAACATGCAGCAGGCAGCCCGCTGTTCAGATCACACAGCATTTATGTATCTGGGCGAGCTAATTGAATTCAGTGATACAGACACCCTGTTTACCGCCCCACAGCAAAAACAGACGGAAGATTATATTACTGGTCGCTATGGTTGATGGCTTTGGAGCCGATCACATTCATTTCGCCTACTTATACGTACGGGAAGTATCATGGATAACCTGAATCTTAATAAACATATTTCCGGCCAGTTCAATGCCGAACTCGAGCATATCCGCACCCAAGTGTTAACCATGGGCGGGCTGGTGGAACAACAATTATCTGACGCGATCACCGCAATGCATAATCAGGACGGTGAATTAGCGAAGCAGGTTATTGCTGGCGATAAAAAGGTCAATATGATGGAAGTGGCCATTGATGAAGCTTGTGTGCGCATCATTGCCAAACGTCAGCCAACAGCTAGCGACTTGCGTTTGGTGATGGCTATCATCAAGACCATTTCTGAATTAGAACGCATTGGTGATGTGGCGGATAAAATTTGCCGCACAGCGCTGGAAAAGTTCTCCCATCAGCACCAACCTTTATTGGTCAGTCTGGAGTCTTTGGGCCGTCATACTGTACAGATGCTGCATGATGTTCTGGATGCTTTTGCCCGTATGGATTTAGATGAAGCCATCCGGATTTATCGTGAAGATAGGAAAGTTGACCAAGAATATGAAGGCATAGTGCGCCAGTTGATGACTTATATGATGGAAGATCCGCGCACCATACCCAGCGTATTGACGGCACTGTTCTGCGCTCGCTCAATTGAACGTATTGGGGATCGCTGCCAGAATATTTGTGAATTCATTTTCTACTTCGTCAAAGGGCAAGATTTCCGCCACCTTGGTGGTGATGATTTAGAGAAACTGCTTTCGAGTAAGACTGAAAAATAACGACTTCCCCAATCAGGTTGAGCATTTATGCTTGATTGGGGCCGCTTTATTAACATCCTTCCTCAGGTATTAACCCCACTTTTATTCTCCTTATCCGTTAGTTTTACATCCGTTTATATTTCACCCTCCATTGATTGCCATAATACCAAGGTCTTATTTAATTGTTTCACACTGGGCGGGATGAGTGAATATAAGTCTATATAGGCCAAATAATATTGCACTTAGCCTGTTCTGGGTGCTATGGACTACATGTTTGGTTGGCTATATCGCCTACAATTTGTTTTTTTATCTTCTTCTTGCCCCGACTTTATTCCTCATTTTCATACTGATAAATATTATGTTTAAAAAGAAATCAAGTAACCATGAAAAGGTATCACCGGTGACTCATTCTCCTCTAAATACTGCTGCGCCAATCTCTAATCCTCCCTCTGATACCGCGAAGACAAATACCATTATCGCCGCGGGTACAAAATTAAACGGCGATATTACCCTTGATGGCGATATTCAAATTTATGGCGTGGTAATCGGTGATATTACTGTTACTGACGGCACAATTAGATTGATGCGCAGTGGCCATATTGAAGGGAACTTAACCGCGCCGCATATTACGGTCGATGGGCGTATTGATGGGGTTTGTGTTTCCCAGCATCTGGAAATTTTAGAGAATGGCCGTTTAAATGGCATTGTAAAAGGCAGTAATTTCTCCATCAAAAAAGGCGGTATCTTCATTGGTCAGTCAGAGATTGCTGACGAGTCTGTGGCTCAGCCCAAGAGTAAAATAAAACCTGCTGAGGTCGTTAATCTTAAAAAGATAGTCACCGAAACAGACACTGCTGAAGTTAACGGGAGCAGTAAATAATTGACTGAGATTAATTGGTTATAAATATATCGTTTTATATTATTTCCTGACCTAACGCCGAATTGCTAGCTTACACACATCGCAATATCTTAATCCTGTTAGGAGCTTTCAATGAAGCAATCTCTATCCACGAAAAAAACGGCTTTGGCATTAACGTTGTTAGCCGGTTTGGCGACACTTTCTGGTGCGGCTCATGCTGATAAACTGGATGATATCAAGCAAGCTGGAGTGGTGCGGATTGCTGTTTTTGATAGCAACCCACCATTTGGTTATATTGACCCACAGACTAAAAAACTGGTGGGATATGACGTGGATGTGGCAAATGCCATTGCTAAAGATTTAGGTGTCAAAGTTGAATTACGCGCCACCAATCCGGCTAACCGTATTCCATTGCTGACAGCTAAAAAAGTGGATCTGATTGCTGCCAACTTCACCATTACCGATGAGCGCGCCAAAGAAGTGAACTTCAGTCTGCCTTATTTTGCTACTGGGCAGAAATTTATCGCCCATAAAGGCGTGCTAAAAACACCGGAAGACATCGGTAAGTTACGTATCGGTGCGGATAAAGGCACCGTACAGGAAATAACCCTGCGTGAGCATTATCCAACAGCTAAAGTTATTTCCTATGATGATACGCCGCTGGCATTTACTGCCCTGCGTAATGGGAATGTGCAGGCAATCACTCAAGATGATGCCAAATTAGTGGGTTTGTTGGGTAATCTGCCAGAGGCACAAAAAGCTGATTTTGAAATCTCGCCATTCAGCATTACCAAAGAGTATCAAGGTGTCGGTATTCCTAAAGGTGAAGATCGTTTAACCGCCAGTGTGAATGAGACACTGGTTAAGCTGGAAAAAGACGGTGAAGCCGCGAAGATTTATGACCGCTGGTTTGGCCCGGCAACCAACGCAGCTCAGCCACGTGGCGACTTTAAATTTGCGCCATTGGATCAACAGCCTAAAGCGTGATCAGTGTTGAAATGAGAAGACATAAGCCCTGCATTCATCATAATGCGGGGCTGTTTGCTTTAAAGCTGATAGGAAAATATGAATCTACATCATCTCACTGATTGGCTGCTGGCCCCGCAATATCTCAGCTGGTTGTGGGACGGATTTCTACTGACATTGTGGATTTCTGCCTGCACGGTGGTCGCTGCCACACTCTTGGGTTTTCTGCTGGCGGCGGCCAGAGACAGTGAGCTCAAAGCGTTGCAGTGGTTTGCTATTGGTTACAGCACGCTATTTCGCAATACTCCGCTGCTAATCCAACTGTTCTTTTGGTACTTTGCGGCGAGTCAATTTTTACCTGCCTCTTGGATACCCTGGCTGAATACTCCCCATGAAATCAATGTGTTCGGGTTAACTCTGAGCTGGCCTTCATTTGAGTTTTTAGCCGGTTTTATCGGGCTAACGCTTTATTCCACGGCATTTATTGCTGAGGAGTTGCGCTCTGGGATTAGCGGAGTGGCAAAAGGGCAAAAATATGCTGCCCATGCTTTGGGGCTTACCGGGTGGCAATCCATGCGCCATGTCGTCTTGCCACAAGCACTGAAAATCGCGCTGCCGCCATTGCTTGGTCAATACATGAATATTATTAAAAATTCATCATTAGCCATGGCGATTGGTGTGGCCGAGCTTTCATATGCATCACGTCAGGTTGAGACGGAAACATTGCGGACATTCCAGGCATTTGGTGTGGCAACAGTGTTGTATATCGCTATTATTGCGCTGATCGAAGCCTGGGGTATGTGGCGTCAACAGCGAACCGCAATCAGGGGGCACTGAAATGGATTTTACCATTATCGCCGATAACTGGCGTTATCTGCTGTGGGGGACTTTCCCTGATGGCCCCTTGGGGGGCGCGGCATTAACCTTGCTGATAAGCCTCATGGCTGGGGTCGCATCGGCTATATTAGGCACTATTTTTGGGGTCTTGCTGGCGATGTCTCGCGGTGTTTGGGCTGGCATCTTAGCCGCTATTTTAGGCTTTTTCCGGGCAATTCCGGTGATAATGCTGATTTTTTGGACTTACTTCCTGCTGCCAATTGTATTTGGTGTGGATATCCCAGAAATCACTACCGTGGTGTGCGCGCTGGCATTGATTGCTTCAGCCTACTTAGCCCATGCAGTAAAAGCAGGCATTGTCGCTATCGGGGCGGGTCAATGGCAAGCAGGCCTATCACTAGGCTTCAATCGCTGGCAAGTATTGTGGTTTGTGGTCTTGCCACAAGCATTGCGCATGATGGTGCCGTCATTTATTAATCAATGGATTTCCTTAATTAAAGATACTTCATTGGCTTATATCGTCGGGGTCAATGAACTGACGTTTTTGGCCACTCAGGTTAATAATCGCAGCATGGTTTACCCGATGGAAGTTTTCCTTTTTGTGGCACTTATCTATTTTGTCTTATGTCTGGCGTTGGATCTGCTGGCAAATGGCCTTAATCGTCGGTTTAGCCCACAACATGTAATTAAGAAGCAAAATACCATCAAACGGTTATTAACCGGCAATTCAAAAGTAATGCCTATCTAAGAAATGCTACCAGATTTTAATAAATGATAATCATCATGGAGATAATAATTTCCATGATGATTATCATTTTTGTGAATTTCACTTGATAAATAAATATTAGCTAAATGAAATAAGAATAGAATTTGCGTTGCCCAGAAAATTCTTATAGTAAGGTAAATTGGTTTTTACATTACAGGGATGCAGCAATGAAAATTTATTTTCTTTTACTGATGTCTATTTGTCTTGTCTCTTGTTCCTTGACCGGGAAAGAGCCACAGGGCTTGGAAGTCGGCACTGTTACCACTAAAAATTCGGAGGGATTAGATTATGTTGACCCAACCAAGGCTATTTTCCCGATGGATAATTATTCGCAATCTATTGATAAATGGATATCCCCCAAATCGGAGAAAATAAACATTCCGGTTATGGATGGAGCGGCTCAGACGCGAAATTTCGCTAACTTAAAATCGCATTATTTCGGAATGAATAAAGAGGATCATTCTCCTTGGAATCCCTATTATATATCATCCATTCTGAGTGGAAGTGATTCTGTCATAATTAAGAATGATAAAATAATAAAAGAGTTTCTGAGTAAAGACAGTATTTCTTATGGTGAAAATTTCAGAGTGAACTCTTCCGTCTGGAAAGAGACGGTGAGAAATAATGCCGATATCAATATTGATGGCATTTATCACCCTTCAGGCCGGGGTATCACTCTCAGAGAGACGTTAGTGAGAATGTTACCAACGGACGATCCGGCTTATGATGACCCTCGTGAGGCGGGGCAGGGATATCCTTTTGATAATTTACAGGATTCTTCGGTTAGGCCCGGCACTCCTATTTATATTTTTGCCACCAGCCAGGATAAAAACTGGAAATACATTACCTCTCCCACTGTAACGGGATGGGTAAAAAGTGATGATGTCGCTGTTGTGGGGCCGAAGTTTATTGCTGAATGGATATCACTGGCGGAGAAAAACCTGGGCGCTGTTATCAAAGAGCCCGTATCTGTGCATCAAGGTGAAAAGTTCTATTTTACTGCCCGTCCCGGGACTATCCTACCTTTCAGAAGTGAGAAATCAGGTAGTTATCAGGTCGCCATTCCAGTCCGAAAAGGTGATAGCCATGTGGAAATTAACTGGGTTACCCTGAAAAAAGATCAATTCACCGCCATGCCGTGGAAAATGACGCCCGCCAATATAGCAACTTTAATGAAATCAATGAGTGGCAGGCCATATGGTTGGGGAAATTATAATTTTTATAATGACTGTTCAGCAGAAATACGCAGCCTGATGATACCCTTTGGTCTATTTCTACCCAGAAATGCGGCACAACAGATACAGGAAATCAGAGTGGTTGACCTCAGCAAACAGCCACTTAATAAGCGAATAAAGTATCTAAAAGATCACGGTAAACCTTTCACCACTCTAATTTATATTGAGGGCCACATTATGCTGTATATCGGTAACGCTACTGTTAATGGAGAGGAGGTGCCGATGACATATCAGAACATTTGGGGATTACGCCCTAAAGATTCGAGCAGCAGAAGCATTATTGGTGGCTCGGTTTTCTTCCCGCTATTGCCCTTTTATCCAGAGCGACCAAATTTAGAGTCTTTGGCAGGTAAGGAAGTATTCAAACTTGGTTTTATAGAATAAACCCTTATCAGCACTGGTACCCCGCTAGCTTACTGATGACGCTGGTGTTATGTCCCAGCGTCATCAATATGTGGCGATAATTAGTTGCGAGTAATGTGCCAGCCTCTGGCGCGCCATAACTCTGGCAGTTGCTGCATATCATCAAACATGGTGACCAGTGGGTGGTGAATCGGCTGATTATGCGGGTCGGCACAGTAATAAAACACCGGTATACCTGCCGCGATTCCAGCGTGGGTTCCTGCCGCTGAGTCTTCAACTAAAATACAGTGCTCAGCGGCAACATGCATTTCTTTGGCGGCATGATAAATCAGTGCTGGATCTGGCTTCCAACGTTGAATGTCGTAGCCGCTATACAGCCTTTCTTCAAAGAAAGGCAATAAACCGGTCAGACCAAGGGAGTGCTGCATTTTGCTCACTGGTCCGTTGGAAACCACGCAAACCGGCAAGGTAATTTGCTCTAACAGCGCCTTGGCACCGGCAATAGGCTGCAACTCCGCATCGAACAAACGGGCGACTTCCGCTCGATAGAGTTTCTCCAGCGCATCTATCGGCTCATCCAGACCATTTTCTTGACTGACCAGCGCGACGATCTCATTGAGCTTTACGCCTTTAAAACGCTTAATCACTTCTTCCAGTGATAGGTGAATATCATAATGGGCAAACATCACAACGTATGCCTGACAGCACAGAACTTCACTGTCGACCAAGGTTCCGTCGCAATCGAACATAACGCATTCTATCTGGCTCACACATCTCATCCTTTAATGGTATAAATCACGAATTGTTTAAATTACGGCTTACCTCACTTTAACCATCCTGCCCCAGAATGCGATAAATAATCACCCTACTAGCAATATAACTAATACCAAATGAATAAAATTCAATAAGTTGAATAAAACCAGGGGAACTCAAGGGGATCTGTTGCGCAACAAGGCAGATAAAAAATAGCCAAAAAGACAGTGATCTCGCTCTAAACAACAGTTTTTTTGTTATAGGATATCCCCAACTATCACTCCCTTCTGTGGAACTCCTCGAATGAGTAAACCAAACCTTGATACTGAGCAGGGGCTGCTCGAACGTGTTTTTAAACTGAAACAACATGGTACAACCGCACGGACCGAATTAATTGCGGGCATCACGACCTTCCTGACCATGGTCTACATCGTGTTCGTCAACCCACAGATTTTAGGGGTTGCCGGGATGGATGTGCAGGCGGTATTCGTCACCACCTGTCTGATCGCCGCATTTGGCAGTATCTTTATGGGCTTACTGGCTAACTTGCCAGTCGCGCTGGCACCAGCGATGGGGCTTAACGCTTTCTTCGCTTTTGTCGTGGTTGGCGCGATGGGTATTTCATGGCAAGTTGGCATGGGTGCTATCTTCTGGGGCGCAATCGGTTTCCTTTTGCTGACCATTTTCCGCATCCGTTACTGGATGATTGCTAACATCCCATTGAGCCTACGGGTGGGGATTACCAGCGGTATTGGTCTGTTTATTGCCATGATGGGGCTGAAAAATGCCGGGATCGTCGTTGCCAACCCGGATACGCTGGTGATGGTGGGTAATCTGGCTTCGCACAGTGTGCTGCTGGGGGCGCTGGGCTTCTTTATTATCGCGGTACTGGCATCACGCAATATTCATGCCGCGGTGCTGGTTTCTATTGTGGTGACAACCTTAATTGGCTGGGCACTGGGTGATGTGCATTACTCCGGTATTTTCTCCATGCCGCCAAGTGTCACTTCTGTGGTTGGGCAGGTCGATTTAGCCAGCGCGCTGAATATCGGTATGGCGGGGATCATTTTCTCTTTCATGCTGGTTAACCTGTTTGATTCATCTGGCACATTGATTGGTGTGACGGATAAGGCCGGTTTGACCGACGATAAAGGTAAGTTCCCGCGCATGAAACAAGCGCTGTATGTGGACAGCATCAGCTCTGTTGCCGGTGCCTTTATCGGCACCTCGTCAGTCACTGCTTATATCGAAAGCTCTTCTGGCGTGTCTGTGGGTGGCCGTACAGGTTTAACCGCAGTCGTGGTCGGGATTTTGTTCCTGCTGGTGATGTTTATTTCTCCGCTGGCTGGGATGGTTCCTGCCTATGCCGCCGCCGGTGCATTGATTTATGTTGGCGTGCTGATGACCTCTAGCCTGTCCCGAGTGAAATGGGATGACCTGACTGAAGCTGTTCCGGCGTTTGTCACTGCGGTGATGATGCCGTTTAGCTTCTCTATCACTGAAGGGATCGCGCTGGGCTTCATTTCTTACTGCTTGATGAAGTTGGGTACTGGCCGTTGGCGTGAAATCAGCCCATGTGTGGTAGTGGTCGCGCTACTGTTTGTGCTGAAAATTGCTTTTGTTGATCATTAATCGTGCATGATTAGCAATGCATTGTAAAAACGCCCCCATCCTCAGTACCGAGGATGGGGGCGTTTTACTTAAAATTCTTTATCTATCGTCTTATGCTTTCAACTGAGCACTGATTTTTTCCAATGCTTGGGTGGCACATTGTGCGTCCAGATGACCACCCGGCGCACCGGCAACCCCTATCGCACCAACCACTTCGTCGCCTGCTTTCACCGGCACTCCGCCACCTAACAGCAAGAAACCGGGAATATCTTTCAGGTTATTGGCCGCAGGTGTTTTTTGACTGTTTTCCATCACTTGCCCACTTGGCGTCTTGGTCGACAGCGCGGTAAAAGCCTTTTGCTCACTGGCTTTGACGGTATGTGGCCCGGCGTTATCCGCGCGCAGCACTGTTTTGATGATGCCCGCACGATCCACCACAGTTACCGCGACGTTATAGCCATCAGCCTGGCAAATTGCGAGGGTGCGGCTGGCTAAATCAGTGGCCAGCGCCAGAGAGAGATTGCGTTCAGTGTTTAAACCCGCAGCAGAGGCTTGAGTTATCAGGCCAATGAATAAGGCGGAGGTCAGGGCAATAGGCTTGATCATATAAAATCCTTATTGTTAGCGAAGTGATTTCATCACTGTGTCGCCATCCTACGGCGAAAAGTGGTGAAAAAATATTCGGCTAACTACCCGTTTTACTCCGTAGATCTACCTATCTTCAGTGATGAATGACTGACTATCAGGGGCGCATAATGATGAATAAGCAACGCCAGAGAGCTTACTTCCAACTTGGCAAAGAGGTTAGCGCGGTGAGCTTCCACAGTGCGTGGTGAAAGTGACAAAAGGTGAGCGATTTGTTTACTGGTTTCCCCTTGAATAATCAGGGCCGCCACTTCTCGTTCGCGCGCGGAAAGTTGGTTGAGCCGTTGTTGATAACTTGCCTGTTGCTGCTGGGCAGCTAGCGCCTGTTCATGCTGCTCCAGAGCCATACTGACGGTTTCAATTAATACATCGGCATCAATGGGTTTGGTTAAAAATTCCAGCGCGCCACCTTTGAAAGCCCGGCGGCATAATTCAACATTGCCATGCCCGGTCATAATGATGACCGGGAGGGTGCTATCACGAGATTGAATAGCTTCTAATATCGTCATCCCGCTTTTACCCGGCATACGAATGTCCAGCAGCACACAGCTTGGTTGAGTCACGGCCAAAGTATCGAGGAAAGTTTGGCCGCCGCTGAATGTTTTAACTTCCCAGCCCATGGTGGTGAGCAACGTGGCCAATGCGGCACGTACGCCCTCATCATCATCAACCAGATAAATGTGTTTTGTCATGCGTGCTCCCGATAATCAGAGGAAAAGTCAGGGTAAAGCTGGCTCCGCCATGCTCACTGTTCCCCGCTTTTATGTCGCCACCCATTCGCTGTACCAATGTTTCACACAAGGTTAGCCCCAATCCCAGCCCACTTTCACGGGTGGTATAGAAAGGCGTAAACAGGTTGTCCAGTTGCTGCTGACTTAGTCCCGGCCCATTATCTTCAATCTGAATAATCCACTGTTTGGCTTGCTGGCTAACAGTGAAATAGACGGTTGGCTTGGGGGATTGCTGTATTGCGTGAATGGCGTTGCTGAGTAAATTATGTAGAACCTGCTCTAGCCATAAAGGGTCACTCTGAAGGGGCGGCAAATGAGCCGGAATATTATTTAATATTATGATGTTAGCTGCGGCAATTTCATGGCTCAAAAGCACCTTAACCCGCCGCCAGATATCTGCCACTATCACCGGTTGTAAATTTACCTGCCCACGGCTGAGTAAGGTGCGCAGGCGATCCAGTAAAGCGGCAATCCGTTTGATTTGTTCAACTGAAGCCACCAGCAATGGCGCCACTTTCTCGTCCTGCGGCGGTAATAACCTTAGCGCAGTCTGGTTATAGGTCAGCGTCGCGGTCAGTGGCTGGTTTAATTCATGGGCGATGCCGGTCGCAATTTCCCCCATGGCATTCAGTCTGGCTTGATCGGCAAATTTAGCCCGCTGCTCGGCATGTGCGCGATACAGCGCCAACTGTTGCCAGCGATGCCAGCCATACAGTACGGCGGCGGCGATCAGCGAAAGCAGTAGGGCGGTAAACCAAGGTAAATCACGCCAAACGGGAGTGGCATGGCCGATTAAGGTGAAAGATTGTTCCCCTTCTCCCAAGGGCTTTTGCCACTGCCAGAAGCTTTTGGCTGATGAATGGCCCAGAACCGCCAATTGATGCTGCTGATAGAGTAAGACCAAACTGTCAAAATTAGCCGGTAAGCCCACCACTTGCAGGAGTTTTTGGCCGTTAACCTGTAAACCGCTGCCACTGTAAGAGTTAGATAAGCGGTAATCGCCCCCCTGAACTTGCAAGGTTAGCTGACCGGCTTTTGATTGGTCTGCGGGTGTTTGGTTTATCGCCACTAACTGAGGAAAGTGGCGCTGCAATTGCACCAGTTGGCTCGGTTCCAGCGCCAAAAACAAAATAGCCTGCTGCTGAGCTAACTGCTGGCTCAGTTCGCGATGCGTGGTGCGAAATTCGGCTTCCCGCTCCGCTTGTTGTGTATTCAACCCGAACCAACCCAGCCAGGATGTGGATATCAGGGTCAAGATAAGCCAGAGCATGATTTTAATGGCCATCGGTCAAGGGTATCCACAACAGAGAAGGTGGCTATTGATAACATGGGTGAGTGGGTGGAGGAAACCCCCAGCGCCCATCGGGCAGTGAGGGGGGGTTGGGAATCCGCTATTTTACGCGAACACGATCAATATAGGTGGCAAAGGCAGAAAGCTGGCCGGTTAGGAAATCCAATGTGCCTTGGTCAACTAATTCCTTGGCTTGCTCATCGACTTTGCTTTGAATGACGCCACCCATAAATTCAGGTTTATTCATTACCATTGCGTCGAGGAAGACCAAAATCTGGCGCAGATGATATTGGCAACGTGCGCCTCCCACTGGCCCCATCGAGCTGGTCTGAATGGCAACCGGTTTGCCAGCCAGTGGCTGGTTAGGTAAACGGGATAACCAGTCGATGGCATTTTTTAATCCGCCGGGCACCGAATAGTTATATTCCGGTGTCACGATAATAACCCCGTCCGCCTGACGAATTTGCTCAGCAATGGCCTGAATTGTGGTTGGGAACCCATCTTCCTGTTGCACGTCAGCATCATAAAGCGGAATGTCGCGAATAGAAGGCAGTGCTTCAATCGTGACACCCGCAGGTGCTAATTTTGGTAGCGCGCGTGCCACCATGGCGTTGTAGGAACCACTACGTAGGCTACCCAGCAGGGTAACAATTTTAAGGGATTGCTGTGACATGACATACTCCCGTTGCGTTAAAAAATAGTATCGTTCTTCATCAAGATTAGGCCAAGACTGCACGACAAAACAATGAATATATACCGTGCTACCCCTTTAAATTTCACTTAAATCAGTGTTTTTCGCAGATTTATTACACTGAAATTGTGATCCCTGGAGAGGAACGGAAAAATCATTTCTTCCCGTTATCAAGTCTGTACGCGAAATGCCGTTAATAGATCTGGAGCTATCCAGCTCTCTTACATTGAGCGACACGATAATGCTAAAAACCACTCAAGCCCGATTCACCTTACTCGTTAGTGCGTTTTTCATTTTCTTGCTGATAATCACCGTGGTGGTTATTCAGCTTTTTGTGACACCACAACTCAAGCAATCTGAAAGCACCATTATTGGCAATAGCGTTGACCAAATCGCGACAGCCATAACCGCGCAAATGAATAAGGTAGAAGCACAAGCCCGCAGTATTACGCAGGCTGTTGCCATAATGGACAGTAATACCATCGACCAATTATTACCTGGGTTAGTGGATCAGTATGGTGACAGTAATGTATTTGGTGGTGGGATTTGGCCATTACCGAATAAGCGTGAGCAAGGGGTAATTAAATTCAGCACGTTTTTTGCTCGCAATGGAGAAAATAAGTTAACGGTTAACACCCATTGGAACTCACCGGAATCGCAAAATTATTTTGAACAACCTTGGTATAAAGAGGGTTTAAATGCGCCTAAAGGCTTCTGTGCCTGGGCTAAAGCTTATCAGGATGATGCTAGCCCGCAGCCAAGAACTAACTGTGCGATGGCGATTTATAAAGGTGACGATGTTTATGGTGTTTCAACCATTGATGTCACATTAGGTTTCTTTAACCGGCTGGTTAAAGAGATGGAACAGAAAGTGAATGGCACCATTCTGATTGTTGAAGCTGATGGCAAGATTGTTGGTAGTAGCGCCTTAGCCGATGGCAAAGCCGAGTTAAAAAATCTGTCAGACTTTGCCGGTAGTTTGCCGATGGCCGCAGAGACACAGCGGTTACTGGCGCAGATGAAAGATCAACAATCACTGGAAAGTGAATTTGATGTCGATGGAACCTCTCACACCCTGTTTATCCGCCCGATTGCCAATAGCCCGTGGTATTTAGTCACTGACTTGCCCACCAGCTTATTGGTCAAACAGAGCCACAGTATTCTGCTGCACCTGGGGTTAGTGCAGATCCCTATCATGTTGTTATTGCTGTTGTTCCTGGTGTTCTCTATCCGTGTCTTTATGAAGCGGTTGGCCGTGTTGAAAGAGAATATCACCGCGCTGTCTGCGGGTGGGGCCGATTTAACTCAGCGCTTACCGCAAAGCACTAGCCCGGAATTCAACGCCATTAACCAGAGCTTCAATGATTTTATCGACTATTTGCAGCAAATGATGCGGCAGGTCGGCGAAAGCAGTCTGGCGATTGCTTCGGCGTCACGTCAAATTGCCAGTGGTAATCTGGACTTATCGGCCCGAACTGAAGATCAGGCCAGTTCCATTGAGCAAACTGCGGCTTCAATGGATGAATTGACCAGTACCGTGAAACAAAATGCGGATAACGCCAGCCACGCCAACCAACTGGCGATGGATGCTTCCACTGTTGCGGTAAAAGGCAGCACAGTGGTGAAACAAGTGGTAGATACCATGGGTTCAATCAATCATTCATCGAAGAAAATTGTCGATATCATCAGTGTGATTGATAGCATCGCCTTCCAAACTAATATTCTGGCACTGAATGCAGCAGTAGAAGCAGCCAGAGCGGGCGAGCAGGGGCGCGGTTTCGCCGTTGTAGCCTCTGAAGTGCGCAACTTGGCTCAGCGCTCTGCCACTTCCGCCCGTGAAATTAAAAAGCTGATTGAAGACTCAGTGGCTGATATTGCGATTGGTACTGGCTTGGTGGCAGATGCTGGCACCACGATGGATGACCTGATGAGCGGCGTCTCCAATGTGGCGGCATTAATGAATGAAATCATGGCCTCCAGTCAGGAACAAAGTCTGGGGATTGAGCAGGTTAATCTGGCGATTAATCAGTTAGATAACTCAACTCAGCAAAATGCGGCGCTGGTGGAACAAGTGGCTGCGGCAGCGCAAGCCATGCAGGATCAAACCGTGCAATTGGAAACTGTCATCAGCGGCTTTAAGGTTTAATATCATATAGTCTTGAGGCTAAAAAAAATCGAAACCCCTTTTGTTTAGCAAAAGGGGTTTTTTAATTACTCACGGCGAATTTTACGGGCAAATAAATTCCCCAATGATTGGATTAACTGCACGGTAATAATTAATACAATGGCGGTGGTCACCGTTACGAAAGTATCAAAGCGCTGATAGCCATAAGTGATAGCCAAATCACCAATCCCGCCGCCCCCCACAGTACCGGCCATCGCTGTCGCGCCAATTAAACCAATGGTTGCTGTGGTCAGCGCTAATATGAGTGATGAAAGTGCCTCTGGTAGCAAAAAATACCAAATAGCTTGTAGCGGAGTGGCTCCCATCGATTTTGCTGCTTCCAGAATTCCGGGGTTAACATCCAGCAATGAGTTTTCTACCAGCCGACCAATATAAGGCGCAATAAAGATAATCAGCGGCACAATCGCTCCCGGCGTCCCGATGGTGGTATTCACAATCAGGCGAGTGAGAGGGATGATAGCCACCATCAGAATGATAAAGGGCAGGGATCGGATGATATTGATAATAGGGTTAAGAATATTGTAGAAAACACGATTCTTAATTAGCCCTCCCGGGCGGGTCACGACCAGTAAAATACCCAAAGGAATACCAATAAGAGAACCGATCACCAATGAAATACTGACCATCACCAAAGTGTCATGCAGTGCTTGGATAAATTGGTCCAGAGTAATAGCGGTTTCGATCATCAATTTATTTCCTGTATATCAATTCCGGTTTCCGCCAGATAAGCGACGGCGCTATCAATCCGGTGGTCCTCACCGGTTAATAGCAGCACCATATGGCCCAGCGTGGTGTCCTGTATCTCTGACATGTTGGCAAATAGGATATTGACGCCAACATCATATTGCTTGATTAACTGATTGATAACCGGCTGTGTGGCGATATTCCCCATAAAGGCTAGCCTGAATTGACGCCCGGCATGGCTCTTATCCAGCAGCTTTTTCACACTCTCCGGTAAGCTGTCTTTTATTACGGTACGAACAAAATTAATCGTGGTGGGATGAGTTGGATGGCCGAAAACCGTTAATACTGAACCCTGTTCAATAATTTGGCCATTTTCCATAACAGCCACTTTATTGCATATTTTTTGAATGACTGACATCTCATGAGTAATTAGCAGCACGGTAATATTGTATTGCTGATTAATCTTCTTCAGTAATAACAATATTTGGGCGGTAGTTTGCGGGTCCAGTGATGATGTGGCTTCATCGCACAATAGAATTGAGGGATTGGTTGCCAGCGCGCGTGCAATACCGACCCGCTGCTTCTGACCGCCTGATAGCTCATTAGGAAAGCTATGACTTTTATCTCCCAGCCCGACGAAATCCAGCAGTTCAGCCACCCGCTGTTGAATGAATTTTTTATTTTTTCTTAATAAAATAAGTGGCATAGCGACATTCTTAAAAACTGTCTTTGATTCCAGTAAATTAAAGTTCTGGAATATCATGCCAATGTTCTTTTTCAGCAGCCTAAGCTGTTCAGAACTAAAGTCATGCAAATTCTTCCCATCAATCACGACATTTCCCGAGGTTGGACTTTCCAGTGAGTTGACCATCCGCAGTAATGTACTTTTTCCCGCTCCGCTGTAACCGATAATGCCAAATATATCGCCATCGTCGATGGTTAAACTGACATTATTAAGTGCCTGGAGTTTGATATCTTTACGTTCAAAGGTTTTGAAAATATGCTGAAGCTCAATCATCAGGTTATTCCACTATTTCAGATAATCAGGCAACATATAACCGGCATACTTTTCGTTTTCCAGAATGTATTTTTTGAATTCAGGTGAGTGATAGCCAGCAATAATATCTTTGGCAAACTCTGTATTCTTATTTTTTCCGGCAACAGTGACTACATTAACAAATTGAGTGGTGGGTTTTTCAAGTTGCAGGGCAGAAGTGAGCTTTATGCCATTAGAGACTGCAAAATTGCCTTGAATAGCACCAAAATCGACATCAGGCAACGCTCTGACTTGCTGAGCATTATCCATTTCTTTGATGACTAAATGATACGGATTTTCTGTAATATCCTTTTGCGAGAAAGTCGCTGGATCAATCTTTTCCTTTAATTTTATCCAACCAATAGATTGCAGTAAAAGTGCTGCACGGTATTCATTTGATGGCTGATTAGGAACTGAAATCCACGCGCCCTCCTTGGGTTTATCCTCCTTTTGGTGCTTAGCTGAATACAGCCCCATTGGCGGTGTTGGTACCTGAACAATACCCGTATTATCAATGCGTAGCCGTTCATTTATTGCTTGTAGATAAATCGGGTGCTGCATGATATTCCCATCAATCTCACCGGTGCTGACGGCATTATTTACCTGAATACCATCATTGAAATCTTTATATTCAATGCTGTATCCTTTCTTTATTAAATAAGGTGCCACGCCTTGCTCAAATTGTTCTTTATAGGGGCCGGGATTAAACCCCAATTTAATGGTTTTCTTCTCTTCGCTATGGGCATTCACTGAGGTTAAAATAATTAAACTGAATAGTGGTATCACCAATGAACGCATCTTCATCATAATTTCCCTGTATAATTATATTTAAATAAAAACTTATTTTTTTGCAGGTTGGGCTATTCTGTTAGCGATAAACTGAATAACTAAGAATGAAATTATTCAAACATTGCCGGGATGATCCGTAAACGAAGAAAATGACCTTAGCTTATCCACTATGGGTATAAGAGATTTGTGATTGGGTATTAGAAGAGTATAACGAAAGGCAATAATGAGAGAGTGAGTAACCCGCTGCACAGCGCACAGCGGGTTTTCTGATAATAAAGCTTGAAGTTAATTAGCCCTGAATCAGATTAGGGATTTTTACCGCAGGATTAACATCAGCCTCATAATCAACGCCATCAACCGCAAAACCGAACAGATTTAAGAACTCGGTCTTATAACCAGTGAAATCGGTCAACTGGTAAATATTGTCGTTGGTGACTTGGTCCCACAGCTGCTGTACCTGGTTTTGCACTTCAGGATCAAGCTCTTTGTAGTCAGCGCGCAGACGACCTTCTTGGTCCATATGTGGCGCATTGCCACACAGGCTGTCTTTATACAGTGAATACACCTGCTCGATACAACCTTCGTGAGTCCCTTTCTCTTTCATCACTTTGAATAACAGTGACAGATACAGCGGCATCATTGGAATGGCGGAGCTGGCCTGAGTCACCACCGCTTTTAGTACTGAAACCCGAGCATCGCCGCCGCCATGGGCAGATAAGCTATCGCGAATAGTCAGAACTTTTTGGTCCAGATCCTTCTTGGCTGCGCCAATGGAGCCGTTCCAATAGATATCATGGGTAATTTTTTCGCCTAGATAGGTAAAGGCGGTTGTTTGCGCACCTTCAGCCAGCACGCCAGCCTCTAGCAGTGCATCAATCCACATCTGCCAGTCTTCGCCGCCCATGACGGCTACGGTATTGTCGATCTCAGCCTGAGTTGCTGGTTGCAGCACCGCTTCTTTGATCACTTCTTTATCAGTATCAAGACCACGGAACTTCACTTCATGACCGATTGGTTTCAGTGTGGAGTTAAACACTTCACCGGTTTTCGGATGAGTACGACGTGGTGAGGCTAGGCTGTAGATGACCTGATCAACCTGACCTAAGTCTTGCTTGATAGCTTCGATAGTCAGGCGCTTGATTTCATCAGAGAAAGCATCGCCATTGATACTTTTCGCATACAGGCCTTTTTGTTCCGCGAATTTGTGGAACGCGGCGCTGTTGTACCAACCAGAGGTACCCGGTTTGCCATCTTCACCAGGACGTTCAAAGAAAACGCCCAGAGTATCGGCACCACAACCAAATGCTGCTGTAATGCGAGCTGCCAGCCCGTATCCAGTTGACGCACCAATCACTAATACTCGTTTTGGGCCATTAGCGATTGCGCCTTCTGCGGTGACGTAGTCGATTTGCTTTTTGACGTTGGCTTCACAGCCCGCCGGATGAGCAGTCACACAGATAAAGCCGCGTACACGTGGTTTTATAATCATGGATACCTCAATTTATAGATAGAGTTAAGTGTTCGAGCGCCTATACCCTTTATCCTTGAAAGTGCAGGAGGCTTGCTGCCTGCCACTCTAAGTTCTTTGGGTATAATTGTTTAGACCCAGAGAGCAAGACTATCAAAATTAGCGATAATCTGTGTTGGCTCTGTGGCGTCACACTCATTTTCCGATACAAAAACTGGAGAAGATGCGCCCCAGTAAGTCATCCGAGCTAAATTCACCGGTAATTTCACTCAACGATTGTTGTGCTAAACGTAGTTCTTCAGCCAGTAGCTCACCGGCGCGAGCACTTACTAACTGTTCATGGCCCTGTACCAGATGCTGTGCGGCTGTTTCCAGTGCTTGCAAATGACGGCGACGAGCCAGGAAACCACCTTCTGTATTGCTGGTAAAGCCCATGCTCTGCTTCAAATGGTTACGCAGCAGGTCAATACCTTCGCCAGTTCGTGCTGATAAGCGGATTAGTGAGTGACCATTCACTTCGGTTAAACCCAAGGTTTCACCTGTAATATCGGCTTTATTACGCACCACTGTTATGGGTAACGTTGCAGGTAACCGCGCCATAAATTCTGGCCAGATTGCCGCCGGCTCAGTGGCATCAGTGGTGGTGCCATCAACCATAAATAGCACGCGATCCGCTTGTTCAATCTCATGCCAGGCCCGTTCGATGCCAATGCGCTCAACTTCGTCGCTGGCTTCACGTAATCCTGCGGTATCAATGATATGCAGTGGCATTCCATCGATGTGAATATGTTCTCGCAATACATCACGAGTTGTTCCGGCGATATCAGTGACAATCGCGGCTTCACGGCCAGCTAACGCATTGAGTAAACTGGATTTACCGGCATTAGGACGGCCAGCAATAACCACTTTCATCCCTTCACGCAATAGACTGCCTTGACGGGCTTCTGTGCGTACTTGCTCCAAATCAGCCATTACGCCGTTTAACTGACCTTCAATTTTGCCATCAGAAAGGAAATCAATTTCCTCATCCGGGAAGTCAATGGCAGCTTCGACGTAGATTCGCAAGTGAGTGAGTGCTTCCACCAACTGATGGATTCGAACAGAAAATGCGCCCTGCAATGAGTTTACTGCCGAGCGTGCAGCTTGCTCTGAGCTAGCATCAATCAGGTCCGCAATAGCCTCAGCTTGTGCCAAATCCAGTTTGTCATTTAAGAATGCGCGCTCAGAGAACTCACCGGGGCGGGCAATCCGCAGCCCTGGAAGGGCCAGAATGCGTTTTAATAGCAAATCCAGTATCACTGGGCCGCCATGACCTTGCAGCTCCAACACGTCTTCGCCAGTGAAGGAATTCGGGCCGGGAAAATAGAGAGCAATACCTTGGTCCAATGTGCTGCCATCGACATCTTTAAAAGGCAGATAATCTGCATAGCGCGGCTTGGGTAATTTACCCAACACGGCCTGCGCGACGGTGGCGGCAGCACGACCAGAAACACGTAAAATGCCAACGCCGCCACGGCCAGGGGGCGTTGCTTGTGCCACGATAGTGTCAATGGTGCTCATGGTTATTTCTCTCTTCTAAAAGAATAAGGCGGTCATATTGACCGCCCTATACCCTTGGCTCTTGAAGTTGCAGCGTTCAAATCTGCTCCCGGCAGATTGGTCACCCGAATCACTGACCTGTGCCAGCTCATCGGGAGTCAGTCGTTTGGCGCTTAGCCGTCACTCCAATTACCTTGGGCATTTATCATATTAAGACGATTTTTTCTTGTCGCGGCTGTGTAAACCACGTTTTTCCAGACCACGATAAATCAACTGCTGTTGCAGGATGGTCACCAGGTTACTGACGATATAGTACAGTACCAGACCAGCCGGGAACCACAGGAAGAATACAGTGAAGATGACCGGCATAAAGGTCATGATCTTCTGCTGCATCGGGTCAGTCACGGTAGTCGGTGACATCTTCTGAATGAAGTACATGGTGATACCCATCAGAATTGGCAGAATGTAGTACGGGTCTTGTGCTGACAGGTCATGAATCCACAAGATGAATGGCGCATGGCGCAACTCAACAGAACTCATCAACATGTAGTACAACGCCAGGAAGATAGGCATCTGAATGACCAGCGGTAAGCAGCCACCCAGTGGGTTAACCTTCTCAGCTTTGTACAGCGCCATCATTTCCTGACTCATACGCTGCTTATCGTCACCGATACGCTCACGCATGGCGGCCAGTTTAGGCTGCAGCAAACGCATTTTCGCCATCGAGGTGTATTGCGCCTTGGTCAGCGGGTACATGATACCGCGCACGATAAAGGTGATTACAATGATGGAGAAGCCCCAGTTACCGACAAAGCTGTGGATGAATTTCAACAGTTTGAACAGCGGCTGAGAGATAAACCATAACCAACCATAGTCAACAGTCAGGTCCAAATGTGGCGCAATGGCTGCCATTTTGTCCTGAATTTCTGGACCAACCCATAAGGTTGCCCCCAGTTGTTTCTGCTCGCCTGGTTGAATGACAACAGGTGCACCTTTAAAGCCGATGGCAGCCAAACCATTACCCAAATCAGCGGAGTAGAAGGTATTGGTTTCGTTAGCTGCTGGGATCCAGGCGGTTGCAAAATACTGCTGCAACATTGCTACCCAGCCACCTTTGGTGGTGATGTCCAGACTTTTGTCTTCGATATCACTAAAACTATATTTTTTATATTTAGTTTCATCAGAAGAGTAAGCCGCACCACGGTAAGTATGCAGCGCAAAGTTATTGCTGCCAGTATCACGGTGTTTAGGCAAGTTGATGCTTTGCTTTAATTGACCAAATAGCGTCAGTTCCAGCGGAGCTTCAGAGGCGTTTTTAACGTGATAATCGACGCCAATGGCGTAATCATTACGTTTCAGCACGAATGTCTTGGTGAACACAGAGCCGTCTTTGCCGGTGAAGGTCAATGGAATGCGCAGTTCATCTTGACCATCAGCTAATGCAAAGCTGGTTTGAGCCACTTCGAACAGCGGGCGCTCCCCGTTAGCTGGATTGTCCGGGCCGCTTTTGCCTGTCAAGCCGCTTTGTGCTTGATAAATGAAAGCTGGGGTGGTTTCCAGTAATTCGAAAGTTTTGTCTGAACCCAGAGCATCCGGGTAAGCCAGCAGGTTAGCCTGCTCGATGTCACCGCCACGGGTATTAATGGTCAGAGACAGCACATCAGTTTTTACAGTAATCAGTTGACCCTGACCACTGCCTGGCACAGCCTGGCTTGCTTTATCACCGGTAGCAGTATTCGCAGTCTGTTGCGTGGTCTGAGCGGCTGGTTGAGGACTGTTGTCCACTTGCCAGGCTTGCCAGATCATGAAAGACACGAACAGCAGAGCGATGAGTAGAAGATTGCGTTGCGAATCCATCGTTAGTGTTCTCTGTTATCGTCGGGTTTCGGCGGCACGGGATCATCGCCACCTGGGTTCAAAGGGTGGCATTTTAATACGCGTTTCAGTGTTAACCAACTGCCTTTTATCATACCAAACCGGCTCAATGCCTCAATTCCGTAATGAGAGCATGTCGGATGGAAACGACAACGCGGCCCCAACAGCGGACTAATCACGAGCTGATAGCCCCTGATTAGCCCGATCAGGATGCGGGAGCCTGGCGACAGTGGCGACGCCATAATTTTTCCAAAGCTTCCGTCAACGCACGGTTATCGAGGTCAGCCACACCTTTTTTCACCAAAACGACAAAATCCATTGATGGCAAAGTATGCTGATGCAAGCGGAAGCTTTCGCGTGTTAAGCGCTTTATCCGATTACGTTCATGAGCACGTTTGACATGTTTTTTGGCGACGGTGAGACCAATGCGGGGATGCCCCAGCTCGTTCAGGCGGCCGAGGATGGTGATTTGCGGCGTGCCAGCCCGTTGTGGCTGCTGGAAGACGAAAGTAAAATGACTGGGAGTTAACAAACGTAACTCCCTAGGAAATGCTAGCTTAACCACTTAGATGGTTAGCTTTTATTACTTAGAAACAGTCAGACGAGAACGGCTTTTCGCACGACGGCGAGCCAGAACTTGACGACCATTTTTGGTGGCCATACGAGCACGGAAACCGTGGCTACGGTTGCGCTTCAATACGGACGGTTGGAAAGTGCGTTTCATAGCGATTTCTACCTAAACTTAAAATAATTACTGATTCAGTAAACGCGTTTGGCTGCTCGGAGTGAAGACACCGACGCCTCAATCGCAACATATAAAGAAGCGGGATTGTAATAATTGTACAGTCCTGAGTCAATTGACATTGCGTCCGCCCGCACAGAATTCTGTATCGGGAGTTTACCAAGAGCCTGTCCGTGTTCACCGCTGGTTTCTTTTTGGCCAAGACCATCAAGAGATCAGGCATCACACGTAGGGCTGAGGATTATACGGACTCCCGGATAAATCGCAAGGATCGCCGCGTGATCCTTAAAAGATTAATGAGGATCAGTTGACTGAAAAGGGGAAGGCGATTCCAGTATAATCTGAAATATTTCGGGATCATTGACGATGAAGGGCACGAAAAGCTGTGCGCTAGGTTACACTCCCGACAGAAGTTATGCCCTGTGGATAAAAAGGATCTAATCTGTGAGGAAGGGGAGGATCTATTGCTCCTTTTGCGCTATGATCCGCCATTCCGATCGCATCCGCTACTCTGGGATCACTACTC
Organism: Yersinia alsatica; assembly: GCF_025133195.1. NCBI lineage: Bacteria > Pseudomonadati > Pseudomonadota > Gammaproteobacteria > Enterobacterales > Yersiniaceae > Yersinia > Yersinia alsatica. The sequence goes on from NZ_CP104006.1 coordinate 4,901,240, forward strand.
CGGGATCGTGGGGGGATGTGAGTCGTAAAAACAACCGAAAAACGGTTCGCATGTCACTTTGGCTTGCTACAGGCCATATTGGCGTGTGTCAAAAACGATGAGTTACAAAAAATCCTGATTTCTTTCTTTTATTGATCTTGTTCGAGTGGAGTCCGCC